>NZ_CP162807.1:0-4800000 GCF_054671965.1 Pseudomonas sp. H3_A02
CACCAGGTGCTGGTGCCCGAGGACCGCTACGCGCAGATGCGCAACGTGTGGTTCCTGCCGTCGGTCCCGGCCCTGGAACGCTGGCTGCGCCGCGCCGGGTTCAGTGACGTGCGTTGCGTGGACGTGAGCCTGACGACCGTGGAAGAACAGCGCAGCACC
The DNA here is from genome assembly GCF_054671965.1 of Pseudomonas sp. H3_A02. Classification (NCBI taxonomy): domain Bacteria; kingdom Pseudomonadati; phylum Pseudomonadota; class Gammaproteobacteria; order Pseudomonadales; family Pseudomonadaceae; genus Pseudomonas; species Pseudomonas sp. H3_A02. The sequence continues at coordinate 160 of NZ_CP162807.1, forward strand.
GAGTGGATGAAGTATCAGTCGCTAAGCGACTTCCTCGATCCCGCCGACCACAGCAAAACCATCGAAGGGCTGCCGGCGCCGAGGCGGGCGGTGATTGTGGCGCGGAAATAAATCGCCCAGGCACCACAAATCCCACTGTGGGAGCGGGCTTGCTCGCGAAGGCGGCAGCACATTCAACACGAATGCAAGCTGACCCACCGCTATCGCGAGCAAGCTCAGCTCCCACAGGGATTGTGGTGAACGCAAGATCTGTGGACACCCGGGACCCCATGTGGGAGCTGAGCTTGCTCGCGATGGCGGCAACACATTCAACATGAATGCAAGCAGACCCACCGCTATCGCGAGCAAGCTCAGCTCCCACAGGGATTGTGGTGAACGCAGGATCTGTGGACACCCGGGACCCCATGTGGGAGCTGAGCTTGCTCGCGATGGCGTCGGACCATTCAACCTCTATGTGACTGACACGCCGCCTTCGCGAGCAAGCCCGCTCCCACAGTGGGGGACAGCGTCAGTCTGAGGATTTGGCTCTTCGGGCCTTGAAGAACTCACTCAGCACCGTACTGCACTCCTCAGCCAACACCCCGCCCTCGAACATCACCCGATGGTTCAGGAAACCCTGGCTGAAAAACTGCCCCTGGCTCTGGACGATACCAGCCTTGGGTTCCAAAGCCCCGTAGACGACCCGGGCGATGCGCGAGTGGACGATGAGGCCGGCGCACATGCTGCACGGTTCCAGCGTCACGTAGAGGGTGCTGCCGGGCAGGCGATAGTTGCTCACCGCCTGGGCGGCGGCGCGGATGGCGACCATTTCCGCGTGGGCGCTGGGGTCGTGGCCGCTGATCGGGCAGTTGAAGCCGCGCCCGATGATCTCGCCGTCCTGCACCAGCACCGCGCCCACCGGCACTTCGCCCAGGGCGGCGCCTTGGGCGGCGAGGGCCAGGGCTTCGCGCATGAAGTCCTGGTCACGGCTGCGGTCGATGATTTTGGCGGGGCGAATCTGACGCATCACGCCACCTCGATGGCGGCCATCAGGCCGGTTTCCATGTGATCGATCACATGGCAGTGGAACATCCACACGCCTGGATTATCCGCCACCAGCGCCACCTGCGCCCGCTCGTTCTTGCCCAGCAAGTACGTGTCAGTGAAATACGGCACGACCTTGTGCCGGTTCGACGCGATCACCTTGAAGCTCATGCCGTGCAAATGGATCGGATGCTGGTACTGGGTCATGTTCTTCAATTCAAAAATGTAGCTCTGGCCTTTCTTCAGCGTGGCGATCGGCCGGTCGGCGCAGGTCTTGTCGGTGATGTCCCAGGCCTTGCCGTTGATCTGCCAGAGGCTTGGCGGCTTGCCGTTGTCGACATTGACCGACACCGAGCCGACCCATTCGAAATTGAAGTTGAGTTTCTCGGCATTGGCCAGGTCCGGCTCGGACACCGGATTGGCGGGCAGTGCCGGTGGCCACTGGGTCGGTGCGTCACTGTTGGGCACCGAACGCAGCGTCCCCAAGCGCACCGGGCCGTTGCGCAACGACAACTCTTCACCGGCCGGCGGCGCTTTGATCGCCAGGCAAATGCGCATGCCTGGGCCAAGCCAGTATTCCTTGCCCAGCGGGCGCGGTTCGATGGGGTTGCCGTCCAACGCATAGATCTGCGCTTCAACGCCGGGGATGTTGATGCGGTAAGTCAGGGTGTTGTCGAGGTTGAGCAAACGCACCCGAGTGATCTGCCCGGCCGGCAGGTCAATCACCGCCTGGGGCACGCCGTTGATGGTCGCCAGCCGCCCGGCCGTACCGCCACGCGCCGCCTCGCGGGGAATGCTGAACGCGACAAACTCGCCCTGCTCATCCACATGCCAGCTCTTGAGGCTCAGGGTCTGTTCATATTTGAAGCCGGTGGGCTCGCGCTCTTCGATGATCAACGGCCCCACCAGTCCACGCCCGAGCTCTTCGCTGCTGTTGACGTGGGGGTGATACCAGTAGCTGCCGGCGTCCGGCACGCGGAACTTGTAATCGAAATACTCTCCCGGCAGCACCGGCAGTTGCGAAACATACGGCACGCCGTCCATCTCCAGCGGCAAACGGATCCCGTGCCAATGAATGGTGGTGGCGACCGGCAGGTGGTTGATGAAGCGTACCCGCAACCATTCGCCCTGGCGCACCCGCAACTCGGTGCCCGGTGCCGAAGGACCAAACGCCCAGGCCTGGGTCTTGTGCCCGGCCACCAGTTCGACGTCCAGAGGCGCGGCGATCAATTCATAATCATGACCAGCTTCTGCGTCGGCCCTCTTGCCCAGCCAGTACCGCGACGCGCCGCCTGCACCCACACCAACGACAACAAGACCGGCCAGGCCACCGAGTATTTGGCGACGGGTAAAGGACATGAAGCGACCACCTCTTGAATCTGCGACGGACCATGGGGCCCGCAAAAGGCGAATACGATACACCCGCAGATGAGAAACAGTAAGGCCAGCTAAAATGAAAAAAGCCTCATGGAAGTTATCCACAAGGCTTTTGATTAGCGCCCCACCCGGGGTCAATCAGGCAGCAAACGCGCTTTCTCGCCCCGCGGTGTAAAAAAAGCCAGCGCCACCGCGACGATGAATAACGCGGGCACATCGCCCAATAGATGGCCGTATTGGCTCGCCCCGTCCATCCCGACGCCAAACGACTGCACCGCCATGATCGCGCCGTGCACGACGCTCGACCACACGGTGAACCAGATCAGGCTCAGGTGTTTCATCGGTTCGCGAGACGCCATCAGCAGGAACACGCCGAGCGTCGCGTAAATTCCGACGATCATCAGCGGATAGTCGGAATGGCCGCTGTGCCACGCCCAGCCGGACGGCCACAGCATCATCAACGGCCAGATCGCGAAGACGGCAATCAGACCGACCACGACCAAAACGATGCGCAAGGCGGCGAGTTTTTGAGTGTCATTCATGGCAGGCTCCTTATTGCGGCATATCGTTTGCCGCAATGGGTGCCAGGAGTATAGAACGCGTGAGGAACTCCCACCGATCTCCCTCGTGGCGAACCGCTTTTGTGGCTCTCACTGGGCTGCGCAGCAGCCCCCAAAAAGTCAGCCCGGCAAGCCGGTAATCAGATGCACCACACCGTTGTCCAGCATCATCACCCCCATCACACCGGCGACGCTCAACCCGGCCCGATCGATCCGCGTCACGTCCCGCAGTTCTACCCGCAGCCGCGTCAAGGCCACGGGTTGATGGGACTTGAGGTTTTCCGCGCCGCCCAACGCGGCAATGATGGCTGGCGCCAGCCCTTCAACCGCTGGCGACTGCTTGGGCTCTTCGGGTACCAGGTCCGGGGTCAGGGCTTTCCAGAAAGCCTGTTGCAGTTTGTCGAACATGTTCAATGCTCCGTGGCCAAGGTGGCCGGGTTGGCGGTGGATGAGTGAGTACGCAGGAGGTCACGCACCTGCTCCGCGCTTTCCTGGGCCAAGGCCTGTTGAGCCAGCGTGCGGCACTCGCTCAGGCTCCATTCACGCACGCAGGCCTTGATCGACGGAATCAGCGGCACGCTGACCGACAATTCATCCACGCCCAACCCTAACAACACCGGCACCGCCAGGGGTTCCGAGGCTAGCGCGCCACACACCCCAACCCACTTGCCGTGGGCGCGAGCGGCTTCGACCGTACGGGCGACCAGGCGCAACACCGAGGGATGCAGGCCATCGGCCTGGCTGGCCAGACGCGGGTGGTCACGGTCCATGGCCAGGGTGTATTGGGTCAGGTCGTTGGTGCCGATGGAGAAGAAATCCACTTCAGGAGCAAACAGGTCGGCCATCAGCGCCGCCGCCGGCACTTCGATCATGATGCCCAGCTTCGGCGCCTGCTTGAGTCCCAGGTGGCGGACCTCTTCGTCCAGCATCTGCCGCGCCAGGCGCAGCTCCGCCAATTGCGTGACCATGGGCAACATGATGTGCAGCCGTGCCAACCCCGAACAGGCAAGAATTGCCCGGAACTGTTCGCGCAGCAACTGCGGCCGTTCCAGGCACAGGCGAATACCACGCATGCCCAGGAATGGGTTGGCCTCATGAGCCATCGGTACATAGGCCAGCGGCTTGTCGCCGCCCACGTCCAGGGTGCGAACCACCAGGTTGCGCTCAGGCCCAAGCGCCCGGGCGACGGCGCTGTAGAGGGTCGCTTGCTCGTCATGGCCAGGTGGGTGCGCGCGATCCAGATAGAGCAGTTCGGAGCGCAACAGTCCCACGCCTTCGCCTCCCAGGGCCATGGCCTGCTCCACGTCCCGCAGCGACCCAACATTGGCACTGACTTCGACGCGATGGCCGTCAAGGGTCCGAGCCGCCAGGGCCGACTGTTCCAGGTCACGCTGATGTCGCTGGCGCTGCCGGTCACCCGCGGCCTGACGTTGCTCGATCAGGACCTGCTCCGGATTGACGTGCAATTCGCCGCCGTCGGCGTCCAGCAACACCCGGGTGCCGTTATCCAGGGCCAGCACGGATTGCGCCACGCCACACAACGAGGGCAGGCCCAGCGCACGGGCCAGGATCGCGACATGGCTGGTAGCGCCGCCGCCCACGGTGACGAAACCGGCGATGCGTGAGGTGTCGAGGCTGGCGGTCTGGGACGGCGTCAGTTGCTCGGCCACCAGGATCGCCTGTTCAGGCAGGTTCCAGGCGTTGTCCTGCACCCCCAGGATCAGCTTGAGCACCCGTTGCCCGACATCGACCAGGTCCGTTGCGCGCTCGGCCAGCAAAGCGCTGCCCAATTGCTGGAACAGCGCGGCGCTCGCCTCGGTGGCGGTTTTCCAGGCGAATGCCGCGCTCTTGCCCTCGGCGATCAAGGCTTGGGCCTGCTCCAGCAAGGTGGGGTCTTCCAACAACTCTTGATGGGCCCGAAAAATCTGCGCCTGGACGCTGCCCGCCGCCTCGTCCTGCAAAGCCTTCAAGGCTTGCGTCGCCTGCTCCAATGCTTGATCCAGGGCCGCCTGCTCAGCCTCGATGCCGCCGCCCGCCTCGTCGATGTCCCACACCTGGGAGGCGATCTGGACCACTTCGCCAAACGCCGAACCGGACGACGCGCAGACGCCCCGCAGCCGGTCGGGCAGCGACGGTTCGACGGTCATGGTCGGCTCCAACGCCAGCGGCGCTTGCACCGTTTCGCCGCATCCCGACAGCAGCAACTGTTCCAACGCCTCGATGGCCTGCCCGGCCTGGGGGCCGACGGCACTGATCTGCACGCGGTCACCCTTGGCCGTCTGCAACGCCATGATCGCCACCAGGGACTTGGCGTTGGCGCTGGCTTGCTGTTTATGCAGTTGAATAGTGGCCTCGAACCCCTTGGCCGCTTGGGCGAGCACCGCGGCAGGACGGGCATGCAGGCCGCTTTCATTGGGCACGATCAGCGGCCGGGAAAACAGCACCGAGCCCTGCTGCGCCTCATCAACCGCCCCTTGCTCACCTGAGCGTACCTGCAACAACGGCGTGCCGCTTTCGACGCAAGTCGCCTCGTCCACAAGTAGGCGGAAGGGTTCGCCGCTGACCACCAGCATCAGCGTCAACAGACTGCGCGCATGCAAGGCGATGTAGTCGGCATCGAAATCGATCAGCGGCTGGCCGGCCTCGACCCGTTGCCCCATTGCCACCCGCGAGGTGAAGCCCTTACCCGCCAGGTTGACCGTGTCCAGGCCGATGTGCATCAGTACCTGGACACCGTTGTCAGCGGTGATACTCACCGCATGGGCGCTGTCCTGAAGTGTGCCGATGACGCCGGACAGCGGCGCGCAAAGGGTCTGCGAGGTCGGATCGATGCAGATGCCATCCCCCACCACACGGCTGGAGAAGACTGGATCCGGCACACTGTCCAAAGGCATCAGGACCCCGGACAGCGGTGCGAGCAATTGCAAAGGTTGCGTTGTGTTCATGACTTCACCTGCTGCTGTCTATTCTTTTCGCATCGCGGGCACGCAGCGATCAGCGACCCGCGCTACACGGGTCATTTCCACCAATATTCGACCTGCAGGCCCACGTTGGAACCATGTCGCGCACCGCCAAACGCACCGGTGTCCGACAGCGCCGAGCCAGCAGCCAGTTCATTGGCTGCTCGCTGGGCCGCCGCGTTCCAACTGGCGTAGGTGTAATAGAGCCGTATTTCCGGGCGAGCCCAGAATTCCGGGCCCTTGGGCGACCAGGTGGGCGCGAAGGTGAATTTGCTCAGCTTGCGTGTTCCATCGCTGGCCTGCACCTGGTCGTGGCCCAGTTCGGCCACCAGCTTGAACTGGTCGGTGATGGCGTACGCCGGGCGAACGCCCAACGACACCCAGTCCTGGTCGGCGCCGTCGGGGCGGATGTCCTTCTGGTACACCGCCTGCACCTGCCCGCCAAAACGCGGCGTGACCTGCCAATCGAAAAACTCCACCAGACGATAGCTCTTGTTGCTGTCGTCCAGCCCGGTATCGCCGGTATACCCCAGCCCGGTGCCTGGGCCCTCGCCGTACTGCAAGGCCAGTTTATTCTTGCCGCCCAGGAAGTCCTGCTGCACATGCTGGGCAGTCAGTGCCCAACCGCGATGGGCGTCACGACGGTCCGCCCGGTCGATGAAGCTCAGGCCAAATTCCAGCTCGCCGCCGGGGTTGGTATTGAAACCGGCGACGTTGAAGTCATGCCGGTTGACCGGGTCTTTCTGGTACAGGTTGTCCTTGCGCGAGAAGGCGTAGCTGTATTTCAGCCCACCGATCAGCACGTCCTCGATCCCACCACCGGTGGCGCTCTGGTTCCAGTAGTAGAAATCCGAGATATGGATGTCGTTACGTTTGTAGTAACGCCGACCGGCCCACAACGACCCGCCGTTCAGGCTAGGCATGTTCGACCATTGGGCATACATCTGCGGCATGCGGGCCGAGCCGTTTTCACCCTGGAAAGTCGGCGTGCGGTCATAGCGGTTGTACAGCGATGCCATGCCGTCCACGCTCAACACCGAGCCATCGTCGAGGGTGAACAGGTCCTGGCGCAGCTCCAGTTCCCCGTACTGCTCGCACTCGTTACCCAACCGATATTTAGTCTGCGCCCCGGGTAGCTGGAAGCAGGACTGGGAACGGCCATTGGTCGCGCTGCCGACGCCGCTACGCAGATAACCGGAAAATTCCAGCGCCTGAACCGAGGACGGCAGCGCCAGGCAGATACAGGACGCGGCCAGGCCACGGTTTATTATTGTTTTCATACGCCTCTCCATTGTTTCTTATTGTTTTTTTGCTCCATGACTTCCCCCTATTTGCCGCTTGGTTGACGACAAAGGGCCCACGATGCGTCTGGCGCAACGTGTTCGCTGTCAGGCAGTCCCTGGGTCAGGGGAAATTTTTTATTCAGTCGCTCAAGTGCAGCACGAACGACTCGTAGGGCCGCAGACGCAGCCGTCGGTATCGGTGTTCGCCGGCCTCGTAGTTGCCGATCACCCAGCGTTGTTTGGTGTCATGGGTGAGGACTCCTTCGGGCAGCTCCACCTCGCAGTCATCCCCATAAAAATGGCTGACCACCAGCAGGCGCTCCCCCTGCCCTTCGCGCAGGTACGCCCACACGTGTGGATGCTCAGGCAGCAGCAGGCGGTAGACGCCGTCCTGGATCAAGGCTTCGCTGCGACGCAGGGCGATCAGCTCACGGTAGTAATGCAACACCGAGGTCGCGTCTTCTTGTTGTTGCTCGACATTGATGAGAGCGGCGTTGGCCGGCACGCCAATCCAGGGTTCGACCCGGCTGAAACCCGCGTTCGGCCCGGCATTCCATTGCATCGGCGTGCGCCCGTTGTCACGGGACTTCTGCATGATCGGTGCCATGGCCTCGGCTTCGGATACGCCGGCGTTGCGCTTGAGGCGATAGATGTTCAGGGTTTCCACATCGCGGTATTGCTCGATGTGCTCGAAGCCCGGATTGGTCATGCCCAATTCCTCGCCCTGGTACACGAACGGCGTGCCCTGGAGAAAGTGCAACGCCGTGGCGAGCATCTTCGCCGAAGGCACGCGGTATTCACCGTCATCACCGAACCGCGACACCACCCGCGGCTGGTCATGGTTACACCAGAACAGCGCATTCCAACCGTCACCGGCCTGCATGCCGACCTGCCAGTCGGACAGGATGCGTTTGAGCTCGAGAAAATCGAAGTCGGCCCGCACCCACTTTTGCAGGTTCGGGTAATCCACCTTCAAGTGATGGAAATTGAAGGTCATCGACAGTTCGCGCGAAGCCGGACAGGAGTAACGAACGCAGTGCTCAAGGCTGGTGGACGACATCTCGCCGACGTTGATCAGGTCGAAACCCTCGAAGACTTCCCGATGCATTTCCTGCAGGTAGCGGTGCACGTTGGGGCCGTCGGTGTAGAAGCGCCGGCCGTCGGTGTGGTCGTCAGGGAAGTCGGCTGGCTTGGAGATCAGGTTGATCACATCGAGACGAAAGCCCCCTACCCCCTTGTCCCGCCAGAAACGCATCATCTTGAACACTTCGGCGCGCACCTGGGGGTTGTCCCAGTTCAGGTCGGCCTGGGTATGGTCGAACAGGTGCAGGTAATACTGGCCGGTCTGCGCTTCGTACTCCCAGGCCGAGCCGCCGAACTTGGACTCCCAGGTGTTCGGCTGGTCCCGCCAGATATAGAAATCGCGGTACGGGTTGTCGAGGCTGCTGCGGGCGGCCTGGAACCAGGGATGCTCGATGGAGGTGTGATTGACCACGATGTCGAGCATCAGCTTGATACCGCGCTTGCGTGCCTCGGCGATCAACAATTCGCAGTCGGCCATGGTGCCGTAGCTGGGATCGATGGCGTAGTAGTCGCTGATGTCGTAGCCATTGTCCCGCTGCGGCGAACGCAGGAACGGCGTCAGCCACAGGTAGTCCACACCCAGCCAGTGCAAGTAGTCGAGCTTGTCCACCACCCCCAGCAAATCACCGGTGGCCTGGCCGCCATGGCTGTAGAAACTCTTGGGATAGATCTGGTAGATCACCGAGCGTTGCCAGTCTTGCATGTGCGTTTCCTTCAGTCTGTTTGTACCGGCCTTACAGGCCTCATCGCGGGCAAGCCCGGCTCCCACAGGGCTCAGGCCACCCGATACCCCGGCCGAACGATCTTCATGCTCAATGCACAGGTCAGGGCAAAGGGCACGCTCATGGCGATGACCATGCCGACCACGAACATCGGTATGTAGTCAGGCACGATCGAAATGAAACCCGGCAGCCCCCCGACGCCAATCGCCGAGGCCTTGATCTTGTTCAACGACAGGAAAATACAACCCAGGGCCGAGCCGGCCAGGGCGCAATAGAAGGGGAACTTGTAGCGCAGGTTGACGCCGAACATCGCCGGCTCCGTGATCCCGAAATAGGCGGAAATCGCCGAGGTGGACGCCATGCTCTTGTCCCGCGCATTGCGGGTCATGTAGAACACCGCCAGCGCCGCACTGCCCTGGGCCAGGTTGGACATGACGATCATCGGCCAGATGAACGTGCCGCCCTGGGTCGAGATCAACTGCAGGTCCACCGCCAGGAACATGTGGTGCATGCCGGTCACCACCAGCGGTGCATAGAGCAGGCCGAAAATCGCCCCGCCAATCACCGGCGCCAGGTCGAACAGCGCCACCATGCCTTCAGTGATCAGAATGCCCAGGTGCCGGGTGACCGGACCGATGATGGCGAGGGCCAGTACCCCGGTGATCACGATGGTGGTGATGGGGATCACCAGCAGTTGGATCGCGTTGGGCACCCTGGCCCGCAACCATCGCTCGATCACACTCATGACATAGGCCGCCAGCAGGATCGGCAGGATCTGCCCCTGGTAGCCGACTTTCTCGATCCGGAACCAGCCGAAGATGTCGAAGTACGGCAGGCTCTGGCCTTCCAACCCCGCCACGGCCTTGCCGTAGTTCCAGGCGTTGAGCAGGTCCGGGTGGACGAGCATCAGGCCCAGCACGATGCCGAGGATCTCACTGCCGCCGAAACGCTTGGCCGCCGACCAGCCCACCAGGGCCGGGAGGAAAACGAAGGAGGTATTGGCCATCAGGTTGATCAGGCTCCAGACGCCGTCCAGGTTCGGATAGGCATCGAGCAACGTCTGCCCGGCAATGAACATGCCCTTGGCGCCCAGCAGGTTGTTGACGCCCATCAGCAGGCCGGCGATCACCAGGGCGGGCAGGATGGGCATGAACACATCGGACAGCACCCGCACCAGGCGCTGCATGCCGTTGCCCTTCTGTGCGCCCTGGCGCTTGACGTCGGCAATGGTCGCGGCGGTCAGGCCGGTCAGTTCGCGCAGGGCGGCGTAGACCTTTTCCACCTCGCCCGGGCCAATGACCACCTGGAACAGGCCACCGGTAAAAAACGAGCCCTTGACCAGGTCGACCTGGTTCAGCGTGGCACTGTCCACCCGGGCCGCGTCCTTGAGGGACAAGCGCAGGCGCGTCACGCAATGGGCGGCCTGCTCGATATTCTCGACGCCACCCAAGCTTTGCAGCAGCTCACTGGCGATTTTGGGGTAATCGTGGCTCATGCTTTTTTCTTCCGCGTCATTCTTGTTATTGAGAGTCGACAGCACGTGGAAGAGAAAGTACTCGTCTGTACGAGTTAAATCAACAACTCGTACAGACGAGTTGTGTTTTTGTTTATGATGAGCCCCCGAAAATCGCGGAAACGTCCTACGCTCCTGTCGGCGAATAATGACAGCCGAATGGACAAATCCCCCATTTGGCCCGTAAGGTTCCGCCCCGGTGAACAGCGCGGTACAGAGCCCTCTCCATGAGTAAATACAACCAGATCTACAACGATCTGCTGACCAGCATTACCACCGAACGCCTCGAGCGAGGCGCCCGCCTGCCCTCCGAAACCGAACTGATGGACAGCTATCAGGCCAGTCGTGGCACGGTGCGCAAGGCCATCGAACAACTTCAGGAGCGCGGCTTCGCCCAGAAGATCCACGGCAAAGGCACCTTCGTACTGTCCACCCAACCCATCGAATTCCAACTCGGCGGCATCGTCAGCTTCCAGGAGACCTACCCGCGCCTGGGCAACGATGTCAGCACCGAAGTGGTCGAGTTCAGCCAGTTGCCGTTGGAAGGTGCCTTGCTTGAACACATCAAGGCACCCGCCGGCAGCCAGGTCACCCGCATCAAACGAGTCCGGCGAATCGATGGCAAGCGCGTGATCCTGGACATCAACCACTTCGTCAGCGACGTGATCCCCGGCCTGACCCGCGACATCGCCGTGCAGTCGATCTACGCCTTTATCGAACAGACCCTGCAGCTGCAGATCGCCTACGCCCAGCGCACCATCGAAGCGGTCCGCTGCGCCAAGGACGACCAGCAACACCTGGACCTTGAAGGCCAGAGCCATGTCATCGTGGTGAGTAACCAGACCTTTCTTCAGGACGGCCGACAGTTCGAGTACACCGAATCGCGGCATACGCTGGATAAGTTTTATTTCTCGGATGTGGCGCGGCGGTGAACACAGAAAGCCGTGTGGATACGGGTTCAACTATCACCCAACCAAAGCTTCCAACTCTTCGCAAGCCAGACCAGGTAACCGCCGACTTTCTTTCGCAACGTTAACCTGCAACGCCACCTGGGCCACATCCAACACGTCCTTGGTAAGCGGATAGCTACCCTTGGCCTGCAACCAGGTCAGCACGTCCGCCAAATGCCAGATAGATGCACTCCCCTCGTGAACCGGTGTCGGGAAGCTACCTGGATGGGCCAACATCAGCTTGCGCATGTTCTGCCGAGACACACCTACGATCTCAGCTACATCGGTCAGCCCTACCAAATCAGGCGCTACCTCGATCAATTTGGCCGACGGCACCGCACGATGTACGTCGGCCAGAGCGCTAAGCACTGCCTTGACCGCCTCAGGAGCATCGCGAGTGAACTCAAGCGCCAGTCGCCCCGGCTGCCCGATGCCGACCAGGGCATCGTCGCAGCCCGCTTCTCCCAAGCGCTCGATCAGTTCATCCATGGCACAGCCATCGTCAGCAAGCTGATATTTCAAGGTAAAAATATATTCCATTGTTCTATTCCTCAGCATCGTCATCAGCGACACGCCGATTGCGATGCGCAGTGCAATTGTCCACGACGCGTCGTAATGCTCGCGCATGGTTGCCAGGGTTCTTCGGCGTGCACCATATCGAAGTGATGCAGAACTCGCCGCAGCGGCACGTCTCATCGTTGTACGGGCAATAAACCCGTCCCCAGGCGTGACTGCCACCAACTTCTATGCGCCACCCCTGCCCTTCGGCATGCCTAAGCGCTTCTTCGATTTCTTTCTTCGGGTGCGTTGGACGAATCATCCGTGATCTCCAGTATTCGCATGAGCCGCAAGGTTGTCAAATGACAACCAAAGCATCTCCTTCAAGCGGCGCCACTCAGCAGCGTCTCAACGAGGAGATAGGTTGGCAGGTGACAGGCCCTCGTGAACCATACGGTGAAATACTCTTGGGCCATGCCGCCCGATGATAAGCGTTTCCGGGACACCGCTAAGGCGGGTAATCGTAGCGAAAGGTGACGGCACTGCCCTCCCATTACCGTCACGCTAGGTCATTAGGAGCGGAAGCTGATGAAGTCTGGCATTGAGCCAAAATGAAAAAAGCCCCATGGAAGTTATCCACAGGGCCTTTGTTCAAAACGGGCGCCAGGGCCAATAGCGGCCGCCAGCAGTCAGATATCTAAGCCTGACTCATTCCCACTCAATCGTCGCCGGCGGCTTGCTCGACACGTCATACGTCACGCGAGAAATACCTTCGATTTCATTGATGATCCGCCCGGAAACGGTTTCCAGCAGCTCGTACGGCAGGTGCGCCCAGCGAGCGGTCATGAAGTCGATGGTTTCCACGGCGCGCAGGGCCACGACCCAGGCGTAGCGACGGCCATCACCAACCACGCCCACCGATTTCACCGGCTGGAACACCACGAAGGCCTGGCTGACCTTGTGGTACCAGTCGGCCTTGCGCAGTTCTTCGATGAAGATATGGTCGGCGCGACGCAGCAGGTCGGCGTATTCCTTCTTCACTTCACCGAGGATCCGCACGCCCAGGCCCGGGCCCGGGAATGGGTGGCGGTAGACCATGTCGTACGGCAGGCCCAGTTCCAGGCCGAGACGACGCACTTCGTCCTTGAACAGTTCGCGCAGCGGTTCGACCAGCTTGAGGTTCATCTCTTCCGGCAGGCCACCGACGTTGTGGTGGGACTTGATCACGTGGGCCTTGCCGCTCTTGGCGCCGGCCGACTCGATCACGTCGGGGTAGATGGTGCCCTGGGCCAGGTACTTGATGTTGTCCAGCTTGCAGGATTCGGCATCGAACACGTCGATGAAGGTGCGGCCGATGATCTTGCGTTTCTTCTCCGGGTCGGACTCGCCGGCCAGGTTGTTCAGGAACTGCTCTTCGGCGTTGGCGCGGATCACCTTGACGCCCATGTTCTCGGCGAACATGGCCATCACTTGCTCGCCTTCGTGCAGACGCAACAGGCCGTTGTCGACGAAGACGCAGGTCAGTTGGTCGCCGATGGCTTTGTGCAGCAATGCGGCAACCACCGAAGAGTCCACGCCGCCGGACAGGCCCAGCAGCACGTTATCGGTGCCGACCTGGGCGCGGACCTGGGCGATGGCGTCTTCCGCGATCTTCGACGGGGTCCACAGGGCTTCACACTCGCAGATGTCGAGGATGAAACGCGACAGGATGCGGCCGCCCTGCTTGGTGTGGGTCACTTCCGGGTGGAACTGCACGCCGTAGTAACGGCGGTCATCGTTGAACATGCCGGCAATCGGGCAGCTCGGGGTGCTGGCCAGGATGTGGAAGTCTTCCGGCATCTTGGTGACCTTGTCACCGTGGCTCATCCACACGTCCAAGCCGAACAGGCCGTCGGCGTCGACGTGGTCCTCGATGCCGTCCAGCAGGCGGCTCTTGCCGACCACGTCGACGCGGGCATAACCGAACTCACGCAGGTCAGAACCTTCGACCTTGCCGCCCAGTTGTTCAGCCATGGTCTGCATGCCGTAGCAGATACCGAAGACCGGCACGCCCAGGTCGAACACCGCTTGCGGGCAGCGCGGGCTGTTGGCTTCGTGCACGGACTCGGGGCCGCCGGCGAGGATGACGCCTTTAGGCGCGAATTCGCGAATCGCTTCGTCATCCATGTCGAACGGATGCAGTTCGCAGTACACGCCGATCTCACGCACGCGGCGGGCGATCAGTTGGGTGTACTGGGAACCGAAGTCGAGGATCAGGATGCGGTGAGCGTGAATGTCGAGGGCCATGACTCATTCTCATGTAGTGAATCAGAAACAACTCGGGGCTGAATGAACAGCCCCGGTGATTAACGTTTTGCTGAAGGCCTTAACCTACGCGGTAGTTCGGCGCTTCCTTGGTGATCTGTACGTCGTGGACATGGGACTCGGCCATACCGGCACCGGTGATGCGCACGAATTCCGGCTTGGTGCGCATCTCTTCGATGTCGGCGCTGCCGGTGTAGCCCATGGAAGAGCGCAGGCCGCCCATCAGTTGATGGATGATGGCGCTCAGGGTGCCTTTGTACGGCACGCGACCTTCGATGCCTTCCGGCACCAGCTTCTCGGCACCCGCGGAGGAGTCCTGGAAGTAACGGTCGGAAGAACCCTGGGCCTGGGACATGGCGCCCAGCGAACCCATGCCGCGATAGGCCTTGTAGCTACGGCCCTGGAACAGTTCGATCTCGCCCGGAGCTTCTTCGGTACCGGCGAACATCGAGCCCATCATCACGCAGTAGGCACCGGCGACGATGGCCTTGGACAGGTCACCGGAGAAGCGGATACCGCCGTCGGCGATCAACGGTACGCCCGTGCCTTCAAGGGCGGCGGCGACGTTGGCGATGGCACTGATCTGCGGCACGCCGACACCAGCGACGATACGGGTGGTGCAGATCGAGCCGGGCCCGATACCGACCTTGACCGCGTCGGCGCCGGCTTCGGCCAGGGCCTTGGCGGCTTCGCCGGTGGCGATGTTGCCGCCGATCACCTGCACGTCAGGGAAGTTCTGCTTGACCCAGCGAACGCGGTCGATCACGCCTTTGGAATGGCCGTGAGCGGTGTCGACCACCACCACGTCAACGCCGGCATTGACCAGGGCGGCGACGCGATCGCCGGTGTCCTTGCCGGTGCCGACCGCAGCGCCGACGCGCAGACGACCCTGGTCGTCCTTGCTGGCCAGCGGGTAGGCCTTGGCTTTTTCGATGTCATTGACGGTCATCATGCCCTTGAGGGCGAATTTGTCGTCGACGATCAGCACGCGCTCGATGCGGTGTTTGTGCAGCAACTCGCGCACGTCGTCCTTGCTGGTGCCTTCCTTGACCGTGACCAGGCGCTCTTTAGGCGTCATCACTTGGTGCACGGAAGCATCCAGGCGGTTCTCGAAACGCACGTCGCGGGAGGTGACGATGCCGACCAGGTCACCATCGTGCAGCACCGGAACGCCGGAGATGTTGTGCATGCGGGTCAGTTCGAACAGATCCCGGACCGTGGCGTCAGCCTCGATGGTGATCGGATCCTTGACCACGCCAGCCTCGAACCGCTTGACCTTGCGCACTTCGGCGGCCTGCTGTTCGATGGTCATGTTCTTGTGGATGATACCGATACCGCCTTCCTGGGCCATGGCAATGGCCAGACGGGCTTCGGTCACGGTGTCCATGGCGGCGGAAACCAGGGGGATATTCAGTTCGATGCCACGGGTGAGACGGGTTTTGAGACTGACTTCGTTAGGCAGTACTTCGGAATAACCGGGCACTAGGAGAATGTCGTCGAAGGTCAGAGCTTCTTGGCTGATACGCAGCATCGCGGGGGCTCCCGAGCGGGAAAATGGAAGCGCGCCATTATACTCATGGACCCCGTCTGGCTCAATGTAAAACTCTGTCTATTATTGGCGGGGTGATTGACGGGCTAAAACCCGGCCCCACAGCCAACACATTCCCCTGTGGGAGCGAGCTTGCTCGCGATAGCGGTGGATCAGCCAGCAACAATATTGAATGTGTCGCCGCCATCGCGAGCAAGCTCGCTCCCACATTGGCTCATCAGTGCCTTTACAACTCCACCTTCACCCAACTCACCGGCTGATCCAGCCAATCGGCGAATTCATCAAGGAAGTCCTGCTTGAACCCCGCCTCCAGCCAGTTGTTGAAGATGAACCCCAGGTTCGAGAACCCACACGGCTGCAGGAACAGAAAACCATTGATGTCATCTTCATGACCGCATTCGGGACAGGTGAAGTTGTCGGTGCGCGCAGGCATCCAGTCTTCCAGGCTTTCGAACAACGCCTCGCCCACCTCCCGGCGACACTCGGCGCAACCGGCTTCTTCGAGAAAGCCCTTGGCCGGCGTATAGATGCAACGCTTGGTGATGATCTCCAGGCCATTGATCGATTCGCCGAATGGCAAGGCTTCGGGGTGCATGACCACGTCGCGGGCTCCGGCGGCGATGGCGTGGGCCATGCGATTGCCGGTACGTCCACAGGTGGTCAGTTGTTCTTCGACGATATTCTTGCGTACCAGCCAGCGCACGATCGCCCGGGCCCGAGGCTCGTGGACCGGCAGGGTGGAAATTTTCGGGACGATGATGCTTTGCGAATTCATGGCGAGGCCTGGCTGTTTCCCTGGCAGGGTCTGATCAAAGGCCGGCAGCTTAATCCCTGGCGGGGCCAGGTCAAGCACTCAGGTAACGTCCGATCAAGGCAATGCCGCTGGCGAGCACCAGCCAGGTCACCAATCGCACGAACGCCTCTCGCGACATCTTCATGGTCAAGCGACGCCCTACCCACAACCCCAGCGCCATGGCCGGCAACAAACACAGCGCCAATACCAGCAAGGGTAGCTCGGCATACACGCCGGCGACGATAAACAGGCTCAAGCGCACCACGGTGCTGCAACTGATCAAGGCACTTTGCGTGGCCCGGGCCGGGTCCTTGGGCAGGCGGCTGTTCAGGTAGATGGCATATAAAAAGCCGCCACTGCCAAACAACGCCCCGAACATCCCGCCCACCGTGCCCATCGGAAATGCCCACCGCGAAGACAACTGCGTCGGCCGGGTCTTTATCAACAGGCTATAGATGGCATAGCTGCTGATGAACAGCCCCATCAGCAGCAACAACAGGTCGGACTTGAGGTTGAGCAGGAAAATCACCCCGAGGGTGCAGCCCAGTGCCATGCACGGCAACAGCCGCAGCAGCTCCGGCCGGGACACGTCCCGACGCGATGGCAGCAGGTTGCCGAAGGCCGCGACAAAATCGAGCAGGACCAGCAGCGGAATGATCTTCGACAGTGGCATGAACAGCAGCAGGATGGGCGCGGCCACCAGCGCCGTGCCGAACCCGGCGATGCCGAACACGATGTAGGCAACGGAGATGGCCAGGCCGATCACCAGCCATTGCGTTGGCGCGAATGCCCATTGGCCTAGCCATGACAGAAGATTCATCCGGCACTTCCTTGATGAGGAGAGCGGGACTTTAGCCAGATGTGTCGGGGCATATCCAGCATTTGTGGTGATTGGCCTATCGCTATCGCGAGCAAGCTCGCTCCCACACTGGATCTATGTCGCACCGAAGATCAACTGTGGGAGCGAGCTTGCTCGCGATGCAGACAACCCGGTCTAATTGTCTGCACACCATTGGCGAATCCCCTTATCATGCCGCCCATGATTAAAGATCCCTTTGCCCGACTGGGCCTGGACCGCGAAGTCCTGACTGTCAGCCAGCTCAACGGCCGTGCGCGGGTGTTGCTCGAAGACGTGTTCAGCAACATCTGGGTCGAGGGTGAGATCTCCAACCTCGCCCGTCCGGCCTCCGGCCATGTGTATTTCACCCTCAAGGACAGCGGCGCCCAGGTGCGTTGCGCGCTGTTCCGGCAGAACGCCGCGCGGGTGCGCCAAGCCTTGAAGGACGGGCTGGCGGTAAAGGTGCGCGGCAAGGTCTCGCTGTTCGAAGGTCGTGGCGATTATCAACTGATCCTCGACACCGTCGAGCCGGCCGGCGATGGCGCCCTGCGCCTGGCCTTCGATGCCCTGAAGGAGAAACTCAGCGCCGAAGGCCTGTTCAGTGCCGAGCGCAAGGTGCCGTTGCCGGCCCATCCGCAACGCATCGGCATCATCAGCTCGCCCACCGGCGCGGTGATCCGCGACATCATCAGCGTGTTTCGCCGCCGGGCGCCGCAAATTTCCCTGACGTTGATTCCCACCGCCGTGCAAGGCCGCGAAGCCACCGCGCAAATCGTCCGCGCCCTGAAACTGGCCGATGCCCGGGGTTTCGATGCGCTGATCCTGGCCCGGGGCGGCGGTTCGCTGGAAGACTTGTGGTGCTTCAACGAAGAAGCCGTGGCCAGGGCGGTGGACGCCTGTGTCACGCCGATCGTCAGCGCCGTGGGCCATGAAACCGACGTGTCCATCAGCGATTTCGTCGCCGACGTACGCGCCCCGACTCCCTCCGCCGCAGCCGAACTGCTGGCGCCGGATGCCGGCGACCTGGTGCGTCGGGTCGAGAGCCTGCATCGCCGACTGGTGATGCGCATGCGTGACCGGTTGATGCGCGATCAATTGCGCCTCGAAGGCCTCACCCGACGCCTGCGTCATCCCGGCGAACGCCTGCGCCAGCAAGCCCAACGCCTCGACGACCTGGACATGCGCATGCGCCGGGCCTTCGAGCGCAGCCTCAACACCCGCCGCGAACGACTGATCCGCCTGGAAACCCGCCTGGCCGGGCAACATCCGGGCCGACAGCTGGCCATGTTGCGCCAGCGCCTGGACAGCCTGGCCGAACGCCTGCCCCGGACCATGCGCGAAGGGCTCAAGGCACGACGCGTGCAATTGCACAACCAGATGCAGACGCTGCACATCGTCAGCCCCCTGGCGACCCTCGGCCGCGGCTACAGCATTTTGCTCGACGAACGCGGCCAGGCGATCCGCAGCGCCGGGCAAACCCAGACCGGCCAGCGCCTGACCGCCAAGCTTGGCGAAGGCGAACTGCTGGTGCGGGTCGAAGACAATCACCTGACGCCGGTCACCCTTTCTTTACTGGATTGATTCATGCCGCGATATCTCGCCCCCTTGTTCTTGCTGTGCCTGACCTTCAATGCCCACGCCGACAGCTACATCACCCGCCTGTTGAACAAACCGGTGCCCGGCGGCGTGGCGGTGGTGGACTTGGGCAGCGCGGCCCAGGCACCGAAAGCCACTTACCAGGGCAAGCCGGTGCTGGTGGTCAAGGAACAGCAAAACTGGCTGGCGATTGTCGGCATCCCGCTGACGGTCCCGCCCGGCACCCAGCAGATCAGCAGCGGCGGCAGCACCCAGCCGTTCGTGGTCGGCTACAAGAAGTACCCCGAGCAACACATTACCCTGAAGAACAAACGCCAGGTCAATCCGAACCCGGCGGACCTCAAGCGCATCGACGCCGAGCTGGCGGTGCAACTGAAGGCCTACCGCAGCTTCAGCCCGAACATCCCCAGCAACCTGTTGCTGGACAAACCGGTCAACGGCCCGCTGTCGAGCAAGTTCGGCGTGCGCCGTTTCTTCAACGGCGAAGAGCGCAACCCCCACGCCGGCCTGGACTTCGCCGTGCCCGCCGGCACGCCGATCAAGACCCCGGCCGCCGGCAAGGTGATCCTCACCGGCAATTACTTCTTCAACGGCAATACGGTGTTCGTCGACCATGGCCAGGGGTTCATCAGCATGTTCTGCCACATGTCGAAGATCGACGTGAAGGTCGGCCAGCAGTTGGCCCGGGGCACCGTGGTGGGCAAGGTCGGCGCCACCGGCCGCGCGACCGGGCCGCACATGCACTGGAACATCAGCCTGAACGATGCGCGGGTGGATCCGGCGATTTTTATCGGGGCGTTTCAGCCCTAAGCCTTGTGGTGAAGCCAACGGCCTCTTCGCGAGCAAGCTCGCTCCCACATGGGTATTTCGGCGTTCTCAAAAACGCCGCTGTACCTGTGGGAGCGAGCTTGCTCGCGATGACGGCAGCCACAGCACCACAACTCCATGAATTGCCAAGCTCCAAACATCGACGCAATAAAACTACAAATCCCCCAAGAACACGCGATTAAATCTCGCAAACCCTTCCAAAAAAAGAACTTCTCTCAATTTTTTCCGACTGCTTGCGATCCGTCCCTCACGCGGTTAGGGTTGAAGCATGAAAACCTCTCACACCCTCATCCAGCTTCGCCAGCACCGCAGCCTGTGCCTTGTCAGCGCACGACTGCCGGGCTGAATCGCGGCACCTCGTCCCGGCTCTGAAGCCACCCCATTAGAACCACCGGCAGGCCGCCTTTTTCCGGCCACGACAATAAGGATTTCCCATGAGCATGCTCAAAGACCCGTCTTCCAAATACCGCGCCTTCCCGACCATCAACCTGCCGGATCGCACCTGGCCGTCGAAGACCATCACCGCCGCGCCGATCTGGTGCAGCTCCGACCTGCGCGACGGCAACCAGTCGCTGATCGAGCCGATGGACGCGGTCAAGAAGCTGCGTTTCTGGAAAACCCTGGTCGCGGTGGGCGTGAAGGAAATCGAAGCCTCGTTCCCGGCCGCGTCCCAGACCGACTTCGACTTCGTGCGCACCCTCATCGAAGAAGGCCACATCCCGGACGACACCACCATCCAGGTGCTGACCCAGGCCCGTGAAGACCTGATCGCCCGTACGTTCGAATCCCTGCGGGGTGCGAAGAAAGCCATCGTCCACCTGTACAACGCCACCTGCCCGTCGTTCCGCCGCATCGTGTTCAACCAGGACAAGGAAGGCGTGAAGGAAATCGCGGTGAACGCGGCCAAGCTGTTCGTCAAATACGCCGCGCAGCAGCCGGAAACCCAATGGCAGTTCGAGTACTCGCCAGAAACCTTCAGCGCCACCGAGCTGGAGTTTGCCAAGGAAGTCTGCGACGCCGTGATCGAAGTGTGGAACCCGACCCCGGAGCGCAAGGTGATCCTCAACCTGCCCGCCACCGTGGAAGTCGCCACCCCGAACATCTACGCCGACCAGATCGAGTGGTTCCACCGCAACATCACCCGTCGTGACAGCGTGCTCATCAGCCTGCACACCCACAACGACCGTGGCACCGGCGTGGCCGCCACCGAGCTGGGCCTGATGGCCGGCGCCGACCGTGTCGAAGGCTGCCTGTTCGGCAACGGCGAACGCACCGGTAACGTCGACCTGGTGACCGTGGCGCTGAACCTCTACACCCAGGGCATCAACCCTGAGCTGGACTTCTCCGATATCGACGGCGTGCGCAAAGTGGTCGAGGAATGCAACCAGATCCCGGTGCACCCGCGTCACCCATACGTCGGCGACCTGGTTCACACCGCGTTCTCCGGTTCGCACCAGGATGCCATCCGCAAGGGCTTCGCCCAGCAGAAATCAGACACCCTGTGGGAAGTGCCGTACCTGCCGATCGACCCGGCCGACATCGGTCGCAGCTACGAGGCGGTGATTCGCGTCAACAGCCAGTCGGGCAAGGGCGGTATCGCCTACCTGCTGGAACAGGAATACGGCATCAGCCTGCCGCGTCGCATGCAGATCGAGTTCAGCCAGGTGGTACAGCGCGAAACCGATCGCCTGGGCCTGGAAATGACCGCCCAGCAGATCCACGCCCTGCTGCAGCGTGAATACCTGCAAGCCAACACCCCGTACGCGCTGGTCAGCCATCGCCTGCAAGAGGAAAACGGCAACAGCGCCGTGGAAGTGGAAGTGGCGAGCAAGGGCCAGGGCGAGACCAACCTGCACTGGCGTGGCAGAGGCAACGGCGCCCTGGAAGCGCTGGTGGCCGGCCTGCCGATTCCGGTGGAGATCATGGACTACAACGAACACGCCATCGGCGCCGGCACTAATGCCAAGGCGGCGGCGTACATCGAATTGCGAGTCAACGGCGAGCGTGCGGTGCATGGCGTGGGCATCGATGAGAACATCACCACGGCCAGCTTCAAGGCACTGTTCAGTGCGCTGAACCGGTCGCTGAGCCAGCCGGAGGCAAAGGCGGCCTGATCCACCAATGAAATGCGAAAGGCCCCGGGGTGTGAACCCTGGGGCCTTTTTGTTTGGCGGGTGGTTTTGTGGTGACTGTCAGGGCCTTATCGCGAGCAAGCTCGCTCCCCCACGGGATCTTCAGTGGGGCCGAAAACCTGTGCCCGCCTCAGCCCCCCTGTGGGAGCGAGCTTGCTCGCGATGGCGGCCTGTCAGACACCCCAAATGTCAGGCATGGGTATCGATCGAAACGGTCATCGCCTGCAACAGCGCGGCCTGCAAGGTCTGCAAAGTCGCTTGGGTCGCCATGATCTGGGTCTGAATCGCCATGGTTTCCTGGGCTTTCTGCTCCTCATCAGCCCGGCTTTTTTGCACCCGAGCCAGCTGGGCTTGCTGTTCGGCCAGCAACTTCTCGGTCTGTTCGATCTGCTTCTTCAGTTGTTCGATGACATCGCCGCTGCCGCTGCTGCCGCCCGCACCTGCGATATTCGCGCCGCTGGTGTCGACTTTCAATTTCTTGTCTTTGTCTTCGCTGCTATCAGTCGATGCCACTGGACTGACCGCTTTCTCTTCTTCAGCCCCGCGGATGGAGACTTTAGGAGCCGACAATGGATAAGGGTTTACGGTGGTTGTGCTGATGCTGGTCATAGGGACTCCTCCTTGGCTGACCAGTTATCGGCACGTAACACCATTCCTTGAGGCTGAATCGTTTCAATTCGTGAATTCGAAGCGATCGGCATCCAGGTTCGCCGGAAACCGCGTGCGATAGGCCGCCAGGTCCATCGCGCTCAAACTTACCGTGAACACGCCATCGGCCTCGCCAGCGCTGAGCAAGGTTTCGCCCTGGAAGTCCAGCACCTGACTGTCACCGGTGTAGGCAAAACCCTTGCCGTCAGTGCCGACGCGGTTGACCGCCGCCACGTAGCACAGGTTCTCGATGGCCCGGGCCGGCAGCAGCCGGTTCCAGTGCATACGCCGCGCTCCGGGCCAGTTGGCGGTGTACAGCAGCAGGTCGGTGTCCTCGGCGTCGCGACTCCAGACTGGAAAGCGCAGGTCGTAGCAGATCAGCGGGCGAATCCGCCAGCCCTTGAGTTCGAACAGCACCTGTCGCTCGCCCGGCGTGTAGTGGTTGTGCTCCCCCGCCATGCGGAACAGATGACGCTTGTCGTAATGCAGCACTTCACCGTCCGGCCGCGCCCACAGCAGGCGATTGCGGTGGCTGCCGTCAGCGGCCTGGACGATCACACTGCCGGTGATGACCGCGTCCAACTTCGCCGCCTGCTCCGTGAGCCAACGACGGGTGGGCCCGTGTTCCGGCTCCGCCAGGGTCTCGGACTCCATGGAAAAACCCGTGGTGAACATTTCCGGAAGGATGATCAGGTCAGCCCCGCGCGCCTGCTCCAGCAGCGCTTCGAAATGCTCCAGGTTAGCCTCGCGGTCGTGCCAGGCCAGGGTGGTCTGGACCAGGGCAATGTCGAGGTCCGGCAACGCGCTCAAATCACGCATAGTTTTTCCGCCGCTTCGCGCAGCGTCTCCTCGCGTTTGGCAAAGCACAGGCGCACCAGGCGCTGGCCTTGGGGTGGGTCCTGGTAGAACACCGAGATCGGAATCGTCGCCACGCCATGCTCGCGGGTCATCCACACCGCCGTGTCGACGTCATTCAGGTCCGGGCGAATCTGCGAATAATCCACCAACTGGAAATAAGTGCCGGTCACCCGCTTGAAGCTGAACCGTGACGGGGCCAGCAGATCGCAGAACAGGTCGCGCTTGGCCTGGTAGAAGTCCGGCAGTTCATCGACGTGTTCCGGATGCTCGGCCATGTAGTCGGCCAAGGCGTACTGCAACGGCGTTACGCCACAGAAGCTGACGTACTGGTGCACCTTGCGCAGTTCCGCCGTCAGGGCCGCTGGCGCCACCACGTAGCCGGTTTTCCAGCCGGTGACGTGGTAGGTCTTGCCGAACGAACTGACCACGAAGGCGCGGCGGTACAGCTCTTCATGGGCCAGGACACTGGCATGGGCGACGCCGTCGAACACCAGGTGTTCGTAGACCTCATCGCTGACCAGGTAGATGTCCCGGTCGCGAATCAGCGTCGCCAATTGATCCAGTTCGGCGCGGCTGATCAGGGCGCCGCTGGGGTTGTGCGGCGAGTTGAGGATGATCATGCGTGTGCGCGGGCTCAGGGCTTCGCCAAGCTTTTCGAAGTCGATGGCGAAGTCATCCAGGCCCAATGGCACGTGCACGCAACGCCCGCCGGCCAATAGCACGGAAGGCTCGTAACTGTCATAGCTTGGGTCGAAGACGATCACTTCATCGCCGCTGTGGACCACCGCCGCGATGGCACAGAAAATCCCCTGGGTTGCGCCTGGGGTCACGGTGACTTCCTGATCGGCATCGACGTTGACGCCATAACTGCGGGCGATCTTCACCGCGATCTGCTGGCGCAGCGCCGGCAGGCCGGTCATCGGTGAGTACTGGTTATGACCTTGGGCAATGTGCTGGCCGACCGCATCGCGCAGGGCTTGCGGGCCATCGAAATCGGGAAAGCCCTGGGACAGATTCAACGCGCCCGTCTGCGCGGCGAGCTGGGACATCTGGGTGAAAATCGTGATGCCGACGTTCGGCAACTTGCTGGTGATCATCGGGGTTCCCTGGGTCTGCACCCGGCTCAGGCGCGGCGCGGGAGAGCTCGAGGATAGCCCAATCGCCGGGCATGAAAAAGGGTGCCACACAGGGCACCCTTTTTCATGCTGAATACTCATGCCTGTGGGAGCAAGGCTTGCCCGCGATGAACGATAACGCGGTTCAGCAGTTACACCGCGGTGCGCCCATCGCGGGCAAGCCTTGCTCCCACAGATCAACATCCCAACTTTCAGATCCAGACTAGATCAGCGCTTGTCGCGGCGCTTCTTGTCAGCCTTCTTGTGGTGCGACATCAAGCGGCGCTTCTTGTTGACCTGGCGGTCGGTGAGCGTGTTCTTGTTGCCTTCGTACGGGTTCTCGCCGCCCTTGAACTCGATGCGGATCGGCGTGCCGACCAGCTTCAGGACGCGACGGTAGGTGTTCTCCAGATAGCGAACGTACGACTTGGGCACTTTCTCGATCTGGTTACCGTGGATCACGATAATCGGCGGGTTGGCACCGCCCAAGTGGGCGTAACGCAGCTTGATCCGACGGTTGTTGACCATCGGTGGCGCGTGCTCGCCTACCGCATCTTCGAGGATCTGGGTCAGGCGGTTGGTCGGCCAGCGGGTGACAGCCGACTTGAACGAGTTCTGCACCGAAGCGTAGAGGTTGCCCACGCCCGTGCCGTGCAGGGCCGAGATGAAGTGGATGTCGGCGAAGTCGACGAAGAACAGCCGGCGCTGCAATTCGACCTTGACGAAATCCCGCTCGCTCGGCGTCATGCCGTCCCACTTGTTGATCGCGATGACCAACGCACGACCGGCTTCCAGGGCAAAGCCCAGCAGGTTCAGGTCGTGATCGACCACGCCTTCGCGGGCGTCCATCACGAAGATCACCACGTTGGCGTCTTTGATCGCCTGCAGGGTCTTGACCACGGAGAACTTTTCAACTTCTTCGTGGATCTTGCCGCGCTTGCGCACACCGGCGGTGTCGATCAGCGTGTACTTCTCTTCGTTACGTTCGAAGGGAATGTAGATGCTGTCACGGGTGGTGCCGGGCTGGTCGTAGACGATGACCCGGTCTTCACCGAGCATGCGGTTGACCAGCGTCGACTTGCCCACGTTGGGGCGGCCGATGATCGCGATCTTGATCCCGTCTTTTTCGCTCGGGCCCGGAATGCGCTTGGCTTCCTCGCCTTCGGCAACGATCTCTTCTTCGCCCTCTTCCGGCTCTTCCGCGTCGTCCTTGGGGAAACTCTCCAGGGCGATTTCCAGCATCTGGGTGATGCCACGACCGTGGGCGCCGGCGATCGGGATCGCCTGGCCCATGCCCAACGGTGCGAACTCGGCGCGGGCCATGTCCGGGTCGATGTTGTCGACCTTGTTGGCAACCACGTAGGAACGCTTGTTACGCTTGCGCAAATGCTCGGCGATCATCTGGTCGGCGGCGGTAAAACCGGCCTTGGCGTCTACCAGGAACAGCACCACATCCGCTTCTTCAATGGCGAGCAGCGACTGCTCGGCCATTTTTTCGTCCATGCCGTGTTCATCACCGGAGATGCCGCCGGTGTCGACCAGAATATAGGTACGCCCTTGCCACTTGGCCTCACCGTATTGGCGATCACGGGTCAGACCGGACAAGTCGCCGACAATGGCGTCGCGAGTCCTGGTCAGGCGGTTGAACAAGGTGGACTTGCCGACGTTCGGTCGGCCCACCAGGGCGATTACGGGAACCATGCGGCTCTCCACTTCGTTATTTCAGAAAATACAAAAGCCGCTGCGAGGCAGCGGCTGGTGCTCGGGGGCCATTCTGTAGGAGCGAGCTTGCTCGCGATAGCGGTAGTCCACTGACATGAATGTCGACTGATCCACCGCTTTCGCGAGCAAGCCCGCTCCCACATGAATGAAGCCGCTTGGGAATTAACCCAAGCATAGTCTTACTTGATGGTCAGGGCTTCCAGTTTGCCGCTGTTGCCATACACATAGATCATGTTGCCCACCACCAGCGGACGGGCACGCAGGCCGTCGCTGTCGATGCGCTCACGGCCGACGAAACGACCGTCCACCTGGCTGAGCAGGTGCAGGTAACCTTCCAGGTCACCCACTGCGACGTAGCTGGAGAACACTTCCGGGGCCGACAGTTGACGACGGGCCAGAGAGTCGTTGCTCCACAAGGC
This sequence comes from Pseudomonas sp. H3_A02, assembly GCF_054671965.1. Lineage (NCBI taxonomy): Bacteria > Pseudomonadati > Pseudomonadota > Gammaproteobacteria > Pseudomonadales > Pseudomonadaceae > Pseudomonas > Pseudomonas sp. H3_A02. The sequence goes on from NZ_CP162807.1 coordinate 26,931, forward strand.
GGTGGTGGAACGCTCGTCAACGCCTTCGACGGTGCCCGAGGACAGGCTCACGTAGACGCTGCCAAAGCCCTGGGCGACACCGGCGTAGCTGGACGCATCGCGCTGCCACAGCGGACGACCGCTTTCCAGGTCCAGTGCCGCCACGCGGCCCTGGTAGCTGGCGACGTACAGCGTACCGCCGGACAGCAGCAAGCCGCCGTCGATGTCGACCACACGCTCCAGCTCCGAACGACCTTGCGGGATCGCTACGCGCTGTTCCCACACCGGCACGCCGTTGGAAACATCCAGGGCCACCACTTTACCGGTCGACAAGCCAGCCACCGCCAGGCGGTTGGTGACGATCGGTGCGCTGGTACCGCGCAAAGTCAGAACCGCCGGGGTGCTGTCGTACAACCAGCGCTGGTTGCCGGTAGCAGCATCCAGGCCGATCAGGCGGTCGTCCTGGGTCTGGACTACCACCACGTCACCGTTGGTGGCCGGCGGTGCGAGCACTTCGCTGGTCACGCGGGCGCGCCATTTCTCTTCACCGCTGCTCGCGTCCAGGGCGACGATCTCGCCCTTGAGCGTGCCGATCATGACCAGGCCGTAACCCACGCCAACGGCGCCGGAAACAGGCAGTTCAAGATCCTTTTCCCATTTGACGTCGCCGTTGGTGCGGTCCATCGCCATCACCACGCCCGTGACGTCGCCAGCATAGATGGTGTCGCCATCGATGGCCGGCACCAGCATGTTGTAGGTTTCACCCTGGCCATCGCCGATGGAACGGCTCCACTGCTTCTGCAGCACGACTTCCTCTTTGAAGTCGGTCAGTTCGGCTGGCGGCAGTTCTTTCTTGCTGTTGCTGCTGCAACCCGCGGCCAGAATGGCCAGGGCCAGCAATGCTGCATGTTTCCAACGAATCACGTCACGCATCCCCTTTGGCCAGGTCGTCCAGCTTGATTTGCAGGCCACCGACTGCGGCTTCATCCGACAGCGCAGCCTTGGCTTTTTGGTAGGCCGCATGGGCCTCATCGGCACGGCCAAGCTGTACCAGCAGGTCGCCCTTGAGTTCTTCGCGGGTCGCCAGGAATGCCTTGTCAGCATCACCGTCGAGCAGCTTCAACGCGTCTTCGGCCTTGTTCTGTGCCGCCAGCACCTGTGCCAGGCGCTGACGCGCCACTTCGCCCAGGGTCGGGTCGGCCGGTTTGTCGACGATACCCTTGAGCTCGGTGGCCGCGTCGTCCAGCTTGCCGCTGTCCACCGCGACCTTGGCCACGAACAGGCGACCGTACTGAGCGTAGGCGGTACCGCCGAATTCCTTGTCCAGCTTGCCGGCCAGGTCCGCCACGCGGGCGGCGTCAGGCTTGCCGTCCGGGGTCAGGGTGGTTTCCAGCAGTTGCTGGTAGAGCACCGAGGCGCCTTGCGACTGGTTGCTCTGGTATTTCTGGTAGGCCTGCCAGCCGAACACGATGACCAGCGCCAACAGGCCGCCAGTGACCAGCGGCTTGCCGTTGCGCGTCCACCAGTCCTTCAAATCCGCCAGCTGTTCATCTTCGGTACTCGACACCCCAATACTCCTTAATCGCTAAATCGGCTGTTTGACAGCTTCAACCCTGCACGACGCAGGTGGCCAGGTGTGCAGCAAGCGCATCCCAGGCAATGCTTTGTTGTTCGCCCTGGCCACGCAGGGGTTTGAAACCTACCACTTGTTGGGCCAGTTCGTCGTCACCGAGGATCAATGCGTACAGCGCACCGCTCTTGTCGGCTTTCTTGAATTGGCTCTTGAAGCTGCCGGCGCCGGCGTTGATCTGCAGGCGCAGGTTGGGCAACTGGTCGCGGATCCGCTCGCTCAACGACAAGGCGGCCAGTTCGGCGGCCTCGCCAAAGGCGCACAGGTAGACGTCGACCTGACGGGACAACTCTTCCGGCACCTTGTCCAAGGCTTCGAGCATCAGCACCAGGCGCTCGATGCCCATGGCAAAGCCCACGCCCGGGGTCGGCTTGCCGCCCATCTGCTCCACCAGCCCGTCGTAGCGGCCACCGGCACAGACGGTGCCCTGGGCGCCGAGCTTGTCGGTGACCCACTCGAAGACGGTCTTGCTGTAGTAATCCAGGCCGCGAACCAACTTGGGGTTGATCACGTAAGGGATGCCAACAGCGTCCAGGCGGGCTTTCAGCCCTTCGAAATGCGCACGGGATTCGTCGTCGAGGTAGTCGGCCATTTTCGGCGCGTCGACCAGGACCGCTTGGGTCTCGGCATTCTTGGTATCGAGCACGCGCAGTGGGTTGGTCTTCAGACGGCGCTGGCTGTCTTCGTCGAGCTTGTCCAGGTGGGCGGAAAGAAACTCCACCAACGCTTCACGGTAGCGGCCACGGGACTCGCTGGTACCCAGGCTGTTGAGCTCGAGCTTGACCGCATCACGCAGCCCCAGCTCGCCCCACAGGCGCCAGGTCATGACGATCAGCTCGGCGTCGATGTCCGGGCCGTCGAGGTTGAACACTTCCAGGCCAATCTGGTGAAACTGGCGATAACGGCCTTTCTGCGGGCGCTCGTGACGGAACATCGGGCCGATGTACCAGAGTTTCTGCACCTGGCCGCCGCCGGTGATGCCGTGTTCGAGCACAGCACGCACGCAAGCCGCCGTGCCTTCGGGGCGCAGGGTCAGGGAGTCGCCGTTGCGGTCGTCGAAGGTGTACATCTCTTTTTCGACGATGTCGGTCACTTCACCGATGGAGCGCTTGAACAGCTCGGTGAACTCGACGATCGGCATGCGGATCTGCCGGTAACCGTAGTTATCCAGCAGGCGCGCCACGGTGCCCTCGAAATAGCGCCACAGGGGCGTCTGCTCGGGCAGGATGTCGTTCATGCCACGAATGGCTTGCAGAGACTTGCTCACGTGTATTCCTTAATCTTTCGACTTAACCGCGCGCGATGACCGCTGCGTCGGCTTCGACCTTTTCGGCCGCTTTCTGGCGAATCAGCCGTTCCAGCTCATCCACCAGATTGTCATTCGTCAGTTTCTGCGACGGCTTGCCGTCGATGTAAATCAGGTTCGGTGTACCGCCAGTCAGGCCGATATGGGCCTCCTTGGCTTCGCCCGGCCCGTTGACCACGCAACCGATCACCGCGACATCCAGCGGCACCAGCAGGTCTTCGAGGCGCCCTTCCAGTTCGTTCATGGTCTTGACCACATCGAAGTTCTGCCGCGAGCAGCTCGGGCAGGCGATGAAGTTGATGCCACGGGAACGCAGGTGCAGGGACTTGAGAATGTCATAGCCGACTTTCACTTCCTCGACCGGGTCAGCCGCCAACGAGATGCGGATGGTATCGCCAATCCCTTCGGCGAGCAGCATACCGAGGCCGACGGCGGATTTCACCGTGCCCGAACGCAACCCACCGGCTTCGGTGATGCCCAGGTGCAACGGCTGGACGATTTCCTTGGCCAGCAGGCGGTAGGCTTCGACGGCCATGAACACGTCGGAGGCCTTCACGCTGACCTTGAAGTCCTGGAAATTCAGGCGTTCCAGGTGCTCGACGTGGCGCAGGGCCGATTCCACCAGCGCCGCCGGGGTCGGTTCGCCGTATTTCTTTTGCAGGTCTTTTTCCAGGGAACCGGCGTTCACGCCGATGCGGATCGGAATGCCCCGGTCGCGGGCGGCATCCACCACGGCGCGCACACGGTCTTCGCGACCGATGTTGCCCGGGTTGATGCGCAGGCAATCCACACCCAACTCGGCCACGCGCAGGGCGATGCGGTAGTCGAAGTGGATATCGGCGACCAAGGGCACCTTGACCAGTTGCTTGATCTTGCCGAACGCCTCGGCGGCGTCCATGTCCGGCACCGATACCCGCACGATGTCGACACCGGCGGCTTCCAGGCGGTTGATCTGCGCGACCGTGGCGGCCACGTCATTGGTGTCGCTGTTGGTCATGCTCTGCACAGCGATAGGCGCATCGCCGCCCACGGGCACGTTACCGACCCAGATCTTTCGGGATTCGCGACGCTTGATTGGAGATTCGCCGTGCATGACTTATTGACCCAACTTCAGGCGAGCGGTCTCGCCACTGGTGAACGGAGCGATGTCGACCGGCTGGCCGTTGTAGCTGACCTGCGCGCCACGGGCATAACCCAGGCGTACGGCAAACGGCGGCTTGCCGTTGACGGCCGTGCTGTCGCCCTTGCGCTTGAGGCCGCTGAACAGCACCTTGCCGTTGCCGTCGGTGATCTGCGTCCAGCAGTCGGCGACAAACTGGATCTGCACCTGGCCTTCACCCGCGACGGGCGCCGGGGTCGGGGCTGCTGGAGCTGCCGGGGCGACTGGAGTGGTAGGTGCGGCGTGGGTCGCAGGCGCAGTCACGGTCGGTGCTGGCGTGCTCGGCGTGGCTGGTGCGGTAGCAATCGGTGCGCTGCCGGTGTTCGGGGCAGCCGGTGCCGTCGGCGTGGCCGGTGCTGGAACAGCCGGCTCGGCACCCGCCTGGGCATCGGCGGCGTCCGGGCTTTGTGGCAACGCCAGAGCGGTTTCGCCTTCAGCCTGGCCTTCGACGACGGCCTGGTCTTCCGGCTCGTCCAGCGGATGGATCTGGGTGGTGCCGTCGGCGCCCTCGACCTCAACGTGCTCAGGGCTCATGGCGACTGGTTCCTTGTTGCGCAAGGACGTCTGGTCCTGCCACCAGACAAAACCGCCACCAATCACCGCGATCAGCAGCAACAGGCTGACGATTCGCAAAATGGTGTGGGAAACGCGAACCGGCTCCTCGATGCGCCCCAGGCTGTGCACGCTGCTGCCCTGGGCGTCGGAACCGGTGTATTGATCGAATTGCTGGACCAGCAGGGTCTGGTCCTTGCCAAGCAACTTGGCATAGGCGCGGATATAGCCCCGGGCGAAGGTGTGCCCAGGCAGCTTGTCGAACGCGCCCGCTTCCAGATTGCCCAGGGAAGCCACGGTAAGATTGAGCTTGAGGGCCACTTCGGCCAGCGACCAACCATTGCTTTCGCGGGCTTGACGCAGGGTCTCACCGGGATTTACGCGAGTCGCTGCTACAACTTCGGGATGCGCCGCTTTCATCATTGCTCCGACAGGTATTGCTGATATTCCGGCGTACCGGGATAGAGTCTTTTGAGTTGCAGGCCGTAGCTTGCAGCCTTGTCGCGATCTTCAAACACATGTGCCAGCCGAACGCCGAGCAATAGACTACGTGCATTTTGCTCGCTCAGCAGGCTAAAACGCTCGTAGTAGTCACGCGCGGGCACATAATGCCTGTCTTCGTAGGACAACTCAGCCATTTCCAGCAACGCCCGCGGTTGCTGGCGGTTGAGCCGCAGCGCCTTTTCCAGCTGCTGGCGGGCCAGGTCACGTTGGCCCAACTGCGCGGCCGTCATGCCGAGGTTCTCGAAAACCCGCGAACGCTCAGGGTAAAGGGTATCGGCGGCAGCCTGCTCGAAGCGCTCGTAGGCTTCCTTGTAGCGTTTCTGCTCGAAAAGAAAGCTGCCGTAGTTGTTCAGGATCCGTGCGTCCTGGGGCCGGCCAGACAGCGCCTTGCGAAAATGCTGGTCAGCCAGCTCCGGCTCCATCTCGGCCTGGAACACCAGGGCCAGGGCCGCGTTGGCATCCGGGTCGGAGTCGTCCAGTTCCAGGGCTTTCTTGAGCGGCACCTTGGCCCGTTCGGTCATGCCCTGCTGCAGGTAGCCGATGCCCAGTTGCACATAGGCCACACGTGCCTCGTCGCGCCCTTTGCTGGTCTTCATCGGGTTGTAGTCACCCGACAGGACACAACCGGAACAAAGGCCGGCCAACAGCAAAACGAGCGCGAAGCGCAGGGACATAGAGTTCCTCTCTTAGTGACTGTTCGCAGCGTTCTGCACCGCATCGTCCGCGGCGTTCAACTCACGCACGGCAATGTAGCGTTCGCTGCGACGGGTGCGATCCAGCACCTGTCCTACCAATTGGCCACAGGCGGCGTCGATGTCTTCGCCGCGGGTGGTGCGCACGGTGACGTTGAAGCCAGCGTGGTGAAGCTGATCCTGGAAACGACGAATCGCATTGTTGCTCGGACGCTCGTAACCGGAATGCGGGAACGGGTTGAACGGGATCAGGTTGATCTTGCACGGGATGTTCTTGAGCAGCTCGATCATCTCGACCGCGTGCTCGACCTTGTCGTTCACATCCTTGAGCAGCGTGTACTCGATGGTCAGCACGCGTTTTTCGCCCAGGGACGACATGTAGCGCTGGCACGACTCGAGCAGCATCTTAAGCGGATATTTCTTGTTGATCGGCACCAATTGGTTACGCAATGCGTCATTGGGTGCGTGCAGCGACAACGCCAGGGAGACGTCGATGTGCTTGGCCAGCTCATCGATCATCGGCACCACGCCGGAGGTGGACAGGGTCACGCGGCGCTTGGAGATGCCGTAGCCCAGGTCATCCATCATCAGGTGCATGGCGGAAACGACGTTGTCAAAGTTCAGCAGCGGCTCACCCATGCCCATCATCACCACGTTGGTGATGGCACGGTCGACGGTCGCCGGGACGCTGCCAAAGGATTTGTTGGCAATCCACACCTGGCCGATCACTTCGGCGGCGGTGAGGTTGCTATTGAAGCCTTGCTTGCCGGTGGAGCAGAAACTGCAATCCAGGGCACAGCCTGCCTGGGACGAAACGCACAAGGTGCCGCGCTTGCCCTGGGGAATGTAGACGGTCTCGACGCAGCTGCCGGACGCCACGCGCACCACCCACTTGCGGGTGCCGTCGCTGGAGATGTCCTCGCTGACCACTTCCGGACCGCGAATTTCAGCAACTGCCTTGAGCTTTTCGCGCAAGGCCTTGCTGACATTCGTCATGGCGTCAAAGTCGTCGACGCCAAAGTGGTGAATCCATTTCATCACCTGGCCGGCACGGAAACGCTTCTCCCCGATCGAGTCGAAGAATTTCTCCATTTCCGGCTGGGTCAGGCCCAACAGGTTGGTTTTGCCGTTCGATGTAGTCATGGATTCACCTTCACTCAAAAGCCTGGGCTTAGCGAGTGGTTACTTCAGTAGCGGAGAAAAAGTAAGCGATTTCGCGAGCGGCAGCGGCTTCGGAGTCCGAACCGTGAACGGCGTTGGCGTCGATCGACTCAGCGAAGTCAGCACGGATGGTGCCGGCAGCGGCTTCTTTAGGGTTGGTAGCGCCCATCAGCTCACGGTTGCGAGCGATGGCGTTTTCGCCTTCCAGCACCTGAACGACAACCGGACCGGAAGTCATGAAGGCAACCAGCTCACCGAAGAAACCGCGCTCGCTGTGCTCAGCGTAGAAGCCTTCGGCTTCGGCTTTGGACAGTTGCTTCATTTTCGAAGCTACAACGCGCAGGCCAGCGTCTTCGAAGCGGGTAACGATCTTGCCGATCACGTTTTTAGCAACGGCGTCAGGCTTGATGATGGAGAAAGTACGTTGAACAGCCATGGTGTAACTCCAGAAACGGTAATTTGCGAAAAATTAAACCCGCGAATTATACGCGGGTTCAGGGGTATTGCCTAACCTGCCAGGTCGATCAGTCGATTTCTTCGATCCAGAGCGTCTGGACCGCTTCCAAGATCTTCTCGCCACAACGGCCAGAGGTATTGTCGAAATCGGGTAGCTCCATGATCCAGCGCTGCAAATCGACAAAATTCACAGTCAGCGGATTCACGTCCGGCTTGGCTTCGGCCAGTTCTTCTGCGATGCGTTGTACATCATTCCAACCATAGCTCATGACAGTGTCACCATCAGTGCGGCGCTTCGGCCGCATGGTTAAGCGAATATTTCGGGATTTCGACGGTCAGGTCTTCGGTGCCGACGATGGCTTGGCAGCCCAGGCGCGATTGGGCTTCCAGGCCCCAGGCCCGATCGAGGAAATCTTCCTCCAGATCGTCCGCTTCTTCCAGTGAGTCGAAGCCTTCACGAATGATGCAATGGCACGTCGTGCAGGCGCAGACGCCACCACAGGCACTTTCCATCTCGATATGGTGCTCATGGGCCAGCTCGAGAATGGAAATCCCGGGCTCAGCCTCCACGACCATGCCCTCCGGACAGAACTTCTCGTGGGGCAGAAAAATCACCTGCGGCATCAGTTATTCCTCGATTTCATTCAGGTTGCGCCCCGCCAGGGCGGCTTTCACCGTCGAGTCCAGGCGGCGGGCAGCAAAGGCGTCGGTGACTTGCGACAGACGTTTGGTCTGCTGCTCGATGGCATAGCCATCGGTGCCTTTGATCAATTCGGACAATTCCTGCATCTGCAGCTCGATGACCATGCGCTCTTCAGCGTCGAGCAACCGGTCGCCGTCGGCTTCAAGGGCACCTTGCACGGCTTCGATCAGGCGCTGGGCGTCGACCTGCTGCTCGCGCAACACCCGCGCGACCTTGTCGTCGCTGGCGTGCTGGAAGGAATCCTTGAGCATCTTGGCGATTTCACCGTCGGTCAGGCCGTAGGACGGCTTGACCTGGATGCTCGCCTCCACGCCCGAAGCCAGTTCGCGGGCGGAGACGTTGAGCAAGCCATCGGCATCGACCTGAAAGGTCACGCGGATCTTCGCCGCACCGGCGACCATGGCCGGGATGCCGCGCAATTCGAAGCGGGCCAGGGAACGGCAGTCGCTGATCAGTTCACGCTCGCCTTGCAGCACGTGGACCATCATGGCCGACTGGCCGTCTTTATAAGTGGTGAAGTCCTGGGCGCGGGCAACCGGGATGGTGGTATTGCGTGGAATCACCTTCTCCATCAGGCCGCCCATGGTTTCCAGCCCCAGGGACAACGGAATCACGTCGAGCAGCAGCAATTCGCCGCCGTCGCGCTTATTGCCGGCCAAGGTATCGGCCTGGATCGCGGCACCAATGGCGACCACTTGGTCCGGGTCGATTTCAGTCAGCGGCTGGCGACCGAAGGCCTCGGCAACGGCTTCGCGAACCCGAGGCACGCGGGTCGAACCGCCGACCATGACCACGGCCTTGACGTCTTCCAGCTCTACGCCGGAATCGCGCACCGCGCGGCGGCAGGCCTTGAGGCTGCGGGCGACCATGGGTTCGATCAAGGCATCGAAGGCTTCGCGGGTCAGGGAGGCTTTCCAGTCGCCATAAACAACTTCAACCGTAGCAGCGTCAGTCAAGGCTTCCTTGGCAGCGCAGGCGGTTTGCAGCAGATGGCGTTGCGCACCCGGGTCGAGGTCGGCGGAGAGACCCGCTTGCTCGATGATCCAGCCAGCGATGGCGTGGTCGAAGTCGTCACCGCCCAGGGCGCTGTCGCCACCGGTGGCCAGGACTTCGAAGACACCGCCGGTCAGGCGCAGAATAGAGATATCGAACGTGCCGCCGCCCAGGTCGTAGATCGCGACCAGGCCTTCGGCATGTTGGTCCAGGCCATACGCGACCGCAGCGGCGGTCGGCTCGTTGAGCAGGCGCAGCACGTTCAGGCCAGCCAGCTTGGCAGCGTCCTTGGTGGCTTGGCGCTGGGCGTCATCGAAATAGGCCGGCACGGTAATGACCGCACCCACCAGTTCACCGCCCAACGCCGCTTCGGCGCGCTGGCGCAGGACCTTGAGGATGTCGGCGGAAACCTCGACCGGGCTTTTCGGGCCCTGCACGGTTTCGATGAACGGCATATGGGATTCGCCACCGACGAAGCGGTACGGCAGTTGGTCGCCCAATTGCTTGACGTCGGACAGACCACGACCCATCAAGCGCTTGACCGAGACAATGGTGTTGAAAGGGTCGGTGGCGGCGGCCAGCTTGGCCGACTCGCCCACTTCAACGCGGTCGGCGTGATAACGCACGGCGGACGGCAGGATCACCTGCCCCTGCTCGTCGGCCAGCGGTTCGGAAAGACCGCTGCGCAAGGCAGCGACCAGGGAATTGGTGGTACCCAAGTCGATCCCCACAGCCAGGCGACGCTGGTGCGGTTGTGGACTTTGGCCGGGTTCGGCGATCTGCAGTAGGGCCATCGTAATCAGGACTTATCTGTAATCAGGCGTGCGACCGGAGCGGCACTGGGTTAATCGTCGAGGCGCTCTTCTAACTGGCGCACTTCGTAGGTGAGCTTGTCGAGGAACTGCATGCGCCGCATCAGGCGCTCGGCCTGTTCGCGTTGCGCGGCATCGTTCCAGCAGGCTGCGAAGCTGTCGTTCAGTGTTTGCTGGGCGTCTTTCAAGCGCCGCTTGAATGCCGCGACACCGGCCAGGTCGGCGCTGTCCTGCAGGTCCTCGAGCTCTTCGCGCCATTGCATCTGCTGCAAGAGAAACTCGGGATCGTGGACCGTGACCTCCAGCGGCAACTCATGACCGCTGATGGCGAGCAGGTAACGCGCACGCTTGGCCGGGTGCTTGAGCGTTTGGTAAGCCTCGTTGAGGTTCGCCGACTGCTCGAGCGCCCGCCGCTGCTCCGCCTCGGAGGCATCGGCAAAGCGGTCGGGATGGACGCCACGGGCCAGTTCCAGATAACGCGCGGACAACTGATCGAGGTCCAGCTGGAAAGCAGGCTGCAACTGGAACAACGCAAAATGACAAGGAGTACCCACAAGCTGCCTCAGATGTTGAAGCTTTCGCCGCAGCCACATTCACCGCGCACGTTGGGATTGTTGAACTTGAAGCCTTCGTTCAACCCTTCCTTGACGAAATCCAGTTCGGTGCCGTCCAGGTACGTCAGGCTTTTCGGGTCGATGATCACTTTCTGACCATGACTTTCGAATACCTGATCGTCTTCGCCCACTTCGTCGACGAATTCCAGCACATAGGCAAGACCAGAGCAGCCCGTGGTGCGAACACCCAGGCGGATACCCTCGCCCTTGCCGCGCCCCGCGAGGGAGCGCTGAATATGCTTAGCTGCCGCTTCTGTCATCTGGATAGCCATGGAAAACTCCTTACCGTAACGCGGATCAGATCAAGCCTTTCTTCTGCTTGTAATCGCGAACGGCGGCCTTGATGGCGTCTTCGGCGAGTACCGAGCAGTGGATCTTCACTGGCGGCAGGGCCAGCTCTTCGGCCAGCTGGGTGTTCTTGATGGTTTCGGCTTCATCAAGGGTCTTGCCCTTCATCCATTCGGTGGCCAGGGAGCTGGACGCAATGGCCGAACCGCAGCCGTAGGTCTTGAACTTGGCATCTTCGATGATGCCCTGCTCGTTGACCTTGATCTGCAGGCGCATGACGTCGCCGCACGCCGGAGCGCCGACCATGCCAGTGCCGACATCAGGATCCTGCGCGTCCATCTTGCCGACGTTGCGCGGGTTCTCGTAGTGGTCGATGACCTTTTCGCTATATGCCATTTGCTTCAATCCTCATCAGTGAGTCGCTCTGGTGGCGACTTCTTCAGTGCGCCGCCCACTCGATTTTCGAAATGTCGACGCCGTCTTTGTACATGTCCCACAGCGGCGACAGAGCGCGCAGCTTGGTAACGGCCTCGCAGACTTTCTGCGCGGCGTAATCGATTTCTTCTTCGGTGGTGAAACGGCCGAAGGTAAAGCGAATGGAACTGTGGGCCAACTCGTCGTTGCGGCCCAGGGCGCGCAGTACGTACGAAGGCTCCAGGGACGCCGAGGTGCACGCCGAACCGGACGACACGGCCAGATCCTTGAGCGCCATGATCAGCGACTCGCCTTCAACGTAGTTGAAGCTCAGGTTCAGGTTGTGCGGTACGCGGGCGGTCATGCTGCCGTTGACGTAGAGTTCTTCGAGGTGCTCGACCTGCTTGAAGAAGCGGTCGCTCAGGGCCTTGATGCGGACGTTCTCGGCCGCCATGTCTTCTTTGGCAACACGGAAGGCTTCGCCCATGCCGACGATCTGGTGGGTCGCCAGGGTACCGGAACGCATGCCACGCTCGTGACCGCCGCCGTGCATGGTCGCTTCGAGGCGAACACGCGGCTTGCGGCTGACGTACAGGGCGCCGATGCCTTTAGGGCCGTAGGTCTTGTGAGCGGAGAACGACATCAGGTCGACTTTCAGCTTGGACAGGTCGATGTCGACCTTGCCAGTGGACTGCGCGCCGTCGACGTGGAACAGGACGCCCTTGGAACGGGTCAGCTCGCCGATGGCCGCGATGTCGTTGACGGTGCCGATTTCGTTGTTCACGTGCATGATCGAAACCAGGATGGTGTCGTCGCGCAATGCGGCTTCGACCATGGCCGGGGTGATGATGCCGTCTTCACCTGGCTCGATGTAGGTGACTTCGAAGCCTTCACGCTCCAGTTGGCGCATGGTGTCCAGGACAGCCTTGTGCTCGATCTTGGAGGTGATCAGGTGCTTGCCCTTGGTGTGGTAGAAATGCGCGACACCCTTGATTGCCAGGTTGTCGGATTCGGTGGCACCGGAGGTCCAGACGATTTCACGCGGGTCGGCGTTGACCAGGTCGGCGACCTGGCGACGGGCGTTTTCGACCGACTCTTCGGCCTTCCAGCCGAACACGTGGGAACGGGACGCCGGGTTACCGAAGTTTCCGTCGACCAGCAGGCATTCACTCATTTTTTGCGCAACACGCGGATCAACCGGGGTGGTCGCAGAGTAATCAAGGTAAATCGGCAATTTCATGGACTTTCTCCTAAATCAGGCTGGCTGGCGTTCCGCGTGCTCTGCGGCAGTCATTCGACGGCGGACGCTTCAATCTTGTCCAGGTGCAGCGTCTTGCCATTGCAACGGCGCTGGTCCTGACGCTGGGCTACTTCTTGCACCTCACGGCGAGTTACAAGGTCAGCCAAGCTGATACCGCTTAGAAATTCGTGAATCTGCAGGCTGAGGTCGCACCACAAGTGGTGGGTCAGGCAAGTATCGCCGCCATGGCAGTCGCCAAGGCCCTGGCATTTGGTCGCATCGACCGATTCGTTCACCGCATCGATCACCTGGGCGACCTGGATGCCCTGCATGTCGCGCGACAGCTGGTAGCCGCCACCGGGGCCGCGAACGCTGGAAACCAGGTTGCTGCGGCGCAGCTTGGCGAACAGCTGTTCAAGGTAAGACAGGGAAATGCCCTGGCGCTCGGAGATATCGGCCAGGGACACCGGCCCGTGCTGCGCATGCAATGCCAGATCCAGCATTGCGGTCACGGCGTATCGGCCTTTTGTAGTCAGTCGCATGGACAATTACCACGGAGTTCGGAATGGGGGCGAGTATGCAATTCCCGAGTATTTAAGTCAAGTATAAGACCTAGTGCTTTACTCAGGTTTACCCGCGAAAGAGCGCGCGCATGATAGCAAAGGCTGGCCAGTGGCGACCAGCTATACCGCGTTATCGTTCATCGCGAGCAAGCTTTGCTCCCACAGCCCTCCCCCCCCCACAGATGGATCCTGTAAAACCAGGACACCTGTGGGAGCAAGGACACCTGAGGGCGCGGGAACACCTGTGGGAGCAAGGCTTGCCCGCGATGCAGGCGCCTCGGTTCAGCTGGCCTGAGTCTCATCCTTATCCTTCACACACGCGAAATCTTCCTCGCGCAGCTCAGGCAGGTCCTTGGCACAGTAATTACTGCCCAGGTCCTTCAGGGCGCCGCACATCCCCTCCAGGCGCCCATCGACGGCCTGCAGGTGATCGAGCAACTGGTTGATGGCGCGGGCGACCGGGTCGGGCATGTCCTCGCCAACACCGTAGGCGTCGAAGCCGATCTTCTCGGCCATGGCCTTGCGACGGGCATCCTGCTCCTCGTCGGATTTGACGATGATCCGGCCTGGAATACCCACCACGGTCGCGCCCGGCGGCACGGCCTTGGTCACCACGGCGTTGGAGCCGACTTTCGCCCCCGCCCCCACCGTGAACGGCCCGAGCACCTTGGCGCCGGCACCGACCACCACGCCGTCTTCCAGGGTTGGGTGGCGCTTGCCTTTGTTCCAGCTGGTGCCGCCGAGGGTCACGCCCTGATACAGGGTCACATCGTCGCCGATCTCGGCGGTTTCGCCGATGACGATGCCCATGCCGTGGTCGATGAAGAACCGACGGCCGACCTTGGCACCCGGGTGGATCTCGATCCCGGTCAGCCAACGGCCGAAGTTCGAGACCAGCCGCGCCAGCCACTTCCAGCCCATGTTCCACAAGGCGCCGGACAGGCGATGGATCCAGATGGCGTGCATCCCCGGGTAGCAGGTCAGCACTTCAAAGGCATTGCGCGCCGCCGGGTCACGATGGAAAACACTTTGGATATCTTCACGCAAACGTTCGAACATTTTATTTCTTCCGCTTAATCAGCTCGCCACGGGCCGCCTTCTGGGTTTCCGTGAGGATGCCGCGCAATATATTCATCTCCGCCCGGCTGACCGAGCTTCGTCCGTACAACCGACGCAGGCGCGCCATCAAGTGTCGCGGCTTTTCCGGGTCGAGGAATTCGATGTCCACCAGGGTCTGCTCCAGGTGTTCAAAGAATCGTTCCAGCTCGTCCATGGTCGCCAGTGTCTCACTGCGCGGCGACGTGACCTCGGTTTTTTCGACTTTGCTGGGCTTGCCTTCGGCCGCCAGCCAAGCCATGCGCACTTCATAACTCAACACCTGCACCGCCGCCCCCAGGTTCAAGGAACTGAACTCGGGGTCGGAAGGGATATGCACGTGAAAGTGACATCGCTGCAGCTCGTCGTTGGTCAGGCCGGAGTCTTCACGGCCGAACACCAGGGCGATTTCAAAGCCTTGCGCGGCCTCCTCGACCACTTTGGTCCCGCATTCGCGGGGGTCGAGCAGCGGCCAGGGGATACGGCGGTCGCGGGCGCTGGTGCCGAGCACCAGGTTGCAGCCCACCAGGGCATCTTCCAACGTGGCGACGACCTGGGCGTTGGCGAGGATGTCACCGGCGCCGGAGGCCCGGGCGTCGGCTTCGTGATGGGGAAACAAGCGCGGCTCGACCAGCACCAGGCGCGACAGGCCCATGTTCTTCATGGCCCGCGCAGCTCCGCCGATGTTACCCGGATGGCTGGTATTGACCAGGACGACACGAATGTTCTGCAACAAGGGAGGCGCTCTCGAACACGATAAAGGGAGCAAATCTTACATAAGCACCTACCGTTAAGCTATGAAAGCGAACACCAACCTTCTCCTCGGAAAACTTTCTGATAGAATGCGCGGCTTTCTTTAACAACCTTAGGTGACACATCCATGCAGCCCATGCTGAATATCGCGCTGCGCGCCGCCCGCAGCGCCAGTGAACTGATCTTCCGCTCCATCGAGCGCCTGGATACCATCAAGGTCGATGAAAAAGACGCCAAGGACTACGTGTCCGAGGTCGATCGCGCCGCCGAGCAAAAGATCGTCGACGCCCTGCGCAAGGCTTATCCGAACCACTCCATCCTCGGTGAAGAGACTGGCATGCACGCCGGTACCGGCATCGAAGGCGAAGAGTACCTGTGGATCATCGATCCGCTGGACGGCACCACCAACTTCTTGCGCGGCATTCCTCACTTCGCTGTCAGCATCGCCTGCAAATACCGTGGCCGCCTGGAACACGCCGTGGTGCTGGACCCGGTTCGCCAGGAAGAATTCACCGCCAGCCGTGGCCGTGGCGCCCAACTGAACGGTCGTCGCCTGCGCGTCAGCGGCCGCACCAGCCTGGATGGCGCCCTGCTGGGTACCGGCTTCCCGTTCCGTGATGACCAGATGGACAACCTGGACAACTACCTGGGCATGTTCCGCGCCCTGGTCGGCCAGACCGCCGGCATCCGCCGCGCCGGTGCTGCGAGCCTGGATTTGGCTTATGTGGCTGCTGGTCGTTTCGATGCGTTCTGGGAGTCGGGCCTGTCCGAGTGGGACATGGCTGCGGGCGCCCTGCTGATCCAGGAAGCCGGCGGCTTGGTGAGTGACTTCACTGGTGGCCATGATTTCCTTGAGAAAGGTCACATCGTTGCTGGCAACACCAAATGCTTCAAGGCTGTGCTCACCGCCATCCAGCCGCATTTGCCGGCTTCGCTGAAGCGCTAAGCAGCTCGGCTACAGAAAAAGCACCCTTCGGGGTGCTTTTTTATGCCTGCCCCACACCACTCAGCTCAGATGAACACCCCGTGGCGAGGGAGCTTGCTCCCGCTGGGCTGCGCAGGCGACCCAAGATCTTGCGGTCGCTGCGCAACCGAGCGGGAGCAAGCTCCCTCGCCACAATGGATGACACCTGAGCATGGATGCAGGCTGAACCACCGCTATCGCGAGCAAGCTCGCTCCCACAGAGGGATTTGGGCCGGGCACAGGTTTCGTATCCGCTGGAGATCCAGTGTGGGAGCGAGCTTGCTCGCGATGGCGGTGGCACATTCGACATGGATGCAAGCTGATCCACCGCTATCGCGAGCAAGCTCGCTCCCACAGGGGATTTGGGCCGGACACAAGATTTGTGTCCACTGCAGCTCCCACAGGGGATTGGTGACGGGCCATGAAATGCGGGCATAAAAAAAGCACCCCAAAGGGTGCTTTTTTCATAGCGGTTGGATTACTGGGCTGGTTCGTTCTGGCCCAGGATCAGTTGACCTTCCTTGCTCACCGGGATCTGGTTGCCCGGGTCGCGGTCCATGCGGACTTTGCCTTCTTTGCCGTCGAGCATGTAGCGAACGTCGTAGCCTACCACCTTGTCGCTGATGTCATTGACCGTGTTGCAGCGAGTCTGGGTGGTGGTGTAGGTGTCGCGTTCCTGCATGCCTTCCTGAATCTTGTTACCGGCATAACCACCACCGGCCGCACCCGCCACGGTAGCGATTTTCTTGCCGGTGCCGCCGCCGATCTGGTTACCCAGCAGGCCACCGGCTACGGCGCCCAACACGGTACCGGCGATCTGGTGCTGGTCCTGGACTGGCTTCTGCCGAGTCACGGTGACGTCCTTGCACACTTCACGCGGGGTCTTGATTTGGGTCTTGACCGGCTCCACGGCCAATACTTGCGCATACTCAGGGCCACTTTTTACCAAGCTGTAGGTGGCGACCGCACCACCGGCTGTTACACCGACAGCACCCAATACCGCACCAACCAGCATCGATTTGTTCACTTGAACCTCCTGACCATCACAAGCGGATTAATCCGCGCTTCTCCCAGCCTTGGAGCACAAAAAAAGGCGCGAGTTCAACTCGCGCCTTTTCTGCTGTGACGGACGGGAAACCGAGCCTTATGGGCGGTCGTCCACTTCCGTGTCAGTGGCCGCAGGAGGAATCAGATCCTCGGAGCTCAGCTTCAGCCAGATCAACACCACGTTGGCGATGTAGATCGACGAGTAAGTACCCGCCATCACACCAATGAACAGTGCGATGGAGAAACCGAACAGGTTGTCGCCGCCGAAGAACAGCAGCGCGGCAATCGCCAGCAAGGTGGAGATCGACGTCGCCATGGTCCGCAGCAGGGTCTGGGTGGTCGAGATGTTGATGTTCTCGACCAAGGAGGCCTTGCGCAGCACACGGAAGTTTTCACGCACCCGGTCGAACACCACGATGGTGTCGTTGAGCGAGTAACCGATGATCGCCAGCACTGCCGCCAGCACCGTCAAGTCGAAGGTGATCTGGAAGAACGACAGGATGCCCACGGTCACGATCACGTCGTGGATCAGCGAGACAATCGCGCCCACCGCGAACTTCCACTGGAAGCGGAACGCCAGGTAGAGCATCACGCCGCCCAGCGCCAGCAGCATGCCGAGGCCGCCCTGGTCGCGCAGCTCTTCACCCACCTGCGGGCCAACGAACTCGACGCGCTTGACCTGGGCCGGGTTGTCGCCGCCGGCCTTCTGCAAAGCTTCGGCTACCTGGTGACCCAATTGCGGGTCTTCACCTGGCATACGCACCAACAGATCAGTCGTTGCGCCAAAGCTCTGCACGATGGCATCGCTGTAGCCGGAGGACGCCAGTTGCTCACGCACCTTGGTGACGTCAGCCGGACGCTCGTAGGTCAGCTCGATGAGCGTACCGCCGGTGAAGTCCAGGCCATAGTTCAGGCCCTTGGTGGCCCAGCTGAACAACGCCAGGACTGTAAGGAACAAGGTGAGGCCGAACGCAATATTGCGAACGCCCATGAAGTTGATTGTACGTAACATGGCAGCCCCTTAAATCCACAACTTCTTGAAGTCACGACCGCCAAAGATCAGGTTGACCATTGCGCGGGTCACCATGATGGCTGTGAACATCGAGGTAAAGATCCCGAGGGACATGGTCACTGCGAAGCCCTTCACCGGGCCGGTGCCCATGGCAAAGAGAATCCCGCCCACCAGCAACGTGGTCAGGTTGGAGTCGATAATCGCAGTAAATGCCCGGCCGAAGCCTTCGTTGATTGCCCGCTGGATCGACATGCCCGCAGCGATCTCTTCACGTATCCGCGAGAAGATCAGCACGTTGGCGTCCACCGCCATACCCATGGTCAACACGATACCGGCGATACCCGGCAGGGTCAGCGTGGCGCCCAGCAAGGACATCAGGGCCAGCAGCAGCACCATGTTCACCGCCAGCGCAACCGTGGCGATCAGGCCGAAGAAGCGGTAGATGGCGATGATGAACAGCGACACGAACAGCATGCCCCACAGCGAAGCATCGATACCCTTGGTGATGTTGTCGGCACCCAGGCTCGGGCCAATGGTGCGCTCTTCAGCGAAGTACATTGGCGCGGCCAGGCCACCGGCACGCAGCAGCAGGGCCAGTTCCGAGGACTCCCCCTGGCCGTTGAGGCCGGTGATGCGGAACTGGCTGCCCAGCGGCGACTGGATGGTCGCCAGGCTGATGATCTTCTTCTCTTCCTTGAAGGTCTGTACCGGTACGTCTTTCTCGACGCCGTTGACCACTTGCTTGGTGTAGGTGGTGGTCGGCTTCTGCTCGATGAAGATCACCGCCATGCTGCGACCAACGTTACTGCGCGTGGCGCGGCTCATCAGTTCGCCGCCATGGCCGTCCAGGCGAATGTTCACCTGCGGACGACCCTGCTCGTCGAAGCCCGCCTGGGCGTCGGTCACCTGGTCACCGGTGATGATCAGGCCACGCTCGATCTGCGCCGCCGGACGACCGCCCTCACGGAACTCGAAGCTCTCGGAAGTGGCCTTGGAAGCCCCCGGCTCAGCGGCCAGGCGGAACTCCAGGTTGGCGGTCTTGCCGAGGATACGCTTGGCTTCGGCGGTGTCCTGCACGCCCGGCAGCTCAACCACGATGCGGTTGGCGCCCTGGCGCTGAACGATCGGCTCGGCCACACCCAGCTCGTTGACGCGGTTACGCACCGTGGTCAAGTTCTGCTTGATGGAGTATTCGCGGATTTCCGCCAGCTTGGCCGGGGTCATCGCCAGACGCAGCACCGCCTGACCATTGAGGTCGGCCGGCACAATGTCGAAATCATTGAAGTTCTTGCGGATCAGCGCACGGGCCTGCTCGCGGGCATCTTCATCGCTGAAGCCCAGCTGAATGGCACCGTCGAGTGGCGGCAGGCTGCGATAACGCAGACGCTCTTTACGCAGCAGGCTCTTGACGTCGCCTTCGTAGACTTTCATCCGCGCGTCGAGGGCTTTTTCCATGTCCACTTCCAGCAGGAAGTGCACACCGCCGGACAAGTCCAGGCCCAGCTTCATCGGGTGCGCGCCAAGCTTGCGCAGCCATTGCGGAGTGGTCTGGGCCAGGTTCAGAGCTACGACGTAATCGTCGCCCAACGCCTTGCGCACCACGTCCTTGGCTGGCAGTTGGTCTTCGGCCTTGACCAGGCGCAACAGACCGCCCTTGCCACCTTCGGCAACGGTCGCAGCCTTGACTTCGATGTTGGACGCCTTGAGCGCAGCGCTCGCACGGTCCAGATCGGCCTGGGTGACCTGCAGCGCAGTGCTTGCGCCACTGACCTGAATGGCCGGGTCATCCGGGTATAGATTGGGAGCGGAATAAATCAGACCGACCGCCAGCACCGCCAGGATCAGTACATATTTCCACAGAGGGTATTTGTTCAGCATCACGCCGCCCGCTTATGACGCGGGGCGCCTTGCGCGCCCCGTCGATTGAATAGAAGTTGTTACTTAGATCGCTTTCAGCGTGCCTTTTGGCAGCGTGGCCGCGATAGCGCCCTTCTGGAACTTCATTTCAACAGTGTCGGACACTTCCAGTACCACGAAGTCATCAGCCACTTTGGTGATCTTGCCAGCGATGCCGCCGGTGGTGACCACTTCATCGCCCTTCTGCAAGCTGCTCAGCAGGTTCTTCTGCTCTTTGGCGCGCTTGGCCTGTGGACGCCAGATCATCAGGTAGAAGATGACCAGGAAGCCGACCAGGAAAATCCACTCGAAACCACCGCCCATAGGGCCGGCAGCAGCAGGTGCAGCCGCGTCAGCCATGGCATTAGAGATAAAAAAGCTCATTTAGCACTCCAGTTGCAAGTATTGAATCTAGGGATCGGAAAACTCAGTCCAAGGGCGGAACAGGCAACCCGCGCTTGGCATAGAAGGCCTCGACAAAGGCGGCCAATGTACCCTGTTGGATAGCCTCGCGCAAACCAGCCATAAGCACCTGATAATGGCGCAAATTGTGGATGGTATTGAGCATACTGCCGAGCATTTCGCCGCACTTGTCCAAATGATGCAGATAAGCGCGGGAGAAGTTCTGGCAGGTGTAGCAATCGCACGTCGGATCCAGCGGCGAATCATCATGGCGATGGAACGCGTTACGGATCTTCAGCACACCAGTGTCGATGAACAGATGCCCATTGCGGGCATTACGGGTTGGCATCACGCAATCGAACATGTCCACACCGCGGCGCACACCCTCAACCAGATCTTCCGGTTTGCCAACGCCCATAAGGTAACGAGGTTTGTCAGCGGGCATCTCGCCCGGCAGGTAATCGAGCACCTTGATCATCTCGTGCTTGGGCTCGCCCACCGACAGACCACCAATCGCCAGGCCGTCGAAGCCGATCTTGTCCAAGCCTTCGAGGGAGCGCATGCGCAGGTCGCGATGCATGCCGCCCTGCACAATCCCGAACAGCGCCGCGGTGTTTTCGCCATGGGCGTTCTTCGAACGCTGGGCCCAGCGCAACGACAGCTCCATGGACACCCGCGCCACGTCTTCATCGGCCGGGTACGGCGTGCATTCGTCGAAGATCATCACGATGTCCGAGCCCAGGTCGCGCTGCACCTGCATCGACTCTTCCGGGCCCATGAACACCTTGGAGCCGTCGACCGGAGAAGCGAAGGTCACGCCCTCCTCCTTGATCTTGCGCATCGCGCCCAGGCTGAACACCTGGAAGCCGCCGGAGTCGGTCAGGATCGGGCCTTTCCACTGCATGAAATCGTGCAGGTCGCCGTGGGCCTTGATCACCTCCATGCCCGGGCGCAGCCACAGGTGGAAGGTGTTGCCGAGGATGATCTCCGCGCCAATCGCCTCGATGTCACGCGGCAGCATGCCCTTGACCGTGCCGTAGGTACCCACCGGCATGAACGCCGGGGTTTCCACGGTACCGCGGGGGAAGGTCAGACGACCGCGACGAGCCTTGCCATCGGTGGCGAGCAACTCGAAGGACATGCGACAGGTGCGACTCATACTGTTTCCTCGGGTCCGCGTGGCGCGGGGTTACGGGTGATGAACATCGCATCACCGTAGCTGAAAAAGCGGTATCCATGCTCGACGGCGGCCTTGTAGGCGGCCATGGCTTCGGGATAACCGGCGAACGCCGAAACCAGCATCAACAGCGTGGATTCAGGCAAATGAAAATTGGTGACCAGGGCATCGACCACATGAAACGGCCGGCCCGGGTAGATAAAGATATCGGTGTCGCCACTGAACGGTTTGAGCACGCCATCGCGCGCGGCGCTTTCCAGGGAACGCACGCTGGTGGTCCCCACCGCCACCACCCGCCCACCGCGAGCACGGCAGGCCGCCACGGCATCGACCACTTCCTGGCTCACTTCCAGCCATTCGTTGTGCATGTGATGGTCTTCAATGCGCTCCACACGCACCGGCTGAAACGTGCCGGCGCCGACATGCAACGTCACGAACGCCGTCTCCACACCCTTGGCGGCAATCGCCTCCAGCAACGGCTGATCAAAATGCAGCCCCGCCGTCGGCGCCGCCACCGCCCCCAGGCGCTCGGCGTACACGGTCTGATAACGCTCGCGGTCCGAACCTTCGTCCGGGCGATCTATATAAGGAGGCAACGGCATGTGCCCGACACGGTCGAGCAGCGGCAACACCTCTTCGGCAAATTCCAGCTCGAACAACGCATCATGCCGCGCCACCATCACCGCCTCACCACCGCCGTCGATCAAAATCGACGAACCCGGCTTGGGCGACTTGCTGGAGCGCACATGGGCCAGCACACGGTGACTGTCCAGCACCCGCTCCACCAGAATCTCCAGCTTGCCGCCGGAGGCCTTCTGGCCAAACAACCGCGCCGGAATCACCCGGGTATTGTTGAACACCATCAAATCGCCCGGGCGCAAATGCTCAAGCAAATCAGTGAATTGACGGTGAGCCATGGCACCGCTGACCCCGTCCAGGGTCAACAGTCGACTGGCGCGACGCTCGGCCAGCGGGTGGCGAGCGATCAGCGAATCCGGGAGTTCGAAGGTAAAGTCAGCAACACGCATGATGGGGTTCGTCTAGCAGGGCCGGAAAGTCTAGCGGAAATATCAAAAATTCACCATGAAACGTGATTGACCAACGGTAGGCACCTCTCTATACTTCGCCGCCATTGAGCCCTGATGGCGGAATTGGTAGACGCGGCGGATTCAAAATCCGTTTTCGAAAGGAGTGGGAGTTCGAGTCTCCCTCGGGGCACCATCTTAAAGAAAGACCTTGAAATTCAAGGTCTTTTTTTTCGTCTGTAGGAAAGTGGTTTTCTGCGGGTAATGCAGAGTTCAGCCAATTCCCCTCTCGCTTTTGTGGCGAGGGGATTTATCCCCGCTGGGCCGCGAAGCGACCCCAAATACCAAACAATGGAGAGGAAGCACCTGTGGTGGGGGAAAACCTGTGGCGAGGGAGCTTGCTCCCGCTTGAGCGCGAAGCGCTCACAAAGCAGTCACCACCCTCACCGATACTCCGAGTTGCCACGGCCAAGGCATAAACCATCAACCCAACTCCACCCCACCCTACTCACCCAGTCACGAAGGATTTCACCCCATGGAATTGCTGCTGGAAACGGTCGCTCTTTACTCCCTCAAGCTGGCTTATGAGACAGAGGGTCACAGCCCGATCCTGCGAGATGATCCGTTGATGGGCAGTTGCGACCGTGAGGTTTTTGAGTTGTTGATACGGCGGGGCGATGTAGCAGGGATTCAGGGTGAAATCGGTCGATGCTTGGATTTGGCATTGGGAGCGGTTGGTGGGGTGGATACGGTGCTTGGTTGTGAGCTGCATCGTTTGGCAAAGAATTTTGGTGCTGCACAGACGACCGAGGGGCTTTATGCTCCAGCTATCATTCTGAGGGATTATCTGCGGGATGTTCTTTGAATCGGACCCGCCAGGAGGAAATCATGATCGACTTTAAAATGGCTGAAGCGGCTGCCCGTAATGGCTTTGATGATTTTGTACAGGGAGCAAGTAACATCGTTCTGGAGGAGATTGTCATTTCAGATGACAATTCGCGGTATGAGGTTACCTTTAGCTACGATATCAACCGCACTCCTTCTCCAATCTCAGGAACGCGTACTAGAACGCCGCTTTTTGAATTGGCCACTGTTTTGGGCAAGCGGAAAGAATACAAGACTTTTTTAGTTTCATCTAAAGATGGATCACTCAAGGGATTCAAGCGCTACAAAGGCCAATAAAATGGCCAAAAACAAAAAAAGGTCGGTACCCAATCACAAAAGAAACATAATAATCGATACCAACCTTCTGCTATTGCTAATAATTGGCAGCGTAGAAGAAGGTAGATTCATCTCGAGCTCAAAGAGGCTGAAAGACTTTAGCATTGGCGACTATGATTTGTTACTTAAAGCCATCAAACCATTTGGAGAAGGCTACACAACAAAATACATTGCCGCAGAGGTCTCCAACCTTCTAGATTTAAAGGGATATGCTCAAGAGAAAGCCTTTGAAATTGCCAGGACCATTTTTGAAACGTTCAAAGAGATAGACTCCAATCTCAACGACGATTTACAAAACCCCTACCTTCCGCAATTTGGATTGACTGACTCCAAGCTAATCGAGCTGTCATCCACTCATTTAATATTCACCGCCGACGACCGACTATCCCCTCTATTATGGGGATCTGGCGAGGGAAACGTTTACTCACTGGGGATGATAAGAGCACTTGCATCTTAAGGTCGAGTGGCCACTGGGGAAAACTATCGGGAGATGGCTAAACAGTTACCAAGGACACACGTGAATCTACAAATCGAAATCGAGCGAATCGGGCAGAGATGGAAAGGCACGTTTGCAACGGGTATCCCTTCCCCACCTTTTAGGCCCGCCTCGGGTTGACTCATAAATATCTGTCAGCTATTTCACGCGCTCTTCTACGTAACCAAGGAAGGTCTACAGAATTGAAGGACTCAGACTGATGCCAATTTCAGCAGGGGATTTCTTATATCCTTACGTAAAATTCCTCCACGGTGCTGCCTACAACCTGCACCAGATCCTGGAAGGGCTTGGCGTCGTATCTTCGACCTTCACCGGGCGTAACGAAGCTGGGCAAATCACCGGAACCTACTGGTCGCCCGATCAAGCGATGGTGATCACGCTTGGCTATCTGATGATGCTGTCGCTGCTGCTGATTCCCTTGCTGGCAGCAGCGGCCTATACGGTGGACAAGAAGCGAGGTGTACTCATCTTCTTCGCGCTCTTGCTCCTACCGGGTGGGTTGAACTGCCTTGGCCTTTTCCCCGTCATCAATTACCTGCCCATCCGTTACACCATCAATGGCGTTGGGAAACTGGGCAGCGAAGTCGGGCTGATTCCCCTGTTAATGCTTTGCGCCATCACCGGATGGGCCGTCATGGTGCTTATCTATGACAACCTCAACCTCACCGAACGCTTCCGTCAGATATACGATCACTTCTGGTTTCCACTGGCATTGGTCGCAGCAGTGTTCTTCGTGGCGGACAACGGCGCCAACGAAGACGCCACGTTGCTGAAGGAGGCGACGGCGAGCATCCAGGACGCCAGCGCGTTCCTGTTGAGCCAGATCAGGCGCTACGACGATTACTGCAAGGCTAATGGCTTGGATAACCTGAAATCGTGCCAGTGGAGCAGCGATTCGCAGTGGACCTTTACTCACATCAAGGAAGGTGAAGCCGGCTACTTCATAGACTACGCACCGGATGATTCCAAAGGGTTCTACGCCGCGAATAGAAGAACCATAAGCGATGAGGATGTGATCGCCATTCGCAAAGAGATCAACGACTACAACCAACGGTTGTGCCCCGTGAAGCACTTTTCTAACGTCATCTCGCGCTCATCGCCGCTCTCCAGCACCTGCGAGTACGTCCCCCGCGGCTATTGCTCGGCCAATCCGGATGGCCCACCGGGTCTGGTGGACAAAAATATCGGCAGTCACACTGTAGCCTTGGCCAGCGAATGCATCGTTCCGTGGCTGGCCGGTGCCAAGCCTTCCTTGAAGCAGTTGTCCGCGCTGGTCAGCCAACATGACAAAGCCAAGAATCACCGTTGGCTGTATTTCCTTGCTGTCGCTGTGGCGGTCGGAGCGAAGGTGGCCTTGGCGACTACCAAGCTATGCTTGATTGATGCACGGCCTGCGGCGGATCGGCGTCGAGCTCTAAGGGCTGCACGGCAACGCTTGGGTCAGTGTTTCCGCGTACTAAGGCGCTTGCTGGCCGGTTCCGGACAGTTAGCATGGTTCGCTGCGATCCGGGTGTCCAAGCTGGTTAAACGGGAGTAGCACGGCGGGACTAGCACTCTACCGGTAGACACAACGGGCGCCGAGGGTTTTACGCTAGGCCAACCCTGGTAACAGGAAGACAGACTTGTTTCAGCCAAAGAAAATAAATCCGTCCCCTTTTCTTCAGCCCGAACACAAAAAATCTGCTACTCCCGCAAGCCACGATTTATATGGTGCCCTACAGTCTCCCTCGGGCACAAAAAAGGTCTTGCTAGGCAAGACCTTTTTTCCAATCCGGGCGCTAGGTAGCACTGCTACCCTACCTCACCTCAACAATATCCAAAGCCCGATTCGCCAACAGCTCACTCACCTCAATCACCTGCAAAATCCCCATCGCAACACGCCTTCGCGATCCATCCAGATCAAACGCCAAATCACTGATCATTGCGTTCGCCGAAGCCAGATTCTCACTGAGATTCGCAAGCAAACACTCAGAATCCACACTCGGATCAATCCGAAAAATGGAGTCGGACTTGTCAGATGTTTCGTTCTTAGGCTTGGGTTTCAGATAAAAATCCAACGCTCGCGTGGCGGCGTCATCGATTTTCTTGTTGCGGACAGACTGAGCACGAGAGACGTGCTCGTTCGTATCAGGGGGATTCGGAGTATCTTTTGCCATTATCTTGCTTCCTGTAGTTGGAGCCATCACCCGCTCGCGACTAAACGAAGGGAGGCAGCTGTACGCAGGTTAGTCGACCGGGGAAACAAGAAACCGGCGCATCCGAGGACGCCCTGCGCACAGCCACCATCGAGTGCAGGATGGGAATCCCGACTGGATGACGCCTTGCACAACCTGTTTCACCCTGGGCGACTAAACCCGGTCACTGATGAGCAGTGACAGGTCCCAAACTACCGACGCAGCCCAAGGCGGACAAGCCGGCGGATTCTGGCGTAGTTGTAGGCAAAGGCGCAAGGCGACGTCGTCTCGCGAGTTGCGGTTGCCCAATGACTGACAGCCCCACCTGACGCTTCAGATTGTTCCGGCCCTCAATAGCCAGCCCTACCTGTTTTGAGGAAGCCGGAACGACCACTTCAAGAAACCTCCTACATCGCGCCCCTCTCTTCCCGCGTTAGCGTCTCTCCCGCATTTACCGGACGAGATTCACTACGTGGCGACACGCAAAAAAGACATCCCCCAGGTTCGAAACCCACCCGGCGGCGACGGGCATCACCTCACTTATCGGGACATGAACGCCAGCGAACTGGCCGACCGCGACGCCCTACAGCAGGCTTATGAAGCCATGCTTGCCCGGCAAGCAGCCTACGAACAAGCGCGCTGGGCCACGGTGGATAACAAACCGTTATCCAGCGTCACCGGGAGCGTGTTTGCCAAGAGCTGCAAGCTCCCCAACGGCGTCATCGATTACAGCAACCCCAACGGCTACGTCCCGGCGGACCTGATCAAGCAGTACGGCGATCTCATGTGGCTCGGCGGTCGGATCGCCGAGCCATCCGGCACGATCCCCCTCAAGCGGATCGGCGCTGGCACGGTTCCCGTTACCTTGGGCAGGCTCGCGCTGGGCGGTTCGGCAACTTCCGCGGCTGCCGCTGCCGGTGGCACCGTCGGCGCGGCCCTGCTGACCGGCATTGTCGCCCTGCTCTGGCCGTCCAATCTGGGCGATAGCGCGCTTTACAGCGAAGACCAGCTACGCGATCTCAAGCAGGCCCGCAGCCGTGTGCGCTTGAGCGTCGAGCAGCAGGCCGACGGCAGCCTCAAGGGCTACGGTTTCTACACCGGCCAGAACCGCGATTGGGAAATGGTCGACGTTGTCCAGTTCACTCCGCGCGCCGACCAGTTTATTGCTGACTTGGGCGATGGCATCGAACTGATCTGGACGCCGGCCACCAACCCGTCCGACACCCTCGGCATCCCCGCCCTGGAAGCGGCGCCCCAGGCGCCTCCCATCTGGGTCTATCCGCCGACGCCGATGGCCGACAGCATCATCGTCGACCCGATCTATCCGCCGGAGTACAAGGATTTCATTCTGGTGTTTCCGGCGGATTCGGGGGTTCGGCCGGTTTATGTGGTTTTGAGTGTTCCCGGGGATCATAAGTACTACAAGCCCCCGTCGCTGCTTCCAGCGTTTCCAGAAGCTAAGATTGCTCCATCCAAAACGTTTGTACGTGGCGGCGGGGTTAAACGGCGAAGATGGAAGGATCGTAAAGGCAAGATTTATGAATGGGACTCACAGCATGGCGCTGTAGAGCTATACACAAAACAAGGTCAACACCTTGGCGAGTTCGATCCAATAACTGGGGAACAAACCAAACCCGCCGATCCGACAAGGAAAGTAGAAAAATGAAGCCCGTCGTTGAAATTTTTGACCAGACTACCGAAGAGCTAATACAGACCGTGGAAGTCCCAAGCGTATACATGGACCCATTGGCCGCACTTATGGGTTGGACAAAGCCTGAAGATTTTTGCTTTGTCTACGACCTGTCACCACAGCAGATAAAGACCATAGAAGAGTGGACTCACACAACCATTCATGGTGATAACCGCATCATTCAAATCGTCTGCCTCGAATGACGAACGCGGGCATTTTTGAAAAAGGCCTTGTTAGACAAGACCTTTTTCTTACACCGCTGTAACTGAGTCGCTACCTCACCTCAACAATATCCAAAGCCCGATTCGCCAACAGCTCACTCACCTCAATCACCTGCAAAATCCCCAACGCAACACGCCGCCGCGAACCATCCAGATCAAACGCCAAATCACTGATCATCGCGTTCGCCGAAGCCAAATTCTCACTGAGATTCGCTAGCAAACACTCAGAATCCACACCCGGATCAATCCGAAAAATGGAGTCCGACTTATCAGACGTTTCGCTCTTAGGCTTCAGGTAGTAATCCAACGCTCGCGTAGCAGCGTCATCGATTTTCTTGTTACGGGCAGACTGAGCCCGGGAGACGTGTTCGTTCGTATCAGGGGGATTCGGCGTATCTTTTGCCATCGTCTTGCTTCCTGTAGTTGGAGCCATCACCCGCTCGCTGCTAAACGATGGGAGGCAGCTGTACGCAGGTTAGCAGACCGGGGAAACAAGAAACCGGCGCGTCCGGGGACGCCCTGCGCACAGCCACCATCAAGTGCAGGATGGGAATCCTGACTGGATGACGCCTTGCACAACCTGTTTCACCACGAGCTGCTAAACCCGATCACTGATGAGCAGTGACAGGACTCAAACTACCGACGCAACCCCAGGCGAACAAGCCGGCGGATTCTGGCGTAGTTGTAGGCAAAGGCGCAAGGCGCTGTGGCTTACGGGCAGAGGTCGCTCGATGCCTGACAGACCCGGCTTACGTTATCCCATTTCAGCCGGATACCCGAGCCTCGAATCAAGGTTCCTTGGACGGCTCAGCTATCTGACGATGGGTCGTCACGATGAAGGGCCTGCCCTGCAAGTCCATTTGCTCCAAGACAATCTTGTTCTTCGCAATCTCTCTGATGCGCGCCTGTCCCGATCCACCTTCGGGGTAGATATCACTGAGGTTGGGCATGCTGGGCCGGATGAACTGCGCCACCGTCAAAGGCGAAATGTCTTTGCCGTCTACCGTGTAATTCTTGGGCAACGTCTTCATCTGCTGCAGCGTGAACGACAGGTTTTCGCTATCTGCGCTCCAGGTCCCGGCGCCATTGACGCTGTATTCGAGCCTGTAAGGTTTCGAAGGCTCTGTTCCAACCAGCGCGACCACGCCGCTGACGTTGTAATGGTTGTTGGCGAAGTATTCGATCATGCCCTTGAACTCGAACTGAACACCTTCGGCATTGGGATAGCTGAACTCCTCGGTCCAGCGGCCAATGAAATGGCTTTTGTAGTAGTCGGCCCTCATTTCGGCCAGCCAGGATGAAATGCTGGGAAACCCAGCCAGTAAGCCAACAATCGCCACGATCGCGGCCCAGCTTTTTAGTGAGTACTGCTTGAGTGTTGAGACATCGGTCATCAATAGCTCCTAATCCCTAAGGAGAAAAAAGAAAGGGAAACTGGGGAAGTTTGCCCCCGTTCCCTACGAAGTGAGGTGGGCAGTAGGCTAGCTGAGAACCTAGCCTGCCAGCCTTTTAGTAGAAACGGTCTTCTTCCTTCATGCGGTAAATGCGACCGAACGTCATGAAGGAGATCCACAGGAACACCAACGTCAGCAACACCCCGCCAGCCATGATGAAAAAGCCGGAGCGATACGTATGCAGTTCGGTGGCGATGCTGCTGACTTCGGGAAACCAGCGTGAGTACAGCAGCGGAACTTCGCCACCTACCTCGTACTGGGTGTGTTCGATATAGCGTTGGTCTGGGTATTCGTCTTCGTGGACTCGCTGATCACCGTCGGTGTATCGGTAGTGAATGATCATGCCGTTTTCGTTCATTGGAATGCTTTCAAGTTGCGTCACGGTGCCTTTCACCTCGACGGCACTCCATTGAATCGCTCCGTAGATGATCCCTGAATGTTTTGCCAGGGACGCGAGGAACAGGAGCACACAGCACGCTACGGTAAGCAGGATGATTCGGGTATACAGGTGATCTTTTTCGGCTTCGCGTGGGTAGTACATGTTCCGGTCCTTCGTATGAGATTGCTGCGCAACCTATCGACGGTCGACCGAGCAACTTGAGTTTTATCCAGCGCCGTAACCCCTCCCTCCTAAATTTAGCCGGAGGGGAGAAGCCGGGGTTTGTTTGGGTGGGGACTTTCGAATAAGGGCTGCTGCGCAGCCCAGCGGGAGCAAGCTCCCTCGCCACGGGATTTGATGTTTACCCAGTGAGCAACGTGGTGCTAGGCGCCCTCGCCCTTCTCCGACGCTTCATCGCTGTGCACCACCACCAGCAATTGCGCCTGGACCTCGCCCACCGACCGCAGGCGATGGGGCTTCTGCGCATTGAAGTGCAAGGCATCGCCACGGTTCAGCAGCACGCGCTCGTTCATGAAGTCCACTTCAACCTGGCCTTCGTGCACGAACAGGAACTCCTCCCCGGTGTGTTCCTTGAACGCGTGGTGAGCGGTGAATTCGCTCGCCGGATAGAGGATGAAGGGCAGCAGGCTGCGCTCGGACACCTGGTGGGCGAGGACCGCGTATTCGGAGCTACCACTGCTCGCCGCCAGCGATTGACGGTCTTCGCTGCGCACCAGGCTGTAGCTGTCGAGGGCGACGTTTTCTTCGGAAAACAATTCCTCGACTTTCACGTTCAGCGCCTTGGCGAGCTTGAGCGCCGTGGCGATGGAGGGCGAGCTCAAGCCCCGCTCCACCTTGGACAGGTAGCTCTTGGTCATCCCGGTTTTCTCGGCCAGGACGTCCAGTGTCACCCCGAGTTTTTTCCTGAGCAATTTCAAGCGAATGGACATAGGTAACCAACATTTCCAGGGAAACGGACAATCTGCGATTGCAAATGACACTTTGTGTCATATAGTCTATTTAGTGTCATTAGCACCTCCATCCCACAGCTTCCATGACGCGGATCAAGAACGGTCAAAGAACGAATCAGGAGAACTGACATGAGCAAGACCCTGGCGACACCCAAGGACCAGCTGGTCCAACACGCTGTTAACCAGATGCAGAAAACCCTGCCGGATAATACGTGGACTGTACGACAAAAGCTGGCCCTGACCTGCCGAATCCTGTTCGAAAACGGCCACGACTCCGGCCTGGCCGGGCAGATTACCGCGCGCGGACCGCAACCCGGCACTTACTACACCCAGCAACTGGGCTTGGGCTTCGACGAGATCACCGCCGGCAATCTGCTGTTGATCAACGAGGACCTGGAGGTGCTGGAGGGCCACGGCATCCCCAACCCGGCCAACCGCTTTCACACCTGGGTCTACCGCGCCCGGCCGGATGTGAATTGCATCATCCACACCCACCCTACCCACATCGCCGCGCTGTCGATGCTGGAAGTGCCGCTGCAGATTTCCCACATGGACCTCTGCCCGCTGTACGAAGACTGCGCATTCCTGGAGGGCTGGCCGGGCGTGCCCGTGGGCAATGAGGAAGGCGAATTGATCGCCGGCGCCCTGGGTGACAAGCGCGCCATCCTGCTTTCCCACCATGGCCAGTTGTCGACCGGCGAGACCGTGGAAGAAGCCTGCAACATCGCCCAACTGATCGAGCGCGCCGCGAAGCTGCAACTGCTGGCCATGGCCGCCGGCGAGGTGAAACCGATCCTGCCGCACCTGGGTCGCGAAGCCCACGACTGGATCGCCCGCCCCAAGCGTCACGCCGCCGCCTTCAACTACTACGCCCGGCAGAACCTGCGCCAACACGCCGATTGCCTGAACTGAATCCATTAGGAGCGAAGCCATGTCTACCCCCAACATCCACGGCATCATCGGATACACCATCACGCCCTTCTCCGCCGACGGCCAGAACTTGGACCTGGACGCACTGGGCCAATCCATCGACCGCCTGATCGACAGCGGCGTCCATGCCATCGCGCCCTTGGGCAGCACCGGCGAAGGCGCCTACCTGAGCGATGCGGAGTGGGACCAGGTCAGCGAGTTCAGCATTGCCCGCGTCGCCGGCCGGGTGCCGACCGTGGTCAGCGTGTCTGACCTGACCACCGCCAAAGCGGTCCGCCGCGCACGTTTTGCCCAGGCCCATGGCGCCGATGTGGTGATGGTGTTGCCGGCCTCTTACTGGAAGCTGAGCGAGGCGGAAATCCTCAGGCATTACCAGACCATCGGCGCCAGCATCGACCTGCCCATCATGCTTTACAACAACCCGGCCACCAGCGGCATCGACATGTCCGTGGAGCTGATCCTGCGGATTTTCAACGCGGTGGATAACGTCACCATGGTCAAAGAAAGTACCGGCGACATCCAGCGCATGCACAAGCTGCAACTGCTCGGCGAGGGCCAGGTGCCGTTCTACAACGGCTGCAACCCGCTGGCGCTGGAAGCCTTCGCCGCTGGGGCTAAGGGCTGGTGCACGGCAGCGCCGAACCTCATCCCGCAGCTTAACCTCGACCTGTACGCAGCGGTATTGGCCAACGACCTGAGCCAGGCGCGGGCGTTGTTCTATCGTCAATTGCCGCTGCTGGATTTCATCCTCAAGGGAGGCTTGCCCGCCACCATCAAGGCCGGTTTGCGCACCCTCGGCCTGGAAGTCGGCGACCCACGCTTGCCGGTCTTCCCGCTCGACGATGCGGGCAATAGCCGATTGCACGCCATGTTGAACGAACTGCTCTGATCCTTCCGGCCCTGGCGACTCGGCAGGTGGCGTCTGAAAACACACACCTGTTCGGTCGCCTTTGAACGAGAGACTTCAATGACCATCAAAGTCTATGACACGCACGTACGCACCCAAGACGGACGATACTTGCACTTCGACGTGCTGATCGACCGCAACGACCAGGAATTCGCCCAAGCCTGCGCGCGACGTTTCCTGGCCGAACAGGGCATCGAAGACCAGGACATCACCTTGAACGACTGCCGTTTCTGCCACGTCGAGCCAAGCAACCCCAAGGTAGTCGAGGCCATCGCCCGGCAAGGTTTTTTCATCCTGAAACTGCAAGGCTGCGAGATTTGAAATGGATACCTATAAACCGTTGCACTGCGACCTGCATGACTATCTGGAAATCGCTTGCCTGTGCGGCTACACGCTGGACATCGAACTGACTGACGGCCAACGACTGACAGCCCAGGCGATCACCACGCGGACCGCTTCCACGCGGGAAGAGTTTCTCGAAGTCGAAACTACAGATGACCGCCAGGAGATTCGCCTCGATCAGCTATTAGCAATTACGCCGCTAAATGAGAACGCCAGGTTTGGCCGGGTTGTGTTGACGGTGGGTGACCCGATTAGCCGTTGAAATGGATCTAAGTTGTGCGGGGCGGGTTTTGTCCTAAGAAGCCGGCGCCGTTTTCACGCTCGCTGACTGACGCACCGCTATCGCGAGCAAGCTCGCTCCCACAAGGGGATGTTGCGCCTGGAACTCGATGGACATCCAGCTACCCTATGGCGAGGGAGCTTGCTCCCGCTGGGCTTCAGCAAAGGAGACGGATTATTTCAACAGGTGAAATAGATCTGTCCCCTTTCGTCGGTAACTAGGCTGGATAGGCTTCGTTAAACGCCAATGCAAAGTCTTCCGCTTTTGAAAAGAGCAGCATCTCCACGTCACCTATCTCGACATTGAGTTTTCGGGAGACATTCACCAACAACCCGATGTAGGTTGGGTAGACATCGGTCGTCGCAATTCGAAGCCAGCTCTGTTGCCGCGCCAGGGTCTTCAAGCGCGGCCAACATGCGTTGAGCTGCGTGTTTCGACCTGCCAAGTGCGGAAACCACATGCGTTGCTCATCACCGTGAATCAGTTGCAGGACGTTCAGGGAAAATGAAACCCGCGCATCGAAGATGGCATGCTCGTTTGGATTCGAGAATGCCGCCACCTTCGACCATGAGGCGATTCCTTTGTGATTTGACGGCACTTGCCCCTGTGACACGGTCTGAACGTAGCCTTGCATCGTTGCAGGCGCATTTCTTTTGACTCCGCCCCAGACTCGCACCGCGTAGTCCGCAAGTGCCATCCGTTGTTCGGGCGACGAACCCCACTTTCGGGCGGCATGCCGCTTCAGTGCGTGTGTCTTTTCATACCAGTTCGAGCCACCAATCTCCCATTCAAACGAGTGGCGGACGAGCGCGGTATCAAACTTCCAAGTGTAGATTTGGGGAAGTGATGGCAGGTGCTGTGTGGCGTAAGAAAGCAGCGTATTTTCGAGAGAATGCATGAACGGGATCACGTGTTGAACGAGGCGGCCATGGTAATGGACTCCCAGTGTTCCTACACCCCACGCAAAAAAAATTTCCAATCCATCCCCTCCCGCAAAGCCCCCATCCGCTTCTGCAAACACCCCCACCCATCCCCACCTCGATAATGCCCTCCTCACTCACCCCTACCGCTACAACCGAGCACCGTGTACCCCCCATGAACCTACGCACCGTCATCCGGAGCTATTGCCTCAACTCCAAGCTCGCCACACATACCCTGACCCGCCTGCACAAGGCGCTGTCCTCCCTGGCCGGCTACCTGGCCCAACAAGGCTTCGATTCCAATACATGGCCGACCACCCGTGACGAAGCCACGCTGGACCGTCGCCTCAATACCGTCTGCCCAGAACTGGCCGCCACCGTATTCAGCCACGCCCGCGAAGGCATCATCCTGGTCGACCCCTTCGGCCGGGTCATCGCCGTGAACGAGGCCTTCACCCGGCTCACCGGTTACGGGCAGGAAGAGATAGAGGGCCGCGAGCTGAACGCCCATCGCATGGTCCGTCGGCTCACAGCGTTTTATGCGCCGATGAAGAATGCGCTGGATTTTCACGGGCATTGGTCCGGCGAAATCCAAAGCAGCCACAAGGATGGTCGGGAGATGACGTCGCGGATCAGCGTCAGTGCGGTGCATGACCGGCACGGCAATGTTCAGCACTATGTGGCGCTGCTCGGCGATATGACGCAGATGAAGCAGCGGCTGCAGTTACTTGAGCGTGATGCCCGGTATGACGCGCTTACGCAGTTGCCCAATCGGTTGTTGTTGGCCGAGCGGATGCGTCAGGCGTTGGGCAAGGCGCGTATTCATCAGCAGAAGGTGGCGATCGCGTTTATTGACCTGGATGGGTTCAAGGCGCTGAACGACAGTTATGGCCATGACTGGGGGGATCGGGTGTTGCAGATTGTCGCGGCGCGGATCAATGCGACGTTGCGTGAGGGCGATACGTTGGCGCGGCTGGGGGGTGATGAGTTTGTCGCGGGGCTGGTGGGGTTGCAGGCGGTGGAGGACAGCGAGCCGTTGCTCAAGCGGATGCTGGCGGCGGCGAATGCGCCGATTTTGATTGGTGCGCAGACGGTGGAGATTGCCGCGAGTATCGGGGTGGCGTTTTATCCTGAGCATGGGCATGAGGTCGATGGGCTGATCAGCAAGGCGGATCAGGCCATGTATCTGTCAAAAAAGGCCGGCGGTAACCGTTTGGCGTTTTGTCCGACGCGGTTTATTTCCCTCAATAGCGAAGCCTGACGGTGGTGCCGACGGTTCGTTCGCTACCGGTCATGACGCCGTAGTCGCCGGCGCCGAGCAGTGAATACACGGCGGTGATGTACTGACGGTCGAAGACGTTGCGCACCCAGCCTTCCACTTCCCAGGCGCGGTCCTGGCTGCGCAGGCCCAGGCGCAGGTTGGTGAGGCCGTAGCTGGGTTGGTAGCTGCCTTCACCGCCTTCGAGGGTGCCGGAGTAGCCGGTGCGGAAGCTGTAGTCGATGCCGCTGAAGGCTTCCAATCCGTAGGGCAGCGGGTGGGTGTGGTCGAGGCCGCTACTGAGGCTCCATTCCGGGGCGTTGTAGAGGCGCTCGCCGCTGAGGTCGCAGGTCCATTGGCCCGAGGCCGGTGGGCACGGTGCGTTGGGGAAGCTGCGGTAGCGCGCATCGCTCCAGGCCAGGCCCAGGCGCCCGGTGAGTCGCGGGGTGAGTTGCCAGGCGGAATCGAGTTCGATACCGCGCAGGCGGACTTTGCCGACGTTGATCAGGTTGTCCCGCAGCGGCGGCGCGAACACGGACGTGGGCGGGCTGTAGGTGAGCGCTTGGTAGTTGTCGACGTCGGTCTGGTAGACGGCGAGGTCGAGCAAGGCGCGCTCATCCCAGAAGCGCGTCTTCATGCCCAGTTCCAGGGACGTGGCCCGCTCGGGCTCGAAGGTGGGCGCGGTGAACGGGCCGACCACGTCGAAGTTGATGCCGCCGGCCTTGTAGCCCCGCGACCAGCTGACGTAGCCCATTACCGCATCGCTGAAACGGTAGCTGGCGCTGAGGAGGCTGGAGACGTTGTTTTCTTTTATCGAATCCTCGCGGTAGTAACCACCGCCGAGGGCGATGTCGCGCAGCAATTGTCCACCGGCCTGGAACACCGGTGGCAAGCCGGTCAGCGGGGTGAGGTTGCTGGCGTCGCGGGAGATCCAGCCGTCCTTGCGTTCCTGGCTGTAGCGCAGGCCGCCGGTGAGTTCCAGCGGGTCAATCGGGCGCCAGGAGAGCTGGCCGAAAATGGCCCGGCTGTCGCCCTTCTGCTCGCCGTCGTAACGTTGCCGGGTGCCGTCCAGCAGCATGGCTGGCACCTGCCTCGGATCGGTGAAGGTGATGCCGTAGAGCTTTTGCAATTGCGCCAGTTGATCGCCGACGAACCAGGGCGCGGCGTCCTTGCCGAATTCGGTGTCGATCTGGCGGTCGAGCTGTTGGCGCAGGTAGTAGAGGCCGGCGACATAATCGACGGACGAGCCGGCCGTGCCGGACAGGCGCCATTCCTGGCTGAACTGCCGATGGCCCAGCTCGGTTTCGGATTGGGCCACTGAGAGCGCGGTGCTGTCGCTGTCGCGGGTGGCGCGGTAGTCCCAGTCGCGGTAAGCGGTGATGCTGGTGAAGCGCATCGCCTCGTCGAGGTCCCAGTTCAATTCCAGTGACACGCCGTTCTGCAGGGTTTGCGGATGACCCGGTGCGTCGATGCGGGACTCGCGTTTGTAGGGGTCGGGCTCGGTCAGCGGATAGCCGAGGAACTGGGCGCGCTTGCGGGTCTGGGAGCTGTAGTGATTGACCAGCAGGACGTTGCCGGCTTCGTTTTGCTCGGCATAGTCGGCGATCAGGCGGGCGCTGAAATCGGTGTTCGGCGTCCACAGTAGTTGGCCGCGCAGGCCTTGGCTGTCGGCGTCGCCGAGGCGGGCGCCGTCTTGCAGGTTTTCCACGGCGCCATCGGTGGCGCTGTCAAAGACATTGAGCCGGCCGGCGAGCACGTCGTCTTGCAGCGGCCCGGAAATCGTCCCGCGATATTCGCGCAAACCGCGCTCACCGTAGCTGGCTTCGAGGTTGGCTTCGGGCTGGAACGTCGGTTGTTTGGTGATGATGTTCAGCGCGCCGGCGGTGGTGTTTTTGCCGAACAAAGTGCCTTGGGGTCCGCGCAGCACTTCGATGCGTTCGATGTCCATCAATTCGGTGAAGGCCATGCCCTGGCGCGCCTGGTAGACGCCATCAACGTAGGTGCCGACGCTGCCTTCCAAGCCATCGTTGTAGGCGGTCGCGCCGAAGCCGCGCAGGCCGAAGCCGGCGTAGCGGGCGTCGTGGCCGGACACGATCAGGCCGGGCACGCGTTGTTGGATGTCTTGCAGCCGGTGCAGGCCGGCTTCGTCCAATTGATCGCCGTAGAGGACGTTGATCGGGATCGGTACGTTTTGCGGGTCTTCCTCGCGGCGGCGAGCGGTGACGGTGGTTGCGTCGAGCGTAAGGGCGCTGGGCGCCGCTTGTTCGGCCTGGACCGACACCCAAGGCAGTGCCGAAAGGCTGCCAAGCAAGAACAAGCGGTACCCCAAACCCGGCATGCTAGAACTCCCGAGCCATTTCGCGACGCACCGTGTCCGGGCAGCAGGCCAGTGTCTTGACGCAGGCCAGCAATTCGCGGCTGTCGGCGGGTTTGAGCAATATCGCGTCGAAGGCCAGGTCCTTTGGGTAGTTCTCCGGCCGGCGTGGCGGGACCGCGGAGTAAAGGATCACGGGCAGGTGATCCCAACGCTCGCGCACTTGACGCAGCAGTGCCCAGCCGTCCATGCCCGGCATCATTTGGTCGCTGATCAGCAGGTCGATAGGCTGTTCAGCCAGGCAGGCCAAGGCGTCTTCGCCGTTCGCCGCCATGCTCACGTCGAAACCGTAGCCGGCCAGCAAGTCGTAGAGCCATTCGCTGTTTTGCTCGATGTCGTCCACCAGCAGGACGTGTTTGCCCTGGCCGTCGAGCGGCGTGACGTTGTTGTCGACGATGCCGTTTTCCAGGTCGTGTTCTTCGGCACATTTGAGTTGCAGGCGAAAACTGAAGTGGCTGCCCTGCCCCGTGGCTTGGGGTTCGAGGCGGCTGTCCATGCGTTCCAGCAGTTGGGTGACGATGGACAGGCCCAGCCCGCTGCCTTCGTAACGCTGGGCATTGCGGCCGCGGCGGAACGGTTGCAGCAGTTGTTCGAATTCTTGTGGGTCGATGCCGATACCGCTGTCGATCACGCTGAAGCGCAGTTCCACGGCGTCGGCGGTCGTCCCCGGATGAGCGCTCACTTCGAAACGGATCTGGCCGTGGCGGGTGAATTTTGCCGCGTTGGCCAGGAGGTTCATGAGGATCTGCCGGAGGCGTTTGAAATCGGCCTCCACCAGTGGCGGCAAGTCATCCGCCAGCACAGCCTTGAAGGTGTTGCCCTGGCGCGCGGCGAGAAAGCCCGCTTCGTCTGCGATCTCCTTGAGGAAGCCGTACAGGTAGCCCGGCGCAAGGGTCAGTTGCATCTGCTCCAGCTCGCCACGGGAGAACTCGAGCATTTCGTCGATCAGCTCCAGTTGCTGGCGGGCGTTGCGCTCGATCGTGGCTGGATAGTCGCGGTTGGGGCCGGTGTGCAGCAGGCGCGCGTAGTCGATGATGCGCACCAGCGGCGAGCGCAGGTCGTGGCTGATCCGCGCCATCAACGCGCTGCGGGCCGCCAGGGATTCGCGCAGCTGCGAGGTGCGCAGCGCCACGGTGCTTTCCAGGCGTTCGTGCTCGGCTTGGCGTTGTTGTTCGAGGGTGGACAGGGCGTTTTTTTCGCGGTGGCGACTGCGGCTGACTTCCATGATCAACGTGCACACCAGCAACACCACGCCCGCCAAGGTGGACGATAGGCTGTATTTCGTTTCCGGCGATTGCCAGGGCAATTGTTCCTGGGGGAAAAACAGCCGCATCAGCAGTTGTGCAAGCAACAGGCCCGGCACCAGGTAGGCCATCCAGCTGTAGCTCAGTCGTTTGCGCCAGGCCATGAACAGCGTGGCGAGCAGTACGCCGTAGAAGCTCAGCAGGGACATCTGGACGATCTGTGCGCCCTGGACGGGATCGATTTTCAGCCACCAGAGTCGGCCGAAAACACAGCCCAACAGCGGCAGCCAATAGCTCCAGCCGATGACCCGAGGCAATAGGGACACCTGCAACAGCACGCGGAAGTAGGCCAGGAACAGCACGAACGAGACCGCGCTGGCGCAGGTCAGCAGCTCCCGTGTCCAGCCCAGCGCCGTGGGCCAGTAGATCAGGTAGCCGTTGAGGATGCAGGTCAGCAGGATGTAGCTGAAGACCGCGCCGGCGTTCACGGTGAGCAGTCGGGAACGAAGGATCCAGCCGACGATGAAGCCGAACGGGACGACCAGCAGGACAATGCCGAGGGTGAGTCCGTCGCTCAGGTAGGTCTGTTGCTGACTACGCAGCAGCGCGGGTTCGGACCAGAGTTCTGGCTCCAGCAACATCTGGAAATTGCTCGCCACGCGGACGAACACCGTGACGCTCTCCCCCGCCGCCACCGAGACCGGGAACGCCGGCTGACGCGCCGCCGGCTGGAGCCATTCAACCAAGGGATAGGCGGCTCCGCCGTGGGCAACACGTCCCGGTTGGTAGACGCGGATGTCTTCCAGGCGCGGCGCGCCGATCACCAACAGGCGCGAACACGCCACAGCGCTTGAGTTGGTGAGCGGCACTTTCAGCCAGAAGGCGGAGCGGCTGTAGCCTTGGGTCGGCCAGCTTGGGGTTGCGGGGTTGAAATGCGTGTCAGGCAGTTGGGCGACGTCTTCCAGGCTCAGGCTGGCCTGGGTGTCTTCGAAAACTTGCATCGCGGGCATCAAGTCCTGGTGGTCAGCCCGGCAGATATCCACAGGCGCGGCGTGCAGCGAGCCTGTGGATAACAACGCTATCGTCAGCAATAAAAACGGTAGGAGCCGCATCAGGCGCGCCCGGCCGACTCGGTTTCAGCGATGCCCAGGGTCTGCTGGCGAAACTGACTGGGTGTCATGCCGATTCGCTGTCGAAAGGCCGTGGTGAAATTGCAGGCGTTGCGAAAGCCCACCAGTTCGGCAACGTCCTGCACGCTCATGGCGCTTTCACAGAGCAGATCCTGGCCGCGCCGCAATCGGGCGTCGCGAATGTAGGCGAACACGGTCATCCCCAGGTGTTCGCGAAAAATGGCGGTGAGGCGTTTTTCATGGGTGCCGACTTTTTGCGCGAGCATGCCCAGGGACGGCATGTCGTCCAGCTGGTTTTCGATCAGTCGCATCGCCGCGCGCAGCACGATCTCATCGCCTTGGGGCTCCGGATCGGCCGGGCTTTCATGGACGGCCGGTGGCGCGCGCCAGGTCAATTGCAGGTGGATCTTGATACGCGCCAGCACTTCTTCGGGGGCGCAGGATTTGGGAATGTAGTCCACCGCGCCCACGGTCAGCCCCTCCAGCCGCTCCAAGGAAGTATTGGCCGACGACAGGAACAGGATCGGGACATGCCGGGTGGCCGGTGCCTCGCGCAATAGCCGGCAGAGGCTGAAACCGTCCATTTGCGGCATGTGCACATCCAGGACGATGAGGTCCGGACGCAGGGCCAGTGCGCGTTGATAGCCTTGATAGGCGTCGCTGGCCAGGGAAATGCGCCAGGGCTGTGATTTCAACAGAACGAGCGTGGCGCGGATGTCTTCAGGGACATCGTCGATCAGCAGAATATGCGGCAACAGCTCGGACGCCGCCACGCCCCCCGCCGTCGCTGCTTGCCTTTCGTATCGTCCGTTGTCCATTCGCCAGGTCTCTTGTTGTGTTTAGCCAGGTCACTGTCGCGAAATTGCCAGGCAAGAATCACATATCGGGCCGGCAACAAGTCGATATAACGGCAGATCAGGCGAGAACTGAAGCTATCAAATTTTTAATGGGCGATAAACGGTCATCCCGACCTGCGGGATGTTATGGACGGGACGCAGAGGCGTGTGGTGGGGGATATGGAACAAGCGGTGGCTGCGCCTGAAAAATCCAGACGAGCCGACCCACGCGGTTGATGCTGTTCACTCCAACCGTGGCGAGGGGATTTATCCCCGTTGGGCTGCGAAGCGGCCCCAAAGCAGCGAACCCAGCCTGGTTTGGGGCTGCTGCGCAGCCCAGCGGGGATAAATCCCCTCGCCACAGGGTTTAACTCCTTACCTTAAATGGACAGCAGTACCACCGTTAGCTGGCCTTGAACCGGTTAGAACTGGTAACCGATCTGAGCCAGCAATTGAGGGTTTTCCTGGCGGGTATCGCTTTGCGCTTCACCGCCGGAGTGGCGCCACGCGACTGTTGCGTCGAATGAAATCTGGCCGTATTGAGCGCGTAACCCCACACCGCCGCCGGAGATACTGCGGGTATTTTTCTCATCGGCCCACTCGTTGTGGTTGATGCGTACTTTACCGGCATCCCAGAACAGGTAAGGCGTGAGTTTGTCGATCGGGTAGCGAAGTTCG
This sequence comes from Pseudomonas sp. H3_A02, assembly GCF_054671965.1. Taxonomy (NCBI): domain Bacteria; kingdom Pseudomonadati; phylum Pseudomonadota; class Gammaproteobacteria; order Pseudomonadales; family Pseudomonadaceae; genus Pseudomonas; species Pseudomonas sp. H3_A02. The sequence goes on from NZ_CP162807.1 coordinate 68,873, forward strand.
ATCTGGGTCAGCATGCCTTCGTCGCCCGAGGCTTCGCTTTGGGGATAAGCCCGCACGCCATCGATGCCGCCGAGGCTGAAATCTTCGGACGAGTCGAGGTTGTCGTTGCTCCATTGCCCGAGAACGCGGGCGAAGAGCGTGAAGTTGGCGGGCAGCGCTTGCAGACGGGCGAGGTCGACGTTCACTTTGCTGAATTGGCCTTCGGTCTGGGCGGTCTGACGGTCGCCCTCGCGCAGGGCCGAATCCAGTTTCAGGTCGCCGTAGGTCAGCGTCGCGCCGCCGTAGGTGATGCCGCCGCCGAACAAGGTGTCCCTCACGTCGAATTGCAAGCTGATGGGCAGCGTGTTGCTGCTTTTTTCAAAGCTCAGACCCAGCACTTCGTACTTATCCTCAAGGTCCTTGTGCTGGTATTGCCCGGCCAACATGACGTTCGCCTGGTTACTGCGCAGGAGCGGATAACTCAGGCCGATGCTGCTGACCTCGGCGGTGCCGGTTGCCCCCAGGTCGGCGAATTCGGCGCCCAGGTCATAAGCGCTTTGGGCGTAACCCACGTTGCCGCGCAGGCCAGACGTGCCCAATGGCATCGAGTAACCGAGGCTACCGAAATACAGTTCCTCATCGGTCGCCATCACCGCGGCGCTGAGCCTGTCGCCCAGCATTAACGGGCTGTTCCAGTCACCTTGTACCGTCAGGCGGTTGCGCCCCGAATAGCGGTTGCCATGGTTGTCCAGCGTGGCCTTGCCCTCAAAGGCCTCGGTTTTGCTCACTTTGGCATCAAGATCGCCCGTACCGAGCGCCTCCCCCGGCCGGATAACCGGGCGAACAGCCACGCCCGGCAAGTCAGACAGTACCAATATGCTGCGCTCCAGCCGGTCACGCTCGATCACCTCGCCCGGCTTCAAGTCGTCCAGGAAGGGCTGCGCCTGCGCAGCCAGTTTCGCATCGTCGGTGGCAGCGGTGACTTTCCCATAACGGCCTTCAATGACCGCAATGGTCAGCTCGCCGTTGGCCATGCGCTGGGCCGGCAAGTAGGCACGGGCAAACGGGTAGCCTTGCTCGCGGTAGTAAAGCGTGACCTGCCGGGCCACTTCCCGCAGCTCATCCAGGTCAAGGGCCTGACCGATGGCCGGGGCGACGACGCGTTGCAGGCTGGCCTCGTCGATGCGGGTGTTGTCGGTGAACCGGACGGCGTTGAGCTGGACTTTGGCGCCGCCGACTTTTTCCTGGGCCGGTTGCGGTGCCTCTACATCCAGGCGAATGCTTTGCGGCAGTTCCTGCTGAGGAATCGGCAGTTCCTGCAGGATACGGCCGGCGTCGGGGATCGGGCGTGTCGGCAGGGTCGCCGCCCAGGCCTGGGAGGTGGACAACAACGCCAGACCAGCGGCGCAGGACATCAGTTTGTTATGCATTGGATAAGTCTCGAATAATGCGGGTTGCCTGAGCCCATGACCGCGTCCGGGGACGCGGCCAAGGGGCTCCTTCAAATGAAAAGGTGGATGTCAGGGATCAGGGACGCATGGCCAGACTCGGCAAGCGCACACCACCGCGCACCACGAATACGGTCTGCGGCGGGTAGGCCGCACAGGCGCTTCCACCCGATACACCGCCATCGGCGCAGACGTTCCCGGCCAGTTCCCGCTCGCTGTCGGCGCTCTCGGCCTGGGCAGCCGAATCGCCGTCGCCATTGCCAGCGCCGTTCGCACGAGTGCCGCCCTGGTCCACCAGCAACAAACCACCGTCGTCGACCCCGTAGTCAGACCAGTCAGCCGGTTTCGGCTGGGCCGGGTTGAGCTCCGGCGCATGCGGCGAAGTCACCTGCGCGCCGACGCGGGTTGCATCGGCGACGCTCTGCCGGACGGCGTCGTAATCAACGGACGGTGTCACGGTCAGGTTGGCGTTGGCCGGGTTGCTCACGATCAGGTAACCCAGGTCAGCCAGCCCGCCGATGTTGATCAGGTGCGAGCCCGGGCCTTGCGTCCCAACCGAGTACAGTGGGTTGCCGAGCATCTGCTTGGTGTCGCCGTTCCACAGACCATTGGCGTCATAACCGGCTATACCGCCACCGTTGAACGTGGTTTGGCCATCGAATGGCTTGGTCTGGGTGGTCGAACCGTTCGTGGACGCCACCAGGACGGGTTGCTCGCGGTACACGGCATGAACACCGGTGCTGCCCAACGCCCTGCCGAAATTGCTCTGCTGCTCGTCACTGTTGTAGCGGAAATTGCCGCTGCCACTGCCGACCACATCCACCACGCGGGTGCTGCCAGCGAGGCTACCGGTGTAAATCACCGCCCGGCCGCCGGCGCCGGTGGACACCGTCACGCCCGCGCCAGCCTTCACGTCGCCGCCCGCAGCCACGCCTGCCGAAGCGGATTGACCGGCGTTAAGCACGATCGCATCGGAGGCGTTGCTGGTGGTGCTGACATTCTCGGCCAGGGTGATGTGACCGGTGGTCGTCACCACTTGGACTTTGCCGGTGTTGCCAATGCCGACGATCTGATCCAGCTGGGTGCCGTCCAGTGCCGTCTCGGTCAGCCTGCCGACGGTGACGTCACTGCGGTTGACGAAGCTGACATCCTTCGCGCGGCTGGCGATATCGCCGACCCAGTTGCTGGCGTTGCGCAGGTCGAAATTACCGCCCTTGAGCGCCAGGCCATCGGCGGTGATGTTGCCTTTGGCGTTTTGGGTAGTCTTGCCATCGATGTTGAGGAACACGTTGCCACTGGTGGCCAGCGCTTCGTTGATCGCCAGGTTGCCTTGGGTGCCGATGCTCACATCGCCAGTGTTGTTCACACCGGTGGTGGTCTTGATCAGGTTGCCGTTGCCATCGGTTTCAGTCAGCGTGCCGACCTTGAGGTTGCCGGTGTTGTTGAACGCGACCTTGCCCGCCTTGCTGGCGATATCACCCACCACGTTGCCGTTGTTGCGCAACTCGAAGTCGCCACCGTTGAGGGCCAGGCCGTCGGCGGTGATGTTGCCCTTCGCGTTCTGAGTGGTCTTGCCATCGACGTTAAGGAACACGTTGCCGCTGGTGCCCAGGGCTTCGTTGATCGCCAGGTTGCCTTGGGTTCCGATGCTGACGTCGCCGGTGTTGTTCACGCCGGTGGTGGTCTTGACCAGGTTACCGTTGCCATCGGTTTCGGTCAGCGTGCCGACCTTCAGGTTGCCGGTGTTGTTGAAGGCGACCTTGCCCGCCTTGCTGGCGATATCACCCACCACGTTGCCGTTGTTGCGCAACTCGAAGTCGCCGCCGTTGAGGGCCAAACCGTCAGCGGTGATGTTGCCTTTGGCGTTTTGGCTGGTCTTGCCATCAACGTTGAGGAACACGTTGCCGCTGGTGGCCAGCCCTTCGTTGATCGCCAGATCCCCGACGGTGCCAATGCTCACGTCGCCGGTGTTGTTCACGCCGGTGGTGGTCTTGACCAGGTTGCCGTTGCCATCGGTTTCAGTCAGCGTGCCGACCTTCAGATTACCGGTGTTGTTGAACGCAACCTTGCCCGCCTCGCTGGCGATGTCGCCCACCACGTTGCCTTTGTTGCGCAACTCGAAGTCGCCGCCGTTGAGGGCCAAACCGTCAGCCGTGATGTTGCCCTTGGCATTTTGGGTGGTCTTGCCGTCGACGTTGAGGAACACGTTGCCGCTGGTGGCCAGCCCTTCGTTGATCGCCAGATCCCCGACGGTGCCAATGCTCACGTCGCCGGTGTTGTTCACGCCGGTGGTGGTCTTGACCACGTTACCGTTGCCATCGGTTTCGGTCAGCGTGCCGACCTTGAGGTTGCCGGTGTTGTTGAACGCAACCTTGCCCGCCTCACTGGCAATATCGCCGACCACGTTGCCGTTGTTGCGCAACTCGAAGTCGCCGCCGTTGAGGGCCAAGCCACCGGCGGTGATGTTGCCGTTGCTGTCCTGGGTGGTCTTGCCATCGATATTGAGGAAGACGTTGCCGCTGGTGGCCAGCCCTTCGTTGATCGCCAGGTTGCCCTCGGTGCCGATGCTGACGTCGCCGGTGTTGTTCACGCCGGTGGTGGTCTTGATCAGGTTGCCGTCGCCATCGGTTTCAGTCAGCGTGCCGACCTTCAGATTACCGGTGTTGTTGAACGCAACCTTGCCTGCCTCGCTGGCGATGTCGCCCACCACGTTGCCTTTGTTGCGCAACTCGAAGTCGCCGCCGTTGAGGGCCAAACCGTCAGCGGTGATATTGCCCTTGGCATTTTGGGTGGTCTTGCCGTCGACGTTGAGGAACACGTTGCCGCTGGTGGCCAACCCTTCGTTGATCGCCAGATCCCCGACGGTGCCAATGCTCACGTCGCCGGTATTGTTCACGCCGGTGGTGGTCTTGACCACGTTGCCGTTGCCATCGGTTTCGGTCAGCGTGCCGACCTTCAGGTTGCCGGTGTTGTTGAACGCGACCTTGCCCGCCTCGCTGGCGATGTCACCCACCACGTTACCGTTGTTGCGCAACTCGAAGTCGCCGCCGTTGAGGGCCAGGCCGTCGGCGGTGATGTTTCCGTTGCCGTCCTGAGTGGTCTTGCCATCAACGTTGAGGAACACGTTGCCGCTGGTGGCCAGCCCTTCGTTGATCGCCAGATCCCCGACGGTGCCAATGCTCACGTCGCCGGTGTTGTTCACGCCGGTGGTGGTCTTGACCACGTTGCCGTCGCCATCGGTTTCGGTCAGCGTGCCGACCTTCAGGTTGCCAGTGTTGTTGAACGCAACCTTGCCCGCCTCACTGGCGATATCACCCACCACGTTGCCGTTGTTGCGCAACTCGAAGTCGCCGCCGTTGAGGGCCAAACCGTCAGCCGTGATGTTGCCCTTGGCATTTTGGCTGGTCTTGCCGTCGACGTTGAGGAACACGTTGCCGCTGGTGCCCAGCGCTTCGTTGATCGCCAGATTGCCTTGGGTGCCGATGCTCACATCGCCAGTGTTGTTCACGCCGGTGAGGGTGGTCTGGGTGCCGTCGGCATGGGTCGCGGTCAGCGAGCCCACCTTGAGGTCCCCACTGTTGTTGAACTGGACTTTGCCCGCCTCGCTGGCGATATCGCCAATCACGTTGCCGGTGTTGCCCAGCGCGTAATTGCCGCCCAGCAGCACCAGGCCGCTGGCATCGAGCTTGGCGCCGGCGTCGCCGGACTGAGTGGTTTTGCCCGCCACCTCCAGGGTGATGATGTCGTCGGCACGGGTTTGGCCCTGACCGGCGTCATCCCGTGGACCATTTTCGATGGTGATGCCTTTTACCAGCGTCAGGTCGTGATCGGTTTTCAGGGTGACCGCCTCATCGGAGGTGATTCCCACGGTGCCGTCCACGACGCCCACTGTCAGGTTGCCGTTGCCGGCGAATTTCAGGCTACCGACATCGGCGGCGATGACACCTACGTCATGCCCGCCGTTGCCCAGATTGAAATCACCTTCGCCGCGCAAGGCCAGCTCGTCTGCAGTGATGGTCGCGCCTGTTGCCTGGGTCGCACCTTTGCCCGCGTCGACGCTCAGGGTCAGGCCCTTGCCGGTGGTGCCGTCTTCGTCGGTGCCTTCAGGGTCCTTGAGCGCCAGATCGCCCAGCAGGTTCAGGACGCCGTTTGCGATCAGGGCCAGATCGTCCTTGAACGTTGCGCCTTCATCGTCGACGGTGATGTTGCGCGTCTTGTCGTTACCGATGGCGACCTTGTCGAAGCCATCCTGGATATTCGCCAGGTCAGCGTCAGACAGCACCAACGGATCGTTAGGCCCGGTCACTTCCGGGTCATCGCTGCCACCCAGGTGGATATCCAGGCCATCGGTCTTCTGCTTCAGCGTGAGGCTGCCGCTACCGGCAACGCTCGCGGCGAGGTCGATTTCATCGGCGCTCAGGCTGGTATCGCCTTGGGTGAGCAGGGCCTGGCCGACCGTGAGTGTATCCGCGACCAGGTTCAGGTCGCCGGTCTGGGTCATGCCGGCGACCGGCACGCCCTGGGGGTTTGCCGGGGTCTGGCTATCGGGAATGGTCACAACGCCGACGGTCAGGTCATCGACATCGGCAAAGCTCACCGTGCCGGTGTCGCTGGCGATCGTGTTGACGTCGTTGGCCGCGTCGTCGAGGTCATGCACGGCACCGTCACCCAGCAGCACCAGGCCATCGGCGACGATGGCACCGCCGGCGGTCTGGTCGATCTTGCCGCCATTGCTTTGCAACGCCAGGACCGGCGCCGGTTTGTTGTCATCGTTACCGGTGCCCGGTGCGTCCGCCACGGTCAGTTGGTCATTGATGTGGATGTTGCCGGTACCGGCATCCAGGATGAGGTTGTCGTTGATCCGGGTCGCTTCGATGATGCTGATGTCACCGGTCATGTCCGCGCCACCGATCTTGACCGAGGAGAACCCATCGCCCAAGGCGTTGATGTCGGTGCCGGTCAGTTCCAACGAACCAGGGGCATCGCCGGTGCTGCCGCCCACGGCAATGTCTTTGCTCGGGGTGTTGGTCTCGAGGGCAATTGAACCGTTGCCGGTGACGCTGCCGGCGCCGCCGTTGAAGTTGATGTCGTCGGCCTTGATGGCCAGGTTGTTGTCGGTGCTGTTGAGGCTGCCGTTGAAGGTGATGGAACTGCCTTGCAGGCCCTTGCTGCCCGAGGTGTTGGTCTTGATGTTGTCGACGTACAGCGAGCCGCCGACCTGCTTGCCCGCGGTCTGGTCGAAACTGCCCGAGACGAACACGAACTTGTACGTGCCGGCCCTATCAGCCGTTGCCGTATGGGTCTGCCAATTCACCGCGCCGGTACCGTTACCCGTTTCGTTCAGGATGATTTGGTATTCGCCGGTGTTGACGTTCAACAGATAGCCGAAGACATCGTAGGTATCGCCGCCCGCGACCGGTTTGTAATCGAAACTGACCGATTCCCCCGCCGCCAGGGAGACCGTGCCTTCACTCACCACCGAAGGGCCGCGCATGATGCAGCCGGCGGGTGCGTTGAGGCAGTTTGAGTTGTTCTCGGTACCCAGCAGCAGCGCAGCGCCGCCGTCCTTGCCCTGGCCAGCCGCGGCGACCGGGGTGAGGGGTTTGTAGTTCATGTCGCCTTGGTCGCCAGGCGAAACGCTCGGTGGGTTGCCGTTCGTTGGCGATGTGGTCGGCAGCGTCGGGTCATCAGGCGACACCACGCCATCGACCACGGTGACGCCGGTGAAGAACTGGGCGATGGAGGTCTTCCACCCGACCAGGCCGTTTTCGAAGTCGGCGTTCAGGAACTGCGAAGTGCCCAGCTCAACGGCCCCGGTGTAGACCTGCTCGCCGCTGGTGAAGACTTTCGCGCCGTTGATAAACGTCTTGCCGGCGCCGCTGGTGGTCGCGTACAGAGCACCCAGCGCACTGTTACCGCCGACCATGTCGCTGAAGATGATCGAGCCCGAACCGGCGTCGACGCGCAGTTGGCGGTTGTTGGCCACCGCATCGGAATCCACCACGCCGGCAAACACGATGTTGCCGCCGTTGCTCTTCAAACTGACGTCGGTGTTCAGCGCCATCTTGCCGTTGAAGATCAACGCCAGGCTGTTGCCGTTGCCCGCGCCGCTGGCGTCGATGTCACCGTTGAGGAAAATATTGCCGAAGACGTAGCGGCCCGTTCCAACGTCGTTGTGTCCGGACTGCAAGGTCAGCGTCCGCTCGCCGCTGATGCTCGTCGGGGTGTAGTCGCCGTTCCAGTGGATACTGTTGTCGGCCTTGATCGCGACATCGGTGCCGCCGGCCAGGGCCGTGTCGATCGCGTTGAAGCCAACCGTGGCGTCTGTCCCATTGGTGCCGCCGGTCAACCCGCCGTTACCCGGCCCCACCGTGACGCTGTCCGGATCGAGCAACCACAAGCCGCCCTTGCCGTTTTTAGCCGAAGCGTCGGCGGCTTTGCTCACCGCCAGTTTCGCGCCGCTGGTCTCGATCTTGCCGCCGTCGCCGCCCTTGGCGCCGCCGGTGGCTTTCAATGTGCCGTCCACGCGGGTCACGCTGCCCGGTTTCTTGACATCGGACCAAGCCACCACGGTGCCGCCCTTGCCGTTGTCGGTCGCCGACGCATCGAGCACGGCACCGGCGGCAATGGTGGTCTGGCTGGCCTGTTTGATCGACGTGTCCTTGCCTTGCCAGCTACCGCCCACATAAATCTCGCCGCCACCCTTGGCGCCGGTAGCGTCGAGCTCGGCGCCGCCGTTGATCGCCACGCGATCCCCGGTCACGACGATCTTGCCGCCCTTGGCGGTGTCGGAGGACACATCGATACGTCCAGCGACTTGCACACCGCCCTGGTCGCCCATCAGCGTGACCAGGCCGTTTTCACCGATATCCAGGGAACGGGCTTCGATCAGCCCGGTGTTGTTGATGACGGTGCTCGCCAGGGTTTCCGCGGCACGGGCGGTCAGCAGGATTCGGCCGGCATCGGCACGAATGGCCCCGCCGTTTTCGATCAACGCTTGGAGCGCGCCTTCTTTGACTTCCAATTGCACCGGCCCGCCCAAGTCGAGCGTCACGACACGGCCGGCGCCCAGCAGCACATTGCCCTTGTGCGCGGTGATGGTGCCTTCGTTGACGATTTTCGCCGCGATCAAGGCAATGGTGCCGCCCTGTGCGGCATTGATGTTGCCTTGGTTGACCACCGAGGCGGCGCTGTCGCCACTGAAACGGTAGTTGCCGGCGAGGAAGTCTTCTGTGGATAAGTTGAGCGTGGAAGCCACCAGGCCGCCGACATCAACCTGCGCGCTGGGCGTAAACAGGACGCCGTTGGGGTTGACCAGGAACACTTGGCCGTTGGCTTTCAGTGCGCCCTGGATCACCGACACATCCGAGCCCAACACGCGGTTCAACGCGACGGACGCCGCGCCAGGCTGGACGAACTGGACGGTGTTGCCTTTGCCGATGGAAAAGCTCTGCCAGTCAATGGCGAGCTTATCGCTGCCCTGGTGGATGGCCATGTTGTTGCCGTTCTGATGAACGCTGCCATTACCCGCCACGATATTGCCGCCGGAAGGCAACCCTCCCGCCGCGGCGACCGAGGCGAAAACACCGCTGCTCACGCCGATGACGAGGCTGAGGGATTGACGGCTTTTGTCTTTGCCCTGGCTTTTGACCAACTCGGATGCCACCTGCCACGCGCCCATCACGGCATTCCAGACGACTCGGTAAGCTCTATTCATTTTTGTTCACTCATCCCTAATGCGGCGGGTCGCGCCATGACGACCAGGCGGTTCGCTGTCGACAAATCAAATGGAAAACCGCATCCGGACGGATGGCGGCTCGAAAATCCCACAGTGCTCCGCGCCATCATCTCTGCGGCTTACGGGTCGCGCTTTTGCTTGAGCGCCTAGGGCTTTTGATTGAAGGGATCCGATGAATTTTTTTTTACGATGGGTGGGTGAAGTGCGGCGGATCAATCCTGGTCGCCTCGTCGTGGGCGACCTATGCTCAGGCGGTCTCACTTCGACAGGCAGGCTTCGATGATCCAGTGCAAACGCGCCTATGAAACAGCGAGCGCCGAGGATGGCGTACGGGTTCTGGTGGACCGCTTGTGGCCGCGCAATTGCCGCAAGGATGCGCTGGCGATTACGGAGTGGCTGCCGGAGGTCGGGCCTTCTCATGAGTTGCGCAAGGCGTTCAAGGCGGGGACGGTTTCGTTTGCCGAGTTCAGTGGGGCGTACCGGCGAGAGCTGGCGGGACGACCGGAGCATTGGTGGAAGCTGGTGGATATTGCGCGCAATGGGACGCTGACGTTGGTGTATGCGGCCAAGTCGACGGTTGAAAATAATGCGGTGGTGTTGGCGCAGTGGTTGGAGGATGAGGTGGAGAAACGGGCGGACGCGAGTTCACCGGTTTGTTATTTGTCTGAGTTTCCGGAGCGTTGAGTCACTGGACTACCTATGGGAGCGAGCTTGCTCGCGATAGCGGTAAACCAGCCGCCATTGAGGTTGCCTGACCTGGCCCTATCGCGAGCAAGCTAGCTCCCACAATGGTCTGTGCCCGGCCAGGGGACGGTGGTTGTCTTTTTGGGAGGGTGTGCGGCTAAGATGGCGCGCAGAGAAACCACAAGGAAGACAGGCGTGATGCAATCGCAATTCGATCCGTTGGTTCATATCGATTGGAAAACACCGGGCGGCGATTTGCTCGGGCTGTTGCAGCACTACTATCCCGACGTCGGTGTGTTTGCCGGCCCGGGGTTCGAGGCGTTGTTGGATGAGCTGTCCAACGAGATGCCCGAGGTCTGCTTCGAGGCGCTGGCGCCGGTGTTGGCCGGTCAGGGTTATGACTTGTGGAACCTGGATGCCGGTGGCGATGATTATCGGCCGGTGATTGTCCCGGTCGGCCAGCGCGAGGCGTTTGCCCAGCATTGGCAAGCCCAGCGCGGCGAGCCGAGGTTTACGGCGAGCTTGATCGAGCCGCCGAAACCTGCCGCCGTCGAACGCAAACCGGCCAAACCCAAGCGCGGCAAAGTGAAGTGGCTGCAGGAAGTCCATGACTACCCCGGCGCCACCTATGTGCATGAGTACAACTACCGCAACGGTTGGGCCGCCATCACTGAGCAGGACGAAGACCAGTGGCTGTGCTTTCTGATCGATTACAACCAATGGCCGCCCGCCGAGCAGGACATGCTCGAACACCGCACCGATGGCGTGGACGGTGCGGACTTGCAGCTCATCGATGCCGATGCCCAGCGCAGCCTGTGGAAACGTCGGGTCATACGCGGTGATTACAGTGCAGACGACCGCTACCAGTACGAAATTCGGCAAGGCGATGAGATCGCGGCGTTCGGGCCTGCCGGGGTGCAATGGCCGGAGTTTGAACAACCCTGCGTGGTGGTGGGTTCGCAGATATTCGAACGTCAGCGCCTCTATGAACCTGAGCATTTGACACGGATCTGGCGGATCACGGCAGACAGCAGCGAGGTGATTTTCGAGTTTGCGGATGAACTGACAATCCTGCCCATCGGCCCGCGCCGCTTGTTGTTCATGCAGCACAACGGCCCGAAGTGCTGGGTCTGGCATCAAGACCCGCCGCACCAGTCCATCGTCGCCAAACCGATGCCCGCTGAGGCCTATAAGCTGCGGACGTCAACCGCGTACCTGGGGGGTGATGAGGTTTTGCTGTTCAGCGAAGGCGCGCGGCAGAACGTTGAGCATTCGGGTTATCAGGAAACCGTGCTGTTGGCCTGGCGCTTCAACTTCATGACCGGCGCCAAGACGAAGGCGACGCTGGACGGTTTCGGCAGTGAACTGCGCCAGGACACACGCCTGCTCGTCACCCAGCCCAAGCAAGTCATCACGTTGCGCACCTTTCATGGGCAGTTGCATGTTGCCCGGGGGCATGGGGATTGGTGGGTGTGGACTTACCGCGCCAACACCTTTGGCACACAGACGCTGGCGTGGTTTTGGAATCAAGAGAGTCATGAGGTGGTGAAGCTGTCGACCAAGGACATTGCGCGGGTCAAGCCGGATGTCCGTTATGTGCCGGCGCAGGATCGCTACCTGGCGTTTGAGACGGAGTTTGTGGCGCGCTTGCCGGGGTTTAGCGAGATGGTTGAGGCCAAGGGAAGTGAGGTTTTGGTTTTTGAGTGAGGTGGTTTTGCCCCGCCACGATCCTTCGAGCACACAAGTCCCTTGTGGCGAGGGGATTTATCCCCGCTCGGCTGCGCCGCAGTCGTAAAACCTGCCGACGCCGTTTTTCCTGGTGCACCGCGGTGGATGGGTTTGGGGCTGCTACGCAGCCCAACGGGGATAAATCCCCTCGCCACAGGTGCGGGTCTCCCTTTAAACCTGCAGCAACCCGCGAAACCCGCGCGCCGCGTAATACGACTGCACGCCATTGTGGTAGATGAACACCCGGCCATACCGGTAGTCGCCAAAAATCGCCCCATCGAGCGAACGAAGCTCTGGCGGGGTTGCCAGCCAACTGGACGTCTTCGCGTCAAACTCGCCGAGGGTTTGCAGCGCTCGGTACTGGTCTTCCGTCAGCAGGGCGATGCCCATCGCTTCGGCCATTTCGATGGCACTGCCTTTGGGCTTGTTCTCCTTGCGCGCATCCAGGGCCGCGCGGTCGTAGCAAAGGCTCCGGCGTCCGGTGGGGCTCTCCTTGGCGCAATCGCAGAAGGTGACAGCGCCGGTCTTCGGGTCGAAGTCGATCACGTCTGGCTCGCCGCCGGAGACTTCCATGGCCTGGAGGGATTTCAGGGCATTGGGGTGGTGTTCGAGCCGGGTCTGGACGTCGGCCCAGGGGATGTCTGGGTGACGGTTCAGGTTTTGTTCGAAGCGGGTTTGCAGGGTTTGGATGAGGTTGTCTTGTTCTTGTTTTTTCATGGTGTGGATGTCCGTGGGTGATCGGTTGGTCAATGATAGTGACTTCTAGAGACGCTGAGTCATGCCCAAATGGTTATAGGAAATGCGTCAGACGCTCTGCTGAGCTTTCGTCCGGTTAACCTCAATCAGGACAGCGATCTTTGCGTGCGCTTCTTTGAGGACATGCTGCTGTGTGCGTTTGGTTCTGCACAACAGCTTCACGACCCCGATGGTAGGCAGCGATACCTTCAGTCGCTGCAAGAAAAAGCAGCCGAGGCTCCTGGCAGCGTTGTCCATGCCTGGGATGAAACACGGATCGTGGGGCAGATAGAGATGTCGCTGCTGAAGACAGAACCTGCAGTGGGTTACATCCACTTTTTCTATCTCACCCCTGAATGGCGATCACGCGGCGCTGGGAAGTTGCTGCTGGCTTATGCGACCCACTTTCTTGCAGGGCTGGGCTGCGAGCGGATGAGATTGTCGGTGAGCGAAACGAACCCGAGGGCGGCGCGGTTTTATCGTCACCATGGTTGGGCTGATATCGGGCCCAGGCAAGATAAGCCAGAGCTGCGCTTGATGGAAAAGCCCATTAGCTCGGCGCAGCCGGCAACCGTCTGACCTAAGGTGAAGTCACCCGAAGCGTCCATCACTGAGCACATGAGGCCCCTATGAAGAACTTCACGATTCAACGTATTGACCACATCGTCATGCGGGTAAAAGACATCGAACGCAGCCCCTGTGGGAGCGAGCTTGCTCGCGATGGCGGCGTATCAGCCAGCAGATTGGTTGACTGTGAATCCGCTATCGCGAGCAAGCTCGCTCCCGCAGGGGGTTGGAGGCCTGCTTAGCTGTTTGTCAGGCACTGAACTGCTTGATCCAATCAAGGCCTGCCACGGTAGAGCCGGTGGGACGGTACTCACAGCCGATCCACCCTTGGTAGCCACGCCGCTCCAAGTCTGCGAACAAGCCCGCAAAATCCATATTCCCCGTCCCCGGTTCATGACGCCCCGGGCAGTCAGCAATCTGCACATGGACAGTTCTGTCATAAAACCGAGCCAGGCTATCCGCTGCATCCCCAGTCAGAAGTTGGGCATGGTAAAGATCGAGAATCAGCCCAACACTCGGAAAGGTCTCCAGCACCTGTTGCGCCTTGCTGAAGTCAGACATGTAATAGTCCGGCATTTCCTGGGTGCAGATGACTTCGATGAGCGGTCGCAAACCCTGGTCTTCGAAGTATTTGACTGCGTACTCCAGGTTGCTTGCGAAGATAGGCGCTGCGTCATCCTGCGTCGTAACGCCCGACATGATGTGGACATCCGAACACGCCAACGCTTTTGCATAACGAGCGGCCTGGAGCAGCCCGCTACGAAACTCCTCTTCCTTGCCCCGTAAGGCAGCGATGCCTTTGGTAACGCCAGCCGGTGCGGCGAACTGGATCAGCGGCAGGCTGTATTGAGTCAGGTGATCAGCCAGAAGACTGGCGTCGAATTCATAGGGCGATGGGAATTCCACCGCACGAAACCCCGCAGCAGCGGCGGCTTCGATGCGTTGTAGAAACGGCACTTCATTGAATTGAAAACCGAGATGAGCGTTGAACTTGGGCATTGGGTAAATCATCCATCCTGGGAAGAAACGAAATCATCCGTTTTGAAGCAACTTGCGCAGCGCCAGCACTGCACTGTCGGGCGTGGTCAATACCGGCAGACCGGAACGAGCCTGAGCTTGCCCGGCGGCACTGGTCATCGAAAACTGGGCGAAACAAATCAGGTCGCAGCCCTCGACCCGGGCGGACATTTCCACGATGGCGGCATCATGGGCTTGCGGGTTGTCTTCTTTCAGCGCCTGCAATGCGCCCGGAACGAAATAGGGCACGACTTCCACCGCGCAGCCACTGCGCTCTGCCGCTTGCTTGAACTCGGGCATCATCGAGGTAATAGTGGGCTCGAACGTTGCCAGCACAGCAATGCGCGATGCCTGGCTCAGCGCCAGGTCGATCATGGCTTCGTTCGGCTTGAGCACGGGAATGGCCACCTGGGGTTTAACCAGGTCGATGGCATCGCCAAACGCCGAGCAGGTAAACAGAATGGCATCCGCTGCGCTTTGTACCGCGTAGTGGGAAAGCGTCACGAAACGCGCCTTCATACTCGTGGTTAATTCGCCCTCTTCCACCCGATCCCCGGGCAGTGAGTCTTCGAGCAGATTGATGATCTGCGCCTGCGGCCAGTGCCGGGCAAAAGCCGCCGCTATGGGCTCGATTGCCAATGCCGTCGCGTGGATCAGAAAGATGCGTGGAGCCTTCATGCTTATGCCTTTCTCCAGATCATGTTTTTTGCACGGTATCAGAAGCCCTGATAGCGTGTGGAGTTTCTGAGGCGATCAACTCCGCGCCAGGCGTGATCAAGACTCGGGCGCAGTTTTCTGACAAGTTTGCTCCTCTTACGCTGGCTTGGGTACGTCTCCCGAGCCAGGCAATATCACGACATCACTGCGTTGGGTGACGATGCAGGCATGTGAATGTTGCGGCCATTCGCCCAACCGTGTACCACTCAAACCACTGGGGCACAGAAGCAGAACGTCACCAAGCGAGAAGAGCGGAAAGGCTTTTACAACCGGGAGGTTCTGGCTCGCCTCTACCGTTCCCCAGCTCGCCGGATCAAAGTCCTTGGACTCGAAGTTTTTCAACAAACGATATTTGAGTGGAGTCGTCTCGCGCACGCCCATCATTCCGGCTGCCTTGAACACTACGGTGGAACTTGCACCCGGATAGATGGCGACGATGACTAGGGTCACCAGCAACGCCGATCCGACCGACAATAGTCCTCGCGTGACGATATGTTTTTTGCTCACAAAAAAGATCAGGGCTGGCAAGAACAAGAGGACCACCGCCACCATGGAAATGATCATCAGTGTCGTGATGACTTCCGGGGTGTCTTTGCCGGTGTAAGACTTCAGCAATATCAACATCGGGTAGACGGCAGCGAAAACGGCAACCATCAAAACGAAGTAGGCAGATAGGAATATGCCAGCCTGATGCCACCAAACCCCAAGTTTCTTCAAGTTACTGAAGAGGGACACCAGTTCCAGCGCCGTTCGAAATTTCTTTGATTTCAACGACGCCCCCATGACGGCGCTCATGCCCAAGATAATCACGCAAGCGACAATGGGATGGCCGACCTCGGGTCCTTGAAACGCGAAGGCGACGATGATCAAGGAGCCAACCACCGCCGCCCAGAAAAAGAACCACGCAATTGTTGGCCTGAGGTTCGGCGTTTGGTTGAACATCGACACGGCTAATGCGTAAAACAGCGTAGTGACGCCCATCACCACCATATAAAGAAACAGGACAAAGGCGACCATCCCCATCCAAGGAAGCAATGCCGAGAGCTGCTTGTCGAAGACCAGGGGTAAAAGGTCGATTCTGTCGATCGCCTTTGCATAGGTCATCAAGATCCCGAAACTGACTACTGCACTGAGCAAGGCGCCGAGGCTTCCTATCAGGCCCCAATGCTCCGCCATCAACTTGAGGGCCGCGTAGATATCCGGCTGGAATGAGGCGAGTTTCTGTTTCTCGTCCGTTGTACCGACTTTTTGGTCCATTGCCCCTATCCTTGTCATAACGAGGCGCTGATGGGTGCGCACTCTTCCAGAAAGACCCTATCGACTTCATGTCGATGAACTTTAGCCAGCAGGATACCGGTAACGGGTCGACAGCCGTGGATGAACTGTGCGACGACATTCCAGCATGAATAGCTAAGGTGAAGTCACCCTAAGCGTCCATCACTGAGCACATGAGGCCCCTATGAAGAACTTCACGATTCAACGTATTGACCACATCGTCATGCGGGTAAAAGACATCGAGCGCAGCCTCGCTTTCTATACCTTGGTGCTCGGTTGCGAACTCAAGAAGCGCCGGGACGATCTTGGCATGGTGCATCTGGGCACCGGTGTTTCGATGATTGACCTGGTTGCCGTCGACGGGCCTCTCGGTCGCCAGGGTGGGCCGGCAGCCGGTAAGCAGGGGCACAATGTCGATCACCTCTGCCTGCGTATCGAGCCGTTTGATGAACCAGCCCTCCTCGCGCATTTGGCCTCAGCCGGCCTGACCGTCGAGAAGGCGCAGATGCGCTATGGCGCGGAGGGCAAGGGGTGGTCGATTTACTGCTTCGATCCGGACGGTAATCAGATCGAGTTGAAGGGGCCGGCGCTGGAACCCTGAGCTGCAACTGGCGGCTGCGGCCCCTGTGGGAGCGAGCTTGCTCGCGATAGCGGTCTGTCTGGCCGGTGATGTTGAATGTGCCGCCGTCTTCGCGAGCAAGCCCGCTCCCACAGGGGCTGCGGTGGAGGTCATTACGCCGTCACTTCGACCACACCCCGAACCCGCTGCTGCATATTGATCAAATGCAACCGCATCGACGCCCGCGCCGCTTGCGCATCATGCCGCGCCAATGCGGCATAGATCTGCTCCCGCTCACGCACCACCAATGTCCGATTTTCACCCGTCACCGCGGGCCCGGCCTGTTGCACTACCGCGATCAACGTATTGCCCACATGGCCCATGGCGTCGATGAAAAAGCTGTTGCCGGTGCACTGGGCGATCTGCCGATGAAAGTCGAAATCGACCCGGGCGCTTTCTTCATCCGTCGTATCAAGAGCATTCG
The DNA here is from genome assembly GCF_054671965.1 of Pseudomonas sp. H3_A02. Taxonomy (NCBI): domain Bacteria; kingdom Pseudomonadati; phylum Pseudomonadota; class Gammaproteobacteria; order Pseudomonadales; family Pseudomonadaceae; genus Pseudomonas; species Pseudomonas sp. H3_A02. Next base: position 85,804 of record NZ_CP162807.1, read on the forward strand.
CCGCGTCGAGCGCTTCACGCATCGCCTGCAATTGCTCCGGCGTGGCGCGTTGTGCGGCGATGCCGGCGGCTTCCACTTCCAGGCTCAGGCGTAGTTCGATGACGGCCAGCGCATCGTAGGCGCCGCCCTTGACGTGTTTGCTGCCCTGGAAATCCCCCGGGCGCGCGGTGTCCACCACGAAGGTGCCGATGCCGTGACGGGTTTCCACCAAACCTTCTGCCTGGAGCCGCGACATGGCTTCGCGGACCACAGTTCGACTGACGCCGCGTTCCTTGATGATCACCTGTTCGGTGGGTAACTTGCTGCCCGCGGGCAGTTCGCCGGCCAGTATCTGTTGCGTCAGGTCGACCACCAGTTGCTGGGTCATGCTCAGGCGTCGATCGGGTGTGACACGGTCCATTGCACCTATCCATTAAAGCCAGACGATCGCGGCATTATAGCCGCGACCTTGCGCCAAAACTCACTATAATGCCCGCTGATCACACTAGAGCACGCCGATGACGGATCAAGCGTTATCTCCACTGAACAAGCCGCGCCGCCTCGCCGAAACCCTGGTCGACCGCTTTGCCCAGCGCATGCGCGACGGCATCCTCAAGTGCGGCGAAAAGCTGCCTACCGAAGTGCATATCATGGAGGCCGAAGGCGTCAGTCGTTCGGTGGTGCGTGAGGCGCTGTCGCGCTTGCAGGCGGCAGGGCTGGTGGAGACGCGGCATGGCGTCGGCACCTTTGTCCTCGACATGCCGGCGCCGGAGGGCTTCACCTTGGGGCCGGCGACGATTGCCACGTTGTCGGATGTGCTCAACCTGCTGGAATTTCGCCTGAGCCTGGAAGTCCAGGCCGCCGGCATGGCCGCCGAGCGCGCAACGCCTGAAGCGCAGGCCGAATTGGCCCAGGCGCTGGAGGCGTTGCTGCAAGGGCCGGAAAAATCCGGTACCACCATCAATGCCGATTTCCAGTTCCATCTGAAAATCGCCAAGGCCGCCGGCAATTACTACCTGATCGATATCATGAAACATCTGGGCACGAAGCTGATCCCGCGCACGCGCATGAACTCCGCCTATTCCGGGCAAAGTGACCGCAGTGCTTACCTTCAGGGGATCAACGCCGAACACCAGCAGATCTTCGACGCCATCGCCAGCGGCAATGTCGACGCGGCGCGGGCGGCCATGTACTTGCATTTGAGCAACAGCCGCATGCGCCTGTGTGAAACCCAACAACGGCAGGCGTTCTACAACGAATAACCCGCACTGCTTCTGTGGGAGCCGAGCTTGCTCGCGATGACGGCGATACATCCAACATCATCGGCACAGGCAGACCGCTATCGCGAGCAAGCTCGCTCCCACAGTTTTTGATCCCAGTGTTCACACAACTTAGAAGAAGCTGTATTTAACACCGACCCGCAACCGCAACTGGCGATCACTGTCGACCGAATTGACTTTAATATCACCGATTTCAAAGAACGGCGCCCAGCGTTTATCCCACTGGTATTTGACCACGGCATTCTGTTCATAGTCGTCGGTACCGCCGTTATAGCGAATGTAGTCGGCATCGAAGTAAGTCAATTGATATTCATAGGCCCACGGTCCTTGAGGACCATAGTTGATATAAACATCGTAACGGTTGACCTTCTGATCGTCCTGCCCATTATCCGGCACGTCACGGTCGATCTGGTCGCGGTCCAGCTTGGCTGAATCAAAACGGTAGCGACCGGCAATGCTCAGCTCCTTGGTCACGCGGTAACCCAGGCGCAGGCCCATTTTGTAGGTGGTGGACTCCTCATCGCTGTCCAGGGCCAACGAAGGCGTCAGCGTCCAGCGGTCATTGAGCTTGTGCTGGTAGTTGACGGTAAATTCATGACCACTGCCGACGGTGTTGTCGAAGGCGACGTCTTGCCGGTCACCGGCGGTCTTGTATTTGAGTTCACCTTCCAGACCCACGCCGTTATCCAGCCGAATACCAAACTTGGCACGGTCGGCGTGCATGCGGGTTTTTTCCGCATATTGATGGCGTACGTTGATATAACCGGTATCGGCCACGGCAACGACTGAAGTGAACAAGGAAGTGAGGGACAGCGCGACGAGTGTCTTTTTCATGTTTTTTTATTCTTGTTAGTTGAGTGATTAGTTGGGTTGAACGCCAAATCACAGGCGAGCGCGTGCGCGGCATTGAAACCTGCGGTTCAACGTCTTCTGCGGGTTAAAACACGTGCAACGAATCAGTTACCTCAAACAGCGATAGGTATTCGCTGTATGTCCCGACTGGCTTGCACCAGCAAACGGGTGTACGCATGGCTCGCGCCATCATTTGCCAAGAGATGGCTGTCGAGCGTCTCCACCACCCTGCCCTGCTGCATCACCGCCAGCCGATCACACAGATGCGCCACCACCGCCAGGTCGTGAGTGACCATCAGGTAGGTCAACCCTTCCTGGCGGCGCAAGTCGGCCAGCAGGTTGAGGATTTCCGCCTGCACCGAGACATCCAGCGCCGAGGTCGGCTCGTCCAGCAACAACACCCGGGGACGCAGGATCAGCGCGCGGGCAATCGCCACGCGTTGGCGCTGGCCACCGGACAACTGGTGCGGATAACGGAAGCGAAAGCTGTCGTTCAAGCCGACCTTGCGCAGGATCTCGCTGACCTTCTGTGCGCGCCCATCGATGCCATGGATGCGCAGCGGCTCCTGCAACGCGGCATCAATGGTGTAGCGCGGATGCAACGAGGCATACGGGTCCTGGAACACCATCTGCACGGTGCGGTAGTGGTTCAACGGCAGGTTTCGCGTCACGGCCTGGCCGGCGACCCGCAGTTGTCCACTCCAATGCTGGTATTGCCCGGCCAGGCAGCGCAGCACGGTGGTCTTGCCCGAACCGGACTCCCCCACCAGGCCGAATGCCTCGCCTTCGGCAACGCGCAAATCGACGTCGTGCAATACCGCATTAAGTGCCGCGCCGGTGCCGAAACTGAGGTTCAGGCCGGCGATTTCAATCATGCTCATGACAGGCTCCTCAAGCATTCAACCACTGTGGGTCACGCTGCAGCACCGGCAAGGTGGTGCGTCGATGATCCAAGCTCGGCAATGCGGCCAACAGGCCTTGGGTATAGGGGTGGGTGGCGCGGTCTAGATCGGCGGCAACAATCGACTCGACCACGCGCCCGGCATACATCACCAGCACGCGATCACAGAAATGCCGCACCAGGTTCAGGTCGTGACTGATGAAAATCAGCCCCAGGTCCCGCTCGCTGACCAACTCTTCCAGCACATTGAGCACCTGCCGGCGCACCGACACGTCTAGCGCCGAAGTGGGTTCGTCGGCGATGATCACCTGGGGATCGGTGATCACCATCATGGCGATCATGATCCGCTGGCCCATGCCGCCCGAGACCTCGTGGGGGTACAAGTCATAGACCCGCCGAGGATCGCGAATGTGCACCTTGGCGAGCATGTCCAGGGCCCGTTCGCGGGCTTCGCGATGGGGCACCTTGTGATGGGCCAGGTAGGCCTCGGCGATTTGCTCGCCGACCCGCACCACCGGATTCAACGAGTACTTGGGGTCTTGCATGATCATCGACATGCGCGCACCGCGAATCGCCTGGATCTGCTTTTCGCTGGCGGCCAACAGGTCGATATCGGCGAAGCGCAAGGTCTTGGCGGTGACCCGCGCCGTCGGCGGATGCAGACGCAAAAGGCTGCGGCCAACGGTGGATTTGCCCGAGCCGGACTCACCGACAATGGCGAGTTTTTCCCGCCCCAACGTGAACGACACATCACGCACCGCCTGGGAGGTTTTGCCGGCGTTGCGAAATTCCACGCACAAATCCTGTACCGCAAGTTTTATCTCAGTCATGGCCTGTTCCTCAGGATTGGCTGCGGGGGTCGAGGACGTCACGCAAACCGTCGCCCAACAGGTTGAAGGCCAGGCTGACCAGCATGATCGCCGCACCGGGCGCCGCCACCAGCCACCAGCTTTCGAGCATGTAACGTCGCCCGGTGGAGATCATCGCGCCCCACTCCGGCAACGGTGCCTGGGCGCCGAGGCCGAGAAAGCCTAGGGCGGCGGCGGTGAGGATGATGCTCGCCATGTTCATGGTCAGGCGGATGATCACCGACGACAGGCACATGGGGATGATGTGGCGCAGGATGATCCGGGTGCTCGACGCGCCCTGAAGCTGCACCGCAACGACGAAATCAGCGTTGCGCAGCGGCAGTGTTTCGGCGCGGGCAAGCCGGGCAATCGGCGGCCAGGCCGTGAGGGCGATGGCGATCACTGCATGCTCCAGTCCCGGGCCGAGGGCGGCGATGAAGGCCAGTGCCAGGACCAGGCTGGGGAACGAAATGAAGATGTCGGTGATGCGCATGAACAGGCTGTCGACCCAGCCGCCGAAGTAACCGGACACCGTGCCGACCAACAGGCCGATGGGGCCGACGATCACCGTCACCAGCAAGACGATGTACAGGGTGATGCGCGAGCCATACACCAGCCGCGCGAACACATCGCGACCGTACTCGTCAGTGCCGAACCAGTGCGCACTGCTGGGTGCCTGCAACGCGCCGGCGAGGTTCTGCAACAGCGGATCGTGGCCGGCGATCCAGGGCGCGAAGACGGCGACCAGCATCAGGGTCGCGACGACGATCAGGCCGGCGAAGGTCATAGGGTTGCGCAGCAAAAAACGCAACAGGCGCAAGGTGCTGGCGACCATCGCCGCCGTACTGGAAGCCGGCAACGCGGCGTTGCCAGGGGCGCTGGAAGCAAGGGGCAGGTTCATTAGCGAGTCCTCGGGTCGAAGATCTTGTACAGCGCATCGCTGATCAGGTTCAGCGTCACGAAGATGAGGCCGATCAGCAGCACGCAGGCCATCACCGCGTTCATGTCGCCGAGCAACAGACTGCTGGTCAGGTACTGACCGAAGCCCGGCCAGGCGAACACGGTTTCGATCAGCACCGCGCCTTCCAACAGGCCGCCGTAGGCCAGCGCGACGATGGTCAACAGCTGCACGCGGATGTTGCCGAAGGCATGACCCCAGACGATGCGACGCTGGGACAAACCCTTGACCCGGGCGGTGATGATGTACTCCTGGGACAGTTGTTCGAGCATGAAGCTGCGGGTCATGCGGCTGATGTAGGCGACCGAGTTGAAGCTGAGGATCACCGCCGGCAACAGGATGTGCCGCAGTGCGCTGCGAAAGGCCTCCCACTCGCCAGACCAGGCGGTGTCGATCAACAGCAGTCCGGTGTGTTTCGGGATCAACCCGTCATAGGCCAGGCCGATGCGCCCGACGCCGCCGGCCCAGCCCAGCCAGGCGTAGAACACCAGGAAGGCCATCATGCCGATCCAGAAAATCGGCGTGGAGTAACCGAACAGCGTGATCAGTCGTGCGACATGATCACCGGCACGGCCCTGATGCGTTGCCGCGTAGACCCCCAGCGGCAAGCCCGCCAATACGCCGAACAGAATGGCCAGGGTGGCCAGTTCCAAGGTGGCCGGGAAGACCCGGGCGATGTCGGTGATGACCGGGTTACCGGTCAGCAAGGCCATGCCGAAGTCACCGTGCAGCAGATCGCCAAGGTAGATCGCGAATTGGGTCCACAACGGCTTGTCCAGGCCCAGCTCTTTGTACACCTGGGCGTAGGCCGAGGCATCGGCGTCCGGGCCGACGATGGCCAGCACCGGATCCAGGGGCATCACCCGCCCAATAAAGAAAGTCAGCAGCAACAACCCCAGCAGCGTCACCGCCACCGAGCCGCTGCGCCGGGTCGCCGCAGCGGCCCGGGTGGTCCAGATTGAAAAGGATGCAGTCGACATGTTCATTCCTGCCTTGGCCCTGTGGCCGTCGATTTCAGCGCTGCTTGTAGACGTCGCGAAGACGCGTGGTGGCGGCGGTGTGGCCGATGTAGTTGCGCACATCCGCATGGATCACCACTTCGTCCACCATCTGTGAGACCGGCATGATCGCCCCGACCTGTTGGTCGTAGAGGGTCTGGATCTGGGCGTAGATTTCGCGCTGGCGCTCGGGGTCCCGCTCACGCTCGGCTTGCTCGATCAACTGGTTGAGCTGCGGGTTGAAGAACGAGGTGCGCCAGCCCTGGAAATTGCTCAGCTTGGCTTCGGTGCGGTTGTCCGGGTTGTACACCAGGGCCCGCAGACTCGAATGCGGATGACGCTCCGCCCCGCCGCCGCCACGACCGACGAGGATGTCGAACTGGCGGTCGCGCATCGCGCCATAGATCTGGTTGCCGGTGCCGGTGATGATCGTCGCCTGGATCCCCGCCTGGGCCAGCGTCGCTTGCAGGCTGGTGGCGATGTTGATGAACGGTGGATCGGTCAGCGAACGAATGGTCACCTTGAAGCCTTCGGCATGTCCGGCCGCAGCCAACAGACGCTTGGCCTCGGCCACGTCCAGGCGATAGCCCGGATCGTCCAGGCGCGCTGGCAACCCCAGTTGCAACGGCCGCTGATTGATCACGCCGTAGTGCGGCATGACCACGTCATTGATGCCTTGGTAGTCGATCAGCAGGCGGATGGCCTGGCGCACGCGGATGTCCTGGAACAACGGTTGCTGCATGCTCATCGCCACGTAGTACAGCGTGCCGCGGGCGATGCTCTGGATGCGCACTTCATCGACCTTCCCCAACGCCTGGATGTCAGTTGCGGCCATGCCGCGGGCAACGTCCAGGTCGCCGCGCTCGACCATCAGGCGCAGGGCCTGGGACTCGGTCATGTTGCGCATGATCACCCGGCGCAACTTCGCCGCGCCGCGCCAATAGTCGTCATTGCGACTCATCAGGATCACATCGTTGGCGCGCCAGATGTCGAGCTTGAACGCGCCGGACCCAGCCGTGTGCGTCGCCAGCCACGCCGCGCCCTGATCGTCGCCGACCTGATGCTGCAAGGCGACGCTGCGATCGATGATGAAGGCGCTGGGTGAAGTCGCCAGGGTGTTGAGCACCAGCATCGGGTCAGTGACCCGTGGCAATTCCATGACAAAAGTGTGCGGCCCTTCGGCGCGCATCAGTTTGACCACGTTGTCGGCGGTGAAACCGTAGGCTTTCCAAGTGGAAGCCAGGGCGCGGTTGAGGGTGACCACGCGCTGCAACGACCAGGCGACGTCTTGGGCGGTGAGTGGCGCACCGGAGTGAAAACGTACGTCGTCACGCAATTGGAAGGTCAGGCGCATGCGGTCGGGGCTGACGTCCCAGGTTTTCGCCAGGGCCGGAATCAGCGTGTCCGGCTGCGCCGCGTCCTGCTCCAGGAGCATGTCATAGACATTGGCATTGACTTCGGCAACCTCCAGACCCGTCGCCGCGGCAGGGTCCAGGGACAGCAGATTGATCATGCTCATGCCCACCACCAATTGGTCGGGGGGCGTTTCGCCTTGGGCCAGGCTGACGGGCACCTGCACTGCGCACAGGGCCACGGTGACACACAGCAGCCTGGTCAGGCGCTTGGGCCAGAGATTCATGGTTCAGTCCTTTCTTATATTTATAAAGACTTGTCGCCCGGGCAGTCATCGGCCCCAGGCGTGGAACAGGCTCAATGTCGGGACAAGGTGTTGGCCTCGATATACGCGAAGTTGATGTCCTCGCCCAAGCCCGGCCGGTCGGACAGGTGCACAAAACCGTCGGCGTCCATGGGGTCGACGATGCTGTTGAGGTGCGCCGGGATTTCTTCATAGTCAAGGAACGGGTGCAGCAGGCCGCGCTCGTACCAACGGCAATTGCTGATGGCCCCGACCACCGCCAGGTTCGCCGCGCCATTGCCGTGGACTTCACAATCCATGCCGAACGACTCCGCCAGGTGCGCCACCTTCAGGCACGGCCCGATCCCCCCGACCCCGGCCACGCCGGCGCGCAGGATGTCACAAGACTTCTGCGTGACCCAGCTGGCGCGACTGTGGAACTTGCCAGCGATGCTCTCCGGGCCCAGCACCGGGATGTCTAGGTTGGCGGCCAGCCAGGCATAAGACTCCGCCGAGTCTTCCATCATCGGCTCTTCGAACCAGGCGAAATTCAGCTTTTGCAGCGCCTTGCCAATGGTCAGCGCGTCCATGCGGCTGTACCAGTGATAACCGTCGAGCATCAGCGCGATGTCCGGCCCCACCGCCTCACGCACGGCGGCGCAGGCCTGGATGTCCATTTGTGGATTCGGCGCGAAGGAAATCGGCGGCATCCAAGTGTGCAACTTGATGGCCTTGTAGCCGCGCTGCACCAGCTTTTCGGCAAATTGACCGTACTCATCCGGCGTCGACAACCCACCCGGTAAATCGTCGCCGCACATCGTCGAGCCGTACGCCGGGACCTTGTCGCGATAACCACCAATCAGTTTATGCACCGGCAACTTGAGCGTGCGCCCGGCCAGATCCCACAACGCTTGTTCCACCAGCGCCAGCGCCCGGTCGGTGAACTGCCCGGCACTGCCGCGCTGCCAGTGCGCCAGGTTTTGCCAGATGCTTTCGCGGTCCATCGGATCGCGACCGATCAGCACTTTGCGTACGAAGGATTCAATGATGTGCGGACGAATCAACTCAGGCGGACCAAAGGCATAACCCTCGGAGCCATCGTCGCAACCGATTCGCAGCAAAGCCATCTTGATCATGACCTCATCGCCTGGATGGGCATGGCCGGCGCTGTCCTGGGCACGGCGCGAAGGAGTGGAAAAAACTTCGACGTGAACGCCTGTGATTCTCATAGGGGAGGAACACCAATGTTGTTATTGTTTATTTGTATGTCGTCATACAACGTGATGGATTATTCTGACGTTACTGGCGGACTGTCAACCCCATAACGCAATAAAACCTACACATACAGGAGACCTTTTGCGGAGATGCGAGTATTTCAGCGAGCGGAATTTTAAGAAGTCGTCATACCACGCAACATGAGGTGGTACCACTTGCCGCAGACGAGGTAGTGCCCTGAAGGCTGATGACGCGGACCAGGAGATGGGCAATTGTGGGAGCGAGCTTGCTCGCGAAGGCGGCCTGTCTGAGACGGTGATGTTGGCTGGGCCGCCGTCATCGCGAGCAAGCTCGCTCCCACAGGGGTCGGTGGTGAAAGCACAATCCACAGCCACGCCCCATGGATTCACCGAGCACTGGCGCGAGATTGAAAGCCAGTAGCCATCACCGCTCCTTTATGGTTTCCTGCCCCAGGCACGGTTGCTGACTGAAAGCATTAAAAAATGAGCCGTTTGTGATGTTTCAGCCCGACGCAAGGAAGGCTCTAGCGCAACCTGTCGAGAGGTACAGCCGAATGACGGTTTTTCCCGTTAACCGTCCCCGACAAGTTGTTTTTCTGCCTAGACTCATCATTGTTCCGCCGTGCGCTGTATGTTGAATGAGCCCGCACGAAAATACTAAAAACAAGAGGAAAGCCCCTAATGTTCAAACCTATCTGGAAAGCGCTCGCTTGCACATTGGCCCTTAGTGCGATGAGCACGGCCATGGCGGCAGATCCGGTGGTCATCAAGTTCTCCCATGTGGTCGCCGAACAAACACCCAAAGGCCAAGGCGCACTGCTGTTCAAGAAGTTGGTGGAAGAACGGCTGCCAGGCAAAGTGAAGGTCGAGGTCTACCCCAACTCTTCTTTGTTCGGCGACGGTAAGGAGATGGAAGCCTTGCTATTGGGCGACGTGCAGATGATTGCGCCATCGCTGGCCAAGTTCGAGCAGTACACCAAGACGGTGCAGCTGTTCGACTTGCCGTTTCTGTTCGATGACATTTCCGCTGTGGATCGCTTCCAGTTGAGCCCTGAAGGCCAGAAACTGCTCAAGTCCATGGAAAGCAAGAACATTACCGGCCTGGCCTATTGGCACAATGGTATGAAGCAGTTGTCGGCAAACAAGCCGTTGCGTGAACCCAAGGATGCCCGGGGCCTGAAGTTCCGGGTGCAGGCTTCTGCAGTGCTGGAAGAACAATTCAAGGCGGTGAACGCCAACCCGCGCAAGATGAGTTTCGCCGAGGTGTACCAAGGTTTGCAGACCGGCGTGGTCAACGGTGCGGAAAACCCGTACTCGAACATCTACAGCCAGAAAATGCATGAAGTGCAAAAGTACATCACCGAGTCCAACCACGGTTTGCTCGACTACATGCTGATCACTAACACCAAGTTCTGGAACGGCCTGCCGCCGGACATCCGCACGGAACTGGACAAGATCCTGGTGGAAGTCACGGCCCATGTGAACAAAGAGGCAGCGCAGCTGAACGAGCACGACAAACAACGCATCCTCGAGGCCAAGACCACCGAGATCATCACCCTGACGCCAGAAGAACGCGGCGAATGGCGCGACAAGATGAAACCGGTGTGGAAGAAGTTCGAAGGTGATATCGGCGCGGACCTGATCAAAGCCGCCGAAGCCTCCAACAAAGCCCAGTGATTGGTTGGCCGATGCCGTCACCCTGGCGGCATCGGCCTGTCGTCCCCCACAGGAGATGTCATCCATGAACGCCCTCCGGCGCATCTGGGAACACTTCGAGGAAGGTTTCATTGCCTTTCTTCTGGCCGCCATGACGCTCGTCACGTTCGTCTACGTGGTACTCAATAACCTCTATGCGGTTTTCTACAGCCTCGGCGACCATTGGCCCGCCGCCAGCGAGCCGATGTTCGCCATCGGCGACAACATCATGGGCATGGCCCAGGCAATGACCTGGAGTAGTTCGCTGACCAAGGCGCTGTTTGGCTGGCTGATTTTCTTTGGCCTGTCGTACGGCGTGCGCACGGCCGGGCACATCGGCGTCGATGCGCTGGTGAAGCTGGCGAGCAAACCGGTGCAGCGCTTGATCGGTGTCATCGCCTGCCTGTGCTGCCTCGCCTACGCCGGGCTGCTGGCGGTGGCGAGTTTCGAATGGATCAACACCTTGATGGTTGCCGAGATCGGCGCCGAGGACCTTGGCCATTTCGGCATCATGCAATGGCATATCGGGCTGATCGTGCCGGTGGGGTTCGCTCTGGTGTTCATTCGTTTCGCGGAAATTCTCGTGCGCATCCTGATGAATCGCCAGACCGGCCTGGGCCTGGCCGATGAAGCGGCCGAAGCCATCAAATTGACCGAACACGAGGAAGACAAGCCATGACCATTGCCTTCCTGTTCATTGCACTGTTCGTGCTGATGTTCATCGGCGTGCCCATCGCCATTTCGTTGGGGCTGGCTGGATCGTTGACCATCATTTTCTTCAGTCCCGACTCGGTTCGGTCCCTGGCGATCAAGCTGTTCGAAACGTCCGAGCATTACACGCTGCTGGCGATTCCGTTCTTCCTGCTGGCCGGTGCGTTCATGACCACGGGCGGCGTGGCGCGACGGTTGATCGATTTTGCCAACGCCTGCGTCGGCCATATCCGTGGCGGCCTGGCAATTGCGGCGGTGCTGGCCTGCATGCTGTTTGCGGCGTTGTCGGGTTCAAGTCCCGCGACAGTGGCGGCGGTCGGCTCCATTGCCATTGCCGGGATGGTGCGTTCGGGTTATCCACAGGCGTTTGGCGCCGGCATCGTCTGCAACGCCGGGACCCTGGGCATCCTGATTCCGCCCTCGATCGTGATGGTGGTGTATGCCGCGGCGACCGAAACCTCGGTGGGCAAATTGTTCATGGCCGGTGTGATTCCCGGCTTGCTGTTGGGGTTCTTCCTGATGGTGGCGATCTACATCGTCGCCGTGAAGAAAAACCTGCCGGCAATGCCGCGGGCGACGCTGCGGGAATGGTTGAGCACGGCACGCCAGGCGATCTGGGGCCTGTTGCTGATGTTCATCATCCTCGGCGGGATTTATTCCGGGATGTTCACGCCCACTGAAGCGGCGGCGGTAGCGGCGGTGTATTCGGCGTTCATTGCCTTGTTCGTCTACAAGGACCTTACGTTCCGCGAGACGCCCAAGGTGCTGCTGGAGTCGGCCAAGCTGAGCATCATGCTGATGTTCATCATCGCCAACGCCATGCTCTTCGCCCATGTGCTGACCACCGAACAACTGCCGCAGCAAATCACCGCCTGGGTGATCGATGCCGGATTGACGCCGGTGACCTTCCTGCTGGTGGTGAACATCGTGCTGCTGATTGCCGGCGCGTTCATGGAGCCTTCGGCGATCATCCTGATCCTGGCGCCGATCCTGTTCCCCATCGCCATGAAGCTGGGCATCGACCCAATTCACTTGGGCATCATCATGGTGGTCAACCTGGAGATTGGCCTGATCACGCCACCGGTAGGGCTGAACCTGTTCGTCACCTCGGCGGTGACCGGCATGTCCCTGCCCGCCACGATTCGTGCGGCGATGCCGTGGTTGATGATCCTGTTGGCGTTCCTGGTGCTGATTACCTACGTGCCATGGATCTCGCTGGCGCTGCCTAACTGGTTGGGGATGAGTTAAACCCGGTAAACACACACCGTGGCGGGCGCAGGACAACTTGCCCGCTTACAGAGGTATGGGGCCGACCTGTCGGCCCTGTGCCTTCGGACACTGAAAGGGACGCCTTGCAATGCTAAAACCTGTATGGAAAGCGCTCGCCTGCACCCTGGCTTTCGGGGCGTGGGGCACGGCCATTGCGGCTGAGCCGATCGTCATCAAATTCTCCCATGTGGTAGGCGAACAAACGCCCAAGGGCCAGGGCGCGTTGATGTTCAAGAAGCTCACGGAGGAGCGGCTACCGGGCAAAGTGAAGGTCGAGGTGTACCCCAACTCCACGCTGTACGGCGATGACAAGGAGATGGAAGCCTTGCTCCTGGGAGAGGTGCAGATCATTGCCCGGTCGCTGGCCAAGTTCGACCAGTACACCAAGACCGTGCAGTTGTTCGACCTACCGTTTCTATTCGACGACATCGCCGCCGTGGACCGTTTCCAGCAGAGCCCCGAGGGCCAGAAGCTGCTCAGGTCCATGGAAAGCAAGAACGTCACGGGCCTGGCCTATTGGCACAACGGCATGAAGCAGTTGTCGGCCAACAGGCCATTGCGCACCCCTGAGGATGCCCGTGGCCTGACGTTCCGGATCCAGACTTCTACGGTGCTGGAGGAACAGTTCAAGGCAGTGGACGCCAAAGCCAAACCGATGATTTTCTCGGTGGTGTACCAGGGCCTGCGCACCGGCTTGGTCCACGGCACGGAAAACACCTATTCGAATTTCTACAACCAGAAGCTCAATGAGGTGCAGAAATACGTCACCGAGTCCAACCACGGCATACTCGACTACATGTTGATCACCACGTCGGACTTCTGGAACGGCCTGCCGCCGGACATCCGCAGCGAGCTGGACAAGATCGTGGTCGAATCCACCGCCCATGCCAACCAGGAAGCGGAGCGATTCAACCAGCAGGACAAGCAGCATGTGCTGGATGCCAAGACCACCGAGATCATTGCCCTCACGCCGCAAGAACGCAGCGCCTGGCGTGACAAGATGAAGCCGGTGTGGGCCAAGTTCGAAAAGGACATCGGGGCGGATTTGATCAAGGCGGCGCAGGCGTCCAACGTCGCTCAATGATGCAGTGACTTGCATAGGTATCAGATGGCCAAGTACTTCCCCTTGTGGCGAGGGGATTTATCCCCGCTGGGCTGCGCAGCAGCCCCGAACAATTAACCAGGCACACCGCTGTGTCAGGTTTTAGGGGCGCTTCGCACCCCAGCGGGGATAAATCCCCTCGCCACAAAAGCAGGGTTACCACAATGCCTCCCCATCCCCAGCAACCCGGCACATTGCGCTATGATCCCCGCCTCTCCCTGAACAGAGCTTTTCTCGCGAATGCTGTCGTCCACCCCAGACCTCACCTCTACCCTGCCCCCCGTCCTGGTCGGCCCGCTGTTACGGCGGCTGGAGCCTGCGCGCCTGGTGATGTGGCTGGTGGGCACGCGAGCGTTGGCATTGACGCTGCGCATTGACGGTGTCGGCGACCTGGAACTCGATGCATCGCGTTGCACCGTGGTGCCGGTGGGGCAGCGGGCGTTTGTGCACTTGATCGATGTGACGCTCGACGCGCCCCTGCCCCAGGACGTAGCGATTGACTACGACCTGCTGGTGGACGACGCGCCCATCGCCGAGTGGGCGCCGCACCTGTTGTATGACGGCGCCCAGTGCCCGAACTTCATGTTGCACTCGCGCATCGAGCAATTGGTCCACGGTTCTTGCCGAAAACCCCACTACCCGGCCAACGACGGCCTGCTCTGTGTCGACCGACTGCTGGCGCAAGCCCCCGCGCAACGCCCGGCACTGTTGATGATGAGTGGCGACCAGGTCTATGCCGACGACGTCGCAGGGCCCATGCTGCGGGCGATTCACGGGCTGATCGAACGCCTGGGGCTGTTCGAGGAATGCCTGGACGGCGCCGTGGTGGAAGACAGCGCCAAGCTCTACCAACACCCGGCCAGTTATTACCATCGCGCCGATTTGCTACCGGCACTGGAGAGCAACGAAACCCTGCGCGAACGCTTTTTCGGCGGGGCGCGCAAGCCGATCTTCACCAGCAGTAGCGCCGACAATCACTTGGTGACCTTCGCCGAGGTCATGGCGATGTACCTGCTGGTGTGGTCGCCGGTACCCTGGACACTGATCGCGGTGCAGCCGCCAGAGCTGACCGTCGAACGGCGCCAGCGCTACGACCTGGAACAGCAACGCATCGATGCGTTCAAGACCGGACTGGGCGGCGTGGCACGGGTGTTTGCGCACTTGTCGTGCCTGATGATTTTCGACGACCATGACATTACCGATGACTGGAATCTGTCCGCGCAGTGGGAGGAAACGGCCTACGGCCATCCGTTCTCCAAACGCATCATCGGCAATGCCTTGATCGCCTACATGCTCTGCCAGGGCTGGGGCAACAACCCGGATGCCTTTGTTGACGTACTCCCGCAAACCTTGGCCTTGAGCGACACAGCCCGGGACCGTTACCTCGACAGCGAGCCACAGGACACACTGATCGACTCCTTGCTGGCTTTCCAGCACTGGCATTACGTGCTGCCAAGCACCCCAGCCCTGGTGGTGCTCGACACCCGGACCCGCCGCTGGCGCAGCGAGAACAACCTCAAGCAGCCTTCCGGCCTGCTGGATTGGGAAGCCCTGAGCGAGTTGCAGCAGGAGTTGCTGGATCACCCCTCGGCCATCATCGTCTCACCGGCGCCGATCTTCGGGGTGAAGCTGATCGAGACCGTGCAGCGGGTGTTCAGTTGGTGCGGTTATCCGTTGCTGGTGGACGCGGAAAACTGGATGGCCCATCGCGGCGCGGCCCAGGTGATCCTGAACATTTTCCGACACTCGCGCACACCGGGTAATTACGTGGTGCTGTCAGGGGACGTGCATTATTCCTTCGTCTACGAGGTGCTGATCCCACACCGCAAGGGCGGCCCGCGCATCTGGCAGATCACCAGCAGCGGCATCAAGAATGAATTCCCGCCGGTGTTGCTGGAATGGTTCGACCGCCTGAACCGCTGGCTCTACTCGCCGCGCTCGCCCCTGAACTGGTTCACCAAGCGCCGCAGCATGCGCATCGTCCCCCACACCCCGGAACACGCCGAAGCGGGCGAACGGTTGTGGAACAGCGCCGGCATTGGTCAGGTGTTCTTCAATGAACAGGGCCAGCCCACGCAGATCTACCAGCACAACGCCAACGGCCAGCCACCGACACGCATGCGGGCTCCCAAACCTCCATCCCCCTGAAACCTGTGATCTGCGATCAATGTGGGAGCGAGCTTGTTCGCGATGACGGAGGCACAGCCAACACATTCGCAAGCTGACTATCCGCTATCGCGAGCAAGCTCGCTCCCACAGTTGTTTTAGGGTGACTATAAATTTGCATCCACTCCCACAAGGAAAGTGGCAGTCAGAACGCCAATTGCAGGCTCTGCTGGCCTTCGAGGCTGAGCAGAAATTGTTTGGCCGCCAGGCCGCCAGCGAAGCCGGTAAGGCTGCCGGAGCTGCCGATGACGCGGTGGCACGGGGCGATGATCGAGATGGGGTTGCGACCATTGGCGGCGCCGACCGCCCGGACCGCCGTCGGTTGGCCGATCTGGAGGGCGATGTCGCGGTAGCTGCGGGTTTCTCCAAAGGGGATGGTCAACAAGGCGTGCCAGACTCGGACCTGGAAATCAGTGCCGGCAAAGTCCAGCTCCAATTCGAAACGACGGCGCTGACCGGCGAAGTATTCCAGCAACTGACGTTCGGTTTCCTTGAGGACTGGATGCTGGGTGTCTTCCTCCAAAGGCCCCAGACGCACCCGATTGAGCCGCTCGTTTTCCCACAGGATGGCCGCCAGTCTTGTCTCCCGGGCGACGAGGATCAGTTGGCCGACGGGGGATGGGATGGTTTTGTAGAGGGGCAACATCAAACATTCCTTCACTGGCACTGACTGTTTTTTGTGGCGAGGGGATTTATCCCCGCTGGGCTGCGAAGCAGCCCTCGATTGCTTCGGACATGATTTATGCCTGATACACCGAGGAGGGGGCTTCGCCCCCAGCGGGGATAAATCCCCTCGCCACAAAAGCTCTTCGACACAAATAAACCCCGCTCAGCCCAACAACCCCAACGCCTTCGCCCGCGCCACCGCCTGGGTGCGGCGCTCGACGCCGAGTTTGCTGTTGATGTGACTGGCGTGGGTCTTGACGGTGTGTAGCGAGATGAACAATTGCTCGCTGATTTCCTGGTTCGAGCAGCCTTGGGCAATCAACTGCAATACCGCCCGTTCGCGACTGCTGAGGGTTTCGACAGGCGCCGCCGGGTCGGTAGGCTGAGCCACCGTCGAGGGCAGGCGTTCGAGCAAGTGGTCGCGCAAGGTACTGGGCGGCGCGTGCAGCAGTTGCTCGCGCAACCAATCACGGTGCTTGCCGAACAACCACTCGAAGGGCTGCAACACCCCGCCGCTGGCGGCTTCGAAAGCCTGGGCCAGGGTGCGGCGTGCTTCGGGTTCGCGGCCGAGGCTCAGCAGCAAGGCGACCTTCTGGTTGAGCGCCATCACGCTGAGCATCTGCCGACCGGTTTGCTGCCCATGCTCAAGCAAGGCATTGAGCCGCCCCTCTGCAAGCATCGGTTGACCCCGAATGGATTCCAGCACCGCCTGCTGCAGTTCGACATGCAGCGGCAGTTGCGGGTGGAATTCCGGTGGCGCGGCGGCCCGTTCGCCCGTGTAGGTCTGGCCCAAGCGCGCCAACCAGGCTTCGGCCAGATCGGTGCGGCCCTGAGCCAGCCAGAGTTCGCATTTGACCAGGGTAATCATCGCCAGGTAATAGATCGGCGGAACGTCCCAAATGTGCATCAGGCGCTCGGCTTCAGCCAGTTCGGCAAAGGCCCGGGCGAACTCGCCGCTATAGCCTTCGATACGGGCGATCACGCAATGACCGATCAGCACGCTGATATCGCGGCAGGCTCGGGCTTCGGTGAGGCCCGCCTGCAACCGCGCCAGGCCGACCTGGGGTTGCATGCGCAAGGTCAGCAGGAAACCCTCGTACATGATCAACCGTGCCCGCACCGCATACAGCCGTTGGGGCGGTAGCTTGTGCAAACGTTGCAGGCCCTGGTGTACTTCGTCCAACGCCCGCAGGATCTCCCCCCGCGCCTGCAAGACCCGGGCACGATCGTAATGGGCCAGGGCCTCGAACAGTGGGTTGCCGACCCGCTGCGCCAGTTCCAGGGATTCGCGGTTCAGGTTCCGGGCGCGCCACAGGTCGCCGTCAGCAATCGCCAGGTTCGACAATGTGGACAGGCACATCAGCCGCTGGCCGTAGCGTTTTTGCGGCAGGCTTTCCAGGGCTTCGCTGCAATAACGCACGGTGGCTTCCCGGTCCCCACGGCCACGGGCGACAATGCCGCTCAGGGCCAGCCATTGGGCGAGCATGGATTTTTGCGCAGTGGCCGAGGGGGCCGGCAGGAAACGACTCAAGTGCGCGGCAAGCTCTTCAGCAGCGTCCAACTGGCAGGCCAGCCCCAGCGCCCAGCTGTAGAGCACGATCAACCTCGGCGTGCTGATGAGCAGGCTGTCGGGCAGGTCCATCTTCCAGCGCAGCAACATGCCGACGTTCTGCTCGGCCAGCAACTGCTCCTCCGAAAGGTTCTGCACCAGGTTCGCCGCCACGTCCAAGTGCCCGGCCCGTAGCGCCTGCTCCACGGCTTCGTCGATCAGGCCCTGGGCATTGAACCAGCGACAGGCCCGCAGGTGCAGGGTCGCGGCTGGGACCATGGCCGGGGCGCTGGGGCGACTGCGCAGCAGGTCGGAAAACAAGTGGTGATAACGGTACCAATGGCCATGCTCGTCTAGCGGCACCAGGAATACCTGGTGAGCCGCCAGGTAACGCAGGATCTGCGCACTGTCATGGGCTTCGCGCACGGCATCGCACAGCGCGCTGCAAAAGCGTTCCTGAGGAGCGGTGTCGTAGAGGAACGCCTGCACCTCGGCGGGCAGGCAATCGATGACTTCTTCGAGCAGGTAATCGCGGATCAGCCCTTCCCCGCCGTGCAGGGCCTGGGGCAGCAGGCCTTCGGTGCCGGCTTCGGACGCGGCCAGCAACCAGAAGCGCAGCCCGGCCACCCAGCCTTCACTGCGCTGGATGAGATTCTCCAGTGCCTCACCGCGCAACGAGCTGCTGTGGTGCTGGAGCAGGGTCAAGGCTTCTTCGTGGGTCAAGCGCAGGTCTTGCTCGTTGAGTTCGAGCAATTGCCGTGACAGGCGCAGGCGTGCCAGATGCCAGTCCGGGCGCTGGCGGCTGGTGACGAGCACCAGCAAACCGTCGGGCAGGTGATTGAGAAAAAACTGCAGGCAGCGATCCAGCACCGGGCTTTGGGCCAAATGGTAATCGTCGAGGACCAGCAGCAAGGGCTCGCGCGCCGATAAGTGCGTGGACAGCTCGTCCAGCAGGCCATCGAGCCATTCTTCGAAGGCAAAGGGTTGATGGCGCTGGCGCATTTTCAGCAGCCCCAGTGCCCGGCCGCCCAGTTGCGGGAAAAACGCCTGGAGCCCTTCGAGCAGGCGTTCCAGGAAACGCCCAGGGTCGTTGTCTCGGGCACTGAGCCCCAACCAGAGGCTTTGCCAATGGGCCGGCAGGCTCTGGCAGAACTCCACCGCCAGGGAGCTTTTACCAAACCCCGCCGGTGCACTGACCAGCAGCAACCTGCCCCCGAGCCCTGCGCCCAACCGCTCGCACAACCGCGGCCGCGCGACATGGCCATCGGGCAAGGGCGGGCGGTAGAAACGCCCGTCCTGTACCGCGATGGCTGCGCGGGCAGAATCCGGAAGTGAAGACAAATCAGTCATGGCCGGCTCTTGTAGGAATGCGGGTGGCGGCATTGCAGATGTCCGCAGACTAGCGGTAAACGAGGAGGTATTGAAGGGAGTGCTACAAATGGCTACAAAAAGACTACACGCCGACCTGGAAAAAACCGCTCTTGTGGCGAGGGAGCTTGCTCCCGCTGGGTGGCGAAGCCGCCCCAAAAAGCGATGAGCGCTTCGCACTCAAGCGGGAGCAAGCTCCCTCGCCACAGGGTTTGTGTTGACTGATCGAGCAAAAAAAAACGCCCCGAACCAGTCGGGGCGTTGTTTCGAGGATGCGGCCTCGGGTGGAGCGGTTTAGCGGATGCCGTCCTGACGCAGTGCGTTCGGGGTGAAATCGGCGGTGGTGGCGGTGAAGCCGAAGTCATAGGCCGATTTCTCTTCGTTCTTCATGCCCAGTGCCAGGTAGCGGCCGGACTGCAGGTCGTAGAGGGTTTCCAGGGCGTACCACGGCACTTGCTTGTCGTAGTAGTTCTCGGCATGGGCCTCGGCCACGCGCCACAGTTGGCCACGACCGTCGTAGTGGTCGATCACCGCAGCTTGCCAGGTGTCTTCATCGATGAAGAAGTCACGCTTGGCGTAGATGTGGCGCTGACCTTCCTTCAGGGTCGCGGTCACGTGCCAGACACGACGCAGCTCATAACGGGTCAGGTCCTGGTTGATGTGGCCGGCCTTGATGATGTCGGCGTACTTGAGTTGCGGCGAATCGATCCTGTAGCTGTTGGCAGCGATGTACATCTCTTGCTTGCCTTCCAGTTTCCAGTCGTAGCGGTCCGGTGCGCCGTTGTACATGTCCAGGTTGTCGGAGGTACGCAGGCCGTCGGCCGCCGTACCCGGGCCGTCATAGGACACTTGCGGGGCACGGCGCACGCGGCGCTGACCCGCGTTGTAGACCCACGCCGAGCGCGGTTCCTTCACTTGGTCGAGGGTCTCGTGCACCAGCAGCACGCCACCGGCCAGGCGCGCTGGCGCGGTCACTTGTTGCTTGAAGTAGAACAGGATGTTGCCAGGGTTGGCCGGATCGAAATCCTTCATCTTGTCGCGGAACACGAATTGGTCGCGGAAGTACACCAGACTGTACGAACCGTTGGGCTGCGGGGTGGCCTGGGTGACCAGGCGCGTCACGCTGCCGCCGCGATAGCGGGTGATGTGGTTCCAGATGACTTCCACGCCGCTCTGGGGAATCGGGAACGGCACGGCCGTCTCGAAGTTCTCCAGGCCGTTGCCACCGGAGACCAGCTTGGTGTTGACCGCGTTTTTCTTGATGGAGGCGAACACCTCGTCCGGCACGGTGGCGCCGCGATGGGTCGGGTAGACCGGCATCTTGAAGGTTTCCGGGTAGCGCTTGAACATCGCGTACTGGCCCGGGGCGAGCTTGGCCTTGTACTGCTCGACATTCTGCGCAGTGATGGTGAACAGCGGTTTTTCCGTCGGGAATGGATCGGCAAGGAAGCCCTTGCTGTCCACGGCACCGGCGTTCTTGGCCATGGGTTTCCAGGCCGAGATCGAGCCGTCGGCATTGCCGGCCATCTCGGCGCCCATCGGCGTCAGGCTCTTGCCCAGTTTGTCGGCCTCGGCAGCAGGCACTGCCGCCATGACGCTGGCAGCCAGCAGGGATAGCCCCAGAACACCGACCTGCAACAGATTCTTTGTTATTTTCATAGTGTGTCGTCCTGAAATTCGGTGCTTAGAAGGTCACGCCGACGCTGAGCGCCAGGAAGTCACGATCGTCCACGGTACTGAAGTCGCCACCAAAGAAGTTGGTGTAGGCCAGGCTGGCGTTGTAGGTGTTCTGGTACTCGGCATCCAGCCCGAGGCTGACGGCCTTGCGGCCTTCTTCGAAGTTGCCGCCAGGGCCTGGCGAGTAGCCTTTGACGTCATGGGACCAGGCCACGTTGGGCTTGAGGTTCACGCCGGCGAAGACGTCCGGGTATTCCCAGATGGCGCGAGCGCGGTAGCCCCAGGACGTGGAGGTGGTGAAGCCGTCGTTGTTGCAGTTGCTGTTCACACCGCTGCTGGTCTGGCCGCCACCTGCGGCGGTAGAGGCGTTGAGCGTGTTACAGAAGCCATTGGGCAGTTCACCTGGACCGAACACTGGGTCACGGCCGTAGCGAGCCTCGGACCTGCTTTCCAGCCCTCCGACGTGAGTGACCCCAATCTCACCCACCAAGGTCAGACGGCTCGCGCCCATAACTTGATCGAGGAAGTGGGTAAAGGTGGTCTGGAACTGGGTGATTTCCTTGCGGCGATAGCCGTGCAGATCCTGACCTGGGGTGCCATCGAGCACCGAGGCATTACCAAAACCCGGGATCGGAGTAACACCTGCAAAGAGAATATCGGTGGTACTCAACTGCACCGGCGCATTCGGCCGATAACTCAGCTCGCCGCTCCAGGCCGTGCCGGTGGGCAAGGTAGTGGAGAAACTCAAGCCATAGAGCCGAATGTCTTCCGGGTATTCAACGAAGTATTTGGAATTACCCGCCACGATCAGAGGGCGCAGCCCTGCCAACGGCCCCAACGGCGTGGAGTAGAACTGTTGTGCAGCTCCCGTGGCACTGAAAATCGGCGCACGGCTGTGGTAGTTCATGAAGTAGGCACCGAATTCGGTGTCCAGCGGCTCGAACATATACTTCAAGGACGCGCCCCATTGGCCGCCGTCACGGGCATCACGATCAGCCCCCCGGCGGACCAGGACCCCTTCCTCGTTCACGTCCACACCAAATGCACCCAAGGCCGGCAAGGCAGCCCCTGGGATCCTGGAACGTTTATTCAACACCCGCAGATTATCCGTACAGCCATCGGCAATAACATCTGGCTGGGAGAAGAACGTACCGCAGTTATCGACAACAGTCTGGTCCCACTCCAACTGGTAGAAAGCTTCAGCCGACAAGTTGTCGGTCAGGCTCTGGGACACATAGAACATGTTGACCGGGATCAAGCCTTCCTTGACCTCGGCACCAGGACGACGGAATGCGGACACATCGACCGGGTTGATGGAGTTGATGCCGCCCTGGATGAAGGTACTTTCACCCCAGCTGACAACCTGCTTGCCCAGGCGGACCGAACCCGGCTGATCGGCAATGGCATAGTTGTGATAGACGAACGCATCGAGGATCTGCCCGCCGGAAGACTTGGCGCCTTCCTTGCGATTGTTGTCGCTGATGTCCTTGTACAGGCGGTTTTCGTCCTTGAGTTCAAAGTCGTACCAGTACTTGCCGCGCACAAACACGCCGGTATCGCCGTACTTCAGTTCCAGATCGTGGATGCCCTTGAAGATCTTCGAGAAGGTTTCCCCGCGCTTGAAGTTCAAGTGGCCGTCATCGGAGGTCTGCGACAGCCCACGGCCGCCGTTGTTGACACCGATCAGATCCTTGTTGGCGTTGGCCGTGGACCAGCTCGCCCCCACCGACAAGGACGAGTCGAACTGGCCTTCGATTTCACCAATGTTGAAGCTGACGCCGAATGCAGGGCCGGCGAGCGAGGAGGCAAGACTGACAGCCAGAGGCAGTTTTGCCCGGCGCCAGAAAGTGTTTGCTGAGGTCATCGACGCAACTCCATGTGTTTTATTGTTATGGCAGCGGACATTTCCGGAAACCCTTCGCCGTGCTGGCACGTACGTCCCATTCCGAAAATCCCTTGAGCGGACTATAGCCAGCAGGTAGTACGGCTTGATCCCTCTAAAGTGTGATTTGCAGCCCTCAACCACTCTGGAACAGTCCTTTTGCCAGGCCGACAGATGCCGGCACGGCAAGGATGGCTGAAATTTTCAGTTTGACAAGGCAAGCGCTTGCTTGGTGGGGCTGCCGTGCCCTTTCGGGCACGGCAAAAGGGCCTAAAGCGTGGAGAGGAAGGTGCTGTTGTTGCTCTGCCATTCGGTGATGTCGACGCGGATGCGCTTCTTATCGAGCTTGCCGACGCTGGTCTTGGGAATTTCCGTAACAAGGGCGATCTGGCTCGGGATCGCCCACTTGCTCAAGTGCCCCAGCTCAACGAACGGCTTGAGGTGCTCCTTGAGTTCGCGAGCCCCGATCTCATGCCCTTCGCGAACCACCAGCAAGGCAAACGGCCGCTCGCCCCACTGCGGATCGGGAATGCCGACCACTGCTACTTCACGTACCGCCGCGTGACGGCTGATGAGGTCTTCCAGGTCCAGGGAGGAGATCCATTCGCCACCGGTCTTGATCACGTCCTTGATGCGGTCGCGGATGTCGATGAAGCCCATGTTGTCGAGCGTGGCGACGTCACCGGTGTGCAGCCAACCGCCGGCCCAGAGCTCGGCGCCCTTCTGCGGCTCGTTGAAATAGCCCTCGGTGAGCCACGGCGCGCGCAGCACCAGTTCGCCCTGGGTCTCGCCATCGGCCGGCAGGAACCGTCCCTCGGCGTCGACAATCGCAGCCTCCACCAGCGGCCCCGGCACACCGGCCTTGATCCGGTAGGTGGTACGTTCGTCTTCGCTGCCGGCCATCAGTTCCGCGTTGAGGTGGGCGCAGGACACCAGCGGGCCGGTTTCCGACATGCCGTAGGCGGCGGTGAGCTGGATGCCCCGGGCCTTGGCCGCTTCGTACAGGCTGCGGTTCAGGGCGCTGCCGCCGATGACGATCTTCCAGCCGCCGAAGTCGGTGTCCTGGGCGCCCTTGGCATTGAGGACCATTTGCAGGATGGTTGGCACGCAATGGGAAAAGGTGACCTTTTCCTTGCGCCACAGCTGGACCAGGAGTTCGGGGTCGTAGCGGCCCGGGTAGACCTGCTTGAGCCCGAGCATGGTCGCCACGTAGGGCAGGCCCCAGGCGTGGACATGGAACATCGGCGTGATGGGCATGTACACGTCGTTGGTGCCCAGCAGCCGCACGCTGTCGATGGCCCCCATGATGGTCGCCACGCCCATGGTGTGCAGCACCAGTTGCCGATGGGTGAAGTACACGCCCTTGGGGTTGCCCGTGGTGCCGGTGGTGTAGAACGTGGTGGCGACGGAGTTTTCGTCGAAATCCTGGAAATCGTAGGTGGGCGTGGCGGCGGCCAGCAATTGCTCGTACTCACCCACCAGGTTCGGCAGGTCGGCGGTTTTTTCCGGCAGGTCGGTCAGCAGCAGGGTCTTGTCCACCGTGGTCAGGTGCCCGGCGATCGCCTGGTACAAGCCGACGAACTCGCTGTTGACCAGCACGAAGCGGTCCTCGGCGTGATTCATGGTGTAGACGATCTGCTCCGGTGACAGGCGCACGTTGATGGTGTGGATCACCGCGCCGATCATCGGGATCGCAAACATGCATTCCAGGTAACGGTGGCTGTCCCAGTCCATCACGGCCACGGTATCGCCGGCCTTGACCCCCGCCTCGGTCAACACGTTGGCCAGGCGCGCGACCCGTTCGATCAGCGTCGGATAGCTGTAGCGCAGTTGGTCACGGTAGATGATCTCGCGGGTTTTCTCGTAACGCGTGCCGGACATCAGCAGCCGCTTGATCAGCAGCGGGTATTGATAGGCGCCTTCGGCTGGAGGAATAACGCGAGTCTGCAACATAAGAGTCCCTTTTCTGACTGCACGGTCTTGGCTGGAAGTAAGCACTCTAGAGCGCTTATACACGGATCAAATCACCCAAAGGAATGATTTGATCCGCGCGCAGATACTAGCCTTGAGCCATGTCCGGGACAGTGGGCGCTGGATCAATGCGCCTCGGTAAACGCCAGCTTCACCCCAATGGCGACGAGCACCGCGCCCATGGTCCGGTCGAACCAGTGGCCCATGCGCGCGAAGCCGGCGCGCACCCGTTGCTGGCTAAACAACAGCGCCACCAGGCAGAACCAGACGGCCGTCGCCATCGCCAGGTACACGCCATAACCGGCCTGGATCGCCAACGGCGTATGCGGATTGATCACCACGGTGAACAGCGACAGGAAAAACAGCGTCGCCTTGGGGTTCAGGCCATTGGTGACAAAGCCGGAAATGAACGCGCCACGGGCGGTACGCTCACCGACTTCCTTGTGCAGGTTTTCCTCGGCCGGCTTGGCCGGTTGCGCCCGTAGTGCCTTGAAGCCGATGTACAGCAGGTACGCGGCGGCGGCCCATTTCAGCGCGTTGAACAGCACGATCGATTGCGACACGATCAGGCCGATGCCCAGCAACGAATAGCCCACGTGCAGGAAAATCGCCGTGCCGACGCCCAGCGCCGTCCAGGTCCCGGCGCGCCGGCCATGGGTCACGCTTTCGCGCACCACCACGGCAAAATCCGGCCCGGGGCTGGCGACGGCCAGCAGGTGGATCAGGGCGACGGTGAGGAATTCGGTGAGGTACATGGTGGCTCCTTGGCTAGCTCAATCTCGAAACAAACATCAACTGTGTGGCAAGTGAATCTGTGGCGAGGGGATTTATCCCCGTTGGGCTGCGCAGCAGTCCTAAAAGCAGTGAACTCAATCTGCCTGGTACACCGAGTTGCCTGGTTTGGGGGCCGCTTCGCAGCCCAGCGGGGATAAATCCCCTCGCCACAGGGTTCTTCATAAGCCCATTATTCGGGCCAGGCCACAGCCACATTCCATCTGATAGGCTCGCCACATTACGCCTTCGGTTCTTGACATAAAAGGTACAGCTGATGACGAACACCGCCCGCGCCGTTTTCCTCGACCACCCTTCCCTGGACCTCGGCGACCTGGACCTGGCCCCGTTGCGCGCCTGCTTCGGCGACCTGCAACTGTTCGCCCGGACCACGCCGGAGCAGGTGATCGAGCGGCTCAAGGGCGCCACCGTGGCGATCACCAACAAGGCCGTGATCGATGCCCAGGCCATGGCCGCCAACCCCGAACTGAAGCTGATCCTGATCAGCGCCACCGGTACTAATAATGTCGACCTGGAAGCCGCTCGCCACCACGGCATCACGGTGTGCAATTGCCAGGGCTACGGCACGCCGTCGGTGGCCCAGCACACCATCATGCTGTTGCTGAACCTGGCGACGCGCCTGGCCGATTATCAAAAAGCGGTGGGGGAAGGTCGCTGGCAGCAGGCTTCGCAGTTTTGCCTGCTGGACTATCCGATTGTCGAACTGCAAGGCAAGACCCTGGGCTTGCTCGGCCATGGCGAGTTGGGCAGCGCTGTCGGGCGGCTGGCCGAGGCCTTTGGCATGCGCGTGCTGCTGGGGCAGATTCCCGGGCGCCCGGTCCGCCCCGACCGCTTGCCGCTGGAGCAACTGCTGCCGCAAGTCGATGCCCTGACCCTGCACTGCCCGCTCAACGAGCACACCCGAAACTTCATCGGTGCCCGCGAACTGGCCCGGCTCAAGCACGGCGCATTTGTGGTCAACACCGCCCGTGGCGGCCTGATCGACGAACAGGCCCTGGCCGAAGCACTGCGCAGCGGTCATTTGGGTGGTGCCGCCACCGACGTGCTCAGCGTGGAGCCGCCGACCCAAGGCAACCCGCTGCTGGCCAACGATATCCCACGGTTGATCGTCACTCCACACAACGCCTGGGGCAGCCGCGAGGCGCGGCAACGGATCGTCGGCCAAATGAGCGAAAACGCCCAAGGCTTTTTCAGCGGTACAGCGCGGCGTGTCGTCAGTTGATAAACTGCCGCACTTTTTTTCAAGGAGCAGACCATGGATCCGCGCAGTGAAGTACTGCTTCGTCAGGCCGAATTATTCCAGGGTTCGGTGTTGTTGGCCGGCCTGCCCGCCGATGACCTGCTCGGCCGTTTGCCTGAGGCCCATGGTTGGTGCTGGCATGCCGGCGATCAGGCGGCGCTGGACGCTCGTTTTCCCGAGCGCAGCCACTTTGGCGTGAACGTCCCCGAGCATGGGTTCGACACCGCCGTGGTGTTCTTGCCCAAGGCCAAGGACCTGACCGACTACCTCCTCAATGCCGTGGCGGCGCGCCTGGCCGGGCGCGAGGTGTACCTGGTGGGGGAAAAACGCAGCGGCATCGAAGGCGCCTCCAAGCAGCTCAACCCGTTCGGCAAGCCGCGCAAACTCGACAGCGCGCGGCACTGCCAGCTGTGGCAAGTCACGGTCGCGAATGCGCCCGAGGCCACGCCACTGGAAAGCCTGGCCCAGACCTACGAACTGCCCCTGGCCGAAGGCCCGCTGAAGGTCATCAGCCTGCCGGGGGTGTTCAGCCACGGTCGCCTGGATCGCGGCAGTGCGCTGCTGTTGGAACACCTGGATAAACTGCCCAGCGGGCATTTGCTCGACTTCGGCTGCGGTGCCGGCGTGCTGGGGGCGGCGGTCAAGCGGCGCTATCCACACAACACCGTCACCCTGTTGGACGTGGACGCGTTCGCCGCCGCCAGCAGTCGCCTGACCCTGGCCGCCAATGGCTTGGAAGCCGACGTACTGACCGGTGACGGCATCGACGCTGCACCGATGGGTTTGAGCGCGATCCTGAGCAACCCGCCGTTCCATGTCGGTGTGCACACCGACTACCACGCCACGGAGAACCTGCTGCGAAAAGCGGCCAAACATCTGAAAAATGGCGGCGAACTTCGCTTGGTCGCCAATAGTTTCCTCAAATACCAGCCGCTGATCGAGGAGCATTTGGGCGTCTGCGCAATCAAGGCCGAAGGCCAGGGTTTTCGCATCTACCGGGCCAAGCGCGGCTGAAGTTTTTTAGGCAACAGCACTTGCTCAATCGGATTTGCCTAGGCAGAATCCGCTCCGTCCTAGGGGAGTAGTCTCCCGCGAGCGCCATGCTCGCCCGGCATACGTCAACATACTTGGTCAGCAGACCATGGCGTATGCGGCCCAAGCGTCCACGCAGATGGTCGCTGGGTTTGACAAGACCTATGACACGCACACCTTACCCGGGGCGGGAAGGCTGTACGTGTCATAGCCGTGTCGACCCGCCCCTTTAGGAAATCCCTGATGCTGGATTCACTCCTCGTACCCACGGCGATCGTTGCGCTGGCCGAAATCGGCGACAAGACGCAATTGCTCGCGCTCATCCTGGCCGCTCGCTTTCGCAAACCCTGGCCGATCATCGCCGGCATCGTTGCCGCGACCCTGGCCAACCATGCGGCGGCCGGTGCGGTCGGCGCCTGGGTCAGCGGTTTTTTCTCCGACCCGGTCCTGCACTGGATATTGGCGGCCAGCTTCACGGCCACGGCACTGTGGACCCTGATCCCGGACAAACTGGACGATGAGGAAGCCAACACGGCCCGCCGGTTCGGACCATTCCTGACCACGCTGATTGCGTTCTTCCTGGCGGAAATCGGCGACAAGACGCAGATCGCCACGGTGATGCTCGCCGCGCAATACCCGGAGCTGTGGCTGGTGATCATTGGCACCACGGTGGGCATGTTGATTGCCAACGTGCCGGTGGTCCTGGCGGGCAATTTCGCCGCCGAGAAGCTGCCCCTGACCCTGATCCGCCGCCTGGCCGCCTCGGCGTTCTTCGTCCTGGCGATCGTGGCGGTGTACAAAGCGATGCAGAGCAGTGGGTGGGTTTGACCCTGTGTCACACTTTGGGCTGAGGATAACTGTGGGAGCATAGCTTGCTCGCGATAAGCCATGACGCGGTTTGATTGACGTCTGCGTCGCCCCTGTCGCGAGCAAGCTTTACTCCCACAGCGATGCTTACTTCTTGGCCTGCTGATACAGCGGCATCACCTTCGGAATCGCCGCCTGCAACGAAGCGATACGACTGCTCGACGATGGGTGGGTGCTCATGAATTCCGGCGGCGCGCCTTCCGAGGCCTTGGCCATCTTGTTCCACAGGGTGATCGCGGCGTTCGGGTCGTAGCCGGCGCGGGCGGCCAGTTCGAGGCCGATCAGGTCGGCTTCGTTCTCGTTACCTCGGCTGTTGGGCAAGGTCATGCCGTAGTTGGCGACGGTGTCAGCCAATGCCAGGCTATCCTGGCCGAGGCCGAAGATGGCACCGGCGCCCTGCTTGGCCATTTCGATACCGTAGGCCTTGGACATTGCTTCGCGCCCGTGCTCGCGCAGGGCGTGGGCGATTTCATGGCCAATGATCGCGGCGATTTCATCGTCGGTGAGCTTCAGCTTATTGATCAGGCCGGTGTAGAAAATAATTTTCCCACCAGGGCCGCAGCTGGCGTTGAGCTCATCGCTCTTGATCAGGTTCACTTCCCAGTTCCATTGCGCCGAATCAGGACGGAACACCGGCGCCTGGGCGATCAGCCGACTGGAGATAGCCTGGACCCGCTTGGCATCACTGCTGGTCTTGTCCAACACGCCCTGGGCACTCGCCTCGCCCATCGTCTTTTGATAGGACTGGGCGTACATCTGGTTGACCTGGTCGGTCGACAGCATGCTGAACATGTACTGCTTGCGCTCCACGCCCACGGCTCCGCCGCTGGTGGTGTTGACTGACTGGCAACCTGCAAGCAGCAGACCCGCGCTGATAGCGCTGACCATCAAAGTCTTGTTCATACAAAAGAAGCTCCATGGAATCGTGGGCGTATCCTAGGCCTTGATTTGTATCGGCGCCAGATACACAAGGAGGGATTAGCGTTTTTTCGGACAGATCTCACCGCGTCCATTTGCGACACCCACTTCGCTAATACAGTCACCCGACGAACAGCGCCTCATGCCGCGCCACAGAAACGCCGATACAGACTCCAGACGTCATTTCCGCGTCCGGAGCCTTTATGAAATTCAGATCGATCCAGTTTTCCGTGGCCGCCCTGGCCGGTGCCATCGTGCTCAGCGTGGTCGGCGCCCTTGTGCTGTACGCGCTGTTTGCCGGCGCCCGCACCCAGGAGATGGTGCAACAGCGAACCAAGGCGCAGTTCGAGCAACTCATCGAACAACGCCTCAGTGCCCTGGCCCGCACCCAGGCCAGCCTGATCCAGC
Organism: Pseudomonas sp. H3_A02; assembly: GCF_054671965.1. NCBI lineage: Bacteria > Pseudomonadati > Pseudomonadota > Gammaproteobacteria > Pseudomonadales > Pseudomonadaceae > Pseudomonas > Pseudomonas sp. H3_A02. The sequence continues at coordinate 115,804 of NZ_CP162807.1, forward strand.
GGGAATTGGAAGCACCGCTGTTGCTCGCCCGTGGCCTGGCCACCAGCAATGCCTTGATGGGTATGAACGGCGCGGACGGCAACCCGCAACTGAAGGTACCCCGCGAGCAAATGATCAGCCTGCTGCGCGAAACCGTGGTGCGCAACCCGAAGATCCTCGGCGCCTATATCGCCTGGGAGCCGAACGCCATCGACCACGATGACGCCAATTATGTGAACAGCCCGGTGCTGGGCATGGAAACCAACGGACGTTTCCTGCCGTGGTGGTTTCGCAACCAGGACGGCTCCCTGGGCCTGGAAAAACTTGCCGACGTGACCGACCAGAAACTGCTCTCCACCGGCATCCGCGCCAGTGAGTACTACCTGTGCTCCCAGGACAGCAAGAAAGCCTGCGTGATCGACCCGGCGCCCTACCGCGTCGGCAGTACGATGACCATGCTCGCCTCGTTCATCGAGCCGATCATGATCGATGGCAAGTTCCAGGGCATCGTCGGCGCCGACCTGTCGGTGAACTTCATCCAGGACATGCTCGTGGCCGCCGACGGCAAGTTGTACGACGGTGCCGGGGAAATGGCCTTGCTCTCCAACAACAACCGGCTGGTGGCCTTCACCAAGGACCCGAGCAAACTCGGGGAAAAGGCCAGCGACCTGCTGGACGCCAGCGAACTGGATAACCTCGCCAAGCTGGGCGTCGGCGAGGTGCGCTACGACATTGATGAAGAACACGGGCATATCGAGGTGTACATGCCGTTCGGCATCGGCGAGACCAACGCTCGCTGGACGCTGATGCTGCAGTTGCCGCTGAAAGCGGTCATGGCCGACCTGCAAGCGTTGCAGCAAGATCTCGACCAACAGCGCCAGGCCGATATCTTCGGCATGGCAATGGTGGGTCTGGTGATCGCCGGCATCGGCCTGCTGGTGATCTGGCTGGTGGGCCACGGCATTGCCCGGCCACTCAAACAAATGGTGGCAATGCTTGATGACATCGCCCAGGGCGAAGGCGACCTGACCCGCCGCTTGGTGAGCGACCGCGCCGATGAGCTGGGGGCGATCGCCAGGGGGTTCAACACCTTCCTGAGCAAGTTGCAGGGCATGATCACCCAGGTGGTGACCTCGGTGCAGAGCGTCAGCGACTCATCGGAGCACACGGCCGATATCGCGATCCGCACCAATCAGGGCGTGCACAAGCAGATGTCCGAGATCGATCAGGTTGCCACAGCGGTGCACGAAATGACCGCCACGGCCCAGGACGTGGCCCGCAACGCGACTCAGGCGGCCCAGGCCGCCAGTCATGCGGACCAAGCCGCCAGCCAGGGCATGCAGATCGTCCGGGATACCTCCACCTCCATTGGTGCCCTGGCCGTGGAAATCGGCAAGGCGGTGGGTGTGGTGCAGACACTGGCCAAGGACAGCGAGAACATCAACGCGATCCTCACCGCCATCCGCGGCATCGCCGAGCAGACCAACCTGCTGGCCCTCAACGCGGCCATCGAAGCGGCCCGGGCCGGTGAACAGGGCCGTGGTTTCGCGGTGGTCGCCGATGAAGTGCGCAACCTGGCGCAGAAAACGCAGCAGGCGACCGAAGAAATCCAGGCGATGATCCAGCAGTTGCAACAAGGCACCCGGGACGTGGTGCGGGTGATGGAAGACAGCCAGCACCGTACCGATGAAAGCGTGCAGCATGCGGCGAAAGCGGCCCAGGCCCTGGAGACGATTACCCAGGCGGTGTCGGTGATCAATGACATGAACACCCAGATCGCCAGCGCTGCCGAGGAACAAAGCGCCGTGGCTGATGACATCAACCGCAACGTGATCAACATCGGGCAAGTGGCGAACGAAGTGGCCAGCGGCGCCGACGAATCCAGCGCGGCCAGCGCCGGGCTGACCAAACTGGCGGAGCAGCAGCGGCGGTTGATCAACCAGTTCAGGGTCTGATCCAAAGGCCCCATCGCGAGCAAGCTCGCTCCCACAGGGGTATCTGCGGTGGCATGCCGATCTGGTGAACACCCCAAAACAACTGTGGGAGCGAGCTTGCTCGCGATAGCGTCAGGTCAGCCAACATTGAAGTGACTGACACTACGCCTTCGCGAGCAAGCCCGCTCCCACAGAGGATTTGCGGTGGAATTCCGACCTTGCTAACACCCCAAAAAACTGTGGGAGCGAGCTTGCTCGCGATAGCGTCAGGTCAGCCAACATTGAAGTGACTGACACTACGCCTTCGCGAGCAAGCTCGCTCCCACAGAGGATTTGCGGTGGAATTCCGACCTTGCTAACACCCCAAAAAACTGTGGGAGCAAAGCTTGCTCGCGATAGCGTCAGGTCAGCCAACATTGAGGTGACTGACACGACACCTTCGCGAGCAAGCTCGCTCCCACAGGGGTATCTGCGGTGGCATGCCGATCTGGTGAACACCCCAAAACAACTGTGGGAGCGAGCTTGCTCGCGATGGCGTCAGCTCAGCCAATATTGTAGTGACTGACACTACGCCTTCGCGAGCAAGCCCGCTCCCACAGAGGGTTTGCGGTGGAATTCCAACCTTGCTCCCACAGATTCCTACAGACTCCCACAGGTTCAATGCAGGGTTTCAGAGTTCGCCGAGGGCGTCGATCAGGGCCTGGTTCTGCTCCGGTGTACCGATGCTGATCCGCAGGAACTGGGCAATCCGCTCCTGCTTGAAGTGCCGCACGATCACACCCTGTTCCCGCAGTTTTGCCGCCAACCCTGCCGCATCGTGGCGGGGGTGGCGGGCGAAGATGAAGTTGGCCGCTGAGGGCAGGACTTCAAAACCCTTGGCTTGCAACTGGGCCACCACCCATTCACGGTGCTCGATGACTAACCGGCAGGTCTGGTCGAAATGCTCACGATCATCGAACGCCGCCGCGCCGCCGACGTTCGCCAGGCGATCCAGCGGGTAGGAGTTGAAGCTGTTCTTGATCCGCTCCAGCGCTTCGATCAGGTCCGGATGGCCCACCGCCAGGCCCACGCGCAGCCCCGCCAGCGAGCGGGACTTGGACAATGTCTGGGTCACCAGCAGGTTCGGATAACGGTCCACCAGGCTGATGGCCGTTTCACCGCCGAAGTCGATGTAGGCCTCGTCGACCACCACTACCGAATCCGGGCTGGCCTTGAGGATCTGTTCGACCGCGTCCAGCGCCAGCAGGCAGCCAGTCGGTGCGTTCGGGTTGGGGAAGATGATCCCGCCGTTGGGTTTGGCGTAGTCGGCCGGGTCGATCTGGAATTGCTCATCCAGCGGCACCGCCTCGAACTGGATGCCGTACAACCCGCAATACACCGGATAGAAGCTGTAGCTGATGTCCGGAAACAACAGCGGCTGGTCGTGCTGCAACAGGCCGTGAAAAATGTGCGCCAGCACTTCATCCGAACCGTTACCCAGGAACACCTGGTTGCTCTGCACGCCGTAGTAGCGGGCCACGGCGCCTTTGAGCAGGTCGCTGTTAGGGTCCGGATACAGGCGCAGGTTGTCGTTCAGTTCGGTCTGCATCGCCGCCAGGGCCTTGGGCGATGGGCCGTAGGGGTTCTCGTTGGTGTTGAGCTTGACCAACCGGGTCAGCTTCGGCTGTTCGCCCGGCACGTAGGGCACCAGGTTCTTGACGAACGGGCTCCAGAATTTACTCATTTCAGTTCCCCTGCCCTTTAATGGAATTCTCGTCAAGAATACGGTACTCGGCGCTGCGGGCGTGGGCGCTCAGCGATTCGCCACGGGCCAGCACCGAGGCGGTCTTGCCCAGTTCGGAAGCACCCTGCTCGGAGCAGAAAATGATCGACGAACGTTTCTGGAAGTCATACACCCCCAGCGGCGACGAGAAGCGCGCGGTGCCGGAAGTCGGCAACACGTGGTTGGGACCTGCGCAATAGTCACCCAGGGCTTCGCTGGTGTGGCGGCCCATGAAGATCGCACCGGCGTGGCGGATCTGCGGCAACCAGGCCTGCGGATCGGCGACCGACAATTCCAGGTGCTCCGGCGCGATGCGGTTGGCGACCTCGATGGCCTGCGCCATGTCGTCGACCTTGATCAGCGCCCCACGACCATTGATCGAGGTGTTGATGATCTCGGCGCGGTCCATAGTCGGCAACAGCTTGTCGATGCTGGCGGCGACCTTGTCGAGGAACTCGGCGTCCGGGCTGACCAGGATCGCCTGGGCGTCTTCGTCGTGCTCGGCCTGGGAAAACAGGTCCATGGCGATCCAGTCCGGATCGGTCTGGCCGTCGCACACCACGAGGATTTCCGACGGGCCGGCGATCATGTCGATGCCGACCTGGCCGAACACGTGGCGCTTGGCAGTGGCGACATAGATGTTGCCCGGGCCGACCACTTTGTCGACCCTCGGCACGCTTTCCGTGCCATAAGCCAGCGCGGCAACGGCCTGGGCGCCACCGATGGTGAACACCCGGTCCACGCCAGCGATGCAGGCGGCGGCCAGCACCAGTTCGTTGATTTCACCCCGCGGGGTCGGGACGACCATGACCACCTCGGTCACGCCAGCAACCTTGGCCGGAATGGCGTTCATCAGCACCGAGGACGGATAGGACGCCTTGCCGCCCGGTACGTACAGACCGGCGCGGTCCAGCGGTGTGACTTTCTGGCCCAGCACCGTGCCGTCGGCCTCGGTGTAGCTCCAGGAATCCTGTTTCTGCCTTTCGTGATAATCACGCACCCGCGACGCGGCTTTTTCCAGGGCTTCGCGCTGGGGTACGGTGATCCGGGTCAGGGCCAGTTCCAGGCGCTCGCGCGGCAGGATCAGATCGGCCATGGACGCCACTTGCAGGCCATCGAATTTCTGGGTGAATTCCACCAGGGCGGCGTCGCCACGCTCGCGCACGGCCTTGATGATGTCCAGCACCCGCTGATTGACCGAGTCGTCAGACACACTTTCCCAGCTCAGCAGATGATCCAGATGATGTGCGAAATCCGGGTCGGCAGCGTTGAGTCGGCGAATCGAAGTGGGAGCGGTCATAGCGAGGGCCTCATTAATGGCAATGCTCAGGCGCCCTAAGCTACCAGTCCATTCGCGTGGGCACCTGAGAAAATTGGCTATGACACGGATAGACGGGCGCGACTCAAGGTCGCGCAGGTGGATCAGCCGCGGTGTCGCGATTCCACTGCCTTGCGCAGGGTATCGATCAAAGCCTGGATACGGGCATGCTGCATTTTCATCGACGCCTTGTTGACGACCAGCCGGGAGGTGATGTCAGCGATGAAATCCTGGGGCTCCAGGCCGTTGGCCCGCAGGGTGTTGCCGGTGTCGACCACGTCGATGATCTTGTCCGCCAGGCCGATCAGCGGCGCCAGCTCCATCGAACCGTACAACTTGATGATGTCGACCTGACGGCCCTGCTCGGCGTAATAACGCTTGGCAATGTTGACGAACTTGGTCGCCACCCGCAGACGCCCCTTGGGCTCCGGCGCGCCGACTTTACCGGCGGTCATCAGCTTGCAGCGGGCGATCCGCAGGTCCAGGGGCTCGTACAGGCCCTGGCCGCCGTATTCCATCAGCACGTCTTTACCGGCGACGCCCAGGTCGGCGGCGCCATGTTCCACGTAGGTCGGCACGTCGGTGGCACGCACGATCAGCAAGCGCACGTCGGCCTGGGTCGTGGGGATGATCAGCTTGCGGCTCTTGTCCGGATTCTCGGTCGGCACGATGCCCGCTTCAGCCAGAAGCGGCAGGGTGTCGTCAAGGATGCGGCCCTTGGACAGTGCGATGGTCAACATGGGAAACGTCAGTCCTTATCAAGGTACTCATGCCCGGTCGCAAGCGGCGCCGGACACACATCGAGGGTGCAAACACCCTCGACCTGAAACGAAATCAACGGGCACATCCTTATGCCCATGCAGCCGGAACTAGCCCGGCACGCGGCGGATCTTGGCGCCGAGCATCTGCAGTTTTTCTTCGATGCACTCGTAGCCACGGTCGATGTGGTAGATGCGGTCGATGAGGGTATCGCCTTCGGCAACCAGGGCCGAGATCACCAAGCTGGCCGAAGCCCGCAGGTCGGTGGCCATCACTGGCGCGCCCTTGAGCTTCTCGGTGCCGGTGACGATGGCTGTGTTGCCTTCGACCTGGATCTTGGCGCCCATGCGGTGCAGTTCGTAGACGTGCATGAAGCGGTTTTCAAAGATCGTCTCGATCACTGCGCCGGTGCCTTCGGCAATGGCGTTGAGGGAGATGAACTGCGCCTGCATGTCGGTCGGGAACGCCGGGTACGGAGCGGTCCGCACGTTGACGGCCTTGGGCCGTTTGCCGTGCATGTTCACTTCGATCCAGTCTTCGCCACAGGTGACTTCGGCACCGGCTTCCTTGAGTTTTTCCAGGACGGCTTCGAGGATGGTCGGATCGGTGTCCTTGACCTTGACGCGGCCACCGGTGACGGCAGCAGCCACCAGGTAGGTGCCGGTTTCGATCCGGTCCGGCATCACTTTGTAGGTGGCCGAGTGCAGGCGCTCGACGCCATCGATGGTGATGGTGTCGGTGCCGGCGCCGCTGATCTTGGCACCCATGGCGATCAGAAAGTTCGCCAGGTCGACCACTTCAGGCTCGCGGGCGGCGTTTTGCAGCACGCTGCGGCCCTTGGCCAGTGCAGCGGCCATCATGATGTTCTCGGTACCGGTCACGCTGACGGTATCGAAGAAGAAGTGCGCGCCGCGCAAGCCGCCTTTCGGCGCCTTGGCCTTGATGTAGCCGCCTTCGACGTCGATTACCGCGCCCATGGCTTCCAGGCCGCGGATGTGCAGGTCCACCGGACGCGAGCCAATGGCGCAACCGCCAGGCAAGGCGACTTCGGCTTCACCGAAACGGGCGACCATCGGGCCCAGTACCAGGATCGACGCACGCATGGTCTTCACCAGCTCGTACGGGGCGATCAGGGTCTTGATGGTGCGTGGGTCGATTTCGACGCTGAGCTTCTCGTCGATCACAGGCTCAATGCCCATGCGGCCGAACAGCTCGATCATCGTGGTGATGTCGTGCAGGTGCGGCAGGTTGGCCACGGTCACAGGACCATCGCACAGCAGGGTCGCAGCCAGGATGGGCAGGGCGGAGTTCTTTGCCCCGGAAATACGGATTTCGCCATCAAGACGAACGCCGCCGGTAATAATCAGTTTATCCATAAGAATCTCGAGGCCCTTGGGCTCAGGTGCGCTCGGCCCAGGCCGCGCTGCTGAAAAATTTCATCGTGACCGCGTGGATGCTGCCATCGGCAATCCATGGGTTCAAATGGGCATAGATGCTCTGCTGACGCTTCACTGGGCTCAATGCCGCCAGTTCATCGCTGATTACGTTCAGCTGGAAGTTGCAGCCTTCGCCTTCAACTTCCACCTGCGTACCAGGCAGCTTTCCTTCAAGGAAGCTCTTCACTTCTACAGCCTGCATGCTCAACCTCAATCGGCGCCCTGTGCGCGCGGGTCGCACATCATACAAAAAAGCCCCGCGCCTGCGAACCCCGCGAAGCAGGACTCTGACGGGGGGACTTTTCCAACGATGTGGGTCAGGAGTGCGCCAACAGCTCGGTCAGCTCGCTGACCTGGGCTATTTCGCGCATGTCTTCGGGCATCCCACGGATGCTCCACGTTTTGCCGGCCGCCTTGGCGTCCCGCATGAAGCACAGCAGCAGCGACAAGCCGACACTGCTGGACTTGCGCACCGCCGAGCAGTCAATGACCACCTCGGCGGCGCCGACGGACTTGATCAGCGCCTGGCCCTGCTTGCGCAAGGCCGGGCCGGTGCGGTAGTCCAGCACGCCACTGAGCAGCAGCTCACCAGCCCCGCCCAGACGAACGGCCGACTCACTCACCGACTCGATCATTGTTCCTGGTTCTCTTTGGCTTCTTCGGTCACTTCCTTGGCCTTGGCGACTTCACCGGCCCAACCGTTGATGGTCTTGTCCAGGTCGTTGCCGTTGCGCTGCATCGCGTCGGCGAACTGATCGCGGAACAGCTTGCCAATGTTGATGCCATTGATGATCACGTTGCGCACCTTCCACTCGCCGTTGATTTTCTCGAGTGTGTAGGACACAGGGTAGACCGCGCCGTTGTTGCCCTTGACCTGCATGTCGACGCTGGTGCGGGTGCCGCTTTCGTCCTTGGCCGGGGAAACGGTGATGCCCTGGTTGTTGTATTCCAGCAAGGCGTTGCCATAGAACTGCATCAGGCTGCGTTTGAAGTTCTCCTGGAAGCGGGTCATCTGCGCCGGGCTTGCCTTGCGCGAGTACTTGACGGTCATGATGCTCTTGGAGATGCCATCGGCGTCCACCACCGGGCCGACGATGCCGTTCAGCGCGTCATAGAAGGCGCTGGGGTCCTGCTTGTATTTCTCTTTATTGGCGGCAAGGTCCGCCAACAACCGGGTGGTCGTGTCCTGGATGATGTCATGGGCCGAAGGCGCGGCCACGGCGTTGGCCATCAACGGCAGCGCCGCGAGCAGCACCAACAGGCTACGTCGCAAGATAGAGATCATTCAAAAGCTCCTCATTTGGCGTCTTTGCTAACGGTATTGAGCAGGAATTTACCGATCAGGTCCTCGAGCACCAGGGACGACTGCGTGTCATGGATGACGCCGCCGTCCTTGAGCACGGTGTCTTCCCCACCCACGCTGATGCCAATGTATTTCTCGCCCAGCAGCCCGGCCGTGAGGATAGATGCAGTGGAGTCAATCGGCAGGTTGTCCACGCGCTTTTCCAGCTGCAGCGTCACCCGACCGGTGAAATCCTCGCGGTTAAGATCGATTGCCGTGACCTTGCCGATGGTCACACCGGCCATGGTCACCTTGGCTCTGACCGTCAAACCGGCGATATTGTCAAAGTTTGCATAAAGTTTATAAGTATCGGTGCTTGCCGTCGGCGCCAATCCACTGACCCGCAGGGCCAGCAGCAGCAAAGCCAGGATGCCAGCCAGCAAGAAAAGGCCGACACCGATTTCCAGGGTGCGGTTTTGCATCAGAAATCTCCAAACATCAAGGCGGTCAGAATAAAGTCGAGGCCCAGGACCGCCAGCGAGGCGTACACCACGGTCTTGGTTGTGGCACGGCTGATCCCCTCTGAAGTGGGCTCACAGTCATAGCCTTGAAACACGGCGATCCAGGTCACGACGAACGCGAACACGGCACTTTTGATCACGCCATTGAGGACATCGTCGAGAAAATCGACGCTATTTTGCATGTTGGCCCAATAGGAACCCTCATAGACCCCCAGCCAGTCGACAGCCACCCAGGAGCCGCCCCAGATTCCCACGACGCTGAAAATCATCGCCAGCACCGGCAGGGAAATGAAGCCGGCCCACAGGCGCGGGGCAATGATGTACTTGAGCGGGTCGACACCGATCATTTCCAGGCTGGACAGCTGTTCGGTGGACTTCATGTTACCGATTTCAGCCGTCAGCGCCGAACCGGCCCGCCCGGCGAACAGCAGCGCGGTCACCACGGGGCCGAGCTCACGCAGCAGTGTCAGGGCAACCATCTGCCCCACCGCCTGCTCCGAACCGTAGCTGGACAAAATGCTGAAGCCCTGCAGCGCCAGCACCATGCCGATGAAAATCCCGGAGACCACGATGATCACCAGGGACATCACGCCCACCGAGTGCAACTGCTTGACCAGCAGGCCAAAACCGCCGCCCGTCGAGTTGCGACCGAGCAAGGCGTGCATCAAAAACAGCGAGGAACGGCCCAGTACTGCCACCACGTCGATGCCGGAGCGGCCGAACAGGCGAATTCTTTCCAATAGTGATTTCTTGCGCATCAGCGCTTCCCCAGCAGATCGGTACGGTAATCCGTGGCCGGAAAATGGAACGCCACTGGCCCGTCCGGATCACCCTTCATGAATTGGCGAATGCGCGGGTTGTCCGAATCCGCCAGCTCCTGCGGTGTGCCCTGCCCCAGCACCTGGCCGTCGCCAACCACATAGATGTAGTCGGCAATGCTGGCGGTTTCAGCCAGGTCGTGGGAGACCACGATACTGGTGATGCCCAGCGCATCGTTGAGCAGGCGGATCAGGCGCACGAGCACGCCCATGGCGATCGGGTCCTGGCCGACGAAGGGCTCGTCGTACATAAGGATCTTCGGATCGAGGGCAATCGCCCGCGCCAAGGCGACGCGACGCTTCATGCCGCCGGACAGTTCGTCCGGCATCAGGTCGATGGCCCCGCGCAGCCCGACGGCCTGCAACTTGAGCAGGACGATGTCGCGAATCATCTCTTCCGGCAGGTCGGTATGGACTCGCAGTGGGAACGCCACGTTCTCGAACACATCAAGGTCGGTAAACAGCGCGCCGCTCTGGAACAGTACGCCCATGTGCTTGCGCGCATCGAACAGGTCGCTGCGAGACAATTGGGGAAGATTCTGGCCATTGACCCAGACTTCGCCGGCGCTGGGGCGCAGTTGTGCCCCCATCAGCCGCAGCAACGTGGTCTTGCCACACCCGGACGGCCCCATGATGCCGGTGACCTTGCCCCGTGGTATGCGAATATCGATGTCATTGAAAATGCTGCGCGTCCCTCGCTTGAAGGACAGTCCCTTCAGCTCGACCGCGTAGGCGTTGTCGGCACTCATCTAAACTCCTTGCGATGCAGCCTCACATTCGAATGCCCCGGGCAGCCGACAAGCGCCGGTACCGCCGGGCACGCGAACCGGCGGCGAACTATATCACTGCAACAGCCAAGCGCCCAAGGCCAACGCCCCGCCCGTTAAGCCTGGCTTAAGGAAAAAGCCACATTTTATGTCAATCGTTGCGGCCCCTCGAACAAAGCATGACGAACTTACGTGAGGGAATTGTTCATTGCCGCTATAATCGCCGCCTTTTCATCGGGCTATACGATTTCTGACATGAGCCAATCCAGCGACCTGATTCAATCGGCACAACGTACCATCCGCCTAGAGCTCGAAGCCGTGCAAGGCTTGCTGCCCCATATCGACGCTGATTTCGTACGCGCCTGCGAGATGATTCTGGCCAGCAAGGGCCGCGTGGTCGTGGTCGGCATGGGTAAGTCCGGGCACATCGGCAACAAGATCGCCGCCACCCTCGCCAGCACCGGCACCACGGCTTTTTTCGTCCATCCGGCCGAAGCCAGCCACGGGGACATGGGCATGATTACCCGGGACGACGTCATCCTGGCCCTGTCCAACTCCGGCTCCACCAATGAGATCATCACCCTGCTGCCGCTGATCAAGCGCCTGGGCATCCAGTTGATCAGCGTGACCGGCAACCCCGCCTCGCCGCTGGCCAAGGCCGCCGAAGTGAACCTCAACGTCCATGTCGAACACGAAGCCTGCCCGCTGAACCTGGCGCCGACCTCCTCCACCACCGCGGCGCTGGTCATGGGCGATGCACTGGCCGTGGCGCTGCTGGAAGCCCGGGGTTTCACCGCCGAAGATTTCGCCTTTTCCCACCCCGGTGGCGCCCTTGGCCGTCGCCTGTTGCTGAAAGTCGAAAACGTGATGCACGCCGGCCAGGAATTGCCACAGGTACTGCGCGGCACGCTGCTCAAGGACGCGTTGATGGAAATGACCCGCAAGGGACTGGGCATGACCGTAGTCCTGGAGACCGACGGCAAGCTCGCCGGGATCTTTACCGACGGCGACCTGCGCCGCACCCTGGACCGCACCATCGACATTCATAGCGCGACCATCGAGCAAGTCATGACGCCTCACGGCAAGACTGCCCGCGCCGAGATGCTCGCCGCCGAGGCCCTGAAAATCATGGAAGACCACAAGATCAGCGCCCTGGTGGTCGTCGACGACGACGACCGTCCGGTGGGCGCCCTGAACATGCACGATTTGCTGCGTGCGGGAGTCATGTAAATGAACACAGACCTGTTGCAACGGGGCAAAGCCATCAAGCTGGCCGTGTTCGATGTGGACGGCGTGCTGACTGACGGTCGCCTGTACTTCCTCGAAGACGGTAGCGAATTCAAGACCTTCAACACCCTCGATGGCCAGGGCATCAAGATGCTGATGGCCGCCGGCGTACAGACCGCTATCATCAGCGGCCGAAAGACCCCAGTGGTCGAGCGGCGCGCGAAGAACCTCGGCATCCCGCACCTTTACCAAGGGCGCGAGGACAAACTGGTGGTGCTGGACGAGCTTCTGGGTCAACTCAACCTAAGCTATGAACAGGTGGCCTACCTCGGTGACGACCTGCCGGACCTGCCGGTAATTCGCCGGGTCGGCCTGGGCATGGCGGTCGCCAATGCGGCCAGCTTCGTCCGCGAGCACGCCCACGGCGTCACCACGGCGCGAGGCGGCGAAGGTGCGGCCCGCGAGTTCTGTGAACTGATCCTGCGCGCCCAGGGCCGCCTCGAAGCGGCCAACGCCGCGTACCTGTGAGCCATTTATGCTGAGCAAAAAGATTCGCACCATTGTGGTGTTTGCCTGTATCGCGGCGATTTTCGCCGCAGTGGGCTATTGGAACATCAGCCCCGAACGGTTTCTCGACCAAACTACACCCCAGGTCGAGGAGCGGATCGACTGGTACGCGACCAACACCCATACCCTGCAGTACCTGCCCGACGGCAAAGTGCAATATGAGATGACGTCCGACAAGGTCGACCACGTAAAGGCCACTGACATTACGCTGGTCACCAAACCGGACCTGAACATGTTCCGCGGCACCGAATTCCCGTGGCATGTGCAGAGCGAGCACGCCGAAGTCAATTCCGGCGGCACCGAAGTGGAACTGATCGACTCGGTACGCGTTGCCCGAACCGACGAGAAAAACCGCACGACCATCATCACCAGCACACGCATGACCGTATTCCCACAGCAAGAATATGCGCAGACCGAGCAACCCGTTAGAATCGACGGCGCCGGGGGTGTATCGACCGGCACGGGAATGAAAGCGTATTTGAAGGAAAGCAGGATACACCTGCTATCGAACGTAAGAGGACAGTATGAAGCTCGCTAAAACCCTCCCTATTTTGCTCAGTCTGGGCGCAGCACTGGGAAGCGCGAGCGCCTGGGCTCTTCCCAACGACCGCGACCAGCCTATCCGCATCCAGGCCGACGACGCCCAACTCGACGACAAGAATGGCGTCGCCACCTATAAAGGCGACGTGATCATCACCCAGGGCTCGATGAAGGTCACCGGCAACACCGTGACCATCACCCGCACCCCAGCTGGCGATATCGATGTGGTGACTTCGGTGGGCAACCTGGCCTATTTCGAGCAGATGCAAACCGTGGGCGACACTAAGCCCGTCCAGGGCTACGGGGTGACCATCCAGTACCACGCCTCCCAGGATCGCGTGGTCCTGATCGACCGCGCCAAGGTCGTCGACAAGGACAACAACGTTACCCAGGGCGAGAAAATCGTCTACGACACGGTCAAGAAGCTGGCCAGTGCCGGTCGCGCCACCGGTAGCAAGGTGACCGAGTCGCGTCCGCGCATCGACATGGTGATCCAGCCGAAAAAGAAAACCGACGAGCAGAAGGCCCAGTAATGGCAACTCTGAAAGCTCAGCACTTGGCCAAGAGCTACAAGAGCCGTCAAGTCGTGCGTGATGTCAGCCTGTCCATCGACAGCGGCCAGATCGTTGGTCTGCTCGGTCCTAACGGCGCGGGCAAGACCACTTGCTTCTACATGATCGTCGGCCTGGTCCAGGCCGATCAGGGGCGCGTGTTGATCGACGACCTGGATGTCAGCCACCAGCCGATGCACGGCCGGGCGAAGGCAGGTATCGGCTATTTGCCGCAAGAAGCGTCGATCTTCCGCAAACTGTCGGTAGCCGACAACATCATGGCGATCCTCGAGACCCGCAAGGAACTCGACAAGGCCGGCCGTCGCCAGGAACTGGAAAGCCTGCTGCAGGAATTCCACATCAGCCACATTCGCGACAACCTGGGCATGAGCCTGTCGGGTGGTGAACGGCGTCGTGTGGAAATCGCCCGCGCCCTGGCCACCGCACCGAAGTTCATCCTGCTCGACGAACCGTTCGCCGGCGTGGACCCGATTTCGGTGGGCGACATCAAGCAGATCATCCATCACCTCAAGGCCAAGGGTATCGGTGTGCTGATCACCGACCACAACGTGCGCGAGACCCTGGACATCTGCGAAACCGCCTACATTGTCAATGACGGCCAATTGATCGCCGAAGGTGACTCCGCCGCGATCCTGGCCAATGACCTGGTCAAGGAAGTGTACCTGGGCCATGAGTTCCGCCTGTAAGCACACGTGTCTGGCGAATTGCCCGGGCGTCGTTTAATTTTATTATGGCGACGCTCTAGGCAAACACTTCAGTTTCAGGCATATAATTTGCTTAAGTTTGGCGCTCCGGCGCCCTGTAGTGGATGGCGCATGTGCGCCGGCGAATAAGGTGTTAAGCCCCTGCCATGAAACCATCGCTAGTCTTGAGAATGGGCCAGCAGCTGACGATGACACCGCAGCTGCAACAGGCCATCCGCCTGCTCCAATTGTCGACCCTGGACCTGCAACAGGAAATCCAGGAGGCCCTGGAGTCCAATCCGATGCTCGAACGCCAGGAAGAAGGCGACGACTTCGATAACACAGACCCGCTGGCCGACAACGTCGAGCAGAAGCCCAACACCGAGATCCCGGAACCGTCCTACCAGGAAGCCGCCCCGACGGTGGACAACCTCGAGGATGGCGAATGGAACGAACGCATTCCCAACGAGCTGCCCGTGGACACGGCCTGGGAAGATGTCTACCAGACCAGCGCCAGCAACCTGCCCAGCAGCGATGACGACGAGTGGGACTTCACCACCCGCACCTCTGCCGGTGAGAGCCTGCAAAGCCACCTGTTGTGGCAACTGAACCTGGCGCCGATGTCCGACACCGATCGCCTGATCGCCGTGACGCTGATCGATTGCATCAACAACCAGGGCTACCTGGACGAGACCCTCGAAGAAATCCTCGAAGCCTTCGACCCCGAGCTCGACATCGAGCTGGACGAGATCGAAGCCGTTCTCCATCGCATCCAGCAATTCGAACCGGCCGGCATCGGCGCCCGCAACCTGGGCGAGTGCCTGTTGCTGCAATTGCGCCAGTTATCCGCCAAGACGCCATGGCTGGCCGAAGCCAAGCGACTGGTCACCGATTACATCGACCTGCTGGGCGGTCGCGACTACAGCCAATTGATGCGTCGCATGAAGCTCAAGGAAGATGAACTGCGCCAGGTCATCGAGCTGGTGCAGAGCCTCAACCCCCGCCCCGGCTCGCAGATCGAATCCACCGAGCCTGAGTACGTGGTCCCCGACGTGATCGTGCGCAAGCACAACGATCGCTGGCTGGTGGAGCTCAACCAGGAGTCGGTGCCCAAGCTGCGGGTCAATGCCCAGTACGCCGGTTTCGTCAAGCGCGCCGACACCAGCGCCGATAACACCTTCATGCGCAACCAGTTGCAGGAAGCCCGCTGGTTCATCAAGAGCCTGCAAAGCCGCAACGAAACCCTGATGAAAGTAGCCACCCAGATCGTCGAGCACCAGCGAGGCTTCCTGGAGTACGGCGATGAAGCGATGAAACCATTGGTCCTGCATGACATTGCCGAAGCGGTGGGCATGCACGAATCGACGATTTCCCGGGTGACCACCCAGAAATTCATGCATACCCCCCGGGGCATCTATGAATTGAAATACTTTTTCTCCAGCCATGTCAGCACCTCCGAAGGCGGCGAATGCTCGTCCACGGCCATCCGCGCGATCATCAAAAAACTGGTGGCCGCGGAAAATCAGAAAAAGCCGTTGAGTGACAGCAAGATCGCTGGTTTACTGGAGGCACAAGGCATTCAGGTGGCCCGCCGTACCGTCGCCAAGTACCGCGAATCCCTCGGGATCGCGCCTTCGAGCGAACGCAAGCGGCTGATGTAACAGGCCACGCCACAGCGTTCCAGTGGCAGGCATTTCTGCCTGCCGCTTTATGCACTGGCAACGAAGGAGAAGCTGTATGCAAGTCAACATCAGTGGACACCAACTGGAAGTGACCGAACCCCTGCGCACCTACATCGGCGAAAAACTCGACCGATTGGAGAGGCATTTCGACAAGATCACCAACGTGCAAGTCACGATGAACGTCGAGAAGCTGCTGCAGAAAATCGAAGCCACGCTGCATATCCCCGGCGGAGAAGTGGTTGCCAACGCAGAGCACACAGACATGTATGCCGCGATTGACCTGCTGACCGACAAGCTGGATCGCCAACTCAAAAAGCATAAGGAAAAGACCCAGAGCCTCCTCCAGGGCGCGACCGGTCGTTAACCCCCCCAATCCATGATCCGACTAGAAACCATCCTGACCCCCGGCCGTTCCCAAGTGAACGCGCCGGGCGGCAGTAAAAAGAAAGCCCTCGAACAAATTGCCAACCTGATCCACCGCGAGGTGCCGGATCTGGGAATGCAAGACGTCTTCGAGGCCCTGGTTGCCCGTGAAAAACTCGGTTCCACCGGTTTTGGCAACGGCATCGCCATTCCTCACTGCCGTCTCAAGGGTTGTGCCGCGCCGATCAGCGCGTTGTTGCACCTTGATACCCCCATAGATTTCGACGCCATCGACGGCGCTCCGGTCGACCTGCTGTTTGTATTGCTGGTTCCGGAAGCGGCGACCGATGCGCATCTTGAGCTGCTGCGCCAGATAGCCAGCATGCTGGACCGCAAGGAAGTGCGCGAAAAACTGCGCAGCGCGCCGAGTAACGAAGCTTTGTACCAGGTGGTCCTGGACGAGCAGAACGGTCATTAAACATGCGCATGATCATCGTCAGTGGCCGCTCCGGCTCCGGTAAAAGCACGGCCCTCAACGTGCTTGAGGACAGCGGCTACTATTGCATCGACAACCTGCCCGCCGGCCTGCTGCCGGAACTGGCCGAACGCGCCCTGATCCACACCGAGCTGGCGCAGCCGCTGGTGGCGGTGTCCATCGATGCGCGCAACCTGCCGAGCCACCTGTCGCGTTTTCCTGAACTGCTCGAAGAAGTGCGCAGCCGGCATATCCAGTGCGACGTGCTGTACCTGGATGCCGATGAGGAGACGCTGCTCAAGCGTTTTTCCGAAACCCGTCGGCGTCACCCCCTGAGCAACGCCAACCGCTCCCTGGCCGAAGCCATCGAGGATGAAAGTCAGCTGTTGGGGCCGATCGCCGACCTGGCGGACCTGAAGGTCAACACCACGCACCTGAACCTGTACCAGTTGCGTGACACGATCAAGCTGCGCCTGCTGAACCAACCGGAGCCGGGCACGGCGTTCCTGGTGGAATCGTTCGGCTTCAAGCGTGGCATGCCGGTAGACGCCGACCTGGTGTTCGATGTGCGTTGCCTGCCCAACCCGTATTGGAAACCGGAATTGCGTGAGCAGTCCGGGCTTGATCAACCGGTGATCGACTACCTGGCCGCACAGCCGGATGTCGAGGAAATGTACCAGGACATCTCCAGCTACCTGCTCAAATGGCTCCCCCGCTTTGCCGCGAGCAACCGCGCCTATGTCACGATCGCCATCGGCTGTACCGGCGGTCATCACCGCTCCGTCTACCTGACCGAACGCCTGGGTCAGCTCCTGCAACAATCCCTGAAGAATGTCCAGGTTCGCCACCGCGACCTCAGCTAAAGGATTCACATCGCGATGCCTGCTCAGGAAATTGAAATCATCAACAAGCTGGGTTTGCATGCCCGGGCGTCGGCAAAATTTGTAGGTGTGGCGGGGAGTTTTCCGGATACCACGATCAGGGTCGGGCGTACGCCAGAGTCCACGGTCGACGGTAAAAGCATCATGGCAATGATGATGCTCGCGGCCGGCAAGGGCACCAAGATTCACCTGAGCACTGAAGGGGAGAAAGCGCAGGAAGCGATGGAGGCCCTGGTTGACCTGATCAACAGATACTTCGACGAAGGCGAATAACGGCCCCAAGACTCGAGTCGAGCCAGTTGTGGCAAAGGGATTTTTTGTGGGAGCAAAGCTTGCTCGCGATGAACGATAACGCGGATAACCTGCACAATCGCGGCGCCTGCATCGCGGGCAAGCCTTGCTCCCACAGATAAATCTCACCACAGGTGTGGATTCGCGCCCTTCGCCGTCAGCCCAACGCCGTATCCAGCACCATCATCAGACAGAACCCCACCAACAACCCCAGGCTCGCCAGTTTCTCGTGACCATTGCGGCGGGATTCGGGAATGACCTCGTGGGTCACCACCAGCAACATCGCCCCGGCCGCCAACGCCAGGCCCAGGGGCAAGAGCATCTCGGCCAGGCTCACCAACCAGGCGCACAACAGCGCGAACACCGGCTCGACCAGCCCTGACGCCGCGCCAATCAGGAACGCCTTGACCCGCGACATGCCCGCCGCGGCCAGCACCAGCGCGATCACCAACCCTTCGGGGACATCCTGCAAAGCGATGCCCATCGCCAGGCTGTCGGCATCCGGCATGCCGCCACCCGCCGATACGCCCACCGCCATGCCTTCCGGAATGTTGTGGGCGATGATGGCAAACACGAACAACCAGATCCGCGGCGCAATAATCGGACGTCCTGGTGCCACCACCATCCTTTCGGGGCTGGCCGAGACCTTGCGGTCCACCAGATACAGCCCGAACGCCCCCGACATAATCCCGACACAGATAAGGCCGCTGGCGGCCCAAGGCGTGAGCCCCAACTGCTCGGCCGCGGCAATGCCCGGCACGATCAGCGAAAACGCCGTGGCGGCAAGCATCACCCCGGCACCGAAGCCCAGCAGCGAATCGCTCACGGCCTGGGGCATGCGCCGGATGACCAGCACCGGCACCGCCCCCAACGCGGTGCCCAAGGCACAAAGCCCGCCGCCCTGAAAGGCACGCAACAACCTGGGCTCCAGGTCCAGCCACGCCAGGCCCTGGGCCGCCAACAACGTCATCCCGGCCAACAGCAGCAACGACCCCAAGGCATAGCGGAACATCCGTCCGCTTCCAATCGCCAGTGTTTGAGTATCCATAGTCAGCCTTGGCGGGTGTTCATGAAGGACTCGAAGCCAGCGCCGCCTGATAGCGTCGGGCGACTTCAGGCCAATTGATCACGTTGTAGAACGCATTGATGTATTCCGGACGACGGTTCTGGTAGCGCAGGTAATAGGCGTGCTCCCAGACGTCCAGGCCAAGAATCGGCGTGTTGCCATTCATCAGCGGACTGTCCTGGTTGCCGCTGCTTTCCACCACCAGGGTCTTTTGCGGGGTCACACTCAACCAGGCCCAGCCGCTGCCGAAACGGGTCAGCGCCGCTTTGGTGAAAGCCTCCTTGAAACGCTCGATACCGCCCAGTTGCGCATCGATCGCCGCCGCCAGGGCGCCCTCGGGCAGGCCGCCGCCCTGGGGCGTCATCACCTCCCAGAACAACGAATGATTGGCATGGCCACCGCCCTGGTTGATCACCGCAGCCTTCAGGCTTGGCGGCAACTGCTCCACGCTGGACACCAGTTTTTCGACGGGCCACCCGGCGTATTCAGTGCCGTCCACCGCCGCGTTGAGGTTATTGATATAGGTCTGGTGGTGCTTGGTGTAGTGGATCTCCATGGTTTGCGCATCGATGTGCGGTTCCAGGGCATCGTAGGCGTAGGGCAATGCAGGCAAGGTAAAGGCCATGTTCAATGAACTCCATGATGAAGAGGGGCATTGCGCTGCCGGGACGTAGCGGCATTGCAATGCAGCAGGCGTTGGGTGCGGGGGTACTCACCGTGCTCGCTGATGAAATTCAGCAGTTCGACGTAGGTCTTGTGGCTCTGGCGCTGCGCGGCGGCGCGCAGGGCCGGTGTCAGGCGTTCGTCCTGCATCGTCTGCAACAACCGTTGGTGGATCGCACACAAGTATTCGGCGCTCTCCTCCGGCTGGTTCAAGCGCAAGTGCAGGTCCGCCAGGTTGTGATGGGAGACGACGCAAGCGGCGACCGCTTCGTCGGCATCCGCCCAGCGCTCGAATAACACCTGGGCCAGCGCCAGGGCTTGCAGGTAGGCTTCGCGGGCATCCACCAGCTCGCCCAGCATGAAACAGCGATTGGCTCGTTCGATCGTACGTTTCCAGTGTTCCATGATGAGTCCTCCACACAGGTGTCGGGGTTACACGCCGCCGGCGGTGAGCTTCTCCGGGTCCAGCAGGACTTCGAGTTCGCTGCGAGACAGGTCGGTGTGTTCCAGGGCGACATCGATGACCGGTCGGCCTTGCCGGTAAGCCTTCTTGGCGATTTCAGCGGCCTTCTGGTAACCGATGATCGGGTTCAGCGCGGTCACCAGGATCGGGTTGCGCGACAACGCTTCCTTGAGCCTGGCTTCGTTGACCTTGAACGTGGCGATGGCCTTGTCCGCGAGCAAGCGGCTGGCGGTGGACATCAGGGTGATGCTGCTGAGCAGGTTCTGGGCGATGATCGGGAGCATCACGTTCAATTCGAAGTTGCCCGATTGACCGGCGATGGTGATTACCGTGTCGTTGCCGATCACCTGGGCCGCTACCATGGCGGTGGCCTCGGGAATGACCGGATTGACCTTGCCGGGCATGATCGAGGAGCCCGGTTGCAAGCCCTCGAGTTCGATCTCGCCCAGGCCTGCCAGCGGACCGGAATTCATCCAGCGCAGGTCGTTGGCGATTTTCATCAGCGACACGGCCGTGGTCTTGAGCTGCCCGGAAACCGCCACGGCAGTGTCCTGGGAGCCAATCAGCGCGAACAGGTTCTTGCCCGGGGTGAATTGCACTTGGGTCAGTTGCGTCAGTTGCTGGCTGAACAGTTCGGCGAAACGTGGATGGGCATTGACCCCGGTGCCGACCGCCGTCCCCCCCTGGGCCAGGGATTGCAGGCTCGGCAACAGGTCCTGCAAGTGGCCGATATTGGCCTTGAGCTGTTGCGCCCAACCGTCGAGCACCTGGCTCAGGCGCACCGGCATGGCGTCCATCAGGTGGGTGCGGCCGGTTTTGATGAACGGGTGGACGTCTTCGGCCTTGCGCTCGATCACCTGCACCAGGTGCAACAACGCCGGCAGCAGTTGCTCATGCAAGGCCAGCGCGGCACTGACATGAATGCTGGTGGGGATGATGTCGTTGCTGCTCTGACCGCAGTTGACGTGGTCATTCGGGTTGACCGTCTCCCCCAGCAGGCCGCTGGCGAGGGTGGCGATCACTTCGTTGGCGTTCATGTTGGAGCTGGTGCCGGAGCCGGTCTGGAAGATATCCACCGGGAAATGGTCCATGAAACGGCCTTCGAGCAGTCCCATGGCGGCATCGACGATGGCCTTGCCCTGGGCCGCGCTGATTTGTTCCAGCTCTACGTTGGCCCGAGCGGCCGCGGCCTTGGCCAGGATCAGCGCGCGGATGAACGGCGCTGGCATGCGCTGGCCGCTGACCGGGAAGTTATCCACGGCACGCTGGGTCTGGGCGCCATAGAGGGCGTCCACTGGGACGTGCAGCTCGCCCATGCTGTCGCGTTCGATACGGGTATTACTCATCGGGAGATCCTTGCACCAGTTCAATAAGAGGAATCGATGGCGCCAGGGCGCAGGTCGCCAGCGCCCAGGCATGGCTCTGCCAGCGCTTGAGGCGGCAGCGGCACAATGATTGGCGTTCGAGGTCACGCAG
Source organism: Pseudomonas sp. H3_A02 (assembly GCF_054671965.1). Classification (NCBI taxonomy): domain Bacteria; kingdom Pseudomonadati; phylum Pseudomonadota; class Gammaproteobacteria; order Pseudomonadales; family Pseudomonadaceae; genus Pseudomonas; species Pseudomonas sp. H3_A02. Next base: position 137,329 of record NZ_CP162807.1, read on the forward strand.
GGGGCGCCAGGCCTGGTCGAGGCAGAGGCTGCGCCAATGCCAGGGCAGCGCGACGTCCGAAGCGGTGTCGAGCAGCAGGCGGAAGGCGGTTTCGGAGATCATCCACGGCGAGGTGGCCGTGCAACAAGCCAGGTAGCGGCCCTCGGCCAGGTAGTGCTCGATCAACCGCGGCTCGTCCGGATTCATCGCGCAACGGATCTGGCGGCTCATCCAGCGCCAGCTTTCAAGGTAGGGTTGTTCGTGCAGGGCAGAACTCATGACCGGGGCTCACTCGGCGAATGAGATTCATTATTAGATGATAATAAGAAGCAACACAACCGTGGAACACCACAAAAGCGTCGTCGCCACAGGATTTCGGATACAAAAAAGGCGCATCACCCCGTGGATGACGCGCCTTTCTTTACGCGATGAGTATCAGCTACCCGCCACCATCATCCGCTCGATCAGCACCGAGCCGGTGCGGATGTTACTGCGCAATTCCAGGTCGTTGCCCACGGCCACGATCTGCTTGAACATGTCGCGCATGTTGCCGGCGATGGTCACTTCCTGGACCGGGAACTGGATCTCGCCGTTCTCGACCCAGAAACCCGCCGCACCACGGGAATAGTCGCCGGTGACCATGTTCAAGCCATGGCCCATCAGTTCGGTCACCAGCAGGCCCCGGCCCATGCGCCGCAGCAAGGCGGCCTGGTCTTCTTCGCCATGGGTCACGAACAGGTTATGCACGCCACCGGCATTGGCGGTGCTCGGCATGCCGAGTTTGCGGCCCGAATAGGTGCCGAGGATGTAGGACACCAGCTCGCCCTTTTCCACGAAGGGCTTGGCGTAGGTGGCCAGGCCATCGCCGTCGAACGCTGAGCTGCCCATGGCCTGCATCAGGTGCGGACGCTCGTCGATGGTCATCCATTCCGGGAACAGTTTCTGGCCCAGCGCGCCCTCGAGGAACGACGACTTGCGGTACAGGTTGCCGCCGGATACCGCAGACAGGAAGCTGCCGAACAGGCCACCGGCCAGCTCGGCCGAAAACAGTACCGGCACTTCGCAGGTCGGCACCGGCCGCGCGCCCAGGCGGCTGGCCGCCCGTTGCGCGGCTTTCTGGCCGATGCTCACCGGGTCCGCCAGCAAGGTGCCCTGGCGGCTCACGTCGTACCAGTAATCGCGCTGCATCTGGCCGTTGGCTTCGGCGATCATCACGCAGCTAAGGCTGTGGCGGGTCGATGCATAACCGCCGATGAAACCATGGCTGTTGCCGTAGACGCGGCAGCCCTGGTGGGTATTGAGCGTCGTACCGTCGGCATTCTTGATCCGCGAGTCGGCATCGAACGCCGCCGCTTCGCAACGCAGTGCCTGCTCGATGGCCTGCTCGGGGGTGATGTCCCAGGCGTGGAACAGGTCAAAGTCCCGCAACTCTTTGCACATCAGTGCGGCATCGGCCAGGCCCGAGGCTTCGTCTTCAGAGGTGTGCTGGGCAATCGCCAGTGCCGCGGCGACGGTTTCGCGGATGGCGTCCGGGCCACTGGCCGACGTACTGGCCGAACCCTTGCGCTGGCCTACGTACAAGGTGATGCCAAAGCCCTGGTCGCGATTGAATTCGACGGTTTCCACCTCGCGCTGGCGTACCGAGGTCGACAGGCCCTGTTCCAGGGACACCGCCACCTCACACGCACTGGCGCCCTGCCGCTTGGCCTCGGCGAGGATCTGCTCGACTTGTTCCTGCAGTGCCGGCAATGCTTGCGGGCCGACGCTCTGAACTGCACTCATGGTGTTCTCCACTCAAATTCTGTTTTCGGGATGGCCTTCGAGCGACCGGGCCGGACAAGCGGCCCCCGACTGGTTATCATGGCGGCGTTTCTTTGCGGACTGCCACCATGGTTGATTCTTACGACGACTCCCTCTACGAGGGTGAAAAAAGCAAATCCCAGGTCAAACGCGAGCTGCATGCTCTGGTTGACCTCGGCGAGCGCCTGACAACACTCAAGCCTGACTTGCTGGCCAAACTGCCTTTGACCGACGCCTTGCGCCGGGCCCTGGCCGATGCGCCCAAGCACACCGCGAATATCGCGCGTAAACGGCACCTGCAATTCATCGGCAAACTGATGCGCGATCAGGACACTGACGCCATCCTGGTGCTGCTCGATCAACTCGATGCCTCCACCCGGCAGTACAACGAACGCTTCCACAACCTGGAACGCTGGCGCGATCGCTTGATCGCAGGCGACGACGGCGTGCTGGAAAAATTCGTCATCGACTACCCGGAGGCTGATCGCCAGCAACTGCGCTCCTTGATCCGTCAAGCCCAGCACGAGTTGGCGCAAAACAAGCCACCGGCCTCGAGCCGTAAAATCTTCAAGTACATCCGTGAGCTGGACGAGACTCAACGCGGCCTGCGCTGATCGCTAACAGCTTTACCCTCCTGCAAGAGGTTTCCGTGGCGAGGGAGCTTGCTCCCGCTCGGTTGCGCAGCAACCGCATCGGGGCTACTGCGTAGCCCAGCGGGAGCAAGCTCCCTCGCCACGATGACTCATGCAAGCCCCAGAGCACGCTCATGCGCCCGTGCCACCCACGGTAATCGCATCGATCTTCAGGGTCGGTTGACCGACGCCTACCGGCACCGATTGCCCATCCTTGCCACACGTCCCCACGCCACTGTCCAGCGCCAGGTCGTTACCGACCATCGACACCTTGCTCATCGCCTCCGGCCCGTTGCCGATCAGGGTCGCGCCCTTGACCGGTGCGGTAATCTTGCCGTCTTCGATCAGGTAGGCCTCACTGGTGGAGAACACGAACTTGCCGCTGGTGATGTCCACCTGGCCACCGCCGAGGTTGGCGCAATAGATGCCCTTCTTCACCGAGGCGATGATTTCCGCCGGATCGCTTTGGCCACCGAGCATGTAGGTGTTGGTCATGCGCGGCATCGGCAGGTGCGCGTAGGATTCACGACGGCCGTTGCCGGTGCGGGCCACGCCCATCAGCCGGGCATTGAGCTTGTCCTGCATGTAGCCCTTGAGCACGCCGTTCTCGATCAGCGTGGTGCATTCGGTCGGTGTGCCTTCATCGTCGACGCTCAGGGAGCCGCGACGCCCGGCCAGGGTGCCGTCATCGACAATGGTGCAGAGTTTCGAAGCAACCATTTCCCCCATGCGTCCGCTGTAGGCCGAACTGCCCTTGCGGTTGAAATCGCCTTCCAGGCCGTGGCCCACCGCTTCGTGCAATAGCACGCCGGACCAGCCGGAGCCCAGCACCACTGGCAACGTGCCGGCCGGGGCCGGGATCGCCTCAAGGTTGACCAGCGCCTGGCGCAACGCTTCGCGGGCGTAGCCCATGGCGCGGTCTTCGCTGAGGAAATAACGGTAGTCTGTGCGCCCGCCGCCGCCATGGCCGCCACGCTCACGCCGACCGTTCTGCTCGACGATCACGCTGACATTGAACCGCACCAACGGTCGAACGTCCGCCGCCAGGCCGCCGTCGGTGGAGGCCACCAGGATGCGCTCCCAGACCCCGGCCATGCTCACCGTCACTTGCTGGATGCGCGGGTCCAAGGCACGGGTGGCGACGTCGATGCGCTTGAGCAACTCGACTTTTTCGGCGCGGCTCATGACTTCCAGCGGATTGTCCGGCGCATACAGCTGCGCCACGTCCTGGCTGCTGAACGCCTGGACCGTGCCATTCTGCCCGGCGCGGGAAATCGAGCGGGCGGCACGGGCCGCAGCGCCGAGGGCTTCGAGGGTGATGGCGTTGCTGTAGGCAAAACCGGTCTTTTCCCCGGACTGGGCGCGCACGCCCACGCCCTGGTCGAGGTTGAAACTACCTTCCTTGACGATGCCGTCTTCCAGCGACCAGGACTCGGAGATCTGGCCCTGGAAATACAGGTCGGCCGCATCGATGCCCGGGCCGGCCAAGTCGCCCAGCACGCCTTGCAGGCTTTCGAGGGTCACGCCGCCGGGGGCTAAAAGGTGTTCACTGACTGAGGACAACAACCCGCTCATATGTTTTACGCCTTGAATTCGTCGTCTTGGACAGGCCGCTGTCGAGCGCCCTGCGAGAAAAAGCGCCGATGGCTGGCCACCGGCATGCGCGCCCGGATGGACGCTTGTTCGCTGCTGTCGCGCTCGGCCACCAGCACGGCCTCGCCTTGATCCTGTTGTGCCAGCACGCGACCCCACGGGTCGACAATCGCCGCATGGCCAAAGGTTTCCCGAGGCCCCGGATGCACACCGCCCTGGGCGGCCGCCAGCACGTAGCACTGGGTCTCGATGGCCCGGGCGCGGATCAGCACATCCCAATGGGCCGCGCCGGTCACCGCGGTAAACGCCGACGGCGCCGTGATCAGTTCGGCCCCGGCCGCCCGCAGCTCGCTGTAGAGCTCCGGGAACCGCAAGTCATAACAAACCGTCAGGCCCACCCGGCCGGCGGGGGTATCGGCAACCACCACGTTGGCACCATAAGCATAGTCATCCGACTCGCGATAGCGCCCGCGATTGTCCGCCACATCCACATCGAACAGGTGCAGCTTGTCGTAACGCGCCACGATCTGACCCTGGTCGTCGACCAGCAACGAACAGGCATGGGACCTGGCCTCGGGCTGGTCCACCGGCGGCAACGGCAACGTGCCGGCCACAATCCATAACTTGAGGTCACGGGCGACCTGTTTCAACCACGGCAGGATCGGTCCCTGACCAAAGGCTTCGGCACGGCCGATATCGGCAACGTCCCGCCGCCCCATCGCCGCGAAATTCTCCGGCAGCACCGCCAGCCTCGCACCGCCGGCAGCAGCCTGCTCCAGCAGCACCCGGGCACGGGCCAGGTTGGCGAGCACATCGCTTTGGCTGACCATTTGAATCACGGCGACTGGCATGGTTTCTCCCTCATTTTCATCCTCGCCCAAGGTGGCTGTGGGAGCAAAGCTTGCTCGCGATGAGGCAGGTACATCCAACATATAGGCTGGTTGATACACCGCAATCGCGAGCAAGCTTTGCTCCCACAGGCCCGCTCCCACAAGGGGGTTGGCGTCGAACTGTCAAAACGGCTTGTCGAAGGTGATCTTCGGCTCTTTCCACGGCCCCTTGACGTCGTATCTTACGCTGGCAAAACGCGCCACGCGGTCGCCGATCAGTTTGTCGATCAGAAACAGCGCCCCACCCACCGCCGGTGCGCCAACGATCAGCGCGGCAATCGGCAGGTTGTTGGTCACCGGCAGCGTCACCAGCAGCTTGGCGTCGACCCGATCGGCCACCATGTCCAGCGTGCCGTTGAGTTCCAGGTTGCTCGACGGCCCGGTCAGGGTAATGGGTTCGCGGGTCACGTACACCCCGTCGCTCGCCACCAACAACCCTTTGACCCGGTCGTAGCTCAGGCCCTTGCTGAACAGGTCGGAGAAGTCCAGGCGCAAGCGTCGGCCGATGGAGTTGAAGTTCAACAGGCCAAATACCCGCAACGCCTGGGCACTGCCTTCGACTTCAACGAACTGGCCTTTGCTCAACGACGCATCGAGGCTGCCGGAAAAGCGCTTAGTGGCGACCCACGCCGGCGAACCGGGCCAACGCCCATCGACATCCAGGCGGAATGTCTGGCTGGTCACGCTTGGCGCAAAGCCCCAGCCCTTGAGCACATCGCCCAGGTTCTTGCCGCCGATCCGGCCCTTGTACCAACTGCTGGTGGCACCGGGCGCGCCTTCCCAGCCGCCGCTGCCGTTCAACACCATGCCCTTGAGGCCCATGTCCAGGTTGTTCAGCGCGATGCCCTTGGCGGTCGGTCGCACTTTCAACGACCACGCGCCGATGAGATCGGGGCCCTGGAACAATTGGTCGATGGCGATATCCATGGCCGGGATCTTGCCGGGATCGACCGACGCCAGAGGGTCCGGTGCGTTTTCATCCGCCTGGACGGTCGGGTCCGCGGCCGGCAGGCGAACATAGTCGAGCTTGATACCAATCGGGGCGGCCTTGGCGTCCGGCAGGTTGACATTGCCCTTGGCCTGCTGGCTGTCGAGCCGCAAGGCCCAGGCGTCCGGCTTGCGATCCAGTTGCACCGACGCCTGGTCCAGGGTGGTGCCCATGGCCGTAAGTTTGCCAACGTTCAGATCGACGCTGCTGAGCAGTTGCTTGGCACTGCCGCCCGGATCCTGGCCCGCGTATTTGTTCACCAGGTCCTGCCAAGGACTGACATCCAGTTCCGCCAACGTGCCGCGCAGTCGCAGCCCCTTGCCGCCAGGCAGCACCGCATCGCCGGCCCCCAGCAGCAATTCGCCGCGACCGTCAGCGACTTTCCCGCTCGGCGCGGCGTAAGTGAAGCTGGCCAGGTCGCCATAATCGACCCAATAACGCCGTTCCGCCCCTTGCAGGGTCATGCGAAACACCGTGTCGCGCCCGACCTCGGCGGCCATTCCGAAGGGAGCCGGCAGGTCGATGGCCACGCCCTTGAGGCTGGAGCTGACCGACAACTGGCTGTCGGCGCCGTCGAGGATCACTTGCAACTGGTAGGGCACGACGCCCGATACCGGCAACGGTTGGGTGACATTCAGCCAACGGGTGAGCTTGTTGATTTCCACCTGCCCGGAGGCGGCGACCCGCGTGTTGAGTGCACCGGCACGGCCCTCGGCGAAAATCTGCGCGGTTACGGGCCGGTCGAATGCCCGGGCACTGATGCCTTTGCCACTCAAGCCCTTGTTGCTGTCAAAGCGAAAATCGCCCTTGAGCTGGGTCAGTTCCAGCGCCGGCTCGCTGAGTTTAAGACGAGCCTGGTCGGTGGCGAAGTCCACCAGGATCTTCGGTTGCTCGCCTTTGACCAGCGGGATATCCAGCTTCACGCTGCCTTTGAGGTCGCCCTCACCTTCCCAGCCGGCGAACGTCTCGGCGGTCCCGATCGGCGCGGTCTGGAGAATTTTCAGACCGTCGCCCAGCCCACCGGCGAACCCGCCGTCCAGCAGCAGATGAGAGCTCTGGCCGGTCGGGACATGGGGAATGTTCACCGAAACATCCTTGACCTGGGTCTCGAGCAATTGCCCTTGGCTGGCATAGATGCGCACGCCGCTGTCTTCGACGAAGACATCGCCGCTGACCTTGCTGACCGAAGGCCAACCCGGCTGGAACGCCAATTCGGCGTCATGCACCTTGAAAAACAGGCTGATGCTGCGGTCCGCGTCCCCGGCGCCTTTATTCAGTGAGCCTTGGTACTGGAAAAAGCCCTCGTCCACCGCGCCCTTGACGATGGCCGTGCGCAGCCACTCATCCAGCGCTGGGCTGAGGACCGCCGGCAGGTACTTGGCGGTGTAGCGTCCATCACCGTCCACCAGGCCGACCCGCAGGTCCATGTAGTCTTCCTGGCTGTGGTCGAAGTGCAGGCGGATCAGGAAGTCGCCGGCAATCCGGCCCTCCTCGCCCAGCACCTTCAGGTACGGCGCGATCAGGGTGAAACCTTGCTTGTCGAGCTTCCAGGTCAGCCGGGCGTTGGCCTGCAGGTACTGCCAGGGCTTGGCGAAGATCGGGTCCAGGTGCAGGGAAAAGTCCTTGCTGTCCATGCGCAGCTCGCCGCCGCCCAGGTCGCCGCTCAGGCTCCCGGAGACATTGCGCGCCGCCGGGGCGCCGCGATAGGCATCAAAGCCCACGGTGTCCAGGTTGGTGGCGAAGCTGACTTTCTGGTCACCGGTGTTTTGCGGCCGGTAGTCCAGCAGCACGTTGCGCAGGGCTCCGGTCACCTTGAGCCGGTCAATCGTCGTGGCGAGGCCTTCGGGCAATGGCGCCAGGGCATTGAGCAAAGGCGTGAGCGGGGTCAGGTCGAGGCGGTCGGCCTGCAGGTGCCAGCGTTCCTCGGCCTGCTCGGTGGCGGCCGTTTGTTGCAGTTGCAGGTGCGATTCCCAGCGGGTCTCGCCCAGGTTCATCGCCAGGGAGTCGAAGGTCGCGGTGAAGCCTTGGCTACCACGCTGGAAATAAGCGTTGAGGGCCAGGTTGTGGATCTGTACCGGCTTGCGTTCGCCATAGGCGCCCTGGAGCTGCGGCGCGTTCAGGCGCATGGTCGCACTTTGCAGCGTGCCCTCGGCCCAACTGAGCCAGAACTCACCGCCGGCCTTGATCTGGGAGAAATTCCATTGCTGGGTCAGGCGTTTCGGCAGCCATTTGGACCAGTCGCTTTGCGGCAGGCTCAAGTAGGCATCGGCCTGGCCGTTCTTCCAGTCGCTGGCGCGCAGGCGGGTGCGCAGGTTGATCGCCACCGGCTGCCCGTCAGGCAGAGTCAGGCGTGCGTCCAGGCGCTGGCGGGTGGCGCCGGTGCGCAGGCTCAAGCCGACGTAGGTGAGGGTCAGTGGCGGTTGTTCGATGGGCTGCAAGGTCACCTGGCTATCGAGCACCGAGAGCTTGGAGACCATTTGCATGCGTTCGAGCAACTGCTGCGGATCGAGGGGCTGCTCGTCCTTCACCGGCAGGCCTTCCAAAGCCCACTTGCCGTCGGCGCCTTCCTTGAGGCTGATCTTCAGGCCACTGACTTCCAGGTGGGCGATACGCACCTGACGCGCCAGCAGGCTGTCCCACAGGTCAGGCACGGCCCGCACCTGATCCAGGTGCAAGGCATTGGGGCCCTCGCCGACCACCACGTCGCGCGCCGCCAGGATCGGCGCCAAGCCGCTCCAGCTGCCGTCGAGGCTGCCGATGTGCACGGGCATGCCCAGGGCGGCACCGGCGCGGGTCTCGACCTCGGCGCGGTATTCGGCCACCAGCGGGACCAACTCTCGACCGAGGCTGACGTACAACGCCAGCAACACCAACAGCAGGGCGCAAAGCCCCAGCCCCCAACGGGTCAGCGTCGCGATCATGCGTGTCAGACGCTCCATGTCAGTGGGCTCCCCCTGGCTAAGACAATCAAATCCGCGGGCCCGCCGCTTCCCAAGCTCTTCAGAGCAGCACCACGTCGTATTGTTCCTGGGAATACATGGTTTCAACCTGGAAGCGAATCGTGCGTCCGATAAACGCTTCCAACTCCGCGACATTGCCTGACTCTTCGTCGAGCAGGCGATCCACCACTTTCTGGTTCGCCAACACTCTATAACCGGTCGCCTGGTAGGCGCGCGCCTCCCGGAGGATTTCCCGGAAGATTTCGTAACACACGGTTTCCGGGGTCTTCAGCTTGCCACGCCCCTGGCAACTGCTGCATGGCTCGCACAGCACCTGCTCTAGGCTTTCGCGGGTGCGCTTGCGGGTCATCTGCACCAGGCCCAGTTCGGTGATACCAATGATGTTGGTCTTGGCGTGATCGCGTTCGAGTTGTTTTTCCAGCGTCCGCAGCACCTGGCGCTGATGCTCTTCATCCTCCATGTCGATGAAGTCGATGATGATGATCCCGCCCAGGTTGCGCAGGCGCAGCTGCCGGGCAATCGCCGTGGCGGCCTCCAGGTTGGTCTTGAAGATGGTTTCTTCCAGGTTGCGATGGCCGACGAACGCTCCGGTGTTGACGTCGATGGTGCTCATGGCTTCGGCCGGATCGACCACCAGGTAACCGCCGGACTTGAGCGGTACCTTGCGTTCCAAGGCTTTCTGGATTTCGTCCTCGACCCCGTACAGATCGAAAATCGGCCGCTCGCCAGGGTAATGCTCCAGACGGTCGGCGATTTCCGGCATCAGCTCGGCGACGAACTGGGTGGTCTTCTGGAAGGTTTCCCGGGAGTCGATGCGAATCTTCTCGATCTTGGGGCTGACCAAGTCGCGCAAGGTCCGCAGCGCCAGGCCCAGGTCTTCATAGATCACGCTGGGGGTGGCGATGGTCTTGATCTGCGCGGCGATCTGATCCCAGAGGCGGCGCAGGTAGCGGATGTCCATGAGGATCTCATCGGCCCCGGCCCCTTCGGCGGCGGTGCGCAGGATGAACCCACCGGTTTCCTTGATGCCTTCTTTTTCCACGCAATCGCTGACCACCTGCTTGAGGCGCTCGCGCTCAGCTTCGTCTTCGATCTTCAGGGAAATGCCAACGTGGGCGGTACGCGGCATGTACACCAGGTAGCGCGACGGGATCGACAGTTGCGTGGTCAGGCGTGCGCCCTTGGAGCCGATGGGGTCCTTGGTGACCTGCACCACCAGGCTCTGGCCTTCATGCACCAGCGCGCTGATGCTCTCCACGGCCGGTCCTTCGCGCATGGAGATTTCCGACGCATGGATGAACGCCGCGCGGTCCAGGCCGATGTCGACGAAGGCCGCCTGCATGCCCGGCAGCACCCGTACCACCTTGCCTTTATAGATATTGCCGACGATGCCACGCTTTTGCGTACGCTCGACGTGGACCTCTTGCAGCACACCGTTTTCAACCACCGCCACGCGCGACTCCATCGGCGTGATGTTGATCAGGATCTCTTCACTCATGGCAGGGTCTCGCTCAGGCATGTTCACGATAATGGCCGCATCAAGTCAGACGGCGCTCAGCGCGCGTTCAAGGTTTGCCAACAGGGTATGCCGAAATGGCCCAGTAGTTCTGCGGTTTCGCACAGCGGCAGGCCGACAACGGCTGAGTAACTGCCTTCAAGCCCGGCGACGAACACCGCGCCCAGCCCTTGGATACCATAGCTGCCAGCCTTGTCCCGGGGTTCGCCGCTGGCCCAATAGGCCATTGCTTCCGGTTCGGTGATGGGGCGAAAACGCACCCGGCTGCGCACCACCCGTGATTCGCAGCGCGAGCCGTCCAGTACGGCGATGGCGGTCAACACCTCATGGTCGCGACCGGACAGGCTCAGGAGCATCGACAAGGCGTCAGCCTGGTCCACGGGTTTGCCAAGAATCCGCCCCTCCAGCACCACGGCGGTGTCCGCCCCGAGCACGCAGCCCTCCACACCGGCGTCCAGGCCTCGTCGCCCAGCCTCGGCCTTGCCGCGCGCCAGGCGCTCGACATAGGCCGATGGGGTTTCATGATCCAGGGGCGTTTCGTCGATGTCCGCGCCGATGGCGGTAAAGGGCACGCCGATCTGCGTGAGCAGTTCACGCCGACGCGGCGAACCTGAGGCGAGGTAAAGCGGTTTCATCAAGACATCTCCCTAACGCGACCGGCTTTTGTGGCGAGGGGATTTATCCCCGTTGGGCTGCGCTGCAGCCCTAAAGCAGTGAACTCAATCTTCCTGGCACACCGAGTTGCCTGGCTTGGGGCTGCTGCGCAGCCCAGCGGGGATAAATCCCCTCGCCACTGGGATGTAAGTCATCAAAAAAGTGTAGATAGCCTGACCGAATCAGTTGATTTTGAAACGCAGGCGCAGGCCACGCAAACCGAAGCTGACCCATGGCCAGAGCAAGGCACTGACCAGGGCTGGCAAGACCAGCGCCAGGGTTGGCTGGCGATTGCCGGTCAGAGCGCTGAGCCATAGTTGCACCAGTTGCGCCAGGCCGAAGATCACCAGGATCACCAGGCACTGTTGCCACATGGGGAACATCCGCAGGCGTTGTTGCAGCGACAGCACCAGGAAGGTGATCAGGGTCAGGATCAACGCGTTCTGTCCCAACAGCGTGCCGTAAAGCACGTCCTCGGCCAGGCCCAGGCACCAGGCGGTGACCATGCCGACCTTGTGGGGCAAGGCCAGCGCCCAGAAGGCCAGCAACAGGGCCAGCCACAGGGGGCGCAGGATTTCCATGAACTGCGGCAGCGGCGAAACGCTGAGCAACAGGCCGATGGCGAAGGTCAGCCAGACCATCCAGCCGTTACCGGATTGGGTACTGCTCATTCTTCTCGTGCTCCCCTGGTCGCCGGTGTAGCGGCGGGTGTCGAGGCCGGTGGTCGAGCCGCCGGCCTCGCAGGCTGGGACGCCGGCGCATGGTTGGCCGGCCGGGCGGGTGCCGCGGCAGGCGTGGCGGGCGCGGTCGACGGCGTGGTGGCCGGGGCAGTCGCAGCGGGTGTTGCCGCTGGAGGCTTGGGCACCGTGGCCGGTGCTGCGGGTGCGGTCGGGGCAGCCGACTCACCGCCCTGGCGGTCCTGGGCTTCCTGGGCCACGGCGGCGTCGTTGGCACGCTCTTCCGGCGTGCGGTTGTCACTGAAGACCAGCAGCAGGTAGCGGCTGCGATTCAGCGCCGCCGTCGGCACCGCGCGGACAATGGCGAACGGCTGGCCGGAATCATGGATGACTTCCTTGACCGTCGCCACCGGATACCCGGCCGGGAAGCGCTGGCCGAGGCCGGAGCTGACCAGCAGGTCGCCTTCCTTGATGTCGGCGGTATCGGCCACGTGCCGCAGCTCCAAGCGCTCCGGGTTGCCGGTGCCGCTGGCAATCGCCCGCAGGCCGTTGCGGTTGACCTGCACCGGAATGCTGTGGGTGGTATCGGTCAGCAACAGCACGCGGGAGGTATAGGGCATCAACTCCACCACCTGGCCCATCAGGCCCCGGGCATCGAGCACCGGCTGGCCGAGGACCACGCCATCGCGCTCGCCCTTGTTGATCAGGATGCGGTGGGTGAAGGGGTTGGGGTCCATGCCGATCAACTCGGCCACTTCGACCTTCTCGTTGACCAGTGCGGAGGAGTTGAGCAACTCGCGCAGCCGCACGTTCTGCTCGGTGAGGGCCGCCAACTTCTGCATGCGCCCCTGCAACAGCAGGTTTTCGGTCTTGAGTTTTTCGTTTTCGGCGACCAGTTCGGTCCGGCTGCCAAATTGGCTGGCGACACCTTGCCATAAGCGCTGCGGCAGGTCGGTGATCCAATAGGATTCCATCAACACCAGCGACATCTGGCTGCGTACAGGCTTGAGCAGCGTGAAGCGGGCATCGACCACCATCAGCGCGACCGATAGCACGGTCAGCACCAGCAGGCGCACGCCCAATGAGGGGCCTTTGGCGAAAAGCGGTTTAATAGGCCGCTCCTCCCAGGCAAATGTTTTCTTTATTCATACGGCATCAAACCGGCCTGGATACGAATGACAGAAGATAAACGCCAACGGGCAGCACTGCAAAGTGCTGCCCGGGAGCGAACAACATAGACCACTCAGCCAGACTTATTCGCTGGAGAGCAGGTCCATGGTGTGCTTGTCCATCATTTCCAATGCACGGCCACCGCCGCGGGCAACGCAGGTCAACGGGTCTTCGGCCACGATCACCGGCAGGCCGGTTTCCTGGGCCAGCAGCTTGTCGAGGTCACGCAACAGCGCACCACCACCGGTCAGCACCAGGCCGCGCTCGGCGATGTCCGAGGCCAGCTCCGGCGGCGACTGCTCCAGGGCGCTCTTGACGGCCTGGACGATGGTCGCCAGCGATTCCTGCAACGCTTCGAGCACTTCGTTGGAGTTGAGGGTAAAGGCCCGTGGAACGCCCTCGGCCAGGTTGCGACCGCGTACGTCGACTTCACGGACTTCACCGCCCGGGTAGGCCGTGCCGATTTCCTGCTTGATACGCTCGGCGGTGGATTCGCCGATCAGGCTGCCGTAGTTGCGACGCACATAAGTGATGATCGCTTCGTCGAAACGGTCGCCGCCCACACGTACGGATTCGGCGTAGACCACACCGTTGAGAGAGATCAGTGCGATTTCAGTGGTACCGCCACCGATGTCGACGACCATCGAGCCGCGGGCTTCTTCCACCGGCAGGCCGGCACCGATGGCCGCGGCCATGGGCTCTTCGATCAGGAACACTTCACGGGCACCGGCACCGAGGGCCGATTCACGGATGGCGCGACGCTCTACCTGGGTGGACTTGCATGGCACGCAGATCAGCACACGAGGGCTGGGCTGCAGGAAACTGTTTTCGTGAACCTTGTTGATGAAGTACTGCAGCATCTTTTCGCAGACGCTGAAGTCGGCGATCACGCCGTCCTTCATGGGGCGAATGGCCGCGATGTTGCCCGGTGTACGGCCCAGCATGCGCTTGGCTTCCGTACCGACAGCCACGACACTCTTCTGGTTACCATGGGTGCGGATGGCCACGACCGAGGGTTCATTCAGGACGATACCGCGCTCGCGCACGTAAATAAGGGTGTTGGCAGTGCCCAGGTCGATGGAAAGATCGCTGGAAAACATGCCACGCAGTTTCTTGAACATGGGAAAGGGACCCTAGGCAACGCGTGGGTAAAAAAGTGCGGCAAACTCTAACAACGACAGGGATTTTGGGCAAGGCGCCAATATGTTAAATTGGCCGCTTTTCTGTGCACCAAACCCCGAAATCGCGGCCGTAGGGCCGTAGAAATGCGGTAGTGTTCCGACAATCTAACACACGGACAGACTGCGTCCGTTTTGTTTTCCACTGGAGAATCCCATGGCGCTTGAACGCTCCGACGTGGAAAAAATCGCTCATCTGGCCTGTCTGGGCCTCAATGAAGCCGATCTTCCACACATTACTTCTGCCCTGAACAGCATTCTGGGGCTGGTCGACGAGATGCAGGCGGTCAACACCGACGGTATCGAACCCCTGGCCCACCCACTGGAAGCCAGCCAGCGCCTGCGCGCCGACGTCGTGACCGAGTCCAATCACCGCGAGGCCTACCAGTCCATCGCACCAGCGGTCGAAAACGGCCTGTACCTGGTTCCGAAAGTCATCGACTAAAGGGAAAGAGCCTCTCATGCATCACATGACCCTGGCCGAGATCGCCCGCGGACTCGCCGATAAAAAGTTTTCCTCCGAAGAACTGACCCAGGTCCTGCTGGCGCGCATCGCCCAGCTCGACCCGCAGCTCAACAGCTTCATCAGCCTCACCCAGGAGCTGGCCCTGAACCAGGCCAAGACCGCCGACGCCCGTCGCGCCAAGGGTGAGACCGGCGCCCTGCTCGGTGCGCCGATTGCCCACAAGGACCTGTTCTGCACCCAGGGCATCCGCACCAGTTGCGGCTCGAAGATGCTCGACAACTTCAAGGCCCCGTACGATGCCACCGTGGTCGCCAAGCTGGCCGCCGCTGGCACCGTGACCCTGGGCAAGACCAACATGGACGAATTCGCCATGGGCTCGGCCAACGAGTCGAGCTACTACGGCGCGGTGAAGAACCCGTGGAACCTGGAACACGTACCGGGCGGCTCGTCCGGCGGTTCCGCCGCCGCCGTGGCCGCGCGCCTGTTGCCGGCCGCCACCGCCACCGATACCGGTGGCTCGATTCGCCAGCCAGCAGCGTTCACCAACCTCACCGGCCTGAAGCCGACCTACGGTCGCGTTTCGCGCTGGGGCATGATCGCCTACGCCTCCAGTCTCGACCAGGGTGGCCCGCTGGCGCGCACCGCCGAAGACTGCGCGATCCTGCTGCAAGGCATGGCCGGCTTCGACCCGAACGACTCCACCAGCATCGATGAGCCCGTTCCGGACTACAGCGCCAGCCTCAACGGTTCGCTGCAAGGTTTGCGCATCGGCGTGCCGAAGGAATACTTCAGCGCCGGTCTCGACCCACGCATCGCCGAGCTGGTCCACAACAGCGTCAAGGAGCTGGAGAAGCTCGGCGCGGTCATCAAGGAAATCAGCCTGCCGAACATGCAGCACGCGATTCCTGCGTACTACGTGATCGCCCCGGCGGAAGCGTCCTCGAACCTGTCGCGCTTCGACGGCGTGCGCTTCGGCTATCGCTGCGAGAACCCGGAAAACCTGGTCGACCTGTACAAGCGCTCCCGTGGCGAAGGCTTCGGTGCCGAAGTGCAGCGCCGGATCATGGTCGGCGCCTATGCGCTGTCCGCCGGCTACTACGATGCCTACTACCTCAAGGCGCAGAAAATCCGCCGCCTGGTGAAGAACGACTTCATGGCCGCCTTCAACGAGGTCGACATCATCCTCGGCCCGACCACGCCGAACCCGGCCTGGAAACTCGGCGCCAAGAACAGCGACCCGGTCGCCGAGTACCTGGAAGACGTCTACACCATCACCGCCAACCTCGCCGGCTTGCCGGGCCTGTCCATGCCGGCCGGCTTCGTCGATGGCTTGCCGGTGGGCGTGCAATTGCTCGCGCCGTATTTCCAGGAAGGCCGCCTGTTGAACGTTGCCCATCAGTATCAGTTGAACACTGACTGGCACACCCGCACCCCAACCGGCTTCTGAGGAGAAACACATGCAATGGGAAGTCGTGATCGGGCTGGAGATTCATACCCAGCTCACCACCCGGTCGAAAATCTTTTCCGGTAGCTCCACCACATTCGGTTCCGAGCCCAACACCCAGGCCAGCCTGGTGGACCTGGGCATGCCCGGCGTCTTGCCGGTGCTGAACCAGGAAGCGGTGCGCATGGCGGTGATGTTCGGCCTGGCGATTGACGCCGAGATCGGCCAACACAACGTGTTCGCCCGCAAGAACTACTTCTACCCGGACCTGCCCAAGGGCTACCAGATCAGCCAGATGGAATTGCCGATCGTCGGCAAGGGCCACCTGGACATCGCCCTGGAAGACGGCACGGTCAAGCGCGTCGGCATCACCCGGGCGCACCTGGAAGAAGACGCCGGCAAGAGCCTGCACGAAGAATTCAACGGTGCCACCGGCATCGACCTGAACCGTGCCGGCACGCCGCTGCTGGAAATCGTCTCCGAGCCGGACATGCGCAGCGCCAAGGAAGCCGTGGCCTACGTCAAGGCGATCCACGCGCTGGTGCGCTACCTGGGCATCTGCGACGGCAACATGGCCGAAGGTTCGCTGCGCTGCGACTGCAACGTGTCGATCCGGCCCAAGGGCCAGGTTGAATTCGGCACCCGCTGCGAGATCAAGAACGTCAACTCGTTCCGCTTCATCGAGAAGGCGATCAACAGCGAGATCCAGCGCCAGATCGAACTGATCGAGGACGGCGGCAAGGTTATCCAGCAGACCCGCCTGTACGACCCGAACAAGGACGAGACCCGTCCGATGCGCAGCAAGGAAGAAGCCAACGACTACCGTTACTTCCCCGACCCGGACCTGCTGCCGGTGGTCATCGAGGATTCGTTCCTCAATGACGTGCGCGCTACCCTGCCGGAACTGCCACCGCAGAAACGCGAGCGCTTCCAGGCACAGTTCGGCCTGTCGAGCTATGACGCCAACGTCCTGGCCACCAGCCGCGAACAGGCCGATTACTTCGAGAAAGTCGTGAGCATTGGCGGCGACGCCAAGCTGGCGGCCAACTGGGTGATGGTCGAGTTGGGCAGCCTGTTGAACAAACAGGGCCTGGAAATCGATGAGTCGCCGGTCTCGGCCGAGCAACTGGGCGGCATGCTGGTGCGGATCAAGGACAACACCATTTCCGGCAAGATCGCCAAGATGGTGTTCGAAGCCATGGCCAATGGTGAAGGCAGCGCCGACGAGATCATCGAGAAGCGCGGCTTGAAGCAGGTCACCGACACCGGGGCGATCAGCGCCGTGCTCGATGAAATGCTCGCGGCCAACGCCGAGCAGGTCGAACAGTACCGTGCGGCAGACGAAGCCAAGCGCGGCAAGATGTTCGGCTTCTTTGTCGGCCAGGCCATGAAGGCCTCCAAGGGCAAGGCCAACCCGCAACAGGTCAACGAACTGCTCAAAAGCAAGCTCGAGGGCTGATAGCCATGGAGCCAGATTTCAAGCCTGGCTCCCTTCGCCCTTACGGGAGCGAGCCCGTGGGAGCAAAGCTTGCTCGCGATGAAGACACGTCGATCCATCAGTGGACCGCGTTATCGTTCATCGCGAGCAAGCTTTGCTCCCACAGGCTTTACTCCCACAAGCTTTGCTCCCACAGGCCAGTTCCCCTATCTGTAGTTGGAAAACCCTACATGAAGCGTCTCCTCGGCGCCTGCGCCCTGCTGTCCTTGCTGGCCGGTTGCGCCAGCCAGAGCGGGACGGTCGATCCACACGGCTACGACCAGACCGGCGTCGCCTCTTATTACGGTGCCAGGCACCATGGCAAGCGCACCGCCAGCGGCGAGCGTTTCAACCAGCACGGCCTGACTGCCGCCCATCGCCAGTTGCCGTTTGGCACCCGGGTGAAAGTCACCAACCTGAAAAACAACGACAGCGTCGTGGTCCGCATCAACGACCGCGGCCCGTATACTCGTGGCCGTTTGATCGACGTATCCCGCGAAGCTGCAGAGCAACTGGGCATGTTGCGCAGCGGCACCGCGCGGGTGCGCGTGCAAGCCCTCGACGATTGATAGACGGAGCCCGGCCATTTCCCTAATCACCGCCCTACCGCTGCTCAGCCTGATCGAATTGTTCGGCGCCCTGCTGTTGCTGATCGGCGGCGCCGAACTGCTGGTGCGCGCCGCCGTGGGCCTGGCGGCACGCTTGCAGGTACGGCCGCTGATCATCGGCCTGACCGTCGTCGCCTTCGGCAGCAGCGCGCCGCAAATGGCCGTCAGCCTGCAAGCGACCCTGGCGCAGAACGCCGACATCGCCGTGGGCAGCGTGATCGGCAGCGGCATCTTCAACATCCTCGTCACCCTCGGGCTGTCGGCGCTGATCATTCCGTTGCGCGTCTCGCGCCAACTGGTGCGCCTGGACATCCCGCTGATGATCGGTGCCAGCCTGCTGGTGTTCGTGCTGGCATTGAATGAAGAACTGACCCGATTGGACGGCGCCTGGCTGCTGCTGGCCCTGGCGGTGTACCTCGGGTTGTTGCTGCGCCAGTCGCGGCATTCGGCGCGTCCGCACCCGGTGGGGGGCGAGGTGGCCCACCTGTCCTGGTTCAAGAGTGTGCTGATGATTGCTTCGGGCCTGGCGATGCTGGTGTTCGCCGGGCACTTGTTGCTGGGTGCGGCAGTGGAAGTGGCGACGGACCTCGGGCTCTCGGAACGCATCATCGGCCTGACCATCGTCGCCGTCAGCACCTCGCTGCCTGAACTCGCCACTTCGCTGATCGCCGCCTTGCGGGGCCAGCGGGACATTGCCGTGGGCAACGTGATCGGCAGTAATCTGTTCAACCTGCTGGGCGTGCTGGGGGTCACCGCCCTCGCCGCACCCACGCCACTGTCGGTCTCGCCGAACGCCCTGGATTTCGACCTGCCGGTGATGCTCGGCGTGGCGGTGCTGTGCCTGCCGGTGTTCTATTCCGGTTATCGCGTCACCCGTGCCGAAGGCCTGCTGTTCCTGGGTTTGTACCTGGCCTATGGGCTGCACGTGGTGTCGTTCACCACCGGCATGCCCCTGGCCGGCCAACTGGAACGGCTGATGCTGTTCTATGTGCTGCCGGCCCTGCTCGCGTTTTTGCTGTTCACCTCCCTGCGCGCCTGGCGCCGCCAACACCACAAGAGGGATTTGCCATGACCGACACTCCAAAGACCGGCCTGGACATGCGTCGCCAGGTCATGGGCGACGCGTTCGTCGACCGCGCCCTGGGCAACGCCACCGACTTCACCCAGCCGTTGCAGGACTTCGTCAACGAACACGCCTGGGGCAGCGTCTGGAGCCGCGACGGCCTGCCGCTGAAGACCCGCAGCCTGATCACCCTCGCCGCCCTCACCGCCCTCAAGTGCCCGCAGGAGCTCAAGGGTCATGTGCGTGGTGCACTGAACAATGGTTGCACGGTGGAAGAGATTCGCGAGGCGTTGCTGCATTGCGCGGTGTACGCGGGCGTGCCGGCGGCGATTGATGCGTTTCGGGCGGCGCAGGAAGTGATCGATAGTTATCAGAAATCTGAGTGAGCGTTAGATCGCTATCGCGAGCAAGCTCGCTCCCACAGGTGATCGCGGGTGTATGGGTTATTTGAATGCACCTAAAAACCACTGTGGGAGCGAGCTTGCTCGCGATTGGCCCTCAAGAACACCGCAAGCCCAAGCCTAGATCCAGCCACCCCACTGCAACACAAAAATCCCCAGGTTGGTGGTAATCGCCGCCATCAAGGTGGTGATGACGATGATCGCCGCCGCCAGTTCATGGTTGCCATCGGCCGCCCGGGCCATGACATAGCTCGCGGCGGCGGTGGGGCTGCCGAAGTACAGGAACAGAATCCCCAGTTCCGCCCCGCGAAAGCCCCAGAGCCAGGCACCGAGGGTGGTCACCAGCGGCAGGCCGACCATTTTCACCAGGCTCGAACTCAAGGCCATTTTGCCGCTCTTGCGCAGGGCCGCCAGCGACAGCGTGCCGCCGATGCAGATCAGCGCCAGGGGCAAGGTCATTTGCGACAAGTATTTGGCCGAGGTCTCGAACCAGTTCGGCAGGCCGATCTGCCAATAGGCGAACGGCGCGGCGACGATCACGCTGATGATCAGCGGGTTGCTGATCACGCTTTTGCAGATGCTCCACGGATCGGACTTGATCACCGGGCTGTAGACCGCCAGCACGATGGTCGACAAGGTGTTGTAGAACAGGATCACCAACGCCGCGAGAATCGACCCCAGGGAAATCCCGTAGTCGCCATACATGCTCGCCGCCAGCGCCAGGCCGATGACCCCGTTGTTGCCGCGAAACGCACCCTGGGTGTAGATGCCGCGATCCTCCCGCGGGCAACGCCAGATCGCCCAGCCCCAAGCCATCGCAAAGCTCACCAGGGTGGCGATAGAGAAATAGATCAACAGGTCAGGCTGCAAAGCCGAGTGCAGGTCGGCGTGCAGGATGCCGAGGAACAACAGCGCCGGCATGGTGACGTTGAACACCAGGGACGAGGCGATGTGGATGAAGTTGTCGTTGATCCAGTTGATGCGCTTGAGCAACACCCCCAGAAACAGCATGGCGAACACCGGCGCGGTGACGTTCAGGGTTTCGAGGAAAATTGCCAGCATGCCGGAGGACCTTGAGAGGGGTGTCGTTAGGTGGCTAATGATAAGCCACTCACGGCATTGGCGTCTGGTAGAGCTTTATCGCGAGCAAGCTCGCTCCCACATTTATTCTGCGCCGAACACAAAATCCACATTCACCCTACATCCCTGTGGGAGCGAGCTTGCTCGCGATGGCGGCGGCACATTCAAAATCAACTCAAGCTGAACCACCGCTATCGCGAGCAAGCTCGCTCCCACATTTGTTCTGTGCCGAACACAAAACCCAAATTCACCCTATATCCCTGTGGGAGCGGGCTTGCTCGCGAAGACGGCGGCACATCCAACATCCATGCAACTGATCCATCGCTTTCGCGAGCAAGCCCGCTCCCACATTGGTTCTTCAGTGGGCAGCGGATCAGGTAATCGGCGCAGGGTTGAACAAGGTGATGTCGTTGTACAGCTTGTGCCGCTCGGCCCAGGTCTGTTTCTTGCCGCTGGCCACGTCCAGGTAGTAGTGGAACAGCTCCCAGCCCAACTCTTCGATGGTCGCCCGTCCGGTGGCGATCCGGCCGGCGTCGATGTCGATCAGGTCCGGCCAGCGCTGGGCCAGTTCGGTGCGGGTCGAGACCTTCACCACCGGGGCCATGGCCAAGCCGTACGGCGTGCCGCGGCCGGTAGTGAACACGTGCAGGTTCATCCCCGCCGCCAGTTGCAGCGTGCCGCAGACAAAATCACTGGCCGGTGTGGCGCAGAAGATCAGGCCCTTTTGCTTGAAGCGCTCGCCCGGGCCGAGCACGCCGTTGATCGCGCTGCTGCCGGACTTGACGATCGAGCCCAGGGATTTTTCGACGATGTTCGACAGCCCGCCCTTCTTGTTGCCCGGCGTGGTGTTGGCACTGCGATCGGCTTCGCCCTTGGCCAGGTAGCGGTCGTACCAGTCCATTTCCCGCACCAGCTCCTGGGCGACTTCCTGGGTTTGCGCCCGGGAGGTCAGCAGGTAAATCGCATCGCGCACTTCGGTGACTTCAGAGAACATCACCGTCGCCCCCGCCCGCAGCAACAGATCCGAGGCATAGCCCAGCGCCGGGTTGGCGGTGATGCCGGAAAACGCATCGCTGCCGCCGCACTGCATGCCCAGGATCAGCTCCGAGGCCGGCACGGTTTCGCGACGGCGCTGGTCGAGTTTCTTCAGGCGCGTTTCAGCCAACTCCATGATCTGCTCGATCATTTCGGTAAAGCCGTGACTGGAATCCTGCAAGCGATACAACCACGGCTCGCTGAGGTCCACCGAACTGTCGCCTTCATGCATCACCTGCCCGGCCTGCAATTTCTCGCAGCCCAGGCTGATCACCAGTGCCTCGCCCCCCAGGTTCGGGTTACGCGCCAGGTTGCGCACGGTGCGGATCGGGATGTAGGCGTCGGTGGCGGTGATCGCCACGCCACAGCCATAACTGTGGGTCAGCGCCACCACGTCATCGACGTTCGGGTACTTGGGCAACAGCTCGTCCTTGATGCGCTTGACCGCGTGGTCCAACACGCCAGTCACGCACTGCACCGTGGTGGTGATACCCAGAATGTTGCGCGTGCCGACAGTCCCGTCGGCGTTGCGATAGCCCTCGAAGGTGTAGCCCTCCAGCGGCGCATCGGCCAACGGCACGTCGGTGGACAACGGCAGGCTGTCCAACGGCGGCGCGGTGGGCATGCGCAGTTGGTCTTCCTTGACCCAGCTGCCACGAGGGATCGGTTGCAGCGCGTAGCCAATGACCTGGCCGTAGCGAATCACCTCGCCTCCCTCGGGAATGTCCACCAGGGTGACCTTGTGGCTCTGGGGTACGAAGTCGACGGTGACCAGCCCGTCCGGGAACTCGGTCCCGGCCGGTACGCCCTGGTCATTGACGACGATCACCACGTTGTCCCGCTCATGCAAGCGGATGTAACGGGGCGAATCGGCATGTTCAATCAGTTGCATCGATGCCGCTCCTTCAGGATTTAGCTTCAGACAGGCTGGAAAGGTCGGCATCCTTGGCCGTGGGTTCCTTGAGTACCACACGCTTGATCGGCCCTACGATGACCAGGTAGCTGAACACCGCCACCAGCGCGTTGCAACCGACGAACACCAGTGCCCACTTGAACGAACCCGTGGCGCTGATGATGTAGCCGATGACGATTGGCGTGGTAATCGATGCCAGGTTGCCGAAGGTGTTGAACAGGCCACCGCTCAAGCCGGCGATCTGTTTTGGCGACGTGTCGGACACCACGGCCCAGCCCAGTGCGCCGACGCCTTTACCGAAGAAGGCCAGGGCCATGAAGCCCACCACCATCCATTCGATGTCCACGTAGTTGCACGCCACGATGCTGCTGGACACCAGCAGGCCGGCGATGATCGGCGTCTTGCGGGCGAAGGTCAGCGAGTGGCCCTTGCGCAGCAGGTAATCGGAAATCACCCCGCCGAGCACGCCGCCGATGAAGCCGCAGATCGCCGGCAAGGACGCGATGAAACCAGCCTTGAGGATGGTCATTCCGCGTTCCTGCACCAGGTACACCGGGAACCAGGTCAGGAAGAAGTACGTGATGCCGTTGATGCAGTACTGGCCCAGGTATACGCCGAGCATCATGCGGTTGGTCAGCAGTTGGCGGATGTAATCCCACTTCGGACCGTCGGCTTTCTTTTCCTTGCCCTTGTCCTGGTCCATATCGACCATCGCGCCATTGGCGGCAATGTGATTGAACTCGGCCTCGTTGATCATCGGGTGCTGACGCGGGCTGTAGATCACTTTCAGCCAAACCAGCGAGAACACGATGCCGATCACGCCCATCACGATGAACACGTGCTGCCAACCGAAACGGTAGACGATCCAGCCCATCAGCGGTGCGAACAACACCGTGGCGAAATACTGCGCCGAATTGAAGATCGCCGAGGCGGTGCCACGTTCTGCGGTGGGGAACCAGGCGGCGACGATCCGTGCGTTGCCCGGGAAGGACGGCGCTTCGGCCAGCCCGACCAGGAAGCGCAGCATGAACAGCGCAACCACGGCCGTGGACATGCCGAATTCACCCACATAGCCTTGCAGCACGGTGAACAGCGACCAGGTAAAAATGCTCAACGCATAGATTTTTTTCGACCCGAAACGGTCGAGCAGCCAGCCGCCGGGAATCTGCCCGGCCACATAGGCCCAGCCGAAAGCGGAGAAGATATAACCGAGGGTGACGGCATCGATGCCGAGGTCTTTTTGCAGGCTGGAGCCTGCGATGGCGATGGTCGCGCGGTCGGCATAGTTGATCGTCGTCACCAAAAACAGCATGAGCAGGATCAAATAGCGGACGTGTGTCGGCTTGGTCTCTTGCATGTAATCTACTTCCACTATTTATTTTTATACGGGAAATCAATTTGTGCGGTCGGCGCCGGGACTCGGCGCCGACCGGTGTTGCGTATTACGAACCGATGTAGGAGGTCTTCACCACGGTGTAGAACTCTTGCGCGTAGCGACCTTGCTCACGCGACCCATAGGACGAACCTTTGCGTCCGCCGAACGGCACGTGGTAATCCACGCCGGCGGTCGGCAGGTTGACCATCACCATGCCCGCCTGGGAATGGCGCTTGAAGTGGTTGGCATACTTCAGCGAGGTGGTGGCGATACCGGCCGACAGACCGAACTCGGTGTCGTTGGCCATCGCCAGCGCCGCCTCGTAGTCGGCCACGCGCACGACGTTGGCCACCGGGCCGAAGATCTCTTCGCGGCTGATGCGCATCGACGCTTCGCTGTCGGCGAACAGGGTCGGCGCCAGGAAGTAACCTTCAGTGTCGCACGTCACCAGACCGCCACCGCTGACCAGCCGCGCGCCTTCGCTCTGGCCGATGTCGATGTACTTCAAGTCCTGGCTGAGCTGGGCTTCGGAAACCACCGGGCCGATGTCGGTGCCGGCCTTCAACGCATGACCGACCTTGATCGACTGCATGCGCTCGGCCATCGCCGCGACGAACTTATCGTGGATGCCGGCGGTGACGATCAGGCGGCTCGAGGCCGTGCAACGTTGACCAGTGGAGTAGAACGCGCTCTGCACCGCCAGTTCGACGGCCTGCTTGAGGTCGGCGTCGTCGAGGATGATCTGCGGGTTCTTGCCGCCCATCTCCAACTGCACCTTGGCCTGGCGCGACACGCAATTGACCGCGATCTGCCGGCCCACGCCCACGGAGCCTGTGAAACTGATACCGTCGACTTTCGGGCTGTTGACCAACACTTCGCCGACCACCCGGCCGCTGCCCATCACCAGGTTGAACGCACCGGCCGGGAAACCGGCGCGGGAGATAATTTCAGCCAGGGCCCAGGCGCAGCCCGGTACCAGCTCGGCGGGCTTGATCACCACACAGTTGCCGTAGGCCAGGGCCGGGGCGATTTTCCACGCGGGGATGGCGATCGGGAAGTTCCACGGGGTGATCAGGCCGACCACACCGAGGGCTTCACGGGTCACTTCGACGTTGACGCCTGGGCGCACCGACGGCACGTAATCGCCCGACAGGCGCAGGCATTCACCGGCGAAGAACTTGAAGATGTTACCGGCGCGGGTCACTTCGCCGATGGCTTCGGGCAGGGTCTTGCCCTCTTCCCGGGCCAGCAGTTGGCCGAGTTCTTCACGGCGGGCGAGGATCTCGGTGCCGACTTTGTCCAGCGCATCGTGACGGGCCTGGATGCCCGAGGTCGACCAGGCCGGGAAGGCGGCGCGGGCGGCTTCGATGGCGGCATTGACTTGCGTTGCGTCAGCCTTGGCGTATTCACCGATGACATCGGACAAGTCAGACGGGTTGATGTTGGTGCAATAGTCGGCACCGGCTACCCACTGACCGTTGATGTAGTTATCGAAACGCTTTGAATCTGCCACGGAGCTACTCCTTCTACAAAAGCTGTCTAGGGACGCAAAGCGTCCCTGGTGGCATTCCCACGTGGAGCGTGGGAATGAACAAGCCTTACGCAAAAAGCCGCTGATTACTCAGCGGCTTCATCGGTCTGTTACTGCTTGCCTTGCTTGTCGATCAGCGCGGCCAGGGCTTCGTATTCTTCTGGCAGCAGGTCGGTCAGCGGCGTGCGCACAGGGCCTGCGTCATAGCCAACGATCTTCGCGCCAGCCTTGACGATGCTCACCGCGTAACCGGCCTTGCGGTTGCGGATGTCCAGGTAAGGCAGGAAGAAGTCGTCGATGATCTTGCCGACAGTCTCGTGATCGTCACGGGCAATGGCGTGGTAGAAGTCCATCGCGGTTTTCGGGATGAAGTTGAACACCGCCGAGGAGTAGACCGGCACGCCCAGGGCCTTGTAGGCCGCGGCGTAGACTTCAGCGGTCGGCAGGCCGCCCAGGTAGCTGAAACGATCGCCGAGGCGACGACGGATCGACACCATCAGTTCGATATCGCCCAAGCCATCCTTGTAGCCGATCAGGTTCGGGCAGCGCTCGGCCAGTTGTTCCAGCTGGGTGGCGTTCAGGCGGCAGACGTTGCGGTTGTACACCACCACGCCGATCTTCACCGATTTGCACACGGCTTCAACGTGGGCGGCAACGCCGTCCTGGCTGGCTTCGGTCAGGTAATGCGGCAACAGCAACAAGCCCTTGGCGCCCAGGCGCTCGGCTTCTTGAGCGTATTCGATGGCTTGGCGGGTGGCACCGCCGACACCGGCAAGGATTGGCACGCTGGTGGCGCAGGTATCGACGGCGGTCTTGATGACCTGCGAATACTCGCTGGCGGCCAGGGAGAAGAATTCACCGGTGCCGCCCGCTGCGAACAATGCAGAGGCGCCATACGGGGCCAGCCACTCGAGGCGCTTGATGTAGCTGTCGCGATTGAAATCGCCTTGGGCAGTGAAATCGGTGACCGGGAACGACAGCAGGCCAGACGAGAGGATGGACTTCAGTTCTTGTGGATTCATTATTCGAACACCCTGGACGCAAATGATGTGTTGTAGGAAACGGTTAGCTTCGCTGAGAAGTTGTAGGTCATCGTACAACTTAAAATATGAACGTCAACTGCATTTCGTCTTTTGTCGGGTGTTGGGTTGAGGTGTTTGGCGTGAAGCCTTGTAAATCGGGGCTTTGGGCGCGATGGGAAGACGGATGAAACTTGCCGGAAAAGCGCCCAGGACCGCTCGTCGCCACTGTCAACTCTGCCAGTAGGCGCCGTTACGGCGAGGGGGCATAACCCACGTATGGCCGTGCTGGGCACGGCCGTAGTCCCTTTCACAATCTTTTAAGTGAGTCGCCCGCGCGCAACGAGCAGGGCTGTCTCACTGGGAGTGACATCATGGCGAAGACGTATGTGAAACCGACGCTAAAGGGTTTTCAACCCTCTGAGGAAGTCGCGATCAGTTTGTCAAATACAGAGACGTTAACAGTGGAGATTCCGGATGCAGCTTTCGAAGCGTACTCGAACGCCCGCCTAACTCTGGGCGAGGGCTCGACGCGTCCAACTCCCGTAGGCGTGTTTACGCCTCTGAGCGAGGGCGAGGAAGGTACGCCACTCAAGGATGTGACAATGCCTCTAACCAATGCCGACTTGAAAAATTACATCGACAAATACTTGACAGATTACATCGACAAATTGGTTGAGCTTCGTTACGAGGTTAGTTACGAGAGCAGGGATCCCGATACATCCGAGCCGCAGATGTTGCGGATCAAGGCGTAGGACTACGCGCCTACGATTCGTCAGACGGGCATACGGATCTAAAGCCGGACACCGCTCCCCTGTGGCGAGGGGATTTATCCCCGCTGGGTTGCGCAGCAACCCCAAAGGCGGCGACTCAATCCGATCAGACACACAGACGCGTCAGTTCCGGGGTTGCTGCGCAACCCAACGGGGATAAATCCCCTCGCCACAGGATGCGTCCGACGTGTCCGCGCGTCTCAGCCCTGCGCCTGTGCCTCTTCATGGGCCTGGCGCAGCCTTTCGCGGCTGTTGGTCAGGTGCAAACGCATGGCCGCCCGGGCCGCGTCGGAGTCTTGGCGGGCGATGGCTTCGTAGATTTCCTCGTGCTCGCGGCTCAGGCGATCCATGTAGTGCTGGTGGTCGTCGTGGGCCAGGCGCGCCGAGTTCAGCCGGGTGCGCGGGATGATGCTGGTGCCCAGGTGGGTCATGATGTCGGTGAAGTAGCGATTGCCGGTGGACAGGGCGATTTCCAGGTGGAAGGCGAAGTCCGAGGCTACCGCGTCACTGGCGTGGGCGGCGCTTTCCTTCAAGGCGTCGAGGGCGGCGCGCATCGTCGCCAGTTGCTCGTCGCTGCGGCGCTGCGCCGCCAGCCCGGCGGATTCCACTTCCAGGCTGATGCGCAACTCCAGGATCGCCAGCACGTCGCGCAAGGTGACCACCGTGGCCGGGTCGATGCGGAAACCGCTCGGGCTAGGCGTGTCCAGCACGAAGGTGCCGATGCCATGGCGGGTTTCCACCTGGCCGGCGGCCTGCAAGCGGGAAATCGCCTCACGCACCACGGTGCGGCTGACGCCATGGGCTTCCATGATCGCCGACTCGGTGGGCAATTTATCACCGCGCTTGAGCAGGCCGTCGCGAATCTGCTCGGTCAGCACCGTCACCAGCTCCTGCGCCAGGCTGCGGCGCTTGCGGGGAAGGCGGGGTACGTCGATCGGGTTTTCCATTGTGTCTGTGTCTCGGCAAGCGGCTGAATGACAACATCATAGCGCAACGTGGTTGTACGATCACCGTGGGGCACTGATATCCGGGGCTGGCGGTTAAACCGAGTCGCCTTCATCGCGAGCAAGCTCGCTCCCACATTGGATCGGTTGTGCACCTAGATATCATGATCAACCCAAACCCGTGTGGGAGCGAGCTTGCTCGCGATGGCGGCGGGTCAGCCACAGCGACATCAACTGATACATCGCTATCGCGAGCAAGCCCGCTCCCACAGGTTTTGGGGTGGTCAGGCGGTTACGGTGCGCTCCACCAGTTGGCCATTTTCGATACGTACATGTCGCGGATGGAACCGTTTCAAACTGCTTCGGTGGCCGACGCTGACGATGCTCAAGCCCGGCAACTGGTCGATCAGCGCCTGGTACAGCGTCGCCTCGTCTTCTTCGTCCATCGCCGACGTAGCTTCGTCCATGTACAACCATTGCGGTGCATAAAGCAATGCACGGGCAAAGGCCAGGCGTTGTTGCTCGCCAGGCGAGAGCATGCGCTGCCAGTGGTTGCTTTCATCCAGCCGCGCAATCAGGTGCGGCAGGCGGCAGGTTTCCAGCACCTGTGCATAACGTTCGTTGGGGTACACGTCGCCAGCCTGTGGATAACTCAACACCTCCCGCAGGCTGCCAATGGGCAGATAGGGCTTCTGCGGCAGGAACAGGTAACGCGCCGCCGGAAGCCGGATCGTCCCGTGCCCCGCAGGCCACAAATGCCCCATCGCGCGAAACAGAGTGGATTTACCACTGCCGGAACGACCGCTGAGCATGACCCGCTCGCCCGGCGCCACGCTCATATCGGCGTTGTCGAGCAGATGACGACCGTCGGCCAGATCCAACCCGAGGTTATGAACCGCCAACGCGCTGCCCTGGTTCTGCACATCGATGGCCGGCACGCGGTCTTCGTTGTCGCTCATGGCCTGGCGGAAGCTCAGCAGACGATCACAGGTGGCGCGCCAAGCGGCGAGGTCGGCATAGGCACTGATGAACCAACTGAAATTTTCCTGCACATTGCCGAAGGCCGAGTTGATCTGCATGAGCTCGCCCAGCTGGATCTTGCCGGCGAAGTAGCGCGGCGCGGCGACGATGAACGGGAAGATGATCGCGATCTGGCCGTAGCCGGAGGTGAAGAACGTCAGGCGCTTGGACACCCGCATGATGTCCCAGAAGTTATGCCAGACCAGACCAAAACGCCCGCTCAGGCGGCGGTTCTCGTTCGGTTCGCCGTTGTACAGCGCAATGCTCTCGGCGTTTTCACGCACCCGCACCATGGAGAAACGCAGGTCGGCTTCGAAGCGTTGCTGGTTGTTGTTCAGCCCGATCAGGCGTCGGCCGATCAGATGCGTCAACCAACTGCCCACCGCCGCATACACCAGGGCGCACCAGAACATGTAGCCGGGGATGGTGTAGCCGAACACCTCGATGCTGCCGGACACGCCCCACAAAATGATCGAGAACGACACCAGGCTGACGACGGTGCGCAGCAATCCCAGCCCCAGGCCCAGGGTGTTGGTGGTGAAACTGTTGAGGTCTTCGGAAATCCGCTGGTCCGGGTTATCGGTGTAGCCGCCCTGCTCCAGTCGGTAGTAATTCTTGTTGCCCAGCCAGCGGGCGAAGTGCTGCTCGGTGAGCCAGGCCCGCCAACGAATGGTGAGCATCTGGGTGAGGTACAAGCGATAGACGGCGCCGAGAATCGCCACCGCGGCGATGCCGCAGAAATACAGGATCAACTGCCAGAACGCCGCGCTGTCCTTCTCTTGCAGGGCGTTGTAGAAATCCTTGTACCAACTGTTGATCCACACCGAAATTGCCACGCTGAACAGCGACAACGCGATGACAGCGATCAACAACGTCCAGGCCTTGCCCTTCTCCTCACTGCGCCAGTACGGCGTGGTCATTTGCCAGACACGGCGGAAAAACTGCCCGCGCACCGCGTCATTGACCGCGGAATATTCAGCGTTCTGATTCATGGTTAAGGCTCAAATAAAGAAAAGACTCGGGCCGATCATAGAACAACGGCCCGATGTGTCGCGAGGGTGGACAGCATTCGTTCAGCGCAGGTTCAGCGACGCACGGGACGTTTCTGCAATTTGCGCTGCAAGGTCCGCCGGTGCATGCCCAGGGCGCGGGCGGTGGCGGAGATATTGCCTTCGTGCTCGGTCAGCACCCGCTGGATGTGTTCCCATTGCAAGCGATCCACCGACATGGGGTTTTCCGGCACCAGGGTGTCGAGGTCGGCGTGCTCGGACAACAGCGCCGCCAGTACGTCATCGGCATCCGCCGGTTTGCACAGGTAATTGCAGGCACCGCGCTTGATGGCCTCGACCGCGGTGGCGATGCTCGAATAACCGGTGAGGATCACCACGCGCATCTCCGGGTCCAGCTCCAGCAACTTGGGCAACAGCACCAGGCCCGAATCGCCGTCCATTTTCAGGTCCAGGGCGGCATAGTCCGGCAGGTCGGCCTGGGCGATGGTCAGGCCTTCCTCGGCGGAGCCTGCGGTACTCACGCGAAAGCCGCGGCGGGACATGGCCCGGGCCATGACGCGGGTGAAGGTGGCGTCGTCATCCACCAGCAACAGGTGCGGCAGTTCTTCGCCGTCGACTTGGATCTCGTCACTCATGTTTCGTCTCCTCGGTCGGCATGGGGCAGGCGCAGCTCGGTGAGCGTGCCGCCTTCCTCATGGGGGTAGAGTTTCACCGAGCCGCCGGCGCGTGTCACGCTGGCTTTGCTCAAGAACAGGCCCAGGCCGAAACCTTTGCCTTTGGTGGTATAGAACGGCTTGCCGATCTGCTCGGCAATCGCCAGGGGCACACCGGCGCCGTGGTCGCGAATGCAGATGGTCAGTTCATAGGCGTTCCAGTCCAACGCCACTTCCAAGTTGTCGGGACAGGCATCGGCGGCATTGTTCAGCAGGTTCAACAGGGCCTGGGTCAGGTCCGGCGGCGGCGCCATGCGCGGCACCACACCCTTGCCCAGGCACTGGAAGCGATAACTGGCTTCCGGGCGCATCAGGTGCCAGCGGTTCAGGGCATCGTCGAGCCAAAAGGTGACCGCCTGCATGTCGATGTCCAGCCGGCGATTGGCCTCGGCGGCGCGCACCAGGTATTGCAGGGTTTCCTTGCAGAGCTTGACCTGGTCCTGGAGCACGCTGAGATCGTCCTGCAGCGCCGGGTCGTGATGGTCCTGGCGCATTTCCTTGAGCAGCACGCTCATGGTCGCCAGCGGTGTGCCCAGTTCATGGGCGGCGCCAGCGGCCTGGGTCGCCACGGCCAGCAATTGCTCGTCCCGCAGGCCTTCTTCACGACGGATCGCCCGCAGCTCTTCCTGGCGGCGCAGCTCCTCGGCCATGCGCGCGGCAAAAAACGTGATGACCGCCGCGGCCAGGGCGAAGCTCAGCCACATCCCATAGATCTGCAGGTTTTCCCGAGCGATGGGGAAGGTTTCCAGTGGGTAGAAGCGCGCCAGCAGCAAGGTGTACAGCGCCAGGGCGATGCCGGACAGGATCAGCGAATACCGCCACGGCAAAGTCACGGCGGCGATGGTCAGCGGCACCAGGTAATAGGAGACGAAGGGGTTGGTGGAACCGCCGGAGAAATACAGCAGCGCGCTGTGGATAAACAAGTCCCCGGCCAGCTGCACCGCATATTCCAGCTCGGTCACCGGCCACGAGGCACGCAGGCGAATCGCCGTCAGCGCGCAGAGCACGCTGGAACAGACCAGGGTGATCGCCAGTTGCAGCCAGGGCAGTGGCAGCAGGTCGAACCAATAGGCAAGCCCCACGGAACCGGCCTGGGCCGCGAGGACCAGGATACGGATGAATGTCAGGCGCCAGAGGTTCTGGCGAGAGGCGGAAGTCATTTGCAAAGGGGCGAGCATGAGCTCTCCTGATGAGCGCTCCAGGCGAATCGCACGGAGTATAACCAAGGCGCGGGTTGCAGCGGCAGATATGCGGCAAAGCGCCACAGCTTCCAGCCTCGCTGCATGACCTTGTGGCGAGGGGATACTGTGGGAGCAAGGCTTGCCCGCGATGAAGGCGCTGCGATCTTTCATAGATGGAGGTGCCTGTTTCGCGAGCAAGCTTTGCTCCCACAGCGGGGCGGGGCGACGTTTCGCTAAATCCCCTCGCCACAAAAAGCCTCTCACCCGCAATCTGTATAGAAGTTGTAACTGTGCGAACCCGCCCATAAAAGCTAGAGTCTTATCCTTCACGCAGGCCTGGAACCTACCCCTGCGCCTCATCCCAAGGAGCTTTCATGCACACGTTCAGTCGCCCCGCCGCCCTGCTCGCCCTCAGCCTCGGCACCGTCGCCAGCCTGCCGGCCCTGGCCGCCGACGAGCTTCACTACAACCAGATTTCCCTGCGCGCCGAAGTCAACAAGGACGTGGCCCGTGACCTGATGATCGTCACCCTCTACACGGAGGAGCAAAACACCGACCCGGCCAAACTCGCCGCGACCGTCAGCACTACGCTGAACAAAGCCATCGGCCAGGCCAAAGAGGTCAAGGACATCACCCTGCGCCAGGGCAGCCGCAGCAGCTACCCGATCTACGACAACAAAGGCCAGAAAATCACCGGCTGGCGCGAACGCGCCGAACTGCGCCTGGAAAGCGCCGACTTCGCCGCCCTGTCCAAACTCACCGGCGAACTGCTGGGCGACCTGAAGATGGGCGGCATGGACTTCGCCATCGCCACCGCCACCCGCCAGAGCAGCGAAGACGCCCTGCTCAAAGACGCCGTCAACGCCTTCAAGGCCCGCGCCCAACTCGCCACCGAAGCCTTGGGCGGCAAGGGCTACAAAATCGTCAACCTGAACTTCAACACCAACGGTTATCCACAACCGTACATGCGCCCGCAGATGATGATGAAAGCGGCGTCGATGGATGCTGAGTCGGTCACACCGGAAGTCGTACCTGGCACCAGCCAGGTGACGATGACGGCGGATGGGGTGGTTGAGGTGTTGATGCAGTAATGATCGGCGGTGGTTCAGCCAGTTTCACTGACTCAACCACCGAAGCCGAGCGACAACACTCCCGTGGCGAGGGAGCTTGCTCGCGCTGGGTTGCGCAGCAGACCCGAACCTGACATCTCGGTGTATCAGATGGATGCAGTCGCTGCTGTTGGGGCCGCTTCGCGCCCCAGCGGGAGCAAGCTCCCTCGCCACGGGGGATCACGGTACAGGGCTGGCCGGTGCCTCAAGCTGATCCAGCGCCTTGTCCACCAGCAACTGGCACAACTCCACCAACTGATGAATCCCCAGCGCCACACTGCGCCGCGTACCCTCCACTTCAAAGGCCAGGTCCTCGGCCATGGCTTTGATTGAGGCCAAGGTTTCGGAGGTGCTGATCAATAGCGTGTCGGCGTCGGCTTTGGCGGTGACGGAAAACAGGCTGTCGATGCGCTGATCGGTGCTTGGCTCTGAAGGCTTTGGGTTGAGGTAGTGATTGAGGGCGCGCTCGGCGGCGGCGCGGTCTTTGAGTAGGTCTTCGATGGAATCGAAGCCGGAAAGAGGGTTGGTTTTGTTGAAGGGTGGATCGGGGACTGACTTATCCATATTCAATTCTCCTGCTTAAAGTTGGAGCCATCCCTGTGTCGTTTCCACGCGACAATAGGTGGCAGCGGTACGTGGGGTGGAAATACCGGTAAGCAGGACCCGGCCAGACCGAAGTCTGCCCACGCACAGCCGCCAAGACGCAGTTTGCAGACGAAACCAGACGTCGGCAACACGATGTTCAGCCATGCCACTGCTAAAGGTTCAGGTTTCCACACCCGGTCGCTGATTAGGCAGCGACGTTCAAAGGTTAGAGAGCCCACTTCCGAGGGACAACCCTAAAAAGCTGTGGGATGTTTCGTTTCGGGGCCGGTGATCCTTCCGACACAAATGAATGACTGATCACACTTCTCAGGCCGCTGCAAAACCCGTGGCGAGGGAGCTTGCTCCCGCTGGGCTGCGCAGCAGCCCCAAACCTGACACCTCGGTATGTCAGATGAATGGAGTCGCTGTTTTTAGGGCCGCTTCGCGCCCCAGCGGGAGCAAGCTCCCTCGCCACGATTTTGTGGTCGGCCAGCAATTCGAGGTTGGCCCTCAGGCCGCCATCGCGAGCAAGCTCGCTCCCACAAATGGATCAGGGTATGGCCGGAGAAACAGGTCGGCTATCAGGCCGCCTTCGCGAGCAAGCCCGCTCCCACAAATGGATCAGGGTATGGCCGGAGAAACAGGTCGGCTATCAGGCCGCCTTCGCGAGCAAGCCCGCTCCCACAAATGGATCAGGGTATGGCCGGAGAAACAGGTCGGCTATCAGGCCGCCTTCGCGAGCAAGCCCGCTCCCACAAATGGATCAGGGTATGGCCGGAGAAACAGGTCGGCTATCAGGCCGCCTTCGCGAGCAAGCCCGCTCCCACAAATGGATCAGGGTATGGCCGGAGAAACAGGTCGGCTGTTAGGCCGCCTTCGCGAGCAAGCCCGCTCCCACAGGGGAAACGCGATCCCACCAAGAACCAGGTCGGCTATCAGGCCGCCTCGTGACGGACGTTGATCTCGGGCGCCCCGTTAACCACGATGGCCGAACGCAGGCATTGTGGAGTGGGCATCCCGGCATGGATGCCGGGATAGCCGCGCTGGGCCATGGATGGCCCTTCGCGGCGGGCCCACGGAGCAATGCCGGAGTGAGGGCATGCCGAGCCTAGGCGAGGTGCCGAGTGGTGGGGCAGAAGCGTTTTGGTTACTTTTGACTGGGCCGGCTTCCGGGCTCTTCAAAAGTGACCCGCCGTAAGGGCGGAACCCTAAGCCGCCGTTACCGCAGCAATGGATATGTACTCAGCCAACAACATTCTGGCCGGCTGTCAGGCCGCCATCGCAAGCAAGCTTTGCTCCCACACACCTGACAGGTGTACACCCGGAAGAAACAGGCCGGCTATAAGGCCGCCTCGTCCAAAGCACTATGCCCAAACCCAACAGTCCCCCTCACTTTTCGATATTTCCAACACCCCCACCCACAACGCTACTCTCCTGAAAACCGTCGCCACCCCCAAGGGATTTCATGGACAGAACCACCTTCAAACCACTTCTACTCACCCTAGCCCTGATCAGCAGCGCCCCAATGGCCCAGGCCGCCACCACCCTGGTCTACTGCTCCGAAGCCAGCCCCGCCGGATTCGACCCCAGCCAATACACCAGCGGCACCGACTTCGACGCCTCGGCCGAAACCGTCTTCAACCGCCTCACCCAATTCAAACGCGGCGGCACCGAGGTCGAACCTGGATTAGCCACGAGCTGGGACGTGTCGCCCGACGGCCTGGCCTACACCTTCCACCTGCGCGACGGCGTGAAATTCCACACCACCGACTACTTCACCCCCTCCCGCGACTTCAACGCCGACGACGTGCTGTTCACCTTCCAGCGCCTGCTCGACCCACAACACCCGTTCCGCCAGGCCTACCCCACCGAATCGCCGTACTTCACCGACATGGGCCTTAACACCACGATCAAGAGCGTCGAGAAAGTCGACGAGCACACCGTGCGTTTCAACCTGAACAACGTCGATGCCGCCTTCGTGCAAAACCTGGCGATGAGTTTCGCCTCCGTGCAGTCCGCCGAATACGCGGCGCAGTTGTTGAAGGAAGGCCAGGCCGGCGACCTCAACCAGAAACCCGTCGGCACCGGGCCGTTCGTGTTCAAGCGCTACCAGAAGGACTCGCAGATCCGCTACGCCGCCAACACCGCGTACTGGAAACCCGAGGACGTGAAGCTCGACAACCTGATTTTCTCCATCACCCCGGACGCCGCCGTGCGCCTGCAAAAGCTCAAGCGCGGCGAATGCCAGGTCAGTGGCTACCCACGCCCGGCCGACATCGAAGTGATCGAACAGGATCCGAACCTGCAAGTGCTCAAGCAGCCCGGTTTCAACCTGGGCTTCCTCGCCTACAACGTCACCCACCCGCCCCTGGACCAGCTCAAGGTCCGCCAAGCGCTGGACATGGCCATCGACAAGCCGGCGATCATCAAGGCTGTGTACCAGAGCGCCGGGCAACTGGCGCAGAACGCCCTGCCACCGGCCCAGTGGTCGTTCGACCCGAGCATCCAGGACGCGCCCCACGACGTGACCAAGGCCAAGGCGCTACTGAAGGAGGCCGGGGTTGCGCCCGGTACAACCATCAATTTATGGGCGATGACGGTGCAGCGCGCCTCCAACCCCAATGCGCGAATGTCTGCGCAGATGATCCAGCAGGATTGGGCCAAGATCGGGATCAAGGCCAACATCGTCAGTTATGAATGGGGCGAGTACATCAAGCGTGCAAAAAATGGCGAGCATGATGCAATGATTTACGGCTGGACCGGTGACAACGGCGACCCCGACAACTGGCTGGGGGTGCTGTACAGCTGCGCGGCGGTCAAGGGCAGCAACTACGCCAAGTGGTGCGACCCGGCGTATGACCGCTTGATCCAGCAGGCCAAAGTCTCGACAGACCGACAGAAACGGATCGATTTGTACCAACAAGCACAGAAAATCCTCAAGCAACAGGTGCCGATCACCCCGATCGCCAACTCCACGGTATTTCAGCCGATAAACAGACAAGTGGTGGACTTCAAACTCAGCCCATTCGGCCTCACACCCTTCTACGGCGTGGGTTTGAAGAAGTAACACCCGCCCATTTCCGGTGCGTTACAACCACATAGCGCACCGGGAAAGGGCGCTATTTGCCCCGAAAAAACACGCGCAAACGATCAAATGCGCCGAAAGTTACACAGATGCGACATTAAGGTACGTTCGTGCCACTGTTTCGGACTTGTGACCGCTCTGGATCTTGCATTGGGTATGGGGCCTGCATAAGTATCCGCAGGACGACTCACGAGGTCGCCCTCAAATCCAAAAATGACAACAAATCATGAGGCCAACATGCTTAAACAAGCGGTCATTCCGTTTTTAGTCGGCGCAAGCTTATTAGCCAGCGCACCTTTCGCCCAAGCCGCGACTAACCTGGTGTTCTGCTCCGAAGGAAGCCCGGCCGGTTTTGACCCTGGTCAGTACACCACCGGAACCGACTTCGACGCCTCTGCAGAGACCATGTTCAACCGCCTGACCCAGTTCGAGCGTGGCGGCACCGCCGTGATTCCTGGCCTGGCGACCAAATGGGATATTTCCGAAGACGGCCTGACTTATACCTTCCACCTGCGTGAAGGCGTCAAGTTCCACACCACCCCGTACTTCAAGCCGACCCGCGAATTCAACGCCGACGATGTGTTGTTCACCTTCAATCGGATGATCAACAAGGACGACCCGTTCCGTAAGGCCTACCCGACCGAATTCCCGTACTTCACCGACATGGGGATGGACACCAACATCACCAAGATCGATAAAGTCGACGACCACACCGTCAAGTTCACCCTCAAGGATGTCGACGCTGCGTTCATCCAGAACATGGCCATGAGCTTCGCCTCGATCCAGTCCGCCGAATACGCCGCCCAGTTGCTCAAGGAAGGCAAGGCCTCCGACATCAACCAGAAGCCGGTCGGCACCGGCCCGTTCGTGTTCAAGAGCTACCAGAAAGACTCCAACATCCGCTACACCGGGAACAAGGACTACTGGAAGCCTGACGACGTGAAGATCGACAACCTGATCTTCGCCATCACCACCGACCCGTCGGTGCGCATGCAAAAGCTCAAGAAAAACGAATGCCAGATCACCCTCTTCCCACGCCCGGCCGACCTCAAGGCCCTGAAGGAAGACAAGGCACTGAAGATGCCTGACCAGGCGGGTTTCAACCTGGGCTACATCGCTTATAACGTGATGGACAAGATCAAGGGCAGCAACGAGCCGAACGTGCTGGCCGACCTGAAGGTCCGACAGGCGCTGGACATGGCGGTCAACAAGCCGCAGATCATCGACTCGGTCTACCAGGGCGCCGGCCAACTGGCCGTCAACGCCATGCCGCCGACCCAATGGTCCTACGACACCACCATCAAGGACGCCAAGTACGACCCTGAGAAAGCCAAGGAGCTGCTCAAGGAAGCCGGCGTCAAGGAAGGCACCAACATCACCCTGTGGGCGATGCCGGTCCAGCGTCCGTATAACCCGAACGCCAAGCTGATGGCCGAGATGCTGCAGTCCGACTGGAAGAAAATCGGCCTGAACGTCAACATCGTCAGCTACGAATGGGGCGAGTACATCAAGCGTTCCAAAGGCGGCGAGAACCAGGCGATGATCATCGGCTGGAGCGGTGACAACGGTGACCCGGACAACTGGCTCAACGTGCTGTTCGGCTGCGATTCGCTGGCCGGCAACAACTTCTCCAAATGGTGCGACAAGAAATTCGATGGCCTGGTCAAGGAAGCCAAGCGCACCACCGACCAGTCCAAACGCACCGAACTGTACAAACAGGCACAACACGTCCTCAAGGATGCCGTGCCAATGACACCTATCGCTCACTCGACGGTGTATCAACCCATGCGCGCCAACGTGCAGGACTTCAAGATCAGCCCATTTGGCTTGAACTCCTTCTACGGCGTCAGCGTCAGCAAATAAGGTGACCTGTGGCGAGGGAGCTTGCTCCCGCTGGGCTGCGTAGCAGCCCCTCTTTTGAGCGCGATGGCGGTGTACCAACAACGCCATCGCGAGCAGGGCTCGCTCCCACGGCATGCCGTTGCTTTAAGCCAAGACCAAGGAAAACGCCTACATCCAAAAGCACTGCGTACCACAGCAGTTGGTTTGGGACGTATCGCCTTTTCCCACAAGTCTTTCAGGCATTACGCATTTACCGCCCGGCCTACGGCTCATACCGTCGGCACTTGGACGACTTGCCAGCCCTGCGGCATCGCTACGCAATGGAATGAGCTCAGTGCTCCGGACCTGTCCCCGGAAGAACACCGGTTCACTGTTAAAACACCCCGAACGAGAGAGGGAGCGTCATGCGCCATACCTTGGTTTTATCCGCATTGCTGGGCACCGGCCTGCTGGCCGCCACATCCGCAGCCCAAGCCGCCGGCGGCAGCCTGGTGTTCTGTTCCGAAGGCAGCCCCGCCGGTTTCGACACCGCGCAATACACCACGGCCACCGACAACGATGCCGCCGAACCGCTGTACAACCGCCTGGCCGAGTTCGAAAAAGGCGCGACCAACGTCGTCCCGGGCCTGGCCACCAGTTGGGACATTTCCGAAGACGGCTTGAAGTACACCTTCCACCTGCGCGAAGGGGTGAAATTTCACACCACCGACTACTTCAAGCCGACCCGGGATTTCAACGCCGACGACGTGCTGTTCACCTTCAACCGCATGCTTGATCCGCAGCATCCGTTCCGCAAGGCCTACCCCACTGAGTTCCCCTATTTCAACGGCATGAGCCTGAACAAGAACATCGCCAAGGTGGAAGCGACGGGGCCGTTGACCGTGGTCATGACCCTCAACAGCGTGGACGCCGCGTTCATCCAGAACATCGCCATGAGTTTCGCCGCGATCCTGTCGGCCGAATACGCCGATCAGTTGCTCAATACCGGCAAGCCCAGCGACATCAACCAGAAGCCGATCGGCACCGGGCCGTTCGAGTTCAAGAGCTACCAGAAAGACTCCAACATCCGCTATGTCGCCAACAAACAGTACTGGGCGCCGGAGCGGGTCAAGCTGAACAACCTGATCTTCTCCATCAACACCGATGCCTCGGTACGGGTGCAGAAACTCAAGGCCAACGAGTGCCAGATCACCCTGCATCCGCGTCCCGCCGACGTGCCGGCCTTGAAGAACGACCCCAAGCTGCAACTGATCGAGAAGCCCGGCTTCAACCTGGGCTACATCGCCTATAACACCCGCCACAAGCCGTTCGACCAGGTCGAAGTACGCCAGGCGCTGGACATGGCGGTGAACAAGCAAGGCATTCTCAATGCCGTGTACCAGGGCGCGGGGCAACTGGCGGTCAACGCCATGCCACCGACGCAGTGGTCCTACGACGACACCATCAAGGACGTGCCCTACAACCCGGAAAAAGCCAAGGAGTTGCTCAAGGCCGCCGGGGTCAAGGAAGGCACCGAAATCACCCTCTGGGCCATGCCCGTGCAACGTCCGTACAACCCTAACGCCAAGCTGATGGCCGAGATGCTCCAGGCCGACTGGGCGAAGATCGGCCTGAAAGTGAAGATCGTCAGCTACGAATGGGGCGAGTACATCAAGCGCACCAAGAACGGTGAGCACGACATCAGCCTGATCGGTTGGACCGGTGACAACGGGGACCCGGACAACTGGCTGGGCACGCTGTACAGCTGTGATGCCATTGGTGGCAACAACTACTCCATGTGGTGTGACCAGGACTACGACAAGCTGATCAAGCAGGCCAAGGTCGTCACCGACCGCGACCAGCGCACCGTGCTCTACAAACAGGCCCAGCAGTTGCTCAAGCAGCAAGTGCCGATCACCCCTGTTGCCCACTCGACGGTCAACCAGCCGCTGAGTGCCAAAGTCGAAGGGTTCAAAGTCAGCCCCTTCGGTCGCAACGTGTTCTCGGGCGTCAGCCTTACCCCATAACCGATAGCCATACAGTCTGGGGGCCCATTTGGGCCCTCACGCAGACGTCTTGCCTGAATTCGCCGATCAAGCGCCATGCAAACGTTTGCGATCTGTAAATGAGTTGTAAAAACCACTAGCCGTATCACCAAAAAAGACCGGCGTTAAAAAAGCAAGCAAAGGAGCGTTACCGATGAAACTGAGCAGCACCGCGATACTGGCCTTGGCCATCAGCAGCGTTACGGCCACGGCTTACGCTGAATCTGTCAGTCAGGAATTCGTTCCTACCGCGCTGGCCGACAGCAGCGCCCAGAGCGAAGCAAAAGGCTTCATCGATGGCCAGAGCCTGGGGGGCACGACTCGTAACTGGTACTCCAACGAGTTGAAACGTCGTGACGACCGATTCAGCTACAAGCCAAACAGCGTAAAAAATGACCCGTCCGTGCCGGCGACTCCCATCGCTCGTCGTATCAACTGGGTCCAAGGCACCATCGTCAACTACACGTCGGGCTTTACCCAAGGCACCGTCGGCGTCAGCACCGAAGTGGCCGCCTACAACGCTGTCGTTCTGGACCAGGACCGCAAGCACATTGCCGGTGGTTCCAACCGTACCCTGGCAGACTCCAACGGTGATGCCGTGGACCAATGGAGCAAACTGGGCCTGGCTAACGTAAAGTTCCGCGTATCGAACACGACGCTGACTGCGGGTCGCCAGAACTTCAGTACGCCAATCATTGATGTCATTGG
This sequence comes from Pseudomonas sp. H3_A02, assembly GCF_054671965.1. NCBI lineage: Bacteria > Pseudomonadati > Pseudomonadota > Gammaproteobacteria > Pseudomonadales > Pseudomonadaceae > Pseudomonas > Pseudomonas sp. H3_A02. The sequence continues at coordinate 178,772 of NZ_CP162807.1, forward strand.
TAACCGTGCGCTGCCTTCGAGCTTCGAGGGTGTCAGCCTGCACAGTGAAGAATTCAACAACCTCTCGTTCGATCTGGCCGGTTTCGATCGCGTTTCGCCACGGACCGAGCAGAGCCTGTCAAAATTCCGTACCGAGTATTCCGCCACTGGCGTGGAAACCGACAAGGTCTACACCGCCGGCGTGAACTACCAGCCGTTCAAGAGCCTGAAAACCAGCCTGTATGGCGCCAAGGTCGAAGACTTCTGGAACCAATACTACTTCGGCGCCACCCACGAGCTGGGCGATAGCCAGGTGCTCAGCCTGACCACCAGCCTGAACTATTACAAAACCGTCGACGAAGGCAAAAAGCTGATGGGGAATATCGACAACGATACCTACTCCCTGTCGCTCGGCCTTGCTCACCAGGCCCACAGCCTGACGTTCTCCTACCAGGAAGTGAACGGCGACGAGTACTTCGACTACCTGCACGAAACCAACGGCATCTACCTGGCCAACTCCCTGCTGTCGGACTTCAACAGCCCGAACGAGAAATCGTTCCAGATCGCCTACGGCCTCAACATGGCCGAGTACGGCGTACCAGGCCTTAAGTTCAACATCTACCAGGCACGCGGTTGGGGCATCGACGGCACGCATTACCGTGGCACGGCCTACACCGTTGCAGGCAACCAACGCGCCGACCTGAGCCTGATGGACGGCGAAACTCACTACGAATACGGTGTCGGCGCCTCCTACGCCGTGCAGAGCGGCCCGCTCAAGGCCACCGCGATTCGTGCCACCTACACCACTCACCGCGCCAGCGAAAACCAGGCTGATGGCAACATCAACGAGTTCCGCCTGGTCACCACCATCCCGTTCAACATTCTCTAAACTGCCACCGGGCGGTCGACTCACAAGGTCGCCCGCCCGGTCTTTTGCCATTGACCCGATTGCAGAGGATTGACGATGAACATGATTCCCCTACGCGCCGCCATCGCCGCCGCGCTGCTGAGCGTCGCCGTTGGCGCCACGGCCAAACCCCTGGTGGTTTGCACAGAAGCCAGCCCGGAAGGCTTCGACATGGTCCAGTACACGACTGCAGTCACCGCCGATGCCGTGGCGGAAACCATTTTCAATCGCCTGGCCGACTTCAAGCCCGGCACCACCGAGGTGATTCCGGCCCTGGCCGAATCCTGGGACATCAGTGACGATGGCCTGACCTATACCTTCCACCTGCGCAAGGGCGTCAAGTTCCACACCACCGAATACTTCAAGCCGACCCGCGACATGAACGCCGACGACGTGGTCTGGAGCTTCCAGCGCCAGCTGGACCCGAACCACCCGTGGCACAAACTGTCGAGCGTGGGCTTCCCCTACTTTGAAAGCATGGGCTTCAAGGAACTGCTCAAAAGCGTCGAGAAAGTCGACGAGCACACGGTCAAGTTCAGCCTGACCCGCCGCGAAGCGCCGTTCCTGGCCGACATCGCCATGGCCTTCTCCTCGATCTACCCGGCCGAATACGCCGACCAGTTGCTCAAGGCAGGCAAGGCTGGCGACCTCAACAGCAAGCCGGTCGGCACCGGGCCGTTCGTCTTCCAGCGCTACAACAAAGATGCCCAGGTGCGCTTCAAGGCCAACCCGGACTACTTCCGTGGCAAGCCGCCGGCCGATGCCCTGGTATTGGCCATCGCCACCGACAACAACGTGCGCATGCAGAAACTCAAGACCAACGAGTGCCAGATCGCGCTGTACCCCAAACCCGATGACATCCCCAGCATCAAGAAAGACCCGAACCTGAAGGTCACTGAACTGGACGCGATGACTGTCTCCTACACCGCCCTGAACACCAGTCACAAATACATGAGCGATGTGCGGGTGCGCAAAGCCGTCGACCTGGCCTTCGACAAGGAAGCCTACGTCAACGCGCTGTTCGGCAAAGGCAACGCCACCGTGGCGGTCAACCCGTACCCGCCAACCCTGCTGGGTTTTAACCACGACCTGAAGAACCCGACCCCCGACCTGGACAAAGCCCGCCAGTTGCTCAAGGAAGCCGGCGTGCCGGAAGGCACCGTGTTCACCCTGTTCACCCGCAACGGCGGCGGCCCGACCAACCCCAACCCGATGCTCGGCGCGCAGATGATGCAGGCGGACCTGGCGAAGGTCGGGATCAAAGTCGACATCCGCGTGATGGAATGGGGCGAAATGCTCAAGCGCGCGAAAAACGGCGAACACGATATGGTGTCCGCCGGATGGGCGGGCGACAACGGCGACCCGGATAACTTCCTGACGCCTATGCTCAGTTGCGAGGCGGCCAAGAACGGCGAAAACTACGCGCGCTGGTGCAACGAGAAATTCCAGACACTGATCGACCAGGCACGCGCCACGGTGAACCCCGAGGAGCGCGCCAAGCTCTATGAACAGGCCCAGGTGATTTTCAACCAGGACCAACCGTGGATCAGCATGGCCCACACCCGGATGTTCACTGCAATGCGCAACAACGTAGAGGGCTATGTGATCAGCCCGCTCACCACCAACAACTTCGCCACCACCCAGGTGAAGTAGATAAGAAAACGCCCGGTATCCCTTATCCGAGGGCTACCGGGCACGCCTAACCGGCTGATGAGGTACACCTGAAGATGTTTAGTTTTATTGCCCGCCGACTGGGATTACTGATCCCCACGTTCTTCGGCATCACCTTGCTGACCTTCGCGTTGATTCGCATGATCCCCGGCGACCCCGTGGAAGTGATGATGGGCGAACGTCGGGTCGATCCCGAAATGCATGCACAGGCAATGGAACGCCTTGGCCTCAACAAACCGCTGTATGCCCAGTACTTGGACTACATCGGCAAACTGGCCCACGGCGATCTCGGCGAATCGCTGCGTACCCGTGAAAGCGTATGGACCGAGTTCAGCTCCCTGTTTCCCGCGACCCTGGAACTGTCCATGGCCGCCCTGTTGTTCGCCGGTATCCTGGGCCTGCTGGCCGGGGTGATCGCGGCACTCAAGCGAGGATCCCTGTTCGACCATGGGGTGATGGGCATCTCCCTGGCGGGGTATTCGATGCCGATCTTCTGGTGGGGCCTGATCCTGATCATGTTCTTCTCGGTGTCCCTGGGCTGGACGCCGGTGTCGGGGCGGATCGACCTGCTCTACGACATCGAACCAAAAACCGGCTTCATGCTGATCGACACGCTGCTGGCCGACGAGCCGGGCGCGTTCCTCGATGCGCTGCATCACCTGATCCTGCCGGCCATCGTGCTGGGCACCATTCCGCTGGCGGTCATCGCCCGCATGACCCGCTCCTCGATGCTCGAAGTGCTGCGTGAAGACTACATCCGTACCGCCCGCGCCAAGGGCCTGTCGCCGTCGCGCGTGGTGTTCGTGCATGGCCTGCGCAACGCACTGATCCCGGTACTGACCGTGGTCGGCCTGCAAGTCGGCACGCTGCTGGCCGGTGCGGTCCTGACCGAAACGATCTTCTCCTGGCCGGGCATCGGCAAGTGGCTGATCGAAGCCATCGGCGCCCGGGACTACCCTGTGGTGCAGAACGGCATCCTGTTAATCGCCTGCCTGGTGATTCTGGTCAACTTCGTCGTGGACATCCTCTACGGCTTTGCCAACCCACGCATCCGTCACCAGCGCTGAGATCAAAACCATGAGTACTCCAACTACCGCGGTAGCAGTCGATCAAAGCCTGCTGTACCCGTCCCCGTACAAAGAATTCTGGCAGGCGTTTTCCCGCAACAAGGGCGCCGTGGCCGGGCTGCTGTTCATGATCCTGATCGTGTTCTGCGCGATCTTCGCGCCGTGGGTCGCGCCCCATGACCCGAGCGAGCAATACCGCGACTTCCTGCTGACGCCGCCGGCCTGGCTTGAAGGCGGGCAGATCCAGTTCCTGCTGGGCACCGACGAACTGGGCCGCGACTTGCTGTCGCGCCTGATCCAGGGTTCGCGGCTGTCGCTGCTGATCGGTCTGTCGTCGGTGGTGATGTCGCTGATCCCGGGCATCCTGCTGGGGCTGTTCGCCGGCTTCTTCCCGCGCCTGCTCGGCCCAACCATCATGCGTTTGATGGACATCATGCTCGCCCTGCCTTCGCTGCTGCTGGCCGTGGCGATCGTCGCCATCCTCGGCCCAGGCCTGATCAACACCGTGATCGCCATCGCCATCGTGTCGCTGCCGTCCTACGTGCGCCTGACCCGCGCCGCCGTGATGGGCGAACTGAACCGCGACTACGTGACCGCCGCGCGCCTGGCCGGTGCCGGCCTGCCGCGCCTGATGTTCATCACCGTGCTGCCTAACTGCATGGCACCGCTGATCGTCCAGGCGACCCTGAGCTTTTCCTCGGCCATCCTCGACGCCGCCGCCCTGGGCTTCCTCGGCCTTGGCGTGCAGCCGCCGACCCCGGAGTGGGGCACCATGCTGGCCTCGGCCCGCGACTACATCGAACGCGCCTGGTGGGTCGTGAGCCTGCCTGGCTTGACCATTTTGCTCAGCGTGCTGGCAATCAACCTGATGGGCGACGGGCTGCGCGATGCGCTGGACCCGAAACTCAAGAATGCCGCCTGAGGAGATTCCCATGTCACTGCTAGAAATCAAGAATCTCAATGTCCGCTTTGGCGACGCCACCGCCGTGCCGGTGGTCGACGGCCTGGACCTGAGCGTGGAAAAAGGCGAAGTCCTGGCAATCGTCGGCGAATCGGGGTCGGGTAAATCCGTGACCATGATGGCGCTGATGGGCCTGATCGAGCATCCCGGCATCGTCACCGCCGATGCGCTGAACTTCGACGGCAAGAACATGCTCAAGCTGAGCAACCGCCAGCGCCGGCAGATCGTCGGCAAGGACCTGGCGATGGTGTTCCAGGACCCGATGACCGCGCTCAACCCCAGCTACACCGTGGGTTTCCAGATTGAAGAAGTGCTGCGCCTGCACCTGAAGATGTCCGGCAAGGCCGCCCGCAAGCGCGCCATCGAGCTGCTGGAAAAAGTCGAGATCCCCGGCGCCGCCAGCCGCATGGACGCCTACCCGCATCAACTGTCCGGCGGCATGAGCCAGCGCGTGGCGATTGCCATGGCGATTGCCGGCGAGCCGAAACTGTTGATCGCCGACGAACCTACCACCGCCCTCGACGTGACCATCCAGGCGCAGATCATGGACCTGCTGCTGGCCCTGCAAAAAGAGCAAAACATGGGCCTGGTGCTGATCACCCACGACCTGGCCGTGGTGGCTGAAACCGCCCAGCGCGTGTGCGTGATGTACGCCGGCCAAGCCGTGGAAGTGGGCCAGGTGCCGCAGCTGTTCGACATTCCGGCCCACCCGTACAGCGAAGCGCTGCTGGCGGCGATTCCGGAGCACAGCATGGGCGCCGAGCGCCTGGCGACTCTGCCGGGCATCGTGCCCGGTCGCTACGACCGTCCACAAGGCTGCCTGCTGTCGCCGCGCTGCCCGTACGTGCAGGACAACTGCCGTCAACAACGCCCGGCCCTCGATCCGAAATCCAACAGCCTCGCCCGCTGCTTCTACCCGTTGAACCAGGAGGTGGCGTGATGGCCGTCGTACTTACCGCCCGTGACCTGACCCGTCATTACGAAGTGTCCCGTGGCATGTTCAAGGGCCATGCGACCGTGCGCGCCCTCAACGGTGTGTCGTTCGAACTGGAAGCCGGCAAGACCCTGGCCGTGGTCGGTGAATCCGGTTGCGGCAAATCCACCCTCGCCCGGGCCCTGACGCTGATCGAAGAACCGTCCGCCGGCTCCTTGAAAATCGCCGGCCAGGAAGTGGCCGGCGCCAACAAGGCCGAACGCAAGCAATTGCGCAAGGACGTGCAGATGGTGTTCCAGAGCCCCTATGCGTCCCTTAATCCGCGGCAGAAAATCGGTGATCAACTGGCCGAGCCGTTGCTGATCAACACCAACCTGTCGGCCACCGAGCGGCGGGAAAAAGTCCAGGCGATGATGAAGCAGGTGGGCTTGCGTCCCGAGCATTACCAGCGCTACCCGCACATGTTCTCCGGCGGCCAGCGCCAACGCATCGCCCTGGCCCGCGCCATGATGCTGCAACCCAAGGTGCTGGTGGCGGACGAACCGACCTCCGCGCTGGATGTGTCGATCCAGGCTCAGGTGCTGAACCTGTTCATGGACTTGCAGCAGGAATTCAACACCGCCTACGTGTTCATCTCCCACAACCTGGCGGTGGTGCAGCATGTGGCCGACGACGTGATGGTGATGTACCTCGGCCGCCCGGTGGAAATGGGCCCCAACGAGTCCATCTACAGCCGCCCGCTGCACCCGTACACCCAGGCGCTGCTGTCGGCCACCCCGACCATCCACCCGGACCCGAACAAGCCGAAGATCAAAATCGTCGGCGAACTGCCCAACCCGCTCAACCCACCGTCCGGCTGCGCCTTCCACAAGCGCTGCCCGTACGCCACCGAGCGCTGCAAAACCGAAGAACCGGCATTGCGCTTGCTCGATAACCGGCAGGTGGCGTGTCACTACGCGGAGCAATTCCTCGAAGGCGCGGCGTAACAGCCGGCACTTGCGATAAACCGTGGCGAGGGAGCTTGCTCCCGCTGGGCAGCGCAGCGGACCCTCTTTTTTGGGCCTGCTGCACAGTCCAGCGGGAGCAAGCTCCCTCGCCACGAGTCATGCAACGAAGATGAAAAAAAACCCCTTCAGCCCGATCAAGCATCGATCAGGCGGAAGGGGTTTTCTTTTACCTGAAATCTAAGTCTGGCTATCACCTTCATCGTCGGCATCGGGATCATCATCAATCGTCGAGTCGTCATTGTCTTGATCGCCAGGCTGCTGTTCTTCAGTCGCGGCCAGCATCAACTCACCCTGGGCCACCTGTCCGCTCGCCGCGTGCTTCTCATGCTCATCGCATTCCGCCCACACAGCCGTAGACCCCAGGGACAGCATCACCAACACCTTCAGCAAAAACATCATGCGTAGCAGCTTATTCATAGCCAATTCCTTCTTTTCCGGATAAAGCCGGGGCCTGACGGCGCTCAAGAAAATCTAGTTCTGAACAGGCCGGTTCACCAGATAAGACGCTGTCGAACCACCAGAAATGCCCCTGCCCGACAGATTGGTTTCGAATAAGTATTATCTCCAAATCTACTAACGCCTGGAGCCCGTGTGGGAGCAAGGCTTGCCCGCGATGGCACCAGTACATTCAACACTCCCCGCTATCGCAAGCAAGCTTTGCTCCCACAGAGAGATCTGTGCCAAACACAAGTTTCTTGCCCGCTGAAGATCCAGTGTGGGAGCGAGCTTGCTCGCGATGGCGGTGGCACATCCAACATCCAGGCAAGCTGACCCGCCGCTATCGCGAGCAAGCTCGCTCCCACAGGGAATCTGTGCCGAACACAAATTTCTTGCCCACTGAAGATCAGTGTGGGAGCGGGCTTGCCCGCGATGGCGGTGGCACATTCAACATCCAGGCAAGCTGACCCACCGCTATCGCGAGCAAGCTCGCTCCCACAGGGGATCTGTGCCGGACACAAATTTTTTGCCCGCTGAAGATCCAATGTGGGAGCGGGCTTGCCCGCGATGGCGGTGGCACATCCAACATCCAGGCAAGCTGACCCGCCGCTATCGCGAGCAAGCTTTGCTCCCACAGAGGGATCTGTGCCAAACACAAATTTCTTGCCCACTGAAGATCCAGTGTGGGAGCGAGCTTGCTCGCGATGGCGGTGGCACATCTAACATCCAGGCAAGCTGACCCGCCGCTATCGCGAGCAAGCTTTGCTCCCACAGAGGGATCTGTGCCAAACACAAATTTCTTGCCCACTGAAGATCCAGTGTGGGAGCGAGCTTGCTCGCGATGGCGGTGGCACATCCAACATCCAGGCAATCTGACCCACCGCTATCGCGAGCAAGCTCGCTCCCACAGTGAGTTATCTATGTTCAGGGCATGGGACAAGCCATAAAAAACCCCCGCTGTTTTCGCAACGGGGGTTTTGATTTGCAGCTCAGCGTTTAGTGATGCTCACGCGTCGCGCGGAATTTCACATCCGGCCAGCGCTCTTCCATCAGCGCCAGGTTGACCCGGGTGGGCGCCAGGTAGGTCAGGTGACCGCCGCCATCCAGCGCGAGGTTTTCCACGGCCTTGTTGGAAAATTCCTCGAGCTTTTTCTTGTCGCCGCATTCGACCCAGCGGGCGGAGTACACGGTGATCGGCTCATAAGAGCACTCAACCTTGTATTCCTCTTTCAAGCGGCTGGCGACGACGTCGAACTGCAGCACACCGACGGCACCGAGGATGATGTCGTTGCTGCGCTCCGGGAAGAACACCTGGGTGGCGCCCTCTTCGGCCAGTTGCTGGAGGCCCTGGCGCAGTTGCTTGGACTTGAGCGGGTCCTTCAGGCGGACGCGGCGGAACAGTTCCGGGGCGAAGTGCGGGATACCAGTGAAGCCCAAGGCTTCGCCTTCGGTGAAGGTGTCGCCGATCTGGATGGTGCCGTGGTTGTGCAGGCCGATGATGTCACCGGCGAAGGCTTCTTCCAGTTGTTCGCGTTCCGAGGAGAAGAAGGTCAAGGCGTCGCCGATGCGCACGTCCTTGCCGGTGCGCACGTGGCGCATCTTCATGCCTTTTTCGTATTTGCCGGAGCAGATGCGCATGAAGGCGATGCGGTCGCGGTGCTTGGGGTCCATGTTCGCCTGGATCTTGAACACGAAGCCTGCGAACTTCTCTTCCACCGGTTCCACGGTGCGCTCGTTGGCGACACGTGGCAGTGGGCGCGGGGCCCAATCGACCACGGCGTCGAGCACATGGTCGACACCGAAGTTGCCCAACGCGGTCCCGAAGAACACCGGGGTCAGTTGGCCGTCGAGGAATTCCTGTTGGTTGAACTCGTGGCAGGCGCCCTGTACCAGTTCCAGTTGCTCGACAAAACGATCGTACTCGTCGCCCAGATGCGCGCGGGCCTCGTCGGAGTCGAGCTTCTCGATGATCTTGACTTCGGTGCGCTCGTGCCCGTGACCGGCGGTGTAGACGATGATGTAGTCGTCGGCCAGGTGGTACACGCCCTTGAAGTCGCGGTAGCAACCGATCGGCCAGGTGATCGGCGCCGCCTTGATCTTCAGGACCGCTTCGATCTCGTCGAGCAGTTCGATCGGGTCACGGATGTCGCGGTCGAGTTTGTTGATGAAGCTGACGATCGGCGTGTCCCGCAGACGGCAGACATCCATCAGCGCGATGGTCCGTGGCTCGACGCCTTTACCGCCGTCGAGGACCATCAAGGCCGAGTCCACCGCGGTCAGGGTGCGGTAGGTGTCTTCGGAGAAGTCTTCGTGGCCCGGGGTGTCGAGCAGGTTGATCATGTGATCGCGATACGGGAATTGCATGACCGACGTGGTAATGGAAATACCCCGTTGTTTTTCCATTTCCATCCAGTCGGAGGTGGCATGGCGGTCGGACTTGCGAGATTTCACCGTGCCAGCGACCGCAATCGCCTTGCCCATCAGCAAGAGCTTTTCGGTGATGGTGGTCTTACCGGCATCGGGGTGGGAAATAATGGCGAAAGTGCGGCGTTTCGCGACTTCGGCGGCCTGTTTGGTCATGGGAAATCGCCTGGCAGGTGATTCAAAAAAGGGCGGCGATTATAGCTCAACTTGAACCAGGAACCGAACCGTTGAGCACATCAAGGGTGGCCAGATATTGCCCAGCATGGGAACCTTTCGCCGCGTGGAGGCGTCCACCACCCTGTTACGGCTATTCGTCAGGGTCTGAAAAATCAGCAAGTTAGCCTGACGAGGCTGCGCTCATGGCTCGATTTATCTGCCGTTTTACCGGCATCGAAAAGAGCTGCTTCTCGCGAACGTCTTGTCCCGACAGCCAGCAATGGCCTGCCACACGGGACTGCGTGCGCCGACTGAAACAAAAAGGAGTCCGCCTGTGGCTATCCGCTATGGCAAAGGGCTTATCGGAGGTGCGGTCGTCGTCGCCCTCCTGGCCCTGTTGGTCCACTGGATCGGCATCGATACGATCCAACATTACCGCGACGATCTGTTGTTTTACCTGCAAGCGCACCTGATGCTTGTACTGGCCTCCATGCTGGCGGCCCTGATTGTTGGCATCCCCGCCGGCATCGCCCTGAGTCGCCCCAGCCTGGTCGGGCGCGCCGAACGCTTCATGCAAGTGTTCAACATCGGTAACACCGTACCGCCCCTGGCCGTGCTGGCCATCGCCCTGGGTATCCTGGGCATCGGCAGCGGGCCCGCCATCTTCGCCCTGTTCCTCGCCTCGCTGCTGCCCATCGTGCGCAACACCTATGAAGGCCTGAAGAATGTCCAGGGCTCCCTCAAGGAAGCCGCCGTCGGCATCGGCATGACCCCGCGCCAGGTGCTGTGGAAAGTCGAATTGCCCAACGCCGTGCCGATCATCGTCGGCGGCGTGCGCGTAGCCCTGGCGATCAACGTCGGCACCGCGCCCCTGGCGTTCCTGATTGGCGCCAACAGCCTCGGCAGCCTGATCTTCCCCGGCATCGCCTTGAACAACCAGCCGCAGCTGCTGCTCGGCGCGGCCTGCACCGCCCTCTTGGCACTGCTGCTCGACGGCCTGGTGACACTGGCCAGCCGTCTCTGGCTGGAACGCGGTCTGCGACCGTCATAAGCCCGGCTGGATAAAGGAAATCGTTTATGAAGAAGTTGAGCTTGATATTGGGCTGTGTCCTGCTGTTCGCAGGGTTCGCCCAAGCGGCTGAAAAACCGCTGATCCGCCTCGGCGCCCGAGTGTTCACCGAACAGACGCTGCTGGCGGAAATCACCGCGCAATACCTGCGCGATAAAGGTTATGACGCGCAAATCACCGGCGGCCTGGGCAGCACCCTGGCCCGCAGTGCCCATGAGACCGGGCAATTGGACATGCTGTGGGAATACACCGGCGTGTCGCTGGTGTCCTACAACCATGTCACGGAAAAACTCGACAGCGCCCAGTCCTACGCCCGGGTGAAAGAACTCGACGCCAAAAAAGGCCTGGTCTGGCTCGCACCGTCGAAATTCAGCAACACCTTCGCCCTGGCCCTGCCGGAAAAGGTTGCGCAGAAATATCCGCAAATCAACACCATCAGCCAATTGAACACGGTGTTGCAAGCCGAAGCCGATGACAATCATCTGGTGGCCCTGGACACCGAGTTCGCCAACCGTTCCGACGGCCTGGCGGGCATGGTCGAGCAGTACGGCATGAACCTCACCCGCAAGAATATCCGGCAGATGGACGCAGGCCTGGTCTACACCGCCCTGCGCAACAGTCAGGTGTTCGCCGGCCTGGTCTACACCACCGACGGCCGGCTTAACGCCTTCAAACTGAAGTTGCTGGAAGACGACAAGCATTACTTCCCCGATTACACCGCCGCGCCGGTAGTACGCCAGGTGTTCCTCGACGCGCACCCACAACTGGCCGCGCAGCTCAAGCCCCTGACCGAACTGTTCGACGACGCAACCATGCGCCAGCTCAACGCCCGCGTGGACGTCGATCATGAAAGCCCCTCCGCCGTTGCCGCCGATTTCCTGCGCCAACATTCGCTGCTCTCAACCCAATGACCTGGAGGAAAAGCCATGGATTTTCTTGACGCCTTTTCCCATCTGGACTGGCCGCTGGTGCTGCACCTGACCTGGCAGCACATCACCCTGGTGGGCATCGCCGTGACCCTGGCGATTATCGTCGGTGTGCCGCTGGGCATTTTCATGACCCGCTTCCCGGCGCTCGCCGGCCCCTTGCAGGCCAGCGCCACGGTGCTGCTGACAATTCCGTCGATTGCCCTGTTCGGCCTGCTGCTGCCGTTCTATTCCAAGTTCGGCCAGGGCCTGGGGCCAATGCCGGCGATCACCGCGGTGTTTCTCTATTCCCTGCTGCCGATCATGCGCAACACCTACCTGGCCTTGACCGGCGTCGAACCAGGCATCCGTGAAGCCGCCCGCGGCATCGGCATGACCTTCGCCCAGCGCCTGCGCATGGTTGAACTGCCCATCGCCGTGCCGGTGATCCTGGCCGGCGTACGCACCGCCGTGGTCATGAACATCGGCGTCATGACCATCGCCGCCACCATCGGCGCCGGTGGCCTGGGCGTGCTCATCCTCGCTTCCATCAGCCGCAGCGACATGTCGATGCTGATCGTCGGCGCCGTGCTGGTCAGTCTCCTGGCCATCTTCGCCGACCTGCTTCTGCAATGGCTGCAACGCTCGCTGACTCCTAAAGGACTTCTCAAATGATCGAACTTCAAAACCTCAGCAAAACCTTCAAGAGCAACGGCAAAGACGTCAAGGCCGTGGACTCGGTGAACCTGACCGTCAACGAAGGCGAGATCTGCGTGTTCCTCGGGCCGTCGGGCTGTGGCAAAAGCACCACGCTGAAGATGATTAACCGGCTGATCCCACCCACCTCGGGCAAGGTGTTGATCAACGGCGAAGACACCACCGGCCTGGACGAAGTGACCCTGCGCCGTAACATCGGCTACGTGATCCAGCAGATCGGCCTGTTCCCGAACATGACCATCGAGGAAAACATCACCGTCGTCCCGCGCCTGCTCGGCTGGGACAAGCAGAAATGCCACGACCGCGCCCGCGAATTGATGAGCATGATCAAGCTCGAACCCAAGCAGTACCTGCATCGCTACCCCCGTGAACTGTCGGGCGGCCAGCAGCAGCGGATCGGCGTGATCCGGGCCTTGGCGGCCGATGCACCGCTGTTGCTGATGGACGAACCTTTCGGCGCGGTCGACCCGATCAACCGCGAGATGATCCAGAACGAGTTCTTCGAAATGCAGCGGGCGCTGAACAAGACCGTGATCATGGTCAGCCACGACATCGACGAGGCCATCAAGCTGGGGGACAAGATCGCGATCTTCCGCGCCGGCAAGCTGGTCCAGTGCGATCACCCGGACACGTTGCTGGCGCATCCGGCCGACGAGTTCGTCAGCAACTTCGTCGGCCAGGACAGCACGCTCAAGCGCCTGTTGCTGGTCAAGGCCGAAGACGCCGCCGACAACGCCCCGTCGGTCAGCCCCGAAACGCCGGTGAGTGAGGCGCTGGAGTTGATGGACGAGCATGACCGGCGCTACGTGGTGGTCACCTGTGCCGAGAACAAGGCCCTGGGCTATGTACGCCGTCGCGACCTGCATCGCCAGACCGGCACGTGCGACCAATACCTGCGCGAATTCAACGCCACTGCCGCCTACGACGAACACCTGCGGATCCTGCTGTCGCGCATGTACGAGTTCAACCGTTCGTGGCTGCCGGTGCTGGATGCCGAACGGGTGTTCCTCGGTGAGGTGACCCAGGAGTCGATCGCCGAGTACCTGAGTTCCGGTAAGTCCCGTGGGGGTAAGACCAGCATTGTCTCGCCGGCCGAGACAGCGTTGGCCTGACTGACGCCTTCGCGAGCAAGCCCGCTCCCACATTAGATCTGCATCGACCGGCAATTTGTGCTTGAACACAGCCCAGTGTGGGAGCGGGCTTGCTCGCGAATGGGGCTGCACAAATACCCCTGAAACACCTCAAAAACAACTTCAACGGGAACATCAATCTGTCACGCAGGTCGGTTACATCATGAGCTGTCGCGGGCCGCACGACGGATGTGTGCAAAAACGCGACATTTTTAGTTGATCTCAGGCCCCTCACGCCCTAAAGTTCGCGCCGAACGTCCATGCTGGAAACGATCCATCCGGCTCAAGTACTGACGACGAGACAGCAAGGCCAAGGGAATCACGCATCCCATGGCCTTTTTGCTTTCGGCGACATGCCTTGGGAAGTAGGCGAACCAAAGTGGGGATACGGAGGACGTTCACGAAGGCTGCTAGCCTTCACACCCATTGATCCTGATGTTTGCCAGTAGGAGTCCCAAGTATGTCGATCCAGGTCGAAGATTATTTCGCGCGCGAAACCTTCCAGAAAATGAAAGCGTTCGCCGACAAGCAGGAAACCCCGTTCGTGGTGATCGACACCGCGATGATCTCCCAGGCCTATGACGACCTGCGCGCCGGTTTCGAATTCGCCAAGGTCTACTACGCCGTCAAGGCCAACCCGGCGGTGGAAATCATCGACCTGCTCAAGGAAAAAGGCTCGAACTTCGACATCGCCTCGATCTATGAGCTGGACAAGGTCATGAGCCGTGGCGTGGGCCCGGAGCAGATCAGCTACGGCAACACCATCAAGAAATCCCGCGACATTCGCTACTTCTACGAGAAGGGCGTGCGCCTGTATGCCACCGACTCCGAAGCCGACCTGCGCAACATCGCCAAGGCCGCGCCGGGCTCGAAAGTCTATGTGCGGATCCTCACCGAAGGCTCGACCACCGCTGACTGGCCGTTGTCGCGCAAGTTCGGCTGCCAGACCGACATGGCCATGGACCTGCTGATCCTGGCTCGCGACCTGGGCCTGGTGCCGTACGGCATTTCGTTCCACGTCGGCTCGCAACAGCGCGACATCAGCGTCTGGGACGCCGCCATCGCCAAGGTCAAGGTGATCTTCGAACGCCTGAAAGAAGAGGATGGCATCGTTCTGCAGTTGATCAACATGGGCGGTGGCTTCCCGGCCAACTACATCACCCGCACCAACAGCCTGGAGACCTACGCCGAGGAAATCATCCGTTTCCTCAAGGAAGACTTCGGTGACGACCTGCCGGAAATCATCCTGGAGCCGGGCCGTTCGTTGATCGCCAACGCCGGTATCCTGGTCAGCGAAGTGGTGTTGGTGGCGCGTAAGTCCCGTACCGCTGTCGAGCGTTGGGTGTACACGGATGTGGGCAAGTTTTCCGGCCTGATCGAAACCATGGACGAAGCCATCAAGTTTCCGATCTGGACCGAGAAGAAAGGTGAGATGGAAGAAGTGGTCATCGCCGGGCCGACCTGCGATAGCGCTGACATCATGTATGAGAACTACAAGTACGGCTTGCCGTTGAACCTGGCTATTGGGGATCGGCTGTACTGGTTGTCGACTGGGGCTTATACCACTAGCTATAGCGCGGTGGAGTTCAATGGCTTTCCGCCGCTGAAATCGTTTTACGTGTGATGCGCTTGGGGCTTGAACCTTTGTAGTTCTGTTGCGTAATAAAAACGGCGCTTTTTTCAGAAATGGAAAGCGCCGTTTTTTTTGGGGTTTTTGAGAGGGTTATTTTGCCGTGCGGTTGGTGTGTATATCCGTTATTTCGGTAACGGCGGCTTATGGTTCCGCCCTTACGGCGGGTCACTTTCGAAAAGCGCGAAAGTAACCAAAGCGCTTCTGCCCCACCACTCGGCACCTCGCCTAGGCTCGGTGTGCCCTCACTCCGGCATTGCTCCGTGGGCCCGCCGCGAAGGGCCATCCATGGCCCAGCGCGGCTCTCCCGGTCGTACACCCATCAGATCTGTAGGAGCAAAGCTTGCTCGCGAGGCGGCCTGACAGCCGACCTGGCTCTCCCGGTCGTACACCCATCGGATCTGTGGGAGCAAAGCTTGCTCGCGATAGCGGTGGCTCAGTCAATGAAGATGTTGGATGTGCCGGCCTCATCGCGAGCAAGCTCGCTCCCACAAAGGGACTCTGGGTGCACACGAATTTGGGGTCTGCCGCAGTTCCAATGTGGGAGCGGGCTTGCTCGCGAAGGCGGTGTCCCAGTCGGCGAAGATGTTGGATGTGATGGCCTCTTCGCGAGCAAGCTCGCTCCCACAGGATTCGTCGCCTGCCCGTTCATGCAAATGATCGGGGCTTTTCGGTGTGTTTATGAATGCTTCTCGATAACACACGGCATAATGCGCACCGTGATGAACAGTATTAGATGAACAAGGCGGGCGACGTGTTGAAGAAAACCCTGTTCCAGTTGCACTGGTTTTTCGGCATCAGTGCCGGGCTGGTCCTGGCGTTGATGGGCGTTACCGGGGCGGTGGTGTCGTTTCAGGATGAAATTCTGCGGGCCTTGAACCCGCAGGTGCTGACGGTCGAGAAGCAACCGGCCGGCGTTTTGCCGCCCGCCGAGCTGGTGGAGCAGATCGAAGCCGCTTCCGGCAAGACCGTCGCCATGCTCTGGGTCGAGACCGACAGCGGCAACGCCGCGCGGGTGATTTTCGCGGCGCCTCCTGGGGAAAAACGTGGCGCCATGCGCTATTTCAACCCCTTTACCGCACAGTTCATGGGTGAGGTGACCGGCCAGGATTTCTTCGGCCTGATGCTCAGGCTGCACCGCGTCCTGACCCTGGATGACGTGGGCCGGCAAATCACTGGGGCCTGTACGTTGATCCTGGTGTTCTTCTGCCTGTCCGGGCTGTACCTGCGTTGGCCGCGCCAATGGAAAAGCTGGCGCGCGTGGCTGACCCTCGACTGGCGGAAGAAAGGCCGCAGCTTCAATTGGGACCTGCACTCGGTGGCGGGCACCTGGTGCCTGGTGTTTTATCTGCTGGCGGCACTGACCGGGCTGACCTGGTCCTACGAGTGGTACAACAAAGGCGTGACCCGCCTGCTCTCCGATTCGCCGAAAGAGGAACGGGTGCGCAATCGCGGCCCGGCGCCGAGCGGCCCACTGCCCGTGGCCGATTACCGGGCCATGTGGAGCAGCATCTACAGCGCCGCCGGCCCGGGCCTGTCCGCCTATAACGTGCGCATGCCGCCCGTGGCCGGGCAGCCGGCGACCGTATTCTACCTGCTGAACAACGCACCCCACGACCGGGCGCTGAACCAGCTCACTCTCGACCCGGCCACCGGCGTCATCAGTCGGCACAGCCGCTACAGCGACAAGAGCCTCAAGGCGCAGTTGCTGACCAGTGTCTATGCCCTGCATATTGGCAGCTACTTCGGCCTGGTCGGGCGGATCCTGGTGACCGTCGCCGCGCTGACCATGCCGCTGTTCTTCATCACCGGCTGGTTGCTGTACCTGGACCGTCGTCGCAAGAAACGCCACGCCAGAAACGCCCGCCAGGCCCTGAGTGCCAACCCGACCAATGCGCCGGCTTGGCTGATCGGCTTCGCCAGCCAAAGCGGTTTCGCCGAGCGACTGGCCTGGCAGACCGCCGGCCAACTCCAGGCCGCCGGCTTGCCCGTGAACGTCCAGCCATTGGCCGGTGTTCGCGAGCAAGACCTGAACAACGCCACCCACGCGCTGTTTGTCGTCAGCACCTTTGGCGACGGCGAAGGACCGGACAGTGCCCGTGGCTTCGAACGCAAGGTGCTGGGCCAGGCCTTGAGCCTGGAGCGCTTGCAGTATTCGGTGCTGGGCCTGGGCGATCGGCAATATGAACACTTCTGCGGCTTCGCCCGGCGTCTGCACGCCTGGCTGGCGGAACACGGCGGCAAGACCCTGTTCGCGCCGGTGGAAGTCGACAGCGGCGATCCTTACGCCTTGCGTCACTGGCAACAACAACTGGCCGAACTGACCGGTCAGACGCCCGCAGAGACCTGGCAGGCGCCCCGCTTCGAAAACTGGACACTGAGCCAACGCACCCTGCTCAACCCCGACAGCAGCGGCTCGGGCGTGTACCTGCTCGGCCTCAGCGCCCCCGGGCCGAGCAGTTGGCTGGCCGGTGACCTGGTGGAAATCCTGCCGCGCAATGACCTGTGGGTCATCGAACATTTCCTCGATGGCCTCGGCCTCTCCGGCCAGGCGCGCGTGCAAGTCGACGGCCTGCCCCAGAGCCTCGACCAGGCCCTGGCGACCCGCCAGTTGCCGGAAAACCGCGCCCATCTGGTCGGCCTGCATGCCCAGGCACTGGTGGATGCGCTGGCACCGCTGGCGATCCGCGAATACTCCATCGCCTCGATCCCGGCCGACGGCGTGCTGGAGCTGATCGTGCGTCAGGAACGTCACGCCGACGGCAGCCTGGGCGTGGGTTCCGGCTGGCTGACCGAACACGCACCGCTGGGCAGCGCCATCAGCCTGCGGCTGCGCCGCAACAGCAGCTTCCACCTGCCGCCCCAGGGCGTGCCGATGATCCTGCTGGGCAATGGCACCGGCCTGGCGGGCCTGCGCAGCCTACTCAAGGCGCGCGTCACCGAGGGTATGCAGCGCAACTGGCTGCTGTTTGGCGAACGCAACCGCGAACACGACTTCCACTGCCGCGATGAGCTGCAGGAATGGGTGACCTCCGGCGACCTGGAACGCCTGGACCTGGCTTTCTCTCGGGATCAGAAGCAGAAAGTCTACGTCCAGGACCGCCTGCTGGAATCGGCCGCGCTGCTCAAGCAATGGCTGGCCGACGGCGCGGTGATCTACGTCTGTGGCAGCCTGCAGGGCATGGCATCCGGGGTGGACCACGTGCTCAACAACGTGCTGGGGCGCGAGGAAGTGGAGCGACTGATCGAGCAGGGGCGGTATCGGCGGGATGTCTACTGACAGACACCCATTTTAAGTACCCCTTGTGGGAGCAAAGCTTGCTCGCGATAGCGGACTTTCAGTCAGCCATTTATTGACAGATATACCGTTATCGCGAGCAAGCTTTGCTCCCACAGAGGCTTTTCCCACAGAGGCTCCTGGCGCGACTGACAGTCAAACCGGCTGTAACTTCTTCTCGAACACCGCCACACCTTCCAGGTCCCGCAACACCACACTCATCTCCCCGCTCGGCCCATCGATGTTCACCTCGCCAAAAAACTGATACCCGGCAAACGGCGAGGTGTTCTGGGCCGGAGGAGCTTTCTGGAACACCACTTCCGGGCCGAAGGTCTTGTCCAGGGCATTGGGCCCGAAGCTGCCGGCGTTCAACGGCCCGGCGACGAACTCCCAGAACGGTTCGAAATCCTGGAAGGCGGCCTGTTCGGGGTGGTAGTGATGGGCGGCGCAATAGTGCACGTCCGCGGTGAGCCAGACGTAGTTGCGCACCTGATGTTTGCGCAGGTAACCCAGCAGTTCGGCGATCTCCAGTTCACGCCCCTGGGCCGGGCCCGGGTCACCGTTGGCGACCGCTTCCCAACGCGGCACGCCGGGGCTGACCTCACCATCCGGCACACCGAGGCCGATGGGCATGTCGGCGGCAATGACTTTCCACTGGGCACGGGATTGCTTCAATTCGCGCTTGAGCCAATTCAATTGCTCACGCCCCAGGAACGGTTTGGCCACGCCGAGGTTGGCGTCGTTGGCTTCGCGGTAACTGCGCATGTCCAGCACGAACACATCCAGCAGCGGCCCGTAACCGAGCTTGCGGTAGATCCGTCCACCGCCGTCGGCCTTCTGCCGGCGCATCGGCGCGTATTCCAGCCAGGCCTGGCGCGCACGCCCCACCAGGCTGTGGATATCCTTGGTCTGGTAGCGCTCGTCCAGTTGCTTGCCCGGCGACCAGTTGTTGACCACCTCATGGTCGTCCCACTGCCAGATCTGCGGCACCTCGGCATTGAAACGGCGTACGTTTTCGTCCATCAGGTTGTAGCGATAGTTGCCGCGATACTCATCCAGCGTCTCGGCGACCTTGCTCTTGGCGTCGGTGGTGAGGTTGCGCCAGATGCGCCCACCCTCGGCGGTGATTTGCGCCGGCACCGGGCCGTCGGCGTAGATAGTGTCGCCGCTGTGGATAAAGAAATCCGGCAGGCGCAGGCGCATGGCTTCGTAGATGCGCATGCCGCCGATGTCCGGGTTGATCCCGAAGCCCTGGCCGACGGTGTCGCCGCTCCAGACGAAACGGATGTTGCGCTTGAACTGCGGCACGCTGCGCAGGTGGCCGAGCCAGGGTTCGCTGGCAACGCCGCTCTGGGCGTCTTCAAAATGCACACGGTAGAAAATCGCCTGGTCGCGGGGCAGCCCGGTGAGTTCGACCCGGGCGGTGAAATCACTGCGGGCGTCGGCCATGGGCGAAACGACACGCCGCGGATTGCTGAATTTGCTGCGGGTGTCCCACTCCACCACCATCCGCGCCGGACGGTCGCTGCGGCTCCAGATCATCGCCCGGTCGCCCTGCAAGTCGCCGGACTGCACACCGTCGGTGAGCAGCGGACGATCCTTGACCGAAGCGATCACCGCCGGCGCCAGCCCCGGCAACAACAACCCCGCCCCCACGGCTTGCATCACACGACGACGGCCCAGGTCGAATTCGCTCATGGTGTTCTCCCCAAATAGGGAAACTTAAGCATGGCTCTGTGAAGTGGCTGTGACAGAAATTTTATGACTACCCAAAACCACTGTGGGAGCGGGCTTGCTCGCGATAGCGGTGTATCAGCCGACAAAAATGTGGTCTGACACTCCGCTATCGCGAGCAAGCTCGCTCCCACAGGTAGGGTGGTGTGACTTAAATCAGGCCTTCGCCGGCTCCAACGCCATCTCCACCACCTCAGGCCGCTTGAGCAGCGCATACGCCACCCCCGTCAGCAGGCTCCCCGCCACGATCGCCAGCAGGTACAACAACGCATGGTTGATGGCGTTGGGGATCAGCATCACGAACAGGCCGCCGTGGGGGGCCATGAGCTTGCAGCCGAAGTACATCGACAGCGCACCGGTCAGCGCGCCGCCGGCAATGCTGGCCGGGATCACCCGTAGCGGATCCTTGGCCGCGAACGGGATCGCGCCTTCGGAAATGAAGCACAGCCCCAGCACCAGCGCCGCTTTACCGGCCTCGCGCTCGGTCTGGGCAAATTTGCGTCGGGCGATGAACGTGGCGATGCCCAGGCCAATGGGCGGCACCATGCCGGCGGCCATGGCCGCGGCCATCGGCGCATAACTCTGCGAAGCCAGCAGCCCCACCGAAAACGCGTAGGCAGCCTTGTTGATCGGTCCGCCGAGGTCGACGCACATCATCGCCCCCAGCAACACACCCAACAGAATCGCATTGGTGGTGCCCATGCTGTCGAGGAAGTGGG
Organism: Pseudomonas sp. H3_A02; assembly: GCF_054671965.1. NCBI lineage: Bacteria > Pseudomonadati > Pseudomonadota > Gammaproteobacteria > Pseudomonadales > Pseudomonadaceae > Pseudomonas > Pseudomonas sp. H3_A02. The sequence continues at coordinate 199,497 of NZ_CP162807.1, forward strand.
TCAGGGCGTCGAGCATGCCCGCCACCGGCTTGCCGACGATGTAGATCATCACCAGGCCGGTGAACAGGCTCGCCAGCAGCGGAATGATCAGGATCGGCTTGAGCGCTTCCAGGCTTTGGGGCAAACGCGCGTAGCGGTTGATCGCCTTGGCCGCGTAGCCGGCGAGAAAACCGGCGATGATCCCGCCAATGAAGCCAGCACCCAGAGTGCTCGCCAGCAACCCGCCGATCATGCCTGGCGCCAGGCCTGGCCGGTCGGCGATGGAGTAGGCGATGTAGCCGGCCAGCAGCGGCACCATCAATTTGAACGCGGTTTCGCCGCCAATCTGCATCAGCGCGGCCGCCAGGGTTCCAGGCTCCTTGAAGGCCTCGATGCCGAACACGAACGACAAAGCGATCATCAAACCACCGGCCACCACCATCGGCAGCATGAACGATACGCCCGTCAGCAGGTGCTTATAGGCACCGCTTTTTTCCGCTTTCGCCGGCCCCGAGGCGGCACCACTCGCCGCGCTTTCCTGCCGCCCTTCAGCCAAGGCTTTTTTCAGCGTGGCCTCGGCCTGTTTCAAGGCAATGCCGGTGCCACAACGATAAATTTTCTTGCCGGCAAAACGTTCGGTGGCGACTTCGATATCAGTCGCCAGCAGTACCACATCGGCCTCGGCGATTGCCTCGGGGCTCAACGGATTGCGCGCGCCCACCGAGCCTTGGGTTTCGATCTTCAGGTCGTAACCCAAGCGCGCCGCCGCCTGCTGCAAGGCTTCGGCAGCCATGAAAGTGTGGGCGACGCCGGTCGGACAAGCCGTGATCGCAACCAGGCGTGGAGCGCGCTCGGTCGAAGTCGCCGGTTCTTGCGCGAATACGTCGGCCTCGCCCAGAACCTCAGCCTCTTCGGCGCCGCGACGCAGCACCGCATCAACGTCCTGAAGAGCCAGGGCCGGTGTGCTGCGGAACACCCGCTTACCAACAAACCGCGACAGGTCCACCGGGCCGCTGGCGACCAGCAACACCCACTCGGCCGCTTCGAGTGTCGCGGCCGACAACTGGCGTTCCGGATGGGCCGCGTCATGGACCTCGACGCTGGTGCTCCAACCCTGGCGCTGCGCCGCGGCGTCCAGCAGGCGGGCGCACAACACACTGGTAACCATGCCGTTCGGGCAGGCCGTCACAATGGCTAGTTTCATTCTTGCGAACCCTCTTATTGTTCTGTCAGGGGGCGCACGCGCACGCCCTGTTCAAGCGACGCCAGCAACGCGGTGTCGTGGATGCCAAAACCGATCTGCGTGACCGCCATGGCGGCGATGGCCGTGGCGGTGCGCAGCGTCTGCTCCGGCGTGTCGGCACTGAGCAGGCCGTGGAGCATGCCCGCCAGCAGCGAATCCCCGGCACCCACGGTACTGGCGACACTGACCTTGGGTGGCGAGGCATGCAGCGCCGCACCGACACTGAACCAGTTCACGCCATCGGCACCGTGGGAAATCACCACATGCTCGACACCCTGGGCATGCAGGCGCTGAGCCGCTTGTGCCTGGGCCACTTCGCTCACCACCTCGCAACCCAGCGCATCGGCCAGTTCCTCGGTGTTCGGCTTGATCAGCCACGGCCCCGCCGCCAGGGCAACGCGCAAGGCTTCGCCACTGGTGTCGAGGGCCACGTTCAGGCCGAGTGTCTTCAAGCGGGTGATCAATGCCTGCAACCACTGCGGGCTGACGCCCCGGGGCAAGCTGCCCGCCACCACGACCACGTCATGGCCGGGGGCGATTTGCTCCAGTCGCGCCAACAAGGCCTGCTGTGCGGCGGCGTCGACCACCGGGCCCGGCCCGTTGAGGTCAGTGATGCGCCCGTCCTGCTCGGCCAGCTTGATGTTGCTGCGGGTTTCGCCGGGGACGCGGATAAAGGCGTCGACAAAACCCCGCTGGGCGAACAGCGTCTCGAACACCTGGGCATTGTCTTCGCCCAGAAAGCCACTGACCGTCAGCGTATGGCCGAGATCGGCCAACACCTGGGCCACGTTCACGCCCTTGCCGGCGGCGTGGGCGTGCATGCCGTCGCTGCGGTTGACCTGGCCCGGTTCCAGGCGCACCAACTCTACCGTGAGGTCGAGCGCCGGGTTGAGGGTCAGGGTAAGAATCTTCGCCATTACAGCGCCTCCACTAATGCGCGCACGTCATCGGCGCTGCCCACGGCCAAGGCCGCTTGGGCCAGGGTTTGTACTTGCGCCAGGCTCAACTCGCGGACCCGCGCCTTGACCTCGGCAATGCTGCGGGCCGAAACGCTCAGTTCGTCCACGCCCAGGCCTACCAGCACCGGCACCGCCAGCGGATCGGCCGCCAGTTCGCCACACACACCGACCCACTTGCCATGAGCATGGGCGGCACGCACGGTGATGTCGATCAGTTGCAGCACGGCCGGATGCAAGCCATCGGCCTGGGCCGAGAGGGTCGGGTGACCACGGTCGATGGCCAGGGTGTATTGCGTCAGGTCGTTGGTGCCGACGCTGAAGAAGTCGACTTCCTTGGCCAGCACCGGCGCCAGCAACGCGGCGGACGGGATTTCGATCATGATCCCCAGTTGCAGGTCCGCCACCGGGATTTCCAGGCGCAGGCGCTCGGTCATGGCCCGGGCCTGGCGCCACTCATCGACGCTGCCCACCATCGGGAACATGATCCGCAGCGGACGGCTGTCCGCCGAGCGCAACAAGGCCCGCAGTTGCGCTTCCATCACCTGCGGACGTTGCAAGGTCAGGCGGATGCCACGTACGCCGAGGAACGGGTTTTCTTCTTTCGCGATCGGCCAGTACGGTAACGGCTTGTCGCCGCCCACATCCAGCGTACGCACCACCAGCGGCCGACCGGCCAGGCCATCGAGCACCTTGCGGTATTCGGCTTCCTGGGTCGCTTCGTCCGGCGCTTGGTTGTGGGCCATGAAAATCAGTTCGGTGCGCAACAGGCCAATGCCTTCGGCGCCCTGCTCCACCGCACTGGCGACACCGGCGCTTTCGCCAATGTTGGCAAACACTTCCACGGCATGCCCGTCACGGGTCACTGCCGGTTCGTGACGTTGCTGCGCGGCGACCTTGAGGCGCTGTTCGCGGGTGTCGCGCTCTTCCTTGGCGCGCTGCAACGTGGTGGCGTCAGGGTCTACGTGCAGGCGGCCGCGCTGGCCGTCCAGCAGCAACGAGGTGCCCGGTGCCAGCAGCAACACCGCCGCACCGGCGCCCACCAGCGCCGGAATGCCCAGGGCGCGGGCGACGATGGCGCTGTGGGCGGTGGCACCGCCACGGGCAGTGAGAATCCCTGCCACACGGGCCGGGTCCAGGCGAGCCACGTCGGACGGGCCGACTTCGTCCATCACCAGGATGTAGGGTTGCTCGGGTTCGTTCGGGGTTTCGACGCCACACAGTTGCGCCAGCACTCGACGGCCGACGTCTCGCAGATCGGCGGCGCGTTCGGCCAGCAAGGCATCCTGCAAGGCTTCCTGCTCTTTCGCGGCGGCTTCGATCACGCCCATCCACGCTGCCTGCGCACTCTCGCCCAGCTTCAAGCGGGTGTCGACTTCGTCGCTCAGCTCCGGGTCGTCGAGCATTTCCTGATGGGTGATGAAGATCTCGCGGATGGCCTTGGCCTTGGCGCGCTCGATCAGGCCTTGGATGTCCTGGCGCACCTGGTTCAAGGCGTTCTGCAGGCGCTCGCGCTCGATGGCTGCCGACTCACCGCGCAGTGGATAGTCAATGGCCTGCAAGACCTGGATATGCGCCGGGCCGATGGCGATGCCCGGGGCGGCGGCGACGGCCTGGATCAGGCTGCCGGATTCGGGCGCCAGCATGACGGTCGCAACTTCCGCCATCACGGTTTCCCGTGGCGCACTCGGTGGCGGCAGTGGTTCAACTTCTTCGCCAAGGCCTTCTTCAATGGCCGCCAACAGTGCCGGCAACGCATCGGCGGCAATGCTCGGCTCGGCGATGAATTCCAGGACCTGGCCGCGACGGGCGCCCAGGCTCAACAGCTTGCTCAAGCTCTTGACCGACACGGCGCTGTCCTGGCCGTCGACGATACGTACGCGGATTTCGCCTTCGAAACTTTTCGCCAACTGGGCGAGGATCTTCGCCGGACGCGCATGCAGACCATGGGCATTGGCCAGGCCGATGCGCGCGCTGGGCCAGTCGGCGGGCAATTCGCCGCCGAGCACTTCCAGCACCTTGCGGCTGCTGGTGGCGCGGCCCAGTTCGTGGCCACGGCCTTCGATCAGCAAGGCGCAGAGCCGTTCCAGCAAGGCCTGGTGGGCCTCGCCAAGGCTGGCGAGGCAGAACAGACCGCTCAAGGGTTGGCCCAGGTAACGGATGGGTTTGTCCGGGGTGACGAACGCCAGGCCCGGGCGCTTGACGGTCTGCTCGCTGTGCAGCCACCACAAGCCATCGCCCAGGGGCAGCGCATCGACTTGCTGCAACACGCCGGCAAAGCCGTTGCTCACGCAATCGGCCTGGCGCAACAGGCGAGCGCCGCGCCATACCAGCTCTTCAAAATCGTCAGCCGACACACCGAGGCCGATCATCTGGGCATCCAGGGCCAGTTCCTGCGGCGCGCCTTGCAGCAGCTTCAGCAAGGCTTCGGCGGAACCGGCACGGCGCAGGGCCTGGCCCAGGTCCGTCTCGCCGAGGGCGCGGGTCAGCAGTTGCAACAGGCGCAGGTGTTCGTCGGACTTGGCAGCAATGCCGATGGCCAGGTAGACAATCTGACCATCGCCCCAGTCCACGCCTTCGGGGAATTGCAGCAGGCGCACGCCGGTGGAATAGACCAGGTCGCGGGTCTGCGGGGTGCCGTGGGGGATGGCAATACCTTGGCCAAGAAAGGTCGAACCCTGGGCTTCGCGAGCCTGCAAGCCGGCGAGGTAACCCTCAGCCACCAGGCCATCGGCCACCAGTTTGTCGGCGAGCAGTTGCAGTGCAGCGTCTTTATCCACAGCCGTCTGCGCCATGGATATCTGCTCTAGAGTGAGCTCGAGCATGCTTTCTCCTTTTTGGCGACCGGGTTGGCGCCAGGTATTGTTTTGAATGAATCAGCTTAGCGTTACAGGACGGCTTTTGGCGGTATCGCGGCAGCACGGCCAAAAATCCTGCTAGCCTTGAAAATACGCTTGCTGAAACGTTTAATCTAGAAAGATTGGCACGTTACTCGATAATCTCTCATCGTTGAAGTGCAACTTGTCGTAAGCGCTTGGACGGTAACCGTCGGCTTGAATCGGGTAGGATGGCCCTTATCGTCGGGGCTAACTCGAAAAAACAAGGAAAACCGGGTTGAAACTCAGTGATATTGCCCAACTGGCCGGTGTGTCCGTGACCACCGCCAGCTATGTCATCAATGGCAAGGCCGAACAGCAACGCATCAGCAGCGCCACCGTCGAACGGGTGCGGGCGGTGGTCGAGGAACACGGCTTCACGCCCAACCCCCAGGCCGCCGGGCTGCGCAGCCGGCATACGCGGACCCTGGGCTTCATCCTGCCAGACCTGGAAAACCCCAGTTACGCACGCATCGCCAAGTTGCTGGAACAAGGCGCACGGGCCCGGGGCTATCAGTTGCTGATCGCCAGTTCCGATGATGCGCCCGACAGTGAGCGGCAGCTATTGCAATTGTTCCGCGCCCGGCGCTGCGATGCGCTGATCGTCGCCAGTTGCCTGCCGGCCGGCGACGACAGCTACCTGCAATTGCAGGCCAAGGGCATTCCGATCATCGCCATCGACCGGGTGATGGAACCGGCGCGGTTCTGCTCGGTGATCAGCGACGACCGCCAGGCCAGCCTACACCTGACGCGCAGCCTGCTGGAAACCCACCCGCGGCAAATCGCCTTGATCAGCGCCCGTCCCGAATTGAGCATCAGTCAGGAACGGGCCGCCGGTTTTCGCGAAGCCCTGGCTGGGTTCGAGGGCCAGGTGCTGATCGAGCATGGCGAGTCGTTCAGCCGTGAATGCGGTCGTCAGTTGATGGATGAAATGCTCGCGCGCCTGGGGCACCTGCCCGATGCGCTGATCACGACATCTTACGTGCTGCTGCAAGGGGTGTTCGACGCCCTGCACGATTTCCCGCTCAAGACGCGTCCGCTGCGCCTGGGCACGTTTGGTGACACGCAATTGCTGGATTTCCTGCCGCTGCCGGTCAATGCCATGTCCCAACAACATCAGCTGATCGCCGCCAAGGCCCTGGAACTGGCCCTGGCGGCCATCGAAAACGATGACTACCAGCCTGGCGTGCAGGCCATCGCGCGGACGTTCAAGCAGCGGATCCACCAGGGCTGACGTTTCTTCAGGATTGATGCATGGAGTTGATCGACACCCACACCCACCTGGACTTTCCGGACTTTGACGCGGACCGCCCGGCGCTGCTGGCCGAAAGCCGCGCCTTGGGCGTGCGGCAAATGGTGGTCCTGGGGGTGTATCGGGACAATTGGCAGCGGGTCTGGGACCTGGTGCAAAGCGACCCGGACCTGCATGCCGCCCTGGGCCTGCACCCGGTGCACCTCGACCAGCATCAACCCGACGACGTGGCGCTGCTGCGCGACTGGCTGAGCCGTCTGGCCGGGCATCGGCAATTATGTGCGGTGGGGGAAATCGGCCTGGACTACTACATCGAGACCCTGGACCGCGAGCGCCAGCAAGCGCTGTTCGAAGCGCAACTGGAATTGGCCGTGGAGTTTGCACTGCCAGCGCTGATCCACGTGCGCCGCAGCCATGCCGCCGTGATCGCCACACTCAAGCGCATTCGCCCGGCGCGCGCGGGGATCATCCACGCCTTCGCCGGCAGTTTCGAAGAGGCCCGCGAATACATCAAGCTCGGCTTCAAGCTCGGCCTCGGCGGTGCCGCGACCTGGCCCCAGGCCCTGCGCATGCACCGGGTGCTGGCGAAGTTACCGCTGGAGGCGGTGGTGCTGGAAACCGACTCACCGGACATGGCCCCGGCGATGTTTCCCGGCCAACGCAACAGCCCGGCGCATTTGCCGGCGATTTGCGAGGCGCTGGCCGGGATCATGGCGGTGACGCCTGAGCGTCTGGCCGAGGCCAGCACGGCCAACGCCCGCCAACTGTTCAACTGGTAAAAAACCTGTGGGAGCGGGCTTGCTCGCGAAGGCGGAGTGTCAGGCAACACTTTCGTCGACTGACCCACCGCCTTCGCGAGCAAGCCCGCTCCCACATTGGGTCTGCGGCGAATCAGCCAGACTCACACCCGAAACGCATTGATCAGTTGCTTGAGCTGCACCACCTGGGCGGACAGTTCGCGGCTGGCGTTTTCGGTCTGGTGCGCGCCTTCGGCCGTACGTTCGCCAGCTCGGTTGATCTCGACGATGTTCTGGTCGATGTCATGGGCCACGGCCGTCTGTTGCTCCACGGCGGCGGCGATCTGCTGGTTCTGGTCGACGATCATGCCGACCGCACCGAGGATATTTTCCAAGGCCTGTTGGACTTTTTCCGATTGGCCGACCGTGCCACTGGCCATCTCATGGCTGGTGCCCATCGCCTTGACGGCGGCGCCGACTCCGCCGTGCAGGCGGGTGATCATCGCTTCGATTTCTTCGGTCGATTGCTGAGTCCGCTTGGCCAGGGTCCGCACTTCATCGGCCACCACCGCAAAACCCCGACCCTGCTCACCGGCCCGGGCGGCTTCGATGGCGGCATTGAGGGCCAGCAGGTTGGTCTGCTCGGCGATGCTCTTGATCACATCCAGCACGCGGCTGATGGCCTGGCTGTCGGTCGCCAGTTGATTGATCACCTGCACCGACTGATCGATCTCGCTGGCCAAGCGGGCGATGCTGCCCTGCTGGGACTCCACCAGCCCGCGCCCGCTGAGGGTCTCGTCGTTCACGCTGTGGGCACTGCTCACGGCAGCGGCGGCACTGCGGGCCACTTCCTGGGCCGTGGCCGACATCTGGTTCATCGCCGTGGCCACCAGTTCGATCTGACTGCGCTGGCCGGCGACCGCCTGGTTGCTCTGGGCCGATACCGTTTCCACCTGCCCGGCCTGGCGTTCGACTTCCGCGACGGTGCGGCCGACCTGTTCGATCAGGTCATGGATCTTCGCCACCGTACCGTTGAACACTTCACCCAATTCGCCCAGTTCGTCCTTGCTGCGCGCTACAAAATTGACCGTCATGTCCCCCGCCGCCACTTTGTCCATCATCTGGCCGAGGTGCTGGAGGGTGGTGCGGGTCGACGCGTAGAAGCCGGCATACAGGTAAAAAATCAACAGGAACACCGCCACCAGCGCCACGGCTTGCAGCACCATATGGCTGCGATTTTGCTCCAGACGTTGTTGCAACTGCACACCGAGAAAACCCTGGGTCGCTTCGTTCAACCGATAAGTCTGCTCCATCAGGCCGCTGACCTGGTCAAAGAATGCCGACCAGGGCGCATCGAGGGTGTCGGCCATCACCACCTGTTCCTCGATCAGTTCCGAAGCGTTCTTGAGGGTGCTCTTGCTGCTATCGGCCTGGGTGCCAAGGGCTTGTCCGGCCGCCTTGCTGGAGCCGAGGGCGTCCTGCAGTTTCAAGTCGTACTCGCCCTGGAGCTTTTCGATCTGCGCCAGCAACTCGTCGAAACGGGTGCTCGAGGCCGAATTGAGAAAGCCCAGCCCCAATGAAGAGGCGCCCAATGCCCGGCCTTCGCCGAGGATCTGGGTGACCTTGGGGGTGGTGCCGATGATCAATTCGCTGAGTTGACGGATGTCGCTCTGGTTGTCGCGGCTCAGCCCCGCCTGGCTGGCGATGATCTGGCTGAACATCTGGGCGCTGTTGAGCAACTTGCCGATCAGCGCACTTTTGCTCTGCAAGGAACTTTCGGCCTGCTGGGCCTTGAACGCGCCGATCATCTCGTCGCGCTTGGCCTCGAAGGCACTGACCTGCTCAGGCTCGATGGCCATGGCGGTCATGCCTTGCAGGCGCGTGAGGACCTGTTGCTCCAGGCTGCCGATCTTCGCTTCCACATCACCGGCCTTACCGGACTGGCCCAGGCTGGCGTTGATCTGCACCAGGTTGTTGAGGGTTTCCAGGTCTCGGCGCAGGGTCAGGCTACTGCCCAACAAGTCGAGGCTTTGCAGCTCCACTTGGGTGCCCTGGAATTCCCGATAGGAATCACGCACCAGAAAGAAATTGGTCACCAGCATGGGCAGCAGGAACAGCACGCTGATCAGGCTGAACTTCATGCCGAAGCTCAGGCGGTTCATCAGCGCGACGGCGGGCCAGAGCAAACTCTTCACAAGGAAGTCTCCCGGTAGTGTTCTTATTGTTATGAGCTCGCGCACGGAGACAGCAGAAAGCCACTATTCGGGCGCTGTCCCTGTATAGCCTAAATCGGCGGGGAGATTTGTAACTTAAGGTTAACGAGGTACATCGCCCGTTCCCTGTGGCGAGGGGATTTATCTGTGGGAGCAAGGCTTGCCCGCGATGCAGACGCCGCGATTTCTGAAAGACCGCATCGCTTATCGCGGGCAAGCCTTGCTCCCACAGAATCCCCTCGCCACAAGGAAATGTGTTGGTGTTCTCAGGCCAACACCGTCCACAACGCAAACCCGGCATACCAGAGCACCGCCGCACGCAGCAGCAACTCCCAGAGGCGGTCCAAGCTATTGATGCCATCCGGCCCGGCGACAGGCCTGGGGATTTCGCCAGCCACCAGGCCGACCTTGTCGATGAGGTCGGCGGCGCTGATGTTCCAGTTCAACAGCTCATGCAACATGACCCGGCTGACCGCGACGAAATTGCCCACCAGGGCGAAGCTCGCCGCCAGCAACCGCACCGGCACCCAGTCGAAGGCATGACGCATTTGCGCGGCCCGCTCGGCCACGTCGGGGTTCTGGCTGTGCTCGGCGGCCAGCGCCAGCAGTCGATAGCTCAAGGCCGCGACCGGGCCCAACACGAAGTACCAGAAAATTACCGCGAAAAAGCTCTGGTAGGCCTGCCACAACAAATGCCCCTGGACCCGCTCCAGCAACTGCTCACCGTCATCGGCCTCGATGTCCAGGTCGCGCTTGGCCACATGGGCCGCCGCTTGCAGGTCCTCCCGACGCCAGGCATCGCGAAACGGCCCGAGGGCGGCCAGCAGATCACCGCGCCCCAGGCTGTAAATCACCACCAGCAAGTGCACCGGCAGCGCCAGCAGACCATAGGCCACCGGCTCCAGCACCCACAAAAGCAATGCCAGCAGTGCCACGGGCAGCAGGACCATCACCGTCAGCACCAGCCAAGGTCGGTTGACCCACCGTGGGCTCGCCTCGAGCTTGTTCAGCTCGCGCAGCCAACCGCCGTCGCGCTGAACCCGCTGGCGCAAGGCCGAGAACTTCTCGATCCAGACGGCCAGCAGCAACACCAGAAAACTCATTGTCCTTCCCCTTCTGTCAGGGCTGCGCGGTAGCGCACCCAGTCGAATGCCGGTCCCGGATCGGTCTTGCGCCCCGGCGCGATATCGCTGTGCCCGCAGATACGCTGCACAGTGATCGCCCTGAACGCCGCTTGCAACTGCCGGGTCAGGTCCACCAATGCCACATATTGCGCGTCGGTGAACGGCAGATCATCCGTGCCCTCAAGCTCGATGCCCAGGGAAAAATCGTTACAGGTCTCACGCCCCTCGAAGCACGAGACGCCCGCATGCCACGCGCGGTCCAGACAAGAGACAAACTGGGTCACGGCGCCGTCACGTTCGATCAGAAAATGCGCAGAAACCCGCAGATCGGCGATACCGACAAAGTAGGGATGTTCCGTGACATCCAGTCGATTCTGGAAGAATTCCTGCACCTTGCCCGTGGCAAATTGTGCCGGTGGCAGACTGATGTTGTGGATCACCAGCAGGGAGATTTCGCCTTCCGGGCGCGCATTGAAGTTGGGCGATGGGCAATGACGCACCCCTTCGCACCAACCGCTCGCGGAGTCCAACTGCATAGAGGTTCCTTCGATGACGACGGTGAATGCCGCCAGTATGCCGTGATCGGACCGGGCTGCGCGATCACTTGCCGCGATTGAGCTGGCGCAGATTGCCCAGCACCGACTCCAGCGCCCGGTCGAACAACAGGGTGTCGTCCAACAGTCGCGCCGCGCCCCGGCGAAACTCCAGGGCCAGGCTGGTGCGGCTGTGCTCCAGCACCTTGAGGCCGGTGCGATTGACGAAGACGTATTTGCCGGTGGCCTCGATGATCGCCGCCAGCTTGCAACGCAGGGTATTGTCATCGTCCTCCTGGAACTCGACCCAACTCCCCAGGTGCAACTGGTCGACCTGCAGCAGGCCGACATCATCCGCCGGCAAATGCACCGCCACGCTCTCTCCCGCCGTTTTTTGCGAGGGGCGCAGGAAGATTCTTTCCAACACCTCGACCATCGCCGGCGAATCGAACGACTGGGCCTGTTCCGTTGCCTGGCCCGTGCGTTCGAGGGCCTGCACATGCAGGACTTCCAGCTCACTGAAAAACTCGCTGGTGGCGAATGGGTCGAACGCCGAACGACTCAGGCCTTCACGCAAGGCCTTGAGCAGCTCCGGCACCATCGCCAGTAAACGCAGGCCAGCGTCTGGCTCGTCGTGAGGCTGGACGCTCCAGATCAATTGCTCCAGGGTCAGGACGTCGGCCTGCCACTCGGCGGAATACTTACCGTGCTTGAAACAGGTCAGCAACAGCACCTGGCTCCAGGCCTGCTGCACGAACTCCACCACGGCTTGCGGCAAGACTTTGCCCAGCATCACCTGGTTCAACGCCCCTTCGACCCGATGACGCGCCAGCTCAGCCTTGGCCCGCCCCTCCTCGGCGTCGCGGATACGCTGTTCAAGCAACTCACTGCGGCGCCGCTCATCACTGGTGAAGGCCAGGAAATCGGCCAGCAGCTCGGAGAAAATCGCCGGGTCATCGACGAAATCATTCAGCAAGCGCTGCACGACTTGTTCGATGCGCAGGTACAGGCTGTCGCGCTGATGATCGTCGCAATCGCCCCAGCCCATGGCGGCGGCGGCGATTTCGTTCAGCAGCCGCCGGGCCGGATGATTGCCGCGGCTGAAGAAGCTCTTGTCCTGCACCGCGACCTTGAGCATCGGGATCTGCAGGCGGCCGATCAGGGCCTTGAAAGAGTCTGGGAGGTTATGATCGTCGAGGATGAACTCGAACATCATCGAGATCAGGTTGATCACGTCTTCATCGGCGCCTTCAACCACCCGGGACTTGCCGCTCCTGACGCTGACCCGGGTCAACAATTGTTCAAGCTGACTACGCAAGTCGAACTCGTCCTGCACGGCAGGCGCTGGCACGTACTGCTGCAAATGCGAGAGCAGCCGCAGCAGGTCACGGGTAGAAATCGGCTGGGGTGGCACGCTGGCTTCCAGGGTCGGCGCCACGCTGCCACGCACGTGCATCAAGAGTTTCTGCAGGGCGGCGAACACTTCCTGCACGCTGTCGTCGACCTCGGCATCGCTGGGCTTGGCAGCGATCTCGGCGTTGGGCCTGGGATTATCCTGGGGACGATCCGATACCCGGCGCGCCGGCGTCACTTTGAGCTCCGGCAAGACGCCCGTGGCGGCCAGCAATTGGTTGGCCTCGGTATAGAGTTGGTCGCACTCGCTGAGCACATAACGCTCGAAGAGCTTGAGCAGGATCAGCTTGACCTTGATGCCCACCCCCAGATTGCGCCCGGCCTGCAGGAACTTCTCGCACAGCAGTGCCGGGCTCAGGGGGTTGTGCTGGTTGGCCAGCGGTCGGTCCAGCAGCACACCGAGCCGGGCCGTCAGTTGCTCGAGCGCCACGCCATCGCGCCTGAGCACCCGAGTGACCATGGCCTCGACCGCCAGATGACGCTCCAGCTCATCGTGGGAGCGCTGGGTTTGGCCGTCCGGCGCCAGGGTGGGCGCCAAGCTGGCGTGGGTCAGGTCGTACTGGGCCAGGCTGACGAAGGTCTCGAAAAACTGCTCGATGAACTCCCGCTCGATACTTTTACGCTTCAGACGCAGGTCTCGCATGGCCTCGAAATACAGGTTCTGCTCGACGTCGTCGCGCGCCCGGTCGGCCATTTCAAACAAGGTGTCGTCGGCGTTATCAAACAGCCCCTGCAAACCCAGGCGCAACTGTTGGGCGGCCTTGTCGCGAACCTGAAGCAGAATCACAGGCAGGCGGGCGAGCGGCGAGCGACTCGCCTGATCGGTAGGCACCTTGTGCAAAGGCACTACATTCCCGTCGTTGTGCATCCTGGCCTCCTGAAACGGTTTTCGGTTCGCAACGTCAAAGTCATGACGTCAATCGAAAGGCGGATTATCGGGTAAAACAACCCTGTCGTACCAGCAGACTCTGTGATCGAGCTCGAAATACGGCGCAATAAGTGACCGGGAAAATGAGGAAATGTTGCGAGGACGCGACCAAATGCAGGTTTCGACACCCTATAATCAAGCCACTTTGTTTGTGGAGCCCGTTATGCCGAATCTACGCCTCGCCGATCTGACCGCCGAAATCGAAGCCAACGTGCGCCGTGCGTTGCTCGAAGACATCGGCAGCGGCGACATCACCGCGCAACTGATCCCCGCCGAACGCCTGGCCAAGGCCACGATCATCACCCGCGATGCGGCGACCATCAGTGGCACGGCCTGGGTCGATGCCGTGTTCCGGCAACTGGACCCGCGTGTCGCGGTGCACTGGCAAGTGCGCGACGGCGACCGGGCCACCCCCGATCAGGCGCTGTTCCATCTGGAGGGCCCGGCCCGCTCGCTGCTGACCGGCGAACGCAGCGCGCTGAACTTCCTGCAAATGCTCTCGGGCGTCGCCACGCGGGCCCGTTACCTGGCCGATTTCGTCGCCGACACTCAGGTCAAGCTGCTGGACACCCGCAAGACCCTGCCCGGGCTGCGCCTGGCCCAGAAGTACGCGGTCACCTGCGGCGGCTGCCATAACCACCGCATCGGCCTCTACGATGCCTTCCTGATCAAGGAAAACCACATCGCCGCCTGCGGCGGAATCGCCCAGGCCATCGCGGCCGCCCACAAGATCGCACCGGGCAAACCGGTGGAAATCGAAGTGGAAAGCCTGGCGGAGTTGAAAGAAGCGCTGGCGGCCAACGCCGACATCATCATGCTCGACGAACTGAGCCTGGACGACATGCGTGAAGCCGTACGCCTCAATGGCGGCAAGGCGAAGCTGGAGGCCAGCGGCGGGATCAACGAAAGCACGTTGCGCCCGATTGCCGAGACCGGCGTGGACTACATCTCGATCGGCGCGATGACCAAGGATGTGAAGGCGGTGGATCTGTCGATGCGCTTGAGCCTCTGACAGGCTGACGCCAGGCGATCAGAAACGAAGAGGGTCCGTGACGAGGGAGCTTGCTCCCTCGCCACAGTTTTGTTCTGGTCGCGTTTTTCAGACCACCAGATTATTCATCTCGCAGTACTCATCCCATTCCACACCCAGCACCTCGGCCGCCTCCTTGTGCAACGCAAGGCGCTGCGCCTCGAACTCTTCAGGCGTGCTGGTGTACTTGAGCGTCAACTCCCAAGGCTGCAGCCCCTGAGCTTCGGCCTCATCCTCGAACGCCCACTGGATCTGGTCTTTTTGATCGTCGGCAGGCAAGTCCTTGATCTCTTCCAGCAGTTGGGGCGCATCCAACACGTACTTCTTCAGCGCTTCTTCGTGCCTGGCTTCCTGGGTCAATGCTTTAACGGTCATGGCGTTCTCGTTGATCTGGGGAATGGAAGATGGATCTGGATCATCAAGGATCTCTCTGACGCAAAAAACCGTGTGAAGCCCGGTTTATCTGGCCTTCAGAACCATTCGGGGATCATCTGAAAACTGCTGGGCGATGCACATGCAGGCAACGAATATAGGACGTTTTGCCGACGATTTACACGGTTCTTTACATCTATCCCACAAAAAACCATGTGCATGGGAAACCAGGGGAGCTTTGGAACATCTGTCAAAAAAACCAGTCATAGCGATGTGCCACACAGGCACTTCACAAGGAACCCCAGTGATGCGCAGCTTTTCGAAACGTTCGTCGACCCGGCTTGCTACCGCGACCTTGCTGCTCGGCAGCCTGAGCTTTGCCGGCCTTGCTCAAGCGGCTGTCGAAGTTACCTCCGGTACACCTTTGCCTACCGACACAATCCCCGTGCTCCGCAACTCATTTGATAAAGATGTTCTCATCAAGACCAATATCAGCGTGGGTGACTTGGAAAACTTGCCAGAAGCAGTCAAGGATAACGCCGCCGAACTGGAAAACCAGAAGCGCATCCTCAGCGAGCAGGCCCGCCAGATCGAAGAGTTCAAGCGCAACAGCGGCTCCGGCTCCACCTCCAGCAGCAAGGAGATTGACGAGCTCAAGCGCACGATCAAGGAACAGCAAGACGATCTGAAGGACCTTGGCAAACAAGTGGAAGAACTCAAGCGCAATAGCGGCTCCAGTTCGAGTTCGAGCAACAGCGAGATTTCGTCCCTGAAACGAGAGCTTAGCGATCAGGACAATGAAATGGACAAGCTCAAACGTACCGTCGAGGAACTGAGCAGGAAGGTGAAATAACGAGGGGGGTGGTGCCCGAGACAGGAATCGAACCTGCGACCTTCGCGTTACGAGTGCGCTGCTCTACCGACTGAGCTACACGGGCGGTGGCTAAAACTAGCACCGTCCCCGGTGGCCAGGCAACCTGCCTGGCGGGGATTTTCTTCACATAGCAAAACGCCCCGAACCAGTCGGGGCGTTTGCTTGTTCAGCGGTCAGGCGAAGGGCTGATTAAACGCCCGATGCCTTGGCTGCTGCGACGTCCTTGATGGACAGCTTGATACGGCCGCGGTTGTCCACGTCCAGTACCAGCACTTCCACTTCCTGGCCTTCTTTGAGGATGTCGGTCACTTTCTCGACGCGAGCATCGCTCAGCATGGAGATGTGAACCAGACCGTCCTTGCCTGGCAGGATGTTGACGAAGGCGCCGAAGTCGACGATGCGTTCAACCTTGCCGACGTAGATCTTGCCGATCTCGGCTTCTGCGGTGATACCCAGGACACGCTGGCGTGCTGCTTCTGCCGCTTCCTTGGTTTCGCCGAAGATCTTGATCGAACCGTCGTCTTCGATGTCGATCGAAGCCTTGGTTTCTTCGCAGATCGCACGGATGGTCGCGCCGCCTTTACCGATGACATCACGGATTTTGTCGGTGTCGATCTTCATCGCGATCATGGTCGGAGCATTTTCCGACAGCTCGGTACGGGACTGACCGATGATCTGGTTCATCTGGCCAAGGATGTTCAGGCGCGCTTCCAGGGCTTGGCCCAGGGCGATTTCCATGATCTCTTCGGTGATGCCCTTGATCTTGATGTCCATCTGCAGTGCGGTGACGCCTTTGGCGGTACCGGCCACTTTGAAGTCCATGTCGCCCAGGTGGTCTTCGTCACCCAGGATGTCGGTCAGGACGGCGAATTTCTCGCCCTCTTTAACCAGGCCCATGGCGATACCGGCAACCGGCGCCTTCATCGGCACACCAGCGTCCATCAGGGCCAGGGAAGCGCCGCAGACCGAAGCCATCGAGCTCGAACCGTTGGACTCGGTGATTTCCGATACCACGCGAATGGTGTACGGGAACACATCAGCGGCAGGCAGCATGGCCTGGACCGAACGACGGGCCAGACGGCCGTGACCGATTTCGCGGCGACCGGCGCCACCCATGCGACCACACTCGCCCACCGAGAACGGAGGGAAGTTGTAGTGCAGCATGAACGGGTCTTTCTTTTCGCCTTCCAGGGTGTCCAGCAGTTGTGCGTCACGGGCGGTGCCCAGTGTGGCAACGACCAGGGCCTGGGTCTCGCCACGGGTGAACAGTGCCGAACCGTGGGTCTTTGGCAGAACACCAACTTCGATGTTCAACGGACGTACGGTGCGGGTGTCGCGACCGTCGATACGCGGCTTGCCGTTGACGATGTTTTCGCGAACGGTGCGGTATTCGATTTCACCAAAAGCGGCTTTGACGTCGCTGGCCGATGGCTGGCCTTCTTCGCCGGACAGCTTGGCAACGACCTGGTCTTTCAGCTCGCCCAGGCGCGCATAACGGTCAGCCTTGACGGTGATGGTGTAGGCCTGGGAGATCGCTTCACCGAACTCGGCACGAATCGCGCCCAGCAGTTCAGTGGCTTCGGCTTGCGGAGCCCAGGTCCAGGTTGGCTTGGCGGCTTCGGCGGCCAGTTCCTTGACGGCGTTGATTACCACCTGGAACTCGTCGTGAGCGAACAGCACGGCGCCCAGCATCTGGTCTTCGGTCAGCTCTTTGGCTTCGGATTCAACCATCAGCACGGCTTCGGAAGTACCGGCCACGACCATGTCCAGGCTCGAAGCTTTCAGTTGCTCGTAGGTTGGGTTCAGCAGATAGCCGGTGCTTTCGTGGAACGCGACACGGGCAGCGCCGATCGGACCATCGAAAGGAATGCCGGAGATGGCCAGGGCAGCCGAGGTACCGATCATCGCAGCGATGTCCGGATCGGTTTTCTTGCTGGTGGACACGACGGTGCAGACAACCTGCACTTCGTTCATGAAGCCTTCTGGGAACAGCGGACGGATCGGACGGTCGATCAGTCGGGAAGTCAGGGTTTCTTTCTCGGAAGGACGGCCTTCGCGCTTGAAGAAACCGCCAGGGATCTTACCGGCAGCGTAAGTCTTTTCCTGGTAGTGGACAGACAGAGGGAAGAAGCCCTTGCCTGGATCGGCTTGCTTGGCACCGACAACGGTCACCAATACGCTGACGTCGTCGTCAACGGTGACCAGCACTGCGCCGGAGGCCTGACGGGCGATACGGCCAGTCTCGAGGGTAACGGTCGACTGACCGAATTGGAATTTTTTGATTACCGGGTTCACGGTGTCCTACCTTCTTTGTGGCTCTTGGGGAACTTGTCTTCTTGCGAAATTCTTGGGCAATGACGGGAATCGGCCCGACGCCTGTCCAGGGTAAAACGTGTATCCAGATAAAACTTGAGGCTGGGAGCCTGCCATGCGCCAGCGGGAAACCCACTGACGTACGACAGACCACCAACCTCTAGCGCAATCGCTGATTAGCGACGCAGACCCAGGCGAGCGATCAGAGCGCTGTAACGGCTCACGTCCTTGCCTTTCAGGTAGTCCAGCAGCTTACGACGCTGGTTTACCATGCGGATCAGACCACGACGGGAGTGGTGATCTTTACCGTTGGCCTTGAAGTGACCTTGCAGTTTGTTGATGTTGTGGGTCAGCAGTGCAACTTGCACTTCTGGCGAACCAGTGTCACCAACAGCTTGCTGGTAGTCAGCTACGATTTGAGCTTTTTCTTGAACGTCGAGAGCCATGAGGCAATCCTTTTAGTCAGGAAACTGTTCCAAGGAAACAGCTTCAACAGGCCAGGGACAAATCCCTGTATCTATAAATGAGTAGTGACCGTGCCTGTTAACAGCCACACTCGCCAACCTGCTGTTACGCAGGCTGGTTCCGGTCATTCCGACCGAATCAGTCGACGCGGCGCAATGCGCCCGTCTTCGCTCACTTCACCGATACCGATGAAGCGACCGTTGTGATCTTGTACCCGGACCATGCCGAATTTCGGCGCATCCGGGGCGCGTACCGGCTGGCCGTTGAGCCAGTAGAACGCGCTGTGTTCCGAGAACTGCAAGAGCGGCCAATCCAGCAAACCGCTGTCCGATGGCATCAGGAAGCGGTCGACCGCTTCGTTGCCGCCTTCGGCATGCACCGCTTCAAGCTCTTCCAGCGTGACCGTCTGGGCCAACGTGAAAGGCCCGGCCTGGGTCCGTCGCAATTCTGCCACGTACGCGCCACAGCCGAGCTGTTCACCAATATCCTCCACCAGGGTGCGGATATAGGTGCCCTTGCTGCAATCCACGGCCAGCCGCGCAGTATTACCGTCGAAGGCCAGCAATTCCAAGCGCGCAATAGTAACAGAACGCGGTTCGCGCTCCACTACTTCGCCTGCACGGGCCAGTTTATACAACGGCTGCCCATCGCGCTTCAAAGCGGAGTACATCGGCGGTATCTGACTGATTTGCCCGCGAAAACCCGGCAAAACCGCTTCGATATCCGCCTGACCAACGGTCACCGGGCGTTCCAGCAAAACCTCGCCTTCGGCATCCGCCGTGGTGGTGGTCTTGCCCAGTTGCGCCAGGGTTTCATAACCCTTGTCGGAATCGAGCAGGTACTGGGAAAACTTGGTTGCCTCGCCAAAGCACAGCGGCAATACGCCGGTGGCCAGCGGATCGAGGCTACCGGTGTGCCCGGCCTTTTCAGCATTGAGCAGCCAGCGAACCTTCTGCAACGCCGCGTTGGACGTGAACCCCAGCGGCTTGTCGAGCAGGATGATACCGCTGACGTTACGACGGATACGTTTGACCTGAGCCACCGATTACTCCTTGGTGTCTTCGGGTTCAGCCGCAACCGGGTGCTGACTGTCTTCAGCCACGGCGCGTTCGATCAACGCCGACAGGTGAGCACCCCGCACGACGCTTTCGTCGTAATGGAAGTGCAGCTGTGGGACGCTGCGCAGCTTCATCTCCCGGGCCAGCTGCATACGCAGGAAGCCGGCGGCCGAGTTGAGCACCTTGATGCTCTGGGCGATTTCTTCGGCGCTGTCCTGGCCCATCACGGTGATGAAAATCTTGGCGTGACCGACGTCACGGCTGACTTCCACTGCGGTAATGGTGACCAGGCCGACGCGCGGGTCTTTGACTTCGCGACGGATCAGCTGGGCCAGCTCGCGCTGCATCTGATCGCCGATTCGTTGGGTACGGCTGTATTCTTTTGCCATGTCTTGTTACCTGTTACTGCCCCACGGTGAAACCCGCGAGGTCTGAAAGCGGCAAACGCCCGGCCTGGCAAAAGCCAGACCGGGCGTTGCGTTTAGAGTCCGCCAGCCAGGCAGCGCATGTTCATGCGGCTGCCCGGTGCGGCTCTTGAAGTGCGCGAGTTAGAGGCTGCGAGCAACCTGGACCTTCTCGAAGACTTCGATCTTGTCGCCGACCTTGACGTCGTTGTAGCTCTTGACGCCAATACCGCATTCCATGCCGGCACGTACTTCGGAAGCGTCATCCTTGAAGCGACGCAGGGATTCCAGCTCGCCTTCGAAGATCACGATGTCTTCACGCAGTACACGGATCGGACGGTTACGGTGAACGACACCCTCGATCACCATGCAACCGGCGATGGCACCGAACTTCGGCGAACGGAACACGTCGCGAACTTCGGCCACGCCCAGGATGTTCTCCCGCACGTCGCTGCCCAGCATACCGGTCAACGCTTTCTTGACGTCTTCGATGATGTCGTAGATCACGTTGTAGTAACGCATATCCAGGCCTTCCTGCTCGACGATCTTGCGAGCGCCAGCATCGGCACGCACGTTGAAGCCGAACAGTACAGCATTGGAGGCCAGTGCCAGGTTGGCGTCGGACTCGGTGATACCACCGACACCGCCACCGACCACACGCACTTGCACTTCGTCGTTACCCAGGCCATTCAAGGCGCCGTTCAACGCTTCGAGCGAACCACGGACGTCGGATTTGAGGACGATGTTGAGCGTCTTCTTCTCTTCCTGGCCCATGTTCTCGAAGATGTTTTCCAGCTTGCCGGCGTGAGCACGAGCCAGTTTGACTTCGCGGAACTTGCCTTGACGGAACAGAGCCACTTCACGGGCTTTCTTCTCGTCAGCCACAACGCTCATCTCGTCGCCAGCGTCCGGGGTACCGTCCAGGCCGAGGATCTCGACCGGGATAGCCGGACCGGCTTCCTTGATGGGCTTGCCGTTCTCGTCGAGCATGGCGCGCACGCGGCCATAGTTCGAGCCGACCAGCACCATGTCGCCTTGACGCAACGTACCGTCCTGGACCAGGACAGTCGCTACCGGGCCACGGCCCTTGTCGAGGCGCGATTCAACAACCACACCACGACCAGGCGCCGAAGGCGTAGCGGTCAGTTCGAGAACCTCGGCTTGCAGCAGAACGGCTTCGAGCAGTTCGTCAACACCGGTACCCATCTTCGCCGAGACCGGAACGAATGGAGTGTCGCCACCCCACTCTTCGGAGGTCACGCCGTGGACCGACAGTTCGCTGCGGATGCGATCGAGATCGGCGCCCGGCTTGTCGATCTTGTTCACCGCAACCACCAGCGGCACGCCAGCTGCCTTGGCATGCTGAACGGCTTCGATGGTTTGCGGCATCACGCCGTCGTCCGCTGCAACCACCAGGATCACGATGTCGGTCGCCTTGGCACCACGGGCACGCATTGCGGTAAACGCAGCGTGACCCGGGGTGTCGAGGAACGTCACCATGCCGCGGTCGGTTTCAACGTGGTAGGCACCGATGTGCTGGGTAATACCACCCGCTTCACCGGCCGCCACCTTCGCACGACGAATGTAGTCGAGCAGGGACGTTTTACCGTGGTCGACGTGGCCCATGACGGTCACGACCGGAGCACGGGAAACCGCCTCACCTTCAAACTTCAGGGACTCGGCCAGGGAATCTTCCAGGGCGGTGTCGCTGACCAGGGTCACTTTGTGGCCCAGCTCTTCAGCAACCAGTTGGGCAGTTTCCTGATCCAGTACCTGGTTGATGGTGGCTGGTGTACCCAGCTTGAACATGAACTTGATGATTTCAGCAGCCTTGACCGACATCTGCTGGGCCAGATCGCCCACCGTGATGGTCTCGCCGATCTTCACTTCACGCACGACAGGGCCCGTAGGGCTCTGGAAACCGTGGGCGTTGCGTTTCTTCAGCTTGGCCTTGCCGCGACCGCCACGACGGAAACCGTCGCTTTCTTCGTCGGTAGTCCGTGGCGCAACACGAGGTGCCGGTGCCTTTTCCTTGACCGAAGCACGATGAGGCGCGTTTTTGCGCTCACCATCGCCACTGCCACGACGGTTGTCGTCGGCACGTGGTTTGTCCGGACGACGCTGTTCGTCGCGCTTGCGAGTGTCGGCTGGAGCCGGCGCTGCTGCCACGACTGGCGCCGCTTCACGCACAGGTTCGGCAACCGGGGCAACAGCCTCGACGGCGTCTACCGGCGCGGTTTGCGCAGCAGCAGGCTGGCGACGCGCTTCTTCTTCGGCGCGACGCTTGGCTTCTTCTTCAGCCTTCTGACGAGCAGCATTTTCTACTGCGCGACGTTCTTCCTGTTCGCGTTTGCGCTCGGCTTCGATTTCTTCCGGGCTGCGTTGTACGAAGACTTTCTTCTTGCGTACTTCAACGCTGATGCTTTTGCTACCGGCAACACGCAGGGTGCTGGTGGTTTTACGCTGCAGAGTGATCTTGCGCGGTTCTTCCACTTTCGCCTTGTGACTGCTCTTCAAGTGAGTCAGCAGAGACTGCTTCTCACTGTCGGTCACATGTTCCTCGGCGGCGGTGTGCGGCAGACCTGCCTCACGCATCTGCTGCAACAGGCGCTCTACCGGTGTTTTGACCTCATCGGCCAGTTGTTTCACCGTGACTTGCGTCATGCACTTCTCTCCTCAGGCCGCGCCTAATTACTCGAACCAGTGGGCTCGGGCGGCCATGATCAACTTGCCGGCACGATCATCGTCAATGCCGTCGATGTCGAGCAGATCGTCAATAGACTGCTCGGCCAGGTCTTCGCGGGTAATTACGCCGCGCACCGCCAGTTCCATCGCCAAATCCTTGTCCATGCCCTCAAGCGAGAGCAGGTCTTCGGCCGGATGGGCGTCTGCCAGCTTTTCCTCAGTAGCGATGGCTTTGGTCAACAAACGATCCTTGGCCCGAGCGCGAAGCTCGTTGACGATTTCCTCGTCAAAGCCGTCGATGTTGAGCATTTCCTCCACCGGTACGTAGGCAATCTCTTCCAGGCTGGTAAAGCCTTCATCCACCAGCACCTGCGCCAGCTCTTCATCGACTTCAAGCTCTTCGATGAAGTTGCGCAGGATGTCGCCAGTTTCAGCTTGCTGTTTAGCCTGGATGTCCGATTCGGTCATCACGTTCAGGGTCCAGCCAGTCAATTGGCTGGCCAGACGCACGTTCTGACCACCGCGACCGATGGCCTGAGCCAGATTGTCTGCGCCAACGGCGATGTCCATGGCGTGGGCATCTTCGTCGACGATAATTGCCGCCACTTCAGCAGGCGACATGGCATTGATCACGAACTGAGCCGGGTTGTCGTCCCACAGGACGATGTCCACGCGCTCGCCGCCCAACTCGCCGGATACGGCCTGGACACGCGAACCACGCATGCCGATGCAGGCACCTTGCGGGTCAATGCGCTTGTCCTTGGAGCGGACTGCGATCTTGGCACGCGAACCCGGATCACGGGAGGCGGCCATGACTTCGATCAGGCCTTCAGCAATTTCCGGCACTTCGATGCGGAACAACTCGATCAGCATTTCCGGCGCTGTACGCGACAGGATCAACTGCGGGCCGCGGTTCTCGGTGCGGATTTCCTTGAGCAGCGCACGCAAACGCACGCCGACCCGGAAAGTTTCGCGAGAGATGATGTCTTCGCGAGCCAGCAACGCTTCGGCGTTGTTGCCCAGGTCGACGATCACGTTGTCGCGGGTCACTTTTTTCACGGTGCCGGAGATGATTTCCCCCAGGCGCTCGCGATAAGCGTCGACGACTTGCGCGCGCTCGGCTTCGCGAACTTTCTGCACAATGACTTGCTTGGCAGTCTGTGCAGCGATGCGACCGAACTCAATGGACTCGATTTTTTCTTCTACTACGTCACCGACCTTGGCGCCCGGGTGCGTTTCTGCAACCTTGCTCGGCCAGGTTTCGATAGCCGGATCGTCCAGGTCGGCTTCCTCGACCACCGTCCAGCGACGGAAAGTCTCGTAGGCACCGGTGTGGCGATTGATTTCCACACGCAAATCAACTTCGTCTTCAAACCGCTTCTTGGTAGCAGTGGCCAGAGCCAGCTCCAGCGCTTCAAAAATAACGTTAGCCGGTACGCCCTTTTCATTGGATACCGACTCAACAACCAGCAGTACTTCTTTGCTCATCGTACGCCTCGCCTTTCGCAAGCCATTGGATCCGCGGGATCCGCAGTATCTGGCACGTATCAGTCAAAACTGGGAATAATGTTGGCCTTGTCGATCATATCGATCGGCAACAGGAACTCATGGTCATCTACCTGCACCACGACGTCCTGCTCTTCTACACCGCGCAGAAGGCCTTGGAAGTTGCGTCGTCCTTCGAAAGGCGAGCGCAGCTTGATCTTCACTTGTTCACCGGCAAACGAAGCGAACTGTTCAAGTGTGAACAGGGGGCGCTCCATGCCAGGCGAGGAAACTTCAAGGGTGTATTCGGAGGTGATTGGATCTTCAACATCCAGTACACCGCTGATCTGACGGCTGACGATGGCGCAATCATCCACCAACACGCCGCCTTCCTTATCGATATAAACGCGCAACAGTGAGTGGCGACCTTGAGCCGAGAACTCAATACCCCAGCATTCATAGCCAAGGGCCACGACCACCGGGGCCAACAAGGCCTGCAACTGTTCTAGCTTGCTCGACACCTGAACCCCCTCGTGCATGTTTGTGCATGCTGTGCAAATAAAAAAAAATGGGCGAATCGCCCATCCCTGAAACGCCGTCGAACAGCGGCGTTATAAAGTGTCCAGCTAACAAAAAGCCCCTTGGAAGGGGCCCCTGAAACTGGTTGCGGGAGCCGGATTTGAACCGACGACCTTCGGGTTATGAGCCCGACGAGCTACCAGACTGCTCCATCCCGCGACAAAGCTGGGGCGGAAGTATACGACCGATCCCTTACAGGGTCAATGTAACCCTTCCACCTACAAGAAAGCCCGCAATCGCGGGCTCTCCTGATAATT
Organism: Pseudomonas sp. H3_A02; assembly: GCF_054671965.1. NCBI lineage: Bacteria > Pseudomonadati > Pseudomonadota > Gammaproteobacteria > Pseudomonadales > Pseudomonadaceae > Pseudomonas > Pseudomonas sp. H3_A02. The sequence continues at coordinate 224,273 of NZ_CP162807.1, forward strand.
GGTACCGAGAAGGGGACTCGAACCCCTACACCCTATGGGCACAACCACCTCAAGGTTGCGTGTCTACCAATTCCACCACCTCGGCAATACAGCGTTTGAAACCTTCTTACTTCTGCTCTTGAGCTGGAGGCACGTCAGTCGCCGGGTTGGCCGACTTTTGCTCTTGAAGCACCGGGACATCATCAGAAGCCGGTTGTTGCTTTGGCGCTTCCAGTACCGCTGGGTTTGGCAAACCTACTTGAGTCAGCTCGTGAGCTTTCTCTTTAGCAAAGTAACCTAACCCTAAGCTGGTTATGAAGAAACCGGCGGCAAGTATAGCAGTAAACTTACTAAGAAAGGTAGAGGAACCTTGGCTTCCGAACACAGTATTTGAAGCACCTGCACCGAAAGACGCACCAGCATCCGCACCTTTACCCTGCTGCAGCAATACGAGAGCAACTACGCCCAGTGCACCCAGCAGATGAAAAACGACTACGACTGTTTCCAGCATTTTTTCAGTTTCCCGCGGCGCGACAGATCGCACCGAACTCATCTGCATTCAGGGACGCTCCACCAATGAGCCCCCCATCGATATCCGGCATGCCGAACAGTTCGGCCGCATTGGCCGCCTTCACGCTGCCGCCGTATAGAAGCCGCACACCTCGTGCCACTTCAGAATTCTCTTCCGCCAACTGCGCGCGGATGGCTGCGTGCACATCCTGCGCCTGTTGCGGCGAAGCCGTCAGCCCGGTACCAATGGCCCAGACCGGCTCGTAAGCAATGACGGCCTTTGCAAAAGCACCGACACCCAGGCCTTCGATGATGCAGCCCAGCTGACGCCCGACAACTTCAAGGGTCTTGCCGGCTTCACGCTGCTCGAGGGTTTCCCCTATGCACAACACCGGAATCAGACCACAGGCCTGGGCCGCAGCAAACTTGCGGATCAAGGTCTTGTCCTGCTCGCCCATGATCTGGCGACGCTCGGAATGTCCGACCAGGACCAGGGAGCAACCTGCATCCACCAACTGACTCGGCGCAATCTCACCGGTCATCGCACCTTGCATGGATTCCACCGCAGAGTTCTGCGCGCCGACCGAAATCGACTTACCTTTCAAGCCATCAATCACTTGATTGATATACAAGCAAGGCGGGAATACCGCGACATCAACACCGCTTGGCAAGGCCAGATGACGAAGGCCATTGATCAGCTCAGCGACGCTGGCGCGGGTACCGTGCATCTTCCAGTTACCAGCTACCATAGGGCGACGCATGCTGTACCTCGTCGGTCAAAGTGGGCGCAGATGTTACCCAACCGATTCATGACTGGCAAGCCGAATTCAGGCAGAAACTTCAGTAACCAGTTTTGCCAGCTCTTCGGCATAACCGCGAACTTGCACTTCATCCTCGCCTTCAACCATGACACGCACCAAAGGCTCTGTGCCGGACTTGCGCAACAACACACGCCCACGCCCCGCCATCGCCTCTGTCACGCGCTCACTGGCCTGCTTGACCTGCGCATGTTCGAGAGGGTTCACACCGCCACCGAAACGCACGTTGATCAACACTTGCGGGCATTTACGCAATGCCTGGCGCGACTGTGCGAGCCCTTCGTTGCGCGCCTTGAGGGCCATCAGCACCTGCAGTGCCGCAATGATCGCGTCACCGGTGGTGGTATGGTCGAAGCACACGATGTGGCCGGAGTTCTCGCCCCCGATCACCCAGTCGCGCTCCAGCAACTCCGAGATCACGTAGCGGTCGCCCACATTGGCCCGTACGAAGGGGATATCCAAGTCAGCCAGGGCCAGCTCAAGCCCGAGATTACTCATCAACGTGCCGACCACGCCGCCCTTCAACTTGCCACGTCCATGCAGGTCGCGAGCGATGATGAACAACAGTTCGTCACCATCGACGACCGTACCGGTGTGATCGACCATCAAGACCCGATCACCGTCGCCATCGAAGGCGATGCCCAGATCGGCCTGCTCGGCCAGCACTGCAGCCTGCAACGCCTCGGTATGGGTTGAGCCACAGTTGTGGTTGATGTTCAGACCATTGGGCTGGGCGGAAAGCACCACCACGTCGGCACCCAACTCGCGAAAGACGCTCGGCGCGACTTTATAGGTGGCGCCGTGAGCACAATCGACGACAATTTTCAGGCCGGAGAAGCTGGTACCGGTCGGCACGCTGCCCTTGCAGAATTCGATGTAGCGACCCGACGCATCGTTGATCCGCGACACCTTGCCGATCTTGCTCGACTCGACCACCGTCATCGGCGTGTCCAGCAGTTCTTCGATCATCAGCTCGATATCATCCGGCAGCTTGGTACCCTGGCCGGAGAAGAACTTGATGCCGTTGTCATCATGCGGATTGTGCGAGGCACTGATCACGATGCCTGCCTGGGCCTGGAACGTACGCGTCAGGTAGGCAATGGCCGGCGTCGGCATCGGGCCGAGCAGCATCACATCGGCGCCCGCCGACGTCAGGCCGGCCTCGAGCGCCGATTCGAACATGTAGCCGGAAATTCGCGTGTCCTTGCCGACCAGCACTTTGCAGGCGCCCATCTTGCGGAACGCCATGCCGGCCGCCCAACCGAGCTTGAGCATGAAATCAGGGGTAATAGGGTATTCGCCGACCCGACCACGAATACCGTCGGTGCCAAAGTATTTCTTGCTCATAAGTGCTCCGTCATTCTTATTCGGCTGAATCCACAGCTGCGATCATCCGCACGACATCCATCGTTTCGGCTACATCGTGCACGCGCAATATGCGTGCACCTTTGGTAAGGGCCAGGGCCGCAAGGGCGAGACCGCCATACAGGCGCTCTCCCACCGGGCGACCCAGGGCATTGCCTATCATGCTCTTTCGCGAGACCCCAACCAACAAGGGCCGGCCCAGGGCGTGCAGGGCTTCCATATGTTTGAACAGGCTCAGGTTGTGAGCCAATGTCTTGGCAAAGCCGAACCCGGGATCAAGGATGATCCGCTCGGGGGGAATGCCCACGGCAGCGCACTGGTCCAGACGCGCCGCCAGGAACTCACTTACCTCCCGGGTCACATCACCATAGTGCGGATCGTTCTGCATGGTTCCCGGCTCGCCAAGCATATGCATCAGGCATACCGGCAACCCGGTGGCTGCCGCGGCATCCAAGGCACCATCACGCTGCAGGGATCGAACATCATTGATCAGGCCCGCGCCCAGTCGCGCCGTCTCGCGCATGACCGCAGGCGTGGACGTATCGACCGAGATAATGACATCGAGTTCGCGGTGAATACGCTCGACAATCGGCGCCACCCGCTCTAGCTCTTCGGTAGGTGAGACCGCCCGCGCACCCGGCCGAGTCGATTCACCGCCCACATCAATCAACGTTGCGCCGGCGACCACCATGGCCTCGGCATGCCGCAACGCAGCATCGAGCTGGCTGAATCGACCACCATCGGAAAAGGAATCTGGGGTGACATTGAGAATGCCCATGACATGCACATGGGCCAAATCAAGAACCCGGTTGCCGCAAGGCAACCGGGTTGAGGACTGAACAGAAGTCATTTCAAGCCTTAGACATCAGCGGCCGGGCCGCCAATCGGTGTTTCCGGACGCTCACCCTGTACCGCCGGAGGTGTACCGGAAGTACCGGTACCGCCACCCGACCAGTCGCGAGGCTCGCGAGGCTCACGACCCGCCATGATGTCGTCGATCTGCTCGGCATCGATGGTTTCGTACTTCATCAAGGCATCAGCCATGGCATCGAGCTTGTCACGGTTGTCCGTGAGGATCTGCCGGGCAGTGCCATAGCACTGGTCGATGATGCTGCGCACTTCGGAATCGATCAGCTTGGCCGTCTCGCCGGAGAAGCTTGCATGCTGGCCACCGCCACCACGACCGAGGAACACTTCCCCTTCTTCTTCGGCATACATCAGCGGCCCCAACTTCTCGGACAGGCCCCACTTGGTGACCATGTTCCGGGCGATCTGACTGGCGCGCATGATGTCGTTGGACGCCCCAGTGGTCACACCGTCGAAGCCTAATGTCATCTCTTCAGCGATACGGCCGCCGTACAACGAACAGATCTGGCTGATCAATGCACGCTTGGACAGGCTGTAGCGATCTTCTTCCGGCAGGAACATGGTCACGCCCAGGGCACGACCGCGGGGGATGATCGAAACCTTGTAGACCGGATCATGCTCGGGCACGACACGACCGACGATCGCGTGCCCCGCCTCGTGATACGCAGTGTTCTGCTTTTCCTTCTCCGACATGACCATGGATTTGCGCTCTGCGCCCATCATGATCTTGTCCTTGGCCAGCTCGAATTCCTTCATTTCCACAACACGCTTGCCGGTGCGAGCGGCGAACAGCGACGCTTCGTTGACCAGGTTCGCCAGGTCGGCACCGGAAAAGCCCGGCGTACCACGCGCGATGACGGCCGGAGCGACGTCGTCGCCCATTGGCACCTTGCGCATATGGACCTTGAGGATCTGCTCGCGACCACGAATGTCCGGCAGCCCCACCACGACCTGACGGTCGAAACGACCTGGACGCAACAGCGCAGGGTCGAGCACGTCAGGACGGTTGGTGGCGGCAATCACGATGATGCCGTCGTTCATTTCGAAACCGTCCATCTCGACCAGCAACTGGTTGAGAGTCTGTTCGCGCTCGTCGTGACCGCCACCCATGCCGGCACCACGATGGCGACCAACGGCGTCGATTTCGTCGATGAAGATGATGCACGGTGCGTGTTTCTTGGCCTGCTCGAACATGTCGCGGACACGACTGGCACCCACGCCGACGAACATTTCGACGAAGTCGGAACCGGAAATCGTGAAGAACGGCACCTTGGCTTCACCGGCAATAGCTTTGGCCAGCAAGGTTTTACCGGTACCTGGCGGGCCTACCATCAACACGCCACGTGGAATACGACCGCCCAGGCGCTGGAACTTGCCCGGATCGCGCAGGAACTCGACCAGCTCGCCCACTTCTTCCTTGGCTTCGTCGCAGCCTGCGACGTCGGCCAGGGTGGTTTTCACCTGATCTTCGGAAAGCAGTCGGGCCTTGCTCTTGCCAAAGCTCATCGGCCCGCCCTTGCCACCCCCACCGCCCTGCATCTGGCGCATGAAGAACATGAACACCGCGATGATCACCAGGATCGGGAAGCTGGCCACCAGGAGTTGGGTCCAGATGCTTTGCTGTTCAGGCTGCTTGCCTTCGACCACGACATGGTTATCCACCAGGTCGCCAATCAGGCCATTGTCCTGGATTGCCGGACGAATGGTCTTGAAGCTGTCACCATCGGTGCGCTTGCCGGTAATCACATAGCCATCAACGGCTACGCGCTCGACCTTGCCATCCTTGACCTGCTGGATGAAGTCGGAATAGTTGAGGGTCTGCGGCTCGTTAGGGCTGGAGAAGTTGTTCATCACGGTCACCAGGACAGCGGCGATGATCAACCACAGGATCAGATTCTTTGCCATATCGTTCAATTAACTACCCTCTGAAGCAAGCTCCGCTACTGGCGCGCGCTTCGCATGATATTCACCGGCCTAACTTACTACATTACCTACGACTCTGGCAGGCGCCGTCTGTAACCCTTTGTGAAACACTTTCTACACAATATTCGCTAAGGCTCACGGGACGAAATACGAAAAACCTATCGCCCCGGTCGAAAAAGCTCTTATTCCTCACTGCGACCACGGAAACCACGGCCCAGCAGGTACTGCTCACGGGAGCGATCACGCGATGATTTCGGCTTGCGCGTCGTGACCTTCTCGAACTGCTTGCGCACGCTCTTGTGGTATTCGTCGAAGCCTTCACCCTGGAAGACCTTGATCAAAAAATCACCACCTGGCTTCAACACCCGAGTCGCAAGATCCAGTGCCAACTCGCACAGGAACATCGATCGCGGCATATCAACAGATGCCAATCCACTCATATTGGGGGCCATATCGGAAATCACAAGGTCCACCTCGTTTTTTCCAACCGCTTCAAGGATCTGCGCCAGCACGGCGTCCTCGGTAAAGTCGCCCTGAATGAAGGTCACATCCGGGATGCTGTCCATTTCCAGGATATCGGAAGCGATCAGTGTGCCTTGTCCACCAATCAGACGACTGGTCACTTGGGACCAGCCACCCGGGGCGGCGCCCAAGTCGATCACGCTCATGCCTGGACGGATCAAACGGTCTCTTTCCTGAATCTCCAGCAGCTTGTAGCTGGCACGGGAACGATACCCGTCTTTTTGCGCCATTTTCACGAATGGGTCGTTGAAATGCTCTTGCAGCCATTTAAGACTTGTCTTGGAACGGGCCACGGGCCACCTCAAAAATAAAACGGGTCGTGATTAAGTGGGCGGTCCCGGACTTGCTCGGGTAAACTGGCCGCCGCTTTTTACAAGATCAGACGCAGGGGTCAGATTATGCCGCTCACTCAAGAGCAGAAGAAACAATACAAATCCATTGGCCACCATCTGAAACCGGTTTTGACTGTGGCTGACAACGGTTTGACTGAAGGTGTACTCGCCGAACTGGAACGCGCCTTGGGCGATCATGAGCTGATCAAGATCAAGCTCAACATCCTCGATCGCGAAGCCCGCCTGGCTGCCGTTGCCGAATTGTGCAAGACCGGCAAGGCAGACCTGGTGCAGGTCATCGGCAAGATGGCGCTGATTTATCGCAAGAATTTCAGCGTCAACAAGCAACTGTCGAACGTTCACCGCTTCAAGTGATGCCAAAGGGTCAAGGGTGTGCTTCGCACACCCTGCCGCTCCAGCCGGGAACCGGCTGCAACACCAGCACCAATCCGGAAAAACCCAGCACCAAGTAACTGAATACCTGCCACTGGCTCGCATCCGGCCAGCCGAGATGCACCGCAAAGAACATCCCACACGCGTACAACGACATGAGCAACAATTGCCCACGAATGTCGCGCCATAGACTGGCAAGGCCCTCGGCCTGAACCAGCACCAAAGCCTGAAACATTACGCACGCCGCGGAAAAACCCACCAGCAGCGCCGTCAACATGCCCGCGATTTCATCGATCAGCAGCGGTGCCAGGCCGACTCGACCCAGCACCGGCAGCAAACCGATATGCAGCAACCAGACGCCACCCACCCACAACATCTGGGTGAGTTGCCAGATCATGGCGCCCGCTCGTAGCGGGCGCCTTCGTTCAGATGTGACGGACTTCGACAATCTCATACTCGATGACACCACCCGGCGTCTTCACCGCCACCACATCGCCCTCTTCCTTGGCAATCAAGGCACGAGCAATGGGTGAACCGACGGAAATCTTGCCGAGCTTGATGTCTGCCTCGTCCTCGCCAACGATCTGATACGTCACGCTTTCATCGGTCTCGACGTTGGCGATTTCCACCGTAGTGCCAAAAATGACCTTGCCGGTGTGCGGAATCGTCGTGACATCGATGATCACCGCATTCTGCATGCGGCCTTCGATGTCACGAACACGCGCCTCGACCATCCCCTGCTCCTCTCGGGCAGCATGGTATTCGGCGTTTTCCTTCAGGTCGCCCAGTTCACGCGCTTCACCGATCGCCTGGCTCAAGCGCGGGCGCTCGACCTTGGTCAGGAAAGCGTGTTCTTCTTCCAGGGCCTTCGCGCCCTGAACTGTCATCGGGTACTTGGTTATGCTCATGCCTTCAATCCTGCATGTAGATCCTGCAAGCGACGTACGGTCTTCTCGGGACCGAACTTGAGCGCTTCGCAGATCGCTTCGCCTGCCGCAATGGTCGTGGTGCAGTAGATCTTGTGCTGCAGCGCATTGCGACGAATGGAGTAGGAATCAGCGATCGATTGACGACCTTCGGTGGTGTTGATGATCAGCGTGACTTCGTCATTCTTGATCATGTCGACCACGTGCGGACGTCCCTCGGTCACCTTGTTCACGCGGCGCACTTTCAGGCCTGCGGCTTCGATCAACCTGGCAGTACCGGCAGTGGCGACCACTTCGAAGCCCAAGTTGATCAGATCACGGGCTACGCCTGCAACCAGTGGCTTGTCGTCATCACGCACGCTGATGAACGCCGTGCCACCAGTCGGCAACACTTCGCTGGCGCCCATCTGGGCCTTGGCGAACGCCTCACCGAAGGTATCGCCCACGCCCATCACTTCACCGGTGGATTTCATTTCCGGGCCGAGGATCGGGTCCACGCCAGGGAACTTGGCGAACGGGAACACCGCCTCTTTCACACTGTAGAAGTTCGGAATGATTTCCTTGGTGAAGTTCAGCTCTTTCAGGGTTTTGCCAGCCATGACTCGCGCCGCGATCATCGCCAGGGAAACACCGATGCACTTGGAGACGAACGGCACGGTCCGGGAAGCGCGCGGGTTGACTTCGATGACGTAGATGTCTTCGCCCTGCAGGGCCAGCTGCACGTTCATCAGGCCGACGACGCCCAGTTCCAGGGCCATTTTCTTGACCTGTTCGCGCATCTCGTCCTGGATGTGCGCCGGCAGCGAGTAAGGCGGCAGCGAACAGGCGGAGTCACCGGAGTGAACACCGGCCTGCTCGATGTGCTGCATGATTGCGCCGATCACCACGTCCTTGCCGTCGCTGACCGCGTCCACGTCCATTTCGATGGCGCAGTTGAGGAAGTGGTCCAGCAGCACCGGGCTGTCGTTGGACACCTGGACCGCTTCGCGCAGGTAGCGCTTGAGTTCGTCTTCCTGATAGACGATTTCCATCGCACGACCGCCCAGTACATAGGACGGACGCACCACCAGCGGGTAACCGATCTTGGCGGCGGCACGAATCGCTTCATCTTCGCTGCGCACGGTGGCGTTTGGCGGCTGGCGCAGGTTCAGGCGCTCGACCATCTGCTGGAAGCGCTCACGGTCTTCGGCGCGGTCGATCGCATCCGGGCTGGTACCAATGATCGGCACGCCGGCGGCTTCAAGGGCACGGGCCAATTTCAGCGGGGTCTGGCCGCCGTACTGGACGATCACGCCTTTTGGCTTCTCGACGCGGACGATTTCCAGCACGTCTTCCAGGGTCACAGGCTCGAAGTACAGGCGATCGGAGGTGTCGTAGTCGGTGGACACGGTTTCCGGGTTGCAGTTGACCATGATGGTCTCGTAACCGTCGTCGCGCAGGGCCAGTGCCGCGTGTACGCAGCAGTAATCGAACTCGATACCCTGGCCGATCCGGTTGGGACCGCCACCCAGGATCATGATCTTGTCGCGAGTCGATGGCGCGGCTTCGCACTCTTCTTCGTACGTGGAATACAGGTAGGCGGTGTCGGTGGCGAACTCGGCCGCGCAGGTGTCGACGCGCTTGTAGACCGGGAACACTTCCAGCTTGTGACGATGAGCGCGCAGGCTCTTCTCAGTCACACCCAGCAGCTTGGCCAGGCGCATGTCGGAGAAACCCTTGCGCTTGAGGCGGAACATTGTGTCGCGATTGATGCTGGACATGCCCAGGGTCTTGACCTTCTCTTCTTCCTTGATCAGATCTTCGATCTGCACCAGGAACCAAGGGTCAATCATGTTCATGCCGAAAATCTGCTCGACGGTCATGCCGGCGCGGAAGGCATCGGCTACGTACCAGATGCGCTCGGCACCCGGCACGGTCAGTTCGCGCTTGAGCACGCTCATGCTTTCCGGGTCGTTCAGGTCCAGCTTCGGATCGAGGCCGCAGACGCCCACTTCCAGGCCGCGCAGGGCTTTCTGCAGGGATTCCTGGAAGGTCCGGCCGATGGCCATGACTTCACCGACCGACTTCATCTGAGTGGTCAGGCGGGCGTCGGCCTTGGCGAATTTTTCGAAGGCGAAACGTGGCAGCTTGGTCACGACGTAGTCGATGGACGGTTCGAAGGACGCCGGAGTCTTGCCGCCGGTGATGTCGTTCGACAGCTCGTCCAAGGTGTAGCCCACGGCCAGCTTGGCGGCGACCTTGGCAATCGGGAAACCGGTGGCCTTGGACGCCAGGGCCGACGAACGGGATACCCGCGGGTTCATCTCGATGACCACCATGCGACCGGTGTTCGGGCAGATGCCGAACTGGACGTTGGAACCGCCGGTTTCCACGCCGATCTCACGCAGCACCGCCAGGGAGGCGTTACGCAGGATCTGGTATTCCTTGTCGGTCAGGGTCTGGGCCGGTGCGACGGTGATCGAGTCGCCGGTGTGCACGCCCATCGGGTCGAAGTTTTCGATGGAGCAGACGATGATGCAGTTGTCCTTTTTGTCGCGGACAACTTCCATCTCGTATTCTTTCCAGCCGATCAGGGATTCATCGATCAGCAGTTCCTTGGTCGGCGACAAGTCGAGACCACGGGCGCAGATTTCTTCGAATTCTTCACGGTTGTAGGCGATGCCGCCACCGGTGCCGCCCATGGTGAAGGACGGACGGATGATACATGGGAAGCCGAGGCGTTCCAGGACGGCGTTGGCCTCTTCCATGCTGTGGGCGATGCCCGAGCGTGGGCAGTCCAGGCCGATGGATTTCATCGCCTTGTCGAAGCGCGAACGGTCTTCGGCCTTGTCGATGGTGTCGGCGTTGGCACCGATCATTTCCACACCGAACTTCTCCAGGACGCCTTCGCGCTCCAGGTCCAGGGCGCAGTTCAGCGCGGTCTGGCCACCCATGGTCGGCAGCAGTGCGTCCGGGCGCTCTTTCTCGATGATCTTGGCAACGGTCTGCCACTTGATCGGCTCGATGTAGGTGGCGTCGGCCATGGCCGGGTCGGTCATGATGGTGGCCGGGTTGGAGTTCACCAGGATGACGCGGTAGCCCTCTTCGCGCAGGGCTTTACAGGCCTGGGCGCCGGAGTAGTCGAATTCGCAGGCCTGGCCGATCACGATCGGGCCAGCGCCGAGAATCAGGATGCTTTTTATGTCTGTACGTTTTGGCATGGGTTTGTCACTCAAATCCGCAGGTCAGTCGGCTAGGCCGTCGAACAATCTTTGAAGCGCCCGAGGGGGCCGCCGCACTCGGGGCCGCCCTCGGGCTTCACGCGGTCAGCGTCGCTTGGCCATCTCATTGATGAAGCGATCGAACAGCGGCGCCACATCGTTCGGGCCCGGGCTTGCTTCAGGGTGGCCCTGGAAGCTGAACGCGCTCTTGTCGGTACGCTCGATACCTTGCAGCGTGCCGTCGAACAGCGACTTGTGAATCGCACGTACGTTGGCCGGCAGGGTCGCTTCATCCACCGCAAAACCGTGGTTCTGGCTGGTGATCATCACCACGCCGGTATCCAAGTCCTGCACCGGGTGGTTGGCACCGTGGTGGCCGTGGCCCATTTTCAAGGTCTTGGCGCCCGAAGCGAGGGCCAGCAGTTGGTGACCGAGGCAGATACCGAATACCGGGATCTCGGTTTCCAGCACGTCCTTGATCGCCTGAATGGCGTAGTCGCAAGGTTCCGGGTCACCCGGGCCGTTGGACAGGAATACGCCGTCGGGCTTGAGGGCCAGGACGTCGGTGGCCGGGGTTTGGGCCGGCACCACGGTGACACGGCAACCACGCTCGACCAGCATGCGCAAGATGTTCAGCTTGACGCCGTAGTCGTACGCCACCACGTGGTACGGCAGCTCGGAAGCCTCGATCGTCGCGTGACTGTCGGTCTTCAGGTCCCAGACCGTGGAGCGCCATTCGTACTGTTGCTTGGTGCTGACGACTTTCGCCAGGTCCATGCCCTTGAGGCCAGGGAAGCCCTGGGCAGCGGCAATGGCGGCTTCTTCGGAAATGTTGTCGCCGGCCATGATGCAGCCGTTCTGCGCGCCTTTTTCCCGGAGGATGCGGGTCAGGCGGCGGGTGTCGATACCGGCGATCGCCACGACATTGTTGGCTTTCAGGTAATCGGACAGGGACATCGTGTTACGCCAGTTGCTCGCGACCAGCGGCAAGTCACGGATGACCAGGCCGGCGGACCAGACACGATCGGACTCGGCGTCTTCCGGCGTGGTGCCGGTGTTGCCGATGTGCGGATAAGTCAGGGTAACGATTTGCTGGGCGTAGGAAGGATCGGTAAGAATTTCCTGATAGCCGGTCATTGCGGTGTTAAACACCACCTCACCAACGGTCTGACCGTCGGCTCCAATGGCTTCGCCGCGAAAAATGCTGCCATCAGCAAGGGCGAGTATGGCTGGCTTAGTCAAGAAGACCTCCCGTAAATAAAGCCTGAAAGGGCGATCGCAGGTTGTAAAAAAGCGGAGTGACGTATGGACACGTCACCCCGCTTGTTCACTGAATTATTCTGCGCGCTTTTAGTGGACACACTAAAGCTGTAGCTTACAGAAAAAGGCTTTTTTGGTCCACCGCTAATGAGCCTTAAAGGCAGGGGAATGCGACAGGTCGTCGCGAAGCGGTGTAAAACGGGGCGCAGTATAACCTGAACCCCGCCTTCAATGGCATCAACGCAGGTCGAGAACGTCCTGCATGTCGTACAAACCAGGCTCACGGCCATCCAGCCACAGCGCGGCACGTACAGCGCCCTTGGCGAAGGTCATCCGACTGGATGCCTTGTGGGTGATCTCCAGGCGTTCGCCTTCAGTGGCGAACAACACGGTGTGATCACCTACCACATCACCGCCACGCACCGTGGCGAAACCGATGGTATCGCGCTCACGGGCACCGGTATGCCCTTCACGCCCGTACACGGCGACTTTCTGCAGATCACGCCCCAGTGCATCGGCAATCACTTCACCCATGCGCAAGGCCGTTCCCGAAGGTGCGTCGATCTTGTGCCGGTGATGAGCCTCGATGATTTCGATATCGGCATCGTCACCCAAGACCCGGGCCGCCATGTCCAGCAACTTCAGCGACAGGTTCACGCCCACACTGAAGTTCGCCGCGAACACGATCGGAATGTCTTTGCCTGCATCGGCCAGCAATTGCTTTTGCGCAGCATCCAGCCCCGTCGTGCCGATCACCATGGCCTTGCCGTGCTTGCGGCAGATCGTGAGGTTTTTCAGCATCACTTCCGGCAGGGTGAAATCGATCAGTACATCGAACTCATCAAGCACCTTCTCCAGGCCACCGGACATCGGCACGCCGATACGCCCCAGCGATGCCAGCTCGCCAGCATCGGCGCCCACCAGCGTACTGTCGGGCCGCACGATGGCCGCCGTCAGGCCGGAGAGCGGCGAGCGCTGCTGCACCGCCTCGACCAGCGCCTTGCCCATGCGCCCCGCAGCGCCCATCACAGCTATACGTCGCATGCGAACTCCTTACAGGTCGCCGAAGAAGCGCTTCACGCCTTCGAACCAACCGGTGGTTTTCGGGGAGTGACTGTTGTCATCCGCCAGCGAACTGCGGAACTCTTCCAACAGCTCCCGCTGGCGCCGACTCAGGTTGACCGGCGTCTCCACCGCCACACGACACATCAGGTCACCCGCACCACCGCCACGCACTGGCGCGACACCTTTGCCACGGATCCGGAACTGCTTGCCGGTTTGCGTGCCCTCGGGAATCTTCAGCTTGACGCGACCGTCGAGGGTCGGGATCTCAAGCTCGCCGCCCAAGGCTGCATCGACGAAGCTGATCGGCACTTCGCAGAACAGGTGCTTGCCGTCGCGCTGGAAAATCGCATGCTCGCGCACGTTGATGACCACATACAGGTCGCCAGTCGGGCCGCCCTGGGCACCCGCCTCGCCTTCGCCGGACAGGCGAATACGGTCGCCAGTATCGACACCGGCCGGCACTTTGACCGACAGCGTCTTGTACTCTTCGACACGTCCTTCGCCATGGCAGGAGTCGCACGGGTCGGAAATGATCTTGCCTTGGCCATGGCAACGCGGGCAGGTCTGCTGGACCGAGAAAAAGCCCTGCTGCATGCGAACCTGGCCGATGCCGCCGCAAGTCGGGCAGGTCACAGGCGAGGAGCCCTTCTTGGCACCCGAGCCATCGCACGGCTTGCAGTTGACCAGTGTCGGCACACGGATATTGACGGTGGTACCGCGCACCGCCTCTTCCAGGTTCAACTCCAGCGTATAGCGCAGGTCACTGCCACGCTGAGCGCCACCACGGGCACCGCCACGACCGCCGCCGAAGAAATCACTGAACACATCACCGAAAATATCGGAGAAGTTCTGGCCGCCGAAACCGGCACCGCCGCCGCCCATGCTTGGGTCGACACCGGCATGCCCGTACTGGTCGTAGGCCGCGCGCTTGCTGGAATCGGACAGAACTTCGTAAGCCTCGTTGGCTTCCTTGAACATCTCTTCCGACGCTTTATCGCCGGGATTACGGTCCGGGTGGTGCTTCATCGCCAGGCGACGATAAGCCTTTTTCAGCTCTGCCTCGCTGGCCCCCCGCTCGACACCCAATACTTCGTAAAAATCACGCTTCGCCATTAGTCTTTGCACTCTTATAGGACGTCCGGCAAACCTCTCCTGAACCTTGCCAAACTCGTTGAGCCCCAATGCAGGCCCGGACCCAACTCACGTCAATTCAACGATCCTGGTCTTTAAATATTTCAGCCAGGGCCCCGGCCAAAACGCAGTGCCCATCGCCGGAAAGCAGGAGCATTCCCGAACGCACCGCCAACATCCGAACACTGTCGCATGCTGTAAAAATTCATTAGCTCCAGACACGCCAACGCGGGAGCAAGCCCCCGCGCGGCGACATCCTACCAGCCACCGCACAAATGCAGTCAACCGGCCGACCAACAAGCGATTACTTGTGGTCTTTCACTTCTTCGAACTCAGCATCGACAACGTCGTCAGCTTTCTCGGCCGACTCGCCCTGCGCAGCCGCGCCTTCGGCAGGCTGAGCCTGTTCGGCGTACATCTTCTGAGCCACTGGCGCGGAGACCTTGGACAGCTCTTCGATCTTCGCTTCGATGGCGGCCTTGTCGTCGCCTTTCACGGCGGCTTCCAGGGCAACCACGGCCGCCTCGATGGCGGTTTTCTCTTCCGCGGTCACTTTGTCGCCAGCATCAGCGATCATTTTGCGGGTCGAGTGCACCAAGGCATCGCCCTGGTTGCGAGCGCTGGCCAGCTCTTCGAACTTGCGGTCTTCCTCGGCGTTGACTTCAGCGTCGCGAACCATCTGCTGAATTTCTTCCTCGGACAGGCCGGAGTTGGCCTTGATCACGATCGACTGGGTCTTGCCGGTGGCCTTGTCTTTCGCGCCGACGTGCAGGATGCCGTTGGCGTCGATGTCGAAGGTCACTTCGATTTGCGGCACGCCACGTGGCGCTGGCGGAATCTCGGCCAGGTCGAACTTGCCCAGGGACTTGTTCTGGGCAGCCTGCTTGCGCTCACCCTGCAGCACGTGGATGGTCACGGCGCCCTGGTTGTCGTCGGCGGTCGAGAACACCTGGGATTTCTTGGTAGGAATCGTGGTGTTTTTCTCGATCAGCGCGGTCATCACGCCGCCCATGGTTTCGATACCCAAGGTCAGCGGGCTGACGTCGAGCAGCAGAACGTCCTTCACGTCACCGGCCAGAACGGCGCCTTGGATGGCAGCACCCATGGCAACGGCTTCGTCCGGGTTCACGTCCTTACGCGCTTCTTTACCGAAGAAGTCGGTGACCAGCTTCTGGACCAGTGGCATACGGGTCTGACCGCCCACCAGGATCACGTCGTTGATCGAGCCAACGTCGATACCGGCGTCTTTCATGGCGATGCGGCAAGGTTCGATAGTGCGCTGAACCAAGTCTTCCACCAGCGCTTCGAGCTTGGCGCGGGAGATTTTGACGTTCAGGTGCTTAGGACCGGTGGCGTCTGCGGTGATGTACGGCAGGTTCACGTCGGTCGACTGGCTCGAGGACAGTTCGATCTTGGCTTTTTCAGCGGCTTCTTTCAGGCGCTGCATGGCCAGCGGGTCACCCTTGAGGTTCATGCCGCTTTCTTTCTTGAACTCGTCGACGAGGTAATCGATCAGGCGGATGTCGAAGTCTTCACCACCGAGGAACGTGTCGCCGTTGGTTGCCAACACTTCGAACTGGTGCTCGCCGTCGACTTCAGCGATCTCGATCACGGAAACGTCGAAGGTACCGCCACCCAGGTCGTAAACGATCACGGTGTGATCGCCCTTGGCCTTGTCCATACCGTAGGCCAGAGCAGCCGCAGTCGGTTCGTTGATGATACGTTTTACGTCCAGGCCCGCGATGCGGCCGGCGTCTTTGGTCGCCTGGCGCTGACTGTCGTTGAAATACGCAGGAACGGTGATGACCGCCTCGGTCACCGCTTCGCCGAGGTAGTCTTCGGCGGTTTTCTTCATTTTCTTGAGGATTTCAGCCGAGATCTGAGGTGGCGCCATTTTCTGGCCGTTCACTTCAACCCAAGCGTCGCCATTGTCAGCCTTGGCGATTTTGTAAGGCACCATCTTGATGTCTTTCTGGACGACTTCTTCGTCGAACTTGCGACCGATCAGACGCTTCACCGCGTACAGGGTGTTATGCGGATTGGTCACTGCCTGACGTTTGGCCGACTGGCCAACCAGAATCTCGCCATCATTGGCGTACGCGATGATCGACGGCGTGGTGCGCGCGCCTTCAGCGTTTTCAATAACCTTGGCCTTGCCGTTTTCCAGCACGGAGACGCACGAGTTGGTGGTCCCCAGGTCGATGCCGATAATCTTGCCCATGTTAACTCTCCCGGAACTTGGATTTTGTTGCCGCAGCAGTGGTGGCTAACTGCGGTAGCACTTAAACGCTTGACTTATAGATGGGGCCGCTGCGCCCGATTTCAAGCCTGCTCATCAATAGAAGGCGAAACCGGTGCCGGCGCCTTGCTGACCACGACCATGGCCGGACGCAGCAGGCGGCCGTTGAGCAGGTAGCCTTTCTGGAAAACCTTCAGGACGCTGTTCGGCTCGACGTCGGCACTTTCCTGCATCGCCATGGCCTGGTGATGTTCGGCGTTGAAGGGTTCGCCATGTGGATCAAGGGCTTCGAGCTGATAACGCTTGAGGGTGTCCTGGAACATTTTCAGGGTCAGCTCGATGCCTTCACGCATCGGACGGATGTTCTCGTCGTCCGGGTTGGACAGCTCCAGGCCGCGCTCCAGGCTGTCGATGATCGGCAGCAGGTCGCCGGCAAAACGCTCCAGGGCGAATTTATGAGCCTTTTCCACATCTTGCTCGGCGCGACGGCGGACATTCTGCAGGTCGGCTGCTACACGCAACGCCTGATCCTGCGCACCGGCCAGTTGCTCCTCGAGCACTTGTACACGTGCCGCCAGGTCTTCACCGGAATCCTGGGAAGCCTGATTGGCGTCTAGATTTTGCGTGTCCTGCGTCTGTTCGTCAGCCATAGAGATTTCTCCTTTCAACTTCGTCCGCGAGCTCGACTCGCGCTTCTGCCCCGGTATATGGGGCCGGGTTTTCCAGCTTCAAGGGCCACCTGACGAATTAACCTTACAAAAAGCAGCTGCATAATCATTCCTCGCCGCGCTAAGAAAAACACTTTCCCAAGCAAATCGAGCTAAGCGTGGGCATTGTCAGGCCGAAACAAAACACTGTATAAATAACCAGACCTAAAGCCTGGGAGCGGCCTTATGCTGGTGCACCTGTCCGTACACAATTACGCCATCGTCGAACACCTCGACCTCGAACTCGATCGAGGCATGAGCGTGATCACCGGTGAAACCGGCGCGGGCAAGTCGATCATGCTCGACGCCCTGGGCCTGACGCTGGGCGACCGCGCCGACAGCGGCGTGGTGCGCCCCGGAGCGGACAAGGCCGACATCCTGGCGACGTTCGACCTGGTCGACATCCCCGAGGCCAGCGCCTGGCTGGCCGAACGCGACCTGGACACCGACGGCCTGTGCATCCTGCGCCGGGTCATCACCGCCGAAGGTCGCTCCCGAGGCTACATCAACGGCACGCCCTGCCCCCTGGGCGACCTCAAGGCCCTCGGCGAACTGTTGATCGACATCCACAGCCAGCATGAACACCAATCCCTGCTCAAGACCGATACCCATCGTCGCCTGCTGGATGAATACGCCGGCGCCACCGATCTGGCCCGGCAAGTCCAACTGGCCGCCCAACGCTGGCGCCAGACCCGGCAGGAACTGGATCGCCTCTCCAATTCCGGCGACGAACAGCGTGCCCGTCACCAGTTGTTGAGCTACCAGCTCGAAGAGCTGGAGAACCTGTCCCTGGGTGAAAATGAACTGGAAGAACTGGAGCAGGAACATAAGAACCTGACCAACGCCGAAACCCTGCTGGGTATCTGCCGCCAAGTGGTCGAACAATGCAGCGAGAGCGATTCGGGCAATGTGCTCAACGCACTGACAGCGAGCCTGAACCGACTCTCCAGCGTGAACAACTCGGTGGGCGCCCTGAACGAAGCGACCAACCTGCTGACGAGCGCGCAGATCCAGGTCGAGGAAGCCGTTGGGGAACTGAACCGTTTCCTCGATCACTTCGACGCCGACCCGGCACGCCTGCAGTACCTGGAAGAGCGCCTGGACACCATCTATACACTGGCGCGCAAGCACCGCATCCAGCCAACCGACGTTGCCGAACTCCAGCAGCGCCTGCTGGAAGAACTGGAAACCCTGAACGCCAACGATGAATCCATCGAGCGCCTGGGAGACGAACTGGCTTCCTATGCCCGTCATTACCAGGAAAAGGCCAAGGAGCTCAGTGAACTTCGGCGCCAGGCCGCGACAGGGCTGGCCAGTGCCGTGGAGCAGGAGATCCAGCGCCTGGGCATGCCGGGCGGACGCTTCACCATCGAATTGCGCCCCAACGCCGGTGACGAGCTCCAACCCAATGGGCTGGAACAGGTTGAGTTGCTGGTCAGCGCCAACCCCGGGCAACCGCTCAAGGGCCTGGCCAAAGTCGCCTCCGGCGGTGAGTTGTCTCGGATCAGCCTGGCCATCCAGGTCATTACCGCGCAGACCTCTCGTGTGCCGACGCTGGTATTCGACGAAGTGGACGTGGGCATCGGTGGTCCAACCGCGGAAATTGTCGGCCAACTGCTGCGCCGACTGGGGGAACGCGGCCAGGTGCTGACCGTCACTCACCTGCCCCAGGTCGCTGCCCAGGGACACCAGCATTTATTTGTGCACAAGGTACGTGGCGAAGACGCCACTCGCACTGCTGTGTCCAAACTCAACAAAAACGAGCGAGTGGAAGAGGTGGCGCGCATGCTCGGGGGCATCGACCTCACCAAGGAATCCCTGGCCCACGCGAAAAAAATGGTCGTTACCGCGAAAATCTGAGAACGGCAGAAAGCACGAAGGCGACCCTGGGGTCGCCTTCGTTCGTTTCGCGAACCTTAAGTCCGCGCGACATGCTTACTTTTTCTTGCGTACGTACAGCACAAGATTGTGATCAACCATCTCGAAGCCATACTTGTCGACGATTGCTTTCTGCAGCCGCTCGATTTCTTCGTCGAAGAATTCGATGACTTCACTGGTCTCGACGTTGACCATATGGTCGTGATGCTTGCCGTCGTCCAGTTCGAAGACCGCATGGCCTCCGTCGAAGTTGTGTCGCACCACAAGGCCAGCTGCCTCGAACTGGGTCAGAACACGGTAAACCGTGGCCAGACCGACGTCCTCACCAGCCTCCATAAGCGCCTTGTAGACATCCTCGGCACTCATGTGGCGTTGCTCGGCGGAATCGAGCATTTGTAGAATCTTGACCCGTGGCAGGGTCACTTTGAGGCCGGCTTTGCGTAGTTCGCTATTTTCAACCATGGTCAGCTTTCTCGCGATGCTGCTTCGCAGCTTCTCTTAATGCGGGTATGATCGGCGTTTACGTTGTCCCAGCCAAGATAGTGGAAGTCGCCCACCGATGCAAAACACCAAGCTCTTGCTAACCAGTTTCACCTTTGTGGGACTGCTCGCACTCGCCGGTTGTTCATTCCCCGGGGTTTACAAAATCGACATCCAGCAGGGCAATGTCGTCACGCAGGACATGATAGACCAGTTACGCCCGGGAATGACCCGTCGGCAAGTACGGTTTATCATGGGTAACCCCCTGCTGACCGACACGTTCCATGCCGATCGCTGGGATTATCTGTACAGCTTGCAGCCAGGCGGCGGTGAGCGCCAACAGGAACGCATCAGCGTTATCTTCAGTCCTGACGACCAACTCGTCAGCTTGTCGGGCGATTTCATGCCTGGCGTGAGTCGCGACGAGGCCATCATGGGCAAGGACAGCGGCACCACCGTGACCGACCCAGCCCAGAATGCCGAACAGCCGAAACCGGAAAAACCGGTCAAGCCAGGTTCGTTGCTGGACCAGATCCAGAAGGATGTCGACAAAGTCGAGACCGTACCGGTCCCGACACCCGAGCCCCTGGACACCTCGCCGCAATAAATTGCGACATGAAAAAACCCGGCATGCCGGGTTTTTTATTGCCTGCGATTCAGACCAGGTTATTGCTCCGATTGTCGCGCCAGGGCGGCCTTGGCCGCGCGCAGGCGACGAATTTCCTTCGGATCAGCCAACAAAGGTCGATAAATCTCCAATCGATCAGCCGCCTGCACCACCTGGTTATCCGGATCGGCAACCACCTTGCCAAAAATCCCCACCGGGCAAGTTGCCAGGTCCAGCTCCGGGAATGCATCGGCAATCCCCGAGCCCAGCAGCGCCGCACGAACACGGGTGCCTTTCTGGACCACGCAGGTGCGCAAGACCTGGCGATCCACCGCGGCATACACCACTTCTATCTCAATCAACGCTTGAGCTCTGCATTCTGCTTGGCCCGCTGGCAGAACGCGTCGACCAGGGTATTGGCGGCCTGATTGAACAGCGGCCCCAACGTCGCGCGTACCAGCGGGCCGGCGTAGTCGAACGACAGGTCCAGGCTGATCTTGCAGGCTTTTTCGCCCAGAGGCTTGAACACCCAGACGCCGTGGAGCTGATTGAAGGGCCCCTCTTCCAAGTTCATTTCGATGGATTGCCCCGGCACCAGCGTATTACGCGTGACGAAGCGCTGGCTCAAGCCGCCCTTGGCAATGTTGAGGCTGGCGCGCATATGGGTATCAGAACTCTCCAACACCTCGGCGGATGAGCACCACGGCAAAAACTCCGGATAGCTCGCCACATCGTTGACCAGGTCATACAGCGCCTGCGCCGGATAGGGCAGCAAGGCCGAACGTTGAATGTGTGTCGTCATGTAAGCGTCACTTCCACAGCTGAGCGGCAAACACTACGAGAATGCCGATGGGCGCCACGTAGCGCATCAAGAACAGGCTCAAGGCGAACAATACAGGGTTGCGCAGCGACAGTTCATCGCGCACAGCTTCACGCCCCATGATCCATCCTGCAAACACCACGAAACACAAACCACCCAGTGGCAACATGATCCGTGACGTGAAGAAATCAATCACGCCGAAGAAGTCCAGCCCCCCGGTTGCTCCCCACTGGTAGAGATGGAACAGCCCGTCTTCGTTCACGAAAAACTTTGCCTGCTTCCATATATTGAAGGAAAACACCGTGCCCAGGCCGACAAACCAGCAGGTGAAAGCCAACCAGAAAGTCACCCAGGCACGGCTGAGGCGGGTCCTTTCGACCAGATAGGCCACCATGGGCTCCAGCAGGGAAATGGCCGAACTCCAGGCCGCGATGGCCACCAGGAGGAAAAACACCACGCCCATCACTTGGCCGAACGCCATGCTGCCAAAGGCAAATGGCAGGCTGACAAACATCAGTCCTGGTCCTTCACTGGGGTTCAGGCCAGCGGCGAACACAATCGGAAACAATGCCACACCCGCCAGCAGCGACACGAAGGTGTCCAGCAGCGCGACGCCGACAACGGTTCGGGTCAGGGAGGCGTTCTTGGGCATGTAGGCGCCGTAGATCATGATCGAACCGACCCCGACGCTCAGGGAGAAGAACGCATGCCCCATGGCCGGCAGCAGCCCGTCCAGGACTTTCTCCGGCTGGAAGTCGAACATGAAATGCACGCCTTCCATGAAATGCCCGGTAGTCATGCTGTAGCCCAGCAATACCAGGATCATCACGAACAGCAACGGCATCATGATCCGCAGGCTGCGCTCAAGCCCGGCCACCACGCCCCGGGCAATCACCACCGCCGAGAGGACCATGAAAATCGTGTGCCAGAGGGTCAACCTCCAGGGATCGGCGATCACGTTGCCGAAGTAGGCGCCGACCTGATCGGGCGTCACGCCTTGAAAATCCCCACGCCCCATGTCGATGATGTAGTCCAGCGACCAGCCGCCGACCACGCTGTAGAACGACAGGATCAGCAACGCCGTGATCATCCCGGCGAACGCGCCCCACGACCACTTGGGCGAATGCCCTGCCGCCACTGCCAGCACCTTCAAGGCGTTGGCCGGGCTCTGCCGGGCACGACGACCAATCAGGGTTTCAGCCAGCATCACCGGCGCACCGATGAGCGCAATGCACGCCAGGAACATCAATACAAAGGCGCCGCCACCGTAGACGCCGACCATGTAGGGAAACTTCCAGATACTGCCCAACCCCACCGCCGAACCGGTTGCAGCGAATATAAAGACCCAGCGGCTAGCCCAACTGCCGTGGACAGAAACCTTGTCTGTCGACATCGTGATCACGCCCAGCGTTCGAAAAAGAGGCCGCATTGTCCGGGATTCACTCAACGTGCTCAAGCACGCAGCTTCACCGTAGCCGACACGCACGCAACTGCCTATAATGCCGCCCCTATGGCTAAACAGAAGAAACACCCCACAGGGACCATCGCGCAAAACAAAAAGGCGCGACACGATTACTTCATCGAACAACGTTTCGAGGCTGGCATGGTCCTGGCCGGCTGGGAAGTAAAGAGCTTGCGTGCCGGCAAGGCGCAACTGGTCGACAGCTATGTGCTGCTCAAGGACGGCGAAGCCTGGCTGCTGGGCAGTCATTTTACGCCGCTGACCACCGCCAGCACCCATGTGATCGCCGACCCGACGCGCTCGCGCAAACTGCTGCTGAACAAACGCGAGCTGGAAAAACTCTTCGCGTCTGTGCAGCAGAAGGGCTACACCTGCGTCTGCACGTCACTGTACTGGAGCAAGCACTTGATCAAGTGCGAAATTGCCCTGGGCAAAGGCAAGAAGGAATACGACAAGCGCGATACTGAACGCGAACGCGACGCTGGTCGCGAGTTGCAGCGCGCGGTGCGCAACAAGGGCAAGGAAGACTGATTCTTTCGCCTTGAGACCGCTTTCGCGAGCAAGCCCGCTCCCACACCAGATCCCGGCAATGCACAGATCCTGTGTTCACTGAAGATCCAATGTGGGAGCGAGCTTGCTCGCGATGGCGTCGACACATCCAAAAATTGATGTGTCAGGCAGACCGCTATCGCGAGCAAGCTCGCTCCCACCCAGATCCCGGCAATACACATATCCTGTGTTCACTGAAGATCCAATGTGGGAGCGAGCTTGCTCGCGATGGCGTCGACACATCCAAAATTGATGTGTCAGGCAGACCGCTATCGCGAGCAAGCCCGCTCCTACACCAGATCCCGGCAATGCACAGATCCTGTGTTCACTGAAGATCCAATGTGGGAGCGAGCTTGCTGGCGATGGCGTCGACACATCCAAAAATTGATGTGTCAGGCAGACCGCTATCGCGAGCAAGCTCGCTCCCACAGGGGCTGCGGGCACGATTACATCCCCTTGCGCCGCTCCGCCCGCGCCACCCGCTGCACTTCCTGGCGTACCTCTTCCAAGACCTCCTGCACGTACAAGATATGTCGGCTGGACACTTCCCGCGCCTGCTCGGCCTGCCCTTCCATAATGGCTTGATACAACTCTCGGTGCTGGCTGATCAGCATGTCGCGGGTTTCGCTGCGCTGTTTGTACATGCCACCGATGTTGGTCACCACGTTGCGCTTGAGCAGATCGAACAGCCCGCGAATGGTGTGCAGCAACACCGCGTTATGACTGGCCTCGGCAATCGCCAGATGGAACCGCGCATCCGCTGCGCCCTCCTCGGCCCGGCTGACTTCGTCGTGCCGCGAGTAGCAATCCTGCAGCTCATCGAAAGCCGCCGTCAGTCGCTCGCGATCCACATCCGTAGCTCGTAGCGCCGCGTAGTAGGCACAGGACGCTTCCAGCGTATGGCGGAACTCCAACAAATCCCGTTGCGCCTCAGGATTGCTTTCCAGCAGTTGCAGCAGCGGATCACTGAACGTCGAGCCCAGTGACTCCACCACATAGTTGCCGCCGCCCTGACGACTGATCAACAAACCTTTGGCCGTCAGCTTCTGGATCGCCTCACGCAACGAAGGGCGTGACACGCCGAACTGCTCGGCCAGGGTCCGCTCGGCGGGCAGCCGCTCGCCGGACTTCAGCGTGCCCTCAAGGATCATGCCTTCAAGCCGCTCGACAATATCGTCAGACAAACGGCGCTGACGAATCTGATCAAACCCCATAACTCGATTCTCCGCGATCCCGACGACTCGCCGGGCTCTCTATTCTGGCCCATCCGGGCCGCGTCCACACCCACCAAAAGCCGTTTATGCCAACGGATCAGATGCCCTCTGCACCGCTTATTCGACGAAAGTTTCAGGGAGGCAAATTGACACACGACAACCAAGGCTTTTACCCTAGCCAACAGCGATTGTAAATTGGTATTACCAATTAACCAAAGCGCTGACCAGTGCCTGACCAACAACAATTAGGGGCCCACCCACTATGCAAACCTGGCAACAGCTCTACAGCCCGCTCGGCAGCCTCGGCTTGTCCGCACTCGCGGCCGTTATTCCCATCGTGTTTTTCTTCCTGGCCCTGGCGGTGTTTCGCCTCAAGGGGCACGTGGCCGGCAGCATCACCCTGGCCCTGGCGATTGCCGTGGCGATCTTTGCGTTCCAAATGCCCGCCGACATGGCCTTCGCCGCTGCCGGTTATGGTTTTGCCTATGGCTTGTGGCCCATCGCCTGGATCATCGTCGCCGCGGTGTTTCTCTACAAACTGACGGTCAAGAGCGGCCAGTTCGAAGTGATCCGCAGCTCGGTGCTGTCGATTACCGACGACCAACGCCTGCAAGTGCTGTTGATCGGCTTTTGCTTCGGCGCATTCCTGGAAGGTGCCGCCGGTTTCGGTGCGCCGGTGGCGATCACCGCCGCGCTGCTGGTCGGCCTGGGTTTCAACCCTCTGTACGCCGCCGGCTTGTGCCTGATCGCCAACACCGCCCCGGTGGCGTTCGGCGCGCTGGGTATCCCGATCATCGTGGCCGGCCAGGTCACCGGGATCGATGCGTTCAAGATCGGCGCCATGACCGGTCGCCAGTTGCCGCTGCTGTCGCTGTTCGTGCCGTTCTGGTTGGTGTTCATGATGGACGGCCTGCGCGGCGTGCGGGAAACCTGGCCAGCAGCACTGGTGGCCGGTTTGAGCTTCGCCATCACCCAGTACTTCACCTCCAACTTCATCGGCCCCGAACTGCCGGACATCACCTCGGCCCTGGCCAGCCTGATTTCCCTGACCCTGTTTTTGAAAGTCTGGCAGCCCAAGCGCAGCGCAGGTGCCCAGATTGCTGGCGCCACTTCCAGCGCAACGGTCACCGCCAGCGTCGGCGGTTTCGGTCAGCCGCGCAGCACCGTGGTTTCGCCCTACAGCCTGGGGGAAATTATCAAGGCCTGGTCGCCGTTCCTGATCCTCACTGTGCTGGTAACAATCTGGACCCTGAAACCGTTCAAGGCGATGTTCGCCGCCGGCGGCTCCATGTACGGCTGGGTGTTCAACTTCGCCATCCCGCACCTGGACCAGATGGTGATCAAGGTCGCGCCGATCGTGGTCAATCCAACAGCCATCCCGGCGGTCTTCAAGCTTGATCCGATTTCCGCTACCGGCACGGCGATTTTCTTCTCGGCCTTGATCTCGATGCTGGTGTTGAAGATCAACCTTAAAACTGGTCTTACCACTTTAAAAGAGACCTTCTACGAACTGCGCTGGCCGATTCTGTCCATCGGCATGGTGCTGGCCTTCGCCTTCGTCACCAACTACTCGGGCATGTCCTCGACCATGGCACTGGTGCTGGCCGGCACGGGCGCGGCGTTCCCATTCTTCTCGCCGTTCCTGGGTTGGCTGGGCGTGTTCCTGACCGGTTCCGATACCTCGTCCAACGCGCTGTTCAGCTCGCTGCAAGCCACCACCGCGCACCAGATCGGCGTCAACGACACCTTGCTCGTCGCGGCGAACACCAGCGGCGGCGTGACCGGCAAGATGATTTCGCCACAATCGATCGCGGTGGCCTGCGCGGCGACCGGGCTGGTGGGCAAGGAATCGGATCTGTTCCGTTTCACCCTCAAACACAGCCTATTCTTTGCAACGATTGTCGGCCTGATCACGTTGGCCCAGGCCTACTGGTTTACCGGCATGCTGGTTCATTAAGTCCTACACGCGATACTGGAAAAACCGACGCCGAACCCTGATTCGGCGTCTGCTATTCACAACCGGGTCTGCAAGGCTGCTGAAAGATTTCCTGGCTATATTCAGCAGCCTCAGCGGACGGATAACCGGGACCACCCGGAGACACGCCTGATGAGCGAGCTTTTTTACAACGCCGTACCGAACGCGACCCGAGTCGCCCCGCCCTTGCCCGAGCCTCGGCAGTACCCCAGCGAAAAACCGCCACGGGTCTACCTGTTCGGAACGTGTGTGGTGGACCTGTTCTATCCCGAAGCCGGGATGGATGCCATTCACCTGCTGGAGCGCGAAGGGATCCGGGTGGAGTACCCACAAGGGCAAAGTTGCTGCGGCCAACCGGCCTACACCTCGGGGTACACCGAGCAGGCGCGGACGGTAGCTCGGGCGCAACTGGCCCTGTTTGCCGGCGATTATCCAGTGGTGGTGCCCTCGGGCTCCTGCGCCGGCATGCTGCGCGAGCATTACGCCGACCTGTTCAAGGATGAACCCGACACGCTCAAACAGGTCCAGGCCCTGGCGGCCCGGACCTATGAATTGGCCGAATTCCTGCTGTTTGTCTGCAAAGTGCAGCTGCAGGACAGCGGCGAGCCGGTGAAAATTGCGTTGCACACGTCCTGCTCGGCACGGCGTGAAATGAATACCCACCTGCATGGCCGCGCGTTATTGGCACAGCTACGCAATGTGGAGCGCGTCGAGCACAGCCACGAAAGCGAGTGCTGTGGCTTTGGTGGGACGTTCAGCGTTCGCATGCCGGATATTTCCGGCGCGATGGTGGCCGACAAGACCCGGGCGCTGAAAGAATCCGGTGCGCACAAGATCATCAGTGCCGACTGCGGTTGCTTGATGAACATCAACGGCGCACTGGAAAAACAGCAGGAAGCGTTACGCGGCCAGCATCTGGCGAGCTTCCTCTGGCAGCGTAGCGGAGGTGTCGCATGAGCACGCCGACGCTGATCCCGACTGTAGAGGTGCAGGAAGATTTTCGCGCCCGGGCCCACAAGGCTTTGGACGACACGCAACTGCGAAACAACTTTCGCAGCGCGATGGATTCACTGATGACCAAACGGGCAACGTCTTTCAGCGATGCCCACGAAAGAGAACACCTGCGAGTGCTCGGCAATGCCGTCCGCGCCCGCGCGTTATCCAAGCTGCCCGACCTGCTCGAGCAACTTGAAACCAACCTGACCCGCAACGGTGTGAACGTACACTGGGCGGAGACGGTGGACGAGGCCAATGGCATCGTCCTCTCGATCATCCGTGCTCACGAGGCGCGGCAAGTGATCAAGGGCAAATCGATGGTCAGCGAAGAGATGGAGATGAACCATTTCCTCGAGGCTCGGGACATTGAATGTCTCGAATCCGACATGGGGGAGTACATCGTCCAGCTCGATCACGAGAAGCCTTCACACATCATTATGCCGGCGATCCACAAGAACGCCGGTCAGGTCGCGTCCTTGTTCCACGACAAACTCGGCGTGGAGTACACCAAGGACGTTGACCAACTCATTCAGATCGGTCGCAAGGTATTGCGGCAGAAATTCTTCGAAGCCGACGTCGGCGTCTCGGGCGTCAACTTCGCCGTCGCCGAAACCGGCACGCTGTTGCTGGTGGAAAACGAAGGCAACGGGCGGATGTCCACCACCGTGCCGCCAGTGCACATCGCCGTGACCGGCATCGAAAAAGTCGTGGAGAACCTGCGCGATGTCGTGCCGCTGCTCTCGCTGCTGACCCGTTCGGCCCTCGGCCAGCCCATCACCACCTACGTCAACATGATCTCCGGCCCGCGCAAGGCCAACGAACTGGACGGTCCCCAGGAAGTCCACCTGGTGCTGCTGGACAACGGTCGCAGCCAGGCGTTTGCCGACAGCGAATTGCGCCAGACCCTGAACTGCATCCGCTGCGGCGCCTGTATGAATCATTGCCCGGTCTATACCCGAATCGGCGGTCATGCCTACGGCGAGGTTTACCCGGGGCCTATCGGAAAAATCATCACGCCGCACATGGTCGGCCTGGCCAAGGTGCCGGACCACCCCAGCGCCTCTTCGCTGTGCGGCGCCTGCGGTGAAGTGTGCCCAGTGAAAATCCCGATCCCCGCCCTGCTGCGGCGGCTGCGCGAAGAAAACGTCAAGGCACCGGACAGCCCGAACCAAGTAATGCGCGGCCAAGGCAGCAAATATTCAGCCAAGGAACGCTTCATCTGGAATGCCTGGGCCCGGCTCAACAGTTCGCCACGGTTGTACCGGCTGTTCGGTTTCCTCGCCACGCGCCTGCGTGCCCTGACACCGAAAAACGTCGGCCCATGGACCCAGAACCACAGCGCCCACAAACCCGCCGCCCGCTCATTGCATGACCTGGCCAGCGAACACCTGAACCAGCAGGGAGACCGCCGATGAGCGCCAAAAACAATATCCTCGCCAAGCTGCGTAAAAGCCTGACGGGCACCACGCCGGTTGCCGACAACTTCGATGTCGAACTGGTGACGCAAACCTACCGCTACGCGCCCGAGGAACGCATCCCGCAATTGCGCAAGCTGATGGAAGCGGTGCACACCGAAATCCACCTGACATCCGGCGAAGGCTGGCCGGCCCTGCTGGCGCAATTGCTGCGCGACCGTCAACTGCCGAGTTTGCTCATCGCCCCGACCACAGCGCACGGGCAAAAAATCACACAGTTTTGGGCGAACAATCCGGACCTACCAACTCTCAAGGCCTACGACCGCCCGGTAGAAGAATGGAAAGCTGAGTTGTTCAATGATACCCCCGCCAGCCTGACCGGAACCCTCGGCGCCATCGCCGCCACCGGTAGCCTGATTCTCTGGCCGACCCGGGAAGAACCACGCCTGATGAGCCTGGTACCGCCCGTGCATTTCGCCCTGCTCAAGGCCAGTGAAATCCGCGACAACTTCTATGAAGTGCAACAGGAATTCGAATGGGCCCAAGGCATGCCCACCAACGCCCTGCTGGTGTCGGGCCCGTCGAAAACCGCCGACATCGAACAAGTCCTGGCCTATGGCGCCCATGGCCCTAAGGATCTGGTGGTTTTGATTCTGGAGGACCAATGACCCTTCCGGCCCCGTTCCTGCGCGATGTACAGCAACTGATCCCGCAAAAGCGACGTTTCGACGATCCTCTGTCGACCTTGGCCTTCGGCACCGACGCCAGTTTCTATCGGCTGATTCCGAAACTGGTGGTACGGGTCGAAAGCGAAGACGAAGTGGTCGCCCTGCTACAACTGGCCCAGCGCGATCAGGTGCCCGTCACCTTCCGTGCGGCTGGCACCAGCTTGTCTGGCCAAGCCATCAGCGACTCGGTGCTGATTGTGCTGGGGGATAACTGGAACGGTCGCGAGATTCGTCAGCAAGGCACGCAGATCCGTTTACAACCCGGCGTGATCGGCGCCCAGGCCAACGCCTGGCTGGCGCCGTTCGGGCGCAAGATCGGCCCTGATCCGGCCTCGATCAACGCCTGCAAAATCGGCGGCATCGTCGCCAACAACGCCAGCGGCATGTGCTGCGGCACGGCCCAGAATACCTATCACACCCTCGCCGGTATCCGCTTGGTCCTGGCCGATGGCACGCGCCTGGATACCGAAGACGACAGCAGCGTGGCGGCTTTTCGTACAAGCCATGGCGAACTGCTGGAACGCCTGGCGACCCTGGGTCGCGAGACCCGCGCCAATAGCGAATTGGCTGCGCGAATTCGCCACAAATACCGTCTGAAAAATACCACCGGCCTGTCACTCAATGCCCTGGTGGATTTCGACGAGCCTGTGGATATCTTGAGCCATCTGTTAGTGGGCTCCGAAGGCACCCTCGGCTTCATCAGCGCGGTGACCTACAACACCGTCATCGACCATCCGAACAAGGCTTCGGCGCTGATCGTCTTCCCCGATGTGGAAACCTGCTGCAATGCGGTCACCGTGCTGAAAAGCCAGCCTGTCTCAGCGGTAGAACTGCTGGACCGCCGCAGCCTGCGCTCGGTGCAGGACAAACCGGGCATGCCGGATTTCGTACAGCATTTGTCGATCAATGCCTGCGCCTTGCTGATCGAATCCCGCGCCGCTTCTTCGTCGCTGCTACAAGAACAACTGACCCGGATCATGGCTTCGCTGGCCGGTTTCCCTGTGGAAAAACAGGTCGATTTTACCGAAGACCCACGGGAAAACGCCCGGCTCTGGGCGATCCGCAAGGACACCTTTCCAGCGGTGGGTGCGGTACGCAAAACCGGCACCACGGTGATCATCGAAGACGTGACCTTTCCGGTGGAGCAACTGGCCATTGGCGTGAATCGTCTGATCGAGCTGTTCGACAAACATCACTACGACGAAGCGATCCTTTTCGGACACGCGCTGGAAGGCAATCTGCACTTCGTCTTCACCCAAGGCTTCAACAACCCTGAAGAAGTCGCACGCTACCAGGCCTTCATGGACGACGTGGCGCAACTGGTGGCGGTGGAATTTGGCGGTTCGCTGAAAGCCGAACACGGCACCGGACGCAACATGGCGCCGTTCGTCGAGCTGGAATGGGGCAGCGACGCCTACCAGTTGATGTGGCAGCTCAAGCGCCTGCTCGATCCCAACAGGATCCTCAATCCGGATGTGGTGCTCAGTGAGGATCCGCAGATCCACCTTAAACATCTCAAGCCGCTGCCGGCCGCCGATGAGATTGTGGACAAGTGCATCGAGTGCGGTTTCTGCGAGCCGGTGTGTCCGTCCAAGGACCTGACCTTGAGCCCGCGCCAGCGCATCGTGATCTGGCGGGATATCCAAGCGAAGAAACGCGCAGGCACGGACACCACCGAGCTGGAACGTGCCTACCAATACCAGGGCATCGATACCTGCGCCGCCACGGGCCTGTGTGCACAACGTTGCCCGGTAGGCATCAATACCGGCGAGCTGGTGAAAAAACTGCGCAGCCGTGACGCGACGCAGACGAAAACCGCCAACTGGATTGAAGGAAATTTCGCCACCACGCTGCAAGGCGCACGCTTTGCCCTGCACGTCGCCAACGGTGCGCGCATGCTGCTGGGCGCCCCCCGCCTGGCAAAACTGTCGGCCTCGTTGACGCGCCTGTCCAAGGGCCAGGTGCCGCAGTGGACCAACGCCATGCCCCAGCCAGAAAAGGCCATTCGTTTCAGCCCTACCGTTTCGGACGCACGTCCGAGGGTGGTGTACCTGGCGGCGTGCGTGTCGCGGGTCATGGGCCCGGCGGCGGCGGACAAGGAGCAGATGTCGCTGTACGACAAGACCCGCGGCCTGCTGGAAAAGGCCGGCTATCAGGTGGTCTTTCCAGACAATGTGGACAATCTCTGCTGCGGCCAGCCTTTTGCTTCCAAAGGCTACACCGAACAAGCCGAGCACAAGCGTCAGGAACTGATCGGTGCCTTGCTGCACGCCAGTCGCGGCGGGCTCGACCCCATCTACTGTGACACCAGCCCGTGCACGCTGCGGTTGGTCCAGGATCTGGGTGACGTGCGACTGGATCTGTACGACCCGGTGCGCTTCATCCGTACCCATTTGATGGACCGTCTCGACTTCATCCCCCAGGAGGCGCCCGTCGCGGTGCACGTCACGTGCAGTACACAGCACCTCGGCGAAAGCCAGGCGTTGATCGACCTGGCGCGCAAGTGCAGTAAACAAGTGGTGATTCCGGAAGGTATCCATTGCTGTGGTTTCGCCGGCGACAAGGGCTTTACCACCCCCGAACTCAACGCCCATTCGTTGCGAACCCTCAAGGACGCGGTCCAAGATTGCACCGAGGGCATTTCCACCAGCCGCACCTGTGAGATCGGTCTTACACAACACGGCGCAATCGACTACCACGCACTGGTGTATCTGGTAGACCGTGTCACTCGCCCCAAACCCGCCAACGGTGAGGGCCTTGCGATGGGACTCGAAGAAAAATCGAATTCCTGCGCTTCGCTGTAGTCACTTGAATAGGCCCGGCTGCACTGGGCCATCCACCACCAACTCGGCCTGGCCGCGACTGTTCAGCGGCACCGAGACCCTACGTTCAAGGAGATACACATGAAGCGCACCGCACTTGCTGGCTTGTTCATTTCCGCTGCGATGTTGGCCTCTCCGGTGTTTGCAGATAGCCAGGCAGACCTTTGCCAGATCAATCTGCAAAAAATCAAGGATGCGAAAGTCAGCACCGAGCAGATGAGCGAAAGCATGAAAACCGATATCGACGCCACCGTCGGGCAGGCCACGGCCGAACAAGCCAAAGGCACCGAGGAAGGCAGCAAGAACTGCATCTCGTTGACCACCCAAGCTCTTCAGAAACTGCAAAACAACACCAAAGGCGATCAGCAGTAATGTCGCGTCCGGCCAACCTTCGGGTTGGCCTCAGACGCGGATTGGCGTACACTGCGAATGCCTGCCGCTCCTCCAGCTTCATGGAGCGACAGGTTCGGGGCCGTTTAGGATTCGACGCCGGTTGCGAAACTTTAGGTGCATGCCGAGTTGGTAACAGAACTCGTAAATCCACTGTTGCAACTTCTATAGTTGCCAATGACGAAAACTACGGCCAGGAATACGCTATCGCTGCGTAAGCAGCCTTAGATCCTGAGCTTCTGGTACCTTCGGGTCCAGCAATCATGAGGGGATGTCTGTAAACCCAAAGTGATTGTCATATAGAACAGAATCGCCGTGCAGTACGTTGTGGACGAAGCGGCTAAAACTTACACAACTCGCCCAAAGCACCCTGCCCGTCGGGTCGCTGAGGGTTAACTTAATAGACACGGCTACGCATGTAGTACCGACAGCGGAGTACTGGCGGACGGGGGTTCAAATCCCCCCGGCTCCACCAAACAAGTTAAACAAATCAGGCACTTAGCAGATAAAGCAAGTGCCTTTTTTGTGCCTGAATGGGCTGTTTTGGCTCCGGAATGCCAGCTTAATGACAGCTTTTATAGCGCGCCCTGTTCATCTCCTGGCTGGGCGCTCATCTACGATTGCGGATAGGCGCAGGGATATCGAAGCGATGATGGGTGTTGAAGTTTTCGAGAGCGCCTTCAACGAGCTCAGGGCGCGTTTCGCTGGCCTGACGAAGGATGTATATCTGGTACCACGCGAGCAGATGAAAGAGGAAACTGACCTTCTACGACTGTGCGGAGTTGAGTACGACGAAAAGCTCTATTTCAACGATCAAGCGGCTGACTTGGCTACCTACAGAACCAGTGACGCCGGAGGCGTAACTATCAATTTTTTACGGGGCGGCAGTGGTCGTAGCGCGGTCTTCATTAACGAGAGCTGCATGCCTGAGGGTACCCGTGAGGATCTCGTTTGGCTCTGGCGGTACAACTCGCTACATCACGAGTTGATGCATGCCCTTGATTTCAACAAGCAGAAAAATTTCAACACCTCTACACGAACGATGGATCTAGTAGGTGCTGAAGTCTTCGCCGATCAAAGAACCTTGCTGCACTTGAAATCCAAAATGTCCAACGGATTCATGAAAATTGCCTTGCAGCAATATGCCCAGAACGCCCGGACGATGGGCGAAAAGGTGGGTATTAGGACTCAGATCTACCAGCGTCTCCTAACCAAAATTGATCAGAAAACTATCAATTATTGGGCGACAATGGAAATCTAGCGGCACAGCTATTGATGCCCTGTACTCAACGACCGATGTTAAGAAACCCAGGGTTATACGATCAAGGATGCTACGTTTTTCGTCCTTACCATTAAACTCAGACTGACTTGCATACGAGCAGGCAAGAAGATGATGTTTCTAAAAAAAATTAGCACCTTAATAGCGGCACTAGGCGTAGTTGGCTTATTCATAGGATTAGCCATTGACTTCCCAGACTTCCGTGAGAAGTACTTCTACAAGCACGGACTCTGGTCAGGAAAGTTCTCAACGACAACAGAGTACACCATAATCACTGGAGACTACCCAGAAACCCCAGCTGGCCAGCCTCGCTTCGTCGTAAACATAGAGTCAGCCGAAGGTTCGGGATCTGTACATGGCGAAATGTTTTCAGAAGGAATTTGCAAATACAACCCTATTTCTTGGTACTTCTACCTCGACAGTGACGCCCCTGGGTTACAAGGTTATGCAAGCCTGGGACATTCTAGGAAATTCATACTAAGTTACCTTCGTGATTCAAAAAAAGTCCCCATGGCCGAAATAAAAATCACCATATCAGAACCTCATGACTCACCTACAGCCATGGAAATAGAACCATTAGCAGTTGCGCCAGGGCTTGAAATACCAGGAAAAATCATAGCTGGGAAAGATCTTGAAGCTTACAGTGACGACTACGATTTTCTTCAGGATTACTGCGGGAAAACAAGCCAGGAGTTTCATATCAAAATGATAGAAATGATTAAAGAAGAGCGCATCAATGAGGAAAAGCGCAAGCTAGAACATAAAAAGACACAAGAAGAAAAGGCTAGTGAGACTGAATCGCCACTGTTATCCCGTTTTTTGTCTTCCCGCCTGCCATTCGGAAAGTGATCTATACGACCAACGCGATCGAGAGCATCAACGCTCAGTTATGAAAGATCATCAAGACAAGAGGCCACTTCCCAACTGATGACGCTGCCACCAAATTAATCTGGCTGGGCTTGCGCAACATCACCGCAAACTGGGGCAGTGCAGCCCATGACTGGAAAAGCGCCATGAATCAATTCGCGATCCTGTACGGGGACCGGTTCATCAGGCCGACGTGGTAAATGAAGGTCTGCCTAACGGCAGGCCGTCACCGGCCCGCACACAAAAAATCTGACACTCCCTCCGCCGCTGTCATACGACACATTGTAACTGTGAAAGCCCCTTAGTCCCGGGACTGTAGCGACGACACTTCTTCACGACACCCCCTTACCTTGACGATAACACCCCTTTACAACACGCCTTAACCTGCACAAGACGCCCTGAAAAACCCGCACCCCAGCAACCATGCGGGTTGCACCAGCAACACCTCTTCACGACACCCCTTACCTGGACGACAACACCCCTTTACGACACCCCTTAACCTGTACAAGACACCCTAAAAAACCTGAAACCCAGTAACCATGCGGGCTACAGCGGCAACACCTTTTCACGACACCGCTTCGGCCAAAAATCGGCAGATTCTCTCTATGTGAGGTGAACCGTCAGACTCCCATAAGCAATAGAGGTAGTGTGAGCATGCTTTTTTGAAACATGTGTCGCGAAGCGGATATGAGCGGCGCGCCGGTTACCCTCGAATTCAATCAGCCAGGTACCGGCGGAAAGGGATTTGAGGAGGATGAAATCCTTGGGATTGGCACAACGGGTGAGAAGCTGAAGCCAGTGCAAATTTTCAGCCCAGAAGGAGCAAGACATGGACTCGATTGAGCTACTGGTTTATGCGGTCATCGGCGTGGTCGGCACGCTGGGGGTGGCTGCGGTGATTGGCTACAAGGTCGCAGATCATCTCGACAAGAAGCATCACACCGACTGATTTTGCAGCACATCGGCAGATGCGCATGGTGGTGGCTTGGGATTCGCCAGTGCTCGGGTAACGTTCAGGCATGTGCCAAGTCCAGCAGGTTCACGTCATGAGCAAAGTTAAGTGCCCGTGCTGCAAGAAGATGATGGTTCCGAAGGTGGTCACCAGCGCGCCGTTCTACATCAATGGAATACCCGTGGGCGGCGGTGACCCGGAGTCGTCCGTATGCCCCTTCTGCCTGTCGCAGAAGTGGATGCTCACCGAACATCAGGCTCTGGCTGCCGGCAAGGCCAATGCCGAGTTCTACGGCATCATGGTTCTCGCCTTGGTGAACATCGTTGCGTTCGCCCGTTTCGGCGAACTGGCGGGCGGTATGACGCTTGCGGTGTCAGTCGCAAGCTTCTCCTGCGCGCCAGAATTATCAGGGCATTGCTACGGCACCTGGGCCGTTAGACGAGCCAGCGCATTCCAGGCGACCGGAATGCTACCCAGGCGACGAATACAGCCTGGGTAGAATTCGTAAAGGATGTCGCTGCTGCTCGACAGTGCGCAAAACTGCGTCGCTACTTGATCATTTCATCGCGGATTTAAGCGCTGTGGTGGTACTGAACCCTGTATGGCGAGCGGTTGCCCGAATGCCCTGGCCAGCGCCAAGCAGCTCACCAACGCGCTGATGCAGCCCCTTTTCAGGCGGACCTTTGTAAACACCGGAAAATTTTGCCCCTCCCAAGGGGAAGGTTGGCCGTTCGAACCGGCTCTGACACCATACATTCCCTGCCTCGTAGCGTTTTTCTGATTCCTCCGAATGCATCCATGAGTGCACGGTGGGTGCAGGAACCCAAGCCTCTCGCCTCCGGATCTCTCTCCATCCTCATATTCCGTCCCTTTCTTCAGCTGAACATTGCCTACACTCGCAGTGTGTAGACCAATCTCGTGCTTATAGGGGGGTGCCCAGGTTGACTATTAACATCGCAATCGCCACTTATGATGCAATCGTCCTGGGGTGTGACAGCCTTTCAAGCCAGGTAGAGCAAGCAATTTTGCCTTTCCGGAACGGGGGCGGTTTTGCCCGAGATGCTGATGGCAACGAATTGATTGATGCGACAGGCCATAAAGTGGTTTCGGCAGCGGAGTTGAGACCTTACGTAACCAATGTATTCGGTGGCGCACAGAAGATGTTCTGCCTTTATGAAGACGAGGACACTACCGTAGCTGCAGTCACTTCTGGGATGGCCACCCTTTGCGGGGTTACGATTGCGGGAGTGGCCAACCGCTTCAAAAAGAGAAACGCAGGAGAGGGGGCTACCTTTCGTACTGTTCAGGCCGTCGTTGAGGCATTTTTGGCGCACGTTCGCCAGGAGTGGGAGGCTGAGGTCGAATATGCGACCGCCCCGGAAGAGCTAAGACCTTATTTTCCAGACCTCCAGTTCATCGTGGGCGGTTACGGCACGGATGATGCTAGCAGTAAGGTATTCAAGCTATCGGTCAGCGCTTTGACGGTTGAAGAGCAGTTCGCTTGGCGAAGTCGTTCGGGAACCTGTTTTGCTGGGCAGTCGGATTTCGTTGAACGGCTACTCGTTGGGGTTGATGGCAGGCTTGCAGATCAAATTAATGTGACCGTTGGTCAATTAATGGCCAGCCAGGCGCCGGCGATTGTCCAAGCTTTTACTGATCAATTGAGAGCTGCAGGTGGCGAAATACCTGACGGATTCACGTTTTCCACTCCAGGTTCTCCTGTTGAGCTACCATGGTGGGACAGTGTTGCTCGTATTGACTTTGGAAATTTGCCTGCACAGTATGCCGTCGATTTAGCGGAGCTTTTGGTTAATTTGCAGTCAGGAATGCAACGCTTCGCAAGTGGTGTAGCGACCGTAGGTGGAAGGACTCACATCGGGGTGCTCAAGAGGGGCGAGAAATTCGTCATGCTCAATGAGCCAAAATTGGTACATAACCACACGGGTTATTCTCATGATTTATAGCAATCGCGATTCGTCTGGTCAGATTGGTTCAAAAACGCAGGAAGAACGAGGCAGCTTTGCCGGTTCTTTTGCTTGCTCTGATCGCAGTGGCGCAATTCCTTCGCTGCAGGATTCCCGCCCCCCTGTGCAACCCAGCACCTCGGTGAAAGGGTGTTCGACTACGTTTCGAAACGGGATGATTGAGGTCGCTTAACAGTATTTCAGCTACAAAAAAGGCCAGCATTAGCTGGTCTTTTTATTTTCTGATGCGTGTATGTCGCGAATTCTTAGCACTGTAGTTGTCGAGCAATCAGCGTGACGAGCGGTTGCCCTAATACCTAGTCCGGCGCCGAGCAGCTCGGTAACGCGCTTATGCAGGTCTGCATCGACTGGCCGGCCCTGATACTTGCCGGCGGCCTTTGCCTTCTCGATGCCCTGGGCCTGGCGCTCGCGCCGTTGCTCGTAATCCTTGCGTGCAATAGCTGCCATCATCTCTACCAGCATTGAGTTAATCGCCCCCAGCATCCGGCCGGTGAACTCGTCGCCTTTTGTGTCCTGCATTCCCTGGTGACTGGTCGGCAGGTCTAGCGCGACGATGCGCAAGCCCTTGGAATCGATCGCAGCCTTGAGCTTTTGCCAGTCTTCTACCGGGAGGCGGGAGAGGCGGTCTATGGATTCCACCAGCAGCACGTCACCCTTGCGCGCATCTTTCAGCAGGCGCAGCAACTCCGGCCGGTCGGCAGTGGCGCCGCTGACGTTCTCCAGGTACACGCTGGCGATGACCTTGTTATGGTCGCTGGCGAACTGCTCAAGCGAGGCGCGGGCGCGGCCGGCGTCTTGCTCTTCGGTGGATGCTCGGAGGTATGCGCGGATGAACATGACGGGTGCCCGTATCAGTTAGGGCGTTCTACTAGAACTGTTGCATTTTGGGTGTTACTTATAAAGCGAAAAGTCTGAAAAAGACAAAATAAGCCCGTATCTAGATAGGCATACCCAAAAAAATCGTCGCAGACTTGCGAAAGCCTGCGACGAAAAGACCAGCAGAATTATTTCCCTACGAAGTAGAGTGCCCGGCCTTGGTTGAAGATGGCCGCCGGGATCGAATCCTTCCTAAGTCGCTGACCAGGATGGTAGATGTAGATCCATTCGGGTAGGTACTTCGATGCCTGCAGCATGGCTTCCGAGGTCGTCATGTCGTTCTTGTAGGCATCAAGCGTGAACTGGTTGTGCCGGATAAATATCGGCCCGTAGCTGCGAGGCGACGCCAAGAAGCTTGGTGACGCAGCGGGTGTATCTGCGAATGGGATAGGACGTTCCACAAAGATATCTGCTGGCGTTGCGTACGAGCGCGAATGATCATCAGGATATCGGCCGGTCTGCATACCCAGCTTTGACAAACCACCTGAAAAACTCTTTCTGCGGGCCTCCTCCACTTTCTGCAGGACCAAATCCGATGCCTCCTGTGGTGAGCCGGCCTGATCGGAAGGCACCCAGGCAACAACCTGAGTTGCCCGAACCGGATCACTTGATCCACCCAGTAGCATCAAACCCAAGCCAACACCTGCGGCTGCGCCACCGCTCATGCCTGAAGGTGGTGACACATATCCAATTGCACTTAATCCAGCGTCCCCTAGCCCTGCCACTGAGCTGTTGGTGGGGCTCACTCTATCAACTCCCCCTACCATCTCGATTGGAACGTCACGCTGCCCGGAAATCCCCATGGCAGTCAGAACGTGCATCGCATCCGACCATTTTTCCTTCGGGACATCCTTTGGCTCAGGAAGCTGAACAGTCTTCGGCGATTGAGTGGAAGAACACCCAACCAGAAAAGCTACTGCCGCAGCCAGCAAGCTGACTCGAATCACTGTTGATCTACTACCCATGGCGCTACTCCCTGTTGTGATCAACACAGCTTACGGCGGCTTGTAGAAAACCCAACGGCATACACCTGCGACAGGGCCGGCTTGGGATTTCCAAGACCTGGCATAGCGTGTCATGCAACGTCATGCACACGGAGCACCACCATGGAATTTCGTGACCTTGGGAACGGGCGAACTTTCCCACCAGTAGCACCGAATGGCCGGATTTACGCCGTACCAGTCACCCAGGAAAACCAGGTAGAAATTTTCTGCCTGACACCTGAAGGG
Organism: Pseudomonas sp. H3_A02; assembly: GCF_054671965.1. Taxonomy (NCBI): domain Bacteria; kingdom Pseudomonadati; phylum Pseudomonadota; class Gammaproteobacteria; order Pseudomonadales; family Pseudomonadaceae; genus Pseudomonas; species Pseudomonas sp. H3_A02. Next base: position 264,034 of record NZ_CP162807.1, read on the forward strand.
GTCGTTGGAAGCGGAGTTAAGGCCAACTGGGCTGAGATCACAGGTTTCTATTACGACGACGAGTCTTGGGAAATCATCCTGCGCAACTACATCGGCAGGGGAATACGCTTCCGCCGGGGCGTGCCCTGCGGAATCGTCGAGGACGGTTGCGAAACCTTCAAAACAAATATTCAAGGGTTCGCAATCCCAATCTGCGTAATGAACCGCATCGCTTTCGAGCAGAAAAAACTGCATCAGACCTGATGGCTGCTTTGGTCTTTCAGAGCAACCAGCAGCCTGACTACGTCGAAAGGCTTGCCCATGCCCTGGTAGGGAATTTCTCAGAGATCTAATTTCCGTCGCTTTTGTTGCTTGAAAGCGAAACCCACGCCAGGGAACCGTCCGTAGGCTGTATCCGAGTAGTTAAAGGAAGTCGGATATGACCAACAGAACTTTTAGATGCTGTTCGCATGAGCAAGCCCACTACGCCAAATCGATACGCGACCTATGCGCAATCGTTACCCCTGAATAGCCAGGAATACCGACGCATGCGCTACGTAACCGTGAGGAAATTTGCCAGCGAGTCTGGTTACTCCGAAGACGCGATCCGCTCGAAGCTTCGCGACGGGATTTGGCGGCTCGGAGAGATATGGATCAAGGCCCCAGATGGCCGAGTACTAATTGATGTGGAGGGATATGAGTCGTGGGTAGAGATGGGCGGGGAGTTCGGGCAGTCTCCGAGTCGAGTATCGAAATCACGTTCATGTATCGCGGCGTTCGGTGCCGTGAGCGGATCTCGCTCAAGCCCACCGCCACTAACCTGAAGCGGGCCGAGCAGCACAAGGCGGCAGTAGAGCACGCGATCGCCAACGGCACATTCGACTATGCCATCACCTTCCCTGGCTCACCCAGGGCGGCGAAATTCGCGCCTGAGGCCAGCCAGGAGACCGTCGCGGGCTTCCTGACCAAATGGCTGGCCGGAAAGAAGCAGCACGTGTCGAGCAGCACCTTTGTGGGATACCGGAAGATCGTCGAGCTAAGGCTGGTGCCTGCACTGGGCCCTACCCTGCTGGTCGACCTGAAGCGCAAGACGGTGCGCGACTGGCTGAACACGCTCGAGGTGTCCAACAAGACGTTGAGCAACATCCAGAGCTGCCTCCGCTCCGCGCTGAACGATGCCGTGGACGATGACGAGCTGATCGACACCAACCCCATGGCCGGGTGGACGTTCTCGCGCAAGGATCAGGTGAAAGAAGACGACGTTGACCCGTTCAGCCCTGAGGAACAGCGCGCCATCCTGGCGGCGGTTGATGGCCAAGCCAGGAATTTCGTGCAGTTCGCCCTCTGGTCAGGCATGCGCACCAGCGAACTGGTCGCCCTGGACTGGGGCGATATCGACTGGCTCAAGGGTGAGGTCTACGTTACCCGGGCGATGACCCAGGCCGCAGCAGGTGAAGCCGAGGTGACAAAGACCCTGTCAGGCAAGCGGCGTATCAAGCTGTTGGCGCCAGCCATGGAAGCCTTGGTAGCGCAAAAGTCACACACCTTCCTCGCAGGCAATGAGGTGTTCCAGAACCCTCGCACGCTCGACCGCTGGACTGGCGACCAGCCGATCCGAAAAACCATGTGGGCGCATGCCGTGAAGAAGGCAGGCGTCCGATACCGCCGACCATACCAGACCCGGCATACCTACGCCTCGATGATGCTTTCTGCTGGTGAACATCCCATGTGGGTCGCGGGCCAGATGGGTCACAGCGACTGGACGATGATCGCCCGGGTGTACGGCCGATGGATGCCCTCGGTGGACCAATCAGCTGGGACTAGAGCCGCCAGCATCTGGGCAGCAAGTTCGGTAGATGACGAAATGAAAAAAGGGGCCTAAGGCCTATGGCGGGCCAAACAGAAGCACAAGCCCGCATCATCGGCATGTGATCTGGTGGGGTGGGGATTTTTAACGAGGAGCAGGCCCGCACAGCTCAAGCTCGAACCGAGCAAATATCTTTTCTGCCTATTGCATGCTAATTTTTTCCACCTACAATGTAGGAATGAAAAATTAGCATACGAGCTAGATATGACCGATGACAACGCACCGATTATTCAACAGCCAGCCTCTGTGCTGGACGCGCTTCAGAACCTTGGTTTGACGCGAGAAGCAGTGGTGCACATTGCTAGATCTGCAGTGTCTGCCCGCTCTGAATACCTTCCAGGAATAGATGCAGTTAATTTTCCCGGAACACGCGCCTACCAAGAAGGCATACGGCAAATGCGTCTTCGGCTTAAAGCGTTACCACAAGGATGGGTGACTCGAAAATTCAACAATATCGAGCTCGTATACAGCCCCGATTTAGGGATCATGGTTGGCTTCCAAAACGTAGACCGCGCGTGTGGGAAAGTTGACCCCCAAGCGATTTCCGAGCGCGGCGAAGGCACAAGGCAGCTCGTATCACTGCCATATCAACGCAGCCTTTTCGGTGGCGACAAGACCAAAGCCATACCGCAATCCAGTGGCGCCTTTCCAATTATCTGGTTTATTTGCGTTGCCGCCCATGTAGACCGCATTCAAGTTGAGGTGTCCAGACCAAAGCCGTTCACAGCAGATCAGTTTGAAGGATTCTTTGAGCGGATATTCATTGCGGATGAACCTGTAGATGACAAGCCGCTTAGCGAAGTGATCGTTGACGATCAAGTAGACGAGCCCGAAATCTTCATCAGCAAAAAGCAAAATGGCAACTCTTAATCTTTCAAGGCTGACCTTGGCAAGAAAGCGTAGGCAGCTCACTAAAAAACAGCTTGCCGAGATGGCCGGAATCTCCAGCATTACGCTGACCCGCATTGATACGGGGGTAATTACGTGTCCAGGGAATGACACTGTTGAAGCGCTGGCCCGGGCCTTGGGCTACCCCGTCAGTTTTTTCTACCTCGATGATGTTGAAGAGCTAGATCAAAAAGAGGTCAGCTTCAGAAGCCTCAAGGCCATGACAGCAAGGCAAGCTGATGCTGCCATAGCTAGCGGCTCGCTAGGTTATATTTTCAATGAGTGGGTTTCCGGCAAGTTCAATATGCCTTCTCCAGACTTGCCAGAACTCAGATCCGAGGATCCGGGTTCCGCAGCTGCATCTATTCGTAGGCATTGGGGGTTAGGATTTAGACCAATCCCTAACCTGATAAGACTGATGGAATCCAAAGGGGTTAGAGTCTTCACTTTGTCGGAAGGAAAAAACGTAGATGCGTTTTCCTTTTGGAGGGATGGAACACCGTTTATTTTCCTGAACACTTTAAAGTCAGCAGAACGGAGCAGGTTTGATGCCGCTCATGAGCTTGGGCATTTACTGATGCATTCTCATGGATATCCTGAAGGCCGAGAGGTGGAGAAGGAGGCTGATAGTTTTGCATCACACCTGTTAATGCCGAGAGAAGACGTTTTATCTCAGCTACCTGCATCGCCATCTATCAGAAGCTTGGTGTCTGGGAAAAAAAGGTGGGGTGTTTCAGTGGTTGCTCTGGCGCGGACTGCCAAAGACGTAGGGCTTTTAACAGACTGGCATTATCGGGAACTGTGCAAGCAGATGGGCACTGCTGGTTACAGATCTGTAGAGCCCGAACCTATTCCTCGCGAAAGATCAGCGCTGTGGAAAATGGTTCTTGAAGAGCTATGGAAAGACAGGTACACCAAGGAGTCCATTGCCGCTCAACTCCAATTGCCATTGGACGAAATCGACTCACTGTTGCAAGGAGTGCTTGGCGGTTCTGACAATTTAAACCAACTTTCAGAGCGGGCGCCTTTGCGATTGGTCTGAAAGCAGCCCGGCCCTGCGCCGGGCTTTTCGTTTCTGATGCAGAACCTCACACCGCTCCAGCCAGCAGGCTCTCGTAGGGTATCTTCAGGCCATCGTGCAGTCGCTTGATCATTGCCAGGCTCAGCTTGCGCTTGCGGTTGAGCACCTCGGATACTCGCCCGCTTGAGCCGATAAAAGGCTCAAGATCGCGCGGAGTCAGGCCCTGCTGATCCATGCGAAATTTAATTGCCTCAACCGGATCAGAAGGCGGCATTGGATAGTGCTCGTCCTCGTACTTGCCGATCAGCAGCGCCAGAATCTCCAACTCGTCTCCAGCGGCAGAGCCGACAGGTGCACCCCACAATTCATCCAGGCGAGCCATGGCAGTTGCATAGTCATCCGGGGTACGGATTGGCTTGATATTCATTACACGGTCTCCGCGTTGATTCTGTCGTATTGGGCGTGAGTGCCAACGAAGCGCACCTTGGCAAGCTGCCGGTCATAATCAATGGCCAGCACCACCCGGTACTTGTTCCCCGCGATGTTGAACACCACTCGCCCTCCCTTGAGGATACTGGCCGTGCGGATCTCCGCTTTCAGATCCTGCGGAGTGCGATAGGTAGCCTTCTCCATGTGCCGGTACCATTCGACCAGAGGCGTCTGCGCGTCGTCGTAGGCCGCACTGCTCTCCCAGAATGCCCGCAGCGTACCCCTCGAAATAACATGCACCGCCAAATCCTCCCATTTCGGGAGAATATACCGAAATGACTACATCAGAGCAAGCGGAGGCGGCAGCGCTGCCTTGCCTATATCAACGCCACCCTTACCGCTTCCCGCCACATATCCTGCACCGGCCTACGGATCTTATCGAACTGCGACGACCACCGCAGCGCCGTGCAACCAATGACAGCTTAATAGCAGCCTCCTGGCTGGAAGCATCGAAAACACTGGGTTAGCTGCGGGTTCAAATCCCCCCGGCTCCACCAAATGATCAAAAAAAGACGTCCAAGGACGTCTTTTTTTGTGCCTGAAATATCTACCACAGCGGACTAGATCAAACACCAGAAGCAGATCTCACCGCTACAACCATAATCTCCACCAGCACCTCAGGCCGCGCCAGACGTGCCTGAACAGTGGCCCGTGCCGGAGCACTATCCGCTGGCAGCCAGGCGTCCCACACCGAATTCATCAGCGCGAAATCACGATCAATGTCTTTGAGCCAGATCTGCGCGCTCAAAAGCTTCCCCTTGTCGCTGCCCGCCAGCGACAACAGCGCATCGATCTTGGCCAGCACCTGCTGCGTCTGCTCTTCGATGCCAACCTGCAGATCAGTGGGCACCTGGCCGGACAGGTAGAGCAAGTCGCCGTGACTGACCATCCCGGACATCCGCGCGTTGCTCTGAAAACGTTGAATCGTTGCCATCGGTTTTACTCCATGAATTGAGAAAGCTAAGGCGCCGTGCCGTCGATCAACCGGACCAGACGCTGGGCACTACCGAACGCCAAGGTCATGCCCAGCGCACCCTGGCCGCAATTGACGTACAGGTTGTCACAACCACTGACGGCCAGAATCGGCCGCCCGGTGGGGGTCGCAGGACGCCAACCGGTCCAGGGCTGACAATCATCGGCGTTCCAGCCAAAACCGAACAATGCCTGGGTCGAGGCTTTCAGTTGTTCGATGCGTTTAACGGGAATTGACGCATCCAGCCCACACAACTCGACCATCCCCGCGACGCGTAAGCGATCACCGATCCGGGCGAACACCGTTTTACGCCGCATGTCAGTCACGCTGACCGTCGGTGCATTCATCGAATCAGTGATCGGCAACGTAATGCTGTATCCCTTGAGCGGGTAGACCGGCATGCGCACACCGAACGCTGATAACAACCCCGCACTGTAAGCACCCGCCGCCAGCACGACCGCTTGCGTCCCTAAAAGACCTGGGCCTTCGATGGCGTGGTGAATCTCCAACGCGGTGATACGCCCGCGTTCACGTCGGAAAGCGGCAACCTCACTGTCAAGCAGAAAGCGCACACCCTGCTTGCTCAATAACCGCGCAAGCTCCTGACAAAGCTTGCGCCCATCGACCGCGCATTCGCTGTCGGTATGGATCGCGCCGTGAAACGCCTTCTTATAGCCCTCTAGTGCAGGCTCGATCGACAAGGCTTCGGCGGGGCTGACGATTTTTTGTTGCCTGGCGCCTTGGGCGGCCTGGAACTTCACCTGCTCGCTGGCCTTGCGCAGGCTTTCAGCATCGGGGTAGAGAACCAGTTTTCCGGTACGGGCGAAATCGCACTGCACCTTTTCCTGACTGATGAATGCGTCCAGCGCCAGCCGACTTTCATGCGCCAGTTCCAGTAACTCGACAGTGGTCTGACGCGAAATGGACGTACGGCAGGCCGCGAGAAACTCCACACACCAGCGCCATTGTTCCACGCTCCATTGCGGCGAAAACTTCAGCGGCCCGTTGCGCGCCAACAGCATTTTCGGAATGCCCGGCAACAGAGAGGGATCAGCCAGCGGTTGCACATAGCTGTAACTCAGTTGCGCTCCATTGGCCGCACTGGCCCCCATGCCGGCCTCCCCCGCACGATCGATAACGGTGACGTTATGACCGGCCTTGTGTAAAAACCAGGCACTGCTCAAGCCCACGATTCCAGCGCCGACGACACAGATTTCCATTACGCCACCACCCTGTCAGACAGGTCCCAACCCACAGGCCGCCGTAGGTGCCAATCACTGACTTGCTGGTAGGCATGGGCGATCCGCAGGATCAATGGTTCGGCGAAAGCACGCCCGACGATCTGCATCGAGACCGGCATACGTTGCTCGTCGAAGCCCGCCGGCAGCGCCACTGAGCAGAGATTGAGCAGGTTGGCGAAACGGCCGAGCAAGGCCAGGGGCGTACCGTACTCATCGACCTGATTCAACGGCACACTGCCAATGGCGTTGGTCGGAAACGCACAGGCATCGACATTGGACATGGCCTCTTCCATGGCTCGACGGGCAACGCGTCGCTGGTTGTGCAAGTTGATATAAGCCGCCGCGTCGACGGCGCGTCCGCTCAACACCCGACGCTGCACATGAGGATCGAAGCGCAGATCATCACGCTCGAACAAACTGCCAAGGCTGGCATAGCCTTCGGCGCTCATAAGGCCACCGGCGACACGCATGCACTGATCCAGCGAAGTCGGTAGCGGCTGTTCGACCAGGTGCATGCCCAGTGCGGCCAATTGCTCAAGCCCCTGGTCATAGGCTGCCAATACGCCAGGCGCGATGTGTACGCGTTCGGTCTGTGGCAACACCCAGATGCGCAGACCGGCCACCGGAAGATTCAAGCCTGCCGCGGCGCTGAAGACTGGCGACTTGGCCGAGACAGGATCCAGCGGGTCCGGCCCCAGCAGTGCGTCAAGCATCCACGCGGCGTCTTCGACGGTGTGCGTAATCGGCCCCACCGAATCCAGCGATGGACACAATTCAATCAAACCATGACGGCTGATCAACCCACGCGTGGTTTTCAAGCCAACCAGACCACACATGCCCGCGGGAATCCGCACCGAGCCGCCGGTGTCGGTGCCCAACGCTGCGCTTGCCAACCCGCCGGCCACGGCCACCGCTGAACCACTGCTGGACCCCCCTGGCGCACGATGCACGTCGGCGTCCCATGGGTTCCACGGCGTGCCCATCACGGCATTGGTGCCCCATCCTCCGAAAGCGAATTCAACGGTGTGGGTCTTGCCCATGATGATCGCCCCGGCGCGCTCCAGTCGCTGCACTGCCGTGGCGGTGAGCCGCGAGATACGCGGCTTCTGTGCCAGCGAACCACCGGTTATGGCCTTGCCGTCGATCTCGAACAAATCCTTGATCGCAACTGGAATGCCATGCAATGGCCCCAGGTTGACACCGGCAGCCCGCTGCCGATCGGCCGCGATGGCGGCACCGAGCGCGCGCTGGGGGTAGGCCTCGACATAAGCATTGAGTTGACCGTTGAAGCGCTCGATCCGCTCCAGTTGCGCGCAAACCAGGGACTCGCTCGTGAGCGCTCCGGACTCCAGCGCTTGCCGCAACTGGCCAATACTGTGGGAAGCGGTTCGATCCATGATGTTCATGTGTTCAACCTCGAATGGTTTTGCGTCCGCGAGAAAATCGTACTTCCAGCACTCGCGATAACAGAGAAAGAGGGAAAGCGATGACGAAATAGAACAGCCCCACCAGCAGGAAAATATGCATCGGCAAAAAGGATTCGGACGCGATGGCCCGGGCCGCCAGCATCAACTCATCGGTGGCGATCAAGGCGCACAGGGAGCTGTCCTTCAGAATCGACACGTAGGCATTGAGCAACGGCGGCAACATGCCGCGAATGGCTTGCGGAAAGATCACGGCGGTGAAGGCTTGCAACGGCGTCAGGCCCGTGGCGATGGCCGCCTCACGTTGGCCTCGATGCAAGGAATCCAGTCCACCGCGCAGGATTTCCGCGACGTAGGCCGAGCCCTGCAAGCCCAAACCGATGGCTCCGGCCCAGTAACCGGACAGCGTCAGCCCGAGGCTGGGCAAGGTGAAATACAGCGCCAGCAGCAACGCCAGGAGCGGCACCGCACGCATCCCCTGGATGAAGCACACCGCCAGACGCTTGAGCAATACGCTGGGGCTCTTCATCGCCCAGGCCAGTAACGCGCCCAACATCGCCGCCAGGGCGAAGCCTGTCAGGGACAACTCGGCGCTGACCCGTGCGCCGAGTAGCAGGCGAGCGATCCAGTCGCTCCAGTATTCCGGGTATTGCTGGAAAAAACTGATCATCGCGCCGCCCCCAGATGACGTTCAAGTCGGATGAAGCCCACGCCAATTGGCAGGATCATCGCCGCATAGATGCACATCACCGCCAGATAAATCAGCGAGGTCTGGAACGTGGATGTCACCAGATTGCGTGCCAGGAACATGATTTCCGGCACGGCAATGGCCGAGGCGATGGACGTGTCCTTGATCAGTTGCGTGACGTAGTTGGCATACGCCGGCAACGCAACGCGCAGGGCCTGGGGCAAGAGGATGTAGCGCAGAATTTGCATACGGTGCAGGCCGATGGCCTGCCCGGCTTCATGCTGGCCGACGTGCAGCGATTGCAAGCCAGCTCGGAAAGTATCGGCCAGCACTGCGCTGCCTACCAGGCTCAAGCCGACGATGGCCGCCAGCCACGCGGGCAAATTGATGCCCAGGTAGGACAGCCCAAAGTAGATCAGAAACAGGTGCGCCAGCGCGGGCACGTTGCGCATCCATTCGATGAAACAGGCGATCGCGCCGTGTACCAGTCGCGATCGGCTGAACGTCAGTAAAACCGCCAGCACCAGACCACCCGCACTAGCCAGCACTAAGGTGCAGAGGGCGATTTCCAGCGCATTCATTGCGCCTTTCAACAGCAAGGGCAACAGCCCGAGGAAAGCTTCCAGATTCACCATCAAGCGCTCTCCACAGCCATACGCCCAAGAAAACTGCGGGTACGTTCGTGACAAGGATTGTCGATCACTTGCGCCGACGGCCCCTGTTCGACAATGCGTCCGCCGTCCATGAAGATCACCCGATCCGCCACATCGCGGGCAAACCGCACTTCGTGGGTGACCATGATCATGCTGCGGCCCTCTTCCGCCAGCTCGCGAATCACCGCCAACACTTCGCCGACCAACTCGGGGTCCAACGCCGAGGTCGGTTCGTCGAACAGAATCACTTTCGGTTGCTGAGCCAAGGCCCGGGCGATGGCGACCCGCTGTTGCTGACCACCGGACAATTGCTCGGGATAAGACTCGGCCTTGTGCCGCAGATGGACTTTTTCCAACATCGCGTCGGCCAACTCATACGCCTGCTTGCGCGGCATGCCTTGGGCCTTGATGGAACCGAGGGCGACGTTATCGCGCACGTTCAAGTGCGGCCAGAGATAGAACAACTGGAACACCATGGCGATCTCGCGGCGCTGCGCAGCCATCTCCCGGTCACTCATCAGGCGTAAACGCTTGCCGTCCTTGACCTGCCCGATCAGCTCGGTCCCCAGCCAGATCTCGCCACTGGTAGGTTTTTCCAGGTAATTGATGCAACGCAGGCAGGTGGACTTTCCAGATCCGCTCGGGCCAATCAGCGACAGGGTCTCACCAGGCTTCAACTCCAGACTGATGCCCTTGAGCACCTCCAGATCGCCATAGTTCTTGTGTAGTTCGTGCACGCGCAGCAACGCGGCGTCAGACGGGCTCGACATCTTGGCTAACCTCTTCTTGTTATAGGCATGGCGATGAATCGGTGCATCCGCAAGAGTCCGCCCCATCGCCTCACACACTTATTTGCAGCCAGGTAGCGTCCAGTCCGCAGGGCGATCGACGCCGAGCCGCAGGTCCTTGCCTTCGGGCATGAACCAGACATCCTGAGTCAGGCCGTAGCGAGCGCCGATCTTGCGCATCTCACAGTTTTTCCAGAGCGTCTGAATCTGCGCGTTGACTGCCGTCACCAGTTCCGGACTGGCCTTGTTGAAGCCGAACACCACCTGACCCAAGCCAGTCAGCAGTGGGAAATTCGGATCGTTGTCGACAAAGGCGTTGAAATGCAGGTGCCATTGCTCATTGCGGGAAATGGCGTATTGCATGACCGGTGGATCGCCGATCACCGCATCGATGCGTCCGGCGAGTAGATCGCGAACGGCCGCGTCGGACGTGTCGTACAGGGCGACTTGCAGGCCATCGATCTTGCGCATCTCCGGGATGAACGAAAAGCCGGTGATGGTGCCGACTTTCTTGCCTTGCAGATCCTTGAGGCTGTTCCAGTTGGTCTTGTCTGTCTGGGTGATGCCGTTCTTGAAGTAGTGGATAGGGTCGCTCAAGGTCATGATTTTCGAGCGTTGTTCGGTCCAGCCCATGGTGCCTGCCATGACATCCACTCGTTTGGACTGCACCGATGCAATCGTCCCTGACCACTCCATTAATGCCGGTTTGACTTTAAGGCCGAGTTTTTCGGAAATTTGTTGAAGAATTTCACCGTCATAGCCGACCATCCGACTATCTTGATACCCTGTTCCTGGCATATCACCACTGAAGGCGATGGTCAGGCTTCCCGGCTCTACTGTCTCCAATGCGAACACCGGTGCCGCAGCCAGCACGGACACCAGAAAACCGGCACAAATAGCGGAAAAACGCTGAACCTTGGACGTCTTCATCGGATGCTCCTCGATAGTTTTTATTGTGGCAGCAGAACGTTTCGCATGGCCCCATCGTAGTGGGACCGGCGCTATAACTGGTTGGATGCTTTGCACGAATGATTGAATATTTGCGACATTCTGGCGGTGCAGAGAACGGGACACCCCAGGAAAGCCTCGTGGACGGGCTCGATCATGGGCAGGCGCGTCATCCACCCATGCGCCGCGGCACCGCCGAGCTGTCTATTGGCATCATGTTGTGGCCACGCTTTCCCTTGCTGTCACTGTCAGGGCTGACCGATGCGTTGCGGCACGCCGCCGATACGGGCGATCAAAGCCGCCCCATCCGCTGCCAATGGAAAGTACTCGGCACGCCCGGGCAAAGAGTCATTTCCAGTAGCGGACTGGACGTGCCCATCGACAGCGAACTCGCTGACCCGGCGCGTTTCGACTACATCGTGGTGATTGGTGGATTGCTCGACTCCATCGAGGCGGTGCCGAAAACCTATCCCGCGTTCCTCCACCAGGCCGCGGCGGCACAGGTGCCGTTGATCGGCCTGTGCACCGGCAGCTTCGTGCTCGCGCGACATGGCCTGATGGAGGGGCGAACGGCGTGTGTCCACGCCTACCATGGCGACGACTGGAAGCGGCTGTTTCCCTCGTTGCGCTTTGTCATCAACAGGGACTTTCTGATCGACCAGGACCGGATCACCTGCGCGGGCGGTGTGTCAGTGATCGAATTGGCCCTTCATCTGATTGGCCTGCATTGCGGACCGGATCGTGCGGGCAAAGTCGTGCATCAGATGACGGTGGCGAAGAACACATCCAACAGTTTCGTCGACCGACGCAAGGCGCTCGGCTACGCCAGCTCCTCCAACCGTCGGCTGCACGAAGCCGTGATGTTGATGGAAAAACACATGGCCCAACCCCTGGATATCGAGGCCATTGCACATCTGGTCGGCACCAGCAAACGGCAATTGGAACGCCTGTTTGTCGCTGAAACCAACAACAGCCCAGCCCAGTTCTACCGCCAGGTCCGACTCCGGTTCGGCAGATGGCTACTCGTGAGTTCCGATCGCCAGATCGGCGAGATCGCCTTTGAATGTGGCTTCGCGGATGCACCGCATTTTATTCGGCACTTTCAGAGCATGTTTGGTATGTCGCCAGGGAAGTTACGCAAAGCCCTGATGCAACAAGATGGGAAATGATGCTGCAAGTGACACTGACTATCACCCGAACCACACTCGCCCAGAGACTCGGAGTAAGAGTTATTGGAGCGTAACGCTTCTGTTACGACCCTCAACGCCGCCGCCCCAGCCCCAAAATGCGCCACGCAATTCGCCTGGAGGGCTTCGCATCCAATGCCGCTCACTTGCGTAATGACGGTTGCCAGCCGAAAGCATGGCAATTTGCCACCGAAACACGGTAAATTCGCCCTATAGGTGATGTCAGCGAACGTCACTACGACTCAATACAAGGAAGTAGCTATGCCCGCAACCAAGGACACTCTCCTCAGGCAACCGCCCCTATTGCACCTGTTTCTAGAGTGCCTGCACTGTACCTCTTCACAGACGCTGCTTGAAAAGCAGCATGCCCGGGGATAGGGAAAACCTACATGCCCCAACCATTCCGTTTCCAGACTTCACCGTCTACCAGCCCCAACCCGACAGAAGCCAACATATTCATCCATGGCTACAGCGCCGGGCATAGCGACCAGGACCAGAAGCTCCTACTCGAGAAAATTCCCGATCAACTTAGCAACTACACCAATATCTTTGCGTTCTGGCCCTCGAATCACTACCTCCACTTCGACAAGTCGTCGCTCTGGGCGCTTGGCACGGCAGGCCTGTCCTCCGGGACAGGAAGCATTGCTGGGCCCTTCGGTTACTGGGGGCTCGCGGGCTCTTTAGCCAAGGATCGGATGAAGAACTTCACTGAAGCCCGCTCACGCGCAGAAAAAATGGGAATGGTGTTACTCGATCAGTTGCAAGAGTACCTGCGCGGCAACCACCCACAGATCGAAACCATCAACCTGATCGGCCACTCGCTTGGCGGCCGGCTGGTCATCAGCAGCCTGAGAAACTTCACGAATAAGCGGCAGCTGGCCATCAACGATGTGCTGCTGATGGCTGCCGCCGCCGAGGTAACAGCCGTCGAAGCGCGTCAGCTGCGTGGTCTGCTTCAGGGGCGACTGATCAATGCCTATTCGAAGACAGACAGGACCCTGCTGTTGAATTGGGGTGAAACCTGCCTGGGACGTAACGAGGTCGAACACTTCGAGAGCATCGAGATGAACGACTTCGGCCACACCGATTACTGGAAGCGGCTACCCGAGGTGCTGGCCGAAACACGCTTCAAAGCGTGCGCGCCCAGCTCGCCAGAGCCTGCCCAAGCACCTGCTGACGCATTCATGCCAACCCTGGCGCCCGAACAACCTGCCGAAGAACACGACATGACACTCGAACTGAACAACCCAAGTGAGGTTTACCAGCGAATCAATGACGAACTGGCACTCATCATAGGCGAACTGAGCAATCCGTCGGACGACGAAGCCTTGAACCAGGCAAGAGAAGAAGCGATTCGACGGCTCACCGAGCATCGGGCGGCACTGATCGAGCGGCTCGCCGAACTTGAGCAGAATGCAGAGTGGAATACGTTCACCATTGCCTTCTACGGCGAAACCGGCGCTGGCAAATCGACCCTTATCGAGACCTTACGCATCTTGCTCCAAGAGCCCGGCAAGAAGGCCAGCCAGCAGGCGTTCCGCAAGCTACACGACCAGTATGGGCTGAGTGAAGAAAACCTGCAGCAGCTGCAACAGAGCATCGAGCAAGCCGAAGCTCGACTTGGCGAACTGACGCAGCAGTTGAGTGCCACAATGCAACAATACGAACAACCTTACAGGGCCGCCCAGAGCGCCCTCGACCAGGCCAACGCCCGATCCTGCGAATTGACGCAACGACTTGGCGGTACGCTCCAGCAACACGAGAAGTCGCACAAAGACGCCCTTGCTGCCGTCACGCGTCTGCACACCCTTCTCGCCGAGCGTAAAAGCACCGCCTCACTCTGGCAGATGCTGTTGAACCTCTTCAGAAAAATGCCAGAGGAGGTCGAGTTGAATGATGCCACCGCCACGCTGACAGCGACCACGACGGCACGCGACAGCGCTGCGGCGACCCTGGACGCCGAGCAGCAGAAAGCCTATCAGGAACGCCTTGCTCTGGAGCAGCAACTGGGCGAAATCGCAACAGCGCGTGACGACGCCTGTGCGGCGATTGCCGCCCAACAGACGGAGGCGACCCACCATCAGCGGACGCTCGCCCAGCAGCGCCTGGAAAATGAAAGCCAGCTGGCACAATTGCTGTCGCAGCTGCAGATTCATGCCGACGGTGAAATCATCGGTGACGGCAGAACCGACTTCACCCGTAAAACACAGCGCTATGACCTCGAACTGGACGGCCAACCCTTCGCCCTGTTGGATGTACCCGGTATCGAGGGTAAGGAAGGCTTGGTACTCGACGAGATAGAACGTGCCGTCCAGACCGCTCATGCGGTGTTCTACGTCACCAACCAGCCCGCACCACCACAAACGGGCGATGGGCAGCACCAAGGCACGCTGGAAAAGATCAAGCAGCACCTGGGAGCGCAAACCGAGGTATGGACGATCTTCAACAAGAAGATCACCAGCCCCAAGCACTCGCTGGCTGATCGATCGCTGATCTCTGACGACGAAAACATCAGCCTTGCCGGGTTAGACGAGAAGATGAGCGAGCAGCTTGGCAAGCACTATCAGGAGGTGTTCCCGCTGACCGCGCTGCCTGCGTTCCTCGCTTCGACCGACCACTTCGCGCCGGGCTCGCAGAACGCCAAGCGCCGCAGCAAAGTGCTTGCGGACTTCGGTGCCGACGAATTGCTGGAAAAATCCCGCCTGCGCAACTTTCTGCAGTTGCTCGGCGGCCGGTTGCTCCATAACGGCAGGGCCAAGATCATTCGGGCCAACTTCAACAAAGCCAATGAGGCGCTCAACCAGACCACTGAAACGCTCTCAGGCGTTCAGCAGACCCTGGCCGCGCTATCGACCCAGCTCTCCCAGGAAGAGCAAAGCGCCAAGAGTCAGTTGAACAGCAGCTTCCAGGCGCTGAAAAAACGTCTGGAATCCTGCGGCGAAACCTTGATCGACGATTTCGCCAGCAACGTGCGCAACAGCGTCTACGCACGCATTGAGGACGATATCAGCAACGATGCTTTCAAAAATGCCCTAAGCGAACAGCTTGAAACCCAACAGCGGCAGCTGGGCAGGCAATTGCCTAAGGCGGTTAACGCAGAGGTCGGAAAATTCCAGAAGGCGGCCGAGGACATTCTCACGCGCTTCGAAAAACATGCCCAAGAGCTGACCGCAAGCTATGGAAAGCTTGGCAGCATGCGATTCAACGAGCATTTCAACCTCAATATAAAGATCGACAACGGCATCAACGTTGCGGGACTGCTAGGCGGCCTTGTCGGTATCGCCTTGGCGCCATTCACTGGCGGAGCCAGCCTGTGGGTTGCTGGAGCCGCAGCCCTTTCCGTGCTGGTTTCGATCGGCAAAGCGCTGTGGAGCGCGCTCAGCTCGGACTACAAAAAGTCCCAACAACGCCAAGCCACGGAGAAAAACCTGCGCAGCGCCACTGAGCAATTGCGCGACACGCTGCGCGACAGCCTGAAAAGCGCCTTGTGCGAAATGCAGGAGACTATCGACCAACTCGACCTGGCACTTGAAGCGCCTGCCAAACAGGCCACTGACCAGGTGCACACATTGACTCGTTCGACCAGTCGCCTGAAAAACCTCTCCCGCCAAATCGAAACCGCAGGAAGTCTGTAATGGAAAACACTCTCAAAACATTCAAGGCCCAACAGGCAAGCGCACTGACGCTGCTCGACAGGCTGCAAGACTTTCTCGAGCAGGGCGCGCAGGCCGGAGTGCCGCTTGACTCGAATTTGAGCAGCAAGCTGCAGAATGCCATCAACAGCGTATCCGGTGAAAAACTCAAGGTCGCGCTGATTGGCGGCTTCTCGGAAGGTAAGACTTCGATTGCGGCGGCCTGGATGGAGAAGCTGGATAGATCCAGCATGAAAATCAGCCATCAGGAATCCTCCAACGAGGTGAAAGTCTACGAAGTCGACGAAGGCTTCGTGCTGATCGACACCCCTGGGCTGTTCGGCTTCAAGGAGCAGGAAAATGCCGAAACTCAGGCCATCGAGAAGTACAAGGACATCACTAGGAAGTACGTGAGCGAATCTCACCTGGTGCTCTACGTGATGAACTCGACCAACCCCATCAAGGAAAGCCACAAGGACGACCTGACCTGGTTGTTCCGCACTCTGGATCTGCTGCCACGCACTGTTTTCGTTCTCAGTCGCTTCGATGAAGTAGCCGACGTGGAGGACGAGCAGGACTATCAGACTAACCTGCAGGTCAAGCGCGACAACGTGGCAGGACGGCTTCGCGAACAGATCGGGCTGAGCGACCAGGAAGTAGCCGAATTGTCCATCGTCGCCGTGGCCGCCAACCCCTTCGACATGGGGGTGGAGCACTGGCTGGCCAACCTCGAACAGTTCAAGGCTCTGTCGCATATCGCCACGCTGCAGACCGCCACCACAGGAAAGATCCAGCAGAACGGTGGCAGCGCCGCGCTGGCCAACGAAATGCGCGCCAGCGTAATCCGCGACGTGCTCAGCAACCAACTGCCCATTGCCATCGAGAACGATCAGAAGGTTTCCCTGGAGGTCGGCAAACTCGATGAGCTCAACGCTCGCCTGGGCAAACAGCTCGCAGTGACCGGGCAGCAAATCGAAGATGCACGCATCAGCCTGCGCGAATTCGCCACACGCTACTTCTCCGACCTGATCCTGCAAGCCAAGGGTTCCAGCCTGGAAACCTTTGCGGACTTCTTCGAACGAGAGGTCGGCGCTGAAGGCATTATCGTGTCCACCCGCCTGCAGAATGAGTTTAGCCGCCAGACTCAGTCGATCACGCTTGAGGTCGAAAAAATGCAGGTTGGCTTCGATAGCGAGGTCAACCACTTCAACATCACCGTCAAAGCCCTGGGCAAGCAAGGCATCAACCACCTGCTCAAAGGCAACCTGATCAACAACACCACGGTACTGGCCGCACGCGATGGCCTCACTACGATTGCCAAGACGGTGGGCATGGATATCGGCAAATACCTGAAGTTCCAACCGTGGGGTGCCGTGAAGTTCGCCAAAGGCGCCAACGGGGCACTGGCCATCCTCGGCGTGGCGCTCGAAGCCTGGGACAGCTGGGAGCAATACAAGCGCGAAGAGGCATTCAAAAAGGCCATCGCAGCAATGGTCGACAACTTCGAACAGCAGCGTCAGGACTTTCTCGCCCTGGTGAACTCCGCGCGCTTCAAGGAGGAGTTCTTCCCCGACTACCTGCTGCTCAACACACGTCGACAAGAACTGCAAAGCAACCTGGATGACAGCCGTGTACGTCAGCAGCGCTTCCAGGCATGGCGCGTTGAAGCGGAAACCATCGACGCTGAATTCAGAAGATTGAACTGACCCCGTTCAGGCGCCCGCAGCGTGATGCAACGGGTGCCTGGACCCGAGCAAATCCACTACCGAATATCCGGTGTCCGCGTCCTCAAACCATGGTTATTTCTTCACTGTCAATCCACACATATCAGAGCAATGCAGGACTGGAAAAACGCATCACGCTAAGCAGCCCCAGGCGTGATGCGTGATTGACGGCGCTTGTCACCGCCTTGAGGGACGCCAGTAAGCTACTGCCATCGCGGGCGGCGCCAAATAGCAGCCGGTTATTCACGCGAATCTCGACATAGGCCAGTGCTTCGGCCTGAGCCCCATCGCGAGCAGCGTGCTCATGATAATCGGCGATATCGAAGTGAACGCCACGCTGGGCAAATGCATCGACCAGCGCCGCCAGCGGACCGTTGCCCTCACCGCTGAGGTCGAACCTGGTGCCCCCCATGTCGAGCACGCCCTCCAGGTAAGTCACAGCGCCCTCGCTGACCAATTTAGGCTGCAACAACGTGTAGGGCTTGCCCTCATCCAGATAGTGCCGGCTAAAGCACGCAAGGATCATCTCGCTACTGATCTCCTGGCCCGATCCATCCGCCTCTTGCTGGACCAGGTTGCTGAACTCCATCTGCAATCGGCGCGGCATCACGATCCCATGCTGTTCAAGCAGATAAGCCACACCGCCTTTGCCGGATTGGCTATTGACGCGAATGACAGCCTCATAGCTGCGTCCCATATCCGCCGGGTCAATAGGCAGATAAGGCACTTCCCAGAAGCCATCGGGGTTAGCCTGGCGCACTGCAAACCCTTTCTTGATCGCGTCCTGATGCGACCCTGAAAAGGCCGTGAATACCAATTCGCCCGCATAAGGATGGCGAGGATGCGTGGGCAGCTGATTACAGTATTCCACCTCGCGCTGGACGTGGATGATGTCCGAGAAATCCAGCTGCGGATCGATACCGCTGGTGTAGAGGTTCATAGCCAGGGTGAGGATATCGACATTGCCGGTTCGCTCGCCGTTACCAAACAGCGTGCCCTCGACCCGTTCGGCACCGGCCAGGCAGGCCTGTTCGGCGGTGGAAACCCCGGTGCCCCGGTCATTGTGCGGATGGACGCTGATGATCACGCTGTCACGACGGCTGAAATGCCGGCAAAACCATTCGATCTGATCGGCGAAGACATTGGCCGTGGAGACTTCGACGGTCGTCGGCAGGTTCAGGATCATCTTGTTGGAAGGCGTTGGCGCAAAGACGTCCGTCACCGCCTCGCAGACTTGCAATGCAAAATCCAACTCGGTGAAACAAAAGGTCTCGGGGGAATACTGGAAGGTCCACTGCGTCTCGGGATTGTTGTCCATGTGCTGTTTGATTTCGCGAGCGGCCTGGGTGGCAATCTCGATGCACCCGGCGCGGTCAACACCGAATACCACGTCTCGAAACACCGGGGCGGTCGCGTTGTAGACATGCACGATAGCGCGGGGAACACCCTTCAATGCCTCAAACGTGCGCTCGATGAGATGACTGCGAGCCTGTGTCATGACTTGAATTGTCACGTCATCGGGAATCGCACCCGTTTCGATAAGTTCGCGCACGTAGTCAAAATCGGTCTGCGAGGCGGCTGGGAAACCTACTTCGATTTCCTTGAAACCGACCTTGACCAACAGGTCGAAGAAACGGCGCTTGCGCTCGGCATTCATCGGCTCGATCAAGGCCTGATTGCCATCGCGCATATCGACGCTGCACCAGCTAGGCGCAACGGACTGGACTTGGCCGGGCCATGTGCGGTCCGGCAGATCCACTGTGGTGAAATGTCGATATTTGCTGGAAGGATCCTTCAGCATCATGGCGTTTATCCTTTTTGATCCATAGGTGGGCAGGTTCGGCGTCTGACGCCACCGAACATTGGATCCAATAATAAACGAGCATAACTTGATGCAAATTGCGTTTTCACATCAACAGCACGGTGAAATCCACAAAAAAGTCTAATAATGTTTAATTTTTTGGTTATTTGTGCTCGACATATAAATACTAGAGCAATTTTTAGTCTTACAGGTCGTAGTTCACCGCACTGCTCTGGCGTCGTAGTCGGTCATGCTCCGTGGAGAGCGCTTCGAAGGCCCGCTGCAAGCGCTTCTTGCGCCAGGGTGTTGTCCAAGCCGCTGCCTATTCCTATCAGCGCGTCAGATTCCCGGACCTGTCACGTGGGCTGGCAACCTGGCCAAGCGATCCCAACCGTCTACATCGATCCCGGCGCAGTTGGGCAACCACAGTGTTTGCAGCGGCAGTTGCTCCAACACCGGCACCACGGCCGACGTGATCCGCGACTCTCCTGGATCAGCCCCAAGCGTCAGGTCCCGCAGCGGCATACGCGCAAGATGGGCCACCCCGGCGTCAGTCAGCCAAGGGCTGTCATACAAACCCAGGCGCTGCAGGGGCAAGTCCCGCAAACAAGCCAGATCGGCATCGCGCAGGTTCAGGCCGCTTATTTCAAGCTGCTCCAACGGTAGTCCCAACTCGGAGAGCTTGCGCAAAACCTTACCGTCGACGCCCTGGCAAAAACTCAGATTGAGCCGCTTCAACGGCAGGCCAGCCAGTTGTTTCAGCTCCTTCCACGTGATGTCGTTCAAGGACAGGTCCAGGAACTCCAACTGCAACCCGCGCAGATCGCTCAACGTACTGGCGCAGACACCTTGCACATCGGAGAGCCCCAATCGCTTGAGCGGAAACTCGTGCAACACATCGAGCCGCTCGATTACCTGACGTAGACACTTGAGGTCCAGCTCCGCAAGCGGCATTCCCTCCAGTACTTCGAGATCGTCTTCGCAGATGAACGCAGAGTGCAGCGATAGCTTTTCCAGGGGCAGATCCCGAATCGCCTGCAACACGCTCTCGCTTGCATAACAATCATCCAGACTCAACGAGCGCAACCCCGTCAGGTCGCGAAGCCAGGAAGGATCGTCGAGGATCGCGCCGCTGCCACTGAGGGACAACTGTTCGAGGGGATGACTTGCCAAGTGCACCATGCCACCAGACGTCAGCTCGCCCACGCGTTGCAAGGTCAGGGAGCGCAGCTTGAGGCGTGACAGTGCACGAAGGCCGTCGTCGGTCATCTCATCGCAACGGTTCAACGACAATTCCTGCAATGGGCTGTCGCTCAGTTGACGGAGAAAACTGTCATCGAAGTCCTCGCCGTAGGTTTGCAATTTCAGCCGGCGCAAGCGTTCCAGCGAGGGGAGGCAGTTGACGTTATCGTCGCGGGAGAAATTACTGACTTCCAAGGTTTCGAGGGTATTGGCGGGTAAACGCTGCCACGTTTCCGGCCCACAAATAAACCTCGGGCTGTTGAGCACCAACCTGCGCAAGGGCAGCCCGGCCAGGGCGTCACACCACTGCGGCTCGGCGTTGTTCAGCTCCAGATGGTCTACCGGCAAGCCACGCAGTTGCGACAGCAAAGGCCCGGGGCGATTTGTATGGGCCGTGGTGTTCAGTTGAGCCACCACCACCTTAGCCGCCGGATCGCACAGGCCCGCCGCGACGCGCAAACCTTTCAGTGATGCCTCCCCGGTATCGAGCAGATCGCGATAGAGCGAAGCACGCGTGGTGGTGTCATCGGGGTTGGCGGCGAGCTGGGCGATCAGAGCGTTGCGGTTGGGGGTTGGCACGGTCTAGGAGTCTGCGAAAGGGATTGAAGGGGGATATGACCGTTAGGGAAGCATAAAAAGGAGTCTTACTGAAGAGGCTGTCAGGGCTAGCCCTGTGGCGAGGGAGCTTGCTCCCTCGCCACAGTTCTCTCTCTAGCATGACGATGTACCGAATGGACGGTTAATTCGAACCCGTTGATAGCTGTAAACCAAATGTAGGGAAATACCGCCGCTGAAAGGCCAAAGCTCCTACATGAAGCTCGGAAAGCGGTGTCTTGTAGCGCTTGAGCGGGGCGGCCTATAGTTCCTCGTCGCCCTAACGGCGACTCGGGTTTGGCGACCCGGCAACGAGGTGCGAGAGCGATCTGCTTGTTTGCAGGCGTCCCCGCATCAGTGATACTGCCACCACAATGGCAGTTGTACGCGGGAGATCTCCGGGTCTGCCGGTACCTCGTTCCGGTTCGCCAACCTGCGTACAGCTGCCACCCTTCGTTTGGCGACGATTAGTTGGTAGCTCTCACTTAATAACGAGGTTACAACTCATGAATCGATACATGCCCATCACCGGCGTCGACTGTGTCCCCGCTACCCTGCTGATCGACACCGAAGCCCCGCTTGATGTCCTCTTCGAAACTGCCGATTACCGCATCCGCACGGTGACTCAACTGCTGGAAAACATCGCGTTCCGCTCGGAGATCAGTTCCGACACGCTGGTGCTTTCCGACTTTTGCAAAATGCTGACGATCGCGTTGCGCGATGGGTGTGATGTGATGGATGTGATTGGCAGACGACTGCGGTCGCAGGCGGCGGAGTAAATGAAGACGGGCGACCTTTGGGGCCGCCCGTTTTGTTCACATGCTGCTCAGCGCACGCGGCTTACTGACTATTCACTAATAGCCGCATCCTCCAGCCACATCTCCGACGGCAAAAACGTACTCAGGTATCAGCAGGCGAATGGAGAGATTACTCCCACCCAGAAATGAGACTCTGCTGGGGAACCCGGAAAAAAAAGGACAAAAAAAGGGACAAAAAAAGGGACAAAAAAGGACAAAAAAGGGGACAGATTTATTTATAAATAGAGAAAAACCAACAAGCCTGCACTCTCTGCGTTTCACAAAACAAATCTGTCC
The DNA here is from genome assembly GCF_054671965.1 of Pseudomonas sp. H3_A02. Taxonomy (NCBI): domain Bacteria; kingdom Pseudomonadati; phylum Pseudomonadota; class Gammaproteobacteria; order Pseudomonadales; family Pseudomonadaceae; genus Pseudomonas; species Pseudomonas sp. H3_A02. Next base: position 286,267 of record NZ_CP162807.1, read on the forward strand.
CCTTTTTGCTCCCCCCTTTTCGTTGCCCTTTCTGCTTACACCTTCCCCACTAACAACTTTTTAACTTGCTTCCTTTACATGAACATATGTAACAAGACGAGTATTAGCGTCATAATGCACGGCCACCACTCGTCCATCTGTTAAGAACTGATACCCTGGACTGGTAGGAGCGACACCAGGAATACGGATAGACGGTATATCACGCACGGGTTGGCCAAAGAAAGCAATTGCGTCCTCAACGGTCTCAATCCCAAAACATGCTTTCTTTGTTTCAGCAGCAGCGGGATGAAACTCTCCAACTGCTTGGTAATAGACTCTGTAGGCTACGACCACCCCCTCATTACCTGCCTGAAAGTAAACGCCACACTCTGGCAGCTTTAAAAACTCATCACACTCAACTTTAGTGTACTCAACCAAAGGGAGCACATCTTTTAATTCCGCCAACAAATCAATTACCGGGCGACCTACATAATCATTTGGATTCATATTTAACACCCATCCCATCAAATAATTTCTTATTCAAATCATGAATTTCTTTGCGTGTCATCTCTATTTTACTCGCTGACCAGCCTTCGCTCCTCCAGACGGGGACCCAAGTATTGATATCTGCCTCAGCCGCCTTATAAAGATCAGAGCCATCCTTTTTTATTTTTTCTTGGTTATTTCTACCACCAAAAGTCCTTGAGTCCGCCATATGACTACAGGTTTTCACTACTACACAATTAGTACTGTTTCGAAGGGCTTTCAATTCAGCGTCAGTCAACTCAACGCCAAGTTGGCGTAACGCCTCCTTAACAGCTGCGAAAGAAGCAAAAAAAGGGGACAAAAAAGGGGACAGATTTATTTACTTAGAAGCAGAACATCAGCCCCGCTTACGCTTAAAAAAATAAATCTGTCCCCTTTTTTCTGCGCTTTTATATTCGTAATGAATGCAGCCCGTCAGTGTGAAGCAGAACAGAATCATCGCTACAAAGCGTAAAACAACATCGTGTCGCATCAATGGCCCTCCAAGGCACGTTTTTATCTCTGACTCAGAGAAAAGAAGAGAGAAAAGGGACAGATTTATTTACTAGGAAGCAGAACATCAGCCCGCTTACGCTTAAAAATAAATCTGTCCCCTTTCCTGCTGTGTCCCTTTTTGCTCCTTTTTGCTCCTTATATCTGTGAGGGGTCTTAGGCGTCGCCCCCCCTGTATCTGTTGTATCGTCACGATAGACAAGTAGATGGCCTCTGGGCCAGTCACCCGCCCACCCACACGGCCATCCACCTTTTAGATAGGTAGAAAATATTCCCTCAAAAAAATCATTCGTCTTACCTTGAACAGCTCGACTATATAGACAGCACTTTAGATCCGAGACAATATCATCCAATAGTTCTCTATGCTTCGGGGAGAGCTGCTTTTGAACTGAGTTACTCAACTCATCCAAAAGTTCGGATAATTTAATATCCATCTCAGAATATTTTTCGCCCCCCCCGTAAACCATATCCCAAACCTCACTCATCTTCTCAGATCTTAAGTCAGACCAGGTGAAAGATTCTTCCCCATAAACCTGAACCCACGCATATTTTTTTGCCGTATCAAGATCAGCAATTTGGGCATCCTCCAAAACAACTTGCTTGACAGAACTCAAGAGCAGCCCACTATTTACAAAGTCAATAACTTCATTTACCAGATTGCTATTTTCAGCCAACTCTACTTCCCTAACCATTTCAACCAAACCTCCGTCTTAGCGCCGTCTACGTTGCGGACCGGCATGCCCGACGCAGTAATGCAAGAAAGGGGACAGATTTATTTACTAGGAAGCAGAACATCAGCCCGCTTACGCTTAAAAATAAATCTGTCCCCTTTTTCCGCTTAAAAATAAATCTGTCCCCTTTTTGCTCCTTTTTGCTCTTTCTGCTTACACCTTCCCCATTAACAACTTTTTAACTAGCTTCCTTTACATGAACATATGTAACAAGACGAGTATTAGCGTCATAATGCACGGCCACCACTCGTCCATCTGTTAAGAACTGATACCCTGGACTGGTAGGAGCCACACCAGGAATACGGATAGACGGTATATCACGCACGGGTTGGCCAAAGAAAGCAATTGCGTCCTCAACGGTCTCAACCCCAAAACATGCTTTCTTTGTTTCAGCAGCAGCGGGATGAAACTCTCCAACTGCTTGGTAATAGACTCTGTAGGCTACGACCACCCCCTCGTTACCTGCCTGAAAGTAAACGCCACACTCTGGCAGCTTTAAAAACTCATCACACTCAACTTTAGTGTACTCAACCAAAGGGAGCACATCTTTTAATTCCGCCAACAAATCAATTACCGGGCGACCTACATAATCATTTGGATTCATATCTAACACCCGCCCCATCAAATAATCTCTTATTCAAATCATGAGTTTCTTTGCGTGCCATCTCTATTTACTCGCTGACCAGCCTTTGCTCTTCCAGACAGGGACCCAAGTATTGATATCTGCCTCAGCCGCCTTATAAATATCAGAGCCATCCTTTTTTATTTCTTCTTAAAAAAGGCGACAGATTTATTACTTAGAAGCAGAACATCAGCCCCCGCTTACGCTTAAAAAATAAACCTGTCCCCTTTTTGTTTTGAGCAAAACCAACAAATCTGCCCCTCTGCGTTTCACAAAATAAATCTGTCCCCTTTTTGCACTTACCTGAACCGCACGCTCCAGAGGACCGCCCGATAGGTCATTTGCATTACGAGGGGGGGGGGACTGAGCTTGCACCGTTCGCACCAACTAAACTTTCATTTTACACAGCGAAATCCTACTATCTGAAAATTGAACAACATCATCTGTGATTGATAGACAATTATCGGACTCAATCACACTAAGCCCGCAGCTTCCAAAATCCAAATACACTCCTACGCAACCTTCGTCGATATCAATAATTCTGTACTCATATACCGACAAAACTTTTAACCCAAGATACTTATCCAACCCACTTAACGGCTTAACCGGGTACGCAAAATCATCATTTATTTCAGACAACCCCAGCAATTCCGGCTCTGAATCTAGTCTTATGAATTTTGACACACCCTCGCTAATTGTTAGTGATACCCATCCAGAATTAGACAGCTTGAAAAACAATACCAAAAATTCACAAATCAAATTTCCGCTCATAAAAAACGAACGAAATCTGACATCACATAACACCTCATTGATCAGCACAGCTTTTCGCCCTCCACATTAAAATTTAGATGATTTCTCTGGAATCAACGTATCGAACTCGTACTTTCCACCTGGCAATACTCGCAGGCTCACGGTGCTATTAGTTTTGGAGCTATACACATGAATGAGGTCGTAATTTCCTCGCACAGTTGAGCTGGGAATCAATGGGCTCACAGACGTAACGCTCTCTAAGGTTTCTTTAACCGTCGCTTTAGCCTGCTCTACACCGGCCCTGCTTCTTTCATAAGGTAGGCGCCCCTCACCAATTTTTGTTCCCAGCTTTTTGTTGAGGTTAGCCGACTGTGATGCAAAGAAGTCATCTACCTCTCCAAAACCAAGAACCTTTTGAATACCTTTTACACCATCAACTCCCTTCTCCGGCAAATCACAAGGCCCAGTGTTATGCACCCAAGTCTTGAGCGCCCCCACATAGAACGTGTGGCCGATATCAACCGTCAGGTTATACGTTTTGCCGACTGGGGCGTAAAGCTCCAGGGACTCGACTTCCGATGAGGTATTTTCCGTCTCGCCATCAGCCAGGGATTGCAGCAGATCGCCACGCTTCAGGTCGATAACGGGAATGAAGTCACGTTTGGCCGGTACGTAAAATGGATGGCTTGGCGTAACCAGCAGTGTTTCGCCTTGTGCAGTTCCATCGTTACGCACGTTTTTGAGCTTGAGACGGTAGATTGGCTGGTCGCTGCGCTGGTGAGTAGCGAGGATCGCCGCAGCAAAAGGCTTGCCGCCTTTTTCCGGTTTGCTCCATACCACGTCGCCGACTTTCAGCGTTTCGATGGCTCGGTCGCCCTGTGGCGTCGAGACCATCGTCCCGGCAGCAAAGCAGCAGGGCCCTTTATTCCCTGTAGCGGGGTTACTAACCAGAGGATCTTTTGACCCTTTCCCATCCACTATCGAAACAGACTTAGGCTCTTTCGCACCTCTGCCTTTCGAAAGAACCCCCGTCAACACCGAAGCCATGAACTGGCCACCGCCGATCAGGTATTCATCCGTTTCGAAGCCCGGATCATTTTCTATTTCATCTGCGATTTCTTTCCCGACGGCTTCGCTGAATTGTTGGGTTTTTTCAAGCAGGGCTTTGCCCGACTTGGTTTCAGAGGCGGCGTTGATGACAACCAGTTGCACCAGCCCTTTGGGGCCTTGTGCCATGGCGATGACCATCGAGATTGCTTGCTTCTCGTCCTCATGCTGGGCAACGTAATCATTAATCGCAGAGGATTTACGTAGAATGACTTGGGCTAGGCTGAGGTTCTGATCATTGGCCACGACGTCAGTGGGGGGGAGAACTAAGCCTGAGTTATTCTTGGCCTCTGTATCAGACGAAGACGCCTGAATTTTATTGCTGATGTCCTGGACCTGCTTCACATCCACACCGGCAAGCAGCCCCACCTCAGCCAACACCCGGTTCTGAAACTCCGGATCGCTCATGGTCTTCATGGCTTGGGCACGCGTAAGGCCGCCGATGATCAGCGCCTCCATGGTCTCCTCGGCGAAATCAACGCCTACCATCGCCGAGGCACTTGCATCCATTTTTCGCCCCAACCCCGCCTCGATCTTGTTGACCGCCGCGTTGAAGTCATAACCGGCTTGCTGGAAGTTCTGCTTGGCCGTTTCGTCGTAATTGCGAAGTTGTTTGGTCCACTCTTTGGCGGTCTCATACGGACTAAGGGCCGCCGTCACGGAAGACTTGGTCACGTACAAGTCTGTACGGTGTTCATCGTCCCGGGTGATTTCGTAGGCCTTGTCGACATCGCGGTTCAAGCCTTTCACCGAGTCGGCGCCAGTCCCGGCGTCATTCCGTACCACAACGTCGCCAGCACCCACGGTGGCCCGTACGATCTGCTGGCGGTCCTTCTCGTAGTTCCAGCCTTCGACACTCCAGCCGTTCTTGTCCTTTTCGCCCTTGCCGACCTGACTGCTGTCCTGGGCGCCACCACCGCCTTTGTAGTAGCTGCCACCGACATTCAGGTAATAGCCATGCTCCTTGTCCTTGCCGGCGATGTCGCTGAAGCCCAGCGTGCCGGTGTCAAGTTTTAGCTTGCCGGTGTCCGAGGCGATCAAGGCGCCGTCCAGCTGGGTATGGTTTTCGGTACGAATGTCGACCTTGTCTTGCCCGGTGATACGGGTCTGTTGCCCGACCCATTCTGTCGAGCCGGTGGTCTGACCGTAACCGACCGAACCACTCACCCCGGCACCCGGCCCCACGGTCACCGTCACACTGAGGTCGAACTCCTTGCCTTCAACCTTGCCCGTATCAGGCACCGACGAAACATTGAGGTCGCGGCCTACCCGGCCGATGACTTCATTACCGCGCAGGTCCGCACCGGCAATATTCGTGTCCTTGCCGCTGGTGAAGCCCAGGCGATTGCCCGCGTACAGATAGGCCTGTTGTTGCCGCTGGGCCTCACGCTCCAGATTGCCTCTGCCCAGGTTGACGCTGGCGTAGATACCGACGCCTTCAGAGCCGACGCTGAGGCCGACTTCCCCGCCGCCACTCTTGCGGGTGTTGTCGCTGGCGCTGTCGTTCTGAGCGGCACGGATGTTCAGGTTGTTTGCAGCGCGTAAGTCGATGTCACGCTGAGCCTTGACCTGAGTTCCAATCAGGTTCAGGTCATTGCTTGCACGCAGATTGACGTCTCGCCCCGCATCAAGGGATGTGACGGTCGAGGTTTGCTGTTCGCTGTCGCCGCTGGCAATGCCATTGCTGCCGCCGACACCCAGTTTAAAACCGCCACTGGTACCACCGTGGATTCCACCCCAACTTTGCCGTTCACGCGTTTCTTCGGCATAGCTGCCTTTAGCGGCATCGAGGGTGACATCGCGGCCTTTGATATTGATATCGCGCCCAGCGATCAACTGGCTGCCAGTCGCCCGAACATCATTGTTGGCAATCATGTTCAGATCGTTGCCCGCGTCCAGCGTCGACGCACGGCGAGTCTGTTCAACGATCTGTTCGCTGGTGCTCTGTTTGCTGTTGCCGATCTTCGCGTCGAAGGTGGGGCCTGAAACGAATTGGGAAACGCTGTCCACTGCCCTTAGCGTGCTGGAAGCCTTGCTGACATTGTCTTCACCTTGACCGGCCCCCTTGACGGCATCACGAGTCCGACCGTAGTTGTGGTTCATGCTCAGGCTGGCGCCGTTTCGCTCGCTCTCGCGCTCATGCTCGACCAGCAGCCTTTCACGGGCGGCGTCGATCTTGATGTCCCGACCTGCCGTCAAGTCGATATCGTTGAATGCCTCAAGGTCCGAGCCAGTCTGGCTGATATCTCGCTTGGCATTGACGGCCAGGTTTTGACCGGCACTGATATGACTGGCGGCGGCGGTTTGCTGTTCAAGCCGGTTTTTCTCTTTGGTGCGATCCACGCCAGCAAAGAAATTAATCCCATTAGCATCCGAAGAAACACCGATCCCAGCTTGCTTGTTTTTCTCCCAATCCCGCTCGGAACGACTGTTCTGCGCAGCCAGAACATTCACATCACGCCCGGCATTCAAACTGACATTGCGCCCGGCATCGATGCCACTACCCACCAGGTTGATATCGCGCTCAGCCTGTAGAGTCGCATCACGATCAGCCGTCACCTGGCTACCAACGCTGGTACTGCTTTGCGCAATCCGGCCCGACTCTTTGGCTGAGGAGAACGACAAGAAACCACCCGAGACCGAGAGCCCGGTTTTTTTCTTGTATTGCTCGCTATGGCTGTAAGCGGTGTCGTTGGCCGCGACGAGGTTGATGTCGCCGCTGTCCTTGACCAGGCCCGCACGCAGTTCCACGTCATTACCGGCAGTGGTCTCGCTGGCGCGCAAACGCAAGTCATTGCCCGCGACCAGCACCACATCGTTGCCCGCCTCCAGCTCGCTGGCCACTTGGGAGGCCGTGGTTTTCAACTCGCTTTTGCCGCTCTTGGACAAGCCGAGGAAACCCGATTTGGTTTTCTTGCTGTAGGAGCCGTGCTCTTCGATACCCGAGAGCACCGCCACATCACCGGTGGCCCCAACCACCAGATCATTGCCGGCGCTCAACTGACTGCCGATCACCGTGACGTTGCGGCCGCCGTCCAGCGTGACACCGCCACTGGCGGCTTGGCTGGTATTGACGGTCAGGTCTTGCCCGGCCTCCACCACCGACGCAACGTTGGTGCTGTCATAGCTTTCCCGTTGTTCGCTTTTACTGCGGCCAAAAGAACCTTTGCTTTTCTTCGAGTAGAACTCTGCGGCTTCGTCCTTCGCGGACAACAGACTGATGTCGCGATTGGCGTCGAGGGCAACGTCCTTGGCCCCTTTCAGCTGACTGGCCACAAGGCTCAGGTCTTGCCCGGCCTTGGCGCTTAGATCCCCACCTGACTGGATAACCGAAGACTGCTGGCGAACAAGGTCGCTGCTGCTTTTGACTTTTTTACTTTGGGAGAAACGATGGCTTTCGTTGGCCGCAGACGTGATAGCGATATCGCGCCCGGCGGTCAGTGCCAGGGCGCTCTGGGCGATAACGTTGCTGGCGACGACCCTCAGGTCCTGCCCGGCGGTCACCTTCAACTCGCGGCCCGCGGTAGCGCTGGAACCATTTTGGGTGATGGTTTGATCCCGGTGCCTGCTACCCATCGTGTTGCTGTCCACCTGCTCGGCAGAGGCGATGTTTACATCACGCACCGCCTGCAAGCGTAGGTCGTTACCGCTCTTGAGCACGCCCCCGTTATTGGCAACATCCCGCCCAGCCCCCAACGTCAGATCATTACCCGCCTCAATCCGAGCCGCGTTGTCAGCAAAGTCGCGTTGCTCAGTCTTGTAGCCAGTGCTGCTGGCATGCCGGGTAATGGTTCGCTCATTGGTCACATCACCGGCCACGGCAACAACACTGACATCCCGCCCAGCAATAACCCCGCCGGCCCGGTTAGTAAGATCATTCCCCGCCAACGCCTCAAGACGATTCCCCGTCTCCAACAACCCGCTGTTCACCAAACTATCGCCAGCCGTCGCCCGCAGGTTGCTGGCCGCCCGCAAGGTCCCCGCATTGCTCAGGTTCTTACCCGCGATCAGGCTGACATCCGCACCCTGGATCAACGCCCCATTGGCCGCCAGACGATGGTTGGCCTGGGCCAGATAAAGCACCGGCACCAATACCTGTTCGTTGTTCACCGTCCGGTTTTCCATCCAGACGATGTCGTGGGTCAGGGCCGCGACTTGTTCGGCGCTGAGGCTGACGCCCAGGGACAGGTTGAGGGCGTCCTTGCTGGCGATGGCGTTGTTCATCAGGTACTTGAACATGCCGTCGTCGGAGGTCTGGCCGTCGAGGAAGCGTTGGCCGGTGCGGGCGATCACTGCCTGTTGGATCAGGCGTTGTTCGTAGAAGCCGTCGCCCAAGCGCTTGGCCGCGACGTCGGGGTCGTAGCCCAGATTCGTCAGCAGGTAGTCCGAGCTCATGAACTGGCGCATGTCGGTCAGCGCCGGGTTGGTCTCGATCAGGTATTTTTGCGGGTTGGCCTGGAACGAGCGGTCCGGCAGGCCACGCACTTGCGTCAGCCCCGTGCTCTGGGTCGGCGTGGTGGAGCCGTCACCGCTCATGCGGAACAGCCCGTTTTGCCCGGTCGGCAGATCAAAACCCGGCAACGCCAGCAGATCGACCTGTTGCTGAGTCAGGTTCGGCGGTAGCTGCCGATTGACGTTGATACGGGTCGAGAAGGCGTTGTCAGCCTGGGTATCGGTGCGCGGGCCGGCGCCGACGTAGTTGTAGCCGCCACGCACGACGCTGTTGTAGGCGTTGCCCGAGGTGCGGACATCGACTGCGCCGCCGGCCTGGATAATCGCGGCGTAGGTCTGGTTATCGGTAGTACTTGTCTGGGTGCGGAACTGTGGGAGCTCACGTTCGGTCATGCCGATGAAGCGGCTCATCGCTGCCTCAAGGCCACCCAGGTCATTGGCGTTGTAGCCTGGGCTCTGCAGCCAGTATTTGTTGGTGAAGTCATTCGCGGCGGCGCGCCAGCCACCTGGGCTGCGCGTGCGCTCGGACATGAAGGTGCGCGAGGTTTCGATCTCGCCGGTCTCGATGCCGATGTTGTTCAGGCTGACGAGGTTGGCGGTCAATGCGCCGCCGACGCCGATGCTGCTGCTCCGGTTGGTCAGGGTGTCGCCCTGGATATTCAGGTTGCCGCCGGTGGTGATGCTGGAGGCGGCGCTGGCGGCGGTGACTTCGAACTTGTCGCGCTGGATGATCTGCCAGACGTGGTTTTCCTTGCCGCCGCTGCAATCACCGGCATTGACCCCTTCGATGCAGGCCACTTCCCTGATCGAGGCGGTGTAGATGCCGGCGTCGTGGGTGGTCAAGACCTCGCGGACGTTGTCGATAGTGCTGGCCGCCAGGCGCATGTTGCCGTCGCTCTGCAGCGTGCCGGAGCTGTTGAGGATGCGGCTGGCACGGGTGCCGAGGCCGTCGCGATCGATGCTCAGATCACCTAGGCTGTAGATATCGGCGTAGCGGTTGGTCAGGCTATTGACGCGCAGGCTGGTATTGGCGCCGCTGAAGATCAAACCGTGCTCGTTGAGCAGGTCGCCGGTCGATACGCCGAGCGCCCCGGCACTGCCCAGCGTGCCGTAGTTGTTGATCGTGGCGGCAGTGATGCTCAGGTCTGCCGCCGAGGTCAGGCGACCGTAGCTGTTAAGGACACCATCGACCACGACGGTTGTGTTGCCGCCGCCCGCGATGCTGCCGTTTTGCTCCAGATTGATCAGCGCGGCCTTGAGGCCCAAGGTGCCGAGACTGCTCAAGCGGCCGTTGCCTGTATAGGCGCCGGTCAGTTGCAGGTCGATCGCCCCATCGCTGCCGATCAGGCCGTCAACCCGCCAGTGGCTGCCACGGCCCACCAGGCTGTCGGTACTGAGCAACTGGCCGGTGGCGGTCTGGGTCAACTGGTCGACATTCACGACCAGGTGCCCGGCCTGGATCGCCGTGTTGTTGGTCCAGCGATCAGCCGTCACCGTCAGGTTGCCGTAGGTCACCAGCTGACCGCCGGCCTGCCCCAGGTTGGCCTGGCTGATGCCGAACACGCCCAGGCCGGTGTGCAACAGCTTGCCACCCACGTTCTGGAGGCTGTTGGTGTCCAGGCCCACATTTTGGCTGGCGGTTTCCAGGGTGCCGTCGTTGTTATCGAACAGGCCGCCGATGTCGAACACCGTGGTGCTGTTCTGGCCCAGGGTGCGCAGTTGGCCTTTCTGGTTGCTCAGGCTGGCGGCCAGAATATCCAGGCTGTCCTGGCTTTCGATGATGCCCGCGTTGTTGTTCAGCGCACCCGAAAGGTCGAAGTCGATGCGATTGGCACTGACCTGCCCGCCGCCGCTGTTGTCCATGTCCCGGCCAATGACCTGGACCTTGCCTGTGGCGTATATCCCGCCGTTGCGATTGTTGATATCCGCAGCCGCGTTAGTGATCACCACATCTCCGGCTTGTGCAGCGATGCGACCGCCGTCGTTGAACAGCCCAGCCAAGGCTTGGATGCTGAGTCCTTGGGCCTGGATCGTGCCGCCCTGACGGTTCACGTCATAGCCGTTTTTCAGCACACCCGTAGCCCGCGCCTCCAACGCGGCCTTGACGCTGGACAGCACGCCGCCACGGTTGTCCAGGTTGGTGGCAAAGACACTCAACTTGGCGTCCTGGGCGATGATGCTGCCGCCCTGGTTATCGATATCGCCCGCTACATCTACGGTCACCAGGCCCTTGCCTTGCAGCGTGCCCTTGGCGTTCTCCAGGCTGGCGGCCTTGAGCTCGACGCCGGCACTGCGGCTGGCGATCAGGCCTTGGTCGGTGTTGTTGACCTTGCCGGTCGCCGTGACCAGCAGCTTGCCATTGGCGGCAACGGTGCCTTTGTTGCCGTTGTCCAGGCTGGCGGTGCGCACGGTCACGCTGCCTTGGCTGGACAACTCGCCGCCCTGGTTGTTGATCGCGCCCGCGTTGGTGATGTCGAGGTTTTTGCCGGCCATGACCAGGCCGGTCAGGTTGTCCAGGCTGCCGAGGACCAGGGTCGCGCTGTTCAGGCTCGAGAGTTCACCTGCGTTGTTGTCCAGATGGCCCAGGTTGGCCGTCAGAAGGCCCTGGCTATTGATCAGGCCGCCCTGGCTGTTGAGGACCTGATCGGCGCTCAGGTGCAGTTCGGTGTTACCCAGGATCCGGCCTTTATTGCGGTTATCCACAACGTTGCCAGTGACGGTGGTCTTACGCTGTCCACTGAGCGTACCGCCCTGGTTGTTCAGCGCTGCGGTGGTCGTGACAGTCAGGTCACGACTAGCGATGACGGTTTTGCCGCCGTTGTTCAGTTGCTTGGCGGTGAGGGTGACATCGCCCGTGGTATTGCGGCTGTTATCGGCGTTGACCCCGGCTTCGATAATGCCGTTGTTGCTCAGCGTGCCACCGCTGTCGAGGTGAATGCTGTCACGCGCCACCAGGTTGTTCTGGCTAGTCAGGTCGCCCTGGGTCTTCACGTCCAGGCGGCTACCGGCGTACACCTGGCCGCGGGTTTCCAGGCTTTTGGCTTCGATGTCGATGGCGCCGGCAGCAGCCGTCTGTGCCAGGCTCAAATGACCGTTGGCGTCGAGTTGGATGTCGCCACCACTGGCAACCATCTTGCCGTCCAGCTTCACGCCAACCCCGGCCTCGGTGCCCACCAGCTTGATCGCGCCGGCGTACATGCCGCCCAGGGCCGAGGAGTCGATGGCCAGCTCGGGTTTGGCGCTGCCGTCATCGGCACGGGCGGTGGCGTTGAGGGTATTGGCGTTGACGTCATTGCGCCCGGCCACGATGGTCAAGTTCTTGGCCTGGATCTCGGCGTTGATCTTGGCGCTGCGGGTGATGATTTCGAAGCGGTCGACGTTGTTCGCATTCAGGCCCGCACCTTCAATGGCGACGCTGCCCTGGTCCACCTGATAGCGACCCACCTGGCCGTTTTCAATGATCGGCTTGCCCGTGGTCAGGGTCGCCTTGGGCGTGTTGATGAACCCGCAGCCATTACAGCTGATGCCATAGGGGTTGGCGACGATGACGTGGGCCGACTGCCCCGCCACTTCGGTGTAACCACGTAACTGGCTGGGGTTGCCGCCGTTGACCTCGTTGAGGATGGTCGTGGCGGCCTTGCCTTGGAGGTTCGGGTTGCCGAGGATGATCCCGCCCAATTGCGTGGTCTGGGCCGTGTTGGTGGCGTTGTTGAGGATCACGCCGTTGCTGCCGACGTTGTAGTCCTTGAACTGGTTATGGGACAGGCCGCTGCTGTTGGGCTTGGCGATGTTGACCACCGGCACGCCGTTGCCGGCCTGGCCGAGGCTGGTGCCCGGGGCACTGACCACGATGCCGCCCGCCTGGGCCCACATCGGCTGCCAGAACATGACGTTGGCCAGCAGGAACGCGAGGCCACGCTTGGGCATGCCCCAGAAGGCGTCGCGGTTTTGCAGGGCAGCAGAGGGCTGGCGGGCCAGGAAGGCGTAAGCGAGTGTTAGCGGAGAACGGCACAGCAGCGCCAGGCATAACCTCGCCCAATGGGCGGGTAAGAACATGTTCGATCCCTCGATATGCAAATGACAGCAAGCTCGTGGGCGGACGAACAACCAAAAACCGGCTTCCCTCCTAAAACACTCACGTTGCTGATGCGCAAACCACGCGCACACAAGACTCTGCATATCGCTTTCGGTTCAAGAGAGCGGGGATTTTCCATGCAAAAAAGAGATGCGTCTCACAGGACGTGTCGAAAAACACAACAAAAACGACGTCTCAGATCCCTCAGGAACAGACCACGGCTCGAAGGAGCGCTGTCACCTCCTCTCGGACAAACGTGGCCTATCCCTGTCAGTTTCAAGCGCTTATCTAGGGTCGATGACATCCAGTGCACGGTTTGCCAATAGCTGACTCAGCTCGATCAACTGTTGCAGCCCTAATGCAAAATTCCGTCGAGAATCCTCCAGGTCGAACGCCAGATCGCCGGCCATAGCATTGGCGGAGGCCAAGGTTTCGCTGAGATTGGCCAACAGGCTTTCAGCATCGACGCCCTCCACGACGGCGAACAACTGGTCCGGAGGCGGCTTCTTGTCAGGCTGGGTGGGTTTGGGGTTCAGATAGGAATCGATGACACGTTCGGCATTGGCGTCGGCAGCGATGTCCAGATGCAGCGGTGGAACGGGCGGGTCGGGGATGAGTTTGTCCATATGGACCTCCTAACGTCAGTCGGATCCGCCACTATTCGCGACTAAACGAAGTGGGGTGGCGGCTGTGCGCAGGTTAGTCGACCGGGACGTTAGGAAACCGGCGCACCCGAAAGTGCCCTGCGCACAGCCACCATAAAATCGGCGAGAAAACGCAGCCTGACTTCAAGGAGACCTTGCGCCTAACGAGATACCGAGCGACTAAACCCGACCGCTGAATTGGCAGCGGTGGACAAAGACTAGGCACCGAAATCAGCAGGCGCAAGAGGCTGGAATTTTCTAGGAAATGTCCTGCAAGTCAATGGGGAATATTCGTTCCGTCGATTCCTACGACAAGCCTGTTTAACGATTCCATAACGGAACAAATTGCGTATAGTCCCGCCCGCCGCCCTTGCGGCAATCAGTTTTGGCAGCCCACAACCTCTGATGGAGCATGAGTTTTGTACAAGAAATTTACAGGGATCGTTTTTCTGCTATTGAGCGGCTGCTCACTGCATCCGTATACCAAGGACGAGCTGCTGAACACTGGCGTAACCAGCCCCGAGTACTGCCTGACGCAAGAGCGGGCAGTGGTCGAAGAGCGGGTGCAAGGCTACCTGAACCACTGCTTTCACCCGCAAGTGACCGAGCTCACGACGGGTGGGAGACTCGTCAATACCATCCAATTGAAAGTCGACAGCAATGCCGACAGAAGCGACATGGTGCTATGGGCGCCGACAATCTACGGCAGCCAGTTCTATATGAACGTGATCGTCTCGGAAAAGAACCCCGCCTGCAAAACCACCATGACTGCCGTGGCCTCAGGCTGGGCCTTTGAGCGAAACTTTCCGAAGATCCTGGAAAGCGCGAAGGGGGAAGACCCGTGGTGCCCGCTGTAAACTCGTTGTGGCTTTTGTGGCGAGGGGATTTATCCCCGTTGGGCTGCGCAGCAGCCCCAAGCCAGGCAACTCGGTGTGCCAGGAAGATTGAGTTCACTGCTTTAAGGCTGCTGCGCAGCCCAGCGGGGATAAATCCCCTCGCCACAAAGGGAGGCGTTCGACTAACTCAGACACATCACCGAACTGTTTTTAGTAGTTCTTATTTTTAAAAATCAGCAGCCTGTAATTTGTTTGATGAGCGCTTGCTCCCTCGCCACAATGAAATTATTGGACCGCCTGCCCGGCTGATTCAGAAGGCGTCGTTGTGACCGCCGGCTCTATAACTTTCGCGGAACGCCCTGTATCGACATCACGAACTTCGTAATACCACCATTTCATTGAAGAAATGCCATACAGCCCATAGGTACGGCCACCGACCAAATCCACGGTCATTTCAATTGGACGTGAGTATCCGGTTCCAATAGCGTACTTAACGGAAAGTTTATGCCTTCCTGCGCCGAGTCGATACTCGGTTTGGCGGGCTAGCCAATATAGCGACGTATTGTCATCGATTTTGTCTATCGACAAATGCTTGTCGAACTGCCGAATTGTCGCGACCTCGTCCCAGGGTTTTCCTTCTGCGCTTTTATGTTCGTAATGAATGCACCCGGTCAGCGTGAAGCAGAATAAAGTCATCACTACAAAGCGTAAAACAACATCGTGTCGCATCAATGGCCCTCCAAGGCACGCTTTTATCTCGACTCAGAGAAAAGAAGGAGAGAGAAGGAAAGGGGACAGATCTATTTATAAACCAAGAAAAGCAATGAGCCGACGCCCTGCGCCTCACAAAATAAATCTGTCCCCTTTTCACTCCGGACTTTGACGAGAGCATTTAGAAAAACTCGAGCAGGCCCTGCGCGACGAGGTGCATTATCAGGCGCAGAGCCTCGAGTAGATTTGGGGATCCCTCAGGGACAGACCACGTTTTTAGCTAAAATCATGACCGATTTGAAGAAGCCTCCGTCGGTCTCATAGAAAACATAGCCTGCCCCCGCGGCCCCCTCTTCAGTCTACTTTAGCTCAACAAAATTCAAGTCAGTGTCGCGACATTTGGACGCTTTCAAAAAGCCTACAAACTTATCCAAAAGAATTTGCACATTGATATCGAATTTGGACGGCACCAGATCGAGCACATCCTCCAACTCACAACAATCCATTATCAAATCACCAACCTCGGGAGGAATACCTTTCTCTTTCAAAATTCTCGAACTTCTTGGCGAAAAAAGAAGCCGCTCAGCCTCCTCTAATGTCATTGCACCGCGCTGAACAGACACTAACAAGCCTATCGATAAAGCAGACAAAAACCTAGCAGACTCTTCGCCTTCAAAAACCTCTAACACCAAAGACATATCTTTCATTTAGTTATTGCTCCAGCCCGACTTGGTTTTTACGTTGAAAACCTTACCACTTTCACTTTGAAAATAATGTACAGACACTCTAGATCCATTTGCGTCGTAGCCATCCTTGTAAATCTTTGTCCATTTTCCAGGTTCAACTTGCCGCAGGTCAGCTAGCGCGTCGGTGTTCTTCACGGCGTTCTTTGTCGTTCCACCGTTTTTTTCCCTAAAACCTTCCGGGTACAGAGGAGCCTTCTTTATCGATTCATAGACATTTTTTATTCCAGAACCATTACCACTTCCTGAGACAACCCCAACCTTAACCCCGGTTGTACCACCCTTCCCCCCAGCCGTCGACGAGAACAGCCCCCGGTCCTGACTCAATCCATCCGCCGCAAGCTCCACCAGTAATGCCGCACCATCGCCTTTATCGGTACGCGTCTTCTCGATGATGCCGGTATTGATGGCCCGCTCGTTACTTCGAGTAATTTCCCAAAGCGCTGCCGAACGATCGAGCCCGGCGCTCCTGCCGTCATGCAGCATCTTCTCATTAGCCGGAATCTCATCCACCAACTGCTTTGTCACTTGCAAACAGCTCGCCGGGTTATTCCGGCAGTACTGTCCGAACTCTTTATTCCGAGTCGTATCAAGGTTGTTGTAATAGTCCCTGACGGATTGGCAATCCGCCGGGGAGACGCACGTATTGAGCTTCTGTTCTCTTTCGACCAGTTCGGCATGGAACAGATAGTTGAATTCCGTCGCTTTCTTGGCGATCGTCGAACCTGTATTCAGGTCGCCATCGACCGCAGCCGCTGCCAGAAGCCCCGTCAGTTGCGACAGCATCAGTTGCAGATCTTTGTTTTCACCCGCCACCTTGGCCATGCCGGGAATCAGCGCTTCATTCAAACCGGCGGCAACCGCACCGGTCTTGAAGTCGCTGCCCGTCAGCTCAGCCAGCAGGCCACCCATGATCGCGTGGGCAACAATTTTCTGTGGGCCTCCATCCGGGAACTTGATGGTATCGCCCACCCAGTTGAAGCCGGTCGCCATCGCCACATTTCCGGCCTCTCCCAGCAGGGCAGCATTGAAATTGCTGCCAAAGCTGCCACCACCGATCGCGGTGGAGATACTGCTGGAGATCACTGCTTGCCCGGTTGTGCGGATTGCAGTGTCAGTCGCGGTGTTCCAACGGAAGATATCCTTGGAGGAATTACTCGCGCTCGATGCCGAACCTGCCGACCCCGCCGAACCCGTCGACGGCTCGACGCCTTGAGTGGTCGTGCTGGAGCTCTCCGCACTGCTAAACCATTCTTTGTCCGCGTATGCGGATGCATAGGCGGTAAAACCGGCAATCGCCGCACTCTTCAGGCTATCGGCGCTGACTGTTTCCTTCAGCGCACGCCCCAGATTGCCTTTGTTCTCAATGGTGCTGGTGACCGCCGTGGTGCTCAGGCTGGTGGCGACCGCAAGATTGGTGCCCGACAGTCCGAAACCTGCCGGCCCCATGATGAACGACATCAAAATCGCGATGGCGATCTTGGCCCCGGCCCCCAGACCGGAGTTGTCATACTTGAAGCTGTCGTGGATTTCCTTCACCTGGCGCCAGTCAATGTCGCCACGCGCCTGGGCCTCTTTCATCCAGGCCAGGTCCGGTTCAGCCTTCACCATCGCATCGATGGTTTGGTTGACGCTCTGCTGATCCACTTGCTTGACATCGATGCGCAGCCCATCGACGGCCTTGATCACCAACTTTCCTTGGGCAACCAGAGCGCTCTGGCGCAAGGTTTCGTCGGTTCGCCCCTCGCCTTTCATCTTGTACCAGGCCAGGTCGCTTTTACTCTTGGTATGGCTCTCGTCGTGGAAGTCCTTGACCCCTTCGAAGGTGATGCGCCCGCCGCTGTCGATGATCAGGTCGTTGCCGCTTTGCAGCTTCGCCACTTGATAGGTCTGATCGCCACCGCTGACCAACATCAGGTCGCCCCCGGTGTTGATCTCGCTTCCGATATGGGTGAGTTGCGTCACCTCATCCCGTCGTGCGGCTTTACTGCCCCAGCTGCCCTTTTTCTTCATGTCATACAGCGAGTAATCACGATTCTGCTCAGCCAGCAGACTCAGCTGCTTACCCGCCACCAGATACGCCTCGTTACCCGCCGCAATCTTGCTCGCGACCATCAACAGATCATTGCGCGCCGCAACCCTTACATCCCCTCCGGCATCGAGGGTGGTCGCCTGTTGCGAGACATGGTCTTCTTCCTTGTTGATCTTCTTGCCGCTGCGCTTGTAGCGGTATTCGCTGGAGTCCTCGTTCGCCGCCGAGATCAGCGCGACATCGTTACCGCTCAGGTTGATATCGCCTTTGGCTTGGAGATGGCTGGCGACTACGGTCAGGTTGTTGCCGGCGGTGACGTTCAGGTTGCCGCCCGCCTTGACTTCACTGGCGTGCTGAACGGTCTGGCTCTGCTCCCAGAAGTGGCGTTTGTCCTGACGCATCGAGCCGCTTTCTTCGCGAGCCGCGGAGATGACAACGTCTTTGCCCGCACTCAAGTCTGCGTTGTTGCCCGCAGTGATCGCGCCGCCCACGTTGAGCAAATCGCCCGCTGCACGCATGGTGAGGTTGTTACCGGCCTCGATGCGCGCGGCGTTGTCGACAACGGAGGTTTTCGAACTGAAGCCCTTGCCGCTGCTCTCGAGGGTGGTGATGGTCCGGTCGTTGCGGATGTCGCCGGTCAAGGTCGAGAGTTCGACGTCCTTGCCCTTGAGGATGCCGCCTTGCATGTTGACCAGGTCTTTGCCCGCGACCAACTTGAGCCGCTCGCCAGCCTCGGCCAGGCGCGTGTTTATCAGGTTGTTCCCCGCTGCCGCCGAGAGGTTCTCGCTGGCACGCAGCGTCCCGGCGTTCTTCAGGTCGGTGCCCGCGATCAGGGTGAGGTTCTTGCCCTGGATCAACGCACCATGGGCCATCAGCCGGTTGTTGGCCTGTGCCAGGTAAAGCACCGGCACCAGGACATGTTGGCCATTGACGACCTGGTCTTCCATCCAGACGATGTCGTGGGTCAGCGCGGCGACTTGTTGCGAAGTCAGGGTCACGCCAACGGCCAGGTTCAGTTGTTCCTTGCTGGCGATGGCATTGTTCATCAGGTACTTGAACATGCCCTCGTCGGAGGTCTGGCCATCGAGGAAGCGTTGGCCGGTGCGGGCGATCACGGCTTGTTGAATCAGGCGTTGTTCATACAAACCATCGCCCAGACGCTTCCAACTGGTATCGGGGTCATAACCCAGGTTGCCCAACAGGTAGTCCGAGCTCATGAACTTCCTGAGGTCGGTCAGCGCGGGGTTGGTTTCAATCAGGTATTTGGGCCCCGTGATGACCCGGCTGGCGTTCGAGCCCAGGACAGTCGCCCGGCTCTGGTCGCGACTGTCTTGCGCTGCGGCCGCGCTGTCGACGACACGGAACAAACCATTCTCGCCAGTCGGCAAGGTGAACCCGGGCATGGTGGTCGGGTTGACTTGTTGTTGGGCCAGATCCGGCGGCAACTGCGGGTTGAGCACCACGACCGCCGGCTGTGCGGCGTTGGCCACATCGGTGGCCGCTGACTTCGCGGCACCCGCCAGCGGTGCCTGGAACTTCACGACACTGTTGTTCTCCAGGCGCTGCGTAGCTTGGATGCTGATGTTGCCGCCCGATTGGACGACCGACGGCGCCAGCGACTCCCCTGGTGTCACAGTGGTGATGTCACTCACTTGACGGAAGTTGTTGAGCGCATCGACGGGCACTTGTTTCGGATTGGCCTGGGCGTTGTAAGGGACGATGATCCTGGCGCGGAAACGCTCGTCGGTCCCATCGGTGACCCGGCCGGTGTTCCAGGTCCGCGTTCTGACGCTAGTGCCGGAAGCAGCGCCAACGTTGGCGAAGTTGTCTGCGGTAATCAGCAGGTCGGCGGCCGAGGCCATCACGCTGTATTGGTTGGTCACCGCAGAGCCATCAACGGTCAGCTTCGCCCCACTCATCAGGGTGGCACTGGCTGAGTCTTCAAGCACTGCGCTTTGGTAGGTCTCCCTGGCCACATAGTCGACGTTGTGGTGGTCACCACTGCAGTCATAGCATTTGACACTGATGGAGCCCGACACCAGCTCATCGGTGGTGGAAAAAACGTCCTTGCGATTGATCAGGGTGTCGCTGCGCAGCGACATGTCCTTGGCCGACTCAAGGGTGCCGGAGATGTTCTCCAGCAGCGTGCTGCGAGCGACGCCATCTCGTGCCGCGACATTCAGTGCCCCCAGGCTGTAGACGTCTGCGCGATAGTTGGTGAAGCGGTTGAAACGCAGGGCCATGTCCGCGCCGCTGAAGATCAGGCCGCGATCGTTGCGGGCCTCGTTGGCAACCAGTTCGACAGTGTCGGCGCCACCCAGCGTGCCCGTATTGACCAGGCTCTTGGCGACCAGGGAGAACTTGCCACCGCCGGTGATCCGTCCGGCATTATATAGCGCGCCAAGACTGGTGACGCTGGTCAGGCCACCGCCAGCCAGGCGCGAGCCGCTGGAAAGGTCGAGGCTGGCGGCGCTCAGATCGAATTGATCGACACTGCTGAGGCGGCTGTTTTCGGTGCCGACATAAGCGCCGGTCAGCTTCAGATCCAAATCAACGTCGCTGCTGATGGTGCCCGCGTTGTTCCAGATGCCGCCCGTGGCCAGCAGGCTTTGCACCGCGATCAACTTGCCGCTGCTGGTCTGATTGAGCTGGCCCACCTTCAAGTTCAGGACATTGGCTTGGATATCCGAGCTGTTGTCCCAACGCGCCGCGTCGACGGTCAGGGTGCCTGAGGTCATCAGGCTGCCGCCGATGTTGCTGAACCTGGCGAGGTCCACGCCTAACGTGCCGGTGCCCACATGACGAACATTGCCGTCAGCGTTCTTGAAGTCTGCCATCTGCAAGGACAGGTCCTGGGTGGCCGCTTCAATGACGCCGCCCTGGTTGTCCAGCAGTTGATCAACCGTTAGCGTCGCGGTCCCCAGCTTGCCCACCGAGCGCAACTTGCCGCCCTGGTTATCAACTGACGCAGCACGGATCAGCAGGCCGTTGGAACCCTCCACCAGACCGCGCTGGTTGTTAAGTGCCCCGGTCAAACCAAAATCTATGGTGTTTGCCGCTGCGCGTCCGTCGCGGTTGTCCAAGTCCTGTGCGCGTACTGTCAGTGTCTGTTTGGCGAGCACTGCACCGTCGCGGTTTTCCAGCGTGGCGGTGGTGAGCTCAACGACCCCGGCCAAGGCCGAGACCTGTCCACCATTGTTGAGCAGCGCCTGTTTCGCATCGAGATCGACGGACTGCGCCTGGATCAACCCAGCTGCGTCGGCCGAGGTGAGTGACTCGCCATTATCCAACACCGTGTCCAGCGTGGCTTTCAGCCAACCGCCGACACTGGCCAGGACACCGCCACGGTTATCGAGACTGCTCGCCTCGACATCCACGTTCCCAGCCTGGGTGATGGCGCTGCCATCCTGGTTGAGAAAATCCCCGGTGATATCGACCTTCAGGTCACCCTGGCTGAGCAGGCTGCCTTTGGTGTTATCGAGACCACCGCCGCTGATCGTCAGCCCCTGCTCAGTGCTGATGATCGCCTCACCGTTATTGAGCAGTTGCTGGTGAGCGGTCAGGCTCATCGCCTTGACCGAGGCGATATAGCCGTTGTCGCTGTTGTTGATGCGGTCTGCGGTCAGGGTCAATTTTCCCTGGCTGACCAATTTGCCGTCCTGCTGGTTGAAGCTTTTCAATGTGGCAACGAGATCACCCTGGCTGGTGATTTGTCCTGCGCTATTTTCAACGCTGCCGCTCCCGAGGGTCAGTGCGGCGTCGGACGCAATCTTGCCGCCGCGGTTATCCAGGGTTTTCGCTTGGAGCTTCAGGAGGTCGTTGCTGCTGATGACGCCTGCGCTGTTCTTCAGCGTCCCGGCGACCAGGGTCTGCGCGCCGTCGCTGACGATGATCCCTTTATCACGGTTATCCAACGCCCCTGTGGCCAGTGCTTGAATGTTGCCTTGGCTGACGAGCGTGCCGACGCGATTGTCGATGTCCTTGCTGTCGAGCGTCAGGGTCTTGCCAGCGGATAAAGTGCCGCCGCGATTGTCTAGGGTCTGCGTGGTCGTGGCTTTCAGGTCGCGACTGGCGATGACGCTCTGCCCGCGGTTGTCGATATTCGCCGCGGTCAGCACGACATCGCCAATCTGGTTGCGGGTGTTATCGACGTTGACGCCCGCTTCGATGATGCCGAGGTTGTTGAGCTGGCCGTCGGTGGTCAGCGTGACCTTCTCGCGCGCCGCGATGGCGCGCTGGTTGTTGAGAGCGCCCTTGGTCGTCGCCTGAACATGGCTGCCGGCATAGATCGTCCCTTGGGCGTCCAGGCTTTGAGCCTTGATATCGACGGCGCCTGCTGCCGTGGTCTGTGCCAGGCTCAAATGACCGTTGGCGTCGAGTTGGATGTCGCCACCACTGGCAACCATCTTGCCGTCCAGCTTCACCCCAACCCCGGCCTCGGTGCCTACCAGTTTGATCGCGCCTGCGTACATGCCGCCCAGGGCCGAGGAGTCGATGGCCAGCTCGGGTTTGGCGCTGCCGTCATCGGCACGGGCGGTGGCGTTGAGGGTATTGGCGTTGACGTCATTGCGCCCGGCCACAATGGTCAAGTTCTTGGCCTGGATCTCGGCGTTGATCTTGGCGCTGCGGGTGATGATTTCGAAGCGGTCGACGTTGTTCGCATTCAGGCCCGCACCTTCAATGGCGACGCTGCCCTGGTCCACCTGATAGCGACCCACCTGGCCGTTTTCGATGATCGGCTTGCCCGTGGTCAGGGTCGCCTTGGGCGTGTTGATGAACCCGCAGCCATTACAGCTGATGCCATAGGGGTTGGCGACGATGACGTGGGCCGACTGCCCCGCCACTTCGGTGTAACCACGTAACTGGCTGGGGTTGTCGCCGTTGACCTCGTTGAGGATGGTCGTGGCGGCCTTGCCTTGGAGGTTCGGGTTGCCGAGGATGATCCCGCCCAATTGCGTGGTCTGGGCCGTGTTGGTGGCGTTGTTGAGGATCACGCCGTTGCTGCCGACGTTGTAGTCCTTGAACTGGTTATGGGACAGGCCGCTGCTGTTGGGCTTGGCGATGTTGACCACCGGCACGCCGTTGCCGGCCTGGCCGAGGCTGGTGCCCGGGGCACTGACCACGATGCCGCCCGCCTGGGCCCACATCGGCTGCCAGAACATGACGTTGGCCAGCAGGAACGCGAGGCCACGCTTGGGCATGCCCCAGAACTGCTCGCGGGGTTGCAGGGCAGCAGAAGGCTGGCGGGCCAGGAAGGCGTATTGGCGGTCGTCCATGATCAGGTCTCGTTGCAGCAAAAATTAGATAGATACATCCACGCGGAAGTAGATCGGCGCTTCGCGCTCGGTCAGGGCATCCGGACGTTCCAGGGAATGGGCGAAGGTGACGCTGGCGTTCAGGTGTTCACCACGAGCAAACAACTCCAGCGAGTTGCTCGACATGCGCCCGTGCTGGTCGCCGTTGTAGCGATCGCCGCGAATCACGCCCTGGTCATAACCGAGGCTGGTGCCGTATTCGGCGAACACCGGGCGCAGCCATTCCAGTGTCACCGGGCGGCTCCAGCGCAGGTCGTTGCGCCAGTAGCCGCCGCTGTCGCCGGACAATGTCTGGTCCTTGTAGCCACGAATCGACGACAGGCCGCCCAGGCTCATGCGCTGCGGGCTGAACAGCACGTCCTCGCTGCGCTGACCGGTCATCAGGCTGCTGAAGCTGAAAGATTCGCCACCCAGCTCAAAGGGTTGCAGGTAGCTGAGGGTGGCGGTGTACTTGCGATAGCGCGCATCCGGCAGCCCAGGTCCCGGCTCATGATCGCCCTGGGCGTCAAGGGCACCGATACCCTGTTGCAGGCCCAGGTCGAGGTTGACGAAGGCATTGCCGACCCGTCGTCCATGGTTGACGCCGAACTGCGCCTCGCTGATGCGATTGCTGCTTTCGGCGAGCTTGCTGTCTTCGATGAAGTTGTTCGTGCGCAGGTACGCCAGGCCCGTATTGAGGGAGGTCTTGCTCACCGCATCGCGATGGACCACCCGCTCCAGGCGCACCTGATGGTTCTGGCTGTCGCCGCTCTGCTTGAAATTGAAGCCGTTGGCCTGTCCCAGCGCGCGGTACTCGCTTTCGCTGTAGGTGTAGCTCAGGTTCCACCAGCCAAATGGCAGGTTGTAATAGAGCATGCCATTGCGCGAGGTTTTCTGATGGTCGCTGACGGCATCGTGGCCGCCGCGCAAGGCCAATTGGTCAGCCAGGCCCAAGGGGCTGTCCCAATCCAGGGAGGCGCCCCATTGCTGCTCGCCGGTGCTTTTCTGCCCATCGTTATGCCGTGACAGGCCGCGCGCCAGGGTTTCTGCGGGGTGTTATTGACCCGCACTTCGCTGCCGCCGATGTTCTGTCCCGGCGTCAGCTCCATTTGCGCGCGGTTGGACGGCAAGCGGTTCAGTTGATCGACCATCTGCTCCATCTCACGCAGGTTGAGCAGTTCGCCGGTTTTGCCGGGAAACGCCATCGCCAACTCGCGATCCGACAGCTTACTGTTCTCGGCACCTTTCAAGCCTTCCAGGCGGCCCTCGACGACCAGCACTTGCAGGTGACCGCTGGACAGGTCCTGTTGCGGCAAATAGGCGCGACTGGTGACCAGGCCTTTTTCCAGGTAGTGGTCGGTGATGACCTTGAGCAACTGATTAAGCTGCGGCACGCCCAGGCATTGGTTGAGGAAGGGCTTGAGCAGGCGCTGGCGCTCGCTTTCGGACAGGGCGTCGGCGCCCTTGAGCTCGATGGTCTTGATCGGGAAACAACGGGTATCGACAGGTGCAGTGGGCTGGGCCGGCTTCGCTTCTTTGCCGGGCAGGTCCTTGAGTTCTTCAAGGCGCCGACGCTGCTCTTCGAGCAGACGGTCCTGGCGCTCACGGATCAGGTCCGTATCGCCTGGGGTTGGCGCAGCGACGGCAATGTTCATCGCTAGAAAACACAGCGACGCGACGACTAGCCTCGTCCCTAAGGCAAATACGGACATGTTCGATCCCTCGATACAGAAATGACAGCAGGCATACACAGCAATGCGCGGATACCAGACCCGGCAGATCGCCTTCGGTTCAAGGGAGCGGAGATTTTCTACGTAAAAAAGAGACATGTCTCACAGACAGCGTCGACAAACACAATGAAAAGGCATCGCTGGAAGGTCCGAGCAGGTCAGCAACGCAGCTCACTTAGGCAGTCGGAAATCCGTGGCGAGGGAGCTTGCTCCCGCTCGGTTGCGCAGCGACCGCAAAATCGTAGGGCCGCTTCGCAGCCCAGCGGGAGCAAGCTCCCTCGCCACGGGTTCATCGTTTTCTTAGATAAGTGGCCCTGCGAGCAGGCCGGCGCCTTCGCGGCTTCCCGCTCGCGAATCAAGGCTTCCAACTCTATTGCCAAGCCAAGTGGGCGACTCCCCGGTGATCTCGCACAACAGCGCCGTCACGAGGTTGCCTTCGACCTTGCCGTGCGCTTGCAGAAGGTCCGCCACCGCGCACACAGCAGGCCAGTAACGATGCATCAACCGGCTGCAACGCGCGATGGCCTGGGATTGGGCGTCGAGCAGCTTGCGCGGTGGCAGCAAGCTGATCAATTCGTACCCCCGATCCAGGTCTCCCCGGCCGCTGCCCCTGATCAGCCGGTCGGACCTGCGGTGCCGGTAGACCGCTTCGGCCACTGGCCCCGCGAAGCAATGGAGCAAGTCACGCTCAATGGCATCGATCATCGAAGGCAGGTATTCAGCGATTCCCGGGGCGTCGAAGGCCGGGCGCGAGACAAGGTAGTCCGCTTCGACCAACCCTTCTGCGTATTGCGGGTTACCGCGCAGGTCGAACAGAGGCCCCGCGCAGGCTTCGACCTTGGTACGCACGGTGATGCGTTTTATCGGTTGGCCGTTCCACCAGAACGCCAGGGCATGCCCCGCTTCGTGGAAGGCCGTGCTGCGCGGGCATTTGTTCATGATGGGGTCCGTCACGGCAGGCGCCGTTCATATCATCTGCCTCGCCGCTTGGCCTCGATAAAAGATTATCCCTATCGAGCGTTAATACTGCGCCTATTAGCTATCTGGCAAAGGGGGACTAGCCTGAATTCAGGCTGGTGCAATCCGGCCCGTGAAACCTGACAAGAGATAGGAAGCGTTCAGAACCGTACTGGGCTTGCCGTGGGCCACCGTACTGGCAACCAGACCGCCGTCGCGCGTTGCCGTGTGACCATACACGATCAGTTGAGCGAACTGTGAGCCCTGCGCCCTGTGTCATTTATTTCGCCTGTCGCTATTCGAAGCCCCGCCGGGCTGGATAGCTGGATGAATACGACCGAAGGTAGCTTCTCATGGCAAACGAATCGAAATGCCCGTTCAATCACGCCGCGGGTGGTGGCACGACGAACCGCGACTGGTGGCCGAACCAGCTGAATCTGAAGATCCTGCACCAGCACTCCTCGCTGTCCGACCCCATGGGCGAGGATTTCAACTATGCGCAAGCGTTCAAGCGCCTGGACTTCCAGGCCTTGAAACAAGACCTGAACGCGCTGATGACCGACTCGCAAGACTGGTGGCCGGCGGATTTCGGCCACTACGGGCCGCTCTTTGTCCGCATGGCCTGGCACAGTGCAGGCACCTACCGCACCGGTGACGGACGCGGTGGCGCGGGTTCCGGCCAGCAGCGGTTTGCACCGCTCAACAGCTGGCCCGACAACGTCAGCCTCGACAAGGCGCGTCGGCTGCTGTGGCCGATCAAGCAGAAGTATGGCCGCAACATTTCCTGGGCCGACCTGATCGTCCTCACCGGTAACGTTGCGCTGGAGTCCATGGGCTTCAAGACCTTCGGTTTTTCCGGTGGTCGCGCCGACGTCTGGGAGCCGGATGAAGACGTCTACTGGGGTTCCGAAAACAAATGGCTGGGGGGCGATGTTCGCTACGGCAAGCCCGACAAAGCCGCCATGCAGGAGCCCGGCGAAGGCCAATTGGTGGCCGAACCTGGCAACGAAGAAAGCCGCACTGACGAGGGACGCAACCTGGAGAACCCGCTGGCCGCCGTGCAGATGGGGCTGATCTACGTCAACCCGGAAGGCCCCGAGGGCCAGCCGGACCCGGTCGCCGCCGGGCTGGACATCCGCGAAACCTTCGCCCGCATGGCGATGAACGACGAAGAAACCGTGGCACTGATTGCCGGTGGCCACGCCTTCGGCAAAACCCACGGCGCCGGGCCTGCGGACAATGTCGGTGCCGAGCCCGAAGCCGCTGGCCTGGAGCTGCAAGGCCTGGGCTGGAAGAGCACCTTCGGCACCGGCAAGGGCGCCGACACCATCACCAGTGGCCTGGAGGTCACCTGGACCACCACGCCCACCCGCTGGAGCAACAACTACCTGGAGAACCTGTTCGGCTTCGAGTGGGAACTGACCAAGAGCCCGGCCGGCGCGCACCAATGGACGCCGAAAAACGGCGCAGGCGCGGGCATCATCCCCGATGCCCATGACCCGGCCAAACGGCGCAATCCAACGATGCTGACCACCGACCTGGCGCTGCGCTTCGACCCGATCTACGAGAAAATCTCGCGGCGTTTCCTGGAGAACCCGGAGCAATTGTCCGACGCCTTTGCCCGCGCCTGGTTCAAGCTGATCCATCGCGACATGGGCCCGCTCTCACGCTACCTCGGCCCGGAGCTGCCCAACGAAGAACTGCTGTGGCAAGACCCTATCCCGGCGGTCGACCATCCGCTGGTCAACGACAGCGACGTCGCCGCCCTCAAAGGCAAGTTGCAGGCCTCGGGCCTTACGGTTTCACAGCTGGTGTCGACGGCGTGGGCCGCGGCTTCCACTTTCCGTGGTTCCGACAAACGCGGCGGAGCCAACGGCGGCCGCCTGCGCCTGGCCCCGCAGAAGGATTGGCCGGCCAACCAGCCCGAGCAACTGGCCCAGGTGCTGGCGACCCTCGACAAGGTTCGGAACGAGTTCAACGCCGCCCAAGCCGATGGCAAGAAAATCTCCCTGGCGGACCTGATCGTGCTGGCCGGCAGCGCCGGCATTGAACAGGCCGCGAAAAATGCCGGGCTCAGCGTGACGGTACCCTTCGCACCAGGACGCATGGACGCCAGCCAGGAGCAGACGGACGTCGAGTCGTTCGGTTTCCTCGAGCCCATCGCCGATGGTTTTCGCAACTACCTCAAGGGCCGATACCGCGTGTCCGCCGAGGCGCTGCTGATCGACAAGGCCCAACTGCTGACCCTCAGCGCCCCGCAAATGACGGCACTGCTCGGTGGTCTGCGGGTACTGGACATCAACGTCGGCCACACTGCGCACGGTGTCTTTACCCAACGGCCCGGGACATTGAGTAACGACTTTTTCGTCAACCTGCTCGACATGGGCGTGGAATGGAAAGCCCTTTCCGACACCCAGGAAACCTTCGAAGCCCGCGACCGCAAGACCGGCCAGGTCAAATGGACCGGCACTCGCGTTGACCTGGTCTTCGGCTCCAACGCGCAACTACGGGCCCTGGCCGAAGTCTATGCCAGCCCGGATGCGCAGGAGCAGTTCGTCAAGGACTTCATCGCGGCCTGGGTCAAGGTGATGAACCTGGATCGGTTTGATCTCAGGTGAGAAGAACCCGCGAGCATGAGGTCGTGCAAGGAGCCGGCCTCATGAACTTTTCTTCACCCCACGCCCCCGCGTGATTGGGTAAAGTCCCCTCGCTCATTCAAGAAACTAAGGTTTTAGCCCGCGCTCCCAGCGGGCTTTTTTTTGCCTGGCGTTCAGACTGACGAAGTGCGCTGCCCAACACAGGCTGTTCCAAATCCGCTCGCCCATAAAACAGCAACGCCATCAGCCAACAGCTCAACCAGACGAAAATCCCCGCCCAGAACGTGTGGGACATGTAGTGCCAGCCCTGCAGGACCCGCGTCGTCCCGTAGACAAACCCCAAGGCCAGCGCCCCATACATCAACGCTTTCGAATGACGCCAGCGGTAGCGGCGGGCGACGAAATACAGCGCCAGCATGGTGAAGCCGCCGGACGCATGACCGCCGGGCCAGCAGCGACCGTCACCGGCAACCTTCAGTAGATCGAAATTCTGGAACCATTCCTTGTGCTCGATCTTGCCGGCGTATTGGGTGGTTTCCACCGGGCAATACACGCTGGTGTGGCCCTTGAGGTAATGGATCACCCCGGTACTGAGGGAAAAGGCGAAGACCACGTAGAGGAAATCACGACGGTGCTTGTGGGCAAACCGTAGCGGCTTGCTCAGTCGGGCTTTATCCAGCAGGCGAAGCAGTCCAGGGCGTTTTTCCGGTTTGAAGATCGGCCAGAAAAACGACAACAGCGCCCCGATAATGGCCGCCTCGCCGGTCCAGTTCGGGATGATCCTCGCCCATTTGTGGGTGATTTGCTCGAACAGCCGAACGTGCTCCAACGGAAAGACCTGGTGCAACGGGTCGTAAAAAAGATTGCTGATGGCGATGTCGATGCGGGTCATGTCGAACAGCAAGAACACCACGGCAGCACAGACCAGCGGAATTCCGAGGTTGAGCCCGTAGAAACGGGCGCGAGCAGACGTCAGCATGAGCGGTCCTAATCGTGAGGAAAATTACTGAAACATCACCGAGCGCCAGTCAGAGGCTTCGATAAAACCGAGCAACCGTGGCGCTTGTGGTTGGGCGGTGGAAACGAACAACGAAGCGCCATAGCCAAACGCCGAGGTCGGACGCTGGAGCGCGGTTTCCATGGCCTGCATACATTCGCTATGGGTGACCAGAATCAAGTTGCGCCCCGCCACCTTGTGGGCCAGGGCATTGCGCAGCAGGTCATGTCGGCAATTGAACAGCCAATCGTCACCAGTGCTCACCTTGCTGAACATGTACCCCGCCGTCTGGGTCGCACGCACCAGCGGGCTGTTGTAGAGGTCGACGTTGTCCAGGCCCAGTTGTTCGAAACGGGCACCGAGGCCCACCGCAACGGCACGGGCGCGGTCGGTGATGCCTTCGCGATCATTCAAGCACGCGGCCTTGGAGTGATCGCAGCGCTCGACATGGCGCACCAGCACGATCATCTCGCCCTTGGCCCAGCCAGCGGCCAAGGCACGGGCGCCGGCGACGTTGCCATGGGCCAGGTCCGGCACCGCCGTCGGGCTGAGCAGCCAGAGGGTCAACGGGATCACCAGCAGCGCTGAAGCCAGCACGACCACGGCGTTTTGATAACGGGCAAATCGGCGCGTATCGATCGAGCGCGTCAGGCCGAAAAGGCTCAGTCTCAGTTCCACATCAAGCCGCCCCGACGGCATCCACCCAGTCATTCGATGGCGCGACAGTAGAGAGGCCGACGTAGGTAGGCAGTGAAACCGATGTGAAAAAAAGCTTCAGATCCATGGCTCACCGCCGATACCCCCCTGTTACATGCTCTTGCTGGCTCTTAACAACAACAATCTTCCAGCGTACCGACGATTAAGCAGCACAACGTTCCTGGAGGAATTTGATGAACAGCTGGTTTGGCAACATTAGCGTCAACATGAAATTGGGCCTGGGCTTCGGCCTGGTGCTGGTACTGACCTGCCTGCTGGCCCTGACCAGTTGGACCAGCCTGGGTGGGCTGATCGACCGCAGCAACTGGATGAGCGACATTACCCAGCTCAACGCCAGCCTGACCAAACTGCGCGTCACGCGCCTGCAATACATGCTGACCAACGGTGACGAGACCGCCGCACAAAACGTGCAGACCACCCTCGATGGTTTCGTGGCGCAACAGAACGCCCTGCTCAGCAGCTTCAAGAGCCCGGCCAACGTCAAGCTGCTCAAGGAGCAGAGCGCGGTCATCAGTGCCTATCAAGTGTCCTTGAACAAAATGCGCAGCGCCTACCGCACGGGCAACAGCGCCCGCGATGTCATGGGCACGAACGCCGAGATCGCCTACAAACTGATCGAGGCCCTCGACGCCGATGTGCGGCAAATGGCCCTCAGCGATGAGCGTTTCGCCCAGTTCCAGGTCATCACCCAGGCCAAGCAGGCCTTTATGCTGGCCCGCTATGAAGTGCGCGGCTACACCGCCAACAGCAACGCCGACACCGAGCGCAAGGCCATCGACCAACTGGACGCCGCCATCGCTGCGCTCAAACCGCTGAATGAACATTTCTCCAGCACCCGCCAGGATGAACTGCGCCAGCTGGAAAATGCCCTGGCCCAATACCGCAGCGCCGTGCAGGCCTTCAAAGTGGCCACCGCCGATGTGGTCCAGGCCCGCAAGGAAATGACCGACCAGGGCGCAACCATCGTGGCCTTGAGCGAACAGCTGTACCAGATCCAACTCGACCGCCGCGACGCTGAAAGCGCCCAGGCACGCACCCTGCAACTGGTCAGCACCCTGTTGGCGCTGCTGGTCGGCGTCATCGCGGCCGTGATCATCACTCGCCAGATCACCGGCCCGCTGCGCGAAACCCTGGCCGTGGTCGAACGCATTGCCGGTGGCGACCTGTCGCAGAACGTCATCGTCACCCGCCGTGACGAACTGGGCGTGCTGCAACAAGGCATCGCCCGCATGGGCGTGACCCTGCGTGACCTGATCAGCGGCATCCGCGATGGCGTGACTCAGATCGCCAGCGCCGCCGAAGAACTGTCCGCCGTGACCGAGCAAACCAGCGCCGGGGTCAACAGCCAGAAAGTCGAGACCGATCAGGTCGCGACCGCCATGCACGAGATGACCGCCACCGTTCAGGAGGTCGCGCGCAACGCCGAAGAAGCCTCCCAGGCCGCGGCCGCCGCCGACGGCGAAGCCCGTGCCGGCGACAAGGTAGTCAGCGAAGCCATTGCCCAGATCGAGCGCCTGGCCAGCGAAGTGGTGCGCTCCACCGACGCCATGACCGTGCTGCAACAGGAAAGCGACAAGATCGGCAGCGTCATGGACGTGATCAAAGCCGTGGCCGAGCAGACCAACCTGCTGGCGCTCAACGCCGCGATCGAGGCGGCACGGGCCGGTGAAGCCGGGCGTGGTTTCGCCGTGGTGGCCGACGAAGTCCGTGGCCTGGCCCAGCGCACGCAGAAATCCACCGAAGAAATCGAAGGCCTGGTGGCTGGCCTGCAGAATGGTACCCAGCAAGTGGCCGCCGTGATGAACAACAGCCGCAACCTTACCGACAGCAGCGTGGCCCTGACCCGCAAGGCCGGCGCGTCACTGGAAAACATCACCCGCACGGTGTCGAACATCCAGTCGATGAACCAGCAGATCGCGGCCGCCGCCGAGCAGCAAAGCGCCGTGGCCGAGGAGATCAGCCGCAGCATCATCAACGTGCGCGACGTGTCCGAACAGACCGCCGCTGCCAGCGAAGAAACCGCCGCCTCCAGCGTCGAACTGGCGCGGCTGGGGAATCAGTTGCAGATGATGGTCAGCCACTTCCGCGTCTAACACCCGACCCGATGTTGCACAACCCACTGTGGGAGCGAGCTTGCTCGCGATGACGGCGGCACATCCAACATCGATGCCAGCAGACCCACCGCTATCGCGAGCAAGCTCGCTCCCACCCTGGGTCTGCTGTGTCCTGCAACTCCGCGCCAGGCACAAACCACTGTGGGAGCGGGCTTGCTCGCGAAGGCGGCAGCCCATCCAACATCGATGCCAGCAGACCCACCGCTATCGCGAGCAAGCTCGCTCCCACCCCGGGTCTGCTGTGTCCCGCAACTCCGCGCCAGGCACAAACCACTGTGGGAGCGGGCTTGCTCGCGAAGGCGGTGGGTCAGTCAACTTCAATGCTGGCTGATCCGACGCCTTCGCGAGCAAGCCCGCTCCCACAGGATTTGCATCGACGCCACCCACGAATCGCTCTTTCGTACAAATCCCCCTCCCCCTGTCCTACCGCCTTTCTTTGCCCGCTCCTGTACGGTTTTCGCTTGAACAAGCACATTCCGTTCGCACAGGAGATGGCAACACATGGACGTAAACAACGACTCGCTGCTGCACAGGCTCGTTGGCTCCTCAGACGGTAAGGACGCCACAAAAGCCGATCTGAAAACCGCCCTGCAACGCATGGGCGTGACGTCGGTATTCGACATCGCGCGCATGAGCAAGGCGCAGTTCACCCAGGCACTCGCCAGGCATACCGACGCGGACGGTGAGCAGGCCTACGACAACGCTTTGAGCCATGCCCGGCAAATCAGCCGCCTGTATCAGGAGCATCGAGTATCGTCCGGCGCCAACAAGCCACGCAGCAAGCGCAGCCTGGCGATAGGCTCAACGCCAGAGCCCACCGGCTATCAGGCGCTGTTCGAAGAAAATTGGGAGCAGTTCTGCAACGAGGGTGATATCGCGGCAATCGACTCGCCCGTGGCGTATCTGCGGGCGTTGTATCTGTTTGCCGGGGAGCTGGAAAACCGGTCGTCCCACGCCGGTAGAATCACCTTGGCGCAACGGCGCCCGGACCTCAAGGCACTGATGCTCGATCGACAGAGTACCTTCCTGACCCGTCCGATGCTCGACATCATCAACGACACCCTGCGCAATAATATCGAGTCGCACCTGGCCGAAACCGGCGATAACAGGAGCGTTCACCAGATACTCGCCAGCGCACACTACCCTTTCTCGCTGCCCTACGACCTGCACCATCACCAATGTGTCCTCGGGCTGGGCACGGGCAAGCCGACGCTGGGCGAACTGAATTATCGGGTTAGCCTGAACCTGCCTTTTTCAAAGGACCGGGATCTTTACGGGGGAGTAGTCGTCAATTCTGCAGAAGCGCAAAAACTGCTGTCCGGGTTGAGCCCCGCACAACAGGCGCTGCTCATCGCACCGACCGCCTCGCAGGCCAACCTCAGCACACTGAAAACAAACTACGGCACTGAGAACCTCCTACGCTTGGATGAGCTTGAGTTCTTCAAGGAGCGCACCGGGCTCACGACGGAACAGGTGGAGGAGCTACTGGCGCAAGGCAAATGCAGGCCGCGAACGTCAATCAACAGCCCCCTTTCCACCCGGACACATTACGGCGCCAGCTACATCAATGGCGGCGGGGCTATCCCTGCCCTGGCGATCGAGACCCAAGCGCAGCAGAGGGTCTTCACCAACAACTCTCCTGAACGTTTCGACCGTTTGCAACGCATGATCCGCCTGCATCGCTGGACCGGTATTCCCGTTGCCGAACTGGACACGTTGATCTTCAATGCCCAACGCTCGGAAAGGGTCGAAACGCTTAGCGCCAACACCTTGCGCACGCTGGGCGTCTATCGGTACCTGAACCGGCGCCATGGCATCGCCTCTGAAGAATTCGCTGCGTTCCTGCACGACATGCCCACCCACGGTTGCGCAGATCGGGTGTCGCTGTTCGATCAGGTGTTCAATCGCACCCAACTGCTCAAAAGCCCTGTGTGGGACGCCCCCAAGCGGAGCCTGACCGCCAAGGACGAGCAGACCTTCAGTTACCTCAGCGCCGGCCTTGGCCTTCCCGTTGCGCCAGATTCGCTGTTGCTGCTGGTGGAACAGGCCAGTCGATACTCATCACAGGAATATGATTTGCCCACGGTTTCGGCCCTGTATCGCCAGGCCCGTATCGCCCGGATGTTCGGGCTCTCCCCTCTTGAATGCACCGAGTTGGCCCGGTTACTCGGCGGGGAGGATTTCTGCAAGGCATTGGTGAAAGGGGAGCTGAAAACCGTCGACTCCACAGAGTCGGACATTCTTGATGTCCTGATGGCCATGGATTGGGCCGTTGACTGGCTCAGGCAAAACAATCGGGACGTGTTGCAATGGTGTCGCCTGTTCAACGTCAGCAACAATGACTGGCCGCTGAATCAAAACCTGGAAAAACGCTTGGCGAAATTCCAGGCAGACACCAACGCCTCCCAAGATCATCCGCATCAGGTGGAGCTCCTGCTGCATGACATGGCGGACCTGCCAGCCGAATACGTCCCTGGCGTATTACAAATGGCTGGTACCGACGCAAGGGCGATCGTCACGGCCATCCAGCACACCCCGGGTGCAATGCCCCCGTTGCTGGCGACGGTACTGCGCACGGCCGAGGCTTGCCAGCGCTTGCACCTGAGCAGCAGCACGCTGAAGGTCCTGATGGAAAACCCTACATGGCTGGCCCCGCGCCTATCGGCCACCCTGACGCCCCACACACTGTATCTGCTCGAATGCTTCAGTCATTGCGCCCGTCATCAGGCCCAGTCGGAAGACAACCTGTTGCATTACCTGCAGGTGGCCAACCAGGAACAGTCGGAAAAAGCAACCAATGGCCTGCTGGCCAAGCTGTTGAATTGGAGCGTCGAAGAGGTGAGTTCCCTGACGGCGTCACTGGACACAAGACGCGCAGACTCAATGGAAGCAGTGGATTGGATCATGCGCTGTCAGGCGTGCTGCCAGCAAACGGGACTGTCGGCAAACCTGCTGATCAAGGCGATCAAACTGGAAACCGCCAGCTCTGCATCGGCTTGGAAAATAGTCGGTGAAGCGCTGATCGCCGCCTGCCATTGACGGCTGCCCCCATTTCAAATTCAAGGATTGAATACATGACCGATGCCATAAAAAAGCAGCTCGATGAACGCCTGCGCGACGCACTGTTGGCGCTCTACTTGAACGACGTCGCCCCCGCCAATGCCACGCCCCTCAAGAACGCCCATGACCTCTATGAGTACTGGCTGCTCGATGTGCTGGTCAGCCAGGATGTGCCCACCACACCGGTCGCCTGTGCGATTGCCAGTCTGCAGCAATACATCAACCGTATCCTGATGAACCTGGAGCCCGGCTACGACCCGGAGGATTTCACCGCCGAACACCGGCAGACGTGGCGCAACGAAATGCATCAGTACCCCACCTGGGCCGCCCACCAAAAGCTGCTTTATTTCCCCGCGACTTACCTGGACCCGGTGCTGAGGGCCAACAGCAGCGATAACTTCCAGCAACTGGAAAACACCCTCACCCAGAACCGGATTCAACCCGACGCGGTGCAATCGGCGGTCCTGGCCTACCTGGCCCGATTCGAAGAAGTGGCCAACCTGACGATTCTCAACGGCTATATCGATGGCGAGGACTTTGCCAACAGCACCTACTACCTCATCGCTAAATCCCGCACCGAAAACACTTACTTCTGGCGCTCGCTGAACATGGCGCAACGTCCGCTGGACAGTGCCTTACCGCCCCCCTCCAAGCAGGATCAGCCGGATCCATACGCCTGGTCGGACTGGGAAAAAGCCGATGTGCCCATCCCCGAAAGCGCGGTCGAACACTCGATTCGTCCCGTCTGGTTCAACAATCGCCTGTTCGTTGTCTGGGCAGAATGCATCCATCAGGATCAGTCGGCCTCCAGCGCGCCTTCGAAGGCCGACGCCATGGCACCCCGTGTGAATCATCCGCTACTGCGCTTGAGCTATTGCTTCAAAAAACAGGATGGCATGTGGAGTACGCCACGAGTGGGCCTGCAAGGGTATTGCGAGGACAAAACGCTTGCCAGCCAGAGCCTGGAGGCGATCAGGCCGTTGATAGGTTCCGTTGCGATGCAGCACCGCAAGGGCTCGCAAGACTCACTGTATCTGGCCTTATGTGCACGAAAGCCCAGAGCCGGCTCGGCGTCCGCGCCGGCCAGTGCCTTCAGTTTTATTAGAACAACCTACATCGACAAAAATCTTTCCCATGAGCCTGACCGTTCAACGACGATCAAACAGGCGGAAGACGAAAAACCAAAAGAACTGGAACACGCTCTCCTTGATACGACGCTCATCGAACCTTACACCCAGCGTTTTCAAAGCAGATTGGCGTTCCAGGAAATTGAGGGTTCTCCAATTCCACGCCCCAAAAAGATCATCAATACACTTTCGAATTTCGATGATTATCTGGCTGGGACTGTTCTCAAACCCATCGACTCGCCACACACGCTAGTCGTTCATGCCGACGATACGTTTCTACCCCCTGCCGTGAGTGCAATTCGCATCTCGTTTTCAGGTCGACTTAAGCTGGTTCTGCCACCGCTCGACGAAACCCTGCCCTCCTCTTCCTATCTAAAACTGCGCGACGAGTCCGAAATTTTCTATCTGGATGTCGCAGATCCCGCCGGTCTAGTTTTCCAGTACTCCATCGATAACCTGAACAACGTGATCCGGGACAGTCAGGATTCACCTGGTTTCACGACGTCAGCCACGGCAAGTCTGGCTGGAAAACTGATCTCAGTGGCGGCAGTACGCCACTTGATCAACACCTACAATGAGCGCGACTCCAGCACCTCTCGTGGAAAGGTTACTTTGGCGCTTCAGACCCCTTTCCAACGCAGCGGGTCCCGGACTGCCTTTTTCTACAAAGAAGCATTGCTCTATCGAAAATATGTAATTTTTCGCCAACCCGCCGGAATAGAAGACAACTCGTTAACCTATGACAAACTGGAGGCTGTAGCCGAGTCTTCCTTGGTAAAACAGTTGCCCAGTCGCTATGAGTACCTCTTGCGGGTTGAAGACAATGAGGACGGCGAGGCTTTGTTGTATGGCGTCGCGCTGGTCAACCCTGACAGACCGTATCAAACAATTTCCTTCGCGCTCAAAGCGATCAAACTGAGCCTGGCACCTACGGTCCTCCAACCACCGAAGATCACCGCCGCACCGACCCCCAACCTGGGCACGACCCAATTCATCGACTTCGCCCATTCCACCATCAAGCACAGCGACGGCAAAAGCCAAGAACGCCAACCCATCAGGCTGAACACCGTATTCGCCGCCGAACTGATCCGGCGCACCGAAAACAGCCTGGATGAATTGTTTGACTGGACCACTCAACACCTGCCGGAACCTGCCCTGCCCGGTGATCCAAGCAACCGGATGGACTTTCATGGCCCCTACGGCCGTTACTTCACCGAACTGTTTCTCTACGTGCCCTGGCTGGTCGCCCATCGC
Source organism: Pseudomonas sp. H3_A02 (assembly GCF_054671965.1). Taxonomy (NCBI): domain Bacteria; kingdom Pseudomonadati; phylum Pseudomonadota; class Gammaproteobacteria; order Pseudomonadales; family Pseudomonadaceae; genus Pseudomonas; species Pseudomonas sp. H3_A02. The sequence continues at coordinate 323,834 of NZ_CP162807.1, forward strand.
TTGAACGCCGAGCATCGCTACGAGGAAGCAGAACACTGGCTGCGCTATGTCTTCGACCCGGGCCGCAGGAAAGCCGAATGTTGGCGAAGCGTCCCGCTGCTCGACGGTGACACGCTGTCGTATTCCCACCAGGCGCCCCATGACCCCTATCAGATTGCCCGCAGTCATCCCGTGCACTTTCGCAAGGCGCTGTACTTCCTGTACCTCGACATCCTGACCAACCGAGGCGACGCCGCGTACCGCGCGCTGACGCCTGACAGCCTCAGCGAAGCCAAGCTTTGGTACGTCCGGACCCTGGACTTGCTAGGGCCACGCCCGGTCGTTCAACCGGCCGATCACTGGACGGCCGTCAGCCTTCATGGATTGAGCACCACCAACAATGACGACCTGCGCCGCTTTGAAAACCGGCTGCCCCTGCCCACCGTCAGCTCGCCGTCGCTTGCGCAGGAAGGCCGATCGCAAGCGGCCCTGACGGCAATCGATAACCCGTATCTGCGCGTGCCATTCAATCCGCAATTGCTCAAGTGCTGGGACGTCGCCGAAAGTCGCCTGCACAACCTGCGGCATAACCTCGATATCGCCGGAAAGCCTCTGCATTTGCCTGTCTTCGCTGCGCCGCTGGACCCTCGCGCCTTGACCAGCGCCAGTGCCCCGAACACCCCGGCCGGCGCCACGGCCCACTTGTCGGCGGTTCAAATCCCCCACTATCGCTTCACCGTCATGCACAGCCAGGCTCAGAACGCCGTCGAAAGCATCATTCAGTTCGGTGCCACGTTGCTGTCACTGATCGAGCGCAAGGAACAGGCGCAGTTGCAGGAGCTGCAACAACAGCAAGCCTGGGACCTGGCGAAAATCGCGCTGGACCTGCAACGTCAGGCCTTGAACATCGACCGTCAGAACCGCCAGGCGCTGCTGGCCAGCCAGGCCACTGTTCAAAACCGCATCACCCATTACAAAAAACTGCTGGACGATGATCTTAGTCACGCCGAAACAGAGGTCAGTTATTTATACGTGGCCAGCGGCACCGCGGAGGCCGGAGCGATGGCCTTCCAAGTCGCGGCAGCGGGGCTGATGATGGCTCCGAACGTTGCGGGGTTCTGCATAGGCGGCAGCCGTTGGGAGGGGCCGGCGCTCGCAGCCTCTGCGGCCGCCCATAGCGCCGCGATCATAAGCCGCACGGTAGCGGCCCAACTCGACCGTCAGGCCGCATTCGATCGCCGCCGGGACGAATGGCATCACGCATGGGATCAGGCACAACTCGAACTGGCCCAGATCGACGCACAGCTGGCGCAGTTCACCGAACAGGAAACCGCCACTCGCCTGCAACTGCGCCTGGCCGAATCCACCCTGAGCCAAGCCAAGGCCAATTACGACTTTCTCAGCAAGCGCTTCACCAAGGCACAGCTGTACCAATGGCTGAACAGCCAATTTGCCGCGCTCTATCGTCAGGCCTACGACGCCACACTGGCGCTGTGCCTGGCGGCCGAAGCCTGTTGGCAGTATGAAGTCGCCAACTTCGACACGCGCTTCATCCACCCCGGCGCCTGGCATGCGACCTATCGTGGGCTGGGCGCCGGCGAGCTGCTGAAGATGAACCTGTTGAAGATGCACGCCGAATACCTGCGGCGCCACGAGCGGGAGCTGGAGATACGCAAAACAGTGTCGCTGCGTGAGCTCAAGCGCCAAATCCCGACCAGCATCAACAAAGAGTGGCCGCACATCCACGCCGACTTGAAGAAAGGCACCTACGAATTCGAACTGACCCAGCAATTGTTCGAAGACGACTATAAGGATCAGCAGCACTACCTGCGACGGATCAAGACCATCAGCGTATCTTTGCCGGCGGTCATCGGCCCTTATGAAAACATTCGAGCCACACTGACCCAGACCGCCAGCAAGGTGTTTCTCTCGCCCGGTGACGGTGGCAGAGCCCTGGAGAGCCGACGCGCCAACCAGCAGATTGCTCTGTCGACGGGCGTCGACGACAACGGCCTGTTCACGCTGAATTTCAACGATGACCGCTACCTGCCGTTCGAATACACCGGCGCCATTTCCAAGTGGCAACTGACCTTCCCGAACCCCGAAGCACAAAAAGACCTGCTTGACTCACTGACCGACGTCATCGTCCATGTGAGCTATACGGCCAGGGTCGGCGGAGGTGCGCAATGACCGAGCAACCGCTCTTGCCCGTCACCGCGCCGTCATTACCCAAGGGCGGTGGCGCCATTCAAAGTATCGGCAAAGGCTGGGCCGCCATCGGCGCCCACGGTACGGCGTCCTACGAAATTGCCCTGCCGATTTCACCGGGGCGCGGCTTTGCTCCGCCCTTGTCCCTGAACTATGCCAGCTCCCTCGGCAACGGTGTGTTCGGCATCGGTTGGGGGTTGTCGCTGCCCAGCGTGGCGCGCCGCACCAGCAAGGGCGTGCCGGCCTATACCGAGGCTGACGAAATCATCGGTCCCAGCGGGGTGGTCTGGTTGCCCGAGCGTGATCGGCAAGGCGTCATCGCCGCAACCCGCATCGATCAATACAACGATCTGGACCTGGAAACGACCTACAACGTCACGCGGTATTTTCCTCGAATCGAAAGCAGCTTCGACCGCATCGAACATTGGTCCCCTCCCGACTACAAACCGGGCTTCTGGCTGGTGCACGGCGCCGATGGCAGCCTGCACCTGTTCGGAAAGAACCCCGCCTCCCGCCGAGCTGATCCTCTGGACAAAAACCGTGTCGGCGAATGGCTGCTGGAAGAAAGCCTGAACGCTTACGGCGAACACATCCTCTACCAGTACAAGGCCGACACAACGGCCCAGCGCTATTTGAGCCAAGTGAGCTATGGCAATTTCAAGGCCGATCCGCACTTGTACTCATGGAAAACAGACCGGCTCGCCTCTGTGCAATGGCACTTCGAATTGGTCTTCGACTATGGCGAACGGACCACGGCCTACGAACAGAAACCGCCGTACGAAGGTCAGCAGTGGGCAACCCGCAGCGATGGTTTTTCCAGCTTCGCCTACGGTTTTGAACTGCGCACCGAACGCCTGTGCCGCCAGGTCCTGATGTTTCACCGTTTTCCCGAGGAACTGGGAGCCGCCCCCGTCCTGGTGCGCCGCCTGTTGCTCGATTATCGCCAGGCATCCCTGGGTTATCACCAACTGAGCGCCGCCCATGATCAAGCTTTTGGCGACTCGGCTACCGTCGATAGCCGGCCGCCCATCGAATTCAGCTACAGCGAATTCAAACTCCGGTTGGAGCCCCACGCCTGGCAACGTTTTGCAGACATGCCGGGGCTCGACGATGGTCAACGTTATCAACTGGTGGACTTGTACGGTGAGGGCCTGCCGGGCGTGCTCTATCAAGGTGACGGGGGTTGGCATTATCGCGAACCCGTGCGGGCCAAGGCCAAAGGCGACAACGTGGCTTACGCGCCGTGGCGAACACTGCCCGCCATCCCGGTTGCCGACCTTACAAAACCGGTGCGCCAGTCATTGAGCGACCTCACCGGAGACGGCCGCTTGGACTGGCTCGTGGCCCAACCGGGGCTGAGCGGTTTTTTCTCCCTTGGCGCCGATCGAAGCTGGTCGGATTTCGCCACATTCAACGCGTTTCCGGCAGAATTTTTCAGCCCACACGGGCAATTGGCCGACCTGTCGGGAGAAGGGCTTACTGACCTGGTATTGATCGGCCCGCGCAGCGTTCGCCTGTATATCAACCAGCGAGAGCACGGTTTTGCCACCCCACTGCAAGTCGCCCGCGACGAGCATGAAGATGCCCTGGCGGTGTTCAGCGCCGAGCCCGGCGAACTGGTGGCGTTCAGCGATGTGCTGGGCAGCGGCCAGCAACACTTGGTGCGCATTCGTCACAACGAAGTGCGGTGCTGGCCAAACCTGGGCCACGGGCGGTTTGGCAAGGGCATCGTGTTGGACTTTCCCGGGCTGGCCTACGAAACCTTCGATGCCTCGCGCATCCGCCTGGCGGATCTGGATGGCTCCGGCGCCGTCGACCTGATCTATCTGCAAGCCGACCAGGCACTGATCTTCATGAACCGCTGCGGCCAGGGTTTCCGCCCTGCGCTCAACCTGCCCTGGCCCCCCGGACTGCGTTACGACAATTTATGCCAGGTGAGCGTCGCCGACCTGCAAGGGCTCGGCTGCTCCAGCCTGATCCTGAGCATGCCGCACATCACACCGCAACACTGGCGCTACGATTTCGTCGAGGCGAAACCGTATCTGCTCACCGGCACCCACAACAACATGGGCGCCAGCGAAACCATCCGCTACCGCAGCTCGGCGCAGGAATGGCTGGATGAAAAAGCCGCCCATAACAAGGCTGGCACGCCTGCGATCTGTCATGTCCCCATGGCGCTGCATCTGGTTTCGAACCAGACCCGGGTGGATGACATCACCGGCAATCGATTAACCCGCAAGTTTGCCTATCGCCAAGGCTACTACGACGGTGCCGAGCGCGAGTTTCGCGGCTTCGGCCTGTTGCTGGAAACCGACAATGAAACCACCCCCGACGATGCCGATTCCCAGGGTTTCACGATGCCTAGCCTGAAGAAGACCTGGTTTCACACCGGGCAAACGGTGGACATGCCCCGTATCGGCTACAACCACGACGACCCGCAAGCCGTGGCGCTGGGCAAGGCACTGCTTTGCCAATACCAAGAGGAGACCGGGCGCGACATCCCCGTGTCCGTGCCAACCGCAGCCACCCACATTGAAATGGCCCGCGCGTTGAGTGGGCAGGTGCTGCGAAGCGAGACATTCGGGGTCGATAGGCGCCGGAAAACCCGGACCCTGTACTCGGTCCAGGAACACCGCTATCGCGTACGCCTGCTGCAAGTGTCCGACGGTAATCAGTCCTACGCCCGGATGCTACCGCTGCCGCTGGAGTCCATCACGTATCAATACGAAGGCACCGCCGATGACCCGCAGTGCCAGCACACCTTGAACCTGCAACACGACCTGTACGGCGCCCTCGTTCACCGCCTGGACATCCATTACGCCCGCAGGAAAACCGCCGACGATACGCCACCGTTCAGCGACGTTGACTCACAACGATGGTGGCGCGATGCACATGATCCGGCGCAGCAGTTTTATTACCTGAACGAAACCCGGGCCGAGTTCATCCACCTGCAAACGCCCCAAGGGTGGCGATTGGGCCTGCCTTATCGCCAGCGCACCCAGGCGTTGCGCTGCCCCAAGGCTCCCGAAGCCGACGGGCTGGCGCCGCAAGAGATAACGTTCGAAACCCTCAGCGAACGTGCGGAGCAAACGACCTGGACGGACCAGAGCGTGCTCACCGGCCTGACCGTGCAACGCTACAAAGGCGCTTCGAGCGCAGCCACCCTGGCGGATGGCGTCGCAGACTTCCAGGCCCTGACCGACCATCTGGAAACCGCTGAGCTGGACGAAACCGCCCTCAAGGCCTTCCGGCTGCTGCCCCAGGAAACGCGCCCCAAGGGAAAAATGCTCGAACGCAATCACTATCACCGCATGGCCGATTTTCTTCCCGAGAGCAGCCGCCCCGTACGACTCTGGTCCGTCAAAAGCGGCTTCGCCACTTATGCCCCACGGGACGGGTTCTACAAAATCCGCACCCTACAACCGAGCGAAAGCCACGGCGTAATCGAGATCAGCCACGACCTTCATCACTGTGTGATCACCCGGTTCCAACAGCCTGATGGCTGTGCCACCGCGGCGACCTACGATTACCGCTCGCTCCAGCCCCGACGCATCACCGACCCCAACGGCAATGTGCAGGAAGGCCTGTTCGATGCTTTTGGCCAAGTATTGGCCACCTCTTTTTATGGCGACGAGCAACATACGCGCAGGGGTTTCAAACCGCTCGCGCAGTTCAAACAGCCAGCATTCAACAGCCCGACAGCGGCCATCAGCCAAAGCCGGGACGCGTTGCAGGACGCGGCCACGGCGCTTTATTACGCGCCCTTCAGCTGGATGGGTTGCGTATCGAAGGCAGCCCTGGCGGACACCGACTGGCTGGCGCGCTGCGTGAGCAATGGCGACCTGCTCCCCACCGGGCATATCTGCGCGTCGGCTCGAGTCCGGCTAGCGGAGCTTCAGACACTCTCGGCCGATGACCTCAAGCTGAAGAACGAACTCGAGGCCGCGCCGCGTGAGCCCGTGCACATCGCCACACTGGTCGCCGACCGCGACCCCGATGACGACCAAAAACAAATCCGCATCGCCGTCACCTGCTTCGATGGCTTCGGGCGAACTCTGCAAAGCAAGCAACTCGTCGAACCGGGCCTGGCTTACGTCGTCGATGCAAAGGGTGATCTGACGTTGACGGATGGAGCGCCCAAGGAGCAGGTCGCCGCAAGGCGCTGGCGGGTCAGCGAACGGGTGGAATACAACAGCAAGGGTTTGGCGGTGCGCATCTACCGTCCTTATTTCGCCGATCAGCATCGCCGTATCAACGATGTGTCCTTGCGGCAATTCGGCCATTACGACCGGCAGTTCTACGACGCCCTCGGGCGCCCCACCCTCACGCGTCTGGCCCGGCAAGCCGGCCTCTGCTACATGCGTCGCCACACCCGCCATCCCTGGTACAGCGTGGACGAGGACGAAAATGACACGCTGCAAGAAGTCATGTCCGAACACGCCGCCACGGCCGGAGGTGGCGCATGAACCCACGCCTTCATCACAAGACCCCCTCGATCAACGCCGTCGACGGCCGAGGCCTGCCCGTGCGGCAAATCGCTTACTACCGGCGCGACGCCCAGGAACCCGTCCAGGCGCGCATTGCCCAGCAAGACTACGATGTGGCGGGACGACAAGTGGCGCAGCGCGACCCTCGGCTGTTCGCCAAGGCGACGGGCGGGGCGAACCTGCAGACGGTCTACAGTTTGTCCGGCAAGACGCTGTTGCTCGACAGCATCGATGCCGGGTGGCGCCTGTACCTGCCTGGCGATGCCGGTCAGGTATTGCACTGCTGGGATCAGCGAGGCACCTATTGGCGGACCACCTACGACACGCAACTGCGCATGACCGCCGTCCATGAGCAAGGGGCAGGCGACGTGCCACGCAGGGTCGAATGCCTGCACTACGGCGACAGTTCGCCGGAATCCGCAGTGCACAACCGGTGCGGCGCGCTGATCCGCCACGACGACAGCGCCGGCACTCTGCTGGTCCATGACTATGGGCTTTGCGCCAAGCCTCTGAGCCAGACCCGGCATCTGCTGGCCGCCACCGAACGACCCGACTGGCCAGCGCAAGAGAAAGACCGCGACCGCTTGCTGGAACCGGGCGACGGCTACACCACGAGCTGGCGCTACGATGCCCTCGCCGAGCTTATCCAGCAGACCGATGCCGCCCAGCACCAGCAGCGCTACTCGTTCGATGTCGCGGGTCAGCTCAAGTCCATGGGCCTGCAGATAAGAAACACGGCGACCGAAAAAGTCATCGTGAGCGATCTCGTCTACAACGCGTCCGGCCAGATCGAGTCCCAGACGGCCGGCAACGGTGTCGTCAGTCGCGCCGTGTACGATCCGGCCAACGGTAGATTGACCGCCCTGCGCACATCGCGGTCGGCCAAGACCTTGCAGGATCTGCACTACACCTGCGACCCGGTGGGTAACGTGACGCACATTGAGGACAAGGCCCAACCGGTGCAGTTCGGCAGCAACCAACGGGTCGAAGCGTCCAGCACATTCACCTACGACAGCCTTTATCAATTGATCAGCGCGACGGGCCGCGAGGCTGCCGGATTGACCAGCCCCCCGGACCTTCCAGCCCTCGGCAAACTACCCATCGACCCCGGCCAGTTGTTCAATTTCACCGAACACTACGAATACGATGCTGGCGGCAACCTGATCGAACTGCGTCATCGTCGCGACGGCAATCACTACACCCGGACATTGGACGTGGCCGCCGTGAGCAATCGCTTGCGCGCCTGGAACAAAGGCCACTCGACGCCCGACCAAACAGTGGACTTCGATGCCAACGGCAACCAGCAGGCGCTAGCCCCGGGCCAGGCGCTGACCTGGAACCTGCGTAATCAGCTCGACAGCGTGGTGTTGGTACGGCGTGAAAACGCGTCCGATGACATCGAGCGCTATCGCTACGACAGCAGCGGCCAACGCGTGCGCAAGCTCCAGACCACTCAGGGCGCAACGCGGGTGCACACTCGGGAGGTCCGCTATCTGCCAGGCCTTGAAATTCGCACGCGAGATAACGAACGCCTGGAAGTCATTACCCTGCAAGCGGGGCGCTGCACTGTACGTTATCTGCACTGGACGCAAGGCCGACCGTCCGCCATCGCGGCCAATCCATTGCGCTACAGCTTCAGCGACCACCTGGGCTCAAGCGCACTGGAACTGGACGATCAGGGCGACCTGATCAGCCAGGAAAGCTACCTGCCTTATGGGGCCACCGCGTGGGCGGCGTCGCGTTCGGTCGTGGAGGCTGACTACCGAACCCTTCGCTACTCCGGCAAGGAACGTGATGCCAGCGGCTTGTATTATTACGGGCAGCGCTATTACGCACCGTGGTTGCAGCGCTGGATCAGCCCCGACCCGGCGGGAACGATCGATGGGTTGAACCTGTATGGCATGGTGGGGAACAACCCCCTCAGGTTCGTCGACCACCAGGGCTGGGTGAAGGACGATGTCATCCAATGGATGAGCGCTGATGGCCACGCCCGTTCCCAGGCGATGCTGCAGGAGCCTGCGAAAGAACCGGCCAACAGACGTGCCAGGGCTCATCGAGAAGCCCCTTCCGAGCCCGGCGCCAGCCCCAACTTCAGCAAAACCCAACGCAAGGGACTGGTCGTTCACTCCTATGGTGTAGTCCTGGATCGCAAGGGGGACAACGATGTGGGCCTCAACGAGTACTACAATCTCACTGGCCCCAAATCCGGTCCGAAGAATTACCGCGGCGTGGACAAGAATTATGACGGCTCCGCCAAAAGCGAGAGGTTCTACCTGACTTTCGGCAGCTACAAAATCGGCAATACCGCTGAATACCTGGCCGACCTGGCCGAACGATACAGCGCTACGAAAGCCAGTGAGACCCATCAACTCGACATAGATCCTGATGTGTTGAAGCTCGAACCGACGCTGAGCAGGACGGTCGAGACCCTGTACGAACTCCAGCAACCCACCCAGCACCTCATCGCCACGCACATCGAGAAATCCAACAGCATCATTCCCGTGCATGCCGGAGGACCTGGGGCTCATGGCGAAGTCCGCCTACTCAACTCAATCGTGGCGCTTTATCCGGGTCAAGCTGAAAGGGTGCTGTCGGATACGCATCTGTTCACTGAAAAACTGGCCGGCGTGGACCAACCGGAGCCTTTCATCGCCTGCTTCAACTGCAGCGGCATTATCCCCGAAGAAGTCAACATCCCGACTGGTCGCAACCCTCGAGACTATGGGTCGTACAACCGTCACATCTCGGAAATAAATCGAGCTCTGCGTTCTGGTAGTACGTCTTGACCGGGCGTCTTGATCCAGAACTTGATCGGTTCATATTGGGTATATGAACCGAGCATTGACGGCCATGCCCTGGGTTCCAGGGTATGGCCTGAAACGCGTGAACGGTCAGATAAAACCCATTATTCGGACTGCCAGGGATTGATTACCTCGATCCCGGAGAACTCAAAATCCCGAACATTTCGAGTCGCGATCGAAGTGCCATGGGCTCGGCAAATAGCGGCAATCTGCGCGTCGGCCATCGACACCGCCCTCCCCCTTGCTTCGCAGTTCGCCACGAGCGTCGCGTACTCAACGGCGGCATGAGCGTCAAACGGAAATATTCGCCCGACGAAGTCTTCTTCGAACATCGCCATCGCATGGGCTTCAAGTTTTTGTTTGCGCTTACCGGATGGGAGTCGAGCAATGCCATGGAGAATTTCTGCCACGGTCACCGCAGTAATCGCAAGATCCATCGCGGGTAGCATGTCGACCCAAGCCAACACTCTAACATCGGGCTCAGACCGCATAAACTCTGACAGAACATTGGTATCGAGCACGATCATTCGGAAAGATCCACCGCCTTCGCCTTCTCCTGTCGCGAAGGCAAATCGAGCTCAACCCCACCGCTTGCGCTGAACCTGTTACGAATCCGGCTGCCAAGCCCTCCTGCTTGATTAACAGAGGCCAATGCCTTCCCCAAGATCAACCGGGCCTCTTCTTCCATCGAATGCCCATTATGGGCAGCGGCTATCCGCAGTTGTTCTTTGATCTGGTCGTCAAGGTTTCGAATCGTGATGCTGGCCATGATGCCCCCTGCAATCAATGAAATCATTGATTGAGGCTAACACACCTTGCGTTAGCAGGATCCAGGGAGATGCCCAACGGCTCACACGTTAATCGCATTGGTAAACACCAACCGATTCCCGAACGGATCACTGATCGCCATGTCCTGGCTACCCCAGGGCATGGCCTGGATCTGTGGGTGGGCGTAACGGTATTGCTTGGCGAGCAATTGCTGCTGGAAGGCTTCCAGCTCATCGGTCTCGATCCTCAACGCCGAGCCCGGCGTGCAATCGCCATGGTGCTCGGACAGGTGCAGCACGCAGTCGCCGCGGGAGACTTGCAGGTACAGCGGAAAATCGTCACCGAAGCGATGTTGCCAGTCGACGGTAAAGCCCAGAAAGTCGACGTAGAACGCCAACGCCTTGGCTTCATCGAAGATCCGCAGGATCGGGGTGGTTTTACCGAAGCTCATGGGTTGCTCCCTGGCTGAAAAGACCCAGTGTAGATGGGTTGACTCCAATGCTTCGGCTTTAAACCTGGCTTCTTTAGTGTCGCAGTGCCATTATTGTGACGCCAATTAATCCAATATCAGCCGCAAACGCGCCATCAAACGCTATTCGATGGCCTGAATCCCTGGCGCAGATCGCCCTCGCGCGCCAGGAACCGCCCTTCCCGGCGCCCGTTTGCCTGCCCTTCGCGATAGCTCAAGACACCATTGACCCACACGCCATCAATCCCTTCGGCAGCCCGTTGAGGTTCGTTGAAATCGGCCACGTCGCGGATGGTGTGTGGATTGAACAACACCAGGTCCGCCCAATGGCCTTCACGGATTTCCCCCCGCTGCTTGAGGCCAAAGCGCGCTGCCGACAGGCCGGTCATTTTGTATACGGCGGTGTGCAACGGAAAAAGCCCGACGTCACGACTGAAATGTCCCAGTACCCGTGGGAAAGCGCCCCACAAGCGTGGATGGGGAAACGGGTCTTCGGGCAAACCGTCGGAGCCGACCATGGACAACGGATGGGCGAGGATCCGTCGTACGTCGCCCTCATCCATACCGTAGTACACCGCGCCAGCCGGTTGCAGGCGTTGCGCCGCGTCCAACAGCGACACCTCCCATTCGCGGGCGATGTCGGTCAGGTCACGTCCGCCCATTGACGGGTGCGGTGTCGACCAGGTGATGGTGATGCGATGGGCATCGGTCACCTGCTTGAGATCCAGGGTCGAGGAGCTGGCCGCATAGGGATAGCAATCACAGCCGACCGGATGGGTCTGCGCCGCGCGCTCCAACGCCGCGAGCACCTGCGGACTACGCCCCCAATTACCGGCGCCTGCACATTTGAGGTGGGAAATGATCACCGGACTTTGCGCGTGTCGACCGATCTGGAACGCCTCGTCCATGGCCTCGAGCACCGGTTCGAATTCGCTGCGCAGGTGAGTGGTGTAGACGGCGCCGAATGCGCTCAACTCTTCGGTCAGTTGCATGACTTCGTCGGTGGAGGCTGAAAACGCGTTGGCGTAGGCCAGGCCGGTGGACAAACCCAGCGCACCGGCCTCCAGGCTTTCGCGCAATTGCCGGCGCATGGCAGCGATTTCTCCCACCGAGGCGGTGCGTAACAAATCGTCCATGTGATTGCTGCGCAACGCCGTGTGCCCGACCAGTGCGGCCACGTTGACCGAAGGCTGAGCCGCTTCTACCGCCCCGCGATAATCGGCAAAACGTGGGTAGACGAACGCCTGGGCCGTGCCGAGCAGGTTCATCGGGTCCGGCGGATCGCCCCGCAGGCTCACCGGCGCAGCGCTGATGCCGCAGTTGCCGACGATCACGGTGGTCACACCCTGGCTGAGCTTGGGCAGCATCTGCGGTTGGCGAATGACCACCGTGTCGTCGTGGGTGTGCACATCGATGAAGCCTGGCGCCAGCACACGGCCGGCGGCGTCGATGTCTTCCACGGCCCGGGCATCGCCTAGCTCGCCGATGCGTTCGATGCGACCCGCGCGAATGGCAACGTCGGCGTGGTAGCCGGGGGTGTCGCGGCCATCGATGACCAGCGCATTGCGGATAAGCGTGTCGTACAGCATGTCAGTCTCCCAGCGGCAAGTGATCGTCGCCGCCGCGGTAATCGTCCAGGGCGAGTTTGACCCGCCGCAGGCGCTCTTGATTGTCTTCGGGATGGGCCAGCGCCAGCTCGGTGGCGAGTACATCGATGGCCAACAGCATGCCGTAGCGTGCCGCCGTGGGTTTGTAGATGAACGAGGTTTCGGCGCCTTGCAGGGGCAGCACGCAGTCGGCCAGTTGGGCCAGTGGCGAGTCGGCACGAGTGATAGCCAGGATCGCCGCACCGTAGCTGCGGGCCAATTCAACGGCGCTCAACAGCTCCGGCGTGATACCGGTGAGTGAACAGGCGATGACCAGATGCTGGTCGCTCAGCGAAGTGGCGGTGATGCGCATCATCACCGGGTCGCGGCAGGCGGCGATCGGGTAGCCGAAGCGCACCAGCCGCACTTGCAACTCCTCGCCGCACAGCGCTGACCAGCCACCGAGGCCGAACGCATGGATCATTCGGGCCTTGCCGATCATCCGCACGGCATCGCCGAACCGCGACTCTTCGAACGCCGACAGATGCTGGCGCAGGGTCGCCTCGATATCGCCGACGATCTGTCCATAAAACGCCGATTGCTCCGGCGCGCCGGCCGGGTCGAGGAAACGGCTGCCGACACCGCTGGCCTGGGCCAGTTGCAGGCGCAAGTCCCGCAGGTCGCGACAGCCGACGGTACGGGCGAAGCGCGACAGCGTGGCACTGCTGACTTCCGCCCGCTGGGCCAGTTCATCGAGGCTGGCGGAGGCGGCAAAGCCGACGTCTTCGAGCATCAGCCGAGCGATTCTTCCTTCGCCGGCGCTGAAGGAATCCTGGCGGGAGCGGATCTGGTAGAGGATGTCCATGACGACTCCTGTTGGGGTGCGTTGCGCTCAAAGCAAGCGCGAAAGCCCGAGGGTCAAGGCGAACGCGACCACGGAAATCAGCGTTTCGAGCACGGTCCAGGTCTTGAAGGTTTGCGTGACGGTCATATTGAAGTATTCCTTGATCAGCCAGAAGCCGCCGTCGTTAACGTGGGAAAAGATAACCGACCCGGCGCCGGTCGCTAGCACCAGCAGTTCGGGGTGGGGATAACTCAGGCCAATCGCCACGGGCGCGACGATGCCCGAGGCTGTGGTCATCGCCACCGTGGCCGACCCCGTGGCAACACGCATCAGTGCGGCGAACAGCCAGCCCATGACCAGCGGCGACAGCTGGAATTCCTGGGCCAGGCCGACAATCTGTTGCGTGACCCCGGCATCCACCAAGATCCGGTTCAAACCGCCACCGGCGCCTACCAGCAAGGTGATGCTGGCAGTCGGTGCCAGGCATTCGTTGGTGAACTTGAGGATCGACTCGCGATTGAAACCCTGGGCCAGGCCGAGAGTCCAGAAGCTGAGGATGGTCGCCAGCAGCAAGGCAATCACCGAGTTGCCGATGAACAACAGGAACTGGTTGAAACCGCTGCCCGGCGTGGAGATCAGGTTGGCCCAGCCGCCGATCAGCATCAGGATCACCGGCAGCAGAATGGTCCCCAGGGTCACGCCGAAACCCGGCAGGTTGGCGCGCGGTTCACGGTCGAGGAATTGTCGCTCCAGCGGGTTCTCGGCCGGTAGCTGGATGCGTGGCACGATGAATTTAGCGTACAGCGGGCCGGCGATGATCGCGGTGGGAATGCCAATCAGGATCGCGTACAGCAAGGTCTGCCCCACCGAGGCCTGGAACGCCTGCACCGCCAGCATCGCCGCCGGGTGCGGCGGCACCAGCGCATGGACCACCGAAAGCCCGGCGACCATCGGCAGCCCCACCATCAGGATCGACACCCCCACACGCCGGGCGATGGTGAAGGCAATGGGCACCAACAGCACGAAGCCGACTTCGAAGAACAATGGCAAGCCCACCAGGAAGGCAATGCACACCATCGCCCAGTGGGCGTTACGCTCGCCGAAGCGTTCGATCAGTGTCTGGGCCATTCGCTCCGCCCCGCCGGACTCGGCCATCATCTTGCCGAGCATCGTGCCCAAGGCCACCACCAGCGCAATGTGGCCCAGCGTCTTGCCGACACCCGCCTCGTACGCCCCGACCACGCCCGAGGGCGGCATCCCGGCCAGCAGCGCCAGGCCAATGGAGACCAGGGTAATCACGATGAATGGATTGAGCCGATAACGGGCGATCAGAACGATCAGCGCGATGATGGCGATGGCCGCGTAGACCAATAGCCAATAACCGAAAGCAGGTGCCATGCGTTACTCCTCGGATGGGGTCACGTCGATGTGTTGTGAAACTCATAAATCATTTCGACGAAGAATCTTCAAACCCACTGAAAGTAATTTTCGCGCACAGGTAACACTTGTCGCTGACGGACATCGCGAAGCAGCGGCTATGAAAATTCACCCCTGGACTTTCATCCCGCAATTGACCTCCTGTGGCGAGGGGATTTATCCCCTCGCCACAATGGCTGGCCGCGCAGCCCTCAATTCCGTACCATCGCCCCCTGTTTTTTTTGCACCACTCCCCGGCAGTCGACGCTCCACCGGCGCCCAGTCAGGTAAATCATGAAATCAGCACGTCTTCGCGCCGACACCCTCGCCGGCCTCACCACCTCTTTCGCCTTGCTCCCGGAGTGCATCGCCTTCGCCCTGGTGGCCCACCTCAATCCGCTGATGGGGCTGTACGGCGCGTTCATCCTCTGCACGCTGACCGCATTGTTCGGCGGTCGGCCCGGGATGGTGTCAGGCGCGGCGGGGTCGATGGCCGTGGTGATCGTCGCGCTGGTGGTGCAGCACGGTGTGCAGTACCTGTTGGCGACCGTGCTGCTGGGCGGACTGATCATGATGGCGTTCGGGTTGTTGCGACTGGGCAAGCTGGTGCGCATGGTGCCGCACCCAGTGATGCTCGGCTTCGTCAACGGCCTGGCGATCGTCATTGCCCTGGCCCAGTTGGAACACTTCAAGAATGGCGAGGCCTGGCTGAGCGGCCCGCCGCTGTACCTGATGGCCGGCCTGGTGGCATTGACCATGGCCATCGTCTACCTGCTGCCGCGCCTGACCCGCAGCGTGCCGCCGGCCTTGGTGGCCATCCTCGGTGTGGGCCTGGCGGTCGAGCTGCTCGGCCTGCCGACCCGAACGCTGGGCGACATGGCCCACATCGCCGGCGGCTTGCCGACCTTTGCCCTGCCGGACATTTCCTGGAACCTGGAGACCTTGCAGATCATCGCACCCTACGCGGTGATCATGGCGATGGTCGGTCTGCTGGAAACCTTGCTGACCCTGAACCTGACCGATGAAATCACCGAGAGCCGCGGTTATCCGGACCGTGAATGCGTGGCATTGGGCGCGGCCAACATGGCTTCCGGGCTGCTGGGCGGCATGGGTGGTTGCGCCATGATCGGCCAGACGATGATCAACCTCAGCTCGGGCGGACGCGGACGGTTATCGGGCGTCGTGGCCGGGGTGATGGTGTTGCTGTTCGTGTTGTTCCTGTCGCCGCTGATCGAGCGCATCCCGCTGGCGGCGCTGGTGGGCGTGATGTTCGTGGTGTCCCAGCAGACCTTCGCCTGGGCATCGTTGCGGGTGGTCAACAAAGTGCCGGCCAACGATGTGCTGGTCATCATCGCGGTGACGGTGATCACGGTGTTTACCGACCTGGCTGTCGCCGTGCTCTGCGGGATCATCATCGCGGCGCTCAACTTCGCCTGGCAACAGGCCCGCGAGCTGTACGCCGACACCCACCAAGAAGCCGACGGCAGCAAGCTCTATCGCCTGCACGGCACGCTGTTCTTCGCCTCGTCGACGCCGTTTCTCAACCAGTTCGACCCGGCCAACGACCCGGCCCTGGTGACCCTCGACTGCCGTCACTTGCGCTTCGTCGACTACTCGGCCGTCGCCGCGCTCAAGACCCTGCGTGAACGCTACAGCAAGGCCGGCAAGCACCTGCGGGTGTTTCACCTGTCCGAGCGTTGCAAACAAATGCTCAAGCGCGCGGGTGTGCAGCACGACTGAAGCAACACCAAACAAAAACCTGTGGGAGCGAGCTTGCTCGCGATAGCGGTGGGTCAGCCAACTTCACTACTGACTGACCCGGCGCCATCGCGAGCAAGCTCGCTCCCACAGGTCCTATGTTTTTACTGATGGATATCCTCAGCTTGGAGGGTACTCACACCATCTCATCAAGAATCCACTCCACCACCGACGTCCGCTTCGGCGTCCACCCCAGCAACTCACGGGCGTTCTTGCCTCGCACACGGCTGTTGGAACCCAGGCCATAGTTGGCCATTTCGTAACCCCATTCGGCCTCGGCTTCGGCCAGTGGCCAATCTTGCGGCTTGCCCAGTTTCAGCGCACCGGCCATGGCGGTGGTCATGTCGATGAACGAGGCCTCGCCGCTTTCGACGAAATAGAACGTGCCGGGTACGTTGCGGGTCAGGGCCACTTTGTACAGCTCGACCACGTCTTCGATGTGCACGTTGGACCAGATGTTCTGCCCCGGCCCCACATGCCGCACCACGCCACTCTTGCGCGCCTGCTTGAGCAGACGTGGCAGCTGCACACTGTCACGCTTGACCCCCAGGCTGTGACCGTAGATCAAGGTGTTGCAGATCACCGCCGAGTTCACGCCTTGCCGGGCGGCATCCAGGACCAGATTGTCGATGGCGACACGGGCCGCTTTGTCGGCAGTGGGTGGCGGCAGATGGCCTTCCTGGTAAATGACATCGCTGTGACGACCACCGGAAGCATCGCCGACGATGCTCGAACCGCTGGTGTGCAACAGCACCTTGTTCGAGCCTTTGAGGCCTTCGATCAAGGCTTCGACCGCACCACGATGATCGCTGCTGGCGGCGTTGATCACGGCGTCGGCGGCACGGGCCTGTTCGGTGAGCAACGCGCTGTCTTCGAGGGTGCCAATGACCGGCTCGATGCCCAGCACAGTGAGTTCGCTCGCCTGTTCGGCGCTGCGCACCAGACCGCGAACTTGATGCCCGGCGCGTGCCAGGCCGGTGGCAATGGAACCGCCGATAAAACCGGCAGCGCCGGTGATGAATACGTTCATGAATAACTCCTTGGCAACATCAGTGATGGGACGAGTATCGAGGACGGGTCCTTGCCGAAACAGTCCACATTGCCCAAATCACTCTTGCCTTGAAGTCACGAATCAGCCTTTGAAATCCCGCGAGGCGTAGTCGGCGAGCTTGCCCTGGATGAAGTCCAGGAAGCACTGGATCCGCAGGGCCAGTTGCGAGTTGCGGTAGTACACCGCATTGATTGGCTGGCGGTATCCGCTGTTGGCATCGGCCAGCAGCACCTTCAGTCGGCCGGTGTGGATGTCTTCGCGGGTCATGAAATCCGACAGGCAGGCAATGCCCTGCCCTTGCAGCGCCAAGTGACGCACGGTCTCGCCGCTGGACGCGCTGATGGCGGGCTGGATCGGCCAGCGGTCGCCATGTTGGTGGCGCAGCGGCCACTGGTTGAGGCCGTCGTTCTGGGCAAACCCCAGCAGCGCATGCTCCGCCAGCTCGGCGACGCTTGCGGGTGTACCGTGCCGCTTCAAATAGGCCGGGCTGGCCAGGATGTGCAACGGGCTGCAACCCAGGGAACGGGCGTGAAGCGTCGAGTCGCTGAGGGTGCCGATGCGGATGGCGATGTCGGTGCTTTGCTCCAGCAAGTCGATGATCAGGTCGTTGCTGTTGAGTTCGAGCTGGATGTCTGGGTAAAGCCGGCGAAATTCTTCGATGTGCGGGACGATGGCGTGCAGCATGAACGGCGAGGCCGCGTTGATCCGCAAGCGTCCTGCGGGATTCTTCTGGCGGGACGACAGGCGCTCCTCCAGCTCATCCATCTGGTCGAGAATGCCTTTGGCCTGTTCGAAGAAATACTTGCCCTCCTCGGTCAGGTCCATGCGCCGCGTGGTGCGGTTGATCAGCGTGGTGTCGAGCTTGGCCTCCAGCCGCGACAATGTGCGACTGACCGCCGACGGCGTCTGCCCGACCTGCTCGGCAGCGGCGGAGATCGATCCGCACTCGATCACGCAGACGAAAATCTGCAACTCGTCGGATCTGGCTTTCACGTATCCCCTCCTGATTGACTGCTCTTGTGGCGAGGGGATTTATCCCCACCCCCAAGTGGGAGCAAAGCTTGCTCGCGATGAAAACGCTGCGGTCTTTCGGGAACCGAGGCGTCTGTTTCGCGAGCAAGCTTTGCTCCCACAGCACAGGTTTACCACCCGCCACAGGATAGTATCGGGATGTGAGGTAAAAGACAGGTCACGCCTTCAGGCCGAACACCTCGATCAAATGCCGCTCATACCGCGCCACATCCTCTTCAATGTTCGGGCGCTTCATCACGTCCACGCACAGGAAGGTCGGCAAACCGGTCATGCCGAGGAACTGATTGGCCTTGTGGAACGGGAAGTACACCGCGTCCACGCCCTTGGCTTCGAAGAAGTCGGTCGGGTCGTCAAAGGCTTGCTGCGGGGCGTTCCAGGTCAGGGACAACATGTATTGCTTGCCCTGGATCAGGCCGCCGCTGCCGTACTTCTGCGAGGCATCGGAACGGGTCCGACCGTCGCTGGCATAGAGGCTGCCGTGGCCTTCGGTGAAGACTTCGTCGATGTATTTCTTCACGGTCCACGGCGCGCCCATCCACCAACCGGGCATCTGGTAAATGATCACATCGGCCCAGAGGAACTTGGCAACTTCCTCCTTGAGGTCGTAGCCGCCGTCGATGAAGGTGGTTTTCACGTCAAAACCGCCACGGTCCAGCACGCTGAGCGCCGTGTCGTGGAGGGTGGCGTTGTAGCGGCCGTCGGAGTGGGCGAATTGTTTGCCGCCGTTGAGCAACAGGACTTTTTTCATGGGGAGCCTCATCGGGTTCCACAGCGTGGGCCGTTGGCTGACCGCAGCATGGAAGGTTGAAAATGATGGCGGCAGAGTACCGATGAGCCTCGCGTGGAATAAGCACCGTAACGGCAAAATTGTTTTGACCAAAACGCACGAATCGACGCTCAATTATTGCCGTAAGCTCCGACACCTCTTTTATTTCAGGAGCCATCTCGATGAGCGAACTGCACGGTTTCATCCTGCACGCCAAGACCCGCCCGGAAAAAGCCGAGGCCTTCGAAGCGCTGTTCCGCGCCTACGTCGAGCCAAGCCGCGCCGAGCCCGGCTGCATCGAATATCACATGCTGCGGGACCAGCAGGATCCAACGCTGTTTATCTTTTATGAGATCTGGGCCTCCCAGGCGCACCTGGACGTGCACTCGAATCTGCCGCATATGCGGCAATTCTTCGAGCAACGCATGGACTATCTGGAGCGCGACTTCGACATCCGCCGCGTCGATATGCTCAGCCCGTCCTCGGCTAACCGCTGATCAGCAAATGGCCGCCAAGCACGCCGAGGCCGATGAAAAATACCCGTTTGAACAACACGGCGCTGATCCGCTGGCGCAACCATTGCCCCAGCCACATCCCCAGCAGCGCCGGTGCCAGCGCCAGTAACGAAGCGCTCAATTCGCCCCCACCCAGCTCGCCGCGCCATAACAGGCCGGCGGCCAGGGCCAGGGTAGAAACGGTGAATGACAGGCCCAGGGCCTGCACCAGTTCATCCTTGCTCAAACCCAGCGCTTGCAGATAGGGCACCGCCGGAATGACGAACACACCGGTGGCGGACGTGATGAGGCCGGTCAACAGCCCACAAAGCGGAGCGATCCACGGCTCGGCATCGGGACCGACCCGCAACGTTGGCAGCAACAGCCCGCTCAGCGCATACAGCAACAACGCCCCGCCCAAGGCCCGCACCACCCAAGCCCCGCCCGTCATGCCGAGCCACAGCGTACCGAGCCCGGTGCCAATGAAAATCGCCAACAGCAACGGCCACAGGCGTCGGATCAGCGCTTGAAGATGGCCGCCGAACGCCAATTGCCAGAGATTGGTCAGGGTTGCCGGGATGATGAGCAGCGCCGCAGCCTGCGCCGGCGCCATAGCCAGCCCGAGCAAGCCCATGGAGATGGTCGGCAGGCCGAGGCCGATCACGCCCTTGATGGTACCGGCCAGCAAGAAGGTGCCGATGACCAATAGGGACAGGACCAGGCCGAGGTTTTGATAGAAAGCGATGAGTGTGTTCATGGGGGTATCGTGCGCCCCGGGGCTTGGCTTGAAAATCTGCCATATACTGAGGATGCCTCTCTTGTAGCAAGAGGCTAATAATTTTGTTGGTTCTACCGCCGCCTTCGCGAGCAAGCCCGCTCCCACATTTGAAATGCAATCCCCCTGTGGGAGCGGGCTTGCTCGCGAAGGCGCCAGATCAGCCATCACAGAACCCGGCACAGGATCACATCGCCCATGCACTTCGACCTCACCGACCTGCGCCTCTACCTGAACATCCTCGACACAGGCAACATCACCGCCGGCGCAGCCCGCAGCCATTTGTCCCTGGCCGCGGCCAGTGCGCGGGTCCGGGCCATGGAAGCCTCCCTGGGCATCGACCTGCTTGAACGCGGCCGGCGCGGCGTATCACCCACGCCGCCTGGCAGGGCCCTGGCCGAGCACGCCCGGACCCTGTTGCAACAGGCCGAACGCCTGCAACAGGACCTGGCCGAATACGCCAAAGGCGTCAAAGGCCGGGTGCGATTGTTGTGCAACACCAGCGCCATGACCGAATACCTGCCCGAACTGCTGGCCGGCTTCCTCAAGGCCCATCCCAACCTCGACATCGACCTGCAGGAATTGCCCAGCTCACGGATCACCCATGCGCTGCGCCAGGGCGCGGCGGACCTGGGGATCGTTTCCGACGCGGTGGACACCAATGGCCTTCAGGCCTGGCCGTTTCGCGACGATCCGCTGGTATTGATCCTACCGACCGGACATCCCCTGGCTGACGGTCGAACCGTGCGTTTCAGCGAGACCCTCAGCCACGACTACGTCGGTCTGAACGCTTCCAGCGCCCTGGCGATTCATCTGGAAGAACAGGCCCTGCACATCGGCTCACGCATGCAAATCCGCATTCGCGCCGATGGCTTCGACGGCATGATTCGCATGGTCGCCCATGGCGCAGGCATCGCCATCGTGCCGAAGGCGGCCATCGACCGACGCCCGCCCGAGACTTCGTATCACTGCGTCCCGCTGCAAGAGGCCTGGGCCCACCGGGCCTTGCTGCTGTGCGCCCGCACCTTCGACGGTTTGCCGGCCTACGCCACGGCCCTGGCTCGGCATCTGGCCGATTGATGCGCGCTTCTGGATAGCCCGATGTCGACCACAGGCATCTACCCGCCCATGCCACGGGTTAGGGTGCCTGTTCTCTTCCGCCCCTTTCGGAGTTCACATGACCGCACCCATCACCGTCCTGCGCGACACCCATCCGCTGCCCGTACTCGACGCCTGCAAATGGGAAAAACTCGAAGGCGACCCGCACACCGTCAACCTCAACGCCTACACCAGCGAAGACGGCAGCAAGATCATGGGCACCTGGATCTGCACACCCGGCAAATGGTATGTGGAATACGTGAAGTGGGAGTACTGCCATTTCCAGGAAGGCTACTGCATCATCACCCCAGAGGGCATGGAACCGATCCATCTGCGCGCCGGTGATATCTTCGTCATCGAGCCAGGCATGAAAGGCACGTGGGAAGTGGTCGAGACCGTGCGCAAATATTTCGTCTTTGCCTGAAACAAAAAACCGAGAGACCACCCGACATGGTCTCTCGGAAAACAACCTGGATTGCACAACCTCTGTAGCGAGGAAGTCATCTGTGGGAGCAAGGCTTGCCCGCGATGCAGGCACCTCGTTCCCTCAGAGACAGCATCGCCTGTAATCGCGGGCAAGCCTTGCTCCCACAATTCCCCTCGCCATAAAAGCTCGTCGATATCGTCGCTCTTACTGCGGCTTGCGATAGCTGTTAACAATTGCCGAAAAGTCCTTGCCGCCCTCGCCCCGCTGGCTCATCGCCTGGTACAACTGCTGCGCCACCGCCCCCAGCACCACCGGCTGATGGGCTTGCCGCGCGGCTTCGGTCGCCAGGCCCAGGTCCTTGAGCATCAGGTCGGCGCCAAAGCCACCCGTGTAGCCACGGGACGCCGGCGCCGTTTCGATCACCCCCGGCCACGGGTTGTAGGTGTCCGAACTCCAGCAACGGCCCGTCGAACTGTTGATGATCCCGGCCAGCACCTGGGTGTCGATCCCCAAGGCATCGCCCAGCGCCATGGCCTCGCTGACGCCCACCATGGAAATCCCCAGCAGCAGGTTGTTGCAGATCTTGGCGATCTGCCCGGTGCCGACCTCCCCGCAATGCACGATGTTACGGCCCATTTGCGCCAACACCGGTTGCAAGGTGGCGAACAGCTCGGGCGTGGCGCCGACCATGAAGGTCAACGTGCCCGCCGCCGCGCCGCCGGTGCCACCCGAAACGGGCGCATCGGCCATCGCCACCCCTTGTTTCGCAGCGGCAGCCGCCACGTCGCGAGCGGTTTGTGGATCGATGGTGCTGCAATCCACAGCCGGCGTACCGGCGGCGATGCCGGCCAGCACACCGTCTTCACCCAGCCAGACGCTACGCACATGGGCGGCGGCCGGCAGCATGGTGATCACCAGCGCAGCGCCCTGGGCCGCGTCGCGAGGCGAAGCACTGATTGTGCCGCCCAATGCCGCCAGCTCGGCCAGCACCGTCTGGTTCAAGTCGAACAGGTTCAGCGAATGGCCGGCCTTGAGCAGGTTGCGCGCCATGGGGGCGCCCATGTTGCCCAGGCCGATAAATGCGATGTTCATGTCCGGCTCCTTAACGCAAATTGATGGTGGTGTTCACACCGTCATTGACGCTGTCATCATCGAACCAGCGCGCGGTCACGGTCTTGGTCTGAGTGTAGAACTGCACCACTTGTTTGCCGTACGGACCGAGGTCGCCGAGTTTCGAACCGCGGGAACCGGTGAAGCTGAAGAACGGCACCGGCACCGGGATCGGGATATTGATGCCCACCTGGCCAACGTCGATTTCGCTCTGGAATTTGCGCGCCGCCGCACCGCTCTGGGTGAACAGGCCGGTGCCGTTACCGAATGGGTTGGCGTTGACCAGGGCAATCGCTTGATCCAGGGTGTCGACCTCCAGCACCACTAGCACCGGGCCGAAGATTTCTTCGGTGTAGATGCGCATGTCGGTGGTCACGCCGGAAAACAGGGTCGGGCCGACGAAGTTACCCTGCTCGAAGCCTGGCACGCTGATGTCTCGGCCATCGAGTTCCAGCTTCGCCCCTGCCTTCACGCCACTCTCGATCAATTCGAGGATGCGTGCCTTGGCCCGCTTGGAAATCACCGGGCCGACGTCCGTGCCCGGCTCGCTGCCGGCGTTGACCTTGAGCTTCTGCGCCAAGGCCTTGAGCTCTGGCAACCATTGTTTGGCCGCGCCCACCATCACCACCACGGAGGTGGCCATGCAACGCTGGCCCGCCGCGCCGAAACCGGCACCGACCAAGGCGTTGAGGGTCTGCTCACGATTGGCATCGGGCAGCACCACCGCGTGGTTCTTGGCGCCCATCATCGACTGCACGCGCTTCCCATGGCGACCCGCCAGGTCATACACATGGGTACCGACCGCCGTCGAGCCGACGAAGGAGACCGCCTTGATGTCCTGGTGGGTGCAGAGCGCATCCACCACATCCTTGCCGCCGTGCACCACGTTGAGCACACCCGCCGGTACGCCAGCCTCGATCGCCAGCTCCACCAACAGCATGGTCGACAGCGGATCCTGTTCCGACGGTTTGAGCACAAAGGTGTTGCCGCAGGCGATGGCCATCGGGAACATCCACAGCGGAATCATCGCTGGGAAGTTGAACGGCGTAATGCCCGCGCACACCCCGATCGGCTGGCGCAGCGTGTAGGTGTCCACACCACCGGCGACGTTCTCGGCGAACTCGCCCATCTGCAGGGTGCCGATGGAACAGGCGTGCTCGACCACTTCCAGGCCGCGGAAAATATCGCCCTCGGCGTCAGCGATGGTCTTGCCCTGTTCGGCGCTAAGCACCGCGGCAATACGCTTGGAATGTTCGCGGATCAACGCCTGGAGCTTGAGCATGATGCGCATCCGCGCACCGATGGGCGTCAGTTTCCAAGTCTGGAAAGCACGCTGGGCAGCGGCGATGGCGGCATCGACTTCCGACGCCGTGGCGAACGGAACCTTCGCCAACACCTGCTGGGTGGCCGGGTTGACGATGTCGTGCCATTCGCTGGATTGGGATTCAACCCACTCGCCATCGATCAACAGTCTGACGGTTTGCAGGGCGGTGTCGCTGGGCGTAAGGGAAACGTTCATGCTGGCCTCCGGGATTGTTCTTATAGAGAGCGCTGGTTCAGCAAAGACCAAGGCGCATACGCACGCTTGGTGATGAGACGGTTTTTGGAGTATAGATGTGCAAACTTCTAATAAGAATGCACATAAAAGCCGGTCCATCATGCAAAAAAACATCACCTCCCTGGGGTCGCTGAATTGGGACGACCTCAAGTTTTTCCTCGAAGTGGCCCGCACCCGCAAGGCCAGCACGGCCGCCAAGCGCCTGGCCGTCGACTACACCACGGTGTCGCGACGCATCAGCTCGCTGGAAACTTCGCTGGGCACGCTGCTGTTCGAGAAATCCCGGACCAACGGCTTTGTCCTGACGGCCGAAGGCCAACGCCTGCTGGGTTACGCCGAATCGATCGAAAGCACCCTGCACATGGCCTGCGAACAGGTTTCAGGCTCTGGCGTCGCGCTGTCCGGCCACGTGCGCATGGGCTGCACCGAAGGCTTCGGCAGCTTCTTCATCACCCCGCAACTGAGCCACTTCGTCGACACCTACCCGGCCATTTCGGTGGACATCCTGCCGCTGCCGCACTTCATCAGCCTGTCCAAGCGCGAGGCCGATATCGTCATCGCCCTCGAACGCCCCGAGCATGGCCCGTATGTGTGCTGCAAATTGTGCGACTACCGGCTGCAGCTCTACGCCACCCAGCCCTACCTGGACAATCATCCACCGATCCAGCGCCCGGCCGACCTGGGCAAGCACTCGTTCATCAGCTACGTGGATGACCTGGCGTTCAGCTCCGAATTGCTCTACCTGGCCAACGTCCTGCCGGGCGCCAATGCTCATCTGCGCAGCACCAGCGTGATCGCGCAATTCGTGGCAGCGCAGCAAGGCCGCTCACTGGCGATCCTGCCCTGCTTCCTCGCCGCCCAGGACCCACGGTTGTTGCCGGTGCTGCCGGAGGACATCACCGTGACCCGGCAGTTTTGGATGTACTGCCGGGAGGACTTGAGGAAACTGAAGCGGATTACGTTGTTGTGGGATTACATCCGCGAGGTGACTGAGCAGAACCAGCCATTGCTGATGGGCGAAAGCCGGGAGATGGTGTTCGCCGACTAGTCGGCGATGACCACGATGGCGACACGGCGGTTTTCGGTGCGGCCCTCGACCGTGTCGTTGGAGGCGACCGGCTTGCTGCTACCGAGACCGCGCGATTGGACGTTTTCTTCACGCATGCCTACGCCTATCAATACTTTGCTCACGCTAAGGGCACGACGTATCGACAGTTGCTCGTTATAGGCTTGGGAACCCGATGCGTCGGTATGTCCGTCGATCCGCACCCGCTCGATTCCGGCCCCCAGCAGCGCCTTGCCAATTCGCTCGACGATCTCGGTGCTGGCTGGGTTAAGGCTTTCCACGTCGCTGCCGAACAGTACCTTGCCTGATAAACCAAAAGCCCAACCTTCGTCAGTCAATTTGAAGCCTTGCTCCTTGAGCACGGCAATTTGTGCAGGACTAAGCCCTTTTTGCGGCGCGGTCTGGCAACCGGTAAGGGTCAGGGCAGCCATGAACAAAAACGCGATGAACCGTTGCAGTGAAGTTTGAGGATATAAACGCACAAGTCAGCTCCTGGTTTGAAGATCCGCGACGGAGTGATCCGACCCCGCCGTGTGTTGACCGCCTCGGGCGAGGCGTTTGGCTTGGTACATTGCCGCATCGGCGGCGTGGAGCAGGGTGCCGGGTGTGGCGCCATGCTCCGGGTAGACGGCAATGCCGATACTGAGGGAGGTCAACACGGAGGCGTTGCCGGGCAATTGAATCGGCATTTCCATGCTGGCGATGATTTTTTCCGCGATCCGCTCGGCATCCTCGGCCTTGTGCAGGGGCGCCAGCAGCACGGCGAATTCGTCGCCCCCCAAGCGCGCGACCAAATCGTCCTCGCGCAACTGGGCCCGGACCCGGGTCGCCACGGCCGTCAGCACCGCGTCGCCGGCGGCATGGCCAAAGTTGTCATTGATACCCTTGAACCGGTCGCTGTCCAAGTACAACACGGCCACTTGCTCATTGAGCTTGCTGGCATTGCGCAAGGCGCGAATCAGCCGGCCTTCGAAAAACGCCCGGTTCGGCAAGCCGGTCAAGCTGTCGTGGCTGGCCTGGTGGGCCAGGGTTTCGTTTTCGCTTTGCAGGTGGGTCTGCCAGGACTCCAGTTCATCGAGCAGTGCGTTGAAGTCATTGGCCAAATTATCCAGTTCAGCAATGGCGGCCGGCGGCACGCGTCGGTCCAGGGCGCGTTCGCTGCGGGCCGCGTGGGCCACCTCGGCCAGGCTGCGCAGCGGTCCGGTGATCGCCCGCAACTGGCGCCGCGCCAGATAAAGCGCCACCCAGGCACTCACCGCCGTGCACAGAATGATCCCCGCCAGGCCGCTGAGCAAAAAGCGCAACAGGCTCCCGCCATGCCCCGCCAACACGATACGGCCGATGTTCTGCCCTTGATGAACGATCGGCAGGCTGATGGGCTTTTCCAGGAAGGCCTTGGCAATGTGCACTTCCAGCTCCGACAACAGGCCGGTTTGCGGTCGCTGCCAGCGCGCCAGCAGACGGCCATGTTCATTGAACACCTGAGCATCGGCGACCTCCTCGGTGGAGGCGATCAAGGCCAGGGCTTCGGTGGCCGCCGCCGAGTCATCGAAGACCACGGCGGCTTCCACGGTGTAGTTGATCGAGCGAGCGATCAGGTGCAGGTTGTGATCGGCGTAGACCCGCAACGCCAGCAGGCCAAGCAAGGTCAGGGAAACACTGGCCATGGTGATGGCCACCAACGCGACGATCAGATGACCACGACCGATGACCGAGCCCAGGGTGGGACGGACCCTTGGTTTGCTCTGCTTCATGGCGTCGCCGGCCTGCGACGGGAAAGCTGCAGCACACTGGGATGGATGCGCACACCACTGCGCGCCACCGAATCGAGGTTGACCTCGAAAGACACTTGTTCATCGCCGACCCGCAGGCAGAACAGGCTCCCCACGGTGCACTGGTCGCCACCTTCGCTGATGCTCAGCACCGGCTTGCCGATCAAGGATGCAAACAGACGGGTGTGCTCATCATTGGTCAGCCGGCCGACGTAGACCGCGTTGCAGTCAGTGGCGATACCAGGATGATCGGCCAACAGCCGCTGCACCGTCACCGACCGCCCCGTGGCCTGGATGGTACCCTTGACCAGATCGTCGGTGTATTGAGTCGGCCCGACGATGCACAGTTGCAGTTGGGTGGGCTCCACCGGCCAGCGGGCGTAGCTGAGAATGCCCAATACCACCTGGGTCACCGCTTCTGCCCGCTGCTCGGCCTGAGTCGTGGCGGCTAGCTCCTCGGCCACCGCGACAGGCGGCAGCAGACACAAAAGGCCGGCAAGCAGAACACGCCCCCAGCCCTTGCTGCGCACTGCCTCCCCTACAGGCACGTTCATGGATAGTCTCTTGTCCAGACGATAAGTGCCGGAACGATAGCACAGTGCCAAAAAGCCAGCGAGACAGCGTGTTACGTAGACTTTGGAGCCAAACAGGCAAAATTGCCACGGGGGCATGAATCCTTAAAAGCTGATGATTCAGTCAGCCTGTTCCAACGCC
Source organism: Pseudomonas sp. H3_A02 (assembly GCF_054671965.1). Classification (NCBI taxonomy): domain Bacteria; kingdom Pseudomonadati; phylum Pseudomonadota; class Gammaproteobacteria; order Pseudomonadales; family Pseudomonadaceae; genus Pseudomonas; species Pseudomonas sp. H3_A02. Next base: position 352,013 of record NZ_CP162807.1, read on the forward strand.
AGCATCAACCCGCTCAAGCGCTTGACCTTGCGCCGGACCGCTTCCTCGAAGATGCCCCCTCGCGGTTCGATCAGGCTGAACCATTGCTTGCCCCGGGTAATGGCGGTGTACACCAGTTCCTTGGTCAAGACCGGGTTGAGCGCATCCGGAAGGATCAACGCGGTATGGGTGAATTCCGAGCCCTGGGATTTGTGCACCGTCATGGCATACACGGTTTCCACGTCATTCAGGCGGCTGGGCAGGACGAAACGCACACCGCCCTGGCCGTCATTGCGCGGGAAGGCGACCCGCAGGACCTGTTTGCCGGCATCGGGGCCGTCACGCTCGGGCAGCTTGAGGGCGATGCCGATGTCGCCGTTCATCAACCCCAGCCCATAGTCGTTGCGGGTCATCAGCACCGGGCGGCCTTCGTACCACTGGTGATCGCTATCGATAAGACGGGCCTTGAGCAGCGCAGCGGTGATTCGCTGGTTCAGCCCTTCGACGCCCCACGGGCCTCTACGCACCGCACAAAGCAATTGGAATTCGTCGAAAGCCGCCAGGACTTCCCGGGCCCAATCGGCCCAGCAACTGTCCTCCAGCGGACGAGAAATGGCCGGGCGGCGCTGCCGCAGCAGGCTCAGGTAATGCCGATATCCCTGGGGCCCTTCTGGCTTGCCGTCGAGCAACAGTTTTTCCAGTTTCGTGTCGTGTTCATTTGTTAATTTCAGGGAAGACAGATCGGCATACTGTCCTTCCTCCAGCAACCGACGGGCTTTTTCAGGCTGTTGCTGGTTGACCCAGCGAGCCAGCTGACCGATCCCGCTGCCTTCGCCGAAGCGCCGGGAATGCCTGAGCATGACCACTTGCTGCGCCAGGGGATGAGTGCCATCGAGGTCTTGCTGCAAGTCACTGGCCGCCAGGTTTTCACCGCTGACCGACTCAAGCCAGGCTCGCGTCCGGGGGCTGTACCAACCGTCCTCGGCGTCTCGACACAAGTCCCCCAGCACCGCACCGGCCTCTACAGAAGCCAACTGGTCCTTGTCCCCCAGCAACACCAACCGCGCATGGGCCGGCAGCGCATCCAGCAGATTAGCCATCATCTCCAGGTCGATCATCGACGCCTCATCGACCACCAACACGTCCAGTGGCAAGCGATTGCCGCCGTGGTGGCGAAAATGCCGAGTGCCCGGACGGCTGCCGAGCAAACGATGGACTGTCGTGACGTCGCAGGGAATACGTTCGCGCACAGCCTCATCCACATCCAGGGTCCGGACTTGCTGGCTGATGGACTCGGTCAGGCGCGCGGCCGCCTTGCCCGTGGGCGCAGCCAGGCGAATTCGCAGCGGCTTCCCAGCCTCGACGGCCGGTGCCTGCAACAGCGCCAGCAGGCGCACGACAGTGGTGGTCTTGCCGGTACCCGGGCCGCCGGTCACGATGCTGAAGGCCCCGCGGGTCGCCAGCGCGCAGGCCAGCTTCTGCCAATCGATCGGGCCGTTGGCATTGGCCGGCCCGAACAGTCCGTCCAAACGCTCGCGCAGGTCGCCAGGCGCCGCTTCATGGTCAATCAGTCGTTGGCGCAACGCCTCGTCGATCCGTCGTTCATAACCCCAGTAGCGGCGCAGATAAAGACGCTTGCCGGACAGCACCAACGGACGTTGCTGCGCCTCTTCGCTCCCATCCGCAGCCAGGGCCACCAACCGGCTGGACGCCAGGGCCTTGCACCAATGGACGCCGTCCAGTGTCTGCAATATTTGCGAGGGCAACAGCATCGCGCCTGGCTGCAGGTCGCCCTCGGGAGGCAGCGACAGGGCGAAGTCCGGCTCCTTGAGGGTTTCGAACACATCCAGGCAAACATGCCCGTGGCCCAATTGATGACTGGTCAGCGCGGCGGCGAGCAGGACCAGGGGATCATCGTCCGGCGCCAGTTCATGGAGGAACGCCACGAAGGCTTTGTCCAAAGCACGCAGCCAGCCACGCTCGACCCAGCGCGTCAGTAACAACAGCAGGTCCTGGGCACGGCTCAAGGGGGCCAGGTCAACCGGACTCTCGTCGTCGGACGCCTTGGGCAGCAGGTCGGCAAAAGAACGACTCATAGCAATTCTCCCTGTACCCACGCCGGCTCGGCCTTGGGTTCGGGCGCGCCTTGGAATAGCCGATCGAGTTGTTCGATCAAGGCCCGTGGCGGCTTGGTGAAATACACGCCCTGGCTGGTTGAGCGGGTGCCACGGAGAAACAGGTAGAGCGCGCCGCCAACATGCCGGTCGTAGTCGTAATCGGGGAGCCGCGCCTTGAGCTGGCGATGCAGGGCCAGCAGGTACAGCACGTATTGCAGGTCGTAGCGATGGTCCAGGATCGACTGTTCCATGGCCTGTACGGTGTAGGCCATGTCATCGACACCCAGCCAATTGGATTTGTAATCGGCCACGTAATACCGACCGTCGTGCTCGAACGTCAAATCGATGAAGCCCTTGAACATGCCGTTGAGCAGTACCGGCTCCGCAGCGACGCGGGCCACACCGCCATGGGTGAACCGGCAAACCAGTTGGTCAAGCTTTTGCACATCGACCTTGTGGCTGGCGAACCAGAACTCCATCTCCACCTGGAACCGGGTCAGGTGTTCAAGCACCACCGGCGCCTGGTCGTTGCCGACGTGCATGGGCATTTTGATCAAGTGCTGCAGCCAGTCGCTCAACGTGGTGATCCAGCCTTTCCAGCCTCGACGATTGCAGCGCCGGGCAATGGCATCCTCGATATCCGCCGGCGTAGATGAAAAACCTTCCCCTGCGACCCACTCCAAGAGGCCATGAAGGAAAGTGCCGGGGCCGGGGCCACGGGGAAATCGGTGGATATCGCCACTAACGGCGATGGTCTCCCTGGGCGCGTCCGGGTCCAGTCGCTCATCGTCGAACAGTTTCTGCGCTTGCGGATTCTCTGGCGCGGCATCGCTGCCTTCACTCAGGCTTTCGCCGATGCGCAAGGCACTGTAGGACGCGATCCACCAATTTTCGCTGGCTTTGCGCAAGGGCACCAAGGGCTCGAGCAACACGGCGTCGTTACGCGGCGGCCGATAGCGCTCGTCGGTGGCTTCGGGCACCGGCTGGCAACTCACCGCGACGCTGCCTTGTTGCAGGTCTTCCAGCCAGCGCCTCAGCTCCACCGAATCGGTCAGCGGCGCACCGCCGCCCAACAGATAACCCAGCGCGGATACATGCAGGATCGAGCTGTTGTTGTTGCCCCGCTTGAGATCCGCGACACCCAGCCAGCAGGCATGTTGTGCACGGGTCAGTGCTACGTAGAGCAGCCGCAGATCCTCGGCCAGACGCTCGTCATCGGCCTTGGCGATCAGTTCGGCGGTGGGCTTGAGGCTGATCTGCGCCTTGTTGGCCTCATCGTGGTAATGCAATGGCAATCGACTGCCATCCACCGGCTTCGTCGAACAGATGAAAGGCAGGAAGACCAACGGATATTCAAGCCCCTTGGACTTGTGGATCGTGACCACCTTGACCAACTGCTCATCGCTTTCCAGGCGCAGGATCTGCTCTTCCCCCGCCTGCCCGGACAAGGCCAGGTGCTCGGACAAATGTCGGATCAAGGCTTGTTCGCCGTCCAGTTCACCGGCGGCCTGCTGCAACAGTTCGCAAAGGTGCAGCAAATTGGTCAGCACCCGCTCGCCATCGCTGCGCGCCATCAGGGCCTGGGGCAACTCGAAATCATGCAGCAGGCGTCGCAACATCGGCAGCACGCCCTGGCTGCGCCAGACCGTACGATAACCGCGGAACTGCATGACCCGGGCTTCCCAGGCCAGCTCATCCTGATTGAGACGCTCCAGCTCCGTCAGCGGCAGGTTCAACGTGATGCTGGCCAGCGCTGCCCGTAGCGGCCGCTCCACATCCGGCTCGGCGCAGGCCCTGAGCCAGGTCAGCAAATCCCGCGCCTCTTGCGATGCGAAGACCGAATCCTTGTCGGACAGGTAGACACTGCGCACGCCCCGCGCAGACAACTCGTCTCGCACGGCCTGCGCTTCTTTACCGTCGCGCACCAGGATGGCGATATCCGCCGGACGCAACTCGCGCAGCGTTTCGCCATCGACCGTGAAGCCGTCGCGTCCCGACTGGCCGCCATTGAGCAATGCCGTAATCTCACTGGCGCAGGCAGCCGCCATGGATTGCCGATACAGCGCACCGGAAAGCGGCTGGTCCGACGCCAGGTGCCAGAGGTTCAACGCCGCAACGGCCTGTCCTGCCACCTGCAAGGACTCCTTGCGTCCCTGGGAATCAACGGACAGGAACGGCACCGAGTTTTTGCCCGAAGGTTCACGAAACAGAAAGGCCCCGCGCCCCTTCAGACGGGACTCGGCCTTCTGGAAAATATGGTTTACCGCACCCACCATGGCATGGCTGGAACGGAAATTCGTGCCCAGCGTATGCAACCTGCCGGCCGTGGCCTCGCGAGCACGCAGGTAGGTGTAGATGTCGGCACCGCGAAAAGCATAGATCGCCTGCTTCGGATCGCCGATCAGGAAAAGTCCGGTCTCTGGGTCATTGTCTTCAATACGATAGATGCTTTCGAAGATCCGGTACTGAACCGGGTCGGTGTCCTGGAACTCATCGATCAGCGCCACCGGAAACTGCTCGCGGATCAGGCTCGCCAGACGCTCGCCCCCGTCGGCCTGCAGCGCCGCGTCGAGACGCAGCAGCATGTCGTCGAAGCCCATCTCGGCGCGGCGACGCTTCTCTGCCTCGAAACGCGCCCCAACCCACTGCGCGGCATGCTGCAACACAGCGGCATCTGGCGTGGGCAACGCATCCAGGCTGGCCTTGAGACCGGCCATGGCCTCCAGCCCGGGATGGTTGGGCACTTCGCCTTTCCAGGCTTCGGCCATGCCCTCGGGTGTCAGCCGCGTGAACCCGGTGCCGATGTCCAGCAACTCGTGGCTTTCATCATCGACCCAAGCGGTGATTTTCTGAAACCACGGTTCGAAGTAACGCGCCTGCATCTTGCGCCCGTCGACAGACTTGCTGGCGACGCCTTGCTGGCAGATCTCCAGCAGTTCCACGGCCCATTGTCGCCACGGCGCCTTGAGATCGAGCAAGGCGGCACTGCGCTCCTGCAGGGAGGCGGCGATGAGTTCGGCAGGCTCAAGTCCGTCATCGTCGCCACGCTCGCTGGAAAACAAACCTCTGACCCGTGGCAACAGCGCAGCAGGCCCTCCCCAATGGGTACGCACCCAATTCAGCGCCTCGCCTTGCATCGAATAGCAGAACAGCCGCCAGTAATCGCGCAAGACCTCGCCCAGCAATTCGCTGTGATCGGTTTCCAGGGTCTGGGTAAACAGGCTGCCACTGTCGAAGGCATGCTCACGCAACATGCGCTGGCACCAACTATGGATGGTCGAGACGGCCGCTTCGTCCATCCACTGCGCGGCGATGTCCAGCCGGTTCGCGCAGCCTGGCCATTGCTCAGCACTGAACTCATCGCGCAATGCAGCGATCAGTGAGTCCGGGGCTGGAATCTCGTCGCGAAAGAAACGTGCGGCTTCGGCCAGACGGGTGCGAATTCGTTCACGCAGCTCTTTGGTGGCAGCGTCCGTAAAGGTCACCACCAGGATTTGCGGCGGAAGCAGCTCGCGGCCAAAACCGGACGCCGAACCACCGTGCCCCAGCACCAGGCGCAGGTACAGCGCGGAAATAGTGAAGGTCTTGCCGGTACCTGCGCTGGCCTCGATCAGTTGACTGCCCCGTAGCGGAAACGCCAGGGCCAATGGTGCCTGCCGACTCATGAACGGGCCTCCTCGCTGACCAAGGACCGCCATGGTGCTTCGAGCAATGGTCGGTAAAGCGCATCGCACCAATCGGGGAATGTTTCGTCAGCCATCAAGGTCCCGAAATCAGGAAACTGTCGAGCCAAGGCCGGGTTTTCCCGCCGCTCGCCTTCGAACGTCTGCCCATCGCCCTCATAAGCTTTGCGAGCTGCAGCTTCGGCCTTGATCGGCTCGGTCTGACCGAGCCAGGCGAAAGCCGTCTTCACCGCGATCGGCAGCGGCTGGCGCATACCGGTCTGCCAGGCCAGCAACATGTCGCCCAGCAACCGTTGCGCCACAGGCTCCTCAAAAGGGGCCAGCAGCAAGCTGTCATCACTGGCCACCAGCGCCGTCGTCAACGACAAGCCGTTAGCGCAAGCCACGAGATGGTTGACCCAGGGTCGTATCAGACGATGCCACTTGCGGGTCTTGGAAGAGCCGATGCTGTTGGGGATGGCCGTGATGGCGAGGACCGCACCGTCAGAGCGCTGGTGCAGGCCACTGAGCCACCCTTCGACACTCACACCCTGCAAGCGCAGGCTGACGGGCACAGCACTGGTCAGCGGTGTGGGCCATAACGCCAGAAGCTGTTGGTAGCGCTGGAGCAGATCCGGCAAGGGTTCGATCAATTCACGCTGCATGCACTCACCGAACCCGGCCATCGGTAACAGGCCGCTGTTCTGAAGTCTCTGGGCGTGGGCGGCCAGGGCCAGATCCGGTTGGTCCAGGCGTATCAACGCGGCCTCGAGCAGGCTGTCACTCAGGGTGTAGCGTTGCAACGCGTCGAGCACGAAAGGTTCGTCATCGGCCAGAGGCGCTTCGATGGCTTCGAAGAACACTTTCAGGCGCTGGCTGAAGAAATGGCGGACGGGGTTGCGCAGGAAGTCCTGCAACTGACCAAGGCCCAAGGGTTCTTCCTGGACGTAAGGTGCCAGCACCTGGGTTTTGTCGGTGTGATCGGAGGTGTCGTGGAGCATTCGCCATTCGCTGGCGTAACTGAACAGCTCGTCACCTTGATGGAAATAACGCGCACTGAACGGTTGCAGCGGATGCTCCTGGGTCAGGGCATCGAGAAGAGGCTTGCTGTCATCGGCCAACCGCCAGCCATTGGCGAGGTGATCACGCAATTGGCCGATCAACACCGATGCCGGTCGCTCGCTGTTGTCGCGGATGCTGCGCCCTACCCAACTGATGTACAGCTTTTCCCGGGCCGACAGCAGCGCTTCCAACAACAGGTAACGGTCATCCTCACGACGGGAACGATCGCCCGGGCGATAATCACCGCCCATCAGATCGAAATCCAAGGGTGGCTGGGCACGCGGGTAATCACCGTCATTCATCCCCAGCAGGCACACCAGCTTGAAAGGGATCGCGCGCATTGGCATCAAGGTACAGAAGTTGACGGCTCCGGCCAGGAAGCGTTGGGACAGTCGCCCCTGATCCAGCCCAGCCAACCACGCTTCACGCACCACCGTCAGCGGCAATTCGTCGTGCAGCCCCACCGATTCACAGGTTTCCAGCCAGGTTTCACGCAAGTCTTCGAGTTGGGCCAGCAAATAGTCGTCATGCTCGTTGCTCGCCTGGAAAAACAGCTGCATCAAGTCGTGCAGGCGCGCCCCCCATTGCTGTGGCGATGCTGGCCGGGTGAGTTCCTGATGAGCGACCTCCAGGGCATCCAGCAACGCAACCAGCGGACCGATCAATGCCGCATCCAGGCCACCGATCTCGTCATAGGGCTCGATGCCATCATAGGCCTGCGAACTGCCAACGGCGTACCCCAGCAACATGCGACGCAAGCCGAAACGCCAGCTGTTCTGCTCAAGCTCCGCGGGCAAGCCCAACCCGGCACGGTGCTCGGCGCTCATCCCCCAGCGAATGCCTGCCCCTTCGATCCAACGGTGCAGGGTCGGCAGGTCGGCCTCGTCGATGCCAAACCGTTCGCGCAACGCCGGGACATCCAGCAGATCGAGGATTTCGCTGACCGGGAAACGACTGTCCGGCAGCTTGAGCAGGTGCTCGACGGCGATCAGCAGCGGATCACGTCCACGCTGGCCCTGGTCGGTCAGCGTGAATGGTATGAAACGAGGATCGCTCCTGTCGAGCTGGCCGAACACCGCGCGAATGTGCGGCGCATAACTGTCGATGTCCGGGACCATGACGATGATATCCCGTGGGCGCAGGGTCGGATCCGCACTGAAGTGGGCCAGCAACTGGTCATGGAGAATTTCCACTTCACGCTGGGCACCGTGGGCCACATGAAAGCGGATCGAGCCGTCTCGCTCCGTATCGACGGCAGGCCAGTGTTCCCGGGTTTCGTTCAGGGGACGCAGCTCGAGGATGTCGTCCTGCAACTGACTGAGAAGGGTCGTGGGGGTCCCATCCGTGAACAGGTCGATTCGCCCATCGCGAAATACCGCACGGTAGCTATTGGGGTCATCGTAGCTATCGAGCAGGTTGATATAGTCGCGCCCCTGCTTACCCCAAGCGGCCAATAACGGATGGGCATGTTGATGCAGGGTTTGCGGATCAAGGACCGCGGGCATGCCGGTCTTGCGTGCTTGGCGCTTGTATTGGTGACGCAGCAAGTCCTTGTCGGCCACGATGTCCGCCCAATGATGGCGACATGGGTTATGCACGCAGAGCAGCACCTGGCTGAACCGGGAAAGACCGGCGAGCGCCTCGAGGACTTGGGCAGGCAACGAAGAAATACCGAACACGATGACCCGCGCCGGCAAACCTTTTGGAGCCACGTCCAGGTTGTTGATACGTTCGATGTAGCGCTGGTGGACGCCGGCACGGCTTTGCGCCATGCCTTGTTCCCCCACATCCAGCAGCAAGGCGCGCCACAGTTCCGCCTGCCAGCAATTCGCCGGCGCGAGCGGCATGATTTCGCCTCGGACATTTCGTGTCTGGTGTCGACCTTCAGCCCAATCCTCGAGCCAGTCGGCTCGGTACACCTGGTACTGGTCGAACAGATCGGCGAGGCGCTCGGACAACTGATAGCGCTTGCGCAAGTCGGTGTCGTGGGTAAGGAATCGTCGCAGAGGTTCGAAATGAGGCTGCTCGATCAACTGCGGTAGCAGGCGCATCAGACGCCAGGTTAGCGGAGCCTTGTCCAGCAGGGACTTGGCCGGAATCTCGTCACGCCCCAGGACTGTTCGATAAAGCTGCCACATGAAGCTGCCCGGCAGTTGCACATCAATGGCCGCCGCAATACCGCAGCCGCCGGAGTCATCCTCGTCCGGGTCTTCAGCCAGTGCAAGCTTGAGCCATTGGGCAATGCCGTTGCTTTGTACCAGCGCGATTTCATTTTCAAGGGGGGCCAGCGGGTAGCGCCGCATCAAGCTGATCACCAGGCTGCGCAGTTCATCAAGGCGATTCCCGTGAACCACCATGAAAGCTGGGCTGAGGGACGTTGCGTCCGGCATGAAAGGCATCCTTGAAAATGCAAAAGCTAGGGCAGAACCTTAGCACTGTCGGGGGGCTGTGACAGCCGGGAGCTGTCCGAGCTTGTCGTAAGAACTTTCCTGCGGGCAAAACAAAACCCCTACCTGCATCAGCAGATAGGGGTTTCGGAATTTAATCTTGACGATGACCTACTCTCACATGGGGAAACCCCACACTACCATCGGCGATGCATCGTTTCACTGCTGAGTTCGGGATGGGATCAGGTGGTTCCAATGCTCTATGGTCGTCAAGAAATTCGGTAGCCGGTGCGTGCCTTGCGGTCACGTGCCAGCGAATGGGTATGCGATAGTTTGTGTGCTGTTTGTGAGTATCTCGAACTTTCGGTTCGTTTCGTCTTCACACACCGCAATCTGGTCTCTTTGCCTTTGGGCTTGGAGTTACAAATTGCTTGGGTGTTATATGGTCAAGCCTCACGGGCAATTAGTACAGGTTAGCTCAACGCCTCACAGCGCTTACACACCCTGCCTATCAACGTCGTAGTCTTCGACGGCCCTTCAGGGGACTCAAGGTCCCAGTGAGATCTCATCTTGAGGCAAGTTTCCCGCTTAGATGCTTTCAGCGGTTATCTTTCCCGAACATAGCTACCCGGCAATGCCACTGGCGTGACAACCGGAACACCAGAGGTTCGTCCACTCCGGTCCTCTCGTACTAGGAGCAGCCCCTCTCAAATCTCAAACGTCCACGGCAGATAGGGACCGAACTGTCTCACGACGTTCTAAACCCAGCTCGCGTACCACTTTAAATGGCGAACAGCCATACCCTTGGGACCGGCTTCAGCCCCAGGATGTGATGAGCCGACATCGAGGTGCCAAACACCGCCGTCGATATGAACTCTTGGGCGGTATCAGCCTGTTATCCCCGGAGTACCTTTTATCCGTTGAGCGATGGCCCTTCCATACAGAACCACCGGATCACTAAGACCTACTTTCGTACCTGCTCGACGTGTCTGTCTCGCAGTCAAGCGCGCTTTTGCCTTTATACTCTACGACCGATTTCCGACCGGTCTGAGCGCACCTTCGTACTCCTCCGTTACTCTTTAGGAGGAGACCGCCCCAGTCAAACTACCCACCATACACTGTCCTCGATCCGGATAACGGACCTGAGTTAGAACCTCAAAGTTGCCAGGGTGGTATTTCAAGGATGGCTCCACGCGAACTGGCGTCCACGCTTCAAAGCCTCCCACCTATCCTACACAAGCAAATTCAAAGTCCAGTGCAAAGCTATAGTAAAGGTTCACGGGGTCTTTCCGTCTAGCCGCGGATACACTGCATCTTCACAGCGATTTCAATTTCACTGAGTCTCGGGTGGAGACAGCGCCGCCATCGTTACGCCATTCGTGCAGGTCGGAACTTACCCGACAAGGAATTTCGCTACCTTAGGACCGTTATAGTTACGGCCGCCGTTTACCGGGGCTTCGATCAAGAGCTTCGCGTTAGCTAACCCCATCAATTAACCTTCCGGCACCGGGCAGGCGTCACACCCTATACGTCCACTTTCGTGTTTGCAGAGTGCTGTGTTTTTAATAAACAGTCGCAGCGGCCTGGTATCTTCGACCGGCGTGGGCTTACGCAGCAAGTGCTTCACCCTCACCGGCGCACCTTCTCCCGAAGTTACGGTGCCATTTTGCCTAGTTCCTTCACCCGAGTTCTCTCAAGCGCCTTGGTATTCTCTACCCAACCACCTGTGTCGGTTTGGGGTACGGTTCCTGGTTACCTGAAGCTTAGAAGCTTTTCTTGGAAGCATGGCATCAACCACTTCGTCACCCAAAGGGTAACTCGTCATCAGCTCTCGGCCTTAGAATCCCGGATTTACCTAAGATTCCAGCCTACCACCTTAAACTTGGACAACCAACGCCAAGCTGGCCTAGCCTTCTCCGTCCCTCCATCGCAATAACCAGAAGTACAGGAATATTAACCTGTTTTCCATCGACTACGCTTTTCAGCCTCGCCTTAGGGACCGACTAACCCTGCGTCGATTAACGTTGCGCAGGAAACCTTGGTCTTTCGGCGTGGGTGTTTTTCACACCCATTGTCGTTACTCATGTCAGCATTCGCACTTCTGATACCTCCAGCAAGCTTCTCAACTCACCTTCACAGGCTTACAGAACGCTCCTCTACCGCATCACTTGCGTGATACCCGTAGCTTCGGTGTATGGTTTGAGCCCCGTTACATCTTCCGCGCAGGCCGACTCGACTAGTGAGCTATTACGCTTTCTTTAAAGGGTGGCTGCTTCTAAGCCAACCTCCTAGCTGTCTAAGCCTTCCCACATCGTTTCCCACTTAACCATAACTTTGGGACCTTAGCTGACGGTCTGGGTTGTTTCCCTTTTCACGACGGACGTTAGCACCCGCCGTGTGTCTCCCATGCTCGGCACTTGTAGGTATTCGGAGTTTGCATCGGTTTGGTAAGTCGGGATGACCCCCTAGCCGAAACAGTGCTCTACCCCCTACAGTGATACATGAGGCGCTACCTAAATAGCTTTCGAGGAGAACCAGCTATCTCCGAGCTTGATTAGCCTTTCACTCCGATCCACAGGTCATCCGCTAACTTTTCAACGGTAGTCGGTTCGGTCCTCCAGTTAGTGTTACCCAACCTTCAACCTGCCCATGGATAGATCGCCCGGTTTCGGGTCTATTCCCAGCGACTAGACGCCCTATTAAGACTCGCTTTCGCTACGCCTCCCCTATTCGGTTAAGCTCGCCACTGAAAATAAGTCGCTGACCCATTATACAAAAGGTACGCAGTCACCCAACAAAGTGGGCTCCCACTGCTTGTACGCATACGGTTTCAGGATCTATTTCACTCCCCTCTCCGGGGTTCTTTTCGCCTTTCCCTCACGGTACTAGTTCACTATCGGTCAGTCAGTAGTATTTAGCCTTGGAGGATGGTCCCCCCATATTCAGACAAAGTTTCTCGTGCTCCGTCCTACTCGATTTCACTTCTAAGATCCTTTCGCGTACAGGGCTATCACCCACTATGGCCGCACTTTCCAGAGCGTTCCGCTAAAATCAAAGAAGCTTAAGGGCTAGTCCCCGTTCGCTCGCCACTACTAAGGGAATCTCGGTTGATTTCTTTTCCTCAGGGTACTTAGATGTTTCAGTTCCCCTGGTTCGCCTCTTGCACCTATGTATTCAGTACAAGATAACCATCTTATGATGGCTGGGTTCCCCCATTCAGACATCTCCGGATCAAAGTCTGTTTGCCGACTCCCCGAAGCTTTTCGCAGGCTACCACGTCTTTCATCGCCTCTGACTGCCAAGGCATCCACCGTATGCGCTTCTTCACTTGACCATATAACCCCAAGCAATCTGGTTATACTGTGAAGACGACATTCGCCGAAAATTCGATCTTGCTCTAAGAGCAACTCACAAATTTTACCTTAGCCTGATCCGTTACCAGTGAAAGTAACGTTCAGTCTATCTTTCTATCACATACCCAAATTTTTAAAGAACGAACTAGTCAAAGACTAGAAATCAACATTCACCATCGAACCGATGGAATGCTCATTTCTAAGCTTTATACAATCGAAGCAGTAGTGGTGGAGCCAAGCGGGATCGAACCGCTGACCTCCTGCGTGCAAGGCAGGCGCTCTCCCAGCTGAGCTATGGCCCCGTATTTCTACAGGCGTTTCCCACACAAAATTGGTGGGTCTGGGCAGATTCGAACTGCCGACCTCACCCTTATCAGGGGTGCGCTCTAACCAACTGAGCTACAGACCCAATTTCGAGCTACTAAGGCCGACCTCACCCTGCTCTTTACCACAGAGCATGGGGTGCGCTCTAACCAACCAAGCTACAACCCTTTTGGCTGCTTCTTTCGTCTTCTTCAATGAATCAAGCAATTCGTGTGGGAGCTCATGAAGCAGCTGCGGTCGTCGATTAAGGAGGTGATCCAGCCGCAGGTTCCCCTACGGCTACCTTGTTACGACTTCACCCCAGTCATGAATCACACCGTGGTAACCGTCCCCCCGAAGGTTAGACTAGCTACTTCTGGTGCAACCCACTCCCATGGTGTGACGGGCGGTGTGTACAAGGCCCGGGAACGTATTCACCGCGACATTCTGATTCGCGATTACTAGCGATTCCGACTTCACGCAGTCGAGTTGCAGACTGCGATCCGGACTACGATCGGTTTTGTGGGATTAGCTCCACCTCGCGGCTTGGCAACCCTCTGTACCGACCATTGTAGCACGTGTGTAGCCCAGGCCGTAAGGGCCATGATGACTTGACGTCATCCCCACCTTCCTCCGGTTTGTCACCGGCAGTCTCCTTAGAGTGCCCACCATTACGTGCTGGTAACTAAGGACAAGGGTTGCGCTCGTTACGGGACTTAACCCAACATCTCACGACACGAGCTGACGACAGCCATGCAGCACCTGTCTCAATGTTCCCGAAGGCACCAATCCATCTCTGGAAAGTTCATTGGATGTCAAGGCCTGGTAAGGTTCTTCGCGTTGCTTCGAATTAAACCACATGCTCCACCGCTTGTGCGGGCCCCCGTCAATTCATTTGAGTTTTAACCTTGCGGCCGTACTCCCCAGGCGGTCAACTTAATGCGTTAGCTGCGCCACTAAGAGCTCAAGGCTCCCAACGGCTAGTTGACATCGTTTACGGCGTGGACTACCAGGGTATCTAATCCTGTTTGCTCCCCACGCTTTCGCACCTCAGTGTCAGTATCAGTCCAGGTGGTCGCCTTCGCCACTGGTGTTCCTTCCTATATCTACGCATTTCACCGCTACACAGGAAATTCCACCACCCTCTACCATACTCTAGCTCGACAGTTTTGAATGCAGTTCCCAGGTTGAGCCCGGGGCTTTCACATCCAACTTAACGAACCACCTACGCGCGCTTTACGCCCAGTAATTCCGATTAACGCTTGCACCCTCTGTATTACCGCGGCTGCTGGCACAGAGTTAGCCGGTGCTTATTCTGTCGGTAACGTCAAAACACTAACGTATTAGGTTAATGCCCTTCCTCCCAACTTAAAGTGCTTTACAATCCGAAGACCTTCTTCACACACGCGGCATGGCTGGATCAGGCTTTCGCCCATTGTCCAATATTCCCCACTGCTGCCTCCCGTAGGAGTCTGGACCGTGTCTCAGTTCCAGTGTGACTGATCATCCTCTCAGACCAGTTACGGATCGTCGCCTTGGTGAGCCATTACCCCACCAACTAGCTAATCCGACCTAGGCTCATCTGATAGCGCAAGGCCCGAAGGTCCCCTGCTTTCTCCCGTAGGACGTATGCGGTATTAGCGTCCGTTTCCGAGCGTTATCCCCCACTACCAGGCAGATTCCTAGGCATTACTCACCCGTCCGCCGCTCTCAAGAGGTGCAAGCACCTCTCTACCGCTCGACTTGCATGTGTTAGGCCTGCCGCCAGCGTTCAATCTGAGCCATGATCAAACTCTTCAGTTCAAACATCTTTGGGTTTTGAGAAAACCCTAAACTTGGCTCAGCAATCGTTGGTTACATCTTTGATTTCTCGCGGAGTAACTTGTGATGCTGATAATCTGTTGACTAGCAGTCTGACTCCACAAGCACCCACACGAATTGCTTGATTCAGTTGTTAAAGAGCGGTTGGCTGAGTCTTTCGTCTCAACCGAGGCGCGCATTCTACAGCGCCCCGTGTATCTGTCAAGCGGTTATTTTTAGAAGTTTTCAAAGTTTCCTTATCAACTTCAACCACTTGCGCTTCCGATCTCTCGTTAGCGGGAGGCGAATTCTACAACGTTACTCGCTGCTGTCAACACCTCTTTTTCACCGCTTTCGACCGAGAAGATCGAACCGCTGATAGAGCCAAACAACACTGCTCTATCTGCTCCTTCCAGGCTTCGATGAACTGAAGCAAAACCCCTTCGAAACTTACTTAACTCATTGAATCTCAACGAGTTTTCCGTTTCGACTGCGCCGGAAGTGGGGCGAATTATAGACGTCCAGAATCAGCCGTCAACACCTATTTTCACAATTCTGTCACATCAGCCAAAAAGCCCCATAAACACAGAGGCCGGCGCCCAAGGACGCCGGCCTCTTCACTGACCGATTACAAGCTAGGGAAAGCGAACTGTGAAGCCTCATGGCTGGCACGTTGCGGCCAGCGCTGGGTAATCGCCTTGCGACGGGTATAGAAACGCACGCCGTCCGGGCCATAGGCGTGCAGGTCGCCGAACAGCGAACGCTTCCAACCGCCAAAGCTGTGGTAGGCCACAGGCACCGGCAATGGAACGTTGACGCCCACCATGCCGACCTCGATCTCGTCGCAGAACAACCGCGCCGCTTCGCCGTCGCGAGTAAAGATGCAAGTGCCGTTGCCATACTCGTGATCGTTGATCAACTGCATCGCCTCTTCCAGGCTGTTGACCCTGACGATGCACAGCACCGGTCCGAAGATCTCTTCCTTATAGATACGCATCTCCGGTGTCACGCGATCAAACAGGCAGCCACCCAGGAAGAAACCTTCCTCATGCCCGGCCACGCTCAAACCACGACCATCGACCACCAGCGAAGCACCCGCCGCCACACCGTCTTCTATATAGCCGCTGACTTTGTCGCGATGCTGCCCCGTCACGAGTGGCCCCATGTCCAACCCGCAAGACGTACCTGCACCGATTTTCAGCGCCTTGATCTGCGGCACCAACTTGGCTACCAGCGCATCCGCCACTTGGTCGCCAACACACACCGCCACCGAAATCGCCATGCAACGCTCACCACATGAACCGTACGCCGCGCCCATCAGCGCACTGACGGCGTTGTCCAGATCGGCATCCGGCATCAGCACCGCATGGTTCTTCGCCCCACCCAGCGCCTGGACGCGTTTGCCACGTCGGGTCCCCTCGGCATAGATGTATTCGGCAATCGGCGTCGAACCGACAAAACTCAGTGCCTTCACTTCCGGCGCTTCGATCAGTGCGTCCACCGCAGCCTTGTCGCCATGCACCACGCTCAGTACACCCTTGGGCAAACCGGCTTCCAACAACAACTGGGCGATCAGCAGCGTCGAACTCGGGTCACGCTCGGACGGTTTGAGAATAAAGCAGTTACCGCAGACGATCGCCAGCGGATACATCCACAGCGGCACCATCGCCGGGAAGTTGAACGGGGTGATACCTGCCACCACGCCCAAAGGCTGGAAGTCTGACCAGGCGTCGATGTTCGGGCCGACGTTACGGCTGTATTCGCCCTTCAGAATTTCCGGCGCGGCACAGGCGAACTCGACGTTTTCGATGCCACGCTTGAGCTCACCGGCTGCGTCTTCCAGCGTTTTGCCGTGTTCTTCACTGATCAACTGGGCAATACGCGACTCGTTCTGCTCCAGCAATTGCTTGAAACGAAACATCACCTGCGCGCGCTTGGCCGCGGGCGTATTGCGCCAGGCCGGGAAAGCCGCCTTGGCAGCGTCGATGGCTTGCTGGATGGTCGCGCGATCAGCCAACGGCACCTTATGGATGGCCTGGCCAGTGGACGGGTTGAACACATCGGCGGTGCGAGCGCTGTCGCTCAGCAGTTCGCCATTGATCAAATGCGGGATGAGGCTCATGGGGGACTCCAGAATTATCCACAGGCGCCCGTGACCGGACGCCCGCTATCGAAAGCTATAGAGAAGGACGCGTCAGTCGAGCTTGTTCAGCACTTCACCGACCGCATCGAACAGGCGATCCAGGTCCTGCGGTTTGCTGTTGAACGTAGGCCCGAACTGCAGGGTGTCGCCGCCGAAGCGCACATAGAACCCGGCTTTCCACAACGCCATGCCGGCCTCGAACGGACGCACAATGGCATCGCCATCGCGCCCGGCGATCTGGATCGCGCCGGCCAGGCCATAGTTGCGAATATCGATGACGTTCTTCGCGCCCTTCAAACCGTGCAACGCATTCTCGAAATGCGGGGCGATCTCGGCCACGCTCTGCACCAGGTTTTCCTTCTGCAGCAGGTCCAGCGCTGCCAAGCCGGCCGCACAGGCCACCGGGTGCGCCGAGTAGGTGTAGCCGTGGGGGAACTCCACTGCGTACTCAGGCGTCGGCTGGTTCATGAAGGTCTGGTAGATCTCGCTGCTGGCAATCACCGCGCCCATGGGGATCGCGCCATTGGTAACTTGCTTGGCGATGCACATCAGGTCCGGCGTCACGCCAAAACTGTCGGCACCGAACATCGAACCCGTGCGGCCGAAACCGGTAATCACTTCGTCGAACACCAAGAGAATGCTGTGCTGGTCGCAGATTTCCCGCAGGCGCTTGAGGTAACCCTCAGGCGGCACCAGCACGCCGGCCGACCCCGCCATCGGTTCGACGAACACTGCGGCGATGTTGGACGCATCATGCAGCTCGATCAGCTTCAGCAACTCATCGGCCAGGGCGATGCCACCCTCTTTCGGCATGCCACGGGAATAAGCGTTGCTGGCCAGCAAGGTGTGGGGCAAGTGATCGACATCCATCATCGCCTGGCCGAACAGCTTGCGGTTGCCGCTGACACCGCCGAGGCTGGTGCCGGCGATGTTCACGCCGTGATAACCACGGGCACGCCCAATCATCTTGGTCTTGGTCGCCTGGCCCTTGAGACGCCAGTAGGCACGGACCATCTTCACCGCGGTGTCGGCGCACTCGGAGCCGGAATCGGTAAAGAACACATGATTGAGATTGCCCGGGGTCAGGCTGGTGATTTTTTCTGCCAACTGGAAGGACAGCGGATGACCGTACTGGAAGCCCGGCGAGTAATCGAGGGTGCCCAGTTGCTTGGCGACCGCTTCCTGGATTTCCTTGCGGGTGTGCCCGGCGCCGCAGGTCCACAGGCCCGACAGCGAGTCGTACACCTTGCGACCCTTGTCGTCCACCAACCAACTGCCTTCGGCCGCGACGATCAGGCGTGGATCGCGCTGGAAATTGCGGTTGGCGGTGTAAGGCATCCAGTGAGCATCAAGCTTGAGCTGGCTGGCCAGGGAACCGGCAGCGTGTTCGGGCATGTTCATCGACAAAACCTCGCAGGTCATAAGCGACAGGGGATCGAAAGCGTTCTTGCAGCTAAGTTGCCACGGCGATAAAGTCGGTGAAATCCAACTTTTGTAACCTTCAGTCGGTGGATCACTAAACTATGAGCACTCGTCGTCCCGATCCACTGGCCCAGGTCAGCGACTTTGATATCCGTCTGCTGCGCATTTTTCGCAGCGTAGTGGAATGTGGTGGGTTCTCCGCGGCGGAAACCGTGCTGGGCATCGGCCGCTCGGCCATCAGCCAGCAGATGAGCGACCTCGAACAACGCCTCGGTTTGCGTCTGTGCCAGCGCGGGCGCGCGGGCTTTTCCCTGACCGAAGAAGGACGCGAGGTGTACCAGTCGGCGTTGCAGTTATTGAGCGCGCTGGAAAGCTTTCGCACCGAGGTCAACGGCCTGCACCAGCATTTGCGCGGAGAGTTGACCATCGGCCTGACCGACAACCTGGTCACCCTGCCACACATGCGCATTACCCACGCCCTGGCGCAATTGAAAGAACGCGGGCCCGACGTGCAGATCCAGATTCGCATGATCGCCCCCAACGAAGTCGAGCAAGGCGTGCTCGACGGGCGCTTGCATGTCGGCGTGGTTCCCCAGGCCAGCGCGCTGTCCGGGCTGGAATATCAACCGCTGTACAGTGAACGATCGCTGCTGTACTGCGCGGTCGGGCATCCGCTGTTTTATGTCGATGACCAACAGCTTGAAGACGCTCGCCTCAACAGCCAGGATGCCATCGCCCCCACGTTCCGCCTGCCGGCCGAGATCCAGGCCCACTACCAGGCGCTCAATTGCACCGCCAGTGCATCGGACCGCGAAGGCATGGCGTTCCTGATTCTCACCGGGCGCTACATCGGTTACCTCCCCGATCACTACGCCAGCCTCTGGGTCCAGCAAGGTCGGTTGCGGGCCTTGAAACCTGCGGCACGGTTCTATGACCTGAGCCTGGCGTCGGTCACGCGCAAGGGCCGCCGGCCTCACCTGGTGCTGGAGAGTTTTCTCGAGAGCCTGGCGGCAACCCGCTGAGCTCCTCCGCCCCTTGCTCGCGATGGCGATAGGTCATCCACATCACCGCTGACTGACTAACCGCTATCGCGAGCAAGCTCGCTCCCACAGGTGTTTAGCTGGCTTTTAGTGTGATGGCACTTGTCGGATCGATGCCGGTGCGCTATCAACGCAGTTGCTTGCCCCACAGACCCAGCCCGGAAACGCCCATGACCTTTGAAGTCCCTGCCCACAGTGGCAAGCCCACCAGTCGCATTCGTCAAAAGAACGAAGAGACGATCCTCAAGGCCGCCGAAGATGAATTCGCTCGCCACGGGTTCAAAGGCACCAGTATGAACGCCATCGCCCTCAAGGCCGGGCTGCCCAAGGCGAACCTGCATTATTACTTCACCAATAAACTCGGCTTGTACGTAGCGGTGCTGAGCAACATCATCGAATTGTGGGACAGCACCTTCAATACCCTCACCGCCGAGGATGATCCAGCCGAAGCCTTGAGCCGCTACATCCGCGCCAAAATGGAGTTCTCTCGTCGCCAACCCCAGGCATCGCGGTTGTTTGCCATGGAAGTGATCAGCGGTGGCGAATGCCTGACCGAGTACTTCAACCAGGATTATCGCGCCTGGTTCAATGGCCGGGCGGCCGTGTTCCAGGCCTGGATCGACGCCGGCAAGATGGACCCGATCGACCCGGTGCACCTTATTTTCCTGTTGTGGGGCAGCACCCAGCATTACGCCGACTTCGCCACCCAGATCTGTCGCGTGACCGGTCGCAGCAAGTTGACCAAGCAAGACATGATCGACGCGGGTGACAATCTCATCCGCATCATTCTCAAGGGCTGCGGCCTGACACCCACTCTTTAAGATCGCCATGCCCTTTACCCTTGCCGGTTTTTGCGAGTACCGCGAAGAAATTCGCAAAAGCCGCTTCATCACCTTCGCCGCGCCCATCACCAGCCCCGCCGATGCCCAAGCGTTCATTGAGCAACACAGCGACCTGGATGCCACGCACAATTGCTGGGCCTGGAAACTCGGTGACCAATACCGCAGCAACGACGATGGCGAGCCAGGTGGCACCGCTGGGCGGCCGATCCTGGCCGCGATCGAAGCCCAGGCCTGCGATCAAGTCGTGGTGCTGGTGATTCGCTGGTACGGCGGAATTCAACTGGGCACCGGCGGGCTCGCCCGAGCTTATGGCGGCGGCGCGAACAAATGCCTGCAAAACGCCGAAAAAATCGAATTGATCAGCCGCGTGCCGCTGCACTGTAGCTGCGGATTCGCCGAACTGCCCCTGGTGAAACTGCGCGTCGCCGAGTGCGGCGGGCTGGTGAATGAAGAACACTTCACCGCCAATGGCGTGGACCTGCAATTGGCCGTGGGTGAAGCCCACATCGAAATCTTGCAAAGGCAACTGGCCGGCCTGAGCCGTGGACGGATCCTGTTGGAGCGTTGAGGTTCGCAACCTTTCAGGGCATCGCGCAATCGTTCAACTTGCCCACATCCACTGTGCACCCGACTGTGGATAACCTGAGCACATCCCTCTGTAACCCTTCTGTCATGCGGGTTTCAGAGGGTTGTTCATTTTTTGTCCAAAGCCCTGCCCATCCAACAAATCCATCCGTAAAACAAACGCTTGCACAGGGTTATCACCTTTAGAAGAAAGCCCCGCAGTGCTTATGCCCGAGTTTTCGGCTTGCGCACAATAACTGTGGAGCAACCTGTGGATAACCCGTTCATGGCTCCTCCCGCCCCAACAAGATCATGGCTCGCGGCCGCTTGTTCAATTTTTAACCACCCATTTCAGGGCAAACCTATGCCTGCGTAAAACTTGCGCGCTCCAACCCGGTGCAGAATTTTCCAATCGCAGTTGCCTAGCCCCTATGCAAGGGCCCTAGCGCCAGACCCAAGGCGATTTCCTGACCTTATGGCCAGGAAATTGCTTTATCCACAGGCATTCCTGTCCATCGGCCCGAGCCTGTCATGTCCAACCCCGACTCCACCGCGCGCCTGCAATTGCGCAAGATCAGCAAACGCTACCCTGGTTGCCTGGCCAACGACGCCATCGACCTGAGCATTCAGCCCGGCGAGATCCGCGCCCTGCTCGGCGAAAACGGTGCGGGTAAAAGCACCCTGATGAAGATTATCTACGGCGTTACTGCTGCCGATTCGGGTGAAGTGATCTGGCAAGGCCAGCGCGTCAACCTGCGTAACCCGGCCCAGGCTCGCAGCCTGGGGATCGGCATGGTGTTCCAGCATTTCTCGCTGTTCGAAACCCTTACCGTTGCGCAGAACATTGCCTTGGCGATGGGCGCGACAGCCGATTCGCCAGCACAGCTGGAATCTCGGATCCGCGACGTTTCCCAGCGCTACGGCATGGCGTTGGAACCGCAGCGGCTGGTCCACAGCCTGTCGATTGGCGAGCGCCAGCGGGTAGAGATCATTCGCTGCCTGATGCAGGACATTCGGCTATTGATTCTTGATGAGCCGACCTCGGTGCTCACGCCCGCGGAAGCCGAAGAACTGTTTGTGACCCTGCGCCGCCTGGCGAGCGAGGGGTGCAGCATCTTGTTCATCAGCCACAAGCTCGGAGAAGTGCGCGCGTTGTGCCACAGCGCCACGGTGCTGCGCGGCGGACGGGTTTCGGGGCATTGCATCCCGGCGCACTGCTCGGACCGGGAGTTGGCGCAATTGATGGTTGGTGAAGCCGCCGGACTGATCACGGACTACCCAAAGGTCAGCGCAGACAAAGCCTTCCTGCACATCAACAAGCTGTCCTGGCACAACCCGGACCCGTTCGGCTGTTCGTTGCGGGACATTGACCTTGAGGTTTGCAGCGGCGAAATCGTCGGCATCGCCGGGGTGGCGGGCAACGGCCAGGACGAATGGTTGGCGTTGCTCAGCGGAGAAACTCCGCTTGCCCGCCAGCAAGGCGAAACGATCCGATTCGACGGGCAACCCGTCGCGCACCTGCGCCCCGATGCCCGGCGTCGGCTCGGCCTGGCATTCGTCCCCGCCGAACGCCTGGGCCACGGCGCCGTGCCGCAATTGAGCCTGGTGGATAACGCCTTGCTCAGCGCTTTCCAACAGGGCCTGGTCAGCCATGGGCTGATTCGACGCCGTCAGGTCGAACACCTGGCCGAGGAAATCATCCGCCGCTTTGGCGTGAAAACACCCGACACCCGAACTCCGGCACGCAGTCTTTCGGGGGGCAACTTGCAGAAATTCATTCTTGGCCGGGAAATCCTTCAACAGCCAAAACTGCTGGTGGCCGCGCACCCGACCTGGGGCGTGGACGTCGGGGCGGCGGCGACCATCCATCGCGCTCTGATCGCCCTGCGCGATGCGGGCGCGGCGATTCTGGTGGTCTCCGAAGACCTCGACGAACTGTTCCAGATCAGCGACCGCCTCGGTGCCTTGTGCGGCGGGCGCCTGTCGGCCTTGCGACCCACGGTCGAGACCCGCCTCAGTGACGTCGGCGGCTGGATGGCCGGCCAGTTCGACGCCCCTCAATCCCATGCTCTCGCGCCGGTTTAACGGAGTTTTACATGCTGCTTTCTCTCGAACCCCGCGGCCAGCAATCGCGCCTGATGCTCTGGTGCTCGCCGCTATTGGCCGCCGTGTTGACCCTGGGCTGTGGCTCGCTGCTGTTTATCGCCCTGGGACATGACCCGGTGCAAACGCTGTACACCCTGTTGATCGCCCCGATCAGCGACCTGTACGGCGTGTCCGAATGGCTGGTCAAGACCTTGCCGATCCTGTTGTGCGCCCTCGGCCTGGCAGTCGCTTATCAGGCGCGAATCTGGAACATCGGCGCCGAAGGCCAACTGCTGCTGGGTGCCCTGGCCGGCAGCGCCTTGGCCGTGAACATCATCGGCGTGCAAAGCCGCTGGGCATTGGTGTTGATCCTGCTGACCGGCACCCTGGCCGGGGCGGCCTGGGCCGGACTCACGGCGTGGCTGCGCACGCGTTTCAATGCCAACGAGATCCTGACCAGCATCATGCTCAATTACATCGCCCTGAACCTGCTGCTGTTTTGCGTTCACGGGCCGTTGAAAGATCCGGCGGGCTTCAACTTCCCGGAGTCGGCGATGTTCGGCGAGGCCAGTCGCCTGCCGTTGCTGCTGGAGGACGGTCGCATCCATGCCGGACTGTATTTCGCCCTGCTGGCGCTGGTGGCGGTGTGGGTGTTGCTGCAGAAAAGCTTCGTCGGCTTTCAGATCAAGGTGCTGGGCCTCGACGCCCGCGCCGCCGGTTTCGCCGGCTTTCGTCAGAAGCCGCTGGTATGGCTGGCGCTGTTGATCAGCGGCGCGCTGGCCGGGCTGGCCGGGGTTTGCGAAGTGACCGGGCCGATCGGCCAACTGGTGCCGCAGGTGTCGCCGGGCTACGGCTATGCGGCGATTACCGTGGCGTTCCTCGGGCGTCTCAATCCCATCGGCATTCTGTTTGCCAGCTTGTTGATGGCCTTGCTGTATATCGGCGGCGAGAGCGCGCAGATGTCCTTGAACCTGCCCCAGGCGATCACCCAATTGTTCCAAGGGATGATGCTGTTTTTCCTGTTGGCCTGCGACGTGCTGATCCTCTACCGGCCACGCCTGAACCTGCGCTGGACCCGGCGCGCCCGAACCACTGCGGTACAGGCAGGAGCCCTGTGATGGACATCGATCTGTTGAGCAATATTTTCTACGCCATGGTCCGCTGCGGCACACCACTGCTGCTGGTGGCCCTGGGTGAATTGGTCTGCGAAAAAAGCGGCGTCCTCAACCTGGGCCAGGAAGGCATGATGCTGTTCGGCGCGGTGATCGGTTTTATCGTCGCGTTCAACAGCGGCAACCTCTGGCTCGGCGTGCTGCTGGCGATGGCCGCCGGGATGCTGTTGTCGGCATTGTTCGCGCTGGTGGCACTGGTGTTCAACGCCAATCAGGTGGCCACCGGGCTGGCGCTGACGATTTTCGGCGTGGGCCTGTCGAGCTTTGTCGGGGCGGCCTGGGTCGGCAAACCGTTGGCGGGTTTCGAACCGCTGGCCATTCCCTACCTGAGTGACATCCCGTTGTTCGGGCGGATGCTGTTTGCCCAGGATCTGCTGGTTTACCTGTCCTTCGCGCTGTTTGCTCTGGTGGCGTGGGTGATCATGAAAAGCCGCGCCGGATTGATCATCCAGGCCGTCGGCGAGAACCCCGATGCCGCCAGCGCCATGGGCCTGCCGGTGTTGCGGGTGCGGACCCTGGCGGTGCTGTTTGGCGGCGCCATGGCCGGGTTGGCCGGCGCCTATCTGTCGCTGGCCTACACGCCAATGTGGGCCGAGAACATGAGCGCCGGCCGAGGCTGGATCGCCCTGGCGCTGGTGGTATTCGCCAGTTGGCGGGTGTGGCGCCTGCTACTGGGCGCCTACCTGTTCGGCCTCGCCAGCATCCTGCACCTGGTGGCCCAGGGGTTGGGGCTGGCGATTCCATCGAGCCTGCTGGCGATGCTGCCGTATGCCGCGACCATTGTGGTGCTGGTGCTGCTGTCCCGGGATGCCGTGCGCACCCGGTTGTATGCGCCGGTATCGCTGGGGCAGCCTTGGCAGGCGGGGCATTGAGATAGACCGCGGCGTACCTATCGCGGGCAAGCCTTGCTCCCACAGATTTTCATGAGTCCCACAGATGCTCATGAGCCCCACAGACTTTCAGTGACCTGTGGGAGCAAGGCTTGCCCGCGATGAGGCCCGAACAGGCAACACCTGAACCAGCCCCCATACCACCTCGAAAAACAGGAAAACCCACAACACCGCATTGGCCCCATGAAGCAATGCATACAGCATCCAGGTCGCAAACAAAAACCGCCCCACCGCGTCATAGCGCCCATACAGCGGCTGCGGATCCCGAATTCGCAGCACCGCCCACACGCAGACAATCGAGCCCAGCAAATTCACCATCAGCAGATGCGCCGGCGCAAATGGCGGCAGTTCTCCAGGCAGGTCAAATAGCTGAGTCATGCTCATCAACACACCATGCAGCGCCGCAAAGCTCCACGGCGTAGCCAGCGCGGCCGACACGATCAGGTCGTACCAGGCGCTGCCGCGCACCACCCGGCGATATTGCATTGAAGTCCACATACCTTTGCTCCAGATAATTGGGGGAGCGAAGAGGCTAAAGCCTGGGGTATGCTCCAAGGTCAAGTCTTCTGGAGTTCCACAATGCGCATCGGTGAATTAGCCCAGGCCTGCGCCGTCAGTCGAGACACCCTGCGTTTCTACGAACAGCGGGGCCTGATCGCAGCGCAGCGCAGCGCCAACGGCTATCGCCACTACCCCGCCGATATGGTGCAACTGGTGCTCTACATCAAGACGGCCCAGCGCCTGGGCTTTACCCTGAGCGAAATCGGCAACAGCGTCGCCGCCCTGTGGCAGGCGCAGGATCCTGACTGCGCCGTAGCGCAATTGCTGCAAGACAAGCTGAACCTGATCGAAACCCGCATGACCGAACTCGACGCGTTGCGTCACGAGCTGAAACAACGGCTCGGGCAACGTTGTCCATTGAACCCGTGACCTTTTTCTTTCAAGGATGCCCCTCATGACTTCGGCAAGAAACGCATTGATCATCGGCGCCTCCCGGGGCCTGGGCCTCGGCCTGGTGAAGACGCTGCTCAGCGATGGCTGGAACGTGACCGCCACCGTGCGCAACCCGCAGAACGCAGAAGCGTTGAAGGCACTGGGCCCGGTGCGAATCGAAAAGCTCGACATGGACGATCAGCAAGCCGTCATCGCCCTGAGCCAACAGCTCAAGGGCGAGACCTTCGACCTGCTGTTCGTCAACGCCGGCGTCAAAGGCCCGGACAACCAGAACCCGGGCGGCGCGACGCTGGCGGAAGTCGGCCAGTTGTTCTTCACCAATGCCGTGGCCCCGATCAACCTGGCCCAACGCTTCGTCGGCCAGATCCGCGACGGCAGCGGCGTGCTGGCGTTCATGAGTTCGGTGCTGGGCAGCGTGACCATGCCCGACGCGCCGGAACTGGCGCTGTACAAGGCCAGCAAGGCGGCGCTCAACTCAATGACCAACAGCTTTGTCAGCCAGTTGGGCGAGCAGTCATTGACCGTGCTGTCGCTGCACCCGGGCTGGGTGAAGACCGACATGGGCGGTGAAGGCGCGGAAATCGATGTCGAGACCAGCACCCGTGGCTTGATTGATCAGGTCAATGCCTTCGCCGGCAAGGGTGGGCATCACTTCGTCAACTACAAAGGCGAGACAATTCCCTGGTAAACACCCCGATACCCTGTGAAACACCAATAACCCTGTGGAAGCGAGCTTGCTCGCGATAGCGGACTGACATTCAATATTTGTATTGACTGACCCACCGCTATCGCGAGCAAGCTCGCTCCCACATTTTTGATCTCGGCGGACTCTGGAAAACTGCAACATAACCTGAGTAAACTCCGCACCTCGCCCTATCCAACGGGCGACCCTGGATCAGCAGACAGGGCATCACTGAGCTGGCTAACCTGAACCCACTTTCAGAGGAGCCGGCCACCATGCCTGCGACCCGTACCTGGTTAAAAAACCCCCTCGCCATTTTCACTGCCAACGACCTCGATGCCCGTGGCGGTCTCGTCCTGCAGGACGGTGTGATCGTCGAGCTGCTGAGCGCCGGCCAGCAACCCGCCCTACCCTGCGACCACATCTTCGACGCCCGCGAGCATGTGATCCTGCCGGGGTTGATCAACACCCATCATCACTTCTACCAGACCCTGACCCGCGCCTGGGCGCCGGTGGTAAACCAGCCGTTGTTCCCGTGGCTGAAGACCCTCTACCCGGTGTGGGCGCGGCTGACCCCGGAAAAACTCGCCCTGGCGAGCAAAGTGGCCTTGGCCGAGTTGCTGCTGTCGGGCTGCACCACGGCGGCCGACCACCATTACCTGTTTCCCCAGGGCTTGGAACAGGCCATCGACGTACAAGTGCAAAGTGTCCGTGAACTGGGCATGCGCGCGATGCTGACTCGCGGCTCTATGAGCCTGGGTGAGGCCGACGGTGGTTTGCCGCCGCAGCAGACCGTGCAGCAGGGCGAGGTGATTCTCGCCGACAGCCAGCGCTTGATCGCCGAGTACCACGAACGCGGCGACGGCGCGCAGATCCAGATTGCCCTGGCGCCCTGCTCGCCGTTTTCGGTCACGCCCCAGATCATGAGCGCCAGTGCCGAACTGGCGGAGAAACTCGACGTACGCTTGCACACGCACCTGGCCGAAACCCTCGATGAAGAAGCGTTCTGCCTGCAACGTTTCGGCCTGCGCACCGTGGATTACCTGGACAGCGTCGGCTGGCTCGGCCCACGTACCTGGCTGGCCCACGGTATTCATTTCAACCCGGATGAAATCGCCCGACTCGGCGCCGCCGGCACCGGCATCTGTCACTGCCCAAGCTCGAACATGCGCCTGGCCTCGGGCATTTGCCCGACCCTGGAACTGACTGCCGCCGGCGCTCCCGTGGGCTTGGGCGTAGACGGTTCGGCGTCCAACGATGCCTCGAACATGATCCTCGAAACCCGTCAGGCGCTGTACATCCAGCGCCTGCGCTACGGCGCGCCAGCGATCACGCCAGCGCGCGTACTGGGCTGGGCAACCCGGGGCTCGGCGCAACTGCTCGGGCGCAGCGATATTGGCGAATTGGCGGTGGGCAAGCAGGCCGACCTGGCGCTGTTCAAGCTCGATGAGCTGCGCTTCTCCGGCAGCCACGACCCGGTCTCGGCCCTGCTGCTGTGCGGCGCGGACCGGGCGGATCGGGTGATGATCGGCGGGCAATGGCGAGTGATCGACGGGCAGGTCGAGGGGTTGGACTTGAAGGGCCTGA
Source organism: Pseudomonas sp. H3_A02 (assembly GCF_054671965.1). Lineage (NCBI taxonomy): Bacteria > Pseudomonadati > Pseudomonadota > Gammaproteobacteria > Pseudomonadales > Pseudomonadaceae > Pseudomonas > Pseudomonas sp. H3_A02. The sequence goes on from NZ_CP162807.1 coordinate 380,057, forward strand.
TTGCCGATCACAGCCAGGCGGCGCGGGAATTGATCGCCGGCACCTGACCGGACGCCATCGCGGGCAAGCCTTGCTCCCACAGGCTCGCGGCGAGGCTGCCTGCATAAACACCCACCCTTCACTGTGGGAGCAAGGCTTGCCCGCGATTCTTCTAGAGGCCCAACAGCGACAACATGATAAACGTCGCGAACAACACAAAGTGGGTCATGCCTTCAATGGCATTGGTTTCACCATCGTTAAGGTTGATCGCGCTGACGATCAGGGTGATGAAGATCATCACCGTCTGCACCGGAGTCATCGCCATCTCGAAGGGCTGGCCGGTGTAGAGGGCCATGGCTTCCATCACCGGCACGGTGAGGATCACGGTGGACAGCGAAGCGCCCAGCGCGATGTTCACCACCGATTGCATGCGATTGGCCAGAGCGGCGCGCAGGGCGGTGAGGATTTCCGGCGCGGCGGAGATCGCGGCCACCAGAATCGCCGTGACCACTGGCGGCGCGCCCGAGCCTTCCAGGCCCAGGTCGATGGCCTTGGACATGACTTCAGCCAGCGCCCCGATCACCACCACGCCAAACACCAGCGCACTGATGGAGAACGTCAGGCTGATGGGTTTCGGCTCGTTTTCCACCGGCTCTTTCTTGCGGCGTTTTTCCGGATAGCTGTAACTGAAGAAGTAACTGTGAGGCCCGACCTGCATGCGCAGGAACAGGGTGTACAACACGATCATCGCGCCGATGGTAAATGCCGAATACATTTTCCAGCTCTCGCGGGGAATGAACTCCGGTACCACCATCGACACCCCCATGGCGGTGAGAATCATGACGCTGTAGGTGCGCGCCGAATCGTCGTTGTAAGCCTGCTCGCCATGCTTGATCCCGCCCATCAGCGCCGCGAGCCCGAGAATGCCGTTGATGTCGAGCATCACCGCCGAGTAGATCGTGTCCCGCACCAGGGTCGGCGACGCTTCGTTGCTCATCATGATCGCCAGGATCACCACCTCCACCAGCACCGCCGACAGGGTCAGGATCATGGTGCCGTAAGGATCACCGACTTTTTCCGCGAGCAGTTCGGCGTGATGGGCCACACGCATGGAGGCCGCGACGATGAAACCGATCAGGACCAACCCACCCAGCAACGCGACGATCTGCCCGCTGCCCAACAGCCAGTGCTCCAGCGGATAGGCGATACACGCGGCGACCAGCGCCAGCAACAGCAGTTTTTCTTGCTTGATTAAAGTGAGCATCGCGGGCCTGTCACCGTGGGCGGGGTCATGAGCTACTGACTATGGGGGGACGCGAACGTTTCGTTCGGTGTGATGCACCAGGGGGTGGCGCTTGCAGGCAGAGTGCACCTTTATTGTTCTCAAAGGCCTCATCGCGGGCAAGCCTTGCTCCCACAGGTATTGCGTCGCACTTGTGAAGCAAGCTTGCCTTCCCATGAGGTTGTGCTGCCCATCTGTTGGGGCAAGGTCTGATTCCACATGGTTTGGCGTTGCACTTGTGGGAGCAAGGCTTGCCCGCGATGGCGGCATCAAGATGCCGAACATTAGTTGTCTTGTTGGTCAGCATTTTGCATTGGTGCTGCACAGCCAACCTCACAACAAAACGGAGTTCGAGTTCATGCACAAACGCCCCTTGAAGCAGTTGCTTTGCGCCGTCGTCGCAGCCGTCGGCCTGGGCGCCGGCCTGAATGCCAGTGCCGCCGACCCGCTGAAGGTCGGCTTCGTCTATATCGGCCCGATCGGCGACCACGGCTGGACCTATCAGCATGAACAAGGGCGCAAGGAGCTGGCGGCGAAATTCGGTGAGCAGATCACCACCCATTACGTGGAAAACGTGCCGGAGGGGGCCGACGCCGAGCGGGTGATCCGCAACATGGCCAAGGACAAATACGACCTGATCTTCACCACCTCCTTCGGCTACATGAACCCGACGCTCAAGGTCGCCAAGCAATTTCCCAAGGTGATCTTCGAACACGCCACTGGCTACAAACAGGACAAGAACCTGGGCACGTACCTGGCACGCACCTACGAAGGCCGCTACGTCGGCGGCTTCCTCGCGGCCAAGATGACCAAGACCAAGAAGATCGGCTACGTCGCCTCCTTCCCGATCCCGGAAGTCATCCGCGACATCAACGCCATCCAACTGGCCCTGAACAAATACAACCCCGGCACCGAGATCAAGGTGGTGTGGGTCAATTCCTGGTTCGACCCGGGCAAGGAAGCCGACGCCGCCAACGCACTGATCGACCAAGGCGTGGACGTGGTGTTCCAGCACACCGACAGCCCGGCGCCGATCCAGGCCGCCGAGCGACGCGGCGTCTATGCGGTGGGCTACGCTTCGGACATGGCTCACTTCGGTCCCAAGGCGGTGCTGACGTCCATCGTCAACGACTGGGGCCCGCATTACATCCAGGCGACCCAGAGTGTGATCGACCACAGCTGGAAATCCCAGGACTACTGGGGCGGCCTGAAGGAAGGCACGGTGAAACTACCGATCAGCGACCTGGTGCCAGCAGCCGTCAAGGGCGAAGCCGAGCAGATCATCGCCGACATCGAGAGTGGCGCCTTCCACCCGTTCACCGGCCCGATCAAGGACCAGGCCGGCGTCGAGAAAATCCCCGCCGGCGCGAGCGCCACCAATGCGGAACTGGCGTCGATGAATTATTACGTCGAAGGCATGAAAGCTGAGATTCCGAAGTAATCCTCAGGCCAAACACATAACCCTGTGGGAGCGAGCTTGCTCGCGATAGCGGACTGACCTTCACCATCGATGTCGACAGATAAATCGCTATCGCGAGCAAGCTCGCTCCCACATGGGTCCGCGTCCAAATTCAGGAAAGCCGCATGAACAGCCTGCCCATCATCGACATCAGCCCGCTCTACGGCGATGAGCCCGACGCCTGGCAAGCCGTCGCCGGGCACATCGACCGCGCCTGCCGCCAGTGGGGCTTTTTCTACATCAAGGGCCATCCCATCAGCCCGGCGCGCATCGCCGAGGTGCTGGGCAATGCCCAACGCTTCTTCGCCCTGCCCGTCGAAGAAAAACTCAAGATCGACATCACCCAGACCCGCCACCATCGTGGTTACGGCGCCGTCGCCACCGAACAGCTGGACCCGACCAAGCCCAGCGACCTGAAGGAAACCTTCGACATGGGCCTGCACTTGCCGGCCGATCACCCCGAGGTGCTGGCGGAAAAACCCCTGCGCGGCCCCAACCGGCACCCTGATCTGAACGGCTGGGAAACCTTGATGGAGCAGCATTACCGCGACATGCAGGCGCTTGCGCAAACCCTGCTGCGGGCCATGACCCTGGCCCTGGGCATCGAGCGGGACTTTTTCGACACGCGTTTCAACGAGCCGGTAAGCGTGCTGCGCCTGATCCACTACCCGCCCCGCGACACCGCCAGTTGCGCCGAACAGCAAGGTGCCGGGGCACATACCGACTACGGCTGCATCACCCTGCTCTACCAGGACGCCGCCGGCGGCCTGCAAGTACGCAACGTCAACGGCCAGTGGGTCGACGCGCCGCCCATCGACGGCACCTTCGTGGTCAACCTCGGCGACATGATGGCGCGCTGGAGTAACGACCGGTACCTGTCTACGCCGCATCGGGTGATCAGCCCACTGGGAGTGGACCGCTATTCGATGCCGTTCTTCGCCGAGCCACACCCCGACACGCTGATCCAATGCCTGCCCGGTTGCCAGGATGACGCCCACCCGCCAAAGTACCCGACCACCACCTGCGCACAATTCCTGCTCTCGCGCTTCGCCGACACCTATGCTTACCGCCGGGAGCCCCACGCCGTGTAGTGGATCAGCCGGTCAGGTTTTACCCGACAGGACGGCCAGCCCCCTGTAGAATGCCCGCCATCGATTCGCTGATGAGAAAAGACCATGTACGACTGGCTGAACGCCCTGCCCAAGGCTGAACTGCACCTGCACCTGGAAGGCTCGCTGGAGCCCGAGCTGCTGTTCGCCCTGGCCGAACGCAACAAGATCGCCCTGCCGTGGAATGACGTCGACACCCTGCGCAAGGCCTATGCCTTCAACAACCTGCAGGAATTCCTCGACCTGTATTACCAGGGCGCCGATGTGCTGCGCACGTCCCAGGATTTCTACGACCTGACCTGGGCCTACCTGTTGCGGTGCAAGGCGCAGAACGTGATCCACACCGAACCGTTCTTCGACCCGCAGACCCACACCGACCGTGGCATCCCGTTCGAAGTGGTGCTCAACGGCATCGCCGCCGCCCTCAAGGACGGCGAGCAGCAACTGGGCATCACCAGCGGCCTGATCCTGAGCTTCCTGCGCCACCTGAGCGAAGAACAAGCCGAGAAAACCCTCGATCAAGCGCTGCCATTCCGCGAGGCCTTCGTGGCCGTGGGCCTGGACAGTTCGGAAATGGGCCATCCACCGAGCAAGTTCCAGCGCGTGTTCGACCGCGCACGCAACGAAGGCTTCCTGACCGTCGCCCACGCCGGCGAAGAAGGTCCGCCCGAGTACATCTGGGAAGCCCTCGACCTGCTGAAGATCCAGCGCATCGACCATGGCGTGCGGGCCATCGAAGATGAGCGGCTGATGCAGCGGATCATCGACGAGCAGATTCCATTGACCGTCTGCCCGCTGTCCAACACCAAGCTGTGCGTGTTCGACGACATGTCGCAGCACAACATCCTCGACATGCTCGAGCGCGGCGTGAAGGTGACGGTGAATTCCGATGACCCGGCGTACTTCGGCGGCTACGTCACCGAGAACTTCCACGCCCTGCACACCCACCTGGGCATGACCCAAGACCAGGCCAAACGCCTGGCGCAGAACAGCCTGGATGCGCGACTAGTAAAACCCTAAAGCCGACAATCAACCCTGTGGGAGCAAGCTCGCTTCCACAGGTTTTTGATCGCCTGCACATCCCCGGTTGGACGCAGATTCAATTGTGGAAGCGAGCTTGCTCGCGATGGCGGTGTATCAGTCGACAGCGATGTTGGATGCCGGACCGCTATCGCGAGCAAGCTCGCTCCCACAGAGGAAGGTGTTTAGTCGGCGACGGGCGCTTCGCTCAACTCCTCCAGTGTCTTGCCCCGCGTCTCCATCCCGAACAACCAGACCACCCCCGCCGCCACGGCGAAGCACAGCGCGCCCAGGGCGAACACACCGCCCTGGCCGGTGATGGGAAACACCAGGCCGGTCACCAATGGGCCAAGCAGCGAACCGATACGACCTACCGCCGAAGCAAAGCCCGAGCCGGTGGCCCGGGCCGAGGTGGGGTACAGCTCCGGCGTGTAGGTGTAGAGCACCGCCCACATGCCAAACAGGAAAAACTGCATCAGCAGCCCGGTGCCGATCAACAAGCCGACGTTGCCGCCAAACACCGCGCTCTGCCCATACAGAAACGCCATCACCCCGCCGCCCAGCAACGTGATGATGCACACCGGCTTACGCCCCCAACGCTCCACCAGCCAGGCCGCCATCAGGAAGCCGGGAATCCCGCCCAGGGAAATCAGCACGGTGTAATACACCGACTGGGTCACGGCGAACCCCGACTGCTGCAACAACGCGCTGAGCCAGGACGTCAGGCCATAGAAACCGAGCAAGGCAAAGAACCAGACGCTCCAGATCATCATCGTGCGCTGGCGATACAGCGGCGACCAGATTTGCGCCAGGGCCGAAAAGAAATTGCCCGGCACACTCTCGACCCTGGGCAGGCGGATCGGCTCCGGCAGGTCGCGCCGTCCCAGCGAGGCCCGGACCTTGTCTTCAATACGCTTGAGCACCGCGTCCGCTTCGTCCCCCCGACCGGCCTGCTCCAACCAGCGCGGCGACTCGGGAATGAAGAAGCGAATCGCCAGGACAAACACCGCCGGCACCGCCAGCACCAGGAAGATGTCGCGCCAGCCGATCACCGGCAGCAGGAAATACGAGAGCACCCCCGCCGCCACGAAACCCAGCGGCCAGAAGCCGTCCATCAAGGCGATGTAGCGCCCTCGACGCTTGGCCGGGATCAGCTCCGAGAGCATCGACTGGGCAATCGGAAACTCCATGCCCATGCCGATGCCCAGCAGGATGCGAAACAACGTCAATGTCTCCACGTCTTGGGCGGTGGAGCACAGGTAGCTGGCAATGCCCCACAACACGATGCTCCATTGGAACACCGGTTTGCGCCCGAAACGATCGGCCAGCATGCCCGACAGCGACGCCCCCAGCACCATGCCGAAGAAGCTGGAGCTGGCGAGCAGACCGGCCTGGGCGGTGCTCAGGCCGAACTCGGCTTTGATCGAGCCCAGCAGGAACGTCATCATCGCCAGGTCCATGGAGTCGAAGAAAAACGCCAGGGCGATGATGATGAAAATCACCCGGTGATACCCGCTGATGGGTAACCGCTCCAAGCGTTCCGCCGCGCTGTAACCGTGAATGTCCATGCTACCTCCCCAATCCGATGATTTCCCCGGACCGAGTGTGCGCGAACCTTACGGGTGGCGATTGCTGAATACGACCTGTCGACAGCCCTGAGCGACGCGCCAGGAGCGTTCCCTAGAACGCCATCTCCACGGCATCCTGCCGGGCGAACCGGTGGATTTCCTGTTGGCCGAGCGTCGTTACCTGCAAGGCCCGCGAATCGTTGGGCAAGGTCAGCCAACCCGACTGCATGAACAGTTGCAGCAACGCCGCCCCCAGCGCGCCACCCAGGTGCGGACGTCGCTCGCTCCAGTCCGGGCAGGGGCAGGCAACACGGGCATTGCGATGGGCCAGGGCCTGGATGAACAGGCCACGCTCGGCCAATTGATTGGCGCCCTTGTGCGTGACGACCACCCGTTGTTCGAACTGCTCGATCCACCCGGCGTCGAGCAGGCGCTGGTAAAGGTCGGCCGCCAGGGTTCCCCCCAGGTGATCGTCGCACAGCCTGGCCCGCATCAACGAAGCGGGGGCCGAAGGGGCCTTGGTCGGCATGACCCGGCGCTTGAAGACATCCGGAATCTGCCGTGGCGTACTGACCAGGGTCGCGCTGGCCAGCGCTTCGACGGCTGCGCCGATTTCAGGCGCGGCCAGGCGGAAAAACCGCTTGCGGCCCCGGGCTTCGACTTTCAACAGGCCTCCGGCGGACAGACGCCCCAGGTGCGCATTGGCCGAGGACGGCGACAACCCGGCGAGCAACGCCAACTCCTCGGCCTGGCGGGCCGTGCCGTCCATCAAGGCCCACATCATTGCGCTGCGCTTGGGGTCAGCCAGCAGCGTGGCGATCTGGCTGATGCAAGGTGCATGTTCCATGTAATGGGGCTTGCTAAACGTTAATAGTGAACTAGCCTATAAACAGTATCTTACGTTTCAGAACGAACAGATTGGTCCAAGCCCTCCACGAGCATGGCTAGAGCCAGACTCTGAGCCGTTGAGATAGGACTTATCGACTCAACGCACCGAGAGGTACTGACTGATGGAGCTTGTTTGGGCTACCAAAGATTTGGTAATAGCTGGCCATTCGTACCCCAATTTTCCGATTTTGCTCATGGACTCGATGGAGAGCTGTGTTCCGGCCAATGACTACTTTCGTCACTACCTTCTGGGAGGGGCTATCGGTTCAAAAAAATCATGGCCTAGCGTAGGCCGGGCGCTGTATGACTTCTTCAGTTTTCTCCAAGCGCATGAACTTGATTGGCACGACGTAGATCGTGGCGAAGCTAAGAGCCTTATTGCTGCCTATCGAGGTTACTCCGAGGATGTATGCGCATTGGCAACGTCAACGATCAGACAACGGCTAACTTACGTCTGTAATTTTTACGAATATGCGCTTATGCAGGGGTGGGTAAGCAGGCTACCGTTCAGTTACGAGGAACGAACAGTTAAACGTCAGATAGGACTCCTGGCACATGTCGACGCCAGCGGCGGCAAGACCATGGTGAATAACGCGATGCCTCGGAAGAATATAAAGCTACCCAAATTTCTAATTATGGATGAGGTCAAGGCACTCTTAGCGGCTGTGGAAAATCCGCATCACCGAATGATGATTCGGCTAGGGCTTCAGACTGGACTTCGCCGCGAGGAAATCGCCACGTTTCCCGTTGCCTATGTCTTCGATCCTGTCAAAGCTGGCAGGCGCGAGCGCAACATTCTGATTCGTCTGGATCCAGATGACGGCCATGGCATTCGTACAAAGGGAAGCAAGGCGCGCGACATCTACGTCAGTAGCCGCTTCCTCTCTGATCTACATCGTTATGTGATTCAAACTCGCGGTGAGCGGAGGGACTTGAATTCGACCGATCAAAACCCTCTCTTTCTAAATCAGTCGGGTGAGCCCTTCGCCGATGACGGAAAGGGGATCGGGCGCATCGTCAGTAATATAGGTAAGGGGGTTGGCATTAAAGTCCATCCCCACATGCTACGCCACACATACGCTACCCATACCTTGGTTGCCCTTCAGCGCAACCCTAGCGGCATAGACCCACTGATATTTTTGCAGCGTCAACTCGGCCATAGCTCCATACAGACAACGATGATTTACCTGCATTTAATCAACGAGCTGGCCGATAGCGCAGTGCTAGCTTATGACGAAGAATTGAACGACGTCCTGGAAGCGGCCTAATGGGCAAGCGAAAGGTCTACATCAGATCCGACCTCACGATCCCAGAGATACAACACAGCCTTGATCTGGAAGGACGCATTGCCGTGCTGCCAGATACAGTTCCACCAGCCAATACTCAGGTCGCATTCGGGCGTAACGCTACTCGAATGCGTTTTTTCGACTTTGCACGCTGGTATGGGGCAGGCATCGATTCAATTGTCTACGCGTGTCAGACGCAAATCGAACGTTTCCTAGCTAAGCAAGACGGCGAGGTAGAAGCTAGTACCGTAAGCAGCTACTGCAGAACGGGTCTGCGCACTTTCCTCGATTTTCTTGTTCTACGCGCGACAGCACTCGGGCGTGAGCTCACCTTGACTGACATCAACCGCGATCTGATCGACTCTTACCTTGGCCATAACACCGGATGTGGGATAGCCACTACCTCTCAGCAATGCCGCTACAGCTATACCAAATCCGTACTCTTAGCGCTCGGCCGGCGAGGGATCATTACCTTGATCACATCCGGCGAGGCCACCACGTTCCCGCACAACGCATTTCCTAACAGTAACCGCAAAAAAAAGGGCGAGACACCACTTACCAAGGGCCAGCGCCAAGCATTCACAGCAGCGGTTAAACAGGCGGTTATGCCGATTTGGAACGAGGACGTTCCGCTGACTAGCGAGTTGGTAGGCTATGCGCTGCTAATCGTGGCGCTACACACCGGACGAAACAGCACTCCATTGCTGGAAATGAACCGTAACTGTCTGTACGCGCACCCAAAAGACGGCAGCGCGTTCTTAGTTCTGTGGAAGCGACGGGGGCACAACACTAGCAAGGTAGCTCTGCGTGCCGATAGCACACATGAGCGTCTGCTTGAGGCTACGCCTACTGTTAGGACGAACGTTGAACGCCTCATCCGGCGAGTAATAGCCCGCACGGAGGAGCTAGTTGCTGAAGCACCCAGCGATCTTCAGGCTCGCGTCTGGCTGTATCGGTCACGTTCCTATAATCAGACAGGGCAAGTAAAGGCACTGTCTGTAAATCAGCTGGAGCACGCAACTCAACAACTCGTGACTAAGTACCGACTCAATGACACTGGTGGGCAACCGCTGCGCCTCAACGTCTCACGCCTACGAAAAACATTCGCAAACCGTATTTTCGAGCTTTTGGACGGGGACTTGGCAACTACGGCGATAGCCCTTGGTAACCTACCAGAAGTGGCTGGAAGGAGTTACCTTGTGCCGCCGGAGGAAGCAAAAAGAGACTGGCGGTTCATGGGGGAAATTCTTGTTAAAGAGTTATTAAGTCGCACTATCGGTGCGACTTACAAACTCGTCCCGACGGGCCGTTGTAGCGATCCAGTGAATGGGCAGTACGCGCCTAAGAGAGAAGGCGCTACCTGCATCAACTTCCTCAACTGCCTGCGCTGTCGGCATTACGCAGTGACAGTTGACGACCTGTACAAATTATTCAGTTTCTACTTCCGCGTACTCTCCGAACGCACTCGTATGGATAAGGGGCGCTGGAACAAACATTACGCGCACATTCCTCGCCTGATTGATGACTATATTGTGGCGGAAGGTTTGAGACGCGGGATGTTCAAGCCTGCTGTCATTGAAGCGGCACGGGATCGAGCTCGTGCCCAGCCGCATCCCTTCTGGTCGTACGATTTGATTACGTCCTTAGAGGTCTTCATATGAAGGAAAATACCGCGGACACCCTGCCTTATGGGGTAATGGAATCGCAGCCGGGGGATACGCGTGGGCTGCCGGAGAATGAGCGAAATGCTCTTATCGTGACGGCCATCCAGGTTGGGGAGCACTGGATAATTATCAATCGTTATGGCGATCATCAATGGGAGCTAATAGATCTCCCGAGCAATACAGCCAATTACCGCAAACACCTCAATTTTCTACGTGTGCGTAATGAATTGAGGGGAGCGGTTAAAGAAGTTATGTATCGCTACCTACGTCGAGGTCGGGAAGGCCAACCAATACCGAAGGGCGCAACTTTAGACCACTTTTTTGAGGCTATGATGCCCTTTCTACGGTACTTGGACTCGCTAGGAATCGACAAATTTTGCGCTATAAGCCCTATAGTTTTTACAAATTATGTTGCTGAGTGCAGAGAAGCTCGTAAGGATAACGGCAAGCATTTATCACAGGGCACCCTTTTAAGGCGCTACCAAGCCATAGAAGCACTTTATGAGTTGAGCCAATATACTCACGATCCGATCCAGAAGCATCCTTGGCCCGAGACCTCATCCACCTCCATGGCTGGTTTAACCGGCCATGGTTCGCGCCATAGACAGGGAAGCACTACGCCACTAATCCCTGACTCTATTTTCTGTGCTCTGTTCGAGAGGGCCTACGAGAAGGTGGAACACGGTAACCACCTGCTCGATCTCCGAGACGCTGTCACCAGTATCGGCACCACGCGAAAGGGCGCCGGGTACGATTTAATCCGTTACGCTAAAAAACGTCATCTCGCTACTCTCGGTTGGAAAGGAGGACTGACCGTACTCAACCAAGAGCTCACTGCGCTGCGTACCGCTTGCTACATCATCCTAGCCAGCACATCCGGTTGTCGAAACCACGAGTTGGCCAATGTGCAATCGGGCTCGCACCGCCGTACAGAAGACGATGACGGCACAATATTTCACTGGCTGCATTCAAAATCGGAAAAAACCGATGCCGGGGAGCACGATTGGATGATTCCTACGGCCGCAGTGCGTGCGTTACGTTTAATGGAGCGCTGGGCCGTACCCTACCAAGCAATGATTGCGAACGAAATCGCCGAGCGGCGTAGGATCAATCCATTCGATCCAGAGATTGCCCACGCACACAAGCATCGTCATGCGTTGTTCCTCGGGCTAAACGGCGGTAAGGGCGGTAAGGGCAACAAAATTCGAACTCTGTCATTAATGTCATGCAACGTTCATCTGAAGACATTTGCTAAGCAGGCAAAACTGGATTGGCCCCTTGCCAGTCACCAGTTCCGCCGTAAGTTCGCCAACTATGTCGCACATAGTCAATTTGGCGATTTGCGCTATCTTCGCGAACACTTTGCACATTGGAGTATGGACATGACCCTTGGCTACGCCATGGACGAAAGCTGGGGCAGTCACCTTGACCTGGAGCTGTTCGACGACATTCAGGCAGAGCTCGAAGACATAAAGTTGGGAGTTGTAAAGGGCTGGTTGGGTGATGATCCGCTGGCTGGCGGCTACGGCCGCTCGCTCAAGCATTGGCAACGTGACCCACTAAACCTTGCCATCTTTAAGGATCACCAAACAATGGTAAGTTCTATTGCCGAAAGCACCTCAATCCGTAGCAATGGTCATGCGTGGTGCACAGCAGACGATAATGGCTGTGTAGGCAACACATTTGAGCGGACGCGCTGCGGTGACTGCAGTAATGCAGTGATCGGTCAGGGTCACCTCGGTCTATACCGGGAGCTATACAACAACCTAAAAGAGCTGCTGGTGTGTAACGACATCGGAGAGAGCGGTCGGATACGAGTTCTGCGCGACATGGAGCGATGTCGAGACGTGTTCATTCAGCTTGGCTATGACCCGGAGGAACAGGCAGCATGACGATCAAACGCAAACCTGCTGACACTCGAGAAAGGGAGTTAACGCTCGCGCTCTACCGGATTAAACGGGGGCGGGCCAAAACAGGGGAGAAAAAAGTCACCATTGCAGGCGTAGCCCGCGAAGCGGGCGTTTCCGCAGCGCTGATACATAATCACTACCCAAACGTAGCCGAGGCCATCCGTGAAGCTCAGGGACGCTCCAGCCGGGCTCAGCGTGACGTGAAGCACCAATATCTACGTGAAGCGCAAGAGTCAAATCGCGTCTTGCGCAAAGAAATACAAGAATTACGCACAAAACTCGCCAGCCTCGCGTCTCTTAATGAAGTACTAATAACAGAGAACAGAGCTTTGAAAGCTAAGCAGAACGATCCCAAGGTGGTCGACATTCGCTGATGTCGCTGCGTTAAAATCCATAGTCAAATATTAAGGCAGAGCTCGTAATCTCGAAAGCGACGATGGTAAGTGACTGCTGAAAAAATGATCGGAAAATTTTACTCGTTTCAGTAGGACGAGAGGAATAGGTCGGCGCGGAACACGGTAAATTATTCATATTTTTTAATATAAGTCTGCCTCTGGGCTGTGCCTGTTAGAAAATAATACTGACTTGTCTGAGTACAATTAGAGTGGGGCCTCACTCAGGTTCTCCACAGAAGCCGGCATGCCGCTGCTGACAGTTGCCTTGGTGTGAATGATTTTCGAGGCCCGCTGATCACTCAAAATGGTCCTAACATTCCCAAACGGTTACCACGTGCAATAGGAGGCGAACCCCATGTCGGAGTCGAAGCCAATTAATAAATTAACTACTGAGGCATCTGAGGATGCAGCGGGATGAACGCGGGCTGAAGAGCCACGGCTTTTTGATTGTGCAGCCGAATCCATTTGTGGACGAGGTTGGCATTGAGGCTGTAGCCCAAGCCGATGTCTACGATGGAGGCGCCGGGCTCGGAGCACTCCTGGATGATCAACCTGGGCTTTGAAAGATTTGCTGTAGGTACGGCGCTGAGGGTGCATGGAAATCCGCTTGACGGGCCAGAAATGGTGTCCACTTAAAATAGGTGGACACCATGGCCTTCGGCGGTTGCGTCAGGAAGATGTGTTGGCCGGACGGATACAAAGGACTGGCCTAGAGCTTTATGTCCGCAGTGAACATAGGGTGATAACCGCTGATGGCTAATTCCCACCTAGGATCTCCGGGTTCTGCACCTTGAATGATGTCATCCATCCTGCCGGCAAATAGGACAAACGACGACTCAGGGTAATGTCGCAGAAGGCGCTTCGCTTCATTACGGTACTCCTCAGGAATGAGGGAGCTCTTTGACAACTCTCGCAAAAACGCTTCTGTTTGGATCACACTTCGGGTCCGTTCACTCGGCATACTCATTTCAGCCTACCCCTCTTTGCGTTTTCGTAGTCAACCGATAATGGCCGAGATCACTATTATGAATGAAAGACTGACGAGGTCCCAGCCGGATAGCCGCCGGCTCCTCTGCGCGCATTAGAATAGCTCCGCAAACAATTTCAGAAGCCCAACCGGCAACTCGAAGGTCTTTTGGAAGCAGCTATGGGTCGAATTGCGACCACCGCTCGTTGTGACTGATCCACCCTTGTTCTCCCTCTACGTGGAGGACAAGCCATGAACACCACTACTGGATCCCGCCATCAGCCTTGGAACAAGGGAAAGCTTGTCGGGCAGAAGGCTCCGCTCCGAGTCAGAGATATCTGGACCATCCAGATCAGACTCCAGCTCGCGGAGAAGACACGTGATTTGGCGATATTCAACCTGACCATAGACAGCAAACAGCGTGCCAGTGACTTAACCTAATTGCGAGTCCGGGACATCGCCCACGGGGAGCATGTGTCGTCAAGGGCGGTCGTGACGCAGCAGAAAGCTCAGCATCCAGTGCAGTTTGAAATCACTGAGCAAACCCGAACGGTATTGGAAACTTGGATGCATCGGACGCATCTCCGAAGCGAGAATTTTTTGTTTCCGAGCCGATTGCACGCCTCAGACCATCTTTCCGCCAGGCAGTACGGTCGAATAGTCAAAGCGTGGGTGCCAGCCATAGACCTTGACCCAGCCATCTACGGCACTCACAAGCTACGGCGGACCAAGGCATCGTTGATCCATCGCGGGATGAGAAATCTGAGAGCTGTCCTGCACCTGCTTGATCATACGAAGCTTGAAAGCACTAGCAGATACTTGGGAGTCGAGGTCAACGACGCCTTGGAAATAGCCGAGCAGACCGAATCCGACTAGTCATGCGCCGGTCGATGCTAGACTTAGCGATCGGCCCAATTTCTGCCAGTCACTTGTGACTACAAAATCAGCGGCCACTAAAACCACGGGGCAGTCTTGCGCTAAGCAATCTATGACTGGCGTATCCTTAAAATGGAATCTGCAATGGCTTGAGCATTAGTATCCAGTGTTTCCATGGCCGACACCGCATTAGCGGCGACGCTGCCTATTCCGTTTTCTGAGAGCCACTTGGTTATCTCCTCTATCGCTGCACTCAGAGCGTGCTGGTTGTGGAGGAGCAACGTGAGAGCGTCTGCTGTGGCGACCTTGCAGTCTAAGTTATTTGGCATGACGGTCGTCCTTGAGTAATGATGCCGGAAGCCTAGCTCATCTCGCCGTCTTAGACTGGTCGCTGATGACCCAGATTTAGCCAACTGTATGTATAGGACCTGATAGCGCCTTGGGCCGAATTCGAACAATTCCCTCTGGGTATGACTGGCAGAGGTCGACCTATAGCTTCCACTCCTGGAGGTCAGCTCTCGGCCATCAGCGGTCATAAGTCGATGCAGATGTTAAAGCGCTATACGCATATTCGAGCGGAAGATCTGCTCGAGAGGTTTGACAGACTGAAGAAAAAAGGTGAACGCAAATGACATCAACACGCAAAATTAATAGATTTCAATTAACACCCCAGAGATCCTGACCTTAACATCAACAAGCAAGATCATGATTATATAAACTGACAAATGCATAAGTAATTTCACCAATCCAAACGAATGCGTCTTGGTCGAAAATTACTACTAGCCCCCACCCCACAAAAGCTCGGCGACCTTAGATCTTGGATAACCTCTGGAACCCCGTAGCGCTCGGGCTGATGTATGAGAAAGTTTTCTTTGCTACGCGATAGATCTGAAGGGGTTGAAGCCGAAGGGGTTGAAGCCGAATGGCTTCAACCCCTGTTGATCTGAAAACTCATTAGTAAATAGTATTTCCAGCCATCCGTTGCCACAGAATCTTTCTATCTAGCACTTTTCCTTGATAGATGACTTCCCCAAAAGTGTCGTCGATTAGCCGCCTTCCGCGCATTCCGCGTTCATAAATATGGACATGAATCCCCAATTCTTGGGGTCTATTAGCCGTCCATAGCACCGCTGGGGTTGACGCCCATACCTCAAACTCTAGACCCGGATAGTCATCCATATTAAGCGAACGGTCTGGGACGACGTACTGGTTACTATTGTTGAATTGATCATGTAATGGTTTTAGTGGTGTCGAGACTATCTTTCCGTCACTCCAAACACTATCACTTCCACAATTCCCACAAAAATGTTTAGCATGAGGAGCGTTAGCAAAGCTGCCTAGATCCAGATGAGGATAACCACAGCTTTTGCAAGTCACACAGGACATCTCTCGCCCATCTTCAAGTGATTTGACAAACTCGAAAGCGGCGGGAGGGGTAATTTGTATCTGTGTAATTTCGTCACTAGAAAACAGTCCCAAATTCTGATTATAGGAACAAACTATCGCGTCAAAGTCTCTATCCAGTCGTTTCTTATCTTCCCCGGTAAAACGCTTGTGTACATGAATCTTGGGCGGCCGACGAACTATCTTTTCGCTGGAGAGCGCAGGGGGCAGTGAGCACCACACACCGATCTCTTCGAAGTCGTTGAAGTCAACCACTAAAGGGTCAACTACATAACTCATCCCCATCAGATGGTTACTGCATGTCACTTCACCTGAAGATGGGACTGCTGCGATATCAGCTTTGACACCCCAATGAATTTGATGAGTTTTACAGTACCAACGATCTGCCCCGTTCCTGAATTTTCCACATGGGACGATGTTGCAAGGCAAAACAGCATTATCGCCAGTCTTGGCAGTGAAGCTGCCAAAAACGCCCTCGGAGTTTACGGCGATGTTACCAATTGTCCTACCGGGTGCCCAACAGATTGCCGCAGCGGTAGAATACTGTTCGGAATTGTCCTCTTGCTCACCTTCGTTACAATATTTGCGAACAAAGTTTTTTTTTGCCAACCCTGTCCCAGGATCTGTCCATTCACACTCCCATACCTCTACTTGCCCAGTGTCCGAATTCAGCTTTCGAGCATAAAACATTGTCACGTCCTTGCTTAGCAATGAGGTTAGATGGATTCCGAATATCCGGCTTTTCGGGCCCGAGCCAAGCTAGCTCCTACGCAGATAGCTTAGAGGGTGGTGCATCCTCCGATTTCAATCCGACGCCCCGGCCCCACGTCCTTCACTGGGATGCCCGAGGACGTCAACCGGTGTTTACGCAGATTTTTCGAAACCATTAAGGATACCAACGAAGCTATTTTATACCATCCCAGGCTGCTAGGATTCAGCCCCTGTGCACAGCACAGTGAGCCGGGACGCGCTTGTATGCTTTCACGCCATGGCCTCACCGCTCAAAAGAAGGAGCTCGGGCTTAACTGCTTGCAAGCAATAATCACTAAGATTATGGCTTGTCATCGACTGGCTCGAACGTTAAAAATTTACAGTAATGTTTGAATACTCGGCTTTTGGCAGAACAGATGATGCTTTTTGTTGTAATGCTTGGCGGTAAACACCCCAAGGCAAAGATTGAAGTGCACGATGTGGTTTTTGCGGCCGCAGACAGTTTAGAAGCCACCTATCCCCAGCTACGAGAGAGTTGGTTTGGGAGCTCGACAGGGTTACACATTGATGCTTGGATGGCTGTCGATGGCATCGAGGACTGGAAAGTTGAATTGAGTCCGCTAGCCCCCAAACCCGGTTCACCACGTCTATTTTTCCTCAATTTGGGGGGGTACGAATCTGGAGCTTTTGGCGAAGCTCACCACTACTTACTTGTGGTGGCTGGCGACCGGCGTGAGGCGGTTACTAAAGGCAAGCTGCAGATGCTGTCGCATTGGACGCAAGCTCATACTGATGTCGTGCTTGACGTTGACGATTGCCTACCAATTGACGAGGTGAACGGCCGGTACGTTCATCTCGCTGAAGGGAAACATCGCGGCGTGGCTCAGCGGAACGACTACATCGTCCTTCCACGTTGACTTAGGCTTTGCGTGATTAAACTTTTTGTCGCTGCAGCTCTAGCTTTGCCATTGAGAGCGGAATATCGGCTCTTGAGGTGCTGAGGATCAGACCAGAGCAACGTCATTGATATCGGTGTGCGCTCGCTTCCACTCCCACTCCACAAACGAAAGCGTATTTTGGTCGTTATAGCGGATTACTGCATCAGTGCGCCCTCCCTGCTCAAACAGGGCTCTAGCGCCAAGAAGCGTGGCGCACTGACGCACGACCAATCCAAGATGGATCGTCCAGTCGGTGCGCCCCGCTACCGCATGCGCCTCGGACACCGGGAAATCCCGGTACCACAGACAATTAAACAACGTGATGAAAATCCCGTTCGACGCGCTTCATATGTTCCCTTAGTGTTTCGGATAGCTCACCGTTTTTTCGGCTGAGCTGGTTGAAAATTGAGAGTGGCTCTCCAGGCGAGTGTAATGATCACCAGACCATGCCACCCAGGAATTCCGATCCAGTGCAGGGCTAGCTATAGGGCGGTTGAGCCATTTCGTTTGCTCCAAAAACGACGAAGCCCGCACTAGGCGGGCTTTCGTTCGTCTTCATCAGTTGGGATTATCTAGCCCTAACGTGAGCTGCAGTTGATCCTGCAAATGGGCCACACGATATTCAAGCTTCCGCTTTTTCATACGCCACTCCAGGAGCCCCCTTCCATGCTCGCTTGCCTCACGCCGGCTTTCATCCAGCACCTTGCAGGCAGCGTCGAAGCGACTTTTCATTGAAACGGTCTCTCGTAAGATTCTGTTGATGGCCAGGTCACACCAGCGGGTAAGCTTTCGATCCAGCTCACTCACAAATTCCATCGCCACCTTCGGATGCAGCCAGATATCGCCAGCCTGGCCGCCATGGATCTGGATGAGATCCTCAGGCCCCTCGACACCAAATGCAGCAGCCGCATCGGTTAGGTACTGCTGTGTCTCTATTGATCCCAGCCAGTCATTCACTGAAGCTGAGTAAAGCTTTGCTACGTGACTAGCGTTCAACCAGCCGTTCACGCTGAAAACGATGGTCTTGCTTTGATACTCAACCTGGATCGAATTTTTCATATCGGGATCTCCACCCATTTTCGATAGGCGTGCGTAGGCCTCACGAGGAAACTCTCGTGACCTAAGCCATGTGCACGTAAATTTAGGGACAAAACTGCCGCTGGAACGCGGCGAGAGGAAAATCCAAGACACAAAAAAACCGGCTAATGAGCCGGCTTCTATGTCTTGCTGATGCAGATACCACATCATAGGGTTTATATTGAATTAACTGCTCATTTTTGGCAACCCCCTAAGGAGGCCGTGTTCACTCAGAGGTTCTGGTCATCCAACGTAGACAGGAATGGCAGATGCGAAGGCTTGAGCCCAATGAGTCCTTTGTGATCTCAGATTGGTCTTTGGTTGTGGGGCGACGGCAGGTTTTGCAGCTCATTGTCCTACCTCTGCTTGAGCGCACAATGAGATTGCCTGGCTCACAGTTGAGGTAATCCCCGTCATGCATGACCACTTTTTTTCCTGGAGTGCGGCCTTCCTCAGCAATCAATTCAGCAAGGGTGAGGTGTTGCCCTTCTGACTCACCTGCGTAGCTGATACTGATTCTGGATCGATGCCCTCGCTCAAAGAAGAGCCCTTCCACAATATGCTCAAGCCAGTGCTGATGAGACCCTTCCGCACCAAATTCCCGCGCTAGGTTTTCCTTCTCGAATGGCTTCAAGCTGCTGAATAAGGCCGCTGGCGATTGCGAACGAATCAGGGACTTCCACCCCGTACTAATTTCGATAGTGATACCGAGCCTGTCCTGGGGGATCTCCCCTGGGGATAGCGCAAGCCATTGCTTGGGTTTCTTGTACCCATCTGAACTCAGCTGAGATCTCCTATCTAGGTAGATCCAGGTATTCTCGTAAGGAAAATACCCGTACAGCATGAGCTCCAAGAGGCGTGTCGTTGGAGGCGCCACGTACTCGACGCCGTGGTAAACACACTGCCGGCTGAAATGGTAGGCATGATGGCTTCGTCGCTTCGTATCGCTCGGAGCGAGAAATTGGCTGGCGGGCGGGCATTTGAAAATATTGTCCAAGTGGGTGATGAACTTGGCCTCTGCCTCAAGGCAGTCCAAGCTATGGCCTTCGATGCCGAACAGCTGCCACCAACGAATTGAGGCTTCATGCTCCATCCGCTCCCGCAGCTTGATCGCCAGCTCTCGATCTAAATAAGCCTCCTCCTCAGCTGAGAGGGATCTGGCGTCTTTGGCCTTGGCACGCAGCCACATCCTAGTTCTTTCCCAATCACTGTAAGACACGAACACCTGACCTTAGTGAACATCTGAATGGTGATGCTGCTGGATTTTGGCCAGATGGGATAGATCCGGAGAGGCTGAAAGAAACCCGCTCTGCAAGCCAAGCCTCACAAATCTGAACCACCCCTGCTTCTGTAGACGCCCTCAAGCTTCTAGGAAGGGCTGCCAACCCTGCGTAACTGTCCGCTTTGGGTCGATGGATGCCGGTCGTGGTTGACTGCTTCGACCCATAGTTGCCGTTCACCATCCGCACCGCCGCAGGTGCCCAAGGCTGCGCTGAACATCAGGTTCAGAGCAACTCATCAACACGCCCAGGGATGCTGCCATTGGGCGCGCGTAGCCGCTCCAGCATCATCGTCCAGAAAGAAACGTCAACCGACCGAGGCAGTAGAGGAAAACTGAGTCTTAGCAGCAACTCGAAAAAATGCATTTGACTAATTCTTAGCTAGTGCTACGTTTTTAAAAGGCGCGAAGTCTATGTAGATTTTCGTAGTTTCATGGGCGCCTAAACCAACCCAAAACTGAATTTCTGCATAGAAGGCAACATCATGAAAGAAAATTCTGGAAAAATATTTAAGTCCTTGATTGAAGGTGATGCGGTAAACAAGCTCTTGGAATTATCCAAGCTGAGTCCTGAAGATCGAGGTGATGGGGTTTTAGGGGATATATGGGAGGCGTCGTCTGGAACCGCTACTGGTGGGTCCAGCGATCCGTGCAAGCTCTCGAACGTACTCGCGCAATATCTTCAAAAAACCCAGGCGGTGAAACATTAGTTTCGCGGTGCGACTTACCACATCTTCACTGCCCCCTTACCTTGAGTCAAGGGGGCTTGTCGATAAACGGGAGGCAGTAACTTCCGAGTATGTTGCGGGAAAGAACAGTAATTTTTTGGTGCAGGCAGGGAATCGAAAAATATTTGCAAAGCAGTTTAAGTCCAGTGGCATAGAGTACGAGTTGCTGTGTAAAATTGAAAGGCACTTATTTAAGGAAGACCCGCGCCATAATTGTGAGTTGTTAAGTGCTGATTCAGCAAACAGAATCTCAGTGTACTCAATGCTGGGGGGGGATAATTTTGACAAGTGCTTAGTAAGGTCAGATCTGTCGAAGGCGAGAACACTTACGCTTGAAGTGTCAAATACAATAAAGTCGATTTCGTCTGGGCTCGCAATTTTTTTGGAGTACATTCCTAAAAACCCACACTGGGTAGTTGACCTGCTATCTCCCCCTGTTGAAATCTTGCGATATGCATCGCCGGCGCAGCTTCAATTACTGGAGTTCATTCAGGCTAATCGCTCGCTGAGCGATACCTTAAGTCTTGTTAAGGAAGCGTGGTCAACTAGAAGTGCTGTGCATGGAGATATAAAGCATCAAAATATCCTTGTAGATAATTATTCTGTTTTTGTTCTGGATTGGGAAATGATTCAAGCTGGTCCGCCATGCTGGGATCACGCAGCGGCCACCGCTGCGATTGTAGTTTCGTGGATTTTATCTTTTCCTGCACGTGGATTTAGGGGGGCTGAAGTTGACACTGCTAAGATCTCCCCATCAATTATAAACGCCATGATGCAGATAATGAAAAACGAAGTGGTGTGGGATAGTGAATACATTAGAATGGTGTCGGCTAACTTGGTGAAAAATGCTTTTGAGGGCGCTGCGGGGCTTGAATATATTCCGATAGCTAGTGTTTATATGCTCCAAGTTGCTCAAAACTTTGAAGGTGAACTATTTGACTAAGAGCACTAACAAGACTGAGCTTTCGGAATTCGTTTCGAAGGTGGTCAGCTCAAAGTCTGAAGCCACGGCGAGAGACCTATACCAAATCTATGCGCGACTGGATAGTTCAGAGGGCTCGCAAGTTAATAACTTTGACACCAAAGCCCTAATTGAATCGATATGTGAGAATCTGGAATCCATACGGGGGACATGGCAGTCGGGATGGCATGTTGAAACTCTAGGCTTTGATTATGGTTTGGTTGTCAAAGGCGGGACCAAGTTCAGGGTGGGGCTTGAAAAAATCAAGTCTATGAAACATGGGGGAGCTATCGTGCCAGGCAATGAGTGCATGGTTAACATTCCTAACATTGCCTTGGGCGTTAGTCCCGGCTATGCATTTGTTTTTGGTGATATTTACCCTGAGGATATATATATGAGGTTCTACATTAATTCGGCCTCACCGACAAACTCGGACCTCCTAGGTAAACTAAAGTCGCTTCTTGATGAACTCGAAGTGCCTTATGCATTTAAGTTTTTCACAGGTTTAAATTTTTTCAGGCGCTCCGACAACACGGTTGTATACCTGACTCGGGATGCAGCAAAAATATCCCGGCCCTTGCTGCAAGGCTTGCGCTCTCGCGTGGCCGAATTATGCGCATTTGAGTCACCCTTTTTTACGCTTCGTTTGGCTCCAGGCATATCAATAGCTCGCAATCCCAGTGGTGGTGAAAGCTATGGGAGATATGTCTGCTCAATTCTTGCGGACGGCTTTGCTAAAAGTATGCACTTGAATGGTGGTGAGTTGATCGATGCTCTAAGTGCTCACCTGACCCGAACAGGATTAGACTTGAGTAAAATCTGGGCTCTTGGTGACGACGATTTTGTTAAATTAGTCGATGGCATGTCAGCGTAACACAACCCACAATCAATGGTTGTGGGTGATGGATGCAACTCAGGACTGACCGCTTTCGACCCATTGCTGCCGGTGGCGAAAGGCAACAATCGGCCAGAAGCGGACATCAGCCCAACAAGTATATCTGTCCCCTTTTTCACGCAAATTGAGGCCGCTGGCGCGGTAGAGCCGGTGTTCGAAATTGTGATCCCGAATTTTGCCTAAACGGTTGAATAAGACTGCCATGATCAGCGAATTGCGCACGTCTCGGCGTTATTCAAACCGGAATGTACGCGTCGATGTTCAAAGCTCTGCCATCAGGCCAGAACGAACAGACTATCACGCTCTGCGTCGGGCAGCATTCAGCGACGGGGCCTGTGGCTTCCTGGTTCTTGAGAGCGCCATTTTGGGCGTATCTTGTATGATCAGCTCGGTCGTTGTGACATAGCTCTCTCAACCCTAACGGAAGGACGCTTATGACAAACCCATTCCAGGACCGCGAGCCACACATCGAGAACAACGAACGTATCCGCGCCCCCCAGAAGGGTGTTTTCCTCGCCCTGAACGAGGTTTTCGGGGCGGGTGGCGAAGAGCGTGAGTTCGCGGTGATAGTGCCGGTCGGATGTGGCAAGTCCGGGAGCATCACGATATCACCCTTTGCCTTCCGCTCGCGACGGACGCTGGTGGTCGCGCCAGGCGTGGCCATCGCTCAGCAGTTGGCCAATGATTTCGACCCGTCCAATTCCAATATGTTCTACCAGAAGTGTGCGGTGCTCGCCGGCGCGCCCTATCCTGAACCTGTCGAAATCCGAGGAACGACGACCAACCGGGCAGACTTGGACGAGGCGCACGTCGTCATTACTAATATTCAGCAACTCCAGGGCGGCGAATCGAACCGCTGGCTGCGTCAACTGCCAGCCGACTACTTCGACCTGATTCTGGTCGACGAAGGCCATCATGGCGTAGCCGAGAGCTGGCAGGCCCTCAAGGCTCAGTTCCCAGAAGCGCGTATTGTCAACTTCAGCGCGACGCCGATGCGCGCCGATGGCCAGCTTATGGAGGGGCGCGTTATCTACACGTACCCTATCTTCGAAGCGATTCGCCAAGGCTACGTAAAGCGCCTCAAGGCCGTGCAACTGAACCCGCGCACCCTTCGTTACGTGCGCCGTGAGGACGGCCAAGAGATCGAGGTGGGGCTTGCCGAGGTGCGCAGGCTAGGCGAGGAGGACGCCGATTTCCGCCGCAGTATTGTAACTTCCACCGAAACGCTGAACACTATCGTGGACGCTTCTATCCGAGAGCTGCGCCGGCTACGTGAGGAAACCGGCGATGCCCGACTCAAGATCATCGCCTCGGCCCTTAACTACGAGCACTGCCGACAGGTCGTAGAAGCCTACGTCGCGCGGGGACTTCGCGCCGGCTACGTGCATTCGCGAGAAAACGCACCGGCGAACCAGAGAGTGATGCAGCGGCTGGAAAGCCACGAGCTCGACGTAATCGTCCAAGTGCGAAAGCTCGGAGAAGGGTTTGACCATCCGTACCTGTCTGTTGCCGCCGTGCTCAGCGTCTTCAGCAACCTTTCCCCGTTCGTTCAGTTCGTCGGCCGCATCATGCGCGTCATTCGGCAGAACGCTCCCGGCCACGTCCTCAACCAGGGCGTCGTCGTGTTCCATGCTGGCGCGAACATCGCCAATCGCTGGGCTGACTTCCAAGAATTCAGCGAAGCCGACCGCGACTATTTCGACCAATTGTTGCCGGTGGAGGAAGTCGATCCTGATCATGCCCCCGTCGAGCGTGAGGTCGTGCCGGTTCCTCATGATTTGGACGGTCTTGAGGTTCGCGGCCAGTCCGATGTGCACGTCGAGGAAATTCCACTTCTGCTAGACGATGAGGCTCTGGCTGCTCTGCGCGTGCTCAAGGAGCGCGGCTATAGCACGGACGACGTTGCGGCTGCTTACCAGACTCTTCAGCCACTGCCGACAACCCGCGTACGCGAGCGGCAGGCAATGCGTGACGGTCTTCCTATTCGAGTTCGAACGGCAGCTGGACGGATCCTCGGCGAGCGGAACATTAGCCCGAATGGCCACGAGCTTGACACGCGACGTCTCGGTAGAACGAACATGGTCGTGATGATTGCTGCCATCAATAGTCAGGTAAATACCCTCGTCGGTATGGGAGCGAGGCAACGGCACGATTTCACGCGCGAGATGC
This sequence comes from Pseudomonas sp. H3_A02, assembly GCF_054671965.1. Lineage (NCBI taxonomy): Bacteria > Pseudomonadati > Pseudomonadota > Gammaproteobacteria > Pseudomonadales > Pseudomonadaceae > Pseudomonas > Pseudomonas sp. H3_A02. Next base: position 404,622 of record NZ_CP162807.1, read on the forward strand.
ACGAGCGGATTGACCAAGGATTCGACGGCATCCTCGCGGCAGCAGTAACGGAGGTGTTCGGTGGCAATTAAATCGCTCGTTACCCACGTCGAAATAGACACCGCTGGCAGGGCCCATAACTGTCAAGCCAGTGCCAAGCACCGTATCGAGAAGGGCGATGTGCGCCTGAAGGTCAAAAACGGCAGGAGTTGGGATCACTACTGCGTGGACTGTGCGAAGAAAATAATTGGACGGGACATAGAGAAGCTCAAGGCGATTCAAGATATGCGGCCTCCGGCGTAGCTGTCTAATCATGGCACGTTGGCTGGTTCCGACTGGCAGCCATAGAACTATGGATGACTGAATCCATTCTTGATGGTTTCAGTTGTCCGCTACTTGGCAAACTGTCTCGTAAATGGAGGAATGATGACGCATGATACTGACGTAATTAAAGAGTTCGATCCCGAATCCTCTATTCTGTTCCTGGGCTCCGGGTTCAGCCTCGGCGCTAGCAACATCGCGAATAGTACTCCGCCCAACGGCAGGGGATTGCGGCGCCACTTTATCGATCAACTCAACCTTCCGGCGGATACGGACTACGATCTGCAAGTCCTCAGCGAGGAGTTTGCCGAACATGACTCTGGGAAGCTTCGTGACGAGCTCTATAGGATTTTTCGGCTGACCGAGCTAACGGCTGGACAAACGGCGGTGCTGAATGAGCCGTGGCGACGCATTTATTCGACCAACTACGATGACGCGGTCGAATTGCATAGGTTAAAAAATAAAACGCCACCGAATGCCTACGATGTCTCGGAGCCAGTTCCGAACAAGTTGCCCCACGGCGCAGTAGTGCACCTCCACGGCAGCATCCGACTGATCACGTCAGATAATGTGATGAAGAGCCTAGTTCTCGGCGAAGGCTCTTACGTGAACCAGCATGTCGTCCGCTCGCGCTGGTACGATCAATTTCAGCGCGATTTGGCTTTCGCAAGTACCCTGTATATCGTTGGATACAGTCTCGCCGATTATCATATTGCCGGGCTACTGATGGCCAACCCTAAGCTTGCCGAGCGAACTATCTTCATTCAAGGGCCCTACGTCGACGAAACGTTCCTGCGACGCACTGCACAGTACGGACGCACGATGTTTATAGGCACTGACGGCTTCGCCGAGATTCTTGCGCACGTTCCACGCTCAGTTGCCCCCTCGCTGGATAATCTGCGTTCTTTCCGCTCGCTTTCACCCGTGCGCGATAAGAAGGCAGTCGCTCGTCCTACCGCTACCGAGGTCTTCGATCTTCTCGTCTATGGCGATTTCGATCCTAGTCGCCTTGCCCGCTCGCAACCCAGTGAGGAGTACGCGGTTGCTCGGGCGGATTCGGTGCGCGCGGCGGCGGATGGTGTTGAGAGCAAGGCATCGCTCGTTGTAGATGGTCGCCTTGGTAACGGCAAATCGATTTTTCTTCATCTACTTGCGTTCGAGCTTTCGTCGAGAGGCTGGACTTGTCTACAGCTTCAGCTCGGTCATCCAGATCTTCAGCGCGAGGTTGCGGCACTTGCCGAGGTCGATCGATTGGTCGTGTTTGTCGACCAATATTCGGCCGCGCAAGACAGTTTGCGCGGCCTTCGTGAGGCTCTTCCACGGGCTAAGCTAGTGGTGGAGGTGCGGACGGGTACGTTCGAGGTCCGCTTTCACGAGTTCGTAAATCTTCTGCCCAAGCCGTTTGACCGGGTAAGCCTTAACGGCCTTACACGATCCGAAATGGCCGCATTTGGCCGGTTGTGCGAGAGTGCGGGACTTCGTGCGCCTGATCTCGATCACCGTGGCGACCTACGCGACCTTTTGCTTGATCTTTTCGAAAATGCCGCAGTCCGCGACCGCGTGAAGGAGGCCCTAGCCCCCCTCTTTGAAAATAGGGACACTCGGCGAATTTTGACTATGACTATGTTGATCGCCACGCATCAAGGCTCGATCAGTGCATCATTCGTGAGAAACGTAGTCGGTGCTGATCCGTTTATGGCGCTCAAACCGCTGGAGGATCTGTCGCATGAAATTTTCGAGACATCAGCTGACGGTTTCAGGGCTCGATCTTCTATCTTTTCCTCGTTTGTGATCGCAGCGTTCATTGCTCCAGAAGAGATCGCTGACGCTGTGGTAGAGGTGACGCTGGCTGCGGCGCAACGGCGAAGCGAGCGACCGTATCGAATTCTCATGTCGAACATGATGGCGTATTCGAGCTTGCGGAGAACCTTGCGCGGCAAGGGAGATCTGGATGCCGTCATCGCCAGCATCTATGAACGTCTACGATACGACGAGCGGGTCAATAGTGAGCCGCTCTTTTGGCTTCAGTATGCGATCGCGATGGCGGAAAAACCTCGACTCGATGCGGCCGACGAATTCATCGCCACGGCCTACAGAAAGGCCGAAGAGCTTCCCGGTTTTCAAACCTACCAGATTGATACTCAGGCTTTCCGCATCGCTCTGATGCGCGCGTTGCAGCAGAGCGCGGGTCAGGCGATCTTTAACATTGATGCGGTTCTTTCTGGGATCGAGCGAATCGATGCCATGCTCGGTGATGGGAGCCGCCGGTCCTACGCTGTGAAAGTGCTTGAACATGTTCAGCCATTTGTGACGGCACGGCTTGGTGATTTGGCAAATGGCGAGCGCACCGCTTTGCAGTTCTGGCTTTTAAAGGTGGAAAAGTCGCTCTCTTTGCTGCCAGATGACTTCAAGGCAGCAGCTGGTTCTGAGGTAGTCCGCAAGAGCGTCGAGGCGGCTGCAAAGATGTTTATCGACCAACGTTAATTTTATGTGTGTCCGGTAAGCCTCGAGTTTTTCTACCAACTTGCGCCGGAAGCTCTTTATCGTACCGCCCCCGAAAAGGGGGCAGATTTTTAAAGAGATCAGTCTGCTTTGGGCCGAAAAGGGACATTCGGGAGCGGCAGCTATCGGCCAAAAGCCGCCCTTCGTAGTAGCCGAAAATCGGCGAAAAGAGAACGGTCTCACAGTCAGTGGAAGACCGCCTTAGGACTTGATAGTCTCCGCGAAACTGACGCCCTATTTACTTCCAGAATCCGAGATCAAAGCGCAGTAGATTTCGCTCTTGCTGAAAATGAAAACGTGGGAAAAATTGCCCAACGATGGCTCTAAATCACGAAGCACTGCTTCGTAATCTGATTTTTTATCAATCTGAGGCGGTTGTAATCCAAAATAAAACTGACGAAATCGGTCCTCGTCGGTATAAACAAGTAAAGCGGTTTTGTCTGGATAAGCAATTTTTGCTTTTTTCTTCAGAATTATTTTTAACTGCTCAATCTTTCTATCATGCTTCTCTTGGGCTGTCTCGCTGACCATAATTGCAACGCCAGGATTCCTCGAAAGTTCTTTAAGTTGGTCAGCATCTTCTTTACCCTGAAGCGTAGTGACTTCGAGATAACATATATCCGACTGATTTGATCCCTCTCCCGTGTATTTAACTGTTGCATCGTGCTGCTGATTACCGTCGATCCACTGGATGACGACATTTTTTGGAGATGTGAAGTACAGTTTCGCGAAGTGAGCGATGGGGTACAGCTCATCGTGTACGTCTCGCAGCAGACCTATCCTCTGTGGGTGTTGCGGCTGCGCTGACGTGTCCCAAGTGAGTGTATCGAACAGCGCCTGAATTGCGGCCGCATGATTATGGTACCCATCAGCCGTCGTAGGCTGTCCCGCGGCTTTTTCGATAATCAATCTGTCCTCATTCCAATCAAGCGACAAAGGCTCGTGGACCGTTACTAACAATGATTGTGGATCGCTCGGTTCTTTCATGTAGCTCTTAACTCCCTGTTTGATTGATTGCGTACCCATTTCGGAACAGCTGTGACGTCGCGCTAGCATGATTATGCAGGTGCCCACAGGTAGACGTTACAGTGGCACACTGAACTGCCACATACTAGCCGAGGCGTTTGCCTGTGTATGGGCCCGATGCTGACCCTACCCTTTGATCTCACAGGGTAGGCATCTGCCTTGTCTGAGAAGGCGCGATGGGGCGAACGCCATCATCTACGAAAGACTGCTTTCGACCCATTGCAGCCCTTCGTTCCATAGCTAGTCCAGGCGATATCGATTAAGTAGGGCGCATCTAACCTACAACGTCAATTCGTCGAATGCGTACGAAGGCATCAATGGGGTACGGAGTTGTCATAAAGCTTAAATTCCCCTTCGCCACGCGAGCGCGTCCATCGAAGCTATCTACCGTCTATTGTGCCATGTCGTATGCGAGTACTTAGGGCACACCAAACCTACAACCCAACGGGGAGCGTCACCTGGAAACAACGCCATTTCGACGGATCTACTCCATCAGACTTCACACGACTCGAAATTTGCCACATGCTGATCTGCGGAACGTCCTGGGTGGGAGGTGGGCTATGTTTGCTGAAGCCATGCGCGGGGATGGATACCGCTCCTATCGGATCAGGCTAGAAAACCTACTCGGAATTCCCTGTGAGGCTTCTGATCAAGACATCCATAAAATGATCGAGTCCGGCTTTCCGTGTTTCAGGCTTAAAGAGCTCTGCAACCGTTACGAAATGAGAAAGTCCGAACCCAACCAGATCATGGCGCGTCGCGTCTCGAGGGCCAGATTGGCCCGCAGTCAACGGCTTACCATAAGTGAGAGCGATCAGCTGTTCAGATATGTGCACATCACGGCCATGGCAGAGGTAATTTTCGGGGACGAAACTAAAGCCAGACGATGGCTATCGAAGTCAAAAAATCGGTTTGCCGGAAAAAATCCGTTAGAGATGCTTTCTACCCTAGCCGGCACTAGAGCGGTTGAGGTGATGTTGATTCAAGTGGCCGAACCATTTGCCTTGTGAACAACCGTGCTGCAGCGTGTGGTGATGCGTTTCCCCCAAGCCTCTCCTACCGATTAGACATCAAGAGATTTATCATGAAGGGCAAACGTAAGGCCAAAACAACCAAGTGGCTGATGAAAGGTCAATTCGAGATTGAGGCTAGGCTCATGCTGCGAGAAAGACCCCGTAATGCTTCGAACCATTTCCTTGATGCTTCAGCTAAGTTTGGAGTCGAGCATGAGCCGGTAGGTCTGCTAGCCGGTAAATTGCCTTGAGTTATCTAATACTCTCCAATGCGCGCCGATTACCGGTGTACAAACGCTACTGAGAAATGATTACAACGGTTTCGCAGAGAGACCTGTTGTGCCTTGTATTGTTCGCATTATTTTCCAAAAAATCGCATTTTTTTCGAAAACCTACAAATCTGGCAGTTAGTGGGCGTACAGGCGAAGAGGAATAGGTGAAGGAGAATTTCAAAAAAAATAACAAAAATAGTTACTAATAATAACTCGCTGAATTAATAGGAAAAAATGGAGCTAACGGTTAGCTAGGCTCCAGAAACCATGTATTCACTCCCTGTTGAATCATTCGTCTACTGCTCTGGCGCAGGCGGTCGCTAGTATAAGCGCGACTATCGAGCTTTCCTGTCCTCCGGAAACCTTTGGAGGCGATTGTTCATGAGGGAAAATTCTCTATTTGCGCGCGACTAATGGCCGGGCCCCGTCGGGAGTGGAAATCGAGCCGTCAACTCAGCACAGCGGGCCTGGAGCATGTCCCGCAAAAGATTGATGGGTTTGCTCAATTGCGCCCGGTGGGCACACAGCAAATTGAGGGGCGCGCGTTCGCATTGCAGGTGCGGCAAGAGGATTTTCAAACGCCCGGCCAGCACATCGGTGGACACATCCAGCCACGATTTGTAGGCAATCCCGGCCCCCGCCACCGCCCAGCGGCGTACCACATCGGCGTCATCACTGAAACGGTCGCCACTGACGGTGAGGCTCACCTCCCGTTTGCCGTCATGAAAACCCCATCGGTCATGGACCCGGCTGCCCAGCATGTACAACAGGCAGTTGTGCTGGGCCAGTTGTTCCAACTGATGGGGTTCGCCCTGGCGCGCCAGATAATCCGGCGATGCACACAGCACCCGACGGTTGTCCGGGGCGACGGGCAAGGCCACCAGGCTCGAATCTTCCGGCTCGCCATAACGAAGGGCGATGTCAACCGGCTGCTTGAACAGGTCGGCCATGCGATCGCCCAGCAGCAGCCGCACCGTCAGCCCCGGGTGCTCGCGCTGGAACGCATCCAGCCAGGGCAACAGCAAGTTGCGTCCCAGGTCCGACGGCGCGGACAACTGCAACACCCCGCTGACCTGATCCTGGCCGCTGGTCAACAACCGCCGCCCTTCGTCAAGGCTGCTCAACGCGGCCCGGGCATATTCGAGAAAACCCTCGCCTTCCGCTGTCAGGCGCAGGCTACGGGTGGAGCGGGCCAACAGCCGCGCGCCAAGGTGCAGCTCGATCCGTTTCAATGCGGCACTGGCCACCGCCGCCGACAGGTCCATGACCCTGGCCGCGGCCGACAGACTGCCCAAGTCCGCCGCCCGGACAAACAATTGCAAGTCATCGAAGCGCAGCATCACCCCTCCATTATCAAAAAAGCATTGAAAGAGCCTGTTGTTTTAGCCGGTTTTATCTCGGCGATAAATAGCTAAACATGGCCTTCATCGAAACTCACCTCACGGAGCCGCTTCATGAAAGCCATCGCCTACTACCACTCATTGCCCATCACCGACCCGCAATCGCTCCAAGACATCGAGCTGCCGGAGCCGGTCGCCGGTCCCCGGGACCTGCTGGTGGAGGTCAAGGCCATTTCGGTCAACCCGGTGGACACCAAGGTCCGCCAGAACGTCCAGCCCGAAGCTGGCGTTGCCAAGGTGCTGGGCTGGGACGTGGCCGGCGTGGTCAAGGCGGTAGGCAGCGAGGTCACGCTGTTCAAGGCCGGGGACAAGGTGTTCTACGCCGGTTCCATCGCCCGGGCCGGTGGCAACAGCGAATTGCACGTGGTGGATGAGCGCATTGTCGGCCACATGCCCAAGACCCTCGGTTTCGCCGACGCGGCGGCGCTGCCGCTGACGGCCATCACCGCCTGGGAATTGTTGTTCGAGCGCCTGCACATCCAGGAAGGCCAGGACGACCAGGGCCAGAGCCTGTTGATCGTCGGCGCCGCGGGTGGCGTGGGCTCGATCCTGACGCAACTGGCCAGCCAACTCACCGGGCTGAAGGTGATTGGCACCGCGTCCCGTGCGCAAACCCAGGAATGGGTGCGCAGCCTGGGTGCCGACCTGGTGATCGACCACAGCCGCCCCTTGAGCGACGTATTGAAAGAAGCAGGCCAGCCCCAGGTGACTCACGTCGCCAGCCTGACCCAGACCGACCAGCATCTGGATCAGTTGGTCGAAGCCCTCGCGCCCCAGGGCAAACTGGCGCTGATCGACGATCCCAAGGCGCTGGACGTGACCAAGCTCAAACGCAAGAGCCTGTCGTTGCATTGGGAGTTCATGTACACCCGCTCGCTGTTCGAAACGGCTGACATGCTTGAACAACACAAACTGCTCAACCGTGTGGCTGCCCTGATCGACGCCGGCACGCTGAAGACCACGGTGGGCGAACATTTCGGCACCATCAACGCCGAGAACCTGCGCCGGGCCCATGCCTTGCTGGAAAGCGGCAAGGCCAAGGGCAAGATTGTGCTTGAAAGCTTCTGACTGCACTGGGCAGTAGCCCTGCAAACAATCCTGTGGGAGCGAGCTTGCTCGCGATGGGGCCAGGTCAGGCAACATTGATGTCGGCGGGTCCACCGCTATCGCGAGCAAGCTCGCTCCCACAGGTGTTGCATCAACCTGGAACTGCACCGTCAGTCCGAGAATTGATCCTTGTCACAATTGCGATCGCATTCGGGTCTACACTCGAGGCCTTTGCAACGTAATCTTTTCGTGAGGAGGTCAGCAATGAAGATCCTGATAAAAGAAGTGGCAAAATCCCAATGGCAAGTGCGTCTTGACCAGCACGTCGTCACCTTTCGTACCGAGGCCGAAGCCCAGGCTTTCGCCACGACCTTGCAAGCGCGGATCCACGCCCCCCATCATTTCCCCGAACAGCAGCAGCGCGCGGCCGGCTGAGTCAGCCCTCGCGACTGGCCTGGGCCAATGCCCGGGCATTTTGCAGGCGACGGGTAAGCATGGCGGCACACACCACCAATAACCCGCAGAGACTGATGACCAAGGCCATCGGCACTGCGGTGCCGTCATGCAACGCGGCGACCAGCGCGGCGGCGCCCGCCGCGACCGAAAACTGCAGGCATCCGAGCATGGCCGAAGCACTGCCGGCCCGTGCGCCCTGCCCGTTCATGGCGCAGGCCGAGGCATTGGGAAGGATGCAACCCAGGCTGGCGATGCAGATAAACAGCGGGATCAGCAGCGGCCACAACTGCGCAGGTTGCAATGAACTGACCGCCAGCAGGCTCAGCCCGGCGCCCAGGTAGACCCACACCGCGCGGCTCAGCAGGAACGCCGGGCCGCGCTTGGACAGCAGCCGGGCGTTGACCTGGGCAACCAGGATGAACCCCGCCGCGTTGGTGCCGAACAGCCAACCGAAATGCTCGGCGGGCACGCCATAAAGCTTGATGAATACAAAAGGCGAACCGGCGATGTAGGCAAACATCCCAGCGATAGCGATGCCCCCCGTCAACGCATGACCGAGATAGACCGAATCGGTCAGTAACCGGCCGTATTGGCGCAACGCGCCCGACAAGGGTGGTCGAGGCACATGGTCCGGCAAGCTTTCCGGCAACCACAAGGCCACGGCCGTTGCCGCCAGCGCGCTGAACAGGGTCAGGGCAATGAAAATCGACTGCCAGCCGTGCAGGTTCACCAGCAACCCGCCCAACATCGGCGCGAGAATCGGCGCCAGGCCCATCACCAGCATCAACTGCGAAAACACCTTGGCCGAGCCCACCGCGTCGCATTTGTCGCTGACCACCGCCCGGGAAATCACCATCCCGGCGCATCCGCCGAGGGCCTGGACGAAGCGGGCGCCGATCAGCCATTCGAGGTTCGGCGCATAGGCGCAGGCCAGGGACGCCAGGGTGAACAGGCCGACGCCAGTCAGCAGCGGAATGCGCCGGCCGAAGCGATCCGCCACCGGCCCATAGGCCAGTTGCCCAATGGACAAACCGAGGAAATAGGCCGCCAGGGTCAACTGGATGTGTTTTTCGTCAGTCCCGAAGGCGGTGGCCATCGCCGGAAAGGCGGGCAGGTAGAAGTCGATCGCCAAGGGACCGAAAGCGCTCAAGGCGCCAAGAATCAGAATGATACGGAGGTTCATCGGGCGTCCAGCTCAGGCGTCGTTCGACAGCCCGACAGTCTAGCCGTGCCGGGCGCGCTTGAACATTCCGATAGGTCGCTAACGATTAAAAAACTTCAAGCAGGACTGACCTCATAGCCCTCCTTCTGGATGGCCGCGAGCACGGCATCGGCCGCCAATGAGCTCTGGACCCGGACGGTCTTGGCACCCAAGTCGACTTGCACATCGGCCGTCGGGTCCTTGGCCTGGACAGCCTGGGTGATGGCCTTGACGCAGTGGCCGCAGGACATTCCCTGAACATTGAATGTTTGCATGAGATGACTCCTTGGAATTGAGGTTGGCGCCAGTCTTAAGCTTGCCATCATGGCAAGGTCAAGTTCTGACAAAAACTGCCGGGCTGGCAATCGGCATCGCCCTCAGCCAAGCTGCACACATCAAGGATTTAACACCGGAGGTTCAGCCATGCGCTGGTCAGCGTTCAGCCTGTTTTGCATGCTCGGTTTTTCAGCGGTGGTGCCCCAGGCCTCGGCCGCCGGCGAAGACTACGGCGTGGTGATCATTTCCCGCGAACGCCTGGAAGTGTCGACCAATTGCGAAATTGGCATCTACATCCAGGATCAGCTCTCGGCCAGGCTGTTCCAGGAGCAAAGCACCTCGTTCAACCTGCCGCCGGGCCAGTTTTCCTTGCGCCTGAAGTTGCTGCCGGGGCAGGCGCCGGGTTGCAATCCGGGCATGCTCGCCCCAGGGTCGCAGAACATCACCCTCAAGGCCGGCGACATCTTGAAATTCCGCATCGCCATGACCCAGGAAGGCATGTTCCTCAAATCGGCCGGCCTCGGTTACTGACACACCACTTCCTCCCTGTGTGAGCGAGCTTTGTGGGAGCAAGGCTTGCCCGCGATGAAAGCACCACGGATTTCCGGATGACCGCAGCGCCTGGATCGCGAGCAAGCTTTGCTCCCACAAAACCAGCTCCCATATCAGAGATGCGTTCAAGCTTTTCGATTGGCGCTTGACCTTGCCAACATGGCAAGGTTGATCCTGTAGTCATTCACTACAGGGAGCCTGACCGATGTCCGAATCCACCACATTCGATCTACCCATTGCCGGCATGACCTGCGCCAGCTGCGCGGGGCGGGTCGAGCGGGCCTTGAGCAAAGTCGCCGGTGCCAGCGCCGTCAGCGTCAACCTGGCGACGGAACTGGCGCGTGTCCAGGCCCCCGAAGGCAGCCTGCCGGCCTTGAAGCAGGCCGTCGAGCAGGCGGGCTATAGCGTTCCCGTGCACACCCTGGAATTGAACATCGAAGGCATGACCTGCGCTTCCTGTGTCGGCCGGGTCGAACGGGCCCTGGGCAAGGTCGACGGCGTGGACAACGTCAGCGTCAACCTGGCCAACGAGCGCGCCCACCTCGAACTGCTCGGCCAGGTGGATGGGCAAACCCTGATCGATGCGGTCAAGCGCGCCGGCTATAACGCCACGGTCTGGCAGGCCGAGCAGGTCGCCGACACGCAAAGCAAGCGTCTGAACCGTGAACGCCTGGCACTGGTGCTAGCGATTCTACTGTCCGTGCCGCTGGTGCTGCCGATGCTGCTGGAACCATTCGGCGTGCATTGGATGCTCCCGGCCTGGGTGCAGTTCGCCTTGGCGACACCGGTGCAATTCATCTTCGGTGCACGTTTCTACGTCGCCGCCTTCAAGGCCCTGCGGGCCGGTGCCGGGAACATGGACCTGCTGGTGGCCCTGGGTACCAGCGCCGGCTACGGCTTGAGCGTCTATGAATGGGTGATCGCCCGTCCCGGCAGCATGCCGCACCTGTACTTCGAGGCCTCGGCCGTCGTGATCGCCCTGGTGTTGCTTGGCAAATACCTGGAAAGCCGCGCCAAACGCCAGACCGCCAGCGCCATCCGCGCCCTCGAAGCCTTGCGCCCGGAGCGGGCGATCCAAGTGATCGAGGGCCAGGAACGGGACGTTGCCATCAGCGCCCTGCGCTTGAATGACCTGGTGCTGGTCAAGCCCGGCGAACGCTTCCCGGTGGACGGCGAAGTGCTGGAAGGCCAGAGCCACGCCGACGAAGCGCTGATCAGCGGCGAAAGCCTGCCGGTGCCCAAGCAACCCGGCGACAAGGTCACCGGCGGCGCCATCAACGGCGAAGGCCGGCTGCTGGTCCGCACGCAAGCCTTGGGCACCGAAACCGTCTTGGCGCGCATCATCCGCCTGGTGGAAGACGCCCAGGCCGCCAAGGCGCCGATCCAGAAACTGGTGGATAAAGTCAGCCAGGTCTTCGTCCCGGTGGTGCTGGTACTGGCCTTGGCGACGTTGATCGGCTGGTGGCTTTACGGTGCGCCACTGGAAACGGCGCTGATCAACGCCGTTGCGGTGCTGGTGATCGCCTGCCCCTGCGCCCTGGGTCTGGCGACGCCCACGGCGATCATGGCCGGCACCGGCGTGGCTGCGCGCCACGGCATTCTGATCAAGGATGCCGAGGCCCTGGAGCGCGCCCATGAAGTCACGACCGTGGTGTTCGACAAGACCGGCACCCTGACCTCCGGCACGCCGCGCATCGCCCACTTGACCGCCCTGGACGGTGATGAAGACGCGCTGCTGAAAATGGCCGGCGCGCTGCAACGCGGCAGCGAACACCCGCTCGCCAAAGCGGTACTGGACGCCTGCACCGAGCGCGGCCTGGATGTGCCGGATGTCAGCGACAGCCAGTCCCTGGCCGGACGTGGCATTGCCGGCAGCCTCGACGGGCGCCGCCTGGCCTTGGGCAATCGCCGTCTACTGGACGAACTGGGCCTGGTCCCAGGTTCGCTAGCCGAGTCGGCACAGGCTTGGGAAACAGAAGGCCGCACGTTGTCCTGGTTGATCGAACAAGGCGCGGCGCCGCGGGTGCTGGGCCTGTTCGCATTCGGTGACACCCTCAAGCCTGGCGCTCTCGCCGCCGTACAGGCCTTGAATGAACAGCACATCGCCAGCCATCTGCTCACCGGCGACAACCAAGGCAGTGCCCGGGTCGTGGCCCACGCGCTGGAGATATCCAATGTCCATGCCGAGGTATTGCCGGCGGATAAATCCGCCATCGTCCAACAATTGAAGCGCCATTCGGTGGTGGCGATGGTCGGCGACGGCATCAACGACGCCCCGGCCCTGGCCGCCGCCGACATCGGCATTGCCATGGGCGGCGGCACCGACGTGGCGATGCATGCCGCGGGCATCACCCTCATGCGCGGCGATCCGCGACTGGTGCCGGCGGCGCTGGACATCAGCCGCAAGACCTACGCCAAGATCCGTCAGAACCTGTTCTGGGCGTTCGTCTACAACCTGATCGGCATCCCCCTGGCGGCGTTCGGTTTGCTCAACCCGGTGCTGGCCGGCGCGGCCATGGCGCTGTCAAGCGTCAGCGTGGTGAGCAATGCGCTACTGTTGAAGTTCTGGACACCCAAGCAGTTGGAGGACAAGCGATGAACATCGGCCAAGCGGCCCGCCAGAGCGGCCTGAGCGCGAAGATGATCCGTTATTACGAATCCATCGGCCTGCTCAGGGCTGCCCATCGCACCGACAGCGGCTATCGGATCTACGGCACTGATGACCTGCACACCCTGGCGTTCATCAAGCGCTCCCGCGACTTGGGGTTCTCCCTGGAAGAAGTCGGCAAACTGCTGACCCTCTGGCAAGACCGCCAACGCGCCAGCGCCGACGTCAAGGCCCTGGCCCGGCAACACATCGATGAGCTGAACCAGAAAATCCGCGAACTGGCCGAACTGCGCGACACCTTGCAGGACCTGGTAGAGCACTGCCACGGCGACCACCGCCCGGATTGCCCGATCCTCAAGGAACTGGCGTCGGGGTGTTGCAAGAGTTGATGCCCTGCGCCAATCCCCTGTGGGAGCGAGCTTGCTCGCGATAGCGGTGGTTCAGCTTGCATCGATGTTGAATGTGCCGCCGTCATCGCGAGCAAGTTCGCTCCCACAGGGGATTGGCGGTGAGGCTGAATTTTTTTGCGGTTTCAAAAAAACCGACCATTGGCCTAATGCTGTTCACTTAAGCCGTTAGCGGAGATTTGATGTTCCGTTTCGAGGCATAGTTTTTACGAGCGGGATTGTGGGGTTGGTGTGTATATCCATTTCTGCGGTAACGGCGGCTTATGGTTCCGCTCTTACGGCGGGTCACTTTTGGAAGAGCCGGGAGCCGGACCAGCCAAAAGTAACCAAAAACGCTTTGCCCCACCACTTGGCACCTCGCTTAGGCTCGGTGTGCCCGGGTTTCTCCTGCGGGAGTGAGCCTGCTCGCGAAAGCGGAGGGTCAGTTTGCGGTGATGTTGGATACCCACAAGGGTTTTGGGAGCGGCACGGTCCTGTGGCGAGGGAGCTTGCTCCCGCTGGGGCGCGCAGCGGCCCCAAAAAAGCGATGAGCGCTGCGCACTCAAGCGGGAGCAAGCTCCCTCGCCACAAAAGCTTCCTAGCCATCACGCCACGGATTGATCAACGGTAAACGCTGTGGGGGCGAGCCTGCTCGCGATAGCGGTGGTTCAGTCACATGGATGCTGGGCTTGCCGGCCTCATCGCGAGCAAGCTCGCTCCCACAGGAGAAACGCGATCACCCAGAATCAGGTCGGCTATCAGGCCGCCTCGTGGTGGACGTTGATCTCGGGCGCCCCGTTAACCACGATGCCTTCGTTCAGGCATGCCGAGCCTAAGCGAGGCACCGAGTCGTGGGGCAAAAGCGTTTTGGTTACTTTTGACTGGGCCGGCTTCCGGGCTCTTCAAAAGTGAGCCGCTGTAAAAGCGGAACCATAAGCCGCCGTTACGCAAAAAACGGATCTACACACAAAACAACCAAACACCGAGCTTTCAAAAAAATCAAAAAAACGGCGCTTCCCATTTCTGAAAGAAGCGCCGTTTTTTTCTAAGTGAACAGCATTACGGCCATTGGCCGGGTTTCTGCTCAACCGATCATTGCATCCACGGCGGCGGTGGTTCTTCGGTCTTGCCGGGTGGGGCATCGTCGGCAGCGCGGACGGCCTGGCGGCGTTCTTCATCCAGACGGGCCGCCTCGATTTCACGCATGATCCCACCGACATCCGCCAGCTCTTCCGGCTCGTCGAACTCGCCGGTCAGCACGCTGGCCGGGTGCAAGGTGCCGGCTTCATACAGCGCCCACATTTCCTTCGCGTACTTGGTGCGCTTGAGTTCCGGGGCGAACCGGCCGAAGTAGGACGCCATGTTGCCCACGTCCCGCTCCAGCATGCTGAAGGCATGGTTGTTACCCGCCGCATCCACGGCTTGCGGCAGGTCGATGATCACCGGCCCCGTCGGCGTCAGCAGGACGTTGAACTCCGATAGGTCACCGTGCACCAGGCCAGTACATAACATCAGCACGATCTGGGAAATCAGATAGGCGTGATATTCACGGGCCTGGTCCGGCTCCAGTACCACATCGTTCAGGCGCGGCGCCGCATCGCCGTACTCGTCGGCCACCAACTCCATCAGCAGCACGCCTTCAAGGAAGTCGTACGGCTTGGGCACGCGCACACCCGCGCTCGCCAGGCGGAACAGCGCCGCCACTTCGGCATTCTGCCAAGCGTCCTCGGTTTCCTTGCGGCCGAACTTCGAGCCCTTGGCCATGGCCCGGGCCTGACGGCTATTGCGGACCTTGCGGCCTTCCTGATACTCGGCCGCCTGACGAAAACTTCGCTTGTTCGCCTCCTTGTAGACCTTCGCGCAACGTAGCTCGTTGCCGCAGCGCACCACATAAACAGCTGCTTCTTTACCACTCATGAGTGGGCGCAGCACCTCGTCGACCAGACCGTCCTCGATCAGGGGTTCAATGCGTTTTGGAGTCTTCATCAGCTTTTATTGTGGGTCCTTTATTACCAAACACGCGAATGACAGTCGTTATACGGCAATCCTTCCTCCACGGGGAGGGGTTGCCGACCTATGAACCTGTGATGCACACAATGTGCCGGATCAATCGACCGCGCCGAATCATAGCCGAGACCGGACCTGGCGTTGGCAACTGAATGCCCAGGTATTTGCGACAAAGGCTGACAGTCACGTTTACCGCCGTCGTAGGCCAGTGCCGCGGCTCAATGCTTGAACAACTCCCCCGGGGTATACCCAAACATCCCCTTGAACGCGGCAATGAATGCGGACGTTGAATCATACCCACAGGACAACGCGGCGCTGGTGACGCTATCGCCCTTCTCCAACGAGCCCAGGGACGACAACAAGCGCATGCGCTGACGCCAGGCCCGAAAACTCAGGCCGGTCTCGCGCTGGAACAGGCGCATCAGGGTTTTTTCCGAGGTGCCCAGACGTTCAGACCAGGCTTGCAAGGTGACGTTCTGTTCGGGCTGTTCGATCAATTCGTTACACAGCGCCAGCAAGCGGGCATGGCGCGGCAGCGGCAGGGAGAATCCTACCTCCGGTAACGTCGCCAACTGATCCAGCAGCACCTGCACCAGCCGTTCTTCCTGGGTATCGCCCTGGGGATAATCAACCGGAAGCTGACAGAACACCTTGATCAACTCACGGGCCAGCGGCGTGACTTCCAGCACCCGACAACGCTCGTCGGCCCAGGGGCAGGCGTGGCGGTGGACATACAGGCTGCGCATTTCCGCCCGGGTGGAGGTCACCACCTGATGTTCCAGGTCGGCCGGGATCCAGATGCCCCGTTGTGGCGGGGCGAAGAAACTGCCGGCGGCGGTGTGTACGCCGAGAACGCCGCTGATGGCGTAGGAAAATTGCACCCAGTCATGACGATGGGCTTGGGTCCAGGAGCCGGCGCTCAAGCTTTCGACACGGGCGTACAACGGCCTAGGCAATTGCGTCAGGTCAGGGATACGGCGTTCCAGCTGCTGGTGTCCGTTAGGCGGCATTGATTGGCCTTATGTCGCAAGACGACTGATGAGGACGACGTTAGGCTAAGTCGACTTTTCTTACAACATGCGGTGCCCTATGCATATCTTCAGACACCTCAAACGCGTGGTGACCGACTGGTTCCTGTGCGGCATGGTGCTCGCCACGCTGCTGGCGTATTTCTTTCCCACCTTTGGTGCCAAGGGCGGTGCCATGCATGCCGAATGGGTGGTCAACATCGGCATCTTCGTGGTGTTCTTCCTGCACGGGGTCAACCTGTCCGGCGAGCAGATCCGCCACGGCCTGAAGAACATCCGGCTGCACGTGATGGTGCAGGCGTTCACCTTTGGCGTATTTCCGTTGCTCTGGCTGCTCAGCAACTGGCTGCTGGGCAGCCACGTGCCGGCGCTGCTGATGCTGGGGTTCTTCTACCTGTGCGCCCTGCCCTCGACAATTTCGTCCTCGGTGGCCCTGACCGGCAGTGCAAAAGGCAACGTGCCGGCGGCGATTCTCAACGCGAGCCTGTCCAGCGTACTGGGGATTTTCCTGACCCCGTTGCTGGTCAGTTTCGTGGTCGGCAGCGGCGCGGGTGGCATCGACCTGGGTTCAACCTTGCTCGACCTGTGCATGATGTTGCTGCTGCCACTGGTGCTGGGACAGTTCCTGCGGCGCTGGCTGGCCGGTTTTTTCGGTCGGTACAAACGCTACACCAGCATCATCGACAAACTGGTGATCCTGCTGCTGGTCTACGCGGCCTTCTGCAACTCGATGGTGTCCGGCATCTGGGGCCAGCAAGGTAACGGCGTGTTGCTTAGCGCAGTGGTGGGCAGTGCCGTGCTGCTGGCAATCATCCTGTGGGCGACCACCCGCACCGCCCGCGTCCTGAAATTCAGCAGTGCCGATGAAGTCGCCGCGGTGTTCTGCGCCAGCAAGAAATCCCTCGCCGCCGGAGTGCCGATGGCCGCATTGATTTTCGGCAACCACCCGGGCCTGGGGCTGATTTTGCTGCCGATCATGATCTATCACCCGTTGCAGTTGATCGTCTGTTCGATCCTGGCCGAGCGCTACGCCAGCCGGCACAAAGAACTGGCGTCCCGCCAGGATGGCGCGCTGCTCAACGCTCGATAATCGCCGTCACGCCCTGGCCGGCGGCGGCGCAGATGGAAATCAACCCGCGGCCTCGCCCGGCGGCATCGAGCAACTTGGCGAGGTTGGCGACAATGCGCCCGCCCGTGGCGGCAAACGGATGCCCGGCGGCCAGGGAACTGCCCTTCACATTCAGCCTGCTGCGGTCGATGGACCCCAGTGGTGCATCGAGGCCCAGACGGGTCTTGCAATACTCCGGGTCTTCCCAGGCCTTCAGCGTGCACAGCACTTGGGCGGCGAACGCTTCGTGGATCTCGAAGTAATCGAAGTCCTGCAAGGTCAGGCCGTTGCGCGCCAGCAAGCGCGGCACGGCATAGACCGGAGCCATCAGCAGCCCTTCGGCGCCATTGACGAAGTCCACCGCCGCCGTTTCACCGTCGCGCAGGTACGCCAGGATCGGCAGGCCCCGGGCCGTGGCCCACTCTTCGCTGCCCAGCAGCACCAACGAAGCACCGTCGGTCAGTGGCGTGGAGTTGCCCGCAGTCATCGTGCCCTTGGCACTTTTTTCGAAGGCTGGTTTGAGGGAGGCGAGTTTTTCCAGGGTCAGGTCCGGGCGCAGGTTGTTGTCCCGGGTCAGGCCGAGAAACGGTGTCATCAAGTCGTTCTGCCAACCTTCGGCGTAGGACGCGGCCATTTTCTGATGGCTTTCCAGGGCCAACTGGTCTTGGGCCTCCCGGGGGATCTGCCAAGTCTGGGCCATCAATTCACAGTGCTCGCCCATGCTCAGGCCGGTGCGCGGTTCGTTGATGCGCGGCAGATCCGGCATCAGGTGCTGGGGGCGCAATTGCAGGAAGGTCTTGATTTTATCGGCGGTGGTCTTGGCGCGATTGGCTTGTAGCAGGATCTTGCGCAGTCCTTCATTGACGGCGATCGGCGCGTCCGACGTGGTATCGACGCCGCCGGCAATACCGCTGTCGATCTGCCCCAGGGCGATTTTGTTGGCCACCAGCAGCACCGTCTCCAGTCCCGTGCCGCAGGCCTGCTGTACGTCATAGGCCGGCGTCATCGGTGACAACCGCGAACCGAGCACGCATTCGCGGGTCAGGTTCATATCCCGGGAGTGCTTGAGCACCGCACCGGCCGCCACTTCGCCGATGTGCAAGCCATGCAGGTTGTAGCGTTCGATCAGCCCCTCGAGGGCAGCCGTCAACATCGCCTTGTTGCTGGCGGTGGCATAGAGCCCGTTGGAGCGGGCGAAAGGAATGCGGTTACCACCGATGATCGCGACGCGGCGTAGTTGTGTCATGAAAAACTCCCTGTGCAGGTCTAGTGCCCTATGAAAACTCAACCGAACCCTGTGGGAGCAAAGCTTGCTCGCGATGAACGATGACGCGACCTACCCTGAAAACGCGGTGTCTGCATCGCGAGCAAGCTTTGCTCCCACAAGGATTCGGTGCCTTGGAGAAAGCGCTTGCGCTCAAGCTTAGGCTTTATCTGGCCGATCGAACGACTGATTGCCAATCATGGTCCACACTTGGAACCTCATCAGCCGGAGTGTGTTCCATGTCTGACCGTTATATCGACTTCGCCAATTCGCCCATCGGCCGGCGCATGGTCGGGTCCCTCGGCCTGCCCTCGCCGGTACGCCTGGAACGCTGGCAGGCCGGGCGGCTGCGGCCGATCGAAGGCGCACTGCTGCTGGGCGGCGGGCCGTTGACCGAACAGATCGGCACGTTTGCCAAGCGCCTGACCGACAGCATTTTCATCTACGGCGGCGAACCGACCGTGGCCACCGAGTGGATCCCCGGCCACGGCCCGAAAATCAAGGCAGTGGTGTACGACGCCAGCCATTTGGTGCAGGCCGACCAACTCAAGCAGCTGCGGGAATTTTTCCAGCCGCTGATGAAAAACCTCGACCACAGCGCCCATGTCGTCCTCCTCGGGCGCGCGCCGGAAAGTCTTGCCGATCCCTTCGCCGCCAGTGCCCAGCGGGCGTTGGAGGGTTTCAGCCGTTCCCTGGCTAAAGAGTTGCGCCACGGCGGGACGCTGCAACTGTTGTATGTCGGCGATGGTGCCGAAGCCCAGTTGGAAGGTGCCCTGCGGTTTTTCCTGTCCCCCAAGAGCGCCTTCATTTCCGGGCAGGTCATTCGCCTCAACGCCTGTGACACCCAGGTCCATGACTGGACCCGACCGCTCACGGGGCTCAAGGCACTGGTCACGGGCGCAGCCCGCGGAATCGGCGCGTCTATCGCCGAAACCCTGGCCCGCGATGGCGCCGACGTGATCCTGCTGGACGTCCCCCAGGCCAAGACCGACCTCGACGCCCTGGCGGCACGCTTGAGCGGGCGCAGCATCACGCTGGATATCTGCGCCGAAGAGGCCGCCGCCCAGTTGATCGAGCACTTGCCCGACGGCGTCGACATCGTGGTGCACAACGCCGGCATCACTCGGGACAAGACCCTGGCCAACATGACCCCGGAATTCTGGGACGCCGTGCTGGCCGTCAACCTCAACGCCCCGCAAGTGCTGACCAAGGCCCTGCTCGACAGCGGCACCCTGCGCGACAATGGCCGGGTCGTCCTGCTGGCGTCCATCAGCGGCATTGCCGGCAACCGTGGGCAGACCAACTATGCGGCGAGCAAGGCAGGGTTGATCGGCCTGGCCCAGGCCTGGGCGCCGCTGCTGCAACCTCGGGGCATCAGCATCAACGCCGTGGCGCCGGGCTTCATTGAAACCCGCATGACCGCCGAGATCCCCTTCGCCTTGCGCGAGGCCGGGCGGCGCATGAGTTCCCTGGGCCAGGGCGGCTTGCCTCAAGATGTCGCTGAAGCCGTGGCCTGGCTCGCGCAACCGGGCACGGGTGCCGTAACCGGGCAGGCCCTGCGGGTATGCGGGCAAAGCCTTTTGGGAGCATGACCATGACGATCCAATGGCATGAGGTCAGCAGCCCGCCATCCATGTCCGGGCTCTATTCGAAAGCGGCGACGCGGCGCAAGGTCACCGGAACGACCTTGCCCGAGGAAGGCCTGCGCCAGGTGCTTCAGGTCGACCCGCAACGCCTGGCGGCCTATCGCAAAGTGTGCGGTTTCGTTGATAACGGACTGCTGCCGCCGACCTATCCCCACGTCTTGGCGTTTGCCCTGCAGATGCAATTGCTCACGAGTCGGGACTTTCCCTTTCCGCTATTGGGGCTGATCCACTTGAGCAACCGCATTCGCGTACTGCGACCCATGGGCGGGGTCGGTCAGGTGCGGGCCAGCGTCCATGTCGAGAATCTGCAAGCCCACCCCAAAGGCGCAGTATTCGACCTGGTGACCGGCCTCGATGATCAATTGGGGCCGTTGTGGGAGGCCCGGAGCCAGATGCTGTGCAAAGGCGTCCAGCTTGACGGCGCGCTTGTAGAGGACTCACCGCAGGCCAGCCTGCCCTTGGTTGAGGTGGCGCGCTGGACCGCACCGGCGGACATCGGCCGGCAATACGCCAAGGTTTCCGGCGACTACAACCCGATTCACCTGAGCGGCATCAGTGCCCGGCTGTTCGGCTTCCCCACCGCCATCGCCCATGGCCTGTGGAACAAGGCCAGGACCCTGGCGGCGCTCGATGGCCATCTGCCCGAGGCCAACATCGAGATCGACGTGACCTTCAAGAAACCGGTGCGCCTGCCCAGCGAAGTCACCCTGCTGTCCAGTGCGGCGGGTTCCAGTGGGCAACTGCAACTGGTGGGGGCCGGGGCGTTGGAGCATATGGTGGGCGAGTGGCGGCCGGTGACCTGAACAGGTCGATGGTATTCACAGTTTGTTCCGGGGTGTTCATAGATCCGAGGTCCACCGCCAATCCCCCTGTGGGAGCGGGCTTGCTCGCGAAAGCGGTGGGTCAGCTTGCATGGGTGTTGAATGGGCTGCCGTCTTCGCGAGCAAGCCCGCTCCCACAGTTTGTTCGGGGGGTGTTCATAGATCCGGTGTCCACCGCCAATCCCCTGTGGGAGCGAGCTTGCTCGCGAAAGCGGTGGGTCAGCTTGCATGGATGTTGAATGGGCTGCCGTCTTCGCGAGCAAGCCCGCTCCCACAGTTTGTTCGGGGGGTGTTCATAGATCCGGTGTCCACCGCCAATCCCCCTGTGGGAGCGGGCTTGCTCGCGAAAGCGGCGGGTCAGCTTGCCTCAAGGTTGAATGAGCCGCCGTCATCGCGAGCAAGCTCGCTCCCACAGATTTGTTCCGGGGTGTTCATAGATCCGGTGTCCATCACCACTCCCTGTGGGAGCGAGCTTGCTCGCGATTGCGGCGGATCAGCTTGCACCCATCCTGAATACGCTGCGGTCAGCGCGGTGGGTAGTTGGACAGAATCCGCCCCACCGTCTCGCGCACGGCCGTGTTGCGGTCGGTCGGGTTGGGGGAGTTGCTGAGCATTCGTTCATCACTACCACGCCACACCAGCTTGCCGTCCTTGCCGTCGAGCAGGTCGATCTGCACAGTGGCGACTTTGTAGCTGATGTTGCGGGTTTCGTTGTACATCGGCCCACCCCAGTAGCCATTCCAAGGCCCACCCCAACCGCCGCCATAGTTGGTCGTGACCTGCTGCTGGCGGTCCTCGACGATCAAATAAGCCTGGACCAGCACATCGCCGCGCCCGTCCGCCGCAGGGCGCAGGCCGCGCTGGTCGAGTTGATCAGCCACCGCCTGGCGGATCCGCTGTTCGGTCAGGTCGCTCTTGATGCGTGGGTCATCGGGGCGATATTGCAGCGCCGGGTCTTTCCAACTCCAACTGCGATACGCCGCGAAATCACGGCTGGCGTCGAAGTCATGATTGACTGGGTTTGAGGCACAGGCCCCCAGCAACAGGGTGAAGGCCAGTAGAGCAAGACGGCGAAACATGGTTTTTCTCCGTTGCGTAATCAACTTGGAGGATACGTCGACATGGCTTTTTCCACCGCTTCGCGAATGGCATCGGTGCGCTCGCTCTGGCTGCCCCGCTGACCGGTCTCGGCGCTGGCGCTCCACACCGGCTGACCGGTGCGGGCATCGAACAGGTCTACCCGAACCACAACGACCTGCTCCTGATACGTGCGCACCATCGGCATCGGATGGTACACGCCATAACCCGGACCGTAGCGGTCATAACGGTTATAGCCGCCGTAGTAACCGGCATCATAGTCGTCCCGGACCTGACGCACGCGAGTCTCCAGGCGCAGGTCGGCGCTGACGAACAGGTCGGCGGGCCGGTTGTCATGCAGGGGCCGTAGGCCGCGCTGGTCGAGAGCATTGCTCACCGCTTCGGCCACCTGGGCCGAATCCGCCCAGGCAGTGCCCGGTGGCAGGCGCCCGTCGCGCCAGGCCCAACTGCGATAGCGCCCGTAATCACGGGGCGGCGCAGGGTAGGCGCTGCGGTCGAATACCGTGGCGGCCTCGGGGGGCGCCGGCGGCAACGGATTGGAGGTGGCGACATAGGGGTTGCTGCCCTGGCAGGCCACCAGCCCCAGGCACAGCACCAACAACCCTGAACGACCTTTCATTTCGCTCTCCGCTTACACCGGACGGCAGATCCAGTGCAGATAACGTCCCAACCCGGCAAACGCCGGATGGCGACGGTGAGCCAGCTCCATTTCCAGTAATTGCGCAAGTTCCACGCGGCCCTGGAACTCCACCGGCATGTAGTCATGGAAAACCCGCACACCACTCTGGCTTTCGACCTGCCACAGGCCTTCAAGTTGCGCCGCCAATTCTCGCGGATCAAGGGGTTGTTGCGGCGTCAGGCTCTGCTTTTCACCGGCCATGTCGTTTTTGCGCAACTTGCGGAAATGCCCCTTGAGCAGATTGCGATAGACCAGCGCGTCACGGTTGTAGAACGCCAGGGACAACCAGCCGCCAGGCGCCGTAAGTTGATGTAGCACCGGCAGGATCGCGTGAGGCTCGGCCAGCCACTCCAGCACCGCGTGACACAGCACCAGGTCGTAAGGTTCGGTCAGTTGGCCGAGCAGGTCCTGCCACGGCGCCTGGATGAACGTGGCCTGCTGGCCGGCCTCGGCAAAACGCTGGCGGGCGCCTTCGAGCATGGGTTCGGCCGGCTCGGCCAGGGTCACCTGGTGGCCGCGCTCGGCCAGCCACAACGACATGTGGCCCAGGCCTGCGCCGATGTCCAGCACGCGCAATGGACGTTGCGCCAAGGTTTCCAGCAGATCGGCCTGAAGCACCGCCAAGCGGATCGCACCCTTGGCCCCGCCGTAGATTTTTTCCGCGAAGCGCGTGGCGAGCAGATCGAAATGACGGTCGCTCATTGGCCGAACCGCCGTTCGCTGTCGGCCAGTTTGCTGCGCACCACGGCGTCCATGTCCAGGCCCAGCTCGCTGCAAAGCAGCAACAGGTACAACACGATGTCACCGACTTCCTGCCCGGCGTGGGCCAGCTTGTCCGCCGGCAACTGGCGGGACTGGTCCTCGGTCAGCCACTGGAAAATCTCCACCAGCTCGGCCATTTCCACACTGGCGGCCATGGCAAGGTTTTTCGGGCTGTGAAACTGCCGCCAGTCGTTATGGTCACGAATGGCATGCAGGCGTTCGGTCAGTTCAACAAGGTTCATCGGGTTCTCCTGAATGCGCATAGCTTCAGGGGGATGACCGGGGAAGGCAAGAGTCTCGGTACGAAGCGACGGTTTGCCCCATAATCGAACCAACTCGGTCGCCACAGCTCCTACAATCAGGAGCCAACGGCTCAGCTCGGATTCCCTCCCATCAGGATGCACATATGCAGGTAGAAAGCTTTTTCGAATGGCTCGGCCAGGCGCTCGGTTCGGTAATCCGGTTCATCGTCGACCTGCTCAGCGGCCTCTTCAACACCCTGGCCAACGCCGGCGGCAACTTCGTCGATGGGCTATCGCGCACCTTGGGCATGGACACATCGATCATCAGCATCATCGCGCTGATCCTCGGGCTGATGCTGCTGTACTCGGCGATCCGCGCCTTTATGCGGGCCTCGATCGTCATGGGCATCATCTGGCTGGTGCTGGGGTTGTGGTTGTTGAGCTGGATCATTCACTAAGGCTGGGATCGATACTGCGCCAGCCCCCTTGTGGCAAGGATGCTCTGTGGGAGCAAGGCTTGCCCGCGATGAATATGACGCGGTTTCCCAGGGAACCGAGGCGCCTGGATCGCGAGCAAGCTTTGCTCCCGCTGAATGGGGATAAATCCCCTCGCCACAAGGAGTCCAAGATCCCCTGGAGAACGATCAGACCATAACCCGCTACAATCGCGCTCCATCAAGGAGCCCCCATGTCCAACCTGATCACCGACTGGCGCGACCGCCTGACCCATCGCCGGGTCTGGGCGCTGGCGGCGCCGATGATTCTTTCGAACATTTCCGTGCCGCTGGTGGCGCTGGTGGACAGCACGGTCATCGGCCATTTGCCCCATGCCCATCAGTTGGGCGCAGTGGCGGTCGGGGCGAGTTTGTATACGGTGCTGGCGTGGGCCATGGGTTTCTTGCGCATGGGCACCACCGGGTTCGCCGCCCAGGCTGCCGGGCGGGGTGACGGGGCGGCGTTGCGGCAAGTGTTGTTGCAAGGACTGTTGTTGGCGATGGGGCTGGCGCTGCTGCTCGGTGCCGTCGGCGTGCCGTTGAGTGGCGTGGCGTTGCACTTCATGCAGCCGTCCGCCGAGCTCAACCAACTGACCCGCGACTTCTTCCACACCCGGCTCTTTGGCTTGCCGGCGGCGCTGGCCAGCTATGCGCTGGTGGGCTGGTTCCTCGGCGCCCAGAATGCCCGAGCGCCGTTGGCGATCCTGCTGGTGACCAACCTGGTCAACATCGCCCTGAACCTGTGGTTCGTGATCGGCCTGGACTGGGGCGTGACCGGTTCGGCCCGGGCGTCGGTGATTGCCGAGTGGACCGGTGCGCTGGTCGGCCTGGCCCTGGCTCGCAAGACACTGCGGGCCTGGCCCGGGCAGATGGCCTGGGCGGCCCTGGGCGTGTGGCAGAACTGGCGCCCGCTGCTGGCGGTGAACCGGGACATATTCATTCGCAGCCTGGCACTGCAAGCGGTGTTTTTCCTGATCACGGTGCAAGGTGCGCGCCTGGGGGACGCAACCGTGGCGGCCAATGCCTTGCTGCTCAACGGCCTGTTGCTGACCGCCCATGCCCTGGACGGCTTGGCCCATGCTGTGGAAGCGCTGTGCGGCCATGCCATCGGCGCCCGCGACCGCCTGGCCTTGCGTCGTTCGCTGGTGGTGGCCAGCGGTTGGTCGCTGATTGCAAGCCTCGGCTTTGCCCTGCTGTTCCTGCTCGCCGGCCACTTGTTCATCGACATGCAAACCGATATCCCCGACGTGCGCGCCACCGCTTACGACTACCTGCCCTACCTGGCGACCTTGCCGCTGATCGCGGTCTGGAGCTATTTGCTCGACGGCCTGTTCATCGGTGC
Source organism: Pseudomonas sp. H3_A02 (assembly GCF_054671965.1). Lineage (NCBI taxonomy): Bacteria > Pseudomonadati > Pseudomonadota > Gammaproteobacteria > Pseudomonadales > Pseudomonadaceae > Pseudomonas > Pseudomonas sp. H3_A02. Next base: position 430,152 of record NZ_CP162807.1, read on the forward strand.
CACCCGCGCCCGGGAAATGCGCAACGGCATGGTCTTGACCCTACTGCTGGTGGCCCCAATCGCCTGGATGCTGCTGGGTTTGGGCAACCATGGACTGTGGATCACCTTCCTACTGTTCATGGCCCTGCGCAGCCTGACCCTCGGTGCGTTTGCCTGGCACTTGCAGCGGCGCGACCGTTGGCTCAGCGCGCCACCTCAATAACCGTCAATCCAGGCGGCCCTGCCAACGCCGCCGCAGGCGATCGAGACGCTCGCGCGGCGAACCACCCTCCGGCCCCGGGATGGGTCGGGCATCGGGGTATTGCAGGCGCAGCCACAGCCAGTCGTCGAGCACCGTGCGTTCGGTAAACCCCAGCGCCAGCCCTTGCTGCAAATCCTCCCAGAGCCGACGGTAGTCACGCCCGGTGGAACTGGACCATTGCCACGCGTGGCGCTCCAACAGGCATCGTTGCAACTGGCCCTGCTGTCGATCGCTGAGGCCGTGCTCCTTCTCCAGCGCCGCCACCGGCACTCCCGGGTTGGACAATTGTTGCCAGCCCTGGCTGCCGATTGCACGGTCGGCCCATGTGCCACCGAACCAGCGCAACAGACTGATCGGACCCAGCCAACAACTGAGCTCATGGGAATCGCAACCGTCAAAGAAATAGCTGGCGGTGTGCGGGTTGTAGTAGTTCAACAGGGCTTTGTGATGCAGGCCCAGCGTCACTGTCAGCATGCGCCGCAGATGCGCGAGCACTTGCACGGTGGGCTTTGGGCTGGTCAACAACAACCCCGGCCAGGCGCGCGGGTCCAGGTGACAAAGACTGACCAGCGCTGGCGATTGGCGCAGTTCCACCAACAGCGGACCGTGCTCGCGAAGCCCATGCAACTCGGTGCCTTCGAACAGGGCAAAGCGCCGGGCCTCGGCGAACTGCGAGTGCACCCGCCGCACCGCCTCAGGTGCACTCGGTACGTCCAGCAGCAACCACTGCGGCGTTGGTCCAGGCACGGCCGCGCTCATCGAGCCACGCCCGCGCCGCGGCCCATGAGCATACGGCAGGTGCACATCGGTTGGGCGCAGGGGCTGAACGGTCCGCCTTCGGGCAACAGGCACAACAAGACCAGCGGCTGGGCCTCTCGCATCGCCGACAACAGCACCGGATCGACCACCGACGACCCGAGTGTTTCGTCTGGGGATGACTCATCGGCAATCTCGGCCGAGGCAGGTTCGCTCAGAAATGCACTGACCAGCGGCCGATCCGGATCGCCTTCGATAAAGCTCACCAGCACCTCGGTACCGTCACCCAGCGCGCCCACCCCGCCAGCAGCCAGTTCGGGCGCCAAGGGCAGCCAGCAATGACTGGGGCTGGAACCTTCGCCCTGATAGACCCAGTCAAACTCCACCGCCACGCGCCCCGCTCCCAGCTCCGGCGGCTCGTCCACCGCCACGACCCAGCCGCGCTGCCGGCTCACCATGCGTGGTTTGGCCGGGACGTTGTCCGGCACGAACAACACGCCCCGGGGAATGGCCTTGAAATGGTTGCCATACACACCCGCCTGGGCGTGATGCTCGACCTTCGTCAACAACCAGCGCCGGTTCCAGTTGGCAAACGGATGGTCCGTCAGCATCAGCACCTGGCCACCCCGCAAGTTCGTCAGCTCGCTGCGCCCCTGGGCGACCTGCTGCCCCGAGACATCGGTGTGCACGCTGAAGGTCCGCACTGCGGCAGTCGGCCCGTCGTCCACGTAGACCGCCTTACCGGCGGGGGGAAAACTGTGGGGATTGTCGGCGAACACCAGGCAATGCCCGTCCCGGGTGTGTTCGAAATGAAAGTGGATACCCGCCTGGGCACATACGCGCTGGAGGAACCGTAGGTCCGATTCCCGATACTGGGTACAGAAATCCTGCGGTGGATAATCGCCGCTCAGGTCCAGGCACAGGCGGCGGCCCCTGATGCCATGGGCCTTTAGCACCTGGCGAATGATCTGCGGCACCGAGCGGGCACTGAACACCCGCTGGCTGAAGCGCTGCGCCAGGCAAGCCAGCTTCGGCCCGATACGCACCCGGCAACCGGCGCCGTGACGGTGCTGGACCAACTCATGGAGCTGCCCATGAATACCCCGGCCTGGGGTCCCGAAACTCAACCAGACGCTGCGGTACAGCAGGCTCGCCAAGTCCAGGCTCGCATCATGCAACAAGAGCTCCACTTCATAGACGAAGGGTTCGCTGATGGCTTCGCTACCCGTGAAGGCCACGACGTCAACGGGCTCGGGCAGACCGGCTATCTCCAGACGGAATGCTGGCTCGCAGGCTGGATCGGACATCGGCGTTTCTCTACAGGAGGGGCGGTCGGGGATTCTCGCCGACCGCCATGGCCTAGTAGAGGGGCGAAGTACAGGTTAGGAAAGGGACTACACGAAATAAGGACATCACCGATTAAATGCACCGGTGTGAGGAAACATCTGCGACGTAAAACAAAAATGCCCTCCGGGACTGTCCGAAAAAACCCGCAACATGCGGTTTGTTTTCTGACAGCCCCGGCGGGCAGTGTTGATCAGTTAAAAGGGTGAGCCCCGCTGTAATTTTGTGGCGAGGGGATTTATCCCCGTTGGGCTGCGCAGCGGCCCTAAATGCCGACAACTCGGTAAATCAGACAGATTGAGTTGACTGCTTAGGGGCTGCTGCGCAACCCAGCGGGGATAAATCCCCTCGCCACAAACTTCCCCATCAAGAAGACAGGTAAGACGAACGCGTCAGCCCCAGGCGCAGCGCATCGAGGAACTGGGTGCGCTCGGCGGCGCTGATGCGGGCGCTGGCGCACTTGTCGCGGTAGTGCGTCATCAACTCCTCCGGCGACAAGTGCACGTAGCGCAGCATGTCTTCGATGGTGTCGTGGGTTTCGATACCCGCGTGGTACACGCTGCCGTCGGCGTTCTGGTAGATGTTCACCGAGTCGGTATCGCCGAACAGGTTGTGCATGTCACCGAGGATTTCCTGGTAGGCGCCCACCAGGAAGATGCCTAGCAGGTAGTCTTCACCCGGATTGAGCGCGTGCACCGGCAGGCTGGTCTCGATGCTCTGCTCGTCGACGTACTGCTTGATCTTGCCGTCGGAGTCGCAGGTCAGGTCTTGCAGCACAGCGCGGCGCAGCGGCTCTTCGTCCAGGCGATGCAACGGCAGGATCGGCAGCACCTGGCCGATGGCCCAGGTGTCCGGCAGGCTCTGGAACACCGAGAAGTTGCAGATGTATTTGTCGGCCAGCTTGTCGTTGAGCTCATCCAGCACCTGGCGGTGCGAGCGCTGGCGGGCCTTCAACGAGTTGTGCAGGCGACGGCACACGGCAAAGTAGCACTGCTCGGCCAAGGCTTTTTCCGCCAGGGTCAGCTTGCCGTCGGCATATTGGGTCGCCACGTCGCTCATGTAGTGCGTGGCGCGCCAGTAGGTCTCGGTGACCATCTCGATATCGGTCGGGCCCAGCAGGTCAACCAGCCATTGCACGGTTTCCGGCAATTCCTGCTTGTTGTCGATCACCGGCACGTCGTCGTTGTGTTTCTCGACGTCGGTCACCTGCACTACCAGCATCGCGTGGTGGGCGGTCAGCGAGCGGCCGCTTTCCGAGAAGATGTGCGGGTGCGGCAAGCTCTGGGCATCGCAGAACTCCTTGAGCATGCCGACCACGACACCGGCGTAATCATCCATGTCGTAGTTGATCGAACTGGCATTGCGCGAGTGCGTACCGTCGTAGTCCACGCCGAGGCCACCGCCGACGTCGATGTGATCCACCGGCAGGCCGAGGTTGCGCAGCTCACCGTAGTAACGGATCGCTTCCTTGAAGCCGTGCTGATAGTCCGCCAGGTTGGCGATCTGCGACCCCATGTGGAAGTGCAGCAGGCGAATGCCCTGGTCCAGGCCAGCAGCGCGGAAGCGCTCGACCACCGACAACAGTTGCGCGGCCGACAAGCCGAACTTGGACTTCTCGCCACCGGTATCAGCCCACTTGCTCGACGCCAGGGACGACAAGCGCACGCGCAGGCCCACCTGTGGCTTGACCTTGAGCACTGCGGCCTCTTCGATCACCAGTTCGACTTCGGACTCTTTCTCGATGACGATGAAGACGTTGTGACCGAGCTTCTGGCCCATCAACGCCAGGCGGATGAATTCGCGGTCCTTGTAGCCGTTGCAGACGATGGTCCCGCCCTTCGGTGCCAGGGCCAGCACTGCCAGCAACTCCGGCTTGGAACCGGCTTCCAGGCCGATGGAGACGTTCTGGGTGGCGATGATGTTCTCGATCACCGCTTCCTGTTGGTTGACCTTGATCGGGTACAGCGCGGTGTACTTGCTCTGGTATTCCAGGCGCGCGATGTTGCTGTCGAACGCGCCGGTCAGTTGGCGCACGCGGTCTTGCAGGATGTCGGGAAAACGCACCAGCAAGGGCAACGAGAGGCCACTCTGGCGCAACTGGTCGACTTGCTCAAACAGGTCGATGGGCGAACTGCCCGGGCCGTTCGGACGGACTTCGACGCGACCGGCTTCATTGATCGCGAAATAACCGGCCCCCCAATGGCGAATCCCGTAAACGCTGCGGCTGTCCGCAACTGTCCATTGGCTGCCATCGTCTTTGCGTGTGCGTCGTACGGACATCGAAGTCCCCTATAAAGAAGTCAAAATGCACCATCCGGTCGGAGGCTGGGGCAGTCTAGAGAGTGAAAATGACGAATTGCCTGTTAGCAAGGTAGACCCTGCTCCCAGCGATGAGTTTAGAAGCCCGTTCAGAACAGGCTCTGTGAAAACCATGCGGGCGACCTCGAACGCAGGGTTCGGGTCCAGCCGAGGGTGGTTTTCACAGAAGCTGCTAGCCGCCGGATTTCTTTGCCTTGAAGCCGTGCTTGACCAGTTCCGCCAACAGCAGCTCGACGTGATCGCCCTGGATCTCGATGATGCCGTCTTTCAACGCGCCACCGGTGCCACAGCGCTTCTTCAACGTGGTGGCCAGTTCCTTGAGCGCGTCTTCGGCCAACGGCACGCCGGTGATCGTGGTCACCGTCTTGCCGCCGCGACCTTTGCTTTCACGGCGCACACGGGCGATGCCGTCACCTTCCGGGATGGCGGTCTGTTTGCAGATGCAGGCATCCACCGGTTGACGGCAATCAGGGCAATGACGACCGGCGTCGGTAGAAAATACCAGGCCGCCCAGGGCGGCGAAGGATGCGGCTTTTTTGGCCACCGGCAATCCTCTTGGGAGGACAAAGACTGGTCGAGGGGAGAACGTGCCTCGACCGCGAAACCCCACTCAGGCAGGGGCAGCGCTACTGGACCGCAGCGGCGGTTCAGCTTGAAAAGTCGCGCAGTGTAACGGCAAAAAGCCGACTTGCTAAGGGCCAATCAGCGCCAATTTATAGCTTCTTTGCGACGTCGCCACCGTGGACGCGCAAATAGCGTTCAAGTGCCGCCAGGGAGTCCGGGCAGTAAGGCATGCGCTGGATTTCATCGAGCACCTGTTCAAGCGGCAGGAAATGCGCTTCGAGGACTTCTTCAGGTTGCAAGACCAACGGGCCGTCCCACACCGCCGAAAACGCCGAGCACCACAGGCGACTACCGGGGTCTTCGAAATAAAAATGGTCGTGGGCGGTCAGCTCCACGCCGCTCACGCCCAGTTCCTCAGCCAGCTCACGGGCGGCCGACTCGGCGTAGGTCTCGTCGGCCTGGACCATGCCACCCGCCGCCACGTCCCAGAAACCCGGGTAGATGGCTTTGCTCAGGGTGCGCCGGTGAACGCACAGTTCACCGGCCGAATTGAACAGCATGATGTAGGTGCCGCGTCCGATCAGGCCGCGCTCGCGCAACTCCGAACGCACCAGGCTGCCGAGCAGGTTGTCGTGCTCGTCGACCCACGCGATCAGCTCGGCATCCGAGGCCACTCGGTGAGCGACCTCCCGGGGGCTTTCGCTCATGGATCAGCCTTGGTTCAGCAGTTGCCGCAAGTCGATGACCGCTGCGTTGGCCCGAGAAATGTAGTTGGCCATGACCAGCGAGTGGTTCGCCAACACACCGAAGCCGCTGCCGTTGAGGATCATCGGGCTCCAGACCGGTTCCTGGGACGCTTCCAGCTCACGAATGATCTGCCGCACGCTGACCGTGGCGTTCTTTTTCGCCAGCACATCGGCGAAGTCCACCTCGATGGCGCGCAGCAGGTGCGACAACGCCCAGGCCTGGCCGCGGGCTTCATAGAACACGTTGTCGATCTGCAGCCACGGGGTCTCGACCACCTCTTCGTCCACCTGCGGTACCTGGCCCGGCGCCGGGACTTCGGTTTTCAGCGAGGTGTTGAGCTTGACCCGGCCAACGCTGGCCGACAGGCGCTGGGACAACGAACCCAAGCGCGTGCCGACGTCCCCCAGCCAGTTGTTCAGGTTGTCGGCGCGGGCGTAGAACAGTGCGCTTTTCTGGCTCGGGTCGGACAGCCGCGCCTGGTAGCGGCTCAGGGAATTGATGCCTTCCTGGTATTCGGATTCGCTGGAAGGCAGCACCCAACTGCGGTTGTCAAAGTTGAAACGCGGCTCGGCCTTGGCCAGGTCGGCATCCTCGGCGGACTGGGACTGGGAACGGGCGAAGTCCTTGCGCAGGGCGCGGCTCAGGTCGCGGACTTGCACCAGCACGCCGTACTCCCAGCTCGGCATGTTGTCCATCCACAGGCCCGGCGGGAAGCGGTCGTTGGAAATGTAGCCACCCTGCTTGGTCAGCAAGGTTCCGGCCACGGTCTTGAGCGTCTCGACGGTGGTGTAGCCCACCACCATTTGCCGGCTATCCTTCTCGGCCGCGGCCTGGGCGTTCTGCTGCACGGGGAACAACGCGGGCTCCTGGCTCCAGTACCAGCCGAGGGCGATGGTCACCAGCAGGTAAAGACCAATCAGCGTGGCCAGTGCGCGGCTGAAAAAAAGCCCACCCAGGTAGCTGCGGGTGTCCGATTTCGGCTCGGCGGCACGTTCAGGCGCGCTGCCCGCGCGGTTTTTCCAGTCCAGCATGGCGATATCCCTTCAATCACTTGAGTTCTCGGTTCGACCACAACCCTACGCCATCGTGCCTGATTTGAAACGCGATAATGCGGCGCCAATCATGCCGGGCGCGACAGGGCAATCGAACAGCACTATAAAGGAAGCGTTGCCATCGGCCTACGAGACTGTCCAGTCACAAACTGAATTGGGCGACTGGACAGAATATTGACGTATGACACTCATGCGGAGGAAAAGAGGTGCTAGCATAGAGCCACCAGTCGATCTCAGCATGCACCCTAACTAGTAGTCAGGATATGACCGAGCCAGAAGACCCCAGCCGTGAGCGCCTCAAGCACCACTTTGCCCAGCGGGTAATTCATCAGGCTCGTCAGATCCTGGAGATTTGGCAGCGCCTGCAACGCAGTGAGTGGTCAAGCACCGACCTGTCGGAGCTCAGCGAGGCCAATCTGCGCCTGCTGCGCTTCGCCGAGCGCTTCGAACAGCCCGAGCATTCCCTGCTGGCCCAAGGCATCAGCCAGTCGCTGCAAGCGGTGGACGCCAATCGCGGGCGCCTGAGCAGCCACCTGATCACCGAAATCAACCGCCTGATGCAGCGCTTGTCGCGCACCGGCCTGCGCCATGGCGACCAGCTCGAACAAACTTTCCTGCCGCCGCTGCGCAAACCCATCTACGTGATGCTGCAGGACCATGACCGCGCCGAACGCCTGGCCAAGCAATTGGAGTTCTTCGGCCTCAGCGCCCAGGCGCTGGACAGTGTCGCGGCGTTCCGGGCCTCGATGGTTGAGCGCCTACCGGCGGCGATTGTCATGGACGTGGACTTCAGCGGCCCGGGCACCGGCCTGAAACTGGCCGCCGAAGCCCAGGAAGGCCTGGAACAACCGTTGCCGCTGCTGTTCTTCAGCTTGCTGGAAACCGACACCCCGACACGCCTGGCCGCGGTACGCGCCGGCGGACAGGAATTCCTCACCGGCACTCTCGAAGCCTCGAGCCTGCTGGAAAAGATCGAAGTGCTGACCTGCGTCGCCCAGTACGACCCCTACAAAGTGCTGATCATCGATGACTCCCGCGCCCAGGCCTTGCACACCGAACGCCTGCTCAACAGCGCCGGCATCATCACCCGCACGCTGATCGAGCCGATCCAGGCCATGGCCGAGCTGGCGGATTTCCAGCCCGACCTGATCATCCTCGACATGTACATGCCAGCCTGCACCGGCACGGAGCTGGCCAAAGTGATCCGTCACAATGACCGCTACGTCAGCGTGCCGATCATCTACCTGTCTGCCGAAGACGACCTGGACAAGCAACTCGACGCCATGAGCGAAGGTGGCGACGACTTTCTGACCAAACCGATCAAGCCCCGGCACTTGATCACCACCGTGCGCAACCGTGCCGCCCGGGCGCGCAACCTCAAGGCGCGGATGGTGCGCGACAGCCTCACCGGCCTGTACAACCACACCCATATCCTGCAACTGCTCGAGGATTGCAGCTTCCGCGCCCGTCGCGAAGGCAAGCCCCTGAGCTTTGCCATGCTCGACATCGACCACTTCAAACGGGTCAATGACAGCCACGGCCATCCCATGGGCGACCGGGTGATCAAGAGCCTGGCGCTGTTTCTCAAGCAACGCCTGCGCAAGACCGACTTCATCGGCCGTTACGGCGGCGAAGAGTTCGCCATCGTCATGCCCGACACCGACATCGACGCCGCCTGCAAGGTGCTGGACGAGATTCGCCAGCGCTTTGCTGAAATCCACTACCCGGCCCAGCCCCATGATTTGTGGTGCACCTTTAGCGCTGGCGTGGTGGAGATGAGCGATGATTCCGACAGCCTGATGATGGCCAGTCAGGCGGACGAAGCGCTGTACCGCGCCAAGCACGCCGGGCGCAACCGGGTACAGAGCGCCCGCCAATCAAAGCAAAGTGCCACCTTTTCATCGGAATCGACTGATTCAGTCATAAACCTGTAACTCAAGCGCAATAAATTCAGGCACTTACGATTCTGCCCCTGGTAGACCTTTGATGCGCCTGAAGCTGCTGACCAATCTCAACACCCTCCTTTTAGTCGCCGTGTGCCTGGGCCTTGGGGCTACCCTGTGGTGGTCGCAGATCGCCCTGGAACGGCCTTACTTGCTGATGGAGCGCTACCTGGGCCTGTCGCGGCAGTTCCAGGGCGACGTGGCGCGCAACGTCGAGGACTACCTGGCCAGCGGCGACGCCTTGCGCCTGAGCGCGGCTACCCAGGCCTTGGAGACCCTGCAGAAAGATCTCGACCAGTTTCCCCCGGAGCTGGCCAAGACCCTGCGTCCGAGCCTGTCCAACCTTGAGGGCTTCAGCAAGACCGATCTGCTGGCCGCCGGCAAGCTGGCCGGTGATCCACAGGCCTTGTTGCTGCAGGCCGAACGCGAACTGAGCGCCAGCCTCGACCAACTGGCCCAATACGCCAACGGCGCCCCGGCCTACCTGCCACCGTTGTTTGCCGCTTCGCAGCACCTGGGCCGGTTGTCCCTCACGCGGGACAAACTGGTCAGCAGTGGCCGTAGCGAATTGGCCGCCGATGTCGAACGGGAACTGGCGAGCATCCGTGTCGAAGCCGAACGCCTCGACAGCCTGCCACTGCTGGGCGTCACCGTCAGCAGCGAATCAGGCAGCGATGATTTCGCCGCGCTGATGGGCCTGGAAACCCAGGAAAAAACCGTCGCCGAAGACGCCGGCATCGCTCTCAAGCGCGAACTCAACAGCCTGCTCGGCCGTTATCCGGCGGAATTGACCCGCACCCGCGAACTGATCCAGAAACGCACCGAACTGAGCAATGCAACGCACCTGAAAATCGCCGATGTGCAAACGGCGATCGATACCCTGGAACCGGCGGTCCGGGCTCAGCATGGGCAGATCCAGGGAGAGGTTCGCATGATCCAGGGCGTGATGATCGGCCTGATCCTGCTGATCGCGCTGCTGATCGACACCTTGCAGCGGCGCCTGGCCCGGACCTTGACGCACCTGGCTCCAGCCCTGTCGACCTGGGCCGAGGGGGATTTCAGCCGGGACATCCACGTGGGCGCCAGCAACCGCGAAATGCAGGACATCGGGGCTTCGCTCAATCGCCTGCGCGCTTACCTGGTGGACCTGGTGGGCACCATTCGGGTGAACGCCGAACAGGTCGCCGGCAGCAGCCGGGCGCTGGCGGAGCTGAGCGGCGAGCTGCACAGCGGGGCCGAGCATCAGGCCGGCGACACGGCGCTGATCCGTGATTCCCTTAGCGAACTGGAGGCGACGATCCAGCAAGTGGCCGGCGATGCCAGCCAGGCCGCCGACGCCAGCCGCAGCGCCGGGCAAGCGGTGGAGCAAGGGCAGAAAGTCATCGGTTTGAGCCTCACGGGCCTGCATGCGCTGGTGGGGGAAGTGCAAGGCAACGCGCAGATGATCGAACAACTGGCTGAGGAATCCGCAACCATCGGGGGCGTGCTGACGGTGATTCGCTCGATTGCCGACCAGACCAACCTGCTGGCTCTCAACGCGGCCATCGAAGCGGCTCGCGCCGGGGAAATGGGCCGGGGCTTTGCGGTGGTGGCCGAGGAAGTCCGCTCCCTGGCCCAGCGCACGGCCGGCGCCACCGCCGAAATCCAGACGCTGATCGCCCGCCTGCAACTGGCCGCACGCCAGTCGGTGGACGGCATGCGCGCCCAGGTCGAACACGCCGAAGCCACCGCCAACCAGGCGCAAGCGGCCGACGGCGCGCTGGATGAGATCGTCGGCGCCATCCAGACCATCTCCGACACGGCAGTACGCATCGCCGACGTCACCGCCCAACAAAGCGGTGCCGTCAGCGAAATCCGCGATCACAGCGAGCGCATTCACCAACTGGGCGGGGACAACCTGCTGCGCATCGGCCAGGGCCGGGAACAGGGCGACAATCTCCTGGTACTCGGCGGGCGTTTGCACACCGCCGTGCAAGCGTTTCGGGTCTAGCGCCAAAGACTGGATGAATCGTTGTGGCGAGGGAGCTTGCTCCCTCGCCACAGGGTCGATTCCGAAAGAAGTGAACACTCATCGTCAGCCGCCATCTTCTGTGGGAGCGAGCTTGCTCGCGATAGCGGTGGGTCAGCTTGCATCGATGTTGAATGTGCCGCCGTCATCGCGAGCAAGCTCGCTCCCACATTGATTCGGGGGACCCGGGAATGGATGCTCACCGCCGATCCCCTGTGGGAGCGAGCTTGCTCGCGATAGCGGTGGGTCAGTTTGCATCGATATTGAATGTGCCGCCGTCATCGCGAGCAAGCTCGCTCCCACAAGGTCTCGTGCAGGTTGTCCGAACGCGGGTGACCGAATCCGGGGGCATGGTCACAAATTTCGCGCAAACATCGGTCATCGTGCTGGCTATTGCCGAGAACTGGACAGTCATTAAGGCTTTGCGGCATAGTCGCCGGGTTCTGATACCTGCTCACAGATAACAAGGAACAGCAGATGGCGACCCTATTGGTCCTGCACGGACCCAACCTGAACCTGCTGGGCACCCGTGAACCGGGCGTCTACGGCGCCGTGACACTGGCCCAGATCAACCAGGACCTGGAACAGCGGGCCCGCAACGCCGGCCATCATTTGCTCTACCTGCAAAGCAACGCCGAATATGAATTGATCGACCGCATCCATGCCGCGCGTGGCGAAGGCGTGGATTTCATTTTGATCAATCCAGCAGCTTTTACACATACAAGTGTCGCATTACGTGACGCGCTGCTGGCGGTGAGCATCCCATTCATCGAAGTGCACTTGTCCAACGTGCACAAACGCGAACCTTTCCGCCATCACTCCTACTTCTCCGATGTAGCAGTGGGAGTGATCTGCGGCCTTGGCGCCAGCGGTTACCGACTGGCCCTGGAGGCCGCCCTAGAACAGCTTGAAAGACAGGCACCCGCTTGAACAACAAGCGTTAAACGCCCCTGACCGACCCTTGGGAGTTGATGATTCATGGATATCCGTAAAGTTAAGAAATTGATCGAATTGCTGGAAGAGTCCGGCATCGACGAGCTTGAGATCAAGGAAGGCGAAGAGTCCGTACGCATCAGCCGCCACAGCAAGACCCCGGCCCAGCAGTTCTATGCACCGGCCCCGATGCAAGCTCCGGCCGCCGCGCCTGCTCCAGCAGCAGCCCCGGTTGCCGCCGCAGCGCCAGCCGCACCGGCAGCACCAACGTTGAACGGCACAGTCGCTCGTTCGCCAATGGTGGGCACGTTCTATCGCAAGTCTTCGCCCTCCTCGCCGTCCTTCGTTGAAGTCGGCCAGACCGTGAAGAAAGGCGACACCCTGTGCATCGTCGAAGCCATGAAGATGATGAACCACATCGAAGCTGAAACCAGCGGTGTGATCGAATCCATCCTCGTCGAAGACGGCCAGCCGGTTGAGTACGACCAACCGCTGTTCACCATCGTTTGAACCGCGGGGAGCCTTTGATGACTGCGAAGTTGGAAAAAGTCCTGATCGCTAACCGCGGTGAGATTGCCCTGCGGATTCTGCGTGCCTGCAAAGAGATGGGCATCAAGACCGTCGCCGTTTACTCCAAGGCCGACAAAGAACTGATGCACCTGGGCCTGGCGGACGAATCCGTCTGCATCGGTCCGGCGTCGGCTGCGCACTCCTACCTGCATATCCCGGCGATCATCGCTGCTGCCGAAGTGACCGGCGCCACCGCCATTCACCCGGGCTACGGTTTCCTGGCGGAAAACGCCGACTTCGCCGAACAGGTGGAAAACTCCGGTTTTGCCTTCATTGGCCCGAAAGCCGACACCATTCGCCTGATGGGCGACAAGGTTTCGGCCAAGCACGCCATGATCGCTGCTGGCGTACCGACCGTTCCGGGTTCCGACGGCCCACTGCCTGAAGATGAAGAAACCGCTTTGCGCATCGGTCGCGAAGTCGGTTATCCGGTGATCATCAAGGCCGCTGGCGGCGGCGGTGGTCGCGGCATGCGTGTGGTACACAAGGAAGAAGACCTGATTTCCTCGGCGAAACTGACCCGCTCCGAAGCAGGCGCGGCGTTCGGCAACCCGATGGTCTATCTGGAAAAATTCCTGACCAACCCACGTCACGTCGAAGTCCAGGTGCTGTCCGACGGCCAGGGCCAGGCCATCCACCTGGGCGACCGCGATTGCTCGCTGCAACGTCGTCACCAGAAGGTCCTCGAAGAAGCGCCGGCACCGGGCATCGACGAGCAGGCTCGCCAGGAAGTCCTGGCGCGTTGCGTCAAGGCCTGTATCGACATCGGCTATCGCGGCGCCGGTACCTTCGAGTTCCTGTACGAGAACGGTCGTTTCTACTTCATCGAAATGAACACCCGTGTTCAGGTGGAGCACCCGGTTTCGGAAATGGTCACCGGTATCGACATCGTCAAGGAGATGCTCAGCATCGCCGCCGGCAACAAGTTGTCGTTCACCCAGGATGACGTGGTCATCCGCGGTCACTCGCTGGAATGCCGGATCAATGCCGAAGACCCGAAAACCTTCATGCCTAGCCCAGGCACGGTCAAGCATTTCCATGCCCCGGGCGGCAATGGCGTTCGCGTCGACTCGCACCTGTACAGCGGTTATGCCGTTCCGCCGAACTACGATTCGCTGATCGGCAAGCTGATCACCTACGGGGCGACCCGTGAAGAAGCCATGGCGCGCATGCGCAATGCGCTGGACGAAATCGTGGTAGACGGGATCAAGACCAACATCCCGCTGCACCGCGACCTCGTTCGTGACGAAGGTTTCTGCAAAGGCGGCGTCAACATCCACTACTTGGAACACAAGCTGGCCGGTCAACACTGACGGTTTTTGCTCCAGACCAACAAAGCCGCTTTCGAGCGGCTTTGTTGTACCTGTATCCCGCACAAATCCCCCTGTGGGAGCGGGCTTGCTCGCGAATGCAATCTGCCAGTGACATTGATGTTGACTGACCCAACGCTTTCGCGAGCAAGCCCGCTCCCACAAGTACAGCGTCATCCAAGAAGCGAGCGGTAGACATAAGGTCACACCACTCCCACAAAACCCATGCGCTCGCGTAAACTGGCGCGCTTCTCGCAGCCATCGGCTGCACACTCTATTTTTTCAAAGGTGCCCGCCATGCCTTGGCTGCAAGTACGCCTGGCCATCAGCCCGGAACAAGCCGAAACCTACGAAGACGCGTTTCTTGAAGTAGGCGCTGTATCGGTAACCTTCATGGACGCCGAAGACCAGCCGATCTTCGAGCCGGAGCTCAATACCACCCCGCTGTGGTCCCACACCCACCTGCTGGCCCTGTTTGAAGGCGGCACCGAGGCGGCCAGCGTACTGGCCCATCTCGAGCTGCTGACCGGCAGCCCGCTGCCCGAGCATCACAGCGAAGTGATCGAGGACCAGGATTGGGAACGCAGCTGGATGGACAACTTCCAGCCGATGCGTTTCGGCCAGCGCCTGTGGATCGTTCCGAGCTGGCATGCCGCGCCAGAGCCGGACGCGGTCAACCTGCTGCTGGACCCGGGCCTGGCGTTCGGCACCGGCACCCACCCGACCACCGCGCTGTGCCTGGAATGGCTCGATGGCCAGGACCTGAAGGGTTGCAACGTACTCGATTTCGGCTGTGGCTCGGGGATCCTGGCGATTGCCGCGCTCCTGCTGGGCGCCCGGGAAGCAGTTGGCACCGACATCGATGTCCAGGCCCTGGAAGCCTCCCGCGACAACGCCGGGCGCAACAACATCGCCGAAGCCCTGTTCCCGCTGTACTTGCCCCAGGACCTGCCACAGGTCCAGGCCGACGTGCTGGTGGCCAACATCCTGGCCGGCCCGCTGGTGTCCCTGGCGCCGCAGCTGTCGAGCCTGGTCAAGCCGGGCGGACGCCTGGCGCTGTCGGGCATCCTCGCCGAACAGGGTGAAGAAGTCGCTGCCGCTTATGCCGCGGACTTTGACCTGGACCCGATCGCCAATCGCGATGGCTGGGTGCGCATCACCGGACGTCGGCGCTAGAATGATCGCCTGTATTCACCGGATTGCCGCATGACTGACAGCTTCGTCACCCAGTGCCCGCATTGCCACACCCGTTTTCGCGTCAGCCATGCTCAATTGAGCGTGGCCCGCGGGGTGGTTCGTTGCGGCTCGTGCCTGCAAGTGTTCAATGCCGCCCGACAGTTGCTGGAACAACGCACAGCCAAGCAAACGGCGGCTGTCGCGCCACCCGCCAAGCCGGCCGCCGACGCCCCGCCCCGGGCGATCAGCCAGAAACAATGGAGCGCCGCCGAGCTGGATCTGGATGACTTGGACAAGGAACTGGCGCGCCTGGAGCGACGTGATAATCGCGCCCCGGGCAATGCCGGCCGGCGTCGGGAAGACAACCTGAGCGCGCAACGCGATTCGCACTCCAGCGACCAGCAAGCCTGGCCCGACAGCCTGTACAGCGAAACCTCGAGCGAACACGTCGAAACCGTCCTCGATACCCCCTTCGAACCGTTCGAGCCCCACGAGCCGGCCCGACCACCGCGTACCGAACCGTCCCTGTCCCTGGCCCTCGAACCGCTGGAACCGGACGACGAACCGGCCGCCCCGCTCCACCTCGCGCTGGACAACGAGCCCGACGAACACCTCGAGCGGCTGTCCGCTACCGTTGACCACGACGATGAGCCCGAGCGACCGCTGCCACTGCGCAAGTCACGGGAACGCCAGGAGCCGGGGATACGCGCCGAGGCCCTCCACGACCTGGACGACGACCCGCTGCAACTGGATTGGCGCAAGCGCCGCTCACCCTGGGGCCGACGCCTGTTGTGGGCCCTGCTGATACTGCTCGCCGCCGCTGCCCTGGGCGGCCAGTACATCGCCTACCATTTCGAAGAACTGGCCCGCCAGGACCAGTACCGGCCGTGGTTCCTGCAAATCTGCCCGACCATCGGCTGCGACGTACCGTCCAAGGTCGACATCGCCAAGATCAAAAGCAGCAACCTGGTGGTGCGCAGCCATCCGGAGTTCAGCGGCGCCCTGATAGTGGACGCGATCATCTACAACCGTGCGCCCTTCTCCCAACCTTTTCCGTTGCTGGAGCTGCGCTTTGCCGATCTCAACGGGCACCTGATCGCCAGCCGTCGCTTCAAGCCCGGGGAATACCTGGGCGGCGATCTCGAGGGCCGCGGCGAAATGCCGCCACAGACGCCCATCCACATCGCGCTGGATATCCTCGACCCCGGGCCCAAGGCGGTGAACTACAGCCTGAGCTTTCATTCCCCCGAGTGAAAGCGGCCAAGGTCGGCCAATTGACGGCAGCTTTCTGACTGACCCCAGCCAGACCAAACCGCTGGCGATAACAAAATAGCTGTTCAGATTTTATCCAATTCGATCTTTATCCAGTCATCGAGAGCGGGTATCATGCCAACCCTTTTTCGAAGTCTCATGATCCGGCCCCACTTCAGGGAAGTCCTATGTCGGCGGTACGCATCGGCCCATATACATTGCAGAACGGCCTGGTTCTCGCCCCTATGGCGGGCGTCACCGACCAGCCCTTTCGTCAGCTTTGCAAACGTTTGGGCGCAGGCTTGGTGGTGTCGGAAATGGTCACCAGCGACATGAGTTTGTGGAACACCCGCAAATCGCGTCTGCGCATGATCCACGAAGGTGATCCCGAGCCCCGCTCGGTACAGATCGCCGGTGGCGACGCACAGATGCTGGCGGAGGCGGCCCGGGCGAATGTCGAGTTGGGGGCGCAGATCATCGACATCAACATGGGCTGCCCGGCGAAAAAGGTCTGCAACAAGGCCGCCGGCTCGGCACTGTTGAAAGATGAAGCGCTGGTCACCGAGATCCTGCAGGCCGTAGTGGCCGCGGTCGATGTGCCGGTGACCCTGAAGATCCGCACCGGGTGGGACCGGGAGAACAAGAATGGCCTGGTGGTGGCGAAGATCGCCGAACAGGCGGGCATCACGGCGTTGGCGGTCCATGGCCGCACCCGTGCCGACCTGTACACCGGCGAAGCCGAGTACGACACCATCGCCGCGATCAAGCAGGCGGTGTCGATTCCGGTGTTTGCCAACGGCGACGTTGACTCGCCCGAGAAGGCCCGGTACGTGCTGGACGCCACCGGTGCCGATGGCCTGTTGATCGGTCGGGCCGCCCAGGGGCGGCCATGGATTTTTCGTGAGATCGAACACTATCTGCGCACCGGCGAAAAGCTCGCTGCGCCACAGTTGTCCGAGGTGGAACGTATTCTGCTAGAGCATCTGGCCGCGCTACATGCCTTCTACGGAGAGGTCATGGGCGTACGCATCGCTCGCAAGCATGTGGGCTGGTATCTCGCAACCCTGCCGGGCGCCAGGGAGTTTCGCGCCCGTTTCAATCGTTTGGATGGTACGCAAGCACAATGCGCCGACGTTCAGGCGTTCTTCGCTGAGCGTTACAAGAGCCTGACAGGGGACGAAGGGGTGGCCGCATGACGATGATGACCGAGACTTTAGTGAGTGGAACAACACCCGTGAGCGACAACGTGAATTTGAAACAGCACCTCAACACGCCCAGCGAAGAAGGTCAGACCCTTCGCGGGAGTGTCGAGAAGGCGCTGCACAATTATTTCGCCCACCTTGAGGGCGCTGCCGTCACGGATGTGTACAACCTGGTGCTTTCCGAAGTCGAGGCACCGCTGCTCGAAAGCGTGATGAACTACGTCAAGGGCAACCAGACCAAGGCCAGTGAGCTGCTGGGCCTGAACCGCGGCACCCTGCGCAAGAAACTCAAGCAGTACGATCTGCTGTAAGCATTCAATCAAACCAGAAAGGCGCCCGCATAAAAAACGGTCGCCTTTTTTGCTGACTTCCCTTGCTTTTGATGGAAATTGAAATGACCGACCAGACCACCCGCCTGCCGATCCGCCGCGCCTTGATCAGCGTTTCCGACAAGACCGGGATCCTCGAATTCGCCCGCGAGCTGCAACAGCTGGGCGTCGAGATTCTCTCCACCGGCGGGACCTTCAAGCTGCTGCAGGACAACGGCGTTGCCGCAGTGGAAGTCGCGGACTACACCGGTTTTGCGGAAATGATGGACGGTCGGGTCAAGACCCTGCACCCGAAAATCCACGGTGGGATCCTGGGCCGTCGCGGCATCGACGACGCCATCATGAACGAACACGGCATCAAGCCGATCGACCTGGTGGCGGTCAACCTCTACCCGTTCGAAGCCACCATCAACAAGCCAGGTTGCGACCTGCCGACCGCCATCGAGAACATCGACATCGGCGGCCCGACCATGGTCCGCTCGGCGGCCAAGAACCATAAAGACGTGGCCATCGTGGTCAACGCCAGCGACTACGCCAGCGTGCTGGAAAACCTCAAGGCCGGCGGCCTGACCTACGCCCAGCGTTTCGACCTGATGCTCAAGGCTTTCGAACACACCGCCGCCTACGACGGCATGATCGCCAACTACATGGGCACTGTGAACCAGGCTGCTGAAACCCTGTCGACCGAAGGCCGCAGCGAGTTCCCGCGCACCTTCAACACCCAGTTCGTCAAGGCCCAGGAAATGCGCTACGGCGAGAACCCGCACCAGAGCGCAGCGTTCTACGTGGAAGCCAAGCCTGCCGAAGTCGGCATCGCCACCGCCACCCAACTGCAAGGCAAGGAACTGTCGTTCAACAATGTGGCCGACACCGACGCCGCGCTGGAATGCGTCAAGAGCTTCGTCAAGCCCGCCTGCGTGATCGTCAAGCACGCCAACCCGTGCGGCGTGGCCGTGAGCCCGGACGCCGAGGGCGGCATCCGCCAGGCCTACGAACTGGCCTACGCAACCGACACCGAGTCGGCCTTCGGCGGCATCATCGCCTTCAACCGTGAGCTGGACGCCGAGACCGCCAAGGCCATCGTCGAGCGCCAGTTCGTCGAAGTGATCATCGCCCCTTCGGTCAGTGAAAAAGCCCGCGCCATCGTGGCTGCCAAGGCCAACGTGCGCCTGCTGGCCTGCGGCCAATGGTCGGCCGATCGTGCGCCGGCCTGGGATTACAAGCGCGTCAACGGCGGCCTGCTGGTCCAGAGCCGTGACATCGGCATGATCGGCAGCGAAGACCTCAAGGTCGTGACCCAGCGTGCCCCGAGCGAGCAGGAAATCAACGACCTGATCTTCGCCTGGAAAGTCGCCAAGTACGTCAAGTCCAACGCCATCGTCTACGCCAAGAACCGCCAGACCATCGGTGTCGGCGCCGGCCAGATGAGCCGCGTGAACTCGGCCCGCATCGCCGCCATCAAGGCTGAACACGCCGGCTTGCAGGTACAGGGCGCGGTCATGGCCTCCGATGCGTTCTTCCCGTTCCGCGACGGCATCGACAACGCGGCCAAGGTCGGCATCACCGCCGTGATCCAACCGGGTGGTTCGATGCGTGACAGCGAAGTGATCGCCGCTGCCGATGAAGCCGGCATCGCCATGGTCTTCACCGGCATGCGCCACTTCCGTCACTAATATCGCTCAATGTGGAAGCTGGGTTTGTGTGGGAGCAAGCCTTGCTCCCACACAAGCCCAGCTCCCACACAAGCTCACTCCCACAGAAAAGCATCTGTGCGATGCTCAACAGAATCAGCGTCATCCGAGGTTTTTGAAATGAATGTTTTGATCATTGGCAGCGGTGGCCGCGAACACGCCCTGGCCTGGAAAGTGGCCCAGGATCCCCGTGTGCAGAAGGTTTTCGTGGCACCGGGCAATGCCGGCACCGCCATCGAAGCCAAGTGCGAAAACGTCGCCATCGACGTGCTGGCCCTGGAACAACTGGCCGACTTCGCCGAGAAGAACGTCTCGCTGACCATCGTCGGCCCGGAAGTACCGCTGGTCGCCGGCGTGGTCGACCTGTTCCGCTCCCGTGGCCTGGACTGCTTCGGCCCGACCGCCGGTGCCGCACAGCTGGAAGGCTCGAAAGCGTTCACCAAGGACTTCCTGGCGCGTCACAAGATCCCGACCGCCGACTACCAGAACTTCACAGAAATCGAGCCGGCCCTGGCGTACCTGCGCGAGAAAGGCGCACCGATCGTGATCAAGGCCGACGGCCTGGCCGCCGGTAAAGGCGTGATCGTTGCCATGACCCTGGCCGAGGCCGAAGACGCCGTGCGCGACATGCTCGCCGGCAATGCCTTCGGTGACGCCGGTTCCCGCGTGGTGATCGAAGAGTTCCTCGACGGCGAGGAAGCCAGCTTTATCGTCATGGTCGATGGCAAGAACGTCCTGCCGATGGCCACCAGCCAGGACCACAAGCGTGTCGGCGATGGCGACAGCGGGCCGAACACCGGCGGCATGGGCGCCTACTCCCCAGCCCCGGTGGTGACCGCCCAGGTGCACCAGCGCGTCATGGACCAGGTGATCTGGCCGACCGTGCGCGGCATGGCCGCGGAAGGCAACGTCTACACCGGCTTCCTCTACGCAGGCCTGATGATCGACAAGGCTGGTAACCCAAAAGTCATCGAATTCAACTGCCGTTTCGGCGATCCTGAGACCCAGCCGGTGATGCTGCGCCTGCAATCGAGCCTGGTCCTGCTGGTCGAGGCCGCGCTGGCCCAGGCCCTGGACAAGGTCGAAGCCCAATGGGATCCGCGCCCAAGCGTCGGTGTCGTATTGGCGGCCGGCGGTTACCCGGGCGACTACGCCAAAGGTAGCGCAATCCAGGGCCTGGACGCCGCGGCCCGGCTGGAAGGCAAAGTCTTCCATGCAGGCACCGCGTTGAAGGATGGGCAAGTGGTCACCGCCGGCGGTCGTGTGCTCTGCGCCACCGCCATGGGCGCCAGTGTCGACGAAGCTCAGCAGCAAGCCTACAAGCTTGCCGCCGAGATCGACTGGGAAGGTTGTTTCTACCGCAAGGACATTGGCTACCGTGCCATTGCCCGTGAGCGTGGCGAAAATCTGGAATAACCCAGCCATTCAGCCAGGCAAGGGTCTGCGGCCCTTGCCTGACTGTTCCGGCGCCGCGCATAGTTATAATCTGGCATCAACCTACGAAGGGATTTCGCCGTGCGCTGGCTCAGGATTGCCATAGGCTTTACCGTCACCCTGCTGACGCTGCTCTGCATGCTCCCGGCCCAGGCCGCGCCAGGCAGTGGTTGGGCGGTATTGCTCGACGAACAGGGCGACCTGACGCTGAGTGATATCCGCTCTGCCCGCTACACCAATCAATTCAGCCCCATCGACCTGGACCGCCTCAAGGCCGCCGAGCCCGGCGGTGCATTGTGGCTGCGTTTTCGCCTGGCCCCGGACAGGCACGAACAAATCCTGCGCATCTTCGCCCCCGACCTGTCACGCCTGAACCTCTATGTACTGGACGGCGATACCCTGGTCGAGCAACAAGTCAGCGGCAATGCCACGCCGCATACCGAACCGGCAGTGCCCAGCAGCGACTTCATGTTGCCGCTGCCGCGCAGCGATAAATCGCTGGACGTCTACCTGCGACTGGCCTCGCGCCACGAACTGCGCCCCTACGTCACCCTGCAATCGGCCGTCGCGGCGGCAGCCGATCAGAACCAGACGCTGATCTACGGGCTGCTGTTCGGCTGCATCGCCATGCTGATCCTGCACAACCTCACCCGCTACGCCTATACCCGTTCACGCAGTTGCCTGTGGCTGGCCGCCTGTGAAGGGCTGTTGATGCTCAGCCTGGCGCTGTTGCTGAACCTGGCTGGGCCCTGGCTGCCCGACTGGCCGTCGGTGCAGACGCCCGGGGCCTACCTGGCGCTGCTGCTGACGGCGCCCTGCGGCCTGATGTTCGCCTACCGCTTCTTCGCGCCCCTGGGGCCGCACCCGTTGAACCGACTGCTGCTGGGGGACATTGTGTTCGTCATGCTGTGCAGCCTGCTGCTGTTGTTCGTCAACACGCTGCCACTCAATATCATGACCTACGCCCTGGTGGCCCTGGCCGGCCTGAGCATGCTGTTCGTCAGCGCCTGGCACTGGCAAAAGGGCTACCGCCCGGCCCGGCTGTTCGTCGCAGCCATGGTGGTCTTCAACCTGGGCACGCTGATCATTCTTCCGGCACTGCAAGGGCTCACGGAAGTCCCGCCCCAGGGCTTGATCATTACCTTGCTGATCTTCATCTGTATCAGTGGCCTGTTGATGAGTGTCGCCCTGGGCGAGCGCCAGCGCTCGATCAACGAAAGCCGGTTCAGCATCAGCCGCGACCTGGCGGCGAGTAATGCCGAGATCAATGCCAAGGCCGAGTTCCTGGCCAAGATCAGCCACGAGATCCGCACCCCGATGAACGGCGTGCTGGGCATGACCGAGCTGCTGCTGGGCACGCCGTTGTCGGTCAAGCAGCGCGACTACGTGCAGACGATCCACAGCGCCGGCAATGAACTGCTGACCCTGATCAACGAGATCCTCGACATTTCCCGGCTCGAATCCGGGCAGATCGAACTGGACGACGTGCAGTTCGACCTCAATGCCCTGATCGAGGATTGCCTGAGCATCTTCCGCGCCAAGGCCGAACAGCAGAATGTCGAGCTGATCAGTTTCATCCAGCCCCAGGTGCCGCGGGTGATCAGCGGTGACCCGACGCGGCTGCGCCAGGCACTGATGAGCCTGCTGGAAAACGCCCTGAAGAAGACCGACGAGGGCGAAGTGCTGATCGTCGTGGCCCTCGACGAGCGCAGCCATCAGCCACGCCTGCGCATCGCCGTGCAGGACAGCGGGACGCCGATGGACGCCGAAGAGCGCGACACGCTGATGCACGCCGAGCTGCACAGCAAGAATTTCCTCTCGGCCACGCGCCTGGGGGGCAACCTGGGGCTGGTCATCGCTCGTCAGTTGATCATCTTGATGCACGGGGAATTCGGTATCAAAAGCGGCAACAACCAGGGCAGTACCTTGTGGCTGACCTTGCCGCTGGACCCAGATCGCCTCGAACACCCGACGTCCGACCTCGATGGCCCGCTGCAAGGGGCACGGGTGCTGATCGTCGATGACAACGACACCTGCCGCAAAGTGCTGGTGCAACAGTGCAGTGCCTGGGGCCTGAACGTCAGTGCGGTGCCCTCGGGCAAGGAAGCCCTGGCGCTGCTGCGGACCAAGGCGCATCTGCGGGATTATTTCGACGTGGTGTTGCTGGACCAGAACATGCCCGGCATGACCGGCATGCAACTGGCGGCCAAGATCAAGGAAGACCCGAGCCTGAACCACGACATCCTGTTGATCATGCTCACCGGCATCAGCAACGCGCCGAGCAAGATCGTGGCGCGCAACAGCGGGGTCAAGCGCATCCTCGCCAAACCGGTGGCCGGCTATACCCTCAAGACCACCCTGGCGGACGAGTTGAACCAGCGTAACCGGGGCCAGGCGACGAACGTGCAGGTAAACGCCGGCCCGCCTATCGCGGTGAAGGTGCCGAGCGATTTCCGCATCCTGGTGGCCGAGGACAACAGCATTTCCACCAAGGTCATCCGCGGCATGCTCGGCAAGCTCAACCTGCAACCCGACACCGCCAGCAACGGCGAGGAAGCCCTCAAGGCCATGAAGGAGCAGCGCTACGACCTGGTCTTGATGGACTGCGAAATGCCGATCCTCGACGGGTTTTCCGCCACCCAGCAGCTGCGAGCCTGGGAAATGGGTAACCAGCGCACCCGCACCCCCGTGGTGGCGCTCACCGCGCACATCCTGGCCGAGCATAAGGAGCGCGCCCGCCAGGCCGGGATGGACGGGCACATGGCCAAGCCGGTGGAGCTGTCGCAACTGCGAGAGCTGATCGAACACTGGGTGGCCCAGCGCGATCAGCAGAACAAGACCGCGGCGCATTCGTCCTAGCGACGTGCGCTGACGTCCGAAGCCTGTTCAACATTTCAACGCATGAATATTGCGGGTGGTTTCGGCAATAACCGCAGCCAGGACTTTTTCCCGGAATGTTGCGTAATGCAGCGTGTTGAACGTCACGACCGCCATTTCTTCAACGCTGGTCTGCACAACCTGTTCGATCGGCCAAAAGAGAAAGGTCGAGACTGTTTTACGAAGGCTGAATTGCTTGTGGTAAAGAGCGACTTCTATTCGCCCAGGCGATTTCGGCAGGCAGGAAGTTATCTGGAAGAACGCCGAGTCATGCTGCAGGCTTGCCCGCTCGAATACCTCAAGGGCTTTTGGATTTCGCTCCAGGGCGCCAATCGACTCAGTCGCCGGCCGCGCAAAGCGTTCATCGAAGGCCTGGGATAGTTGCCGGGAAATACTCTCGGCCATTGACCCCTCGCCCGCCTGCCCAGGCCTGAGAGAACGCGCCGAATCCCATCCCAGGTACCTGAGCGTGTTCCTGTAGTAGCTGAACCAGCTGCCCACCAAACCGTCCTGATAAGCCGACCTCGTTGCCATCTGCGCGTACAGGTTACTCAGGCAGATGTCTTCGCGATCCTGAGGGGACAGTCGCTGGTCAAACGACAAAAGGCTTGAACCCACGACGGCAGCCGTCGTGGCATCGCGGCTGTGAAACAAGCGCTCGCCAGCCTGCAGGCGCTCAATATTCATAGCGCGCCCTCCCGTTCAACGTTGCCGGAAATATCAAAGACATGCTTCGTCGGCTTATCCCCAAGCTTTTGCACAATCGCACCGCGAAGAGGGTCGTAAAGCTCTTTCGATAAGTTGACCTGGAAGCATCTGGACTGAAGATTACCCACCACATTGGCGACAGACAGGCACTGCCCAAGCGGGTTGGAAATAGCCGATTGCGTGGTCTCATAGCTCAGGGAAACGCTGCTCAGCAAGGGGCCTTGCCCGGCCAGGATCACTTGCAGGCAGACCCTGCCAACGGCCTCTGACGATGGCACGACCTCCTTGCGCTTGCAGGTCTGGTCGCGCAACTGCTCGATGGCCGGCAGGGTATCGGGCAATTGCGCGACACGGTTCAACAGGCGAGTGACTTCATCGGCGACCGTGCGATCAACATACTCTCCCAGTCGATGCCCTAACCAATGCGCCGCAGTGACGTTGGATTGCTCATCGAGTGTGAAGTTGTTCCACGCCACAGCCTTTTGCAACCAGCCGTTCTTCAAGACGTCACGGTACTCGTCATACCATATTTGCGTCTGGGCATAAGCCGGATACTTTTTATTGGCGACCAACTGCGCAAACAATACCGAATCCAATACATCGCTTTTTTCCTGCCCTGTCATATCCCGCGGCAAGACCAAAACAACACCGGCGTTAATAAAAACCGAATAACGATCATTCATTGCAATCACCTCATTCTTTTCAGGGTTGGCGACTACGTTGTAGTCGCCAGGTGGCTATACAAGATCAGAGTTCGTACGCTTCGATTTTTTTCTGTGCGCGATCGCCGAGTTTCTGGATAATAGATTCGCGGGTTTTGTTAATAATGGCCGGCACCATGGTCATATGACTTTCACCGCGATACAGATCGACCGAACTGCTGTCCCAATTAACAAACAGGACTTGAGTCTGGTTCGTGCGCTTGATGAAACGCACGGCCCCCAGCGCCATGATGACTTCACCATGGGGTGTCTCGTGACAGGCAGCGACACCAAACCCTCCCGTGCCAGACTCCTGGATGTTCTGGTCGAACACCCGAAGCGGCCTGTCACGGGTTTGCAAGGCCGCGATGGCATCAGTGGCGACCTTGAGCATCAGCAGTGACGTAGGCCCGGGAACCGCGGCTGCCGTCATCGCCGACCCCAGGATCTTCAGCACCAGTTGATCCATCGTGAAACTTTTGCCCGAGGCGGCAACCGAGTCGTAGTACATCTGCAGGATCGCCCAGCCGCAAGTCTGCATCACCTCCAGGAAAAGTTCATACCACTCCTTGCCTTGGTCATCCCGTGGGAATTGCTTGCTAGCCACCAACGACGCAAACAGATAAGAGTGCTGGATATCCGCCTGGCTTTGTTCGGACATTCCCGAAACAAAGGCCAGGATACCGTCCCCCACCACTGAAGCACGATCCGGTTTTTCCGGATAGCCCGCCATCTCGGCAGAACGGATAACATTAATACGTGGCGAGAATTCAAACTGTTCCGGCGCAATATCATAAGCATTCAAGCGCTCAAGGCGATCAGCCAGGGTTAAAACAGAACCATATTTAGCGTTCATAATACTTCCTTGTTTAATCAAGATCCTCCATGGATCCGAGACACAAACTTACGCAACCGATTTCACAACAACAAGCGCGCAACTGTAACCGTAAATAATCGACCTCAACTACTTACCCTTACATGTAATGAAGTGGCGTCTCCCTGTACTTGCATCTCTCCCTTGCCACGAGCCGACAGACACCCCGACGCCTGATAGACTCCACGTCAAATTCATTCGTCGCGAGCCTCAACCATGCTCCATGTGCTGTTCAGCGTTTACCTGAAGATGCTGGTGCTCTACAGCCCCTTCTTCGTTCTGTCCTGCTTTATCGGCCTGACTCGCGGCTATTCACGCAAGGAACAACGCCGCCTGGCCTGGAAGGTCGCAACGGCGACGCTGGTCTCCAGCGTGTTGCTGTATCTGTTCGGACGGGTGATTTTCAGCGTGTTCGGCATCACCGTGGATGCGTTCCGTATCGGCGCCGGCAGCGTGCTGTTCATTTCGGCCCTGGGCATGGCTCAGGGCAAGTCGGCCGTGCAGACCGACAACGTGCAGCAGGACGTGACCATCGTCCCGCTGACCATTCCCTTGACCGTCGGCCCCGGCACTATCGGCGCCCTGCTGGTGATGGGCGTGAGCCAGCCGCACTGGGACGACAAACTCATGGCCATCATCAGCATCGCCCTGGCGAGCTTCACCGTCGGCGTCGTGCTTTACCTGTCCAGCCGCATCGAACGGATCCTCGGCGACCAGGGCCTGCAGATCGTCAGCCGCCTGATGGGGCTGTTTGTCTGCGCCCTGGCGGCGCAGATCATTTTTACCGGGGTGAAGGGCTACCTGGTGCCGTAAAAGGGAGGCGGCTTATTCTGCAAGCGACGCTGGTGCCAGCAGCTCTTTCAGGGTTGCACTGCCAGTCGCACCCAGACCCTTTAACCGCGCCACGAACGTCGATACCGGGCGCGATTGCGCAGCGTTGAAGCCCAGGCCTATTTCACCGCGCAAGACCGGATCGACGGAACACACATCACGCAGGATCAAGCAGCGTTCACTGTCCGGATCGACAATGACCAGGTGCGCCTGGACGATCTCGAACAGGAGTTTTCCAGGCTCATCGAATGCCCAGATCAACGTGCTCGCCGTGGCGGGTGTTTCACCCAAGGCAGGACGACAGTCGACAATGACCGACTCCAGCTTCAGCCACACCGCCTTCGTCAAATGGCAGGTCTCCACGCCCTGGCCCATGCGCAGGATCAACCGGTTGACCTCATCGGGAATCAGCGGCAAGAGATCGCGGCCGATCTTCTCCCCCTCGACCACCAGCACCTGAGCGTTGCGCTGGACGTAATCGAACGGCCCGATGCTGCGCTTGTCCGGATAGATCAGCACCCGTCCAGCCTGGTGCTCGTGCAGCAGCACGTTCACCTGGGCTTGAGTGCCTAGCAAGGTAAAGTCCTCGGGCAAGTTCTTGCCGGTGACCCGCAGCAGCCGGGCACTTTGCACGTCGTACCATTGCAGGCTTCCGGGCTCGGACTCCACCGAGACGAACTCGGTATGTTGCGCCGCGTCCAGCAATCGCTGGAGGGCTTCGACCAAGTGATCGCCTTGGGCGCTCACCCAGGCGTGGTTGACCCCGGTGATGGTCGCCGTTTCCTGATGACGCAGCGCCAACGACACACCGTCCACGCTGATGCCACGCAATCCAGTGCCTTCGGGGGTGACGTCGGCGAACCGCCAGCCCGTCCACTCGCGCTGATAAGCTGGCAGGCTGGCGCCCGGCAACAGTTGCGAGCCGGCGCCGAATACCTGATCGAGTTGCTGCGGATCGAAGAATGCCTGGTTCATGACTTCACCACTCGACCGATCGAACAGCCAGACCGACTGATTGTCCGGCGTCACGCCGAGCAAGCGCACTTCCTTGTCGAACCCCGGATCGCACAACAACAATCGGTGCTTCACGTACCAGGCACAGAGGTTGCCGTCACCGGCGGCATTGCGCAGGCCGGCAATGGCGAAATCCTTGTCCGGGTAACCCGTGGCCAGCGGCTCCAGCGCCTGCCACCATCGGGCACGGTCCTTGAGCCAGTGCTCACTCACGCCGGCAAACTGCAACGTCCCTTGCGCCGCCAGGTTGAAAAACAGCCCGTTTTCATCGAGCGCCACGTAGCCCCCTTCGACAGCCAGGATCTGCTTGAGTCCGTCGGGCTGCACCCAGCGATGCGTCCATTGCGCCTTGCCGTCCTTCACGCTGCGTTGCAGCCGGCAGAGCGTTTGGTTGGGGGTGACGCGCTGGTAGACGAAGAACACATCGCTGTCATCGGCCATCGGCAAGAGCATCAGGCCGTCCAGGTGCTTGATCGAATCGTCCCAGCCACGGGCATGATGCTTGGCCGGTTGTGCAAGGATCAGCTGACGATCACGACGGCGGACCCACGCCATGTCTCGGACATCGGGCGCAATCGCCCAGCAGATCGAAACATACGGCGCCGGCTGCCAATCGACGGTGGTGAGCCCATTGTCCGAAGGCCCGGAGGGCAGTCGCAAAAAGTTGCCGAGCACGGACGACCATTCAGCCAGGGTATCGTTGGCCAACAGCAGCGCTTGCAACTGCGGCGCCGTATCGTAGGTGACGGAACTCAACCACAATTGCCCGTCATGAATCAGGTAGCGGTATTGCCGGACGGTTTTATTCTCGACGAGGTATTCCTGCACCACATGAATCACGCCCTGGGCGTCCGCCTCGACGCTGCGAATGGTGCTTTGACCATCCTGGATGAGTAACAGGTAACGGCGCTTGAGCAGGCCCGTGGCGCAGTCCGTTTGCCAGATCTGCAATTGCTCCGGGTCGTGGAAATACGCGGAGCCCTCCAGGACCACCGACAGCTGCGGTTCGCCGAGCACTTCCAAGTCGTCGCGAATGTAGAGGAAGCGGTCTTCGTGGGCGTCATACCAGGCCGTGGTGTAGCGCGGTAGCCGGGGATCCTCGAACGGGATCTGGAAACGCTGGACCGGCGTATACGGCAGCGCCAATCGGTGCTCCCGCGCCAGCTCCTTGTAGCGGTCAAGCAGCGCCTGCTCGTCGAGCCCCGCGGGCGCCGTCTGCTCGACCAGGTCCAGTTGCTGTTTGCCTTGGGTGACGCTGAACAACTGCTCGGCCGTGCGGATCAGCACTTCCTGGCGGCCGACACGGGTGACATGGACGCTGCCGATGTACAGCTCGCCGGAAGGCTCAACCCGGATATCACGCTCCTTGGCCCAGGTTGCCTGCAACACCCAGCGGCAATACGTCTGGTTCGGAGCGACAAGCCGTATGTCGGCCCCGGGATTGAGCATCACGGTACAGCGCCCGCCCGCGCCCCTGAGCCAATAGAACACCTTTCCTTGCCAGGCATCCGGCAGGACGGGAACCACCAGTGTGCGCTCCAGCGCATCCAGGTTCACCTTGATGACCGTATCGCCATACACCGGGCTCAGGCGATTGAGGATGTAGTCGGAAGGAAACGAATAGAACGAGAACAGAAACAACCAGGTGCCGGCCGCTTGCTTTTTCTCCAGCCGCCGGGCCGTGTCGAAACCGCGATCATGGCGCCAGCGGGCGAAGGGCAGCGCCTTGTATTCATAACCGTACGTGGTTTGTGGCGTGCAGGGCAGCACGATGGGTTGGCCAGCGGGCGGCGCGAACCCGACCTGCCCGGGCAACCCTAGCTCCCGGCGAATATCGATGGTCCGCTCGTCATCAGGATCGAAGCTCGGCACACCGAAATGATCGCGCAGCGGGTACAGCTTCGGGCTGTCGAGCAGCAGCGTCCCCTCGTTCAGGTCGATGCTTTTGACCAGCAGTGACGGCCGTGCCACCCATGCGGCCAGCGAGTGATCGTAGTGGTAGCCGTCACCACGGTAGGCCTGCTCCAGTTCGGAGAAAAACTGGCCGACTTGCCGTGCCTCGCGGGCGATGGTGGCAAACCCCTGGGCCAGGGCTGCGACCCCGACGGCCAATCCACCGAGCATCACCCCCACGCCGCCGAGCACCGCCGCTGCGGTCGATGCCCCGGCCAACCCCGCCCCGACGCCGCCCGCCGTCAAGGCCAGGCTGGCAGAGTCGAAGGTCAGTTGGGTGCCGAACTGCGCGGTCTCGATGCCGGTTTGCGCAGTCTTCAGTTGATAGATATCGAAGCCGACATTGGCCAGCCCCAACACCGCGCCGACGCCCTCGTTGGCCGCATGCCCCAGGGCCTGGCCGACAATCGGCGCGCACGTGCGGGCGATCAGCCGTTCTTCCGTCAGCGCGGTGCGGGCCAACTGCACCAGGCCCGCCACGTCCACGACATTGCCATGCACCAACTGCGCATAGTTGACGTAGGCGTGCAGGCGCACCGCAGTGGTCAGCGTTCGGTCATCCCCTTCCCGGCCGCGCAAGACATTCATCAAGGCCTGGATGGTGAAACCGGCATTGAGGGTATGGACACTGCTGGCCTCGGTCGGGTCCAGGACACCAGCCGTTTCCACGGGTTTGCGCGCCAGGGTCGAAAACTGTTCCGACAGCCAGTTCTTGATCCGCAACAGGCGCTGATCGTCGCTGAGCACCTGAACCGGCTGTTGCGGTTGCGCGGGATCGATCAGGCTCACCCGGTATTTGCCTTCGGGGGTGATTTCCAGCGTGTCGAACAAGGGCACCAGCGACGTCGCCGAGTCATGCAAATCCTGCAAAGCGACCGTTGCCTGGGCGATCTGCTGGCCCCACCAGTGGCTATCCAGCTCGAGCAAACTGCTGCCCAGGTGTGAGTTGTCCACCAGGGATCTACCGTGGGCACTGTTCAGCCGCTGGCGAATCGCGAGCGCCGGTTTTCCGGGCAACGGGTCGGGCTTGAGCAGGTGCTCCACGGTGAACCCGTCAGCCAGTTCCAAGCCGGCGATCTTTTGGCTGTGCAGATCAATCAGATCGAATTCCGGTCGAGCGTCAGGGCCATAGGCGGCGTAGTAGCGAGCCATGCCCTCGATCCGGAAAAACGTCTCCAGCGCCCGTTGCAGGCCATCCGCATGGTCGAACTTGCACAGGCCGAAGTTGGGGTCGAAAAAATGATAGGCGACACGTTCTCCGCTGACGGTCTTGGCCACCAGCATCGAATGGTTGTCCGAGTTGAGCATCAGCGTACGAGGGCCAATGTGCTTCTCGAGCGTAGCCCTGACCTGATCCAGGCTCGCCTGCCCCAGACGCGTTCCGACATCCGTCATCGGTACGTCCCGCAGCGCTTCCAGGGTTTGCAGGAAGGCTTGGGAATCGGCTTGCCCGGGGTCGAGCACCGCGAGGAAGAAACGCTCGCGCAAGTGCCCGGAGGAAGCATCGCCCTGGGCAAGCGCTGCGCTCATCACCAACGCCAACGGATAGCAGCGCCCGCCAATGGCCTCGCCATCACCGTTGAGCAGCAAATCCTGGGGGACCATTTGCACACCGGCATGACCGAATCCGTCCAACACTTGCGCGGAGCGTTCGACGACCTGGAGACGGTGCTCCAGGGTCGCCACTTTCTGGATCCGCGCGACATGACGGCCCCACTGAAGCAGCGTCCGCGCCTGTTTCAAGGCGGTTTTCTTCAGCTCCAACGCGCTGTCGGACGGCAGCGGGGTATCCGCCGGATCGCTCACCAGGCCGTTCATGAACCCTGCCGCCTTGCGCTTGAACAATTGCCGCTCGATGACCGCGTAACGGCCGGACACACCCTGTTCGGCAACGCTGTTGGCCAGGTTCTCCAGCTCACTGGTGGAAGCGTTGAAGCGCGGGTTATCCAAGGTGTCCAAACCGAGCAACACGCCCAGTGACAACCTTTGCACAGGGCTGACCTCAATGACGCGCCGGGTACCGCTGGCGATCTCGTTCAGCACGTCGTCGATCCCCAGGCTTTGCATCTTGGCATCGCTCAGGAACACCGGCACCAGCGTATCGGGCGCCTGGCGCCGGATACGCTGGCGATCATCGAAACTCAGCGGCAACGGCTTGTCGAAACGGATTTCACCGTCATGGCCCTGGCTCATCGCCTCGAGGAACGGCTCACCGAGCCCCTCGACCAATCGTTCCAGCACATCGGTCAGCAGCACCGCCCGCCCCTCGATCAGCGGCCAGCCCTGTTGGAACTCCACGGTCGAATGCTTGAGCAACTGCGTGATGTCGCCGCTGTAGCGCGTGCGGTACTGACCTTCACGCCAGCGTGCCTGCTCATTGGCGACCCATTTTTCGGGTTGGTTGCCATTTTCTTTCCAGGAGTGGTCCTGCTCTTCTTCGGTGGCGCTGTTCACCGTCAGGTGGGGGGCGATGCCCGCCTCCTCGCGCAAGGTCTTGGCAACTGCCGTGCTCAAGTGCGCGTTCGCGTAGTCGGCCATGCCGTCGCGCATGGCACCGGGGCCCGTCAGATGGACAGTGCCTTCGCTCTCAAAGCGAATGCCGTCGCCGAAATGGGTGGCCACGGCCGATATTCGCGCGATAGCCCTGAGCACTTCACCCATCGGCAGGCGGCTCAGCGGTCCATCGGTTTGTTCGAAGATTTCTTCCACCAGCCCCAACATGCCAGCAACGTCGCTCAGGGCAACATCGCGCTGGGCGGCCAGTTGGACCGACGCTTCAATCAGCGCGTAGTTGGAGCGCATACGATCAATCACGCTTTTAAGAATCCCGGCGCCCGGATGGGCCATCAGAAAGGCATTGGATAACGACAGCTCCATGCTCAAGGCCCGTAGCGCGAAAGGCCGGGCCAGCCGCTCCGCCGGCAGCTCGAAGACCTCGCTCAAGCTTGGCCGGCTTCGCGCGAACGCTTCCAGTGCCGGAAGGTGCTCGGCAGGTATATGCACACGATAACGGGAGGAGGCCTGGCGACCCGGCATCCATTCGGGGTTCTCGTTCAGCAGCAATTGCAGAGTGCCCAGACGGGCATCGTAGTCAAAACCGCTGATGTCGACGCCGCCCAGGGTCGCCGATAACGGCGGAAGGTGGTCGATATCGGTATAACTGCCACCTTCGGCGTACAGGACTTCCGCGCGCACCACATCCGATGCCGCCGCCATATTGCCGAGCAAGCGCATCTCCCGGTCATAGACCTCCTGCAACTGCAGCGAAACCGCACCAGCGGCAAGATCACGCAACGTGAAGCCGTCCATGTCCAGGACAGTGCGCCGATTGCGTTCCAACTGTTGGCGCAGCACTTGCGCATCCTGACCGTAGGCGCGGGTCAATAAATCGATCCGGGCCTCATCGGCGGATCCGCCATTCGCCACCGTGGCATTGATATGGGCCTGCATCTGTTGTTTCAGAACAAGGGCATGTTCGTTGTACAGGCCACCCAACTCGACTTCGGTAATACGCTCATCCGGGTCTTGTAAAAAAACATTGGCCTTGGCGGCCTCGACAATAAGCTTATTGGTTTGCCAAGCCAGTAATGCATCGCTGTCATACCAGAGATTGAGGGTATAACCTTGTCGGGCCAACACCTCTCGCCATACAGTGAGGTAATCGCGCTGAATATCGCCAAGGCCACCGCCGAGCCAGACGAAGTGAAACGTCTTAGGCACTTGCGTGGGCAACTTTTTCATCTGCTCGGTACTGAACTGAAGGCGCGCTTCATGCTGTTCGACTCTGTCGTATATCTGCGGCAGGTCAATCCCGGCACCGGCAGGACTGGAGATATGCGTATCCTGGCTGCGCTTGACCCTGCGCTTGCCCACCAGCTTGGCGAGCGTCTGCTTCAAGAGCCCTAATGGCTCGAGCAGCCTGTGGGAATCCGGCATGCCGATACAGGCAAAGTAATAACGGATGACCGTGTCGTAGTGCTCAGTGTTCTTGTAAGGCAACAGTGCCCAGTCGAGGTCGGCCAGTTTGAAAAGGCTGATGAAACCGACCGAGCTTTCGCCGGTCTTGATGTTCGCTTCCTGCATAAAAGATACTCCTCGGCCTGTTCTGCCACATAAAGAACAGGCACATAAAAACGCCGCCACCAGAACGTGTTCTGGCGAGCTGTTATTCAACTAATATTTTGCAACTTGGCGATCCCTGAACGTTTCGCCAAACACTGACAAGCGCACACCGACAACTTATCAGGCATGCAAACTAACGCTTAAAACCCAGCAACTCAAACAGGAAGGCTTTCAATGCATTTCAAAGGAGAAATAAGACTACAACTTGCTATTTTATTTATACGGACGACAACTAAAGTGAAAAAATCGAGAGCGCAATTCTGAAGCCCATATTCATCCTGTGGCGAGGGAGCAAGCTCCCTCGCCACGCTAACTCCCCCAGCCCAGAACAGGGTCGCGGTTCAGGCAGGTTTGGCCCCATACCAACGAGGCGTGTACACCCAGCTCCCACCGGATGCGCGCGGGAACACGCAGGTGGTGGAAGAACCGATCAGCACCATGGTGCGCATGTCGACCTGCTCCGGGGTCAGTTGCCCCAACGTAGTGACACGCAAGGTCTGGCCCGGGCGGCCGATATCACGCCCCAACACCACCGGCGTCTCCGGCGTTCGGTGCAGGGCGACGATCTCCAGCGCACGTCCCAATTGCCACGGTCGCGCACGGGAAATCGGATTGTAGAAGGCCAACGCCAGGTCGGCTTGGGCAGCCAGGTCCAGGCGTTTTTCGATGATCGACCAGGGCTTGAGATTGTCCGACAGCGACATCACGCAGAAGTCATGCCCCAACGGCGCACCAGCCTGGGCAGCGGTGGCGAGGGAGGCGGACACGCCGGGCAGGATCTCCAGGTCAACCTGATGCCAGGCTGGGTCGCTGGAGTCGTGCAGCGCTTCGAGCACCGCCGCCGCCATGGCGAAGACACCCGGGTCGCCGGATGACACCACGATCACCGAACGGCCTTGGGCAGCCAGTTCAAAGGCGTGGCGAGCGCGCTGCATTTCTTCGCGGTTGTCGGTGCAGTGCAGCACTTGATCGTCGCGAAACGGACCGGCCATGCGCACATAGGTTTCGTACCCGAGCACATCGGTGGCTCGCGCCAGTTCGGCTTTCACCGCCGGGACCATCAACTCGGCCGCGCCCGGTCCCAGGCCGATCACCGCCAGGCGTCCACGCGGACGACCGATCCGGGCCACCTCCAAGGGCTGCGCGGCGACGGCGATGGCCAGGTTGTCCGTCGTCGAAAGGAGGGTCGCCGCCGGCACCGAATCGCGGGCCAAGGTGGCGGCATCGCCGGTCGCCGCCACAAAGCGCAGCGCCACCCCGAACTCCAACGCGGCTTCACGCAAGGCCGTGCTGGCCATCAGCGTCTCCGCCGCCACCAGGCACGCCAGGCTCGCAATCGCCACGTTGGCTTGCTGCAACGCTGCACGAACAGCGCTTGGCAAATCAGCCACCTCGGCGCTCACCACCACCGCGACACTGCGCGGATAAATCAGCAGCTCATGGGCACTCGCCTCACGTTCGGCATGGCCAACGTGGATCGTGCGTCGGGCTTGCGGATCTTGCGGCAACTGCGCCTGATCCAGCCACGGTGCTGCGCCTTCGATGCGCACCGATTCACCGGCCAACAGGTCGGAGACGAAGCGCTTGCCTTGCTCCAGGTCGCCAAGGCTGTAGCCGCTAGGCGGGTTGAGCAGGCAGGTGCCAAAACGCAATTCGCCGCTGGTGGTGATCGCCGGCGCGACATGCAGCGTGGCCGCGATGTCCCGGGCCATACCATTCACCCCGCCCAGGCCGCCCAACAGCGGCAC
This sequence comes from Pseudomonas sp. H3_A02, assembly GCF_054671965.1. Classification (NCBI taxonomy): domain Bacteria; kingdom Pseudomonadati; phylum Pseudomonadota; class Gammaproteobacteria; order Pseudomonadales; family Pseudomonadaceae; genus Pseudomonas; species Pseudomonas sp. H3_A02. The sequence goes on from NZ_CP162807.1 coordinate 465,850, forward strand.
CACGGCGCTGCCGTCCTCGGCCACTGCCAGCACCGGCGGCTCGGCGCCTTTTTCCAGCAACAGCGGCGCCAGGGTACGGATGACAATACCCGCCGCGCACAGGGCGATGATCGGGGTGTCCTGTTGATAAAGTTCGCGCAATGTCGCGCCGAACTCAAGGTATTGCCGATCCCCCTCGACCCGCCCGGCCAGGCCGTGGATCAGGGCTTCGGGATAGCGCTGCTGGATCCGTCGCGCCGTTGCCAGGCTGCCGGGGCCGAGGATGACGATGGCCGGCGTCTTGGCGGCCATCAACCCTGCCACCGTTCGCCCGGCACGATGATCAGCGAGAAGTACGGCGACGACATCGGCTCGACTTCATCCAACGGCACGATTTTCTGGTTGGCCATGGTCGCTCGCTCGACGTACAGCGCCCGCCCATCCATGCCCAGTTCCTGAAGCACTTGGCGAACCTTGGGAAAATTGCGTCCCAACTTCATGATCACCGCCGCATCGGCGTCGGCCAGGCGCCGCTTGAGATCGTCGTGGGGCAAGACGCCGGAGAGCACCGACAGGCTCTGGTTGCGATAGACCAGCGGTGCACCGAGCACCGAAGCGCCGCCCAGCATCGAGCACACGCCGGGAATGACTTGGGCCTCATAGCGCTCGGCCAGGCGATCGTGCAGGTACATGTAGGAGCCGTAGAAGAACGGGTCGCCCTCGCAGATCACCGCCACGTCGCGACCGGCATCCAGGTGCACGGCCAACTGTTCGGCGGCGGTGTCGTAGAAATCGGCGATCACCTGCTCGTAGGACAGCGGCGCAGGCAGCGCTTCGGTGGTGACCGGGTAGACCAGTGGCAGCAACGTCTGCGCATCCTGCAAATGGGCCTCGATGATGCCGAAGGCGTTGCCCTTCTTGCCCTTGGCGACGAAGTACGCCACCACGGGCGATTCACGCAGCAGGCGCAGGGCCTTGACCGTAATCAGTTCCGGGTCACCGGGGCCCACGCCGAGGCCGATCAGACGTCCAGGCTGCTGCATCATTCAATCTCCGTGGCGAGGGCGTTGACGGCGGCGGCGGCCATGGCGCTGCCGCCCAGGCGGCCTTGCATGATCACGAATGGCACGCCACGGCTGTTGGCCGCCAGCATCGCCTTGGACTCGGCGGCGCCGACGAAGCCCACCGGGAAACCGAGGATCAATGCCGGTTTCGGCGCGCCGGCATCGAGCATTTCCAACAGGTAGAACAGCGCGGTCGGTGCGTTGCCGATGACCACGACGCTGCCCTCAAGGTGTGGGCGCCACAACTCCAGCGCAGCGGCCGAACGGGTGTTGCCCAGTTCAAGGGCCAATGCCGGCACGCTTTCGTCGCGCAAGGTGCAGATAACCGGATTGTTGGCCGGCAGGCGAGCGCGGGTCACGCCCTCGGAAACCATCCGCGCATCGCACAGGATCGGCGCGCCGGCAGCCAGCGCCTGGCGCCCAGCCGTGCCCGCGCCCTCGGAAAACTGCAAGCCATCGATGGCCTCGACCATGCCGCAGGCGTGGATCACCCGCACCGCGAGTTTCTCCAAGTCGGCCGGAATGCGCGCCAGGTTGGCTTCGGCGCGGATGATCGCGAAGGAGTTGCGATAGATCTCCTGACCGTCGCGGATGTAATCAAGCATCAAGGGGGCTCCGGGGGCGAGCGTCGAGCCAGTGGCCGAGCGCTTCAATAGTCAGATTGTGTGCCTGCAACGCGCCGAAACCCGGCAGCGTGGCATCGCGAAAATACAGGTTGTAACGACCGGGGGCGACCGCCAGCAAGGTGGCAGGCGCGACATGGGCCGCCGCGCAGGAACGCGGGCAGCCCGACAGATGAACCTTCAGGGTTTGGCCCTCGCGTTGCAACTGCTCGGCCAGTTGGCGGGCGTCGGCCTTGGTGTCGGCCAGGGCTTTGCCGCAGCCACTGGAACCGGTGCAGGCGATGAGTTGCGCCAGGGGTTGGTCGACCGAAACCAGCAGGCCCAGCGTTTGGAGCTGCGCCAGCACTTCGTCGGCATCCTCGATGCACACGTTGGGCAGCAACAGGCTTTGCCAAGGCGTGAAACGAAGGCTGCCGTCGCCCTTCTCCCGTGCCAACTGCGCCGCCTCCCGCAGCATGACCGCATCGAGCCGGCCAAGGGGCGCTGCGGCGCCGACGTAGACACGATCGTCGTGCTGGGGATGGACGCCGATGTGCAGTCCGTCGTTGGACATATCCCGCTGCCAATCCAGGCAAGCTTGCAGCGGCACGCGACGGGTCAACTGGGCCATGAATTCATCCATGGGGATTTCAGCCAGCAAATGGCGCATGCGGATCTGGTCCGGGCGGGCCAGGTCGAGGAACAGCTCCAGCACCGCTACCACCAAGGCATGCCCCTGGGCCAGGGGCACCCTGCCTGCCGGTTCATCCAGCGGGGTGCCGGCCAAGCCGAAGGCCAGCCAGGGCTCGCCGTCATGGACAAGGGCCGAGAGCCACAGGTCGTGGTGATGTTCGAGCATCGCCATGGCTTCACCGCCGTCCAGTTGCACGGCGAACTTGGCCGACAGTTCATGGAAACGTTCATGGGTTTGCAGGGTGACGAGGATCTGCTCGGCCAATGGACGGGTGTCGAACAGCATCTGCCGATCGATCCCGGCCGCGGGGCTGAGCATCAGATTGCGCACGTCATCGCCAGTCGGGGTTCGAGGCCCAAGCCCGGCGGCCAGCAATTGTTCGATCAACGCAGCGTGTTCGAGGCCAATGCCGCGGACTTGCAGGTTGCCACGGTTGGTCGCCTCGATCACGCCCCCGGCAAACCGCTCGGCGGCCGACGCCACGGCTTCGGCCTGATCCGCCTGGATGGCCCCGCCATCGAGCTTGATCCGACAGATCCCACCGTCCAACGCCTGGACAACACGCAGCAACCCCGGGCAACCCGAAGGGCGGATGACGTTGGAGGATGGACGTTCGTTCAAGGGATAACCGGTAGATAGGCACGCCGCAACGGCGAAGGAGCGCCATTATGCCTGCTTTGCCGGGGGTCATGAAAAGCTTGCTGGTCGGATTGAAGCGAGATTGCTCAAGAACACGGGCGGCTTGTTCCAATGAGGTTGGCTGTTGCGCCGCCATCGCGAGCAAGCTCGCTCCCACAGTTTTGATTGGGTTGTGCACAAACTCTGTGTTCACCCCAGATCCCCTGTGGGAGCGAGCTTGCTCGCGATAGCGGTCTGTCTGAAAAGCTGATGCTGAATGGACCGCCGCCTTCGCGAGCAAGCCCGCTCCCACAGTTTTGGTCAGGTTGTGCGCAAATCCTGTGTTCACCACAAATCCACTGTGGGAGCGGGCTTGCTCGCGAAAGCGGTCTAGCAGCCACAATGATGTTGCGCCAGGCGCCTGATCCGCCGGGGCGCGGTATGATGGCGGCCCGGTTCGCGGCGGCAACGCGCCTGTCGATCAACCCCATTCATTCGAGGAACAGAGATGACCCCCTGGCTGACCGTAGTGGGCATCGGTGAAGACGGCTTCAAGGGCCTGGGCCGAACGGCTCGCCATGCCTTGCTGCGGGCGTCACACATTGTCGGTAGCGACCGGCAACTGGCGCTGCTGCCACTGTGTATCCGCGGCGAGCGGGAGCTGTGGCCGAGCCCGTTCTCCCTGGAACCGCTGCTCGCTCGGCAGGGTGAACCGGTGTGTGTACTGGCCAGCGGCGATCCGATGTTCTACGGCGTAGGCGCCAGCCTGGCGAAACAGGTGCCAAGTGATCAGATGCTGGTCATCCCCGCGCCCTCCTCCTGTTCGCTGGCCGCGGCGCGCATGGGCTGGCCGTTGCAGGAGGTGGTCACGCTGTCGCTGGTGGCGCGTCCCCTGACGGCGCTCAATGGGCATTTATCCACAGGCGTCAGGCTGTTGCTGCTGAGCAACGACCGCCACAGCCCTTCCGCCGTGGCGGCGTTACTATGCGAGCGCGGCTTCGCCCCGAGCGCCATGACCGTGCTGGAGCATTTGGGCGGTGCGGCAGAACGACGGATCGACGGCTGCGCCGCGCAATGGTCCGATGACACCGTCGCCGACCTGAACCTGATCGCCGTCGAATGCCGGGCCGAACCGTCGACACAGCGCCTGTCGCGCCTGGCCGGTTTGCCGGACACCGCGTTCGAGCATGACGGCCAGTTGACCAAACGCGACGTGCGTGCCATCACCCTCGCCCGCCTCGCCCCAACCCCCGGCGAGTTGCTCTGGGATGTCGGTGCCGGCAGCGGCTCCATCGGCATCGAATGGATGCGTAGCCACCCCAGTTGCCGGGCCCTGGCCATCGAAGCCGACGAAGGTCGCCAAGCCTTGATCGAACGCAACCGCGATACCCTCGGCGTGCCCGGCCTGCAACTGATTCGCGGCAGCGCCCCGCAGGCGCTGGAGAACCTGGAGCGGCCAGACGCGGTGTTCATCGGCGGCGGCGTCACCCGCGAAGGCGTGCTCGACGCCTGCTGGGCCCAACTCAAGCCCGGCGGTCGGCTGGTCGCCAACGCCGTGACCCTGCAAAGCGAAATGACCCTGATGCACTGGCGCGAACGTCACGGCGGTGAACTGACCCGGATCCACATCGCCCAGGCCCAGCCATTGGGCGAATTCGACACCTGGCGCCAGGCCTTGCCGATTACCTTGCTGGACCTGACGAAACCTCTCGATGCGTGACGAAACCGCCGAACAACCCGCCCCCCTGCGCAGCGGCTTGACCACCGGCAGTTGCGCCACGGCCACCAGTCTGGCGGCAGCCCGCTTGCTGCTGCGCGGCACCGAAGCCGACGCCGTGGAAATCGTGCTGCCCAAGGGCAAGCAAGTACAGATGCGCCTGGAGTTCTGCCGACTGACCGAGCAAGGCGCCGAGGCCGGGACGATCAAGGACGCCGGCGATGACCCGGACGTGACCCACGGCGCCCTGCTGTTTTCCCAGGTGCGCTTGATCGCCGAACCCGGCGTGCGTTTCGTCGCCGGTCGCGGCGTGGGCACGGTGACGCGACCGGGGTTGGTGCTGGACGTCGGCGAGCCGGCGATCAACCCGGTACCGCGCAAAATGATCAACGATCACCTGGGCCGTCTGGCCGAGGAAAGCGCTTATGCCGGTGGTTTCGAAGTCACGGTCAATGTTCAGGACGGCGAAGCCCTGGCGCTGAAAACCATGAACCCGCGACTGGGCATCCTCGGCGGCCTGTCAATCCTCGGCACCAGCGGCATCGTCCGGCCGTTCTCCTGCGCGGCCTACATTGCCTCGATTCATCAAGGCATCGACGTGGCGAAAACCAACGGCTACCTGCACATCGCCGCCTGCACCGGCAATGCCAGCGAAGACACCATGCGCCGGGTCTACAACCTGCCGGAAATCGCCCTGATCGAAATGGGCGACTTCGTCGGCGCCGTGCTCAAGCATGTGCGCAAGGTGCCGGTGGAAAAACTCAGCCTCTGCGGCGGCTTTGGCAAGATCAGCAAACTCGCCGCCGGCCACATGGACCTGCACAGCCGCCACTCGAGCATCGACCTGCGGCAACTGGCCGAATGGGCGGCCGCCATCGGTGCCGATGAGGCGTTGCAGCAGGGCATCCGAGCAGCCAACACCAGCCAACAAGCCCTGGCCATGGCCAGCGCCGCCGGCATCGCCCTTGGCGACGCGGTGTGCGAGCACGCGCTGGCCTTCGCCCGCAGTGTGGTGCCGGCCCAGGTTCAAGTCGAAGTCTTCGCCATCGACCGCCAGGGTGGGATCGTCGGCCACGCCGGAGCTTTATCATGAAGAGCGTTGTCACGAAACGCATCCTGCTGCTCGGTGGCGTCACAGAAGCCCTGGCCATCGCCCGCACCCTCGGGCCCCGACACATCTACAGCCTGGCCGGCATCGGTCGCATCCCCACGGACCTGACCTGCCAGGTGCGCGTCGGCGGCTACGGCGGCGCCGAAGGGCTGGCGCAATTCATCCGCGCCGAAGGTATCGACCTGCTGCTAGACGCCACCCACCCCTACGCCGCCCAGATCAGCCACAACGCCGCCCACGCGGCCCGTGCCTGTGGCATTCCCTGCTGGGCGCTGCGCCGTCCGGCCTGGCAACCCCGGGCCGGCGATGACTGGCGCGAAGTGGCTGACTGGAGCGAACTGATCCAGGCCCTGCAACCCTTCCACCGCCCGCTGTTCACCCTCGGTCGTGAGCCGCTGCAACATCTGCATGAAATTCCGTTAGAGCAATTCTGGACCCTGCGCGCCCTGGACGTTTACCCCGGTAATGAGCGCTGCGACGTGATTGGGGCCCGTGGGCCGTTTCACATCGAGAGCGAGCGTGAACTGTTCGAGCGACGGCGAATCGACGTACTGGTGAGCAAGAACAGCGGCAGCACGGCTACTGAACCGAAACTGGACGTGGCAAGGGAGCGAGGGGTGCCGGTGTTGGTGTTGAAGCGGCCGGTGTTGCCAGAGGTGGATCGGGAGTTTGGGACGGTGGATGAGGTGTTGCAGGAGCTGCAACAGTTGGCCTGACCGTACAGCCGCACCGTGGCGAGGGAGCTTGCTCCCGCTGGGCTGCGCAGCAGCCCCAAAGAGGTCTCCCGATGAGGGGCCAGCCATGGTCGAAAAATTCACGCGCTTCGACGCTGCCACCTATCTCAATACACATGAGGAAATGGTCGCTTATCGGGTTGCCTGTTTCGAAGAAGATGACGGTGATGGGATACTGGGCGCCTACTTGAAAATCTATTGCTACTGTTAACACCAACCCTGCGACCCTACACCGCACGTGGCTTTTTTACTTCTCAACCCCGATCAGGCTAAATACCGCCACCTGATCGCCCAACCGAGCGGATTGCCCCATGTCCCGACAACGGCTTGCATTTGCCTGGATCGCCTGCTTCGCAGTGCTGTTCAACATGCTTGCCATGCCGCTTTCCAACAGCGCTGGCGCGACGGCCAACTCGCCAGCCGAGCAACTGCTGTGGGGCAGTTTCTGCTCGTCCAGCGGCACGAAAATGGTCGCGGTGTCCCTGGGCACGTTCGAGCAGGGCACGCCACAGCAAGACAATCACTCGACGATGCAACATTGCTGGTGCTGCTCGGGTCCGGCGCCGTTGGTGGCGCTTGCCGGGCATGTCCCGCAGTTGTATCTGGATGCACAACTGGTCCATCGCGGTGCCGTGCACTCGACGCTCGACAGCCCCACGCCACGCCAGCAATGGCCGAGCCTCAATCCCCGCGCCTCCCCTCTGGCCTGATTCTTCCCGCATAAAACTGCGCCCTGAATCGTTCCGGAGAATTGCCATGTTGAACAGACTTATCCTGGCGGCTGCCCTGCTGCTTCCCGTCGGTTTCGCCCAAGCTCACCAGTACAAGGCAGGCGATCTTGAAATCGCCCACCCATGGTCTCAAGAGTTGCCGCCCAATGCGCCGACCGTGGCCGCGTATTTCGTCATCCACAACAGCGGCAAGACGGCGGACAAACTGCTCAGCGTCGAATCGCCCATCGCCGGCAAGGCCGAGCTCCATGAGCATGTGATGCAAAACGACCTGATGAAGATGCAACCGGTGCCCGTCGTCGAGATCGCCCCCGGGGCGACCGTCACCTTCGCGCCGATGGCGTATCACGTGATGCTGCTGGAGCTAACAGACCGCAGCCTGCTCATCGATGGCAAACGTTTCCCCATGACCCTGCATTTCGAAAAAGCCAGGGATGTCACGGTCGACGTTGCGGTGCAGAAAAAAGCGCCCGACGGCACCAAGACACACGTGCACGCCCAGTAGACGTAGCCGCCCGTGCAATCTCTTCGCGCCAGACTGTCCATGCCCCGCCGTCAGCCCATGAGCCTGACACGCGGCAGCTGGATCAGCCTGTTCGCCATGCTGATGATCTTTATCGGTCCGCTGATTTCCCAGTCGATGCCGATGGATCAGCGCATGTCCATGCCTGTGAGCATGAACATGGAGATGAGCATGGACATGACGGCGCACGAAGCGCCGGCAGCCGAACATTGCCCGCCCCAGAGCAGCGAGCATCATGCGCTTTGGGAAAAATGCGGTTATTGCAGCCTGCTGTTTAACTGCCCGGCGCTACCCGGCGGCCACACCTTCGCCGTCTTCGACACACCTCACACCAACACCTACACCAGCCCTTCCCCACGCCTGGGCCATGCCCGGCCAGCGCTCTTCCCGGGTGCCCGCACCCGCGCCCCGCCCCTCGACGCGTAAGCCCGACACTTACCTCACCCCGGTCGCACAAGACAGCCTCAGGCTGCCCGACCGTGTCGTTTATGTCTGTTCGATGGAATCATCATGTCCAGGTTTTCTGCTGGCATCGCGTTGGGCTCTGCCCAGGTTCGCTGCCCCCTGAACGAGCCACGGGTTCGTTTGCGCCAAACCATCGCCGCACTGTGCGGCCTGCTACTCACCCCACTCGTGCTGGCCGATGAGCACGAACATCACGACCATCAGGTCGAAGAACTGAGCCCGACGGTCATCACCGCCATCGCCCCCAGCTCGCCCCTGACCGTCGTCACCAACCCCAAGGATCCGCGCCAACCGGTACCGGCCAGTGATGGTGGCGACTACCTCAAGACCATTCCCGGCTTCGCCCTGGTGCGCAACGGCGGCACCAATGGCGACCCGGTGTTGCGCGGCATGTTTGGCTCGCGGCTGAACATCCTCACCAACGGCAGCATGCTGCTGGGTGCTTGCCCGGGCCGGATGGACGCGCCGACGTCCTACATCTCGCCGGAAACCTACGACAAGCTCACCGTCATCAAAGGCCCGCAAACCGTACTCTGGGGCCCCGGCGCATCGGCCGGGACCGTGCTGTTCGAGCGCGAGCCGGAGCAGTTCGGCGAGCTGGGCACCCGGGTCAACGCCAGCGTGCTGGCCGGCTCCAACGGCCGCTTCGACAAAGTGGTGGATGCCGCCGCCGGTGGCCCGCTGGGTTACGTACGGGTGATCGGCAACACCGCCCATTCGGACGATTACCGCGACGGCAACAACGACACCGTGCCATCGCGCTATGACAAGTGGAATGGCGATGTCACCCTCGGCTGGACACCGGACGCCGACACCCTGTTGGAATTGACCGCCGGCAAGGGCGACGGTGAAGCGCGCTACGCCGGGCGCGGCATGGACGGCTCGCAGTTCAAGCGCGAAAGCCTCGGGCTGCGGTTCGAGCGCTCGAACATCGGCGAGGTGCTGGACAAGATCGAGGCCCAGGTCTACTACAACTACGCCGACCACGTGATGGACAACTACACGCTGCGCACGCCGTCCGGCACCGGAATGATGGCCGGGCCCATGGCCTCCAACGTCGACCGTCGCACCCTCGGCGCCCGCGTCAAGGCCACTTGGCGCTGGGCCGATGTGCAATTGATCAGCGGCCTGGACGCCCAGACCAACGAGCATCGCCAACGCAGCAGCATGGGCGTGGATACCTATAAGGACCTGCCGTACACCAAGGACGCCGACTTCCACAATTACGGGGTGTTCGGCGAACTGACCTGGTACGCCGCCGACCGCGACCGGGTGATCACTGGCGCCCGGCTCGACCGCGCCTCGGCCAAGGATTACCGCCAGAGCATCGGTTCCGGCATGTCCGCTCGCCCCAACCCCACCGCCGACGACACTCGCGCCGACACACTGCCCAGCGGTTTCGTCCGTTACGAACACGACCTGGACGACAGCCCCACTACCCTCTACGCAGGCGTCGGTCACGCGCAACGCTTCCCGGACTATTGGGAGCTGTTCTCGGCGAACGTCGGCCCCAGCGGCTCGTTGAATGCCTTCGACGCGATCAAGCCGGAGAAAACCACCCAGCTCGACTTCGGCCTGCAGTACAAGACCGACACTCTCGAAGCCTGGGCTTCGGGTTATGTCGGACAGGTGCGCGACTACATCCTGTTCGACTACACCCCCGGAATGATGGGTACCACCTCCCGAGCCGAGAACATCGATGCGCGGATCATGGGCGGTGAATTGGGTGCGGCCTACAAGCTGAGCGAGCGCTGGAAAGCCGACGCCACCCTGGCCTATGCCTGGGGCAAGAACAGCAGCGACGGCAGCGCCCTGGCGCAAATGCCGCCACTGGACGCACGCCTGGGCCTGACCTACAGCGAAGACCGCTGGAGCGCCGGGGCCCTGTGGCGGGTGGTGGCGGCGCAACACCGGGTCGATGAGAACAAGGGCAACGTGGTCGGCAAGGACTACGGTAAAAGCTCGGGCTTCGGGGTCTTTTCCCTCAACGGCGCCTACCGCATCAATCAACACTGGAAGGTCAGCAGCGGTGTCGACAATCTGTTTGGCAAAGCCTACGCCGAGCACTTGAACCTGGCCGGCAACGCCGGGTTCGGCTACCCGGCGAGCGATCCCCAGGCCATCAACGAACCGGGGCGCACGCTCTGGACCAAGGTGGATATGAGTTTCTAAAAGCATCGCGGGCAAGCCTTGCTCCCACAAGTACTCCATTGCTGAGGGAACACAACGGGGCCCACAGCAATGACAAAGACTGTGGGAGCAAGGCTTGCCCGCGATCGGTTGCGCAGCAACCGAAAAACATAACAACCCAATTAGCCCTGCGGAGCGCTTTGCAATGAGCCAACCGAAACCGAATTTCTACAACCTGGCCTGGCGCTGGCATTTCTATGCCGGGCTGTTCGTGGCGCCGTTCATGGTGATGCTGGCCCTGACCGGCATCATCTATCTGTTCAAGCCGCAACTCGACCCACTGATGTACGGCAGCCTGTTGAACGTACAGGCCGGGCATCACACCCTGGCGGCGGACGACCTGCTCAAGCAGGTCCGCCAGGCCTACCCCAAGGGCCAGGTCAAACAGTACCTGCCACCGGTCAACGCCGAGCGCAGCGCGCAGTTCGTGGTGATCGACCAGGGCCGGGAACTGAATGTGTTCATCGACCCGTACCACGGCGATGTGCTCGGCGATCAAGATGCGAAAAACAACCTGCAAGCCATGGCCCGGGCGATCCATGGCGAGTTGCTGATCGGCACCGTCGGGGACCGGCTGGTGGAAATGGCCGCCGGCTGGGGCGTGGTGCTGGTGGTCTCCGGCCTGTACCTGTGGTGGCCGCGCGGGCAATCCTCGGCCGGTGTGCTGTGGCCGCGCTGGCACGCGCGCGGTCGGCTGTTCTGGCGTGACTTGCATGTCGTCGTCGGTTTCTGGGGCGCGGCGTTCCTGCTGGTGATGCTGCTCAGCGGCATGACCTGGACCGGCTTCTGGGGCAAGCAATACGCCGACCTCTGGAACCGCTTCCCGGCGGCGATGTGGAATGACGTGCCCAAGTCCGACGTCGAGGCCGGCAGCCTCAACAACGCCCACCGCCAGACCGTCCCGTGGGCGGTGGAAAACACGCCGATGCCGATGTCCGGCGACCATGCCGAACACATGGGCCACGGCAGCATGCACGAAGGCCCCGCCGCCCCGACCGTCAGCCTGCAAGCGGTGCAGGATATCGCCACCGAGCGCCAGGTCACGCCCGGCTACAGCATCACCCTGCCGACCACTGCCAGCGGCGTATTCACCGTCGCCGTGTTCGCCGATGACCCACGCAATGACGCCACCCTGCACGTGGACCAGTACACCGGCAAGGTCCTGGCCGATGTGCGCTGGGAGCACTACAGCGTCGTGGCCCGCGCCACCGAAACCGGCGTGATGCTGCACGAAGGCAAGATGTTCGGCCCGGTGAACCAAATCCTCGTGCTGCTGGTTTGCCTGATGATCCTGCTCAGCGCCGTGAGTGGCCTGGTGATCTGGTGGAAGCGCCGGCCCCAGGGCAAGTTCGGCGTGCCGCCGCTGCGCCACGATCTGCCGACCTGGAAAACCGGGGTGTTCATCATGCTGGCCCTGGCGCTGGTGTTCCCGTTGGTGGGGGCTTCGCTGGTGGTGGTGTGGCTGTTGGACCGGCTTGTTACCCGGTTCAATCGCCAGCCTGAGGCGGCTTCATCTTCAAGCTGAAGACAGTGCGTTAACGGAAGGCGGTGCGAAACCTCTACAATCGTGCCCGCCTTTCAAACACAGAACACCCTCCCCTGTGGGAGCGAGCTTGCTCGCGATGGCGGCAGCACTTCAACAAAGATGCAAGCTGAACCACCGCTATCGCGAGCAAGCTCGCTCCCACAAGGGATGCTTGCGCCACCCATGATTTGAGTAGATGCATGACCTCGCTAACCCTCTCCCATCTCGCCTGGACACCCCTGGGCCATGGCCACTGTCATCACCAGTTCCAGCTGCGTGACGCCACGTTGCAGGTGACGCCCGGGGAGTTTGTCGGGTTGATCGGGCCCAACGGCAGCGGCAAGACCAGCCTGTTGCGCTGCGCCTATCGCTTCAGCCGGCCGGAAAGTGGCGAGGTAAAACTCGAACATCACAACGTCTGGAAACAGTCCTCGCGCTGGTGCGCCCAACGCATCGCCGTGGTGCTGCAAGAGTTTCCCGACGCCTTCGGCCTGACGGTAGAAGAAGTGGTCGCCATGGGCCGCACGCCCCACAAAGGCCTGTTCGACAGCGACAATCACGACGACCGCCGGTTGGTGCTCCAGGCCCTGGAATCGGCCGGACTCGCAGGCTTTGGCGACCATGCATTCGCCACGCTCTCGGGCGGTGAGAAGCAACGGGTGATCCTTGCCCGGGCCCTGGCCCAGCAGCCGCAGTTGCTGATCCTCGACGAGCCGACCAATCACCTCGACCCTCACTATCAATTGCAATTGCTGCAACTGATCAAGGGTCTGGGCATCGGCACCCTCGCCAGCCTCCACGACCTGAACCTGGCCGCCGCCTTCTGCGACCGCCTGTACGTGATCGAACACGGGCGCATCGTTGCCAGCGGCACGCCCAAGGACGTCCTCACCGCCGAGCTGCTGCGCGCGGTGTTTGGCGTCGAGGCCCTGGTGGATGAACATCCGCTGTCCGGCTACCCACGAATCACCTGGATAACCCAACCATGACCTTGCGTTCCCTGCTGTTGCTGCCCCTGCTGCTGGGCAGTGCCCATGCCCTGGCCGAAGCCACCCACTACCCGTTGACGATCCAAAGCTGCAACCGCCAGGTGGTGTTCAACGAAGCCCCTCGGCACGCCGTCAGCCATGACATCAACATGACCCAGATGATGCTCGCCCTGGGCCTCAAGCCACGCATGGTCGGCTACAGCGGCATCAGTGGCTGGAAATCGGTGACGCCCGAGATGGCGAAGATCCTCGATGGCCTGCCGGAGCTGGCCGCCAAATACCCCTCGGTGGAAACCCTGCTCAATGCCAACGTCGATTTTTTCTTCGCCGGTTGGGACTACGGCATGCGCGTGGGTGGCGACCTGACCCCGCAGACCCTGCAACCGCTGGGCATCAATGTCTACGAGTTGACCGAATCCTGCGCGTTCGTGATGAAGCGTCCGGCGGCCTCCCTGGAGGACACCTACAACGACCTGCGCAACCTCGGCAAGATCTTCGACGTGCAGGATCGCGCCAACGCGCTGATCGCCACGATGCAGGCCCAGGTGGCCGACGTGCGCAAGCACTTGCCCGCCCGGCAACCGCGGGTGTTCCTGTATGACAGCGGCGAAGACCGCGCCATGACCTCCGGCCGCCTGGGCATGCCCCAGGCCCTGATCGACGCGGCCGGCGGGCGCAATATTCTCGACGACGTGGAAACCAGTTGGACCCGGGTGAACTGGGAGAACGTGGTCGAGCGCAACCCGCAGGTCATCGTGATCGTCGACTACGGCGAAGTCAGCGCCGAGCAGAAGCAACAGTTCTTACTGAACAACCCGGCCCTGCAGTCGGTGGAAGCGATCCAGCAGCGGCGCTTCATTGTGATCCCCTACGTGCAAGCCACGCCGGGCATCGATAACGTGCTGGCAGTGCAAACGCTGGCTCGGGGTTTCCACGGCCAATGAACGGTCGTCGCTACGGTGCCCTGCTGATCGTCCTCGGCGCACTGCTGCTAGTGTCGTGCGTGGTGTCCCTGGGTTTCGGGCCGGCGCGGGTGCCGGTGGCCGTGGTCTGGGACCTGCTGCTGTACAAGGCCTTCGGTGTGGGCGAGGTGCATTGGACGCCCGGCCAGGAGCATATCGTCTGGCTGATCCGCGTCCCTCGGCTGTTGCTCGGTGCCTTGGTAGGCGCCGGGCTGGCGTTGATCGGCGCGGTGCTGCAAGCGGTCACGCGCAACCCGCTGGCCGATCCGCACCTGCTGGGCGTCACCTCCGGCGCGACCCTGGGAGCGGTGATCGTGGTGTTGCATGTCGGGGAAATCATCGGCCTGTTGACCCTGCCCTTGGCCGCCTTCATCGGCGCATTGCTGAGCATGCTGCTGGTGTTGGCCATCGCTGCGCGCCAAGGTCGTCTGGAAAGTGATCGCCTGTTGCTGTGCGGCGTGGCGGTGTCCTTCGTGATGATGGCGGCGGCCAATCTGCTGTTGTTCCTCGGTGACCATCGCGCCAGTTCGGCGGTGATGTTCTGGATGCTCGGTGGCCTGGGCCTGGCCCGTTGGGAGTTGCTCGCGGTGCCAGCCGCCAGTGTGTTGCTGGGATTGGTTCTGCTGCTGGGCATGGCCCGGCCGCTGAACGCGTTGATGGCCGGCGAACAGACCGCCGTGACCCTGGGCCTGAATGCGGCGAAGGTGCGGTTGTGGATCTTCTTGATCGCCTCGCTGATGACCGGCGTGCTGGTGTCCATCAGTGGCTCGATTGGTTTTGTCGGGCTGATGGTGCCGCACATTGCCCGGCGCCTGGTGGGTGCCGAGCATCGGCGATTGCTGCCGGCCTGTGTGCTGCTTGGCAGCCTGTTCCTGGTGTGGGTGGATGTGGCGGCACGGACGTTGATCGCGCCGGAGGACTTGCCGATCGGGGTCGCTACAGCGGCTATCGGTGGGCTGTTTTTCATCGGCCTGATGCGCCGCCGCTGAGCCATCCTCTTTTCCTGAATCACAAAGCCAACCTGTGGGAGCGAGCTTGCTCGCGATAGCGGTAGATCACTCAGATTAGAAGTGACTGACACACCGCCATCGCGAGCAAGCTCGCTCCCACAGAGGACTTGCAACTCTCTCGCCCCAATGTGGCGCACCTCCTCGCACCAGCCCCCGCAATGCGTTCACTCATGGTGCGTCCGCGCGCACGCATACCCCGCCAACCCCGCGTTTCAACGCCTTCCCCCAACCGGGCACACCCCTTGCAAAAGCGCCTTCAGCGTTTGCATCTGCCATCCAGAAAAACACAAAGACCACGGAGATCGCACAATGAAGCGTCGTAGCTTGATCAAGGCTTTTACACTCTCGGCAAGCATTGCCGCGATGGGCATGGCCTGGACCGTCCAGGCCGCCGAGACCATCAAGGTCGGCATCCTGCATTCGCTGTCCGGCACCATGGCGATCTCCGAAACGTCCCTCAAGGACATGGCACTGATGACCATCGACGAGATCAACGCCAAGGGTGGTGTGAACGGCAAGAAGCTTGAAGCAGTGGTCGTGGACCCGGCGTCGAACTGGCCGCTGTTCGCCGAAAAGGGCCGGCAGTTGCTGACCCAGGACAAGGTCGCCGTGGTGTTCGGCTGCTGGACCTCGGTGTCGCGTAAATCGGTGTTGCCGGTGTTCGAAGAGCTCAATGGGCTGCTGTTCTACCCGGTGCAATACGAAGGCGAAGAGATGTCGCCGAACGTGTTCTACACCGGCGCGGCGCCAAACCAGCAGGCGATTCCAGCGGTGGAATACTTGATGAGCGAAGAAGGCGGCAGCGCCAAGCGTTACTTCCTGCTGGGCACCGACTACGTCTACCCGCGCACCACCAATAAGATCCTGCGTTCGTTCCTGCACTCCAAAGGGGTGGCGGACAAGGACATCGAAGAGGTCTACACCCCGTTCGGCCACAGCGATTACCAGACCATCGTGGCCAACATCAAAAAGTTCTCGGCTGGTGGCAAGACCGCAGTCATTTCCACCGTCAACGGCGACTCCAACGTGCCCTTCTATAAGGAACTGGCGAACCAGGGCCTGAAAGCCACCGACGTACCGGTCGTGGCGTTCTCGGTGGGCGAAGAGGAACTGCGCGGCATCGACACCAAGCCACTGGTAGGCAACCTCGCGGCGTGGAACTACTTCGAATCCGTGGATAACCCGGCGAACAAGAAATTCGTCGATTCCTGGAAAGCCTACGCCAAGGCCAAGAACCTGCCAGGCGCGGATAAAGCCGTGACCAACGACCCGATGGAGGCCACGTACGTTGGTATCCACATGTGGGCGCAAGCGGTGGAAAAAGCCAAGTCCACCGACGTCGACAAAGTCCGCGAAGCCCTGGCCGGCCAGACCTTCGCCGCACCGTCGGGCTACACCCTGACCATGGACAAGACCAACCACCACCTGCACAAGCCGGTGATGATCGGCGAGATCCAGGCCGACGGTCAGTTCAACGTGGTCTGGCAGACCGAGGGCCCGATCCGCGCCCAACCGTGGAGCCCCTTCATCGCCGGCAACGACAAGAAGCCTGACTATGCGGTGAAGAGCAACTGAGCCCATGGGTGTCGGCCCCGGATATCGAGGCCGACACAACTCCCTTGTGGGAGCGGGCTTGCTCGCGAATGCGGATTCACATTCAACATTTTAGTCGTCTGACACACCGCCTTCGCGAGCAAGCCCGCTCCCACAAAAAGCACTGCGCAAGGCCTAGCATATGCCCACCGCCCTTTACCGCCTCATCCTCGCCCTGGTGCTGCTGTTGCCACTGGAGGCCCATGCCGGCGACGCCGAAGACTTCGTCGCCGCCAACCCGACCCAGCAGGCCAAGCTCCTGGAAGCCTGGGCCGCGCAGCCGGAGCCTGAGCGCGTCGAGCTGATCAACGCCTTGCAACAAGGCCAGTTGACTGTCGACGGCCAGCCAAAAACCCTGCGCCTGAACAACCGCTTGCGCGGGCTGATCGAAACCGCCCTGGCCAGCCATCAACTGCTCGCCGTCGATGCCCATGTGCGCCTGGCCGCCGCGCAGCAACTGCAAAAAAGTGCCCGTCCTGCGCAACTGGCGTTTCTCGATCGGCAACTGGCCGGCGAGCAGGACGAAGACGCACACGCCGCCCTGAGCCTGGCCCTGGCGAACCTGCAACTGGTGGACACCAACCCGAACGTGCGCCTGGCCGCCGTCCGCCTGCTGGGGGAAACCGGCGATCCACTGGCCCGCACCCGCCTCGAAGGTCTGCTTGAACCCGGCGTCGAAACCGATGCCGCCGTGCGCACCGCCGCTGAAACCAGCCTCGGCCAGGTCAAGCGCAAACTTCTGATCGGCGAATTGCTGGGCCAGGCCTTCAGCGGCATGTCCCTGGGCTCGATCCTGCTGCTCGCCGCCCTCGGCCTGGCGATCACCTTCGGCCTGCTGGGGGTGATCAACATGGCCCACGGCGAGATGCTCATGCTCGGCGCGTACTCCACGTATGTGGTGCAGCTGCTGTTCCAGCGCTTCGCCCCGAACGCTATCGAGTTCTATCCGCTGATCGCCTTGCCGGTGGCGTTTTTCATCACCGCGGCCATCGGCATGGCCCTGGAGCGCACGGTGATCCGCCACCTCTACGGGCGGCCGCTGGAAACCCTGCTCGCCACCTGGGGCATCAGCCTGATGCTGATCCAACTGGTGCGCCTGGTGTTCGGCGCGCAGAACGTCGAAGTCGCCAACCCGGCCTGGCTCTCGGGCGGGATCCAGGTGTTGCCGAACCTGGTGCTGCCGTACAACCGCATCGTGATCATCGCCTTCGCCTTGTTCGTGGTGGTGTTGACCTGGCTGCTGCTGAACAAGACACGCCTGGGCCTGAACGTCCGAGCAGTGACCCAGAATCGCAACATGGCCGCCTGCTGCGGCGTGCCCACCGGCCGGGTCGACATGCTCGCCTTCGGCCTCGGCTCGGGCATCGCCGGGCTCGGTGGCGTCGCCTTGAGCCAGATCGGCAACGTCGGCCCGGACCTGGGCCAGAGCTACATCATCGACTCGTTCCTGGTGGTGGTGCTCGGTGGTGTCGGCCAGTTGGCCGGCAGTGTGTTCGCCGCGTTCGGCCTGGGCATCGCCAATAAGATCCTCGAACCGCAGATCGGCGCCGTGCTCGGCAAGATCCTGATCCTCGAGCTGATCATTCTGTTCATCCAGAAGCGTCCGCAAGGCCTCTTCGCGCTCAAAGGACGGGTAATCGACTGATGAACCAGCCCCTGATGCTCACGGCCACGCAAAAGGCCGGTCCCAAAGTCACCCTAGCCGTCGGCGCGCTGATCCTGACCGTGCTGCTGAGCCTGCCGTTGCTGTCGCTGTTGGCGGCGGACAATCCGTTGCACGTCTCCGCCTACACCTTGACCCTGGTGGGCAAGATTCTCTGCTACGCCATCGTCGCCCTGGCACTGGACCTGGTCTGGGGTTATGCCGGTTTGCTCTCTCTCGGCCACGGCTTGTTCTTCGCCCTGGGCGGTTACGCCATGGGCATGTACCTGATGCGCCAGGCCGCCGGCGATGGCTTGCCGGCGTTCATGACCTTTTTGTCGTGGACCGAGTTGCCCTGGTACTGGGCCGGCACCGACAGTTTCCTCTGGGCGATGTGCCTGGTGGTGCTGGCGCCGGGCTTACTGGCGCTGGTGTTCGGCTTCTTCGCCTTCCGTTCGCGGATCAAAGGCGTGTATTTCTCGATCATGACCCAGGCCCTGACCTTCGCCGGGATGCTCCTGTTTTTCCGCAACGAAACCGGGTTTGGCGGCAACAACGGCTTCACCAATTTCCGTTCGATCCTGGGCTTTGGCATCACCGAACCGGGCACCCGGGCGGTGCTGTTTTTCGCCACGGTGTTGTTGCTGGTGGCGAGCCTGTTCATTGGTTGGCGCCTGGCCCGCAGCAAGTTCGGCCGTGTGCTGACCGCCCTGCGCGACGCGGAAAACCGTCTGATGTTCTGCGGCTACGATCCCCGTGGCTTCAAGCTGTTCGTCTGGGTGTTGAGCGCGGTGTTGTGCGGCCTGGCCGGGGCGTTGTACGTGCCGCAGGTGGGCATCATTAACCCCAGCGAGATGTCGCCGACCAACTCCATCGAGGCTGCTGTGTGGGTCGCCCTTGGCGGGCGCGGCACGCTGATCGGGCCGTTGTTGGGCGCCGGGGTAGTCAATGGCATGAAGAGCTGGTTCACCGTGGCGTTTCCCGAGTATTGGCTGTTCTTCCTTGGCGCGCTGTTCATCGTCGTGACGCTGTATCTGCCTAAAGGCGTGATCGGCTTGCTGAAGAAGAGAGGCGAACAATGAGAATCACACCGACGGCTGATTTCATGCTCGAACCTATCCTCGAACCCAACAAAGACCAAGGCAGCAGCCGCGACGCCATCGGCCTCGGCCAGGCAGCCGGCGTTGGCCTGAACACCCGTCACGGCACGATCCTGACCCTGGAAGACATCAGCGTCAGCTTCGATGGTTTCAAGGCCCTGAACGATTTGAACCTGTACATCGGCGTCGGCGAATTGCGCTGCATCATCGGCCCCAACGGCGCCGGCAAGACCACCCTGATGGACGTGATCACCGGCAAGACCCGCCCCAGCCACGGCAAGGCCTGGTTCGGCGAAACCCTGGACTTGACCAGCATGAGTGAAGTGCAGATCGCCCAGGCCGGCATCGGGCGCAAGTTCCAGAAGCCGACGGTGTTCGAAGCCCTGAGCGTGTTCGAAAACCTGGAACTGGCGCTCAAGACCGATAAATCAGTGTGGGCCAGCCTGCGGGCAAAACTGACTGGCGAGCAACACGACCGGATCAACGAAGTGCTGGAAACCATTCGCCTCAGCACGTCAGTCAACCGCGCCGCCGGGCTGCTGTCCCACGGGCAGAAGCAGTTCCTGGAGATCGGCATGCTGCTGGTGCAGGACCCGCAACTGTTGCTGCTCGACGAACCGGTGGCAGGCATGACCGACGCCGAAACCGAGTTCACCGCCGAGCTGTTCAAGTCCCTGGCGGGCAAGCATTCGCTGATGGTGGTGGAACACGACATGGGCTTCGTCGGCGCGATCGCCGACCACGTCACCGTGCTGCACCAGGGCAGCGTGCTGGCTGAAGGGTCGCTGGAACAGGTGCAGGACAATGAGCGGGTGATCGAGGTGTATCTCGGTCGCTAGACCTGCAAACACATTCCCTCTGTGGGAGCGGGCTTGTGGGAGCAAAGCTTGCTCGCGATGAACGATAACGCGGTCCTTCTGATGGACCGAGGAGCCGCTGTCGCGAGCAAGCTTTGCTCCCACAGAAAGCCATTGTTCCCACAGGGGACTTGAGGGGAATTCAAGACATGCTGCAAGTCGACAAACTGCACCAATACTACGGCGGTAGCCACATCCTGCGCGGCTTGTCGTTCGACGCCAAGGTCGGCGAGGTGACATGCCTGTTGGGCCGCAACGGCGTGGGCAAGACCACCCTGCTCAAATGCCTGATGGGCCTGTTGCCGGCCAAGGAAGGTGCGGTGAGCTGGGAAGGCAAGCCCATCACCACCTTCAAGCCGCACCAACGGGTGCACGCTGGCATTGCCTACGTACCCCAGGGCCGGGAAATTTTCGGCCGGCTGACGGTTGAAGAAAACCTGCTGATGGGTCTGTCGCGCTTTCCCGGCGCCGAAGCCAAGGAAGTGCCGGCATTCATCTACGAATTGTTCCCGGTGCTGCTGCAGATGAAACAGCGCCGTGGTGGGGATCTGTCCGGCGGCCAGCAACAGCAGCTCGCCATTGGCCGGGCCCTGGCCAGTCGGCCACGCTTGCTGATTCTCGACGAGCCCACCGAAGGCATCCAGCCCTCGGTGATCAAGGAGATCGGCGTGGTGATCAAGAAACTGGCGGCCCGGGGCGACATGGCGATTTTGCTGGTGGAGCAGTTCTACGACTTCGCCGCCGAGCTGGCCGATCAGTACCTGGTGATGTCCCGGGGCGAGATCGTGCAGCAGGGGCGCGGAGAAAACATGGAAGCCGAGGGTGTGCGCGGGCTGGTTACGATCTAGTCTTAGCGTCCCGACGATAATCAGAAAATCATGAATCTACCTGTCTGTTCATTGGCGCCTTCGGCCCTGTTCACCCCCAGCTGGCAAGCCGAGCTGGACTTGGGTTACGCCCGCTTCGGCGATTGCACACGTCCGGTACAGCGCCGCCACAAAGGCCCGCTGCGGGTGCAGAAGCACCTGTACGCCGAAGGCCCCGAGGTGTGCCAGCACATCATCGTCCACCCGCCCGGCGGGATTGCCGGCGGTGACCGGTTGGACATCTCGGCCCACGTCGGCCCTGGCGCCTGGGTGCAGTTGACCAGCCCCGGCGCGGCCAAGTGGTACCGCGCCGCGGGGCCGGCGTACCAACAACTGACCCTGAGCGTAGCCCCCGGCGCGACCCTGGAATGGCTGCCCCAGGAAACCATCGTCTTCAGCGCGGCCCAGGCCGAACTCAGCACGAGCATCGACCTGCAGGGCGACGGGCGCCTGCTCTACTGGGACATGGTTGCCCTCGGCCGACCGGCCAGCGGCGAGCGGTTCGACCTGGGGCACTTTCAATCGCGACTGGACATTCGCCGCGATGGCCAGTTGCTGTGGCACGAGCGCCAGCGCATTGTGGGCGGTGATGGGCTGCTCGACTCACCCATCGGGCTGGGCGGTGATCCGGTGTTTGCCACGTTGCTGGTGACCGGCGAGATCGACAGCCAATTGCTGGAACACTGCCGATCACTGGGCCATGCCGTGCGCGGCGACCTGACCCAATTGCCCGGCCTGGTCGTGGCCCGCTGCCTGGCGAGCGAGGCGTTGCTGGCGCGGGGGTGGTTGATTGAATTGTGGCGGCTTTTGCGCCCGGCGTTGCTCGGTCGAGAAGCTGTGCCACCGAGAATCTGGAGTACCTGAATTGCGTTCCTGTAGGAGCAATGGTGTGGAAGCAATGACTTTCTGTGGGAGCAAAGCTTGCTCGCGATGGCAGCGCCTCGGTCGACCGGAAGGACCGCGTTATCGTTCATCGCGAGCAAGCTTTGCTCCCACAGGCGTTGCTCCAACAGGTAGCTGTGTTTACAGCCCGAATTTTTTATCTGCCCTTATGGATTGCACATGGACCTGACCCCACGCGAAAAAGACAAGCTGCTGATCTTCACCGCCGGCCTCGTCGCCGAACGACGCTTGGCTCGTGGCTTGAAGCTCAACTACCCGGAGGCCATGGCCTACATTTCCGCCGCGTTGCTGGAAGGCGCCCGTGACGGCCAGACCGTCGCCGACCTGATGCATTACGGCACCACGCTGCTGAGCCGCGAGCAGGTGATGGAAGGCATCCCGGAAATGATCCCGGAGATCCAGGTCGAGGCGACGTTTCCCGACGGCACCAAACTGGTCACCGTCCACCAACCCATCGCCTGAGGCCACGCCATGACTGCCCACGTTCGTGACGCCCATGCCGTCGACCTGCCGGCGATCCGCGATATCTACAACGATGCCGTGCTCAACACCACGGCGATCTGGAACGAACAAGCCGTTGACCTGGGCAACCGCCAGGCGTGGTTCAGCGCCCGGCAAACCCAGGGCTACCCGGTGCTGGTGGCCGTCGACGCCGAAGACAACGTGCTCGGCTACGCTTCGTTCGGCGACTGGCGACCGTTCGACGGCTTCCGCCACACCGTGGAGCATTCGGTGTATGTACGCAGCGACCAGCGCGGCAATGGCCTTGGCCCGTTGTTGATGAGCACGCTGATCGAGCGCGCCAGGGCCTGCGATAAACACGTCATGGTCGCCGCCATCGAAAGCGGCAACGCGGCCTCGATTCGCCTGCACGAGCGGGCCGGTTTCGTGATCACCGGGCAGATGCCCGAGGTGGGGACCAAGTTCGGCCGCTGGCTGGACCTGACCTTCATGCAGTTGAACCTCAACCTCGGGGCGCTACCGCCCGCCGTCAACAAGGAGTGAAAAGCCAATGAACGCTGCCCAGTTGCGTCGAGTCCACGCCGAAAGCTTTGCGCATTATCGCCAGGGCTTGATCGATCTGTTGCTCGACGCCGTCGGCTACGGCGCCAGCGTGGGGTTCATGGCCGATCTCGATGCCGTCCAGGCCCGCGCCTATTTCGACGAAGTCCAGGCCAGCCTCAACCAGGGCCACCTGTTGCTGTGGGTGGTGGTCAAGGATGAACAGGTGCAGGCCAGCGTCCAGCTTGCCCTGTGCCAGAAACCCAACGGCCTCAACCGTGCCGAAGTGCAGAAGCTGCTGGTGCGCGGCGAGGCCCGCCGTCGGGGGCTGGGCCAGCAATTGATGAGCGCCCTGGAGCTCGGCGCCCGCCAGCACAAGCGGGGTTTGTTGTACCTCGACACCGAGGCCGGTTCCGAGGCCGAGGCGTTCTACCGCGCCATGGGCTACACCCGCGTCGGTGAACTGCCCGACTACTGCCAGAGCCCGGACGGGACCTACACCCCGACCGCCATTTACTACAAGATTTTGGGGCAACCGCAATGATTCCAGGGCAATACCAGGTCCAGCCCGGCGACATCGAACTCAACGTCGGCCGCCGCACGCTCACGCTGAACGTCGCCAACAGCGGCGACCGGCCGATCCAGGTCGGTTCGCACTATCACTTTTTCGAGACCAACGACGCCTTGACCTTCGACCGCGCCGCCAGCCGAGGCATGCGCCTGAACATCCCGGCCGGCACCGCGGTGCGCTTCGAACCGGGCCAGAGCCGCGAGGTGGAACTGGTGGACTTGGCCGGGCATCGCCGGGTGTTCGGGTTTGCCGGGCGGGTGATGGGCGACCTGTAAGTCATAGGGTGCCTGCACTGACCTCATCGCGAGCAAGCTCGCTCCCACAGGGAAACGCGATCAAATGTGGGAGCGAGCTTGCTCGCGATGAGTGAGCGCAGCGAACGGTTTCAAAACTCAATTGAATCTCAAGGCAAGCACATGAAAATCTCCCGCCAAGCCTACGCCGACATGTTCGGCCCCACCGTCGGTGACAAGGTCCGCCTGGCCGACACCGAGTTGTGGATCGAAGTGGAAAAGGACTTCACCACCTACGGCGAAGAAGTGAAATTCGGCGGCGGCAAGGTGATTCGCGATGGCATGGGCCAGAGCCAGCTGCTGGCCGCCGAGGTCGTCGACACGCTGATCACCAACGCGCTGATCATCGACCACTGGGGCATCGTCAAGGCCGATGTCGGCCTCAAGGACGGGCGCATCGCGGCCATCGGCAAGGCCGGTAACCCGGACATCCAGCCTGACGTGACCATCGCCATCGGCGCCAGCACCGAAGTGATCGCCGGCGAAGGTATGATCCTCACCGCCGGCGGCATCGACACCCACATTCACTTCATCTGCCCGCAGCAGATCGAAGAAGCGCTGATGAGCGGCGTCACCACCATGATCGGCGGCGGCACCGGCCCGGCCACCGGGACCAACGCCACCACGTGCACCTCCGGGCCGTGGCACCTGGCGCGCATGCTCCAGGCCGCCGATGCCTTCCCGATGAACATCGGCTTCACCGGCAAGGGCAACGCCAGCCTGCCGGAACCGTTGATCGAGCAGGTCAAGGCCGGGGCCATCGGCCTGAAGCTGCACGAAGACTGGGGCACCACGCCCGCGGCCATCGACAACTGCCTGAGCGTGGCCGACCAGTACGACGTGCAGGTGGCGATCCACACCGACACCCTCAACGAGTCCGGTTTTGTCGAAACCACTCTCGCCGCGTTCAAGGGCCGCACCATCCACACCTACCACACCGAAGGTGCCGGTGGCGGGCATGCGCCGGACATCATCAAGGCTTGCGGCTTCGCCAATGTGTTGCCCAGTTCCACCAACCCGACCCGACCGTTCACCCGCAACACCATCGACGAGCACCTGGACATGCTGATGGTCTGCCATCACCTGGACCCGAGCATTGCCGAAGACGTGGCCTTCGCCGAAAGCCGCATCCGCCGCGAGACCATCGCCGCCGAAGACATTCTCCACGACCTCGGCGCCTTCTCGATGATCAGTTCCGACAGCCAGGCCATGGGCCGCGTCGGCGAAGTCATCACGCGCACCTGGCAGACCGCCGACAAGATGAAGAAGCAACGCGGCGCCCTGCCCGGTGACGGCGAAGGCAACGACAACTTCCGCATCAAGCGCTACATCGCCAAGTACACCATCAACCCGGCGATCACCCATGGCATCAGCCATGAAGTGGGTTCCATCGAAGTGGGCAAGTGGGCCGACCTGGTGCTGTGGCGCCCGGCGTTCTTCGGCGTCAAGCCGACGTTGATCCTCAAGGGCGGAGCGATTGCCGCCAGCCTGATGGGCGACGCCAACGCCTCGATCCCGACGCCGCAGCCGGTGCACTACCGACCGATGTTCGCAAGCTTCGGCGGCTCGCGGCATGCCACCAGCCTGACCTTCATCAGCCAGGCCGCCGCCGAGGCCGGATTGCCGGAGCAGTTGGGGCTGAAGAAAAGAATCGCCGTGGTCAAAGGCTGCCGTGATGTGCAGAAGACCGACCTGATTCACAACGACTACTTGCCGAACATCGACGTCGATCCGCAGACCTACCAGGTCAAGGCCGACGGCGTGTTGCTGTGGTGCGAACCGGCCGAAGTGCTGCCGATGGCGCAGCGTTATTTCCTGTTTTGAACCGGCGCAGTTCTTGTGCAGTTCTTGTGGCGAGGGAGCTTGCTCCCGCTCGGTTGCGCAGCAACCGCAAAAAAAGCGAGGGCTGCTTCGCACCCCAGCGGGAGCAAGCTCCCTCGCCACGGGTTTTATGCCTGTCTGAGATGACGGGACTGGTTCACCCTACAGATCGGTACTTTCCGGCAGCGCTTCCAGCTCGGTTCGCGTCAACGCCTGGACCAGCTCCGCTTCCTTGATCTTGTGCTGCAGGCCCAACGCCTCGGACTGGCTGACGTAGTCCGCTTCCTCCAAAGTGCCTGCGGCCTTCGCTTCATCCAGCTCAATCTGGTTGGCGATGAGGGTGTCATTCAGCGCCTGGAAGGCAGCCCCATGCTGCTGCTTCAAATAATCGATCCAGAAATCCCGACCCACCAGCGATTGAAACTGCTGGGGTGAATCGTCCAGTTCCAGGACCTGATTGGCGGCGGCGTCGAGCATGTCAGGGCTGACATCTCCCAGCGTGAGAAAAACCCCGCCCGCGGGTTGCCCCGGTAACCCCAGTCGATCCTTGAGCCCCGCCCGGTAAGCCAGACGGACCTCGACCTCTTCGATCAGCGCCAGGTTCTCGATCTTTTGATCGTTGGTCAGGTCGGTGCGGGCATTGATAGCGTCACGGCGCCGCTGGATGTCCTGCAGGGCAATACGCTCCACCTCATCGAGGCGAAACAGCCCCTTGGCCAGCTGGAAGAGCGTTGCCGCTTCATCCGTTCCAACCGCCAAGGCCCTGGCGTTTTGGATCATCAAGCGGATTTCCAGGTAGCTGAACGACAAGGCTGCGCGATCTTCACAGGCCGGTTGGCCGGCCAGGTCGAACAGTTCATCACGCAGCTCGGTGGAACGCCCCATCGCGTCGAGCATCTGCCAGACGCGGGCCTGGAGGTCCGGATAATCTTTCAGGCTCTGATAAGATTTAGCCAACCGATGCAATAACTCAAAAAATTCTCCCGATTGCGGTTCATCCGCCAGGCTTTGCCACACAGCTCTTTTGTCCGCCAGTTGGCCCGCAGGCAGGTTGAGCAGCCATTGCTGCATATTCGACGGCCCGACCGACGCTGAAAACCCAAACGCCTCGGGCAAACGCAGGACTGCCCATTCAGGACGCGTCTGCAAGACCGTCACCCAATAATCACGCAAACGCTGTTGGACCACCTCGCTCAACGGGTTGCCCTGCAACAGCGTCACGCGATTGAGGCGTGCCGTGGCATGGGCACGCTCGGCGGGCGGGTCGAGCAGGTGATCCGGCACCTGGGTCAAGCCGTTGTCGCGCAAATCAATCAGCTCCAGCGGCTGGTCGCGCAGGCCGGTGGGCCAGGCAGTGATCCCGGTATTTTTCAGGTTCAATCGCTCCAGGTCAGGCAACCTGCTGAAGTCCGGTAGGCGCCCCAGCGGGTTGTTGTCCAGGTCGAGGTTTCTCAAGCGAGTAAGGCCTTGCAGGATGTCAACGCTACGCGGTGTCAGGCCGATCCGGTTCGCCTCCAGTTGCAGCGTCTCCAAGTCCCTCATCCCCTCCAAGGCCCTGGGAATATCGATCAACCGGTTCCTGGACAGGTCCAACCGGCGAATGGAGGAAAATCCGCTGAGGAAGCTTTCGCAGTGATGCAGCGTCAAGCCCATGTCACGCAGCTTGAGCACCCCTACATGACTGAAGTCGGCCGTCAGTTCCGGCAGTGCCCCGATGTCCAATCCGCTCAAATCAAGCTCATAGCCGATCGTGCGCAGATCCGCTGCCACAACGAGCCGGGTCTGACGCCGCCAGCATCGCTCGATTTGTTCGGCCATCACCTGCCTGATCGTCTGCGGTACTACAGTCGGGTGATTACCCACGTCACGCCAGCCGAGGGTAGCGACCCAACGGTCCAGATCCCGGCGCAGCATTTTCAGCTCGACGTTACGTCGCTGGAGCTCCCTCACCGCGCCATCGCCCAGAGCTCGCAACAGCGCATCGGTTTGTGCCGCCGTGTAACTCGGGTACAGCTCCAGCACCCGGCTTTCCGCCGTTCGGCCCAGGCCCAACCAATCCCGTAGTCCACCCAAGGGATAACCGACTTGGCCCGAAGCCAGGCGCATCGGCGATTTAAAGGCGGGCTTGAGTGCGGGCATCTTCAAGCGGCGCGCCAGCGCATCCCGGTCCACCGGCGAAGCGCCGACCGCCTCTTTCAACAGGTCGCCGTGATGAATCGAAGGTCGAGCCATGGCCCGGCGTTCGGCATCCGGCAGGGCATGCTGCAAGGCATCGAAGAGGCTGCCCCAATGGCTCAGTTCATTGCCGTTGTCGTCAAAGGCCTGGTAGCGCTCATCATCCCTGACCACGACCTTGGTCTGCGCCGCATTTTGCGGCCCGATGCTGTCGATCAAGGTGCCGGACACAACGGCCTCGCGCAATTCGATGCGCAGCGTGCCGCTCCAGCCGGGCAAGGTTTCCAGGGTAGCCAACACCAGTCGAGGCGTGTCCGCCGTGACCAAGGCGTCCTGATACAGGCCTTCGTAGGCGCGGTTCAGACGCACCACACGCTGGAAGTGGCGCAACTCTTCGGCGATGCGCAGAGGGATGGGTTTGGTCTGATTCGCATCGGCGAAATCCCAGGCGGCCATTTGCTGCAGCTCTTCAGTGCCGGCCAAGGTGATGACCTGCTCGATCGCCGTGGCTGGAACCGAAGGAAAGCGGGACTTGATCAGCGCCACACGGGGGTCGCCTCGCGTCTCGCCCAGGGCGAAGTAATCGTTGAGCAACTGCACCTTTTCATTCACTGCCGTCTCGGCGAGTGCCTGGCGCAGGTGCCGGACGCGAGCGTCCATGTGGGCTTTCGCAATCGGCGGGCTCGCCGTGGCCAACAGATCGACGCCTGCGGCATCCACCGCTTCGATCAGGTTTTTCAACAGCGCAGGCGTGCGGACCTTGGCCTCGGTCAGGCTGGCCTCACGAACCGGCGTCTCGCCTTCCGAGGGCCGGACGTATTCCCAGCGCGTCCGGCCGGCGCCGTCGACGATCTTCAGCTTCAACCCTCTTGGCCACGGGCCGTATTGGGTCAGCAGGTGCAACATCGGCTCGGCCAGGTCATGGCCCGGCGGCTCCTCGCTTTGCAGTTGCCCGATGAACGTGTCGATTTGTCGGCAGAGGTCGAAGCGACCCAGGGTATCGGTCAGCAATGCCGGCACCGGCTCGCCCTCGACATGCAACCGTCGCAGCACGTCCTGCGGGGTCGCGCTGGCGAGGCGGATCTGCTCCAGTTCGGCATCGCTGAAATCCTTGACGCCATGGCCCAGACGTCTCATCAGTGTCGGGCCTTCCCAGGTACGCGGTTGTTCCAGTTCGTGGTGCCAGGCACCGCTGCCGTTGTGCGTCAGCTCGGGCTGGTAGGCCTGCGGACGGGAAGGATGACGAATGCGATAGCGGAGGGTTTGCGGGTCCTGTTGCACTTCAAAACGTTGCTCACCCAGCGGCAAGACCTGCTGATTCTCGACCCGATAGAGACCCTGGCTATCCGAGCTTGAGGCCGCGGGAGGCTGCAGCTCACTCTGGTAAACGCTCAGGTCGGGGCGCCACAGGCGCGACTCGCCATTGGCCAATTGAACCGGCTCCAACTGATCCACCGTGCTCGACCATCGAATATGCGGCAGTACCGCTGCACCGGTGGCGACGAAGGCCGTATTGAGGGCCACGCTGGAGAAATGCGCCCACATTTCCCGGGTCTCCCCACGCTCGAACGCTTCGATGCCTTCGAACGCCTCGTTGAACATCTGCACGGCCCCGACCGTCAACATCAGTGGCCCCAGCCCTGGCACGACGAACGCCGCCAGGTTGAACACATCGACCACCGCGTCCAGGTAACTGTCCAGGCGCGCCAGGCGTGCTTTTTTGTCTTCAACACCGGTAGGCACGGCCACCGCGCGTGCGTCGGCCTGGATCTTCTCGATTTGCCGCAGGCGCAGCGAGCCCCACAGGTCGCCGGGAATCGGCTCCGTGCCCATGGGCAGGTTGCGCAACGACGATTTGAGTGGGAAATCGGCCTGGTCATCGGCCATCGGGGAGATTTGATAGAGGTGCTTGAACTGCCGAAAAAACGCGCCTTGCTGACGCAGCGGCACGAAACGGCTGAAGAAGCGGCGGTAGGCGCCACTGTGCAAGCGTCGCCGCAGTTCGGCCATGAAGTCGGCGCTGGAGGCGTAGGCTTTCAGAGGATGCTCGGGATCGCCCGGAAGGTAGGCCACGACCGGCACCACCCGGCGACTGTTTTCAAGGTCGGGGCCGATCAACAGTGGGCCGACCAGTTCGATGTCGAACACTTTCAGGGAAGTGAATCTCACGGCCTGGCCATCGAGGGTGACGTCGCTGGCCCCCTCGGCCACCTGCTGCAACATCTGGTAGATCGTCGGGCTGATGTCGGCCTTGGCCCTAGCGATCTGGATGCTCAGTGCCAAGCCCTGCCGGTGATGCTCCTCCAGCGAATGATCCAGCGGGTTGTACGTCTTGCTGTCGTCGGGCCGCAGGACAGCGCTGATGTGCTCCTGATACTGGCGTCCCAGATCCAACGTGCGACACAACTTGGCGAAGGCTTCAGGGGCAATCGACAGTGCCCCTGCGCGAACGGCGTCGGTGGAGGGCACCACAGCGCCGCCCAGGGACGGGCGCACCGTGGTGATGAGGTTGCAATCGGCACAGGCGGGTTTGCGCGCTTCCTCTGGCGCGAAATTGGCCAGCGCCGCCTCCAGCAATGACGTGCCACGGTATTCGTAGCGATAGAAATGGCCGCCCTCGCTGTCCAGGACCAGTGCCCCAAAAAAGTCATCGCGGGTCTTGCGCCCGTACTTGCGGACGAAATACACCTC
Source organism: Pseudomonas sp. H3_A02 (assembly GCF_054671965.1). Classification (NCBI taxonomy): domain Bacteria; kingdom Pseudomonadati; phylum Pseudomonadota; class Gammaproteobacteria; order Pseudomonadales; family Pseudomonadaceae; genus Pseudomonas; species Pseudomonas sp. H3_A02. The sequence goes on from NZ_CP162807.1 coordinate 496,278, forward strand.
GTTGACGTTCAGCGCGAAGCCGAATTCATCCAGGATCGCCTGCTCGAGCAAGGGTTCGGCGAAGGCGCGAATGTCCTGGATATTGCCCAGCCGGTTGTCGACCTGGTTCAGGCGCTCGCGGTAGCGGGAATGACTGTCCTTGAGGCTATTCCAGAGATCGGGGGAGGCTTTCGCATACCAGTGCGGAAGCGTCAGTTCATGATCGCTCAGTTCCTGCTGGCGTTGCACGATGGCCCCGCTGTACCAGCCGGGAATACGGGCTTTGAGCAGGTCGAAATGCTCGCCCTGGGGAATGGCGAAACGGGGGGTGAAGCCTGGCATATCGGGTCATCCTTGACGTTGGAAAACCCGAGCCTATCCCGTGTGTCAGCGATGAGTGCGGTATCTATTTATCGCTTTTTCAGGTTTTTGCCTGTCCAGGCACTGATGCGCTCGGCAGTCCTGTCAGTCCACCCAGCGGCCCAGTTGCTGACGTAGCCGACGGTTCTCGGCTCGCAGTTCTTGAACTTCCTCCAGCAGGTCCAGCGCCAGGGCGACGCCTTCCCACTCCAGGTCCAGGTCGTGCCGCAGCTTCGCGGCACGCTTGGCCAGGGCCAGCTCGTAATCGGTAAACCGCCAATCCGTCGGGGCCGCGCCGTGGGGTTCGAGGATGCCATGCTCGACGATTTCGATCACATGGACATCGGCCAATGCGGCGGCCTCACAGAATTCCAGCAGGTTCAGTTCAATGATCGGGTTGTTCATGGTCTGCTTCTCCCAATGCTTCAACTGTCGAGTCTAGCCCCGCCGCACCGTGGCGGGGATCCGTGGGAGCAAAGCTTGCTCGCGATACAGGCGCCTCGATTTTTGAGAAACCGCGTTGAATTCATCGCGGGCAAGCCTTGCTCCCACAGCTGTCAGAAATTCTCCCGCGGATCGAACGCCGCTTTCTTCGCCAGTTCCGCCCACAGCGCCTTGACCGCTTCGTCGCTAGCCTTGGGCATCACGGCCTTGAGTTGCACGAACAGGTAGCCGCGCTCGCCGGCCTTGTTGCGCAGGCCGTGGCCCTTGGCGCGCATGCGCTGGCCGTTCTGGCTGCCGGCCGGAACCTTGAGGTTGATCTTGCCGGTAAGGGTCGGCACCGCCACTTCGGTGCCCAGCGCCAATTCCCACGGGGCCAGGGGCAAGGTGATGATCAGGTCCTGGCCTTCGACGTCGAATTTGGGGTGCGGGGCGAAACGAATGGTCAGGTACAAGTCGCCGTTGGCGCCGCCACCGACACCCGGCGCGCCCTGGCCCTTGAGGCGAATGCGTTCGCCGTCGGTCACGCCCAGCGGGATCTTCACGTTCAGGCTCTTGCTGGTGTTGCTCACGTGCTGGCCGGCCGCGTTGTATTGCGGCACCTGGAACGTGACTTTCTTCGACTCGTTCGACAGGGTTTCTTCCAGGAAGATCGGTAATTCCATTTCCACGTCTTGCCCTCGACGGCCGGCGCTGCGACCTGACTGTCCGCCGCCGAAACCCGGGCCGCGATTACCGAAAATCGAACTGAAGAAGTCCGAGAAATCCCCCGTGTCCTGGCCGCCAAAACCGCCACGGCTCTGCCAACCCGGCGGGCCCTGGAACGGCTGGCCATGTTGGCCGTAGCGGCGCAAGTCGTCGTACTCGGCGCGCTTGTCGGCGCTTTTCAGCGCTTCATAGGCTTCGGAGACGTCCTTGAACTTGGTCTCGGCGTCCTTTTCCTTGCTCACATCCGGGTGGTACTTGCGCGCCAGCTTGCGGTAGGCAGCCTTGATCGTGCTGTCGTCCGCCGTTGGCTCAACACCCAGGATCTTGTAATAGTCTTTGAAGTCCATCTAAGCATCACCATCCGTTATCGATGTCGCACCGCCACGCACAGCATGCCCGGATGACCGGACAGCGGGTTGACCGACCTCAAGATTGGGACCGGGCGGCACGTCAGAAGTTTATCGGCAGCGGGTGGCGGTTCTTGTGTCCGCCCTGTGGCTGCCAGGCTATGCCTGCAAGTTTGGGGGTATAAGAGTGTCTTTCAAGGCCTGCGTTCGAGAATTAGCAGATAACCGGCCTTCGAATCCGCGCCGCACTGACATACACTGCGCGGCCGTTTTTTCAACTGGAACCTGAAAGACATGAAAAACGCATCCCCGGCCCGTGCCTGCGGTATCGACTTTGGCACGTCCAACTCCACCGTCGGCTGGCTGCGCCCCGGCATGGAAACGTTGATCGCGCTGGAGGACGACAAGATCACCCTGCCCTCGGTGGTCTTTTTCAATCTGGAGGAACGCCGCCCGGTGTATGGCCGCCTGGCCTTGCACGAATACCTGGAAGGCTACGAAGGCCGGTTGATGCGCTCGCTCAAGAGCCTGCTGGGCTCCAAGCTGATCAAGCACGACACTAGCGTGTTGGGCACGGCGATGCCGTTCAAGGATCTGCTGGGGCTGTTCATCGGCCAGTTGAAGCAACGTGCCGAAGCCACCGCCGGTCGGGAATTCGAAGAAGTGGTACTGGGGCGCCCGGTGTTTTTCGTCGATGACGATGAAATGGCCGACCAGGAAGCGGAAAACACCCTGGTGGACGTGGCCCGCGCCATCGGCTTCAAGGAGGTTTCGTTCCAGTACGAGCCCATCGCGGCGGCCTTCGATTATGAATCGACCATCGAGAAAGAAGAGCTGGTGCTGATCGTCGACATCGGCGGCGGTACCTCGGACTTCTCCCTGGTGCGCCTGTCCCCCGAGCGTCGCACCCACGACAACCGCCACGCCGACATCCTCGCCACCGGTGGCGTGCACATCGGCGGAACCGATTTCGACAAGCAACTCTCCCTGGCCGGCCTGATGCCACTGTTCGGTTACGGCAGCCGCATGAAAAGCGGTGCCTACATGCCCACCAGCCACCACATGAACCTGGCGACCTGGCACACCATCAACGCGGTGTACTCGCAAAAGTCCACCCTGGCCTTGGGCAGCATGCGCTACGACATCGAAGACACCGGCGGCATCGATCGGCTGTTCAAGCTGATCGAACAGCGCGCCGGGCATTGGCTGGCGATGGAAGTGGAAGAAACCAAGATCGCGCTGACCCACACCGACCAGCGTCATTTGCTCCTGGACCGGATCGAGCCCGGCCTGAGCGTGGATCTGAGCCGGGCCCTGTTCGAAACGGCCATCGACGGCTTGCTGGAGCGGGTGCGCGGCAGCGTCACGCAGTTGCTCAACGATGCCAACGTGCGGGTCGATCAGGTCGACACGGTGTTCTTCACCGGCGGTTCCAGCGGCATTCCGGCATTGCGCAACAGCGTCTCGGCGATGCTGCCCCAGGCGCGGCATGTGGAAGGCAATATCTTCGGCAGTATTGGCAGTGGGTTGGCGATTGAGGCGATGAAGCGCTATGGGAGCCAGGTCTGATCCAGGACCGAGGCGCGTGAATCGCGAGCAGGCTCGCTCCCACAGTTAACCGAGTTCCTTCAGAAGGAATGCGCTCAACTGTGGGAGCAAGCTTGCTCACGATGGCGCCAGATCAGTCACCATCACTATCGGATCAGACCATCCCCACCTGCTTCAACTCACTCTTGAGATACGCATAATAAATCGGCCCCGCCACCACCCCCGGCAGGCCGAACGCGGCTTCGAACACCAGCATTGCCATGAGCAGTTCCCAGGACTTGGCGCTGATCTGCCCACCGACGATGCGGGCATTGAGAAAGTACTCGAGCTTGTGGATCACGATCAGGTAACCCAGCGCCGCCACCGCCACCCAGATCGACAACGACAGGGCAACGATGGTGATCAGCGTGTTGGACATCAGGTTGCCGATGACCGGCAGCAGCCCCAGCAGGAAGGTCATCACGATCAGGGTCTTGGTCAACGGGAGATGAATACCGAACAGCGGCAGCACCACCGCGAGGAAAATCCCGGTGAAGAAGGTGTTGAGCAGGGAAATCTTGATTTGAGCGAAGACGATGTTGCGAAACGCCTTGACCAGCAGGTTCAGGCGATCGAACAGCGCGGCGGCCAGGGGCTTGCGCTTGGTCAGGTCGGGAATGCGCTGCAGGGCAACGATGGCCCCCAGCACCATGCCGATCAGCAGCGTCACGAACATGTGGGCCGCGTCCTTGCCCACCAGTTGCAGGTCGCTCAGGTGCTTGCTCACCCAGTCACCGATCGCCACCCGGAACTCGGCGGCGCTGGCCGGCAGGTAGGCGTCGATGAACGGCGGCAATTGCCCACGGGCGCGATCGACCACCGCCATGAACTTGTCCAGGGAGGCCCCGGGGTTTTCCGCCTCATGGAGCAGGAAACTGAAGGCGCCGGCGAAGATCAGCGTTAGCACACTGACCACCAGCGTGCCCAGTAACGCCACCGCCAGCCAGCGGGCGCGGCGACCTTCGATCAGGCGCTGCAACTGCGGGGTGAGCATGTTGACCAGCTCGAACACCAACAGCCCGGCCAGCAGGCTCGGCAACAGGCGCAGCGGGAGCACCAGCAACAACCCACCAAAAATGATCACCCAACTGATCACCAACAACACATGACGCTGAGAAAACGTTGGCATACAGCCTCAGGACAAAACGGCGTGAAAGGATCGGCAGTCTGCCAGCGATCCGCTGGCAGCACTAGGGATTGTGTCGGCCGACCTTGGTCGCAGTTCAGGGGTTTTTTGTAACTTTTGCGCCGGCCCCATCGCGGGCAAGCTCGCTCCCACCCTGGACCGGGCAATACAGATCCACTGTGGGAGCGAGCTTGCTCGCGATAGGGCCCATGGATTCAACACTTATTTCTTCTTCAGGCACTCACTCATGAACGCCTTGCGGGCATCACCCTTCAGCGCCTGCTCGGTGGCCGTGGCGTTGCAGCTCTTCATGCGTTCCTGCGGGGTGCTCGGTGCAGCCTTGAGGCAAGTGCTCATGAACGCCTTGCGCTCGTCGCCCTTGAGCGCCTTGGCGGTGGCGTCGGCGTTGCAGGTGGTCATCTTGGTCTGCTGTGCCGTCGCGGCGAAGCCCTGGGAACACAGCAGCAAACCGATCATCAACAAAGGCACACGAAGCATCTTCATGGTGTTTCTCCTCGCTGCCGCACGAGGGTGCGGCGATGAGGTGCAGTGTAGACAAAGCCTGTTACACCTTCATCTGTGTTCAGTGGTAAACCGGCGGCGCCCTGGCTGACGCCATCGCGAGCAAGCTCGCTCCCACAATGGACCGAGCACTGCAAATCCACTGTGGGAGCGAGCTTGCTCGCGATGAACGATAACGCGGTCCAACCGGTTACACCCCCGCCGCCTTCAACCGCTCGGCATGCTCGACAAACAACCGGATCGGCTCGGCCCCCTTGCCCACCAGCCCTAGCGACTGATTGACGATGTCGAAGTGATCCAGCGGATAGTCATCGCCGATAACCATGCCCAGGTGTGAGCTGTAGCGCCCGACCAAACCGTCGCACTGCCCCGCTTCCCTGACAAAGGTGCGGGCAAATAGACGGCAAGTGCGGTTGGTGCCGTCGAACAGGTTGCGCCCTTTATCGGTCTTGCCCGGCTGCAAGGTGCCGGACCAGGAGTAATAGCGCACGCCATTGACCTCTTCCGGCCCCCGCCCGCCCCAGGTGACCGGCAGGCCCTGTGGATAACGTTGATTGAACAGCGTCACTCCGGCGGTGGTCAGGGAGGCATGGGAAGCATTGAGGTTGACCGGCAGCTTTGGCCCGCGATAGCCGATGTCCAGCAGGCTCATCAGGGCGTTGATCAAGCGCAGCGCGACACTGAGCACACGTCCCTTGGCGCTGTCGGCCGGGTAGTGGGCCTGGAGGTAATCGGCCAGTTCGGAGCCATGGTTGGGGCCGGCCACCGACGTGACCGACGCCACCAGGTCCGGGCGTTTGGCGGCCGCATAGCGGGCGGTGAGGCTGCCCTGGCTGTGGCCAATCAGGTTGACCTTCTGCGCACCGGTTTGCCGCAGTATGTCGTCGATCAGTGCCAGCAATTGCTCGCCGCGCACCTCGGACGAATGCAACGGCGAAACCTTCACCGCCACCACCACGGCCCCACCGCGACGCAACGCCGAGACGATCCCATACCAGTACGGATACAGCACCAGGCGTATGAACCCGAACATGCCCGGGACCAGCACCAGCGGGTAACGAGTGGCGCAGCGTTGCGACATGGCGACATCCTTGTGATCAAGAGGTGATCAGCATCGGTACCGATGATGACCAGTCTATGACACCCGTACGAATCCGTGGCGAGGGAGCTTGCTCCCGCTGGGCTGCGCCGCAGCCCTTCTCAGAAAGACCGTGCCAGTGCCAGCAAGCGCTCCTCGGCCTCGGCACAGGACAACGCAAAGCTGCGCTCGGCCGACTCTTCGCCTTCGGCCGCCACCACCGTCACATCAGTGATGCCGATGAACCCCAATACAGTGCGCAACAGCGTGTCGGCGTGGTTCATGCTCTCCAGCGGTCCGCCCGGCCCGAAACCGAAATCGCCACGGCTGGTCACGATCAGCGCCTTCTTGCCCAGCACCAGCGGCTCGTAGTGCGACACGCCGTTGTCCAGGCTGTGGTTGAACGTCAGTCCGATGCGCACGATCTGGTCGATCCAGGCCTTCACACCGCTGGGCACGCTGAAATTGTGCATGGGCGCGGAGATCACCAGTCGATCATGGGCTTGCAGCTCCGCGACCAAGGCATCGCTCAGGGCCAGGTCCGCTTGCATGATCAACGGTCGAGCCTGAGGCTCGGGGTAGAACGCCGCGGCGATAAAGGCTTCGTTGACCGGCGCAATGACCGTGCGTCCGACTTCGCGACGGGTCACTTGGGGTTGCGGGTGGGCGACCTGCCACGCCGAGACAAAGGCCTCGGCCAGGCGCCGGGAATGGGAACGCTCGCCACGGGGACTGCCATGCACCACAAGAATCTTGCTCATCTGAATCTCCTTTTATGCGGCTACAATCGACATTGCTTGTGCCTTGCAGCTTGAAGTTCAGAGCTGCTTACAGACAAATGAGCGTTAGTTAATCTGGATGAGTTAATTTCATCCATTGCGTTCCAGGAGAATTAAAATGTTCGCCAACCTGCCGCTCAACGCTCTGCGCGCCTTCGAATCCGCCGCGCGGCTGCTCAGTTTCAAGGCGGCCGCGGCGGAGTTATCGGTGACGCCGACGGCGGTCTCCCACCAGATTCGATCCTTGGAGAGCTGGCTGGGGCTGATGCTGTTCGAACGCCTGCCACGCCAGGTGCGCCTCACCGAAGGCGGGCAACGCTTGTTCCACAGCCTGCACGGAGCCTTGCTGGAAGTGGCGCAAAGCGTCGACACCCTGCGCCCGCAACGCAGTACCACCCACCTGACCCTGTCCACCACCGCCGCGTTTGCCGCCCTGTGGCTGGTGCCTCGCCTGGGGCGCTTTTATGCACGTCACCCGAACATCAACGTGCGCCTGGACACCCATTGCGAGGTGATCGACCTGCATCAGGACGCCAGCGTCGACCTGGTGGTGCGCTACAGCCTGGACGCCTACCCGAACCTGTACGGCATGTGCCTGTTCGATGAAAGTTTCGGGGTCTACGGTTCGCCTGAGCAGGTGGCCCTGGCGACCCGGCAGCCACCGACGCTGATCAGCGTGCGCTGGCACAACTCCAAGCTGTACGCCCACGGTTGGGACGCCTGGTGTGCCCAGGCCGGGGAAACCTGGCTCACCCGGCAGCCGTGCATGCGCGAGTACGACGAGGAGCATTACGCCTTGCAAGCGGCGATTGCCGGGCAGGGCCTGGTGTTGGCGAGCAATATCCTGGCATCGGAAAGCATCGCCAGCGGCTTGTTGGTGGGCTATCGCCCGGACGTCCAGGTGAGCGGCGCCGGCTACAGCGCCCTGTGCGTCCCGGGCCGCGAACGCCATCCACCGGTACGGGCCTTCTTCCAGTGGCTGGGGGAGGAAGCGCGGCTGTCCGGTTATGCGCTGAAAAATTCGGTAAAACTTTTTCAGGACCGCGTCACTCAGATTTAAAGTGATCGCGCCAGCAGAGCGTGACGCCTCAACCGGATCAGCCTCCAGGAGAACGAGATGAGCGACATGCACTTATCCGATGTAACCACCCTGCGCGAACGGGCACGGCAGAACGTGCAGAACGGCGCAGTGACCGAAGGCTACGGCGCCGATCGGCAGGAAGTCATCCGCCTGCTCAACGAAGCGCTGGCCACCGAGCTGGTCTGCGTGCTGCGCTACAAGCGTCACTACTTCATGGCCTCCGGCCTCAAGGCCAGCGTGGCGGCCAGTGAGTTTCTCGAGCACGCGAACCAGGAAGCCGAACACGCCGACAAACTCGCCGAGCGCATCGTGCAGTTGGGCGGTGAGCCGGAGTTCAACCCCGACCTGTTGACCCGCAATTCCCACGCCCAGTACGTCGCAGGCAACACCCTCAAGGAAATGGTGTACGAGGACCTGGTGGCCGAACGGATCGCCATCGACAGCTACCGGGAAATCATCCAGTACATCGGCGAAAAAGACCCGACCACCCGGCGCATCTTCGAAGACATCCTGGCCCAGGAAGAAGAGCATGCCGATGATATGGCCGATATCCTGGCCGATCTGTAAGAGCCTTTAGGTCCCCATCGCGAGCAAGCTCGCTCCCACAAGGGGCCGAGCGCTGCAAATCCCCTGTGGGAGCGAGCTTGCTCGCGATGAGGCCAGTCGCCTCACCGCACAATCCGGCTACCGGGTAGGCTTGACCGTCACCGGCGCCTTGCCCGCCTTCATCTGCTCCAGCAGCGGCGCACACTGGTTCGGCTCACCGCCGCTGGGCGCCACCAGCGCCAGCAACCCGGCCGCCGGCGCGGCGATCACGCCCAACGCCACCATCCCGGCACCGCGCAACATCAGGGGCACGGCCTTGACCCCCGCGGCGGGCTTGGCGAACGGGCCGCGCACGTACAACGGCGAGCGCAGGGAAATCAGGCGCCAGCCTTTGGACTCGGGGGTGACGGTCAGGTCCAACTGTTCGGTCGCCATGTTCGCCGTGCCGTCGATGTAGATGATCGCGTTCTCGGTGTCGAACACGAACAGACGCGTGGTCGCCAGGCCCGTCTTGATGTCGAAATCCGCCGCCGCGCAGTTGATCTTCACTTCCTTGTCGCCAAAGATTTTCCCCACCACGTAGTTGCCGACGTTCAGTCCCGCCAGCTCCATCAATTCCCGACTGATGGCACCATCGTTGATGAGCATTTTCAGGGTGCCGTTGGAGGTGCCCAGCAACGCCGCCACCGAATTGCCGCGTCCGGTGATGTCAGCATCGCCGTTGAGCTCGCCGAAGCTGGTTTTCATCGGCACGAAACCCGGGAACAGTTGCTTGAGCTTGAACCCTCGCGCCGTCAGCTTCGCCTGGCCTTCAAGGGGTCGGGTGCGCCCGTTAAGGCGGATCTGCGCATCGAGCCGGCCACCGGCCACGCCGAAGCGCAGGGGCTCAAGGCTCAACTGCCCATCGTTGAGCACCAGGTGAGTGTACAGATCGGTGAAAGGCAGTTGCTCGCTGTGGACGATGCGCTTGCCGGTGAACTCCACATCGGCGTCCATCACACTCCAGCGCTCGGTGCGAAACTCTTCCACGGGCAAGACCTTGCCGGTCGGCTGTTTGCTCGCGCCGCCCCGGGCCTTTTGCTCGGCATTGGAGTCCGCACCGATCAGCGGCGCCAGGTCGCTGAACAGCAGTTGATTGGAAACCAGCGCACCACTGAGTTTCGGCCGCGGCTGGCTGGCGACATAGGCCAGGTCGCCATGGATATCGCTATCGCCGATCTTGCCGTTGAATGCCTCATAGCGAAACAGTGCCCCACCCGGCTCATGCAGCTTGGCAATCAAGCGTCCGTCGGTGGCGTAAGGGGGTGAATCCGGCAGGGTCACGCCGGTGAGCGGGTAGAGATTGGCGAGGCTGTTGCCGGCCAGTTTCAGGCGCAAGTCCAGGGCCCCGAGGTTCAGCGGGTCGGTGAGGGTGCCGGCCAGTTCGACGCGGGTGTCGCCGATCTTCGCCTGGGCCTGGAGCGGAAAGGGTCGGGACGCATCCTGCAAGGCCAGCAAGCCACCGACCTTGCCGGAGCCGGTCAGGTTTTGCCCGTGATACTGCCCGTTGACCTTGAAGGCGAACGCGTAGTCCTGCGGCGTCGCGCCTTGGTCCTGGGCTTTTTTCGCGGCCTTGTCGCCGACGATATCGCTGAACGGAATGGGTTTGCCCAACGGATCGATCAACAGGTCGAGTCGGGTCTTGAGCGTCTGGTCGTCCAGGGTGACGTGCCCCTTGTCGAAGCCGATGGCGCCGATGTCCACCACCCAACTGGACGGCTCGGCGTCCGGGTCTTTTGGATCGAATTGGAAGGTCCAGTTGGCGCGACCGTCCGCCAGGCGTTGCAGGTTGGCGTTGGGCTCCGTCAGGTCGATACGTGGAATCGCCACTCGCCGGGCCAGCAAGGCCAACGGCGAAATGCGCAGTTCGACACGCTTGAGCGTGGCCATTTGCGGGGTTTTCGACCAGTCCGGGTTACCCAGGCTCAAGTCTTCGGCCACCACATGGGGCCACGGCAACCAGGCACGCCAGCCACCTTCTGCCGGCTCGCGCTGCCAGACCACCGCCAGGTTGCCGTTGATGGCGAAGGGGCGATGCAATTCCTCGGAAACCTTGGCATTGAGCGCAGGCTTGATGCGGTTCCAGTCGAAGAGGGCAATGACCAGGACCAGCACCGCCAGCAGGACAACAAGGCTGGCAAAGCTCCAGGCGAGGATTTTCGAGGTGCGCGTCATGCACAAGGCTCCTGATGACAAATCAGCGTCCGCAACCGCGACGCCCTGAAAACACGAACCTGCAGTCGGTTCGCCATGAAGGGTTGGACTGGTAAAACCGCCAACAGGTGCCGATGAGCGGCACAAAAAAACGCCAGGTTCCTGACCGATCAGCCAACAAACTGTTACCGCGCCCGCACATTTACGAGGCAGCGATGGGTACAAAATACCCACCACGGTGCAAAAGCGCACCCCTGAAACCCCCGTTCTAGAGCCTTCGCTGCGAACAATCAATTCCGTTGATTATTACCATTGCGTTTATGAACTTTTATATCGACTTATCGAGAGTAGCATTGCCCTCGTACCCACTTTATCGCCCTCCCAAGGAGCAACGATCATGAAACGCCAATTACTGATGAGCCTGTCCCTTTCACTGCTGGCCTCTACTGCCTTCGCACTGCCAGCGTCCGAACAAGCCACGCCACAGGTCAAGGACAACCACTCTGTCTACAGCCAGACTGTTGCCGAAGGTGGTCGCGATCGCCTGGAACAAAAAGGCCTGGTCGAGGACGGTTATGACCGCACCAAACAAAGCGATACCGTTGCAGCTGATGGTTCCGACCGCACTCCAGGCCAGACCTTGGCAGCTGACGGTTCCGACCGCACTCCAGGCCAGACCTTGGCAGCCGACGGTTCCGACCGCACTCCAGGCCAGACCTTGGCAGCCGACGGTTCCGACCGCACTCCAGGCCAGACCTTGGCAGCCGACGGTTCCGACCGCACTCCAGGCCAGACCTTGGCAGCTGACGGCTCCGACCGCACTCCAGGCCAGACCCTCGCCGAAGACGGTTCTTCCCGCACCAAAATGGGCGACACCGTGGCCGAAGGCGGTGGTGACCGTGTGATCGAACGCAACAGCACAGTGAGCTGAGCCCATGCTGGCCCAGAAAAAAGCCCGATTCCCCCAATCGGGCTTTTGACTTTCCAAGCCCCCTCGTTTCCCCCGCCCGATCCCTCTCTACCGTTCGACGTCGGCAAAGCCGATTTGCTAGAGTGCATCGCTCCCGTGAATCAGAAGTCAGCCTTGTGATGCTGCCCCGCGCCGAACAGAAACAACAGACTCGAATTGCCCTGATGGACGCAGCCCGTCATTTGATGGAATGCGGCCGGGGATTCGGCAGCCTGAGCCTGCGGGAAGTCGCCAGGACGGCGGGCATCGTGCCCACCGGGTTCTACCGGCACTTCGAGGACATGGACCAACTGGGCCTGGCATTGGTCAGCGAAGTCGGCCAGACCTTCCGCGAAACCATCCGCCTGGTCCGCCACAACGAGTTCGTCATGGGCGGCATTATCGATGCGTCGGTGCGGATCTTTCTCGATGTGGTGCAGGTCAACCGATCCCAATTCCTGTTCCTGGCCCGCGAGCAATATGGTGGCTCGCTGCCGGTGCGCCAGGCCATCGCCCAATTGCGCGAAGATATCAGCTCGGACCTGGCCGCCGACCTGGCCTTGATGCCCAAGCTGCAGCACCTGGACCTGGCCGCCCTGGGCGTGATGGCCGACCTCATCGTCAAAAGCGTGTTTGCCACCCTGCCGGACATCATCGACCCACCCGCCCAAGCCCTCCCCGAGCACCTAACGCCCCAGGCGAAGATTACCCAGCAACTGCGGTTCATCTTTATTGGCCTCAAGCATTGGCAAGGGCTGGGCAGTACCGAATAAACCCCGAATGTACTCACTGTGGGAGCGAGCTTGCTCGCGATAGCGGTCTGTCAGTGGCATTGATAGTGGCTGATCCGCCGCTATCGCGAGCAAGCTCGCTCCCACAGTTCTTTTTTGTTCCTGTCGCAAAATGGTGCGCCATATCTCGACACGCACCGATATGGCACGCATTCCGCCCCATCCTGAAACGCCATACCCGCTATTTCCTACACCTCCTTCGATTGGCAAGCCCCTTGCTCTAAACACAGCACCGTTCATTGCTGGAAGCACTCCGATGCTGGTGATTCACCGCAGAATCGACACTCAACCGCGCTGGGACGCCGAGCTGCACCTGACCTTTGACGCCCGCAGCAAAAGCCGTCTGCGCTGTTTCAGTGCCGAAGGTGAAGACGTGGGGTTATTCCTGGAGCGAGGCCAGCCGCCGCTGTACGACGGCGAATGCCTGCAGGCCGAAGACGGGCGCATCGTGCGCGTCTGCGCCCGTGCCGAACAATTGCTGCACGTCACCTGCGCCAACGCCTTCGAACTGACCCGCGCCGCCTACCATCTGGGCAATCGCCACGTGGCCCTGCAAGTCGGCGATGGCTGGCTGCGCCTGCTGGACGATTACGTGCTCAAGGCGATGCTCGAGCAACTGGGCGCCAGCGTCGAATCCATCGAGGCCTCGTTCCAGCCGGAACACGGCGCCTATGGCGGCGGCCATCATCACTCCCGGCATGGCGACGAAGACTTCAACTACGCGCCGCGCCTGCATCAGTTTGGCGTGCGCACATGAATCCGGCCTGGGCGCTGCTGCGCCTAGCCAGCCCGCAGTTGCCGATTGGCGGCTACAGCTATTCCCAGGGGCTGGAGATGGCGGTGGACAATGGCCAAGTGAAAAACCCCGATGACGCACGGCGCTGGATCAGCGATCAATTGCTGCTGAACCTGGCACGCTTCGAAGCGCCCTTGCTGCTGGCACACTGCACCGCAGCCGCCGCTGACGATTGGGACGCGCTGCTGCAACGTTGCCAAGAGCACCGCGCCAGCCGGGAAACCCGTGAGCTGTATCAGGAGAGCCGGCAGATGGGCTACTCGTTGCAGCAATTGCTCGTCGGTCTGCCGGAGCTTGACCGTGCCGCGCGCGGCTTTCTTGAACAGCTCAGTCTTGAACAGCGCAGCGAGCCGCATCTGGCACTGGGCTGGGCCCTGGCCGCCCGCGCCTGGCAGATCGCCCCCCAGGACGCCCTCGCCGCCTGGCTGTGGAGTTGGCTGGAAAACCAACTGGCGGTGCTGATGAAAACCCTGCCCCTGGGCCAGCAAGCAGCCCAGCGCCTGACCAGCGAACTGTTGCCACTGTTGCAGCAGGCTCAGCACAACGCCTCGAACATCGACCCCGATCATTACGGCAGCGCCGCGTTTGGCCTGTCCCTGGCGTGCATGGCCCATGAGCGCCAGTACAGCCGCCTGTTCCGTTCCTAGGAGACACACATGAATACACAACCTCTGCGCGTCGGTATCGGCGGTCCGGTGGGTTCCGGCAAGACCGCCCTGACCCTGGCCCTGTGCCTGGCTCTACGTGAACGCTACAACCTGGCGGTAGTCACCAACGACATCTACACCCGCGAAGACGCCGATTTCCTGGTGCGCAACGAAGCCCTGGCGCCCGAGCGGATCATCGGCGTGGAGACCGGCGGCTGCCCGCACACGGCGATTCGCGAAGATGCCTCGATCAACCTTGAGGCGGTGGACCAGTTGAACCGGCGCTTCCCGGGCCTGGATCTGATCCTGGTGGAATCGGGCGGCGACAACCTGTCGGCGACCTTCAGCCCGGAGCTGTCGGACCTGACGATCTATGTGATCGACGTCTCGGCCGGCGACAAGCTGCCGCGCAAGGGCGGGCCGGGTATTTGCAAATCCGACCTGCTGGTCATCAACAAAATCGACTTGGCCCCCCTGGTGGGCGCGTCCCTGGAGATGATGGACAGCGACACCCGGCGGATGCGCAACGGCAAGCCTTTCGTGTTCAGCAACCAGAAGACCGGCCAGGGGCTGGACGACATCATCGCCTTCATCGAGCGCCAGGGCCTGCTGAGCGCCGCCTGATTTTTCCGACTGACAACAAGGAAGCTTATCCATGACGTTCAAACGCATCCTCGGCGCCCTCGCCCTGCTGCTGACCCCGGCCCTGGCCTTCGCCCACCCCGGCCATGGCGACAATGGCCTGATCGCCGGCCTCGGCCACCCCATCGGCGGGCTCGACCATTTGCTGGCGATGCTGGCGGTCGGCCTGTGGGCCGCGCAACAACAAGGCGCCGCGCGTTGGGCACTGCCATGCACCTTCGTCGGTACGATGCTGCTCGGCGGCCTGCTGGGCTTTGAAGGCCTGGAGCTGCCGGCGCTGGAAAGCGGGATCGCTGCCTCGGTGCTCGCCCTGGGCCTGGCGGTGGCACTGGCGGTGCGTCCGCCGTTGAGCCTGGCGGCCGGTGCAACCGCGCTGTTCGCGCTGTTCCATGGCGTGGCCCATGGCTTGGAACTGCCAGACATGTCGAGCCCGTGGGCCTATGCGGCAGGTTTCGTCGCGGCCACGGCGGCGCTGCATGGCGCAGGTTTTGCGCTGGTGCGGGTATTGCCGCGGGCGGCGGCGCCATTGGTCAGGTTGGTTGGGGCTGCTTCGGCGGGAGCTGGGGTGTGGTTGTTGGCGAGTTGATTCTCTAGCGCCTGCCTGGCCGCTATCGCGAGCAAGCTCGCTCCCACAGTTTGATCGGGGTACACCGGCCCCGTGGGAGCCAGCCTGCTTCACACCTTGATCGAGGTACACCGGCCCCTGTGGGAGCGAGCTTGCTCGCGATGACGGACTTGCAGGCGCCATCTCTCTGGAGTCGGTCACTCTGCTACCATGTCGCGCAATCGCCCCCAGCCGTGACGACGTCCGCCCATGCCTGATGCTTCCCGCCCCGCTCCCCAGCCTGAATTGACCGCCCTGTT
Organism: Pseudomonas sp. H3_A02; assembly: GCF_054671965.1. Taxonomy (NCBI): domain Bacteria; kingdom Pseudomonadati; phylum Pseudomonadota; class Gammaproteobacteria; order Pseudomonadales; family Pseudomonadaceae; genus Pseudomonas; species Pseudomonas sp. H3_A02. Next base: position 511,714 of record NZ_CP162807.1, read on the forward strand.
CGCAACAGTGCGTCAGCATTTTCACGACGTGATCGTGCCAATGTGGCAAGGCCCGGGCTGGAATGCCGAACTGGCGCTGCCCTATGAATCACTGGATGCCGGACATGCACCACTGCCGCCCCAGCGCTACCGCGCCATGGCCTGTGCGCGGCAGTTGTATGTGTTCGCCAGCCTGATTGGCGAAGTGCCCCAGGCCGAGGATCGGGCCAGTGCCCTGTTCCGCTCGCTACAGCGTCATTTCCACGATGCCGAACACGGCGGCTGGTTCTACAGCATCGACCCCCAGGGCGCGCCGCTGGACACCGGCAAAGATCTCTACACCCACGCCTTTATCCTGTTCGCCTGCGCCCATTACTGGGGCAAGGTCCGCGAACCGCTGGTGGAGTCGGTGCTCAACGCCAGCCTGGAGGTCATCGCCCAGCGCTTTGCCAACACCGACGGTCTCTACGAAGCCAGCCTCAAGCGCGATTGGTCGACGACCGGCTCCGGCCCGTTGCAGAACCCCTTGATGCACCTGGCCGAAGCCTTCCTCGCCACCCTCTCGGTCCGCGACGACGCCAACGTCCGCCAGGCATTGTTGAGCCTGTGCGACGGCATGGCCAAGCATTTCATCGAACCGCAGCAACGGGTCATGATGGAAAAACCGCTCAAGGCTGTGGATAACTGGTTCGAGCCGGGTCACCAGTTCGAATGGTATTACTTGCTGGCCTCATCGCCCCTGTTGCGCAACGGCAAGTTGCACACCGCCCTGGAGCGCAGCTTCAGCCATACCGAACAACGCGGCGTCGATCCGAACTCCGGCGCCGTTTGCGCCATGCTGGCCCTGGAACCACAGGCCGGCCCACGGGATGTCACCCAACGCATCTGGGCTCAAGCGGAGTACTTGCGGGCACTCACATTGCGCCCGGGTCACCAGGGCGTGTTGCTGCGTCAATTGCAGGCGCTGCAGCAGCATTTCCTGCATGCCAAGGGCTGGAACGAATGCCTGGACGCCGACGGCAGGGTCAGCCGCCGGGACATGCCGTCCACCACGCCGTATCACCTGCTGACCTGCTATCGCGGGCTGGCCGATTATCTAGGCTGATTGGCAAACCGCTATCGCGGGCAAGCCTTGCTCCCACAGGGATTTGAGCAGCCCTGCTCCCCCAGGGATAGATCAAACCTGTGGGAACAGCCCTACTTCCCAGAAATGAATCAAAACCTGTGGGAGCAAGGCTTACCCGCGATGAACGATAGCGCGGTCTTATGTTTTGTTGCGCTCAATGGCGAAACCAGCCCAGGTCTGGCTCACCGGCATCAGCTCCAGGCTGTTGATGTTGATGTGTGCCGGCGTGTTGAGCACCCAGAAAATCGTATCGGCGATGTCCTGTGGCTGGATCGGCTCGGCCCCGGCGTAGGTCGCGTTGTAGCGCTCCTGATCGCCACCGAAGCGCACCAGGGAGAACTCGCTCTCGCACAGGCCCGGCTCGATGTTGCTCACCCGCACGCCCGTGCCTTGCAGGTCGCAACGCAGGTTCAGGGAGAACTGTTTGACGAACGCCTTGCTCGCGCCATACACATGGCTGCCCGGATACGGGTAGTTGCCAGCGATGGAACCCAGGTTGACGATTCCGGCTCCACGGCCATGGGCGATCAGGCGCGGCAACAGCAGGCGGGTGCTGTAGAGCAGCCCTTTCACATTGGTGTCGACCATGGTGTCCCAGTCATCGAGGTCGCACTTGGGTGCCGGGTCGACGCCCAGGGCCAGGCCGGCGTTGTTGATCAGCCCGCGCAACTTGGCGAAGGACGGCGGCAGGTTGGCGATGGCCTCTTCCATGGCCTTGCGATCACGCACGTCAAGGACCAGGCCATGGACCTCGGTCTGCTTTGACAACTCCGCGCAGAGAGCATTGAGGCGTTCTTCACGACGACCGGTCAGCACCAGTTTCCAACCGGCCTCGGCAAAACGACGGGCACAGGCCTCACCAAAACCAGACGTTGCGCCGGTGATAAACAGGGTGTCAGACATCGTGTTCTCCTTGTTTGAACTTCAAAAGCCATTGAATGGAAATCGGTCCACAGCATGCCCGGCCTGGCACACCAGGGGCAAGGCTTGCGCATGAGCTTTTGGCCTACAGCTGCTCATAAAACAACCAATTCCCGCCAGGCCTTGCCCAACAAGGCCCGCAGCCGGTTGCGCGCACCTTATCCACAGGCACGTCCACAGTAATCGGGGGCAAGTGCAAACCCCACAAGCCGCTGTGCATAAGGCTTTGCGGGGTATTTGGAAAATTTTTTCGCTTGACCCTGCAAGCGAGGTTGTGCAGCGCGAGTTATCTGCTATAAGCCAGTGCGCGATGGGCGATGGCTCCAAGCCAGTAACGACGGCGCTCAGCGCAGTCTTTCCAGAGTTTAGTCACAGACTTATCCACAGGCTTGCCCACCGTCTTTCGAGCCCATTCCCGTGCTCATAAAAGTGTTGACAACAGCCGCTCCCGCTTGACCAAAAATGCCTGATCAAAAAACGATCACAACCCTGCAAGCCACGTATTCAAAGGCTTGCAGCCAGCTACTCCCACGTTACCCACAGCCAGTTCCACAGCAAACGGGGACAAGTCAAAACCGTGACAAAACAACTGTTTGCGGCGACTTTATGTCGCGGTTTCGCAGGGGCTCAGGATTGTTGTCCACAATTCTGAAAACGGTACAAATCCCTGTGGGAGCGAGCTTGCTCGCGATAGCGGTGGATCAGCCGACATTGATGTTGACTGAACCGCCGCTATCGCGAGCAAGCTCGCTCCCACAAGGGGGAAAGTGGTGGTTTGGAGAGATAAAAAAACCGGCGATTCCTCGCCGGTTTTTTCATTGCCGCAGTCGCTTCAATGCCCGCCCAGGTACGCGTTGCGCACCTCCTCGTTGGCGAGCAGTTCCTTGCCGGTGCCGGTCAGGCGGATTTCGCCGTTGACCATCACATAGGCCCGGTCCGACAGCTTGAGGGCGTGATTGGCGTTCTGTTCCACCAGGAAAATGGTCATCCCGGTGGAGGCCAGTTCACGCAAGGTGGCGAAGATCTGTTTCACCACGATCGGCGCCAGCCCCAGGCTCGGCTCATCGAGCAGCAACAACTTCGGCCGGCTCATCAATGCCCGAGCAATGGCGAGCATTTGCTGCTCGCCGCCAGACATGGTCATGGCCCGCTGGTTGCGCCGCTCCTTGAGCCGTGGGAACAGCTCGAACATGCGTTGCATGTCTTCGCTGGCGTACTTGTCACCGATGGGAATGGTGCCCATCAGCAGGTTTTCCTCGACGGTCATGTCAGGGAACACCCGCCGCCCTTCCGGCGACTGCGCAATACCGTGGGACGCAATGTAATGGGACGACTTGTGGGTGATGTCCACGCCCTGGTAAATGATCTGCCCACCCGCCGCTCGCGGCTGGCCGAAAATCGACATCAGCAGCGTGGACTTGCCGGCACCGTTGGAGCCGATCAGGCTCACGGTTTCCCCTTCACCAATGTGCAGCGAGACTTTTTTCAAGGCCTGGATCGGCCCGTAGAACACGTCCAATTCCTTGAGCTCGAGGATAGGTCCACTCATACCAGCTCCTCTTCGTCGGCACCCAGGTAGGCCGCAATCACTTTCGGATCGTTGCGAATCGCCTCAGGACCGCCCTCGGCGATCACGGTGCCGTGGTCCAGTACCACGATGTGGTCGGAAATGCTCATTACCATGCCCATGTCGTGTTCGATCAGCACTACGGTCAGATCGTGCTCGTCGCGCAGCAGCCGGATCATCGCGCTCAGCGCTTCGGTTTCCTGAGGGTTGAGGCCGGCGGCCGGTTCGTCGAGACAGATGATCTGCGGTCGGGTGCACATGGCCCGGGCAATTTCCAGACGCCGTTGCTGGCCGTAGGAAAGCTCCCCGGCGAGGCGGTTGGCACAATCCACCAAGTCCACCACTTCCAGCCAGTAGAAGGCATGGTCCAGGGCATCGCTTTCAGCCTTGCGGTAGCCCTTGGTGTTGAGGATGCCCGCCACCAAACTGCGATTGACCCACATATGCTGAGCCACCAGCAGGTTTTCCAACACCGACATTTCCTTGAACAGGCGAATGTTCTGGAAAGTACGCGCCAGGCCAGCGCGGTTCACCAGATGGGTGCCACCGAACATCTTGTAGTACATCCGGCTGGCGAAGGATTTCGGCGACACGAAGTCCGTCGGGCGAAATGCTTCGCCCAGCAGCTTGATGACGTTGGTCCGCTCGCCGCGCACATTGAGTTCGATCTTGCCACCCGTGGCCTTGTAGAACCCGGTCAGGCAGTTGAACACCGTAGTCTTGCCAGCACCGTTGGGGCCGATCAGGGCGAAGATCGAGTTGCGTTTGACTTGCAGGCTGACGTCGTTGAGGGCCTTGATCCCACCAAATTGCATCATCAGGTTTTCGACGGAGAGTACGACTTCGCTCATGGCGCTACTCCTTTACGCGGCGTCACACCTGTGCGGCTGATGCGGATCAACCCGCGAGGGCGCCAGATCATCATCAACACCATCAGTATGCCGAACAGCAGCACCCGATATTCCGCGAAGCCGCGCAGCAGTTCCGGGGCCACGGTCAGCACGAAGGCCGCAATCACCACGCCAATGGTCGAGCCCATGCCACCCAGCACCACAATGGCGAGGATCAGGGCCGATTCGAAGAAGGTGAACGATGTCGGGTTGACGAAGCCTTGGTAAGTGGCGAAGAACACCCCGGCCAAGCCGGCCGTCGAGGCGCCGATGGTGAATGCCGAGAGTTTGACCAGAACGTGGTTCAGGCCCATTGAGCGGCAGGCGATTTCATCTTCACGCAGGGCTTCCCAGGCACGACCGACCGGCATGCGGGTCAAGCGATGCTTGATGTACAGCACGGCCAGCACGACGAGGAACAACACCGCGTAGATGAAGTAATACTTCACGTCCGGGTTGTAGGCGATGCCGAAAAACTCATGGAAAGGTATGCCGCCGTCCTTCGCTCTTTTACCGAGCTCCAGGCCGAAGAAGGTTGGCAGTGGTGCCGGCATGCCATTCGGGCCGCCGGTCAGGGACAGCCAGTTATTGAGGACCAGCCGGATGATTTCACCAAAGCCCAGGGTCACGATTGCCAGGTAGTCACCGTGCAGGCGCAATACCGGGAAACCGAGGATGCAGCCGGCCAGCCCCGCCGTGATCGCGGCCAATGGCAGCACTGTCCAGAAACCCAGCCCCAAGTATTGATACCCGAGAGCCAGTCCATAGGCACCGATGGCGTAGAACGCCACATAACCGAGGTCAAGCAGACCCGCCAGGCCCACCACGATGTTCAACCCCAAGCCGAGCAGTACGTAGATCAGCCCAAGGATGACTACGCCCAGCAGGTACGAGTTGGAGAAAAACGGGAACACCACGGCGATGACAATCACCAGCGGGATGATCCAGCGCAATCGGGTCTTGTAGTCAGGTGGCAGTACATGAACCCCGGAGCCAGTGCTTTCGAAGCCTTCAAGAATTTCCAGGCCCTTGGGCGTTTGCAGGAACAGGCCCAGGGCAAAGCGGCCAGCCATGACGATGGCGACAATCCAAGCCACCCGAGTCGTTTCCATGTTGAAGCCGTAGCCGTCCAGGACTACGCCGACAATCGGGCCGAACACAATCAGGGCGACCAGACCGGCAAGAATCGCGTCAACCAGGCTTCTTTTGAGATCAATGGTTTTTTTAGTGGTTGAAGACATCGCTTACACCTTCGACACAAGAGGACGGCCGAGCAGGCCTTGGGGCCGAAAGACCAGAACGAGAACGAGCAGCGAGAAGCTGAAGACGTCTTTGTAGTCCGAGTTGACCAGGCCCGAGAACAGCGACTCGGAGATCCCGAGAATGATCCCGCCGAGCATCGCCCCCGGCAATGAGCCGATCCCGCCGAGGACCGCTGCGGTGAATGCCTTGATGCCAATGATGAATCCGGCATAGAAGTCGAACGTGCCGTAGTTCATGGTGATCAGCACGCCGGCCAGGGCCGCCATCGCGGCACCGATGATGAATACGTAGGAAATCACGCGGTCGGTATTGATCCCCAGGATCGAGGCCATCTTGCGGTCTTGCTGGGTCGCGCGGCACATGCGGCCCAGCTTGGTGTACTTGATGATGTAGGTCAGCAGGGCCATCCCCGCAAACGCTGCGATCAGAATGAAAACCTTGGTGTAAGTCAGTTGCACGAATCCTGTGCCGACTTCAACGCGCCAAGCCCCCGTCAGCAGGGTTGGGACGCCTTGTTGCTTCGCACCCTGGGCGATCTGTGCATAGTTTTGCAGGATCAGCGAAATACCGATGGCGCTGATCAGCGGTGCCAGGCGGGTAGAGTTACGCAGGGGTTTGTAGGCGACACGTTCGATGACCCAGCCATACACCGCCGTGACGACGATGGTGAAGATCAGCGTACCGAGCATCAGCAGGGGAAAGGATTCAATACCGAAGTATGCCAGCAGAGCCAGACTGATCGCCGCGAGGTACGCAGAGATCATGTAAACCTCGCCATGGGCGAAGTTGATCATGCCGATGATGCCATAGACCATTGTGTAGCCGATGGCGATCAGGCCATAGACCGACCCGAGGGTCAGGCCGTTGACCAGTTGCTGCAGGAAAATACCATCCATAACGCAATCTCACGCAGTGAGAACCTGCACACCCTTGAGTGTGCGGTTCTTCTAAGGAAAATACAGATTTACGTCGGAGCAATGTCAGTCAGAACACTACATCCCTTGTGGACGCTGGCCTGCCAGCGAGAGCGGACGGACATTCAACAAAGATGTCGCCTGTCAGTCCGCCATCGCGAGCAGGCACGCCCCACATGGAATCGGGGGATCTAGCCGATCGTGTTTACTTCTGTTTTTCCAGCTGGTGGTATTTGCCGTCCTTGTCCCACTGGTAAACCACGTAGTCGGAGACTTTCAGGTCGCCCTTGGCGTCCCAGGTCTTCTCGCCCATCACGGTCTTGACTGGGTTAGCCTTGAGCCACTTGGCCGCAGCTTCGCCATCGTTTTTCTTGGCGCCATTAAAGGCCGCCGCGAGGGTCTGAACCGAAGCGTAGGCGTACAGGGTGTAGCCTTCCGGCTCAGTGCCCTTGGCACGGAATGCATCCACTACAGCCTTGCTGTCTGGCAGCAGGCGTGGGTCGGCACCGAAGGTCATCAGCACGCCATCGACAAATTGCGGGCCGCCAGCGGTGGTGACCAGCTCGTCGGTCACGATACCGTCGTCGGACATGAACTTGACGTCTTTGAGGCCTTGCTCACGCAGTTGACGAACCAGGGGACCGGCTTCCGGATGCAGACCGCCGAAGTAGACGACGTCGGCACCGGCGCCGCGGATCTTGGTGACGATGGTGCTGAAGTCTTTTTCACCACGGGTCAGGCCTTCATACAGCACTGGCGTCACGCCGCGCTTGGCCAGTTGAGCCTTGGTCGCATCCGCCAGGCCCTGGCCGTAGGTGTCCTTGTCATGCAGCACAACGACTTTCTTGCCCTTGAGCACGTCGACAATGTAGTCGCCGGCGACGATGCCCTGCTGGTCATCACGCCCGCACATGCGGAACATGGCGCTCAGGCCGCGCTCGGTAACAGCCGGGTTGGTCGAACCCGGGGTGATTGCGATGATGCCTGCTTCGTCGTAGATCTCGGAAGCCGGAATGGTCGACGAGGAGCAGAAGTGACCGACCACGCCCGCCACTTTCTGGTTGGTCAGGTCCTTGGCCACGGTAACAGCCTGTTTCGGTTCGCAGGCGTCATCGCCCTTGACCAGTACGATCTTCTCGCCGTTCACGCCACCCGCCGCGTTGACCGCATCGGCCGCTGCCTGCGCCCCCTTCATGTACTGCTCGCCAAATGCCGCGTTGGCGCCGGTCATCGGCCCCGCCACACCAATTTTCACATCAGCTTGAGCAAACGCAGAAACACCCAGTGCAGCTGCCACTGCGAGGGCCAGGAAACCTTTCTTGTAAAACGTCTGGGACATGAGGTGGTGCTCCAAGGTTTTTTTTAGTTGGCACTGCGACTTCATTTCACTGAGAAGCTCAGAGCAAGGGCCGTGCCATCGGTTTTTTATTCTGAAAAAAGTCGCTGCTTTATTGTTATTTCGACTGTTTCGGGCCCTTTTTCATGGGGCGTGCAACCGTCTAAACCGCGTGAGGTGCAACCTTTTATCTAAATAGGTGAAACCCTCCCTGAGCCATCATTGCAACCATCGCACGAAACGACGTGCAACCACTGTGTAACAACCCACGTCACCGAACTGCACACTGTCGGTGCGCGACTGCTACAACCCGCACCATAACAGGCTAGACGCTACGCCGGAAAACGCGGCTTCCAGCAACAATTTTCAACACTCAAATGACGATCCGCAGGCACTGGCCCGCGTGATACAGCGAAAAGCCCGCCTCATACAGGCAGCTGCGCAACCCCACCCCGGCCAACGACTGCATGGGCGCGAACGGGATCGGCAGGGCCTGGGCATTGCCGTGACACAGGTAATCGGCGAACGCCTTGCCCACCACCGTGCCGGTGGTCACGCCCCGGCCGTTGTAGCCGGTCACGGCCACCAGCCCCGGAGCGGGTTCGAACAGGCGCATCAAATGATCGGGGGTGAAGGCGATGCAACCGGTCCAGGTGCACTCCCACTCCACCGGCTTGAGATAAGGAAAATAGTGTTGCTGCACCCGGTCGGCCCAAGCCTTGAGAAACCAGGTCGGCTTGCGGTTGCCGTTGCCCAGGCTGCCCAGCAGCAAACGGCCGTCCTTGTCCCGGCGGATGCTGCTCAACACCTGGCGGGTATCCCACGAACCCTGCCCGCCCGGCAGAATGCGTTGGGCGGCATCGTCGGCCAGCGGGACGGAAGCGACCTGATAGTAATAACCGGGGAAAAAATTGCGCCGCAGTTCGGTCCAGTCACCCTCGGTGTAGGCATTGGAGGCAATCACCACCTGCTCGGCCAGCACCGAACCCTGGGCGGTCTGCACCGACCAGCGCTGGCCTTGGCGTTCCAGGCGCGTCACCGACGAATGGTCGAACAACTGGCCGCCCAGGTCCGTGGCGGCCTTGGCCAGCCCGCTGGTGTAGGCCATCGGATTGAGCGTGCCGGCACGGCGGTCGAGCAATGCCGCGGCGATTTTCGCCGTGCCGGTGGCCTCGGCACAGGCCTGGCCGGTGAGCAACTCCACCGGGGCGCCACGGCGTTTCCATTGTGCTTCGCGACTGCGCAGGTCGGCCTCGCCCCGGGCGTTATGGGCCATGTGCAAGGTGCCTTCGCGGCGCAACTGGCAATCAATGTTGTATTTATCGATGAGGCTGAACACCAGGGCCGGTGCGGCGCCCAGCATGCGGTTGAGCTGGCTGCCCACCGCCTCGCCGAATCCGGCCTCGATGTCATCCGGCGGGATCCACAGCCCGGCGTTCACCAGGCCGACGTTACGCCCCGATCCGCCATGCCCGGCGCGGTGGGCTTCCAGCACAGCCACGCGCTTACCTTGTTCAAGCAAGTGCACCGCCGCCGACAGCCCGGTGAACCCTGCACCGATCACACAGACATCGACCGTGATTTCGCCGGTGAGGGCAGTGTTTTCAGGCCTTTGCGGCGTCAGTTTTTCCCACAGACATTCTTCGCGTAACGGCATTGCCAGACTCCGAAAAAGAAACCCAACCATCACACTATTCAGTGTGGGAGCGAGCTTGCTCGCGATAGCGGTCTGTCAGTCACATCTTATTGAATGTGCCGCCGCCATCGCGAGCAAGCTCGCTCCCACAGGGGATTTTCGTTGGCTCGACCTCAGTCGAAGGTAATCCCCTGGGCCAACGGCAACTCCAGCGAGTAGTTCACGGTGTTGGTCTGGCGCCGCATGTAGCCGCGCCAGGCGTCGGAGCCGGACTCGCGACCGCCGCCGGTTTCTTTTTCTCCACCGAATGCGCCGCCGATTTCCGCGCCGCTCGGGCCGATGTTGACGTTGGCGATGCCGCAGTCGCTGCCCACCGCCGACATGAACTGCTCGGCTTCACGCACATCGGTGGTGAAGATGCAGGACGACAGGCCCTGGGGCACGGCATTGTTCAAGTGCAGGGCCTCGGCAAAGTCCTTGTAGCCAACCACGTACAGGATCGGTGCGAAGGTTTCGTGGCGCACCACATCACTCTGCTCGGGCATCTCGACAATGGCTGGCGAGACGTAATAGGCATTCGGGAACTGGTCTTCGAGCTGGCGCTTGCCACCGAACACCCGCCCGCCTTCGCTCAAGGCCTGCTCCAGCGCGTCCTGCATGCCGTCGAAGCTGTGCTTGTCGATCAACGGCCCGACCAGATTGCCTTCCAGCGGATGGCCGATGCGCACTTTCGAATAAGCGGCCTTGAGGCGGGTGACGATCTCTTCCTTCACCGACTCATGGGCGATCAGCCGGCGCAGAGTGGTGCAACGCTGACCGGCGGTGCCGACGGCGCTGAACAGGATGGCGCGCACGGCCATGTCCAGGTCGGCGCTCGGCGCCAGGATCATGGCGTTGTTACCGCCCAGTTCGAGAATGCTGCGGGCGAAACGCGCGGCGACTTTCGGTGCCACCTCACGGCCCATGCGAGTGCTGCCGGTGGCGCTGATCAAGGCCACGCGCGGGTCATCCACCAAGGCTTCACCGGCATCGCGACCGCCGATGATCACCTGGCTCAGGTACGGCGGTGCGTCGCTGAAGTTCTTCAGCACGCGTTCGAACAGCGCCTGGCACGCCAGGGCGGTGAGCGGGGTCTTTTCCGAGGGCTTCCAGATCACCGAGTTGCCGCAGACCAGGGCCAGCGTGGTGTTCCAGGCCCAGACCGCGACGGGGAAGTTGAAGGCACTGATCACCCCGACCACGCCCAACGGATGCCAGGACTCACGCATGTGGTGGCCCGGGCGCTCGGAGGCGATGGTCAGGCCGTACAGCTGGCGGGACAGGCCGACGGCGAAGTCGCAGATGTCGATCATCTCTTGCACTTCACCCAGGCCTTCCTGGGTGATCTTGCCAGCTTCCCACGACACCAGCTCGCCAAGATCGGCCTTGTATTCACGCAGCAGGTCGCCGAATTGACGCACCAGCTCGCCGCGACGCGGGGCCGGTACTTGGCGCCACAGGTCAAAGGCGTGTTCGGCACGGCTGACCTGCTGCTCGACTTCAGCGGCGCCTTCCCAGTTCACGGCACCGATGCGACTGCCATCGATAGGCGAATGCACCGGCTGTGTGCCGCCCTGGTACAGGGCCGGATTGACGCCCAGACGATCAAGCAATGCAGCAACCATGGGGTAACTCCTCTAAACGAGCGATGAAGGATTGGCAGACGGACAATTACCGTCTACTCAGGCCTCTAGTTTTAGCTGGCTCGAGTCTTGCCAACAAACGACCATTAAGCGAGATATCATTCCGTTTATTCATGCTGCCCCTGTCTCGATTTATAGAGCAACAAGAAAAAGGCCCTCGTCATGCTCAATAAGCGCTATTTGCCGTCGATCACCGCACTCCAGTGCTTCGAAGCCGTGACCCGCCACCTGAGCTTTACCCGTGCCGCCGAAGAGCTCCATCTGACCCAGAGCGCCGTCAGTAAACAAGTCGCCCAGCTTGAGGAGTTGTTGCAGCACCTGCTGTTCCGGCGCGTGCGCCGTCGCTTGCAGCTGACACCGGCCGGAGAGTTGTACTTGGGGGAAGTGCGAAAAATCCTCACCCAGGTGGAGATGTCCACCCACTACCTGCGTTCCTACGGCGGCGATACCGAAGTGCTGCGTGTCTCCACGCCTCCAACGTTCGGCGCCCGCTGGCTGGTGCCCCGCCTGAAGGGTTGGCGCCTGCGCCATCCGAAAATTCATCTGGACCTGTGCAGCGAGCAGGAAGCCGACGACTTGCAGCAGGGGCGCAGCGACTTGGCGTTCTACTTCGGCCAGGGTTCACGCCCTGGCACCGAATCCCTGAGATTGTTCGACGAAGAGCTGGTGCCAGTCTGCGCCCCCGGCAGCCTGCCTGAGCAACCCTTCACCGACCCGACCCAATTGGCCGAGCTGGTGCTGCTGCAAAACGCTTCGCGGCCCCAGGCCTGGCACGACTGGTTCGACAGCCAGGGCTACCACACCGAACACAGCTACCACGGGCCGCGTTTCGAAACCTTCTACATGTGCATCCGGGCCGCCCAGGTCGGCTGCGGCGTCGCCTTGCTGCCACGGTTTCTGGTGGAAGAAGAACTGGCCGACGGCAAACTGGTCATCCCCTGGCCCCACGCGATGCCTAGCACCAGCGCCTATTACCTGGCCTACCCGGAACATTCGGCGGAAGTGCCCAAGGTACGGCTTTTTGTGGAGTGGATGCTGGAACAGATCGACAGCCCGGATACACCGCAATAGCGGCAGCCAACACAACACCCTGTGGCGAGGGAGCTTGCTCCCGCTGGGCCGCGCAGCGGCCCCCTACCATACGGGCGCTGCGCACCCGAGCGGGAGCAAGCTCCCTCGCCACAAAAAACACTGGCAATACCCACCACGGTTATGCGCCACTAGCCGTTCACTAAAAACCGCCGAACCTCACTGCCCACTGCCGCGGCCTGTCTGGAGAACCCTATGAGCGAGAGCGTATTTGCCGATCGTATCGTGCAGAACCTGCTCGACACCGACTTCTACAAACTGACGATGATGCAGGCGGTGCTGCACAACTACCCCAACGTCGAAGTCGAGTGGGAGTTTCGTTGCCGCAACAGCGAAGACCTGCGTCCGTACCTGGCGGAGATCCGCTTCCAGATCGAGCGCCTGGCGGAACTGAACCTGAGCGCCGACCAGTTGGGTTTCCTGGAGCGCATCAGCTTCCTCAAGCCGGACTTCCTGCGGTTCCTGGGGCTGTTTCGCTTCAACCTGCGCTACGTGCACACCGGTATCGACAACGGTGAGCTGTTCATCCGCCTGCGCGGGCCGTGGCTGCATGTGATTCTGTTCGAGGTGCCGCTGCTGGCCATCGTCAGCGAAGTGCGCAACCGCTATCGCTACCGCGAAATCGTCCTGGAGCAGGCCCGCGAGCAGTTGTATCGCAAGTTCGACTGGCTGAGCGCCAACGCCAGCGCCGATGAGCTGTCCGAATTGCAAGTCGCGGATTTCGGCACCCGTCGGCGGTTTTCCTTCCGCGTCCAGGAAGAAGTGGTCAACGTGCTCAAGCATGATTTCCCCGGGCGTTTCGTCGGCACCAGCAATGTGCACCTGTCTCGGGAACTGGACATGAAACCCCTGGGCACCATGGCCCACGAGTGGATCATGGCCCACCAGCAACTGGGTCCGCGACTGATCGACAGCCAGATCGCCGCCCTCGATTGCTGGGTGCGCGAGTACCGGGGCCTGCTGGGGATCGCCCTCACCGACTGCATCACCATGGACGCCTTCCTCAAGGATTTCGATCTGTTCTTCGCCAAGCTGTTCGACGGTTTGCGCCATGACTCCGGTGACCCGGTGATCTGGGCCGAAAAGGCCATTGCCCACTACCACAAGCTCGGCATCGACCCGATGAGCAAGACCCTGGTGTTCTCCGATAGCCTGACATTGCCCAAATGCCTGGAGATTTTTCGGGCGTTGCGTGGTCGCATTAATGTCAGCTTCGGTATTGGCACCAACCTGACCTGCGACATCCCGGGTGTCGAGCCCATGAGCATCGTGCTTAAAATGATCAGCTGTGACGGGCAACCCGTGGCCAAGATTTCAGACGAGCCCGGCAAGACCCACTGCAAGGACCCGAATTTCGTCGCCTACATGCGACACGTTTTCCAAGTACCTGCCGCCCTTTCTGACACATCAAGCAAGGAGTGAATTCATGCAAGCCGTACAGCGTGAGATTGCTGAACAGCTCAAGGTCCAGCCACCGTTCGCCGATGACGCCGCCCTCAAGGCCGAGATCGCCCGGCGAGTGAGCTTTATCCAGGATTGCCTGGTCAATTCCGGGCTCAAGTCCCTCGTGCTGGGCATCAGCGGTGGCGTCGACTCGCTGACCGCCGGGCTGCTGGCCCAGCGTGCCGTGCGCGAACTGCGGGAGAAAACCGGTAACGCGGCCTATAAGTTCATCGCTGTGCGCCTGCCGTACGAAACCCAGTTCGACGAGCATGAAGCACAGGCCTGCGTGGACTTCATCGACCCGGACGAGCGCCATACCGTCAATATTGGCCCGGCGGTCAAGGCCTTGGCCGAGCAAGTCGCGGCGTTCGAAGGCAAGGCGGTGGTCTCGCGGGATTTCGTGCTGGGCAATACCAAGGCGCGGATGCGCATGCTGGCGCAATACACCATCGCTGGGGCCGAGCAGGGCCTGGTGATCGGCACCGACCATGCGGCCGAAGCGGTCATGGGTTTTTTCACCAAGTTCGGTGACGGCGCCTGCGACCTGGCGCCGTTGAGCGGCCTGGTGAAAAACCAGGTCCGGGCCATCGCCCGTGACTTTGGCGCACCGGAATCGCTGGTGGAAAAAGTCCCCACCGCCGATCTTGAAGACCTGTCGCCAGGCAAGCCGGACGAAGCTTCCCACGGTGTGACCTATGCCGAGATCGATGCTTTCCTGCACGGCCAACCGGTTCGCGAAGAGGCGGCCAGGATCATTTGTGAGACCTATCGTAAGACTGAGCACAAGCGGGTGATGCCGTATGCGCCGTAAGCGGTAAGCGGTAAGCTCGCGATAGCCGAGAGGCGTGGTTTGGTGTGTATATCCGTTGCTGCGGTAACGGCTGCTGGCGGTTCCGCCCTTACGGCGGGTCACTTTTGAAGAGCGCAAAAGTAACCAAAACGCTCTTGCCCCACCACTCGGCACCTCGCCTAGGCTCGGTGTGCCCTCACTCCGGCATTGCTCCGTGGGCCCGCCGCGAAGGGCCATCCATGGCCCAGCGCGGCTATCCCGGCATCCATGCCGGGATGCCCACTGCGCAATGCCTGCGTTCGGCCAGCGTGGTTTAACGGGGCGCCCAGATCAAGATCAAGATCAAGATCAAGAGCCAAAGCAAGAGCAAGAGCAAGAGCAAGAGCAAGAGCGGGACATATCCCAGCATCTATTTAGCTGAACCACCGCTATCGCGAGCAAGCTCGCTCCCACAATGGGCCTGTGGTGAACACAAGACTTATGAGCACCCAAGATCACCTGTGGGAGCGAGCTTGCTCGCGATGAGGCCAGCAAACCCAACATCCCTGTGACTGAACCACCGCCATCGCAAGCAAGCTCGCTCCCACACTCATCCCACAGGAAAAAACGCGGTCCCACCAAGAGCCAGGTCGGCTCTCAGGCCGCCTCGCGGTGGACGTTGATCTCGGGCGCCCCGTTAACCACGATGGCTGAACGAAGGTATTGCGCAGTGGGCATCCCGGCATGGATGCCGGGATAGCCGCGCTGGGCCATGGATGGCCCTTCGCGGCGGCCCACGGAGCAATGCCTTCGTTCAGGCATGCCGAGCCTAAGCGAGGCACCGAGTGGTGGGGCAAGAGCGTTTTGGTTACTTTTGCGCTCTTCAAAAGTGACCCGCTGTAAGAGCGGAACCCTAAGCCGCCGTTACGCAAAAACGGATATACACACCAAAGCCGAGCTTTCTAAAAAAAACGGCGCTTCCCATTTCTGAAAGAAGCGCCGCTTTTTTTGTGCCTGAAACGGATCACTTCAGGGTAACAGTGCCTTTCATCATCGAGATATGGCCCGGGAACGAGCAGAAGAAGCCGTACTTCTCGGAAGCACTGAGTTTCGACACATCGAAGGTCACCGAGTCGGTTTCCTTGGCACCAATGAGTTTGGTATGGGCGATGATGCGAGCATCACCTTCTTTCAAGTAGTTCTTGTCGATACCAGCGGCCAGGCCATCGGTGGCGATCGGCTGCATGTCAGCCTCTTTGCTCAGCACCCAGTTATGGCCCATGACGTTTTTCGGCAGGCTGCCCGAGTGCGTCAGCTCAACGGTGAACGTCTTGCAACTCTTGTCGATCTCGATGGCCTTGGTATTGAAGGACATCTGGTCAGTCGAGTCGATGGTGGTCTTGCACTCCGCTGCCATCAGTTGGCTGCTGGCCAGCGTCAACAGGGATACTGCAACAAGTTTGGCAAACATCGTGAATCTCCAAGGCATGGTTAACAAAAATCCGTCAAAGGGGAAGACTGCCTGAATTTGAGACAAGTTCCTATGACCTGAGTCAAAGATTGTATACAACTTAAGGCTATCAGCCTGATGGACATAATCAACCAGCCATAAGTATGACGCGCCCCTATGATCAGCCCCATCACCTCCTGGAGCGATCGTCATGAACCTCAATAGCCTGTTGTGCAGTTTGCTCGCCGCCTACGCCTGTGGCGCCAGTGGCACCTATGAAAAACCCCAGCGCGAGGTTTAAGTCCTTTGCGCAGCCTAGGCCAGGCTTTACTCTGGAGCGGTGACTGACCACGGAGTAAAGCATGTCCATCGCGTCTGTTTGTGTATTTTGCGGCGCCAGCACTGGCACCGACCCAGCGTATCGTGAAGCGGCGCAGGCCCTCGGGCAGGCGTTGGCTGAACGAAAATTGACCCTGGTCTACGGCGGCGGCGCCGTCGGCCTGATGGGTGTCGTCGCCGACGCGGCCCTGGCGGCTGGCGGCGAAGTCATCGGCATCATCCCGCAAAGCCTGAAGGATAAGGAAATCGGCCACAGCGGTCTGACCCGTCTGGAAGTGGTGGACGGCATGCACGCCCGCAAGGCGCGCATGGCTGAACTCAGCGACGCCTTCATCGCCCTGCCCGGCGGCCTCGGCACGCTGGAGGAGTTGTTCGAAGTCTGGACCTGGGGCCAGCTCGGCTACCACGGCAAACCGCTGGGGCTGCTGGAAGTAAACGGTTTCTACAGCAAGCTCACCGCTTTTCTCGATCATATCGTCGGCGAAGGCTTCGTCCGCGCGCCCCATCGTGACATGCTGCAAGTGAGCGAATCCGCGCAGAACCTGCTCGATGCCCTGAACGAATGGCAACCGTCCGTGCAACCAAAATGGGCCGAACAAAAACCCAGCTAACGGCTCGGCCCCGATACAGGGCAGAATATGCGCCGCTCAACCTCACCTTCGACCCCAGAGGATCGCCCATGGCCAAACCCAATTATTCCTTCGCCAAACGTCAGAGAGACTTGGCCAAGGAGCAGAAGAAAGAGGAAAAGCTGCAGCGCAAGAAAGCCACAGCTGAAGAAGAAGCCGCACTGACCCCGGATACCGAAGGCGAAGTAGCAGCAGAAGATGATGTTGATGCACCGAAAGATCAGGCTCCCGACGCCTGATACCCCCAGGGCCCGATGATCCGATCCGGCCCCCCGGTTCTGTGACCAGGGCCGGCAGCCCCGCTGCCGACCCTTACAATCCCAGCGCGTTGATAATCGACTGGCGATAACCCGCAGGCAGGTTCACCGGCAATTGGTCCGGCGCGAACAGGCCGATCTCCTTGTGCTCATGACTGATGGTCGGCACGAAACCGCCCAGCAACTGGCAGCGGTACGTGGAGATGAAGACGTGCTTGCCGGGAATGACTTCGAACAAGTACGAATCCAGCGGCGCCCCCACGCTCACCTCAACCGCCAGCTCCTCGGCAATTTCCCGCGCCAGGCATTGCGGCGCCGTTTCGCCCAGCTCGATTCGTCCGCCGGGCAATTCCCATTCATCGCGCTCGTTGAGCATCAGCACGATCAGGCCTTCGGGGGATTGCAGTACACCTTTGATGGATACCGGGAACATGGGGAAACCTCCTCATCCATAAGACACACAACCTGTGGGAGCCTAACCCTGTGGGAGCCGAGCTTGCTCGCGATGAGGGCGACACGGTTCAACTGCAAAACCGCGTCATCGTTCATCGCGAGCAAGCTCGGCTCCCACAGGCTCGCTTCCACATTTTTCACACAGCGTTCATGATTCCAACGGCATCACCGTCACCCGCACTTCAGGATCATGGGCACCGCCGCCCAGGATCACCCCGCGCAACGGTGACACATCGGAAAAATCCCGGCCCCAGGCCAGGGTGATGTGTTCCAGGGCCGGCTGGACATTGTTGGTCGGGTCGAAGTCCACCCATCCCAACACCGGGCAATACACCGAGACCCAGGCGTGGGACGCATCGGCGCCAATCAGCCGTGGTTGGCCGGGCGGCGGCTGGGTCAGCAGGTAGCCGCTGACGTAACGCGCCGCCAGGCCGCGAGAGCGCACGCAAGCCAGCATCAGGTGGGCAAAGTCCTGGCACACGCCCCGTCGCCGCTCCAGCACCTCTACCAGCGGCGTCGCCACCTGGGTCGCCTCGGCATCGAAGGTGAATTCCTCGAAGATCTTCTCCATCAGCGCTCGGACACCGACCATCAACGGTCGCCCCGGCGGGAAGCAGCTTTCGGAAAACTCGACGAAGCTGCGCTTGAGGTGCACATACGGTGACTCGAAACGGTAGCGGCACGCCTCCAGCAATGGCGCCGCCAGTGGCCGGCCACTGTAGGTCAGCGCGTTGCAGGTCGACTCCCAGGCCGGGGACAGGCTGAAATCCAGCTCGGGGCGGGCCAGCACCTCGACGCTCAGGCGGGCATTGACCAGCAACTCGTCATGGGGTCGCTCAAAGGCCAGGCGGGTCAGTGGGTTGCCGAACACATCCTGTTCATCGCGGCGGGTCGTCGGTTCCGGGCTGATCAACAGTTGCTGTTCGGTGCAACGCTGCCAGTCACAGGCCCGTGGCCACAGATGAGCGAGCTGCTGGGCCAGGGACACCGGGCTGTCGTAGTGGTAATGGGTGTCGTGGAGGATCTGGTAACGAGCGTTCATCAGACGGACACCGTGCGTTGGCTGACGTCATCGACGTGGGCGAAATGACGCAAGGCCAGGCGATCGGACACCTGGCCGCTGGCGTCAGCCACTTCCTGCAACAGGTCGGCCAGCCCATCGAGTGCCGCGCGCAGGCTGGCCTCACCGAACAAGGGGTTTTCCAGGCAACGCAGGTCAAAGCGTGACAGGCGCACGACCAGCTCCGGCAAGGCGGTTTCCTTGGGCGCGGCAAAATCATCGTTCAAGCGCTTGAGGGTGCGGGCCACCAGCTTCAATTGGAAGAGCACCGCGTGGGGGTTCTGTTCATCCAGCAGCAGCAAGTCCAGCACCGGGATCAACTGGGCCACCGCCAAATAGCGCGAGCGGTAGGTGATGCTGCTATTGCCCAGTTCAAGCAACCACTCCAGCCCGGCCTGATCGAACACCGCGTCGCTGCGCAGGAACGCCGCCAGGCTGCTGCTGAGAAATTGCAGGCGCTCCAGGCGCCGACCGATCATCAAAAAGCGCCAGCCTTCATCGCGGGTCATGTCGTCCAAGGCGAATCCGGACAACGCCGCCAGGGACATCACCAGCCGATTGAGGAAATCCAACAACTCGCCGAAATCCGCTTCCTCGGTTTCCAGCTCCATGGCTTCGCGCTGCAATTCCACCAGCGCCTGCCAGTTCTCCCGGGACAGCTTGCCGCGCACCTGCGAGGCGGCCCATTGCAAGCGCTGCAGGTTGGAACGCAGGCTGAACGACCAGTCGTCCCCCAGCAGTGCCGCCAGCAAACGCTCGGGCAACTCGCCCTCTTCGGGCAGCAGCATCAGGCTTTCGCCCAAGGCCACCGCCGACTGCAAGGCCAGTGGATCATCGCCATCGACATAACGCGCCAGCATGATCCGCAGCAACCGCGCGCTGCCATCGCAACGCTCGCAGTAGCGGCCGAACCAGAACAGGTTTTCCACCACCCGCGACGGCAGGTATGGATCACGTCGAACCAGATCATGGACCCCCACGGTTCGCTGGGCCTTCCATTGTTCACTGCCGGGCGCCTGCTCCCCCAGCACCCAGGTGTCCTTGCTGGCGCCACCGCGCTGCATCGACACCACTTCGGCGTCGGCCTCGGCGGCCACGCGGGTCAGGCCACCCGGCAACACCCGATAATCATCCTTGCCGGACACGGCATACATGCGCATACCGATTGCCCGCGGCTGGATTTGCCCATCCTCGGCCTGCCAGACCGGTGCCTGGGACAGTTGCGCCAGTTCCTGGGCGACATAGGCATAGGGCCGTGCCTGCATGCGCGCCGCCAGTTGCCCGCGCTGCGCCTCGCTCAGGTCGCGACCGAACACCGGGCTGAAACTCTGGGACGGAAACGCCGGCTTGATCAACAACTGCGGCAGTTTTTCCAGGGCCTGGGCCAGCACTGGCGGCTCACCGCACCACCAGGTGGCGATGGACGGCAGCAGCAGTTCTTCGCCGAACAGGTACTGGTTGATCTTCGGCAGGAACCCCAGCAGGCCCGGCGACTCCAGCACGCCACTGCCCAAGGCATTGGCCACCAGCACCCGGCCCTGGCGCACCGCTTCGAGCAACCCCGGCACGCCGAGGGCCGAATCGGTGCGCAACTCCAGAGGATCGCAGAAATCGTCGTCGAGCCGGCGCATGATGGCGTGGACCCGGCGCAGGCCGCTGAGGGTCTTGAGGTAGACCGTGGCATCGCGAACGGTCAGGTCGCCGCCTTCCACCAGCGGATAGCCCAACTGGCGCGCCAGGTAAAGGTGTTCGAAATAGCTTTCGTTGAACCGCCCCGGCGTCAACAGCACCACCAGCGGCGACTCACCGTCGCTGGGAGCCTGTCGCGCCAGGGTTTCCTGCAAGGTGCGGAAAAATCCGGACAGGTGCCGAACCTTGAGGTCGCGATACAAATCGGGAAAGGCGCGGGAAACGATCATGCGATTTTCCAGCGCGTACCCGGCCCCCGAAGGCGCCTGGGTCCGGTCCGCCGTGACCCACCAGCGGCCATCGGGCGTGCGCGCCAGATCCACCGCATACAAGTGCAGGAAACTGCCGTCCGGCGGCGCGATGCCCTGGCAGGGCCAGAGGAAATTGTTGTGCCCGAACACCAGCTCCGCCGGCAACAGCCCTTCGCTGACCAGTCGCTGCGGCCCGTACAGGTCGGCCAGCACCGCATTGAGCAGCCGCGCACGCTGGGCGATCCCGGCTGACAGATGCTTCCATTCCTGCGGGTCGATCACATGGGGCAGCAGGTCCAGTTCCCACGGCCGGTCGGCGCCTTTCGGATCGGCGTAGACGTTGTAGGTCACGCCGTTTTCCTGGATCTGCCGGGCCAGCAGGGCCTGGCGCTGGAGCAATTGGGCCGGCGTGCTGCGCTGCAACTGGTCGAACAGCCGCCGCCAGTGCGTACGTACCGCACCGCTGTCGTCCAGCAATTCGTGATAGGTGCCCGTCGTCAGCGGGTAACGGTCAAGCAGGTCAGGCATGGAAAGCTCGGCAGACAGCAATGAAAGGTGAGACTAGCGCAAGCGCATGACGCCCGGATAGGTGTGTTTGTGTTGGATCCGGCCTGGGTTTTCAGACTGCAATCATCGTGGCGAGGGAGCTTGCTCCCGCTCGGTTGCGCAGCGACCGCGAAATCTTGGGGCCGCTGCGCAGCCCAGCGGGAGCAAGCTCCCTCGCCACGGGGTTATTTATTCTTTTGAGGCACCCTGAAAACGTCGCAGATCCAGCGTGAGGGGAAACTCGTCATCCACTGCCAGGCTGGGTATCGGCAGTTTCCCCGGCGTGTGCCCGAGGCGGAAGAAGCGCGCCATGCGCCGGCTCTCGGCCTCGTTGGCATTCACCGGCAGGCTGTCATAGTTGCGCCCGCCCGGATGGGCCACGTGATACTGGCAACCGCCCACGGAACGTTGCATCCAGGTGTCGAGCAAGTCGAAGACCAGCGGCGCATGCACCGGGATGGTCGGTTGCAGGCAGTTGGCCGGTTGCCAGGCGCGGAAACGCACGCCGGCAACGAATTCGCCGACCCGCCCCGTCGGTTGCAACGGCACCGGCACGCCATTGCAGGTCAGCAGGTAGCGTTGCGGCGCCAGGCCGCTGAGCTTGACCTGCAAGCGCTCCAGGGAGGAATCCACATAACGCACCGTGCCGCCCACCGCGCCCTCCTCCCCCAGCACATGCCAAGGCTCGAGGGCTTGGCGCAATTGCAGCTCGATACCACTGACCGCGTAGTCACCCACCTTGGGAAAACGAAACTCCAGGTGCGCGGCGAACCACTCGGCCCGCAGAGGATAGCCGGCGGCGTTCAGCTCATGGATGACGTCAGCAAAATCCTGCTCGATAAAGTGCGGCAACAGGAAACGGTCATGCAGTTCAGTACCCCAGCGCGCCAATTTCGCCGGCGCATAGGGCTCACGCCAGAACCGCGCCACCAGCGCCCGCAGCAGTAATTGCTGGGCCAGGCTCATGCGGGCGTGGGGCGGCATCTCGAAGGCACGCAACTCCAACAGGCCGAGACGCCCGGTGGCGCCGTCCGGCGAATAGAGCTTGTCGATGCAGAATTCGGCGCGGTGCGTATTGCCGGTCACGTCGATCAGCAGGTTGCGCAGCAAGCGGTCGACCAACCACGGCGGACATTCCTCGCCCGGCTGCGGCATTTGCGCGAATGCGATTTCCAGCTCGTACAACGCGTCGTTGCGCGCCTCGTCCACGCGGGGCGCCTGGGAGGTCGGGCCGATGAACAACCCGGAAAACAGGTAGGACAACGACGGGTGGTTATGCCAGTAACTGATCAGGCTGCGCAGCAGGTCGGGACGTCGCAGGAACGGCGAGTCGGCCGGCGTCGCGCCACCCAGGACGAAATGGTTGCCGCCGCCCGTGCCGGTGTGGCGGCCATCGATCATGAATTTCTCGGTGGTCAGTCGGGTCTGGCGCGCTTCCTCGTATAAAAATTCAGTGCGCTCGACCAATTCATCCCAGGTCGCCGAGGGTTGTACATTGACCTCGATCACACCGGGGTCGGGGGTGATGCGGAAATTGCTCAGGCGCGGGTCGCTCGGCGGCTCGTAGCCTTCCAACAGCACCGGACAGTGCAGTTCCTCAGCGGTGGCCTCAATGGCGCTGACCAGCTCCAGATAATCCTCGACCCGCTCCAACGGCGGCATGAACAGATAGAGCCGGCCTTCGCGGGCCTCGGCACAAAAGGCGGTGCGGGTCAGCCAGTCGGCGGATTTGTCGATCTCCGGGACACGCTCCGGCTCGGCGGCCGGCTCGCCGTGACGCGCCAGTTGCTCGGTGCCGGGCAGCTCGGGCAAGTCCTGGTTCGGGTCGGTGGGGTGGATGAACGGGTACTCGGCCGCAGTAACCCAAGGCTGGGACGCCAGCGGCAAGCGATAACCCAGGGGCGAATCCCCCGGCACCAGGCGGCAGTGACTGTCGCGCAGGTACCAGCGACCGCTTTGCCATTGATCGCCCTTGGCGGTGCGAGCCAATGGCAGGACCTGGCCGATGACCTTGTCCAGGCCCTGGCTGAAGACCTTGCGCAACCGCGCACGCTCCAAGGCGTCCTCCAGGCGTGGGTCCTCGGCCGTGACGTTGGAAGGCAATGCTCCTTCGCGCCAGAGGTAATAGAAGTTGTCTTCGTAGGCCGGAAACACGAACCGCGTAGGAATCTTCAAACGCTCGGCGACACTCGCCAGGAAGCGTCCGGCCAGTTCGCCATCAGCGCCGTAATCGTCCTGCTCGTCAGCGATCAACGCACTGTTGTGCCAGATCGGCACTCCGTCGCGCCGCCAATAGCAGTTGAGCGACCAGCGCGGCAGTTGCTCGCCGGGGTACCACTTGCCCTGGCCGAAATGCACCAGCCCATTGGGCGCATAGTGATTGCGCATGCGCTGGAACAGCTCGGCGGAGAGTCGGCGCTTGTCCGGCCCCAGTGCCGCGGTGTTCCACTCGGCGCCGTCCGGGTCATCGATGGAGACAAAGGTTGGTTCGCCGCCCATGGTCAGGCGCACATCGCCCTCCAGCAGGTCGGCATCGATCTGCCGTCCCAGGGCCTGGATCGCCAGCCATTGCGCGTCGGTGTAAGGCTTGGTCACCCGCGGCGCTTCCCAGACCCGCTCGACGGACATTTCGTGGCTGAACTCACACTCGCAAGGCTCCACCAAGCCACTGATCGGTGCCGCCGAGGATGGATCGGGACTACAGGCCAATGGGATGTGGCCTTCACCGGCGAACAACCCGGAGGTCGCATCCAGGCCGATCCAGCCGGCACCGGGCAGGTAGACCTCGCACCAGGCATGCAAGTCAGTGAAATCGACGTCGGTGCCGGACGGGCCATCGAGGCTCTTCACGTCGGCGGTCAGTTGGATCAGGTAACCGGAGACAAACCGCGCGGCCAGACCAAGGTTGCGCAACAACTGCACCAACAACCAGGCTGAGTCGCGGCACGAGCCGGACGCGTGCTCAAGGGTATGCTCCGGGGTCTGCACGCCGGGTTCCATGCGAATCAGGTAGTTGATGTCTTCGCTCAGACGCTGGTTGAGCGCCACCAGGAAATCCACCGCTGGCAACGGCGTGCGGTCGATGCCGTCCAGATAGGCCTGGAACCTCGGCGTCAGTGGCAGGGTTTCCAGGTAAGGCGCCAGTTCCTTGCGTTCGTCAGTCGCGTAGGCGAAGGGAATCTTCTCGGCGTAGGGCTCGAGAAAGAAGTCGAACGGATTGAACACCGCCATTTCCGCCAGCAGATCGACTTCGATCCGCAGCTCCCGGGTTTTCTCGGGAAACACCAACCGCGCCAGGTAATTGCCCTGGGGATCCTGCTGCCAGTTGATGAAATGCTGCTCCGGCGAAACCTTCAGCGCATAGGAAAGAATCCGCGTGCGGCTGTGGGCCGCCGGGCGCAGGCGAACGATCTGCGGTCCGAGTTCGACGGCGCGGTCGTAGCGGTAATGCGTGACGTGATGCAATGCGACATGGATCGACACGACGTGCCTCCTGCGAGCCTGGGCGGTATCGAAAGCGGCGCAAGACTTATGCCATGCAGGCAGGCCGGACACTTTCTTTGTCTACTCAAGCCAGTAGAGCACTAAAAACGCGCGATGCCCGTATTCATCTGTAAAGGAATGCACATAAATGCGGCGCGAATCGACTCAGCGACGCGGGCGCGAGGCCTTGGCGGCCTGGATGATCAGCGCGCGTTGGCGGCGGATGTCGACGAGTTTGCTGCGCATTTCCCGGTGGCGCTTGCTGTTGAGCAGTAACAGCCCCAGCAGCGGCAACAGCACCGCGAAGAGATACACGCCCTGATGCGGTCGATACGCGAACGTCGGCAGCACCGCCGCCAGACAGGCCAGGAAATACCCCGCCACCCACCAGACCGCCCAGGCGCGCCCGCGAGCGATCAAGAGGTTGCCCAGGACCAGGACGAGCACCAAGGCCAAGGTGCCGAGCCCGACATAGTCGGTCCTGGCTGACGGCTCCAGGGCACGCCAATACGTGGCCCCGGCCAACACAAGCAGCGTGGACCCGGAAAAGCAGCCCAGCAGGATCGTCCCCATGAACACCGGGAAATAGCGGGCGAGAAAGGCCTTCAGCGATCCGCCACCGATCATTCCGTGAACTCCTCATACAGGCCGACGGCAACGGTCTTCACGGCGCCCTCGCCGGTATAACTGCCAATGATCCCCAGCGCGCCCCCAAGGGAGTCCTTTATTTGCGTCAGCGTCGCGTGCCTGATTTCAGCTGAAGAGTAACGTTTGGGCAGGGCCCCCGCGCGTTGCTGCAGCTTGAGTAACTTGGCGGTCAGGCTCGGGTCCTTCAGCGTCAACAGCTCCTTGGTCAGTTTGCTGCGCTCTTGCCGATTCAGGCCCTTGAGCAACTGATACCAACTCTTTCCCGTGCCGGCCGCTTTGTTGGCCTTGAGCAGCCGAACAGTCGTCAGGGCCGAGCCACCGACCCCCACCAGGGAAACCCCGTCAAGGATCGGCGACACAATGTTGTACCAGTCGGCGTCGTTCATCTCATCGTTGCCGGTCGGATTGGTCAGCTCATTGGCCACCCGCATCCCGCCAATGACGCATTGCGCGGTGCTGGCCGTCGCGGCAGCGGCGCCCAGGGCAACGACAAAGGCACTTGCCCCTGCCGTAAAGGGCACCGCGACGCTGCCGCTGAACACCACCACCCAACCAATCACCGCGGCGACACAGGACAAGCCGGCGTTGGTTGCTTCAAGCCCGAGCTTGGACTCGCGGGGGCTGCTTTTGACCTGATCGATGAACTGCTGCGGCGCGATGTATTTTTTCGCCTCGCGCAGAATGATGCGCTTGGGCGCGATGCTGCAAATCGGCTTGAACTCGCGCAGGGTCACGACGTTGTATTCGGAATCGACATACACCACACCCGCCCCGGCGATGCCAGGATCGGCGTCAATAGCAGCAAACAGGCGCGGCAGGTTGATCTGGCTTTCGATGCGTTTGCGGGCCATGAACTGGGAGAAGCTCAGGTCCATGCCGATGCCCGTTGTAGCGCTGCTCATATGAATCGTCCTTGAGAATCGGAAAGTGAGACTTTTATCTACACTGAACCCTGTGGCGAGGGGATTTATCCCCGCTGGGTTGCGAAGCAGCCCTAAAAAGCTGCCACCTCGGTGGTTCAGGCTAATTGTGGCGAGCCTTTTTTGGGGCTGCTGCGCAGCCCAGCGGGGATAAATCCCCTCGCCACAATGGGGCGGCCGACCTGACAGATACAGAAGCTGAATATGGCGGTCGCCACGATAACAAACGGCGAGCACCGTCGCTAGAAAGCAAAACGCCAGCACTTAAGGCTGGCGTTTTACGTTGTCGCTCAAGGATCAGCGTGGCACGACAGGCTTGCGCGCCGGTTTCGGTCCCTTGCCCTTGGCGGCGTCCTTGCGTTCCTTGGCGGCCTGCTGGTTGCGGGCGAATGCCGCGGCCTTGGCCTGCTCGCGCTTGTCCCACGGATTGCCGCCGTCGCTGGCCCGCGGTGGCAGGCCGGTGTGCTGGGTCAGAATCTTGGTGGTTTCCTTGCCCACTTTATGGCTGCCGGCTGGCGTCGAGTTCTTGCGTCGGGCGCTCTGGTAGCTGTCGGTGGCCGGCTGGTGCAACGGAATCAACTGGTTCTTGCCCGGCCCGATCAGGTCGGCGCGGCCCATGCGGGTCAACGCTTCGCGCAGCATCGGCCAGCCCTTGGGGTCGTGATACCGCAGGAAGGCCTTGTGCAGGCGGCGTTGCTCCTCGCTCTTGACGATGGTCACCGCATCGCTCTTGTAGGTGACCTTGCGCAGCGGGTTCTTGCCCGAGTGGTACATGGCCGTGGCGGTGGCCATCGGCGACGGATAGAACGCCTGCACCTGGTCGGCCCGAAAACCGTTGCCCTTGAGCCACAGTGCCAGGTTCATCATGTCTTCGTCGGTGGTGCCCGGGTGGGCCGCGATGAAGTACGGAATCAGGTACTGCTCTTTCCCGGCTTCCTTGGTGTACTTCTCGAACATCCGCTTGAATTTGTCATAGCTGCCGATGCCCGGCTTCATCATCTGGTTGAGCGGGCCTTCCTCGGTGTGCTCCGGAGCGATCTTCAGGTAACCGCCCACGTGGTGGGTCACCAGCTCCTTGACGTATTCCGGTGACTCGACCGCCAGGTCGTAACGCAGACCAGAGGCAATCAGGATCTTTTTCACCCCAGGCAAGGCCCGGGCGCTGCGGTACAGCTGGATCAGCGAAGAATGGTCGGTGTTCAGGTTCGGGCAGATGCCGGGGAACACGCAGGACGGCTTGCGGCACGCGGATTCGATTTCCGGGCTCTTGCAGGCAATGCGATACATGTTCGCGGTCGGGCCGCCGAGGTCGGAAATGACCCCGGTGAAGCCCGGGACCTTGTCGCGGATCTCTTCGATCTCGCGGATGATCGACTCTTCGGAACGGTTCTGGATGATCCGGCCTTCGTGCTCGGTGATCGAGCAGAAGGTGCAGCCACCAAAGCAGCCGCGCATGATGTTCACCGAGAAACGGATCATCTCGTAGGCTGGAATTTTCTCCTTGCCGTACGCCGGATGGGGAACACGTGCGTAAGGCATGCCGAACACGTAGTCCATTTCCTCGGTGGTCATCGGAATGGGCGGCGGGTTGAACCAGACGTCGACTTCGCCGTGCTTCTGAACCAGGGCGCGGGCGTTGCCCGGGTTGGTTTCCAAGTGCAACACGCGGTTGGCGTGGGCGTAAAGCACCGCATCGCCACGGACCTTTTCCACCGAGGGCAGGCGAATCACGGTCTTGTCGCGGGTCATTTTCGGGCTCGCCAGGATCTGCACGACCTTGGCTTCGCTCGGATCCTCAACCGGACCTTTTTCCTGCTCGATGGCACAAGCAGCGGTGTCCTGGGTATTCACGTACGGGTTGATGATCTTGTCGATCTTGCCCGGACGGTCGATGCGCGTGGAGTCGACTTCGTACCAGCCCTGCGGTGTGTCACGACGGATAAAGGCGGTGCCGCGTACGTCGGTGATGTCTTCGATCTTGTGGCCGTAGGACAGGCGCTGGGCGACTTCGACAATCGCCCGCTCGGCGTTGCCGTAGAGCAGGATGTCGGCGCAGGCGTCGATCAGGATCGAGTTGCGCACCCGGTCCTGCCAGTAATCGTAATGGGCGATGCGGCGCAGGGAGGCTTCGATGCCGCCGAGCACGATCGGTACGTGCTTGTAGGCTTCCTTGCAGCGCTGGCTGTAGACCAGGCTCGCACGGTCCGGCCGCTTGCCCGCCATGCCGCCCGGGGTGTAGGCGTCATCGGAGCGAATTTTCTTGTCAGCGGTGTAGCGGTTGATCATCGAGTCCATGTTGCCGGCCGCGACGCCGAAAAACAGGTTGGGCTCGCCGAGCTTCATGAAGTCGTCTTTGGACTGCCAGTTCGGCTGGGCAATGATCCCGACACGAAAGCCCTGGGCTTCCAGCAAACGGCCGATGATCGCCATGCCGAACGACGGGTGATCGACGTAGGCATCACCGGTCACGATGATGATGTCGCACGAATCCCAGCCGAGCTGATCCATCTCCTCCCTGCTCATGGGCAGGAACGGCGCCGGACCGAAACATTCGGCCCAGTACTTGGGATAGTCAAATAACGGCTTGGCTGCTTGCATGTCGATGACCGGTATAAAGGATGAAAAATCGCGGGCGCGGAATATAGCACAAATTTTGACCAATTCCGACGGCTATGGTCGGAAATCGGCGGCGCACCGCATATCAAATGTGGGAGCGAGCTTGCTCGCGAAGGGGCCAGCCCATTCAATGCATGTGCTGACAGTTGCACCGCTATCGCGAGCAAGCTCGCTCCCACAGGAGAAGTGCAATCTTCTGGAAAAGGGCCCGCCTCAATAGATGCCGAACAGGTTACTCGTCATCATCAAAATTGTAGCTACCCGGCGCCAGGTTCTCGAATCGGGTGTATTTACCGATGAACGCCAGGCGAATGAAACCGATCGGGCCGTTCCGCTGCTTGCCGATGATGATTTCGGCGATGCCCTTGTGTTCCGTCTCGGGGTGGTACACCTCGTCACGGTACACGAACATGATGACGTCGGCGTCCTGCTCGATCGCTCCGGATTCCCGCAAGTCGGAGTTCACCGGACGCTTGTTGGGGCGCTGCTCCAGGGAACGGTTCAACTGGGAAAGCGCCACCACCGGGCAGTTGAATTCCTTGGCCAGGGCCTTGAGGGAACGGGAGATTTCGGAAATCTCGTTGGTCCGGTTGTCGCCGCTGGAACCGGGAATCTGCATCAACTGCAGGTAGTCGATCATGATCAGCGCGATATCGCCGTGCTCACGCACCAGGCGACGGGTTCGGGCGCGCATTTCCGACGGACTGATACCCGCCGTGTCATCGATGAACAGCTTGCGGTCGTTGAGCAGGTTGACCGCCGAGGTGAGGCGCGGCCAGTCGTCGTCTTCCAGCTGGCCGGAACGGACCTTGGTCTGGTCGATACGCCCCAGGGACGAGAGCATACGCATGATCAGCGATTCGCCTGGCATCTCGAGGGAGTACACCAGCACGGCCTTGTCGCTGCGCAGCACGGCGTTTTCCACCAGGTTCATCGCAAAGGTGGTCTTACCCATGGACGGACGGCCGGCGACGATGATCAGGTCGGACGGCTGCAGGCCGCTGGTCTTCTCGTCGAGGTCGGTGTAGCCGGTGGACAGGCCGGTGATGGCGTTGTCGGTGTTGAACAAGGTGTCGATGCGGTCGATGGCCTTGGTCAACAGGTCGTTGACGCTCACCGGGCCGCCGGTTTTCGGCCGGGCCTCGGCGATCTGGAAGATTTGCCGTTCGGCTTCGTCAAGGATCTCGGCGGCGGTGCGGCCTTCCGGGTTGAAGGCGCTGTCGGCGATCTCGGTGCTGATGCCAATCAACTGGCGCAAGGTTGCCCGCTCGCGGACGATCTGGGCATAGGCCTTGATGTTGGCGACCGACGGCGTGTTTTTCGCCAGCTCGCCCAGGTAACCGAGGCCGCCGACCTGTGACGTCTGCCCTTCCTTGTCCAGTTGCTCGGCCAGGGTGACGACGTCGATCGGCATGTTCTGATCGGCCAGACGGGCGATCGCACGAAAAATCAGGCGGTGGTCATGCCGGTAGAAATCGCCGTCGGAGACTTGATCGAGCACGCGTTCCCAGGCGTTGTTGTCCAGCATCAGGCCACCGAGTACGGCCTGTTCGGCCTCGATGGAATGCGGAGGCACCTTCAGGGCAGCGGTTTGCAGATCATATTGCTCGGGAGCGGTGATTTCGTTCATGGCCACGTCTGGTTATGAAATTCAGCAATTGCAGAAAGACAAAGGGCACGACCTGTAAACAGGATCGTGCCCGATGTTACCGGCAAGCACCCGAGGGTGCCAGCCGACAGGTGTTGCTTAGGCTGCTACCACGACAACGCGTACGGTGGCTTCAACTTCGGCGTGCAGGTGCACGGCTACGTCGAATTCGCCTACGTTGCGGATGGTGCCGTTCGGCAGACGAACTTCGCTTTTCGCCACTTCAACGCCGGAGGCGGTCAGTGCGTCAGCGATGTCGTGAGTACCGATCGAACCGAACAGCTTGCCTTCGTCGCCAGCGGTGGCAGTGATGGTCACTTCCAGCTCGGCCAGTTGGGCAGCACGGCTTTCAGCCGATGCCTTACGGTCTGCGGCGGCTTTTTCCAGCTCAGCGCGACGCTCTTCGAACGCAGCCAGGTTGGCAGCGGTCGCAGCGGTGGCTTTGCCGAAAGGCAGCAGGTAGTTACGACCGTAGCCGGCCTTAACGTTTACTTTGTCGCCCAGGTTGCCCAGGTTGGCGATTTTTTCCAGAAGGATCAGTTGCATGTGAAAATCCTCTAACTTTTAACCTTCACCGTTCGCGTTGTCGGCGTCTTTCGGCGCCATACGACCGCGAAAATCAATCAGGCTGTCGACGATGGCCAAGACCACGAGCAACGGACCGAGCAAGTGCATGAAAGGCAACAACGTCACGTATATCCCCACCAGCCAGAACGTGGCCAGTCGCTTCTGCGCCACCAGCCCATGAATCAGGGCCAGGCCGGCGAAGACCAGCGGTACACTGCACAGCGGCAACAGGATCAGTGCATGCAGCCCGAAAAACGGAGCCACACACATGACGGCCAGCAGTGACAGCGCCACGCTCTTGGGGAATCGGATGGCGCGAAACTCGCGACCGAAACCACCGGGGTTATACAACGACGCCTGCCAATAGCGCCCAAGAATCAGGCACAGCACGCTAAAGATCTGCAGCGAAGACGCTATCGAAATGATCATCAGCGGAGCGCTCAGGGCGGTGAGAAACGCCTTCTGGTCTGCCGAGAATGTCTCGTAGACCTCACCCATCGCCAGCGGCAGGACGTGTTCGAACGTCTGCGCCAGTGACTCGATGAAGGAACTGAAGACAGTTCCCAGGCTCACCGCACACAACAACCCCACGGCCACGCTGCACAGCAGCACGCGGTTCCAGGTATGACCGGCGCGCAAAACCAACGCCAGGCCACCAGCCCCGAGCAACACCAGGAGTGTTGTCGGGTCCTTCAGGAAGTACCAGCTCACCAACGCTGATAGCAACCCGATACCCAGGACGCTCAAGGCGTCCGAACCGCGCCGCAGGAGCACAAGGCACCCAGCGGCGGCACTCAACCAGAACAACAGCGGCAATGCCGCGGATCCGGCCACAACCAGCGTGGCCTGCACACGTCCCCGCATGATGAAGTCAGCTAAGGCGCGCATGCATTCAATCCCTTACTACTCGTCGACTGCCCGGTCTCAGCGGCCGTGGCTGTCGGTGTAGGCCAGCAGGGCCAGGAAGCGGGCGCGCTTGATAGCGGTGGCCAGCTGACGCTGATAACGAGCTTTGGTACCGGTGATACGGCTTGGAACGATTTTGCCGGTCTCGGATACGTAGGCTTTCAGAGTGTTGAGATCTTTGTAATCGATCTCTTTCACGTCTTCAGCGGTGAAGCGGCAGAATTTACGACGACGGAAGAAACGTGCCATGTGATTGGCTCCTTAAAAGGTCCGTGGATTACTCGTCAGCGTTATCGCTGTTGTCGCTGTCGCTATCGCTGTCATCGCCATCGGCGCTGTCAGAGTGCTCAGGACGGTCGCGACGCTCACGGCGCTCACTGCGGTTTTCTTCAGCCTTGAGCATCTCGGATTGGCCGGTGACGGCTTCTTCGCGACGGATGACCAGGTTACGGATCACTGCATCGTTGTAGCGGAAGTTGTCTTCCAGCTCGGCCAGGGCCTTGCCAGTGCACTCAACGTTCAGCATCACGTAGTGAGCCTTGTGAACATTGTTGATTGCGTAGGCCAGTTGACGACGGCCCCAATCTTCCAGACGGTGGATTTTGCCGCCGTCTTCTTCGATCAGCTTGGTGTAACGCTCAACCATGCCGCCGACTTGCTCGCTTTGATCCGGGTGGACCAAAAAGATGATTTCGTAATGACGCATGAATGCTCCTTACGGGTTGTAGCCTGCCGCTCAAAAACGGTCAGACAAGGAGTGAATGACACTTATGGACTTGTGGACGCTAGACACATAAGTGCCTGCCATCACAGCAAGGGGCGCAATTGTAGAGAAGGGCCGAGGGCGGCGCAAGGCAATTGGCGATTATTTGAACAACCGCCAATCCCTGCTCCTCACACAAAACCAATGTGGGAGCGAGCTTGCTCGCGATAGCGGCATGCCAGTCGACATTGCTGTCACTGATACACCGTCATCGCGAGCAAGCCCGCTCCCACAATGGATTTGCGTCTGGATCAGGGCTTTTTGGCGACAGCCTTGACGCTGCGCTGGCGCAGCGCTTCGAACAGGCACACACCGGTGGCCACCGAGACGTTGAGGCTGCTGACGCTGCCAGCCATCGGCAGCTTGACCAGATAGTCGCAATGCTCGCGGGTCAGGCGGCGCATGCCCTTGCCTTCGGCGCCCATGATCAGGATCGTCGGGCCCGTCAGGTCCTGGTCATAGATGCTGACCTCGGCCTCGCCCGCCGTGCCGACCACCCACAGGCCACGCTGCTGGAGTTTTTCCAGGGTGCGCGCCAGGTTGGTCACCGCCACCAACGGGATCACTTCAGCCGCGCCGCAAGCGACTTTACGCACCACCGGCGTCAACGTCGCCGACTTGTCTTTAGGCACGATGACCGCCAACGCACCGGCGGCGTCCGCCGAACGCAGACAGGCGCCCAGGTTATGCGGGTCGGTGACGCCGTCCAGCACCAACAACAGGGGGGCGCCTTCGGTGCGATCGAGCAGTTCGTCGAGCATCGCCTCGCCCCAGACCTGGCTCGGGCTGACTTCGGCCACGACGCCCTGGTGAACGCCTTCGACCCACACATCCATTTCACGACGCTCGGCCTGGCCGATGGCAACCTTGTTTTGGGTGGCCAGCTCGACCAGCGCTTGCACACGCGGCTCGCTGCGACCTTCCGCCAACCACACTTGCTTGACACGTTTGGGGTGGTGACGCAGCAGTGCTTCTACGGCGTGCACGCCGTAGATTTTTTCCAGACTCATGACTTGGCCTTAGGTTTGCGCGACCCGCCGCTTTTCGCGGGGGCCGAACCCGCTTTTGGCGGGCCTTTACGGTGTTTGCTTGGCTTGCTCGACGGCTTTTCCGCCCCGTGGGACTTTCCCCCAGACGCCGCTTTACCACCGCTTTTGGCTTCGTTGAGCAACTGCTGCTTCAACTCGCGGCTCTTGCGCAGTTCGGCGTTCTTCGCCGCTGCGTCGCTGGGGCGGTAGGCCTCGGGCGCCTTGTCCTTGACAGACGAACGGCGACCGGCCTTGGCTGGCTCAGGCTCTGCGGTTTTGGCAGGAGCACCTTTACCTCTACCTTTGGTCGCAGGCGCTGCGGTCTCGCTGCCACGCTTTTTACGACCAGTCGGTGCCTCAGCGGGTTTGTCGGACATGCCGAAGTCGATCTTGCGCTCATCGAGGTCGACGCGCATGACCTGCACTTCCACGGTGTCGCCCAGACGGAAGCTGCGACCGGTGCGCTCTCCCGCCAGGCGGTGATGCACAGGATCAAAGTGGTAGTAATCACCCGGCAAGGCGGTGACGTGCACCAAGCCCTCGACGTAGATGTCGGTCAGTTCGACAAACAAACCAAAGCCGGTCACCGCCGTGATCACGCCTGGGAACGACTCGCCCACGCGGTCTTTCATGAACTCGCACTTGAGCCAGTTCACCACGTCGCGGGTGGCTTCGTCGGCGCGGCGTTCGCTCATGGAGCACTGTTCGCCCAACTGTTCCAGGGCCGCTTCGTCGTACGGATAGATCCGCGCCTTCGGAATGGTCATGGCACCGGCGCGCTTGACGTGCGGGGTGTTCTGCTTGGAATGGATCACGCTGCGGATCGCGCGGTGCGTGAGCAAGTCCGGGTAACGGCGGATCGGCGAGGTAAAGTGGGTGTACGCCTCGTAATTCAGGCCGAAGTGGCCCTGGTTGTCGGCGCTGTACACCGCCTGACTCAGGGAGCGCAACATCACCGTCTGGATCACATGGTAATCCGGGCGGTCCTTGATGCTGGCCAGCAGTGCCTGGTAGTCCTTCGGCGTCGGGCCGTCCTTGCCTTTGTGCAGGGACAGGCCGAGCTCGCCGAGGAAGGCGCGCAGTTTTTCCAGACGCTCCGGCGGCGGGCCGTCGTGCACGCGGTACAACGCAGGAATCTCGTGCTTCTTGAGGAATTCCGCAGTGGCCACGTTGGCCGCCAGCATGCACTCCTCGATCAGCTTGTGCGCATCGTTACGGGTCGTCGGGGTGATTGCGGCGATCTTGCGCTCGGAACCGAAGACAATCCGGGTTTCCTGGGTCTCAAAATCGATCGCGCCACGCACGTGACGGGCCCCCAGCAACACCTTGTACAGCGCGTACAGCTGCTTGAGATGCGGTACCACGCCAGCGTATTCGGTACGCAGCGCCTTGGCTTCACTGGTCTTCGGCGTTTCCAGGATGGTGCTGACCTTGTTGTAGGTCAGGCGCGCCTGGGAGTGGATCACCGCTTCGTAGAACTGGTAGTCGGTCATTTCGCCGGTTTTGGAGATGGTCATCTCGCACACCATGGCCAAACGGTCGACTTTCGGGTTCAGCGAGCACAGGCCGTTGGACAGCTGCTCAGGCAGCATCGGGATCACGCGCTCAGGGAAATACACGGAGTTGCCGCGCACCTGGGCTTCGTTATCCAGGGCCGAACCGATCTTCACGTAGCTGGACACGTCGGCAATCGCGACGAACAACTTCCAACCGCCGGAGAACAGGCGCAGCTTGCCGGGCTTGGCTTCGCAGTAGACCGCATCGTCGAAGTCGCGGGCATCTTCGCCGTCGATGGTGACGAACGGCAGATGGCGCAGGTCGATGCGTTTTTCTTTATCTTTCTCTTCGACTTCCGGCTTGAGCTTGGCGGCTTCCTTGAGCACAGCCTCGGGCCAGACGTGAGGAATGTCGTAGGTGCGCAGCGCAACGTCGATTTCCATGCCCGGCGCCATGTAGTTGCCGACCACTTCAACGATATCGCCCTGTGGCTGGAAGCGCGCTGTAGGCCAGTGGGTGATTTTCACCTCGACGAACTGACCCACCTTGGCGGCGCCATTACGGCCCGGGGTAATCAGCACTTCCTGCTGAACCTTCGGGTTATCCGGCACAACAAAACCGATACCGCCTTCTTCGAAGTAACGGCCGACGATGCTTTCATGGGCACGGGACACCACTTCGACGATCACGCCTTCGCGACGACCACGACGGTCCAGGCCGGACACACGGGCCAGGGCCCGGTCGCCGTCGAACACCAGGCGCATTTGCGCCGGGCTCATGAACAGGTCGTCGCTGCCGTCGTCCGGGATCAGGAAGCCGAAGCCATCACGGTGACCGGCGATGCGGCCCAGGATCAGGTCGAGCTTGTCCACTGGCGCATAGGTGCCGCGTCGGGTGTAGATCAGTTGAGCGTCGCGCTCCATGGCGCGCAGACGGCGGCGCAGGGCTTCGAGTTGGTCCTCGGTGGTCAGACCGAACTCTTCGACCAACTGCTCGCGGCTAGCAGGCGAACCCCGATCGGCGAGATGCGCCAGGATCAGTTCACGGCTAGGAATAGGGTTTTCATATTTTTCCGCTTCACGAGCGGCCTCGGGATCGAGGGACTGCCAATCGGCCATTAGAGAGTTTTCACCTTGTCTATATGCGGGTTAGTTTGGCATAGGCTTAATGAAACGGGAAATTTCAAGCATCCGATAGCGTTTTCAGGGTCATTTGACCTGCCTTCGAAGCACTCGGAAAGCACCGCTCGTGAAATTTAGCGGTTTTTTTCTCCGGAGGGGTTTACAGTTAAAAACACGCTCCGTATAGTGCGCGCCATCGACGACGTACACACGTTGCCGATACTGCCCAGATGGTGAAATTGGTAGACACGCCAGCTTCAGGTGCTGGTGACCGCAAGGTCGTGGAAGTTCGAGTCTTCTTCTGGGCACCAATTTCGAGCAACAGGTCAACGGCCTGGCAGCTCAACAAAAACCCGCGAAAGCGGGTTTTTGCATTTCTGCCCCCTGCAATTGCGTTTGGCAATTACTAAAACAAAAACAGGGGTTTACAGATCAAAACGCGCTCCGTATAGTGCGCCACATCAACAGCGGCAACGCTGAAGATGCTGCCCAGATGGTGAAATTGGTAGACACGCCAGCTTCAGGTGCTGGTGACCGCAAGGTCGTGGAAGTTCGAGTCTTCTTCTGGGCACCAATTCAAGCTTCAAGGTCACGGCCTTGAACCTCACAGAAACCCGCGAAAGCGGGTTTTTGCGTTTCTGCTATCTGAAAATTGCGAACAATTGGATCGGAGTACGACCGGGAGAACCCGGTCGACTGTCAGGCCGCCATCGCGAGCAAGCTCGCTCCCACACTGGGTCGGTGACGATCTACAGATTGCGGCCACTGCAATCCCTGCGGGAGCGAGCTTGCTCGCGATGGCGGTAGGTCTGCTTGCATCAATGCTGAATGTGCCACCGTCTTCGCGAGCAAGCCCGCTCCCACACAGGCTTTGTCGCGTATAAGCCTGTGGAAACCCGATCAAGCCCTGAACTGCCCCAAACTCGCCTTCAACTGCGCCGCCAAACTATCCAGCACCTTGCCACTGGCCGTGGTCTCAACCACAGCCTGGGCCGCTTTCTCAGCCTGGGCATGAATGGTCTCCACCCGCCCACGCACCGCTTGCGCGCCCTGGGCCTGATGAGCCGCCGCCTGAGTCGCCAGGCCAATGGCCGCATGCACCTGCTCTACAGAGGCCTGCACCGACTGCTGCAAGCGCGCGCTGTCACGCAGCACCAACAGACCCTCATTGGCCTGGCGCCCGGCCTGGCCAATCGCAGCCACCGCCTCGCGAGCGCCCTGCTGCAGGGCCACGATATGCGCCTGGATGTCGCCCGTAGAGCTCTGGGTCTTGCTCGCCAACGCCCGCACCTCATCCGCCACCACCGCAAAACCGCGCCCGGTTTCCCCGGCCCGCGCCGCCTCGATGGCCGCGTTCAAGGCCAGCAAGTTGGTCTGCTCGGCGATGCCGTGAATCACGGTCAGCACCACTTCAATCTGTTCGCTCTGCTGCGCCAGCCGCTCGATCACTTTCGCCCCGGTATCGACCTGTCCGGCCAAAGCCTCGATCAAGCCGCTGACCTTGGTCGAAGTGCGGGTGTTTTCATCGGTGGCCTGGCGGATCTCCACCACTTGCTGCAGGGCCGCCTGCATCGCCTGGCTTTCCGATTGAGCCTCGTCAGCCATTTGCGACAGCGCACGCAGGCTCTCGGCCACTTCATCACGCTGCATCCCGGCCGCCGCATCGGCACCGGAGTTGCGCAAGGTCATCGCACCGATTTCCACACCGGTACGCTGGGCCACATCACCCGCCTCACGCACAATGGGCTGCAACTTATCCACAAAGCGATTGACCGCCGAGGCCATGTCGCCGATTTCGTCCTTGCTGTTGATTTGCACACGCTTGGTCAGGTCACCCTCGCCCGCCGCCAGGTCATTCATGGCCGCGATCAGCAGCTTCAAGCGATTGACCACCCGACGCCCCAGCACCACGGCCAGCAACACCAGCACGCCGAAGCCCACCAGCGCCAGACCCAAGCCGATGCGCCAGCGCAGGGTGCCCGCCGCGTCCTGCACGGTGCTGGCGGTGTTGGTCTGCATTTGCGTGGCCGTGGCCTGGGCCGACGCCAGGCGACCGCGCATGGCGGTGGCGCTGTCGGCCGCCGCCCCTTTGAGGCTGTCACCGACCAATTGGTCGCTGCTGGCGATCAAGGCCGAGAAGCGCTGGTCCAGCGCCTTCAGGTCGGCTTCAACGGACGCCGTGGAAACCCCCATCAAGACTTTGCCGATTTCCACCCCATTGGGGTTGATCGAGGCTTCAAGGTAATACACCGACGGATCGTTCTTTGCCGCGTCCAGCACCTTATCCAGCGCCCGCTCGCCTTTACCCTTCTCCAACAACGCCTTGTTGATCGGGTTTTCCCGGTTCAGATACCGAGTCAAGTGCTCACCGGCAGCATCGTCATAGATGACGAACAGCACGTTGGGATTGCGCTGGGCCCGACGGGCGAATTCAGAGAGGGTGGGCACGTCGTTGTCCCACATGGCGCGCGGCGCAACGGAAGCCAGGAGTTGCGCCATATCATTGGCGGAATCCCTCAAGTCCTTCTCCAAGGTCCCACGCAACTGCGCCTGCTCGTCCTTCAGGCGAGCGGAAAGCCCGACATTGAGCCGCTGGCGGGTATTGGCGGACAGGCTGTCCAGGCTCGAGGTGACCTCGCGCCCGGCCTGCTCCAGTTCGGCGGAGAGCTTCTGGCTGTCCGCTCCCAACCGCGCGCCCAGGTCGGCTTCCAGCGCCGTGACGGTGCTTCGGGTCAGCGCAACGGCCACCAATACCTGCACCAAAAGGGCGATACCGAGGGTAACGAACACAGGCCGCAACAAACGGCTTTGTAACAGTGAGAGAACGGCCGACACGTGAAATCCCTCTACCAAACGCCATTAATTTGATGGCACTCGGGAAAGCGGTGCCTTAATGGAGTTGCATAGCAAGTGTCGTGCCGCCCGACAGGCAGAAACGACAAAGGGCCCCGACGAGGGCCCTTTGTGTTTCACATCAACGACTTATCAGGCAAACGGATGACGCAGAACGATGGTTTCGTTGCGGTCCGGCCCCGTCGAAATAATGTCGATCGGCGCTCCGACCAACTCTTCGACGCGTTTGATGTAGTTGCGCGCAGCCACCGGCAGCTCTTCCAGGGTCTTGGCACCCACGGTCGATTCAGTCCAGCCTGGCATCTGCTCGTACACCGGCTCCAGGCCGATGTAGCTGTCGGCGTCGGTCGGTGCGTCGATGACGGCGCCGTCCTGGTTCTTGTAGCCCACGCAGATGTTGATGGTTTCCAGGCCGTCCAGTACGTCCAGCTTGGTCAGGCACAAGCCCGAGATGCTGTTGACGTCGATGGCGCGACGCAGGATGACGGCATCGAACCAGCCGCAACGACGGGCACGACCGGTGGTGGCACCGAATTCGTGGCCGCGCTTGGCCAGGAAGGCACCGACGTCGTCGAACAGCTCAGTCGGGAATGGACCCGAACCGACGCGAGTGGTGTAGGCCTTGGTGATACCCAGGATGTAGTCCAGGTACATCGGACCGAAACCCGAACCGGTGGCGATGCCGCCAGCGGTGGTGTTGGAACTGGTGACGTACGGGTAGGTACCGTGGTCGATGTCCAGCAGCGAACCCTGGGCACCTTCGAACATGATGTCCTTGCCGGCGCGACGCAGCTCGTGCAGCTCGGCGGTGACGTCGAGCATCATCGGCTTGAGCAGCTCGGCGTATTCCATGCACTCGTCCAGGGTCTTCTGGAAGTCGATGGCCGGTTCTTTGTAGTAATTGACCAGGACGAAGTTGTGGTAGTCCAGCAACTCGCCCAGCTTGGCGGCGAAACGCTCACGGTGGAACAGGTCACCGATGCGCAGGCCACGACGGGCCACCTTGTCTTCGTAGGCTGGGCCGATGCCACGACCGGTGGTGCCGATCTTCAGCTCGCCACGGGCCTTTTCACGGGCCTGGTCCAGCGCCACGTGATAGGACAGGATCAGCGGGCAGGACGGACTGATACGCAGGCGCTCGCGCACCGGTACGCCTTTTTCTTCCAGCTTGATGATTTCCCGCAGCAAGGCATCGGGCGCAACCACCACACCGTTGCCGATCAGGCACTGTACGCCTTCGCGCAGTACGCCCGACGGAATCAGGTGCAGGACGGTTTTTTCACCGTCGATCACCAAAGTGTGGCCTGCGTTGTGGCCACCCTGGTAGCGCACTACGGCGGCAGCATGTTCGGTCAGCAGATCAACGATCTTGCCTTTGCCCTCATCACCCCACTGGGTGCCCAGGACTACGACATTCTTACCCATAACACTTGTCCTCATTCGCGCAAACTTGGTGCCGGCCGCGGCCGGCGGGAAAACTCAAGAAGCCAGCGGCAATACTTGCCAAAGCCCGTTCTGCTGAATCAATTGTCGGTCGCAGTCCGCTTCACGGGCGGCGGCCAAAGGCTGCCCAGGCAAGGCCTGGACGACACGCTGACCCTCACTGCGCAACTGGCAGACCGCCTGCCAGAGTGCCGCATCCGTACTGTCAGGCATCCAGATACCGCCAGACGGTAGCTCGACTTCAGCACGCCCCAGGGTCACCAGGGTTTTCAAATCGGTAGAGAAACCGGTCGCCGGACGGGCGCGACCGAAGTCGGCGCCGATGTCGTCATAACGGCCGCCCTGGGCGATGGACTGGCCAACGCCCGGCACGAACACGGCGAACACAACACCGGTGTGATAGTGATAGCCGCGCAACTCACCCAGGTCGAAATACAGCGGCAACTCGGGGAAACGCACCGACAGACGCTCGGCAATCGCCAGCAAGTCATCCAGCGCGGCCAACACCGGCGCCGGCGCATGAGCCAGGCGTTCACGGGCAGCGGTCAATACTTCACGCCCGCCGCACAGGTCCACCAGTGCCCGCAGCATGCCCGACAGATCGGCCGGCAGGCCCTCGGTCAGGCTGATGACTTCGTCGATGGCCTTGCGTTGCAGGGCATCGAACAGTTGTTGCTCCACTTCACCGGACAAACCGGCCGCACGGGCCAGGCCGCGGTAAATGCCGACATGCCCCAGGTCCATGTGGACATCCGGCACGTCAGCCAGTTGCAGCATGGCCAACATCAGACTGATGACTTCCACGTCGCTGCTCGGGCTGGCATCGCCATACAACTCGGCGCCCAGCTGGATCGGGCTGCGCGAAGACGACAAGGCACGCGGCTGGGCATGCAGAACGCTGCCGGCGTAGCACAGGCGGCTCGGACCTTCACGGCGCAGGGTGTGGGCGTCGATGCGCGCCACTTGCGGCGTGATGTCGGCACGAAAGCCCATCTGCCGGCCCGACTGCGGGTCGATTACCTTGAAGGTGCGCAGATCCAGGTCCTGGCCCGCGCCGGTGAGCAGGGATTCCAGGTACTCGATATGCGGGGTGACGACGAATTCGTAACCCCAACTCTGGAACAGATCCAACACCTGCCGACGCGCTACTTCGATACGCGCAGCTTCCGGTGGCAGTACTTCTTCGATGCCATCAGGCAGCAGCCAGCGGTCTACCGTTGCCATTACGCCATTCCCCTATGGTCCGGGCGGCCAGCCCTCGGGCAAGCCTTGAGTGAAGCAGAAAACACTGGGCCCATACGCAAAACACGCGCATGAGCGACGTGACGAATGGCCCGCAATCGGCCTCGCCCAGCGCTTTCCTCGAAAAACCTGTCGAGTCGTTCAACCCGACGCCTGCACCTATGAACCGCAATCGAACGTGCAGACGCAAAAAAGCCGGGAATTTCCCGGCTGCCGCATCATACACACGTTTTCCCAAAGGATCACCCCGCCCGACGCTTTAGCCGCCGGGCGGAGTGTTTCAGGTCAACGTCGCATCAAGGCTTGGACTTTTCCAGGTAATGGAAGAAGTCGCTGCTTGGGTCCAGGACCAGGACGTCGGATTTGTTCGCGAAGCTTTCACGGTAGGCACGCAGGCTACGGTAGAACGCGTAGAACTCCTGATCCTGACCGTAGGCCTTGGAGTAGATCGAAGCAGCCTGGGCATCACCATCACCCCGGACCTCCTCCGATTCACGATAGGCTTCGGCCAGCAGCACACGGCGTTGGCGATCGGCGTCGGCACGGATGCCTTCGGCCAGCTCGTTACCCTTGGCGCGGTGCTCGCGGGCTTCACGCTCACGCTCGGTACTCATCCGCTCGAACACACTGCGGTTCACTTCCTTCGGCAGGTCGATGGCCTTGACCCGGACATCGACCACTTCGATACCCAGCTCCTTTTCCGCCATCGCATTCAGCGAACGGGTGATGTCGGCCATGAGCGCATCACGCTCACCGGACACCACTTCATGCAACGTGCGCTTACCGAACTGGTCACGCAGGCCCGATTCCAGACGACGGGACAGACGCTCGTCGGCGATCTGCTTCAAACCAGAGGTCGCGGTGTAGAAGCGCTCGGCATCCTTCACGCGCCACTTGGCGTAGGCATCCACCATCACGGCTTTCTTTTCCAGCGTCAGGAAGCGTTGTGTAGGCGCATCCAGCGTCATCAGGCGAGCGTCGAACTTGCGCACCTTGTTGACGTACGGCACCTTCACATGCAGCCCCGGCTGGACATCAGCCTGGACCACGCGACCGAATTGCAGCAACACCGCGCGCTCGGTCTGAGCCACGATGTAGAAGCAGTTCCAGGCAGCGATCGCCACGACGACACCGACAATAAGGGCGATCAGCGATTTATTGCTCATCAGCGACTCTCCCTGGTACGTGCTTGCTGTTGTTGCAGGTCCGCCGCCGCACGGGTGCCGGCCTCATTGCTGACCGCCGCCGAACTGGCCGGTGGCGTACTGGTGTTGCGACCGCTCTCGACCATCTTGTCCAGCGGCAGGTACAGCAGATTGCTCTGGCCGTTCTTGTTGCCAGTCACGAGGACCTTGCTGGTGTTGCTGAAGACTTCCTGCATGGTGTCCAGGTACAGACGCTGGCGGGTCACTTCAGGGGCCTTGCGATACTCGGCTACCAGTTTGGTGAAGCGATCGGCCTCACCCTTGGCACGGGAGACCACTTCGTCACGATAACCGTTGGCGTCCTCGATGATGCGCTGGGCCTGACCACGGGCTTCCGGCACGACGCCGTTGGCATAGGTTTCGGCCTGGTTGCGCGAACGCTGTTCGTCTTCACGGGCCCGGATCACGTCGTCGAAGGCTTCCTGGACCTCACGCGGTGCCGCTGCGCTCTGGACGTTGACCTGGGTAACGGTGATACCGGTGCGATAGGTATCGAGGAACCGTTGCAGGCGCTCCTTGATTTCGCTGGCCATCAGTTCACGACCTTCGGTCAGCACCTGGTCCATGGCGGTGGAACCCACCACATGGCGCAAGGCGCTTTCGGTCGCGTGCTGCAGGCTGATTTCCGGCTGGTCGACGTTCAGCACGAAGTCCTGCAGGTTGGTGATCTTGTATTGCACGGTCAGCGGCACTTCGACGATGTTCTCGTCTTCGGTCAGCATCTGGCCCTGCTTGGTGTACGCCCGCTCACGCGTGACGTTCTCCATGTACTTCTGGTCGATCGGCGGGAAATAGATGTTCAGGCCCGGGCCAACCGTCTCGTAGTACTTGCCGAAGCGCAGCACTACGGCCTGCTCCTGCTCGTCCACGACATAGACCGCGCTGTACAGCCAGACAGCCGCCAGCACGACGAGACCGATGCCGAGCAGGCCGAAACCGCCGCCCTTGCCCGAACGACCGCCGCCCTCGTCACCGCGTTTTTTACCACCACCGAACAAACCGTTCAGGCTTTCCTGCAGCTTTCGGAAGGCCTCGTCGAGATCTGGCGGCCCCTTGCGGTCGCCGTTGTTACGACGTTTGCCACCCCAAGGATCCTGATTATTCGAGTTGCCACCCGGCTCATTCCAAGCCATAGCGCTCTCCATCTGATAAAGCAAAGACGCACCCACGGCGCGCCGACCAATGCTACAGAATGCCTGACACCGCTTTCTCAGGCTTTTATTGCAAAGTGTGTTGCTCGATGAATTCCATCGGTTGCAGCCCTTCGCGACTGACCAGTCGGTTGAGCTCCGCCCGAGGCAGGCGAACAGCCAGCAGGCAGACACCTTCTTCGTCGTGCTCTTCTTTTTGCACCGCCCCCAGCTCGAAAAACTGCGCACGCAGCCGGGCGAAACGTTGCGGCAACTTCAGGGTGCCGACAAACAGATCGTTGCCCAACAGCTCGGCCACGGCCTGCTTGAGCAGGTCCAGGCCGCTGCCATCGCGGGCCGACAGCCAGACCCGTTGCGGCTTGCCGTCGGCATCGCGCTGGATCTGCGGCTCCACGCCTTCGAGCAAATCGAGTTTGTTGTATACC
This sequence comes from Pseudomonas sp. H3_A02, assembly GCF_054671965.1. Classification (NCBI taxonomy): domain Bacteria; kingdom Pseudomonadati; phylum Pseudomonadota; class Gammaproteobacteria; order Pseudomonadales; family Pseudomonadaceae; genus Pseudomonas; species Pseudomonas sp. H3_A02. The sequence continues at coordinate 556,519 of NZ_CP162807.1, forward strand.
TCGAGGATCGGCAAGTCCTGGGCTCCGATCTCACCCAGCACCACCATCACCTGCTCGATCTGCAGCATCCGGTCCGGCTCGGCGGCATCGATCACGTGCAGCAGCAGGTCGGAGTTGCTCGACTCTTCGAGCGTAGCCCGGAAAGCCTCGACCAGTTTATGCGGCAAGTGACGGATGAAGCCCACGGTGTCGGCCAGCACGATCGGCCCAAGGTCGTCCAGGTCGAGCCGGCGCAGGGTCGGGTCGAGCGTGGCGAACAACTGGTCGGCGGCATACACGTCGGATTGGGTAACGTTATTGAACAGGGTCGATTTGCCGGCGTTGGTATAGCCCACCAGTGAAACCGTCGGGATATCCGCACGCTTGCGGCCACGTCGCGACTGCTCGCGCTGGCTGCGGACCTTTTCCAGCCGCCCCTTGATCTGGCGCAGGCGAACCCGCAACAGGCGTCGGTCGGTTTCCAGCTGGGTTTCACCCGGGCCGCGCAGGCCGATACCGCCTTTTTGCCGCTCAAGGTGAGTCCAGCCGCGAACCAGCCGCGTACTCATGTGCTCAAGCTGGGCCAGTTCGACCTGGAGCTTGCCTTCATGGGTGCGGGCGCGCTGGGCGAAGATATCGAGGATCAGCCCCGTGCGGTCGATCACGCGACACTCGAAGACTCGTTCGAGGTTACGCTCCTGACTGGGCGTGAGGATGTGATTGAAAATCACCAGATCGACCTGTTCGGCCTTGACCAGGTCGCGCAACTCCTCGACCTTGCCACTGCCGATCAGAAACTTGGCGGTTGGCCGATGACGCGGCACGTTGAAAAACGCGACGGTCTCGGCGCCGGCCGAAAGAGCCAATTCCTGAAACTCCTGCGGATCTTCGCGCGCCTCAGGGTCCTGTCCATCCAAGTGAACGAGAATGGCTCGCTCACCACCACCGTGGCGCTCAAAGAACAAAGGAGGCTCCTATCAAGCGTTACCCGGTTCAGCGTCACCGCCTTCGGATTCGGTTGCGCTAGGCAGACGAATTGGGCGAACGGGCACCACTGTCGAGATCGCGTGCTTATAGACCATCTGGCTGACGGTGTTTTTCAGAAGGATAACGAACTGGTCGAAAGACTCGATCGTGCCTTGCAGTTTGATCCCGTTGACCAGATAGATGGACACCCCAACTTTCTCTTTACGTAAAGTGTTCAAGTAAGGGTCTTGTAGCGAATGCCCTTTTGACATGTGCCGCACTCCTTTAAGGATCAATAATAAAAATCGGAATCAGATGGCTTGGGCCGTCACACCCCCAAGGATAGACGGCAATTGCAAGGACTCAGCTCAATATGGAGATGGTCCTGAGGTATTTCAAGGCGCGTGGCAGATTGTCGCAATCGAGACTGTCGAGCCAATGCAAGTCAGTCCAGCTGCGCAGCCAGGTGAACTGGCGTTTCGCCAATTGGCGCGTGGCTATAATCCCACGCTCCTGCATCTCGGCTGACGTCAGCTTGCCGTCCAGGTAATCCCAGACTTGTCGATAACCTACCGCACGTATAGACGGCAACCCGGCATGCAGGTCACTTCGCTCACGCAGGGCTACGACCTCGTCTATGAACCCCTGTTCCAACATTAATGTGAATCTTTGTTCAATTCGCCGATGCAGCACTTGCCGGTTCGCCGGAGCGATGGCCAGATTCGCGACAGTATAGGGCAATTGTTGCAGTCCCGAAGCGGCTGCTTCAGTACTTTGCGCAGATTGTCGCTGGCGCAGGGCGGTCATGCTCTGGCCGCTGACCCGATAAACCTCCAGGGCCCGACTGAGCCGCTGCGGGTCATTGGGGTGAATACGCGCCGCCGATTCCGGGTCGATGACCGCCAGTTGCTCGTGCAAGGCTTGCCAGCCCAGGCGCGCGGCCTCTTCTTCGATCTGCGCGCGCACCTCGGGATCGGCCGCCGGCATGTCCGCCAGCCCATCGACCAAGGCCTTGTAGTACAGCATCGTGCCGCCCACCAGCAGCGGAATCTTGCCCCGCGCGGTGATCTCGGCCATGGCCTGGAGCGCGTCACGGCGGAAATCGGCTGCCGAGTAGGCTTCGGCCGGGTCGAGGATATCGATCAGCCGGTGCGGATATTCGGCCAGCAGTTCTTTCGACGGCTTGGCAGTGCCGATGTCCATGCCCCGGTAGACCAGGGCCGAATCGACGCTGATCAACTCGCAGGGCAGGACCTTGGTCAATTCGATGGCCAGGTCGGTCTTGCCGGCGGCGGTTGGCCCCATCAGGAAAATCGCGGGTGGCAACGGGCTCATCAACGACCGCGCAGGAACAGTTTGTCCAAGTCGTCCAGGCCCAATTGGGTCCAGGTCGGCCGGCCATGGTTGCATTGACCGCTGCGTTCGGTGTTTTCCATGTCCCGCAGCAGACCGTTCATTTCCGGCAGGGCCAGGCGCCGGTTGGCGCGGATCGCGCCGTGGCAGGCCATGGTGCCGAGCAATTCGTTCAGGTGCGCCTGGATCCGGTCGCTGGTGCCGTACTCCATCAAGTCCGCCAGCACGTCGCTGACCAGGCGATTGGCCTCGGCCTGCTTCAACAAGGCCGGGATCTGGCGGATCGCCAGGGTTTCCGGGCCCAGGCGCTGCAACTCAAAGCCAAGGCGCTGGAACCAGGCCACATGTTCTTCGGCGCAATCGGCTTCGCGCTGGCTGACGGCCAGGGATTCGGGCACCAACAGCGGCTGGCCGCTCAGGCCTTCGCTGGCCATGGCGATTTTCAGGCGCTCGTACATGATCCGCTCATGGGCTGCGTGCATGTCCACCAGGACCAGGCCCTGGGCATTTTCCGAGAGGATATAGATGCCTTTGAGTTGCGCCAGGGCATAGCCCAGTGGCGGGATATCGCCCTGGCCGTCGGGCATCGCCGCCGCGCCGGCTTCCGGCAAGGGTTTGAAGAACTCGCGATAGGCCGCCTGAGCCTCGGCTGCCGGCACGTTGGATTGTGGGCGCGGGGTGTATTGATACTGATAGCCACTACCAGCACCGCTGCCGGCGGTGTTGTAGCTCGGCTGAGGCTGGGGTTGCTCCAGCAGGGCATTGGCCGCCAGGCGCATTTCGCCCTGGGGCCCGAATTCGCCCGCGTCCAACCCCGTTGGCCGGACCATGCCGGCCACTGCCGCCGGAGCCGCCAGTTGATCTTCCGGACGCACATCGCCCAAGGCGCGGTGCAAGGTGCCGTAGAGGAAATCGTGGACCATGCGCCCGTCACGGAAACGCACCTCGTGCTTGGTCGGGTGCACGTTGACGTCCACCACCGCCGGATCGACTTCGAAAAACAGCACGAAGGTCGGATGCCGACCATTGAACAGCACATCGCGATACGCCTGGCGCACCGCGTGGGCCACCAGTTTGTCGCGCACCGCCCGGCCGTTCACGTAGAAATACTGCAAGTCCGCCTGGCTGCGGGAAAAAGTCGGCAACCCGACCCAACCCCACAGGTGCAGGCCATTGCGCTCCACCTCGATGGGCAAGGCCTGTTCCAGGAAGCCTGCGCCGCACACCGCACCGACACGACGGGCGCGGGCCGCATCATCGTGGGCCTCGTGCAGGCTGAGGATGGTCTTGCCGTTGTGGCGCAAATGGAACGCCACGTCAAAACGTGCCAGGGCCAGGCGCTTGATGACTTCTTGCAGATGATCGAATTCAGTCTTCTCGGCCTTGAGGAACTTGCGCCGGGCCGGGGTGTTGAAGAACAGGTCGCGCACTTCCACCGAGGTGCCCACCGGATGGGCCGCAGGCTGGACGCGAGAGGCCATGTCGCGGCCTTCGGTCTCGACCTGCCAGGCCTGCTCGGCATCGCGGGTGCGGGAAGTGAGGGTCAGGCGCGACACCGAACTGATGGACGCCAGTGCCTCACCCCGAAACCCCAGGCTCATGACCCGCTCGAGGTCTTCCAGGTCGCGGATCTTGCTGGTGGCGTGGCGCGCCAGGGCCAGCGGCAGGTCGTCGGAGGAAATACCGCCACCGTCATCGCGTACCCGCAGCAGCTTGACGCCGCCCTGCTCGACATCCACATCGATGCGCCGGGCCCCGGAATCGAGGCTGTTTTCCAGCAGTTCCTTGATGACCGACGCCGGACGCTCGACCACTTCACCGGCGGCGATCTGGTTCGCCAGCCGAGGGCTGAGCAGTTCGATGCGGGCGGTGCTGCCGATCACTTCGTCACTCATTGCTTGGCCGCCACTTCATTGCCCGGAATGGTCAAGGTCTGGCCAATCTTGAGCTCATCGCTCTTGAGATTGTTGGCACTGCGCAAGGTGGCGGGCGACACCTGGTAGCGCACGGCAATCATCGCCAGGGTTTCGCCAGGGTTGACCCGGTGATCCCGTGGTCCCTGGGCGATCTTGCCGGAGTCGCGCAGCCAGGCGATGTAGGTGCCTGGCGGTGGGTTCTGCTGGAAGAACTGGCGCACACCGCTGCTGATGGATCGGGCCAGGGCCTGCTGATGGCTGGAGGACGACAGTTTGGACGCCTCGTTGGAGTTGGAGATAAAGCCGGTCTCCACCAGGATCGACGGGATGTCCGGCGACTTGAGCACCATGAACCCGGCCTGCTCGACGCGTTGCTTGTGCAGCGGCGTGACCCGACCGATGTTGCTCAGGACTTTCTGGCCGACGTTCAGGCTGGAGGTCAACGAGGCAGTCATCGACAAATCGAGCAAGACACCGGCGAGCATCCGGTCCTTGTCGTCGAGGCTGACGTTGCCGGCACCGCCGATCAGGTCGGAACGGTTTTCGCTGTCAGCCAACCAACGGGCGGTTTCAGACGTGGCGCCGCGATCGGACAGGGCAAACACCGAGGCCCCGAACGCCGCCTTCGAAGGCGCGGCGTCGGCGTGGATGGAGACGAACAGGTCAGCACCTTTCTTGCGGGCGATTTCGGTACGCCCACGCAGGGGAATGAAGTAGTCGCCGGTGCGGGTCAGTTCGGCGCGGAAGCCTTTCATGCCGTTGACCTGGCGCTGCAGTTCACGGGCGATGGACAGCACCACGTCTTTTTCACGTTGCCCACGCGAGCCCGAGGCCCCGGGGTCTTCGCCACCGTGACCGGCGTCGATCACCACGATGATGTCGCGCTTGCCGGCCGGGGCCGGTGGCAGCTTGAGCGCAGGTTCGGTCGGGGTCACCGGCACCGCGGGCACCGTGGCAACCTTGGTCGGCGGCGGTGGCGGTGGGTCGGCATCGGCCGGGTTGTCGAACAGGTCCACCACCAGCCGGTTGCCGTACTGGGCGTTGGGGGCCAGAGTGAAGCTTTTCGGGGTCACGGCTTTTTTCAGGTCAATGACCACCCGCAGGTCGGTCGGCGTACGCTGGGCCGAGCGCATCGCGGTAATCGGCGTGTTGGCGGTGGCGACGTTCAGCGGTGCGCCCAAGGAGGCTCCGTTGATGTCGATCACCAGGCGATCCGGGGCGGTCAGGGTGAATACGCTGTGCTGCACCGGCCCCGTCAGGTCGAACACCAGCCGTGTGTTGTCCGGCGCCCGCCAGAGACGAACGCTGTTGACCTTTGTCTCGGCCACAGCATCGACGGCCAGTGCCGTAAGCAACAGTCCTACGACAGCAACCACCGCGCGAAAGCGCATACCAAACCCCATCATCAATTAGTTTCCAATGCCAAAGCGGCACACCACGACTCACCACGGGAGCCTTGCGGCGTCAGTTTCAGCGAACGCCCGCCGTTCTGCGCGCCAATGGTAATGGTCAGGTCGGGCTTTGGCAAAAAGCCTGCACCCTTCTGGGGCCATTCGATCAGGCACAAGGCGTCATCTTCGAAATAATCGCGGATGCCGAGGAATTCCAGCTCCTCAGGATCCACCAGTCGATACAGGTCGAAATGGAAGACGCGAATGTCGCCGATCTCATAGGGCTCGACCAGGGTGAACGTCGGGCTCTTGACTGAACCGACGTGCCCGAGGCCGCGAATGATGCCACGGGACAAGGTGGTTTTCCCCGCGCCGAGGTCGCCTTCGAGAAAAATCAGGCCGTGGCCGGCGGTGATCTGCGCGATGCGGGCGCCAAATTGTGTCATGGCTTGTTCGTCCGCCACGTACAGGGTTACTTCAGACACGGTGAATGCTCCTCCAACAACTGACGAATGGCCGGGATCAGATCGGTCGCCGCCAACCCCCGGCCCGAGCGACCAGCCTGGGCACCGGCATTGGCATGCAGCCAAACCGCCAGGCACGCGGCCTCGAAACCTTCCATGCCCTGGGCCAGCAAGGCCCCGACCACGCCGGCCAGTACATCCCCCAGGCCCGCCGTGGCCATGGCTGGATGGCCCTGTCTGCAAACCGCCAGGCGCCCGTCCGGGCTGGCAATCAGGCTGCCGGCACCCTTGAGGATCACCGTGGCGGTGTATTTCTGGCTCAAGGCATGGGCCGCGGCCGGGCGATCGCCTTGCACCTGGGCGGTGGACATCTCCAACAGGCGCGCCGCCTCGCCCGGGTGCGGGGTGATGACACACTGCTCAGGCAAACGGACATCGCCGCTGCTCAGCAGGTTCAGCGCATCGGCGTCCCACACTTGTGGCAGCGACGCGTTGGACGCCGCCGACAACAGGCTACGCCCCCAAGCGGCCTGGCCCAGGCCCGGCCCGACCACCAGCACGCTGGCCTGTTGGAGCAAGCCCATCAATTGGTTCGCCGAATGGGTGCCCTGCACCATCACTTCCGGCAAACGCGTCAGTGCGGCGGACACATGCTCGCTGCGGGTCGCCATCGAAATCATGCCCGCGCCGCAGCGCAGAGCGCTTTCGGCGCTCATCTGGATGGCGCCGCCGAAGCCCCGGTCGCCACCGATCAGCAGCACATGACCGAACTTGCCTTTGTGGGAAGTGGCAGCGCGAGGCGTCAGACGTGGCAGATTATTGGGTAGGAGCAGCCGGGCACTGACCGGTGCCGCTTCAACAATATCCGGATCGGCGTGCAGATCATTGAATACCAGCTCACCGACCCGGTCCGCCGCTTCGCCAGTGAACAGCCCCAGTTTCAAGCCAATGAAGGTCACGGTCAGGTCGGCCGCCACCGCTGTACCCAGCACCCGCCCGGTGTCGGCGCACAACCCCGAGGGGATATCCACCGCCGCGACTGGCAGGCCGCTGACGTTGATCGTATCGATGGCCTGCACATACGGCTCACGCACATCGCCACTCAGGCCCGTGCCAAGCAACGCGTCCAGCAGCACGCCACGCAACTCGGCCTCATCCGACCACGGCTCCATCGGCACGCCCACCGCCACGGCCTCGGCATGGGCATTGGCGGCGTCGCCCTGCAATCGCCGAGGCTCGCCCACCGTTAGCACCCGCACCGGCCAACCGGCGCGCCGGGCCAGGGTCGCGACCAGATAGCCATCACCGGCATTATTGCCATGGCCGGCCAGCACAGTCAGCTCACGGGCGTCAGGCCAGCGTCGAACGATCGCTCGCCAGGTGGCGCGGGCAGCGCGCTGCATCAATTCGAAACCGGCGGTGCCTGCCGCGATCAGTTGCGCGTCGAGGGCCCGGACCTGCGCGGTGCTGTACAGCGCGTCGGGAAAATCATCTTTAGTGTGCGGCATGCGTCTTCGGGCTCCGATGTCTGGCAGAATTATACGCATCTCAGCTCTGGTTTCTCTCGCCTCATGCCTGCCATTCCCACAGACCTCCCCGCCCTCGCCCAATCCATCAAGGAATGGGGCCGCGAGCTGGGTTTCCAGCAGGTCGGCATCAGCGGCCTGGACCTGGCCGAGCATGAACAACACCTGCAACGCTGGCTCGACGCCGGCTACCACGGCGAAATGGACTACATGGGCGCCCACGGCAGCAAACGCTCGCACCCCGAGGAACTGGTGCCGGGCACGCTGCGGGTGGTGTCCCTGCGCATGGACTACCTGCCGGGCGACACGCAAATGGCGCAATTGCTCGGCCAACCGGAAAAAGCCTACGTCTCACGTTATGCGTTGGGCCGCGATTACCACAAATTGATCCGTAAACGCGTGCAGCAACTGGCAGAAAAAATTCAGGCGGCCATCGGCCCCTTTGGCTACCGCGCCTTCGTCGACAGCGCACCAGTGCTGGAAAAAGCCATCGCCGAACAGGCCGGCCTGGGCTGGATCGGTAAAAACACCCTGGTACTCAACCGCAAGGCCGGCAGCTATTTCTTCCTGAGCGAGCTGTTTGTCGACCTGCCGCTGCCCATCGACCCGCCCCACGGCACCGAGCATTGTGGAAAATGCACCGCGTGCCTGGACATCTGTCCGACGAATGCCTTCGTCGGGCCCTACGTGCTCGACGCTCGTCGCTGCATTTCCTACCTGACCATCGAGCTGAAAAGCGCGATTCCTGAAGAGCTGCGGCCACTGATCGGCAACCGGGTGTTCGGCTGTGACGATTGCCAGATCGTCTGCCCGTGGAACCGCTTCGCCCGACCGTCCGGGGAAAGCGACTTCAAGCCGCGGCACAACCTGGACAATGCCGGGCTGGCCGAGCTGTTCATGTGGGACGAGGCGACGTTCCTGAGCAGTACCGAAGGCTCACCGCTGCGCCGTGCCGGTTACGAGCGCTGGCTGCGCAATCTGGCGGTGGGCCTGGGGAATGCGCCGTCAACGATTCCGGTGCTGCAAGCCCTGGAGGCGCGGCGCGACTATCCGTCGGAACTGGTGCGCGAGCACGTGGCGTGGGCGCTACGCCAACATGCCGAGCGTCAGACCTCGTCGTTGTAGACGAACTTCGGCATTTCCCAGTGAAAGCGGATCGCCAGGAGCCGCAGCAGGAAACCGCCGAACAAGGTGATGAGGATCGCCTGTTCGCTCGGCAGTTGCAGGAAGACACACAGCAGATAACACCACGCCGCGGCAAACGAGACGCTGGCGTAGAGTTCGCGACGGAAGATCAACGGAATATCGTTGCAGAAGATGTCCCGGAGGATGCCGCCAAATACCCCGGTGATCACCCCACTGACCGACGCCACCAGCATGCCATGGCCCATTTCCAGGGCCGTCATGCAGCCGATCAGGGTGAACGCCACCAGGCCCACGGCATCGAGCACCAGGAACAGCGAGCGCAAATGACGCATCCAGCGCGCCAGGAACACCGTCAGCATCGCCGCCGCGGTGGTCAGTACCAGGTATTCCGGATGCTTGACCCAAGTGAGCGGGTAATGACCGAGCAGCACGTCGCGCACCGAGCCGCCACCCAATGCCGTGACACAGGCGATCAGCACCACGCCGAACCAGTCCATGCCCCGCCGCCCGGCAGACAAGGCGCCGGTCATGGCTTCGGCGGTGATGGCGATCAGATAAAGCATCAGCAACATGATGGCGGTCCATACGGGAAGGCGCGCAGTCTAGCCAGTTTGGGCAGGCACCAAAAGAGGGCAGCTCCGCCCTGCCCGACACAGAACCTGTGGCGAGAAGGTTTGTGGGAGCAAGGCTTGCCCGCGATGATGGCGGTGCGGTCATTCAGAAACCGAGTCACCTGTTTCGCGAGCAAGCTTTGCTCCCACAAAACCACAAGCTACAAGAACGCCGTGCGCTGGAATCAGAACTTGATGAAGTGCTTACGGTAGTGCTGCAACTCGGCAATGGACTCGCGGATGTCGTCCAGGGCCAGGTGGGTGCTGCCCTTCTGGAAGCTGTCGCGCACTTCTGGCGCCCAACGGGCGGCCAGTTCCTTGAGGGTGGAGACGTCCAGGTTGCGGTAGTGGAAGTAGCTTTCCAGGGATTTCATGTGGGTATAAAGGAAGCGCCGATCCTGGCAGATACTGTTGCCACAGATCGGCGACTTGCCCTTGGGCACCCACTGTTCCAGGAAAGCGAGGGTCTGGGCTTCGGCCTCGGCCATGCTGATCTTGCTCTCACGCACCCGCTGGGTCAGGCCCGAGCCGCCGTGCTGGCGGGTGTTCCACTCGTCCATGCCGGCGAGGATCTCGTCGCTGTGATGGATCGCGATCACCGGGCCTTCGGCCAGGGTATTGAGGTCGCTGTCGGTGACAATGGTGGCCATTTCGATGATGACGTCGGTGTCTGGGTTCAGACCGGTCATTTCCAGGTCGATCCAGATCAGGTTCTGCGGGTTTTGCATAGGGAAGCTCCTCGGCGTAGCCACGCAGTTTAGCTTAGGCAGGCCCTTGGGCGTGCTAAACTCGCCGCCGTTTTACCCTATTCGCTGCATTTCTTCATACGGAACACCCATGGCCAAACGCCAACTCAATCGTCGTCAGAACTGGCGCATCGAAAAGATCCAGGGCGAGCGCGCCGCCCGCGCCGCCAAACGCGAATCCAGTGCTGTCGAAGCCCTGGAGGGCGGCGACCTGGGCCCTGAACAGACCGGACTGGTGATCGCCCACTTCGGTGTGCAGGTCGAGGTCGAGGCCCGGGAAGGCGAACTGGCCGGCCAGGTGTTCCGCTGCCACTTGCGCGCCAACCTGCCGGCGCTGGTGACGGGCGACCAGGTGGTCTGGCGTGCTGGCAACCAGGGCATCGGCGTGATCGTCGCGCAGTTGCCGCGCCACACCGAGCTTTGCCGTCCGGACAGCCGGGGCCAGCTCAAGCCCGTGGCCGCCAACGTCGACATGATCGTCATCGTGTTCGCGCCATTGCCCGAGCCCCACGCCAACCTGATCGACCGCTACCTGGTGGCGGCCGAACACGCCGGCATCCGTCCGCTGTTGCTGCTCAACAAGTTCGACCTGATCGACGAACACAACGCCCCGGCGCTGAACGCCCTGCTGTCGGTCTATCGGGATTTGGGTTACCCGGTGCTGGAAGTCTCGGCCCATCACGGCAACGGCATGGAACAATTGCAACGGCAGCTGGACGGGCGCATTAGCGTGTTCGTCGGCCAGTCCGGCGTCGGCAAGTCTTCGCTGGTCAACAGCCTGCTGCCGGAAGTCGAGACCCGCGTCGGACCGTTGTCCGAGCTGTCCGGCCAGGGCACCCACACCACCACCACCGCACGACTGTTCCACTTCCCGGGCGGCGGTGAATTGATCGACTCGCCAGGTATCCGCGAATTCGGCCTGGGCCACGTCAGCCGGGCCGATGTCGAGGCTGGGTTCATCGAGTTCAACGAGCTGATCGGCACCTGCCGCTTCCGCGACTGCAAGCACGACCGCGAACCCGGTTGCGCCCTGCTCAAGGCCCTGGAAGAAGGTCGCGTGCATCAACAACGGATGAACAGCTACCGCTCGATCATCGCCAGTTTGCCGGAAAGCAGTTACTGACCCGGCAGGACACCTTTGTGGCGAGGGGATCCGTGGGAGCAAAGCTTGCTCGCGAAACAGGCACCTCGGTCTCCGAAAGACCGCATCGCCTTCATCGCGGGCAAGCCTTGCTCCCACAGGTCTGTATCGGCTCTCAGGTCACTGCGCCGGCGGCTCAGCCGGCTTCGGCGCGGCGTCGTCGAACAGGTTCAGCCGCTCGCGCAGTTCATGGGCCGGCACGGGTTGCTGGTCCGCCGGCAACGCGTTCGGATCGACCGCCGCGCCAGGTGTAGCGGGCGAAGCAGGCACTTCACCCGGCGCGCCCTCGCCCGGGGCAGGATCGGGCGCCGGATCGTCGGTTTGTGAGCCCTCGATCGCTTTCTGCGCCTTCTTGGTCAACACCACGATATCGATACGCCGATTGACCGGGTTGAGCGGATCCTTGCGGTCGAACAGCGCCGAAGACGCATAGCCGACCACCCGTGCCACCTGCTCGTCCGGATAACTACCGGCCACCAGGGCGCGACGGGCCGCGTTGGCGCGGTTGGCCGACAATTCCCAGTTACCGAAATCGCCTTTGCCAACGTAAGGCTTGGCATCGGTGTGACCGCTGATACTGATCTTGTTCGGCACCGCCTTGATGGTGTCGGCCATGGCCAGCAGGATGTCTTCGAAATACGGTTTCAGGCGCGCGCTGCCAGAGTCGAACATCGGCCGGTTATCAGCGTCCATGATCTGGATGCGCAGGCCATTCGGCGTGATCTCGAACAGGATCTGGTCCTTGAATTTCTGCAGTTGCGGATTTTCTTCAACTTTGTTCTGCAATTCCTGCAACAGCAACTCCAGGCGCTCGCGCTCGACCTGTTCGGCCATGCCTTCGACCTGCTCGGAATCCACCGTCACCTTGTCGGGCTGGGGCTGGGACTTGACCTCGGGGTTGAGGGTGTTTTCCGGCGCCAGGGTCGGCGAGCCGCCCAGGTCAATGATGTAGGGTGTGCCGCTTTCGGAAAAGCCGACCGGGTCCTTGAAGTAACCGGCGATGGCGATCTTCTGTTCCGGGGTTGCCGTGGACAGCAGCCACAGCACCAAGAAGAACGCCATCATCGCCGTCGCGAAGTCGGCGAAGGCAATTTTCCAAGCACCTCCATGGTGCCCGCCGGCTATGCGCTTGACGCGCTTGACGATGATCGGTTGATTATTTTCCATAACTTAACGACCGCGAACCGCTTGTTCCAATTCGGCGAAGCTTGGACGGTGCGCCGGGTACAGGACCTTGCGACCGAACTCCACCGCCAGCGATGGCGGCATGCCCGACGCCGAAGCCACCAGGGACGCCTTGATGGCTTCGTAGACGTTGAGTTCTTCCTTGGCATCATGGGCCAGGGAATGGGCCAGCGGACCGAAGAAACCGTACGCGGCCAAAATACCGAAGAAGGTACCCACCAGTGCCGCACCGACGTGCAGGCCGATGGATTTCTGGTCGCCATCGCCCAGGGAGGCCATGGTCACCACGATCCCCAATACTGCCGCGACGATACCAAAGCCAGGCATGCCGTCGGCGATGCCGTTGACCGCGTGGGACGGGTGCTCCAGGTCTTCCTTGAGGCTGTACAGCTCCATGTCGAACAGGCCTTCGAGCTCATGGGGCGCCATGTTGCCGGACGACATGATGCGCAGGTAATCACAGATGAACGCCGTCATGCGTTCATCCTTCAGCACCGAGGGATACTTGGCGAAAATCGGGCTGGCGGCGGCGTCTTCGATATCGCCCTCGATCGCCATCATGCCTTCGCGGCGACTCTTGTTGAGGATCTCGTAGATCAGCCCCAGCACCTCGAGGTAGAAGGTGTGGCTGAAGCGCGAACTGAACATGCTCAGGGATTTCTTGAGCACGTGCATCGTCATATAGCCAGGGTTGGCCTGCAAAAATGCACCGAGGGCCGCGCCACCGATGATCAGTACCTCGAAGGGCTGGATCAGGGCGGCAATCTTGCCATGGGAGAGCACGTATCCGCCGAGTACGCTCGCGAACACGACAATGATGCCGATAATTTTAGCCATAGATAGAAAGTACTTATTTAAGTCGGGTTCAAGGTCATATTCGGAAGCTGAAAAATCTCTTCTTCTACTTATCGGCAAAACTGCGCCAGACTATAGGCTGTTCTGGCGAAAAGCCAATTTGCCCCGTTCCGGGCGTAGAGAATTCATACGATGATCACGTCCAGCCATGACTAACGAAACCAAGGTTCCAACGCCCCGACCGACCACCCTCGACGGCTGGGTAAAACTGCTCAACGGCGTGCATCTGCCGGTACCCCAGGCCAGCCACGACTTGGTCTGCAAGGCCCTCGCCGACAGCCGCCGCTCGTTGCGCGACATCGCCGACCTGATGCAAGACAGTCCCGCCCTGGCCCTGAGCGTCATCCGCGAAGCCAACCATCACACCCATGGCAGCCTCGCTGAACCTGCGGAAAACCTCGAAGTGGCCATCAACCGCCTCGGCCTCAAGCGTACCGAGGAACTGCTCGCCCGCCTGCCGTCGTTGCCCGGGCCCGAAATCCCCCTCGCCTTGCGCCAACTGCAATTGATCAGCCAGCACGCCACGCAACAGGCCAATGGTTTTTTTGCCAGCCGCCTGGCACGGCTGTGGCAAGACATACACTGGGGCAGCCTGTTGTTCCTGTCGCCGCTCTGGCCCCTGGCCCTGACCCACCCGCGATTGCTTGGGGAATGGGAATTGCGGGTCGTCCATAAAGGCGAGCCCGCACACAAGGTAGAGCGCGAGCTGTTCGGCGTCAGCCTGATGGAAATCTGCCTGGCGCTGGTGGAGACCTGGCGCTTGCCCATCTGGGTGGCGCAAGGTTATCGCCTGCTGCTCAATGAACGCCGCGAGCTGGTGAAAGTCCTGCGCATCGCCCGGGACAGCGAACACCCGCTACGCCAGCAGAATCGCCTGGACGACGACCCGACCCTGCGCCGCTGGCTCAACCAGCCGGCCAACACCGTGTTGCTGGCCAACGGTCTGGCACTGGCCGCACAACAGGCCTGGGACAGCCCCGCTATCACCCGCTGGCAGTACCTCACCAGTTTGTATCTGCAGATGTCGATGGATGAGGTCCAGCAACAGCTGCACCAACAAGCGGTCAACAGTGCCCATCATCACGCCATGCCGGACCTCTGGCACCCGGCCGTAGCGCTGATCTGGCCTGCGGGCAGCCGCCGTATCCACCCCGGCTTGCTGCCCGCCGCCCCGCCCAGCGCCCAAGACCTGAGCCAGTGGCGCAAGCAATGCTCCGCCATGCTGGTGGAGCCGAGCCCCTTCCGCAATGCCATGCACCTGACGACTTCGGCGCGGGACGTCCTGGTAGCCTGTGGCATGCGCCGGGTGATGATCCTGATGGCCGACCGCAGCCAGACCAGCGTACGCGTACACCAGACCGCCGGTTTACCCAAGGAAGCCGCGGCCATGAGCTTTACCATCAGCCAGAGCAAAATACTGCAACGGTTGCTGGCCCAGCAGGCCCAGGTGCGCCTGAACCCGGACAACAACGCGCAGTTTTCGGCGCTGCTGCCGCCGGGCCTGCGCAGCCTGTTCCGCGGTGAACACCTGCTGTTGCGCTCACTGACCTGCAATGGCCGGGTGATCATGCTGGTGGCGGTGGACCAGGGCGGCGGGCCGTTCTCGGATATCACCGTGCAAGCCTTCGGCAAAACCGTGCAATGCATCGAAAGGGCCCTGCATACCTTTACCAACCGCGGCCGCTGAACTTGCTACAATCCTTTCCCTTTGCGCCCCTGGAGACCTCACATGCCTGACTTCTCTGGCTTGCCGCTGGTGATCGAACCGACCGAACTGCTGCCGCGCCTCGACGCCCGCGAACTGATTCTGGTGGATCTGACCAGCGCCGCCCGCTACAGCACCGGGCATATCCCCGGCGCACGCTTCGTCGACCCCAAGCGCACCCAGCTCGGCCAGCCACCGGCGCCGGGCCTGCTGCCGGCGAAGGCCGACCTGGAAGCCCTGTTCGGCGAACTCGGGCACCACCCGGATGCGGTCTATGTGGTCTATGACGATGAAGGCGGCGGCTGGGCCGGGCGGTTTATCTGGCTGCTGGACGTGATCGGCCACTCGAACTACCACTACCTCGACGGTGGCTTGCTGTCGTGGCTGAACGAAGGCCTGCCGGTGTCCATCGACGTCCCTGCCCCCGTCGCCGACCCGGTCAGCCTGACGCTGCACGAAGCCCCCACCGCCACCCGCGAATACCTGCAAAGCCGTCTCGGTGCCGCCGACCTGGCCATCTGGGACGCTCGCGGCCCGCTGGAATACTCCGGCGAGAAAGTCGTCGCGGCCCGGGGCGGACACATTCCCGGCGCGGTCAATTTCGAATGGACGGCCGGCATGGACCCGGCGCGCAACCTGCGCATCCGTAAGGACATGGCGCAAATCCTTGAACAATTGGGCATCACGCCTGACAAAGAAATCATCACCCACTGCCAGACTCACCACCGCTCTGGCTTCACCTACCTGGTGGCCAAGGCGCTCGGTTATCCACGGGTCAAAGGCTATGCCGGTTCCTGGGGCGAATGGGGCAACCATCCCGACACGCCCATCGAGCTTTGAAGGTTCTTAAGGACAGTTAATGAAAAACCGTTTGTTCATCCTCACTCAATACCTGCTGCCCCACCACCTGTTGTCGCGGTTGGCCGGTTGCATTGCCGAATGCCGCGTGCGCTGGTTCAAGAACGCGTTCACCGCGTGGTTTGCCAAGCGCTATCAAGTGGACATGTCCCAGGCCTTGGTGGAAGACCTGACAGCGTATGAGCACTTCAACGCCTTCTTCACCCGCGCCCTGAAAGACGGCGCCCGCCCACTGGACGAGACCCCGGGCGCGATCCTCAGCCCCGCCGACGGTGCCGTCAGCCAGCTCGGCCCGATCGAGCACGGCCGGGTGTTCCAGGCCAAGGGCCACAGTTTCAGCGTGCTGGAGCTGCTGGGCGGTGACGCGGCCAACGCAGCGCCGTTCATGGGCGGCGATTTCGCCACCATCTACCTGTCCCCCAAGGACTACCACCGCGTGCACATGCCATTGGCCGGCACCCTGCGGGAGATGGTCTACATCCCCGGACGGATTTTCTCGGTCAACCAGACCACCGCTGAAAACGTTCCAGAACTGTTCGCCCGCAACGAGCGCGTGGCGTGCATTTTCGACACCGAGCGCGGGCCGATGGCCGTGGTGCTGGTGGGCGCGATGATCGTGGCCTCCATCGAAACCGTCTGGGCCGGGCTGGTGACGCCACCCAAGCGCGAGCTGAAAACCTTCCGTTACGACGAAGCCGCCCGTGCGCCGATCCACCTGGAAAAAGGCGCCGAACTGGGACGCTTCAAGCTGGGTTCGACCGCCGTCGTGCTGTTCGGGCCGGACCAGGTGAAATGGGCCGAAGGCCTGGTGGCCGGCTCGCCGGTGCAGATGGGCCAGGGCCTGGCACTGCCCAAAGCCTGAGCCTCACCAGCCCTTGAAGCAGGCCTGTAGAAGGCCTGAAGGCTGGAGCCTGTGGGAGCAAGGCTTGCCCGCGATGAACGATGAGGCGGTCTAAAAGAAACCGCTGCGCCTGTATCGCGAGCAAGCTTTGCTCCCACAGCACATTCAGGGCAACACGCCGGCCTGTCAGCTGCTAGAGTTGGAAACACCACGTTTATTTCCCGCCGGAGCCCGCACACGGCATGAATGAGACCAGCCCTCTCCAGCTACTGCGCGTCCTGACCCCGACACAATCACGCCTGTCGTTCTGCGAGGCTACGCCACGGGACCTCAAGCGCTGGATCGCCAACCTGCCCAAAGCCAACATCGGCGAAACGGCCCGCCTGTTGTACCAGGCCCTTGGCGAACTCAACCAGCTGCTCACGCCCAGCGACAATCGCCTGCAACTGCTCGAACTGCTGCGGCCCGAGGTGTATTACGTTTGCAAACACCTGGAGCGGCACTTCCTGCAACAGGCCATCGTGCTGGATGATCGCTCGCGCAAGATCGTCAACCTGTGCCAGGCCCTGCAAACCCAACTGGCAATGGGCTACAAACAGATCGTGGCGCGTATCGCGTCGAAGTACACCAAGGACCGGGCCCGCCTGCTGAGCGCTGCGCTGCAACGGGCGTTGCATGCCTTCAACGGCCCACTGCTGCGTGCCAGTCAACTGTACAGCCCAGTGCCCGAGGGGCTATGGCTTGATTTGCATCAGTTGTACCGGATCGCCTGCCAGCACCGGCTGCAACACCTGAGCGTGAGTGACGAACTGGCCAGCCAGGTTCATCAATTGAACGCCGAGCAAACCTATGTCGTCGCCCTGCTGCTGGGCGCGTCACGCAGCAACCAGTTGCGCCAGAGCCAGATCGGACGGCTGACCGAAGTGCTCGAATCCTGGAGCCAGTGGGTCAAGCTGGACCCCGCCACCACCGCCACCAGCCTGTTCGCGGTTGCGCCGGAGCTGGATGTCGGGCCACGCTACCGCTCCAAGTTCCGCGCCGAACAGCAGCCTACCTTGCAGGGCTTTGACCCACAGCCACTGGTGCGTGCAATCGCCACTCACCTGGAACAACCTGCCGATAATACGTTGCCAGTCCCGGGGGGCATGAGCGCCGACACCTTGCATCACCTGCAAGCCGCCTGGGGCGAAGCGGCTGAACGCAGCTTCCAGCGCACCGAGGGCAACGGCACACTGACCCTGTGCGTGGGCATGAGTGCGCTGCACTACTACCTTGGCGGCGAGCGCTCGTTCAACGAGATCTTGAAAAGCCCCACCACCCGCAAAGCCCGCTTCGAAGCCTCGCCGAGCAAGACAAACGACACCTGGAAGCAAGCGTTCGATGCAGCCCCCGCCGGCGACAGCGACCTGTTGCCCTATGAAGAAATCGAGTACCCGGTCAACCCGGCCGATGACGATGGCACCAGTTCCGACAACCAGCATCACTTCCCCACCTACGACCTGCCGATCATCAACCACAGCCCAGGCGGCTATTGCCTCGGCTGGCCCAAGGAAGTACCGGAACAGTTGCAAGCCGGGGAAATGATCGGCATCCGCGACGCCAGCGATCAAGCCTGGAGCGTCGCCGTGGTGCGCTGGATCCGCCAAGTGCGCAACGGGGCCATGCAAATGGGCATCGAACTGGTCGCGCCGCATGCCCAGCCTTGCGGGCTGCAGTTGGTCCGGGATGAAAATGAACACGGTCACTATCTGCGCGGGCTGTTGCTTCCCGAGATCAGTGCCATTGACCTGCCCCCGACCATGATCGCCCCCCGCCTGCCCTTCCAGGAAGGCCAGCGGGTGTTGATCAATACCAACGGCCAGGAACGCCGCGCCGGCCTGGACCGTCGAGTGACCAGCACCCACAGTTTCAACCAGTTTTCCTATCACCCGGAAGAGTCAGCCGAGACTGGGGATGGCAGCGACCAAGAGGGGAATTTTGATTCGTTGTGGAAATCGCTTTAAGCAGCGCTATAGCCCCCCTGTGGCGAGGGGATTTATCCCCGCTGGGCTGCGCAGCAGCCCCAGAACCTGACGACTCGCTATGTCAGGCTGAGTGGGGGTGCATTGGGGGGCTGCTGCGCAGCCCAACGGGGATAAATCCCCTCGCCACGGATAAGTCCCTGGCCACAGGAAATGTCGCAAGCTCAGAGTTAGAGCTGCCCGTCACGATCCCTGAAGCCCAGCAGGTACAACACCCCATCCAGCCCCAGGGTGGAAATCGCTTGCCGGGCCGACTGCTTGACCAGCGGTTTGGCGCGGAACGCCACGCCCAGGCCCGCGATCGCCAGCATCGGCAAATCGTTGGCGCCGTCGCCCACGGCGATGGTCTGTTCCAGGCGCAGGCCTTCTTTTTCAGCCAGTTCACGCAGCAGGTCCGCCTTGCGCTGGGCATCGACGATCGGTTCGACGGCCACGCCGGTCACCTTGCCATCCACCACTTCCAATTCGTTGGCGAATACGTAGTCGATACCGAGTTTGGCCTGCAATTGCTTGGCGAAGTAGGTGAAGCCGCCGGACAGGATGGCGGTCTTGTAGCCCAGGCGCTTGAGCTCGGCGAACAGGGTCTCGGCGCCTTCGGTCAGGCGCAGGGAAGCGCCAATGGAATCCAGCACGCTGACGTCCAGCCCCTTGAGCAGCGCCAGGCGCTCCTTGAAGCTGGCACGGAAATCCAGCTCGCCGGCCATGGCGCGCTCGGTAATGGCCGAGACCTTGTCGCCCACGCCGGCCGCCTTGGCCAGTTCGTCGATGACTTCGGCTTCGATCAGCGTCGAGTCCATGTCGAACACCGCCAGACGGCGGTTGCGGCGGAACAGCGAATCCTCCTGGAAGGCGATGTCGACATTCAGTTCCTGGGCCACGCTGAGGAACTCGGCACGCAACGCCTGGGGATCGGCCGGTTCGCCGCGCACCGAAAATTCGATGCAACCCTTGCCCTTGTCGGCCGGGGTGTCCAGCGGCATACGCCCGGACAGGCGGTCGATGTGGTCGATGTTCAAGCCATATTGGGCGGTGATCGAGCTGACGCGCTGCAACTGCTCGGCGGTCACCTTGCGGGTCAGCAGGGTCACGATGTGGCGCTTCTTGCCCTGACCAGCCACCCAATGCCGGTAATCGTCCTCGGACACCGGGGTGAAGCGCACCTGCTGGTCGAGCTTGTAGGCGGTAAACAGGATGTCCTTGAGCACGGATTTGCTTTGTTCGGCGTCCGGGATTTCAACCAGAATGCCGAACGACAGCGTGTCATGGATCACCGCCTGACCGATGTCGAGAATGTTCACACCACCCTGGGCCAGAACGCCGGTAATGGCCGCAGTCAGACCCGGACGGTCGCTGCCAGTGATGTTTATCAGGACGATTTCGCGCAAGGCGCACCCCCGCAGGTGGAAAAAAACCGCATTCTACCCACATTCAGTGACCATCGGGCACCGCCAGTGCTTTGCCGGTCATGGGGCTGTCGCTATACTGCGCGTCAATTTCACGGACAAAGAGCCGAGCTCAGTGAACCGGCCCACGCCAGTCAAAACCGACAACTTCTTCCTGCTGATCTTCCGTGCGCTGCGTCACCGTCGTGTGCCGATTGCATTGCGCATTGCCAGCCATAACGTAATCCTGGTCGCCCTGGCCTTGGTCATCTATGCCTGCGTGATGGGTTTGCAATTCAAGCAGGCCATGCACGAGCAGGCCGATGCCCTGGGTGAAAGCCTGACCACCCAGACCGCCACGTCCGCCACCGAGCTGCTGGTGTCCAACGACATCCTCAGCCTCAACGTGCTGCTCAACAACCTGACCAAGAACAAGCTGGTGGCCCACGCCGCCATCTACAGCGTGGACAACCGCATCCTCGCCGAGGCCGGACAGCGTCCCAAGCCTGGCCTGCTGGGTGAGCCCGGCGGTATGTATCAGAGCAAGATCACCTTCCAGGATGTGACCGCCGGGCAACTGCGCATCAGCCTGGACATGGACCAGTTTCAGCAACCGATGACCATCAGCCTGCAAAGCATGGGCATCCTCAGCGCGATCCTGCTGGCGTTGGCACTGGCCTTGAGCCTGCGCCTGGGACGGCACATCTCCACGCCGCTGTTGCAACTGCGCGTCTGGCTGCGGGACATCGACGAACACACGCCGGCCACCCAGCGCCAGGACGAGATCGGCGACCTGGCCCGGCAACTGCACGCCAGCTTCGCGCCGGAACCTGAGCCTTTGCCGGAACCTGAAGAGATTGACTACGCGGACGACGAGGCCGAGCCAGGCTTCGAAGTGCGTAACCTGCGCGACCCGGGCTTTGATGAAAGCCAGCCGATGCCGGCCTCCAAACCGGCGCCACGCCACGTGGTTCGCACGGTAGAAGACGAGGAGGACGACGACGCCTTCGCCGACCTGCGTGACGAGTCGGTCGACGGGATACCTCGACCGGTCGCCAAGCCCGTGGTCTCGAACCTACCCCAGCACAGCGCCGTACTGGCCGTGCAATTGGGTGCCCAGGATCAACTGCGCCGCCTGCCCCAGGCGCGCCTGAAGGAGTTGCTCGAGCGCTACCGCGATTGCCTCGACCAGGCCGCCTCGCTTTATCAGGGCGAACTGCACACCCTGAACGACGGCAGCACGCTGATGCTGTTCCACACCGAAGACAGCGGCGACGACTACCTGACCAACGCCATTTGCTGCGGTGAGTTGCTGCGCGCCTTGGGCCACCAGTTGCAGATCGAAGTTGCCGACAGCGGCATCACCCTGCAATTGCAATTGGGCCTGACCTTGGGCGATGGCTTGTTCGGCCTGAGCCAGATCGACCTGCTGCTGACCGAAACCGCCCAGGACGCCCTGGCGCTGTCGCAACACAGCCGTAACCTGCTGCTGGTGGAGCGCAAGATCAACGACGACGCCCTGATCCGTCAACGCGCGCGCATCCGCCCCATCGCCAGCCCCGAAGGTGCGTGCTGCGTGGAGCGCTTGATGGAGCCTTATCCATCGATGCTGGAGCGGCAGTTGGCGCGGATGCATGAGCGCCAGGCCTGAGTCCAGAGCCTGAAATAACGAAGCCCACCGATGAGTGATTGTCTGTGGGCTTTTTTGTTGCCCGGGCCGGCCTCATCGCGAGCAAGCTCGCTCCCACAAGGGATCCCTGCAAAGCCACAAATCCAGGACATCACCGCACCGGTGGCGAGGGAGCTTGCTCCCGCTGGGCTGCGCAGCAGCCCCAGAACCCTTCAAAACCACTGAACGCCGGACCTGGGGTGGGTGATTGTCTGCAGGCTTTTTTGTTGCCCGGGCCGGCCTCATCGCGAGCAAGCTCGCTCCCACACGGGGTCTGCGGCTTGCAGAGATCCACTGTGGGAGCGAGCTTGCTCGCGATGAGGCTGGCACAGACACTAAAGAACCAACCGGCAGAAACAACAAAGCCCGCATCAACGCGGGCTTCGTTTTGCATCCAGTCCTGGCGTCAGAACCTGAACACTTCCATGTCCGTACGAATCGGCAAGGCCATGGGAATCTTGTCCTTTTCTTTCTCTACCGGTTTGGCCGGGGCAGGCGCGGACTTACGTGGCACTTCAGCGACAGGCGGCTGGTTGGCCAGGGGCTTGAGCGACACGGACAGCTGTTCGGCCAGGCGTTGCAGGAGCACACCCTGGGCCTGGACCTGCGCCGCGGTGGTGCCGGCATGTTGCTCTTGCAGATGAACGATGCGGTTCTCACGCACCTTGCCACGGCGGTCGATCAACCGCCATTGGGCATCGAGCACCGCCGGTTGGGCTTTACCCGAGTCCAGGCGGGTAATCGACAGCAGTACCTGCACATCCGGGGTGAAGCCCTGGGTTGCCGGTGCCAGCACCACGCGTTGGCTGTCCAGGTGTCCGGCGACCTGGCGCAGCAGCAACTGATCGATGTCAGAGGACAGGCTGCCGGCCCAACGGCCGTCAGTGGCGGCTTGCAAACTGCCGTCCGGTTGGCGTTGCAACAAGGTTTCACGCTGCAGGTAGTCAGCGATCAGAACCGGGCCGAGCAATACGGCCATGCCTGTGCTTTGCGCAGGCTGGGCCGGGGTTCCGCTGTCCAGTTGGTACAGCGACACTGGCTGGTTCATGCTGCAGCCCGCCAGGCCAAGCAGGCCGGCGAGCCACAAAATAGGGAGGCGCAGAGCAGTCATCGTTCCGTCCAGGTGGCAGCCACAAGGCTTACCACAGTGAAAAAATACTCGGTCAATATGAAGAACGCTCGGCCACGCCGGCGCTTGAAAGGGCCTATCATCCGTGAATATGCGCGCCGACTCCAGCGCGAAAGCATCGATCCGCGGCATTTAATCGCAGACCGAGCCGTCTAGTACGCCTAATTGAGGTTTTCGACGAGCAGCGCATCGACTCGCTGAAATCCCCTCGGAAGCTTGTTGCCCCGCCGACCGCGTTCACCCTTGTAATGCTCAAGATCGTCTGCCTTCAACGAAAGCGTACGCTTTCCTGCCTGTAGCACAAGCGTCGCGCCTTCCGGTAACACTGCAATATCCGTGACATATTCCTCACGGCTTGCCACCCGTTCGCCGGAAATACCAATAATCTTGTTGCCCTTGCCTTTACCCAGCTGTGGCAGGTCGCTGATCTTGAATACCAACAACCGGCCTTCGGTGGTAACCGACGCCAGCCAGTTGCTCTCGCGATCGGCAACCGGCCGCGGCGCAATCACCTTGGCGTTGTTCGGCAGGCTCAACAACGCCTTGCCCGCCTTGTTCTTGGCTTGCAGATCCTCACCCTTGACCACGAACCCGTAACCCGCGTCCGATGCAATAACGTACAGCCCATCATCATCAGGCATCAGCACGCATTCAAAAGTTGCACCCGGTGGCGGAGTTAATCGTCCGGTCAGCGGTTCGCCCTGGCCGCGAGCCGATGGAAGGGTATGCGCCGGCACCGAATAACTGCGCCCGGTGGAGTCGACGAACACCGCAAACTGGTTGGAACGCCCGGCCGCCAAGGCCTTGAAGCCGTCCCCGGCCTTGTAGGAAAGCCCCGTCGCGTCAATATCATGACCCTTGGCCGAGCGCACCCAGCCTTTTTCTGACAGCACGACAGTCACTTTCTCGTTCGGCAGCAGATCATGTTCAGTGAGCGCTTTGGCTTCGGCGCGCTCGACGATCGGCGAACGACGGTCGTCGCCGTAGGTTTCGGCGTCCTTGAGCAGTTCGGTGCGCACCAGCTTCTTGAGTTTGGCCTCGCTACCCAGCAGGGCTTGCAGCTTGGCCTGCTCCTTGAGCAACTCATCCTGCTCGGCCCGCAGTTTCATCTCTTCCAACCGCGCCAACTGCCGCAGGCGGGTGTCGAGGATGTAGTCGGCCTGGATTTCGCTCAGGGCGAAACGCTCGATCAGGCTGGCCTTGGGGTGCTCCTCGGTGCGGATGATGTGGATCACTTCATCCAGGTTGAGGTAGGCAATCAGCAAGCCGTCCAACAGGTGCAGGCGGCGCTCGACCTTGTCCAGGCGGAATTGCAGGCGCCGGCGCACGGTCTTGACCCGGAACTCCAGCCACTCCACCAGCAAGGCCCGCAGGTTTTTCAGCTGCGGCTTGCCGTCCAGGCCGATGATGTTGATGTTGACCCGGTAGCTGGACTCCAGGTCGGTGCTGGCGAACAGGTGCTGCATCAGTGCGTCGTGGTCGACCCGACTGTTGACCGGGATGATCACGATGCGGCACGGGTTTTCGTGATCGGACTCGTCGCGAAGGTCGGCCACTTGCGGCGCTTTCGATGGTTTTGCCTGCATCATCGCGGCAATCTGTTCCAAAACCTTGGCCCCGGAGACCTGGTGCGGCAGCGCCGTGACAATGATGTCACCGTCTTCGATGTGGTACACGGCGCGCATGCGCACCGAACCGCGGCCGGTCTCGTAGATCTTCAGCAGGTCGGCGCGCGGGGTGATGATTTCGGCTTCGGTCGGATAGTCCGGGCCCTGGATGTGCTCGCAGAGTTGCTCCACCGTGGCTTTCGGCTCGTCCAGCAAGCGCACGCACGCCGTGGCCACTTCCCGCAGGTTATGGGGCGGCACGTCGGTGGCCATGCCCACGGCAATGCCGGTGGTGCCATTGAGGAGGATATTCGGCAAACGTGCGGGTAAAACCAGGGGTTCGTCGAGGGTGCCGTCGAAGTTCGGCCCCCAGTCCGCGGTGCCCTGGCCCAGTTCGCTGAGCAGCACCTCGGAATAGCGCGACAGCCGCGCCTCGGTGTAACGCATGGCCGCGAAGGATTTGGGATCGTCCGGCGCACCCCAGTTACCCTGCCCGTCCACCAACGTGTAGCGATAGCTGAACGGCTGGGCCATCAGCACCATGGCTTCATAGCAGGCCGAGTCGCCATGGGGGTGGAACTTACCAAGCACATCACCGACGGTACGCGCCGATTTCTTGTGCTTGGAATCCGCATCCAGCCCCAGCTCACTCATGGCATAGATGATCCGCCGCTGGACCGGCTTCAAACCGTCGCCGATGTGCGGCAAGGCGCGGTCCATGATCACGTACATGGAGTAATTGAGGTAGGCATTTTCGGTGAAGTCAGCCAGCGATCGGCGTTCTACGCCGTCTAAGCTGTCTGCAAGAATGTCGCTCATGCGGGCCTCATCAGTTCGTTGTCTGGCGCAGCAGCATGGTGCCGTCGCGCTGGGTAAATTCAAGTTTGTTCAGGGCGCTCATACCCAGCAGCACTTGCGTGCCACCCAAGCCTGGCGCCACCAGGGCACGGACATCGCGCAAGACGATGTCACCCAATTGCAGCCGGTCGATGCGGGTACGGTAGCCCTCGCTCAAACCGTTGGCAGTACTCAATGTCACGCCGAAACCTTTTTCCAGCTTGAGGCGCTCGGCCAGCTCCACCGGAATCGCCACGTCGGTGGCACCGGTGTCGAGCATGAAGTCCACCGGCTGGCCGTTGATCTGGCCGCTGGCGACGAAATGCCCCTGTTGATTGCCGACCAGCTTCACCTCGATAAAACCTTCACCTCTTTGCGAGTACACCTGGGTATTGGGGTTTTGCTGGCGCTGCTCCCATTGGGCAAAAAACCGCGTTGCCAGAAACAGCGCCGCGCACCAGGCCAATATCATCAATACCCGGCCGGCGCGCTTGCCCGGCGGCTGACTCATGGCGAGGTGCTCCAACCACTGTCCGGCGCGGCGAAGCGCCAGATGATCGGCCGCGTTTCGCCGTCGGCGCGGGCGCCATCGTTGTTGTCCAGCCCAATCCAGGCGCCCTCAGCGTCCACTACCAACGCTTCGGCCAGGCCATAGGCCTGTGCGTAACGACGGTTATCCTGCAACGCCTCGGCGGCGAACGACCAGCAACGTTCCACCTGGGCGGTCTGCGGGTCACGCCGGCAGATCTGGTAGGCGTTGCGTTCCAGGGTAAACAGCTTGCCATTGAACAATGACAGGTCGGCGAAATCCCGCGAAACCGCCTTGGCCTTGGGGAACTGTGCCGGCTGCATTTCCAGCCCCGCTTCGCTCAGCAACACGCAATTGCCATCGCAGTCCCACACCGTTTGCTGACGCTTGATCAGCAGCAGGCCGCGGCGTTCGCGCTCCGCCGCCAGCCACAATTGATCACCAGCCGGGTTGACCGCCAGGCCTTCGAACAAGGCATTGAAATGCAGCAACATGCCACTGCCCCGGGCCTGACGGATCAATGTTGGGGCGATTTTCAACCAGGACGCAGGCCCCGACGTCGGCACCTGCAGCACAGCGGCGTGGGACTCACTGATCACGTAACGATTGCCGGCGCTGTCACAGCTGATGCCTTCGAAATCCAACTCACCACCGCGCAGGAACGACGCCGCCCAGGTTCGCGACCTCAAGCCCCAGGGCAAACCGCTGTCCGGCACCTGCGGCACCTCGATTTCAACCACCTCGGCCTGCCAGACCGGCGCCTCGGAGGGCACGAGCCGATAGATCCGGTCGTCGTCACGATCGGACACCATCCACATCTCGCTGCCGCAGAACGCCAGCCCGGACAGGTTGCCACCGCGCATGCCCTCGATGGCATGCTCGGACAGCAGCTTCAGTTCCGGCGCAGGCCCTGCGATTACCACCCCCGCCCACAGCCATAAGGCCAGGGCGAAACCGTTGCGCATCAGGCCAGCACCTCGGCCAGGTCCCCTTTGGATTCGAGCCAGGACTTGCGGTCGCCGGCGCGTTTCTTCGCCAGCAACATGTCCATCATTTCCGAGGTCGCTTCGAAATCATCCAGGGTCAACTGCACCAGGCGGCGAGTGTTTGGATCCATGGTGGTTTCACGCAGCTGCGGCGGGTTCATCTCGCCCAGACCCTTGAATCGGGTGACCTGCGGCTTGCCGCGTTTCTTCTCGGCCACCAGGCGATCGAGGATGCCGTCGCGCTCGGCTTCGTCCAGGGCGTAGTAGATCTCCTTGCCCAGGTCGATGCGGTACAGCGGCGGCATCGCCACGTAGACGTGACCGGCGTCCACCAGCGGGCGGAAATGCTGGACGAACAAGGCGCAGAGCAACGTGGCGATGTGCAGGCCGTCGGAGTCGGCGTCGGCGAGGATGCAGATCTTGCCGTAGCGCAGCTGGCTCATGTCTGCGGCGCCCGGATCGACACCGATGGCCACCGCGATGTTGTGCACTTCCTGGCTGGCCAGCACTTCGCTGCCGTCCACTTCCCAGGTATTGAGGATCTTGCCCCGCAGCGGCAGGATCGCCTGGAACTCCTTGTCCCGCGCCTGCTTGGCCGAGCCGCCGGCGGAGTCACCTTCCACCAGGAACAGCTCGGAACGCATCGGGTCCTGCCCGGCGCAATCGGCGAGCTTGCCCGGCAAGGCCGGTCCCTGGGTGATGCGCTTGCGCTCGACCTTCTTGCTGGCCTTGAGACGCCGGCCGGCGTTGTTGATCGCCAAC
This sequence comes from Pseudomonas sp. H3_A02, assembly GCF_054671965.1. NCBI lineage: Bacteria > Pseudomonadati > Pseudomonadota > Gammaproteobacteria > Pseudomonadales > Pseudomonadaceae > Pseudomonas > Pseudomonas sp. H3_A02. Next base: position 584,124 of record NZ_CP162807.1, read on the forward strand.
TCTGCCAGGGCCAGGCCGGTTTCCGGGTTGGCGTTGAGCCACAGGCTGAACGCGTCCTTGACCACCCCGGAAACAAACGCCGCCGCTTCGCGGGACGATAGGCGCTCCTTGGTCTGGCCGGAGAATTGCGGTTCCTGCATCTTCATCGACAGGACAAAGGCGATGCGTTCCCAAACGTCTTCCGGCGCCAGCTTCACGCCACGGGGCAGCAGGTTGCGGAACTCGCAGAATTCGCGCATGGCGTCGAGCAAGCCTTGGCGCAGCCCGTTGACGTGGGTGCCGCCCTGGGCCGTGGGGATCAGGTTGACGTAGCTTTCCTGGACGCTTTCGCCGCCTTCGGGCAGCCACAACAGCGCCCAGTCCACCGCCTCCTTGTTACCGGCCAGGCTGCCGCAGAACGGCTCGTCGGGCAGGCGTTCGAAACCGCTGACCGCGTCCACCAAGTAAGAGCGCAGACCGTCTTCGTAATGCCACTCGACTTTCTCGCCGGTGGCCTTGTCCTCGAAGCTGACCAGCAGCCCCGGGCACAACACGGCCTTGGCCTTGAGCACATGCTTGAGGCGGCTGACGGAAAACTTCGGTGAATCGAAATACTTCGGGTCCGGGGCGAAATACACGCTAGTCCCGGTGTTGCGCTTGCCGACGGTGCCCACCACTTCCAGCTCGGTGGCCTTGTAGCCGTCGGCGAAGGTCATCTGGTATTCATTGCCGTCACGCTTGACCCGCACCCGCACCTGGGTCGACAAGGCGTTGACCACGGAAATACCCACCCCGTGCAAACCGCCGGAGAACTGGTAGTTCTTGTTGGAAAACTTGCCGCCGGCGTGGAGCTTGGTGAGGATCAGTTCGACACCCGACACACCCTCTTCAGGGTGAATGTCCACCGGCATGCCGCGGCCGTCATCGCTGACTTCCAGCGAGTGATCGGCGTGCAGGATGACCTGCACCGACTTCGCATGCCCGGCCAAGGCTTCGTCGACACTGTTGTCGATGACTTCCTGGGCGAGGTGGTTCGGCCGACTGGTGTCGGTGTACATGCCGGGGCGCTTGCGCACCGGGTCGAGGCCCGAGAGGACTTCGATGGCGTCTGCGTTATAAGAGCTAGCGCTGGGAGTGGCCATGGGGTCTCGTCGTCAGTGTTCAATGAAAAAGGGGCGATGGGCTCACAGCGACGTGAAGTCGATCGCCTGGTACAAATCGGCGCCAATGCCGGCAAAACTCAACAGCGCCGGCAACTGCTGGGCAAACCCTTGGAAACTGTGGTCGCCGCCGGCCTGGATGCGCAAGGCACAGGCGCGGTAATACTGCTGGGCGTGGCGATAATCCAGCGTTTCGTCACCGGTTTGCAACCATACCTGATACCGCTGTGGATCCCGGGGCGCCGGCACTTCCAGCTCGGCCAGGGCCGTGACGTGGTCGTGGGTCAATTCCCAGGTTTCGTCGGTGTACAAATTCTTCTGCGTGCCCAGGTAGCCGTCGAACATCCGATGTGGGCTGACGGCCGGATTGACCAGCAGGGCCTTGAGGCCGTGGCGCTCGGCCAAGTGAGTCGCATAGTAGCCGCCGAGCGAGCTGCCGACCAGCAGCGGCCGCCCCAGTTGTGTAATCGCCTGCTCCAGCTGACCGATGGCTTCGCGGGGGTGGTGATGCAAGGCGGGCACCTGTAATTGGTCGCTCAGGCCAAGGCGTGCCATCACGTCGACTAGCTGACAGGCTTTGGTCGAGGCTGGGGCGCTGTTGAAGCCGTGGATATAAAGGATCGAACCCGACATTGCCGACTCCCTGGGTGTTGGGCAAAGGCCGGAGTTTACAGGGAGTTTGTGGGGGTTTGGGGGATTTGACCGTCTTGTTGTCGCCGATGATCAGTCAATCACGGTGCCTGTGGGAGCAAAGCTTGCTCGCGATGGCGGCCTTACAGCCGGCCAGGATGTTGTTGACCGGGTACATATCCATTGCTGCGGTAACGGCTGCTTATGGTTCCGCCCTGACGGCGGGTCACTTTCGAAAAGCGCGAAAGTAACCAAAGCGCTTCTGCCCCACCACTCGGCACCTCGCCTAGGCTCGGTGTGCCCTCACTCCGACATTGCTCCGTGGGCCCGCCGCGAAGGGCCATCCATGGCCCAGCGCGGCTATCCCGGCATCCATGCCGGGATGCCCACTCCACAATGCCTGCGTTCGGCCATCGTGGTTAACGGGGCGCCGAGATCAACGTCCACCGCGAGGCGGCCTGAGAGCCGACCTGGTTCTTGATAGGACCGCGTTTCTCCTGTGGGAGCGGGCTTGCTCGCGATGGCGTTGGATCAGCCTGTATCGGCGTTGGATGTGCCACCGTCTTCGCGAGCCGGCTCGCTCCCACAGTTGGATTGGAGTACTGCCGCCGGAGACAGGTCGGCGGTAAGTGCTCCCCTACAATGCTTTCCCTCGGCGTTAGCGCGGATCGACGATATCCAACGCCCGATTCGCCAACAACTCACTGAGCTCGATCATCTGCTGGACTCCCAGGGCGAAATGCCGACGGGAACCTTCCAGGTCGAAGGTTAGATCGCCGAGCATGGCGTTGGCGGAAGCTAGGGTTTCGCTGAGGTTGACTAGGAGGGTTTCAGTGTCGGCGCTCTCCGCGACAGAGAACAGTTGGCTTGAGGTTTTTTTCTTTTTGGGTTGGGGCTTGGGGTCGAGATAATGATCGATGGCGCGCTTGGCGGCTTCATCAAGCTCTTGGGGATCGGTTTCGGGGGGATTGGGTGTGGCTTTGAACATAGGGTGACACTCCGTCTACTGGTTGGAGCTGCCACGTTCGTTTCCAAGCGAGGGGGTGGCAGCCGTACGCAGGTTGGAAAACCGGGGTAAACGAGCCCGACAGACCCGAAGGTCTCCCGCGCACAGCCGCCATAACGAAAGCATGGTCAAAAAACGACCGCAAGCATACGTCATGAAGGGCGCTTTCGCGCCGTCTACTTATCGGATTTCCAAGCCCGGCCGCTGAATTTGCAGCGACGGGAAAAGGTTAGCGACAGCCCTTCCCACCCGGCAACCGCCAGAGTTCGTCGGAAAAATCTAATGCAGCCCGGAGGGGTGTCCGACCATTCCCACAAAGCTTGGTCGGCTGTCAGGCCGTCATCGCGAGCAAGCTCGCTCCCACACAGGTTTTTGGTCGTTTATACGATCAGTGTCCACCGCCGATCCCTGTGGGAGCCGGGCTTGCTCGCGATAGCGGTGGGTCTGCTTGCATCAATGCTGAATGTGCCGCCGTCTTCGCGAGCAAGCCCGCTCCCACAATTGGACTGGGTACACCCGCAAGAGCAGGTCGGCTATAAGGCCGCCTCGCGAGCAAGCTTTGCTCCCACAGGTCCAGCTCAAACAAGTCTGATGGGTGTACTCCCCGCAAGAGCCAGGTCGGCTATCAGGCCGCATCGTGGTGGGGTGGACGTTGATCTCAGCGCCCCGTTAACCACGATGGCCGAACGCAGGCATTGTGGAGTGGGCATCCCGGCATGGATGCCGGGATAGCCGCGCTGGGCCATGGATGGCCCTTCGCGGCGGGCCCACGGAGCAATGCCGGAGTGAGGGCATGCCGAGCCTAGGCGAGGCACCGAGTGGTGGGGCAGGAGCGCTTTGGTTACTTTCGCGCTTTTCGAAAGTGACCCGCCGTAAGGGCGGAACCCTAAGTAGCCGTTACCGCAGCAATGGATATGTACTCAATCAAAACTCAATAACCGTTGGACTCATAGTCCGGGGTAAACGCAAACCCAACCACCCGCTCAACCCCCGTCTCCAACCGCCCATCCGGCAAGAGCCGCAACCACCGATACCCCGGCGCTTGCGAGCCCACCGCAAAATCCTCACTCCCCGGCTCAAACTGAATACAGGTCGAAGGCGAAGCCAACAAACGAACCCCCTCCCGCACCCGATCAACCTCCTGATGCACATGCCCCCACAACACCGCCCGCACCTGGGGAAACCGATCCAACACCGCAAACAACGCCTCCGGATTACGCAACCCGATCGGCTCCATCCACACACACCCAATCGACACTGGATGATGATGCAGACACACCAAATGATGCCGCTCCGGCGCCTCGCTCAAGGCATTGGCCAACAGAATCAACTGCTCCTCAGCCAAAAACCCCGGCACCGAACCTGGAACGGCAGAATCGAGCATCGTCACCCGCCAATTGCCAATGTCCACCACCGGATCGAGCAACGTACTCTTGACCGCCGCCTCAAGCATCACCTGCGGCTCATCATGGTTACCGGGAATCCACCGCGCCGGCGCATCAATTCGCGCAGTCAACTGCCGAAACGCCGCGTAGGATTCCAGCGTCCCGTCCTGGGACAAATCCCCAGTGGCAAGCATCAGGTCAATGTCCGGCTGCTGCTTGAGCACCAAATCAATGACCGCCCGCAAACTGTCACGGGTCTTCATGCCCAGCAACGAGGCATCGGCCTCGGCGAACAAATGGCTATCGGACAGTTGGACCAACAACGCCGCATCGGCTGTGGTCAAGCTGGATACGCTCGGCAAATCGCTCTCTCCCAGGCGCAATCACGCCGTTGCATGAAGCCGCAATTATGCTGGGGGATGATCGAAAGGGGAAACCCGCGAACCGGAACCGGTTCACAACTACCGAACGACTTCGAACTCGTGACCCAGCGCCAGGCAATGACTCAACCACTCGCCCAGGAACAGGTTCAACTGGGCCTTTTCATCCGGCTGGTGCATCGAGGCATTGGGGTAAGGATAGATGCCACGAAAGCGTCGTGCATGTTCGGCGCTGACAACTTCGGCCATGCGCGCGTCGTGATAGACCTGCACTTCCAACTGCGGCACCGGCAACCAGGGCAGGCTGTGCTCCTGACGAACCTGCAAGGTGGTGGTGTAGGGACAGGTCTGCAGCACTTCCAGGGCCAGCACGCCGAGCATCTGGTCGCCGTGGGTCACGGCGATGCGGCGCGGCAACGGGTCGTTGCGCATGTCCGGCAACAAGCGCATCAAGCGGGCGTAGTTGGCCTCGCAGGCGGCCTGCAACCCCACCAGATCGACGCGATAGCGGTCGCGCAGTTTGTTCAGGACCATAGCCCCCTCACTTCATCGCGATTCAAGGCCAGCCATTGCAAGGCAATGATGCTGGCCGCGTTGCAGATACGTCCGTCGCGCACGGCTTGCAAGGCATCCTCAAAAGCCCAGACCTTCACCCGAATGTCCTCGGCTTCCTCCAGAAGGCCATGCAGGCCGCCTGCCCCCGTGCTGTCGCAACGCCCCAAGAACAAATGTACGAACTCATTGCTGCCGCCCGGCGATGGAAAATATTGGGTCATCGGCCAGAGCGCAGCGAAGACAAGCCCAGCTTCCTCCTGCGCCTCGCGATGAGCAACTTCTTCCGGTTGCTCGTCCTTGTCGATCAGCCCGGCCACCAGCTCCACCAGCCAGGGGTTGGTGGTCTTGCCAATGGCGCCCACGCGAAACTGCTCGATCAACACCACTTCATCGCGCTGCGGATCGTAGGGCAGCACACACACCGCGTCATGACGCACGAACAGTTCACGGCTGATCTCACGGCTCATGCCACCGGCAAACAACTCGTGGCGCAGGACGAGGCGGTCGAGCTTATAGAAACCCTTGAAGCAGGTTTCACGCTTGACGATGTCCACGGTGTTCGGTGTGGCGTTGGCGAAGTCGGTCATGACAATCCTCGTGTGCAATGGATCAATACGAGGTTCCAACCTCGGCTTCGCGCCATCCTAACGCGCCCGTACCCTTTGATGCAGCCCCTTTCCGGTGATCGGGATGGACGGCTGCGCTGAAAATCACTCTAATGAGCTTAGTGGCGAACTGATTGCCTTGCCGACAGTCGAAGCGGGTAACTTTTTGCCTTTCCGTGTTTCATGAAGGACGCCCATGTCGCTTTTCAAAACCGCCTCCGTGGCTGCCATTGCCCTGACCCTGGGCGCTTGCCAAAGCCTGTTCCAACCCAACTATCGCGCACCGCTGGAGACCACCCGCGACGCGTCGGAACAATTGCAACAAGGTTGCGCCAGCGCCGACTGCCCATTGGTGAACATCGATACTCTGCATTTTCCCACCGAGCCTGCCTTGGACGGCATCGTCGAAAAACGCCTGCTGCAAATGACCCGCACCACGCCGGACGCTCCGGTGGCGCCGACGCTGGCGGCCTATCGCGAGCAGTTCCTGCGCAACGCCGCACCACGCAACAGCAGCTACTTGCAGGCCAAGGTACGCGAGCAACATGACGGCCTGGTGATCATCGAACTGTCCAGCTACCTGGACACCGGCGGTGCCCATGGCACGCCGGGTCGAGGTTTCATCAACTATTCGCGCCAGCAACACAAGGTGCTGACCCTGTCGGACATGCTGCTACCGGGCCAGGAAGAAGCGTTCTGGAAAGCCGCCCAGGTCGCCCACAACAGCTGGCTGATCAGCACCAAGTTGGATCAGGAGCCCGAGTTCCTGAAACAGTGGTCCTTCCAGAAAACCCCACACATCGCGCTGACTTACGGCGGGGTGATCCTCAAGTACGAAGTGAGCACCATCGCGCCGTACGCCTTGGGCCACATCGAACTGAAGATCGCCTATCCACGCCTCAACGGCATCCTCAAGCCCGAGCTGTTCCCCGGCCGTAGCTGAAAGCCCGGCCCAGCAACAGTTGCAGTAACCCTGCCAGGATCAACGATGGCAGGGTTGCACCGACGTCCGGATAGAAGTTGGCCAGCAGGTGATAAGTACTCACCCCACCCAACCAGGCCAACAGGGCCGGCCAGCGCAACGCGGCTGACACCCCTTGGCTGCTGCGCTTGCGCAGGATGAAGTGATCCACCAGCACCACGCCGAACAGCGGCGCGAACACCGATCCGATCAGCAACAGGAAGTTCTGGTATTGCGCCAACGGTGCAAAGCAGGCGATCAAGGTGCAGATGACGCCAATCGCCAAGGCCAGGTGCTCGACTTTCAGCCCCGACAGCATGCCGCTGGACACCGCCGCCGAGTGAATGTCGGCGAAGGCGTTTTCCGACTCGTCCAGCAGAATCAGCAGCAGCGGAATGCCCAACCCGGCACCGGCCAGGGCCAGCAGCAACGCATTGACTTCACCGCTCGGAGCAAACGCGAGGGTGTAGGCAACGCCCAGGCTCATCAGCCAAAAGTTACCGATGAAGAAGCCCAGCGCAGTGCCGCCAAACACATTTTTGGCGCGTTTGCCAAAGCGTGAATAGTCGGCGATCAGCGGCAACCACGACAGCGGCATCGCAATGGCAATATCAAACCCCACCGCCAACGGCATCGAGCCGTCGCCCGCCTGGGCCCACAGCGCCGCCAGGTCAGCCTTGGCGAACAGGTTCCAGGTCAGCCAGATGCAGGCCGCCAGCAGCAGCCAGATGCCCCATTTGCGCAGGACCTTGCGCACGAACGTCAGCGGTCCACTGACCGCGAGCAAGGTCGCCAGGGCGCCGAAGAACAGCGTCCACAGCAACGGATTCGAACCCAGGCTGCCTTCGCTGAAGGCGCGTGCACCGAGCAGGCTGGCCGCGTCACGCATGACGATGATTTCGAACGAGCCCCAGCCGATCAGTTGCAGCAGGTTCAACACCGCCGGCACGCTCGCGCCCTTGCCGCCGAGGCTGAGCTTGAGGGCGGCCATGGCCGACAGGCCGGTGTCGCTGCCGATCACCCCGACGGCTGCCAGCAGCAGGACGCCCACCAGCGTGCCGAGGAAAATCGCCAGCAGCGAACCACTCAGACCCAGGCCCGGCGCGAGCAAGGCGCCGACCTGCAAGACCATCAGGCCGATGCCGAGGGAGAACCACAGGGAAAACAGGTCGCGGGCGCCGAAGACGCGTTTGTCCAGGGGGACTGCGGCGTCGGGGGAATAGGTGCTGGGTTGGATGTTCAAGAGTTGTTATCTCAGAGGGATATTTGTTGTCTTTTTGGCCGCTATCGCGAGCAAGCTCGCTCCCACAGAGGATCAACGGTGCACACAGACTTTGCGTCCACAGTAGATCCCCTGTGGGAGCGAGCTTGCTCGCGATGACGGCGGTGAAAACACCGCCGCCTTCAGCTCACATCACACTTTCTTGTAAAGCTGACTACCTTCCTTCTTGAACCGCTCAGCCTGCTCCGCCAAGCCCTGGGCAACCTCGACATCCACCGCTTCAATGCGCTGGTTGGCGGCGTACTCGCGCACTTCCTGGGTGATTTTCATCGAGCAGAATTTCGGCCCGCACATCGAGCAGAAATGCGCGACCTTGGCCGAGTCCTTCGGCAAGGTTTCGTCGTGGTACGAGCGGGCGGTGTCCGGGTCCAGGCCGAGGTTGAACTGGTCTTCCCAACGGAACTCGAAACGCGCCTTGCTCAAGGCGTTGTCGCGGATCTGCGCGCCCGGGTGCCCCTTGGCCAGATCGGCCGCATGGGCGGCGATCTTGTAGGTGATGATCCCGGTCTTGACGTCATCCTTGTTCGGCAGCCCCAAGTGTTCTTTCGGGGTTACGTAGCAGAGCATGGCGCAACCGAACCAGCCGATCATCGCCGCACCGATGCCGGAAGTGATGTGGTCGTAGCCCGGGGCGATGTCGGTGGTCAGCGGGCCGAGGGTGTAGAACGGCGCCTCGTCGCAGCACTCGAGCTGCTTGTCCATGTTCTCTTTGATCAACTGCATCGGCACGTGGCCGGGGCCTTCGATCATGCATTGCACATCATGCTTCCAGGCGATCTTGGTCAGCTCGCCGAGGGTTTCCAGCTCGCCGAACTGCGCTTCGTCGTTGGCGTCGGCAATCGAGCCCGGACGCAGGCCATCGCCCAGCGAGAAGCTGACGTCGTAGGCCTTCATGATTTCGCAGATGTCTTCGAAGTGGGTGTAGAGGAAGTTCTCTTTGTGGTGCGCCAGGCACCACTTGGCCATGATCGAACCGCCACGGCTGACGATACCGGTGACGCGCTTGGCGGTCATCGGCACATAGCGCAACAACACGCCGGCGTGGATGGTGAAGTAGTCGACGCCCTGCTCGGCCTGTTCGATCAGCGTGTCGCGGAACAGCTCCCAGGTCAGGTCTTCGGCCACGCCGCCGACTTTTTCCAGGGCCTGATAGATCGGCACGGTGCCGATCGGCACCGGCGAGTTGCGAATGATCCACTCGCGGGTTTCATGGATGTGCTTGCCGGTGGACAGGTCCATGACCGTGTCCGAGCCCCAACGGATGCCCCAGGTCAGCTTCGCCACTTCTTCTTCGATGGACGAACCCAGCGCGCTGTTGCCGATGTTGCCGTTGATCTTCACCAGGAAGTTACGGCCGATGATCATCGGTTCCAGTTCGGTGTGGTTGATGTTGGCGGGGATGATCGCGCGGCCACGGGCGATTTCGTCACGCACGAATTCCGGAGTGATGACTTTCGGCACGCTGGCGCCGAAGCTGTGGCCGGCGTGTTGCTGGTCCAGCAGGCCGGCGGCGCGGGCCACTTCCAGCTTCATGTTCTCGCGGATGGCGACGTATTCCATCTCGGCGGTGATGATGCCTTTGCGCGCGTAGTGCATCTGGCTGACGTTGGCACCCGGCTTGGCGCGACGCGGGTTGTTCACGTGGGCAAAGCGCAGCTTGGTCAGCTCGGGGTCGGCCAGGCGTTCCTGGCCGAAGTTGGAACTCAGGCCCGCCAGGCGCTCGGTGTCGCCACGGGCTTCGATCCACGGCGAGCGCACGTCGGCCAGGCCTTTGCGCACGTCGATGATCACGTTCGGATCGGTGTACGGGCCCGAGGTGTCGTACACCACCACCGGCGCATTGATTTCGCCGCCGAAGTCGGTGGGGGTCACGTCGAGGCTGATTTCGCGCATGGGCACGCGGATATCCGGGCGGCTGCCCTGGACATAGATTTTTTGCGAGCGGGTAAAGGGCTGAACCGATTGCTCATCGACCTTGGCCGAATCACTGAGGTTGATCGCGTTTTTTGATTTTGTCGTCATCACGGGCTCTCCAGACACACATCCAGGCAGTGGATTTTTGTCGGAGCGAACCTGTAACGAATGGACGCGTCCCTGCACGAAAGTGCGGACGCTGTGCTTGCTGCTCGAGTGCGTTCAATGGTCGAACGACATCCCGGACGAAGCACAAGAGGACTCGCCGGGTGACGAGAAATCTTGTTCCCTACGCAGGCGCTAACCTGATCAGGTTCAACGGGATCCGAAATTATTCGATCTCAGCCTCATAGCAAGGCACCCCGACAAGAACCCGGCCAGTCTAGACACAACTACCAGAGAACGCCATCGCCAGGGCAAAAGGCGTGATGAATGGCGCATATACAGGATTGTTGCCATGCCGTCGCGCAACTACACTCGCTACGCCGCGCGCCTCTTATGCGCATTCTCATTAGTGAATTAGGGATAGCCTCATGCTGCGCAAACTCTCACTGGCCCTGGCCGTGTCTTGTGCGTCCAACGCCATGGCCTGGGCCGCCGAAGCGCCCTTGACCACCAAAACCGATCTGGTGAGCGTGTATCAGGAAGCGGTGGACAACAACGCCGATCTGGCCGCTGCCCGCGCCCAATATGGTGCCCAGAAGGAAGTGGTGCCCCAGGCCCGCGCCGGGTTGCTGCCCAACCTCTCGGCCGGTGCAGACTTGAACAACACCCGTACCGAACTCGACCAGCCGGCGATGACCGCCACCCGCAGTTCCACGGTCTACCAGGCCACGCTGTCCCAACCGATTTTCCGCGCCGACCGCTGGTTCCAGCTCCAGGCGGCAAAGTCCGTTGACGAACAAGCGTCGCTGCAACTGTCGGCCACTGAACAGAACATGATCCTGCAAAGCGCCGAGAGCTATTTCAACGTGCTGCGCAGCCAGGACAACCTGGCCTCGACCAAGGCCGAGGAAGCGGCGTTCAAGCGCCAGCTCGACCAGTCCAACGAACGTTTCGACGTCGGCCTGTCGGACAAGACGGATGTACTGCAATCCCAGGCCAGCTACGACACCGCACGCGCCAACCGGATCCTCGCCCAGCGCCAGGTCGAAGACGCCTTCGAAGCCTTGATCACCCTGACCAACCGCCAGTACAACTCGCTCCAGGGCATCGTCCACACCTTGCCGATCCTGCCGCCGACGCCGAACGATGCCAAGGCCTGGGTCGACACGGCGGCCAAACAGAACCTCAACCTGCTGGCCAGCAACTACGCCGTCGATGCCGCCGAAGACACACTGCGCCAACGCAAGGCCGGCCATGCGCCGACCCTCGATGCGATAGCCCAGTACAGAAAAGGCGACAACGACGGCCTCGGTTTCACCAACCCGAGCCCCACCGGCCAGCGTTATGGCGGCGATGCCGAGCAACGCACCATTGGCCTGCAACTGAGCATCCCGATCTACAGCGGCGGGCTGACCAGTTCCCAGGTGCGCGAGTCCTACTCGCAGCTCACCCAGACCGAACAGCAACGCGAAGGCCTGCGTCGGCAGGTGGTGGAAAACACCCGTAACCTGCACCGTGCGGTCAACACGGACGTGGAGCAGGTCCAGGCCCGGCGCCAGTCGATCATCTCCAACCAGAGCGCGGTGGAAGCCACGGAAATCGGCTATCAGGTGGGCACCCGCAACATCGTCGATGTGCTCGACGCCCAGCGCCAGCTGTACACCTCGGTGCGCAACTACAACAACGCCCGCTACGACTACATCCTCGACAACCTGCGCCTCAAGCAGGCGGCCGGGACGTTGAGCCCGGCGGACCTGCAGGACCTGTCGCGCTACCTCAAGCCCGACTACAACCCCGACCGCGACTTCCTGCCGCCGGACCTGGCCCAGGCGGCAGCGCAGCAGTTGCGCTCGCGGCCGGCGCAGTAACCCCTCGGAGGGAAGCCCTGCCAGCAACATCCTGTGGGAGCAAGGCTTGCCCGCGATGAATACAACTCAGTCTCCCTGGAGCCGGGGCGTTTGCATCGCGAGCAAGCTTTGCTCCCACAGATATTCAGTCGCTCAATCAATCAACCGCCCCAACCCCTCCAGCAACCGCTGCAACGCGCCCTGATTGCGGCGCATCACCGCAAGCCCCGCCTCGGCCATGCGCTGGGCATCCCGAGGCAGTTCGAACAGGCGCTGGATCGCCAGGGCCAGGCTTTGGGCATCGTCCACTTCCGCCAGCGCCCCGGCAGCGCGCAGTTGCGCGGCGATTTCGAGGAAGTTGAACAGGTGCGGCCCACTCAGCACCGGTTTCGCCAGGGCCGCCGGTTCGAGCAGGTTGTGCCCACCGTTGGGCACCAGGCTGCCACCGACAAACGCGCTGTCGGCCAATGCGTAGAGAAACAACAGTTCACCCATGGTGTCGCCGAGCAACACCGAAGCCTGGGCGGTAACCGGTTGGCCGCTGGAGCGCCGCACCGTGACCAGACCTTCGTTGACACACAACTGGTGCACGGAGTCGAAGCGCTCGGGATGACGCGGCACCAGGATCAGCAACGCTTCGGGATAACTGTCGAGCAGCCGACGGTGGGCGGCCAGCACCACTTCGTCTTCACCTTCATGGGTACTGGCGGCGATCCATACCGGACGCTCGGAGGCCTGCCACTGGCGACGCAAGGCGCTGGCGTCCTCGAGCAGTTGCGGGTCGATGGTCAGGTCGAACTTGATGGAGCCGGTGACCTCGACGGTTTCCGCCCGGGCGCCCAACTGGCGGAAACGCTCGGCTTCGGCTTCGGTCTGCACGGCGAACAGGCTCATCTCGGCGAGCATGGGCCGGGTCAGTTTGGGAAAACGTGCATAACCCCGCGCCGAACGCTCCGACAGCCGAGCGTTGGCCAAGGCCACGGGAATGCCGCGCCTGGCGCACTGGTGAATGTGGTTGGGCCACAGCTCGGTTTCCATGATCACCGCCAGGGACGGGCGCACCCGATCGAGAAAACGCTTGGCGGCGCAAGGCAAGTCGTAAGGCAGATAGCAATGCTGGATGCGCGGCTCGCTGGCGAACAACGCCCGGATCCGCTCCGAACCGGTGGGCGTCATGCAGGTGACGGTGATCGGCAGCTGTGGATAACGTTGCAGCAAGGCGCGGATCATCGGCGCGGCGGCAATGCTCTCGCCCACCGACACCGCGTGCACCCAGATGCCCCCCGGCACCATGACCGGCAGCCCCCGAGAGAACCGCTCGCCAATGCGCCGGGCATACGCTGGCGCCTTGCGGGCCCGCAGCCACAGCCGAATCGCTACCAGTGGCAGCCCCAGATAAAACAACGCGCTATAGAGAGTTCTGTTCATGGCGGCGGAGTTTATCGGGTTTTCAGCCGATCGCCTGCAACTGCACGGCAAAACGTTCCGCCAGCCAACGGGCCGCCGGCCCCAGGGGTTCGTCGCGGCGCCAGACCAGTTCCACCACCAGGGCCGGCGGCGTCCATTCGCTGCTGAGTTCGACCATGTCACCCAGGTACGCCGGGTATTGCACCACGTGCCGTGGCAGCCAGGCCCAGCCCAGGCCACTCCTCAGCCATTCGGCCAGCACATAGAAACTGTCGGCCCGCCAGACCTGCGGGCTGGCCTGCTCGCTGCCGGGATAGACGCTGGATTGGGTCGCCATCAACAACTGGCGGTGCCGGGCCATTTCCCGGCAGGTCACATAACCATGGTTCGCCAGGGGATGGTCCCGGCCGCACACCGTGACCATTTCGACGCTGCCCAGTACCCGGCGTTCCAGCGCCTCGGGGATCTGGTCGTGATAGAACAGCAAGCCGAGGTCGGCGCGCCGCTCCACCAGTTTGCGCGCCACATCGCCCTGGGCGGCGCTGGCCAGTTGCACTTCGAGGGTGGGAAATTGCTCGGCCAGGGCCGCCAGGCTGTCGATGACCGGTTGATAGGGCATGGCTTCGTCCTGGGCCAGGCGCAGCGACGCTTCCTGGCCGCGCATCAAGGCCAGGGCTCGACCATTGAGGCGCTCGCACTGGCGCAGCACTTCCCTGGCCTCTTCGAGCAGGGCTTCACCCGCGTCGGTGAGCCTCGGCTGACGGCCGCTGCTGCGCTCGAACAGGCTCACCCCCAAGTCGTCTTCCAGCAAGGCGATCGCACTGCTGATGGCCGACTGCGCCTTGCGCTGGTCCCGGGCCACGGCGGAAAACGAACGTTTCTCGGCGACCCCGACAAACAGCCGCAATTGTTCCAGGTTCCACTGTACGTTCATGGCTCAACCTATCTCTATTACAGATAGGTAATGACTTTACCGCATCTGGGCGATCTCTAGAATGGCCCCATCGAAAGACGCAACCGTCAAAGAGGAACTGCCCATGAACGCCTACTACTACCTGGCCATCGCCATCTGCGCCGAAGTGATCGCCACCGTTTCGATGAAAGCGATCAAGGGCCTGAGCACACCCCTGCCCTTGCTGCTGGTCATCGTCGGCTACGGCACCGCGTTCTGGATGCTGACGCTGGTGGTGCGCACCGTACCGGTGGGCGTGGCCTATGCGGTCTGGGCCGGACTGGGGATCGTCATGGTCAGCGTCGCGGCGCTGTTCATCTACGGGCAGAAACTGGACGTGCCGGCGATGCTGGGGATGGCGCTGATTGTGTTGGGGGTGGTGGTGATCCAGCTGTTTTCCAAGACGGCCGGGCACTGAAGACACGGCTTAATAGGGCTGAAAATACATGTGTGGCAAGGAGGAATCTGTGGGAGCAAGGCTTGCCCGCGATGAAAACGACGCGGTCTCTCTGGAACCGAGGCGCCTGTATCGCGAGCAAGCTTTGCTCCCACAGGTTGAGCGGCGAAAACTCCACTCATCGAGTCTGTATACTGCGCCCTCGTCTTGAACACTGAGGTCGCTGCATGCCATCCGTTATTTCCACCGACATCCTGATTGTCGGCGCCGGAGTCGCCGGCCTCTGGCTGAACGCGCGCCTGCGCCGCCAGGGGTTTTCAACCGTGCTGGTGGAAAGCGCCAGCCTCGGCGGCGGGCAGAGTGTCAAATCCCAGGGCATCATCCATGGCGGCGCCAAGTACGCCTTGCATGGCGCCCTGACCGGGGCCTCGGAAGCCATCGCCGACATGCCGCGCCGCTGGCGCGAAGCCCTGAAGGGTGAAGGTGAGCTGGACCTGTCCGGCGTGCGCATGCTGTCCGATGCCCATTACCTCTGGTCCCCCGGCACTTTGGCCGGCAACCTCACCAGTTTCTTCGCCAGCAAGGCCGTGCGCGGGCGGGTCGACCAGGTCAAGGGCGACCAATTGCCGCCGGCCCTGCAAGACAAGCGCTTCAAGGGCAAGGTCTATCGCCTGGCCGAACTGGTGGTGGACGTGCCCAGCCTGATCGCACGCCTGGCGGAACTGGCTGGCGACAGCCTGCTGGCCGGGCAGCGCATCGAGCCACTGCGCGAAGCCGGTGAGCTGGTCGGACTGAAGGTCGACGACCGCGAGATCCGTGCCCAGCGCATCATCCTCAGCGCGGGCGCTGGCACCGCTGATCTGCTCAACGCCCTGGGCCTGGACAAACCGGCCATGCAGACCCGGCCGTTGCACATGGTCCTGGCCAAGGGCCCGAGCCTCAAGCCGCTTTACGCCCATTGCCTGGGCGGCGGACCGAAGCCACGCGTCACCGTGACCACCCATCCCTCCGCCGATGGCCAATGGGTCTGGTACCTGGGGGGCGACCTCGCCGAAGGCGATGCCATCGCCCGCGAGCCCGCCGAGCAGATCGCCGTCGCCCAGAAAGAACTTGGCCAACTGCTGCCGTGGATCGACCTGAGCAGCGCGCAATGGGCCACGCTGCGGGTTGACCGCGCCGAACCGTTGCAGTCGGGCCTGACCCGCCCGGACAACGCCTTCCTCGCCGAGCAGGATCGCCTGCTGGTGGGCTGGCCGACCAAGCTGGCCTTGGCGCCGGACTTCGCCGATCGGGTGGTCAACGCGCTGCAACGCGACGGCATCCAGCCCAGTCATCCGGCCCCGCTGCCGGATCTGCCGAAGCCGCCCATGGGCGTGCCTGCCTGGGAGCAACTGCTGCCATGAGCCAAGCGACCCTGCATGACCTCTATCGCCCCCTGGGCCATAACGGCCCGCGGGTTTCCCCCCTGGGCCTGGGCACCGTCAAGCTGGGCCGCGACCAGGGCGTCAAATACCCCAACGGTTTTCAGATTCCCGATGACGACGAAGCGCGCATGTTGCTCAAGCTGGCGCGGGACCTGGGTATCAATTTGATCGACACCGCGCCGGCCTATGGCCGCAGCGAAGAACGCCTCGGCCCGCTGCTGCGCGGCCAACGCCAGGACTGGGTGATTGTCAGCAAGGTCGGCGAAGAGTTCAGCGACGGCCAGTCACGCCACGACTTCAGCGCCGCCCATACCCGATTCTCGGTGGAGCGCAGCCTCAAGCGCCTGGAAACCGACTACATCGACCTGGTGCTGGTGCATTCCGACGGCAACGACCTGGCAATCCTCAACGACAGCGAGGTCTACCCGACCCTGGCGGCGCTCAAGCACGAGGGCAAGATCGGCGGCTTCGGTTTTTCCGGCAAGACCGTCGACGGCGGCTTGAAGGCCTTGGAGCAAGGCGATTGCGCGATGGTCACCTACAATCTGAACGAACGAAACGAAAAGGCGGTCATTGACTACGCCAGCGAGCACGGCAAAGCGATCCTGGTGAAAAAAGCCCTGGCCAGCGGCCACGCCTGCCTGAGCCCCGGGGTAGACCCGGTTCGTGCCAGTTTCGAACTGTTGTTTGAGCATCCCGGGGTCGCCAGTGCTATTGTCGGCACCATCAATCCGCTGCACCTCGCCCATAACGTCGCGACCGTAGCCAAGGTCCTGCGTAAACACTGACGCCGCCCTACGCGGCCTTAAGGAAGGAGCCGACATGCCGCGTACGCTCATCAGAAAGAACCCGAGTAACTTCAAGACCCTGCCCCTGCTCGTCGAAGCGACCCCTGAAGGCCTGACTTACCAGAGCGTCGGGATGCCGCTGAATTTCGCCCAGACCTTGCAGCGCCGCCGCCCTGTTGCGGTGGCCGATACCGAGCGTTTTTCCCTGGAGCTGGCCAACCTGGGCGTCTCGGTGCGCCTGACCCTGCATTGGCAGAACCGCGATTATTGGGTACTGGTGCGCCAGCGCCGGCAGGATCGCGGCGATGTGGTGCTCAAGCTGATTTCCGGCTACGTCCCGGCCCACGAACTGAACCTGCCGCTGCTCACCGCCATCAGCGAAATTGCCGAGGAATGCCTGCTGGAAACCCCTGAAGGCTGGCTCGGCGGACGCTTCAACGACACCTGGCTACCAGCCCCCTACGCCACCGCCCTGCATTACCGCGAAGCCTTGCCGTTTCGCCTGACGCCGCTGTCGGGCTCAGCCCGCCCGGTGCGCAGCGCCAACCTGCAACTGATCGAGCGACCACGGGCCTACGTGCACCTGCCGACGGCATCGCTGCAATTGATCTATGACTTGCGCCTGGATGTGCCCAAGGAAGCCAAGTCCCTGAGCCTGTTTCACGTCGATGAGCGCCTGGAGGGCGACCAGTTGGTAGCGCGCCTGGACCGCAAGCGACCGGACCTGTACCTGATGCCGCTTGAAGACGGCAAGCCGATCGGAGAGCTCTATACGCTTAAACGTGATCAGTTGATCGCAGCCAGTACCCGAGGCCTGCACCTGGCTGAAAGCTTCGCCAGCCAAGAGGGCTGGGTAGTTCGCGACGAACGCATCCGCTGGAAGGATTGGCTCGTGAAACAAGGCTTGGAAGTGCACAAGCCTCGTCGCCAGGGCCTGACCAACTTGCACAAAAAAGCCATGGGCCTGATGCGCATGGTTCGCGGGACACTACACAAATAGCGTCAGCTGGAACGTCGTTTATCCAGATAAGTTCGCCACCGTGCAAACAGATGGAAATAACGATTTTCACGCTTGCCCATGCCACGCTTGGGCGAGAACGACTCTTCGGCGAAGGTGCCATCGATTCGTACCCGCGACGCCGTGGTCGGCAAGGTGCAAACCTTCACCTTTGCTTGTTGCAACGCGTATTTGAGCAGCCGCTCGGAATGCAGCTTCCGCCCTGTCGCCTCGCAAAAATCGAAAATACGTTCGATACGCTTGCCATAGGCTGGGTAGGCATCCCGTCCGCAAATAGCGAAACGGTCGTTCAAGCCCCCCCACCATTGCCAGTCCGGAATGTAGGCATTCAATCTGCGTGCATCAGGGTGAGCGAACACATACGCCGGAAGCGCGGTGTGGTAGAAATTGTCAGGACGCACAAACACGACGAAATCCGGATCGAACGGTTCTATCATGGCCGTCACAGCATTCAGGGAATTGAGCTGGTAGATCAGGTTTCTGAGCGAAGCGTGCTCATCTCCCCAGGTATCGCCCAGGGACTTGACCCGCTCGAAGTCCCAACGTTCCAGGACGCCCTCGGTGGAGTCGAGGCGACCGGTCATGGTGGTGAATGGTGCATAATTGTCCGCTTTCAGTTCACCTTGCTCCCCCGAGCGCGGGTTGCGGATTTCATCGATTTTGTACAGATGATAAAAACACTGCACCTCGCTCCCGGCAGGAATGTGTGCCAGGACGTTTTCTCGAATAGAGGGGAAACAGATCTCCGAGTTTCTCGGGATACCAAAAAAAGCCAGCGCAACTTTCAACACGCATCCTGCCCTTGTCGTAAAAAAGAATTGCCCGGCGGCATCGCATCAGGCGGCTCAACGTGCCAATGCGACTCAAGGGCGACGAAACCACCTTTGCCACCAACGGCAGCGTTGCAACGGCACAACAGTTACATCGGCCCCGAGCAACCACTGACGTTCATACTCCCAAGCGTGCCCGCTCCAGAACTTTCCCGCCTCGTTGGAAAAACCCAAGGTCACTATTTGGTAGTGATAACCTGCATGGCCGCGCAACCAATCGAACAGTACCAGCGCATTGAAGCCCGTCGAAGGACCGACATAGCGCTTGCCACCCTCCCGGTTGACCGGGTAGTTCCACAAAGGGGGTAATGGCATGCGCTCCCAATACAAGGTCACGCCCGGCAGTGGCGACATATTCCCGGTGCACCCCACCAACATTGTGAAGCAGCGTGCGTCGGGCAAGCCGAACAATCGCTGCACCTCGGCGTTGTAGGGCAGGCCGAAGAAATAGGCGTCGGGGGCATTGAAACCATGGACGAACACATTGACGCTGTGGGGACTGAGCAGTGCCGACTTCACGCAGGTGTTGAAAGTCACGACCACGTCGTCACTGCCGATGTCGAGTGCCTGGAAGTCGCTTGCAGTGATGGCTGGATTATTGGCCACCAGCACCACCCGCGAGGCCCTTTCCAAGCAGTCCTTCAACGCCTGGGGCAAGGCCCCCATCAGCGATTGATGCCCCCCAGGCAATTTGTCGAGCGCCATTTCGTCACTGATTTGAGGAACACGATCGGCCATGTCGCTTACCCCGGCACCTTCATGCCATAGCGCAGCTTGACCCATCCGCGAGTGAGCGCCGACGGGGCTTGCCAGGGACGCATTTCACGCTGGATTTCCTCGGCCAGAGCCCGCCCGACACGCGCAAACGAATAGCGGCTCTCGGCGAAGGCTTGGCCATTGCGGGCGATCCGCGCAGCCAGTTCCGGATCACGCTGCAAAAGCTCCAGCTTCTGCACGGCCTCGTCCTCGGAGCGATAGAAAACGGTGTTTTCCATGTCCTCAAAACCCAGCAATTGATCTTCCTCGCCCTGGCTCCAGGCCAATAACACGCAACCGCAGGCCATGGCCTCGAAGTTCTTGATCATGAACTCCCCCATGCCCAGGTCGGCGCTGACAAAAATCTTGATGCGATTGAGTGTTTCCAGATACTCGCGCCCCGACTGAGTGCGCGTCACAAGCATGCCGGTGCGTTGTACCAGGGATTCAAGCAGCGCTTTGCGTTGAGCATATTCAGTGCTCTTGAGACTGCCGAGAAAACCAATGGGGATATCGCGGACGCTGTCGGTGTTGCGCAGCATCCGCTCGTCATAACCTTTGGAAACGAACACCGCATCGATGTCTTCGGCTTGCATCCGGCGAGCCACGACAGCCCCTGACACCAAGGCGCGACAACTGGGCAAGCGGCGATACAAACGTGAGTAGACCCCCTTGTATTTACTTTCGCCCATGTAGTTCTGATAAGCGTCGTGCTCAAGGAAGATCAGCCCTGGAATGCACTTCAATACGCTCAGTTGTGGGGCCAGGCGTTTGACCCGTGAAAAAATTACCACTCGATCGAAATCTTCGTAATTGACCGAGGCCAGGAACCGGCCAAGCTTCTTTTGCTGCTGCTTACTCAAGCGATAGATGGTGCAGTCGTCGCAGTTCTCCCGCACGACTTCATACAGTCGATCAAGGATCACACGCTGTTCATCCATAACCAGGAGCATGACTTTCATAAGTTAATTAACCACGAAACGAAACAAGCAGGGCCGATGAGCGAGTTCAACCCGCGAAGGCAGGCATTTGCCATGTAAGACCTTCCCTGGACTATAAAATGATCCCTTCAACGGCTGCGAATCTTCTCGACAATCGCCGTTGTCGAACTGTTTTCCACCAGCCCCAATACCTTCACGGTGCCACCGTAGGCCGTGACGATGTCCGCGCCCACGACTTGGTCAATCCCATAGTCACCGCCCTTGACCAGTACATCCGGCTTGACCTGGCGCAGCAGGTTTTCCGGCGTGCCCTCGCTGAAACTGATCACCCAGTCCACCGCGCCCAGGCCAGCCAGGACCGCCATGCGTCGGTCGACGCTGTTGATCGGACGCCCAGGCCCTTTGAGACGGCTTACGGAGGCATCGTCATTGACCGCGACGATCAGGCGATCCCCTTGGGCCCTGGCCTGCTCGAGGTAGGTCACGTGGCCGGCGTGCAGGATGTCGAAGCAGCCGTTGGTGAAGACGATTCTTTCGTTGTGGGCGCGGGCGTCGTCCACAGCCAGCAGCAGTTGCTCCAGGCCCAGCACGCCCCGCTCGGAGCCTTCCTCGCGCTGGATGGCGCGACGCAGTTCGGGGGCGCTGATGGCCGCCGTGCCGAGCTTGCCGACGACAATGCCTGCCGCCAGGTTCGCCAGGGCCACCGCATGGGGCAATTCCTCACCGGCAGCGATCGCCGCAGCCAGGGTGGAGATCACCGTGTCGCCGGCCCCCGTCACGTCAAACACTTCGCGGGCACGGGCCGGCAGGTGCAACGCCGGGTGATCGGGGCGCAGCAAGGTCATGCCGTGTTCGCCACGGGTCACCAGCAAGGCGCCGAGGTCGAGGTCTTGCATCAACTGCGCGCCTTTGCTCACCAGTTCGTGCTCATCGACGCAACCGCCGACGATGGTTTCGAACTCGCTGAGGTTCGGCGTGATCAGGCTGGCGCCACGGTAGATGGAAAAATCCTTGCCCTTGGGGTCGGCCAGGACCGGAATGCCACGGGCACGGGCGGCCTGGATCAGCGCCTGGTGGTTTTTCAACGCGCCTTTGCCGTAGTCCGACAATACCAGGACCTTGACGCCTTCGAGCAGGTTGTCGACCTCGGCACCGAGCGCCAACGGGTCGGTGGCGAACGGTTCTTCGAAATCGATGCGCAGCAGTTGCTGGTGGCGGCTCATGACCCGCAGCTTGACGATAGTCGGCTGGTGCGCCACGCGCTGGAATATCGCGCGTACGCCCGCGCCCTTGAGGCTGTTGGTCAGGCTGTCGGCCGCCTCGTCGTCGCCGGTCACGCCCACCAGGGACGCCGGTGCGCCGAGGGCAGCAATGTTCAAGGCAACGTTGGCGGCACCACCGGGGCGATCCTCGATGTGCTCGACCTTGACCACCGGTACCGGCGCCTCAGGGGAAATCCGTGAGGTACCGCCATGCCAATAGCGGTCGAGCATGACATCGCCGACCACCAATACAGGGGCTTGATCGAATCGCGGCATGGACAACTTCATGGAGCATCCCACATACAAAATGAACAGGGCGGGGATATTAGCACAGGGCGAACGAAGGCTCCCCCATGGCTATAACGGAAGCATCCAGGCTATTTTTGTTCAGCTGTGCAACATTGCCCATAGCCGGTCGCAGGCCAGGCTCGGCTCCAGCTCGTCGGTGTTGATTTCGCAGTCGGGAGCCAGCGGGGCTTCGTATGGACTGTCGAGCCCCGTGAAATGCTTGAGCCGCCCCGCTCGCGCTTCCCGATAAAGCCCTTTAGGGTCCCGCTGGGCGCAAATGTCGAAAGGCGTGCTCACATAGACTTCGAGAAAAGCACCCGGGGAGAACAAACTCCGTACGGCCTCACGATCCACTCGAAATGGGGAAATGGCCGCGACGATGACAATCAGGCCAGCCTCGGTCATCAACCGCGCCACCTCGCCCATTCGGCGGATGTTCTCCTTGCGCGCCTCAGGGCTCATGCCCAAGTCACTGCACAACCCCTGGCGCAGGTTGTCCCCGTCCAGAAGGCAGGTGTGGAAACCTTGCTCGTGCAGGCGAACCTCCAACGCATTGGCCAATGTTGATTTACCCGCGCCAGACAGTCCGGTCAACCAGATGCAGCGCGGCCGCTGGGATTTGATCGCCGCCCGCTCCTGCGCAGACACCATCGACACATGGGAACGAATTGCCGAGCGTTGAATCGAGTCCTTCGTCGTACCGTCCATAACCGAGCCTCTCCAGATATCAAAATCGCGCCTGGGTTACCGGCCTGCGCACGACATGGTCGCGTATCCCCGACATTGCCCAGAACAAAGCATAGGCTGAACATCACACTTCGACGGCTCGCTAACGAACACCTCAGCGCTCATCCGGCAAGGAGCCCTCCAACGAACGCACCCAGAAAAGCTCATGCCGACGCACGGCCTTGCGGAAAAATTCATCCTCCCCGGTACTGGGCCAGCGACGCCCGGCCAATACGTGCTGAATCATGCGACGCACCCGTCTTTTGAAGGGTGGACGGCCCTGTAGATCGTGTTGCATGCCCAACGCCATTGCCTTGTCCATGCGGGTTGGCGCATCCAGTGATGGACTCCATAGCCCATCGGCCGGCAACGGTTCGATGGCTGGGGGCAATGCGATGCCATAACCTGCCGGCCCCATTGGCCAACGGTCGTTGTCATGCAGGTGGTTGGCATACAGCAAGAGGGTACGCGGACGCCAGGTACTGAGCCCAATCGCCTCCATCAGGGCGCGAGTACTCGCGACATGATCGCTGTGAGGATCCAGTTCGGGATGAGGTGTGAGCACCGTCTCGGGACGTTGCTGTTCAAGCAGTCGCACCAGGTCAGCCACCAGGTTGCGCCAATTGGGTTGGCCGTCGACGTCACCCGGCAGGCTCTGAGGGTTGAATCGACGCACATCGCGAATATCGCTATCGCCCGACTCCAGGGAACCGAAGCTACGCTCAGGTTCTTGTGCCATTGCCTGCAGTTGCAGGCAGTAGTAGCCCAGTTGCACACATTGCTGCTGCGTCACCCCGCCCCACAACGGAACGGCCAGGCTATCCCAGCTGCGCAGGCGGCCTTTGAGGCGAGCGGCTTGAGCGTCGTCCAGACCCATTTTGCGATAGTGCCCGGCTTCAATTTCACCTCGGGTCAACGTGACAATAGATACGTCACCGGCCCGGCTATAGAGGCCAAAAGCGGCAAGCTCGGCATCATCGGCATGAGGGGCGACGATGAGTAAACGCTGCTGGCCGAAGTCCGGGTTACTCAGGACATGAAGGGTCGCCTGTGATGCCAGGCTGCAAAAACGGCCGTGCAATCTCAGGTCCCCGTTCGTCAGCCCCGACTCCTGCCCGGACAGGTTGAGAAAACGCTCGCCCGCAACGCCGCGCTCCAGGTCCTGTCGGTCGTTGCCGATCCATACCTGGGGATCGAAAAAACGCCCCAGCCAATGGCTTTTGACCCGCACCTGCAAAATCAGGGTTTGCCCAGCCTTGAACTCGCCGGTCACCTCCAAGAGGCCGTTGTTCAGAGTGGCGGGGAGCTGCAACGTGCCCGCCGGAAACTCGTAGCGATAATCGTCGCTGGGGGCATAGAACAGATGATCGCAAAACCAGGCTTCGTGGGCGATCCAGCCCAGCAGCAGGAACAGCGGCAACGACCACCACGACACGAAAAAGCCCAGCGCCGCCGCCACCAGCAACGTGCCAACCAGTATCAGACGTTTGCGTTGACGATGGCGCTTGAGCAACTGCTGCTTGCGTCCGCTCATTGCTGCTTGCCCTCACTCAAACCTGATAGACCGGAACCCGGTGACACCAGCGATCCTTATATTCACGGTCAGCACGACCGAACGAGTAACGCAGTGGCTTGCTTGCGGCTCGAGCTTGCTCCCAAGCGGCTTGGGTATTGACGAAACTGAGCACGCTGCCAGGGCTGAACTCACGACTCTGAGGGTCGACGCCGCCGTTGATGTATTCCAGGCTGATCCACTTGGGTGCCTCGACCCGGTACAGAATCTGGATAGCTACCGGTTTATCGTTCAGGTAGACCAAGGATCCGGTCATGAACTCGCGCATCAGGCTGAACACATCGGCCAGATGCTTTTTACCTGGCGCTTCGAAATTCCAGCGCTGCTGAAACAGATCTGCATAGATAGCCGCCTGTTCACTTGCGCTCAGTTCCAGCATCGGTCGGATACTACCGCCCGCCTCCTCCAGCAAGCGTTGCTCTCGACGCTGGTTGTAACGAAACTTCTTGCTGTAATCATCGGGATCACGAGCCAGCGCCAGACCTTCAGGCTGCTCAGCGAGCCCCCTCATATTCTGTGCATTGAGTGCCGATACATAGCGCATCCGATGCCGTACGCGAATCTGGGCGTCTTCGGCAACCGGCAGGATAATCTCGGCGTTGCCAAGATCAAGCATGCCGCGTTTACCTTCACGCTTGAGCACGTCTTTGGACAAGGCCACATGACGCCCCCAGGTTGGCATCGCAGCGCACAATCGACCTGCGACGACCCAGCCCAGATAGCGCACCGGAATACCTACCAACCCGGCCAGACGCTCGACCACGTCGGGGTGAGTCGCCACACTGCCGCCAAACTGTTGCCAGGCCTGGGCGTAAGCCACTGCGTCAATGGGGGTCCAACCGTTTTCTCGCCAGGCCCGCCAGTAACTCAAGATCAAACGAAGGACTCCTTCATCGCCTCGTCGGTGCCGTCGACGAAATCCTTTTCATGCAGACGTGCGTAAAAACCGTTCAGTGCCAGCAACTCTGCATGGGTGCCTCGCTCGACGATGCGCCCTTTGTCCATCAACAGAATCAGGTCGGCCTTCTCGATAGTCGACAGACGGTGCGCAATCACCAGCGTGGTGCGCCCCTTTATCACCTGATCCAACGCCGCCTGAATATGACGCTCGGACTCGGTATCCAAGGCTGAGGTGGCCTCATCCAGGATCAGTAACGGCGCATTCTTGAGCAGCGCCCGAGCTATCGCCAGGCGTTGACGCTGACCACCGGAAAGCAGGACACCGTTTTCGCCCACCAACGTCTCATACCCCTGGGGCATCTGTTCGATAAACTCGGCGGCGTAGGCATCTTCTGCCGCCTTGCGCACATCTTCGAACGGCGCGTTGGCAAGATCACCATAAGCGATGTTGTTGGTGACACTGTCGTTAAACAGCGTGACCTGTTGGGTCACCAGGGCAATGTGGCGACGTAAGTTGGTGAGTTTGTATTGCTCGACATCCACACCATCGAGCAGGATCTGGCCCTTGTCATGGTGATAGAAACGCGGGATCAGATTAGCCAAGGTCGACTTGCCACTGCCCGAACGCCCCACCAGAGCAATCATCTGTCCCTCTTCGGCGGTAAAGGAAACATCGTCGAGCACAACTTTTTCCGTACCTGGGTATTGGAAACTCAGGTTGCGCACCTCCAGACGCCCGCTCACACGGGCCATTTCCTTGGTTCCCGTATCCACTTCCGGCTCTTCGTCAAGCTGCTCGAAGATACTGTCTGCCGCCGCCAACCCTTTCTGGATCGTGGCGCTGACTTCCGACAACTGACGGATGGGCTTGGGCAACAAACCGGCAGCGGTGATGTAGGCAACCAGCTCGCCAGCCGAGGCATCACCGCGAAGATAAAGCACCAGGTACATCAAGACAGCCATGCCGATGTAGATCACCAGCTGCAACAATGGTGTATAGATCGACTGTGTGCGAGTCATGCCCAGGCTGCGATTCATGTTATCGGCACTGGCCTGATGGAACCGCTCGATTTCGTAGCTTTCACCCCCGAAGCTGCGAACCACACGGTAGCCCTGGATCGTCTCCGAAGCCACATGGGTCACATCGCCCATCGCCACTTGGATTTTCTTGCTCTGCTTGCGGAATTTCTTGCTCGCACTACTTACCAGAACCGCGATGACCGGCAGGATCGCCAACAAGACCAGCGTCATTTTCCAGTTGCTGTACAGCAGGTAACCGAACAGGAAAACCACGGTCAGGCCCTCACGGATTACCACTTTGATTGCATCCGTAGCGGCACCGGTGACCATCGTCACGTTATAGGTAATACGTGAAATCAGATGGCCGGAGTTATGGTTGTCAAAGTAACGGTTAGGCAAGGTCAGCAGATTATCGAACAAGGCGCAGCGCAGATCGTGGACAACGCCACGAGCGACCTTGGCCAGGTAGTAGTTGCCCAGGAACGAGCCTATACCTTGATAGACGGCAATGAGTACGATGAGCAGCGGCACGCCGAGCACCAGCGAAACGCCCATGAACTGGGTGTCATTGGGCTTCTGCAAAGCGTCGAGAAAATGCTTGAGCATGTCTGCCAGCATCGGCTGGCTGGATGCGAACAGCACGAAACCGATGATACTGATGGCGAAAGCGCCCCAATATGGGAGCACGTATTTCAGCAACCGCAGGTAAATCGTCATGCTCGATTGCTGGTCGGAATTGGCCATTCGGTGCGCCTCGGATGTTTGAAAAAAGAGACAGGATGCGGATTGTAGCAGCGAACGAATTACCACATCGGCCCAGTCAGGATATACGACCGGATAGCGCAGAAATGGTAATTCGCTTCAGGGTTGTAGACATCAAGAAGCAGGGAGACTCTCGACGGGGGCTTTGACTTCAGCATTCCCACGAGCGGCCAATGTAATGCTCAAGGCAATTGGCAACCAGGTAATCAGCCAATCGGCGTTCGGTTTCAACCAGAGACCTATACCGTCGGTTAACAACGAGGCCCCGGAAAAAACCCAAAGAGCCAGCAACACTTGACCGAGTGGCTGCGCACGCGAAATCCAACCGCGCCAGCCAACCGCCAACCACAGCCATCCGAACAACAGCAAGCCAGGAACCCCAAGGCGTACACCGGTATCCAGAAACAGGTTATGGGGGTGCTTGAATGTCTGTCCGATTTCAGGGATAGGGATCAGGTACTCTTTGAATCCCAACCCCATCGCCCAGTGGTCCTGTATCAGCTGGATACCACTGCGCCATAATTCTGGACGGAAGGAAACACCGCGCTGCAAGAGAATTTTCGGTTCGATCATAGCAACGCACGCCACTGCGAAGAGCGTCAGCAGAATCAGCCCGCTCCCCAAGCGTGACGGTCGCGCCACACCCATTACAAGCAGGGTGGCTGCCAAGCCGATCCACACACCGCGGGTTTGGCTGAGGCCCAGGAAAAGAACATATCCAAGCGCTGGAATCAGTAACAGCACCCTCACAGGAGGAGTGAAGCGCCGGGTCTGCAGCATAAAAGCGCCAATAATCGCCAAGGCACCTACCGCATGCGCGGCCATGATCGAAGTGTCCCACAAGCCGATGGCAATCAACCGGCCGCGGACAGGCAGGTCGGACGGTTGATAAAAGTAAACCAGGGAAGCCATCGCAAAAAAACCGCCAATAATCGATGCATACAACAACATCGATTCGAACCGCCACTTGCGGTTCTGCGCAGCCAGCAACACGCCTGATAAGGTCAGGCTCACATAGAGCACCACTTTGCTCTTGGCGAAGTCATTATTGCCCCCCTCCATCACAACAACCAGCAATGTCCAGGCAACGAACAAGGCGAAAAGGACACATTCCGGCTGCTTGAGTAATCGACGAAAATCCCGATGGAGCAGCACCAACATGGCCGGCAGCCACAGCAGAAAAATCAACAACTGGTGGTAAAGCTTATTACTCGGCAGTACCCACGCTCCGCACAACAAAACAAGAAAACCGATGGATGCCCATACCGCCAAGACATCCTTGCCGATAAATCTCTTCATTCTCGGTCAACCCTTAGCTGGCTCAGCATTCGATCGGCAACTCTTTGCAACTGAGCTTTATCGGCATTCTTCCAGCCCCCCTTGATGCAGTAGTGCTCAGATAGGTAGTGCAGGAAATTACGTCTTAATTGCTCGTTGAGCGGCCATTGCGCAAATGTACGCGCCAGCGCCAGCATCTGCTCGGCACTGTCGGCATGCATCACCAGCCCCTCGATATTGAAAAATGCCTGGCCCAAGGTGAGTACGCGCTTGCCCAAGAGAATACTCTCCAGGCCCACCGTCGAATTGAGGGTGACCACAAACTGACTGGCTTCGATCAATTGCTGGGTGGAATTACCATTGGCGAACATCAGCCGCTCATGCACGCGCTCATGCAATTCGGGATAGGCCTCGCGACTGGACGGATGTTCCTTGAAGACCACAGTCAATCCTGTTTCTTCAGCCAGACGCTCGCCCAAGGCAAACATCTCGCGCATGTTCCGGACCCAGGGAGAGTAAAGCCGAACCTGGCTATCACGATCATCCTGAAACGGAATGAAAACAAAACGCTCCGGCAGCTCGATGGGAACCGGGCCGCTGGTGCGGGGCTGACGAGGGATCAGCGCCGGCGCGACCTGGTTTTCAGGCACGGGATAAGGATAGTTGAGGTAGAAATCAGCCTCGCGAGGAACGGAGTTCAGGTAATTCACACCCTGCGGATCCACCGTCGTGGTATCGGGTAAAAGGCCATTCTCGAAAAAGAATGTTTTGCAGCTCGACGGCGCCAACGCCATCAGCAATCGACAATAGCGATGGGAGCCATTCCAGAACCCCAATGCATCAGGACGCTCAAGGTCCAGCAAGGCTTGGACACGCAGAGCCATCCAGAAGAGTTCCAGGCGTAGCAATAGGCGATACAGGCGACCATTGTATTTATTCTTGACTCGTCGTTCCTCGCACTTCTCTTCAATCAAACTCGACCAGTCGATGCACGAAAGAACCTTGGAAACCCGCCATGACCTCGGCCATGGCATCTGTGCTGGGGTTACAACTTTACCTTTGAGCTCGGTATCATTGAGCAACCGATTAAAATAAAGGCCTTGATGGGCGGCAAGGGAAATGAAGAGCGTTGTCGTCATGAAGGGTCCAAATAGGCAGCACTTGCACATCTAGATGCCGCATAACCAGGCGTGACGGCCCTTGGGCATCACACCCAGTCATTCGGCTGCCCGCGCATCGGAGGATGGGGAGCATAACGTAGTCAGCGTGCTGTGACAGAGTCCAGGCAATTGGGCGACAGCGGTAAATGCCCTTGAAATTTGACGCGACTATACCACAGCGGTTTTTTGCAGCAGGCACACTGCGGTAACATAGCCAGCAGCCCATCTCGTCGGGCCAAGCCTTGGAGCTCTGATGCAAACGCTCGACCACACTTCTTACCTGAGTCTGCGCGAAGGTGCCGACGTTCTCGAAGCCGACGGTAAGGGAGATAAAGTTCTGCGCCTGGCTGACGGCTCGATTCTCAAACTGTTTCGTCGCAAACGCCTGCTGACCTCTGCACTCTGGGCGCCTTACGCCAAGCGCTTCGCCGACAATTGCCGGACGCTGCACGAACGCGGCATAGAATGCCCGAACATTCGCCGGGTTTATCGCATCCCCAGCATCGAACGCGATGCCGTCCACTATGACCCACTGCCTGGCCATACCCTGCGTCAGTTACTGAACTCTGGTGACAATGAAGACCTTAAGGCGCGATTCGGGGAGTTCATTGCGCGACTGCATCAGAACGGCATCTACTTTCGCTCCGCGCATCTGGGCAACGTCGTATTGACGCCTCAAGACACACTGGGGCTGATAGACATTGCCGACCTGCGCACTTACCGCAAGCCGCTACGCAAAGGGCTGCGACTGCGCAATTTCAAGCATATGTTGCGCTATCGGCAGGAGCGCGAATGGCTGCTCGAGGACAATCAGTTCCTGGAGCACTACCTGAGCCACCAACGCCTCTGCAACGAACTGGAATTAAGGCTGGCACTCAACGCTTAAGCCTATCAACCGGCGGCGGGAAGCCTGAACGTCTCGAAGTGACGTTCAGGCGCGATGTCGTGCAGCAAGTCATCAATTAATTGAACGGTTTTTGCCAAACCCTGAGCACCGTACACCAGGTGATAGTCGGCGAAATGCCGGGCGCTGGCCACATGTCCCGAATAATCGCGCTCAAGTGCCTGCAGCTGACGGGAAAACTCATGCTCATCACAAACTTGAGGCCCGAAAAAAAGCGAATGCGAGAAGATGTCCACATCGCTACCCGCATTCACATGAATCACCGGTCGCCCCGCCAACCCCGCTTCAATACCGGCATTGGACATAATATTGATCACAACGCTGGCCTGCGCCAGTGCCTGCGCCAGCGAGCACGTCGTATCAAGCAGCTCTACGTTGGCTAACCGCTCAGCGGCCTCGCTCCAAAATTGCGCCTTGCTGCGCGGATGACGCTTGAACAAGACGCGATAGTGCGGATGTCGCTCGGCCCAATCGCATAACAGTTGATAGGTGCGTTGGTAGCCAGACTCTTTCTCCCGGTCAGGACCAACCCCCAAAACCAATAATGTCCTCAGCACCGGATCAGCGACGGGTAAATTATAGGTTTCATCGGCGAGGTAAGAACCAACCAGCACAACCGTCGACTCACCAAACCGCAACGTTCGCTCTTGCAAAGCAACAAGCGAACTGCGCCCAAAGACGCCGTAATAATCAAAGTCATTCATGGCCAGTCGCCGAGAAGACTCCAGCGTCGCAGCGTGGGCCAGTTGCAGCAGTCGAGCCCCCCGCGCAGCCAATGCCAACCGCAGAAAGGGGGCATGGAGACTGCCGTTGCGTTCGTTAATCAGCACCTTGGGCTGGTAGGTCATCACTAACCACTGGGCATGGGCCGCGTATACCAGATAACGCAGCGGCACACGCTGCGGGGGTGCCACAAGCATACGCTGGGCACAGGCGTCAGAGGGTGAGCGTAACGCTGCTTCCCTCAGATGGTGTCCGCGCTTGCGCAGGGCCTCGATCAAAATATTCTTACGCTGCAACGCCATGGACTTGGGTGCCGAATGCAGCAACAGCACCTCACAGGGCGTTGCAACCACAGAATCACTCAAGCGCGCCTTGGCACGTACCCCGACCGCAACATCGACCAGCACATCACGAACCAGGCGCAGCAGGCTGCCACAGCGACCATGACGCTCGCGTAGCAGTTTCCAACGATAACGGTCCAACTCACGTGCTTTTTGCGCCCAGCATCCCGTGTCCTGGGTCACATTTTGCCCAGGCGGTAGCGTACTCATTTGAACAATAACCGAATGGCCTTGCGGGTATATGGCCAGCGCGTAAGCGAGCGAATATCGGCGCGCACGGCCTGAGCATAAAAGTCCTTGGCTTTGACGTAGTCTCCCGCGTTGTAACAATCACGAAACAACGACAGGCAGCGTTGAGCCAGGAAGGCCTGGCGCAAGTCCTGCAGCCCTGGCAAGCGTGCTGGGGAGAACACCTCGTCAACCATTCCCACACCCGCTGCCATACTTTGCTTGAGGTCGTGTCGCATGCTGTCTGCATGCTTGTAGATCAACGCCAACGGCTGGTTGAGCACGCTGCAAGGGAAATTCGCCAACACTTGGGCAAACACCGGGATATCTTCGACATTACGCAGGTGCTCGGGATAATTGCCCGGTCCAAACACCTCGCGATGCATCACGCAAGCGCCGTTGGAGAGCATCACCGTTTTGTCCAGCAAATAACCCCGTACGCGCTCGCGCGGCGTAGCAGGCAAGGGTTTTACGGAGTGCCGAACGCGACGTCCATCAGGGAAGACCGACCAGTGACCACCAATAATCAAACGACTCTCGGAGTGCTTGGATATATGTTGGGCCACTGCCGCCAAGGCGCCGGGGGCCATCTCATCATCGGCATCAAGGAAGATCAGGTACTGCCCGCGACTCTCTTCAATCCCACGATTGCGTACCGAAGACAAACCGCCATTGGGTTGGCGCAGAACGCGGAAGCACCCGGCGTGTTCGACCAATAGCTGCTCCAGCACCTGTGGCGTGGCGTCCTCTGAACCATCATCGATCACTAGCAGTTCAGCCTGGGCGTCACCCAGCTGCGCCACCACCGAATTCACCGCACGTGGCAAAGTCCGGGCATAGTTAAAAGCAGGAATAACAACGCCGATCAACATTTCAGTCATAAGGCGACACGCCGTCTTTGACCACCAGAATGTCTTCCATGATCAGATACTGCAGGTCGGAACCGAAGAACATGTTCAGCGCGTCGGTCGGCGAGCAGATCATCGGTTCGCCACGACGGTTGAGCGAGGTGTTCAGCGACACGCCGTTACCGGTCAGCACTTCCAGGGCCTTCATCATGTCGTAGTAGCGCGGGTTGTATTCGCGCTTGAGCACCTGGGCCCGGGAGGTGCCGTCTTCATGGACGACTTCCGGCACGCGGGTTTTCCATTCTTCAGCCACTTCGAAGGTGAAGGTCATGAACGGTGCCGGGTGATCGACCTTGATCATCTGCGGCGCAACGGTGTCGAGCATCGACGGGCAGAAAGGCCTCCAGCGCTCGCGGAACTTGATCTGCTCGTTGATCCGATCGGCCACGCCGCTGGCGCTTGGGCAGCCGATGATCGAGCGGCCGCCCAAGGCACGCGGGCCAAACTCCATGCGCCCCTGGAACCAGGCCACCGGGTTGCCGTCGACCATGATCTTGGCAATGCGCTCGGGGGTGTTGTCGATCTTGCGCCACGCAGGCTTGCTCGGATGACGGGCGCACGCAGCGATCACGTCTTCGTTGCTGTAGGCCGGGCCGAGGTAGACGTGTTCCATCTTCTCCACCGGCACGCCACGGGCGTGGGACACATACGCCGCCGCACCCACCGCCGTACCGGCGTCGCCTGAGGCCGGTTGCACGAACAGCTCCTTGACGTCGTCACGGGCGATGATTTTCTGGTTCAGCTTGACGTTCAACGCGCAGCCACCGGCGAAGGCCAGCTTGCCGGTTTCCTTGAGCACGTCGCCCAGATAGTGGTCGATCATTTGCAGCGCGAGCTTCTCGAACAGCGCCTGCATGCTCGCCGCATAGTGGATGTACGGCTCGTCGGCGATGTCGCCTTCACGTTTGGGGCCGAGCCATTCGATCAGCTTCGGCGAGAAGTAGAAGCCCTTGCCCTTCTCTTTATAGCGGCGCAGGCCGATTACGTTGGCGTAGTCGGTGTTGATCACCAGCTCGCCGTTTTCGAACGAAGCCAGACGGGAGAAATCGTACTTGGTGGCATCGCCGTAAGGCGCCATGCCCATGACCTTGAATTCGCCGTCGAGCATTTCAAAACCGAGAAACTCGGTGATCGCACCGTACAGGCCGCCCAGGGAGTCCGGGTCGAAGAATTCCTTGATCTTGTGGATCTTGCCGTTTTCACCGTAGCCGAAGAAGGTCGTGGCGTATTCGCCCTTGCCGTCGATGCCCAGGATCGCGGTTTTTTCCTGGAAGCCCGAGCAGTGATAGGCGCTGGAGGCGTGGGCCAAGTGATGCTCGACCGGTTCGATCTTGATTTTTTTCGGGTCGAAGCCCAATTGCTCCAGGCACCAGACGATCTTGCGGCGATAACGCTTGTAGCGACGATTGCCCATCAGGATCGCGTCGAGGGCGCGATCCGGGGCGTACCAGTAACGTTTGGCGTAGTGCCAGCGTGCTTCGCCGAACAGGCTGATCGGGGCGAAGGGAATCGCCACCACATCGACATCGGAAGGCTTGATGCCGGCCTGCTCCAGGCAGAACTTCGCCGACTCGTAGGGCATGCGGTTCTTTGCATGTTTATCGCGTACGAAGCGCTCTTCCTCAGCTGCCGCGATCAGCTTGCCGTCAATGTACAGCGCGGCGGAAGGATCATGGCTAAGGGCGCCGGACAGGCCAAGAATCGTCAATGCCACAGGGTCTAGCCTCTTCTATCTGCATACGGGCGCCAAGCGCCGCGAAAAATGGAGGTGCCGCGCGCCAAGGGTGCGGGGCAGCTAAAGGGCGGGATTATAGCTTAAAAGCGATCTTAAGCCTCTAGCGGT
The DNA here is from genome assembly GCF_054671965.1 of Pseudomonas sp. H3_A02. Lineage (NCBI taxonomy): Bacteria > Pseudomonadati > Pseudomonadota > Gammaproteobacteria > Pseudomonadales > Pseudomonadaceae > Pseudomonas > Pseudomonas sp. H3_A02. The sequence goes on from NZ_CP162807.1 coordinate 618,362, forward strand.
GAGTGGGGAGTCACCGACTGCACGTCCATTGACAGCTAATGGCAGCCAACATAGACTTCGCGCAAATGGACTGGGGGATCCCGGTCGGCGTCTAAGCCTCGGTGAGTTTCACCGGGGCTTTTCGCTTTCTGGAAGCGGAAATATTTTCAATCCCCAGTTTTCAAAACCTTCTCCGGCCTTGTCACGCCCGCCGCTGCAATAGAACTTGCGCTTGAGCACATCAAAAGCCCGGTTTTCCTGCCCGGCCCGCATGACACTCATACCAATAGGTCTCGCAACGAGATCTGCTAGCTGCAAGCCAGTAGAGTTAACCTGCTTAGTCGCAAAGACAATATCAAACGGAAGTTGAATCCCCATACGATTAGCACCGTCACACATGCGGCGAAACTCCAGCTCGAGCTCGTTGTCCTCTTTTTTCCCTCTTCGCTCGACGATCACATGAGTCAACGCATCGTGCTGGACCTTCTCCTTCAGAAACTCGTAAAGCGTTTCTAGACAGAAGCCCAAAGCAACGTGATATGGGTTATCCGCACCGCCTTGCCTATCACGAAGCCTCGTTTTATCTATAACGCAACTGATCAGAATAAAATTGCTCGCCTCGATGATACTGGTCAGTTCATCAAGAAAGGCATGCTTGTGCTGCCTGGATACAAACAAACTGGAAAAAGCGCCTTTCTCTTTGCGGATTTCCAGCTCATGCAGCCCAATCAGATCATGTCCCATATGATTGAACTTGAACTTCTGCAATGCAGGGATGACCTTCTCACAGTAGTGGCGCTTATGAAACACGCAAAAAGCCAGTACAAACATAGGATAGTTGGGGTCCAGCGTCTGCATGCCATGATCGCCACTCTCATCCACATACACGATGAAATCGCTGAATTTCCCGCTTGGGATGACAGGCTTGTCCTCGCTACCGGGATTTTCAGCCTCAATCTCAAAAAGTGAAAATTGCTGAGCAGGCATTGGATGATCTAGCACGCGTCACGACTCCTTCTCAAGGCGTACTGAACCCACAAAACCAGAACACCTACATGTTGATCCGTTAAATGATGTGTCGCATAAGCTCAAGCTGATACCCCGACCTCTCTAGGCAACCGCCCATCAATCACCCGATACAACGCACTGTCCTGCGGCCAATTGCGCATGAACCGCGCACGATCCCGGGCGTAGGCCGGGGCGAAGCTGGCCTGGGTGCGGTGTTGGCACATGGAGTCGAGGTCGATCAGCGCCCAGCGGTCGTGCTGCCAGAACAGGTTGTGGCCCTTGAAGTCGCCATGGCTGATGCGCTCGCGGATCAGATCGGCGAACAGCCGGTCCAGTGCCAGCAATTCAGGCTCGGGGGCGTTGCCGCTTTCCACATAGGGGGCAAAGCGTTCGATGATGTCGGGGCCCGACAAATGCTCGGTCACCAGATAAGCGCCACGGCGCAGCCACAGGACACGCTTTTCCAGCAAGGCCAGGGGCTTGGGCGTGGCGATGCCGAGAAAGGCCAGGCGATGACCTTCGCGCCAGGAATGCCAGGCGCGGCTCGGGCGCCAGAAGCGCTTGAGCCAGTGAGCGAAGTTCTTGATGTTGTAGCGCTTGATCACCAAGGTGCGACCGTTCGCCTCGACTTTGCCGACGCTGGCCGCGCCGCCGGTCTTGTACAGGTGGCCCTGGTCGAGCAACGCATCGGCCTGCTCCAGCACCGGCGTCATGGCTGCTTCTTCATCCCGCCGGATCGCCCGCAAGCTGAACGCCCCGCGCTGTACGCTGAACAGGCTGCACTCGCGCCCGACTTTTTCGAGGAAATCCTTCAGGCGCCAGGCCTGCACCTTGTCGATCTGTTTTTGCAACGCTTCCATGGGCAGCGCGTGTTCGGCGTTGCCCAACAGGTAGTACACCAACAGCTCTTCATTGAAAGGCTGGAGGGCCTTGGGAAGCTGGGCGAAAAACACCCCCAGGTTCTCCAGGACTTTCTGCCGCGACAACGGTTGCCCCGGGGTCTCAGCGCGGATACCGGCACCGTCGATCAAGTAGAGCTTGCCGTCGTGGCGCAGCAGGTTGTCCAGGTGCAGGTCTTCCTGCCACAGGCCTTTGCCGTGCAGTTGCGCGATGGCGCCGAGGGCTTCGGCCAGCACCGCCGACTGTTCGTCGGCCAGCAAGGGCAGGTTTTCGACCTGTTTCCAGGCATCGCCCAGGCTCTCGGCGTCTTCGAGCAACTCGAACAACAACCAGCCACCTTCAGCCTCGTTCAAGCCATCGGCGAGCAACAACGGCGTCGTCAGCCCTTGCTCCGCCAGCAGGCGCACGCCTTGCAGTTCCCGCTGGAAATGCCGGGCGGCCTTGCTGCCCACCAATAACTTGGCCAGCACTGGCCGGCCACGCCAGACGCCCGCGCCGACATAACGCTGCCCCGGCAACACCCGCAGCAGCGTAAGCAGTTGCAGTTGCGCCGGGCCCGCGGCATCTGCCAGTTCCAGGCTCAGCGGCAGGGTCGGGCTGCGGCCGGCGTTCTTCAATTCGGACAAATGCATCAACGAGCTCCCTTGTGGCTGCGCCGGGCGCTCAGGCGGGTCATCCAGCTGTCGACCAGCCCGGCGTCGAGCGGTTGGTCCAGATAGGTGGACAACAGCTGGCGCACATCGGCATCACTCCAGATGGACGCACGACGCAGCAACGGCTCCAGGTCCTTGACTCGATCACGCTGGCCAAACAGCAGCGGCCGGGTCTTTTCCAGATCGATCAATTGCGCCTGATAACCGTCGGCGGTGGCTTGCAGGAAGATGTGTTTTGGATAGAAGCAGCCGTGCACCTGATGCATGCCGTGCAGGCGCCGCGCCAACTGCCCGCAGGCGTTGAGAATGGTGGTGCGCTGGGTCGCCGTCAGGCTCGGCCAGCGTTGCAACAGCGAGTCCAGGTCGTCCCAGCCATCCAGGGCCCGGGTCAGCAGGATCGCCCGCACCTCGCCGTCCACTTTGCGCTGACCGTAGAACACCGCTTGCAGGGCCGGAATCCCCAACTGCCGATAACGGCTGATGTTGCGAAACTCCCGGGAAAAACTCGGCTCGCCCAAGGGGTGGGACCAGGTCCGGGTCAGGTAGTTGCTCTGGCGCTTGAGGTAATAACCCTGCCCTTCCAGCTCCAGCCGGAACACGCTGCTCCAGCCGTCGCCCGAGGTGTTGGGTTCGTCCACCGCGTCCAGTTGCCGCGCCCACAAGGCCTCGAAGCTGTCCAGGCCATGACGTTGCAACAACGCCCGGTCTTCAGCGGCCAGAAAATCAGTCATTCACGCCCCTCGAAAAATCTCACCACGTGACGGATGCGCTTCTTGTCACACGCATCGAGCCGGTCGCGCTGGCGGTATTGCAGGTAAAAACGCAGGCGCTGTGTGGCCGACAAATGGTATTTGGCCACTTTATCCAGGCACGCCAGATCCTTGGTAATACGGTACTTGAGCCAGAAACCGCGCCAGAAATCCCCGTTCGGGCAGTCGATCAAAAACAGCTGCGAGCGGTCATCGATCAACAGGTTGCGCCACTTCAGGTCGTTATGGGTGAAGCGATGCTCGTGCATGGTCCGCGTGTAACTGGCAAGTTGCCGACTCACACCATCGACCCAGGCGCGGTCAGTCAGCCTCGGATCTTGACGATCGGCCAAAGCCGAGAGGTCTTCGGTATGCGGAAGTTCGCGGGTAATCAGCGCACCACGGGCATAGCTCACACCGTTTCGCTCCAAGCCCCAGCCCACGACTTCGGCGGTGGGAATACCCCATTTGGCGAAGCGCTTGAGGTTCTGCCATTCGGATTTGACCCGTGGCTTGCCCAGGTAGCGCCGCAAGCCTTTGCCGGCGCCGACGTAGCGCTTGACGTAGTAGTTCACGCCGTTTCGCTGCACCCGGATCACCTCTGACAACGGGTCACGGGTCAAGCGCTCCCCTTGCAGCGCGAACACCGCTTCAAGACTGCCAAAATCCTGCGCCAGCTCGGCGTATGCAGGCTCCAGATTCCAACCCGACATCAGAGCGCGTCCCCATACCGCTGCTTGCGGGCATACAGCTTGTTGGCCTTGCCTTCGAGCCAGGCCAGCAACGAAGCCTCTTCGGCGAGGATCCGCCGCAGCGGCTGCTGGAAATAGCCCTTGAGAAAACGCAACTTGTCGCGGCGGGTCAGGCCAATGTCCAGCGCCGAGAAATACAGCGCCGCCAGGTCCTTGTTGCGCCAGCGAGTGGTGATGGCGGGACGGGTCTGGGCGCGGTGCAGGTCGATCACCGAAAGTTTGAAATCTCCAGGCGTCACCGGCTTGTCGGTGTGCAGCAGAAAGTGGCAGATGTAGCAGTCGCGATGGTTGACGCCGGCACGGTGCATCATGCCGGTCATGCGCGCCACTTCGGCGATCAGCGCACGCTTGAGCGTCGGCTGGGGTGGCTGCTTGACCCAATCGATGCTGAAGTCTTCGAGACTGACGGTCGGCGCCAGTTCTTCGGTGACGATGAACGAGTGCTGGTCCGCCGGGTTGCTACCCTTCTCGCCGTAGGCGACCGCGGTCATGGTCGGCACGCCGGCTTCCTGCAAGCGCTGGATCGCCTTCCACTCCTGCCCTGCGCCGAGTACCGGCAGCTTGGCGGTGAACAGGTTCTTGAAAATCTCGCCCCAACCGATGCCACGGTGGATCTTCACGAAAAAGCCGCGACCGTCCACCTCCGTGCGCAAGGTGCGCCGGGCTTCCAGTTCGCGATAGACCTCGCCCTTGAGCCCTTCGACTTCGGCGAACGCATCGCGCCCGGCCCAAAGGCTCTTGAACGGTTCGGCCAGCATCAATTTCATTGTGCGTGCTCCGCCAATATCACATCGGCCGCGTGCTGCGGCATGCTGTAGAGGTCGGCCGTCTCGGCGAAGGCCAGACCGTTGCGACTCCAGGCCGCCCGTGCTTCGGCGTCGTTCAACATGCGCCCCAGGTATTCGGTGAGCTGGGCTTGTTCGAACGGCTCATCCAGCACCAGGCCACTGTCGGCCTCGGCGATGTAATGGGCGTACCCACACACCGCGCTGACCAGCACCGGCAACCCCGCCACCAGTGCTTCGAGCAGCACGGTGCCGGTGTTCTCGTTGTACGCCGGATGGATCAACAGGTCGGCGCCCAGCAGGAAACGCGGGATGTCGCTACGGCCCTTGAGGAACCGCACGTTGTCGCCCAGACCCAGCGCGGCGCTCTGCAGTTGGAATACTTTGGGGTCATCCTGGCCAATTACAAACAGCCGGGTGCGTTTTCGCAGTTCCGCTGGCAGCGCGGCCAGGGCCTTGAGGCTGCGATCCACGCCCTTGGTCTTGAACCCGGAGCCGATCTGCACCAGCAGCAGGTCATCGTCGGCCAACTCGAATTCGGCCCGGAATGCGGCGCGAATTTCATCGGCATCGGCGGGCCGCCGGCGGTCCTGGGCGATGCCCGGCGGCAGTAGGTGAAAGCGTTCCAACGGCGTGCCGTAGTGCTTGATGAACAGCGGCTGCTGGACTTCGGAAATCATCAATACGTCGGTTTTTGCATCCTTGGCGAATACGGCCCGCTCGTACTCGGCGAAATGCCGGTAGCGACCCCAGCGCCGGTACAGCGAATTGCGCAAGTTCTGCGCCTTGTCTTCAAAACAGCCATCAGCGGCGTAGTACACGTCCAGGCCAGGCATTTTGTTGAAGCCGATCAAGCGATCCACCGGACGCTTGGCCAGGTCGGCCTCCATCCACGCGCTGAGCTTCTCGTTGCGGCGATGATTGAACAGCGCCTTGACCGGTGCCACCAGCACCTCGAAGCCGGGCGGCACGTCACCTTCCCAGATCAGCGTGTAGACACGGATCTGGTGACCGCGTCGCTGGCATTCCAGGGCGATGCGCATGAAGTCACGCTGCAGGCCACCGAAGGGGAAGTATTTATAAAGGACAAAAGCCAATTGCATCAGCGCGGCTCCTCAGCCAATAACGTGCTCAGGTGGCTGGCAACACGCTCGGGGTTCAGACGCGTGAAGCACAGGGGCTGCTCGCGTTTCAGGTCAAACCGCCGGGCATCTTCGGCGGTCGGCGGGTAAGTGCATTGCTTCTGCATGCACGGCGCGCATGGGAAATCACTGGCCAGGTGAATCTGGCCCTTGCCATAGGCGCCGGTCAGCACCGGATTGGTCGGGCCGAGCAGAGAAATGGTCGGCACGTCAAGGGCCGCAGCCAAATGCCCGAGGCCGGTGTCCACGGCCACGCAGGCCTGGGCTCCGGCAAGCACCTTGCCCATGCCGCCGAGGTTCAGCTTCGGCAGTACCAAGGCATTGCGCAGCCCGCTGGCGATGCGTTCGGCCCGGGCCTTTTCGGCAGGGTTTCCCCACGGCAGTTTCACCACCACGCCGAACTGGCCCATGCGTTCGGTGAGCTGGCGCCAGTACAGTTCGGGCCAATGCTTGGATTCCCAAGTCGTGCCGTGCAGGAACACCACGTAGGGGTAGGGGCGTGGCAATTCCACCAATCGGTCGATGTCGAGGCCATAACTGCCCTGGGTTTGCGGCAGGTCATAGCCCAGCGCCAAGGCGAACAACTGGCGCACGCGCTCGACCGCGTGTTGACCGCGAGCCACCGCCAGACGTCGGGAATAAAAGCGCGCCGCCAGGGGCTCACGGGCCGAATTCTTATCCAGGCCGGCCACTGGTGCCTTGACGTAACGGGTCAGCCAGGCGCTTTTCAACAGACCCTGGGCGTCAATTACCAAGTCATATTTTTCGGCGCGCACGCTCTGCTTGAAGCGTCGCCACTCGCCACTCTTGATGGTTTGCCAGAGGTTCTTGCGCCAGCGACGGATCGCCACCGGGATGACCTTGTCCACGGCCGGGTGCCAGGTGGGGATTTCGGCAAAGCCTTCTTCCACCACCCAATCGAACTTGATACCCGGAATCGCCCGCGCCGCATCGGTCAGTGCCGGCAGGGTGTGGACCACATCCCCCAGCGACGAGGTCTTGATCAGCAATACCCGCAAGTTACCGAACCTCCACGGGAGTGCCCTGCAAACGCTCCAGGGCCTCGTTCACCGACGGCGGCATGAGTTGGCGCAGGCAGTTGTAATGACCGAAACGGCAGGTGCGGTCGAAGCACGGGCTGCACTCGATGCCCAGGCGCACAACTTCGACCTGGTCGGCCAGCGGCGGCGTGAAGCCTGGCGAGGTGGAACCGTAGACCGCCACCAGCGGGCGGTTCAGGGCTGCGGCCACGTGCATCAGGCCCGAGTCGTTGGACACCACCGAATCGGCGCAGGACAGCAGGTCGATGGCCTCGGCCAGGGACGTGTCGCCGCTGAGGTTCACCGACTCTTCCCGAAGTCCTGGGATCAGCCGCGAGCGGATGTCCTCGCCCACCGGGTGATCTTTTTTCGAGCCGAACAGCCAGACTTGCCAGCCTTCGCGAATCTTCGCCTCGGCCACCTGGGCGTAATGCTCCGCCGGCCAGCGTTTGGATTCGCCGAACTCGGCCCCTGGACACAGGGCCAGCACCGGACGATCCAGGCTCAGGCCGAACTTGGCCAGCGCCGCGTCACGGGTCACCGGGTCGATTTGCAGGCTCGGCCGTGGATAGGGTTTTGGCAATTCGGCACCCGGTGCGTAGGCCAAGGCCATGAAGCGCTCGATCATCAGCGGGTAACGGTCTTTTTCCAGCTTGCGCACGTCATTGAGCAGGCCGTAGCGAAATTCGCCACGCCAGCCGGTGCGCTTGGGAATGCCAGCGAAGAACGGCACCAGCGCCGATTTCAACGAATTGGGCAACAGGATCGCCTGGTCGTACTGACCGGCCAGGGATTTGCCGATCCGTCGACGGGTCGCCAGCTCCAGCGCGCCATGGCCGAGCGGGAAGCTCAAGGCCTTGCGCACTTCGGGCATGCGTTCCAGGATCGGCCGGCTCCACTCGGGGGCCAGGACGTCGATTTCGCACTGCGGATGACGCTGTTTCAGGCACTGGAACAGTGTCTGCGCCATCACCATGTCACCGACCCAACTGGGCCCAACGATCAGAATATTCATGTGCTTTCCAAAAACGATACGGGGAGGCCTACGCCTCCCCGCCTCGAGAATCACTGTGGCTTAGGTCGTTGCCTGTTGCCCTAATCTACAACACACCACCCATCTACTGTGGGAGCGAGCTTGCTCGCGATGAGGCCATCACATCCGGCATCCCAGTTGCCTGACACTCCGCCATCGCGAGCAAGCTCGCTCCCACATTTATTCAATACTCAGCTCAGTCCCAGCTCTCGCCAGATCCGCACTACCTGCCGGCGTTCATCCACGAACTGGTCACCTGCGATCACCCCGGCATCTTTCTGCAAGGCCTGGCGGTGGGCGGCGGAGCGGTAGGCTTTGTAGGCTTCGCGCAACAGCGTGGCATCTTCGGCCGGCATCAACCCGACCTCCTGCAACCCGTCCAGGATGCGGATGTTATCGGTGTAGCGCACCAGCGATGGATGCTCTTGGGACCACGCCAGGGCCGCGTATTGCACCATAAATTCAATATCGACGATACCTCCGGCATCCTGCTTGAGGTCAAAGGGCGCCGTGGCCTCGAAGGCATTCGCCGCGGTCCCGGCGGCGGTGGCCTTGCTGCCCAGGTTGTCGCGCATCTTGGCGCGCATCTCGCTGACCTCCTGACGCAGCGTCGGCAAATCACGCTTGCGCCCCAGTACCTGGGCGCGGACCTTCTCGAACGCCTGGCCCACGTCCTGGCTGCCCACCAGCACACGGGCTCGCACCAACGCCTGATGCTCCCAGGTCCAGGCTTCGTTCTCCTGGTAACGGGCAAACGCCCCGAGGGAACTGACCAGCAACCCCGACGCCCCGGACGGCCGCAGGCGCATGTCCACTTCATACAACTGCCCGGAGTTGGTCTGGGCCGTCAGCAAGTGGATGATCCGCTGGCCGAGGCGGGTGAAAAACTGCGCGCCATCGATAGGTTTCGGCCCATCGGTTTCCGCCAGAGGATCGCCGTCGTGAATGAAGACCAGGTCCAAGTCGGAACCATGCCCCAACTCCAGGCCGCCGACCTTCCCATAACCGACAATAATAAAGCCCGGATCGCACAGGCTGCCGTCAGTACCCAATGGCACGCCGTGCTTGGCGGTCGTCTGGCGCCAGGCCAGGGCCAGCACTTGTTCGAGAATCGCCTCGGCCAGCCAGGTCAGGTAATCGCTGACCTTCATCAGCGGCAGGCTGCCGGCGATTTCCGAGGCCGCTACCCGCAGGCGGTGCGCCAGCTTGAAATGCCGCAACGCCTCCATTTGCTGCTCCAGATCATCCTCGGGAATACGCGTCAGGCGCTCACGCAACTCCGCGGCCAACTCTGGCGCCAGGGGCGGCTTGAACAACCGGCCCTCGTTGAGCAACTCATCGAGCAGCAGCGGGAAACGGGTGATCTGCTCGGCAATCCACGGACTCGCTGCGCACAGCGTCAGCAAGCGCCGCAGGGCGCCGGGGTTTTCCGTCAACAGCACCAGGTAGGCCGAACGGCGGGCCACAGCCTCCACCAAGGGCAGTACCCGCTCCAGCACCAGGTCCGGATCGGCATGTTCCACGGCCTGGGCCAGCAGGCGCGGAATGAACGCATCCAGGCGCTCGCGTCCCAGGCGCTGCATGGCGCGCAGTTGCGGGCTGCCACGCAGGACGGCCAGGGCCTTGAGGGCTTTGGGCGCATCGGTGAAGCCGCCTTCTTCCAACTGACGGCACGCCGCTTCTTCATTTTGGCTGTCTTCCCACAACGGCAACCATTCGCCGCCTACCGCCATTTCGCTTTCGCCGCCCTCTTCTTCATCCGGGTCGGCGATGACCTGGCCGAAGTGCCAGGCCACACGACCGCGCCAGTACATCAGTTGCTCGTGAAAGGCCGACCAGTCGGCGAAACCCAGCATGAACGCAATGCGTGCCTGGTCCTGCGGGCTGTCCGGCAACATCTGGGTCTGGCGGTCGGCGATGGCCTGGATCGCATGCTCGGTATAACGCAGGAACTCATAGCCCTGACGCAACTCATCAACCACCTTGCCCGGCAGGTACCCCTGGCCCTCCAGGGTGCCCAACACTTTGAGCAACGGGCGCTGCTGCAAGCTCAAGTCGCGACCGCCATGAATCAGCTGGAACGCCTGGGCAATGAACTCCACCTCGCGAATGCCGCCCGAGCCCAGCTTGATGTTGTCGGCCATGCCCTTGCGCCGCACCTCCTGCTGGATCAGTTGCTTCATCGTGCGCAGCGCTTCGATGGCGGAAAAATCCAGGTAACGGCGATAGACGAACGGGCGCAGCATGTCGAGCAATTGCGCGCCGGCCACCTGGTCGCCGGCCACTACCCGGGCCTTGATCATGGCGTAGCGTTCCCAGTCGCGCCCCTGATCCTGGTAATACTGTTCCAAGGCATTGAAGCTCAGCACCAACGCACCGGCCGAGCCGTAGGGGCGCAGGCGCATGTCGACACGGAACACGAAACCATCGACGGTCATCGGGTCCAGGGCCTTGATCAGGCGCTGGCCGACGCGGATGAAAAACTCCTGGTTATCCAGCGGCCGTTTGACGCCCACGGTTTCGCCACCCTCGGGGTAGGCGAAGATCAGGTCGATGTCCGACGACAGGTTCAGTTCCACGGCCCCCAGCTTGCCCATGCCCAGAATGACCATCTGCTGCGGTTCGCCGCTGCGCCGTCCGGTGGGCGTGCCGAATTGCTGACTGAGGCGCTGGTACAACCAGTGGTAAGCCTGGTCGATGCAGGTGTCGGCCATGTCCGAAAGATCGCGGCAGGTCTGGACCAGGTCGGCCTGGCGGGTCAGGTCGCGCCAGATGATCCGCACCTGCTGGCGGGTGCGCTGGCGGCGCAGGACGCGGCCCAGTTCGTCTTCGGTTTCGGCGGCCTGCACGGCGGCAGCGATCTGCGCGCGCATTTCATCAGGCGCCAGGCTGCGGTCCAGTTCACCGCTGCGCACCAGTTCCAGCAGCATCACCGGATCACGGACACTCTGCTCGATAACGAAGTCGCTGGCGGCGGCAATACGGTTGAACGCCTCCCAGCGTTGCGGGGTCCATGCCGACAGGCCGTGATCTTCATCGAGCAAGGCGACCGCCGCACGGAACGACTGCTCGGCACGATTGACCAATGACTGGAGAATGACCGGTACCGTTTCCGGTATTGGGGCAAGCGAGGGCAGGCTCATGGTCTATCCTTGATCGGCGCGGGAAAGGCTGGATGTAGTGTTTTTTCAGAAGACACTACCTGATCGACTGTCGAACAAAGATGATAAATAGCTGAAAATCTGATTTTATTGGCAGCCGGCATCAAGTTTTTACCTGTTCTAGTTGGCTAAAGACCAACAGTAACGATTATTCTCACAACGAAATGAGGGGCCACGAGCCGCTCAGGTGTAGTTTTACTACTCGTCTATACATTCGAAAGGCTGAAACGGCCGACGATTTGTAGTAAAACTACACGCCGCCGAAACAACCTTCGGCAATCCAAGAATTTATATCGTCTGCCCACAAGGCCAGTCGCAAACTCAGGCAACCGATTCTGGTAGCCTTTCCGCCCTGGAGCAAGCCATGCAAGACCTCGATCCCGTCGAAACCCAGGAATGGCTGGACGCCCTGGAATCGGTTCTCGACAAAGAAGGCGAAGACCGTGCTCATTATCTGATGACCCGTATGGGCGAACTCGCGACCCGCAGCGGCTCGCAACTGCCCTACGCCATCACCACGCCGTACCGCAACACGATCCCCGTTACCCACGAAGCACGCATGCCTGGCGACCTGTTCATGGAACGCCGCATTCGCTCGCTGGTACGCTGGAACGCGTTGGCCATGGTCATGCGTACCAACCTGAAAGATTCTGACCTGGGCGGTCACATCTCCAGCTTCGCCTCCAGCGCGACGCTGTATGACATCGGCTTCAACTATTTCTTCCAGGCCCCGACCGACGAACACGGCGGCGACCTGATCTACTTCCAGGGTCACGCATCGCCAGGCGTCTACGCCCGTGCGTTCATGGAAGGCCGCATCACCGAAGACCAGATGAACAACTTCCGCCAGGAAGTGGACGGCAACGGCCTGTCCTCGTACCCGCACCCTTGGCTGATGCCTGATTTCTGGCAGTTCCCGACCGTTTCCATGGGCCTGGGCCCGATCCAGGCGATCTACCAGGCGCGCTTCATGAAGTACCTGGAAGCCCGTGGCTTCATCCAGCCAGGCAAGCAGAAAGTCTGGTGCTTCATGGGCGACGGCGAGTGCGACGAGCCGGAATCCCTGGGCGCGATCTCCCTGGCCGGCCGCGAGAAGCTGGACAACCTGATCTTCGTCATCAACTGCAACCTGCAGCGCCTCGACGGCCCGGTTCGCGGCAACGCCAAGATCATCCAGGAACTCGAAGGCGTGTTCCGTGGTGCCCAGTGGAACGTCAACAAAGTCATCTGGGGCCGTTTCTGGGACCCACTGCTGGCCAAGGACGTCGACGGCATCCTGCAACGCCGCATGGACGAAGTCATCGACGGCGAGTACCAGAACTACAAGGCCAAGGACGGCGCGTTCGTCCGCGAGCACTTCTTCAACTCGCCTGAACTCAAGGCCATGGTCGCCGACCTGTCCGACGACGAGATCTGGAAGCTCAACCGTGGCGGCCACGACCCGTACAAGGTCTACGCGGCGTACCACCAGGCGGTCAACCACAAAGAGCAGCCGACCGTCATCCTGGCCAAGACCATCAAGGGTTATGGCACCGGTGCCGGCGAAGCGAAGAACACCGCGCACAACACCAAGAAAGTCGATGTCGACAGCCTGAAGTTGTTCCGCGACCGCTTCGACATTCCGGTCAAGGACAGCGAGCTGGAAAACCTGCCGTTCTTCAAGCCCGAAGAAGGCAGCGCCGAAGCCCGTTACCTGGCCGAGCGCCGTGCCGCACTGGGTGGTTTCGTGCCCCAGCGTCGCGCCAAGAGCTTCAGCATCCCGACCCCGCCACTGGAGACCCTCAAGGCGATCCTGGACGGTTCGGGCGACCGTGAAATCTCCACCACCATGGCCTTCGTGCGGATCCTTGCGCAACTGGTCAAGGACAAGGAAATCGGCCAGCGCATCGTCCCGATCATCCCGGACGAAGCTCGTACCTTCGGTATGGAAGGCATGTTCCGTCAGTTGGGCATCTACTCGTCCGTCGGCCAGCTCTACGAGCCAGTCGATAAAGACCAGGTGATGTTCTACCGCGAAGACAAGAAGGGCCAGATCCTCGAAGAAGGCATCAACGAAGCGGGCGCCATGAGCTCCTTCATTGCCGCCGGTACTTCGTACTCCAGCCACAACCAGCCGATGCTGCCGTTCTACATCTTCTACTCGATGTTCGGCTTCCAGCGTATTGGCGACCTGGCCTGGGCCGCTGGCGACAGCCGTACCCGTGGCTTCCTGATCGGCGGCACCGCCGGCCGCACCACGCTGAACGGTGAAGGCCTGCAGCACGAAGACGGCCACAGCCACATGCTGGCCGGGACCATCCCGAACTGCCGCACCTATGATCCGACCTACGGCTACGAGCTGGCGGTGATCATCCAGGACGGCATGAAGAAGATGACCGAAGAGCAACAGGACGTTTTCTACTACATCACCGTGATGAACGAGTCCTACCAGCAGCCAGCCATGCCGGCCGGTGTCGAGGCTGGCATCGTCAAGGGCATGTACCTGCTCGAGGAAGACACCCGCGAAGCGGCGCACCACGTCCAGTTGATGGGCTCGGGCACCATCCTGCGCGAAGTGCGCGAGGCTGCGAAGATCCTGCGTGAAGAATTCAACGTCGGCGCCGACGTCTGGAGCGTCACCAGCTTCAACGAACTGCGTCGCGACGGCCTGGCCGTAGAGCGCAGCAACCGCCTGCACCCTGGCCAGAAGCCAAAGCTGAGCTACGTCGAAGAATGCCTGAACGGCCGCAAAGGTCCGGTCATCGCCTCTACCGACTACATGAAGCTGTTCGCCGAGCAGATCCGCCAGTGGGTTCCATCCAAGGAATTCAAAGTGCTGGGCACCGACGGTTTCGGCCGTAGCGACAGCCGCAAGAAGCTGCGTCACTTCTTCGAAGTCGACCGTAAGTTCGTTGTGTTGGCAGCCCTGGAAGCCCTGGCTGACCGTGGCGATATCGAACCTAAAGTGGTGGCCGAGGCCATCGTCAAGTTCGGCATCGATCCAGAAAAACGCAACCCACTGGACTGCTGAGGAGAATTTTCGTGAGCGAACTCATTCGCGTACCTGACATCGGCAGCGGTGAAGGTGAAGTAATTGAACTGTTTGTGAAGGTCGGCGACCGTATCGAAGCCGACCAGAGCATCCTGACGCTTGAATCGGACAAGGCCAGCATGGAAGTGCCTGCGCCGAAGGCCGGTGTCATCAAGAGCCTGAAAGTGAAGCTGGGCGACCGCCTGAAAGAAGGCGACGAACTGCTGGAGCTGGAAGTCGAGGGCGCCGCTGCGGCGCCTGAAGCGCCCGCCCCTGCCGCTGCCCCGGCCGCCGCTGAAAAGCCTGCCGCCGCACCGGCTGCCGAAGCGGCTCCCGCGCCCGCCGCTGCGCCTGCCGCGGCCACGGTCCAGGACATTCATGTTCCGGACATCGGTTCGTCGGGCAAGGCCAAGATCATCGAAGTGCTGGTCAAGGTCGGCGACACCGTCGAAGCCGACCAGTCGCTGATCACCCTGGAATCCGACAAGGCCAGCATGGAAATCCCATCGCCGGCCGCCGGTGTGGTGGAAAGCGTCGAGATCAAGTTGGAAGACGAAGTTGGCACCGGTGACCTGATCCTGAAGCTGAAAGTAGCTGGTGCTTCGGCACCTGCCGCGCCAGCCCAGGCCGCTGCTCCTGCCGCCAAGGCTGAAGCAGCTCCAGCGCCAGCCGCCGCTCCCGCGGCCAAAGCCGAAGCAGCGCCTGCCCCTGTCGCCGCCGCGCCGGCGCCAAGCGGTGCCAAGGTGCACGCCGGCCCTGCGGTGCGTCAGTTGGCCCGTGAATTCGGTGTCGAGCTGTCGGCCGTCGGCCCAAGCGGCCCACACGGTCGTGTGCTCAAGGAAGACGTGCAAGCCTACGTCAAGGCCATGATGCAGAAGGCCAAGAACGCACCGGCCGAAGGCGCCACCGGCGGCGCGGGCATCCCGCCGATCCCGGCGGTGGACTTCAGCCGCTTCGGCGAAACCGAAGAAGTGGCCATGACTCGCCTGATGCAGATCGGCGCGTCGAGCCTGCACCGCAGCTGGCTGAACATTCCCCACGTGACTCAGTTCGACCAGGCTGACATCACCGAGCTGGAAGCTTTCCGCGTCGCGCAGAAAGCCGTGGCGGAAAAGGCCGGCGTGAAGCTGACCGTGCTGCCCCTGCTGCTCAAGGCCTGTGCGCACCTGCTCAAGGAACTGCCGGACTTCAACGCCTCCCTGGCCCCAAGCGGCAAGGCTGTGATCCGCAAGAAATACGTGCACATCGGCTTTGCCGTCGACACCCCGGAAGGCCTGCTGGTACCGGTCATCCGCAACGTCGATCAGAAGAGCCTGCTGCAACTGGCTGCCGAAGCCGCTGCCCTGGCCGAAAAAGCCCGGAACAAGAAGCTCACCGCCGACGACATGCAAGGCGCCTGCTTCACCATCTCCAGTCTCGGCCACATTGGCGGCACCGGCTTCACGCCGATCGTCAACGCGCCGGAAGTGGCGATCCTGGGTGTTTCCAAGGCCACCATCCAGCCGGTCTGGGACGGTAAAGCCTTCCAGCCGAAGCTGATGCTGCCTCTGTCGCTGTCCTACGATCACCGTGTGATCAACGGCGCCGCCGCGGCACGCTTCACCAAGCGCTTGAGCGACTTGCTGGGCGACATCCGCACCATCCTGCTGTAACACCGGGCGGCCCTCCCTTGGGGGAGGGCCATTCGGCGCATCGTTTTCCGAGCGCCACGCTCGTACCTCAACCCCGTCCGTTTGGCGGGGCTTTTTTTTGCCTGGAATTCAGGCCGGGTATATGGGTATTGGATGTGCC
Source organism: Pseudomonas sp. H3_A02 (assembly GCF_054671965.1). Classification (NCBI taxonomy): domain Bacteria; kingdom Pseudomonadati; phylum Pseudomonadota; class Gammaproteobacteria; order Pseudomonadales; family Pseudomonadaceae; genus Pseudomonas; species Pseudomonas sp. H3_A02. The sequence continues at coordinate 634,365 of NZ_CP162807.1, forward strand.
GGCCTCATCGAGAGCAGGCTCGCTCCCACAATGGATTTGCGGTGCGGCACAGTACCTGAAACTGATGAAGCCCTGTGGGTGCTGTTCACTTAGGAAAAGTGGCGTTTTTTCAGAAATGGAAAGCGTCGTTTTTTGGAAAAATCTACTCGCCTTTTTCCGGGCAGGTGGTGTGTATATCCATTGCTGCGGTAACGGCTGCTGGCGGTTCCGCTCTTACAGCGGGTCACTTTTGAAGAGCCCGGAAGCCGGCCCAGTCAAAAGTAACCAAAACGCTTTTGCCCCACCACTCGGTGCCTCGCCTAGGCTCGGCATGCCTGAACGAAGGCATTGCTCCGTGGGCCGCCGCGAAGGGCCATCCATGGCCCAGCGCGGCTAACCCGGCATCCATGCCGGGTTGCCCACTGCGCAATACCTTCGTTCAGCCAGCGTGGTTAACGGGGCGCCCGAGATCAACGTCCACGGCGAGGCGGCCTGATAGCCGACCTGGCTCTTGGTTGGGACCGCGTTCCTCCTGTGGGAGCGGGCTTGCTCGCGAAGGCGGTGGGTCAGTTTGCGGTGATGTTGGGTGTGCCGACGGCATCGCGAGCAAGCTCGCTCCCACAGGGGATCTTGGGTGTTCATGAGTCTTGTGTTCACCACAGGCCCACTGTGGGAGCGAGCTTGCTCGCGATAGCGGTGGCTCAACCACATAGGGCCGGCATGTGCCCCGCTCTTGCTCTTGCTTTGGCTCTTGATCTTGATCTGGACGCCCCGTTAAACCACGCTGGCCGAACGCAGGCATTGCGCAGTGGGCATCCCGGCATGGATGCCGGGATAGCCGCGCTGGGCCATGGATGGCCCTTCGCGGCGGGCCCACGGAGCAATGCCGGAGTGAGGGCACACCGAGCCTTAGCGAGGTGCCGAGTGGTGGGGCAAAGCGCTTTTGGTTACTTTTGGCGCTCTTCCAAAAGTGACCCGCCGTAAGGGCGGAACCATAAGCAGCCGTTACCGCAGAAACGGATATACACACCAACCCACGCCTTTCGGAACACATAATCAGAGTCGTCAATAACGACTTAGTGAACAGCATCACCTGTGGAAGCGAGCCCACTCGCGAAAGCGATATGTCAGGGCAACCCGGCATTTTCCTACCCCGCAAGCTTCAAATGACTACGTCCCCTGTTAGTCATTACCCACAGCCTGCGCCCCCTACCCTATCGATATTTATGGCGCGCCGGGCTTTAGCATCAAACCGTCAGGCCACTTGATGCCTGCACCCACCGACTAAAACTTCGAATGGATTCGAATATGTTCAAACCTACCGTCGGCCCCATTGTCGGGCACACGACCACCGATCACGCCCGGATATTCCTGCGCGGCGATCACGGCAACAACCGGGTATTTGCCGGCATTCGCCACCGGCGCCGAGGGGACACCCGTTGGTCAAAAGGGCACTTCGTCCAATTGAAGGCATACCGCGACATGTCCGATGTCATCGTATTGAAAGGCCTTCAACCCGACACCGCCTACGAATACCAGGCCGGCTGGCTCAGCCCCTTGAGCCCGACCCATACCGTGGAAACCATCCAGGAACTGCCGCTGCAATGGCCCCGCAACACCTACTGTTTGCGCACGCCGGCCGATAAAACCGATGCACCACGGGCTTATATCGTGGGTTCATGTCGCTACTTGCGGATCGCCGCCAGCACCCCGTTACTCCCCAGCCTTGGGGATCGCACCTTTGCCGGCATCAATCGCGTCGTCGAACAGGCCGACCCGCCGATCAGCGCGGTGTTGATGACCGGAGACCAGGTTTATCTCGATGACTTGAATATCATCGGCCCGGACCGAACCTATAAACACATCCTTTTCAGATACCGATCGGTATTTACCCAGCCGCACATCAGAAAACTGATGTCTGGCACGCCGACCTACATGATCCTCGACGACCACGAAATCGAAGACAACTGGCCCGCCAGGAAAACCGACCACGATGATGTCCTGTATGCCAATGCCATGAGCGCTTATGGGCTTTACCAGGCCAGCCATGGGCCCGCCCATGAACTGTCGAGCGACGGAACATTGAACAAGTCGTTGGCCCGCTACTGGTACACCTTTGCCCATGGCGATATCCACTGGTTCGTCACCGACAGCCGGACGCAACGCAACCTGTCGGCGGACGATCGGCGCATCCTCGACGCGGAACAGGAACGGTCCCTGCTCGAGTGGCTCGTCAGCAGCCCCGCACGGGTCAAGCTCGTCGTCACCAGCGTGATGTTTTTCCCTGACAGCCAGCGCAACGACGGCGATGCCTGGCAGGCCTTCCCGGAACAACGTCTGCGCCTGTTGGAGACCATCCGCCGCCATCGGATCAAAAACGTGGTGTTCATCTCGGGTGACGTCCACGGTTCCATGACCAGCCGCCTGCGTCACAGCCAGGATCCTGATTTCGAGGTCAACACCGTCGTTTCATCGCCGTTCTACAACAGCAAACTGCTGCCTTTTGCAAAAGCCGCGGATTTTATTTTCCACAGGTCCATGGCCCGCACGGACAGCGGTGAGTACCGCTATGAACTGACCAGCGAAGTGGTGAGCCGGGACAACTTCGCCCGCCTGCAGGTCACGGCGCAGAGCCTTCAAGTCACCTTCCACGACCGTGACGGCGGGCCCTTGCAGACGGTCGATATCCCGCTGCGATGAACTTCCATGCCCTCTGATCGGCCGGCGACTGGAGAAATCCCGTTGTCGGCCGATAAAAGGTTTATAGCACTTGGCCTTCATCTCTCTTGTCAGCCAGTGCCGCAATGATGCAACCTTGCGCCAATCCGTAATAACGAGGGCGTCAGCCCGGCGCGATCAGCATTTTCGAAGCGAGTTTCCCCATGAAAAGCCAACCCGATGCCGCCAGCCGTATGGCGGCCGAGGTAGTGACGCAGTTACCGGTGCCCGCGCGGCTCGGTATGCTGCGTTTCGAACGGCTGAATGAAGCTAGCTGGGCGCTGTTGTTTCTCGACCCCAACTGCGAGCGACACTTCGGCCTGCCGGCGGTAGAGCTGTGCTCGCTGGTCAGTTCGCCCTACGCCAGCCTGATGGAACCCGAAGCGCGCTATCAATTGCACGACGCCATCCAGCAACAATTGGCCCAGGCCGCGCATTACCAGATTCGTTACACGCTCCACACCGCCAAGGGCCCGATGAATGTGCTGGAAACGGGCGAAGCCTACAAGCAGCACAATCGTCACCTGCTGCGCGGCTACCTGCTGGTGGTGGACAATTTGCTGCAAAGCGAACCCTCCATGCCGGCCCTGGACCTAGAAACCCAGAACTCGCGCCTGCAGATCGCCCTGGAACTGAACCAGCGCGCCCAGCAAGAGCAGCTCCAGCACCTGGACCGGGTACGTGCCCAACAGGACCTGATCCTGCTGCTGACCCGTCAACGCTACAGCGCCAACAACTCCCTGCTCGAAGCGGCCGAACTCATCACCCGCAGCGCCTGTGACATCTACCAGATCGACTGCGCCAGTATCTGGAATCTGGACGATGGCCAACTGGTGCCGATTTCCGCGTACAACCGCGCGTCCCAGGAGTACTTCCTGCCGACGGTCATCGACGTCAACGAGTTTCCCGACTACATGGAGGCGCTGCAGACCTGCCGCGCCATCGACGCCCACAATGCGATGCGCGACCCGCGTACCCGGGAACTGGCCGAGAGCCTGCGCGCCCGCGACGTCAACGCCATTCTCGACGCCAGCGTGCGTATCGACGGCCAGGTAGTAGGCGTGCTGTGCCTGGAACAAGTGGGCGTCACCCGCGCCTGGCAATCGGATGAGATCGCCTTTGCCGGCGAGCTGGCGGACCAGTTCGCCCAGGTCATCAACAACCACAACCGCCGCACCGCCACCAGCGCCCTGCACCTGTTCCAGCGCGCCGTGGAGCAGAGCGCCAACGCGTTCCTGCTGGTCAATTGCGACGGTGTGGTGGAGTACGTCAACCCGAGCTTCACCGCGATCACCCAATACACCACCGAGGAAGTCCACGGCCAACGCCTCTCGGAACTGCCGGCCCTGGAAAACCTCAGCGAGCTGCTGTTCGACGCGCCCTCGGCGCTGGCTCAAAGCAATAGCTGGCAGGGCGAGTTCAAGAGCCGGCGCAAGAACCTGGAACCCTACTGGGGCCAGCTGTCGATTTCCAAGGTGTATGGCGACAACCGCGAGCTGACCCACTACATCGGCATCTACGAAGACATCACCCAGACCAAGCTGGCCCAGCAGCGCATCGAGCGCCTGGCCTACACCGACAATCTGACTAACCTGGGCAACCGCCCGGCGTTCATTCGCAACCTCGATGAACGCTTCGCCCGGGACAGTGATTCGCCCATCAGCCTGCTACTGGTGGACATCGACAACTTCAAGCGTATCAACGACAGCCTCGGCCACCAGACCGGTGACAAGCTGCTGATCAGCCTGGCCCGGCGCCTGCGCAACAGCCTGAGCCCCAGCGGCAGCCTGGCGCGATTCGCCAGTAACGAGTTCGCCGTGCTGTTGGACGACACGAGCCTGGAAGCCGGGCAGCAAATCGCCAGCCAATTGCTGATGACCCTCGACAAACCGATGTTCGTCGACAACCAGCTGATCAGCGTGACCGGTTCCGTGGGCCTGGCCTGCGCGCCGCTGCACGGCCGTGATCCGCAGACCCTGATGCGCAACGCCGGCCTCGCCCTGCACAAGGCCAAGGCCAACGGCAAGCATCAGGTCCAGGTGTTCACCGAGGCGCTGAACGCCGAGGCCAGCTACAAACTGTTTGTCGAAAACAACCTGCGCCGCGCCCTGACCCAGAACGAACTGGACGTGTTCTACCAGCCCAAGTTGTGCCTGCGCAGCGGCCGCCTGCTGGGCATGGAGGCGTTGCTGCGCTGGAACCATCCGGAAAAGGGCATGATCCGCCCGGACCAGTTCATCAGCGTGGCCGAAGAAACCGGCCTGATCATCCCCATCGGCAAATGGATCGCCCGCCAGGCTTGCCGCATGAGCAAGCAATTGACCGCCGCCGGCCTGGGCAACCTGCAAGTGGCGATCAACCTGTCGCCCAAGCAGTTCTCCGACCCGGACCTGGTCGCCTCCATCGCCAGCATCCTCAAGGAGGAACAACTGCCGGCCCGGCTGCTGGAACTGGAGCTGACCGAAGGCCTGCTGCTGGAAGCCACCGAAGACACCCACTTGCAGCTCGACCAGCTCAAGCGCCTGGGGCTGACCCTGGCCATGGACGACTTCGGCACCGGGTATTCATCCCTGAGCTACCTGAAGAAATTCCCGATCGACATCATCAAGATCGATCGCAGCTTCATCCATGAGATCCCGGACAACCAGGACGACATGGAAATCACCTCGGCGGTGATCGCCATGGCTCACAACCTGAAACTCAAGGTCGTGGCCGAAGGCATCGAAACCGCCCAGCAACTGACGTTCCTGCGGCGTCACCGTTGCGACGTCGGCCAGGGCTACCTGTTCGACCGGCCAATCCCCGGCGCGGAGCTGATCGACAAGCTCAAGCGCTACCCGCGCGGGCCTCTGGTCTGACAGCAGCGTATAGCTTGCGGCGGCTTTTCTGAGGCACACTGACGGTCTATGTCGCTCAATTCAATCTGACTGAGAGGACTGATCATGGTCTTGCGCTCGGAAATCCTGGTGAATAAAAACGTGCTACCTACTCAAGAACAAGCCCTGCCTGGCCGTGAAACCCCCATGACCGTGCCGGACAAACACTTCGTCCACGACGCGCCCCTGCTGGGCCCGTTTGCCATGGACGTGGACTTCGCGATCTTCGGCCTCGGCTGCTTCTGGGGCGCGGAGCGCAAGTTCTGGCAGCGCGAAGGCGTGGTCAGTACAGCGGTGGGTTACGCCGGGGGGTTCACGCCAAACCCAACGTATGAAGAAGTCTGCTCGGGCCTTACCGGCCACAGCGAAGTGGTGCTGGTGGTCTACGAGCCAGCGAAAGTCAGCTACGAACAGCTGTTGAAGATGTTCTGGGAACTGCACAACCCGACCCAGGGCATGCGCCAGGGGAACGACATCGGCACCCAGTACCGTTCGGTGATCTACGCCACCAACCCGACCCAACTGGCGGCGGCCAGACACAGCGAGCAAGTCTTCCAGGCCGAGTTGACCAAGGCCGGCAAAGGCACCATCACGACCGAAATCGAAGAGGCGCCGACCTTCTACTTCGCCGAGGCCTATCACCAGCAGTACCTGGCGAAGAACCCGGAAGGCTATTGCGGGATCGGCGGGACCGGCGTGACGTGCCCGATCTGACTTTCTGGCTCCAGATCCAGTGTGGGAGCTGAGCCTGTGGGAGCAAGGCTTGCCCGCGATGCGGCGGCACATTCAACATCGATGCAGCTGAACCACCGTCATCGCGAGCAAGCTCAGCTCCCACAGGAAATTTTGTCACTTGCAGTTCTGTGAACACCCCACAACCCATGTGGGAGCGAGCTTGCTCGCGATGCAACGGCACATTCAACATCGATGCAGCTGAACCACCGTCATCGCGAGCAAGCTCGGCCCCCACAGGAATTTGTGTCACTTGCAGTTCTGTGAACACCCCACAACCCATGTGGGAGCGAGCTTGCTCGCGATGCGACGGCACATTCAACATCGATGCAGCTGAACCACCGTCATCGCGAGCAAGCTCGGCTCCCACAAGGATTTGTGGCAGTTACAGTTCTGTGAACACCCCCGCAACTTATGTGGGAGCAGCTTGCTCGCGAAGGCGTCCTTCCTGACGACCTGACTGCATCGGCTCAACGATCAACTTTCAGCGATCAACCAATCCATCTGCCACCCGCCCTGGGTCTGCCCCAGCTTTTTCGACAGCCACGGCAGCAGCTCGCGCAACTCTTCTTCCAGCCCCCACGGCGGATTGGCAATCGCCAGGCCGGAGCCGTTCAGGCTGTTGGGCGTCGCCAGTGGGTGCACCAGCAGCTCCACCCGCAACAGCTTCGGCGCGCCGGTGCCGGCCAGGTCCTGGTAGAAGCGGCGCAACATCCGCTGGTCCTTCACCGGGTACCAGATGGCCGCCACCGTCTGACGCATCCGGCCAATGGCCTCCTTGAGCGAGGCGGCGCAGCGCTGCATCTCGTCAAGCTGCTCGAAGGGTGGATCGATCAGCATCAGCGCACGCTTTTGCGCCACCGGCAGCAACGCCCGCGGCACATGCCAGCCCTCACCCAAGTGCACCGCCACGCGACGGTCGCCTTTCATGTTGTCCTTGAGCAACACGCCGTCTTCCGGGTGTTTCTCGTTGAGCAGCACACGGTCCTGCGGTCGAGTCAGGCGCCGCGCCAGTTCCGGCGAGCCCGGGTAGTAGCGCAGTTGCCCGTCCGGGTTCATCTCGTGCAGCACTTTCATGTAGTCGGCAGTCAACGGCGGCAGGTCGCCCTCGCCCCACAACCGCGCAATGCCTTCCAGGTACTCACCGGTACGGTTGGCCTGGTCACCCTGCAAGTCGTACAGCCCGATGCCCGCATGGGTATCGAGGTAGGTGAAGGGCTGTTCCTTGCGCGACATCAACGCGATGAGTCGGGTCAGGGTCAGGTGTTTGAACACGTCGGCGTGATTGCCGGCGTGGAAGGCGTGGCGATAATTCATGGCGGCTCCTGCGAAGGGCGACGAGTTTACCTTGAAGCGCGTCGAACGTCAGGGGTTCGCAGCCCAGCGGACAGGCCACGATCAGCCCAACTCCCGCATCAAGTACGTCTGCAGTGACGCCTTCGGCGCGGCAGCCGGCTTTGATCGCTCAAGAAAGTGAGCAATCTTGCGCCGCAGGATGCGGGGTTCGACCCGCTCGAACAGATCCGGATGCTCTTCGCCCAACCATGTGAGCACGTTATCCACCAGACAGTCCGTCGGCGCCTCGGCCATAGTGTCCAGCAGCGCCACGGGCACTTCCCACCAAGGAAAAATTTGAGCCGGCCGCTGGGCGCTTCCTTTGATCTCAAGGGAGTGACCGTTGATCAGGCAACGACTGATGACCGGTAGGAGTTCCCCGACATCCACCGCCGTCGATTGCAGGATCGACCCCATGAAGCGCCCATCCCAAAAACGCAGGAAAACCGCCTTGCCACCCGGCAACAGCACCTGCGTCAACCCACGTAAATGCTCGGCAAGGGTTTCCTGGCTGGCACACGACACCGCCAACCACCCCCAATCGAGCGAATCGGTGGCCGCTATCCAATCAAGAAACTCACTGTCTGTCCGAACAATCCCTACATAGGGCATGACCGATTCCCACTCGGCGTACGGCGTATCGCCCCAGATCGGCGTGGGTGTCGCGGCCATCGAACGCCGCCAGGCAGACAACGCCCCGGCGCTGCTGGCGTTGCAGAAAATGGCGAACAATTGCTCGGACGCCTGCAACGGATGGTTCTCAAGCCAAGTATGGGGTGTTTGACCGCTGTTCATGGGCGCTCCTGGACGTCGACAGGTTTGTGAAAGGCCGAGGGTACGCAGACGCCGTTCCTGCAACGCTCACACTCCTCGCAGAACGGCGCCGAGCCTTGGAAGCTGAGGATCTGCGCCAGGGAAAGCCGAGGCGCCGCCACTGGGACCGATTTCCCGACACTGCCCGACGAACCCGCTGACGCCCCCATCACCGCCATCGGCGCCCCACCGACCTCGATCGGCGCGCTGCTGAAAATCCCGTCGGCACCAATGTTGATCCAATGGCCACCGGCCTGCAGGGTCACACTGGCGCCAGCCTCCAGGACCACTTGCTGGCCGGCACTGACATGAAACTGCTGGCTGGCGTTCAACATCTGGCTGCTCACGCGAACATGCCGCTCGCCGCTGACCAGCAAATGATCGTCCTGCCGGACTTCAGCCTGGCGCCGACCATGGGTAACGCGCTGCTCATCGGCCTTGAGTTCGTGCCGCGCCGTGCCGGTGACGACAATACTGCGCTCGTGATCGACCTGTACCCGCTGGTCGTGCAGCACATGCTGGGTCCAGTTTCGCTGGGCCCGCAGGTAAATCTCCTCCGCCCCCTGGCGGTCCTCGATGCGCAGTTCGTTATAGCCTTCCCCACCAGGGCTGCTCTGGCTGCGCCAGATACTGCGGGTCTTGTCCGCCGGCAGGTCCAACGGCACCGGGTTGGCGCCGTTGGGCAGGCAACCCACCACCAGGGGCTTGTCCACGTCGCCATCAATGAACCCCACCAGCACTTCCATGCCGACCCGGGGAATCATCACTGCACCGTAGTGATCGTGGGCCCACCCTGCGGCCACTCGCAGCCAGCAACTGGAATGCTCGTCGCGCGTGCCGTCGCGATCCCAGGCCAATTGCACCTTGACCCGTCCAAACTCATCGCAATGGATCTCGCTGTCCACCGGCCCGGTCACCACCGCTGACTGATAACCGTGGGCACGAGGCTTTTCGTGATGCAGGGGCGGCCGAAAGCACACGTCCCAAGGCGTGGCGAGAAAGGTGTTTCTGTAGCCCTGGAATTCATCCGGGCTGGCGGAGGCTGTTTCTTCCAGCACTTGGGGTTGACGGCCATGGTGATCGATATGCGTCAGGAGCCAGAGATCGTTCCACGGCTCCCGGGGATGGGCCTCGATGCGCATGAAATGTCCGCTGACGAAAGCACTTGCGTCGCTGCTGCCCTGCGCTACGCGATGATCGGCACCGTGACGCTCAAGAGCACGCCGGGTCAGGTGCTTACCATCGTCACGGTCGCAGAACCCACCCGGGTACCGATAGTCCTCGAGCACAGGGAGCTGCCGATTGTCGAGATGGGTTTGCAATAACAAGCCGGGCTTGCGGAAGTCGTAGTCGCGCAACGTCACGGCCGTGGTGCGGGTCTGGAGTCGCACCGCCAAGCGCTTGATGGCCGGCGCATCGGCAGCCATGCCGCTGTCCGGCAGATACAGCGTCGATTCGGGCAGGCGAGGAAACCCGGTCTGGTCGTCGCCGAACACCAGCAGATGGCCGTCAGGGCGATGCCGAAAGTGGTAGTGGATACCGACTTCGGCGCAGATCCGCTCGATGAACGTCAGGTCGCTTTCGCCGTACTGCACACAGTATTCACGCTCGGGATAGTGCCCACCGAGGGTGAACTGGCAGTCCCCCGCCAGGATCCCGTGCTCCTTCAACACCCGGGCGACGATATCGGGCACGCTCAAGTGCTGGAAAATCCGCTGGTTGATGCGGTGGCGCAAATAAGTCAAGCGCGGCACCAGGCAGATCTGGTAACGGGTCAGGCGTTTGCCCGAATCGCCTTGGGCAACGCTATAGACCTGCCCGTGTATGCCACCTTCCCGGCCATACCGCAGAAATGCCTCGCGATGCAGGAGTGCTTCCAGTTCCAAGTCGCAGCGCTCGCTGACCAGTTCCACGTCAAAGCGATAGGGCTGGCTGATGGTTTCCTTGCCCTTGAACTCAAGCACCTTGAGATCATTCGGCCCGCTGTCGAGCGTCAGGGTGAAACGCGGTAGGTTGGCAGGCGGGAACATCCGATGTGCCTCTGCTGAATGGAGGCGGGCGATTCTGCATGAGCAATAAGGGAAGTGTATTGGAGGTCAGGAAAAACAGATTTGCCCTACAACCAAGAAGCTAAAAGCCGCAAAGCGTGATGCATTTTCCGATAGACATTCGAGACATTGCGGCCATCCGCACCGTCCTACACATCAATCAGCCGTTTCTTGCAACGCGCTCGATCTCACGGCGTTGGTGAGCGTGATAACGTGCCCGGGTCGCAAAAAAGCAAAGGACGCATGACATGACGACACGCTACGCAAAAATCGCAATGACCCTGGCGCTCGCCGCATTCGCCCTCCTGACCGTGTTCAACAACATCACGGACTACCGCTCCAACTTCAATTTCGTCCAGCACGTACTGAGCATGGACACCACCTTTCCCGACAATGCCGCTCGGTATCGCGCCATCGCTCAACCCTGGATGTGGCACGGCGCGTATTGGTTGATCATCCTCGGCGAAGCGCTGACCGCAGGGCTGCTGGGCTACGGCGCGCTGAAACTATGGCAGGTGCGCGAGGCCGAAGCCCAGGTGTTCGCCCGCGCCAAGCGCTGGACCATCGTCGGTTTGACGGTGGGCTTCTTCGTCTGGTTCTTTGGTTTCATGGTGGTCGGCGGCGAATGGTTCCTGATGTGGCAATCAGAGATCTGGAATGGCCAGGACGCTGCGTTCAGGTTCTACATGGCGATTTTGGGCGTATTGATCTTTCTCAATCAGCCTGACACCGAGGTGAAGTGATGCGCGTCCTTTGAAGATCCAGTGTGGGAGCGAGCCTGCTCGCGTATCAGCTTGCCTGGATGCTGAATGTGACACCTCATCGCGAGCAGGCTCGCTCCCACAGGTAACAGGCGCGGTCGATAAATTCGGCGCATAAAAAACGGCCCGTTTCCATTGGAGACGGGCCGTTTTTTATGTTCTTCAAGCGCGCCGTCAAGGCCGCGCTGAAGGCCTTACTGGTTCAGACGAAAATCTTTTTCCGCCGCGTCGAAGCGCTGCAGCATACCTGCGGTAGGCGAGCCCATCTTGCTGACGAAGTAGATGGCCAGGCTGGCGAAGATGAAGCCCGGGATGATTTCGTACAGGCCCAGCAACGCGAAGTGCTTCCAGACGATCACGGTGATTGCACCCACCAGAATGCCGGCGAGCGCGCCATTGCGGGTCATGTTCTTCCAGATCACGGAGATCAGGACAACCGGGCCGAAGGCGGCACCGAAACCGGCCCAGGCGTAGCTCACCAGACCCAGTACGCGGTTTTCCGGGTTAGCGGCCAGGGCGATGGCCACCAAGGCCACCAGCAGCACCATGGCGCGGCCGACCCAGACCAGCTCCAGTTGGGAAGCGCTCTTGCGCAGGAAGGTCTTGTAGAAGTCTTCGGTCAGGGCACTGGAGCACACCAGCAACTGGCAGCTCAGGGTACTCATGACCGCCGCCAAGATGGCCGACAGCAACACGCCAGCCACCCATGGGTTGAACAGGATCTTCGCCAGCTCGATGAACACCCGCTCAGGGTTCTCGGTCACGGGGCCGGCCACGTCAGGGTGCGCCGAGAAGTAAGCGATGCCGAAGAAGCCCACAGCCACGGTACCGCCCAGGCAGAGGATCATCCAGGCCATGGAGATGCGACGGGCTTTGGCGATCGACTTGACCGAGTCCGCCGCCATGAAGCGCGCCAGGATGTGCGGTTGGCCGAAATAGCCCAGGCCCCAGCCCATCAGCGAGATGATGCCGATGAAGGTGGTGTTTTTCAGCATGTCGAAGGACGTAGGATCTTTCGCTTCAATGGCCAGGAACGTGGTGTCCACACCACCGGTGGCCAGCAGCACGATGATCGGCGTCAGGATCAGCGCGAAGATCATCAGGGTGGCTTGTACGGTGTCGGTCCAGCTCACGGCCAGGAAACCGCCGATGAAGGTGTAGGCGATGGTCGCTGCGGCACCGGCCCACAGCGCGGTCTCGTAGGACATGCCGAAGGTACTTTCGAACAGACGGGCGCCGGCCACGATGCCGGAAGCGCAGTAGATGGTGAAGAACACCAGGATCACCACCGCGGAGATGATCCGCAACAGCCCGCTCTTGTCTTCGAAACGGCTGGAGAAGTAATCCGGCAGCGTCAGGGCGTCACCGTTGTGCTCGGTCTGCACCCGCAGGCGGCCGGCCACGAACAGCCAGTTGAGATAGGCACCGATGACCAGACCGATGGCGATCCAGCTTTCCGACAGGCCAGACATATAGATGGCACCCGGCAAACCCATCAACAACCAGCCGCTCATGTCGGAAGCACCGGCGGACAATGCCGTGACCACGCTGCCCAGGCTGCGACCGCCCAGGATGTAATCGGAAAGGTTATTGGTGGAGCGGTAAGCCATCAGGCCGATCAGGACCATGGCTGCGATGTAGATCACAAAAGTGATCAAGGTGGGATTACTAACACTCATGAGTTACGCCCTGGCTTTGTTTTTATGGTGCGGTGGCAGTTGAAAGCGCCGACAACGCAGACGTTGTAGCGACGATTTGCAGTCCCGCGAATTTATGACTGATGTTTCCCCAGGAAAGCCATCAGCCGATGCCCCTCGGCTTGGAACCGGTTGCACCTTGGCCGTGAATGCTATTCAACAAATCAAATAAGGTGCAACCAGTTTCGTTCGAATAAGTTGCACCTGATCGGTTTTGTCGCATATTCGGCGTTTTTTGCTCCCTTTTAGTGCAGTCCAAAGCGCACCGTTAGAAGCCAAAGCACTATGCCGGTGCAGGAAGGACGGAGCCGAGCAGGCTTCCAGATGAGCTGCCGGTCATTTCACGAAAAAAAGGGTTGCACCCGGTTGCACCTCAATCATCGCACAGCTAATCTTGCCGCCAGCTGATGCCACGCCATACGTGGTAAACATGAGGATAAAAATATGGCTACCACCACCCTTGGGGTCAAACTCGATGACCCGACCCGCGAACGCCTCAAGGCGGCCGCAACCTCGATTGATCGCACGCCGCACTGGCTGATCAAGCAGGCAATTTTCAATTACCTGGAAAAACTCGAGGGTGGTGCAACCCTGACCGAGCTGAACGGTTCCCCTCGTACTGACAGCGATGATGCTGGCGATGTACAGGTCGACCACGCTCACCAATGCTTCCTCGAATTCGCCGAGAGCATCCTGCCGCAATCGGTCCTGCGCGCCTCCATCACCGCCGCTTACCGTCGCCCTGAGCCGGAAGTGGTGCCGATGCTGATCGAGCAGGCCCGCCTGCCGGCCGAAATGGCCGAAGCCACCAACAAGTTGGCGGCTTCGATTGCGGAAAAACTGCGTAACCAGAAAAGTGCCGGCGGCCGTGCCGGTATCGTTCAGGGCTTGCTGCAGGAATTTTCCCTGTCGTCCCAGGAAGGCGTGGCATTGATGTGCCTGGCGGAGGCGCTGCTGCGCATCCCGGACAAAGGTACCCGCGATGCGCTGATCCGCGACAAGATCAGCACCGGCAACTGGCAACCGCACCTGGGCAACAGCCCGTCGCTGTTCGTCAACGCAGCCACCTGGGGCCTGTTGCTGACGGGCAAGCTGGTCGCAACCCATAACGAAGCAGGCCTGACCTCCTCCCTGAGCCGCATCATCGGCAAGAGCGGCGAGCCGATGATCCGCAAGGGCGTCGACATGGCCATGCGCCTGATGGGCGAACAGTTCGTCACCGGCGAAACCATCGCCGAGGCCCTGGCCAACGCCAGCAAGTTCGAAACCAAGGGTTTCCGTTATTCCTACGACATGCTGGGTGAAGCCGCACTCACCGAACATGATGCCCAGAAGTACCTGGCCTCGTACGAACAAGCCATTCACTCGATCGGCAAAGCGTCCCACGGCCGTGGGATTTATGAAGGCCCGGGCATTTCCATCAAGCTCTCGGCCCTGCACCCGCGCTACAGCCGCGCCCAGTACGAGCGCGTCATGGACGAGCTGTACCCGCGCCTGCTGTCGCTGACCTTGCTGGCCAAGCAATACGACATCGGCCTGAACATCGACGCCGAAGAAGCCGACCGCCTCGAGCTGTCCCTGGACCTGTTGGAGCGCCTGTGCTTCGAGCCGCAGTTGACCGGCTGGAACGGCATCGGCTTCGTGATCCAGGCGTACCAGAAGCGTTGCCCGTACGTGATCGACTACGTGATCGACCTGGCTCGCCGCAGCCGCCACCGCCTGATGATTCGCCTGGTAAAAGGCGCGTACTGGGACAGCGAGATCAAGCGCGCCCAGGTCGAAGGCCTGGAAGGCTATCCGGTCTATACCCGCAAGGTGTACACCGACGTGTCCTACATCGCTTGCGCGCGCAAACTGTTGTCGGTGCCGGAAGTCATCTACCCACAGTTCGCCACGCACAACGCCCATACCTTGTCGGCCATTTACCACATCGCCGGTCAGAATTATTACCCGGGCCAGTACGAATTCCAGTGCCTGCACGGCATGGGTGAGCCGCTGTACGAACAGGTTGTAGGCAAGGTCTCCGAAGGCAAGTTGAACCGTCCGTGCCGTGTGTACGCCCCGGTCGGCACCCACGAAACCCTGCTGGCCTACCTCGTACGCCGTTTGCTGGAAAACGGCGCGAACACCTCGTTCGTCAACCGCATCGCCGACCAGTCGATTTCCATCCAGGAGCTGGTGGCCGATCCAGTAGCCAGCATCGAGCAGATGGCAACCCTGGAAGGCGGTTTCGGCCTGCCGCACCCGCGCATCCCACTGCCGCGTGACCTGTACGGCAGCGACCGCGCCAACTCCAGCGGCATCGACCTGGCCAACGAGCATCGCCTGGCGTCGCTGTCCTGCGCCCTGCTGGCCACTGCCCATAACGATTGGAAAGCCGTGCCGATGCTCGGTTGCGCTGCCAGCGAAGAAACCCCGGCAGCGGTGCTGAACCCGTCTGATCACCGCGATGTGGTCGGCCATGTGCAGGAAGCCATGGTCGCCGACGTCGACAACGCCATCCAGTGCGCCCTCAACGCCGCACCGATCTGGCAGGCCACGCCACCGGCCGAGCGCGCCGCGATCCTGGAACGTGCCGCTGACCTGATGGAAGGCGAGATCCAGCCGCTGATGGGCCTGCTGGCCCGCGAAGCCGGCAAGACCTTCGCCAACGCCATTGCCGAAGTCCGTGAAGCCGTGGATTTCCTGCGTTACTACGCGGTGCAGGCGCGCAACGATTTCACCAACGACGCCCACCGCCCTCTGGGCCCGGTGGTCTGCATCAGCCCGTGGAACTTCCCGCTGGCGATTTTCAGCGGCCAGGTCGCCGCTGCATTGGCCGCCGGCAACCCGGTTCTGGCCAAGCCCGCCGAGCAGACGCCACTGGTGGCTGCCCAGGCCGTGCGTTTGATGCTTGAGGCAGGCATTCCGGAAGGCGTCCTGCAACTGCTGCCGGGTCGCGGCGAAACCGTCGGCGCCCGCCTGGTGGGTGACGAGCGGGTCAAAGGCGTGATGTTCACCGGCTCCACCGAAGTCGCCCGCCTGCTGCAACGCAACATCGCCGGACGCCTGGACAACCAGGGTCGTCCGATCCCGCTGATCGCCGAAACCGGCGGCCAGAACGCCATGATCGTCGACTCCTCGGCCCTGACCGAACAAGTGGTCATCGACGTAGTGTCCTCGGCCTTCGACAGTGCCGGCCAGCGCTGCTCGGCCCTGCGGGTCCTGTGCCTGCAGGAAGACTCCGCCGACCGCGTCATCGAAATGCTCAAGGGTGCCATGGCCGAATCGCGCCTCGGCAATCCTGAGCGCCTGTCGGTGGACATCGGCCCGGTGATCGACGCCGAAGCCAAGGCCGGCATCGAAAAACACATCCAGGCCATGCGCGACAAAGGTCGCACCGTCTACCAGATGGCAATCGCCGACAGTGACGAGTGCAAGCGCGGCACCTTCGTGATGCCGACCTTGATCGAGCTGGAAAGCTTCGATGAACTGCAGCGCGAGATCTTTGGCCCGGTGCTGCACGTGGTGCGCTACAAGCGCAAGGAACTGGATCAGTTGATCAACCAGATCAACGCTTCCGGCTACGGCCTGACCCTGGGCGTGCACACGCGCATCGACGAGACCATCGCCAAGGTCATCGACAACGTGCATGCCGGCAACGTCTACGTGAACCGCAACATCGTCGGTGCAGTGGTCGGTGTACAACCGTTTGGTGGCGAAGGCCTGTCGGGCACCGGTCCCAAGGCCGGTGGTCCGCTGTACCTGTACCGCCTGCTGTCGACACGCCCTACCGATGCGATCCAGCAATCCTTCGTCCGTGGCGATGCCCTGGCGGCGCCGGACCTGCGTTTGCGCGAGGCCATGGGTAAACCGCTGGCCGCGCTGCAAGCCTGGGCCGACAGCCAGAAGCTCGCCGAACTGAGTGCCCTGTGCGTGCAGTTCGCCGCCCAGTCGCAAAGCGGTATTACCCGCCTGTTGACCGGTCCGACCGGCGAACGCAACAGTTACGCCATCCTGCCGCGCGAGCACGTGCTGTGCCTGGCCGACGTGGAAGGCGACCTGCTGACGCAACTGGCGGCCGTACTGGCCGTGGGCGGCTCGGCCGTGTGGCCGGAAACCGACACCAGCAAAGCGTTGTTCGCACGCTTGCCGAAGGACATTCAGGCACGTATCCAGCGGGTTTCCGACTGGGCCAAGGACGAAGTGGTGTACGACGCAGTCCTGCACCACGGTGACTCGGATCAACTGCGTAGCGTTTGCCAGCAAGTGGCCAAGCGTGCCGGCGCCATCGTCGGGGTCCACGGTTTGTCCCAGGGCGAGACCAACATTGCACTGGAGCGCCTGGTGATCGAGCGCGCCTTGAGCGTCAACACCGCCGCGGCGGGTGGTAACGCCAGCCTGATGACCATCGGCTAAACCGCTGCAACCAGGCGCCTGCAAGGGGTGCCTGGTCATAGAAATCCCTGTGTGCGAGCTTGGTGGGAGCAAAGCTTGCTCGCGATCCAGGCGCTGCGGTCCTCAAGAGACCGCGGCGCTTTCATCGCGGGCAAGCCTTGCTCCCACAAAGCCCGCTCCCACATTGGATTAGTGTCACCCTAACCTCTGCATCACTGCCATCAATCATCCTGTTCAGCCTCCATTCCCACGCCTAGACTCGGCCCATTCCAAAAAAGGTAGGCCGCCATGTCCGAGACGTTGCTCAGTTCCCGCAATCTGGCTTTCGAGCTGTATGAAGTCCTCGATGCCGAGGGCCTGACCCAGCGCGAGCGGTTTGCCGAACACAATCGCGAAACCTTCGACGCAGCCCTCGGCACGGCCCGCAGTATCGCCGAGAAATTTTTCGCGCCCCATAACCGCAAGAATGATGAAAACGAACCGCGCTACGAGAACGGCCAGGCGATCCTGATTCCCGAGGTCAAGCCGGCGGTGGATGCCTTCCTCGAGGCGGGCTTTCTCAACGCCGCGCGCAGCTTCGAGGCGGGTGGCATGCAACTCCCGACGTTGCTGTCCCAGGCTTGCTTCGCACACTTCCAGTCGGCCAATGCCGCATCGACCTCTTACCCGTTCCTGACCATGGGCGCGGCGAACCTGATCGAAAGCTTCGGCAGCGAGGAGCAAAAGCAACGCTTCCTGCAACCGATGATCGACGGCCGCTTCTTCGGCACCATGGCCCTGACCGAGCCCCATGCAGGTTCTTCACTGTCGGATATTCGTACACGCGCTGAACCGGCTTCCGACGGTACCTATCGACTCAAGGGCAACAAGATCTTCATCTCCGGCGGCGATCACCCGTTGTCGGAAAACATCGTGCACATGGTCTTGGCGAAATTGCCGGACGCCCCACCGGGTGTGAAAGGCATTTCGCTGTTTATCGTGCCCAAGTTCCTGGTCAACGACGATGGCAGCCTCGGCCCGCGTAACGACGTGCTGCTGGCCGGGCTGTTCCACAAGATGGGCTGGCGCGGCACCACGTCGACCGCGCTGAACTTCGGCGACAACGGCGAATGTGTCGGTTACCTCGTAGGAAAACCGCACCACGGCCTGAGCTACATGTTCCAGATGATGAACGAGGCGCGGATCGGCGTCGGCATGGGCGCGGTGATGCTGGGTTACGCCGGCTACCTGTATTCCCTTGAGTACGCTCGCGAACGCCCACAGGGCCGAGTGCCCGACAGCAAGGACCCGACCACCGCCCCCGTGGCGATCATCCAGCACGCCGACGTGCGCCGCATGCTGTTGACCCAGAAGGCCTACGTCGAGGGTTCGTTTGACCTGGGCTTGTACGCGGCCCGGCTGTTCGATGACACCACCACCCTGGACAGCGAAGCCGAGCGTCGGCGCGCCCATGAACTGCTGGACCTGCTGACCCCCATCGTTAAATCCTGGCCCTCGGAGTTCTGCCTGAAAGCCAACGAGCTGGCGATCCAGATTCTCGGCGGCCACGGCTACACCCGCGAATACCCGGTGGAACAGTATTACCGCGACAACCGCCTCAACCCGATCCATGAAGGCACCCACGGCATCCAGTCCCTGGACCTGCTGGGGCGCAAGCTGGCGCAGAACGGTGGTGCCGGGCTCAAGCAATTGATCCGTCTGGTGGCCGACACCACTGAACGGTCCCAGGCTCACCCCTCATTGACGCCGTTGCGTCAGCCGCTGGAAGCGTTGGTGGCACGCCTGCAAACCCTCACCCTCGGCCTGCTGACGGACTTGGCCCAAGGCAAAGTCAACAGCAGCCTCGCCAACTCCGCACTGTACCTGAAGGTGTTTGGGCACATGGTGATCGGCTGGCGCTGGCTGGAACAGGCGATTCGGGCCGAGGAAGGTCTGGCCAAGGGCAATGCCGCGGACAGCGACTTCTATAACGGCAAGCTGCAAGCGGCGCGCTACTTCCTGACCTGGGAAGTGCCGGGGTGTCACCATGAGCTAGAGCTGCTCGAAGCGCGGGATGATACGTGTTCGGGGATGCGGGATGAGTGGTTCTGAGCCGGGTCTTGCAGCGGGGCTGAAAACCAATCGCGAGCAAGCTCGCTCCCACAGGGGGGGGCAAGTGGACACAATATTTGCGTTCACCACCAATCCATTGTGGGAGCGAGCTTGCTCGCGATAGCGGTATGTCAGTTGCAATTGATCTGCCTGATCCACCGCCATCGCGAGCAAGCTCGCTCCCACACAAACCCCACCGTCAGCATTCGCTAACGGTTCAGGCCTGCTGAATCGTCTTGGCAATCACCTCGACCGTGGCGCTGACTTGCTCTTGGTAACGGTCGAGTTCTGCCTGATGGCTCTTCTGCATTTCAATCTGTTGCGAACACAGATTCATGGCCGCCAATACCAGCAGGCGATCACCGATCAGTGTCGGGTATTTCCTTTTCGTGTCGGCCAGTGCGGCCTTGAGCATCAAAGCGGCGTCCAACAGGGCCTGCTCCTGCCCGGCCGGCGCTTTGATTGAATAGTCTTCTCCCAGGATCGAGATGACCGTCACCCCATCGACGCCGTGCTTCATGCGCTGACAGGACCGGCGCTAGCGCGCTCGATCAGGGCCTGGATGCGGGCGGCGGTGGCGCCGTGCAGTTCTTCCTGTTCCATCAGGCTCAGTTGCAGGCTTTCGTTTTCATCCTTGGCCCGGGCAAGTTCCGCGCTCAGGGTTTCGTTCAGGCCGGTCAGGCGCAGGTTCTGTTGCACCAGGTCGTTGACCAGTTGCTCCAGTTGGCTGAGGGATGTTTCCAACATATTGATTTCCAGGCTTTTCCAAGGGGCGCGTACGATAAAGAAAAGTCACCGCCGATGCCACGCTTTACAAAGGTGGCGGTGCTTGGCTCGCGAGCTGTAGAGACTACGATTCAAGCATCCGGTTCCTACCCTTCGTCGCGTGACAAGCGTTGCCCTGCGACAAAAGCCCACAGCGCCTCAAGACTTCAGGCGTATGACCGATAAGTCAGGGAACAGCAGTCTCAGCCCGCACGGACGCATCTTCTTTCGGTACTTTCCATGTCCCTACGTAATATGAACATCGCGCCGCGGGCGTTCCTGGGGTTTGCCTTGATTGGCGCCCTGATGCTGGCCCTTGGGGTATTCGCCCTGAGCCAGATGAGCAAAATCCGCGGGTCCGGCGAAAGCATTGCCCAAAACAGCGTGCCCAGCATCAAGGCCCTGGATGAGTTCACCCAGCTCACTCTGCGCCTGCGCGTATTGTCCTATCGCTTGCTGGTCAACCGCGAACCGGACATCCAGCAGAAAACCTACGATCTGTTCGAACAACGCAGCCAACAGATCCGCGCGGCCCAGACCGCCTACGAAAAGCTCATCAGCGCACCGGACGAACGAGCCGCCTACGATCAGTATGTGCAACTGCTCGGGCAGTACCGTCAGCTCGAAGAGCGCATGAAAACCCTGTCACGCAACAATCAGGTCGATGAACTGCGCACGCTGCTCAACACTGAACTGCTGAGTAACTCCGATGCCATCAATGCCGCAATCGGCCGCTTGGTGGAGATCAACAACCAGCAAGCCGAGGCCCTCAATCAGGGCGCAGCGCAACAATATTCAAGCGCTTTCAACTGGGTAGTCACCTTACTGGTCATCGCCACCGGCCTGACCCTGCTGTTCGCCTGGCTGCTGACCAACAGCATCACCCAGCCGATTGCCAACGCGCTGGAGGCCGCCGAAGAAATCGCCAAGGGCAACCTGACCCGGCCGATTACCGTCGATGGCAGCGACGAAGCCGGCCGCCTGCTGCGGGCGATGTCGACCATGCAGGAAAAACTGCGCGACACCTTGCAGCGGATCTCCGGCTCGGCCACGCAACTGGCCTCCGCCGCCGAAGAGCTCAACAGCGTCACCGACGAAAGCGCCCGGGGCCTGACCCAGCAGAACAACGAAATCGAACAGGCCGCGACAGCGGTCAACGAGATGACCAGCGCCGTGGAAGAAGTCGCGCGCAACGCGGTCAGCACCTCCGAAGCCTCGAAACACGCCACCACGTCCGCTGGCGACGGCCGCGACCTGGTGCAGGAAACCGTCGGCGCCATTGAACGCATGAGTGCCGACGTGCAGAGCACCGCCACGCTGATCGGCAACCTGGCCAACGAGTCCCGCGACATCGGCAAAGTGCTGGACGTGATCCGTGGCCTGGCCGACCAGACCAACCTGCTGGCCCTGAACGCCGCCATCGAAGCGGCCCGTGCCGGTGAGGCCGGGCGTGGCTTCGCGGTGGTAGCCGACGAAGTCCGCGCACTGGCTCACCGCACCCAGCAGTCGACCAGCGAGATCGAACGCATGATCGGCAGCATCCAGAGCGGCACCGAACACGCCGTGGACTCGATGCGCAACAGCACCGAGCGCGCCGAATCGACCTTGAACATCGCCCGCGGTGCCGGGATGTCCCTGGACACGATCAACACCGCCATCGTGGAGATCAACGAACGCAACCTGGTGATCGCCAGCGCCGCCGAGGAGCAGGCCCAGGTGGCCCGTGAAGTGGACCGCAACCTGGTGAACATCCGCGACCTGTCGGTGCAATCGGCCACCGGCGCCAACCAGACCAGTGCCGCCAGCGCCGAACTGTCGCGCCTGGCCGTGGATTTGAACAGCATGGTTGGGCGGTTCAGCCTTTAACCGCAAACCCTTGATCGCTCACAATCCGTGAGCGATCAATGCTGTTGTGGCGAGGGAGCTTGCTCCCGCTGGGCTGCGAAGCGGCCCCAAAACTTCAAAAGCGACGACTGCTTCGCAGCCGAGCGGGAGCAAGCTCCCTCGCCACAAGGGCTGCGCCCAGAACCCCGGTCCCCCAACCTTTTTTGACAGCATCACATTTCAACAGGTTAGAATCGCTGGCACGCAGACTGCATGGTCAGTCTGTGCCCGCCCCTCAGTTTTCCCGGAGTAACGCCTTTGACTGCAACGACCATCAACAGCCTGTTCTTGATCGGCGCGTTGCTGGTAGGTGCGAGCATCCTGGTCAGTTCTCTTTCGTCCCGCCTGGGCATCCCGATTCTGGTGATCATCCTGGCCGTGGGCATGGTCGCCGGTGTCGACGGCGCCGGTATTCTTTTCGATAACTACGCCACGGCCTACCTGGTCGGCAACCTCGCCTTGGCGGTGATCCTGCTGGACGGCGGCTTGCGCACACGGGTGTCGAGCTTTCGCGTAGCGTTGTGGCCGGCGTTGTCCCTGGCCACGGTCGGGGTGCTGATCACCACCGGGCTGACCGGCCTGGCGGCGGCGTGGCTGTTCAATCTGAACTTGATGCAAGGTCTGCTGATTGGCGCCATCGTCGGTTCGACCGATGCCGCGGCAGTGTTCTCGCTGCTGGGCGGCAAGGGCCTGAACGAACGGGTCAGCGCAACACTGGAGATCGAGTCCGGCAGCAACGACCCCATGGCGGTGTTCCTCACCGTCACCCTGATCGGCATGCTCGCCAGTGGCGAAACCGGCCTGCATTGGAACCTGCTGGGGCACCTGGTACGCGAGTTCGGCATCGGCGCGGTGATCGGCCTGGGCGGTGGTTGGCTGATGCTGCAATTGGTCAATCGCATCAACCTGGCCAACGGTCTCTATCCGATCCTGGTCATCAGCGGCGGCCTGGCGGTATTCGCGCTGACCAACGCCCTGCATGGCAGCGGCTTCCTGGCGGTGTACCTGTGCGGCCTGGTGCTGGGCAATCGCCCGGTACGCAGCCGCCACGGCATCCTGCACATGCTCGATGGCATGGCCTGGCTGGCGCAGATCGGCATGTTCCTGGTGCTGGGGCTGCTGGTCACGCCCCACGACCTGTTGCCGATCGCCCTGCCGGCCCTGGGGCTGGCGTTGTGGATGATCCTGTTTGCCCGCCCGTTGTCGGTCATGGTCGGCCTGCTGCCGTTCAAGGCGTTCCATGGTCGTGAAAAAGCCTTCATTTCCTGGGTCGGCCTGCGCGGCGCGGTGCCGATCATCTTGGCAGTGTTCCCGCTGATGGCCGGCCTGCCCCACGCCCAGCTCTATTTCAACCTGGCATTCTTTATCGTGTTGGTCTCGCTGCTGGTGCAGGGCACGAGCCTGCCGTGGGTCGCCAAGTTGCTGCATGTGACCGTCCCGCCCGAGCCGCTACCGATTTCCCGGGCCGCGCTGGAAGTGCACGTCACCAGCGAGTGGGAGCTGTTCATCTATCGCCTGGGCGCGGAGAAATGGTGCATCGGCTCGCCCCTGCGGGACCTGAAAATGCCTGAAGGCACCCGTATCGCCGCCCTGTTTCGGGGTCAGCAACTGCTCCATCCGTCGGGTAGTACGGTGTTGGAAGTCGATGATTTGCTGTGTGTTATCGGCCATGAACACGATTTGCCGGCCCTTGGAAAACTGTTCAGCCAAGCGCCGCAACGGGGCCTGGATTTGCGCTTTTTCGGCGACTTCGTACTCGAAGGAGACGCCCAGCTGGCCGCGGTTGCCGCGCTGTACGGGTTGAAGCTGGACGGCATCGATCCAGACATGTCCCTGGGCCGCTTCATTGCCCAGAAAGTCGGCGGTGCGCCGGTGGTCGGCGACCAGGTGGATTGGAACAACACCCTGTGGACCGTCGCGGCCATGGACGGGAACAAGATCGGCAAAGTGGGCGTCAGATTCCCCGAAGGAAGTCGCCCGGGTCCCGGCTTGTTCCTCTAAACTGCTCCCACTCTCACTTGCTCGACCGGTCTCTATGCCTACCCTGCGCTCCTTTTTCGCCATTGCCCTGCTGGGCCTGAGTCTCTCCGTCTGCACAGTGCAAGCCGCAGATCTTCCCACCAGCACCTCGGTGCAGGCCAGCTTGGACAAGATCGCCGACCGCAAACTGCCGGAAGCCGACCAGAAAGCCCTGCAGGCCGTCTTGCAGAACACGCTGACCCAGCTCAACAACAAGGCTGACTACGAACAGAAGTTGCAGGCGCTCAAGCAGCAACTGGCCACTGCGCCCAAGCAGAACATCGAGAACCAGCGCGAACTGGCGCGGCTCAAGAGCACCACCGTGGTGCCGGTGGCGCAACGCTATGGCAACCTGCCGATTCCCCAGCTCGAGCAAATGCTCTCGGATCGCTCCACCCAGCAGAGTGATCTGCAAAAAGCCCTGGCCGATGCCAACAGCCTGATCATCACCGCCCAGACCCGTCCCGAGCGTGCCCAGGCGGAAATTTCCAGCAGCCAGACCCGTATCCAGCAGATCAATACCATCCTCAAGGCCGGCCGGGACGCCGGCAAGACCTTGAGCGGCGAGCAGCGCGACCAGCTCAACGCCGAGTTGGCGGCGCTCAATGCGCTGATCCCGTTGCGCCGCCAGGAACTGGCCGGCAACAGCCAACTGCAGGACCTGGGCAACGGCCAGCACGATCTGCTGATGGAAAAAATCGCCCGCATGGAGCAGGAAATCCAGGACCTGCAAAACCTGATCAACCAGAAGCGCCTGGCCCAATCCCAGGAGACGGTGACCCAGCAATCCATCGAGGCCCAGAAGGCCGGTGGCAGCAGCTTGCTGGCCACCGAAAGCGCGGCCAACCTGAAGCTCTCCGACTACCTGCTCAAAAGCACCGACCGCCTCAACGAGGTCACCCAGCAAAATCTGCAGACCAAGCAACTGCTGGACAACGTGACCCAGACCGACGCCGCCCTGGACGAGCAAATCAGCGTGCTCAAGGGCAGCCTGCTGCTCTCCAAGATCCTCTACAAGCAGCGCCAGACCCTGCCACGCCTGAAGCTCGACCA
Source organism: Pseudomonas sp. H3_A02 (assembly GCF_054671965.1). Classification (NCBI taxonomy): domain Bacteria; kingdom Pseudomonadati; phylum Pseudomonadota; class Gammaproteobacteria; order Pseudomonadales; family Pseudomonadaceae; genus Pseudomonas; species Pseudomonas sp. H3_A02. Next base: position 659,513 of record NZ_CP162807.1, read on the forward strand.
GAACCTCGCCGACCAGATCGCCGACATCCGCCTGTACCAGTTCGAAGTCAGCCAGCAGCGTGAGCTGCTGAACAACCCCAGCGCCTACGTCGACAACCTGCTGGCCTCCCAGCCTTCGGAACAAGCCACGCCGCAACTGCGCAAGACCTTGCTGGAACTGGCACTGACCCGCGTCGACCTGCTGGAACGCCTCAACCGCGAGTTGAGCGCGGTGCTCAACGAATCCATCACCCTGCAGCTCAACCAGAAGCAGTTGCTCAGCACCGCCCAGAACCTGCGGGCGACCCTCGAAGAGCAGATGTTCTGGATTCCCAGCAACAAGCCGCTGGATTTCGAATGGATGCGGGCCGTGCCGACGCGTCTGGAGAAACAGGTCGACTCGCTGCCCTGGGCCTCCAGTCTCAGTGAACTGGCCGATGGCCTGACCCAGCGGCCATTGCTGTTCCTACCCCTGGCGCTGCTGATCGGTGCCCTGCTGTGGCGGCGCAAGCATCTCTATGCTCGCCTGAACAAGGTTCACCAGGACGTTGGCCACTTCAAGCGCGACAGCCAGTGGCACACCCCCCAGGCGATCCTGATCAATATCCTGCTGGCGATGCCGGTGGCCCTGGGGCTGACCCTCTGCGGCTATGCCTTGCAGATCGACGCCCGCGGCCAGAACGCCAACCTCGGCGCGGCGCTGCTGCAGATCGGCCAGGCCTGGCTGGTGTTCTACACCGCCTATCGAGTGCTGGCGCCGGGCGGCGTGGCCGAGTTGCATTTTCGCTGGGAGAAACCCCAGGTCGAATTCCTCCAAGGCTGGATCCGCCGGCTCGGGCTGGTGGTGCTGGCGTTGGTGGCCGTGGTGGCCGTGGCCGAGTTGCAACCCTCGACCCTGGCCGATGACGTGCTCGGCATGCCGGTGGTGCTGACCTGCTACGCGCTGATGGCCTGGTTGCTCAGCCGCCTGTTGCTCAGCAGCCCAACGCACAGAAACACCTCGCTGTTCCGCAAGGCCGTCGGGGTGCTGTTCACCGCGCTGCCGATCGCGCTATTCGTAGCAGTGTGCTTCGGCTACTACTACACCGCGCTGAAGCTCAGCGACCGCTTGATCAACACCCTGTACCTGCTGATGTTCTGGCTGGTGATCGAGGCCACCTTCGTCCGCGGCCTGTCGGTGGCGGCGCGGCGCCTGGCCTACCAGCGTGCCCTGGCCAAGCGTCAGGCCGCCAAGGAAGCCGGCGACGGCGAAGCGGTGGTCGAGGAGCCGACCCTGGACATCGAGAAGGTCAACGAACAGTCCCTGCGCCTGATCCGCCTGGCGCTGCTGGGCGGTTTCATCGCCGCGCTGTACTGGGTCTGGTCGGACCTGATCAGCGTGTTCTCCTACCTGGACAACATCACCCTCTACGAATACACCAGCGGCACCGGCGCCAACATGAGCATGGTGCCCATCAGCATTGGCGACATGCTCGGGGCGCTGATCATCATCGGCATCACCTTCGCCCTGGCGCGCAACCTGCCAGGCCTGCTGGAAGTGTTCGTGCTGTCGAAGCTGAACCTGGCCCAGGGCAGTGCGTATGCCACCACCACGTTGCTGTCCTATGTGATCGCCGGCGTCGGCTTTGTCACCACCCTGTCCACCCTGGGCGTGAGCTGGGACAAACTGCAATGGCTGGTGGCCGCGCTGTCGGTGGGCCTGGGCTTCGGCATGCAGGAGATCTTCGCCAACTTCATCTCCGGGATCATGATCCTGTTCGAGCGTCCGGTACGCATCGGCGACACCATCACCATCGGCAACCTGTCGGGCACGGTCAGCAAGATCCGCATTCGTGCGACCACCATCACCGACTTCGACCGCAAGGACATCATCGTCCCGAACAAGACCTTTATCACCGGGCAACTGATCAACTGGTCGCTGACCGACACCGTCACCCGGGTGACTCTGAAACTGGGCGTGGACTACGGCTCGGACCTGGATCGGGTGCGTGAATTGCTGCTCAAGGCCGCGCGTGACAACCCCCGCGTCTTGAAGGAGCCGGAGCCGATCGTGTACTTCCTGAACTTCGGTGAAAGTACCCTGGACCATGAGCTGCGCATGCATGTGCGCGACCTCGGCGACCGCAACCCGGTGCTGGACGAGATCAACCGCTTCATCAATCGGGAATTCAAGAAGGAGCACATCAACATCTCCTTCCGGCAGATGGAAATCTATCTGAAGAACCTTCAGGGCCAGGAATACAAACTGGTGCCTGCCGAGCCCGACAAAAAGACCATCACGCCCGTGCCGTCGGCTGTCGCCAGCATCAAGCCGGTGCCTGAACCGCCGCAAGGCACACTCGACTGATCGCGGGTTGCCTGCGGGCGTCCCGCCGGAGACGGCCATGAAAACGCTGGAAACCCTGACCTTCGATAACCGCTTCGCCCGCCTGGGCGACGGTTTCTCGGCCCACGTGCTGCCCGAGCCCATCGACAATCCACGACTGGTGGTCGCCAGCCCGGCGGCCATGGTGTTGCTGGACCTCGACCCCGCTGAAGCCGACGCACCGCTGTTCGCCGAGATCTTTGGCGGCCACAAGCTCTGGGCCGAAACCGAGCCACGGGCGATGGTGTATTCCGGGCATCAGTTCGGGCATTACAACCCGCAATTGGGTGATGGCCGCGGGTTGCTGCTGGGCGAGGTGTACAACGAGGCCGGCGAGCACTGGGACCTGCACCTCAAGGGCGCCGGCCAGACGCCGTTTTCACGGATGGGCGACGGGCGCGCGGTGCTGCGTTCCTCGATTCGCGAATTCCTCGCCTCCGAAGCCCTGCACGCCCTCGGCATCCCCACCACCCGCGCCTTGTGCGTGATCGGCTCGGACACCCCGGTGTGGCGGGAAAAGCAGGAGCGCGCCGCCATGGTGCTGCGCCTGGCCCCCAGCCATGTGCGCTTCGGGCATTTCGAATATTTCTACTACACCAAGAAGCCAGAGCTGCACGCGGCCCTCGCCGAGCACGTGTTGAATCTGCATTTTGCCGAGTGCCGCGAGCAGCCGGAGCCGTACCTGGCGATGTTCCGCGAAATCGTCGAGCGCAACGCAGAGCTGATTGCCAAATGGCAAGCCTACGGTTTCTGCCACGGCGTGATGAACACCGACAACATGTCGATCCTGGGCATCACCTTCGACTTCGGGCCGTTCGCGTTCCTCGACGACTTCGACGCCAACTTCATCTGCAACCACTCCGATGACCAGGGTCGCTACTCGTTCAGCAACCAGGTGCCCATCGGCCAGTGGAACCTCAGTGCCCTGGCCCAGGCCCTGACGCCCTTCATCAGCGTCGACGCCCTGCGCGAGACCCTCGGGTTGTACTTGCCGCTGTACCAGGCCCACTACCTGGACCTGATGCGCCGCCGCCTCGGCCTGACCGGCGCCGAAGAAGATGACCAGAAGTTGCTGGAACGCCTGCTGCAATTGATGCAGAACAGCGGCGTCGACTACAGCGTGTTCTTCCGCCGACTGGGCGACCAGGCGCCCGAGCAAGCCGTCGCCACCCTGCGCGATGACTTCGTCGACCTCAAGGGCTTCGACGCCTGGGGCGAGCTCTATGTCGCCCGCGTCAACCGCGAAGGCCCCGTCGACCAAGACCAGCGCCGCGCCCGCATGCACGCCGTCAACCCGCTGTACGTGCTGCGCAACTACCTGGCCCAGAAAGCCATCGACGCCGCCGAATCAGGCGACTACGAAGAAGTCCGCCGCCTGCACACGGTGCTGAGCAAGCCGTTCGATGAACAACCGGGCATGGACAGCTACGCACAGCGCCCGCCGGAGTGGGGCAAGCACCTGGAGATCAGCTGTTCGTCATAACACTCCCTTGCCACAGGTTCAGGGTTGTCTGGGAGAAAGTCATCGCGAGCAAGCTCGCTCCCACATTGGGAACTGTGTGATCGCAATACTTGCGACAACACCCACCCCCTGTGGGAGCGAGCTTGCTCGCGATAGCAATCTTCAATTCATCAAAGACTTCTCAGTCCAACGCCTGAACATCAAGCCAATCCACTCCCCGTAAAAATCACCGCGTTTATTTCGATGTAGGACCATTCAGGAGCAGGCTACGCCGCCTTGCGCCATTGCCTACAACTACGCCAGAATCCGCCGGCTTGTGCGCCTTGGGGTCGGGCTTTATCGTTTCCTGGTCGCTGAAAATCAGCGATCGGGTTTAGCAGCTCGAACAACATCAAGGCACGCCAGTGTCGCCATTCGAACAGTTGATCACCATCAACTTGTCAGCATTATGGCGGCTATGCGTGGGGCACTTCGGTGCGCCGGGTTCCTTGATGCCTGGTCTGCTAACCCGCGTACAGCCGCCACCCTCTTCGTTTAGCAGCGACGGGTGACGACTCCACTCATCAAGGAGTTTCATCTATGTTCAAAGCAACCCCCAACCCACCAGACACCGATCCAGCCAACCCAAACTCAAAAGAATTCGACGAAACGGCAGACCGCGTCCTCGACTACTACCTCAACCCAAAACCCAGCAAACCCGAGGCCGATCCAGGCCAACTGTTCACCGTCGTCAATGGCGTCGACACAGAAACCCTGCTCGCCAACCTCAGCGAAAACCTAGCCTCGGCCAACGCCATGATCAGTGACCTGGCATTCGATCTGAAAGGCTCCAGGCGACACATTGCCATGGGCATTCAGCAGTTGATCGAACTGAGCGGCTTACTGGCGAACCGCGCACTGGACAGTGTCGAACCACGCCAGTCGACATAGCACATCCTCTGTGGCGAGGGAGTTTGCTCCCGCTGGGCTGCGCAGCAGCCCCAACACCTCATAAGCGACGACTGCTTCGCAGCCGAGCGCGAGCTTGCTCCCTCGCCACAGCGCGCCAAGCCATCAAATAAAGGTTTCAACCGATACGCCGAAGCGCTCCGCCAGCCAGCGGATCTGCCTTAAATTGAGCTGGCGCTTACCACTCAATATCTCCGACACCACCGACTGGGTGCCTATGCCCGGCAAATCGCTCTGGCTCAAACCGTGTTCACGCATCAGATAACGAAGCGCCTCAACGCCAGTGGCCTTGGGCATCGGCCGGTGTTGATGGTCCCAGGCCTCGATCCATTCACCGATGATGTCCACCAGGCTCATCAGCGGATGGGCTTCTTCTTCGCCAACCAATTCCAACAATTCATCGAGCGCTGCAGCCAACCGGTCGTAATCCTCTTCGCTCCTGGGCTTACGCAGCAGGGGCGACACAAACTCCCAATGGGCGGCGACTTGTTCGATCAGTGCACTCATCCCTTTTGCTCCTTCCACTTGCCTCTGTCATATTCCCGATGGTCAAGCACGCATTTGATATACAGACGCTGCGCTCGGTATCGAATCACCGCAATCAGCCGCAACTTGTTTCCACCGATGTCAAACACATGCAGCGGACCGACCTTATCGGTTGCCGGAAATATGGATTTCATCGCTGCGAAATCTGCCGGGCTATTACGCTTGATCAGCCGATACCATTGATCCAACGCATTCGCTGAATGTGGCCATTTCTCCTTGGCCTCCCAAATGCGTTTCTCAGTGATCACATGCATGCAACGTCCTTATCGCATTTTGCTATGGAGGAAGTTAACCACAAATCTGGCGCATCGCAAATTGCGATAGCGCCAGTTAGACAAATGGTCAGCTCTTGCTGGTTTCCAGCCTAGTCGCCAAAAGCTTTAGGTCTCGGTAAGAAATGTGAGCAGATATGAGTCCTGCTCATCCAACCTTATCGTTCCCCTGCTCAGGCGTCTCGATCCCCGGTTCTGCCTCCTCAACCCCCTTCTCCTTGGGTTTGGCAGGTGGCTTTTCCTCGGGATAGCCGGGCATGCCGCGGACGTCTTCAGGGGTCAGTTCATCCCGGTCGTGGCGGCGGTCGATGGCGTAGGACGGAGCGGCGTTGGGATCTTCGTCGCGGCCGGCGGTGCCGAGTACGAAGCCGTCGTCGTTGGGGTTGTCCACTGCCTGGGGCGTGGTTGGATCTTGAGGATGGCTCATGGGACCTCCTGGGTTGCAAACAGGTACGTGGTGTCTTTTTGAGGCCGTGACACCTTTTCAGTGCAGCGCACCTGATGAATGGCAGCCTTGGATACCTTTGGCGAAACTCGGAAGGAAGATCGGTGAAAAGCCTGTGGGAGCTGAGCTTGCTCGCGATGAAGGCACCACGATCTACCGGAAGATCGCGTTATCGTTCATCGCGAGCAAGCTTGGCTCCCACAGCACGCTCACTCAAGAGCGCCTGCCCTACGCCATATCGCTGTGGCTGAATTCCTCGGCCAGAAAATCGATCAGCGTACGCACCGACGGCAGCAACCCACGTCGTGAGGCAAAGATCGCATGGACGATGCCACACTTGGGCGTCCAGCCTGGCACCAGCTCCACCAGCCGCCCGGCCGCAACGTCCTCACGCACCACCACGGTGGGCAGGTGAGCGATGCCGATGCCTGCCAGCACGGCGTGACGCAGGGCCAGCAGGTCGTCGGTGACCATGCGCGGTTCATGGCGGATCAGCGCGCGGGTGCCGTCCGGGCCGAACAACTCCCATTGGTATTCCCGCTGCGCCGCGCCCCAGTGCACGCTGGGCAAGCCGTTGAGGTCCGCCGGGGAGGCCGGTGAAGACAAGCACTCCAGAAACGCCGGGCTACCTACCAGGCATTGGGTGCTGTTGCTCAACACCTTCATGACCATGTCGGTGTTTTCCAGCGGCGGAAAGCGCACCCGCAAGGCGATATCGAATCCTTCGTGAATCAGGTCGACCCGGCGGTTGGTACTCTCGATGAACAACTCCACCCGTGGGTACTTGAGCATATAGCGGGTCAGCATCGGTCCGACCCAACTGTTGAGCAGCGCCGTCGGGCAACTGATGCGCACCAGCCCCTGGGGTTCGGAGCGGTTGCGCTCGATCACCTCCGCCGCGCTCTCGGCCTCGACCCGCATCGCCAGGCAGCGCTGGTAATAGGCCTGGCCGATCTCGGTCAACGTGCAGTGGCGGCTGGTGCGATGAAGCAAGCGTACCCCGAGCCGATCTTCCAACTGGGCGATACGCCGGCTGAGCTTGGACTTTGGCATGTCCAGCGCCCGGCCCGCGGCGGCGAACCCACGGTGCTCGACCACCTGGGTGAAGTAGTAAAGCGTATTGAGGTCTTCGATGATCGTTCTCCAAATAGAACGCTAAGGCGGATTTTTGCAGTCTAGCGATTCAAAGGTGCCAGTTCTAATCTACACCCATCGAAACGCAACACGGTTTGAAGCCGAAGCGCTTCGACCGGATGAGTCACCGATCAATCGCTACACCGACATTAAAAACCTTAACCACGCCGAAACCTTCGGCAACCAAAACTTAATGAGGGCTACGCCATGACTACTTCCTACAACCGTCTCGACAAAGATAACGCCGCCGTCCTGCTGGTCGATCACCAAGCCGGCCTGCTGTCCCTGGTACGCGACATCGACCCGGACCGCTTCAAGAACAACGTGCTGGCCCTGGCTGATCTGGCGAAGTACTTCCAACTGCCGACCATCCTCACCACCAGCTTCGAAACCGGCCCCAACGGCCCGTTGATGCCCGAACTCAAGACCCTGTTCCCGGACGCGCCGTACATCGCTCGCCCTGGTCAGATCAACGCTTGGGACAACGAAGATTTCGTCAAGGCGATCAAGGCCACCGGCAAGAAGCAACTGATCATCGCCGGCGTCGTCACTGAAGTCTGCGTAGCCTTCCCGGCACTGTCGGCCCTGGCCGAAGGTTTCGAAGTGTTCGTGGTCACCGACGCGTCCGGCACGTTCAACGAACTGACCCGTCAATCGGCCTGGGACCGCATGTCATCCTCGGGTGCACAACTGATGACCTGGTTCGGCCTGGCCTGTGAACTGCACCGCGACTGGCGCAACGACGTGGAAGGGCTGGCGACCTTGTTCTCCAACCACATCCCGGACTACCGCAACCTGATGACCAGCTACAACACGCTGACCAACGCCAAGTAATCGCCACACCGATCTACCCTTGTGGGAGCGAGCTTGCTCGCGATAGCGGTCTGACAGTCAATGCAGTATTGACTGATACGCCGCCATCGCGAGCAAGCCCGCTCCCACAGGTTTTTGTGGTGATTTCTATATAGCGTTCAATCTGTAAATGATTTTTCCTGGAGACTGACCTGATGCTGATCCCCTGCCCCCATTGCAACGGGCTCAATCGCATACCCGCCGAACGCCTGGGCGACCAGCCCAAGTGTGGGCGCTGCAAGGCCCAGGTGTTATTGAGCAAACCGTTCGAACTCAAGCAAGGCGACTACGCCAGCCAGATCAAGGGTGACCTGCCGTTGCTGGTGGATGTGTGGGCCGATTGGTGTGGGCCGTGCAAGTCCTTCGCGCCGGTATTCGAACAGGCCGCCGCGCAACTGACGGGCAAATGCCGGCTGGCCAAGCTCGACAGCGAGGCCAACCAGCAGTTGTCGGCGCAGTTGGGGATCCGCTCGATTCCCAGCCTGATCCTGTTCAAGGATGGCCGGGAGGTGGCGCGCCAGAGTGGGGCGCTGCCGTTGCCGCAGTTGATGGGTTGGTTGCGTAGCCAGGGGATTTAAAACAAAGCACTGTGTGGGAGCGAGCTTGCTCGCGATGGCGATGTATCAGTCAATACTGCATCGACTGTCAGACCGCCATCGCGAGCAAGCTCGCTCCCACAGTGGACTTGTATAAGCCTGTCTATCAGGCACTTTCCAGCAAACTATGCAACTCCATGAACTGCTGGGTCAGCTTGTGCCGTGGGTCGAGATGGATCAGCGGCAGGCTGGCCTGGTGGGATTCGCGCATGCGTACTGAACTGCTCAGGTACACCGGCAATACCGGCAGGCCTTCGGCGATCAGTTCGTCGAGAATCTGCTGTGGCAGGCTGGCGCGAGCCTGGAACTGATTAACCACAATGCCCTCGACTTCCAGGCCTTCGTTATGGTCGTCCTTGAGCTCTTCGATTTCCGCCAGCAGGCCATACAGCGCCTGACGGGAAAAACTGTCGCAGTCGAAAGGGATCAACACCCGATCAGCGGCGATCAACGCCGAAACCGCATAGAAATTTAACGCTGGCGGGGTATCCAGGTAAATCCGGTCGTAATCCTCCTCCAGCTCTTCGAGCAATTTGCGCAGCTTGTTGATCTTGTGCTTGGCCTCGAGCTTGGGCTGCAGGTCCGTCAACTCCGCCGTGGCGGTGATGACATGCAAGTTGTCGAACGGCGTTTCGTAGATATCCACCTTGTTCTTTTTCGAGAAGGGCCCGGACGACAGGGTCTGCTTGAAGAAGTCAGCAATGCCCATGGGAATGTCATCGCCGGTCAAGCCAGTCAGGTATTGAGTGGAGTTGGCCTGGGCATCCAGGTCTACCAACAACGTGCGATAGCCCTCGCTGGCGCTGACTGCCGCCAGATTGCAGGCGATGCTGGACTTGCCCACGCCACCTTTCTGATTGAACACCACACGCCGCATGTCAAAACCTCCGTGTATCAAAGATTCCCGAGTGTAGTAGGCCGCGACACCGCTTAGCTACCTTCTGCGTAGAAGGACTACAGCAACAGTGGCTTTTCCAACGATTCAGGCGTCAATTTTGCCGGGGCAATGACAGAAACAACCGGCAGACACGCTCACGGTGATCGCGACAATGGTCCAAGCCCTGGCATTGAGCGGACCGGCCCGTACATTTTGCTGGGCAAAATGTAACCAGTATTTGCTACAAGCCAACCGCACCGGGATAATGCGCGCCACTTGGGTCGCAAGACCATGCAGGGTTGGACGCGGGTCAAACCACTGAACCGTGACAATAAAAGCCCGCAGGGGTGGGATGAAGTTTGTGATCAATTTCAATATCGCCCAATGGCGCGCGTGGGCCCCTGGGCTCGAAAGCGTGGACGATTGGCAGGCATGGAGCCGACAGCCGGTGGTATTACCGGCCAGCGACGCCGCCCCTGACGTATCGTTCCTGCCGGCCATGCAGCGTCGGCGCCTCAGCCGCCTGGCGCGGATGGCCTTCAGCGTCGGCTGGCCACTGGCCGAGGATCGGCCGGACCTACCGTTGGTCTTTATTTCCCGTCACGGCGAAACCCCGCGCACTTTCGAGATTCTCAAGGACCTGGCAGCCGACCAGCCCTTGTCGCCGACCCAGTTCAGCCTGTCGGTGCACAACGCCGTGATTGGCCTGTGGTCGATCATGCGCGGCGAAACCAGCGAAATGACTGCCCTGGCCGCTACCGGTGACGGCTTGGAACACGGTGTGCTGGAAGCCGCCGCATTACTGAATGAGGGCTCGCCGGCGGTGTTGCTGGTGATCACCGAAGAACAACCGCCGCAGGTCTACGCACCGTGGGTCAATGACGTGCCATTCCCCTATGCCGTGGGCCTGCTGCTGACCCCGGGCGATGACTGGCAACTGGACCTGTCCGCGCAGGCCGGCCAGTTGCATGGCAACGACTGGCCCCATGCCCTGGATCTGTTGCGTACCCTGCTGAACAACGAAACCACCTGCCAACATGCCTGGAAGAATCGTGTATGGACCTGGCAACGCAACCGGTGACCGGTAAACATCGCGACGCCTATTACTGGCGCCTGGTCGCGACCGCCGCAAGCTTCGCCCTGTTCGGGCTGGGCGGGCTGTGCCTGCGTTTACTGGTTTTTCCGTTGCTGGCCTGGCTGCCCGGCGATGCCCAGGCCCACCGCCAAAGGGCCCGCCGCACCGTTGGGCGGTTGTTCTGGTTCTTTATCCGCTTCATGGCCCGCACCGGCGTGCTCACCTATCAGATCGATGGCGCCGAACGGCTCGGGCGCCCCGGGCAGATGATCATTGCCAATCACCCGTCGCTGATCGACGTGGTGTTCCTGATCGGGCTGGTGCCCGACGCCAACTGCGTAGTCAAGCAAAGCCTGTGGGACAATCCTTTTACCCGGGGCCCATTGCGTTCGACCCAGTACATCAGCAATGACGGCAGCATGGACATGCTCGATGCCGCCAGCGACGCGCTGCAAGATGGCCAGGCGCTGATCGTCTTCCCCGAAGGCACGCGCACCCAGCCAGGCCAGGTGCCGGCCTTTCATCGGGGGGCCGCGGCCATCGCCCTGCGGGGTGCGAAAATCCTCACGCCCGTCACGATCAAGGTCAACCCCACGACCCTGACCAAGGCTGAACCCTGGTATCGCATCCCCCAGCGCCGCGTGCACTTCAGTTTTCACGTCGGGGCCGATATAGATCCACAGGCGTTCGCCGCGCTCGGCCCGCCGCCCCAGGCCTCGCGCAGGCTCAACGATTTTTTGCATCACTATTACATCAAGGAGCTCGCCGAAGATGAGCGATCTGCACCGTGACATCAAACAGCTGATCATCGACGCCCTCGGCCTGGAAGACATCGGCATCGACGACATCGGCGACCACCAGACCCTGTTCGGCGAAGGCCTGGGCCTGGACTCGGTGGATGCCCTGGAGCTCGGCCTGGCGATCCAGAAAAAGTACGGCATCAAGATCGACGCCGACGCCAAGGACACCCGTAATCATTTCAGCAATGTGGCGAGCCTTGCGGCCTTCGTCAGTGCAAAACAAGAAGCCTGAGACCGGACCATGCAAACTCGCGACGACATCTTCAACACCCTGCGTGATGCTCTGGTCGAGCTCTTCGAGCTGGACCCCGAGCGCGTGACGCTGGAATCGAACCTGTACCAGGACCTGGAAATCGACAGCATCGATGCGGTCGACCTGATCGACCACATCAAGCGCCAGACCGGCAAGAAAATCGCCGCCGAAGAATTCAAGTCGGTGCGCACCGTCAATGACGTGGTCGAGGCGGTCTATCGACTGGTTCAACCGGCCGCATGACCCGGCTGATTGGCCTCGGCCTGCTGCTGGCGGGCCTGCTGTACCCCTTTGCGGTGTATTTCGGCATGGAGCATTTCGCCCCGTGGCAGTTCGGGCTGCTGCTGGGTAGCCTGTGGTTGGCCCGGGCAGTGCTGGGCGAGGGCGGCGCCGGCAGCCGTTGGATGGCGGCGACGGCGATCGTGTTTTGTGTGTTGCTTGCGCTGTTCGACAGCCCGCTCCTGCTGCGCTGGTACCCGGTGCTGATCAGCGCGTTCATGCTCGGGCTGTTCGCCCTGAGCCTGAAATACGGCCCGCCGATGATCGAACGCCTGGCCCGCCTGCGTGAACCGCAGTTGCCGGCCAAGGCGGTGGTGTATACGCGTCAGGTCACAGTGGCCTGGAGCGTGTTTTTCCTGTGTAACGGTTTGCTCGCCGCCGCCCTGACCCTTTGGGCGCCGCTGAGCTGGTGGATGTTGTACACCGGCCTGATTTCCTACGGATTGATGGGGCTGCTGTTTGCCATTGAATGGCTCATACGACAACGGGTAAGAGGCCGCCCATGAATTGGATAACACTTGAGCAGATGTTGCTCAGGGCTCAGCCGGAACGCGCCGTCGCGGTCGATCCGACGCTGGATCATTCGCAACTGCGGGACGCGGCGCTGCGCCTGGCGGCCGGCCTGCAAGCCCGGGGCGTGCGCCATGTGGCAGTGCACCTGGAAGATGCCGCCGACCTGGCCATCGCCCTGCTCGGTGCCTGGCGCGCCGGGGTACGGGTCCTGCTTCCCGCCGACCTGCAAGCGCAGACACGCCAGCGCTGGGCTGCGGACGTCGACCTGTGGCTGACCGACCAGCCCGGCGACACCCATCCCGGCGATTTGCAACAGACGCCGATGGACGCCGCCGAACTGGACCTTGATCAGTGCTGGCTGAGCCTGTGCACCTCCGGCTCCAGCGGCGAGCCCAAGCGTATCGAGAAAACCCTGCGGCAGTTGAGTAACGAGGTCCAGGCCTTGGAACACCTGTGGGGCGCCGACCTGGGCCCGGCCTGCGTGATCGGCAGCGTTGCCACCCAACACATCTACGGGCTGCTGTTCCGGGTGCTGTGGCCGCTGTGCGCCGGGCGTACCTTTGTGCGTCGGCAATTGGCCTTCCCCGAAGACCTGCAACGCGCCAGCCGCGAGCAACCGGTGTTCGCCTGGGTCGCCAGTCCGGCGTTGCTCAAGCGCATGGGCGATAACCTCGATTGGCCGGCCCTGAGCAGCGTGCGTCGGGTGTTCTCCTCCGGCGGCGCCTTGCCAACCGAGGCCGCGCAAAGCCTGCAGCGACGCCTGGGACAATGGCCGACGGAAATTTTCGGCAGTTCGGAAACCGGCGGTATCGCCTGGCGCCAGGGTGGCGGATTGTGGCAACCCTTTGCCGGCGTCGAACTGAGCCAGGACAGCGACGGCGCCTTGCTGATCGCTTCGCCCTATCTGCCGGTCGGGCATGTGGAGCACACCGCCGATGCGGCGCAGATTGCCGAAGATGGCCGCTTCGAACTGCTCGGGCGACTGGACCGTATCGTCAAGCTCGAAGAGAAACGCATCTCCCTGCCCATGCTCGAACACGCGCTGGTGACCCACGACTGGGTCAGCGAAGCACGGCTGGGGGTGGTACAGGAGAGTCGTGCCTCCCTCGGCGCGCTGTTGGTGCTGAGCGACGCCGGCCTGCGGGCCTTGCGCAACCAGGGCCGGCGCGCCGTGACCGAGGGCCTGCGCCGGCACCTGAGCGAACATTGCGAAACCCTCGCTCTGCCACGGCGCTGGCGCTGGCTGCGGCAGTTGCCGCTCAACGCCCAGGGCAAGCTGCCTCAGGCCGAAGTCGAGGCGCTGCTGATGGCGCCACGCCCCAAAGCCCCCGAAGTGTTGGAGCAGGTCGAAACCGACGGTGAATGGAACCTGCGACTGGTCGTGCCGCCTGACCTTGCGTACTTCAGCGGCCACTTCCCCTGCGCTCCGGTATTGCCCGGCGTGGTGCAGGTCGACTGGGCCTTGAGCCTGGGCCAGCAACTGCTGGACCTGCCGCCCCGATTCGGCGGCATGGAAGTGCTGAAATTCCAGCAACTGGTGCGCCCTGGCGATGAGCTCCAACTGCACCTGCGCTTCGACCGCGAACGCGGCAAGCTGTACTTTGCCTATCGCAACGCCACGGCGGCCTGTTCCAGCGGGCGGATTGTGTTGGGGATGGCCGATGACTGATTGCACCGCGGTGCTCCTGTGGCGAGGGGATTTAGCGAAACGTCGCACCGCCCCGCTCGAGTGCGGAGCGCTCGCCATCAGTCTGTGTCGTTGCACAGAATTTGGGGTCGCTGCGCAACCCAGCGGGGATAAATCCCCTCGCCACAGGAAGGTTGTGCACAGTGAAACCGTGGAGGGAGCAGAATATGCATAACCCCTGCGCCGTCATCCCGGTCTACAACCACGAAACCGCCATCTCGGCCGTAGTCCAGGCGTTGCTCGCCAACGGCCTGCCCTGTGTGCTGGTGGATGACGCCAGCAGCCCGGCGTGTGCCGCTGTGCTGGAACGGCTGGCCGAGGGCGATCAGGTGCATCTGGTCAGGCTGGCCGTCAACCAAGGCAAGGGCGGCGCGGTGATGACCGGCTTGCGCGAAGCATCGCGGCTGGGTTTCAGCCACGCCTTGCAGGTGGACGCCGACGGACAGCACGATTTGGGCGACGTGAAGACCTTCATCGAGCAATCCCGTGCCCACCCGGACGCAGTGATCTGTGGGTATCCGCACTACGACGCCAGCGTGCCGAAAGGTCGCTTGTACGCACGCTACCTGACCCACGTCATGGTCTGGATCAACAGCCTGTCCCTGCAAATCCGCGACTCGATGTGCGGCTTTCGGGTCTATCCCCTGGCACCGGTCCTGGCACTGATCGACTCGGCCAACATCGGCAAGCGCATGGATTTCGACTCGGACATCCTGGTGCGCCTGGCCTGGCGCAATCAGCCAATGCGCTGGCTGCACACCCGGGTCCATTACCCTCAAGACGGGGTTTCGCACTTTCGCCTGTTCCACGACAACGTGCTGATTTCCAGCATGCACACCCGGCTGTTCTTCGGCATGCTCGTGCGTTTCCCCCTGATTCTCTGGCGACGGTGGCGGACATGAGCCTGCAGGCAGACAAGCAACATTGGGCCGACCGCCAGGAGCGCGGCAGTTTCTGGCTGATGAAACTCACCGCGGTCGCCGCCAAGGTCCTCGGCCGGCGCCTGCTGACCCCGGTGCTGTACGGCATCGTCCTGTACTTTTTCATTTTCGGCCGCAGCGCGCGCCAGGCCGCCTGGCAATACCAGCAACGCCTGGCCGACTGGAGCGCACGCCCCGAACTGCGCCCGACCCGCTGGCGGGTGTTCGGGCAGTTCATGGCGTTCGCCGATTCCCTGCTGGACAAGCTCGACGTCTGGAACGGTAAGCTGAGCATCGACCAGATCGAAATCGTCGACCCGGCGCTGCTGCGCAATCACCTGCGCGATGCCCGTGGACAAATGCTGGTGGGCGCGCACCTGGGCAACCTGGAGATGTGCCGGGCACTGGCCGAACTGGGCGAGAAAGTCACCATGAACGTGCTGGTGCACACCAAGCACGCCGAGCAGTTCAACCGTTTGCTGGGCGAGGCCGGTGCCACACACTTGCGACTGATCCAGGTCAGCGAGCTGAACCCGGTGATCATGTTGCAACTGAGCGAGCGCCTGGAGCGCGGCGAGTGGCTGGCGATTGCCGGCGACCGCGTACCGCTGCACGGCGGACGCAGCGTGACTGTGGACTTCATGGGCCACCCGGCGGCATTTCCGCAAGGCCCCTGGCTGCTGGCCGGCCTGCTCAAATGCCCGGTCAACCTGCTGATGTGCCTCAAGCACGAGGGGCGCTATCGCGTCACGCTCGAACCTTTCGCCGATGCCGTGGCGTGGAAACGCAACGAGCGCGAGCAAGTGATCGCCCACTGGGCCGCCCGCTACGCCGAGCGCCTGGCGCAGTATTGCCTCCAGGGGCCCCAACAGTGGTTCAACTTTTACCCTTTCTGGAAGACCGATGACGATGCCCACTCTTGAGCCGGTAACCTTCGGCGAACGCCCCTTGCGCATTGAAGATGTGCAGGCCCTGGCCAACCGCCAGGCACCGACGCAATTGCAGGACGACCCGGCGTTCCGCCAACGCATTGCCAAGGGTGCGCAATTCCTCGATTCCCTGCTGGACAAGGAAGGCGTGATCTATGGCGTGACCACCGGCTATGGCGACTCCTGTGTGGTAGCCGTGCCGCTGCACCACGTCGAGGCCCTGCCGCGCCACCTGTACACGTTCCACGGCTGCGGCCTGGGCAAGCTGCTGGACGCCCAGGCCACCCGTGCGGTGCTGGCGGCGCGTTTGCAGTCGCTGTGCCACGGTGTGTCGGGGGTGCGGGTAGAACTGCTGGAACGCCTACAGGCCTTTCTCGAACACGACATCCTGCCGCTGATTCCGGAAGAAGGTTCGGTGGGCGCCAGCGGCGACCTGACGCCGCTGTCCTACGTCGCCGCCACGCTGTCCGGTGAACGAGACGTCATGTTCCGTGGCGAGCGGCGCCTGGCCGCCGACGTACACCGGGAACTGGGCTGGACGCCGCTGGTGCTGCGGCCCAAGGAAGCTCTGGCGCTGATGAACGGCACCGCCGTGATGACCGGCCTGGCCTGCCTGGCTTTTGCCCGCGCCGACTACCTGCTGCAACTGGCGACCCGCATCACCGCGCTGAACGTCGTCGCCCTGCAAGGCAACCCGGAACACTTCGACGAACGCCTGTTCGCCGCCAAGCCACACCCGGGGCAGATGCAAGTCGCCGCGTGGCTGCGCAAGGACCTGGCGATCGACGCACCGACCGCGCCGCTGCATCGTCTGCAGGATCGCTATTCCCTGCGCTGCGCGCCCCACGTGCTCGGCGTACTGGCGGACAGCCTGAACTGGCTGCGTTCGTTCATCGAAACCGAACTCAACAGTGCCAACGACAACCCGATCATCGACGCCGAAGCCGAGCGCGTGCTCCACGGCGGGCATTTCTACGGCGGGCATATCGCCTTCGCCATGGACAGCCTGAAGAACCTGGTGGCCAACGTCGCCGACTTGCTGGATCGCCAGCTCGCGCTGCTGGTGGACGCGCGCTACAACCATGGCCTGCCCAGCAACCTGTCCGGCGCCAGCGCCGAGCGGGCGATGCTCAACCATGGCTTCAAGGCCGTGCAGATCGGCACCAGTGCCTGGACCGCCGAGGCTCTGAAAAACACCATGCCGGCCAGCGTGTTCTCGCGTTCCACCGAGTGCCACAACCAGGACAAGGTGAGCATGGGCACCATCGCCGCCCGGGACGCGATCCGCGTGCTGGAACTGACCGAACAAGTCGCCGCCGCCACCTTGCTGGCAGCCAACCAGGGCGTGTGGCTGCGCAGTCGCGCCGAAGACGCGCGACCGCTGCCGCCGGCCCTGGCCGCCATGCACCAGCAACTGGCCGAGGATTTCCCGCCTGTGATCGAAGACCGCGCCCTGGAAGGCGAACTGCGCCTGTGCCTGCAACGCATCGCCGAGCAACACTGGAGGCTGCATGCGTAGCCAAGGTGTTTTGCACGTCGACACGCAGATCGTGGTGCCGTTTTTCGACGTCGATTCGATGAACGTGGTCTGGCACGGCCACTACGTCAAATACCTGGAAGTGGCCCGCTGTGCGCTGCTCGACCTGATCGGCCACAACTACAACGACATGCTCGAATCCGGCCATGCGTGGCCGATCATCGACCTGCAACTTCGCTACGTGCGCAGCGCCGTGTTCGGCCAGGCCCTGACCGTGCGCGCGAGCCTGGTGGAGTGGGAAAACCGGCTGAAGATCAACTACCTGATCAGCGACGCAGCCACGGGCGATCGCTTGACCCGCGCCAGCTCGGTGCAAGTGGCGGTGGACGTCGCCAGCCGCGAAATGCTGCTGGCCTCGCCCCGGGTCTTTGTCGAAGCCGTTGAAAGGAAACTGCCATGAAGCGCCTGGCTATCTGGTTGTTGCTGTGCTGCCTGGCGCCTGTGGCCCAGGCATTCGACTTGCAACAACTGAGCGACCAACTGGCCCGCCCGGAAGTAATCCACGGACAGTTCATCCAGGAAAAACACCTGCGCGCCCTGCCCCAGCCCCTCACCAGCAAGGGCCGCTTCGTGTTGGCGAAAAACCACGGTCTGCTGTGGCTGCTGCAAACCCCGCTGCAACAGGACTACCGCATCACCGCCGAGGGTATCGCCCGGCGGGACGGCAATGCCTGGCAGATGCTGCCGAACAAGAGCGCCGGCGCCGAGCAGAACCGGCTGTTCCTGGCGGTTCTGCAGGGCGACAGCAGTGGCTTGCAACGGGATTTCGAGCTGAGCCTGTCGGGCGAACCACAACAGTGGAAACTCACCCTGACCCCGCGCTCGGTACTGCTCAAGCAGGTCTTCAACCAGATCAACATTGACGGCGGCGAACTGGTCCAGCGCATCGAACTGCTGGAGACCCAGGGCGACAGCACCGTGCTGCGCATGCAGGGCGCTACCGGCGCGCAACCGTTGAGCGAAGCGGAGCAACATGATTTTGCCGAGTGAACGGATGCTGCCCCGGCTGTTCCTGATCCTGCTGCTGGCGGTGTTGGCGCTCGCCGGTTGGCAATGGCGCAATGGCGCGCCGCTGTCGGCCAATCTCATGGAACTGGTGCCGGGGACGTCTCCCGATGCCTTGGAGATCACCGCCGAGCAGCGCATGCAGGAGCCGCTCAACCGCGAGGTGCTGGTGCTGGTCGGCCACACCGATCGCCAGCAAGCCATCACCCTGGCGCAAACCCTGGGCGAGCAATGGCAGGCCAGCGGCCTGTTCGACAAGGTGCAGTGGACGCTGCAGGCCGACTTGCCGGCGCTGCGCACGCAACTGCTCAACGGGCGGTTGGCGATGCTCTCGGCAGAGGACCGGGAGCAATTGATCGAACAGCCCCAGGCGTTCATCCAGCAACGGGTGCAGGCCCTGTTCGACCCGTTCAGCGGCTTCAGCCTGGTGCCGAACCAGGACGATTGGCTGGGCCTGACCGGGCGCATCCAGAACAGCCAGCCCCAACGCGGCGCGATAAAATTCGACATCGGTAGCGGGGCCTTGGTCGCCGATGCCGACGGTAAAAGCTGGGTGATGCTGCGGGCCCGTGCCCAGGGCAACGCCTTCGACATGAACCTGCCGCTGCAAGTGGCCGAACTGCTGCAACACAGCCGCGACCTGGCGAGCCAGGCTCAAGGGCAACTGCTGGCGGCCAGCGGCCTGCTGTACGCCGCCAGCGGCCAGCAACAGGCGTCGCGGGAAATCACCTGGGTCGGCGGTGGTGCGACGGTCGGCATCCTGCTGCTGTTGTTGCTGGCCTTCCGGCGCCTGCGCGTGTGGCTGGCGTTCGTGCCGGTGCTGGTGGGCATGCTGTTCGGCGCCGTGGCGTGCGTGGCCTTGTTCGGGCGCATGCATGTGATGACCCTGGTACTGGGTTCCAGCCTGATCGGCGTCGCGGTGGACTACCCCCTGCACTACCTGTCCAAGAGCTGGAGCCTCAAGCCTTGGCGCAGCTGGCCGGCCTTGCGCCTGACCCTACCGGGGCTGAGCCTGAGCCTGGCGACCACCTGCATCGGCTACTTGGCCCTGGCCTGGACACCGTTCCCGGCCCTGACCCAGATCGCGCTATTTTCCGCCGCCGGACTGGTTGGCGCCTACTTGACCGCGGTCTGCCTGTTGCCGGCGCTGCTCAAGGGTGCAGACCTGCGTCCAGCCCAATGGCCGCTGCGGCTGTGCGAATGTCTGCTCCAGACCCGCCAAGCATTGTTGGCGCGGGTGCCCACGCCGCTGCTGCTGGTGTTGTTGCTGAGTTTCTGCGCGGGCGGTCTCTGGCACCTGACCACGAAAAACGACATCCGCCAGTGGATCGGCACGCCCCAGCACCTCACCGACGAAGCCCGCGACATCGCGCGCATCACCGGCTTCCAGCCCACCAGTCAGTTCTTCCTGATCCGCGCCGACGATCAACCCCAACTGCTGGAGCGCCAGACCGCGCTCAACGAGCGATTGGATCAGTTGATCGCCCTGGACAAGCTCCAGGGCTACCTGTCGCTGAACCAACTGGTGAGCACGCCCGCCGACCAGCAGAAAGTACGCGAGGCCCTGGCCCGGTTGCCGGCCTTCTGGCAACCACTGCTGGACCTGGGCGTACCGGTCGCCGCGCTGCAAACAGAGCTGGCGCAATTGCAGGCCCTGCCGGTGGCAGACATCGATGCCGCGCTGGCCGGCCCCCTGGCCGAACCCTACCGCACGCTCTGGCTCGGCCCCACCGCCCAAGGCGTGGCCGCCATGATCAGCCTGCAAGGCTTGAACGATGCCGCGCTGCTGCGCGTGCAAGCCGTGGACCTGCCGGGTGTTCAACTGGTGGATCGCCTGGGCGACCTGAACCGGGTCTTCGCCGCCACGCAGGTCAGCGCCGCCGAGTTGAAACTGGCCTCCTGCGTGCTGATTGTGCTGGTGCTGATCTGGCCCTTCGGTGTCGGCGCGGCCTTGCGCATCGTCGCCCTGCCATTGTTGGCCGCGCTGTGCAGCCTGGCGAGCCTCGGCTGGCTGGGGCAGCCACTGACCTTGTTCAGCCTGTTCGGCCTGTTGCTGGTGACGGCCATCGGTGTCGATTACGCGATCCTGATGCGCGAACAGATCGGCGGTGCTGCCGTGAGTCTACTGGGCACCTTGCTGGCGGCGGTCACCACCTGGCTGTCGTTCGGCCTGCTGGCGTTGTCCAGCACACCGGCGGTGAGTAATTTCGGCCTGGCGGTGAGCCTGGGGCTGGCCTTCAGTTTCATGCTGGCGCCGTGGGCCGGGCGCCAGGAACACCCTATACCTGCTCAAGAAGACCAACGATGACCAAGGATATTCAAGGAACCCCAATGCCTGTCACTGAAACGGAATATCGCCAGGTCGTCATCATCGGTGCCGGCCCCTCCGGCGCCATCGCCGCTGCGCTGCTCAAGCGCAAGGGCCACGATGTGCTGGTCATCGAGCGCCAGCATTTCCCACGGTTCTCCATCGGTGAGAGCCTGTTGTCCCATTGCCTGGATTTCGTTGAAGAAGCCGGCATGCTCGACGCAGTGAATGCCGCCGGGTTCCAGCGCAAGAACGGCGCCGCGTTTGCCTGGGGCGAACGCTACAGCGCCTTCGATTTCGGCGATACCTTCAGCAACGGCAAGCCCACGACCTTCCAGGTGCAGCGCGCCGACTTCGACAAGTTGCTGGCCGACCAGGCCGCCCTGCAAGGCGTGGAGATCCGCTACGGCCAGGCGATTGCCAGTGCCGACTTCACCCTCGCCAAACCACGACTGGGCGTGCAGCGCGAAGACGGCAGCGAGTACTGCGTCCAAGCTGACTTCGTGCTTGATGCCAGCGGCTACGGTCGCGTCCTGCCGCGCTTGCTGGACCTGGAGGCGCCGTCGAACTTCCCGGTGCGCCAGGCCGTGTTCACGCACATCGAGGATCGCATCGATGCCCCGACGTTCGACCGGGAAAAGATTCTGATCACCACCCACCCGAGCAAACGCGACGTGTGGTTCTGGACCATTCCGTTCAGCGGCGGACGTTGCTCGGTGGGCGTGGTCGCGGCGGCGGAACATTTCGCCGGCCGCACCGACGACCTCGACGCCTGCCTGCGCGGTTTCATCGACGAAACCCCGAGCCTGGCCGGCGTGCTGCAGAACGCGGTGTGGGACACCCCGGCGCGGACCATCGGCGGCTACTCGGCCAACGTCAAGACCCTGCACGGCCCTGGCTTTGCCCTGTTGGGCAACGCCGCGGAATTTCTCGACCCGGTGTTTTCCTCCGGCGTGACCATTGCCATGCGCTCGGCGAGCATGGCCGCCGACGTGCTCCACCGTCAGTTGCAAGGTGAAAGCGTGGATTGGCAAAGCGAGTTTGCCGAACCGCTCAAGCGCGGCGTCGACACCTTCCGCTGCTATGTCGAGGGCTGGTACGCCGGCACCTTCCAGGACGTGATTTTCTACACCGAAGGCTCGGACGACATCCGACGCATGATCAGCTCGATCCTGGCTGGCTACGCCTGGGACCAGCGCAACCCGTTCGTCAGTGAACCCAAGCGGCGCCTGCGCATGCTCTCGGAGATCTGCGCGAGCCCGGCGCCGAGTCAGCAGCCATGAGCTACCTGAGCGACAACTACGTCGAAGAAACCCGCTTCGGCTTCTGGTTCCTGCGCAGCCACACCTGGCAGCACCACGTGTTGCGGGTGGCGATCAACGACTTGCGCAGCCTGTTCAGCAGCCCTCTGCCGGCCAACCCGGTGCTGCTGGATGCCGGCTGCGGCCAGGGCAAGTCGTTCCAGTACCTGCGCCAGGTGTTCGCGCCACACCGCCTGATCGGCGTGGATGCCGACCCCCACAGCCTCGACCTGAGCCGGGAGGAAGCCACGCGCCAAGGCATGGCCGTGGAACTGATCGGCAGCGACTGCGCGACCTTGGCGGTGCCGGATGCCAGCGTCGACCTGCTGTTCTGCCACCAGACGTTCCATCACCTGGTGGAGCAGGAAAAAGCCCTCGCCGAGTTCTACCGCGTACTCAAGCCCGGCGGCTATTTGCTGTTCGCCGAATCCACCGAAGCCTACATCGATACCTGGGTGATCCGCTGGCTGTTCCGCCATCCCATGCACGTGCAGAAAAGTGCCGCGCAGTACCTGCAGATGATCCGCGCTCAAGGGTTCCAGTTCGAAGACCGCAACGTGTCCTACCCGTACCTGTGGTGGAGCCGTGCCAAGGATTTCGGCCTGCTGGAGCGCTTCGGCCTGCGTCGGCCCAAGCCCTTTGGCGAGCGTGAGGAAACCCTGGTCAACGTGGTGGCGCGCAAGCCTCACGAAGGGGCTGTCGGATGATCCGTGGCCTGCTGATCGCCTGTGTGTTGCTGCTCAGTGCCTGCGCCAGCCAGGCGCCGCTGCCCGCCCGCACGCCGACCCTGGCGTTGCCGATGCAATTGCACGTCGAGCGGACACTGGCCGGCCAACGCCAGGACTGGTTGCTGGTGATCCAGCGCGAAGACGCCGGCATCCGTTGGTCGATGATGGACCCGCTGGGCATTCCCGTGGCCCGCCAGCGCCTGGTCGACGGCCAGTGGCAGGCCGACGGTCTGCTGCCGCCCAATGCCGAAGCCCGGGAGTTGTTCGCCGCGCTGTTGTTCGCCCTGACCCCCGAAGGCGAGCTGTCCGGCAACTATCCGGCGGCCCGGAAACAGGCATCGCAACGGACCCTCGATAATCGTTGGCAGGTGCGCTACACGCAGCCGCTGGATTTTGAAATGAGCCTGCCCCAAGGCCCCCGCTACCGCATCACACCGTTGACCGAGAACGCCCCATGACCGCCTACCTGAATGCCCTCGGGGTGATCTGCGCCCTGGGCCGCGACAAGCACACCGTCGCACGCAACCTGTTTGCCGGCGACTGCTCGGGCGTGCGCAGCGAGGATGGCTGGGTGGCCGAACGGGCCTTGCCGGTCGCTGCGGTGTCGGGTGAGCTCGCGCCCATCCCGCCAGCCCTGGCGGCGCAACGCAGTCGCAATAATCAACTGCTGTTGGAAGCGGGGCTGCAGATTCGCGCCGAGATCGACCAAGCCATCCAAGCCTACGGTCACGCCCGCATCGGCATCGTCCTGGGCACCAGCACGTCGGGCATCGATGAGGCCAGCCAGGGCATTGCCCACTACTTGCGTGAGCAGCGCTTCCCCGACGGCTACGACTATCAGCAGCAGGAACTCAGCGCGCCGGCCAACTTTCTTTCCGACTGGCTCGGCCTCAGTGGCCCGTCCTACGTGATTTCCACCGCTTGCACCTCCAGCGCCCGGGCCTTGATGAGCGCCCGGCGCCTGTTGGACCTGGGCCTGTGCGATGCCGTGCTGTGCGGCGGCGTGGACAGCCTGTGCAAACTGACCCTCAACGGTTTTTCCGCGTTGGAAGCGGTGTCGAACGAACGCTGTAATCCGTTCTCGGTGAACCGCAGCGGCATCAACATTGGCGAAGCGGCGGTGCTGTTTCTCATGAGCAAGACGCCAGGCGAGGGAACACCGATTGCCTTGCTCGGCGACGGCGCCAGTTCCGATGCCCACCATATCTCGGCGCCCGAACCCAGCGGTCGCGGCGCGCGCCAGGCCATGGAAAAAGCCCTGCGCTGCGCCGGCCTCGACGCCCGCCAGATCGACTACCTGAACCTGCACGGCACCGCCACGCAACACAACGACGCCATGGAAAGCCAGGCCGTGGCCGGGCTGTTCCCGGCGGGTGTGCCCTGCTCCTCCACCAAGCCCATGACCGGTCATACCCTCGGCGCGGCCGGGGCGCTGGAGGCGGCGTTCTGCTGGCTGGCCCTGAGCGCGGAAAACCCTGCCCAGGCCCTGCCGCCGCACGTCTGGGACGGCCAGGCCGATCCTGCCCTGCCAGCACTGGACTGGGTCAGCGCCAACACCCGCCTGAACCCGGCCACCCCGCGCCGCCTGATGAGCAATTCATTTGCTTTCGGTGGCAATAACGTCAGCCTGATTATCGGAGACGCCCCATGATTGACTGGCCG
This sequence comes from Pseudomonas sp. H3_A02, assembly GCF_054671965.1. NCBI lineage: Bacteria > Pseudomonadati > Pseudomonadota > Gammaproteobacteria > Pseudomonadales > Pseudomonadaceae > Pseudomonas > Pseudomonas sp. H3_A02. Next base: position 683,986 of record NZ_CP162807.1, read on the forward strand.
CTCGCCGAACTGCTGCCCCATGCCGGCGACATGATCCTCATCGACCGGATCCTGTCGTTCGATGACGAACAGATCCATACCCACACCACCGTCAAGCCCGGTGGTTTGTTCAACCGCGACGACGGCGCGCTGCCGGCCTGGGTCGGCATCGAGCTGATGGCCCAAAGTGTCGCGGCGTTCGCTGGTTGCCACGCCCGCCGACGCGGCGATGCCGTGGAGCTGGGCTTTCTGCTCGGCACCCGCAAGTTCGAATGCAACGTCGACTGTTTTCCCGCCGGCACCGAGCTGAGCATCCATGGCGTGCGCTCCCTGGAAGACGACAACGGCATGGGCGTGTTCGAATGCCACATCCACGCCCCCGGCATCCATGCCACGGCCCGGCTCAATGTATTCCGTCCACCCCAGGCCGCCCACTACCTTCATGAATCGTCCGCAACAGGAAACCCGTCATGACTGAATCAGTACTGGTCACCGGCTCCAGCCGTGGCATCGGCCGCGCCATCGCCCTGCGCCTGGCCCAGGCCGGGCACGACATCGTGCTGCACTGCCGCAGCGGCCGTGCCGAGGCCGAAACAGTCCAGGCACAAATCCAGGCCCTGGGCCGCAACGCCCGGGTGCTGCAGTTCGACGTATCTGACCGCGCCGCCTGCAAGGCCATTCTCGAAGCCGATGTCGAAACCCACGGCGCCTATTACGGCGTGGTGCTCAATGCCGGCCTGACCCGCGATGGCGCCTTCCCGGCCCTGAGCGAGGACGACTGGGACGTGGTGATGCGCACCAACCTCGACGGTTTCTACAACGTGCTGCACCCGGTGATGATGCCGATGATCCGTCGTCGTGCCGCCGGGCGGATCGTCTGCATCACATCGGTTTCCGGGCTGATCGGCAATCGCGGCCAGGTCAACTACAGTGCTTCGAAGGCCGGTTTGATCGGCGCGGCCAAGGCGTTGGCAATCGAGCTGGGCAAGCGCAAGATCACCGTCAATTGCGTCGCGCCGGGGTTGATCGACACCGCCATGCTCGATGAAAACGTACCCGTGGAAGAACTGATGAAAATGATCCCCGCCCAGCGCATGGGCACCCCGGAAGAAGTGGCTGGTGCAGTGAACTTCCTGATGTCCGCCGAAGCCGGCTACATCACCCGGCAGGTCCTGGCCGTCAACGGAGGCTTGTGCTGATGAAGCGCGTTGTCGTCACTGGCATGGCCGGCATCACCTCCATAGGCAGCGACTGGGAGACCATCGCCGCCAACTTCGCCGCCAACCGCAGCGGCATCCGTCGCATGGATGAGTGGGACCGTTTCACCGAGCTGAACACGCGCCTGGCCGGCCCCATCGACGACTTCCAGGTCCCGGCCCACTGGACCCGCAAGCAATTGCGCAGCATGGGCCGGGTCTCGCGCCTGGCGGTCGCGTCGGCGGAACAGGCCCTGGCCGACGCCGGCCTGCTGGGCGACGAATCGATCAAGGACGGGCGCATGGGCGTGTCCTGCGGTTCGTCCACCGGCAGCACCGATGAGATCAAGGCGTTCGGCAACATGTTGCTCAACAGCGTGGCAGAAGGCCTGAACGCCAACTCCTACGTACGCATGATGCCCCACACCACGGCGGCCAACATCAGCATCTTCTTCGGGCTGACCGGACGCCTGATCCCCACTTCCAGTGCCTGCACCAGCGGCAGCCACGGCATCGGCTATGCCTACGAGGCCATCAAGTTCGGGCGCCTGCCGTTGATGCTCGCCGGCGGGGCGGAAGAACTGTGCCCGACCGAAGCGATGGTCTTCGATGCGCTCTACGCCACCAGCCTGAAAAACGACGCGCCGCAAACCAGCCCGCGCCCCTACGACAAAGGCCGCGATGGCCTGGTGATCGGCGAAGGCGCCGGCATGCTCGTGCTTGAAGAACTGGAACACGCCCTGGCCCGTGGCGCACGGATTCATGCCGAAATCGTCGGCTTCGGCAGCAACGCCGACGGCCAGCACGCCACCCGCCCTGAGCTGGTCACCATGCGCCGGGCCATGGAACTGGCCCTGGAAGATGCCGGCCTCGAACCCTCGGCCATCGGCTACGTCAACGGCCACGGCACCGCCACCGAACAGGGTGACATTGCCGAAACCCTGGCCACCAGCAGCCTGTTTGGCGAGCACATGCCCATCAGCTCGCAGAAGAGTTTCCTCGGCCACACCCTGGGTGCCTGCGGGGCGTTGGAGTCCTGGTTCAGCATCGAAATGATGAACCGCGACCTCTACGTGCACACCTTCAACCTCGATGAGGTTGACCCCCAGTGCGGCCAGCTCGATTACCTGCGCAACGAATTCCGGCCGATGAGCCATGAATACGTGATGAACAACAATTTCGCCTTTGGTGGGGTCAACACCTCGCTGATCTTCCGCCGCTGGCACTGAATCGGATTCAAAACCCCGTTACCCCTCGTCAAGGAGACTCATGATGTCGTTGAAGAAAATCGCCGTGACCGCCGCGCTGTTGCTCAGCACCCTGCCAAGCCTCAGCCAGGCCCGTGATACCGCGCTGTTCCTGCCGTTTGACAAGGTTGTCGCCGAAGCCATCCGCACCGGCAAGATCGACGGCAGCGTGAAATTCTACCTGGCCGGCAACAAACCGGCGGGCAACGTCACCGTGGTCAGCCCCGGCGCCGTGACCAACAAGAAAACCAATGCCTTCAACAAGTCCGATGAAGTGGCCTGCGAATGGGTGCTGCAATCAGCCCTGATCAGCCTGCACCAGGCCGCCAAGAACGCCGGCGCCAACGCTGTCACCAATATCGTCAGCTTCTACAAGAGCAACGAACGCAAAGACCCCACCACCTACGAATGCCACGCGGGCGCGATCATGGCTGGCGTTGCGTTGAAGGGGGATTTGGCGAAGGTGCAATAAAAAGCGCCCTTTGGAAAATTAACGAAACCCTGGCGATTAATACCCGTCAGTTACACACCCCTCCGGTGGGAGCGAGCTTGCTCGCGATAGCGGTAGGTCAGTACCGGTGATGCTGGCTGTACTGCCGTCATCGCGAGCAAGCTCGCTCCCACAGGGTTTGGTGGTGTGACCAGCTATTGCCAACACCCTTGACCCACTGTGGGAGCAAGCTTGCTCGCGATAGCGGTAGGTCAGTACCGGTGATGTTGGCTGTACTGCCGTCATCGCGAGCAAGCTCGCTCCCACAGGGTTTGGTGGTGTGACCAGGTATTCGTGTGCCAAGCACGAACCTTGTGGCGAGGGAGCTTGCTCCCGCTGGGCTGCGCAGCAGCCCCTCGTTCATTGGATGTCCTCCCTCATCGCATTCGAGTGCAAACGATGAACCTCGGCCAGCCGAAGCGCAGGCAAAAAATCCTCCGCCATCGGCACGCCCTCACGCACGATGATCATGAATCGTCGCTGAAGCGTATTGATAATCTCGTCGCCATTGCTCAAGCGACTGCCAACCAGCGCGATGTTGCTATTGGCTTCCCCGGCGCCGGTGATGATCCGTGCCGTGCTGCCATCGGCATACACCACCTGGTCGCCTTTCTGCGCGGCGCGTACTTTCCAGCCATTATCCAAGGTGAACGTCAACGACGATGACACCTGCTGGATCGTTCCGCCGTTACGCGTCTGGCTGCCCTCGGTGGCCACTCGATAAATAGCGATGGGTGGATGAGCTTCGACGAATGCTTTTTGTCGATTAACGAATGCCGCGACTTCTTCGCCGTAACCTTCCAGTTGGCGTGGCTCCAAGTACAAGTCATCCAAATGACGGAGAGATTCACGGGAAATTTCGTTGGTGTAAGGGGCATCCAAAGATGAGTGCATTTCCAGGGACCTTATTCATGGGCTTCAGGCTGCGCCCCTTGCCGCTGGGAAGGAGCACTGAGCCGGACGATTTGCAATGATGAATAAGACGTTGCAGCGCTGGCGAGTCGCAAGCCCAGCGGCGTGGTATCTGGAGCGAATAGGAAGTGTCGTAACCAGAAAAGCGCGTTTTCCTACAGTCCAGGCGCCTGACGCAACATCCATCCTTCCGCCCTTTTTCTGCCCCCCTCAATCGAAGCCGCACTTTTTGCCTGTTGTCGGAACTGTCAACTCTGACAGTAGCAAAAGTGCTCGGAATAGCTTCAGGCTTCCAGACGTCGACGCTCGATCAAACCGTTCGACCTTATGAGCTGTGATTCGCAGCCCATAAAATTACTTTGGCTCCAAACATGGACAAAAAATTGATAAACACAATAGCCTGGTCGGGCCGCCCCCCCATGTCCCTCAAACAGCACGACACATTGCCTTCAACGGAACCAAACAGCGTTGTTGTCGACGGCGCGACATTTACACATGCCTACGTATCCGTGAACGGTATTCGCCTCCACTACCTCATGAGCGGTGATGGCAAACAACCGGTCCTGCTGGTGCATGGGTTTCCAGGCAGTTGGCGTAGCTGGGAGCCATTGATGGGCGCGTTGGTGCATGCCGGTTTTACCCCCATCGTTCCTGATTATCGCGGCGCTGGCGAAACGGATATTTCAGTCGGTGGCTACGACAAAAAAAGCATGGCCCATGATCTGCACGAACTGGTCACCCTCTTGAACATCAAGCAGGTCGATATCATTGGCCATGACATGGGCTTGATCATTGCCTACGCCTACGGGGCGCTTTATCCGGCTGAAACCGGGCGCATGGTGTTGATGGATGGATTTATTCCGGGCATTCCCGGATGGGAAGTTGCCTATAACGGAGATGCAGCAGCCGGCATAACCAGCAAATGGCACTTTCGTTTCTTTGGCAAAGCGGCCCTGGCCCTGATTCAAGGACAAGAGAAAACCTACCTGGACATGTTCTTCGATGACTTCGTGCTCGCGCGCAACGCTAAAGTCAGTCACGAGGTGCGACAGGCGCTGGTGCAAGACTACTCCCGGCCTGGACGCATGGAGGCGGCCTTCAAGCTCTATTCCGCCTGGGTAGAGCAGGATGCAAATGACAACCTGGAATTTTCCAAGAACAAATTGACTGCTCCACTGCTCACCATCGGCGGGGACCACTCGAGAGGAAAGACCTTGGCCGAACAGGCCTTGCACATTGCGACGCAACCGCACTCATTGATATTGGTAGATACCGGGCATTGGGTGCTGGAGGAACAAACGCAGGCAACCCGCGAGGCGATTCTGGCGTTTTTCACAATCACTCAATGACCCAAGGGCGCCTAATGCCGGCGGTTAAGCGCAATCCCTGTGGGAGCGGGCTTGCTCGCGAAGACGGCGGGACCGTCAACATTGAGGTTGTCTGACACACCGCTTTCGCGAGCAAGCCCGCTCCCACAGGTTCTGCGACTAACTGACAGACATTGCCGAGTGCCCCACGTCCTAGCCGCTCATTGATTGCTCTTACCCTATCGCCCCTCCCTGCATGCGGTAGCTATGTACCACCCACCCAAACTTTTATTGAATAGGTTGTGCTGCCAACATTCCTCCAGGAAGAAAGCAGTGGAACACACCCCCTTAACAACGTCTCATGACTTACTGTCGGCCGACAGCGCCGTGGTGGCGGATGCCCCGCTGGTCAGCCAGCTCAAGGTTTCGCAACAACACATGATTCGCCTGAACAACACCATCCCACGGCCTTCCCATGTAATGAGGCAACACCTGGATTATTGGTTCAGGAGAACCTTCCCTGCCTTGGCCGGCAATGTGACGGTGCACGAGCTGTCCGTGCGCACACTGCGAGAAGAGGCGATCCCGCCTGCGCAGCGCACAGCCGATGGCCCGGCGACCCGTAAGACGGTGACGGACATCCTCTTCCTGGAGACGCTTTTGCTGCAGGCCGTCGCCGGCAGGATCGATCCAGGCGCGTTGCTCCGTGACCTGGACAACATCGAGATTGTCACCCGCCGGGACAGCACCACCGCAGCGCCCGTCGCCCTGAACGAGCGCGCCGTAAAAACTGAAATCAAGCGGCTGATCAGCACCATGCCGGCGCTTTATGAACGCCTGCTCACCCACGCATTGGATGAGTTCTGGCACACACCGGCCGACTTCAGCCAGGACCGCAACGTCGGCGACTGGCTAGCGGATGAACTCGCCAGGCAACTCAAGGCCCAGGCCAATCTACATTGGCTGGACATGGCATTGAGCCCGCAGATGCATCAGGCGCTGACCGACTATGTACTGTCGGCACCGGACGCGGCGTCTCGTGCACTGTTGGCGGAACGGGTCCGGCCCGGGGTCTTCAGCCTGGAGATTACACCCCAGCGGTGGAGCCTCAGCGTACCGGTGTCGGGCGCCGTGGCCTTGTCGCGATATGACAACGCCAGCGATTCGGGAAGTGCCGCGCTGTACCGTCCGGGCCAGCCGTTGCAACTGTATGACACGCTGGCGGCGCTCAAGGCCGACCTGGTGCAAGACGGCGACGCTGGGGATGAAGTCGACACCGAGCCTGTCACCGAGCACTTCTTCGCGCGTCTGGTCACGGAGCTACGGGCGGGGCAGAAAACCGCCGTGCGCAATGCCGTGCTGGACGGTCCCGCAGCGTCGGAAGAAATCACCGCCTGGATGAACAGGATCGACGTGGCGGCAGACATCGGCCACAAACTGGACCTGACGAATGCCATGGCCGAGCGCGAATTGCGGCTAAATCTGAAGAGACTCAATGACTGGCTGCACGACAACCCGCACGTCACCGCCAGTGATCGCCTGGCGTGGTGGGCGGCGACCCAGGCTCTGCACAACACCCTGACGGATCTGCCCCCGCCGCCGGATCCGGTGACGCTGGCCACCCCGGACGCCCTCCGGGAGCGGACCCGTCAGCTGCTCGCCGACGTCATCGAGGCGAAATACCCGCCGGTCGACCCTGAGGACGTGTCCCTGAGCATCAGAAAAACCGTGGTCGATCCCCACGCTCCGACGGGTAGCTCGCCGTTTGGCTCCGGGGTTTCGCAAGGCAGCGTGAGGGGAATCGTCGATGACCGTCGTTCCCTGACGCAGTGGGCGATGTCCAACCTGACCCACGACGAACGCAATGCCCCTCACCCAACCGTGGAAGGGCCGCTGAGCTTCGCGCAAATTGTGGAAGTCATTGAAAGGGCGAACATCGGCGCCCGGCTTCCGACCGAGCTGCAACGTGTGACCCGGAAAGGCCAGGCGCAGTGGATGGTCCTGAAAGGGCAACAGATGCGCGCCCAAGTGTGGGCTGCCCATATTTCGGGAGACTTGAGGCACGACCGGGACAATACCGGCTTGAAGCTGGTGCTGGCCGCGCTGGACGGCCCGACCGCGGCGACGCGCGACAAGGTCAATGGGCACGAGGTGGTGGTCCGTCAACTGCAATGGGGTGACAGCGTGCTGAAGGAGTTGCTGGCGTTTGGGGTGAAGAGGACGGCGAGCCGCCCCTCGTTGACGCTGTACACACCCGGCGCTCCCGACGGCAAGACGTTCAGGGAAGTGGATGCGCCAAGCGCGCGGGCGTTGGAAATAACCTTGGCGCAAACACTCACCGCCACATCGGAGATGATCCGTTGGCTCATTTCGCACCTGCCGCTGCTCGAACAGGCCAAGCAACTTGCCAGCCTGGTGCCGACTTCGGAGGATCTGACGCGCGAGGAAAAAATCAAGAAAGTCACACAGTCTGTCTTCGCGTGGGCCAAGGACCGGGCACAGGATGATTTCGCGAAGACCATCGCTTCGCCCGTGGTCGAGGGGGATTTGTTCAACGCGTTGCACGAGACGCAAATCGCCCATGGGATCAAGGCGGTGGAAATGTTGACGGTAACCCATGCCGAGCGCGACAGCGCCTCCGCGCAGGAGGGACGCCGCAGCGCCGTCATGCTGCTGACGGGTGCGATGTCGATGTTCCCGGTCGGTCGGCTGGGCGGTCTATTGGGGCGTGCGATCCTGCCGACCATGACCGCGGGCGCCGCGGTATCGGCGATAGACATCGAGGGCGGCAGTCTCCATCAGTGGACCCATGATTTTATCGCTGGGTTGGGGGAGGTCCTGGCCGAGGCCGGGCAGGACTTGATCATGGCCCGCGCCGGCCGCCGTCGGAGCCAGGCACGCCCGGCGCTATCGACCCTGCCCCGCATGCCGGACCCGAACCTGGAACCGTTCGCTCTCAAGCGCTTTGACGGCAAGGGGTTGGTGCCCGAGGGGCGCAACCGCTACAGCGACGCCAGCGGACAGGAGTATCTGAAGTTGGGCAAGGATTACTACAAGACGCAGATGCAGGGCGGCGAAAGAATTATCTACGCGCCAAACAACCGCACGCACCAACGAACGGTGACTTGGGAGAACGGTCAATGGAAAGTTGAAGAACCGCTATGGTTGCGCGGTGGCGGCCCTGTACACAGCCTGTTCGGCTGGACCCCGGAAACCCCACGACAGACAACACTCAACGCGTTGATAGAGGGCGTGCTGGTCAAGAATCGCTATCGCTACGCCGATGCGGCCACTACAGCAGAGCGTATTTTCCATTCGATGCCCGATGAACTGGCCGAACGCATCCTTCGCGAAAGTATGGCGGAGATAGACGCGCCCGATATAGAAACTTATCGCTCGCGGATATCCGACCTGAGTCAGGGATACCTGACTTTTTCGACTCAATATGAAACGGCGTATGGCAACCTGCTGGACAAGATGAAAACCTGGAGCATCGTCACCCTCAGTAGCACTTCCATAGAAAGGAAAGTACGCGGCGTGCAAATTACCGTCACTCAAAAAATAAAAATTTATGACACGGTACTGACCCACAAAAACCAGTTCTTCAGCAGCGACCGGATTCAGGTCAATACAACAGTCATCACCGATTACATTACCGGTGCCGTATTCCTGGCCTACACCCCCAGACAAGGAAAAAAAAGCTAGCCATAGAAAAAATAGCGAGAGACACCGTGCAGATGATAAAAGCCGCCGATGCGCAAATGAAAGCCAAAGCAACGAGCTTATTTCCAGGGGATGAGCCGGATGCCGTCGCCGCCAGAAGGGAATACACGACCTCAGTCGAATACTATAACGAGTTGATTGACGTCCTCAGGGAAGAGAAAGTACGCCGGCATAAACCCGGATTGCTGACAGAAATAAGGAATCATCGAATACCCTACCTGATCGCCAACAGAGGCAAGACACAACGAAACATGACGTTGGTCTCTGGGGAGGATATTAAAAAGTTTACGAATACCCTCTCTCACTATGAACCCTTCGATATCGAAATCGTAACCCAGGCACGCACACATAAAGTGACCGGCACCCAACCTGCCACCACCGCTCCTGCCTTACCCGAGCCAACACCCGCGCCGGACAAGTTCAGGGTAGACATCGGCCCACTGGCTGAAGCACAGATGTCATACGCCAACTTTCCCGAGACAGCCCAGGCGAAGATGCTGGAAATCATGGATGACATCCGCGCCGGCAGGGTGACGACCAAGCGAATCAATCGGTATTACTGGTACGACATGGCCCGTCTGGCACCCGGCGGCGGCCGAGGCGCATGGCGCGCCGCGTTTGAACGCCAGGGCGATACCTGGACGCTGCAAGGGTTTTATGACTATCACGTCAACGGGCCTGCGACAGTCTGGGGGGATTGAGATAAAAGACCATTACTCTCTGAAAAACGCCGGGACATCTCAGCCGCATCGATGCTAGCTGAGATTGCAGTGCGAACACTGGAAACCAAAATGTGGGAGCGAGCTTGCTCGCGATGGCAGCCTCTCAGCCGATTAAGTATTGACTGATCCAACGCCATCGCGAGCAAGCTCGCTCCCACAGGACTTTCTTCGTCCCCGGCAATTTCTATTCAGGCTGAAGCCGGCGTTGCGGGTCAGGCAAGTATCCTCCGCGCCGACACTAACCACTGGATAACTCCACCCCATCGGTCAACAACGCCACAAACGCCGCCGCCATCGGCGAACGCTGATCCTTGCGCTGTACCAGCCACACCGCCGACACCGCCGCCGGGTCGAGCAGCGGTCGATAGACCACCCCGTCGATACGCATGCGCTGGTAGGACGCCGGCAGTACCGAGACGCCCAGCCCCGCCGCGACCAAGCCAATGATGGTCATGGCTTCGCCGGCCTCCTGGGCGAAATGCGGGCTGAAGCCGGCGTCACGGGCCAGGCTCAGGAGTTGGGCGTAGAGGCCGCTGCCGTAGCTGCGGGGGAAAAACACGAACGGTTCCTGGGCCAAGGCCGAGAGAAAAAGGCCGTCTTCATTGCCCTGGGCCAGGGGATGCTTGGCGCTGAGCACGGCCACCAGCGGTTCGCGGCTGAGTTCGATTTCCGTCAAGGTGTCGGGCAGCGGCAAGGGTCGCATGATGCCCACCTCGATCACTTCGTCGAGCAGTGCGTCGGCCACTTGGGTGCTGCTCATTTCCCGCAGGTTCAGGTGCACCGCCGGGAAGCGTTGCCGGAATGAAAAAATCGCCTGGGGAATGGTGGAATTGAACGGTGCCGAGGAGGTGAAGCCGATTTTCAGCTCGCCCAGTTCCCCCAGTTGCGCACGGCGGGCCACGTCGGCGGCCTTGTCGACCTGGACCAACACCCGTCGCGCTTCTTCAAGGAACAACCGCCCGGCTTCGCTCAATTCGACCCGACGATTGGTCCGCTCGAACAACCGTGCGCCAATCTCCTGTTCCAGTGCCTGGATCTGCTGGCTCAACGGCGGCTGGGAGATGCCCAGGGCCAGCGCGGCGCGGCCGAAATGCAGTTCTTCGGCAACGGCGATGAAGTAACGCAAGTGACGCAGTTCCATGGGCCATCCAATAGGTCGTTAAACGTCTTAAACAGGTCGAATAATATATTGGATAGAAACATTAGCGGGCTATATGCTTTTTTCATTGCCTGCCTGATCGTGCCCTTGCGAGGTCCACCGTGAAAACTGCCGTCGCTCCCCTGGCCCATGAAATCCCACCTCCTGCCGATAATGTCGGCGCCGAACGGAACGACATCTACATCGAAAAAGGCACCCCGCTGTTCATGCGTACGGTGATGGCGCTGTTCTGCGGTGGCTTTGCGACCTTCGCCCTGTTGTATTGCGTGCAACCGATGATGCCGCTGCTATCCAGGGAGTTTTCCATCAACGCGGCGCAGAGCAGCCTGATCCTGTCGGTGGCGACCGGCCTGCTCGCCATCGGTCTGTTGATCACGGGCCCGATTTCCGACCGCATCGGCCGCAAATCGGTGATGGTCACGGCGCTGTTCGCCGCCTCGATGTGCACGATTGCCAGCGCGATGATGCCGACCTGGGAAGGCGTCCTGCTGCTGCGCGCCTTGGTGGGGCTGTCGTTGAGCGGGTTGGCAGCGGTGGCGATGACGTACCTGAGCGAAGAGATTCACCCCAAGCACATCGGCCTGGCGATGGGGTTGTATATCGCTGGCAACGCCATTGGCGGCATGTGCGGACGCCTGATCACCGGCGTCTTGATCGACTTCGTCAGCTGGCACACCGCGATGCTGGTGATTGGCGGCCTGGCACTGATCGCGGCGGCGGTGTTCTGGCGGATCCTTCCCGAGTCACGCAACTTCCGTCCCCGTTCGCTGCACCCACGCAGCCTGCTGGATGGTTTCACCCTGCACTTTCGCGATGCCGGGTTGCCGCTGCTGTTTCTCGAAGCCTTCGTGCTGATGGGCGCGTTCGTGACGCTGTTCAACTACATCGGCTACCGCCTGCTGGCCGAGCCCTATCACCTGGACCAGGCCTTCGTCGGGTTGCTGTCGGTGGTGTACCTGTCGGGCATCTACAGCTCGGCCAAAGTCGGCGCACTGGCGGACAAACTCGGTCGTCGCAAAATGCTCTGGGCAACCATCGCGCTGATGCTGGCCGGCCTCGTGCTGACCATGGCCACGCCGCTGTGGCTGGTAATCCTGGGCATGCTGGTGTTCACCTTCGGCTTCTTCGGCGCCCACTCGGTCGCCAGCAGTTGGATCGGCCGCCGCGCCCTCAAGGCCAAGGGCCAGGCCTCGTCGCTTTATCTGTTCAGCTACTACGCCGGATCCAGCGTGGCAGGTACGGCGGGCGGCGTGGCGTGGCACCTGGGCGGCTGGAACGGGATCGGCCTGTTCATCGGTGGCTTGTTGGTGATTGCGTTGTGGGTGGCGGTGAAGCTGGCGAAATTGCCGTTGTTGCCGGGGAATGTGCAGGTCTAGTCATCGTGCAAGCCCGGTCCAAACTTGAGCCTGACCACGTACTTTGTGGCGAGGGAGCTTGCTCCCGCTGGGTGGCGCAGCCGCCCCAAAACCAGACACCGCGATGCAACAGGTGAACCCTGCAAACCGATTTACGACTGCTGCGCAGCCGAGCGGGAGCAAGCTCCCTCGCCACAGAGGCCTGTGCACCCCAAGACCCTGTGTGCCCTCTGGGGAAGCATGTCGCTGACACACTCCCACCATCCCACAAAGGCCTCTCATTCCCTGGTCAAAACCGCTGCGTGTCATTGACGCAAAACCGCCCGCGCGCCCAACACACCATTCTCCACTTCCAGCGTCAGCGACCGCAGCACCGCGCCCTCTCGCTCTTGTTGATCCAACCAACGAAGCAACGCACTCGCATCACCACTGACGGCGAGTCGCAACGAGTCGCCGTCGACCTCCATTTCAGCCATGTCCAACCCCGCCGCTGTCGCACTTTCATTGACGCGCACCGACAAGGGCCCTGTGGCGGCAGTCATATCCCGGGTAGGTTCCGCGCGCTGGATCCGGGCACTCAGTTCAACCTGCTGACGATGCTGTCGTTCGGCAACCTCCAACCGCTGCCGGGTTGGTTGCCAAATCACCGTGTAGGCCAGCGCCACCGACAACGCCCCGGCAAGCCCCAGCAACATCCCTTGTTCTCGGCGCGACAGGCTTCCCCAAGTCTGTTTCAAGACCCGCCATCCACTAACGTTCATCAACTGTTCTCCAGTGTGAGGATGGCCTGCACGCGGTTGCTCTGCTTACTGGCGCTGCCCAGGGTGACGGGCAATCCGTTTTGCTGCCCGCGCTCACGCAACTGTTCAAGCTCGACGAAACTGTTCGCCGTCAGCTGGATTTTCCAACCTTCGCCTTCGCGAAAATCGATGCGCTGCACCTCGACATTGCTGGCACCAATGACCTGCTCGGTCAGACGGGTCAGACGCGCGACCTGGGTGTCGTGGCTTTGCCCGCGCCGACTCTGCAATGCCTGGAACTGCGCCGCCAGGTCGACGATCCGCTCCTGCCCGGGATACAGCGACCTGAACCGCTGCTCACTCTGGGCATACAAACGCCGGGTTTCGCTTTCAAGAAAACGCACACGGGCTTCGCTGAAGACCCAGGTGAGCAGCAACATGCCCAGTGCCACCGCCGAAACGCCACGCCATGGCAACGGTCGGCGGCGTCGCCGGAACTCCCCTTGCAACAGGTCGATGGGACGCCCATCCGCGTTCAGCAGCCATTCATCGATACCCAGGCAATCGCGCTCTTCGTCCAGCCAGTGAATGTCCTCGGGCAAACCGGGCTTCAGCGCCGTCAAGGCCCGCGCCGACAACGCCACCCGCGCAGGCAACCCTCCACCCAACAACCAACGCCCGAACCAGCGCACGCCCAATGCCTGGTCCTCAGCAAGCAGGTCGGCATCGACATGCACCGCCCGCGTATCGATGCCATGCTCGGCCAGCAACGCCAACAGTGCCTGGAACCGCGCCCGCTCCGTCACCATCAGCGGATAGCGGTGCTGACGGTCCCGCGGGCCGATGCCGATGTGCAGCGCCTCCAGGTTTTCACTCAGTTGTTCTTCGATGGCGAATGCCAGGGCCTGGGGCCGGGGCTGGCGTCGAGAGGGCCACGGATCGCTGCGCAACCAACTGCACATTTCCATCGGCAACAGCACATCGACGGGCCGTCCGCTCAACTCGCCGGCCGCCTCATGCAACGGCAAGCGACGACGCTCGCCGGTGGGCGACCACACGCAGCATGGCCAGTTGGCGCAAGACGCGGCCAGGCCCTCGGCTGTCAGGTAAAGCCAGGTTTTCATCAAGGAAGCTCACTGGGGCTGAAGGGTAAGAAACGTCGCTGACGAACCGTCCAGCGTCCACTGACAGAATCACGCTCGATATCCGAGGCCAGGCGCAGACGGCTGTCGGCATGAATCACGCTCACGGTGATGCGAAACCAGCGACTGCCCACCCCCAGCCCATGGCTGTTGAGGCCCACGCCGGACAGCAACGGGTCGTTGGTAAACGCCTGCGCGCTGGCATAGGGCGCGTGGCGACGCTGGTTGACCAACGCCTGGGCAGGCCCGGCTTCCATGCCATCGAGGGTCATCAGCACGCGCTGTGGAGCGGTATTGACGTTCAGCCGCGCATCCTTGGGCAGCAACACCACCCAAGGCTCCAGGCGCCGCAACGTCTGGCCGTCGATGCCCGGTAACAGGCGCAGCTGACTCAACTCCTGCACCGGCCCCACCTGGGGCAACACCATCGGCGGCAGATCCAGCAGGGCCAGCAGGCGGGTCCAGCGACCGAGGGTAACCTGGTCGATTTGACCCAGGGCCAGCAGCCCGTTGAGATTCAGGCGCCCGGACAAATCCTCGATACCGATGTGCAGCTCGGCACCATCCACTTCCAACACGGGTTCGAGCCGGGCCCAATCCTGGCTCAGGTCAACGGGCCCGGACGGCGTTATCCCACTGTTTTCCAACACCACCCGCGCCCAGTCTTCCCCAGCCAATCCCAATTGCCGCAACTGGACCTGTTGCAGTTGCTGCGCGCTGCTGTGCAACAACAGGCGATGACTGCGCAACAGGCCACCGACCAGCAGCAAGGCCAGGCTCAGCACCAGCAGCACGCTGATCAACGCCACGCCGCGTTGGCGCTTCATGGCAACGCCTCCGGCAACAGCAGCACTCGACGGATTTGTTCGAAACGCCCCGCCGACACGATCAACTCCAACGCCAGCGGCGCGGTGCCGCTCGCGGTTTCGCGGTGCCAGCCCCGTTGCCGGTCGAACACGCGCCAGCTCAGGGAATGGACGTCGTCGAGCAATTTCTGCCGCTGCACAAGCGTCATGCCTTCGCCGACACTCTCGCGCCATAACACGCCGGCCTTGAGTCGATAGCTCACCGTTTGCCGTTCGCTGCGAGGCTGGTCCAGCGGGTTGCGCCAATGACTGCGCTGCAACTGCAAATGCCCGGGGGCGAGCACGACCGAGTCGACAACCGCCTGCCACACATCTCGTTCGATCACGCCGACAGCACGCTGCAAGGCCCTGATGTCGCGTTCATGCTGACCGGCTCCCTGCTGGGTCCGCACGACCCCATCGAACAACCGCCAACTGGCCAGGCCGAGCAAGGCAAAAATGGCGATGGCGATGACCAGCTCCAACAAAGTGAAACCCGATTGCTTATTCATGGCGGTTGCGGATCCACCCGATGGTGCGGTGCGCGGCGGTCGCGCTGTCGACGCGGCTGACCTGGATCTCGACTTGCAAGAGGCGCCCATCACGGGCCGGGGCGATGCGCTGTTGCAAGACCCAATCGCGGCGATCCAGGTGTCGGCTCAGTCGCTGTTGCCCGGGCGGCGTGAGGGCTTGCAGGCGCAGTTCGCTCAGTTGATTGTCCGCCAGCCAGGCGCCGAACAGACGATCCTCAAGCCCCGCGCTTTGCTTGAGCACGAACTGGCTGGCCGAAAGCACGGCCGCCGCCAGCGTCGCGAAAATCGCCAGGGCAATCATGACTTCCAACAGCGTGAAACCCCGGCAACCAGCGGCCTGCCTGCGCGCGTTACTCATCGATCAGCGGCTCCGCCAGACCATCGCTCGACACCCGGGCAATCGTCTGCCCAGCGACGTTGATGAGCAGCCTGAACGGGCTAGTCTCGTCACTGCTGAGTATCAGCAACTGGGGGGGGCCTTGAACGTGGTCGAGGCGCAGGACATGACCGTCCTGCTCCAAGCCAAGCGTCAACCCCTTGGGCAATCGATGCGACGCCGACACCGCCGTCCAGTCCTGGGCTTCGAGCCGCAACGCCTGATAACCGTCAGGCTGCACGCGCACACCGTATTCCTGCCCGTCCAACACCGCCCGTTCGCGCAACTGCTGCACCACCGCGACGAAGTCCCGGGCCTGCTGTCGCGCCTCACGCGCCGGGCTCGGCCCCGTGGCGAAGCGGACCATGCCCGCCAGGACGCCGATCAAGACGATGACGACCATCAGCTCCAGCAAAGTGAAGCCCCGGCAACGACGCTGCATGTTCACTCGGCCCAATTGCCGATGTCGGCCGCCATCCCTTCACCACCCAACACGCCGTCGGCGCCCAGGGAGTAGAGGTCATAGCTGCCATCGACGGATTTGTGCCCGGGATTGAGATACTGGTAGGGCGTGCCCCAAGGGTCGACTGGCAAGCTTTTCAGATAACCCTGGGGGTTCCAGTTCCTGGCTGCGGGGGTACCGGACGGGCGCTTACTCAACGCCTCCAGGCCTTGTTGGGTCGAGGGGTACTGGAAGTTGTCGAGGCGGTACATTTCCAGGGCCGTGGCGATCGCCTGGAGATCGGTGCGGGCGGCCGTGACCTTGGCCTGGTCGGGTCGGCTCATGAACTGCGGCACCACGATGGCGCCCAGCACGCCAATGATGACCACCACCACCATGATTTCAATCAGAGTAAAGCCGCGTTGTTGATGGCGTGCAGGTCGGTTGCTTTGGAGTTTCATCGGTCAATTCACCAATTGGTTGAGGCTCAAGATCGGTAGGAGGATGGCCATGACGATCAGCAGCACGACGCCGCCCATCAGCACCAACATGGCCGGTTCGAAAAGGCTCACCACCAGCGCGATGCGCGCCGCGAGGCTGGTTTCTTGTTGTTCGGCGGCCCGGGCCAACATGTTTTCGAGTTCGCCGACCCGTTCGCCGCTGGCGATCATGTGCAGCATCAGCGGCGGGATATCACCGCCCTGCTCCAGGCCACGGGTCAGGGTTCCGCCCTCGCGGACCGAACGGGCGACGTCGGCCATGCGGGCGCGGATCGTCAGGTTGCCGATCACCTGCGCGGCGATGTGCAGGGCGTCCACCAGGGGCACCGCGCTTTTGCTCAGGATCGCCAAGGTGCTGGCGAATCGCGCCGCTTCCATCGCCCGCAGCACTTCGCCCAGCAGCGGCAGCCGCAGCAGCAAACGGTGCCAGCGCAGGCGCCAGGCCGGTTGGCGCAGGCTCCAGCGCCACAGCCCGAACAGCCCGGCCAGGGCACCGAGCAGCAGCAGGCCATGGCGGCGCAAGCCATCGCTCACAGCGATCAGCGCCTGGGTCAGCCAGGGCAACGGCTGACCGCTGTCGATGAAAATCTTCACCACGTCCGGCACCACGTAGCCCAGCAGGAAGGCGACAATCGCGACGCAGGCCAGCATCAGGATCAGTGGGTACACCAACGCCAATTGAATGCGCTGGCGCGAGGCCTGGCGCGCCTGGGTGTAGCTCGCCAGCTGTTCCAACACCTGCCCCAGGTGACCGGATTGCTCACCCGCCGCGACCGTGGCGCAGAACAGCTCGGGGAACGCCTGGGGAAAGTCCTTCAGTGCCGTCGCCAGCGCGTGGCCCTCCATCACCCGGCTGCGCACCGCCGCCAGCAGGTGGGCAACACGGCGCTTCTGGCTCTGTTGCGCCACCGCCCCCAGCGATTCCTCAAGGGGCAGGCCGGCCTGGATCAGGGTGGACAGTTGCAACGTCAGCAATGCCAGATCCGCCGGGCTCAAACGCCCCCCAGCCTGGCGCCCACCCAGGGTTCGCGGTTCCCTGGCTTCAGCCAGTTCGCTGGGCAGCAAGCCGCGCTCGCGCAGCAATTGCCGAGCATGGCGGGGGCTATCGGCCTCCACGCGGCCCTTGCAGCGTCGACCCTGGAGGTCTTCGGCCCGATAGTCGAAGGTCGGCATGGCGCTAATCCTCCTGGGTGATGCGCAGCAGTTCATCGACACTGGTCAGGCCTTCCAGCACTCGTTGACGACCGTCCTGGAACAGGCTGCGGGAGGTTTTGCGCGCCTCCGCGGCCAGCGCCTGCTCGGTGGCGCCCTGGTGAATCAGCTGCGACAGGGCAGCGCTGACACTCACCAGCTCATAGATGCCGAAGCGTCCGCGATAGCCTTTCTGGCATTGTTCGCAGCCCTGGGCCTTGAACAACCGGGGGGCGGCCGCGGCGTCGAGGCCCAAGCGCCGGCAGGTGGCGGCGTCGGCCACATACGGCGTCTTGCAGGACGGGCACAAACGGCGCAACAAACGCTGGGCGACGATGCCGGCCAGGGATGACGCCAGCAGATAGGCATCCACGCCCATGTCCACCAGCCGCGTGACCGCGCCGACGGCGGTGTTGGTGTGCAGGGTCGACAGCACCAAGTGCCCGGTCAGCGACGCCTGGACGGCGATTTCGGCGGTTTCGCGGTCGCGTATTTCGCCGACCATCACCACGTCCGGGTCCTGGCGCAAAATGGCCCGCAAACCGCGGGCGAAGGTCATGTCGACTTTCGGGTTGACCGGCATCTGGCCGATGCCCGGCAAGTGATATTCGATGGGGTCTTCGACAGTGAGGATGTTGCGGCTCTGGTCATTGATACTGCTCAACGCCGCGTACAGGCTGGTGGTTTTCCCCGACCCCGTGGGCCCTGTCACCAACACGATGCCGTGGGGCTTGCCGAGCAACTGGCGCAGGCTCGCCAGGGTGTCGTCGGGCAGGCCCAGGCGTTGCAGATCCAGGCGCCCGGCCTGCTTGTCGAGCAGGCGCAACACCACCCGCTCGCCATGGGCCGACGGCAGGGTCGAGACCCGCACATCGACCTCGTGGCCGGCCAGGCGCAACGCCATCCGGCCGTCCTGGGGCACGCGTTTTTCGGCGATGTCCAGGCGCGCCATGACCTTGATCCGCGACACCAGCAGGTTCGCCAATTCCCGGCGCGGACGGAGCATTTCCTGCAACTGACCGTCGATGCGCATGCGCACCGACAGGTATTGCTCGAACGTTTCCAGGTGCACGTCCGAGGCATGTTCGCGGACCGCCTCGCTGAGCAGGGCATTGATCAGACGAATGATCGGCGCATCGCCCTGCTGTTCCAGCAGGTCGGTGGTCTGCGGCATCTGGTCGGCCAGGCTGAGCAGGTCCAACTCCTCGTCCAAGCCTTGGGCCACCTGTTCGGCGGCGCTCTGGCCCTGGCGATAGACACTGGCCAGGCGCGCAGCGAACGGCGCTGGTTCCAACACCTGGATCGGCAAGTCCCGCCCACACAGGCGCCGCACTTCGGCCACGGCCGTCAGCGGCGTATCGCGCCGTATGACCAGACTCAAGGTTGGCCCAACACCTTCCAGAAGCACGCCCAGGCGCCTGGCGAAACCAAACGGCAATGGGGTCTGCGGGTCAGTCACAGGGCACCCGAACGCTGCTGCGGATCGGTCGTCGATGCATCCGTGGATGACTCGAACAACTGGCGGGCATCCCGGGGCAACAGCAGCGAATTGTTTTTCCGCGAGCCGGGTTTGCTCAGCTCCCGGAGCGCGTCGTAGCGCTGGCGGCTGACCTCGGCCAGGTCTTCATTGCTGCGCACGATGGTCGGACGCAGGAACACCATCAGGTTGCTTTTGGTCTGGATATCGCGGTTCCAACGAAACAACGCGCCCAGGTACGGAATGCTGCGCAGCAGCGGCACGCCGCTTTGCTGGGTGCGGACACTGTCGCGGATCAGGCCGCCGATCACGATGATTTCGCCATCGTCTGCCAGGATCGTGCTCTTCAAGGCGCGCTTGTTGGTGATCAGGTCGGAGGAATCCACACCGGAGACCGACGGCGCGATGTCCGAAACCTCTTGCTCGACTTCCAGGCGCAAGGTCGAGCCTTCGTTGATGTAGGGCTTGACCTTGAGGCTGATGCCGACGTCCTTGCGCTCCACGGTGGTGAACGGATTATCCGCGCCGTTGCCGCTGGTGGCGTAGGAACCCGTCTTGAACGGGACGTTCTGGCCCACGATGATTTCCGCTTCCTGGTTATCCAGGGTCAGCAGGCTGGGGGTGGACAGCAGGTTGCTGTGGGTATCGCTCGCCAGCGCGGAGACCAGCGCACTGAAGCGATCGCCGCCCAGCCGCAGGAAGGCGCCTTCGGTCTTTTTATCCAGCTTGTCGAGGTCCAACCCGATGATCGGGAAGTCGGTTCCCGGAAAGTTGACGGCCCCTGTCGCGCTGCCACTCTTGAGCCCCCACTGCACCCCCAGCGCTTCGGAGATGTCCCCGGTGACCTCGACGATGGCCGCATGAATGAGCACCTGGGCCCGGGGCTGGTCCAGTTCGCGGACGATGTTTTCAATGGTGCGGACCTGGGCCGGTTCGGCGATCAAGACCAAGGCGTTCTGACTTTCATCGGCCTTGATCATGAATGGGCTGGCGCTGGCACTTTCCCGCAGGCCAGCCAGGGCCGGCGTGGTTTTCTTGTCCTGCCCGACTGCCTCCAGCACCTCCGCCAGTTGCTTGGCATCGCTATGGCGCAGGCGGATGACCCGGGCGTTGTCCTGGGAGGCGGCGGCCGGGACATCCAGGCTCCGTGCCAGATCGACCAGGCGCTGGCGTACCGCCGGGGCGCCAATGATCACCAGCCGATTGCTGCGGGCATCGGCGATCACCACACCCGCCGTATCCCCCTCGCGCTTACCGCCGGAGGCTTCCATCAGCGGCGCGATGTCCCCGGCCAAGGCGTGCTGCAAGCGCACTACCACATGATTGCGGTTACGCACTGAGTCCAGCTGCTGCACCACCCCGGCGATGCGCTGGACATTGGCGGCGGTGTCGGTAACCACCAAGGCATTGGACGATACCGAAGGGCCGACGTAACCATTGGCCGACACCAGGGGCCGGACCAACCCGGCGACATCGGCCGCGATACTCGATTGCAGGTCGAGCACCCGGGTGACGAACTGCGACGGGGTGGCGCTGTGTTCGTCGGCGATACCGGCGCGCGTCTTCGCATCGCTGACCGGCGTGATCAAGATCCGCTCGCCCTCGTCGATCACGGTGAAGTTATGCGCATCGAGTACCGAATAGAACAACCGCCGCACGCCTTCGCGGTCCAGCGCCTCACGGGACATGACGGTGATGCGCCCCGACACCCGGGGATCGAGCACCACGGTCTTGCCCAGGATCGCGGAGAACTCCTCGACCACGTCGCGCAGTTCCGCGTTGTTCATCGCCAGTTGCCATTGGGTCTCCTCGGCTTGCAGCGAACCGGAGAGCATCAGCGGGCACGACGCGGCGAGGCAGAACAGGACGCGCGAAACACGGCCCCGGATAAAGCTGTTCATGAATTCGATCACTCTGATTGCCCGGCCACCGGGCGTAGGTATTGCGAGGAATGAAGCGCGGCATGGCGCCCGTCTTCGAGGCCCAACCGGCGCAACAACGGCTTGGCTGCGGGTTGCAGGGCCAACCGCTCCTCACGTCCATTGCGCCACAACGTCACATGGCTGGCCTCGACCCGGCGTAGCACGCTGCCACCGGGCAAGCGCTCGCCCACCTGGTAAATGCGCGGGCCGGCGGCGTCCGCCAGCAAGGCCCGCGACAGACCTTGGTCGGCGACAAAACTGGCTTGCAACGTAATGGGTTCGGCGCTCGGTGCCTGGGCTCCTGCGGGCGTCAGACCGAGCACGGTCGCCACCGCTTGGACATTGGGCACGTCGCGAGCCGGCGCCACCGGTGAGTCGGCCACCACCGGCACGTCACGGCCCAATGCCTGGCGAAAACGCCACTCTTGCCCGGCCAGGAATACTCCGTAGAGCAGCGGAACGAGCGCCAAGACCAGCGTCGGCAAACGGCTGCCGACCCGAAACGAGCGGCTCACCTTTGCGCTCTCTGACGCATGCTTGCAGGCTTGGCGAAGGACATCCGCCGCACCACCCGGCGTCCTGAAAACTCATGCCAGAGCACCGCGCACAGATGCAGCGCGACCAGCATCGCAAGCACCACGCAAGACAAGGTGTGGACGGTGTTGGCCAGTTCGATCAACACCGGTTCAGCCAAGGGCTGGGGGAATCGAACGAGGCCGAAGACACTGATGGCGCTTTTCATCATCAGCACGCCGCTCACCAGCACGACGCCGATGACTAGGTAGATCAGCGTATGCACCGCCAAGGCCAGCCTTTTGTTCAATGTAAGCGCCGCCCCACGGGGCTCCAGCTCGCAAACGAACAGCCAGGCCCGCCATACGAAAAACGGAATGAACAGCGTGGTCAGCGACACATTGAGTGAGCCGACCCACTGTTCGGTCGAAGCTGACACCGGGTTGAACGCCACATAAAAACCGGACGCCAACGCCCATAAAATAATGACCGCCGACACCCAGTGCAGCAGCACCCGTCGCCTGGAGTAATGAATAGACATCACTGCGTTCTCGTCTGAAGGCCCCAGGCAAGCCAATGGATCGCCTGGGGCCATGCCTGTCAGGACTTACAGCTTGTTCCAAGCTTCAGTCCAGGAGGCACCGACACCCGGCTCGAAACCGTTCGACGTCGGGCTGTACTGCTTGCAGTAGCCAGACGCAGGGAACGGCTTGCATTCGAAGACTTCGTCAGTCTTGGGCTGCAGCACTTTCGTGCCGGCGGTGTAGTCGCTGACGCCTTCAGGGAACACGAAGTCGTACTCGATGCCGACGCCCTCACCGGTCAGGGTGACCGTCTGGGTCTGCTGGCGCGTGGTGCGGCCGTCTTCGGTGGTGCCTACCAGCGTCAGGGTGTGCGCGCCAGGGGCGGCGCCGCGCACGTCCAGGCTCAGGCCGGTATTGCCTTCACCTACGGTCTGCACGATACCCACCTGCTTGTTCTTCTCATCGAACAACGTGGCTTCGAGGTTCATCCTGCGGTTTGTCTGCGCGGTAAACGCCATGCTGACCCGGCCTTTGTCGAGTACATACTCTGGCTGCAGGGAGGACAGTTCCATGCTGGCGTTGGCGTCTTCGCGCATGTCCAGTTGCACTTCATAGCGGGTCACACCGCTTTCTTTCTGGGCATACAGGCTGTTGGCGCCCTTGACTGGCGTGATGTTGTCATTTTCGTCACGAATACCGGCACGAATGAGCGGATAGGCGCTGTTGAGGGCCTCGGCCAGTTTGAACGACCAGTTTTCAGCCTTGCCTTCCTCAGCGTTGTCGATGCTGATTTCCACGCTGTACTCGGCATTTTCGCCGGTGGCGGAGAATGCCCGGGCCTTGACCTTGTCGCCCACCAGCAATGGGGTCGATGGCGCAATGCTGCCCACCGGGGACCAGCCGCCCGGCAATGCGGATTCGGCGAGGATGTTTACGTCGACTGGGTTGTAAAAGGCGTTATCGGTGTCGGCAACCGTCCAGACCGCGAGGACGACGTGATGGCCCGTCTTGCTGTCGGGAATGACGCAGTTGTGCGGGGCACCTGCTACCGGGACTTGACTACCGCCATCCACCGTGCAGAACGGCGTGCTGTCGAACGAGGCACGCTTGAGCACTTCGTTTGGATTCCAACCATCGCGGGTAATGAAGTATTCGTGTTTTGTCGCTGGGTGCGCCGCGGAGTATTTCCATTGAAAGGTGATGTTGCGGTCATTGATTTCAGTCAGATGCCAGCGCGTGGCCGACTGTGCATCAAGCGCAGAAAAGTTGGCTTTACCGCCGCTGGGGATTTTACCGTCGATAGGACCTTGCAGCGGCGCACCGCCGGCTCCATTCGGAAAGCCCTTGAAGGTTTCGCCGGTACTCTGCGGTTCGTATTGCGCGCCGCCGCAGTTCAGGTTGACACCTTTCTGACACAACAGTGCACGAGAAGGTGGCACTTCGACGAAGCCATGGGCCAGCACACTTTGCGATGCCGCCATGGCCGACAACAGAACTAATGAGGACGCACACCCCGTTAATACATTGCTCTTGTTGAAGTTATTTTTCATATAAGTTCCAGACTAGTCATCAAAAATGAAAGACGGATCACCGCCCTCTTGAAAGGTGCGCCAGACCGCTCAACGCTTGCCCTTTCAAGTGCCAGGAACCTTATAGAAAGTCGAACATTCTCTATGTAGGATAAATCTCTCAACATAGAAGGAATGATCTCTGAATCGATTTCCCCTACATAACTAGAGAAACATCTTACGAACAGAAATAACTAATCAACCAAAGACAAACAAACACATCCGAAAGAAACAATCGGCTGTTTTAGATCGGATCATTAAACGAGCGGACATTAAAAAGCCCGTCCGGCACAGGTCCGGACAGGCTGGGTGGCAAGGGCCGCAATCAGACGTGATATTGCGCCGACAGCTCATGCACCGCCCGCAGGAAGGCGCCGGCGTGTTCCGGGTCGACTTCCGGGGTGATCCCATGGCCGAGGTTGAACACGTGGCCGCTGCCACTGCCGTAGCTGGCCAGGATGCGCCCGACTTCAGCGCGGATGGCTTCGGGCTTGGCGTAAAGCACGGTCGGGTCCATGTTGCCTTGCAGGGCGACCTTCTGGCCGACACGCTGGCGGGCGTTACCAATGTCGCAGGTCCAGTCCAGGCCCAAGGCGTCGGCACCGGCCTCGGCGATGCTTTCCAGCCACAGGCCGCCGTTCTTGGTGAACAGGATCACCGGGACCTTGCGCCCCTCGTGTTCGCGGATCAGGCCGCTGACGATCTTGCGCATGTAGGCCAGGGAAAATTCCTGGTATGCCGCCGCCGACAGGTTGCCGCCCCAGGTATCGAAGATCTGCACCGCTTGCGCACCAGCCAGGATCTGGCCGTTGAGGTAGGACGTGACCGACTGGGCCAACTTGTCCAGCAACAGGTGCATGGCTTGCGGGTTGTCGTAGAGCATCGCCTTGGTCTTGCGGAAGTCCTTCGACGAGCCGCCTTCGACCATGTAGGTCGCGAGCGTCCACGGGCTGCCGGAGAAACCGATCAGTGGCACGCGGCCGTTGAGCTCACGGCGAATGGTACTGACCGCGTCCATGACGTAGCCCAGATCCTTCTGCGGATCGGGAATCGGCAGGGCCTCGATGTCGGCCAGGGTGCTGACGACTTTCTTGAAGCGCGGGCCTTCGCCGGTCTCGAAGTACAAGCCTTGGCCCATGGCGTCGGGGATGGTGAGGATGTCGGAGAACAGGATCGCCGCGTCCAACTGCGGATAACGGTCCAACGGCTGCATCGTGACTTCGCAAGCGAACTGCGGGTTCATGCACAGGCTCATGAAGTCACCGGCCTTGGCGCGGCTGGCGCGGTACTCCGGCAGATAGCGACCGGCCTGGCGCATCATCCATACGGGGGTGACGTCCACGGGTTGCTTGAGCAGGGCGCGAAGGAAACGGTCGTTCTTCAGGGCAGTCATGTCGGCATCCGGAAAAAAAGTGCGGGCATTTTCTCAGAGCGCGACGCAAAAGGCACGGCAAGAGCCGTGCCTTTTATCTATCGGGGCAATTTGTCGCGGTATCAGGCAACACCAAAAACCACTGTGGGAGCAGTTTTGTGGGAGCAAGGCTTGCCCGCGATGAAAACACTGCGGTCTCTTGGGTACCGAAGCGCTGAATCGCGAGCAAGCTTTGCTCCCACAAAGCTCGCTCCCACAGGGGTATTGCATTGCAACTCTGGATCGAGGTCAGACTTGCAGGTAATCCAGAATCCCTTCCGCCGCATTACGGCCTTCGAAGATCGCCGTCACCACCAGGTCGGAACCCCGGACCATGTCGCCACCGGCGAAGATCTTCGGGTTGCTGGTCTGGTGCTTGTACTGGCCCTGCTCCGGGGCCACGACGCGGCCCTGGCTGTCGGTCTGGATGCTGAACTGCTCGAACCACGGGGCCGGGCTCGGGCGGAAGCCGAAGGCGATGACCACGGCGTCGGCCGGGATGATCTCTTCGGAACCCGGGATCGGCTCGGGGCTACGACGGCCGCGGGCGTCCGGTTCGCCGAGACGGGTCTCGACCACCTTCACGCCTTCGACCTTGTCTTCACCGACAATGGCGATCGGCTGGCGGTTGTAGAGGAACTTCACGCCTTCTTCCTTGGCGTTCTTCACCTCTTTGCGCGAGCCGGGCATGTTCGCTTCGTCGCGACGGTAGGCGCAGGTCACCGACTTGGCGCCCTGGCGAATCGACGTGCGGTTGCAGTCCATCGCCGTGTCGCCACCGCCGAGCACCACGACCTTCTTGCCTTTCATGTCGACGAAATCTTCCGGCGACTTTTCAAAGCCCAGGTTGCGGTTGACGTTGGCGATCAGGAAGTCGAGTGCGTCGTACACACCCGGCAGGTCCTCACCGGCAAAGCCGCCCTTCATGTAGGTGTAGGTGCCCATGCCCATGAAGACCGCATCGTATTCTTCGAGCAGTTGCTCCATGGTCACGTCCTTGCCCACCTCGGTGTTCAGGCGGAACTCGATGCCCATGCCGGTGAAGACTTCGCGACGATTGCTCAGCACGGTCTTTTCCAGCTTGAACTCGGGGATGCCGAAGGTCAGCAAGCCGCCGATTTCCGGGTTCTTGTCGAACACCACCGGAGTCACGCCACCCCGCACCAGCACGTCGGCACAGCCCAGGCCCGCCGGGCCGGCACCGATGATCGCCACGCGCTTGCCGGTCGGCTTGACCTTGGACATGTCCGGGCGCCAGCCCATGGCGAACGCAGTGTCGGTGATGTACTTCTCCACCGAACCGATGGTCACCGCGCCAAAACCGTCGTTGAGGGTGCAAGCACCTTCACACAGGCGATCCTGCGGGCACACCCGGCCGCAGACTTCCGGCAGGGTGTTGGTCTGGTGGGACAGCTCGGCGGCCTGGAGGATGTTGCCCTCGGCCACCAGCTTCAGCCAGTTGGGAATGAAGTTGTGCACCGGGCACTTCCATTCGCAGTACGGGTTACCACAACCCAGGCAGCGGTGGGCCTGGTCGGCCGACTGCTGGGGTTTGAACGGCTCGTAGATTTCCACGAACTCTTTCTTGCGTTGACGCAACAGTTTCTTCTTCGGATCCTTGCGCCCGACATCGATGAACTGGAAGTCATTATTCAGACGTTCAGCCATTGTTAAAACCTCATCAAACTCTTCAGGCGCATATCACTGCGGGTTGGCACGAGTGCTGGAAAGCAACGACTTCAGGTTGGCAGCCTTGGGCTTGACCAGCCAGAAACGGCGCAAGTAGTCATCGAGGTTCTCGGCGAGTTCACGACCCCACTCGCTGTCGGTTTCCGCGACGTACTCATTCAGCACGTTTTGCAGGTGGCTGCGATAGGCTTCCATCGCCTCGCCGCTGATCCGCTGGATTTCCACCAGTTCGTGGTTGACCCGGTCAACGAAGGTGTTGTCCTGGTCTAGCACGTAGGCGAAACCGCCGGTCATGCCAGAGCCGAAGTTATAACCGGTCTTGCCCAGCACGCAGACAAAACCACCGGTCATGTACTCGCAGCAGTGATCGCCGGTGCCTTCCACCACAGTGTGGGCCCCGGAGTTACGCACGGCAAAACGCTCGCCCGCAGTGCCGGCGGCGAACAGCTTGCCGCCCGTGGCGCCGTAGAGGCAGGTGTTGCCGATGATGGCACTGTCCTGGGTCTTGTAGACGCTGCCCTTGGGCGGAACGATGACCAGCTTGCCGCCGGTCATGCCCTTGCCCACGTAGTCGTTGGCATCGCCTTCCAGGTACATGTTCAGGCCACCGGCGTTCCAGACGCCGAAGCTCTGGCCCGCGGTGCCCTTGAAGCGGAAGGTCACCGGCGCCTTGGCCATGCCCTGGTTGCCGTGCTTGCGGGCGATTTCGCCGGAGATCCGCGCGCCGATGGAACGGTCGCAGTTGCAGATGTCCAGCTCGAACTCGGCACCGCTCAGGTCGTTGATCGCCGCAGCGGCCATGTCGACCATTTTCTCGGCCAGCTCACCCTTGTCGAAGGGCGGGTTGCGGTCGACCTGGCAGAACTGAGGTTTGTCCGCCGGGATGAGGTCGCTGCCCAGCAACGGGGTCAGGTCCAGGTGCTGCTGCTTGGCGGTCTGGCCCTCGATCACGTCCAGCAGATCGGTACGGCCGATCAGCTCTTCAAGGGAGCGCACGCCCAGCTTCGCCAGCCACTCACGGGTCTCTTCGGCCACGTAGGTGAAGAAATTCACCACCATGTCGACGGTACCGATGTAGTGGTCCTTGCGCAGCTTGTCGTTCTGGGTCGCCACGCCGGTGGCGCAGTTGTTCAGGTGGCAGATGCGCAGGTATTTGCAACCCAGGGCGATCATCGGCGCGGTGCCGAAGCCGAAGCTCTCGGCGCCGAGGATGGCGGCCTTGATCACGTCCAGGCCGGTTTTCAGGCCGCCGTCGGTCTGTACCCGGACCTTGCCGCGCAAGTCGTTGCCGCGCAGGGTCTGGTGGGTTTCGGCCAGGCCCAGCTCCCACGGCGCGCCCGCGTACTTGATCGACGTCAGCGGCGATGCACCGGTGCCGCCGTCGTAGCCGGAAATGGTGATCAGGTCGGCATAGGCTTTGGCCACGCCGGCCGCAATGGTGCCGACGCCAGCTTCCGCCACCAGCTTCACCGAGACCAGCGCCTTGGGGTTCACCTGCTTGAGGTCGAAGATCAGTTGCGACAAGTCTTCGATCGAGTAGATGTCGTGATGCGGCGGCGGCGAGATCAGGGTCACGCCAGGGACCGCGTAACGCAGCTTGGCGATCAGGCCGTTGACCTTGCCACCGGGCAACTGGCCGCCTTCGCCGGGCTTGGCGCCCTGGGCGACCTTGATCTGCAGCACTTCAGCGTTGACCAGGTATTCCGGCGTCACACCGAAGCGGCCGGTGGCCACCTGCTTGATTTTCGAACTCTTGATGGTGCCGTAGCGCGCCGGGTCTTCACCGCCTTCGCCGGAGTTGGAACGCGCACCGAGGCGGTTCATGGCTTCGGCCAGGGCTTCGTGGGCTTCCGGGGACAGTGCGCCCAGGGAAATACCGGCCGAATCGAAGCGCTTGAGCACCGATTCCAGCGGCTCCACTTCACTGATGTCCAGCGGTGTGTCGAGAGTCTTGACCTTGAGCAGGTCGCGGATCATCGACACCGGACGGTTGTCCACCAGCGAGGTGTATTCCTTGAACTTGCTGTAGTCGCCCTGCTGCACGGCCGCTTGCAAGGTGTTGACCACGTCCGGGTTGTAGGCGTGGTATTCACCGCCATGGACGAACTTCAGCAGGCCGCCCTGCTGGATCGGCTTGCGCGGGCTCCAGGCTTCGGCGGCCAGGGCTTTCTGCTCGGCTTCGATGTCGACGAAGCGCGCACCCTTGATGCGGCTCGGCACGCCACGGAAGCTCAGCTCGCAGACTTCTTCGGACAGGCCGATGGCCTCGAACAGTTGCGCGCCACGGTACGAGGCGATGGTCGAGATGCCCATCTTCGACAGGATCTTGAGCAGCCCCTTGGTGATGCCCTTGCGGTAGTTCTTGAACACCTCATAGAGGTCGCCCAGCACTTCACCGGTGCGGATCAGGTCGCCCAGCACTTCATAGGCCAGGAACGGATACACCGCCGAGGCACCGAAACCGATCAGCACCGCGAAGTGGTGCGGATCGCGGGCGGTGGCGGTTTCCACCAGGATGTTGGAGTCGCAGCGCAGGCCTTTTTCGGTCAGGCGATGGTGCACCGCGCCGGTGGCCAGCGAGGCGTGGATCGGCAGCTTGCCCGGAGCGATGTGGCGGTCGCTGAGGACGATCTGGGTACGCCCGGCGCGCGCGGCTTCTTCAGCCTGATCGGCCACGTTGCGGATCGCCGCTTCCAGGCCGACGCTTTCGTCGTAGTTCAGGTCGATGACCTGACGCGCGAAGCCCGGACGGTCGAGGTTGGTCAACGAACGCCACTTGGCCGGGGAAATGACCGGCGAGCTGAGGATCACCCGCGAGGCGTGTTCCGGCGACTCCTGGAAAATGTTGCGCTCGGCACCGAGGCAGATTTCCAGGGACATCACGATCGCTTCGCGCAACGGATCGATCGGCGGGTTGGTCACCTGAGCGAACTGCTGGCGGAAATAGTCGTACGGCGTGCGCACACGCTGCGACAGCACGGCCATCGGCGTGTCGTCACCCATGGAACCGACCGCTTCATAGCCCTGCTCGCCCAGCGGACGCAGCACCTGGTCACGCTCTTCGAACGTCACCTGGTACATCTTCATGTATTGCTTGAGCTGGTCGACGTCATAGAAAGCCGAGCCGTGGTCGTTGTCTTCCATGGTCGCCTGGATGCGCAGGGCATTCTTGCGCAGCCATTGCTTGTACGGATGACGGGACTTGAGGCGGTTGTCGATCGCGTCGGTGTCGAGGATCTGGCCGGTCTCGGTGTCCACGGCAAAGATCTGGCCCGGACCTACACGGCCCTTGGCGATGACGTCTTCGGGCTGGTAGTTCCAGACGCCGATTTCCGACGCCAAGGTGATGAAACCGTTGGTGGTGGTGACCCAGCGCGCCGGACGCAGACCGTTACGGTCCAGCAGGCACACAGCATAGCGACCGTCGGTCATGACGATACCGGCCGGGCCATCCCACGGTTCCATGTGCATGGAGTTGTATTCGTAGAAGGCCCGCAGGTCCGGGTCCATGGTCTCGACGTTCTGCCACGCCGGCGGCACCAGCATGCGCACGCCACGGAACAGATCGATGCCACCGGTCACCATCAGCTCCAGCATGTTGTCCATGCTCGAGGAGTCCGAGCCCACGCGGTTGACCAGCGGGCCGAGCTCTTCGAGGTCCGGCATCAGGTCGTTGGCGAACTTGGTGCGACGGGCCACGGCCCAGTTGCGGTTGCCGGTGATGGTGTTGATCTCGCCGTTGTGGGCGAGGAAGCGGAATGGCTGGGCCAGCGGCCATTTCGGCAGGGTGTTGGTGGAGAAGCGCTGGTGGAACACGCAGATCGCGGTTTTCAGGCGCTCGTCGCTCAGGTCCGGATAGAAGGCGGTGAGGTCCGCCGGCATCATCAGGCCTTTGTAGATGATGGTCTTGTGGGAAAAGCTGCAGATGTAGTGGTCGGTGTCGGCGGCATTGGCCACGGACGAACGACGACGGGAGCTGAACAGCTTGATCGACATGACCTGGTCGCTCAGGCCTTCGCCGGCGATGAACACCTGTTCGATCTGCGGCAGGCGCTCGAGCGCCAGGCGGCCGAGGACGCTGGTGTCGATCGGCACTTTGCGCCAACCAACCAGTTGCAGGCCGGCGGCCAGGATCTCGCGATTCATGTTTTCGCGAGCCGCCTGGGCCTTCACCGGGTCCTGGTTGAAGAACACCATGCCCACGGCGTACTGCTTGGGCAGGGTCACGCCAAACGTTTCCTGGGCTACGGCACGCAGGAACTCGTCGGGTTTTTGAATCAGCAAGCCACAACCGTCACCGGTCTTGCCGTCGGCGTTGATCCCACCGCGGTGGGTCATGCAGGTCAGGGCCTCAATGGCCGTTTGCAAAAGGGTATGACTGGGCTCGCCCTGCATATGGGCTATCAGGCCGAAACCGCAGTTATCCTTGAATTCATCTGGTTGGTACAGACCTGCTTTCATAGACACTTTCTCACCAGGCTGCCTCTAATCGAGGCAAATTTCTTTTCAATTCAACCAGTTGCATGCCGCGCCGAACGTACGCCAGCTTTGCGGGGGCAAAAGGGAGGTCATTGTACACACCGACACAGGGGCTCACAAATTTGACGACGAACTGTCGCAAATCCATGTCGCATTTGTGAAAGGTTTAAAGCTATATGCTGTGCTAGTCAAAACTTTTTTGGGTTTGACCGCTACGACTCAAACGCTACTGTGACGCAGACACCACAAGGCGCGCGGCCTGAAAGGTCGCCCGCCCTTGCGGAAATTTTGAGGTTGCCGGGAGAGGCGGCCTGGGTAAGGCCGCCGAATCTTCAGCGAGTTGCTGCCAGTTCCTGTTGGACGCTGGCGACAGTGCGAGGCCAAGGTTTACCAGCCTGAACCTTCGCTGGCAAGGCCTTGATGGCGGAAACGGCCGCATCACGGTTGGCAAAGCTGCCGTAGGTGATGACATACAGCGGCTTGCCGTTGAGCACTTTCTTGAAATAACGGTACTCGCCGCCCTGCTCCTTGACGAAGTTCTGCGCCGCGGTTTCGGAACTGGTGCCGAGGATCTGCACCACGTAGTTGCCCGGTGCCTGGCCGGCGTACCAGCTACCGCCCGCGGCCTTGGCCGGGGCAGCAGGCTTAGCCGCAGGTGCTGGCGCCGCTGGCTTGGCCGCTGGCGCTGGAGTCGGTGCAGGCTTGGCGGTGGCCACCTGGGTCGGCGCCGGGGTCGGCTTGGCAGTCGGAGCAGGCGTTGGCGTTGGCGTTGGTGCAGGACCCGCCGGCACGCCCGCAGGCGGTGCGGTAGTGGTCACGGTCGGCGGCACGTCACTGCTGTCGTCGATCGGTGGCGCTGCGCCGTCGTCGCCTTCGGTGATGCCTCCGGCCGCTTCGGCCAGCGGGCCACGCATGACCGGCTGCGACTGGCCGACCAGCGGCAGCGGCATCGGCTGGGTGTTACCGGCGAATTCCACGGCCGGCGCGCCACCGTTGGGTTGCGGCGTACCTTGGCCGAGGGGCAGTTGCGCCTGTTCGTTGGCTGGGGCACCCGTGGTGGGTGCCTTGGTGCGACCCGGCATCAGCCAGGCGGCGGCAACCGCGACCACGACCACGGCGGAAATTGCCAATACGTGTTTCTTCGGCATGTTGAACCCCATACTTGGACGCTTCACCGCTGAGCGGCTGGCAATCATGACTTCGATCAGAGCATCGCGGGCAACCTGGTTGATGTTGCCAGGCCAGCCATCGGAGCTTTCGTGAATCTCAGAGATCTGATCGGCAGTGAAAAGTTCGATA
This sequence comes from Pseudomonas sp. H3_A02, assembly GCF_054671965.1. Taxonomy (NCBI): domain Bacteria; kingdom Pseudomonadati; phylum Pseudomonadota; class Gammaproteobacteria; order Pseudomonadales; family Pseudomonadaceae; genus Pseudomonas; species Pseudomonas sp. H3_A02. The sequence continues at coordinate 716,727 of NZ_CP162807.1, forward strand.
CCCCGGCCCGCGCCTTCAAGGCGCTGGGCCAAATATTCACGCGTCTCTTCCTCGGTGTAGGGCGCCAGTTCGATGACATGGAAGCGCTCTTCCTCGAGGTTCAACTGGTCCAGGTCGGCGATCAGCGAGGACTCGCCAAACAGGAACACATGAGGGCGTCCTTCCGGCGCACCGGCCGCCAAGGCCAGCAGGGCTTCGAGGGCCGACTCGTCGAGTTGCTCGGCATCGTCCACGAGCAGATAGACTTCCTGCCCGGTCAGCGCCAGTTGCACGATCTGCTCGAGAATTGCACCAACTTCGGCCTGGGCGACGTTCAGCGCCTGGGCCACCTGGCGCAACACACCGGCGGCATCGCCGGCGCCACGGGCCGACACCACCACGCTTTGCACGGACTGTTTGTTGGTGCTGGCCACCAGGGCCTGGCGCAGCAAGGTCTTGCCGCTGCCCTGGGGACCGGTGACTACCAGAAGCAACTGGCTGTAGCGCGCCAGGTGATGCAACTGACCCAGCACCGGCTTGCGCTGGGCGGGGAAGAACTTGAAGCCCGGGACCCGTGGGGCAAAAGGGTCATGACTCAATTGGAAATGGCCGAGGAAAGCCTCGTCGGCATGCAAACTAGTCATCGGAGTCTTATTAACCTTTAAGCTGAGCCAGGGCGCGGTAGTCCGCTCCCAGCGTGGCCTGTAGAACTTCTTTCGGATAATCGTCGGTCACCACCGCTTCGCCCATGTGGCGCAGCAGCACCAGGCGCAGACGACCGTCGATCACTTTTTTGTCGATTGCCATGTGTTCAAGAAAATCCGCCTCGCTCATTTCCTCGGGCGGAACCACCGGCAGCCCGGCGCGCTGGAACAGACGAATACCGCGATCGCGCTCCTGTTCGCTGATCCAGCCCAGGCGCGCGGACATCTCCAGGGCCATGACCGTACCGGCCGCAACCGCTTCACCGTGCAGCCAGACACCATAGCCCATGTGGGTTTCGATGGCATGGCCGAAGGTGTGTCCCAGATTAAGGGTGGCGCGCACCCCGGATTCACGCTCATCGGCACCGACCACGGCAGCCTTGGCGGCGCAGGAGCGCTCGATGGCGTAGGTCAGGGCCGCTTGATCCAGCGCACGCAGGCGGACGACGTTCTCTTCGAGCCAACCCAGGAACGGTTCGTCGCAGATCAGCCCGTACTTGATGACTTCCGCCAGCCCCGCAGACAGCTCGCGGGCCGGCAAAGTATTGAGGGTGGCGGTGTCGATCAGCACCACGTTGGGCTGATAGAACGCGCCGACCATGTTCTTGCCCAGCGGATGGTTGATCCCGGTCTTGCCGCCCACCGACGAGTCGACCTGCGACAGCAGCGTAGTAGGGATCTGGATGAAATCAACGCCGCGCTGATAACAAGCGGCGGCAAAACCAGCCATGTCGCCGATCACGCCACCGCCCAGGGCAATCACCGTGGTGCGGCGATCGTGCCGTGCGGTCAGCAGGCCGTCGAAAATAAGTTGCAGGGTTTCCCAGTTCTTGAAGGCTTCGCCGTCGGGCAATACCACCGAAATGACCGAAAAGGCCGACAGGCTGCGGGTCAGACGTTCCAGATACAGAGGCGCGACGGTTTCATTGGAAATGATCGCCACTTGCCGCCCGGCGATATGCGGCGCCAGCAGTTCGGGCTGGTCCAGCAAGCCTTCGCCAATATGAATCGGGTAGCTGCGCTCGCCCAGGTCGACCTTAAGTGTCTGCATGTGTCCCCACAGAGAAGATGGAATCAGGCGTCCTGCCTGCAATTAACGAAAGTCCACGGTGCTTGTTCCCACGCCAGTTAATGGCCATCCGCCACGCCCCAGCCGGGCCATGACGGGACGTCGAGGATAGCGCATTTCGCCAGGCGCATTAACGGGGCGGTAGTTGTTGAAGGCGCTCGAGGATGTCCAGCACCACCATCCGCGGCGGCCGCTCGTCGGTTTCCACCACCAGGTCGGCGATCTCCCGATACAGCGGGTCGCGCAGCGCCAGCAGGTCGCGCAGGGTCTTGGCCGGGTCGGCGGTGCGCAACAGCGGCCGGTTGCGATCCCGGGCGGTGCGGCCGACCTGCTGCTCGACAGAGGCGTGCAGATAGACCACTCGTCCGCCGGCATGCAGCGCCCGACGATTGGCTTCGCGCATCACTGCGCCGCCGCCGGTGGCCAACACCACGCCCTCGAACGCGCACAATTCGGCGATCATCGCCTGCTCACGGTCACGAAAGCCCGGCTCGCCTTCCTTATCGAAGATCCATGGGATATTGGCACCCGTGCGCAATTCAATTTCCTTGTCGGAATCTTTGAACGGCAGGCGCAGCTCTTTGGCCAGCAAACGGCCGATGGTGCTTTTTCCAGCGCCCATCGGCCCAACAAGAATCAAATTTCGCACAGAATCAACGACTCACAGCAATCGCCTGGTTATTCATGATACGCGGAGTGAGGAACACCAGCAGCTCGGATTTTTTCTCCGAAACCACATCACGCCGGAAAAGGCGGCCAAGATACGGCACATCGCCAAGAAATGGCACCTTATCTACGACCTTGCTCTGAGTATTTGAGAAAACCCCGCCAATCACAATGGTCTCGCCATCATTGACCAGGACCTTGGCGTTGACTTCGTTTTTCTTGATCGGTGGCACTTCCTGCACCTTGTTCAGGTAATCAGGCTCATCCTTGGTGACCTTGACCTCCATGATGATGCGGTTGTCCGGGGTGATTTGCGGGGTCACCTCCAGCGATAGCGAGGCCTCCTTGAACGACACCGAGGTGGCGCCGCTGGAACTGGCTTCCTGATAAGGGATCTCCGTGCCCTTGAGGATCTTTGCCGTCTCCTTGTCAGATGTCACCACCTTGGGCTGGGAGACAATTTCGCCGTTGCCGGTTTTTTCCATGGCAGTCAGCTCAAGGTCCAGCAACACGTTGTCGGTGATGAACGCAATGCCGATCCCCGAGGTATTACCCGAGGCACCCAGGTCGACGAACGGCTGGTTGGTGCCGGTACTGCCCGGCGTGCCGATGGTCGTGGAGGTGCCAGTGGTCACCCCCGAGGAGTTCCAGTTGCCCTTGTTCTGTATCGACCCGCCCCAGCGCACGCCCAGGCTTTTGTCGTAGTCGACATTGGCCTCGACAATCCGCGCCTCGATCATCACCTGGCGCACCGGAATATCCAGCTGTGCCACGATCCGGCGCAGTTCGTCGAGCCGGTCCTGGGTCTGGTAGGCAATGATGTTGTTGGTTCGCTCATCGACCGTGATCGTGCCGCGCTCGTCGGCTTTCGCCTCGGCACTGGTCACCGACTGGAACAACTTGGCGATGTCCGCCGCCTTCGCATAGTTGACCTGCAACAGCTCACGCCGCAGCGGCGCCAGGTCGGCAATCTGCTTCTGCGACTCCAGTTCCTGGCGCTCGCGCGCCGCGATTTCATCGGCCGGGGCCACCAGCAGCACGTTGCCGACCTTGCGCTTGTCCAGGCCCTTGGTCTTGAGCACCAGGTCCAGCGCCTGGTCCCAAGGCACGTTCTGCAACCGCAGGGTGATGCCACCCTGCACTGTGTCGCTGGCCACCAGGTTCAGGTTGGTGAAATCGGCAATCAGTTGCAGGACCGAACGCACTTCGATGTCCTGGAAGTTGAGCGAGAGCTTCTCGCCGCTGTAGGCGGCGCGGTCGGCATTGCGTTTTTGCAAGTCGTCCACGGTCATGGGCCGGACGCTGACGGTGAGCTTGTTGTCGGTCTGGTAGGTCGAGTAGTCGAAGGTGCCGCTGGGCTCGATGCTGATGGTCGCCCGGTCGCTGCCAGCGCTGGCATTGACGAATTGCACCGGGGTGGCGAAGTCCTTGACGTCCAGGCGCACCCGCAGTGGCTCGGGCAATTGGGTCCTGGCGAAATTGAGGATGATCTTGCCTTCGCGCTCCTGGATGTCCGGGGCGATGGATGGATCGGACAAATCGATCACCACGTTGCCTTCGCCCTGGGTCCCGCGCTGGAAATCCACCCCACGAATCGCCTTGCCCGCCGGCGCACTGGCCCGCGCGGGCGCAGCGCTGGCAACCGCCGGGCGCGGGGCCTGGGCAGAGGGCTTCGAAGCAGTATTCTTCGGGGTCTGGCCCTTGCCAACCACCACGAACAGGTTATTGCCTTCGACCCGGGTGTCATACGGCGCCAGTTGGGTCAGGCCGATGATCAACCGGGTGCGATCCCCCGCCTCGACCACGGTGGCGCTGCGCGCATTGCCCCCGCCCAGGTCGTGACGCCTGTTGGTCAGTTGATTGGTCACGCCTGGCAGGTCCAGGGCAATCCGGGCCGGCTGTTCGGTGGTGTAGCCCCGGGGTGTTGGCGGCGGCCCGTCGAAGGTGAGCTTCAACTCGACACGGCCCCCCGGCAACGCCGCCACATCCAGCGTCTTCAGACTGGCCCCAAGAACCATCGGCGACAACAGCGCTATCCATAGCGAAATACCGAGGGCTGAAAAAATCCTGTTCATTGTTCGAGTTCCACTATGAATGCTCTTTCAAAGGAATGGTCCGTGGTCGCTCCAGCCAGGCACCCTCGCCATCGGGAACGATTTCGACCACATCGACCTGGGTGGCGCTGATGGCGACGATCCGCCCGTCATTGCGCCCCAGATAGTCACCGACCTTGAGCCGATGCACCCCGCCCGCGCCCCGCAGGAGCGCGAAGGAGCCACCGGCGTTGGAGATCGTACCGACCATTTCAAACTGCTCGATGTTGAAGCCTTCCAGGTATTGCTTGACCCGGTTGGGGTCGGGCCGGACGTTGCGCGAGCCGCGCTGCCGGTCGGCCTGGTCGACGCGGACCTGCCGGGAAAACGGGCTGCGCAGGTTCGCGGCGCTGTAGGTAAAGGTCTCGTAGGGCCTGAACGTCGGCGTCGGCTCGATCTTGCCGGGCGGACGCAGACGCACTTCGTTCATGTAGGCGTCCAGGTCGCTGAACCCGTTGTCATTGTTGCAGCCCGCCAGCGCGACCAGGCCTGCCAGCAGGCAGAGGCGACACACCAGCGGCCTCATGGCTGAGCCTCCTGCTCGTTGTAGCGGTAGGTCTTGGCCTGGATGCTCATGCGCAGCTTCGTGCCTGCCTCGGGCTCCATCGGCGCAATTTCGAAATCGTGCAGCGTGACAATCCGGGGCAGCCCGGCCACCCCACTGACGAATGTCGCCAGGTCGTGATAGCCGCCGGTCACGGTGATCTGGATCGGCAGCTCGATGTAGAACGGTTGGGTGACTTCCGGCAGCAGCTTGATTTCCTCGAACTCCAGGCCGCTGCCCAGGCCGGTGCGAGTAATGTCTTCCAGCAGGCCCGGCACTTCGGTATCGCTGGGCAATTGCCGCAACAGCACACCAAAAGACGCTTCCATCTGCTTCATCTGCTCGGTGTAGCGTTCCAGGTTTGCGGCCATGTGCGCCTTGCCCGCGAATTGCGCCTTGAGGGTGTTTTCTTCCTCGCGCACCTGCTGCAGCTGGTTTTCCAGATCACTCAAGGCAAAGTTATAGCCCAGCCCCAGCACCAGGACCACCAGCAGGACGCCGGCCAGCCATTTGATCGGTGCCGGCCAGGAACCGATGTTGTTGGTGTCCAGGTCACTGATGTCGATCTTGCGCAGCGCGTCGAACCACTCCCCAGGCTTCATTGAGCGTCCTCCACTTCGACCGGGCGGGTCTGACGAACCGTCAACTGGAAAACGTTGGCCTGGTCGAGCTGACCGGCGGTGGTGGCCTTGACCTCCGTCAAACTGGGCGCATCGAACAGGTCCGACGAGTCCAGGTTGCGCATCAGGTCCGAGACCCGGTTGTTCGATTCTGCGGCCCCCTTGATGAAGAGCGTCCGATCTTCCATCTTCACTTCGGTGAAATACACCCCGTCCGGCAAGGTTCTCACCAACTGGTCGAAGATGCGCCCGCTGACCGGTCGGTTCCCTTGCAAGTCCTGGATGATGCGCATGCGCTCCAGCAATTGCTGACGGCGGGCTTTCAACTCGCTGATCTGCTTGATGCGCTCGTCCAGCACGGCGATCTGCTCGGAGAGGTGACTATTGCGGGCGACCTGGTGGTCGATGGCGCTGTCGAAGTAGCGCACGGCGACCAGGACCACGCCGACCGCCCCGACCAGCGCCCCGACCAAGGCCAGCAGAAAGCGCTTGCGCCGCTCTTCGCGCAGCTCTTCACGCCAGGGAAGCAGGTTGATCCGCGCCATCAGTCGAAACTCCTGAGGGCCAGCCCACAGGCAATCATCAGCGCCGGCGCATCACTGGCCAGGGCACCGGCATTGACCTTGCTGCTCAGGGCCATGTTGGTAAACGGGTTGGCCACCTGGGTCGGCGTGCCCAGGCGCTGCTCGATCAGCCGATCCAGGCCGGCGACCGACGCCGTGCCCCCGGCCAGCAGAATGTGGTCCACCGCGCTGTACTGGCCCGAGGCGAAGAAAAATTGCAGGGACCGCGAGACCTGCTGCACCAGGGCCTCGCGAAAAGGTTGCAGCACTTCGCTGAGATAATCGTCCGGCAACCCACCCTGCTTCTTTGCCAGGCCGGCCTGTTCGGGTGTCAGGCCGTAGCGGCGCTGAATTTCATCGGTCAACTGGCGCCCGCCGAACAATTGTTCGCGGGTATAGATGATGCGCCCGTTGTGCAGCACGCTGAGGGTGGTCATGGTGGCGCCGATGTCGATGACCGCCACCGTCAGCCGCTCCTGGGACGCGGCCAGTTGCGTGGCGAGCAGGCCAAAGGCTCGCTCCAGCGCATAAGCCTCCACATCGACCACCCGGGCCGTCAGCCCGGCGAGCGCCAACGCGGCCTCGCGAACCTCGACGTTTTCCTTGCGACAGGCCGCCAGCAGCACTTCGACGCGCTCGGCGCTGCGCGGCGAAACGCCCACCACTTCGAAATCGATGGCCACCTCATCCAGCGGATAGGGAATGTATTGATCGGCCTCGATCTTGAGCTGGTTCTCCATGTCGTCGTCGGAGAGGCCCGCGTCCATCTCGATGATCTTGGTGATCACCGCCGAGCCCGCCACGGCCACCGCCACGCTACGCAAGGGCGTCTTGGCCTTGGCCAGCAGCCGCGACAACGCCTGGCCCACCCCTTCGAGTTCGGCGATGTTCTTCTCGATCACTGCATTGGCCGGCAACGGTTCGACCGCGTAGGACTCGACGCGGTATCGCTCGCCCTGGCGACTCAACTCGAGCAGCTTCACCGACGTCGAACTGATGTCGATCCCCAGAAGTGCATGGGCTTTTTTATTGAAGAGTCGTAGCACTACCAATTCCCTATGACTATCCGTGAGTTACGGACTCTCTAATATGCATTGCGTTCAATCACCGCCGTCCGACGGACGTCCGGATGGCGTTCCCGACGAAAAAAAATGCTTATAATGCCCAGCGTTTTTTTTCGCTTTGTTGCAAGCACGGGTCCATCCCTGCACCTGGCGCCTTTTTCATTCTTTGCCTGGATATCCAAAAGCCTTGATTCGTCTGCTGAAATTTTTCGGATGGTCCATCGTCGCCGTTTTCTGCGGACTGCTCTTGGGCCTGAGCGGTGCTTTTCTTTACCTTAGTCCGGGATTGCCGTCCGTGGAGGCGCTGAGAAGTATTCAGTTGCAGATTCCTTTGCGGGTGTACAGCAGCGACAACAAGTTGATCGCCGAATTTGGCGAAATGCGCCGTACACCGATCCGTTTCGCCGACATTCCCCCCAATTTCATCAATGCGTTACTAAGTGCTGAAGACGATAACTTCGCCAACCACTATGGCGTCGATCCCGGCAGCCTGATGCGCGCTGCCAGCCAGTTGATCAAGAGCGGGCACATCCAGTCCGGCGGCAGCACCATCACCATGCAGGTGGCCAAGAACTTCTTCCTGACCAGCGAGCGCAGCTTCTCGCGCAAGACCACCGAAATTCTCCTGGCCCTGCAGATCGAGCGACAGCTGACCAAGGATGAAATCCTCGAGCTGTACGTGAACAAGATTTACCTGGGCAACCGCGCCTACGGCATCGAGGCGGCGGCACAGGTGTATTACGGCAAATCGATCCGCGATGTGAGCCTGGCGCAGATGGCGATGATCGCCGGCCTGCCCAAGGCACCGTCGCGCTTCAACCCGCTGGCCAACCCGGCGCGTAGCAAGGAACGTCGCGACTGGATCCTTGGGCGCATGTACAAGCTCGGCAAGATCAGCGAGGCCGACTACACCGCCGCGATCAATGAGCCGCTGAACGCCAGCTATCACGTGCCGACTCCGGAAGTGAACGCCCCGTACATCGCCGAGATGGCCCGTGCCGAGATGGTCGGGCGCTATGGCAGCGACGCCTACACCGAAGGTTTCCGCGTGACCACCACGGTGCCAAGCAACTTGCAGGAAATGGCCAACACTGCATTGCACGAGGGCCTGATGACCTACGACCAGCGCCACGGCTACCGTGGCCCTGAATCGCGCCTGCCGGGCAAGACCAAGGAGGCCTGGGCCCTGGAGCTGACCAAGCAGCGCACCATCAGCAGCCTGGAGCCGGCGATCGTCACCTCGGTGGACAAGGACGGCATCAAGGTGCTGACCCGCAACGGCGAGCTGGAAGAACACGTGGCCTGGGACACCATGAAATGGGCCCGTCCGTTCCTCAATACCAACAGCATGGGCGCCAACCCACGGCAGCCGTCGGACGTTGCCCAGGTCGGCGACCTGATCCGCGTCCAGCGCCAGGCGGACAACACGCTCAAGTTCAGCCAGATCCCGGCCGCCCAGGGCGCGCTGGTGTCCCTCGACCCGCAGAACGGCGCCATTCTTTCGCTGGTGGGTGGCTTCGCCTTCGAGCAAAGCAATTACAACCGGGCGCTGCAGGCCAAGCGCCAGCCGGGCTCGAGCTTCAAGCCATTCGTCTACAGCGCCGCGCTGGATAACGGCTACACCGCCGCCAGCCTGGTGAACGATGCGCCGATCGTGTTCGTCGATGAGTACCTGGACAAGGTCTGGCGCCCGAAGAACGACACCAATACGTTCCTCGGCCCGATTCGCCTGCGCGAGGCGCTGTACAAATCCCGCAACCTGGTATCGATCCGTCTGCTGCAGGCGCTGGGTGTGGACCGCACCATCGACTACATCAGCAAGTTCGGCTTCAACAAGCAGGACCTGCCGCGCAACCTGTCCCTGGCCTTGGGCACCGCGACCTTGACGCCGATGGAAATCGCCACGGGCTGGAGCACGTTCGCCAACGGCGGCTACAAGATCACCCCGTACATCATCGACAAGATCGAAAGCCGCAACGGCGAGACGTTGTTCGTCGCCAACCCGCCACGGGTTCCCACGGGCGAGCAGGTCAGCGATGGTGTCGCCGCACCGTCCACCGACACGTTCACGGTCAATGCGACGCCAGGCGAAGCCACCACGCCCCCGGGCCTGCCGCAAGCGCCCGCCGTGGCGGAACGCATTGTCGATGGCCGCACCACCTTCATTCTCAATAGCATGCTGCAGGACGTGATCAAGCTCGGCACCGGCCGTCGCGCGCTGGCCCTGGGCCGCACCGACCTGGCGGGCAAGACCGGTACCACCAACGAATCCAAGGACGCCTGGTTCTCCGGCTACAACGCCGATTACGTGACCACGGTCTGGACCGGTTTCGACCAGCCCGAAAGCCTGGGTCGCCGTGAGTTCGGCGGTACCGTGGCGCTGCCGATCTGGATGACCTACATGGGCGCCGCCCTCAAGGACAAGCCGCCGCACACCCAGCCGGAACCGGAAGGCATCCTCAGCCTGCGGGTCGACCCAGTCAGCGGCCGCGCGGCCACGCCGGGCACCCCAGGGGCGTACTTTGAACTGTTCAAGAGCGAAGACACGCCGCCGTCGGTCAACGAGCTGGGCAACGGCGTCGCACCGGGTAGCCCGCTGCCGGCGGACGAAGCGGCACCGATCGATCTGTTCTGACCGCCCCCAACCCAAAAGCCCTGCCTTCGCGAGAAGTGCGGGGCTTTTTTTGGCCGCACCATTCCTGATGTGGGAGCAAGCCACAGGGGCTGGATTGACGTTCAAGCGTTGGGCTGAAAGGCCTGGGGTGAATTGAAGAATGTCATCGCGAGCAAGCTCGCTCCCACAGGGGACTTTTGGCGGTCGCACAATCAATGTCTATCGCCGGACCAATGTGGGAGCGAGCTTGCTCGCGATGGCGGCAGCCCAGGCAACCCAAACCCCGTGGCGAGGGAGCTTGCTACCGCTGACCTGCGCAGCAGGCCCCTGCATGCCTATAGACAGACCGAATTGCCCGGTTTGCGGCCGCTGCGCAGCCGAGCGGGGGCAAGCTCCCTCGCCACAGGGATTGGATTGAGGCTCAAGCGTTGGGCTGAAAGGCCTGGGGTGAATTGAAGAATGTCATCGCAAGCAAGCTCGCTCCCACAGGGGACTTTTGGCGGCCATAAAAAGTGGCGGCCAATAAAAAGCCCCGGCTCACAGGAGCCGGGGCTTTTTATTGAAGCGCTACAACGGCTTAGCCGTTGAACACGTCATCCACGCTCTTGAGCGGGTAGTTCTTCGGATACGGCAGGGTGGCCACGCCCGTCTCGATGGCGGCCTTGGCCACGGCGTCGGAGATCAGGGTGATCAGGCGGGCGTCCATGGGTTTCGGAATGATGTACTCACGACCGAATTCCAGCTTGATGCCGCCGTAGGCGTCGCACACTTCCTGAGGCACCGGCAGCTTGGCCAGTTCACGCAGGGCGTTGGCGGCCGCGACTTTCATCTCTTCGTTGATGCGCTTGGCGCGAACGTCCAGGGCACCACGGAAGATGAACGGGAAGCCCAGCACGTTGTTGACCTGGTTCGGGTAATCCGAACGGCCAGTGGCCATGATCACGTCGTTGCGAGTCGCGTGAGCCAGCTCCGGGGAGATTTCCGGGTCCGGGTTCGAGCAAGCGAACACGATCGGGTTCGGCGCCATGCGCAGCAGGTTTTCCGGGCTCAGCAGGTTCGGACCCGACAGGCCAACGAACACGTCGGCACCGTCCAGCGCGTCCGCCAGGGAGCGCTTGTCGGTCGCGTGGGCGAAGACGGCCTTGTACTGGTTCAGGTCGTCACGGCCGGAGTGGATCACGCCGGTACGGTCAACCATGAAAATGTTTTCGATCTTGGCGCCCATGCTCACCAGCAACTTCATGCAGGAGATGGCCGCAGCGCCGGCGCCCAGGCAGACGATCTTGGCTTCCGGCAGAGTCTTGCCGGCGATTTCCAGGGCGTTGATCATGCCAGCTGCGGTGACGATGGCGGTGCCATGCTGGTCATCGTGGAATACTGGAATGTCGCACTGTTCGATCAGGGCGCGCTCGATCTCGAAGCACTCAGGTGCCTTGATGTCTTCCAGGTTGATGCCACCGAAGGTGATGGAGATACGCTTGACGGTGTCGATGAAGGCTTGCGGGCTCTCGGAGTCGACTTCGATGTCGAATACGTCGATACCGGCGAAGCGCTTGAACAGCACGCCCTTGCCTTCCATGACTGGCTTGGAAGCCAATGGGCCGAGGTTACCCAGGCCGAGAATCGCGGTGCCATCGGAAATGACTGCAACCAGGTTGCCTTTACCGGTGTATTTGTAGGCCAGTTCAGGGTCGCGAGCAATTTCGCGGACTGGTTCGGCTACGCCGGGGCTGTAGGCCAGCGACAAGTCGCGAGCAGTAGCGGTGGCCTTGGTGAGCTCGACACTCAGCTTTCCTGGACGAGGATGCGCGTGATATTCGAGAGCGGCAGTTTTCAGATCAGACATGTGGGCATTCCGCTTTTTACTGTGTTGGACAGACGGACCGCCGAGGATACGCGCCTCGCAAAGTCCCTACAAGACTGACCAGTCACTGCTGTCAAGCGCCCTGCCCTACGACTTTGGGCCAAGAGCCGCGAAACACAAGGGCTAGATGCATACAATTCGAAAGAATAATGTCTACAATTTTTTCTTACAGAACCGCTTCCAGCATGGCCGGATCGGTCAGCGGCAACATCCATCGCGCCTGTCCGGCCTTGTTGCCGCCACGCCGGGCGCGGTCGACGACCCAGCCACGGGCCTCGATTTTGCGGCCCTTGAGCCGCTCCAGGGCCGAGGCGTCGAAGCGCCTCTGCATACCGGGCGCAACGTGCAGGACAACCGGCCCCTGCAATTCAATCCAGATACCACCGCGATTGCGTCGCACGCCTTCTACACGCCCACTCGTCAGCACGAAACCGGGCGCATTGATCTGCTCCGCTCGCACGACGGGGGATTTTTTCCAGAGACCGGATCCGGTTTGCCGCGCATGACGTTCGGCCATTTGCTGGCAACTGACCAGGTCGACGTTCGGCGCGACCGCCACCAGAAACCCCAGCCCCTCGGCAATCAAGCGCTCTTCGAGGTTCTCGCCCTGGGCGTTGTAGACATGGGCCAGCGTACGGCCGTAGTCATCGCGGTCGTCCTTGCCAGGCAATACGCCCACCCGGCCATGGTTGGCGGCCACCAGGGCTTCGAGTCGCTGGCGTGCCGCCACGGCGAACGGCTCGTCGGCGCGGCCGCGCTTGCCCAACTCAGGGCTGTTCAGGCCGATCATCCGAATGCGTCGGCCATCCTCCAGGTACAAGGTGTCGCCATCCACCACGCGCTGCACCGCCACCTGGGGCAGGTTGCCCGGCGAAGGACAGGCCGCCTGGGCACCACAGAACCAAATCGCAGACACAAAAAAGGCGCCCGCAAGGGACGCCTTTTTCATCACTCTGGAGAAGCCGGAACGACTTTCCAAAATGATCAGCCTCAGGCTTTTGGAGCAACTTTGCCGAAAGCACCGAAACGATCGGCGAACTTCTGAACGCGGCCGCCGGTATCCAGAGTCTTTTGCTTACCGGTGTAGAACGGGTGGCATTCGTTGCAAACGTCGATCGCCAGGGCTTTGCCGTAGGTCGAACGCGTTTCGAACTTGTTGCCGCAGCTGCAGGTTACGGCAATTTCTGGGTATTCCGGATGGATATCGGTTTTCATGCTGTTTTCCTCAGGCTAGCGTGCCGCCACCCAACACTATTGTTGAATACCGCACGTAATTAGGCCGCGGATTCTACCAGACATCGTCGTTCGCGCAAGCTATGCCTTGTACCAACCGTCTGCTAGGCTCCCGCCCTCAGCACAATCCCTGTGGGAGCGAGCTTGCTCGCGATAGCGGCGATTCAGTCAGCATCAATGTGACAGAACTGACGCCATCGCGAGCAAGCTCGCTCCCACATTGAATCGCGCTAAGCCTTGCGAATTTGTCCGCCTACCGAGATCCCCCGCGTGCCCGACGCCATTCTGCGCCTCGCCCTGCCTTCGCCCCTGCGCCGCCTGTTCGACTACCGCGCCCCGGCCGGGGTCCTGCGCGCCCAGTTGCAGCCGGGCATGCGCCTGCGGGTACCGTTCGGCCGGCGGGAAATGATCGGCATCCTGGTGGAGGTCACCGATCACAGCGAGGTCCCGGCCGACAAGCTCAAGCCAGCCCTGGCCCTGCTCGATGCCACGCCGCCGCTACCTGCATCGCTGTTCAAGTTGTGCCTGTGGACGTCCCAGTATTACCAGCACAGCCTCGGCGACACCCTGAGCTGGGCGCTGCCGGTGTTGCTGCGCCAGGGTGAGCTGGCCGAGGCGCGCCAGGAGCGATTCTGGTCGGTGGCGCCCGGGGCCTCGCTGGACGATCCACGCATCGCCCGCGCCACGCGCCAGCGCGAAGCCTTGGCGACCCTGGCCCAACATCCCCATGGCGTGGCTCATCAACTGCTGAGCAAACTGATGCTCAGCAAGGACAGCCTCGATCTGTTGCTGGCCAAGAACCTGGTCCAGGTGGAGGTCCGCCGGCACGCCCCCGGCGCCCGCCATGAACATTGGCTGGCCCAGCCGGAACTGCCGCTCAACGCCGAACAGCGGGCCGCTTGCGAAGCGATTCGTGCAGGTTTCGACAGTTATCACGCCTTTCTGCTGGCGGGCGTCACCGGCAGCGGCAAGACCGAGGTCTACCTGCAACTGATCCGCCAGACCCTGGAGGCCGGCAAGCAGGCCTTGGTGCTGATTCCGGAAATCAACCTCGGCCCGCAGACCCTGGCGCGTTTCGAGCAACGCTTCAATGCGCGGATCGCCCTGGTGCACTCGGCGGTCAACGACCGCGAACGCCTGGAAGCCTGGCTGGCCGCCCGCGACGGTGAGGCCGACATCATCATCGGCACCCGCTCGGCGCTGTTCACGCCGATGAAAAACCCCGGCCTGATCATCATCGACGAAGAGCACGACGGCTCCTATAAACAGCAGGAAGGCCTGCGCTATCACGCCCGCGACCTGGCGCTGGTGCGCGCCCGCCAGGAAAACATCCCGATCGTCCTCGGCTCGGCGACGCCCTCGCTGGAAAGCTTGCACAACGCCTACACCGGTCGCTACGGCCTGCTACGCCTCAACGAACGGGCCGGCGGCGCCAAGCAACCGCGCTTCCTGCGCCTGGACGTGAAAAGTCGACCACTGGACAGCGGTATTTCCGGGCCGATGCAGCAAGCCATCGGCCAGACCCTGGCCGCCGGGCAACAGGTCCTGGTGTTCCTCAATCGCCGGGGGTTTGCCCCGACCCTGCTGTGTCACGACTGTGGCTGGATGTCTGGGTGTGAGCGCTGCGATGCGCGGATGACCGTGCATCAACGCCATGGCGAGCTGCGTTGCCACCATTGCGGCCACGCCGAACGCGTGCCAAGGCATTGCCCGCAGTGCGGCAAAGTGGACTTGCGCCCGGTCGGTGCCGGCACCGAGCGCGCTGAGGAACGGCTGGGTATCCTGTTCCCCGATTACCCGGTACTGCGGGTGGATCGCGACAGCACCTCGCGCAAGGACGCGATGAATCAGCTGTTCGCGACGATCCAGAAGGGCCAGCCGTGCATATTGGTGGGCACGCAGATGCTCGCCAAGGGGCATCACTTCCCGCGAGTCACGCTGGTGTCGATCCTCGACGCCGATGGTGGGTTGTTCTCCGGCGACTTCCGCGCCAGCGAGCGCATGGCGCAGTTGATTGTCCAGGTCGCAGGCCGGGCCGGGCGGGCCGAGGAGCCGGGCAAAGTGATTATCCAGACGCACTTGGCCGATCACCCGCTGTTGATCCAATTGACCGAGCAGGGTTATTTCGCCTTCGCCGAACAAGCCTTGAGCGAACGCCGCAGCGCCGGCCTGCCGCCCTTTGCTCACCTGGCGCTGTTGCGGGCCGAAGCCCACAAGCCGGGGCAAGCCGAAGGTTTCCTCGATGAGGCCTGCAGCGAGGCCGAGCGTTTGCTGGCAGAGCAGAGCCTTACCGGCATCGAACTATTGGGCCCGGTGCCAGCTCCGATGGAGCGGCGGGCCGGGCGCTACCGGGCGCAGCTTCTATTGCAGGCCAACGCCCGGGCGCCGCTGCATCGACTGCTGAGTGCCTGGCTGCTGGTGCTGGAACAGATGCCCAGCGGGCGGGCGGTGCGCTGGTCGCTGGATGTGGATCCGGTGGATTTGTATTGAATGGACCACATGCCCGCCCCCTGTGGGAGCGAGCTTGCTCGCGATAGCGACGGCACAGCCGACATCACCGTGACTGACCCACCGCTAATCGCGAGCAAGCCCGCTCCCACAGGGGATCGCGCACATCCAGGCCACCAAGAATAATCACCACACATCCCCAACCGACCCGCTACAGTTGGCAAGCTCGCCCGCGCCACGGATAATGCCCAGTTTTTCCACCAGCGCATCGAAGCGCCGCCGCGCCTGCGGTTGAAAGAGAAGACCATGAAAGACACCATTCGCCAGCTCATCCAGCAAGCCATCACCCAACTCGTCACTGAAGGTGTGCTGCCAGAAGGCCTGTCGCCGGCGATTCAGGTCGAGAACACCCGCGACAAGACCCACGGCGACTTCGCCAGCAACATCGCGATGATGCTCGCCAAGCCGGCCGGCATGAAACCTCGCGACCTGGCGGAGAAAATCATCGCCGCGCTGCCGGCCGACGAGAATGTCAGCAAAGCCGACATTGCCGGCCCCGGGTTCATCAATTTCTTCCAGAACACCCAGGCCCTGGCTTCGCGCCTGGACGCAGCCCTGGCCGACGAGCGCATTGGCGTGCGCAAGGCCGGCCCGTTGCAGCGCACCGTGGTCGACCTATCGGCCCCCAACCTCGCCAAGGAAATGCACGTCGGCCACCTGCGCTCGACCATCATCGGCGACGGCGTGGCCCGGGTCCTGGAGTTTCTTGGCGACACCGTTATCCGCCAGAACCACGTTGGCGACTGGGGCACCCAGTTCGGCATGTTGATGGCCTATCTGCAGGAAAACCCGATTACCAGCGATGAGCTGTCGGACCTGGAGAATTTCTACCGCGCCGCCAAGCAACGCTTCGACGAGTCCCCCGAGTTCGCCGACCGCGCCCGTGGCCTGGTGGTCAAGCTGCAGGCCGGCGATGCCGAGTGCCTGGCGCTGTGGAGCAAGTTCAAGGACATCTCCCTGTCCCACTGCCAGAAAATCTACGAGCTGCTGAATGTCAAATTGACCATGGCCGACGTGATGGGCGAAAGCGCCTACAACGATGACCTGGCCAACGTGGTCAACGACCTCAGGGCCAAGGGCATGCTGGTGGAAAGCAACGGCGCCCAGTGCGTGTTCCTCGACCAGTTCAAGACCGCCGATGGCGAGCCGCTGCCGGTGATCATCGTCAAAGCCGACGGCGGCTACCTCTACGCCACCACCGACCTGGCGGCCGTGCGCTACCGCAACAGCGTGCTCAAGGCCGATCGAGTGCTGTACTTCGTCGACCAGCGCCAGGCCCTGCACTTCCAGCAAGTGTTCGAAGTGGCGCGCCTGGCCGGCTTCGTGACCCGCCCGATGGAAATGGAGCACATGGGCTTCGGCACCATGAACGGCGCCGACGGCCGCCCGTTCAAGACCCGCGACGGCGGCACGGTGAAGCTGATCGACCTGCTGACCGAAGCCCAGGATCGCGCCTACACCCTGGTCAAGGGCAAGAACCCGGACCTGGCCGAGGACGAACTGCGCAAGATCGCCAAGGTCGTGGGCATCGACGCGGTGAAATACGCCGACCTGTCCAAGCACCGCACCAGCGACTACAGCTTCAACTTCGACCTGATGCTCAACTTCGAAGGCAACACCGCGCCGTACCTGCTGTACGCCTACACCCGCGTGGCCGGAGTATTCCGCAAGCTCGGCAAGAGCTTCAGCGAAGTGGACGGCCAGATCGTCCTTGAAGCAGCTCAGGAACAGGAGCTGGCGGCGAAACTGGCGCAGTTCGGCGAGGTCCTGAACAACGTCGCCGACAAGGGCACGCCACACACCTTGTGCGCTTACCTGTACGATGTGGCCGGCCTGTTCTCCAGCTTCTACGAGAACTGTCCGATCCTCAGCGCACCGACCCCAGAGCAAATGCAGAGCCGCCTGCGCCTCGCCGCGCTGACCGGGCGCACGCTCAAGCAAGGCCTGGAACTGCTGGGCCTGGAAACCCTGGAGCGCATGTAAGTTGGCCGCCAAGAAAAAACCTGCACCCAAGCGCGGCGCCAGTCGTTACCAGCCTCCAGCCAAAAAACCGATTCCAGGTTGGTTGTGGATGGCCATCGGCCTGACCGTCGGCGCGTTCATTGTGTTCTTGATGAAGCTGGAGCCGGGCCAGGGCGATGACGTCAAGCGCGTCCGGCAAGAGCAGCAGAAAGCCACGCGTATCGCCGAGGCCAACAAGACCCCGCCGAGCCCGACGCAACCGGTGAAGCCGAAGTACGACTTCTACACGTTGCTGCCGGAATCGGAAGTCATCGTGCCGCCCGATGCCGTGCCGGAGAAAACCCTGCCGACGCCGCAAGTGCCACAGGTGCCCACCACGCCGGTGACCCCGGCCGAAGCGGCGAAGATCGACACCGCTCGCGCCCAGGCGGCCCTGGCCGGCATCACGCCGCCACCGGCCCCACCGGTGCAGAAAGCCGCACCGGTGACGAAGTTCTTCCTGCAGGCCGGCTCGTTCCGCAAGGAAGCCGACGCCGACAAGGTCCGCGCACAGATCATTCTGCTGGGCCAGTCCGTGTCCGTGGAGTCCGGGACGGTGAAGGACGAAACCTGGTACCGGGTACTGGTCGGCCCGTTCAGCAACCGCGAGGAACTGACCAAGGCCCAGAAACAATTGGCGGGCAGTGGTTTCAGCAACCTGTTGTTACAACAACGCCAGAGCCGCTGATCCAGGCGACACGTCCCCCCCTTGTGGCGAGGGGATTTATCCCCGCTGGGGCGCGAAGCGGCCCTAAAAACCTGCCGCCTCGGTGTGTCAGGGCCGAATACATCAAGCTTTTGGGGCTGCTGCGCAGCCCAGCGGGGATAAATCCCCTCACCACAGTAAGCTCCCCTCGCCACAAAAGCCTCTGCCAAAAAAGGCGGCGGACCGCTCATCCCCTCTGCGCCCCCGCAGTTGAAAAACCCCACGCCACCCCCATATGAGTTCCATCCGGGCATTTTCGCCCCGCTGCGTGGAGACTCTCCCTTGACCACCATCGTTTCAGTCCGCCGTCATGGCAAAGTCGTCATGGGCGGCGACGGCCAGGTTTCACTGGGCAACACCGTGATGAAAGGCAACGCGAAAAAAGTCCGTCGCCTATATCACGGCGAGGTCATCGCCGGTTTCGCCGGGGCCACCGCCGACGCCTTCACGCTGTTCGAACGTTTCGAAGGCCAGCTTGAAAAACATCAGGGCCACCTGGTCCGTGCCGCCGTGGAGCTGGCCAAGGAATGGCGCACCGACCGTTCCCTGAGCCGCCTCGAAGCCATGCTCGCGGTCGCTAACAAGGACGCCTCGCTGATCATCACCGGCAACGGCGACGTCGTTGAGCCCGAAGATGGCTTGATCGCCATGGGTTCCGGCGGCGCCTACGCCCAGGCCGCGGCCAGCGCCCTGCTGAAAAAAACCGACCTGTCGGCCCGTGAGATCGTCGAGACTGCCTTGGGCATCGCCGGCGACATCTGCGTCTTCACCAACCACACCCAGACCATTGAGGAGCAGGACCTCGCCGAATAAGCCTGCCACCCGCGCACCGGCTCATTCTTGCTTGAGGACCGCCAATTATTATGTCCATGACTCCCCGCGAAATCGTCCACGAACTCAACCGCCATATCATCGGCCAGGACGATGCCAAGCGCGCCGTCGCCATCGCCCTGCGTAACCGCTGGCGCCGGATGCAGCTGCCCGAAGAGCTGCGCGTCGAAGTGACCCCCAAGAACATCCTGATGATCGGCCCGACCGGTGTCGGCAAGACCGAAATCGCCCGGCGCCTGGCCAAGCTCGCCAATGCGCCGTTCATCAAGGTCGAAGCCACCAAATTCACCGAAGTCGGCTATGTCGGTCGCGACGTCGAGTCGATCATCCGTGACCTGGCCGACGCCGCGATCAAGTTGCTGCGCGAACAGGAAATCACCAAGGTCCGCCACCGTGCCGAAGACGCCGCCGAAGAGCGCATCCTCGACGCCTTGCTGCCACCGGCGCGCATGGGCTTCAACGCCGACGCCGCCGCGACCCAGGATTCCAACACCCGCCAGCTGTTCCGCAAGCGCCTGCGCGAAGGCCAGCTGGACGACAAGGAAATCGAGATCGAAGTGGCCGAAATGGCCGGCGTCGACATTTCCGCGCCGCCGGGCATGGAAGAAATGACCAACCAGTTGCAGAGCCTGTTCGCCAACATGGGCAAGGGCAAAAAGAAAAGCCGCAAGCTCAAGGTCAAGGAAGCGCTGAAGCTGGTGCGCGATGAAGAAGCCGGCCGCCTGGTCAACGAAGAAGAATTGAAAGCCAAGGCGCTGGAAGCGGTCGAGCAGCATGGCATCGTGTTCATCGACGAAATCGACAAGGTCGCCAAGCGCGGCAATGTCGGCGGTGCCGATGTGTCCCGCGAAGGTGTACAACGCGACCTGCTGCCGCTGATCGAAGGCTGCACGGTCAACACCAAGCTGGGCATGGTCAAGACCGACCACATTCTGTTCATTGCTTCCGGTGCCTTCCACCTGAGCAAACCGAGCGACCTGGTGCCGGAGCTGCAGGGTCGCCTGCCGATCCGCGTCGAACTCAAGGCGCTGACGCCAGAAGACTTCGAACGCATCCTGAGCGAGCCCCATGCGTCCCTGACCGAACAGTATTGCGCGCTGCTCAAGACCGAAGGCCTGAGCATCGAGTTCACGCCAGAAGGCATCAAGCGCCTGGCCCAGATCGCCTGGCAGGTCAACGAGAAGACCGAGAACATCGGCGCCCGTCGCCTGCACACGTTGCTCGAACGCTTGCTCGAGGAAGTGTCGTTCAGCGCCGGCGACCTGGCCAGCGCCCACAACGAAGCGCCGATCCTCATCGACGCCGAGTACGTCAACAGCCACCTGGGTGAATTGGCGCAGAACGAAGACCTGTCGCGGTATATCCTGTAAGTAGCAATTACAGGCGAACGCAGACCTGTGGGGGCGGGCTGTGTGGGAGCAAGGCTTGCTCGCGATCCAGGCGCTGCGATCCTCAAGAGACCGCGGCGTTTTCATCGCGGGCAAGCCTTGCTCCCACACAGCCCGCTCCCACATTTGACTGTGTCGCTCTATAGATCAAGGCTCCCTTCAGAGACGGATCACAGGCCATGACCAAACTCCCCACCGCCATCAACCTGCACAAAGCCTCCAAGACCCTGACGCTCAAATACGCGCCGGACGAGGAGTACCACCTGCCCGCCGAATTCCTGCGGGTGCATTCGCCTTCCGCCGAGGTCCAGGGCCATGGCAAACCTATCCTGCAATACGGCAAGCTCAACGTCGGCCTGACCAAGGTCGAGCCGGCCGGCCAGTACGCACTGAAACTGACCTTCGACGACGGCCACGACAGCGGATTGTTCACCTGGGACTATCTCTACCAGTTAGCGGTGCGCCAACAAGACCTGTGGAACGATTATCTCGGCGAGCTCAAGGCCGCCGGAAAAACCCGCGATCCGGACGCGTCCGTCGTCAAGCTGATGCTCTAACTCAAGGGCTGGCGCTTTAGGGCGATTTTTCTAGACTCATCTGCTTGAATGCCCGCGCAGCAACGTCAATGACTGGCCTGCTTGCGAAAAAAATTAAACTCGGGTAACCAATGGAGCTGGCAAGTTCCCTGCAAAGGAACCGGCGAGTTCCTGGCATACGTTTCCTCATTGGCCCTCGATGCGGAATTAATGGTCACCCGAGCAGCGTACCTGGTATCGGCTGTGTGGCTTCATGGCACCCACCGGGTACTCGTCTGAAGGACAATGGAGCGTCGTAGATGAGCAACAAGAACAACGATGACCTGAAGTACCAGGCCTCGGAAAATACCCTGGGGTTGAATCCCGTCGTCGGCTTGCGCAGGAAAGACCTGTTGGCCTCTGCCCGCATGGTGCTGACCCAGGCCATCAAGCAACCGCTGCACAGCGTCAAGCATGTCGCCCATTTCGGCGTCGAACTCAAGAATGTCCTGTTCGGCAAATCCGAGCTGCAACCGGCCGGCGACGACCGTCGCTTCGTCGACCCGGCCTGGAGCCAGAACCCGCTCTACAAACGCTACCTGCAAACCTACCTGGCGTGGCGCAAGGAGCTGCACGCCTGGATCGACGACAGCAGCCTCTCGCCCGCAGACATCAGCCGCGGGCATTTCGTGATCAACCTGATGACCGAAGCCATGGCCCCGACCAACTCGGCGGCCAACCCGGCGGCGGTCAAGCGCTTCTTCGAAACCGGCGGCAAGAGCCTGCTGGACGGTCTGTCCCACCTGGCCAAGGACCTGGTGCACAACGGCGGGATGCCGAGCCAGGTGAACATGGGCGCGTTCGAGGTCGGCAAGAGCCTGGGCGTGACCGAAGGCGCCGTGGTGTTTCGCAACGACGTACTGGAGCTGATCCAGTACCGGCCCATCACCGAGCAGGTCCACGAGCGACCGCTGCTGGTGGTGCCGCCACAGATCAACAAGTTCTACGTATTCGACCTGAGCCCGGACAAGAGCCTGGCGCGCTTCTGCCTGCGCAGCAACGTGCAGACCTTCATCGTCAGTTGGCGCAACCCCACCAAGGAACAGCGCGAGTGGGGCCTTTCGACCTACATCGAGGCGCTCAAGGAAGCGGTGGATGTGGTCACGGCCATCACCGGCAGCAAGGACGTGAACATGCTGGGCGCCTGCTCGGGCGGCATCACCTGCACCGCGCTGCTGGGCCATTACGCCGCCCTCGGCGAGAAAAAGGTCAATGCCCTGACCTTGCTGGTGAGCGTACTCGACACCACCCTGGACACCGACGTGGCGCTGTTCGTCGACGAGCAGACCCTGGAAGCGGCCAAGCGTCACTCCTACCAGGCCGGCGTACTCGAAGGCCGCGACATGGCCAAGGTCTTCGCCTGGATGCGCCCCAACGACCTGATCTGGAACTACTGGGTCAACAATTACCTGCTGGGCAACGAGCCGCCCGTGTTCGACATCCTGTTCTGGAACAACGACACCACGCGGCTGCCGGCGGCGTTCCACGGCGATCTCATCGAGATGTTCAAAAACAACCCGTTGATCCGCCCCAATGCACTGGAAGTGTGCGGCACGCCCATCGACCTCAAGCAAGTCACCGCCGACATCTTTTCCCTGGCGGGCACCAACGACCACATCACACCTTGGAAGTCCTGCTACAAGTCGGCACAGCTGTTCGGTGGAAAAGTGGAATTCGTGCTGTCGAGCAGCGGTCATATCCAAAGCATCCTCAACCCGCCTGGCAACCCCAAGTCGCGCTACATGACCGGCGAGGACATGCCGGCCAAGGCCGAGGACTGGCAGGAAAACTCCACCAAGCACACCGACTCCTGGTGGCTACACTGGCAAGCCTGGCAGGCCGAGCGCTCGGGCAAACTGAAAAAAGCCCCTACTGTGCTGGGCAACAAGGCCTACCCGGCCGGTGAAGCGGCGCCCGGCACCTATGTGCATGAGCGGTAAGGGATGCAACTCGTCTGCTGCGGGAGTGGGCTTGCTCACGAATACATCCCGCCAGCCGACACTGAATGCAAGGCCCACAGCGCTGGCGAACATAAAACTCATGTTCACGGCAGATCCCCTGTGGGAGCGAGCTTGCTCGCGATGACGGTGTGTCAGCCAACATTGATATTGGATGTATCGCCGTC
This sequence comes from Pseudomonas sp. H3_A02, assembly GCF_054671965.1. NCBI lineage: Bacteria > Pseudomonadati > Pseudomonadota > Gammaproteobacteria > Pseudomonadales > Pseudomonadaceae > Pseudomonas > Pseudomonas sp. H3_A02. The sequence goes on from NZ_CP162807.1 coordinate 739,874, forward strand.
ATCGCGAGCGAGCTCGCTCCCACAAGGGATCGGGGAAAAATGAAAGACAGCGACCCAACCCACAGGGCTTGAAGCATGCCGCAACCGTACATCTTCCGTACCGTCGACCTGGATGGCCAGACCTTGCGCACCGCGGTACGTCCCGGCAAGCCTCACTTGACGCCCCTGCTGATTTTCAACGGCATCGGCGCCAACCTCGAGCTGGTATTCCCGTTCATCCAGGCCTTGGACCCGGACCTGGAAGTCATCGCCTTTGACGTGCCCGGCGTCGGCGGTTCATCGACGCCCAACCGACCGTATCGCTTTCCGGGCCTGGCCAAACTCACCGCGCGGATGCTCGACTACCTCGACTACGGTCAGGTCAACGTGATCGGCGTGTCTTGGGGCGGCGCCCTGGCCCAGCAATTCGCCTACGATTACCCGGAGCGCTGCAAGAAGTTGGTACTGGCGGCCACGGCGGCCGGGGCAGTGATGGTACCGGGCAAACCGAAGGTGCTGTGGATGATGGCCAGCCCCCGGCGCTACGTTCAGCCTTCCCATGTGATGCGTATCGCACCGCTGATCTACGGCGGCTCGTTCCGCCGCGACCCGAGCCTGGCGGCCAGCCACGCGGCCAAGGTGCGTTCGGCGGGCAAGCTCGGTTATTACTGGCAACTGTTCGCCGGCCTCGGCTGGACCAGCATCCACTGGCTGCACAAGATCCACCAACCGACCCTGGTGCTGGCCGGCGATGACGACCCGCTGATTCCACTGATCAACATGCGCATGCTGGCTTGGCGCATTCCCAACGCCCAATTGCACATTATCGATGACGGCCACCTGTTCCTGATCACCAGGGCCGAGGCGGTGGCGCCGATCATCATGAAGTTTCTGGAGGAAGAACGTCAGCGTGCCGTGATGCATCCGCATCCCTCGCCGTTGGGCGGCGGCTGAAACCGCCCATTCGCGCCTGGCAGGACGCCGGATTGCGCAGCGACCCGAAACAGCGACTATGTTGTCTGGTTCGGTGTGTTTGTTTTTAGCCTGATGACGAAGGAGTTGACTCATGCGCGACAAACCGGCGAAGGGTTCCATGCCCGCCCCTGCCAGCTTCATCAACGCACAAAGTGCGGTCACTGGCCTACGTGGCAGGGACCTGCTGTCCACCTTGCGCAGTGTGGCCGCACACGGCTTGCGCAACCCGGTGCACAGTGCCCGGCATGCATTGAAACTGGGCGGTCAATTGGGCCGTGTGCTGCTGGGCGAGACCCTGCACCCCACCAACCCCAACGACTCGCGTTTCGCCGACCCCACCTGGCAGCTCAATCCGTTCTACCGCCGCAGCCTGCAGGCCTATCTGAGCTGGCAAAAACAGGTCAAGAGCTGGATTGACGAAAGCGACATGGGTCAGGATGACCGCGCCCGCGCCCACTTCGCCTTCGCCCTGCTCAACGACGCCGTAGCGCCGTCCAATACCTTGCTCAACCCGCTGGCGGTCAAGGAGCTGTTCAACTCCGGCGGCTCCAGCCTGGTTCGAGGCATCAGCCACCTGGTGGACGACCTGCTGCACAACGACGGCTTGCCGCGCCAAACCACGCCCCATGCCTTTGAAGTTGGCAAGACCCTGGCGACCACGCCCGGCGCGGTGGTGTTTCGCAACGAATTGCTCGAACTGATCCAGTACCGGCCCATGAGCGAAAAGCAGTACGCCAAGCCATTGCTGATCGTGCCGCCACAGATCAACAAGTTCTATATTTTCGACCTCAGCCCCTCCAACAGCTTTGTCCAGTACGCCCTGAAAAACGGTTTGCAGGTGTTCATCATCAGTTGGCGCAACCCTGACGTACGCCACCGCGAGTGGGGCCTGTCCAGCTATGTCGAGGCTACGGAAGAGGCCATGAACGTCTGCCGGGCGATCACCGGCGCACGGGAGGTCAACCTGATGGGCGCCTGCGCCGGTGGCATGACCATCGCCGCCCTGCAAGGCCACCTGCAAGCCAAGCGTCAACTGCGCCGGGTCGCCAGTGCCACGTACCTGGTAAGCCTGCTGGACAGCCAGATCGACAGCCAGGCCACGTTGTTCATCGACGAGCAGACCCTGGAAGCCGCCAAGCGCCGCTCCTACCAGAAGGGCATCCTCGATGGTCGCGACATGGCCCGAGTGTTCGCCTGGATGCGTCCCAACGACCTGATCTGGACCTATTTCATCAACAACTACCTGCTGGGCAAGGAACCGCCGGCCTTCGACATCCTCTACTGGAACAACGACTGCACCCGGCTGCCGGCGGCTTACCACGGCGATCTGCTGGACTTCTTCAAGCACAACCCACTGACCCACCCCGGCGGCCTGGAAGTGTGCGGCACACCCATCGACCTGCAGAAAGTGACGGTGGACAGCTTCAGCGTGGCCGGCATCAACGACCACATCACGCCCTGGGACGCGGTCTATCGCTCGACGCTGTTGCTCGGTGGCGACAAACGCTTCGTACTTTCCAACAGCGGCCATGTCCAGAGCATTCTCAACCCGCCGGGCAACCCCAAGGCCAACTACATCGAAAGCGCAAAAATGAGCAGCGACCCCCGGGCCTGGTACCACGATGCCACGCACGTCGAAGGGAGTTGGTGGACGCAATGGCTGGGCTGGATCCAGGAACGCTCCGGCGCCCAGCACGAAACCCAGATGACCTTGGGCAACGCCAACTACCCGCCTCTGGACGCCGCCCCCGGCACCTATGTTCGCGTGCGCTGAAGGCCCTATTCCACGGCCAGGCGCTTGGCCGTGACACGACTTGACCATTAAGAAGACCGGATGAAAACCCGCGACCGCATCCTTGAATGTGCCCTGCAATTATTCAACGAAAAGGGCGAACCGAACGTCTCCACCATGGAAGTTGCCAATGAAATGGGCATCAGCCCGGGCAACCTCTACTACCACTTTCATGGCAAGGAACCGCTGATCCTCGGGTTGTTCGAGCGCTTCCAGAACGAACTGGCACCGCTGCTCGACCCACCGGCGGACGCGCAGTTGGCGCCGGAAGACTACTGGCTGTTCCTGCATTTGATCGTCGAGCGCCTGGCCCAGTACCGGTTTCTGTTCCAGGACCTGTCGAACCTGGCCGGACGCCTGCCGAAGCTGGCCAAGGGCATCCGTCAATTGCTCAATGCCCTGAAGCGAACCCTCGCCTCACTGCTGGCGCAGCTCAAGGCCCAGGATTTGCTGGTCAGCGATACCCAGGCCCTGGGGCAACTGGTGGAGCAGATCACCATGACCTTGCTGTTCTCCCTGGACTACCAGCGCATCCTCGACCGCGAGGGTGAGGTTCGACTGGTGGTCTACCAGATCATGATGCTGGTGGCCCCGCACCTGCCACCCGCGACCAAGGTGGCGACCGAACGATTGGCGCTGCGATACCTGGAAGAACACGACTAACCGCCGACAGTGGCAGATCCATTGTGGGAGCGAGCTTTAGTGGGAGCAAGGCTTGCTCGCGATCCAGGCGCTACGGTCCTCAAGCGACCGCGGCGTTTTCATCGCGGGCAAGCCTTGCTCCCACAAAGCTCGCTCCCACAGGTTGACCTGCGTACAAACAAAAACGCCCGACCTTCACAGGCCGGGCGTTTTTGCATGTCCCGCAGAATCAGGACTGGGTGGTAGGCGTCGATGGAGCCTGCGCCGGTGCTGGAGTGGCGACCGCCGTTGGAGCGGCGGCGGAGTTCGCCGTGCTCGCCGGGGTTGCCGGTTTGGCGGCCGCGGTGGGTGCGGTGGACGCCTTCGGTGCGGCAGCTTTTGGCGCGGCCGGTTTTTTCACGGCAGGCTTTTTCGCCGCAGCGGGTTTGGCCGCCGCTTTTGCCGCAGGCTTGGCTGCAGGCTTAGCGGCTGGTTTGGCCGCAGGTTTAGCCGCAGCGGGTTTAGCTGCAGCCGTCTTGGCCGCTGGCTTGGCAGCCGGTTTGGCGGCGGGCTTGGCTGCTGCTTTCGCCGCTACCGGTTTAGCCGCCGCCTTGGCAGCAGGTTTGGCCGCTGCGGTTTTAGCCGCCGGCTTGGCCGCTGCTTTCGCCGCAGGTTTGGCGGCGGGTTTTGCCGCAGCCTTGACCAGTGGCTTGGCTGCCGTTTTAGCGGCCGGCTTGGCCGCCGCCGTCTTGGTCGCCACGGGTGCGACTTTGGCGCCGGTGAGTTTTTCGATCTGCTTGGTCAGGGTGTCGACCTTGCTGTGCAGCGCCTTGACTTCATTGCGGCTCGGCACGCCCAGGCGCGAGATCGCGCTGTTCAGGCGCTTGTCGAAAGCCCCTTCCAGCTCGTCCCATTTACCCAGGGCACGATCCTTCACGCCGCCGATGCGCGACTTGGCGGAATCGACGGTTTCCTTGGTGGCATCGACTTGTTTGCCGACTGCCGTCTTGGTGAGTTTTTCGGCCTTTTCGCCGTCCTTAACCAGGGACTCGAAGAGCTTGCTGCCGTCAGTGTCGATCTTCGAGTACACGCCTAAACCAGCAAGCCAGATTTTGCGGGAATATTTTTCAATCTTCCCGGCCCACGAGCTGCCCTCTTTTTCTGTGATTTTTTTGCCAGCCATCCCGTTCTCCTTAATGTTTACGCGCGACACGTTCGAGCAATGCTGTCAGCTCATCGAGCTTAGCAGAGAGTGTCTCAACGTCATGTTTAGACGGAATGCCGATACGATTCAAGGCACTTGCAACACGGGCATCGAATACCTTCTCGACTTTATCGAGTTGTACTTCAACCCGGGCCTTGAAAGTATTGACGTCGGTCTTGGCTTCAATCAATTCGCTGTTGGCCGCTTCAAGTTTCCCGGCAATTTTCTTTTTGCCTTTGGTTTCAATAACTTCGCCCGCTTTTACCAACTCCTGGAAGTATCCGCTGCCTTCCTGGCCGACCTTCGTGTAGGCGCCCAGGCCCGCCAGCCAGATCTTGCGCGCGTACGTTTTCACGTCGCTGAGCGTGGAAGATTCAACGTCGGTTTTTTTCTTCAGAATAACTTTGGCCATGGTGCACCTCACTCGAAAAAAGGTTTGAGGAACTGCCCGCACATGGACGGGCTCAGGCACAAAGTAGTGACAATAATTAGAAACGGCACCCTAACAACTGACACAAAACCTGAAGGCGATGACTTCCCTTGTGGGAGCGAGCTTGCTCGCGATGGCGGAGTGTCAGCCAACCTTGATGCGACTGAAACAATGCAATCGCGAGCAAGCTCGCTCCCACAGTTGGATAGGTGGTGAACTTGAGTCATGTAATCCCACCCACCCTTCCGGTCGATCAGGCCAGCGCCTTATCCAGCGCCTTTTCGATTTCCGTCTTTATCGTGCCGCTCATGGCCGACATCAACATGCCCAGTTCCACGTCGACGCGGATCGAATCCTCGCCCACATGCACTTCGCCCTTGACCCCGGAACGCTTGAGCTTCAGGGTATCGCCCACCCACTGCGGCTCCAGGCCATAGCTGTCGGACAGCTTCTGCGCCAGCTTGTCGGCTTTCTCTCGCGCCACTTCCTTGCCCAGGCCATGGGCACGCTCAACAGTTATACGGGCCATCGGGTGACTCCTGTTTTATCGGGACTTGCCTGAACGTTTCAGACCCTGGCTGCGTCAAAACGTCCCGGCGGTAGCCCATCTTACCTTCAGCCTTGCCAAGACAAAGCCCTCCACCGGGATTAGAATGTCCCGCATTCTTTTTTGGTGACCGCGATATGACTGATCAGCGCAAAGGCAGCGATGCCGAACCCACCACTCACTTCGGCTTCAAGAACGTGCCGGAAAGCCAGAAAGCGGAAAAAGTCGCTGAGGTTTTCCACTCCGTAGCCGCCAAGTACGACTTGATGAACGACCTGCTCTCGGGCGGCATGCACCGGCTGTGGAAGCGTTTCGCGATCGAGCTGTCGGGCGTGCGCAGCGGCAATCGCGTGCTGGACATCGCCGGCGGCACGGGCGACCTGACGAAGAAGTTTTCCCACATCGTCGGGCCGACCGGCCAGGTGGTGCTGGCCGACATCAACGAATCCATGCTCAAGGTCGGCCGCGACCGCCTGCTGGACCTGGGTGTGGCCGGCAATGTCGAGTTCGTCCAGGCCGACGCTGAAAAACTGCCGTTCCCCGACAACCATTTCGACTGCGTGACCATCGCCTTCGGTCTGCGCAACGTCACCCACAAGGAAGACGCCCTGCGTTCGATGCTGCGGGTGCTCAAGCCCGGCGGCCGCCTGCTGGTGCTGGAGTTCTCCAAGCCGACCAACGCGCTGATGTCCAAGGCCTATGACGCCTACTCGTTCGCCTTCATGCCGCTGATGGGCAAGCTGATCACCAACGACTCGGAAAGCTATCGCTACCTGGCCGAATCGATCCGCATGCACCCGAACCAGGAAACCCTGAAGTCGATGATGGTCGAGGCCGGTTTCGACCGCGTGACCTACCACAACATGACCGCCGGTATCGTCGCCCTGCATCGCGGTATCAAACCCTGATGTTGCTCACCGGCCTGCTCGCCAGCGTCGAACTCGGCCTCAACCGGGTATTGCGCCTGGACAGCACGGCGCTCGCGCGCCTGGCGCACTTGAGCGGCAAGGTGATCGCCGTCGACTGCCGCAGCCCGGCGTTGCAGTTGTTCATTCTGCCCAGCGACGAAGGCCTGATGCTCGCCGCCCACTGGGAAGCCGAAGCGGATTGCACGCTGCGCGCTCCGGCGTCGAGCCTGGTGAACCTGGCCCTGGGCAAGGACAAGAGCGCGGTACTGCACAGCCCCGACGTGGAGCTCGATGGCGACAGCGGCGTGCTGCTGGAGCTGGCGGCGATTCTCCAGAACCTGGAACTGGACTGGGAATACGAAGTGTCCCGCTGGATCGGTCCGGTGGCGACCCAGTTGCTCAGCGGCCATTTGCGCAGCCGCCGCCACTGGTATCGCCAGGGCTTCGTCAGCCTGGGACAGAATCTGAATGAATACCTGGCCGAAGAATCGCGTACCCTCGTAGGCCAACGCGAGGCCCAGGCCCGTTTTGATGAACTGGACCAGGTCAAACTTGACCTGGAACGTCTCGAGGCGCGTTTCGAGCGCCTTTCCCGATCCCTTGAAACCAAGCGATAACGCATGAAGCTGCTTGCCGTCCGCCGTTTGTTGCGCATCCAGCGCGTCGTGATCCGCTACCGCCTCGATGACCTGCTGTTCGCCCTGCCGCTGCCGTGGTTTCTCCTGGCGCTGCGCTTCGTGCTGCCGTGGCGTTGGTTCCCTCGACGAACCCTGGACCTGCCGCGTGGCGCGCGCCTGCGCCTGGCCTTGCAGGACCTGGGGCCGATCTTCATCAAGTTCGGGCAGATACTCTCGACCCGTCGCGACCTGTTGCCCGAAGACATTGCCGATGAACTGATGCTGTTGCAAGACCGCGTGCCACCGTTCGATTCCAAGCTGTCGGTGGCGCTGATCGAGGAACAACTGGGCAAAAAGATCAGCGAAGTCTTCAGCCGCTTCGACGTCGAGCCCCTGGCCTCGGCCTCCGTGGCCCAGGTTCACGCCGCGCAACTCAAGAGCGGCGAAGAGGTGGTGGTCAAGGTCATTCGCCCGGGCCTCAAGCCCATCATCGCCCAGGACCTGGCGTGGCTGTTCATCCTCGCCCGCGCCGCCGAACGGTTGTCGGCCGATGCCCGTCTGCTGCACCCGGTAGACGTGGTCCAGGACTACGAAAAAACCATCTACGACGAACTCGACCTGCTGCGCGAGGCCGCCAACGCCAGCCAGCTGCGTCGCAACTTCGAAGGCTCGCCGCTGCTCTATGTGCCGCAAGTCTATTGGGACTGGTGCCGGCCGAAAGTGTTGGTGATGGAGCGCATCTACGGCATCCAGGTCACCGACCTGGCGACCCTGGCCGACCAGCGCACCGACATGAAACTGCTGGCCGAGCGCGGCGTGGAAATCTTTTTCACCCAGGTGTTTCGCGACAGCTTCTTCCACGCCGACATGCACCCGGGGAATATCTTTGTCAGCACCGTGCAGCCTTGGAGTCCGCAATACATCGCCATCGATTGCGGTATCGTCGGCAGCCTGACCCCCGAAGACCAGGACTACCTGGCCCGCAACCTGTTCGCCTTCTTCAAGCGTGACTACCGCCGTGTCGCCCAACTGCACATCGATTCGGGCTGGGTGCCGGCCGAGACCAAGCTCAACGAATTCGAAGCGGCGATCCGTACCGTGTGCGAACCGATCTTCGAAAAACCGTTAAAAGATATTTCCTTCGGCCAGGTGCTGATGCGCCTGTTCCAGACCGCGCGACGCTTCAACATGGAGGTTCAGCCCCAGTTGGTGCTGTTGCAGAAAACCCTGTTGAACATCGAAGGCCTCGGCCGTCAGTTGTACCCGGACCTGGACCTGTGGAACACCGCCCAACCGTTCCTCGAACGCTGGATGCGCGAGCGCGTCAGCCCCAAAACCTTGCTGGGCAACGTGCAGAGCCAATTCGAGCAGATCCCGCACCTGGCCAACATGACCCGCGACCTGCTCGAACGCATGTCCCAACCCCACGCCCATGACCCGGCACCGCCGTGGCACCGACGCAAGGATGACTGGTTCCTGCGCTTGCTCGGCGCCGCTCACCTGGGAGGCGGCGCCATGCTGGCGGCTGGTGGACCGTTGAGCGATTTGGGCCATTGGCCCGCCGCAATCATGGTGATCGTTGGTTTGTATCTGGTCGTTCGCCGATAGCCAGCACCGGCTCGCGCTGGCACACTGTTTCAACGCTGGGCCCGCCGACGTCAGGTGCGCGGTCCATGGTCGGAGTCGAAGATGAAAAACTGGCAGGACGAGATCAAGTGGGACGCTGACGGCCTGGTGCCGGCCATCGCCCAGGATCACAAGACCGGGCGCGTGCTGATGATGGCCTGGATGAACCGCGAAGCGCTGGCCCTGACCGCCGCCGAGAACCGCGCCATCTATTGGTCACGTTCCCGTGGCAAGCTGTGGCGCAAAGGTGAAGAGTCCGGGCATGTGCAGCACCTGCATGAGATGCGTCTGGACTGCGACGGCGACGTCATCATCCTGATGGTCGAGCAGGTCGGCGAGATTGCCTGCCACACCGGCCGTCAAAGCTGCTTCTATCGCGTCTTCGAGAACGGCGACTGGAAAACCGTCGACCCGGTGCTCAAGGACCCGCATGCCATTTATTCAGGACATACCCATGAGTGACACCCTGACCCGCCTGGCCCAGGTGCTGGAAGAGCGCAAGGGCGCCGCCGCCGACAGTTCCTATGTCGCCAGCCTGTACCACAAGGGCTTGAACAAGATTCTGGAAAAAGTCGGCGAAGAGTCGGTCGAGACCATCATCGCCGCCAAGGACGCCGCCATCAGCGGCGATTGCAGCGACGTGATCTACGAGACCGCCGACCTGTGGTTCCACAGCCTGGTCATGCTGGCCCAACTGGGGCAGCATCCACAGGCCGTACTGGATGAACTGGACCGTCGCTTCGGTCTGTCCGGGCACGTCGAGAAAGCCTCGCGCCCGTCCGCCTGATCAATTTTTGAGAGGAGTAGCCACATGGGTATCTTTGACTGGAAACACTGGGTCGTCATCCTGGTCGTCGTGGTGCTGGTGTTCGGTACCAAGAAACTGAAGAACCTCGGCACCGATGTCGGCGAGTCGATCAAGGGTTTTCGCAAGGCCATGAACGATGACGAGAAACCGGCCGATCCGACGACCAACCAGGCTCAGCCCGCACAACCGACCCAACCGGTACACCCACAGGCCACTCAGCCGGTGAATGCGCCGAACACCATCGACGTGCAGGCCCAGAAAGTCGAAGAGCCCATTCGCAAAGACTCGTGAGCACTGACTAATGTTTGGGATCAGCTTCACTGAACTGCTGCTCGTCGGCCTCGTCGCCCTGCTGGTATTGGGCCCCGAGCGTCTGCCGGGCGCTGCGCGCACCGCCGGTCTCTGGATCGGGCGCCTGAAGCGCAGCTTCAATGCGATCAAACAGGAAGTTGAACGTGAAATCGGCGCCGACGACATCCGTCGGCAACTTCACAACGAACACATTCTGTCCCTGGAGCAGGAAGCGCGGAAAATCTTCACGCCGACCCAGCAGGAACCGACGCCAGTCCAGCCTGTGGCCGAGCCGATCGTGGCTTCCCAAGCGCCAGAGAGTGGCACGCCGGTGGCTGAACCGGCGCCCGTGACACCGACGGCAGCGGATACAGCGCCCCACGCTGTCCCTGCGCCTAACGATCCTACTTTGCCGCCGCGAGCCCCATGAGCGATATCCCTGAAAACGACCAGCCGATGCCGCTGGTATCGCACCTCACCGAGTTGCGCACCCGCCTGCTGCGTTGCGTCGCGGCGGTTTTCATCATCTTCGCCGGGCTGTTTTCCTTCACCCAGCAGATCTACACCTTCGTCTCCACGCCGCTGCGCCAGTACCTGCCGGTAGGCGCGACGATGATCGCCACCGACGTGTCGTCGCCGTTCCTGACGCCACTGAAGCTGACGATGATGGTCTCGCTGTTCCTGGCGATCCCGGTGATCCTGCACCAGATCTGGGGTTTCATCGCCCCGGGCCTGTACAAGCATGAAAAACGCATCGCCGTACCGCTGTTGGTATCCAGCATCCTGCTGTTCTACACCGGCATGGCCTTCGCCTATTACCTGGTGTTCCCGCTGATCTTCAAGTTCTTCGCCGCCGCCACCCCGGCGGGCGTGGAGATGATGACCGACATCAGCAGCTACCTGGATTTCGTCATGACGCTGTTCTTCGCCTTCGGCGTGGCGTTCGAAATCCCCGTGGCCGTGGTGCTGCTGGTGTGGATCGGCGTGGTCGACGTGGCCTACCTGAAGAAGATCCGCCCCTACGTGATCATCGGCTGCTTCGTGGTCGGCATGATCCTCACCCCGCCGGACATTTTCTCCCAGACCCTGCTGGCCGTGCCGATGTGGCTGCTGTTCGAAATCGGCATCCTGTTCGGTGGCCTGGTGCGCAAGCGCCGGGAAGAAGAACCCGAGGACCAGCCGGTCGATGACCACAACGACCAGCCGCCAGCGACCCAAGCGTGAACCTGCTGCTGCTCGAAGAGGCCGACTTCATTGGGCCTGACCGCGTGATCCTGAGCGATCGCCGGTTGACCCACATGCAGGAAGTCCATCGCAGTGCCGTCGGTGACAGCCTGCGCGTCGGGCGCATCGGCGGGTTGATGGGCTCGGCCCAGGTGCTGCGCCTGGAGGCTCGCGAGGCCGAACTGCAAGTGACCCTCGACCAGGCGCCGCCGGCCAAGTTGCCGTTGACCCTGGTGCTGGCGCTGCCGCGCCCGAAAATGCTCCGGCGAGTGTTCCAGACCATCGCCACCATGGGCGTGCCGCGGGTGGTGCTGGTCAACAGCTATCGCGTGGAAAAGAGCTTTTGGCAGACGCCGTTCCTCGAACCCGAGGCCATTCGCGAGCAACTGATCCTGGGCCTGGAGCAGGCCCGGGACAGCGTGTTGCCTGAGGTGGTTATCGAGAAACGCTTCAAGCCTTTTGTCGAGGACCGCCTGCCGGCCATCGCCAACGGCACCCTCGGACTGGTCGGCCACCCTGGCAACCACCCACCCTGCCCGCGAGCACTCACGGAGCCGGTGACCTTGGCCATCGGCCCCGAAGGCGGTTGGATTCCCTACGAGATCGACCTACTGGGCAAGGCCGGCTTGCAACCGGTACAACTGGGCGAGCGGATTCTGCGGGTCGAGACCGCGGTTACCGCATTGCTTGCAAGGTTGTTCTGAAAGGCATCTCTGCTTCGCCACAAATAAGCCACTCGGAGAATCCTGAGCTCATTTCTACAGATCCCGTCAAAGCCGCCGATACAGTGCCCATAAAACCAATTCAGCGCTCCAAGGGAGTATCAGCATGTTCCGGTGGCTTGCCCAGGGTCTGGGAAATGTAAGCGTTAATCGCAAACTCGGTGCAGGCTTCGGCCTGGTGCTGTTCCTCACCTTGATGATCGCATTCACCGGTTGGTCCGGCCTGGGCAATGTCATCAGCCGGGGCGATAAACTGGGGTTCATTGCCAGTCTCAACGACTTGAGCAAAGACTTGAATCTGGCCAGCATCGACTACAACAGCACGCGGGGCGAGAAAGGGCCGCAACAGGTCAACGACCTGCTGGGCAAGCTCGAAGAGGGCCTGAAGACTGCTCGCCAGTTGATCGAACAACCGGCCGATGTGGCGTTGATCGATGCACAGCTGGCCGCCGTTGCCGAATACAAGAGTGCCTTCGCCCAGATGACCAGCGCCACCGTCAGCCGCGAAGACGCCCGCAGCAAGCTCGGCGCCAGCGCCGACAACGCCGTGGCCCGCGTTGCCGAGGTGGAAAAAGCATTGCTGCAAAGCGGCGACGTTACTCAATTCAACAACGTGGTGGCCCTGAGCAAGGCGATCCAGCAGGCCCGCTATCAGGTTCGCGGCTACACCTACAGCGGAAAAAGCGAGGCCCAGCAGCCCGCCATCGATGCAATCACCGATGTCCTGAAACTGCTGGCACGCTTGCCGGCCCAGCTACCCGAGGAGTTCGCCGATAGTCTTCAGCAGGCCAGCGACTCGATGAACGTCTATCGCGCGGCGGTCAGCCAGTTCCGCGACTCCCAGATCGATAATGGCGCCGCGTTGCAGCGCATGAGTGAGCAAGGCCACGTACTGATCGATTCCAGTCAGAAGCTCACCGTGTCCCAGACGGCGGTGCGAGACCACGATACCGCCCAGGCCAAGACCGTTCTCATCGCAGCGGCTGCGCTGGCCCTGCTGTTCGGCGTGATTGCAGCGCTGCTCATCACCCGGCAGATCGTCGGCCCACTCAACGACACCTTGAAGGTTGCCGAACGCGTAGCCGCTGGCGACCTGACCCACAACCTCACGTCTGACCGTCGCGACGAACTGGGCCAACTGCAACGCGCCATGCAAAGCATGACCGTGGGCCTGCGGCAATTGATCGGTGGCATCGGCGAAGGTGTCACGCAAATCGCCAGCGCCGCCGAACAGCTCTCGGCCGTGACCGAGCAGACCAGCGCCGGGGTCAACAGTCAAAAGGTGGAAACCGATCAGGTCGCCACCGCCATGCATGAAATGACCGCCACGGTGCAGGAAGTCGCCCGCAACGCCGAGGAAGCCTCCGAAGCCGCCGTCGCTGCCGACCAACAGGCCCGCGAAGGCGAAAAAGTCGTCGGTGAAGCCATCGCCCAGATCGAACGCCTGGCCCTCGAAGTGGGCAACTCCACCGCGGCGATGGGCGACCTGAAGCGTGAAAGCGACAAGATCGGCAGCGTGCTCGACGTGATCAAGTCCGTAGCCCAGCAAACCAACCTGCTGGCCCTCAACGCCGCCATCGAAGCGGCCCGTGCCGGGGAAGCAGGGCGTGGTTTTGCAGTGGTCGCCGATGAGGTTCGCAGCCTGGCGCAGCGCACCCAGAAGTCCACCGAAGAAATCGAAGAGCTGATCGTCGGCCTGCAATCGGGGACCCAGCAGGTCGCGACCATCATGGACAACAGCCGCAACCTGACCGATAACAGCGTCGAACTGACCCGCCGCGCGGGGGGCTCGCTGGAGAACATCACTCGCACGGTTTCGGCGATCCAGTCGATGAACCAGCAGATCGCCGCTGCGGCCGAGCAGCAGAGCGCTGTGGCTGAGGAGATCAACCGTAGTGTGCTGAATGTACGTGATGTTTCGGAGCAGACGGCGTCGTCCAGTGAGGAGACTGCCGCTTCGAGTGCGGAATTGGCCCGGCTAGGCGTGCACTTGCAGACGCTGGTAGGGCGGTTCAAAGTTTAGAGGCATAGGCGCGTTTGTCACCAACGGCCGCTTAACGAGTTGCTCCAAACACATAACGCATGAAGCAGTGCATCAGTCCCTATTGGAGCTGAGGCACTGCTCTACCAATATGTGATGTTCGACATGTGTCTCTGCAGATTTATCATCCTTAAATAACCTCGCTGCTTTGGCCACCGGCCTACTTTAACTTTCAGACATAATTTATAACTGCGGCATTATCGTCAAACGATCGCAGCCAACATAAACAATGACAAAAGCATCAGAAAAATCGATTGGACTTTTCTAGAGCTCACGACAGAATGGCACCTCCATTAACTATACGAAACATTCTTCACGGAAGAGGAATTATGGTCACCTTTAACAAGCTTATACCTGAACTGATTGTGTCCGACATCAAGGCAAGCTCAAGATTTTATTGCAAGATCATTGGGTTCAGCGTTGAGTATGAAAGACCGAACGACGGCTTCATGTTCATCTCCTATCACGGTAGCCAGTTAATGCTGGAACAAGACGATCACGAAGAGTCACCGTGGCGAGTAGGCCCGCTACAAAAACCTTATGGACGCGGAATGAACCTCTCAATTGATTGCCCCGATGTCAGAGCGTTAGCGAAAACATTGATCGGTTCGGGATACGAGCTGCATAAACCAATAGAAGAATGCTGGTACAAAGAGAACAACCTGCTTCAAGGTCAAAGCAATTTTCTCGTATTAGACCCGGATGGTTATTTACTTAGGTTCGCTCAATACTTAGGCTCCAAGTCCAGCCGCAATGAACTAAGGTAAGCAAATGCTTGACTGAACACTCACCTTCTTGGAGAAGGTGAGCGTTTGTCACTCAAACGCCAAAAGGCCAATCATTAGGCAATAACCAATACAGCGCATGCCAATTTTTTTCGATAAACCTTTCGAATGAAAACTCATTGATCTTAACGCCCACTGACACCATGAAGGGTTTTCACAGCCTGAAGGAAAATGTTTTTAACGGTTACTTTCTCCTGTGCCGCCAAATGCGAGGTAACCACTAACTTTTTTGCGGGCAATGAGAGCAAACCATAGGGATCATCATGTTGTCCTTTGTTATCCACCCATTCGCTGTAATAGCCATCGATAAAACAAAATGCATCCGTATTGCGATTGAGGTAGGTCTTGAGCGCACGCGGGCAGATAATTTTTGGGTTGGACAAGTTCAATATCATCAGCTCCGTTGACGCGCGGGCCAATACAGATTCATCGATAAGATTGAAGGTTTCGGCACAACCACTAAGATGAATACATAAAACATCAACGGTGTTAACCAGATCACCGAGTGAGGTATACTGCAGGCCCAATGATTTTTCCAGAGACTCCTTCCGATTCCGGGACCAATAGCACATATTTTCAGATCCACGCATATGAAGCTGATATGCCACCTCTCCCGCAATCGATCCCATGCCAACAAAGCCAACTTTAAGATTCAACAATGATCGCCTGGGCGTCTGTATCCAAGCGTTACCCGCCTTCACACCTTCAGCGCTTTCAAATACCCTTGCCGAACAGAGGACAATCATTGCCAACGTAAACTCAGCCACCGCCTGCACGTTTAGGTTGGGCGTATTGGCTAATTTTATGCCTTTGTCGGTAACACACTGCACGTCCACAAAACTGGAGGTACCTGTTCCCATCACAACTATATTCTCTAACCGAGTGGCGGCTTCAATCAGCTCCGCAGACAGGTATTCCGGCCCACCCAAAATATAGTCGTGCACATCGGGTAATACCTCTAAAATTTGCCGCTCATCAATAGGACGTCTAATGTGAATGAGTTCAATACTGTCTGGGAATACCGCCTTGTCAATATCAAAATCCCCAGTTACCAGGAGCTTTCTCATTGCGAAATCATCTCTACAGAATCATTGTAATCTTTGGCCGATTCAAGCTCGAGTAGGGCTTGTCTCAAGCGAGAGAGCGAAAACTCGAATTGATCATCAGGTTTCAAAAGCGCAATTCTTATACGGTCGTGCCCTGCAACCTCATGACTATTCCAATAGAAATACCTCCCCGGCAACACGGCCACATCATAAGTTGCAAGATAGTCAGTTAATTCAAGGTCCGATAGCCCAGTTCGTTTTATGTCAAGCCACATGACTGTCATGCCCGAATGCGAATGTGGCGAATCAACACAAACCTGTGTTCCTACGAGCTGGGATCGGACTATTTCTGCATTTTTGGTAATAATCGAATGCACATAAGTGAGCCCCCCTCTTTTTAGAGTCGCCTCAATAAATGCAATGATCACCCTCAGTACAAAATTGGAACAGCAAAGATAAACTTCTTCGTAGATGGCTCTGATTTCCTGTGCCAAATTTTTGCTATATGACAGCAGACTGGCCTTGGCATCCAACGTTGGCCATTGCTTACCGGTATCCTCCAGAACGATAAATGACGCGCCCTTTTCAACCAGGAGTGCATACTCGTCGATAGCGGTTTTATGGCAGAACCGAAAAGAGGTATCGAGGATTAAAATTATATTGAGCCGACAGCATAGCACCACAATATTTTTCATCATGGCTGCATCAATGACGAAACCTGTCGGGTTATTGGGATTGACCATGAACAAAGCGTCAAGTTTTTTGTTCTGAATAAACCTTTCTAGCAAACCCAGGTCCGAAAACATGCTTTCTGGAACAGCTTCAAGCTCGACTTCCCTACGCCGAAGTAACTGGGCGAGGTTGTCAAATGTGGGTTCGACAAGGCCTATTTTCAACTGCTTTGATCGCGCCCACGCTCCCACTATGTCTATGCTGTTTGATGCGGTAGGGCAGATCGAAAAATGCTGGTGTTTTTTTAAACCAGGAAGCGCGAAATAATCTGCAAAAACATCTTTGAAAGCCATTTCCATTTGCGGAATAGGCGTCTCGGCCGCCGAACCCCATAAGTCAGGCAACTCAGACAACACACCTCTAAAATGCGCTATCGCGGAAATGTAACTATGACCATCGGCAAGATTATATTTTGCCGACAATCCAAAAACTTCATGTTCAGTCAGGCTCTGGCTTTGGTAATCAGGCATAAGGCTCATCGGGTTTCCAATCGGCTAATTTTATATTTAGTTCGACCTTGATCCAAGACTGCCTTCCATGACGAACCAAACCTTAATAACCAGGCACCTGCATGTAAAGTTGATATACCCACAACTAGTTATCTAGATATTTCCCACGCTTAACCGACAGACAAAGCTGATACTTACGACAGGAAATTTTGTAACGTAGATATTCGACAAACCATCGACTTTATAGGCTAAAGTATTGTTACCACGACATGCCTACTAGCGCACCTACTCGCAACACACCCAATAACTTATCCCGCATTTCAAAATATCTCACAGTAATAATTTGTATGCCTTTGGCAAGCATAGGGTGGACATTAAAAATGTTACAATCTGTCACCTTTCAGTGAAAGCGCTTGACCTGCCATCGCCCACGCTGAGCACTCTCAAAAACCTATCAGTTCTGATAGTAGACAACATTTCCATTCCGGCCGAGACTGAGTTAATTGTCTGTTTCCTGGAAAACGATCGATGTCGAACACTTCTGACAGACTATTAATTCAATATCGATACGATGCTCTCGATCTTCTGGTCAGCTACGTGCCTACCAACCAACCCCGGTGTGACCGGTTCTATCTATTAGATCGGCTCGCTACAGAAATCCAAGGATCCATTCAGTATCAGGTTTTTCAGACCATGGATGTCTTGCTGGCGGAAAACTACAGAGGAAACAACCCGCGTACGTCACTCCTGTTGACCGACAAGCATCGCTCGGTGCTGCAGAGCAGCGACGGCACCTCAATCTATACGCCTTACGGTCATCGCACCGCTCAAGGGGGCCTGAGCAGTCTTCTGGCTTTCAACGGCGAAAGGAACGATACAATCACGGGTTACTACTTGCTGGGAAATGGGCACCGTGCGTTCAATCCTGTTCTGATGCGTTTTAACAGCCCTGACAGCTTGAGCCCCTTTGGGGACGGAGGACTGAACTGTTATGCATATTGCCAGGGGGACCCCATTAATCGTACGGATCCCACGGGACGGATTCCGCACGGGTTGCTGTGGTTTGCAAATGGGCTGATGGAGTTCGGCGGGAGCTATGTACTTCCGTTCCTTGCTCCTAAAGCGCTGGCACGACGGCTTCCATTTGTCGCTGGCGCCAAATTCGGGCGCGCCACCAAAGTAGTGGCGGCCAGCAGCGCCTTCGCAGGGACCGTCAGCTATATAGTGCTGAACCGAATGGAGGCGCATCATCCTGAATCACCCGTCAATGACCCGCTCCTGATCGCCCTGGTGGCGCTGGCGGCGATTGGCATGGTGAGTGGTTTTGGTGCTTTGCTGCATAAACGAGCTCAACTGCCCCGAGCTCTGAATCCATTGAACCCACGCCGCCCTGGTCACTATCTTATTGCCAAACGCCCTAGCCATTCATCAATACCTACCGCCCCCCGAGAATCTCTAGTCTCCTCACCTGTTTCCTCGACGACTCCACGAAATTCAGGTTTTAACGAACGAAGGAGAATATTTGATCAGGGCGAGTTCAGGTTTACGCTAAAAGCTTTGGATATCCGAAGAAATTCCCGTTAGCAATGACCCTATGAATGGCGCACACAAACAAAAAGCCCCGCTAGTTAGCGGGGCTCTTCGTCATGCAACTTGAGGCTGAACGCTCACCGGCTGTAGCGGCAGCAACGGTGCATGAGGGTCGGCCTTGACCGACTCACGCCACGCCGCCAGCCACTCTGGATGTGCCTCGCTCCAGACCTGCTCGTGCAGGCGAGACAAGGCCACCGGGTCGCTCAGCAGGGCCAGGCGCTCGGCATTGCTGAGACCGGCAGGGCCGACCTTCAGGGCGTGCCGAACACGCTCGACCCGCAGCCATTCAATCGGCTCGGCCTGGCCGTGACGCGAGGTGGCCAGCGCATACGCCAAGGCGTTCTGTTGTGGATCGACCACTGCCCGGATGAAACCGTCGTTCAGTGCATGCCAACGGTTCTCATGGGTGTACTGGTCCGTCGACAACAGTTCCTGCGGCGGTGCGTATTCCTCGGGAATCAGGAACAGGCTTTCGTCACGGGACTTCAAGCCCAGGCCCACGCGGCTGGAGATAACCGATACCGGGATCGACAGCATCAGCGAACCAACGATCGGCACCAGCCACCAGAGGAAGCTTGGGTTCAGCCAGATCACCAGCAAAGCCCAGAAGAAGCCCAGTAAGGTTTGTGGGCCGTGGCGCTTGACCGCTTCGCTCCATGGCGTGGAGTCGTCGTCACGTTTCGGCGAGTTCCAGGTCGCGGCCCAGCCCAGGAAAGCGGCAAGGACGAAACGAGTGTGGAAGATCATCCGCACCGGCGCCAGCAGCATGGAGAACAGCATCTCCAGCAGCATCGACATGGTCACCTTGAACTTGCCACCGAATTCCTTCGCGCCTTTGGCCCAGATCAGGACGATGCTCAAGAGCTTGGGCAGGAACAGCAGCACGATGGTCGTCGAGAACAGCGCGATGGCTTTTTCTGGATGCCATTGCGGCCACAGCGGATACAGCTGGCGTGGCTCGAGGAAGTACTGCGGCTCCATCAGCGTGTTCACCGCCAGCAGCGCGGTGGACAGCACCAGGAAGAAGAACCACAGCGGCGCCGATAAGTAGGACATCACGCCGGTCAGAAACACCGCACGGTGCACCGGGTGCATGCCCTTGACCAGGAACAGCCGGAAGTTCATCAGGTTGCCGTGGCACCAGCGACGGTCACGCTTGAGTTCGTCCAGCAGGTTCGGTGGCAGCTCTTCGTAGCTGCCCGGCAGGTCATAAGCAATCCACACGCCCCAGCCGGCACGGCGCATCAGCGCGGCTTCGACGAAGTCGTGGGAGAGGATCGCGCCCGAGAACGCACCTTTACCCGGCAACGGCGCCAAGGCGCAGTGATCGATGAACGGTTTCATGCGGATGATCGCGTTGTGACCCCAATAATGGGATTCGCCCAACTGCCAGAAGTGCAAACCAGCGGTGAACAACGGGCCATACACCCGCGTGGCGAACTGCTGCATGCGCGCATACAACGTGTCCATGCCCGAAGCCCGTGGCGCGGTCTGGATGATGCCGGCGTCCGGCGTGGCTTCCATCAGGCGCACCAGGCTGGTCAGGCATTCGCCGCTCATCACCGAGTCCGCGTCGAGCACGACCATGTACTTGTAATCACTGCCCCAACGACGGCAGAAGTCGTCGAGGTTACCGCTCTTGCGCTTCACGCGACGGCGACGACGGCGGTAGAAGATCTTGCCGAAGCCCCCGGCTTCACGGCAGACATCCAGCCAGGCTTGCTGTTCGGCCACGCAGATGTCGGTTTCGTTACTGTCGCTGAGCACGAAGAAGTCGAAACGATCCAGGTCACCGGTGGCGGCCACCGACTCGAAGGTCGCGCGCAAACCGGCGAATACCCGCGGCACGTCTTCGTTACAGATCGGCATCACCAACGCGGTGCGGGCGTCCTTGGGAATCGGCTCGTTGCCGGCGCTGGCGCCGGAAATACGGTATTTGTCATGGCCGGTGAGCAATTCGAGAAAGCCCATCAGCGCCGTCCAGAAACCCGCCGACACCCAGCAGAACAGGATCCCGAACAGAATCAGGATGCTGGTTTGCAACGCATACGGCAGCACTTGCGTAGCCGTCTGCAGCAACGGTTGGTGCAGGACTTCGTCCAGGTCCACCAGCGACCAGCCCTGGTACGGCATGATGCCTTTCATGTACCAACCAGCCACGATGGTCTGGCCGAGCATCAGGATCAGCAGGATGTAGCGGCGGATCGAACCCACGGTACGCCAGCGTGCATGGGGCAGCACGCGCTCATCCTTGGGCGGCTTCGGCGGGTTGGTACGCCCGGTCAGGCGCCGCCAACCGCGCACCAGGATATTGGTGCGCCACGGTTCCGGCACGACCTTGGTCCGGCGAATCGGCGGAGTCGCCTTCAAGCACACCCGGCCGTTGGCATCGAGGGCCAGCATTTCGGCGTCCTCGAGTTCCTCGGCGGTGCTCAGCGTCAGGCGACGGCCCACCGAGGCTTGAGCCGCCTCGTTGGGTGCGTCGAATGTCGAAGAAGCCAGGCGCTTGTGCAACTCGCTGAATGACGAGCAGCCCGCCAGCTCGGCGCGCTGCTCGTCGGTCATCGGCAAATGGGCCAGATACTCACTGAGAGATTCTGGTTGTACGGACGTATTACTCATCGGCAGGCAACTGGTAGCTCCAGGTCTCGGTCAGGACTTGTTCAGTCTGTTCCGGTTCCTGTGGGGTTGGGGTCGGCTCGGCGGCGGCGGCGGACGCCTTGACGGCCTTGGCTTCTTTCTGCTCGCCGGCTTGCTCGTTGGCTTTCTCTTTTTCGCTCTGCTGCTTGGCGACCTTGTCGGCCTTGGCCAGTGTGGTCACGGAATGCCCGCTGGCTGGCAACTCGACAGGAACCAGCGGCCTGACCAATGCGGCACGCATCTCGGTCGCTTTGCTCGGGTCCTTGATCTTCAGGCGCAGCGTCAGGCGCCAGCCTTTGGTATCAGGGTTGTAGCGCACGCTGTTCTCGACGATCTCGCCGTTGTCGCCCACGCTCACCTGGCTACGCACCTCGGCGTCTTCAGGCAGCGCTTGCAGGGACGGCCCCTCGAAATCCACCAGGTAGGCCACACTGCCGTCCGGTTGACGGATCAGGTTGGACTGCTTCACGTCACCGGTGGAACGCAGGGTCTGTTTGACCCAGGCGCTGTCCGGCGAGTGTAGGTTGGCTTCGTCGAGGGTCCAGTGCAGACGGTAGGCGAAGTCCAGCGGCTGGCCTGGCTCAGGCAGCTTTTCCGGGCTCCAGAACGCAACGATGTTGTCGTTGGTTTCGTCGGCGGTCGGGATTTCAACCAGATCGACAGTACCTTTACCCCAATCGCCTTTCGGTTCGATCCAGGCGCTTGGACGTTTTTCGTAACGGTCATCCAGGTCTTCGTAGTGGCTGAAGTCACGACCCCGTTGCAGCAGGCCGAAACCACGCGGGTTTTCTACCGAGAAGTTGCTCACGGCCAGGTGTTTCGGGTTGTTCAGCGGACGCCAGATCCACTCGCCGTTGCCGGCATGGATGGACAGGCCGCTGGAATCGTGGAGTTCACGACGGTAGTTCAGCACCTTGGACGGCTGGTTGGCGCCGAACAGGAACATGCTGGTCAACGGAGCGATGCCCAGTTTGTTGACGCGATCACGCAGGAATACGCGTGATTTCACGTCGACGACGGTGTCGGTGCCCGGACGCACGGTCAGGCGATAGGCGCCAGTGGCCCGTGGCGAATCCAGCAGGGCGAAGATCACCAAGTGCTTGTCGGTCGGTTTCGGACGCTGGATCCAGAACTCGCGAAAGCGCGGGAATTCCTCACCGGATGGCAGCGCGGTGTCGATGGCCATGCCACGCGCGGACAAGCCGTAGACCTGGCCCTTGCCGATAACGCGGAAATAACTCGCGCCCAGCATGGTCATGATTTCGTCTTGCTTGTCGGCCTTGTTGATCGGGTACAACACGCGGAAACCGGCGTAGCCCAACTGTTCGGTAGCCTTGGGATCGAACTTCACATCACCGAAATCGAAACGTGTCGGGTCGTACTTGATCTCGTCGACGGTGGTCGCGGTGATTTCGTTGATCTTCACCGGCGTGTCGAAATGCATGCCCTGGTGATAGAAGGACAGCCGGAACGGGGTCTTCTGGTCGGCCCATTCAGCTTTTTCGGTGCGGAAACGGATTTTCTGATAATCGGCGAATTTCATTTCGCGGAATTCGTTCGGCAAATTGCTGCGCGGGGCTTCGAACTTCTGCCCGGCCAATTCTTGTGCCTTCGCCGATACATCATCCAGGCTGAATGCCCACAGTTGGCCCGCGCCGAACAGGCACAACAGGGCCGAGCCCGTTACCAGGGCGCTTCTCAACCGTTTGGCAGTCATTTTTGGTGCATTACAGGGACTAACAATCACGAGCAACCCTCGCCGAAAACTGATCAAAAAACCAACGGCCAGATAAAGTATCTGCACGGTAACGGTGCTGAAAAACCGTTCCTGCGGACCACTCTTGCCAAGTTGGCGAGCATTGTTCCGACTCCGACGGGGCAAAATGATTCCCCAAACGGTCCAGGACAACTCTCTACCTAAGTCAAATGGATCAGCGAACGCTGATCCCCCGTAGCGCGCGATTATCTAGTAGCCCGCGTGACAACGCATCAGGGGTAGCAAAGTATTTATCGAGAAAACTCCCTGTTTGACCTCGAAACAGAACCGAAAAGATGTTTCAAACGCTTTCAGGACTGTAACAGGAAGGTTACCGGGCCATCATTGACCAGATGAACCTGCATGTCGGCGCCGAATCTACCTGATGCCACAGTGCCATGCACCTGTTTCGCCTGGGTCAGCAAATAGTTGAACAACTCTTCGCCCAAGGCCGGTGGCGCGGCCGTGGAAAAACTCGGGCGCAAGCCGCTTTTGGTGTCGGCCGCCAAGGTGAACTGCGACACCAGCAGCAACCCACCACCGACATCCACCAAGGACAGGTTCATCTTGCCCTCGGCGTCGCTGAACACTCGATAGTTAAGCAGTTTGTGCAGGAGTTTGTCGGCGCTGGCCCGGGTATCCCCGGGCTCAACGGCCACCAACACCAACAAGCCCTGGTCCACGGCCCCGACGATCTCGCCCGCCACTTCGACCCGGGCGCCACGCACCCGTTGCAACAGCCCCTTCATGCTTCTTCGGGCGGCAGATCAAGCAGGCGCCGGGCCATTTGCGCGGCGGCGCGCACCAGTGCATCGGTAATCCCCGGCTCCGAAGCGGCGTGACCGGCATCGCGGATCACCTGCAGCTCGCTGTTGGGCCAGTTCTGATGTAGCTCCCAGGCATTGTCCAATGGGCAGATGACGTCGTAGCGGCCGTGCACGATGACGCCCGGCAAATGGGCGATCTTGCCCATGTCGCGAATCAACTGGTTGGGTTCGAGGAAGGCGTTGTTGGTGAAGTAGTGGCATTCGATCCGGGCGATGGACAGCGCCCGTTGCGGCTCGGAGAAGCGATCGACCACCAGCGGGTTCGGACGCAGGGTCGCGGTGCGACCTTCCCAGGTGGACCAGGCCTTGGCCGCGTGCATCTGGGCGATCTGGTCGTTGCCGGTCAGGCGTTTGTGGAAAGCGCTGAGCAGGTCATCGCGCTCGTCCAACGGGATCGGTGCGATGTAGTCCTGCCAGTAGTCGGGAAACAGGCGACTGGCGCCAGCCTGATAGAACCACTCGATTTCCTGCGGACGGCAGAGAAAGATCCCACGCAGGATCAGGCCATGCACCCGCTCCGGATGGGTCTGGGCATACGCCAGGGCCAGGGTCGAACCCCAGGAACCGCCGAACAGCACCCATTTCTCGATGCCCAGGTGCTTGCGGATGCGCTCCAGGTCTTCGACCAGATCCCAGGTGGTGTTGTTTTCCAGGCTGGCGTGGGGGGTGGACCGACCGCACCCGCGCTGGTCGAAGGTGACGATGCGGTACAGGTTCGGATCGAAGTAACGACGGCTCTGCGCATCGCAGCCGGCACCCGGGCCGCCGTGAATGAACACCACTGGCAGGCCTTCCGGGGAACCGCTTTCATCGACATAGAGCGTGTGGGTGTCATCGACAGCCAGATCGTGCCGGGCATGGGGTTTGATCTGCGGGTACAAAGTCTGCATTGCGCGCTCCGTAAGGGGTCGAGTCATCCCTGTAGGGACTTCTATTTAGTCTGCCGTTCGGCATCATAAACCCGAATGACCTTAATGAGCATGCCCCCTGCGCAGTCAAAGCATGTCAGCCAGGTACGCCAACAGCGCGCGATACATCCGATCGACCTCTGGCACCTGGCCCCGGCCACGCAGGCAACCGTGGACCAACCCTTTGCCGAGATACAGCACGGCGTCGCCTCCTGCGGCGTTCAGCCGCTCGCTGTAACGGACGCCATCGTCGCGCAGCGGGTCCCATTGCGCGACGGCGACCAGGGCTGGCGGCAAGCCGCTCAAGTCGGCGGCAAGTAGCGGCATGGCATAGGGCGAGGGCCGAGCGCCACCCAGGTACAGCGCCTCATAACGTGCCAGGTCGCGGCTGCTCAGGAGTGGGGCATCGAAGCACTCGTGGCGCGAGGGCAGATCCGCGGGGCCGCCGAGCGCCGGATAAATCAAGACCTGGGCCCGGGGTAATGGTTGTCCATCGTCGCGCAAGGCCAGGCATAACGCGGCGGCGAGATTGCCGCCGGCACTGTCACCAACCACCAGCCGACGACGCGGGTCGATGGCAAACGGGGCGTCCGTCAGGTGACGCCACACTGCGAGGCAATCTTCGAAACCGGCCGGAAATGGATGTTCCGGGGCCAGCCGGTAATCCACCGCCACCACCAACGCGCCCAGCTCAGCCGCCAGCGCCATGCAGATGAAGTCATGGGAGTCCAGGTCCCCCACCACCCAACCGCCACCGTGCAGGTAAAGAAGGCATGGCCAGCCGGCAATCGGTGCCGCGCGCTGCGGGTAATAGGCCCGCACCGCCACGCCGGCCAGCTCGAAATCCTCGATGGCCAGCGTCGGCGGACATGGGGGACTGAACGCCCGGCACATTCGGCTGTAGGCCTGGCGCGAACCGGCGAGGCTGTCGTCCGGGCTGGTGAAGCTCAGGGTCTGGTCGATGAAGGCTGATATCTGTTTAGAGAGTGGATATGAGGCCATGATGAACACCACCTATTAAAATGTGGGAGCAAGGCTTGCCCGCGATGGCAGTGGTACATCCAATCGTTATGTCGACTGACACATCGCTATCGCGGGCAAGCCTTGCTCCCACAGATAAATCATTCCACCACAGATAAATCACTCCATCACAGATAAATCACCCCGCCGCAGCTAGGTAGGTCATTTTTTGAGACTGGCCTGCACCGCCGCTACGCCATCCTTGCCATCAAAGCTCGTGATGCCAGCCAGCCAGCGCTGCAAATCCTCGGGATGCTCGCGCAGCCATTGCCGGGCGACATCCTGGGGTGTCTTGCGCGCCATGATCGGCACCATCAACTGACTCTCCTGGGCAGCGGTGAAGGTGAGGTTTTCCAACAGCCGGTTCACATTCGGGCACCGCTGTGCATAGTCCGGCGCTGTTACGGTGGACACGGTCGCGGCGCCTTCGTTCGGGCCGTAGACGTCCTCGCTGCCAGTCAGGTACGTGATATTCATATTGATGTTCATCGGGTGCGGGGTCCAGCCGACGAAGACCACGAACTCCTTGCGGTTCACCGCCCGCTGCACCGCCGCCAGCATCCCCGCTTCACCGGACTCGATCAGTTTGAAGTCCTTGAGGCCGAAGTGGTTGGTTTCAATCAGGGTCTTGATGGTGGTGTTGGCGCCGCTGCCCGGCTCGATGCCGTAGATCTTGCCGCCGAGCTGATCCTTGAACCGGGCGATGTCGGCAAAGGTCTTGAGCCCCGCCGCCGCCACGTAATCCGGTACGGCCAATGTAGCCTGGGCGTCGGCCAGGCTTGGTTTGTCCAGCACCTTCACCTGGTTGGCCGCCAGGAACGGCGCGATGTTCTTGTCCATCGCCGGCTTCCAATACCCCAGGAAGATGTCGAGCCGCTTGTCGCGGATGCCGGCGAAGATGATCTGTTGCACGGCGCTGGTCTGCTTGCTGTCGTAGCCCAGTCCGGTGAGCAGCACATCGGCCATGCCGCTGGTGGCGATCACATCGGTCCAGTTGACCACGCCCATGCGCACGGTCTGGCAGGACGCAGGCTCGGCGGCCATCGCGCCGGTGCTCAAGATAGCGGTACCGCAGAGGATCGACAGACAGCCTTTGAACAGTCTTTTCATCGGGGGAGGTCTCGTGCGGCAGCGGGATTATTGTAGGTCGGTGTCTTGGCGCACCGTGACCGGAACATTACGCAGCGTCGAGGGGGCGAAGGTGAACTGTGGCGACGCGGTTTTGCACGGTGGCGACAGTTTCCGCCCGAGGCTCAAGAACAACACAAACCTGTAGCGAGAGGATCTGTGGGAGCAAGGCTTGCCCGCGATGAAGACACCGCGGTTCCCCTGAAACCGAGGCGCCTGTATCGCGAGCAAGCTTTGCTCCCACAGGTAAGTCCCCTCGCTCCAGGAGTATTGGTAGGCCTTTATTTCTTGTAAGCCTGCTGCCCCCACGCCAACAAACCTTCCAGCAATTCCCTGAGCACCACCTGGGTCGGCGCCGCCAGATCCGGGCGGTAGTTGAACGGTTCGAACTCTTCCATGTAGGTGCTCTGGCACAGTTCCAGTTGCACCGCATGGATGTCTTCGGCCGGGTTGCCATAGTGCCGCGTGATGTGGCCACCCTTGAAACGCCCGTTGAGCACGTGGGTGAACTGACCATGGCGGGCGCAGATGGCTTCGAGTTTACTGGCCAAGGTCGGATCGCAACTGGCACCGTTGAACGTTCCGAGGTTGAAGTCCGGCAGTTTGCCGTCGAACAGGTGCGGGATCATCGAGCGAATCGAGTGGGCATCGAACAGCAAGGCATAGCCGAACTCGGCCTTGAGCCGTGCCAGTTCCTGCTGCAGTGCTTGGTGGTACGGCATCCAGACCTGTTGCAGATACGTCGCCCGTTCCTCGGCCGACGGTTCCAGCCCTTCGCGAAACAACGGCACGCCATCGAACAGCGTCGCCGGGTACAACCCAGTGGTGGCGCCGACGTACATCGGTTTGTCATCGGAGGGGCGATTCAGGTCGACGACGAACCGCGAGTACTCCGCGGCCAGGGTGCTGGCGCCCAGCTCATTGGCGAATTCATAGAGCTTGGGAATGTGCCAGTCGGTGTCCGGCAGGCTCTGGGCTTCGGGGATCAACCCAGCCTTCACCGCCGGCGTCAGGCGCAGGCCGGCGTGGGGCATGCTGATCAACAGCGGCACACGCCCTTGCTTGAAATTCAGGACCTTCTCCACAACCGTTCTCCTCAATCGATTTCCACGCCGTGACGCACGACGCGTTTTTCCAGATCGCCACCGAGCCAGTACGCCAGGTCGGCCGGGCGGTCGATGTGCCAGGCGACAAAGTCCGCGACTTTGCCGACTTCCAGCGAACCGTGGGTGTCAGCCATGCCCAAGGCCTGGGCCGCATGAATCGTCGCCCCCGCCAGGGCTTCTTCCGGGGTCATGCGGAAACAGGTGCAGGCCATGTTCAACATCAAGCGCAATGACAATGCCGGCGAGGTGCCGGGGTTGAGGTCGCTGGCCACGGCGATTTTCACCCCGTGCTTACGCAGGGCATCCATAGGCGGCAGTTGAGTTTCGCGCAGGAAATAAAACGCCCCCGGCAGCAACACTGCCACGGTGCCGGCCTCGGCCATGGCCTTGGCATCGTCCTCGGTCATGAACTCCAGGTGATCGGCCGACAGCGCCTGGTAACGCGCCGCCAGGCTGGAACCGTGCAGCGACGACAGTTGTTCGGCGTGCAGCTTCACCGGCAGCCCCAGTTGTTGTGCGGTGATGAACACACGCTCGACCTGGGCCGGGGAAAACGCCAGGTATTCGCAAAAGGCATCCACCGCATCCACCAGCCCCTCGGCCGCCAGGGCCGGCAGCATCTCGGTGCAGATGTGTTCGATGTAGTCATCGGCGCGATCTTTGTATTCCGGCGGCAAGGCGTGGGCCGCCAGGCAGGTGCTGCGTACGCTGACCGGCAACTCGGTGCCAAGGCGACGGATGACTCGCAGGATCTTGCGTTCGCTGGCCAGGTCGAGACCGTAGCCGGACTTGATTTCCACCGTGGTCACGCCGTCGTGCATCAGGCTTTGCAGGCGCTTGGCGGCACTGGCGAACAGCTCGTCTTCACTGGCGGCGCGGGTGGCGCGCACGGTGCTGGCGATGCCACCGCCGGCCGCCGCGATCTCGGCGTAGCTGACGCCTTGCAGGCGCTGTTCGAACTCACCGCTGCGGTTGCCGCCAAACACCGTGTGGGTGTGGCAATCGATCAACCCCGGCGTGACCCAGGCGCCCTTGAGGTCGTTGACCGCCGGGTAGTCACCCGTCGGCAGTTCGGCACGCGGGCCGATCCAGTGAATGTGCTCGCCCTGGGTGACAATGGCCGCGTCTTCGATGATCGAGTAGACGCCCTGGGCCATGGTGGCGGCGTGGCAGTTTTGCCAGAGGGTTTTCATCCCGAGTCTCCTCGTCTCATTCAAAATCGATTCGCGAGCAGGCTCGCTCCCACAAGGGCCAGTGTGTATCCCAAATGAATGTTCAACCCCTACCCCTGTGGGAGCGAGCTTGCTCGCGATGAGGCCCTTACAGGCTCGGCAACAACTGCGCCGTGACCAATTCATTCAGGCAACGACTGGCCAACAATTCAGTAGCCGCATTGATGTCCGGCGCAAAGAAGCGGTCCTTCTCATAAAACGGTACTTCTGCACGCAGCAGTGCCCTGGCCTGCTCCAGTTTGACGGAGGTCTTCAAACCGCCGCGCAGGTCCAGCCCCTGGCACGCCGCGAGCCATTCCACCGCCAGAATCCCACGGGTATTTTCGGCCATTTCCCACAGGCGCTTGCCGGCGGCCGGGGCCATGGAGACGTGGTCTTCCTGGTTGGCCGAGGTCGGCAGGCTGTCCACCGAATGGGGATGGGACAGCGCCTTGTTTTCACTGGCCAGGGCCGCAGCGGTGACCTGGGCGATCATGAAGCCGGAGTTCACCCCGCCATTGGCCACCAGGAACGGCGGCAGTTGCGACATGTGCTTGTCCATCATCAACGAGATACGACGCTCGCTCAGGGAGCCGATTTCGGCAATCGCCAGGGCCATGTTGTCGGCGGCCATCGCCACCGGTTCGGCGTGAAAGTTGCCACCGGAAATCACGTCACCCTCGGCGGCGAACACCAGCGGGTTATCCGACACCGCGTTGGCCTCGATCACCAGCACCTCGGCGGCCTGGCGGAACTGAGTCAGGCAGGCGCCCATCACTTGCGGCTGGCAGCGTAAGGAGTACGGGTCCTGGACCTTGTCGCAGTTCTGGTGCGATTCGGAGACTTCGCTGCGCTCGCCCAGCAGATCGCGGTAAGCGGCGGCGGCATCGATCTGGCCTTTCTGGCCGCGCGCGGCATGGATGCGCGCATCGAATGGCGAACGCGAGCCGAGCACCGCTTCCACCGTCAGGCTGCCCAGGGCCAGGGCGCCGGCAAACAGGTCTTCGCCTTCGAACAGGCCACGCAGGGCAAATGCGGTGGACACCTGGGTGCCGTTGAGCAGTGCCAGGCCTTCTTTGGCGGCCAGGGTCAGCGGCGCGAGGCCAGCGACTTTCAGGGCATCGACAGCCGGCAGCCATTCGCCTTTGTAGCGGGCCTTGCCTTCACCCAGCAGCACCAGGGACATGTGAGCCAGCGGTGCCAGGTCGCCGGAAGCACCGACCGAACCTTTCAGCGGAATGTGCGGATAGACCTCGGCATTGATCAGCGCAATCAGCGCATCGATCACCTGCCGGCGAATGCCCGAAAAACCCCGGCTCAGACTGTTGACCTTGAGCACCATGACCAACCGCACCAGCGCATCGCTGATCGGCTCGCCCACACCGGCGGCATGGGACAGCACCAGGGAGCGCTGCAGGTTCTCCAGGTCTTCGCTGGCGATGCGGGTCGAAGCCAGCAGGCCGAAACCGGTGTTGATGCCGTACGCAGTACGGTTCTCGGCCAGGATCTGCTCGACACAGGCGACGCTGGCTTCGATCTGCGCCGACGCGCTGGCGTCGAGGCTGAGGGTCACGGGTTGCTGATAGATGTCACGCAATTGAGCCAAGCTCAATTGGCCGGGAATCAGGTTTAAGGCAGTCATGTATTGCTCCTTTTGAGAGTTTTGTTTTTTCACCCGCCAGTCGCTCCGGAATGTTCCGTTATCCGTCACCCTCGCCTTTTGGGCGATGGATGCCTTGGCACGCCGGCGGTTTTTTGATCAATTCAAATTCGGTAAAGCATCGTGCAGCACGGTTGGATCTTTAAGCAGCGCCGCAGCACTGGCGATGTCCGGCGCCAGCCAGCGGTCCTGGTCGTAGGCCGGTACGCGCTCGCGCAGCAGCTTCCAGGCGATGTCGGTGCCGGCGCCGAAGCGCTGGGCCTTGAGAAACTCAAAGGCCTGAGCCGCCAGCAGGTATTCGATGGCGAGGATCTGCGTGCAGTTTTCCAGCGCCCGGTGCAGCTTCAGGGCCGCGTTGGTGCCCATGCTCAGGTGATCTTCCTGCAAACCGGAGGTGACGAAGTTGTCCAGCACCGCCGGTTGCGCCAGTTGCTTGTTCTCCGCGCACAGCGACGCGGCGACATATTGCACAATCATCATCCCCGAGTTCACGCCGGGGTTGGCCACCAGGAAGGCTGGCAGGCCGCTGACGTGGGGGTTGATCAAGCGGTCGAGGCGACGCTCGGCGATGGAACCGATCTCTGCCATGGCAATCGCCAACAGGTCCGCCGCCAACGCCACCGACTGGCCGTGGGGATTGGCCTGGGACATGACCCGGAAATTCTCCGGCGTACCCAGCAGCAGCGGATTATCGGTGACCGCGTTGAGTTCGGTTTCGATCTGTTGCCGGGCGTGGGCCAACTGATCGCGAGCGGCGCCGTGCACCTGGGGAATCGAACGGATGCTCAAGGCGTCCTGGGTACGGATGCCCAGGCTCGCGGCGATGACCTCGCTGCCATCGAGCAATGCCCGTAAATTAACGCCGACCTGCTGCATGCCCGGGTGCGGCTTGAGGGCAATGACGTCGGCGTCGAACGCGGCAATCTGGCCGCGCTGGGCCTCGAAGCTCATGGCGCCGATCACGTCGGCCCATTGCACCAGGCGCGTCGCATCGGCCAGGGCTAGGCAGCTCAGGCCGGTCATGCACGGCGTGCCGTTGACCAGGCACAAACCGTCCTTGGCCCCCAGTTGCACCGGTTGCAAACCCTCTGCCGCCAAGGCCTGTTGCGCCGGGACTATTTGTCCGCGGTAGCTGACCTGGCCGACACCCAGCAGTGCGATGCCGATGTGGGCCATGTGGGTCAGGTAACCCACCGAACCTTGGGATGGCACTTGCGGTGTGATACCGCGATTGAGCAGCGCCAGCAACGCCTCGACCACTCGGCGATGGATACCGGACTTGCCCTGGCTGTAGTTGAGGATGGCGGCGCAGATAATCGCCCGGGTCTGCTCATCGGAAAGCACCGGGCCGACGCCACAGGCATGGCTGAGCAGGGTGTTGCGCGACAGCTGGCTGAGTTGTTCGTCCTTGAGCGAGACATTGCACAAGGCCCCCAGGCCGGTGTTGACGCCATAGGCGCGCTCGCCGCTTGCGACGATGCGCTGGACGATGGCCTGGGCATTGTCGATCCGTGCCCAGGTCTGGGTCGACAGCTCGAGCACAGCGCCGAAGCGGGCGACGGCGACGACGTCCTGCCAACGCAATGGAGCGCCGGTGATGATGATTTTTTCAGCCTGGGACATCTAAAGCCTCATGCACATAAAGTTGCCAATAACATTTGTGGCAAGGAGCGGACATCTGTGGGAGCAAGGCTTGCCCGCGATAAAAACAACGCGGCCTCTCTGGAACCGAGGCGCCTGTATCGCGAGCAAGCTTTGCTCCCACAGATAAATCCCCTCGCCACAACTGAGTTCAGCCTTACACCACCGCAGCCCGCCGCTGCACAAACCGATCGACATACTCATCCGCCGGCGAGTGCAGGATCTCTCTCGGCGTGCCGACCTGGATCAGCTTGCCGTCCTTGAGAATCGCAATACGATTGCCGATGCGCACGGCCTCATCGAGGTCGTGGGTGATGAAGACGATGGTCTTGTGCAGGGTCTTTTGCAGTTCCAGCAACTGGTCCTGCATTTCCGCGCGGATCAGCGGGTCGAGGGCGCTGAAGGCTTCGTCCATCAGGATGATGTCGGTGTCCGCCGCCAGGGCCCGGGCCAGGCCGACCCGTTGGCGCATGCCGCCGGAGAGCTGGTGCGGGTATTTGTTCTCGTAGCCTTTCAGGCCCACGGTGTTGATCCAATGCAGCGCGCGCTCGGCGCATACCTGCTTGCTCTCACCGCGCACTTTCAAACCATAGGCGACGTTGTCCAGCACACTCTTGTGGGGCAACAGGCCGAAGCTCTGGAACACCATGCTGATCTTGTGCCGGCGAAACTCGCGCAGGGCGTCCATGTCCAGTTGCAGGATGTCTTCGCCGTCCACCAGGATCGCGCCACTGGTAGGGTCGATCAGCCGGTTGAAGTGGCGCACCAACGTGGACTTGCCGGAACCGGACAGGCCCATGATCACGAAGATCTCACCGGTGCCGATGCTCAACGACAGGTCGTTCACACCGACCACGCAACCGGTTTCCGCCAGCACCTGGTCCTTGGTCTTGTTCTGGCGGATCAGCTCCAGGGCTTCCTTGGAGCGATTGCCGAAAATCTTGAAGACGTTCTTGACTTCGATCTTGCTGATGGCTGCGTTGCTCATTTGCTCACCTCATGCCGAGGACGACCATAGGCCTGGGTAATGCGGTCGATGACCACGGCGAGAATCACGATGGCCAGCCCCGCTTCCAGGCCGCGTCCAACGTTGAGGGTCTGGATGCCCACCAGTACGTCTTCACCCAGGCCTCGGGCGCCGATCATCGAAGCGATGACGACCATCGACAAGGCCATCATGGTGGTCTGGTTGATCCCGGCCATGATGCTCGGCAGGGCCAGGGGCAGTTGCACGCCGAACAGCTGCTGCCAGCGGTTGGCGCCGAAGGCGTTGATGGCTTCCATCACTTCGCCGTCCACCTGGCGGATGCCCAGGTCGGTCAGGCGAATCAACGGCGGCGCGGCGTAGATCACCGTGGCGAAAATCGCCGGGACCTTGCCCAGGCCGAACAGCATCAACACCGGAATCAGGTACACGAAGCTCGGCATGGTCTGCATGATGTCCAGCATCGGCATCAGCACCGAACGCAGGCGATTGCTGCGCGCCGAGAGGATGCCCAGGGGAATGCCGATCAACACCGAGATCAGCGTCGCCACCAGCATCAACGCGAGGGTCTGCATCAGTTTGTCCCACAGGCCCACCGCGCCCACCAGGAACAACAGGCCGACGATCACCGCCGTGGTCACGACCTTGCGGGTGGCGTGCCAGGCAACGCCGCCGACGATGGCCAGCATCAGCCACCAGGGCGCCATGCGCAGCACACCTTCGAGGTTGACGATGGCCCACAGCAGGGTGTCGGAGATATGCCGGAACACATCGCCATAGTTGGTCACCAGGGAGTCGACCCAACCGTTGACCCAATCGGCGATGGAGAAGGTAAAGCTTTCGGGAAACATAAGAGACTCTCGATCAAGTGGATGCGGTGAACGTCCCGGCCAGCCCTAGGGTTGGCCGGGGGTATTCGACCTACAGAGCCGCGTCGATTTTCTTGGCAGCGTCTTCACTGACCCAGGCGTGCCAGACTTCAGGATGTTCCTTCAGGAAGATCTTCGCCAGTTTCGGCGACTCGATCCGCTCCTTGGCCATACGCCCGAGGTTCTGGTTCAGGATATCGATGGGCAGGTTGACCTTTTCCAGCACCGCCACCAGTTCCGGGGCTTCGTCGTGGAAGGTCTTGGACAGGCCGACCTTGATGCTTACGCTCTTATCCACGCCCGGTTTTTCTTCCAGTTTCACCAGGTCCACCTGGCCCATCAGCGGCGTTGGCGACCAGTAGTAGAACAGGATCGGCTCGCCACGCTTGTAGCTCGACAACACCGCCGCATCCAGGGCCGGGCCGGTGCCTGGACGGAAGTTGGTGTAGGTTTTTTCCAGGCCGTAGCTTTTCAGCATTTCGCTGTTGTCCAGCTCGCAGGTCCAGCCGGCCGGGCAGTTGTAGAAGCGGCCCTTGGACGGTTCTTCCGGGTCCTTGAACACGGCAGCGTATTGGCCCAGGTCGGCAATGTTCTTCAGGCCCGGGGCCTTGGCTTCGAGCTTGCGCTTGGCGTCGCCTTCAACCACGTAGCGTGGCACGTACCAGCCCTCGATGGCGCCCACGACCGGGGCACCGACGCCGACCACCTTGCCGGCTTTCTCGGCCTTGTTCCACACCTCGCTGCGGCCGACCCACTCTTCGGCGAACACCTGGATGTCGTTGCTGCTCAGGGCGTTTTCCATGGTGATGGAGTTGCCCGGCAGGCTGTCGGTCTTGCAGTCGTAGCCTTTTTCCAGCACCACTTGCAGGACGTCGGTCAGCAGCATGCCGCTTTCCCAGTTCAGGCCGGCGAACTTCACCGGTTTACCCGACTCGCACCAACCCGCCGCTTGCGTGGCGCCGGCGCTGGCCAGCAGGCCCATGGAAAGCAATGTGGTCAGCAGGGTCTTGTTCGACTTCATTATGTGACGCTCCTAATCAGTTGGATTGGCTTACGGCAGTCAAGAGGCATCCAGCCCTGTCAACGTCCCATCAGACCGCTTGGATGCGGCCCGCCCTGCTCGGTTGTGCGTCAACCGCGTCCTGCTCGAGCGGCAGGATCAATTGATCGGGTACTGCGCTGTGCCACTTCTTGGCGAGGACGAAATACAGCGCCGCCGGGACCACCAGGCCGATGATCCAGGAGATATCCACACCGCCCATGGCTCCCACCAGCGGACCGGTATAGAACTTGGTGGCGATGAACGGCAATTGCACCAGCACACCGAAGACATAAACGCTGATGCCGAGGGCATTCCAACGACCGTAGCGACCGTTCGGGTCGGCCAGTGCCGGCACGTCATAGCGCTCGCGCGTGATGCAGTAGTAATCCACCAGGTTGATCGCGCTCCAAGGCGTAAAAAACGCCAGCAAGAACAAGATGAAGGACTTGAACGCCCCGAGGAACGAGTGCTGGCCGAGCAGCGCGATCAGGGTCGCAGCGCCGACGATGACCAGCACGAAGATCAGCCGCTGCAAACGCGTGACGTTCAGGTGCCCCCGGAAACCGCTGATGATGGTGGCAATGCACATGAAGCTGCCGTAGGAGTTCAGCGTGGAGATGGTGACCTTGCCAAACGCGATGCTGAAGTACAGCAGCGCAGCGGTGGCGCCGGTACCCCCCAGGCCCACGATGTAGGCCACTTCGTGACCGGCGAATTGCCCATTGGCCGAGGCGGCGGCAAACACGCCGAGGATCATCGCCACCTGTGCGCCGATGACTGAACCGGCGCCTGCGGCAAAAAAGGTTTTCACCGAGGACGTCTTGCTCGGCAGGTAACGCGAATAGTCAGCCACGTAGGGGCCGAAGGCGATCTGCCAGGAGGCCGCGAGCGACACCGCCAGCAGGAAACTGCTCCAGCTGAAATGGCGGATCTGCAGGAGTGCGCCAACGTCCGTCTGGCTGATCAGTCGAGCGAACAGGTAAACAAAGGCAATCACACCGATAACGCTGGCGACACGGCCAATGAAGTGAATCACCCGATAACCGAGCACCGTGACCAGCACGATGACACTGGCGAAAATGAGGATGCCGACACTGTCGCTGACGCCAAACAACTGGCCCAGCGCCTGGCCGGAAAGCACGGTTCCCGTCGCGGTGAAACCCAGGTACATCAGGCACACCAGCACGATCGGGATGGCCGCGCCATACACACCAAACTGCACCCGGCTGGAGATCATCTGCGGCAGGCCAAGCTTGGGCCCTTGGGCGGCATGCAACGCCATGACGCCACCGCCGAGCACTTGGCCGATCAGCAAACCGATCAACGACCAGAACACATCACCGCCCAGCACCACCGCCAATGCACCGGTGACAATGGCCGTGATTTGCAGATTGGCCCCCATCCAGAGAGTGAACTGGCTCAACAGCCGACCGTGTCGCTCCGCTTCCGGGATGTAGTCGATCGAACGTTTCTCGATCAACGGCTTGCTGCTTGCGCGTTCGCTGGTGACAGCCATGGTTCAACCTCTGGTGGATTGTTCTGGAATTCATTGGCTCTGCAATTTCCCTGTGGGAGCGAGCTTGCTCGCGACAGCGATGGGTCAGTACCCGCTCCATCGACTGACACACCCTCATCGCGAGCAAGCTCGCTCCCACATGGGCTTCAGGGGTTACTTGCCGGTGATCATCGGCAGGTTCAGCCCCTGTTCCTTGGCGCAATCAATGGCGATCTGGTAACCGGCATCGGCATGGCGCATCACCCCGGTGCCCGGGTCGTTGTGCAGTACGCGAGCAATACGCTCGGCCGCTTCGTCGGTACCGTCGCAGACGATCACCATGCCCGAGTGCTGGGAGAAGCCCATGCCGACGCCGCCACCGTGGTGCAACGACACCCAGGTCGCGCCGCTGGCGGTGTTGAGCAAGGCGTTGAGCAGCGGCCAGTCGGAAACAGCGTCGGAGCCGTCCTGCATGGATTCGGTTTCACGGTTCGGGCTGGCGACGGAACCAGAGTCGAGGTGGTCGCGACCGATGACAATCGGCGCCGACAACTCGCCGCTGCGCACCATTTCGTTGAAGGCCAGACCCAACTTGGCGCGCTGGCCCAGGCCAACCCAGCAGATACGTGCCGGCAAGCCCTGGAAGCTGATGCGCTCGCGGGCCATGTCCAACCAGTTGTGCAGGTGGGCGTCGTCCGGGAACAGTTCCTTGACCTTGGCGTCGGTCTTGTAGATGTCCTGGGGGTCACCGGACAGCGCAGCCCAACGGAACGGGCCGATGCCACGGCAGAACAGCGGACGGATATAGGCCGGGACGAAGCCGGGGAAGTCGAAGGCATTTTCGACGCCCTCTTCCTGGGCCATCTGGCGGATGTTGTTGCCGTAGTCGAAGGTCGGCACGCCCATTTTCTGGAAGGCCAACATGGCTTTGACGTGGACGGCCATCGATTGCTTGGCGGCCTTCACCACGGCAGCGGGCTCTGTCTTGGCACGGGCACGGTATTCGTCCCAGGTCCAACCGGCCGGCAGGTAACCGTTGAGGGGATCGTGGGCGCTGGTCTGGTCGGTGACCATGTCCGGGCGCACACCACGACGGACCATTTCCGGCAGGATTTCGGCAGCATTCCCGCACAGCGCGATGGAAATGGCCTTGCCTTCGGCGGTGTATTTCTCGATACGCGCCAAGGCGTCGTCGAGGTCTTTGGCTTGCTCGTCGACGTAGCGGGTTTTCAGACGGAAATCGATGCTCACCTGCTGGCATTCGATGTTCAGCGAGCACGCACCCGCCAGTGTCGCGGCCAGGGGTTGTGCGCCGCCCATGCCACCCAAGCCGGCGGTCAGGACCCAACGGCCCTTGAGGTTGGAGTCGTAGTGCTGGCGACCGGCTTCGACGAAGGTTTCATAAGTGCCCTGCACGATGCCCTGGCTGCCGATGTAGATCCAGCTGCCAGCGGTCATCTGGCCGTACATGGCCAGGCCCTTGGCGTCGAGTTCGTTGAAGTGCTCCCAACTGGCCCAGTGCGGCACCAGGTTGGAGTTGGCGATCAGTACGCGAGGGGCATTGCTGTGGGTCTTGAATACGCCCACCGGCTTGCCGGATTGCACCAGCAGGGTTTCGTCGTCGTTCAGGTTGGTGAGGCTTTCGACGATCTTGTCGTAGCACTCCCAGTTACGCGCCGCGCGGCCGATGCCACCGTAGACCACCAGCTCCTTGGGGTTCTCGGCCACTTCCGGGTCGAGGTTGTTCATCAACATGCGCAGCGGCGCTTCAGTCAGCCAGCTTTTGGCGGTCAGCGTGTTACCGCGAGGGGCGCGAATTTCAACGTCACGGTATTTTTCGGGTTTACGGGTAGCGTCGGTCACAGCAAAAACTCCTCAGCGATCAATCCAGACCAGCCCGGGCAGTGGGCAGCGATTTTGCGAACGTTGCGTTGAATATCGGTGACTCATACGCATACGTCTTTACTTGTATGTACAAGCATATGCAATCAAGCGGCCAACTTGTTGGAGGTGATGCTTAGGAACGGCTGGGGAATTGGCTGAAAGCCCTGTAGTTGAAGGGTTACCGAGCCGTATGAAATTTTTTAAGAGGGCTTTTAAGGGGGAGATCAGAGGGACAAGAAAGCGTGGTATTGCGCCACGCTGGGGCATTCGGTAACAAGTTAGTGCGCAGAAGAAACAGTAGGCAGGCACCTTGTGGAGAGGGGATTTATCTGTGGGAGCAAGGCTTGCCCGCGACGCAGGCGACTCGATTTTCTGGCAGACCGCATCGCCTTCATCGCGGGCAAGCCTTGCTTCCACAGGGTACTCAAGAAGCTGAAATTAGCGGGCCGTCAGCTCGATCACGCAGCATTGACCGTGGGTGGATACATCCACCAGCCCGGTGTTACCGCTCAGTTGCAAGCAGTCGTAGAGTCCCAAATCCACGGCAGATTCAGCGATCTTGATGGCCAATCCCGGGGCGGCACTGAACACCAACACCGTCCCCGCCTCGCTGAAAAACCGCTGCTGGCCGCCCAACCACTGCAACCGCACGCGGTAACGTTGTGGCGCGTAGATCAGGTTGAAGTCGCGAATCGGCCCGCCCAGCAGCGTGCAATGGACATGGCTCTCGCCGCTGAACGCAAAAGGGTCCAGCGGATGCAAAGCCCGCGTGGCCTGGCCATCGACGCTCAACGTCATGCCATCACCTTGCAAGACGCTGATGATCCGCT
This sequence comes from Pseudomonas sp. H3_A02, assembly GCF_054671965.1. Taxonomy (NCBI): domain Bacteria; kingdom Pseudomonadati; phylum Pseudomonadota; class Gammaproteobacteria; order Pseudomonadales; family Pseudomonadaceae; genus Pseudomonas; species Pseudomonas sp. H3_A02. Next base: position 779,266 of record NZ_CP162807.1, read on the forward strand.
CGAAACCGGCGAATGTGGAAAACCCACCCGACTCACCAATATCGGCAATCGACAGGCGCCAGCCAAAACCTTCCAGGCCGGCACCGGCATCGCGGGTGATTTCCTCGGTGCTGCCACCGCCGTTTTTCCACGGCATGCGGGGGTAATCTGCTGCGCGTAAAACCTTCAACTGGCTCATTTATGAAAGCGCCCTTCCAGGCTGTGGCGGGAGCCCGGATGGATCAGGCGTGCGGCGGTCACCGGTTGGCGTCCGGACCAGGTACGACGGCGGATCAACAGGCACGGCTCACCTCGCTCGATCTGCAGCAGCTTGCATTCGCTCGGCTCGGCCAGGATCGCTTCCACCACGTGCTCGCCTTCGGTCAGTGGCGCAACCTGGTTCAGGTAGGCGTAAGGGGTCTGCACGGTGAAATCCTGCTTGAGGTAGTCTGGCGCCACCAGTGCGTTGACAAAACGGTCTTCGATTTGCACGGGGATGTCATTCTCGAAATGCACGATCAGCGAATGGAACACCTTCTGGCCTTCACGCATGTCCAGGGCCAGGGCTCGCTCGGAACCGGCCGCCTCTTCTTCCAGGGTGATCACCTTGCAGGTGTGGCGATGACCACGGGAGGCGATTTCGTCGGCAATGTTGTGCACTTCGAACAACGCGGATTGGCTCTTGGGCTCGGCCACGAACGTGCCCACCCCCTGCATGCGCACCAACAGGCCGTCGGCGGTCATTTCCCGCAGGGCACGGTTGATGGTCATGCGACTGAAGCCCAACTGGCTGACCAGCTCGCTTTCCGACGGCACGCGGTAATGCGGCGGCCAGTTTCCACTGTCGATCTGCTGGGTGATCATCTGTTTGACGCGGGCGTACAAGGGCGCCGGACTGTCACCCATGTGTGCGGCCAGCGGCGGTTTGGCAGGCGGAGTCGGCACGGCGGTTCCCTGTTCTGCGGATAAGGTTGCTAGCTTGCCGGAGTTTACCGGCCAGGCAAACGTCTGTATATGTATATACAAATTACGCACGATGAGGTTGAACCATGTCCGCCTTCTTTGCCGAACGCGCGCTGCTGCCTAGTGGATGGGCCCACGATGTACGTCTTGAGGTCGATGCCGAGGGCGTCCTGACCCATATCCAGGCCGGTTCCCACGCAGACGGCGCCGAACGGCTGGGCGGCCCGCTGTTGCCGGGCATGCCGAACCTGCACTCCCATGCCTTTCAACGGGCGATGGCCGGGCTGGCGGAAGTGGCGGGCAACCCCAACGACAGTTTCTGGACCTGGCGCGACTTGATGTATCGCCTCGTCGGAAAAATCAGCCCCGAGCAACTCGGGATCATCGCCCGCCAGCTGTACATCGAAATGCTCAAGGCCGGCTACACCTCGGTCGCCGAATTCCATTACGTGCACCATGACACCGACGGCGCGCCCTACGCCGACCCGGCGGAGCTGGCCCTGCGCATCAGCCACGCCGCCAGCGCCGCTGGCATCGGCCTGACACTGCTGCCGGTGCTCTACAGCCATTCCGGTTTTGGCGGCCAGGCGCCCAATGACGGGCAGCGCCGGTTCATCAACAGCACTGAAAACTACTTGAAGCTTCAGTCGCGCTTGCAGCCGATCCTGGCCGGGCAACCGTCCCAGGCACTGGGCCTGTGTTTCCACTCGTTGCGCGCTGTGACGCCCGGGCAGATCCAGGACGTGCTGGCCGCCAGCGACCGTGATTGCCCGGTGCACATCCACATCGCCGAGCAACAGAAGGAAGTCGACGACTGCCTGAGCTGGAGCGGCGCCCGCCCGTTGCAATGGCTGTACGAAAACACCGAGGTCGACCAGCGCTGGTGCCTGGTCCATGCCACCCATGCCAACGCCCAGGAAGTCAGCCTCATGGCCAAGAGCCGGGCGATTGCCGGTCTGTGCCTGACCACCGAAGCCAACCTGGGGGACGGGATTTTCCCGGCCGTGGATTTCCTCGCCCAGGGCGGACGCCTGGGGATCGGCTCCGACAGTCATGTGTCGTTGAGCGTGGTCGAAGAATTGCGTTGGCTGGAATATGGCCAGCGCCTGCGTGATCAACGGCGCAACCGCTTATACCGGACGGATCAGCCGATAGTTGGCCGCACCTTGTTTGACGCGGCATTGGAAGGCGGCGCCCAGGCCCTGGGACAACCGGTCGGCGCCCTCGACATCGGCAAGCGCGCCGACTGGCTGGTGCTCGATGGCAACGACCCATACCTGGCCACCGCCCAGAGCGACGGGATCCTCAATCGCTGGTTGTTTGCCGGCGGCGATCGCCAGGTGCGCGATGTGATGGTCGGTGGACAGTGGGTTGTGCGCGATGGGCGTCATGCCGGCGAAGAGGAAAGCGCCCGGGCGTTTACCCAGGTATTGCGCGAACTCCTGGGCTGATCGCAAAAAATCAATGTGGGAATACCACTGTGGGAGCGAGCTTGCTCGCGATGAGGCCTTCACACTCAACGCAAATGTTGACTGGAAATCCGTCATCGCGAGCAAGCTCGCTCCCACACTGGTTTTCGGGTGACCGTCAGTCCGAGGTCTTGGCCATCTGCCGATCCGAGGCGCGCCAGATCAGTCGTGTCGTGTCATAACCCTGCTGGCGCGCCTTGCTCAGCAGTTCCTCGCGCACGACGCTATTGACGGTCGGTGTGCGGGACAGCAGCCACATGTAGCGGCGGCTCGGGTCGCCGACGATAGCGGTCTTGTAGTCATCACTGACGTACAGCACCCAGTACTGCCCTTTCGCCACGCCCGGCACGATCCGTGAAAACCAGTTATCGAACTCGACCCAGAGCTTGTCGGTCTTGCCCGGCACCTGCGGCGTGGCGGTACCCTTGGCTTCCTCCCACTGCCAGTCCGAGGTCAGGCAGCGATTGAGCACACCCACATTGCCGTCTGGCTTGAGGGTGTAGTGAGCTTCCGATTGCGCGCAATTGCGCTGGAAATACATGGGCAGGCGGGCCAACTCATACCAGGTCCCTTGGTAACGCTTGAGATTGACGCTGTTGACCGTCTTGGGTGCCAGCGGATCTTCGCCAGAAGTGGCACAGCCAGCCAAAACCAGGCCAGCCAAAAGCACAAAAACTAACCGCATCATTATTTTTCTCCCGCAGGCCTCTGGCCTCGGTTTACTTCAGGCCTTGGCCGGAAAACATCAACACTTTGTCACCGGCGTACTGCACGCTGATAAAGCTTTTCTGGTCGCCCCAGGTGCAGCTGGACATGCCGAGGGCGCCTGAGCAATCGGTCGGTTTCCCCAGCAACGTTTCGACTTCGGCCTTGGGCATACCCGCCGACAGTTTCGAATAGTTTTCCTGGTTGACCTTGCTGCATGCGGTCAACACGACGCACATAAACAGCAGAGCGATAGATCGCAGCGACATGGTGAAACTCCTGGAACGGAAGGGAGGTGGCAGGGTGCCAACCTGATCCTTAGAAGAGAAAACCCTTATCTGGTTCCCTGACGTCCCCAGTATTTATTGGCCGTGCAGAGGTGTTTCATCGGTGAATCAACCGGTTTGTGACGCCGTCGTACCTTTCGTCGGGATTGACGCCCTGACGCCTGATGGGCCGGGCTTCTGCGCCGATAAAAAGTAACAGCGCAAAACCCTGCGCTATGGCAAATTGACAGCCCTTCCTGACCCGTCCCTCCGCGGTAGTGTTATTAATGACCAGAAACATGAAATTCAGCCATAAAATCCTGCTGGCTGCCGCCCTCGTGGTGGCCGTTGCATTCGCCTGTTTCATCCTGTTCAACGACTATCGTCAACGCCAGAGCCTGCACGCCAGCACCGAGACCTCCATGCAGGAGCTCGGCAGCCTGACCAGCCGCAACATCCAGACGTGGGTCGACGGCCGTATCCAATTGCTGCAATCGCTGGCCCAGCAGATCGCCGTGGACGGCAGCAGTGCCGACAGCCTCAAGCGCGCCGTGGGCCTGCCGGCCTACACCGGCAACTTCCAGCTCAGCTATTTCGGCGGCACCGACGGCGTGATGTTCTCGGTACCGGCCGGCAATCGCGCCGCCGACTACGACCCGCGCGCCCGTGGCTGGTACAAGGCCGCCAACAGCGCACAGCAAACCATTGTCACCGAGCCCTACATCGCCGCCTCGTCGGGCAAGCTGGTGATCACCGTCGCCACACCGGTACAGCGCCAGAACCAGATGATCGGCGTGGCCGGTGCGGACATCGACCTGTCCAGCGTCAGCGCCATCATCAACTCGCTGAACTTCGGCGGCCACGGCCACGCGTTCATCGTCAGCGCCGACGGCAAGATCCTGATCCACCCCGACAGCAAGCGCGTGCTCAAGACCTTGGCCGAGGCCTACCCCAACGGCGCACCGCAAATCAGCCCGGGCGTGAAGGAAGTCGATCTCGACGGCAAGACCCAATTCATCTCCTTCACCCGCGTCAACGGCGTGCCGGGCGCCGATTGGTACGTGGCGCTGGTGCTCGACAAGGACACCGCGCTGGCGATGCTCAGTGAGTTCCGTACATCGGCACTGATCGCCATGGTCATCGCCGTGGTGTTCATCATCGCCCTGCTGGGCATGTTGATCCGCGTGCTGATGCAGCCGCTGCTGACCATGGGCCGTGCCATGCATGACATCGCCGAAGGCGAAGGCGACCTGACCCGCCGCCTGGTCATCCACGGCCAGGACGAATTCGGCGCACTGGGCACGTCGTTCAACCGTTTTGTCGAGCGCATTCACACCTCGATCCGCGAAGTGGCCTCAGCCACCGGACAGGTCAACGAAGTCGCCTTGCGCGTGGTCAGTGCGTCCAACTCGTCGATGTTCAACTCCGACCAGCAGGCATCGCGCACCAGCAGCGTGGCCGCGGCCATCAACCAGCTTGGCGCCGCCGCCCAGGAAATCGCCCAGAACGCCGCCCTCGCCTCGCAACATTCCAGCGATGCCCGCAGCCTGGCCGAAGACGGTCAGCAAGTGGTGGATAAAACCATCGCGGCCATGCAGCAGTTGTCGGCCAAGATCAGCGATTCGTGTGGCAACATCGAAACCCTGAACAGCAACACGGTGAACATCGGCCAGATTCTTGAGGTGATCACCAGCATTTCCCAGCAGACCAACCTGCTCGCCCTCAACGCCGCCATCGAAGCAGCCCGGGCCGGTGAAGCCGGGCGCGGCTTCGCGGTGGTGGCCGATGAAGTGCGCAACCTGGCCCACCGCACCCAGGATTCGGCGCAGCAAGTGCAGAAGATGATCGAAGAACTGCAAGTCGGCGCACGGGAAGCGGTACTGACCATGACCGACAGCCAGCGCCAGAGCGAAAGCAGCGTCGGCATCGCCAACCAGGCCGGCGAACGACTGGGCAGCGTGACCCAGCGTATCGGTGAAATCGACGGCATGAACCAGTCCGTGGCGACCGCCACCGAAGAACAGACCGCCGTGGTGGAGTCGATCAACGTCGACATCACCGAGATCAATACCCTTAACCAGGAAGGCGTGGAAAACCTGCAAGCCACCTTGCGCGCCTGTGCCGACCTTGAGCAGCAGGCGGCGCGGTTGAAGCAGTTGGTGGGCAGTTTCCGGATCTAGCGCCTGGAAGGGGCCCCATCGCGAGCAAGCTCGCTCCCACAGTTGATCAGATTTCCCTGACGGAACTCGGTCAACTGTGGGAGCGAGCTTGCTCGCGATAGCGGCATCAGACGCGCAGAAAACTCAGAACCTGGACCCAGGCCTGCTCAAAAACTCCAGCTCATCAGCCGTGGACTCGCGCCCCAACACCGCATTGCGATGAGGAAACCGGCCAAACCGGGCAATGATCTTCTGATGCCGTTCGGCATAATCCAGGTTGTCTTCAAACACCGCCCGCTGCGCCTCAGGCTGCTCTCGGACCAGGTCGATAAACCGCGACACGGCTTCGTTCTGCACCGCGAGGTTTTCGCAGTGTTCGAGTACGAGGTAGATGAATACCCGCTGGATCGGTTTGAGTTGCCCGTCGAACCCCGCCGCCAGGCCCTGGGCTACCAGCGCTTGGGCACGCAGGTCGCCGGAAAAGCTTTTAGGGGTGTTGCGAAAGATCATTCGCGGGAGTTGGTCGAGTAGCAGCACCAGGGCCAGCCAACCTTCCGGGCGTTGCGCCCACTCGGTCAATCCGCCGGCCAGTGCCTGCTCGACCTGATCGCCGAAGCGCTCTCGCGCCTGGCGATCATGGCCTTTGCCAAACCACAGCTTGCCCTTGTCAGCGGCTATTTCGTCCGGTGTTTCGGCTGAACCAAACCACCAATCGAGCAACGCCTGCCAGGGCTCGGCCATGATTACTCCTTGTGATAGGCCGTGGCGCGCGCCACTTCTTCTTTCGAACCAAGGAACACCGCCACGCGCTGGTGCAGGCCTTCAGGCTTGATATCGAGGATGCGTTGGTGACCGTCGGTGGAAGCGCCGCCTGCCTGCTCCACCAGGAACGACATCGGGTTGGCTTCGTACATCAGGCGCAGCTTGCCCGGCTTGGACGGCTCGCGGCTGTCGCGCGGGTACATGAACAGGCCGCCACGGGTCAGGATCCGGTGCACGTCGGCAACCATCGCAGCGACCCAGCGCATGTTGTAGTTCTTCTTCAGCGGGCCTTCTTCGCCCGCCAGCAATTCTTCGACGTAGCGTTTTACCGGGGCTTCCCAGTGACGCTGGTTGGACATGTTGATGGCGAATTCCTGGGTGGTTTCAGGAATGGTGATGTCTTCGTGGGTCAGGACGAAGCTGCCCATCTCGCGGTCCAGGGTGAAGCCTTTGACGCCGTCGCCCAGGGTCAGCACCAGCATGGTCTGAGGGCCGTAGATGGCATAACCGGCGGCGACCTGCTCGGTGCCTGGCTGCAAGAAGGCCTTTTCATTCAGGGCTTCGTTCTGGCTCAGGTACTCGTTCGGGCAGCGCAGTACCGAGAAGATGGTGCCGACCGGCGCGTTGATGTCGATGTTCGACGAACCGTCCAGCGGGTCGAACACCAGCAGGTAGGCACCTTTGGGGTATTTGCCCGGGATCTGGTAGGCATTGTCCATTTCCTCGGACGCCATGCCGGCCAAGTGACCGCCCCACTCGTTGGCTTCGAGCAGGATTTCGTTGGACAGCACGTCGAGCTTCTTCTGCACTTCGCCCTGCACGTTTTCGGTGCCCATGCTGCCCAGGACACCACCCAGCGCGCCTTTGGAGACGGCGTGGCTGATCTCCTTGCACGCACGCGCCACCACTTCGATCAAAAAGCGCAGATCGGCAGGGGTATTGTTGCTGCGGGTCTGCTCAATCAAATAGCGACTCAAGGTAACGCGGGACATGGACGGCTCCGAAGAATAGGGGGCGGAAAAACCAGCGCAGTTTAGCGCGAGTCGGGACTTAATTCCTCCTATGAGACGGGATATGGAGGATTGAGTTCACGGGGTGGGGCCTCGCTTGGGTATTTCTGTTGATTGGGAGGACGCCATCGCGAGCAAGCTCGCTCCCACAGTTGACCGAGCTGTTTCGACGAACGCGGTCTATTGTGGGAGCGAGCTTGCTCGCGATGAGCACACCTCAATTCTTGACCGGCGGCTTGCGCAACAGGCTGAACGCCATCGCCGCGAGGAACAGCACACTGAGCAACAACACCGCCCACAGGCCGATTTTCTTCCAGTTGGTATCGTCGGTCGCGGGGGTGGCGGCGCTAGCCGGTGTCGAGGTGGTTGCCAACCCGTTCACCGTCGCAGTGCCCAGCGTCGCCAGGCGTGACGGCTTGTAATCGGGCACCAGCGTGCTCAATGGCAAGTTCGCCGCTTTGACCGTCGCGCTGCCGAGCGCCAGACTGTAGGGCCCTTCGCCGCGCGCCAGGAACACCACCTGGGTCGGGCGCACGGCAAAGCGCAGGGCCGGGGCTTCGCTCCCCAGACCACCACCACGCTCATCCACCGTCAGTTTCAATTGCTGAACGGTCTGGCCGGACAGTTGCAATTGGTTTTGCAGCACATCCTGGCCGTTCTGGGTCAGGCGATAGAGCAAACCACTGCCCAACGGCTGCCACGGCTGGCTGCTTTCCCGGCGCCCGGCCAGCGTTACCGGTGCCAGGCTGTTGGCCTGGCTCAGTTCGACCTGCACTTGCTCGATGTTCAGCCCCATGGGCAACTGCCAGGTGTATTCACCGGCCTTCGTGGTGCTGCCAGCCAAAGGCTTGGACCAGGCCAGCGGCAACGGCAGGTTTTCGCGGCTGGCGCTTTGCAACTGGGCCGAGGTCAGCACCGGCGCGGAGGACGGCGAATCCCACAACAGCCGCAGGTAACGTGCCGGCTGCCCCGGCAGGCTCACTTCATGCTGCTCGACCCGCTCATCGGCAAAGGTCAGACGCGCCACCTGGCCTTCGCCCCATGACTGCCAGTGCTGCAAGTCGTCACTGGCCTCGATGGTGAACCGCTGGAAGCCATCGCGTTCGCTGGTCCAGTCGAGAATCAACTGCTGCAGCGGCGCCTTGATCGCGCTGGCATCCAGCAACCAGCCACGCAACTCCTCTTCCCCTGCTTCGAGCCGGCTGGAGGGTTGGACTTCCACCAGTGTGCCGTTGGCATTCGATTGCACTCGCACACTGGGCGCGCGCTCGTTGTCATCGGCGGCGTTGTACAGCGGGAACCACTTCACGTCGGTGAGGGTACGGTTTTCCCGGCTCTGGGCCGACTCGCGCACCAACGCGTAAGCCTGGGCCTGCCCGGCCGCGTTGAAGACCCGCAGGTCGCTCAGGTCGGTCTGCCGCGCTTGCAGCTGAACGTCCAGTGGCAACGCGAGGCGATACCACGGCCCTTCGCCGCTCAAAGCCAACGGCACCTGATGGGCGAAATCCGCCGGTTGTTCCTGGGCCGTAGCCGACAACGCCACCCACAATCCGACCACGCCCAGCCCGATCCGATTCAACTTGCGACTCAAGATGACACTCCCTCACTGACAGGCATAGGCGGCTCATCCTGGGCGACCGTCTCCGGGCGCTTGGGCGGCAGCGGCGCAAAATAGCCCACGACCAGCAGCAACACGCCTACGCCGATAAACGAAACAATCCGCGCCAGACCGCCACGGTTACTCAATTCGACAAAGAACAGCTTGGCCACGACCACGGCGATCAACGCCGCACCGATCAGCCACACTTCACGGCGATGGCGCAGATGCCCACCGATCATCAGGCCCAGGGCGATCAGGGTCCAGACAATGGACAAGCCGGCCTGCACGAACATGGATTCAAGTAGCGCATCCAGCTCGAACGGCACCCCCATCCACTGGTGGGCAGTGCGCATCACCAGGGCGGTGAAGAACGCGAACAGCGACACACCGGCGATCAATTGGGCGATGTGTCCAACGCGACTCCATCGGCTCGTCGATTGCGCCACGGCGTTGCGGGCCCACACATAGACACCGAACAAGGCGAACAGCAGGCCCAGCTCCAAGGGGTTGAGCAACGGCACGTAAGGCAGTGGCTCGGCGGTGCCATCGCTGAAGGTGTTGGTCAGCCAGAACCAACCGAGCATCAGCAGTGCCATGGGTGCCGCCGCATAGACACGGTATTCCCGGGGCTGTGCCGAAACCGGCCATGGCCAGGCACGCGGCGCTGCCATCAGCACCAGGTACAGGCTCGGCAGGATCGCCCAGGCCAACCAGCGCCAGGCGTTGTACTGCTCGGACAGCAACAGCAGGCCGTAACGCAATTCCAGCATCAACACCGCCATCAGCAACCAGCAACCGAGCACGTGGGCCGTACTGCGCGCCTGGGCCGGCAGCGTCGGCGCCAAGTGCTTGAGGGAGAGGAAATGCACGCCGAATACCGCCAGCCAGGCCAGCCAGCCGAAATTCGCGGCCGGGTGATAGTAGCTGTGCCCCGTTGCCACCAGCACACAGCCCGCCGCCGGAATCAACAACGTGCACAGCAACCCCAGCGCCGGCCATTTCAACCGCAGCGCCAAGACCGTCCACACCGCCACACTGATCGCCGCGACCATCAGCAGCCAACTGCCTTGCAGGTTCGCCGGGGCAAAGCGCAGCACTTCGCTGACCCACGCCAACGCCCACCAACCCGCCCCCCAGACCAGCAACAGTTCGGACAGGCGCTGCAAGCTCAAGGCCTCCAGTTCCTGCGCCGCGTGCGCCCGTTGCAGGCGCCATGCGCCCACCAGCGCCGCCAACCCCAGCACCAGCGGCGTCCAGAAGCCGTTATGGGCCAGGGGCCGCAGATCTTCGGCATTGAGCGGCCCCAGCAGCGTCGGCCCCGCCGTCAGGAACGCCGCACCGCCCAGCAGTTGCAACAGCAGGCCGAAGACAAAGCTCACGCGTTGTTTCAGGTACAGGCTCAGCCAGATGATCAAGAGGCCGCTGGCCGCCCATACACCGCTCGCCGTTTGCCACGGCAGGACGAACAGCACCGCGAGGTTGATCAGCACCAGCCCCGCCAACAACACCACCGACAAGCCGCGCAGCAACCGGACATCGTTGCGCACCATGTCGTCGCGCGCCGCCAGCAACATGCCGCCGATCAACGCCAGGCCGATCAGCGAAGCACTGAGCAAACCGCTCCAGCCCGCGCTGAACACCGCCGCCGAATCGCCTTCGGCGCCTTGCAAGCGCAACAGGAATAGCGCACCGCCGAGCAATTGCACCGCGAACGCCGTGAACAGGAAGCTGCGCGATTGCAGGCGCAAGCCAACGAACAGCGTCGCCAAACCGGCCAGGGCCCAGGCGATGGCGGTGCCGTGGGTGAGGAAGAACAGCGGTGCCAGCAGATAGAGGAAACTCAACCCCAGCACAGCCAGCACCGGCTGGCCTTGGCGCTCCCAATGTGCGCAGTGCTCAGGCTCAGCCTTGTGCAGTTGGTAGAAGGTGAACAGCAAGGCGCCGCCGAGCATCAACGCTCCCAGCGGTGAACCATCGAGCAGGCTACCGTCGCCGCTGCGCAACTCGCTGATGAACGCCACTGCCGAGCCCAATTGCAGCAGCAAGGCAAAGGCCCGGGCGAATGGACGTTGCTGGCGCAGGCCCAGCCAGAAGATCCCCGCGCCCTCCACGGCCCAGGCCGCCGCGGTCCAACGGGCGTCGAGCCCCAAGGGGATCGCCAGGCTGGCAAAAATCACCCCCAGGGCCAGGCAGGTTTCCGCCAACAGCAGGGCGCGGCCGCCCATCAATAGCCGCGCCAGGCCCATGTAGATCATGCCCAGGGCCAGGGCGCTGAAGGCGGCGGCGAACTCCAGGTGCTGCACCAACGCGAACTGCAAGCCGAAGCCCACCAACGGAGGACCGAACAGCATGCTGCCGTCCACGTAATCGCCCTTGCGCGCCGACCAGCGCAGCAGCGCCTCGCGGCTGCCGTCCTCGGGAGCATCGCCCATTTCCAACAGCTTGCGGCGGGTGAACAGCAAGCCGATCGCCAGGTAAATGAGGAAGAACAGAATCAGGAACGGCTCGGTGCTCCAGAGCAGCTCCGGCGTATAGGAACGCAGGCCCCAGGCGAAACCGATGCCGAAGGTGCCGACAAAACCGATCAGGTTGAGCAGGCGCCAGGCCTTGAACCAGGCAATCGCGAGGATGCCGGCATTGAGCAGGATGAAATAGCTGAACAGCGCGACGTGGTTGCCGCTGCCGGTGGAGGTCAGGATCGGTGCGGCGAACCCGCCCAGTGCCGCCGCAGCAGCCAGGCCGAGGGCATTCTGGGTCACCGCCAGGATCGCCGAGAACACCGTCACCGCTACCAGCAAGCCCAGGGCGGCCTTGGAATCGAGCAATGGATGCAGGCGCATGGCGGCGAACACGGTCAGGTACAACACGGCGATCCCGGTACCCTGGAGCATCAACGCATAATTACTGTTGCGGTTGCGCAGCCACCAACCCAGGCCCAGCAGGCCCAAGGCGCTGGCCGCGACGCCGGCGTAACGCAACTCGATCGGCACCACCATGCCTTCGGTGGCATAGCGCAGCAGGAACGCCAGGCCGAGGAACAACAGCACCACGCCGACTCTCAGCACGGTGTTGCCGCCGAACAGCCAGTTGCGCGCGCCCATCACGGCGCGGTCGAACAGATTCGGGCCACGTGGGGCCGCCGGCTCCGCAACCATCGGTTCCAGGGGCAACGGGGCAAAGTCGCGATCGGCACGCCGACTGGACGTGGCTGGCGCGGGTTTCCAAACGTCATCGGGCAACGGCTGGCTGGCCTCGACGGCCATCGCGGGAACGGGCTCGAGGTCTGCCGGCAATTCCCAGACGAGCTGCGGTTCGGTGCGCGTTGCAGGCTGCGCGGCCTGGGGCACTACAATCTCGGGCGCTGGCGCCGGATCAGGCGGTTCGGCCACCTGACCGCGCTCGAGAACCGCCAGACGGGCTTCCAGCGTGAGCACGCTCTGCTGGGCTTCTTGCAACAAGATCTGTTGCTTGGCCGCCTGAATACCCAGACGCGCCAATCGAAACGACTGGGCGACGCCAAGCCCCACCAGTGCGCCAATCAGCGCATCGGCGAACGACTCGTCCACCACCCAGCCGAGTGCCAGGCCCAACAGCGTCAAGATCCATTGCATGGTCGATATCCCTAAGCGGCCCGTTGCGGGCGTAACCGGGGTGATGCGGTGCCTGGATCAGTCTAGTGGAAACCCCCAAACCCTGTGGGAGCGAGCTTGCTCGCGATAGCGGTGTATCAGGCGACATTGATACTGCCTGACATGCCGCTATCGCGAGCAAGCTCGCTCCCACATGGGATTTGGTATTTTCAGTACTGAGCCCGGCCACACAACCCGGCGAAACTGGCGCCTAGTATATCGACGAAGCCCAACCGCCGTTGGGCTTCGCTCACATTTCTTACAGCAAATGCTACTCCAGGGCTTTCCAGATGTCGGTGGCGTATTCACGGATGGTCCGGTCCGAGGAGAACCAGCCCATGCGCGCGGTATTCAGTACCGCCGAACGCCACCACTGCTTGGAGTCGTGCCAACGCTCTTCGACCTTGGCCTGGGCGTTCCAGTACGAGTCGAAGTCGGCGCACACCAGGAAGCGGTCGTAGTCCACCAACGAATCCACAAGCCCGGCGTAGCGCATCGGATCATCCGGCGAGAACACCCCGCCACGAATCGCCTGCAACACATCGTTGAGGCGATGGGACGCGGCGATGTCCGGCGCGGCGCTGAACTCTCCGTTTTGCTTGCGCGCCTCCACCTGCTCGGCGGTCAGGCCGAAGATGAACATGTGTTCGCCACCGATACGCTCATGCATCTCCACGTTGGCGCCGTCCATGGTGCCGATGGTCAGCGCGCCGTTGAGGCCGAACTTCATGTTGCTGGTGCCCGACGCTTCGAAACCGGCCGTGGAAATCTGCTCCGACAAGTCCGCCGCCGGGATGATGCTTTCGGCCAGGCTGACGTTGTAGTTGGGCAGGAACACCACTTTGAGCAAACCACGCACGGTCGGGTCGTTGTTCACCACCCGGGCGATGTCGTTGGTCAGCTTGATGATCAGCTTGGCCTGGTGATAACTGGCGGCGGCCTTGCCGGCGAAGATCTTCACCCGCGGCACCCAATCCACTTCCGGTTCGGCACGAATCGCCTGATACAGTGCCACGGTGTGCATCAGATTGAGCAACTGGCGCTTGTACTCGTGGATCCGCTTGACCTGCACGTCGAACATCGCCGCCGGGTTGACGGCGATGCCCAGTCGCTCGTGGATCAGATAAGCCAGGGCTTTCTTGCTGTGCAGCCGCTGCTCGGCGAACGCCTTGCGAAACGCCGGTTTGTCGGCAAACGGTTCCAATTCGATCAGGCGCTCCTCGGGGTTGTCGAGCACGCTCGGGCCGAGGGCGTCGACCATCATCGAGGTCAATTCGGCGTTGGCCTGGAACAACCAGCGGCGGAAGGTGATGCCGTTGGTCTTGTTGTTGATCCGATCCGGATAGAGTTTGTGCAACTCGGAGAACACCGTGCTGCGCATCAGTTGGGTATGCAATCCGGACACACCGTTGACGCTGTGGGAACCGAGGAACGCCAGGTTACCCATGCGCACCCGGCGGCCGTTGTCCTCTTCGATCAGCGACACCGAGCGCAGCACGTCGAAATCGTGCACGCCCTTGGCCCGCAGCGAATCGATATGCTGGGCGTTGATCAGGTAGATGATCTGCATGTGCCGGGGCAACATGCGCTCCATCAGCCCCACCGGCCAGGTTTCCAGAGCTTCGGGCAGCAGCGTGTGGTTGGTGTAGGACAGCGTGTCCTGGGTGATCTGCCAGGCCGCGTCCCAGGCCACGTCGTAGACGTCCACCAATTGGCGCATCAGCTCGGCCACGGCAATGGACGGGTGCGTGTCGTTGAGCTGGATCGCCGCGTGATCGCCCAGGGTCAGCACCGAGGTGTGCATGTTGCGATGGCGGCGCAGCAAGTCCTGCAACGAGGCGGCGACGAAGAAATATTCCTGGCGCAGGCGCAGTTCCTGGCCGGCCTCGGTGCTGTCGGCCGGGTACAGCACGCGGGAAATACTTTCAGCCCGGGCCACCTCCGCTACCGCGCCCAGGTGGTCGCCGGCATTGAAGCGCTCCAGGTGCAGGTCTTCCACGGCTCGGGCGCGCCATAGGCGCAGGGTATTGACGCTGGCACCGCGCCAGCCCACCACCGGGGTGTCATAGGCGATGGCTCGCACGGTTTCGCCCGGGGACCAGACTTGCCGGGTCTTGCCGGTGTCGTCGGTCACGGTTTCGACGCTGCCGCCAAAGCCGATCGGGTAGACCACTTCCGGGCGCTCGAACTCCCAAGGGTTGCCGAAGTCCAGCCAGTGCTCGGTCTGCTCCTGCTGCCAGCCATCGACAATCGCTTGGCGGAACAGGCCGTGCTCATAACGAATCCCGTAGCCATGACCGGCGATGCCCAGGGTCGACATGCTTTCCATGAAGCACGCCGCCAAGCGGCCAAGGCCACCGTTGCCCAACGCCGCATCCGGCTCGAGCAGGCGGATGCGCTCCAGGTCCACGCCCAGCTCGGTCAGGGCTTCACGGGCGGTGTCCAGCAGGCCGAGGTTGCTCAGGCTGTCGTAGAGCAAGCGACCGATGAGGAATTCCAGGGAGAGGTAATAGACGCGCTTCTGGCCCTTGCGGTAGATCTGCCGCGTGTGGTCCATCCAGTGTTCGACCATGTGGTCGCGGGCGGCCAGGGCAATAGCTTCGAACCAATCGTGATCAAACGCATGATCGGGGTCCTTGCCGACGGCATAAGTGAGTTTGGTCAACACAGCATCGCGAAAAGCAGCGACTTCGGCTTCGCGAACAAGTGGTTCTTGAGTCATTGATGAGACCTCGAACGAGCATGGAATTGTCTGAGCCTAGTCGGTCTGACAGGCGGTACAGGCGCAGGTTCGGTGGTTTTTCCACCGCGCCGGAGAATCGTCGCCAGGGAACTGCCATATGGACGAATGAATGCAGGGGGCGTGCCGGTCCTGGAGCGTTTTTGCCGGGATGAAAAAAAACCGGCAGATGGTCGTTCAAAATTTCACCAGTCCCGGTATGATCGCGCGCCCTGATGCATGCTGGTAAACCGTGATGATGAAGCCCAACCTGATCGCCGCCGCGGAGATCGACCGACTCGATACCTGGGCCAAGTACTCCGCCCCGATGTGCGGTTCCTGCGTGTCGAGCTGCTGCACGCTGCCGGTGGAGGTCAAGATCAAGGACCTGATCCGCATCGGTATCGTCGATGAGTTCGAACTGGGCGACCCGCCGAAGAACATCGCCAAGCGCCTGCAAAAGGAAGGGATCGTCGAGCGCTACAACCAGAAGTCGGAAATCTTCACGCTCCAGCGCATGAGCAACAACGATTGCCTTTATCTGGACCGCAAGAGCCGGTTGTGCACCATTTACGAGAAACGTCCGGACACCTGCCGCAACCATCCGCGGGTTGGACCGCGGCCGGGGTATTGCGCCTACAAGCCCAAGGAAGTGGAGCGCGAGCGCAATCCGCGGACGTTGGACAAATTCTGATCTACAGATGGTTCAGCGGTGCCTGAACCATCGCCATCGCGAGCAAGCTCGCTCCCACAGTAGATGTATGTCGGACACAAAATCTGTATCCGCTGAAAATCAACTGTGGGAGCGAGCTTGCTCGCGATAGGGCCCTGACAGACACCACATAACTTCCAAGCATAAAAAACGCCCCTGATCTCACAATCAGGGGCGTTTTTTTCAGCCGCTAACTAAGTCGAAACTCAGTTGCCGCTTTTCTTGGCAGCGCGGGTACGCTCGCTTTCGCCAAGGATTTTCTTACGCAGGCGGATCGACTTAGGCGTCACTTCACACAGTTCGTCTTCCTGCACGAACTCCAGCGCTTGTTCCAGGGTGAACTTGACCGGCGGAACCAGGGCGATGGTTTCGTCCTTGCCCGAAGCACGCATGTTGTCGAGCTTCTTGCCTTTGGTCGGGTTCACGCCCAGGTCGTTGTCGCGGCTGTTCAGACCGACGATTTGACCTTCGTAGATATCCTGGCCGTGCTCGACGAACAGCTTGCCGCGCGCTTGCAGGGTTTCCAGCGAGTAGGTCAGGGCCTTGCCGGTGGCAACCGATACCAGGACGCCGTTCTGACGGCCGGACATGTCGCCGGACTTCATCACGTCGTAACGATCGAAGATCGAAGTCAGGATGCCGCCACCGGAGGTCAGGGTCAGGAACTCGTTACGGAAACCGATCAGGCCACGGGCCGGGATGTTGTACTCAAGGCGCACACGGCCCTTGCCATCCGGAACCATGTTGGTCAGGTCGCCTTTACGCAGGCCCATTTGCTCCATGATCGCGCCCTGGGATTCTTCCGGCAGGTCGATGGTCACGTTTTCGTACGGTTCGTGCTTGACGCCATCCACCATGCGGATGATCACTTCAGGACGACCAACGCCCATTTCGAAGCCTTCGCGACGCATGGTTTCGATCAGTACCGAGAGGTGCAGCTCACCACGGCCGGAAACCTTGAACTTGTCGGCCGAGTCGCCTTCTTCAACGCGCAGGGCAACGTTGTAGAGCAGCTCTTTGTCCAGGCGTTCCTTGATGTTACGGCTGGTCACGAACTTGCCTTCTTTACCGCAGAATGGCGAGTCGTTGACCTGGAAGGTCATGGAAACGGTTGGCTCGTCGACGGTCAACGGCTTCATCGCTTCGACGTTCAGTGGGTCGCACAGGGTGTCGGAGATGAACAGTTGCTCGAAGCCGCTGATGCAGACGATGTCGCCGGCCGCTGCTTCTTCAACGTCGATGCGGTGCAGGCCGTGGTGACCCATCAGCTTGAGGATACGACCGTTGCGCTTCTTGCCGTCGGCGTCGATGGCGACCACCGGAGTGTTCGGCTTGATGCGACCACGGGCGATACGACCAACGCCGATCACACCCAGGAAGCTGTTGTAGTCCAGTGCCGAGATCTGCATCTGGAACGGACCGTCACGGTCGACTTTCGGCGCCGGTACGTCGTCGACGATCGACTGGTACAGCGGGGTCATGTCTTCAGCCATGGCGGTGTGGTCCAGACCGGCAATACCGTTCAGGGCCGAGGCGTAGACGACTTTGAAGTCCAGCTGTTCTTCGGTGGCACCCAGGTTGTCGAACAGGTCGAAGATCTGGTCCAGAACCCAATCCGGACGCGCGCCTGGACGGTCAACCTTGTTGATGACCACGATCGGACGCAGGCCGGCTTCGAAAGCCTTCTTGGTCACGAAACGGGTTTGCGGCATAGGGCCGTCTTGAGCGTCAACCAGCAGCAGCACGGAGTCGACCATCGACATCACGCGCTCTACTTCACCACCGAAGTCGGCGTGGCCCGGGGTGTCCACGATGTTGATGTGGTAGCCGTTCCAGTTGATGGCGGTGTTTTTCGCCAGGATGGTAATACCGCGCTCTTTTTCCTGGTCGTTGGAGTCCATCACGCGCTCGTCGTTGAGCTCGTTGCGCTCCAGGGTGCCGGATTGACGCAAGAGTTTGTCTACCAGGGTGGTCTTACCATGGTCAACGTGAGCAATGATGGCGATGTTGCGTAGATTTTCGATCACTTGTGTATCTCGATCAGAGGATTCGGTGTGCTGACAGGTCGTGGCAGCGATTTACGTTGAGTCCGACAAAGCCGTTACAGCCTGTCGGCGGCGTCGGGGGGCCGGTGACGCAGGCCACAGGCAAACAGCCCCGGGCACTTAGCTCGGTCGATAAACGCGCACATTGGCATGCCCCTCACTGAGCAAATGGTGGGCATGCAGGCGACTCATCACGCCTTTGTCGCAATACAGCAGGTACTGGCGAGTAGGGTCCAGTTCCTTGAAACGCGCGTTCACTGCATAGAACGGCATCGTTTGTACCTCGATGCCGGCGATACTCAGCGGGTCGTCTTCAGCGTCGTCCGGGTGACGGATGTCGATGATGATCTGACCGGCCAGCGCTTCGCCGACTTCTTCAATTTGTATGTCCTGGCCCAATTCATCGATGACCCGATCGATTGGCACCAGCCTGGCGTTTTCGAGCGCTCGCTCGAGCACCGCCATGTCGAATTCTTTCTCTTCGTGCTCCACCCGCCCGCGCTTGGCCGCCGTCTTCGGATTGACCGAGATGACGCCGCAGTACTCCGGCATGTGCCGGGCAAACTCGGCGGTGCCGATTTCGTTGGCCTGGTCGATGATGTCCTGCTTGTGGCTGGCGATCAGTGGACGCAAGACCAGCTTCTCGGTCACGCAGTCGATCACCGACAGATTCGGCAACGTCTGGCTCGACACCTGGGAGATCGCCTCGCCGGTCACCAGCGCATCGATTTGCAGGCGGTCGGCAATTCGTGAAGCGGCGCGCAACATCATACGCTTCAAAATGACGCCCATATGACTGTTATCGACTTTGCCGAGAATCTCGCCCAGGACTTCCTCGAACGGCACACTCACAAATAACACGCGTTGGGAGCTGCCGTACTTCTTCCAGATGAAGTGCGCCACTTCCATCACGCCCAATTCATGGGCACGTCCGCCGAGGTTGAAGAAGCAGAAATGGCTCATCAACCCGCGACGCATGATCTGGTAGGCGGCCACCGTGGAGTCGAAGCCACCGGACATCAGCACCAGGGTCTGCTCCAGCGAACCCAGCGGATAACCGCCGATGCTGTTGTGCTGGCTGTGGATCACGAACAACCGCTGGTCGCGAATTTCGATGCGCACTTCGATTTCCGGGTCTTTCAACGAAATACCGGCCGCGCCGCACTGCCGACGCAACTGGCTGCCGACGTATTTCTCCACGTCCATCGAGCTGAACGGGTGTTTGCCGGCACGCTTGCAACGCACCGAAAAAATCTTGCCAGCCAGCGCGTCACCATAATGGAGCATGCACTTGGCCAAGATGTCGTCGAAATCCCCCAGCGGGTATTCATCGACTTGCAAAAAATGCGCGATGCCCGGCATGCAGCTCAGGCGCTCGGTCATTTCCTTGAGGAGCTTGGGTTCGCTGACACGGGTTTCCAGTTCGAGGTTGTCCCACACGCCATTCACCACCACGGCCGGGTCCAGGTCTCGGAGCACGGCACGGATGTTCTTGGCCAACTGGCGGATGAAACGCATCCGTACCGGGCGGCTCTTGATGGTGATCTCGGGGAAGACTTTTACGATTAGTTTCATGAAAACAGCGCGCGAACGGCCAGCCGAAAAAGGGGGGCGCGGATTATAGCGGAAATTGCTCAAGGTTTAACCAGTTTATGTGCAGATGGTTTTAGATGCACCAAAACAGGTCATTATCGATTGGCGGCGCTACATTGCAGTGCGTTATTGTCTGACAATCTTTGATTTACGCCATTAAAAGCGTGGATTTGGTGCAAAAAACCCATGCTGGGGCACTGGCATGCAATTTGCTCCCTTGTGAGGCAGGTTGCCTTGGCAGAGTATTCGCGCCGGCATCACCCATATCTAAGGGCACTCCACTACCCGCCCGAAGCCACCCGGAGGACATATGTCGAAGTCGGTTCAACTCATCAAAGATCATGACGTCAAGTGGATTGATCTGCGCTTCACTGACACCAAAGGTACTCAACATCACGTGACCATGCCGGCCCGTGATGCACTGGACGACGAATTCTTTGAAATCGGGAAAATGTTCGACGGCTCCTCCATCTCCGGCTGGAAAGGCATCGAAGCCTCCGACATGATCCTGATGCCGGACGACGAAACCGCCGTCCTGGACCCGTTCACCGAAGAGCCGACCCTGATCCTGGTCTGCGACATCATCGAACCTTCGACCATGCAAGGCTATGACCGCGACCCACGCGCCATCGCCCACCGCGCCGAGGAATACCTGAAGTCCACCGGCATCGGCGACACCGCTTTCTTCGGTCCTGAGCCTGAGTTCTTCATCTTCGACTCGGTCAAATTCAAGTCCGACATCTCCGGCTCCATGTTCAAGATCTTCTCCGAACAAGGTTCGTGGATGTCCGACCAGGACGTGGAAGGCGGCAACAAAGGCCACCGTCCAGGCATCAAAGGCGGTTACTTCCCGGTCCCACCGTTCGACTTCGACCACGAAATCCGTACCTCCATGTGCAACGCACTGGAAGAAATGGGCCAGACCGTCGAAGTTCACCACCACGAAGTGGCGACTGCCGGCCAGAACGAAATCGGCGTGAAATTCAACACGCTGGTCAAGAAGGCTGACGAAGTACAGACCCTCAAGTACTGCGTACACAACGTTGCCGACGCCTACGGCCGCACCGCGACCTTCATGCCGAAGCCTCTGTACGGCGACAACGGTTCGGGCATGCACGTTCACATGTCGATCTCCAAGGACGGCAAGAACACCTTCGCAGGCGAAGGCTATGCCGGTCTGTCGGACACCGCCCTGTACTTCATCGGCGGTATCATCAAGCACGGCAAGGCCCTGAATGGCTTCACCAACCCGTCGACCAACTCCTACAAGCGTCTGGTTCCAGGCTTCGAAGCTCCGGTCATGCTGGCCTACTCGGCTCGCAACCGTTCCGCCTCGATCCGTATTCCTTACGTGAACAGCCCTAAGGCTCGCCGTATCGAAGCACGCTTCCCGGATCCGGCTGCCAACCCGTACCTGGCCTTCGCTGCACTGATGATGGCCGGTCTGGACGGTATCCAGAACAAGATCCACCCGGGCGATGCCGCTGACAAAAACCTGTATGACCTGCCGCCTGAAGAGGCCAAGGAAATCCCACAGGTGTGTGGCAGCCTGAAAGAAGCCCTGGAAGAGCTGGACAAGGGCCGTGCGTTCCTGACCAAGGGCGGCGTATTCAGCGATGACTTCATCGACGCTTACATCGCACTGAAAAGCGAAGAAGAAATCAAGGTTCGCACCTTCGTACACCCACTGGAATACGAGCTGTACTACAGCTGCTAATCCAGTAAGCGCCGCCACGCACGGCGTGAAATAAAGAAAGGCCTCCTTCGGGAGGCCTTTTTCATGGGCGCCGGTTACGTGCATGATGCCCCGTCGCTCCCCCATAGAAGACGAGACTGCCCATGACTTTGCGCTTCAAGCTCTGCCTTGCCCTGTCTGCCGCACTGCTGGCTACCACCGCCGACGCTGCCTCGACTCACGCTCCTGAGGCCCTGACCCCGCTGCTTAACGCCATTG
This sequence comes from Pseudomonas sp. H3_A02, assembly GCF_054671965.1. NCBI lineage: Bacteria > Pseudomonadati > Pseudomonadota > Gammaproteobacteria > Pseudomonadales > Pseudomonadaceae > Pseudomonas > Pseudomonas sp. H3_A02. The sequence goes on from NZ_CP162807.1 coordinate 800,831, forward strand.
GCGAACGCCTGGCCATCGCCGATCAAGTGGCGCTGAGCAAATGGGACAGTGGCAAACCCGTAGAGGACCGTCAGCGCGAGCGTGAAGTCATTGCCGCCGCCGTCGCCCAGGCACCGGTCTACAAGCTGAGTAGCGAAACCGTGGAAGCGTTTTTCGCCGCCCAGATAGAAGCCAACAAAATGGTGCAATACATCAACTTGTCCGACTGGGCCCTGGACGGCAAGGCCCCGGACCTTCCGCGCCCGGACCTGGTGGGGCAGATCCGCCCGCAGCTCGACCGCCTGCAAAAACGCCTGCTGCAACAACTGGCCGACTTCGCCCCCTACCGCACCGACCCGCAGTGCCCGCAATGGCTGGCCCGAGCCACCCACCACAACAAACAGCACCCGGTGCACCGGCTTGCCCTGATCCGGGCAACCGGAGAGCTGTGCATTTCAAAAAAAGCTTAAGACAGCCCCTTCCCCCGTGGGAGCGAGCTTGCTCGCGATGAGGCCAGCACATTCAGCACCTCAGTGACTGACACACCGCCATCGCGAGCAAGCTCGCTCCCACAGGGATCCAGCGTCGGCCATAAAGGCTATGAACACCACAGATCCAATGTGGGAGCGAGCTTGCTCGCGATGGGGCCAGCACATTCAGCACCTCAGTGACTGACACACCGCCATCGCGAGCAAGCTCGCTCCCACAGGGGATTGGGGGCGACAACTTGGGCCATCCGCGCCGCCTAGCCTATGCTGCACCCATCACTTTTCGCTTTCGGTCGATTTTCATGGGTCGTGGTTTTTCAATCATCCTGTTGTTGCTACTGGCTCTGCCCGCCGCCGCGCAGATCTACAAGTACACCGACGCCGAGGGCAACACCGCCTACAGCAACCAACCGCCCCAAGGCGTCCCGGCCCAGACGGTAGAGTTGCCGCCGCTCAACAGCATCGAGCGCCAATCCCCGGCCAGCCCGAGCACACCTACGCCCTCCGCCAACAGCGAAGAACCGCGCGATGCCTACGAAATCCTGGAACTGACCGACATCCCCACCGACGAGGCCCTGCGCGCCAACAACGGCACCTTCACCGTTAGCGTGCACGCTCAACCGCGCCTGCGCAGTCCGCATCTGTTCCGGTTGCTGCTGGACGGGCAGCCCTACGGCCAGCCGAGCAACGTACCGCGCCTGCAATTGGTGAATATCGATCGGGGCGAGCACAGCCTGGCGGTTCAAGTTGTCGACGGCGACAAACTCGTGCAGCAAAGCGAAACCGTCACCTTCACCGTACAACGGGTGCACCAGCCATGATCCGTGGGTGGCTTGCGCTGGGCCTGGCGCTGACGGCGCTGCCTGGGGTGGCGCAGGTCTATACCTACATCGATGCCCAGGGCAATCGCGTGTTCACCGATCAGCCGCGCCCCGGCAACGCAAAGAAAGTCCAACTGCCACCCGGCAACCGGATGCCGGCGCCCACGGGTACAACCTCGGCACCCGCGGCCCAAGCCCAGCCCGAGCCGCTGTTTCATTACGAAATGCTCAGGCTGTTGATTCCCGAGCCGGACGCAACGATACGCAGCACCGCAGGCGAACTGATCGTCAGTGTCACCAGCGAACCCGGCCTGAAAAAAGGCCACCGCTACCGCCTGTTGCTCGACGGCAAGCCAACGGGCGCACCGGGGCCGAGCCCGGTGTTTGCCTTGAGCAACATTGATCGAGGCACCCATCATCTGGCGGTCGAAATCCTCGACGAGCAGGACCGTATCGTCGAACGCACCGCCAACCAGCCCTTCCACATGCAGCGCATGTCCCTGGCGCAGAAGCGCCGCGTCAAGCCCTGTGCCACGGCCGATTACGGTCAGCGCCCCGAGTGCCCCCTCGCCGAAAAGCCTGAAGAAGAAAAAAGCAGCATCTTGCCGTTCTTCTAACGCCGGCCAAGCTTGCGCACTATATTGGTGCAATAGCTTGCACGCTTCCCAGATCCAAAACCCATTTTGGTTCGAAAGTACCCGAAAAAGCTGGCAGAACGCCACGCAGCCGACCGAAAAACACCCTTTTGAGGCTCTAAACGCTTCTTTTCGGAGCCTTGGTTTGGTTTTTGCATTTTCCTAGCAACAGCGCATCAATCGCGCGCGCAATTTGGGACCGGTCCCGAATTGCTACGCTCCAAAAGAGGTCCTGATGACCATTAGCGACGCACTACACCGCTTGCTGCTCGACAACCTCACCACCGCGACCCTTCTGCTCGACGCCGAACTGCGCCTCGAATACATGAACCCAGCGGCGGAGATGCTCCTGGCTGTCAGCGGCCAACGCAGCCACGGGCAGTTCATCAGCGAGTTGTTCACCGAATCCGCCGAAGCGCTCAATTCCCTGCGCCAAGCAGTGGAGCAGGCCCACCCGTTCACCAAGCGCGAGGCGATGCTCACCGCCCTGACCGGCCAGACCCTGACCGTGGATTACGCGGTCACGCCGATCCTCAACAACGGCGCCACCTTGCTGCTGCTGGAAGTCCACCCGCGTGATCGCTTGCTGCGCATCACCAAGGAAGAGGCGCAATTGTCCAAACAGGAAACCAGCAAGATGCTGGTGCGCGGCCTCGCCCACGAGATCAAGAATCCCCTCGGCGGAATACGTGGCGCGGCGCAGTTGCTCGCCCGCGAACTGCCGGAAGAGAGCCTCAAGGACTACACCAACGTCATTATCGAGGAAGCCGATCGCCTGCGGAACCTGGTGGACCGCATGCTCGGCTCGAACAAGCTGCCGTCCCTGGCGATGTGCAACGTCCACGAAGTGCTGGAGCGCGTCAGCAGCCTGGTGGAAGCGGAAAGCCAGGGCTGCATCACCTTGGTGCGCGACTATGACCCGAGCATTCCCGATGTCTTGATCGACCGCGAGCAGATGATCCAGGCAGTCCTGAACATCGTGCGCAACGCGATGCAGGCCATCAGCAGCCAGAACGAATTGCGCCTGGGCCGCATCAGCTTGCGCACCCGCGCCATGCGCCAGTTCACCATCGGCCACGTGCGCCACCGCCTGGTGACCAAGATCGAAATCATCGACAACGGCCCGGGCATCCCTGCCGAGCTGCAGGAAACCATCTTTTTCCCCATGGTCAGCGGCCGTCCGGACGGTACCGGGCTGGGCCTGGCCATTACCCAGAACATCATCAGTCAGCATCAGGGCTTGATCGAGTGTGAGAGCCACCCCGGCCACACCACCTTCTCGATCTTCCTGCCACTGGAACAAGGAGCCACATCGACATGAGCCGTAGTGAAACCGTGTGGATCGTCGATGACGACCGTTCTATCCGTTGGGTCCTGGAAAAAGCCTTGCAACAGGAAGGCATGACCACCCAGAGCTTCGACAGCGCGGATGGGGTGATGAGTCGCCTGGCGCGTCAGCAACCGGACGTCATCATCTCCGACATCCGCATGCCGGGCGCCAGCGGCCTGGACCTGTTGGCGCGGATTCGCGAACAGCATCCGCGGCTGCCGGTGATCATCATGACCGCCCATTCCGACCTGGACAGCGCCGTGGCGTCCTACCAGGGTGGGGCCTTTGAATACCTGCCCAAACCATTCGACGTCGACGAAGCCGTGTCGCTGGTCAAGCGCGCCAATCAACATGCCCAGGAACAACAGGGCATGGAAGAGGTGCCGGCCCTGGCCCGCACCCCGGAAATCATCGGCGAAGCGCCGGCGATGCAGGAAGTGTTTCGCGCCATCGGCCGCTTGAGCCATTCCAACATCACCGTGCTGATCAACGGAGAATCGGGCACCGGTAAAGAACTGGTGGCCCATGCCCTGCACCGCCACAGTCCACGGGCGGCGTCGCCGTTCATCGCGCTGAACATGGCGGCGATTCCCAAGGACTTGATGGAGTCCGAGCTGTTCGGCCATGAAAAAGGCGCGTTCACCGGCGCGGCCAACCTGCGGCGCGGGCGCTTCGAGCAAGCCGACGGCGGCACGTTGTTCCTCGATGAAATCGGCGACATGCCGGCCGACACCCAGACCCGCTTGCTGCGCGTGCTGGCCGATGGCGAGTTCTATCGGGTTGGCGGCCATACGCCGGTCAAGGTGGACGTGCGCATCATCGCCGCGACCCACCAGAACCTGGAAACCCTGGTCCACGCCGGCAAATTCCGTGAAGACTTGTTCCACCGTCTGAACGTGATCCGCATTCATATCCCGCGCCTGGCGGATCGTCGCGAAGACATCCCGACCTTGGCCCGGCACTTCCTCAGCCGCGCGGCCCAGGAACTGGCGGTCGAGCCCAAGCTGCTCAAGAGCGAAACCGAGGAATACCTCAAGAACCTGCCGTGGCCAGGCAACGTACGCCAGTTGGAGAACACCTGCCGCTGGATCACGGTGATGGCTTCGGGTCGCGAAGTGCACATCAGCGACCTGCCGCCGGAGTTGTTGAGCCTGCCGCAGGATTCGGCCCCCGTGACCAACTGGGAGCAAGCCCTGCGCCAGTGGGCTGACCAGGCCCTGGCCCGCGGTCAGTCGAGCCTGTTGGACAGCGCCGTGCCGGCGTTCGAGCGGATCATGATCGAAACCGCCCTCAAGCATACCGCCGGCCGCCGCCGCGACGCGGCCGTGCTGCTGGGCTGGGGCCGCAACACCTTGACCCGCAAGATCAAGGAGTTGGGGATGAAGGTCGATGGTGGGGACGATGATGACGGGGATGAGGGCTGATCAGCCTCTAGCCCTTCGCTGATCTTGAAGGCCAATCGCGAGCAAGCTCGCTCCCACAGGAGTTGCGTTTCCCTTGTGGGAGCGAGCTTGCTCGCGATGCTTTTGAAGGCTTCATGCACCGCATCAATGCACGGCGAACCGCAATTGCACATGCGCCACACGCCAAAACCCAATCGATCCAACCCGAAAAACCGCACAAACAAAAGCCAAAGCCCCGAAATACGGGGCTTTCAACCTCACTAGAAGCTTTTTTGTGACAAGCCATTAAAAACTGGCACGTCCCCTGCAATAGCTAGATCACTACCCAGTTTCGGGGACCTTGGTACAGGCAGGCCGGGGATTCCCCATTTTATACGGGCTCAGCGAGCCCACTGTTTTGGGGGCCTTGATACAGGCAGGTCAAGGTTTCCCTTCTTTACACTCAGGGCCATGCGCTAAGCGCAGCCCTCCCGTTTTGGGGACCTTGGTACAGGCAGGCCGGGGATTCCCTCTTTTATTGCTCCTGGAGACGGACCTCCAGCCGCCAGCGATCATCCACTTCGCTGCCGGTCCACTCCCCTCGCAACGGACGCGCCGCTACCAGCGTCAGCAACAATCCCTTGTCACTCAAACGCACCCGCCAGTTCACATCCTTGCCGTTGAGCTTGAGTTGGCCCTTCTGCGGCCGGCCTTCTGCTTGAAACAGTAGCGCCACTGAGCCGTCGACAATTTCTCCATGGAGCTTGGGTTCATTGTTGAACCAGGCCACCAGCGTTCCGTCTGTCACCTCGACCTGTTGCAACGCGCTCGGGTCGGGCGTGGTCAGGCGCCCAATCATCAGCCCAACCATCATGCCGAAGATAGCCAAAGAGCCCATCACCCGAAGCATTAGCTTCGAACGTCGGTCGGTTTGCGGCGTAGAATGCCGCTCATCTTTATCTGCGGAGCCGTGCATGTTTCACGTCATCCTTTTTCAACCGGAAATTCCGCCAAATACCGGCAACGTCATCAGGCTGTGCGCCAACAGCGGCTGCCACCTGCATTTGATCGAACCGCTGGGCTTTGACATGGACGACAAGCGCCTGCGCCGCGCCGGCCTCGACTACCACGAGTATGCCACCTTGCAGCGTCACGCCGACCTCGCCAGTTGCCTGGAAAGCCTCGGGCATCCACGCCTGTTCGCGTTTACCACCAAGGGTTCGCGGCCGTTTCATGACGCCAGCTTCGTCGCCGGTGATGCGTTCCTGTTCGGCCCGGAAAGCCGTGGCCTGCCGGCCGACGTACTGGACGCCCTGCCCGCCGAGCAGCGCCTGCGCCTGCCGATGCGCGAAGGCTGCCGCAGCCTGAACCTGTCCAATACCGTGGCGGTGGCGGTTTATGAGGCGTGGCGGCAGAACGGTTTCGCCTGAGGCCGTCAGCCAGAAACACCTGTGGGAGCGAGCCTGTGGGAGCTGAGCTTGCTCGCGATGAGGTCGACACGGTTCAACTGCAAAACCGCGTCATCGTTCATCGCGAGCAAGCTCAGCTCCCACAGGGCTCGCTCCCACAGTTTTGTGCCGGGGCTGGCAGCGCCGCTTACTGAACGGTCGCGCCGCCTTCTTGTTGCATGCGCTGCAGTTCTTGCGCATACAGGGCATCGAAGTTCACCGGAGCCAGCATCAGGGCCGGGAATGAGCCGCGGGTCACCAGGCTGTCCAGGGTTTCACGGGCATAAGGGAACAGGATGTTCGGGCAGAAGGCACCCAGGGTGTGGCTCATCGAAGGAGCATCCAGGTTCTTGATCAGGAAGATCCCGGCCTGCTGCACTTCGGCGATGAACGCCACTTCATCACCGTTCTTCACGGTCACCGACAGGGTCAGCACCACTTCGTGGAAGTCATCTTCCAGGGCTTTCTGACGGGTGTTCAGGTCCAGGCCTACGCTCGGCTCCCACTGCTGGCGAAAGATCGCCGGGCTTTTCGGGGCTTCGAAGGACAGGTCACGTACATAAATGCGCTGCAAGGAGAATTGCGGTGCGGTTTCTTCTTCGCTGGCAGCTGTGTTCTGTTGGTCAGTCATCGCAGATCCTTCTTACTTTCAGGTTCTTTAGTGGGAAATTCAGGCCTTGAGCAGCGCGTCGAGCTTGCCGGCGCGGTCCAGGGCGAACAGATCATCGCAACCGCCCACGTGGGTGCTGCCGATCCAGATCTGCGGCACGGACGTGCGTCCGGCCTTCTGGGTCATTTCGGCGCGCAGTTGCGGCTTGCCGTCGACCTTGATCTCTTCGAAGGCCACGCCTTTGTTCTGGAGCAGGAACTTCGCTCTGGAGCAATAGGGGCAGTAATCGCTGGAATAGACAACAACGTGGGGCATTTCACTTCACCAGGGGCAGATTGTCGGCTTTCCAGCTGGCAACGCCACCGGACAGCTTGGCAGCGGTGAAGCCGGATTTCATCAGCTCGCGGGCGTGGGTGCCGGCATGCTGGCCCTGGGCGTCCACCAGGATCAGCGTCTTGGCCTTGTGTTTTTCCAGTTCGCCGATGCGGGCGATCAATTTGTCCTGGGGAATGTTAACCGCCCCGACAATGTGACCAGCGGCGTAATCCTTGCTCGGGCGGATGTCCACCACCACGCCGGCGTCCTTGTTGACCAGCGCGGTCAGTTCGCCGGTGCTCAGGCTGCGGCCGCCGCCCTGCATCGTGTGGGCAACCAGCAACGCCAGCAGCACGACGAAGATACCGACGAGAATGTAGTGGTTAGTGGCAAATTGAATCAGGTGAGCAACCATCGAAGGAGGTTCCAGGGCGTTAAAATGTCGGCCAGTATACACAGCACGCAAGGCCGGCCAAACCCCGCCCGGCGGTGACGCCGCCGGAACTTACCTTTAAACTGCCCGTCCCTTTTCCATCGTCTTCTTTTAACCCGCCACGAGTGGATTCCATGACTACCACGCCTAAACCTTTGGTCCTGATGATTCTCGACGGCTTCGGTCACAGTGAAAGCCACGAATCCAACGCCGTGTATTCGGCCAACAAGCCTGTGCTGGACCGTTTGTGGGCCACCGTGCCCAACGGCCTGATCTCCGGCAGCGGCATGGACGTCGGCCTGCCGGACGGGCAGATGGGCAACTCCGAAGTCGGCCACATGAACCTCGGCGCAGGCCGCGTGGTGTACCAGGACTTCACCCGCGTGACCAAATCGATCCGCGATGGTGAGTTCTTCGAAAACCCCACTATCTGCGCCGCCGTGGATAAAGCCGTGGCCGCCGGCAAAGCCGTGCACTTCATGGGCCTGCTGTCCGACGGTGGCGTGCACAGCCACCAGGACCACCTGGTCGCCATGGCCGAACTGGCTGCCAAGCGCGGCGCCGAGAAGATCTACCTGCACGCGTTCCTCGATGGCCGCGACACCCCGCCGAAAAGCGCCACGTCGTCGATCGAGCTGTTGGACACAACGTTCCAGGCCCTCGGCAAGGGGCGCATCGCCAGCCTCGTCGGCCGCTACTACGCCATGGACCGTGACAACCGTTGGGACCGCGTGTCCCAGGCCTATAACCTGATCGTCGACGGCAACGCCGAATTCAACGCCGCCACCGCCCAGGAAGGCCTGCAAGCCGCCTACGAGCGCGGCGAAAGCGACGAATTCGTCAAGGCCACCACTATCGGCGAGCCGGTGAAAGTCGAAGATGGCGACGCCGTGGTGTTCATGAACTTCCGCGCCGACCGCGCCCGCGAGCTGACCCGGGTGTTTGTCGAAGACGATTTCAAGGAATTCGAGCGCGCCCGCCAGCCAAAACTGGCCGGTTTCGTGATGCTGACCCAATACGCCGCCAGCATTCCCGCGCCATCGGCCTTCGCCGCCGGCAGCCTGGAAAACGTGCTGGGCGACTACCTGGCGAAAAACGGCAAGACCCAACTGCGCATTGCCGAGACCGAAAAATACGCCCACGTGACGTTCTTTTTCTCCGGCGGCCGTGAAGAACCTTTCCCGGGTGAAGAACGCATCCTGATCCCTTCGCCGAAAGTCGCCACCTACGACCTGCAACCGGAGATGAGCGCGCCGGAAGTGACCGACCGCATCGTCGACGCCATCGAAAACCAGCGTTACGACGTGATCGTGGTCAACTACGCCAACGGCGACATGGTGGGCCACAGCGGTGTGTTCGACGCGGCGGTCAAGGCCGTGGAATGCCTGGATACCTGCGTTGGCCGCATCGTCGATGCCCTGGAAAAGGTCGGCGGCGAAGCATTGATCACGGCTGACCACGGCAACGTCGAGCAGATGTCCGACGAATCCACCGGCCAGGCCCACACCGCCCACACCACCGAACCGGTGCCGTTCATCTATGTCGGCAAGCGCGGCTTCAAGGTTCGCGACGGTGGCGTGCTGGCCGATGTCGCACCGACGATGCTGATGTTGCTGGGCATGGAGAAGCCGGCAGAGATGACCGGGACTTCGATCCTGGTCTGATTGATCCATCAATCACCGCAAACCCTGTGGGAGCGAGCTTGCTCGCGATAGCGATCTTCCAATCAACATCTTTGTTGAATGTGCTGGCGCCATCGCGAGCAAGCTCGCTCCCACATTGGTTTCTGGTGTTTTTTGGGCCAGTTATCACACAGTCCCAAATGGGCGTTTTTTTTGCAGCCTGGGGCGGGCATACTAGGCCGTCCCTTTCCCTGGTGTCGCCCGCCTCTATGCTTCGCGTCCTGATAGCCCTCGCTCTGACTTGCTTGCTCCAACCGGCCTTTGCCGACGAGCGCGCGCAAACCCAACAGCAGTTGGAAGCCACGCGCCAGGACATTGCCGAGCTGAAAAAGCTGCTGGGCAAGTTGCAGGAAGAGAAATCCAGCGTGCAGAAAGACCTGCGCGGCACCGAAACCGAGATGGGCAAGCTGGAGAAGCAGGTCGACGCCCTGCAAAAAGAGCTGAAGAAAAGCGAATCCGAGCTGCAGCGGCTCGATGGAGAGAAAAAAACTCCAGAGCGCGCGCACTGAACAGCAAAAGCTGATCGCCATCCAGGCCCGGGCCGCCTACCAGAACGGCCGCCAGGAATACCTCAAGCTGCTGCTCAACCAGCAGAACCCCGAGAAATTCGCCCGTACCCTCACCTATTACGACTACCTGAGCCAGGCCCGCCTGGAACAGCTCAAGAACTTCAACGAAACCTTGCGCCAGCTGGCCAATGTCGAAAAAGACATCGAGCTGCAGCAGGCCCAGTTGTTGGTGCAGAAAAGCAGCCTCGACACCCAGCGCGAAGAACTCGAGAAGGTTCGCAAGGAACGCCAAGTGGCCCTGGCCAAGCTCAACGACGACGTGAAGGCCCGCGACAGCAAGCTCAAGGCCCGCGAGCAGGACCAGGCCGAACTGGCCAATGTGTTGAAAACCATCGAAGAGACCCTGGCCCGCCAGGCCCGAGAGGCGGAAGAAGCGCGCCAGAAAGCGCTGATCGCCCAGCAGGAAGCCGAAAAAAAGCGTTTGCGTGAAGCCCAGGCCGACGCGGACGCCGGCGACGCACCGCGCAAGCCGGCAAAGTCCAGCCCCGGCGCACTGGTTTCCAGTGACGGCGAAACCTTCGGCGGCGCTTTTGCTTCGGCACGAGGCAAACTTCCATGGCCGGTCAATGGTCGATTGCTTGCACGCTTCGGTGAAACCCGCGGCGACGACACCCGCACCAAGTGGGACGGGGTGATGATCAGCGCCTCCGCCGGCAGCCAGGTGCATGCCGTGCATGGCGGGCGCGTGGTATTCGCCGATTGGTTGCGCGGTGCCGGCCTGCTGGTGATTCTGGATCACGGCAACGGTTATTTGAGCCTGTACGGCCACAACCAGACGCTGCTCAAGGCCGCGGGCGATGTGGTCAAGGCCGGTGAGTCCATCTCCACGGTCGGTAACAGTGGCGGGCAGGATACGCCCGCACTGTATTTCGCTATTCGTCAGCAGGGTCGCCCCAGTGACCCGGCCCAATGGTGTCGTGCGCAAGGATAAGCGCGCCCATCCTATTAAGGAGTTCGTTCGACATGCTGCATTTGTCCCGCCTTACCTCGCTGGCCCTGACGATCGCCCTCGTGATCGGTGCGCCCCTGGCTTTCGCCGCCGAACCGGCCCCGTCGGCCCCCGCCGCCACGGCGGCGACCACCAAGGCCCCGCTACCGCTGGACGAACTGCGCACCTTTGCCGAGGTCATGGACCGGATCAAGGCCGCCTACGTGGAACCGGTGGATGACAAGGTGCTGCTGGAGAACGCCATCAAAGGCATGCTCAGCAACCTTGACCCGCACTCGGCCTACCTGGGGCCAGAAGACTTTGCCGAGCTGCAGGAAAGCACCAGCGGCGAGTTCGGTGGCCTGGGCATCGAGGTCGGCAGCGAAGACGGCTTCGTCAAGGTGGTCTCGCCGATCGACGACACCCCAGCTTCCAAGGCCGGCATCCAGGCCGGTGACTTCATCGTCAAGATCAACGGCCAACCGACCCGCGGCCAGAGCATGACCGAAGCCGTGGACAAGATGCGCGGCAAGATCGGCCAGAAGATCACCCTGACCCTGGTCCGCGACGGCGGCACACCTTTCGACGTGACCCTTACGCGGGCGGTCATCCAGGTCAAGAGCGTGAAGAGCCAGTTGCTGGAGTCGGGCTACGGCTACATCCGCATCACCCAGTTCCAGGTCAAGACCGGCGAAGAAGTCGCCAAGGCCCTGGCCAAGATGCGCAAGGACAACGGCAAGAAACTCAACGGCCTGGTCCTGGACCTGCGTAACAACCCCGGCGGCGTGCTGCAGTCGGCGGTGGAAGTGGTGGATCACTTCATCACCAAGGGCCTGATTGTCTACACCAAGGGCCGCATCGCCAATTCCGAACTGCGCTTCTCGGCCACCGGCAACGATTTGAGCGAGGCTGTGCCATTGGTGGTGCTGATCAACGGCGGCAGCGCTTCGGCTTCGGAAATCGTTGCCGGTGCCCTGCAGGACCAGAAGCGCGGCGTGGTCATGGGCACCACCAGTTTCGGCAAGGGCTCGGTACAGACCGTGTTGCCACTGAACAACGACCGCGCCCTGAAGATCACCACCGCGCTGTACTTCACACCCAACGGCCGCTCCATCCAGGCCCAGGGCATTGTCCCGGACATCGAAGTGCGCAAGGCCAAGATCACCAACGAGCAGGACAGCGAATACTTCAAGGAAGCCGACCTGCAAGGTCACCTGGGCAATGGCAACGGCGGCGCCGACAAACCGACCGGTTCCGGCGCCAAGGCCAAGCCAATGCCGCAGGATGACGACTATCAGTTGGCCCAGGCCTTGAGCTTGCTCAAAGGGTTGAACATCACGTCCGGCCGCTGAGATGGGCCTGCGTTTCACCGTCGTCCTGCTGTGCCTGCTGGCAGGGGCCGTTAACGCGGCGCCCGCCACACCCTCTTCACCACACAAGGCGTACCTGAGCCTGATCATCGACGACCTGGGGCAAAATCTGCCCCGGGATCGCCGGGTTCTAGCCCTCCCCGGTCCGGTCACCGCCGCGATCATGCCTGACACCCCTCACGCCGCCGAAGTCGCCCGCGAAGCCCATCGCGCCGGCAAACTGGTCATGCTGCACATGCCCATGGACCCGGCCACCGGGCCATTCGCCTGGCATCCGGAACTGTCCATCGAAGAACTGGGCAAGCGCCTCGACGCCGCGTTCGCGGCCGTGCCCTACACCAGCGGGATCAACAACCACATGGGCAGCCGCATGACCGCCCAGCCCCAGGCCATGGCGTGGCTGATGGCGAACTTGCAGCAGCGCCATAAGTTTTTCGTCGACAGCCGCACCAGCGCCCAGACGGTCGCTGCCGCCGAGGCCCAGAAGATTGGCCTCGCCAGTGTGTCGCGGGATGTGTTCCTCGACGACGAGCGCACCGAAGCCGCCATCGCCCAGCAGCTGCAAACCGCCATCGACCTGGCCCACCGGCAAGGCTCGGCAGTGATGATCGGCCATCCCTACCCGCAGACCCTGGCGGTGCTCGAACGCGAATTGCCCAAGCTCAAGGCCCAGGGCATTGAATGGATCGATATCAAATCGATGATCAGCCTGCGCAGCAATCGGGCGATGGCTGGGCATGGGAAAGATGGGGTTTATCGGTAGCGGCTGAGCGCTATCTCAAACCGCGCTGCCGCCATCGCGAGCAAGCTCGCTCCCACAGGGATCCAGGCTGGCTGCAGAATTAGCGCTCACCACAAATCCATTGTGGGAGCGGGCTTGCTCGCGAGAGCGCTGGGTCAGCTTGCATCGATGTTGAATGGGCTGCCGTCTTCGCGAGCAACCCACTCCCACAGATTTCCGGGCTGGCTGCAGAATTAGCGCTCACCACAAATCCATTGTGGGAGCGGGCTTGCTCGCGAAAGCGGTGGGTCAGCTTGCATCGATATTGAATGTGCTGCCGTCTTCGCGAGCAAGCCCGCTCCCACAGATTTCCGGGCTGGCTGCAGAATTAGCGCTCACCACAAATCCATTGTGGGAGCGGGCTTGCTCGCGAAAGCGCTGGGTCAGCTTGCATCGATGTTGAATGGGCTGCCGTCTTCGGGAGCAACCCACTCCCACAGATTTCCGGGCTGGCTGCAGAATTAGCGCTCACCACAAATCCATTGTGGGAGCGGGCTTGCTCGCGAAAGCGCTGGGTCAGCTTGCATCGATGTTGAATGGGCTGCCGTCTTCGCGAGCAACCCACTCCCACAGATTTCCGGGCTGGCTGCAGAATTAGCGCTCACCACAAATCCATTGTGGGAGCGAGCTTGCTCGCGAAAGCGGTGGGTCAGCTTGCATCGATGTTGAATGGGCTGCCGTCTTCGCGAGCAACCCACTCCCACAGATTTCCGGGCTGGCTGCAGAATTAGCGCTCACCACAAATCCATTGTGGGAGCGAGCCTGCTCGCGATGGCGGCGGGACAGCGCTCAGAGATACCGCGCCATGATCGCGTCCACCGCACCTTCCTTGCGCAATTCATCCAGGGCCTTTTGAAGCCGGGCGACCACCTCATCAGGCACGTCTTTGTTCAACGCCAGGTACAACTCGGCACTGTTGAATCGCAACACGGTCTTGAGATCGTCCACCCCTTCCTGTCGCGCCAGGTAACGCCCGGCGGGATCCCCGGTGGCCCACAGGTCGATCTGGCCGCTGACCAGTTTTTTAGCGTTGTCCTGATCACGCAATACGACAATCGGGTTCAGCCCTTGTTTGGCCAGCGTCTCGGCAATCGCGTCGCCCTTATACGCACCGATCTTGTATTGGCGCGCCTGCTCCAGCGAGTCGAGGGCGATCTTGCTGTCGGCCTTGGCGAGCATGATCCAGTCGTCCGGACCGATGGGGCCGACCCATTTGAACAGCTTCTCTCGCTCCGGCAACCGCGCCATGACAAACACACCGTAACCCGGATTTTCCAGGGCGAGTTTATAGATACGTTCCCAGGGGAAACGTAGCGTCAGGCTGTAGGAGATATCGGCGCGCTTGAATATTTCGCGGACGATGTCCACGGCAATGCCATGGATATTCTCGTCCTGGGCGAAGTTCTTGCCGTTCTTGGCCATGTTGTACGGCGGGAAGTTTTCCGTCAGCAACACCAGCGGAGCATCGGCGGCGCGGGTGGTGCCTGCGAGCAGCAACGTGGCGCCCGCAAAGGCAAGAACGAGACGTTTGAGCATGTCGGACTACCGCAATCCATGGTGTGCCCAAGAGTGCCTTGGGCCCGCCATGGTGTCCAGCGATCAGCGAATGCAGATACCGCGATGCGCCATGTAGGCCTTGGCTTCCGGCACGGTGTATTCGCCGAAGTGGAAAATGCTCGCCGCCAGTACCGCACTGGCGTGGCCTTCAAGAATGCCATCGGCCAGGTGCTGCAGGTTGCCGACGCCGCCAGAGGCGATGACCGGAATGCCCAGGGCATCGCTGATGGCGCGGGTGACGCCCAGGTCGAAACCGTTTTTCATGCCGTCCTGGTCCATGCTGGTCAGCAGGATTTCCCCGGCACCCAGGCCTTCCATCTTCTTCGCCCACTCGACGGCGTCCAGGCCCGTGGGTTTACGCCCACCGTGGGTGAAGATTTCCCAGCGCGGGGTCTCGCCCGGGCCAGAGACCTTCTTCGCATCGATGGCCACGACGATGCACTGCGAGCCGAAGTGCTGGGCCGCTTCACCGACGAATTCCGGGTTGAACACCGCCGCCGTGTTGATCGACACCTTGTCCGCCCCGGCATTGAGCAGGTTGCGGATGTCCTGCACGGTGCGCACGCCGCCGCCCACGGTCAGCGGGATGAACACCTGGCTGGCCATGCGCTCGACGGTATGCAGCGTGGTATCGCGGCCATCGACGCTGGCCGTGATATCGAGGAAGGTAATCTCGTCCGCACCCTGTTCGTCGTAGCGACGGGCGATTTCCACCGGGTCGCCGGCATCACGGATGTTCTCGAACTTGACGCCCTTGACCACCCGGCCGTTGTCCACGTCCAGGCAAGGGATGATGCGTTTGGCCAGCGCCATGGTCAGTCCTCAGCCTTTGTACGAATCGCAGAAAGCTTGCGCTTCAGCGACGTCGAGGGTGCCTTCGTAGATCGCGCGGCCGGTGATTGCGCCGATGATGCCCGGCGCCTTGGCGTCGAGCAGCGACTTGATGTCACCCAGATTATGGATGCCACCGGAGGCAATCACCGGGATCTTGGTGGCTGCGGCCAGCGCAGCGGTGAACGGCACGTTGCAGCCCTGCATCATGCCGTCTTTGGCGATGTCGGTATAAACAATCGAAGACACGCCGTCGGCTTCGAACTGCTTGGCCAGATCAATGACCTGCACGGTGCTGATTTCAGCCCAGCCATCGGTGGCGACGAAACCGTCCTTGGCATCCAGACCGACGATGATCTTGCCAGGGAACGCGCGACAGGCTTCGGCGACAAAAGCCGGGTCTTTCACGGCCTTGGTGCCAATGATCACGTAGCTCACGCCAGCCTTGACATAGTGCTCGATGGTTTCCAGCGAGCGAATGCCACCGCCGATCTGGATCGGCAGGTTCGGGTAACGCTTGGCAATGGCCGTGACCACTTCACCGTTCACCGGCTGCCCTTCGAAAGCGCCGTTCAGGTCGACCAGATGCAGGCGACGGCAGCCGCCCTCCACCCACTTGGCGGCCATGCTCACCGGGTCATCGGAAAACACCGTGGAGTCTTCCATGCGGCCCTGACGCAGACGTACGCAAGCGCCGTCCTTGAGATCGATAGCGGGGATAATCAGCATCTGGCAAACCTTCAAATACGAATATTCAGCTTGGCTCGAAAATCAGTTTTTCTCGAGCGCCCACAAGTCGCTTTCAATGCTTTCGAACCTTTCTTTAAGGTGCGTCTGCACATCGAAAATCGCCCTGTTGTAATAGTGCGGAGCAATTTCGCGGGTAAACAGGTCAAGAATTTCCGCCGCTTCGAACGAACCCAGCTCCAGTTCGAAACGCTCCTCCATGAACCGCTGGATCTTGCGGTTCGCTTCACTCTCCTGCTCGGGCGTGAGAGTGAGGATCGGCGGTTTCTTGCGGGCCATTACCAGCGCCCGTCCCACGCCGCGAAGTTCTGCAACAGTTGCAGGCCATGGGTATGGCTCTTCTCCGGGTGGAACTGCACGGCGAAGCGCGAACCATCGGCCAGGGCCGCGGCGAAATCGACGCCATAGTGACCGCTGCCCACCACCTGCCGCGCATTGCCGGCGGCGATGTAGTAGCTGTGCACGAAGTAGAAGCGCGCCAGGTCCGGAATGTTGTGCCACAGCGGGTGATCCACCGTCTGCTTCACTTCGTTCCAGCCCATGTGCGGGACCTTCAAGTGCTCGCCGTCTTCATGCAGGCCCTTGCCAAAGAACTTCACTTGGCCTGGGAACAGCGAAATGCAATCGACACCGTCGTTCTCTTCGCTGCGATCGAGCAAGGCCTGCATGCCCACGCAGATGCCAAGGAACGGACGGTCCTGGCTGACTTCGTGCACCAGCTTGTCGAAGCCCAGGCGACGAATCTCGGCCATGCAATCACGAATCGCACCAACGCCGGGGAACACCACCCGGTCGGCTTCGCGAATTACGTCGGCATCGCTGGTGATCAGCACTTTGCCGGCGCCCACGTGCTCGAGGGCCTTGGCCACCGAGTGCAGGTTGCCCATGCCGTAGTCGATAACCGCGACCGTCTGCATTACAGGACGCCCTTGGTGGAAGGCATCTGGCCGGCCATGCGGTCATCGAGCTCCACGGCCATGCGCAGCGCGCGGCCGAAAGCCTTGAACACGGTTTCGATCTGGTGGTGGGTGTTGTGCCCGCGCAGGTTGTCGATGTGCAGGGTCACGTTGGCGTGGTTGACGAAGCCCTGGAAGAACTCCTGGAACAGGTCAACGTCGAAGCCGCCGACAGTGGCACGGGTGTACGGCACATGCATCTGCAGGCCCGGGCGGCCAGAGAAGTCGATGACCACCCGCGACAGCGCTTCATCGAGCGGCACGTAGGCATGGCCGTAGCGACGGATGCCCTTCTTGTCGCCGATGGCTTTGGTAAAGGCTTGCCCCAAGGTGATACCGACGTCCTCCACCGTGTGGTGGTCGTCGATATGCAGGTCGCCCTTGCTGACGATGTCCAGGTCGATCAGCCCGTGGCGGGCGATCTGGTCCAGCATGTGCTCAAGAAAAGGTACACCGATATCAAACCGGGCCTTTCCGGTGCCATCCAGGTTGATCGAGGCTTTGATCTGGGTTTCCAGAGTGTCGCGCTCGACAGACGCCTTACGTTCGGCCATCACCAGCTCCGCAAAATCATTGGGCGAAAAAGGCAGCCATTATAGGGGCGCGAGCGGCAAACAGAAACACAAGAGGTGACATCACTGACGGGCTGAACCCCGGGCTGTCGGTGATAGACATGTCCATACAAGCAATTTTTGCCATCACCCAGAATCAAATGTGGGAGCGGGCTTGCTCGTGAAGGCGGTGTATCAGTCGACATCATCGTCAACTGACACACCGCTTTCGCGAGCAAGCCCGCTCCCACACTAGGTTTGCCCTTACCTTGAAGGTTCGGGCAACGGTCTTAGCGGAACAACACCGCCGTTTTCTGCAGGGTCACCCACACACCCCACGCCAACGGAATGCCCACCACCAGCCAGGCGGCGATCGCCAGGGGCTTGGTGCCTGGTGCAGCTTTCCACTCCAGCGACGTGGTGCTGTCAGCACCCTTGTCATGACCCAGCGCCTGTTCGGCGGCCAGTTCGGCGTCGGTCATGAAGTACTTGTCGGCGACCGGACGGACCATCAGGTTGCACAGGAAGCCCAGCACCAGCAGACCGGCGAGGATGTACAAGGTGATGTCATAGGCCGCGGCACGTTCAACGCCGATGCTCAATTGATATTCACGCAGGTAGTTCACCAGTACCGGACCCAGCACGCCTGCCGCAGCCCAGGCGGTCAACAAGCGACCGTGGATTGCGCCGACCATTTGCGTACCGAACAGGTCCGCCAGGTAGGCCGGCACGGTGGCGAAGCCGCCGCCGTACATCGACAGGATGATGCAGAACGCCGCCACGAACAGCGCGACGCTGCCCAGGTGACCCAGGTTCGGGATCAGCGCGTACAGGGCAAAGCCCAGGGCGAAGAACACGAAATAGGTATTTTTACGACCCAGGTAATCCGAGAAGGAGGCCCAGAAGAACCGGCCGCCAATGTTGAACAGGCTCAACAGACCGGTGAAGCCGGCCGCGATGGCCGCGATCTGGCCCAGTTGCACGGCGTCCAGTTGACCGAAAGGCAGGTCATTGCCGAGCAGCTTGCCGCCGAACACTTCCTGCAACAGGGGCGAAGCCATGCCCAGGATGCCGATACCGGCGGAGACGTTCAGGCACAGCACCAGCCAGACCAGGCGGAACTGCGGGGTCTTCCAGGCTACGTTCACGTGAACGTGGCGATGGGTGATCATCGCGTTCGCGGCTTTCTTCGGTGCCGGGGTCCAGCCTTCAGGCTTCCAGCCGGTCGGCGGAACGCGATACGACAAGGCGCCACCGATCATGAAAACGAAGTAGATCGCGGCCATGACCAGGAAGCTCTGCCAGACGCCCACGCCCGTCGGCGAAGCGAAATGGTTCATCAGCGCCGCGGCCAATGGAGCACCGACCATCGCACCACCGCCGAAGCCCATGATCGCCATGCCAGTCGCCATGCCGCGCTTGTCCGGGAACCACTTGATCAGGGTCGACACCGGGGAGATGTAGCCCAGGCCCAGGCCAATACCACCGATCACCCCGGAACCGACCCACATCAGCCAGATCTGGTGGGTATAGATACCCAGCGCGGAAATCAGCAGGCCACCGCACCAGCACAAGGCCGATACAACGCCAGCCTTGCGTGGACCGGCGTGTTCCAGCCAGCCACCCCAGATGGCTGCCGAGCAACCCAGGAAGATGAAGAACAGGGTGTAGATCCAGCCGAGCATCGAGATCGGCCAGTCACATTGGGACGAAAAGACTTGCGAGATGAAGCTCATATCCGGTGCACAGGCCACAGGCTTGGTGACACCCAAGGCCTTGGACAGTGGCAACCAGAACACCGAGAAGCCATAGGCCATGCCGATGCACAGGTGAATGGCCAGTGCGGCCGGTGGAACCAACCACCGGTTGAAACCGGGCTTGGCGATGATGCGTTCCTTGGAGAGGAACGCTGGCTGGTCGGCGATGCCGCCCGCCGTGATGCTCGTGCTCATTGTGTATCCCCCAATTATTGGAATGGTCCGTCAGCCACGCGTCACCCTCAGCCTTCATTGCACGCAGGCATGGCTGTATTTTCTGGTGAAGCTCCATAGTGTGCGACATCAAGTCGCAGAAGGACGGACGAACGGGCAAAGGTTACCATTTGATCGTGGCAGAGAAACCAAAGTGATATCACCTTTTTCGTGCCATCTGTCTTATCGCACGCTTGCTGGCTTTCTGTAGGGGGCTAACGATTTATTTTTTCAGGAGCTTTCATGCCCATCCGTTGTAGAACCACTGTGTGGGAGCGAGCTTGCTCGCGATGGCGGTCGCCCGCTCAGCATTTTCATTGACGGTCACACCGCTATCGCGAGCAAGCTCGCTCCCACATTGATCTACGGACGGGACTTATAACGAGCACCCGACGCACCACCACCAATCCACAGCGTTATACTCCCGGCTAAATTTTGAACTCACCTACAAGGATTCGCCCATGAAAGCGTTCGGCAAAATCCTGGGTCTGGTACTTCTCGGGCTGTTGCTGATCATTGTGGCCCTGGGCTTTGCCCTGACCCACCTGTTCGATCCCAACGACTACAAAGAAGAGATCCGCCAGATAGCCCGCGACAAGGCCCACATCGAGCTGACCCTCAATGGCGACATCGGCTGGAGCCTGTTCCCTTGGCTGGGCCTGGAGTTGCACGACGCCAGCGTCGCGACCCTGGCCAACCCGACCCAACCTTTCGCCGACCTGCAGATGCTTGGCCTCTCGGTCCGGGTGATACCGCTACTGCGCCGGGAAGTGCAGATGAGCGATGTGCGCGTCGAAGGCCTGAACCTGCGGCTCAACCGTGACAAGAACGGTCACGGCAACTGGGAAGACATCGGCAAGGCGCCAGCCTCCACGACGACGGCGAACACCCCAGCACCAACCGAACAACCGGCCCCGCCCGCCAGCACCCCGGCAGAAAAACCTGCCCAGCCGACCCGCCTGGACATCGACAGCCTGACCGTGAACAACGCCCGGGTCGAATACACCGACGAGCAGACCGGCAAGCTGTACACCGCCGAGAGCATCCAACTGAGCACCGGCCCGGTCCACGATTCCACCAACATTCCGGTGACCCTGACCGCCTTCCTGTCCAGCAACCAGCCGGCCGTGCGCGTACGCACCGAAGTGACCGGCGAACTGCGCTTCGAGCGGGCCCTGCAACGCTACAAGTTCGAAGACCTGAAACTGTCCGGCGAAGCCACCGGCGACCCCCTGCAGGGCAAGACCCTGAATTTCGCCGCCCAAGGCCAACTGTTCCTGGACAAGGCGGCCAACGTCGCCGAATGGACCGGCATCAAGCTGTCGCTCAACCAACTGCGCGCCCTGGGTGAACTGAAGGTCAACGACCTCGACAAGACCCCGCAATTGAACGGTGGAATATCGATCGCCCAGTTCGATCTGGCGAAGTTTGTCGACAGCATCGGCCAGACACTCCCGGCCATGGCCGAAGGCAGCCTGAGCAAGGTCGAATTGGCCAGCCGCATTGCCGGCACGCCGACCAGCGTCGCACTCAACGACATCAACCTGAAGCTCGACGACAGCAACTTCAGCGGTCGTATCGCCGTGGAAGACTTTGCCAAACAGGCCCTGCGCGTGCAGCTCAAGGCCGACACGTTCAACGTCGACCGCTACCTGCCGCCAAAATCCGCCGAAGCCGACAGTTCCAAGGCGGCCCGTGAGGCCGAAGTCAGCAACACCGAAGCCAGCGCCCTGGCCGGCGCCGGCAGCACACCGTTGCCGAGCGCTCCAACCCAGGGTGCCTGGAGTAACGATCGGCTGTTTCCGGTGGAGCGCCTGAGCAAGCTGGACCTCGATGCCGACCTGACCTTCGGGCAACTGACCTTGGATAAACTGCCGATCCAGAACGCCGCGCTCAAGGCCACCGGCCTGGGTGGCCTGCTGACCCTGGAAAATCTGCGGGGCGATCTGTACAGCGGCAACTTCGAAACCAAGGGCACCCTGGATGTGCGCCAACCTACCCCACAGTTGAGCCTGCAAACCCGCATCAACCGGGTCCCTGCCGAGAAGATCATCGAAAGCCAGGGCAAGAATCCGCCGGTCAAAGGCCTGGTCACGCTCAACAGCGCGATCACCGCCACCGGCAATAGCCAGAAGGCTCTGATCGACAGCCTCAACGGCAACGCCGGGTTCGTCATCAACGATGGCGTGCTGCTCAATGCCAACCTCGAACAGCAACTGTGCAAAGGCATTGCCACCCTCAATCGCAAGTCCCTCAGCGGCGAACCCCGGGGCAAGGACACGCCGTTCCAGCAACTCAACGGCAATCTCACCTTCACCAATGGCGTCGCTCACAACCCCGACCTGAAAGTCCGCATCCCCGGCATGAGCGTCAACGGCAACGGCGATATCGATCTGCGGGTGCTGGGCATGGATTACCGCGTCGGCGTCATCGTCGAAGGCGATAAGAGCGACATGCCCGACCCGGCCTGCCAGGTCAACGAACGCTACGTCGACGTCGAATGGCCGTTGCGCTGCCGCGGCCCACTGGAGTTGGGGGCGAAGGCCTGCCGCCTGGACAACGACGGGCTGGGCAAGGTCGCGGCGAAACTGGCCGGCGACCGGCTCGGCGACAAGATCGATGAGAAACTCGGCGATAAGGTCAGCCCGGAGCTGAAAGACGCGCTCAAGGGGCTGTTCAAGCGATGAGAACCGAGCAATTTTCCACCGCCGTCCTGGACTGGTTCGATCGCCACGGGCGCCACGACTTGCCCTGGCAGCAGGACATCTCACCCTATCGGGTGTGGGTCTCGGAAATCATGTTGCAGCAGACCCAGGTCAGTACTGTGCTCAACTATTTCGACCGGTTCATGGCCTCACTGCCCACCGTCGAAGCGCTGGCCGCCGCGCCGGAGGACGAAGTGCTGCACCTGTGGACCGGGCTGGGCTATTACACCCGTGCGCGCAACTTGCAGAAAACCGCGAAAATCGTCGTCGAGCAGTACGATGGCGAATTTCCCCGGGACGTGGAAAAACTCACCGAGTTGCCGGGGATCGGCCTGTCCACCGCCGGTGCCATCGCCAGCATCAGCATGGGCCTGCGGGCGCCGATCCTCGATGGCAACGTCAAGCGGGTGCTAGCGCGCTTCACCGCCCAGGAAGGCTACCCGGGCGAACCCAAGGTGGCGAAACAGCTATGGGCCACCGCCGAGCGCTTCACGCCACAAGACCGGGTCAACGCCTATACCCAGGCGATGATGGACCTGGGCGCCACGCTCTGCACCCGCAGCAAGCCCAGTTGCCTGCTCTGCCCACTGAAGCAAGGCTGCGAGGCCCACATGCTGGGCCTGGAAACCCGCTACCCGATTCCCAAGCCTCGCAAGGAGGTGCCCAAAAAACGCACCTTGATGCCGATGCTGGCCAACCACGAGGGCGCGATCCTGCTTTACCGACGCCCTTCCACCGGG
Organism: Pseudomonas sp. H3_A02; assembly: GCF_054671965.1. Taxonomy (NCBI): domain Bacteria; kingdom Pseudomonadati; phylum Pseudomonadota; class Gammaproteobacteria; order Pseudomonadales; family Pseudomonadaceae; genus Pseudomonas; species Pseudomonas sp. H3_A02. Next base: position 823,659 of record NZ_CP162807.1, read on the forward strand.
CTATGGGGCGGGCTGTGGAGCCTGCCGGAACTCGACGACCTCGACGACCTGCAACACCTGGCCCTGCAGCACTCGCTGGAACTGGGCAGCCAACACGAAATGCCAGGCCTGGTGCACACCTTCAGCCACTTCCAGTTGGCGATCGAACCCTGGCTGGTCCGGGTCCGGGAAACCGGCCATCACGTGGCCGAGGCCGACTGGCTCTGGTATAACCTCGCCACCCCGCCGCGCCTGGGCCTTGCCGCCCCGGTCAAAACCTTGCTCGAACGCGCGGCCGCCGTAATGAACGCAGGAGAGTTGCAATGACCCGCACCATCATGTGCCGCAAGTACAAAGAAGAACTCGAAGGCCTGGAACGTCCACCGTTCCCGGGCGCCAAGGGCGAAGATATCTTCGACCACGTCTCTGCCAAGGCCTGGGCCGACTGGCAGAAACACCAGACCCTGCTGATCAATGAAAAACGCCTGAACATGATGAACGCCGAAGATCGCAAATACCTTCAGGGCGAGATGGACAAGTACTTTTCCGGCGAAGATTACGCCAAGGCCGAAGGCTACGTACCGCCATCCGAATAAGCTGTTCAGTGCGGGGGCGAATCGTAAGCGACGGTAATAGTTAAATATTTTTTGAAAACTTGCTTGACGCCCCCCTGAAAAACCCGTTTAATGCGCCCCGTTGCCCAGATAGCTCAGTCGGTAGAGCAGGGGATTGAAAATCCCCGTGTCGGCGGTTCGATTCCGTCTCTGGGCACCAAATACCGAAAACCTCGATCAAGCAATTGATCGGGGTTTTTTATTGCCTGGGATTTTCTTCCTGTGCATTGTCGACTCAGCTACATTCGTCCGCTCCCCTCTGGCAAACGAGTCGACATGGACATCACCGGCATCCCCTTCGGCACCACCGATTGGTCAACCATCGAACCTACCGAGCACAAAGGCGTCACCGGAACCGCCTATTGGCGCACGCAACAATTCGGGAACATTCGGGTACGGATGGTGGAATACACAGCCGGGTATCTGGCCGACCATTGGTGCACCAAGGGCCACATCCTGTTTTGCCTCAAGGGCGAGCTCAATACTGAACTCGAAGACGGTCGGCAATTTTTGCTCAAGCCCGGCATGAGCTATCAGGTCGCCGACCAGGCCGAGCCCCATCGATCCTCCACCTCATCGGGGGCTACGCTTTTCATAGTGGATTGAGATTCGAAGCGTGCGCGTTGAAGCTGTAGGATAGATGGCCTTATCCATCAGGAATCCGACCATGTCATCGGCGAACAAACAGCACAAGCGCAGCCAGCGCGCCAAGGCGAAAGCCAAGCAGAACCGTACTAAGCGTGCTGCTGCGCCGAACGATTTCCTGGACCCGAACGACGAGCGCATTGATCTGGAAACCGTGGACCTGACGGAGTTGTTCCAACTCATGAGTGCCGCTGAAAAGGTCAGCCAGAAGGCGATGTGCGAAGCGTTCCTGGCCCATCCCCTGCTGGCGCTGGTACTGGAGCAGGAAGGTGAGGAAGAAGCGACCGACTTCATCATTACCGCATTGATCGAATACCGCCGCCTCACCACCGGCGCGGATGAGCAGACCGCGCTGGATTGGGTGGAAAGCAAGCAGTTCCAGGCCGACTATGTGGCTGCGTCCCAGGCACTGACACAAGGCCAGGACTGACTGTCTGGCCGGGACCGCGGTGGATGACGCCCTCCGGGGATAATTTCCACAATCCAAGGTTAACCAACATGGGGCGGCGTCATACCCGTCCTGCGTCAATCAGCTATTTTTCCTCCCAAGCAATCAGCCTCGTCCGGCATCATCGAAACGTCGCCCGGAGCATCCTTGCGGTCTGCCCCTCTCAATGGCTGGACACTGCGATGACGCCACTGCTGCCCCAAGATGACCCTCAGCTCGCCCCCTTGATCAACGAACTCGGCGAGCTGATTCGCCAGGCACGCCAGAAGGTTCTGCGTGCCGTCGATACGCTCCAAGTGCAAACCTGCTGGCAGATCGGCCGGCATATCATCGAATTTGAACAAGGCGGCGCCGAACGGGCGGCCTATGGTGCAAGGTTGCTACCGTCGTTGGCGAAGGTGTTGACGGCGCGGTTTGGGAAAGGGTTTGATGCTTCAAATTTGCGCTACATGCGCCTCTTTTATCAGGCGTTTCCAATCTGTGACGCACTGCGTCACGAATTGAGCTGGACTCACTATCGAACGCTGCTACGCGTCGAAGTATCAGCTGGTGCTCCCCACCGAAGAAGAACTGCGCAACGAGCTGGACCGTGAACAGGCGCGCCTCGAGGAAGGGGCGATCGGGCGCAGCGACTTGAAGGAGTAAAAGCCAATGACCGCGCACTCAAAAAACCCATGTAATATTCATGCGCTTTTTTTCCAGCAATGCTTCAGTCAATGAGCTTCATCCTGCATGTCACCGGCCGCGCCTCACCCTTCCCTGATCCAGGCATTGCGGACCGAAACCGCTGAACTGCACGTAGCCCTGGAAAAACGCTTGCCGTTTTTCTCGCAACAGTTGGACCTGGATCTGTACCGGCGCCTGATGGCGGCCTACTACGGTTTTTATCAGCCGCTGGAGCAACGGCTTCATGTGCTGGCGTTGATTCCAACCGGGCTGGACCAATCCTTGCGCATCAAACTCCCGGTATTGCGGGCCGACCTCGCGGCACTGGGCCTGGATGAAGCGGCTATCGAGGCATTGCCCCTTTGCCAGGCACTGCCGCGAATCGACTCCCGAGCCGCCGCGCTCGGCGTTTCCTACGTGCTGGAGGGCGCGACCCTCGGCGGGCAGATCCTGCGGCGCAGGGTGGCCGAGCAGCTCGGCCTTGATGCTTCCAGCGGCGCGGCCTTTCTCAATGTGTATGGCGAACTCACCGGCAGACGCTGGAGGGATTTCCTCCAATACCTGGACGACAGGAACCTTGGCGAGGCCCAGGTGTTCGAAGTCACACGCGCCGCCAAGGCGACGTTCTCTCATTTTGAACACTGGCTGGACAGCCAAAAGGTACTGTTATGACCCCGGAAAACCAGGAAGCCTTCGAAGAACTGCTGGCCAATTGTGCAGACGAACCGATTCGCTTTCCTGGGGCCATCCAACCTCACGGCGTGTTGTTGATGCTGTCCGAGCCCGATTTCGTGATCCGTCAGATCAGCGCCAACGTGCTGCAATTGATGGCGCAAGATCCCCACAGGTTGTTGGGCCAGACACTCGATGCACTGTTGGGGCTGGAACAGGCCGAGGCGATCCTCATCGCCTGCCGCGCCGCGCCGGAAAGCGACAACGCGCCCGTGGCCATTGTCGTGAATCAGCAGCGTTTTGATGCCCTGGTGCATCGCCACCAGGGCGCCCTGATCATCGAACTGGAACAGCATCTGAGCGACTATCGCCCCGAAGGCGTCAGCGGCGAGGCCAACATGGGCCGCATGCTGCAACGCCTGCAAAGTGCGAAAACCCTTCAGGCCCTGTACGAAATCAGCGTGCGGGAAATCCAGGCCATGACCGGTTACGACCGGGTGCTGATCTACCGCTTCGAGGAAGAAGGCCACGGCCAGGTGATTGCCGAGGCCAGCGCGCCGTCGATGGAGCTCTACAAAGGCCTGTTTTTCCCGGCATCGGATATTCCCGAACAGGCCCGCGAGCTGTATCGCACCAACTGGCTGCGGATCATCCCCAACGCCGACTACGCGCCGGTGCCGCTGGTCCCGGAACTGCGCCCCGACACCCAGGCACCCCTGGACCTGAGTTTTGCCACACTGCGCAGCGTCTCGCCGATCCACCGCCAGTACATGAAAAACATGGGCGTGCTGTCGTCCATGAGCATCTCGCTGATGGAAGGTGAACGCTTGTGGGGACTGATCAGTTGCGGCAATCGCCAGCCGCTGCTGGTTCCTCATGAAATGCGCATGGCCTGCCAGACCATCGGCCAGGTGCTGTCATTGCAGATCAGCGCCATGCAGGCCCTGGAACTGACCCGGCAACGGGACGCCAAGCTGGAAGACCTCAAGGTCCTCGCCGCGGTCATGGCCGAATCCAGCGATAACGTATTCGACGGCTTGTCCCACGAGCCGCAACGGCTCATGGACCTGACCGGCGCCAGCGGCGTGGCGATTTTCGAGAACAACAAACTGCATCGCCATGGCCAGTGCCCGGAACCGGAGCAGATCCGCGAGCTGCACAAATGGATCCTGGAAACCGGCAAGCCCGTGTTTTCCCACCACAACCTGAGCAGCGTCTTCGCACCTGCCCAGACTTATCAGGACGTGGCGAGCGGCGTGCTGGCGATCCACCTGCCCAAGCCTGTGGAAAACGGCGTGCTGTGGTTCCGCCCCGAGGTGAAGCAAACCCTCCAATGGAGCGGCGACCCGCAAAAACCCCTGGACCTGGAAAACAGCGAGACCGGCCTGCGCCTACGGCCCCGGACGTCTTTCGAGATCTGGAAAGTCGAAATGGCCGGCATCAGTGCCAAATGGACCCATGGCGATCTGTTTGCCGCCAACGACCTGCGCCGCTCGGCCTTGGAAAACGACCTGGCCCGCCAGGTGCACAAAGAGCGCCTAGCCGTACAAGCGCGCGATGAACTGGTGGCCGTGGTTTCCCATGACCTGCGCAGCCCGATGACGGTCATTTCCATGCTCTGCGGCATGATGCAGAAGGCCTTCAGTTCCGACGGATCCCACAGTTCCAAGCGAATTTCTTCCGCCATCGACACCATGCAACAGGCCACCAGCCGCATGAACACGCTGCTGGAAGACCTGCTAGACACTTCACGCATCGATGCCGGGCGCTACACCATCAATCCCCAGCCGATGGACGTCAGCCAGATCTTCGACGACGCCTGCTCGCTACTGACGCCGCTGGCCACTGCCAAGGCAATCGACATTTCCTTCCATGCCGAACCCAACCTGAGGATCAACGCCGACCCCGAGCGGCTGTTCCAGGTGCTGTCCAACCTGATCGGCAATGCCATCAAGTTCACGCCGCAGCAGGGCTCGGTGGGCATCAGTGCGATGTCCGTCGGTAACGAGATCGTGTTCAGCGTCCGCGACACCGGTGAAGGGATTGCGCCAGAGCAATTGCCCCATGTTTTCGAGCGCTACTGGACGACCAAGGAAGGCAACCCGAACGGCACCGGGCTGGGGTTGTACATTTCCAAGGGGATTGTCCAGGCCCATGGCGGTAAACTGCACGCCGAAAGCCAGCCAGGCCAGGGCAGCGAATTCCGCTTTACCGTGCCGAAAATCGACTGAGCCGGGCACCGTCCCCTAACGAATTGGAAACCGAAGCCCAATGGCCTCACTGAACAAACAGCAAAAACGCGCCAAGCGCGCCAAAGACAAAGCCAAGCAGATCCGCATGACCGGGCGCAAATCCATCCCGATGTATGGTGACCCGGCCCACGCCACAGCTCAGCCACCGGTCTACGTGCTGGAACTGTTCGCCAAGCTGCGCGAAGCCGAGGCCGTCAGCCGCAGTGAAATGCTCGATACGCTGCTCACGTCCCTGAGCGTGATGATCATCGAACGCCCAGGCCTGCTCGACCTGAAAAACGCCGAAAACGAAAGCATGGCGGCGACCAACCTGGCCGCCGACATGCTGGTGGATTACCGCATGTGGGTCGATGACATGGACCGCGAGACCGCCCAACGCTGGCTCAGCACACCGGAGTTCATCAAGGACTTCAGCGAGGCGCTGGACCGCTATCGCCAGACCCTGGAAGAACCCGCCAGCGAATAAGCCGACCGGCTATTCGTCACTGTTCCAATGGAACACCAGGTTGCGTGCGGCCCCGCTGCCTACCTCAGTGGTGTCGCGCCGCGCCTCACCGTTGCGCGTCGCCACCACGTTGTACTTGCCCGGCGGCAGTTGCACATAAACCAGCGGCCCGGCATCGCTGAGGGTCAGCACTGTTTGTCCCGATGCGTTCTGCACGGTCACGTCCACATCCGGGACGTACTTATTTTCCGGGCCGATCGCAAAGGTCATGTGCACGTTGTAACCCTGGGCCTGCCCGATGGCCCGAGCTTCGTCCTCGCCGATACCGCCGGACAGATACGTGATGCCGTTCTGCTGCATGGGGTGGACCTGGACGCCTGTGTTGTCTACAGGGGCGAGGTTGGTGGCGTTGAGCATGACGGGAAAAAGCAGCGCGCCTAACACGATGAGGCAAAATAGCGACTTCATGACCACAACTCCTGATATTGGACGCCACCTCGTTTGATCGATTTATGAACATCGATGTTCAGACCGATTGGAAGTTGAGTCGAATGCCAATCGGAATAGCACGCTCATCCGGTTAACCCTTCCAACCCCCGCCCAAAGCTGGCACCATCGCGCCTTTTTTTACGCGACTCCCCGGGTTTTTCACCGGCAAACAGGGTTCAAACGGCCGTTCGGTTGTTGATGGCGCGACAGTCTGCTGTACCGATGCGACAACCTGCCGCACATCACCGGTTTACCGCCCGTAGCGCTGTTGGCTGCCATTCGGACGCATGCTAGCTTGGCCGCCTCGCCAAGGAAGGCAGCCAACAGCAAGGGAGCACATACCATGAGGACCGCACATGGCCCAGGCCACGCCCGCGCTTGAAATCCGCAATTTGCACAAACGCTACGGACAGCTGGAGGTGCTCAAAGGCGTCTCGCTGACCGCCCGCGACGGCGATGTGATCTCGATCCTCGGATCCTCCGGGTCCGGCAAGTCCACGTTTCTGCGTTGCATCAACCTGCTGGAAAACCCCAACCAGGGCCAGATCCTGGTGGCCGGCGAAGAACTCAAGCTCAAGGCCGCCAAGAACGGTGAGCTGGTGGCCGCCGACGGCAAACAGATCAACCGCCTGCGCAGCGAGATCGGTTTTGTTTTCCAGAACTTCAACCTCTGGCCGCACATGAGCGTGCTCGATAACATCATCGAAGCCCCGCGCCGGGTGCTTGGCCAGAGCAAGGCTGAAGCCGTCGAAGTCGCCGAAGCACTGCTGGCCAAGGTCGGTATCGCCGACAAGCGCCACGCCTACCCGGCCGAACTGTCTGGCGGCCAGCAACAACGCGCGGCCATCGCCCGCACGCTGGCGATGCAGCCCAAGGTGATTCTGTTCGACGAACCCACCTCCGCCCTTGACCCGGAAATGGTCCAGGAAGTACTTAGTGTGATCCGCGCCCTGGCCGAAGAAGGACGCACCATGCTGCTGGTCACCCATGAAATGGGCTTCGCCCGTCAGGTTTCCAGCGAAGTCGTGTTCCTTCATCAAGGCCTGGTCGAGGAGCAAGGATCGCCACAGCAGGTCTTCGAGAACCCGCTTTCGGCGCGCTGCAAACAATTCATGTCCAGCAACCGCTAACGGAGCAGTACACATGCAGACCTACAAGAAATTCCTCGTGGCCGCAGCGGCCAGCCTGGTCTTCTCGGCCAGTGCCATGGCGGCCGAAAAGCTGAAGATGGGCATCGAAGCAGCCTATCCGCCGTTCAACAACAAGGACGCCAGCGGCCAGGTCGTGGGTTTCGATAAAGACATCGGCGACGCCCTGTGCGCCAAGATGGAAGTCGAGTGCGAAGTGGTCACCTCCGACTGGGACGGCATCATCCCGGCCCTGAACGCCAAGAAGTTCGACTTCCTGATTTCTTCGCTGTCGATCAACGAAGAACGCAAGCAGGCCGTGGACTTCACCGACCCGTACTACTCCAACAAACTGCAATTCATTGCACCGAAAGACGTCGATTTCAAAATCGATAAAGAATCTCTCCAGGGCAAAGTCATCGGGGCACAGCGCTCCACGCTCGCCGGCACCTGGATGGAAGACAACATGGAAGGCGTCGAACTGAAACTCTACGACACTCAGGAAAACGCCTACCTGGACCTGACCTCCGGCCGTCTCGACGGAATCCTGGCAGACAAATACGTGAACTACGACTGGCTGAAAACCGACGCTGGCCGTGCTTACGAATTCAAAGGTGACCCGGTGGTAGAGGGCGACAAGATCGGCATCGCCGTGCGCAAGGGTGACCCGCTGCGCGACAAGCTGAACGCTGCCTTGAAAGAAATTGTTGCCGACGGCACCTATAAAAAGATCAACGACAAGTACTTCCCGTTCAGCATCTATTGATGCTGGCGTGCCTGGCCGGTGCGGCTCCCAGCAGCGCCGGCCCTTAGCAAAGCCTGCCGCGATATGAACTCTTACCCATGATGATCGATCTCTACGGATTCGGCCCGGCGCTCGCCGCCGGCGCGCTGATGACCGTCAAGTTGGCGCTCACGGCCCTCTGCCTGGGGCTGGTGCTCGGCCTGCTCGGCGCCTTGGCCAAGACCTCGCCCTACAAGCCGCTGCAATGGCTGGGCGGCACCTATTCGACGCTGGTTCGCGGCATCCCGGAATTGCTCTGGGTGCTGCTGATCTATTTCGGCACCGTCAACCTGATGCGTGCCCTGGGTGAGTATTTCGGCAAACCCGACCTCGCCCTTGACGCCTTCGCCGCCGGGGTCATTGCCCTGGGCCTGTGCTTTGGCGCCTACGCCACCGAAGTGTTTCGCGGCGCGATCCTGGCGATCCCGAAGGGCCACCGTGAGGCCGGTGTTGCCCTGGGCTTGTCGAAGTGGCGGATCTTTACCCGGTTGATCATGCCGCAGATGTGGCGCATCGCCCTGCCTGGCTTGGGCAACCTGTTCATGATCCTGATGAAGGACACCGCGTTGGTCTCGGTGATCGGCCTGGAAGAAATCATGCGCCATGCGCAAATCGGCGTGACCGTGTCCAAACAACCGTTCACCTTCTATACGGTCGCAGCGTTCATGTACCTGGGCCTGACGGTGCTCGCCATGATCGGCATGCACCTGCTGGAACGACGCGCCGCCCGTGGATTTACCAGGAGCACCCAATGAACTGGGACGTCATCATCAAGTGGCTACCGAAGCTGGCCCAGGGCGCGACACTGACCCTGGAGCTGGTGGCCATCGCCGTGATCGCCGGGCTGCTACTGGCGATCCCACTGGGCATCGCCCGCTCTTCGCGCCTGTGGCAGGTGCGGGCATTGCCCTACGCCTACATCTTCTTTTTCCGTGGCACGCCGCTGTTGGTCCAGCTGTTTTTGGTCTACTACGGCCTGGCGCAATTCGATGCCGTGCGCAGCAGCGCGCTGTGGCCGTATCTGCGAGACCCGTTCTGGTGCGCTACGGTCACCATGACCCTGCACACCGCCGCCTACATCGCCGAGATCCTGCGCGGCGCGATCCAGGCCATCCCAAAGGGCGAGATCGAAGCCGCACGGGCCCTGGGCATGTCGCGACCCAAGGCGCTTTTCTACATCATGCTGCCCCGCGCCGCGCGCATCGGCCTGCCGGCCTACAGTAACGAAGTGATCCTGATGCTCAAGGCCAGCGCCCTGGCGAGCACCGTGACCCTACTGGAACTCACCGGCATGGCCCGCACCATCATTGCCCGGACCTACCTGCCGGTGGAGATCTTCTTCGCGGCTGGCATGTTCTACCTGCTGATGTCCTTCGTGTTGGTGCAAGGCTTCAAGCAGCTGGAACGCTGGTTGCGCGTCGATGCCTGCCAAGGACGCTGACAGCGGCCTGCTGACGGGCGAGGCATTGCTCGCCCGCTTCACGGCACTGGACGTTTTTCTCACGGCGCACCAGGCACTGTGGAAACCGCGCCCGTTCACCCATCTGCAGTTGCCTTGGGAAACGTCTCACCCAGAATTGGCCCGATGGCTACGCCAGCGTTCGCTGGAAGCTGCGGAAAACGACCATCATCAGCCGTGGTTGATGGAAGACGCACCAGCGCCCTTCCCGGAATTGGCCACAATCTCCCGCGCATTGAGCGCTGTCGCAGAATTGCCTGCCAGCACGCTCGAAGCGCCAAGCCACCGCCTGAACGTCGACGTGCCCGGGCGTAAATGGCAGCAGATCGAAGCCTTCGCCAGTCGCCTGCGCTTCACCACCCGGCCAACCCACTGGCTGGACTGGTGCGCCGGCAAAGGCCATCTCGGTCGACGCCTGCTGCACAACGAACAGCAACTGACCTGCCTGGAGTACGACCCCGCACTGGTCGCCAGCGGCCAACAACTGAGCCTGCGCCATCGCCTGCCTGCCACGCACCTGCAACAAGACGTGCTAGCGGCAGACGCCACCCAGGCGCTCCACCCCGAACATACGCCCGTGGCTCTGCACGCCTGCGGTGACCTGCATGTGCGCTTGATACAGCTGGCCAGCGCCGCTGGTTGTGCACAACTGGCTATCGCGCCGTGCTGTTACAACCGCATCAACACCGAGCGCTATCAAGCGCTGTCCGACGCCGCCAAGGGCTCTGCCCTACAGCTGTCGCTCGACGATCTCAGCCTGCCCCTGACCGAAACCGTCACCGCCGGCGCGCGCGTCAGAAGACAACGGGACCACTCCATGGCCTGGCGCCTGGGCTTCGATTTGCTGCAACGGCAAATCAGAGGGTGCGACGACTACCTGCCCACGCCGTCACTGCCCACCGTTTGGCTGGAAAAATCCTTCGCCCAGTACTGCACCGATCTGGCGGCCCTGAAAGACTTATCCACAGTCGGCACGCCTGATTGGCTCGCCTTGGAAGCAGCGGGCCACCAGCGCCTGGCCGAGGTGCGCAACCTGGAGTTGCTGCGAGGCCTTTTCCGACGGCCGTTGGAGCTTTGGCTGGTGCTGGACCGGGCGCTTTTCCTCACGCAAAAAGGCTACGACGTTCGCCTCGGCACCTTCTGCGAAACACCGCTGACGCCACGCAATCTGTTGTTGCTGGCAGAGCGTTACTGAGACGAAATAGCCTGTGGATAACTCTGTTGATGAAATAAACTCGGATCCCAGAAATCCGTGATTTCCTGACCGAATCAGCATTGGTCATTTTTTGTTCACATGGATAAAAAACCATGAAAACAGGCATTTGCGACTAAACGCGAAAGCGGTCACAAAATCGCAAGATGTACCGCGACTCATCCTGCCCGTTGTGCATAAGCGTCTAAGCAAAACGACATAACCGCCGAATTCAGTGCCCGCCCTTCGGTGGAAAACGGCTTTTACCTCGACGTCGGCGCCAACCATCCGACAGATGATTCGGGCACCCGAGCGTTTTAAGACCGCAGCTGGCGCGGCAAACATCGAGCCAGTGTCGGCCTACTACGACGCGCTCTGCCAACAACACCGCGACGCCGGCATGGACGTGCGCAACCAGACCGTCCAGTCCCGCACCCTGGCCGCCATCTGCGAGCAATACGCCCAGGACCGCCCTATCCACTTCCTGAAAATCGACGTCGAGAGCCACGAAGAAACCGTGCTGCGCGGCATGGACTTCAGCCGCTGGCGCCCCTGGATCATCCTCATCGAAACCCCATGGGCCCGCGACCAGGTCTGGGAAACCCTGGTGACCGACACCGGCTACCAGTCCATCCTGTTCGACGGCATCAACACCTACTACCTCGCCGAAGAACACCTGGCCCTCAAACCCGCCTTCGACATCCCCCCGTGCAACCTCGACGGCTTCCAACTCTGCAAAGGCCACAAATTCAGCCACCCCGTCGACGACACGAACCAACAACTCAGTGCCGCCCTGCAACGGGCTGAACAAGCCGAAGCCCAACTCCACGCCATGCAAAACAGCCGCACCTGGCGAGCCCTGAACAAACTGCGCAACCTGCTGCACCGCGCCTAAGCCGGACCTGCGCAAAAATAGTCAGAATTCAGGGGTTTACAGAACGCACCCAATCGCTATAATCGTCGCCCACACGCCGGTATAGCTCAGTTGGTAGAGCAACTGACTTGTAATCAGTAGGTCCCGGGTTCGACTCCTGGTGCCGGCACCATACAAAACAAAGCCCTCGCAGAAATGCGGGGGCTTTGTTGTTTCTGGGGTGTTCACTTTTCGTCCAAACCCTGAAAAACCTGTGGGAGCGAGCTTGCTCGCGATGAGGCGCCAAACCCACCGACAATCTTTCGGCCAAGACAACGGGGTGCGTTTCCTAGACCAGCTCAACCAAACAACATCTTTTGCCAGTGATCCTCACCCACAATGGCAATCGAAGCACCCGCCTCCCGCAGTTCCACTGCCTTCATGATCTTCGTTCCGTAGGTGCTGTGGCGCCACTGTTCATTACCCACGCTGCCGACCACTAGGTAATGCACCTTCTTACTCACCCCGCCCCCAATCAAACCGCCACGCTCCTCGACCAATGCCTGGCAATCTTTGCGCGGCCCAAAAGCCATGACGCCTGTAAATACAAACATTCGGCCATCCCATAGCAAATCAGGGGCTGGGGAGTTGAATGGAAGGTCAGTAGGAGTAACGGCGGCAACTCCGCCGATCTGCGATCTATCAACGCCTACGCCAGAAAAACCATGCAGGATGTTAAGCAGCTCAAGAGACTCGTCCTGGTCCAGAATATCGTCCTGAAGCATGCACGCCAAACGCGAATACAGCAGGTTGATCACCGGATCGTTCAGATGCGCCAGATTGCTTTCCAACCATTGCTTCAGGAAAACCGCTTCGGTGGTATTCACAACACCATCTGCCGCAATCCCTGCCGCCAGCCCGACCAATGCATCAGCAGCGCGTCGATCGATGCGGGCACGATGGAAGAATTTACTGTTTTCGAATTCATTGTGTAGGTCCATTACGAGCTTTCCTTGGATGGTGTGGCTCGGAAGCGGCAATGTCATAAAGCTAGCACTCCGCCACACAGCTGCAAGCTCGCTCTGCCCGACCTTACCTCGTACCGTTGATCACAGATGCGTTAATCCCGGACACACAATTTAACCCGGCCAGCATCGCGCCACGCTTTTCCCCCATCCAATCGCCCGCTACTCTCTGAACGTCGCTGCCTATTCAGCGACCGGGCCTGAGAACCCGAGTAAGATGCAGGCGCTACAGCGCCCGAACCACGTTTTGCGGCGTTTTTTTACGTCCGCATTCCGTGCAATGGCGGCTGTGCGTGGGAGACCTTCGGGTCTGCCGGGTTCCTGTATCTCCGGTTTCTCAGCCTGCGCACAGCTGCCACCCATTCGCCTGAGAACGAACGTGGCAGCTCTCATTTGATATGGGAGTTTATCGATGCACGCCATGGATCTGCTGCAATCTCGCTTTATCGCTTTGCTAGTCGCCGTCCGCCGCCAATTGGCAAAAGGAGGTGCGCAATGACCCATCCCAAAGACCTCAAAACCCCAGGCCTAACCCCCTTCTGCTACCACTCCGACCGCCCGCTATTCCGTGTCAACAGCGGCATCCCCATCGGCGAAGCCCTGTCCCACGCCTCTGACCTGCTCCACGTTGCCAAGGTCCTGGCCGAGGACGCGGCGATGATCCGCAGTACGGACCGGTATGCCTGGGCGTCGTGTTATTTGCAGGATATGAGCAAGGCCGTCATCGATGACGTGGTGAAGGTGCTGGAGGCGCCAGGGAGCAATCCGAATTAAGGGCCGCCGCTGCAATGCTGCTCCGAGCGGGCAGCATTGAATTTTTTATTTACAGGAGCGGATTAAAGAAGGGCTGCTTCAGCCCAGCGGGAGCAAGTTCCCTCGCCACAGGAAGCAAATTCCTACGAGATTTTCAGAAGCAGAGTTTCAGGTAGTGTGATCAGTCCCTTTCCCACTCTGGGATGCCCGTCATAAGATGCTTGAAATGTCCGCCATTAAGGACATACTTGGGGCTCACTCGGAAAAAGTCCGTTATGGTGGACATCGTGCTTATTCTCAATCCCTCAGCTCTCGGCGAAAGAATGCGTGCGCTACGCCGTGCAAAAGGCTACAGCCAACAGCGTCTTGCTGAAAAAGCCCACTGCAACCGCAAGACAATCATCGACCTCGAAGCCGGTGAAAACGTGGCCATATACACCCTGTTTCGGGTCGTGTCGGCATTGGGGATGGCACTGGAAGTCGTCGATAAACGCATCGATCTCAAATCCCTAGCGGATCTGGTGGAACATGATGAGTAGGGTCAAGCTGCTCAATGTCATGACACCACAAGGCTATAGCGGAGACTTGTCCAAAGGTTCGCAACTCTCGTTTGCTTATGCCAGTGCCGAGGCGCCTCGGGAGGTTTCGCTGGTCATGCCCTATGACCCTACGCCTTCAGTCAGCAGTGTCCTTCATCCGATATTTGACATGAATGTGCCTGAGGGTTTTCTGGTGGACCAGATCAAGCGTCGGATGGCTAGGCATATGCAGGTCGACGATATGCGCCTGTTGTCGGTAATAGGCGGCAATCAAATCGGGCGACTCAGCTATATAAATCCTGTCGAGGCTTCGGTGCCTGTTCGTGCTCAGGTCGGACTGCAGGACATTCTGTCGGCGGACATTTCACAAAGCGTTTTTGATTTTCTGGTCGATACGTATTTCGAGTCAGGTATTTCGGGTGTGCAGCCCAAGGTACTCGTACCTGACTTGGACAAGCTGACGGGTGATCGAAAAACTATGCTCAGCTCCGATCTGATCGTTAAATCCGGTGCCGATGAGTATGCCCATTTGGCGCAAAACGAATTCCTTTGCCTGGAGGCGGCTCGCCTGGCAGGTCTTGAAACGCCGCCATTCTGGCTCTCGGAAAACGGCGAGTTGTTTGTTATGGAAAGGTTCGACCTGACCCCTTCCGGACGGCTGGGGTTCGAAGACATGGCGGTGTTGCTCGGCCTGCACAAAGACCCCCACGACAATTACAAATACTCCCAAAGCTACGAAATCCTTGCCGCAGTAGTGGAACAGGTATGCCGTCATGCTGAACCGGTTCGCGAGTTGGAGCGCTTTTTTTCCTCGGTGTGCCTCTCGGTCATGGTGCGCAACGGCGACGCCCATCTAAAAAACTTTGGTGTTATCTATACGCATCCGGACGCGCCGGAAAGCGTGCGGTTGGCGCCGGTTTTTGATGTCACCACCACCACGGTTTATGAACACTACAACCCCAAGTCTGGCCGCTCGCTGGTAGATCGCACATTGGCGATCAAGATGAACAAGGTAAAAAATTATCCTGATCGCAAGCAATTGATCGAGTTCGGTCGTAAGCATTGCAAAGTTGATAAGCCCGCTTTGATCATCGAACGAATCGCCGATGCGATGAGCCAGGCGCTGGCGAGCAGCGGGTATCGAGTTGATGGAGGGTTGCTGGAGGGTATGCGAGGAGAGTGGGACGCGGGTCGGTTTGCCGCACTTTATGACTCGGCACCGTTGCGGTTCAGGGGGAATCCATTGGCGCAAAAATGAACTCGACTTATGTTCGCAAGGACCTTGAGCCTGCCGGCCCCCGTGGCGAGGGCGCCTGCTCCCGCTCGGAGGCGAAGCCGCCGTAAAACCGATGCGTGCGGTAGAGCTGATAAAACGAACGAGCTACCTGTATCGCAGCCCAGCGGGAGCAAGCTCCTCGCCACGGGTTTGCGGCGTATTCATCTAATCAATTCCCCCGCCGATAGCTTCGGATAAGAGCATCGCCTGACCCAAGGCTCGGCTGGCACTCGACTACACTTTCCCAGAATTCCCCGCTCCAGGAGCAGTAGGCAATGAAGATCCGCACCAAGGTCATAGGCTCGGGGTTGGTCAGTCTTTCTTTTGCGCTTTTGCTCGGCGGTATCGGGCTGTGGGGTTATCACTCCATGACCGAGGCCCTGGTGCAGAACGAGACCAGTATTTCGGCCATGCGCAAGCACATGGAGGCGGACATGATGCATGACGCCATTCGTGCCGATGTGCTGGCCGCGCTGCTGGTGAAGCCGGGGGATGCCCAGGGGGCCAAAGAGGTGCTGGAGGCGTTCGATGAGCATACGCAGCGGATGCGCAAGGTCATCGCCGAAAACGCCGAGGCGAAGTTGCCGGGGGATGTCGCCAAGGCGATTGGCGAGCTCAAGCCACAGGTCGAAACCTACATCGATAAAGCCAAGCAAGTGATCGGCAAGGCGCTGAATGGCGCCCAGGATGGCCAGGCGTTGCGGGCGGAGTTCGACGGGGCGTTTTCGGCGTTGGAGGAGCGCAACGAGGCGGTGAGCGAGCTGATCGAAAACCAGGCGCAGTCATCGCGCGAGCATCAGGACCACAGCATTCACACCTCGGAGCGCTGGCTGATCGCGACGTTGCTGGCCACCTGCGTGGCGCTGGCGCTGTTGTCGTGGAGTCTGCTCAAGGCGGTGCTGACGCCGCTGAACAAGATCATCCTCAATACCCAGGCGATTTCCCAAGGGGATTTGCAGCGCTCGATGGGGGCTCAGAGCAAGGATGAACTGGGTCAGTTGCAAGGCGTGATCGAGCAAATGCAGACCAATCTGCGGCAGATGATCGCCACCATCCGCAACCAGAGCGATGAATTACACGGCACGTCCCAGAATTTGGGCGATACGGCGCGGCAGATTGTGTCCAGCGCCGATCAGCAGGCCCAAAGCGCGACCAGCATGGCGGCGAGCATGGAGCAGATGATGGCGAACATCAGCCAGATCCATCAGCACGCCGACAGCGCCCGGACGATTTCGGCGCAGTCCGAACATTTGGCGAGCAGCGGCGGCCAAGTGATTCTCGGGGTGGTAGAAGGCATGAACCGGATCGCCGAGGTGGTCAACCAGTCGTCCAGCAAGATCACGGCGCTGGACGCCTCGTCTGAAGACATTCACTCCATCATCCAGGTGATCAAGAGCATCGCCGAACAGACCAACTTGCTGGCCCTCAACGCCGCCATCGAAGCGGCCCGCGCCGGTGAGGCGGGTCGCGGTTTTGCGGTAGTGGCCGACGAAGTGCGCAACCTGGCGGCGCGCACGACGCAGTCCACCCAGGAAATCACCGCGATGATCGAGCGCATCCAGTCCAGCGCACGGGACGCGGTGGCGAACATGCAGGCGTGCGTCAGCCGCGTGGACGAAGGCGTCAACCTGGCCCAGCAGGCAGGGGTCTCCATCAGCGAAATCCGCACCGGCGCCCGGCATGCGGCCGAAGTGGTGGAGGAGATTTCCCAGACGATTGCCGAGCAATCCAAAGCCAGTGACGAGATGGCCCAGCGAGTGGAGTCGATTGCCGAGCAATCCCGTGAGAACACCCGCTCGATTCACAACCTGACGCAAACGGCGGATCAATTGAACGATGCGGCGGGATCGATGCAGGCTTCGGTGCAGCAGTTCAAGATTTGATCAGTCGACACTTTTGTGGCCAGGGAGCTGGCTCCCGCTGGGCTGCACAGCAGCCGCCAGTTTCAATAATCGTCAATTATTGAAAATTATGGCTGGGCAATAATTATTGCCCAGCCATAAAACGCGATAAAAAGCCCTGGCTCACACCTGACTCACCTCAAACACAAACGAAATCTCCCGCTTCTGGGCGCTCCAGACGTATCGAATATGCTTGCCCTGCACCGGAATCGACACCGCCGGGGGGCGAAACGCGGCCACGCATTCATGGCCGGGCAGGCGGACGCTGTTGTACAGCAGCCCCCAAGACAAGGTTTCCCGCAGCTGTCGGGCGAACACCTGGGATGGGCCGTAGGCCGTAGGGTCCGGATTGTGGAGGTGGGGGTAGTCGTGGCGGATGTCGTGCAGGGGTTTGACGACCTTGTTGACGTAGGTGCGCATGGTCAATTCCAGGTCTGGCTCGTTCGTCGCCCCGAGAAATCGTGTCTGGTGGTAGCAAGTTTCGGCAATGGCGGCTTCCTGGCTGCTGGCGGCGTAGTAGACGCCGAAGGTGCCGTCGCTGAAGCGGCTGCTTTTGCCGATGTGGGTAAACGCCGCCATCACCGGCGAGGAGCCGGGCCCGGAAACGCGGTCCTCGGGGCGGACCCGGGACAGCACGCCGGCTTGTTCCATCAGCCGGTCATTGGTCAGCGCCTCCAGGGCGTAAGCCGTGGGCAGGTCTTCAGGGTCGAGTACGTCTTCAAACAGCGAAATCGGGGGGAAGCTGCTGTTGACGATCCGATAGGCCCGTTTCCATTGCGGGTCCGTCAGTGGTGGCACCATCAGCCGCGCACTCCGTCGAGGTATCGCCGCACATCAGCGATGTCCACCACCCGCCCGGTCAACATGTAGGACAGCGCCGACTGGCCGTTGAACGGTGCCGCGGTATTGGGGCTGCTGACCCAATGATAGGCCCGGTCCCGGCTGTTGCTGAAGATGATGCTCAGCGCCTTGTGAATACCCATGAGGTAGGAAATGCGCTCGAGCGTATCGCGAGGTAGCTTCACGTTTTCCGGCAATTGTTTGTATTTGTAGAAAGTCGTATTTCCCACCTTGCCCAGCAATGTGCGTTGCTGCTCGATGCTGCAGCCCCAGAGCGCCATGAGATTGAAGAAAAACTTCAACGCGACTCGACCCGCGTCCGGGGAGTCCAATTGTTGCTGTGCGTTGAGGGTGATGGAGGAAGTCGCCATGGGTTTGGGCTCCTTTTTAGCGGGGTGGTGCCTAGAGGATAGTACACATATGGATTATTTTTAAGTTTTTATTCGCATGCGTACGTCACCAATACCCTATTTGAACAATTCGGAATGACTCCCCAAGTCAACAAACGTAACCAGGTTCGGGCGCGAATGCTCATAAATCAAAAGGAAGTCACCGCCAATATGGCACTCTCGAAATCCAACCCAGTTACCCGTCAAGGCATGATCCATGTATTCGCTCGGTAGCTGATCACCCAAAAAAAGCATGACCATCACACGACGCACTTCATTCATATCGCGTCGCCCTGCCCGCTTGTAACGCTCCCAGGACTTTTTGAATTCAGACGTATAAGCGCATTGCTTCGGCAATTCAGCGCGTTTTTGCTTTTCTCCCGGTTTCGCCATCAGCCTCTCTCAGCATGTCGTCTATCGAGTTGAATCGTTGACGGATATCCCGTGCCTCAAGCATGGCCCGGGCGGTCTTGTCCGACGGCACTCGCACCTCGAATGGAAGTCCCTGAGTCTCAACAACCTGGCGCAGGAAAAGACGCATCGCGTCGCTAACACTCAATCCGCAAGCGTTCAAAACCTCGGTGGCACGGGCCTTCAAGTCCTCATCAATGCGGCAACGCACGTCGGTGGTTTTTAATAATGCACCCATGAAATAAACCTCATCATTAATTTTGTAGCTACATTAGCGCTACCTCAAGAAACATTGTGGTGGGGCTGCCGCCATGGGTCAACGTCAGGTGGATAAGCGGCCTGCATGGATAAGGGCAGGTTTGGCAACGTCTGCATTAAGGGTGTATTTCAACCTGAGTTTCCAAGGACGGATATCAGAGCGATCAGCCATGAGACTGGGAATGCTCCGAGACACATGCAGGACTTTTCGCAAGACCGCCCCATATGCCCCGTTAACGGGTCTTGGTCAGCATCGACTGGGCAAAATCCCCAAATCCCGCATAAGCTCCAACCATCGCCAGCCAGCGCTTTTCGGCACAAAATCGCGACAAGCGTGGCAAGGTGCATGATGATAGCCAGCATGACCACCTGGCCCGGCCCAGGTGCACAACAATAGCGAGCCCACTTAAGCAGAGGGCATTACCTCATGGATAGCAGAACCCTACGCAACCTTATGCGTATCGTGCAGACCGGCTCGTTGTCGGCAGCGGCCGAGCATTCGTGCCTCACGGTGCAGGCGTTGGCGGCGCAGTTGAACAAGGTCGAGGAGCAGTTCGGTTTCCGGTTGTTCCGGCGTTCGAACAAGGGCCTGACGTTGACGAGCCAGGGCACGGAACTGACCCCCTTCATGGATCAGGTGCTGGTTGCCACCCGGCAATTGGAAGAAAAAGTCGCGGCGCTCAAGACGCCGCGACAGCGCACGCTCAGAGTGGCGCTCAATACCACCCTGCCGGCGGAGTTCAACCGGCGGATGATTGATCGGTTGATCGCCGTGTTCCCCCAATATCAATTGGAATTCAGCTACGCCGAGTCGATGGAGAACCTGAGCAAGCTCAGGAACGAAGATTTTGACCTGGCGATCCTTATCGGGCAGCAACCGGGCGGCTTTACCAGCATCACTATGCCGGATGTGCAGGTGCAGGTGGTTGGCGCCCATTGTGGCGACGAAGACGATTCCCTTGGCCTGCTGGGTGGCAAGTTTCAGGTGCGTCCGGCAGAAGAATGTCCGTATTCCCACAGTTTCCTGCGCTTTCTCGACGCTGGCCTGGGCGAATACGGGTCGAGCCAGCGGATGGTGTATTCCTGCAGTGAAACGCTGACGTTGTCGCTGATCACCCAGCTCGATGGCTTGGGACTGGTGTCCCGGGAGGCAGCGTTGCGCAACGGCCTGGCGATTTTCCCGGACTTCGAGGATTTCCTTGAGGTCCGCCTGGCCGTGAATAATCCGGAGCTGTCTGGCCAGGCGCTGCATGATGTGGTGGACCTGACGCTACAGCAACGAACCGAGCGCTATGTACGCCGCCGTGCCCAGCGCCACACTGAGAAACAGGTTGCGGCTGAAATACGCACATAACAGCGTCGGAATCGCGGCATAAAACTCAGGGCGATCGAGCTGTATCTGCTGGTCCTTGATCAACAACGGGGTCAGGCTGATGGCAGCGACGATCGCCACTGGCAGGTATTCCAGGGCACGGGCGACGAAGGGCGGCCAGTGGTCGGTATTGATCTGCAGCGGCAGGGCCCGCGGCAGGAAGGTCACCGCCATCATCAGGACCACGACCAGAATCAGGAACGTTTGGTCAGGCATACGCCCACCCCGCAGCCAACGAACGTGGCAATGAAGACATTGAACGGCGAGCTGCCCAGCAGGCTCAGCCCGCCCATGCAGAGGACAGCCGCCAGGGCTGCGATCAGTTTGTTACGGGTGTCGCACAACGAAACCAGCACATAGAGCATCATCGCCGTCAGCGCATAGTCGAGCTGGTATTTGATGAGGTGCGCCGCGTATTGCGCGCACACCGCGCCCAGCAAGCCACCGAGCACCCAGGACGTATGGCAGAACAGGTTGAAGCCGACCAGGTAGCGCACGCTCACCGGCGCCCCGCTGCCAAGCTTGACGCTGTGGAAAGCGAATGACTCGTCCGTCAGCCCTGCCGCGTAGCACCAGCGCTCGAAACGACTGAGCCCCAGCGCACGCAGGGCCTTGGCCATGTAGACCGACATCAACATGTGCCGGGCATTGATCAGGAACGTAGTGAGCACGATGGTGGTCAGTGACGCTCCGCTGGAAATCAACGCCAGCGCCGCGAATTGCGAAGCGCCCGCGTAGACGAACAGGCACATCGCCACCGGCAACCACAGGGGCAGCCCGGCGTTGACCGCCATCAGACCGAACACAAACGAAACCGTGAAATAACCCGCTACCACCGGACTGGCTTCAGCAAAGGTACGCGAGGCTTGTGGTTCGACCGCCAGCGGCTGGCTGGAAGTCTTGTTCATAAATCCCTCTCGAAGGTGATTTCACCCCGGGGCTCACAGAACCCCTGGGCGGCCCAGAAACGCTTGCCGGCCAGATTAGCATCGTCGACGAAAAGGAACATGCGCAGCACGCCGACCCGCTTCATGTCCGCCGATGCGGCCTCGACCAGGCGCTGGCCCAGGCCTCTGGTGCGATGCCGCGGGCTGACCGCCAAGTGATTGATCGTGCCACGGGTACCGAGCATGCCGCCGATCACCGCGCCCACTACTTCGCCGCTCGCATCGATGGCCAGGTAGGCGGTGGTGGTTTCCTGTAATAACACACCACGCAAGAATCGGGCGTCCTGCCACTCGCAGAAAGACACTTCGTCGAAACCGCGAAAGAACCGCTCCAGTCGCTCGGCGTCCCGGATCATCGCCCGGCGCAGCAGGACTTGCTGCGTCGGCTCGTCCATGGGTTCGAGCCGTTCAGCGAACAATGTCGAAAGCGGTCCCGGGCCGCGAGAAGGAAATGGCCAGGATCTGCCGGTACGCCATGTCATGGCTATGGGTGTTGCGTGCCGGGGTCACGTAATGACGCATGTCGCGATCCAGGAAAAACGTGGTGTCGAGGATGTCCTCGTAGGTCGTCGCCGCCAGCTGTTCTTCCTGGGCGGTGTACAAGCGGCTTTCCGCACCCGCCACATTCTGGCGGCCCCAGAAGTGCACGCCGCTGAACGGATAGCCGTCGCAGTGAATCCCTTCGGGGGTGATTTCCAGTTGTTTACCCGGCTTGATCTCGATGCGGATCTGATGGATCTGGCACTGCCAGATTTCATCGTGCAGCTCCTGCGGCAGAACGTTCTTGTACACCTCGAAGTCCGTGTCGATCAGGCTGCGCATCACCGGCGAATTGATCACTTCGTTGGAGAAATCCTGGAAGTGCCGCTCCAGTCCGCCGACATAGCTGTTGTTGGCCTTGGACTGAACGTAGGCCCGGTGTTCGAGCTGCTTGAGCTCACGCGTCGTAGGGTTGTATTCGAAGTCGCTGTAGCGGCGAAAACGCATGCCTGACTCGGCCTGGCCGTAGTAACTGTCGGGCTCCATGTTTTCCCAGCTTTTGGTCAGCCGGACAAAATCGCCGAAATGACCGTAGAGGTTGAAGTCCCCACCGCGAACGTTGACGAATTTGTCACGTCTCAGCGCTTCGCCCACTTCCCTGTTCAGAACGATCATTTTTCATAGGTCTCCACTGCATTGAGCGGCCTAATCTAGTAGGTGCAGGATTTACGTCCATGAGAAAGTATTTGAGGCATTTCAAGCGACGCTTGAAACGGTGGGCAGCGTTGCATTAGTACGACTTTTTCTCGGGAAAACAGGTGGTTTCAGTGGCTTTTCTGGCGCTAAAGGCCAAAAAAAACCCGAGTTTGGCGACACAACCCTATTCACTTCAGGCAGGTATGAATCAATTGTGGCGAGGGAGCTTGCTCCCGCTTGAGTGCGCAGCGCTCACCCAAGAAGGGCTGCTGCGCAGCCCAGCGGGAGCAAGCTCCCTCGCCACGGTTTTATACGCTCGTAACCTGATCAGGCATCAGAAGACGCTGATCGGGTAATCCACGAACACCCGCAGCTCATTGCCGCTGACGTTGTACTCGCTGGACTTTTGCGACACCCGCAACACGGAGCTGCGCAACCTGACGCTCAAGTCCTTGGCCGGGCCGTTCTGGACCACGTACTTGAACTGGTTGAAGATCTCGCGCTCGGTACCGCCTTCGCTGGTGGAGGTGGTGATGTTATCGCCACGCACATAAGCGACGTTGTAGGTCAGGCCCGGTACGCCGAAGGTGGTGAAGTCCAGACCGTAGCCCAACTGCCAGCTGCGCTCATCCTCAGCATTGAAGTCGGACCAGTAGGAGTTGGCCAGGTAGATGGTGTTGCCGCCATCCCCCACACGGTTCTGCCCACGCTGATAGCCGCCGTAGGCGTAACCCAGGTTGCTGTCGCCGGTGCTGCGCTGATGGGCGAGCGTGAAGCTGTGCGGGCCGGTGGCGAAGGTGGCGGCCAGGCTCCAGATCTTGTTGTCGTCGCCAGTGACGTTGTTTTCGCGAACGTAGCTGTTGTCCAGCTTGGTGCGATAACCGTTGAAGTCCAGGGTCAGGGATTGATCCTTGGCCAGCGGAAACACGTAGTTGGCGTTCACGTATTGCTTCTTCAGTACGTCCTCGACATCCGAGGCGTAGAGCGAAGCCTTGAACTGCTCGGTGAACTGATAGCTGCCGCCCAAGACGTTGATCGACTTCAGGCCACCGCTGTCACGGCCCTCGGCGCTCTTGCGCGATTCGGCGGTGAAACGGCCGGCATTCAGTTCCAGGCCCTTGATCTCCTTGGAGGTGATCAGCGTGCCGGTGTAGCTTTCCGGCAGCAAGCGCGAGTTGTCATAGCTCAGCACCGGCAGGGCCGGCATCTGGTCACCGTAGGCCAATACAGTATTGGAGACACGGAACTTGACCGCCGCACCGAACTTGGACAAGTCATCGGCCGCGTTGCCGCTGTCACCTTTCTTGAAGAAATCGATGCCTTGCGCACCGCTACGCCCCTTGCCGCCGTCCAGACGCAACGCGTACAGGCCGAAAGCATCTACACCCACGCCCACTGTGCCTTGGGTGAAACCGGACGAGAACGTACCGATGGCCGCCTGGCCCCATTCGGCCTTGTCCTTGTTGCCGTCTTTGTAGTCGCGGTTGATATAAGCGTTGCGCAGCAGCACTTTCAGGCTGCTGTCTTCAACGAACCCCTTTGATTCCGCCTGGTCGTTGGCCATGGCGTGTGTCGTGCTCAAGATCCCCAGTGCGATCAAACTAATGCGCTTGTTCAACATGATTATTTTCCTTGTACGGGTTGATACGCACCGCGGCGAGCAGCCGAAATGGCGCTTTGCGCTCTTTTTCGGACTCTTGCTCCTGAAAATAATGAAAAGGCCCGCCCACGTCTGATCGTGTCGGGCCTTTTTATTATTTAAGAGTCATGGCTGTCAGCCACAGGCGTAGGGCGAATCCTAGTCGCGCCCTCAACGGTGTGTCAATTTCGTGAATTGTCTGTAATTAGGCGAAAAATGTCTAAGAACCGATCAAAACGAACAACCATCCAAACCGCAAGTCGCTGATGGCGCAGCGGCCTGCTCCGGCAGGGTTTGCTTCAGCCATTGGGCGAAGGCCTCGGGCTTGCCCAGCCAGGGGCCGATGTCGATCAGCGTGAACCGGCCGTCCTGCTCCAGGGCCAGGGTTGGGAAGCCCTGGCCGCCGACCTGGGCCAGCAAGGTGCGGCTGGCCTTGATGTGCCCTTGCACATCAGCCGCACGGAACGCCGCCAGGAATGCCTCGGCCGGCAGGCCGACGGAGTGAGCGAGTTCCAGCAGGACGGCGTCGTCCGCGATGCGCCGGCCTTCGACGTAGTGCGCGGTTTGCAAGCGCCCCAGCAGTTCCAGGCCGTGGCCGCCGAGCTGTTCGGCCGCCAGGACGGCGGCGGTCGGCGGCGTCGAATCGAACACCGCGCTGTGGTCTCGCAGCAAGCCTTCGAAATAGGCCTCGCCAAATGGCTGCCCGGAATATTCGGCGATGCGCCGGTCATGGGGCATCACATAATTGCGCAACTGCGGTGAGACCTGCTGGCGATTGGTGCCGGTCATCATGCCGCCGCCATGCAGGGTCACCGGCAATACGCTCCGGGCCGCCTGCACCAGCGGCTTGGCGCCATAGCACCAGCCGCACAGCGGGTCGTAGATGTAATGAAGAGTGGTCATGGAAACTCCGCTAGCCATGAGGGTTCGATGGCAGCAGGTTAGTCTCTGGAGTGCTTTGGAAAAACGCTGGAACGGTTTTCAGTGTGTTTCGTGGATCGGGCGAATGCCCACTTGAATTGAACACCCTCCCACAGGGATTTAAGTGAATTCGACATCCAGCGGGCACAAAAAAAGCGCTGCCATCCCGGCCAGCGCTTTTTATCAATCCGTCGAATTCTATCCTTGCATTACATCCCACAACGCTTCCAGCTCTGCCTCGCTAAACAGGCCAACGGGATAACGCTCAACGATCATCCGGCGCGGATCAGGTTCTCTGATCTGACGCGTTCCGTTGGACTTCAACCACTGCGCCAAGGCTTGAAGCGACTCACCATTAACGGCCAAGGGATGGCATGTGCGCTCGCTTGTCATATTCATTCCAGCGCCCTCTCCTGGTTGATGAGCGGCTAATTTATCCAAGGTTTATGACAAAACAACTCAGCTCCACTCCCCGGAACTGCCACTGATCCGATACAAGAGCTATGCCAATGTAACCGCGCCCCCCATTAACAGACACAAAAAAACCCACGGCCCAATCGGGCCGCGGGCTTGCCGGGATGGATCCAAAATCGCCGAGTTAGAGCCGGCGCAGGCGCTATCAGCAGGCTGTTACATCGCCACTCATTTTACGTATGGCGCGGGTTGCTGTTGGGTAAGGCAATGGATATTCCCGCCGCCCAGTAACAGTTCGCGCCCTGGCACCATGACCACTTCGTGCTCCGGGAACAGGCTCTGCAGAAGCGCCTGGGCCGGGCCATCCAGCGGATCGTCAAAGCTGGGCGCAATGATGCCGCCGTTGACGATCAGGAAGTTCACATAGGAACCGGCCAGTCGCACGCTCGGGTTGCGTTCCTGGGATCCCTCCACCGCATCCACCCCCGCACATTCCTCTTCGGTGGCATACATCGGCCCCGGAATCGGCATTTTGTGCACTGTGAACGGGCGACCCTTGGCATCAGTGCTGTTTTCCAGCACGTCCATCGCCGCATGGCAGCGGGTGTAGTTCGGGTTTTGCGGGTCGTCGGTCCAGGCAAGCAGCACCTCGCCAGGACGCACGTAGCAGCAGAAGTTATCCACATGACCGTCGGTTTCGTCATTGAACAGACCGTCCGGCAGCCAGATGACCTTGTCCACGGCCAATTGTGCGCTGAGTACCGCCTCGATTTCTTCACGGCTCATGTGCGGGTTGCGATTGCGGTTGAGCAGGCATTCCTCGGTGGAGATCACGGTGCCTTCGCCGTCCACATGGATCGACCCGCCCTCGAGCACAAAACCTTCGGTGTGATAACGCGGGCTGCGCTCGATCTCGAGGATCTTGCTGGCCACTTGCGAATCGCGGTTCCACGGCGCATACAGGCCGCCGTCAAAACCGCCCCAGGCGTTGAAATCCCAGTCGACACCGCGCACTTCACCGCGGTCATTGATCACGAATGTAGGACCGGTATCGCGGACCCAGGCATCGTCGCTGGACATTTCCACTAGGCGGATATTAGGCACGTCGAGGCGCGCCCGGGCATTTTCGTATTGGGCCGCAGAGACCGCCACGGTCACCGGTTCAAAACGGGCGATGGCCTTGGCAACCGCGACATGGGCAGCCTGCGCGGGCTTGCCGCCCAGGCGCCAGTTATCCGGGCGCTCGGGCCAGATCATCCAGACCTGGGTCTGGGGCGCCCATTCGGCTGGCATGTGGAAACCATCCGCGCGCGGAGTGCTGTGCAACGTTGTCATGGGTCATCTCCTGGGCGATGGGCAGTGACACCTTTATAGACGATAAATATCGACTAATAAAGTCTAATAACCTAAAAACTACCAGAAGGAAGGCAAAAACATCGACAAAAATCGATTTAAACACGCTAAGCCCCTGTGGGAGCGAGCTTGCTCGCGATAGCGGTGGGTCAGCCATATTAATAGTGGCTTGGACACCGTCATCGCGAGCAAGCTCACTCCCACAGGGGAAACAGCTTCACAGCTTGACGTTCCCGATCGGTTACAGCCCCTCGTCCAATACCTTCGCCAGCATATCGACAAAGAAATCCACACTCTGACGCGTGGTCACCATCGGTGGTTTGATCTTGAGGATGTTCAGATAATCGCCCGTCGGTTGCATGAAGATTCCCAATTCTCGCAGCCGATCGCACAGCGCCATGGTTTCTTCGGTGGCCGGCTCCAAGGTCTCGCGATCACGGATCAGCTCCACGCCCAGGTAGAACCCGGAGCCATGCACCGCACCGACCAATGGATACTGGTCGATTAAGGCCTCCAGTCGAGCCTTGAAATGCCCGCCAACCTCCCGGGCATTTTCCCAGAGGTTGTCTTCTTCCATGACATCCAGCACGGCCATGCCGATCTGGCAACTGACCGGGCTGCCACCGGCCGACGAGAAGAAATACCCCTCGGCTTCCAGCGCTTCGGCGATTTCCCGGCGAGTGATGACGGCTCCCAGCGGCTGGCCGTTGCCCATGCCCTTGGCCATGGTGATGATGTCCGGCACCACGCCTTGCTCTTCGAAGCCCCAGAAAAACTCGCCCATGCGCCCGTAACCGACCTGCACCTCATCGGCGATGCAGACCCCACCGCGCTCGCGCACCATCGCGTAGACCTGCTTCAGGTAGCCAGGCGGCAGTGCGATCCCACCAGCATTGCCGTACACCGGTTCGCAGATGAAACCGGCGAGCTGGCGCTTGCTCTCGGCAATTTTCGCCAGATTGTGCTCGACGCTACGCACGTAGTCCGGCGCACTGTCGGGGCCACGGAACTCGCCGCGATAGGTGTTCGGGGCGGTCACCGGGTGCACCCACTCCGGGCGACTGCTCAGGGCCTGGGGGTTATCGGCAATGGACGTCGACACCGCATCGGCGGCCACCGACCAGCCGTGATAGGCCTCCAGCACACTGAGCATGTCCCGTCCGCCGCTGTAGGCCCAGGCCAGGCGGATCGCCAAGTCGTTGGCCTCGGTGCCGCTGTTGACCAGGAATACCCGGTCCATGTTGGACGGCGACAGCGCCAGCAGGCGCTCGGAAAACTCGGCGATCGCCGCATAGTGGAAACGCGAGTTGGTATTGAGCAGCGACCATTGCCGGGCAGCCACCGTCGCCATGCGTGGATGGCCGTGGCCCAGCACGGCGACGTTGTTGAGCATGTCCAGGTACGAGCGGCCCTGCATGTCGATCAGGTGGTTGCGCCAGCCACGCTCGATGCGCGGCGGATCGACGTAGTAGTGTTTCTGCGAACGGGCGAAGCTCGCATCGCGGCGGGCCAGCAGTGCCTCGGGATCGACGTCTGGCTCGGCATCGCACGCCAGCCCCAGCAGCACCGCCGGCGAAGGGCAAAGCGCCTGCCAGGCCAGGGCCCTGGAGGGCGTGCAGAACAGCGGCGGATTCACCTGGGCGCCCCGGCACAACTGGACCTGCAACGGCCCTGTCACTTCAC
Source organism: Pseudomonas sp. H3_A02 (assembly GCF_054671965.1). NCBI lineage: Bacteria > Pseudomonadati > Pseudomonadota > Gammaproteobacteria > Pseudomonadales > Pseudomonadaceae > Pseudomonas > Pseudomonas sp. H3_A02. The sequence continues at coordinate 852,181 of NZ_CP162807.1, forward strand.
CCAGCACCTGCCCCTTGACCAGCGCCGCGCCGGAATGCAGCGGCGATGTCACGCCCCACAAGCGCACGCTCAGTTGCGCGCTGTCCAGTTGCAACATGCCGTCGGCGGTCTTGTGCACAACCCCGGCGAACGGTGATTCGAGCGGCGTGCCCTGGGGAACACTCAACGCCACGTGCAACGGATAAGTGTCGGGTTCGACGGCGCTGTCCGGACGGGTGCGAGACAAACGGTACTGCCCGTAGCGGCTGGCGGCCAGGCCGTGAAGCCCGGCGGCTTCATCCAGCAGGCGCTGGTCGATCCCCGGCTGCTCCCAATTGCCAGCCTCGAAATGCGGGCTCAGCACACCCAGGTCAATCAAGGCGAACTCACGCCCTACCAGGGTCGGCAAAAGCGGCGCAAAGCCCTCGCTGGCAATGGCCGGAAGGCTGTGGCCGACGGCGGTGAGAATCGCCGCTTCCATCAGTTCTAAGGGCACCGAGTGGGCGACGCGGAAAATTTCCCACTCATGGGCCAGGTTGTCGCGGCTGTATTGATTATCCGGGTCGATGGAAACCTGCTGTTCACCACTGAGCACCAGCACCGCGGCGCGCGCCACGATCAGCGGCCACAGGGCCAACAGCTCCTGGCGCTGCAAGGGGTTGACCGCATGGTAGGCCTTGATCGCCGGCAAGATGAAGAACGGGTCGCCGTCGGCGTGATGCAGCAGGGCCGCGCACGTCACCGACAAGTCAGTGATGCGCCACGTACGGACCAGGTCGCCGAAATCGATGACGCCCTGCAAGTGCCACTGGCGCTGGGCATCGCGCTGCCAGACCACGTTGTCATCGGTGATGTCCATGTGGATCGCCTGCACCGGCAGGCTGGCCTTGAGCGGCTGCAAGCGCCGCTCGGCCTGTTGCGCGACCTCGGCAACCAGATGGCGCCGCTGTTCATCCTCGATGACAGGCAACAGGTACTCGACCAGGGCCGGGGCGTGGCGTGCGTCCCATTGCAAGGTGCGCTCCAGGCCCGGGTGATCGAATGTCGCCAGGGCCAGGTCCATTTCCGCGCACAGGCGGCCCAGGCCGGTCACCAGCTCGGGCGTCAGGTGCTTGAGCTGCGTGAGGGACTGGCCGTCTATGTACTCCAGCAGTCGCATGTGAACCGCTTGGCCGTCGACGTCCAATGTCAGCAGGTCCTGGCCGTTGGCGGCCGCAATGACCCGCGGCACTTTCACCGCGTCGTGTCCGGCCAACTGCTTGAGGGCGGCGTGTTGGGCCTGGATTTCCTGGACGGCGTAGTCGCCGTGGCAAATTTTCAACACAAAGCGCCCGCGCTCGCTGTCGACGCGGTAGTTGAGGTCCTGGTTGCTGCCAAGGGGTCGCAGGTCACCGCTGAGTCCGTAATTCGAGCGCAGCAGCACCAGCGCTTGCTCGGCGCTGATCTGTGGGCTTGGCAAACTGGCACGGTGAACCAACGTAGCGAATGGCATACAAGGACCCCTGAGGTGGTTTTGTTCGGATGCCTATCTCGCCACTGAGTCGGAGGATAAGCAACCCCCCTGTTCAAAAATATGCACAGCCCTCCTGAGAAGCTATGTCGGGAGGGGGTGTCCATGGGATATTCGCTTGCACCGCCCCCGCCATGCCGACAAGCTATGCTTCTATATTTTCTCGTCCCATGGAAAAAGGCTTAACTGGATGCGCATTCTCATCACTGGCGGTGCTGGCTTCATCGGCTCGGCGCTCATACGGCACCTGATTCTCGATACCGAGCACCAGGTCCTGAACCTCGACAAGCTGACCTACGCTGGCAATCTCGAGTCCCTGAGCAGCATCGATCACGACAGCCGCTACGAATTCGTCCAGGCCGATATTGTCGATCAAGCGACCGTCAGTGCGGTGCTGGCGCGATTCCAGCCTGAGGCCATCATGCACCTGGCGGCCGAGTCCCATGTGGACCGCTCCATCGATGGCCCGGCGGACTTCATCCAGACCAACATTGTGGGCACCTACAGCCTCCTGGAAGCCACCCGAGCCTACTGGCAGGCCCTGGCCGAACCGCAGCAACGCGCGTTTCGCTTCCACCACATCTCCACCGACGAAGTGTATGGCGACTTGCACGGCGTGGATGATCTGTTCACCGAAACCACTGCCTATGCCCCAAGCTCACCGTATTCGGCGAGCAAGGCGGCGTCCGACCACTTGGTCCGCGCCTGGCAACGCACTTACGGCTTGCCCGTGCTGCTGACCAACTGCTCGAACAACTACGGGCCGTTTCATTTCCCCGAAAAATTGATTCCCCTGGTGATTCTCAACGCGCTGGCTGGTAAACCGCTGCCGGTCTACGGCAACGGCCAGCAAGTGCGCGACTGGCTGTTCGTCGAAGACCATGCCCGTGCGCTGCTCAAGGTCGTCACCCAAGGCGCGGTCGGCGAGACGTACAACATTGGCGGGCACAACGAGCAGAAAAACATCGACGTGGTGCGCAGCATCTGCGCGCTGCTCGAAGAACTGGCGCCACGCAAACCAGAGGGCGTCGAGCACTATGCCGACCTGATCAGCTTCGTCCAGGATCGCCCAGGCCATGACCTGCGCTACGCCATCGACGCCAGCAAGATCGAACGGGAATTGGGCTGGACACCTCAAGAAACCTTCGAGACCGGGCTGCGCAAGACCGTGCAGTGGTACCTCGAGAACCTGCTGTGGTGCCAGCGTGTCCAAGACGGCACTTATCAGGGCGAGCGTCTGGGCTCGCTCGACAACAAGGATGCAATTGCATGATGAAGGGTATTGTTCTGGCCGGCGGTTCCGGCACCCGCCTGCACCCGATTACTCTCGGGGTTTCCAAGCAGCTGCTGCCGATTTATGACAAGCCGATGATTTATTACCCGATCTCGGTGCTGATGCTCGCGGGCATCAAGGACATCCTGATCATTTCTACCCCTCAGGACCTGCCGCAATACCGCAACCTGTTGGGCGACGGCCAGCAGTTTGGCGTGCAGTTCAGCTACGCCGAGCAGCCATCGCCCGATGGCTTGGCCCAGGCGTTCCTGATTGGCGAGCAGTTCATCGGCGGCGACCCGGTGTGCCTGATCCTGGGCGACAACATTTTCCACGGACAGTATTTCGGCGAACAACTGCAGACGGCCATCAACCGGCCAAGTGGTGCAACGGTGTTCGGCTACTGGGTCAAGGACCCTGAGCGTTTTGGCGTGATCGATTTCGATTCGCAAGGGCGGGCGATGTCCATCGAAGAAAAACCCACCGCGCCTAAATCCAGCTACGCGGTGACCGGCCTGTACTTCTACGACAACGACGTGATCGAGATCGCCAAGGCCATCAAGCCATCCAAACGCGGCGAATTGGAAATCACCGACGTCAACAATGTGTATCTGCAACGCGGCGACCTGCACGTCGAGCGCTTCGGCCGTGGGTTTGCCTGGCTGGACACCGGCACCCACGACAGCCTGCTGGAAGCCTCGCAGTACGTGCAGACCATCGAACATCGCCAAGGCCTGAAAGTGGCGTGCCTGGAAGAAATTGCCTACCAGCAAGGCTGGGTCAGCCGCGAACATATCCTTGAGCGCGCCCAGTATTTTGGCAAGACCGGCTACGGCCAGTACCTGTTCAAGATCGCCGGAGAAACACGTTGAACGTCATCGCCGCCCGTTTGCCGGACGTCCTGATCATCGAACCGAAAGTCTTCGGTGACGATCGGGGTTTTTTCTACGAAAGCTTCAATGCCCGGGCGTTTGCCGAGGCGACCGGCTGCACCCTGCAGTTCGTCCAGGACAACCATTCACGCTCCACCCGGGGCGTGCTGCGGGGCCTGCACTACCAGATCGAACAGGCCCAGGGAAAACTCGTGCGCGTCACTGCCGGGGAGGTGCTGGATATCGTGGTGGACATTCGCCGCAGTTCGCCGACCTTCGGCCAATGGGCAGGCGTTCGCCTGTCGGCGCAGAACCATCGGCAGTTGTGGGTACCACCAGGATTTGCTCACGGCTTCGTCGTGCTGAGCGAATCGGCGGACTTCCTCTACAAGACCACCGATTACTACGCGCCCTCGGCCGAACGCTGCATTCGCTGGGACGACCCGCAACTGGCCATCGACTGGGAGCTGGAAGGCGCGCCGATCCTCTCGGCCAAGGACCAGAACGGCAAGGCCTTGCACGAGGCAGACCTGTTCCCATGAATACCCCCCTGCGCATCCTGATTATCGGCCAGAATGGCCAGGTTTCCCGGGCGCTTCAATCGCGCCTGAGCGGCATGGGCGAGTTGCTCGTACGCGGCAGCGACCAGCTCGACCTGGCGCAGGCGGATTCCCTGCGCGCGCCCATCGAGGCCCTGAGGCCCGGCCTGATCATCAATGCCGCCGCCCACACAGCCGTCGACCAGGCCGAGAGCGAGCCGGAACAAGCCTTTGCCATCAACGCCACGGCACCGGGCATCCTGGCCCAGGCCGCGGTCGAACTAGGCATACCGTTGATTCACTACTCCACCGACTACGTCTTCGATGGGCTCAAGCCCGCTCCCTACACCGAAGACGACACGCCCAACCCGCTGAGTGTCTACGGGCGCAGTAAACTGGCCGGCGAAAATGCCATCCGCCAGGCTGGCGGCCAGCACCTGATCCTGCGCACCAGTTGGGTCTACTCCACCGAGGGCCGCAACTTCCTGTTGACCATGCAGCGCCTGCTGCAGGAAAAACCGCAACTGCGGGTGGTGGCCGATCAGATTGGCGCACCAACCTGGGCCGGCACCATTGCCGACAGCACCGCCCAACTGATCGAGCGCTGGCAGGCCGGTCAACCCGGAGCCTGGGGCACCTATCACCTGACGGCCCGGGGCGAGACTTCCTGGTTCGGTTTCGCCCAGGCCATCGGCGAAAACCTGCTCGAACGACACAAGCCGTGTGCGCTGCTAGAGCCCATTGCATCCAGCGACTATCCGACGCCGGCCCCTCGGCCGTTGAACTCGCGCCTGGATTGCAGCCGCCTGCTCAAGGAATGGGCGGTGAGCCAACCCGACTGGCGAAACGCGCTGCAACAGTGCCTTGCCGGACAAGCCTGGTAAGGCCTTACAAATAGTATTTGCGAAGCAACTAGGCATAATACGCCTGTCACCACAGGCTCCCGATGCTCATGAATTCCACCCTTCCCCGCAGACCCCGTTGGCGCAGCCTGGCCTTGCTCGCGCTGTGCCTGGCGCCGTTGCTGTGGCCGTTGGAGCACCTGGCCGAGCGTTATTACCGCAGTGAACTGGCTGGGCAGAACCGCCAGACCCTGGACCTTTACGTCGCCAACCTGTTGGGCACGCTGCACCGCTATGAGGTGCTGCCACAGATTCTCGGCGAGCTGCCGGCCCTGCGCGCCGCCCTGTCGGCCCCGGACGACGGCGTGACCCAAGGCAACGCCAACCGGCTGCTGAAAAACATCAGCACCCAGACCGGCGCCGAAGTCATGTACCTGATGGACCCTTCCGGTAAGACCCTGGCCGCGTCGAACTGGGACAAACACGACAGTTTCGTCGGGCGTAATTTCGCCTTCCGACCGTACTTCATCGAAGCCATGGCCGGGCGCCTGGGTCGCTTCTTCGGCTTGGGCACCACGTCGGCCAAGCGCGGTTATTTCTTCGCCGCCGCCGTGCACGACCGCGAAAAAGTCATCGGCGTGCTGGTGGTCAAGGTCGACCTCGACCACACCGAAAGCCTGTGGGGCAAGACCCCGGAACAGTTGCTGGTGACTGACCATAATGGCGTGGTCATTCTCACATCACGCCAGGAATGGCGATTTCGTGCGACCCGGCCGTTGGGTGACGATGAGCGCAAGGCCATCAGCGCGGTACAACCTTATCCAACCCGCGATCCCAAGCCACTGAACCTGGATGCCAACGCCTGGCTGACCCAGACCCAATCCATCGAAGAAACCGGCTGGAGCGTGAGCATTCTCGCCCCGCGCACGCTGATCGACCGTCCGGTGCGCACCGTGGTCGCCATCGGTGGCGCGGCGTTGCTGGTCTTGATGCTGTTGCTCGGGTTGATGATGCAACGCAGGCGCCATTACCTGGACCGGATCGCCTTCGAAGCCAAGGCCCGTCAGGAACTGGAGGGCCGGGTGGCCGAACGGACCAGTGACCTGGAAGGATTGAACCGACGTTTGAAGCAGGAAGTGCTGGAGCGCGAGCAGGCCCAGCAGGAATTGGTCCGTGCCCAGGATGATCTGGTGCAGGCCGGCAAGCTGTCGGCTCTGGGCACCATGTCGGCGAGCATCAGCCACGAGCTCAACCAGCCGCTGGCGGCGATTCGCAGCTACGCGGAAAACGCCGAGATATTGCTCGATCACCAACGCACCGAGGATGCCCGCGGCAACCTCAAGCTGATCAGCGAACTGACCGGGCGCATGGCGTCGATCATCGCCCACCTGCGCGCCTTCGCCCGCCGCGACCGCCACGCCCCGGAAAGCGTCGCCCTGCAACCGGCGCTGGACGATGCCCTGGCGCTGCTCGCCAAACGTCGGCGCAGCATGGAAGTGGAACTGATCCGCGACCTACCGGCCGCCACGCTGTGGGTCGAGGCCGGCGAAACCCGCCTGCGCCAAGTACTCGGCAACCTGCTGGCCAATGCTCTCGATGCGCTCACCGAAAAAGGCCCGCCGCGCAAGCTCTGGCTCAGTGCCCAGGCCACCGAAACCGGCGTCAACCTGTACATCCGCGATAACGGCCCGGGGTTTTGCATGGAAGCCCTGGGCCGCGCCGGCGAGCCCTTCTACACCACCAAGACGCGCACCCAGGGCCTTGGCCTGGGGCTGGCGATCTGCGACACCCTGATGCGCGCCTTCGGCGGCGAACTGTCGTTCGCCAACCACAAGGAAGGCGGCGCCCTGATCACCCTGAAGCTGCGCGCCGGCGCGCCCGGGGTGAGCCTGCAACCGTCCGAGGACCGAAGTGTATGACCATCGATAACCGGATTGAGGTGGTGCTGATCGATGACGATCCCCATCTACGTCAGGCCTTGAGCCAGACCCTCGACCTGGCTGGCCTGAAAATCCTGCCCCTGGCCGAAGCCAAGGGCGTGGCCGGACAACTGCCCCGTGACTGGCCGGGTGTGGTGGTCAGTGATATTCGCATGCCGGGCATGGACGGCCTCGAATTGCTAGGCGAACTCCACGCCCAGGACCCGGAGCTACCGGTGCTGCTGATCACCGGCCACGGCGACGTGCCGCTGGCGGTACAGGCGATGCGCGCCGGGGCCTACGACTTCTTGGAAAAACCTTTCGCCAGCGATCATCTGCTCGACAGCGTACGCCGCGCCCTGGCCTTGCGCCGCCTGGTGCTGGACAACCGCAGCCTGCGCCTGGCCCTGAGCGATCGCCATGAACTCAGCGCCCGCCTGGTCGGCCAGTCGACCCCAATGCTGCGCTTGCGCGAGCAGATCGGCGCACTGGCCGCCACCCGCGCCGATGTGCTGATCCTCGGTGAAACCGGCGCCGGCAAGGAAGTGGTCGCCAGGGCCTTGCACGACCTCTCAAGCCGGCGCAACGGCCCCTTCGTGGCGATCAACGCCGGGGCCCTGGCCGAGTCGGTGGTGGAAAGCGAGCTGTTCGGCCACGAACCCGGTGCTTTTACCGGCGCGCAGAAACGCCGCATCGGCAAGTTCGAGTTCGCCAACGGCGGCACGCTGTTTCTGGATGAAATCGAAAGCATGAGCCTGGATGTCCAGGTCAAGCTGTTGCGTCTGCTGCAAGAACGCATGGTGGAACGGTTGGGGGGCAATCAACAGATCCCGCTGGATATCCGCGTCATCGCCGCGACCAAGGAAGACCTGCGCCAGGCCGCCGACCAGGGGCGTTTTCGCGCCGACCTCTATTACCGCCTGAACGTCGCGCCGCTGCGCATACCGCCGTTGCGCGAACGGGGCGAGGATGCGCTGATGCTGTTCCAGCATTTCGCCAACGAAGCCAGTGCTCGCCATGGCCTGCCGCCTCACGAACTGCAGCCGGCACAACGGGCGTTGCTGCTGCGTCACAGCTGGCCAGGCAACGTCCGGGAACTGCAGAACGCCGCCGAACGCTTTGCCCTGGGCCTGGAATTGGCCCTGGACAACAGCGCGCCCGACGGCAGCCCGGGCGCGCCGGTGGAAGTGGTCAGCGGCGGCTTGAGCGAGCAGGTGGAAAACTTCGAGAAAACCCTCATCGCCGCCGAACTGGCCCGCCCCCACAGCTCGGTGCGCAGCCTGGCCGAAGCCCTGGGCATCCCCCGCAAGACCCTGCACGACAAGTTGCGCAAGCATGGCCTGACCTTCGGCGACAGCGGCCAGGGTTCGGCCGATGAGCCTGATTGAATTATCGTCATTTCCCGTCAAGCAAGAGGCCCCGCAATGAACCGCGACAGTCGTTACCTGGAATCGATCCTGCACCACGACATCCCCTTGACCCGGGACATGGGCCTCAAGGTGCTCGATTGGCAGGCCCGGCAACTGCGCCTGTCCTTGCCGCTGGCGGCTAACGTCAACCACAAGAGCACCATGTTCGGGGGCAGCCTGTACTGCGGCGCCGTACTCGGTGGCTGGGGCTGGCTGCACCTGGCCCTGCGCGAGGAAGGCATCGAAGACGGGCATATCGTGATTCAGGAAGGGCAGATCAGCTATCCGCTGCCAGTGACACGCGATGCGACTGTGGTTTGCCAAGCGCCCGAGGAAAAGCTCTGGAAGCGCTTCCTGGCCACCTACCGGCGTTATGGACGGGCGCGGCTGGCGTTGCAAACGCAGGTGTTGAATAGCGGGAGCGAGGACGTGGCGGTGCAGTTTGAGGGGCAGTACGTATTGCACCGCTGAAACAGCGCATGACCCCGTGGCGAAGTACTTCTGTGTGGGAGCAAGGCTTGCCCGCGATACAGGCGCCGCGGACTTTCAGGAACCGGGGCGCCTGTATCGCGAGCAAGCTTTACTCCCACAATCCCCTCTGCCACAAGGGATCGAGCCGGGCTCAGGAGCGAGCAAGCTCCAACAACTTCCCACGCCACGCCGCTTTCGCCGGCAACGCCAGGAACGACGCATTCAACAGCGACTCACGCGGTGGATAACAGAACGGCTCACCGCTCAAGTCCAACACCTCGCCACCCGCGCCTTCCAATACGCCCTGGGCAGCGGCCGTGTCCCACTGGGAGGTCGGCGCCAGCCGGGGATAACAATCCGCCGCGCCTTCGGCCAGCAGGCAAAACTTCAACGAACTGCCGATACTGGTCAGTTGCAGTTCGCCCAGACTCCCACTCAAGCCCTCCAGCAGGCGCTCCTGCTCAGGGCTGGTGTGCCGGCGACTGGCGACCACGGTGAACGCCTCGCCCGGCGCCAATACATCACGAACCGCGATCGGCAAAGGCACACCGCCCTTGTCACCACGCCAGGCACCCAGCCCTGCGCCGCCCACGTAAAAGCGACCATTGGTGGGCATCGACACCACGCCGAACACCACGCGCCCCTGTTCCACCAAGGCAATGTTGACAGTGAACTCTTCGCTGCCGGAAATGAATTCCTTGGTGCCATCCAATGGGTCCACCAACCACCAGCGTTGCCAGCCGGCGCGTACGCTTTGGGCAATATCGGCGTCTTCTTCGGAAAGGATGGGAATATCCGGGGCCAGCGCCGTCAGCCCGGCCACGATCACATCATGAGCCGCCATATCTGCGGCAGTCACCGGCGACTCGTCGGCCTTATGGTTGACCTGCACGTTGGCGCGCCAGAACGGCAGGATCGCGTCGCCGGCCTTGAGCGCCAGCTCGACCACCGGGGCCATCAGCGAATGAGGAAATGTCATGACAGGAACGCTCCACGCTGGGTCAGCAGGTCACGGGCCAGGTACAGCGCCGCCAAGGCACGGCCCTCGGTGAACTGCGGGTTCTGCGCCAGGGCCGAGAGCTCACGCAGGTTGACCTTGTCCACGCGCATCGGCTCGGGCTCGTCGCCCTCCAGCCGTTCTTCATACAGATCGGTGGCCAGCACCACCTGGATCTTCTGGCTCATGTAGCCAGGGGACAGCGACAACTCGGTCAGGTGTTCCAACTGTCGCGCACCGAAACCGGCTTCTTCCTTGAGCTCCCGCTCGGCCGCCGCCAGCACATCTTCCCCCGGCTCGATCAAGCCCTTGGGCAGGGACAATTCGTAGGCATCGGTGCCGCCGCAATATTCTTCCACCAGCACTGCGTGATCGGCGTCGAGCATCGCCACGATCATCACCGCGCCGTAGCCTGCACCCTTGCTCGCCAGACGCTCATAAGTGCGCTCCACACCGTTGGAAAACCGCAATTTCAGTTCTTCCACGCAGAACAGGCGGCTGGTAGCGACGATCCGGCGATCGAGTATGGTGGGTTTCTGGCGCATAAACGGCTCCCTGGGCGATAGCGGGCTACTATACCCGGCCTATTCTGATTGTTTGTGTCGGATATCCGATTACCGCTGGAGAAGTTTTATGGCCTTGTTGCCCTGGCATGAGATCGATACGGTTCTGCTGGACATGGACGGCACCCTGCTGGACCTGCATTACGACAACCATTTCTGGCTCGAACACCTGCCCCAGCGCTACGCCGAACTGCATGGCGTGAGCCGGGCGATGGCCGAGATGGAGCTACAGCCGCTGTTCGAGCGCAACGCCGGCCAGTTGCAATGGTATTGCCTGGATTTCTGGAGCACTGAGCTGAAACTGCCGGTGCGCGAACTGAAGTTGGAAACCGCGCACCTGATCGCCTTGCGCCCGGACGCCGATACGTTCCTGGCGGCGATCAAACAGGCCGGCAAACGGGTGGTGATGATCACCAACGCCCACCGCGATTCGTTGTCCTTGAAGCTGGAACGCATCGAACTGGCCCCCTACTTCGAACGCTTGATCAGTTCCCACGACTACGGCTTCCCCAAGGAAAACCCGCAATTCTGGGACGCGCTGCAAGCCGACCTGAATTTCGACCCGGCCCGCAGCCTGTTCATCGACGATACGTTGCCGGTGTTGCGCAGCGCCAGGGACTTCGGCGTGGCGCACCTGCTGGCCGTGAGCGAGCCGGACAGTCGCAAGGGGCCGAAGGACACGGGGGAGTTCGAGGCGTTGGGGGATTATCGAGTCCTGATCGAAGGGCTTTGACAGGCTCTAATGTGGCGAGGGGATTTATCCCCGCTGGGCCGCGAAGCGGCCCCCAACCAGCCAACTCGGCATGCAAGGAAGATTGAGTTCACTGCTTTAGGGCTGCTGCGCAGCCCAGCGGGGATAAATCCCCTCGCCACAGGGGGCCGGTTACTCAGGGATACGCAACACCTGCCCCGGGTAGATCTTGTCCGGGTGCGACAGCATCGGTTTGTTGGCCTCGAAGATCTTGTTGTACTTGTTCGCGTCGCCGTACTCGGCCTTGGAGATGGCGCTGAGTGTGTCGCCTTTCTTCACGGTCACGAAGCGCGCTGCTTTTGCTACTGGGCCGGTCACGGTGATCTGGTCGTCGACACTGCCGACACCGGCGATGTTGCCCACCGCCAACAGGATCTTTTCCTTCTCTTCCTGGCTCGCCACTTCACCCGTGACGATGACTTTGTCGCCTTCGACGGTCGCCTGGACATTCGGATTACCCAGGCCGACCTTTTCAATATGCTCTTTCAGTTGTTCGCTGGCATTGGCATTACCGGGGGTCAGCAGGTCGATCAGCTTTTCACCGGCTTCCTTCACAAAGCTAAAGATACTCATGGCACACGCTCCTTGATTAAGTGTCCAGACGCAAAGACTAGACCAGGCGAAACGAACCCGGTTCCCAGCCGACCAATGACCCCGCCACGCGCAAGCGCTAGAATCCGAACCTTCCCGCGCCCTGGAGCGAAGATGGACATCAAGCAGCTGAAATTTCTCATCGCGCTGGACGAAACCCGTCACTTCGGCCAGGCCGCCGCACGCTGCCATATCACCCAGCCGACCCTGTCGATGCGACTGCGCAGCCTTGAAGAAGAACTCGACCTGCCGCTGGTCAACCGCGGCCAGCGCTTTGAAGGTTTCACCGCGCCGGGGGAACGGGTACTGGCCTGGGCGCGCACGGTGCTGGCGGCCTATGACGGGCTGCAGGCCGAAGCGGCAGCCTGTCGGGGCAACCTGGTGGGTACGCTGCGTCTGGGCGTGGTGCCGTTGTCGGACTTCGACCCGCTGGCGATGATGCAGCGCTTGCACGCCGAGCACCCCAGCCTGCGTTTCGAATTGTCGTCCCTGAGCTCCGAACGCATCCTCGAACAGTTGGCGAACAACCGCATCGACCTGGGGGTTTCCTACCTGGAACGCCTGGACAACGAACGCTTCGAGGCCCTGCCCTTCAGCCCCACCCGCATGGGCCTGCTTTACGACCAGCGGTTTTTCTTTTTCGGTGAACAACCGCTGAGCTGGGAAGCCCTGATCGAACTGCCTCTGGGCATGCTCACCAGCGGCATGCATTTTCGCCAGTCCATCGACCACAACTTCCACAGCCGAGGTCTGACGCCCCTACCGCTGTTGCAAACCGACGCGGTGCATCAATTGTTACAAGCTGTGCACGGCGGGCTGTGTTGCGCGGTGATGCCCCTGGACAGCGGCCTGGACGTCTTGACCGAAGACTTGCGCATCCAGCCTATTGAAAGCGCCCAGACGCTTGTCCCGCTGGGCCTGATCATGCGCCGCGGCGCCCCCCGCTCGGCGTTGGCGGAGGCCTGTTTCGCCCTCTATCAGAAATCACCGACAGCTTCTTGATCGACGTCATCTATTGGAAGATCAGTAATAGCGATTAGACGTGGCAGATTGCCGCATTTAGTCTTAACACTATTCCTACTTTCAGTGATGCCTATGAACGACAAGCCTCCGGTCAGTCCAGCGCCCGCGATGGAAACATCCACGCCGGTCGCCAGCCAGAGCTATCGCTACTGCAATCTGGACCACTCTCAATCGGACAGCACCGCGCTGGCCGAGGAAGTGGCGCTGGCGATTGCCTATAACGGCATCAGCCAGGCGGTCATGCTGGTCACCCCCACCGACCTTGAAGACTTCATCGTCGGCTTCAGTCTTGGCAGTGGCATCATCGAAGATTCAGCGGATATCTATGACCTGCAACTGAGCGGCACGGGTGCCGCGCACTATGCCCAGGTGACCATCGCCAACCGCGCCTTCTGGAACCTCAAGCAGCAACGCCGACAGTTGGCGGGCACCAGTGGCTGCGGATTGTGCGGCGTGGAAGCGGTGGAACAGGCCTTGCCAAACCTCAAGGTGCTACCCGGCGCACCACTGCCTGCGGCGCAATGGCTCGATGGCCTGCGTGACCGTATCAGCCAGTTCCAGCCCCTGGGCCAACATTGCGGCGCAGTGCATGCGGCGCTGTTCATGAACGCCCAGGGTGAATTACTGCTGGGCCGCGAAGACATCGGCCGGCACAACGCTCTCGACAAGCTGATCGGCGCGTTGATCCGGCAACAGGTCCCGGTGGCCGGTGGCGTGGCGATCGTCACCAGCCGCTGCAGCCTCGAACTGATCCAGAAAGTACTGCGCGCCGGCATCCAGACCCTGGTCAGCCTGTCGTCGCCCACGGGCCTCGCCGTGCAGTGGGCCCGCCAACACAACCTCAACCTCATCCACCTGCCGCAAAAAAGTGCGCCGCGGGTCTACAGCCCTGCGATGGAGAAACAAGCGTGAGCAATCATCAACAAGCCGACCAGAAACCCGTACCACGCTACAAGCCCTACAAGGGCCCCGCTGGTGGTTGGGGTGCGCTGATCAGTGTCGCTCAGGCCTGGTTGACCAGCGACAACGCGCTGAAAAACATCCGCATGATGCTCAAGACCAACCAGAATGGCGGTTTTGACTGCCCCGGCTGCGCTTGGGGTGACTCTCCGGAAAGCGGCATGGTCAAGTTCTGCGAGAACGGCGCCAAGGCCGTGAACTGGGAAGCCACCAAACGCCGCGTCGATGGTGCATTTTTCGCCAAGCACAGCGTGACCTCGCTGCTGGAGCAGAGCGACTACTGGCTCGAGTACCAGGGTCGTCTCACCGAGCCAATGCGCTACGACGCCGAAACTGACCGCTACAAGCCCATCAGTTGGGAAGCGGCGTTCGCCCTGATCGGCAAGCACCTGCAAGGGCTGTCCAGCCCCAACCAGGCCGAGTTCTACACCTCGGGCCGGGCCAGCAACGAAGCGGCCTACCTGTATCAACTGTTCGTGCGCGCCTATGGCACCAACAACTTTCCCGACTGCTCGAACATGTGCCACGAAGCCAGCGGCGTAGCACTGGCCCAGAGCGTGGGCGTGGGCAAGGGCACGGTGACGTTCGACGACTTCGAACACGCCGACGCGATTTTCGTCTGGGGCCAGAACCCTGGCACCAACCATCCGCGGATGCTCGAACCACTGCGCGAGGCCGTGAAACGCGGCGCCCAGGTGGTGTGCATCAACCCGCTCAAGGAGCGTGGCCTGGAGCGTTTCCAGCATCCACAGCATCCGCTTGAAATGCTTACCAACGGTGATAAGCCGACCAACACCGCGTATTTCCGCCCCGCCCTGGGCGGTGACATGGCGATCTTGCGCGGCATGGCGAAGTTCCTGCTGCAATGGGAACGTGAGGCGCAGAACACTGGCGCTGCGGCGGTGTTCGACCACGCGTTCCTCAATGAGCACAGCACCAACGTGCTGGATTACCTGGCGGCGGTCGACGATACGCCGTGGGAACAGATCGTCGAGCAATCGGGCTTGACCCTGGTCGAAATCGAGCAGGCGGCGCGCATGTACGCCAAAAGCGAGAACGTGATCATGTGCTGGGCGATGGGCATCACCCAGCACCGTCATTCGGTGGCGACCATCCAGGAAATCGCCAACGTGATGATGCTGCGCGGCAACATTGGCCGGCCAGGCGCAGGCCTGTGCCCGGTTCGCGGCCACAGCAACGTGCAGGGCGACCGGACCATGGGCATCAACGAACGTCCACCAGCGGCATTCCTCGACGCGCTGGAGCGGCGCTTCCATTTCAAGGTACCGCGGGAAAACGGCCACAACGTGGTCGAGGCGATCCACGCCATGGCCGACGGCCAGGCGAAGGTGTTCATCGCCCTGGGCGGCAACTTCGCCCAAGCCACGCCGGACAGCCATCGGACGTTCCAGGCCTTGGCCAATTGCGACCTGACGGTGCAGATCAGCACCAAGCTCAATCGCAGCCACCTGGCGCACGGCAAGGACGCGCTGATCCTGCCGTGCCTGGGCCGCACCGACATCGACCTGCAAACCGAAGGTGCGCAAGCAGTGACCGTGGAGGACTCCTTCAGCATGGTGCATGCTTCCAACGGCCAGTTGCAGCCGCTGTCGAACCAGATGCGCTCCGAACCGTGGATCATCGCCGGCATCGCCGCCGCCACGCTGGGTAGCCGCCCGGTGGACTGGAACTGGCTGGTGGCCGACTACAGTCGCATCCGCGACCTGATCGCCGATACCATACCCGGCTTCAAGGACTTCAACGAAAAGCTGAAGAACCCCGGTGGATTCTATCTGGGCAACAGCGCCGGTTCGCGACGCTGGAACACCCCGTCAGGCCGCGCCAACTTCAAGCCCAACCTGCTGCCGACCGACCTCGTGCATGAACGCACCCGTGCCACCGGCCAGTTGCCCGATCTGATCATGCAATCCATGCGGTCCCACGATCAGTACAACACCACCATCTATGGTCTTGATGACCGCTATCGCGGCGTCAAGGGCCAGCGTGACGTGTTGTTCGCCAACGAAGCGGACATCATTCGCCTGGGCTTCAAGCCGGGGCAGAAAGCCGACATCGTCTCGCTCTGGGATGACGGTCGCGAACGTCGGGTCAAGGGCTTTACCCTGCTGGCGTTTGACATTCCGGCCGGGCAGGCTGCGGCCTACTACCCTGAAGTGAACCCGTTGGTGCCACTGGAAAGCACGGGCGACGGCAGCCACACCCCGACCTCGAAATTCGTTGCGATCCGCCTGGAAGCGGCAAGCGAGAATGGACTGATCCTGGCCAAGTCGGCCTGACACACAGTTCCATGGCGAGGAGATTGGGTTGTGTGGGAGCAAGGCTTGCCCGCGATGAAAGCGATGCGGTCTTGCAGAAATAGAGTCGCCTGTGTCGCGAGCAAGCTTTGCTCCCACACAGTGTTGCTCCCATCATCGTACTTTTCGAACGCCCACAAAAAAGGCCGTTTTCCATAGAAAACGGCCCATCTGAAGTAACTAAAGACCGGCCGATTTGCCTTAAGTTCCCGCCGAAAAACAATAACTTAGAGAATTGTGCACAAGTCGTGTTACTCGTCGGATTTCGATTGTAACCAAGCGAAGCCAGCCTCAGGATCGCGCCGTCATCCCTTTGAGGCTCCTCTATGAAGTTCTCCTCCATTCTCTTGTTGTCCCTTAGCCTGGCCAGTGGCATCGCTTCTGCCGGTGGTACTGCCGAAGCAGGTGTAGGCGGCGCATTGGGCGGGGTTTTGGGTTCGGTCGTCGGCCAGTCCCTGGGCGGCAACACCGGGTCCACTATCGGCGCGGCGCTGGGCGGTGCGGGCGGTAGTGCGGTCGGTGCAGACAAACACAGCCGCGGCGAAGCGGCGATCGGCGGCGCACTGGGCGCAGCCGGCGGTAACGTGGTCGGCCGTAGCGTCGGTGGCAACACCGGCAGCCTGATCGGTGCGGCAGCGGGCGGTGGTGCCGGTGGCGCCCTGGGTAACTACATGGGCAAGGACGATGACGACGATCGTTATGAAGGTCGCCGTGGTGATCGTCGCTACTATCGCGACGGCCATCCGGGTCGCGGCCATGCCTATGGGCATCGCAAGCACAAGCATAAGCATCGCTATCACGATGACTGACCGCTGGCTTTAACTACCCGCCGGTAAAAGATCGCAGCCTACGGCAGCTCTTCCCAGAGTCTGACCGAAGGCTGCGATTTTTCGTTTCAGACCACCAACTGCTCCAATGCCCCGCGCAGCCGATCCGGAATCGCCACCGGCCGATTCGTTGCCCGATCCACGAATACGTGAACAAAACGCCCCGCCGCGCAAGCCTCCTCCTCGCCCGCCTTGAACACCGCCAGCTCATACTGCACCGAACTGCTGCCCAGCTTGCCGACCCGCAGGCCGATTTCAATCCGGTCCGGAAAGGCGATCGAGGCGAAGTAGTCGCAGGCCGAACTCACCACGAACCCCACCACGTCTCCATCATGGATATCCAGGCCGCCGACTTCGATCAGGTAGGTATTCACAGCGGTATCGAAAAAGCTGTAGTAGGTAACGTTGTTGACGTGACCGTACACATCGTTGTCGTGCCAGCGCGTGGTGATGGGCTGCAGGTGTGGGTATTCGTTGCGTTGGGGCATCAGGTGTCCTTTACGGTTGTTCAATGATCTTAGCGTGGCCAGGCCTTAGGCCTGCGCGAATCCCTTGCCCTGCGCCGCCAGCTCGCCGATCAGCCGCGCGGGCTTCCACTGGTCGCCCTGCTTCGTTTCAAGCGCCAGCAGGCGTGCGTGGATGGCTTCCAACCCCTGCCCGTCAGCCCAGGCCATCGGCCCGCCCTTGTCCGCAGGGAAGCCGTAGCCGTTGAGGTAGACCAGGTCGATATCGTGGGCCGACTCGGCAATGCCTTCCTGCAGGATCTTCGCCCCCTCGTTGACCAACGCCAGCAAGCAGCGCTCAAGGATTTCCTCCGGGCCGATCTCGCGTCGCTGGAAACCCAGCGTTTCACTGACCCGCAGCACCAGCGCATCGACCTCGACATCATGCTCGGCCTGTCGACTACCCGGTTCGTAGTGATAATACCCATTGCCGCTTTTCTGGCCGAACCGTCCCAGCTCGCACAAACGATTGTCCACCTGCACCTCGGGCGCATCCTGGCCCTGGCCCGCCAACTCACGGGCGCGCCACTCCAGGTCGATGCCCACGACGTCGTACATGCGAAACGGCCCCATGGCGAAGCCGAAACCTTGCAACGCCGCATCCACCTGATGGGGGAACGCCCCCTCCAGCAGCATCTTGCGCGCTTCCAACACATAAGGATGAAGCATCCGGTTGCCGATGAAGCCATGGCAGTTGCCCGATATCACGCTGACCTTACCCATGCGCTTGCCCAGCACCAGGGCCGCATCCAGCACCGCTTTGGAGGTGTGTGCGCCGCGAACGATCTCCAGCAGCTTCATGATGTGCGCCGGGCTGAAGAAATGCAGGCCCAGAACCTGAGCTGGCCTGCGCGTGACGGCGGCGATGGCATCGATGTCCAGCGCCGACGTGTTGCTCGCCAGGATGGCCTCGGGCTTGAGCAGGCCGTCCAGCTCGCGAAAGATTTTCTGTTTGAGTTCCAGGTTTTCGTAGACCGCTTCGATCACCAGATCCACGTCACGGATCGCCGCATAATCATCCGCCCGTGTCACCCGGACGATCCGCGCATCGGCCTCACCCTGGTCGATACGGCCCTGGCGTACGCCATGGGCATAGGTCTCGGCCACGGCGACCAGTGCCTGCTCGAGCATCTGCGGATTGTTGTCGACCCACTGCACCGCCACGCCGGCGTTGGCCAGGCACATCACGATGCCCCGCCCCATGGTGCCTGCACCGACCACCGCGGCGCGCTGAATATCGAAAGGTGTCTGGCTCATGTTGGCTCTCTTATTGGCGATCCGAAGACAGCCTTCACCTTAGTCAGCCGCCGAATGTTTTTGAAATTTATTCGTGTGATGAGGGGCATTCAGCGGATGGATGCAGCTCACAGGTGCGCTTGGGCCCATTGGCGAACCTCAGCGTATGGATACGCTTCCAGTGCGGCATACCCAGGGATCTTCCGCGCCTTCAATCGGGTAAACAGCGGCACGCTGATCCCGCACAGGAAGCGAGTCAGGCGCTCGGCAGACGGCACGCTGCCGCTGTGCTGCTCATGCTTGTGGATAAAGTCGCCACACAGCGCCTCGAAATTTTTATCCACAAGCGCCGGCAACGCAGGCGGCTCCGGCAGGCGAGCGACATGCCCATGGCACACCGAACAATGGCCACACGGGCGTGGCGCATTGTCGTCACCGAAATACTGCGCCAAGCGATGACCCAGGCAACGGTCGGTGGCGAACAATTCGAGCATGGCGTGGATCCGCGCGATTTCACCCTGTTCATGCCGAGAGAAATAAGCATGTAGCTCGGCGCTCAAGACCGGCACATCCAGGTCCGCTTCCAGCACGCTGTACACCTCGGTCATCTGCTTGCTTTCCAGCTCGATCCAGCCTTTTTCCTGGAAATAATCCAGCGCCTTGACCACGCGATTACGCTCAGCATGATACTGCTGGTACATCCCATCGAAATCCACCGTGGCCCAGGCCCGGGCGCGACTGGAGGTCTGGATGATGGCCGCGACAAAGTCCCTTCGCTCACCTTCGAAGCGCTCCAGCAGCTCGTGCGGCTCGGTCAGGTACTTGAAGCGATACTCCGCGAAATAGGCATAGCGCGGCGCGATCAA
The DNA here is from genome assembly GCF_054671965.1 of Pseudomonas sp. H3_A02. Lineage (NCBI taxonomy): Bacteria > Pseudomonadati > Pseudomonadota > Gammaproteobacteria > Pseudomonadales > Pseudomonadaceae > Pseudomonas > Pseudomonas sp. H3_A02. The sequence goes on from NZ_CP162807.1 coordinate 871,627, forward strand.
CCGGCGCAACTCCAACTGGACCAACAACGTCTTGAGCGGCAATTGCCGGACGTTGCTCTGATCCGCCAGCGGGCCCAGCAAGAACTCCCATTGCCCATCGGCGGCGGCAGCCTTCAGTTCATCGAGCACGCAACGAATGCCTGCAAGCTCCGGCGTATCGCCATACACAAAATTTTCCAGCACATTGAGGCTGTCGCGGTTGGCCAGCACTAGGCAATCGGACGGCTGCCCATCCCGTCCGGCACGGCCGATCTCCTGGCTGTAGTTTTCGATGGACTTGGGCAGGTCGAAGTGCACGACGTTGCGAATGTCGCTCTTGTCGATGCCCATGCCGAAAGCGATGGTCGCGACGATGCAATTGGATTGCCCACCCATGAATCGCCGCTGGATGGCTTCACGTTGGTCATGGGGCAAACCGGCGTGATAGGCCTCGGCCTCGATACCGTGCCGGCCCAGGTGTTCGGCGATCTGCTCGGCGGTTCGCTGCAAGGTGACGTAGACGATGCTCGGCTGCCCGGTACGCTCGCCCAACCACTGCACCAGCCGTTCGCGCTTATCGGCACCCCGCACGGGCTCGACCAGCAGATTGAGGTTCGGTCGGTAGAAGCCGGTCGTCACCACATCGGCGGCGGCAATGGCGAATTTCGCCTGCATGTCGGCGATGACCTTGGGTGTCGCGGTAGCCGTCAGCAGCAATACCTGGGGAATGTTGAACTGGTGCTGGTAATCGGGGAGCTTGAGGTAGTCAGGTCGGAAGTTATGCCCCCATTCCGAAATACAGTGGGCCTCGTCCACCACCAACAACGAGATCGGCACCTGCTGCAGGAAATTGCGAAAACGCTCGTTCTTCAGGCGCTCCACGGAAATCATCAGGATTTTCAGCTCACCCGAACGGGCCCGCGCCATGGCGTCGTTGGTTTCGTCACGGCTCTGGGCCGAATCGATACTGGCCGCCGCGATGCCGTGGCGCTTGAGGAACGCCAACTGGTCCTGCATCAACGCCAGCAGTGGCGAAACCACCAGGGTCAGGTGCGGCAGGAGTAAGGCTGGCAATTGATAACACAGGGACTTGCCCGAGCCGGTGGGGAAGATGGCCGCCGCCGACCGACCGGCCAGTACAGCGCCAATGGCCGCCTCCTGACCGGGACGAAACTGTGGATAACCGAAAACCTGTTCCAGGGTGCTGTGCATGCGCGGTCGCTCCTTTGACTGCTGCGATGCCCAAAGCCTAGCGGGACAACGCAGCGAGTCGAGAAAAGGTCGGGGTCAAAAACGATACCGGATGATACAGCCTCGGCGTCCTTGCGCCCTGCCACGAAGTGATACAAACCCGGGCACTTTGATGCCTCGTTCCCCTTCCGTTTGCAGGTTAAGGTTCGCGTCCAACTCATGCATTACATCGAGGCCAGGAGGCCTGGTGCTCAAGACGATGTTCAAGGAACGAACGATGCCATACCCAATTTCCGCGCTGCGCGCCCTGGCGATAACCTCGGCCTCACTACTGGTCGGTTGCCTGTCCATTCCCGAACGACCCGGCGTAGAACCGGCGGTGTTCGAAACCCCGGAATATCACGCGCAACGAGGCTTGGCCGTGGTCAAGGCTTCGGCGTTGTATGCACGCGGCGGCACGGGCCAGGACGTGACCGTGGCGCTGATCGACTCAGGGCTCAGCACCGGCCTGAAGGAGTTCGAAGGCCGGCTGAGTGATCCGGGATTCGATTACGTCGAGAACCGTCCCGGCACGGTTGACCGCGTTGGTCATGGCACGCAAATGGCCGGCATACTCGCCGCCAACAAGGACGACCAGGGCATACACGGCATCGCGTTCAATGCCCGGCTGATCCCTTTTCGCTTTGGCGATGACAACGAACCCTTCTTTTTCGACAGCGAGATCGCGCAGTCCTGGCAAAGCGGCTTCGACAAGGGCGCCCGCCTGTTCAACAACTCGTGGGCCAACGCCATCCCCGCCACCGAAATCAACGAGGCGCGCTACAACCAGGTGATGCCCGACGCCCTGGCCGTTGCCCGAAAGCTAGTCGCGGACGGCGCAGTGTTTGTCTTCCCGACCGGCAACGAAATCAAGCGAGAGCCCCTGGCCGAACCAGGCTTACCGCTGGCCTTGCCTGAACTGGAAAAAGGCTGGATCGCGGTCGTCGCATTGAAAAACGACGGCAGTGCCATTAACGCGAAATCCAATTATTGCGGCGTCGCGGCCGCCTGGTGCATCGCCGTACCCGGCGGTGATGCCGGCGTACAAGCCGGCTTGCTCACGGTGGGCAAGGATGGCCGCTACGTACACACCGCCGGCACCTCCCCGGCCGCAGCCTTGGTCAGTGGCGCCTTGGCGGCCCTGCAAAGCCGCTATCCACAACTCAGCCCACAGCAAGTGCGCGAACACCTGCTGGCGACAACCAACCGCACAGGTATCTACGCCAACAGCGAAGCCTATGGCCGAGGGTTGATGGACCTTGAGGCGGCTTCGCGGCGAGCTCCTGGGACAATGGTTGACTGAGTCTTTGCATGTGATTGGGGGGGTGATACAGGCAGAAGCCCCCTAGGCCCTGCCAGGAGGCAATACAAATCCGGGCAGGTTGTTAAGGTTCGCCGTCGAGCCTGGTCAGTCGGTCGACGTTAAATAAAGATCAAGCTCTTCGGGAAAAGCAAATGACGCCAAACGCCCAATTTCAATAATTTGTTTCGTAGAAAGCCTGAAGTCAGCACCGACATGATCAGTGTTGTTAGTCCAATGCATCACAGGCCTCAAGTCTTCTGCTGACAGGTTGATGCTCTGCTCAAATACCAATTCGTCCTTGCCGGGATAAAATCCCAATACAGCAAAGCTCATGGCTCTACCTCCCTCGTCTTATCTGCTTTTTTGGTCTGTTCGCCCGTGATGTGATTAAACTCACCTAAATGTTTTCCACGCGGGTTGTACTTTTCAAGGGCTCCATGCTGCCGGTCCCACTCATAAATATTTCCTTTCCGATCGTGCCAACGTGGACGTAATCCTCCACCTCCTTGTACGGGAGTTTTTGACCGACCGCGAACGAGGTCAGGGAACGCAGGAAGTACACCTTTCGGAGTCGGGTAATATTTGTGATCAGAAGCGCCATACACGACATATAACGGCGAAACCCCAGAATCCGCCGGAAACACAAGAATGAAATCCTTGTACTCAGGTGGATAAATCGGGTTTACGATGATGCTGTCCGCCGCAAGCGTTGGCGGAAAAATCCAGATATGGGGAGCCTGTGGCGCGGCCTCCAGCGCTGGGATGCCCAACGTCGCGGAAGGGTCGATCGCCGGCGTCCAGATCAACTCCACCCCATCGCCAAAGTCCGCCACTTGCTGATCGCCGCGAGCCTGGAACGTCACGACGGGAATCATTTCCCACTCACGTCGCGTCTGGGTGTTGTAGCCGTATCCCTTGAGCGTGCCATCAGCCTGGGTTTCGACATGCAACCGAACCCGCGTACGAGCCTGCTCCAAGGAGCGCAGTTGCTCTTCGGTGTACAACGAACCGTCACCTAGGTTGGTGGGCATCAGCAATCCCACCAGGCCGATCAGTACACCCGCCGCCACCGGCGCCGTGACCGCGCCAGCAGCCCCGGCCGCCGCACTATAGCCGGCCGGCATCGTCCTACCCAAGGCAAACGTGCCGAAGCTTGCCGGCAACGACCCGCTGATGCGCTTAAGTTGAATTTGCTCTGAGTCGTCGGTCTGACGCCCACCCAACAAGGTAAATTGGCCGTACTCCCTCAGGGCTTCAGTCGGGATATAACCGGTCGGGTTGTGGTAGTCGATCACCGAATCAGGCAGCTTGCAGGACTTGGCAAATACGCAGCCCTTCAAGTCTGAAGGTGGCGCTTCGCGAACCTGGACCAGACGCTTGCTCATGTACGCCGCTTGCCTGGCGAGCATGTCCTCATAGGCCTGTTGATCGGCGTCTCTTTTCTCCAGTTCACTCGGGGTCATGTCCCGCAGGATCCTGTAGCCCCGATCACCACCGTAATGCTCCCAGACCTGCGGAACACCAGTCTTTCCTTTTGTCATGCTTCGCCCTTGCTCGGTCGTCTTTAACCCATTGAAAGGGCGTGGCAAACCTTACCGGGCGACTAAAGGTTTACTCAGCAGACGGTTCCTAGACGGCTGTGAGATCTTTCTTCTTTTCCAATGAGCAACGATTTCCCCCTAAACTTTCCCTCCAGACGGACACGCACCAATACCCCGGAACCCTCGCCATGCACCTCGCCCCAGACTTCCCCGACGATCACACCATGCGCCAGCTCATGGAACTGCTGCACGAAGAGATCGGCCTACCGGAGCGCAAGACGATCCGCCTGGGCACCGCGATCAATCTCGACTTGGGTTGCGATGGCGCGGATGCCCGCCACTTGATGGAGGCATTGGAGGAACGGTTCGCCATCGAGCTCATCGACTACGACGCCTACCGCTATTTTCAACCTGAAGGGTTCGATGTGTTTCAAAAACGCAGGGCCAAGGGCCGGGGGAACAAGATGCCACTGACCATCGGCATGCTTTACAAGGCAATCAAGGCGCAGAGATGGGACACGCGGGAAGTGGAGGAGAATGAGGTGACTTGAGCACCTTAAGTGGCATTATTCTGGCTGTCTGGCTCGATTTTCAGCTGGAATAATGGCAGTTTCCAGCCCTGCACACATAACTAACCGCCCATAAAAAACCGCCCATAAAGGGCGGTTTTTCATTCAACAACCAAGCCTTACAGCTGCGGACCCGCAGCCTTGATCGCGTCGCTCACGTCGAACTTCTTGAAGTTCTCGGTGAACAGACCGGCCAGTGCCTTGGCCGCTTCGTCGTAGGCAGCTTTGTCGGCCCAGGTGTTGCGTGGGTTCAACAGGCCAGTCTCGACGCCCGGAACAGCCAGTGGCACGTCCAGGTTGATGATGTCCAGGTGTTCGGTTTCAGCACCGATCAGCGCGCCGCTCTGGATGGCTGCGATCACCGCACGGGTGGTCGGGATGTTGAAGCGCTTGCCAACGCCGTAGCCACCGCCGGTCCAACCGGTATTGACCAGGTAGACCTTGGAGCCGAAACCGCGGATGCGCTTGATCAGCAGCTCAGCGTACTCACCGGCTGGACGCGGGAAGAACGGGGCGCCGAAGCAGGTGGAGAAGGTCGACTTGATGCCGCTGCCCGAACCCATTTCGGTCGAGCCCACCAGTGCGGTGTAGCCGGACAGGAAGTGGTAGGCGGCTTGTTCTTCGCTGAGGATCGACACCGGCGGCAGTACGCCGGTCAGGTCGCAGGTCAGGAAGATCACGGCGTTTGGCTCGCCACCGAGGTTCTTCGGTGCACGTTTTTCGATCAGCTCACGCGGGTAGGCGGCGCGGCTGTTCTGGGTCAGGCTATCGTCGGCGTAGTCGGCTTTCTTGGTGACCGGGTCCAGGACAACGTTTTCCAGTACGGCGCCATGCTGGATGGCCTTCCAGATAACCGGCTCGTTCTTCTCGGACAGGTCGATGCACTTGGCGTAGCAGCCACCTTCGATGTTGAAGACTACACCCACGCCCCAGCCGTGTTCGTCGTCACCGATCAGGTAACGGCTTTCGTCGGCGGACAGGGTGGTCTTGCCGGTGCCCGACAGGCCGAAGAACAGGGTCACGTCGCCCTCTTCGCCCATGTTGGCAGCGCAGTGCATCGGCAGCACGTCAACCGCTGGCAGCAGGAAGTTCTGCACGGAGAACAGGGCTTTTTTCATTTCACCGGCGTAGCGCATGCCGGCGATCAGCACTTTCTTGGCCGCGAAATTGATGATCACGGTGCCGTCGGAGTTGGTGCCGTCGCGCTCAGGCTCGCAAACGAAATTCGGCGCGTTGAGGATCTGCCACTCGTCCTTGCCGCCGGCGTTGTATTGCTCGGGGTTGATGAACAGGCAGCGGCCAAACAGGTTGTGCCACGCCGTCTCGGTGGTCATCTTGACCGGCAGGTAGTGCGCAGGATCGGAACCTACATGCACGTGGGAGACAAAACGCTCGCGCTCGCCCAGATAGGCTTCGACGCGGTTCCACAGGGCATCGAATTTGTCGGCCGGGAACTTGCGGTTGATCGGGCCCCAGGCGATGGCGTCCTGGGTGGTTGGCTCTTCCACAATGAAACGGTCGACTGGCGAGCGACCGGTACGATGACCGGTACGAACAACCAGCGCGCCAGTATCGGCAAGCTCGCCTTCACCGCGATTCAGGGCTTCTTTGACCAGTTCATCGACACTCAGATCGGTGTACACGGCGTTATTGGCTTGCGTCATGAGATTCCCCGTCGGCCCGTGGCCGAGTGCTCCAAACGTTTTGTAGTAGGAAGTCGCGCACTACTACCCGAAAAAAGTGGGCCGGATTATGCCAGAAAAGCCCAAAAAAAGTAGGGCCCTCCCGTCAGTACGGCGTAAATCCGGCGTTTGCCAGGAGATTTACCTGCGCTGAACCGTTTTAGTGTCGAGTATCTGACGGTGTGTCGACACCCGCACCGGCGAACAATTGAGCGATGTCGGCCGCGTCGAACAGGTAGCGCTCGTTGCAAAACTGGCAGTCGACCTCGATGGCGCCACCATGCTCGATCACCAGTTGCTGCGCATCTTCCAGACCCAGACTGACCAGCGCATTGCCGGAACGTTCACGAGAGCAGCTGCATTGGAAGCGCAACGGCTGGCCGTCGAACAAGCGTACCTGCTCCTCGTGATAGAGGCGATGCAACACGGTTTCGTTGTCCAGGCTCAGCAGCTCATCGGCGCTCAAGGTACTGGCCAGAGCGGTGATGTGCTGCCAGCTGGCGTCACGTTCTTCCGGGTCGCGCAGGCGATCGGCGGGCAGTTGTTGCAACAGTAAACCCCGCGCGCGCCGCCCGTCGGCGTAGAGCCAGAACCGGGTATTGGTCTGCTGGGACATGACGAAGTAGTTGGTGAAGCAATCGGCCAGGGTTGCGCCGTCCAGATCGACGATGCCCTGGTAACGCTGGCCTTGGGTCGGATCGACCGTCAGGGCCAACACGCCATTGGGCATCATGTCGGCCAGGGTCGCGTCGGGCGCGATCTGTTCGGCGTCATAACGGGCCAGGCCGCGGATTTCGCGCTCGCTGGAGCACTCGATCATCAGCAACGGCACCGGGCCATCGGAGCGGGCCTGAAGAATCAACAAGCCATCGAACTTCAAGGTGCCCACCAGCAACGCCGCAGCCGCCATCAGCTCGCCGAGCAGCTGTGCGACCGGCTCCGGATAGGGGTGCTTGGCAAGGACTTCGGCGTAGCTACGCTCCAACGCCACTAGCTCGCCACGGGCGTCGCTGTCATCGAAGATGAAACGTTGGGTGAAGTCGGTATCCGGTAAATCAGTCATAAGGTCTGGTATCTGAGGTGATGACAAATGATGGCGGGCATTTTATGGCCATTCCGGGTGGGTTCCAAGCAAGGCGGGGTTTTCTGACGGGAAGGCGCTGCCAACTCATCTGAATGTGTGGCCTGACACATTGTGGCGAGGGAGCTTGCTCCCGCTGGGCTGCGCAGCAGCCCCAAAATCTTACGGTCGCTACGCAACCGAGTGGGAGCAAGCTCCCTCGCCACGGATGATCTCCAATGGCCGGTGCCTTATTCGCTGTTGCTGCCATGAAACTTGAACAGGTCCCGGCGCTGCTTCTTGCTCGGCTTGCCGTCAGTGCTGACACCCAGGGCGCCGGCCTTGCGTTGCGCGGCGGCGGTTTCGCGCTTGGCGATGCTGGCCTCGGTTTCGCGATACAGCGCCTGCGCTTCAGGTGCACCGCGACGCACGATCGACAGGGCCTCGACCACCACGGTCTTTTCATCGAACCCGGTGCGGATGACGAACTCATCGCCGATGCGGGGCTCCTTGCCCGGCTTGCAACGCTCTCCCCGGTGATGGACCTTGCCGCTTTCGATGGCGGTCTTGGCCAGGGCCCGCGTCTTGTAGAAGCGCGCCGCCCACAACCATTTATCGAGACGAACCTTGTCGTCCTCTTCCTTTTTTTGTGCCACTGCCATTCCTCTTTCTGCCGATAGCCGGAACTGTACTACCGTTTTTGTCGGGCGCACGAATCCGACCCGACAGATAGAATGCCCGCCAAACCGGCGCCGCACCTATCGCCTGGGTCGGAATCGGTTACAAGCACACACAAGTGCGTAGATAACTGTCGCCATTTTGTGATTATTCTGCGTGAATACCGCGATTCGCGGAGTCCACGATCCGATGCACTGATCGCAGGTTTTTTTATTGAAGACTTTTGACCATTTGACCGTTGTCGGTCTGCGCGAGTGGGTGGCGCTCCCGGACCTGGGAGTCGCGGGCCTGCGGGCAAAAATCGACACCGGAGCCAGCACCTCCAGCCTGCATGCCACTGACATCGAGCCGTTCGAGCGCGATGGCGAAAAGTGGGTGCGCTTCACGGCGCACCTCGGCACGGTGGTGCAGTTGCGCCATCGTCGCTGCGAAGCCCCGCTGGTGGCGCGCAAGACCATAAAGAGTTCCAACGGCCACGCTCAGGTCCGCTACGTGATCAGCACCACGTTGGCGCTGGGTGACAGGGTCTGGCGGGTCGAGTTCACCCTCGCCTGCCGCAAATCCATGCGATATCGCCTGTTACTGGGTTCCAAAGCCTTGATCGACGGCCAACTGGTGGTCAATCCGGGTACCAAATACGTTCAAGAAAAGCCGGTATTCCCGGTGTCCACTACCTCTGCCACAGGTGTTGCATGAAGATCGCTGTGCTGTCGCGTAATCCGCGTCTGTATTCCACTCGTCGCCTGGTTGAAGCCGGGACCGAACGAGGCCACGAAATGGTGGTGATCGATACCCTGCGCGCCTACATGAACATCGCCAGCCACAAGCCGCAGATCCATTATCGTGGCAAGCCGCTGGAAGGGTTCGACGCGGTGATCCCCCGCATCGGCGCATCGGTGACGTTCTATGGTTGCGCGGTGTTGCGCCAGTTCGAAATGATGGGGGTGTTTCCCCTCAACGAGTCGGTGGCCATCGCCCGCTCCCGGGACAAACTACGCTCGCTGCAACTGCTGTCGCGGCGCGGGATCGGCCTGCCAGTCACCGGTTTCGCCCACTCCCCCGACGACATTCCCGACCTGATCGCGATGGTCAACGGCGCACCGCTGGTGATCAAGGTGCTGGAAGGCACCCAGGGCATCGGCGTGGTCCTGTGTGAAACCGCGACGGCGGCGGAGTCGGTGATCGAAGCGTTCATGGGTCTGAAGCAGAACATCATGGTCCAGGAATACATCAAGGAAGCCGGTGGCGCGGATATTCGCTGCTTCGTGGTCGGCGACAAAGTGATTGCCTCGATGAAGCGCCAGGCCAAGCCCGGTGAGTTCCGCTCCAACCTGCATCGCGGTGGTAGCGCCAGCCTGATCAAGATCACCCCGGAAGAACGCATGACCGCCCTGCGGGCCGCAAAAGTCATGGGCCTTGCCGTGGCCGGCGTGGATATCCTGCGCTCCAATCACGGGCCGCTGGTGATGGAGGTCAACTCCTCGCCGGGCCTGGAAGGCATCGAGACCACCACGAGCAAGAACGTGGCGGGGATCATCATCGAGCACCTGGAAAAGAATGGCGGGCCGAACATGACCCGGACCAAGGGCAAGGGCTGACTCAATACAAGACCCTGTGGGAGCGAGCTTTTGTGGGAGCCGAGCTTGCTCGCGATGGCGGTGAATCAGTAAAGTTGATCTTGACTGACACACCGCCATCGCGAGCAAGCTCGGCTCCCACAGGGCCCGCTCCCACAAAGTTCTCTGTCTTACTTGAGAGAGATCGCTACACCGCATCCCGAGGCAGCATCAAGCCCAACGGCAACCGTACCCGGGCCTCCAGCCCGCCACCGGCGCGGTTGCGCAGCTCGACGTTGCCGCCGTGCATCGAGGCGATGCGCTTGACGATGGCCAGGCCCAGCCCCGTGCCTTTCCCACCCCGGGCGCGATCACCCCGGGTGAAGGGGTTGAAAATGGCTTCCAGCTCCGAGGGATCGATGCCGGCGCCACGGTCCATGACGCTCAGCACCACGTAGGGCGCGCTGGTGTCGCCGGAGACATAGGCCGCGACTTCGACGCCAGCACCGGCATGGTTCAGGGCATTGCCGATCAGGTTGTTCAGCAAACGTTTCATCGACACCCGGCGTAACGGGAACGGCTGGATCGGCTCCAGGCGCAGGTGCACTTTCTCGTCGTTCTGGTTATAGGGCGCAACCACTTCCCGCACCAGCTCGCTGAGGTCCACCTCCTCCACGGATTCATCACGACCGTCGCGAATGAACGCCAGGAACTGGTCGAGAATCGCGTCCATGTCCTCGATGTCGCGGACCATCTCGTCGGTCAGGTCGGTATGTTCGCCCATCAACTCCAGCGACAACCGCAGCCGGGTCAGCGGCGTGCGCAGGTCATGGGAGACGCCCGCGAGCATCAGTTCGCGCTCCCGCCCGGCCTGTTCCACATCCTCGGCCATCTGGTTGAAGGCGCGGTAGACCTCGGTCATCTCGCTGGGCGTATCGCTGATGGGCAGTCGCACGCTGCGTCCCTGACCCAGCTGGCGGGCAGCGTAGACCAGGCGTTTCAACGGTTGGTTGAGCTGGCTGACGAAGATCCACGCCGACGCCGTCGACAGCAGGCCGATGGCCAGGAACCAGCCAAGCACGTTCCAGATTTTCTGGCCGCGCAGCGGATGCGGGTACAACGGCACTTTCAGCCAGCCGTCCCCCAGGCTCGGGGCCCGCACCCAAAGCGCCGGCGGCGAGTGCATGCGCAATCGCACCTCGGTATCGGCGCCCAGTTCGGCCTGCATCTGGCGTTGATAGATCTCGCTGTAGGGCCAGTGCTGCTCACCCTCCGGCACGCCGGCGCCAACGACACGGATCAGAGTCGCCGCCTCGGCAATTTTCGCCCGGTTGGTTTCGTCCGCCGCCCAATACGCCCGCAGGGTCAAGGCAACGCCGTGGCTGTACTGCCGGTCCACGAGCACGTCCTCGTTCATCAGCAGGTACACCAACGTCAGTGCCTTGGAGAAGAGCACGACGATCAGCACCAGCCAGAGGGTGCGGGAGAAGAAACTCTGGGGGAACCAAACGGGGGTTTTCATGAATAACCGCTACACACTTGCAGGAGCGAGCGATGCTCGCACAATGACAGACCGCGAGTCGCCTGGAAGAAGACATTTCAACCGGCCAGACCACCCGCTCCTACAAATCGCCGATCACTTGCTGGCGGCGCCATCCGGCACGAACACGTAACCCACGCCCCACACGGTCTGGATATACCGCGGCTTGGAAGGATCAGGCTCGATCATCCGGCGCAGGCGGGAAATCTGCACGTCGATGGAACGCTCCAGCGCATCCCATTCACGACCACGGGCCAGGTTCATCAGCTTGTCGCGGGTCAGCGGCTGACGGGCGTTCATCACCAGGGCCTTGAGCACGGCGAACTCACCGGTGGTGAGCATGTGGACCTCATCGCCGCGCTTGAGCTCGCGGGTGGCCAGGGACAGTTCATAGTCGCCGAAGGTCACGCTTTCGTCTTCGCTGCCCGGCGCGCCAGGCACCGGCGCCGACTGACGACGCAGCACCGCCTTGACGCGGGCCATCAGCTCGTCGGGGTTGAACGGCTTGGCCAGGTAATCGTCGGCGCCCAGTTCAAGGCCCTTGATACGGCTCAACTCGTCGCCCTTGGCGGTGAGCATGATGATCGGGATCTGGTTGTTGGCGCCGCGCAGGCGGCGGCAGGCGGTCAGGCCGTCTTCACCGGGCAGCATCAGGTCGAGTACCACCAAGTTGAACACTTCACGGGCCAGCAACCGATCCATTTGCTCGGTGTTCGGTACGGTGCGGGCGCGGTAGCCCTTGCTGACGAAAAAGCGTTCCAGCAGGCTGCTCAGCCCCGGATCATCGTCAACAATAAGAATTTTTTCGCCTTCAGCAGTTTGTGCTGTGCTGCTCATAGGAAGCTCCTTTGATCTCGGCGCGCATTATGGCCTAGCTGCCGTTATACGCACCGTGTGCATTGTTAGCAGATTTTTCCTCTATCTCCACAAATCCGGGTATCAAGCCTACAGACCCTGTCACCCCCTCAGGACGGAACGCTGGTTATAATGCCCGGCCTTTTGTGCCAGGGAATGCCGGATCGTGATCCCGGCGTGCCATTTTTTAGCGTTGGCCAGGCAGTACTTTTTGAATTTCGCGGGTCAACAGGCAGCCTTTTGACCCAGGCAGCGGCGCATGCCAGGCCGCTCAACCAGTCTCGCCGAGCCCGGTTTCTGTGGTGGCGAGCCTGATTTCACAATTTTTCAGGTGGTTTTATGGACAGCATCAACAGCCGCATCGCCGAGGAACTCGGTGTACGCCCACAACAGGTCGAAGCGGCCGTCGCGCTACTCGATGAAGGTTCCACGGTGCCTTTCATCGCCCGTTACCGGAAAGAAGTGACCGGCAGCCTCGATGACACCCAATTGCGGCATCTGGAAGAGCGCCTGCGCTACCTGCGAGAACTCGACGAACGGCGCATCAGCATCCTGGCCAGCATCCAGGAGCAGGGCAAGCTGACCCCGCAACTCGAGCGCGACATCAAGCTGGCCGACACCAAGACTCGTCTCGAAGACTTGTACCTGCCCTACAAGCAAAAGCGCCGCACCAAGGGCCAGATCGCCCTGGAAGCCGGCCTCGGCGAGCTGGCCGACGGCCTGTTCAACGACCCGACCCTGGCCCCGGAAACCGAAGCCGCGCGCTTCGTCGATGCCGAAAAAGGCGTGGCGGACGTGAAGGCGGCGCTGGAGGGTGCCAAGTACATCCTCATGGAGCGTTTCGCCGAGGACGCCAACCTGTTGGAAAAACTGCGCAACTTCCTCAAACAGGAAGCCATCCTCAGCGCCCGGGTAATCGCCGGCAAGGAAGAGGAAGGCGCGAAGTTCCGCGACTACTTCGAACACGACGAACCGCTCAAGAGCATGCCGTCCCACCGCGCACTGGCGATTTTCCGCGGACGCAACGAAGGCATCCTCAGCTCCGCGCTGAAGGTCGGTGAAGAATTGCCCGGCACCATGCACCCGTGCGAAGGCATGATCGGCCAGCAGTTCGGCATCCAGAACCAGAACCGCGCCGCCGACAAATGGCTGGCTGAAGTGGTGCGCTGGACTTGGAAGGTCAAGCTCTACACCCACCTGGAAACCGACCTGCTGGGCGAGTTGCGCGACAACGCCGAGACCGAGGCGATCAACGTATTCGCCCACAACCTGCACGACCTGCTGCTGGCCGCACCGGCCGGCCCGCGCGCCACCCTGGGCCTGGACCCGGGCCTGCGCACCGGTTGCAAGGTGGCGGTAGTTGATTCCACCGGCAAACTGCTGGACCACGCCACGGTCTACCCGCACGTGCCACACAACAAGTGGGACCAGACCCTCGCCGTGCTCGCCGCCCTGTGCGCCAAGCATTCGGTGGATCTGATCGCCATCGGCAACGGCACCGCCAGCCGCGAGACCGACAAACTGGCCGCCGAGCTGATCAAGAAATACCCGGCCATGAAAATGACCAAGGTCATGGTCTCCGAGGCCGGCGCTTCGGTTTACTCGGCCTCGGAGCTGGCCTCCAAGGAATTCCCCGACCTCGACGTGTCGATCCGTGGCGCGGTGTCCATCGCCCGTCGCCTGCAGGATCCACTGGCGGAGCTGGTGAAGATCGACCCCAAATCCATCGGTGTCGGCCAGTACCAGCACGACGTTTCCCAACTGAAACTGGCGCGCGGCCTGGACGCGGTGGTGGAGGACTGCGTGAACGCCGTGGGCGTGGACGTGAACACCGCTTCGGTGGCGCTGCTGGCGCGGATCTCCGGCCTGAACGCCACGCTGGCGCAGAACATCGTCACCCACCGTGACGAACATGGCGCGTTCAAGACCCGCGCCGCGTTGAAGAAAGTCCCGCGCCTGGGTGAAAAAACCTTCGAACAGGCCGCCGGCTTCCTGCGGGTCATGAACGGCGACAACCCACTGGACTCTTCGGCTGTCCACCCTGAAGCCTACCCGCTGGTGCAACGCATCGCCGCCCAGACCGACCGCGACATCCGCTCGCTGATCGGTGATGCCGCGTTCCTCAAGCGCCTGGACCCGAAGAAATTCACCGACGAAACCTTCGGCCTGCCCACCGTCACCGACATCCTTCAGGAACTGGAAAAACCGGGCCGCGACCCGCGCCCCGAGTTCAAGACCGCCGAGTTCCAGGACGGCGTCGAAGACCTCAAGGACCTGCAACCGGGCATGATCCTCGAAGGCGTGGTGACCAACGTCACCAACTTCGGTGCCTTCGTCGACATCGGTGTGCACCAGGACGGTCTGGTGCACATCTCGGCGTTGTCCGAGAAGTTCATCAAGGACCCGCGCGAAGCGGTGAAGGCCGGCGATGTGGTGAAAGTGAAGGTCATGGAAGTCGACATCCCGCGCAAACGCGTCGGCCTGTCGATGCGCATGAGCGACACACCGGGCGAGAAAATCGACGGTGCCCGCGGTGCGCGCCCTGGCTCGACACCCCGCCAGTCGCAAAACACCGCGCCGCGCAAGGAAACCGCCACGGCGGCCCCGGCCAATAACGCCATGGCCTCGCTGTTCGCCAACGCCAAGCAGTTGAAGAAACGCTAATGGACGCGCCAGCCGGGTTGGTGGAGAGCGCGTTCTTCAAGCTGCTCGGCTGCCGTCTGCAGAGCCTGGGGGACGGGGTGGCGCAAGTCGCCCTGAGCCTTGAGCCGCCGTTGCGCAACCGCGGCGGCAAGCTGCACGGCGGCGCGCTGTTCAGCCTGGTGGACATCGCCATGGGCCTGGCCTGTTCCAGTGTCCATGGCTTTGACCAGCAGAGCGCGACCATCGAATGCAAGATCAACTACATTCGCGCCGTGTCCGACGGCGACGTGTTGTGCACCGCCCGGGTCATCCACCCCGGTCGGCGCACGCTGGTGGTCGAGGCCGAGGTGATGCAAGGCGACAAACTGGTCGCAAAAGCGCAAGGCACGTTCGCTGTCCTATAGCTCCCTGTCATCGATTTGAGTTAATTTCGACGCCATGAATGCGGCATCGAACTTCCCTGTGGGAGCGAGCTTGCTCGCGATAGCGGTATGTCAGTTGGCTCGTTATTGACTGCTCCACCGCCATCGCGAGCAAGCTCGCTCCCACAGTGGGGTTGCGGTGGCGAGTCTTTGGCACGAAAACCAGGCGAAAACGCCAGTTTTAACTTCACCCTTGTAGACCGTCTTGCCCACCCCCATATTGGGGCGACTGACGCGTGAAGGAATTCAACTTGAGCGACCTTTTAAACCGCCGCCTGGCCCTGCTCGGCGAGCGCGCCAACCTCTCCCTGCTCGAACAGTGCCTGCATGGCATCGAGCGTGAATGCCTGCGCGTCACGGACGATGGACGTCTGGCGCAGACCCCGCATCCCAAGGCCCTGGGTTCGGCGCTGACCAACGAACAGATCACTACCGACTATTCCGAGTCGCTGCTGGAGTTCATCACGCCGGCCCTGGCCAACCCGGCCGATACCCTGCGCAGCCTCGACAAGATCCACCGGTTTGCCTACAGCAAACTTGGCGACGAGTACTTGTGGAGCCCGTCGATGCCGTGCCCGCTGCCGGCGGAAGAGGACATCCCTATCGCGTATTACGGCACCTCGAACATCGGCCGGCTCAAGTACGTCTACCGCAAGGGCCTGGCCCTGCGCTACGGCAAGACCATGCAATGCATTGCCGGGATCCACTACAACTTTTCCCTGCCGGAAAAACTCTGGCCCCTGCTCCGCCAGAACGAAGCGGCCGAAGTGAGCGACCGTGACTTCCAGTCGTCGGCCTATATCGCGCTGATCCGTAATTTCCGCCGCTACAGCTGGTTGCTCATGTACCTGTTCGGTGCCTCGCCGGCCCTGGACATCGGTTTCCTGCGGGGCCGCCCGCACCAGTTGGAACAACTGGACCCGGACACCTTGTACCTGCCCTACGCCACCAGCCTGCGCATGAGCGACCTGGGTTACCAGAGCAACGCCCAGGCAGGGCTCACGCCTTGCTACAACGACCTGGCGAGCTACACCGACAGCCTGCGCAAAGCGGTGGCAACGCCCTACGCGCCGTACGTCGAAGTCGGCACTCACCAGAACGGCGAGTGGGTGCAGCTCAATACCAACATCTTGCAGATCGAAAACGAGTACTACTCCAACATCCGCCCCAAACGCGTGACCTACACCGGAGAGCGGCCGATCCAGGCCTTGATGGCCCGGGGTATCCAGTACGTCGAAGTGCGTTGCCTGGACATCAACCCGTTCCTGCCGATGGGCATCGACCTCACCGAGTCGCGCTTCCTCGATGCGTTCCTGCTGTATTGCGGCCTCAATGACAGCCCGCAGCTGGAAAACAACGAATGCGGCAACGCCACGAGCAACTTCCTGACCGTGGTCAAGGAAGGTCGCAAGCCAGGCCTGCAATTGCAGCGCCAGGGTCAAGCGGTGGACATGCAGGCCTGGGCCGTGGAATTGCTGGAAAAAATCGCCCCGCTGGCCTCGCTGCTCGACCAGAGCCAAGGTGGCGATGCCCATCGCCAGGCGCTGGACGCGCAATTGGCGAAAGTCCGCGATCCGTCCCTGACGCCCTCCGCCCAGGTGCTGGCCGCGATGGCCGAACACCAGGAAAGCTTCGCCCAGTTCTCCCTGCGCCAAAGCAAGGCCCACGCCGAATTCTTCCGCGCCGAGCCGTTGCCTGCCCAGGAGCAGACAGCCTTCGAAGCAACCGCCCGGGAATCACTGGTCCAGCAAGCCGAGCTGGAGCAGAACGAGGTGGGGGATTTCGATGTGTTCGTGGGTTCGTATCAGGCGAGCATCCTGGCGATCAGCAACTGAGCCCTCTTTGACGAAGACGGCTTTTTGTGGCGAGGGAGCTTGCTCCCGCTGGACTGCAAAGCAGGCCCCTTTTACGGCTGCTACGCAGCCGAGCGGGAGCAAGCTCCCTTGCCACAAGGGCTCCGAGCCGTCTTCAATAGATTTTTTCGAAAATAAGCTCATTCGAAAAAGTTATTTATTTTCCAATTCTTAGATCATTTAGTCTCCTCCAACGCCGAACATCCGGCGGCCTGTTGAGGAGATTTTCCATGTCTTTGCGTTTCCCCCTTCGCCTTCTCGCGGCCGCCTCCCTGGCCGCAACGAGTCTTTTTGCCCAGGCGGTCGACCTGACCGTCGCTTACCAGACCACCGTCGACCCGGCCAAAGTCGCCCAGGCCGATGGCGCCTATGAAAAAGCCACCCAAGCCAAGATCGACTGGCGCAAGT
Source organism: Pseudomonas sp. H3_A02 (assembly GCF_054671965.1). Classification (NCBI taxonomy): domain Bacteria; kingdom Pseudomonadati; phylum Pseudomonadota; class Gammaproteobacteria; order Pseudomonadales; family Pseudomonadaceae; genus Pseudomonas; species Pseudomonas sp. H3_A02. The sequence continues at coordinate 888,946 of NZ_CP162807.1, forward strand.
TCGACAACGGCGCCGATGTCATCAGCGCCATCGCCTCGGGCGACGTGCAGATCGGCTACCTCGGCTCCAGCCCATTGACGGCCGCAATCACCCGCCAGGTCCCGGTGGAAACCTTCCTCATCGCCACCCAGATCGGCGCCGCCGAGGCCTTGGTGGTTCGTGATGGCTCCGGCATTAATTCCCCGCAAGATCTGATCGGCAAGAAGATCGCCGTGCCGTTCGTGTCCACCGGGCACTACAGCCTGCTCGCCGCGTTGAAGCATTGGAACATCGACCCGTCGAAAGTCACCGTGCTCAACCTGGCGCCACCGGCCATCATCGCCGCCTGGAAGCGCGGCGACATCGATGCCACGTACGTCTGGGACCCGGCCCTGGGCGTGGCCAAGGAAAACGGCAAGGTGCTGATCACCTCCGCGGAACTGGCCAAGTTCGGCGCACCAACCTTCGATGCCTGGATCGTGCGCAAGGACTTCGCCCAGAAGCATCCTGAAATTGTCACCGCCTTCGCCAAAGTCACCCTGGACGCCTACGCCCAGTACCGCAAGGACCCAAAAGCCTGGCTGGCCGATGCGTCCAATGTCGACAAACTGGTGAAGCTCTCCGGCGCCAAGGCCAGTGATATCCCGCTGTTGCTGCAAGGCAACGTCTTTCCCCTGGCGGCCGATCAGGTCGTGAGTCTTGGCACACCGACCACCCAAGCCATCACCGACACCGCCGCGTTCCTCAAAGAGCAAGGCAAGGTCGACGCCGTACTGCCGGACTACGCGCCTTACGTCAGCGCCAAATACATCACTCACTGATCAAAAAAGGGAGACAGGCGATGGCCTTGCTACAGCTGGAGCGCATCAGCGCACAGTACCCCGGCGCGGCGGAACCGGTGCTGGCGGATATTTCCCTGACCCTGGGGCCGAAGCAGTTGCTGGTTGCCCTTGGCCCGTCCGGCAGTGGCAAGACATCGCTGTTGAACCTGATTGCCGGGTTCGTCGAGCCCAGCGCCGGGCAGATCACCCTCGACGGTACGCCGGTCAAGGGCCCGAGCGCCGAGCGCGGCGTGGTGTTCCAGGATGATGCGCTGCTGCCCTGGCAGGACGTGCTGGCAAACGTTGGGTTCGGCCTGGAACTGGCCGGGGTCGCCAAGCAAAAGCGTGAGGCTCGCGCCCGGGAAATGCTTGCCCTCGTGGACCTGGCCGGTTTCGAGCAACGCCGCGTCTGGCAGCTCTCCGGCGGCCAGAAGCAACGCGTCGGCCTGGCCCGGGCATTGGCGGCCGACCCGCGTGTGCTGTTGATGGACGAACCCTTCGGTGCGCTGGACGCCTTCACCCGTGAGCAGATGCAGGAACTGTTGCTGCAGGTCTGGCAGCGCACCGCCAAGCCGGTGTTTCTGATCACCCATGACATTGAAGAAGCCGTCTTCCTTGCCACTGACTTGATTCTGCTGGCACCGAACCCGGGGCAGATCGTCGAGCGCCTGAGCCTGGATTTCGGTCAGCGCTACGAGGCAGGGGAGTCGGCGCGGTCGATCAAGTCCGACCCGCGCTTCATCGAAACCCGCGAGCATGTGCTCGCCAAAGTGTTCTCCCAACGCAGCGCCACTCGACCCCAGGAGCGCGCATGAGCAGCTACGAAATTCCAGCCGTGATCAGTGATGCGGCGAACAAGCCCACGGCCAGCGACTTGAGACCCCATCTGAGTACGCGCTGGATCAGTGGCTTGACCTTGATCGCCTTGCTGGCAGCCTGGTGGGCCGTCACCGCCAGCGGTCTGATCGAACCACTGTTCCTGCCCCCGCCGTCGGCCGTGCTGCAAAAAGGCTGGTTGCTGGTGACCCATGGCTACATGGACTCCACTCTCTGGCAACACTTGGCCGCCAGCCTTGAACGCATCGGCCTGGGCCTGTTGTTCGCAGTGCTGACGGCGGTGCCGGTGGGCATCGCCATTGGCGCCAACCGCATCGCGCGCGGCGTGCTCGATCCGTTGATCGAGTTCTACCGGCCGATTCCACCGTTGGCGTACCTGCCGTTGATCGTGATCTGGTGCGGCATCGGCGAGTTGTCGAAGGTACTGCTGATCTACCTGGCGATCTTCGCCCCAATCGCCATTGCCACCGCCACCGGCGTGCGCACCGTCGACCGGGCCAAGCTGCGCGCGGCCCAATCGCTGGGCGCCACACGGGCACAGTTGATTCGCCATGTGATCGTGCCCAGTGCCCTGCCGGACATCCTCACCGGTATTCGCATTGGCCTGGGCGTAGGTTGGTCGACGTTGGTGGCCGCCGAGCTGATTGCCGCCACCAGCGGCCTGGGGTTCATGGTGCAGTCAGCGGCGCAGTTCCTGGTCACCGATGTGGTGGTGCTGGGGATCCTGGTGATCGCACTGATCGCCTTCGCCATGGAAATGGGCTTGCGCGCCCTGCAACGCAAACTGGTGCCCTGGCACGGCCAGACCCATTGAGACCCAATGACCACGCCGTCCATTCGGCGCCCCACCGCGAGAACACGACAATGAGCCGCCCGATCATTACCCCTTTGAGCATCGCCCTTGGCGCGCAGATCAGCGGGATCGATATTAGCCAGCCACTGAGCTCGGAACATCGTGATGTCATCGAGCAGGCCCTGCTTGAGCATCAGGTGCTGTTCTTTCGCGACCAACCAATCGAGCCGACGCAGCAAGCGCGTTTCGCCGCCTATTTTGGTGACCTGCACATTCACCCGATCTACCCCAACGTGCCGGAGCAGCCTGAAGTATTGGTGCTCGACACCGCCGTCACCGATGTCCGCGACAACGCCGTGTGGCACACCGACGTGACCTTCCTCCCGACGCCCGCCCTGGGCGCGGTGCTCAGCGCCAAACTGCTGCCGACGGTGGGCGGCGATACCTTGTGGGCCAGCGGCATCGCCGCCTACGAAGCCTTGTCGACACCGTTGAAACACTTGCTGGAAGGCCTGACGGCGACTCATGACTTCACCCGTTCCTTTCCATTGGAACGGTTTGGTAACACCGCCGAGGACCTGGAACGCTGGGAACAAGCACGACGGAAAAACCCGCCGCTGTCCCACCCGGTGATCCGCACCCATCCGGTGAGCGGGCGTCGGTCGCTGTTCGTCAATGAAGGCTTCACCACGCGCATCAACGAACTGTCGGAGACCGAAAGCGAGGCGATCCTGAAACTGCTCTTTGCCCACGCCACTCGCCCGGAGTTCACCCTGCGCTGGCGTTGGCAGGTCAACGACGTGGCGTTCTGGGACAACCGCGTCACCCAGCATTTTGCCGTGGACGACTACCGCCCCGCCCGGCGGGTGATGCACCGGGCGACGGTGTTGGGGGATGTGCCGTTTTTCAAGTAAGGCACTGGATCTGAATTGCTCTTGTGGCGAGGGGATTTATCCCCGCTGGGCTGCGAAGCAGCCCTAAACCTGAGCATGCGGTGTATCAGGTTGATCCAGTTGGCTGCTTGGGGGGGGCCGCTTCGCAGCCCAGCGGGGATAAATCCCCTCGCCACAGATCATCTCCAGTCACAGGATTGTATGTTCAGCCGAACATCGCTGATCGGCTGATTCATTACTCCGCCGACGAAGGTTTCTCCCAAAGATTGATCCCGCCTTCCTGGGCAAACCGGTCGATCTCGGCCAGTTCTTCGGCGCTGAAGTTCAGGTTCTGCAAGGCCGCGACGTTCTCAATGATCTGCTCCGGCCGGCTGGCGCCGATCAGGGCGCTGGTCACGCGGGGATCACGCAAGGTCCAGGCCAGCGCCATCTGGGCCAGGCTCTGGCCGCGACGCTGGGCGATCTCATTGAGCGCACGCACGTGGGCGAGGTTCTCCTCTGACAAGTGCGAAGCCTGCAACGAGCCACCGCCCGGACGATTCACCCGCGCGTCGGCCGGAACGCCCTTGAGGTACTTGTCGGTCAGCAGGCCTTGAGCCAGCGGGGTGAAGGCAATCACACCGGTACCCAATTCGTCGGTGGCGTCCAGCAGGTCTTTTTCCACCCAGCGGTTGAGCAGGTTGTAAGCCGGCTGGTGGATCAGCAGCGGGACTTTCCACTCCTTGAGCAGCGCCGCCATTTCCCGGGTCTTCACCCCGGAATACGAGGAAATACCGATGTACAACGCCTTGCCCTGCTGCACCGCAGTGGCCAGCGCACTGGCGGTTTCTTCCAGTGGCGTATCGGGGTCGAAACGGTGGGAATAGAAGATATCCACATAGTCCAGCCCCAGGCGTTGCAGACTCTGGTCGAGGCTGGCCAGCACGTATTTGCGCGAACCACCGCCCTGGCCGTAAGGCCCCGGCCACATGTCCCAACCGGCCTTGCTGGAGATGATCAACTCATCGCGGTACTGCTTGAAATCTTCGCGCAGCAATCGGCCGAAATTGATCTCGGCGCTGCCGTAGGGCGGGCCGTAGTTGTTCGCCAGGTCGAAGTGGTTGATCCCCAGGTCGAACGCCGTGCGCAGCAAGGCGCGCTGGGTGTCGATGGGCGTACTGTCGCCAAAGTTGTGCCACAACCCCAGCGACAACGCCGGCAGCACCAGACCGCTGCGACCGACGCGGCGGTAAGGAATGGACTCGTAGCGGTTTTGCGCAGCGGTGTAGGTCATCGAAAAGGCTCTCTGTTCGGACGGCTGGTGGCAGAAGCTAACATTTCACAGACGCCTCGGTCAGGCTGAAAGTTCGCATATCAGGTGTGGGAGCGGGCTTGCTCGCGAAAGCGGTGTGTCAGTCAGCACAAATTTCGAATTTGCCGACGCATTCGCGAGCAAGCCCGCTCCCACAGGGTTTTGCAGTGCCAGGAAGTCGGAGGGCACACTAACGCGCCTGCGCAAACACCTCCGCCACCCAATCCACGAATACGCGAACCCGTGGCGACATGAGTCGGTTGTGCGGATAAAGCACCGAGACCGGCATGGACGGTGGTGGGGTGGCAGGGAGGACTTCCTGGATCAGGCCCTGCTGGATCTGCTCTTGCATTCGGTAATGCGGGCATTGGATCAGGCCCAGGCCGGCGATGGCCGAGGCGGCATAGATTTCGGCGCCGGACACCGACAACGAGCCCCCGATCGGCACCTCCTTGAGTTCGCCATCGACCATGAACTCAAACGGATAGAGCTTGCCGGTGGTCCGCGAGACGTAATTCACCGCCCTGTGATGTTTCAAGTCATCGAGGCTTGTCGGTACGCCGTGCTGGCGCAGGTAACCGGGACTGGCACAGGTGATTTGCCGAAGGTTGGCGACACGCCGGCCGATCAATGACGAGTCCGTCAGCGCACCGGAGCGCAGCACGCAATCGACGCCCTCGGCAATCAGGTCGACAAACCGATCCGCCTCGCTGATGAACAGTTCTATTTCGGGGTAGCGGGCCATGAATTGTGGTAACGCCGGAATGACGAAATACCTGGCCTGGGTGCCGTGCAGGTCTAGTCTCAGTTTGCCTTTGGGCGCCACGCCGCGAAACGCCAGTTCGGCTTCTTCGAGCTCCGCCAGCAATTGCACGCAGCGTGGGTAGTAGGCTTCGCCATCGAGGGTCGGGCGCACCTTGCGAGTGCTGCGCTCCAGCAAACGAACGCCCAGCCAGGCTTCGAATTGATTGAGCGTGTGGGTCAGCGTGGCCCGGGGCATGTTCAAGTCTTCAGCGGCCAGGGTGAAGCTGCTGCGCTCGTAGATGCGGACAAACACCCTCATCGCCTTGACTTGGTCCATCTGAGCCCCACGCACTGATTGTTGGAAAAAATTGAACAGTCAAGGCAACTCTCGTGCATTTATCGCCAAGAGTAAACATGTGAATCTGACCTCAACGGATCCCAACCCCTCAATCTCAAAGGAACCCTCACATGACTGTTCAAAACTCGAAAGTTGCCATCGTGACCGGCGCCTCCCGCGGCATTGGCGCCGAAATCGCCAAGCAACTGGCCAGCGACGGTTTTGCCGTTGTCGTCAATTACGCCAACAGCGCCAGCGAGGCGTCCAGGTTGGTGGTGCAATTGCGCCAGGCTGGCCACCAAGCCATAGCGGTCAAGGCGGACGTATCTTCCGCCGCCGATGTGCGGCGGATGTTCGATGAAACCGAAGCGCAGTTGGGCAAGGTAGATGTGTTGATCAATAACGCTGGCATTCTCCAGGTGATGCCCCTGGCGCAGCACAGCGACGAGCTGTTCGAGCAGACGTTCGCCATCAACACCCGTGGCACCTTCAACACCCTGCGCGAAGCCGCGACCCGGCTGAACGACGGCGGCAGGATCGTGAATTTTTCCAGCAGTACCGTAGGCCTGAACCTGCCCGGCTACTCGGTGTACATCGCCAGCAAGGCGGCGGTGGAATCCCTGACCCAGGTGTTTGCCAAGGAACTGCGCGGGCGCCAGATCACGGTGAATGCCGTGGCCCCCGGCCCGGTCGCCACTGAACTGTTCATGCACGGCAAGAGCGAAGAACAGGTGCAGCACTACGCCAAGATGCCGCCCCTGGAACGCCTCGGCCAGCCCCAGGACATTGCCAGCATCATCGCGTTCCTGGTGAGCCCGGCCGCTGGCTGGGTGAATGGGCAGGTCCTGCGGGCCAATGGCGGGCTGGTCTGAGGCTTCGTTCTGCGTCGCCAGTCAAACCGCTATCGCGAGCAAGCTCGCTCCCACAAGGAAATCACTAGCCCTGTAGGAGAGAACCACTTAACCCTGTGGGAGCGAGCTCGCTCGCGATGAGGCCGTGAAGATAGAAAAACCAGGACCTCTGTCAGCGCACCAAATGCAGGAACTGCAAATGCCGCTCGTACTGGTCGAGGATGTCGTTGATGACTTGCTCCTTGGTATAGCCCACCAAATCGTAATCCTGGCTGCCTTCACTCAAGTGCACCTCGGCACGGTAGTAGCGTCGGTTGTTGAGCTCCTTCGAGCCCATGCCGCCGCGGGCGAAGGACGGCGTGAAGTAGCCGCGCATCTGCACCTGGTAAATAAACGGATGCTGCTCCCCGTGGCCGATCTCCAGGCTGACGCTGTCGTTGGCCGGGTCAGGCTGGGTCACCACCGTCAGGCCCTTCTCGACGAACACCGCGGTCACTTCTTCAATGGCCGGGCGCACCGTCGTGTCGAGGAAACGGTACACCTCATCACGGGACGGAAAATGCACCGCCTGGCTCAAGCGCTGGCGCCAGCCGCCCGTGCCCCGGCGCGCCCCCGACACCGGCGCCAGGGAATGCAATTGCGCGATCTGCTTCTGGGACTCCAGGTAAAACGCCTTGTGCAGGCCCCACATCATCAACAGCAAAATCAACGAGAACGGCAGGGACGTCAGCACCACCGCCGACTTCAAGGCATCGATGCTGCCGGAGAACAACAACGCACTGGTCACCAGGGCCGTCATCGCGCCCCAGAACACCCGCAGCCATTTCGGCCCGTCCTCATCGGGGTTGCCGCCCTTGGCCGACAACGTCGACAGCACCACCGTGCCCGAGTCGGCAGACGTGACGAAAAACACGAAGCTGATGAACACGGTGACCGCGATGACGGTCTTGCTCCAGGGATAGGTTTCCAGCAGCAGGTAAAGGCTCATCGATGGGTTTTCCAGGGCGGACATGCCCAGGGCGCTCATGCCGTGGTTCAACACTTGGTCGATGGCGCTGTTGCCGAAGATCGACATCCACGCCAGGGTGAAACCCAGGGGGATCAGCAACACGCCAAACACGAATTCACGGATGGTGCGACCACGGGAAATCCGTGCGATGAACAGCCCCACGAACGGCGACCACGCGATCCACCAGGCCCAGTAGAACACCGTCCAGCCGCCCAGCCAGTCGCTGGGTTTGTTGTAGGCGTACAGGTCGAAACTCTTCATCGGCAGCGCGCCGAGGTAATCGCCGATGTTCTGGATCAAGGTGTTGAGCAAATGCTGGGTGGGCCCGGCGAACAGCACGAACAGCAACAATGCACAGGCCAACAGCATGTTGATGTCGGACATGACCCGCACGCCCTTGTCGACACCGGCCACCGCCACGAGGATCGCCGCCCCCATCATTAGCACGATCAGGCCGACCTGAATCCACTGGGTGTGGGCGATGCCGAACAGGTAGTCGAGCCCGGAATTGAGGTGCAGCACACCAAAGCCCATGTCCGCGCCGAGGCCGAACACCGTCGCGATAATGCCGAAGCCGTCCACGGCGTAACCGATGGGGCCGTTTATGCGCTTGCCGATCAACGGGTACAACGCCGAACGCAGGGCCAGCGGCAGATTGTGCCGATAGGCGAAGTACGCCAAGGCCATACCGACGAACGCGAAAACGCCCCAGCCGTGCAGGCCCCAGTGCAAGAACAGGATCTGCATGGCCTGACGCGCCGCCTCGGCGGTACCGGCCTCGCCTTGGGGCGGTTGCACCATGTGGGTCAGCGGCTCGGAAACGCAGAAGAAAAACAGCGTGATGCTGATGCCGGCGGCGAACAGCATGCCGGCCCAGGACAGATAACTGAATTCGGGCTCGTCGTGGTCGGCACCGAGCTTGATCTTGCCGTAGCCGGACAAGGCGGTGACCACCACGAAGACCAGATACAGCGTCATCGCCAGCATGTAGTACCAGCCGACCGTATTGGCCGCCCAGTTCTGCGCGGCCAGCAACCAGGCGCCGGCTTGCGCGGGCATGGCAATCACCACCAGGCCGAACAGCAGGATAAAGGTCGCGGCGAAGTAAAAGACCGGCGGGTTCATGCGGACCAGGCCGCTGGGTGGCAGGGACGAGGCACTCATGAACGAAGCCCCCCGGGGAGCAAAAGGGTGGCAATGGAATACGGACTCGGCAAAGGCAAGCCTCCTGTTGTGAGCGGGCAGCAAACCGACGGTTTAACTTGAATGAACGTTCAAGTTAAACATGAATAGCCAGCTAAGGACTAATCGCAGGGCTCGACGGTACGTTTCCTACGCGAGCCCGTGGGAGGGTAGACGCTGCCTGGTATGTATTCGTTCAGTGTTCAACAGACACCACACAGCCCCTGTGGGAGCGGGCTTGCTCGCGATGGCGGTAGGTCAGTAAATAAATAGGCCAACTGACCCACCGCTATCGCGAGCAAGCTCGCTCCCACAGGTTTTTCGACGATCACTCATCATTCGCCACCCCGTTTACACTCCGACCCATGATTGCCGGTTGCCCCTGAATATCGGCGTGCCTATAGTCCAGACATCGCCTACAACCAGTACGGACTCATGATCAAAGAACAGTTGTCTCGCTTTAACCGTCTCGACCTGCTCGACCATCCGACACCGCTGGAAAAACTCGACCGCCTCTCCACCTGGCTCGGCCGGGACATCTATATCAAGCGCGACGACCTGACGCCCCTGGCCTTGGGCGGCAACAAACTGCGCAAGCTCGAATACCTGGCCGCCGATGCCATCGCTCAGGGTGCCGATACCCTCATCACGGCCGGGGCGATCCAGTCCAACCACGTTCGCCAGACCGCCGCCCTGGCCGCGAAGCTCGGCCTGGGTTGTGTCGCCTTGCTGGAAAACCCCATCGGCACCGAAGACAGCAATTACCTGGGCAACGGCAACCGGCTGTTGCTGGAGCTGTTCGACGCCAAGGTCGAGCTGGTGGACAACCTGGACAACGCCGACGAGCAATTGCAGGCCCTCGCCGCTCGCTTGCGCAGCAATGGGAAAAAACCCTACCTGGTGCCGATTGGCGGCTCGAACGCCTTGGGCGCGCTGGGGTATGTGCGTGCTGGCCTGGAACTGGCCGAGCAGATCAAGGACACCGGGATCGAGTTCGCTGCCGTGGTACTGGCCTCGGGCAGTGCCGGGACCCACAGCGGCCTGGCGCTGGCGTTGAGTGAAAGCCTGCCGGCGCTTGCGGTCATTGGCGTCACGGTTTCCCGCAGCGAGGAGGACCAGTTTCCGAAGGTCCAGGGCCTGGCCGAGCGCACGGCAGCGTTGCTGGACGTCGCCCTTCCAGAAGCGTTCAAGGTGAACCTGTGGGATGAATACTTCGCCCCTCGCTATGGTGAACCGAATGCCGGGACACTGGCGGCGGTCAAGCTGCTGTCCAGCCAGGAAGGCCTGTTGCTCGATCCGGTCTACACGGGCAAGGCCATGGCCGGCCTGCTCGACGGCATTGGCCGCGACCGTTTCGACGAAGGCCCGATCATCTTCCTGCACACCGGCGGCGCACCGGCGTTGTTTGCCTACAGTGCGGCGTTCCAGGCTTAGTGAAGACTTCGGTGGAAGCCTTCTGTGGGAGCGAGCTTGCTCGCGATAGCGGCATGTCAACTGCATAAATTTCTGCTGATCCACCGCGATCGCGAGCAAGCTCGCTCCCACAAATTTTCATTCCAAATAAACATATGCGTTTTATTTAATATTATTTTCCAATCTATAAAAGCCAACTTATAGTCTCGCCGCAGGCGCATTTGCCGCGAGACGCCCAGGCTGCTTTAAGGCAGGATGTGGCAATCTTTTCGGATCGCTGCTACGCCTTATCTCAGCCAAAATAACCTCTTCATAAGAAAACACAGGGGCTTGTCATGAATTTTTCCGCATTACGTCGCAACCTGTTGGTGGGTTCGCTGGGCCTGGCATTGAGCGCCGGGCTGCTGGGGCAAGCAGTTGCCGGTGAGCAACTGCAAGCAATCAAGGACAAAGGCGAAATCAAGATCGGCTTGGAAGGTACTTATCCACCGTTCAGCTTCGTTGATGACAGCGGCAAGCTGACCGGCTTCGAAGTGGAATTCTCCGAAGCCCTGGCCAAGGAACTGGGGGTGAAGGTCAAGCTGCAGACGACCCCATGGGCCGGCATCCTCGCGGCGTTGGAATCCAAGCGTCTGGACGCCGTGGTCAACCAGGTGACCATCTCCGAAGAACGTAAGAAAAAGTATGACTTCTCCGAGCCGTACACCATTTCCGGGATTCAAGCGCTGGTACTGACCAAGAAAGCCGACGAGCTGAACATCAAGAAGGCCGCTGACCTGGACGGTAAAAAAGTCGGCGTGGGCCTGGGCACCAACTACGAACAGTGGGTAAAAGCTGAAGTACCGGGCGCCCAAGTCAAAACCTACGATGACGACCCAACCAAGTTCCAGGACCTGCGTGTCGGCCGTATCGATACCATCCTGATCGACCGCCTGGCCGCGCTGGAATACGCCAAGAAAGCCAAGGACACCACCGTCACCAGCGAAGCCTTTTCGCGTCAGGAGTCCGGTATTGCCCTGCGCAAAGGCGAGCCTGAGTTGCTGGCGGCCGTGAACAAGGCCATCGAGAAACTGCGCGCCGACGGTACGCTGAAAAAGCTTTCGGAAAAATACTTCAGCGCTGACGTTACCCAATAATGGAAGCAGCTCTTCAACTCGCACTGGACTCCGCGCCCTTTTTGCTCAAGGGCGCGTATTACACGGTCATCCTCAGCCTGGGCGGCATGTTTTTCGGCCTGCTGCTGGGGTTCGGCCTGGCGCTGATGCGCTTGTCGCGCTTCAAACTGGTGAACTGGATCGCCCGCATCTACGTGTCGTTCTTTCGCGGCACGCCGTTGCTGGTGCAGTTGTTCGTGATCTATTACGGGTTGCCGCAACTGGGCATCGAGCTGGATCCGCTGCCCGCGGCCCTGATCGGTTTCTCGCTGAACATGGCAGCCTATGCGTGTGAAATCCTGCGGGCCGCCATCAGTTCCATCGAGCGCGGCCAGTGGGAAGCGGCGGCGAGTATCGGCATGACCCGCGCCCAGACCCTGCGCCGGGCCATCCTGCCGCAAGCCGCACGTACGGCCCTGCCGCCGTTGGGCAACAGCTTCATTTCCCTGGTCAAGGACACCGCGCTGGCGGCGACCATCCAGGTGCCGGAGCTGTTCCGCCAGGCGCAGCTGATCACCGCACGAACCTTCGAAATCTTCACCATGTACCTTGCCGCCGCGCTGATCTATTGGGTTCTTGCCACCGTGCTCTCGCACCTGCAGAACGTCCTGGAAGCCCGGGTCAATCGGCATGACCAGGAGTCCTGACCAATGATTGTCGTGGAAAAACTGACAAAGCAGTTCAAGGGTCAGGTGGTGCTCAACGGCATCGACCTGAAGATCGAAGAAGGCGAAGTGGTTGCGATCATCGGCCCTAGCGGCTCGGGCAAGACGACGTTCCTGCGCTGCCTGAACTTCCTCGAAGAGCCTTCCAGCGGCCGGATCAAGGTCGGCGACATCGAGATCGATGGCAGCCGCCCGCTGAACCAGCAACAGGGCCTGGTGCGCCGTTTGCGCCAGCAGGTGGGCTTCGTGTTCCAGAACTTCAACCTGTTTCCCCATCGCACCGCGCTGGAGAACGTGATCGAAGGCCCGCTGGTGGTGAAAAAGACTCCACGCGCAGAAGCCGAGGTCCTGGGCCGCAAGCTCTTGGCCAAGGTCGGCCTGTCCGGCAAGGAAGACGCCTACCCACGACGTCTTTCCGGTGGCCAGCAACAGCGCGTGGCGATCGCCCGGGCGTTGGCGATGGAACCGGCGGTGATCCTGTTCGACGAGCCGACCTCGGCCCTCGATCCGGAGCTGGTGGGCGAGGTCCTGGCAACCATTCGCGGCCTGGCCGAAGAAAAACGCACCATGGTCATCGTGACCCACGAAATGGGCTTCGCCCGGGACGTGGCTAACCGTGTGGTGTTTTTCGACAAAGGCGTGATCGTCGAACAAGGCGAAGCCAAGGCTTTGTTTGCAGCCCCCAAGGAAGAACGTACGCGACAGTTCCTCAGCAAGTTTCTCTCTGCCGGACACGACAGCCAGTAAATCAGCGTTATCACTTCCAGGGATGGAAGTGAGGCCGTCGCACAACTAATACGCCATCGCTATTCACTTCACCCGAACGACACAACTTGCAACTTCCGCCCTACTAACTTCTTCAATTGCTCTATATAGGCAGCAGTCTGTATAGACCTCTCGTAACATATCCCTGCAGCCCAGCCCTCTAAAGCCTAGTTGCCATACACTGTTTCGAGCCCTTGTCGGAAAACCGACAAGCCTAGGAAATTTGCCTGCCGCGCCGCGCATTCTTAACACGCACGCGTAGGATGTTTCTGAAGCCTTTCACAATGAGTTATTAGGCAAGTGCCTCTATTGACACTGAAACTATTGACCCTTTATCTAGTGCCCAACAGGCAACGCACATTATTTGATGTTTGCGCAGTGACTAGACGCAGACAGCCCATAGGGCTGCGCAAATAAAAATATGTCGCGATGATCCATCGCCTTTTGATCTTCCCGAAACGGACTTAGTTTTCAAGCATCAAGGAGAACACCATGACATGTAAGTCGAAGAGTCCTGAACTGGCCGCCCCCACCCTGGCCAATGCCCACCCTACTGGCATCAATATCGCCAACGCCGCTCACTTGGAGGTGATTATTGCGCCTTACCCCGGCATGGACGTGGGCGATCTGATCGAACTGTTCTGGGACAACTGCTACGTCGGCTCGCGCGTGCTGTCGCAGGCCGATGTGTCGGGCCCCATCACCCTCCGCGTCCCGGAGAGTTTTATCGTCAACGGTACCTCGCGCATCCATTATCGGGTAATGCAGGTTGGACGCGGGCCGGCGCTGTCGGCCAAGCAACAGGTGCAGGTGAAGCTCGATTGTCCCGGCGGCCAACCGTCAGCCCAGAGCGGCGACGAGAACCAGAGCCTGGCGCCGGTGCGCATTCCCGCCACCATCCGGCGCCAAGGGGTGAACCCGAACCAGATCAAGCGCGGCGTACCGCTGACCATCGAGCCCTACCGGAACATGGCCGCCGGCGATGCCGTGACCCTGCGCTGGGGCGATGTGCGCATGGACTTGCCTGCGCTCACCACCAGCGAAGTCGGCCAGCCGATCAATATCTGGGTCCCGCCGCAGATCATCCTGGAGGCGGGAGAAGACCTGCGCCTGGAAGTGACCTACTGCATCCTCGACCGCGTGGGCAACAACTCCCACTGGGCACCGCCACGGACGTTGAAGATCGGTTGCGCCAATCCGTACTTGAGCACGTCACCGAAACCGGCGTTCATGGCCGCCGAAACGCGCCGCCGAGAGCCATGATGCAAACGTTTCGGCGATACACATGCTTTTGTGGCGAGGGAGCTTGCTCCCGCTTGGGCTGTGGGAGCAAAGCTTGCTCGCGAAACAGGCGCCTCGATTCTGCAAGACCGCATCCTGTCCATCGCGGGCAAGCCTTGCTCCCACATAGCGGGAGCAAGCTCCCTCGCCACGAAAAGCGGCTTCGCCCCTAAGCGAGCATACGGTCCTCCATTTAAAACCAACCTATATATATTCCTAAAAGTTAGTTCAAAAATAAATTACACACGATTAGGGTATATAAACCGGACCACCGGACATTCTTGATTTTTGCTCGCCGCCTTCATCGCGGCGTTTCTTGAGATGTGAGGTGGGTATGGAACGGAACACAATCACCCCAGTGCAGTATGCCAAGGCACTGCCCGCAGCCACGGAGTGGCTGTAATGTCGGATCTGGCGCAAGCAAAGGTCCAGAGCGACCAGGACATCGCTCCGCTGTTGTTGCCCGCACAGGTGTTGCGCAACGATGCCGAGGCGATCAAAGCCGCCCATGAACTGGCACAAGTCGCCCGTCAGCAAGCGGCGCGTCGTGACCAGCAACGCAAGCTGCCCTGGGCGGAAATCGAGCAATTCACCCGCAGCGGACTGGGCAGCATCGCCATCCCCCGGGCCTACGGCGGCCCGCAGGTTTCGTTCGTCACCCTGGCCGACGTATTCGCAATCATTTCCGCCGCCGACCCGGCCCTGGGACAGATCCCGCAAAACCAGTTCGGCGTGCTCCAGCTGATTCTCGGTACCGGCACCGAGCGGCAGAAAAAAATCCTGTTGCAGAGCGTGCTCGAAGGCTGGCGCATCGGCAACGCCGGGCCCGAACGTGGCACCCGCAACACCCTTGAACTCAAGGCGCGGATCACCGCCGACGGTGACGGGTTCGTCATCAATGGCCAGAAGTTCTATTCCACTGGGGCACTGTTCGCCCACTGGGTCGCGGTCAAGGCGCTGAATGACGAGGGCCGGCAAGTACTGGCGTTCGTGCGGCGCGGCACCCCGGGCCTGCGGATCGTCGACGATTGGTCGGGCTTCGGCCAGCGCACCACGGCCAGCGGCACCGTGCTGTTGAACAATGTGCGGGTGGATGCCGAGTTGGTCCTGGAGAACTGGCGCATCAACGAAACGCCCGGCGTGCAAGGGGCGATTTCCCAACTGATCCAGGCCGCCATCGATGCCGGCATCGCCCGTGGCGCCATCGACGATGCCATCGCCTTCGTGCGCGAACGGGCCCGGCCCTGGATCGACGCCAAGGTCGAGCGGGCCAGTGATGACCTCTACGTGATCGCCGACATCGGCAAGCTGAAAATCGAGTTGCACGCCGCCGAAGCGTTGCTGCGCAAGGCCGGACAAGTACTGGACCAAGTCAGTGCCGCGCCCATCACAGCGCAATCTTCCGCTCGCGCCTCGATTGCCGTGGCCGAAGCCAAGGCACTCACCACCGAGATCGCCCTGCAGGCCAGCGAAAAACTGTTCGAGCTGGCCGGCAGCCGCGCCACCCTCGCCGAATTCAATCTCGATC
Organism: Pseudomonas sp. H3_A02; assembly: GCF_054671965.1. Classification (NCBI taxonomy): domain Bacteria; kingdom Pseudomonadati; phylum Pseudomonadota; class Gammaproteobacteria; order Pseudomonadales; family Pseudomonadaceae; genus Pseudomonas; species Pseudomonas sp. H3_A02. The sequence goes on from NZ_CP162807.1 coordinate 904,489, forward strand.
GCCACTGGCGCAACGCACGGGTCCACACCCTGCACGATCCGGTGCGCTGGAAGTATCACGCGGTAGGCGCCTACCACCTGAACGGCACCTTGCCGGCCCGGCATTCCTGGATCTGACGACCCGACCTCTGGAGCAGTACATGACGCTTTCCCAACACGTCGCGGTGATCACCAGCGATGAACAAGCCCTGATCGTGGCCAGTGACCTGGCCGATGACTTCAAGCGCGACAGCGCCCTGCGCGACCGCGAGCGCCGCTTGCCGTACCCGGAGCTGGAGGCCTTTTCCCGCTCCGGCCTGTGGGGCATCAGTGTGCCCAAGGCCTACGGCGGAGCCGGGGTGTCCAACGTCACCCTGGCCAAAGTCATTGCGCTGATTGCTCAGGCTGACGGCTCTCTGGGGCAGATCCCACAAAACCACTTCTATGCCTTGGAAGTGCTGCGGGTGAACGGCAGCGAGTCGCAGAAACAACGCCTGTACGCCGAAGTATTGGCCGGCCAGCGTTTTGGCAATGCGTTAGCGGAGCTCGGCACCAAGACCGCCCACGACCGCATCACCCAACTGCGCCGTGACGGCGAGGGCTATCGCATCAACGGCCGCAAGTTCTACGCCACGGGGGCAATCTATGCCCAGCGCATCCCCACATCAGTGGTAGATGAAAACGGCGTGCAACAACTGGCGTTTGTTCCTCGCAACAGCAAAGGCCTGACGGTGATCGACGACTGGAGCGGTTTCGGCCAGCGCACCACGGGCAGCGGTTCGGTGGTGTTCGAAGATGTCTATGTCACCGCCAACGACATCGTGCCCTTCCAGAACGCTTTCGAACGTCCCACTCCGGTGGGGCCGCTGGCGCAGATTCTTCACGCCGCCATCGACACCGGCATCGCCCGCGCCGCCTATGAAGACGCCCTGCATTTTGTTCGCAGCAAAACCCGCCCCTGGATCGACGCCACCAGCGACGTCGCCACCGAAGACCCGCACACCCTCAAGAGTTTCGGTCAACTGAGCATCCGCCTGCATGCCGCCGAAGCCCTGTTGGAACGCGCCGGTGAATTCCTCGACCGGGCCCAGGCCGACACCCAGGCCGACACGGTCGCCGCCGCCTCGATTGCCGTGGCCGAAGCCCGCGCCATCAGCACCGAAATTTCCCTGGCCGCCAGCAGCACGCTGTTCGAACTGGCCGGCAGCCAGGCGACCCTGGCCGAACATGGCCTCGACCGTCACTGGCGCAACGCCCGGGTGCACACCCTGCATGACCCGGTGCGCTGGAAATATCACGCGGTGGGCAACTTCTACCTCAACGATGAAAAACCGCCGCTGCGGGGGACGATCTGATGGCGGCCGGCAAGAAAAAAATTCTCCTCAATGCCTTCAACATGAACTGCATCGGGCACATCAACCATGGCCTGTGGACTCATCCCCAGGACACCTCGACTCAGTTCAACACCCTCGAATACTGGACCGCCCTGGCGCAATTGCTCGAGCGCGGGTTGTTCGACGGGCTGTTCATCGCCGACATCGTCGGGGTCTATGACGTGTACCAACAGTCAGTGGACGTCACGCTCAAGGAGTCGATCCAACTGCCGGTCAATGACCCGCTGTTGTTAGTGTCCGCGATGGCCGCCGTGACCAAAAACCTCGGCTTCGGCCTCACCGCCAACCTGACCTACGAACCGCCCTACCTGTTTGCCCGACGCATGAGCACCCTCGACCACCTGAGTCGCGGCCGGGTCGGCTGGAACATCGTCACCGGCTATCTGGACAGCGCAGCCAAGGCCATGGGTCTGACAGCGCAGGTCGAGCATGACCGCCGCTACGACCAGGCCGATGAATACCTGCAAGTGCTCTACAAATTGTGGGAGGGTAGTTGGGAAAACAACGCGGTCATCAACGACCGCGAGCAACGGATTTATGCCCTGCCGGAGAAAGTGCACAAGGTCCGGCACCAGGGCGAGTTCTATCAGGTCGAGGGCTATCACCTGTGCGAACCGTCGCCCCAACGCACCCCGGTGCTGTTCCAGGCCGGCAGTTCCGAGCGCGGCTTGTTGTTCGCCGGGCAGCATGCCGAGTGCGTGTTCATCAGCGGCCAGAACAAACCGGCGACCAAGGCCCAGGTGGACAAGGTCCGCGCCAGCGCCGCCGAGGCCGGGCGCAACTCCGGGGACATTAAGGTGTTCATGGGCTTGAACGTGATCGTCGGCGAGACCGAAGCGGCCGCCTGGGCCAAGCATGCCGAGTACCTGGGCTACGCCAGCGCCGAGGCCGGGGTGGCGCATTTTTCCGCGTCGACGGGGATCGATTTTTCCCAGTACGAACTGGATGAGCCGATCCAGTACGTCAAGAGCAACGCCATCCAATCAGCCACCAAGACCCTGCAGAACAACGATTGGACCCGGCGCAAATTGCTGGAGCAACACGCCCTGGGCGGTCGCTACATCACCCTGGTCGGATCGCCCGAACAGGTGGCCGATGAGTTGGAATCGTGGATCGCCGAAACCGGCCTCGACGGCTTCAACCTGACCCGTATCGTCACGCCGCAAAGCTACGTGGACTTCATCGACCTGGTGATCCCCGAGTTGCAGCGACGCGGCTCGTACAAGACCGAATACGACAACGGCACCCTGCGCGAAAAGCTGTTTCACGCAGAGGCCCATTTGCCCGAACAACACACCGGCTCGACCTACCGGCACTGACCCTGGGGCTACCGACACTGACCCTGTGGGAACAAGGCACTGTGGGAGCAAAGCTTGCTCGCGATGCGGACACCTCGGTTTTTGAGAGACCGCATCAACTTCATCGCGGGCAAGCCTTGCTCCCACATCGCTCTGTTCACCACAAAAAATATGCACCGCCTCCTAAAATGACTGGAACAACTGACATGACCAAACACCTCCTCACCCTGCCAGTCAAAGCACTGGCCCTGGCCCTCGGCCTGTTCAGCTCGGCGCTGTTTGCCGCCGACGCACCGTTGAAGATCGGCACCACCGCCGCGTTCGCCATTCCCCTGGAAGCAGCCGTCGAAGAAGCCGGCAAGCAAGGCCTGAAGGTCGAGCTGGTGGAGTTCAGCGACTGGATCGCGCCCAACGTCAGCCTGGCCTCGGGCGATATCGACGTGAACTACTTCCAGCACATCCCGTTCCTGGAAAATGCCAAGGCCGCCGCCGGGTTCGACCTGGTGCCGTTTGCGCCGGGGATCATCAACAACGTCGGTCTCTATTCGAAAAAATACAAAAGCTTCGACGAACTGCCCGAAGGCGCCAGCGTCGCCATTGCCAACGACCCGATCAACAGCGGTCGCGGCCTGCAACTGCTGGCCAAGGCCGGGCTGATCAGCCTCAAGCCGGGCGTCGGCTACAAGGCCACCGAAGATGACATCATCGCCAACCCGAAGCGGCTCAAGATCCTGCAAGTCGAAGCCGTGCAATTGGTGCGCGCCTATGAAGACGCCGACCTGGTGCAGGGATATCCGGCCTACATCCGCCTGGCCAAGACCTTCGATGCCAGTTCAGCCTTGCTGTTCGACGGCCTCGACCACAAGGAATACGTGATTCAGTTCGTGATCCAGCCTAAGAACCAGAACGACCCACGGCTGATCAAGTTCGTCGACATCTACCAACACTCACCCGCCGTGCGCGCCGCCTTGGACAAAGCCCACGGCAAGCTCTACCAAGCCGGCTGGGAAGGCTGACATGAACGCCGTCAACGCTCGACTCCGCCATGACGCCCCCGCGCCGCAAAGCGCCGACCAGACCGAACTGCACCCAGAGCTGAACCGCGCCCATGTGCGCTTCATCGGCCTGGGCAAGACCTACAACGGCAGCCAGGGCCCGGTGGCCGCGCTGCAAGGCATCGACCTGGCGATTCAGCGCGGCGAGGTGTTCGGCATCATCGGCCGCAGCGGCGCCGGAAAATCATCACTGATCCGCACCATCAACCGCCTCGAGCAACCCACCAGCGGCCGGGTGTTGATCGACCGGGTGGACATCGGCGAGTTCGATGAAGACCGCCTGGTGGAACTGCGCAGGCGTATCGGCATGATCTTCCAGCACTTCAACCTGATGTCGGCCAAGACCGTGTGGCAGAACGTTGAACTGCCCCTGAAAGTCGCCGGTGTGCCCAAGGAACAGCGCCAGCGCAAAGTCCGCGAGCTGCTGGAACTGGTGGGCCTGGATGGCAAGCACCAGGCCTATCCGGCGCAGCTTTCCGGCGGGCAGAAGCAACGGGTGGGGATTGCTCGGGCGCTGGTGCATGACCCGCAGATATTGTTGTGCGACGAGGCCACCTCGGCCCTGGATCCGGAGACCACCCAATCGATCCTCGGCCTGCTGCGCGAGATCAACCAGCGGCTGGGCCTGACCATCGTCTTGATCACCCATGAGATGGCGGTGATTCGCGAAGTCTGCGACCGGGTCGTGGTGCTCGAGCAGGGGCGAATCGTCGAGCAAGGACCGGTCTGGGAAGTCTTCGGCAACCCACAACACGAGGTCAGCCGGACGCTGCTGGCACCGTTGCAACACGCCATCCCGGAAGAACTGCAAAGTCGCTTGCAGGTACAGCCGGCGTCGGCGGATGCGGCGACGGTGCTGCGCCTGCAATTCACCGGCATAGAGCGTGAGGAACCGGATCTCGCCGCCTTGTTCAGCGCCCTCGGTGGGCGGGTGCGATTGCTGCACGGCGGCATCGAACGGATTCAGGGCCACGGGCTGGGGCAACTGCTACTGGCCGTGAGCGGCTCGTCGTGGGGCGCCGAGGAACTGCGTCAACGGGCGGGCAATTGGGCGCAACGGGTGGAGGTACTGGGTTATGTGGTTTGATCGGTTGTTGCAGGGTTTCATCGACACGTTCCTGATGGTCGGCGTGTCGTCGTTGATCGCGTTGCTGGCGGGCATACCGCTGGCGGTGATCCTGGTCACCAGCGGCAAGGGCGGGATCTATGAAGCGCCGACCTTGAACCGGGCCCTGGGCGCGTTCGTGAACCTGTTCCGCTCGATACCGTTCCTGATTCTGATGGTGGCGCTGATTCCGTTCACCCGGCTGATCGTCGGCACCACCTATGGCGTGTGGGCCGCGGTCGTACCGCTGACCATCGCCGCCACGCCGTTCTTCGCCCGTATCGCCGAAGTCAGCCTGCGGGAAGTCGACCATGGCTTGATCGAAGCGGCCCAGGCCATGGGTTGCCGACGTTGGCACATTGTCTGGCATGTGCTGCTGCCCGAAGCCCTGCCGGGCATCGTCGGCGGTTTCACCATCACCTTGGTGACCATGATCAACTCCTCGGCCATGGCCGGAGCGATCGGCGCCGGCGGCCTGGGCGACATCGCCTACCGCTATGGCTATCAGCGTTTCGACAGCCAGATCATGCTCACGGTGATCGTGTTACTGGTCGCGTTGGTCGCCGTGATCCAATTGGGGGGGGACCGCCTGGCGCGCGGCCTGAACAAACGCTGACCTATGGGAGCAGTTGACCTGTGGGAGCAGTTGACCTGTGGGAGCAGTTGACCTGTGGGAGCAAAGCTGGCTCGCGATAGCAGTATTCCATCCAACATGGATGCCAACTGGACGACTGCAATCGCGAGCCAGCTTTGCTCCCACAGGCAGATCAGCGGGCTTGCGGTATAGTCGGCTGACACTCCTCACCCAAGCCCCACACCCATGAAACACACCGCCGACGACCTGCACGCCATCACCGCCACGACCCTGAGCCATTACAACGCCGTGGCCGAGAGCTTTCGCGAAGGCACCCGCGACCACGATGTCAGCCAGAACATCGACGCCCTGCTGCGCCACATCCAGGGCCAGGCCCCACTGCACATCCTGGATTTCGGCTGCGGCCCGGGGCGCGACCTGCGTACATTCACGACCATGGGCCATGTCGCGGTCGGCCTCGACGGTTCAGCGGAATTCGCCCGGATGGCACGCCAGGACAGCGGCTGTGAAGTGTGGCAACAGGACTTCCTGGAACTCGACCTGCCGGCCGAGCGCTTTGACGGGATTTTCGCCAACGCGGTGCTGTTTCATGTCCCCGTCCAGGAACTGCCGCGGGTGCTCAAACAACTGCACACCACGCTCAAGCCCGGCGGCGTGCTGTTCAGCTCCAATCCTCGGGGCGAAAACCAGGAAGGCTGGAACGGCCAGCGCTTCGGCGCCTACCACGACCTCGCGGCCTGGCGCACGCTGCTTGGCGAAGCAGGCTTCGTGGAACTGGAGCATTACTATCGTCCGGCGGGACTGCCGCGAGAGCAGCAGCCTTGGTTGGCGAGTGTCTGGCGTAGACCTGCTTAGGATTTGAGGACGCCATCGCGAGCAAGCTCGCTCCCACATTGGAACTGCGGTGCTCACAGATTATGAGTTCACAACTGATCAAGTGTGGGAGCGAGCTTGCTCGCGATAGCGGTGCAACAATCAATGAAGCTCGATGGTTTGGCCTCATCGCCTGGAAGCTTCACTCCTGTTTTTTCAACCACTTCTGCGACAACTGCTCCAGCCTCCCGTCATCCTTGATACGCGTCAGGGCGTTGTCCAGGCTGGCCTTGAACGCCGGATTGCCCTTCTGGAACGGAATCACCAGGCTCGGCGGCGGGCCGCTCTTTTCTTCCGGCTGGAACGACTGCGCCATGACCAACGGACGCTGCGGCTCCTCCTTGCTCGCCAGCAGTTGTGCATCCGGACGGCTGTAAGCGGCACTGAGGTCGAAACGTTCGGCCAGTTCCGGGGTCATTGCTATGTGGTTGATGGCAACGTCGTACTTGCCGCTCTCCACACCGGGCAGCAGATCCGCGGCATCGGTGACCACAAAATCGGGGCGTACATCGAGTTCAGCCGCGAGCATTTCACCCAGTTCCACTTCGAAGCCGGTGAGTTTGCCGTCTTCCTTGAAGTTGAAGGGCGCGGTGTTGGCCTCGAGGGCGATGCGCAGTTCGCCACGGTCATTGATGTCATCGATCAGTTCGGCATGAGCCAGGGGGCTCAAAAGGGGTAGCAGGCAAATCAGGCCAGGCAGAAAGCGCATGGTCACTCCTTTGTATTTATACAAGCGACGCTCATTTCAGGCTCGCTTTGCTATGGTTGTTGCAGGCTTCGACAACGATTGGTCATGAAGTTGTGATGGCCAGGCGGATTTCATGGAAAAACTGGAGAAAAAAATGAAAAGCTTTATGTCTCGTGCCGCGTTGGCCGGTCTGTTATTGGGCGCTTCGATGCTGGCAAGCGCCGCGACACCGGCGCCCAAAGGTGCTGAAGTGTTCATCGTTTCCCCGGCAGACGGCGCCACCGTTGCCCAGGAATTCACGGTCAAGTTCGGCGTCAAGAACATCGCCCTGGCCCCGGCGGGCGATGTGACCAAGAACACTGGCCATCACCACTTGCTGATCGATGTCGACAAGCTGCCTGCCGCCGGCGCGCCGATTCCGACCGACGCCAACCACATGCACTTCGGCAAGGCGCAAACCCAGGCCGATATCAAACTGGCCCCGGGCAAGCACACCTTGCAATTGATCCTGGGCGACAGCGGCCACATGCCGTTCGACCCGTCGATCGTGTCCAAGAAAATCACGGTGAATGTGAAATAACGGCACTCACTGAAGAACCGCAAAACCCTGTGGGAGCGGGCTTGCTCGCGAAGGCGGTGTATCAGCCAGAAATACATAGACTGACACACCGCCTTCGCGAGCAAGCCCGCTCCCACAGGTTATGTGTACGACAGAAAAAACGGGAGCCCCTTGCGAGGCTCCCGTTTTTATTCGGCTAGTAGCTCGTTACTGCGCCTTAGAACAACACCCGGCAACGAATCGTGCCATTGATGTGCTGCAGCTTCTCTTGCGCCAGGTCCGAGTATTCGGCGTCGACGTCGATCACGACGTAGCCGACTTTCTCGTTGGTCTGCAGGAACTGACCGGAAATGTTGATGCCGTTTTCGGCGAAGACCTTGTTGATCTCGCTCATCACACCCGGGATGTTCTCGTGGATGTGCAACAGGCGGTGCTTGCCAGGGTGTGCCGGCAGGGCCACTTCCGGGAAGTTCACCGACGACACCGACGTACCGTTGTCGCTGTACTTGACCAGTTTCTCCGCCACTTCCAGGCCGATGTTGGCTTGGGCTTCAGCGGTGGAACCGCCGATGTGCGGGGTCAGGATCACGTTGTCCAGGCCACGCAGCGGGCTTTCGAAGATGTCGTCGTTGGAGCGAGGCTCCACCGGGAACACGTCGATGGCGGCGCCGATCAGGTGCTTGTCCTTGATCGCGTCGGCCAGGGCATCGAGCTTGACCACGGTGCCACGCGCGGCGTTGATCAGAATCCCGCCCTTCTTGATGGCACGGATTTCCTTCTCGCCGATCATCCACTGGGTGGCGGCGGTTTCCGGCACGTGCAGGGTCACGATGTCGGACATGCCCAGCAGCTCGTGCAAGTCGTTGACTTGGGTGGCGTTGCCCAAGGGCAGCTTGGTCACGGTGTCGTAGAAGTACACTTGCATGCCCAGGCCTTCAGCCAGGACCGACAACTGCGTGCCGATCGAGCCGTAGCCGACGATACCCAGCTTCTTGCCACGGATTTCGAAGGAGTTGGCCGCGCTCTTGATCCAGCCGCCACGGTGGCAGGAAGCGTTCTTCTCAGGGATGCCGCGCAGCAACAGGATCGCTTCGGCCAGCACCAGCTCGGCAACGGAACGGGTGTTGGAGTACGGCGCGTTGAACACTGCGATACCGCGCTCGCGCGCCGCGTTGAGGTCAACCTGGTTGGTGCCGATGCAGAAGCAGCCGACCGCCACCAGCTTCTTGGCGTGGTCGAAGATCTCTTCGGTCAGTTGAGTACGGGAGCGAATACCGATGAAGTGAGCATCGGCGATCTTTTCCTTGAGCTGGGCTTCCGGCAGAGAACTGGTGATGTACTCGATGCTGGTGTAGCCCGCCGACTTGAGGACGTCGACAGCCGATTGGTGGACGCCTTCGAGAAGAAGGAACTTGATCTTGCTCTTATCGAGAGAAGTCTTGCTCATCTGCGTAAACCTGTGTCCCGGAGAAAAATGGCAGGGAATCGGACAGCGCATGCTGGCCCGACCGGCGTGACAGCCGTCGCCGCAGAACAGCCGTTGGGCACTACGCTGCGGGGTCGGTATGCTAGCATACGCACCCCGCAAACACTCATTCCTGCGACGTGAAGCGTTCTCAGGATGACCATGAATTGTTCGAGAGTTCTGTCGATGACCCATCCTGCCGTGATAGATGAGCTGAAGACCCTGGTTGAGCCTGGCAAGGTCTTGACCGATGCCGACTCCCTGAACGCTTACGGCAAGGATTGGACCAAACATTTCGCCCCGGCGCCCTCGGCCATTGTCTTTCCCAAGACCACCGAACAGGTCCAGGCCATCGTGCGCTGGGCCAATGCGCACAAGATCGCGCTGGTGCCATCGGGCGGGCGCACCGGGTTGTCCGCCGCCGCTGTGGCCGCCAACGGCGAAGTGGTGGTTTCATTCGACTACATGAACCAGATTCTCGACGTGAACCTCACCGACCGCACTGCCGTGTGCCAGCCGGGCGTGGTCACCGAACAGCTACAGAACAAGGCTGAAGAACATGGCCTGTACTACCCGGTTGACTTCGCTTCGGCCGGTTCCAGCCAGATTGGCGGCAATATCGGCACCAATGCCGGCGGAATCAAGGTCATTCGCTACGGCATGACCCGCAACTGGGTGGCGGGCATGAAGGTCGTCACCGGCAAGGGTGACCTGCTGGAGCTGAACAAGGACCTGATCAAGAACGCCACCGGCTACGACTTGCGGCAGCTGTTCATCGGCGCCGAAGGCACCCTGGGCTTCGTGGTCGAGGCCACCATGCGCTTGGACCGTGCGCCGAAAAACCTCACCGCCATGGTGCTCGGCACCCCGGATTTCGATTCGATCATGCCGGTGCTGCACGCCTTCCAAGGCAAACTGGACCTGACCGCCTTCGAATTCTTCTCCGACAAGGCCCTGGCCAAGGTCCTCGGTCGTGGCGACGTACCGGCACCGTTCGAAACCGACTGCCCGTTCTACGCCCTGCTGGAATTCGAAGCCACCACCGAAGAAGTCGCCAACCAGGCCTTGGAAACCTTCGAGCACTGCGTGGAACAAGGCTGGGTGCTGGACGGCGTGATGAGCCAGAGCGACACTCAGCTGCAAAACCTGTGGAAGCTGCGCGAGTACATCTCAGAAACCATCTCCCACTGGACGCCGTACAAGAACGACATCTCGGTGACCGTCTCCAAGGTTCCAGCTTTCTTGCAGGAAATCGACGCGATCGTCGGCGAACACTACCCGGACTTCGAAATCGTCTGGTTCGGTCACATCGGCGACGGCAACCTGCACCTGAACATCCTCAAGCCGGAAAACCTGAGCAAGGATGAGTTCTTCGCCAAGTGCGCCACCGTGAACAAATGGGTCTTCGAAACCGTCGAGAAGTACAACGGCTCGATTTCCGCCGAACACGGCGTGGGCATGACCAAGCGCGACTACCTGACCTATAGTCGCTCGCCCGTGGAAATTGAATACATGAAAGCCGTGAAGGCCGTCTTCGACCCGAACGGCATCATGAACCCGGGCAAGATTTTCGCGATTTGACGCCTAAAACACCTGATGCCCCCCAAAAGCAGGAGTCGGTAATGAGCTATCAGCACCAGTATGTCGACGGTACACGTATTCATTTTCCACTAGGGAAAGTGGTGTGTATTGGCCGTAACTACGCCGAACATGCAAAGGAACTGGACAACCCGGTGCCCACCGAACCTTTGCTGTTCATCAAGCCGGGCAGTTGCGTGGTGCCGCTGGAAGGCGGTTTCAGCATTCCAGCCGACCGTGGCTCAGTGCACTACGAGGCAGAAATCGCCGTGCTGATCGGCAAGCCATTGTCCACCAAGCCCAGCGTTGAAGAAGTACTGGACGCGATCTCCGGCTTCGCCCCAGCCCTGGACCTGACCCTGCGGGACAAACAGGCCGAGCTCAAGGGCAAGGGCCTGCCATGGGAAGTGGCCAAGTCCTTCGACGGCGCGGCGGTGATCGCTCCATTTGTCTCGAAAGATACCTTTGCCGACCTGACCGACATCCCCGTGCGCCTGACCATCAACGGTGAAGTGCGCCAGGACGGCAACAGCAGCCTGATGCTCAACCCCATCGTGCCGATGATCCAATACATGGCCGGTTGCTTCTCGCTGCAGGCCGGCGACGTGATCCTCACCGGCACTCCGGCGGGCGTCGGGCCGCTGAATGCGGGCGATGAACTGGTCCTGGAACTGCCAGGGGCGAGCCGCTTCGAAAGCAGCGTTCGCTAACAGCTACACCTATGCCCCCCTGTGGGAGCGAGCTTGCTCGCGATAGCGGCATGTCAGCCAACCTCAATGTTGGAAGTGATGACCTCATCGCGAGCAAGCTCGCTCCCACAGGTGTATAGGGCGCCTATCCGATCATTTACCGTTTTTTTCACATGCCATCCGGATAATTCCAGGGAATGCGGCATCTGAGCCAGCCACTCCCTAGCCGAACTTTTTCTGGAACGCATTCCCCGATGGCCAAAACCCAAGCACTGCCTGCCACCAAACCTGCCCGCCGCTCGCGCTTCGCCCTGCCCTGGTATGCCTGGTCGCTGCTGGCGGTGGCCGCCGCCTATGGCCTGGCGTTTGCGATGCATTGGGACGACCGTGGCCTGCTTTGGCTCTCGGAACACTTCCAGAGCCCGGCCCAGCGCCAGGAAAGCATTTGGTTGCCGAACTACCGCGCCGTGATCGACGCCAAGCCGCTACCGGGCATGGAGAAGGACGAGGCGTCCGATGTGACCTACAACCCGCAGACCAAGACCCTGTTCGCAGTCATGGGCAAGAAGCCGTTCCTGGCGGAACTGACCCTGCAAGGCGACGTGCTGCGCAAGATGCCCTTGATGGGTTGGAGCAATCCCGAGGGCGTGGCTTATATGGAGAACGGCCTACTGGCCATCACCGACGAGCGAAGTCACACCCTGACCATCGTCCACGTCGATGCCGATACCCGCGAACTGAACAATGCCGACTTCCCCCACTATGATCTCGGCCCATCCAAGAACCAGAACAAAGGGTTCGAAGGGATCGCCTGGGACCCGCGCAACCAGCAGTTGATACTCGGCGAAGAACGCCCACCGGCACTGTTTACCTGGAAAAGCGACGGCAGCCAACAGCTCAAGGGCGACAAGCAGATCCATGTCAGCAATGAATTGGACCTGCGCAACCTCTCGGCCTTGGCGATCGACCCGCGCACCGGCCATACACTGGTGCTTTCGGCCGACTCCCACCTGCTGCTGGAACTGGACGAAAAGGGCGAGCAGGTCAGCTTCATGACCTTGCTGGGCGGCTTCAACGGCCTGAAAGACACGATCCCTCGCGCCGAAGGCGTCACCATTGATGAGGCCGGCAACCTGTACGTGGTCAGCGAGCCGAACCTGTTCTATCGTTTCGAAAAACAGCGCTGACAGCACTAACTCTGTAGGATAAGTCCTCCTTCGTTGTAGGGTGTGGCACACAGCCATTAAGTTTCAGTTCAGGCAGCCGTGGTATTTCCACCCACCTGTTCTTATCCGAGCCCACCCCAACATGCGTCGACTCGCCCGCCCCAAGCCCTTGATCCTGATACTGCTGACGCTGGTGCTGATCCTCCTGATCGCCGCCGGCCAGCACCTGCGCTTGTTCGAGCGCGCCTGGTTCAACCTCAACACCTATTGGAAACCCACCAGCGAAGAGACCATCGCCCTGGACCAATACCGGGTCACGGTGGAGGCTCAAGTGATCAACGGTCTGGACGATGACGTTTCAGCACTGACGTTCGATCCGATCCGCAAGAGCCTGTTCACCGTCACCAATAAAAATGCCGAACTGATCGAATTGTCGTTGGACGGCAAGATTTTGCGGCGCATCGCCCTGATCGGTTTTGGCGATCCTGAGGCGGTGGAATTCATCAGCGAAGACACTTACGTCATCACTGACGAGCGCCAGCAGCGCCTGATCAAGATTCACCTGGAAGACGACACCCAATTCCTCGACGCCGCCGACGCCGAGCAGATGACACTTGGCGTGCACATGAGCGGCAACAAGGGGTTCGAAGGACTGGCGTACGACTCGGTGGGCAAACGCCTGTTCGTGGCGAAAGAGCGCGACCCGATGCTGATTTATGAAGTGCATGGCTTTCCCCATCACAATCCGGAAAAGTCCTACGCGGTCCATGTGATCAACAACCCCAAGCGAGATGCCGGGCTGTTCGTGCGCGACCTTTCAAGCCTGCAATACGACGAGCGCAGCGGTCATTTGCTGGCACTGTCCGATGAGTCACGGTTGATTATCGAGCTGGATATCGACGGCCGACCGTTGAGCACGCTGTCGTTGAGCAAGGGCGGCCAGGGCCTGCAAAAAACCGTGCCCCAGGCCGAAGGCCTCGCCATGGACGACGATGGCAACCTGTACCTGGTGAGCGAGCCGAATCTGTTCTATGTGTTCAAGAAACCGCAGCCTTGATGCACCACAAACCTAATGTGGGAGCGAGCTTGCTCGCTCCCACAGGGTTGGGTGTTGAATCAATAACTGATTGCCCGACCTATTCAGCCCGCAGGGTCTTCACCCCTTCAGCAGTCCCCAGCAACAGCACATCCGCCGGACGGGCAGCGAACAAACCATTAGTGACCACGCCAACGATGGCGTTGATCTGGCTTTCCAGTTCTACCGGGTTGGTGATCTGCAGGTTATGCACGTCCAGGATGATATTGCCGTTGTCGGTCAGCACGCCTTCGCGATACACCGGGTCGCCGCCCAGCTTCACCAGTTGCCGGGCCACGTGGCTGCGGGCCATGGGAATGACTTCCACCGGCAATGGGAACGCGCCGAGCACGGGCACCAGTTTGCTGGCGTCGGCGATGCAGATGAAGGTCTTGGCCACCGCCGCGACGATCTTCTCGCGGGTCAGGGCCGCGCCGCCGCCCTTGATCAGGTTCAGGTGCTCGTCGCTTTCGTCGGCGCCGTCGATGTAGAACTCCAGGTCGCTGACGGTGTTGAGCTCGTACACCGGGATCCCGTGGCCCTTGAGCCGCGCGGCGGTCGCTTCGGAGCTGGCGACGGCGCCGTCGAACGCGCCCTTGTGTTGCGCCAGCGCATCGATGAAGCAATTGGCCGTGGAGCCGGTGCCGACCCCGACGACGCTCTTGTCATCCAGTTTCGGAAGGATGAGGTCGACGGCGGCCTGGGCCACGGCCTGTTTGAGTTGATCCTGGGTCATGCGGGCTCCGAAGGTGCCGAGAGGGAACGAAAGGCCGGCATTATAGGCGCCGAAAGGGTCCCGGTCATTGCCTGAATAGCACCGATCCAGTGTGGCAAGGGAGCTTGCTCCCGCTCGGCTGCGAAGCAGGCGTGATTGATCTCTCCCGTATATCGATGGGGGACCGCTTCGCGATCCAGCGGGAGCAAGCTCCCTCGCCACAGGGGTTCGGTGCCCTCAAACCACTTAAATCGTGTGGTCGCCCAGCCAAAAGCCGGGTTAGACTCCTTGGCCCTGCCCAACCCGCTCAGTGATGCTTTCCGATGCTTGAACAGTACGTCAAAAAGATCCTCACCTCGCGCGTTTACGACGTTGCCGTAGAAACCCCGCTGCAGACCGCTCGCCAGCTCTCCGAGCGGCTGGGCAACAGCATTTTGCTCAAGCGTGAAGACTTGCAGCCGGTGTTCTCGTTCAAGATTCGCGGGGCCTACAACAAGCTGACCCAGCTCAGCGACGAAGAGCGCGCCCGCGGCGTGGTCACGGCTTCGGCGGGCAACCACGCCCAAGGCCTGGCCCTGGCGGCCAAGGTGTTGGGGGTCAAGGCCACCATCGTGATGCCCAAGACCACCCCGGAAATCAAGGTCGAAGGCGTGCGCTCGCGCGGCGGCAAAGTGGTGCTGCACGGCGACTCGTTCCCCGAAGCCCTGGCCTATTCGCTGAAACTGGTGGACGAAAAGGGCTACGTCTACATCCACCCCTATGACGATCCCCACACCATTGCCGGGCAGGGCACGGTGGCGATGGAGATCCTGCGCCAGCACCCCGGGCGCCTGGATGCGATTTTCGTCCCGGTGGGCGGTGGCGGGCTGATCGCCGGGATCGCGGCCTACGTGAAATACCTGCGCCCGGACATCAAGATTATCGGCGTCGAACCAGACGACTCCAATTGCCTGCAAGCGGCCATGGCTGCGGGCGAGCGCGTGGTGCTGCCGACCGTGGGGCTGTTCGCCGACGGCGTTGCCGTGGCGCAGATCGGCCAGCACACCTTTGATATCTGCAAGCACCACGTGGACGAAGTGATCACCGTCAGCACCGACGAGATCTGCGCCGCCATCAAGGATATCTACGACGATACCCGCTCGATCACCGAACCTGCCGGCGCCTTGGGCGTGGCTGGGATCAAAAAGTATGTAGAGTCGCGGGGCGTCAGCGGCCAGACCCTGGTGGCCATCGACTCTGGCGCCAACGTCAACTTCGACCGCTTGCGCCACGTGGCCGAACGCGCCGAACTGGGCGAGGGCCGCGAAGCGATCATCGCCGTGACCATCCCTGAGAAGCCAGGCAGCTTCAAGGCGTTCTGCGAAGCCGTCGGCAAGCGCCAGATCACCGAATTCAACTATCGCTACAACACCGGCAGCGAAGCGCACATTTTCGTCGGCGTGCAGACCCACCCGGAAAACGACCCGCGCAGCGCGCTGATCGCCAGCCTCACCGAACAAGGCTTCCCGGTGCTGGACCTGACCGACAACGAACTGGCCAAGTTGCACATCCGCCACATGGTCGGCGGGCATGCGGCCCATGTCATCGACGAAGTGGTGCTGCGCTTCGAATTCCCGGAACGCCCGGGCGCGCTGTTCAACTTCCTCAACAAGCTGGGTGGGCGCTGGAACATCTCGATGTTCCACTACCGCAACCATGGCGCGGCGGACGGCCGCGTGGTCGCGGGGCTGCAAGTGCCTCACGATGAACGCCACCTGGTTCCCGCCGCCCTGGAAGAAATCGGCTATCCGTACTGGGATGAGAGTGACAACCCGGCGTATCAGCTGTTCCTGGGATGAACCCCATAGTCGCGCCCCGTGGCGAGGGGATTTATCCCCGTTGGGCTGCGTAGCAGCCCCAAAAAGGCTGAATGAGGTCTGCCTGAAACACCACAGGGCCAGGCTTCAGGGCCGCCTCGCCACAGGGGCTAAGCTGTAGCGCAAGTCATAAGGAAATCGAACAATGGAAACGTTAACCACGCTGAAAATCGCTCACGTCGTCGCCACGGTGTTGCTGTTGGCAGGCGCCCTGGGGCTGGCCATCTGGGTCTGGCGCACGCGCCGCAATGGCGATGCCACGGCGGCCGCACGCACGCTGCAACGTCCGCGGCTGTTCATCTGGCTGGTGATGATCCTGGCACTGGCGAGCCTGCCCTTCACCGGCTGGTGGATGGTTCATCAAGTCGGCTGGCCGCTGGGCCAGACCTGGCTGCTGGCTTCCAGCGTGCTCTACACCTTGGCGGCGCTGGCGGGGTTCTGGCTGGTGGTGCGGCTGAACAAACTGCGCAAGGCGCCAGCGGTGGGCGCCGGGAAGTTTACGTTTGCCTTGGCGCTGTTCAGTGTTGTCTGCTTTATCGCCATTGCGGGGTTGATGGGGGCCAAGCCGGTTTAATACACAGTCTGTGGGAGCAAGGCTTGCCCGCGATTGGCTTTACGCGATGCGAAGGTACGTATGCCAATCGCGAGCAAGCTTTGCTCCCACAGTCAATTGCGCAACGAAATCACCGGCCAACCACGCCTCTGGGCCTCGGCCCGAAGGTTCGGATCCGGATCCACCGCCACCGGATGCGTCACCACCTCCAGCAACGGCAAGTCGTTCATCGAGTCGCTATAGAAATAGCTGCCGTCGAGGGAATACCCGGTTTCTTCCAGCCAACGGTTCAAGCGAGTCACCTTGCCCTCGCGAAAACACGGAATATCGATGCTGCGCCCGCTGTAGCGCCCGTCGACCATCTCGCACTCGGTGGCAATCAGGGTCTCCACACCCAGGCGCTCGGCAATCGGCGCGGTGACGAAGCGGTTGGTGGCGGTAATGATCACCAGCTTGTCACCGGCGTCACGGTGTTTTTTCAGCAGTTCGATGGCCTGGGGCAATACGATCGGCTCGATGCAGTCGCGCATGTAATCCAAGTGCCACTGGGCCAGCACGTGCATTTCGGTACGGCCGAGGATTTCCAGGCAAAAATTCAGGTACTCGGCGTTGTCGAGCTTGCCGGCCAGGTAATCCTGGTAGAACGCGTCGTTACGCGCTTTATAGGTAACAGCATCCAGGAAACCGCGCTCGCACAGGTAATCGCCCCACGCGTGGTCGCTGTCGCCGCCCAGCAATGTGTTGTCCAAGTCGAATAAAGCCAGCCGCATTGCAGTTACTCGCTGAAAAATCTGAAGAAAGGCGTCCAGAATACGGACTTTTCACAAGAGTGCACATAAGCTAGGGGCGCTCGTTGCTGCTTTCACAACCTTTGTGGAACAATGCGGCGACATGCGTTTGCGAGGTTGTTGCCGTGATCGATCCCGATGGTTTCCGTCCCAATGTGGGGATCATTCTTACGAATGATGCTGGGCAGGTGCTATGGGCTCGCCGTATCAATCAAGACGCCTGGCAGTTTCCCCAGGGTGGGATCAACCCCCAGGAGACGCCGGAAGAGGCCTTGTACCGCGAGTTGAATGAAGAAGTGGGGCTTGAGCGAGAAGATGTCGAAATACTCGCCTGCACCCGAGGCTGGTTGCGCTATCGTTTGCCGCAACGCCTGGTCAGGACGCACAGCCAACCGCTGTGCATTGGCCAGAAGCAGAAATGGTTTCTCCTGCGCCTGATCTCCAACGAGCAGCGGGTGCGGATGGATTTGACCGGTAAACCGGAGTTCGATGGCTGGCGCTGGGTCAGCTATTGGTATCCGTTGGGCCAGGTGGTGACATTCAAGCGCGAAGTGTATCGACGCGCTCTCAAAGAGCTTGCCCCGCGCCTGCTGACGCGCGACTGACGACGGAGTTCGACCCCGAGCCATGCTCAATACGCTGCGCAAGATCGTCCAGGAAGTTAACTCCGCCAAGGATCTCAAGGCGGCGTTGGGGATTATTGTATTGCGCGTCAAAGAGGCCATGGGCAGCCAGGTCTGCTCGGTCTACCTGCTGGACCCCGAGACCAACCGTTTCGTGCTGATGGCCACCGAGGGCTTGAACAAGCGCTCGATCGGCAAGGTCAGCATGGCTCCCAATGAAGGCCTGGTCGGCCTGGTCGGCACGCGCGAAGAACCCCTGAACCTCGAAAACGCCGCGGATCACCCGCGCTACCGCTACTTTGCCGAAACGGGTGAAGAACGCTACGCCTCGTTCCTTGGCGCACCGATCATCCACCACCGCCGCGTCGTCGGCGTGTTGGTCATCCAGCAAAAAGAACGCCGCCAGTTCGACGAAGGTGAAGAAGCCTTCCTCGTGACCATGAGCGCGCAACTGGCGGGGGTGATCGCCCACGCCGAGGCCACCGGCTCGATCAGTGGCCTGGGTCGCCAGGGCAAGGGCATCCAGGAAGCCAAGTTCGTCGGTGTGCCGGGTTCGCCGGGCGCGGCGGTGGGCACGGCGGTGGTCATGTTGCCGCCCGCCGACCTCGATGTGGTGCCGGACAAGACCATCACCGACATCAATGCCGAGCTGGGCTTGTTCAAGACCGCCATCGAAGGCGTGCGGGCTGACATGCGGGCCCTGTCGGCCAAGCTGGCGACGCAGCTGCGCCCCGAAGAGCGCGCGCTGTTCGACGTTTACCTGATGATGCTCGACGATGCCTCCCTGGGCAGCGAAGTGACCACTGTCATCAAGACCGGCCAGTGGGCCCAGGGCGCGCTGCGTCAGGTGGTGACCGACCACGTCAACCGCTTCGAACTGATGGACGACGCCTACCTGCGCGAGCGCGCCTCGGACGTCAAGGACCTCGGCCGCCGCTTGCTGGCGTACTTGCAGCAGGAGCGCCAGCAGACCCTGGTCTACCCCGACAACACCATCCTGGTCAGCGAAGAACTGACCCCGGCCATGCTCGGCGAAGTGCCCGAAGGCAAGCTGGCGGGGCTGGTCTCGGTATTGGGCTCGGGCAACTCTCACGTGGCGATCCTGGCCCGGGCCATGGGCATCCCGACGGTGATGGGCCTGGTGGACCTGCCGTACTCCAAGGTCGACGGCATCCAGATGATCGTCGATGGCTACCACGGCGAGGTCTACACCAACCCCAGCGACGTGCTGCGCAAGCAGTTTGCCGATGTGGTGGAGGAAGAAAAACAACTGTCCCTGGGCCTGGATGCGCTGCGGGACCTGCCGTGCATAACCCTCGACGGCCACCGCATGCCGCTGTGGGTCAACACAGGCCTGCTGGCCGACGTCGCTCGGGCGCAGAAGCGTGGTGCCGAGGGTGTGGGCCTGTACCGCACCGAAGTGCCGTTCATGATCAACCAGCGCTTCCCCAGCGAAAAGGAACAGCTGGCGATCTACCGCGAACAACTGGCCGCGTTCCACCCGCAACCGGTGACCATGCGCAGCCTGGACATCGGCGGCGACAAGTCCCTGTCCTACTTCCCGATCAAGGAAGACAACCCGTTCCTCGGCTGGCGCGGCATCCGCGTGACGCTTGACCACCCGGAAATCTTCCTGGTCCAGGCCCGCGCCATGCTCAAGGCCAGCGAGGGCCTGAACAACCTGCGCATCCTGTTGCCGATGATCTCCGGCACCCATGAACTGGAAGAAGCCCTGCACCTGATCCACCGGGCCTGGGGCGAAGTCCGCGACGAAGGCACCGACGTGCCGATGCCGCCGGTGGGGGTGATGATCGAGATTCCGGCGGCGGTGTACCAGACCAAGGAACTGGCCCGGCAGGTGGACTTCCTGTCGGTGGGTTCCAACGACCTGACCCAGTACCTGCTGGCGGTGGACCGTAACAACCCACGGGTTGCCGATCTGTACGATTACCTGCACCCAGCGGTGCTGCAAGCTTTGCAGAACGTGGTGCGTGATGCCCATGCCGAAGGCAAGCCGGTGAGCATCTGCGGCGAAATGGCCGGCGACCCGGCCGCGGCAGTGCTGTTGATGGCGATGGGATTCGACAGCCTGTCGATGAACGCCACCAACCTGCCGAAAGTGAAGTGGATGCTGCGCCAGATCAACCTCAGCAAGGCCCAGGAGTTGCTGGCCGAGGTGATGACCATCGACAACCCGCAGGTGATCCACAGCTCCCTGCAACTGGCGCTGAAGAACCTTGGGTTGGCGCGGATGATCAATCCGGCTTCGAACAAGACGCTCTGAACCTGCGGCGCCCCAATCGCGAGCAAGCTCGCTCCCACAGTGGATCTGCGGTGAACACATATTTTGTGAACAACCGAGATCCCCTGTGGGAGCGAGCTTGCTCGCGATTGGGCCAGACCTGATACCACAAAAGCTAGATCCTGATCTCCACCTCCCCCAAATGCCCCCCATGCGGCCCGAAACTGCGCTCGACCATCTGCCGCGTCCCATCGGCATGGACAATCAACGCCGTACTCGCCCGTGTTCCATAAGCCGGGCTGGCAATGAACACACTCGATAGCAGCATCTCGGTCGCCAGGCCCACCCCCGTGTCCGGCAGTTCCGCCACCGGCGCGGGTTGTGGGTCGTTCAGCAGCGCCAACAAGGCCTCAGGCTGCGGATCGTCCAGCACCTCGCCCAGGGCCGCCCGAGCCTTGAGCAATTTGGGCCATGGCATGTTCAGCCCAGCGTTCGACACACCATAGACCCCTTCGGCCAGCCGCTGGGGCTGGGTATCGCGGGCGTTGTGGTGCCACAGCTCAGTGCCATCGCCGAGCAGCAGGTTGAAGCCACCGTACTCGCCGGCGCGGGGCACGACTTCGCTGAGGTAATCGGCAATCGACAGGTTCCCGGTCAGAAACCGCGCCACCAGCTCACCGCGCGACTTGAAGGCCGGCACCTGGCCCGGGTCGCGGATGTTGGTCAACGCGGCAAAGCGGCCCTCGGCGCCAACGCCGAGCCAGGTGCCGCCGGCCTCCAGGTCACGACCGGCATGGACATGGGGCGCGTCAGGCCATTGGGCCAGGGGCAAGGTCGGCCGAGCGTAGAACTCGTCGCGGTTGGCCGCCACGATCAGTGGCTGGGCGTGGCCGGGTCGCCAGGCAAATATGATCAGGCACATCAGGTAGTCCCGTTAGTAATGCCAATCCGCTGAAAGAATAAAGCCAGACAGTTTTTGTGGGAGGCACTGTGTGGGAGCAAAGCTTGCTCGCGAAACAGGCGCCTCGATTTCTGAAAGACCGTAGCGCCGCCATCGCGGGCAAGCCTTGCTCCCACAAAGCGGGGCGACATTTCGCTAAATCCCCTCGCCACAAGGTTTCGTGCCAAATGCTGTGATCACTCTACCCACACATCGCCCCCACATCCATCGCCTTCACTAGAGCCCAAGCCCCTCGATCCGTTACCATGCCGCTCTTATTTCGGGGATGGCGGGGAGAGGCTGGTGGAATTTGTGCTCTATCTGCTACTCGGCGCCTGCGCCGGCGTGCTGGCCGGGTTGTTCGGCGTGGGTGGCGGGATGATCATCGTCCCGGTGCTGGTGTTCAGTTTCACACTGCAGGGTTTCGATCCGCAGGTGTTGACGCACCTGGCCGTCGGCACGTCCCTGGCGTCGATCATCTTCACCTCGGTCAATGCCGTGCGCGAGCATCAGCGCAAAGGCGCGGTGCGCTGGCCGATATTCGCCTGGATGACCGTCGGCATCCTGATCGGTGCCGGTTTCGGCGCCGTCACCGCCGAAGCGATCTCCGGCCCGCACCTGCAAAAGATCATTGGTGTATTCGCCATGATCGTCTCCGTGCAACTGGCCCTGGATTTCAAGCCCAAGGCCAGCCGCACCGTACCGGGCAAGGCCGGGCTGACCGTGGCCGGCACGGTGATCGGCTGGGCCTCGGCGATTTTCGGCATTGGCGGCGGCTCGCTGACCGTGCCATTCCTGACCTGGCGCAGCGTGCCGATGCAGCAAGCGGTCGCGACCTCGTCGGCCTGCGGTTTGCCGATTGCCCTGGCCAGTGCACTCAGTTTCATGATTCTGGGCTGGCACGATCCGCTGCTGCCGGCCCATAGTCTCGGTTTTGTGTATTTGCCGGCGCTGCTGGGCATCGCCTTGACCAGCATGGTCTTCGCCCGTTTCGGCGCGCGGCTGGCCCATCGCCTGTCACCGCGCTTGCTCAAGCGGTTGTTTGCCGCCCTGCTATTCTGCGTGGGCTTGAGTTTTCTGTTCTGACGCAATCCTGGCTTAATCCTGAGGTGGCAGCGTCGCCCGGGTATTTTTGACGTTTACGAGGAATATCAATGCTGCCTTACCCGCAGATCGATCCGGTAGCCCTGGCCATCGGCCCGCTGAAAATCCACTGGTACGGCCTGATGTACCTGATCGGCATCGGCGGCGCCTGGTTGCTGGCGTCGCGCCGGCTCAACCGCTTCGACCCGACCTGGAACAAGGAAAAACTTTCCGACCTGGTGTTCTGGCTGTCCATGGGCGTGATCGTCGGCGGGCGCCTGGGCTATGTGCTGTTCTACGACCTGAGCGCCTATGTGGCCAACCCGACGCTGATCTTCGAAGTCTGGAAGGGCGGCATGTCGTTCCATGGTGGGTTCATCGGCGTGATGCTGGCGGCGTTGTGGTTCGGCAAGCGCAACAACAAGTCGTTTTTCGAGCTGATGGACTTCGTCGCGCCAATGGTGCCGATCGGCCTGGGCGCAGGTCGCATCGGCAATTTCATCAATGCCGAGTTGTGGGGCAAGCCGACCGACGTGCCGTGGGCGATGATCTTCCCGCCGTTCAGCGACCCCGCGCAGTTGCCGCGCCACCCGTCGCAGCTTTATCAGTTCGCCCTCGAAGGCGTGGCACTGTTCCTGATCCTCTGGCTGTTCTCGCGCAAGCCGCGGCCAACCATGGCGGTGTCGGGCATGTTCGCGCTGTTCTATGGCATCTTCCGTTTCATCGTTGAATTCGTCCGCGTCCCGGACGCCCAGCTCGGCTATCTGGCGTGGAACTGGCTGACCATGGGCCAGGTGCTGTGCCTGCCGATGATCATCGGTGGCCTGGCGCTGATCTGGCTGGCCTATCATCGCGCGCCGGCCGCGGCGGCCAAGGTTTAAAATTCGAACCCCGGGGCGCAGGCCCCGGATTCAAGGACACAGGTAACCCATGAAGCAATATCTCGATCTGGTGGCGCACGTCATCAAGAACGGCACCAAGCAAGCCAACCGCACCGGTGTGAACACCATCAGCTTCCCCGGCGCCATG
The DNA here is from genome assembly GCF_054671965.1 of Pseudomonas sp. H3_A02. NCBI lineage: Bacteria > Pseudomonadati > Pseudomonadota > Gammaproteobacteria > Pseudomonadales > Pseudomonadaceae > Pseudomonas > Pseudomonas sp. H3_A02. The sequence goes on from NZ_CP162807.1 coordinate 927,836, forward strand.
CTGCGCTATGACTTGAAGGATGGTTTCCCGGCCATCACCACCCGCAAGATGGCCTTCAAATCGGCCATCGGCGAGATGTGCGGTTTCCTGCGTGGCGTGAACAACGCCGCCGAATTCCGTGCCCTGGGCTGCAAGGTCTGGGACCAGAACGCCAACGAAAACGCCCAGTGGCTGGCCAACCCGTTCCGCCAGGGCGAAGACGACCTGGGCGAGATCTACGGCGTGCAATGGCGCAAATGGCCGGCCTACAAACAGATCCCCCTGAGCAACCCGGCGGCCATCGAGCAGACGCTGGCCCAGGGTTACCGGCAGATCGCCGAAGGCGAAGAAAACGGCCAGGCCTACGTGGTGCTGTACAAGGCCATCGACCAGGTTCGCCAGTGCATCGACACCATCATCAAGGACCCGGGCAGCCGGCGCATCCTGTTCCACGGCTGGAACTGCGCCCAGCTCGATGAGATGGCCCTGCCGCCGTGCCATCTGCTCTACCAGTTCCACCCGAATGTCGAGACCAAGGAAATTTCCCTGACCCTCTACATCCGCTCCAACGACCTGGGCCTGGGCACGCCGTTCAACCTCACCGAAGGCGCCGCGCTGCTGAGCCTGATCGGACGCCTGACCGGCTACACGCCGCGCTGGTTCACCTATTTCATCGGTGATGCCCATGTCTACGAAAACCACTTGGACATGCTCAACGAACAGCTCACCCGCGAGCCGTTCCCGATGCCCAAGCTGGTGATTTCCGAACGTGTGCCGGAGTTCACCAAGACCGGTGTGTACCAGCCCGAGTGGCTGGAGTTGGTAGAGCCGAGCGACTTTTCCCTAGAAGGCTACCAGCACCATGCGCCGATGACCGCGCCGATGGCGGTCTGAGCCACACCACCTCTCCCCTGTGGGAGCGAGCTTGCTCGCGATAGCGTCCTCACATTCAATACTTATGTGACTGACCCACCGCTATCGCGAGCAAGCTCGCTCCCACATTGGATCTGCATGTGCTCCAAGATCGGCTCAATGCCCATGACTACGCCCCACATGCGAATGCTCCACCTCCGCCGCCACCGCCCCGCTCACCTCCAACCGCTGCAAGATCCCGCATTGATCCAAATCCGGCCCTTCGCCACAGCGATGGCGCAGGTCGATCAGTTGCGTCTGCAGGGCCAGCAGGCCATCGATGCGGGCCTTGACGTGCTGGATGTGTTCGTCGATCAGCGCATTGACGCTTTCGCACTGGTCCTGGGGGCTGTCGCGCAGGGCCAGGAGGCTGCGGATTTCTTCCAGGGTCATGTCCAGGGTGCGGCAGTTGCGGATGAACGTCAGCCGCTCGGCATGGGCCTGGGTGTAGACGCGGTAGTTGCCGTCGCTGCGGGCCGGCTCCGGCAGCAGGCCTTCGCGCTCGTAATAGCGGATGGTTTCGACCTGGCAGTCGGTGATTTTCGCCAGTTCTCCGATCTTCATGATACGGCCTCCCAAATAGGTGCTTGACCCTATAGTGGCTACAGGGTCTTTACTGCGCAACAGGCACTTTTCACGGACGTCACCCGATGAGCGATTCCCTTCACATCCACAAACCCGACCACGGCCATGACCACGGGCATTCCTGCTGCGCCTCGAAAGCGGCGCCGGCGGTGGTCAACCTCGGCAAGACGCCGACGGACGGTACGCGGCTGAGCAGTTTCCGCATCGAAGCCATGGACTGCCCCACCGAACAGACGCTGATCCAGAACAAGCTCGGCAAGCTCGAAGGCGTGCAGCGACTGGAGTTCAACCTGATTAACCGCGTGCTGGGCGTGACCCACGATTTGCCCAGCGACGCGTCGATCATCCAGGCCATCGAGTCCTTAGGCATGCAAGCCGACCCGCTGACTCCGGGCCAGAAATCAGAAACCAACGACCTGCCCGCCCCGGTCAAGCCCTGGTGGCCGTTGGCGCTGTCCGGTGTGACGGCCCTGGGCGCCGAGGTGATCCATTTCACCAATGCCGCGCCAAACTGGGTGGTTGCGCTGGTGGCGTTGGTGTCGATCCTCAGCGGCGGCTTGGGCACGTACAAGAAGGGTTGGATCGCCCTGAAGAACCGCAACCTGAACATCAATGCGCTGATGAGCATCGCCGTGACCGGTGCCGTACTGATCGGCCAATGGCCCGAGGCGGCGATGGTGATGTTCCTGTTCACCGTGGCCGAGCTGATCGAAGCCAAATCCCTCGACCGCGCGCGCAACGCCATCAGCGGCCTGATGCAGATGGCCCCGGAACAGGCCACCGTGCAGCAGGCCGATGGCACCTGGCAGGTCCAAGAGGTCAAGGCCATTGCCCTCGGCGTGCGGGTGCGGCTGCGTCCGGGCGAGCGCGTCGGCCTGGACGGTGAGGTGGTCGCCGGCCGCTCGACCGTCGACCAGGCGCCAATTACCGGCGAAAGCCTGCCGGTGGAAAAAACCATCGGCGACAAGGTGTTCGCCGGCACCATCAACCAGGCCGGTGAACTGGAATATCGGGTGACGGCGGCGGCCGATAACTCAACCCTGGCGCGCATCATCCACGCCGTGGAACAGGCCCAGGGCGCCCGGGCGCCAACCCAGCGCTTCGTCGACCGCTTCTCGACGATCTATACCCCGGCGGTGTTTGCTCTGGCCCTGGCGGTAGCGGTCATTCCGCCGCTGTTCATGGGCGCGCTGTGGTTCGACTGGATCTACCGGGCGCTGGTGCTGCTGGTGGTCGCCTGCCCGTGCGCACTGGTGATTTCCACCCCCGTGACCATCGTCAGCGGCCTTGCCGCCGCAGCGCGCAAAGGTATCCTGGTCAAGGGTGGCGTGTACCTGGAGGGCGGCTACAAGCTCGACTACCTGGCCTTGGACAAGACCGGCACGATCACCCACGGCAAACCGGTGCAAACCGACTACGTGGCCCTGGACCCGACTGTGGAAAGCACCGCTCCGGCCCTGGCCGCCAGCCTCGCCGCCCGTTCCGACCATCCCGTGTCCCGGGCGATTGCCAACGCGGCTGTGGATAAGCAACTGGCCCCGCAGGTTGTGGATAACTTCGAGGCGCTTGCCGGGCGCGGCGTGCGCGGCGACATCGGCGGCCAGACCTATCACTTGGGTAACCACCGCCTGGTGGAAGACCTCGGCCTGTGCTCCCCCGAACTGGAAGAGAAACTCTTCGCCCTGGAAAAACAAGGCAAGTCGGTGGTGCTGCTGCTCGACGCTACAGGCCCCTTAGCGCTGTTTGCCGTGGCCGACACCGTGAAGGACTCCAGCCGCGAAGCCATCCGGCAACTGCATGACCTGGGCATCAAGACCCTGATGCTCACCGGCGACAACGCCTACACCGCCGACGCGATTGCCGCGCAGGTGGGCATGGATCAGGCGCGGGGCGACTTGTTGCCGGAAGACAAGCTGCAAGCCATCGAAGCCTTGTACGCCCAGGGTCACCGCGTCGGCATGGTCGGCGACGGCATCAACGACGCCCCGGCCCTGGCCCGTTCGCAAATCGGTTTCGCCATGGCGGCGGCCGGCACCGACACGGCCATCGAGACCGCCGACGTCGCGCTGATGGACGATGACCTGCGCAAGATCCCAGCGTTCATTCGCCTGTCTCGGCAGACATCCAGCATCCTCAAGCAGAATATTGCCCTGGCGTTGGTGATCAAGGCGATTTTCCTTGGGGTCACCTTCGCCGGGCTTGCCACCATGTGGATGGCGGTGTTTGCCGACATGGGGGTGAGCTTGCTGGTGGTGTTCAATGGGTTGCGGTTGTTGCGCAAGTAAAAGGCCAGGGTAAATTCACCGGCCTCATCGCGAGCAAGCTTTGCTCCCACAGTTGGAGCTTTGTGAATACAGCGTTTTGAACTCACAGCAGATCTGCTGTGGGAGCAAAGCTTGCTCGCGATGGGCTGCACAGCAGCCCCAAAAAACAGGGCGCTTCGCGCCCCTGCGGGGATAAATCCCCTCGCCACAAGGTCACTCGCGCTTGGGCTCGCGGATCTTGTACCAGGCCACATACAGCGCCGGCAGGAACAGCAGCGTCAGCAGGGTGGCGATGATGATCCCGCCGATCATCGCGTAGGCCATCGGCCCCCAGAACACTTCCCGAGCAATCGGAATCATCCCCAGGCTCGCCGCAGCCGCCGTGAGCAGGATCGGCCGGCGCCGGTGTTCGGTGGCCTCCACCACCGCATCCCAGGGCTCGTAACCGTCACGTTCGTATTCATCGATCTGGGTCACCAGGATCACCGAGTTCCGGATAATGATGCCGATCAAGGCGAGGATCCCGAGGATCGCCACAAAGCCCATGGGCGTGCCCGTCGGCACCAGCGCCAGCACCACGCCGATCAACCCAAGCGGCGCGACGCTCGCCACCAGGAACAGTTTCTGCACGCTGTGCAGTTGGATCATCAGGAAGGTCGCCATCAGAAACAGCATCAGCGGCACGACGCTGGCGATCGGCCCTTGGGCCTTGCTGCTCTCTTCCACCGTACCGCCCGTGGCGACCTTGTAGCCCACCGGCAGGCCGGCGGCGAACTTGTCGATGGCCGGTTGCAGTTGCTTGACCAGGTCGGTGGGCTGGATCTCGTCGCGCACCGCAGCCTTGATGGTGATGGTCGGCTTACGGTCACGACGCCATACCAGCGGCTGCTCCAGCTCATAACGCACCGTGGCAAACGCCAGCAGCGGAATCGAAGTGCCGCTCGGCGTGACAATCTGCAGGTTCTGCAGGGTTTCCGGCGACCCGCGCTCGGCATCTTCAGCGCGGCCGACCACGTTGATCAGGTAAATATCGTCGTTGACCTGGGTCACCGGCGAGCCACTGACGATGCTGTTCATCAGCCTGGCCACGTCATCGGAAGACAAGCCCAATTGCCGCGCCTTGTCCTGGGCGATATCGATGCGCAGGACCTTGCCCGGTTCGTTCCAGTCGTAAATGATTTCGCCGATGTGGGAGTTCTTGTCCAGCTCGGTGGCCAGCTCGATGGCGTGCTTGCGCACTTGGTCGACGTCCTTGCCGCTGACCCGGTACTGGATCGGCCGACCCACCGGCGGGCCCATTTCCAGAGCCTGCACGTAGCTGCCAATGCCGACGAAATCCTCGCGCAAACGCTTTTGCAGGCGCTCGGTCAGGGCCGTGCGCGACTCCAGACCCTTGCTGACGATCACCAGTTGCGCGTAGTACGGGTTCTGCAATTGCTGGTCCAGCGGCAGATAGAAGCGAATCGCGCCTTCACCGATGTAGGTGCTCCAGCGCGCGATGTCCGGATCGTCCTTGAGCGTCGCTTCCAGGCGATCGACGGCTTTACGGGTCTCGTCCATCGAGGCGTTTTGCGGCAGGTTGAGGTCCACCAGGATTTCCGGCCGGTCCGACGATGGAAAGAACTGGTTCTGCACGAAGCGCATGCAAAACACCGCCAGCACGAACAGCAACACGGTGATGCCGATGGCCCACCAGCGATTGCGCATCGCCCACAACAGGCCGCCGTTGAACGCCCGGCCGATCCGCCCCGGTTCGGCGCTGTGGGGTTTGATGTTGGTGCTGAGGATGTGCACGCCGATCACCGGGGCAAACAGCACGGCGACGATCCACGACACCAGCATCGCCACGGCGATGACCGCGAACAGGGTGAAGGTGTATTCGCCGGCGGAACTGGCGTTCAGGCCGATGGGCACGAAACCGGCCACGGTCACCAGGGTCCCGGTGAGCATCGGAAACGCCGTCGAGGTATAGGCGAACGTCGCGGCCTGTTCCTTGCTGTCGCCTTTTTCCAGGCGCGTGACCATCATCTCCACGGTGATCATCGCGTCGTCCACCAGCAGGCCGAGGGCGATGATCAACGCGCCGAGGGAAATCCGCTGCATGGTGATGCCGCTGTATTCCATGAACAGGAAGACCATCGCCAGCACCAGCGGAATCGAACAGGCCACCACCAGCCCGGCGCGCACGCCAAGGCTGATGAAGCTGACGACCAGTACAATGATCACCGCCTCGAACAAGGCGCTGGTAAAGCCGCCGACCGCCTCTTCCACCACCTCGGCCTGGTCCGACACCGTGTGCACGCCAACGCCCACCGGCAGGTCGGCGGTCAGTTCGGTCATGCGCGCATGCAGCGCCTTGCCGAAGTCCTGGATGTTGCCGCCCTTTTTCATCGCGATGGCGAGGCCGATGGCCGGCGTACCGTTGAAGCGGAACATCGGTGTGGCGGGGTCGACGTAGCCGCGACGGATGTCGGCGATGTCGGCCAGACGATAGAAGCGGTCATTGAGCCGCAGGTTGACGTTGGCCAGGTCTTTTTCCGACTGGAACTGCCCGGACGTGCGCACGGAAATCCGCTCCGGCCCCGCGTCGATCACCCCGGCCGGCGTCACGGCATTCTGCGATTGCAGGCTCTGCACCACCTGGCGCTGGTCGATGCCCAGCGCGGCGAGTTTGCGCGTGGAGAAGTTCAGGTACAGCACTTCATCCTGCTCGCCGAGCATCTCCACCTTGCCCAGCCCGGGCACGTCGCGAATCTCGGCGCGCACCTGCTCCACGTAGTCGCGCAGCTGGCGCATCGACAGGCCGTCGCCGGTGAAGGCGTACACCGACCCGTACACGTCACCGAACTCGTCGTTGAAGCCCGGCCCTTGCAGCCCCTGGGGGAAGTCGCCACGGATGTCGTTGATCTTCTTGCGCACCTGGTACCAGATCTCGGGGATCTCTTTGGCCCCAGTGGTATCGAGCAAGTACACGAACACCGTCGACTCTCCCGGACGGGTGTAGCTTTTGACGTAGTCGAGTGAGTCGAGCTCTTCGAGTTTTTTCTCGATGCGGTCGGTGACCTGCCTGAGGGTTTCTTCCTGGGTCGCGCCCGGCCAGCGGGTCTGGATGATCATGGTCTTGATGGTGAACGACGGGTCTTCCTCCCGACCCAGGTTCATGTACGAAAACACGCCCATCAACAGCGCCACGAACATCAGGTACCAGACGAACGACTGATGCCGCAGGGCCCATTCGGATAAGTTGAAAGGCCCTTTCATCGTGCGTCCTCGTCGAGTTTCACTTTCTGCCCCGGCTGGAGACTGTTCACGCCGGCGCTGACCACACGGTCGCCGGCCTTGATGCCGTTGGCCACTAGCACCGAGTTGGCCGAACGTTCGAGAATCCGTACCTCACGGGGTGAGACCGTCTGGCTCTGCGGGTCGATGAGCCAGATGCGCGCCTTGCCGTCGATCTCTTGCAGGGCGCTGAGCGGCAGCTCGATGCGCGGTTCGATGGTCGAGCTCAGGGTCACGCTGATGGCCGTGCCCAGGCGAAAGCCTGGCGGTGTGTCGGTCAGCGTCAGGCGCGCGCGGCGAGTGCGGGTCGCGCTCTGGGCCTGGGGTTCGATCTCGCGCACGATGGCGCTGGTGTGGGTGCTCGGGTCCAATTGCGCGGCGACTTCGAATACCACGTCCGAGGGTAGGCGCTCAACCAGCCCGGCCGGCAGGTCGATCACCGCTTCCTTGATGTCCGGGCGGGCCAGGGTCACCACTTGCTGGCCGGCGGTGACCACCTGCCCGGCTTCGGCATTCCAGGCAGTGACGATTGCGTCGTGGTCGGTGCGCAACTCGCTGTAGTTGAGCTGATCGCGAGCCTGCTCCACCGAGGCCCGGGCCTGTTCGAGGGACGCGCCAGTGGTTTTCAAATCGGTCTGGGCGATGTCCAGTTGCGCCTGGGCCCCGACGCCACGGTCGAACAATTGCTGCTGGCGACGGGCATTGGCCTGGGCATTGATGTACTGCGCCTCGATCCGCGCCAGATCGCCCTGGGCGGCGCGCAACTGGTTCTGTTGATCGGTGGGGTCGAGCGTGGCGAGCAGGTCGCCCTTCTTCACCTCTGCGCCGACATCGACATTGCGACTGGCGATGCGTCCTGGCACGCGGAAACCCACGTTGCTTTCGTAGCGTGCCTGGATATTCCCGGCGAACCGCCCGAGTGCCTGCTGGTCGAGGGCCCGGACCTCAACGGACAACACCGGGCGCACCGGTTCGGGCGGCGCTTCCTCCTTGGAGCAGGCGGCCAGCAACAGACCGGCCGAGACCATCCACAAACGCTTCATGGCTGGGCTCCCGGCGCGGATTTTCCGTAGGTGTTTTCAGCGATCTCGACGCGTACGCCAGGGTGCAGCAACTGCCCGCCTGCGGTGACGATTTTCTCACCGCCCTTGAGGCCATCGCTGATAATGACCTTGCCGGTCAGGTAACGGCCGACCGTCACCGTTTGCAACCGGGCCTTGCCCTCGCCGTCCACCAGCCACACGGCCGGTTCACTGAGGTTCTTGGTCAGGGCCGACCAAGGCAGTTCGAAAGCGGTCTTGCCGGCGGACTTGGCGGTGGCGCTGACCACCGAGCCCAGGCGCATGCCTTCGGGCAAATCATTGAGGGTGACCTTGACCTGCACGGTGCCGGTCTGGGCAGACACCGCAGGGGTGATTTCGCGCACCGTGCCGGTGGTCTTGATGGCGGGGTTGTCCAGCAGACTGATGGTGATTGCCGGGTCCGACGGTGGTTCGCTCAACAGCGATTCGTAGATGTTGAACACCGCGTCGCGCTCGCCATCCCGGGCCAGGCTGAAGATCGGCTCCGTGGCCTGCACCACCTGGCCGACTTCAGCCTGGCGCGCGGTGATGATGCCCGGTGCCTCGGCGACCAGCGCGGTGTAGCTCAGTTGCTCACGGGCGTTGGCCAATTGGGCCTGGGCGGCGGTCAGCGCACTCTGGCTGCTGCGCAGTTGGGCCTGGGCTGCGTCGTATTCGCTCTGGCTGGTGTAGCCCTTGGGCAGGAGTTTCTGCTGGCGCACGAACGCCGCCGCGCTCTGCTTGACCCGCGCCTGCTCGGCGGCCACCTGGGCCTCGGCGGAGTCGACGTTGGTCTGCAGGTCCCGGGGATCGAGCCGGGCCAGCACTTGCCGGGCCGAGACCCGGTCACCGACATCGACCTTGCGCTCGATGATCTTGCCGCCCACACGAAACGACAGGTCAGCCTGCACCCGCGCCTGGACGTCGCCGGTCAGGGTCACCGAGGCCGCGTATTCACTGGGCACGGCTTGCTGCACGAAAACCCGTGGCAGGGCTTTTTCTTCGGGCTTCTTATCACCGCACCCCGTCAACAATGCACACACGCCCAAACCAACAACCCATTTGATTCCGGGACCAGCCATGCAGACTCCTTTGCGTTGTACGGACGTACCAGTGACGATACGACTGTGAGCTTAGAACAGGGTTCACTCAAAGCACAGCAATCAGGCAGACTTGCTCCCCACGCCCATGCAAAGGAAATCTGCATGCTCAAGACACTGGCGGTGGCCAACTACCGATCGATCAATAAATTGGTCATCCCCCTGGGCCGACTGAACCTGATCACCGGCCCCAACGGCAGCGGCAAATCCAATCTGTACCGTGCCCTGCGTCTGCTGGCCGAAACGGCCCAGGGTGGGGTGGTCAATGCCCTGGCCCGTGAAGGTGGGCTGGACTCGACCTTCTGGGCCGGCCCGGAGGAAATCAGCCGCCGCATGCGTAACGGCGAGGTACCGGTCCAGGCGGTTGTGCGCCAGGGCACCAAGCGCCTGCGCCTGGGTTTTGTCGGCGAAGACTTCAGCTATTCCATCGCCTTGGGCTTGCCGGAAACCAGTAGCTCAGCGTTTTCACTGGACCCTGAAATCAAGCGCGAATGCATCTGGGCCGGCCCGGTGTTTCGGCCGGCCAGCCTGCTGGTGGACCGCAAGGGGCCGATGATCCGGGCCCGCGAAGGCCGTTCCTGGGATGTGCTGGCCCAGCACACACCGACCTTCGACAGCCTGTTCGACCAGGTCGGCAGCCTGCGCACGTCGCCGGAGGTCCTGCAGATGCGCGAGTTCATTCGTCGCTGGCGCTTCTATGATCACTTTCGCAGCGACGCCGACGCCCCGGTGCGCCAACCGCAACTGGGCACCCGCACGCCGGTGCTGCACCACGACGGACGCGACCTGGCTGCCGCCCTGCAGACCATCCTTGAAATCGGCGACGACGAAGCCCTGCATGCCGCCATCGGCGACGCATTTCCCGGTGCCCACCTGCACATCGAGAAACTGCAAGGCGGACGTTTCGCCATCGCGTTCCAACAACATGGCCTGCTACGGCCGCTGTCCGCCGCCGAACTGTCGGACGGGACCCTGCGCTATCTGTTGCTGGTGGCCGCCCTGCTCACCCCACGCCCGCCCTCGCTGATGGTGCTCAACGAACCGGAAACCAGCCTGCACCCGGACCTGTTGCCGGCCCTGGCGCGGTTGATCATCCGCGCCTCGGCCAATTGCCAGGTCTGGGTCGTGTCCCATGCCACGCGCTTGATCGCCGCCCTGGAACAGGATGAGCAATGCAATTGCATCGTGCTGGAGAAAGACCTTGGACAGACCGGGATCGTCGGGCAGCGGGCGTTGGATGAACCGGCGTGGCATTGGCCGGATTAATCAGCGCCTGATAACGCGCTTTCGCGAGCAAGCTCGCTCCCACAGTGGCGCGGTGTTGAGTTCACGCTCTCTCACCACAGAATTTGCCGCGAAGGGTAAAGACGACTATTTTTCTTGCGCCGCAGGGAGAGTTTTTTCGCCATCTCCCTCACCATTACAAGGAAGAAAACATGGCTGACGTAAAAGTGCCGCAGCGACTGGAACCGCAGGACATAGTGAAATTGTTGGTGGCGTTGCGCAGGGCGTTGAAGAACGGGGAGGCCTGACAGTGCCTTGTGGCGAGGGGATTTGTCCCCTCGCCACAAGGACAGGTTCGACCAATCCGAAAGTAAACAACCTTACTACCCACAGGCACAAAAAAACGCCGACGCTGTATCAGCCGTCGGCGTTTGAAACCGTGACAAGGTTTACCGCGCGAATCAGAACGCCGGCAGTACCGCGCCGCTGTATTTCTTCTCGATGAACGCCTTCACTTCAGGGCTGGTCAGGGCCTTGGCCAGTTTCTGGATGGCCGGGCTGTCCTTGTTGTCCGGACGGGCCACCAGGAAGTTGACGTAAGGCGAATCCGAACCTTCGATCACCAAGGCATCCTTGGCCGGGTTAAGACCCGCTTCCAGGGCATAGTTGGTGTTGATCAGGTCCAGGTCAACCTGGTCCAGCACCCGCGGCAGCATGGCCGATTCCAGTTCTTTGAACTTGAAGTTCTTCGGGTTCTTGGCGATGTCTTTCGGCGTTGCCAAAGCGTTTTTCGGGTCTTTCAACTCGATCAGGCCAGCCTTCTGCAACAGGATCAGCGCACGGCCGCTGTTACTGCCTTCATTGGGCAGCGCGATGGTCGCGCCGTCTGGCAGATCAGCCAGTTTTTTGTACTTCTTCGAGTAGCCACCGAACGGTTCGACGTGAACACCGATCACGGTCACCAGATGGGTGCCTTTGCCTTCGTTGAAGTTAGTCAGGTACGGCAGGGTCTGGAAATAGTTGGCGTCCAGACGCTTCTGGTCAACCTGTACGTTGGGTTGGACGTAGTCGGTGAAGACCTTGATTTCCAGGTCCACGCCTTCCTTGGCCAGGGCTGGCTTGATCAGCTCGAGGATTTCAGCGTGGGGCACCGGCGTGGCCGCCACGACCAATTTTTCCGCGGCCTGGGCCAGGCCCGAAGCCAGGGCTGCCGCCAATGCGGTAAACAACAGAACCTTTTTCATGCAGTGTCCTTATCGAGAATCACGGTCGTCATCGACGACGGCTAAATGTGGTGTGCCAGTGAAGTGCTATCGCTGGCGTGATGCGGACAATACCGATATTTTTTATTCCTTAACAATATCTTTTATTCAAGTTCATATTCATTTCCCTCATATAGAAAAATCCGCTTTTTGTGGCGAGGGGATATCGGGTCTATAGGGCCTGGTTCAGTCGATTGAGCAGCGTCTTGAGCGCCGTGCGCTCAGCATCCGTGCCTTGAGCAACGACCTGCGCCACCTGACGGTCGATCAATTCCAGGGCTGAAGGCTGGGACGGCAGATTCAAGTGCTCCGGCAAAATCTCATCCCCCGTGCTCACCAGCAACGCGAAATGAATGACGTTTTCCAACTCGCGGGTATTACCCGGCCAGCTGTGCTGTTCGAGGGCTTGTTGCGCCGCTTCACTGATCAATGGCACCGAGAGGCCGAGTCGCTGGCTGTAGATGCCCAGGAAGTATTCGGCCAAGGACAGGATATCGCCCACCCGCTCGCGCAGGGCCGGCAGTTCCAGTTGGCCTTCGCCCAAGTAGTGGTAGAGCCGTTCATGGAATTTCCCAGCCGCCACCGCTTGCGCCAGGTCGATGCTGGTGGCCGCGACCAGGCGGACATCCACCGGGCTGGGCTGATGGGCACCCACTCGGGTGACTTCGTGGTTTTCCAGCGCAGCCAGCAATTTGATCTGGATCGGCAGCGGCAAATCGCCGATTTCATCCAGGTAGAGGGTGCCGCCGTTGGCCGAACCGAACCAACCGGCCCGGCTGCTGGCCGAGCCGCTGTAGCCGCCGGCGGCATAACCGAACAGTTCGGCGTCGGCATAGGTCGGGCTGATCGCGCCGCAGTTGACCGACACAAACAATCCGCCGCGCTCGCTTTCGCGATGGATATGCCGGGCCAGCAATTCCTTGCCGCTACCGGTTTCGCCGCGTATCAGCACCGAAACCGCCCGGGGTGCCAGTTGCTCCAATGCCTGGCGCAATTGCCGCGAACGGGGGTCGACGAACACCAGCGCCTTGGCGCGAATGCTCAGGGGGCTTTTTTCCGCATCGGGAAAGGTCAGCAAGGGCTGACCGAGGGCTTCATGCAAACTCATGGCAGGCTCCCGCCCCAGACCGCCGGAGACGGGGGGCGCTAAACATTCAGGCGCGACGCAGGGCGTGATGCTCCATGCGGTTTTGCAGACGATAGAGATAAGCGAAACCCTGCTCCCAACGCTGGTGACCGGACTTCACGTTGATATGCCCCGCCCCCGCCAGGATCCCGGCCTCGGCGCCCCAGTTGCGCGCCAGTTCCAAGGCGCGTGGGGCGCTCACGGCGGCGTCGTTGTCGGAGCTGACCACTTGGCTTGGGAACGGCAACAGATCGCTGGGAATCGGCGCGAAGTTGCGCAGCGCCGGGACGCAGGCTGGCCGCTCGACATCCGCCGGCGCCACCAGTAACGCCCCACGCACCTGCCGCAGGAACTGCACCGGCGCGGTAGCGGCCCAATGGGCCACCGTGATGCAGCCCAGGCTATGGGCAATCAGGATCACCGGCGTGCTGTCGGCGGCCACGGCCTCGGCCAGCGCCGCGACCCAGTCTTCACGCCGGGGCGTGACCCAGTCGGCCTGTTCGACTCGGGCGCTGTTGGGCAGGCTGTTCTGCCAGTGGGTTTGCCAATGATTTTCCGGCGATCCTTGCCAGCCCGGCACAATCAGGTAGCGAATCGATTCGTTGCGCATGGGTGCTCTCCTGCGTGTCTGTTCCCGGACGAGTATAGGGAGGAGAGCTATATTATTTAAGGAATAAGAAGATATTTATTAATGCTTAAAACGAATAAGGAGTTAACTCTGTGGGAGCGAGCTTGCTCGCGATAGGGGTATGTCTGTTACATCGATGGTGACTGATCGTTCGCTATCGCGAGCAAGCTCGCTCCCACAGGTTTTGTGCATCACTCGCTACGCCCCTTGCGCATCAACACATCCAACTGGTCTATCACTTCCGCCCAGTCCGCATCCTCGAGGATTTCCTCGCGCAGCATTTGCCGCTGGCCTTCATTCCAGAAAAACGCATCGGCAAGCCGCAGATCGGGTTTGAGCGGCGAATGGCTGGCGATGAATTGATCGATGCTGAGGGCATCGTCAGGCAGGCCGAGTTGTTTGAATAACGCGGGAAGCGTATGGATCGGGTTTTCCATGCGAGACTCCTGAGCATGAACGGATGGCTGGGTTCTATTCCTGCAGTCTAGCCCCTTGGAGCCGAGCACACCGTGGCGAGGGAGCATGCTCCCGCTGGGCTGAAGCGGCCCTACGATTTTGCGGTTGCTGCGCAACCGAGCGGGAGCAAGCTCCCTCGCCACAGAAGCGGGTTGGAATCTCGCTACAGGGGCAGTGACTTCAACGCCTGGTAAGGCCCCTGCGCCCAGTGCAACACCCGCTCACGCAACAACGCCGAAGCCTCCCGGCGTTTGTCCTCGCTATCGCCAACAAACGCCTGCGCCGGTTGCTTGGCATGCTGCCCCACTGCCGCGAACACTTGCCTGCCTTGCTCCTCATCGAGCCGGAAAAACGCCGCCAGCCGGCCCGCCATCGCCTCGGGCAGTTCGGTGTAGTTGACCGCCATTGCACCCAATACCTGACAGTGTTCCAAACCCGTCGCCAACAACCGCCCCACCCGGCGCGAGATGAAATCTTCCGGGCTAATGAAGGGCAAATCATCGTCCAGGACACTCGTCCCGATCATCCCCGGCACCATGTGCATGCCGGGACGGCGCAGGTGGGAGACGGCGATTTCCAAGGGGTTGCGGTACACGAACAGCCAGGGCGTGTCGGGAAAGCACTCACGCAGCAACGGCAGTTCACCGATGTTCCAGGCGTCGAGCTTGACCACCAGGCGTCGCTCCATGCCTCGGCGGCGCTGCCCGTAGGCCGACATCAAGCCCTTGAGTGCCACACATCGTTCGGCCGGTGGCAAATCACTGCGCAGCAGCGTATCCAGGGGTGGCGGTTCCGAGATGACGATATGGTCGTCCAACTGGGCAAGCATCTGGCTGATCAAGGTCGAGCCGCAACGGGAGGCATGGAAAATCAACGCACTGGGCTCAAGGCCCGGGCTTTGTCGCTGCCATTGATCGAGTGCGTCCAAGGGCGTCTGGCGGCGGAACGCCTGGTTGAAGGGCCGGCGCAAGGCGTCTTCCACGGAGTCGCCAAAGAACGGCTGTGACAGTCGCGCGTCGCCGAACCAGCACCAGTCGACCCGCCACTGCCCGGCCTCTTGCCATAGGCGGATCGGCAGCCAACCGTGCAGGTTCAGGTCTTCCACTGGGCTCTCCACTGCTGGCGACCGTTGCGCATGGCGGCCCGCACTTCTTCCTGGGTGAAATGAAGCCCTCGTTCGGCCCCCAACGCCAGGGTGGACGCCATGAAAGCGTCGAGGTCGTGCAGGCTCTGCAAGGTGCGGGCGAGGTCAGGATCGCTTTCCACGCGCAGCTGAAAAAGAGCGAAGTCGCTTTGCCTGACGCCCGCGTCGGGTGTGGTGGGCAGCCCATCGGCAATCTGCCGGACCAGCCACGGCCCGGGGCGACAGTCGAGCACCAGGTGAACCCGCGAATGCGCACTTCGGTTAACCACTCGATGGGGCCGCGCCAGGTCGAGAAACCAGCACTCACCGGCCGTCATCGGAATGATTTGTCCATCCAGGAAGAAGTCCACGCCAGGTGGGCTGAGCAACGGAACGTGCAGGCGCAGATCGGCGTCCGGCCCGCCCAGGTCATAGTCGCGATGCTCGTGGATGCACCCGCCGGGCCCCAGCCGCAGCAGCCGGGCCGAGACGATCTCCAGGGGCCAGTCGCGCAATGCCTCATGCCAGCGACCGTCCGCTGACCAAGGTGCACGCTGCCGTGGCTGACCGCGCCCGGGCGACAGCTCGGTGACGGCATCCGCCGCCGAAATCAGCGCCACGCCGCTCCAGTCGCCGCTGTGATAGGCGCTGTTGAAATGCCCCTGCCAGCGCGCGTCTTCAATGGCCGCCAGTGCCTGCAACAGCAGCGGCAGGTTCACCGTCACCGGCAGCCGGGAGAACGCCGGGCGCGTCATGGTTGCGCCCGGTTATTGCGTCACCGTGGCAGGCTTCGGCAACGCGATATCGCCCTGGGCCCAGGCCGCTTCGCGGTTGGCCAGCGCCGTGGCAATCGACTGGACTTCGGTCGATTGCACTTCGTTTGGCAGTGGGTCGAGGCCGGCGCTGGCAAAGATCTGCCCGTAGGCGTTGCGCAGGTCGGCGTAGGCCAGGTCCCGGCGCAGATCGGCCTGCAGGGTGTTCAGTTCACCTTGGATCAGGTCCAGCTCGCCGATACCGGCAGCCTGGTGACGGCTGCGCAGTTGACCGACAATCTGCCCGTCGATGTCCGACAGTTGCTGGCTGGTCTTGAACTGGCGCAGCGCTTCGCGATAGTTCGCGTTGGCGACGTACAGCTGCGCCAGCACGGCAATCGACATCGCCTGGCGCCGCGCCGACGCCACTTCTTCCCCGGCCTTGGCCACGTCGATGGCCGCCGGGGCGGAGATCACGTTGAACAGGTTCCAGGTGACTTTCACGCCATAGTCGGCCCAGCCCTGCTCCACCAGGAACGAGTTGCTGTCGTAATGCCCGCCGGCGGAAAACTCCAGCCCCGGCAGCAGGCGCAGCATGGCTTTGCGGGTTTCGGCGGCGGTGATACGGGTCTGGTAATCCTGCTCGCGCAGTTCCGGACGGCTGGCCAAGGCTTCCTGTTCGAGACGGGCCAGGTCGACCTTGAGTTCCGGGATGGTGTATTCATCCTGCGTCGCCAGGGTCAGCTCGGTACCCAAGGGCAGGTTGATCAAGGTCGCCAGTTCGGTCTTGGCCAGGGACAGCGCCCGGCGCTGCTCTTCCAGCTGGCGGGTGGCCTGGATCAGCGAACGCTGGTAACCCAGGGCCTGCACCGGGTCACCGATGCGCTGTTCGCTCATGCTCTGACTGTTGTCTCGCGCCGCCTCGACCCGAACCATCAGGCTGTCGATCTGTTTGAGCAGGCGCTCGGCGGCCATGGCGCGCCAGTAGGCCGAACGCACGTCCTGGACGATGGTGTTGATCACCTTGCGCCGACGTTCCTGCACGATCAGGCGCTGGTCCCCGGCCTGCTTGGCGCTGATGTAGCTCACGCCGAAATCGAGCACGTTCCAGACCATGGTCAGGTCCGCCACCTCACGGTCGCGGTCCTGGGAGGTCGACGGCTCCAGGGATTGGGTACCGGTTTCCACGCTCTGGCTGCTGGAAGCACTGACGTTGTTACGGCCCACGTAGCCGGCGTCCAAGGCCATGCGCGGCAGCATGTCGAAACTGGCCAGGTCCAGCTGACGCTTGGCCAGGGCTTCCTCCATGATCTTCAAGCGGCCTTCGAGGTTGTACTTCACTGCCCGGGCCATGGCCTGGTGCAGGGTCAGCGGGCCGCTGAGCGGCTCCTGATCCTTGTACATGTTCTGCAGGTCGGCTCGAGCGCGCTGTTCGCTGACGCTACGCTCGATCGGATCGCTGGTGACCGCACATCCACTCACCACCAACGCCAGCACACTCATACCGAATAACTTCTGACTTCTATTCATTCCCTGGACTGCCCCTGACTGCCCCAATATTTTTAGAATTCAGGCCTGCACTTGGCTGATGCCGACCTGTCGTAACGCGGTTGCCAGGCTGTCGACCTGATGTTGTTCAGTGTCCTTGAGCTGTTGCAGTTGCTGACCCAGGGTGGGCGCCCCGAACATCCCGCGCAGCCCTTGGGACACATCGCCGCCCTGCATCGACTGGCTGCCGAAGGCCTCCATCGATTCGCTCTCGGAAGCGGAGTCCTGGCTGAACAAGGTTGAAAGCGTGCTGCTGCCAAACACCCCGCCATCGCCCCCACCAAAGCCCAGGAACCCCTGGCCACTGCCATCGCCCGCAGCGTCAGTGCTGAAAACCTGGGCGATATAGCTCGGCGCCAGGGCACCATGGTTGATGAAAATGTCCCCAATCGGCCGCAGGCCCCCGCCCACGTCCCGTTGTTCGAACAGCGGCGGGAAGCCCAGCGGCGAACCCAGGTTGCCGGTCGGCGGCGTAAAGACGATCGGTTGCAGCGGCACCTCGGACGGTGGGATCACCGTGACCGGGTCGGACGTCAGGAACTCCGGTGGCGGCTTCACATCGTTGGGCACCACGGTGTCGATCGCATAGTTGTTGGACACCGCCACGCTGGCCCCGGCGTTGCCCGACAGGTCGCTGACGTTGCTGGCATCCAGGGCAATGAAGTTGCTTGGATCGGTGAGGTTCACCGTTGGCGTGAACGTGGCCGTCCAGGTCTTGCCACCGTCGCTGGTGGTCAGGTTGGTCAGTTCGCCGTTGGTGACGCTGAGGTCCGACAGGTCAAAATCCGTCACTGCTTCGCTAAAGGTGAAGGTCACCTGGGTCGTCTCGCCCACCGTCAGGTTCGGGTCGGCGACCACGATGGTCGCCGTCGGCCGGCTGGCGTCGAGTGCGTAGTTGCTGGAAATCGCGATGCCCACGCCGGCGTTGCCGGCCAGGTCCTGCACAGTGCCGGCGTCGAGCAGGATCAGGTTGGTGGCATCGTTGACGCCCGCGGTCGGCGTCAGAGTCGCCGTCCAGGTCAGGCCGCCGTCACTGCTGGCGAGGTTGGACAACACGCCATTGGCGACACTGAGGTCCGACAAGTCAAAACCGGACACCGCCTCGGTGAAGCTGATGGTCACCGTGGTGCTCTGGCCGATGCCCAACGTGGTATCGCCCACGGTGATGGTGGCGCCTGGGCGAACCGTGTCGATCGCGTAGTTGTTGGAGTTCACCACGCCGACGCCGCTGTTGCCCGAGGCGTTGACCACACCGCTGGTGTCCAGGCTGATCAGGTTGCTGGTGTCGGTGATGTTGGTCGTCGGGGTGAACGTGGCCGTCCAGGTGACGCCGCCGTCGGTGGACGACACATTGCTCAGCGTGCCGCTGCTGATGGTCAGGTCGCTGTTGTCGAAACCGCTTACCGCTTCCGAGAACGTAATAGTGACCTGCGAGGTTTCCCCTATCCGCAGCGCACTGTCGGCCACCACGATCGTGGCCGTCGGTACCTGCGTCTCGACCGCGTAGTTGGCCGAATCGGTGGTGCCTGCCCCGGTGTTGCCGGCCGCATCGCTGACCCCGGTGTTGTCCAGGGTGATCTGGTTAGTGGTGTCGGTCACGCCCAGGGTCGGCGTGAAGGTCGCGGTCCAGGTCAGGCCGCCATCGCTGCTGCTGACGGCACTCAGGGTGCCGTTGGCAACGCTCAGGTCCGCGTTGCTGAAACCGGTCACTGCCTCGCTGAAGGTGATGGTCACCTGGGCGGTTTCACCCGGTTTCAACACCGAATCGCTCAGCACGATGGTGGCCGTCGGACGCTGGCTGTCGACGCTGTAGTTGTTCGAATCGGTGGTGCCGCTGCCCGCGTTGCCCGCCAGGTCGGCGACGCCGCTGTTGGCAAGGGTAATGACGTTGCTGGTGTCAGTGATGCCAGCGGCAGGCGTGAAAATCGCGGTCCAAGTGATGCCGCCGTCGCTGCTGCTCAGCCCACTGAGGGTACCGTTGGCGACGCTCAGATCGGCGTCGGTGAAGCCCGTCACGGCCTCGTTGAAGGTGATGGTCACCAGCGAAGTTTCGCCGGCGGCAATGGCGGTATCGGCAACGACGATGGTCGCTGTCGGGCGCACGGTGTCGATGGCGTAGTTGTTCGAATCGGTGGTGCCGACGCCGGCGTTGCCTGAGACGTTGATGACACCGGTATTGTCCAGGGTGATCAGGTTGCTGGTATCGGCAATGCTCGCGCTCGGCGTGAACGTGGCGGTCCAGGTGACACCGCCATCGGAGGACGACAGGTTGCTCAGCGTGCCGTTGCTGACGGTCAGGTCGCTGTTGTCGAAACCGCTCACCGCTTCGTTGAAGGTGATGGTCACCTGGCTGGTTTCACCGATGCTCAGGGACGTATCGGCCACCACGATGGTCGCCGTTGGCACCTGCGTGTCGATGGCGTAGTTGGCCGAGTTGGTCGTGCCGGTGCCGGTGTTGCCCGCCGCGTCACTCACGCCGGTGTTGTTCAGGATGATCAGGTTGGTCGCGTCTCGAACGCCGAGGGTCGGTGTGAAGGTCGCAGTCCAGGTCAGGCCACCATCGCTGCTGCTGACAGCGCTGAGTGTGCCGTTGGCAACGCTCAGGTCCGAATTGTCAAAACCGCTGACCGCCTCGGAGAAGGTAATGGTCACCAGCGAGGTCTCACCGACACTGAGGTTGGAGTCGGCCAGCACGATCGTTGCGGTGGGCCGCTCCGTGTCCACCGCGTAGTTGTTGGAGTCGGTGCCGCCGACGTTGGCGTTGCCGGCCAGGTCGACGATGCCGCCACTGTTGAGGGAGATGAGGTTGCTGGTGTCCGTGACGCCAGCGGTCGGCGTAAAGGTCGCGGTCCAGGTGATGCCGCCGTCGCTGCTGCTCAGCCCCGAAATCACGCCATTGGCGACCGTCAGATCGGCACTGGTGAACGCCGTCACCGCCTCGCTGAAGGTGATGGTCACCAGCGAAGTCTCGCCGGCGGCAATGGCGGTGTCGGCCACGACGATGCTCGCCGTTGGGCGCACCGTGTCGACCGCGTAGTTGTTGGAGTCGGTGGTGCCCACGCCGGCATTGCCCGCGCCGTTGATCAAGCCGGTGTTGTCCAGGGTGATCACGTTGCTGGTATCGGAAATGCTGACGCTCGGCGTGAAGGTGGCCGTCCAGGTGACGCCACCGTCGGTGCTGCTCATGGTGCTGAGCGTACCGTTGCTGACGGTCAAGTCCGCGTTGTCGAACCCGCTGACCGCCGAGTTGAACGTCACGGTGACCAACGACGTCTCGCCGATGCTCAATGTGGTATCGGCAATCACGACGGTCGCCGTCGGCACGTTGGTGTCGACCTGGTAGTTGTTGGAGTTGGTGGTGCCGCTGCCAGTGTTGCCCGCCCCATCGTTGACCCCGGTGTTGTTCAGGACAATGAGGTTGGACGTGTCGCTGACCCCGAGGGCCGGGGTGAAGGTGGCGGTCCAGGTGAGGCCGCCATCGCTGCTGCTGACGGCGCTCAACGTGCCATTGGCCACGCTCAGGTCGGAATTGTCGAAACCTGTGACCGCCTCGGAGAACGTGATGGTCACTAGCGAGGTTTCGCCCACGCTCAGCGCCGTGTCGGCCACTACGATGGTGGCGGTCGGACGCAGGGTATCGACGGCATAGTTGTTGGAATCGGTGGTGCCGCTGCCGGTATTGCCCGCGCCGTCCACCACGCCCGTGTTATTGAGCGTGATCAGGTTGGTGGCATCGCTGACACCCGCGCTCGGCGTGAAGGTCGCGGTGTAGGTGATGTTGTCGCTGGTGCTCAGGCCGCTCAGGCTGCCGTTGGTGACGCTCAGGTCCGCCAGGGTAAAGCCGGTCACCGCCTCGCTGAAGGTGATCGTCACCACCGACGTTTCGCCAATGGCGATGGCCGTGTCGGCGACCACGATGGTGGCGGTCGGACGCGCGGTGTCGATGGCGTAGTTGTTGGAGTCGGTGGTGCCACTGCCGGCGTTGCCCGCCGCGTCGGTCACGCCGGTGTTATCCAGGGTGATGAGGTTGCTGGTGTCGCTGGTGCTGGCGCTTGGCGTGAGCGTTCCGGTCCAGGTGATGCCGCCGTCGCCGCTGCTCAGGCCGGTGACCGTGCCGTTGGCGACCGTCAGGTCGGCGGTGGTAAAGCCTGTCACCGCCTCGTTGAAGGTGATGGTCACCAGGGAGGTTTCGCCAACGCTCAGGGAGGTGTCGGCTACAACGATGCTAGCGGTTGGCCGCTGCGTGTCGATCGCGTAGTTGTTGGAGCTGGTGGTGCCGCTGCCGGTGTTGCCCGCCGCGTCCGCCACACCGGTATTGGCCAGGATGATCAGGTTGGTGGCATCGCTGACGCTGGCGCTCGGGGTGAGCGTCGCGGTCCAGGTGATACCGCCGTCGCTGCTGCTCAGCCCGCTCAAGGAGCCGTTGGCCACGGTCATGTCCGCCAGGGTGAAACCCGTGACGGCCTCGCTGAAGGTGATCGTGACCAGGGAGGTTTCACCGATGTTCAGTGCGGTATCGGTCACCACGATGGTGGCGGTCGGGCGTTGGGTATCAACGGCGTAGTTGTTGGAGTCGGTGGTGCCGCTACCCGCGTTGCCCGCCGAGTCCGCAATGCCGGTGTTATCCAGGGTAATCAGGTTGCTGGTATCGCTGACGCTGGCACTTGGTGTGAGCGTCCCGGTCCAGGTGATACCACCGTCGCTGCTGCTCAGGCCGGTGACCGTACCGTTGGCGACCGTCAGGTCGGCGGTGGTGAAACCGCTCACGGCCTCGGTGAAGGTGATGGTCACCAGGGAGGTTTCACCCACGCGCAGCGCGGTGTCGGCCACCACAATGGTGGCGGTGGGGCGTTGCGTGTCGATGGCGTAGTTGTTGGAGTTGGTCGTCCCCACGCCAGCGTTGCCATTGAGGTCCGCCACGCCCGTATTGTTCAGGACAATGAGATTGGAGGTATCGGTGACAGTCGCATCCGGCGTCAGCGTGGCCGTCCAAGTGATACCGCCGTCACTGCTGCTCAGGCCGCTGATCGAGCCGTTGGCGACGGTCAGGTCGGCGGCAGTGAAACCGCTCACCGCTTCGCTGAAGGTGATGGTGACCGTCGAGGTCTCGCCAATCCTGAGGGCGGTGTCGCTCACCACGATGGACGCCGTCGGCGCCACCGTGTCGTTGACGATGTAATTGTTCGAGTCGGTGGTGCCCACGCCGGCATTGCCGGCCAGGTCGGCCACGCCGGTGTTGTTAAGGGTGATGATGTTGGTGGTGTCGGCGATGTTGCTGGCCGCGGTCAACGTACCGGTCCAGGTGATGCCGCCGTCGCCACTGGTCAAGGTGCCGACACTGCCGTTCTGCACCGTCAGGTCCGCCGCGGTCAGGCCGGTCACGGCTTCGGAGAAGGTGATGGTCACCGTCGACGTGCCGCCGGAGTTCAGGTTGGTATTGGCCACCACGACGGTCGCGGTGGGCGGCGTTTCGTCCGGCACATAGTTGGTGTTGATGGTGCCGCCATCGCCGTAGACGTTGGCCACCGACGCCGGCGAAACACCGGCGGTGCCCGCACTCGTCCCGCCCACGCCACTGCCGCCGACGTTGCCGGCCAGGGCGGCGAAGTTGGCGGCGGTGATCAGGATCGAGCCTTTGTTCCAGATGGCGCCGACACCGACACCGCCCGCACCGCCCGCCTGGAGATAGCTACCGCCAGCCCCGCCGCCGCCACCACCACCGCCGGCACCGACGTTGTTGGAAATGGTCGAGTTGCCGATGATCCGCAGGGTCGCGCCGGTATCGTTGTAGATACCCCCCACCGCGCCGCCGCCAGCGCCGCCGATGTTGTCATAGCCATCGCCACCACCGCCACCGCCGATGGACAAGCCTCCGCTGGTGGCCGTGCCGCCGGCCGAACCGGTGCTGTAGCCTGGATACGCCGCACCGCCCGCACCCCCCGTGGTGGAACCGCCACGCCCGCCAATGTTGAAGAAGCCGCCGCCCGCACCGCCTTGTCCGGCCGTGCCGTTGGAACCCGTAGAGTTGAGCGTGTCACCGCCCTTGCCACCGGTGCCGCCGGTGATCGCACCACCGCCACCACCGCCACCACCGGCGTACTGCGGCGTCACGCCGCCGCCGCCACCACCGCCCGAAGCGGCGTTCGCGGTTACCGTGACGTTTCGCAAGGTCAAGGTGCCGGCGTTGTAGATGCCGCCGCCCTGGGACACCAGCGCATCGTCGCCGCCGTTACCACCGTTGCCTGCCACCATGCCCCGGGTAATCACCAGGCCATCGAGGGTGGCGGTGGTGCCGGACGTCACTTGCATGATCTGGGTGCGGTACTGGCCGTCGAGGGTCACGTCGGCGACGTTGTCGTTATTGAGGTCGCCATCGATGGTGATGTTCCTGTCGACCACCAGCACCTGGGTCAGGGCGACGGTCATGCTGGTATTGAACGTGACGATGTCGCCGTTCTGCGCCGAGCCCAGGGCAGCGCGCAAAGAACCGATACCCGAATTGAGGTTGTTGGTGGCGGTCCAGGTGGCCAGGCCCCATTGGTATTCGCTCATGGCGGAGTTCGAGAGCACGTTGGCGCTTTCGATATTGCCGGTGGCGATCTCAAGGTCCCAGTCGCCCCCCAGGCCGGTGCGGTCGTTGGACGCCGCCACGTCGCGGCCGGTCAACTGCGCCAGTGAATCGACAAAGTTCAGGCCACGCTCGCCTTCGGCGGTGTAGCAGCCATAGATCAGGATATCGCCACCGGCATTCATGTCCTGGCCGATCTGTGCCAGCACTTCGCTGCGGGCCTGGACGTTATCCGCCGACAGGTAGCTGTTGCCCAACCACAAATCACCGGCGTTACCGTGGGCGATGATCTGCACCGAGCTGACGCCCTGGTGGGTGTCCAGGTAATCGGCGATCTGCTGCAAGCCGTCCTGGGTGGCATCCAGTTGCACTACCTGGGTACCAGGCGCCAAGCCTTCGAGCAGGTTGGCGGAATCCTTGACCCGGGAATCGACAAACACCACGGCCTTGCCCGGCACGGCAGCCTGGGTGGCATCGACCTGGCCCTGGGGCGCATGGGTGTCGGTCGGCTGGTCCGCGGTCGGCGTCTTGGCCGCCTCGGCCGTCGGCTGGGCGTCCGGTTGCGCGGCATCGGCCACGGTGGCCGCCACCGCGCCGTCGAACAGCATTCGCGGCTCCAGGGACATGATCATTGGCGATGCCAGGGCTTGTGCGCCCTCGGTTACCCGCGATTTGCCTTTGCTCCACCACATGACGATCACCTGGACTCGAACTTTTTGAACGCAAATGAAAAAAAACCGCAGTCAGCTGACGGCGGCGTCGGTTTTCATACGAATGACATTGGCGGCGCTGGCGGACCCATCGCGCCAGAACGACAACTCGGCATACTTTTCAAACAGATCCGGCGGCAACAAGGTCCGCCGGGCTTGCGGCGCGACCTTGGGCTTGACCTTGTGCAGGCCGGCAACGCCCAGGGCCTGGTCGAAGGCCGGTGCGTCGTAGGTCAAGTGATTAAAATCGTGTTCGAACCAGGGTTCGCCGATGAACTCGTACACCAGGCGCATCACCCGCTCCGGGGCCTGGCTCAACAAATCGTAATCAACGATCAGCAGCGACTCGGCGTTCTCACCGTAGTAGGCCTCTTTGAGCGCGGTCCAGGCGAACCCCACCAGGCGGTTGCGCTGGGCCAGGGTTTCACAGCGGCTGTAGACGGTGTTGCGCTCGTCATCGTCGTTGAACAGCTTGGTGTTCTCGAACGGGTTGGCGCGGTAGAGCCGCTCCAGGCTGTCGAGCACCCAGGCGACGTTGCGCACACAGGCGATGGTCTTGGCTTGGGGAAACAGATCCTGCAGGGCAGGCAGGCGGGCGCACCATTGGCGGTTGGTGTCGAAAATGACCGGCTTATCGGCTTTGTCGGCGTAGTAGGAATCGAAGAGACCGCGCAGCAGGCGGCGGCGCAGGTCGGTGTCGATCACCGAACCGAACTCGCTGCCAGCGCTGCATTGCTGCAGGACGCTGCTGAACAGCGTGCCGACGGGACTGGTCATGCCGGCATGAAAGCGCGGGTTCTGCAACAAAATGGCAGAAAGCAGGGTCGAGCCTGAGCGCGGTAAACCGGAGATAAAGTGAAACTGCGGCAATCCCTTCACCTTTGTTTGTAGTCCCTTTGTACCGCCAAGCGTAGCCGAGGAAACAATCTTCGCCTAGTAGTACTTTGATATCAATTTCATCCCAAGCTATAAAAAAGATGGACGGTAGAGACGCTCGGGAACCTGAATCGATTAAGCCATGTCGCGACATTTTTCCGCCCGCTTCGCTCGGCAGAATCAAATATCCCGGTCTACGCTCAGCCGTGCGTGACCAGGCCAGGGAATGAAGGAGTCGGGCTGATCGCACCCTTGTTCTTCGCGTCCGGGCATTGCAAGACCAATCACCTGAAGGATGAGGAATCTATGGAAGTATTCATCGGCACTATCCAGTCATTCGCCTTTAACTTTGCACCCAGGGATTGGGCGCTGTGCAACGGGCAGACGCTTGCCCTTTCCCAGTACCAGACCTTGTTCGCCCTGATCGGCGTGACGTACGGAGGCAACGGCCAGACCACGTTCATGCTGCCCAACCTGCAAGGTCGCCTGCCGTTGGGCCAAGGCAATGGCCTGGGCTTGACCCCGCGCGTCATCGGTGAAATCTCCGGCACCGAAAACGTCACGGCTACGATCAACAACCTGCCCAACCACACCCATGCCCTCACCGGCATCACCGCCTCGACCACTTTGCAGTTGGCCAACCCGGCCAGCAATCCGGTGAATACGCCCACGGCCACCAACTCGTTCATCGGCACCTCGGGCACCGGGCCGGGCTCGGCGGCGATCTATTCCGATCAGATAGGCGCTTCGCCAGTGCCGCTGCAAGGCGTGACCACCACCGTCAACGGCACGGTCGCCCCCACCGGCGGTAACACGCCGATGACGGTCATGAACCCGTTCCTGGCCATCAACTTCAGCATCGCCCTTCAAGGCTACTTCCCGTCCCGTAACTGATGAACCGCCGGAGGGCTGCGGTCCTCCGGCCTTTTGGAGTGTCGACATGCTGCAACAGGTTCATAGCCGCCATTTCCAACCGCTGCTGGGCCAGACCGGCAGCCTGACCCTGCCCGACGGCAGTCGCCTGCCCGTGCGCTTCGAAACCCTTGACGAAACACCTCGGGCGAAGCTGCCGAACACCGCGCGCATGCCGTTCAGCGTGGAATTCAACAGCCTGGAAGCGACCGCATTCGTGGATGGGCTCTGCGAGCTGGAAGTGCCGGAACTGGGTAAGCTCGAAGGGGTGTTCGTGTCACGGATCCCGCCCATGGGACGGGATCCGGCGCTGGGGTATTTCTACATCGCGTTTAACTGATCGCACAAAACTTGAGTTCACAACAAACCTATTGTGGGAGCGGGCTTGCTCGCGAAGGCGGTGTATCAGTTGGCAATTTATTACTGACCCACCGCCTTCGCGAGCAAGCCCGCTCCCACAGGGATTTATGGCGTCTGCAAGATTGGGTCAGTTGCCTTTCGGATACCAGACCAGCCGCTCCGCCGCCGGGTTGCTTTCCTGCACCTCGAATCCCAGCGCCAGGTAGTGCCGGCGTGCATGGGGGTTGCTGGCCCAGACCACGGTCGCCACCGGGCAACGGATCTGTTGCGCGGCTTTCTGTACCCCTTGCAACACCGCCCGGCCATAGCCCTGCCCTCGGGCCTGGGGGATGAAGGCCAGATACAGCACGCGGATTTCATTGGGCCCGAAATCCGTGCTCAACGCGCCGATCGCGGTGCCGAGTTTTTCCACGACGTAATGCATGGCGTTGGGAAAGTTCTCGCCCAGCCCTTGCTCCTGCACCTGGAACTGCTGGGCAATCACCTGCTGCACTTGCTCGTGCTCGCCGTCGATCCATTGCAGATCCGGCCGTGCCGCCTGGTAAAGGCCCTGCAAGAACGGCCCATCGCTGACCCGCGATGGACGCACCACCAATCCCTCTGCCGCCACTGAATCCATGCTCGCTCCCTAGAACTAGAACCCGCTTTCCCTGACACCCAGCGCCGCCAACCGCCGCCAGGCCGCTCCCAACACCGACTCGCCCTTGCCCTGCAACACCGCCACGCCACGCAGCGGCTGCACCGGGGCGGACATGTCGTCCACTGCACTCAGGCGCACGCCGTATTGGGCCTGCACCGGCTCGGCCCGCTGCTGCGAATCGCGGCGCACCGCAATCGGCCCGTGATGGTCGGACGTCAACGCTTGCTGTTCGACCCAGGCAAC
The DNA here is from genome assembly GCF_054671965.1 of Pseudomonas sp. H3_A02. Taxonomy (NCBI): domain Bacteria; kingdom Pseudomonadati; phylum Pseudomonadota; class Gammaproteobacteria; order Pseudomonadales; family Pseudomonadaceae; genus Pseudomonas; species Pseudomonas sp. H3_A02. The sequence goes on from NZ_CP162807.1 coordinate 955,444, forward strand.
GCCGTTGGTGTCGATTTCATTCAACTGCACGGCAATCGACGTGTGCATCGGATCGTCAGCGATGAACCGTCCCGTGGCACCCGGCTCGACCCGCCAAAGCTCGGCTTCGGTGAGGTACCCGCGCAAGCGTGAATCGGTCTGCACCACCCGCGCCAACGCCTGGGTCGGTGACAGCCAGCGACCTACCGACAGTTGCGGCAACAAGTCGCGCACCTGGCCGGCATGGGGCGCACGCAACAACAGCCGTTCACGCTGGGCCATCAGGCCCCGGTACTCGGCCACCGCTTCGGCCAGTTGCTGTTCGATGATGCCGGCATCGGCGGCGGTTTCACTGCGCCCGGCCTGACGGCGCATCTGCAACTGTTGGATCTGGATTTCCCGGCGCACGATGGCCAGGCGCGAGGCCATGTCTGGCGACTCAAGCTCGATCAACACGTCGCCCTGGGCCACGGTCTGGCCGTCGCGCACATTCACCTGCTTGACCCGTGCCGCCACCGGCGCATGCAAGGCACTGGCCCGCCCGGCTTCGAGCATCGCCGGCACTTCCACCGCGCTGCGCCAGGGCAACAGCAACGCCAACAGCAACGCCATCAACACCAGGCCGCTCAGGAGCATCCGCCCACCGTGGGCTTGCTCACGGCGGCTCCACCATTGCCGCCACTCATTCACGATGGGCATAAAAATGAACCACACCAATTCCACCATCATCAGAAAAATGCCCAACACCTTGAAGAACAGGTGATAGACCGCCAGGGCAATCCCGAAAAACAACAGCGCCCGCCACAGCCAGGAGCCGTATCCCCACACCAGCAAACGGCGGCGCATCTTCGGCGACCAGGGTTCCGGTGCCGCCGCGCCATAACCGAACAAGGCTTCGCGCAGGCGCCAGCGGCACAGGGCGAACGCACGCCCCTGAAGGTTATCCACCGCCCAGAAATCGCTGAGCAGGAAATACCCGTCAAAACGCATGAAGGGGTTCAGGTTGATGATCAACGTGGTGATCCAGGTGGCGCTGGCCAGCATGAACGCCGCGGTGCGTGCCGGCCCCTCGGGCAGCAGCGACCAGGCCAGCAGCGCGATGCACGCCAGCAGCAATTCGGCCAGGACTCCACCGGCACCAATCAACAACCGTGCGCGGCGATCGTTGATACGCCAGGCGTCGCTGACGTCGGTGTAGAACATCGGCAACAGCACCATGAACGCCACGCCCATGCTTTGCACACGACAACCGGCGCGCTTGGCCATGAAGGCATGGCCGAATTCGTGGCACAACTTGGCGAAGAGCAACGCCGCCCCGAACGCCAGCGCACCGCCCAGGCTGAACAGGTGCGGAAACGTCGCGATGAAGCGCTGCCAGTCCCGCGACACCAGGAAGATGCCGAGGCCCAGGGTCAGCGGCAGGCCATAGCGCAGAATCCTGGGGCCGAACCGCGCCAACCAGGGCCAGGCCCGGTTGAGAAAAGCGTCCGGGCGCCACAGCGGAATGCGAAAAAACAGGTATTGATGCAGCAGGATCTGCCACAGGCTCTGGCGCTGTGCGGCGGTCTTGAAGAGGTAACTGTCGCGCTGTTGCGGGTCCATCGCGCTGATCAGATCATGGCCGCGCAAGAAGCCCAGCAGTTGCTCCAGCGATTCACCGTTGAGTGGCAGGCCCGGCTCACGGTTCGCGGCCTGCAGCACCTGTTCCGGATCGCCCAGGGACCAATGCCGCAACATGCGCATCGCCGCCGCGCCAAGCTTGAAATAGCGCCCGCGCACCGGGTCGGCCAAGGTCCATTGCGGTGAACCGTCCGGGTCCGGTGCCGCCGGGGACAATTGCAGGTCTGGCCGCAGGCTCGGCAGGTCCATGCTACAGGCCGACGCTCTGGCGCAGCCCGGCCAGGGGCCGACGCAACAAGTACAACGCCAGCGGCGCGCGGTCGCCGAAGACCTTCGCCGTGCCCCGCAGGCCAATGCGCGGCGCCGTGGCATCGAAACGCGCATCCAACCGATACGCCAGTTGCCCGGCGGCGGTAGGCTGCGCTTCATAGGCCGAGCGCTCGAGCCAGGCCAGGTGCCGCTGCAACGGGTCGCTGTCGAGAAACAACGCCACCTGCGCGCCAGGCTCCAAGGCAATCGCGTCGCCCACCGCCAATTCAATGCGCAACTCGGCCTGGTTCGGATCGGCGATTTCCATCAATCGTTCGCCGGTCTGCACCGGCTTGCCGAGCCAACGCTCGGCGTCGGCGAACACTGCGATGCCGTCCCGCTCGGCGCGTACTTCGCTGCGCTTGAGCAGTTCAAGCGCGTAGTTGCGCTCGGCGCGTTTCTGTTCGACGCGGGCGGCCAGCAAATCGATCTTCGAACTGGATTCAGCGTCGGCAAACGAGCGCTGGGAATTCGCCTTGAGTTCGGCCTCGGCCACGCCCAACGCCCGCTCGGCCACATCGGCCTGGGCCTTGAGGCTGGTGCTTTCGAAACGCAGCAGCAGGTCGCCGTTCTTGACGGCCTGGTTGGGCTTGACCAGGAACTCGGCGATCACCCCATCCAACGGTGCCGCCACCACCTGCCCGCCCAACGGCACCACTTCGGCCGGGGCCAATACGGACTGGCGCACAGGGATCAGCAAGCCCAGCAGCAACACCGCCACCAGGGCGACCTGGCGCTTGCGCGTCCAGCGCAAGCGCCACGGCTTGCGCGGTTGCAGCGCCAGCCAGGCGTGGCTGTAGGTGTCGCCCAATTGCGACAGCAGCACTTGTTCGGGCGGGGTCCATGGCAGGTCGCGGGCCAACCACAACCCGCCGAACACCTGGCTCTGATGATCGATCAGCGGCAGCCAGAACACCTGCCCGGCCGACAGGCTGCGCCAGTCTGCCCGGATGGATTCGCTCACAAGATCGGCGGCAATCACCCGAGCTTGATTCAACAGGCCCTGCTTGAACAGTTGCGCCACCGCCTGCTCGACAAACGCCACGAACGGCGCATTCGGCTCCACGGTACTGACGCCGGTCACGGCCTGGACCTTGCCAGCAATCAACAACGCAGCGTGGCGAAACCCGAACAAGGCCTGGCCGTCGTTGACCAGGCTATAGCTCAATTGCGCCGGGGTTCGTGCGGCCCGAGTCTGGCGTTCAAGGTCGAGGAAGCGGGCAAACACCTGCTCGGCGCTGCCCGATATCGGCGCGTTCACTTGGACTCCGCGAAGCGCGCCGTGCCGCTCATACCGGATAGCAAGCCGCTGGCATCCGGCACGCTCGCCACCAGCAGCAGGGTCTGGCTACCCTCGTCGATGCGCGCCCCCAGGCGCTTGACCGTCGCTTGCAACGGCTTGCCGGTTTCATCGGGGACGAAGGTAAAGGGCTGGCCGGGCTTGAGCCTGTCCATCCAGCGTGAGGGCACCAGCAGGTGAATCTCCAGGGTGCGGTTGTCGACCACGTCCAGCAACGGCGCGCCGGCCGCCACGCTTTCATAACGCTGGACCTTGCGCGCCACCACCTGCCCGTCGAACGGGGCGATCACGCTGCAGCGCTTGACCTGAACCTGATACACCTGGGACTGCGCCTGGGCTTCGCTGAGCCGCGCCTCGGCCCGCGACACCTCGAAACGCCCAACGGATTTCAACGCCGCCAACTGCCGGTTATGGGCCAGCTCTTCACTGGCACCACGGCTGGCCGCCTGGGCCGCATTGAGCTGGGCCTGATAGGCCGAACAATCGAAACGCGCCAGGGTGTCGCCCTTCTTGAACGACTCGCCCTCACTGAACGGCAACTCGACAATCCGCCCGGCCAACTCGCTGGCCAACACGGCCTGATCCCGCGCCCGAAGCACCCCACGCGCCTCGCTGCCCGAGGCATTGGCCGAGATGTTGCTCTCCAGCAACGGATCGTCGGAAGCCGGCGTTTGCGCCTGAACTCCGCACGTGATGAAGGCCAATCCCACAACCCAACTACTCAAACGCCGCATGACCGTTACTCCCTGACGGATGGGCGGAGTCTACGACAGCGGTGGGGGGCGTCAAGGGAGTAGCGGTGAGAGGTATGAAATCTGCTGGTCATACACGCTCTGTGGCGAGGGGATTTATCCCCGCTGGGCTGCGCAGCAGACCCAAATGGCTGAAGACCCGAAGCCCGACACACCGAGTGACTGCTTTCAGGGCTGCTTCGCAACCCAGCGGGGATAAATCCCCTCGCCACAGGTTCTGTGATCGACGGATCATCGCGCAGGCCTACTCCACCAACGTCAACTCACCATCGCAATACACCACCTCACGCCCCAACCAAGCCACATCGACCTGAGGCAATACCGCCGAGGGTTTGCGCAGTTCACGCAATAGCGTCGAGCCGTGGGACAAACGCCCACCCATGCGTGCAATCACCGCCCGGGCGCTTTGATAGTGGGCGTGGCGGCCAGGGTCCAAGGTGTCTTCCAGCAGGATGTCCTCGCCCAAAATGCCTTGGGCCTGACCCGGATAGATCAGGAACCCGCTCGCCTGCTCGGTGCCTTCACGACCGTCCTGCCAGAAACTGCCGTCACGGCTGCGAATGTCCGGGTGCGGCGCGAACCACTGTGCCCGGTCCCCCGTCGGCATGGCGTGGTGCAGGCGAAAGAAAATCCGCATCAGGTTGTCGCGATACCATTCGCGCACTTGCAGGTAGTAACCGCGCAACCCCGGCAGACCGGCGCCATGGGCCAGGCGAATCGCCAACGGCCATTGAGGGAATGCCTGCAACGGCAACTCGGTCGGCGCCGGGCGTGGCGTCGCCGGGTCGGTTTCCCACGGCAGGCGATGAGGGCTGTGTTCAAGGTCGTCATAGGCGGTTGGAGGCCGCCCCAGCAGATCGCCGCCGCTGCTGGCCAACGCGGTCGCGATGCACAGGTTGCCCTGCACCACGAACACATAGAACCGGGTGAACCAGTCAGCCAATTGCTGGCCGCCAGCGCCCTCTGCGGTCAGTTCATGCAGCTCCCTATCGAAGCGTCGCAAACCGTTTTCCAGTGTTAGCAAATGACCCCGCGCAATGCGCTGCATGCGCAGGAACAACGGCAGCGAACGCACCAGGCGCAGGGGCCGCCAAGGTAGATGCGGGGTGGCGCCACCGACCTCACCGGCGTAGCTGCTGGCGCTGATGCCCCAGTCGGCCAATCGCGCGAGAAACAGATCGTTGTTGATGTACGAAGCGCCGCCAAACACCGCCGTGAAAGGCTCGTTATCCTGCAGCACCCGTGAATCCCAACGGGCCATGATCGCCGGAATGCTTGCCGCCGCACGGCGCTGGGCGTACTCCACCAGAACACTGGGTTGCGGCGGCAGGATCTCGGCGATGTTGGCGGCGGTCAGGTGCCGGCGCCAGCCGTAGTCGCTGATCGGCCGGTATTGCAGCAGCCAGAGTTGCGTGCCGTCCCAGGCCCATTCGACGTCGCCGGGCACATAGTGAAAGACCCGCAGTACGCCTTGGAGAAACCGCCACAGCGCCTCGGCGGTCAAGCCATGGGCTGGCTTGAATGCACCGCTGTTCCATGACGCGCCGAGACGGGAAATGATCGCCCGCTCGGGGCTCACCTTGCCATCGGCCAACGACTCCAGATGCCCTTCGACCCACTCCAGTTCGACTGACAGGTGACGCACGAAGGCGATCCCGGACAGCCGTGGCGTGATGAAACGCTGCACCACCACTTCCTCGACACCCGTCGCGCTCAACTCGGCAATGCGCGCCGGTACGTTGCCGGTCGGCTCACGCAGGAACGTGGTGCTCAAGCCCGCATTGGCCGCATCGGCCTGATCCTCGCCATAACTGGAGGAACGCACGGCCCAGAGAGCGTCCGGCTGGCTCTTCAGAAAGCTCGGCAAGCGCGGATCATCGCAATCGTTGAGCGACAACGCCGCAGGCACCGGCTGCCCGGCCAGTGCCGCCAGGCGCAAGCGCCCGCCCTTGGTATGCGCGACGAAGCCACGCTCGCCGGACTCCAGCCACGCCGCGAACTCGGCCGGTGCGTCGATCCATGGATAGTGACCCCAGCCGGGTTTCAGGCTGATGGTCAAATCGGCGCGGGCGAGAATGGCCGACCAGGCCGCCGCCTGCGCGACGCCCAACACCTTGTCCTGATCGCCCCACACCAGTTCGACCGGGTCGCTGATCCACTCCAGCAACGGCAACGCGGTGTCGGCACGCACCAGGTCCCAGTGCGGCACAAAGGCGCGGCAGCGGGCATAGCCGGCGCCCATGCGCTGGTACTGCGCGGGCGTCCAGGCCTGGCTGGAAAACTTGTGGGCAAACAACGTTGGTTTGTTCGCCAGCAGCCAGTGAATGGTCTTGCGAATCGGCAGCGGTGACATCAATGCCGGCAGTCGCCGCTGCCACAAAAATGCGCCCACCGGCGCCAGCAACACACTGCGGCAAAAGTGCCCCGGCTGACGTTGCAAGGCGTGCAGCACCAGCAAGGCGTTGACCCCGACCGCCATGATCGCGCTGCCCTTGTCCGTGACCGCCAACAACGCCTGGGCATAGGCCGCCAGGTCCTCGCAAGGAGCTTGGGGGTTGTTGCCGAAGCCGGGCAGCTCCAGCGGCACCACGTCATAGTGTTGAAAGTGCGGCAAGGCGTCGTCCCACCAATCGGCGGCGCTGCCGTTGCCAGCCAGCAGGTACATCCGGGGCTTACTCATGGGCGGTCCTCAGGCCAGGTCGCGCAGGGCAGCGTCGAGCGTCGGATAACGGAACGTATAGCCGGCCTCGACCAGACGATTGGGCACCACGCGTTGGCCGTCGAAAAACAGCTGGGCCATCTCACCTGCCAAGGCACGCATCGGCGCGGCAGGAATGTGGAACCACACCGGACGCTTGAGCACCTTGCCGACGCTTTCGGCGAACAGCGCCTGACTGACGGTTTCTGGCGCCACCAGGTTGTAGGTGCCGCTCAAGCGTTCGTCATCGAAAGCGCGGGCGATCACTTGGATGACATCGTCGCGGTGCACCCAACTCATGATTTGCCGACCATCGCCCATCCGCCCGCCGAACCCCAGGCGAAACGGAATCAACAACGGCAACAATGCGCCGCCCGGCCCGAACACCACGCCCAGGCGCATCACCACCTGGCGCACGCCCAGCTCGGTGGCAGGCAACGCTGAGGCTTCCCAGCGCGCGCAGAGTTCGGCCATGAAGCCATCGCCCCGGGTGGCGCCTTCATCGAGGCTTTCGCTGGCATCGCGCACGCCGTAAAAACCGACAGCCGAGGCCTGTATCCACAACGCCGGTTTGTGCCGGGCGTTTTTCAACCACGTCATCAAGGCTTCGGTGGTATTGACCCGGCTGGCGATGAGTTGCGCCTGGCGCTTGGGGCTCCAACGCGGCCCGGCCACTGGCGCGCCCGCCAGGTTGATCAACACATCAAAGGTTTCCTCATGCCCCAGCTTGCCCAGCGAACGCAAGCAGCGAGCGCGGCCGTCAAACAGATACGCCGCTTTCAACGGGTCACGGGCCAGCACGCTGACCGTGTGCCCGGCGTCGAGCAGTTGGTTGACCAGCGTCTCGCCGATAAACCCGGTGCCCCCCGTGACCAGCACGCGTTTGTAGGCGCCACCGGCAAACGGGTTGGCGGGCTTGCCCGCTCGCTGCATGCGCAAGGCCGCCAAGCCGTCGCGAATCCCCGAGGCCGTGACGCCAATGGCGAACAAGGTCAGCAGCCAGCCGCGCCAACCCAGGTCGATCCCGCTCAGGCCAGTGGGCAGACTCGCCCACTGCGCCAGTTGCACGCCGTACAGCGCGAAGAAGGCCCCGCCGTTGACCGCCAGCACCGTGTGCATGATGCGTTCGATGGCCGGCAGTTTGCGGCTGCGGTCCTCGACCACAAAGTCCCACAGCGTCAGGCCGATCTCCAAGGCGAACAGCAGCGCGATGACAATCGCCCACGTCCCCTCAAAGGCCAAATGCGCCATGCCGAGGAACAGAATCCCGTAGAAGCACGAGCGCAAGGCGTGGATCGACAGCTCCAGCCGCGCACTGTGGCGGTAGGGCAAGGCGACGGTGAGTTCGTGGTGATAGAGGGTATCCAGCGCACCGAGGATTGCCTGGGCAATCAACAACGTGATGGCCCAGTCCAGCAGTGAAAAATCAGCCATGGTTTGAATCACTCGACGCGTTGTCAGTCAGGGAGGTACGGCGGTCATGGCGATAGAGCCAGAACAGCGGCGGTAATAAAACGAGCAGGGCGATGCTGTCGAACCACAGGTGTGACCAGACCTGGGCCTGGGCGGAAATCAGCATGTCCTGGGGCGCCCACAGCAGGATGCCGGCGATTATCCAGCCCCAAGGCATGGCGCTTTTCAATCGATTGCCGATATGGACGAGGGCGAGCATGTACAGCGCATAGCTTTGCAACGTGGCGCCGAACAAGGCCAGCCACCAGACTTGTTGCGTGCGGGCCGTAGCGGGCACGACATTGGCGCCCCAGAACGCCTGCTCGATGGTGTTCAGATAAGCGTCGAGCAAGCCGGAGTGACCGGCCCAGGTCAGCGTGAGGCCGGCGAGCAAGTGCATCAGGGCCGCCGCGTACAACCAAATGACCAGGGCGTTGCGAAGGGTGCGGTTAGGGGTTGGCATTCCATGTCCTGAAGGCTTGCTTGAGGGCGGCCAGTCTAAAGGAAATGGGAGGGGCTTTACTTGGCTAATGGGCGGGACGGAGATAAATAAAATCCGCCGCCTGGAGCGCATGAAACCGGCACCGAATACCGTTGTGGCGAGGGGATTTATCCCCGCTGGGCTGCGCAGCAGCCCTAAAACCAGCCGCCTCGGTGTGTCAGGTTGTTGGTCTTCAGCCATTTGGGGGGCTGCTGCGCAGCCCAGCGGGGATAAATCCCCTCGCCACAGGTTCTGTGTACCGCTTACCTACAGCAGAGTCCTAGGAGATTTCCTTCAAGTTGCGGCGATGTTGGTGAACTTGTCCGCCTTCGGGCCCACCGCTAGTCTGGGTTTGTCACTGAAAAAACGGTGACACGGACGTGCAAGTCCGTTAAAAACACGCCCAATAAATGCCACCAGCCATTTATAGAGCATTCGTGCTCGTATTTTATGGCGGCTGTGTGGGGGGAGACCTTCGGGTCTGCCGAGTTTTTGGGCGTTCTTTACTCGGTCTTGCACACCCTCTCATAGCTGCCACCCTTACATCGCGTGCAAGCGAGCCAGGGCGGTTCTTAATTGAATAGGAAGCCCAAACTATGTTCAAGCCCACGCCCAATCCTCCACAATCCTCACCTGAAACCTGCGCTGAAACCCCAGCCTCAAAAAACTCGACGAAACCGCCCAACGCGTCCTCGACTACTACCTCAACCCCAAACCCACCGATGAAGCCCCGGGCAAAACCCAAACCGCCCAACTCTTCATGGTCGCCCCAGACATCGACACTGAAACCCTGCTAGCCAACGCCTCCGAAGACCTGCTGTCCATCAGCGCCATCGCCGCTGACCTGGCCGATGATGTGGATGGTTCGCGCCGCAGCGTCATCCTGGCGATCAGCCGAATGGCCGATGGGGTGCATTTGTTGGTGGAGCGGGCGATGGATCGGCTGGAGGTGTCAGCGGCGGGCTGATGTGCCTGTGGTGGATTGAAGACCGCCTTCGCGAGCAAGCCCGCTCCCACACTGGATCTATGTAGAACCGAAATATCGAGATCAACACCGATCAACTGTGGGAGCGGGCTTGCTCGCGAAGGCGTCAGGCCAGACAACCGGGAATGCTCAACGCTGCATCCCCCAACGCTTCACCGTCACCCGCTCCAGGGAATCAAACACCAAATTCTCCACCAACAACCCAATCAAAATCACCACCGCCAACCCGGCAAAGACCTTGTCGGTGTACAGCTCATTACGGTTCTGGAAGATGTACCAGCCCAAGCCGCCCTTGCCGCTGGTGGCGCCGAACACCAGTTCGGCGGCGATCAGAGTGCGCCAGGCGAAGGCCCAGCCGATCTTCAACCCGGCGAGGATCGACGGCAGCGCCGCCGGGATCAGGATGAACAGCACAAAGCGCAGGCCCTTGAGCCCGTAGTTGCGCCCGGCCATGCGCAGCGTTTCCGATACACCGAGAAACCCCGCATACATGTTCAACGCCAGCGCCCACAGCACCGAATGCACCAGCACGAAAATCAGGCTGTTCTGGCCCAGGCCAAACCACAGCAGCGCCAACGGCAACAGGGCGATGGCCGGCAACGGGTTGAACATCGAGGTCAGGGTGCTGAGCAAGTCGCGACCGAACTGCGTCGACACGGCCAGCGTGGTCAGGCCGAACGCCAAAACGATGCCCAGCAGATAGCCCTTGAGCAGCACCACCAAAGAAATCCACACCTTGCCCAGCAGCTCGCCGCTGAGCAAACCGTCATACAACGCGCTGGCGGTCTGCAAGAAGCTCGGCAGCAGCAGGTCGTTGCTCTGGTAACGCGCCACGCCCTCCCACACCAGCGCCAGCAATAACAGGATCAAACTTTTGCGCAGCCAACTCTGTTGCCAGAGGCGCTGACCCAGGGGCAACTCGCGTTCCAGCGGCACTTGGGTCAGGGGTTGCAGGTCGACTTCGTATTCTTCGCGCGCAGGCGATAACTGGCTCATGAAACGCTCCCCTTAATACGCAATACGGATGTCAGCGAAATCCAGCTCACGCTCGGTCTCCGGCGACGGGCCCTCATCGAACAGCAACCGATGGATACGCCGCGCCGTGTGCTGGAACCCCACGCCACCGAGGCTTTGCAAATCGTATTGATGGCTGTGGATTTCCGCCCGGACTCGCCCTGGATGCGGCGACAGCAACAGGATGCGATTGCCCACCACCAAGGCTTCTTCGATGGAGTGGGTGACGAACAGCAAGGTGAAACGCACCTCCTCCCAGAGCAGCAGCAATTCTTCCTGCATCTTGCGTCGGGTCAGGGCATCGAGGGCGGCGAAGGGTTCGTCCATCAAGAGGATTTTCGGCTGCATCGCCAACGCCCGGGCAATCGCGACCCGGGCTTTCATGCCACCGGACAACGTGTGGGGGTAGGCATCGGCAAACGCCGCCAGGCCAACTTTGTCGAGATAGTGCAGCGCCCGCTCCTCGGCCTCGCGACGCTTGAGCGTGCCGGACGCCAGCAGCGCGAACATCACGTTCTGCTTCACGGTCTTCCAGGGCGGCAGCTGGTCGAACTCCTGGAACACCACGATCCGATCCGGGCCCGGCGCGTTGACGGTTTGGCCTTGCAAGCGAATCTCGCCTTCGCACGGCGTGATGAAGCCGCCAATCGCCTTGAGCAAGGTGGACTTTCCGCAACCGGACGGGCCGAGCAGCACAAAACGATCCGCCGGGTCGACTTCAAAACTCACTTGGTGGGTGGCCCGTACCACCCGCTGCGGGGTGCGGTATTCCAGGCTGACGTTATCCACCGACAACAATGCCGTGTCGGTGCGGGTAGCGTTGCTGGCCACGTGGCCTTGCAAAAGCGCGTTCATGGCAATCAGCTCCCCTGCAACGGTTTGGCGTCCTGGAAGAAATAATCTTCCCACGACGCCGGCTTGTTCTTGATGGCGCCGACGCGGTAGAGGAATTCGGCCAGCGGGTAGATGTTTTTCGGGGTGACGGTGAATTCGATCTGCGGGTTGTCGATGATCTTCAGCAAGGTCGCCCGGTCGATCTTGGCCTTGGTCACCCGCAGGTAGGTGTCCGCCGCCGCGCCTTTATCCTTCTGGGCGAACTCGGCCGCTTCGGTCAGCGCCTCGACGAAGGCCTTGTAGGTCTTGGGGTTTTCATCGCGGAATTTCTCGGTGGCGAACAGCACCGTGGGTGAGTTCGGCCCGAGCACGTCATAGGAGTTGAGCACCACATGGACGTTGGGGTTTTGCAGCGCCTGGTCCTGGAACGGCGGGTTGGAAAAGTGCCCGGTCAACTCGGTGCCGCCGGCAATCAACGCCGCCGTGGCGTCCGGGTGCGGAACCGCCAGGGTGTACTTGTCGAGGCGATTGAAATCCTTGTCGCCCCACTGCTTGGCGGCGGCGTATTGCAAGATGCGCGACTGCACCGAAACACCCACCGCCGGCACCGCGATGCGGTCCTGCTCGGTGAAGTCAGCGATGGTCTTGACCTTCGGGTTGTTGCTCAGCAGGTAGTAGGGAAAGTTGCCCAGGGACGCCACGGCCTTGACGTTCTGCTTGCCACGGGTGCGGTCCCAGACCGTCAGCAACGGCCCGACACCGGCCCCGGCAATGTCGATGGAGCCCGACAGCAACGCATCGTTGACCGCCGCGCCGCCGGACAGTTGAGTCCAGTCGACCTTGATGTCGATGCCCTCCTCCTTGCCGTGCTTCTCGATCAATTGCTGGTCGCGGACCACGTTCAGCAACAGGTAAACGATGCCGAACTGCTCGGCGATCCGAATCTCGCCCTCGGCGTGGGCGCTGGCCGGCGCGACCAGACTGCCGGCCAGCAAACTGAAGCCCAGGCCGATGGCGGCGGCCAGCGGTGCAAAAGCAATGCGTGTGGACATGGTGATTCTCCGGGCTCTTTGCGCGCTGCGCAGCCGATCAGAAAGGGGCGTCGCCCTGGATGGTGGTGCGATACAGTTTGCGGCGCAGATGGCTCGGGCAACCGGCGGCCAGGTGGATCAGCGAGCGGTTGTCCCAGAACACCAGGTCATGGGGCTGCCATTGATGGCGATAGATGTTCTGGGGCAACACGCTGTGGGCATACAGCTCGGCCAGGATGGCTTTGCTCTCATCCTCCGGCAGGCCAACGATGCGGGTGGTGAACCCCTCGCTGACGAACAACGCCTTGCGCCCGGTTTCCGGGTGGGTGCGCACGATCGGGTGCACCACTTCAGCCACCTGGGCCAGTTGCTCAGGCGTCAACGTCGGGCGCCAGTTGCCTTCGAATTTGGTTTCGCTGTAGCGCGCGGTGTAGGAATGCGCCGCCGAACGGCCTTCCACCGCTTTACGCAGCGTTTCGGGCAGACCGTCCCAGGCCTTGTGCATGTCGGCGAACAGCGTGTCACCGCCTTCGCTCGGCAGCTCTTGGGCGTGAAGCATCGAGCCGAGGCTGGGCAGTTCTTTATAGGACAGGTCGGAATGCCAGAACTTGCCGGCATCGCCGAGGCCGATGGATTGGCCGTTTTCGATGATGTTGGAGACGATGAGAATTTCCGGGTGCCCGGTCAGCAGGAATTGCTTGAGGACATGGATCTGCAGCACGCCAAAGCGGCGACTGAAGGCGATCTGTTGTTCAGGGGTGATGCGTTGGTCGCGGAACACCACGACGTGATAGTCCAGGTGTGCGCGATGGATGCGGGCGAAATCCTGGTCGTTGATGGGCCGGGACAGGTCCAGCCCGACGATCTCGGCGCCGACGGCATCGGGGGACGGGCGGATTTCGAACGACTGCAGCGCACTGCTTGCGACGGTTGAATCTGGAGAATAAGAGACGGCTGGCATACATCACTCCCACGCACAGCGCGCTTGAACAGGCGCGCAATCGATCAAAACTCACGGCGTTACCGTGTTGGTTTGTGTCGTGCGGCGCGCCGATTGTTCGGCAGGTACGCAGGGGGATGACTTTAAAGGTATAAGAAAGTTAATTTAAATATTAAAAATGCATAACTATATGGCAGAACCTGTGGGAGCGAGCTTGCTCGCGATGACGGTGTGTCAGTGATAGATAAAAATCTGACCTGCCGCTATCGCGAGCAAGCTCGCTCCCACAAGGACTTCGAGAATGGCACGATTGTGGCGAGGGAGCTTGCTCCCGCTTGAGTGCGAAGCGCTCACTGTTTTTTGGGGCCGCTGCGCGCCCCAGCGGGAGCAAGCTCCCTCGCCACAAAAGCGGCAAGCCACGGTCCTGTGTGCCTAGCGCTCGTGCAATGCCTCGGACCGGGCCTTGATGATGGGCTTGAGCAGGTAGCTGAGCACGGTTTTCTTGCCGGTGATGATGTCCACCGACGCCACCATCCCCGGGATGATCAGCAAGGGCTTTTCAGGCGTGCCCAGGTGGCTGCGTTCGGTGCGCAGCTTGATGATGTAGTAGGTGGTTTTCTTGTCTTCATCGGTGATGGTGTCGGCACCGATTTGTTCCAGCTTGGCTTTCATCCCGCCGTAGATGGTGTAGTCGTAGGCGGTGAATTTCACCGTGGCGTCCTGGCCGGGGTGCAGGAAGGCGATGTCCTGGGGCCGGATTTTCGCTTCCACCAGGATGGTGTCGTCCAGCGGCACGATTTCCACCAGGTCGCTGCCGGGCTGAATCACCCCGCCGATGGTGTTCACCAGCAATTTGTTGACGATGCCACGCACCGGCGACGTCACCAGGGTCCGGCTCACCCTATCTTCCAGGGCTTTGCCGGTGGCCTGGGCCTTGTTCAGGTCGGTGCGTGCTTCGTTGAGTTGGGTCAGGGCTTCGCTGCGGAACTTGCCGCGGGTCTCGTCGATCTTGCGCTGCACTTCCTTGATCGCCGATTCGGCGCGAGGGATCGCCAGCGTCGTGGCGTCCAGTTGCCCACGGGTCTCGACCTCGGCGCGCTTGAGCCGCAGCACTTCCACGGGCGATACCGCGCCCTGAGCCACCAACGGCTCGGACATATTGATTTCCTGGCGTTGCAGCGCCAGGCCGGAGCGATACTGCGCCTGCTTGGAGACGAACTCGCGCAGTTCCTGCTGACGCTGGATCAACTGCTCCTGCAAGCCACCGATTTCATCGTGCAACTGCTGGCGGCGGCTGATGTACAGCGACTCTTCGCTGGCGGCCTGGCCCGGCACAGCCTTGAGTACATCGGCCGGGAAGTTCAGCGGGCGGTCATCGACCTCGGCACTCAGGCGCTCGACCCGTAACAACATGGACAGCCGATCAGCCTCGGTCTCGCCGACGTTGGAGACAAACCGCGTGTCATCCAGGCGAATCAGCGACGCGCCGGCGTCGACAATCTGCCCTTCCTTGACGAACAGCTCAGCGACGATGCCGCCTTCCAGGTTCTGGATCTTCTGGATCTTGGACGATGGGATCGCCTTGCCGTCGCCCTTGGTCACTTCGTCGATCTCGGCGAAGTTGGCCCACAGCACCAGGAACACAAAGAAGCCGATGATGCCCCAGATCGTCAACCGCACCACCCGCGGAGCGTCCTCGATCAGGGCTTTGTTGACCTCGGGCAGCGGTTGGCCGTGCAGCGAGTCGGAACCTTTGAAATAGCGGCCCACCGCGCCCTTTAAACCTGACTTAAGCAACACTGATCTGCCCCTTCTTCAACGCTTCCATGACAGCGGCTTTCGGGCCATCGGCGAGGATCTGTCCACGGTCGATCACCAGCAGGCGGTCCACCAGCGACAGCAAGGAGGCCCGGTGCGTCACCAACAGCACGGTCTTGTTTTCCACCACGGCGGCCAGGCGCTGTTTCAGGCGTTCTTCACCGGTGTTGTCCATGGCGCTGGTGGGTTCGTCCAGCAGCAGGATGGGCGGGTTGAGCAACAGCGCGCGGGCCAGGGCGACGTTCTGGCGCTGGCCACCGGACAGGTTCTGCCCGCGCTCGCCGACTTGCAGTTCATAGCCTTGCGGATGCAGGCGGGCGAATTCATGCACACCCGCCAGTTCCGCGGCCTGGAGCACCAGTTCGTCTTCGACGTAACGGGCGCCGGAGGTCAGGTTGTCCCGCAGGGTGCCGGCCAGCAACTGGATGTCCTGGGGCACGTAGCCAATGTTGTAGCGCAGCTCGCTGACGTCGATCTGGCGGATGTCCACGCCGTCCACCAGCAAGGCGCCGTCATCCGGCTGATACAGGCCCACCAGCAATTTGGCCAACGAGCTCTTGCCCGAGCCGCTGCGGCCGATGATGCCGATTTTCTCGCCCGGCTTGATCACCAGGTTGATGTTCTTCAGGGCAGCGTTCTGCTGGTTCGGGTAGGTGAAGTTCAACTGACGGCATTCAACGGCGCCCTGCAATACCTTGCGGCTCAGCGGACGCTCGTCGAAATTGCGCTCCTGAGGCAGTTCCATCATCTGGTCGACCGAGGTCATGGTCACCCGCGCCTGCTGATAACGGGTCAGCAGGCCCGACAGCGAGGCCAACGGGCTGAGGGCGCGGCCGCTGAGCATGTAGCAGGCCACCAGCCCACCCATGCTCAGGTTGCCGGCGATGATCAGGTAAACGCCGAAGACGATCATGATCACCCCGGCCAATTGCTGGATCAGCAAGGTGATGTTCATCGCCAGCCCGGACAGCATCTTCACCCGCAGTTCGAGGCGGCTGAGGGTGCCGATGGTCTGTTCCCACTGGTATTGACGCTCGCTCTCGGCGTTGTTGACCTTCACCGCGTCCAGGCCGGCCAGGGTCTCGATCAGGCTGGACTGGCGCTCGGCGCCCAGGGCCATGGTGCGCTCCATGGTTGCCACCAGGGGCTTCTGCAAGGCATAGCCGATCAGCAGGGCAATCGGGAACGCCAGCACCGGAATCCACACCAGGTGCCCGCCGATAATCGCGATGACCATGAAGATCAGCAGGGTGAACGGCAAGTCGATCAGGCTGGTGAGGGTCAGCGAGGCGAGGAAGTCCCGCAGGCTCTGGAACTCATGGATGTTCTGGGCAAAGCTGCCGACCCGCGCCGGGCGATACTTCATGGACATGCCGACGATGCGCTCGAACAGCGTCGCCGAAATGATCAGGTCGGTTTTCTTGCCCGCCAGGTCCAGGCACAGGCTGCGCAGCATCTTGAGGATCAGGTCGAACACATAGGCGCCAGTGATACCGACGGCCAGCACCCACAGGGTCGATTCGGCCTGGTTCGGCACCACGCGGTCGTAGACGTTCATCACGAACAGGGGCGCGGCCATGGCGATGATGTTGATCAGCAGGCTCGCGGCGATGGCATCGGCGTACAGCCAGCGGGACCGTTTGAGGGTGTCGCGAAACCACGAACGCGCCCGGGGAATGAGCGTGCCGTGGTTAACGTCAAATTTATGCTGCGGTTGGGCGAAGAACACCTTGCCGCTGTAATCATCGGCCAGCAGTTCACGGCTGATGGTCACCTCACCGCCGTCGCTTTCGCTGAGCAGCAGTCGCGCCTGGTCGTCACCGACCCAGCCCAGCAGCACGGCGCTGCGGCCGTCCTTGAGCAACAACAGCGCCGGCATGGCGATGGTCGGAATCTGCTCGAGCTTGCGTTGCAGCACCCGACCTTGCAGACCGGCACGGGCCGCCGCGCGCGACAATAATTCGACGCTCAGCCGTTGCTTGGACAGCGGCAGGCCGGTGGTGAGCATCGCCGCGCTGGCCGGCTTCTGATGCAGCATGCAAAGCGCCAGCAAACCGTCCAGCAACGGGTCGTCGTGCAGCGTGCGCGGGTCATGAACTAGTTCGACTGGACTGACTTCTGATTCCACGCTCGGCACTCTGACTGATTAAAACAGGTTGAAGACTCAATTCATCCCAGGCAACTGGACCTTGGGTTTCACGTCGTTCTGCACAACCGATGCCAACGGCGCGACCACACCCTGGCTTTTCAACAGCTGGCCCATGGTTGCCTTGATCCGGTACTGGGTGAACAGCTGCACATTCTTGATTTCCGCCAGGCGACGGGAGGCGCTGAACAGCTCGTTTTCGCTGTCGAGCAAGTCGAGCAGGGTTCGCTCGCCGAGGCTGAACTGCTTCTGGTAGGCGGTGCGCACGTTGGCGCTGCGATCCACGTATTGCTGGGCTACCGGCACCTGGGCGTTGGCGTTGTTCAAGGCGTTCCAGGCCAGGCCCAGTTCTTCGTTCAACTGGCGCAGCGCGTTGTTACGGATGTCCAGGGCCTGGTTGGACAGGTACGACTTGGATTCCAGGTCGGCCTTGTTGCTGCCACCGGCATACAGGTTGAAACGCATGCGCAGCATGGCCTGCCATTCATTGTTGTGGCCGTTCTGGCCGTCCAGGTCGTTGTCGGCGGTGCGACCCAACTCGGCGTCGAAGCGTGGGTAGAAGCTCGACTTGGCGGCTTCGTACTGTTGCTCGGCGGCGGCGATGTCGGCTTCGGCCGAACGCAGCACCGGGCTGTTTTCCAGCATCTGGGCGCGGGCTTCGGTCAGGTTGGCTGGCAGCAGTGCCAGAAAATCGGCTGGACGCTCCAGTTGATCAGGCAGTTGGCCGACGGCACTGAGGTAGTTGGTCTCGGCATCGGCAAGGTTGGTTTGCTCGGTGATCAGGTTGTTGCGGGCCTGGGCCATGCGCGCTTCGGCCTGGTCCAGGTCGGCGCCGCTGCCCACGCCACGGGAGGTGCGCAGCTTGATCTGGTCGAAGATGCGCTCGTGGCTCTTGAGGTTTTCCTCGGCCAGGCGCACGAACTCGCGACGGGTCAACACGTCCAGGTAGACCTGGGCCACCGTCAACCCGGTGCGCTCGGAAGCGTCCAGCAACGAGTAGGCACGGGCATTGACGGTGGCTTGTTGACGCCCGACTTCGCTGGACGTCGCAAAACCGTCAAACACCATTTGCGACAGGCGCAGGCTCGACTCGCTGCGGTTCAGAGTTTCCCAATGGTTATTGCCGCCCGACCGGGTGGTGACGCTGTCGGTGCCTTCACGGCCATACCCGGCTGCAAGGTCCACTCTAGGCAGGTAGCCGCCCTTGGCCGCCTTGAGTTGGTAATCCGCCGCGAGACGGCTGTTCACACCGGCCTGGATTTCAGGGTGGACATCCAAAGCCTGCTGCATGGCCTGCGGCAAGGTTTGTGCTTGTACGAAGCTAGCGGCGAGGGCGAAGGGTAAAGCCTTGAGCAGGTGCGAACGCATGGTTGGATTATTCCCAGAACTCTTGTCTTGAATCACAGCGAAACGTGGCGCTGCATCGGATGATGGCAACCGGAATGACCGTATGTCGGAAAGTTCAAAACAGGAGCTGGAACACGCACTGAAAGAACAGGTCGCCGCTTAAATATCAATGTGACATTACGGCGGCGATTGTTTAGGATGGCCGGCAGAAGGTCAATAGTTTGGCACAAACAAAATATTCGGAAAACGCAGCCAAAATATTGACATCAAAAAGCGTCAAATAACCTTACTTTGTGAACATAAACGTCCAGACCGCTGCTGCCTACAAGCCGCCGGGTCCATGGAAGTCTACTGAGCGTGGCACCCGGAGAGTCTTCAATGAGCAGTGTTATTGCCGTTGTCAAAAGCATTGTTGGTCAGGTTTTCGTCGTATCCCCAGAGGGCATCCGGCGCGTACTCATTGAAGGTGATCGCCTGAACGTAGGCGACCAGTTGGACACCGGCCCTGCCGGCGCCGTCACATTGGAACTGGCCGATGGCCGCACCCTGGACCTGGGTCGCGACACCCAGTGGAGCGCCAATGCCCCGGACTCGTCCACCGACCTGGCCCAAGCCACTGCCCAGGCCGCGCCGTCGGTAGAAGAGCTGCAACAAGCCATCGCCGCTGGCGTCGACCCGACGACCGCCCTGGAAGCCACCGCCGCCGGCGCCACTGCCGCGGGTACGGGTGGTGCCGCCGGTGGCGGTCACAGCTTTGTGGTGCTGGATGCCACCGCCGGCAGCGTCGACCCTACCGTCGGTTTCCCAACCGAAGGCCTCGCGGCGGCGGCCGCCACTGATGACAACATCCTGGGTGGCGATACCACGGATACGACCGCCAACGCCGTGCTCAATGCGACGATGACCCTGAGCGCCACGCCGACCCTGACCGAGGCCGGTGGCGTGCTGGTGTACACCGCGACGGTCACCCAGGCTCCGCAGACCAACCTGACCGTAACCTTGTCCAACGGCGCGGTCATCGTGATCCCGGCGGGTCAGCTGACCGGCAGCGTCAACGTTCCACTCGCACCGAATGACACGGTCTACAACGACCCAAGCCAGATCAGTGTGACCGTCACTGGCACCACCGGCGGTACCGGCATCGCCGTGACCGTACCCACCACGCCGGCCGTGACCCAGATCACCGACACCGTCGACACCACCACCGTCACCCTGAGCGCGGGCAATACCGTCACCGAAGGCGGCCAGATTACCTACACCGCGACACTGACCAACCCGGCTCAGACTCCGGTGACCGTGACCTTGAGCAATGGCTCGGTCATTACCATTGCTGCTGGCCAGACCACGGGCACCGTCAACGTCGATACCCCGGCCAATGACGTCTACAACAACGGCAGCACGGTCAGCACCACGATTACCGGCGCAACCGGCGGCAACTTCGAGAACCTGGTACCGAGCACTGCGCCTGCGGTCACCACGATTACCGATTCGGCGGATACCACTGGCCTGACACTGACGGCCAGCAATACCATCACCGAAGGCGGCCAGATTACCTACACCGCCACTCTGACCAACCCGGCCCAGACTCCGGTGACGGTGACCTTGAGCAACGGCTCGGTCATTACCATCGCTGCTGGCCAGACCACTGGCATCGTCAACGTCGATACTCCGGCCAATGACGTCTACAACAATGGCAGCACTGTCAGCACCACCATTACCGGTGCGACGGGTGGCAACTTTGAAAACCTGGTGCCGAGCACTACGCCTGCGGTCACCACGATTACTGATTCGGCGGATACCACTGGCCTGACTTTGACTGCCAGCAACACCATCACCGAAGGCGGCCAGATTACCTACACCGCCACTCTGACCAACCCGGCTCAGACTCCGGTGACCGTGACCTTGAGCAACGGCTCGGTCATCACCATTGCTGCTGGCCAGACGACCGGCACTGTTAACGTCGAGACGCCGGCGAATGACGTCTATAACAACGGCAGTACGGTCAGCACCACCATTACCGGTGCAACAAGTGGCAACTTTGAGAACCTGGTGCCGAGCACTGCACCTGCCGTTACTACGATTACCGATTCGGCCGACACCACCGGCCTGACACTGAGCGCCAGCGAAACCATCACCGAAGGCGGCCAGATCACCTACACCGCGACACTGACCAACCCGGCTCAGACTCCGGTGACCGTGACCTTGAGCAACGGCTCGGTCATCACCATTGCTGCTGGCCAGACGACCGGCACCGTTAACGTCGATACCCCGGCTAATGACGTCTACAACAACGGCAGCACGGTCAGCACCACGATTACCGGTGCAACCGGCGGCAACTTCGAGAACCTGGTGCCGAGCACTGCGCCTGCGGTCACTACGATTACTGATTCGGTAGACACCACTACCGTGACATTGACTGCTACGCCGACCGTGAATGAAAACGGTACGATCACTTACACTGCCACGCTGACCGATGCCGACGGCAAGCCTGTCACCGCGCAGAATGGTCCTGTAACGGTCACGCTCGATAGCGGCAAAACCATCACCATCGCTGCCGGCGCAAGCTCGGGTGTGCTCGATGTCGCTGTGGGTAACGACGTGTACCAAGGCCCAACCACCGTTACCGAGTCGATTGCCTCGGCATCGGGCGGTAACCTGGAAGCTATCGCCCCAAATACCGCTCCAGTCAGCACCGTGGTCAGCGACGTCAACGACACCACCACCGTGACGTTGACCGCTACGCCGACCGTGAACGAAAACGGCACGATCACCTACACCGCCACCCTGACCGGTGCCGACGGCAAGCCTGTCACCGCACAAAACGGTCCGGTGACCGTGACGTTGGAAAGCGGTAAAACCATTACTATCGCAGCGGGCGCAAGTTCGGGCGTGTTGGACGTGGCTGTTGGCAACGATGTGTACCAAGGTCCAACGACGGTTACTGAGTCGATCAAAGATGCATCCGGCGGCAATCTGGAAGCCATTGCTCCAAACACCGCTCCAGTCAGCACCGTGGTCAGCGACGTCAACGACACCACCACGGTGACATTGACCGCCAATCCGACCGTGAATGAAAACGGCACCATCACCTACACCGCGACCTTGACCGGTGCCGATGGCAAACCCGTCACCGCGCAAAACGGCCCGGTGACCGTGACGTTGGAAAGCGGCAAGACCATCACCATCGCCGCGGGTGCAAGCTCGGGCGTGTTGGATGTAGCCGTCGGCAACGACGTGTACCAAGGTCCCACCACCGTCACCGAATCGATCAAAGATGCATCCGGTGGCAACCTCGAAGCCATCGCGCCGAACACCGCTCCGGTCAGCACCATCGTCAGTGATGTCAACGACACCACCACCGTGACGTTGACCGCTACGCCGACCGTGAACGAAAACGGCACCATCACCTACACCGCCACCCTGACCGGTGCCGATGGCAAGCCTGTCACTGCGCAGAACGGTCCGGTGACCGTCACGTTGGACAGCGGCAAAACCATCACTATCGCAGCGGGCGCAAGTTCGGGCGTACTGGATGTGGCTGTCGGCAACGACGTGTATCAAGGTCCGACCACCGTCACCGAGTCGATCAAAGATGCATCCGGCGGCAACTTGGAAGCCATTGCTCCAAATACTGCCCCAGTCAGCACCGTGGTTAGCGACGTCAACGACACCACCACGGTGACATTGACCGCCAATCCGACCGTGAATGAAAACGGCACCATCACCTACACCGCGACCTTGACCGGTGCCGATGGCAAACCCGTCACCGCGCAAAACGGCCCGGTGACCGTGACGTTGGAAAGCGGCAAGACCATCACCATCGCCGCAGGTGCAAGCTCGGGCGTGCTCGATGTCGCTGTTGGTAACGATGTTTACCAAGGTCCAACGACGGTAACTGAGTCGATCAAAGATGCATCCGGTGGCAACCTCGAAGCCATCGCGCCGAACACCGCTCCGGTCAGCACAATCGTCAGTGATGTCAACGACACAACCACCGTGACGTTGACCGCTACGCCGACCGTGAATGAAAACGGCACCATCACTTACACCGCCACCCTGACCGGTGCCGACGGCAAGCCTGTCACTGCGCAGAACGGTCCGGTCACCGTCACGTTGGAAAGCGGCAAAACGATCACCATCGCCGCCGGCGCAAGTTCGGGCGTGTTGGACGTGGCTGTTGGCAACGATGTGTACAAAGGCCCGACCACCGTTACCGAATCGATTAAAGAAGCGACTGGCGGCAATCTCGAAGCCATCGCGCCGAACACCGCTCCGGTCAGCACCATCGTTAGCGATGTCAACGACACCATCACGGTGACATTGACCGCGACACCAACCGTGAATGAAAACAGCACCATCACCTACACCGCCACCCTGACCGATGCCGACGGCAAGCCTGTCACTGCGCAGAACGGTCCGGTGACCGTCACGTTGGAAAGCGGCAAGACCATCACCATCGCCGCGGGTGCAAGCTCGGGCGTGCTCGACGTAGCCGTCGGCAACGATGTGTACCAAGGTCCAACGACGGTTACTGAGTCGATCAAAGATGCATCCGGCGGCAACTTGGAAGCCATTGCTCCAAACACAGCGCCAGTCAGCACCGTCGTCAGCGATGTCAACGACACAACCACCGTGACGTTGACCGCGACACCGACCGTGAATGAAAACGGCACCATCACCTACACCGCCACCCTGACCGATGCTGATGGCAAACCCGTCACCGCGCAGAACGGTCCGGTCACTGTCACCCTCGACAGCGGCAAAACGATTACCATCGCCGCCGGCGCGAGCTCGGGCATGCTCGACGTAGCCGTCGGCAACGACGTGTATCAAGGTCCGACCACCGTCACCGAGTCGATCAAAGATGCATCCGGCGGCAACTTGGAAGCCATTGCTCCAAACACAGCGCCAGTAAGCACCGTGGTTAGCGATGTCAACGACACCACCACCGTGACGTTGACCGCCACGCCGACCGTGAACGAAAACGGCACCATCACCTACACCGCGACCCTGACCGGTCCCGACGGCAAACCCGTCACCGCACAAAACGGTCCAGTCACCGTCACCCTCGACAGCGGCAAAACAATCACCATCGCTGCCGGCACAAGCTCGGGCGTGCTCGATGTCGCTGTTGGTAACGATGTTTACCAAGGTCCAACGACGGTAACTGAGTCGATCAAAGGTGCATCCGGCGGCAACCTTGAAGCCATTGCTCCAAACACCGCGCCAGTCAGCACCATCGTCAGCGACGTCAACGACACCACCACCGTGACGTTGACCGCTACACCGACCGTGAATGAAAACGGCACGATCACCTACACTGCCACGCTGACCGATGCCGACGGCAAGCCTGTCACCGCGCAGAACGGTCCGGTCACCGTCACGTTGGAAAGCGGCAAAACGATCACCATCGCCGCCGGCGCAAGTTCGGGCGTGTTGGACGTGGCTGTTGGCAACGATGTGTACAAAGGCCCGACCACCGTTACCGAATCGATTAAAGAAGCGACTGGCGGCAATCTCGAAGCCATCGCGCCGAACACCGCTCCGGTCAGCACCATCGTTAGCGATGTCAACGACACCACCACGGTGACATTGACCGCGACACCAACCGTGAATGAAAACGGCACCATCACCTACACCGCCACCCTGACCGATGCCGACGGCAAGCCTGTCACTGCGCAGAACGGTCCGGTGACCGTCACGTTGGAAAGCGGCAAGACCATCACCATCGCCGCGGGTGCAAGCTCGGGCGTGCTCGACGTAGCCGTCGGCAACGATGTGTACCAAGGTCCAACGACGGTTACTGAGTCGATCAAAGATGCATCCGGTGGCAACCTCGAAGCCATCGCGCCGAACACCGCTCCGGTCAGCACAATCGTCAGTGATGTCAACGACACCACCACCGTGACGTTGACCGCTACGCCGACCGTGAATGAAAACGGCACCATCACTTACACCGCCACCCTGACCGGTGCCGACGGCAAGCCTGTCACTGCGCAGAACGGTCCGGTCACCGTCACGTTGGAAAGCGGCAAAACGATCACCATCGCCGCCGGCGCAAGTTCGGGCGTGTTGGACGTGGCTGTTGGCAACGATGTGTACCAAGGTCCAACGACGGTTACTGAGTCGATCAAAGATGCATCCGGCGGCAATCTGGAAGCCATTGCTCCAAACACAGCGCCAGTAAGCACCGTGGTTAGCGATGTCAACGACACCACCACCGTGACGTTGACCGCCACGCCGACCGTGAACGAAAACGGCACCATCACCTACACCGCGACCCTGACCGGTCCCGACGGCAAACCCGTCACCGCGCAGAACGGTCCGGTGACCGTGACGCTGGAAAGCGGCAAGACCATTACCATCGCAGCGGGCGCAAGCTCGGGCGTGCTCGATGTCGCTGTTGGTAACGATGTTTACCAAGGTCCGACCACCGTCACCGAGTCGATCAAAGATGCATCCGGCGGCAACCTTGAAGCCATTGCTCCAAATACTGCGCCAGTCAGCACCGTGGTTAGCGACATCAACGACACCACCACGGTGACATTGACCGCTAATCCGACCGTAAATGAAAACGGCACTATCACCTACACCGCCACCCTGACCGGTCCCGACGGCAAACCCGTCACCGCGCAAAACGGTCCGGTGACCGTCACGTTGGAAAGCGGCAAGACCATCACTATCGCAGCAGGTGCCAGCTCGGGCGTGCTCGATGTCGCGGTTGGCAACGACGTGTACCAAGGCCCAACCACCGTTACCGAGTCGATTGCCTCGGCATCGGGCGGTAACCTGGAGGCCATCGCGCCAAACACCGCGCCAGTCAGCACCATCGTCAGCGACGTCAACGACACCACCACGGTGACATTGACCGCTAATCCGACCGTAAATGAAAACGGCACTATCACCTACACCGCCACCCTGACCGGTGCCGACGGCAAGCCTGTCACCGCGCAAAACGGTCCGGTGACCGTCACCCTCGACAGCGGCAAAACAATCACCATCGCTGCCGGCGCAAGCTCGGGCGTGCTCGATGTCGCTGTTGGTAACGATGTTTACCAAGGTCCAACGACGGTAACTGAGTCGATCAAAGATGCATCCGGCGGCAATCTGGAAGCCATTGCTCCAAACACAGCGCCAGTAAGCACCGTGGTTAGCGACGTCAACGACACCACCACGGTGACATTGACCGCTAATCCGACGGTGAACGAAAACGGCACGATCACCTACACCGCGACCCTGACCGATGCCGACGGCAAACCCGTCACCGCACAAAATGGTCCGGTGACCGTCACCCTCGACAGCGGCAAAACAATCACCATCGCTGCCGGCGCAAGCTCGGGCGTGCTCGATGTCGCTGTTGGTAACGATGTTTACCAAGGTCCAACGACGGTAACTGAGTCGATCAAAGATGCATCCGGCGGCAATCTGGAAGCCATTGCTCCAAACACAGCGCCAGTAAGCACCGTGGTTAGCGACGTCAACGACACCACCACCGTGACGTTGACCGCTACACCGACCGTGAACGAAAACGGCACCATCACCTACACCGCCACCCTGACCGGTGCCGACGGCAAACCCGTCATTGCGCAAAACGGTCCGGTGACCGTGACGTTGGACAGCGGCAAGACCATCACCATCGCTGCGGGTGCAAGCTCGGGCGTGTTGGATGTAGCCGTCGGCAACGACGTTTACCAAGGTCCAACTACCGTCACCGAGTCGATCAAAGATGCATCCGGCGGCAACCTCGAAGCTATCGCTCCTAACACCGCTCCGGTCAGCACCGTCGTCAGCGATGTCAACGACACCACCACGGTGACATTGACCGCTACGCCGACCGTAAATGAAAACGGCACCATTACTTACACCGCCACCCTGACCGGTGCCGACGGCAAACCCGTCATTGCGCAAAATGGTCCAGTCACGGTTACCCTGGAAAGCGGCAAAACCATCACCATCGCCGCCGGCGCAAGCTCGGGCGTGTTGGACGTAGCCGTCGGCAACGACGTTTACCAAGGCCCAACGACGGTTACTGAGTCGATAAAAGATGCATCCGGCGGCAACCTGGAAGCCATTGCGCCAAACACCGCGCCAGTCAGCACCATCGTCAGCGACGTCAACGACACCACCACGGTGACATTGACCGCCAATCCGACCGTGAACGAAAACGGCACCATCACTTACACCGCCACCCTGACCGGTGCCGACGGCAAGCCTGTCACCGCGCAGAACGGTCCGGTGACCGTCACGCTGGAAAGCGGCAAGACCATTACCATCGCAGCGGGTGCAAGCTCGGGCGTGCTGGACGTAGCGGTTGGTAATGACGTCTATCAAGGTCCGACCACCGTCACCGAGTCGATCAAAGGTGCATCCGGCGGCAACCTTGAAGCCATTGCTCCAAACACCGCGCCAGTCAGCACCATCGTCAGCGACGTCAACGACACCACCACCGTGACGTTGACCGCTACACCGACCGTGAACGAAAACGGCACCATCACCTACACCGCCACCCTGACCGGTCCCGACGGCAAACCCGTC
Source organism: Pseudomonas sp. H3_A02 (assembly GCF_054671965.1). NCBI lineage: Bacteria > Pseudomonadati > Pseudomonadota > Gammaproteobacteria > Pseudomonadales > Pseudomonadaceae > Pseudomonas > Pseudomonas sp. H3_A02. The sequence continues at coordinate 982,685 of NZ_CP162807.1, forward strand.
ACCGCGCAAAACGGTCCTGTGACCGTGACGTTGGAAAGCGGTAAAACCATCACCATCGCTGCGGGCGCAAGTTCGGGCGTGTTGGACGTGGCTGTTGGCAACGATGTGTATCAAGGTCCGACCACCGTCACCGAGTCGATCAAAGGTGCATCCGGCGGCAACCTTGAAGCCATTGCGCCAAACACCGCGCCAGTCAGCACCATCGTCAGCGACGTCAACGACACCACCACCGTGACATTGACCGCGACACCGACGGTGAACGAAAACGGCACGATCACCTACACCGCGACCCTGACAGGTCCCGACGGCAAACCCGTCACCGCACAAAACGGTCCAGTCACCGTCACCCTCGACAGCGGCAAAACCATCACCATCGCCGCCGGGGCAAGCTCAGGCGTGTTGGACGTAGCCGTCGGCAACGATGTCTACACCGGTGCACCGTCCATCACCGAGACGATCAAATCGGCCTCCGGCGGCAACCTCGAAGCCATCGGTATCGATAAGACCGGCGCGTCGACGATCGTGGGCGACACTGTCGACAACACCACCGTCAGCATCACCGGCAGCACATCGGTCACCGAAGGCCAGGCGGCTACGTACACCGTCAGCCTGACGAACCCGGCACAAACCGAGGTGACGCTCAAGATCGTCTACAGCGGCACCGCCGCCGACGGCACGGACTTCACCGGTGTCTACACCGTGAAGATCCCGGCTAACGCCACCAGCGCGACCTTCAACGTGGCGACGCTGGACGACAAGATCACCGAAGGCACCGAAAACTTCGTGGTCAAGATCGATTCGGCCACCGGTGGCAACTTCGAGCACCTGGCCGTCAGCGGCACCAACGGCAGCGTCAGCACCTCGATCATCGACAACGATGCGCCGCCGGTCCTCGACCTGGACGCCAACAACTCCAGCGGCAAAGCTGGTGCCGACTACCAGGTGACCTTCACCGAAGGCACCGCCGGCCCCGGCGTGTCCATCGGCGACACCGACCTGAAAATCACCGACCCGGACAGCACGATGCTGACCGGCGCCACCATCGTGCTGACCAATCGTCAGCCTGGCGATGCCCTGAACCTGGGCAACAGCGTCAATGGCATCAGCATCAACGCCAACAGCACCGACGGCAAGGTCGTCCTGACGCTGACGGGCAATGCGACGCTGGCCGACTACATGCAGCAGATCAAGAACATCAGCTTCATCAACAACAGCGAAGACCCGAGCACCGTGCCGCGCATCATCACCGTGACGGTGACCGACGGCAGCAACTACTCGAACACAGCGACCACCACCGTGAACGTGGTTGGGGTCAACGATGCGCCGGTAGCCGTCGGTGGCGCGGTGACCGGTACCGAAGACACTTCGCTGGTCCTCGGCTGGTCGACGTTCGGCATCAGCGACGTGGACAGCGCCGCCGCCAGCCAGGGTGTGAAAATCACCGGGCTGCCGGGTGACGGCAAGTTGCAGTACCTGGACGGCGCAACCTGGAAGGACGTGGCCAACAACCAGACCTTCAGCAAGGCTGACATCGACGCCGGCAAGCTGCGCTTTACCCCCGATGCCAACGAGTCCGGCGCCAACGGCAACCCGGCCGGCGTGGGCAATCAAAAGGCCGATTACGCGCAAATCAGCTTCCAGCCAACCGACGGCCAGGCGCTGGGCAATACCGGCACCGTGAAGATCGACATCACCCCGGTCGCCGACGCACCGAGCCTCAACGTGGCCGGCAACAACGTGACCTCCACCGGTTTGATCAAGGAAGTCTGGACCGGCCTGTCCGGCCTGGGCACCGACGGCAGCGGCGCGCCGTCCGGCACACTCAAGTCGGTGATCGATGCCGCCGGCACGCCGAACAGCAGCACCAACGTGACCAACGTTCAGAACGACGGCAACGTCAATCCGGGCACCGCGTCGAAGACCTCAGGCCTGATCTTCCTCGAAGCCGGCAAGACCTATACCTTCAGCGGCGTAGGCGATGACAGTCTGCTGGTCACCATCGGTGGCAAGACCGCCGCGGCAACCACGTGGGGTGCGGGCGGTCAGTTGAACGGTTCGTTCACGCCGACCACCAGCGGCTACTACACCCTGGACATCTACCACCACAACCAGACCGGCCCGGGCAGCTACGACGTGAACCTGTCGGTCAACGGCAGCACGCCCGTGGACCTGAGCAGTGCCGGCGTGCCGCTCTACACCGGCGTGAACGACCTGGCGAACGCGGGCGTGACCGTCTCCGACCTGCACGGCACCAACGGCGAAGGCTACTACGACGGCTTCAAGCTCAACGAAGGCGCCGAAGGCACCAGCGTGCACCTGTCGAAGATCACCACCGCCCTGACCGACACCGACGGTTCCGAAAGCCTGAGCGTGAAGATCGGCGGCATACCCGAAGGCAGTGTGCTGACTGACGGCGCCGGCCATACCGCGACCGTGGGCAGCAACGGCGAAGCCTCGGTCACCGGCTGGAACCTGGGCAGCCTGACCCTGACCCCACCGACCTACTACAACGGCCAGTTCAACCTGACCGTGACCTCGACGTCCACCGAAGCCCTCGGCGGCTCGGCCGTCAGCACGGCGCACATCCCGGTCACGGTGTATCCCGCCACCTACAACGCCATCACCGCCACGTCGGGCAGCGACAACGTCACCGGCACCGACGGCAACGACATCGTCGTCGCCGACATCGGCGGGCTGACCGTGGTGCCAGGGGTCAACTACAACATCGCCTTCATGGTCGACAGCTCCGGCAGCATGAGCGACTCGTCCGTCACCGCCGCGAAGAACTCGTTGACCCAAGTGTTCAACACCCTCAAGCAGAGCCTGGGCAGCAACTCAGGGACTGTGAACATTTTCCTGGCGGACTTCGATAACCAGGTAAACAAGAACGTTGCGGTCAACCTCAACGATCCGAACGCGCTGACACGGCTCAAGAGCGTGCTCGACTCGATGGTGTCCGGCGGCAATACCAACTATGAAGACGTGTTCAAGACCACCGCAAACTTCTTCAACAGCACCCAGGCCCTGAGCAATACCGGCGCGAAGAACCTGACGTATTTCATCACCGACGGTGAGCCAACGCGCTACCAGTCCGGCGAAGAGACGAACCCAGTGTTGTACGGCACCGTCAAGCTCGACGACGTCCTGAGCGCGGCCAACTACACCGTTGGCAAGTACTACACCCAGACGATCGACAGCACACACAAATTCATCATCGAAGAAAATGGGGACATGTTCCTGTCGATCAAGAACGGCAAGAATTGGAATGAAAACTACGTCGGCACGGTGCATGCCGAGGGCAATGGCACGTTCGAGTTCTCCTACCAGGCCGGCGGCTGGTGGGGCGACTCCTCGGCAGCAGACGGCTCAACGGCCAGCTTCACCCTGCTCAAAGGTCTGAGCAACGTTGAAGCCATCGGCCTGAACAACGGCGTCACCCTGTCCGATCTCGCCCCCTACGACTCCGATGGCAAGCCACAAACCAACATCGACCCGAGCAACCTGGCCAACTCCATCATCGGCCACACCGAAGCGACTCTGCCGGGTGCCGATACGGTCAACGGCGGTGCAGGCAACGACATCCTGTTCGGCGACCTGGTGAGCTTCAACGGCGTTGCCGGCGAGGGCTACCAGGCCATCCAGGCCTTCGTCGCCCAACAGAGCGGCGTGGACGTCAGCAAGGTCACCACCAGCAACGTGCACCAGTACATCACCGAGCACTACACTGCGTTCGATGTGTCCGGTGCCCACGATGGCAACGACACCCTGCTGGGCGGCGCCGGCAACGACATCATTTTCGGCCAGGGCGGCAACGACACGCTCAACGGTGGCAAGGGCAATGACATCCTGCTGGGTGGCACGGGTAACGACACACTGATCGGCGGCCAGGGCAATGACACCCTGATCGGCGGCCTGGGGGGCGATACCTTTGTCTGGAAGTCCGGCGACACCGGCACCGACGTCATCAAGAACTTCAACGCCGGCGAAGGCGACCGGATCGACCTGCGGGACCTGTTGCAGGGTGAAACCGGCAGCACCATCGACCACTTCCTGAAAATCAGTACGGTCGATGGCGTGTCGTCGCTGCAAGTCAGCACTTCCGGCCAATTCAATGGGACCAACGGTGCCGCAGCGACACCGGACGTGACGATCAAGCTCGAAGGCAACAACTGGTCGAACGTGAACCTGAACTCGTTGATCGCCGGCAGCGACCCGACCATCAAGGTCGATCACAACAACAGCTGAACCTGACACAAAACCCGTGGCGAGGGAGCTTGCTCCCTCGCTGTAGGAGCTGCCGAAGGCTGCGATCTTTTGACCTTGGTCTCGATCTTCGCTTGAGACTCTACTGGCCTTGGAAAGATCGCAGCCTCGCTTCGCTCGGCAGCTCCTACAGCGCAGCCCAGCGGGAGCAAGCTCCCTCGCCACGGATAAGTGTTCATACTCCCCTGCAGTTGGCCTATGCTGCCCAGCATGACGCCGCTTCATACATGAGGGATGCCCGATGTTTTATGTGCAACGCGATGCACAAGGCCTGCTGGTGCGCGTAGAAGCCACCGCCTACGCCGACGCCACCGAGACCTTGCCGGCCGACAACCACGAGATCCAGGACTGGTTCGCCAACCAGGCGGTGGAAAACAGCCTCAAGCAACTCAAGCAGAGCGACCTGGAGATGATCCGGGTACTCGATGACTTGATCCAGGTGCTGACCAGCAAAGGCGTCATCCGCGTCACCGACCTGCCACCGGCGGCCCAGGCCAAGCTGATGGACCGCACCCAGGCCCGGGAAGCCCTGGGCGGGTTGAGCCGGTTGATCGATGATGATGAGAAGGGGTTGATCTAGGCTACCACTGGGCGGACACCCGCTTGAGCAGCACACCAAACCCTGTGGCGAGGGGATTTATCCCCGCTGGGCTGCGCAGCAGCCCTAAACACCAGCCACCTCGGTGTATCAGGCAGTTCACCTTTAAGCATCTGGGGCTGCTACGCAGCCCAGCGGGGATAAATCCCCTCGCCACAGGTTTTGGGTTGTCTGGGCTGACGCCTTCGCGAGCAGGCTCGCTCCCACAGTTGATTGGTGTTGATCTCGATATTCGGTTCGACACAGATCCAATGTGGGAGCGAGCCTGCTCGCGATGGCAATGGTCAATCCATCGCAGGCCTGTCAGCCCGCCGCTTGAACCTCCAGCCGATCCATCGCCCGCTCTACCAACAAATGCACCCCATCGGCCATTCGGCTGATCGCCAGGATCACGCTGCGGCGTGAGCCGTCGACGTCATCGGCCAGATCGGCGGCGATGGCGCTGATGGACAGCAGGTCTTCGGAGGCATTGGCCAGGAGGGTTTCGGTGTCGATGTCCGGGGAGACCATGAAGAGCTGGGCGGTCTGGTTTTTTCCCGAGGCTTCATCGGTGGGTTTGGGATTGAGGTAGTAGTCGAGGACGCGTTCGGCGGCTTCGTCGATTTTTTTGGATTTCGAGGATTTTTCAGAGCCGTTGCCAGGGCTTCCTGGCGGATTTGGTGTGACCTTGAACATGAGAAATACCCTAAACAGTAATTAGTTGGGAACCGTCACCGTTCGCTTGCACGCGAATTAGGGTGGCGGCCGTACGCAGGTGTGCAAGACCGGGCCTGTTTAGGACACCCAGCAGATCCAAGGATCTCCTGCGTGCAGCCGCCATAAAGCCAGTGGGCAGAAGAAAGCCCCTAAGCGATGTAGCGTCGCATCCTAAACAGTTTCTTCGGACTTGCACGTCCGTGTCACCGTTTTTTCAGTGACAAACCCAGACTAGCCACGAGGCTGACGCCGGACAAGTTCACCAAGTTCGCCACAACTCGAAGGAAATCTCCTAGGACGTTACTTTTAGAGGGGGTGTATATCCGTTTTTGCGGTAACGGCCACTTAGGGTTCCGCCCTGACGGCGGGTCACTTTCGAAAAGCGCGAAAGTAACCAAAGCGCTTCTGCCCCACCACTTGGTGCCTCGCTTAGGCTCGGCATGCCCTCACTCCGGCATTGCTCCGTGGGCCGCCGCGAAGGGCCATCCATGGCCCAGCGCGGCTACCTCGGCATCCATGCCGAGGTGCCCACTGCGCAATGCCTGCGTTCGGCCAGCGTGGTTAATGGGGCGTCCGAGATCAACGTCCTCCCCGAGGCGGCCTAATAGCCGACCTGGTTCTTTATGGGGACCGCGTTTCTTCTGTGGGAGCGGCCGATAAATCCAGCATCCATGTGACTGAACCACCGCTATCGCGAGCAAGCTCGCTCCCACAATGGGATCGGAGTACGACAGGGAGAGCCAGATCGGCTGTCAGGCCGCCTCGCGAGCAAGCTTTGCTCCCACAGGTCCTGCTCAAACATATCTGACGGGTGTACGACCGGGAGAGCCAGGTCGGCTATAAGGCCGCCTCGCTTTTGCTTTTGATCTGGAGGCCCCGTTAACCACGCTGGCCGAACGCAGGCATTGTGGAGTGGGCATCCCGGCATGGATGCCGGGATAGCCGCGCTGGGCCATGGATGGCCCTTCGCGGCGGGCCCACGGAGCAATGCCGGAGTGAGGGCATGCCGAGCCCTAGCGAGGCACCGAGTGGTGGGGCAAGCCTTTTTTGCTTACTTTTTTTGGCGTTTGAAAAAAAGTGAGCCGCCGTCAGGGCGGAACCCTAAGCAGCCGTTACCGCAGCAATGGATATGTACTCGATCAAAAGCCTCACCCCCAACGCTTAGGCTCTCCAACCAGTTGCCCCTGAACCCCAAACAACCCCATCTCCCGAATCACCGCCAACTCCCCCTCCGTCTCAACCCGCTCAGCAATCAACGGCAGGTCAATACTGTGAGCCGCCCGCTGAATCGCCTCGATGAACAGACGCTTATCGCTCTCCTGATCAATCGCACGGATATAACTGCCATCGATCTTCAGGTAAGCCAACCCCAACCGCGATAAGTTGCCAATCATGCTGAACCGCCCACCAAAACGCTGCAGGCTCAGGGAAAAACCAAGCTCACGCAGATGCCGAGTCAACTGCTCCAGTACCGCTTGCTCCGGCAGTTGCTCTTCACCAATCTCCAGGGTCAAGCGCGGCCCAAGGTTGGAATGCGCCCGCAGGATCTCAAAGACCTTATTCAGCGCCTGCGGATCGGCCAAGGTCGCCGAGGACAGGTTCAACGCCAGGGATTGTTCATGCCCGGCCATTTGCTTGAGCACCTGTTCGAGCATCAAGCGGTCCAGGCGCGCGGTCCAGCCAAAGCGTTCCAACCAAGGCAGGAAGCGCCCGGCGGGGATGGTCTGGCCCTGCTCGTCCAACAGCCGCGACAGCACTTTGTAATGCAGCACCACCTGGGTGTCCTGGGCAGCCACCACCGGCTGGAAGTACAACTCGAAGCGCTGATGACTCAAAGCCTGGTCGAGCAACGTGTGCCAGGCATGGTGATCGTCGCCGACGCTCGCCGAGGCACTGTGGTCCAGGCAGGCCCACCCCGGTTCGCCCTGGCTTTCGGCCTGGGCCAGGGCCTGGTCGCCGAGCTGGAGCACCGCTTGCGGCGAGTCGCCATGGACGAACGGCGCCAGCCCGATGGAGGCTACCGACGCCACGTCCGTCGCGCCGGTGGCGTGCAGGCTCGCCAACGCGGCTTCAAGGTTCTGCGCCAGTTGCAATGCTTCCTCACGCACCAGCCCGGGTGCCAACACCGCGAACTCGCCGCCGCGAATACGCGTGACCAGGTTGAGGGTTTCCGGATACCGCGCACATTCACGCTGCAATTGCTCGCCCACGGCCTTAAGCAACTGGTCGGTGCGCTGCCCACCCAGCCGCTGGTTCAACCCGGCCAGGTCCTTGACCCGCAACAACAGCAGATAACCGGAGCTGGCCTGCTCCGGGTTGCTCACCCGGGCATTGAGCTGCATTTCGAAATAACGCCGGTTGGCCAGGCCCGTGAGGTTGTCCTGGTAGGACTCGACCCGCAGTTTCTCGCTGCGTTCGGCCTGCTCCTGGAACAGCGCCTTGAGCTTCTCGACCATCTGGTTCATCGCCTGCACCACGCGACGCAATTCAGGGGTACGCGGCAATTCCGGCAGGCTCAAGAACTCACGACGGGCAATAGCATGGGATTGGTGCACCATGTAATCCAGCGGCTTGAGCTGGCGACGCAGCAGCAAGGCCCCCAGCACCGCGCTCACGGCGCCACACAGCAACAGCCAGCCCAGGCTGCCCAAGGCGCTCTGCCACAGCTTGGCGAGGGCGAACATCGGGTGGCTGATCACCTCGACCCGCGCCGCCTGCTCCCAGCCGCGGCTGACGATGGCATCGCCACCGGCCGGTTCCAGGCCGATCAGCTTGACGAACCATTGCGGCACGCTGCCGGCGTCCGGCGTGCCGGTGCGCTCGACCAGGGTCTTGTCGGTGGCCACGTCGACCACGCGGATGGTCGCGTAGTAGCCGCTGTCGAAGATCGAGCTGACCATCAACTCCACCATCGCCGGGTCGTCGATGTTCGGTGTCAACGACAGCGCCAGCGCCGTGGCCGCGTCCTGGGCGTGGGAGCGCAACTGGTTGACGTACTGGGCCCGCGAGCTCTCCAGGCTGACCATGAAGCTGCCGCTGAAGGCAACCACCAGGAACAGACAGATAGCGATCAACAGCTGTTTGAACAAGGACATCTGAGCGCGCGCTCCTAGTTAGTCGTCTCGACCGGGAAACCTTCGGCCTGCATTTTTTTCAACACATCCTGCCACCGGGACAGGCGCTTGGTGTCACCCACTTTCTTGTTGCCCTTGGCGCCCGGCAGCCACAGCCCTTCGGCATTGAAAGAGTAGACCGGGAGCAAGTCGGTTCGCTGGCTGGCCGGCTGGATACCGTCGATCAGGCTGTCGAGTACCAGTGGCATCGCCTCGGGCGTGGCGTAATAGGTGAGCACCATGTGCGCACGGTTCTGCCGCAAGGCCTTGACGTAGGTGATGCGCAGCTTGTCACTGGACACCCCGAGATGGCGCAGGCTGAAATACTTGGCGATGGCGTAGTCTTCGCAATCGCCGGCGCCCTTCCATAAAGCCTGGATCGGCGTTTCCCAATAATCGACTTCACGCCACAGGTCGATATCTTCCACGTAGCGCACCTGTTTGTTGAAAAACAGGTTCACCACCTTGAGCTGTTCCAGTTCCGGGATCTGTTTCTGGGTCGCCAGCAATTGCTGCCACGCGTCGATCCGTTGCTGCCCTTCGCCCAAGGGGCCATATAACGCTTGCGCCCGCCGGCTGATCTGCGCAAAGTCCCAGTCGGCCCGCAGACCGCCCAGCATCAGGCCGGCCAGCAACAATGCCGAACACAGCCAGCGCAAGGACCTGAGGACAGGGAACGGTGCAGCCAAGGGAAATACGTCCGATAAGGGTCGTTGGAAATTCGTTGGATGGTGACGCCTGGCCCACTAAAAGACAATGGCAAGGTGCAATCACCGCAGGCAGACTAAACTTTAGTTCAGGAACCTCCGGTCGAGAGACTTTGACGGTTCACCAACCTGTAACTACCGTGTGCCTGGATCCAATTTTTACTACCAATCAGGGTGCGTTGTCGTGACACAGAAGCCCAAACCGCTCAGCACTATCCAGATCAACGGTCCCATTCCCGCTGACCAGGCACGCTCGATCATTGAAGAATCTCTGCGCGAGGCCATCCTCGATGGACGCCTGCCGTGCGGGACCGCCCTGCGCCAGCAGGAACTGGCCGACCTGTTCGGCGTGAGCCGCATGCCGGTACGCGAGGCGTTGCGCCAGCTCGAAGCGCAGTCGCTGCTCAATGTGGTTCAGCACAAGGGCGCCGTCGTGGCGCCATTGATCACCAACAATGCGGTAGAAACCTACGCCCTGCGTTCGGTCCTGGAGTCTTTCGCCTTGCGCCTGTCCATCCCGCTGCTCGATGACAGCGACCTGGCACTGGCCGCCCAGTACATCGAACAGCTGGAAACGGAAACCAATCACGCCGAGATCGGCAAGCTCAACCGGCTGTTCCACATGTCGCTGTATCACAAGGCGCCCAACGGCAAGCTGCTGGACCTGATCGAGCGCGAGCTCAATGAAGAAGAGCGCTTCCTGCGCTTTCATCTGTCGTCCATGGGACTGGGCAAGTTGAGCCAGGACGATCATCGCGCGCTGCTCGACGCCGCGCGGGCCAAAGACATCGATAAAGCGATCGTATTGCTGGAACTGCACCTGGAAAAAGCCTCTGTCACCATGCGCAGGTACCTGGAACAGCCGTCGAAGCCTTGATCTCACGTCGGCGCTCGGTCCGGCGTAAAAATTTCTTACATATCCTTCCGATTCACTTGCCGCCAGCGCGGCACGGCCTCGCCGTGGCCGCGACTCGTCGCCCCATCAGTTCAATGGCACTGCCATCGATTTGGGCTCACTCTTGCGCTTGTCGATTCAAAACAGACCTGAAGAAGTCAACGCCTGGCTAAGGCCAGACGAATCGAAGCCAATACGCAAGGAGCGTCGTCCAACCGGCGGGATGATCGGAAGTCCGACCGACGTCCTGCCCATAACATAAAACCTCTTAACTCCCCGATCCCTGAAGTGCTCCGAGTGAGGCATTCACTCGAACTATTCGATTCTGATCTCGCTAAATCGGAAGGAGCCTCTTCGCGCCAATAAAACTTATATAAAAAGTTTTAAAGAGCCTCTTCACGCCCAATAAAAAGCCAACTTTAAATAATTAAAAAAACACTTGCCGCCTACTTGTTACCTGTATTAATTTTTTATTCGCCGCGTTACTGGCGGCCCTTTCGACTTGCACCAAGCTCAGCAAATACAGGCATAAGAAGCCGACATAACGATTAAAAGAGAATACTTAAGCCACTTTGGCAATTCATGGATTCCGGTTCAGGCACCCGCTCGCCCTAATTAAATAACGAGCCGCCTTCCGGACAAAACATCATTGATGAGGACGTTCCAATGCAGCCATCCAAAGAACAACTATCTCTGAAAAAGCAGGAACTTGGTCAACACCCGGTTTTTTCCGAGATTACATCAATCGATCTGTTACGCCGTTTTATGGAAAGCCATGTCTTTGCCGTCTGGGACTTCATGTCGCTGACCAAGCGACTGCAACGCGAACTCACCTGTGTCCAGTTGCCTTGGCTGCCGCCAGCCGATCCCCACGCGGCCCGCTTGATCAATGAGATCGTGCTGGGGGAGGAGTCGGATGACCGCCCTGGCGCCGGCTATTGCAGCCATTTCGAACTGTACCTGGACGCCATGCGGGAAATCGGCGCCGATACCCGCGCAATCGAGCAGTTCATCACCCTGCAGCAGGAAGGCGTCAGCCCAGAGACCGCGCTGGACAGTGTCGAAGTCGAGCCGGCGGCGGCGCGGTTCGTCCGCCAGACCCTGCACACCGCCCTGCACGCCCCGGCCCACAGCGTGGCCGCCGCGTTTGTACATGGTCGCGAGAGTGTCATCCCGCAGATGTTCCAGCGCATGCTCGACGCCTGGGGCATTGGCCTGGACCAGGCACCGACCTTTCGTTACTACCTGCAACGGCACATCGAAGTCGATTCCGAAGACCACGGGCCGGCGGCAGAAAAACTCTTGGCGCGGCTGATCGATGGCGACCCGCAGCGCGAAACCGAGGTCCTGGCCGCCGCGCTCGCCGCCGTCCACAGCCGCGCGGCCTTGTGGGACGGCCTGCGCCAGAGCATGGCCCAACCGGTTGCACAGGTGACGCCATGAACGCCGTCGAATACCAATCCTTCGCCGACGCCTGGGAAAGCCGCGCCACCATCCGTACCCGGCCACGGCGCCGGGTCGAAGACGACGACAAACTGATCTTCCCCATGAGCCGCCAGCCGCTGGTGCACAGCCAGACCTTCCTCAGCCACTGCCCGCAGTTGCGCGACTTTGTGCTGGTGCAAAGCCTCTACAAGTTCATCAACGACGTGGTGATTTTCGAGACCGAACTGGTGGACCACACCGCCCGGCGCATCGCCAAGAACCGCTTCGGCATCGAATTCCCGTTCGCCTGCCGCTACGACGCGATGACCGTGGTGGTGGACGAGGATTACCACGCACTGGTGGCGATGGACTTCATGCAACAGACCATCGACATGACCGGCATCGATCCCATCCCGTTGCCTGGGCAGATCGAACTCAGCCGCGCCATACCGGCGACCCTGGCCCAGGCGCCGGAGCATTTGCTCAGCGCCGTGGAGCTGATCTGCATCGCCATTGCCGAGAACACCGTGACCAACGAAGTGGCCGCCTTCGCCCGGGACGATTCGGTCAAGGCCTCGATCAAGGGACTGATGGCCGATCACTTGCTCGACGAGGGCCGGCACTCCGGTTTCTGGACGCGACTGGTGCAGATCTACTGGCGCACCGCCCCCGAAGAGGACCGCTCGGCGATCGCGTGCCTGATGCCCGGTTTCATCGCCCAGTACCTGGCGAGCGACCTGCAGCAAGCGTTCGATTTCGAGCTGATCGCGCACCTGCCCGTCGACGAATCGGTACGCCAATCACTGCGTGAAGACGCCAGTGCGCTGGCGTATCCGATCAATCGTTTTCACCCGTTGGTGGGCAATATCACGCGTTTTTTCCGCGGCAGCTCGATGCTCGCGTCCCCCTGCGTACGCGACGCCCTCGCTGATTACCTGACCCCATGAGGACCTTTCGATGAGACGCCTCGACATTGCAGTGCCTGGCACCAGCCAGGCCATGACCGAACTGGCCCGGGAACTGGAACTGCACGGCCACGGTGTAGTGGACCTCCAATCGCCGGTCGACCTGTTGATCGACGACGGGACGACACCGCGAGCCATTGAAGCCCGTTCATACCTCCAGATCCGCGTGGCGCTACGCACGCTGCCCGGCGAGGCATTGCCGCAACCGGTGCTGGTCTTTCGCGACGGCGCGCAGCGGCTGTTGTGCCAGGACGTGATCGCGCCGCAACGCGATGGCAATGGTCAGTCCTTGCGCCTGCGTACGTTGGCAACAGTGGTCGAAACCGGCGCACGGCTGGTCAGCCAGTTCTCCCGGGACGAAAACTGCTTCGATCACTGGCCGACACTACACGCTGACGCTATCGACCAGCCCCAGCTCGGGCTCGATGCGCTGGAGCCACTGGCTTTCGAGCACGGCCTCAATCGGCCGCCGGTGCCCTGGCTGCTGGCCGCCGCCGACGTACCGGTGATGCACAGCATCGAACAGCGTCTGCTCGATGACGCGACGCAACCCGCCCTGTGGGTCGATGGGCAATTGATCGACTACAAATCCTTGCGCCGCCTGGCGCTGAGGTTGCAGCAACCGATGCTGGAAATACTGCACCGAGCAGAACATGGGAAAGGAGCTGTTGGAGAACCTGTGGGAGCAAGGCTTGCCCGCGATGAAGACACCGATGCTCTCAAACAAACCGCGTCATCGTTCATCGGGGGCAAGCCTTCCTCCCACAGGCCTTCCTCCCACAAGGTGATCGGTGTGTGCCTGCCCAAGTCCGCACACCTGTACGCGGCGATCCTGGCGGTGCTGGGTTGCGGGGCGGTGTACCTGCCGCTGGACCCGCAGCACCCGGCGCAACGTCGGCGCTTTATCCTGGAAAATGCCCAGGCGGACCTGTTGCTGCACGACGGCGACAGCGACCTCGGCGACCTCTCGGTGCCAACGCTGAATGTCCACCAACTGCCAGCGCCCAAGCCCGGCATCCCGGCTTCGCTGATCCGTCGTACGCTGGACGGCGACGAACCGGCCGTGGCGATCTACACCTCCGGCACCACCGGCCAGCCCAAAGGCGTGTTGCTCAGCCATCGCAACCTCAGCCATTTCTGTGCCTGGTACGGCGACTACGTCGGGCTGCGGCGCGACAGCCGGGCGTTGCAGTTTTCCACCATCAACTTTGACGCGTCACTCCTGGATATCCTGCCGACCTTCATCCACGGCGCCTTGCTGGTGGTGCCCAGCGAAGACCAACGCCGTGATCCGCAGCAATTGGTCGCGTTGATTCACCAGCAGCACGTCAGCCACGCCTTTCTGCCGCCTGCGCTGCTGAGCGTCATGCCCCTGGATGCACCGCTGGGCCTGGCGCACCTGATCACCGGGGGCGATGTCTGCGAGCCGTTCGTGATCGAACAGCTCGCGCCGCAATGCCGGTTCCACAACATCTACGGCCCGACTGAAACTACGGTGCTGGCGACTACGCGGCAATTCGGCGTCGGCGACAACAACCGCAACCTCGGCGTGCCCATCGCCAATGGCCGGGTGCTGATCCTGGACGAACAGTTGCAACCGGTGCCCCAAGGTGTCCCCGGCGAGTTATACATCGCCGGGCCGGGCGTCGGCCTGGGCTATCTGAACGATCCGACGCTGACCGCGACGCGTTACCTCGACCTGACGCTGCCCACCGGGCAAACGCTGCGGGCCTATCGCACCGGCGACATCGGCCAGTGGACCGACAGCGGCATCGAACTGTGTGGCCGCCGCGATAACCAGGTGAAGATCCGCGGTTTTCGGGTCGAACCCGAGGAGATCGAGCACTGCCTGCGCGATAGCCAGTTGTTTCGCCAGGTAGCGGTGGGAGTCGATGAACGGCGGCGGATCCTGGCGTTCCTGGTTCACCCCGAACAAACGCACCCCGGCGCCGCCCTCCAGGCGTTGCGCGAGCATGTGCAAAACAGCTTGCCCAGCTACATGCACCCGGCGGCCTATGTCGAATTGCCCAGCCTGCCCTACACCAGCAACGGCAAGGTCGATCGCCGGGCATTGCTCGCCATGGCGGTGCAGGTGCACGTGGACGACCAACGCCGGCAGCCGCAAAATGCCCTGGAGACACAGCTGCAGCAACTGTGGGCCGAGCTGCTTGAACTGCCGGTCAACGATATCGCCACCGACGAAAGCTTCTTCAACCTCGGCGGGCACTCGATCCTGCTGTCGCGACTGTTGCTGAGCATCCGCCAGGCGTTCGGCCGCAGCCTGTCGATCAACCGCTTCATCGAGGCGCCGACGCTGATGACCTTGGCGAAGTTGCTCGACGACCCGGAGCACAGCGGCGCATCGGTCCTCAGCCCCCAGGCGTTCATCGATGCCGAGGCGGAGCTCAACCTCGATCCGCTGCCCATCAGCCAATGCGGCGATGTGCACAAGGTGCTGGTGACCGGCGCCAACAGCTTTCTCGGCGTGCACATCGTCGAGGCGCTGCTGGCCTGGGGCGCCACCGAAGTCGCGTGCCTGGTGCGCGCCAGCGCTGAGCACAGCGCGGCCGAGCGTTTCTCCCAGGCCCTGCGGGACAATCACCTGACCCACCTGGACCTGGACCGCGTCAGCGTCTATGCCGCCGACATCACCCAACCGCAATTGGGTTTGCCCGACGACGTCTACGCCCGCATCGACCGCACCTTCGGCGCGCTGGTGCACAACGCGGCCCACGTCAACCATGTGCTCGACTACGAGTCCCTGGCGCGGGACAACGTGGAGCCGATTTTCGAGTGCCTGCGCCTGTGTGAAGGACGTAGCAAGAAAATCTTCAACTTCGTCTCCACGTTGTCCGCCTCCAGTGCCCTGGATGCCGATGGCCAGGTGCTGGAACAGCCTGCCGCCGAGACGCCGCCGATCTACATCAAGAACGGCTACAACCTGTCCAAATGGGTCGGCGAACGGATCCTGCAACGGGCCCGTGATCGCGGGGTTTGGGTCAATCTGTTCCGCCCCGGCAACATCAGCTTCAACAGCCTGACCGGGGTCTGCCAGCCCCATAAAAATCGGCTGATGCTGATGCTCAAGGGCTCGATCCAGCTCGGCCAGGTGCCGGACCTGTCCCTCAATTTCGACCTGATGCCGGTGGATTTCCTGGCCCGCTTTATCGCCTTCCACGCCAGCCGCTACCAGCCCACCCAAGCGGTGTTCAACCTGCACAACCCGCAGCCGTTGAGCTGGGACGCTTATGTGGCGTCGTTCCGCGACAGCGGCCGGGAGTTTTCCCTGGTGAGCGTCGCCGAGTGGCAACGGCAACTGGCTCGGGTCGATGCCGACAATGCGTTGTTTGGCGTGCTGGGTTTCTACCTCAACGGCTTCGAGGAAGACATCGGCGACATCTCGCTGATCAGCCACGACAACGCCCGCGCCGGCGTGCGGCAGATGGGCGCCAGCTACCCGGAAAAATCCCCGGCCCTGCTGCGGCGCGGCGCCGATTACCTCAAGGCCATCGACTTCATCTGAAACACCCTCAACCCAAAGCAAGGAGCAAGACCATGAGTGCATTTCAACCCGACACCCTGATCAAGAACCCCCACGCCTGCCAGGTCGAAACCTCGGTGGAGGTCGCGGCTGATGCGGCACGCGTCTGGAACATCGTGGGTAATTTTGGCGGCTTCGATCAATTCATCCCGGCACTGGAGCACATCGAAATGACCGGCAAGGGCGTGAGGTCCCTGCGCAAGAAATTCTTCCGCGATGGGCAGAACCTGGTGGTGGAACAGCTCAACAGCCGTGACGACCAGGCCATGCACATGACCTGGACGCTGATCTACAACACCCTGGGCATCGACAACCTGTGGGCGGCCATGCGCGTCGAACCCCTGGCGGACAACCGCTGCCGCGCCACCTGGACCATCATCGCCGACCACACCGACGCCCATACGCCATTGGGCTTCAGGGATTTCCTCCAGGGCTTCGCCGATGAGGCGATGGGGAATGTGCAGGGGATGTTCAAGTAAGCGGCAATGCCCTGTGGGAGCGGGCTTGCTCGCGAAAGCGGTGGGTCAGTTTGCAGTAATTTGACTGGACTGCCGCCATCGCGAGCAAGCTCGCTCCCACACTGAGCTGGAGTGAACCCAAGATTCAGGCTCACCAACCATCCCCTGTGGAAGCAGAGGTGGATGCGAACCCCAGGTCCACCGCCAGTCCCCTGTGGGAGCAAGCTTGCTCGCGATGGCGGTGGACCATTCAACCCAGCATCCGTGGCGAGGGAACTTGCTCCCGCTGGCCTGCGCAGCAGGCCCCAGCATGCTTGCAGGCGGACCGCGTTGGTTGGCTTTACGACTGCTGCGCAGCCGAGCGGGAGCAAGCTCCCTCGCCACAGGGGAATGGGTCGGCTTGCGACTGGGGGTCAGATCTTGAAGCTGTCCACCAGTTGTTTCAGTCGATTGGCCTGCTGGGACAAGGCATCGCAATCCTTCAGGGTTTCATTGAGGTTGGCCACGCTTTGCTGGTTCAGCAGGTTGATGTGGCTGACGTCCATGTTGAGGGTTTCGACCACGGCGGTCTGTTCTTCGGTCGCCGCGGCCACCGACTGGTTCATGCCGTCGATCTCACCGATGCGCTGCGTCACGCTGACCAGGCGCAGGCCGGCCTGGTTGGCCACTTCCACGCTTTCTTCGCTGGAGGTCTGGCTGGCGTTCATCGTGGTCACCGCTTCACGGGAGCCGACTTGCAGCGAGGTGATCATCTTGTGGATTTCTTCCGCCGACTCCTGGGTGCGGTGCGCCAGGTTGCGCACTTCATCGGCCACCACCGCAAACCCGCGGCCGGCTTCACCGGCACGGGCCGCTTCGATGGCCGCGTTCAGGGCCAGCAAGTTGGTTTGCTGGGAGATGCCTTTGATCACGTCCAGGATATGGCCGATGTTGTCGGTGCTGGCGTTCAGGGTTTCGATCTGGGTGCACGAGAGGCTGATCTTCTGCGACAACTCGGTCATGGCCTGGATGGTTTTTTCCACCACCTGGCGACCGTCATCGGCCTGTTCGCTGGCACCGCTGGCCTGTTGCGAGGCATCGGCGGCATTACGAGCGATTTCCTGGGTCGCGGCGCCCAACTGATTGATGGCCGCGGCCACACTGTTGGTGCGGGCGCTTTGTTCATCTGAGCCGACGAGCGAAGCGTTGGACGAGGTCATCACCCGCTGCGACAGGTCATGCACTTGGCGGGTGGCGGAAGACACTTCCGAGATCGACGCGTGAATCCGCTCTACGAACTGGTTGAACGAACCGCCCAACACGGCGAATTCGTCCTTGCCCTGTACGACCAGGCGCCGGGTCAGGTCACCTTCGCCCTGGGCGATGTCCTGCATGGCGCGGCCCATGGTGGTCAATGGACGCATCAACACCTGGATCAGCATGCTCAGCAGCAAGGCAATGGCCGCCACCGCGACGAACATCGCAATCAGCGCAGACGTACGGAACTGGCTCAGCGGCGCGTAGGCTTTTGCCTTGTCGATCGACAGACCGATGTACCACTCGGCGTTCGGCAGGCCGGTAACCGGGGTGAACGAAAGAATACGATCCTGCCCGTTCAGCTCAACCTCCTGGATCCCCTTGCCAATGCGCACCGGGGTGCCGGGGTAGATGTCCTTGAGGTTCTTCATCACGTGGTCTTTAT
Source organism: Pseudomonas sp. H3_A02 (assembly GCF_054671965.1). NCBI lineage: Bacteria > Pseudomonadati > Pseudomonadota > Gammaproteobacteria > Pseudomonadales > Pseudomonadaceae > Pseudomonas > Pseudomonas sp. H3_A02. The sequence goes on from NZ_CP162807.1 coordinate 1,001,027, forward strand.
CCGGGCTGACGATCACCTGACCGTCGCCGCTGACCAGAAACGCATGGCCGATACCACCGAAGTCCACGGAGTTGATGATTTTCACCAGGGTTTCCAGGCTCAGGTCGCCGCCCACCACGCCGAGCAGTTCGCCGTTGTGCTTCACCGGCAGGGCAACGGTCACCACCAGGCCACCCACCGCCGCGAGGTAAGGCGGAGTCAGCATGGTTTTATCGGCGGTCACCGCCTGTTTGTACCAGGGGCGCTGACGCGGGTCGTAGCCGTCAGGCATTTTGGCGTCAGGGCGTTGGGTGAAGACACCGTTGGCCTGGCCCACATAAGTGAACTGGAAGTTCGACGTCAGCGCCGGCTGATCGACCAGCCCCGGCAGATCGGCAGCTGCACCCTGATGCGCGATGTTTTGCGCCAGGTTTTCCAACACCAGTATCCGCCCACTCATCCAGTTCTGGATGCTGCTGGCCGTCAGGTCGCCGGATTGCTCGATGGACGACTCAAGGCTGCTGCCAATGGTGTTGCGCTGTAAATAATCGTTGTAGAGCGTGAACAGGGCAAAAGCCAGGACCACTACACCAGAGGCGGCCAGAAGGATTTTGTGGCTGAACTTTAGATTCATCGATGGGCTTCTTATGCAAAGAGTGGGGTTGCATTCCAGTTGCAATATTTTCATGTAAAAACAGGAGCAGGCTTTTTGCCATGCTCCAGTTTGGTGCACGCTTATCACTCTGTCGGCAAGGGCTTGGAAAAAATGAGGGGTTACAGGGAATTGGCCGACAGGGGGTAGAAGTACGGGCGCGGGAACCTTCAGTGGGCGGTGAACGGTGGTTGCAAATTCCCCGGGTGATGATGACAATGCGACCTATTATCATTTGTAACATCCAGGCCGTCGCGTCCATGTCATCTCCCGAGTTTGCAGTACAGGCGCTCTACAGCCAGCATCACGGCTGGCTCAATACGTGGCTGCGCACCCGGCTGGGCAATGCCGCTGATGCGGCGGACCTGGCCCAGGACACCTTCATGCGCCTGTTGCAGCGTAGCGAACGCCTGGAGCTTCGGGCCCCACGCGCCTTTTTGCGCACCATTGCCCAAGGCCTGGTGATCGACCATTGGCGGCGAGCGGAAATCGAACACGCCTACCTCCAAACCATAGCTCACCTGCCAGAAGCCGAAACCCCGGGGGCCGAAGCCCAGGCGTTGATCCTCGAACTGCTCGAAGCCATTGCCAGAATGCTCGAAGGCCTCAAGCCGAAAGTGCGCCGGGCCTTTCTGTTAGCCCAGTGCGAAGGCCTGACGTACAAGCAGATTGCCGAGCAGATGGGCATCTCGTTGCGCTCGGTGGAGCGCTACGTCGCCGATGCGTTGTATCACTGCTATGTATTGCGCTATGAAAGTTGAGTCGGTGGAACACTTGCAGAGCCGCCGCAACGGCCCGTCGCAACAGGTGGTCAGGCAGGCGATCAACTGGCTGCTGCGCCTGCGCAACCACACCACCCACCCCACACTGCGCCAACAGTGCGACACCTGGCGCGCCGCCCACCCTGAACACGAACTGGCCTGGCAACGGGTGCAATCGCTGCACAGCGAATTGACCTCGAACCTGCGGGCCGTGCCCGGTGCCCACATCGCCCTGGACACCCTGGAAAACAGTGCCCAGCGCCTCAGTCGTCGCCAGGCCCTGAAGTTGCTCTCGGGCGTTGCCGTGGTGGGCGGCGCGGCATGGCTGGGCAAGGACCTGGGCTGGCAGGCGTGGAATGCCGATTTCGCCACCGCCACCGGTGAACGTCGGGGGTTCCAGTTGCCGGACGGCACGCGGCTCGAGCTCAATACCCACAGCGCGGCCGACTTGGACTTCAGTCCCCGGCAGCGCCTGATTACCCTGGCCCGCGGCGAAATCATGGTCACCTGTGGCCGCGACCCGGGGCGGCCGCTGCTGGTGAAAAGCAGGCATGGTCTGTTCGAGGGGCTGGAGGGGCGCTTCGTCGTGCGCCAGCACAGCGACTGCACGCGCTTGAGCGTCACCAGCGGCCGAGTCGTCATCCGTTCGCACCCCAACAGCGATGGCTCGCCCATCCAGGTCGAGGCCGGGCAAAGCTACCTGGTCAGCTCATCGACAGCGACCCTGGCGCCGCCCCTGGACATGGACGCAGGCGCCTGGGCCGACGGCTTGATCGTCACCCGCAACATGCGCCTGGAAGATTTCCTCAATGAAGTAGGCCGCTACCGCCCGGGCTATCTGCACTGCGCGGCGTCGATTGCCGACCTGCGCTTGTCGGGGGTGTTCCGCTTGGAGGACACCGACAAATTGCTCGCCGTCCTGCCCCGCACGCTCCCGGTCCAGCTGCGCTATCGAACCCGTTGGTGGATCACGGTGGAACGCCTGGCTTGATTTTTTTTGGCGGGTTTCAGGCCGGCGTCCGGCTAGGACAGTAAGCAACCCTTATCTGCCTTCAGCGACTCCAACGGAACCTACAATGACTGAGCGCGTACTTCTCAAGAACCCCTTCGGCTTCTCTTCGCAACCAGGCCTGTTACGCCAGGCGATTCATGCCGCGCTGTTCTCCACGGCGCTGGGGGTCAGCGTCGCGCCGATGCTCGCGGTGGCCGCGCAAAACGTCGTGACCGCCAGCCGGCAGAGCTACAACATCCCCCCCGGTCCATTGAGCGATGTGCTGAACCAGTTCGCCCGCCAGGCCGGGATCACCCTGGCCAGCACGCCGGCGCAAACCGGCGGCGTCCAGTCCCCGGGGCTCAAGGGTGAGTATTCGCCCGACCAGGCCCTGAACCAGTTGCTCAGCGGGTCGGGAATGGTCGCCGTCAGCCAGGATGGCAGCAGCTACGTGCTGCACACCGAGACCGCTGGCAGCACGCTGGAATTACCGACCACCGACATCAAGGGCTTCGCCCTGGGTAACGCCTTGGGCAGCATGGAAGGCTACAACGCCACCCACAGCCAGGTCGCCACCAAGACCAGTACCGCCCTGCGCGAAACCTCCCAGAGCGTGTCGGTGGTGACCCGCGAACAAATGGACGACCAGGGCGCGCAGACCGTGTCCCAGGCCATGCGCTACACCCCCGGCGTGCTGACCAACCCCTACGGCGCCACCCACCGCTACGACTACGTGGCGATGCGCGGTTTCAACGACGGCTCGGTGGATAACATCTACCTCGACGGCCTCAAGTCCATGGGCGACAGCGGCACCTACAGCTCCATGCAGGTCGATCCGTATTTCCTGGAGCGGGTCGATATCCTCAAGGGCCCGTCCTCGGTGCTCTACGGTCGCAGCTCGCCCGGCGGCCTGGTGGCGCTAACCAGCAAGAAGCCGCTGTACGAGGCCTATCATCAGATCCAGGCCACGGTCGGTACCCAAGGCCAACGCGGCATGGGCTTCGACTTCAGCGGCCCGGTGGATGACGACAAACGCATCACCTATCGCCTGATCGGCCTGGCGGACAGCTCCGACACCCAGTTCGACCACAACAAGGAAAAGCGCTTCGCCCTCGCGCCCACGGTGAACATCGACCTCAGCGAAGACACCTCGCTGACGCTCCAGGCCTACCTGCAGCATGACCCCGACGGCGGCTACCACGGCGGCATGCCGGCCGCCGGCACCTTGCACCAGCGCAACGGCCGACGAATTTCCGAGCACTTTTTCGAAGGCGAGCCTGGCGTCGACGGTTATGAACGCGACCAGCAGTCGTTCGGCTACCAGTTCGAACACCGTTTCAACGACGTCTTCACCGCCCGGCAGAACTTCCGTTACCTGGACTCCAAGGTCAGCAACGATCAGGTCTATGCCTATGACTGGACCACACCCACCAGCAACGAGCTGAACCGCTACTACACCGGCGCCGAGGAAAAGCTCCATTCCTTCATCGTCGACAACATGCTGCAAGCCGAATTCTTCACCGGCGCGACCAAGCACACCGTCCTGATGGGCGCCGACTACCAGCGGCGCAAAACCGTGGTCGACTGGACCAGCGGCAGCCTGGCGCCGATCAACGCCTTCGACCCGGTCTATGGCAACTCGGCTATCACTGGTCGCTATGACACAAGCTACCTGCGACGCCTGGAGCAGACCGGCGTCTACCTGCAAGACCTGATCGAAATGGACAAGTGGCGTTTCTCCCTCGGCCTGCGCCAGGACTGGGTGCAAACCTCGGATGAAAACCGCATCGCCGAATTCGGTCGCCCGCAAGGCACCGAGATCAACGACAAACGCACCAAGCTCACCGGCCGTGCCGGCGCGCTGTACCTGTTCGATAACGGGCTGGCGCCGTACATCAGCTACTCCGAGTCGTTCAACCCGAACTCCTATGCCGACAGCGCCGGCAACCCGCTGCCGCCTACCGATGGCAAGCAATGGGAGCTGGGCCTGAAGTACCAGCCACCGGGCACGGATGATTTGTACACCGCCTCGCTGTTCCGCATCGACCAGGAAAACCTGGCGACCAAGCTGCCCCAGGAAAACTTCTACCGCGCCGTCGGTGCCGTGCGCTCCCAAGGCTTGGAACTGGAAGCCCACCTGCAGTTGACCGAACAATTCAAAGTGCTGGGCAGCTACACCTTCACCGACATCGAATATTCGAAATCGATGGTCAGCACTCTCAGCACGCCCACCGACATCATCGAAAACAAGGGCAACTCACCGACCCAGGCCCCACGCCACATGGCCTCGGTCTGGGCTGACTACAAGTTCGACAGCGGCGCCCTCGACGGCCTGCGCCTGGGCGGCGGCGTGCGTTATGTCGGCTACAGTTGGGCCGATGCGGAGAACTCCATGAAAGTGCCCTCCTACACGTTGTTCGATGCTTCGGTGGGGTATGACCTGGGCAAGGTCGGCTTGAAGGGCGTGGACGTGCGCCTGAACGCGAACAACCTGACGAACGAAACCTACGTCGCCTCGTGCGCCAGCCTGAGCTATTGCTACATGGGTGAAGAGCGCAATGTGGCGGCGACGGTGAGTTACCAGTTCTGACCTGTCCCTGTCATTGACTCATTCTCTGTGGCGAGGGAGCTTGCTCCCTCGCCACAAGTTTCGCGTTTCACTGCTAGAACCTGTATCGATCAAACCCGCAGTGCATCCCCTTCCTCCCGCACCACACTCTCTTCCCGCACAAACCGATTCGCCCGCCTGAACGTGCCAAAATCATTGAACCGCACGCCCATTTCCCGCATCACCTCATGGGCCACCGGCACCGTCAGTTGGCGAATGTAGAACGGCTCCTTCACCACGAAATGATGAATGCCGTGGCTGCTGCCGAAGTTGAAGCAGAACGCCTGCAACGGCCACAACCACCACGGGTTAAGCACCTGGGTTTGCTGGATGACGTTGCCCGGCTCGATGTCGCCGTAGTAATGCATGTTCGAGCTGACGAAATGCAGGCAAAAGGTGCGCAACACGTTCGGCCCGATGATCACCACCGCCGCGATGTCGATCACCTGCATCGTCGCCAGCGTGGTGGCCGACCAGTCAATTGAAGTCCCCAGCAGACTGGCAACACCATTGGCCCCGTGGAAACCTAGGAACACATACCAGGCGCCCCAGTGCAACAACGCCAGGGGGAAATAAACCTTCAGCGTACGCTTGAGAATGCTGCGCTTGTGCGCCCAGGTCTTGGCCCGTAGCAGGCGGATGAAGGCCGACATCACGTTATCACCGACCATCAGCAAGCGCGCCAGCCCCCAGGGTTCGCCGTTGGTGATGGCCCGCTCCTCCATGTCGGCCTCGCTGCCAGACACCTTGTGATGGTTGAGGTGCAGGTGACGGCGGATCCACGGGTTGATTGTGCTCGGCCGCGCCAGCCAGACCAAACCCATCATCAGGTTGTGGGGCAAGCGTTGCTTACGGAAGTACATGCTGTGGATCAGGTCGTGCTCCAGCTCATGGGTCAGCGACGCGAAAAACGCGTTGAGCAACAGGCACGCCCACCCGGCCAGGTCACCGTTGATGTAGAGCAGCGCCGAACCGATCATCCCGGCCAGGGCAAACGCCAGGATGCCCGCGCCTAACGCATCCTGGTGGCGCAGGATCGGATAACGCTGGCGCAACTCCTCGCCCCGGGCCAAGACCACCTGGCGAATATGGGCCGCTCGTTGCTGTGCATTCAATCGCTCGGGGCTTGCGCAAGTGCCGTGCATGGCTTACATCCTCTGTTAGAGATGTGCTCATCCTGCCGGGCGTTGCCCCATAGGGTGGTAGCCGTATACGCCAACCTGTTGACCACAAGCGCCAATCGTCATGACGGAACCGACTTCCCTCGCCAGCTGGACCCGCGCCCTGCGCAAACAGCTCGATGCGCTGGGCCTGGACAGCCATGCCCTGTGCGTCGAGGCCGGCCTCGACCCGCAATGGATGGACGACCCGAACGCCCGCTACCCGCTCTCGGCCACCACACGCCTGTGGGCATTGGCCGTGCAGGCCAGCGGCGACCCGGCCATCGGCCTGCGGGTGTCGCGCTTTGTCAGCCCCACCACGTTTCACGCACTGGGTTATGCGCTGGTGGCCAGCGGCAGCCTGCGGGAAGTGTTCGAGCGGATCGTGCGTTATCACCCGGTGGTCAGCGATGCACTGACCCTGCAATTGAGCCGTGGCGAAGACCGCTACCGCTTCAGCCTCGATGTACCGGCAGGACGCCCAGCCCCGGCCTTCGAAGCGATTGATGCCTTCGCGGCGATTTACGTGCGCACCTGCCGCAACCGCCTTGGCCGTGATTACGCCCCCCTCGCGGTGTACCTACGCCGCCCGGAGCCGGCGGACCCCAGCCCCTGGCACAAGGTGTTCCGCTCGCCGATGCATTTCGGCGCCGCCCAGGATTGCCTGGAGTTCAATCTCGCCGATTTCGACAGCCACCTGGACGACGCCAACCCGGAACTGGCCGAACACAACGAAACCGTGCTCGAACGCACCCTCGCCCAGCTCAAGCCGCTGACCTGGGAGCGCAAGGTCCGCGCCGCCATCGAGGCCCAACTGCCCGAAGGCGAGCCCAGCGCCGAACGCATCGCCCAGGCCATGCACCTGAGCCTGCGCAGCCTGCAACGGCACCTGGCCGACGAAGGCTGCCGCTTCGACGCACTGCTCAACGAATGTCGGGAAAACCTCGCGCTGCTGCACCTGCGCGATCCCCAATGTTCGCTCAGCGAAGTCAGCTACCTGCTGGGCTTCGCCGATGCCAGCAGCTTCAGCCGCGCCTTCAAGCGCTGGACCGGGATGACGCCGGGGCAGTTTCGGGATGGGTTGCGCTAGGGATTTGCGGTGCCTGGGCTGGCCCTATCGCGAGCAAGCTCGCTCCCACAGATTTCAGGTCGTGGTCAGGGCCCGCAACCGCTCGATGTCGAGGATTTCGATCTCGCCATAACTGAGATGAAGGATGCCCTGGGCCTGCAGGTCCTTGAGGATCTGGTTGGTGGTCTGGCGTGACAGCGAGAGCATCAGCGCCAGTTGTTCCTGGGGCAGTTGCAAGACCCGTCGGGTCGGTTCGATCTCGCCGTAGCCTTCGGCGATCATCAGCAGGCGGTGGGCCAGGCGGGCCGGGGCGGGCATCAGGCTCAGGTGTTCGAGGTTAATGAACGTCAGGCGCAGCTTGTGGCTCATCAACAAGGCAAGATGCCGCCAGTAGATCGGTTGCGCTTGCAGGAAGGCCAGCAACGGCGCCTGGGGCACGTGTAGCAGCGCACATTGACCCACCACGACCGCATCATGGGTCCGCGGCTGGCCATCGAACAGGCAGATTTCACCGAACCAGTGGGGCGCTTCCACCACGCTCAGCAACGCCTCCTTGCCCTGTTCGTTCACCGCACCGACGCGCACAGCGCCTTCCAGTACGGCATACAACCCGCAGGGTGGATCGCCGCGCTGGAACAGCCGATGGCCCGGCGGCAGACGGCGCACCCGTGACATGTCCAGCAGACTATTCTGTAACTCATCAGGCAGATGGCTGTACCAGTGGCCGGCCATCAGATGTGAGTGCCAGGGATGCGAATTCATGGAAACTCCGGGACAAGTGTCGGCTAACTGACAGAACGCCGTGGGGTACCCGGGCATCATGCAGGTATCACCTCAGGAGGAACAACAATGAAAAACCTCGTCGATCACCTCAGTCAATACGCTGCCTATCACCGCGACCCGCGCAACATCGCCAGTCATTTCATCGGGATTCCGCTGATCTTCGTCGCCGTCGCCGTGCTGCTGTCACGGCCCGGCTGGCCCGTGGGCGCGGTGCTGGTGTCGCCGGCGCTGCTGGTGGCGGTGGCCAGTGCCTGGTTCTACCTGCGCCTGGAGTTGCGCCTGGGCGTGCTGATGACGGTGCTGCTGGGCCTGGCGGTATGGCTGGGCCAGGTGCTCGCCGCACAAAGCACCTGGGTGTGGCTGGGCAGTGGTCTGGGGATGTTCGTGGTGGGCTGGGTGATTCAGTTCGTCGGCCACTATTACGAAGGCCGCAAGCCGGCGTTCGTCGACGACCTCACCGGGCTGATTGTCGGGCCGTTGTTTGTGGTGGTGGAAGCGGGCTTCCTGCTGGGGCTTCGCGGCGAATTGAAGCGGGCCATCGAAGAGCGCGCCGGGCCGGTGGCGTTGCGCAACCAGCGTTCGGCGGCCTGAAACAACGCAATGCCCCCGCCTGCCCCCTTATAGGAGCGAACCTGTGGGAGCAAGGCTTGCCCGCGATGGCATCGCCTCGGTCGATCCGCTACACCGAGGTGTTTGCATCGCGGGCAAGCCTTGCTCCCACAAGCTCGCCCCCACAAGAGTTAGGCCTTGCCGCTCAAGTTACAGCGCACCGAACTCGACCCGGATGGTCAACGCGCCGGTGTTATCTTTCAAGCCAGACCCGTATTGCCCGGTCAGGTCATCGTTGATGCACAGTTGCAGCTCCCCTTGCTGGTCGCCCGGAACCTGCGCCAGATCACCCACCAGGAACGGCTTGCCACCATTGCCCACGCGACCGATCAAGGCGCCTTCGGCAGCACCGGGCAAGGCATAGCTGCTGTAGTCGATGTGCCGCGAACCACCCTTTCCATCGACATTGCCGCCCTGCGGACTGGCACACCATCGCCCACTGACGTAGCGAACCAGGCGTGGTACCAACCCGTTGACCTGCACGCCAGTGCCCTGCCAGGCGATGGTGGATTGGACCTGCATCGTCACGGCCCGAAGGTCATTGGCCAGTGTATCCCCGGCCTGGAATGACAACGCGGCGATTGTCAGGCTCGGGTTCGAGGTGCCGGTGCTGGGGAACACGCCGTCACCCACCAGGAACAGATTCTTGTGGTCCCAGCTGCGCTGGTACTTGTCCACCACAGACTTGGTGGGGTCATCGCCCATGCGATAAGTCCCCATCAGGTGGCCAGCTCCTTGGAAGCTGTAGGGCACCTTGTCGTACGTAAAACATCCAGGTCCGATGATGTCCGTCAACTCCTGGGCGCCGAGCAGGTCCTTGATGATGTGCGTGGCCAATATTTTCGCCTGCTGGAAACCCTTCTTGGTGTACTCGGACAGGTTGTAGTGGATTTCTGGCCGGGGGATGCCGAGCCGGTCCGTGTATTCGCGCGAGGGCACGATGTAGCAATCCGCGTGGTCGGGATCGTCCTCGACCTGCTCAACCAGGAAACCGATCCGGAACTGGCGGGTGAAGACGTCGTTGAGCTTTTGCACCAACGCCGTTCCGGATAGCAATTTATTGCTCGGGTTGGCGCCGCCAATGTTCTTACCGTCGATGAAGTCGGCCACCGTGGTGTAGGGGTCACCGGCCGGCCAGTTCCAACCTTCGTTGCCAATCTCGATACGCCACGCCGCACGATCGCTGCGAAAGGCGCCATCGCGCAGACTTTCGATGCCGGCCGTCGACAGTGGTCCCCGGTAGGGAAAAATCGCCTTGCCCTCGGGCATTAACCCCCAGGCCAGGTAAATGGGATGGTCAGCCAGGCTACGCCCCACTTGCCCGCTGCTGTTGGCGACGCCGGAGTGCAGCAGCAGTTTCGGTGTTTCGATGGCATGGGCCGCGATCACATAACGTTGCCCTATTGCCACACCGGTTCCAGTGACAGGCCCGTCTTCCAATTGATATTGCTTGAACTCGATGCCATTGATGTTGCTGTCAGTGCCAACGGTTACTTTGCTGGCCACGGTTCGATAAAGCACTCGGACCTTGCCAGTGCCCAACGCTTTGTTCATGGTCACGGTGGCGTCGTACTTGGCCTGGATCGGGCAGATCGGCGTGCAGTTGGTATTGCCGGCGCATACCCGGCGACCGGCATAAGGTTGGGAGTTACGCCCGGCCGGCGTCGGGCTGACCACCAGCGGCAAGCTATCGAACGTCTGCCCCGTGACAGCCGTGACAAAGCTGCCATCGACCAGCGACAAGGGAATGCTGCGCATCGGGAACGCATACCCCTCGGGAAAGGTCATGCCCAGATAGGCCTGGTCGGCGACGTTGGCCGACACGCCGATTTCCGCTTCCGCCCGGCAGTAGGCGCTTTGCAGATCGTCATAATCAATTGGCCAGTCAACCCCGACGCCATACTTGGACCTCAGGCGAAAATCGTTCGGGACCATGCGCAGGCAGGTTCCGACCCAATGCCATGTCGTGCCGCCACCCACCCGTTCGTAAGTGCTCGTAAAGGGCAGCGGGCCTTTTTGGACCAAGTAGCTGACCGCCGGGTTGTTCCAGTTGCCATTGAGCAGATCGGCGATGGTCGCGCGCGGAGCGTTCAGCTCTGCCGGCCCCTTGAGGTGCGGGTCTAGCGTCGTGCTTGGGGGATAAGGGGACTCAGGGGTTTTCAGCGTCGCGGTATAGAAACGCTCCAGGTACTGGGCACGATTGACCGGTATCTCCGGCCCCGATTCGAGTACCAGCACATCGATCCCGGCCATGCCCAACTGATAGGCAATGATGCTACCGGCCAAACCCGCGCCAACGATCACCACTTCGGCTTGTTCGGTACTCATGACAACGCTCCTTGCTGTCCGTTGGCGGATACGCCGGTCAAATCTTCAAGACTGGGAGGCGTGCTGTTCCAATAACCAAAAAACGATTCGCTGTAGCCCATCGGGTGGGCCTGGGCGATCTTCCAGGCCCAGCTGTAGATGTAGGCCTGATCGGAGACCACCGCCGAATCGCCCTTCTTGAAAGGCGCCATATCCAACGGTTGATACCAGACACCCAGCAACCACAGTTTCATGATCGAGCGCGCAGCCAGCACGGTGTCCGGAATCGTCGGTTGCATGTTGAACTTCAGTATCTGCTGGGCGATCTGGTCGGGCGGTACCTGGTCAGCCACCAGCGTGGCGTATTGAGTCAACAGCGTGTTGAGCACCGCGGAAGGGATTCGCGCAGTGACGTAATCGAGAAAAATCGGCGGCAAACCGACCGGGTCGATCTGCGGTGCCAAACGATCCGCCGAAATACCAATCAGGGCCGACGACAGGCCCACGAAATTATCCAGATTGCTGCTCATTGCTTGGCTCCTTGTCCACTGGTGGACTGTGCGCGTTCGAGCAAATAGGTGAAATCCGCGAAGCTGGTGCGCGGTGATTCGGTGACATGGGTCGCCGCATTGCCGTGACACGCCATGCAACTGGAGGACGCCTGGGGCACGGTGCCCTGGATGTAGGTTTCCAGCGTGGCGTTGGCGAGGAACGAGGGGGCGGGACTGCCCAACGGGTTAGCGGCCGATACCTGACAGTTCTTGGGCGGATCTGACGGCCACTGGGTACTGATCAGTTGATAGTTCGCCCAGACACTCTTCGGGTTCACCGTACGCAACAGCGCTTGATAGGTGGTATTGAGGTTTTTGGTGGCGTCGGTCAGCGGCACTTCCCGCACGATCTGTGAAGGTGTCGCCTTGACTGCCGGGTTCCATGGCCGAGGCGGCGGCTGGTTTATGTCGCTTTTGCTCGCCGCGTTGTAGAACAGATAAGGCCCCGTGCGCTGGGCCACAGGCGTGGTTTTTTCCGGCACGTTTTTCACATGCTCGAAGGTTGACCAGACCCATTGCGCCGCGCTGGCGGTCTTATGGACCATGTGCAAGCCCACCAACCCGACGGGCTCGGACACGCATGACTCCGCAACGATTGGCCCATGGCTCGGGTCGTTGTTGCCCGGGGTGTAGACCAGCGCATCGACAGTATGGAAATCCTGGCGGTTGTCGTTGGGGCCCAGGACTTTCCACGACGCCTTCACCATCACCGCGCCGACCTGTTGGGTCTTGGTGGAACCACAACTGAACGCCACGGTGTTGTTCGGATTGGCGGCGAAGAATTTCTGCTGGCCTTCGATGCTGTACAGGCCGTTGTCGACGATCCCGTTGAACATCGATTGGTTGACCACGATTTCATTGCGCGTGTAGATACCGTTCTGGTCCACCAGCGGGCCGCTCTCGAAGGGTTGGATAAACTCATCCAGCACATCGGGCACCTTGCCCATTTGCTGCAAGAGGCGACCGGGCTTGAGCGACTTGCACGCTTCAGGAAGAGTCGCCGGTGCGTTCCAGGGCAACGGCGTCTGGCCCTTGGCCCGGAAAATCTGGTAGCTCTCTTTCCAGCTTTCCCACACGGTGGCGCCGTCCTGCTTACCGATGGGGGTGCCGGTATTTGGATCACCGTTATCCAGCGCCGGCCAGCTCAGGGCAATGAACGTCTGCCATGACAGTTCATCGAAATCGCGCTGAAGGCTGACCAGAGTGGGATGTTCGCCGGTAACCGTGACATCGAAAGGTATCTGTGGCGACAACGAGGGGGTGGCGCTGACGGATGGGCTCAATAAAACGCTTATCAAGGCACAGCCAAACGGGCCGTGCCGACTGACTTCCATTCTCATGCTTTATCTCCTTGGCATCAGGGCGCCAGGAGATAACACCGGTCCGTCATTGGACTCTTACTGCCTCCTGGCAAGTCAGAGTCTAGGTAGGGTTTGAGACGGGAAAAGGTGTTGAAGTAGAACCAATCGAAGCAAGGTCGGGCGGTGTTATTCGGATTCGGGTCGGGGTGTCAGTGAGGGCGCCATCGCGAGCAAGCTCGCTCCCACAGTGGATTGGGGTTGAACCGCAGAGGTTGTGGCAGACACAGATCCACTTGTGGGAGCGGGCTTGCTCGCGAAAGCAGTGGACCAGATTGCATCGATGGTGAACGTATCTACGCCTTCGCGAGCAAGCCCGCTCCCACAGTTTTGGGGGTTGCCGACAGACTTGTGATCAACCCATTTCCCCTGTGGGAGCGAGCTTGCTCGCGATGCTTTTGATCTTAAAGGTTTGAGACTTTCTGCCAGACCTTCGGCTTGAAGAACAGCGTCTCGCCCTTCGCCAGGCCCACCAGGCTGTCATGGTCCTTCACCACTTCCGCCTCGATCAGCTCGCTCTGGCCTTCCACCTTCAGGGTCACCCGAGTGGTGGCGCCGAGCGGGCGAATGTCGCGTACTTCGGCGGCGTGGTGGTCTTCCAGCTCCGAGCGCGATAGCGACACTTCGTGAGGGCGGAACAGCACATGCCGGTCCTCACCCAAGTGCAGGCGGTTCGAGTCACCGAGGAAGTGGTACACAAAATCGCTGGCCGGGTTTTCGTAGACATCTCCCGGCGAGCCGATCTGCTCGATCACGCCCTTGTTCATCACCACGATCCGGTCGGCGACTTCCATGGCCTCCTCCTGGTCGTGGGTCACGAACACCGAGGTCAGGTTGATGTCCTCGTGCAGCCGCGCCAGCCAGCGGCGCAGTTCCTTGCGGACCTTGGCGTCGAGGGCACCGAAGGGTTCATCCAGCAGCAGTACCTTGGGCTCCACCGCCAAGGCGCGGGCCAGGGCGATACGCTGGCGCTGGCCGCCGGACAGTTGCTCCGGGTAGCGGTCGGCGAGCCAATCCAGTTGCACCATGTTCAGCAGTTCGTGGACCTTGGTCGCGATCTGGCTTTCGTTCGGACGCTGATTCTTCGGCTTCATGCGCAAGCCAAAGGCGACGTTGTCGAACACCGTCATGTGGCGGAACAAGGCATAGTGCTGGAACACGAAACCGACGTTGCGATCCCGCACGTCGTGGCCGGACACATCCTCGCCGTGGAACACGATGCTGCCCTGGTCCGGGGTTTCGAGGCCGGCGATGATCCGCAGCAAGGTGGTCTTGCCACAACCCGACGGGCCGAGCAGCGCCACCAGCTCGCCGCTCTGGATGTCCAGGCTGATCTCGTCCAGGGCCCTGAAGGCGTTGAAATTCTTGCTGACGTTACGAACTTCGATCGACATGACTTATTCCTCCGCGGCGCTGGCGCGCAGGCGGTTGATTCGGTTTTCGCTCCACTGCTTGAGCAGCAGGATGAAGAGCGCCAGGATCAGCAACAGGCTCGCCACAGCGAACGCGGCCACGTGGTTGTATTCGTTGTAGAGGATCTCGACGTGCAGCGGCAGGGTGTTGGTCACCCCGCGAATGTGCCCGGACACCACCGACACCGCGCCAAACTCGCCCATGGCCCGGGCGGTACACAGCACCACGCCATAGATCAGGCCCCACTTGATGTTCGGCACGGTGACATGCCAGAACATCTGCCAGCCATTGGCGCCCAGCAGGCGCGCGGCCTCTTCTTCCTGGGTGCCTTGTTCCTGCATCAGCGGGATCAGCTCACGGGCCACGAACGGCACGGTGACGAAGATCGTCGCCAGGACGATACCCGGCAGCGCGAACACGATCTGGATGTCGTGATCCGACAGCCACGGCCCGAACAGGCCCTGGGCGCCAAACATCAGCACGTAGACCAGGCCCGCGATCACCGGCGACACCGAGAACGGCAGGTCGATCAGCGTCACCAGCATGCTCTTGCCACGGAATGAATATTTGCTCACGCACCACGCGGCACTGACACCGAATACCAGGTTCAGCGGTACCGAGATCAGCACTGCAATCACCGTGAGCTTCAACGCCGACAGCGCATCGGGTTCGAAGATCGCGGTGAAGAACGCCCCCAGCCCAAGCTTCAGGCCCTGGGACACCACGATGAACAGCGGCAACAGCAAAAACAGCGCAAAAATCAGCCAGCCGAGGCCGATCAACACGCGCCGCGACGTCGCACTGCCGCGACGGGCGGCGTTGGTGGAGGCTGCGGAAATAGACGATTGGGACATGTTCGCGCCTCCTTATGGGGTTTCGATGCGCCGCTGCAGCAGGTTGATCAGCAGCAACAGGACGAAGGAAACCACCAGCATCAGCACGCCGATGGAGGTGGCGCCGGTGTAATCGTATTGGTCGAGCTTGACCATGATCAGCAGCGGCAGGATCTCGGTTTTCATCGGCATGTTGCCGGCGATGAAAATCACCGAACCGTACTCGCCCACGCCACGGGCAAAGGCCAGGGCGAAGCCGGTCAACCAGGCCGGCAACAACGCCGGCACGAGGATGTGGCGGAATACCTGCCACGGCTTGGCACCGAGGCAGGCGGCCGCCTCTTCGACTTCACGGGGAATATCGGCCAGCACCGGCTGCACCGTGCGCACCACGAACGGCAGCGTCACGAAGGTCAGCGCCAGGGTGATGCCCAACGGCGTGTAGGCGATCTTGAAACCCAGGTCAGTGGCGAACTGGCCAACCAGACCGGTCGGCGCGTACAACGCTGTCAGGGCAATACCGGCCACGGCGGTGGGCAGGGCGAACGGCAGGTCGATCATCGCGTCGATGATCTTGCGGCCGGGGAAGGTGTAGCGCACCAGCACCCAGGCCAGCAGCGTACCGATCACGCCGTTGATGATCGCGGCGTACAGCGCGGTGCCGAAACTGAGCTTCAAGGCCGCCAGCACCCGCGGCGCCGAGATGATCGCCCAGAACTGTTCCCAGGTGAGTTGGGCGGCATGCACGAACATCGCCGCCAGGGGTATGAGCACAATCAGGCTGAGGTACACCAGGGTGTAGCCCAGCGTCAGCCCGAAGCCGGGTATGACGGGGGATATGCGACGCGACATAAAGGTCCTTGGTTAAAAACACTAAACATGGAAGCAAGACTGTGTGGGAGCAAGGCTTGCCCGCGATAGAGGCGACTCGGTTTCTGAACGACCGCATCGCATCCATCGCGGGCAAGCCTTGCTCCCACAAAATCCCCTCACCACAAATTCGGTGTCCGGCTTTAGCTTTGCAACTGTAATCAGCTTATTCAGGCGTGTTTCAGCTTACTGTGCCTGATAGATCTGGTCGAACACGCCGCCATCATTAAAGAACTTCGGTTGCGCGTTTTTCCAGCCACCGAAGTCCTTGTCAATGGTCACCAGCTCCACCTTCGGAAATTGCCGGGCGTACTTGGCGGCCACGTCCTTGTCACGCGGGCGATAGTAGTTTTTCGCGGCGATTTCCTGGCCGGCCGGACTGTACAGGTGCTTGAGGTATGCCTCGGCGATCTCGGCATTGCCCTTTTTCTCGGCGTTCTTGTCCACCACCGCCACCGGCGGCTCGGCGAGGATCGACAGCGACGGCACGACGATGTCGAACTTATCGGCGCCACCGTCTTCTTTGAGCGCCAGGAAGGCTTCGTTTTCCCAGGCCAGCAATACGTCGCCCTGACCGTTGTTGACGAAGGTAATGGTCGAGCCACGGGCACCGGTGTCGAGGATCGGCACGTGCTTGAACAACGCCTGCACGTATTCCTTGGCCTTGGCCTCGTCCCCCCCGTTGGCCTTCAGGCCGTAGGCCCAGGCAGCGAGGAAGTTCCAGCGCGCACCGCCGGAGGTCTTCGGGTTCGGGGTGATGACCGACACGTCATTCTTGATCAGATCGCCCCAGTCCTTGATGCCCTTGGGATTGCCCTTGCGCACCAGGAACACGATGGTGGACGTGTAAGGCGTGCTCGCGTCCGGCAGGCGTGTTTGCCAGTCCGCTGGCAGCGACTTGCCCAGCTTGGCGATTTCATCGATGTCGCCGGCCAGGGCCAAGGTCACCACGTCGGCCCGCAGACCATCGATCACCGCACGGCCTTGCTTGCCCGAACCACCGTGGGACTGCTGGATCTTCACGCTGTCGTCCGGGTGCGCTTTCTTCCAGAAGCTGACGAATTCGGCGTTGTAATCCTGGTAAAGCTCGCGCGTCGGGTCGTAGGACACGTTGAGCAGCTCGTAATCCTTGGCGACGGCGGAACCTGCAAAAACAGCACTGGCCAGCGCGGCCAGGGCATAACGACGAATGGACGACATGGTGAAAGCTCCTGGAATTCTGGTTTTCTTATGGCTTCTGAAAATTCGTTTGGCTTGTTGAAAAAGATCGCAGCCTTCGACAGCACCTACATCAAGCCCCCCTGTAGGAGCTGCCGAAGGCTGCGATCTCCTGTTTTTCAAGACGGCTTATGACTGGGTTGTTGCAGCCGGAATTTTTCCTTGCGCTCGATCTGGACCACCTGGGCGTTGTGCACGGTGATTTCCACTGCCCCAAAGCGCAGATCGCGCAACGCGCTCTGGATCTCGCGCAAGATGGTTGCTTCGTCCTGGCCGTCAACGCTACGTAGAGATGCGCTCATGCTGCTGCTCCTTTGAATGAATGCCTGGCAGTGGGCGGCACTGCTTGCGGCGTGGGAGCAATACTAGATAAGCGCAGATATTCTTAAAAAGACTATTTAAGAATTTTTATATAACCAAAATCACGGAACGTAGCCGACGTCCTACGGCAGAGGTAATTGGGGGGCTTTTTCCCTGCCAAACCCTCGGATATTTCCTTCAAGACGCAGGGCTGTTCATGAACTAGGCAGCGTTCCCGAGCGCCGCTAACCTCTGTGCGTCATCGCAAAAAACGGTGACACGGACGTGCAAGTCCGGACTGGTACGTAATTGCTTATGGCTATTGACCGAGCATTTTTTTATGCTCGCGTCCGTTATGGCAATTGTGCGTGGGAGACCTTCGGGTCTGCCGGCGGTACCGGACCGGTCTTGCACACCTACGTACAGTTGCCACCTCTTCGAATGCAAGCGAAAGGATGGCGACTCCAACTCTGGTACATAAATATGGTCAAGCATTCACCGAATCCGCCGCAAAGCGGCCACAAATCCCGCGTCCAAGCGCAGGAAGAAAAAAAGCTCGATGACGCCGCCACCCGCGCCCTCGACTACTACCTCAACCCCAAGCCCGCCTCACCGCCCGAACCTGACAAAAACCAACTCTTCATCGTGTCCCCCCACATAGACACCGAAACCCTGCTCGCCAACGCCTCCGAAGACCTGCTCTCCATCAGCACCATCGCCGCCGACCTGGCTGACGACGTGGACGACTCACGCCGCTGCATCGCCCTGGCGATCAGCCGCATGGCCGATGGGGTGCAGTTGCTGGTTGAGCGGGCGTTGGATCATTTGGAAACAAAGGAGGCGGCGGCGCCTGGCACCAAGGGTGTAAAGCATTGCATTGATGCAGGCTGAGCCGGCGCCATCGCGAGCAAGCTCGCTCCCACAGGGGAAGTGGGTTGTCGCGGATATAGCAGTCGACACAAAACAACTGTGGGAGCGAGCTTGCTCGCGATGACGGTGTATCAGGCACTATCGATGCAAGCTGATACGGCCCCATCGCGAGCAAGCTCGCTCCCACAGTTGGATCGGGGTACAGCCGGGAGAGATAGGCCGGCTGTAAGGCCGCCTTCGCGAGCAAGCCCGCTCCCACAGGAGGAACGCGGTCTCACCAAGAACCAGGTCGGCTCTCAGGCCGCCTCGTGGTGGGGTGGACGTTGATCTCAGCGCCCCGTCAACCACGATGGCCGAACGCAGGCATTGTGGAGTGGGCATCCCGGCATGGATGCCGGGATAGCCGCGCTGGGCCATGGATGGCCCTTCGCGGCGGGCCCACGGAGCAATGCCGGAGTGAGGGCACACCGAGCCTAGGCGAGGTGCCGAGTGGTGGGGCAGGAGCGTTTTGGTTACTTTTGACTGGGCCGGCTTCCGGGCTCTTCAAAAGTGACCCGCCGTAAGGGCGGAACCCTAAGCCGCCGTTACCGCAGCAACGGATATGTACTCGACCAACACCAATACCACGGACGATCAAGCAATAACCGGCGCCCGATCCCAATCCAACTGCGCCGCCACCATCGGCCGGCCAAACCAGTAACCCTGCCCCAACTCACACGCCAGTCCAAGCAAAAACACCGCCTGCTCACGCTGCTCGATGCCCTCGGCGTGCACCTGCATACCCATGCTGTGGGCCAAGGCAATGATCACCCGAACGATCGCCGCATCATCCTCATCCCACGGCAACCCCGCGACAAAACCCTGATCGATCTTCAGCTTCTGCACCGGCAAACGCTTAAGCCGCAGCAACGACGAATAACCCGTGCCGAAATCGTCGATGGCCAGGCGCACGCCCAACTCCCGCAGGCGATGCATCTGCTCCAGCGCCACCTCCGGGTCTTCCATCACCGCGCTTTCCGTCACTTCCAATTCCAGGCAGGCCGGATCCAGGCCCGTGTCGTGCAACACCTGCGCGACCTGCTCATACAACTCACGATGGGCAAACAGCCGACTCGAGACGTTGACCGCGACGAACGCCAACGCCACGCCCGCCTGCTGCCACCGACACATCTGCCGGCAGGCCTGGTCCATAACCCAGGCATCGATCTGGGCAATCAGACCGGTTCGCTCGGCGATGGGAATGAACTCGGCCGGCGACACCAGCCCCCGCGTGGGATGCTCCCAGCGCACCAGCGCCTCGACACCGACCAGACGGCTACTCGCCAAGTCGTGTACCGGTTGGTAATGAACGCGCAACTCCTGCTGCTGCAGTGCGCGACGCAGCTCGAAGGCAATCTCGACCCGTTGCTGCGCGTGGGCAGTGAGCTCTTCGGTGTACAAGGCGTAGCCATCGCGTCCGGCGCTCTTGGCCTTGAACAGCGCCGAGTCGGCATTGCGCAACAGTTGCCCGGCGTTCAGGGCATCGCCGGGAAACAGGCTGATGCCGATGCTGGCGTTGATGAACAACGCGTGCTCATCGAACCGCAGCGGTTCTTTCAAGGCGTCGAGGATGCGCCGGGCCAACGCCGCGGCCTGATCGGGCTGGGAGCAGTTTTCCACCAGCAGCGCAAATTCGTCGCCCCCCAGCCGCGCCAGGGTCACGCCCGGCGCAAACAGCCCGCGAAATCGCTCGGCCACGCCTTTGAGCAACTCATCGCCCACATTGTGGCCCAGGCTGTCATTGATGTTCTTGAAGTGATCCAGGTCCACCAGCAACAGCGCACAGCCACGCTTGTGCAACTGCGACGACGTCAGGGCCTGCTCGGTACGGTCGGAAAACAGCAGGCGGTTGGGCAAGCCTGTCAGCGGATCGTGGTGGGCCAGGTACGCCAGCTCATGCTCGGAATCCTTGAGGGCGCTGATGTCAGAAAACACCGCCACATAATGGCTGACCCGGCCGTTTTCGTCGCGAATGACGCGGATCGTCTGCCATTGTGGGTAGATCTCACCACTTTTACGCCGATTCCAGATTTCACCACTCCACTCGCCCAGGTTGTCCAGCGCGGCAAACATGTCGCGATAGAAATCCGGCCCATGGCGACCAGACTTGAACAGGTTGGGGCGCTGGCCCAGTACTTCGTCCCGGGCATAACCGGTGATCGCCATGAAAGCCCGATTCACATGCACGATCAGGCCGTTGTGGTCCGTCACCAACACCCCTTCGCGGGTGCAATCGAAGACGGCGGCGGCCTGGCGCAGGCGCTCGCGATCGGCGCCGTGCTCGCCCTTGGCGAAAAACCGCGAGATCCGTGCCCGGGCCAGGAAGATCAGCCCGGCGCTGAGCAGGATCCAGGCATAACCATTGATCAGGAGCCAGCGCTGCCTGTCGGCGAATTGATCGAAGAAACTGCTCAATAAATAACCAATCAGCTGCAGCCAGACGACTGACAACACGAGGTAAAGCAGCGCTACGCGCATGGCACTGCGTTGATAGGCAGGCATTCGGCCATCCATGTCCTTACAAAGAGGTGGATTATAGAGGAAGAAACATTCAGCCACTCTTATCTGAAAGGCCGACTGGTTTTATCTGTGGGGCTGGTGATAATGCAACGGCGGTTTCTATCTTTATCGAGGGCCCTACAGCCTATGTGGTACGAAGGTTTTCTTGGCTTGTCGGCCTGGTCACTGGTGGCAGTCACCCTGCTGATGACCCACGTCACGATCATCGCCGTCACGGTCTATCTGCACCGTTATTCGGCGCATCGCTCCCTGGAGCTCAACGCCGGTCTCAAACATTTCTTCCGTTTCTGGCTGTGGCTGACCACGGCGCAGAACACCCGCGAGTGGACCGCCATCCACCGCAAGCACCACGCCAAATGCGAAACCGAGGATGACCCCCACAGCCCGGTCATCAAGGGCTTGTCCACCGTGCTGCGCAAAGGCGCCGAGCTGTATCGCGCCGAAGCGGAAAACCCGGAAACCCTGCGCATCTATGGCAAGAACTGCCCCGACGACTGGATCGAGCGCAACCTCTACAGCCGCTTCCCGCTGCTGGGCGTGGCGATCATGGGCGTCATCGACCTGCTGCTGTTCGGAACCATCGGCATCACCATCTGGGCCATCCAGATGATGTGGATTCCCGTCTGGGCCGCCGGTGTGGTCAATGGCCTGGGCCATGCCGTGGGCTACCGCAACTTCGAATGCCGCGACGCGGCGACCAACCTGGTGCCCTGGGGCATCCTGATCGGCGGCGAAGAACTTCACAACAACCACCACACCTACCCCAACTCGGCCAAGCTGTCGGTGCGCAAGTGGGAATTCGACCTGGGCTGGGCCTGGATCCGGGTGTTCAGTTTCCTGCGCCTGGCCAAGGTCCAGCGGGTTGCACCGATCGCCCACCGGGTCGAAGGCAAGGGCCACCTGGACATGGACACGGCCATGGCGATCCTCAACAACCGCTTCCAGATCATGGCGCAGTACCGCCGGCTGGTCATCGCGCCGCTGGTCAAGCAGGAACTGGAGAAGGTCGATCACTCGGTACGTCACCAGTTCCACCGGGCCAAACGCCTGCTGTCGCGGGAAACCAGCCTGCTGGACGATCGTCACCACGTGCGTATCCAGAACATGCTCGAACACAGCCACGCACTGAAGGTGATCTACGAGAAACGCCTGGCCTTGCAGCAGATCTGGGTCAAGACCAGCAGCAACGGCCACGACATGCTCGCCGCCATCAAGGAATGGGTCAGCGAAGCCGAGGCCAGCGGCATCCAGTCCCTGCGGGACTTCGCCGACCAGCTCAAGACCTACTCGCTAAGGCCTGCCACGGCCTGACGATGCAACTCCCCCTGTGAAGAAGGGCTTTTGTGATGAGGGGATTTATCCCCGCTGGGCTGCGCAGCAGCCCTGAAACCTGATGACTCGGTGTATCAAAATCACTTGAATTGACTGTCTTGGAGCTGCTTCGCAGCCCAGCGGGGATAAATCCCCTCGCCACAGGTTCAGCTCCCATAATTCGACTCGCTAAATCCCCCGCCCTTCGTCGCCTGAAAAGGAACTTCGCCCCGAATCCCCTATCTCAAAGAGCACTTCGCCATCCTGGCGGGCTTTGGAGAAAAGTGCGTGCAAAACAACAGCAGTGCACGCTCTTTGAGATTTGTGCCGATGGTCGACAAGAACCTACAGGATTACTCCCTACCTCATTGGCCCGAGGCGGCCCAGACGCTCATGGCGCTGATGCATGCCCAGGGCGAAGTGGCGCGCCTGAGCGAACGTGAGCAACTGTTCAGCTCGCTGCTGGTCAGCGTCAATGCCGTGCTATGGGCGTTCAACTGGGAAACCCGGCAAGTGCTGTATGTCAGCCCCGCCTACGAGCGGATCTTCGGCCGCCCCGCCGGCCTGGTCCTGGCTGACTACAACGAATGGCGCGATGCAATCTACCCCGACGACCTGGAGTACGCCGAACGCAGCCTGGCCGAAGTCCTGGTCAAGGGCGCCGTCGAAGATCGTGAATACCGCATCATCGCTGGTGACGGCCAGGTCCGCTGGCTGAGCGACAAGTGCTTCATCAACCGTAAGGCTGAACCTGGGCAACCGGTGATCGTCGTCGGTATCGCCGAGGACATCACCGAAAAGAAGCTGCTGGAAAGTGAGCTGCAGCGGTTGGCGACCACCGATGTGCTGACCCAGAGCAGCAATCGCCGGCATTTTTTCGAATGCGCCCACCGCGAGTTCGAGCAAGCGCGGCTACAAGGGACGCCCATGGCATTCCTGTTGCTGGACATCGATGACTTCAAGGTGATCAACGACACCTACGGCCATCAGGAAGGCGATACCGTGTTGCAGAAGATCGCCGAAAGTGGCCGCTCCGTGCTCCGGCGCGGCGACCTGTTCGGGCGGATCGGCGGCGAAGAGTTCGCGGCGGTGTTCCCCGGTTGCGCCCCCGACATGGCATTGCAGGTGGCCGAGCGGCTGCAACGGGAAATCCAGCGCCTGATGTTCCGTTGTGGCGAGCAGACCTTCGGCATTACCGTCAGCCAGGGCCTGACCAGCATCACGGCCGACGATCAGAGCCTCGACAGCCTGTTCTCCCGGGCCGACGCGGCCATGTACGAGGCCAAGCGCAAGGGCAAGAACCGCATCATCGCGGCTTGAGTGAGTTGTCCCGCCACTGACCCCCTGTGGGAGCAAGGCTTGCCCGCGATAGCAGCGCCTCGGTGTCCACTTGAACCCGAGTTGCCTGCATCGCGAGCAAGCTTTGCTCCCACAAAGCCCGCTCCCACAGGGGTCAGGTGGTGGGGCTACTTGCGGCGCAAGCGCATCAGTTCCGGCAATCCGATCTTCAATAAGCGCGCCGTACGCCCCTGGGCCAGTTCTTCAAGCCCTTCATGCTCGGTCAGGTGGGCCATCTGCGCCGCCATGTTCATCACCAGCGCCTCGCGGGAATAAACCCCACCCCCCAGGCTATAGGCGGCCGCGATCAACTCACGCAACTCCAGCGGCAGACGCCAGCGAGTGCGCAGCGCCGAGCCGAAGCCGGCGCCGTATTGATCGAGGGAATTACCCACTTCCTCCAACTCATCCAGCTCGCCACCCGCCTGCGTCCATTCTTCCAGGCAACGCAGCAGCGCCAGGTCGCCCAGGCGATGCAGCAGCCCCGCGCAGTAACAGCGTTCCGGTTCCAGATCCAGCAGCCGCGCCAGGGTCCGGGCGTACTCGGCGGTGTGCAGCGACAATTCCCAGTAGCGCTTGGCATAGTCCGCCAGATACGGAACGCTGAGGCGGGCGCAGCGCTTGAGGGTCAGGACGAGGATCAGGTTCATGCTCTGCCCCGTGCCGAGCTGGTGCAGCGCCTGGGCCACGGTCTGCACCGGGCCGCCACCCTGATGCTGGGCAGCGCTGTTGGCCGCCGCAATCAGCACGCCAGTAATTTGCGGGTCGGTGCGGATCTCTTCTTCCAGCAGTTTCAGATCCAGGCCAGTGGGGTTGAGGCAACGCTTGACCGCCACCTGCACATCGGTCATCAGCGGCGCGCCTTCGGACAGATCCCGTCGCCGTTCCAGAAAGGCTACCAAGGTCTGCCCCGGCCCCGGAACCGGCACATCGCCGGAGGTGTCTTCAGCGCCACTCAACAGCAACCCTTGCAAACGCTGGGTCAGGCTTTCCCGGTTCAAAGGCTTGGTCAAATACGCCGTCGGCGCCAGGGGCACGACCTCACGCACACTGGCGCTGTCATTACGCCGGCTCATCAGAATGAACGGTAACGGCGCAGCTCGATGCTGTTGGCGAAGGCCACGCAGGATAGTCAGGCCATCAACACCCGGCAGCTCCCAATCGGCGATGACCAGGTCGTACGAATTATGTGCCAGCAAATCCTGGGCCTGCTGCCCGTCGCCGCAGGTGTCCACTCGGGCATCGCAGCGCACGCCCGACAGCACTTGCTCAAGCAGCTCCCGGGACGCCGGGTCAGCCTCGGCGATCAACACACGCGGTACGGCGGGTAAAACCACAGCAGTCATGCAACATCGCTCCCTTGCTATACATGCACCTTAGACAATGAAGGCCGTTCCAGACAGCTCAAACCTGCGGGATATGCCCGCGGCCATGAAAAAACCCGCCGAAGCGGGTTTTTTGTGAATCAGTGCACAATCAGAGTTCGTAAATCAGAGCTCGGAGAAGCACTCTTCGATGATCGCCAGGCCTTTGTCCAGTTGCTCGTCTGGCGAGGTCAGCGGCACCAGTACCCGCAGAACGTTGCCATAAGTACCGCAGGACAGCAGGATCAGGCCCTTGTCCCGCGCCTTGGCCACCACCTGGGCCACTGCCGCGGCGTTCGGCTTGTGGGTGTCGCCGTTTTCGAACAGTTCCACGGCGATCATCGCGCCCAAGGCACGTACTTCACCAATGACCGGGTACTTTCTCTGGATCGCCTTGAGGCCAGTCACCAGACGCTCGCCCACAGCCTTGCAGCGGTCCAGCAGGTGCTCTTCTTCGAACACGTCCATCACCGCCAGCGCCGCCGCACAGGCGATCGGGCTACCGGCATAAGTGCCGCCCAGGCCACCTGGGGCGATGGCATCCATGTACTCGGCCTTGCCGCACACACCGGCCAACGGGAAGCCGCCAGCGATGGATTTGGCGAAGGTGGTCAGGTCGGCGGCAACACCCATCTGTTCCATGGCGAAGAAGGTGCCGGTACGGCCGGCACCGGTCTGCACTTCGTCAGCGATCAGCAGGATGCCGTGCTGGTCGCACAGGGCGCGCAGGCGCTCCATGAAGGCCTTGGGTGCTACGTAGAAACCACCCTCGCCCTGTACCGGCTCGATGATAATTGCGGCGATGTCACGGGGTTCGGCGTCGTTCTTGAAGATGCGCTCGATGCTGGCGATGGAATCATCGATGCTCACACCGTGCAGCTCGTTCGGGTACAGCGCGCGGAAGATGCCACCAGGCATCAGGCCCATGCCGGCCGAGTACGGCACGACTTTACCGGTCAGGCCCAGGGTCATCATGGTGCGACCGTGGTAAGCGCCGGTGAAGGCGATCACACCGGCACGGCCCGTGGCGGCGCGGGCGATCTTCACGGCGTTTTCCACCGCTTCCGAACCGGTGGTGACCAGCAGGGTTTTCTTGGCGAAATCACCCGGGACCTTGGCGTTGATTTTTTCGCACAGTTCCACATACGGCTCGTAGGCCAGGACCTGGAAGCAGGTGTGGGTCAGCTTGTTCAGCTGTGCGGTCACGGCAGCGATGATTTTCGGGTGCACGTGGCCGGTGTTCAGCACGGCGATACCGCCGGCGAAGTCGATGAACTCACGACCTTCGACGTCGGTTACCGTGGCGTTCTTCGCCGACTCGGCAAAGATCGGGTGAATCTGGCCGACGCCACGGGGAACAGCGGCGGTACGGCGGGCCATCAAGTCAGCGTTAGTCTTGCTCATTACAGTCCTCATTCGCCGCTCATCGGTCGGCGTGGTTCAAGGATTACACGGCGAGAAGTCAGCGGCGGCAGCATGCGATGATCGACTGCCACGGCGTTCCCGGCCGCAAAGAAAATACAATTTGAAACCACGCAAAGGGACAGCGCTCTCGTGCCCTTTGCGCTTGAAGCGGATCAGATACCCAGGCAGAGGTATTTGATTTCCAGGTAGTCCTCGATGCCGTACTTGGAGCCTTCACGGCCCAGGCCCGAGGCCTTGATGCCGCCGAACGGCGCGACTTCGTTGGAGATCAAACCGGTGTTGACGCCGACCATGCCGTATTCCAGGGCTTCGGCCACACGGAACACACGGCCCAGGTCGCGGGCATAGAAGTACGAAGCCAGGCCGAACTCGGTGTCGTTGGACATCGCGATCACTTCGGCTTCGTCTTTGAAGCGGAACAGCGGCGCCAGCGGGCCGAAGGTTTCTTCCTTCGCCACGGCGGCGTTTTTCGGTACGTTGGTCAGGATGGTCGGCTCGAAGAAGTTGCCTTCCATCGCCTTGCCGCCCGACAGCACGGTCGCGCCTTTGCTGACCGCATCGGCGATGTGTTCCTGGACCTTGGCGACCGCCTTGCCGTCGATCAACGGACCGGTGGTGGTGCCATCGTCCAGACCGTTGCCGATCTTGAGCTTGGCCACCGCCACTTTCAGTTTCTCGGCGAACGCGTCGTACACCGAGTCCTGGATGTACAGGCGGTTGGCACAGACGCAGGTCTGGCCGTTGTTGCGGTATTTGGAGATGATCGCGCCTTCGACGGCCTTATCCAGGTCCGCGTCGTCGAACACGATGAACGGCGCGTTGCCGCCCAGTTCCAGGGAGACTTTCTTGATGTCCTTGGCACATTCGGCCATCAACTGACGGCCAATTTCGGTCGAGCCGGTGAAGGACAACTTGCGCACGATCGGGTTGCTGGTCAGCTCGCCACCAATGTCGCCAGCGCTACCGGTGACCACGCTCAGCACGCCTTGCGGGATGCCGGCACGGTGCGCCAGTTCCACCAGGGCCAGGGCCGAGAACGGGGTTTGCGAAGCCGGCTTGATAACCATGGTGCAACCGGCAGCCAGCGCCGGGCCGGCCTTGCGGGTGATCATCGCGGCCGGGAAGTTCCACGGAGTAATGGCCGCGGTCACGCCGATCGGCTGCTTGATCACGATCAGGCGCTTGTCGGGCTGGTGGCCGGGAATCACATCGCCGTAGATGCGCTTGGCTTCCTCGGCGAACCATTCGATGAACGAGGCGGCGTAGACGATTTCGCCCTTGGCTTCGGCCAGCGGCTTGCCTTGTTCCATCGTCATCAGGCGACCGAGGTCGTCCTGGTTTTCGATCAGCAATTCGTACCAGCGGCGCAGCTTGTTGGCGCGCTCCTTGGCGGTCAGCGCACGCCAGGCCGGCAGCGCCTTGTCGGCGGCTTCGATCGCACGACGGGTTTCGGCAGCGCCCATCTTCGGCACAGTGCCCAACACTTCGCCCGTCGCCGGGTTGGTGACCTTGATCGTCTGACCATTGTCCGCATCGACCCAAGCGCCATCGATAAAGGCTTGCTGGCGGAACAACTGGGTGTCTTTAAGCTGCATGTCGGCTTTCCTTAACAGCACCGCGCGCACGCGGAGCGAATTAGATTTGTAGAAAGGCGCCTCGGGGGCTGCCGTCAGGGAAATCATTCACCGGGCTGAAGCACAGAAATAACGCACATAAGCACAGACGTGCGGTTCAGCACCCAGACAAGAGCGTTTGAAATCTCAAACGAATCCTAGGGCCGATGGGGGTGAAGGACAATAGGCTGTTCGAAAAAAAGAACGAAAAAACCGAATTTGCCCGCTTTTTCTGATCAGCGTAGCCAACACCCGGCGAGCTGCCCAAAAACGCAGGCGATTCAGCAGCATGGACGCCCGCCACGCATATGAGTATCATGGCGCCCGCGTCGCACCAGTAGCTCAGCTGGATAGAGTACTGCCCTCCGAAGGCAGGGGTCGTGGGTTCGAATCCCGCCTGGTGCACCATCCTCAGAATCAAAAAGCCCCTGGTCGCAAGACCTGGGGCTTTTTTGTGGGCGCTGTCTCACTCAACGCTTGCGCAACGCCTCCAACCGCGCCGGCAAGTCTTCCTTGGGGAAGCGCTTGTGCAGCGCCAGCAGCTTCTCATCAGCGGCCTCGCTCTCACCCGCCTCGCGCAAGCGCAGGATTTCCATCAGGCCCTGCTCCAGCGATGGCAGTGCAGCTGGCGCGGATTTGCTCATCTTTGCCGCTGGCTTTTCCGCCATGGATTGCATCGGGCTGGCCGGGGCCCGAGCCAGTTCGCCCTGGGGCGCCATGCGGGTGATCGGCGCGGGGGCGGGCATGGCCGGTGGGGGTGCAGCGGCTACGGCGGGTTCTTGCTGGTCGGCGGAAAATTCCATCGAAGCGGGTGAGGCCAGTTCGTCGTGGGGCACAGGGGAACGCAGTACCAGGCCAATCATCAGCGCCACGCCGGCGACCGTGGCGAATGCCATTTGCCAGCGCGGCCGTTGGCAGGCTTGCAGCCAGCGTTGCCACAGGCTTGGCGTCGGCGTCGGGGCTTCGCGACGGGCGGTGGCCAGGATGAAGGCGTCCAGGGAGGCCGGCGGCTCGCCGCTGGCGTGTTGGCGAAAATGCTCGATGAGCCTTTCGTCATCGGGATCCGGGGTGTGTTTGGGGTCGATCATGCGGGTACCTCCTCGGCCAGCAGTCGCTGCAATTTCTGCTGGGCGTAACGCAAGCGGCTTTTGACCGTTTCCAGCGGGACGCCGGTCAGGGCGGCAATCTGTGGCAGCTCCAAGTCACCGTGCAGGCGCAGCAGGAAGACTTCTCGCTGATCCTCGGGCAAGGCCTGCAACGCGGCGTCGAGACGCGCCTGGTCGCGGCTCAGACTCAGCTGTTGCTCGGGGCTGCTGGTGTCGTCGGGCTGGACGTGGAGCTGCTCGTCGTAACTGTCGTGCAACGGGTTGTGGCCGCCATGTTTGCGCCAGTGGTCGATCAAGCGGTTGCGGGCAATCTGGAACAACCAGGTACGAAAACTCGCCCGGCCTTGTGGCTGGGTGGTGCTGCGAATCAGGCTGAGCCAGGTGTCCTGGAAGACTTCCTCGGCCAGTTCGGCCTTGTTGCTCAAGGACATCAGGAAACGGTAAAGCCCTTGCCGATGGCGGGCGTACAAGGCTTCGAAAGCAGCCCCGTCGCCGTTGCGGTAGCGGGCCAGCAGCGATTCGTCGCTGGGAGAATCAAGCGCAGCGGGCATGTCAGTGAGGAACTCCTTTCCGATCATTGCAACACAGTCCTGGCAGACAACAAGGGAAACCTGTGGGAGCGAGCTTGCTCGCGATGGCGGTGCATAAGTCAACATCAATGCCAACTGATCCGAAGCCATCGCGAGCAAGCTCGCTCCCACATTTGCCCCTCGTTGTGCTCGGGATCAGCGCTTGGCCGCGGGCTCAAGGCTCTGGGCCAGCTCCACCAACTGCACAAACTCGCCACGCAGCCCAAACGGATCATCGCCGCGGGCCGAGCGCGCCAATTGTGCGGTGTCCTTCAAAGTCATCGTCCCAGTGTAGCGTCCATCGCCCTTGAGCTGTTGGGCGAAGGCGGCAACAGCGGCCGAGAAGCGCAGGTCATCGCTGGGCTTGCGGTCGTTCTGCACGCCAGCAATGGGATGCTCGATCAATCGACTGCTACCGCCCTCAGCCGGCTTGTAGCGTACGCGCAACATCGCCAATTCCCCTGACGTGCTCTCCGACTTGGGCGTACTTCCATAGCGCAGTGGCTCCAGCCAGCCCGGCGCGCCCTTCGGAACAATTTCATACAACGCCGTCACCGTATGCCCGGCGCCGATCTCGCCCGCGTCGACCTTGTCGTTGTTGAAGTCCTCACGTTTCAACGCACGGTTCTCATAGCCCAGCAGGCGATACTCACTGACCTGGGCGGGGTTGAACTCCACCTGCAACTTCACATCCCGCGCCACCACCGCCAGGGTGGAGCTGAGCTGGTCCACCAGGACCTTGCGCGCTTCGAGCAGGTTGTCGATGTAGGCGTAGTTGCCGTCACCGGCATCGGCGAGTTGCTCCATCAGGTGTTCGTTGTAGTTATCCACACCGAAGCCCAGCGTCGTCAGGGAGACGCCGCTTTTACGCTGGTCCACCGCCATCTGCTTGAGGCTGTCGAAATCACTGATGCCGACGTTGAAGTCGCCGTCGGTGGCCAGCAGGATGCGGTTGATGCCTTTGTCGATGAAGCTCTCCCGCGCCATCTGATAGGCCAGTTCGATACCCGAAGCGCCCGCAGTGGAACCACCGGCGTCGAGTTGATCGATGGCGTTGCGGATGGTCACCTTGTCGCGACCCGAGGTGGGCTTGAGCACCACCCGGGATTCGCCGGCATAGACCACCAGGGACACCCGGTCCTGATCGCGCAATTGGTCCACCAGCAGTTTCAGGGTGCTCTTGACCAGCGGCAGGCCTTCGCGACGATCCATGGAGCCGGAAACGTCCACCAGGAAGACCAGGTTGGCCGGCGCCAGATCCGCCACGGCGCGGTCGCTGGCCTTGATGCCGATGCGCAGCAAGCGGGTGTGGGGATTCCACGGTGACGGGGCCACTTCGGTGGTCACACCAAAGGGTGAGCCGTCGGTGGGCAGGGCGTAGCTATACGGGAAGTAATTGACCATTTCCTCCAGCCGCACAGCACCTTCGGGCGGCAGGCTGCCTTGATTGAGCAGACGTCGCACATTGGCATAGCTGCCGGTATCGACATCCACGCTGAAGGTCGACACCGGCGTTTCGGCCACGCTGTGAATCGGGTTGTCCGGCAGTTTTTCGTATTGTTCACGCGACTCGGCGCGGTAACCCGCAGTGACAGCATCGTTCGCCACGCTGGGGGCGGGCATCGATGCCGGTTTCATGAGCGTGCGCTTGACCGTCGACTGGCGCACTTCGGCGATCTCGCCTTGCGGTACGACGCTGGGCGCCACGGCCACCGGTTCGGACGGATTGGCCGCCTCCCGGGAGGAAGACAACCCACAACCGGCCAACGCCACCAGCAAAGTCACGGCGAAGCCTTGGGCAGCAGGACGCATAAAGGGAAGTGGACGGGACATGGGCTGAACCTCGTGAATGAATGATTCGTACACACGCTCAGACGCAAGGCACACACGGTTCGGGTTAACCGGTGGAAATTATTTTTTCCGGCGGCTGACAACCTTCGTCATTTTCCTCTCCAGCCCCTTGATACCTTTCGGATTTTTCCTCAAGTTACCGCCCCCCGAGTCGAGATACTAAAGTGCCATCAACCCTATAAGGACATTCCGTGTTCAAAACACTCCTCAAGGCCACCGCCCTCATCGCCACCCTGTCGATGACCGGCTGCGTGTCCTACACCGTCACCGGCCCAGTAGGCAACCCGCAGCACCCTGCTCCCGTCAGCAGCCCGCGTATCGCACAAATCGCCGATGTCGCCGTGACTGCACCTGATGTCAACGATGCCACCCGCACGGCCATCAGCCGCTCGCTCACGGCCCAGCTCAATCAGTACGTACAGACCGGCGGCTACTTCAAGCAGGTCACCGAATACCCGACGCGCCTGGGCGAGAATGACGTACTGCTCAAGTTCGACATGACCTCCCTAAAAGGCCATCGCGCCCCGCACCCGGGCTACTTCCCCGGCGCGCTGCTGACCCTCACGGTCTGGATCTGGGTGAACGGCCCTATCTACGTCGACAGCTTCGATGTCGCCGGCAACCTGGTGATCGTCGACCGCGACGGCAAGGAACTGGCAACGGCCAAGGAAGAGATCAAGCTCGAGCGCAATGTTGGTTTGTATGGCCGCGAATACTGGGCGCCGACCATGGGTGCCCAACAGCTGAATCAGTTGGTCGCACAGCTGCTGGACACCGCCACCGCACGCCTGGCCAAACAATAAGGAGCAACACATGATGGGTTTCATCAAACACAGCCTGGTACTGGCCGCCGTTCTGCTGACCGGTTGCGTGTCCTACTCGCAACACCAATTGCCCGACGTGAAGACCTGGCCGCCAGCCGCCGCCACGCCAGCCGCCAAACCCAGCGCCTTCGTGCGCACCACCGCGCAGAACCAGGTCAATAGTGGCCCGGCCGTTGCCGCTTCGGGCGCCCAGGCCACCGCGTGGGAAACCTCCGTGGCCGAGACCTTCCGCGATTCCGGACGCTTCGCACGGGTCAGTACCGACAAGGTCGAGTCGGACATCTACGCAGAAGCCACCCTGCGCAACAACGAACAGTTCAGCATGGCCTCGGCCATCATCACCGGCGCGACCTTCTTCGTGATCCCGTCCACGGCCGAGAACACCTTCACCCTTGAAACCGTGTTCAAGGACAAGGACGGCAAGGAACTGGGGCGCGTGCAGAAGAGTGAATCGGTGCGCACCTGGATGCACCTGGTGCTGATTTTTGGCATTCCGTTCCAGCAGGACACCCGCGACGTGGTACAGGCGCTGACACGTAGCACGTTGGAAGAGGCGGTGCAGCGGCGGTTGCTGTAAGCGACCGCCCGACTCAACGCTTGCTGGAATCCTGTGGCGAGGGAGCTTGCTCCCTCGCCACGGAATCATTCCAACCCTGGCCCAACTTCACTCAGCCCCGATTTCCACCACGGTTTTTCCTTTCCCACGCCCCTCGGCTACCTGCGCAAAGGCCTCATTGACCTCCCCCAGGCCAAACCGGGTTTGATCGATCTTGATCCGCAACGCGCCGGCCTCAATCAGTGCTGCTGCCTCCCGCAAGATCTGGCCATGATGTTCGCGTCCCTTTCCGGTCAGCAGCGGCATCAACGTAAACACCCCGGAATAGCTCGCTCCTCGGAACGACAACGGCGCGAGACTGTGCTGGCCCCAGCCGAGACAGCTGAGCACATGGCCGGTGTAGGTCTTTGCCGCATTGAACGACGCATCCAGGGTCGGGCCGCCAACGGTGTCGTAGACGATGTCGAAGCCTTCGCCATCGGTGTACTGGCGCACGTAGCTGTCGGTGTCCTGAGTCCGGTAGTCGATGGCTGAGGCGCCCAGTTCGCGGATGAAATCCAGGCTGCTGGCCGAGCCCGTGGCGTAGACCTCGGCGCCCCGGGCCTTGGCGATCTGCACGGCCATCTGACCGACGCCGCCCGCGCCGCCATGAATCAGCACCTGTTGCCCGGCCCGGACGTTGGCACGGTCGACCAAACCTTCCCAGGCCGTGATGAATGCCAGCGGCAAGGCCGCCGCTTCGCGCATGCTCAGTGAGCGGGGCTTGGGCGCAATCAGGCGGGCATCGACCGCGATGTATTCGGCCAGCGCGCCTTGAGCCCCGCCGATCCCGCCGGCCATGCCGAATACCTCGTCGCCAGGCGCGAAGTCATCCACGCCTTCGCCCCGCTCAACCACCGTCCCGGCCAGATCAATTCCTAATACAGCGGGCAACGGCTGCCGTGCATGGGCACCGCCTCCCGCCGCGATCTTGGTATCCAGCGGGTTGATTGCGGCGGCATGCACCTTGATCAAGACCTGGCCTTTGCCGGGAACCGGCCGGGCGATGGAACGGACAATCAGCGGCGCCTGAGCGGTTTCGGCAACGGCGGCGAACATGGTGTTGTTCATGACGGTAAACCTCCAAATAAGTGGGCAGGTTCATCATGGGAGCGAAGACGCATTCCGATAAGTGAGCAACAATGGATAGGACTTATTCCAGGCAGAGGCTAAATCCTGATGGATCTGATCGATGCAATGCAGGTGTTCGTGCGGGTGGTGGAGCGCGGCTCGTTCTCGGCGGTCGCCAGGGAGCTGAACCTGGGCCAACCGGCGGTGAGCAAGCAGATCCGCGCATTGGAGCAACATCTGGGTGGGGCGCTGTTTGCCCGCAGCACCCGCCATCTCGCACTGACCGACCAGGGCCAGCGCTTCTACGCCGAGAGCAAGGACATACTCGCCAGTGTGGACGCGGCACGGCTCAGTTTCGCCAGTGGCCAGGAACAGATCGCCGGCCTTCTGCGCGTGGCGGCGCCCGTCAGTTTCGGCCGGTTGTGTATTGCGCCCCTGGTGGGCGAGTTCCTGGCCCGTCACCCACAGGTTCGGATCGACTTGAGGTTGAGCGACCAGAACGAAGATGTGTTGAAGGAAAACATCGACCTGGCCATTCGCATCGGCGTGGTGAAAAACGAAGGGCTGGTGGCGATTTCCCTCGGCGATAGCCCGCGCCGGGTGTACGCCGCCCCTGCTTATCTGCAACAGCACGGCACGCCCCTCGAACCGGCCGACCTGGCCCGCCATAACTGTTTGGCGTTCACCCTGCTGGAACATTACGACGTCTGGCGATTCGCGCAGGATGGCCAGCAGCATAACGTGACGATCAAGGGTAATGTCACCTGCAACAGCAGCGAAGCGATCCGGGAA
Source organism: Pseudomonas sp. H3_A02 (assembly GCF_054671965.1). Taxonomy (NCBI): domain Bacteria; kingdom Pseudomonadati; phylum Pseudomonadota; class Gammaproteobacteria; order Pseudomonadales; family Pseudomonadaceae; genus Pseudomonas; species Pseudomonas sp. H3_A02. Next base: position 1,035,777 of record NZ_CP162807.1, read on the forward strand.
ATGGTGCTGTCGGGCCTGGGCGTTTCGCTTTCACCGCAGTGGTTGTTCGCGGCCGATGTTCGCCAGGGTACCGTCTGCTCCCTGCTTGCCGACTACCAGCCGCTGGCGCTGCCCATCAGCGCCGTGTTCAGTCACGACCGACGCCGCTCGGCGCGGACTCGGGCCTTTGTGGATTTTTTGCGCGAGCGTCTTTGAACAGCCGGGCTAGGATTCACAGGCCAATGACGGCTGCGCAGCCTTGCCATACCGTCCCGGGAAATACGCCGCCGCAGCCACCCCCACCGCCCCCATCACCACGCAATACCCCACGCACACCCACGGGCTCCACGGCACCAGGGCGATCAGCATCAGTGGGGTCATGCTGGCCCACAATGCATAGGCGATGTTGTAGGTGAGCGAGATGCCGGACACGCGGATCTTCGGTGGGAACAGGCTGACCATCACCGACGGCACCGCGCCGACCACGCCGCAACCCAGGCCGGCTACGGCGTAGGCCAGGCCCAGCCAGGCGCTGCCGCTGATCAGGCTGGCGTAGAGCACGGCGATGCCCAGGGGCAGCAGCAGGCTGTAGAGCATGACGGTGCGCCAGGCGCCGATGCGGTCGACGATGAGGCCGGCCAGGACGCAGCCGATGTTCAGGAAGACGATGCCCAGGCTGCTCAGGGCGAAGGTGTAACTGGGGGTCATGCCGAAGCTTTTCTGCATCACGGTCGGGGTGATAACCACGAACACCACCACGGCCGAGGTCAGCACGCAGGTCAGGATGGCGGCGGGCAGCAAGGCCTGGCGATGGTCGCGCAGGACCGTGCGCAACGGCAGTTCCGTAGCGCCTTCGCGATTGGCTTGCAGGGCCATGAAGATCGGCGTTTCGCTCAGCCAGCGGCGCAGCCAGACGCCGATCACACCGAAGACGCCCCCCAGCAGGAACGGCAGGCGCCAGGCGTAGTCGAGAATCTCCGCCGGCGTGTAGATCCGCGCCAGCGCCGTTGCGGTCAGGGCCCCCAGCAAGTAGCCGAAGGTCAGGCCCGCCTGGAGGAACCCCAGGGCATAGCCGCGATGATGCAGCGGCGCATGTTCGGCCACGAACACCCAGGCGCTTGGCACCTCGCCGCCCACCGCCGCGCCCTGCAGGATACGCAGCGCCAGCAGCAACAACGGTGCGAAATAGCCGATTTGCGCATAGGTGGGCATCACCCCGATGAGTAGGCACGGCAAGGCCATCATCAGGATGCTCAGGCTGAACACGCGCTTGCGCCCCAGGCGATCGGCGAAGTGCGCCATGAGAATGCCGCCCAGGGGCCGGGCCAGGTAGCCGGTGGCGAAAATCCCGAAGCTTTGCAGCAAGCGCAGCCAATCGGGCATTTCCGGCGGGAAGAACAGTTGGCTGAGGGTCAGGGCGAAGAACACGAAAATGATGAAATCGTAGATCTCCAGCGCGCCGCCCAAGGCGGCCAGGCCCAGGGTCTTGTAATCGGAGCGGCTGAATCGGTCACCGGGTGAAACAGGGGTGGCAGTCATAGGCAGATTGGAACGATAAGTTGAAAGAGGGCGACGGCTCAGTCGTCGCGATCAGTGTCCACCGGTTGAACCGGTGGTTGGCCTGGCTCGGCGTCTTCGGCCTCGTCGGCAGGCAGGAAATCCTTGCGGCTCTGGGCGATGGCCCGGCGTATTTCGTCGCCCTTGGTGGGGCAGTTCAGGAGGCGGGCGATGCCGTCGGGTTTCTGCGTCATCGCCATCCTCCGGCATGAGTGAACAGGGGCTCGATAGTGCTCGCTTTTGGCGCGTGATGCCAATGTTGTGTCGGGCGTCACCGCCATTGCGGGGGGCTGCTTCGCAGCCCAGCGGGGATAAATCCCCTCGCCACAAGGTTTTTTTTGCTGTTCGGGTCAGCGGTGGTAGCGGCGCACGACGCTGCTGTTGCGCAGGACGTGGCCTTTGATTTTTTCCATCAGCTGGGCCCGTGTGAGGCCAGCGGGGAAGGCTTCCGGCGGCAGGTCCAGGGCGAAGAGCTGGATCAGGTAGTGGTGAGCGCTGTCGCCGATGGGCGGGCAAGGGCCGATGTAGCCGTGGGTGTTCTTGCTGTTGATGCCACTCATGCCTTCCAGCGAGGATTTGGTACCGGCGCCCGCTGGAATCTGCCGGGTGGTGGCCTTGATGCCGTAGTGGATCCAGTGGTCGACGCCCTGGCCCCTCTGGCCGTCCGGGTCCAACATGACGATGGCGTAGCTGAGGGTGCCAGGCGGGCCAGCGTTCCAGCTCAAGGCCGGGGAAATGTTCTTGCCACCACAGGTGTTGGCGTCACTGGCCGCCGCCGCGGTGAAGAGGCGGTCGTCCGACACGCCGGGAATACTGAGGGTAAAACGCTCCTCGGCCTGGGCAGCCCCTTGTGCGCACAGCACCAGGGCGACGGCCGCCAGCCAAGGGGTGAAAATGTTCAATCGGGTCATACCGGGGCACCTTGTGCGTGTCAGGCCATGGACGGCTTGCGAACTATAGCCGCAGCTTCGCCAAGGTTGCAGTGACAATTATGCTGAACCTCGTTCCGGCCCTGCGACTCCAAGGGGAAACGCCTGCCGGAGAACGACCATGCCTATGCATCAAGTCGCCCGTTTCGCCGATGTGCGCGAAGATCGCGGCCTCGAAGTCAACATCAACGACACGTCCATCCTGTTGCTGCGTTCAGGCGATCAGGTGCGCGCCTTCCAGGGCAAGTGCCCCCATGCAGGCGCACCACTGGCCAAGGGCGCGGTGTGCCATGGACGGCTGATTTGCCCGTGGCACAAGGCGGCGTTCCGGACTGAAGACGGCGCCCTGTGCGAGCCGCCGGCCCTCGACAGCCTGGCGCGCTATCACGTCGAGGTGCGGGACGGTGACGTCTGGGTCGATGACCAACCGCTGCCGGCCGATAAAATCCCGCCGGCCGATGACGCGCGCACGTTTGTCATCATCGGCGCCGGTGCGGCCGGCACGGCTTGCGCAGCGGCGTTGCGGGAGAAGGGGTTTGGCGGCCGAATCCTGTTGATCGACCGCGAAGCCGAGGCCGGCTATGACCGTACGGTGCTGAGCAAGTATGTATTGGCCGGCGACATGCCGGTCAACGAGACGGCGCCGCTGCGCGATGATACTTACTTCACCCAGCAACGCATCGAAAGGCTCCACGGCGAGGTCACCCATTTGGACCCCAGTGCTCGGCAAATCCAGCTCGCCGATGGCCGACGCCTGGACTACGACGCCGCGCTCATTGCCACAGGCGGGGAGCCGAAGACGCCAGCCCTACCCGGCATCGATTTGCCGCAAGTCTTCGTGCTGCGTTCCATCGCCCACACCCGGCAGATTCTCGACACTGTCCGGCCAGGGCAACGGGCGGTGATCATCGGCGACAGTTTCATTGCCATGGAAGTCGCTTCGTCCCTGCGCAAGCGCGAGCTGAGCGTCACCGTGTTGGCCCGGCACCCGGTGCCATTCGCCGCGCAATTGGGCGAGAGCGTCGGCCAGGCCATCCTGGCCCGGCACCGGGCCAACGGCGTGGTGTACCACAGCGACGGCGAAGCGGCGCGGATCGAGGGTGCGCACAAGGTCGAAGCCGTGGTGCTGGATAACGGCCAGCGTTTGGCTGCGGACGTGGTGATCGTCGGCATCGGCGTGCGCCCGGCCACCGAGCCGTTTGCCGAGTTGCCCCGGGAACAGGACCAGTCACTGTCCGTTGACGCGAGCATGCGAGTGACGGATGGCTTATGGGCCGTCGGTGATATCGCGACCTTCCCCCTGAACGGCGCGCCTGTGCGCATCGAGCATTGGCGCCTGGCCCAGCAACAGGCGCGCATCGCCGCCGCGAACATGCTCGGCGGCGACGAGCACTATCTGGACGTGCCGTTTTTCTGGACGTATCACTTCGGCAAACGCTACGACTACCTCGGTCACGCCGAGCACTGGGATGAGGTGGAGTTCAAGGGCACGCCCGAGCATCCACCCTTTATCGCCCTGTTGGGCAAGGACGGCCTCGTTGCCGCCGCAGTGGCCTGCGATGAAGGCCGGGCCATGGCGGCGTTGGCCCAGCGCATGAAACAACCATTGCCGGTGGACGAGGCGTGGCGGCTGATCCGGGATTTCTCATCGTAGATCTGCCACAGCCCAAAATCCCCTGTGGGAGCGAGCTTGCTCGCGATAGCGATGGGTCAGTCGACTTCAAGATGGCTGACCCGACGCCATCGCGAGCAAGCTCGCTCCCACAGTTTTTGTTCTGTGTGACCGAAAGATCTGCCACACCCCAATCCCCTGTGGGAGCGAGCTTGCTCGCGAAAGCGATGGATCGGCTTGCATCAATGTACGGACTGATCCGCCGGCAAATGGATAACCCGGGGCCGCTCCAATGGCGCCAGAGGCGCTGGCTGCAACTCCGGACTGAGCAAATGGAAATGCGGTACGACGTGGCTGATGTCGCCGTCCTGGTTGTTGTGGATGGTCTTCGAACCGGGCTGGCGCAACGTATCCAGACGCTCACCGGTCAACTTGAAACTGGCGCTCAAGCCCTGGTCATCCACCACCGGCGCCGGCAGCCGACGCTGGGCGAAGCTGCGACTTTTGCGTTGTTGATAACGCGCCCAGGTAATCAGCAGCACCGCGTTGACCAACGCGATCCAACCATAAACCTGCAAAGTCCCCAGGGTGTCGAACAGCGACCCTCCCAGGCGCGGGCCGGCCTGGCTATCGAGCAGCGACCACAGCCCATTGACCAGCAAATACAACAGCCCCACCCACGCCAGCACGGTGAAAAGCGCATCGATGACCACCAGAAAAGGCCGTTGCCGGGTCCTGATAATTTTCATCGGATCACTTCCTCTTCCTGATCATCGAATGGTTTGATACCGCGATCCGGGCTGATCCAGCGCGCACGCTTCTGATGCTGCCCGAACAGCACTTTGGGAAAGCTCACCAGGGTAGTGAACAGACTGATCAGCCAGAACACCAACGGGTACCAGACCACCCAGAACATGATGTGCCACAGGCCTTTTTCGTAGCGCCGGTCGATCAGGATGCTCACCGCGAACTGCAGCAGGCACACCACCGCCAGCAACAGGCCGGTGAAGGCCGGCGGCATCAGGTGATCCACGGCGATGGCCGCTGGCATCTCGACGAATTTACCGGCGCCCCAGAAGATCACCGACAGCAGGAAGGTGAACGCCCAGCCGGTGGACAGGCAGTATTCGAACAGCAGCGGCCACAGGTAGCGGTGGCGGTATTGCCAGATGCCACGGATGTTCTTGAACAGCACCTCGGCGCCCCCCTGGGCCCAGCGCAGGCGTTGCCGCCACAGGCCGCGCAGGGTTTCGGGCATGAGAATCCAGCACAGCGCGCGTGGCTCGTAGAAGATGCTCCAGTGATCCAGCTGCAGCTTCCAACTGATGTCGATGTCTTCGGTAATCATGTCCGGGCTCCAGTAGCCGACCCGGTGCAGGGCCGTGCGTCGGAACGCGACGATTACGCCGGACACGGTGAAGATCCGCCCGAAGACCCGCTGGGTACGCTTGATCAGGCCGATGATCGAGGAGAACTCGCCGACCTGGACCCGACCTATCAAGGTCGAGCGGGTGCGGATGCGCGGGTTGCCGGTCACCGCGCCGAGGCGGGCGTTGTCCAGCATCGGCGCCACCAGGTAAGCACAGGTGTTCGGCGCCAGCAGCGCGTCACCGTCGATGCACACCAGGTATTCGCTGCGCGCCGCGATGGCGCCCATGCGCAGGGCCACGGCCTTGCCCTGGTTTTCCGCCAGGTGCAAGACACGTAGGCGCGGGTCTTCCGCCGCCAGTTGATCGAGCATCTGGGCGGTGTTGTCCTTGGAGCCGTCGTTGATGGCGATGACTTCGATGTTCGGATAATGCTGGCCCAGCGCCGCGTGAATGGTGTCGGCGACGTTGTCGCCTTCGTTGAAGCACGGGATCAGGATGCTGATCAGCGGCTCGCCCGCCAGGGCCGGTGGCAAGGTGTCGTCCTTCCACGGCCAGTGGCGCTCCCAGTGCAGCCAGAAATACAGGCCGCCGGCAATCCACAGCCCGGACATGAACAGCGGGTAAAAGAACACGAAGTCCATCAGGAATTGCCCGGTGACCAGGAAGATCAGGCCCAGGGGTACCCCAAGGACGATCGCCAGCACCAGCAGGGCGAGCAGTCTGTCGAGCATGTCAAGGATTCCACTTGTTGGAGAGCGCCGGCCGCACGGTTTTCACGGCGGGCTGGTCTTCGATGAAGTTGTCCGGGTAGTAGCCGAAGCTGGTCACGCCTTTGCGCTTGAGGCGCCCCATCCAGTCAGCCAGTTGTTCGCCGTCGATGTCGCTGACCGGCTTGCTGTGCCAGTCGCGGGCCTGCAGTTCGAATACCGTGCGCTTGAGCGCGCCGGGGCGAGCCTTGACGGTGTCTACCAGGCGCTCGAGCCAGGGGCCGGATTGTGCGCGGGTCTGCTTTTCCATCAGCGGCATGGCCATCGGTGCCGTCCAGTCGTAAGCGCCAAGGAAATCGTCGAGGTTCTGGGCGAACCAGGCTTCGCTTTCCGGATTGAGCATCGGTTCGGCAAAGATATTGCGCGCTGTCCGAACCTGAGGGCCGCGAATCGCCCGAACCTTGGTGGTCAGCTCATGGGTGAAGTCGATCAGGTAGCGGCTCTTGAAGCGGGTCCAGCGCTGCATCGCCGCGGGGTCATCCCGCAGGGCGGCGATGGACGTCGGCAAGCCGTGGGCGGCATAGACTTTCAGGGCCGCGGGGCTGGCATCCTCGAAGTCGGAGAACACCGCGTCGTCATGGTACAGAACGCCATCCAACGAGCTCATTCGCGCCAGGTCCTGGTAGATCTCGCCGATGACCTTGCGCACGTTCGGGTCGAACGGCGACAGGCGCACGTATTGATCCGGGGCGACGCCAGTCTTGCCGGTTTCCGGATCCCAGCGCTGGACCCGTGGCAGCTTCGCGTCCAAGGCGAAACTGAGCACCGGCATCCAGGCATAGACCTTGGCATTGGCCCGGGTGCGCAGTTGCCATGCGACCCGGTCGAACAGGTCGGCGCGCACCGGCAAGTGACGGTTGGGGAAGTACAACGAATGCACGAGGCCGTCGCCTTTCGGGTCGGCGAAGGCTTGCAGGAACACCGTATTGGCACCCAGGTCGGAAATGCGCTGGACCAACTTGCCGACGTTGGCTTCCTGCTGCACCGGGTCCGGGTCGTAGACATAATCCAGGTCGACATGCACCACGCGCATCGGGTCAATCGTCTGCACCGACACGATGCTTTCGGCAAAATGGGCACCATCCGGATCGGATGCCACCAGGAAGCGTGGGCCGCTCATCAGGTTATCCAGGCTGTCGAGGCCGTCTTCCAGGGTCAGGGCCATTTGATAGCCCTCACTGCCAATCACCTGCAACGCAGTACCGTCGGCTTCACCGTAAGGCCAGACCCAAACGCGTGGGCTATAACCGGCGACCTTGCGGATTTTCTCGGAAATGGCCGCCACGTCCTTGCGCAAGCGAGCCTGGAAATCGGCCTCGGTCTCGTAACGACCGGTGGCAGGGTCGTAGCGCCGGGTGGTTGCGGCGGGTTGCTGGTTGCCTTGCGGGTTGGCGAGCACGCCTTTGTGATTGGCGTCTGTGTGGGCGGCGATTTCCACCAGGCCCGATTTGGACACCTCGCGAATCTGCTCCCAGGTCAGGAACTCGGAACGCTTGCGCGGCACTCCGGCGAAATCCACCGTTTGGTTCAGTGGCGTATCCACCCAACTGCCGACCGGGGCGAGGATCGCCGGCCAGTTATAGGCGCGCAGGATGGGCATGACGCGGGTATAAAAGCTCGAGTAGCCGTCGTCGAAACTCAGCAGCACCGCACGCGGCGGCAGTTCCGGACCGCCATTGCGGGCCGTGATGATCTGGTCCACCGTGACCGGCTGGTAGTTGTTTTCCCGCAGCCACGCCAACTGTTCGATCAACCGTTCGGTGCGCACGGCCACCAGCGCCTGGTCCGGGTCTCGGTCGTCGACATCGTGGTAGGCGATGCCGAGCACATGGTTCTTTGGCCACGGCGCGTCGTTGGCCGCCAGCGGACGCTGCGAGGGCGGCGTGAACGCCGGGGCTTGCTGGGCACAAGCGCTGATCAGCAAGGCCCCCAGCAGAAGGATGAATCGCGAAATGACAGGCATCTTCAAACTCTTCTAGAAGCGATAGGTGAGGTCGACAAGCAGGCGCAGATCGCTTTCGCGATCGCCGTCGTAAGGGCGGTTGAGCCAGCTCAGCGCGGCACCTGCCTCTAGCACGTCGTTCCAGATGAAACGCTGGCCGTAGCTGAGCAATCCCATGGCCCCGGTGTTGTAGTCGCGCTGGCTGTAAGTACCGGCACCGACCTGGAACTGCTGGCTCCACGTGGTTTCGTAGCGGCGATACAACACGTGGTTGGCGCTCACGGTCGGCATGACGCTGAAATCCGCTTTCGGGTTGAAATAGGGCACTTCGTTGGAGCCGCTGTTGCGGCTGGCGCCCACTTCCAGGCCCAGTTCCACTTGCAGGCGCGGCGCGCTGTAGATGCCCTCGCGGCCAGTCAGCAGGGTTTCGAGACGGTTGTTGCCATCGCTGAAATGGGACGGGCTGACCGCCAGTCGCCACTCGCGGCTTTCATTGGCCCGCCAACGGACGAAACCACTCCCGCCGTTAGCGCGGATGCCGCTGTTGAGCGCCCGCAGCGGGGTATTGGCCGAGAGGTAATCCAGGCTACCGCCGTATTGCCAGTGGTCGTCGATGTCCCGCGCCACGGCCACGCGTGCGCCTTGCTTGTCGCCGGAACCGTAGGAGTGATTGGAGACCTCGGCCTCCAGCGTCATGTCCCGGGTGCGACGCTCCACGCCCAGACGCTGCCAACGATGATGGCCGGTGCCTTCCTCGAAATCACCGGTGGCGTAGCCGGCACCGCCGAACAGCCGCCAGTCTTCATCGATGGGCGGGCTGTAGAGCAGCGTTTCGAAGCCAAAATCCCGGCTGCCAGTCACTGCACCGGCGTCACCGCTGCCACCGCCATAACTCTTGCCGGTGTAGGCCTCGATGCGCAGCTCGGCCATGTCGTGTACCTCACGCTGGCGTTGCAGACGTTTGACATGGGCGTTTTCCGGGTAGCGGGCGACCACGTCGTCGGTCAACGCATCCATCTGCCGCCATTCCTGCAAATCCATGGCGGCGCGGGCCTGGGCGACTTCCAGATCCCGGTTGCGCGGGATCGTGGCCTCGACTTCCTTGAGCAGGTTTTCCGAACGGCGCGGCCAGTCACGGGCCTGGTACAGATCGGCCTGGGCCAGGCGCATACCGGTGTTACCGGGGCCTTGGTTGACCAAGGTGTCCAGGCGCGCCTCGGCAGAGGGCAAATCGGCGCCGTACGTGCCGGCCTGGGCGGCGAGTTGCTGGGCGTCCATCCATTCATCGTTGGGGTTGCCGATCGGCAGGCCCTTGAGTTCGATGCGCGGACGCTGGGCTTTCGCCATGTCTTCGGCCAGTGCACGGGCCTCTTCGGATTTTTCACTTTCCAGCAACGCGTAGTAGAGCGCGGTGCTGTCTTCAAAACGCTCCGCAGGATCGGCATCCGGCGCGATCAGGACCCGGCGGTACAGATCGACGGCGATTTCCGGCTCACGCTGTTCCAGATAGGAAGAGGCCGCCCAGCGCAGGGCATAAGTGGGAATGCTCACACCCTCGGCGAGCAACGTCTGGTATTCGGCAATCACTTCAGCCCGACGGGCGCGGGCGTTGAGGGCGCCCATGCGATCGATGCGCCAACGGAGTACGTCGTCATGGGCCTCGGCTACCGGGGTCCAGGTGGCGAGCAACTTGTCGTAGTCGGCCAGGGCGCGGTCGGCAATGACGAAGCGCTCCTGTTCGCTGCGGCTGGCCATGTCCGCCAGGCGCACCCGCTCGGCGGCGACGTCACCTTCCAGGCGTCTCTGCACGCCACGGTCGATCAGCCCCGGTTGCAGACGCGCCAGGCGCAGCGCAGGCTCCGGCAGCCGTGCGCGTTGCAGGGCGTAGATGTATTCGCGCGCAACCTCTGGACTGTTACCAGCGCGAGTGAAGGCTTGATCGTATTCGAACAGCGCTTCGTGGGGGCTGTTGGCACGGGTCAAGGCATAGCCCAGTGCCAGTCGACGCATCGGATCTGTCGGCTTGGCAGCGACCAGGGCCTTGGCGCGAGTGACAGCTTCGTCGGGCTGGCCTGCATCGGCCTGGGTCAAAGCCAGACCAAGTTGCAAATCGGGATTCTGAGGATCGATCACCAAGGCCTGGCGGTACAGCTCGGCCGCCGAATCCCAGCGCTTGAGGTTGCGATAGGCACGAGCCGTTGCAGTCAGCGCCTGGACCGGCAACGCTCGATTGCGGCCCTGGGTTTCATAGACCGTCACCACCTCGGTATCGAGACCGGCCCAACTGGCGATCTGCAGGTGGTCACTGATTTGCGCGGCGCTGGCCTGGCCGGCCGGCACCTGGCGCAACGCAGTCAGCGCAGGCGTGTAATGACCTGCACGGGCATCGAGCACCATTTGGTCATAGGCGCTATCGGCAAACGCCAGCATCGGCCAGCACAGTTGGCTGCACAGTGCGACGCGAAACAACGGGCGCAAACCACGTTGAATAAAAGGACCCACAGTACGCGGCATTCGTCAGCATCCTTACATGGCCAGCCGGGTCGCAGTGCCCCCTTGCCCATCAAACAGGAAGCCGGATCAAAGGAATCCAGCCAAGCTCTAATGGGCCTAGTCTTGCACTCTCGGGCGGGTCATCTTCAGGAACGCCACAATTCTTCAGAATCGATACAGATTTCGGCGCTGGGCTGATCGGTGGGCATAAAAAAACCCGGCCATGCGTCATGCACGGGCCGGGTTCTGGGTGTGACTTGAACGGCTTACTGGATAGCGACGCCGCCGCCCAGCTTGTTCATCACAAATGCCGTGAATTGCTCAACGGTCATTTTCTGGCCATTGAAATCGACCTGGTTGTTGGCATAGTGCAACTTGGTGACAACGTCGTTGCCTTCAAGGGTCGCCAATTGAGTACCAACGGCCATGGCGCTGAACATATCGCTGGTAGCCGTGGCTTGATCGGCGATCAGCTTGGCATCCGTCTGGCCTTCCATCTGTGCCTGCACAGTCATGAGGTCCACCAGCATCGGCTTGGAAACCTTGAGATTGAAATCCAGCAGGGCGAGTAACTGACGTCCCAGTTCATCCGGCGGCAGGTCCATGGACTGCGGCTTGGTCAGATCAACGATCAGGCTGGCACGGCTTTCACCGTTGGCGGTGTTGAACGACAGATTTTCCAAGGCCACCTGCGGGGCACCGGCCAAGAGTTTTTCCAGATCGGCTTTGACCTGTGCTTCTTCAGCTTCGGTCAGGCTCAACTCCGGCGCCGGTTCACCGGCTGCAGCTGCTTCGGCGGCCGCTTTTTCGTAGGGTTGCAGCTTGGTCTGGTAGATCTGCATCAGCGACATGGTGGCCGGGATGTCCAGGTTCTTCAGGCTGACCGCCATCTGCGCCGAACCGATGGTCTTGTCGTTGAACGACAGCTCACCGATCTTGTAATCGGCACGCCCCGAAGCGCTGGTGCCGTTCTCGCTGCTGCTGTTCTTCATTTCGAAGTTCTTCAGACCCAGCACCGACTTAGGCTCACCAAAGGTGGCCTTGGTGTTGCTCATCAGCAGGGTGTTGTCGCCCATGTAGTAACCGTATGAGCTTTTGCTCAGGTTGCTGGCCAATGTCAGGCCGTTCAGCTCGACCTGCACGGGTGTCTGGTCTTCGGCAACGGTGGTCAACTTGAAGCTGTCCATGTAGCCGTCAGCCTTGACCTTCTGGCCTTGGGCGCTGGCGGCCAAGTCGATTTTCAGGCCGGAGAAGGTGAGCTGGGATTGCTCATCCAACTTGGTTTCCAATGGCAGCAGCTCGTAGGTGCCGTTGATGGACTCGTCGTAGCCCAGGTTGACCACACCTTTGAGTGGGGACTGGTCCTTGGTCGCGGCGAACCATTTGTCAGTCAGTGGATTGCGCTCCAGCGCGGTGTGACTGGTGGCCATGACCGGCAGCCACTTGAGCGTGATCAAGCGAGAGAATGGCAGTGGGCCGTGCTCGATCCGGTCGACGAAGAGCAGCTCGACCGACTCACCACCGAACATCTCGCCTTCGCCTTTGAGACGGTAATGGGCGGTGCTGCTAAATGTGCCACGGTCCATGGAAACCAGCTCCAGGGCGGCAGTGCTGTTGGACCCGGCCAAGGCGGTCTGCATCTGCTTATTGCTATCGGCAATAGCATTTTTCAACACGCCTTCGAGTTTGGTCCCGGTGTACCAGGCGCCGCCCGCGCTGATAGCACCGACAGCCACAACGATTCCCAGAAGTACGCTTGCTGATTTATTCATGAGTGACCCGATCGATATCCATGGTTGAAGAAAGCCGTCGTCTTCCCTGACCCGCAAAGGGGGTGGCTCGACGCCGCAAAGAGGAGGGGAGATTACCATCAGGCACCCCTGCGGGCCCAATGTTTATAGGGGTAAAAACGTTTTCTTGAGAGGTGGTCTACGAATATTGGACTTCGATCTCGTCGAGCTGATGATCGAACGTCTTGAGCCGGGCTGTCCAGGTGTACACCAGCACTTCGAAATCGCGATTGATCACAGCGGCACCCGATGAATCTGCGCGTGAATCGCAAAAATCCAGTTGATAGCGCTCCCGAGCCATGGCGTTAGCCACGTCACACAACTCGCGGGCGTTGTTGAGCCAGTGCCAGCCGTCCTGGGTGACCTGCTTGTCCAAGGCCGCGCACTGGGTTTTCAGGGCTTCGAGGCTTTTTTCCAGCGGGGTGCCGGTGAGCTCGCCCATGACTTCCTGGAACGTGCGGCCAGGCTGCCAATAACTGCCCCAGAAATAACGGTCAAACACTGTTTCGACACGTCGCAGCGCCACCTTGGTGTCCCAAATCAGCACCAGGGTCTTGCCTTGCTCAAGGTGTTTTTTCTTGATTCGTTGGCCCTGAAGCGAAGCCCAGGCCACGACTGCAATGGATATCACGCCGATCAACGCCGCCGCGCTGTCGAGGAACAGCAGCGCCTTGTCGATTTGGTGAGTGAGCATGACGCCATAAAAATAAGTTGCCGAAAGCAGCAGCAATGCCGCAGTAGCGCACCAAAAGCCGGGAGCATAAGGGTTTTTCATTATTGGAATCCCCATGACCAGTGACGTCGCGGGCCCTTTGTCGCCAGGGCCCGCCTTTCACAGCATAGCAACGGCATTGGGGGTTTGCCGGGGCATCAGGGGCTCGATCCGATTACCGGCCCAAAACGACAAAACCCCTGTCTGCTGAGGCAGACAGGGGTTCTGGGAATTCAATCTTGACGATGACCTACTCTCACATGGGGAAACCCCACACTACCATCGGCGATGCATCGTTTCACTGCTGAGTTCGGGATGGGATCAGGTGGTTCCAATGCTCTATGGTCGTCAAGAAATTCTGTGTCCGACCCGTTCAAGAACAACGTGTCGGTAAAATCGATGACTTCTACTAAAAACAAAACCCCTACCTGCGTCAGCAGATAGGGGTTTCGGAATTTAATCTTGACGATGACCTACTCTCACATGGGGAAACCCCACACTACCATCGGCGATGCATCGTTTCACTGCTGAGTTCGGGATGGGATCAGGTGGTTCCAATGCTCTATGGTCGTCAAGAAATTCGGTAGCCGGTTCGTGCCTTGCGGTCACGTGCCAGCGAATGGGTATGCGATAGTTTGTGTGCTGCTTGTGAGTATCTCGAACTTTCGGTTCGTTTCGTCTTCACACACCGCAATCTGGTCTCTTTGCCTTTGGGCTTGGAGTTACAAATTGCTTGGGTGTTATATGGTCAAGCCTCACGGGCAATTAGTACAGGTTAGCTCAACGCCTCACAGCGCTTACACACCCTGCCTATCAACGTCGTAGTCTTCGACGGCCCTTCAGGGGACTCAAGGTCCCAGTGAGATCTCATCTTGAGGCAAGTTTCCCGCTTAGATGCTTTCAGCGGTTATCTTTCCCGAACATAGCTACCCGGCAATGCCACTGGCGTGACAACCGGAACACCAGAGGTTCGTCCACTCCGGTCCTCTCGTACTAGGAGCAGCCCCTCTCAAATCTCAAACGTCCACGGCAGATAGGGACCGAACTGTCTCACGACGTTCTAAACCCAGCTCGCGTACCACTTTAAATGGCGAACAGCCATACCCTTGGGACCGGCTTCAGCCCCAGGATGTGATGAGCCGACATCGAGGTGCCAAACACCGCCGTCGATATGAACTCTTGGGCGGTATCAGCCTGTTATCCCCGGAGTACCTTTTATCCGTTGAGCGATGGCCCTTCCATACAGAACCACCGGATCACTAAGACCTACTTTCGTACCTGCTCGACGTGTCTGTCTCGCAGTCAAGCGCGCTTTTGCCTTTATACTCTACGACCGATTTCCGACCGGTCTGAGCGCACCTTCGTACTCCTCCGTTACTCTTTAGGAGGAGACCGCCCCAGTCAAACTACCCACCATACACTGTCCTCGATCCGGATAACGGACCTGAGTTAGAACCTCAAAGTTGCCAGGGTGGTATTTCAAGGATGGCTCCACGCGAACTGGCGTCCACGCTTCAAAGCCTCCCACCTATCCTACACAAGCAAATTCAAAGTCCAGTGCAAAGCTATAGTAAAGGTTCACGGGGTCTTTCCGTCTAGCCGCGGATACACTGCATCTTCACAGCGATTTCAATTTCACTGAGTCTCGGGTGGAGACAGCGCCGCCATCGTTACGCCATTCGTGCAGGTCGGAACTTACCCGACAAGGAATTTCGCTACCTTAGGACCGTTATAGTTACGGCCGCCGTTTACCGGGGCTTCGATCAAGAGCTTCGCGTTAGCTAACCCCATCAATTAACCTTCCGGCACCGGGCAGGCGTCACACCCTATACGTCCACTTTCGTGTTTGCAGAGTGCTGTGTTTTTAATAAACAGTCGCAGCGGCCTGGTATCTTCGACCGGCGTGGGCTTACGCAGCAAGTGCTTCACCCTCACCGGCGCACCTTCTCCCGAAGTTACGGTGCCATTTTGCCTAGTTCCTTCACCCGAGTTCTCTCAAGCGCCTTGGTATTCTCTACCCAACCACCTGTGTCGGTTTGGGGTACGGTTCCTGGTTACCTGAAGCTTAGAAGCTTTTCTTGGAAGCATGGCATCAACCACTTCGTCACCCAAAGGGTAACTCGTCATCAGCTCTCGGCCTTAGAATCCCGGATTTACCTAAGATTCCAGCCTACCACCTTAAACTTGGACAACCAACGCCAAGCTGGCCTAGCCTTCTCCGTCCCTCCATCGCAATAACCAGAAGTACAGGAATATTAACCTGTTTTCCATCGACTACGCTTTTCAGCCTCGCCTTAGGGACCGACTAACCCTGCGTCGATTAACGTTGCGCAGGAAACCTTGGTCTTTCGGCGTGGGTGTTTTTCACACCCATTGTCGTTACTCATGTCAGCATTCGCACTTCTGATACCTCCAGCAAGCTTCTCAACTCACCTTCACAGGCTTACAGAACGCTCCTCTACCGCATCACTTGCGTGATACCCGTAGCTTCGGTGTATGGTTTGAGCCCCGTTACATCTTCCGCGCAGGCCGACTCGACTAGTGAGCTATTACGCTTTCTTTAAAGGGTGGCTGCTTCTAAGCCAACCTCCTAGCTGTCTAAGCCTTCCCACATCGTTTCCCACTTAACCATAACTTTGGGACCTTAGCTGACGGTCTGGGTTGTTTCCCTTTTCACGACGGACGTTAGCACCCGCCGTGTGTCTCCCATGCTCGGCACTTGTAGGTATTCGGAGTTTGCATCGGTTTGGTAAGTCGGGATGACCCCCTAGCCGAAACAGTGCTCTACCCCCTACAGTGATACATGAGGCGCTACCTAAATAGCTTTCGAGGAGAACCAGCTATCTCCGAGCTTGATTAGCCTTTCACTCCGATCCACAGGTCATCCGCTAACTTTTCAACGGTAGTCGGTTCGGTCCTCCAGTTAGTGTTACCCAACCTTCAACCTGCCCATGGATAGATCGCCCGGTTTCGGGTCTATTCCCAGCGACTAGACGCCCTATTAAGACTCGCTTTCGCTACGCCTCCCCTATTCGGTTAAGCTCGCCACTGAAAATAAGTCGCTGACCCATTATACAAAAGGTACGCAGTCACCCAACAAAGTGGGCTCCCACTGCTTGTACGCATACGGTTTCAGGATCTATTTCACTCCCCTCTCCGGGGTTCTTTTCGCCTTTCCCTCACGGTACTAGTTCACTATCGGTCAGTCAGTAGTATTTAGCCTTGGAGGATGGTCCCCCCATATTCAGACAAAGTTTCTCGTGCTCCGTCCTACTCGATTTCACTTCTAAGATCCTTTCGCGTACAGGGCTATCACCCACTATGGCCGCACTTTCCAGAGCGTTCCGCTAAAATCAAAGAAGCTTAAGGGCTAGTCCCCGTTCGCTCGCCACTACTAAGGGAATCTCGGTTGATTTCTTTTCCTCAGGGTACTTAGATGTTTCAGTTCCCCTGGTTCGCCTCTTGCACCTATGTATTCAGTACAAGATAACCATCTTATGATGGCTGGGTTCCCCCATTCAGACATCTCCGGATCAAAGTCTGTTTGCCGACTCCCCGAAGCTTTTCGCAGGCTACCACGTCTTTCATCGCCTCTGACTGCCAAGGCATCCACCGTATGCGCTTCTTCACTTGACCATATAACCCCAAGCAATCTGGTTATACTGTGAAGACGACATTCGCCGAAAATTCGATCTTGCTCTAAGAGCAACTCACAAATTTTACCTTAGCCTGATCCGTTACCAGTGAAAGTAACGTTCAGTCTATCTTTCTATCACATACCCAAATTTTTAAAGAACGAACTAGTCAAAGACTAGAAATCAACATTCACCATCGAACCGATGGAATGCTCATTTCTAAGCTTTATACAATCGAAGCAGTAGTGGTGGAGCCAAGCGGGATCGAACCGCTGACCTCCTGCGTGCAAGGCAGGCGCTCTCCCAGCTGAGCTATGGCCCCGTATTTCTACAGGCGTTTCCCACACAAAATTGGTGGGTCTGGGCAGATTCGAACTGCCGACCTCACCCTTATCAGGGGTGCGCTCTAACCAACTGAGCTACAGACCCAATTTCGGGCTGCTTCTTTCGTCTTCTTCAATGAATCAAGCAATTCGTGTGGGAGCTCATGAAGCAGCTGCGGTCGTCGATTAAGGAGGTGATCCAGCCGCAGGTTCCCCTACGGCTACCTTGTTACGACTTCACCCCAGTCATGAATCACACCGTGGTAACCGTCCCCCCGAAGGTTAGACTAGCTACTTCTGGTGCAACCCACTCCCATGGTGTGACGGGCGGTGTGTACAAGGCCCGGGAACGTATTCACCGCGACATTCTGATTCGCGATTACTAGCGATTCCGACTTCACGCAGTCGAGTTGCAGACTGCGATCCGGACTACGATCGGTTTTGTGGGATTAGCTCCACCTCGCGGCTTGGCAACCCTCTGTACCGACCATTGTAGCACGTGTGTAGCCCAGGCCGTAAGGGCCATGATGACTTGACGTCATCCCCACCTTCCTCCGGTTTGTCACCGGCAGTCTCCTTAGAGTGCCCACCATTACGTGCTGGTAACTAAGGACAAGGGTTGCGCTCGTTACGGGACTTAACCCAACATCTCACGACACGAGCTGACGACAGCCATGCAGCACCTGTCTCAATGTTCCCGAAGGCACCAATCCATCTCTGGAAAGTTCATTGGATGTCAAGGCCTGGTAAGGTTCTTCGCGTTGCTTCGAATTAAACCACATGCTCCACCGCTTGTGCGGGCCCCCGTCAATTCATTTGAGTTTTAACCTTGCGGCCGTACTCCCCAGGCGGTCAACTTAATGCGTTAGCTGCGCCACTAAGAGCTCAAGGCTCCCAACGGCTAGTTGACATCGTTTACGGCGTGGACTACCAGGGTATCTAATCCTGTTTGCTCCCCACGCTTTCGCACCTCAGTGTCAGTATCAGTCCAGGTGGTCGCCTTCGCCACTGGTGTTCCTTCCTATATCTACGCATTTCACCGCTACACAGGAAATTCCACCACCCTCTACCATACTCTAGCTCGACAGTTTTGAATGCAGTTCCCAGGTTGAGCCCGGGGCTTTCACATCCAACTTAACGAACCACCTACGCGCGCTTTACGCCCAGTAATTCCGATTAACGCTTGCACCCTCTGTATTACCGCGGCTGCTGGCACAGAGTTAGCCGGTGCTTATTCTGTCGGTAACGTCAAAACACTAACGTATTAGGTTAATGCCCTTCCTCCCAACTTAAAGTGCTTTACAATCCGAAGACCTTCTTCACACACGCGGCATGGCTGGATCAGGCTTTCGCCCATTGTCCAATATTCCCCACTGCTGCCTCCCGTAGGAGTCTGGACCGTGTCTCAGTTCCAGTGTGACTGATCATCCTCTCAGACCAGTTACGGATCGTCGCCTTGGTGAGCCATTACCCCACCAACTAGCTAATCCGACCTAGGCTCATCTGATAGCGCAAGGCCCGAAGGTCCCCTGCTTTCTCCCGTAGGACGTATGCGGTATTAGCGTCCGTTTCCGAGCGTTATCCCCCACTACCAGGCAGATTCCTAGGCATTACTCACCCGTCCGCCGCTCTCAAGAGGTGCAAGCACCTCTCTACCGCTCGACTTGCATGTGTTAGGCCTGCCGCCAGCGTTCAATCTGAGCCATGATCAAACTCTTCAGTTCAAACATCTTTGGGTTTTGAGAAAACCCTAAACTTGGCTCAGCAATCGTTGGTTACATCTTTGATTTCTCGCGGAGTAACTTGTGATGCTGATAATCTGTTGACTAGCAGTCTGACTCCACAAGCACCCACACGAATTGCTTGATTCAGTTGTTAAAGAGCGGTTGGCTGAGTCTTTCGTCTCAACCGAGGCGCGCATTCTACAGCGCCCCGTGTATCTGTCAAGCGGTTATTTTTATAAGTTTTCAAAGTTTCCTTATCAACTTCAACCACTTGCGCTTCCGATCTCTCGTTAGCGGGAGGCGAATTCTACAGCGTTACTCGCTGCTGTCAACACCTCTTTTTCACCGCTTTCGACCGAGAAGATCGAACCGCTGATAGAGCCAAACAACACTGCTCTATCTGCTCCTTCCAGGCTTCGATGAACTGAAGCAAAACCCCTTCGAAACCTACTTAACTCATTGAATCTCAAGGAGTTTTCCGTTTCGACTGCGCCGGAAGTGGGGCGAATTATAGACGTCCAGAATCTGCCGTCAACCCTTAATTTCGCTTTTCTATCAATAACTTGCACAGTACCGCTTTTATCCTTTCAAAATGCGCCTCTATATAGAGGAGAAGACTCACAGCACCCCAGCCTCCCTGAACGTCGCAACCGCAGCTTCGTCCAACCCCAACACTCGCTGCAGCACCTCCAGCGTATGCTCCCCTAATAAAGGCGGTGCATTGCGATACTCCACTGGCGTCTCGGACAGTCGAATCGGACTGGCCACCTGCGGCACTTTACCGGCCAGCAGGTGAGGCAATTCCATCGCCAACCCACGAGCCTGCACCTGAGGATCGGCAAACACCTGGGCCAGGTCGTTGATAGGCCCGCACGGCACACCCGCCTGCTCCAATTGGGTCACCCATTCAGCGGTGGTCTTGAACACCGTTGCCTGGCGAATCAACGGAATCAACACCGCCCGGTTCGCCACCCGGACCTTGTTAGTAGCAAAACGCGGATCATCAGCCCACTGCGGTTGACCAGCAACCTCAGCGAACTTTCGGAACTGACTGTCATTACCCACGGTAAGGATGAAGTCGCCATCAGCCGTAGGAAAATCCTGATAGGGCACGATATTCGGATGAGCATTACCCAGCCGCTTCGGCGCATTGCCCGTGGTCAGGTAATTCATCGCCTGGTTGGCCAGGCAAGCCACTTGAACATCCAGCAAGGCCATGTCGATGTGCTGCCCGCCGCCGGCATGATCACGATGAGCCAGCGCCGCCAAAATGGCAGCCGTCGAATACAACCCCGTGAGGATATCCGTCAGCGCAACCCCCACCTTAACCGGTCCCGCCCCCTCATCCCCCTCAGGGCGGCCGGTCAGGCTCATCAAGCCCCCCAGCCCCTGAATCATGAAGTCATACCCGGCGCGCTTGGCATAAGGACCCGTTTGACCAAAGCCAGTTATCGAGCAATAGATCAATTGCGGGTTGATCGCCTTTAGCGAGTCATAGTCCAGGCCATACGCCGCCAGGCCGCCCACCTTGAAGTTCTCGATCAGAATGTCGGACTTGGCTGCCAGCTCTCGTACCAGCCGCTGGCCCTCTGGGCGCGTGAAATCGATGGTCACCGACTGTTTATTGCGATTGGCCGACAGATAATAAGCGGCTTCGGTCGTGTTCTCGCCTCGGGCATCCTTCAGGAAGGGTGGCCCCCAGGCGCGTGTATCGTCACCATTGCCGGGACGCTCGACCTTAATGACATCAGCCCCCAGGTCCGCCAGGATCTGTCCGGCCCACGGCCCGGCCAAGACCCTCGATAAATCCAATACCCGCAGATGCGAAAGCGCGCCCATGACCGTTCTCCTATTAATAGAACGCCTGGATACCGGTTTGCGCACGCCCCAAAATCAGCGCATGAACGTCGTGCGTGCCTTCATAAGTGTTCACGACTTCCAGGTTCACCAGATGACGCGCGATGCCGAACTCATCGGAAATACCATTGCCGCCCAGCATGTCCCGCGCCATGCGAGCAATATCCAGGGACTTGCCGCAGGAGTTGCGCTTCATGATCGAGGTGATCTCGACTGCCGCCGTGCCTTCATCTTTCATACGTCCCAGACGCAGGCATCCCTGCAGGGCCAGCGTGATTTCAGTCTGCATATCGGCCAGTTTCTTCTGGATCAACTGATTCGCAGCGAGCGGACGACCAAACTGCTGGCGGTCCAGCGTGTACTGGCGAGCGGTGTGCCAGCAGAATTCAGCAGCCCCCAAGGCGCCCCAGGAGATGCCGTAGCGCGCCGAGTTCAGACAAGTAAACGGGCCCTTCAAGCCACGGACATCGGGGAAAATGTTCTCTTCCGGAACGAATACATTGTCCATGACGATTTCGCCGGTGATCGAGGCGCGCAGCCCGACCTTGCCATGAATAGCCGGCGCACTCAGACCTTTCCAGCCTTTCTCGAGAACGAAGCCGCGGATATCGCCAGCGTCATCCTTGCCCCAGACCACAAATACGTCAGCGATCGGACTGTTGGTGATCCACATCTTGCTGCCCGTCAGGCTGTAACCACCTTCCACTTTGCGCGCACGAGTAATCATCGCGCCCGGGTCGGAACCATGGTTCGGCTCGGTCAGACCAAAGCAGCCGATCCATTCACCCGACGCCAGCTTCGGCAAATACTTCTGCTTTTGCGCCTCAGTTCCGAATTCATTGATCGGCACCATGACCAGCGACGACTGCACGCTCATCATCGAGCGATAGCCGGAATCAACGCGTTCCACTTCACGAGCGATCAAACCATAGCTGACGTAGTTCAACCCACTGCCGCCGTACTGCTCAGGAATGGTTGCCCCCAGCAGGCCCACTTCTCCCATCTCGCGGAAAATCGCCGGGTCGGTTTTCTCATGGCGGAACGCTTCCAGCACTCGCGGTGCGAGCTTCTGCTGGGCGAACTGCTCGGCAGTATCGCGGATCATGCGTTCTTCTTCGGTGAGCTGTTGATCCAGCAATAATGGATCGATCCAGTTGAAGCTCGCTTTACCGGCCATGAAAGAGTCCTCGCCAATTAAATGAAAATCGTGGATTGATCCTAGGCTTGGTTTCCTACAAGGGCAAACGAGGATTACGCACTATCTTGTGCTAATTTCTCACTCCGGAAACGCCGAAAACCCCGTTTATCCGGCTATCGAGTGAGGCTTACGTACATGCGCCGCAAAATCCCCAGCACCGCCGCCCTGGTCAGTTTCGAGGCTGCCGCGCGCCATGAAAGCTTCACCAAGGCGGCGCAGGAGCTTTCTCTCACGCAAGGCGCTATCTGCCGACAGATCGCCAGCCTGGAGGACTTCCTCAGCGTGGAGCTTTTCCGACGCTCGCGCCGCGGGGTCAAACTGACCGAAGCAGGTCTTTCCTACAGCCGACGAGTTGCCACCCAACTGGACGCCGTCGAGCGCGACACGCTTTCAGTGATGGGCCACACCGGTGCGAACGTGATCGAACTGGCGGTGGTTCCAACTTTCGGCACCCAATGGCTGCTGCCACGCCTCAAGGACTTCCAGCAGCAGCATCCGGAAGTCACCGTCAACCTGACCAACCGCACGCGCCCCTTTCTCTTTGCAGACACGGAGTTTGACGCCGCTATCTATTTTGGCGATGCGGACTGGTCCGGTACCGAATCCCACAAGCTGATGGGCGAAAATCCGATGCCGGTATGCAGCCCTACCTTGCTAGACGGTCGCAAGAGCCTGACGCCGGAGGCCATCGCCGAGTTGCCCTTGCTCCAGCAGACCACTCGCCCGTATGCGTGGCGCCAGTGGTTCAACGCTCAGAACCTGAACATTGCACGAGACCTGACAGGCCCGCGTTATGAACTATTCTCCATGCTCGCCCAAGCAGCTATGCATGACATGGGCATTGCGCTGATTCCGCCCTTTTTGATTCAGCGCGAGCTGGCAGAGAAACGACTGATCGTGGCCAACCGTAACGCGCTGTCGAGCATCAAGGCCTACTACCTGATGATTCCAGAGCGAAAGGTCGAATCTGCCTCCCTTCGAGCTTTTCGTGATTGGCTCGTGAAACAAGCAAGCACCTATCTTCTTGATTAAAAAGGAAAAAGCAAAAACACACCTAGGTAGTCAACTAACAAAAGTCGCTACAGATATAAGTTTATGTCGCATTCAGTCAATCTGTTATCAAGCCCGTGCAGTAGTCTCCAAAGCGTCTAAATACATGGCTTTGAGCCATATCGCGCAACGCATCAGCGCTTATTCATCTGGCCGATGGGAAAAATAGTCAATTTGAACCTGAATCCTTGGAAAGCACGGCCCACAAGGGCTGTCGATCGATAATTGCGACATTCGGTCACAGGGTGACTTGTAGTTAATTTTCCGTCACCCGTCATAATCCCTTGAAGGGCTGAATTTTCGCCTGCAAAATGCCGCGCCCCGCCTGGTTTGGCGGGATCGTGCTGATCGGCCGCCCCAGCCGCACCATCCGAAGTGCCTGGGTTTACTCAATAAGATCACGCAGGAGATTTGACGTGCACATTGGTGTTCCCCTCGAAACCCAAACGGGTGAAACACGGGTTGCTGCTACCCCGGAAACCATCAAGAAGTTGATCGGCCAAGGCCATAAAGTCACTGTTCAAAGCGGCGCCGGTATCAAGGCCAGCGTTATCGACAGTGCCTATGAGGCAGCGGGCGCAACCATTGGCAGCGCCAGTGATGCATTCGGGGCCGAGCTAATCCTCAAGGTGGTGGCCCCCAGCGACAGCGAACTGACGCTGATCAAGAGCGGCACCGTTCTGGTGGGCATGCTCAATCCGTTCAACAACGAAACCATCGCCAAGCTGGCCGAACGCGGCATTACCGCTTTCGCCCTCGAGGCCGCGCCACGTACTTCCCGAGCCCAGAGCCTGGATGTGCTGTCGTCTCAAGCGAACATCGCCGGTTACAAAGCCGTGCTGCTGGCCGCCCATCACTATCCGCGCTTCATGCCGATGCTGATGACCGCGGCGGGTACCGTGAAAGCAGCGCGGGTGCTGATTCTCGGTGCGGGTGTGGCCGGGTTGCAGGCGATTGCCACTGCCAAGCGCCTGGGTGCGGTGATCGAGGCTTCGGATGTGCGTCCGGCGGTCAAGGAGCAAATCGAATCCCTCGGCGCCAAGTTCGTCGACGTGCCCTACGAGACCGACGAAGAGCGTGAATGCGCCGTCGGTGTCGGTGGATACGCCCGGCCCATGCCGGCCAGCTGGATGCAGCGCCAGGCTCAAGCCGTGCACGAGCGCGCCAAGCAGGCCGACATCGTCATCACCACTGCATTGATTCCGGGCCGCAAGGCACCGACTTTGCTGAGTGCCGAAACCGTCGCGCAAATGAAACCTGGCTCGGTGGTCATCGACCTCGCGGCAGCCCAGGGCGGTAACTGCCCGTTGACCGTGGCCGATCAGGTGGTTGTCGAGAATGGTGTGACCATTTGCGGTCCGACCAACCTGGCCGGTGAAGTCGCGGCTGACGCTTCGGCGCTGTACGCCCGTAACCTGCTGGACTTCCTGAAGCTGGTCTTCACCAAGGAAGGTCAGTTCGACGTGAACCTGGAAGACGACATCGTCGCCGCGTGCCTGATGTGCCGCGACGGCCAAGTCATCCGCAAAAACGCCTAAGCAGGGATTCAGACAATGGAAGAGCTTATCTCCCCCGGTATCTACAACCTGATCATCTTCGTGCTGGCGATTTATGTCGGTTACCACGTGGTCTGGAACGTAACGCCCGCGCTGCACACGCCGTTGATGGCGGTGACCAACGCCATTTCGGCGATCGTGATCGTTGGCGCCATGCTCGCCGCCGCGCTGACCGTGACCCCTTTGGGCAAGACCATGGGCACCCTCGCCGTGGCCCTCGCCGCGGTGAACGTGTTCGGTGGCTTCCTGGTGACGCGCCGCATGCTTGAGATGTTCAAGAAAAAAGCCCCGAAAGCCGTAAAAGAAGAGGCGCCCAAGTAATGAGCATGAACCTGGTAACGACGCTCTACCTGATCGCGTCGATCTGCTTCATCCAGGCCCTCAAAGGCCTGTCGCACCCCACCACCTCTCGCCGTGGCAACCTGTTCGGCATGCTCGGCATGGCGCTGGCGGTGCTCACCACCGTGGGCCTCATCTATAAGCTCGGTGCTGAGCTTGCGACTGCCGGCATCGGCTACGTCATCGTCGGCCTGCTGATCGGCGGCACCGCCGGCTCGATCATGGCCAAACGCGTCGAAATGACCAAGATGCCGGAGCTGGTGGCGTTCATGCACAGCATGATCGGCCTGGCGGCGGTGTTCATTGCCATCGCGGCGGTCGTCGAGCCGCAATCCTTGGGCATCGTCAAGCAATTGGGCGATTCGATTCCGGCGGGCAACCGCCTGGAGCTGTTCCTCGGTGCCGCCATTGGTGCAATCACCTTCTCCGGTTCGGTGATCGCGTTCGGCAAGCTGTCGGGCAAGTACAAGTTCCGCCTGTTCCAGGGCGCACCGGTACAGTTTGGCGGCCAGCACAAGCTCAACCTGATCCTGGGCCTCGCCACACTGGGCCTGGGCCTGGCCTTCATGTTCACCGGCAACCTCGGCGCGTTCGCCCTGATGCTGGCCCTGGCGTTCGTGCTGGGTGTACTGATCATCATCCCGATCGGCGGCGCGGACATGCCGGTGGTGGTCTCGATGCTCAACAGTTATTCCGGTTGGGCCGCAGCGGGTATCGGCTTCTCGCTGAACAACTCGATGCTGATCATTGCCGGTTCGTTGGTGGGTTCGAGCGGTGCGATCCTCTCCTACATCATGTGCAAGGCGATGAACCGTTCGTTCTTCAACGTGCTGCTCGGTGGCTTCGGCAATACCGCAGATGCTGCTGGCCCGGCAGGCTCCAAAGAAGCCCGTCCGGTGAAATCCGGCTCGGCTGACGACGCAACCTTCCTGCTGACCAACGCCGACACCGTGATCATCGTGCCGGGCTACGGCCTGGCGGTGGCACGGGCGCAGCATGCGCTCAAAGAGCTGACCGAGAAGCTGACCCACCACGGCGTGACCGTTAAATACGCGATCCATCCGGTGGCCGGTCGCATGCCCGGGCACATGAACGTATTGCTGGCCGAGGCCGAAGTGCCCTACGACCAGGTGTTCGAGATGGAAGACATCAACTCCGAGTTCGGCCAGGCCGACGTGGTGCTGGTGTTGGGCGCCAACGACGTGGTCAACCCGGCCGCGAAGAACGATCCGAAGTCGCCGATTGCCGGCATGCCGATCCTCGAAGCGTTCAAGGCCAAGACCATCATCGTCAACAAGCGCTCGATGGCCAGCGGCTATGCGGGCCTGGATAACGAGCTGTTCTATCTCGACAAGACCATGATGGTGTTCGGTGACGCCAAGAAGGTCATCGAAGACATGGTCAAAGCGGTGGAATAACCCCTCACTGCTTCACCCAAAACGCCCCGACTTGTCGGGGCGTTTTGATTTGCATCAAAGCAAAATATTACCGATCCGGTAATGATGTTTTGCCTGAAACGCCCGTAATAGACGCCTGAAATGCGACCTTTGTAGCGGGTCGGGCACAGCGCTAATTCACTAGACTGCGCATCTTGCTTTCCAGCCCGAGATAACCACTTATGTACCGTGATCGCATCCGCTTGCCTTCGTTATTGAATAAAGTGATGAGCGCTGCCGAAGCAGCCTTGTTGATTCAGGACGGCATGACCGTCGGCATGAGCGGCTTTACCCGCGCCGGAGAAGCGAAAGCAGTGCCCCACGCCCTGGCTGAACGGGCCAAGGTCACTCCGCTGAAAATCAGCCTGATGACCGGTGCGAGCCTGGGCAACGACCTCGACAAGGAGCTCACCGAAGCCGGTGTACTGGCGCGACGCATGCCGTTCCAGGTCGACAGCACGCTGCGCAAGGCGATCAACGCAGGCGAGGTGATGTTCATCGACCAGCATCTCTCGGAAACCGTCGAACAACTGCGCAACGGCCAGCTCAAACTGCCCGATATTGCCGTGATCGAAGCGGTGGCCATTACCGAGCAAGGGCATATCGTACCGACCACATCGGTGGGTAATTCAGCCAGCTTCGCCATCTTCGCCCGGCAAGTGATCATTGAGATCAACCTGGCTCACAACCCTAATCTGGAAGGGCTGCACGACATCTATATCCCGACCTATCGCCCCACCCGCACACCCATCCCCTTGGTGAAAGTCGACGACCGTATTGGCAGTCCCGCTATTCCGATCCCGCCGGAAAAAATCGCCGCCATTGTCATTACCAACCAAGGGGACTCGCCTTCGACCGTCGCGCCACCGGACAGCGACACCCAAGCTATTGCGGATCACCTGATCGACTTCTTCAAGCAGGAGGTTTCGGCCGGACGCATGACCAACAAGCTCGGACCGTTGCAGGCCGGGATTGGCAACATCGCCAATGCCGTGATGTGCGGGCTGATCGATTCCCCGTTCGAAGACCTGAGCATGTATTCCGAGGTTCTGCAGGACTCGACCTTTGACTTGATTGACGCCGGCAAGCTGAGTTTCGCCTCCGGCAGCTCGATCACCCTGTCGGGTCGACGTAACGCCGATGTGTTCGGAAACCTGGAAAGGTACAAGGACAAATTGGTCCTGCGCCCACAGGAAATCTCCAACCATCCCGAGGTGGTGCGCCGTCTCGGCATCATTGGTATCAACACCGCGCTGGAGTTCGACCTATACGGCAACGTCAATTCCACCCATGTCTGCGGCACGCGGATGATGAATGGCATCGGCGGCTCGGGGGATTTCGCCCGCAATGCTCACCTGGCGATTTTCGTTACCAAATCGATTGCCAAGGGTGGTGCCATTTCCAGTGTCGTGCCGATGGTCAGCCATGTGGACCATACCGAACATGACGTCGACATCCTGGTGACCGAGATCGGCCTGGCCGACCTGCGGGGCCTGGCACCCAGGGAGCGCGCACGAGTGATCATCGACAACTGCGTGCACCCCACCTACCGCCAAGCCTTGAACGAGTATTTCGACGCTGCGTGCGCCTTGGGCGGACATACCCCACATGTCCTGCGCGATGCACTGAGTTGGCACCTGAACCTGGAAGAAACCGGGCGCATGTTGGCCGTCTGATACAGCTGGATCACCGCTACCGCAAATACAGTTTTGGTTGCAGGCTGTCATTCGAGCCAGGATCTACAAAAACTGTACTTCTGTACCGGTGTTTTCTTACAGTCTTTTCCCACAAAACAACCATCTAACTGTAAATTTGCACCAATAATGTGCAGACAGGTACAGTTGCCTCAATATCGACCAGTACACCACCCTTTAACAGTTAACTGGTCTCTCACAATACAGGTGAACTGTATCTAGAGAGACTGGCCAAACGAGAGGATCATGGGCACCAGTCAAACCACTACCTAATCCCGCCACAAGCGGAAGGATGTCAACCATGGAACGTACACTCAGTTCCGAGCTGTTTTTCGAAGACAAAGCTGAAAAAAACCAGGCTTCCCTGCCTCTTCGCGTTATCGCCAACCTGATGTTGTGGCAGCGCCGCATCGCCAGCCGTCACCAACTGGCACGTCTGGATTCGCGCCTGCTGGCTGATGCCGGTATCAGCGAAGCACAACGCTACGAAGAGCTGAGCAAGCCGTTCTGGCGCTAACTCAGCGTCGCTGGCCCTGACCCACCGGGTCCACCGCCAGCACCGAATTGAACAAACAAGACCCGTCGCGGGTAACCGCGACGGGTCTTGTCGTTTCCGGGCCTGTTTTTTGGGAAACCGGAGAGAAATAACAGTTTCCTCACAGACAAAAAAATACCAGTACAGTTATTCTTGAGCCGTAACGGACAATGCGAGCCTCCGCAGCCAATGGCTCTCGCAAAGGCTGTCAGCCAACGCGTTCCTGTCCTAATATCGGAGCGAACGTGGCGAAGCGAGTCGAGCATGCGTCTCCTCTTCCAGCTACACGCACCGGCATCACCTCATCATTCAAGGAGTTTCATCATGATCCGTCTTCGCCTGCTCAGCGCGGTTGCCCTGCTGGCCGTAGCCGCCCACTCCAACGCCAGCAGCTTCATCGTCACCACCGACTCCCTCGTCGGAGCACTCAAGGCCACCTCCGACGTGACCTCCGATGCAACCTCATCCCTGCGGGACAACAAGATCGTTCAAGCCGCCCGTGATGACGCCGCCAGCTTCGTGGCCAGCGAAGGCGCCATCCGTGGTGTGAAACTGGAAAGTGCCCTGGATTACATCCGCCAGCAGGCACCACAGCTCAACGCCACCGATGCACAGCTGGCCCAGGCCATCCTGGTGATCTGAAGCAACATGAAACATCGGACGCCAAAGGGTGTTCCGATGTTTCAGCACTGGCTCTGGCCCGCAGGTTTGCGCTAGCCTTCAGGCTCGCCATCAACCGTCGAGTCCCATGCGTTTTTACTCAGATCTGTTCATCGCATCTTTCTTCGTCGTTTTTTGCTGGTCCGTGCCGGCCCATGCTTTCGATGTATCCACCCAGCAAGTGGTGGTCAGCGGCTATGCCACGAGCATGGTGACCTCCGCGCCCTTCGACCATAAACTGATCGTCGCCGCTCACGATGATGCTGCGGCCTTCATTGCCAGCGACGGGCAGTTGCGTGGTGCACAACTGGAATCGGCCCTGGATTACCTGCGCCGGACCCAGCCAAAACTTCATGCCAGCGACCTTGAACTGGCACAGGCAATTCTCGTCCAATAGTTATCCTTATTTTTCCGGAGTCGTTCCATGCGTAGCCCGCTGATTGCTGCCGCCCTAGGCCTGCTGGTGTTGGCCGATGTGGCCCAGGCACATACCCTGGTAGCCACCAGTAACATCATCGTTCGCGCCTCCCAGCGCACGATTGATTTCACTTCCGACACCACCACGTCCATCCGTGATTCGAAAATC
The DNA here is from genome assembly GCF_054671965.1 of Pseudomonas sp. H3_A02. Lineage (NCBI taxonomy): Bacteria > Pseudomonadati > Pseudomonadota > Gammaproteobacteria > Pseudomonadales > Pseudomonadaceae > Pseudomonas > Pseudomonas sp. H3_A02. The sequence goes on from NZ_CP162807.1 coordinate 1,065,521, forward strand.
GTCCGCGAAGCCCATGACGATGCGGCCAGTTTTGTCGCCAGCAATGGTGAAATTCGTGGCGCGCACCTCGAGGCTGCCTTCGACACCTTGCGCACCCGCGTGCCGGAAGCCCGCGACGCCAGTGACCAGGTTCTCGCCGAAGCCATCCTCGCATTGTGAGGCGGTTCGCCGCCTGGCTGGCGGCTGGGGTCTTGCTGCTCACGGGCAGCATGGCCCACGCCGGCCTGCAATTGCACCTCAACGCCGAAGGCCTGAGCCCGGCGCAACAGCAGGCCAGCCAGGCGCTGCTCGATGAAGCCATGCAGGCCCTGCCGCCGCGCTTCATCGAGCGGCTGGACCGACGCATCGATGTCGGCTGGACCGACCAGATGCCCGTCAACGCCTACGGCCAGGCCTCGCTGGTGTCGCAACTGGACCTCAATAGCAACCTGCTCGACAGCCTTGTCGACGGCAGCGCCGCGACGCAAAAGACCCATCGTCCCCACGGCACCGTACGCCGGGAAATGCTCGCCACGGTCCTGCACGAACTGACCCACATCTATGACCGCTCGCGTCTATGGCCAGATGTCGAACGCGCACTGATCCAGCGTTGCACCCGACGCAACAGCAGCGCCGGGTTGATCGGTCTTCCCGATGAATGCCGGGGCCAGAACGACCGCCGCTTCACCCTCAGCGATGATCCCCGCTTGCTGGACCTCGCCGGCTGGCCGCAATACGTCGGTCGTCGCGGAGAACGGGAACAGCACAACCGCCAGGTCGCCCGCAGCCCGGATCTCTATGAAACGAGCAGCCCCAAGGAGTTCGTCGCGGTCAATATGGAGTACTTTCTCCTGGACTCCAGCTATGCCTGCCGACGCCCCGCCCTGTATCGCTATTACCAGGAACACTTCGGTTGGGCACCCGCCGCCAAGGACACCTGCGCCCAATCGTTCGCCTTCCTCAACGCCGGCAACGACTTCGCCAAGACACCACTGGGCAAGGTCGATCCAGAACGGGTCTATGCCATTGATTACCTGCTGGCCGAAGCCAATCAGAACTGGGTGAGCCGCTGGGGTCACAGCATGCTCCGGCTGGTGATCTGCGCACCGGGCCGGCCACGTGGCCCGGACTGTCGACTGGATCTGGACCAACACCTGGTGCTGTCGTACCGCGCCTTCGTGGGCGATGTGCAGTTGTCGAGTTGGGACGGGCTGGTCGGTAAATACCCGTCGCGCCTGTTCGTATTGCCATTGGCCCAGGTGATCGATGAATACACCAAAACCGAACTGCGCAGCCTGGCATCGGTGCCACTGAACCTGTCGCGCACCGAGATCGAGGAAACGGTCGAGCACGCCGCCGAAATGCATTGGAGCTACGACGGCAACTATTACTTCCTGTCCAATAACTGCGCCGTGGAAAGCTTGAAGCTGCTGCGCAGCGGCAGCAATAACGAGCAGCTCAAAGGCCTGGACAGCATCATGCCCAACGGCCTGCTGGAGGTACTCAAGGGCCGGGGCCTGGCGGATACCAGTGTGCTGGACGATCCCAAGGAAGCCTTGCGGCTGGGCTACCGCTTCGACTCCTTCCGCGAGCGGTATCAGGCGATGTTCAACGTGCTGAAGAAGTATCTGCCGATCAAGCAACAGACGGTGGAAGACTGGCTGGCCCTGGACGCCGCCGAACGCCGCGTCTGGTTCGAGCAAGCCGACCTGCGCACCAGCGCGGCGTTGTTGCTGCTGGAACAGGCCAGTTATCGTCGGCAACTGTTGTTGGCGCAGGATGAGGTCAAACAGCGTTACCTCGGCGCCCGTGAGTTGCAGAACGGCGGTATGGAAAGGGCTAACGCGACACTGCAGCAGATCCTCGCCAACAGTGGTTTCCTGAGCCGTCCGGCCGAACTGTTGGGCAGCAGCGGCTACGGCTTGCCGCAACCCAGCGAGTGGCAACGCTTGGAGTCGGAAAGCAGTTTGCGGCAGAAACAACTGCAAACGCTGACAGGCGATCTGGACAAGGAAGTCCGGGCGTTGCTCGAGCCGAGCCGCGCGGCTGAAATTGCCGCGAGCGAGGCGAATGTGAAAGCGATCGGCGAACATTTGCGCAAGCTGCACAAGGCCGGAGGCGGATTGGAGTTGCCCTGACGAACAATGCCGCCGTTGTGGCGAGGGAGCTTGCTCCCGCTGGGTCACAAAGCGCCCCAAACAGGCTTCATGCAATTTTTCAGACAGGCCGCATTGGCTGGTTTACGACTGCTTCGCAGCCGAGCGGGAGCAAGCTCCCTCGCCACAAGAGCAGTCGTGACGTAATAGAAAAAAAGGGGTTCAGAACTTGGTTCTGAACCCCTTTTTCGTGGCTGCGAGTCGAATCAAAATCAGCCAAGACGCGCCTTGCGCACACCATCAGCCAGAGCGGCACACAAGCTCAACACGCCATCAATCGCCTGTTCCGACGTATCGGCACTGGCGATATGGTCGATCAGCGCCGAGCCCACCACCACACCATCGGCCAATCGTGCAATGGCGGCAGCCTGCTCTGGCGTGCGGATGCCAAAACCAATGCTGATGGGCAGATCGGTATGACGACGCAGGCGCGCTACAGCTTCTTCCACATGCTCCAGGGTCGCGGCACCAGCACCGGTCACACCCGCCACCGACACGTAGTACACAAAACCCGAACTGCCGTTAAGCACCGTCGGCAAACGCACATCGTCAGTGGTCGGCGTGGTCAGTCGGATGAAGTCCAGGCCAGCTGCCTGGGCCGGTTCACACAGTTCGCTGTTGTGCTCGGGCGGCATGTCCACAACGATCAGGCCATCCACGCCAGATTCCAGCGCCTCGCCAATGAAACGCTGCACGCCATAACGGTGGATCGGGTTGAAGTAGCCCATCAGCACCAGCGGTGTCTCAGTATTGTCTTTGCGGAACTCGCGAACCATCTGCAGGGTTTTCGCCAGGTTCTGCTGGGCGCCCAAGGCACGAATATTCGCCAACTGGATCGCCGGGCCGTCGGCCATCGGGTCGGTGAACGGCATGCCCAGCTCGATCACGTCGGCACCGGCCGCTGGCAGGCCCTTGAGGATTGCCAGCGAGGTGTCGTAGTCCGGGTCGCCAGCCGTGACAAAAGTCACCAGGGCGGCGCGGTTCTGTTCCTTGAGTTGGGCAAAACGGGTTTGCAGGCGGCTCATCAGTGTTTCTCCTGCTGGGACTGTTCCATGTGGTGCATCACGGTTTGCATGTCTTTGTCGCCACGGCCGGACAGGTTGACCACCATCAGGTGATCTTTCGGCAGGTTGGGTGCGCGTTTGAACACTTCCGCCAGGGCATGGGCGCTTTCCAGTGCAGGAATGATCCCTTCCAGGCGGCAGCATTTGTGAAAGGCTTCCAGCGCTTCGGCGTCGGTCACCGAGGTGTACTGGACACGACCAATGTCGTGCAACCAGGCATGTTCCGGGCCGATGCCGGGGTAGTCGAGCCCCGCGGAAATCGAGTGGGCGTCGATGATCTGGCCATCGTCATCCTGCAACAGGAAGGTGCGGTTGCCGTGCAGTACACCCGGGACGCCGCCGTTCAGGCTCGCCGCGTGCTTACCGGTCTCGATGCCATAACCGGCGGCTTCGACGCCGATGATTTCGACGCTCTTGTCGTCCAGGAACGGGTGGAACAGGCCCATGGCGTTGGAGCCACCGCCGATGCACGCCACCAGACTGTCCGGCAGACGACCTTCCTGGGCTTGCAGTTGATCGCGGGTTTCCTTGCCAATCACGGCCTGGAAGTCGCGCACCATAGCAGGGTACGGATGCGGGCCAGCCACGGTGCCGATCAGGTAGAACGTGCTGTCGACGTTGGTGACCCAGTCACGCAGGGCCTCGTTCATTGCGTCCTTCAGCGTGCCGGTGCCGGCGACCACCGGGATCACTTCAGCGCCCAGCAGCTTCATGCGGAACACGTTGGCCTGCTGGCGCTCGATGTCGGTGGTACCCATGTAGATCACGCAATCCAGACCGAAACGCGCGGCCACGGTGGCGGTGGCCACGCCGTGCATGCCGGCGCCGGTCTCGGCGATGATGCGTTTTTTGCCCATGCGCCGCGCCAGCAGGATCTGGCCGATGCAGTTGTTGATCTTGTGCGCGCCGGTGTGGTTCAGCTCTTCACGCTTGAGATAGATCTTGGCGCCACCGCAGTATTCGGTCAGGCGCTCGGCGAAGTAGAGCGGGCTCGGACGACCAACGTAGTCGCGCTGGAAGTAGGCCAATTCCTCGATGAATGCAGGGTCTTCTTTCGCCACTTCGTATTCACGGGCCAGATCGAGGATCAGTGGCATCAGTGTCTCGGCCACATAGCGGCCGCCGAATGCACCGAACAGGCCGTTGGCGTCGGGGCCGCTGCGCAGGTTGAAAGGGGTCGTAGGCTGGGTCATCGGGCGCTCCAGGCAAATGCGTTGAAAGACAATGAGGCTCACTCTACCCCTGACATCCCGCGCTGAAAACCGATAAGATCGCCACAACCTGTCAGGAAAACTCACATATTCCATGAGCCACGACCTGCCTCCCCTCAACGCCTTGCGCGCCTTCGAAGCCACCGCCCGCCTGAACAGCGTAAGCCAGGCGGCCGAACAGTTGCACGTCACTCACGGTGCCGTCAGTCGACAGTTGAAGGTGCTGGAAGAGCATTTGGGTGTCAGCCTGTTTGTCAAGGATGGACGCGGCTTGAAACTCACAGATGCCGGCATGCGTCTGCGCGATGCCAGCACTGACGCGTTCGAGCGGTTACGCAGCGTTTGCGCGGAGCTGACACAAAGTACGGCAAATGCCCCGTTTGTCCTGGGCTGCTCGGGAAGCCTGCTGGCGCGCTGGTTCATTCCCCGCCTGGGCAGACTCAACGCCGACTTGCCGGATTTGCGCCTGCATTTATCCGCCGGCGAAGGCGACTTGGACCCCAGGCGGCCGGGGCTGGACGCGTTGCTGGTATTCGCCGAGCCGCCCTGGCCGGCCGATATGCAGGTGTACGAACTGGTGAGCGAGCGGATCGGCCCGGTGATGAGCCCGCACTATGCCGGATTCACCCGCTTGCAGGGTGCACCGGCCAGCGCGCTGCTGGATGAACCGTTGCTGCACACCACGTCCCGCCCCCAGGCTTGGCCGACCTGGGCACGACAAAACGACCTTGAACCCCAGGCACTGAAGTTCGGGCAGGGATTCGAGCATTTGTATTATTTGCTGGAGGCCGCCGTAGCGGGGTTAGGCGTGGCGATCGCGCCCGAGCCACTGGTGACTGAGGACGTGCGCGCCGGTCGCCTGGTCGCGCCGTGGGGCTTTGATGAAACCACGGCGCGACTGGCGTTGTGGCTGCCCAAGCGCGCCGCAGACGGACGCGCTCGGCAACTGGCCCAGTGGCTCAGGCATGAGCTGAGCCAACCGACTCAGTCGCCGCGCTTGCACAGCAGGTAAGCAGCCAGCAGACCCAACGCACCGACCGCGACACCGGCCGTGGTCCATGGGTGTTCCTGAGCGTAGTCCCGTGTGGCGATCCCGGTTTCACGGGTTTTCACCTTGACCTCTTCATAGGCATCGCTGAGCAGATGGCGAGAATGTTTCAGCGCGTTCTCGGCATTGGCCTTGAGCGACTTGAGGGTCTTACGCGACTCGTCCGAAGCATCGTCCTTCAGGCTTTCCAACGACTTGAGCAGACTCTCGATCTCCGCTTCCATGCTTTGCAACGAGGCTTTACGTAACGAATTGCTGGCCATGGTGGCTCTCTCCTGCAGTGGTTGAGTGGCGTGTGTGAATTGGGACTCCAGTCGTTTCTGAAAGTGCAGTAAATCTGAACTTCAGCGCGCGAACGACGACACACGTAAGGCGAAAAATCGCTGCTAGGCTGTTAAACACAACCAAGGAGAATCCCCATGAGTGATCATCACACTTACAAAAAGGTCGAGCTGGTCGGCTCGTCTCCCTCCAGCATTGAAGACGCCATCAACAACGCCCTGGCCGAGGCCAGCAAAAGCCTCAAGCATCTGGAATGGTTCGAAGTCACGGAAACCCGCGGCCACATCGAAAATGGCCGGGCCGCGCACTTTCAGGTGACCATCAAAGTCGGGTTCCGGATCGCCAATAGCTGAGGTTCTTTTGAACTTGCACGCTGGCGGAGTGCCATAGGGAGTGGCGATGCGCTATGGTCTGCGCATTACGTTTTTCCAAAACCTGCCCTATTGATCCGACCAAGGAGTGCGAGCGATGAAAAAGTTGATGGTGGCCCTGGGTTTGCTGAGCCTTGCCGGTGGTGCGTTTGCGGCCGCTAAGCCCTGCGAAGAGCTGAAAAGCGAAATCGCAGCGAAGCTGGACGCCAAGGGCGTGTCAGGTTATTCGCTGGAAATCGTCGATAAAGGCGCAGCGGCTGAAGGACAACGAGTCGTCGGCACCTGTGAGGGCGGTACGAAAGAAATCGTCTATAAAAAGTGATTCTTTTCGAACATCAAAGCCGACGCACAGCGTCGGCTTTTTACTGGCCGCGATTCAACCTTTCATGACCTGCGCCAGCAACTCGTAGGAGTGCAAGCGATCGGCGTGCTCATACAGGTCACTGGTGAAAATCAGCTCATCGGCCTGGGTTTGCTCGATCAGCACTTGCAGCTTGGCGCGAATCTTCTGCGGACCGCCAACCATGGCCAGGCCCAGGAAATCGCCGACCGCCTCTTTCTCATGGGGCAACCAGAGACCGTTCATGGTTTCCACCGGCGGACGCTGCACCAGGCTCTGGCCACGCATCAGCGCCAGGATCCGCTGGTACACCGATGTCGCCAGGTAATCGGCCTGTTCATCGGTATCCGCCGCCACCAGCGGCACACCGAGCATCATATAAGGCTTGTCGAGCACCGCCGACGGTTTGAAGTGGTTGCGGTAGATGCGAATTGCCTCGTGCATGAAGCGCGGAGCGAAATGGGAGGCGAATGCGTAGGGCAAACCGCGTTCACCGGCCAATTGCGCACTGAACAGGCTCGAACCCAGCAGCCATACCGGCACGTTGGTCCCGGTGCCGGGCATGGCGATGATGCGTTGATCCGGGGTACGCGGGCCCAGGTAGCGCATCAGTTCGGCCACGTCTTCGGGGAAATCGTCCGCACTGCCGGAGCGCTCGCGACGCAGCGCCCGGGCGGTCATCTGGTCGGAACCTGGCGCACGACCCAGCCCCAAATCGATTCGACCGGGGTAGAGGCTCTCCAGCGTGCCGAACTGTTCGGCGATGATCAACGGCGCGTGATTGGGCAGCATGACGCCGCCGGAGCCGACGCGAATGGTCGAAGTACCTCCCGCCAGATAGCCCAGCAACACCGCCGTCGCCGAACTGGCAATACCGTCCATGTTGTGGTGTTCGGCCACCCAGAAGCGGGTGTAGCCGTATTTTTCCACGTGCTGCGCCAGATCCAAGGAGTTGCGCAGGGATTGGGCGGCATTGCCATCGGCGCGCACAGGCACCAGGTCGAGGGTTGAGAATTTCACGTCGGACAGCTGTTTCATGTGCCGGGATCTCCAACGGCGTTCCGGGCTTTTTCCTACGGGCAAAAGCCTGCCGTTTCTATAGGTGTGTTCCATGCAATGTGGGCATATACCCGAGTTTCAATAGCAGCAACGAATTTTCCTACTAAATCGGTCGGCTAATCGACAGGATGAACTTTATCGGGCGGTCTATCCTCACAACCCTGACAACGAAAAACACCAGGCGCGAACCTCGCGCCGGATATTGAGGAGGCAGACATGGCTATCATCAAGAAAGCATCGGCTCATTGGGAAGGTGACCTGAAAACCGGCATCGGCTCCATCTCCACGGAAACCGGTGTGTTGCGCGAAGCACCCTACGGCTTCAAGGCCCGATTCGAAGGCGGCAAGGGCACCAACCCGGAAGAATTGATCGGCGCGGCCCATGCCGGCTGCTTTTCCATGGCCTTTTCGATGATCCTCGGCGACGCCGGGTTCAAGGCCGACAGCATCGACACCAATGCTGAAGTGACCCTGGACCAGGTCGAGGGCGGTTTTGCGATCACCGCGGTCAAGCTGGTGCTCAAGGCGAAGATTCCCGGGGCCACCCAGGCGCAATTCGAGGAACTGAGCAACAAGGCCAAGGAAGGTTGCCCGGTTTCCAAAGTGCTGAATGCCAAGATCACCCTGGATGCGACGCTGGTGAGCTGACGCATGAAAGGATCGCAGCCTTTGCAGGCGCTGCCGAAGGCTGCGATTTTATTGAATGCGGTCGAGCTGTTTACCCTGGCGCAATTATGATCGAATGTAGCCCGCAGTTTCAGCGCACAGGCAGTGCGCGCTGCCATGAGGAATTCGAACATGAAACGATCAGCCCTGGTGGTCATCGGCTGCGCATTCGCTGCATCGGCCCTTGCAGCCCCCAAATCCTGTGAAGAGCTGAAAATGGAAATCGAAGCGAAGATCCAGGCCAATAACGTGTCGTCCTACACCCTGGAAATCGTCACGAATGACGAAGTCCACGACCAGAACATGGTGGTGGGCAGTTGCGAAAACGGCACGAAGAAGATCATCTACCAAAAGAACGATCGCTAGGGCGTCCTACGGAACGCAATTGACTTGTCGCTCCTCGGCCACGATTTGACGCTTGGCGTCATAGAGCCGGGCGCTCGGCGTGAATGCCAGGTTGCGAGCCTCCAGCCGATAGCGTTGGCCGGCCTCGAAATGGTCGTAACGCACGAGCATGTAGCACAGTCGCTCTTGCGGTTCGGCTTGCATACCCAACCCGCCACCGCTGAACACCTCGAAGTCGAAGCGTACTTTCAGTTCGTGGCTGCCCGGCGACACCTGAAAGAACCGCCCGTCGCGCAATCGCTGGCCGTCCAGGCTTTCAGCCATCAGTACTTTACCGCCAGGCATGGGGGTGGCGAAATCAATCCAAGCCATGTTCGGGTCGACCTGGGGCAGCGGGCTCGTTGCACAACCGCTCATGGAGACCAGGACCAGCAACAGCAGGGATAAACGCATGGTGAGTTTCCTGAGGATCAGGCGCTGAGCATAGCGCCAATCACGTTTGTTGGCAGCCCGCCGGTGTACCTTGCCCCACTACCTTGCGCTGCTGATCGTAAAGCTTGGCCCACGGCCGGAAACCAATGTTGCCGGCTTGCAGTTGGTAACGTTGTCCGGCGTTGAAATCCTTGAATTTCACGTTCAACCGGCAATCACGCCACAGTGGCTCGGCATCCGGACCGATGTTGCCGGGTTCGACGGCAAACTGGTAGCGCACCGTCAGCTCATGGCTGCCGGGTTGCACTTCGAAATAACGCCGGTCAATGGACATCTTGTCATCGACTTCCAGCGCTTGTAGCGCGGTGTCCTGCTGGTTTCCCAGGTCGATCCACGCTTGAGAGGGATCGGGGTCAGGCAAGCCGGCACAACCGGTGAGCAACAACAGGCCACTCGTCAGCATCAACACGCGCATAGCGAAGCTCCAGGCAAGCGAGATAGTCTTGTGGGCAGACTTCCCAGGGTGATTCCAATTGATCAGGCCGCGTTCAAGCCATCGGTTACTCGACCGTGTTTTCCAGATTTTGTTTCCAGGCCTCCTGCTTTTGTTACTGAACGGTTGCACCAGCGACGGTTATTACAGCCAGCTCGTCGGCGGGCAACTGCGGTTGTTGCAGGCCCGAGAGCCTATCGACCAGGTCATTGCCGACCCCGCTCGCGATCCCCAACTGAAGGCGCACTTGGCCCAGGCGCGCGAGGCGCGGGCGTTCGCCAGTGATCACCTGCATTTACCGGACAATCAAAGCTATCGCCTGTACGCGGACATTGGCCGGCCGTTCGTAGTCTGGAATGTCTTTGCCACGCCAGAGTTTTCCCTGACGCCGCACAATCATTGTTTTCCCATTGCCGGTTGCGTGGCTTATCGCGGTTATTACAGCCAGGGCGCCGCCCGTGGCGAGGCCGCGTTGCAGCGCTTGCAGGGCATGGACGTGGCGATTGGCGGTGTAGAGGCCTATTCGACGCTGGGCTGGTTCAACGATCCGATCCTGAGCTCGATGATGCATTGGGGCGATGAACGCCTGGCGACGCTGATCTTTCATGAACTGGCGCACCAACGGTTTTATGTAAAGGACGACACCGAATTCAACGAGTCCTTCGCCACCTTCGTCGAACAGGAAGGCACCCGGCAATGGCGCGCCAGCCGTGGGCTGGGGCCGGATAACAGCAAACGGGGGCGCCAGCGCGACCAATTCATTCAACTGATCCTCGACACCCGTCAGCGCCTGGAACAGCTCTATACCCAACCCCTGCCGACCGAACAGATGCGCCAACGCAAGGCAGCAGAATTCGAGCGCCTGCGTGCCGACTATGTGCGAATGCGCGACACCCAGTGGGCAGGCGACAAATACTACGATTCCTGGGTCTACGCGCCACTGAACAATGCGCGATTATTACCGTTCGGGCTGTATAGCCAGTGGGTGCCGGCGTTTGCGACGTTGTTCAAGCGCGAGGGCGGTGATTGGGTTGGGTTTTATGCAGCGGTGGAAAAGCTGGGCAAATTACCGGTCGGCGAGCGCAAGGCGGCCTTGAAGGCATTGGCGGAGCCGAAGAATTCTGCTGACTAAGCCGACGTCATCGCGAGCAAGCTCGCTCCCACATTGGGCATCTCCAAATCCTGTGGCGAGGGAGCTTGCTCCCGCTCGGCTGCGCAGCAGTCGGCGCTTTTTTAGGGCCGCTTCGCGACCCAGCGGGAGCAAGCTCCCTCGCCACAGGTGATGTCCGCCATTAGATCAGTGCCGTCTCGCCAAACCACTTCAGCAACCCCACACAAAAAAGGGCATACCGATTCATCGATATGCCCTTTTGATTGCCGCTTTCTTCCCCCTGGCCGAGGTACTCGTAGCAATTATGGGTTAACGCTGTCTTTCAAGAACTTGCCTGGTTTGAAGGCAACGGTGTTGCTGGCCTTGATCTTCACCGGCTCACCGGTCTGTGGGTTCTTGCCCGTGCGGGCGCCGCGGTGGCGTTGCAGGAAAGTGCCGAAGCCCACCAGGGTAACGCTGTCCTTGCGGTGCAGGGCGCCGGTGATTTCTTCGAGGACGGCGTTGAGGACGCGGTTGGCTTGTTCTTTGGTGAGGTCTGCTTTTTCCGCGATAGCGGCGGCGAGTTCTGGTTTACGCATGAATGAAGCCCCTTTGACGGTTTTTTTGTTGTTATGTCCGTGCTGTCCTCTTTGGAACAGCCCCTAAGGCGCCGCAGGCTCTACTCTGCGGCAGACGGAAGTGAGGATGGCACGGTGCCGAAAACCGCGCCAGTGGCCGGGCGACCTTTGTGGGACCAAAAGTAGGGTTTTTGCGACAGAACGACCAGTATTTACGCCAGCAGGGCTGGAAGCTCCTTGTTCAGCGCCAGTTTTTCCATCACCGCCGTGCCTGTCAGGGCGTAGCCCAACAGGTTGCCTTGAGCATCGCGGCACAGCGCCTTGATGTCCGCGCCCTGCCCTTCGACGCTCCACACACCCTCGCTGCCTCGCGGTGGCGGCGACACCACCAGGGGGCACACCGGGGTTTTTACGGTAATCGGCATGGGGCCGTAGCTGACGGCTGTCGGGTTGCCGGCCAGGGTTTGAGCCAGGGCACGAGCGCAGCTCATCAGCGGCATGACATAGAGCAGGTTCAAGCCGTCGACCTCCGCGCAGTCGCCCAGGGCGTAGATGTTGGCGTGGGAGGTCTTCAGGTGACGGTCGACCACGACGCCGCGGTTGACCACCAGACCGGCGGCGGCTGCCAGGTCGATGCGCGGACGCAGGCCGATGGCCGAGACCACCAGGTCGCAAGCGATCACCTGGCCATCGGACAGGTGCGCCTCCAGCCCGTCGGCGACCTTCTGCAAGCGGTTGAGCACGGGGCCCAGGTGGAAGCGCGCACCGAGGCTTTCCAGCCCGGCCTGGACCGCTGCCGCAGCGGCCGGGTGCAACAGCGTCGGCATGACTTGCTCGCACGGCGCCACCAGTTGCACTTCGTAGCCGCCCAGGCTCAGGTCATTGGCGAACTCGCAGCCAATCAGGCCGGCGCCCAGCAGCAACACCCGGTGCTTGCCAGCCGCCGCGGCCCTGAAGCGTGCGTAGTCTTCCAGGTCGTTGATGGGAAAGATCAGGTCCGCCGCATCGCCCTGTACCGGCACACGCACGGTTTCGGCGCCCCAGGCCAGGACCAGGTCGCGGTAGCTCACCGCCTCTTCGCCGATCCACAGCCGTTTGTGGCCCGGATCGATGCCGCTGATGCGGGTGTGGGTGCGCACTTCGGCCTTGAGTTGCTCGGCCATGGTCCCCGGCTCGGCCATGCTCAGGCCGTCGGCGTCTTTGTTCTTGCCAAAGCCGGTGGAGAGCATCGGCTTGGAATACGAGCGACCGTCGTCCGCGGTGATCAGCAGCAACGGGGTTTCGCTGTCGAGCTTGCGAAACTCCCGGGCCAGGTTATAACCGGCCAGCCCAGTACCGACGATGACGACAGGTGCGCTCATGTTGCTCTCCATTTGATGAAACGATCAGTTGATTTCGATCATTTCGAAATCCATTTTGCCAACACCACAGTCCGGGCACAGCCAATCTGCCGGTACGTCTTCCCAGCGAGTACCGGGTGCGATGCCATCATCCGGCCAACCGTCAGCTTCGTTGTAGATCAGGCCGCAGACGATACATTGCCACTTCTTCATTCCAATACTTCCTCGTGATATCAGGCCTTGGCCGGTATTTTCCGGCTCAGGGCCGTTTTGTACTGATCGGCTGCAACAGATGCAAGCACGATCAGCAAGGCAGCCGGCCGGGCCAATCAAAACCAGTGACCGGCATGGTAAGCTCGCGACCTCCTTTGCTGCCATTCAAGACCTCTGTGCCGCATACAAATTCGATATTTCCTACACTCCAATGGCTGCCCCAGCACCTGCTGTCGCCCCGCCCCGATGCGGCTGTACTCGACTGGCTGTTCGACGAAGGCTCCCTGACCCGGCGTCTCACGCGCCTGTCGGACGGGCATTTCAGCGTGACGCCATTGTTCGAAGGTTGGCAGCCCTTGCGCGCCGACGAATGTGCCGCCCTGGACCTGGCCGAGGGCAGCGAGGGCTGGGTACGCGAGGTGTATCTGCGCGGCCGCGACCAGCCTTGGGTGTTCGCCCGCAGCGTGGCGGCGCGCAGCGCCTTGCAGGGTGACGGCTTGCAGATGGACGAGCTGGGCAGCCGCTCCCTGGGCGAATTGCTGTTTTGCGACCAGGCTTTCCAGCGCCGGGCCATCGAGGTTTGCCATTACCCCGAGGCCGGGTTGCCGGAAGACGTCCGCGCCAGCGGGCTATGGGGTCGCCGTTCACGTTTCGATCGCGGTGCGTTGAGCGTGCTGGTGGCGGAAATCTTCCTGCCCCGCTTGTGGACCGTCGCCCGCGCCTATTCGGAGAATTTTTGATGTACGTGCAACTGCTCAAATCCTTGAATCGCCTGAATCCACGGGCGTGGGACTTCGTGCAATTGACCCGCATGGACAAGCCCATCGGCATTTACCTGCTGCTGTGGCCGACGTTGTGGGCGTTGTGGATTGCCGGTGAAGGCTCGCCGTCCGTCGCCAACGTGGTGATTTTCGTCCTCGGCGTGGTGCTGACCCGCGCCGGCGGCTGTGTAATCAATGACTGGGCCGACCGCAAGGTGGACGGCCACGTCAAACGCACCGAACAGCGCCCACTGGTGAGCGGCAAGATCAGTTCGAAAGAAGCGCTGGTGTTCTTCGCCGTGCTGATGAGCGTGAGCTTCTTGCTGGTGCTGTGCACCAACGCCCCGACCATCCTGTTGTCCCTCGGTGGTCTGGCGCTGGCGTTCAGCTACCCGTTCATGAAGCGCTATACCTATTACCCGCAAGTGGTATTGGGCGCGGCGTTCTCCTGGGGCATGCCGATGGCGTTCACCGCCGAAACCGGTCATCTGCCGGCGGCCGCGTGGCTGCTGTACATCGCCAACCTGCTGTGGACGGTGGGCTACGACACCTATTACGCGATGACCGACCGGGACGATGACCTACGTATCGGCGTGAAATCCACGGCGATCCTGTTTGGCGATGCCGACCGGACGATCATCCTGACGCTGCAAGGCTTGGCCTTGGGCTGCCTGCTGTTGGCCGGGTCGAAGTTCCAGCTGGGCGGCTGGTTCCACCTGGGGCTGGTGGCCGCTGCCGCGTGCTTCGCCTGGGAGTTCTGGTACACCCGTGGCAGGGACCGGATGCGCTGCTTCCAGGCATTCCTGCACAACCACTGGGCTGGCTTGGCGATTTTCGTGGGGATTGTGCTGGATTACGCGTTGCGCTGAGGCCACCGGTCTCCAAGCCGTTAACTTGTGGCGAGGGGATTTATCCCCGTTTGCTGTGGGAGCAAAGCTTGCTCGCGAACCAGGCGCCTCGATTTCTGAAAGACCGCAGCGCCTTCATCGCGGGCAAGCCTTGCTCCCACATCAATCCCCTCGCCACAAATGATCTGCGTTCACCTTGGTGAAGTCTGTCAATTCTACTTGGCGACGTGCCAGACGCCTCCTTTGCCGTCACCATTCTTATCGCCCGCCTTCTTGTCTTCAATGTAGGTATACAGCGGTTTGCCCTTGTAGGCCCACTGCTGCTTCGCATCGTCTTTACGTTCGATCACGGTCCAGTCGCCCGTAGGCTTGGCTGCGCCTTCAACCTTGAGCGGTGGCCAGTTCTTCGCGCATTGGTCATAACACTTCGACTCGGTGGCATTGTCCTTGTCAAACGTATACAACGTCATGCCTTTGTGATCGGTCCACACGCCGCCTTCTTTCATCGCCGGTTCAGCCGCGAACGCCAATGCCGGCAGCGCCAGGGCAGCCGTTACCGCCAGTGCCTGGATGGATTGGGTGAAGTAATTCATGGAAACCTTCTTTTGTGGTTGTCAGGATTCGGACTGAAAAGCGTAGCCCAGGATCCCCTTCGCTGCCGGATTACGAAATATCTGTCACACGACTGCAATAATTCCGTTATCTAATGCGGCGCAAGACAGTTAAATGACAAGAGGATTACCCCATGGTTGGCAGGAGCATTCTGATCGTCGACGACGAGGCGCCCATCCGCGAGATGATCGCCGTTGCGTTGGAGATGGCCGGCTATGACTGCATGGAAGCAGAAAACTCTCAACAGGCCCATGCCATCATCGTCGACCGCAAGCCCGACCTGATTCTGCTGGACTGGATGCTGCCCGGCACGTCAGGCATCGAATTGGCGCGACGCCTAAAGCGCGACGAGCTGACCGGTGATATCCCGATCATCATGCTCACCGCCAAGGGCGAAGAGGACAACAAGATCCAGGGCCTGGAAGTCGGCGCCGACGACTACATCACCAAGCCATTCTCCCCACGGGAACTGGTGGCGCGCCTGAAGGCCGTGCTGCGACGCGCCGGGCCGACCGATGGCGAAGCGCCGATTGAAGTCGGTGGCCTGCTGCTCGACCCGATCAGCCACCGCGTGACCATCGACGGCAAGCCCGCCGAGATGGGCCCGACCGAATACCGCCTGCTGCAATTCTTCATGACCCACCAGGAACGTGCCTACACCCGCGGACAACTGCTGGACCAGGTCTGGGGCGGCAATGTCTACGTCGAAGAGCGCACGGTGGATGTGCACATCCGGCGCCTGCGCAAGGCCCTCGGCGATGCTTATGAAAATCTGGTACAAACCGTGCGCGGCACCGGTTATCGTTTTTCGACCAAGGCCTGATCCGAGCCCTTACCGCCCGACAAGCTGACAAGGACGCGCGTCACGTGAATCAAAACTGGCATGGCACCCTGATTCGCCACATGTTGTTGCTGGTGACCGGTTGTTTGCTGATCGGCCTGATCAGCGGTTATTACGGCTGGAGCCTGGCGGCGGGGCTGGGGCTTTACCTGGCCTGGACACTCAAGCAACTGCTGCGCCTGCATGAATGGCTGCGCCTGCACCAACCCGACGAAGCCCCGCCCGACGGCTATGGCCTGTGGGGTGAGGTGTTCGACAGCATCTACCACCTGCAACGGCGCGACCAGCGCGTTCGCGGACGCCTGCAGGCGGTGATCGACCGGGTCCAGGAATCCACCGCCGCGCTGAAAGACGCGGTGATCATGCTCGACAGCGACGGCAACCTGGAGTGGTGGAACCGCGCCGCCGAGACCCTGCTGGGCCTCAAGACGCCCCAGGACAGCGGCCAGCCGGTGACCAACCTGGTGCGTCATCCGCGCTTCAAGGAATATTTCGAGCAAGCCAATTATGCCGAGCCGCTGGAGATTCCTTCGCCCACCAATGATCGGCTGCGCATCCAGTTGTACATCACCCGCTACGGCAACAACGAGCACTTGATGCTGGTGCGCGATGTCACGCGTATCCATCAACTGGAACAGATGCGCAAGGATTTCATCGCCAACGTTTCCCACGAACTGCGCACGCCGTTGACGGTGATCTGCGGTTACCTGGAAACCTTGCTCGACAACGTCGAGGAGGTGAACCCGCGCTGGAGCCGGGCCTTGCAACAGATGCACCAGCAAAGCGGGCGCATGCAGACCCTGCTCAACGACTTGTTGCTGCTGGCGAAGCTGGAAGCCACCGACTACCCGTCGGACAACCAACCGGTGCACATCGAGGACCTGCTGCAGACCATTGCCGAAGATGCCCAGGAACTGTCCGGCTCCAAGCAGCAGACCATCACCCTGGAAGCCGACCCGGCCGTGCAGCTCAAAGGCAGCGAGGCGGAACTGCGCAGTGCGTTTTCCAACCTGGTGTTCAACGCGGTCAAGTACACGCCGGAGCAAGGTCGGATCCATGTGCGCTGGTGGGGCGATGAACAAGGCGCGCACCTGAGCGTGCGCGATTCAGGCATCGGTATCGACAGCAAGCACCTGCCGCGCCTGACCGAACGCTTCTACCGCGTCGACTCCAGCCGCAACTCCAACACCGGGGGCACCGGGCTGGGTCTGGCCATCGTTAAACACGTCCTGCTGCGCCATCGTGCCCGCATGGAAATCAGCAGCGTACCCGGCCATGGCAGCACCTTTACCTGCCATTTCGCCCCGGCCCAGGTGGTTCGAGCACGCCTCGCCCGCCCCGCTGATTGAGCACACCCCCTAGGCAATCGCCGAGTCAGCCGCTACATTGACTGACTTGCGCCTGCCTCTTCGGGCGCCCATTTCCAACTCCCACGACTATTCGGAACCCGCAAAACCCCATCATGGACCCTTCCCCTGGCTTGTCCCTCGTTACACTCTTCGCCGAATTTGGCATGATTCTTTTTGCTCTGATCCTGGTTTTGCTCAACGGCTTTTTCGTTGCGGCCGAATTCGCCATGGTCAAGCTGCGCTCGACCCGGGTCGAGGCCATTGCCGAGCAGAACGGCTGGCGCGGGCATATCCTGCGCACCGTCCACAGCCAGCTCGACGCCTACCTGTCGGCGTGCCAGTTGGGCATCACCCTGGCGTCCCTGGGCCTGGGCTGGGTCGGTGAGCCAGCGTTCGCCCACATCCTCGAGCCGTTGCTGGGCGCGGTCGGCGTGCAGTCGCCGGAAGTAATCAAGGGCGTGTCGTTCTTCACCGCGTTCTTCATCATTTCGTATCTGCACATCGTGGTCGGTGAACTGGCGCCCAAATCCTGGGCCATTCGCAAACCCGAGCTGCTGTCGCTGTGGACCGCCGTGCCGCTGTACCTGTTCTACTGGGCCATGTACCCGGCGATCTACCTGCTCAACGCCAGCGCCAACGCCATCTTGCGCATCGCCGGCCAAGGCGAGCCCGGCCCCCATCACGAACACCATTACAGCCGTGAAGAACTGAAGCTGATCCTGCACTCCAGCCGTGGCCAGGACCCGAGCGACCAGGGCATGCGCGTGCTGGCCTCGGCCGTGGAAATGGGTGAGCTGGAAGTGGTGGACTGGGCCAACTCCCGGGAAGATCTGGTGACGTTGGAGTTCAACGCGCCGCTCAAGGAAATCCTGGCGATGTTCCGTCGCCACAAGTTTAGCCGTTATCCGGTGTACGACAGCGAGCGCCAAGAGTTCGTCGGCCTGCTGCACATCAAGGACCTGCTGCTGGAACTGGCGGCCCTGGACCACATTCCCGAGTCGTTCAACCTGGCCGAACTGACCCGGCCGCTGGAACGGGTGTCGCGGCACATGCCGCTGTCGCAGTTGCTGGAGCAGTTCCGCAAGGGCGGCTCGCACTTCGCCGTGGTCGAGGAAGCCGACGGCAACATCATCGGCTATCTGACCATGGAAGACGTGCTGGAAGTGCTGGTGGGCGACATCCAGGACGAACACCGCAAGGCCGAGCGCGGGATCCTGGCCTACCAGCCGGGCAAGCTGCTGGTACGCGGCGACACGCCACTGTTCAAGGTCGAGCGCCTGCTGGGGATCGACCTGGACCACATCGAAGCCGAAACCCTGGCCGGCCTGGTCTATGAAACCCTCAAGCGCGTGCCGGAAGAGGAAGAAGTGCTGGAAGTCGAAGGCCTGCGGATCATCATCAAGAAGATGAAAGGGCCGAAGATCATCCTGGCGAAGGTGTTGATGCTCGATTGAGCGTCAACCCTGATATTGAAGGTCCACCTGTGGCGAGGGGATTTATCCCCGCTGGGCTGCGAAGCAGCCCCAAAACCTGACATTCCAGGTTGACTGGCAAATTGAGTTAGCAGTGCTGGGGGTCGCTTCGCGACCCAGCGGGGATAAATCCCCTCGCCACAAAAAGCCCCTCGAATCTCCAGAGTTACTGCTTGCCCAACGCAAAGTTGGGCAAGTCGCCCACTGGCTGATTGAACTGGTAGGGAATCGACACCAGCCCCAACCCGGTATTGCGCTGCACCACGAAATGCAGGTGCGGGCCTGAGCTGTTGCCGGTATTGCCCGACAACGCCAACGGCGTGCCCACACCGACCCGCTGCCCTTCCCGTACGCTCACCGAGCCTTTCTGCAGGTGCAGGTAGACGCCCATGGTGCCGTCGTCGTGCAGCACCCGCACGAAATTGCCCGCAGGGTCGTCCCCGCGGCCGGTCTGCGCATTTTCGGTCTTGATGACCACGCCACCCCGCGCGGCGATGATCGGCGTGCCGACGGGCATGGCGATGTCCATGGCGTAGCGGTTCTTCGGGCCGTAATGGCTGTATTGGCCGTTGGCTCCCTGGCTCAGCCGGAACGGCCCGCCACGCCAAGGCAACGGGTAGCGATAGGCCTGCGCCGCACCGGCCGGGTCGCCCAGGGAATATTCGAACCTTGGGGTATACACCAACGGCCTGCCAGGTCGGGTGGCGGTGAGCAGCGCCAGGCGCAGGTTGCTGCGCGCCGGCAGCACCCGACGAATCGGTCGGCTCGGCGCACCGCTGACGTTGCGCAGCCCGGCGAAACTCAACTCGATCTCCACCGGCGCGTATAGGTCATTGCGCACGAACACCGCATCAGCGCCGTTCTGTTTCTTGATATCGAGAAACACCTGCCGCTCCAGGCGTTCAACCATGCGGTCACGGAACACGAACACTTGGGCGCCCCTACTGGGACGGTCACTGTAGGACACCACGCCATTGGCGTCGGTGGATTTATAGATCGTCATGGCCACGGCCGAGGTGGAGACCAGGACAAGAGCGCAGGCGTACAACAGGGGCGCGAGCATGGGCAAAAGTTCTGTCGAAAAAGGAAGGCCTGAACAGCAGCCTAGCAGCTGGGATGGACCAGCGTAGTCGACGGATGTTTCAAAATGGGTTGGCGAGATGCCGAAGCTGATGGCCCCATCGCGAGCAAGCTCGCTCCCACATTGGATCTGCGGTGAACGCAGATTCAATGACCACTGAAGATCAACTGTGGGAGCGAGCTTGCTCGCGATAGCGGACTCAAAGGCACCGCCGTATCAGGCGCCTGGCACGAAGTGTTTCTGCGCGGTGCCGCGGGCGATCAGGCGGGAGATGTAGTCGAGTTTCTGCGGGTCTTTGTCAACGAAGCGGAACGTCAGTTGCAGCCATTCGCTGTCAGGCGTCTGCTCATGGGCGACGATGGCGTGCAGGTAGCCGTTCAGACGTGCGGTTTCGGCGTTGTCGCCCTGTTCCATGTCCAGCACCGCGCTTTCGAGCACTTGTGGCAGGGCGTCGCTGCGCTTGACCACCAGCAGCGCTTCCTTGAGGCTCAGGGCCTTGATCACGCATTGCTGGGTGCCGCTGGACAGGCGCAACTGGCCTTGGCCACGGTTGGTCGCCGAAGCCGCGGCTACAGGCGCCTTGACCGGTGGGCTGTTGAGCAAGCCACGGGCCGGGGCAGCAGCGGCTGCAGGAGCGGGAGCGGCGGCCGGCTTGGTAAAAGGATTCGCCGCGGGCGCCGAAGCAACAGCCGCCACCGGAGTCTTGCCGCCCGTCAGGGCGCTGAGGGAATCATTGCCGAACGCCGAGTTCATCTTGGTCGGGGCACTGTTCATCAGCGTGTCGAGCTTGCCGACCTTGTGCAGGGCCTGCTTGACCTTGGTCAGCAACTGTTCGTTGGTGAACGGCTTGCTGACGTAGCCGGAAACGCCGGCCTGGATCGCCTGGACCACGTTTTCCTTGTCGCCACGGCTGGTGACCATCACGAACGGCATACCCTTGAGGTTGTCCTGCTGGCGGCACCAGGTCAGCAGTTCCAGGCCGGACATCTCCGGCATTTCCCAATCGCACAACACCAGATCGAACGCCTCGCGAGCCAGTAGGGCCTGGGCTTTCTTGCCGTTCACCGCGTCTTCGATACGCACGCCCGGGAAGTAGTTGCGCAGGCACTTCTTCACCAGGTCACGAATGAACGAAGCATCGTCCACGACCAACACACTGACCTTACTCATCCAGATACACCTCTAAAAAATCCCGGCAAGCATACCGCTTTTACTGATGGCACATTGCCAAAAAACCTTCAGTCACGCCGGGACTTTTCGTTCGCGGGGTGCTGCTTTCGATTAAAAAAAACCCAAAAAAAAAGCCCGGCCAGAAGGCCGGGCGCTTTTCTTGGCAATCTTACTTATCGTCAGTTTCACCCGGAACATTAGCAGTTTCGGACGGGGTACCCTCAACTTCTTCCTTCATCCGCTTGAGGCCCATATGGCGCACATCGGTACCGCGCACCAGGTAGATGACAAGTTCCGAGATGTTGCGCGCATGATCGCCGATACGCTCCAGAGAACGCAGCACCCAGATAATGCTCAACACCCGGGAGATGGAGCGCGGGTCTTCCATCATGTAGGTCGCCAGCTCGCGCAGGGCGGTCTTGTATTCGCGGTCAATGATCTTGTCGTACTGGGCCACCGACAACGCCAGGTCGGCGTCGAAGCGGGCGAAGGCATCCAGTGCGTCGCGGACCATGTTGCGCACCTGGTCGCCAATGTGGCGAACCTCGACGTAACCGCGCGGCGCCTCGCCCTCTTCGCACAACTGAATGGCACGACGGGCGATCTTGGTGGCTTCGTCGCCGATCCGCTCAAGATCGATCACCGACTTGGAAATGCTGATGATCAACCGCAGGTCGGACGCGGCCGGCTGACGACGGGCCAGGATACGCAGGCACTCCTCGTCGATATTGCGTTCCATCTGGTTGATCTGGTCATCGATTTCGCGCACCTGCTGGGCCAGGCCGGAGTCGGCCTCGATCAGCGCGGTCACCGCGTCGTTGACCTGCTTTTCCACCAGCCCGCCCATGGCCAGCAAGTGACTGCGCACTTCCTCCAGCTCGGCATTGAACTGTGCGGAAATATGGTGAGTAAGGCCTTCCTTCGAAATCATCTTGTTCGCTCCGCGAAAGTTGCAAGCTTCAAGCTGCAAGCTTCAAGCAGTTAAATGTTGATCCTGATAGCGCAGTGCGGCTATGCAGTTGCCTCGACTAGCCGTAACGACCGGTGATGTAGTCTTCGGTCTGTTTCTTCGCCGGATTGGTGAACAGCGTATCGGTATCGCCGAATTCCACCAGTTTGCCCATGTACATGAACGCGGTGTAGTCGGAAACCCGCGCCGCCTGTTGCATGTTGTGGGTCACGATGACGATGGTGAACTTGGACTTGAGCTCGTAGATCAGCTCTTCGACTTTCAGCGTCGAGATCGGGTCCAGGGCCGAGCAGGGTTCGTCGAGCAACAGCACTTCTGGCTCCACGGCGATGGTGCGCGCGATGACCAGACGTTGTTGCTGGCCGCCGGACAGACCGAGGGCAGACTCATGCAGGCGGTCCTTGACCTCGTCCCACAGCGCCGCGCCCTTGAGGGCCCATTCCACGGCTTCGTCGAGGATGCGCTTCTTGTTGATGCCCTGGATGCGCAGGCCGTAGACCACGTTCTCGTAGATGGTTTTCGGGAACGGGTTGGGCTTCTGGAACACCATGCCCACGCGACGGCGCAGCTCGGCCACGTCTTCGCCCTTGCGGTAGATGTTGTTGCCGTAGAGGTTGATTTCACCTTCGACGCGGCAGCCGTCCACCAGGTCGTTCATGCGGTTGAAGGTGCGCAGCAAGGTTGACTTCCCGCAGCCCGACGGGCCGATGAACGCGGTGACGCGCTGTTTCGGGATGTTCAGGCTGACGTCATACAGCGCCTGCTTTTCGCCGTAGAACAGATTCAGGCCGGGCACTTCGATGGCAACGGTTTCCTGGGCCAGGTCCAGGCTTTGCTTGTCGCGGCCCAGGGCCGACATGTTGATGCCGTGTGTCTGTGTTTCGTGTTGCATGGGAGGCTCCCTGTGCTAACAAATTCGGTTCGGAACGCCTGTGTGGCGGCCCCATAAAATTCCAGTGAACGCCGATCAGTGTGGGAGCGAGCTTGCTCGCGAAGGGGCCCTCAAGGCCGCCAGAAGCTTCGCGAGCAAGCTCGCTCCCACATGAAAATCAGCTATCCAGTGCTTTGTACTTCTCGCGCAGGTGGTTACGGATCCACACCGCCGACAGGTTGAGCGTGGCGATCACCAGCACCAGCAGCAGCGCCGTGGCGTACACCAGCGGTCGCGCCGCTTCGACGTTCGGGCTCTGGAAGCCGACGTCATAGATATGGAAGCCCAGGTGCATGATTTTCTGGTCCAGGTGCAGGTACGGGTAATTACCGTCCAGTGGCAGCGATGGGGCCAGTTTCACCACGCCCACCAGCATCAACGGCGCCACTTCACCGGCGGCACGGGCCACGGCGAGGATCATCCCGGTCATCATCGCCGGGCTCGCCATGGGCAGGACGATTTTCCACAGGGTCTCGGCTTTGGTCGCGCCGAGGGCCAGGGAGCCTTCACGCACGGTCCGCGGGATCCGCGCCAGGCCTTCTTCGGTGGCCACGATCACTACCGGCACCGCCAGCAGCGCCAGGGTCAGGGACGCCCAGAGCAGACCCGGGGTGCCAAAGGTCGGTGCCGGCAAGGCTTCGGGGAAGAACAAACGGTCGACCGAACCACCCAGCACGTAGACGAAGAAGCCCAGGCCGAACACACCGTAGACGATGGCCGGAACACCCGCCAAGTTGTTCACCGCGATGCGGATCAGGCGGGTCATCGGGCCCTGGCGGGCGTATTCACGCAGGTAGACCGCCGCAAGCACGCCGAACGGCGTCACGATCATTGCCATGATCAGGGTCATCATCACGGTGCCGAAAATCGCCGGGAAGATGCCGCCTTCGGTGTTGGCTTCACGGGGGTCGTCGCTGAGGAATTCCCAGACCTTGCTGAAGTAGAAACCCATCTTGGTGAACGTGCCCATGCCGTTTGGCTGGTAGGCGTGCACCACTTTGCCGATTTCGATCTCCACTTCCTTGCCGTTGGCATCGCGGGCCGTCAGGCTGTCGCGGTTGAACTGCGCATGCAGGTCGGCCAGGCGTACTTCGATGTCTTTGTAGCGGGCGTTGAGTTCGGCGCGCTCGCTTTCCAGGTCGGCCTGGGCCGAAGCGTCGAGTTTGCCATCCAGTTCCAGTTTTCGACCGTGCAGGCGGACACGCTCCAGGCCGGCGTTGATTGCACCGATTTCGACTTTTTCCAGGGTCTTGAGCTCGGCGGCCAACTGATTGACGCGCTGTACGCGGGCCTGCAGTTGCGGCCAGGCGGCCTCGCCTTCGGCGATGACCTTGCCGCCTTCCTTGACGTTGACCAGGTAGCCGTAGAAGTTGCCCCACTCACGACGCTCGATGGCCATCAGTTCCGGCGGCGTGGTCTGGTTGGTCAGCCAATCGCCGACGATCCAGGTGAAGTCGGTGCCGTTCAGGTCCCGGTTGCCGACCTTGATCAGTTCACGGGTCATGAACTCGGGGCCTTCGTCCGGCACCGGCAGGCCGGCGCTTTTCAGGCGCTCGCGAGGCACTTCTTCTTTCTGCACGACTTCGCCGACCACCAGGTGCGCAGGCATGCCTGGCACGTTGTAGCTAGCGTGGATCAGGTCCGCCGGCCAGAAGTGGCCCAGGCCGCGCACGGCGATCACCGCCAGCAGGCCAATGGTCATGATGACCGCGATGGACACCGCGCCACCGCTGATCCAGACGCCGGGGGCGCCGCTCTTGAACCATCCTTTCAGGGAGTTCTGTTTCACAGACTTCTACCTTTCTTAAAGCGACGAATATTTCTTGCGCAGACGCTGACGGATCAGCTCGGCGAGGGTGTTCATGACGAAGGTGAACAACAGCAACACCAAGGCCGACAGGAACAGCACGCGGTAATGGCTGCCGCCGACTTCCGACTCAGGCATCTCCACCGCCACGTTGGCCGCCAGGGTGCGCAGGCCTTCGAACAGGTTCATTTCCATGACCGGTGTGTTACCGGTGGCCATCAGCACGATCATGGTCTCGCCCACCGCACGGCCCATGCCGATCATCAGCGCCGAGAAGATGCCGGGGCTGGCGGTGAGGATCACCACGCGGGTCATGGTCTGCCACGGCGTGGCACCGAGGGCCAGGGAGCCCAGGGTCAGGCCACGCGGCACGCTGAACACGGCATCTTCGGCGATGGAATAGATGTTCGGGATCACCGCGAATCCCATCGCCAGGCCGACCACCAAGGCGTTGCGCTGGTCGTAGGTGATGCCCAGGTCATGGGAGATCCACATGCGCATGTCGCCGCCAAAGAACCAGGCTTCCATGTACGGGCTCATGTACAGCGAGAGCCAGCCCACGAACAGGATCACCGGGATCAACAGGGCGCTTTCCCAGCCGTCCGGCACTCTCAGGCGAATGGATTCCGGCAGGCGGCTGAAGGCGAAACCGGCGACCAGGATGCCGATCGGCAACAACATCAGCAGGCTGAAGATGCCCGGCAGGTGCCCTTCGACGTACGGCGCCAGGAACAGGCCGGCGAAGAAGCCAAGGATCACCGTCGGCATCGCTTCCATCAGCTCGATCACCGGCTTGACCTTGCGACGCATGCCCGGAGCCATGAAGTAGGCGGTGTAGATCGCCGCAGCCACCGCCAGCGGCGCGGCCAGCAGCATCGCGTAGAACGCCGCCTTCAAGGTACCGAAGGTCAGCGGCGAGAGGCTCAGCTTGGGTTCGAAGTCGGTGTTGGCGGCGGTCGACTGCCAGACATATTTAGGTTCGTCGTAGTTTTCGTACCAGACCTTGCTCCACAACGCGCTCCACGACACTTCCGGGTGCGGGTTGTCCAGCGTCAA
Organism: Pseudomonas sp. H3_A02; assembly: GCF_054671965.1. Classification (NCBI taxonomy): domain Bacteria; kingdom Pseudomonadati; phylum Pseudomonadota; class Gammaproteobacteria; order Pseudomonadales; family Pseudomonadaceae; genus Pseudomonas; species Pseudomonas sp. H3_A02. The sequence goes on from NZ_CP162807.1 coordinate 1,091,086, forward strand.
CGGTTGCAACTTGCCGCCCTGTTCAACGATCAGGCGGTTGGCCCGCGGCGACATGCCGAACAGGCCCTGGCCGTCGACCACCTGGTCCACCAACAGGGTGCGGTGGGCGGTGCTGTGGAACACCCCCAGCTTGCCGGCGGCGTCGAGCGCCACGAAACCTTTGCGACGTTCTTCGGCGCTGATCTCGACGATAGGCGCGCTGCCCATCTGGAAGGTACGAATCTGTTTGAAGCGCAATTCGCCGTCTGGATCGCGGGCCATGAACCACTGGGCCAAGCCGCCCGTGGAATCGCCGACGATCAGCGAGATCCCGCCCACCAACTGGGCGGCAGCGGTGACTTGGGCGTCGCCGTTCTCCAGCAATTTGTAACGACCGTTGAGGCTCTTGTCCCGCAGGCTGAATACATCGGCCTGGGCACGTCCGTTGACCACATACAGCCATTGCTGGCGCGGGTCGACGAAGATGTTCTTCACCGGCTCGGTCATCTGCGGCAGGTCGATACGCGTCTGCTCGCTGGTGATTTCACCGGTCATCATGTTTTCTTCGCTGGTAAGCGACAACACTTGCAGCTGGGCGCCGCTGGAACCGGCCAGCAGCAGCGTCGAATCCGTGGCGTTGAGGCTGACATGCTCCAGGGCCACGCCCTGTTCGTTCAACGCGATCGGCGCCTCGCCGTAAGGATATTCGATGGCGGGCGAGATGGTTTTCTTGCCGTCCGGGTAGGAGACCTTATACGTGTGACGGAACACCAAGGCCTGACCGTTGGACAGACCAATGGCCACCAACGGGCTACCGGGCTGGTCCTCGCCAATGGCGGTCACGCTGGCACCGGCTGGGATCGGCAGGTCGACGCGGCGCAGTTCGGCACCGCTGTCGAGGTCGTAGAACAGCGCCTGGCCCTTGTCGGAAACCCGCATGGCCACTTGGTTCTGTTCTTCGATAGAGATCATCAGCGGTTTGCCGGCATCTTGCATCCAGGCCGGAGTAATCGAATCCTTGGCGCTCAGGTCCGCGCCCTGGAACAGGGGCATCACCACGTAGGCCAGGAAGAAGAAAATCAGGGTAATGGCCGCCAGGACGGCGAGACCGCCGACCAGCACATACCAGCGTGTCAGGCGATCCTTGAGCGCACGGATGCGGCGCTTGCGTTGCAGCTCAGGCGTATTGAAGTCAATGCGCTTGGGAGGGGAAGTCGTAGTCATTGTGGAGTTGGCCAGATCATTCATGCGCACACCCTAGCGATCCTGTATGACAGAAAGATGACAGTGAAGTGACGCAACAAATCCGCCGCTGGTGGAAACCGGCAGCGGACAGGAATTTGGTCTGTGGGAGCGAGCTTGCTCGCGATGAAGTCATCCCATCCAACATCAACGGTGACAGACCTACCGCTATCGCGAGCAAGCTCGCTCCCACAGTAGCCCGGGCGTTGGCCCGGGCTTAGGTGTTACTGCTTGGCGACGTTGCCGCCTTCTTGCAGACCCAGGTCAGCCAGTGCCTTGGCGGCCACCTTGGCTGGCAGTGGGATGTAGCCGTCCTTGACCACAACTTCCTGGCCTTGCTTGGACAGGATCAGCTTCACGAACTCGGCTTCCAGCGGGGCCAGAGGCTTGTTCGGCGCTTTGTTGACGTAGACGTAGAGGAAACGCGACAGCGGATACTTGCCGTTCAGGGCGTTTTCTTCGGTGTCCTCGATGAACTCGCCGCCTTCTTTCTTGGCCAGGGCAACGGTTTTCACGCTGGCGGTCTTGTAGCCGATACCCGAATAGCCAACGCCGTTAAGCGAGCTGCTGATCGACTGCACAACCGAAGCCGAACCGGGTTGTTCGTTGACGTTTGGCTTGTAGTCGCCTTTGCACAGGGCTTCTTCCTTGAAGTAGCCGTAGGTGCCAGACACCGAGTTACGACCGAACAGTTGGACCGGCTTGTTGGCCAGGTCGCCGGTCACGCCCAGGTCGCCCCAGGTCTTGACGTCAGCCTTGGCGCCGCACAGGCGAGTCGAAGAGAAAATGGCATCGACCTGAGCCATGGTCAGGTGCTTGATGGGGTTGTCCTTGTGCACGAATACGGCCAGGGCGTCCACGGCTACCGGGATAGCGGTTGGCTTGTAGCCGTATTTGGTTTCGAAGGCCTGCAGTTCGTTGTCCTTCATCTTGCGGCTCATCGGGCCCAGGTTGGCGGTGCCTTCGGTGAGTGCGGGCGGCGCGGTGGAGGAACCGGCGGCTTGAATCTGGATGTTTACGTTCGGGTATTCTTTCTTGTAGTTCTCGGCCCACAAGGTCATCAGGTTGGCCAGGGTATCGGAGCCGACGCTGGAGAGGTTGCCCGACACACCAGTGGTCTTGGTGTAGCTCGGGATCGCAGGGTCAACAGCGGCAACCGCGTTGGCAGTCGCAACGCCAGCAGCGACAAACGTCATTGCCGCCATCAAACGCTTCAGTTTCATGCCTTACTCCTAGCAGATAGGTGTGTTAAGTCGGCCAAGTATTGGTAAGCCGTGTGAACACTCTATGGCTGAAATATGACAATTGGATGAAAGGCCAGCATTGAGTTTTGCAGGATGTTGTGGCGAGGGGATTTATCTCCGTTGGGCTGCGAAGCAGCCCTCAAGCCAGCGCCTCGGTGTATCAGGCTGGTCCCAATCCAGCCATTGGGGGCTGCTTAGCAGCCCAGCGGGGATAAATCCCCTCGCCACAAAGGCTGTTCGGCGCCGCCTAGCGACCCTTCTTCCAGAGATACCCGCCCACCACAATCCCGATCCCACAGATGGCCGCCACGTAATACGCCGGCCCCATCGAGCTCTCCTTCAACAGCAAGGTCACGATCATCGGCGTCAACCCGCCGAAGATCGCGTAAGCCAGGTTGTAGGAAAACGACAGGCCGCTGAAGCGCACCACGGCCGGGAAGGCATTGACCATGACATACGGCACCGCGCCGATGGTGCCCACCAGCAAGCCACTCAAGGCATACAGCGGGAACAGCCACTCGGGGTGGTCGAACAGGCAGTGGTAAAAGGTCCAGAACGTGATCATCAGCAAACCGCTGCCGAAGACAAACACCCGGCCGGCACCGAAACGGTCGGCCAACACACCCGCACCGATGCAACCGAAACTCAGGAACACGATCGCCAGGCTGTTGGCCTGCAATGCAACGGTCGGGCTGAAGTGGTACACCGTCTGCAGCACGGTCGGTGTCATCAGGATGACCACAATGACGCCGGCCGACAGCAGCCAGGTCAGCAGCATGGAAATGGCGATGGCACCGCGATGATCACGCAGCACGGCCCGCAGCGGCACTTCCTCGGCCAGGGCCTTGCGCAGTTGCAGTTCGGCGAATACCGGGGTTTCGTGCAGCCAGCGCCGCAGGTACACCGAAAACAGGCCAAACACACCGCCCATCAGGAACGGAATCCGCCAGGCGTAATCCGCCACTTCCACCGGCGTATAAATACTGTTGATGGCCGTGGCGACCAGCGAACCCAACAGAATCCCCGCCGTCAGGCCGCAGGTCAGGGTGCCGCAGGCATAGCCGATGTGGCGTGCCGGAACGTGTTCGGAAACGAATACCCAAGCGCCCGGCACTTCCCCGCCGATGGCCGCGCCCTGGATCACGCGCATCAACAGCAGCAGGATGGGCGCCCACATGCCGATCTGCGCATAGGTAGGCAGCAGGCCCATGATCAGGGTCGGCACAGCCATCATGAAAATGCTCAGGGTGAACATTTTCTTGCGCCCCAGCAGGTCGCCGAAGTGGGCCATGATGATCCCGCCCAGGGGCCGAGCCAGGTAGCCGGCGGCAAAAATGCCGAAGGTCTGCATCAGGCGCAGCCATTCAGGCATTTCGGCAGGAAAGAACAATTTGCCGACCACGGTGGCAAAGAACACGAAAATGATGAAATCGTAGAACTCCAGCGCACCGCCCAGGGCTGAAAGCGACAGGGTCTTGTAATCGTTGCGAGTCAATGGACGTGCCGGCTGTGCGGGTGTCGCCGTGCTCGAAGGCGCAGTGGTCATGGCAAGGGCTTCTCTTATAGTCGGTTCTGCAACCCTGGCAACACGGGTTGGGGCCTGGACAGGTTCGGCACGATAGCAAATTGTTCGAAAAAGCACATAGAGGCGCGTATTTGACAGTCGAAATCAGAACCGAGTGGTCGTCTCGACGTCTATCGCCCGATATACTCGCAACCTTGCAGTACTCTGTAAGGGGTTGCTGTGCGAAAACGTCGTTGGTGACGTAGTACCAGAACCAGCCGGTTTCGCAGAGTTTCCCTTTGGCACGCCTTTACGAAAAACGTGACGAACGCAGTATGTTCGGGCTGAATCGTTTTTTAAAAAGACGGCTATTCACCTGAAGTACCAGACAGCGTTACGGGTCAGAGGCACCCCCGGCATGATAGAGCTCGAACAAGAAGATCCAATCCCGCAAGGCGACCTGGCCCTGCAAATCACCGCGCTCCCTCGCGAGACCAACGGCTTCGGCGATATTTTCGGCGGCTGGCTGGTGTCCCAGATGGACCTGGCCGGCACCGCCATGGCCAGCAAAGTGGCTGGCGGACGCGTAGCCACTGTGGCGATCGATCGCATGGCGTTCCTGGTGCCGGTGGCGGTGGGTGCGCAGTTGTCGTTCTATACCCAGGCGCTGGAAATCGGCCGCAGCTCGATCCAGATGATGGTCGAGGTCTGGAGCGACGATCCGCTGTCCAGTGAATGGCGCAAGGTGACCGAGGCGGTCTTTGTCTTCGTCGCCATCGACGGCAGCGGGCGTACCCGCTCGGTTCCGCCGCGCGCCCGTTAAACACGGCGGCCGTTTTGCGGTCCATTGCAGTCCCTGATACCGAGCGAGATTTGCAACATGCCTACGCCCAACGTCGAAGCGGTCAAACTGGATGAACTGAACGCCTGGCGCATCCGTCACGGTCAGGCCGAGTTGCTGGTGGCCCAGCAAGGCGCGCACATCCTCAGTTATCAAGTGGACGGCCAGCCGCCACTGATCTGGCTCAACGACCAGGCCACGTTCAAGGCCGGCAAAAGCATCCGCGCGGGCGTGCCGGTGTGCTGGCCGTGGTTCGGCAACCTGACGCGCAACCCCGACAGCGTGCAGGCCATGCGCGTGAGCAACGACCCGGCCACCGCCCACGGTCTGGTGCGGGCCATGGATTGGGAATTGAAGGGCATCGAAGCCGAAGGCGAAAGCCTCAAGGTGGAGTTCGTGCTGCCCTATCCTGAAAACGGCCTCTCGGGCTGGCCTCATCAGGTGGACCTGACGCTGGCCATCGTGATGGACGAGCAACTGCACATCCGCCTCACCAGCCATAACCGTGGCAGCGAAACCGTCAGCCTCAGCCAGGCGCTGCACAGCTATTTTGCCGTGAGCGACGTGCGCAATGTGCACGTCGAAGGGGTGGATGGCTTGAGCTATATCGAAACCCTGGACGACTGGAAAACCGTCACCCAGGCCGGCGACCTGCACTTTGCCGGCGAGACCGACCGTATCTACCTCAATACCCCGCCGAAGCTGAGCATCCTTGATCCGCAGTGGGAACGTCGGATCGAACTGACCAGCAGCGGTTCGCGCTCGGCAGTGATCTGGAACCCCTGGACCGAACGCGCCAAGGCGTTCAGCGACATGGCCGACGATGGCTGGCAGCGCATGCTGTGCATCGAGACGGCGAATGTGATGGACGATGTGGTGACGTTGTTGCCGCAGGCCAGTCATACCTTGGGTGTGAGCATTGGCAGCAAGCCGCTCTGACACCGCAAGACCACTGTGGGAGCGAGCTTGCTCGCGATAGCGGACTGACAGTCAACATCGCGTCGACTGATACACCGCCATCGCGAGCAAGCTCGCTCCCACAATTGGATCTGTGTTGGGCCAATAGCCTGTTACAAATCCGCCTCCTGCACCACCCTAACCTTCTCCGCCTCCAGCGCATACGCCGCACTCGCCAGGTCGTTGTCGACCTTTTCGATCTTCAGCGTGCCCGTCACCCAGAGCGGCGTGTAGATGTCGTCCAGCTTCAGGCCCTTGGGATAGCGCACCAGTACCAATTGGTTAGGCGGCGGTGGCGGGACGTGGATGCAAGCGCCGGGGTAGGGCACCAGAAAGAACAGCGTGCTGCGGCCCTTGGCGTCGGTTTCCAGCGGCACCGGATAACCGCCAATGCGGATGTGCCTGTCGTTCATCGCCGCCACGGTCTTGGTCGAATACATCACCGCCGGCAAGCCCTTGCTTTGCTTCAGGCCGCCTTTTTCAGTGAAGGTGCCGTTGGCTTCCGGGGAGTTGTGGTCGATCTCGGGCATGGCCTCGAGGGCTTTCTGGTCCGACTTGGGCATCAGTTCGAGCCAGTCGGTTTCCGGCAGCTCGGCAGCATGGGCCAGGCCACTGCCCAGCAGAAGAAGGGTCAATACTAGACGGCGCATGAAAGGGCTCGGCAATGAATGAAAAGTGAAACGCCGAGCATTCTAGCCCCCTCTGCTCGCCACGCAGAGGGGGCCTTGATGCATTTGGATCAGTTTCTTTTGATCAGGCCGTAGATCACCAGCAACACGATCGCGCCCACCAGGGCACCGATAAAGCCAGCGCCTTGGCCGGCCTGGTAGATGCCCAGGGCCTGGCCGCCATAAGTGGCTGCCAACGAACCGCCGATACCGAGCAGGATTGTCATGATCCAGCCCATGCTGTCATCGCCCGGTTTCAGGAAGCGCGCCAGCAGGCCAACGATCAAGCCGATAAAAATGGTTCCGATGATTCCCATGGCATTCCCCTCTGGTTAAGTCAGTAAGCCAAAGCCCGGTCAGGCTTTGGCACTTAGCCATGAGAGAGATTAGCCGACGAATGGTTCCACCGCCGTCCCAGATTATTGTTCGGCGATCAGCGTCTCGACCTTGATGATCTGCTGGGCCAGTGTGGCCCGGTCTGCGCAGCGCAGGTTGGCGTGGCCGACCTTGCGCCCGACCTTGAACGCCTTGCCATAGTGATGCAAATGACAGTCGGCAATCGCCAGGACCTTGTCGCTGTCCGGGACCTTGCCGATGAAATTGAGCATCGCGCTCTCACCGACCTTGGCGGTCGACCCCAGCGGCAGCCCGGCCACCGCCCGCAGGTGGTTTTCGAACTGGCTGCACTCGGCGCCTTCGGTGGTCCAGTGCCCGGAGTTGTGGACCCGAGGTGCGATTTCGTTGGCCTTGAGGCCGCCGTCCACTTCAAAGAACTCGAACGCCATCACGCCGACATAGTCGAGTTGCTTGAGCACCCGGCTGGAGTAATCCTCGGCCAGGGCCTGCAACGGATGATCGGTGCTGGCGACGGACAGCTTGAGGATGCCGTCCTTGTGGGTGTTGTGCACCAGCGGGTAGAAGCGGATCTCACCGTCGCGGGCACGCACGGCGATCAGCGAGACTTCCCCGGTGAACGGCACGAAACCTTCCAGCAGGCAGGCCACGCTGCCGAGTTCGGCGAACGTACCGACCACGTCTTCAGGCGTGCGCAGGACTTTCTGGCCCTTGCCGTCGTAACCCAGGGTGCGGGTCTTGAGCACGGCCGGCAGGCCGATGGCGGCGACGGCGGCGTCCAGGTCGGCCTGGGACTGAATGTCGGCGAAGGCCGGCGTGGGGATGCCCAAGTCCTTGAACATGTTCTTTTCGAACCAGCGGTCACGGGCGATCCGCAAGGCTTCGGCGCTCGGGTAGACCGGGACGAACTGGGACAGGAAGGCCACGGTTTCGGCCGGGACGCTTTCGAATTCGAAGGTCACCAAGTCGACTTCATCGGCCAATTGGCGCAGGTGATCCTGGTCGCCATAGTCAGCCCGCAGGTGTTCACCCAGCGCCGCGGCACAGGCGTCCGGCGCCGGGTCCAGGAAAGCGAAGTTCATCCCCAGCGGCGTACCTGCCAGGGCCAACATGCGACCCAACTGGCCGCCACCGATTACACCGATCTTCATTCGTCAACAACCTCAGGCAATGCGTGGGTCTGGATTGTCCAGGACGCTGTCTGTCTGCTCAGCGCGGAATTTTTTCAGCACGGTATGAAATTGTGGATGCTTGGCGCCCAGGATGCTCGCCGATAGCAGGGCCGCGTTGATCGCGCCGGCCTTGCCGATGGCCAGGGTGGCGACCGGGATGCCGGCTGGCATCTGCACGATCGACAGCAACGAATCGACGCCCGAGAGCATCGACGACTGGACCGGCACGCCCAGCACCGGCAGGTGGGTCTTGGCCGCGCACATGCCCGGCAAGTGGGCCGCGCCACCGGCACCGGCGATGATCACCTCAATGCCACGCGCCTCGGCCTCTTCGGCGTACTGGAACAGCAGGTCCGGGGTACGGTGGGCGGAGACCACTTTCACCTCGTAAGGGATGCCGAGCTTTTCCAGCATATCGGCGGTGTGGCTAAGGGTGGACCAATCGGACTTGGAGCCCATGATCACGCCAACCAGTGCACTCATCGTCGTGCCTCTTCTCTCTGGGCGCCCGCAGGCGCGTCAAAAAACAACAAGCCACGCAGGAAACCGGCGTGGCTTGTTGTACGAATTATGGCCGGGCGAACCGACCGAAGGCCGGGCAGTATACCGAAAATGGTGCGTTAAACGCACTTTCGCCGACCATCTGTCGTTTGCGGTGAAGCGGCGGTTTTATTGACCTGCAGGTCAGCGAGGGAATAGCGCTGATCCATTGTGGGAGCGAGCTTGCTCGCGATAGCGACAGGTCAGTCAATGCAACTTTGAATGTCAGTCCGTCATCGCGAGCAAGCTCGCTCCCACAGGGGCTCTGTGATGCCTGATATCCGTGACATTCCCACAAAGGGTCTGCGTTGTTTTCAGGATCCGATGGCACCCTGCGCCGCGCCGCCCTCGAGCTTGCGCCACAGCAGTCGCACATTGGCCTTGCGCACCAGGGCGCAGCGATACAGGCGGATCTCCAGGGGCACGTGCCATTGCGGGCCGCCGCAGATCACCAGTTCGCCCCGGGCCAGTTCGGCGCGTACGCTCAGGTGCGGCACCCAGGCGATGCCCAGGCCTTCCAGGGCCATGCTTTTCAGGCTGTCGGCCATGGCCGTTTCGTAGATCGTGGTGAACCGCAGCGCCCGCTGGCGCAACAACTGGTTGACCGAACGCCCGAGGAACGCCCCGGCGCTGTAGGCCAGCAACGGCACGCTGGCCTCGCCTTCAAGGTCGAACAGCGGGTTGCCGCTGGCATCGGCGGCGCACACCGGGAGCATTTCGGTCTGGCCCAGGTGCAGCGACGGGAAAATCTCCGGGTCCATCTGCATGGCCGAATCCGGATCGTAGAAGGCCAGCATCAGGTCGCAGCCGCCTTCACGCAGGGCGTGGACGGCGTCGCCGACGTTGGTCGCCACCAGCCGCGTGGCGATGTTCATCCCTTCGTTGCGCAATTGCGCGATCCAACGCGGGAAGAAGCCCAGCGCCAGGGAGTGGGCGGCGGCCACTTGGATGACTTCGCCCTGGCCGCCTTCCAGGTGATGCAAATGGCGCAGCACTTCGCCCAGTTGCTCCACCACCGTACGCGCCGTCACCAGGAACAACTGCCCCGCTGCCGTCAGCTCGACGGGCGTACGTGAACGATTGACCAGGGTCAGCCCCAGCGCCGCCTCAAGGCTGCGGATCCGTCGGCTGAACGCCGGCTGCGTCACGAAACGCCGCTCGGCCGCCTGGGAAAAACTGCGGGTAGCGGCCAGGGCACTGAAGTCCTCAAGCCATTTGCTTTCAAGATTCATCACGTCCTCCCCTACACGCACCAAAACAGGTCACACGTTCGCCGCACCGTCGGCGTCACACCGGCATTATGCCGAATATGCATAGGCCAGTGTTTAACAGCATTGGCCCTATTTTCTCCCAGAGCCTAGGATCCACAGCGTTCCGGCTCAGACCGGGTCCTTATCGAGATGATTTCCGTCATGTCCTCCGCTGCATCATTCCGCACAGAAAAAGACCTGCTTGGCGTACTCGAAGTACCAGCGCAAGCGTATTACGGCATCCAGACCCTACGAGCGGTGAACAACTTCCGTCTCTCCGGCGTCCCGATCTCGCATTACCCTAAACTGGTGGTCGGTCTGGCAATGGTCAAACAGGCTGCCGCTGACGCCAACCGCGAACTGGGCCAGCTCAGCGAAGCCAAGCACGCCGCCATCAGCGAAGCCTGTGCACGATTGATCCGTGGCGACTTCCACGAAGAATTCGTGGTGGACATGATTCAGGGCGGCGCCGGCACGTCGACCAACATGAATGCCAACGAAGTCATCGCCAACATCGCGCTGGAGGCCATGGGCCACCAGAAAGGCGAGTACCAGTACCTGCACCCCAACAACGACGTGAACATGGCGCAGTCCACCAACGACGCCTACCCGACCGCGATCCGCCTGGGTCTGCTGCTGGGTCACGACGCCTTGCTGGCCAGCCTCGACAGCCTGATCCAGGCGTTCGCGGCCAAGGGTGAAGAATTCAGCCACGTCCTGAAAATGGGCCGCACCCAGCTGCAAGACGCCGTGCCGATGACCCTAGGCCAGGAATTCCGCGCCTTCGCCACCACCCTGAGCGAAGACCTGGCGCGCCTGAAAACCCTGGCGCCTGAACTGCTCACCGAAGTGAACCTGGGCGGTACCGCCATCGGCACCGGCATCAACGCCGACCCGCGCTACCAGGCCCTGGCCGTGCAGCGCCTGGCGACCATCAGCGGCCAGCCGCTGGTCCCGGCCGCCGACCTGATCGAAGCCACCTCCGACATGGGTGCCTTCGTGCTGTTCTCCGGCATGCTCAAACGCACCGCGGTCAAGCTGTCGAAGATCTGCAACGACCTGCGCCTGCTGTCCAGCGGCCCACGCACCGGCATCAACGAAATCAACCTGCCGGCCCGCCAGCCAGGCAGCTCGATCATGCCCGGCAAGGTCAACCCGGTAATCCCGGAAGCGGTCAACCAGGTGGCATTCCAGATCATCGGCAACGACCTGGCCCTGACCATCGCAGCCGAAGGCGGCCAACTGCAACTGAACGTGATGGAACCGCTGATCGCCTTCAAGATCTTCGACTCGATCCGCCTGCTGCAACGGGCCATGGACATGCTGCGCGAGCACTGCATCGTCGGCATCACCGCCAACGAAGCGCGCTGCCGTGAACTGGTCGAGCACTCGATTGGCCTGGTCACCGCCCTGAACCCGTACATCGGCTATGAAAACGCCACCCGCATCGCCCGTGTTGCCCTGGAAAGTGGCCGCGGCGTGCTGGAACTGGTGCGCGAAGAAGGCTTGCTCGACGACGCCATGCTCGACGACATCCTGCGCCCGGAAAACATGATTGCTCCGCGTCTGGTCCCGCTCAAAGCGTGATCGACACGGCCACCGCTCACCAGGTCGAGGGACTAGACACCTCTCACCTTTTGAGGGCTTGGGGATCTTCCCCAAGCCCTTTTTTTAATTGATAGCCGCAAAGGATGACCGAACCTGTGGGAAGGAACCTGCTCGCGATAAACGACGACGCGCTGCCCGTTGTAAACCGCGTCGCCAGCCAACGCGAGCAGGCTTTCCCCCACAAGAACCTGACCGTAAGGCCAGGTGTTTCAAAGGGTCCGCTTCGTCGGACGCACCACAACTGTGCAGACGGGCACCGCACTGATAGGTATAGTGCCGCCCCTCTTCGCATGAGCGGTCGTCCGCAACGAGACCCTTAAACATGCGAAAACCGAACTAATAACAAACCCGCGAAAATGGACCGGGACGAAACTTCGCCTCACCTGTCGGGCCGCGCGCCGACCGATGTAACGCGATGTTTCCAAATGGCCAGCATTTGCTTAAACAAAAAACAGCGAGGAATACTCATGCTCGAAGTCATCAACGACTTCCTCTCAGGGAAAGTGCTGATCGTGCTCATTGTCGGGCTCGGAAGCTACTTCACGATCCGCTCGCGTTTCGTCCAGTTCCGTCACTTCTTCCACATGTTCACGGTGTTCCGTGACAGCCTGAAAAGCAGCACTGACCAGCTCAGTTCCTTCCAGGCCCTGATGCTCAGCCTGGCCGGCCGTGTCGGCGCGGGCAACATCGCCGGTGTCGGCATCGCCGTGACCCTCGGCGGTCCTGGTGCGGTGTTCTGGATGTGGGTAACCGCTCTGGTCGGTATGTCCAGCAGCTTCTTCGAGTGCTCCCTCGGCCAGCTCTACAAGCGCTGCGACTCCGAAGGCCAGTATCGTGGCGGCCCGTCCTATTACATCCAGCACGGCCTGCAGAAACGCTGGTTGGGCATGATCATGGCGTTCCTGCTGCTGGTCACCTTCGGCTTCGCCTTCAACGGCCTGCAAGCCCACGCGGTTACCCATTCCCTGAACAACGCCTTCGGCTTTGACACCACCTACACCGGCCTCGGCCTGGCGGTGCTGCTGGGCCTGGTGTTCATCGGCGGAATCAAGCGCATCGCCAAGGTTGCCGACCTGCTGGTACCGGTCAAGACCCTGGCGTATATCGCCGTGACCCTCTACGTGATCGTGCTGCAGTTCGAACACGTACCGGGCATGCTGGCGACCATCGTCAAGAGCGCCTTCGGTCTGGACCAAGCCTTCGGCGGCCTGATCGGCAGCGCCATCGTCATGGGCGTCAAGCGTGGCGTGTTCGCCAACGAAGCCGGCCTGGGCAGTGCGCCTAACGTCGCCGCCGTCGCGTCGGTCGAACACCCGGTCGCCCAAGGCGTAGTCCAGGCGTTCAGCGTGTTCCTGGACACCTTCGTGATCTGCACCTGCACCGCGCTGCTGATCCTGCTGTCGGGCTTCTACACCCCGGGCTTCGAAGGCGACGGCATTGCCCTGACCCAGAACTCCCTGGCGGCCGTCGTGGGTGACTGGGGCCGGATATTCATCTCCGTGGCCCTGTCGTTGTTCGTGTTCACCTCGATCCTCTACAACTACTACCTGGGCGAGAACAACCTGCGCTTCATGATGGGTGACAATCGCAAGGTCCTGATGGGCTACCGTGCGCTGGTCCTGGTCCTGATTTTCTGGGGCGCCATCGAAAACCTCGGCACCGTGTTCGCGTTCGCCGACATCACCATGACCCTGCTGGCGTTCGTGAACCTGATCGCGCTGTTCCTGCTGTTCAAGGTCGGCATGCGCATCCTGCGTGACTACGATGACCAGCGTTCGGCCGGCATCAAGGTACCTGTGTTCGACTCCAGCAAGTTCCCGGACCTGGACCTGGACCGCAACGCATGGCCAGCTACCCCGTCGGCACCGGTTACCAAGCCTGACGCCGCGACTGCTGGCGTGGCCGCAGCGCAACGCTGATCGGTAATAAGCTGTTTGGAAAAAACCGGGCGCATCCCCTGCGCCCGGCGTGACACAACCTAAGGTCGGCGTCATGCTCGGCCTTATGTTGTGGCGGCTGACCCAAGCTGCCGTTTTCGTCCTCGGAGAACAACCATGAATTCCTTGACCTACCCTGCCGCCCAGCACGTCATGGTGCTCTACACCGGCGGCACCATCGGCATGCAGGCCAGCGCCCACGGCCTGGCCCCGGCATCCGGTTTCGAAGCGCGGATGCGCGACTACCTGCACAGCCAACCCGAACTCGTCGTGCCGCAATGGCGCTTCCGGGAAATGTCGCCGCTGATCGACAGCGCCAACATGACCCCGGCCTATTGGCAGCAACTGCGCGAAGCGGTGGTCGATGCCGTGGACGTGCAGGGCTGCGACAGCGTGTTGATCCTGCACGGCACCGACACCCTGGCCTACAGCGCGGCGGCGATGAGCTTCCAACTGCTGGGCCTGCATGCGCGGGTCTGCTTCACCGGCTCGATGCTGCCCGCCGGCGTGACCGACAGCGACGCCTGGGAAAACCTCAGCGGCGCGCTGGTCGCCCTCGGCCAGGGCCTGGCGCCGGGCGTACACCTGTACTTCCATGGTGAGCTGCTGGCGCCGACCCGTTGCGCGAAGGTGCGCAGCTTCGGTCGTCACCCGTTCAAGCGCCTGGAACGCCAGGGCGGTGGCGTCAAAGCCTCCTCGTTGCCGGCGCAGTTGAACTACAACCAGCCCAAGCAACTGGCGAACATCGCGGCGCTGCCGCTGTTTCCCGGCATCAGTGCACAGATCCTCGATGGCCTGCTCGGCAGCGGTATCCAGGGCCTGGTGCTGGAGTGCTACGGCAGCGGCACCGGGCCGAGCGACAACCCGGCCTTCCTCGCCAGCCTCGAGCGGGCGCGGGACAGCGGCGTAGTGGTCGTGGCGGTAACCCAATGCCATGAAGGGGGCGTCGAGCTGGACGTGTATGAAGCCGGTAGCCGCTTGCGCGGTGTCGGCGTGCTGTCCGGCGGCGGCATGACCCGCGAGGCCGCGTTCGGCAAGTTGCAGGCGTTGATTGGCGCCGGCCTGCCGGTGGAAGAGGTTCGGCGGCTGGTAGAACTGGACCTGTGCGGCGAGCTGAGCTGAGCTTAGACACTGCAAAAACCTGTGGGAGGGGCTCTTGTGGGAGCAAAGCTTGCTCGCGATGCAGGCGACACGGATCAACTGTAAGGTCGCGTCATCATTCTTCGCGAGCAAGCTTTGCTCCCACAGGTTCACTCCCACATTAGAGGTTGTGTTGAACTTCCGATTTTTACCCGGCATATAACTTGCTCCGTTTCCAGCTCCCCCAGGCTGGAAACGGACATGCTTCATTCCCACCTCACCACCCTCAACGCCGTCTCACTGGTGCTGAGCACCTTTAAAAGCGCAGGGTTGCCCAGCGATGCCTTGTTGGCTGGCAGCGGCATCAGCGCGGCGGACCTGAGCCGGGCCGATACGCGCATCACCACCAACCAGGAGATGCAGGTCTGCGCCAACGCCGTGGCCCTCAAGCGCGACATCGGCCTGGAACTGGGCCTGCGCATGCACGTTTCGTCCTACGGCATGCTCGGCTATGCCCTGCTCACCAGTGCCACCTTAGGTGACGCTTTGCGCCTGGCACTGCGTTATCCGGCGCTGTTGGGAACACTCTTCGAACTGAGTCTGGACGACGATGGCAAGCACATCTGGTTCAGCGCCAGCGATTATCGGGAGAACCCGGCCCTGGCGGTGTTCAATGCCGAGTTCTGCATGGTTTCGCTGAAGGTGATCTGCAATGACCTCCTCGGCCATGCGTTGCCCTTGCACGCTGCGCGCTTCGAACACCCGGCGCCCGATTACCAGGCGCACTACACCGCGCTCTTCGACTGCCCGGTGCGCTTCGACAGCGTCGATAACGCGTTCGCCTTCGACCGCCACTGGCTCGACCAACCCTTGCCCCTGGCCGACCCCATCACCCATCACGCCATGGCCGAACGCTGTCGCCGACAGAACACCGAGTTCACCGGACGCCAAGCCTGGCTGGGACGGATCCGCCAGTTGCTCGACGCCCAACTGGACGCCGCCCCCGGCCTGGAAGGCCTGGCCGAACAGATGAACTGCTCGGCGCGCACCTTGCGCCGCCACCTCAAGGACCTGGGCTGCAGTTACCAGGAACTGCTGGACGAACTGCGCTTCGAGCGGGCCAAGCAGATGCTCTGCGAGGACCAATTGCCAATCTATCGAATCGCCGAACGCCTGGGCTTCAGCGAAACCGCCAGCTTCCGCCATGCCTTCGTGCGCTGGAGCGGCGTGGCGCCCAGCCAGTTCAGGGCCTGAAGCGTCGCTTTCATCTACCCTTGTCGGGCCAGGCATGGCTACCCTCGTGGCGAGGGAGCTTGCTCCCGCTGGGTGGCGAAGCCTCCCCAAAAAGGCTGGCGCATGCGTCCAATCAAACCGCATCAGCCTGGTTACGACGGCTGCGCCGCCCAGCGGGAGCAAGCTCCCTCGCCACAAGTGGACGCCTTGAGGCTGGGGGGGTATGGGCTGCCGCCATCGCGAGCAAGCTCGCCCCCACAGGGGGGTGGTGTAGGCAACCGATTTTGTGGGCGCCTCGTAATACTGTGGGAGCGAGCTTGCTCGCGATGGCGATCCAGTCAGCGTCGCAAAAACGCCTGATGCAACTCACCCACCGTCTGGAAGTGATACGCCGGGCGCTCGATGCGGAGCTCTTCGTGGCTGCCAAACCCATACCCGACCGCTGCCGCATCCAGGCCATTGCTGTGGGCGCCGATCAGGTCGTGTTTGCGGTCGCCGATCATCAGGGTGCTGGCCGGGTCGAGGCCTTCTTCGGCCAGCAGGTGGGCGATCAGCTCGACTTTGTTAGTACGGGTGCCGTCCAATTCGCTGCCGTAGATCACCTTGAAGTGCCGGGCGAAGTCGAAGTGGCGGGCGATTTCCCGGGCGAAGACCCAGGGTTTGGAAGTGGCGATGTACAACTGGCGCCCTTGGCCGCCCAAGGTTTCCAGCAGCGGCATCACGCCGTCGAAAACACGGTTCTCATAAAGACCGGTGACCTTGAATCGCTCACGATAGAAATTCACCGCCTCCCAGGCCTTCGCTTCGTCGAAGTCATAGAACTGCATGAAGGCCTGCAACAGCGGCGGGCCGATGAAGTGCTCGAGGCGGGTCAGGTCGGGTTCGTCGATGCCCAACTTGCTCAAGGCAAACTGGATCGAACGGGTGATGCCCTCGCGGGGGTCGGTGAGGGTGCCGTCGAGGTCGAAGAGTACGGTTTGGTAGTGCATGGCTGTTCCTGGGTGGTCATGCAGTTCACTCAACAGGCTGAATGAAACTGTGGCGAGGGGATTTATCCCCGCTGGGCTGCGCAGCAGCCCCCAAAAGACTGAATGTAACAACCTGGCACACTGCGGTGGTCGGCTTCGGGGCTGCTGCGCAGCCCAGCGGGGATAAATCCCCTCGCCACAACGGTTCATTCGACATCTTAGGTGGGCGATTCAGGCCGGTCGTAACCTTCAGCCAGATGCAGGTCCTTGAGCTTCACGTAGTTCGCCGCGCTGTAGGTGAAAAACGCACGTTCCTTGTCCGTCAGCGGTCGGACCTGTTTCACCGGGCTGCCCACATACAAAAAGCCGCTTTCCAGGCGTTTGCCCGGCGGCACCAGGCTGCCGGCACCGATGATCACATCATCTTCGACCACCGCGCCGTCCATGACGATGCTGCCCATGCCGATCAGGATCCGGCTGCCCACCGAGCAACCATGGAGCATGACCTTGTGGGCGATGGTCACGTCGTCGCCGATCAGCAACGGGAAACCCTCCGGATTGAAGGGCCCGGCATGGGTGATGTGCAGCACGCAACCATCCTGGACGCTGGTACGCGCACCGATACGGATGCGGTGCATGTCGCCGCGAATGACCGTCAGCGGCCAGACGGAGCTGTCTTCGCCGATTTCGACGTCGCCGATCGCCACCGCGGTGCTGTCGACAAAAGCACCACGGGCAAGCCGTGGGCTGTGGTTCTGGTACGTGCGAAGGGTCACGATAGGCTCTCTCTTATCCGGTGATAGGCGCTGCTAGCTGCGGTGAGCGCCGATTGTAATTAAGATGGGCCGATGTTTCTTCCAGCCAAGGTGTCGACCGTGAGCGTGAACAACCCTCTTTTGCAGCCCTATGACCTGCCGCCATTCTCGGCGATCCGTGCCGAGCACGTGCAACCGGCCATCGAGCAGATCCTGGCTGATAACCGTGCGGCCATTGCCGAACTCCTCAAGACCCAAGTCCAGCAGCCTACCTGGGCCGGCCTGGTATTGGCGATGGACGAACTCAATGATCGCCTGGGCGCGGCCTGGAGCCCGGTCAGTCACCTCAACGCCGTGCGCAACAGCCCGGAACTGCGCGAGGCCTACGAGGCCTGCCTGCCGGCGCTGAGTGCCTACTCCACCGAACTGGGCCAGAACCGCGAGCTGTTCCAGGCCTTCGAAGCCTTGGCAAACAGCCCGGAAGCCGCCGGCTTCGACGTGGCGCAGAAAACCATCCTGGAACACTCCCTGCGCGATTTCCGCCTGTCGGGCATCGACTTGCCGCCCGAGCAGCAGAAGCGCTACGCCGAGGTGCAGAGCAAACTGTCCGAGCTGGGCAGCCGTTTCTCCAATCAACTGCTGGACGCGACCCAGGCCTGGACCAAGCACGTCACCGACGAGGCCGCCCTCGCCGGCCTGACCGACTCGGCCAAGGCGCAAATGGCTGCGGCCGCCCAGGCCAAAGAACTCGACGGCTGGCTGATCAACCTGGAATTCCCCAGCTATTACGCGGTGATGACCTACGCCGAAGACCGCGCCCTGCGTGAAGAAGTCTACGCCGCCTACTGCACCCGCGCCTCGGACCAAGGCCCAAATGCCGGGCAGAACGACAACGGCCCGGTGATGGAGCAGATCCTCGACCTGCGCCAGGAACTGGCCCAACTGCTCGGTTTCGCCAACTTCGCCGAGTTGAGCCTGGCGACCAAGATGGCCGAATCCAGCGATCAGGTCCTCAGTTTCCTGCGGGACCTGGCCAAGCGCAGCAAGCCGTTCGCCGCCCTGGACCTGGAGCAGCTCAAAGCCTTCGCCGCCGAACAGGGCTGCCCCGACCTGCAAAGCTGGGACAGCGGTTTCTACGGTGAAAAACTGCGCCAGCAGCGTTACAGCGTGGCCCAGGAAGCCCTGCGCGCCTACTTCCCGATCGACAAGGTACTGAGCGGCCTGTTCGCCATCGTGCAGCGCCTCTACGGCATCGAGATCGCCGAACTGAAAGGCTTCGACAGCTGGCACCCGGACGTGCGCCTGTTCGAAATCAAGGAGAACGGCCAGCACGTCGGCCGCTTCTTCTTCGACCTCTATGCCCGCGCCAACAAGCGTGGCGGTGCCTGGATGGACGGCGCCCGCGACCGTCGGCGCACCTTCGACGGCGTGCTGCAAAGCCCGGTCGCCAACCTGGTGTGCAACTTCACCCCGGCCGACAGCGGCAAGCCGGCGCTGCTGACCCACGATGAAGTCACCACCCTGTTCCACGAGTTCGGCCATGGCCTGCACCACCTGCTGACCCGTGTCGAACACGCCGGCGTGTCCGGCATCAACGGCGTGGCCTGGGATGCCGTGGAGCTGCCGAGCCAGTTCATGGAGAACTGGTGCTGGGAACCCGAAGGCCTGGCGCTGATTTCCGGCCACTACGAAACCGGTGAACCACTGCCCCAGGACCTGCTGGAAAAAATGCTCGCGGCGAAAAACTTCCAGTCCGGCCTGATGATGGTCCGTCAGCTGGAGTTCTCGCTGTTCGACTTCGAGCTGCACGCCACCCACGGCGATGGCCGCAGCGTGCTGCAAGTACTCGAAGGCGTGCGCGACGAGGTGTCGGTCATGCGTCCACCGGCCTACAACCGCTTCCCCAACAGCTTCGCCCACATCTTCGCCGGCGGGTATGCGGCGGGCTACTACAGCTACAAATGGGCGGAAGTATTGTCGGCCGATGCCTTCTCCAAATTCGAGGAAGACGGCGTGCTCAATGCCGACACCGGTCGCGCCTTCCGCGAGGCGATCCTGGCCCGTGGCGGCTCCCAGGAACCGATGGTGCTGTTCGTCGACTTCCGTGGCCGTGAGCCGTCGATTGACGCACTCTTGCGCCATAGCGGCCTGACCGAGGACGCGGCAGCATGAGCGAGGGGCCTGTGATTACCAAACGACGCTTTATCGCCGGGGCGGTCTGCCCGGCCTGCAGCGAGCCGGACAAATTGATGATGTGGAACGAAGACGGCGTACCGCACCGCGAGTGCGTGGCCTGCGGTTATTCCGACACGCTCAACGAGCAAGGCCTGTCGGTGCCCAAGGAATTGGGCACCCGGGTCAACACCTCGGCGCTCAAGGTGCCGGACGCCAAGGTCCAGGCGGTGCAGTTTTTCCCCAATCCCAAGTTGAAGAAAAAAACCGACTGAATGATCCGGTATCACCTTCCGGGCCCCACGGCCCGGAAGCGATACATATATATCGCCCTGCCGCACACCGGCCTGCCCAGACTGTTCATCCCGTTCAGTCCATGGAAGGCTTCCGATGCCCACCGATGACAATCCGCTGTTGCAGGCCCATGACCTGCCGCCTTTTTCCCAGATCCAAGCCCGGCATTTTTCGCCGGCCCTCGACCAGATCATTGCCGAGAGTCGCGCTCAAGTGGCCGAGATCATCAGGACCCAGACACCGTTTCCCACCTGGGACGACCTCGTGTTGGCAATGGACGAGATTCACGCCCGGTTGAAGGGCTTCGGTTATGTGCTGGAGCGTCTGGCCTGGAACAGGATCGGTGACGACTGGGTGCAGGCTTCGCTGGACTGCAGCGAACGACTACAGGATTTCCAGCGATCGCTCAAACACAACCCCGAACTGTTTCAGCTTTATCAGCGGTTGGCGAACAGCCCGATAGCCCGGCATTTCACCCTGGCGAGAAAAAGAACGCTGGAAAAAATCCTCCGACAGTTTCGTCGCAACGGATTGGCCGACACCACGCAGACAGGCCTGAAAGACCTGAAGCTGCGCATCCAAAGCGCTCAGATGCTGTTCCTGGAACATGTGTACGAGGCCAATAAAGCCTGGCGCACAGCGTTTGACGATGAAACCCGATTGAGCGGCCTGCCGTCGTCGTTCAAACAACGCATGGCCGACCAGGCGCGCGATGCTGGACACACGGGGTGGTTGCTGACGCTCAATGAAGAGTCGTTTCGCATCGTCACCTGTTACGCCGACAATCACCTTTTGCGTAAGCAAATGTACGTGGCCTACAGCACTCGCGCATCGGATCAAGGACCGCACGCCGGCATATTCGACAACGGTGAAGTGCTCCGGCAATTGCTCAGGGACCGTCATCACTACGCTACCTTGCTGGGCTATTCGAGTTATGCCCAAATGGCGATCGAACCAGAGCAAGCCGAGTCGCCCGAACAGGTCCTGATGTTCTTGCAGGAACAACTCAAACAACAGCAAAGCGTGTTTATCCGGGACGCTCAACAACTGGAGGCATTTGCCACAACACAAGGTTTCAGCGAGCTACAGCCCTGGGATTATCCATACCTGGCAGAAAAGCTTCGTCGGCAGGCGGCTGGTGTTTCAGAACAAAGCGTCAGAGCCTGGTTTGCGCTGGATGCCACGTTTTTGCAGCTGACGCTGATCGCAAGGGACCTGTTCGGCGTGGACATCATCGAGCGTAAGGACGTGGCTACTTGGCATCCCGACGTAAGCCTTTTTGAAATTCGCGAGCGGGACGAGACCCTAGGCTATCTCTATTTCGACCCGTTCGAGGATGAGAACGAACAAGGCTTCCCCAATACCACCACCTTGCGAAATCGTCGCGTCACCGCCGAGGGCCGCCCGCGGCATCCCATTGCCGTTCTACATGGCTGGTTACCACGCGCCTCAGATGCCAATCCTGTCCTGTTGGATCATCGGCAACTACGCATCCTCTTTCATGAATTCGGCCATTGCTTGCACCACTTGCTGACCCGGGCTGAGTATCGTGATGTTTCGGGCATTACCGAACTGTCCAGGGATACGGCGGAATTTACCGGAGTCCTGTTCGAGCGATGGTGCTTTTCCAAGCCATGTCTGATTCGTATATCCAAACACCACCAAACCGGGAAGCCACTGCCGGACAGGATTGCCGATCAGTTGCTGGTCTACCTCAATACCCAGACCAGTTGGGGGTTTGCCGCGTTCTTGCGCGATGCGTTGTTTGACATGCAGGTGCACCATCACCACGGCGACGGACGTACGGCTCAAGACGTGTTCGATCAAGTCAGCGCACACGTCGGCCACCTGCCCGTGTCCGCCACCGAACGCTGGCCCAATGGCCTGGACTATCTGGTGACCGGCTATGGCGCCGGGATCTACGCCTACGCCTGGTCGAAAGAACTGGCGAATAGCGTCTTCCAAAAATTCCAGCGCGACGGGCTGTTCAATCCGCAAACCGGGCGGGCGTTGCGCGAGACGATTTTCGAGCCGGGCGATACGCGACCGTTGTTCGAATCGATCCAGGCGTTTTTAGCCACATGACCGATCAGCGCTCTGGAAGCACAGCCTGAGGATCAAGGTGATGGGCCGTGGTGGTCGAGTTGACCCAACTCTCCAGAGAGCAAAGGGCAAAGACGCTGGTGCTGCAATCGCCGTTCGCCAGCGCCGTGCGGAGTTTGTCGACATCGGCCTGCATCATGTAGCGCACGCCGTCCTTGAAGTGATGACTGTCACCGAAGCCACCTTCGGTCATCTCGTTCAACGCGTCCTCCTTGCTCCAACCCTGGACCACCACCCGGTACATGGCGGCCACCAGCCCGGTGCGGTCCGAGCCGTGCTTGCAGTGCATCAGCACCGGCCCCTTGGCTTCGGCCGTCTGGACAGCGCGCAAGGCCCTGAGTATGTCGCTGTCGTCGACATGGTTGGTGCGATAGGGCAACTGCACTTGCTCGATGCCGGGGGTGGACAGCCAGCGTTGGTCCGACTCCGGCAGAAAGTTGATGACCGTGCCGATCCTGAGCTTCGTCAGCCAGGGCAACGTCCCGCCGTCCGGCAGGGAGCTGCGGTAAAGCGTCGGAGACATCTGATAGAGGTTGTAGTCCTTTGCCACCGGCTGCGCCCATTCAGCGGGCCTCGCATCAATGGAATCGGCCGCTTGGGCGGGTGCCTCGGCCAGCCCGGTGAGCAAGGCCAGGCACAACAACGAATGGGAACAGAGCTTGAGCATGCACGGACGACCGAGTACGAAGAAACACGAGAGGCTCAGTGTCGGCTCGCTCCGGTTAAAAGCCTGTGAGCAGAACGTCAAAGCGTTGTGAACGCCTATCCGGTATTTGGGCTGCTCAATGGCACTGGTCTTAATCGAACACAGCGAATACTGTATGCACATACAGCTATCGGAGTATTCCCATGCCAGCCTCCCTTCCACCGCGCGGCCGCGGCACCGCGACCAACCCGCACAACCGCTTCG
This sequence comes from Pseudomonas sp. H3_A02, assembly GCF_054671965.1. Lineage (NCBI taxonomy): Bacteria > Pseudomonadati > Pseudomonadota > Gammaproteobacteria > Pseudomonadales > Pseudomonadaceae > Pseudomonas > Pseudomonas sp. H3_A02. The sequence goes on from NZ_CP162807.1 coordinate 1,113,897, forward strand.
CCCCGAGTCGCTCGGTGGCCGAAGATGACGGCTGGTACCAGGAAGTCCCGCCGACCCAAGGCACCGAGGTGCGCATCGAAACGGCGAAGACCATCATTACCCGCAACACCTCGTCCGATATTCCGTTCGACCGCTCGATCAACCCGTACCGAGGCTGTGAACACGGTTGCATCTACTGCTACGCACGGCCCAGCCATGCCTATTGGGACCTGTCGCCGGGGCTGGATTTCGAAACGAAGCTGATCGCCAAGACCAATGCCGCCGATGTGCTGGAAGAGCAATTGTCCCGGCGCGGTTATCAGTGCGCGCCGATCGCACTGGGTTCCAACACCGATCCCTATCAGCCTATCGAACGCGAACAGCGGATAACCCGCCGGATTCTCGAGGTGCTGCTGCGTTATCGGCATCCGGTGACCATCGTCACCAAGGGTTCGCTGATCCTGCGCGACCTGGACCTGCTGACCGAGCTGGCGCAACAGCGCCTGGTGCACGTGATGATCAGCCTCACCACCCTGGACGATGAACTCAAGCGCATTCTCGAACCCCGTGCGGCGGCGCCCAAGGCGCGGCTGCGGGCGATCAAGGTCATGCGCGAGGCGGGCATTGCCGTGGGGGTACTGTGTGCACCGATGATCCCGATGATCAACGACAGCGAGATCGAGAGCCTGCTGGCCGAAGCCCACGCCGCCGGCGCGCAGAATGCCGCCTACGTCATGCTGCGCTTGCCGCTGGAAGTCGCGCCGCTGTTCGAGGAATGGTTGCAGGTGCACTACCCACAACGCGCCGCCCATGTGCTGAGCCTGGTGCGCCAGAGCCGCGGTGGCGAACTGTATGACAGCCGCTTCGGTGCGCGGATGCGCGGCGAAGGCCCGTTCGCCGACCTGCTGGCCCAGCGATTTGCCAAGGCACTCAAGCGCCTGGGGCTGGAGCGCCGTGACGGATACAATCTTGACTGCGATGCCTTCTGTCCGCCGGGCCGACAGATGTCGTTGATTTGATTAAAGTTGACCCTGTAAAGGCCACTGGACATGATCTGCGCCAGTGTTTCGCCACCCCTGGAATCGTTGTCCTAGAGCCTTCGATTTCAGTTTGAGTTAAGTTTCGGCCGCTACCTTGTTCAGCGAGTGACTGACGGGTCGAACATCTCGACCTGGATGTTTTTTAACCAGCCACTGGCGTCATACCGTCAAAGAGGATGAATCATGAGTGACAAGGATAAACAGCCGTTGGCTGCGTCGGCTTCAGCCCAACCCGAGGCGGAAACCGCCGATGCAGCGCTGCAGCATATTGTTGACGGCTTTTTGCATTTCCATCACGAGATCTTTCCGCAACAGGAAGAACTCTTCAAGAAACTCGCCACCGCCCAAGCGCCCCGGGCGATGTTCATCACCTGCGCCGATTCGCGCATCGTGCCCGAGTTGATCACCCATAGCTCCCCCGGCGACCTGTTCGTGACCCGCAACGTCGGCAACGTCGTGCCGCCTTATGGGCAAATGAACGGCGGCGTCTCCACCGCCATCGAATACGCCGTGCTGGCCCTCGGCGTGCAGCACATCATTGTCTGCGGCCATTCCGATTGCGGCGCCATGCGTGCGGTGCTCAACCCCGACACCCTGGAAAAAATGCCCACGGTAAAAGCCTGGCTGCGCCACGCCGAAGTGGCCAAGACCATGGTCCACGACAACTGTCCGTGCGGCGATGAAAAACAGACCATGCCCATCCTCACCGAAGAGAACGTGATCGCGCAATTGCAGCATTTGCGAACGCATCCCTCGGTCGCGTCGCGCATGGCCAGCGGTCAGTTGTTCATCCATGGCTGGGTGTACAACATCGAGACCAGCGAGATCAAAGCCTTTGACGCGGACCAGGGACGTTTCCTGCCGCTCGATGGCAGCCATCCGATACCGGTGGCGACGCCCAAAGCGCGCTTCTAACCACTCTTAAACTTGTGTGGTTCAAGCCTTGCCGCCATTTGCGCGGTAGGGCTTCGCCATGCCTGAAGAAAACTTCGGGAGAGTCGCCATGCGTGCTGCTCAATTAAAAGCTGTTCTGCCACGGGAGCTACTGGCTTCGGTGGTTGTGTTCCTGGTGGCGCTGCCCTTGTGCATGGGCATTGCCATCGCCTCCGGCCTGCCACCGGCCAAAGGCCTGATCACCGGCATCATCGGCGGTCTGGTAGTCGGTTTTCTGGCCGGCTCCAAGCTGCAAGTCAGCGGCCCGGCCGCCGGGTTGGCGGTGTTGGTCTTCGAACTGGTACGCCAGCATGGCGTGGCAATGCTCGGGCCGATCCTGTTGCTGGCCGGTCTTCTGCAATTGTTGGCCGGGCGTTTTCGCCTCGGTTGCTGGTTCCGGGTCACGGCGCCTGCGGTGGTGTACGGCATGCTGGCGGGTATCGGCGTGCTGATCGTGTTGTCCCAGGTCCATGTGATGCTCGACGCCGCGCCCAAGCCCTCAGGGCTGGATAACCTCGCGGCGTTCCCGGCGGCGGTGGCCCAGGCCTTGCCGTCCTTCGGCTGGCAGGCCGGCCTGCTCGGCCTGTCGACGATTGCGGTGATGTGGCTGTGGGAAAAATTTCGTCCCCACAGCCTGCGCTTCGTCCCTGGCGCCTTGCTGGGTGTCGGCTTGGCGACCGTCGCCAGCCTGCTGCTGGCCTTGCAGGTCAAGCGCGTGGAAGTGCCGGAGAACCTGGCCGAAGCTATTGATTGGCTGCGCCCGGCAGACCTGTTGAACCTGGCCGACCCGACGCTGCTGGTCGCCGCATTCGCGGTCGCCTTCATCGCCAGCGCCGAAACCCTGCTGTCGGCGGCCGCCGTCGATCGCATGCACAGTGGTGAGCGTGCGGACTTCGATCGGGAGCTGTCGGCGCAAGGGATCGGCAACATGCTCTGCGGCCTGCTCGGCGCCTTGCCGATGACCGGGGTGATCGTGCGCAGCTCGGCCAACGTCCAGGCCGGGGCCACCACGCGGATGTCGACGATTTTCCACGGCCTGTGGTTGTTGCTGTTCGTGCTGTTGCTGTCCAGCGTGCTGCAAAGCATTCCGGTGGCAAGCCTGGCGGGTGTGTTGGTCTACACCGGTTTCAAACTGGTGGACCTCAAGGCGTTTCGCAGCCTGGGTCGTTATGGCCGGATGCCGATGTTCACCTACGCCGCAACGGCGCTGGCGATCATCTTCACCGACCTGCTGACCGGTGTGCTGATCGGCTTCGGCCTGACCCTGGTGAAACTGGCCTGGAAAGCCTCGCGCCTGAAAATCAGCCTGATCGACCTGCCCCAGGAAGGCGAGATGGAACTGCGACTGGTCGGGGCGGCCACCTTCCTCAAGGTACCGGCGCTGACCCAGGTGCTGGGCACCATACCGACAGGCGCGACCGTGCATGTGCCGCTCAATAACCTGAGCTACATCGATCACTCCTGCCTGGAGTTGCTGGAAGAATGGGGCCGGGCGAACGCCAGCAAGGGTTCGAAGCTGCTGATCGAATCCCGTGGGCTCAAGCGCCGGCTGGAAGGGCGGCTGCGTACCACCGTGGGGGTTGGCGCAGCCTCTGCCTGACACCTCGCTCCCATAGGAGTTGGGTGTAGGGCACATGATTCATGAACACCACAGACCCAATGTGGGAGCGAGCTTGCTCGCGATAGCGATGTATCAGCCAACTGCGATGTTGCTGGTCCAATGCAATCGCGAGCAAGCTCGCTCCCACAGGGGTTGTGGTGTCGCGCATATGATTGATGAACACCACAGATTCAATGTGGGAGCGGGCTTGCTCGCGAAAGCGGTGGATCAGTTAGCTAAATGCTGCCTGACACTCCGCCTTCGCGAGCAAGTCCGCTCCCACAAGGGGTTTGCATTTCAACTCATCAAGCCGCCGGCTGATCCAGCTCCAGCCCAACGCCCAGCTGGCGTGACAGGCAAGGCCAGCGCTTCCAGGCTGCACCCGTGTCCGGGCTGCCGATTTTCTCGCGGTAAGACTCCACCGATTCCAGCGCAAAGCTGTCTTCGTCGAGCATTTCATCCACGGCGTGATGCACGGCTTCGTCCAACTGGTTGGCGAACGGCTCGCCGATCAGATGGTGAGCGATCAGGTTGGCGACGGTCATGTCCAACGGAATCAGCGGCTGGCTGAAGTGCTTGATGTACAGATCGTTGACCTCCTCCACCAGCCGGTGGGCCAGGTAGGCCTCGTCCAGCAGGCTGTCCAGGCCAACGTGGCCTTCCATCAACTTCGGTGGCTGAAGAAAAAACTGTTCGGCGATCTTCAGCACCGGCTTGATCTGCGATTCGATCCCGGCTTCGCGAGCCACCTCGTTGGCGGCGTCCAGCAGGTCCGGTACTTGCTCGATGTAAGCGGTGACAAAACGGGTCATGACGCCCTTCGCGTCGATGTCTGGCAATTGGATCGCGGCATGCAGGTGCGGCAGCTGGGCCTCCAGCTGGCGGGTCAATTGGCCGGTCTCGGCTTCGTGTTGTTGGGCTTTTTGGATCTGCTCGCGCAATGCGGCGGTGTTCATGACAACTCCAGGAAACAAGGCAATGAAATAGGGAAGACATAACTTAGCTGGCGCAAAAACACTCCTAAGACCTATTTTTCATAACCGCCTCATCCTTGCTGCGCCACAGTTATATCGGTTTGCCATCACTCAGTTCGCATCCTTCTCCATTCGTGGGCTCTAGCGCAAGCCCCGGCTGTTTCAAACGATTTACGCCATCGCGTTGCGAGGTTGCAGGTGCTGTCTATACTCGGTTTGGAATGGAGTTAGCTGATGACACCCGATTGCATGTGCAGCAAGGCGCGGCGAGTCAATTAAGCAGTCTGAATAGCCGATCCCTTGCCGCAGGCTTTACGCCTACGGGATAACAAGAACGATAAGGGGAACCCGCAATGACGCGACATCCACACGTATGGATGGGCCTCCTGTTGTGGTCGATTTTCAGCCAGGCACAAGCGGCCTGGACTGTGAATATGGCGCCTGGAGCGACACAGATCAGCAACGCAGTATTCGACCTGCACATGACCATCTTCTGGATTTGTGTGGTCATCGGCATCATCGTCTTCGGCGCCATGTTCTGGTCGATGATGATGCACCGCCGTTCAACCGGCCAGAATGCTGCGCATTTCCACGAAAACACCCGCGTCGAAATTCTCTGGACCATCGTGCCCTTCCTGATCCTGGTGCTAATGGCGATTCCCGCCACCGCCACCCTGATCAAGATGTACGACTCCAGCGAGTCGGACATCGATATCCAGATCACCGGCTATCAATGGAAGTGGCACTACAAGTACCTGGGCCAGGACGTCGAGTTCTTCAGCAACCTGGCGACCCCCGCCGAACAGATCCATAACCAGAGCGCCAAGGGCGAGCATTACCTGCTGGAGGTCGACAAGCCGCTGGTGCTGCCGGTCGATGCCAAGGTGCGCTTTCTGGTGACCTCCGCCGACGTGATCCACTCCTGGTGGGTGCCGGCCTTCGCGGTCAAGCGCGATGCGATCCCCGGGTTCGTCAACGAAGCCTGGACCCGTGTCGACAAGCCCGGCCTGTACCGCGGCCAATGCGCCGAGCTGTGCGGCAAGGACCACGGCTTCATGCCGATCGTGGTGGAGGTCAAGAGCAAGCCCGACTACGAAAAATGGCTGGGCGAACGCAAGGCCGAGGCCGCGCAGCTTAAGGAATTGACCAGCAAGGAATGGACGCGCGAAGAACTCGTTGAGCGTGGTGACAAGGTCTACCACACCACCTGCGTGGCCTGTCACCAGGCCGAAGGCCAGGGCTTGCCGCCGATGTTCCCGGCGCTCAAGGGCTCGAAAATCGCCACCGGGCCGATCAAGGATCACCTGAACATTGTCTTCCACGGCAAACCCGGCACCTCCATGGCCGCGTTCGGCAAGCAGCTGTCGGAAGTCGATATCGCCGCGGTCGTGACCTATGAACGCAACGCCTGGGGCAACAACAAGGGCGACATGGTGACGCCTAAAGAAGTGCTGGAACTCAAACAGGCGGACAGCCAATGAGCCGGCCTGACGTTTGTTCCCGTAACCGGTCGGGGCTCACCGCCCCGCACCGTCCAGCCCACTCGTTCGAAGGAGACAGGACATGAGTGCTGTGATCGATGACCACGGTCATGCCGGTGCCGACCACGCCCATGGCCCCGCCAAGGGCCTGATGCGCTGGGTACTGACCACCAACCACAAGGATATCGGCACGCTGTACCTGTGGTTCGCCTTCTCCATGTTCCTGCTGGGCGGCTCGTTCGCCATGGTGATCCGCGCCGAGCTGTTCCAGCCCGGCCTGCAGATCGTCCAGCCGGAATTCTTCAACCAGATGACCACCATGCATGGCCTGGTGATGGTCTTTGGCGCGGTGATGCCGGCCTTCGTCGGCCTTGCCAACTGGATGATCCCGTTGATGATCGGCGCGCCGGACATGGCCCTGCCGCGCATGAACAACTTCAGCTTCTGGCTGTTGCCGGCGGCATTCCTGATGTTGGTCTCGACGCTGTTCACCCCGGGTGGCGGGCCGAACTTCGGCTGGACCTTTTATGCGCCACTGTCCACCACCTATGCGCCGGAAAGCGTGACGTTCTTCATCTTTGCCATCCACCTGATGGGCATCAGCTCGATCATGGGCGCGATCAACGTGATCGCCACCATCCTCAACCTGCGCGCCCCCGGCATGACCCTGATGAAAATGCCGCTGTTCGTCTGGACCTGGCTGATCACCGCGTTCCTGCTGATCGCAGTGATGCCGGTGCTGGCCGGCTGCGTGACGATGATGCTGATGGACATCCACTTCGGCACCAGCTTCTTCAGTGCCGCCGGTGGCGGTGACCCGGTGCTGTTCCAGCACGTGTTCTGGTTCTTCGGCCACCCCGAGGTGTACATCATGATCCTGCCGGCCTTCGGTGCCGTCAGCTCGATCATCCCGGCGTTCTCGCGCAAGCCGTTGTTCGGCTACACCTCGATGGTCTATGCCACGGCCGCCATTGCGTTCCTGTCGTTCATCGTCTGGGCGCACCACATGTTCGTGGTCGGCATTCCGCTGGTGGGCGAACTGTTCTTCATGTACGCGACCCTGCTGATCGCCGTGCCCACCGGGGTGAAGGTGTTCAACTGGGCCAGCACCATGTGGCAAGGCTCGCTGACCTTCGAGACACCGATGCTGTTCGCCGTGGCGTTCGTGATCCTGTTTTCCATCGGTGGTTTCTCCGGGCTGATGCTGGCCATCGCCCCGGCGGACTTCCAGTACCAGGACACCTACTTCGTGGTCGCGCACTTCCACTATGTGCTGGTGCCCGGCGCGATCTTCGGGATCTTCGCCTCGGCCTACTACTGGCTGCCGAAATGGACCGGCCACATGTACGACGAAACCCTCGGCAAGCTGCACTTCTGGCTGTCCTTCATCGGCATGAACCTGGCGTTCTTCCCGATGCACTTCGTCGGCCTGGCGGGCATGCCCCGGCGGATCCCCGACTACAACCTGCAGTTCGCCGACTTCAACATGGTCTCGTCCATCGGGGCGTTCATGTTCGGCACCACGCAGATCTTCTTCCTCTTCATCGTGATCAAGACCATCCGTGGCGGCGCGCCGGCACCGGCCAAGCCGTGGGATGGGGCCGAAGGGCTGGAGTGGAGCGTGCCATCGCCGGCGCCGTATCACACGTTTACTACGCCGCCGGAAGTGAAATAGATGACACATGGGGCCTGTGTGGGAGCGAGCTTGCTCGCGATGGCGGTGTGTCTGACACACCGAGTCGCCGCTATCGCGAGCAAGCTCGCTCCCACAGGGTTCTGGGTAGGGACTGGAAATCATGGCTGATTCGATTTCGCTGAAGAAACTGGTCACCCGCCTGCTGCTGGTGGTGGTGGCCATGTTCATCTTCGGGTTTGCCCTGGTGCCGATCTACGACGTGATGTGCAAGGCGTTCGGCATCAACGGCAAGACCGGCGGGCAATACGAAGGCGAGCAGACCGTCGATGAATCCCGCCAGGTGCGGGTGCAGTTCTTGTCGACCAACGCCGTGGACATGGTCTGGGATTTCTACCCCAAGGGCGACCAGTTGGTGGTCAAGCCCGGGGCGGTCAACGAGATGGTGTTCGTCGCCCACAACCCCACCAACCGGCCGATGAGCGCCCAGGCGGTGCCGAGCATTTCGCCGAGCACCGCGGCGGCGTATTTCCACAAGACCGAATGTTTTTGTTTTACCCAGCAAGTGCTGCAACCCGGCGAACGCATCGAAATGCCCATGCGCTTCATCGTTGACCGGGACATGCCCAAGGAAGTGAAGCATCTGACGCTGTCCTACACGCTGTTCGACATCACCGCTCGTCATCCACCGGTGGCTCTAAACACTGAACGATAGCGTGCCCGATAAGGAGAACAATAAATGGCAACTCACGAACACTATTACGTTCCGGCCCAGAGCAAATGGCCGATCATCGCCACGGTCGGGATGTTCGTCACGGTGTATGGCCTGGCGACCTGGTTCAACGACCTGAAGGCGGCGCGCCCGGAATCCCATGGCCCGCTGATCTTTTTCGTCGGCGGCCTGCTGGTGGCCTACATGCTGTTCGGCTGGTTCGGCGCGGTGATCAAGGAAAGCCGCGCCGGGCTGTACAGCGCCCAGCTCGACCGCTCGTTCCGCTGGGGCATGAGCTGGTTCATCTTTTCCGAAGTGATGTTCTTCATCGCGTTCTTCGGTGCGCTGTTCTATGTGCGCACGATCTCCGCGCCGGGGTTGGCCGGTGAAGGCAGCAAGGGCTTGTCGGAGATGCTCTGGCCGAACTTCGAATACGTCTGGCCGTTGCTGAACAACCCCGACCCCAAGCTCTTCCCACCGCCCAAGGATGTGATCAGCCCTTGGGGCTTGCCGCTGCTCAACACCATCCTGCTGGTCAGCTCCAGCGTCACCGTGACCATCGCCCACCATGCCCTGAAAAAAGGCCATCGCGGCGCGCTGAAAATCTGGCTGGCGATCACCGTGCTGCTGGGTTGCGCCTTCCTGGGCTTCCAGGCCGAGGAATACATCCACGCCTATAAAGAGCTGGGCCTGACGTTGGGCTCGGGGATCTACGGCGCGACGTTCTTCATGCTCACCGGGTTCCACGGCGCCCACGTCACCATCGGCACGATCATTTTGTTCGTGATGCTGATGCGCATCATGCGCGGGCATTTCGACAACGAGCACCAGTTCGGCTTCGAGGCCGCGAGCTGGTACTGGCACTTCGTTGATGTGGTGTGGATCGGCTTGTTCTTCTTCGTCTACATCCTCTGAGGCAGCCGCTACCAGGGCGCGTGGGAGACCAACTGGCCGCTGAAAAAGCCCCAGGCGATCAAGCCGACGGTGACAGCGGCCAAGGCGACACGAATCGCCAGGGCAATGGCCAGTCGATTGGAACTGCTGTCGTCCTTGACCAGAAAAAACAGGCCGCTGAACAGGCTGGCAACTGTGGCGATCAGCATCAGGGCGATGGCTGCTTTGAGCATTAGGGACACTCCGGGGGGACGCGATGCACGTGAGTATAGCTATCCCGTTCGATGGCTTTCGGACGGCGCCATGAAAGGTTTCCGGCCAGGCATCGTGCCGTCTTTGGTGGTGGCCGTGCTGGTGCCGGTGATGGTGTGCCTGGGGTTCTGGCAATTGAGCCGCGGCGAACAGAAGCGTGTGCTCATGGACACTTACGCCGAGCGTCGCGTGGCGCCGCCGATGGACAGCACCGAGCTTACGCACACTGCCGACCCGGCCTTTCGACCGGTCACGCTGCAGGGCCAGTTCGACGCCGAGCACAGCATCCTGCTGGATAACCGCCAACACGACGGCAAAGTCGGCGTCGAGTTGCTGCAACCGTTCCTCGACCACCGGACCGGGCTCTGGTTGCTGGTCAATCGCGGCTGGCTGCCCTGGCCGGACCGACGCACGCCGCCGGTCTTCAACACACCGGAACAACCCGTCAGCCTCCAGGCCTGGGTCTATGTTGCCCCGGGCGCGACGTTCCAGCTCCACGCCGACCCGGCGGGCGCGCCGTGGCCGCGACTGGTCACCGCCATCGAGCCGGACAAGCTCTGGGCCGACCTGGGCCGCAACGGTTTCGCCTATGAATTGCGCCAACAAAGCGGCCCCGGCGCCTACCGGACCGATTGGCCGGTGGTGGCCATGGGCCCGGAAAAACACCTCGGTTATGCCGTGCAGTGGTTCGCCATGGCGGCGGCCCTGTTCGGCCTTTTTCTTTATCTCGGATGGCACAACGCAGGGAGACACCATGGGAAGCACCATGAATCCAACCAACACGTCTGAGGCGCCCGTGACACACAACCGTCGCAAGGGCCGCGTGCAATTGCTGCTGATCGTGCTCGGCGTGATCGGCCCGATGATCCTCGCCACCGGCATGTACAAATTCCAGTTCTGGGTGCCCGACAGCCGCAGCTACCACGGCGAACTGATCGGCAACGGCCAGACCCGCGCCGAGATTGGCGTGCAGGCCGATGAACAACGCTGGCAGATCCTCGTCACCGCGCCACAGGAGTGCTCGGTGGATTGCCGGCAACTGGTGTACCTGGCCCGGCAAATCCAGATCGGCCTGGGCCGCGAAGCCGGCCGCGCCAGCCATGCCCTGGCGGTGGCTCAACCGTTGGACGCCGAGTACGACGCCCAACTGCAACGCGAATACCCACAACTGCAACGTTATCCACTGGACCTGCCGGCGTATCAGAAAGGCGCCCAGGGTTCCGGCGGCGCCCAACTATGGATCATCGACCCCCACAGCAACCTGGTGCTGCGCTACGACGCCCGGGTCAAGGGCAAGGACTTGCTCAACGACCTGCGCCACCTGCTGAAACTGTCGAACATCGGATGAGGGCATCGACATGGCCAAACCTGGATTTCGCCTCGCGCTGTTTGCCACGCTGCTGGCATTGATCGTCGTCCTGCTGGGCGCCTACACCCGGCTCACCCACGCCGGCCTCGGTTGCCCGGACTGGCCCGGTTGCTACGGGTTCATCAGCGTGCCCAAGAGCGAAGCCCAACTGGCCCATGCCGAGCTGCATTTCCCCGACACACCGGTGGAAGCCCACAAAGGCTGGAACGAGATGGTCCATCGCTACTTTGCCGGGACCCTGGGGCTGTTGATTACCGTACTGGCCGCCCGGGCCTGGATGAACCGTCGCCACCCCGGCCTGCCATTGAAACTGCCGCTGTTCCTGCTCGCCGTGGTCTTTGCCCAGGCAGCGTTCGGCATGTGGACCGTAACCCTGAAGCTGTGGCCGCAGGTGGTCACCGGGCATTTGCTGGGCGGGTTTGCGACGTTGAGCCTGTTGTTCCTGCTCACCTTGCGCTTGTCCGGAGTGCTGCCGGCGCTGACCGTGCCCAAGCGCCTGCAACACTGGGCCACGGCCGGGCTGTTGCTGGTGATCGGCCAGATCGCCCTCGGCGGCTGGGTCAGCTCCAACTACGCCGCCGTGGCCTGCATCGATTTCCCCACCTGCCACGGCCAATGGCTGCCACCGGCCGACTTTGCCAACGGCTTCCACCTGACCCAGCACATCGGCCCCAACTACCTGGGCGGGCAACTGGACAGCGACGCCCGCACCGCCATCCACCTGACCCACCGCATCGGCGCCTTGCTGGTGACCGTGGTGCTGCTGGGCCTGGCCTGGCAATTGAAGACCGTCGGCATGACCCGGCTGGCCGGGCTGGTGCTGGCCGCGCTGGCCGCGCAGATCACCCTGGGCATCAGCAACGTGCTGTTCCATCTGCCGTTGCCGGTGGCCGTCGCCCACAACGCCGGGGGCGCCGCGTTGCTGCTGACCCTGGTATTGGTCAACTATCACGCCCGTACCAGCCTGGTCCGGGTCAAGCATCAGGTCCCGCTGCGCTGGCGGTTCAACCCGCATAAACACAGCGTCAGCCCCATAACAATAAAAGGAGAGATGCCATGGCAACCTTGACCGGTGAACGCCACAGCCAAGCGATCTGGCGCGATTACCTGGAGCTGACCAAGCCGAAGGTGGTGGTGCTGATGCTGATCACCTCGCTGGTGGGCATGTTCCTCGCCACCCGTGCCGGCGTGCCGTGGACGGTCCTGGTGTTCGGCAACCTGGGCATCGCCCTGTGCGCCGGCGGCGCGGCGGCGGTCAACCATGTGGTCGACCGGCGCATCGACGCGGTGATGGCCCGCACCCACAAGCGGCCACTGGCCGAGGGTCGGGTCTCGCCGGCCGCCGCCCTGACCTTCGCCCTGGCCCTGGCGGTGGCTGGCCAAGCGTTACTGCTGGCATTCACCAACCCACTGACGGCCTGGCTGACCCTGGCCTCGTTGCTCGGCTATGCCGTGGTGTATACCGGTTTCCTGAAACGGGCGACGCCGCAGAACATCGTCATCGGCGGCCTCGCCGGCGCCGCGCCGCCACTGCTGGGCTGGGTCGCGGCCACCGGTCATGTCAGCGCCGAACCGCTGTTGCTGGTGCTGATCATCTTCGCCTGGACCCCGCCACACTTCTGGGCCCTGGCGATTCACCGCAAGGAGGAATACGCCAAGGCCGACATCCCGATGCTGCCGGTGACCCACGGCGAGCACTACACCAAGATCCACATCCTGCTGTACACCCTGGTACTGCTGGCGGTGAGCCTGATGCCGTTCGTGATCCACATGAGCGGGATGCTCTATCTTGTCTGCGCTCTCGTCTTGGGCGCCAGGTTCCTGCAATGGGCCGTGGTGTTGTACCGTGGCAGTCGGCCGCACGCGGCGATCAACACGTTCAAGTACTCTATCTGGTACTTGTTCCTGCTGTTCATCGCCCTGCTTGTAGATCATTACTTACTGTTGAGCCTATGACTCGAACCCAGAAAACCGTTTTCATCCTCGTGGCCATGATCGCGCTGATCCTCGGCCTGACCATCAACAAGGTGCTGTCCGGCAAAGGCCAGGGCGACCCGACCGCGCTGATCGATGCCGGCATCATCCTGCTGCCCCAGAGCCGCAACCTGCCGGACGTGAAAATGACCGACCAGGACGGCCAGCCCGTGGCGATGGACGGGTTGAAAGACAAATGGAGCCTGCTGTTCTTCGGCTACACCTTCTGCCCGGACATCTGCCCGACCACCCTCGCCCAACTGCGCCAGATCAAAAGCGAACTGCCGCCCGAGGCTGTGGATAAGTTGCAGATCGTACTGGTGAGCGTCGACCCGAACCGCGATACACCCAAGCAGCTCAAGCAGTACTTGGGTTACTTTGACCCGCAGTTCAAAGGCCTGACTGCTTCATCGGTGGAAGACCTGCAGAAACTGGCGAATGCAGTGAGTATTCCGTTCATCCCGGCGGACACCAGCAAGCCCAACTACACGGTTGATCACAGCGGCAACCTCGCCGTGATTGGCCCGGATGGCACCCAGCGTGGGTTTATCCGCGCACCGCTGAACAACCAGAAACTGGTGGCGCAGTTGCCGGAGATGCTCAAGCGTAAATAAGGCCAAGGCGAGACCCCTGCGGAATACAGTATCTGCAACACCCCGATCCCCTGTGGGAGCGAGCTTGCTCGCGATGACGCCCGCCCAGACACCCCCATGGCGAGGGAGCTTGCTCCCGCTCGGCTGCGCAGCAGTCGCAAAACCGGACGATGCGGTTTGCCTGAAGAAATGCAGGGGCCTGCTGCGCAGGCCAGCGGGAGCAAGCTCCCTCGCCACAGGGGTTTGTGTCGAACCGAATATCCAGCCCAACGCAGCCCCCTGTGGGAGCGGGCTTGCTCGCGAAGGCGGCGGGTCAGCTTGCATCAATGTTGAATGTGCCGCCGCCTTCGCGAATCCACTCCCACACCGGCAGAAACGGGGGAAACGGGGGAAAGGCAGAAACGGGGGACAGACCACGATTATGAGACGGTCCGATTACAGGTGAACGCAAAATCGTGGTCTGTCCCCAGTTTCCCGCAGTTTCCCGCCATCCCGGCAGTCGAACAGCACATTGAGCGTTAGCCCAGTGACTGCGACTTAAGAGTGGGAAGAACAACTTCAGATGCGAGTTACCGACGACAGGTCTGCGAACATGAATAAACTAACCCGGCTCCCAACATTAGCCCTCATTGCACTCGTGTTCTGCGCGGGGCTATGGGCCGTTTCACAATGGTGGGAAAAGGCTCTGGCGAAACCCGTCGGCGCCGCCAGGATCAGCCCCAACGGCTGCTTCCGGGTTCAGGAGTTCAAGCCTTTTTGGATACTGCCCGGCCTCTTTCACCCCCAGTCGCCCCCGGATGAGCCAGAGCAGCGGCAGTGGTTTGTTCGCTGGGAAATCCCGGCCTTTTTTCGCTTGTACGATAATCGCAACGGCCAGCTGATGGGCGAAAGCGAGATCTACGATCTGGTGAATTATGGGGGACCGGTGTCTTGGGGCTTCGGCAACCACCCCACAGTTTCCGTCGAAATGATCACGATTGGCACCGGCCTGCCTGACTGCATAGGTGATCAGCCCGGCTAGCGGGAAGGAGAAAAGGAGATTTATTTCCAGCAAATGACTCCTTTTCAGTCAACGCAGGATGCACCGACCGCTGTCGCCCGGCGTAACTGCCACACGACATTCCCCGCCGTAATCACCGCTGCAGGCGACATTGGACAGTTGCTCGCGGCCAGCGCCTCTGCGACCCAGGTATTGCAGGTATAAAACAGCGAATAGCGACCCTCAGCCTGGTAGAACCGGCTCTCTCCATACAGGCCTGGCCCGAGCACCACCAAGGTGCCCGTCGCTGAGCGGGTGAAGGTCCCGGCCACGAACGCGAGCAGTCGTTGGTAGCTGTCCTCCGTCACCCGCACTTCGATGACCTCGCTTGTGGCGAAACGCCGCCTGGGGTCCCCGTCAATCTTGACCGCATGCAGCACGGTTGCCGTCGACCCGAACAAGGCTCGCAAGGCGAGGCTCAAGGTGGCCTGTGGGGCTCGGTAAAAATCCTCGTCGCCCCAACCGAACTCAACGAAGTCGCCGTCGCTGAACGCTTCGGCCAATGCGGGAAGCACCTGAAGTAGATCGGGGCGCGCAATGACCAACCCGGTATGCAGGCCATGATTCACTACATAGAAGGACCGCCAATCGCCACCCTCACTCCTCGGCGGGTCCGACGCGGTAGCGCAGCCGAACAGCATGAGGACCAGGACCAGCACTACAATGCGCATACACAAGGGCTTGGAGGCTCGCTAACGAAACGTGGGAAAACCCGGCGGGGGTTGACGCTATATCTCGGCCAGAAGCAACCATGGCGCTTAGACACCCAAAGCAGCCATACGCCACAAGATATCTCAGAGACCAAGCCTAGCATTCAAAGCTTGGGGCACTCGCCAACGCTCTCCCCTTTTCAAATCCCCTTTTTACTCAAAAATCGATAGTCCCCGAGAACTTCACCAAGCGCGGGTCACCCTGCGAGAGGTAGCCGCCGTTTGCCGACGCCCAGTAGTTCTTATCGGTAATGTTTTCCACGTTGACGCGCAACGTCAGGTCTTTCTCCACGAATTTCATCTTGTAACGTGCGCCCGCGTCGAAACGGTTCCAGGTAGGCAAGCTCAGGTTGTTAGCCTGATCAGCGTACTGCCCGCCAGTGCGCAACATCCTTGCGCTGAGCGCGGCCCCTTCGATACCCGGAACATCCCAATCTACGCTGGCATTGAGCTGAAACGTTGGCACGCCAATGGCGTGATTGCCATCGTTGAGACCGCCAGCGGTTTTTTTCAGCTCAGACGTCATGCGGGTACCGCCGGCCATCAACCGGAGGCCTTCGATGGGCTCGCCGAAAACGCTGAGCTCCAGCCCCTTGTTGACCTGCTCGCCATCACGCACATAGAGCCTCTGCGCGTTGTCGACGTACCCATCGGAAGGTTTCTCGATACGGAAAACACCCAGGTTGGCACCGAAGGTTTGCAGGTCCAACTTGATACCCGCTTCCAACTGCTTTGTGCGGCCAGGGGGAAAGGCTTCACCCAGGTTCGTGATACCGGAACCGGACGCCACCGGCCCTTTTGCAAGGCCTTCGATTCGGTTGGCGTAGAGCGACACGCTCTCCACAGGCTTGTAGACGATGCCATAAACAGGCGTGGTAATGGCTTCATCGTAGAGCGCGCTACGACTGCCATCGTTTGCTGGATTGGCTCCACCGTTTGAAGTAGTGCCATCGTACTTATAGTTTTCGACACGCAACTGCTGACGACGGACACCATAAGTGACCAGCAATTTGTCATCGAACAAGCCCAGCGTGTCGGAAATCGCCAGACTACGGTTGCGGGTTTTGCCGGTCACCCCGGGATCGCCCATTTTGCCGCCAGTGCTGGACACCGTAGTCGGTTTAGGAAGCTTGGGGGTGTCGTAGATATTGCTGTTCCCGGTCACGGAACGATAGAACGTGTAGGCGTTTTCCTGCTCGGTCCAGATCGTTGAGCCGCCGATCGCAACCTGGTGAGAAACAGGGCCCGTGTTGAAGCGCCCGTTCAACCCGCCACTGAACGATGTGTTGTCTTCATTGTGAGGAATTTCCGAACCACCGATCGTAGCCACGCCGTTATTGCCGACCAGTGTCGGTGTGGCGTACACCCCAGTTTCTCGGGTGTGCTTTACACCACCAGCCAGGTAGGCGGTCCAGTTTTCGTTCAGATCCCAATCGCCACGAACCATGCCGAAAGTGTCTTCAGTTTCGGCGTAAGTCCAGTCCTGTCCATAATTGTGGCTGGCGTGCGGAGCAGTGGGAATGCGGGTGGCGCTGCCGATGTTCACAGAATTACGCAGTCCATTGATACGCTGTTTCTGATACCCGAAATCGGTGGAAACGCGGAAGTTGTCACCTTGATAGTCCAAGCCCGCCACGAACAACTTTGTGCGCTGATCCTGGTTGTCGATCGCTGTTTCACCTTCCCGCTGGCTGAGATTCAACCTGGCGCCAAACCGGTTGTCCTCGCCGAATCGCTGCCCGATATCCAAATGCTCGCCAATGCGGCCGTCCGTGCTGATGTCCTGGGTATAACGACGAGTCGGGACATCTTCTGCGCGTTTGGGCTGCAAGTTGACGCCGCCCCCAAGCCCCGAGCCCGTCGGACTGACACCGTTGATAAACGCGTTGGGGCCTTTGAACACCTCGACACGCTCGATAGCATCCGTTGATAAAATTTGACGCGGTAAAACGCCATACAGTCCGTTATAGGAAATGTCGTCGCTGTTAAGGGGCAGGCCTCGAATCACGAACACTTGGGATTGGTTACCAAACCCATAGGATTGACGCACCGACGGATCATTGAGCAGCACATCACCCACGTCTTCAGCTTGTTGATCTTCAATCAATTGCGAGGTGTAACTCGTCATCACGAACGGGACATCCATGTTGTCCTGATTGCCCAGCACACCCATCTGGCCTCCGCTCGCCACCTGACCTCCCGCATAGGGCGTTGGTAGCGTGTTGGAGTTGGGTTTGATCGCACTGGCAGTAACGTCAGTCGCGCCCAATTCAATAGGTTCTGCCGCCTGGGCAAGAAAACTGACCGAGCAGCACGCAGCAAGCAACGTAAGGCGAGATGGAAATAGCATGGAGTGAGTACCTGCGGGAAACGGGAAATCAATGCAGGTAATGCTAATGATTCGCAGATAGATTATCCATAACCAATGGCACGTTGCCACAAAAGATTTGGAAAGCGGTTTAGTCAGCCAGACAGCCCCCGTGGCGAGGGAGCTTGCTCCCGCTCGGCTGCGCAGCAGTCGAGGCGTCATGTGGCGCAGGGTATCCAGCAGTTGATTGAGCTGAGTTCGTTGCTGGCGAATCGGGTGTTGGATGACGTGGAGCCACGTTAACCGCAACACCATCAAGCTGTGTGGCGAAGAGATATTCCCCTCGCCAAACATTGGCCTTCATTCCTGGCGACGCATGAATTCCGCGAAAAGAGGAACTGTAAAATTCAGATATCCGTGATCTGTGCTGTAGATCATTCCCTTGGAAATGATGTTGGCCCGAGTCGGACCAAGCGATGATTGAGGTCGCCCCATGACCTTGGCAACATCAGCGATGGCATAGGGGCCATCGCCGAGGGTGGACATGGCTTTTACAAACTGAACCTCCGAGGGTGTAAGTCGATCGATACGGACCCTGAAGAAGCCCGCATCGAGAGAGGCCAATGTTTCCGAATAAGAATGCTCGACATCGTCAACCGTAATTTCAGGCCCCTCGGCGTTGTTCCATGCCGTGGATGCCCACTCTTGAAGAAAGAACGGATAGCCCTGCGTCCGATCAACGATGCTGTCCAGCGCCGCAGTGTCGATAGAGGCTTGCTCCTCCAAGATCGGTTTTTGAACGGCTTGAGTCGCAGACGGTTGATCGAGCGCCCCCACCTCCGGGTAAAGGAAAAGCCGCTCGGCGTATGACTTCGCCTCACCCGCCAGCCGGGCAACTTGCGGAAGGCCTGCACCAACCAGCAGCACTGGAAGCCCTTCTTGCGACATGCGATGGATAGAGACAATCAGTGCCGATAGATCTGCTTCGGTGAGGTATTGGACTTCATCAATGAGAAGAATCCAGCCTTTGCCGGCGGCCTGTGCCGCTTCACCTATTACAGTAAAAAGATCGGGAAGATCGTATTGAAGATTTCCGCTGTCCGCGAGTCCAGGCTCAGGCTCAACACCAATTTCAATACCGCCAATATCAATCTTGAAGATTGATGCAAAGCTGCGAAGTCCTTTTAGCCCACGATTAGCAATTTGCTTGGCGGACTCAACGCCGGAAAGCGCGCGCATGACCTTTCGCATTTCAGGATAAAGAAGACGTGCAAGGCTTTCACGCTCTGGCGCCTCTACTTTGGAGACGAGAAGACATTCCTCCTTCGCAATTCTTCCTATCTCATTCAACAGGACCGTCTTACCCGTGCCTCTTAAGCCAAGGAGCATGATGGAGCGAGCACTTCGTCCATTGACGGCTCGGCCACAGGCAATTCTTGCCGCCTCGAGAATTGAGTCGCGCCCCGCCAATTCAGGGGGCCTGCTGCCCGCTCCGGGCGCAAACGGATTACGGTAGGGATCCATGTCGACCTCAAAAAATATCAAAACTTAACGAAAGATAGCTAAAGCTAGCTGAATCTATTATCTTTTGCTATACACAGATAGCATTCAATATGAGTCGGAATTTTTCCTAATGTTAGATCCGCCCCTTTCCACTGGAAAGGAGGGTTGGCTCGTATGGATAAGAGATCCACAGGGCCGTGTGAAGCTAGCGGTGGGTGCGTTTGAGATCGTTCCCACGCTCTGCGTGGGAACGCCGCCACGGACGCTCTGCGTTCGGCTCTGGGAGACGCAGAGCGTCCCGAGCTGCATTCCCACGCGGAGCGTGGGAACGATCAATGGCTAAGAGCAAGAAATAACCAGGTTTGCGTTTTACACCCAGACGTCGTTAGCCACTCCGACCAATTGAATAGCCTCCTCTTCCAAGGGCTCGGCGAAGATGATGTTCAAGTTACCGTAACCGGAGTGGTCCCCTACCAAGCTCAACTCAAATCGAGCCCCAGAGGCATCAGCTTCATAGCTCTTCAAGTAAGTCAGGTCCTTGGCGTCATTGAAAATCACGTCCAACGTGCCGTTGTAACCATTGCCCAACCGGGTAAAGCCCAAGGCGGACAAGTCGATCGTGTCTTCACCGACGGTATAGTCAATCAGGCGATCAGTGTGGTTTTCGGTGGCGGTACGGTAGCTGTCGCTCAGTCCGTCGAAACGGAACACATCGTTGTTACCGCCACCCGCCAATAGGTCCCGGCCCTCTCCGCCAATCAACACATCATTGCCTAGCGCCCCATAAAGGCGATCATCGCCCGCCAACCCTTCGATGATTTCGCCGCGAGCGTTGCCTTGTAAACGATCGTCCCCTTCGGTGCCCGTCAACCTGGCCTGCTGAAACAGGAGGTTGGTTTCATTCAGCGTTTGGCCCAGGTTACCGTCGAAGACCACTTCGAAGCGTTCCCCATCCGCGTTAGCCTCGAAGCTTTTGAGGTAGGTCCGCGTCCCGCTTTCGTTGACGCGTATCGCCAGCGTTCCGTCATGTCCATTGCCCAGCCCGAGGAAGCCCAGGGAGGCGAGGTCGAGCGTATCGGTGCTGGGGTCGAAGTCGGTGATGCGGTCGCTATGGGCCGCGGTGGCGGTTCGATAGCTGTCTGTGACTGACTGGTAACGGAACGTATCGGCCCCCGCGTCGCCCGTCAGCAGGTCACGACCTTGCTGGCCATCGAGCAGATCGTCACCGGCCCCGCCAAGGATCGCATCGTCGAACGAGGCGGTACCGAGCAAGAAGTCAGCATCGCCGCCACCGTCAAGGTGGTAATAGCCGTCGTCGGGATTGCCAAAGCTGTGGTCCAGGCGACCGTCTGGGTTCAACTGAACCAAGGCGGCCAGATAGCCGTCCGCGCGCGTGCCTTGGCTTCCACCAATCAATAGCTTGCCGTCGGCCAGCACGATCATGTCGGCGACTGCGAAAGGCGCGCTTTCCGAGCCCCAACTGACCCGACCCTGATCGCCGAAAGCGGTGTCGAGCGAGCCGTCGGCATTGAGTCGGATGACGCTCGCCACACCGCCCGAGGCGCCTGCCAGCAGGATTTTGCCGTCATCCTGGATGACGAGGGCGTCTGCGTGAACATCCAGGGCCAGGCTGCCGCCGTTCGCAAAGCTGCTATCCAGCGTACCGTCCGGGTTAAGGCGGGTCAGGGTATCTTGCCCGGTGACCAATACCTTCCCGTCTCCCTGCAGCGAAACGTCGAACGTGCTGCTGGGGTGAATGCCGACGGACGCGGGTAGGTGCAGGACCCCAGCCTCTCCAAAAGACGAGACCAAGGTTCCCGTTGCGTCGAAGCGGGCGATATAGATCTCCCCGGACGGATACCCAGCGCTTGCGAAGAAGCTGCCGTCGCGTTGCACAGAGAACGACGCTTGCTGGCCTAGATCTTCATTCCAATAGAAAGGCACTGTCACGGTGCCGCCGTTCCCGAAACTCGTATCGAGGCTGCCGTCGGCCAAGTTACGACTGATGCCCGACACCCAGGCGTTGTCTACGTTCACGTAGCGCGTCACCAGGTAGCCCCCTTCCGGCTGCACGGCGGCATTACCGCCGTCCTCGATATCGAGCGACACAGGGAGCAGGGACTTACCATCGCCACTGAAGGTGCGGTCCAGGCTGCCGTTGGCATTGAACCGGACCAGGCTGCCGGTGAAGCTTGAATCCTCTTCGCCTCCTCGTCCCAGGCGACTATAAGCGCCAAGCCAGATAGCACCGTCCGGATCGACCGCGATACCTGCGATTTTGTCCGAGCCC
The DNA here is from genome assembly GCF_054671965.1 of Pseudomonas sp. H3_A02. Classification (NCBI taxonomy): domain Bacteria; kingdom Pseudomonadati; phylum Pseudomonadota; class Gammaproteobacteria; order Pseudomonadales; family Pseudomonadaceae; genus Pseudomonas; species Pseudomonas sp. H3_A02. Next base: position 1,135,181 of record NZ_CP162807.1, read on the forward strand.
CATAAGGTCGTGGCGACCATGCCTGTTTTTTGCGCGGTTGAAGCGGCGGGTGAAATGCTCTGGCTCATGTCCATGCCTCCGATAGATTTGGCGCCAAAAACTATAGACAGGGGTCAGTCAGGTTGCCATTTACGGCAGCAGCACCACTTGCGTTCGAATCTCGTCCTCAACGAATCGTTTCATGGTCGTCCCCAATACGATCTAGATGATCAGAAGCTAGATCATCCTCGGCGTATTCCGGCTAAGCTCGCTTTTCACTGGATTGAGGACATTACCGGAGGGGGTTGGGTCAGATATTGGCAAGTTGGGGAACAATAGATTTACCCATGCAATTGACCGCTGTAAAGTATTTACGGCCGCTTGAGTGGAGCAACTTTGCATGGCATTCGCAACAATATTCGCCGCTGTATTGGCCATCAGGTTTGAAGAATAGTTTGGCCTCGTTAAGGTCGGATATTAAAAATCCTTCAGATTTCAAAATCTGCTCAAAACGATCACGTAATGAAGAGAGGGCGGTGGGAAGATGGGGATGACTGCGAAGCTCCTTCGGGTATGGGGTCGCACTCAGTAGATCCACCATCGCGATCGGCTCCCCGGTTGCTTTAAGTGCTTGCAACAGATGTGGGTGTACGTACGACAAACTGCTCGCGGCATGGTGCGCAATACTTTGACAGACACTACTGAGGCGGCGATGAGAAGGCATTCATTCTTCCTGATTTGGTTTGCGAGCTGCGTCGAGTTGCTGGATTCCTAGAAACCTATGGTGCCTCAGGCCCCTGCATCATAGGGCTCAGCGCTGTATCCTGACCGGGTTTTGTCGCTACCAAGGATCCAGGTATGTCGCTTCCCGGCAAGAACAATGCTTTCTCCGATACAGATCGCTTTTTCATGAGCCAAGCTATTGATCAAGGCAGACGCGCAATGCCTGATTGCCTGCCGAATCCACCTGTAGGGTGTGTCATCGTGCGTCACGGTTCCATTGTCGCCAACGGCTATACGCAATCGCCGGGACAACATCACGCAGAAGCAATGGCGCTTTCGCAACTGGCGCAAGGCCTCGACGATATGACGGCCTACGTCACCCTGGAACCTTGCTCATTTGCCGGTCGGACGCCTTCATGCGCCCTGGCGTTGATCAGCGCGGGGGTTACACGCGTGCATGTCTCGATACTGGATCCAGATCCACGCAATGCCGGAGCAGGTATCGCCATTCTTCGACAAGCGGGGATAGAGGTCACCGTGGGCTTGCTCGGAGGCCAGGCTCGCCGGGATATGGGGCCTTATTTGCACCGCAGGCAGCCGGAACACCAGCAAAAGACCATGAAAGCCTTATCAATTGTTCGGCCTAATGGAAGCAAGATCGCTTCCGGAGAGAAAATGCTAGAAGTCCGCCGCTGGCATCCCCACCTGAATCCTTACGAAGATCTTTTGGTTGTTGAAAATGGGCGATTTCTTCACACCGATGGTGATGAAGACGAAGGTATTGCTGTTGCAATCGTGCGTGTAAAAACAGTTCGCCCATTCGAAGTCGCAGATGTGCAAGCCGCATGCGCAAGCCGTTTTTCGGAGGGCTGGCTCGCATGGGAGTTAAGCGATGTGCGGCCCATCACACAGCCGTTCGCGGTGCGAGCGGCACGAGGTATCTACGAGGCAGATTTCCCATTCGTTTATAGCCCTCATTAACGGGAATAAGGGAACGAATTATTCTGATCAATGCCTTTCGCTCAGACCTTGTATCTTGATTCATGAAATTTTGATTTGAGAACCGACAGATGTTATCCGCACAACAGGCCAGTGCAATCGTCCTCGACCTCCATAAAGAGTCGGTCAGAGACGGCGGTCCGGAACGATTTGTTATCCAGTCTTGCGAGCTTTCTCCGAATGGCGACTACTGGATAATTCGCTGCAACACCGAGGACTGTGTGGTGCATGGTAAGACCGAGTATTGCTATGTAGGCGTCAATGCCCACTTGGTAGAGGTCAGATCCGGTGCGCTTGAGACGGTAGCTAGTTGCTTCAGCATTGAGGAGTATCTGCGAGACAAAGACGACCTTCGTGCAGCAGCAGGTGAAAGTTATGTACTGATGCCGGCATTTTCTAGAGAGAGCAAAGCGGCACTGATCAACCTTCGGCAGAAACTGGAGTGTTCCTACCCGGACAGCTTTTCGCTTCTTTCGGTGGCCGGCCGACGGTGGTTTACAGGCAAACGCAGGCACCTTGAGGATGTGCAGCGACTGCTCAACATCGAAGGCATCGCGACAGACATCAAGCTACAAGCAGACCCGCAAGGTGCCATTACTATCGGACCGGAAACCTGGCACATTGATGCGGTACTAAAGGCGCTTCACAAAAAGCGACGCCAGCTCGGCGATTCAGATCAATAGCGGTAAGGGTTGCCTATTTTTCTGACTCAGGCACCTCGGGATGAGCCCTCTCGCCCCAGAGTTTTGTGTGTGCTGGCTGCTTGGCGGACTGGTATTGAAAACGAGGTGGGCTTTTTTATGAGTGCTTCGCACTCAAGCGGGAGCAAGCTCCCTCGCCACGGGGCGAATCTGCCCGTTTTTCCCTTCCGCCAACCTCCTCAATCCGCCGCCTCCTCATAAATACCCCATAAAATCCCCAGCAAAGGCTGACGCATACAACCTCAAGCTTGCGCATCGCATGCCGATGAACTTGCCAGTTCGCCCTCTCCTTCAGGCAAGATATGCCCTCCAGACTCAAGGAAGATGCCCCATGTCCGCTTCGCTCGATCTCGCCGCCAGTCAGATCCGTCACGCCGTTCGCGCAGCCACCGAGGGCTTGGTCGGTCGCGAGCAGTTGGCCGAGCTGATCGTACTGGCGGCTGTCGCCCAGGAACACATTCTGGTGGTGGGCCCGCCCGGCACGGCGAAAAGTGCCGTGGTACGTCGGGTGGCGCAATCCATGGGCGGTCGCTACTTCGAGTACCTGCTGGGCCGCTTCACCGAGCCTTCGGAATTGTTTGGCACGGTCGATCTGAAGAAGCTGCGTGAAGGCACGGTTGAAACCGATATCAGCGGCATGCTGCCTGAAGCCGACATTGTGTTTCTGGATGAAGTGTTCCTGGGCTCGACGGCCATCCTCAATACTCTGCTTGGCGTGCTCAACGAACGACGTTTCCGCCGTGGCCACACCCAGGTCCAGTGCCCCTTGCGCGTCTGTGTCGCAGCGGCGAACGGCCTGCCCGACGACGAATCGCTGGCGGCCTTTGGCGACCGCTTTTTGCTGCACCTGTTCGTGGACGCAGTACCCGACAACCAGCTCGAAGCGATGCTGGCTGGCGGCTGGCAGTCGGAGCAGCGCCCGGTTCCGCAACTGCTGGGGCTGACCCAGCTCGACACGCTGGGCCACGCGCTCAAGGACGTCGATTTGTCACAGGTGCGGCCAGCGCTGGCCCAGGCCATCCGCCGGTTGCGGGAGGCCGGTATACAGCTCTCCGACCGACGTATCGTCAAATCCCAGCGCCTGATCGCAGCGGCGGCTTTGCTGCGCGGGCATCTGGAAGCCAGCGAAGCCGACCTCTGGCCGCTGCTTTACGTGCTGCCGACCCGGGAAATCCAGCAACACGGCCGTGAGGTGTTGCAGGATCTTTTTGCCCAGTGCAGCAACAGCCATCTGTTCAGTGCCGTCGAGGAAGCGACGCTGCAACCGATGGCTCGCCTGCATCGTCTGCTTGAAACGGCAGAGGATTACCTGGGGCGCAGCGAACCGCCTGCCAGCCCGTTGCTGGAAGCACTGTTGCGCGAAATCGATGCCAACTTCAACAGCCAGACCATTCCCCAGCGTCTGCATGAGGCCCGCGGACAAGTGGCCCATCTGCTGACAACCCAGGCATGACGAACATGGTCGCCGCCACTGTCATCGACTGGAACTGGCGAGTGCGGCGCGAACCCGGTCAACCACAGGCTGCCGTGGCCTGGGGCGAAGTCGCGGCGCGCCTGCACGCACGGCTGCTGCGCATGCCCGAAGACCAGACCGCGCACCTGCAAGCCACTGCCAACCGTGACGTGCTGATCGTCACGGGCAATGCCGATAACCTGCCGTGGGTCGAGGGCGTCGATTACGCCTGCACCGAGCCCGCCGCACCCGGCCTCTGGCTGCCCACCAGTTGGGAACCCGACGTACCGCTGGACCTGATGGGGCAAGCGCTGCTCGGCAGATTCACGCGCGCGCCACTGCTGCTGTGGCATGCCCCCAGGGTAGTGGTGCCGCTCGACCGATGCCTGCCCGTCACGACTCGGCATCTACAACGCATTCAGGATGAGTGGGCAGGTCGCTGATGCAATTACCGCAATCCCTGCAACCCTGGCGAGATTGGCTGCAATGGTTTCCCCCCGAACAGCTGCCATTGCTGGCGGATCTGTTCGCACGCCTCAATCCGCTGCTAGGCCCCTTGCGTGGCATGCAGCAGGGCGGCGTACCCGAACCCGACGGCCTTGGCGATCTGCAACGCCGTGGTCCGTATGAACGACTATTGGCCAGCGAGTGGTTGCTGGCCGATGAGCTACCCGACGAATTTCTGCGCAGGGCGGCAGTGGGCGAACATCTGTTCCTGGCACCGCAATATCGCACTCATCAGGCCAACCGCATGATCGTTGTGCTGTTCGACGCCGGCCCGCTGCAACTGGGCGGGCCGCGACTGGTGCACCTGGCGCTGCTGATCCTGCTCGCCCGCCGTGCCAGCGAAGCCGGGGCCGAGCTGCGCTGGGGTATCCTGCAAAACGCGCCACAGTTGCAGGCGTTCAAGAGCGCAGCGCATTTGAAGCAACTGCTCGACGCCCGCACGTACCAGACCGTCGGCGATGAGCACTGGCACACCTGGCGCGCCTGGCTGTCGGAGCAGGATTACGACAGCGGCGAACGCTGGATCGTCGGCCAACGGCTGCCCGCCACCGACGCCCGCTCCTGCACTCATCGGGTCCAGATACAGCGCAGCCTCGATGGCCGCAGCCTGATGGTCGCGCTGCAAGACCGGGCCACCCGACAAGTTGCCCTGCCCAACCCCGACCAGCGCCCTGCCTTGCAATTGATCAAGGGCGAGTTCGACATCGCGCGACAGATGGCTCTCACCGCGGTCAAGTCCCTCATTCCAAGGGTTGCGCTGACGCTGGCCCCGATCATTGCCAGCAGCGGCTTCCATGTCGCCCTGAAACTGCTCGACGAGCCTGGGCTTGTGGTGATCAAGCTTCCGGCTCCCCGGCAGAAAAAGCCGCTCGATGTTCGCCGCACGCTCTGGAATAACCGCAGCACGCCGCTGGCGATCACGTTCCCGGGCCGCATGCCCGGTGCGATCCTGAGCCTCGACAAGCAACTGATCTTTTGGAACATGCCTGGCCTCAATCCCGTTGCCCGGCCCGGGCGTGAGCAACTGCAGATGCCCCCGGGCACTGCCACCCTGCTGCCCATGGTGTGGTTGCACAACGGCACCTACGGCAGGGTTTTCCTGCTCGACAATAAAGGTCATCTGGCCTTCTGGGTGGTCGACAACGGCAAGCTGCCCACCCCGCACCAGCCCGGTGTCACCCACTCGATAGCCGATAAGGTGCTGGGCATGGCGCAGGTCGATCGCAATACGCTGGCCTATCTGCGCCATGATGCAGGTCGATTGTACGTCCACCGGCTCAATTCCTGGATCAGCCAGTCCACAGGCCATGTGGTCGGCACGACGAAGGACATCGATCAGGTTCTGTTCCCGGCAAGTCCATGCTGGGAGCGCGCCTTCCACGGTTGCGCGTGGATGCGCCTGGTCGACGGGCAGCAGCAGTGGCAGATGGTGGCTCCGGACCTTCAGACCAGACAGATCGATCTGGCACCCGGCTGGAAAGGCCTGGGGTTGTTGATTGGGGAGGACGAGGCGCTGTCCATGGTCCTGCTCGGCCCCGACCAGCAGACCGTCGCCCTGTACTGCGGGGGTGAGCAACGTGTGCTGTTCACCACCAACGAGACCATTGCCAGGATCAACTTTTGCCCGATGAGCCGGCTGGTCGCCGCCCTGACCAAGGCTCGGGAACTGGTGGTGTATGCGGTCCGGGACGAGCGCATGGTGTTGCAGGTCATGTGCAATCAGGCACAAACGCAATCGGAGGACAACACCCATGTCCGGACCTGATGCCGTCATTATTCGCCGTCCGGCACTCAGCGGTTATCAACCGATCGAGGCGCTGTGGTTCCCCGTCGAGCGCTTCAGCGAGCAGGAACGGGCGCGGCTGATACTCACCCACTGGCAAACCGACGCCAGGGCCGAACGCTTTGCCGACGGCGACCTGCTGCGCATTCCCAAGGCACGCGCCATGCTTTGTGAAGGGCTCGCGGGTTGGCCACTGATTCGCCAAGGCCGAACGCTTTGCTCAGCCCGGTTGAGTCCTGAAGAAATGCAGCGCCTGGCCCACGCCGATGTCTGGCTGGTACGCGGCACGCAGGTCAATGCCCTGCACCTGCGCGACGCCACTGCGCTGGCCCCCGGTCAATGGATCGACGTCAGCCAGTACGCGCTACTCGACACTTACGACTGCCAAGACGTATTGCCGGAACCACAAGCCGACCCTCTGGCAGTACAGACCGACATACGGGAAATCCTGGGTGACTCGCTTGCGCCGGTCAGCCCCGAGCGGGAGGCGGTGATGCAAGCTCTGCTGGAGCGCCAGCGTCAGGCCGCCACGCCTGGCGTAACTGCGGCGCGTCACACGCCAGGCACGGCGAACAACCGGCATAGTACCGGCGAGTTGAAAAACGGCCTGCTAGGTTTAATTGCGCTGGCCGTGGGTATTGGCCTTTACCAATTTCTATCCCTTAACGGTCCGCAGTTGCCGACCGCTACCCCTGCTGCAGAGAGAGCCAAGCCGCCGCGCCCTGTGGATCCCTCCACATTCGATCTGGGCAGTGTCTTGGTTTGGACGGTCATCGGCGCGGCGCTCTTCACCCTGATACTGATGGCCGTGCGTGCCTGGACGCGGCGCAATGGCACACACTCGGCAGCAAGCAACACGCCTCCTTCCGCTACCGCCAATGCTGCCCGACCATCAAAGCCGTCCGTGCCGCCACGGGCGTCGGGCCAGCCACGTGGCCCGGCCAGGTGGCGGCGCTGGCTGACGCGCCTGACTCAGAATTCACGCTTGTCAGCGCTTTACGGAAAGCGACAGGCCGCTTACATGCAACGCATGCTGGAAATGTTCGAAAACGGCGATCTGGAAGAAGCACTGCGCCACGCCATTCCGCTGGGCGGCGGCCAGGGCAACGCAGGTCAAGCCTTCGGCACACCCAGCAGGCGCCAGGATCTGGCGCTCACCCAGCATTCAGGGCCTCGCACCAGCATGCTGTTTGAGGCAGATCTTGAAACCCACCTCAAGCAAGTCTACCGGCAGTCTTTTGAGCGACTGGATCGCGAGGGACGTATCGAGGAAGCCGTGTTTGTCCTGGCCGAACTGTTGAGGGCACGACAGGAAGCGCTCGACTATCTGGAAAAGCACCAGCGCTATCAACAGGCGGCTGACCTTGCGCTGGCCTGGGACATGCCCACCTCGACCATCGTGCGTATGCTGTGCCTGGCAGGGGATTGGCAGCGAGCGTTGCAAGTCGCGCGGCGCGACAACGCGTTCGCCGATGCCGTCATCCTGCTCGAAAAGAAATGGCCGGAAGCCGCCACGCGCCTGCGTCTGGAATGGGCGCTGGCCCTGACCGAAAAAGGGTTGTGGTTGCAGGCGGTGGATGTGATCTGGAGTCTGCCCGCAGAGCACGAACGCGCCACGCAATGGCTGCTGGCCGCCGAGGCCGCAGGAGGTAGCCTGGCGATCGGCGCGCTGGTGAAACGGGCTATCCTGCTTCCCGACACCCTCTCGACATACGAAACCTGGGTCGAAAAACTGCGCGACGACCCCGAGCGGGTCATGGAACGCGCCACACTGGCCCAGGCGCTGCTGACGCACAAGGCCCATAGTCCCGCGCTGGCCTGGCTGGCTGCCGCGACCGTGCGGGCGATGATCTGTGATCAGGCCGGGCCACACGCTCATCTCACCCAGAATCAGCTTCAAGCGCTGGTAAAAATGAGCAAGGACAAACTGCTACAAGCGGACCTGCCTGGCAGCGCCCTGCCCAAGAACAAACTTCTTAATCAGGGCCTTGAGCGGGCAAGCACCCCCTTGTCGTTCACGGCGCCAGAAAGGGGCAACCGGACGCTGTGCGATGCCGTGCCCCTGACTGACGGACGCTACCTCCTGGCACTGGGCGAAGCTGGCGCATCGGTGGTCGAAGCTAGCGGCAAGACGGCCTTTCACTTTCCGGTGCCCGCTCAGACCCTCGTGCTGGGCCACAGCCGACAGGTCGCGCTGGCGCTGGCGCGTCGCGGCGACGTCTGGCGCATCTGCAAACTGGATCTGGTCAATCGCAGCGCCAGCGATCTGGGCGTGCTGATGCTGGACGCCTTCGCCAAGCATTTCGACGGCACCGCCTGGACCGTCGGCCGAGGCTCGCAATTGCGCGTCGTGGATGTGGATCGCCGGTTCGAGACACTCTGGCACGTCGGAGATCTGCCCGGGCAGATTGGCTTCCTTCGGGACGACGAGCGCAACGAATCCTTATTGCTGGACACTCCACACAATTTCCAGCTCTGGCATTACCGCCTGCCCGACCGCCGATTGCTCAGCCGCGAATCCATGCCCGCGCGGCGTCAGGAGCACAGTTGGCAGGTGTATAACGCAGCAGGCCGGACCACTGAGTTCTGGATCGAGCACCCCGCCGACAGCGACCCCATGCTGATGGCATACGAGAGCGGCACGAGCAAGCGCTATCCCTTGCCCGGTCTGATTCAAGCGCTTACCGATCCATTGCACATCTACTCGTTCGAGCAGTGGCTGGTGGTCTGCTATGCAGCCGGCGACGATGACGCACGCTGGCACTTCATCCACCGCCACAGTGACCGGCTATGCGTCGTCCTGCATTGGCCGCTGCATGAAGCGCAGCTGCGTTGCGTGGGCAATGAATGGGTAATTTTCGACAATCAGGGCCGGCTGTTGCATATCGACACAACCAGCTCTATGACTCGAACTCTGTCGGTGCAGTGAGGAGATCCACTTAACTGATCCGACATTTTTTTCGCCAGATAGCTATCGCGAGTTCCAGCTCGCTCCCACACCGGGCGGTGGCGAACAAAACATCCGCAACACCCCCAATCCCCTGTGAGAGCCGAGCTTGCTCGCGATGAAATCACCCCAGTTCCAGCGCAGAACACCCCACCCGCATCGCCAAAAAACCTCTCTCCTACAGCCCTCACCTACACCCCACTATCAAGCTACGCATCCTTGCGCCTTTGCCTACAACTACGCCAGAATCCGCCCGCTTGTGCGCCTTGTCCCTGGGTTTTATTGTCTTCCTGCCACTGCCCATCAGTGGTCGGGTTTAGTAGCCCGGATGACATCCGGTTGCATGAGTCTCATCAGTTAGGCATTCGCCTGCACTCGATGGTGGCTGTGCGCATGGCGCCCTCGGGCGCGCCGGTTTTAGGTATGTCACCGGTCTACTAACCTGCGCACAGCCGCCACCCCATCGTTTAGTAGCGAAATGGTTGCGGCCTAACTGAGAAGACATACCTATGTTCAAAATTACCCCGAATCCGCCAGAGGCAGATTCCACTTCAAAATCCGCAAAATCCAAAGCCAAGCAGCAAGACGAAACCACCAAACGGGTGCTCGATCATTACTTGCTACCGAAACCGGATAAATCCAAAGACGAGCCCAAACCGGGGCAGCTATACGCCGTCGTGAAAGGCCTCGATAACGAATGTTTGCTTGCCAACCTCACTGAGACGTTGGCATCGGCTGATGCGATGGTGAGTGACTTGGCGTTTGATCTGGAGGGATCGAGGCGCCATGTGGCGCAGGGGATTCAGCAGTTGATTGAGCTGAGTTCGTTGCTGGCGAATCGGGTGTTGGATAACGTGGAGCCGCGGCAGTAGGATTTATTCCTCAACGAAAAACCCGACGTTTTGCGTCGGGTTTTGGTTCTTCTATCCGCAGAAATCGGCTTTTTTAATGCCATAAAGCTGCAGCTGATAATAAACATAACAATAGGAAGCCGTTAAAAATATTAGAAACGTGGGCAAATGATTTGGGTGTAACCAGTAGATCAGATTATTAAGCAATAAGACTGCCGTTACGATGGTGGCGAGAATGCTTGCAGTTTTTGTAAGGAGGGTGCTGGGCATGTTGCTTGATTTTCTTAACCGATAAGGTCGCTGCAGCACTAGAACCAGCAAAGACATGAGAAGCGTACCAATAACTGCTGTAAAAGGGATAGCAATAGTGTCATGTTCGGCCGCATACAAATTATTTTCGAAATTAGTGTATAAATTGTAGCCACCAATTATTGGGGTAGCGGAGAGACTTACCAAATAAAAACACAATGAATGTTTTATCTTCATGCTTTTTGTCCTTGCGCCATAGCATCAGTGCTACCCAATGCCATGGCAATACCGTTTAGAAGTTGGGAGTTTGAAAGCCCTTTCCTATCAAGTGAATTTTATGCTCGCCCGAAATGTTTATTTCATATCCCCTTCCCGGCAGGGCTCTGCCAGCGGTAGTAAGTTGCTCAAGCGCGAGCGGTCTATCGCTTTTATTGAAGTCATAAAAGTCATGGTAGGCTTTGACTGTTCCCATAAACTGCCAGGATGTATCTTGGTTGCGAGTGAAATCACCCTCAACACGGAGCGTGATTCGCCCAAGGTAGGCACCACTGATAAGACTGTCTTTGCCGGTATCGTAAGCCACCTTTGGGTCCACCAGATGATACGTGCCCGGTGACTTGGTGCTTTCGATAGTCTGCTTCAATAATGAAAGCTTGTGCTCTCTTATTTGTAAACCAATAGTATTTATATCGACTTCAAGTTTCTCTCCCTTCCCCCATAAATAGTGCGCTAATGCTTTAACCGGGCTGAATGTGCCTCCAGATAATTTTGGTGTTTCCAATTTGAATGTTGTACTGCGGGCGTATTTTGAGTGGGCGATGGCTATAATAGCTTCCCTCGACGTAAAACCGCTTCTCTCAAGCGCATCAGCCAAACTAAAGCAAATAGCTTTATTTTTGAAGAGTACGTCATTTATACGCCAGTACGGAGCTACCCAGCCGCGTTCCCGCTCGACAATTTGCCATATGTCTTTTATTGCACCATAAGCGTTTTTTTGATTTATAGCTTTGTCGAGAATTTTAAGGTTGAAAGTGAAGTCGTCCAGCCCGGTTTGAGTTTTTATAAGATCAGTTATGTAAAAGTCATCATCTTCTGTTAGTACGTCTGGCTGAGGCGGCGGAAATATATAAGTACCATCAATGATGATACCGTCCGTGGACCAATATCCTCCTGAAGAGCCACGCCACGTACCATTGACCTGAGTCGGGGGTAAGTCAATTCCGTTCTGCTTCATGAGTTCAACTCCTTTTGATCGTAAAGTTAAATGTCCTGCGACCAGAACTCCTTGTCTGGATTTCTAATTAAGCACGGAGATGTAGGAGGCTCAATACCTCAATGACAGCTTAGGAGATGGACTACAGGACTTTGGGAATAAGGGGACGAATTGTTTCTAATATTAAATACGTTCCCTTCCCCGTTCAGCTAATCTGCTCAAACCGCCGCCGTTTCAGGAACAACCCGCCTCCAAAGAGCAATGATCATTTGGGTAATTTCGGACATGTGTGTTTCCAGTCAGGTCTTGATGATCAATGTCGAGAGGGTGCGTTGCGGGCCGATACCGCCGTTGACCTGCGCCTCAATGCTGACCAGTACGTCACTACAACAAGCGGATTGGGTTCAAATCATTTCATTTTTACTGGACTGGGAGAGCGGGGAGTGCCGATCAGTTCAGCCACAAACCTGTGGGAGCAAAGCTTGCTCGCGATTGGGGCAGGTCAGTCGACAACTGGTTTGGCTGGTCTACCGCTATCGCGAGCAAGCTTTGCTCCCACAGATTTTGCGCCGGCTGAGCTTTTAGCGGATCGGCAGTGGATTGGGTGGGCTTTTTTGTGAGTGCTGCGCACTCAAGCGGGAGCAAGCTCCCTCGCCACAAAAGCAGTTTTGTGTGAAGTCAGGGGTGGCGATCCAGCTTCTTGAGGAACACGGTCATTTCTTTTTCGGCCTGTTTGTCGCCGTGGGCTCGGGCGGCTTCCAGGCCTTGTTGCCAGGCTTGGCGGGCTGCAGCGGCGTCGCCTTGGCCTTGGTGGGCCTTGCCCAGGAGTTTCCAGGCTGCTGAATACTTGGGGTCGAATTCGACGCAGCGTTGGAGGTGTTCGGCTGCTCGGGGGAATTCGCCTAGGTCTAGGTAGCCTTTGCCCAGGCCGAAGCGCAGTAGGGAGTTATCCACGCCCTTGGCGAGCATTTTTTCCAGGGAGTCGAGCATGGGGGGCGTCCTTATCGGTTGTGTCAGGGGTTGATTGGTTGGGCGGTCGATAGGAATCGCGGGCAAGCCTTGCTCCCACAGATCTCCCCACAGATCTCCCCACAGATATCCCACAGATCTCCAACAGACTGCGTTCGGCGCTTGGGGGGACGCGGAGCGTCCCGGGCTGCATTCCCACGCGGAGCGTGGGAATGATCAGTACGGTGGGGGTTAGAAGAAGCTCAACCCTACATGGAACAACTTCTCGACATCGCGAATGTGCTTTTTGTCCACCAGGAACAGGATCACATGGTCGCCGGTCTGGATGGCGGTGTCGTCGTGGGCGATCAGGACTTGTTCGTCGCGGATGATCGCGCCGATGGTGGTGCCTGGCGGCAGGCCGATGTCGCGGATGGCTTTGCCGATCACTTTGCTGGATTTGGCGTCGCCGTGGGCGATCGCTTCAATGGCTTCGGCCGCGCCGCGGCGCAGGGAGTGGACGCTGACGATGTCGCCGCGGCGCACGTGGGCCAGCAAGGTGCCGATGGTTGCCAGCTGCGGGCTGATGGCGATGTCGATGTCGCCGCCCTGGATCAGGTCGACGTAGGCCGGGTTGTTGATGATGGTCATGACCTTCTTCGCCCCCAGGCGCTTGGCCAATAGCGACGACATGATGTTGGCTTCGTCGTCGTTGGTCAGGGCCAGGAAGATGTCGGCGTCGGCGATGTTTTCTTCCAGCAACAGGTCGCGGTCCGAGGCACTGCCTTGCAGCACCACGGTGCTGTCGAGGGTGTCGGAGAGGTAGCGGCAGCGCGCCGGGCTCATCTCGATGATCTTGACCTGGTAGCGGCTTTCGATGGCTTCGGCCAGGCGCTCGCCGATTTGACCGCCGCCGGCGATGACGATGCGTTTGTAGTTCTCATCGAGGCGGCGCATTTCACTCATGACCGCGCGAATATTCGCTTTGGCGGCGATGAAGAAGACTTCGTCGTCGGCTTCGATCACCGTGTCGCCCTGGGGCAGGATCGGCCGGTCACGGCGGAAGATCGCCGCGACCCGGGTTTCCACATTCGGCATGTGCTCGCGCAACTGGCGCAGTTGCTGGCCCACCAGCGGCCCGCCGTAGTAGGCCTTGACCGCCACCAGTTGCGCCTTGCCTTCGGCAAAGTCGATCACTTGCAAGGCGCCGGGATGTTCGATCAGGCGCTTGATGTAGTTGGTCACCACCTGCTCGGGGCTGATCAGCACGTCCACCGGGATCGCTTCGTTGTCGAACAGGTCGGCGCGGGTCAGGTAGGCCGCTTCACGCACCCGGGCGATCTTGGTCGGGGTGTGGAACAACGTGTGGGCGACCTGGCAGGCGACCATGTTGGTTTCATCGCTGTTGGTCACGGCCACGAGCATGTCGGCGTCGTCGGCACCGGCCTGGCGCAGCACCGTCGGCAACGACCCGCGACCTTGCACGGTGCGGATGTCGAGACGGTCGCCGAGGTCGCGCAGGCGTTCGCCGTCGGTGTCGACCACGGTGATGTCGTTGGCCTCGCTGGCCAGATGTTCCGCCAGCGAACCGCCGACCTGTCCTGCGCCGAGGATGATGATTTTCATCCAGTCACTCCTATCGAATCGGTCTTAACCGCGTGCGGCGGCAATTTTGATCAACTTGGCGTAATAGAACCCATCGTGCCCGCCTTCTTGGGCCAGCAACTGACGGCCGTGGGGCTGCTTGAGGCCGGCCTGGGTTGCGATGTCCAGCTCCCGGGCGCCCGGGGTGCGAGCGAGGAATGCCTCGATCACCTCGGTGTTCTCGGTCGGCAAGGTCGAACAGGTGGCGTAGAGCAGCATGCCGCCCACGTCCAGGGTCGGCCACAGAGCATCGAGCAGTTCGCCTTGCAACACGGCCAACGCGGCAATGTCGTCCGGCTGGCGGGTGAGTTTGATGTCCGGATGGCGGCGGATCACGCCGGTGGCCGAGCAGGGCGCGTCGAGGAGGATGCGCTGGAACGGCTGGCCGTCCCACCAGGTCGCGGTGTCGCGGCCATCGGCGGCGATCAGCTCGGCCTCCAGGCCCAGGCGCTCGAGGTTTTCCTTCACGCGCACCAGGCGCTTGGCTTCCAGGTCCACCGCCACCACGCCGGCCAGTTTCGGCTCGGCTTCAAGAATGTGGCAGGTCTTGCCGCCCGGGGCGCAGCAGGCGTCCAGCACCCGTTGCCCGGGCGCCAGCTCCAGCAGGTCGGCGGCCAGTTGCGCGGCTTCGTCCTGGACGCTGATCCAGCCCTCGGCAAAACCCGGCAGGGCGCGCACATCGCCCGGGGTTTCCAGGACGATGCCGTCGCGGCTGTACTGGCACGGGATGGCCGGGATGCCCGCCTCGCCCAACAAGGCCAGGTAGGCATCGCGGGGATGGTGGCGACGGTTGACCCGCAGGATCATCGGCGGATGGGCATTGTTGGCGGCGCAGATGGCTTCCCATTGCTCGGGCCAGAAGGCCTTGAGGGATTTCTGCAGCCAGCGCGGGTGCGCCGTGCGTACTACCGGGTCGTGCTCCAGCTCGGCCAACAGGGTTTCGCTTTCCCGCTGGGCGCGGCGCAACACGGCATTGAGCAGGGCCTTGGCCCAGGGCTTCTTCAGCTTGTCGGCGCAGCCCACGGTTTCGCCGATGGCGGCGTGGGCGGGGACGCGGGTGTAGAGCAGTTGATAGAGCCCCACCAGCAGCAGCGCCTCGACGTCGGCATCGGCGGCCTTGAACGGCTTCTGCAACAGCTTGGCCGCCAGGGCCGACAGCCGTGGCTGCCAACGGGCGGTGCCGAACGCCAGGTCCTGGGTGAAACCGCGATCACGGTCTTCCACCTTGTCCAGTTGGGTCGGCAGGGAACTGTTCAGCGAGGCTTTCCCGCTGAGTACCGCGGCAAGTGCCTTGGCGGCGGCCAGACGTGGGTTCATGAGGCGTCCGTCGCTTGGCCGAGATGGGTGCCGACGGCAAATTTCTCACGGCGGCTGTTGAACAGGTCGCTGAAGTTCAGCGCCTTGCCACCCGGCAGTTGCAGGCGCGTCAGGCACAAGGCCTGCTCGCCACAGGCGACGACGAGGCCGTCCTTGCTGGCGCTGAGGATTTCTCCCGGTGCGCCCTTCCCTTCGGCGTAATTGGCCGCCAGCACTTTCAGGGCTTCGCCGTTCAGGGTGCTGTGGCAGATCGGCCAAGGGTTGAAGGCCCGCACCAGACGCTCCAGCTCAACGGCCGGGCGGCTCCAGTCGATGCGGGCTTCGTCCTTGTTCAGTTTGTGCGCGTAGGTGGCGAGGCTGTCGTCCTGCACGTCGCCCTCCAGCGTGCCTGCGGCCAGGCCAGCGATGGCCTGGACCACGGCGGGCGGGCCGATCAGGGCGAGGCGGTCGTGCAGGCTGCCACCGGTGTCTTCGGCGCTGATGGGGGTGCTGACCTTGAGCAACATCGGCCCGGTGTCCAGGCCGGCCTCCATGCGCATCACCGTGACGCCGCTCTCGGCATCGCCGGCTTCCACGGCGCGCTGGATCGGCGCGGCACCGCGCCAGCGCGGCAGCAGCGAGGCGTGACTGTTGATGCAACCCAGGCGTGGGATGTCCAGCACCACTTGGGGCAGGATCAGGCCGTAGGCGACCACCACCATCAAGTCCGGCTTCAGTGCCGCCAGTTCGGCCTGGGCTTGTGCGTCGCGCAGGGTCGGTGGCTGCAACACCTCGATGCCATGCTCCTGGGCCAGTTGCTTGACTGGGCTGGGCATCAGTTTTTGCCCGCGACCGGCCGGCCGGTCCGGCTGGGTGTAGACCGCGACGATATCGTGGGGGCTGGCCAGCAGGGCCTTGAGGTGTTCGGCGGCAAATTCGGGAGTGCCGGCAAAGACGATGCGCAGGGGCTCAGTCATGGGTAGCTCTCAATTACAAAGCAGTCGCAAAAGAAAAAGGCTTGCCGCGGCAAGCCTTTGAAGGGGGGCATCAAGCATTCTGGCGATGAAGTTTTTCCAGTTTTTTCTTGATCCGGTCACGCTTGAGGGTGGACAGGTAATCCACGAACAGCTTGCCGTTGAGGTGGTCGCACTCGTGCTGGATGCACACCGCCAGCAAGCCTTCGGCGATCAGTTCATAAGGCTGGCCGTCACGGTCCAGGGCCTTGATCTTGACCTTCTGCGGACGGTCGACGTTTTCATAGAAGCCCGGCACCGAAAGGCAGCCTTCCTGGTACTGGTCCATCTCGTCGGTCAGGGTTTCGAACTCGGGGTTGATGAACACCCGGGGCTCGCTGCGGTCTTCGGATAGGTCCATCACGACGATACGCTTGTGCACGTTGACCTGGGTCGCGGCGAGGCCGATGCCTGGCGCTTCATACATTGTTTCAAACATGTCGTCGACCAACTGACGCACTTCGTCGTCCACTACGGCCACCGGTTTGGCGATAGTGCGCAGGCGCGGGTCCGGAAATTCGAGAATGTTCAAAATGGCCATAAGCTTGATAAATGCACGTGTGAGGTAAAGTCGGGTGGCTGGCCTGGCGTGTCTTGGGATGCAGGCTACCGTTGTAAAACGATGCGCTTGTGGAGAATAGCTCCTTAAGCAGCGAGCCACGGGGGCTCTGGCGTTTTACGCGAACGCACATAATAAAGGGATTCACCGCATGAGGAAATCACTACTCGCCCTGCTGCTCCTGGCCTCGGCCGGTATCGCGCACGGGCAAGTGCAACTTCGGGAAGGTTTTCCCCAGCAATACACGGTGATGACGGGGGACACATTGTGGGACATTTCCGGCAAATACCTGCGCGAGCCGTGGAAATGGCCCGAGCTCTGGCAGGCCAACCCGCAGATCGAAAACCCCCACCTGATCTATCCGGGCGACACCCTGTCGCTGGTCTACGTCAACGGCCAACCGCGCCTGACCCTCAATCGCGGCGCCTCGCGCGGCACCATCAAGCTGTCGCCGCGCATTCGCAGTTCGCCGGTGGCCGATGCCATCCCGAGCATTCCGCTGCAAGCCATCAACAGTTTCCTGCTGAGCAACCGCATCGTCGACACGCCTGAGGATTTCGACAAAGCGCCCTACGTCGTCGCCGGCAATGCCGAGCGGGTGCTCAGCGGCATGGGGGATCGGGTCTTTGCCCGTGGCGCATTCGACTCGAATCAGTCGGCCTATGGCATCTTCCGTCAAGGCAAGGTCTACACCGACCCCGAAACCAAGGAATTTTTGGGCATCAACGCCGACGACATTGGTGGCGGTGAAGTGGTCGCCACCGAGGGCGATGTCACCACCCTGGTCCTGCAACGCACCACTCAGGAAGTGCGCCTGGGTGATCGCCTGTTCAGCGGCGAAGAGCGTTCGATCAACTCGACCTTCATGCCCAGCGCGCCGAAATCGGACATCAACGGCTTGATCCTCGACGTGCCCCGGGGCGTGACCCAGATCGGCGCGCTGGACGTGGTCACCCTGAACAAGGGCCGCCGTGATGGCCTGATCGAAGGCAACGTGCTGGCGGTGATGAAGACCGGTGAAACCGTACGCGACCGCATCACCGGCGCGCCGGTGAAAATCCCCGATGAACGGGCCGGCCTGCTGATGGTATTCCGCACTTACGACAAACTCAGCTACGGCCTGGTGCTGTACGCCTCACGCTCGCTGTCGGTGCTCGATAAGGTCCGTAATCCATAACGGGTCTCACAAGTTACCAACAGAGTTATCCACAGCTTGTTCCCGTTTTTACGGGGCTCATAACGGTCAAGGATGATCGCATGTCATTACCTGAATCTGCTCCGGTTTCCCCTGCGGAACTGGAGGCCCGGCTACGCCTTCACCGCTTGCCGGAACTCGGTCCCAAGCGTTTCATGACCCTGATGGAGGCCTTCGGCTCGGCCTCCAAAGCCATCAGTGCACCGGCCAGTGCCTGGCGAGCGCTGGGCTTGCCCGTGGCCTGCGCCGAGGCGCGACGCAACCCGGATGTGCGTGACGGTGCCGCCCATGCATTGGCCTGGCTTGAGCGTGCGGGCCAGCATTTATTGATGTGGGACCAACCCGACTACCCGGCGCTGCTGGCGCAGATCAGCGACCCACCACCGCTGCTGTTCGTCGCCGGCGACACTACCATTCTGGAAAAACCCCAGCTGGCGATGGTCGGCAGTCGACGGGCATCGCGTCCGGGCATGGACACCGCGGCGGCGTTTTCCCGCAGCCTGGCCGGGGCCGGTTTTGTCATCACCAGCGGCCTGGCCTTGGGCATCGATGCGGCGGCCCATCAGGCCGCGCTGGATGTGGGCGGACGTACCGTCGGTGTGTTGGGCACTGGCCTGGAAAATTTTTATCCACAGCGCAATCGGCGGCTGGCGGACGCGATGATTGCCCAAGGCAGCGCGGTGCTGTCGGAGTTTCCGTTGGACGCGCCGCCCCACGCCAGCAACTTTCCGCGCCGCAACCGGATCATCAGCGGCTTGTCCTTGGGGGTGCTGGTGGTAGAAGCCAGTGTCGCCAGCGGCTCGCTGATCACCGCTCGCCTGGCGGCGGAGCAGGGCCGCGAGGTCTATGCGATTCCTGGATCGATCCATCACCCCGGGGCCCGAGGCTGCCATCAGTTGATCCGCGACGGTGCGGCGCTGGTGGAAACCGTCGAGCACATCCTCGAAGCGCTGCGCGGTTGGCAGCAGTTGCCGCTGGCCGCGATGCCTGAGCCGGTGACCCATCCGCTGCTGCGCCTGCTGCATGCCGCGCCGTTGAGCAGCGAGGCGTTGGCCGACGCCAGCGGCTGGGGCTTGCCCAAAGTGCTGGCGGCGTTGACCGAGCTGGAGATGGAAGGACGCGCCAGCTGTGACAACGGACGTTGGTTTGCACGCTAGGTTTTATGGGGAAGATCGGTAAACTGCCCACAGCCTTATTTGCGTTGCGGGAGAATCGTTCATGGTCAACAGTTGGCGTGTGCAACAAGCCGCGCGAGAAATTCGCGCCGGGGCGGTGATTGCCTATCCAACCGAAGCGGTCTGGGGCCTGGGTTGTGACCCGTGGAACGAGGAGGCGGTGGAACGCCTGCTGGCGATCAAGTCGCGGCTGCCCGACAAAGGCCTGATCCTGGTGGCTGACAACATCCACCAGTTCGACTTTCTGTTCGAAGACTTCCCCGAAACCTGGATGGACCGCATGGCCAGCACCTGGCCGGGGCCTAATACCTGGCTGGTGCCGCACCAGAACCTGCTGCCGGAATGGATCACCGGGGTGCACGACACCGTCGCGCTGCGGGTAAGCGATCACCCTACCGTGCGGGACTTGTGTTCATTGGTCGGGCCGCTGGTGTCTACCTCGGCCAACCCCCAGGGCCGCCCGGCGGCACGCACGCGGATTCGCGTCGAGCAGTATTTTCGTGGGCAGATCGACCTGGTGCTCGGCGGTAACCTGGGCGGGCGCAGGAACCCCAGTGTGATTCGCGACCTGGCGAGCGGGAAAGTGGTTCGACCGGACTGAGCCCGAACACACATCCTGCATCTTGCACAAACCCCCTGTGGGAGCGAGCTTGCTCGCGATAGCGTCAGATCAGCCCAGGATTGATGTTGACTGACACACCGCTATCGCGAGCAAGCTCGCTCCCACAGGGGATTTGCGGTGGCCAGGGAAATCGAACTCACCACTGATCCGAGTGTGGGAGCGGGCTTGCTCGCGAAGGCGTCGGCACATTCAACATTGATGCAAGCTGACCCACCGTTTTCGCGAGCAAGCCCGCTCCCACAAGGTTTTGTGTTGCACACAGTATTTATGAACACGACAGGTTCTTCAGCGAGCTCTAAATCAAGGCAGAAGAATGGTCGAACCGGTCGTGCGCCGCGCCGACAGTTCGGCCTGGGCCTTGGCCGCTTCCGCCAGTGGATAACGCTGGTTGATGTCCACCGTGATCTTGCCGCTGGCGATCATCCCGAACAGTTCATCGGCCATGCGCTGCAGGTTTTCCGCATTGTTGGCGTAAGTCGCCAGGGTCGGGCGGGTGACGTACAGCGAGCCCTTGGCCGAGAGAATCCCCAGGTTCACACCGTCCACCGCACCCGAGGCATTGCCGAAGCTCACCACCAGACCCCGGGGGGCGACGCTGTCCAGGGAGGTCAACCAGGTGTCCTTGCCAACCCCGTCGTACACCACGGGCACCTTCTTGCCGTCAGTCAATTCCAGCACGCGCTGTGCGACGTTTTCCTTGCTGTAGTCGATGGTTTCCCAGGCGCCGTGGGATTTGGCGATGGCGGCTTTTTCCGGCGAACTGACGGTGCCGATCAGCTTCACGCCCAAGGCCTTGGCCCACTGGCAGGCCAATGAGCCCACGCCACCGGCGGCGGCGTGGAACAGAATGGTTTCTCCGCCCTTGAGTTCATAGGTCTGGCGTAACAGGTATTGCACGGTCAGGCCCTTGAGCATCACGCCGGCGGCCTGTTCGAAACTGATGGATTCGGGCAGGTGCACCAGATTGGCTTCGGGCAACACATGCACATCGCTGTAGGCCCCCAGCGGGCCGCTGCCGTACGCCACCCGGTCGCCGACCTTGAACCGCGTAACGCCTGAACCGATGGCCTCGACCACACCCGCGCCCTCGGCGCCCAGGCCCGAAGGCAGCGTCGGTGGCGGATACAGACCGCTGCGGTAGTAGGTGTCGATGAAGTTCAGGCCGATCGCCTTGTTGCTGACGCGCACCTGCTGCGGGCCCGGCTCGGCAGGCTGATAACCCACATACTCAAGCACTTCGGGACCACCGTGGGAACTGAACTGGATACGTTTGGCCATCTTCACTTTCTCCTTGTCGCAGGACTTTTTACCAAGCCTGCTATCGGACTCCTAAGCTTGACCGTCGTCAACTGTGGCGTGGGCAAGTGCGGTGGTATCCTGTGCGCCCATTTGCCACCGGCCCGCTATACGCCGCTTAGCGTAGCCCTGATCAAGGTGATGTCATGTCCACTCGCACCGAGGCCGTGAAAGCCTACCTGCTCGACCTGCAAGACCGTATCTGCGCCGTCCTGGAAACCGAGGACGGTGGCACGCGCTTCGTCGAAGATGCCTGGACCCGGCCGGCCGGTGGTGGCGGTCGCACGCGGGTGATCGAAAACGGCACGGTGATCGAAAAGGGCGGCGTCAACTTTTCCCACGTCTTCGGCAGCGGTCTCCCACCCTCGGCCAGCGCCCATCGGCCAGAACTGGCCGGTCGTGGCTTCGAAGCCTTGGGCGTGTCGCTGGTGATCCACCCGCACAACCCCCACGTACCGACCTCCCACGCCAACGTGCGTTTCTTCATCGCCGAGAAGGAAGGTGAAGAGCCGGTCTGGTGGTTCGGTGGTGGCTTCGACCTGACGCCTTACTACGGCGTGGAGGAAGATTGCGTGCATTGGCACCGCGTCGCCGAGCAAGCCTGCGCGCCGTTCGGCCCCGAGGTGTATCCGCGCTACAAGGCTTGGTGCGACAGCTACTTCCACCTCAAGCATCGCAACGAGCCCCGGGGTATCGGCGGCCTGTTTTTCGACGACCTGAATGAGTGGGATTTCGACACCTGCTTCGCCTTCATCCGCGCCATTGGCGACGCCTATATCGAGGCGTACCTGCCGATCGTGCGCCGCCGCAAGCACGACGCGTTCACCGCCAAACAGCGGGAGTTCCAGGAGTTCCGCCGTGGGCGCTACGTGGAGTTCAACCTGGTCTACGACCGTGGCACGCTGTTCGGCCTGCAATCGGGCGGACGGACTGAATCGATCCTGATGTCCCTGCCACCGCAAGTGCGCTGGGGCTACGACTGGAAAGCCGAACCGGGCAGCGAAGAGGCGCGGCTGACCGAGTATTTCCTGCAGGATCGCGATTGGCTGGCGACGGCCTGAACGGGGATTATCCATGGACCGCTACGTTGTAATGGGTAACCCGATCGGCCACAGCAAGTCGCCGTTGATCCATCGCCTGTTTGCCGAGCAGACCGGGCAAACCCTGGACTACAGCACGCTGCTGGCGCCCCTGGAGGATTTCGCGGGTTGCGCCCGAGAATTTTTCCGCGAGGGTCGTGGGGCAAATGTCACGGTGCCGTTCAAGGAAGACGCCTTCCGGCTGGCCGACAGCCTGACCGAGCGGGCCCAGCGGGCCGGGGCGGTCAATACATTGAGCAAACTGGCCGACGGGCGCCTGTTGGGTGACAACACCGACGGCGCCGGACTGGTCCGGGACCTGACCGTCAACGCCGGCTTCAGCCTCCAGGGCAAGCGCATCCTGTTGCTCGGGGCCGGCGGCGCGGTGCGCGGTGCCCTGGAACCGCTGCTGGCCGAAGCGCCGGCCTCGGTGATCATCGCCAACCGCACGGTGGAAAAAGCCGAATTGCTGGCCGAGTTGTTCGCCGACCTGGGCCCGGTCTCGGCCAGCGGGTTCGACTGGCTGCAAGAGCCGGTGGACCTGATTATCAACGCGACCTCCGCAAGCCTGTCGGGGGATGTACCGCCGATTGCCGCCAGCTTGATCGAGCACGGCAAGACGGTCTGCTACGACATGATGTATGGCAAGGAACCGACGTCATTCTGCCGTTGGGCCAAGGAACATGGCGCGGCAGTAGCGATGGATGGCCTGGGCATGCTCGCCGAACAGGCGGGGGAAGCGTTCTACCTGTGGCGCGGGGTACGCCCGGACACCGCGCCGGTGCTGGCCGAGTTGCGCCGCCAACTGGCGCTCTAGGCTTCAAGCTGTTGTGGCGAGGGGATTTATCCCCGCTGGACTGCGAAGCAGTCCCAAAAGACGGGGCCGCTGCGCGCCCCAGCGGGGATAAATCCCCTCGCCACAGGTGTATGTGTGAGCCTTAAGCTCTCTGCGATTTCTTCAGTCCTCGAAATGAATCGGGCACTTCTGCGCCCCCTCCAGCTTCAACAACTCCTCCACCACCTGGGGCCGGGCCATGCGCAAGGTCAGGCTACGTCCCTGGCTGCGCAGGCGCCGGGCTTCCTGGTGGAGCATTTCCACCCCGGAATAATCGATGAAGTTGATCTGCTGGGCATCGATGACCACCCGCTGCGCCTGCAACCGCTGCAGGCGTACTTGCAGGTAATGGCTGGCGCCGAAAAAGATCGAACCGCCCACCCGCAGGATCTCCGCCTCCCCTTCGCGAAAATGCTGCACCCGCGGCTGCGAGGTGCGCTTGAGGTAGAAGAACAGCGAAGCCAGCACGCCGGCGTAGATGGCGGTTTGCAGCTCCAGCAGCAACGTAGCCAGGCAGGTCAGGCTCATCACCATGAATTCGGCGCGACTCACGCGGAACAACGCCCGGATACCGCGGTGGTCCACCAGCCCCCAGGCGATCAGCAGGATGCTGCCTGCCATGGCCGGAATCGGGATGTGTGCGATCAGTTTCGCCCCGGCGACCGCAAACAACGCCACCCACAAGGCCGAGAACACCCCGGCCAGGGGCGAGCAGGCCCCGGCTTCATAGCTGAGGCCGGAACGGGTAAAGGAACCGGCCGACAATGACCCGGCGAAAAATCCGCCCACGATGTTGGAAAGCCCCTGCGCCCTCACCTCCTGATTCGCATCGAGCAGTTGCCCGGACCGTACCGACAACGAACGGGCGATGGACAGGCTGGTGACCAGCCCGAGCATGCCCACCGCGACGGCCCCGGGCAGCAGGCGCAGGATCAGCTCCAGGTCCAGCGGCAGCGGCGTGAGCGGCGGCAGGCGCCCGGCAAAGGCGCTGACCAGCGCCACATGCCCGAACATCGCCGGCCACAACCAGACCACCAGGCTGCTGATGACTAAAGTTATCAACAGGCTCGGCCAGCGCGGCAGCAAGCGCTTGAGCACAATGCCCAGGAGCAGAGTGCCCACCCCCAGCAACAGCGAGGGCTTATCCACAGCCCCGATGTGATCGACCAGCATCAGCAGGCCCCTCAGCGCCGTGGCTTCGTTCGCCAGGTCGAGGCCCAGCAGGTTCGGCAACTGCCCCAGGGCAATGACCACCGCCGCGCCCAGGGTGAACCCCAGCACCACCGAGTGGGAAACGAAATTCACCAGCGCACCGAAACGCAGCAACCCCAGCAGCCATTGGAAAATACCCGCCAGCACCGTCAGCAGCAGGATCAAGGTGATGTAGTCCTGGCTGGCAGGCACGGCCAGCGGACTGACGGTGGCGTACAGGACGATGGAAATCGCCGCCGTGGGGCCGCAGATCAGGTGCCACGACGACCCCCACAAGCAGGCGATCAGCACTGGCACGATCGCCGCGTACAAGCCGTATTCGGGGGGTAAACCGGCAATCAAGGCGTAGGCAATGGACTGCGGCAACGCGAGAATCGCGCCGCTCAGGCCGACGATCAGGTCGCGGCCGACACTGGCGCGGGTCTGCCGGGGCAGCCAGCTCAGGAAGGGGAAGAGTGAATGGCGAGTGGGGATTGCCATGGGGCCTCAAGGATGGGGTTTGCGAGCAAGGGTATCAGGACAAGGCACCATTCTCCCTGTGGCGAGGGGATATATGTGGGAGCAAAGCTTGCTCGCGAAACAGGCACCTCGGTCTCTGAAAGACCGAGTCGTCTTCATCGCGGGCAAGCCTTGCTCCCACAATAATCCCCTTGCGACAGTGCTCCGCCGTCAGAGCTTGGCCTTCACCGCCGCCAACGCATCCTTGCCATCCAGGGTTTTCACACCGTCCAACCACTTATCCAGCACCGCCGGGTTGGCCTTGATCCAGGCCTTGGCCGCATCGGCGTTGCTGACTTTGTTGTTCACCACCTCAGCCATGATGCTGTTTTCCATCTCCTGGGTGAAACTCAGGTTGGTCAGCAGCTTGCCGACGTTCGGGCAGGCCTGTGCATAACCTTTGCGGGTCAGGGTGTAGACGCTGCCGGTGTCGCCGAAGTATTTCTCGCCGCCCTTGAGGTAGTGCATTTTCAACTGCACGTTCATCGGATGCGGGGTCCAGCCGAGGAAGGTCACGAATTTCTGTTTTTTCACCGCCCGGGAGACTTCCGCCAGCATCGCCTGCTCGCTGGACTCCACCAGTTTCCACTCGCCCATGCCGAAGTCGTTGGTCTTGATGATTTCTTTCAAGGAAAGGTTGGCCGGGGCGCCGGAGCCGATGCCGTAGATCTTCTTGTCGAACTTGTCGGCGAATTTGTTCAGGTCGGCAAAGTTATGCACACCGGCGTCCCAGACGTAGTCCGGAACCGCCAGGGTGAACTCGGTGCCGTCCAGGTTCTTGGCCAGTTGCGTGACGTCGCCATTGGCCACGAACTTGTCATAGAAGCCCTGCTGCGCCGGCATCCAGTTACCCAGGAACACATCCACCTGGCCGTCCTTGAGGCCACCGAAGGTGATCGGCACCGCGAGGGTGTCGACCTTGGCTTTGTAGCCCATCCCGTCCAGCAGGAAACCGGTGATGGCGTTGGTCGCGGCGATATCGCTCCAGCCCGGATCGGCCATCTTCACGGTCTCGCAGCTTTGCTCGGCCCAGGCCGAAACACTGCTCAACGCCAACAGTCCAGCGGTCAGTACTGTGGATAACTTTTGCATGTGCGTGCCCCTTACGTTATTGGTTTTGGCAGGGTTGTGGATAACGGGCCTTGCGCTCCAGATCGTCGAGGTCGATGTGGTTACGCATGTACTGCTGGCTGGCGTCCACCAGCGGCTGGTGGTCCCAGCTCTTGAGTTTGCCCAGGGTCAGCGCCTGGGCGACGAAACGACGGCGACGCTGGCTGGCGAGCACCTGTTGGTGAATCGCCGGAATATCCCACTTGGCGCGAGCTTCGGCGAGAAAATCGGCGAACAGGGTTTGATGCTCAGGGGATTGGCTGAGATCTTCCACTTCCTTGGGGTCGTTGCGTACGTCGAACAGCAGGCACGGGTCATCTTCGCTGTAGATGAATTTCCACGGGCCACGACGGATCATCATCAACGGGCTGATGGTGCCTTCGGCCATGTATTCACCGAAGACCTCGTCATGTCCGCCCTGCCCTTGCAGATGCGGCACCAGCGAGCGGCCATCCAGCGGCAAGCCCGGTTCCAGCGTGCCACCGGCCAGTTCCACCAGGGTCGGCAGCAAGTCTGCGGTGGACACGGCTGCGCCCACCCGGCCGCTGGCGAACTGCCCCGGCGCACTGATCAGCAACGGTACGCGGGCGGCCATTTCGAACCAGTGCATTTTGTACCAGAGGCCCTTTTCGCCGAGCATGTCCCCGTGATCGCCGGAGAACACGATGATCGTGTCGTCCAGCAGACCGGTGTCTTCCAGGGTTTGCAGTAGCTTACCGACGTTGCTGTCAATGTAGCTGCACGCGCCAAAATAGGCGCGGCGAGCATCCCGAATCTTATCCACAGGCAGTGGCTTGTCCCACAGGTCATAAACCTTCAGCAGCCGCTGGGAATGGGGATCGAGGTCCGTTTGCGCCGGGGTCTGTGGCAACGGGATGTCGTTGTCGTCATACAAATCCCAAAACGCCTTGGGAATCGTGTACGGGTCGTGTGGGTGAGTCATCGATACGGTGAGGCAAAACGGCTGGTCACCCTCCTCGCGGATGTGATCGAACAAGTACTGCTGGGCCTTGAACACCACTTCTTCATCGAAATCCAACTGGTTGGTGCGCACGCAAGGGCCGGCCTGCAACACCGACGACATGTTGTGGTACCAGCTCGGCCGCACGTCCGGCTCATCCCAATTCACCGCCCAGCCGTAGTCGGCAGGATAGATGTCGCTGGTCAGGCGCTCCTCGTAGCCGTGCAGTTGGTCGGGGCCGCAAAAGTGCATCTTTCCGGACAACGCCGTGCGGTAGCCGAGGCGGCGCAGGTAATGGGCATAGGTCGGCACGT
Source organism: Pseudomonas sp. H3_A02 (assembly GCF_054671965.1). Taxonomy (NCBI): domain Bacteria; kingdom Pseudomonadati; phylum Pseudomonadota; class Gammaproteobacteria; order Pseudomonadales; family Pseudomonadaceae; genus Pseudomonas; species Pseudomonas sp. H3_A02. Next base: position 1,162,343 of record NZ_CP162807.1, read on the forward strand.
CTGCGGGAAAGTCCGCCGCGTTGTCGTACGCACCGATCTTGCTCGGTAACTGGCCGCTTACCAGAGTGAACCGCGACGGCGCGCACAGCGGGCTGTTGCAATAGGCGGCGTCGAACACCACGCCCTCAGCCGCCAGGCGCGACAGGTTCGGCAGCTTGATCGGCGAAGGACCGTAGATCGGCAACATTGGCGCGGCCATTTGATCGGCCATGATGAAAAGAATGTTCTTGCGCTTCATGTATTCGCGGCATTCCATAGTAGGCAGTTATGCGACATTGCTGCGATTGAGCATGTAGCCCCCGGGTTTTGGGGTAAAGCCCATGCAGGACAATGACTAGGATAAGCACAGCTTATGTATGACGCCCTGGGTAACCTGTCCCTGGACCTGTTCCGTGCCTTTGAAGCCGCAGCCCGCCAACAGAGCTTTACGGCGGCGGCGATTGAACTGGGCACCACACAACCGGCCATCAGCCAGCAGATCAAGCGCCTGGAAGAACAACTGGGTACGCGGTTGTTTGACCGGATCTACCGTGGCATCGAACTGACCGAGGCCGGGACGATCCTGTTCGAACAGGTACAGGCCGGCTTGCAGAGCATCGATGCCGGGCTCAGCGCGATCACCGCCCAGCACCAGCACGAGGTGCTGCAGGTCGCCACGGACTTCGCCTTCGCCGCCTACTGGCTGATGCCGCGCCTGCATCGCTTTCACGCCGCCAACCCGCAGGTGGACGTGAGCCTGGTGACCAGCGAACGTAACCACAACATGCTGCGCACCGATATCGACGTTGCCGTACTGTTCGGCGATGGTCGCTTCAAACAAGGCGAAAGTCGCTGGCTGTTCAGCGAAGAAGTCTTTCCGGTGTGCAGCCCACTGCTACTCAAGGAACGTCCCCTGCCCTTGCCCGCCCTGGACTTGGCGGAATTTCCGTTGCTGCACCTGCGCGCGGGTAACAGCAACAGCTGGTTCGACTGGAGCGGCGTATTCCGCGAGCTGGGCATCACCTCGCCGCCAGCCCCCGGGCAATTGCGCTTCGACAACTACACGTTGCTCATCCAAGCAGCGATTGGCGGCCAAGGCGTCGCCATCGGCTGGCGACACCTTGTGGATAACTTATTGGCCCAGGGGCTGCTGTGCCGTCCGATCGCTGAAACGGTGCTGTCGCGGCTGGGGTATTACGTGGTCTTGCCCCAGCGTAAACGGCGCGGTGTGTTGATCAGGCAATTCGTCGATTGGCTGATGGAAGAACAGGCCAACAGTGCCGAATCGCTCACGGGGCTGCCGTTGCCGTCGATTGCTGTTTGAGTACAGGGCGAGGCTTGAGTGGGTCATCGTCTTTTTGGGGCTGCTGCGCAGCCCAGCGGGAGCAAGCTCCCTCGCCACGGTTATCACCGCTCTGTGGCGGCCACGAAGCTGACGTGTTCGCCCACATGCAGGTTCAGGCGCAGCTCATCGGCGATGCCGACCGCCACGCGGTTAAGCCGTTCCAGGGATTCGGCCATGCCGGGTTCGAGGCTGGTACTGACCTGGCTGAAATGTTCGATGCCCAGGCCAGGCGACGCATAGGGTGCGTTGATCAAGGTCCATTGCAACGTGCTGTTTTTCAGGGCATCGAGCACTTCTTCGGCGGCATGGCGCTGCAAATCGTCGTCGGCCGGTTCTTCGTCGAGCACCGCAAAGTCACCCACCAGGAATAGCCGGGCAATGTTCACCGCCTGCATGCCGGCGATTAGCGCATCCACCGCCAGGACTTGCTCCACCGGGCCGGGAATCAAGGTGCGCTCCACGTGTTCGCTGTTCATCGGCAACCCCGACGCGTTCAACAGACACACCACGGCGTTGGCGCCGGCGACGCTTTGCTTGACCCGCTCCGGGTCGAACAGATCGCCGGTCTTGGTCCGCAGGCCCGGGCGTGGAGCCAGGGCGGTAAGATCGTCGAGAATGGCGATGACCTCATGCTGGCGCCTTAGCATTTCAGCCATCAACGCACTGCCGAGGCTGCTCATGGCACCATAGAGCACCACTTTGATGACCGGGGTTTCGGCGTTTTTCATGGCTGCTTTCCTCTTTGTCCGGCATGTAAAGGCTCTGACCCGCGGCAAACGGCGAGGGTTCGGCCTCTTTTCAAGGAGTACAGATGCAGCGGATCAAGGGCTACCACGCCCACGTGTATTTCGACGCCAACACCCTCGACCAGGCGCGGGCCCTGTGCGAGGAAGCGGCGCAACTGTTTCCACTGAAAATGGGCCGCGTCCATCAGCGCCCAGTCGGCCCGCACCCGGATTGGAGTTGTCAGCTGGCGTTCGATCCGCAGTACATCGGCGTGGTCCTGCCGTGGCTGGCGCTCAATCGCAAGGGCTTGGTGATTTTCCTGCACCCGGAGACCGGCGATGACCTGGTGGACCACACCGACCATGCGATCTGGATGGGCGCGGTGCGGCCGTTGAATCTTTCGGCATTTTGATTGACCGGTGGCGCACCGACTTTCTGTGGGAGCAAAGCTTGCTCGCGATAAAAACGCCGCAGCTCTCAAGCGGGAATGCGTCAACTTCATCGCGAGCAAGCTTTGCTCCCACAGGTAAACCTCGCCCCCACAGAAAACTCCATTGTCTGCAACGAAAGCTTGCTGAAAGCTAGCGCGATTAGGATCACCTCACTTCCGGCAACAGACCGGTCGGCCAAAAGCGAGTTTCAAAGCTCGTTCGGCCCTTTTAACAACAACAATGGTGATTTCTGATGTCCGCTGCTACCCGTCCCGCAGTACCCACTCCATCCGCTCCCCTCGTGCTTAGCATTTCGCGCTGACCTGTCCGGTTCGCATTTCATAGCCGCGCTACGCCTGGAGTATTTCCCATGCTGACTTTCCTTGGCTTCGCCATGGTCATCACGTTCATGTTCCTGATCATGACCAAGCGCCTGTCCGCGCTGATCGCCCTCATCATCATCCCGATCCTGTTCGCCCTGTTCGGTGGCTTCGCGCCGAAAATCGGCCCGATGATGCTTGAAGGCATCACCAAGCTCGCCCCGACCGGGGTGATGCTGATGTTTGCGATTCTGTATTTTGCCCTGATGATCGACTCCGGCCTGTTCGACCCGGCCGTGCGCAAGATCCTCAAGCTGGTCAAGGGCGACCCGTTGAAAGTTTCGGTCGGTACCGCCGTTCTGGCGCTCGTCGTTTCCCTCGATGGTGACGGCGCGACCACTTACATGATCTGCGTGGCCGCGATGCTGCCGCTCTACAGCCGCATCGGCATGAGCCCACGCATCATGGCGGGCCTGATCATCCTCGCCGGCGGCGTGATGAACATGACCCCATGGGGCGGTCCGACGGCCCGAGCGGCCAGTGCGCTGCATGTGGATCCGTCCGACATCTTCGTGCCGATGATTCCGGCGATGCTGGCCGGTGTCGTGGCGATCCTGGCAATCTCCTACATGTATGGCAAACGCGAGCGCGCACGCTTGGGTGAATTGCACCTGGCAGGTGATGAAATCGACCACAGCGAAATCAGCGTTTCCCAGTTCCCGGATGCCCGTCGTCCGAAGCTGATCTGGTTCAACGGCGCCCTGACCCTGGCCCTGATGTGCACCCTGATCGCCGGCCTGTTGCCGTTGCCGGTGCTGTTCATGGTGGCCTTCAGTATCGCGATGATCGTCAACTACCCGTGCCTGCAACAGCAGAAAGACCGCGTCGCGGCGCACGCCGGCAGTGTGTTGGCGGTGGTCGGGCTGATTTTCGCCGCGGGTATCTTCACCGGCATCCTGTCCGGCACCGGCATGGTCGACGCCATGTCCAAGAGCCTGTTGGCGGTCATTCCAGAGTTCCTCGGCCCCTACCTGGCGGTCATCACCGCACTGGTGAGCATGCCGTTCACCTTCTTCATGTCTAACGATGCATTTTATTACGGGGTGTTACCGGTTCTCGCCGAAGCAGCCAGCCATTACGGCATCACCGCCGTTGAAATGGCCCGTGCCTCCATCGTCGGCCAGCCTGTCCACCTGTTGAGCCCACTGGTTCCGTCGACCTACCTGCTGGTAGCCTTGGCCGGGATCGAGTTCGGCGATCACCAGCGCTTCACCCTGAAGTGGGCAGTACTGGTTTGCCTGTGCATAATGTTCGCCGCCTTGCTGATGGGGATTTTTCCGCTGTTCAGCACTCTATAAAAGCAACGCTCGCTGCGCCGTGCCCGTCTGACAAAGGCGCGGCACGGCCTAACACTCGCTCAAAGGAACTCACATGGAATGGCTGACCAACCCGGAAATCTGGGTTGCCTTCTTTACCCTGACCGCCCTGGAAATCGTCCTGGGCATCGACAACATCATCATGATCTCGATCCTGGTCAGCCGCATGCCCAAGCACATGCAGGCGCGTACCCGGATCTTCGGCCTGGCGTTGGCCATGGTCACGCGGATCCTGTTGCTGCTGTCCATCACCTGGGTCATGCGCCTGACGGCCGATTTGTTCGAAGTGTTCGGCCAAGGCATCTCCGGTCGTGACCTGATCCTGTTCTTCGGTGGCCTGTTCCTGCTGTGGAAAAGCTCCCAGGAGATGTACCACGCGCTGGAAGGCGAAGACGAAACCGGCGAGACGCCTACGGGCAAGGGCGGCAGCTTTATCTACACCATCGTCCAGATCGCGATCATCGACATCGTGTTCTCCCTGGACTCGGTCATCACCGCCGTGGGCATGGTTTCCCATGTACCGGTAATGGTCGCAGCGATTATCGTGGCGGTGCTGGTGATGATGCTGGCGGCGGGTACCATCAGTGCATTCATCGACAAGCACCCGTCGCTGAAGATGCTGGCGCTGTCGTTCCTGCTGGTGGTCGGTACCGTGCTGATCGCCGAGTCTCTGGACGTGCACGTGCCAAAAGGCTACGTGTACTTCGCCATGGCGTTCTCCCTGGCGGTCGAAGCGTTCAACATCAAGATGCGCACAGCCATGGCGCGCAAGCGCAAGCAGCAGGATCCGGTGAAACTGCGCAAGGACATGCCGGGTCAGTGACGGTATAGGCGATGAATGAAGGGGCTCATGGAGCCCCTTTTTCATGCCCTCCGGAAAGCAACCAGATGCAAAACCTGTGGGAGCGAGCTTGCTCGCGATGAGGCCATGACATCCAACATCTTCCTTGACTGTCAGGCCGCTATCGCGAGCAAGCTCGCTCCCACAGGGTTTTGGGGTTTTCGATGAAACGGTTTTTATGACGGTTTTGTTTCAAACGATTCTTTAGCTGTGCAATGCTGGCGCCCGAACCGTTCGCCAACTACAGCTTAAGTACAAGAACGAAGAATGTGGCATCGTCAATTTGTTCCTTTGGGACGCTAACAGGGGGCCTTTCATGCTGACCCTGCTGAATTTGCTCTCCGCCGTGGCCCTGCTGATCTGGGGCACGCATATCGTGCGTACCGGCATCTTGCGGGTCTATGGCTCGAACCTGCGCCATGTCATTGGCCAGAACATGTCCCGGCGCTGGCTGGCGTTTATCGCAGGGATCATGGTCACGGCCATGGTCCAGAGCAGCAATGCCACGGCCATGCTCGTCACCTCGTTCGTCGGCCAGGGCCTGATGGCGCTGACCCCGGCCCTGGCGACCATGCTCGGCGCCGATGTCGGCACCGCGCTGATGGCCCGGGTGCTGACCCTCGACCTGTCGTGGCTGTCGCCGCTGCTGATTTTCCTCGGGGTGATTTTTTTCCTCTCGCGTAAACAGACCCGCGTCGGGCAAATGGGCCGGGTCGGCATCGGCCTGGGCCTGATCATCCTGGCCCTGCAATTGATCGTCGAGGCCGCCGCGCCCATCACCCATGCCCAAGGCGTGAAAGTGATCTTCGCCTCGCTGACCGGCGACATCCTGCTCGATGCATTGGTTGGCGCGCTGTTCGCGATGATCTCCTATTCCAGCCTGGCCGCCGTGCTGCTGACCGCGACCCTCGCCGGCGCCGCGGTGATCAGCCTGCCGGTGGCCATCGGCCTGGTGATCGGCGCCAACATCGGCAGCGGCGTATTGGCGTTCCTCAGCACCAGCATGCAGAACAGCGCCGGGCGCCAGGTGGCGCTGGGCAGCCTGTTGTACAAGCTGATCGGCCTGGTGTTGATCATTCCGGTGCTCGATCCACTGGTGGGCTGGCTGGACGGCCTGGATTTCAGCCCCCAGGAAACGGTGATCGGTTTTCATCTGCTCTACAACACCGTGCGGTGCCTGGTGCTGCTGCCCAGCGTCGGCCCGATGGCCAGGCTCTGTGCCTGGCTGCTGCCGGAACGGCCCGAGACCAACGGCACGGCCAAGCCCCGCCATCTGGACCCCACGGCCCTCGCTACCCCGAGCCTGGCGTTGGCGAACGCGGCCCGGGAAACCTTGCGCATTGGCGACCTGATCGAAAACATGCTCGAAGCCATGCTGGACGTGCTGCGCGGTGCGCAAACGGCGGTGACCCAGGACGTACGGCGCATGAGTGATGACGTCGAAGCCCTGTGCAGTGCCATCAAGTTGCACATGGCGCAAATGCCCCGGGAAGACCTCAGCGAACAGGACAGCCGCCGCTGGGCGGAGATCATCGAACTGGCGATCAACCTCAAGCTGGCCAGCGACCTTATCGAGCGCATGTTGCGCAAGGTCCAGCAGCAGAAGACTTCGCAACGCCGTTCCTTTTCCGATGTGGGCCTGGAGGAATTGGCGGGGCTGCACAGCCACTTGATCGCCAACCTGCGGCTGGGGTTGTCGGTATTCCTCAGCGCCGACCGGGAAAGCGCCCGCCAGTTGCTGCGTGAGAAACGGCGCTTTCGGGCGCAGGAACGGCGTATGGCCCACGCCCATGTCAGCCGTTTGCAACGCAAAGTCGTACAAAGCCTGGAGACCAGTTCCCTGCACCTGGAGCTGATCGCCGACATGAGACGCCTCAATTCGCTGTTTTGCGGCAGCGCCTATGTGGTGCTGGAGACGGCCGAGATCGGTGCGCTGGCGGTCGATGAAATTTCCGACATAACCCATTCGCCGTGAACGACTGGCGCATTGGTCAGTCATTAACAAAGGCTCGGGCCTGAAACCGTTCACCGGCCCGCCTGCTCCCGTTGTCATGAACACCGCATAGATTCGATAGGGGGAGCGAGCCGACTCCGGGCGATGCTCCGCCGATGACGGCCTGCCCGGCACCATGGACCGCCACTCAGCCGCCAGGAAGCCCTTATGCGTTGTCTGTTGCTCGCCTTTCTTTTGCTCGGTTCACTGCCCGTGGTTGCCCTGGACCGGTTCCAGGTCGAAGGCTATACGCTGCCCAACGGCCTGCAGCTGATGCTCAAACCCGGCACCGAGCGCGGGCATGTGGCGATCCGGCTGGTGGTCGGTGTGGGCCTGGACGACTTCAGTTGCGCCGACAAGGAACTGCCGCACCTGCTCGAACACCTGCTGTTCAGCGGCGTCGACGAGAGTGGTGAAGGTGGGCTGGAAGAGCGCATGCAGGCCTTGGGTGGCGAGTGGAATGCCTTCACCAGCAACGCGGACACCACGTTCGTCATTGAGGCGCCGGCGCGCAATCAGCGCAAGGTGCTGGACCTGCTGCTGGCGCTGTTGACCCGCACCCGCATCGATGAAAAAGCCCTGGAGGCGGCCAAACGGGTGGTGGAACGCGAGGACGGCGGCCACTACACCCACTTGCAACGCTGGCTCGATCACCAAGACCTGGGCCACAAGGCCAGCAACCAGTTGGCGGTTGAGTTGGGCCTGCGCTGCGCGGAACGGGCCGAGGTCCAGCGCCATACCCTCGCCCGCCTCGAACAAGTGCGCAAAGCCTGGTATGCGCCGAACAACATGACGCTGATCGTGGTCGGCGACCTCGACCGACTGCTGCCTGCCTACCTGGAACGCGCCTTTGGCGAACTCGAGCCGGTGGAGCCCAGCGCTCACGAGGCGCTGCCGCAGATCCGCTACAAGGCGGTCACCAAGCGTAACTTGATCCGTGGCTTGGCTGGCGACAGCGCCAAGCTTCACTGGTTGTTCCCGGAACCGGTGTTGGACGAGCAGCATGACGAAACCTTCGACCTGCTCAAGGATTACCTGGATTGGGCGCTTTATCGCCAGCTGCGCCTGGCCCGCGGCCTGTCCTACGGGCCGTGGACCGAGCGCGAAGTGTTCGGCGGCGTCGGCTTCTTCAGCCTGAACGCCGACCTGTCCCGCGAAGACTTGCCCGAAGCCGAACAGGCGCTCGAAGAACTGCGCAAGACCTTGCTCAAGGATGGCCTGGACCCCGCCAGTTTCGTGCGCATCAAACGCGCGGCCATCGCCCACCAGTCCTGGGCGGTTCAAGGTAACAGCGCACTGGCCGATTACTACTGGGGAGCCTTGGGCGACTATGAAGACGGGCGCTTCGCCAACCCGGCCGTGCGCCTGCAGGAGGTGAGCCTGGAACAGGCCAACATGGCCCTGCGTGAACTGCTCAAGGATCCGGGTTACCTGCGCATCGAAAAGCCGTTGCTCAGTGACGATGAGCTGGTTTGGGGACTGGGTGCTGTGCTGGGGTTGCTGTTGCTCGGGTTGGTGGTGTGGCAAGTGCGCCGGCGGGCCCGAACGAACGAAGAATGATCTCGTGGCGGCCCACATTTGTGGCGAGGGCATCTGTCTGCTGTGTGGGAGCAAGGCTTGCCCGCGATGGAAGCGACGCGGTCTTTCCGAAACCAAGGCGTCTGTTTCGCGAGCAAGCTTTGCTCCCACAGCAAATCCCACTTGCCACAAGAGCACTCGTCACATCGATGCCCTGGCGATACTCTGTCAGGGATATTTCCTACGACTTACTGTGAAACCACCGAATGCAAAACCTGACGGTCTATATCCAGCGCATCCTTGAATTGATGAAGCGCTATCCAGGGGTCATAGCGCTCGGCGGTTTCATCTCCGGGGTCGGCAGTTTCATGCTGGTGGACCGCCAGCAGGGCCTGGCGACGTGGATCGCCATCATGATGCTGGTGAGCTGGCTCTGGCTGATGGTCGAGAACAGCATGACCCGGCTGTTCACGCGGATTTTCAAACGGGAAATCCCCCAGCCGCTGTTGCGCTACGCCACGCAGATGATTCACCAGGAAAGCCTGTTTTTCGTCCTGCCGTTTTTCTTCATCACCACCACTTGGAACAGCAGCCAGCTGCTTTTCACCGGTTTGCTGACTATCGCGGCGCTGATCTCGATCATCGACCCGCTGTACTACAAATGGCTGGCGCCCCGGCGCTGGGCGTTTCTGGCGTTGCACACGCTGACGCTGTTCGCCGCCCTGCTCACCGCGTTGCCGGTGATCCTGCACCTGACCACCGACCAGAGCTTCAAGTTGGCGCTGGGCATCGCCATGCTGCTGTCGTTTCCCAGCCTGGCCTCGATCTTCCCGATCCGCACCGTGCGCAACGCCGTGGCGATCCTCTGCATCACCGTGGGGATTGGCGCCGCCGGCTGGGTGCTGCGCTCCTGGGTGCCGCCGGCCACGCTGTGGATGACCGAAGTGGCGATCAGCACCCAAGTGGAGGACCGCACGCCGGGTGCCAGTCTCAAGCAGGTCAGCGCGGCGCAGATCCGCGGCAATGGCCTGTATGCCTACACGGCCATCAACGCGCCGCGAGGGCTCGACGAGCGGATTTATCACGTCTGGCAGTTCAACGGCAAAGAAGTCGACCGCATCGCCCTGGACATCCACGGCGGGCGCAAGGAAGGCTATCGCGCCTGGACCCACAAGCAGAACTTCCCGGACGACCCGACAGGCAAATGGCAGGTGCGGGTGCTCACGGAAAACGGCCAGTTGATCGGCGTGCTGCGTTTCGAGGTGAACGCTGCCGTACCCGAGGCAAAATAACGGTGGTCGTGCTATTAGGTAGCGCTGTTCAAGTCGAACGAGCATGGAGCATATGACCCCCGGATCCCACACTGGCACTGCCCGGCTGGACACGTCGGGCTCTGCGGCGAAGCTCTGGGTCGGCGGCGACTGGACGCTGGCCCATTACGCGCAGCTCAAGCGCGTGAGCGAATCCTTGCGCGGCCAATACGACGAAAACACCCTGATCGACCTCAACAGCCTCGGCGCCCTCGACACCGCCGGGGCTTCGTTGCTGGTGGAACTGCTGGGGTCGGAACGGCTGGGCAAGACCGCCGAGCACCCCGATTGCAGCTTGCCGGCCGCCGAGCGAGCGCTGTTGCAGACGGTCTACTGCTCGCTGACGGACTTCTGTGTGCCGGTGAAAGAGCCGCAGGTCAGCGTGATGACCCAGTTGCTGACGCGTATCGGCCGCGCCGTGGACAAAGTCTGGCAAGACACCCTGCAACTGCTGGGTTTTGTCGGCCTGATCCTGGAAACCCTGGCCCGCAACCTGTTTCGCCCCAAGCGCTGGCGCATGACAGCGATGGTCGTTCATATCGAACAGACCGGCCTGGACGCGGCCCCCATCGTCGCCCTGCTGACGTTCCTGGTAGGCGCGGTGGTGGCGTTCCTCGGCGCGACGGTGCTGGCCGATTTTGGCGCCAGCATCTTTACCGTGGACCTGGTGGCGTTCTCGTTCCTGCGCGAATTCGGCGTTTTGCTCACGGCCATCCTCATGGCGGGCCGCACCGCCAGCGCGTTCACCGCGCAGATCGGCTCGATGAAGGCCAATGAAGAAATCGACGCGATCCGCACCCTTGGCCTCGATCCGGTCGAGTTGCTGGTGATTCCACGGGTGCTGGCGCTGTTGGTGGCGCTGCCGATGCTGACCTTCCTGGCCATGCTCTCCGGGATTATTGGTGGGGGTGTGGTCTGCGCTTTGTCGCTGGGTATTTCACCGGCCATGTTCCTGACGCTGTTGCAGTCAGACATCGGCGTGCAGCATTTCGTGGTGGGGATGGTCAAGGCGCCGATCTTTGCCTTCCTGATCGCTGCCGTGGGCTGCCTGGAAGGTTTCAAGGTCAGTGGCAGTGCCGAATCGGTCGGAGCTCACACCACCTCCAGCGTGGTGCAGTCGATTTTCGTGGTGATTGTGCTCGATGCCGTGGCCGCGCTGTTTTTCATGGAGATGAACTGGTGAGCCAACCCTTACGGCCGCCCACCGAGGCGGTGATTCAGGTGCGGGGCCTGTGCAATCGCTTTGGCCGCCAGAGCGTGCATGAAAACCTCGATCTGGATGTGTACAAGGGCGAGATTCTCGCCGTGGTCGGCGGCTCCGGCAGCGGCAAATCGGTGCTGCTGCGCAGCATCGTCGGCCTGAATCGGCCCAGCGAGGGTGCTGTGCGGGTGTTCGGCGAGGACTTGCCGAGCCTGCCCCCGGAACAACGTTCGCGGGTGGAACGGCGCTTTGGCGTGTTGTTCCAGAAAGGCGCGCTGTTTTCGTCACTGACCGTGACAGAAAACGTCGCCCTGCCACTGATCGAACACGCCGGGCTCAGCCGGGCCGACGCCGAGCACTTGGCGGCGGTGAAACTGGCGCTGGCCGGGCTGCCACTCTCGGCCGCCGACAAATACCCCGCCTCACTGTCCGGCGGCATGATCAAGCGCGCCGCCCTGGCCCGTGCGCTGGCCCTGGACCCGGACATCCTGTTTCTCGACGAACCCACCGCCGGCCTCGATCCCATCGGTGCGGCGGCGTTCGACCAGCTGATCCTGACACTGCGCGATGCCTTGGGCTTGAGCGTGTTCCTGGTCACCCACGACCTGGACACCCTCTACACCATCACCGATCGGGTGGCGGTACTGGCGCAGAAAAAAGTACTGGTGGCCGATGTCATCGACAAGGTGTCGGAAACCGACGATGCCTGGATTCACGAATACTTCCATGGCCCTCGCGGCCGCGCGGCGTTATCGACCGCTACATCATCCAACGAGGTTTGACATGGAAACCCGAGCCCATCATGTGTTGATCGGCCTGTTCACCGTCATTGTGGTGGCCGGCGCCCTGCTGTTTGGCCTGTGGCTGGCCAAGTCCAACGTGGACAGTGAATTCAAGTATTACGAAGTGGTGTTCAACGAGGCGGTCAGCGGGCTGTCCCGGGGCAGCTCGGTGGAGTACAGCGGGATCAAGGTCGGCGACGTCGTCAATCTGCGCCTGGACCCGAACGACCCGCGCCGGGTGTTGGCACAGGTGCGCTTGAGCGGGGAAACACCGGTCAAGCAAGACACCCAGGCCAAGCTGGCATTGACCGGCATCACCGGCACCTCGATTATCCAGCTCAGTGGCGGCACGCCCCAGAGCCCGGCGCTGACAGGGCACGACGGTGAACCGCCGGTGATCATCGCCGCACCCTCGCCCATCGCCCGCCTGCTCAACAACAGCGATGACTTGATGACCAGCATCAACCTGTTGCTGCACAACGCCAATGAGGTGTTTTCCTCGGACAACGTCCAAAGCCTGGGCAAGACGCTTGAGCATCTGGAGCAAACCACTGGGGTCATTGCCGAGCAGCGCGGCGATATTCGCCAGGCCATGCAGCAACTGGCGTCCATCGGCAAACAGGCCAGCGCCGCGCTGGAACAGACCACGGCGTTGATGCGCAACGCCAATGGTTTGCTCAACGACCAGGGCAAACAGGCGTTCGGCAACGCCGGCCAGGCCATGCAGTCCCTGGCTCGCAGCACCGCGACCCTCGACAAACTGTTGAGCGACAACCGCGATTCGTTGAATAACGGCATGCAAGGCCTCAATGCCCTGGCGCCAGCCGTGCGTGAGCTGCGCGAAACCCTGAGTGCCTTGCGGGGGATCTCCCGGCGCCTGGATGCCAACCCCAGCGGCTATTTGCTGGGCAATGACAAGGACAAGGAGTTCACGCCATGAAGCCGTCCAACCGGTTTATCCGCCCTCTTCTCTTGCTGGCAGGATTTGCCCTGGCAGGTGGTTGCTCGATTTTGCCCAAGGCCGAACCTTCGGATGTGTATCGCTTGCCGGCCACCCAGGCCCCGATATCTGCGGGCACGCCGGTGAGCTGGTCGCTGCGACTGGCCAGCCCCCAGACCAGCGAGGTGCTCAACAGCCCGAAAATAGCGGTGATTCCCCAGGGCAATCTGTTCAGCAGTTACGCCGCCTCGCGCTGGAGCGACCCAGCCCCGGTGCTGTTGCGCAACCGCCTGCTCGATGGTTTTGCCCAGGACGGGCGCGTCAGGCTGTTGAGCGTCGCCGACAGCAACCTGCAAGCGGACCTGGAACTGGGCGGACAACTGCAGGCGTTCCAGACCGAATACCAGGGCACAGCGGCCAGCGTGGTGATTCGCCTGGACGCACTGTTGGTGCGCGGGTTCGACCAACGCATCCTGGCCAGTCGCCGTTTTGAAGTGCGCCAGCCGTTGAGCGATGTGAAAGTGCCGGCGGTTGTGGACGGTTTTGGCCGGGCCGGTGACCGGCTGACGGCCGAAGTGGTGGCCTGGACATTGGAGCAAGGCCAGCGTTTCGCAACGCCGACCCAACCCTAGGGGCCGCGGGGAGAATCAGGTCAGCCAAAGAACCAGTAGCAAACACCAATCGCCGCCACGACCCCCGCCAACTCCGCCAGCAACGCGCAGCCCACGGCATGGCGCGCCCGCTGGATACCCACGGCACCGAAATAGACCGCCAGCACGTAGAACGTGGTCTCGGTGCTGCCCTGAATGGTCGCCGCCACCAGGGCCGGGAAGCTGTCCACGCCGGAAGTCTTCATGGTCTCGATCAGCATGGCCCGGGCGGCGCTGCCGGAGAATGGCTTGACCATGGCGGTCGGCAAGGCATCGACGAAACGGGTGTCCAGGCCGGCCCACTGCACCAGATGACGGATACCGTCCAGGCCGAAATCCAGCGCCCCCGAAGCCCGCAGCACGCCGACGGCGCAGAGCATCGCTACCAGGTACGGCAACAGGCTCTTGGCCACGTCGAACCCTTCTTTCGCGCCTTCGACAAAGGCTTCATACACCTTGACCTTGCGCAGTGCCCCCACCACCAGGAACAGCATGATCAGGCCAAACAGCGTCAGGTTGCCGAGGACCGATGAAAGCCCCGCCAGCGCCGTGGCCGAGAGCGTCGCCAACAGTGCCATGAAACCGCCCAGCACCAGCGCGCCCGGAATCAGGTAAGCCAGCACCACCGGGTCCCACAGCCGCAGACGCTGCATGAACGCCACGGACAGCAGCCCCATCAGGGTCGAGGCGCTGGTGGCGAGCAGGATCGGCAGGAACACCAGGGTTGGGTCCGGCGCGCCTTGCTGGGCGCGGTACATGAAGATGGTCACCGGCAGCAGCGTCAGCGACGAGGCGTTGAGTACCAGAAACAGGATCTGCGCATTACTGGCAATGGTCGGGCTGGGGTTGAGGTCTTGCAGGGCGCGCATGGCCTTGAGCCCGATGGGGGTGGCCGCGTTGTCCAGGCCCAGGCCGTTGGCAGCGAAGTTGAGGGTGATCAGGCCAATGGCCGGGTGGCCGGCGGGCACTTCCGGCATCAAGCGCAGGAACAGCGGGCCGAGGGCCTTGGCCAGCCAGTCGACGATGCCGGCCTTTTCGGCGATGCGCAGAAAGCCCAGCCACAGGGTCAAGGTGCCGAACAGCAGGACCATCACCTCCACTGACAGCTTGGCCATGGCGAAGATGCTTTCCACCATGGCCGCGAAAATCCCGGCGTTGCCGCCGATCAGCCACTGTGCCAGCGCCGACACGGCTGCCACGATAAAGAAGCCAAGCCACAGGCCATTGAGCATCGGTTAAATCCCCCGGAAGATGCCGCGAATGATAGCGGGGCTGGCAGAAACGACAAACCCCGGATTTCCCGGGGTTTGCTTGGCACTGCGCAGATGATCGACGAACACCCTGTGGGAGCCGAGCTTGCTCGCGATGACGGTGGGTCAGCCAACATCAATGCTGACGGATCTGGCGCTATCGCGAGCAAGCTCGCTCCCACAATGACCGGGTCGTTCAGAGGCTTTGCGCCTGGCAAAAATTCCTGTGGGAGCCGAGCTTGCTCGCGATAGCGGTGGGTCAGCCAACATCAATGCTGACGGATCTGGCGCTATCGCGAGCAAGCTCGCTCCCACAATGACCGGGTCGTTCAGAGGCTTTGCGCCTGGCAAAAATTCCTGTGGGAGCCGAGCTTGCTCGCGATAGCGGTGGGTCAGCCAACATCAATGCTGACGGATCTGGCGCTATCGCGAGCAAGCTCGCTCCCACAATGACCGGGGCGTTCAGAGGCTTTGCGCCTGGCAAAAATTCCTGTGGGAGCCGAGCTTGCTCGCGATAGCGGTGGGTCAGCCAACATCAATGCTGACGGATCTGGCGCTATCGCGAGCAAGCTCGCTCCCACAATGACCGGGTCGTTCAGAGGCTTTGCGCCTGGCAAAAATTCCTGTGGGAGCCGAGCTTGCTCGCGATAGCGGTGGGTCAGCCAACATCAATGCTGACGGATCTGGCGCTATCGCGAGCAAGCTCGCTCCCACAATGACCGGGGCGTTCAGAGGCTTTGCGCCTGGCAAAAATTCCTGTGGGAGCCGAGCTTGCTCGCGATAGCGGTGGGTCAGCCAACATCAATGCTGACGGATCTGGCGCTATCGCGAGCAAGCTCGCTCCCACAATGACCGGGGCGTTCAGAGGCTTCGCGCCTGGCAAAAATTCCTGTGGGAGCCGAGCTTGCTCGCGATAGCGGTGGGTCAGCCAACATCAATGCTGACGGATCTGGCGCTATCGCGAGCAAGCTCAGCTCCCACAATGACCGGGGTTGTTCAGGCACTTTGTTGCTGGCCCGAACTCCCCCCAATGGATCAACGGCTGGAAGTTTCCCCCGCCGGCAGCGGCTCCTTGCTGCGCCAGTGCGGCAGAGAGTTCCAGTAGCGCTGGCCCTTGGCATCGTCGTACATGCCTTCCCAACGGGCGATGACCAACACGGCCAGGGCGTTGCCGATGACATTCAGCGCGGTACGGGCCATGTCCATGATGCGGTCGACACCGGCGATGAAGGCCAGGCCTTCCAGCGGAATGCCCACGCTGCCCAAGGTGGCCAGCAGCACCACGAACGACACGCCCGGTACGCCAGCGATGCCTTTGGAGGTGACCATCAGGGTCAGCACCAGTAGCAACTGCTGGCTGATGGACAAGTCGATGCCATACAGCTGGGCGATGAAAATCGCCGCGATGCTCTGGTACAGGGTCGAACCGTCGAGGTTGAACGAGTAGCCGGTGGGCACCACGAAGCTGCAGATGGCTTTCGGCGCGCCGTAGGCTTCCATCTTCTCGATCACCCGCGGCAGCACGGTTTCGGAACTGGCGGTGGAGTAGGCCAGCACCAACTCATCCTTGAAGATGCGCATCAGCTTGAGCACCGAGAAGCCGAACAGGCGGGCGATCAGGCCCAGCACCACGAAAGCGAAGAAGGCGATGGCGACGTAAACCAGGATCACCAGTTTCGCCAGAGGCAGAAGGGAGGCGAAGCCGAAGTTGGCGACCGTCACCGCGATCAGGGCGAACACACCGATCGGCGCGTATTGCATGATCATGTGGGTGACTTTGAACATGCTTTCCGACACGCCCTGGAACATTTTCACCAGCGGTTCGCGCAGGTCCGATTGCAGGCTGGACAGGCCCAGGCCGAACAAGACGGAGAAGAAAATGATCGGCAGCATCTCGCCACGGGCGACGGCGGCGAAGATGTTCGACGGGATCAAGTTGAGGATGGTCTGGATGAACGCATGTTCATGCTGGACTTCCGCGGCCGTGGCCTGGTACTTGGAAATGTCCACCGTGCCCAGGGTGCTCATGTCGATGCCGCTGCCCGGCTGGAAGAAGTTGGCCAGCAGCAGGCCGACGACGATGGCGATGGTGGTGACGATTTCGAAGTAAAGGATGGTCTTGAGGCCGATACGCCCGAGTTTCTTGGCGTCACCGACCCCGGCAATGCCGACGATCAGCGAGGAAATCACGATCGGGATCACGATCATCTTGATCAGGCGGATAAAGATGTCGCCCGCCGGTTGCAGTACGTTGCTGATCCACCAGGCCTTCTCGGCACTGAAATGGTTGAGCAGCGCGCCCAATGCAATCCCCAGCACCAGACCGATGAGGATCTGCCAGGCGAGGCTTAGTCGTGCCTTCTTCATATCGTTACCCTTACTTCAGTTGGACTCGGGCAGTGGCGTGAACGGTCCGTCGATGACGACGAACTCTGCATTGCCTCTGCCCCCGTATAAGGTCACCCCGAGCGCGCTAGCGGCTGACTGGCAGGCGAAAAAAGGCGCAACTATTGCGATGCCAGGGGGGCTCGTCTAATGCCGTAAACGCCTACCCCATGCCGAATCGGCATGAGATTTTCCAAACAAAACCCACCTCACAGGCGGTTCGAAGGCGACATTTTTGCAGGCATAAGTGCCGTGAACCGGCCATTTCAGCGTCTCTGGGCTTTCTCAGCCGAGGTTGGGGAGCCGTTGAAACGGCGACGCATCGAGACGCGATTCACGAGAGAAATCGTCTCGGTATTCTCCGATATACGGTCAGAGAAAGGGTAAAAAATTGGCGGGAGGAGACAAAATGCCGCATCGCGGGGTCGCTTGCGACACGAAGCTCTACGCAAGTTCGCAAGCCGTGAGGGCTTTGCGAACTTGCGTCACAGCTTTTACCTGACCCGGCCCTTTCGCAGGCACCCCTTGTGCCCGTAGGTCACTCCGACGCATATCCGTCAGAACGTCCCGGCCCCCTGGTCATGCACCGGCCCTCCTCGGGCTGTGCAGCAGAGAAAAGCAGGGCTGCTTTTCCCATTTTCAGAATCAATACCAGTTCGGATCTTTCTTGAGTTGTTCCATTAACAGTTTCTGCATACCTTCATCGGGATTACCGAGGAAACGGTAGTCGGCATGACGGGTCGGCGATTTGTCGGCCGGCAGTCCGGCAGGGACCTCCACCAACATGGCATAGGCCTCGTCCTTGTCGAAACTGAAGGCGACGATCAGACGCTTGCTGCGACACGTGGCCTGGGTTTCACACAGCGGTCCCACCAGGTACTTGTCGCCGTCTTCCTCGACAGCATTCATTTGTTCCGAATCGCCTGACAGGTTCATCACCCATTCGGGCAGGCGCTCTTCTTTTTTGACGACGTGCTGCCAAGTCTCGCGGTATTGCGGGTCCGCCTCCAGCAACTGGTTGACGCGCATCTGTCCGTCATTGGCAGCCATTGCCATGGCACTGCCGCCCAGCAACAGGGCGGCGGCCAGTCCTTTTAAGGAAACGCTCATGGTCAGCCTCGGCCACGGCGGCCAAAGAAGAAGGAAGCAATGAACATCACCAGGAACACGACAAAGAGAATCTTGGCGATGCCCGTGGCGGTGCCTGCGATACCACCGAAGCCCAGTACGGCGGCGATGATGGCAATGATCAGGAAGGTAATTGCCCAGCTCAACATGGTGATTCTCCTTACGCTTTTCTATTTAGTGAGGGTCTTGCAGTGATGGTTCCGGCGCAGTGGACGACCGGTACATCGGGTTAAAACACCCAACGTTCTTCACGCGGCATGTCGGTCACTGGCTGAGCCTGATCGACCTCCATCATGCGCATGGAAGCGGAAGCCTCGGCGACGCTGACGGCGCTGAAATGGGTTTGTGGGGCACGGTGAATCGTCACCTGGGGCGCTTCTGGCTGTTGACGTTCGTGCCAGAGCAACCATTGCTGGCCAATCACGAGCGTGACCAACAATGCCAGGGCAGCCCACAAGCCCTGCTGGATGTTCAAGGAAGAGAGTCGAAACTGGGCGGCACATTGACGATTCATCCTGAAATTCCTCCCCACCCGGGTGTGGTGATCTGGTTGAGGCGCTCTTACGCCACGTTGTCCAGAGCATTGCAGCCGGCGTGCCAGGATTTTTTAAGCGATAAACTCTTTTAAAATCAAACAGTTAATAAATAGATAAGAGACATGGAGAACGCATCCTGCACGATGGTCCGCACGCACGTCGTGCGTATTGCACGAATGGAAGGAAAAAGGCGTAAGGTTGTTTTGGCGTTTCCTGTCAGAAGCAGCCGTCGGAATCAGCGATACGAACCGTCCGACCCGTCCAAATCACAAAAAAAGGAACTCAAATCAGTCTTTTAGGAGTCAGACGTCCACAGGGGCAAGTTCGGTGGGTAATATCCCCTCAGAATCGACCATGCAACTTGCCCGATTTTTCTGACACTAACCAACATCATTCATTAAGGAGCGTAGGAAAAATGGAATCCGCCACTGAGCACCAAGGCCGCATTCTGCTGGTAGACGATGAGTCCGCCATCCTGCGTACGTTCCGTTACTGCCTGGAAGACGAAGGCTATACCGTCGCCACCGCCAACAGCGCCGCCCAGGCCGACACACTGCTGCAACGCCAGGTGTTCGACCTGTGTTTTCTCGACCTGCGCCTGGGGGAAGACAACGGCTTGGATGTGCTGGCACAAATGCGCATCCAGGCGCCCTGGATGCGGGTGGTGATCGTCACCGCCCACTCGGCCGTCGACACCGCGGTCGATGCAATCCAGGCCGGCGCCGCCGATTACCTGGTCAAGCCTTGCAGCCCGGATCAACTGCGCCTGGCCACCGCCAAGCAATTGGAAGTGCGCCAGCTGTCGGCCAGGCTCGAAGCCCTGGAAGGGGAAGTGCGCAAACCCAAGGACGGTCTGGACTCCCACAGCCCGGCGATGAAAGTCGTGCTGGAGACCGCGCGCCAGGTTGCCAGCACCGACGCCAACATCCTGATCCTCGGCGAGTCCGGTACCGGTAAAGGCGAGTTGGCCCGGGCGATCCATGGCTGGAGCAAGCGCGCGAAAAAATCCTGCGTCACCATCAATTGCCCGTCGCTGACCGCCGAATTGATGGAAAGCGAATTGTTCGGCCACAGCCGTGGGGCCTTCACGGGCGCCAGCGAAAGCACCCTGGGACGGGTCAACCAGGCCGACGGCGGCACGCTGTTTCTCGACGAGATAGGCGATTTTCCCTTGACGTTGCAACCCAAGTTACTGCGATTTATCCAGGACAAGGAATATGAGCGGGTAGGGGACCCGGTCACCCGCCGCGCCGACGTGCGGATTCTCGCCGCGACCAACCTCAACCTTGAAGACATGGTGCGCGACGGGCGTTTTCGCGAAGACCTGCTGTATCGCCTGAATGTCATCACCCTGCACCTGCCGCCGTTGCGTGAGCGCGTCGAAGACATCCTGACCCTGGCGGACCGCTTCCTGGCCCGCTTCGTCAAGGAATACGCACGCCCGGCCCGAGGCTTCAGCGACGAGGCGCGCGAAGCGCTGCTTGGCTACCGATGGCCCGGCAACATCCGCGAACTGCGCAACGTGGTCGAGCGCGCCAGCATCATTTGCCCACAGGAAAAAGTCGAAATCAGCCACCTGGGCATGGCCGAGCAGCCAGTCAACAATGCACCGCGCATCGGTGCCGCGTTAAGCCTCGACGAATTGGAAAAAGCCCACATCGGCGCGGTGCTGGCCACGGCCGACACCCTCGACCAGGCGGCCAAGACCCTGGGTATCGATGCTTCCACGCTGTATCGCAAACGCAAGCAGTACAACCTGTGAGCGACACCTTATGAAACTGGCGATGAAGCTGCGCACACGACTGTTTCTCAGCATTTCGGCCCTGATCACCGTGGCCTTGCTGGGGCTGGTACTTGGCTTGGTCAGCGTCATGCAAATGGCCAGTACCCAGGAACAATCGGTACGCGACAACTTCATCCTGCTGGACCTGGGCCTCAAGCTGCGCCAGACCCTCGGCGATCAGTTGATGATCATGCTTGACGACAAGCCCGACCTGGCTGCGCTGGAGGCCTCCAAGCAGCAATACCTGGCGTTGATCGACGAGGGGATTGCCCACGAAAGGAAGCTGGGCGATGCGGCCGTCAGCTTCAGCCGGGCCAAGGCCGACTACGTTGAATTTCTCGAGGCCTTCACCGCGTCTCGCCAACAGCCGAGCCAGATCACGGGCATCAAGGAACTCACGGAAAAATTCAACGTGCTGCGCAATGGGCTGATCAAGGGTTATCGCGAGGCCCTGACCAACATCAGTGAAACCCAGGACCGCGCCCGTGAACGCGCGGTGTGGATTTCCGGGCTGCTGGGTCTGGTGGGGTTGGCGGTGCTGATCATCGGCTTTGTCACGGCCCACGGCCTTGCCCGGCGTTTCGGCGCGCCGATCGAGGCGCTGGCGGCAGCGGCGGATGACATTGGCCAGGGCAATTTCGAGGTCACGCTGCCCATTTCTTCCGCCGCCGAGCTGAATCTGCTGACCCGTCGTTTCGGGGTCATGGCCCAGGCTCTGCGCGAACACCAGGCCACCAATGTCGATGAGTTGCTCGCCGGCCAGCAGCGCTTGCAAGCGGTGCTCGACAGCATCGACGACGGCTTGCTGATGATCGATCGCCAAGGCCAGCTGGAGCACCTCAACCCAGTGGCCCAGCGCCAATTGGGCTGGGATGAGGCGCGGCTGGGCCAAGGGCTGGGCGAGGCGCTGGGACGCCTGGAACTGGATGAAGAATTGCACCTGGTACTGCGGGGTGGAACCCTGGAGCGTGCGCCGGAAGACCTGAGCATCGAGGTCGATGGCGAGTCACGAGTGCTGACCTACAGCCTCACGCCGGTCAGCCATACCCAGGGCCACATCCTCGGCGCGGTCATGGTGCTGCATGACGTGACCGAACAGCGCGCCTTCGAACGGGTTCGCAGCGAGTTCGTCCTGCGTGCTTCCCATGAGCTGCGCACGCCGGTGACGGGCATGCACATGGCGTTCGGCCTGTTGCAGGAGCGCCTGCACTTCCCACCGGAGTCGCGCGAGGCGGACCTGCTCAACACCGTCACCGAAGAAATGCAGCGGCTGATGCAACTGATCAATGACCTGCTGAATTTTTCTCGCTATCAGAACGGCCTGCAAAAGCTGACCCTGGCGCCTTGTTCCATCGACGACCTGTTGGAAGAGGCCCGGCTGCGGTTCGCCGAGCAGGCCCAAGCCCAGGGTATCGAGCTGCTCGTGGCAATCCAGGGCCCGCTGCCGCGGCTGCATGCCGACGCGGCGCAACTGGATCGCGTGCTCGATAACCTGATCGACAACGCCATGCGTCACACCGGCGAGAACGGCCAGATTCGCCTGCAGGCCCGGCGCCATGGCGAGCGGGTGATCATCAGCGTCGAAGACAACGGTGAAGGCATTGCCTACGGCCAGCAGGGACGGATCTTCGAGCCTTTCGTCCAGGTCGGACGCAAGAAAGGGGGCGCCGGCCTCGGCTTGGCGCTGTGCAAGGAGATCGTCCAGCTCCACGGTGGACGCATGGGCGTTTATTCAAGGCCGGGGCAGGGCACGCAGTTCTATATGGCACTGACGGTCTGAGCGCATCCTTTGAGCAAACTCAGGCTTCATCATCGAGACGACGTCCGCGCAGGCGTCGGCCACGGGTAATCAGTTCGATGAGCTGCACCGCACTGAGGGCGTGGGCGAACAACCAGCCCTGGCCAAACTTCACCCCTTCGCTGCTCAAATAAGAGGCCTGCGTCTCATGCTCGATACCCTCGGCGATGACTTTGAGTTGCAGGGCGTGGGCCATGCGAATGATATGCGGCGCCACGCCGCTGCTGGCGGCATCATGGCCCAGGGCATCAATGAAGGCCTTGTCGATTTTCAGGCAGTCCACTGGCAAGGTTTGCAGGTAGGCCAGGCTGCAATAACCGGTGCCAAAATCGTCGATCAGCACCTGATGCCCAACGTCGCGCAACGATTGCAGATTATCCCGGGCGACCAACACATCGATCAGCCCACGCTCGGTCACTTCGAAGGCGATCTGGTGCGCCGAGACCCGATGCAACGCCAGCAGGCGCGCGATCACTTCACCAATACGCGGCACCATCACATCGCAGGCCGCCAGGTTCACCGAGATATACAGCTGCGGATTGGCCCGTAACACCTGACCCAATTGATCAAACAGCCGCTGCAGCACGAAATCGGTGATCTGACGGATCTGACCGGTGTTCTCGGCCATCGGGATAAACAAGTCCGGGCTGGTCAGGGTGCCGTCCGGTCGTCGCCAGCGCAGCAAGGCTTCGGCGCCGACGCAGTTGCGGCTGTCCAAGTCGAAAATCGGCTGGTAAAGCACCTGCAATTCGCCACGCCTGATGGCCCCGTGCAGTTCAGCATCCATGGACTGGCGGTGGCGGGCGAGCAGAAACACCTGGAAACCAATGCCCAGGCCCAGCACCAAGCTGATGGGCAGCATCCACCAGGCACTGTTCGGGACCTTGAAACCTTTGCGTTGGGCGATCAGCACCAGCTGGTATTCCGGGCTGTCGGTGGGCATCCGGTAGATCAGCCGGGTCTGCGTCACCTGCAAAGCATTCCGGCTTTTCGGTGGCCAAGGCTCTGCGGGCGGCCAGTGTTGTTGAGTGCCCAACACGGGAATGGCGCGCTTGCCGTGATCCAGGACCACCAGCAAGCTGCTACCCGGGGGCAGGTCGACCACGTCGGCCAAATGCCCACGGGAGGTGGCCACTCGGAAGTTGCCACGGCCCAGCATTAACGCCGCGCGGTCTTCGTTGGGTTCAGTGGTGGTATTGAGCCAATAGCTGTAGGTCGGACCCCGCAGATCGGGCGGGCGGGTCACCGATAACCTGCTCTGGCGCGGACGATTGGAACAGACGCCACCGCCATCGATATACACCGCTTCATAAACGAAACGGTAATTGAAGCTGACCTCTCGCAAGGTCGCGATCATGTCATCGTCGCAGCCGCGCAACGGCTGGTTTTGCAGGTCGTCGAGACTTTCACGCAATTGCCCGAAGAGCTGCTCCAGCCGCAGCAGAAAGCGCTCGCCCTGGGCATTCATCTGATCGCTTTCACGTTGCTGGATCTGCTGCACGACCACGAACAGACTGCCCGCCAGCAGCAGGACGGTACTCAGGGCAGCCGCCATCATCGCCAGGAACAGGGGGCGATGTAGCCAGCTCTGTAGGGTTTCGCGGGCAGCCGTCATCATCGGTAATCCGAAAGTTACCAATGAGTTATAGCTTCTGATTTGGGTTTGGTCCGATTCGTCGGACGGGCGTCATTATTTTGTCTGGTTGAGCACCTGCAAAATCGCCGCGCTTTGCGCGTCCGGTGTGCCATCGAAGCGGGTCGGCCGGTAGTGCATCTGGAAGGCGGCCAGCACATGGTGTGTGGCCACGTCCCACTCGCCGGTCTGGGGCGTCGGGTAGCCCAGACGGGCCAGCTCGGCCTGGAACCAACTGGCAGGCGGTAGCTGTGTTGCGAAGAAAACCTGCTGGCGTGCGACGGCCTGTTCATCCGGCCACACCCCCAAGCCCGCTTGCGCCAGGCGCTTCCAAGGGAACAGCGGCCCCGGATCGAGCTTGCGCAGGGGCGCGATGTCGCTGTGGCCGATGATGCTGCGTGGGTTGATCCCGTTGCGCTGGATGATGTCCTTGAGCAAAACGGTCAAGGCCTGGACCTGGGCTTCGCTGTAGGGATACCAGAGGCGCCCGGTGGGCGTGTCGACGAAACCCGGATTGACGATTTCGATGCCGATGGAACTGGAATTGAGCCAGGTCCGGCCTTCCCATTCACTTTCCCCGGCGTGCCAGGCGCGGCGACCTTCGTCCACCAATTTGTAGATGGTCGCGTCTTTATCGTCGCCAATCAGGTAATGGGCACTGACTTCGCCATGGGTCAGCAGGGCCAGTGAACGCTCCAGGGACGCAGAGGTGTAATGCACCACCACGAATTGGATGCGGTTGTCGTGGTTGACGGAAGGGTGACTGGTGTCGAGCCGCGGGCCGCTGGTACAGCCGGCCAGGATAAATAGGGCAGTGATGAGCGAAAAGAATTTCATGGCGGAAGGCATTACGCGCTGGAAGTAATGCAACAGTGTAACGTATCGCCCCGCGATGATCCGTTGCACAGGACGATATTAAACAAATTGGAACAATTAGCCCTCAGCCCAGCTCCACGCGGTTGCGCCCGGCATTTTTTGCCCGGTAGAGCGCCTGATCGGCTCTTTTCAGCACCGAATCGCTGTGTTCGCCCGGCTTGAAGGCCGTCATGCCCACCGATACCGTCACCGTGACCGGCTCGCCCTTGAAGTGAAACGGGCAGGCTTCGATGGCCACACGCAGCGCCTCGGCCAGCTTGGCGCCAGCCGCCAGGGGGGTATCCGGCACCAGCAAGACAAACTCCTCGCCACCAAAGCGCGCAATGAAATCGCCGCCACGCAGGCGTTTGCGCAGGACCGAAGCGATCAGTTTCAACACCCGATCACCGGCCAGATGGCCGTAGTTGTCATTGATACGCTTGAAATGATCAAGATCGAGCATGGCCAACAGCAAGCTGTTGCCGTGCTGCTGCCACTGGACGATTTCATGCTCCAGGCGCTCGGACCAGGCGGCGCGGTTGGGCAACCCGGTGAGCGGATCGACCAGCGCTTTTTGCCGCTGCTCCTCGAGATTTTCCCGCACGACCTGGGCGTCCTGCTCCATCAGCGCGACACGATCGGCCAGGCTTTTCAGGCGCATCGAGACTTCCTGTTCGCGTTGATCCCGTTGCTGGCGGTGTTGGTCCATCGTCCCGAGCAAGCCTTCGAGGTGGTTCTCCAGCACCTGCTTGAGGCCTTCCAGGTCATCGGCTTGTTGCACGCTGCTTTGCAGGCCGTCCACCTGTTCGCGAATCTGGGTGTCCATTTCCCGAGAGGCCGACAAGTTGTCGGCGTGGTCTTCACTGGCGGCCTGCAGGCTGCTCTGGAAGGACTCGAGACGATCATTGAGGCGTTGCAGGTACGCTTCGAATTCATGCTGGCCGGTGTCGGTGATGGCCAGCATCAGCACCGCCAGATCATCGAGGATCGGTAGCAATTCGTACCAGTTCAAGCCATTTCGCAGCCGTTCACGCATGGCTTCGGCTTGTGGCCGATGACGCTCGGGCAAGGTCAGGTCGCCCAACAGGCCCAGCAAAGTGTCTTCGATGTGCTTGGCGACCGAGCTGTAGGACGGTTCCGGCGAGTCGGGCAGGGCGTATTGGGCGTCGGCCACATCGGCGGCGGCCAGGGGCTCGCCTGGCTCGGCTTCTGCTGGAGGCGGCGAGGGGTCGGGGAGGGCCTGTGGCACCTCATCGGACCTCAGCTCGTCGGGATTTTCCAGGACGGGTGCCGCTACCGGGAGGTCGTCGGCGGCCACCGCCTGCAATGGGGCAGGCTCGGCGGCTTCGTCCGGCTCGCTGATCGGCGGAGCCACTTCGGCTACAGGTACCGAGACGGGCGTCGGTGCGGGTTCGGTCTGCGGCGTAACCAAATCGACCGGTTCGGGCGTTGCCTCCAACGTGGATGCTTGCTCCGCTACCGACGGTGCTGGTGCTGGTGCTGGTGCTGGTGCTGGTGCTGGTGCTGGTGCTGGTGCTGGTGCGACGGATGCTACGTCAGTTGCCGGCTCAACGGCTACGACAACTGGCAGGGCCGTGTCTGCCGGAGGTGCCACGCTGGCCTGGGCAGGCGCGTGGGGCTGGGGCGTCGCGTCCTCATGGCCTTGGCCACCAAACAACCGTTGCAGCAATCCGGGGCGACTCGGTTCGACAGGGGTGTCCAGGGCACTCAGTGCCTTGCCTTGCAAGCCGCTCAAT
The DNA here is from genome assembly GCF_054671965.1 of Pseudomonas sp. H3_A02. Classification (NCBI taxonomy): domain Bacteria; kingdom Pseudomonadati; phylum Pseudomonadota; class Gammaproteobacteria; order Pseudomonadales; family Pseudomonadaceae; genus Pseudomonas; species Pseudomonas sp. H3_A02. The sequence continues at coordinate 1,188,880 of NZ_CP162807.1, forward strand.
TCGCTGAGCAGCAGTGGAATCTCCCGGGCCTGGCCAACCCGCTCTTCCAACTGCTTGGAAAATTTCTTCAGGGGCCGGCTGACTTCCTTCGGCAGTGGCAGGCTCTGCAACTGGGCAACCAGGGCCGTCAAAGCGGTGCTCATCTGCTCGATCCGGGTTTCGCGGCGCTGCTCGGAATCGAGTACGGCTTTCTCCAGGCGCGGCAGCAGGGCGGCGAGACCGGCGTCCATGTCATCGGTGCGCACCACTTCGCGCATCTCTTTCATGCATTGGTCGACTGCCCGGTCAGTGCCCTCGGCGGCCAGGGTGCTGCGCACCAGGCCACGACGCAGCAAGTCCAGCCGAGCATCCCAGCGGCGCTCAAGCTTTTCCTGCTGTTCGATACTCTTGAGGTACTTCTCTCTCCAGCGTTCGGCGTCGTCGCTCATTCATCGGATCCGCGAGGGGCAGTACTCAGCACGGGGAATGCATCGGCCGTGAGCGAACCCGGCAAACGAATTTCTACCGCGACCGGCAGGTGATCGGAAATGGGTTGGGCCAACACCTCGACGCGCTCGAGGGTCAGGGTCGGGCTCAACAGGATATGGTCCAGGCAGCGCTGGGGGCGCCAGCTGGGGAATGTCGCTTCCAGTTGTGGTGCGAGCAAGCCGAGATCGCGCAGGGGCGAGGTCTGCAGCAGGTCGGTGGCGTGGGTGTTCATGTCGCCCATCAGTATCTGATGCTTGTAGCCACCGATCAGCTCGCGAATGTACGCCAGTTGCATCGTCCGGGTACGCGCCCCGAGCGCCAGGTGCATCATGACCACAACCAACGCCTCCGGACCTTCGCCGAAACGCGCAAGGATCGCCCCGCGCCCTTTGGGGCCCGGCAGCGGATGATCTTCGATCGCCCACGGGCGCAAGCGACTCAACACACCATTGCTGTGCTGGCCGAGACGGCCGAGGTTGCGATTGAGTTGCTGGTACCAGTAGGGGAAGGCGCCCAATTGGGCCAGGTGTTCCACCTGATTGACGTAGCCTGACCGCAAGCTCCCGCCGTCGGCCTCTTGCAGGGCTACCAGGTCGAAGTCCTTGAGCAGGTCGCCGATCTTCTGCAAGTTACCGGCACGCCCGGTGTGCGGCAGCAAATGTTGCCAGCCGCGGGTGAGGTAATGCCGGTAGCGTTCGGTGCTGATGCCCACCTGGATATTGAAGCTGAGCAGCCGCAAGCGGCTGTCGCCAGGCAGGCCCGTGGACGCGACATGATGCTCGTTGACCCGTGGTTCATGCAGGCCAACGATGCGTTCGGTACTCCAGCGGGCCATGGGCGTGGGCCGCGCTTAGTTGGCGGCAGCCTTGGTGGCCGCTCGCTCTTTGGCGATCAATTGGTCGGCCAGTTGCAGCGCTTGTTCGGCACCACCGGCAGAACCGATGTCAAAGCGGTATTTGCCGTTGACGATCATGGTCGGTACGCCGGTGATTTCGTATTTCTTCGCCAGCTCACGGGCTTTCTTGATCTGGCCCTGGATGGCAAAGGAGTCGAAGGTAGCGAGGAACTTGTCCTTATCAACGCCCTGGGTCGCGAGGAATTCCGCCATGTCTTCTTTCTTGACTAGCTTCTTGCCTTCTTTCTGGATCGCGTTGAAAACCGCCGCGTGAACCTTGTGCTCGACGCCCATGGCTTCGAGGGTCAGGAACATTTGGCCGTGGGCGTCCCATGGGCCGCCGAACATGGCAGGGATGCGGACGAAGTTAACGTCCGACGGCAGCTTCTCGACCCATGGATTGATGACCGGTTCAAAAGCGTAGCAGTGCGGGCAACCGTACCAGAACAGTTCCACGACTTCGATCTTGCCAGGCGCCGCTACAGGAACGGGGTTGGTCAATTCGACATAGGGTGCGGCGGGCTTTTCAGCCGCTTGGGCAGTCATGCCGAACAGGCTGGCGGCGACGAGCGCGGCGCTGATGATCAGATTACGCATGCTTTACTCCTGGACAATGAGGGGGCCTCGCAAGACCTGCTTCTAAGACAGACCGTGGCGGGTGCAAGTTCTCTAGTGTAACGGCAGCGGCCACAAAAAAGGGCGGCCAAAGCCACCCTTTTGATGCTCGCATCGACAGATTAATCGAGCGTTAACGTTGCAAGAGGTGTATCCCCTTGCAACGGCCTTAGTGCAGACCCTGGATGTAGCTGGAGACTGCCGCGATGTCTTCGTCGCTCAGCTTGCGAGCGATGGTGCGCATGGTCATCGCATCGCCGTCATTGGCACGACCGCCTTCTTCCTTGCGGAAATCGGTCAGTTGCTTGGTGATGTACTGGGCATGCTGACCGCCCAGGTGAGGGAAACCGGCAGCCGCGTTGCCTTTGCCATCCGGGGAGTGGCAACCGGTGCAGGCTGGCAGGCCCTTGGCCAGGTCGCCGCCACGGAACAGCGCTTCACCGCGTGCCACGAGCTTCGGATCAGCGGCGCCGACGCTGCCCTTCTGGCTGGCGAAATAGGCCGCGATGTCCGCCAGGTCTTGATCGTTCAGGTTATTCAGCAGGCCGGTCATTTCCAGCACGACACGCTTGCCGTCCTTGATTTCCTTCAACTGCTTGACCAGGTAACGCTCGCCCTGACCCGCCAGTTTCGGAAAGTTGGGCGCCATGCTATTGCCATCCGGGCCGTGGCAGGCCCCGCATACGGCAGCTTTCGCCTGACCGGCAGTAGCATCGCCAGCGGCGTGGGCTACGCCGGATATCCCCAAGGTCAACAGCAGACTCACGATCAGTTTGTTCATCAGCTAATCCAACTACGGCTAAGGGTTAAAGAGTTATGGACCGGGTTTACTCGCTCATCCACTGGATGATGGCTCGGTAATCCTCGGCACTGCAGTCCATGCACAAACCACGCGGCGGCATCGCCTTGAAACCCTGGGTCACGTGTTGCACCAGCGTCTCCATACCTTTCGCCAACCTCGGCGTCCAAGCTTCCTGATCGCCCTTGCGGGGCGCCATGGGGAGTTGGCCGGAATGACAGGCACCACAAACACGGTTGTACACAGCTTCCGGATCCTGTGTAGCCTGAGCGCTGTAAAGCGGCATCAAGACACCGGCAGCTAGCAGCCATTTCGTCATAAAACGACCTTTTCAGGGTTGGGAACGAGCTGCGTTCTAATGCGCAATTTCGGTCGGTCGCTCCCGTGAACTTCATCCTACGCTGGGACAAAGCGCACACAAAATCTGCGGCATTATATACTGGCGTCACTGAAACGGAAACGACACAGCTTGCCGCGTCCATTCCCGACGCCGCCCACATCGGAAATCCCATGCAACTGAAGAACCCCATCCTTGGCCTGTGCCAACAGTCCACCTTCATGCTCAGCGCCGCCAAAGTCGATCAATGCCCAGACGACGAAGGCTTCGAAGTGGCGTTTGCCGGGCGTTCCAACGCCGGCAAATCCAGCGCGCTGAACACCTTGACCCATGCGAGCCTGGCACGCACCTCGAAAACCCCGGGTCGCACGCAGCTCTTGAACTTCTTCAAGCTAGACGATGAACGGCGTTTGGTCGACCTGCCCGGCTACGGTTATGCCAAGGTCCCGATCCCGCTCAAGCAACACTGGCAGCGCCACCTGGAAGCGTACCTGGGCAGCCGCGAGAGTTTGAAAGGCCTGATCCTGATGATGGACATTCGCCATCCGATGACCGACTTCGACCTGTTGATGCTCGATTGGGCGGTCGCCAGCGGCATGCCGATGCACATCCTGTTGACCAAGGCCGACAAGCTCACCTACGGCGCGGCGAAAAATACCTTGCTCAAAGTGCAGTCGGACATTCGCAAGGGCTGGGGCGACGCGATCACTATCCAGCTGTTCTCGGCGCCCAAGCGCATGGGCCTGGAAGAAGCCTACACAGTGCTGGCCGACTGGATGGAATTGGCGGACAAGGGCAGCGACGAGGCCGAATAAGCCAAATCGCAGGCAAAAAAAACCCCGGACTTCTTATGGGGAGGGGGAAGTTCGGGGTCCAAGTTCCGGACCGCTAGGGCGGGGTCCAGATATCTGCCAACACTTAACACAACATAGGAGCATTGAAGGGCTTCACCAGCCATTCAGAATCTCTGAGTGGCGATTCACGGGTTTAGTTCAGATTATTTTTGGAAATAACCTTAGGAATTTTCCGAACTAAATCGGGTGATTCGATGTGGCGAGGGGGATTTATCCCCGCTGGGCTGCGCAGCAGCCCCTCAAAAAAGCTGAATGCAATCAGCTGACACACTGAAGTGAAAGGTCTTAGGGCTGCTGCGCAGCCCAGCGGGGATAAATCCCCTCGCCACAGAGTCCGTTCAATTTCTCTGTTACAACTCAGTGCGCCTCGTCCCAGTTATTGCCCACGCCCACTTCCACCAACAGCGGCACGTCCAGCGTGGCGGCGGTGCTCATGTGCTGGCGGATTTCCTCGCGCACCTGGTCGACCAGGTCTTCACGCACTTCCAGCACCAGTTCGTCGTGGACCTGCAGGATGACCTTCGCATCCAGCCCGGACGTCGTCAGCCAACGGTCCACGGCGACCATGGCTTTCTTGATGATGTCGGCCGCCGTGCCCTGCATCGGCGCGTTGATGGCGGTGCGCTCGGCGCCTTTGCGCAGGGCCGGGTTTTTCGCGTTGATGTCCGGCAGGTACAACCGGCGACCGAAAATGGTTTCGACAAACCCTTGCTCGGCCGCCTGGGCGCGGGTGCGTTCCATGTACGCCAGCACACCCGGGTAGCGAGTGAAGTAGCGGTCGATGTAAGCCTGGGACTGCTTGCGATCAACGCCGATCTGCTTGGCCAGGCCGAACGCGCTCATGCCATAGATCAAGCCGAAGTTGATCGCCTTGGCGCTGCGGCGCTGGTCATGGGTGACGGCTTCCAGCTCGACGCCGAACACCTCGGCGGCCGTGGCCCGGTGCACGTCCAGGTCGTTGCGAAATGCGTGGAGCAGCCCTTCATCCTTGGCCAGGTGCGCCATGATCCGCAGCTCGATCTGCGAATAATCCGCCGCCAGCAGCTTGTAGCCTTTCGGCGCGACGAACGCCTGGCGGATGCGTCGGCCTTCGGCCGTGCGAATCGGGATGTTCTGCAGGTTCGGGTCGATGGACGATAGGCGCCCGGTCGCGGCGACGGCCTGCTGGTAATTGGTGTGGACGCGGCCGGTACGGCTGTTGATCTGTTCCGGCAGGCGATCGGTGTAAGTGCTCTTGAGCTTGCTCAGGGAGCGGTACTGCATCAGCACCTTGGGCAGCGGGTAATCCTGCTCCGCCAGCTCGGCGAGCACCGCTTCGGCAGTGGACGCCTGGCCCTTGGCGGTTTTGCTGAGCACCGGCAAACCGAGCTTTTCGTACAGGATCACGCCCAATTGCTTCGGCGAACCCAGGTTGAATTCCTCACCGGCGATGGCAAACGCCTCACGCTCCAACGCCACCAGTTTTTCGCCCAACTCGACGCTCTGTACGCCCAGCAGGTTGGCATCCACCAACGCACCCTGGCGCTCGATGCGCGCCAGGACCGGCATCAGCGGCATTTCGATGTCGTTGAGCACCGGGCCGAGGCTTGGCGTGGCGGCCAGTTTTTCCTGCAAGGCCTGGTGCAGGCGGAAGGTCACGTCGGCGTCTTCGGCGGCGTAAGGGCCGGCCAGTTCCAGGGAGATCTGGTCGAAGGTCAGTTGCTTGACCCCTTTGCCCGCGATGTCCTGGAAATCGGTCTTACTCTGGCCCAGGTACTTGAGCGCCAGGCTGTCCATGTCATGGCGGGTCGCGGTGGAGTCCAGCACATAGGATTCGAGCATGGTGTCGAAAGCGATGCCCTGGACCAGAATGCCATTGTCCTGGTCGCCACCAATGGCGCAGTTGGCCAGAATGTTGGTTTCGAACTTGGCGTGCTGGCCGACCTTGAGCTTGTTCGGGTTTTCCAGCAGTGGCTTGAGCGCCTTGAGCACCGTGTCGCGGTCCAGTTGTTCCGGCACGCCCATGTAGGAATGGGTCAGCGGAATGTAGGCCGCTTCGAAAGGGGCCACGGCGAACGACAAGCCCACCAGTTGCGAATGCTGGGCATCGCCGCCGTTGGTTTCGGTGACAAAGGCAAACAGCGGCGCTTTGTCCAGTTTCGCCAGCCACGCCTCGAAGCGCGCCTGATCGAGAATGACCTCGTACTTGGCTTCGGCGCCGCCGGGCTGTTCTTCGGCAACTTCGACGATCTCCTGGCCGGCACGCTTGGCGTCGCGCTGGTTTTCTTCGAACCAGCTCTTGAATTCCAGCAGGGTATACAGCTCGGCGAGCTTCTCGTGATCCGGTTGGCCCATTTGCAGATCATCGAGGCCGACGTCCAACGGCACGTCGACCTTGATCGTCGCCAGCTCATAGGAAAGGAACGCCATTTCCTTGTGCTCTTCAAGCTTGGCGGCCAGGGTCTTGGCGCCACGAATGGGCAGGGTGGCGACGATGTCCAGTTGCGCATACAGCTCGGTCAGGCCGCCATTGACGCCTACCAACAGGCCAGATGCGGTCTTCGGCCCGATACCCGGAACGCCCGGGATGTTGTCGGACGAATCGCCCATCAACGCCAGGTAATCGATGATCTGCTCTGGAGCGACGCCAAACTTCTCCTTCACGCCAGCCACGTCCAGGGCGCTACCGGTCATGGTATTGACCAAGGTAATGTGCCCGTCGACCAACTGCGCCATGTCCTTGTCGCCGGTGGAGATCACCACCGGACGGTCGGCCGCCGCGCTGCTGCGGGCCAGGGTACCGATCACGTCATCGGCTTCGACGTTGTCCACGCACAGCAGCGGGAAGCCCAGGGCCTTGACGCTGGCATGCAGCGGCTCGATCTGCACGCGCATATCGTCGGGCATGCTTGGGCGGTTGGCCTTGTATTCGGCGTACAGCGCATCGCGAAATGTCCCACCCTTGGCGTCGAACACCACGGCGAACGGACTGTCCGGATACTGCTTGCGCAGGCTCTTGAGCATGTTCAACACGCCCTTGACCGCACCGGTCGGCAGGCCTTTGGACGTGGTCAGCGGTGGCAGCGCGTGAAAGGCGCGGTACAGATAAGAAGAACCGTCCACCAGGACGAGGGGGGCTTGGCTCATGAGCAGGATCAACCTTTTCGGCGGGTCCGGGGCTAGAATAGCGGGACCGTTGACGACAAAGGGACAAGGTTATCATGCGTACACTAAATCGCCTGTTACTGGCTGGCTTGTTTGCATTCACCCCGTTGGCCGTCATGGCGGCGGACGACGCACCCTCGGCGGACCCGGACGTCACCATCCGCACCGAAGGGGATAGAACCATTCAGGAGTATCGGCAAAACGGCTTTTTGTACGCGATCAAGGTCACGCCCAAGAACGGCAAGCCTTATTTCCTGGTACGCGCCGATGGCACTGATGCAAACTTCATCCGCTCGGACCAGCCGGATATGCTGATCCCTTCGTGGAAAATCTTTGAGTGGTAGTACCGCTCTGCACTTCAACCGGCGCCCGCTGAAGGGCGCCCGTACTGGCAGTTTTAACCATGTCTGTGTTCACGCCCCTGGCTCGGCCCGAGCTGGAAACCTTTCTCGCCCCTTACGGGCTTGGCCGTCTGCTTGATTTCCAGGGGATCGCCGCTGGCAGCGAAAACACCAATTTCTTTATCAGCCTGGAGCAGGGCGAATTCGTCCTGACCCTGGTCGAGCGCGGCCCGGTGCAGGAAATGCCGTTCTTCATCGAACTGCTGGACGTGCTGCACGACGCCGACCTGCCGGTGCCTTACGCCTTGCGCACCACCGACGGCGTCGCGCTGCGGGAACTGGCGGGCAAACCGGCGCTGTTGCAACCGCGCCTGGCCGGCAAGCACATCAAACAGGCCAACGCCCAGCATTGCGCCCAGGTCGGGGAATTGCTGGCGCATCTGCACTTGGCGACCCGCGACAACATGATCAAGCGCAAGACCGATCGCGGCCTGGACTGGATGCAGGAGGAGGGCGCCAAGCTGCTCTCGCACCTCGACGCAGAGGCGCGCCAGTTGCTCGAGGCGGCGCTGGATGAAATCGCCCGGCAGAAGGTTGGCATCCTGGCGCTGCCACGCGCCAACATCCACGCCGATCTGTTCCGCGACAATGCGATGTTCGAAGGCACGCACCTGACCGGCTTGATCGACTTCTACAACGCCTGCTCCGGGCCGATGCTGTATGACGTCGCCATCGCCTTGAATGACTGGTGCTCGGATGACGACGGCGTGCTCGATGGTGCCAGGGCGCGAGCGTTGCTGGGTGCCTATGCGGCGTTGCGGCCGTTCACCGCCGCCGAGGCCGAGCTATGGCCGACCATGCTGCGCGTGGCGTGCGTGCGGTTCTGGCTGTCGCGGTTGATCGCCGCCGAGTCGTTTGCCGGGCAGGATGTGTTGATTCACGATCCGATGGAGTTCCAGCAGCGATTGGCGCAGCGGCAGACGGTTCATGCGTTGTTGCCTTTCGCCCTTTAAACAGCATCGCGGGCAAGCCTTGCTCCCACAGGCGTAAGTGATTTTTCTGTGGGAGCATGGCTTGCCCGCGATGGGAGCGCCGCCAATCCAAGCGTTACAGCGACTCCAGGCACCCCGCCAAATCATTCCCCAACTTCTCCAACAACTGCTCATACCCCTGCGCCGTCGCCGGGGTGTAGCCGCCCAGTGCATCCAGCTCCGCCAACTTCACCGGCAACCCGGCCACCAGGGTTTCGGCCAGGCGCGGGCGCAGGGGCGGTTCGCTGAACACGCAGGTCTTGCCCACCGCTTGCAAGCGCGTGCGCATCGCCGCCACATGCTGGGCGCCGGGCTGGACTTCGGCGGCCACGGCGAATACCCCGGCGTGCTTGAGGCCGTAGTTGTCTTCAAAATAGTCGAACGCTTCGTGGAACACGAAATACGGTTTGCCCGCGACCCCGGCCAGGCGCGTCTTGAGGCGCGTGTCCAAGGCGTCGAGACGCTGGTTGAAGGCCGTGAGGTTGCTTTGATAGCGGGCCGCGTTCGCTGGATCCGCCGCGCTCAGGTCCGTCGCCATTTTGGCAGCGATCACCCGCGCATTGTGCGGCGATAGCCACAGGTGGGCATCCACGGTGCCGGGGCGATGGTCGTGATCGTGTTCATCGTCGCCATGGTCATGATCCTCGTGGGAGGCGCTGTCCTGGGCGAAGTGACGCAACTTGAGCCCCGGCAGATCCTGCACCGCAACGGAGGGCAGGGTACGACCGTTCAACACCCGCGGTAGGAAACCTTCCATGTCAGGCCCAATCCAGTACAGCAGGTCCACCGACTGCACCTTGCGAACATCCGAGGGCCGCAACGCATAGTGATGCGGCGAAGCCCCTGGCGGCAGCAACACCTCTGGAACGGCTACGCCGTCCTGCACGGCGGCGGCAATCAACTGCAACGGCTTGATGCTGGTGAGGACCTTGACGTCGGCCTGAGCCGGGCCGATCAGTAGAAAACTTGCGACAAAAGCGACAAAGAGCGAAAAAAATCGGGACACGATGACCACTCGTAGAGGCGAGAACGGGTAACATAATAACGTCTCTCACTGAACTCGTCGCTGCCCATGCCTATTACACCCCTTGCCAGTCGCCCCCACGACCACTCCCACTGCGTGCACAGCGCGCTGTCCGAGGCCGACGCCATCTGCGCGCGCCAAGGGTTGCGCCTGACCGCCCTGCGTCGGCGCGTGCTGGAATTGGTCTGGCAGAGCCACAAGCCGCTGGGCGCCTACGACATCCTCGCCGTACTCAGCGAGCAGGACGGCCGCCGCGCCGCGCCGCCAACGGTCTATCGGGCGCTGGATTTCCTCTTGGAAAACGGCCTGGTGCATCGTATTTCTTCGCTGAACGCCTTCGTCGGTTGCAACCATCCCGAGCACGCCCACCAGGGCCAGTTCCTGATCTGCCGCGAATGCCACGCCGCCATCGAGCTGGAACAGAAGTCCATCAGCGATGCGATCATCACCAGCGCCAAGGAGGTCGGCTTCGTGGTCGACACCCAGACCGTCGAAGTGGTGGGTCTGTGCTCCGGCTGCCAGGGGGCCTGATGAGCAACGCGCTGATCCGCCTCGAGCAGGTGGCCGTGACGTTCGCCGGACAGAACGTGCTGGACAACATTCACCTGAGCGTCGAGCCGGGGCAGATCGTGACCTTGATCGGCCCCAACGGCGCCGGCAAGACCACTCTGGTGCGCGCCGTACTGGGTTTGCTCAAGCCCGACAGCGGCAGCGTCTGGCGCAAGCCCAAGTTGCGCGTCGGCTACATGCCGCAAAAACTTCACGTCGATCCGACGCTGCCGCTGTCGGTGCTGCGCTTCCTGCGCCTGGTGCCGGGGGTGGACCGCGCACGGGCCTTGGCCGCGCTCAACGAAGTCGGCGCCGAGCAAGTGATCGACAGCCCGGTGCAAAGCGTGTCCGGGGGCGAGATGCAGCGTGTGCTGCTGGCCCGCGCCCTGTTGCGCGAGCCGGAATTGTTGGTGCTCGACGAGCCGGTGCAAGGGGTCGATGTGGCGGGTCAGGCCGAGTTGTACAGCCTGATCACGCGCCTGCGCGACCGCCATGGCTGCGGCGTGCTGATGGTGTCCCACGATTTGCACCTGGTGATGAGCACCACCGACCAGGTGGTCTGCCTCAACCGCCACGTCTGCTGTTCCGGGCATCCCGAACAGGTCAGCGGCGATCCGGCTTTCGTCGAGCTATTCGGAAAAAACGCACAAAGCCTGGCGATTTATCACCACCACCATGACCACGCCCATGACCTGCATGGCTCGGTGGTCAGCGCCCCTTCCGCTTCCAATCATGTTCATGGAGATGGCTGCAAGCATGGCTGATTTTCTGTTTTACGCCCTGCTCGCAGGCCTGGCACTCGCCCTGGTCGCCGGCCCCTTGGGTTCGTTCGTGGTCTGGCGGCGCATGGCCTATTTCGGCGACACCTTGTCCCACGCGGCGTTGCTCGGCGTGGCCCTGGGGTTTCTGCTGGATGTCAGCCCGGCGGTGGCAGTGACCGTCGGTTGCCTGTTGTTGGCGGTGGTGCTGGTGACCTTGCAACACCGCCAGCCGCTGGCGTCCGACACGCTGCTGGGTATTTTGGCCCCGAGCACCCTGTCCCTCGGGCTGGTGGTACTAAGCTTCATGCATGACGTGCGGATCGACCTGATGGCCTATCTGTTCGGCGACCTGCTGGCGATCAGCCCGACGGACCTGTCTTGGATCCTGGGCGGTAGCGCGGCGGTGCTGCTGTTGCTGGTGGCGCTCTGGCGGCCATTGCTGGCCGTTACCGTGCACGAAGAGCTGGCCCGGGTCGAAGGCTTGCCCGTGCTGGGTTTACGGTTGGCGCTGATGCTGCTGATTGCGGTGGTCATCGCCGTGGCGATGAAAATCGTCGGTGTGTTACTGATTACGTCATTGCTGATCATTCCAGCGGCTGCGGCACAGCGTCACGCCCGCTCACCCGAGCAGATGGCCCTGGGCGCGAGCCTGCTGGGCATGCTTGCAGTGTGTGGTGGGCTGGCACTTTCCTGGTTCAAGGACACCCCGGCCGGCCCGTCGATCGTGGTCAGCGCCGCTGCGTTGTTTCTGCTGAGTTTTGTCCTGCCTCGTCGAGGGGTGTAGACTTGCTCGCTTTTTGCGCAAATAGAGAGTCGCAGGAATGAAGCCGTTCGCCTCCCGTTATCTGCTCCTTGTCGCATTTTCCCTGCTGCTGGGCGCGTGCCAGAGTACACCGCCGGTCACCCAGGCTCCCGATACGCGGGGCCCGGCCATCGCACAGCTCGAGCAAAGCCTGGCCAGCAATGAGCTGGCCACCGCCGAAGGCCAGTTGGCCGCCGTGCAAGCCCAGTCGCCGGAAGACCGGTCGCTGGAACCTTACCAGCGGCAACTGGCCGAGGCGTATTTGCGCCGCAGCCAGATCGACTTGCAAAAAGGCGACGTCAATGCCGCCGCCACTGCCCTGAGCCGCGCCCGAGCACTGATGCCCAAGGCCCCGGCCCTCACCGGCGAGGTCAACAGCGCCATTGCCGAGGCCCGCAAGGCCGAGCTGGAAAAAGCCGAGGCCGACCTCAAGGCGGCCGAAGCCAAACCGGTCGCCAAAGTGATCGACCCAAGCGCCCCCAGCACCACGGTTGCCCTCAACCTCGCCGATATACAGCAAATGCGCCGACAACTGGATGCCATCGCCGCTGATGTGGTGAATTATCAGTGTGACGTCAGCATCCAGGCGCCGCGCACCGATGACTATCCATGGTTGGCGACGTTGCTGACCAAGCGGGTCAAGAAGCTGGACCCTGGGTTTGATCTGAAGCTGCAGAAGCAGATTTTGCGCAGTGTGCCGGCCCAGGTCGTGCTGACTCCTCGCAAGCCCTAAAAGCATCGCGGGCAAGCTCCCACAGGTTAATTCGATCTCCTGTGGGAGCAAGGCTTGCCCGCGATAGCGTCCTATCAGCAACAAAGCGCTTTCAGACAACCCTCAAGCCGGAATAGCCTTCGCCTTCGGCTCCCGCGCCCAAACCCGATGCTGAGCAATCGCCGCAAAAAACCGCGAAAAACCGCTCGCATCCGCGTCTTCGATCAACCCCGCATCCACCTCCAGCTTCAACTCCACCAACAACTGCCGGGCCTCACCATGAAGCCCAATGGCTTTCAGATGCTTGTAGGCCTCCAGCACGTAATGCAACGCCACGCCGTCGCGACTCAAGGCCTTGATCGACTCCGCGCCACCCGGTACGAATACCGCGTCAAAGGCAATCGACGGCAAGCCTTCCATGGACGCATCTACCGCCAACGTCTGCCCATCGGCGGTGGTCACCGGCGCCGAAGTCGGCCCCAGCACTTTGGCGTGAGCGCCTTCTGCCTTCAGGGCCTGCTTGAGGGCATCGATGATCGCCCCGTCGACACCATTGGCCACCAACACCGCCACTTTGCGCGTCTTGATGTCGCCGGACAGCAGGTTCGCCTGGCTCAAGGCCGGGGATTGCTCCAGCGAAGGCGTCGGAACATCGACGGTACCTGCGGTCGGTGCCGGCAAGCCGAGGTTTTTCGCTACCCGCCCAGCCAGGTCCAAGTCGATGTTGGCGAGGATCTCATTCACCTGCCGCTTCCGGATGAACTCCCGCTCCACCTTGCCCAGCTCGAAGCTGTAGGCGGCGATGATGTGCTCTTTTTCGTGGGGGCTCATGCTGTTGTAGAACAGCCGCGCCTGGGAGAAATGGTCACCGAACGAATCGCTGCGTTGGCGGATCTTGTAGGCGTCGATACGCTCTGGATAACTTTCGAAGCCGCCGTCCTCCGGGCCGGGCGGGGTTTCCTTCGGCCAACCACCGTCGATGGAGTTCGGCTCGTAGGACGTGCGCCCCTTGTCGATGGTGCTGCGGTGCATGCCGTCACGCTGGCCGTTGTGCACCGGGGTGATCGCCCGGTTGATTGGCAGCTCATGAAAATTCGGCCCACCGAGTCGGCTGATTTGCGTATCGGTGTAGGAAAACAGCCGACCTTGCAGCAGCGGATCGTTGGAAAAATCGATGCCCGGCACGATATGCCCGGGGCAGAACGCAACTTGCTCGACTTCGGCGAAAAAATTGTCCGGGTTACGGTTCAGCACCATCTTGCCCAGGGGCGTGATGGGCACCAGCTCCTCGGGAATGATCTTGGTCGGGTCGAGCAGGTCGAAGTCGAAGTTGTGCTCGTCTTCCTCGGCAACGATCTGCACGCCGAACTCCCATTCCGGGTAGTCGCCCATCTCGATCGACTCCCAAAGATCGCGACGGTGATAGTCCGTATCTTTACCCGCCAGCTTCTGGGCTTCGTCCCACACCAATGAACAGGTGCCGACGGTAGGGCGCCAGTGGAATTTGACGAAACTGCTTTTGCCTTCGGCGTTGATCATGCGGAAGGTGTGCACCCCAAACCCCTGCATGGCGCGCAGGCTTTTGGGAATGGCCCGGTCGGACATCGCCCAGATCACCATGTGGGCCGATTCCGGCACCAGCGAGACGAAATCCCAGAACGTGTCGTGGGCCGAACCGCCTGTAGGAATTTCGTTATGGGGCTCGGGTTTTACGGCGTGGACGAAGTCAGGAAATTTGATCGCATCCTGGATGAAAAACACCGGCATGTTATTGCCCACCAGGTCGAAGTTGCCTTCGTCGGTGAAGAACTTCACTGCAAAACCACGCACATCCCGCACCGTGTCGCCGGAACCCCGTGGGCCTTGCACAGTGGAAAAACGCACGAACACCGGGGTTTTCTTGCTCGGGTCTTGTAGGAAACCGGCCTTGGTCAATGCTGAATGCGCTTCATAGCTCTGGAAGTAGCCATGGGCGCCGGTCCCGCGGGCGTGGACGATGCGTTCCGGGATGCGCTCATGGTCAAAGTGCGTGATTTTTTCACGCATGATGAAGTCTTCCAGCAGCGAGGGACCGCGAGCGCCGACACGAAGGGTATTCTGGTTATCGGCGATTTTCACGCCTTGGTTAGTGCGCAACGCCTGCTCGGTGGCGTCGGAGCGAAACTGTTCCAGGCTTTCGAGCTTGGCGTTGGTGTTGCCGCGATCCAGGGTGTCGGTCCCGGCCAGTTGGCTCTTGTTGACCGTGGGCTTTTCGGTACTCATCAGGCATAACTCCTCTTTGCGATCCCCGCCGTGGCCAGGACTCTTGAGTTCGATACCGCAGGTTGGTACCTGGGCATTTTCGAGTTGCTTAATGAGTGACCGATGCCGTTTGGCTGTGTTCCTTTTTTATGCCCATTGATCGCGTTATTGCCAAATGACTGGTCCGATCGCAAATAAATGCTAAGAACCTCTATACGGACAGGCTAAAATGCGCGCCCGGCTAACCGCTGATCCTTTTCCAACGCGCCCCACAAGGTTCGCTACGTGATCGAGTTTCAAGACGTCCATAAAACCTACCGAGTCGCCGGTAGGGATATCCCCGCCCTGCATCCGACCAGTCTGACGATTGAGAACGGTCAGGTCTTCGGCCTGATTGGCCATTCCGGTGCGGGAAAAAGTACCCTGCTGCGCCTGATCAATCGCCTGGAAGACTCCAGCGGCGGCAAGATCATCGTCGACGGCGAGGAAGTCACCGCCCTGGACGCCAGCGGCCTGCGGCGCTTCCGCCAGCAAGTCGGGATGATCTTCCAGCACTTCAACCTGCTGGCATCCAAGACCGTGGCCGACAACGTGGCGCTGCCGCTGACGTTGGCGGGCGAATTGTCCCGCAGCGACATCGACCGCCGCGTCGCCGAGTTGCTGGCACGGGTAGGGCTGTCCGACCACGCCCGTAAATACCCAGCGCAATTGTCCGGCGGCCAGAAGCAGCGCGTCGGCATCGCCCGCGCCCTGGCGACCAAGCCCAAGATCCTGCTGTGCGACGAGGCCACCAGCGCCCTCGACCCGCAGACCACCGCCTCGGTGCTGCAACTGCTGGCGGAGATCAACCGCGAGCTGAAGCTGACCATCGTGCTGATCACCCATGAAATGGACGTGATCCGCCGCGTTTGCGATCAAGTAGCGGTAATGGACGCCGGTGTGATCGTCGAACAAGGCCCGGTGGCCGAAGTGTTCCTACATCCGAAGCACCCGACCACCAAGCGTTTCGTCCAGGAAGACGAGCAGATCGACGAAAGCGAACAGCGCGACGACTTCGCCCACGTGCCAGGGCGTATCGTGCGTCTGACGTTCCAGGGCGAAGCGACATACGCGCCATTGCTCGGCACCGTCGCCCGGGAAACCGGTGTGGACTACAGCATCCTGGCCGGTCGTATCGACCGCATCAAAGACACCCCCTACGGGCAACTGACCCTCGCCATCACCGGCGGTGACATGGAGGCGGCGTTCGCCCGCTTCACCGCGGCCGATGTCCACATGGAGGTGCTGCGCTAATGGAACTGTTGAGTTCGTTCTTCTCCAACATCGACTGGCTGGAAATCTGGCTGGCAACGGGCGATACCTTCCTGATGCTGTTCGGTTCGCTGCTGTTCACCGTGCTGCTCGGCTTGCCCCTGGGCGTGTTGCTGTTTCTCTGCAGCCCGCGCCAGTTGCTCGAAGCCCGCGGCGTGTATGCGCTGCTGTCGCTGATCGTGAACATCCTGCGTTCGCTGCCGTTCATCATCCTGTTGATCGTGATGATCCCGTTCACGGTATTGATCACCGGCACCTCCCTGGGCGTGGCCGGCGCGATCCCTCCGCTGGTGGTCGGCGCGACACCGTTCTTCGCCCGCCTGGTGGAAACCGCCCTGCGCGAAGTCGACCGCGGCATCATCGAAGCGACCCAGGCCATGGGCGCAACGACGCGGCAGATCATCGTCAACGCCTTGCTGCCGGAAGCCCGCCCGGGCATTTTTGCCGCGATTACGGTGACAGCGATTACGCTGGTGTCCTACACGGCCATGGCCGGTGTGGTCGGCGCCGGTGGTTTGGGCGACCTGGCCATCCGGTTCGGTTACCAGCGTTTCCAGACCGATGTCATGGTGGTCACAGTGGTGTTGCTGCTGGTGCTGGTTCAGGTCCTGCAAACCGTGGGCGACAAGTTGGTTGTGCATTTTTCTAGAAAATAAGGCCTCGCGGCCGATAAACCATGAGCCGGCCATTCGCTGGCAGGCGCCGAGAGCAGGCGCTTCAAAAGGAGTTAGCTGAATGAAGAAACTACTGGTTGCCTTCGCTGCCGCCGCAGCGTTTTCCGCCCACGCCGCCGACACCCTGACCGTCGCGGCCACCCCGGTGCCGCACGCGGAAATCCTCGAATTCGTCAAACCGGCATTGGAAAAGCAAGGCGTAGACCTCAAGGTCAAAGTCTTCACCGACTACATCCAGCCCAACGTGCAGGTTGCGGAAAAGCGCCTGGACGCCAACTTCTTCCAGCACCAGCCGTACCTGGATGAGTTCAACAAGGCCAAGGGCACGCACCTG
Organism: Pseudomonas sp. H3_A02; assembly: GCF_054671965.1. Taxonomy (NCBI): domain Bacteria; kingdom Pseudomonadati; phylum Pseudomonadota; class Gammaproteobacteria; order Pseudomonadales; family Pseudomonadaceae; genus Pseudomonas; species Pseudomonas sp. H3_A02. The sequence goes on from NZ_CP162807.1 coordinate 1,205,772, forward strand.
GTGAGCGTGGCCGGTGTGCACCTGGAACCCCTGGGCGCTTATTCCAGCAAGTACAAGGCACTTACCGAACTGCCGGGCGGTGCCAACGTGGTGATCCCGAACGACGCTACCAACGGTGGTCGTGCGCTGTTGCTGCTGGCGAAGGCTGGGGTGATCAAGTTGAAGGATTCGAACAACATCCTGTCGACGACCAAGGACATCACCGAGAATCCAAAAGATTTGAAGTTCCGCGAGCTGGAAGCGGCGACCATTCCGCGGGTGCTGACTCAGGTGGATCTGGCGTTGATCAATACCAACTATGCGTTGGAGGCCAAGCTTGATCCTTCCAAGGACGCGCTGGTGATCGAAGGTAGCGACTCGCCTTATGTGAACATTCTGGTTGCCCGTGAGGATGATAAGGACAGTGAGGCGATGAAGAAGCTGGTTGCGGCTTTGCATACGCCGGAGGTGAAGGCTTTTATTCTTGAGAAGTACAAAGGGGCGGTTTTGCCGGCGTTTTGAGCTGATCAGGTGGTGAAAAAAACGGGGCTGCGTGGGAATGCAGGCCCGTTTTTTTTGCTCGGAAATATGCGTGACGGGCAAAAATCCGCAAGATCACGGGCATTCATAGAAATATCTGCGGGCTTTCGTGTTTCTGGAGCGTTAAAAAAGCGAACCCGACGCAAGATGTCGGGTTTGCTTTTGGGAAGGATGTTTATTTGCTATCGCGGATCAACGTTATCCAACACCCGGTTAGCCAGCAATGAACTCAGCTCAATCAATTGCTGGATGCCGAGAAGGATGTGGCGGCGCTGACCTTCCAGATCGAAGGCCAGGTTGCTGACCGTCGCGTCGGCTGCCGCCAGGGTTTCGCTGAGGTTGGCGAGGAGGGATTCGTTGTCGGCGTTTTTTGCGACGCTGAAGAGCTGACCCGGTTGGGACGCATCTTCGGACTTTTCCGGTTTTGGGAGCAGGTAGTGATCCAGGACGCGTTTGGTGGCTTCGTCGTGCTTTTTGGCCTTGGATTTGGTGCGCGGGGGAGCTTGGTCCGCCTCTGGCGGATTCGGTGTAGGTTTGAACATGTACTAAGTCCTATAGTTGAAGCCGCAACCCTCTAGCTACTAAACAAGGGGTGGCAGCTGTACGCAGGTTAGTAGACCGGGGACTTAGCAAGCCGGCGCGCCCGAGGGCGCCCTGCGCACAACCGCCATCAAATACAGGCATGGAAATACCTGATTGATAGAGCTTTGCACCTTACTAAATACCTCGGGCTACTAAACCCGACCACTGATGGGCAGTGGCAGGAAAACGATAGAACCCGAGGGCAAGGCGCACAAGCGGGCGGATTCTGGCGTAGTTGTAGGTAAAGGCGCAAGGTTGGGTAGCCTGGTGGACGGGTTGGGGTGGGAGGATAAACATGTGGTGTTTATGACCTGTAGTTCAGGCTAGAGGGATACTTGAGAAGGGACGGGGTAGCTGGCACGGGTTGGTCTGTAGGAATGTGTTTGGATGGTTTGGGGCTGCTGCGCAGCCTAGCGGGAGCAAGCTCCCTCGCCACAGACTTTTGGTTGCATGGAGATTTTTGGGGTTGCTGCGCAACCCAGCGGGGATAAATCCCCTCGCCACAAGGGACTGCGTTATGGATCGATGGTGTGGATAAGCGCCGCTGCAATCGAGGAGCTGAAGGCCATCGGATCCGCTTCATTGTTCTACAACCCTCATGATAAATTCACGCCGCGACCTCTAATCAATAGAGGGCATTCAGGGAGTGAAGTGAGTGATCAAGTCTTTGTTGGTTGGGGCATTGCTGGCAATGGCATCCGCATCGGCATCTGCGATGAGTTGCGATAACCCTAGAAACGCCTATGACAGAACCTATTGCGCGTCGCTGAAAATGGTTCAGTCGGATCAGGACATCAACGATCAATACAAGAAGACGATGAGTGCTCTGAACCCGGAGCAAAAGAAAAAGGTGAAAGCCGCTCAAATCCAGTGGATCAAAAATCGTGACAGCGCCTGTTCCAACGATGGCCTGCTCTACCTGGACTGTGCCAATGAGAAGACCGAGGCGCGTATCGTCATACTCAAGGCTGTCGAGCGCGAGTGCCGTGCTGCCGGTTGCGACGATGCCAAGCTGTCGCAAGTCGAGTAACCCGTAACAACTTGCCTTCGCTGAAAAACCCGACCTAAAGCGTCGGGTTTTTCTTTGGCGGGTTCACTCGTTATTGCGGATTGATTCCAGCCTGCTCCTGTAAAGAAGATGATGCACAGTTTGGTTGTAGGAAGGGTTGGGGCTGCTTCGCAGCCCAGCGGGGATAAATCCCCTCGCCACAGTAATTCAGTTGTTTGCGTTGGTGGCAGGGTGCCACAATCGCCGCTTTAGTTGCGTCACGATCAGGTGGATCAAATGGGTGGCCCAAGATCTCGCAATGGCCAGGATTTTTGCATAGCCGAGCAGGTGCGGACTGATCGATTGCAGCAACTGTTTCGCCAATCCGTTTCTGCGGTGTTCGGCAGTTACATGGCTGCCATCATGTTGAGTTGGCTGTGCTGGGATCGGTTTGAGCACAGCATCATTCTTTGGTGGCTGGGCATCCTGACCGCATCGACGCTGTTGCGTATCGCGATGTTCGTTGCCTATTTTCGCAGCGACGAAAGTGAGCGTACGCCTCAACGCTGGGAGCGCAGGTACTGGGTCACGTTAGTGCTATCCGCCAGCATCTGGGGCGGCGGGGCGTTTGTGGTCATGCCGGCGGACGATCTGTTGTCCCAGGCACTGGTCATGCTCTTTACCGTCGGAATGTCTGTCAGCGCGGTGTCCTGTTATTCGGCCTACCGCGATATGACGCTAGCCTCCATTGGCCTGGTGTTGTTTCCGTGTACCGTCTGGCTGCTGTTTCAACCGTCGCCGATTCAAGTCGGCATGGCCCTTTCGATCCTGGTGTTCGCCGCATTTGCTGCCCGCGCCACACACAAAATGTCCCAGGCCCTGGAAGTCGCCTTTCGTCTTACCCGTGAAATGGAACAGGCGAACAGCATTTCTACCCGCGCCGCACAAACCGATGAACTGACCGGCCTGAAGAGTCGGCGGGCTTTTTTCGAGCATGCCCAGCAGCTCTACGACGAATGCAAGACCAACCGGTTAGGGTTGTGCGCGGTCATGTTGGACATGGATCACTTCAAGCACATCAACGACACCTACGGCCATCAGGTCGGGGATCAGGTTTTGCGCGAGATGGGGATGGTCATCAGTTCGTCATTTCGGGCGACGGATATTCACGGCCGGCTAGGTGGGGAAGAGTTCGCCATTCTGCTTCCGAACACTTCCATCGAAGTCGCCACCCAGATTGCAGAACGGCTCATTGATACGATTGCGGGTTTGATGATCGAGCCTGTCCACTGCATAACCGCCAGCCTTGGCGTCGCGTCGACGGAGGCCTGTAACAAGGACCTTCACAGCTTGATGAACGATGCGGACAAGGCCCTGTATCGGGCGAAGGCGCTGGGGCGCAATCGAGTGGCTGTTGCTTAGTCGGGTTGGCTTTGCATCATCCGTCGGAATTTGATCGTGTCCATGCTCTGCGTCACCTTCCAGAAGCGGGACGCGGAGCGTCCCTGACGGCATTCATCATTCTGCTTGAACTCCATCTCTTTGAAGATCTGCAATTGCGTTGGACCTGCTGATCCCCACTAGCACCTCCTTTCCCTTCGCTCACCTCGCGGCCCACGCGGGCTGGCGACGCCGCTTTGCCTGAAAATAAATCTCTTTTTAGATCAAATAGTTAAATCAAAATCGATAAATTTTTAAAAATTTATCTTGCGCGCTAATTATTCATCCGTTAACTTTATCTCAACTGGTTAGCGCGCAAATATTTAGCGCAAGCCAAAACGATCAAATCAATCAGCAAAAGAGGAAACACCATGAACGTTCTCTATACCGCAGTCGCAACCTCTACCGGTGGCCGTGATGGCCGTGCTGTTTCCAGCGACAAGATTCTCGACGTGAAACTGGCCACTCCAAAAGCCTTGGGCGGCGCCGGTGGTGAAGCCACCAACCCTGAGCAGTTGTTCGCCGCCGGCTACTCGGCTTGCTTCATCGGCGCATTGAAGTTTGTCGCCAGCCAAAGCAAACGCAGCATTCCTGCTGACGCTTCGATCACGGCACACGTTGGCATCGGCCAGATCCCTGGCGGTTTCGGTCTGGACATCGACCTGCACATCAGCCTGCCAGGTCTGGATCAAGCCGATGCTCAAGCGCTGGTCGACGCGGCTCACCAGGTTTGCCCGTACTCCAACGCGACACGCGGCAACGTCGATGTCCGTTTGCACGTCACCGTCTAACTCACTTCATCTACGAATAAAAAGGATCAGGACATGAACACTTTCAGCAAAACTCTCGTTGGCTCGCTTCTGGCTCTGTCGCTCGGCAATGCGTTCGCGACTTCTTTTGTTCAACCTACGTTCGCTGAGGGTGGTTCGGATCGCCTGATCGAAAGCCGCGTAGCCGAAGGCGGCTCGGATCGACTCATCGAAAACCGCGTAGCCGAAGGTGGCTCGGATCGACTCATCGAAAAACGTGTCGCCGAAGGTGGCTCGGATCGACTCATCGAAAAACGTGTCGCCGAAGGCGGCTCGGATCGACTCATCGAAAAACATGTCGCCGAAGGCGGCTCGGATCGACTCATCGAAAACCGCGTAGCCGAAGGTGGCTCGGATCGACTCATCGAAAAACGTGTCGCCGAAGGTGGCTCGGATCGACTGATCGAAAACCGCGTAGCCGAAGGCGGCTCGGATCGACTCATCGAAAAACGTGTAGCCGAAGGTGGCTCGGATCGACTCATCGAAAACCGCGTAGCCGAAGGCGGCTCGGATCGACTCATCGAAAAACGTGTAGCTGAAGGTGGCTCGGACCGACTGATCGAAAACCGCGTAGCCGAAGGTGGCTCGGACCGACTGATCGAAAACCGCGTAGCCGAAGGTGGCTCGGATCGCTTGATCGAAAACCGGGTAGGCTGAACAAACCCTTCACCGCTCCGAAAACCGGTCATATCAACCCATGTCGCTTCCAAAAGAAAAAACGCCGCTTATCTCTCATGAGGAAGCGGCGTTTTTTTGCAACGTGTCATAGGACCCTAAACGATGCTATCCACCACACCACCATCCACGCGCAGCGCCGCACCGGTGGTGGCCGAGGCCTGTTCCGAGCTGGCATAGATGATCATGTTGGCGACTTCCTCGACCCGTGCCGCACGCTGGATAATCGATGTGCTGCGGTGCTCGTTGACGAAATCCGCCGCGACTTTTTCCAGGCTTTCCCCGCTGCGCTCGACGTCTGCCTGGAGCATCTGGGCAACACCTTCGGAAAGGGTCGGCCCAGGCAACACCGAGTTCACCGTCACGCCCGTGCCGGCGAGGCGCTTGGCCAGGCCGCGAGCGATGGAAAGTTGGGCGGTTTTGGTGAAGCCGTAGTGGATCATGTCGGCGGGAATGTTCACGCCCGATTCCGACGAAACAAACACAATCCGCCCCCAACCACGCTCGACCATACCCTGGGCGTAGGCCCTGGAAACACGCACGCCGGACATTACGTTGGTTTCGAAGAAGCGCTGCCATTCGCTGTCCGGCGTTTCGAAAAAGTCTTCCTGTTTAAAAATGCCCAGGTTGTTGATGACGATATCGAAGCTTGGGTGCTTGGCGACAAGTGCCTGACAGCCAGGCGCGTTGCTGAGATCGCCCACAAAGCCAGTCGCCCTTGAGGAAAGCTCGCCCAAGCGCTGCAGCGCGTCTTCCACGCTGCTCTCGCTGCGACCATTGATGACCACGTGGGCGCCGGCTTCCAGGAAGCCTTTGGCGGTCGCAAAACCGATACCGCTGGTGGATCCGGTGACCAGGACGTGACGTCCGGTGAAGTCGATTTTCATGAGGGGACTCCTTGATTAATGAACCAGAGGAAGTGAGATATTTCTGGCTGGACGGTAGTCCGACGAATTTAGAGATGGTTTTGCCATTCCAACGTCGACGCTATCGCAGGCCCTTAATCATGGACACGATTGAGGCTTTGCGCCTCTTTGTGATCAATCAGCCGTCAGGAAGCCGACCACACTGCCAGTTCATAGCCATCCGGATCGATAAAGTGGAAACGCCGGCCACCCGGGAAAGCGAACACAGCACGGCTGATGGTCGCCCCTGCGGCTTCGAGCCTGAGCTGGGTGCCTTCAAGGTCATCCGCGTACAGGATGATCAACGGGCCACCCGGGCGCACGGGTTCACCGGTCGTGAAGCCACCGGTCAGTCGGCCGTCACTGAATTCGGTGTAGGTCGGGCCGTAATCGACGAAGTTCCAGCCGAATACGCTTCCATAGAAGGCTTTGCTTCGGGCGATATCGTTGACATTGAGCTCGATGTTATCGATCTGACGGTCTTTTGCGCGAATGCCCATTGATGCTTCCTTGGCTGATCGGGGAGTAGGCGAGCTTAGGCCATTCAGCCCTCACTGAGCTTGAAAAAATCGATCCGGACGGCAGGGGTTGAGAGCAGGGGATGGCTTGTCGCCGATGATTTCCTCACAGGCAAGACGGCCCACAATCGCCGCCAGGGTAACGCCGGGGTGCATGACGCATACGTAGACGCCGCCGACCTGCGGAAGATAGCCAATGATGGGGATGCCATCGGCGGGCATGGGCCTGAACCCGACAAGAGCCGATTGCAGATCCAGGGAGACAACGCCGTGGAGTTCGTTCTTGATGGCGTTGGCCGTTCGCATTGCTATCGCCGCTGGTTGGTTTTCCAGGGCGCCGTCCAGATAGTCTTCGGCCGCTAGCAGCGTACCCTCCGGGGTTTGCCGCACTTCCATTTCAGGGCTGGAGATGAGGGTGTGTACCAGATTGGGTTGCGACGTGTAACGAATGAAAATCGCCGGGGAAGCCTCTATGGGCAGGGAGACTTCAAGCAGGTCAGTCAGCTTCGTGGTGCCTGTGCCGGCTGCCAATACGACGACATCGGCTTCGATGGCGCCCGCGGCGGTTTCAACGCCCAGCACGGTGGAACCCTGGGTTTTAAAGCCGAGCACTGGCGTTTGGGTGAAAACGTTCGCGCCATTCACCTGGGCGCCAGCGATCAACGCATGGGTTGCTGCTACGGCGTCCAACGCGCCTTCTTCTGCCACATACGAAGCGAATTGAGGCGGGTTCTTGAGGTTTGGCTCAAGCTCGAGAATCTGCGATTGGGGTATCCGGTTTGCCAAAGCGGTTGAACTCGCGCCGTAAGATAGGGCGCCAGTCCATTGAATCTTCAGGCCGGGCAGTTGTGCTTCGAGTCGGCGGTATTCCTGAATGGCAGCACCACGTAATGGCGCAATGGGGTCGGGGTCGGCGTGTGAGGTATTGATCCAGGCGAATGAGCTGCCGGTCACGCCTGACGCGATGCCTCCGGCCTCGACCACGGTGACATTCGCGCCTTTGGCCGCCAGGTGGTAGGCCAGGGATGCGCCTACGATACCCGCGCCAATGACGATGACGCGTTTGCCTGGACCGTTATCCATTCGGCCTCCGTTGGGTTTGCCTGGGGGAATACGTTAGCCCGGTTGGGGCTGCTTCGCAGCCCAGCGGCAGCAAGTGCCCTCGCCACAGGGGTTGGATCAGGCACATCGCAGTTGTGGCGGGGGGATTGAGCGAAACACCCAGCCTTCAGGCCTGCGCGCTGAATCGCTGCGCAGCGCGCCGCTCAAGCATTGCCGCTTCCGTCTCTCGCGTCGCGAGTTCGCCTTTGTAGGCCAACTGATTGAAAAACAACCCGTCCGAAAACTCCTGGGGCGGTACCGAGCCGGGGCGCTTGAGCATCGGCGCCAGATCGATGGTGTTGGCGAAGTTTTCCTGGGTCAGGTTGTAGCGACCCAGGTAGCTGCCGGACCACGGCGAGTCGGCGTCGACCATGTCGATCGAGGCGTCGCGGAACGCAACGGCTGCGGCTTTCAGATCCGTGGATTCGTTGAGCAGATCCGTCAGCCGCCGGGTTTCCGAGCTGCTGAGCTGGCCGGCCGTGTTGAGCACCTTGAGCCTGCCATCGGCCTCGACGGTGAAGCCGTATTTCTTGCCGGCCAAGTCTGGATGGGTTGCCGAAAGCGTTGACTGGAATGTCTCGAAAGAGCTTTTCAGGGTGTTTTTCGCGCTCTCGGTGATGGCGGCATATCGAGGGAAATCTGGCGATTGGGATCGACCGATCCAGGTTTCGATGACCACCGGCGATTCCACCATGAGCTGGGTTTCTTCGCTGGGGTGGTAGATAGCCGCTGGGCCGGCGTCTGCCAGCTGCTTTACGGCGTCCGCTGGAGGATTGCTCACCAACTTCTGGTCGGAGCGGGTGAGGTTAGTGTTGGCGGGCGGGATATTGGCAGCGTTCAGGGAGAGGTCCATTTCATCGGTCCATGATTGGCGGATACCTCGGGTTATCGACAGCGGGGGACCAAGCTTTAGGCGAGGGGGGGCTGCTGCGCAGCCCAGCGGGAGCAAGCTCCCTCGCCACAGGAGGTTGGGGGTCAGTTAGTTATGTGGCGGCTGTGAAGGCGCTATCGCGAGCAGGCTCGCTCCCACAGGGATTTGTGATGGATGCGGTGTTTGTGAACAGCCCGGAAAAACTGTGGGAGCTGAGCTTGCTCGCGATGGCGGTGGGTCTGCTTGCATCAATGTTGAGTGTGCCGCCGTCATCGCGAGCAAGCTCGGCTCCCACATGGGTTCTTGGGTGTTCACAAATCCTGCATTCACCACAACTAGCTCATGAAGCAACGGGCCTTCAGTACCACCGCGCCTCGCCCGGCGGGCGTTTCTTGAAGCGTTTCATGCTCCACATGTACTGGCTCGGGTAGGCCCGCACGTAGCGCTCCACCACTTGGCTCATGGCCGCGCATGAGGTTTCGGTGTCAGTGCTGTACATCGCGTCCGGGGCGGCTTCGAGGATGACTTTGTAGCCGGAGCCGTCCGGCAGGCGCAGGGCGTGGAGGAATACGCCGACCGCTTTGCCGCCAGCGAGCATGTTCGGCACGAACTTGCTGGTCAGGGCCTGGGTGGCGAAGAAGGGCACGAAGATGCCGGCGGATTCGGCCGGTTCCGGGTCGGCGGGGATGCCCACCTGGCCACCTTTGCGCACTTCCTTGATGACGCTGAGGATGCCTTCCTTGGTGGAGGCCGCGACTTTGTTGCCCAGTTGCACGCGTTGCTTTTGCAACAATTCATCCACCGCCTTGAGCTTGGGCGGGCGGTAGAAAATGATCGGTTTGCACTGGCTGCAATAGAAGTGGTTGAGCACTTCCCAGTTGCCCAGGTGGCTGGTGATGCCGACCACGCCTTTGCCGGAGGCCAGGGCTTCTTTCAGCACCTCCAGGCCTTCGACTTCGCGTACCAGCTCGATGGAGCGCTGGGCCGGCCAGATCCAGGCACAGGCGCTTTCGGTCAGGGATTTGCCGATGTCCTTGAGGCTCTGACCCACCAGACGTTCGCGCTCGGCCGGGTCCATCTCGGGAAAGCACTTGGCGAGGTTGATCCGCACCACGTCGCGGGAACGGTTGGGAAATTTCCACATGAGCCAGCCAATGGCCGAGCCCACCGCCTGCACTGCGCGCCAGGGCAGCAGCGCAAACAACCGCAGAGCGCCGACCAGCAAGGCGCCTTTCAACTTATCCACAGGTCACTCCTGAATGTATGGGCCGTGTTGCGAGCCGGCTATTCTAACCGCCGTTTACCAACTCGGCGTAGCGGTCGCAGTCCTGGGTGTGGTCCATGACCATGCCCGAGGCCTGCATCAGCGCATAACAGATGGTCGGCCCGACGAAGGTGAACCCGGCTTTTTTCAGGCCTTTGCTCATCGCCAGCGCCTCGGGCGTGATGGCCGGCACTTCGCTGCGGTCTTTGAAATGGTTGATGATGGGCTTGCCGCCCACGAACGACCAGAGGAACGCCACCGGGTCTTCCAGCGCGAGCCAGGCCTGGGCATTGCGACGGGCGGCCTTGAGCTTGAGGCGGTTGCGGATGATGCCGGTGTCGAGCATCAAGTCTTCGATTTCGGCGTCGCTCATCTGCGCCACGCGCTGCACATCAAAGCCGTACAGCACTTTGCGGTAGTGCTCGCGTTTGCGCAAAACGGTGATCCAGGACAACCCGGCCTGGAACCCTTCGAGCAAAAGCAACTCGAACAAACCCTGCGCATCGCGCAGCGGCGTGCCCCACTCCTGATCGTGATAAGCCATGTACAACGGATCGTCAGAACACCAAAAGCAGCGTGGCATAAGGCTCCAGGGGGCGTGCGCACGAACGAATCGGGTATACTCCCGCTCTTTAAATCGCAGCCCAAGAAACAGGTGAATTTCGTGAGCCAGCCTACGCCAGCCGTGCGTACCTTCCAAGACTTGATCCTCGCCCTCCAGCAATACTGGGCCGAGCAAGGTTGCGTGGTACTTCAGCCCTACGATATGGAAGTAGGCGCCGGCACTTTCCACACTGCCACGTTTCTGCGTGCCATCGGCCCGGAAACCTGGAACGCCGCTTATGTGCAGCCCAGCCGCCGCCCGACTGACGGCCGCTACGGCGAAAACCCGAACCGCCTGCAGCACTACTACCAGTTCCAGGTGGTGCTGAAGCCGAACCCGGAAAACTTCCAGGAGCTGTACCTGGGCTCCCTCAAGCATGTGGGCCTCGACCCGCTGGTGCACGACATTCGTTTCGTCGAAGACAACTGGGAATCGCCAACCCTGGGCGCCTGGGGCCTGGGCTGGGAAGTCTGGCTCAACGGCATGGAAGTGACCCAGTTCACCTACTTCCAGCAGGCGGGCGGCATCGAGTGCTACCCGGTCACCGGCGAGATCACCTATGGCCTGGAACGCCTGGCCATGTACCTGCAGGGCGTGGATTCGGTCTACGACCTGGTATGGGCCGACGGCCCATTCGGCAAAGTGACCTATGGCGACGTGTTCCACCAGAACGAAGTGGAGCAGTCGACCTACAACTTCGAACACGCCAACGTCGAGAAGCTGTTCGAACTGTTCGACTTCTATGAAAGCGAAGCCAAGCGCCTGATCGAGCTCGACCAGCCGCTGCCGTTGCCGAGCTATGAAATGGTGTTGAAGGCGTCCCATACCTTCAACCTGCTGGACGCACGCCGGGCGATTTCCGTGACTGCGCGTCAGCAATACATCCTGCGTGTACGCACCCTGGCGCGCTCCGTTGCGCAAGCCTACCTGCTGGCCCGTGCCAAGCTGGGCTTCCCGATGGCGACCCCGGACCTGCGTGATGAAGTGTTGGCTAAGCTGGAGGCTGCACAATGAGTGCTCACGATTTTCTGGTTGAACTGGGCACCGAAGAACTGCCACCCAAAGCCCTGAACACCCTGGCCGATGCGTTCCTGGCCGGTATCGACAAAGGCCTGCAAGCCGCTGGCCTGAGCTACGAAGCCAAACAGGTGTACGCCGCGCCGCGCCGCCTGGCCGTGCTGATCACCGCCCTGGCGACCCAACAGCCGGACCGCAGCATCAACCTCGATGGCCCGCCACGCCAGGCCGCGTTCGATGCCGACGGCAACCCGACCCAGGCCGCCCTGGGCTTCGCCAAGAAGTGCGGCGTGGACCTGAGCGAAATCGACCAGAGCGGCCCGAAGCTGCGCTACAGCCAGAGCATCAAGGGCAAGCCGACCGCCAGCCTGTTGCCGACCATCGTCGAAGACTCCCTCAATGACTTGCCGATCCCCAAGCGCATGCGCTGGGCCGCGCGCAAGGAAGAGTTCGTGCGTCCGACCCAATGGCTGGTGATGTTGCTCGGTGACCAGGTTATCGATTGCACGATCCTGGCCCAGAAGGCCGGTCGCGATTCCCGCGGTCACCGCTTCCATCATCCGCAGAGCGTGCGCATCACCTCGCCGGCCAACTACCTGGCCGACCTGCGTGCCGCCTACGTGCTGGCCGACGCCAACGAGCGCCGCGAGCTGATCAGCAAGCGCACCGAAGAGCTGGCCACCCTGCAGGAAGGCACCGCCATCGTGCCGGCCAACCTGCTGGACGAAGTGACCGCGCTGGTGGAATGGCCGGTGCCGCTGGTGTGCTCGTTCGAGGAACGTTTCCTCGAAGTGCCGCAGGAAGCACTGATCACCACCATGCAGGACAATCAGAAGTACTTCTGCCTGCTGGACGCCGAAGGCAAGTTGCTGCCGCGCTTCATCACGGTCGCCAACATCGAAAGCAAGGACCCGCAACAGATCATCGCCGGTAACGAAAAAGTCGTTCGTCCGCGCCTGACCGATGCCGAGTTCTTCTTCAAGCAAGACAAGAAACAGCCCCTGGAAAGCTTCAACGAGCGCCTGCGCAACGTGGTGTTCCAGGAAAAACTCGGCAGTGTCTACGACAAGGCCGAGCGCGTTTCGAAACTGGCCGCGTTCATCGCCCCACGCATCGGTGGTGACGCCCAGCGCGCGGCCCGAGCCGGCCTCCTGTCCAAGTGCGACCTGTCGACCGAAATGGTCGGTGAGTTCCCGGAGATGCAAGGCGTCGCCGGTTACTACTACGCCCTCAACGATGGCGAGCCGCAGGACGTAGCCCTGGCCCTGAACGAGCAGTACATGCCCCGCGGTGCCGGCGCTGAGCTGCCGACCACCCTGACCGGTGCGGCCGTGGCGATCGCCGACAAGCTCGACACCCTGGTGGGCATTTTCGGCATCGGCATGCTGCCTACCGGCAGCAAAGACCCGTATGCCTTGCGTCGCGCGGCGCTGGGCGTGTTGCGGATCCTGATCGACAAGCAGTTGGACCTGGACCTGAACGACGCCGTGGCATTCGCCGTCAATGCGTTCGGCAGCAAGGTCAAGGCTGCCGGCCTGGCCGATGCGGTGCTGGAATTCATCTTCGACCGCCTGCGTGCGCGTTATGAAGATGAAGGTGTCGAGGTCGCGACCTACCTGTCGGTACGTGCCCTGAAGCCGGGTTCGGCCCTGGACTTCGACCAGCGCGTACAAGCGGTGCAGGCGTTCCGCCAACTGCCGCAAGCAGCGGCCCTGGCCGCGGTGAACAAGCGTGTTTCGAACCTGCTGAGCAAGGCCGAAGGCAACATCGCGGCGACCGTCGAAGCCAAGTACTTCGACAACGCCAACGAGTTTTCCCTGTACTCGGCGATCCAGCAGGCAGACCAGGCGGTCCAGCCAATGGCGGCGGCGCGTCAGTACAGCGAAACCCTGGCTCGCCTGGCGGCACTGCGTGAACCAGTGGATGCGTTTTTTGAGGCGGTGATGGTCAATGCCGAAGACGCCAACGTACGGGCCAACCGTTACGCACTGCTGGCGCGTCTGCGTGGGCTGTTCCTCGGCGTCGCCGATATTTCGTTGCTGGGGTAACGCTTGAAACTGCTGATTCTCGATCGGGACGGGGTGATCAATCACGACTCCGACGCTTACATCAAATCGGTGGATGAGTGGTTGCCACTGCCTGGTTCGATCGAAGCCATCGCGCAGTTGAGCAAGGCCGGCTGGACGGTGGCGGTGGCCACCAACCAGTCGGGCATTGCCCGCGGTTATTATGACCTCGCCGTCCTGGACGCCATGCATGAGCGCCTGCGCGCCCTGGTGGCGGAGCAGGGCGGGGAAGTCGGCTTGATCGTCTACTGCCCGCATGGGCCGGACGATGGCTGCGATTGCCGCAAGCCCAAGCCGGGCATGTTGAAAACCATTGCCGCGCATTACGATGTGGCCTTGGCGGGTGTGTGGTTCGTCGGTGACAGTCTCGGTGACCTGGAGGCGGCAAAGGCCGTCGATTGTCAGCCAGTTTTGGTAAAGACCGGGAAAGGCGAGAAGACTCTGGGCAAGACCCTGCCGGTGGGCACCTTGATTTTTGACGACCTGGCGGCGATTGCCGCTGAACTTATCCACAATTAGAGCTCCCAATACATCCTGATCAAGGATTGTTCGGGAAGCGCTTGAACAGGCGGGCATTGCCCGCAACGGTAAACGCCGCTATGTCGATATTGCAGGCCATCAGAAGCTTTCTCTTTTACCTGCTGCTGGGCACCAGTTCCTTGTTGTGGTGTACCTTGAGTTTTTTTATCGCGCCCTTCCTGCCGTTCAGGGCGCGCTATCGTTTCATCAATGTGTACTGGTGCCGATGCGCGCTGTGGCTGAGCAAGGTGTTCCTGGGCATCCGCTATGAAGTGAAGGGTGCCGAGAACGTGCCGGACCGGCCCTGCGTGATCCAGTCCAACCACCAGAGCACCTGGGAAACGTTCTTCCTCTCGGCCTATTTCGAGCCGTTGAGCCAGGTCCTCAAGCGTGAACTGCTGTTCGTACCGTTCTTTGGCTGGGCCATGGCGATGCTGCGCCCGATTGCCATCGATCGCGACAATCCCAAGTTAGCGCTCAAGCAAGTGGCGAAGAAGGGTGACGAGCTGCTGAGGGACAACACCTGGGTGCTGATTTTCCCCGAGGGCACCCGTGTTCCTTACGGGACGGTTGGCAAATTCTCCCGCAGCGGTTCCGCATTGGCGGTGAACGCGAACCTGCCGGTGCTGCCGATTGCACACAATGCCGGCAAATTCTGGCCCAAGGCGGGCTGGATCAGAAAACCGGGCGTCATCACCGTAGTGATCGGCGCGCCGATGTATGCCGAAGGCACCGGGCCCCGCGCCATCGCCGAGCTCAATGACCGCGTACAGGCTTGGAATGAACAGACACAACGGGAAATGGGTTCGCTTCCTCCCGGCCCTGTCGCGGAAGTCCCCACGGAACAAGCCGCTGTTTGAGATCTGTGGATAACCTGTGTACCGTTTTTTCGAAATCCGTTGATTTTATGTTGTAGGTATATGTTTTTAATACATATTTCCTAAACACATAAAACCCGTCTGCAGGTGCATAAGTTTTTATAGCACCAGAAAATCGCAGCCTTCGGCAGCTCCTATAGAGATTCGATACGCCCTGTAGGAGCTGCCGAAGGCTGCGATCTTTCAATCTTCCAGCAACGGGAAGCGCAGGCTGAACGTTGTGCCTTTACCTACCACGCTGTGGCACTCGATTTTCCCCTCGTGATGATCAACCACTGCCTTGACCATCGATAACCCAAGGCCAATTCCATCGACCCCCTGGGCCGACGAAAACCGTCGGTACTGACTGAACAAGTCCGGCAGTTCTTCGGCGCTGATGCCCTTGCCTTGGTCGGCGACATTGCAGATCAACCAGCCCGACACGCAATGCACCTGCAGGGAAATGCAGGCATCGGGTGGGCTGTACTTGATGGCATTTTCCAGCAGATTGAACAGGGCACGGGTCAGCAACGATTGATCCGCTCTCACCATCGCCTCTTCATCCTCAATTTCATGAATCAACTGGATGCGTTTTGCCTGGGCGATGGGCAGCGCCTGGTCGAGCACATCCAGCACCAGCATGGCGAACAGCGTCGGCTGGAATTGATAGGCCTCGGATTCGGCCTTGGCCAATTGCACGAAGCCCTCGGTCAGGTCCAAAGCGCGACGCACCTGGCGCTCGATCTGGTCGAACAGCGGATGATCACCGCCCACCTGGTGCCGCTGCACATCGAGCAGTGCAAGGATCGCCGAGTGCGGGGCACGCAGGTCATGGGAAAGGAACCGCAGCATGACGCTGCGCTGTTCTTCCGCCTCACGTTCGGCGCTCAGGTCCGTGAGGCTCAGCAACCAGCCAATCGGCGCATCGCCATCAACCGGAAATAACGCGGCCCGCTCCAGGCGCAAGCTGCGCTCACGAATGTCGCGAAACTCCACCAAGGGCAATGTGGATAACCGGTGATGCACCCCATGCTCCAGCCCCGGATAACCCAATTGCCCAAGGTGCTCCAACACGTCACCGCCCGCCAGGCCATGGCCGAACAGCTCACGTGCCTTGCGATTACCCAACAGCAGCTTGCCTTGGGGATCGCTGATCATGGTCGCGACCGGCAGGTATTCCAGGCCATCGGCAATGAAGCGCCGGGTGTCGCGGGTGCGGCTCATGGCTTGTTCCAGGGCCATGATCTGGCCCTGCAAACGGTCGCTGCCGGTGTAGGAGGCACGGCGACGCTCCGGGAAGACCTTGGGCTCGGCGTCCAGGCGTGCCAATTCCCAGCCGAAATAGGCCAGCACCACGCTCAGCCGTCGCCAGTTCCAGATCAGGTAGCCGAACATGATCCCCAGCACACTGGCCATGGGTGACCACCACCAGCCCCGTGCGCCCAGCATGGCGCTGATCAACAGGGCCAGGCTCATGCCACCCACCGTTGTCCACAGGGCCAGGCGGGGGCGCAACAGTAACAAGCCCAATACACAGGCCACCAGGCACACCGACAACAACGCAGCGCCTGAACGGCTGCCCGGGGATTGACTGCTCAATGACAGCAAGGCTGTCAGCGGCAACAGCAGCAGACTTATCCACAACCACTCCCGTACCAACTGTCGAAACAACCGCTGGACCTGGGTGGGTTCACGACTTTCACGGCGACGCTGGTTACTCATAGGCCTCCTGGCCGAACTCAAGGACTGTGGATATCTTCACTGGCCCGCATCAGTCGACAGGCTGAAACGCCCACGACTATAACGGACTCGATGGGTGGCGCGCTGCTGCCTTTCCCTCTGTGCCGCGAGCCGGTATTGTCGCAGCCAGCGACAGGTCAATGACAACGAATCAGCCACTGGCTGCATTTCATTGCCACCTGAAGATGTCCGTTACTCTCGAGATCAAGGAATCGCATTCCATGCGTGTCGCCATACTGGACGATGAACCGGCCGAGCTGCGCCGGGTAGAACAGACACTGCAACAAATCCCCGGCAGAGGCGAGCAAGCCTGGACCCTGCACAGCTTTGAACGAGGCGAAGACCTGTTGCGGCAACTGCGTCGGGAAACCTTCGACCTGTTGATCCTGGACTGGCAACTGCCGGACATCAGCGGGCTTTCGCTGCTGCGCTGGACCCGCGAGCACATGGATTCACCACCGGCCGCCATCATGCTGACCAGCCGCGACGGCGAACACGACATCGTCCAGGCCCTCAACGCCGGCGCAGACGACTATGTGAGCAAACCCTTCAGGCCCAACGAACTCAAGGCCCGGGTCACCGCCGTGCTGCGCCGCCACAACCTGCAGCGTGCGCCCGCCAGCGACGTGCTGGTGTTCAACGACCTGGCGTTCGACGACGCCGAGCTGACCATCACCCGCGCCGGCATTCCCATCAGCCTGACCGAACGGGAATACCGCCTCGCCCGGTGCCTGTTCGCCAACCTGGGCCGACCGCTGTCTCGGGAGTACTTCTACGAGCGCTTCTGGACTCATGAGGAAATGACCTCATCCCGCCCGCTCGACACCCATATCTATCGCCTGCGCAACAAACTCGGGCTGACAGCGGATCGGGGTTGGCAGTTGCTGACGATTTACGGGTATGGGTATCGGTTGGAGAGTGTGGCGGCGGGGAGTGAGGCGTCTGTCGCGAGTTAGGTATTGGATGCATCCGTGGCGAGGGGATTTATCCCCGCTGGGCTGCGTAGCAGCCCCCAAACAGGCAACTCGGTGTACCAGGAAGATTGAACTCACTGCTTTAGGGCTGCTGCGCAGCCCAGCGGGGATAAATCCCCTCGCCACAATGGATATCACCCTATGGTCTGTACCACGCTTCCTGGTTTTGCGATCCGGCGACGCTGTATCAGTACGCCGGACAGCACCACCAACACACTCAGCAGCCCCGTCGCCAGGATCTCCACCCGATGGGCTTCCTGGAACAGCATGATGGTCAAGGCCCCGACGATGAAGACAATCACCGCATAGGTCAGGCCGGGAAACAGCCACATGCTGAAAGCGATTTTTTCACCACGCGCCATGCGTTGTTTGCGCATGCGCAGCTGCGAAACCGCGATGACCAGGTACACCAGCAACGCAATGGCGCCAGAGCTGGCCAGCAGGAATTCGAAAACCGCCGCCGGTGCCACGTAGTTGGCGAATACCGCCAAAAAGGCTGCACCAGTCGACAGCATCACCGCCCAGTGAGGCGTACCGCTCTTGTTGGTACGCTGGGAAACGGCCGGTGCATCACCGCGCTTGCCCAACGAGAACATCATCCGCGACGCCGTATACAGCGCCGAATTCAGGCAGCTCGTGACCGCCACCAGGACCACGATATCGACGATCAGCTTGGCATTGGGGATGCCCATGCGCTCCAGCACCGTCTGGTAGGAACCGACGCTGGCCAGGAGTGGGTCGTTCCAGGGCACCAGGGCAACAACGATGAAGATGGACACGAGGTAGAACAAGCCAATCCGCCAGATCACCGAGTTGGTCGCCTTGGAGATCTGCTGGCCAGGGTTCTTCGATTCAGCCGCCGCGATGGTCACGATCTCGGTGCCCATGAACGAAAACATGGTGGTCAGGATTGCCCCTAGCACCGCGCCCATTCCGTTGGGCAGGAAGCCCTGGGTGTCGAACAGGTGCGAAACACCGCTGACCTGACTGGTGGGGAGAAAACCGAATATCGCCATCACCCCCAGCCCGATGAAGCCAATGATCGCCACCACCTTGACCAGGGCGAACCAGAATTCGAACTCCCCGTAATTCTTCACGCTGAACAGGTTGGTGACCGTCAGTAGCAGGGTGATGACCAATGTAAACACCCAGATAGCCACGTTCGGGAACCAGGCGTGCAGGATCGTCGCAGCGGCGTTGGCCTCCAGCGGAATCACCAGGACCCAGAACCACCAGTAGAGCCAGCCGATGGTGAAACCGGCCCAGTGCCCAATCGCGCGGTCCGCATACGTCGAGAAGGAGCCGGTGTCCGGCGACGCCACCGCCATTTCGCCCAGCATCCGCATCACCAGCACCACCAAGGCACCCGCGGCTGCGTAGGCCAGCAGCACGGCCGGACCGGCCGCGGCGATCGCATGGCCGGAGCCGACGAACAGACCGGCACCAATCACACCGGCAATGGAAAGCATCGTCACATGACGGGGCTTGAGCCCTTGCGCCAGATTATCGGAAGTATGCGTACCGCTCATTGAGACTACCCTTGGCATTTGAATTTATTCGTATCACCTCAACCCATCGCTCTCTGTAAATTTAAAAAAACGATGTGTAAGTTATTAAACACGCAAGTTCTGCGCCAGAAAATCTGAGGCTCCCGTTATCCGGGACTCTCCTCGGATTCCTAACCCATTGAGAATGAAGGCTTTGTGCCAGGATGTTACCGAGCTACCCCGTTTATGACCGACGGGTCCGAAGGAGCGTGGAGATTTTAAAATGTAAAAAAAAGCCAACGCATAAGCGTTGGCTTTTTGTTGGAACGAGGCACCGCAGAAGATCAGAAATCCAGGTTGGACACCGCCAACGCATTGCTTTCGATGAAGTCACGACGAGGCTCGACCGCATCACCCATCAGGGTGTTGAAGATCTGGTCCGCGCCAATGGCGTCTTCGATGGTGACTTTCAGCATGCGACGCGAGCCCGGGTCCATGGTGGTTTCCCACAGCTGATCCGGGTTCATCTCACCCAGACCTTTGTATCGCTGGATGGTGTGGCGCTTGGTGCTTTCCGCCATCAGCCATTCAAGGGCTTCCTTGAACTCGGTCACGGCTTTCTTGCGTTCACCACGTTGGATGTACGCGCCTTCGTCCAGCAGCGTGCTCAGTTGCGCGCCCAAGGATACGACGGTCTTGTAGTCGTTGCTGCCGAAGAAGTCGCGGTTGAAGGTGACGTAGTTCGACAGGCCGTGGGAGATCAGTTCGACTTCCGGTAGCCAGACGTTACGCTCACGGTCTTCGCGCAGGCTGGCTTTGTAGACCAGGCCGGATTTTTCCACGGTGCGCAGGCGTACTTCGTACTGGGCCAGCCAATCTTGCATCGCTGCGTGATCGGACAGTTGCTCCAGGCTCACGGCTGGCAGGTAGATGAAGTGCTCGGTCAGTTCCTGTGGGTACAGGCGCGACAGGCGCTTGAGGGTCTTCATCACCAGACGGAAGTCATTCACCAGACGCTCGAGGGCTTCACCGGAAATGCCCGGGGCATCTTCGTTCAGGTGCAGGCTTGCGTCTTCCAGGGCCGACTGCGTCATGTACTCTTCCATGGCGTCGTCGTCTTTGATGTATTGCTCTTGCTTGCCTTTCTTGACCTTGTACAGCGGCGGCTGGGCGATGTAGATGTAGCCGCGCTCGATCAGCTCCGGCAACTGACGGAAGAAGAAGGTCAGCAGCAGGGTGCGGATGTGCGAACCGTCGACGTCAGCATCGGTCATGATGATGATGTTGTGATAGCGCAACTTGTCGATGTTGTACTCTTCGCGGCCAATGCCGCAGCCCAGCGCGGTGATCAAGGTGCCGACTTCCTGGGAGGAAATCATCTTGTCAAAGCGCGCCTTCTCGACGTTGAGGATCTTGCCCTTGAGCGGCAGGATGGCCTGGGTGCGACGGTTGCGGCCCTGCTTGGCGGAACCGCCAGCAGAGTCACCTTCCACCAGGTACAGCTCGGACAGGGCAGGGTCCTTTTCCTGGCAGTCAGCCAGTTTGCCCGGCAGGCCGGCGATGTCCAGCGCGCCTTTGCGGCGGGTCATCTCACGGGCCTTGCGCGCGGCCTCACGGGCACGGGCGGCGTCGATCATCTTGCCGACAACCAGCTTGGCTTCGTTCGGGTTCTCCAGCAGGAAGTCGGAGAAGTACTTGCCCATCTCCTGTTCGACCGCAGTCTTCACTTCGGAAGACACCAACTTGTCCTTGGTCTGGGAACTGAACTTCGGATCCGGCACCTTCACCGAAATGATCGCTGTCAGGCCTTCACGGGCATCGTCACCGGTGGTGGCGACTTTATGCTTCTTCGCCAGGCCTTCCTGTTCAATGTAGTTGTTCAGGTTACGGGTCAGCGCCGAACGGAAGCCCACCAGGTGAGTACCGCCGTCGCGCTGCGGAATGTTGTTGGTGAAGCACAACAGGTTCTCGTTGAAGCTGTCGTTCCACTGCAGGGCGATTTCCACGCCGATGCCGTCTTCACGCTGGACGTTGAAGTGGAACACCTGGTTGACCGGGGTCTTGTTGGTGTTCAGGTACTCAACGAACGCACGCAGGCCACCTTCGTACTTGAACAGCTCTTCCTTGCCGCTGCGCTCGTCCTTGAGGACGATGCCGACACCGGAGTTGAGGAAGGACAGTTCACGAATCCGCTTGGCCAGGATGTCCCAGCTGAAGTGGATGTTCTTGAATGTTTCGCTCGACGCCTTGAAATGGATCTGGGTGCCCGTGGACTCGCTGTCGCCAACGATCGCCATCGGTGCCTGAGGTACACCGTGGACGTAGGTCTGTTCCCAGATCTTGCCACTGCGGCGAACGGTCAGGACCAGTTCTTCGGACAGTGCGTTCACCACCGAGACACCTACACCGTGCAGACCGCCGGAGACCTTGTAGGAGTTATCGTCGAACTTACCGCCTGCGTGGAGGACGGTCATGATGACTTCGGCGGCGGAAACGCCTTCCTCTTTGTGCACGTCTACCGGGATGCCGCGGCCGTTGTCGCGAACGGTGATGGACTCATCCGGGTGGATAATGATGCTGATGTCGTCGCAGTGGCCGGCGAGGGCTTCGTCGATGGAGTTGTCGACCACCTCGAACACCATGTGGTGCAGACCGCTGCCATCATCGGTGTCACCAATGTACATACCGGGACGTTTGCGTACGGCATCCAGGCCTTTCAGCACTTTAATGCTCGTTGAGTCGTACGTATTTTCTTCGCTCAATGCCTTCACTCCCGATGGTCGTGGGTCTGGGTGATACGGCCCTGTTCCACGTGGAACAAGGCGACTGGCGTTTCCGTCTGCCAGCCTTCCCTCAATAATTCGTGGTCTACACAGGTGATGAACACCTGGCAGCGTAAGTCTTCCAGCAAGCGGCACAGCGCGCGGCGGTGGGCTTCGTCCAGCTCGGACGGCAAATCATCCACCAGATAAATACACTGACCGCGACGGGCCTGGCTGACCAGATGCCCCTGGGCGATACGCAAGGCACACACCACCAACTTCTGCTGACCCCGGGACAAAATGTCCGCGGCGTTGTGTGCACCCAATCTAAGGCGCAAGTCAGCGCGTTGTGGTCCAGCCTGGGTATGGCCCATCTGCTGGTCCCGCTGCAGCGAGCCAGCCAGTACGGTGCTCAGTTCCCGGTCCTTGTCCCAGCCTCGGTAATAGCTGAGCGTCAGGCCCTCAAGCTCAACCAGTTCGCTCAAGGTCTGCTCGAAGACCGGTTTCAAGGCTTTGATGTAAGCGCGGCGGTATTCATCGATTTCAGCGCTGGCCTGGCACAGTTCCCTGTCCCAAACCGCTTGCGAAACGGCGTCAAGTGTACCATGTCGCAGCCAAGAGTTTCGCTGGCGCAACGCCTTCTGCAGGCGTTGCCAAGTCGTCATGAAACGCGGTTCCACATGAAACACGCCCCAGTCGAGGAATTGCCGGCGAATCTTTGGTGCGCCTTCCAGTAGACGGAAGCTGTCCGGGTTGATCAACTGCAGCGGCAGGATCTCGGCCAGCTGTGCAGCGCTGCGAGCGTTCTGCCCATCGATGCGGATTTGGAATTCGCCTTGCCGGTCCCGCGAGATCCCCAGGGCGCTGTGGCCGCCTTCCGCCAACTCCACCTGCCCAAACACCGTGCACGCCAGTTGATCGTACTGGATGACCGGTAACAGGCGCGTGCTGCGAAATGAACGGGCAAGCCCGAGCAGGTGCACGGCTTCCAGCACGCTGGTTTTGCCGCTGCCGTTGGCGCCGTAAAGGATATTGATGCGGGGGGAGGGGGAGAAGGTCACCGGGTGCAGATTGCGCACCGCGGTGACCGAGACGCGACTTAAGGACATCTAGCTTCTGCTGGGCATGATGATTACAGACGCATCGGCATGACAACGTAAGCCGAATCGTCGTTATCGGACTCCTGCACCAGCGCACTGCTGTTGGAGTCGGACAGGATCAGACGCACTTGCTCAGTGGTCATCACGCCCAGCACGTCCAGCAGGTAGCTGACGTTGAAGCCGATTTCCAGGGAGCCGCCGTTGTACTCAACGCCTACTTCTTCTTCCGCTTCTTCCTGTTCCGGGTTGTTCGCCTGGATCTTCAGCTGACCGTTGGCCAGTTGCAGGCGAATGCCACGGTACTTCTCGTTGGAGAGGATCGCGGTACGGCTGAAGGCTTCGCGCAGCGCCTGGCGATCGCCCAGTACCAGCTTGTCGCCACCTTTTGGCAGCACGCGCTCGTAGTCAGGGAATTTGCCGTCCACCAGCTTCGAGGTGAAGGTGAACTCGCCGGTGGTGGCGCGGATGTGGTGCTGACCCAGCACGATGCTGACGTTGCCGTCCGGCTCGGTCAGCAGACGGGCCAGCTCCAGAATGCCTTTACGCGGCACGATCACCTGGTGGCGATCCGGCTGGCCGATATCGGCCTGCATGGAGCACATGGCCAGGCGGTGACCGTCGGTGGCGACGGCGCGGATAACGCCGGCGGACACTTCCAGGAGCATGCCGTTGAGGTAATAACGCACGTCCTGCTGGGCCATGGCGAAACTGGTGCGTTCGATCAGGCGACGCAATTTGCTCTGGTCCAGGCTGCAGGTCAGCGAACCCGGGCCTTCTTCAACAGTCGGGAAATCGTTGGCGGGCAGTGTGGACAAGGTGAAGCGGCTGCGACCGGCCTTGACCACGAGCTTCTGCTCATCGACCTTGATGTCGATCAGCGCGTCGTTGGGCAGGCTCTTGCAGATGTCCATCAGCTTGCGCGCCGGCACGGTGATGGAACCCGGATCAGCCGGTTCTTCAAGTTGCACCCGACCGACCAGCTCGACTTCCAGGTCGGTACCGGTCAGCGACAATTGCTGGCCTTCGACAACCAGCAGCACGTTGGAAAGTACCGGCAAGGTCTGGCGGCGTTCGACGACGCCTGCGACCAGTTGCAGGGGTTTCAACAGGGCTTCGCGTTGAATGGTGAAATGCATGGTCTAGTCCCTTGCCTTAATAAGCTGCGCTGGTGGTCATCAAGTGGTCAGTGTACGCAGCAGGTTCTTGTAGTCCTCGCGGATGTCCGCGTCGGATTCCTTAAGTTCGTTGATCTTGCGGCAGGCGTGCAGCACGGTGGTGTGGTCGCGTCCGCCAAACACATCGCCGATTTCCGGCAGGCTGTGGTTGGTCAGTTCCTTGGAAAGGGCCATGGCCACCTGACGCGGACGTGCCACCGAACGCGAACGGCGTTTGGACAGCAGGTCGGATATCTTGATTTTGTAGTATTCGGCAACCGTTCGCTGAATGTTATCCACAGAAACCAATTTGTCCTGGAGCGCCAACAAGTCCTTCAAGGATTCGCGAATCAACTCGATGGTGATATCGCGGCCCATGAAGTGCGAATGGGCGATCACCCGCTTGAGGGCACCTTCGAGCTCACGTACGTTCGAGCGGATACGCTGGGCGATGAAGAAGGCTGCGTCGTGAGGCAGCTCGACCTTGGCCTGGTCGGCTTTCTTCATCAGGATCGCGACCCGGGTTTCCAGCTCCGGCGGCTCGACGGCCACCGTCAGGCCCCAGCCGAAACGCGACTTGAGGCGTTCTTCGAGACCTTCGATCTCTTTCGGGTAGCGGTCACTGGTGAGAATGACCTGCTGCCCACCTTCAAGCAATGCGTTGAAGGTGTGGAAAAACTCTTCCTGGGAACGTTCCTTGCGGGCGAAGAACTGAATGTCGTCGATCAGCAAGGCGTCCACCGAACGGTAGAAGCGCTTGAACTCGTTGATGGCGTTCAGTTGCAGCGCCTTGACCATGTCGGCCACGAAACGCTCGGAATGCAGGTACACGACCTTGGCATTCGGGTTCTTCTTTAATAGGTGGTTGCCCACCGCGTGCATCAAGTGGGTCTTACCCAAGCCGACGCCGCCATACAGGAAGAGCGGGTTGTAACCGTGCTTGGGGTTGTCCGCGACCTGCCAGGCTGCCGCGCGGGCCAGTTGGTTGGATTTACCTTCGACGAAATTCTCAAAGGTAAAGGTCCGGTTCAGGTAGCTGGTGTGCTTGAGCGCGCCTTCGACCTGGACGGTGCGCTGTTCGGCCCGCACCGGAGCCTGCTGGGAGCTGGCACCGGCCATGGGGTCGAAGCTGTCCCGGGAAGGTTCTTCGCTGACCTCGGCAACTTTTTGCGCGTTGCGTTTGCTCGGGGCGGGGGCAGGTGCCGGGGCGGCATGGTTGTTCACCGGTGCCGGGGCAGCCTGCTGGGCCTGTGATGCGGCGGCGGCCAGCGGCGCATTGGGTGCAGCGCGGGGTGCCGAGCTGCGTTTGCTGCCTATTAATAAGGACAACGCAGGTGCCATGCCATTGCCATGCTCGTCGAGCAGTTCCATGACCCGGCCCAGGTACTTTTCGTTGACCCAGTCGAGAACGAAACGGTTCGGTGCATAGACACGCAACTCGTCGCCTTCGGCTTCGACCTGTAGTGGACGGATCCAAGTGTTGAATTGTTGGGCAGGCAGCTCATCGCGCAAAAGCTCCACGCACTGCTGCCAAAGTTCCACTGACACGGATATCCCCTAAGTTGAAAGCCGGTGAGGCAAAAACAAGCGGCCATTGTAGCGAGCAGACGTGCACTTATCCACACGCAGGTTGCTCATCGCTCATGATTTATCAATGCGTTAACCGAGAGAAAGGCGACCGGCGGTCAGTGGATAAGCTCTGTGGATAACCGTGCCTGAGGTCGTTGCACAAGTGGGGGCGAAACTCGGTGGATAACCGCCCTGTGGATAACCATGCATTCCACCCACAGCTTATCCGACAGCGCAGCACAGGCTGGACACCGCTTTCCCCTGTAGTTGTCATTCTCTGTACATGGCGGATTACAAGGTCTGAGCCTGGTTATCCACAGAAAGGTGGCGCCCTTGCTTTTATAAGCTTTACAGAAAAGCTTTAAATAATTCCCTTCTTTATTTCTATATCTAGCGCTGTGTGATGAATCCGCCGAAAGCGGCTGGATATCTATTTAAAGGAAACGCTGGTTGGAAATTGACCTAGAGGCTTGCTTTCTCTAGAATCCCCGGTCTCTTAAAACGGGGGCCATTCCGGCCCGTTGTGGACGAACCAGGTAACACGACATGAAACGTACTTTCCAACCAAGCACTATCAAACGCGCTCGTACCCACGGTTTCCGTGCTCGCATGGCTACCAAGAACGGTCGTGCCGTCCTGTCGCGTCGTCGCGCCAAAGGTCGTGCGCGTCTGGCAGTTTGATAATCCGGCACTGGAGGTGAGTCAGGACTTCAGTCGGGAAAAGCGTCTGCT
Source organism: Pseudomonas sp. H3_A02 (assembly GCF_054671965.1). NCBI lineage: Bacteria > Pseudomonadati > Pseudomonadota > Gammaproteobacteria > Pseudomonadales > Pseudomonadaceae > Pseudomonas > Pseudomonas sp. H3_A02. Next base: position 1,232,025 of record NZ_CP162807.1, read on the forward strand.
TACACCCCGGCATTTCAAGGCAGTCTTTGACTCCCCTACCGGCAAGGTTCCGGGGAAAAATCTCCTGCTCCTTGCGCGCAGTAACGATCTCGATCACCCCCGACTAGGGCTGGTTATCGGGAAAAAGAGCGTCAAGCTCTCCGTTCAGCGCAATCGCCTCAAACGTCTGATGCGCGAATCGTTTCGCCTGAACCAGGATTCACTGGTTGGATGGGACATCGTTATCGTCGCGCGCAAAGGTTTGGGTGACGTAGAAAACCCCGAATTGATTCAGCATTTCGGCAAGCTCTGGAAGCGTCTGGCGCGCAACAAGCCAGTACCAGCAGTCAACACTGAAACTGTAGGGGTAGACAGTCCTGATGCGTAAACTGGCACTCGTTCCGATCCAGTTTTATCGCTATGCCATTAGTCCTTTGATGGCCAGTCACTGTCGTTTCTACCCCAGTTGTTCCTGCTACGCGTACGAAGCCATAGAAAATCATGGCCTCCTGCGCGGTGGCTGGCTGACCTTTCGTCGTTTAGGTCGCTGTCATCCGTGGAATCCCGGCGGTTATGACCCGGTTCCGCCTATCCCTACCTCCCGTTCTTCTTCGATGGCCGAGTAATCATGGATATCAAACGCACGATCCTGATCGTCGCCCTGGCAATCGTGTCCTACGTCATGGTCCTTAAATGGAACCAGGACTATGGCCAGGCTGCCCTGCCGACTCAGAATGTTGCAGCCAGCAATACCGCACCGAGCCTGCCGGATGCTCCAGTTGGCAACAACGCTGCCAGCAATGACGACATCCCCCGCGCGGCAAGCGATACCAGCGCTCCTGCCGAAGCCCCTGTGGCCGTAAGCAAAGATCTCATCCAGATCAAAACGGACGTGCTCGAGCTGGCAATCGATCCACAGGGTGGTGACATCGCCCAGCTGAAACTGCCGCTGTACCCACGTCGCCAGGATCATCCGGAAATCCCGTTCCAGTTGTTCGACAACGGTAACGAGCGCACCTATCTGGCCCAAAGTGGCCTGATCGGTACCAACGGCCCGGATTCGAACCCGGCCGGCCGCCCGGTCTACTCTGCCGAGAAGAAGACTTATCAACTGGCTGACGGTCAGGACCAACTGGTCGTGGACCTGAAGTTCAGCAAGGATGGCGTCAACTACATCAAGCGTTTCACCGTGAAACGTGGCATGTACGACGTAACCGTTTCTTATCTGATCGACAACCAGAGTGCCCAGCCTTGGTCCGGCGCGATGTTCGCGCAGCTCAAGCGTGACGCCAGCGACGATCCTTCCTCCAGCACGGCCACCGGCACTGCGACTTACCTGGGCGCCGCCCTGTGGACAAGTTCGGAGCCGTACAAAAAAGTATCCATGAAGGACATGGACAAGGCCCAGCTCAAGGAAACCGTCCAAGGTGGTTGGGTTGCCTGGCTGCAGCACTATTTTGTAACAGCCTGGATTCCGCAGAAAGGCGACAGCAACGTCGTCCAGACGCGTAAAGACAGCAAGGGCAACTTCATCATCGGTTACACCGGCCCGACATTGACTGCCGCGCCAGGTGCAAAAGCCGAAACCAGCGCCATTCTGTATGCCGGTCCAAAAAGCCAGGCGGTGCTGAAAGAGTTGTCCCCAGGCCTGGAACTGACCGTGGACTACGGCTTCCTGTGGTTCATTGCCCAGCCGATCTTCTGGCTGCTGCAACATATCCACAGCATCGTCGGTAACTGGGGCTGGTCGATCATTTTCCTGACCATGCTGATCAAGGGGATTTTCTTCCCGTTGTCGGCCGCCAGCTACAAATCCATGGCGCGCATGCGTGCAGTGGCACCGAAACTGGCCGCCCTGAAAGAACAACATGGCGATGACCGGCAGAAAATGTCCCAGGCCATGATGGAGCTGTACAAGAAAGAGAAGATCAACCCGCTGGGTGGATGCTTGCCGATTCTTGTGCAAATGCCCGTGTTCCTCGCGCTTTACTGGGTTCTGCTGGAAAGCGTGGAGATGCGTCAGGCACCGTTCATGCTGTGGATTACCGACCTGTCGATCAAGGATCCGTTCTTCATCCTGCCGATCATCATGGGCGCGACCATGTTCATCCAGCAGCAACTGAACCCAACGCCTCCGGACCCGATGCAGGCGAAGGTCATGAAAATGATGCCAATCATCTTCACCTTCTTCTTCCTGTGGTTCCCGGCGGGTCTTGTGCTGTACTGGGTTGTGAACAACGTGTTGTCCATCACTCAGCAGTGGTACATCACGCGTAAGATCGAAGCGGCGACGAAAAAAGCCGAGGCGTAACTTGCTCTGTGGATAACCACACAAAACGCCCCCTAGTGGGGCGTTTTGCTATCTGCCATTTTTGTCTGGATACCGGTTTATGAGCGCACCGCGTGAAACCATCGCCGCCGTTGCCACCGCCCAAGGTCGCGGCGGTGTCGGCATCGTCCGTATTTCGGGGCCCTTGGCCAGTGCCGCAGCCAAGGCAATCAGCGGTCGTGAACTCAAGCCGCGGTTCGCGCATTACGGCCCGTTTTTCAGTGACGACCAGCAGGTGCTGGACGAAGGGCTGGCCTTGTATTTCCCAGGACCAAACTCGTTCACCGGCGAAGACGTGCTGGAACTGCAAGGGCACGGTGGTCCTATCGTGCTGGACATGCTGCTCAAGCGTTGCCTTGAACTGGGCTGCCGCCTGGCCCGTCCGGGTGAGTTCAGCGAACGGGCTTTCCTCAACGACAAGCTCGACCTGGCCCAGGCCGAGGCGATTGCCGATTTGATCGAAGCCAGTTCTGCCCAGGCCGCCCGCAACGCATTGCGTTCCTTGCAAGGAGCGTTTTCCCAGCGTGTGCATAACCTCACCGAACAATTGATCGGCCTGCGGATCTACGTCGAGGCGGCGATCGACTTTCCGGAAGAAGAAATCGACTTCCTCGCCGATGGCCATGTGCTGAGCATGCTCGATAAGGTGCGCGATGAGTTATCCACAGTACTGCGCGAAGCCGGGCAGGGTGCCTTGTTGCGCGACGGGATGACTGTGGTGATCGCTGGACGACCGAATGCCGGCAAGTCCAGCCTGTTGAATGCCCTGGCCGGCCGCGAGGCGGCGATTGTCACCGAGATCGCCGGCACCACCCGGGACATCCTTCGTGAACATATCCACATCGACGGCATGCCGCTGCACGTGGTGGACACGGCCGGTTTGCGCGACACCGAGGACCAGGTGGAAAAAATCGGCGTCGAACGGGCGCTCAAGGCCATCGGTGAAGCCGACCGGGTATTGCTGGTGGTGGATGCCACCGCGCCGGAAGCGGACGATCCTTTTGCTTTATGGCCTGAATTCCTCGAGGTCCGTCCAGATCCGGCGAAAGTCACCCTGATTCGCAACAAGGCCGATTTGACTGGGGAAGCGATCGCCCTGGACGTCAGCGATGACGGGCACGTAACCATCAGCCTGAGCGCGAAGTCGGCGGGTGAAGGCCTGGAGCTGCTGCGCGAGCACCTCAAGGCCTGTATGGGCTACGAGCAGACCTCTGAAAGCAGCTTCAGCGCTCGCCGACGGCATCTGGAAGCGTTGCGCCATGCCAGTGCAGCCCTGGAACACGGTCGGGCGCAGCTGACCTTGGCGGGGGCTGGTGAGTTGTTGGCCGAAGACCTGCGCCAGGCGCAACAGTCCCTGGGGGAAATTACCGGTGCCTTCAGCTCCGATGACTTGCTGGGCCGGATCTTTTCCAGCTTCTGCATCGGTAAATAGCCCCACCTCTGCAACCGGGTTTGTCCTCGAAAGCCAATCGAGTGCAACGCAAACCCGGTTCCTCCTCTCTTTTTTAAACCGATTGCCCTTGATGGCGGCTTATCTATGGATGCTGCTGCGACCTCGTAGCGGCTGTTTTTGTGGATTAAGCCCTGTGAATAACTGCCATTGAGGTCGGTTGATAAGCGGCCTCCAAAACTGAAGATAACCGCCTCTGTGGATAACCACCTCATTCATCCACAGGCTTACACCGGTTATCCAAGCCCCTCACTGGCACATGACCACAGGGTTTTGAATCTCTGTACATATTGAAAAATAAGGCCTACAGCGCTTTATCCACAGATAGTGGGGTCAGTAAGAATAAACATAAAAACAAAGATTTTATAAATTTCTTTCTTTTTTATTTTTTTAACCGCGAGTTCTCCACAGCTGGTTAAATTTTGTGCAAAGGGTTCTTTAGAAAGGGCGAAGTCCCTATACTTGCCGACCTGGCTCGAAAAACGCCCAGGGCCAGACTCAAAACCTATTTCCGAATTACCTGAATAAAGCAGGCACGAGGTGCGTGGTGGATTTCCCTTCCCGTTTTGAAGTGATCGTCATCGGCGGCGGTCATGCCGGTACCGAGGCAGCACTTGCATCAGCACGCATGGGGGCAAAAACCCTGTTGCTGACGCATAACGTGGAAACCCTCGGTGCCATGAGCTGCAACCCTGCCATTGGTGGCATCGGCAAAAGCCACCTGGTCAAGGAAATCGATGCCCTTGGCGGTGCGATGGCCATGGCCACCGATAAGGGTGGTATCCAGTTTCGCGTATTGAACAGCCGCAAAGGCCCGGCCGTGCGCGCTACTCGCGCCCAGGCTGACCGAGTCCTGTACAAAGCCGCTGTCCGTGAAATCCTGGAAAACCAGCCGAACCTGTGGATATTTCAACAAGCGGCCGATGACCTGATCGTCGAGCAGGACCAGGTCCGCGGTGTGGTCACGCAAATAGGCCTGCGTTTCTTCGCCGATTCCGTGGTGTTGACCACGGGTACCTTCCTCGGCGGACTTATCCACATCGGTTTGCAGAATTTTTCTGGCGGTCGCGCCGGTGATCCGCCGTCGATTGCTCTGGCTCACCGTCTGCGTGAGTTGCCATTGCGTGTCGGGCGTCTGAAAACCGGTACGCCACCTCGCATCGACGGCAAGTCCGTGGATTTCTCGGTGATGACCGAGCAGCCTGGCGATACGCCGATCCCGGTGATGTCGTTCATGGGCAACAAGGAACAGCATCCACGGCAAGTCAGTTGCTGGATCACCCACACCAACGCCCGCACCCACGAAATCATCGCGGCGAACCTCGATCGTTCGCCGATGTATTCCGCTGCCGGTGAAATCGAAGGTGTCGGCCCGCGCTATTGCCCGTCGATCGAAGATAAGATCCATCGCTTTGCCGACAAGGAAAGCCACCAGGTGTTCATCGAACCGGAAGGTTTGACCACCCATGAGCTATATCCGAACGGGATATCCACAAGTCTGCCGTTCGACGTGCAATTGCAGATCGTGCAATCGATCCGTGGCATGGAGAACGCGCACATCGTGCGTCCGGGTTATGCGATCGAGTACGACTACTTCGATCCGCGCGATTTGAAGTACAGCCTAGAAACCAAAGCTATCGGCGGTCTGTTCTTCGCCGGGCAGATCAACGGCACCACCGGTTACGAAGAAGCGGGTGCCCAGGGTTTGCTCGCCGGAGCCAACGCCGCACTGCTCGCCAAGGGCAAAGAAGCCTGGTGCCCGCGCCGCGATGAGGCGTACATCGGTGTGCTGGTGGACGACTTGATTACCCTGGGTACCCAGGAACCGTATCGGATGTTCACATCCCGCGCTGAATATCGCCTGATCCTGCGTGAAGACAACGCCGACCTGCGCCTGACCGAGAAAGGTCGCGAGCTGGGTCTGGTGGATGACGTGCGCTGGGCCGCGTTCTGCAAGAAACGCGAGAGTATCGAACTGGAAGAGCAGCGCCTGAAAAGCACCTGGGTTCGTCCCGGTACCGAGCAGGGCGATGCCATTGCGGCGAAATTCGGCACTCCGCTGACCCATGAATACAACCTGCTCAACCTCTTGAGCCGTCCGGAAATCGATTACGCCGGGCTGGTGGAAGTCACCGGCCAGGGAGCGGAAGATCCGCAAGTGGCCGAACAGGTCGAGATCAAGACCAAGTACGCCGGTTACATCGACCGCCAGCAAGATGAAATCGCCCGCCTGCGCGCCAGCGAAGACACCAAGCTGCCTGTGGATATCGATTACACCGGCATTTCCGGGTTGTCGAAAGAAATCCAGAGCAAGCTCGGCGCGACCCGTCCAGAGACCCTGGGCCAGGCCTCGCGCATTCCCGGCGTCACGCCAGCGGCGATTTCCCTGTTGATGATTCATTTGAAAAAACGCGGCGCGGGCCGCCAGTTGGAGCAAAGCGCTTGAGTTCGATGGTCACCTCGCAACACGCTGAAGAGTTATCCACAGGTGCCCGTCAGCTCGGCGTCAGCCTGACCGAAGCCCAGCACGCGCAATTGCTGGGTTATCTGGCGCTGTTGATCAAATGGAACAAGGCCTACAACCTGACCGCCGTGCGCGATCCGGATGAAATGGTCTCGCGGCATTTGCTCGACAGCCTCAGCGTGATGTCCTTCATCGAAAACGGTCGTTGGCTGGACGTCGGCAGTGGCGGTGGCATGCCGGGCATCCCGCTGGCGATCCTGTTTCCCGACTCGCAAGTGACCTGCCTGGACAGCAACGGCAAGAAGACCCGCTTCCTGACCCAGGTCAAACTCGAACTCAAACTGGATAACCTGCAAGTTATCCACAGCCGCGTCGAAGCGTTCCAGCCTGCCGAGCTGTTCAACGGGATCATCTCCCGGGCGTTCAGCAGCATGGAAAACTTCAGCAACTGGACTCGCCACCTGGGTGACGCCGATACGCGCTGGCTGGCAATGAAGGGCGTTCATCCGGCCGATGAGCTGGTAGCATTGCCGGCAGACTTCCACCTCGATAGCGAACACGCCTTGGCCGTACCCGGTTGCCAAGGCCAACGCCATCTGCTGATACTGCGCCGCACGGCATGATTGGGAACACAAGCAAGAATGGCTAAGGTATTCGCGATAGCGAACCAGAAAGGTGGTGTGGGCAAGACCACCACCTGCATCAACCTCGCAGCATCCCTGGTCGCGACCAAGCGCCGGGTGCTGTTGATCGACCTCGATCCACAGGGCAACGCCACCATGGGCAGCGGTGTGGATAAACATGGCTTGGAAAACTCCATCTACGACGTCCTGATCGGCGAATGCGATCTGGGCCAGGCCATGCACTTCTCCGAACATGGCGGTTATCAACTGCTGCCGGCCAACCGTGACCTGACGGCGGCCGAAGTGGTGCTGCTGGAAATGCAGATGAAGGAAAGCCGCCTGCGCAGCGCCTTGGCGCCGATCCGGGAAAACTACGATTACATCCTGATCGACTGCCCGCCATCGCTGTCGATGCTGACCCTCAACGCCCTGGTGGCCGCCGATGGGGTCATTATCCCCATGCAGTGCGAGTACTTCGCCCTGGAAGGGTTGAGCGACCTTGTGGATAACATCAAGCGCATCGCCGAACTGCTGAACCCGGACCTGAAGGTCGAAGGCCTGTTGCGGACCATGTACGACCCGCGCCTGAGCCTGATGAACGATGTCTCGGCCCAGCTCAAGGAACACTTCGGCGAGCAGCTCTACGACACCGTCATCCCGCGTAACATCCGCCTGGCCGAAGCGCCGAGCTACGGCATGCCGGCTCTGGCCTACGACAAACAATCCCGTGGTGCGCTGGCTTACCTGGCCCTGGCGGGCGAGATGGTTCGCCGTCAGCGCCGCAACCCACGCACCGCTGCAGCCCAGCCAACTTAAGGAAACCCCATGGCCGTCAAGAAACGAGGTCTCGGACGTGGACTGGATGCACTGCTCAGCGGTCCGACTGTCAGCTCGCTGGAAGAACAGGCCGTACAGGCCGACCAGCGCGAGCTGCAGCACCTGCCCCTGGACCTGATCCAGCGCGGCAAATACCAGCCGCGCCGAGACATGGACCCGCAGGCGTTGGAAGAATTGGCCCAGTCGATCAAGAGCCAGGGTGTGATGCAGCCGATCGTGGTCCGGCCGATCGCCAATGGGCGCTTCGAGATCATCGCCGGCGAACGTCGCTGGCGCGCCAGCCAGCAGGCTGGCCAGGAAACCATCCCGGCGATGGTCCGCGATGTGCCGGATGAAACGGCCATCGCCATGGCGTTGATCGAGAACATCCAGCGTGAAGACCTCAACCCGATCGAGGAAGCCGTGGCCCTGCAGCGCTTGCAGCAGGAATTCCAGCTGACCCAGCAACAGGTCGCCGAGGCGGTGGGCAAGTCCCGCGTGACCGTGGCCAACCTGCTGCGCCTGATTGCGTTGCCGGAAGTCATCAAGACCATGCTGTCCCATGGCGACCTGGAAATGGGTCATGCCCGGGCATTGCTCGGTTTGCCGGAAAATCAACAGGTTGAAGGGGCGCGACACGTTGTCGCACGCGGCCTCACCGTGCGCCAGACCGAGGCACTGGTTCGCCAGTGGCTCAGTGGCAAACCGGCACCTGTCGAGGCCCCCAAGATCGATCCGGATATCGCCCGCCTCGAACAACGCCTGGCCGAGCGCCTGGGCTCTGCGGTGCAGATTCGCCACGGGAAGAAGGGCAAGGGCCAATTGGTGATCGGTTATAACTCCCTCGATGAGTTGCAAGGCGTCCTTGCGCACATTCGCTGAAACAATTGCTCTTGTAGCGCGCAGTCGGAAATCACTACCTGGCAGTTGAATAGGGGCAGAACCGCCCCTATACTCTGCGCGCATTTTGTCGGCACAAATTATGCCAAGTTATTGAATTATGGCGGCCGACTATTGGAGAGCAAAAGCGATGGAAACCCGCACGCCAAACCGCTTGCCGTTCCATCGTCTGGCAGTTTTCCCGGTTCTGATGGCTCAATTCACCGTCGTACTGATCGCCGCATTGGCGCTCTGGCAATGGAAAGGAGTCGTCGCCGGATACTCAGGACTTTGCGGAGGCCTGATAGCCTTGCTTCCCAATATTTACTTTGCTCACAGGGCCTTTCGGTTTTCCGGCGCCCGAGCAGCCCAGGCTATCGTCCGGTCTTTTTATGCCGGCGAGGCGGGGAAACTGATTTTGACGGCAGTGCTGTTTGCACTGACGTTTGCAGGTGTGAAGCCATTGGCGCCGCTGGCTGTATTCGGCGTCTTCGTGCTGACCCAACTGGTCAGCTGGTTCGCTCCCCTGCTAATGAGAACAAGACTTTCGAGACCTTAGGGCGTTTGAGGCAACCATGGCAGAGACAACCGCTTCGGGCTATATCCAGCACCACTTGCAGAACCTGACCTTCGGTCAGCTACCCAACGGCGGCTGGGGCTTTGCCCACACCGCAGCAGAAGCCAAGGAAATGGGCTTCTGGGCTTTCCACGTCGATACCCTCGGCTGGTCGGTCGCACTGGGCCTGATTTTCGTTCTTCTTTTCCGCATGGCGGCCAAGAAGGCGACCTCTGGTCAGCCAGGTGCACTGCAGAACTTCGTTGAAGTACTGGTCGAATTCGTCGATGGCAGCGTGAAAGACAGCTTCCATGGCCGCAGCCCGGTGATTGCACCGCTGGCACTGACCATCTTCGTCTGGGTGTTCCTGATGAACGCCATCGACCTGGTACCGGTCGACTGGATTCCTCAGCTGGCCATCCTGATCTCCGGTGATGCACACATCCCATTCCGCGCCGTGTCGACCACCGACCCGAACGCGACCCTGGGCATGGCGTTCTCGGTTTTCGCACTGATCATTTTCTATAGCATCAAGGTCAAGGGCATCGGCGGCTTCATCGGCGAACTGACCCTGCACCCGTTCGGCAGCAAGAACATCCTGGTTCAAGCCCTGCTGATCCCGGTGAACTTCCTGCTGGAATTCGTGACCCTGATCGCCAAACCGATTTCTCTGGCACTGCGTCTGTTCGGCAACATGTATGCCGGCGAGCTGGTGTTCATCCTGATTGCTGTGATGTTCGGCAGCGGCCTGCTGTGGCTCAGCGGCCTGGGTGTAGTTCTGCAGTGGGCGTGGGCTGTGTTCCACATCCTGATCATCACCCTGCAGGCGTTCATCTTCATGATGCTGACCATCGTCTACCTGTCGATGGCGCACGAAGAAAACCATTAAGGCCAGTCTCGACTAGTCTGATGTCCTTCCCGGTCAAACGGGAAGGGGCCCGACCAGGGCATGAAACGATTTGTTTTACCGCTTTAATCTAAAAAACCTAAACCATACGACGTAAAAGTCGGGAGGAAAGATGGAAACTGTAGTTGGTCTAACCGCTATCGCTGTTGCACTGTTGATCGGCCTGGGCGCACTGGGTACCGCAATTGGTTTCGGCCTGTTGGGCGGCAAGTTCCTGGAAGGCGCAGCGCGTCAGCCAGAAATGGTTCCAATGCTGCAAGTCAAAATGTTCATCGTGGCCGGTCTGCTCGACGCCGTGACCATGATCGGTGTTGGTATCGCGCTGTTCTTCACCTTTGCGAACCCGTTCGTTGGTCAAATCGCTGGCTAATTACTCGGATGTCTCGAGTAGATTGGTGTGATGGACAACGTAACTGCGAGGTGTTGGCGTGAACATTAATGCGACCCTGATTGGCCAGTCCGTTGCGTTCCTGATTTTTGTACTGTTCTGCATGAAGTTCGTATGGCCTCCGGTCATTGCGGCATTGCACGAACGTCAAAAGAAGATCGCTGATGGTCTGGACGCTGCCAGCCGTGCAGCTCGCGACCTGGAGTTGGCCCATGAGAAAGTGGGTCAGCAACTGCGCGAAGCGAAGGCTCAGGCAGCTGAAATCATCGAGCAAGCCAAGAAACGCGGTACCCAGATTGTCGACGAAGCCCGTGAACAGGCTCGCGTCGAAGCTGACCGTGTGAAGGCTCAGGCTCAAGCCGAGATCGAACAGGAACTCAACAGTGTCAAAGACGCGCTGCGTGCCCAAGTGGGTAGCCTGGCCGTTGGCGGTGCTTCGAAGATCCTGGGTGCCACAATCGATCAAAACGCGCACGCAGAGCTGGTTAACCGACTGGCTGCTGAAATCTAAGCGAGGGCGATCATGGCAGAACTGACCACGTTGGCCCGACCTTACGCTAAGGCGGCCTTCGAGCACGCTCAGGCCCACCAGCAACTGGCCAATTGGTCAGCCATGCTCGGCCTGGCAGCAGCGGTGTCGAAAGATGACACCATGCAGCGCGTGCTCAAGGCCCCGCGACTGACGAGCGCAGAAAAGGCCGCCACGTTCATTGACGTGTGCGGCGACAAGTTCGATGCCAAGGCACAGAATTTCATTCATGTCGTTGCCGAAAACGACCGTCTCCCGCTTCTGCCGGAGATCGCCGCTCTTTTCGACCTGTACAAGGCCGAGCAAGAGAAATCGGTAGACGTGGAAGTCACCAGTGCTTTTGCATTGAACCAAGAACAGCAAGACAAACTCGCCAAGGTTCTCAGTGCACGACTCAACCGGGAAGTGCGCCTGCAAGTCGAGGAAGACAAGTCCCTGATTGGGGGCGTTGTCATCCGCGCCGGCGACCTGGTTATCGATGGCTCGATTCGCGGCAAAATCGCGAAACTTGCCGAAGCATTGAAATCTTGAGTTTGAAGGGGCAGCAGAGCAATGCAGCAACTCAATCCTTCCGAAATAAGTGAAATTATCAAGGGCCGCATCGACAAACTCGATGTGACCTCCCAAGCCCGTAACGAAGGCACTGTCGTCAGCGTATCTGACGGCATCGTGCGGATTCACGGTCTGGCCGACGTCATGTACGGCGAGATGATCGAGTTTCCGGGCGGCGTCTACGGTATGGCCCTCAACCTGGAGCAAGACTCTGTAGGTGCCGTGGTATTGGGCGCGTACACGACGTTGGCTGAAGGCATGAGCGCCAAGTGCACCGGCCGCATCCTCGAAGTTCCGGTTGGTAAGGAACTGCTGGGTCGCGTTGTCGACGCACTGGGTAACCCTGTTGACGGCAAAGGTCCGCTGAACAACACCGAGACCGACGCGGTCGAGAAAGTTGCTCCAGGCGTGATCTGGCGTAAGTCGGTAGACCAGCCTGTACAGACTGGCTACAAGGCTGTCGATGCCATGATCCCTGTCGGCCGTGGCCAGCGTGAGCTGATCATCGGTGACCGTCAGATCGGTAAGACCGCTCTGGCGATCGACGCGATCATCAACCAGAAAAACAGCGGCATCTTCTGCGTCTACGTGGCAATCGGTCAGAAGCAATCGACCATCGCCAACGTGGTTCGCAAGCTGGAAGAGAACGGTGCACTGGCTAACACCATCATCGTTGCCGCCAGTGCTTCCGAATCGGCCGCACTGCAGTTCCTGGCACCGTACTCCGGTTGCACCATGGGCGAATACTTCCGCGACCGCGGTGAAGACGCGCTGATCGTTTATGACGATCTGTCCAAGCAAGCAGTGGCCTACCGCCAGATTTCCCTGCTGCTGCGCCGTCCACCAGGCCGTGAAGCCTACCCAGGCGACGTGTTCTATCTCCACTCCCGTCTGCTGGAGCGCGCATCCCGCGTTTCGGAAGAGTACGTAGAGAAGTTCACCAACGGCGCCGTGACTGGCAAGACCGGTTCCCTGACCGCTCTGCCGATCATCGAAACCCAGGCTGGCGACGTTTCCGCGTTCGTTCCGACCAACGTGATTTCCATCACCGACGGTCAGATCTTCCTGGAATCGGCCATGTTCAACTCGGGCATCCGTCCTGCGGTGAACGCCGGTGTTTCGGTATCCCGTGTGGGTGGTGCCGCTCAGACCAAGATCATCAAGAAGCTGTCCGGTGGTATCCGTACCGCCCTGGCCCAGTACCGTGAACTGGCGGCATTCGCCCAGTTCGCTTCTGACCTGGACGAAGCGACCCGTAAGCAACTTGAGCATGGTCAGCGCGTTACCGAGCTGATGAAGCAGAAGCAATACGCACCGATGTCGATCGCTGACATGGCGCTGTCGCTGTATGCCGCTGAGCGTGGGTTCCTGACTGACATTGAAATCGCCAAGATCGGCAGCTTCGAACAAGCGCTGATCGCTTTCTTCAACCGCGATCACGCCGATTTGATGGCCAAGATCAACGTTAAAGGTGACTTCAATGACGAAATCGACGCTGGCCTCAAGGCCGGTATCGAGAAGTTCAAGGCCACCCAAACCTGGTAAGCCGCAGCGGGAGCCGCAAGGCTCCCGCTTGCTAACCTGATAGGTGTTACATGGCAGGCGCAAAAGAGATTCGCAGTAAGATTGCGAGCATCAAAAGCACGCAAAAGATTACCAGCGCCATGGAAAAAGTGGCGGTCAGCAAAATGCGCAAGGCACAAATGCGCATGGCTGCTAGCCGTCCTTATGCGGAGCGCATCCGCCAGGTGATTGGTCATCTGGCCAACGCCAACCCGGAATACCGCCACCCGTTCATGATCGACCGCGCCGTCAAGCGCGTCGGTTACGTTGTGGTGAGCAGTGACCGTGGTCTGTGCGGTGGCTTGAACACCAACCTGTTCAAGGCCCTGGTCAAGGACATGGCGGTAAACCGCGAACAAGGCGTCGAGATCGATCTGTGCGTGGTCGGTAGCAAGGGTGCGGCTTTCTTCCGCAACTTCGGCGGTAACGTCGTCGCTGCTATCAGCCACCTGGGTGAAGAACCGTCGATCAATGACCTGATCGGCAGCGTCAAGGTGATGCTGGATGCTTACCTGGAAGGCCGGATCAACCGCCTGTCCGTGGTATCCAACAAGTTCATCAACACCATGACGCAACAGCCGACCGTGGAGCAGTTGATTCCACTGGTGGCGACCCCGGAACAGGAACTCAAGCACCACTGGGACTATCTCTACGAACCGGATGCCAAGGAGCTGCTTGACGGCTTGATGGTCCGCTACGTGGAGTCGCAGGTCTACCAGGCGGTGGTCGAGAACAACGCAGCTGAACAAGCGGCGCGGATGATCGCGATGAAGAACGCTACCGACAACGCCGGTGATTTGATCAGCGATTTGCAGCTGATCTACAACAAGGCGCGTCAGGCTGCGATCACCCAAGAGATCTCGGAAATCGTCGGCGGCGCTGCCGCGGTTTAACGGTTCAAATATTCAGAGGATCCAGCTATGAGTAGCGGACGTATCGTTCAAATCATCGGCGCCGTTATCGACGTGGAATTCCCACGCGACAGCGTACCGAGCATCTACGACGCCTTGAAGGTTCAAGGCGCCGAAACCACCCTGGAAGTTCAGCAGCAGCTGGGCGACGGCGTGGTTCGTACCATTGCGATGGGCTCCACCGAGGGCTTGAAGCGCGGTCTGGACGTCAACAACACTGGCGCAGCCATCTCCGTACCGGTCGGTAAAGCGACCCTGGGCCGGATCATGGACGTACTGGGCAACCCGATCGACGAAGCTGGCCCGATCGACACCGAAGAGCGCTGGGGCATTCACCGTCCTGCGCCAACCTTCGCTGAACAGGCCGGTGGCAACGAACTGCTGGAAACCGGCATCAAGGTTATCGACCTGGTTTGCCCGTTCGCCAAGGGCGGTAAAGTGGGTCTGTTCGGTGGTGCCGGTGTAGGCAAGACCGTAAACATGATGGAACTGATCCGTAACATCGCCATCGAGCACAGCGGTTATTCCGTGTTCGCCGGTGTGGGTGAGCGTACTCGTGAGGGTAACGACTTCTACCACGAGATGAAGGATTCCAACGTTCTGGACAAAGTGGCACTGGTCTACGGCCAGATGAACGAGCCGCCGGGAAACCGTCTGCGCGTAGCCCTGACCGGCCTGACCATGGCCGAGAAGTTCCGTGACGAAGGTAACGACGTTCTGCTGTTCGTCGACAACATCTACCGTTACACCCTGGCCGGTACCGAAGTATCCGCATTGCTGGGCCGTATGCCTTCGGCAGTAGGTTACCAGCCGACCCTGGCTGAAGAGATGGGCGTGCTGCAAGAGCGCATCACTTCGACCAAGCAAGGCTCGATCACCTCGATCCAAGCGGTATACGTACCTGCGGACGACTTGACCGACCCATCGCCAGCGACCACCTTCGCCCACTTGGACGCCACCGTCGTTCTGTCCCGTGACATCGCTTCCCTGGGTATCTACCCAGCGGTAGACCCACTGGACTCGACTTCGCGCCAACTGGACCCGAACGTGATCGGCCAGGAGCACTACGACACCGCTCGCGGCGTTCAGTACGTGCTGCAGCGTTACAAGGAACTGAAGGACATCATCGCGATCCTGGGTATGGACGAGCTGTCGGAAGCCGACAAGCAGTTGGTAAACCGTGCTCGTAAGATCCAGCGCTTCTTGTCGCAGCCGTTCTTCGTGGCTGAAGTCTTCACCGGTGCCTCGGGTAAATACGTTTCCCTGAAAGACACCATTGCTGGCTTCAAAGGCATCCTCAACGGTGACTACGACCACCTGCCAGAACAAGCGTTCTACATGGTCGGCGGCATCGAAGAAGCGATCGAGAAAGCCAAGAAACTGTAATCCCGGCGCCCGGCAACGGGCGCTAATTTAGGTTGAGGCAATCAGATGGCTATGACAGTCCATTGCGATATCGTCAGTGCGGAAGGGGAAATCTTCTCCGGTCTGGTCGAGTTTGTGGTTGCGCACGGTGAGCTGGGTGATCTTGGTATCGCCCTGGGTCACGCACCGCTGATCACCAGCTTGAAACCAGGTCCGATTACTCTGACCAAGCAGGGCGGGGAACGGGAGGTGTTCTACATCTCCGGTGGTTTCCTCGAGGTTCAGCCGAACATGGTCAAGGTCCTTGCCGACACCGTGCAACGTGCTGCCGACCTGGACGAAGCCTCCGCTCAGGAGGCCGTCAAGGCCGCTGAGAAGGCCCTGCACGAGCGCGGCGCGGAATTCGACTACGGTTCTGCTGCCGCACGTCTGGCCGAGGCCGCAGCCCAGCTGCGCACCGTCCAGCAGATCCGCAAGAAGTTCGGCGGCTAAGCCGTCCGCTTTCTGTGCGATTGATTAAAAAGGGTAGCCTCGGCTACCCTTTTTTCTTTTCCCCACATTCATTACCTGGTCGCAGCCGCTGACCACCCAGGATTGGTAGCCAGTCATGTCTCTTGAAATCGTTATCCTCGCGGCCGGCCAAGGCACCCGCATGCGTTCGGCGTTGCCCAAGGTCTTGCACCCGGTCGCCGGCAATTCCATGCTCGGCCATGTTATCCACAGCGCGCGGCAACTTGATCCACAGCGCATTCACGTGGTGATCGGCCATGGGGCCGATGCGGTACGCGAACGCCTGGCGGCGGATGACCTGAATTTCGTCCTGCAGGACAAACAACTGGGTACCGGCCATGCGGTGGCCCAGGCCGTCCCGTTCATTACCGCCGATACGGTGCTGATTCTCTACGGCGATGTGCCGCTGATCGAAGTCGAGACCTTGCAGCGCCTGCTCAAGCACGTCGCCCCCCAGCAGTTGGGCCTGCTGACCGTCGAGCTGGATGACCCTACCGGTTACGGTCGCATTGTGCGTAGCGCCGACGGCCAGGTGACGGCGATTGTTGAGCAAAAGGACGCCAACGAAGCCCAGCGCGCGATCACCGAGGGCAACACCGGAATTCTCGCCGTGCCGGCCGAGCGCCTGGGCGACTGGATGAGTCGTCTGTCGAATAACAACGCCCAGGGCGAGTACTACCTGACCGATGTGATTGCCATGGCCGTTGCTGATGGGCTGGTCGTTGCCACTGAGCAGCCGTTGGACGCCATGGAAGTGCAGGGCGCCAACGATCGCCGGCAACTGGCCGAGCTGGAGCGCCACTATCAATTGCGCGCCGCCCGCCGCCTGATGGCCCAAGGCGTGACCCTGCGCGATCCGTCCCGTTTCGATGTTCGCGGTGAAGTCAGCGTGGGGCGCGACGTGGTAATCGATATCAACGTCATCCTCGAAGGCAAAGTTGTCATCGAAGACGACGTGGTCATCGGCCCGAACTGCGTGATCAAGGACAGCACCCTGCGTAAAGGCGTGGTGATCAAGGCCAACAGCCACCTCGATGGCGCCGTCATGGGCGAAGGCAGCGATGCCGGCCCGTTTGCGCGGTTGCGTCCCGGCTCCGTACTGGAAGCCCGGGCCCATGTGGGTAACTTCGTCGAGCTCAAGAACGCTCACCTGGGTGAAGACGCCAAGGCCGGCCACTTGACCTACCTGGGTGACGCTGAAGTCGGCGCCCGCACCAACATTGGCGCCGGCACTATCACCTGCAATTACGATGGCGCCAATAAGTGGAAAACCGTCATGGGTGAGGATGTCTTCATCGGCTCCAACAACTCTTTGGTGGCGCCTGTGGATATCTCTAGCGGTGCAACCACGGCGGCCGGTTCGACCCTCACCCAGAATGTGGATAACGGCCAATTGGCGGTGGCACGCGCTCGCCAACGCAATATCGACGGTTGGAAGCGGCCGGAAAAAATCAAGAAGCCCTAAAGTTATCCACAACCCCTCTGTGGGAGCGAGCTTGCTCGCGAATGCGGTGGCTCAGCCGATTAGTTCGTTGCTGTCCCAGCGCATTCGCGAGCAAGCCCGCTCCCACATTCGATTTGCGTAATTTCTGAATTTTTCTTCTCCCGCCTTGACGATATCCCTTCAGTAGGTTTTGATTGCTTACGTTATCTTTCGAATCGAAACTTATCCCGTCATGTCGAAGCGCAATACACCACAACGCCGCCACAACATCCTTGCTTTGCTCCAAGAGCAGGGCGAGGTCAGTGTGGATGAGCTGGCCAAGCGCTTCGAAACCTCGGAGGTTACGATTCGCAAGGATCTAGCTGCCCTGGAAACCAATGGCCTGCTGCTGCGTCGCTACGGTGGCGCGGTGCCGATGCCGCAGGAGTTGGTGGCCGATAACGGGCAAACCGTCTCCAAGTACAAACTCGCCATTGCCCGGGCCGCCGTGAAGCGGATCCGCGAACACGCGCGGATCATCATCGACAGCGGCAGCACCACCGCCGCCATGATCCCTCAACTCGGCCAACAGCCGGGCCTGGTGGTGATGACCAATTCCCTGCACGTCGCCAATGCCTTGAGCGAACTGGAGCACGAGCCGGTGCTGTTGATGACTGGCGGCACGTGGGACCCTCACTCCGAGTCGTTCCAGGGGCAGGTGGCCGAGCAGGTTCTGCGTTCCTACGATTTCGACCAGTTGTTCATCGGCGCCGACGGCATCGATCTGGTTCGAGGTACCACCACTTTCAACGAACTGCTGGGCCTGAGCCGCGTGATGGCTGAGGTTGCCCGGGAAGTCATCGTGATGGTGGAGGCCGACAAGATCGGCCGCAAGATCCCCAACCTGGAGCTGCCGTGGAGCAGCGTCCATACCCTCATTACCGATGATCGCCTGCCCGTAGAGGCCCGCGATCAGATTCAGGCCCGCGGCATCACCGTGATCTGCGCGCCTGTCAGCCAGGAGAAATAGCATGTGTGGAATTGTCGGCGCCGTTGCTGAACGCAACATCACAGCAATCTTGCTCGAAGGCCTCAAGCGCCTGGAATACCGCGGCTACGACAGCGCCGGTGTGGCGGTGTACACCAACGACGAGAAGCTCGAGCGCATGCGTCGCCCGGGCAAGGTCAGCGAGCTGGAGCAGGCGCTGGACGCCGAACCGCTGCTCGGTCGTCTGGGCATCGCCCACACCCGTTGGGCCACCCATGGCGCGCCGTGCGAGCGTAACGCTCACCCGCATTTCTCTGGCGACCTGGCGGTGGTGCACAACGGCATCATCGAAAACCATGAAGCCCTGCGTGAACAGCTCAAGGCGCTCGGTTATGTGTTCACTTCGGACACCGACACTGAAGTCATCGTCCACCTGCTCAACCACAAGCTCAAGGACCTGGTGGACCTGACCGTCGCCCTCAAGGCCACCGTCAAGGAGCTGCACGGTGCCTATGGCCTGGCGGTCATCAGCGCGAAACAACCCGATCGCCTGGTCGCAGCCCGCAGTGGCAGCCCATTGGTGATCGGCCTGGGTCTGGGGGAAAACTTCCTGGCTTCCGATCAGTTGGCGCTGCGTCAGGTCACCGACCGTTTCATGTACCTGGAAGAAGGCGACATCGCCGAGATCCGCCGCGACAGCGTGCAGATCTGGGATCTCGATGGCAAAAGCGTAGAGCGTGAGACCGTCCAGTACCGCGACGGTGCCGAAGCCGCCGACAAAGGCGAGTTCCGCCACTTCATGCTCAAGGAAATCCACGAACAACCGGCCGTGGTGCAACGTACCCTGGAAGGCCGCATGAGCCAGAGCCAGGTCTTGGTCCAGGCGTTCGGTCCACAGGCGGCCGAGTTGTTCGCCAAGGTCCGCAACGTGCAGATCGTGGCCTGCGGCACCAGTTATCACGCTGGCATGGTCGCCCGTTACTGGCTGGAAGAGCTGGCCGGTATCCCGTGCCAGGTCGAAGTGGCCAGCGAGTTCCGCTATCGCAAAGTGGTCGTGCAACCCGACTCGTTGTTCGTGACCATTTCCCAGTCCGGCGAAACCGCCGATACCCTGGCCGCCCTGCGCAACGCCAAGGAACTGGGCTTCCTCGCCAGCTTGGCGATCTGCAACGTCGGCATTAGCTCGCTGGTGCGTGAGTCCGACCTGACCCTGCTGACCCAGGCCGGCCGTGAAATCGGCGTGGCGTCGACCAAGGCGTTCACCACCCAGTTGGTGGGCCTGTTGTTGCTGACCTTGTCCCTGGGCCAAGTTCGCGGCACCCTGGGTGAAGGCGTCGAGGCCAAGCTGGTGGAAGAACTGCGTCGCCTGCCGGCCCGCCTGGGTGAAGCCTTGGCCATGGACAGCACTGTGGAAAAGATCGCCGAGCTATTCGCCGAGAAGAATCACACCCTGTTCCTGGGCCGTGGCGCGCAATTCCCGGTGGCGATGGAAGGGGCCTTGAAACTCAAGGAAATTTCCTACATCCACGCCGAGGCCTACCCGGCCGGTGAACTCAAGCACGGCCCGCTGGCGCTGGTGGATAACGACATGCCGGTGGTCACCGTCGCGCCAAACAACGAGCTGCTGGAAAAGCTCAAGTCCAACCTGCAGGAAGTCCGCGCCCGGGGCGGTCAGTTGATTGTCTTTGCCGACGAAAAGGCCGGCATGACCAATGGCGAAGGTACCCACGTGGTGCACATGCCGCACATCCACGACATCCTGTCGCCGATCCTCTACACCATTCCGTTGCAACTGCTGTCGTACTACGTCGCGGTGCTCAAGGGGACTGATGTGGACCAGCCGCGTAATTTGGCTAAATCGGTAACGGTTGAGTAAGGCTGTAGCGCAGGCAAGGGAGCCAGCCTGTCGGCGTGGACCCGAAAACCCTCACAGAAAACCAACCCCCTGAATTCAGGGGGTTTTTTATGGCTGACAGTAAAGTTTTGTGCCGGCTCAGGCCAGGAACAACGATTCAATTGCGTCTTGGCCGCCAGCCCTGTTCGTCGTATTCACAGCGAGCCGCTGAACAACCGCGTTGACAACATGGGGCATAGGTGATGAGATCAAGTCATACGACAACGTATGACCAAGAAAATAATAAAAACGAAAGGCGCAGTCATGTCTTCTACATTTACCGCCCAGCGAGTTTGTAGGTTACCGTCCCCACGCGTTATCGCGGGACGCCAGCTATCTTTCCCTCTTTCCCGAAAGCCCCGTGCGGGCTCGCAAGTGCAATCCAATTTCCCGATCCCAGCGTTCAGGCCTGCGCGCCTGCCTCACCAGGCGTTAGCGCTGGGCGTGCTCGTTTTTTGCTCAATTTCAACCCCACAATGAATGGCAGCACCTGGAGAACAATAATGAAGAAAACACTCTGCGCCTCTTTGATCGCCTCCTTCCTGAGCTTGACCGCTGGCACGGCGATGGCCGCCGACGCCAGCGATTGGCCAAGCCGTCCGGTGCAGGTGGTGGTGATTGCCAACGCCGGCGGTGACACGGATTTCAACGCACGAATGATGGCCAAGTACTTCACCAAGCTCACCGGCAAATCCATGGTGGTGACCAATATGGCCGGTGGGGGCGGGACGATTGCCGCCGATGCGGTCAAGAGCGCGGCGCCGGATGGCAATACCATCCTGTTCACTCACACCGGCCAGTTGATCGTCAACGAAGTCGCGGGACTGTCGGAGGACCGCTTTGATGCGTTTGATATCTCCTGCATCGCCGGCGTCGACAAAGGCGCGGTGTTCGTCTCGGCGAAAAGCTCGGGCATCGACAGCCTCGACCAACTGATTGAAAAAGCCAAGGCCAAGCCCGGCACCATCACCTACGGCACCGAGATGGGCAACTTCTCTCATCTGCAGGGCCTGATGTTCGAGAAGCTCGCTGGCGTGAAACTGAAAATGGTCGACAGCGGCACGGTGTCCGAAAAAATCGTTGCCTTGCTGGGCAAGCGCATCGACCTCGGCGCCATCAGCTATGGCTCGGTCCAGGATTACATTTCCAGCGGCAAGATGACCGCCCTGGGCCAGCCCAACGCTGAGCGCAACGCGCTGCTGGGCGACGTCAAGACCTTCAAGGAACAAGGCGTGGACCTGATCCTGGACAAGCCTTACGTCGTTGCCTTCCCGAAAGGTACGGACCCGGCCATCGTCAAGAAAATGGCCGACACCATGAAGAAAATCACCGAAGAGCCGGAATATGCCGAGGAACTGAAGAAGTCCTTCAAGCAGCCGGTCAGCTTCCAGGGCCCCGAAGAAGCCATCGCTACATTGAATAAAACCCGCGACAGCTTCATGGAGTTCAAGGACGAGATGCGTAAAGCGAAATAATTTTGCGTAACGGTTCGGGGGCGCGCCACGCTGGCCAGCGCCCGACAACCAGTCCTTCCCAGCAAGAGGAGCCTGTATGGATTCCTATAAAAGAAAAGAGCTGATTGCCGGCCTGGCCATGCTCGGAGCCGGTGTAGCTTATCTGGTGTTGACCATGAACCTGCCGCGTCGCGGTTTCGTCGATGCCGCGTTTGTACCCTGGCTGCTCGCCATCGCGTTGTGCCTGTTGGGCGCGTTGCAATTATGGGCGTGGCGAAAGCTGCCGGACAAAAGCCCTGAACCGGCGGAAAAGCCCGAGTCGATCGATTATCCAACGGTCTTCAAATCCCTGGCATTGGTGCTGCTTTTTACAGCGCTGCTGGAGACCGTGGGTTTCGTGATCATGACGGTGCTGTATCTCTATGCCCAGTTCATCGTACTGACCCCCGCGGAACAAAAGGTCAAGCATCTTCAATACGCGTTGATAGCGGTCGTTTCGGCAGTTCTGATTTTTTACATTTTTCGCCATGGCTTCGACTTGCTCCTGCCTGTCGGTTTATTGGATTTCTAGGGGACGGCCATGATTGAACTCATGCAAACAGGCTTCGCGGCCGTACTTACACCCTACGTTTTTCTCCTTATCACCCTCGGCGTTGCGGTGGGGATCGTTTTTGGTGCGGTGCCCGGGCTCTCGGCTACCATGGCGATCGCATTGTGCTTGCCGCTGACCTACTCGATGGGGCCAGGTCCTGGCCTGGCGTTGCTGGTGGCACTGTTCGTCGGCGCCACCTCGGGAGGGCTGATATCGGCGATATTGCTCAACATACCGGGAACGCCGGCCTCCATCGCGACGACGTTCGATGGTTGGCCGCTGATGAAACAAGGCCATGGCGTCAAGGCCCTTGGGATTGGCGTGGTGTTCTCGTTTCTCGGCACGATTTTCAGTATCGCGGCGTTGATGTTCATCGCCCCGATCCTGGCGGAACTGGCCCTGAGCTTTGGCCCGCACGAATACTTTTCCATCGCGATTTTTTCGCTGACATTGATCGCTACGCTGTCCACCGGCTCGCTGGTCAAAGGCTTGTTTGCCGGTGCCCTGGGCTTTGCCTTCTCCACGGTGGGGATCGCACCGGTCGAGGCCATTCGGCGCTTTACCTTTGACCTGCCGAGCCTCAATGGCGGCTTCGCCATGCTGACGGTCATGATCGGTATGTTCGCCGTCGCCGAAGTGCTGAAGTTTGCTGAGAGTGCGCGCCTGAGCCACCGGGCCAAACCACAGCACGTCAGCATGAAAGGCGTGAAAGGTTTCGGCTTTTCGATGAAGGAATTTGTCGGCCAACTGCCCAACGCCACTCGTTCATCCCTGATTGGCCTTGGTATCGGCATCTTGCCCGGCATCGGTGCCGGTACGTCGAATATCGTCTCTTACATCGTGGCCAAGAAACGCTCGAAAACCCCTGAGGAATTCGGCAAAGGCAAGATCGACGGCGTGGTCGCCAGCGAGACCGCTAACAATGCCGGCATCGGTGGCGCGATGATTCCGCTGCTGACGCTGGGCATTCCCGGCGATACCACCACGGCGGTGATGCTGGGCGGTTTCATGATCCACGGCATCCAGCCCGGGCCCCTGCTGTTCATCAGCCAGGCACCGCTGGTCTACACGATTTTCGCCGCGCTGATCCTCGCTTCCGTGCTGATGCTGGTGCTCGAGTTCTACGGCCTGCGCATGTTCATCAAACTGCTGGCGGTGCCCAAGCACATTCTGTTGCCGATTATCCTGGTGCTCTGTGTGGTCGGCGCCTTTGGCCTGAACAGCCGAATCTTCGACGTCTGGGCGGTGTTGCTGTTTGGCTTGCTGGGGTACGGGTTCGTCAAAGCCGGTTTGCCGATTGCACCGTTCATCATCGGCTTCATCCTCGGTCCGATGGCTGAAACCAACTTGCGTCGTGGCTTGATGCTGTCCGATGGCAACTTCGGCGGATTCCTGACCAATCCCATCTCTGCGGGCTTTCTCATCTTGGCCGCCGCCTCCATCTCCTGGCACCTGGTGACGGTCATTCGCAACAGGAAAAGCGCTGCTATCGAATTGATGCGCAGCTAGCCCATTGCAATTGCTGCTGTAACACGAACCCGTGTTGCAGCAGCCGAACCCAAACGTTCGGAGCATAGCCATGCAAGACACGCCTCAACTGTCTTCTGCCGATGACGATCGCATTGCCTGGGTGCGCGTGGCCTCGGTTTTTCTGCCATTGGCCAACCCCATCAGCGATGCCAAGGTGCTGACCGGTCGGCAAAAGCCAATGACCGAAATCGCTATTCTGTTTGTGGAAATCGAAACCAGGGACGGCCACCGTGGCCTGGGGTTCAGCTATTCCAAGCGCGCCGGTGGCCCGGGGCAATTTGCCCACGCCCAGGAAGTCGCCCCCAGCCTCATTGGCGAAAACCCCAGCGACATTTCCAAATTGTGGGACAAGCTCTGCTGGGCGGGTGCCTCGGTGGGGCGCAGCGGCCTGGCCACCCAGGCGATCGGTGCGTTTGATGTCGCCCTGTGGGATTTGAAAGCCAAGCGGGCCAATCTTTCCCTGGCTCGCTTGCTTGGCGCCCATCGCGATTCTGTCCAGTGCTACAACACGTCGGGTGGCTTCCTGCACACCCCTCTTGAACAATTAATGATCAATACCGACCTCTCCCGGGAAAAGGGTATCGGGGGGATCAAGCTCAAAGTCGGCCAGCCTGACCAGGCGCTGGATCTGCACCGGGTCAGCACCATCCGCAAACACTTGGGGGATGACTTCCCCTTGATGGTCGACGCCAACCAGCAATGGGACCGACCCACTGCACAGCGCATGTGCCGACGCCTTGAGCCGCTCAACCTGGTCTGGATCGAGGAACCGCTGGATTGCTACGACGCCGAAGGTCATGCCGCGCTGGCCCAGCAATTCGATACGCCGATCGCGACCGGTGAAATGCTCACCAGCGTTGCCGAGCACTGGGAATTCATCAAGCTGCGCGCGGCCGATTACCTGATGCCCGACGCGCCCCGTGTCGGTGGCATCAGCCCTTATCTCAAGGTCCAGGCATTGGCCGAGCAGGCGGGGCTGATGATCGCGCCGCACTTTGCCATGGAACTGCACATCCATTTAGCCGCCACCTATAGCCGCGAGCCCTGGGTGGAACATTTCGAATGGCTGGAGCCGCTGTTCAACGAGCGCATGCAAACCCGCGATGGACGCATGCTCGTGCCGACCCGGCCAGGGCTTGGCCTGTCGCTCAGCGAACAAGTCGCCGGTTGGACTGCGCAACAGGTCGAGATCGGCCAGCGCCCTTGAGGAGGTACGATGCCGTCGCTGTTGAGTCAGGAGTTGATCGAAAACATCGAGCGTTTGGTCGGTCCCGCCGGGCTGGTGCGCGATCCCGAACTCATGCAGGGCTACCTGACCGATTGGCGCAACGCTTATCAAGGCTTGGCCGCGTTGGTGGTGCGCCCTGGCAGCACCGAGGAAGTGGCGGCGGTGGTGCGGCTTTGCCATGACGCTGGGGTGGCGCTGGTACCTCAAGGAGGCAACACTGGGTTGTGCGGAGGTTCGATCCCGGACGCTTCCGGTCGACAGGTGGTGCTGTCCTTGACCCGGATGAAGCGCATCCGTGAGATCGACCTGGCCAATGAAACCATCACGGTCGAGGCCGGGGTGATATTGCAGCAGCTACAGGACGCCGCCAGCCAGGCCGGTCGCCTGTTTCCGCTGTCGCTGGGGGCTCAGGGCAGCTGCACGGTGGGCGGTAACCTGGCGACCAATGCCGGCGGCACGGCGGTGCTGCGCTACGGCAACATGCGTGAGCTGACCCTCGGCCTGGAAGTGGTGCTGCCTGACGGTCGCGTCTGGAATGGCTTGCGGGGCTTGCGTAAAGACAACACCGGCTATGACCTCAAGCAGTTATTCATTGGTTCGGAGGGCACGCTGGGCATCATCACGGCGGCGGTGCTGAAACTGTTTCCGGCGACCCACAGCACGGCGACAGCCTGGGTGGCGCTGCCTTCGCCGCAAGCGGCGGTGGACTTGATCGGCCATGTTCGCAGCCTGTGCGCCGACCGCCTGACGGGCTTCGAGATGATGTCGCGCCAGAGCTTGGACTTTGTCCTGGACCATGTGGCGGGTTGCAGTGATCCACTGGAAACCAAACATCCCTGGTACGCGTTGATCGAGCTACGTGACACGGTGCCCGATGCGCCATTGACGCTGTTGCTTGAAAACGGCCTGGCTCATGCTTTTGAGCAGGGTTGGGTTACCGATGCGGTACTTGCCAGCAACCAGGCACAGGCGGCGGCGCTGTGGGCACTGCGCGAAGGTATTTCCGAGGCGCAGAATCATGAGGGTCCGAGCCTCAAGCACGACATCAGCGTGCCCGTGAGCCGGATACCGGAATTCATTGATCGCACCGACAAAGCCCTGCAACAGGACTTCCCGGGCGTGCGCATCGTTTCCTATGGCCACATGGGCGACGGCAATCTGCACTACAACATCAGCAAGCCGGTCGGCGATGCGGACGCTTCGTTCAAGGCCCGCGAACACGCGATCATGCAAGTCATCTACCGTATGACCCGTGCTTTCAACGGCAGCATCAGTGCTGAACATGGGCTGGGACAAGCCAAACCCGACGCGGCGGTCCGCTTCAAGGATCCTCTGGAGATGGAGCTGATGCGTGCCATCAAACGTACGCTGGACCCGACCGGGCTAATGAACCCCGGTAAGGTCTTCACTGCCGGACTGGAGTGATCGAGTAGGTCGCGGCTGGCCTTCCTCGCTCGAATATCAGACGGCTCTGATTGCGCTTTCCCGCTAAGCGCTACTCCAGAAAACACCGATCAAACAGATAAACGCTACCCGGTTTGAGATTTTCCACCGTGCGTTGCGGGCGGCCGCCGTCGCCGCTTTTTTTGCGACCGGTTTCCTGCAAATAACCGGCCTCGGTCATCTTCAGCAAACGCTGGCGCATGCTGGTCTTGAGCACCGGGCGATCGAGCACCACGGAGAAAATGCTCACCGCTTCCGGCGCGCTGAATTCCGGGCCCAGGAACATCAGCGGCAGGCTGCTGTAGAGGGCTTTGGACAACAACCGCTCCTGGACCGCCGCCACCAGGCTGTTGTGGTCGAAAGGAAGTTTGATCGAGGCGTCTGCGACGTCCTTGAGGGGAAAAAATCCCTGGTGTTCGGCGAGCTGGACCGCCTCGCTGACAATCGCCAGGTAGAACGTCGAGGATGACCAGCAGCGCGGATCGCGGAACGCGTCGCCGACGGTGCCGACCTGTTCGATCCACGCCAGCGGCATGCCGACCTTGTTTGAATTGCGCAGGCGCTCCACGGCGTCGTTCAGCGTCAGATCTTCTACGCCACCATTGACCACGATCCCGGGCAGCGCCCAATGACCGGCGAATGGCTCGGCTTCCCGTCGGTTCAGGAGGATTTCCAGCGCCTGGGTCTCCCGGCAGAAGCGCAGCACACAGAGGTCGATGGTGTGCAGATAACCGCGCGCGGGGGCTGTGCTAGTGGGCATGTCGATTTCCGTGGGTAGCGTAAAGGTCATAGTTTAACGGGTTCATGCCGGGTGCCATCCAGTCGCTGGGAAGCGGCTTGCCCAGGGCCAGTCGTTCGCGAACCACCGTGCTGCGTACGTGGATCTTTTCCTCCACGCAAAGGATGGAGAAACGCGCCAGCAATTCCTGGCCGCGATAGAAGGTCGGCAGCCGATCCGCGACATCCCGACCCACCACCAACGCGATCCGCTTGCCGTCCAGGGCCAGGCTGTCGGCGAGGTGGGCGAGCAGGGTGTAGCTGTAGAGGGCGCCTTCAACGCCACGGGCCACGACCTGCTCCACCCGGCTTGCCCGCACTTCGGCGCAGCACAGCGGCTGAACCTTCTCGACGATCGATTCCAGCCAGTTCAGGCGCACCTCATAGTCGACCATTTGCTTGCCATCGGGATGCCTGAAGCTGGGCACCACCAACACGCGTCTGGCCTGGCGCGAGGCCTCGATCATCACTTGGGCGTGTCCTGCGTGAGGCGGATTGAAGGCACCGCCATAAAGGGCTATCTCGAACATGGCTTATCCTCTTTTGGTACATGACATGTACTCTATCAGCAAAATCTTTTTGATGAAAACCTGCTCTGCTCTTAACCATATCCATTGAATAAAAGAACAATCATCAAAAATATTTTCTGCAAGTAGGTTGTCATGAAAGTACATCTTGTGTACTCTCGTTGCCATGAATAGGAGAAACCCAACATGAACAGCTTGACCCGGAAAACAGCTTCCTTCGATGTCGATGCGCAAAAAAGCTTCACGCCGCTGTGCCCCGATGAGCTTCCTGTGCCGGGCGGTGACCAGATTGCCGGTGAGCTGAATTTCATCGCGTCCCTGGCCAGCCTCCGTATCGGCAGCAAGGACGCCCATACGCCCCTGGCCCCGTGGGTGGTCGCCGATCACGCACAGATGTTCGTGCCCACCGGGCTCGAGCACGCCGACATCACCTGGGTCAGCCACTGCGTTCCTGGTACCGAAGGTTTCGCCTTGCTGGATCAACTGCCGACCCCTTATGACTACGACTATTTCGTCTGGAAGGGTGTCGAGCCGGATTTGCACCCGTATGGCGCCTGCTACCACGACCTGCACGGCAAGCTGTCCACCGGGGTGATCGAGTACCTCAAAGGCCTGGGTGTGGAGCAGGTCATTGTTGGCGGGCTGGCGCTGGATTTCTGCGTCAAGACCACCGCGCTGCAACTGGCCGCCGCTGGCTTCAAGGTGATCATTCACCTCCCGGCCTGCCGGGCCATCAGTGAGCAAGGGGCCGTTCAAGCCATTCACGACATGCAGCAAGCCGGCGTCTCGGTTGCCGCGACTCGCGAAGAAACCATCTGCCTGGCAAACGCATAAGGACGAACCATGGACAGTGCATACGATTCAAGCAACGGCGTCATCCAGAGCCTTCTGGATACCGACTACTACACCTTCACCATGATGCAGGCGGTCTTGCACCAGCACCCGAATGTCGAGGTGGAATACCAGTTCATCGTGCGTTCCAAGGAGCGGCTCGGTCACCTGATCCCGGACATTCGTGTGGAGTTGGAGAAGCTCGCTGGGTTGCAGTTGCGCGAGGGAGAGCAGCGGTTTTTGTTCAACAAGCGTTTCCGTGAGTACCTGACAGCGGACTTCGAACAGTTTCTCGGCCTGTTTCGCTTCAATTTGCGCTACATACACGTTGCGGAAGTCGACGGCCAACTGCACATCCGCGTCCGTGGGCCGATGCTGCACTGCATCATGTTCGAGCAACCGGTGTTGGCGATGGTCAGCGAATTGCGCAACCGCGAGAAATACCCCGAAGTCGAGTTGGCCGACGTCACCCGTAAGCTGTACCAGAAGTTCGAATGGCTGGAGAAAAACGCCAGTCGTGAAGAGCTCGCCGAGTTTCGCGTTTCAGACTTCTCCACCCGGCGGCGGCTGTCGTTCAGGGCCCAGCGGGAGGTGGTGAATGTGATGCGCAGCGATTTTCCTGGGGTCTTTGTCGGCACCAGCAACGCGCACTTGGCTTACGAATTCGATCTCCCGTTGATCGGCACAATGGCTCACCAGTGGCTGATGGTGCACCAGCAACTCGGGCGCTTGCGCGAGAGCCAGAACGCGGCGTTGGAAAACTGGGTGCGCGAGTATCGCGGCCGCCTCGGTATTGCCCTGACGGACTGCATCAGCACCGACTTTTTCCTCAAGGATTTCGACCTGTACTTTGCCAAGCTCTACGACGGCTTGCGCCAGGACTCCGGTGACCCGATCGTCTGGGCCGACAAGGTGCTGGGGCGCTACCAGGAGCTGGGCATCGACCCGCGGACCAAGGACCTGATGTTCTCCGATGGCCTCAATTTCGAAAAGTGTCTGCCGATCCTGCGTCATGTTCGCGGCAAGGCCAGATTCGGCTTTGGCATGGGCACCAGCCTGGCCTGCGATGTCGACGGCGTCGAACCGCTGAGCATCGTCATGAAACTGGTGCGGGTCCACGGCGAGCCGGTCGTGAAGTTCTCCGACGACCCGATCAAGAACGTCTGCGAGGATGCCTCGTTTCTGCGGTATGCCGCCCAAGTGTTCAACGTCGCCCTGATCAATCCACAGTTGGGAGCCTGATATGACTACGCTTCAACAAGAGCGCATTGCCCGGGAACTGGGCATCGACCGCCAACTCACCCAGGGTGGCGTAGCCACCGAGATTGCCCGCCGCATCGAATTCATCAAGCAGACTTTGCGCGAGTCGGGTTGCCAGTCCCTGGTCTTGGGGATCAGTGGCGGCGTCGACTCGCTCACCGCAGGGCGTCTATGCCAATTGGCGGTTGAGCAACTGCGGGGTGAAGACTACGCCGCGCGGTTTATCGCCGTCCGGCTGCCGTACAAGGCCCAGGCCGATGAGCAGGACGCCCAGGCTTCCCTGGACTTCATCCGGCCGGACGCGATCACCACCAGCAACATCGCCGCGTGTGTCGACGGGCTGATGGGCAGTATCGCCATCGATGGCTTGCAGCCTTCGGCCGAGCTCACCGACTTTGCCAAAGGCAACGCCAAGGCTCGGGCGCGGATGCTGGCGCAATACGCCATTGCCAATCTGAGTAATGGATTGGTGGTGGGCACCGACCATGGGGCAGAGGCGGTGATGGGGTTTTTCACCAAGTTCGGCGACGGCGCGTGCGACCTGGCACCGCTGTCCGGGCTGACCAAGACCCAGGTGCGGTGGTTGGCCGACGCAATGGGCGCTCCCGCGTACCTGGTGCGCAAGGCACCGACCGCGGATCTGGAAGACCTGGCGCCCGGCAAGTTGGATGAAGTGGCGTATGGCTGCAGCTACGAGGAAATCGATGCGTACCTGATGGGCGAAGAGGTGTTGCCCCAGGCGCGACAGCTCATCGAACGCGCCTACCTCAAGACGGCCCACAAACGAGCATTGCCACGCGTCCCTGCATAGTTGTAATAGGGTTTTAATGGGACCTTTGGCCTCGAACGGAGTGGCAAATGACACAGGCAATTGACATCAAGGATCGCGTACGCATCAAGCACGTCGAAGTGCTCTCGGACGATTGGTACGTGCTGCGCAAGACCACCTATGACTACCTCGGCCGCAATGGCCAATGGCGCGAACTGACGCGCGAGACCTATGACCGGGGCAACGGTGCCACCATCCTGCTGTACAGCAAGGCCAAGCAAACGGTGGTGTTGACCCGGCAATTCCGCTTCCCGGCCTTCGTCAACGGCCACGATGACCTGTTGATAGAAACCTGCGCCGGCCTGTTGGACAACGACGACCCGCACACCTGCATCCGCAAGGAAACCCAGGAGGAAACCGGCTATATCATCCAGGACGTGCGCAAGGTGTTCGAAGCCTTCATGAGCCCGGGCTCGGTGACTGAGCGGGTGCATTTTTTCGTCGGCGAGTATTTCGACGAAGACAGACAGCACGAAGGCGGTGGCCTTGAAGCCGAGGGCGAAGAGATCGAAGTGCTGGAGCTGTCCCTCGACCACGCCTTGGGCATGATCGAGACCGGGGAGATTTGTGACGGCAAGACCATCATGCTGTTGCAGTACGCCAAGCTGCATCGGTTGCTGGATTAACCCCAGGCCTGCTGCGGGCGGAGCGCGCCGCCGCCGAATCTTTCGCGATAGGCGGTGGGCGGCAAGCCGATAGCGTTCCGGAACGCGGCCCGGAAACTCTCCACCGACCGATAGCCGCAGGCCTGGGCGATGTCGGCCGTGCTCTGGTCGGTGCTTTCCAGCAGCGCCCGCGCCCGATTCAGGCGTTCCTGTTGCAGCCAGGTCTTGGGCGGCAGGCCGGTGGTCTCGACGAAGCGCCGCAGGAAGGTGCGCTCGCTCATGGCGACGCGGGCGGCCATGTCGCCGACGCTCAAGGGCTGATCCAGATGCTCGCGCAGCCACTGCAGGATGCGGGTCAGTTCGTTGCGTGGCGACTTGCTCACAGGCGCGACGATGAATTGTGCCTGGCCACCGGTCCGTTGCGGGGCCATGACCAGGCGCCGGGCCACTGAGTTGGCGATGTGTGTGCCGAAGTCCCGGGCAATCAGGTGCAGGCAGGCGTCGATGCCCGCCGCGCTGCCGGCTGAGGTGATCAATGGCCCGGAGTCGACATACAGCACATTCGGGTCAACCTTGATCAGCGGGAATCGCTCGGCCAGCTCCGCGCAGAATTGCCAATGGGTGGTCGCGGTCTTGCCGTCGAGCAGCCCGGTGGCTGCCAGGGCAAACACCCCCGAGCAGATCGACAGCAGGCGTGCGCCGCGTGCGTGGGCGCGGCGCAGTGCTTGTAACAGCGCTTCGGGAGGCGGTTCGTGGTGGCTGCGCCAGCCGGGGATGATGATGGTGCGCGCGCTGTCCAGGGCTTCGAGCCCCGCGTCGACGGCTATTCGAAGGCCTCCCAGGGCATGCATCGGTCCTGGATCGACGGCGACGATTTGATGGCCGTACCACGGTACATCCAGTTCCGGACGCGGCAGGCCGAAGATCTCCAGGGCGATGCCAAACTCGAATACGCACAGGCCTTCATAAACGAGGATCGCCACGGTTCCGGGGTGAGCGTGCATTTGGCGTGATTCCACCGTTTATTGTCTTGCGCTGCACTGTAGCGGACGGGCCCGTCACCCTACAATCGATCGCAGGCAATCAGGAAAACCAAGACGGTTGAGCCTTTGCACAGGTGGATAAGGGACGGGAAATGAAGAAAGTCGCCGTGGTGGGCTGCACCGGTGCAGTGGGCATGACCATGCTGCAATTGCTTGAAGATACCGATTATGAAGTGGTCTGCATGGCCTCGGGGCGTTCGGCGGGCAAGCGCTTGAAGGTGGGTGATGTCGAATACCTGATCGAAGCCTTTTCGGTCGAGGGCTGCGCCTCGTGCGATATCGTCTTCCTGTGTGTTTCCGGGGCCTTTGCCCTGGAGTACGGCGAGCGTCTGGCTGAGAACGCCTACGTCATCGATAACTCTTCGGCCTTCCGTTATCACCCGACCATTCCACTGCTGGTGCCGCCCATCAACGGCCACCGTTACAGGGGTGAAAAACTGATCGCCAATCCCAATTGCTCATCGGCTATTGCGTTGATGGTGCTGGGTCCTCTGCATGACGCGTTCGGGCTGCAGAGCGCGATCATCTCTACGTATCAGGCCGCCAGCGGTGCGGGGCAGCCGGCGATGCTGGAGCTGCGGGAGAAGGCCGGGTCCTTTAGCGACTATGGCGACCGCGATGACAGCGAGTACTTCGCCCATAACCTGGCCTTCAACGTGATTCCCCAAGTCGATTCGTTCGAAGCCAATGGTTACACCCGTGAAGAAATGAAAGTGGTCTGGGAGCTGCGCAAGGTGCTCGACGAACCGGCGCTGGCGATCAGTACCACCGCAGTGCGGGTGCCGACCTTGCGCTCCCATGCCGAGAGCCTCAGCCTGCGGTTCAACACACCCATCCAGTCGCTGGAGCAGGTGCGCGAGCTGTTACGCAGCGCGCCGGGGGTTGAGGTGGTGGATGAGCCGGAGTTTGGCGCTTATCCGATGCCCATGACCTCAACCTACAAGCACGCGGTGGAAGTCGGGCGGATTCGCTACAACCTGATCTACGGCGAGCATGGGTTGGACTTGTTCATCAGCGGCGACCAGTTACTACGGGGGGCGGCATTGAACGCATTTGAAATCATGCAGTTGATCAAGCATTGACCAAATCCGGCCTTGAACATAAAAACGCGCAGCCAGTTTCAATGGCTGCGCGTTTTTTGTTCAGCTGGATTGGGCCTCGCTGTCTTCCTGCATGTCGTCCAGGTATTGCGGCTGGTCCGTCTGTTCCGGCAGTTCGGTCACGACGCTGAAGTCGCTGATCTCGATGGCGCCGACCCCATGCCCGAGCAAATGGAAGGAAAACGCCTTGCGCTGCTGCGGGTTGTCGAAACTGATGTTCATCACCAGGGGCTGGTCGGGTGTCACCGCCACCTCGGTCGGCAGGTCCATCGACACATCCTGCTCGAACTCCTTGGCCTTGAGGGAAATGTAGGCGGCATGGTCAGCCTCTACGGTGCGGATGGTCAGGCTGACACGGGTCTGTGAGCCCTTGGGCATTTCCAGGTATTGGGCACCGATCAGGTTGTCGGTCCAGTCGTTGGTGACCTGGGCCGGCAGTGGGATTTTATCCGCGCTCCCGAACTGATAATGCTGGTTCAGGGGCGTGCGTAACAGGGTCTGGTCCAGGGCCGTGGCCCGGGCGCTGATCAATCGGGCGCGCTGGCCGCTGTATTGCCCGCCGTAGGTGGCGCGGTCGGCGATGAAGCCTGCACTGCTGTAGTAACGGCAATGCTGAAGGAAATCGCACTCGGTGAACGTGCCCTTGCCGTCGTGGTAGCGCAGCTTGCCGTTGGTGAACGACATGATTTCCCGGCCCTTCGGGTAATCCCTGAACAGCGAGCGACCGGACAACGATGTGGGCACCGTAAAGCCGAAGTAATCGAGGATCGAGGCGGTCAGGTCCACGTGGCCGTAGGTGCCTGACTTGATCCGGGGCAACGGTTCCGGCGCCAACGTCAGGTTGAACCCCCAGGATGAGGCCAGCCGCACATCGTCGATGCCATGGGATTCGTCCGAGGTGATGACCACCAGGGTGTTGTCCAGGATGCCCTGGCGTTCCAGGCCTGCCAGGAAGTTCGCCAGTGCGTCGTCCAGGTAACCCACGGCGGCTTGCTTGGCGGTGTCGTAGCGTTGGAGGTAGTCATCCGGTGCCGAGTAGGGCTGGTGCGTGCCCACGGTCAGCAGGGTCAGCATCCAGGGCTTGTCCGCTTGTTGCAGTTGCCCGACGTAGTCCAGCGCGCCTTCGAAGAAGGTCTTGTCGTCCTTGCCCCAAGGGAATTCCAGGTAGGCGGGGCGAGTGAACCACTCCATGCCCAGGGTCGTGTCGAAGCCGATGTGCGGCATGATCCGATCCTTGGCCATGAACCGCAGGCCCGCGCCCTGGAGGAAATGCGTGGAAAAGCCGTTCTGGCGCAACTGGGCCGGCAGGCAGGCTTGGTTGCGCTGGGTCTGGTTGAGCATTTCGACGCCTTTGGGCGTGCCGTCGTCAAGCTTGTCGTAGTCGCCACACAGCATCGCGTACAGGCCACGAATGGTCTGGTGGCTGTGCAGGACGTAATCGGGGGTGTTCATGCCGCGCTCGGCCCAGGCGCTGAGGTGCGGCATCAGGTTTTCCTGGTAGCTGCTTTTCAAGGCTTGGCGGTTGGCGCTCACATAGGCGCCGGGAATGCCCTCCAGGGCGATGACCAGGACGTTGCGCGCCCGTCCCGGTTCGGCCAGCAGTTTGGTGCCATCGAGGTCCAGGCGGGTCAGCCCCGCCATGGCTGGGGCGGGGTCCACGGCATCGCCATCGAGCCATTGCCGGGCTTGGTCCTGCCCGGCGGCGATACCTGCGGTGACGAGTTGGTGAGGCAGGTTGAATACGTTCCATTGGTCCGCTTCGCTGGGACGCCAGGCCTGCAGCGCACCATGGCTCAGCAGGAGCAACACGGGCACGGCCCAGGCGTGGCGAGGCAAGCGTGGCGCCTGGTGTGGGCGGCGGGTCCATTGGGTCACGAGCCAGAACGCCAGCGCGGCCAACTGGATCGCCGCCAGCCAGGGGTGGGCGAAGCCGCCGCTGGTAGAGTTTTCAACGAACTGCGGGTCGGTCAGGTAATGGATGTCCGAAGGATTGGGCATCCGCCCGACCGCACTGACCAACTCGATGCTGGCCAGCGTCAACGCGCTCCAGGCCAGCAATACCGGCAGTGTCAGCCACCAGGGACGACGGTAAAGCAACGCGATCAGTAACCCACCGATACCCAGGTCCGATAGATAGCCCAGTGGGTCGGACCAGCCCAAGGCGAGACGCAGGCCCATGGGAACGAGTAATACGCAGCCAATCAGGGTGATGAGGGCGGCGCGGGGGTGGGTTGAAGCGCGATAGATAATATTCACAAGCAACAGGCCTTTCAGTTGAAGCCAATCCATTGAACAACACACTCACCCTGTGGGAGCGAGCTTGCTCGCGATAGCGCTGTGTCAGTCCATATGGATTGCCGCTGACCCGACGCTATCGCGAGCAAGCTCGCCCTCAGTGGGTTCTTCCTTCGGTCATGAAACTGTCATGAGAAGGGATGGTACCAAGGGCTGCCGTCGCTGGTCGGGCCAATGTCCCGGTGTCCGGCTGCGTTACGCTGTGGTTCACTGGCGCAGGCCTCTACAATGGCCGCGTTGCGCCGCTTTGAGGCGTGTAGAAAACTTGTATCAGGATTTCTCATCGGGGGATGGATGGACAGGTTCCAGGAAATGCAGGTTTTTCTCGCCGTGGCCCAGGCGTCGGGTTTTTCGGCGGCCGCGCGACGCCTGGGGCTATCAGCGGCCAGTGTCACGCGGGCGGTGGCGGGGTTGGAGCAACGTATCGGCACGCCATTGCTGGTGCGCACTACTCGCAATGTGTACTTGAGCGAAGCCGGCCAGCGCTTTCTCGAGGACTGTCGGCGGATCCTGAGCGATTTGCAGGAAGCCGAGGATTCGGCGGCCGGCAGTCACGTTCAGCCCCGCGGGCAATTGACGATTACCGCGCCGGTGCTGTTTGGCCAGTCGTTTGTCACGCCGCTGCTGGTGGATTACCTGCACCGGTTCCCCGAGGTCAGCATTAACGCCTTGTTGTTGGATCGTACGGTCAGCCTGGTGGAGGAGGGCATCGACGTTGCCCTGCGCATTGGCGAGCTGCCGGACAGCAACCTGCACGCCGTGCGGGTCGGTGAAGTGCGGCGAGTGGTGTGCGGATCCCCGGATTTCTTCGCGCGGCACGGGCGGCCCCGGCATCCGGATGATCTGGAGCAAATGCCGGTGGTGGCGTCGTCGGCCACTGGCCAGGTCAAAAGCTGGAGCTTCATCGATTCAGGCCAACCGTTGGCCGTCCGGCCCGTGCCTCGGCTGGTGGTGACGGCCAACCAGGCGGCGATCACCGCCGCCTGCCAGGGGCTGGGAATGACGCGAGTCCTGTCTTACCAAGTGGCGGGCAACGTGGCCGCCGGTGAACTGGAAATCGTCCTCGCCGATTTCGAATTGCCGCCGCTGCCGATCCATGTGGTGTACCAGGGCGGACGCAATGCGCCGGTGCGGGTCCGCAGTTTTGTCGATTTTGTCGTCAGTGCGTTGCGCGAACATCCGGCCTTGAGCGGCTGACGTATTATTTCTCTGGCTGAAACAATGGATTGCATTTGCGGGTTATTCTCTTGTTTTGGCTCGGAGCGGAAGATGACCCCATCGACGCCGTTGTGCTGATGGCGTCACTTCCAACGGAGTCGACCATGAACCCTATCAAGCACTATCACTTCCCGCTTTCCGGCCATTCCCATCGCGTTCAACTGATGCTTTCGTTGCTCGGGTTACCGGTCGAGGAGGTCTTCGTCGACTTGGCCAAAGGCGCGCACAAACAGGCGGATTTCCTCGCACTCAATGCGTTTGGCCAGGTACCGGTCATTGACGATGACGGCGTGGTGCTGGCGGATTCCAACGCGATCCTGGTGTACCTGGCGCATAAATATGGCAAGGGCCGCTGGCTGCCCACCGATCCGGTCGGCGCCGCGCAGGTGCAGCGCTGGTTGTCGGCGGCGGCCGGGCCGATCCATGCGGGGCCGGCCACGGCGCGACTGATCACGGTGTTCGGCGCGGCCTACAACGCCGAGGACGTGATTGCCCGGTCCCACAACGTGTTGAAAGTCATCGATCAGGAATTGAGCAGCCGTGAGTTTCTGACGGGTGATACGGCGACTGTCGCGGATATCGCCGGCTACAGCTACATCGCCCACGCACCGGAAGGCAATGTGTCGTTGGAAGACTATGCCAACGTGCGGGCCTGGCTGGCACGGATCGAAGCCTTGCCCGGGTTCGTGGGCATGCCGCGTACGGTTGTCGGGTTGCAAAAGCACCCATGAGCATTTGAATGGGTCGCCCTGTGGCGAGGGAGCTTGCTCCCGCTGGTTGCGAAGCAACCCCCTGAAAATGGCGCGCGGTGTGCCTGGCATGGCTGCGGTGTCGGCTTTGGGGCTGCTGCGCAGCCCAGCGGGAGCAAGCTCCCTCGCCACAGAGTTTCTCTTCGACGCGGGGGGCGGTAATCTGCCGGTCTTTGTGGGTGGTGAGGCTCCATGACGTTTCTTTCCCGGCTCTCCCTGGCCCTCGCCGTGTTGCTTTTAGGGGGCTGCGAACAACCCCCGGCCCTTGATCAACAACTCTATATCTGGCAACGCCAATGGACCCCGGCCCATGGGCTGGCGCTGCGCCAAAGCCACAGCGACTTTTCCACGCTGCGGGTGCTGGCGTTGCAGGCTTTTCCCGGGGCGGGCTGGCGCCGTGCACGGATCGATCCGGCCCTGCTCAAGGCGGACGGCCGTCCACTGATCGTCGTGATTCGCCTGGACGGCCAGCTCAAGGCCCTGAACAAGGACGAGGTCATCGCGCAAATCCAGCAAGTGCTGGGGGATTGGCAAGCCCAAGGCCTGACCCCGGTGGGTGTGGAGATCGACCACGATGCCGGCAATGCACGGCTGCCGGCCTATGGAAACTTCCTCGGCCAACTGCGGCACATCCTGCCGGCCAACCTGCGGCTCAGCATCACGGCGCTACCGGCCTGGCTCGACAGCCCCGCCTTGCCGGGGTTGCTGGAAACGGTGGACAGCAGTGTGCTGCAGGTCCACGCGGTGAGTGATCCACGGCAAGGGCTATTCGATCCGAAACAGGCCCGGCACTGGGCGCAACGCTGGAGCAAGATCACCCCGCGGCCGTTTTATCTGGCACTGCCAGCCTACGGTGTGGCGCTGCTGACCCAGGAGAGCGGCGTGCCGGTGGTGGAAAGCGAGGTGCCGATCGATCGCGCTGGCGAGCGTCGAGAGTTGCTGGCCGATCCGCAACAAGTGGCCGGGCTGGCGGCGGATTTGCGGGCTGATCCGCCGCACCATCTCGTCGGGCTGATCTGGTTTCGCCTGCCCCTGGCCGGCGACCGACGAGCCTGGAGCTTGACCACGCTCGGCGCCGTCGCCCGGGGCGATCACCTGGACAGTCGCCTGGCGTTGAAGTGGGCGGAGCAGGGCGGTTTGTACGATATCCGCCTGGTCAACCAGGGCAATCTCGACAGCCCCTGGCCCCAGCGTCTGACACTGGCTGTTGGCGCGTGTGACGGCGTCGATGCCTTGGCCGGTTATACGTTGCAACAAGCCCCCGGACTGCTTACCTTCACCCGCATTCAGGAAGGTCGCTTGGCTGCCGGCGCCCAACGGGCAATCGGCTGGGCGCGCTGTACGAAAATTGACCAAGGAGGTTTCAATGTTTACCCGTAAGTGGCCTCGCCACCTGCTGTGTCTGAGCCTGTGCCTGCCACTGGGGCCGGCGCTGGCCTGCGGGCCGGATTTCCCGATGCGCCTGCTGGATAACCGTGCCCAGACGCTGGCGCAATTGCCCGAAGGCAGCTTTCGCTTCGAAGTCAGCCGCCTCGGCCAGGCGCTTGCCGGGCTCAAGCCGGCCACCGAGGCGACGCGCAACCCGGACTACAGCTATGACGACCTGCCTTCCTACGTAGAGCAACGCAACCAGGCCGAGCGGATTGGCTTGACCCCGCCGCAACAAGCGGTGGTGGAGCGCTTGCGGGCGCTGACCGATATCGACCAGGTGGCGGCTGAAGCGGCCAAACTGCCTGATGAGCTGCGCCTGTATGCCCTCGGCGCGGCGGCTTTTAACCTTGGTGAGCATCAGCGTGCCGTGGAAGCCTTCCAGCAACTGCTGACGTTACCGGCTGACCAGCGTCGGTTGCGCAGCACCTGGGCCGCGTACTCTCTTGGACGGGCCTTGTTCGCCGAGAGTACCGGGGCGGGCAGCGGCGACCCTGTGGCCTTGCGGGATCAGGCGCGAGCAGCGTTTCGCCAGGCCCGGGAAATGACTATTGCTGGCTTCAGCGACCCGCTGGAACTGGGCATCGCCAGCCTTGGCGAAGAAGCCCGGGTGGCCTACACCGCTGACGACTGGGACAGCGCCATCGCCCTGTATGCGATCCAGAACCTGCAAGGATCCCCGGTCGGCTACAGCTCGTTGCTGCAATTGGCCGGTGATTTGAGCGTCCAGCCGGATGAGCGCTTGAATGAACTGCTCAAGACCAAAGCGGTGCAGCGACTGGTCACCGCCTACCTGCTCAGCCGGATCGGCTGGTGGGACGGTGAAGAACCCTCGGGCGAGAAAAGGCTGGTCAAACTGCTGCAGGCCAACGCCCGGGACAATCTGGAGGATGCCGACCGTTTGGCGGCAGTGAGTTACCAGCACGGCGATTACGCCAGCGCCCAGGCGTTTGTGCAAAAGGCTCCCGACACAGGCCTGGCCTGGTGGGTGCGCGCCAAGTTGGCCTTGCGCGACGGCGACAAGGTGGCCGCGGCGGCGGCTTATGCCAAGGCGGCCCAGGCGTTTCCGAACGATGAGTCCTGGGGCAGTCGGCGCACACCGGATTGGAATTACGAATCGGTGCAACCCAAGTGCCGGGTCGAAGGTGAAAGCGCGATCCTGGCCTTGCAGCGCGGTGATTACCTGCAAGCCTTCGATCAGCTCTATCGCGGCCAGAGCAACTATTGGTACGACGCTGCCGCCGTTGCCGAGCGTGTGCTCACGGTGGATGAGCTCAAGCAGTACGTCGACGCCCAAGTCCCGGCGCCACCGGCGTTGAGCCAGGAGGATCGGGATAACTACGTGCCGCTGCCGGTGGCCGCGAGCCTGCGCAATTTGCTGGGCCGTCGTTTGCTGAGGGAAGGGCGCTTTGAGGAGGCGCCGGCTTATTTCGATAACCCGGACCTGCAGAACAAGGCCCGGGCCTATGGGCAACTGCGCCAGGACGCGGAGTCCAAATGGTGGCCAACCCGGCGAGCCGAGGCGTATTTCCATGCGTCCTGGATGGCGCGCAACTGGGGCATGGAGCTGCTCGGCTATGAGATGGCGCCGGATTACGCCAGCCTTGGCGGCAATTACAGCCTGGAACCGGTCGAGCTGAACGTCGGGCCGCTGGTGGCCGAAGGTGAAGTGCAACGCCAGCAGGCCAGCGCCGCGCAGCCGGACATGCGTTATCACTATCGATTTGTCGCCACGGCGCTGGCGAGCCAGGCGGCGGATAATCTGCCCCATACCAGCCAGGCGTTTGCGGCGGTGCTGTGCAAAGCGGTGGGGTACAACTCCAGCCTTGAGGAGCAAAGCGCGTTGTATCAGCGCTATGTGAAGGAAGGCCCGTACGTGGATTGGGCCGGGGATTTTGGTCATCAATGCCAGCAACCGGATTTCAGCACGGCGAACAAACGCTACGTGACCCAGGCCCTGGACCCGATTCGCTCGGCGCTGCGCCCTTACAAGGTTTGGCTGGAAGTGGGCGGGGTCGTGTTGGTGGTGGCGGTGGGGTTGGGGCTGATCAGCCGGCGCCAGCGCAAGGCGCGGATGTCGGCCTCCTGAGATAAGGAACCCTTGTGGGAGCGAGCTTGCTCGCGATGAGGACATCACATACGCCCTTGTAGCGTCTGCAATGCCGCCATCGCGAGCAAGCTCGCTCCCACAGGGGCGGGTGTTATCGCCAGTGGGGCGTGTTCCTACATCTGCGTCGCCATCCCCTCCACATTCATGGCCGCCTGGCGCAACGCTTCCGAGCGGGTAGGGTGCGGGTGGCAGGTCAGGGCGATGTCCTCGGCCGAGGCGCTGAACTCCATGGCCACGCAGTACTCACCGATCATCTCACTGACGCTGGGGCCCACCAGATGCACGCCAAGGATTTCATCGGTGCGTTCATCGGCCAGGACCTTGGCGAACCCTTCGGTCTCGTGGTTGATCTTGGCCCGGCTGTTGGCCGTGAACGGAAACTTGCCGACCTTGTAGGCGCGGCCTTCGGCCTTGAGTTGTTCCTCGGTCTTGCCGACGCTGGCCAGTTCCGGACGGGTGTAGATGACGCTGGGGATCAGTGCATAGTTGACCTCGGCGGCCTTGCCGGCGATCTGTTCGATGCAGGCCATGGCTTCGTCTTCGGCCTTGTGGGCCAGCATCGGTCCGGACGTCACGTCGCCGATCACCCAGACGCCGGGGGCTTCAGTGCGGTGACGCTGGTTGGCGAGCATGCCGCGTTTATCGGTGCTCAACCCGACGTTTTCCAGCCCCAGCCCTTGCGTGTAGGGTCGACGGCCGATGGCGACCAGCACGTAATCAACATCCAGGGTCTGTGCCTCTCCGCCCGCCGCCGGTTCGATCTGCAATTGCACGCCGCTGGCCGAGGTCGTGGCGCCGGTGACCTTCGAACTCAACTTGAATTGAATGCCTTGTTTAGCCAAGGCCCTTTGCAAGGTCTTGCCGGCCTCGCCGTCCACGCCCGGGCAGATGCGATCGAGGTATTCCACCACCGTCACCTGGGCGCCCAGGCGCCGCCAGACCGAACCCAGTTCCAAGCCGATCACGCCTGCGCCGATCACCACCAGATGCCGAGGCACTTCACCCA
Organism: Pseudomonas sp. H3_A02; assembly: GCF_054671965.1. Taxonomy (NCBI): domain Bacteria; kingdom Pseudomonadati; phylum Pseudomonadota; class Gammaproteobacteria; order Pseudomonadales; family Pseudomonadaceae; genus Pseudomonas; species Pseudomonas sp. H3_A02. The sequence continues at coordinate 1,274,176 of NZ_CP162807.1, forward strand.
AGGCCAAGGCACCGGTGGAGTCGAGGATGCGCTGGTTATCGATGGTCACGCCTGGCAGCGGCATGGGTTCCGAGCCGGTGGCGATGACGATGTCCTTGGCGTTCAGTTCGGTCTTGCCGCCATCGTCCGCGGTGACGGTTACTTTGCCTGGCCCGTCGATGTGGCCCCAGCCTTTGATCCAGTCGACCTTGTTCTTGCGAAACAGAAACTCGATGCCCTTGGTCAGGCCCGTCACGCTTTCGTCTTTCTGCTTCATCATTTGCGCAAGATTGAGGGTGGGACTGACTTCAATGCCTAGGTTGGCGAACTCTGCTCCCGTGGCCGCTTCGTACAGTTCCGAGGCGTGCAGCAATGCCTTGGAAGGCATGCAACCGACGTTCAGGCAGGTGCCGCCCAGGGTGGCCCGGCCCTCGACACAGGCGGCCTTCAACCCTAACTGACCGGCCCTAATCGCCGCGTTATACCCGCCGGGCCCGCCGCCCAGAATGACCACGTCGTAGTTGCTCATCGCTATTCTCCCGCTTGGCCTGAGAAAAAATTATGAACGTAATATGAGCGTTTCCACAGATCTCGGTCAAGGCTTAAGTCAAGAGGTCGGTGTGGGCCTTGTCATGAAGAATTCAAAACGGAAATTTCACAGCAATCGTTATAAGGTAACGGCATATAACAGAGCGTCGGTGGCGTCTGTCCACGGGCCCTGATTCTGATCGCCACGAAAGCTGGGGTGGTATGCAAGTCGATCTAGATATCGAGGGGACACAAGTGGCCGAATGGCCGCGTTTCCAGCGAGCGTCGTTTCAAGGGTGCCGCTTGAAGCGGATCGCCTACGCCTTGGGAAGCGTGGCGGGCATGGGCGTGGTCCTGGCATTTTTTATTGGGGTGTTTTCGCCGCAATCGCTGTGGCCGGCCTTGCTGGTCAGCCAAGGTGCGGGACTGTTGGTGCTGGTGGCGGGCTTGCAATCGGCCTGGTGGGTGGCGCAATGGCGCAGCAAGGCGTTGTTGCCGGCTGTGGATAACCTGCCGACGGAAAACGAGCCTGTTGATAACCCGGGTTGGTATGAGCGGCTGCTGGATAGCATCGGTGCCCGTTCAGTCGGTCTGCTCAAGCAAATCGGTGCGCCTGCGTTGTGGCTGGCCGGTTGGGCCGTGCTGGTATTACTCAGCCTGGAGCAAGCCTGGAACTTGCAGTTGCCGGCTGCCGCCCTTGGCGTCTCGGCCAGTGTAGGGGCGGTGCTGTCGTTATTGTTGGCGTTCGGGTTATTGGTGTTCGAGCGGCAATTGGCCCAGCAGTCCCCGGTGGAATGGCCGGAAGCGCCAGCGCTGGGGCAACTGACGCGATTGGCGATCATCGTGTTGGTGCTCGGCGCCCTGTGCTTGCTGTTCGCCGCAGAAACGTCCATCTGGCCGGTGCGCCTGGCGGTGCTGATGGGGCTATTGCCAGGGCTGGTGGCGGCGGAGTTGTTGTTGCGCGCGGTGCTGTCGTTGTTCATCCCGCGCCGGGACGCCCTGGAGCCGACGCCGCTGGGCCGCAGTGTCATCGCCGATCTGCTGCGCTGGCCGCCGCAACCTTGGCTGGCCTTGCAACATGAACTGCACAACCGTTTCGGCATCGATCTGCGCCAGATCTGGGCCTTCAGCTACATGCGCCGGGCTTTTTTGCCGGTGTTGGCGTTGGTGGCGCTGGTGGGCTGGTTGTTGACAGGCGTGCACGAAGTGCCGCTGCAGGGGCGGGGCATCTATGAGCGCTTTGGTAAACCGGTAGAGGTATTCGGGCCCGGCCTGCACGTCGCCTTACCTTGGCCGTGGGGCAGGGTGCTCAACGTCGAGAATGGCGTGGTGCATGAACTGGCGACCAGCGTTGCGGATAGTCGAGCGGTTGTCGAGGCTGAACCGGCGGAGGGGCCGGCACCGGCCATTGCCAATCGGTTGTGGGACGCCAGTCACGTGAACGACAAGTCCCAAGTCATTGCCAGTCGTCGTGCTAACCAACAGAGCTTCCAGATCGTCAACATGGACGTGCGTTTTGTCTATCGCATCGGCCTGACGGATGCCGCGGCGTTGGCGGCGACTTACAACAGCGCCGATGTGCCGACGCTGATCCGCAGCACCGCCAGCCGCATCCTGGTGCATGAGTTTGCTTCGCGTACGTTGGATGGTTTGTTGGGCGCCGACCGTGTGAGCCTGGCCGACGAAATCGGTCGCGCCGTACAGGCGGATTTGCAGACCCTCGACAGCGGTGTGGAAATCCTGGCGACGGTGGTGGAGGCGACTCATCCGCCGGCCGGTGCGGCCAATGCCTACCACGGCGTACAGGCGGCACAGATCGGCGCCCAGGCATTGATCGCCCGGGAGCGTGGTGCGGCGGCGGAACAGACCAACCAGGCGCAATTGCAAGCCAGCATCGCCCATGACCAGGCCAGCGCCACTGCGCGGGAAATCAACGCGACCGCCCAGGCGGCCGATTTGCGTTTCAACGCCGACCGCAAAGCCTACGCCACGGCAGGGCACGCTTTTGTGCTGGAACATTACTTGAGCCAACTGAGCCAGGGCCTCGGCAATGCCCAGTTGCTGATTCTCGATCATCGCCTGGGCGGTAGCAACAACGCGCCGACCATCGACTTGCGTACCTTCACGCTGCCGGCCGACCCCGCGTCGCCGCGTAACCCTGTCCCGTCAGGAGCTGCCCATTGAGCCAGTCCTCTTCACACGGTCACCACGACCACGCCGGTCACGATCACGGTCATGGCGGTCATCACCACGGCCATCATCACCACCATCACGGCGACCCGCAGCAGGCCGGGCCATTTCCTTGGCGGCGGATGGGCTGGGCGGTGCTGCTGGTGGCATTTGCCGTTGCGGCCGCGAGCTTGGTGCAAGTACGGTCGGGGGAGGCCACGGTCATTACCCGTTTCGGCAATCCGGCCCGGGTGCTGCTGCAACCTGGCCTGGGATGGCGCTGGCCAGCGCCGTTCGAGGCGGCGATCCCGGTGGACCTGCGATTGCGCACCACGTCCAGCGGCCTGCAGGATGTCGGGACCCGCGATGGACTGCGGATCATTGTCCAGGCCTACGTGGCCTGGCAGGTGCAGGGTGACCCGGACAACGTGCAGCGTTTCATGCGTGCGGTGCAGAACCAGCCGGACGAAGCCGCACGGCAGATCCGCACGTTTGTCGGCTCGGCGCTGGAAACCACAGCCGCCAGTTTTGACCTGGCGAATCTGGTCAACACCGATGCCAGCCAAGTGCGCATCGCCGATTTCGAAGCGCAGTTGCGTCAGCAAATCGATCAGCAGTTGCTCACCACTTACGGCGTGCGGGTGTTGCAAGTCGGTATCGAGCGCTTGACCTTGCCCTCGGTAACGCTGACCGCAACGGTGGACCGCATGCGGGCCGAGCGCGAGACCATCGCCACTGAGCGCACCGCCATCGGCAAACGCGAAGCGGCGCAGATTCGCTCCGCCGCGGAACGTGATGCCCGTGTCGTGCAAGCCGATGCCGCGGTAAAGGCTGCGGATATCGAAGCACAATCCCGGGTAGAAGCGGCCGAGATTTATGGCCGGGCGTACGCCGGCTCTCCCCAGCTTTACAACCTGCTCCGTTCGCTGGACACCTTGGGCACCATCGTCAGCCCGAGTACAAAGTTGATTTTGCGCACCGACGCCGCGCCGTTCCGTGTCCTGGTAGACGGGCCTGTTTCCGTGGAAGGCAAAGGTGGAACACAACCATGAGTTTGGTTCCACGTGGAACAAACGAGTTATCCAGTCCGTGGATTCAGGCCGGTCGCTTGGCGTTTCTGGCGCTTTACGCCGTCACGGTGTTGGCGGCGTTGGCCTGGGTCTTTTCCAACGTGCGGCAGATCGACCCGCAGAATCGTGCAGTGGTGCTGCATTTTGGCGCCTTGGATCGAATCCAGAATGCCGGCCTCTTGTTGGCCTGGCCGCGCCCTGTGGAGCAAGTGGTCCTGCTGCCAGCAGCGGATCGGGTGCTTGAGCGGCGGGTGGAGAATCTGCAGCGCTCGGACGCGGCCTTGCAGGCTGATCGTGTGGCCAGTTTCGCCACGCCGGTCAGCGATGCATTAGCCGGTTCTGGTTATTTATTGACCGGTGATGCCGGCGTGGTGCAACTGGATGTGCGGGTGTTCTACAAGGTCACCGACCCTTACGCTTTCGTCTTGCAAGGCGAACATGTCCTGCCGGCGCTGGACCGACTGGCGACCCGCAGTGCCGTGGCCCTGACTGCGGCCCGGGACCTGGACACCATTCTGGTGGCTCGGCCCGAACTGATGGGCAGTGACAACCAGGCTGCCGAGCGCCGCGAACGCTTGCGAGGCGATCTGGTGCAGGGACTTAACCGACGCCTGGCTGACTTGGCGGCGACAGGGCAGGGGCTGGGCATCGAAGTGGTGCGGGTCGACGTGCAATCGAGTCTGCCCGGGCCGGCGGTGAGTGCTTTCAACGCGGTACTGACCGCCAGCCAGCAGGCCGATAAAGCTGTGGCCAACGCCCGGACTGAAGCGGAAAAACTCACCCAGGCCGCCCGTCAAGACGCCGACCGTGCCGTGCAAGTCGCCCATGCCCAGGCCAGCGAACGGCTCGCCAAGGCGTCGGCCGACACGGCCACGGTGCTCGGGCTGGCGAAGACCCAAGGAAGCGATCCGCAAATGCTGCTGCGCCTGTATCGCGAACGCATGCCCGCCATCCTTCGTCAGGCCGGTTCAGTGACCACGGTCGACCCGAAAGACGATTCTCGTCTGATCATCCAGGGAGCCGGCCAATGACCGCTCAAACACCTGCTGTACCGATGTTGTCCTCGGCTGAGCAACGCATCGCCGCTCGGCAATTGACCTTGGCGATGCTCGCTCTCGGCTTGCTCGCGCTGGGTCTGGCCTGGCGCGCCTGGTCGCCGGAGCAGAGTGGTGTCAGCCAGTTGCTGTTGGGTTTCGCCTCGCTGCTGGTGGCGGTGCCGGTGATGCGTTCGGCCTGGTACAGCTTGCGCTATCCAAGCCTGCACGGGATCACCGACCAACTGATCGCCCTGGCGATGCTCGGCGCCTGGGCCACTGGCGATCTGCTGACGGCGGCGTTGCTGCCGATCATCATGATCTTCGGCCATGTGCTGGAAGAGCGCAGTGTCATCGGTTCCCAGGAGGCGATCCATGCCCTTGGCCAACTGACCCGCAGCCAAGGTCGCAAGGTACAGGCCGACGGCTCGATCATCGATGTCGACAACGCGACGCTCCAGGCCGGTGATGTGGTGGAGGTGCGCGCCGGTGACCGGGTGCCGGCCGATGGTCGGGTGCTGTCCGGCCAGGCCAGCCTCGACACCGCGCCCATCACCGGTGAGTCGGTGCCGCTGGAGGCGGTGGTCGGCACGGAAGTCTTTGGTGGCGCGATCAACCTCGATGGCCTGCTGCGGCTGGAAGTGACCCGCACCGGCGAAGAATCCACTCTGGGCAAAGTCATCGCCTTGATGCAAAACGCCGAACGCTCCAAACCACCCATCACCCGCTTGCTGGAACGCTACGCCGGTAGTTACCTGGTATTGGTGTTGTTGCTGGCGGCAGTGACCTGGTTCGTGACCAACGATGCCCAGGCGATGCTGGCGGTTCTAGTGGCCGCGTGTCCTTGCGCGTTGGTGCTATCGGCACCGGCCACTGCCATTGCCGGGATCGCCGTGGCGGCGCGCCACGGGATCCTGATTCGCAGCTCGGCCTTTCTGGAAGAACTGGCGGACTTGACCTCATTGGTGGTCGACAAGACCGGCACCTTGACCTATGGCGTGCTGCGCCTGCAATCCATCGACCATGCCCGGGATGCTCACGCATCGTTGTTGCTGCCGTTGGCCGCCAGCCTCGGTTCGGCCAGCAGCCATCCGGTCAGTCGTGCGTTGGCGGGGTTGGTGGAACAGGACAACTGCCTGGCGCTGACGGACATTCGCGAGCGCCAAGGGTTGGGTGTGGTCGCAATGACGGCCCAGGGCGAAGCGGCGCTCGGTCGGCCGGAATTGTTTGCACAGCTGGGCATTCAAACCTCAGCGGTTCCTGAGCACGACGGCCCGATTGCCGGCTTGGCCCTGGACGGGCAGTTCCTCGCCTGGCTGCTGTTGGCCGACAGCGTCAAGCCGGAGGCACAGGTGGCCATGGCCGAGCTGCGGGAGTTGGGCTTGGGCCGTCAGTTGTTGTTGACCGGCGACCGCCAGAGCGTGGCCACGAACCTGGCCCGGGATGTCGGCATCGGCGATGTGCAAGCCCAGGCTTTGCCGGAAGACAAACTCAAGCGGGTCATGGCTGAAATCGACCATGGGTTTCGTCCCATGGTGGTGGGCGATGGCATCAACGACTCCCTGGCGCTCAAGGCCGGGGTGGTGGGCGTCGCCATGGGCGCGGGCGGTGCGGACATCGCCCTGGCATCGGCAGATATTGTGCTGATTGGCAGCGACCTGCGGCGCCTCGGCACCTGCGTGCGACTGAGTCGCCAGTGTCGGCGCACGTTGCAGGTCAATGTGATCATTGGCTTGGGCTGGACGCTGGCCATCGTTGCCTTTGCCGCCTTCGGCTGGCTGGGCGCGGCGGGGGCAATGATCGCTGCGCTGCTGCACAATCTCAGTACCCTGCTAGTGTTAGGTAATGCCGGGCGCTTGCTGCGGTTCCAGGAGCCACTGCTCAAGATCCAAGCGAAGGGCACCGTTGGGTAGGGTCAGCGAACTGTGCGCTGTACTTGCAGTCTGCTATTGGAGAGGGCGTGCCACCGCAGAAGTTACCCGCCACAGGGAGTGATTTGGGACAGCGATAGAAAAAGGCTATAAATTCGATAGCCTGCTATTTTTCTAGCATGGTCTACCCTCATTTCAGACGTCTGAAACAAGGGGGATTTTCCATGCTCGCGCAACTTCCACCGGCCTTACAGAATCTGCATCTACCGCTTCGGTTGCGGCTCTGGGATGGCCATGAATTTTCACTGGGGGACGACCCCAGCGTCACGATTGTGGTCAAGGACCCACAAATGGTCGCGCAATTCACCCACCCCAGCCTGGACGCATTGGGGGCGGCGTTTGTCGAAGGCAAACTGGAACTCGAAGGTTCGATCCACGAAGTCATTCGGGTCTGCGATGAGTTGAGCCAGGCATTGGTCGAGGACGATCCCGACAACCAGCCGGTGCGCTCGGTCCACGACAAGGAAACCGACGCCAAGGCGATCTCCTACCACTACGATCTTTCCAACGCGTTTTATCAGCTATGGCTCGACAGCGACATGGCCTATTCCTGTGCCTATTTCGAGACGGGCAGCGAAACCCTCGAACAGGCCCAGCAAGCCAAATTCCGCCATTTGTGCCGCAAGCTTCGATTGCAGCCGGGCGACTACCTGTTGGATGTCGGGTGCGGCTGGGGCGGCCTGGCGCGTTATGCCGCACGGGAGTTCGGTGCCAAGGTCTTCGGCATCACCCTGAGCAAGGCGCAACTGACGCTGGCTCGGGAGCGGGTCAAGGCCGAAGGCCTGGAGGATCAGGTCGAGTTGCAACTGCTGGATTACCGTGACCTGCCCCAGGACGGCCGCTTCGACAAGGTGGTCAGCGTGGGTATGTTCGAGCATGTCGGCCACGCCAACCTGGAGCAGTACTGCAAGACGCTGTTCGGCGCCGTGCGCGAGGGTGGGTTGGTGATGAACCATGGCATCACCGCCAAGCACACCGACGGGCGTCCGGTTGGTCGTGGTGCGGGCGAATTCATTGAGAAGTACGTATTTCCCAACGGCGAGCTGCCGCACCTGTCGATGATTTCCGCCCACATCAGCGAAGCGGGACTGGAGATCGTCGATGTGGAAAGCTTGCGCATGCACTACGCACGTACGCTCGATCACTGGAGTGAGCGCCTGGAGGACAACCTCGAGGCGGCGTCGAAGGAAGTGCCGGAGCAGGCATTGCGGATCTGGCGTCTGTACCTGGCCGGCTGCGCCTACGCGTTCGCCAAGGGCTGGATCAATCTGCACCAGATCCTGGCGGTGAAGGCTCATGCCGACGGTAGCCATGAGTTGCCGTGGACCCGCGACGACATCTACACGCCTTAGAGAATCGGCGAAATAAGCCGGGCGATCCGCATGCCGACCTTCTGTAGGCGGTGGGTCTCCCGGCTTTCCTGTTTGTCGATTTCCTGGGCCTGGGCGAAATCAGCTTCGAGCATCTGCTCGACTTCGGTGGCGAACGGGATATCGACGGTGAGCAGCATGACCTCGAAGTTCAAGCGGAACGAGCGGTTGTCCAGATTCGCACTGCCAATGGCGCTGATTTCCCGGTCGATCAAGACCACTTTCTGATGCAGGAAGCCCGGCCCATAACGGAACATCCGCACACCGGCTCGTACCGCTTCAAACGCATACAGGCTGGAAGCTGCGTAGACGATCTTGTGGTCGGGCCGCGAGGGCAGGAGGATGCGCACATCCACGCCGCGTAGCACCGCCAGGCGCAAGGCTGCGAACACGGCTTCGTCGGGGATGAAGTAGGGCGTGGTGATCCACACGCGTTCGCTGGCGGCGTGAATGGCCTCGACGAAAAACAACGAGCAGGTTTCATAGGCGTCGGCCGGGCCGCTGGCCAGCAACTGGCAAAGCACGCCGTCGTCCGGGTAGCTGTCCGGCAGGATCAGCGGGGGCAGGGAGCGGGCCGCCCAGAACCAGTCTTCGGCGAACGACTCTTGCATACTCGCCACTACCGGCCCGCTCACTTGCACATGGGTGTCGCGCCACGGTGCCAAGGGTGGTTTGTCGCCCATGTATTCGTCACCCACGTTGTGCCCGCCGACAAACCCTTGCACACCGTCCACCACCACGATCTTGCGATGGTTGCGAAAGTTGACCTGGAACCGATTGAGCCAGCCGCTGCGGGTGGCGAACGCTTTGACGTGGACACCCCCTTCGCGCAAGGCTTGCACGTAGCGGTGGGGCAGGGAATGGCTGCCAATGCGGTCATAAAGCAAATACACCGCCACGCCTTCGGCGGCTTTCTTCAAGAGCAGTGTGTGCAGGCGTTGACCGAGGCGGTCGTCGTGAATAATGAAAAACTGAATCAGCACAGCTTCTCGTGCCTGTTCGATGGCCTGGAAAATCGCCTCGAACGTGGCGTGGCCGTTGACCAGCAAACGCACCTGGTTATTCGCCAGGCACGGTGTGCGCCCCAGTTTCGGCATGGCCCGCAACGAGGCGTAGGCCTGGGAGGCGCGAGCGGTCAGGGCTTCTTCGACCCACGGGCGCCAGTTCAGCTCGGAGATCGCCTTGCGCATTTCTTCGTTGGCTTGCCGACGCGCCTTGATGTAGCCATCGAACGTGCTGCGGCCGAACACCAGATAAGGAATCAACGTCAGGTAGGGAATGAAGGTCAGCGACAGGGCCCAGGCAATCGAGCCTTGGGCTGTGCGCACCGTCAGTACGGCGTGGACGGCGGCGATGGAACCCAGGGTATGGATCAGCGCGATCAGGTAACCGAAAACATGCGGGCCGAAATAATCCATGGGGCAGCCTTGCTCCTGAAGTTTCAATGCTTAACAGACCATGTTCCAGGGCGAATGTCGCTAATTAATTCACTGGTTTGAGCCCTGAACCGAAGCCCGTGGGCGGCGTCTAACGGCCACTTGTCCTCTGGAGTTCGTGTAATGAATGTTCGTCTGCTGGGTGTGGCCTTGGCGATGGGTTTGTCGGTTCCGATGGCGGCTCAGGCGCAGATGCTCCAGCCGGGTTTGTGGGAATTGACCACCAGCAACATGAAGGTCGATAACCAGAACCTGCCGGACCTGCAACTGATCCTCGGCCAGTTGCAAACCCAGATGACCCCGGAGCAACGGGCGATGCTGGAAAAGCAGGGGATTACCATGGGCGGTAAAGGTATTCGCGTATGCCTGACCCCGGCGCAGGTGCAAACCAATGACATCCCGCTGCAAGACCCGCAATCGGGTTGCAAGCAGCAGATCACCGAGCGCACTGGCAATCAATGGAAGTTTCGTTTCAGTTGCCCAAAGGCCCAGGGTACTGGGGTCGCGACGTTCCAAAGCGATCGTGAATTCACCACCAAGGTCAACGGCACGTTTAACGCCACCGGCATCCAGCAGAACGGCAGCCTCGACACGCGCGCGGTATGGCTGGGGCAGGATTGCGGCACGGTCAAGCCGAGGGCTTGAATCGGGTATGAGGTAATCCCTTGGTGAACTTGTGGGAGCAAAGCTTGCTAGCGATGCAGACAACTCGGTGAATCGCCAAGCGCATCACCGCTCATCGCGGGCAAGCCTTGCTCCCACAGTGCTCGATCAAGGCCGGCTCAGTGCCTCATACAACGTATTGAGGTTGTATTCGAACAGGCCGGTGAATGTGCTGGCCGGTCCGCTGGCAGCGAGTGCATCGGAGTACAACGTGCCGCCGATGTGTGCGCCGCTCTCGTCGGCGATCTGCTTGAGCAGGCGTGCATCCTTGATGTTTTCCATGAACACCGCTTTGACTTTCGCCTGACGGATCTGGGTAATCAGCGCCGCGACTTCCGCCGCCGACGGCTCACGTTCGGTGGATAAACCCTGGGGCGCCATGAACTCGATGCCATAGGCTTGGCCCAGGTAACCGAATGCATCGTGGGAGGTCACGATCTTGCGATTACCGGCAGGCAATGTACCGAGCTTGGTCTTGGCTTCGGCGAGCAGGGCGTAGATCTTCTTCAAGTACGCTTGGCTGTTGCGTTCGTAATCAGCTTTGTTGGCCGGGTCGGCCGCCTCCAGTGCCTTGGTGATGTTGCTGACGTACAGCTCGGCGTTCGCCAGGTTGTGCCATGCGTGCGGGTCGGGAATGGTCTCGCCATCCTCATCCAGTGACCGTGGGATGACGCCGCGGCTGGCGCTGATCACCGGGGCGCTGGCTTCGGTGCTGGTCACCAGGCGATCCAGCCATGGCTCGAAGCCCAAGCCATTCTTGATGATCAGTTTTGCCCTGAGCAACGCCTTGGCGTCGTCTGGCGTTGGTTCGTAGGTGTGCGCATCGGCGTCCGGCCCGACCATGTTGGTGATTTGAATATGCTCACCGCCGACCTGACGAGTCATGTCGGCGAGGATGCTGAAGCTGGTCACGACCTGGAGTTTTTCGGCGGCGGACACGGACATGGACAGCATCAGACTGAGTAGCACGAGCAGAACGCGCATCGAGAGACACCTCATTGGGATGTGAGCAAAGGCGGGCGGCGCAGCAAACCGTGCACCGGACCGAATACCACCGACAACAGATACAACACGCCTGCCACCAGAACGATGGACGGCCCGCTGGGCAGTGAGTAATAGAAAGACAGCAGCAGGCCAAGCCAAACCGAGAGGCAACCGAGCAGCCCGGCGATCAGCATCAGTAGCGGCAGGCGACGGCTCCAGAATCGCGACGCGGCGGCCGGCAGCATCATCAGGCCGACCACCATCAGCGCGCCGATGGCCTGGAAGCCGATCACCAGGTTCAGCACCACCAGGGTCAAGAACACGCCATGGGCCAACGGACCGAGGCGACTGACGGTTTGCAGGAACAATGGGTCCAGGGTGTCGAGCAGCAGTGGTCGATAAATCAACGCCATCGCCACCAGGCTGGCGCCGGAAACCCACAGCATGCCTGTAAGTGTCGGACCGTCTACCGCCAAGGCCGAACCAAACAGCAGGTGTAGTAAGTCCAGGCGTTTGCCGGCCATGCCGAGGATCAGCACGCCGGCCGCCAGGGAAATGGGATAAATCGCCGCGAGGCTGGCGTCCTCCCGTAGGCCAGTGCGCCGGGTAATCCAGGCGGCGAGCCCGGCCATGCTCAGGCCCGCGCCCAGGCCGCCCAGAGTCAAGGCCGGCAGGCTCAGCCCGGCGAACCAGAACCCGAGGGCGGCGCCGGGCAGAATGCCGTGAGCCACGGCGTCACCAATCAAGCTCATGCGCCGAAGAATCAGGAATACGCCCAACGGCGCCGTGCTGCACGCCAACACCAGACCACCTAGCAAAGCCCGGCGCATGAAGACAAACTCTTGGAACGGTTGCCAGAGATGAGTGGCCGCAAGCATCAGGCCACCCACGTATGGGGTTGTTGGGCAATCAAGTCGACACTGCGGCCCAGCACGCAGCCGGTGTTTTTTATGAGCAGCGTATGGGGGACATGTTGGCGGACCGCTGCCAGATCATGACACACCACCACGAGGGTCCTGCCTGCGGCGTGCCAGCGATGAATGTGCTTCCACAGCAGTGCTTGGCCTTGTTCGTCGAGGGCGGCGTGGGGTTCGTCGAGCAACAGCAAGGGCGCTTCGGCCAAGCCCAAGCGCGCGAGCAGGGCACGTTGCAACTCGCCTCCCGACAGCGCCATCAGTGGACGATGCTCAAGGCCGTTCAGTGCCCAGTCCTCCAGTACGGTTTGCAGCAACTGTCTACGCATGGCTGGTGTGTGGCGATTGCCCCAAGAGCCGGCCGCCACCAGGTCTTGCAAGCTGATGGGGAATTGCCGATCCAAATGTTGCTGCTGGGGCAGGAATGAAATCCCGCCACGCCGTGGAACATTCAACGCGACTTTTCCGGCTAGCGGCTTTTGTAGCCCCGCGAGCACTTTCAACAGGCTGCTTTTGCCCGAGCCGTTGGCACCGATGATGGCGGTGAGGCTGCCTGCCGGTCGCTCCATGGCGAGGGGCGGTGTAAGGGGTTGTCCGGGCGCACCCCAGCGCAGTGCTTGGCAGTTGATCATGATGGCTCCCGGGTCCAGCGGCTTTGCGCCACGGCGTCATGGGCATGAAGGCTTTCGGCGTGCACGACGCGGACATCCAGGGCGGTGATCGCCGATGAGCGGGTCAGGGCCGTGCTCAATCGCCGCGCGGCGTCTTCGCAGAACATCAGGTTTTGGCCGTTGGCCAGGGCGAATGCTTGTTCATCGGCGCGTTTGACGGCGGTCTGTACGGCGGTACCGAGAGCTGCTTCGGCCTCGTTGATGAAGGACTGCAGGGGCAATTCCTCGACATCGGCGTTAAGGCGCAAAGTCAGGGTCGCGGTACTGCGCTGGCTATGAGGAGTGGCGACAATGCCGTTCGATGAACCCAACCAGGCGAGAATTTCGGCGTGCTCAAGTTTCTTGTTGGCAAAGTCGTCGACGAATTGCTGTTGGATCAACTGTCGGGCAAGGGCTGCCGAACAAGGGCAAGTCGAAGAATAGGGGATCTGAATTTTCAGTTCCACGTGGAACATTTTGTTTTTCAGGTGAGCTTCGATGCTCACCGGATAACTTTTCCAGCCCGACAGCGGGCTGACTAGCGCCGGACGTTTGAGCAGCAGATCGGTATGCACGCTGAGCGAAGCCGCCTGGGACAAGCCTTCATGGCTATCGAGAAATTGCTCGAGGATTCGGCGCAATAGCGCTGGCGACAGTGGTGTCTCTTCAAGTAGCCCCAGCGCCAGGTATAAGCGCGACATATGAATGCCCCGCGCCTCGCCGTCATCGAGACTGACACCGGCATCGGCCGTTGCTCTGAGACGCTGGCCGTCAATCAACACTGGCGTTGCGATGCCACACATGCCTACCCAATCAAGGGGCAGGGTTTGACGTGAAACCTGCGCAGCCACGTCGGGCAGCGTTAACGCATTCATGGTCAAGGCCCATCGAAGGTTCAAAACTAGATGTTATAGTATAACGGTAAATTTTAAGAAACCTTTTCCATGAAAGGAGTTTCATCTCCCCAACAACCGCCACGTTCCACGTGAAACATCAGCGCGATGAGTCCTGGCAACCGTTCATGCGGCCGCATGTAAATGCGCCGGTGCTACCGCCCGAGCTTGAAAAGCGATTGAGGGTTGTCCAGCCCACACGCCGACTGTACCCCACCCAACTTTCTCCATCGGACGCCAAGCCGGTAAAGAACGTGAGCTGACCGTAACGGCTGTTCGTTTGCGCCCAGTACCGGCGACTGGCGGCTTCAAAGCCGCGCAAATAGATCGTGTTTCCAGCCGTCGCGACGCTATAGGCATTGCCCTGTATATCCACGCAGGCCAGCAAATTCGCGCTGCGGGTGCAGTTGGCCAAGAGCGGAGTTTGGGCCGCAGCGCCTAGCGCCCACAGCAACAGCGGGACGGCAAAAACGATTTTCAGATGATTGTGCATGGATTGATCTCAGACCAATGAGAGGACTGGCGGGGCTGGCTGAATCGTATCGTTATACTATAACATAAAAACTATCCAGGCCCTGAACCTAGCCAAACCCTGGAAATGAGCCGTCGTCGAAGCGGCCGCCCGATGAGGATATACCGATGCCCAATCGCCTTCCCGTAACCGTGCTGTCCGGATTCCTCGGTGCCGGTAAAAGCACGCTGCTCAACCACGTCCTGCGCAATCGCGACAATCTGCGAGTTGCCGTGATCGTCAACGATATGAGCGAGATCAACATCGATGGCAGCGAAGTCCAGCGAGATGTCACCCTGAGTCGTTCCGAAGAGAAATTGGTGGAAATGAGCAACGGCTGCATCTGCTGCACGTTGCGTGAGGATCTGCTCGAAGAAGTCGGGCAACTCGCCAGGGAAGGGCGTTTTGATTACCTGCTGATCGAATCCACGGGTATTTCCGAGCCGTTGCCAGTGGCGGAAACCTTCACCTTTCGTGATGAAGAGGGCCGAAGCCTGGCCGATGTGGCGCGACTCGACACCATGGTGACCGTGGTCGATGGGGTGAATTTCCTGCTGGATTACCAAGCCGCCGAAAGCCTGGCGTCACGGGGCGAAACCCTGGGAGAGGAGGATGAGCGCTCGATCACCGACCTGCTGATCGAACAGATCGAGTTCGCCGACGTGATTCTGATCAGCAAGATCGACCTGATCAGCCAGCACGAGCGGGAAGAACTGACCGCGATTCTGCGGCGTCTCAACGCCCAGGCGCAGATCATTCCCATGGTCATGGGGCAGGTGCCACTGGGCAGAATCCTCGACACAGGCCTTTTCGACTTCGAACGCGCCGCCCAGGCACCTGGTTGGCTGCAGGAACTGCGCGGTGAGCACGTACCGGAAACCGAGGAATATGGCATCGCCTCGACCGCTTATCGGGCACGCCGGCCGTTCCATCCCCAGCGGTTCTTCAACTTCATCGACCGGCCGTGGCCCAATGGCAAACTCCTGCGCTCCAAGGGGTTCTTCTGGCTGGCCAGCAAACCTGAGGAGGCGGGCAGTTGGTCCCAGGCCGGCGGTTTGATGCGGCATGGCTTCGCCGGGCGCTGGTGGCGGTTCGTGCCAAAAAACCAATGGCCGCAGGATGAAGAGAGCACAGCGGCGATCATGAAGAACTGGCTGGCTGCCACAGGCGATTGCCGTCAGGAGCTGGTCTTCATTGGTCAGGACATTGATTTTGGCCAACTCGCCGCTGAACTGGACGCTTGCCTGCTCACCGATGCGGAAATGGCCCAGGGCGTCGAAAGTTGGCGTTTGTTGCCGGATCCGTTCGGTCCATGGCGTGAAGAGGTTGCAGCGTGATGCTGGCGCCCAGTCTGAAAAGAGCGGTGCGGGTGCGGCAGGTCCAAGGTGATACGCCGGGGATATTCACGCAGATCCTGGAGGATGGCACCAACCTGGCGGTCTGGCAGCGACAGCTTCCCGCACACATCAGCGACTTTGCGGCCATGGTGCTGGCGATGGACCAGCCGTTGGCTGAGTCACGGGTGCTCGACTTGCCAGAAGAAGACACCCAGCCAGCGCTGCACGGCCTGGCCGCAGGTTTCAGCGACCTGCAAGGCTATGAAGGCTTCATCGCCGATGTGTCCTGGCTGGTCAGTGCGTTTGCCTGCCTACTGGGCGCCCAACGGGTCGGTCTGCGCCTGCGCACGCTGGACAAGGCCATGTGCCCGCGCTTCCACGTTGATCACGTGCCGGTGCGGCTGCTGACCACCTATGCGGGCGTCGGCAGCCAGTGGCTCAAGGAAGAGGCCATGGATCGCCGGCGCCTGGCACAGCCTGAGGCAGAGCCGGCGGATCCGCGGGTGATCCAGCAGTTTGGTTGCGGTGATGTCGGCTTGCTTAAAGGCGAAAAATGGCACGGTAATGAGGGGTTTGGCTTGATCCATCGCTCGCCGGAGCCCGCGCCGGGGGAGCGCCGATTGATTCTCACGCTGGATTGGCTCGCTTAAGGCTTGAGCCAGGTGCCCTGGCTTTGCCCTTCGCAAAATGGCTGCAGGTAAGCGGCATCGGTCGCCACGCCGTAATAGTGAATATCCTGGCGGTAAGGCATATTGGCGACCTGGGCGTTGCTGCAGACGCCGAATGCGCCGCCAGGGCATTGATCGACGTATTGCACTTTGACCTTCTGGCCGGCAAGGTTCGGCTGGCAGAAGCCGTCGGCAAACAGCTTCTGCGGAATGCTGCGGTTCTGTTGGCAGACTTTCACATCGAGTCGCTCCGCCTGGCTGTGAACCACGCAGGCCTGGGCCAGCGCCTGGTTCGACGTCAGTGCCAGTAACAACCAACCGATCATTCGCATCTTCACCTCCACCGAAAGCCGTCGATTATGTTGCAGCACATTCCCACCCATGTCATCGCCGGTCCCTTGGGCGCCGGCAAGACCAGCCTGATCAGGCATCTGCTGGCCCAGCGTCCGGCCAACGAGCGCTGGGCGGTGCTGATCAACGAGTTCGGGCAGATCGGCCTGGATGCCGCGCTCCTGACCCAGGCTGGCGATGGTATCGCACTGGGGGAAGTGGCCGGCGGCTGCTTGTGCTGCGTCAACGGCGCGCCGTTTCAGATCGGACTTGGGCGTTTGCTGCGCAAGTCCCGGCCGGATCGGCTGTTCATCGAACCCTCGGGCCTGGGTCATCCTGCGCAGTTGATGCAGCAACTGAGTGAGGCGCCATGGCTCGGTGTGCTCGCGGTACAACCCTGTGTAGTGGTGTTGGATGCCCGGGCGATGGCGGACGGCAAGCCCTTGCCGGACGCGCAACGACCAGCCTTGGCGGATGCCGGACTGCTGGTGCTGAACAAGTCCGAGAGCCTCACGCACGCCGATCGCGAACGGGTGACGGCGCAACTGTCAGGGTCTGTGTTGTACTGGACGCAACAGGCTGCATTACCGATCGATCGATTGCCAGGCCTTACGGCTCGGGGCAGCGCGGCTGTGGATAACTTGAACCTGCCCAAGCGTCTGGGCCAGATCCCGGCCATCTGGACCGACCCGACGCAGCCAATCTGCCTGCACCAGCAGCAGGACGGTGGCTGGAGTATCGGCTGGCGCTGGCATCCAAGCCAACGCTTCGACGCAGCGGTGCTGACGCGATGGCTACAAGGCCAGGACTGGAAACGGGCGAAGATGGTTATCCACAGCCACGACGGTTGGGTTTCAGCCAATGCGTTGGAGGGGGCGTTGCTGGGCTGGCAAGCCAGTGAGTGGCGCCAGGATTCCCGGATCGAGCTTATTTTCGATCAGCCGCAAGACGTCGATCGCCTGCAAGCCGGTCTGGTGAATTGTCGGTGTTCTTGAGTCAGCCTTGTTTCAAGGCTTCCACTTGTTGTGTTCCTGGCGCCACTGGCTCAACTCGATGACTTCGGCCCTGGGCCTGGTCTGGGCCGGTTCAATGGGCGCTGGCGGGGTTTCTTCGAAAGGCATCGGGTAGGGCGCTAGTTCTATTTGCGCGCTGTGGGCACCGAACTGGGTGATGGTGCCCGAATGGCGGCTTTCGCCGGTGACGGTGAACTCGAAGGTGTAGACGCGAGCCAGTCGTCGTCGACCCTTGGCGTCCTTCACGAAGCCGATTTTTTTCAGCGCCACGTTGCCGTCCAGTAGCTCGATCTTGAGGTTGGCGCAATGCTGCATGACCCTCGCCAACGCCCGCTCGCGCAAGCCATGGTTGTGCCACAGCCAGGCACCGCCGGTAGCCAGCAGCATCAGCACGAAGATGTTTCCAAGGGTCAGCATGAACGAAGTGCTCCAACAAGTTGCTGTCAGCTTAACTGTCTCGCCGGTCTGTCGTACAGGCTGCGTTTAGTCGCATACTGCGCGGCTTGAATTTCAATCGTTTTACGGAAACTTCCCGCATGAAACGTACGCCTCATCTGCTTGCCATTCAGTCCCATGTGGTGTTCGGTCACGCTGGCAATAGCGCTGCGGTGTTTCCGATGCAGCGGGTCGGCGTGAATGTCTGGCCGCTCAATACCGTGCAGTTTTCCAATCACACCCAGTACGGCCAATGGACCGGTGAGGTGCTGGCGCCAGAGCGGATACCAGCGTTGGTAGAAGGCATTGCAGCCATCGGTGAGCTGGGTCATTGCGATGCGGTGTTGTCCGGTTACCTGGGGAGTGCGGCTCAGGGGCGGGCGATCCTGACGGGGGTGGCGCGGATCAAGGCTGCCAATCCCAAGGCGCTGTACCTGTGTGACCCGGTCATGGGACATCCAGAGAAGGGCTGCATCGTGGCGCCCGAAGTGAGCGAATTTCTCCTGGAAGAAGCCGCTGCCGTGGCGGACCTCATGTGCCCGAACCAACTGGAACTGGACAGTTTTTCGGGGCGCAAGGCACAGTCGTTGTTCGATTGCCTGGCCATGGCCCGCGCGTTGCTGGCCCGCGGCCCGAAGGCGGTGCTGGTCAAGCACCTGGCCTATCCCGGCAAACCCGATGACAGTTTCGAAATGCTGCTGGTGACCGCCGATGGCAGCTGGCACCTGCGCCGTCCACTGCTGGCTTTCCCGCGCCAGCCGGTGGGCGTGGGTGACCTGACGTCGGGGTTGTTCCTGGCGCGGATACTGCTGGGAGACAGCCTGGTGGCGGCGTTCGAATTCACCGCCGCGGCGGTGCACGAAGTGCTGCTGGAGACCCAGGCATGCACCAGCTATGAGCTGGAACTGGTCCGCGCCCAGGACCGGATCGCCCATCCACGGGTGCGGTTCGAGGCTGTGCCAATCAACCTCTGATTGCAGTTGCAAATCCTTGTGGGAGCGAGCTTGCTCGCGATGGCGGTCTAACAGTCGACATTGATGTTGAATGTAATGGCCTCATCGCGAGCAAGCTCGCTCCCACAGTTGTTTTTCAGTGGTTGGTTAAGGCCCGTCCGCCTTGATCTCCTGGTAGCGCCTCTCCAGTTCCTGGCGGATTTGCCGGCGTTGCTGGGCTTGTTCGTAGCGGCGTTTTTCTTCGCTGTTTTGCGGCTGCAAGGGCGGCACGGCAGCGGGTTTACGCTGGTCATCCACCGCAACCATGGTGAAGAAGCAACTGTTGGTGTGGCGCACCGAGCGTTCGCGAATATTTTCGGTCACGACTTTGATGCCCACTTCCATTGACGTGTTGCCGGTGTAGTTCACCGAGGCCAGGAAGGTCACCAGCTCGCCGACATGGATCGGCTCACGGAAGATGACCTGGTCAACCGACAGGGTCACCACGTAGCGTCCGGCGTAGCGGCTGGCGCAGGCGTAGGCGACTTCGTCGAGGTATTTGAGCAAGGTGCCGCCATGGACATTGCCAGAGAAGTTGGCCATATCAGGGGTCATCAACACCGTCATCGACAGCTGGGCGTTTCCGGGTTCCATAACGTACTCACGGTTCAAGGCAGTCATTCGGGAGTGCACCTCTACGGGTGCTGGGGAGTGGCCTGCGAACAGGGCACCAGGTTTTAAAAGCCACCGATATCGGGACGCTGCGCCTGTGGTTGCCGTCACGCGCCGATGGATCTGTTTCCATATATTGCACCGTCTTTTTGTCAGAAGTCGCGGTGTTACCCTTCAAAAGCCCGTTGCGAGGGCAATTCCTACAGAGGAAACGGATTTCTCCAGCTCTGCAGTGAGTCATTTTGAACAGGGAGCCTCGACATGCATGCCATCAGCTTCATTCAGGATTTGGCGATCATCATGATGGCTGCGGGGCTGGTAACCGTACTCTTTCATCGTTTCAAACAACCGGTGGTACTGGGCTACATCGTGGCCGGCTTCATCATTGGCCCGCATACGCCACCGTTCGGTTTTATCCACGACGAAGACACGATCAAGACCCTGGCAGAGCTTGGGGTGATCTTCCTGATGTTTTGCCTGGGCCTGGAATTCAGCCTGCGCAAACTGTTCAAGGTCGGCGCCACGGCCTTCATCGCGGCGTTTCTCGAAATTGTGCTGATGATCTGGATCGGCTATGAAATCGGCCGTTGGTTTGAGTGGAGCACCATGGATTCGCTCTTCCTGGGGGCGATCCTGGCCATTTCCTCCACCACCATCATCGTCAAGGCCCTCAACGACCTGAAGATGAAGAACGAACGCTTCGCGCAGCTGATTTTCGGGGTGTTGATCGTCGAGGACATCCTGGGCATCGGCATCATCGCCTTGCTGTCGAGCATTGCCGTCAGCGGCACCGTGAGCTCCGGCGAGGTGTTTTCCACTGTCGGCAAGTTGTCGCTGTTCATGATCGTCGCGTTGGTCATCGGCATTCTGCTGGTGCCGAGGGTGCTGGCCTACGTGGCGAAGTTCGACAGCAACGAAATGCTGTTGATTACCGTACTGGGCCTGTGTTTTGGCTTCTGCCTGCTGGTGGTGAAGCTGGAGTACAGCATGGTGCTCGGGGCGTTCCTGATCGGTGCGATCATGGCCGAGTCCCGGCAACTGCTGAAGATCGAGCGGCTGGTGGAGCCGGTGCGTGATCTGTTCAGCGCGATCTTTTTCGTCGCCATCGGGCTGATGCTCGATCCGGCGATATTGCTGCAGTACGCCTGGCCGATTGCAGTGATCACGGCCGCTGTGGTGCTCGGCAAGATGCTGTCCTGCGGCCTTGGTGCCTTTATCGCCGGCAACGACGGACGCACCTCGCTGCGCGTTGGGATGGGGCTTTCGCAGATTGGCGAATTTTCCTTCATCATCGCGTCGTTGGGGATGACCCTGCAGGTCACCAGCGATTTTCTCTATCCGGTTGCGGTCGCCGTCTCGGTGTTGACCACACTGCTGACGCCGTACCTGATTCGAGCTGCCGACCCGTTGTCCGTCAAGTTGGCGGCGGTCATGCCACAACGGCTGACGCGAGTGCTGGGGATGTATGGCGAATGGCTGCGTAGCATCCAGCCCCACGGTGAAGGGGCGATGGTGGCGTCGATGATCCGGCGAATTTTGCTGCAGGTCGGTGTCAACTTGGCGCTTGTGATTGCGATTTTTGTCTCGGGTGGTTTTTTCGCCGAGCGGATGTCGGCTTACCTGCAAGCATGGATCAGCGACCCAAGCTGGCAGAAAGCACTGATCTGGGGCGGGGCGTTGCTGCTGTCGCTGCCGTTCCTGATCGCGGCGTATCGCAAGCTCAAGGCGCTGTCGATGCTGCTGGCGGAGATGGGCGTGAAGCCGGAGATGGCTGGCCGCCACACCCAGCGCGTGCGTCGAGTGATCGCCGAAGTGATCCCGATTCTCTCGCTGTTGGTGATTTTCCTGCTATTGGCAGCCTTGTCGGCCAGCATTCTGCCGACCAACAAGTTGCTCGTACTGATCGCCGTGGTGGCGACTGCCGTTGCGGCACTGCTCTGGCGCTGGTTCATCCGCCTGCATACGCGGATGCAGGTGGCCTTGCTTGAAACCCTGGACAATCACAAGGAATCGTCCGGGCATTGACTGGCGGCGGGGCTCAGCTTTCCAGCCAGACGTCCCGCGCCCAGTGCCAGACCGATTCCCAGGTTTCCTCGGCGATCAGTTCTTCTTCGGCCTGCCACAGCACCACCGTGCCGTCCTCTTCAACGCAGTAATAATCGTCGCCGTCCTGGCAGATCGGGATCAGGCTGCGGTCGACACCGGCGTCCCAGGCATTGGCGGCCACGTCCGGCAGGTAGGTGTGGGACTGTGGATCGGTGACGGTCACCGGTTCCAGGCTGCCGTAGACGACATCGCTGACGGTCAGCAAAAATTCCCTAAAGACGAATGGGATATCGATGAACAGCTGCTCTTCGATCTCTACCAGTAAGTCTTCGTCGGGCAATTCCAGCGGGACCGGTACGGGCTCGTTGGCTTCACGCAATTGTTCGATGATTTCTTCCACGTCCGGGGATCCTCTTTCTCGATGGCGCGGTTTTATATGGAGCGGTTTATACAGTAGCTCGCTATAGATGCAACCGCGAAATAGAAAACCCCGGCCTGAGCCGGGGTTCTTTGTATTTCAACATGCAAAACGGGCAAAGGTTCAACCGTTCTGGCGGATACCTGCCACCAGCCAAGGCTGGTCATCGCCCTGGGCACGTTCCATGTTCCAGCTTTCGCTGAACGCTTCGCCCTTGTCGAAGCGAGAATCCTTCGACACACCGCTGAAGGTCAGGGTGGCGATGGTCTTGTCGGCGCGATCGTCGACGCCATCCAGTTGCACCTGCAGGTTGTCGATGTAGGTGGACTGGAAGCCATCACCCAGCTCAGCCCGCTCGCGCTTGAGGAATTCCAGCAGTTGCGGGGTCACGAACTCGGAGATCTTGTCCATTTCGTTCGCGTCCCAATGTTGCTGCAGGGACATGAAGTGGCTGCGCGCGGCTTCGATGAAGCGTTGCTCGTTGAACCAGGCCGGCGCATTGATGACCGGACGGGCGGCCACAGGCGCTGCCGAACCCCCGAAGATCGAACCACTGGCAGGCGGCTGCTGGTTGAACACTTCACGCTGCATCGGCGCGTGGCCGGCCGGAGCGAGTTGCTCCTGCTGCTTGCGACGACGAGCGGCAATGAAACGGAAGACCAGGAAGGCAATGACCGCCATGATCAGGATGTCGAAGATCTGCATGCCCTGGAAGCCGTCGCCCATGAACATGGAGGCGAGCAGGCCACCGGCGGCGATGCCGGCCAGGGGGCCGAGCCAGCGCGAAGCGCCGCTGGCCTTGGTAGCGGCGCCTGCGGCACCGGCCGCGCCTGCGGTGGCAGCGGTAGAACCGGCGGCAGAAGACGGCGCCATCTGGCTGGTCTGGTGAGTCGGGGCTGCTCCCGAACTTTTACCACCGCCAAAGCGCTTGGCGGCATTGGCGTCGATGGCCATCGTCAGGCCGATGCACAACGCCATGGCGATGCTAAGAAAACGTTTCATATAAAGGCATTCCCATTTGTGGATAGCACGCGCGCCATGTTGCACAGCTGAACTGTTGCTGGCTAGCAGCAGAGTGTTTCGGGCTTTTGCGTGACAGGTGAGGTTCAGCTTCAGCTATGCAAGAGGGCCTGTTCGCTTTGGGCTGTAGGAAAGGGGAACAAGTTCTATCGGAAAACTAGTATGGGTAGGGGAAGGTATCTGTGGGAGCAAGGCTTGCCCGCGATAGCGATCTATCTGACGCATCTATGTTGGATGCGCCACCGCCTCGCGGGCAAGCCTTGCTCCACAGGGTTTAGCAAATCCTTAGATCGCCTCGAGCTTGGCATACCCCAGCATCAGCCACTTGCTGCCTTCGCTGAAGTTCACCTGCACCCGGGCCTGGGCGCCGGCGCCTTCGAAGTTGAGGATCACGCCGTCACCGAACACCGAATGCCGCACGGTCTGGCCGAGGCTGAAGCCGGTTTCCGGGATATCGCTGCCGCCGAACAGGCTGCTGGTGCTTTGTTGCTGGCCGCCACCGAATGGTCGGCTGACACTGTTGGACAGCCGCACTTCCTGGATCAGGCCCTTTGGTACTTCACGTACGAAGCGCGACACCTTGTTGTAGGTCTCGCTGCCATACAAACGTCGGGTTTCGGCGTAGGTCATGACCAGATTCTGCATGGCGCGGGTGATACCGACGTAGGCCAGGCGCCGTTCCTCTTCCAGGCGCCCCGGTTCTTCCAGGCTCATCTTGTGGGGAAACAGGCCTTCTTCCATGCCCACGAGGAACACGTAGGGGAATTCCAGGCCCTTGGCGCTGTGCAGGGTCATCAGCTGGATGCTGTCTTCATGTTCGTCGGCCTGGGTGTCGCCGGCCTCCAGGGAGGCATGGCCCAGGAAGGCCGAGAGAGGCGACAGGTCCGCGTCTTCTTCGGTGTTCTCGAAATTGCGCGCGGCGCTGACCAGTTCCTCAAGGTTTTCCACCCGGGCTTGGCCTTTCTCGCCTTTTTCCGCTTCGTGGTAGGCGATCAGGCCGGACTGCTCGATGACGGTCTGGGTCATCAAGTGCAGGGGCATTTCCCCACACTTGGCGGCCAGGTCTTCGATCAGGTCCATGAAGGCCTTCAGGGCGCCGGCGGCGCGACCGGTCACACCCTTGTTGGTCACCAACTGGCGTATGGCTTCCCACATGGATACGTGACTGTGGCGCGCGTGATCGCGAATCGCCTCGACGGTTTTCTCGCCGATGCCCCGCGTCGGCACGTTGATCACCCGCTCCAGGGCCGCATCGTTGCCGCGACCTTCGATCAGGCGCAGGTAGGCCATGGCGTTCTTGATTTCAGCACGTTCGAAGAAGCGCTGGCCGCCGTAGATGCGGTAGGGGATTCGTTCGCGCAGCAATGCCTCTTCCAGCACCCGCGACTGGGCGTTGGACCGGTACAGAATGGCGATGTCGCTGCGGGCCAGGCCGGTTTTCAGCGCGCTCTCGATGGTTTCCACCACGTAGCGGGCTTCATCGTGTTCGTTGAAGGCGGCGTAGAGGTTGATCGCCTCGCCTTCGCCGCCATCGGTCCACAATTCTTTGCCCAGGCGCCCGGTGTTGTTGGCGATCAGGGCGTTGGCAGCCTTGAGAATGCCGGCGGTGGAGCGGTAGTTCTGTTCCAGGCGGATGACTTCGGCGTCGGGAAAGTCCGCCGAATACTGGTGGATGTTCTCGATCTTGGCGCCACGCCAGCCATAGATCGACTGATCGTCGTCACCCACCACCATCAGGCTGTCGCCGCCCTTGGCGAGCAGCCGCAACCAGGCGTATTGCACGGCGTTGGTGTCTTGGAATTCGTCCACCAGCACATGCCGGAAACGCTTTTGGTAGTGGGCCAGCAGCCCTGGGTGGTCGCGCCACAGGTCCAGCGCCCGTAGCAGCAATTCGGAAAAGTCGATCACCCCTGCACGCTGGCACGCCGCCTCGTAGGCTTCGTAGATGCTGCGCATGGTCGCCAGGAACAGGTCGCCGCTGGCCTGGATGTGCTGCGGGCGCAGGCCTTCGTCTTTCTGGCCGTTGATGAACCATTGGGCCTGGCGGGCCGGCCAGCGTTGTTCGTCCAGGCCCAGCTCGCGGATCACCCGCTTGACCAGGCGTTGCTGGTCGTCGCTGTCCAGGATCTGGAAGGTCTGGCTCAGCCCGGCCTCCTGCCAATGCGCCCGCAACAAGCGGTGCGCCAGGCCGTGGAAGGTGCCGACCCACATGCCGGCGGGATTGATGCCCATCAGTTGTTCGATGCGATGGCGCATCTCGGCCGCGGCCTTGTTGGTGAACGTCACCGACAGGATCGAATGGGGCGAGGCGTTCTCGACCTGGATCAACCAGGCGATACGGTGCACCAGCACTCGGGTTTTACCGGAGCCGGCACCGGCCAGGACCAACTGACGACCCACGGAGGCGGCTACGGCCTGACGTTGGGCATCGTTGAGGGAGTTCAGCAGAAGGGAGAGATCATCGCGCATCAGGGCATTCTAGGGTGCAGCGTCACCCCGGGCAAACCGAGCTTTGCATCAACCGATAAAAGACCGCTTGGTGATGACCGGCGGGTCACAGGCTACAGGCGTTGATGGGACTCGCCCGGGAGGGTCGCCACCCAATGAAATAGCGACTTTTTTCAGTGTTTTTGTGAGCTGGGGCAGTGTGGGATGGCCCATGGCTTGTGTATGCTCGGTGCTCGTTTCGGGTTCTCCACGCTCCACTGAATAAGAACAAGAACAGTGCCAATGACCCTCAATTCCGATCCGGCGGGGCCCAGTGTGGAACCACGGGTCATCTGCAAGCAGTACGCCACGGAGATGGCGGTCGAGCGCACACGTCTGCTGTATCAAGGCTCGCTGCTGCCTACGCTGTTCATGCTGCTCAACGGTCTGGTCTGCGCTGCGCTGTTATGGGAGCCGCGACGCTATTTTTTGGTCAGTGTCTGGCTCGTCTGGTTGTTGTCACTGGTGGCGTTGCGAGTGATCCAGGTGGCGGCTTTCGATTCGGCGATGCCAAGCCGCCAGGCGCACCCGATCTGGTTGCGGATGTTTTTGCTGGGCTCAGCGATGACCGGCCTGACGCTGGCCGGGGCCGGTATCGCGCTGGTCCCGGCCGACAGCTTCCAGCAGCAGGCCTGGGTGTTCGGCCTGATTGGCGCGGCCGCGCTGTCGGCCAGCGTGGCCTATGCCGTGAGTCTTCCGGCGTTCCTGTCCTTCGCTTTGCCTTGCCTGTTACCGGCCATCGGCTATCTCTTCTGGGGCGGCGATGAGCAGCAACGTGGCTGGGGCTGGCTCGGGCTGATTGTGCTGGTTTCCTTGAGCGTGGTGGCCTGGCAAGTCAACCGCTTGATCCAGAGTGGCATGCTGCGACGCTTCCAGAACCAGGCCCTGATCGAGCATCTGCAGCAAACCCAAACCCGCAGTGCGTTGCTCAACGAGGCGCTGGGCCGGGAGGTCGAGCAACGTCGCTCGGCCGAGGAGAAGCTGAGGGCGGCCCAGGTTGGCCTGGAGGCGCGAGTCGCGCAGCGCAGCCTTGAACTGGAGGCCGCCAGCCAGGCCCTGAGCAAGAGCGAGGCGCGCCTGGCCTTGGCCCTCAAAGCCAGTGAGCTGGGGTTGTGGGATTGGAACCTGCAGACTGACGAAGTCCATCACACCCAGCTCAAGGAGCTGTTCGGGCTGGAGCCCGAATACGTCACGGCGATGCTCAGCCACCTGACCCCGCGCCTGCACCCCCAGGATGTGCCGGCACTCAAGCGGGCCCTGGTCGAACATCTCAAGGGCCGTAGCGAGGATTACCAGATCGAATACCGTGTGCGTCACGGCGATGGTCACTGGGTCTGGATCGAAGACCGCGGCCGGGCCGTGGAGCGCAGCGCGAGCGGGCGGGTGCTGCGCATGGTTGGCACCCGGCGCGACATCAGCGCCAGCAAGGAACTCGAGCAGCAACGGCAGCTGGCGGCCACGGTATTCGAGGCCGCCAGCGAAGGCATTGTTATTTTCGACCCCAACTACCTGCTGCTTGCCGCCAATCAGGCGTTCACGCGGGTCACCGGTTTCAATATCGAGGACATGCTCGGGCGCAGCGTGGTCGACCTGCCGTGCAGTCGCGATGCGCGCCGGCACTACCCGATCATTCGCCAAGCGCTCAAGCAGCACGGCACCTGGCAGGGCGAGCTGGTGGAGGCGCGGGCCAACGGCGAGCTGTATCCGCAATGGCTGCAATTGAACGTGGTGCGCAATGCTCGGGGAAATGTCAGCCATATCGTGGGCTTCTTCGCCGATCTTTCGGCCCGACGCGAATCCGAAGAGCGGATGCGCTACCTGACCCATTACGACGAGCTGACCGGGCTGGCGAATCGTTCGCTGTTTCGCGAGCGCCTGAACGAAGCTCATCAACGTGTGCGCCAGGGCGGACGGCGCAGCCTGGCGTTGCTGCATATCAACCTGGACCGTTTCAAGTTGCTCAACGACAGCCTTGGTCATGACATCGCCGACCAGTTGTTGCAGAAAATGGCGCGGCGCCTGATCAATGCACTGCCCGAGGCGGACACCATCGCCCGGTTATCCGGCGATGAGTTTGCGGTGTTGTTCGATGCCTACGGCAACCTTTCAAGTTTGGCCCGGGTGGCGACCCGGTTGGCCGCCAAGCTGCGTGTGCCGCTGACCATCGAAGGCCATGAACTGGTGCTCAGCGCCTCCATCGGCATCAGCTTGTTGCCTGACAACACGCGGGAAATTGCCACGCTGATCAGCCAGGCGAATATGGCCATGCAGCATGCCAAGCATTTGGGCGGCAACAATTTCCAGTTCTACACCGACAGCCTCCAAGCCAGCACGCTGGAGCGCCTGCAACTGGAAAACCAGTTGCGCAAAGCCTTGGAAGAGCAACAACTGAAGGTCTTTTATCAGCCAAAATTGTGTCTGGCGACCGGTCGCCTGAATGCCGCCGAGGCGCTGGTGCGTTGGGATCATCCGGCCATGGGGCGGGTGCCGCCGGGGGATTTCATTGGCCTGGCCGAAGAGACCGGCTTGATCGGGCCGATTGGCGAGTTCGTGTTGCGCCAGGCCTGTTGGCAGGCGTGCGAATGGCAGCGTCAAGGGCTCGAGCCGATCAGGGTGTCGGTCAATCTGTCGGTGCATCAACTGCGCCAGGGCAAGCTGGTCAGCCTGGTGCGACAAGTGCTGGAAGAAACCGGCCTGGCGCCCCAGTACCTGGAACTGGAGTTGACCGAGAGCCAACTGCTCGACAGCGTTGAACACATCATTGCCACGTTTCAGCAATTGCGTGACCTTGGGGTCAAGCTGGCGATCGACGATTTTGGCACCGGTTACTCATCCCTGAGCTACCTCAAACGCATCCCGGTGGACTACGTGAAGATCGATCAGGCATTCATTCGCGGGCTCGGCGAGGGCAGCGTGGACACCGCCATTACCCGGGCAATCATTGCAATGGCTCATGGACTGTCGCTCAAGGTAGTGGCCGAAGGTGTAGAGCGGCAGGAGCAGCTCGATTTCCTCAGGAGCGAGTGTTGTGACGAGGTGCAGGGGTATCTGATCAGCCGGCCGGTGGAAGCTGAGGGGCTGGCCGGTTTGTTGCGAATGCAACACTTGATTGAATGAATATGATCCCTGGTTGGAACTTCCCGCCAGACGATTTTATTGTCTGACGGGAAGTGATGAACATGCGCTTAGTTGGTCACTAGTACTTCATCGATGTGGTGCAGCAGCTGATCTTCGAAAAAAATGCTCACGCCGGTGACATGAGATTCGCCCAGCACTTTGTACTCGACGACTTTGTCGGTGATGACCGGCAGCGAAATTTCGTTGGAATGTTCGAGTTTCAATTCCAGTCGCAGATCGAAGGACTTGTCCTGCATTTGGCTTCGTACCAGCTTTGGCGTAATGCCCGTGTGGGGTACGGTTACAGTGCCAAAGGTACGGAAAGAAGCGGTACCTGGCATGCGATCGATTTGTGCGGTCCAATCTTTAGTTGTGATGGTCATGATAGTAACTCCTGTAGTTAAGTTGATTGCGTCCTGCGGGAGCCAATATATAGATTTCGACTGGATAGTGTCTGGGGGAATTGAGATTGGTATTGTAAGTAGAAGTTAGTCGCTGATGAGTTCGCAGGTTCTTCGTTGAGGTCTATTGTCTATTACGGCTGGGATAGGTTGTTGGGGGATAGTCAGTAGTCAGTGATTGATTAAACGATTTTTCGCCAGTCAGAGGTTCAGGTCGCGCTTGGAAATCAGCGGATCGGCGGCACAGAGGGTCTGCGCCACGATACAGGCTGCTACATCTGGCGATCCTCGGCCAAAACAAAGGGGCCGCGAGGCAATCCAGTTACGTTTTGGACGGGCAAAGCGCCAATTCTTGTAGTATAACTACAAGCTTGCTACATCCCGGCATCTGCCCATAACAAGAGTCCAGCCCCTTGAACCTGTTGCAACACATCGCCCAGTCACGCCACTTGCTGCGCAAGTCGGAGCTGAAAGTCGCCGATCATGTACTGCTTGATCCTGCGGCCGTGATGCATAGCTCCATGGCCGATCTTGCCCACAGCGTCGGCATCAGCGAACCGACCATCGTGCGCTTCTGCCGGGCCATCGGTTGCTCGGGTTTCCAGGACCTGAAACTCAAACTGGCGCAAAGCCTGGCCGCCGGTGCGAGCTTCGGTCAGTTTGCGATCCATGAAGATGACTCAGTGGCGGACTACAGCCTGAAAATCTTCGACACCACCCTGCATACGCTGATGGAGGTTCGCGAGAAGCTCGACCCGGTGGCATTGCAAAAAGCTGTCACGGCCATGTCCCAGGCCCAGCGTGTCGAGTTCTATGGCTTCGGCGCTTCGGGCGCGGTGGCGGCCGATGCCCAGCACAAGTTCTTCCGGTTGCTGCTGACGGCAGCGGCCTATTCCGATCCGCACATGCAGGCCATGTCGGCGGTGACCTTGAAGCCCACCGATGTGGCGATCTGCATTTCCCAATCGGGCCGTTCCAAGGATCTGCTGATCACCGCGAACCTGGTGCGCGAAAGCGGGGCCTCGCTGATCACCTTGTGCCCGAGCCAGACGCCACTGGCTGAGCTTTCCACAGTGAACCTGGCCATCGACGTGCATGAAGACACCGAGATCTATACGCCACTGACCTCACGCATCGCCCACTTGGTGGTGATCGACGTATTGGCAATGGGCGTCGCCATGGCCCGTGGCCCGAGCCTGGTCAACCACCTCAAGAGCGTGAAGCGCAGCCTTCGCAGCTTGCGGCTGTCGCCCAAGTCGGTGAAGGCGCTGGACGACTGACCGCTGGTCTTGAAGTTGGGGACTTCTGTGGCGAGGGGATTTATCCCCGCTGGGCTGCGAAGCAGCCCCTCGAGCAGCCATTAAAAATCACCTGGCACACAAGAAAAGCTGAGGTCTGCTGCGCAGCCCAACGGGGATAAATCCCCTCGCCACAATGAATCGGGCGCGCCTTAAGTGAGTAGCATTGTTCGGCACAGAAGGTGCGTTTGCCCGAATTCATCGTTCTGTAACCCTCGCGCCGCCAAACCGTCATCCCGCGCCGTCATCGTAAAGCTCCCGTATACGTCTTGGGAGTCTCGACATGACCCAGTCCTACGAAGAACGCAGCGCCGTCAAAACCCGTCGTCAGCAGGAAGACCAGCGCCGCATGGCGTTCCGTCGTGCCATCGAAGACCGCTATGAACAGCGCCAGCTCTTGGCCGAGATCAGCGAATTTCCTGACGCGGCAGAGTTCAATTACTGGCAGGCAACACCGGCGGCTTCCCGTCGAAACGCTCAACCAGGCCGATGATCTGAGCGCGCTCGCCGCGTACGAACGCCAGGAAGGCGTGGGCCACCGGTGACAGGCGCTTGGCCCTGGCCTGTACCAGGCACCAACTGCGGTACAGCGGCAATTCCTCCACCGGCAACTCGATGAGTGCGCCGGACGACAGTTCCCGGCTCACGGCGTGGCGCGTCAACAACGCCACGCCCAGCCCGGCCACCACGCACTCGCGCTGGGCCTCCGCCGACGCCACTTCCAGCGTCTGGGTGAAGTGCACCCGTTTCTCCTTGAAGTATTCCTCGCAGGCCAGCCGCGTGCCGGACCCCGGTTCGCGCACCAGCAGCGTGTAGGGCTCCAGGTCCTGCAAGCGCAGCGGACCCAGGTGGCACAGCGGATGATCGGGCGGCGCCACGGCGACGATCGGATTGTTGAGAAAGGGCAGGAACTCCAGGCCCATGTCCTGGGGCACCATGGACATGATCACCAGGTCGTCACGGTTGTCCGAGAGGCGTCGGATGACCTGGCCGCGATTGACCACCGTGAGGTTCAGGTTGACCTCCGGATGCTGGCGCTTGAACGCAGCGAACAGGTGCGGGACGAAATACTTGGCGCTGGACTCCACCGCCAGCTTCAATTGGCCTTGCAGCGAACCCTGCATGTCCGAGAGCTGCATATCGAGGTTTTCCAGGCGCCCGAAGATGTCTCGGCTGGCACGTTGCAGGGCTTCGGCGGCTTCGGTCATGTAGAGTTTTTTGCCGACATACTCGAACAAGGGCTGGCCAATCAGCTCTTCCAGGGATCGAATCTGTAGGCTAACGGCCGGTTGTGTGAGAGACATTTCGTCGGCTGCACGGCTGTAAGACCTCAGGTCGCACACCTCGTTGAAAATCTGCAATTGACGCAATGTCATACGCATCAATGACTTACGCATTTCCTAAGCACTCTGGAGTGAGACGAATAGCGCAACTATAAGTCTTTGCTTATGCATGACCCAATAATTATTCATTTTTGTTAATCCCCAGCCAGGACTAGTGTGGAGCTGCGACCAATTGTTACATCTGGTCACGCGTCGGCCTGGAACCCAGGCCGTGGTATCACCGGCTCAAGGGAACCTCCAATTGATAACAAAGATCCTGATCGCCAACCGTGGTGAGATTGCCGTCCGCATCGTGCGCGCTTGCGCCGAGATGGGCATTCGCTCGGTCGCGGTCTACTCCGACGCGGACCGCCATGCGTTGCATGTCAAGCGTGCGGACGAGGCCCACAGCATCGGTGCCGATCCGCTGGCCGGCTACCTCAACCCGCGCAAACTGGTGAACCTGGCGGTGGAAACTGGCTGCGATGCCTTGCACCCAGGCTACGGTTTCCTTTCGGAAAACGCCGAGCTGGCGGACATCTGCGCTGAACGCGGCATCAAATTCATAGGCCCCTCGGCGGAAGTCATTCGTCGCATGGGCGACAAGACCGAAGCGCGCCGCAGCATGATCAAGGCCGGTGTGCCGGTCACGCCGGGCACCGAAGGCAACGTATCGGGCATTGAAGAGGCGCTGACCGAAGGTGATCGGATAGGTTACCCGGTGATGCTCAAGGCCACGTCTGGCGGCGGCGGTCGCGGTATCCGTCGTTGCAACAGCCGCGAAGAACTCGAACAGGCCTTCCCGCGAGTCATTTCCGAAGCCACCAAGGCATTCGGTTCGGCGGAAGTGTTCCTGGAAAAATGTATCGTCAATCCCAAGCACATCGAAGCGCAGATCCTGGGTGACAGTTTCGGCAACGTGGTGCACCTGTTCGAACGCGACTGCTCGATCCAGCGCCGCAACCAGAAGCTGATCGAAATCGCCCCGAGCCCGCAACTGACCCCCGAGCAGCGCGCCTACATCGGCGATCTGTCGGTGCGCGCCGCCAAGGCAGTGGGCTACGAGAACGCCGGCACCGTGGAGTTCCTGCTCGCCGAAGGCGAGGTGTATTTCATGGAGATGAACACCCGGGTGCAGGTGGAACACACCATCACCGAAGAAATCACCGGTATCGACATCGTTCGCGAACAGATCCGCATCGCCTCCGGGTTGCCGCTGTCGGTCAAGCAGGAAGACATCTTGCACCGGGGTTTTGCGTTGCAGTTCCGTATCAACGCCGAGGACCCGAAAAACAACTTCCTGCCCAGCTTCGGCAAGATCACCCGCTACTACGCCCCTGGCGGCCCGGGTGTGCGCACCGACACAGCGATCTACACCGGCTACACCATTCCGCCGTTCTACGATTCGATGTGCCTGAAGCTGGTGGTCTGGGCGTTGACCTGGGAAGAAGCGATGGACCGTGGCCTGCGAGCCCTGGATGACATGCGCCTGCAGGGGGTCAAGACCACCGCCGCGTATTACCAGGAGATTCTGCGCAATCCGGAATTCCGCAGCGGTCAGTTCAATACCAGCTTCGTTGAAAGCCACCCTGAGCTGACCAACTACTCGATCAAGCGCAAACCCGAAGAGCTGGCCCTGGCCATCGCCGCCGCCATTGCCGCCCACGCAGGCCTGTAAGGAAGTATGACCATGTCCAAGAAGATCTTTGTTACCGACACAATCCTGCGCGACGCCCACCAATCGCTGCTTGCCACCCGCATGCGCACCGAAGACATGCTGCCGATCTGCGACAAGCTCGACAAAGTTGGCTATTGGTCGCTGGAAGTCTGGGGCGGCGCGACATTCGACGCCTGCGTGCGCTTTCTGAAGGAAGACCCGTGGGAGCGCCTGCGCCAACTGCGCGCGGCGCTGCCCAACACTCGCTTGCAAATGCTGCTGCGCGGCCAGAACCTGCTGGGCTATCGCCATTACAGCGATGACGTGGTCAAGGCGTTCGTGGCCAAGGCTGCGGTCAACGGCATCGACGTGTTCCGTATTTTCGATGCGATGAACGACGTGCGTAACCTGCGGGTCGCCATCGAGGCGGTGAAGGCCGCCGGCAAGCACGCCCAGGGCACCATCGCCTACACCACCAGCCCGGTGCACACCATCGACGCGTTCGTGGCCCAGGCCAAGCAGATGGAAGCCATGGGTTGCGACTCGGTGGCGATCAAGGACATGGCCGGCCTGCTGACCCCGTATGCCACCGGCGAACTGGTGAAAGCGCTGAAGGCCGAGCAATCGTTGCCGGTGTTCATCCACTCCCACGACACCGCCGGCCTGGCCGCGATGTGCCAGCTCAAGGCTATCGAAAACGGTGCCGATCACATTGACACCGCGATCTCCAGCTTCGCCTGGGGCACCAGCCATCCGGGCACCGAGTCGATGGTCGCGGCCCTTAAAGGCAGTGAGTTCGACACGGGGCTGGACCTGGAGCTGTTGCAGGAAATTGGCCTGTACTTCTACGCCGTACGCAAGAAGTACCACCAGTTCGAAAGCGAGTTCACCGCCGTAGACACCCGCGTCCAGGTCAACCAGGTACCGGGCGGGATGATTTCCAACCTCGCCAACCAGTTGAAAGAGCAGGGCGCACTGAACCGAATGAACGAAGTGCTGGCGGAGATCCCGCGCGTGCGCGAAGACCTCGGCTTCCCGCCGCTGGTGACCCCGACCTCGCAGATCGTCGGCACCCAGGCGTTCTTCAACGTGTTGGCCGGTGAGCGCTACAAGACCATCACCAACGAAGTGAAGCTCTACCTGCAGGGCGGCTACGGCAAGGCGCCGGGTTCGGTGAGTGAAAAGCTGCGTCGCCAGGCCATCGGCAGCGAAGAGGTGATCGACGTGCGTCCGGCCGATTTGCTCAAGCCGGAAATGACCAAGCTGCGTGGCGAAATCGGTGCGCTGGCCAAGTCCGAAGAGGACGTGCTGACCTATGCCATGTTCCCGGACATCGGTCGCAAGTTCCTCGAAGAACGCGACGCCGGCACCCTGACTCCGGAAGTGCTGCTGCCGATCCCCGAGGCGGGCAGCGTCAGCTCCGCGGGCGGCGAAGGCGTGCCGACCGAGTTCGTCATCGACGTTCACGGCGAAACCTACCGCGTCGACATCACCGGTGTGGGAGTCAAGGCCGAAGGCAAGCGTCACTTCTACCTGTCCATCGATGGCATGCCGGAAGAGGTCGTGTTCGAACCGCTCAATGAGTTTGTCAGCGGCGGCAGCAGCAAGCGCAAGCAAGCCACTGCGCCGGGCCATGTCAGCACCACCATGCCGGGCAACATCGTCGACGTCCTGGTCAAGGAGGGCGACGTGGTGAAGGCTGGCCAAGCGGTGCTGATCACTGAAGCCATGAAGATGGAAACCGAAGTGCAGGCGGCCATCGCCGGCAAGGTCACCGCCATTCATGTGGCCAAGGGCGACCGGGTCAACCCGGGCGAGATCCTGATCGAGATCGAAGGCTGACTGAACAGCCTCGATACAACGTTTTAACCTCGGGGGGGCATGTGCTCCCCTTTTTTTTGCCCGCGAGAAGGTCAGAACATCATTCGCCACTGCCCCATCAGCGCACCGTTGCGGTTGTCCTGCCCTGTTTCGCCGCTGTAGTTCAGTCCCAGGGTATGACGTGGCGATACGGCCAGGTCCAGTCCTGCTTGCAAGAGAAGGCTGTCGCGGTCCAGCTCGACTCCTTTGATGAGGTAGACATTGCCGCCGTTAGCCAGGCGTTGATGGGAGCTGCCCCTGATGTCGCCGTATAGGTGTTTCCAGCCGACATCGACGCGCGGCGTCAATCGCATGCCTTGGTCGAAGACAAAAGGACGGGCGAGGCGCAGGCCCAATTCGCTGTTGTAGTGTTCCTGGGTTTGGCCGTTGTACTGCAACGCGGCGTCGCCACCTTTTTCCGAGTAGGCGTCGCGTTGATAGCGTTGGTAGCCCACTTGGACGTAGGGCTCTATATCGAATTGTCCGACGTCCAGGTTGTAGCCGACCTGTCCAAAGACCTGTTGCGTTGTGGCGTTGTAACGACCCTTGAGGCGGTCCCTGAATCCATTGAACACGACATGGCGCTTGGTGCTGCCGTCATGATTGCCATAAACAGCGCCCAGGCGCAGCGCCAGCGGACCGTCCTGACGCAAGGCATAGGCACCTACGAGCCAACTGTCGAGTGCTCCGTCGAATTGATAGCTGTCCAGTCGTGTCTGGGTCTTGCTGCCGATGATGCCCAGTCGCCAATTGGGGCTGATGGCCCAGTCGGTTCCCAGCATCAGGCCCTTTGTCGAATGTTTAAGGGCATAGCTGCCCAATTGCTTGGCGAGGCGGCCGTTGTTACCGATGGCCTGGACCCAGACCTGACCGTCGCCCCGTGTGTTTCCTGCTTGTGTCGAGTCCATGGCCGAGAGCACGCCGGTGCTGGTCGGTGCGACGCTGCTCAAGATGGCGTTGCCCAGTTCAGCGGTGTGGTAGCCACTCAGTTGATCAATGGCGTTGGCCGCCGTAATCATATTGGTGCCGAGCAGGGCATTGATGGCGGTATTGGGTTGTGCTGCGGTATTGATGGTTCTTGGTGGTTCGGTGGGAATGTGTGTCGCGCCATGGTTGTCTGGCTTAACCGCAGACACCTGAGCGATGGCCGGGGCGACAATGGGACTTGGCTCTGGCGGTGCCACCTGTTGCGGCTCCTCGATACTGGCCACGAATTTTCGTGCGTTGTCCGTGGTTGCTGCATCTTCAAACGGAACTTCATTCCGTGTGTAGGTCAGGCCCACCTGTTTTGCGGTGTAGTCCACCGTCGCTGTCATGAACGCAAGTTCATTGACGATCGCCCCGAACTCTCCATCCACCTTCTTTGCATCGATCACGACGTGATTGCTGGTGCCGATGTATTCACCGGGCACGTTGACGATTTTCAGCGATGCATTGCCCAGTTTCGCGGTGCCGCCGACTTTGATCGTGGCGCTGCCGCCGTTTGGATGGATGCCGTAGAGCAATGTTGCGCCTGGCGCCAATTCAAGATTCCTTTTGATCGTAGGCGCCCCTCTCTCGGGGTCGACCGCCAACTGGCCTTGCACCTTCAGCGCGTTGACGGTGCCAGGACCGCTAAACGTGCCAGTCTGGTCCACGAAAACAGACTTGCTCACGCTTCCCTCGTTCTGAAAGTCGCCGGCAACCTCTATTTCGGCACCAATTTGGCCGAGGTTGCGAAATTGGGTGTCCGCCGCAACCCGGCCTTTATGGCTGAAACTGATGTCGCGCGACCATTCGCCTTCCATAGTCGTGAACTTGGGCGGTCTGCTGGACGCCTTGGTCGAATTTTCGGGTTGGGTTTGCGGCTGGGGGGCTGTTTCAGAGGGGGGAGCAACAGCATCATGGGTCGATTGCCGGGCCATCGAAACATCGGCGCAACCGAGCGCCAAGGCAATCGCCAGGGCGAGGTGTCGGAGTGGGTACACAGGTGGGGTAGGCATCGTGCGGTCTCTCATAAAGGGAACCCGCACTTTAAAAATTCACCCCGGAACGCGATGCCAGCCATCTCCTTGCGGTGGGCAAGATACAGCGGATGAAATCTGTAGGCTGCCTTTGCTGCGACCAAGGCATCGTTGCGGTGGCTTCCATGGACTGAGGCATTGCCCTACAGCATGTGTAGATCTTTCTGTTTGATTGAAGTCTGAGGGGCGTCTACAGGTCATGCAGATCAAATTTGATCGGACGCGGCAGCATTAGGGTTATGACCTGGAGTATTTCGCCAACGCCGCGCATCTGTTGTTGCAGGATGGTTGCGATGCGCTGGAAGTGTTGGGGGGGAGCATCGGTGGGTGTGATCTCCAAGCTTCACTTGCTAGCGATTCGGCTGCACGTCCGGCGACCTTAAAATCCCACCTCAGCTCAACGATTATTCAGATAAGCCTTCCCATAATGCCGCTCCATCCGCGCCTGAATCAGCTCCAACGCAATGGACATCAACCAGTAAATAATCGCCGCCGTCGTCAGCATCTCGATATACCGATAGCTGGAGCGACCATAAGACTGCGCCAAGAACATCACCTCCCAAACCCCCATCACCGAGATCAACGAAGAGTCCTTGAGCATGGAGATGAATTGGTTGGTGGTCGGCGGGATGATGGTGCGCATGGCCTGGGGCAGGGTGACGCGCCAGAAGATCACGGTTTCGCTCAGGCCCAGGGCGAGTGAGGCTTCGCGTTGGCCATTGGGGACGCCGAGAATGCCGGCGCGGAAGATTTCGCTCAGGTAGGCGCCGTAGTTCAGCGACAAGGCGATGATCCCGGCAGCGATGGCGCCTGGGACCACGCCCAGTTGGGGCAGGCCCAGGTAGATCAACAGGATCTGGATCAGCAGGGGCGTGCCGCGAAAGAACGACGCGTAGAAACTGGCGATGCCGAACGCCACCGCGCTGCTGGACAGCCGCGCCAGGGCGGTGATGAAGCCCAGCAATGACGACGCAACGATCGAGCACAGGCACAGGAACAACGTCAGCACCGCACCCTGCAAAAAGCCATTGGGCGCCAGGTGCACACCCAGCAGGTTCGGCAGTTTGTCGAGGATGATGGAGAACTTCAGGTCGAAGCTCAGGAAGAAACTCGCGAACAGCACCAGCATGGCCGCCCAGGTCAGGTACAGCCGGGTACGAAAACCGAAGATTTTTTGCAGGCGTGATTCAGCCACCGGTGGCGGTGGCTGAGGGGGTGGAAAAGAAGTCATTGGGTGATGTCGGCGCCGATCCATTTCTGCGAGAGTTTGCTCAAGGTGCCGTCCTGTTTCAACTGGGCAAAGACTTCACGCACCTTGCTGTCCCACTGCGCATCGCCCTTTTCGATGGCCACCGAGTTCGGTTCGAAGTAGAGCGACTTGCCGGCCAGTTTGAAGCGCTTGTCTTCGGTCAGGCGCGGCTGTGCGGTCACCAGGTTGGTCAGCACCGCATCCAGGCGCACGCCGGCGCCCAGGCCCAGGTCCTGGAACGCCACGTTGTCGGTGTCGTACGGAGCGATCTGCACGTCCTCGAACGGGTAGCTCAGTTGGGTATCCTCGGCGCCTTCGATCACCAGGTTCTTGTTCAGGTAACTCTCGTAGCTGGAGGCGCTGGTGAGGCCGACCTTCTTGCCGCTCAAGTCCTTGGCGCCGTGGATACGGTCATCCTTGGCGTTAACCACGATCACCGCGGGCGAGGCGTAGTACTGCACCGGGAAATCGAACACTTCGGCGCGGGCCTTGCTCGGCGTCATGGAGCAGATGCAGATGTCATAGCGCCCGCTCCAGTGACCGGCCGCGATCACGTCCCAGGACGGCGTCTCCAGGCGCAGCTTCACCCCCAGTTTCTGCGCCACGGCCTTGGCGACGTCCACGTCAAAACCGTCGAGCTGGTTCTGGTCATTGAGGAACGAGAAGGGTGGATAGCTTTCCATCAGCACGCCGACCAGCTCTTTTTTCTGTTCGATGCGATCCAGCGTGGCACCGGCGAATGCTTGCGAAGCGGCGGTCAGCAGCGTCAGGCCCAGGGCCAGCAATGGTGGTAATTTCATGGGAAGGCCCTGTTAGAAAAATAAGTTGTAGTTCTCTGAATGGTGCGTATTAAATAGTTATAAGAACAACTCCGGTAGTGAGTATTTTTCATAAGCTTATGAGTGAATCGCATATGGGCGCAGGAACGACAGTTATTCTCGATGGCGGCATGGGCCGCGAACTGCAACGCCGGGGCGCGCCGTTCCGGCAGCCTGAGTGGTCGGCCCTGGCCTTGAGCGAAGCGCCCCAGGCGGTTGAAGCCGTGCACGCGGCCTACATTGCCAGCGGCGCCCAGGTGATCACCAGCAACAGCTATGCGGTGGTGCCGTTCCATATTGGCGAAACGCGTTTCGCCGCCGAAGGCCAGGCCTTGGCTGCGCTGGCTGGCGAGTTGGCGCAACGGGCGGTACAGGCTTCAGGCAAAGCGGTGCGGGTGGCCGGGTCATTGCCGCCGCTGTTCGGTTCCTATCGGCCGGACCTGTTCGACGCTTCCCGCGCCAGTGAACTGCTGGCGCCCCTGGTGAACGGCCTGGCGTCCCATGTCGACCTGTGGCTCGCCGAGACCCAAAGCTCCACGGTCGAAGCGCGGGCGATTCACGCCGGCCTGCCGAAAGACGGCAAGCCGTTCTGGCTGTCGTTCACCCTGAAAGACGAAGACACCGATGAAGTGCCACGCCTGCGTTCCGGCGAGCCGGTGGCGGACGCTGCGGCGGTGGCGGCCGAACTGGGCGTCGAAGTGCTGCTGTTCAACTGCAGCCAACCGGAAGTGATCGGCGCGGCCATCGATGCGGCGCGGGACACCTTCGAGCGCTTGGGGGTGAAGATCGACATCGGTGCCTACGCCAACGCCTTCCCGCCGCAACCGAAGGAAGCGACGGCCAACGACGGATTGGACCCGTTGCGCGAAGACCTCGACCCACCGGGTTATCTGCAATGGGCGGCGGACTGGCGCAAGCGCGGGGCCAATCACCTGGGCGGCTGCTGCGGGATCGGGCCGGAGCATATTGCCGTGTTGGCGCAACAGCTGGACTGAGCTGCCGACAGGACATCCAAGCTTACGATTCTCGTCGCTTGCTCGGCGATGCCTATACATATGTATGTCATTCGCGCTTCGACGACGGGATAGGGTCCGGTTTTCTCAATCAAAACCGGACCTTTGAATGTCTATTTTTCCCGAACATGAGCTAGGCGCGCCATCGAATACCCCTGTTGTCTCCCTTAAACCCACCGACGTGTTACCCAGCGGCCTCGACAGCGCGGCTCAAGGCGACCTGCTCAGCCCCAAGGGAAAAGAGCAGGCCAGGTTATTGGGCTTGCTGGACACCAACCAGGCAAAACTGGCACGTCTGTTCGCCGGCCTTCCCACGTTCGACACCGTGCTCAAGCGTTTGCTGGTCGACACGCTGCAAACCAAGATCCCCTCGCACAAGTTACGGGCCTCACGACCTGCGGAGATCGATCCGGACTTCTGCTATGTGGGCCACTTCAAGGCTGACTCGAACGGTGGGCGTGCACTGACGGCCTCGGAGAGTTTTACCGACGTCCTGTGGCGATGCTTGCAGGCGGACACGCCCGCGACCTACACGGACGGCGGCGTGGGTTTCTTCACCCGCCCAGACTCGGTGAAGGAAGCCGACAGTCTGTTTGTCGGCCCGCTGGATTTACAGGATCTACGGGCCATGGAGGCGGTGCTCTATCTCGCCAACCCCACCACGAATGAACGCGTGAAGCGCCAGTTTCGCGACGACTTGACCCAGTTTCGCAATCGTCACTACCGCGAAGACACCCTTGAGCTACCCACCACGGCTGCGGCTTTCGCGCATTGGCTTTCCCTGCGATTCCTGCATTTTTTCAATCTGTACAAAGTCGATCGGGGGCCGGCCAGCGGACTCACACCGAGTGAGCGCATTCAGCAGAAAGATGAAGATCGCTTGCTGGACATCATCACCACCCATCCCGCCAAGGCGGACCGAGACCGGTTGCTGCTGGCCCCCATCCCCCATGTCTACAGCGTGATGCTGGACATGGGCACGGCCGCCCCGCAGAAATGGCCCGCGGCGATGGTGATCAAGTTTACCGATCGGCTGACATTGTTCCTGTACTCCCTGGAAGGCGGCATACAGCGCTTCCGCTCGGTCCAGGACCTGATCAGCAATGTGCAGCCGACCCACGACGGGCAGGAGCGCACGATCCTCGACATTTCCTCCGAGCTGTCCGGGCATGTATTCGAAGTCGCGGCCGATGACCTGCTGCAGTTGCAAAGCGCTGCCCTGGAAACGGTCCTGAATGCGCCAGGCAACGAGACGGTCCCGTTGAACACCTTCGCGCAGCGTGCGGAAAGTGCGCTGGGCCTGCCCATGTTGGCACTGGCCGGGCCCCTGGCGGTGCGCCAGCAAACCCTGGTGGAAAACAATCGCCCAGGTTTCTACCGGGCCGCGACCCGTTCCGAGCAGGCCCACTATCGTCGCCTGGAGGGGCAGGTATTCAAGGCGGTCTACGCCTTGGGCGGCGGTGTCCAGACGCTGCTGCAGTTTGCGCGCCAGCAGATCAGGCAGTACCTTGAGCGCACCGTGAACCCGGGCATTGAGCCGGACCCGGACAACACCATGGTCACGCTGTTCCAGGGCGGCAGCGCCCGTCCGAGCCAGTTCCGCACCAGCAGCCTGACCCAATTGATGCTCGATAACCTGCGCCCGCATCAATACCCGAATGCGATGAGGGAAGTCCTGCCGGTTTATCTGCTCGATCGACATGGCCAACGTGTCAAACACCCGGCCAATGGCTTTTTTGTCACGCTGACGGGCAAGCAACTGGCCGAGATGGCGAACCAACTTGATATCGGGGGCCGTTATGAAACCCTGCTGCGCAAGGAGATGAATAGACCTCGCTACAAGGCCGCTTGGCAGGCGGCGTATCTGGCTAATTTGCAATTCAAGGGCTACGAGGCTTCGCTCAGGGGCGACGAAGTGTTCAAGACCACCGTGCTCGATAAGGCTTTCGACCCACCGAGGTCACGCAAGCGGGTGGCTTTCTGGCTGGACACGGTGCTGCGTTCGCCGACAGCGGCGGGGCGGGCCTTGGTCGATGGGCGCAAGGTCTGTGTCCATGGCTTGGTGCTGGGCGGCAGCGTGGGGGCGGGTGGGCAGCAAGATGCGCTCAACAATGCAGTCAGTATCGATGGTGTGTTGATTTTTTCCGATCAGGACGGCCCGGATATCCAGGGCACCGTGGGCGTTTATTTCCCGGACAGCCCCGGTGGCGATGATTTTCGTGAGTTCGCCGACCTGAGCGACGGTATTGTCGAGCTGTTGCCGAAAAAGGAATGGCAGGCATATTTCCGTTCGCGTATTTCCACGCTGGACCCCACGCAGATAAAGCGTTCATTGGGGCAGCAGGGCGGTCGTCCGCTGGTTCGTGGGGTGTTGCTCAATGGCGATCTTTTTGAAGAGCTCCACCGAGCCTACGTCGACTTCCAAAGCGCCTACGCGGATCACCGCTCCAACAGCAACCGGGACATCAGTCATCAAACCGCGGCGAAGCTGGCGATGATGGCGGTCG
Source organism: Pseudomonas sp. H3_A02 (assembly GCF_054671965.1). Classification (NCBI taxonomy): domain Bacteria; kingdom Pseudomonadati; phylum Pseudomonadota; class Gammaproteobacteria; order Pseudomonadales; family Pseudomonadaceae; genus Pseudomonas; species Pseudomonas sp. H3_A02. The sequence continues at coordinate 1,316,911 of NZ_CP162807.1, forward strand.
AGATCATTTTTGACTTGGCCGGGCTGCTGCTGGTGCCCGGTTTCCAGATGCTCAAGCGCGCCATCAACACAGGTCTGCTGGTGCTCAGGACCGGTGCCGTGCCCACGAACCTGCCCACCCTGGCGTTCGTCGATCGCGTGGCAAACCATGTGCAGAAAGGGCTGGCCGGTGGGGTGAACGTGCCGGTACGCGGCCGGTCCACTTTCCTGGCGATGACGGCTCGCCCAAACCAGGCCGAAGCGCTGGGCGGGCTGCCGCTGGAGGAGGCGCTCTATCGCCGTTATGCGGTGACGGATACCTCGCTGCTGCAAGGCGTCACCCCGGATCCCCAGGGGTTTTATCGCCCCACGATCACTCAGAACGCCACGGGGAGCGTGACCCGTCCGGTGTATGTGCGGCAACCCGACGGGACGGTGTTCCGGGTGCACGACCATACGCGGTTGAGGGCCACCGAGGCCAACATCGTCGACCCTGTCACGGGGTTGAGCATCCGCTCCAGTGGCGTGAGCAGAAGTACCGTGGCGCGGATGCCCGATGGGGAGTGGCGCTCGGTAGGCCATGGTTGGGGCGGTGGCAAGCGTTCGCGGGCGACGTCCCCTCAGCCAGGCCCCTCGAATCCCAAGAGGTCTGCCACATCGTCTCGCACCGCTGCCGATCTGGTGCGCACGTCTGGCGAGTGGGACGTCGAGATCATGGATCTGGTCCCGGCCCTCATTACCCGGCTGCCGAATTGGCCACGCAACCGCAGCTTGTTGATCATCGAGCAAAGACCGGACCGTCAAGACTGGTCAGTGCGTTTTACGCCGGGACAGAGTGAACGGGCTTATCCGGAGATTAATCATCCGCTTCGATCAGACACCGATGTCGTTTTGAGCCGAATCGGTGAGAACCATTACAACCTGATGTTGGGGGAAGAGGTCGTCGAGTTCGATGCCAACGGAGACTGCTTCTTCAATGCCACCGCCCGGGGACTGAACGAGGGGCTGGCGTCGGAGAGGTTTTCGATGCAGGGATTGCGCAACGACCTGGCCGATTACATCGATCTGCACCCGGAGGTGGGCGACTACCTGGTGGCGCAACCCTCCGGGCTTCAGCAAGCGCTCTCTGATAATGCACGGACGCTGGCAGATATCATGGACCAGTCGGCCGTGCTCGATCTCACCCGAATCATCTATGGCGGTGACAATCCAAATGGCTTGTTCCAGCCGCTGCGCAATTACTTGGACCTGTATGCAAGAGAAATGGAGCGCAGGGTATTGAACCAGGCCCAAGTGGCTGACTTGCCGCCGGAGATCCTGCAATACATTGGGAAATTTTTATCACCCCGCCCGCCGGGAATCTTGGCGCTGAGCAGCATTCCGTATTACGCGCAAAAGGATCAGGCCTTGCAGGCGTTCTTCGAGGATGTGCTGCTGCAGCCCATCAACAGTCGGGAAATCGCCGAGCTGCTCAATAATGAATACCTCATGCTCACTCAGGACGTGGTGCACATCATGCTTGAGTACGGTATCAGGGCCCGTGACCTGACAGACCATCATCCTCGCAATGACATGGCCTTCGTCAAATACGATGAAGCCGTGCATGGTCGGCTCAATCCCGATCAGCTCGAAGAACTACTCGATGGTAAGTATCTGGTAGATCACGATGATCTCGAAAAAGTGAGTAGTCGATACGAGCATGAAACGGGCAAGGTCATCGACGACGATGATCTGATGGACCAGTTCAAATACTACGACAGGGTCGAGGACCTCACGGACCTGCTCACTGTGACCCTCGGGCGTCACCCCGCCTTGTTGAGGCGGGCCCAGATCCTGCTGCGCAGTCCCGTGATCGGTTCCAATTTGGGCGGCCTGTTTCCGGTGAAGAATCTTGCGGCATGGATACGTAATCCGGCATTGAATAACACGCGACTTCAAATCATTGCCGAATATGCCAGCAGCCGTTATCAAGAGTTGGTGAGATGGGGCCGCATTGACATTGATTGGATGGGGCCGTTCAGTGATAGCAATCTACGCAACCTTGTTTACCGTCAGAATGAATTAGTGGAATTTTGGGATTTTCTCCAAGGCGTGCGTTATCTCGATAAGAGCAATATGTCGAATGCCACGGGTTTGTTCACCATGACAGGGCAGAGGGTTCCCAACAGCCGGATCGCGGTTTTGTTCGAGGTCCCGTACCTCTGGCAATCCATTCAAACCATGCCCGGTATCTCTGCGCGTAGCGCCCGGAGAATCTGGGAAGACTTGGTGGGGCCGCAGTTCAGCGATGAGAATATCCGGCAAACACTGGCGCGGCCTGATTCGCTGAGTTCCGAGTCGGCGTTCACCAGCGCGTTGATCGACGGCCTTGCCGCCGATGAAGCCCGCGCCCATCAGGTTATTCTCGGCACTTATAACGTAACCCCGAGACAGGTCCTGGCACTTCTGCACAACTTTGACTTTCCAGGAACGTTTGCCGAACACAGCCGCCTGACGCTCGCGCTTTACCTGAGTCGTCATGGAACGATACCGGACTGGGCCTGGCAATACGTCGGACCGGGGGTGACCCCCGAATCGCTTCGATCATTCCTGGCTACACGCAAAACGCCGATACCCGAGTGATGTACCGTAACAAGGGCCCTCGCCACAGGGGTGGTGGTGTGGCGGGTATTGGGTTTCCAGCCAATAACCGTGGCGAGGGGATTACAGTCCGCCATAGGGTAGGTGGTCGGTAGCTGACTTAGGATCGACACTCCACCAAACCACGCACTTGCCCGTCCTCACGCTGGTTCTCGTCGCTCAACCAGCGCTCGAACCCGGCGCCGATGGTGGGCCATTCCGAGTCCAGCATCGAGTACCAGGCGGTGTCGCGGTTCTGGCCCTTGACCACCATGTGTTGGCGGAACACGCCCTCGAACGTGAACCCCAGCCGCTCGGCAGCGTATTTGGAGCGAGCGTTGGCGTTGTTGCACTTCCACTCCAGGCGACGATAACCCAGGGCGAACGACTCCTTGGCCAGCAGATAAACCGCCTCGGTGCTTTTCGGCGAGCGCTGCATCGGCGCGCCGAAGGTCACGTGGCCAATCTCGATGCGACCCTGGGCCGGGACGATGGACATGAGGCTGAGAATGCCCTGCACCTCGCCGCTGGCGCGGTCGATCACGCTGAAGAAATACGGGTCGGTGTTGGCGGCGTGGTTGTTCAGCCATGCATCGAACGCGCCGCGATCCTTGAACGGGCCATAGGGCAAGTAATCCCAGAGTTTCGGGTCGGCGCCGGGGCCTTCGAGGGCTTGCCACAGGCCATCGGCATGCCGCGCCGGGTCGAGTTTTTCCAGGCGGATGAAACGCCCTTCGAGCAATTGCGCAGACGGCGCCGGGACACCTTTCCAATCAGCGAGTGAAGTCGACATAAGGCGCTCCTTAAAGGGCTTTGCGAAATTGAATGAAGCCTGGGCGTTCGGCGATGCGCTCGTACAGCTGGATCGCCGTGGCGTTGGTTTCGTGGGTCAACCAGTGCACCTTGCAGCAGCCATCGGCCTTGGCGGTGGCGTAGACGAACTCGATGAGCTGGCGACCTACGCCGGTGCCACGGCGCTGTTCCGTCACCAGCAAATCTTGCAGGTAGCAGGAATTCTCAATGCTCCAGTTCGAGCGGTGATAGATAAAGTGCACCAGGCCCACCGCCGTGTCGCCATTCCAGGCCAGGGCAGCATGGGTCGGTTCACGCTCATCGAGCAAGCGCTGCCAGGTGTTTTGGCTGACCGCCTCCGGCAGTTCGGTGTTGTAGAAGCGCAGGTAGGCGTGCCACAACGGCAGCCAGGCGGCGTGATCGTCGGCGCTGACGCGGCGGATGTCGAGTTGGCTCATGTTCACTCCTTGGTCGATTGTTCAGGCATCAGGTGGGCGAGCGCCCGGTCCTGTGGATCGGGGCTGGTGGCGAGGCCATTGCGTACCCCAGCGACATCCTCGGGGCTGCGGTTCTGGCTGAGCTTGCGCTTGCCTTCCAGGCGCTGGATGGGCAGGGCGAAGCCGACGATGGCCTTGAGCATGCTGTCGATGTATTCGGCCGGTGCGTCATCGAGTTTCCAGGGCTGGGCGCGAGCGCTTTCGTGGCGGTCGGTGAGGGCGCTGACCAGGTTGCGCAGGCGATGGGCGTCGCTGAACACCTCGGCGCTGCCATAGGCGTGTACGGCCACGTAATTCCAGGTCGGCACGACCTTGCCGTGTTCAGCCTTGCTCGGGTAGAAGCCCGGGCTGACGTAGGCCTCGGCACCGGCGAATATCACCAGGGCCTCGGCGCCGGCTTCCAGGTCGCGCCATTGTGGATTGGCCCGGGCCATGTGCCCGTAGAGGCTGCCGTTCGGCCCCTGTTGCGTGTCCAGCAACAGCGGCAAATGGCTGGCCTGCAAACCGTGTTCACCGTGGGTGACCAACACGGCCAGGCGGCAATCACTCATCATCTGGTGCAACTGGGGCAGGTCGTCGACGGCAAAGGCTTTGGGGTTGTACATGACGATTTTCCTTGGCGAATGCGAGCATCCTAGGCAGGCTATTGGTCTGTTGTAAGAGCCACTTCTGGCCAATTCGATAGGTCCATTGCTGAGGGCTGTCATGCACAACGCCGTGCCGCCACTGTCATTCAACCCCGCTGGCATCGAGTTGGATCGCCGCCAGGGGCTCAGCCGTCAGCTGTACCAGGCATTGCGTGCCCGAGTGCTGGACGGACGCCTGGCTAGCGGCACGCGCCTGCCGGCCAGCCGCGATCTGGCGGCGGCCTTGTCGATCTCGCGCAACAGTGTGGTGCGCGCCTACGACCAGCTCTACGCCGAGGGTTTCATCGAGGGGCGGGTCGGTGACGGTACTTACGTGGCGAAACTGTCCTCGACAACATTGCCGCTGAAAAACATATCCACAAAAGTATCCACAGGGTTTTCAACAGGCTTACCCACAGCCTTATCCACAGACTGGCTCGATTTGCCTGTGATTCCATCCAGTAAAGTTATCCACAGCGGTGCGTTGAATCGTGTCGAAAACCACCATTTGCCCCAGCCGCCCAGTGGCCCGCCGCGAGCATTCAGGGTCGGTGTGCCGGCTTTCGATCTGTTCCCTTTCGACGTCTGGGCCAAGCTGAATGCGGCTTTCTGGCGCAAGCCGGACCTGCAACAGCTGTGTTATGGCGATTCCCAAGGGGATGCGCGCTTGCGCGGGCTGATCGCCGCTTATTTACGCAGCTCCCGGGGGCTGCACTGCACGGCTGAACAAATTGTGATCACCAGTGGCGCACAGCAGGGCATCAGCCTTTGTGCACAGCTGCTGGTGGACCCGGGCGACGTCGTGGCGGTGGAAAATCCCGGCTATCGCGCGGCCGGACATGCGTTCGCCGTTGCCGGTGCCGATGTCCGGGGCGTGCCGGTGGATGGCGATGGTTTGGATTGCACGGCGCTCGATGGGTTGAGCCACTGTCGGCTGGCCTACGTCACCCCGTCCCACCAGTATCCGACCGGGGTCGTCATGAGCCTGCCACGGCGCTTGGAACTGCTGGCCTGGGCCGAACGCAACGACGGCTGGATCGTCGAGGACGACTACGACGGCGAGTACCGCTACAGCGGCGCGCCCCTGGCGCCCTTGGCGGCACTGGATCGCCAGGGGCGGGTGCTCTACGTCGGCACGTTCGGCAAAGTGGCGTTCCCGGCCTTGCGCCTGGGCTACCTGGTGCTGCCGCCAGGCCTGGTCAACGCCTTCGCCCGGCGCCGCGCCGTGGACGTGCGCCACTCCGAAGTCAGCACCCAGGCGGTGATGGCCGAGTTCATGGCCGCCGGGCATTTCCAGCGGCATATCCGGCGGATGCGCAGGGCAGCCCTGGCCCGGCGGGACGCGTTGCTGGCGGGCTGGCCGAAGGCCGTTGCGGGTGTCGGCGCCATGCCCACGGTGGTGGCCGGGCTCCATGTCACGGTGCCGGTGGACAGCATTGAACGTGAGCACGAGCTGATCGCCCAAGCGGTCAGCGCAGGCGTGGAAGTCAATGGCTTGAGTAGCTACTGGTTGCCGGCGACAACGTCGTCCCAGGTACGCGCCGGCTTGGTGCTGGGGTTCGCAGCGGTCCCGCCAGCGGCGATAGCCGTCGCGCTGGCGAACCTGGCAACTGCCTGGAAAATCTGAAGACGCGGAACCAGGACATCTGTGGATGCCCTGGTTTTTACCGTCATGATTGTTTTGAAAAAAACACTTCCTTGGCCTGATCCACGGCAATTTCGCTGCGGTAATGCTCCATCAGTTGCCGCTGATTAAGTGCCTGGGTGGACTCGACGCTTATCCCTTGACTGACCTGCTCAGGTGTTCTCAAACGCGCGGAAAGGAACGCATGAGGCGGCACCCAGTTCCTCGAGTAATGGAAATCGGCAAACCAGAGAGTCTTATTGGTGGTCAGGTCCTTGATCTCATATCGGTCGAGATAGCCATGCACAGGGACTTTGATGCGTTGTCGATTTTTTTGCTTGGTGATGGAAATCTGGTTTCGGCTCTTAAGCCAGATGATGTCGCTCATGGTCGGCGGGCGTTGCTTGATGACGTTCAGTACGGTTTCGAAGCTTTCGTCGTGAAGGGTTTTCGATGCCTTCTTGAGTGCCGTGCGCGTGGATTGCGCCACACGTTGTTGATCTGCCGAAATGCCCACCGTTTCGTTCGACGCATTGTCCAGGCCCTTGGTGATCGCGATGGCGACTTTCTCCATTCGGTTGGCGTGTGCGTTCAGAAGCAGGCCGATACCGGTGGGCGACCGCTCTGGTTTCTTCGTGTATTGCTCGACCTGCGCCTTGAACGCCATCAATCCGTCGAGCAGCGCCTTGCCCTTGGTGATGCTGGTGCCCAGCGCCGGGACGGCCAACGGCGTATCGGTATTCACATGGGGCAGCCACTCGCCGGTTTCCTTGCGATGGAAGGTGGCGATGATGCGATCCGTGAGAGGGTGTTTGACATCGACCCAATCGGTTTCTTCCAGGGTCTTGGTCAAACGGGGTTCCCCGCTGACCAGGCCCCAAAAACGCGCCCGGATGAATTTCTTCCTGGGCCTTGGGCGTTCCCGATAAGGGCCGGCTTCGCTTCGCCGGTTGCTTCTTTCATCGAGGGCGCGGGCCAACTGATTCAACGCCCGTTTTTTAAGATTGCCGACCTGCCTGCCCAGTCGATTGAGTTCGGTTGAACGGACGCTGTCCTTGTATTCCTCGCCCAGGTATTGGAGATGCTCTTGGATGGCGGTGAACTGCTCCGTCAGGCTGCCGAATGTATCGATCTGCTCGTCCAGGCGGATCACGCTGCGTTCATCGATGGCGTCGTGCAGGCTTTGAAATGCGATCGTGGTGTTATCGACAAGCTGGTTCATGTCGGCCCAGCCTTCGGGAATGTCGGGGATGCTTTCCAGTGACAAGCAGAGGTGGCGATACATGTCCAACTGGATGAGCCGGATCGCATCGCTCGTGTAGGACGGCATCCTCCCCCGGTGTTGTCGGAGCAGTTCAACGCCTTCGCGCCCGACCTTCCTCAGCCTGGAGAAGCGCGTCTCCATGTAATCCAGGCGCTCGATCATGTCGTCACCGATCCTGATCATGCTGTCGGCGGCATCAACGTGTTCTTGCTCCACGTGCTCGATGTTCGAGGTGGTCATGTCCACGGCGGTTTTCAGGGCCGGGGCGAATCGCTCCTGTAAGGTGTCTATCTCTTCGAACGTGAAGTTGATTTGCGCGTTCAGGTAACCGAGCCTGGCTTGAGGTGCGTCGGGCCTCGATTGGAAGACGGGCCACTGAATCAGGATCTCCAACGCTTCTTCATAGCTTTCCCGCTGGGTTTTCAATGTACTCAAATAAACGTTGCGCCGGGCTTCCCTGGAAGCGCCCGATGCCTGGCTCATCTCCTTGGCGTTCATGGTCAGCAGCTTCTGGTTCTGGGTTTTCCTTTCCTCAAACCGGTTCAGTTCGGCAAGCAGTCGGTTACTGAGGCGTTTCGCATCCGCGATGACTTTCTGCCTGACACCTTTTGACCCGCTGCCGCGCAAACGCAGGCGAGTGTCGACACGCCATTCGCCTGCCGCATCATTGATCAGTGGAGGGCCGGTGCGCGTGGGCTCGTTTGCATCGACGATGGACACATGCTCGCCCTCCACCGTTACGTCGAACCACTGGCTGGCGATTTTTGCGTACCAGTTCCCGCCCTGCTGGTAGAGCCCTTTGAGCGCGCCTTCGATCATGGGCTGTTCGGCGTTTTCAGGTTCGCTCACGCTGAAGGATTCAAGCAGCTTGGCGCGTTTTGCGGGTTGGTCTGTCAAGGCACCGCTAGCGCGGATGGCGTCATAGTGCTCAGGTGACGGTTTCTTTTGCGTTAACGGGGCGAGCCGCTCGATCACGAGTTCAGGTTTTGTCGGGCTTTGCGATTCATGAACGACCGCTGGCGCCGCCGGTCGACGGCTGTCCGCGTTTTCCCTGGCGCGGTCGATGGCGTGAGTCGTGATCGCCATGGCCATGTTCAGCAGCAGGTCGATGAAGGCTTCCCAAGTGGCTTGGCGGTTGGAGGCTTCGTCGCTCTGGGTCAACGTTTCAAGGTCGTCCAGGATTTGCCAGAGCCAGGCCGCGGTACCCACGGAGCTGCCCAGGTAAGGCAGCGCCAGATTGAAAATCAACCAGCCGGCCTGTTTGAAGGTGGCCCACCGATTTTCGCTGTTGGACACCGATTGCCGATCGGCCAGCTCGACCAAGGCATCGGCGTTGGCTTTGAACAACTGCGGCAGGAAATCAGCCCCCAGGGTTTTCTCGCTCAAACCGATGGGGGCGCTATTGAGCCACGACGACACAGGGTCGGCCGCAAACTCCGCAATGGCCCAAGGCGAAGGCAGGGCGCCGGGGAAAACGAACCGGCTGTAAGTGGCACGTACCCCATCGGGCAGCCACGCCAGTACCGATTGGCGCAAGGAGGCGGTTTGCCGGATGGCGTAGATCAGGTTGCTGAACGCCGGGTACTGACACAGCTGCGGCTCAAGCAATGGTCGATAAAGCAGGCAGGGGCCGGCATCCGGCTCTTTCGGGCCGATCACGAACATGTTGGTGACGACGTCTGCCGAGGTGCTCAGTGCATGCTTGGATTCGAACGCCAATTGGCGCAGGACGATGGTTTGCCCATCGACCTGGCGCTCGGATGCCTTGGGCTCCATCAGCGCGGCGACATAACGGTAACCCCGTTCATCGATGTCCCCCAGGCCCCGGATTTTGCTCTCCAGCGCCAGCAGCGGTAACTGGATGCGTAACTGAGCGGTGTAGAGGCTTTCGCGGCGGGTGGATTCGGCCGGATCGTCGAGGAGTTGGGTTTTGATCAGGTTGGGATAAACGCGACCGATGTCGATTTGGGTGACGAGGCTTTCGACGTAATCGGCGGTCATCCATTCGGGCAATGCATGGCCGTGGAGTGACCTGACTATTTTGTCCCCCAGGGGCAGCGCAATCAGGTTTTGCAAGGCCAGCTCAACGAGGCTGAACCGCGTGGTCTGGATTTTGCCGGGGACCACGAACGTCCCCCAGACCACCGGGCTGCGTATCTGGACCTCGATGCTTTCCAGGTCGAGGGTCGAGGCGTCGGCATGGTCCGATAACATCTGCTGCTTGAGCCTGTTCAACGTGTACTGCTTGATGGAGGGAATACCCTCCAGGTAGGTCTTGCCGGCATGGGCACTGCCCAGCGCCGACAGGTTTTTCAGGTGTTGGGCGAACAGGAACTGGTCGGATGTCGGCGCGGCTTGCAACCAACCGGGAATCTGCTTCTGAAACCAGTCCTCGGCAGGTTCGTTAGCCCGGTCCGGTCCGTCGTTGTCCGCCTGTTCGCGCTCGTCGGTGATCAGGCCTTCCAGGAACCCGGGATCCCCGATGACTTTGACCTGCATGGCGATCAGCCCACAGGCCTTGTGATCGAACACATTGCCGTCGGGCTCATACAGCCGCCACTGGATTTGTGTGCGCTTGGCGCTGTTCAGATGAGTCGGCAGCGATTGACCCAACGCGTCTTGTGAAGCGAACTTCTCATAACCGTTGCGCAGCGAGTACGTAAGAATGACTTCTTTGCGGTCGATCTTTCCGATCAAGACCACGATCGAGTTTTCGTTCACGCGTCTGACCGTATCGCCGTCCATTTCATCGATATCGATCAAATAGGCATGGCTGTCATAGCGGTCGTGGCGCTTGCGGTCCTGCAGGTCCGGGTAAAGGAACAACTGCCTGGCCATGTCGCATTCAGTTGCCGTCCAGCCCCGGACCTGGCTGACGTTCCAGATCTTGCGCAGGTTGCTGGAAAGCTCATGCCAGCGTGGGCCGGCCGTGCCGAGTGGGGTGTTCCAGTACACCAGTTGTTGTTCCTGGAAAGCGGACGCCATGGCGGGGACCAGTTCGTTGATCAGCAGTCCGATCAGGGTGATACGCACCGGCAGATGCACCGGCGGAGAAGTGAGGGGCAGCTTTGTCAAAAAATGCAGTCCTTCGATCAGCAAGGTCGACTCGCTCTCACTCACGCGCTCGGCCAACAGATCGCTGAGGGATTTATAGCGGGTGGGAAGCTCCACGATGTTGCCGTCGACGACGTCCCAATTCGGTTCGCCGACCACCGTATTGTGTGGATCGAGGTCCAGCGTCGAGTACATTCTCTTGAGGGCTTTGCTCAGCAGCAGGCTGGCAACCTCCGGGGAGGTGGGCCCTGCAAGCATTTGATTGAGCACCGCCTCCCTGAGGGTGACTTCGGAGGTAAAACTCATGGTGGTTGTGACGGTTTCTGTCATCTGGCTTTCCCTGTCTGGTGATACGTGGAACCCCCGAAACCGAGTGCTTCGGGGGTTCCATGCTAGGGAGGGGCATGACAGCGAAGGTGGTAACTATGTATACGCAGCGGTACAGCGCTCAGGTCACCCGTGTTTTTTCTGGAAGAACACCTCCCTGGCTTGGTCCGCGGCAATTTCACTGCGGTAATGGTCGATCAATTGCCGCTGGTTGAACGCCTTGGTGGGGATGAGGGGGGAGGCCTTCTGGTCGATTTGCTCAAGGGTTTTCAAGCGCCCGGACAGAAACGCATAGGCCGGCACCCAGTTGGTCGAGTAGCGGAAATCGGCGAACCACAGCGTTTTATTGGTTTTCAGGTCCTTGATCTCATACCGGTCGAGGTAGCCGTAGGGCGGGGTCTTGATGCGTTGCCGGGTCTTTTGTTTGGTGATGGAAATCTGGTTGCGGCTTTTCAGCCAGATAACGCCACTCATGGTCGGTGGGCGGCGCTTGATGACGTTCAGTACGGTTTCAAACCCCAGCACATACAGAGTGCTCGCCTCCTTCTCCAATTGCAGGCGCAAGGCCTCGGCCGAGCGCCGTTGTACGGCGGGAAGCTCCGCGGTCTCGTTTGACTCGACGCCTTGCGCCTGGTCGAGGGCCTTCTGAATGGCGGCGCTGACTTTTTCCATCCTGCCGGCATGGGCATTGAGGATCATCCCGATACCGGCGGGTGTTTGGTGCGTCTGCTCTACGGTTTGCTCGATCTGTGCCTTGAACGCCGCCAGGCCGTTGATCAGGTCGGTGCCCTTATTGATGCTGGTGGCCAATGCCGGGACGGCGGCCGGCGTGGCGTCGGGCTTGACGTGAGGAATCCATTCGCCGGTTTCCTTGCGGTGGAACGTGACGATGATCTCTCCCGAAAACGGGTTCTTCACGTCGACCCAATCGGTTTCCTCCAGGGTTTTGGACAAACGCGGTTCGCCACTGACGAGCCCCCAGAAGCGTGCCCGGATGAATTTTTTCCGCGGTCTGGGGCGCAGGTCATAAGGCGAGCTTGCGACGCGCCGGTTGCTTCGTTCATCGAGGGCCGCCGCCAAATGACGCAAGGTGCGTTTCTTGGCGAGGCCGATCCCGGTCCGCAATCGAGTGAGTTGTATCGGGCGGATGCTGGTCTTGTATTCATTGGCCAGGTATTGGAGATGTTCGTCGATGGCCGTGAACTGTTCGATCAGGCTGCCGAAGGCGTCGATCTGCTCGTCCAGGCGGATCACGCTGCGCTCATTGATCGCGTCGCGCAGGCTTTGGTACGCCACGGTGGCGTTATCGACGATCTGGTTGATAGCCTCCCAGCCTTCGGGCATCGACTCGACGCTTTCAAGGGACAGGCAGAGGTGGCGAAACATGTCGATCTTGATCAGTTGCAGGTCGTCACTCGTGTACAGCGGCATCTTCCGGCGGTGTCGCCGGACAAACTCGAAGCCTTCGTGGCCCACCTCCTTGAGCTCGGTGAAGCGGGTCTCCATGTAGTCCAGGCGCTCGATCATGTCGTCACCGACGCGGACCATGCTCTCGGCGGTGTCGATATGCGCTTGCTCCAGCACCTTGACCCCGGAGGTGATCATGGCCTTGGCCTTGCCCATGACTGGGGTGAAACGTTCGTTCAGCGCATCCATCTCCACGAAGGTGAAATTGACCTGCGCGTTCAAGTAGCCGAGCCGGGTGCGAGGGTAGTCGGGCCGTGACTGGAACACCGGCCACTCCAAGAGGATCTTCAAGGCTTGTTCGTAGTTTTCCCGCTGCGCTTTCAAGGTGCTGACGTAGGTGTCGCGCTTGGTCTCCTTGGCGGCACCCGTCGCCTCGTTCATTTCCTGGGCCTGCATGGTCAGCAGCTTCTGGTGCTGCGGCTTCTTGGCTTCGAACAGGTTCAGCTCGAGCAACAGCTCGATTCGGCGACGTGTCGCCTGGGCGATAACTTTCTGCCTGACGCCTTGCGACCCGCTGCCGCGCAGGCGCAGACGCGTATCCACGTGCCACTCGCCCTGTGCATCAGCCATCAGGGGAGGGCCCGCGCGCGCTGGGTTTTTCTCATCGATGATCGACACCTGTTCGCCCTCCACCAACACCTTGAACCATTTGCCGGCCAGGTTGGCGTACCAGTCGCCGGCCTGCTCATAGAGCCCTTTGAGCGCACCCTCGGTCTGGCGTTCTGGGCCTTGCGGCGCGTCGAGGCTGAAGCTGTCGAGCAGCTTGGCGCTCTGCCTCGACCGGCCCATCAAGGCGCCGCTGGAACGAATGGTCTCGTAGTGCTCGGTCGCCAACGCCTTGCTGGCAAGCGGTGCCCGTTGCTCTATCACGAACTCAGGTTTGGGTTTGGGCAGGTTTTCCAGTTCGTGCACCACCCCCGGCACCACCTCCGGCGCCTCTGGCCGGCGCGGACGTCGGGCGGCCCTGGCGCGGTCGAGGGTGTGGGTAATGATAGCCAAGGCGATGTTCAACAGCAGGTCGGTGAACGTCTCCCACTTGGCCTGGCTGTCGGCCCCTTCGCGGTTCTGTGTCAGCTGCTCCATATCGTCGAGGATCTGCCAGAGCCACGCAGCGGTGCCGACCGCCGTTCCCAGGTAAGGCAAGGCCAGGTTCAGGATCAGCCAGCCGGCACGCTTAAAGGTTTGCCAGCGATTCTCGTGATTGGAGATCGATTCACGGTCGGCCAATTCGACCAAGGCATCGGCGTTGGCTTTGAACAACCGCGGCAGGAAATCTGCCCCCAGGGTCTTGTCGGTCAAGCCGATGGGGCCGCTATTGGCCAGGGACGTCAACGGCGCGGCCACGAACGCCACGATACTCCAGGGGGAGGGCAGCAGGTCCGGGAACACGTACCGGCCGTAATCGTCACGCACCCCATCGGGCAACCAGGCCAGCACCGATTGGCGCAAGGTAGGCGTTTGCCTGATCGCATACAGCAGGTTGCTGAACGACGGGTATTGGCACAACTGCGGTTCGAGCATCGGTCGATACAACAGGCAGGGCCCGGCGTTCGAATCCTGGGGGCCGATGACGAACATATTGGTGACCACGTCCTCCGAGCTGCCCAGTTGCAACTCAGGGACGAAGGCCAATTGGCGCAGGACGATGAGGTTGCCGTCCACCTTGCGATCGGTTTCGTCAGGCTCCATCAGGGCGGCGACGTAACGGTAGCCCTTTTCGTCCAGGTCACCCTGGCCACGGATCTTGCTTTCCAGGGCCAGCATCGGCAACTGAATGCGTAACTGGTCGGTGTAGAGTTTTTCGCGGCGGGCCGACTCCGTCGGGTCGTCGAGCAACTTGCTCCTGATCAGTTCAGGATAAACGCGACCGATATCGACTTGGGTGATGAGGTTTTCGAGGTAGGCCACGGTCATCCATTCGGGCAGCTCACTGTCGTCCTGCGACCTGACGGTTTTGTTGCCCAAGGGCAGCGCGATCAGGTTTTGCAAGGCCAGCTCCACCAGGCTGAACCGGGCCGTGTCGACCCTGCCGGGCACCACAAAGCTGCCCCAGATGACCGGGCTGCGCACCTCGATCTCGATGGTTTCCAGATCGAGTTTCGCGGCATCGGCATGGTCGGCGGTCATCTGGGTTTTCAGCGTGTTCAACGCAAAGGCCTTGATGGCGGGAATATCGTCCAGGTAGGTTTTGCCGGCGTGGGCGTGGCTCAAGATCGACAGGTTCTTCATGTGCTGGGCAAACAGCACCTGGTCGGACGGCGACGCCGCCTGCAACCAATGGGGCATCTGTTTTTGAAACCAGACCTCCACCAGGTCGTCGGTCGTATCCACGCTGGAGGCCTGGCTGTTTTCGCGGAACGTCAACATGTCCGGAGCGTTGGAGGTGCCGATGATCTTGACCTGCTCGGCGATCATCCCGCAGGCCTTGTAATCGAAAATATTGCCGTCGGGCTCATACAGCCGCCATTGGATTTTCCGGTAGCTGTCCGGGGCCAAATGGGCGGGGAGCGATTGCCCCAAGGCCTGCTGGGTCTCGAACCTCTCATAGCCGTTGACGATCGAGTACTTGAGGATGACTTCCTTGTTGTCGATCTTGCCGATCAGCACCACGATGGTGTTGTCATCCATGCGTTGCACTTGATCGCCATCGATGCCGTCGATGTCGATCAGATAGGCATGGGCGTCATAAAGGTTATTGTCTTGGCGGCCTTGCCGGTCGGGATAACGGAACAAATGCCTGGCCATGGCACATTCAGCCTCGCTCCAACCCTTGACCCGCCGAACGTCCCAAGCCGTGCGCAACGCACTGGAAAGTTCATGCCAGCGCGGGCCGGCATCGCCGACGGAGGCATTCCAATAGGCCAATTGCTGCTCCTGGCAGGCCGTCAGCATGGCCGGCTGCAGCTCGTTGATCAGCCGCCCGATCTGGTCGATACGCACCGGCAAATGCACATCAGGCGTGGTGAGGGGCAGCTGGGTCAGAAAGTGCAACCCTTCGATCAGCAGCGTCGGGCCGCTGTCGTTCAACAACCCGGCGAGCATGTCGCTGAGGGTTTCATAACGCGTCTGGCGCTCGACGATTTCGTCGTCGACGATGTCCCAGTGCGGCTCGCCGACCACGGTGGTGTGGGGGTCGAGGTTGAGCGTGGGGTAGAGCTTCTTGAGGCCGTCCCGCAGGAGGATGGCGGCCACCTCGGGGTAGGTGGGGCCGGCGAGCAACCGGTTGAGCACGGCGTCCTTGGGGTCGGTTGCGGGGGTGAGGCGTGTGCTTGTAGAGCTTGGTGTCATCGGAGTCTCCCTGACTTGTGCGACGTGGAGTCCCGGAGCGAAACGCTGGGGGACTCCATGCTAGGGCGGCACAAGCCAGGGAAGGTGGTAACTATGTATAGCGCGCTTGGTTCATGCAAAACCCGTGGCGAGGGAGCTTGCTCGCGCTTGAGCGCGAAGCGCTCACAAAAAGGGCTACTCCGCAGCCCAGCGCAAGCAATCTCCAGTACGCCTCACTGACCCGATTTAATCCGCGTCCAGGCCCGCGTACGCGCACGCTCGGCATCCCTGGGCAACGGTTGCAACGTGTAGAGCGTGGTCATCGCCGCCGCGGTCGGGTACAGGTTGGGGTTGCCGCGGATCGCCGGGTCGACCATCTCGGTGGCGTCTTTGTTCGGGTTCGGATAACCGACAAAATCGCTGACCGGCGCGATCACCTGTGGTTGCAGCAAATAGTTGATGAAGGTGTAGGCGTCGTCCGGGTTTTTCGCGCCTTTGGGGATGGCGAGCATGTCGAACCAGATCGGCGCGCCTTCCTTGGGCAGACGCATGTCCACCGTCACGCCGTTCTTGGCATCCTTGGCGCGGTTGGCCGCCTGGGAGAAGCTGCCGGAGTAGCCCACCGCCACGCAGATATCACCGTTGGCGATGTCAGCCATGTACTTGGATGAGTGGAAGTAGGTGATGTGCGGACGGATTTTCATCATCAGCGCTTCGGCCTTGGCGTAGTCCGCCGGCTTCTTGCTGTTGGGGTCCAGGCCCAGGTGCTGCAAGGCCAGGGGCAGGATCTCCGACGGCGAATCGAGCAGCGCCACGCCGCACTGCTTGAGCTTGCTGATGTTCTCTTCCTTGAAGATCAGGTCCCAACTGTCCACTGGCGCGTTGTCGCCCAGGGCGGCTTTGACCTTGTCCGGGTTGAAGCCGATCAGGATGGTGCCGTACATGTAGGGCACGGCGAACTTGTTGCCCGGGTCGTTGGCTTCGATCAGCTTCATCAGCTTGGGGTCGAGGTGGTTCCAGTTCGGCAGCTTGCTGCGGTCCAGGGGCTGGAACACCCCGGCTTCGATCTGCTTGGCCAGGAACACGTTGGACGGCACCACCACGTCATAGCCGGAATTACCCGTCAGCAGCTTGGCCTCCAGGGCCTCGTTGGTGTCGAAGATGTCGTAGACCAGCTTGACCTGGCTGTTCTGCGCCTTGAAATCCTCCAAGGCCTTGGGCGTGATGTAGTCGAACCAGTTGTAGACGCGCAAGGTGCGCTCCTCGGCCTGGACAGCGCCGCAAAGCAGCGCGGCGCACACGGCTGGAGCCATTAAACGCTTGAGTCTGTTCATGCTGTTATTTCCTCATGGGGCGCTTTGGAAACCTTCAAGAACGTTCACGGCATTGATGCCGATTTCTGCCACCGCGTAACCGCCTTCCATCACGAACAGCGTCGGCTTGCCGAGCGCCGCGATGCGTTTGCCCATCGCCAGGTAGTCCGGGCTGTCGAGCTTGAATTGCGAGATCGGGTCGTCCTTGAAGGTGTCCACGCCCAGGGACACGACGATGACGTCGGCGTCGTAACCGCGGATTTGCCCGCAGGCCTGCTCCAGCGCCGCGCTCCAGGTGTCCCAGCCTGAGCCCGCCGGCAAAGGATAGTTGAAGTTGAAACCCTCACCTTCGCCCTCGCCATGCTCGTCGGCATAGCCCAGGAAAAACGGAAACTCCGCCTCCGGATGGCCGTGGATCGACGCGAACAACACGTCGCTGCGCTCATAGAAAATCGATTGGGTGCCGTTGCCGTGGTGGTAATCCACATCGAGGATCGCGACCTTCTTATGGCCCTGGTCGAGGAAGGCCTGGGCGGCGATGGCCGCGTTGTTGAGGTAGCAATAACCGCCCATCAAATCACCGGCAGCGTGGTGCCCCGGTGGACGGCACAAGGCAAAGGCACTGCGCGCACCACGCTGGATGTCCGCCTGGGCGGTGAGGGCCACTTGCGCGGCGCTGTAAGCCGCCTGCCACGTGCCAGCGGTGATCGGCGCGCCGGCGTCGAAACTGTAGTAACCCAATTGGCCGTGCAGGCTGGTGGGGATGACCGTGCGAAAGGTCCGCGCTGGCCAGGTGAAGGGCAGCAAGTCGCCCTCGCGGTTGTACTTGGCCCAACGGTCCCAAGCGCCTTTGAAGAATTCCAGGTACGCCGCGCTGTGGATGCGCTGGATCGGCCCCAGGCCAAAATCCTGCGGCGCCTCCACCGGCCCCAGCCCCTGCGCCTTGACCCGCTCCAACACATGATCGGCCCGGGACGGCATCTCGAAACAGGGCATCAGTTGCCCGTCCATCAACTCACAGCGGCCGTGGTGCAGGTGGTGATCGTCTGAGTAGATCGTCAGCATTTTTTTGTTCTCCGCAAGGCTGGTCGGTTTAGACACAGTCTTGCGGTGTGCGGGGTTTTGGAGAACGGCAGGAGAGGCCAAAAGGGGATCGAAATGGCCAAAAGGTTTGACCGTAAATCGCCCCTTGTTGGCGCGGGTGTGCGCGGGGTTGGGGCATGGGGGCGGTGTTAATCAGGCAAGAGATTATGAGTATAGCCGCATTTCTTTTTTGATTTTGAGCAATAAGCCAGGTCGATTTTAAAAAGAGCGCGGACATGGGCTAGCTGTTCTTTAAGATGAGCTTGAGCCATGCCTTTAGTATCTTCAGAAAACATAAGATGGTAAATGGCGGGCCAAGTCACCGCTGCGTCAGAAAAGTATAATGCCTTGCGAGGTCCCACAATTGAGATGCATTCGGTAGTAGAGAAAAGTGCAGATAAAAATTTTTCATGGATCATGGAACAAGCGGATAAGAAGAGGCGACGTTTCTTCAGGTGAGGTGCCAGGATTTTTGCAAGATCTATATAACTCACCTTGTCCTGATTGGTGGTAAATAATCCATGTTTGTTCCCGTGAGCTGAGATGTGTAGGTACCGATATCTCGACTTTCCGAACTCTGTAACAGCTTCGATGAACTGATCCCGCGTCCTGACATAGCAGTATATTGGTTTTTTTTCGTGTAGCCTCAAGACTGAAGAAATAACGCTGCCTTCGAAGCGACCATTGCCTTCATCGTCAGGGTTTAATGTTTCAATAATGAAAACGTCAGGAACAGTGGCCATTTACAGGTACTCAAGTGGTCTTGCTTGTCATTGATAATGTCTTGATCACGTAAGGGCGCGTGACTCAGCTCTGTCGAAAATAAAAAACACTGTTGGCCTTGAATTTGTCGGCGTACCAAGCAACGCCAAGGAAGCTCTTCGTCGCTTTTTTTTCTCCAGAAGGAACATCTTCCTGGTTCTTCAGGTAGTCTTCGAATTTTATGTTGTGGTTGGGAAATATTTTATTTAGTTCACTTAGCTTTTCTCGTCCGCTTTCAACGGATATAGACTTGCTTTTTTTTGAAAATCTGTTTGGGTACAGTAAATTAAAAGAGGAAGAGAGGCTCCAGTGATTGGATACCCTCGGATCATTGAAATATTGGAAGTGTCTGTTATAAGTGTTGGTGAATAGAACGAAATCTACGTGATCGAATCGTTCGTGTCCGATTGGGCTGCTTTCAGTAAAGAATCCACCCTCCCCAAATAGGTACCCACGCCACAGCTGCATGTCAATTTCGTTGTGACAGCATACAATTAATATATTGGTGTCGTCTGTTCTGCATTGTTTGACTTTTTCTTGGGTGGACTCAAGAAAATCTTTCATTACGTTATCTAGATTTTTCCCTTCTTTGACAATTTTGCCTTTCGACATCAGGCGCTCACCCACCTCTCCAAGCGCCTGTTCGCGGATTGGCATTCTATTTGAAAACGTAAGCGTCACTTCGTCAGGGAGGCGTGTCTCATCTTTGTAAGAGGCACATTTTACTTCCAGATTATATTTTTTTCCTTTGACCGTTACGCTGAAGTCTACGTCTTTAGGAGGAGTGATTTTATCTTCGTAGACGAATGCCGCATCTGGATAGTCGATGAACTCGCTCATGGCTGTCAGCTCGCAGGCAGCCTGTATATATTGACTCTCGTTAAAAGCTCCGGCGCGAACTTGTAATTTGTCTCGGATGAGACGATTGATTTTCTTCTCGCCTATTTTAGCCTGAAGAGCGTTGAGGATTTTATTTAGCGAGTGCAGGTATTCGTCGTAGTGAATACTTGTTTTTACAAGGTAGTGTTGGTTGTCGGTAATTTCACTAAGGTGGTCGAGTAGCATGCGTCATAGTTCCTTGTTCATCTATTAGGTGAACGAAATCAGCAGGGTGAATGAGGTGTAGCTCTGGCATTGGCTATTCAGGCTTGATAGCGGGAAGCGAAAGGGCTTTACGAATGTCGTTCACGTATTCGTAGAAGTTCTCACTGATTCCGAACAGTCCTTTGTGAATCTTGCGAACAAGCACCTCATCTTGCTTGGCGATTTCGATGAACAAGGCGAACGTCAAGGAGATGCCCCGTGGCAGTTTCAGGTAACCCTTGTCTACCAACTGCTTGGCACGCAACTCAAGCAACGGGAGGTTCCCCTTGAACACAGCATCCACCTTATCGATGCTGTCCAATTTAAGTTCGGTACTGAGGTAGCGGTCATATTGGATGGTGTGGACGCTTTCATACCACTCCGGAAGAATCTCGATTCCGAATTTTTTCGCCAGCTCGGCATCCATCGCCGAAACCAGCAAATTCGACCGGGCGTAGGTGGTGATGCAGTTGTAAAACTCCCGCTCCAAGGTCTCAAGGATCAAGGTGTTTTTCGATTTGCCAAGCGTACTGGCCACAGCGGCGATGGTCTTGTCCAAGCTGCTGCTCAGGTTGCGCAGGGTGTAGGAGACCGTTTCGGCCTTTTCATCGCTCATAGGGAACAACTCCAGTAGCGTTCCTCCGAAGCAGAGGAGATGGAATCATCCTGCGCCTTAAAAACCAAATTATCAAGATTGGTTCATAAATAATAATATGGTTCTTTTTTATTGAGTGAATCTCGACTGATTTGCGACGCGCTTTATTCCAAGGCGCGTAGGGCTTTGCGAAACCACTCAGTGCAAAGGCCGGGTCGCTAAGCATCCCGAGGTGGTCGCAGAGTGGGTACCCAGCCCCAATCCCCTGTGGGAGCGAGCTTGCTCGCGATGGCGGTAGCACGTTATATGCCCGGACTAAGGGTGTACACGGTCCGTGGCCAGAGATTGCTCCCGCTCGGCGGCGCAGCCGTCGTAAACCGGCCGACGCGGTATTTCCGAAGAAATGCGCCAGCCTGTTTTGGGGCGGCTTCGCCACCCAGCGGGGATAAATCCCCTCGCCACGGGTGGTGTAGCGGTTAGCGAGGGTCGACGTTATCCAGCGCTCGGTTCGCCAGCAATGAACTCATCTCGATCAATTGCTGGATGCCGAGGGCGATGTGGCGGCGGGGGCCTTCCAGGTCGAAGGCCAGGTTGCTGATCATCGCGTCGGCGGATGCCAGGTTTTCGCTGAGGTTGGCGAGCAGGCATTCGTTGTCGGCGTTTTTTGCCACGGTGAAGAGCTGGCCCGGTTTGGATGCATCTTCGGGTTTTCCGGTTTCGGTTGCAGGTAATAATCCAAGGCGCGCCTTTCTGCTTCGTCTTGTTTCTTAGTTTTGGATTTGGTGGACGCAGAGCTGCGATCTGCTTCGGGGGGATTCGGTGTTGGCTTGAACATGTGCTGATACTCCATGGTTAAGCCGCAACCTCTTCCCTACTAAAAGAAGGGTGGAGGCTGTACGCAGGTTAGTAGACCGGGGAGATCAGCATTGCCGGCGCGCCGAAGCGCCCTGCGCACAGCCACCATCAAGGACAGGTTAGGAACCTGTTTGGATGGAGAGCTCGTGCATCTTACTGACACAACCTCGGGCTACTAAACCCGACCACTGATGGGCAGTGGCAGGGAAACGATAGAACCCATGGGCAAGGCGCACAAGCGGGCGGATTCTGGCGTAGTTGTAGGCAATGGCGCAAGGATTCGTAGCTTGGTGGAAGGGGGGCGGAGGGAGAATAAACAAGCCTTCGTAATGCCCAGGATTCGGGGCGAGGAAGCGTGCTCTCACCCGGTGGGGCAGCGGTTTTTCTGTAGGAATGCGCCGGCCGTTTTGGGGCTGCTACGCAGCCCAGCGGGAGCAAGCTCCCTCGCCACAGGTTGAGCGTCGTTGACCGTCCCGAGCTGATCACAGAATGAGCGCACACCGCCAACCCTCTGTGGGAGCGAGCTTGCTCGCGATGGCGGCAGCACATTACCTACCTAATCTGAGGTAAGCATCCGCACTACACCCGCCTGCCACTCAGACCTTGATCCGTTTAAACCACTGGTTCACGCGTTCGCAATCAAAGAACGTCGGGTCGAAGATCTCCCCGTACCATTCCACCGTAGCGTCGTGCTCGGGATGTTCGGGGTTGGTCATGGCCTCTAAAAACACTTCGTAACCCGGCCCACCACCCACGTCTTCCGGTGGGCAGGCATTGGCGCCCTCGAGGCAGTACGGCACTTGAGGGCAGGCAGTAGCGGGTAATGTTTTTTCGACCTTGATACGGTGATGCCACTCATCACCGAAGTCATAGAGATAATTGAATGTCCGCTTTCCGTTCAGTGCCTTGATCAGTGTTTTACGAGCTTCCGGATGCACCGGCGGTCCCCAGCCATCAGGATCGGGCACGCCGTAGTTCTCACCGGCGATTTCAAATTCATGCAGATGGTAGTCGCTCCAACCCATCACGATCTGGATCACCTGATGCAACCTGCCCAACGTAATGTTTTCAGGCACTGCGAACTGACGCCAAATCGTGGGAGTCATCCACTTCAGCTCGATGTGCAGTAGCAACAAGTCACGCTCGGGCTTAGGCAAAGGAACAGTTTTAGCCATGGGTCAGGCAGCCTCGCAGTGTTTTGTGAGTGTAAAGGCTCGTTCCAGTACGTAGGTCACGGTGATGAACAATCTGAGTCAATCAATGCTGCTCCGGAGGTCATGCCGGAGTTCCAAGGTAATTGAATAACCTGAGTCAGGCCATTTGAGTTTCGATTTCTGCCAGCAAGCCGCAGCCCGTGGCGAGAGAGCTGGCTCCCCCGCCCGGCCGGTCCGACGCCTCGGGCGCAGCCGCCGTAGGTTGGCAGCCGCGCCGGTCAAATGATGGAATCAAGATCCAGCGTATACGGTTCACCAATGGCATACCCGTGACCACCACGGATCAATTCACTGCCGTCATCCATGGCCGGTGCCATCGCCAGTTGCTCCGCCACCCTGTTCTCCGGATGCGCCTGCCAGCGAGCCAGGTTGTGGGCCAGTTGCTCAGGTTGTTCCGACAAGCTCCCATAGACGTCTTTTTCCCTCACCGACGCGGTACGCAGTGTCGCCAGGCGCGCGCGGGTGCTGTGCAGCTTGTCGACCTCCCGGATGAGCGCAATGTTGATGGCATGTTCGCTACGTCCATTGGGCGCCCCTCGTCCCGCCAGGCGACGCTCTTCATCGCGCAACTGTTGGGTAATCCGCGCCAGTGCATTGTCGATCCATTCATATTCGCGTCTTGTCACCAGCGTACTTCCGCTGATCTGCGCTTGCTGCCAGCGTCGCAAGGTCGCCCAGCAGGCGGGGATGTAGCCGGGAACCATGAAGTGATTGTCGGTCTGGACGAGTTGGGTCAGCAATGCCGGACGGTCCGGCAGGCCATGTTTATGCTTGAGGGCCACCTCGCACGCGGCGTGTTGGGTGATGGTGTCGCAACGGGGCATCCATAGGATCGAAGAGCGTTCCTTGCGATCGAATTCCACCGGCAGGAAATGTCGCAAGATGCCGTGGTGTTCATACGGTTCGCCCGTCCAGCGGGTGATGCCCGCGACGAACACGGAGAGCCCGACCGGTACGTTGGCGAATGCAAGGGCCAACCCCGTGCCATAAACGCCTCCTTTGGTATTCATCCAACTGCCCGGCACGCTGGGTATCGGGTCGTTGTGGTTGACCATTCGGTAATGCACCAGAGGTTCGGCGTTTTTTGTGAAGGTGGCATCGGCGGCGCGAGGTGCGCCATAGGTGTAGAGCTGGAGGGTGTAGCCTTCCGGTCTGCGCCGCAGCATTTCCGCGAGCAGTAGTGCCACCGCGCCGCCCAGGCTGTGGCCGCAGATCAGTAGTTTTTGCCCGGAATAGAACCGGTTCAGGTAGCTCGTCACGAAAGCCGCTGCTTTCTTGGCTGCGCCATAGAACCCTCGGTGTACCTGCCCGACACCTTCTTCAAACGGCACTTGGCGTGCATCGGCGTCGCGCAGGAAATCGGCGAGTTGCTGGGTGCCACGCACGGCTATCAGGATCAGCTCGTCGTTGTGGGTGATGTAGGCCTGGGTGTTCGTGCCGTCTTGCTCGCCGGTGTCGTCGAGAAAATGGACTTTGGCGGGATGCTCCTGATGTATCCCCAATTCAGGGTCGTTGACCGCGTAGAGGGCCGGGTCGAATGGCACGATCTCCAAGCGTCTGGAGTAGGGCACGTCTTCATACAGCGGGTAGTAGGGTTTTGTTTGTCCTGGATAGAACTCCCCGAGTTCCTCGGACTTGGCCAATGCGTCGGCGAACCAGTTGCTCACGCTCGGCCGTCGAGTAAAGTCCACCGCCGTTGTTATCGGGGCCTCGTCGGGTTTCTGGCCGAATGGGCAATAGGTCAGGGTCGACATGAGCGCCAACTGGTACAAGTTGAGCGCACAGAATTCGGGGGCTGTGGACAGCATGGGTTGCAAGGCACGCAACGGGCGAACTTCCAGCACTGTGTGTTTTTTCGGCATCAGCGCTACGCCGAGCTTGCCATGTTCGCCCATCAGTCGTGCCGGCCCTGCCGGGTGCGGGTAATGGCGGTACACCTCGGGGGGCAAATGGGCGACGTGCTTGACCAGATGCCGTACTTCCACCTGGAAAAAATCGTCTGCGCAGGCTTGTGCCGGGTTTTCCC
The DNA here is from genome assembly GCF_054671965.1 of Pseudomonas sp. H3_A02. NCBI lineage: Bacteria > Pseudomonadati > Pseudomonadota > Gammaproteobacteria > Pseudomonadales > Pseudomonadaceae > Pseudomonas > Pseudomonas sp. H3_A02. The sequence goes on from NZ_CP162807.1 coordinate 1,341,357, forward strand.
GGGTGCGGGTGGCGTTTGGGTTCAGGTAGCGGGTTTGCTCGGCACGAACTTGCAGCTCGGTGATCTTGAGAGGGTAGTGAGCTCTGCGCTGAAGCTCGATATAGCATTTTCCCTGCTCTTGATACGGTTGCTCAAAGGTAAGGGCAATTGGCCCGGCGTAGTGGTTGGTGACCTTGCCAATCCCCATGGCATCCAGGTTGCCTGGATATTTTTGTCCCTCCGAGTCGATAGCAACATAGGCCAGCCCCGCATAAGGCTCCCCAGAGCCCAATTCATCGACGAGTTGAAAACGGGTCCATCTACCCCTTGCAGGGCAAGTCAAAATGCGACTGCTTAGCCTTGATTCCAATTCCTTTTGAAACGACGTCATACGTGATCTCCTTATTCCGTACAGCCGGGATAAATAGTGCATTTGCGTCCGTCAGGCATCTGAAAACCGCTGAAGTCTTTGTAATTACCAAAACAAAATGCGTATGGATCTTCGAAGTTATCGCCCATGCAGCGTTTCCAGCCGTTAGGCACCTTCACCCAGGTATCCCCCATGTAAGGGCTCTCATCGCGGGCCAACTTGATCTTCATCCTCACGGTCTTGCCCGGTAGCTGATCGAGGGTGTACGCCGAGAAAGGACGCCCGCGCCCAAGCACGCCCTGAGGGTCGGTTTTTTTGCAGTCGAGGATTTTCCTGAGGATGCGAGGTTTGCCTGAGGTGCGGAACAACCATTGGCATTGGCCGTAGAAAGTGCTTTCGCCCGCTTCGCTGAAAGCGCCTTTGTATTGTTCTTCCAGTGCATCGCGAATCACGATATTGGCCGAGTCCTGACTGATATCGCTCCAATCCTTACCGTAGGCGGAGTTGATCTCGAGTTCGATGCGATCGATCACCAACGGGCAACCCATGCGGGTTCGGCGAATAACGATTTCGGAATCAGGTGTGTAGGCCTTGCGCCACTCCCTGTTGAATACTGGCGCCTTGTTATACCGGGTCTCGACGGTGCAGGTTTCGCCTGGAGCGGGTACGTAGTACACCGCGGCACGGTAGGCAAAGTCAGGCGGCAAGTCTGCCGTAAAAATGAACGTGTTCGGTTGTTTGGCGGCACAACCCATCGTCAGCGCCAGGCAGCCGCTCAAACACGAAATTCGCAGGGCATATTTCATAGCGGCGCATCCCCTTGCCAGAATGCCGTCATCAGGCGTACCCGTTGAAAATGCTCGTCGGGGCTTTCGGCCGGGCGTACTTGCCAGTACGACGCCGGACTATGGGTGGGTGCATGCAGGCACTGAGTCAGCAAGAACTCCAACTGTTCAGAGGCCTGCCAGTGCCATGCCTTGGCCTGATCGAGCGTGGCACGCAACCACGTCTCTGGATCCCGTTGCTCGGCAAGTGTGGCGAAGGCCCGGACATGTTCGGCCAACAGGAAGCGGCGGGCATTGAGGAGTCGAGTTTGTGTCGCTTGCTGCGCGGTAGCAGGCACCTGCAACCAAAGCGGCGAAGCAGGCACTGGGTATGTCCCCGGCGCCGGGTTATGCATGCTTGCCCAGCCAGTGTCCTGCCAGTAGCAGACGCTTAGCGCTGGCCCGAGGTAGGCCGGATAGGCTTCAACGGGCAGATGTTTGAGCGCCCGGGCCAGGACGCGGTTGTCATGGAAGCGGTACAGCGCTTGATGAGGGCGCTCTCCGATAATCAACCGCTCACGCCAGTGCTCCACCAACGTTGGCAGGCCCCCTTTGGGAAGGCTGGCAAGCCAGCCCCAATGGCTGTCAGGCCGGTCGAGCAGTTCATTGACAGGTTCGTCGCCGGGCCGCTCGACGATGAAGATAAAGGGCCCGGTGTCACCGAGTTCAGCAACCAGGGTTTGTCCGTACACACTCAGGTATTGGTCGGGACGACTGCTTTTCAGCAATGTTTGGCGCATGTGATGCTCATTTTCTGAGTCCAGCACAACGCACAAGGCATGACCAAGACGTTGCTGTTCGATCAGCCATCGATGCGGGAGTGAGCGTTTCATGCGGCGGCCTCCGTTGGGCATAAACCCTCACGGCAAGCCTCGCAGAGGGGGCAGAAATCCAGTCCCGCTGCTTTGCTGGCCGCTATCAGGGCTCGTTGGGTGGTGGCGAGCACTGGCGGGGGGGCCGTCAGGGGAGCCGTCGAACCAGGCGTGAACGACGATGCGGTGATACCGGCCATAGGTGCGCCGCCGATCTGGATTGCACTGCTGCTGTAGATGCCGCTGTGGTCGATCACGATGTGCTGGCCGCCGGCTTTCAAACTGAGGGTCGCCCCAGCTTCAAGAACCACATGGGCACCCGCCTTGATATGCACGTGTTGCCCGGCCTCGACGGCCAGTACCTGATCAACGCGGATGTGGCGGTTGGCGACGCGCAGGTAGTCATTGCCTTCGACCTGGACCGTGCGGTTGGCGGCCGTGGTTCGATGCTCCTCGGCGTGCAGGACGGTGATGCTGTTGCCCTTGATGGTTTCCCGCCGCTCGTTGCCAATCTCCAGTCGGCTGTCGTTTTCAATCTTCTGTTCCATGTCACGCTGGGCCCGCAGATAGATCAGCTCCTGACCTGCGCGATCTTCCAGATGCAGCTCGTTGAAGCCATTGCCGTCCGGCGAGCTGCAAGAACGAAACACGGTACGGGTCTTGTGCGCAGGCAACGGGTAGGGCGAGGCATTGGCGCTGTTGGTCAGGCACCCGCTGATCAAAGGCTTGTCGGGATCGCCTTCCATGAACGTCACCAACACTTCCATGCCCACCCTCGGGATCGTGACGCCGCCGTAGCGGTTGCCTGCCCAGTTCGAGGCGACTCGCAACCAACAACTGCTGCCGTCGTCGAAGCGTTTCGCGCGATCCCAGAAGAACCTGACCTTGACCCGGCCATACAGGTCGCAGTGGATATCTTCGCCTTGGGGGCCGGTGACGATTGCTGTCTGGCTGCCCGATATACGTGGTTTCTTATAGACCCGCGGCGAACGAAAGACGGCGTCCCAAGGCGTGGCAACGAAGCGATTGCGATAGCCCTGATTGAGGTGGTCTCCATGCCTGCCCGTATCGCAGGGGGGCATTTCTTCCAGCACCTGCGGCTGTTTGCCTTGGTGATGCACTTCGGTCAGGAGCCATAGGTCATTCCATTCCTGGCGAGGGTGCTCACTCAACGTCAGGAAGTGTCCCGTCGTCAGTGCCGGCTGATTACTCTTTCCTTCAGCTTGGCGGTAGTCGGCGCGATGGCGTTCAAAGGTCCGCAGGCTCAATAACTTGCCGCGTTTTTCCTGGGTAAAGTCGCCTGGATAATCATAGGTTTCCAAGTCCGGCCGGACTTTTCCGAGGTTAGGCTGGCAACTGCTCTCCAATAGGAACGTCGACTTCTTGAAATCGTAGTCACGACACGTGACGCGGCTGGTTCGGGTCTCCAGTCGCAGGCCAAAACGATGGATAACCGGTTCGTCGTAAACCATGCCGCTGTCGTGTTTATAAGCAGTGCAGTGTTTAAGCCGGGGGAATACGGTCTGGTCATCACCCAGTACCAGCAGATGGCCCGAATCATTGTGCTGAAAATGGTAATGCAGGCCTTCTTCGTGACACAGCCGTTGGATGAAGTGCAAGTCCGATTCGTGGTATTGCACGCAGTACTCGCGAGGCGGATAACGTGCATTCAACTGGAAGCGATGAGCGTCGCTAAGAATGCCGTGTTCCTTGAAAATCAATGTGATGATTTGCGGCACACTGGTCTGTTGAAAAACTCGCTGATTGGTGCGGTGCTCCAAGTAAGCCAGTCGTGGCACTAATCTTATTTTGTAATGCGTTAAACGTTTGCCCGAGTCACCTTGTGCAAGACGATAAATCAGTCCGTGAACACCGCTGCCCTGTTTATCGAATGTTAGAAAGGCCTGCCTGTTTAATAAATTTTCCAAATTCATATTTCTTTGTTCGCTGACGAGTTCAATGTCGAACGAATAAGGGGCGCTGATGGCTTCGTGACCCTCGAAGGCCACGACTTGGAGGTCATGTTCGAGATCGGCAATCGTGAGGCGGAAGTTGGGCAAATCAAGGGTATGGAACATGCGAACGTCCTTGGGCTGTGGCTTTGGCTCCTGGTCTCATTGAAGCAGCCTTGATCAGGGGGCGCGCACGCACCGGTAAAAAAAGAAAAGGATGTAGGAATTTTCTTTGAGAGAAGAAATGGCCGCGAACGAAATAATTTGAAGTGATTTTTCGTTGACTAGCTTGGAGTTCTCAAGTTTGTTAAAGGCTGCTTCGACGTCGGAAGTTTCAGGTGGTCTCAATATGGATGTGTCTCTTTGGAAAAGAGGAAAGTTCCTACTTTTTTATGTGGAAAACCTTGGCATTCTTGGCGGCGTTCGGTAGCTAAGAAAATAACGTGATTGCGGGAAAGATGTCTGGATGTGTTTAACGAAACTTCCTACAAGCGAGGCTGAATATTCATCTTGAATAGCTATGCCGTCCAAATTGCCCATGCCACAAACCAATTGTCTTAGCAGGGTCGTGAATGTCGTATTCCGAAAAACTGTTCGCCCATTATCTGGCTCTCGCCAAAACGCCCGTTTCCAAGGAGAGTTTTGCGGGTGCGGACGTGCGCTTTTCAAATGAATACGAAGCCTTGGAACGTGAGGTGGGCAAAGCTCAGTCGATGCACGAAAGTGGCCAGGTCGACTGGCTGAAGATCCTGGAGGGAGGTGAAGCGCTGTTGCGCACCCAGTCGAAGGATTTGCGGGTGGCGGCTTGGCTGGTTTGGGCGCTGTATCAGCGTGAATCATTCCAGGGCCTGCTGGCCGGGCTCGGTCTCTTGCAGCACCTATGTGAACACCATTGGCTTGAAGTTCATCCGTTCAAGAATCGAACCCGTGCCGCTAGCATCAATTGGCTGATGCCTCGCCTGGAGCAAGCGTTCGGCGATGATATTGCGATCAAGGAGCAGTTGCCGATGTTCCGTCATCTGGCGGAACAGCTGGAAGGCCTCGACGCTGCTTGCGCCGTCCACTTGGGGGATGACGCACCTCTACTGTTGCCGCTGTGCCGGCGCCTCAACACCATGATCCAGCGGGCCATCGAAAACCGACCGCAGCCTGGTGCCATTGGGACGGTTGTGGCTCAGGTAAAACAAGTTGCCACCCAACTGCTTACCCCCGGCGCTCCGATCGAAAACGAAAAGGAAGCTCACAAGGCCCTGCGCGCCCAGCAGGATGGGGCGCGTCCGTTATGCATCTGGTGGCTCAAACAAAAAGCGACGGACGCTCGTGCCCTGCGCCTCAATCGCACCCTGCTCTGGCTGGCCATCGATGTATTGCCCGAGCGCAACGCTGAGCAGGTCACCCAGTTGCGTGGCCTGCCGGTGGACAAACTCAAGGCTTATCAGGACCGTCTCCAGCAGGGTGATTACGCAGACCTGCTTGTGGAGATCGAGGCGAGCCTGGCGACGGCACCGTTCTGGTTCGATGGCCAGAGGCTTGCCTGGGAATGCCTGCAAGGGCTGAACGCCGAGTTGGCCATGCGTGAAGTGGAAGTCCACTTCGCATTATTCATCCAGCGCCTGCCGGGCATTATCGAATTGCGTTGGCATGACGGTACGCCGTTCGCCGATTCGGCCACACGGGGTTGGATCGCTGCCCAGGTCATGCCTCACCTGCAAAGGCCCGGCGGGGCACCCACAGCCGATGTCGCCGACAACCAGGCGCCTTGGGAGCTGGCGCTGGAGGAGGCCGAGGCGATCCTGCGCAAGGACGGTCTCAAACCTGCCGTTAAGTTGCTCAGGCAAGCCATGCAAAGCGCCAATGGGGCACGCGAGCGATTCCTCTGGCAGTTCGCGCTGGCTCGCCTGTGCTTCTCCGCCAGGAAATACGAACTCACCAAGGTTCAGCTGGAGGCCCTCGATCAGACGCTACGAAACGCAGGCCTGAGCACCTGGGAGCCTGCCCTGGAGCTGCAGGTGCTGCACTTGTTGCACAGCTGCTGCGAGTTGTTGCCACAAAACCACTCTGTACGTGAGTGCAAGGAAGAGACCCATCGCAGGTTGTGTCACCTCGACCTGGAACGGGTTATTGAATAGACCTCCGGGTCCAAAATTGTAAGGAGAAAGTCATGGCCAAAGAAGGCTCGGTCGCCCCCAAGGAACGCATCAACGTCACCTTCAAACCTGCTACCGGCGGTGCTCAGGAAGACATTGAACTGCCGTTGAAACTGTTGGCGATCGGTGACTACACCCACCGCAGGGATGAACGCAAGGTCGAGGATCGCAAGCCGATTGGCATCGACAAAATGACCTTCGACGAAGTGTTGGCCAAGCAAGCGCTGAGCCTGACCCTGAGCGTACCGAATCGTCTCCAGGCAGAGAGCGGCGCTGAGGAACTGCCTGTACAGCTGCGCTTGAACTCAATGAAAGACTTCAACCCGGCGAGCCTGGTCGAGCAAGTGCCGGAACTCAGCAAACTGATGGCGCTGCGCGACGCGTTGGTGGCGCTCAAGGGGCCGTTGGGCAATGCGCCGGCGTTTCGTAAAGCCATCGAAGGCGTACTCGCCGATGACGATTCCCGCCGCCGCGTACTGGATGAGCTGGGTCTGGATACCACCGCGAAGAGCGCTTGATTCTTTCAGCCAAGGAAGCCGAAACATGAATACCCATGCAGTACAGCAGCAGAGCCAGGACAACGCGGACTACAGCATTCTTGAAAGCATCATCGCCCAGACCCGCCTGACCCCGGACGATGAAGCCTACGACATTGCCAGGCGCGGTGTGTCTGCGTTCATCGAAGAGCTGCTCAAGCCGCAAAACAGCGGCGAGCCGGTCAAGAAAGCCATGGTTGACCGCATGATCGCCGAAATTGATGCCAAGCTCAGCCGCCAGATGGACGAAATCCTCCATCACCCGCAATTCCAGGCGTTGGAGTCGGCGTGGCGCGGCTTGCAGTTGCTGGTGGACCGCACTGACTTCCGCGAAAACATCAAGATAGAAATGCTCAACGTGTCCAAGGACGATTTGCTGGACGACTTCGAAGACTCGCCGGAAGTCATGCAGTCGGGCCTGTACAAGCACATCTACACGGCTGAGTACGGCCAGTTCGGTGGGCAGCCGGTGGGCGCGGTCATCGCCAACTACTTCATGTCCCCAAGCTCGCCGGACGTGAAATTGATGCAGTACGTGTCCAGTGTCGCCTGCATGTCCCATGCGCCATTCATCGCCGCAGCCGGTCCGAAATTCTTCGGCTTGGAGAGCTTCTGCGGACTGCCGGACCTCAAGGACCTGAAAGACCATTTCGAAGGCCCGCAATTCGCCAAGTGGCAGAGCTTCCGTCAATCGGAAGACGCCCGCTATTTCGGCCTGACCGTACCGCGCTTCCTGTTGCGCACCCCCTACGATCCCCAAGAGAACCCAGTCAAATCGTTCGTCTACAAGGAAACCGTTGCCAACAGCCACGAGCACTACCTGTGGGGCAACACGGCGTACGCGTTCGGCACGAGGCTGACCGACAGCTTCGCCAAATTCCGCTGGTGCCCGAACATCGTCGGTCCCCAAAGCGGTGGGGCGGTCGAAGACCTGCCGTTGCACCACTTCGAAAGCATGGGCGAAATCGAAACCAAGATCCCGACCGAAGTCCTGGTGTCCGATCGTCGCGAATACGAACTGGCCGAGGAGGGCTTCATCTCCCTGACCATGCGCAAAGGCAGTGACAACGCCGCCTTCTTCTCCGCCAGCTCCGTGCAGAAATCGAAGTTCTTCGGTAACAGCGCCGAGGACAAGCATGCAGAGCTGAACTACAAGCTCGGCACACAGTTGCCTTACATGATGATCGTCAATCGCCTGGCTCACTACTTAAAGGTGCTGCAGCGCGAGCAACTGGGCTCCTGGAAAGAGCGTACGGACCTGGAGCGTGAGCTCAACAACTGGATTCGCCAATACGTGGCTGACCAGGAGAACCCGAGTGCCGAAGTCCGTGGCCGTCGTCCGCTACGTGCCGCGAAGATCATCGTCAGCGACGTGGAAGGTGAACCGGGCTGGTACCGCGTTAGCCTCAACGTTCGGCCTCATTTCAAGTACATGGGCGCCGATTTCACGTTGTCGTTGGTTGGCAAGCTGGACAAGGCGTAAGCACCCATGACTTACGGCAGCCTTTTCGAGCGACTGGCTGGTAATTCTGAAAAGCGCAGGGGGTTGAGCCGCGAGGTTTGCACCGTCACATCCGTTGCTGCGCATCTGGCCAAGATGCTCAGCACTCGGGCAGGTAGCGTGCAGACACTCGCGGATTATGGGCTGCCGGACCTCAATGACATGCGCTTGAGCCTGCACGACGCGGGGAGCCAAGCCCGCAAGGCGATCGAGACCTTCATCAAGGCCTACGAACCACGCTTGCGCAATGTCTGTGTCTTTTTAGTGCCGAGTAACGCCGATCAGCTTCGCCTTTCCTTGCGCATCGATGCGTTGTTGGATGTGGAAGGGATCAAGCGGCAGGTCAGTTTTTCCGCGTGCCTGGACGGCAGCGGTCAGGTCAAGGTCAGACAAGGATAGCCATTGATGTCGTTCAACCATTACTACCAGAGCGAGCTTACGGCGCTTCGCCAGTTGGGTCGACGTTTCGCCGAGCGTAACCCGGCTTTGGCTCCCTTCCTGGGACAGGCCGGACGGGATCCGGATGTAGAGCGGCTACTGGAGGGGTTTGCATTTCTGACCGGGCGACTGCGCCAGAAGCTCGATGACCAGTTGCCGGAGCTGAGCCATTCGCTGATGCAGCTGTTGTGGCCGAACTACATGCGGCCATTGCCAGCCTTCGGCATTTTGCAGTTCGATCCGCTGCAGCGATCCGGCCCTGCGCTGCGGGTTGAGCGCGATACGCCAGTCGAAAGCAAGCCTGTCCAACAGGTGCGTTGTCGTTTCCTGACGTGTTACCCCACCGACGTCCTGGCGCTTGATCTGACCCGGTTGAGTTACTCAGTGAAAGGGGAAGGATCGCTGTTGAGCCTGCATCTGGAAATGCGTTGCGACGGTCATGTGGGCGAGCTGCAACTGAGCCGTTTGCGTCTGCACTTGACCGGCGAGCGCTACATCAGCCAGATGCTCTATCTCAGCCTGTTACGTAACCTCGAGGGTATCGAGCTGATCCCGCTGGACGGCACCGGCGAGGCCCTGCGGGCGGCAGATGGCAGCCCAACGACGTTCAGGCTCCCCGCCGACCGTGTCCAGCCGGTAGGGTTTGCCGAAGAGGAAGCGCTGGTTCCGTATCCGCTGAATACCTTTCGCGGCTATCGCTACCTGCAAGAATATTTCGCTTTCCAGGACAAGTTCCTGTTCGTCGACATCGATGGCCTGGACGTGATCAACGCCCTGCCGCACGGCAGCATCGAACAGACGCGTGGCCTGGAGCTGCGCTTCGATATTGGTAAAAGTGGAATCCAGCGGATGCGCCCGACGCTGGATAACATCAAGCTGTACTGCACGCCGATCGTCAATCTGTTCAAGCATGACGCCCAGCCGATCCGCCTGGACGGCAAACAGGATGAGTACCTGCTGTTGCCGGCCGATTACGACCAGGCGCACTGCGGCGTGTTTTCGGTCGAAAGCGTCACCGGCTGGAGTCCCGGAGGCCTGGGTTATCAGGCCTATGTGCCGTTCGAGTCTTTCGAGCACGATTCAAGCTTCGATGTACCCCACAGCCGCCCCTACTACAGCGTTCGCCAGCGGCCTTCGTTGTTGCACGACGGTCTGGACACTTGCCTGGGCTTTGGCGTCCGGCACACTCACCCGCATGAAACCCTGTCCATTGAGTTGATGTGCACCAACCGGAACCTGCCTCGCGAGCTCAAGCCGGGTGACATCGACCAACCCGGCGAAAAAAGTCCCGAGGCACTGAGTTTCCGCAACATCGGTCCGGTCACGCCAAGCTTCGCGCCGCCACTCAACCGCGACTTCCTCTGGAAGCTGATCAGCAACATGTCGCTCAACTACTTGTCGCTGGCAGACGTCAATGCGCTCAAGGTGATTCTCGAAAGCTACGATTTTCCGCGTTACCACGACGAGCAGGCAGAGAAAGTCAGCAAGCGTTTGCTGGAGGGGCTCAAGTCCATCCGGCACCAGCACGTCGACCGCCTGCACCGAGGCTTGCCGGTGCGTGGCTTGCGCACCGAGCTGACTATCGACCCGCAAGGTTATATCGGCGAGGGCGATCTGTTCGTCTTCGCCTCGGTCCTCAACGAGTTCTTCGCGTTGTATGCCAGCCTCAATTCGTACCACGAGCTGCGGGTGAACAGCACACAGGGAGAGGTGTACCAATGGACACCCCGCATGGGCCAACAGCCGCTTCTCTAAGCGTGCTGACACGAGAAATACGCGAGTACTCGTTATTCCAGGCTGTGTTGCTGATCATCGATCGGCTGCGCGAGGCTCACCCTGGCCTGGATGATGAAGCGTTGTACGACCGGTTGGAGTTCCAGGCCAACCCAAGTCTGGGGTTTGCGGCCAGCGACATTGATCGTGTGGAGTTTTTCGAAGAACACGGCCAGGCGCGGGCGCGTCTGTGCTTGAACCTGATCGGGCTGGTGGGGGCAGGGTCGCCGCTGCCAGCGTTCTATGGTGAGCAGGCCCTAGGGGAGGAAAAGGACAACCCGACACGCGACTTCCTCGACATCTTTCACCATCGTCTCCAACGGCTGATGTTGCCGATCTGGCGCAAGTACCGTTACTGCGCAAGTTTTCAGAGTGGTGCCCGAGATCCATTTTCCGAGCAGTTGTACGCGTTGATCGGTTTGGGGGGCGAAGAGATTCGCAAGGCCAGCCAACTGAACTGGAAACGTCTGCTGCCATACCTGGGCTTGCTGAGCTTGCGTGCCCATTCGGCGGCGCTGATCGAGGCGGTACTGCGTTATTACTTCAAACACGCTGAACTGAACCTCGAACAGTGCATCGAGCGGCATGTGGACATCCTTGACGAACAGCGCAATCGCCTGGGGAGCGCCAACAACCTGCTCAGCCAAGACCTGGTGCTCGGCGAACGGGTGCGCGACCGCAGCGGCAAGTTCCGGATCCATATCTGCGAGCTGGACTGGCAGCGTTTCCACGAATTCCTGCCCATCGGTAACGGTTACCAGCCGTTGTGCTCGCTGGTGCGATTCACCCTGCGTGATCCCCTTGAATATGACATTCGCCTGGTCCTGCGCCAGCAGGAGATTCGTGAGCTGTGCATCGGTGAACAGAATACCTGCCGCCTGGGATGGACCAGTTGGCTGGGACACGAGCGCGCCGATGGCGTGGTGACCCTTGGCAGCAAAATTCATTAGGAATGGATGACATGATCAACGTAGACCTTCAGCAACTGATCCAGGCGTTGGACGCCGAAACCAGCCGCGATCTGGAGCGCTCTGCCGAGCAATGCGTGGCCCGTGGTGCAGACAAGGTCCTGGTGGAAGACTTGATGTTGGGCTTGTTGGAACGTCCCCAAGGTCTGCTGGTGCGTGCCTTGCACGATGCCCAGGTCAGTGCGGGCGAGCTGAGCGCGGCCCTGCAACCACGGATGGGGCACAGCGCTTCGCGCAACCCGGTATTCGCCCCGGAACTGGTGCAGTGGTTACAGGATGCGCTGCTGGTGGCCAATCTCGAACTCGGCCGTAGCCAGGTCGGACAAGCCGCGTTGCTCCTGGCGTTGCTGCGCAACCCCCTTCGCTACGCCGGGAGTGCTTATCTGACGCTGCTTAACCGGCTGAGCATCGATCGGCTGAAAGCGTTCGCCTTGTCGCAACAGGCTCAACAGGCTCAACCGGTTGCCGGCCTGCCCACCCCGCCGGACGGCTCCCTGCTGGCGCGCTTTACCCATGACCTGACCCGACAGGCCCGCGAAGGCCAACTCGACCCGGTGCTTTGTCGCGACGGCGAAATCAGGCAGATGATCGATATCCTCGTTCGGCGTCGCAAAAACAATCCAATCGTGGTCGGTGAAGCGGGGGTGGGCAAGACCGCCATCGTTGAAGGGTTGGCGTTGCGTATCGTCGCCGGGGACGTACCCCCGGCGCTTGAGGGCGTTGAACTGCTGTCGCTGGATATGGGGCTGCTGCAGGCCGGTGCCAGCATCAAAGGTGAATTCGAGCGTCGTCTCAAGGGGGTGATCGACGAGGTCAAGGCTTCGCCAACATCCATCATCCTGTTCATCGACGAGGCCCATACCTTGATCGGCGCAGGCAACAGCGCCGGGGGCGCCGATGCGGCGAACCTGCTCAAGCCGGCCTTGGCCCGGGGCGAGCTGCGAACGATCGCGGCCACCACCTGGACCGAGTACAAAAAATATTTTGAAAAAGACCCAGCCCTGGCCCGTCGTTTCCAACCGGTGCAATTGCACGAGCCGACCGTCAGCGAGGCGGTGACCATCCTGCGTGGCCTGGCCCGGGTCTACGAAAACAGTCATGGCATTTACCTGCGCGATGACGCGGTGGTCGCGGCAGCGCAATTGTCGGCCCGCTATCTGGCCGGTCGTCAGTTGCCGGACAAGGCCGTCGATGTGCTCGATACCGCCTGCGCTCGCGTGCGCATCAGCCTGGCCGTTGCCCCGCAAAGTCTGGAGCGATTGCGCGGCGAATGGGCCGAAGGCGAGCGCCAACGCCGGGCGCTGCGGCGCGATGCAGAGGCGGGCCTATCAATTGATCTTCAAGCGTTGGAGGCGCTGGAGGTGCGTCTGGCGGCCATTGAAGACGAGCGCCAAACGTTGGAAATCCAATGGACCGAGCAACGTATCCTCGCGGAACGTTTGCTGTCGCTGCGGCAGCAATTGGCCGGGGCACGGGAAAGCGCAGTGGACCAAGCCCTCAGTATCGAAGCCCTGGCGGCGGCGGTGGATGAAACACACGGCACGCTGGTGGCCGCGCAAACCCATGAACGCCTGGTCAGCTTTGAAGTTTGCCCGCGACTGGTCGCCGAAGTGATCAACGCCTGGACCGGTGTACCGCTGGCGCAACTGGCGCGCGAGCACAACTTGAAAATCGCCAGTTTTGCCACAGACCTGCGTGCTCGCATTCGCGGCCAGGAACCGGCCGTGCAGGCGCTTGATCGCGCGTTACGCGCTGGCGCCGCAGGCCTGAACAAACCCGATGCTCCGGTGGGCGTATTTCTGTTGGTGGGCCCCAGTGGTGTCGGCAAGACCGAAACGGCACATGCCCTGGCCGACCTGCTTTATGGCGGTGAGCGGTTCATCACCACGATCAACATGGCCGAGTTCCAGGAGAAACATACCGTTTCCCGACTGATCGGAGCGCCGCCGGGTTACGTCGGTTTTGGCGAAGGCGGCATGCTCACCGAAGCCGTGCGGCAAAAGCCCTATAGCGTGGTGTTGCTCGATGAGGTCGAAAAAGCCGACCCGGATGTGTTGAACCTGTTCTACCAGATCTTCGACAAAGGCCTGGCCAATGATGGGGAAGGGCGGGAGATCGATTTTCGCAACACCCTGATTCTGCTGACATCGAACCTGGGCAGTGAGCGTATTGACGAGCTGTGCGAAAACGGCGCACAACCGAGTGCCGAACGCCTTGAGGAATCCATTCGCCCGATCCTTATCGACCATTTCAAGTCAGCGCTGCTGGCCCGCATGTGTGTGGTGCCGTATTACCCGGTCAGCGGGCCCGTGCTGCGTGAACTGGTGGAAATCAAACTCAAGCGCCTGGGCGAGCGGCTGCACCGTCGTCAATTGGGCTTCAGTTACTGCGAGCATTTGGTGAGCCACCTGGTCGAGCGCTGCAGTCGCAATGACCGTGGCGCGCGGCTGATTGACCAACTGCTCGACCGGCATGTCACGCCGCTGGTTGCCGACCGGTTGCTCGCGGCCATGGCCGGTGGCGAACCGCTGCGGCATGTACACGCGGTGCTCAACGGCGATGCCAGCGTGTCGTGTGAGTTCTCCTGAGATGAGCGCCATGTTCAATAAGCTCTCGCAGCCGCTGGACTATGCCGAAGCGCTCTTGGCGCAGTTCTCCAGCCTTTCACGTTTGGCGGACGGTGCGGAGTTGGTAGGGCATTTCATTCAGGGAGTGGCACGGCTCAGCGGCTGTGAACTGGTGCAGTTGTATTTGCTCGATGCCACCGGTACCCGCCTGGAACTGAACACCGAATGCCTGGACGGCCAGTTGCAGTTTCGTGACCCGCAAAGCCTGTCCTCCGATTACCACACTGAGCAATTGCTGCAGTTTTCCCTGTGCCAGAACCGTGTGGTGTGCCTTGGCGCGTTGAGCGACAGCGTGCACGAAACCCGCTTCCTGCCTGCCCGGGCCACGCCCTGGCAATCGCTACTTTGTGTACCTTTGATCGACCCGGGAGGGAGCGTCGCAGGCCTGTTGTTGTGTGCCAGTGTTCAGCATCTCGACTTGCATGGAGCCGCTGAATCCTTGGGGTATCTCGGGGCCTTCGTGCTTGGCCAGCTGCATCAGCTGCAGCGTCTGCGCCGTCCGGCCGAGGCCTCTGTTACCTCAAGCCTGCCGAGCGGCATCAGCTACGGCCTGATCGGCAAGAGCATGGCCATGCGCAAGACCTGCTCATTGATCAGTAAGGTACTGCACAGCCCCTATACCGTCTTGCTGCGGGGCGAGACCGGTACCGGCAAGGAGGTGGTGGCCCGGGCTCTCCATGACAACGGCCCGCGTCGATCCAAGGCATTTATCGTGCAGAACTGTGCCGCGGTTCCCGAGAATTTGCTGGAGAGTGAGCTGTTCGGCTATCGCAGGGGCGCGTTCACCGGTGCCGACCGAGACCGTGCCGGACTATTCGACGCGGCCAACGGCGGCACGCTGTTGCTCGATGAAATTGGCGACATGCCGATGTCCCTGCAAGCCAAGTTGCTGCGAGTGTTGCAGGAGGGCGAAATTCGTCCGTTGGGCTCCAACGACACTCACCACGTCGACGTACGCATCGTTGCCGCCACTCATCGCGACCTTAAACAGTTGATGGAGGAGGGCAAGTTCCGCGAAGACCTTTATTACCGCCTCGCACAGTTCCCGATCCAGTTACCGGCGCTGCGTCAGCGCGAAGGCGACATCATTGAGCTGGCGCGGCATTTTGCCGACAAGGCTTGCACGCTTCTGCAGCGTGATCCGGTGCGCTGGTCAGACGCGGCGCTCGATCACCTGTCTGCCTACGGCTTCCCGGGAAACGTCCGTGAACTCAAGAGCGTCGTGGAAAGGGCTGTGCTCCTGTGCGAGAGCGGCGAACTGCTCATCGAGCATTTTTCGCTGCACATCGACCCCCCTCCGAGCGCGGTCGTATCAACCTGCGTGAGCGGATGGAGCAGATCGAGCGTGGTCTGTTGATCGATTGCCTGCGCGAGCACTCGGGTAACAAAACCCGCGCCGCCCGCGAACTCGGTCTGCCGCTGCGCACATTGATCTATCGCCTCGCGCGCCTGAACGTCCAGCGCGGTGATTTCAATGGTTGATCCTTCCCTCGCGCTATTCGTACACGTTCCAGCCCGTCCCTTTCATCCTGGAGACTTATTGATGCCTGTCTTTCCCTGGCGAGCCGTCCTGTTGGCGCTTCTCGTGTCATTCGCCCTCGGCGGTTGCAACGCCAATTATAAATTCAACGACAGTGGTTATCGCCCTCTGGGTGATCCACAGGCGGTCAATCGCGGCAAGTGACGCCAAGGAGCCTTTGATAGATGGAACTTGTTTTCGAAATGCTCAACGCCAGTCAGTTCGTCCCGTCACGGCTGTGCCAAAAGACCTTCGGTCCGGCCGGTGGCGTGATCGGGCGGGGCGAGGGCTGCCACTGGCTCATCCCTGACCGAGAGCGCCTGCTGTCCAAGCGTCACGCGCACGTCAGTTTTCGTGACGGCGCATTTTTCCTGACCGACACCAGTGGTAATGGCACGACCCATCGTGAAAGCGGCGTGCGCCTGCCCAAGGGCGAGCCGGTACCGATACTGGATGGGAATGCCTACATCATGGGCGATTTCGAGATCCTCGCACGGCTGGTCTCCGGGCCAGCGGGCAATCTTGCCGAAGCGAGCCGTCCGAGGCCGGTCGACAGTCTCATCCCGGATGACGCCTTTCTGGAGCTCGATCCGCTGCAGGCGCTGGATCAGCAGGAGCGGGCCTTGCTGGACATCGATGAGCTGATAAACCCTGCTCCCGTGCCTACGGACGCCCTTGAACGGCCGGACTATGCGCGTATCGACATGGAAAGCCTGCTCTTGCCGGAGCTGGTCGCAGCGCCAGTCGAACCAGGACCTGCCCCCATCCCACCCAACGAAATTATTGGCCACCTGCGCGACGGCTTTTGGCAGCGCTTCGGTACGGCCTTGGGCATGGATCTCGAAAGCCTGGATGGCAAGGCGCGCGAGGCCCTGGCGATCAACGCCGCGCTACTGCTCAAGCAAAGCATTCAGGGCTTGCAACAGAGCCTGCGCACTCGCTCGGAATTGAAAAGCGAACTGCGCCTGGCCCAGACCTATGAAGAACAGGTTCGCTTGATTGCCAGCCTGCAAATCGACCATCACGGATGACGTCCATGCCGCACTGCACGATGCACTTATCCAAGATACTGACGACGCTCACCACGACCCTGCTGCTGGCCGGTTGCACCACGCTGTCGCCTTTTTCGACGATGACCAAGCTCAACCTCACCCTGGCGGCCAGTGATCGACTCAACCCCGATCTCAATGGACGACCATCGCCCGTGGTGGTGCGGTTGTTCGAACTCAAGCACCCGGTGGCTTTTGAAAACGCAGATTTCTTCAGCCTTTATGAGCGTGCGAGGGAAACACTGGCCCCTGATCTGGTTTCCAGTGAAGAGCTGGAACTGCGCCCAGGTGAAACCGTCGAGCTCAGGCTCGGTATCACTGGGAACGGCCGTTACGTCGGCCTGCTCGCGGCGTACCGTGACCTGCCACACGCCCGCTGGCGCTACACACTGCCGGTGGCTGCGACGCAGGTGACCGAAGCGCGCCTGACCCTCGACGAGGATGGAATCGCCAATACGCTTGAGCGACTGGCCAAGGTGGCTGACCGATGAATCACGATAAGGTCATCTGGCAAGAAGGCATGCTGTTGCGCCCGCAACATCTGCAACACAACGATCGCTATTTCGACCACCAGTTGAAGGTTCGAACTCGGTTGCTGGCCAGTTACGCCTGGGGATTCCTGGCACTGGAGATCGATCTGCAATTCCTCAACATGGGGCAACTGGTGGTCAGCCAGGCCAGCGGGGTCCTGCCGGACGGCAGCCTGTTCGAACTGGGTGGCAACGCCGAGCCGCTGGCCCTGGAAGTGCCGTCCAATACCCGCAATACGCCGATCTACCTCGCGCTGCCATTGGTGACCGGCAATCACATCGAGTCCCGTCGTCCGGAGCAGTCTGATGTGCTGGCGCGCTATACCCTCTACGACGCGCAGGTGACCGACTCCAACGCCGGAGAGGCCGGCGGGAGTCAGATCAGTTGCGGCCGTCCGGACCTGCGCCTGCTATTAGGCGAGCAGCAGAGTGATCATGCGTTCGTGAAACTCAAGCTTTGCGAGGTGCTCGATACCACGGCCGATGGGGTGATCAGGCTCGATCCGAACTTTGTGCCGACCTTCATCCAGGCTCGCTCTTCCCACTACTTGCTGTCGTGTCTCAAGGAGATCATCGGCATGCTTGCCCATCGAGGCGACACCCTGGCTGAGCGGATCCGTTCCAGTGGCAAGGCCGGTGGTGCGCAAGTCGGCGATTTCATGATGCTGCAACTGATCAACCGCAGCGAACTGTTGCTGCGTCATGACCTGGATCTGGAGCAGGTGCACCCAGAAACGCTGTACCGAACGCTGCTGGCGCTGCTGGGTGACTTGGCAACGTTCTCCAGTGACAGCAAGCGCCCACCACTCAACAACCGCTATCAGCACAGCGACCAAGGCGCGTGTTTTCGAGGCCTGCTGCAAGCGATCCGCCAGGTCTTGTCGATGGTGCTTGAGCAACACGCTATCGAGCTGCCACTGCAGCCGCGCCAATACGGAATCATCGTCTCGCCGGTGCCGGATCTGTCGCTGCTGGACACCGCTTCGTTCGTACTGGCGGCAAGTGCCCACTGCGACGGCGAAGAGCTGCGTCATCGATTGCCGGCGCACCTCAAGGTCGGTTCGGTGGAACGCATCCGCCAGTTGGTCAACCTGCATCTGCCCGGCATCAAGATCAGGCCTTTGCCCGTGGCCCCGCGGCAGATTGCGTTCCATGCCAACAAAACCTATTTCATTCTCGAGCCCAACGCCGAAGACCTTGCGCAACTGAAGCGCTCCGCAGGTTTTGCATTCCATGTCAGTGGCGATTTCGCCGAGCTTGAACTGAATTTTTGGGCCATCAGGAACTGAACCAAATGGATCAGGAACATCTTCAGGACGAAACAACGGTCCTGCTCGACCACCACGGGCAACGTCCCACTTCAGGGCCCTTGACCGACGCTGGCGCACCGCCGCGCTTCGAACAGTTGCAAGAACGCATGATCTACGCCGCGCACCTGCCGCAGTCCCAAGCATTCACGGTCAGCCTCAATCCGCTGGTCGCGGCGGCGTCCGGGTTGCTGTCGCACATGGTTCAGCTCAAGCACGGTCGTGAACGCGAGGACCTGCACGCTCTTAAAGGAGAACTGAAGCGCGGCTTGGAGCAGTTCGAAGCCTGTGCCTTGCAGGGCGGTGTAGAAAACAGTCAGTTGATCGCCGCACGTTACGTGCTGTGCACGGTGATCGATGAGGCGATTGTCACCACGCCGTGGGGCCACGGGGGCGGTTGGTCACAGATAAGTCTGCTCAGTACCTTCCACAACGAAACCTTCGGCGGCGAGAAAGTCTTTCAATTGCTTGAGCGCCTGTCGAAGAACCCCATCAAGCACCTGCCCATGCTGGAGTTGTTGTACCTGTGCCTGTCCCTGGGCTTCGAGGGTAAATACCGGATTCAGACCCGCGGGATGCTCGAACTCGAAAACCTGCGCGACGCCCTGTATCGGCAGATTCTCCAGACCCGTGGCGACACCCCGCGTGAACTGTCGCCTCACTGGGAGGGCTTCGACGGTGCGCGCCGCCGTCCGGTGCGCATTGTCCCGGCCTGGACGGTGGCGGTGTTCACGCTGGTCTGCCTGGGGGTGATGTATTCGAGTTTCGCCTGGGTATTGGACGAGCAACGCAAAAGCGTATTGCAACCTTATCAACTGTCAGAACCGGTCGCTGCTCAGCCGCTGCCGTAAACAGGGACGTGTCATGAAATTGCTTTTCAGGAAAGCCGGCGCCTGGGTGCGCCAAACCTGGGTTTGGACGCTGCTGCTGGTGCTGTGTGTCACGCTGTTGGTGTGGTTCGCCGGGCCACTCCTGGCCGTCAATGACTACAAGTTCTGGGCGAGCCCGACGGCGCGATTGCTGACCGCCAGCGTGCTGGCGCTGGGCTGGGGTCTGGGCATGGTTTTCGTCAATGGGCGTGCCGCTTCAAACGCGAGTCCCCAACAGAATGTCCCCGACCAGGCTCGGGCCCTGCTCCAAGCCAGGATTGACGATGAGCGGCGCGAAGTGCGCTCGCGCTTCAAGCAGTCCTTAACCACGTTAAGGTCCTCGAACCTTTATGCCGGCCGCAGCGATTTGCCCTGGTACCTGCTGCTAGGCCCGCCTGCCAGCGGCAAGACCCGTCTACTGGATTGCTCGGGCCTGGAGTTCCCTCTCAATAGACCAGAGCGCAGCGCTGTCAGCGACGCATCCGGCACTCGGTATTGCGATGGGTATTTTTCCGAGCACGCCGTGCTGATCGACACCGCTGGGCGTTATCTGACCCAAACGGACAGTGAGGTCGACGGCAGCGGCTGGGCCGTATTGCTCAAACTGTTGCGCAAGCGCCGCCGCAGTCGTCCGTTGAACGGCGTACTGGTGACGGTGCCATGCGAAGTCCTGTTGCTTGGCGGCGAGGATGAAGTCACTACACTGGCCCGCCAAGTTCGTGGTCGCCTGCAGGAGCTGCAACGGCGACTGCACATCGATGTCCCGATTTACCTGGTGCTGAGCAAAGCGGACAGCGTGCCCGGCTTCAATGAGTTCTTTGATTCGCTGACTCGCGAGGAAAACCACCAGGTGCTGGGCGCGAGTTTCAGCCGGGCCCCGCACGGCAGCGACATCACCCTGTTACGTACCGAGTTCGAAGCGTTGCTGCATCGGCTCAACAGCCAAATGATCATGCGCATGCATCAGGAGCGCGACACATTGCGCCGTAGCCGCATGCTGGATTTTCCTCATCAACTGGGACAACTCGGCAACAGCTTGTGCCTGCTGGTCGAGCAGGCGTTCAGTGGCAACGTTGGTACGTTGCGTGGTTTCTATTTGACCTGCGCATCGTCGCCGGACCGCACGGCGATCTCGACCGCCGAGCCTGGTAACGCAGGCTTGGGTGCCAGCCATACCGCCCCTGGCCGGCGCTCGCGGTTCATTCATCACCTGCTCAGCCGGGTGATTTTTCCGGAAGCCGATCTGAGCGATCTCGTTCAACGCGAACGCCGTCGTATCCATTGGGGCCAGCGGGCGTTGTACTTGGGGGCGCTGACGGTCGTTGGCTTGTGCGGGCTGTTGTGGGCGAACGGTTTTTCAACCAATCACGAGGGCCTGGACAGCTTGCGTACGCTGGCGCAGCGCTGGGATCGGCAGCAATCGACCCAAATGAGCACCGATGATTGGACCGCGATGCTCGAATCATTGGATATCCGCTTCGAGGCCACTCAGGTTTTTCCACCCTCCAGTGCGGTGCCGGTGTATGAGCGTGTCGGTCTGTATCAGGGTGAAGCGACCAAGGCTGCGGTGACCGATGCATACGAGCGCGAATTGCAGGTGCAACTGTTACCAAGGATCGCGCAGAGGCTGGAGGAACATGTCCGCAACAACCGGGATGATCGCGGGCAACTGCTCAATAGCCTGCGCGCGTACTTGATGCTGGGCTTGAAAGAGCATCGCGATATCGCCTGGCTCAAGGATCGGGTGGCCAAAGACGGATCGCTTCGTTACCCCGGCAACTCGGCGCTGCAAGAGCGCTTGAATGCTCACTTTGCGCGCCTGTTGGAGCTGCCCTTCATCCATGTGCTCAACGAGCCGCTGGTGGCCCAGGCTCGGGAGGCCCTTCGGCGTGAGTCCTTGGCCGCCGTCGTGTACAGGATGCTGCACGAACAGGCCAGTCCTCTGCCGCCTTACCGACTCAGCCAACACCTGGGTTCACAAGGTGCGCTGCTGGTGGGCACCGACCGTGCGATTCCCGGTTTCTACACCCGCCAGGGCTACGAACGCTACTTTTCGGTTCAGGGCGCGGCCTTTGTCACCGAACTGCTGCGGGACAACTGGGTACTGGGTGAGGGCGAAGGCCTCAGCGGCATGGACATGCGTCGTCTGATGGTCGAATTGGAACAGCTGTATTTTCGTGATTATGCCGACCACTGGAGTGAAGCCGTCGGCCAGGTCGCCCTGCAAACCATCAGTCATGTGGGTGAGGGCGCCGAGCAACTCGCGGGCCTGACCTCGGCTCATTCGCCGATCCTGCGGCTGCTGGTGCAAGTGCGCGAAAACACCCGTTTCCAGACTGTTGCCGAGCCACTCGGAGACCTGACGCCAGCGGCAGGAAAGGGAGGAAGGGCCGTTAAAAAGTTTGCCACCGTGGCGGGGAAAGCCGCTGCGTCCCTCACCGAACATCTGCCGGACACCGCGCAAAAATCCTTGCGACGGCGTTTCGAACCGCTGCATCGCCTGTTGGACGGGGAGGGAGCGCCCACGGCTGACCTGGTCCAGGCTTTGCGGGCCCTTGATGACGTGCAATTGCAACTGGCGAACCTGGCGCGGGCCAGCGCACCGGAACAAGCGGCCTTCGAACTGGCCAGGCTGCGCATGGGTGGCCAGCGCGACGCGTTGAGCAACCTTCGTAATGCCTCTGCTCGTCTGCCGCGGCCGGTCAATGCGTGGTTCAACGTGCTCGCTGAGGACAGTTGGCGCTTGGTGCTCAACGACGCGTACCGCTACCTGAACCAGCGTTATCAGAGCGAGCTGTACAGTTTTTACGGCAAGGCGATCAACAAGCGGTATCCGTTCAGCGCCCACAGCGCCAGCGACGTCGCGCTCAACGACTTCCGCGAGTTCTTCAAGGACCAGGGCATCGTCGATCGATTCTTCGACCATTACATGCAGCCCTTCGTCAGCGGCCCCGCGGGGCGCTATCGCCTGCGCAGCATCGACGGCCAGAGCTTGCCGATGTCCCGGGCCTATCTGGAGCAGATGGCGACCGTGCATACCATTCGCCGGAGCTTTTTCGCCGAGAACCCGACCGAACCGCAAGTGCAGTTCAAGCTTGAACCGTACACCCTGGATCCGGTGGTGAGCCGTGCTGAATTCCGCTTTGGCGACCTGACGCTTGAGTACCGCCACGGTCCGATCCTGCCGATGGCGTTTACTTGGCCAAGCGACGCGCAGAATGGTCGAACCGCCCTGGTGCTGGACAAAATGGTCGGACGCGGCGTCGGCATCGAGAAGAATAGCGGGCCGTGGTCGCTGTTTCGGCTGTTCGATCTGATGCAGAGCGAATACCTGGTCGGGCGTGATGTCCGCGTATTGAAGGCGGATTTGGGTGGCCTGCGCGCCAATTATTTACTGACGAGCCAGCGCACGCCGAACCCTTTTGATATGAGTGTGCTGCGCACCTTTCGCCTACCGGTGCAGCTTTGAAGCAGCCCGGCCCCTGGCGCAGCGCCGCGCGCACCGATCCTGGCAAGACCCGAACACGTAACGAGGACGCCTTTCTTGACTGCCCACAACAGGGCGTGTGGGCGGTCGCCGACGGCATGGGCGGCCACTCGGGCGGCGACATCGCCAGCCAATTGATCGTTGCCAACCTGACGGAGCTGCCCTTGTATCAGGACTTGGATGAACGTTCGAAAGCGGTGCGCCAATGCCTGCGCCGGACCAACCGCCGGTTGAGCCAGGAGCTTACCGTCACTGAAGATCATCCCGGCATTACCGGCAGCACGGTGGTGGCGTTGTTGCTGGAAGGGAACCGCGGAGTCTGCGTCTGGGCGGGCGATAGCCGTTGTTACCTGTGGCGCGGTCGACGGTTGTACCAACTGACCAAAGATCACTCGCTGCAACAACAACTGATGGACACGCAACACATCAGCCGCGATGAAGCCGGTGCCCATCCTGCGGCCAAGGCATTGACCCGCGCGGTGGGTGCCGCGCCAGAACTGACGTTGGAGGTGCTGGAGCTGGATGTTCACCCGGGCGATACATTCTTGCTGTGCAGTGACGGCGTGTACCAGGACCTTGGCGCGCAAGCCCTTGGCAATGCCTTGGGCCTGGCTTCGCCATGTAGGGTGCTGGAGCAACTTTTCGCTGACGTCTTGCGTGGCCCAGCGCGGGATAACCTGACGGCCGTCGTGATCCGACCGTGAATGAAGAGGGTGGTCATCCCACGTATTTCGCCTTCGCCAACGCGGTGCCCGCTGTGACATCCGGCCAGCGTTGCGTCAGCGAAGTACCGGACATACTCGCAGGACGCTATCGCCTCGAACGCTTGCTTGGGGCTGGCGGCATGGGCGTCGTTTACCGCGCGCGGGATCTGTTGCACGAACAATACGCCGATCCCGATCCGTACCTTGCGCTGAAGATGCTCAGTGAGGCATTCAATGGGGCAGTCGATGCGAGTGCGCTGCTCTACAGCGAGTTCGCCCTGATGCGGCGATTGCACCACCCGAATATCTTGCGCCCCTACACCTTCGAAGTGGATGCCGCCCAACGGCGAGCGTTCATTACCATGGAACTGATGCGCGGCATGACCCTGGACCAGCTGCTTTGCGAACGGCCCCTCGGGTTACCTTGGCCGGAACTGAAGGCGATCGCCGTGCCGCTGCTCGATGCCCTGGCGTACGCCCACAGCCGTGGCGTGCTGCATGGCGACATGAAGCCAAGCAACGTCATGTTGAGCGAAGAAGGGCTGCGTTTGTTCGATTTCGGTTTGGGCCTGGCCGAGGGAGGGGCCTCGCAGCACCTGCCAAACCTGAACCGTGAACGCCTCAACGCCTGGACGCCGGGTTACGCGGCGCCTGAACTGCTTGACGGTGCGCCCTTGTCAGCGGGTGCCGATGTCTATGGTGTGGCTTGCGTGCTGTATGAGCTGGCGAGCGGCAAACACCCGTTCCAACGCTTACCCGCCATCCAGGCCCGCGATGCCCGGTTGGAACGCGCGCTCAAGGCACCGCGCAACCTGCCCAGGCGTTGCTGGCCGGCGCTGCGGATGGCGTTGGCGTTTGATCCGGGGCAGCGGCGTATTAGTGCGGCTCAGTTACGTGATGCCTTGGGTGATGTTTCGTCTTGGTGGTGACATCCCCTGTGGGAGCAAGCTTGCTCGCGATAACGGTCCGTCTGACCCGGTGGTGTTGAATGTGTCGCCATCATCGCGAGCAAGCTCGCTCCCACAGGGGGGCGGACAAGAATGCTGTGAACGAGCTTGCTCGCGAAGGCGGCGGTACATGACACACCGGGCTTCAAGATGTACGCGGTCCTGTGGCGAGGGAGCTTGCTCCCGCTCGGCGGCGCAGCCGTCGTGACCAGGCTGACGCGGTTTGTCTGGAGGAATGCGTCAGCCTGTTTTGGGGCGGCTTCGCCGCCCAGCGGGAGCAAGCTCCCTCGCCACGGGATCTGCGTTTCGCCTCAAATCGTGTGCTCAGCCAGCGTTCCGCTCTGCCTCTTTCTAGCTGGCATTCAGACGGATAATTTGATGGTTTATGTTATTGCGGTTTATGAAGCCAGGAAGAAAAGTCGGATATGTAAATTTCATCCAGCGTTAGCGTCGGCGGTATATTTTCGATACTGTCAGCTATCTCGTCATAAGGCGCTGGCAAGACATAGCAGAGGCCGAAGTCCTCGTTGAGGATTATGACGCCATTGAATATGCGCTGGCGTTTGGTCAGTTTTTTTATTTGGTCAAAAGGCATACCTGTAGAAAGCGTGTTCTGGTAAAGCCCTTTGTATCGCGCGTTGCAACCGATTGAAAAAATTGTTCCGTCAGGAAGGATCGAGAGGGTGAGCGTACTATCGATTACGTACGCTGTTCTAGTTTCACCGTCAGGTAGCGTGTAGCTCTTTATCTCGACTTTATGACGCTCATAAAGCTCATTCATGTAGGTCGAGATATTGTCTTGCAATAAAATGTTCGCAATTGAATGTTTGGATTTTATGTCGGCTGCAAAATCAATCATTTAAATTCCACCGTACATTAACGTGCCGTTTAAGAGGGCGGCAGCACATACATACCTGACTTCAAGATGTATTCAGACCGTGACGAGGTAGCTTGCTCCCGTTCGATGGCGCAGCAGTTTTCTGTAGGAATGCGCCAGCCTTTTTTTGGGGCGGCTTCGCCACCCAGCGGGAGCAAGCTCCCTCGCCACGAGGATTTGTGTTTAACCTGCGCCTAGTAATTTGTTTGCAAGCGCCAAGTCGAACTGCTTGTTCCCAAATATTGATTTAGTTGCCAGGGCTTTCTTGAGCACATCCGAATCCAGGCTCAGATTATTTTTGTGCGCTGCAAAAACAATCGTCAGGAATGGAAACGCATAGTTATCCGGCTCAGCCAACACGTCATCGATTAATGCGGGCGAGCCAAGAACGCTGTGCTCTGCCTTGGGCAGGTAAAGTTTCTCGAGCCGTTCGGTTATTTTTTTGACGGTTGCGCTGATGGCTTGAGGGGACGGGGTTCTGATGATGCCGCCCAGCTCGTCACCGAATTGTTTTGCATCTTCCGACAAGGAACTCTTCGACAAAAACGACGCGTTCAGCAGCCGGCTCTGGTAGGGCGGGGATTGCTCTTTGCAGAAGCTGAAGGCCTCGCAGGTATGGATCTCCAACCCGGCGTAATAACCATCGGCCTTGGTCAGGTGTTGAACGTAGATTTCCCCCAGCTTTTCCTTGGCCGCAAGCAGGCCAAGTTTGTTTTTGCTGGCCTTCAGGTCCAAGTGGACTGCCGTTGTTTGCTTCAGCGCCGCCAGTAGCTCCACTTCCAGGTGCTTGCGAATTTCCATACTCATGGCGTAGACCCGAGCGAGCCTCGTGGGGCAATCACTTCATGCTCATCTGTTGGCTCGATTGGCATACAAATGTCAAAGCTTGTCCAGGCTAGCAACCGTGGTGGTGTAGAAGGCCACACCCGACTTGTCGATGACTTTTATTCTGCCGCCTTCTTCCTTGAGGTCTTTGAGGTACGGACCGAACGCTATTTCGTCGGGCGCGGTCCGCAGAATTTCTTTGTCGAGTACCGGTGTGTCTTTCCTCAAGACTTTAAGGTTCATGAGAAAGCAGTCGATGGTTAACTGGCATTCCAGGGCGCAGACATAGTCCGACCCTTTTATTTTTTTCTGCTTAAAGGTCCACTCGTTTTTATAGTGGTTGCGGCGGAACTCATCCATGGCGTTTTTCAGCAGATCAAGGGGCAAGGCCATGTGTGGGCGGCATTGTTCCAGGCCCTCCAGCAACCGTTGTATAAAGAACTCATTGAGCTCGTTGACCGATGTGCATTTTTTATACAGTTCGGTATCCAGGCCAACATTGACGATGAGCGCACCGCTGGAGTTTACATAGGGCTCATTGACGGCATGGCGGGTGCCGACAAAGCAGATTTTCTTGAAGTTGGGCGTTTCGAACTTTTCTGCACTCAGGCTGCGCTCAAGAAAATTGCAAAGCGATCGGCTTTGGTCACGAAACGGATGAATAATTTCGTCGCTGAATTCGCCCAAGTCTGGGTACAGGTAGATTTCTTTTAAGATCATGGTCTTGAATGCCTCGCTGGGTCTAGTTCCTGCCTGCGTCGATTTGCGTTTCTTCGCTCCCAGTGCTCGATTTTCCAACGAGCACCTGGGCCGGCCGGCACTTTTTTGATGACTCTGGATTCGTAACGTCCCGTGTTACCCGGTTCGTTGTTCCATTTCCTCACCTGGGTCTCGGCGCGAACAGATTTTCCGTTTGTTTTTATCTTGCCGCCACTCACGCCGGTTTTGGCGACTTTACCCGTGCGCGTGTCCACGATCTCGTAACCATGTTGCGGTTTGCGACTGGTTTTCGAGTTGCCGTGGCAGGACCAGCCCCAGGGGTCTATCCAGCCGAGCGGGTTGGGGGCGTATTGATAGAGGTTGATTCCGCCCAGCAGTTCGATGGGGTCGGGTGTGGTGAACCGTCCGATATCCGGGTCGTAAAAGCGAAACGTGTTGTAGTGCAGGCCTGTCTCTCGGTCCAGGTACTGGCCTTGGAAGCGCAGGTTCTGTTCTTCGATGTAGTGAGGCTCACGCACTTCCTCAACGGTATTGCCCCACACGCGGTAGCGCGCTTGCCAGACGATGTCACCCTTGGCGTCCGAGAGCTGTTCGGGTAGCCCGTTCTGATCATTGTGGTAGTAGTGAATGTTCTGTTGAGCACCGATGCCATCCACTCGGGCGATGGGCTCGTGGCTGTCGGTGTCATAGAGGTAAACGCTGCACTGGCTGTTTTTTTGTTCTTGAAGCAGCCGCAAACCGTCCCAGATGAAGCGTGTTTCACCCAGTGGATAACCACGACTGTCATGTTCGGTTTTTGCCGTCCGACGACCCAGTGGGTCATAGGTCATCCTGACGACCGTATCTTGGGAGCCGCTGCGGTTATGCACCTCGATCAAACGGTGTTCGGCATCGTAGACAAAGCGTTGCACCCGATGGCCGCCGCTGCGTTTTTCGATCATCCGGCCAAAGGCATCGTAACGATAACGCTTGTCTTGGTAGGTCAGTAATTTGTTATGCACCACCAGCCCGGCGCCGGGTTGTGGGCCATCCAGCAAGTTGGCGGCAGCATCGTAGGCGAAGGTTTCGCTCGGGCCTTGGACGTTGTCTTGGCTGGCGAGAATGCGCCCCGTCGCATCGTAGTGCAGCAGCCGTTGGCGATCACCGCTGGGCGTCTGGTCGAAGCGACTGATCAGATTGTCATTGGGGTCGTAGTTGAATTGTTTCTGCGCCACAGGCGGCAATAGTGTCGACTGGTCCGCATGACGTCGCAGGCGCGAACGCACACGTCCGCCCCGGTCATATTCGCTACGGGTGATGAGTCGTCCCTGAGTGCGAAGGACTTCACGGTGCAATCGATCGCGCTCGAAATCACTGATCAGCTGTCCGTCAATATTGAGTTGGTGCAGATGGCCGCTGCCGTAATACAACCGATTGAGTCGACGGCCATCAGGTAACTGCGTTTGTATCAGGCTGCCCAGCTCATCGTAATGATGCTGTAAGCGGCCAGCCGAGCTTTGCTCTTCCAGCAGTTGGCCGATGGCGTCGTAGGCAAAGTTCAGGTTTTGTTGGTTGCCCTGATTGTCCGTAAAGGTGACGGCAATGAGTTGGTCCACTGCGTCGTAGGTGTACTCGGTTCGGCCGTCTGCCGTCATTTTGCCAATCAGCCGCCCGGCAGCATCTCGCTCAAGGTGATGAATGATGGGCTCTATGGGACTGTTGGATACCAGCGCCATACCCTGGCCAAAAGGGGCAGGGAAATGGGCCTCGCGAATGGCGTTATTCAGCCCGTCGTAGGCATAACGTCGGGCGCTGCCATCCAGGTCCTGTTGCTCGATCATCCTGTCGCCGGCGTCCCAGGCGAATCGATAGCTTTCCCCGTTTTCGTTGGTTAGCGCCTGGAGGCGTCCATAGGCGTCGTAGCTGAATTGAACCGACCTTCCATGGGCGTCGATGCGCTGGCGAACTTGTCCGCGACCATCGTGCTGATAGACGGTGGTGTGACCGGCCGCATCGATGTACCGGGTGAGTTGACCGCTGGCGTCGCGCAAGTATTGTTCGACACGGCCATCGGGCAACTGATAACGCAGCAGGCGGCCACGGGCGTCATGTTCATAGGCAGTGCGCTCGCCGAGCGCATCCGTGATGACCTGTAGATAACCGCGATGGTCATATCTGAATTTTGTCGAATACCCGGAGCAGTCAATATGTTCAGCCAACTGCCCCATATTGTTCCACCGCAAGGTGTTGCTTTTGCCGGTGGGGTCGACAATTTCTGTGATCTGTCCGTGAGCGTTGTAGCGATATCGGGTGACGAGGCCCAGAGGGTCTGTTTCGCGAATGCAATTGCCGCGGCGATTGTATTCATATCGCCAGTTGTTGCCGGCGGCGTCGGTTTCTACTAACGGTAACGACCAATGATCGAGCCATAAAACGGACTCAATGCGCCCGAGCGGATCACTGGATTGGCTCAGGTTGCCGGCCTCGTCATAGCCATAGGTGTAGGTCCCACCCTGTGGATCGGTGGCGTTGAGCAACTGGCGCTCATCGCTCCACTCGAACAACCACGTCTGGCCGAGGTTGTCGCTGAACTGGATGATCTGGTGCTGGCTGTTCCAGTGCCGCGTGCTGACCCGTTGCAGGCTGTCGCTGATGCGGGTGATGCCAGCCTTGAGGTCATAGTCGAATTGGTAGGCGTCGCCTTCGTCGGTCCAGTGGCGGACCACGCGCCATTCCTGGTCGTCGATCAGGGCCCATTCGTAAAAGCAGTGCAGGCCGGTGGGCAACTGGTGCTCGACCATTCGTTGCCCGGCGTCGTAGCGAAAGCGCCGTTGCACCTGGCCAGTGGCGTCGCGCACTTCGGCGAGGGTGTTCGCTGTGTCGTAGGCGTAGCTGACCAGCACCTCCCGGGATTGGTCGGGGTAGAGGCGTTCGATCTGGGTGACGCGCTCGTGTTCGCGGATCAGCTCGACCTGCACCAGGTCGAAGGTGTCGCGCAGCCGTACCAGGCGTCCGGTGTCGTCGTAGTCGAGGTGGATGCGGTTGTCGTTGCGGTCACCCAGTTGGCTCAGGCGCAGGTGCGAAGGGTTGGCTGGCGAGGGTTCGAACAAACGGTACAGGCCGTCTTCGCTCTCGATCAGCAATTGCCCGTTCACATGGCGGCGCACGGCCAGGCCCTCGCCGGCGCTGAACACCGCGCCGCCCAACGGGATGGAACCCATGTCGATGGGGCGGCCCTGTTCGTCGGTGTAGACCAGGGTTTCGCCGCCGTCGGGGTGGGGCTGGATTTGCACTTGGACTTCGTAGGCGACGCTCCAGCCGGTGCCGAACAAACTGTCGCGGCGTTCGTCGCGGCTGTTGTACACGCGCTGCCAGTCAATCGGCAGGATGCCGGGCAAGACGAAATCCAGCTCTTCGTCACCGCCCAGTACCTTGGCGCCCGTGGCGGCATGCACCGGGTTCGACGAGCCCATGGCGGCGTTGGCGGCCGCGTTCGCCGCGCTGCTGGCGGCCATGGACACCGCGCCGCCCACCAGCATGCACGGCAGTTTGCTGAAGAACTTGCCTTTGCCGCCCTTGAGCATCAGCAGCGCGGTGACCGCCAGGCCCACGCCCGGGGTCTTGCCGCTGCGGATCTCGCGCACCACCACCGAACCGCCGCCAATGGTCACGTTGGGCGAAATCAGCCCGGCCGACACCACCGTCGCATCGCAGGTGCTGCGGTCGCCACTGCGCACGGCGGGTTGGCCGTTGATGGTGACCTTGTCCGAGCCTTCGGCCATGAACTGCGGTGGCATGGGTGGGTGCTTGGTGCAGATCACCAGGTCTTCCGGCCGGGTCTCCGTACCAGGGGCGGGCGAGGCGACCGTGGGGCGCCACATCTGCGAGAAGAAATTCCCGGCCATGTCCAGGTAGCTAGGCTCTTCTTCCGGCTCGGGCATGTCCAGCTCGGTGCCGGCCGGCGCGACATGGGAAACAACCGCACCGGCGGCGCGGGCCGAGGGGATGTTGTTGGTGAAGGTGTCCTTGGAACCGGTGAGGATGTTGGCCTGCACCGTGGGCGGAAAGAGGGCGTTGCCGATGCCCTCGCATAAATTGCTCAGGCCCTTGTCGGCCCCGGTCTTGCTCATGGCCAGGCCAACGACGGTGCCCACCACCAGGCCCAGGACGAAGCAGCCCAGGCCGCCGGTGGCCACGGTGATACCCGTGGCCGCGACCACGGCGGCGGTTGCCAGGGCGGTGATCGCGATGTTCGCCGCCACCTCCAGGACGCCGCCGAGGATGTCGGCCATCATCGAGGTGTGGTTGAGTGCATCGCCCAGGCGGGCGGCCCAGAGCGCGTCAGACATGCAGGTCGCTCAGGTGGCTGATGACAGTGTGTTCAAGCAATTGGATGCCTTCCATTGCACCGGTGTCCTTGTGGGTTACGGCATGCTCATCAAGGCCATTCTCAGGCGCTTGATCAGTTTCGGGGTCTTGAGGCAATCGGCCGGCCGTTTGTTGCCCAAGGCGGGCACGGTCTGTTCCAGCCACCATAAGCCTTCCTTGAGCCCCCTTTTGCCATACAGCACCACGGCCATGTCGAGGTGCTCGTCCATGGCCTTGGCCAGCGTACGGGCGTTGTCGTCGAGGTAGTCCTCTTCGTACAGCCGCACGAATGTCTGCCAATCGGCGTCGCCGACGTATTCGTCTTCCAGTCCCATTCTAAAAACCCGCAAAGGAAATCAAGTTGCTGCCGGTCGGGTTTCGCGCCGACGGCGCCAGGATCCCATCATAGCCATTAGCCTTGGCCCAGGCGCCGATTTGATGGGTCTGGGTGTATTTGTCGCCGGTGATGCTCTTGAGGGAAACACCCAATTGCTTGCGCACATCGGCCCGGGTCAGATCCAGGACATTGTTGAGCTGTACTTTCTTGCTCACCAGCACCCGGGTGGAGAGGTCCACACCCCAGTGATTGACTTCGCCCATGGCGGTCTTGCGTGAGTTGGCGCCATAGACACCGCCCAGGCCCGGGGCGGTGTAGCGGTGCCGGGCTGCGACGTTCCATTTGTGCGCCGTCCACGTGGTGCTGATGCGCCCTGGTTCTTCAAAGCGATAGACCGTCCGGTTGACCTTGCGACCCTTGGGTGGCGTCGAGCATTTCATCAGCCCTGACGGGTCGATCCAACTCACCGGGTTCGGCGCGTACTGGTAGAGGTTCAGCCCACCCGCCAGGCCGATGGGGTCCGGTGTGGTGAAGCGGCCGATGTCCGGGTCGTAGAAGCGCAGGGTGTTGTAGTGCAGCCCGGTTTCACGGTCCAGGTATTGGCCCTGGAAACGCAGGTTCTGCTCTTCGATGTAATAGGGCTCGCGCAATTCTTCGGCCGTGCCGCCCCATACCTGGTGACGGGCGCGCCAGAGTGTGTGGCCATCGGCTTCCGAAAGCTGTTCGGGCAGGCCGTTGAAATCGTTGTGGTAATAACGGACCTTTTGCTGGTCGCCCAGGCCATCGACCCGTGCCAGGGGTTCGTGGCTGTCGTCGACATAGATGTAGAGGCTGGTCTGGCTGTCGCGGTGTTCTTGCAACAGTTGCAGCGCATCCCAGGTGAAACGGGTGCAGCCGAGCACAGTGCCGTGGCGGTCGTATTCGGTTTTCTCGATGCGTCGACCCAGCGGGTCGTAGGTCATTTTTACGACCGAGCCATTATCGTTGTGAACCTCCACCAGGCGCTGTTCGGCGTCGTAGCGAAAACGTTGGACGCCACGCCGGGCGCTGCGTTTTTCTACCATGCGACCGAAACCGTCATAGCGGTAGCGCTTGTCCTGGTAGGTCAACAGGCGGTTATGCGCGACCCGCCCTGCACCGGTCGTGAGCCCGTCGAGCAGGTTGGCGGCGGGGTCATAGGCAAAGCCTTCACGCTGGCCCTGGAGGTTGTCCTGGCTGGCGAGGATGCGGCCGGTGGCGTCGTAGTGCAGCAACTGGCGATGGCCGGCATCGGGCTGGCTGTCGAAGCGTTCCACCAACTGGTCGCTGGCGTCATAGCCAAACAGCGATTGCGCCGCTGGGGGCAGCAGCGTGGATTGGCCTTGCTGTCGACGCTGGCGGGCGCGCAGGCGGCCGCTGCGGTCGTATTCGCTACGGGTGCTCAGGTGTCCTTGGGTGCGCAGCACTTCGCGGTGCAGACGGTCGCGTTCGAAATCGCTGATGACCTGGCCATCAAGGTTGATCTGGTGCAGGTGGCCGCTGCCGTAGTGCAAGCGGTTCAGCCAACGGCCATCGGGAAGCTGCGTCTGGGTCAGGTTGCCCAGTTCGTCGTAGCGATGTTCGAGGCACCCGGCCCAACTCTGTTCGGTTACCAGTTGTCCCAACGCGTCGTAACCGAAACCCACGGTTTGCACTTCGCCGGTCTGGTGGGTGAAGGTGATGGCGTTGACTTGGTCGAGCGCGTCATAGCTGTACTCGGTACGCCCGTCTTCGGTGACTTTTGCCACCAGCCGTCCCACCGCATCGCGCTCCAGCTCATGGATGATGGGGGCTTGTGGCGAGAGGTCCAGGTCGGTGCTGCCGGGCACCGCGAGGGCCTCTACGCGGGTGACGTTGTCCAGCGGGTCGTAGGCGTAGCGCTTGAGACTGCCATCCAGGCTGTGTTGAGCGCTCAAGCGGTCGGCGGCGTCCCAGGTAAATCGGTAGCACTCGCCATTTTCGTTGGTCAGCGCCAATAGACGCCCGTAGTTGTCGTAGCTCAGTTCCACCCGGCGGCCATGGGCGTCGGTGCGCACCTGCAGTTGACCACTTGGGGTGTGCTGGAAATTCGTCGTATGCCCGGCTGGGTCGCTATAGCCGATCAACTGTCCGCTCGCATCGCGCTGGTAGTGCTCGGTGCGCCCGTCCGGCAGTTGCTTGCTAAGCAAGCGGCCTTGATCGTCGTAGCTGAAAAGCGTCCGTTCCCCCAGCGCATCGGTGCTGCTGAGCAACAGCCCGCGCTCGCAGTAGCTCAAGCGTGTGGTGTAACCGGAACAGTCGGTGTGTTCGCTCAGTTGCCCAAGGGCCGTCCAGCGCATGGTTTTGCTTTTGCCGGTGGCGTCGATGACCTCCACCACCTGGCCGTGGGCGTCGTGGCGATAGCGGGTGATGTTGCCCAGCGGGTCGGTTTCCCGAATGCGATTGCCCCGTGAGTCATAGCGATACTGCCAGGTGTTACCCGCGGCATCGGTTTCAGCCAGGGGCAGGGCCCAGTGCTCGAGCCACAGTGTGGATTCGCTACGCCCCAGCGGGTCGCGGGTTTCGCAGAGGTTGCCCGCTTCGTCATAGCTGAACTGATGCTGCCCGCCGTTGGGGGCGGTCGCCTTCAGTAACTGGCTTTCTTCGTTCCACTGGAAGGTCCAGGTGCGGCCCAGCGCGTCGGTGGCTTCGGTGATCTGATAGCGGGCATCCCAGCGACGGGTGCTGATGCGATTCAATCCGTCGGTGATGCGCGTGGTGCCGGCGACCAGGTCGTAGTCGAAGGTGTAGGCGTCGCCGGCGTCGGTCCAGTGACGAACAACCCGCCATTCCAGGTTTTCAACCAGCGCCCATTCATAGAAACAGCGAAGCCCGGTGGGCAGCTGGTGTTCCACCATTCGCCGCCCGGCATCGTAGGCATAGCGACGCTTCACCTGGCCGTTGGACTGACGGACCTGTTCCAGATTGCCCTGGCCGTCGTAGCCATAGTGCATCAGCACTTCCCGGCGTTGATCGGCATAGAGGCGGTCGATCCGGCTGACCCGTTGCGGCCAGCGCTCGTCATACGCCAGCGCGATGCGGGTCAGGTCGAAGGTGTCGCGCAATTGCACCAGGCGTCCGGTGTCGTCGTAGTCCAGGTAGATTCGATTGTCGTTGCGATCACCCAGTTGGTTCAGGCGCAGCAGCGCTGCATTGGCGGGCGAGGGTTCGAATAGCCGGTACAAGCCGTCGGCGCTTTCGATCAGCAGTTCGCCGTTGGCATGGCGCCGCACGCTGAGGCCTTCACCGGCACTGAACACGGCGCCGCCCAGGGCAATCGAGCCCATGTCGATGCGCCGGCCCTGTTCATCGGTGTAGACCAGCGTTTCGCCGCCTTCGGGGTGAGGCAGGATTTCGACGCGCACCTCATAGGGCACGCTCCAACCTGCCCCGAACATCCCGTCATGGCGTGCGTCGCGGCTGTTATAGAAGCGCTGCCAGTCGATCGGCAAGATGCCGGGCAGGACGAAATCCATCTCTTCGACATCGCCCAGTACCTTGGCCCCGGTGGCGGCATGCACGGGGTTCGAGGAGCCCATGGCGGCATTGGCCGCGGCGCCCATCGCGCTGCTGACGGCCATGGAGGCCGCGCCGCCCACCAGCATGCACGGCAGGTTACTGAGGAATTTGCCTTTGCCGCCCTTGAGCATCAGCAAGGCAGTGACGGCCAACCCTACGCCTGGGGTCTTGCCGCTGCGGATCTCGCGCACCACCACTGAGCCGCCGCCAATGGTCACGTCAGGGGAAATCAACCCGGACGACACCACGGTCGCATCGCAGGTGCTGCGGTCGCCGCTGCGCACGGCGGGCTGGCCGTTAATGGTGACTTTGTCCGAGCCTTCGGCCAGGAACTGCGGCGGCATCGGCGGATGCTTCATGCACGCGATCATGTCCAGCGGCTTGGGCACGGCACCGGGCGCGGGCGTGGCGACGGTGGGTCGCCACATCTGCGAAAAGAAATTCTCGGCCATGTCCAGGTAACTGGGTTCGGCTTCTGGCTCGGGAGCCTCAAGCTCGGTACCGGCTGGCGCGACATGGGATTGAATCGCCCCGGCGGCCCGGGCGGCCGGGATATTATTGGTCAGGGTGTTGGTGGAGCCGGTGAGGATGTTGGCTTGCACCGTGGGGGGAAACAGAGCGTTGCCGATGCCCTCGCATATATTGCTCAACCCCTTGTCGGCTCCGGTCTTGCTCATGGCTAGGCCCACGACGGCGCCCACCACGGCGCCGAGCAGGAAACAACCCAACCCGCCCGTGGCAACGGTGATGCCCGTAGCGGCCACCACGGCCGCCGTCGCCACTGCGGTGATCGCAATGTTCGCCGCCACTTCCAGAACGCCGCCGAGGATATCGGCCATCATCGAGGTGTGGTTCAGTGCGTCGCCCAGCCGGGCGGCCCAGAGTGCATCAGACATGCAAGGTGCTCATCAAACCGGAACGTCGAACAACAGCGAACCCTTGATCGTCGCCCAATGCGCGGCTTCGGCGTCGCCGAGTTTTTCCGCTTTCACATAGCTCAAGGCAAGCATCTTGCGGGTGCCCGGCAATATCAGCGCCAATTGGTACTGGAAGACCTTTTCGTTGCCTTTGTTGAACTGGCTACGCAGTTCGATGGCTTCGACTTCCTGGTTGGCGCCCACGCGCAGGGTGGCGCCCGGTTGGCAGCGCAAGTCCTGGACCTGTTTTTCCAGGCGCTTGAGCTGGTCGTCGAGGTTGCTTTGCAGGGTTTCGCCCTCAGCCAGCAAGCTGCGGCTGACGATCAAGGAGGTGCCCAGTTCAGGGAACTTGAGGATATTGATCGT
Source organism: Pseudomonas sp. H3_A02 (assembly GCF_054671965.1). NCBI lineage: Bacteria > Pseudomonadati > Pseudomonadota > Gammaproteobacteria > Pseudomonadales > Pseudomonadaceae > Pseudomonas > Pseudomonas sp. H3_A02. The sequence goes on from NZ_CP162807.1 coordinate 1,377,640, forward strand.
CGCGTCCAGCAATTCGCTGGGCGGCAATTGGAGCTGGAATTCATTGAGGCGGTAAGTCATGGCGCATAAATCTCGAAGTTAGCCCTTGGGGAACGCGGCGCTGATGTTGGCGTCGATGCTGCCCTTGACGCCCTGGCCGTCCGGCGTGGCGCCCGGGCCGCCGCCGTTGTTCAGGTGCAGCACGCCGCCGGTGTTGAACTCGGCATCGCCGCTGGCGTAGAAGCTGATCTGCACGCCGGTCAGGTTGATCTGGCCGCTGGCGTTGAGCTCCAGGATGCTTTCACCGCACACCAGGCGCAGGTTCTCGCCCACTTCGATGACGTAGCTCTGGCTGATGCTGTCGGTCTTGCGCTGACCCACCGAGAGGATGTCTTCCTGCTTGACGATGCGCAGGCGGTTGTTGCCGATGGTCACCGTTTCGTTGTGGCCGATGCTTTTGTTACGGTCGTGGCCCACCGAATGGCTCTCGTCCACCTCGACTACGATGTCCTGGTTGCGCTCGGCATGGATGTACAACTGCTCGGCGCCCTTCTTGTCTTCCATGCGGATTTCGTTGAAGTTCGCCGGCGTGCCACCCTTGCTCGAACGGCTTTTCATGCCGCTCTGGGTGGCGTTTGCTGGCAAGTCATAGGGCACGGTCTGTTCGGCGTTGTAGACGCGGCCGGTGATGATCGGTCGGTCCGGGTCGCCCTCGAGGAAGCTGACAATCACTTCCTGGCCAATGCGCGGGATCTGCATCGAGCCCCAGTTTTTTCCGGCCCAAGCCTGAGACACCCGAATCCAGCAGGAGCTGTTTTCGTTGGATTGGTCGTGCCGGTCCCAATAAAAATGCACCTTCACCCGGCCGAACTGATCGGTCCAGATTTCCTCGCCCTTGGGGCCGACTACCAACGCGGTTTGCGGGCCTTTGACGATGGGGCGATGGGTGGTCGCCATCGGGCGATAACTTTGCTGGGCGTCGATGCAGGTCAGGCTGCTTTCGAACTGCGCAGTCGGCGCACCGCCACCGGTTTCGCCGCTTTCCTGGGAGAGGTAGTAGCGGGCACCGACGATCAGGTATTCGCGGTTCTGGTCCTGGCGGCTGAAGCCGGTGAGGCTGAACAGATGCCCCGAACCCAGGCCCCGGGCATTGCCGGCCAGCTCGACTTGCTCGTGCAGGGTCTGCAAGGCTTCGATGCGGGTGCGGGCGTAGTGTTCGCCGTCGGCGCTTTGCACATAGGTGCCAGGGTAGTCGTACAGCGGATAGTCGCCGGCGGTGTGCGGGCGAGGCATGGCCGAGCGCACGTCGATGCGCGCGCTGGGGCGCTGGAAGTCGTAGTCGTTGAGTTCCAGTGAACCGGGTTGGACTTCCTGGGCCAGGTGCCAATCGTGGATGTGGTCGCGCTCGCGCTGTTGCTCGTTCTTCGGGTAGTACGGCACCGAACCGTAGCCGGGGGCCGTGGTGTGGGCGCCATAGGCGTCGGCCAGTACCAGTACATGACGGCCCTGTTCATGGCGGAAGAAGTAGTAAATCCCTTCTTGTTCCATCAGGCGGCTGACGAAATCGAAGCTGGTCTCGCGATACTGCACGCAGTATTCCCACTCGCGGTAGGACTGGCTCAAGGCGTCTTCGAAATCGGAAAACCCAAGGTCGCGGAACACCTGCTTGATGATCTGCGGAATGGTCAGGTTCTGGAAAATCCGGCAATCGGAGGTGCGGGTCAGCAACCACAGCCACGGGCGCAAGGTGGCCTGGTAACTGGCGAACTGGCCCTGGTCGACGTTCTGGCTGCAACGGGCGACGATGCCATGGAAATAGCGTTCGCCACCGCCATCCAATTGCAGACTCACGCACATGGGCTTGCCGAGCAGTTGGTTGAGGTCGATGGCGTTGTCCAGCGAATGCAGCTGCAACTCATAGTTGAACAGCCGCCCCAGCTCTTCACCGCCGCCCATGTCCTTGAGCAACAGGACCTCGGGCCCGAGGGGGCTGGTGATCTTGGCCAGGCGTGAGGCTTGGTTGAATAACATCGAGTGTCTCGTGCAAGTTGTAATGGCTGAAGGAACGCAACACCACTGCGGAAGATGCCACTGTGGGAGCGAGCTTGCTCGCGATGGCGGCGTATCAGTCAACATTGATGTTGAATGTACTTGCGCTATCGCGAGCAAGCCCGCTCCCACAGGGTTATGCGGTGTTCCTTACCGTCAGGCCGCGTCGCTGAAATCGTACTGCAATTCGTTGTCCACCGCGCTGATCCGCACCCCGGCCAAGGCCTTGCCTTCGAGCATGCGGGTCAGGAACTCGCGGCTCATGTCCGGCAGCAGGCTGTTGGTCAGGATGGTGTCGATCATGCGCCCGCCGCTTTCGGTTTCGGTGCAACGCGAGACGATCAGGTCGACCACTGCGTCGTCGTAGTCGAAGGCCACTTTGTGGGTGCTCTCCACGCGCTTCTTGATGCGGTTGAGTTGCAGGCGGGTGATGGCCTTGAGCATCTCGTCGCTGAGCGGGTAGTACGGAATCGTCACCAGGCGACCGAGCAAGGCCGGCGGGAAAATCTCCAGCAGCGGCTGACGCAGGGCCTTGGCGATTTCTTCCGGCTCGGGCACGTTCTGCGGGTCTTTGCAGACTTGGGCAATCAGCTCGGTGCCGGCGTTGGTGGTGAGCAGGATCAGGGTGTTCTTGAAGTCGATCACCCGGCCCTCGCCGTCTTCCATGACGCCTTTGTCGAACACCTGGAAGAAGATCTCATGCACGTCCGGGTGGGCTTTTTCCACCTCGTCCAGCAGCACCACGCTGTACGGTTTGCGCCGCACGGCTTCGGTCAGCACGCCGCCTTCGCCGTAGCCGATGTAGCCCGGAGGCGCGCCCTTGAGGGTCGACACGGTGTGGGCTTCCTGGAACTCGCTCATGTTGATGGTGATGACGTTCTGCTCGCCGCCGTACATGGCTTCGGCCAGGGCCAGGGCGGTTTCGGTCTTGCCCACGCCGGAGGTGCCGGCGAGCATGAACACGCCAATCGGCTTGCTCGGGTTGTCGAGGCCGGCGCGGGAGGTCTGGATGCGCTTGGCGATCATCTGCAAGGCATGGTCCTGGCCGATGATGCGTTTTTTCAGGTGCTGGTCGAGGTTGAGTACGGTTTCCAGTTCGTTGCGGGCCATACGGCCCACCGGAATACCGGTCCAGTCGGCGACCACCGAGGCCACGGCCTGGTAATCCACGGTCGGCAGGATCAGCGGGGTTTCACCTTGCAGGGCGGTCAGGCGCTGTTGCAGGTCAACCAGTTTCTCGCGCAGTTCGTGGCTGGTCTCGCTGCCATCCTCGCTGTCCACCACGCCGACGCGCTCGCGCAGGGTGGCGCGGGTGGCGAGCAGTTCGTCCACCAGGGTCTTCTCTTCGGCCCAGCGGCTTTCCAGCTCGGCCAGGCGCTCGCGTTCGGCGCTCAGCAGGTTTTCGCTATGGGTCTGACGAGTGCCGATGACCACGCCAATCGCGTGCTCACGGGCGATGATTTGCAGCTCGGTTTCCAGGGCTTCGATGCGCCGGCGGCTGTCGTCCACTTCGGCCGGCACGGCGTGCAGGCTGATGGCGACGCGGGCGCAGGCGGTGTCTAGCAGGCTCACGGATTTGTCCGGCAGCTGGCGCGCGGGAATGTAGCGGTGGGACAGCTTGACCGAGGCTTCCAGGGCTTCGTCGAGGATCTGCACCTGGTGGTGTTTTTCCATGGTCGAGGCCACGCCGCGCATCATCAGCAGGGCCTTGTCTTCCGACGGCTCGGCCACTTGCACCACTTGGAAACGGCGGGTCAGGGCCGGGTCTTTTTCGATGTGCTTCTTGTACTCGGCCCAGGTGGTGGCGGCCACGGTACGCAAGGTGCCGCGGGCCAGGGCTGGTTTGAGCAGGTTGGCCGCGTCGCCCGTGCCGGCGGCGCCACCGGCACCCACCAGGGTGTGGGCTTCGTCGATGAACAGGATGATCGGCTTGGGCGAGGCCTGGACGTCTTCGATGACCTGGCGCAGGCGCTGTTCGAATTCGCCTTTCATGCTCGCGCCGGCCTGCAACAGGCCCACGTCGAGGCTGCGCAGTTCCACGTCCTTGAGGGCCGGCGGCACGTCGCCGGCGACGATGCGCAGGGCGAAGCCTTCGACCACGGCGGTCTTGCCCACGCCGGCTTCACCGGTGAGGATCGGGTTGTTCTGCCGGCGGCGCATGAGGATGTCCACCAGTTGGCGGATCTCTTCGTCACGGCCGACGATGGGGTCGAGCTTGCCGCTGCGGGCTTGCTCGGTGAGGTCGACGGTAAAGCGCTTGAGGGCTTCCTGCTTGCCCATGGCGGCCGGGGCCATGGCGCCGCTGGCTTCGCCTGGCACGGCGCCGGCATTGAAACCGTCGCTGGCGGTCAGGGCGTTTTCCGGCGAGTCGCCGACGTATTCGTCAAACCGCTCGCTCAGGGCTTCGACCTTGACCTTGTCGAACTCCGACGACAGGCCCAGCAGCGCGTGGCGCAGGCTCGGGGTCTTGAGGATGCCCAGCACCAGGTAACCGGTGCGCACCTGGCTTTCGCCGAACATCAGGCTGCCGTAGACCCAGCCGCGTTCCACGGCTTCTTCCACGTGGGACGACAAGTCGGTGATGGACGTCGAGCCCCGTGGCAGACGGTCCAGGGCTTCGGTCAGGTCACGGGCCAGGCGCGCCGGCTCGATGTTGAACTGGCGGATGATGCGGTGCAGGTCGGAGTCCTGCAGTTGCAGCAACTGGTGAAACCAGTGGGCCAGTTCCACATAAGGGTTACCGCGCAACTTGCAGAACACGGTGGCGGCTTCGATGGCTTTGTAAGCCACGCTGTTGAGTTTGCCGAACAACGCGGCGCGACTGATTTCACCCATGCTCATGGCTCCTTGAGGTCTGTGAGGTGTTGGCCTGTTCGGCGTAATGCCGGGCCAGTATTAAATCGTTGGCATCTGTTTCGGGGCGGCCCAGCCAGGTATTGAACCCCAGGCGGAAACGACCATTGAGCTGCAGGGCCGGGACTTCGGGCTGTTCCAGGACCAGGTTCAGGTCCCAGTCCAGCTCGTGGCCCAGGTATTCGGCGACCCAGGCCACCAGCTCGTTGAACGGTTGGCTGCCGGGCAGCATGCCCATGTAGTCAACGAGCTTGAGTGGCCCCAGGCGAATGCGGAATTTGTGTTGGCGATCCCACACGAAGCGGCCCAGGCAGAAGTCCACGCCCAGCTGGGCGTTGACACCGACGCGGCTGCGTTCCGGCAGTTCCAGCCATTGGCCGACGTATTCTTCGATCTCCACCGGCAGGCCGAAGTACTCGCTGAGAATGGCCTTCAAACCATCCGGGTAGCGGGTTTGCGCCGACAGGTGGCCGCTGTAGTGCAGCTTCGCCGTGTCGGGGATCAGCCCCTGGTTGAGCAGGCTCGGCATGCCCCGGCCGCTGAGGGCCGCCAGGCGCGCCGACCAATAGTCGTCGTCCGGACGGTCATGGCTGACCGTCGGCCGCGCCTCGGCCCAGGCCCGGTAGAACAGGCTGAGCAGGCGATGGTGAAATACATCGAGGAAGCGCTTGCTGGTGCTGTCGGCGTTGTTGCGCTGGCGTTCGCGCACGTATTCGGTGATGTGCAGCGGCATCGGGCCGTTGGGGCCGCCGAGGCCGAAGAAGAACTGCTCCAGGCGCGCCGGCGTACCATCGCCGCCTGGTTGCACCGAGGCGAGGGTGGCCGGGGCGAAGGTGCAATCGGCCTGTTGCCCGAGGCGCAACGGGTCATCGGCCAGGCGCAGGGAATGGCCCAGGCGCGGCAGCTCAGGGGATTCGCACTCGATGCGCCGCAACGCCTGGAAGAAGTCGTATTCCCAGGGTTCCTGGTGCATCGCCTCCAGGGTACTCACAGGGTCGGACGACGTCCGGGCTTGGCTTTCCATCGCATGATCTCGCCGCGTTCGGTGGTACGGATCACCGTCTCGGTAAAACTGTTGATCGACACGTAGCGTGCCAGGAAGCGCTCGAACACCGCACCGAGCAGGAACACCCCGGTGCCGCGAAACGCGTTTTCATCGAATTCCAGGGTGATCTCCAGGCCCCGACCGAACACGATCGGGCCGGGCATCGGCAAGCGCCGGGTGCATGCCTTGCTGCTGACTTCCCGCAGACCTTCGATCTGCAATTGCAGCGCCGCGTCGTTGCTGTCGCCGTACAGGCGCAGCAGTTCCCGCAGGGCGGCGGCGCCTTGGCCTTGTTCGCTCAACGACAAGTAGTTCAGCGACAACTGGCTGATCAGCCGCCAGGCCTTGGCATCGTGGGCATGGCTGGCCCGCGGGCGACTGGGACCTGCCACGCAACGCACGGCGCCAACCGGCGCACTGTCGGCCAGGGTGAAGTCGGTCTTGCCGTTGCCCACGCTCATGAACAGCGGCAGGTCGCGGTTGGTGCACAACGCCGTCACGCCCAGCTGGCGCAGGTCGTGGCGGTAGGGTGCTTGCTGGCTGTCCACCAGGCTGACGAAGGTTTCGCTGCCGATGTAGGTCGAGCGCGGGCCGTTGCGCCGCTGGTCGCTGGACAGCACGCGCGGTTCGCGGCGTACGGTGTAGTAGGCCAGGTCGCGGCCATAGCGGGACGGATCGCGCACGGCGTAGAACGGCAGGAACGGCTGCTCTGGTCCGGTGCCGTGGCCGGTGAGGCCGCTCAGCGAATGCACTTCGAAATCCATCGGCCGGGTGCGGTCGGCGATCACGTGGTGTTCGTTGACCCGCTCCGACAAGTGAATGCGATCCAGGCGCTTGGGAAACAGGTTGATGGCCGGGGTGCAGAACGGCAGGAACTGCGAAGCTCCGACGCTGCCTTCCAGGCTTGGATCGTGACGGTCGAACAGCACGATCAACTCCAGTTCCTGGCCGTCGCAACGCTTGACCGCCCGGCTTAGCTGAGTGAAGTCGACAAACAGGAAGCGGTGGGGCAGGGCGAAGTATTCCTGCAACAGGCGATAGCCCTGGAAGGCTCGCGACACCACCGGCAGCGCGGCGTCGGCATCGTCGAAACCTCGCGAGCGCAACGCATCCTGGGGCAGGCGCTCCACCCAATCGCCGCCGGGCTTGCGGGCGAACACCGCGCAGGCATTGCCCAGCAGTTGTTCGTAGAGGCGGAAAGGTTGTTCGTCGGCGCCGCTCAAGTACAGCGGCAGGTTGTCCAGGGCCAGGCTGTTGAACGGCAGTTCGGCGCCGGTGCGCAGTGTGATGCGCAGCCCGGCCTTGGCTTTGGGTTCACTGGCGGCCAGGCGCCCGAGCACGGCGGACGGGTTGCCGAAGTATTCAGCCTGGCTGACCTGCAACGGCCACAACGTCACCGCGTGGGCGGTGCGGTACTCGCAGCAGGTCTGGGTTTCGCGACCCAGGGCGGCGCGCAGGACGGTATCGCGGGGCAGCGGGAAACCACTGCTCAGCGAGCCTTCGTCCGGGTCGGCCTGCATCTGCACCACGGTCATCGACGGTGTCGGCGCCAGGTAATGCGGGTAGGCGATTTCCAGCAGGTTATGGGTGAAGGTCGGGTATTCGGCATCGAGCTTGAGCTGCACCCGTGCCGTCAGGTAGGCGAAGCCTTCCAGCAGGCGTTCGACATACGGGTCGGCGCAGTCCATGCCGGACAAGGTCAGCCGACTGGCGATCTTCGGGTATTCCTTGGCGAACTCCGCCGCGCTTTCGCGCACGTGGTGCAGTTCCTGGTTGTACAGCTCCAGCAGGCGCGGGTTCATGAGCGTCTCCGCTGGTCGGCGTTGACCACGCGCACGTGGCCGGTTTCCAAGTCCAGGTCGGTTTGCAGCATCAGGCGCAGCGGCACCGGCTGGGCCCAGAGGTCGCCTTCGATCTCGAAGCTCAAGGCGTTGTGGTTCATCTCAGCCGTCGCCCGGGCCCGTACCCGCAGGGTGTGACGCAGGATGCGCGGTTCGAAGGTGGCAATGGCCTGGTGGATCAAGGTTTCCAGGGCCGAGACATCGACGTTCGACGCGCTGTTGCCGGCCAGCGCCGGCAGGCCGAAATTCACCACCGACGTGCCCGCCGGGGTATGCAGCGTGGCATCGGCGTCGAGCAATGACGTGGTGTTGAGCAGCCACGCCAGGTCACGCAGCACCGAGGCTTTCAACTGGGTGAGCGACAGCACGCGCTTGTCGGCGCTTTCCTTGGGGTTGGTCGGATCGTCGTCGGTCAACCGGTCCAGCAGGGACGGTTGCAGGCGATCGCGGGTGGCGATTTCGGTTACCACGTAAAAAGGGCCACAAAGTTTTTCTGATCAAGGGCGCCGGCCATGCAACGGCCGCCACCGGCCACAATCGATGCCTCCAGCCGGCCTTCGATTTGTCTGATGGCTTGGTATTGAGAGCGACATTCAGTGCTGGGCGCCGGTTCTGGTTCGAAATGCTGCACGATGATGATCAAGGCGTTGTTAAAACGCTCGACGCGTGGCAAGCCTTTACGGTCGACGCTCAAGTGGCAGGGCCACGGCATGTCCAGCGTGAGCAGGCTTTGGTCTGGTTTGCGCAAGGCACAACGTTGACCGTGGTTTTCCAGGGTCAGGGTCTGGCCGGCGAGATCGACCTGAACGCTTTGTGCAGCCGCAGGGTCGGTCTGTTCGGCGCAAGCGTTCAGGCTTAGGAAAAGACTGCTCGACAACGCCGCCAGCAGCGCTCGTTTGATCATGGCAGCTCCCAAAACCAGACTTGCTTTGAGCGATGAGCCTGATCGGCGAAGTCGCCGGTGACTCTGCCGCGATTCCATAGGTCGATATGGTCGCCGGTACGGGCTTCTTCGGATTGCCCGAGCCGTGCAAAACAGTCCTTGAAGAAAATGATTCCTGTCTTCTGATTGAGTGTGCGGCGGTCCTCGGCGCTTCCGGTCAGAATCGTTGGACGACCCAGATGATGACGCCAAAGCCAGCTGGCCAACGACTCGGCGCCCCGAGCATGTTCGTGTGCACACTTGGGCTCGCTGTAAGTCGACTTGTTGACCTTGATCGTCTGTTCCGCATTGAGCGTGATGCTCATCCGGATAGCGCACTGATTATCCCAAGGCCCGTCACAGGGTGTGGAGGTGGTGGGATAGCTGTTCCACAAATTGATAAACGAAGGCTTGGCCATGACTCAGATACCACGTGGGAAAGGGTTGGATTCGAGCAAGCACCAAACACCCCCGGCGCGTGGCACCGGGGGCGTGTTCGATTACACCTTGACGTTCTGACGGATGTTCCAGCCGAACTTGACCGGGCCGCCTTCCTTGGTGCCATCGGCTTTCTGTGGCTGGTAGTCCACCAGCACCTTGGCGAAGTTCAGGGTGACGTTTTCGGTCAGGCGATCATCGCTGCCCGAGCCGCCGGTGCTCAGGGAAGTGACCAGCACTTCTTCCAGGTTGATGATCATGTACTCGACCTGGCTCTCACCACCGGCCTTGCGCACGGTCAGCTTGACCTTGTCGATGTGCTTGCCGCTGGCGCAGTGCATCATCAGGTTTGGCGACGCCTTGTCGACGAACTTGGTCAGGGACAGGTCCTGGACGTTGACCTTGCCCGCACCACCGCCGCTGCCCACGTGCATGTTGCCGGACTGGGACATGCCCCAGCTCCAGTTCAGGACATCGATCTCGTCCTTGTGGGCCTTGTCCATGGACTCGCCCTTGATGTCGCCGATCTTGATGAAAATATCAACAGCCATGTTTTCTCCCTGTGTGGTTTCTAACCACATTGTTTGGTTGACGCTGACCTTGCGAAATTACTGCCGTTGAACGCTACGAAGGCGATCTCCAATTCACTGAAGATCCTCTGTGGGAGCGAGCTTGCTCGCGATAGCGGAGTGTCAGGCATGCTCATGACAACTGATCCACCGCCATCGCGAGCAAGCTCGCTCCCACATTGGCCTTGTACCGTTCAGTAAAGCTTTACGCGCCCTTGGCCGAAGGCAGTTTCGATACCAGGCGCAGCGACACGGTCAGCCCTTCGAGCTGGTAGTGCGGGCGCAGGTAGAACTTGGAGTTGTAGTACCCCGGGTTGCCTTCGACTTCTTCAACGATCACTTCGGCGGCAGCCAGTGGATGCTGGGCCTTGGTGGTCTCGGTGGAGTGCGCCGGGTCACCGTCGACGTAGTTGAGGATCCAGTCCTGCAACCAGCGCTGCATCTCGTCCTTCTCTTTGAAGGAACCGATCTTGTCGCGCACGATGCACTTCAAGTAGTGAGCGAACCGGCAGGTGGCGAACAGGTACGGCAGGCGTGCGGCCAGGTTGGCGTTGGCGGTGGCGTCCGGGTCGTCGTATTCGGCCGGTTTCTGCAACGACTGGGCGCCGATGAACGCGGCGAAGTCGGTGTTTTTCTTGTGCAGCAGCGGCATGAAACCGTTCTTTGCCAGTTCCGCTTCACGGCGGTCCGAAATGGCGATTTCGGTCGGGCACTTCATGTCCACGCCACCGTCGTCGGTCGGGAACGTGTGGGCCGGCAGGTTTTCCACTTCGCCGCCAGACTCAACGCCACGGATGCGCGAGCACCAACCGAAGTGTTTGAACGAACGGTTGATGTTCACCGCCATCGCGTAGGCGGCGTTGGCCCAGGTGTACTTGGAGCTGTCGGCGCCGTCGGTGTTTTCTTCGAAGGCGAAGGCTTCCACCGGGTCGGTCTTGGCGCCATACGGCAGGCGCGCCAGGAAGCGCGGCATGGTCAGGCCGATGTAGCGCGAGTCTTCCGATTCACGCAACGAGCGCCAGCCGGCGTATTCCGGGGTGGTGAAAATCTTGGTCAGGTCGCGCGGGTTCGACAGTTCCTGCCACGAGCCCATGCCCATCACGGTCGGCGATGCCGCCGCAATGAACGGGGAGTGCATGGCCGCGCAGACTTTCGACAGCTCGCCCAGCAACTCGACATCCGGTGGCGACTGGTCGAAGTAGTAGTCGCCCACCAGGCAGCCGTAAGGCTCGCCGCCGAACTGGCCGTATTCTTCTTCGTACATCTTCTTGAAGAGCGGGCTCTGGTCCCACGCGGTGCCCTTGAATTTCTTCAGGGTCTTGTGCAGGTCGGTCTTGGAGATGTTGAGCACGCGGATCTTGAGCTGCTCATCGGTCTCGGTGTTGTTGACCAGGTAGTGCAGGCCACGCCAGGCGCTTTCCAGTTGCTGGAAGTCCGGGTGGTGGATGACCTGGTTGACCTGGGCGGTGAGCTTGGCGTCGATGGCGGCGATGATCGATTCGATCGACTTGATGGCGTCGTTGGACACCAGGTCGGTCTGCGCCAGGGCCTGCTCGGCCAGGGTGCGCACGGCCGTCTCGACGGCTTCGCGGGCGCGCTCGGTCTTGGGTTTGAATTCTTGCAGCAGCAGGGACGCAAACTCGCTGGTTTCTTGAGTGGCGCCCAGGTTTTGCACGCCTTCGCGGGCTGTATTGTCAGTCATGATCATTGGTCCTGTGCTGGCTTCGGCGCGCTCGCCAGGGCCTGCAACAGCGCTGGGTCCTTGATCGCCTTCATGATGATTTCTTCGGCGCCGGTCTTGCCGTCCATGTAGGTCAGCAGGTTGGCCAACTGGGTGCGCGCTTCGAGCAGCTTGTTCAGCGAGTCGACCTTGCGGGCCACGGCCGCCGGGCTGAAGTCGTCCATGCTTTCAAACGTCAGGTCCAGGCTCAGGTTGCCTTCGCCGGTCAGTTCGTTAGGCACATGGAACGCCACGCGCGGCTGCATGGCCTTGAGGCGCGAGTCGAAGTTGTCGACGTCGATCTCGAGGAACTTGCGGTCGGCTACCGCTGCCAGAGGCTCGGCGGGCTTGCCGGCGAGGTCGGCCATGACGCCCATGACGAAGGGCAACTGGACCTTTTTCTCGGCGCCGTAGAGCTCGACGTCGTACTCGATCTGCACTCGAGGCGCGCGGTTGCGCGCGATGAATTTCTGAGAACTTTGCTTCGCCACGTTGCTGCTCCTGGTCGCTTGAGCGACGGTGTTGGCGTCATCGGGGGTGCCGGTGACGTGACTGCGTGATCCGCTCGCTTTTTATTCGCTGTCTGGGCCGCGCAGGTTTTCAAATTGACTCATGCCGTCGGGAATCAGGTTGCGCACAATGGCCGCGAAATCGGCGTGCACCAGATTCTTGGCCCGATTCAACAGCACCGGCAGCGGGCTGGAGGGCTCATGACGGGTGTAGTAAGCGAGAATTCGGTCCAGGCTGCGCAGCACGTCGTCACGGTTGTTGATGTCGCCGCTGACGGTGCTGTTGCTGGTGTGGCGCGGTGCGCTTGGCGCGCTGGCATATTCTGTTGTTGCGGCGCTGTCGTCGCTGACGGAATCGGGCAGGGCGCTGTCGCCACTCTGCGGGGCGAACTGACCGAGAATCTGCAGGGCCATCTTCAACGGTTGCTTCAACGGGCCGAGGTCCACGCCTTGGGCGGAACCGACCTGGTCGCTGACCTGCTGCTCGATGGCTTCGGCGGCGCTGCGGGCTTCAAGTAGGGCGGCGCGGGTAATTTCCAACTGCTCGGGATCGCTGTCGAGCAGGGCACCGGCGAGTTGTTCGGCGCCGAGGTTTTCATCCGGGAAACTTTGCAGGCCGCTGGCGTTGGCGGCGGCGCGCAGGCTGACGGCACCGAAGGTGCGCGAACGGGTCAGGATGCTTTCGCGCAGCAGGCGGAGAGTGACATCGGACGTCAGGCCGGCGAGGGCATTGATGCGCACGGTGGGGTCATTGTCGTCATCGGCGTCCAGGCGCGGATGCAGTTCGGCCCAGTATTGCTTGAGCAACTCGCTGATCAGCGTCAGCACACGGGCCATGCCCGGCAGGCCTTCGAGGGCCAGGGAGCTTTGCATCAGGAAATGGGTGATGCGCAGGTCTTTGCTGCGTTGCAGCAAGTCCAGGCTCTGCTGCTGGATGCTGCGCCATTCAGGGGGTTCGGCAGGCAGGATCGAATCGCCCATGCTGCGCTCGGGTTGGCCCCGGGAGTCGCGCTCCAGGCGCAGGAAATCCGCGTCATATTCCAGATCTTCACCGCACGGCGAAGTCGCGGAAACGGCGGCGAGCAACAAAGGCACATCCACTTGGATCGATCTCCCTATCACCCGCTTGATAGAAGTCGGGCAGTTCACACGCAAGTTTCGGATAAAACTTCACATGTTCCTTGACGATAATGGCCCTTTAGATCCGCAATGATTTTAAAGTGCCATCATCTATATTCAAGAAGTTGTGCATTTTTGGTGTAGTACTTATCGCTTGTCAAGGTAAGCTATTTCACCAGTGTAGCCCCTCTGTAACAGTTGTGATGCGCTTAACAGCCTGCCCGACCTACCGGTCGAAGCGGCAACTGACGTGGGGTTTTTGTCACGCAAGCCGGTTATGATCAGCAATCATGCTGGCAAAAAGCCGTTTTCACGGTTGTTGGCAAGGTTGCCGGCGGGTTGTCAGGGCCTGACCCCTCACTCCCGCCCGCGCGCGAAGTATTCAGCAAGGAGGCAAGATGCCGCTGTGTTTGACTATCACTAGTTATCACAAAATTACCCCAGGCCAGTGTTCTGAAAAGTCCATGGATCAGGGGGTGATGGCAATTGGCCGTAATTCCGATAATGACTGGGTATTACCGGACCCCGAGCGTCTGGTTTCCGGTAAACATTGCGTTATCCAATACAAAGACGGGCGTTATTATTTAACCGATAACAGCACTAATGGTGTGGAATTGGTCAAGGCCGGCGTCCGCCTGCGCAAGGGCAACAGCGAGCCCCTGCAAGACGGCGAAGTGATTCGCATCGGTGATTATGAAATCCAGGCACGCGTGGATTTCAACCTGCCGGTCACCGACAGCAACCCGTTCGCCGAGTCGCCCAGCAGTTTCGAGGCCCTGATGGGCCAGCAGAGCGCCCCCGCGCATACGCCGTCGCCGATCCAGGTGGCCTCGCCTGCGCATTTCCAGGGCGTGTCGGCCATGGACACCCTGCCGGACCTGTTCGACTTCTTGACCCCAAGCAGTGTCCCGCCGGCCACCCAGCCTGACCATGTCCCGGCCGAGCAACACAATTTCCGCCCGCCGACGCCGATTCCCCGGCCGAGCCCACCGCCGGTGGTCGAGCCAGTGATACCGCCGTCCGCCTCGATGATTCCGGACGACTGGGACCCGTTCAGCGACAAGCCTGCGTCGGTGGCGGTTGCTCCGTTGCCCGTGGCCCCACCGCCGGTGCCGCTACCGCCGGTGGTTGAACCTGTCGCGACGCCTGTTGCGCAGCCTCCGCTCGTCGACATCTTTGCTGAAATCAGTGCTCCGCCGCCGCCCGTGCGTGAAGCGCCGGTGGCCCGCGTCGAGCCCCCGGTCGCACCTCCGGTTGCTCCGGTTGCTCCGGTTGCGCCAGCCGCTCCAGCCGCCCCGATTGAGGCCAACCAACCCGACTTGCTGCAAGCCTTCCTGCGCGGTGCCGGGCTGGATCAGTTGCGCCTGGACAAGGCCCAGGCCGAAGCGCAGATGGAAAGCATCGGGCGCAGTTATCGGTTGATGGTCGAAGGCCTGATCGATGTCTTGCGCGCCCGCAGCAGCCTCAAGGGTGAGTTCCGCATCCAGCAGACGATGATCCAGCCGGTGGAAAACAACCCGCTGAAGTTCGCCCCCAATGTCGATGAAGCCCTGCTGTTGTTGTTGCGCCACGGCAACCAGGCGTTCATGGCCCCGGACGCGGCGGTGCGTGACAGTTTCGATGACTTGCGGGCCCACCAACTGGCGGTGATGGCCGGCGTGGAAGCGGCGATCAAGCATTTGCTGGGGCGCTTCGAACCAGCGCAACTGGAAGAACGCATGGCCAAGCCCGGTGGGCTCTCGGGCATTTTCAGCGGCTCGCGGCAGGCCCAGTACTGGCAGCAATTCACCGAGCTCTACAGCAACATTTCCCGTGAGGCCCAGGAGGATTTCCAAGATCTGTTCGGCCGTGAATTCAGCCGCGCCTACGAAGAACACAGCACACGACAGCGACGCCGTTGAGCGGCGCAGTCCTATAACAATATTGATAAGCCAACAACGGATAGCTCAAACGTCATTGAGGACGCAGGATGATTCCCAGGTTTTTACTCGCAGTCGCCACCGCGCTTCTGCTGACGGCGTGCGCCAAGGATGCGGCCAACCCCCAGCCCGAAGAAGCTGAGGCCGACACCGCCGCCATCGAGCTGCATTTCCATGCCATTGCCGGCCTCAACCCCGGCGCCACCGGCCAGCCGGCCCCGGTCCGGGTGCGCATTTTCGAACTGAAAAATGCCGCGACCTTTGGCCGTTCCGATTATTTCGCCCTGGCCGAACGGGCCCAGGCCACGCTGGGCGCCGACCTGATCGACCAGGACGAGGTGCTGATCCAGCCCGGCCAGCAACTGAGCCTGCAACGCGACCTCGACCCCGCCACGCGACACATCGGAATACTGGTGGGCTATCGCGAGCTGGACCAGTCGCTGTGGCGCACGGTGATGAATGTCCCGGCGCGTGAATACACCGAATACCAGATCAGCCTCGATGTGCGCGCCGTGCGCAGCGCCGTCGTCGTTCCCCCATCCAGCCCTGCCCAATAAGCAATCGGAGCCCCCATGTCCTGGAACAATCGCGTGGTCTGGTCGGAAGGCATGTTCATTGGAACGCAGCACTTCCAACAGCACGACCGCTACCTGGAAAACCTCATCGACGCACGCAGCCGCCCATTGTCGGCCGGCGCCTGGGGTTTTTCCGAACTGCTGATCGACCAGGGCCTGCTGGCCCAGGGCAAGCTGGCGATCATCTCGGCGCGGGGCCTGCTGCCGGACGGTACGCCCTTCAATATTCCCCAGGATGACCTGGCGCCCACCCCGCTGAACGTCGATGACAACCTGCGCGACGGCCTGGTGTACCTGGCCTTGCCGCTCAAGCGCGCCGGCGCCCGCGATACCGTGGATGAAGGCGAAGAGCTCGGCGCTGCGCGGTATGTGAGCCAGGTGTGCGAAGTGCGCGACGACAACGCGCCGTTCGAGAACCGTGCGCCAGTGGCCCTCGGCTCCCGGGCCCTGCGGTTGTTGACCGAGCAGGATGGCATCGGCGACTACGCCGCCATCGGTGTGGTGCGCATCAAGGAAAAACGTGCTGACCGTGCCTTGGTGCTCGACGACGCCTACATCCCGCCGCTGCTGGATGTCATCGCTTCCAAACCGCTGGCGGCGTTTCGCAGTGAACTGCTGGGCCTGCTGCATCAACGCGGTGAAGCCTTGGCCGGGCGGGTGGTGGCGTCCGGTGCCGGTGGCGCCTCGGAGATCGCCGATTTCATGCTGTTGCAACTGGTCAACCGCGCTCAGCCGCTGATCCAGCACCTGAGCCAGTTGAGCCCGCTGCACCCCGAGCGCTTCTACAGCGAACTGGTGAGCCTGGCCGGGGAGTTTTCCACGTTCACCGCCTCCGGGCGACGACCGCAGCAATACCCGCCGTACCAGCACGATGACCTGGCGCTCAGCTACGCGCCGGTGATGCAGGCCCTGCGCGAAGCCCTGTCGATGCTGATCGACAGCAAGGCGACGCCGATTCCGATTGTCGAGAAAGCCTACGGCATCCACGTGGCGATGCTCGCCGACAAGACCTTGCTCGACAGCGCCAGTTTCATTCTGGTGGTGCGTGCCGATGTGCCGGCCGAAACCCTGCGCAGCCGCTTCGGACAGCAGAGCAAGGTCGGTTCGGTGGAGCACATCCGCGATCTGGTCAACCTGCAACTGCCGGGCATCGGCCTGCTGCCGTTGCCGGTGGCGCCACGGCAGCTGCCGTACCACGCCGGTTCCACCTACTACGAACTCGACCGGGGCAGCGACCACTGGCAGCAGTTGAGCAACTCCGGCGGCTTTGCGTTCCACATCGCCGGCCAGTTCCCAGGGCTGAACCTGGCTTTCTGGGCGATCCGAGGATAAACCGCGATGAGCAACGACGATCGTACCCAATTCATGCCGACGCCCGGTGGCCGTGGCGCCGATCCATTTCGCCCGGACCCTGGCCGTCCGGACCCGGGTCGTCCACAGCCTGCGCCGCTGTCGATGCCGGCCGCGCCGGTCCTGACCGGCAAGGCCGAGGGCCTCAACCCGTTGGAAAGCGCCGCCGGCCCGCTGCTGGCGCTGCTGACGCGCCTGCGCAACACCATCGCCCACCCGGCGCCGGCCAGTTTGCGCGCACAGCTGCTGGCCTATCTGCGCCAGTTCGAAGAGCGCGCCGAGGCCGCCGGTGTGGTGCGCAACGATGTGTTGCTGGCCCGCTACGCCTTGTGCACCGCGCTGGACGAAGCGGTGTTGAGCACCCCGTGGGGCGGCACCAGCGACTGGGGCAAGCAAAGCCTGCTGATTACCGTGCACAACGAAGCCTGGGGCGGCGAGAAGGTGTTCCAGCTGCTGGAGCATTGCCTGCAAAGCCCCCGCGAGCGCCTGTATCTGCTGGAGCTTTTGTACCTGTGCATGTGCCTCGGTTTCGAGGGGCGCTACCGGGTAATGAACGACGGTCGCAGCCAATTGGAAGCCTTGCGTGAGCGCACCGCTGGTGTGATTCGCAGCGCCCGGGGCGACTACGAGCGCGAGCTGTCGCCGCACTGGCGCGGTGTCACCGTGGCCCGCGACCGGTTGGCCCAGTTCATGCCGCCATGGATCGCCGTGGCTATCGGCGCGGCCCTGCTGCTGGCGCTGCTGTTCGGCCTGCGCATGAAACTGGCCTCCGATGCCGAGCCGGTGTTCAAGAACATTCATTTCCTCGGTGAAATCCCGGTGCAGACCATCGACCGCCCTGTGGTGCAGCCGAAAGTGGTCGAGCGCCCACGTCTGGCCGGCTTCCTCGCCGATGAAATCCGCGCCAACCGGATCGCCGTGGAAGACGCCGTCGACCGCTCGGTGGTGACCATCCGCGGCGATGAACTGTTCGCCTCGGGCAGCGCCAGCATCAAGGACGATTTCCAGCCGCTGATGCTGCGCATCGCCGATGCAGTGCGCAAGGTCAAGGGCCAGGTCCTGGTGACCGGGCACAGCGACAATCGGCCGATCGCCACCCTCCGGTTCCCGTCCAACTGGGCGCTGTCCGAAGCGCGGGCCCAATCGGTGCTGCAAATTCTGTCGGCCAAGACCGGCCAGCCCGAGCGCTTCAGCGCCGAAGGCCGCAGCGACACCGAGCCGTTGGCGTCCAACGCCACCCCAGAGGGGCGTGCGCGCAATCGTCGGGTTGAAATCACAGTATTGGCGGAGGGGGTCGAGTGAAGGCGTTTTTCAGTTTTATGACCCGCTGGGTCATTCCATTGCTGGGGCTGATCGCCCTGAGCCTGATCATCTGGTTCGTGGGCCCGCTGCTCGATTGGCTGGTGCCTGAAGGCCGCCGCTGGGCCTTGATCATCCTGGTGTTCGCGGTGTGGATCGCCTACCGGGTGTTCCGCATCATCCAGGCGCGCCGGCAGGCCGCCGAAGTGATGCGCAGCCTGGCCGCGCAAACCCCACCCGACCCCACCAGCATCGCCACAGCCGAGGAGCTCGAGACCCTGCGCCAGCGCATGGACGAAGCCTTGGCCCTGCTCAAGAAAGCCAAGCTGGGCGGTGACGAGCGCCGTAACCTCTACGAGCTGCCGTGGTACGTGATCATCGGCCCGCCGGGTTCGGGCAAGACCACCGCGCTGGTCAACTCCGGGCTGCATTTCCCGCTGGCCGCGCAACTGGGCGCCGGTGCCGTGCGCGGCGTGGGCGGTACGCGCAATTGCGATTGGTGGTTCACCGACCAGGCGGTCCTGCTCGACACCGCTGGCCGCTACACCACCCAGGACAGCGACGCGACCATCGACAAGGCCGCGTGGCTGGGCTTTCTTGGCCTGTTGAAAAAACAACGGGCCCGACGCCCGATTGACGGTGCCTTCATTGCCATCAGCCTGTCCGACCTGCTGCTGGGCAGCGACGCCGAGCGCGCCGCCCATGCCGCGGCAATTCGCTTGCGCATCCAGGAGCTGTACACCCAACTGGGCGTGCGTTTCCCGATCTACCTGATGCTGACCAAGCTCGACCTCGTGCCGGGGTTCATGGAGTATTTCGATACCCTGAGCAAGGAAGAGCGCGCCCAGGTCTGGGGCATGACCTTTGCCCTGGACGATGGCAAGAGCAACGACAGCCCGCTGGCGCACCTGCAAAGCGAATTCACCGGCCTGGAGCAGCGCCTCAACGACCGTTTGGTGGAGCGCTTGCAACAAGAGCGCGACCCGGCGCGCCGTGATCTGATCTACGGCTTCCCGCAGCAGTTCGGCGCCTTGAAAGATTGTCTGCAAAGCTTCCTCGAAGGCGTGTTCAAACCCAACGCCTTCGAAGAGCGCGTGTTGCTGCGCGGTGTGTATTTCACCAGCGGCACCCAGGAAGGCAGCCCGATCGACCGCTTGATCGGCTCCATGGCCCAGAGCATGAACCTGGACCGTCAGCACCTGGCGCGCCAGACCGGCACCGGGCGCAGCTACTTCATCGAAAAACTCTTCACCGCCGTGGCCTTCGCCGAGCGCGGGCTGGTGGGCGTCGACCCGAAAGTCGAGCGTCGGCGCAAATGGATCGCCCGCGGCGTACTGGCTTCCACGGTGGTGCTGGTGTTGGTGGTCAGCACGCTGTGGTGGGTCAGCTACCGCGCTAACCAGGCTTACATCGCCCAGGTCGATCAGAAGGTCGCGCCATTGGGCCAGACGGTGCAGAACCTCAGCCCGGCGCAACGGGATGTGCTCGCGGTGTTGCCGCTGCTCAACGCCGTGAAGCACCTGGCCGACGACGCCCCGAGCTGGGCCGAAGGCCTGGGCCTGTATCAGGGCGACATGCTCGAAGCCGAGTCCGGCAGCGTCTACCGCAAGCTGCTGATCGCGGTGTTTGCGCCACGCCTGCTGACACGCATCGAAGAGCAACTGCACAGCGGCGGCAATTCGGATTTCCTCTACGAAGGCTTGAAGGCCTACCTGATGCTCGCCGACACCGAGCATTACGATGCCGATTTCATCAAGGCCTGGATCGCCCTGGATTGGGACCGCAGCCTGCCGCGGGACTTGCCAGCCGAGCAACGCCAAGCCTTGACCGCGCATTTGCAGGCGCTGTTCGAGCGGCGTCCGCCGCTGGCGCGCCTCGACACGCGCCTGGTCGAAGACCTGCGCCGCCAGTTGCAGCAATTGCCGGTAGCCCAACGTGTGTATGACCGGATCAAGCGCCAGAAACTGCCCGAAGGCATCCCGGACTTCCGCATCAACGAAGCCGCCGGGCGTGACGCGGCGCTGGTGTTCAGCCGCAAGAGCGGCAAGCCGTTGGGCGAGCCGCTGAGCGGGTTCTTCACCGTCAAGGGCTACCGCCAGGGCTTCTTGCTCACCAGCCTGAGCCAGACCGGTACCCTGGCCGAAGAGCAATGGGTACTGGGCCACGAAGAGGCCGATCAGCAGAACGTCGCCAGCCTGGCCGCCGATGTGCGTCGCCTGTACTTCCAGGATTATCTGCGCCAATGGGACGCCTTGCTGGCCGACATCGACTTTGTGCCGATCACCAGCGTGGCCCAGGCCGCCGACGTGCTGCGGGTGATTTCCGGCCCGACCTCGCCGTTGAAAAAACTGCTGGTGGCGGTGGCGAAGGAAACCGACCTGCAACAGGATGAACGCCTGCTGGCCGCCCAAGGTACACCGGTGGAAGGCGGTGTGGACAAACTCAAGGAGCGCCTGGGCAGCTTGCTCGGCCAGGAGCAGGCGACGCCCAACGCGCCGGCGGCGAGCGATGACCCGATCACCGCGCACTTCGCCGAGCTCAACAGCATCGTCAGCAAAAGCGAAGGCGAGCCGGCGGCCATCGATGGCTTGCTGGCGGACATGAACGCTTTGTACGTGCAGGTCAGCGCCATGGTCGGTGCCAGCGGCGACGCCTTGCTCGGCGAGGCCAAGAACCAGGCCTCGGCCGCTGCCACTCGGGTCAGCCTCAACGCCGAACGCCAGCCGCCGCTGGTGCAGGGCCTGGTCAAGTCGGTGGTCAACTCCACCACCAACAGCATGATGGGCGGGGTGCGCAACCAACTGAACGCCGCCTGGACCAGCGAAGTGGTGAACATCTATCGCCAGTCCCTGGCCGGGCGCTATCCGATGTCGCCGGGCAGTGCGCGGGACGCGACCCTGGATGACTTTGGCCAGTTCTTCGGCGTCGGCGGGGTGATGGACAACTACTTCCGCAAGTACCTGCAACCCTACGTCGACACCTCGACCCCGACCTGGCGCTGGCAACCGGGCGCGGCGCAGAAACTCGGCATCGCCCCTGGCGTGCTGCAGACCTTCCAGCGCGCGGCGACCATCCGTGATGCGTTCTTCCGTTCCGGCGGCACCCAGCCGATGGTGCGCTTCGAACTCAAACCGGTGGCGATGGACTCGACCATCACCCAGTTCCTGCTCGACCTTGACGGCCAGCAACTGAGCTACGACCACGGCCCG
The DNA here is from genome assembly GCF_054671965.1 of Pseudomonas sp. H3_A02. NCBI lineage: Bacteria > Pseudomonadati > Pseudomonadota > Gammaproteobacteria > Pseudomonadales > Pseudomonadaceae > Pseudomonas > Pseudomonas sp. H3_A02. The sequence continues at coordinate 1,399,036 of NZ_CP162807.1, forward strand.
AGCCGGCCGACCGCCATGCAATGGCCGAACCCGGGCAGCATCGGCGTGGTGCGGATCTCGATCATGCCGCCGTCGTCCAGCGGTCGCTCCGGCATCACCCTGGATGGGCCGTGGGCCTGGTTCCGGCTGCTGGAGCAATCGGACCTGACCGCCGGCAACTCGCCGGACCGCTTCAACCTGCGGCTGCGGGTCGATGGTGCCAGCGCCTCTTACGAATTGCGGGCCAACAGCGCCTTCAACCCGTTCAAGAGCCGGGTGCTCAGCGGCTTCAGCCTGCCGGAGCGGCTATGAGTACGCCGGGCTTCTACGGCAAGTTGGCCAGCCGCGGGGACTTTGTCAGCCGTGGTTTGCCCCAGGGGTTTATCGGCCCGTGGGATTCGTGGTTGGCGGCGGGTTTGCTCGCCAGTCAGAGCAGCCTCGGCGAGCGCTGGCTGGATGCCTATCTGGTCAGCCCGCTGTGGCGCTTCATGGTCGCGCCCGGTGTGTGTGGCCCGGACGCCGCCGTTGGGGTGGTGATGCCGAGCATCGACCGGGTCGGCCGTTATTTTCCGTTGACCGTCGCGGTGCTGCTGGAGCCCGACGCGGACCCGGCGTCGGTGGTGGGCGGTGCGGACGAGTGGTTCGAGCGGGTGGAGAACCTGTTGCTGAGCACGTTGAGCGTGGAGGCCAGTTTCGAGGCGTTCAACGAACAGCTGGAAACCCTCGGCAGCCCGATGTATTTACCGCGCACGCCAAGCAGCCGTTTCGCCAGCCTGCATCGCTTCGATGCCACCGACCCGCAGCGGCGCATGAGCGCCCTGGCCGAAGCGGCCTGCGAAGGCGTGAGCTTGTGGTGGGGCCAGGGATCGGAGCGCATTGCCCCGGGTTTGATGCGCTGCCAGGGATTGCCGGCAGCGGCTGATTTTGCGCAATTTTTGCTCGGCCAAGAAGGTGTTGTGTAGATGCGTCCAAGTGCCGGAAAAGCAATCAAGTCTGCAAGCAAGAGCCATGTCGGGATGGTCCGCCAGGTCAACGAAGACGCCTGCCTGGACCTGCCGGAAAACGGCCTCTGGGTGGTGGCCGACGGCATGGGCGGGCACGCGGCGGGCGACTACGTCAGCAGCCTGATCGTCGACAGCCTGCGCGGCATTGCCGTGGGGCGTTCGCTGGATGAGTACGTTGCGGCGCTGCAAAGCGATCTGCTGCGGGTCAACGCCGCCGTGCGGGAAGAAACCGCCAACCGTGGCGTGACGATGATGGGCAGCACCGTGGTGGTGCTGGCCGCCCGCGACCTGCGTGGCATGTGCCTGTGGGCCGGTGACAGCCGTTTGTATCGCCTGCGCGACGGCGTGCTCGAAGGCATCTCCCGGGACCACAGCTATGTCCAGGACTTGCAGGACAGTGGCCTGCTCAGCGAAGCCGAGGCGCGGGTCCATCCACGAGCCAACATCGTCACCCGGGCCATCGGCGTCGAGGCGCAACTGAACCTGGCGCTGACCGAACTGCTGCTGGTGCCTGGCGACAGCTACCTGTTGTGCAGCGACGGGCTGACCAAGACCGTCGAGGATGATGAGATCCGCGAAGTCTTGAGCCACGACGAGCCCGGCGAAATCGCCAGCAGCCTGGTGTCCCTGGGCCTGATGCGCGGTGCGCCGGACAACATCACCGTGGTGGTCGTGAAGGTGCCGTCATGAGCTTGACCCTGAACATTGTCATCCCCGGCTACGACATCGAAGGGCCGATCGGCGAAGGCGCGATGGCCAGCGTGTACCTGGCGACCCAGCGTTCGCTGGAGCGCAAGGTGGCATTGAAAGTCATGGCCGCCGCCCTGGCCGCCGACCCGACCTTCTGCGAACGTTTCCTGCGCGAAGGCAAGACCCTGGCGCGCTTGTCGCACCCGCACACCGTCACCATCCATGACATCGGCAACGTCGGTGAGCTGTATTACATGGCGATGGAATACCTGCCCAACGGCACGCTCAAGGAACGCATCGCCGCGGGCCTGACGCCGGAGCAGGGCCTGACCTACATTCGCCAGATCGCCTCGGCCCTGGGGTATGCCCACGGACTGGGCCTGGTCCACCGTGACGTCAAGCCGGCCAACATCCTGTTCCGCGCCGATGGCACGGCGGTGCTCTCGGACTTCGGCATCGCCAAGTCCTTGGACGACCGCACCCAATTCACCCAGGCCGGCTTTGCCGTCGGCACGCCCAGCTACATGAGCCCGGAACAGGCCCGTGGGCAAGACATCGACGGCCGCGCCGACCTGTACGCCTTGGGCGTGGTGCTCTACGAAATCCTCGTCGGCAAACTGCCGTATACCGGCAATGACGCACTGTCCACAGCCCTGGCGCACCTGACCGAACCGTTGCCGGAGTTGCCGGTGCACCATGGTCGTTACCAGGATGTGCTGCGCAAGCTATTGGCCAAGGATCCGGCGGAGCGTTTCCCGGATGCGGCGGCGTTGCTGCGGGCGCTGGATAACCTGCCAGAGGAATCGTCGGAGGCGACGCTGATCCGACCGTTGTCGTTTCAACTGCCGACCACGCCACCGCCGGTGGATGACTTGGCGGGCTTGACGCCCATGTCCATCGACATTCCCAGCGGCCCGGCTTACTCACAACCGCAGCCTCAACCGCAGCCCAAGCCCGTTCCGCCGCCAGTAAAACCGACGGTTCAATCCTCGGTGTCGGAGCAGCGCAAGGGGCCGGTGTTCGCCCTGGCCGCCGTGGCAGTCGCCGTGGCGCTGGCGTTGGGTGGCGCGGGTTATTGGTGGTTGGCCGGTGATGATGGGAAAGAGGTGAAGAAGCCGGTGACCACGACGACCTCGGTCAAGCCTCCCGAGGTGTCCCCGCCGAAGGCTCCCGAGGTGCCAGCGGTTAAACCTCCCGTCACCCCTGCGGCCCAGCCACCCGTGGCGGTCGAGGCCGACGGCGGCCAGCGTCCGCTGCTGATGGCCGGCAAGAAAACCCTGTTCCAGCGCGTGCTCAGCAAGCCGGGGGCGAAACTCGCCGAGGCGCCGGGCGCTGCGCCCGGCAAGGCACTGCCGGCGTTTTCGGTGTTGTACGTGTATCAGCGCAAAGACGTGGATGGCAGCGCTTGGGTGCGGGTCGGCGCGGCCACCGACGGGCGCAGCGACGGCTGGTTGCCCGCAACCCAAGTCAGCGACTGGAAGCAAAGCCTGGTGCTCAAGTTCACCGAACGCTCCGGCCGTGCGCCGGTGATGTTCCTGCGTCAGCCTGGCGAAGTGGAAAAGCTCCTGGCTAACCCATCGGCCGCCAAGAACGTCTTGCTCAAGGCCCAGCAGAGCCCCCAGCAAGAGCAGCAAGTGTTGGCCCTGGAACCGGCCGCCAGCGCGGTACCGCAGAACCAGTTCTACCTGTTGCCGATCTTCGATTCCCGCGAAAGCATGGATGAGAACGGCCAGCCGGTGCAGTTGCTGAACGTGGCCTCCATCGACCCGGGCAACACCCCCAAGGCTGCGGGCAACACGCCGATCACGACCGCCAATGCCGACGCGTTCCGTACGGCGGTGGTGCTGGTGGTGGACACTACGGTGTCGATGCAGCCCTACATCGACCAGGTCCGCGACGTGGTCCACGCACTGCAAACCCGCATCGCCGAGCGCGGCGAGTTGGACAGTGTCAGCTTCGGCATGGTGGGTTTCCGCAGCAGCATCAAGAAAACCCCGGGGCTGGAATACGTCGCCAAGACCTTGATCACCCTGGAGCAGGGCCGCGACCCGCAACGCTTCGTGGAGCTGGCGCGGCAGGTCAAGGCCTCGACGGTGTCGAGCCATTCGTTCAACGAAGATGCGTTCGCCGGGGTCATGGAAGCCGTCGAAGGCATGGACTGGTCCGGCTACGGCGGGCGCTTGATCCTGTTGGTCACCGACGCCGGCGCCCTGCGCAAGAACGATCCGTTTGCCGCCACGCAAATGAACGAGGCCGAAGTGCGCCAGGCGGCGCTGGGCAAGCAGATCAAGATCTACGCCCTGCACCTGCTCAGCGACGCCGGCAAGAAAACCCATGCCGGCGCCCAGAGCCAGTACCGCATCCTGACCGCCGACGCCAACCCGCAGATCGGCGACCTGTACATTCCGGTGCCGGGCGCCGATGTGCGCAAGTTCGGCGAGCGCGTCGATGAGATCGGTTCGGTGTTCGCCGACCTGGTGCATCAGGTGCGCAGCAACAAGCCGCAAACCGTGCCGCTGTTGAGCGCCGCGCCGAGCCTGGCCGACAAGTCGGCCGCGGTCGGCTACGCGATGCACATGGATTTCCTGGGGCGCAAATCCGCCAGCCAGGCGCCGCAACTGGTCAGTGCCTGGACCGCCGACCGCGACCTGACCAACCCGGCGCTGCCGGCGTTCCAGGTCTGCGTGATGTTGACCAAGCTGCAACTCAACGACCTGCAGCAGTCGCTGAAGCTGATCGTCGACGCGGCCCGCAAGACCCAGAGCTCGCCCAAGGATTTCTTCCAGGAAATCGCCAGCGCCAGTGCCTACATGAGCCGCGACCCATCGGCTTTGCGCAAGGGCGGTAACCTGGCCGACGGCGGGATTCTCGGCGAGTACCTCGAAGGGCTGCCGTACCGCAGCAAGTCGCTGAACATGACCCAGGACTTGTGGTTGTCCTTGAGCGTGGCCGAGCAGGAAGACTTCATCGACGAGCTGGATTCGAAAATCCGTCTCTACGAAACCTTCCACAACGACCTCGCCAACTGGGTGCGTTTCGGCGATGCCGAGCCGGGTGATGCCTTGTACCGCGTTCCGTTGTCGACGCTGCCGTGATGCTGACCCTGAACGCCGTGCACAAAAGCCGGGGTGCCGGCAGCCAACGCTACAGCCTGGTGATTCCACGGCTGCATTTGCGCGGCGGTGAACAGTTGGCGGTGGTCGGCCCCAGCGGCTGTGGCAAGAGCACCTTGCTGGACCTGCTGGCGCTGGTGTTGGCGCCGGATCAGGCCGGGCAATTCGACTTCACGCCGGCCGACAAGCCGCTGGACATCGCCAAATTGTGGCGTGCGTCGCAACAGGGCACCTTGGCCGAGCTGCGCAGCCGTTACCTGGGTTATGTTCTGCAAACCGGCGGCCTGTTGGGCTTCCTGGATGTGCGCGGCAACATCGCGTTGTCGCGCAAATTGCTGGGCTTGAAGGATGACGCAAGCGTGACGCGCCTGGCTGGGCAGTTGGACATTGCCGATCAACTGGACAAGAAACCGGCGGACTTATCCGTCGGCCAGCGCCAGCGGGTCAGTTGTGCCCGGGCGTTGGCCCATGGGCCGCGCCTGCTGCTGGCCGATGAACCGACCGCCGCCCTCGACCCGTTGAACGCCGAGCGCGTCATGCAGTTGCTGGTGGCCCAGGCCCGCGAGCACGGCGTCTGCTGTGTGGTTGCCACCCACGACGAAGCGCTGGCCCGCGCCAGCGGTTTGCAGGTGCGGCGCATCAGTTGCCGTCGCGATGTCGACGGTGGCGTCACCGCTACGCTCGGGGAGGCTTGCTGATGCGCGGCGCGCTGGTGGCTTCCCTGGCCTGGCAGGATTACCGCAACGATGCCTGGCTGTCGGCTTGCTCGGTGCTGGCCTTGGTGGCGGTGGTGGCGCCGTTGCTGGTGCTGTTCGGCCTGAAGTTCGGCCTGGTCAGCAGCCTGACCGAGCGCTTGCAGAACGATCCGGCCACCCGGGAAATCATCCCCTTGGGCGGCGGTCGCTTCAGTGCCGAATTCATCGACCAATTAAGTCAGCGCGGCGACGTGGCCTTTGCCTTGCCGCGCACCCGGCAGATCGCCGCGACGGCGGATTTGAGCAGCGATGCTTCGGCCGTCACGGTCGAGATGATTCCCACCGCCGCCAACGATCCCTTGTTCGAACATTTGCCGGTGCCGCAAGGCTTGGATCAAGTGGTGCTCAGCCAGACCGCCGCTGAAAAGCTCGGCGCCAAGGCTGGCGATTGGTTGCAGGCCAGTTTCGGCCGGCAGGTGGCCGGTCGCAGCGAGGCGCAGCGCACCCGTGTGCAGGTGCTGCACGTGCTGCCCTTGGAAGCCTTCGCCCGGGACGGTCTGTTTGCACCGTTGGCGTTGCTGGAGGCGGCTGAGGATTACCGTGACGGCCGTGCCGTGCCCGCGTTCGGTTGGCCGGGGGATGCGGTGGGTGTGAGCGGGCAACGGGTCTACCCGGCGTTTCGTTTGTATGCCCGCAGCCTCGGCGATGTCGAGCCGCTGCGACAGTATTTCGCCGGGCAGAACCTGCTGGTATCGACCCAGGCCCAGACCATCGCACAAGTGCAATCGCTGAGCCGCAATCTGTCGATCGTGTTCTGGATCATTGCCGGGTTGGCGCTGGCCGGCGCGTTCGCGGCGATCTTCGCCGGGGCCCTGGCGGCGGTCGAGCGCAAGCGCCGGGAGCTGTCGGTGTTGCGCCTGCTGGGGGTTTCCACCGCGGCGCTGTTGCTGTTCGTGGTGTTGCAGGCACTCTACAGCGCCACGTTTGCGGCCCTGTTGAGTGCCGGCCTGTATGGCCTGGCGCAGTCGGGCCTGAATTATTTATTTGCACAGATGCCCGGCGAATACGCCAGTCATCTGTTGGTGCGTCACTACACCTTGGCCCTGGTGGCCGTGCTCGGCGTCAGCGCCGTCGCGGCGGCTTGCGGCGGCTGGCGGGTGGCGCGCATCCAGGCGTGTGAAGGAATTCGCGATGTATAAATTATTGGGCGCCGCCGTGGCGCTGAGCCTGGCCAGTATGGGCATGGTTGGCCTAGTGCATGCCGATGAAGGCACGGACAAGCTGGACAACCCCAAGCCGCTGCCCGACGACGTCAGCCTGCCGCTGCCGTGCGAAGGCCAGATGGTGTTCCGCTACGTCTACATCCTCGCCCAGGGCACCTTGGACGACCGTGAGATCAGCCTCGGTTACCCGTTCAGCGAAGGCGAGGCGGGCTATCAACAGTCGTTCATTTCCGGCTACCGGCGCGACTTCATCAACGGCCAGTTCACCCTCAAGGACCTGCCCAAGGACTGGAACAAGACCATCACGCCGTTGATGCCCAAGACCGACGCCAAGACGCCGCTCAAGCCGATGCTGTACTTCATCGGCAAGTACGAGGTCACAGCCCGGCAATACGCCCAGGTCATGGCCCAGGCGCAATCGTTGGCCAGCGGTGAGCCAGCGCCGGCCTGTGAAACCCTGCAAGCCGATCTGCCCCAAGGCGTGGCGGGGCGTTTGCCCAAGGTGAAACTGTCGAAGTTCGAGGCCGAGCGCTTCTCGGCGGTGTACAGCGCCTGGCTGATGAAATACCACAAGGACCTGCTGCCGGTGAGCGGTCGCGGCACCTCCGCCGAAGACGGCGGACTGGGTTTCGTGCGCTTGCCTACCGAAGTCGAATGGGAATTCGCCGCCCGTGGCGGCCAGGCCGTGAGCCGCCAGGACCTGGAAGGACGTCTGTTCCCACGACGCCTGGAAGGCAGTGAAAGCGACGGGCCGCTGGCCGACTGGGCGGTGTTCAACCAGGTCGCCGGTGGCACCGGACAGGCGGCGCGGCTGATGCCCATCGGCACCAAGCTGCCGAACCCCATCGGCTTGTTCGACGTGGTCGGCAACGCTGCCGAGATGGTCCAGGAATCCTTCCAGTTGGTGCACGCCGGTCGCCGCCAGGGCGCCTATGGCGGCTTCGTGGTCAAGGGCGGCAACTACCTGGAAGGCGAGGGTACGTTGTTCACCGGCATGCGCCGCGAATACCCGTTGTTCGCCGCCGATGGCACCGAGCAAAGCAACGAAACCACCGGTTTTCGCGTGGCCGTCGGGGCCTTGTCGGCGCCGCGTTCGCGCTACAAGGAATTGTTCGCCCAATGGCAGAAAGAAGGCCGGCTCGCGTCGCTGACTGACGCCATCGATGACGCCGACGACCCGACCAAACGCCTGGACAGCATCATCGCCGCCAGCGTCGATCCGCGCCTGCAAGCGGAACTGGGGCTGGTCAACGAAGAGCTCAAGCGCAACGTCTCGCTCATCGCCCAGCAGCGCGAGGAAGCGGCGGGCAACCTGATCCAGTCGTCGGCCCTGGTGGCCGAGACCGTCAACAACTACAACATTCGCCTGACCAATCTGCAGAACAGCCGGCAAGCCGCGCTGGACGCCAAGGACGAGGCCAGCGCCACGCTGTTCGCCACGGCCATCGACAATGGCCGCAGTGCGCTGGATGGCGCGGTGGCGATCTACATCGACAACCTGGCGACCGGCACGCGCTACACCGATGCCGTGATCCAGGCGCAGTTCCAGCGCATCAAGGAAGAGCTTGAGCGCAAACCGGTACTGGGCAAGAGCCTGGTGGCGCGTGCAACGTTATTCGTTCGTCATGTCGGGGATTATCGTCAGCAAAAACGAGCCGACCCGGCGGCGATATTGAAGGAATTGCTCGCATCGAACGCTCAGCGGTCTTGAGCGTTCGTTGTCAGCGAGCTTGGAAGGGACTCAGGCGGCGATAGCGCCGCGCTGAGCGGGTCAATACTTAAACGAGAACACAACTATGCTTTTCTCCCGTAAACCATTTGCTTCGGTTTCCAAGCGTCACTTGCTGATGGTCGCTGTCGGCTTCAGCACCGTACTGACCGGCTGTGCCACGTCGCCGACCTCCAAGGTTGCTTCGAGCACCAAGGTCGAGTACTACCCGAACTGCTACGAGCCGGTGCAGCACTTGCGCTCCACCGAAGGCAACATGACCAAGTCGGTTGTCACCGGTGCGGCCGTTGGTGCGGTCGGCGGTGCATTGCTGGGCGTCTTGACCGCCGATAAGGAAGACCGTGGCCGTAACGCCGCCATCGGTGCCGCGGGCGGCGCCCTGGCCGGTGGTGCCGCCGGTTACTACACCGAGCGCCAGAAGCAGATCGCCGATGACAACCAACGCATCGCGTCCTACGCCGCTGACGTCAACAAAAGTGTCTCCGACATCGACCGCAGCACTGCCTACGCCAAGACGTCGCAGCAGTGCTACCAGAACGCGTTCAGCAAACTGGTTGCCGACCGCAAGGCCAAGACCGTCAACGACACCGAAGGCCGCAAGCGCCTGGCGGAAATCGTCGCTGGCCTGAAAGAGTCGAACGACCTGATTGTTGCGGTCAACGGCAAGGCTTCCGAAGACCTGAACAACTACACCCAGGCTTACGAGAAAGACCTGCAGCAAGTGGGTGTGCAGCGTACTGATGTGGTGACCGTGGCTACTGCTGAAACCACGCCGGTTGTGGCTCAGACCAACACCAAGAAAAAGAACAAGAACGTACAACCGGCGAAGAAGAAAGACCTGCCGACTGTTCCGAAAGAAGCGGTAACCACCGAGAAAACCCTGCAGACCGCCAAGGCCAAGCAGGATGAAAGCAAGCAGGTTGCCAGCGCTGGTACCTCTCAGGTCAACAGCATGTGCAAGAACCCGGACCTGGGCGACTGGGCACCGGTTCCTTGCCCGAATGTTTGATTGAGTGATTGCGGCTGATCATTCCCTCGGGGAGTGATCAGTGCACAAAACCTGTGGGAGCGAGCTTGCTCGCGATAGCGTCGGTTCAGTTGGCATTAATGTCGACTGACTCACCGCCATCGCGAGCAAGCTCGCTCCCACAGTTGTTTTGTGCTGGCTGAAATATCTGCTCCAATCCCCAATCCGCCTGTGGGAGCAAAGCTTGCTCGCGAGGCGGCCTGACAGCCGACCTGTCTCTCCGGTTGTGCCCCAATCCAACTGTGGGAGCGAGCTTGCTCGCGATGGCGGCCTGACAGCCGGCCAGGATTTTGTTGACCGGGTACATATCCATTGCTGCGGTAACGGCTACTTAGGGTTCCGCCCTTACGGCGGCTCACTTTTTTTCAGACGCCAAAAAAAGTAAGCAAAAAAGGCTTGCCCCACCACTCGGTGCCTCGCCTAGGCTCGGCATGCCCGAACGCAGGCATTGCTCCGTGGGCCCGCCGCGAAGGGCCATCCATGGCCCAGCGCGGCTATCCCGGCATCCATGCCGGGATGCCCACTCCACAATGCCTGCGTTCGGCCATCGTGGTTAACGGGGCGCCCGAGATCAACGTCCACCGCGAGGCGGCCTGATAGCCGACCTGGTTCTTGGTGAGACCGCGTTCCCCTGTGGGAGCGGGCTTGCTCGCGAAGGCGGCCTTACAGCCGGCCTATCTCTCCCGGCTGTACCCCGATCCAACTGTGGGAGCGGGCTTGCTCGCGATGGGGCCGTATCAGCTTGCATCGATAGTGCCTGATACACCGCCATCGCGAGCAAGCTCGCTCCCACAGTTGTTTTGTGTCGGCTGCTATATCCGCGACAACCCACTTCCCCTGTGGGAGCGAGCTTGCTCGCGATGGCGTCAGCTCAGCTTGCATCAAAGCAAAGTGCTACCCCTCGGTCCCAGGCGCCGCCATCTCCTTGGTTTCCAAATGATCCAACGCCCGCTCAACCAACAACTGCGCCCCATCGGCCATGCGGCTGATCGCCAGGGCGACACAGCGGCGTGAGTCATCCACGTCGTCGGCCAGGTCGGCGGCGATGGTGCTGATGGAGAGCAGGTCTTCGGAGGCGTTAGCCAGCAGGGTTTCGGTGTCGATGTGGGGCGAGACGATGAAGAGTTGGTTTTTGTCGGGTTCGGGCGGTGAGGCAGGCTTGGGCTTGAGGTAATAGTCGAGGGCGCGGGTGGCGGCGTCATCGAGCTTTTTTTCTTCCTGCGCTTGGAGGCGGGATTTGTGACCGCTTTGCGGGGGATTCGGAGTTGCCTTGAACATAATGAAGCTTCCTGGAAGTGGAGCCGGCACCCTCCGATTGCACGTCGAAAAATGGGTGGCAGCTGTACGTAGGTGTGCAAGACCGGTCCAGGAGCCCGGCAGACCCGAAGGTCTCCCACGCGCAGCCGCCATAACAGTCGGCGAGCATAAAAAAATGCTCAGCGAATAGCCATAACGAATACGTTCCTAGATCGGACTTGCACGTCCGTGTCACCGTTTTTTGCGATGACGAACAGAGGTTAGCGGCGCTCGAAAGCGCTGCCTAGTTCGTGAACAGCCCGGCGTATTGAAGGAAATGTCCGAGGAGCAGGAAGGTAAAAAAGATCAAAAGATCGCAGCCTTCGGCAGCTCCTACGGAAATCGATGTAGGAGCTGCCGTAGGCTGCGATCTTTTGATTTTTGGTTTCGTGACTTGGCAGTCATCTTTCGCGAAAACCAGCTTATCTTCCGACAAATCGATACGATGATGGCGTTGCGCCGAAGAATCGCTAAACTGCCAGCCATTGATCTTTTCTCACGAGGCTGTGCCCATGAAATTTCGTTTTCTGCTGTGGATGCTGGGGTTGTTGATGGGCAAGGCCAGCCGGACCAATCCGGCGTTCCAGCAGCAGTTGGGCGACAAGGAGTTGGTTTTCCAGCTACAAACCCTGGACGGTAAGGTCGCCCGGCATTTCACCGTGAAAAACCAGCGCATCACCAGTCAGTCGGGCATCTACCCAGAGCCTGCGTTCGCCATCGCCTTCAAGGACGCGGCCTATGGCTTCGCCACGATGCAGGCCAAGAACAAGCAGTTGGCGTTCATGACAGGGATTCAGGACAAGTCGATCCAGATCAAGGGTAACCCGGCGCTGGTGATCTGGTTCCAGGGGCTGACCAAGTACTTGAAGCCGAAGAAGGCCAAGCCCAAGGCTTGATTGGTTTGGCCTGAAAGGCCAATGATTTGGCCGCCAGGGATCATGGCTCTGTCAACCCTGACAGGTGTGTGGACCGGTGTTTGGGCGCTCCATTGATGATGAAGCCAGCGTGGTTTCATACACCTTGATGGAGTAACGATCATGGCCTATGCATCAAGCGCCGTTCAAGCTGGAACGCTCGACCCCACCTTTGCCGAAGGTGGGGTGCTGACGCTGCCCACCCGCGAATTAGGAGGCTACCGCACGTTAGCCATGCTGCCGCTAGCTGAAAACAAGCTACTGATCACCGTGCTCTTACCGGAAAAACCCGGCGCTTTCGGACTGTCTAAAGTGAACGAGGATGGGTCGATCGATAGGGAGTTTGGTGGAGCCGGGACGGGCGTGGTGGAATTCTCCAAAGAAAATACATATGTGGACGAGATCGTCGACATCTGCGGCCTGAGCGATGGTGGATGGCTGGTGATGGGCGGATATGCATCGTCCGGTGATTCCGGCATTTATGTCGTGCGGTTCTTGGAAGATGGGCGGCTGAATACACTCTTTGGCGAGGACGGTGTGCGCTGGCTTCCGTTTCGTCTTGAGCCAAAGAGTGGAGGTATGGAAGATGGGCCGCTGACGTTTAGTTGGCGGGACCGAGAACCCTCCGCACAGGCTCCGCGATCTTCAGGCAATAATGGCTCTTCTGCGGTTGAGCAGCCGGATGGAAAGATCATTCTGCGCAATGTGGTCAATAGCGGCTCCGACGACCTATCGCACTGGGTGGTGCTTCGTCTTAACCCGGATGGCTCTACTGACGAAACGTTTAATGAGACTGGATCCGTGGTCATCGAGTTTCCAGGTGTGCCCCGTGTCGCTACCAGTGTCAAAGGTGTTGCCCTTCAATCAGATGGCAAGGTGTTGGTTTTCGGGGATTTTTTCCAAAACACTCTGGCTTCCAGTATTTATGTGGCGCGTCTGGATGCAACGGGACGTTTCGATACCAGTTTCAATGGCGGCGTCGGCGTTGTGACCGTTCCGAATCTTCATTATGCGAACGCGAATGCGATGGCGCTGAGAGAAAGCGACGACGCGATTGTTGTTGCAGGGGATTGTTGGCCCAATCCCGATCAAGGCTTCGACAGGCATGGTCTGATGTTCGTATTAAGTCGCGATGGATTCTTCGATTTTGCTTTCAATAGCGGGCAGCCACTGTTCTCTAAGTTGGTGGATAAGGGGCATGACTGGTATCGCTGCGCATGGCAGGCAGACGGTTCCATCGTCGTCGCGGGCACTACCGGCAGGGGGGGTGTTGAGACGGGGGTGTTAGCGCTGACGGCGCGTTTGCGCTCTGATGGTTCGCTGGACCCGACCTTCAATGGCAGTGGTTTTGTGCGTTTTAACGAAGAAGGCTATGAGGCGACTGTCGAGGATATGGGGCTAATGCCTGACGGACGGATTGTCGTTGGCGGTTTTACGCGGCGACCCGGCGCCGTATATTGGGGCCGCACCTTTGGAAGCTGGTTCATACGCTACCTGGCTTGAATGGCTATGGATCGGTGGCGGGGGAAGCCAACTCCCCTGCCACAAAAAGCTCCACTCCCAACCTGCAATCAGTGGCTGAACTGCGAAGCCAGTTCCCGCAGCAGCACTTCAGCCTCAAGCACTTTGCTGACCACGTCGTTGGCCTTTTCCCGGGTCAAGCCCACGCGTTCGAGCAACGCGTCCGGGATTTCTTCATCCGGGCCGGAGCCGATGCTGCGGGCGCGCAGCAGGCGCACAGCCAGGCACACCAGGTTCGGGTAGGCGGCGTATTCGCCGTCGTAGTGCGGATCGTGCTGGAAGCGCAGGGCGGTGGCCAGTTCGTCGGGCATGTCCCAGTAGCGCATCAGCCAGGCGCCGATCTGTTCGCGGCTGATGCCCAGCAGGTGTTGTTCCACGTAGCTGTGGCACAGGTGCGGGTTGACCTCCAGGTGCCGGCAGATCAGCGAGAAGTGCGGCGGGAACACGTGGGCCAGCAGCAGATAACCGAAGTTGTGCAGCAGGCCGGAGAGGTAGGTCAGGCCGCCTTCGGGACGCTGGGCGCGGGGCATGGCGCGGGTCAGGCCTTCGATGACGGCGGCGGTATAGATCGACTGATGCCAGTACGGCGTGGTGTGTTGCGGGTGGTCCTTGGGCAAGCTGAGGGTCTTGCCCAAGGCCAGGCCCAGCGCCAGGTTGATCACCAGGTCGAAGCCCAGGACGCGGACGATGGCGTCTTCTACCGAGCGAATCTTGCCGGGCGAGGCGTAGTAGGGCGAGGCGGCCCAGCTCACCACTTGCGCGGCCAGGGCCGGGTCGGTTTCCACCACACCGGTGATGTCGTCGATGGTGGCGTCGGGGTCGACCCGCAGCTTGATGATCTTTTGTGCGGTTTCAGCCAGCGGCGGGATCTCGATGGTTTCTTCCAGCCGTTGCTGGATACGCCGGGCAGTGAACGCCTGTACGGCCTGGGTGATTTCCGCGCGGTCGTCGTGCGGGCGATCCAGGTTGGGGATGATGTTGCTCACGGCTTCGCCGAACGTCGCGGCGCTGGCCTTGGTGAGCATGGTTTTGAACGCTTCGCTGGTCACTTCCAGCAGCAGCCCCGGCTCGCCGGAGTTGATCAGCAGCTTCGGTTCGCGCAGCAGGCTTTCTTCGTACAGGCACGGTGAGCTGGTCAGTGCCGGCAGGCCGGGCAGCAGGCTCAGGCTGTGTTTGCCGAGCATGCGCTCCAGGCGTTCGGTCGGCACCGCCGTGAGCTTGCGACCGGTGAGTTCGGCCAGGCGATTGAGGTCCAGCAGCTGGCTTTGCGGAAACAGCACCATGAGCGCGCCAACGGCATCGTGCAGCAACACCGCCTGGACTTTGCGGGCAGGGTTCAGGCCGGGGTGTTCGAGTACTTCGTCATAGCCGATGCCCAATTTCTCGAGCAACAGCCGAATAACAGACGGAGCGTGCGGGGCTTCGGGGACGAGGGCAGCTTCTGTCATGGTCTGTATCCGTTTTCCTACAAGTTGGTCAGTATAACCAGCTTGTCCGGCACGCGGGTCTTGAAAACTGAGCGCGTGCTCACACTTGGCCGTATTGCTGCCCATGACGCAGCCAGCGATCCAGCAGCGGGCTGACGTGGTCGGGCCAGCGTTCCAGCAGGGCCTGGGCGGCGTCGCGTACGGCGGGGAGCAGATCGGCGTCGCGCATCAGGTCGGCTACTTTGAATTGAAGCAGACCCGTCTGGCGTGTGCCGAGCATTTCACCGGGGCCGCGCAATTCGAGGTCTTTTTCGGCGATGACGAAACCGTCGTTGGTTTCGCGCATGATCCCCAGCCGTTGGCGGCCGATCTGCGACAGCGGCGGGTGATAGAGCAAGACGCAATGGCTGGCGGCGCTGCCCCGGCCCACCCGGCCGCGCAGTTGGTGCAACTGCGCCAGGCCCAGGCGTTCGGGGTTCTCGATGATCATCAGGCTGGCGTTGGGCACGTCCACACCGACCTCGATCACCGTGGTGGCGACCAGCAATTGCAGGGCGCCGGCCTTGAATTCAGCCATCACCGCGGCTTTCTCGGCGGGTTTCATGCGGCCGTGGATCAGCCCGACCTTCAACTCGCCGAGGGCGGCGGTGAGGTCCTCAAAGGTGGTTTCGGCCGCCTGGCAGGTCAGTTCTTCCGACTCTTCGATCAATGTGCACACCCAATAGGCCTGCCGACCCTCGGCACAGGCGCTGCGCACGCGCTCGATCACCTCCACCCGTCGGGTATCGGTGACCAGCACGGTATTGACCGGCGTGCGGCCGGGGGGCAGTTCGTCGAGGATCGAGGTGTCGAGGTCGGCGTAGGCGCTCATTGCCAGAGTCCGCGGGATCGGCGTGGCGGTCATGATCAGTTGATGAGGGCACATCCGCCCGCCGACGCCTTTCTGCCGCAGGGCCAGGCGCTGTTGCACGCCGAAGCGGTGCTGTTCGTCGATGATCACCAGGGCCAGGTTCTTGAATTGCACTTCGTCCTGGAACAGCGCATGGGTGCCGACCACCATCGGTGCGCCTTCGGCGATCTGCGCCAGGGCGGCGGCGCGGTTCTTGCCCTTGAGCTTGCCGGCCAGCCAGGCGACTTCGATGCCCAGCGGTTCGAGCCAGCGCTGGAAGGTGATGAAATGTTGTTCGGCGAGGATTTCGGTGGGCGCCATCAACGCCACCTGATAACCGGCCTCCAAGGCTTGCAAGGCCGCAAGGGCGGCGACCACGGTCTTGCCGGCGCCGACATCGCCCTGGATCAGCCGCAGCATGGGCTCGGGCTGGCTCAGGTCGTAGGCGATTTCATTGCCGACCCGTTGCTGGGCGCCCGTGGGAGTAAAGCCGAGGTTGGCCAGGTAGCGGGCCGGCAGGTCCCTGGCCTTGGGCATGGCCGGGGCGCGCAGGGAACGCAGGCTTTCGCGCAGGCGTTGCTGGGACAGTTGATGGGTCAGCAGTTCTTCGAACGCCAGGCGGTGCTGGGCCCAGTGATGGCCGAGGGCGAGTTCGTCGACATCGGCGTCGGCAGGCGGATGGTGCAGGTAGCGGATCGCATCGGCCAACGGCGCCAGTTGATAATCCCGGGCCAGTTCCGTGGGCAGCCAGTCGGGCAGGCTGCTGGGGCCAAGCAATGTCAGGGTTTGCTGGCAGAGCTGGCGCAGGCGTTGCTGGGTCAGGCCTTCGGTGAGCGGATAGACCGGGGTCAGGGTTTCATCCACGGGCGGCGGTTCGTCGCCGGTAATGCTGCGGTATTCCGGGTGGTAGATCTCCAGCCCCGATGCTCCGGGCCGCGCCTCACCGTAGCAGCGCACGCGGGTACCGCGCTTGAGGCCTTCCTTCTGAGCATTGCTGAAGTGATAGAAGCGCAGGCTGAGCCCGCCAGTGCCGTCCTGCAGGCGCACCACCAGGCTGCGACGGCGGCCCATGACCACGTCGGCGCCGCTGACGGTGCCTTCGATCACCGCATCCTGCCCCGGGCGCAGATGGCCGATGGGCACCACGCGGGTGCGATCCTGATAGCGCAACGGCAGGTGAAACAGCAGGTCCTGGAGGTTTTCCAGGCCGACCTTGGCCAGTTTTTCGGCCATGGCTTCACCGACACCCTTGAGTGTCGTGACCGGCACTTTCGACAGCTCAGTCATGGCAGCGGCTTACTTGGCGGCAGGCGGCTTGGCCACGGAGCACAGGCGGATCGAGTCGGCGAGGATTTCGATGGCCTTGGGCCGCGGGAAACTGGCGCGCCAGGCGATGGCAACGGTGCGGAACGGAACGGGCGGCGTCAGCGGGCGGACTTCGATCACGCCGGGGGAGTAATGATGGCTGTCCACCGCCGACAGCGGCAGGATCGAAATGCCCAGGCCGGATGCGACCATGTGGCGAATGGTTTCCAGGGAGCTGGATTCCACCGTGGTGTGCTTGGCGCCTTCGCTGCCCTTGGTCAGGGTCGGGCAGGCTTCGAGCACCTGGTCGCGGAAGCAATGGCCTTCGCCGAGCAGCAGCAGGCTCTTGTCGTTGAGCAGGGCGGCATCGATGGTTTTTTTCTGGGTCCAGGGGTGTTGAGCCGGCATCAGGACGTAGAACGGTTCGTCGTAGAGCGGCAGGGTCAGGACATCGGCTTCGTTGAACGGCAAGGCGATGATGATTGCGTCCAGCTCGCCGTTGCGCAGCTTGTCGCGCAGCACGTGGGTGAAGTTTTCTTCGATGTACAACGGCATCTGCGGGGCAACCCGGTGCAGTTGCGGAATCAGGTGCGGGAACAGATACGGGCCGACGGTGTAGATCGCGCCGACTTTCAGCGGGGCGGTCAGTTGGTTTTTGCCGGCCTGGGCCAGTTCGCGAATGCCTTGGGCCTGCTCCAGGACCTTCTGTGCCTGGGCAACGATGCCTTCGCCCACCGGGGTCAGGCGCACGGCGCTTTTGCTGCGCTCGAAAATCAGCACACCGAGTTCGTCTTCAAGCTTTTTCACACCCACCGACAGCGTCGGCTGGCTGACGTGACAGCGCTCGGCCGCATGGCCGAAATGCTGCTCTTGGGCGAGGGTCACGATGTAGCGTAATTCTGTGAGGGTCATGGCGAGCGTCCGTGAAGTTGCGAGCCAAGCATACCGGCTGCAATCGATAGACGCACGTTATCAGACTGGGGGCGCGGTGCGACACTGTCGAATGTCTGTGTGGACAGGGATTTATTTGAGAATGTGGAATTGTCTGTGGGAGCAAGGCTTGCCCGCGATGAAGTTAACGCGGTGCTCACTGGAACCGAGGTGCCTGTATCGCGAGCAAGCTTTGCTCCCACAGATGTCCTGGCTCCACAGATGTCTTTGCTGCGAATTACCTGGGCTCCAAAAACCTCGTTACTAGAAACAAGAAGCCCCTGTTACAGGGGCTTGCAAATTTGAGGTCAACGCCGGCGCTTGTCGATGGAGTACACAAACGGTGCCGTCA
This sequence comes from Pseudomonas sp. H3_A02, assembly GCF_054671965.1. NCBI lineage: Bacteria > Pseudomonadati > Pseudomonadota > Gammaproteobacteria > Pseudomonadales > Pseudomonadaceae > Pseudomonas > Pseudomonas sp. H3_A02. Next base: position 1,417,130 of record NZ_CP162807.1, read on the forward strand.
GTTCGATGGTGCCGTTGGTCAGCAGCTCCGCCGGTGGCTTGGGCAGCGGTTGGGCGCGGCGGATCATTTCCAGGGTGGCCCGGTCCAGCAACTCCGTGCCGGAACTGCCCACCAACTCGAATGACAGCACGTTGCCGTTGGCATCCACCACGAAACGCAGGCGGTTGGTGCCTTCCTTGTTCATTTGCTGGGCCCTGGGCGGGTACTTCTTGTACTTGCCCAAGTGCGCCAGCAGCGTGCCCTGCCAATTGGCCTTGGCGGCTGTTTGCGCAGGTGACGGGCCAGGCGCCGGTTGCGCGGACTTCTCGGTCGGTGCCTGGGTCGGCTGGGTGTCGCTCGGTTTCTGCTCCGACGGCTCTTCCTTCGGCGGCTCCGGCTTCTTCTCGACCACGGGCTTGGGTTTGGGCGGTTGAGGCTTGGGCTTGGGCTTGACCGGCTTGGGCACGGCGATTTCCGGCTTCGGCGCTTCGGCAAGCTTAGGCAGCGGCAGCTCTTCCACCGGCTCGGGCGGTTGCGGCGGTGTGACGACTTTTGGCGGTGCCGGTGGCGGCGGGGCGGGCACTGGCGCCAGCTCGACCATCATCGCCTGGGGCGGCAATTCGATGGGCGGGCGCGAGGTCCAGTTCAGCGCCAGGGCGATGGCGAGCGCATGCACGCCCAGCACGACCACCAGGCTACCGCTGTAACGCGTCAGCTTTTGGCGCGTCGTGATCATTGCTTGGGCGCCGTCTCTAGGCCGACCAGGCCGACCTTCAGGTAGCCGGCGCTTCGTAGCGCGTCCATCACGCTCATCAGGTCGCCGTAGTCCACGCCTTTATCGGCCTGGAAGAAGATCGTCGTGTCTTTCTTGCCTTGGGTCTTGGCGTCGAGGGTCGCGCCGAGGGTATCGGCCTTGACCTCGTCCTCACCCAGGAACAGGCGTTGGTCGGCCTTGACGCTGAGGAACACCGGTTTTTCCGGCCGTGGCGAAGGCTTGGCCGTCGACGCCGGCAGGTCGACTTTGATGTCCACGGTGGCCAGCGGGGCGGCCACCATGAAGATGATCAACAGCACCAGCATCACGTCGATGAACGGTGTGACGTTGATTTCGTGGTTCTCGGCCAGATCGTCGTCTGCGCCTTCTTTCAAATGCAGGCCCATGGCCGATTACCCCACTTTCACCATGTGCGGTTGCGCGCCGCGCTCGGGCGGCAGATGGTCGAGGTCGCGGCTGACCAACAGCAGGACTTCGGCCGAAGCGTCGGAGACCTGGGCCTTGTAGCCGGCAATGGAGCGGGCGAAGACGTTATAGATCACCACGGCTGGAATGGCCGCGACCAGACCCAATGCCGTTGCCAGCAGGGCTTCGGCGATGCCGGGGGCGACGACGGCGAGGTTGGTGGTCTGGGTCTTGGCGATGCCGATGAAGCTGTTCATGATGCCCCAAACGGTGCCGAACAGGCCGACGAAGGGGGCAGTGGAACCGATGGTGGCGAGCACGCCGGTGCCACTGCTCATGTTGCGACCGCAGGCGGCAACCAGGCGCTCAAGACGGAAGCTCACGCGTTCCTTGATGCCTTCCTTCTCGCGGCTGTTGGCCGACAGGCGCATCTCTTCGAGTGCGTCATGCACCAGCAGGTTGGCGAGGGTGCCTTCCTTCGCGGCGGTGGCGCTGGCTTCCTTGAGGGTGGCGGCTTTTTTCAGGGCGGCGATTTCACCGCGCAAGCGACGCTTGGCCCCCAACAGCTCGAAGCCTTTGGCAATCCAGATGGTCCAGGTGATGATCGAGGCGATGGCCAGGCCGATCATCACGATCTTGACGATGATGTCGGCGTTTTTGTACATGCCCCATGGCGACAGGTCGTGGGCCATGCCCAGGGTGTTGTCGGCTTCGAGCACTTCAGGTGCCTGGGCCTCGACGGCTTGGGCTGGATCGGTGGCTACCGGCGTCGCAACGGGAGCGGCCGGGTCCGTCGGTGCCTGGGCGGCAGCAGGTGCGGCGGTCGGGGTTGTGGCTGGGGGCGTGGCGGGCGTCTGTGCATCAGCGAACGCGGCGGCAGGTGCCAGCAGCAGGCTGAACAGCAAGGCGGCTACCGTGCTCCAGGCACGAGGTCGATTGGTTGGCGAAGCGGGGGATAGAGAGCGTTTCATGCTGGCCGGACCTGAGAAAAAAAGAAGGTTGATGCTCTTCCAGGCCTCGTGGGCCGAGAACAAAAGTGGCGAGCATTATTGCAAGTAATTCTTGTTAACAAAAGTAATACAGTAACTTTTTTTCTCACATGGCTAGCCGCTCATCCCCTACGGAGGCTAGTCTGCGGCTTTGCCAGAGGAGTTTTTAATGTCCGCGCCTTCTGTTTTGATTGCCGGCTGCGGTGATATCGGCGGCCGCCTGGCCCGCCAATTATTGGCCGAACGTTGGCAAGTCCATGGCTTGCGGCGTACGGTTTCGAGCCTGCCGACCGGCGTCATCGGGGTGGCAGGGGATTTGTTCAGCGAGCAATGCCCCGTTGATTGGCCCATCGGTCCGCTGGACTACCTGGTGTACAGCGCCGCCGCCACCGACCACGACGAGGCGGGCTATCGCACGGCTTATGTCGAAGGGTTGCAGCATGTGTTGGGCTGGTTGAAGCAGCATGGCCAGCGGCCCAAGCGCCTGTTGTTTGTGTCCAGCAGCAGTGTTTATGGGCAGCAGCAGGGCGAGTGGGTGGATGAAACTTCGCCTACCGTGGCCGGCGGTTATTCCGGTCGGCTGATGCTTGAAGCCGAACAAATCGCCCTGGACAGTGGCATCCCGGCCAGTCGCGTGCGCCTGACCGGCATCTATGGGCCGGGTCGGGAGTGGTTGCTGAGCCAGGTGCGCCAAGGTTATCGCGTGGTGATCGACCCGCCGCTGTACGCCAATCGTATCCATGCCGACGATGCCGCCGGCTTGCTGGCGTTTCTGCTGGAGGCTGATCGCCAGGGCCAGGTGTTGGACGATTGCTACATCGGCGTCGATGACGCCCCCGCGCCACTGGCCGAAGTGGTGGGCTGGTTGCGGGAATACATGGGGGTTATCGAGTGGGCCGAAGACGCCAGCGTGCGTCGCGCCGGCAGCAAGCGCTGCAGCAATGCCCGGGCGAAGGCCTTGGGGTGGACGCCGCGTTATCCGAGTTTTCGCGAGGGGTATGCGGCGATTCTGGAAGGGCGTTGCTGACTTACAGCCACCCCAAAACAAACTGTTGGAGCGAGCCTGTGGGAGCAAAGCTTGCTCGCGATGACGTCGCTACATACAACACTTCTGTTGGCTGTAAAACCGCTATCGCGAGCAAGCTTTGCTCCCACAGGCTCGCTCCCACATTAGGGAGTTCGGGTTACTGCTTTTCAAGCACCCACTTGCGATCACCCGGTGTGAATGACGGCATTTCATCGGCCAGCGCGGCATTCACGGTCTGGAAAATTTCCAGCTTCTTGCCGTCGCGAGCGAAGATCCAGGTGTTGCCCTGGCCGTTCTGTTGCAGCCAGATGTTGTCGTTGCCGCCACTCATGGAGGCGCAATCGCCCGCCAGGCATAAGGCGTAGCGATCGGCGCCGGGCAGGCCGCTGACCTGGCCGTCAGGCTGGAATTGCACGGTGGCGCCTTGGCCGGGGCCGTTGACGATGTTCCAGGTGCCACCGAGGTAGGCGGCATACAGCGCCCGTTCGAAACTGGCGCCGATGGGTGCGCCTTCCGGCACCTGGACTTGCGCACGGTCGAACACCTGCTGCGGTTCGTTCTCGGTAGCCGCCTGGCTCAACTGGTCGCCGTCACGCTTGAGTTCGCTGGCGGAGCTGCCGTAGAAGTCGACTTTCCAGGCGCCGTCTTCTTCGCCCAGCAACTTGCCTTCGACGTTTTCAAAGCCGTTGGTGTAGCGCGCCTGGCCGGCCCGGGTGTTGACGTCCCATTCCAGGTTAGGGCCATAGCCTTGCAGCGCTTCGCGCAGCGGGCCGCCTTTGGCGGCAGCGTCGATGGCCGCCTGGTTGATCCAGGTGCCGCTGATGTCACGGTCGGCAGGGTCGCTGGCGCAACCGCCCAGAAAGAGGGCGAGCAGCGAGAGAGCAAGCGCTTTGCGCATGGTGGAATCCTTTCAAGACGAAAACGGCGCAGCGGGGGAGGCTGCGCCGACCTTATTACTCGATGACCAGGATGGCATCCATCTCGACCTGCGCGCCCTTTGGCAGGGCCGCCACGCCAATGGCGGCGCGGGCAGGGTAAGGCTGATCGAAGTACTTGCCCATGATCTCGTTGACCTTGGCGAAGTGGCTCAGGTCGGTGAGGAAGATGTTGAGCTTGACGATGTCCTTGAACGAACCGCCAGCAGCTTCGGCCACGGCCTTGAGGTTTTCGAACACCTGCACGGTCTGGGCCTCGAAGCCTTCCACCAGCTCCATGGTTTTCGGGTCCAGTGGGATCTGGCCCGACATGTACACGGTGTTGCCGGCCTTGATCGCCTGGGAGTAAGTACCGATGGCGGCCGGGGCCTTGTCGCTGGTGATTACAGTCTTGGTCATTGATGACTCCTTGTAAGCAATAGGGCTGTTGAGGCGCTATGCGCGCATCCGAGTGATGCGGATAACGCCGGTCAGGGCGCGCAGTTTCTTGATCACGCGGGCCAGGTGCACACGGTCGTGCACGCTGACCACCAATTGGACGACGCTGATGCGGCCATCGCGCTCGTCCATGCTGATTTTTTCGATATTGCCGTCGGCGGCGTTGACGCTGCTGGCCAGCAGGGCGATCAGGCCACGCTGGTGTTCCAGCTCGACCCGCAACTCGACATTAAATTCGCCGGTGACATCCTTGGCCCAGGAGAGCTGGATGCATTTTTCCGGGTTGTGGCGGATTTCGCTGATGTTGCGGCAGTTGTCCAGGTGCACCACCATCCCCTTGCCGGCGGACAGGTGGCCGACAATCGGGTCGCCCGGGATCGGCGTGCAACACTTGGCATAGCTGAGCACCAGGCCTTCGGTGCCGCGAATCGCCAGCGGGCCTTCGGGGCTTGGCAGCTGTTCGCCTTCGCCAAGCAGGCGGCGGGCGACGACATAGGCCATGCGATTGCCCAGGCCGATGTCTTCGAGCAGGTCTTCGATCAATTCGAGGCGGTATTCGTGGAGCATCACTTGCACGCGCTCGCCTGGAATCTTGTCCAGGGAGCTGTCGAAGCCGTTCAGGACCTTGTTCAACAGGCGTTCGCCGAGGCTGATGGATTCGGAGCGGCGTTGCAGCTTCAGCGCGTGACGAATGTGCGTGCGGGCCTTACCGGTGACCACGAAGTTGAGCCACGCCGGGTTGGGCCGTGCGCCGGGGGCGCTGACGATCTCCACCGTGGAGCCGCTTTGCAGCGGCTCGGACAACGGTGCCAGGCGACGGTTGATGCGACAGGCGATGCAGCTGTTGCCGACGTCGGTGTGCACCGCATAGGCGAAGTCCACGGCCGTGGAGCCTTTGGGCAGCTCCATGATCCGGCCTTTGGGCGTGAACACGTAGACCTCGTCCGGGAACAGGTCGATCTTCACGCTCTCGATGAATTCCAGGGAGTTGCCGGCGCGCTGCTGCATTTCCAGCACACCCTTGACCCATTGCCGGGCGCGGGCGTGGGTGCTCTTGGGTTGTTCGTCGCCGCTGGATTTGTAGAGCCAGTGGGCGGCGATGCCGTTGTTGGCCATCTCTTCCATTTCGCGGGTGCGGATCTGGATTTCGATCGGGACGCCGTGCATGCCGAACAGCGTGGTGTGCAGCGATTGGTAGCCGTTGGCCTTGGGGATCGCGATGTAATCCTTGAAGCGCCCCGGCAACGGTTTGTACAAATTATGTACAGCACCGAGCACGCGATAACAGGTATCGACCTTGTCGACGATGATCCGGAACGCGTAGACGTCCATGATCTCGTTGAAGGCCCGACGCTTTCCGCGCATTTTCTTGTAGATGCCGTAGAGGTGTTTCTGTCGCCCGCTGACTTCGCCTTCGATGCCGTCGATGGCCAGGCAGTGGCTCAGGGACTCTTCGATCTTGTTGACGATTTCCTTGCGGTTGCCCCGGGCGCGCTTGACGGCCTGGTTGATCCGCGCCGAACGCATCGGGTGCATGGCCTTGAAGCCCAGGTCTTCGAACTCGATGCGGATCGCGTGCATGCCCAGGCGATTGGCGATGGGCGCATAGATTTCCAGGGTTTCCTTGGCGATGCGCCGGCGTTTTTCGCCGGAGAGTACTTCCAGGGTGCGCATGTTGTGCAGGCGGTCGGCGAGCTTGACCAGGATCACGCGGATGTCGCGCGCCATGGCCATGGCCATTTTCTGGAAGTTTTCGGCCTGGGCCTCGGCCTTGGTCTCGAAGTTCATCTGAGTCAGCTTGCTGACCCCGTCGACCAGTTCGGCCACGGTTTCGCCGAACTGCGCTTGCAGCGCTTCCTTGGCAATGCCGGTGTCTTCGATCACGTCATGCAGCATCGCCGCCATCAGGCTCTGATGGTCCATGTGCATGTCGGCAAGAATATTCGCCACCGCAAGAGGATGCGTGACGTACGCTTCGCCGCTGCGGCGGCGTTGGCCGTCGTGGGCTTGTTCAGCGTAGAAATAGGCTCGGCGGACCAGGTTGACCTGGTCCGTGCCGAGGTAGGCCGATAAGCGATCGGCGAGGGCGTCTATGCTCGGCATGATGATGACTCCTGCCGTTTGCTGTGACCCCGCGCCGTGCTACGTCGACCAGGCATAGGCTTAGACCGCCTCGTTGGACTCGTCCTCGAACGCTGCGAACAGCGGTTCGTCTTCGACGATTTCAGCGTTGGCGATGAACTCGTAGCTCATCAGGCCTTCGGCGATTTCACGCAGCGCTACCACGGTAGGCTTGTCGTTTTCCCACTGGACCAATGGCTCTTTGCCGCCGGTGGCCAGTTGACGGGCACGCTTGGTAGAGAGCATGACCAGCTCAAAGCGGTTTTCCACGTGTTCTAGGCAGTCTTCAACGGTTACGCGGGCCATGGTATTCCTCGGAGCGAATGCAATATGCGCGCTGCCCGGTTGGGCGAGCGGACTCGACAGTTTAAAAAAACACCAGCGTTTAGGGAAGCGCTGATTTTTTAACCAAACCCCTCGGCGCGCTGCGACTACCAATGTAAAGCCGTCGCAGCGGTTTTGGGAAGGGCTGATCAGCCCAACAATTCGGCCAATAATTTACCGAAACGTTGCTGCTGGCGTTTCTGTTGCAGCTGGCTGGCGCGGAAAATCGCCTTCAGGTCGTCCAGTGCGTGGGCGAAATCGTCGTTGATGATCAGGTAATCGTAGTCGACGTAGTGGCTCATTTCGCTGACCGCTTCGCGCATCCGGCCTTCGATGATTTCGTCGCTGTCCTGGCCGCGGTTGGTCAGGCGCTGGCGCAACGCCTGCTGGCTCGGCGGCAGGATGAAGATCGAGCGGGCCTGGGGCATCAGCTTGCGCACCTGCTCGGCGCCTTGCCAGTCGATTTCCAGGATCAGGTCGTGGCCTTCGTCGAGGGTCTGCTGCAAGTAGCTTTGCGAAGTGCCGTAGAGGTTGCCGAAGACTTCGGCGCGCTCCAGGAAGTCGCCGTGCTCGGCCATCTTCACGAACTCTTCGCGGTCGACGAAGTGATAGTTCACGCCATTCACTTCCCCCGGGCGCATGGCACGGGTGGTGTGCGAGACCGAGACGCGAATTTGCGGCTCGGCGTCGATCAACGCCTTGACCAGGCTGGTCTTGCCGGCGCCCGAGGGCGCGGAAATGATGTAGAGAGTGCCGGTGCTGTGGGTCATGTCGGGTTAGCCTTACTCAATGTTCTGCACTTGTTCGCGCATTTGCTCGATCAACACCTTGAGGTTGACCGCTGCCTGGGTGCTGCGCGGGTCGAAGGCTTTGGAGCCCAGTGTATTGGCTTCGCGGTTGAGCTCCTGCATCAGGAAGTCGAGGCGGCGACCGGCCGCGCCGCCGGACTTGAGCACCCGGCGAACTTCGATGATGTGGGTGCTCAGGCGATCCAGTTCTTCGGCCACGTCGCTCTTTTGCGCGAGCATGACCATTTCCTGTTCCAGGCGTTGCGGATCCAGCTCGGCCTTCATGTCGGCGAAGCGGTCGAGGACTTTCTGGCGCTGGGTGGCGAGCATCTGTGGGACCAGCTCGCGCAGGGTGCTGACGTCTTCTTCGATGGAGGTCAGGCGCTCGTTGATCAGCCGGGCCAGCTCCGCGCCTTCACGCTCGCGACCGGCCTTGAGTTCTTGCAAGCCTTGGTTGAACAGTGCCAGCGCCTCGGCGTTCAGCGCTTGCGGGTCGCTCGCGTCACCCACCAGCACGCCGGGCCAGGCCAGGACTTCCAGCGGGTTCAGGGCTGCCGGATTCTTGATCAGGCTGGCGACGGTTTCGGCGGCGGCGACCAATTGCGCGGCGCGCTCGCGGTCCACTTGCAGGGCTTTGCCGGTGCTTTCTTCGGTGAAACGCAGGGTGCATTCCAGCTTGCCCCGGGACAAGCCCTGGCGCAGCGCTTCGCGCACTCCGCCTTCCAGGTCGCGGAAGGACTCGGGCAGGCGCAGGTGCGGCTCCAGGTAACGGCTGTTGACCGAGCGCAGTTCCCAGCTCAGCGTGCCTTGGGCCCCGGCTTTTTCGACGCGGGCGAAGGCGGTCATGCTGTGCACCATGGAGGTTCCTCGCAATGCAGGCCGGCACGACGGTGGTCGTGGGCCTGGGATCTGTAGATAAAAGCCCGAGGGCAGCAAAGGCGCAGGATTGTAGCGCAGTGGGACGCAAGCGCCCAAACAGCTCCGGCAACAAAGCGCTGCAGCCCGTCGGCCGGGGTTTTGAGCGCGCTCACCTGCCGCGTCAGTTTTTTTAAACTGCCCTCTGGCGGCCCACGGCTCTATAATGTCCGGCAGTTTTCCGTCCTCTGTACAGGTGTTCCCTATGAAACGTCCAAGTGGTCGCGCTGCCGATCAGCTTCGCTCGATCCGCATTACCCGCAACTACACCAAACACGCCGAGGGATCTGTACTGGTCGAATTCGGTGATACCAAGGTCATCTGCACTGTTAGTGTCGAAAACGGCGTGCCACGGTTTCTCAAGGGCCAGGGCCAGGGCTGGTTGACCGCCGAATACGGCATGCTGCCGCGCGCCACCGGTGAGCGGAACCAGCGTGAGGCCAGCCGCGGCAAGCAGGGCGGTCGTACCCTGGAAATCCAGCGCTTGATCGGCCGTTCGCTGCGCGCCGCGCTGGACATGTCCAAGCTAGGCGACGTGACGCTGTATGTGGACTGCGACGTGATCCAGGCCGACGGCGGCACACGTACGGCCTCCATCACCGGGGCCATGGTTGCGCTGGTCGATGCCTTGAAAGTGATCAAGAAGCGCGGCGGCCTCAAGGGCGGCGACCCGCTCAAGCAGATGATCGCCGCCGTGTCCGTGGGCATGTATCAGGGCGAGCCGGTGCTGGACCTGGATTACTTGGAGGACTCCGCCGCCGAGACCGATCTGAACGTGGTCATGACCAGTGCTGGCGGTTTCATCGAAGTCCAGGGCACCGCCGAAGGCGCGCCGTTCCAGCCGGAAGATTTGAACGCTATGCTGGAATTGGCGAAGAAAGGCATGAACGAGATTTTCGAACTGCAAAAAGCCGCATTGGCTGACTGATTGTTTCGCGCTTCAGACAAGGAGAGTGTCATGAGTGATGAGCAAGTCCTACTGCCCCAGCCGAGCAAAGAGGCGCGTCAATGGGCAATGTTTTGTCACCTGTCCGCCTTGTTGGGGATCTGGATTCCGTTTGGCACGCTGATCGGGCCGTTGGTGCTCTGGCAGCTCAAGCGTGAATCCGACCCGTTCATCGATGCCCAGGGCAAGGAAGCGCTGAACTTCCAGATCACTGTGGCGATTGCCTCGGCGATCTGCCTGCTGTTGATGATCGTGGTGATTGGCTTCTTCCTGTTCGGCCTGGTGGCCATCGGTGCGCTGGTGCTGACCATCATTGGCGGCGTGAAGGCCAATGAAGGGCTGCCGTATCGGTATCCGTTTACCTGGCGGTTGGTCAAATAACGATCAGTAAACGCCTGTCCCTGTGGGAGCGAGCTTGCTCGCGATTGCGATTTTTCATTCAACATCGATGTTGGTTGATCCGCCGCCATCGCGAGCAAGCTCGCTCCCACAGTAGAAATGGGTGTCCACAAAAAAACCGACACGGCTGTCGGTTTTTTTGTGGCTGCGAAACGACACTCAGATCGTCAGCGTCCAGTCGTAATCCACGATCAGCGGCGCATGCTGTGAGAACCGTGGCTGGCGCGGCAGGCGGGCGCTGCGTACGAAGCGGCGCAGCCCGGGCGTCAGCAACTGGTAGTCGAAACGCCAACCGAGGTTGAGCATTTCGGCCTGCTCGTTGTCCGGCCACCAGCTGTATTGGTCGCCTTCGCGGCTGACTTCACGCAGGGCATCGACATAACCCATGTTGCCAATGATCTCGTCCATCCAGGCCCGTTCCGGCGCCAGGAAACCAGGAGATTGTTGGCTGTCGCGCCAGTTCTTGATATCCAGCTTCTGTTGCGCCACGTACAGCGAGCCACAATAGATGTACTCGCGACGTTTGCGCCGCTGTTTATCCAGGTAACGGGCGAAGTCGTCCATCAACTTGAATTTCTGATTCAAATCTTCATCGCCGTTCTGCCCCGAAGGGAGCAGTAAGGTCGCGATGCTGACCTTGTCGAAATCGGCTTGCAGGTAGCGCCCGTAGCGGTCCGCCGTCTCGAAACCGAGACCGTTGATGACAGCCTTCGGTTGCAGCCGCGAGTACAAAGCCACGCCACCCTGGGCGGGGACTTCGGCATCGCAGGCATAAAGGAAGTAACCATCCAGTTGGAAGGCTGCATCGTCCAGTTCAAAGGCGGAGGCGCGGGTGTCCTGCAGGCAGATGACGTCGGCATTCTGTGCTTGCAGCCAACTGAGCAAACCACGCTCGACTGCAGCCTGAATACCATTGACGTTCACACTGATGATCCGCATAAATGGCCCCAAAAATCACGTGCGTGTATGATACACGGCGTGTACCTATTTAGCTAAATCCGCGGTATTTGAGGCTTTTTTCATGCAGGCGTATCAGCGCGATTTCATTCGCTTTGCCATCGATCGCGGCGTTTTGCGCTTCGGTGAATTCACCCTCAAGTCCGGGCGCACCAGCCCGTACTTCTTCAATGCCGGCCTGTTCAACAGCGGTACTGCCCTGGCGCAGTTGGGGCGTTTCTACGCGGCAGCCATCGTCGAGAGCGGCATCCCGTTCGACGTGCTGTTCGGCCCGGCCTACAAAGGCATCCCCCTGGCCGCCACCACCGCCGTCGCCCTGGCCGAACACCACGGCCGCGACCTGCCCTGGTGTTTCAACCGCAAGGAAGCCAAGGCCCACGGCGAAGGCGGCAGCCTGGTCGGCGCGCCGCTGACCGGCGAAGTATTGATCATCGACGACGTCATCACCGCTGGCACTGCCATTCGCGAAGTGATGCAGATCATCGGTTCCCAGGAAGGCGCCAAGGCGGCCGGCGTGCTGATCGCCCTGAACCGCCAGGAGCGCGGCAACGGTGAACTGTCGGCGATCCAGGAAGTGGAGCGTGACTTCGGCATTCCGGTGATCAGCATTGTGTCGCTGAACCAGGTGCTGGAGTTTTTGGCCGACGATCCGCAGCTCAAGCAGCATTTGCCGGCGGTTGAGGCTTATCGGGCGCAGTTCGGCGTTTGAAAAAAAGGCCCCGGGAACAGGGCCTTTGATTTCCAGTGAGTTTTCACTCCCGCAAATGGAGGGCGCGTAGTAGGGCATCCAGCTGCCCGAAAGCATCTTGCTGCCATTGATCCGGAGTTCGATCCTCAAGGATCTGGCTGTCTTCGACGAAACGCCTTACGGACGTCGGGCCATAACCGTCGGCACTATCAAATTTCTGGCAGATATACAGGAAGCCTTGCTCACCGCTTCCGGTCTCAAGGACAGGGCGGCACTCTTGGGCGAGCGTCGCTATGCCGCCTGGATAATTGCGAACGCAATAGTAGATGTCGTAGGCGTCTTTCTGCTTGTGTCGTCCATTGAGGGCATAGCCTTTCATCGCAAGCAGTGCCGGGATAGAACACACGGCAACCTCGACTCGATTTGTACCGCCGGTTGGCATAGGTCCTTCAATTGCGACCATCTGATAAAACCGCATCGCCAAGTCCGCGCCATCGGCACGTTGAACCGCAAAGTCGCTCAGAATGGGTGGTTTATTTTGAATGATCGCGGCGTCGCGTGGCATCAAGAAGTCCACGATCACATCTATCGGGGAGCCTCCGTCATCCACGGGAACCTGGCGAACGAGTTGGAAGCTTCGTAGTTCTCCTCTTTGTTCGTACCCATTGCCCATCAAGGCTTCGACCAGAGTTGCGTACTCGCCATCGCCAAGTGCTTCAGCATCAAGACTCAAATCGACATCGAGCGTACCGACATGTCGCATATCGTCATTTGCAAGGAGCAGCCATGGCACTGCGCCGCCGATCACTGCGAATTTACCTTTGAAACTACTCAGAATCTGGCCCATTTCGACGAGTACCGCTTTTACAGCAGTCGTTGTCCTGTCTTCATAATCCAAGGCCGATTGAGGCTCCTGCGGTACTAACGGTGCCATGTCAGTTTTTCCTGGCGTAGATATTCAGCTGCTTCCTTTGCGCGCTCCCCGGCAATGGATAGATCCAAATAGGTTTGAACAGGGCTGGTGCATATTGCTCCGGGCGCCGCCTCGACGACGTCCAAAAGAAGCCCTTTATCCCGGGGGAGGGTGATCACCACGTTTTCACCCTTTGTAACGGGTACCAGATGCATCGCTGTGATTAGTTTTTCCAGGCCTTCACTGTCCGCATAAAAATAATTCGTACTCACTCGAGCGTAGGGGGCGAGCCATTGCGCGGCGGAAAATGAAGAAAAAACCGTACGCCCATTGCCCTGTTCGCCGATCACGGTCCGTGCCGCATTTTCCAGGGCGCTGCCGTGTAAGGTGGTGTAGAACTTTTTGCGCTCCCCGGATGGGGGCTCGTAGGCTTGGACCCATGCATCCAGAAGTGATTGAGGATCGCACAGGGAAAATCCGTCGGGTGTTGCTCGTCCCCACTCTCGATCCAGCAGAGCGGTGCGCACATTGCTGACTTGGCCCAAGCTCACTTTGGCAGCCTCGGAGAGCTCTATCACCCGCCATGCATGATCGGGTTGACGCAACATCGTACGAAGGATCTGTGCTGATTTTGGCTTGAAGAGAGACTTCAAGCCCCTGTGCTCCGAGGGGGGCTTTTCTGCGACTTGATGGTCGATGAATACGCCATCGAACGAAAGCCAGGCGTTGCCCTCCAGGTCCAGATAGCCGACCCTTTTTTCCCGGCATGCCTGTCTGGCAGCGGGCGAAAGATAGGGGGCTATCACGATCGGCGTGATCGTTGTGTTCCACTCATTTACGTAGTCCCGAAGCTGGAGTAAGGCTGCGGTTACAAATCTGGGCTGCCCATTGGCTTTAACCACACAGGCCAGAGAGTGCGATTTCCCCGAGGCGTCTATTTCAACGATGAAGTCGGGAGCCCAGGTTTTGGCTGACGGTGTGGTCTTGAAACTATTTATCTCGATGATGGGTACTTTACTCAGGAGGTCTTGAAGAGCCTCCTTTGAGCTTGTTTCGAGCGCTTTCATTGATAGTCACCTTTTCAACGAATGCTGAAAATAGCCTTATAGGTGAAAATCGTCTACAAATTTCACCAGGAAAGCTATTTTCAACATTCGTTGAAATAAGGATATTGCTGAAACTCAAGGCAATACCTGGGTCCTTCCTGCTCGCAAAAAATCGCGAGCCTTGACGGTTCCAAATGGACTTCGTGGTTTTGAATTCCGCTTTGAAGCCGTCAAGGTCGCGATTTTTGTGTATTCAGGTATCAGGGACGCTTGCGATTGCTGATCAACGTACCCACACCCGTATCGGTGAAGATCTCCAGCAGGATCGCATTCGGCACCCGGCCATCGATGATCAGCGAGCTGCCGACGCCGCCCTGTACCGCTTCCAGCGCGCAACGAATCTTCGGCAGCATGCCGCCGTAGATGGTGCCGTCGGCGATCAGGTCATCGACCTGTTGGGTCGACAGCCCGGTCAGGACCTTGCCGGTCTTGTCCATCAGGCCGGCGATGTTGGTCAGCAACATCAGCTTTTCAGCTTTCAGCGCCTCGGCAACCTTGCCCGCCACCAGGTCGGCGTTGATGTTGTACGACTCACCGTTGGCGCCTACGCCGATGGGCGCGATGACCGGGATGAAGTCGCCCTTGACCAGCAGGTTCAGCAGGTCGGTGTTGATGCCGACCACTTCGCCCACGTGACCGATGTCGATGATTTCCGGCTGGGTCATCTCCGGGGTCTGGCGGGTGACGGTGAGTTTCTTCGCCCGGATCAGCTCGGCGTCCTTGCCCGTCAGGCCAATGGCGCTGCCGCCATGGCGGTTGATCAGGTTGACGATGTCCTTGTTGACCTGGCCGCCGAGGACCATTTCCACCACATCCATGGTCTGTGCATCGGTCACGCGCATGCCGTCGATGAAGTGGCTCTCGATCGACAGGCGCTTGAGCAGGTCGCCGATTTGCGGGCCGCCGCCGTGGACCACCACCGGGTTGATGCCCACGGCCTTCATCAGCACGATGTCGCGGGCGAAGCCGGTTTTCAGCTCCTCGCTTTCCATCGCGTTGCCGCCGTATTTGATCACCAGGGTCTTGCCGACGTAGCGTCGGATATAAGGCAACGCTTCGGACAGGACCTTGGCGGTGTTGGCGGCGGCTTCGCGTTCGAGGGTCATTCAGGGCTCCGGTAGTGCTTCAAAAAATCAAAACGGTAGTTGGAGATCAGGTGCAACACGTTTGAGTTGGGTGTGGAACACGTCCTTGATGCGCTGCAGTTCGGCCTCGTTGTCGGCCTCGAAACGCAGTACCAGCACCGGGGTGGTGTTGGACGCGCGGACCAGGCCCCAGCCTTGTGGGTAGTCGACCCGTACACCGTCGATGGTGGTCAGTTCGGCGCCTTCGCCCCACTGGGCGTCGTGCAGTGCATCAATGATGCTGAATTTGCTCTCTTCGGTCACATGGATATTGATTTCTGGCGTAGAAATATCGTTCGGGAAGGTTGCGAACAGTTCTTCGGCCGTGGATTTTTCCTTGCTGAGGATCTCCAGCAGGCGCGCGGCGCTGTAGATACCGTCGTCGAAACCGAACCAGCGCTCCTTGAAGAAGATGTGGCCGCTCATTTCGCCGGCCAGCAGGGCGCCGCTCTGTTTCATTTTTTTCTTGATCAACGAATGACCGGTTTTCCACATCAGCGGACGACCGCCATATTCCTTGATCAGCGGCACCAGGCGACGGGTGCACTTCACGTCGAAGATGATTTCGGCGTTCGGATTGCGCGCCACCACGTCGCGAGCGAACAGCATCAGCAGACGGTCGGGGAATACCACGCTGCCGGTATTGGTCACCACGCCCACGCGGTCGCCGTCGCCGTCGAAGGCCAGGCCCAGGTCGGCGTTGGTTTCCTTGACCTTGGCGATCAGGTCTTGCAGGTTTTCCAGCTTGCCCGGGTCCGGGTGGTGGTTGGGGAAGTTGCCGTCCACGTCGCAGAACAGCGGGATGACTTCGCAGTTCAGGGCTTCGATCAGTTGCGGGGCGATCACGCCGGCCGCGCCGTTGCCGCAGTCGACCACCACTTTCAGGCGTCGGGCGAGCTTCACGTCCTTGACGATCTCGTCGTTGTAGCGCTCGAGGATGTCGACCTTGGTCACGCTGCCCTGGCCGCTGCTCAGGTCGTTGGTCTTGAGGCGGGTGTGCAGGGCCTGGATCTGCTCGTTGGCGAGGGTATCGCCGGCGATGACGATCTTGAAGCCGTTGTAGTTCGACGGGTTGTGGCTGCCGGTGAGCATCACCCCGGACTTGCCGGCCAGCACGTTGGCGGCGTAGTACAGCGCTGGCGTCGGCACCAGGCCCACGTCGCTGACGTGGCAGCCGCTGTCGGCAACGCCTTTGATCAATTGTTCGACCAGCTCGGGGCCCGACAAGCGGCCGTCACGGCCGACGCACACGTTCGGTTCGCCCTGGGCCAGGCTCTGGGAGCCAATGGCGCGGCCGATCCAGTAGGCGGTTTCGGCGGTGAGGGTTTCCGGTACCACGCCACGGATGTCGTAGGCGCGGAAAATGCTTTCAGGGAAGATCGGGGCGATTGCGGCTGGGGTGTTCATGGGCGGGGCGCTCTATCAGGAAAGTGACTGGACAGGCCGACACAGGGCGTCGGCAGGCTCAAGCTGAAGGGTATGACGGCGTTTTTGACAGAGAGTTCGTGGTGGGAAATTGCCATGAGACAGCGTTACCCCGCCCTCGCTCGCCTAATACATTGATTCCGGATGGGAAACCTAGCAGAAAGCCATTGCGCATTTTTTGCCCTGAAACAGAAGCTTAACAAACGGGCCCGGGCAGGACGCCCGGCCCGGAACCGCGCGGTCAGTGGCTGCCGGAATGCCCGAAACCACCGGCGCCGCGCTGGCTCTCGTCGAATTCCTCGACCAGTTCGAAGTGAGCCTGGACCACCGGCACCAGCACCAACTGCGCGATGCGCTCGCCCACGGCAATGTTGAAGGCCGTTTGGCCGCGGTTCCAGCACGACACCATCAATTCGCCCTGGTAGTCGGAATCGATCAGGCCCACCAGGTTGCCCAGCACGATGCCGTGCTTGTGGCCCAGGCCCGAGCGCGGCAGGATCAGCGCGGCAAGGCCCGGGTCGCCGATGTACACCGACAGGCCGGTAGGAATCAGCAGGGTCTGGCCTGGTTCCAGGATCGTGTCCTGCTTGAGCATCGCCCGCAGGTCGAGGCCGGCGGAGCCCGGTGTGGCGTATTGCGGCAGCGGGAATTCGCTACCGATGCGTGGGTCGAGGATCTTGGCTTGTAGGGCGTGCATGACATTAAACCTGGTTCAGACGTTCGGCGATAAAGGTGATCAGCTGGCGGGCAATCTTGCTCTTGCTGGTCTGGGCGAAAAGCGTGGCGTGCAACTGGCGGTCGATCACGCTGCAGGCGTTTTCTTCGCTGTTGAAGCCGATGCTCGGGTTGGCGACGTCGTTGGCGACGATCAGGTCGAGGTTCTTGTCCTTGAGCTTGCGGGCGGCGTAATCGAGCAGGTGTTCGGTCTCGGCGGCAAAGCCGACACTGAACGGACGGTCGGGGCGGGTGGCGATGCTGGCCAGGATGTCCGGGTTGCGCACCATTTGTAGTAGCAGGCCGTCGCCGCTTGTAGGGTCTTTCTTCAATTTTTGCGGGGCAACGACTTCGGGGCGGTAGTCCGCTACCGCAGCCGAGGCGATGAACAGGTCGCAGGGGATGGCCGCTTCGCAGGCCGCGAGCATGTCCCGGGCACTGACCACATCGATGCGCGTGACCCGGTCCGGGGTCGGCAAGTGCACGGGGCCGGTGATCAGTGTCACCCGGGCGCCGGCTTCCACGGCGGCTTCGGCCAGGGCGAAGCCCATTTTCCCGGAGCTGTGGTTGGTGATGTAGCGCACCGGGTCGATGTTTTCCTGGGTCGGCCCGGCGGTGATCAGCACGTGCTTGCCGGTCAGGGCCTGGCGCTGGAAGCAGTCGGCGGCGCATTGGGCCAGGTCCGTGGCTTCGAGCATGCGCCCCATGCCGACATCGCCGCAGGCCTGGCTGCCGGAGGCCGGGCCGAAGACTTTCAGGGCGCGGCTTTCCAGCAATTGCAGGTTGGCCTGGGTGGCCGGGTCGCGCCACATGGCCTGGTTCATGGCCGGTGCGACAGCGACCACGGCGTCGGTGGCGAGCACCAGGGTGGTCAACAGGTCGTCGGCGATGCCTTGGGCCAGGCGGGCGATCAGGTCAGCCGTGGCCGGGGCGATCAGCACCAGGTCGGCCCACTTGGCCAGTTCGATATGGCCCATGGCGGCTTCGGCCGCCGGGTCGAGCAGGTCCAGGTGGACCGGGTGCCCGGACAGGGCTTGCATGGTCAGTGGGGTAATGAACTCGCTGCCGCCACGGGTCATGACGACCCGTACTTCCGCGCCCTGGTCGATGAGTCGGCGAACCAGCTCGGCGCTCTTGTAGGCGGCAATGCCGCCGCCGACGCCCAGAACGATGCGTTTCCGATACAGCCGCTGCATAGGCCTGCCTTTCGATTTCAGTGGTCAGTGCAAGGCGAACCCCTTGGCAGCAGCTGCCAGGGTGCAAATCGCCTGCAAAAAAAGATGGGCTACGATATCACAGCGACCGCTACGGAACAGCGGCGCCCACAATCAGGGAGATGCCATGAGTATTCGCGATTGGCCCGCGGCCGAGCGGCCGCGGGAGAGGTTATTGGCGCTGGGGGCGGGGAGTCTTTCGGACGCCGAGCTGCTGGCGATTTTTTTACGCACCGGGGTGTCCGGTAAAAGCGCGGTGGATCTGGCGCGACAACTGTTGATTCAATTTGGCAGCCTGCGCGCGCTGCTGGAAGCGGATCAGATCACATTCAGCAATCACATGGGGCTCGGGCCGGCGAAGTTTGCTCAACTGCAGGCGGCTCAGGAAATGAGTCGGCGGCATTTGGCTGAACGGGCGCGGGAAAAGACCATGTTGGAAAGCCCGTACGCGGTGCGGGAATACCTGAAGTCCATGCTGCGCCACGAACCCCACGAGGTGTTCGGTTGCCTGTTTCTCAATTCTAAGCATCAGGTGCTGACCTTCGAGGCGCTGTTCCGCGGTTCTATCGACAGCGCCAGTGTCCATCCCCGGCAGGTGGTCAAGCGGGCCCTGGCCCACAACGCCGCTGCGTTGATCCTGTGCCACAACCACCCCTCCGGCAACACCGAGCCCAGCCAGGCCGACCGGGTGCTCACCGAGCGGCTCCAGGAGGCTCTGGAGCTGATCGACGTGCGGGTGCTCGACCACTTCATCGTTGGCGATGGGGAGCCGCTGTCGATGGCGGAGTATGGGTGGATGTAGGCCCGGTCAGGCTTGAATAATCCCTTGTGGGGGCAAAGCTTGCTCGCGATGACGTCGCCACATGCAACACTTCTGTTGGCTGTAACACCGCTATCGCGAGCAAGCTTTGCTCCCACAGGCTCCCACAGGCTTTCACTGGGGGAGGCTCCGTGGGCCGAGGTTACTTGAGGCTGACCTTGGAGTAGTCCTGCCGCCCAAACGGGCTCACCGCATAACCCTGCACATCCTTGCGGGTCAGCGCGAAGGCGGTGGGGTGGGCCAGGGGCAGCCACAGGGCCTGCTGCTGGATCTGGGCCTGGGCCTGCTCGTAGAGCTTGGCACGCACGCCTTGTTCGCCGGTGGTCTTGCCGGCGCTGATCAGTTTGTCCAGGTCCGGGTTGCAGTAGCGGGCGAAGTTGGTACCGGATTTGACTGCCGCGCAGGAAAACTGCGGCGTGAGGAAGTTGTCCGGGTCGCCGTTGTCACCGGCCCAGCCCATGAACAGCAGGTCATGTTCGCCGGCCTTGGCGCGGCGGATCAGTTCGCCCCATTCGATCACGCGGATTTCGGCCTGGATGCCGATTTCCGCCAGGTCCGATTGCAGCAACTGCGCACCAAGGCTCGGATTGGGGTTGAGCAGGCTGCCGGAGGGACGGGTCCAGATCGTGGTCTTGAAGCCTTCCTTCAAACCGGCCTTGGCCAGCAGGTCACGGGCCTTCGCCGGGTCATGGGCGTAGCCGGGCAGGCTTTTGGCGTAGCTCCAGGTGTTAGGCGGGTAAGGGCCGTTAGCGGCTTCGGCGGTGCCTTCGAAGACGGTCTTGAGGTAGCTGGCCTTGTCGAACGCCAGGTTGATGGCTTGTCGCACCTCAGGCTTGTCCAGTGGCGGGTGCTGGCTGTTGATCGCCACGAACGCGGTCATGAAGGCTTCGGTCTGGGCCACGCTCAGGGTCGCTTCCTGTCGGGCGGCCTGCACGTCCAGTGGCTTGGGCGACAGGGCGATCTGGCATTCGTTGCGGCGCAATTTCTGCAGGCGCACGTTGGCGTCCGGCGTGATGGCGAAGATCAAGGGGTCCACTTGGGGCTTGCCGCCAAAATAATCCGGGTTGGCTTTGTAGCGAATCGAAGCGTCTTTCTGGAATCGGTTGAAAATGAACGGGCCGGTGCCGACCGGCTGGTTGTTGAGTTTCTCCGGCGTGCCGGCCTGCATCAACTGATCGGCGTATTCGGCTGAATAGATGGAGGCAAAGCCCATGCTCAACGTCGCCAGGAAGGTCGAGTCGGCGTGATCGAGGGTGAAGCGCACGGTCAGCGGGTCCAGGGCGTCGATTTTCTTGATCAGCACCGGCAATTGCATGGACTGGGCGTGGGGGAAGCCGCTTTGCGCCACCTTGTGCCACGGGTTCGCCGGGTCGAGCATGCGCTCAAAGCTGAACTTCACGTCCTCGGCGGTCAGGTCGCGGCGCGGCGTGAAGTAATCGGTGTGATGGAACTTGACCCGTGGCCGCAGCTTGAACACGTAGGTCAGGCCATCGGTGGAGACTTCCCAGCGCTCGGCCAGACTGGGGACCACCTTGCCGCTGGCGGTATCGAAATCCACCAGGCGATTCATCAGCACGTCGGCGGAGGCGTTGGTGGTGGTCAGGGAGTTGTACTGGACGACATCGAACCCTTCCGGGCTGGCTTCGGTGCAGACGCTCAGGGCGGCGGCCAAGGCCTGCGGGGTGATCAGCAGAGGGGCGAGCAACAACGGTAGGGCAGCGAGGCGCATGGTCGGTTTCCTGTGCAAGTCGAAGGCCCATCTGCGAGTGCAGTCTGGAAAAGGCCTACCCTAGTGGGCTCGCTGCCAAATGACTATCCCCTTTTTGCATTTTCCGGCACGCTGCGGCGACGGTGTGGATGGCCAGAACCTGCCGCGCGTGAAAAAAACCTGCGTGCAGCGACGAGCGGTCAGGGGCCGTGCCAGCCTCTGCCCCCGCCGTCCGGGGCGGTTAGTCGATGCTTCTCCAGGAAGACAAATCACATCGGCTGTTGTTGCGCTGTGGTCTTTCTGGTATAAAGCAGCGCTCTTTTCTAGGGGCCCGGTTCCTTCACTGTAGGTGTAGCCGGTAAGACCCTTAAAGAAACGCGGCGCCTGGCGCCAAATGACTGAGAGATTAAGCGGCCAACCCATGCCGGGTTGGGCATGTGGTTTTAGAGGGCTGAGGCATGTCGAGAGTCTGTCAAGTTACCGGTAAGGGTCCGGTGACTGGGAATAACATTTCCCACGCAAACAACAAAACCCGTCGTCGTTTCCTGCCGAACCTGCAGCATCACCGCTTCTGGGTTGAAGAAGAGAAACGTTTTGTGCGTCTGCGCGTATCTGCCAAGGGCATGCGTATCATCGACAAGCGTGGCATCAGTGTCGTGCTGGCCGAACTTCGTCGCGATGGCAAGGTTTAAGGGAGCTAATCATGCGTGAATTGATTCGTTTGATCTCGAGCGCCGGTACTGGTCACTTCTACACTACCGACAAGAACAAGCGTACTACCCCGGACAAAATCGAGATCAAGAAATATGATCCGGTTGTTCGCAAGCACGTGATCTACAAGGAAGGCAAAATCAAGTAATTGATTTTTCCGTCTTACAAAAAAGGCCCGTATCGCGAGATACGGGCCTTTTTTGTTGCGTTTGGATCTTGTGGATCAACCGCATTTAATGCCGATGATAATGCCGTCGGCATCGGTTACAAGGTTGATGCGGCGCGGGCGCAGATCGTAGGTTATCGGGTGTTTTGGGCCTGCGGGGCGAACCGGGGCTCCGTTGGCCAGGGCGCGAACTTCTTCACGCAGCTCAGGGGTGTATTTTTGGCCAATGGTGTACTGGGCGATAGCGATATCGCACTGATCGTTTGGCGTCGGCACGACAACGGTGTCGTTTTGATTAGGCATTTCTAGCTTCCTTGCTGATAGTTAAAAAGTTAAGGCACTCACCGGTTGGGTGGGGCGCGCATCCTGCGCGTCCCGCTGTGAGGATAAATTGCGCGGTGCCTATGGCAGGTTTTAATCGTCACCGCGGTTATTGACCAATGATTAAGTGTCACGGTCTTTTACGGTGTGGTTCAGGCCTGCTCGAACACCACATAGATCTTGCGGCACGGCTCCAGCACTTCCCAGGTGCCCTTGAACCCGGCCGGGATCACGAAGCGGTCGCCGGCCCGCAGGGTCTTGGCGTTGCCATCGTTGTCCCGCAGCACGGAAACGCCCTGGACGATCTCGCAGTATTCATGCTCGGTGTAATTGACCATCCATTGGCCGACGGCGCCTTCCCATACGCCAGCGTTCATCTGGCCGCAGGGGCTGCTGTAGTGGTTGAACACGGTTTGCTCGGGATCGCCCTTGAACACCTTGGCCGGATCCGGGCGATAACGTTCGGCGGTGGTATTGGCCTGGCTGAAGTCGACGATGTCCTGAATGCTCATGCGGGTGATCCCCAGTGATCGTGTGGAAGGCCTCGAGTCTATGTTTATTAAAACGAACATCGCAAGGCCGTTTGCCACTGTTGTGTCAAATATATTGAAACATGACCAGCCGCTGGTTTAGGGTGGCGGGTGCCCTAAGCCGAAAACGGCGCCGAAAACAGCTGGCCGGGCAGAATTCTTTTGAGCGCTGCGCATTGCGCGGCGTTCGTACTCAATAAGAGGAGGACACACGCATGACCACCCTGACTCGTACCGATTGGGAACAACGCGCCCGCGACCTGAAGATCGAAGGCCGCGCCTTCATCAACGGTGAGTACACCGATGCGGTGTCCGGCGAAACCTTCGATTGCCTCAGCCCGGTCGATGGCCGTGTGCTGGGCAAGATCGCCAGCTGCGACGTGGCCGACGCCCAGCGTGCTGTCGAAAATGCCCGCGCCACCTTCAACTCTGGTGTCTGGTCGCGCCTGGCGCCGAGCAAGCGCAAAGCGACCATGATTCGTTTTGCCGGCCTGCTCAAGCAGAACGCCGAAGAGCTGGCACTGCTCGAAACCTTGGACATGGGCAAGCCGATCAGCGACTCCTTGAACATCGATGTTCCCGGTGCAGCTCAAGCGTTGAGCTGGAGCGGTGAAGCCATCGACAAGCTCTACGATGAAGTGGCGGCTACCCCCCACGATCAGTTGGGCCTGGTGACCCGCGAGCCGGTGGGCGTCGTGGGCGCTATCGTGCCGTGGAACTTCCCCTTGATGATGGCCTGCTGGAAGCTCGGCCCGGCGCTGTCCACCGGTAACTCGGTGGTGCTCAAGCCCTCGGAAAAATCCCCGCTGACCGCCATCCGCATTGCCGCACTGGCGATTGAGGCCGGCATTCCGAAAGGTGTGCTGAACGTGCTGCCGGGCTACGGTCATACCGTCGGCAAGGCCCTGGCCCTGCACATGGACGTCGATACCCTGGTGTTCACCGGTTCCACCAAAATCGCCAAGCAACTGATGATTTACTCCGGCGAATCGAACATGAAGCGCATCTGGCTGGAAGCCGGCGGCAAGAGCCCGAACATCGTGTTCGCCGATGCCCCGGACCTGCAAGCCGCGGCCGAATCCGCCGCCAGCGCCATCGCCTTCAACCAGGGCGAAGTCTGCACCGCCGGCTCGCGGCTGTTGGTGGAGCGCTCCATCAAGGACACGTTCCTGCCGCTGGTGATCGAAGCCCTCAAGGGCTGGAAACCGGGTAATCCCCTGGACCCGGCCACCAACGTCGGCGCGCTGGTGGATACCCAGCAGATGAACACCGTGCTGTCCTACATTGAGGCCGGTCACAGCGACGGCGCCAAACTGGTGGCCGGTGGCAAGCGCATCCTTGAAGAAACCGGCGGCACGTATGTCGAGCCGACGATTTTCGACGGTGTGAGCAACGCCATGAAAATCGCTCAGGAAGAGATTTTTGGCCCGGTGTTGTCGGTCATCGCTTTCGACACCGCCGAGCAGGCCATCGAAATCGCCAACGACACGCCGTATGGTCTGGCCGCAGCGGTGTGGACCAAGGACATTTCCAAGGCTCACCTGACCGCCAAGGCCCTGCGTGCCGGCAGCGTATGGGTCAACCAATACGACGGCGGCGACATGACCGCGCCATTCGGTGGCTTCAAGCAGTCGGGCAACGGTCGCGACAAGTCGCTGCATGCGTTCGACAAATACACCGAGCTGAAGTCGACCTGGATCAAGCTGTAACCGCGCCAAACCTGTGGGAGCGGGCTTGCTCGCGAAAGCGGAGTTTCAATCAACTTAGTTGTTGAATGCGAAACCGTCTTCGCGAGCAAGCCCGCTCCCACATTTGCTTTGCGCAGGGCTTGAAATGTAACCCTCCACAGGAGCGTGGAAATGCGTTGGGCAACCTATTTCGCCGTGCTGGCGTCCGTCCTGAGTGTCGGCCTGGCCCTGGGCGTAAGCATGCCGTTAGTGTCGTTGCGCCTGGAGGGCTGGGGTTACGGTGCGTTCGCCATTGGTGTGATGGCGGCCATGCCGGCCGTGGGGGTGTTGCTCGGGGCCAAGGTGTCGAGCCGGCTGGCGGCGCGGTTCGGCACGGCGGCCTTGATGCGCCTGTGCCTGTGGGGCGGGGCGGTGTCCATCGGGTTGCTGGCACTGCTGCCCAGCTATCCGGTCTGGTTGCTGCTGCGCCTGATGATTGGCGTGGTCCTGACCCTGGTGTTCATTCTGGGTGAGAGCTGGATCAACCAACTGGTCGTTGAAAAATGGCGTGGACGGTTGGTGGCGCTGTACGGCAGCAGCTACGCCCTGAGCCAGTTGTCCGGCCCGTTGCTGCTGGGCGCGCTGGGGACCGATCATGACTACGGGTTCTGGGTGGGCGTCGGCCTGCTGTTGGCCGCACCCTTGCTGTTGCTGGGCCGCAGCGGTGCGCCGAGCAGCGAGGCCGGCAGCGTCACGTTCGGCGATTTGTGGACGTTTTGCCGTGGCTTGCCGGCGATTGCCTGGGCGGTCTCGTTATTCGCTGCGTTCGAGGCGATGATCCTCACGTTGTTGCCGGTGTATTGCCTGCGCCAGGGCTTTACGGCCGACATTGCGCTGGCGATGGTCAGCACCGTAGTGGTCGGTGATGCCTTGCTGCAGTTGCCCATTGGCGCCCTGGCCGATCGCGTGTCTCGCCGGGCCCTGCTGACGGGGTGTGCGGTGGCGCTGATGTTATCGAGCCTGGCGGTTCCGCTGCTGATCGATACCCTGTTGATCTGGCCGCTGTGGGTGCTGTTCGGCGCCAGCGCGGGCGGTTTGTTCACGTTGTCGCTGATCCTGATCGGCGAGCGTTACCGCGACGATGCGCTGGTGCGGGCCAACGCCCATGTCGCGCAGTTGTGGGGCCTCGGTTGTCTGATCGGTCCACTGGTGGCGGGGGCGGGCAGCCAATGGGTCAGCGGACATGCACTGCCTTTGTTCATGGCGGCCGGGGCGTTCGGGCTGGTGATCCTGTTGTTGCGTCAAGGGGCGTTTGGGGCCACCCAACCCGCCTGAATATCCCGGAACCCCTGTGGCGAGGGGATTTATCCCCGCAGGACTGCGCAGCAGTCCCAAAAATCTGAATCCAGCCAGTCGGATCGGTGCAGATCACCCTTTTTTAGGGTCGCTTCGCGCGCCAGCGGGGATAAATCCCCTCGCCACAGAGGTTTGTGCAGACCTACAACATCCGCTCCAACCCGATCGTCGTGCTGAACCAGGCATTGAACCGGCGCCACCAGCTGCCCGGCTCGCGGGCCAGGTCGTGGATCTTGCCGTTGTCTTCTGTGGTCCATACCAGCGTTCCATCTTCCAGCCTGGCCTGATAACTCAGGGCCGGCGCCATGCCTTGCAGGGCCAGTTCACGCACTTGGCCGGCGAGTTCAGGGCTGTCCACCAGCACCCCGACTTCGGTGTTCCACAGCACTGAGCGCGGGTCGAAATTGAACGAGCCAATGAAGGATTTCTGCTGATCGAAGATGATCGCCTTGCTGTGCAGGCTGGAGTCCGATTCGCCGTAGGATTTGCTGTAGAACAGGTGCGGGCTGCTGCCGGAATCGCCCGGTTGTCGGCGCAACTCGAACAGGCGCACGCCATGCTGCAGCAGGGCCTTGCGGTACGGCGCATAGCCGCCGTGCACGGCGGGCACGTCGGTGGCCTCCAGGGAGTTGGTCAGCAGGCTCACCGACACGCCGGCATCGGCGCGACTGGTCAGGTACACCAAGCCTGGCTGGCCGGGGACGAAGTAGGCGGAAATCATGATCAGTTCTTTGCGCACGCCCGTCAGCTCGGGGGCCAGTTGGGTGGTCAGCAACAGCTGCGGGTCCGGTTCGTCCTTGGCCAGCACCTTGCTGGGCGCGTCCCATAGCGCCTTGTTCCAAGCCCAGATCAACTGGTCGCGCCAAGTGTCCAGGCGCGGTTGGGTCTTGTAGGCGGTCAGCTGCTGGTAGAGCGCGTGGTTTTCCTTGTGGGTTTGTTCCAGGGACTCTTGCAGGCGCAGGCGGCTGTTGGCCAGGTCCTTGGGCGTGGGGCGATGGGACAGGAACTGTTCGATGGGTTTGCTCAGGGCGCTGTTCCAGTACTGGTCGAAGCTGTGGCCCAATTGTTCGGCCACCGGCCCGACGCTGAGCAGGTCGATGTCGGTGAAGTTCAGGTTGGGTTCGGCGTCGAAATACTCATCGCCCAGGTTGCGACCGCCGACGATGGCCATGCTGTTGTCCGCCAGCCACAGCTTGTTGTGCATCCGCCGGTGCTGCAACGACAGGTTGAACAGGCGTCCGAGGCTGCGAGTCACGCCGGTGGCGCGTCCCAAGTGCAGTGGGTTGAACAGGCGGATCTGGATTTGCGGATGGGCGGCGAGGGTGGCGATGATCTGATCCTGGCCGTCGCTGGTGGTGTCGTCCAGCAGGATCCGAACGCGCACCCCCCGGTCGGCGGCCTTGAGCAGTTCATCCACCAGCATCCGCGTGCTGATGCCGTCATGGACGATGTAGTACTGCAAATCCAGGCTGCCTTGGGCGTGGCGAATCAGCTCGGCCCGAGCGGTGAAGGCCTCGGTGCTGTCCGACAGCAGCCGAAAGCCCGAGCGCCCTTCATGGGAAGCGGCCTGGGCCTGGACCGAGCGGCCGAACGAGGACTCGGTGGCCGGCAGGGCCTGGGAGGGCTCACGGGTGATATCAAGACCGGCGCAGCCGCTCAGCAGTGAGGCGACTAACAGTAGCGCAGGCAGGATCGGTCTGGATCTCACGTAGGATCGTTCCGCTTGTTCACATTGATCGGCTGTTGGGTGCTGCTTCCCTGGATAAAGTTCAGACGACGTCGCGCTGGGTTTCGTTCAACAGCGCGATAGCGGCGGCTCCGACCTTGCGTACGGCCTCTTCGATCTGGGCCGTTGGCTTGGCAGCGTAGTTCATCCGCAGGCAGTTGCGGTACTTGCCCGATGCCGAAAAAATACTGCCGACGGCGACCTGCACGCCTTGGTCCAGCAGGACCCGATTGAGCTTCAGTGTGTCGAAGCCGTCGGGCAACTCGATCCACAGCATGAAACTGCCCCGTGGGCGACTGGCACGAGTGCCCGAGGGGAAGTAGCGGCTGACCCAGTCGATCATCACGTCGCGATTGCGCTGGTATTGCGTGCGCATCCGCCGCAAATGGGGTTCGAAATGCCCGCCCTTTAGAAATTCGGCAATGGCGATCTGCGGCTGTGGCGCGGTGGAGCCGGTGCTGATGTATTTCATGTGCAGCACCCGCTCCAGGTACCGGCCTGGCGCGACCCAACCAATGCGTAGGCCAGGCGCCAGGGTCTTGGAAAATGAACTGCAGAGCAGGACGCGGCCGTCTTCATCGAAGGACTTGATGGTGCGTGGGCGAGGGTATGTGTAGGCCAATTCTCCATACACATCATCTTCGATGATCGCCACGTCGAAGCGCTGTGCCAGGTTCAGCAGCGCGCGTTTATTGGCGTCGGGCATGATGTAGCCCAGCGGGTTGTTGCAGCTGGGGGTCAACTGTATGGCCTTGATCGGCCATTGTTCCAGGGCTAGTTCCAGTGCTTCCAGGCTGATGCCGGTGAGTGGGTCGGTGGGAATTTCCAAGGCCTTCATGCCCAGGCCCTTGAGGGTTTGCATGGCTCCGTGAAAGCTGGGTGAGTCCACCGCGACGATATCGCCTTGTTCGCAGGTGGCGCGGATGCTGACCGACAGAGCTTCGTGACAGCCGGTGGTGATGATCAGATCGTTGGGCCCCAGTTGGCAGCCAGAGTCCAGCGACAGCCGGGCGATCTGCTCGCGCAGTGCGAGGTTGCCGTAGATGTTGTCGTAATACAGGCCGGGCATGTCTTGCCGGCGGCTGATCTGCGCCAAGCTGCGCAGCAGCGGCTTCATGGTCGGTGAGTTGATGTCCGGCATGCCGCGTCCCAGCTGCACCACATCCGGGCGCGGTACGGCGCGTATCAGTTCCAGCACCTGGTCCCACTGGGAAATATCCACAGGGCGCTGGGCCGGCCGGCCTACCACCGGCAGGTCCGGCAATTCGCGGCCCACGGGTACGAAGTAGCCGGACTTGGGCCTAGGCATCGCCAGTCCACTGTCCTCCAGCACGCGATAGGCCTGCTGCACCGTACTCAAACTGACCCCATGTTCCGTGCTCAATGCCCGCACAGACGGCAGCCGGTCGCCGGGGCGGTAGAAGCCCTGTTCGATGCGGGAGCCGAGCAGTTCGGCGAGGTTCACGTAGAGGGTCATGGTGCGCTCCCGATGAGGTGGACAACTGCAACCGATACAGTTGAGGTGGAAAATGACGATTCAGTGCCGTAAATATCGAATCTGTATGCTTATAAAAGAAACTGGTTGAATCTGTATCGTTTTCGGTCGTCCGCGCATCATGAAACCTCTGGCTACCCAAGTAAACAGGAGCGATCAAAATGAACGGCTTGAGCGATGTGCGGCTGACGTTACACAGTCAGGAACTGGCGGCAGGGCAGGAGAAGGGGCTGCGCAGCGCGACATTGCGCAATGCGCCGTCCGGCCTGAGCCGCTGGGCCCTGTTCTGGCATCGTCTGCATACACGCAAGGCCTTGTTGGAACTTACACCCGAACAGTTGCGTGACGTCGGGCTGAGTCGGGAGCAGGCGCGGGAGGAGGGGCTCAAACCATTCTGGCGGCTTTGAAGCGGTGTGGGTCCTGAGATTGCTATCGCGGGCAAGCCTTGCTCCCACAGATTTGAAATTGACCTGTGGGAGCTAGGCCTGCCCGCGATAGCGTCATCCGTAGTGCTGAAGTTCTTTAAACCAACTCTTTCAATCGATGCCACAACATCCCCAGCGCCAACAGCGGTGAGCGTAAATGCTTGCCACCCGGGAAGGTCATGTGCGGAACCTGGGCGAACAAGTCAAAACCGCTGCTCTGCTGCCCGCTGATGGCTTCGGCCAACAGTTTGCCGGCCAGGTGCGTGGCATTCACCCCGTGGCCGGAATAGGCTTGGGCGTAATACACATTGGGCTGGTCCTTGAGCCGGCCGATCTGCGGCAAACGGTTGGCGCCGATGCCAATCATCCCGCCCCATTGATAATCGATGTTCACATCCGCCAGTTGCGGGAACACCCTGAGCATCTTCGGACGCATGTAGGCGCCAATGTCCTGCGGGTCGCGGCCGGAATAGTGACAGGCCCCGCCAAACAGCAAGCGTCGATCCGCCGAAAGCCGATAGTAATCCAGTGCCACCCGTTGGTCGCAGACGGCCATGTTCTGCGGCAACAGCGCCTGTGCCTGGGCCTGGCTCAAGGGTTCGGTGGCGATGATGTAGCTGCCGGCCGGC
The DNA here is from genome assembly GCF_054671965.1 of Pseudomonas sp. H3_A02. Classification (NCBI taxonomy): domain Bacteria; kingdom Pseudomonadati; phylum Pseudomonadota; class Gammaproteobacteria; order Pseudomonadales; family Pseudomonadaceae; genus Pseudomonas; species Pseudomonas sp. H3_A02. Next base: position 1,446,866 of record NZ_CP162807.1, read on the forward strand.
AGGACTTTGCCGCCGAGTTGCGGATTGAGTCCATTGAGGTAGGCGTTGCAGCCCAGCACCAGGGTCTTGGCGCGGACTGAGCCCTGATGGGTGTGCACTTTCACCTCGGTGCCGTAGTCGATGCGTGTGACCGCCGATTGTTCGAACAGCCGGACCCCCAGTTGCTGCGCGGCGGCGGCTTCGCCCAGGGCCAGGTTCAACGGATGCAAATGACCCGAACCCATGTCGATCAGTCCGCCGACGTAGCGATCCGAACCCACGACGCTGTGCATTTCATCAGCTTGCAGGAGTCGGGTTGGGTGGCGATAACCCAGGCTGCGCAATTCTTCGGCGTCTTCGGCGAAGCCTTCCAGGTCGCTGGGTTTGTTAGCGAGGTCGCAGTAGCCCCAGGTGAGATCGCACGGGATCTGAAAACGCTCGACGCGCTGTCGGACGATTTCCACGGCCTCAAGACCCATGAGTTTCATCTGGCGCACGCCATCGGTGCCGATGATCGGCGCGAACTGGTCGAGGCCATGACCGACGCCACGGATCAATTGCCCGCCGTTGCGCCCGCTGGCGCCCCAGCCGATCCGGTGCGCTTCCAGCAGCACCACGCTCATGCCGCGTTCGGCCAGTTCGATCGCTGTGTTCAATCCGGAGAACCCGCCGCCGACGACGCAGACATCCGCCCGCAACTCACCCTGCAGCAGCGGATGGTCCGGTTGCGGCAGGCTGCTGGCGGCGTAGTAGGAGGCGGCGTGCGCGTGGTTCGGGGCAGGTTGCTGAACACGGGCGTTCATGTGCGTAATCCTGATTATTGTGTTTGAGAAATTTTACGGAGCATAAGCCGGGGATTCCTTTCTGGGCAACACCGGTCGGTTGGCGCTGTCTGGCTCTCGGCCTTTAAGGCAGAATCCCGGTTTGTCCCTCTCGGTAACCGCCTCGATGAGCTGCAACAGTCAAAAAATCCGCACGCTACGCCAGCAGATTCCCACGTTCGAGTGCGTACCGGGCTGCCATGACTGCTGCGGTCCGGTCACCACCTCGCCCGAGGAAATGGCCCGCTTGCCCCGCAAGACCCGCGCCGAACAGGACGCGGCCTTGGAAGCCCTGGACTGCGTGCACCTGGGGCCCAACGGTTGCACGGTCTACGACGAGCGGCCGCTGATCTGCCGACTGTTTGGTACCACGGCGACCTTGCCCTGCCCCAATGGCCGGCGGCCGGTGGAGCTGATCCATCCGCGGGTCGAGAAACAGATTCATGAATACATGGCCAGCACCCGGCAGGTGTTGGTCTAGCAGGCAGCGATACCGAGTCGTGGCCTTCGCGAGCAAGCTTGCTCCCACAAATGGATCTTCATTGCTCACAAGAAGGTATTCACTGCCGCACGATGTGGGAGCTAGCTAGCTTGCTCGCGAAAGCGGCCGTCCAGATAACCATTGCCTTGAGCCAGACTCAATCCGGAATCGGCAGGTTCAAGCTCTCCTTCACTTCTTCCATCACGATGTAGCTCTTGGATTCGCGCACGTGGGGCAGTTTGAGCAGGATATCCCCCAGCAGCTTGCGGTACGACGCCATCTCGGAAATCCGCGCCTTCACCAGATAGTCGAAATCTCCTGACACCAAGTGACATTCCAGCACGTGAGGCAATTTCAGCACGGCGCGTCGGAACTCTTCGAAGGTGTCGCCGGACTTGTAGTCGAGACTGATCTCGACAAACACCAGCAGGCTGCCCTTCAAGTGCTGCGGATTGAGCCGGGCGTTGTAGCCCATGATGATGCCCTCGCGCTCCAGGCGCCGGACCCGCTCGGTACAGGGCGTGGTCGAAAGGCCGACCTTTTCCCCCAGCTCGGTGAAGGAGATCCGTCCGTCCGCCTGGAGAATCCGCAGGATGTTGCGGTCGATCTTGTCCAGCTCGCGCTTGGTCTGGGTGTTGGTACGCACAGGTGATGCGCCTCCATGAAAAGGGGTTTTGCCGAGAATTCTCGCCAAATATAGGTGTTTATATAGTGAAAAGCACTGGCTGATCTTTTTTACACTGCGCCCATCAAAGCTATGTACAACAAACGTCAGCGGATCATCCGCGATGAGGGCATCAACATGCGCGTTCTGGTCTTGGGTAGCGGCGTCATCGGTACCGTCAGTGCTTATTATCTGGCCCGTGCCGGGTTTGAAGTGGTGGTGGTCGACCGTCAGCCAGCGCCTGCCATGGAAACCAGTTTCGCCAACGCCGGCCAGGTGTCGCCGGGTTATGCCTCGCCGTGGGCCGCGCCGGGCGTGCCGCTCAAGGCCATCAAGTGGCTGCTGCAACGCCATGCGCCACTGGCGATCAAGGCCACTGCCGACATCGATCAATACCTGTGGATGGCCCAGATGCTGCGCAATTGCACCGCCAGCCGCTATGCCATCAACAAGGAGCGCATGGTGCGCCTGTCCGAGTACAGCCGTGACTGCCTCGACGAGCTGCGCGCCGAAACCGGCATTGCCTACGAAGGGCGTAGCCTCGGGACTACACAGCTGTTCCGCACCCAGGCCCAGCTCGATGGCGCGGCAAAAGACATCGCTGTATTGAAAGAGTCTGGCGTACCATTCGAAGTGCTCGACCGCGAAGGCATCGCCCGGGTCGAGCCGGCCCTGGCCAATGTCACCGACATCCTGGCCGGTGCCTTGCGCCTGCCTAACGACCAGACCGGCGACTGTCAGATGTTTACTACGCGCCTGGCGGAAATGGCGGTGAAGCTGGGTGTGCAATTCCGCTTCGGCCAGGACATCCAGCGCCTGGACTTCGCTGGCGATCGCATCAACGGTGTCTGGATCGACGGCAAGCTGGAAACCGCCGACCGCTACGTCCTGGCCCTGGGCAGCTACTCACCGCAACTGCTCAAGCCGTTGGGGATCCGCGCGCCGGTATACCCGCTCAAGGGCTACTCCCTGACCGTGCCGATCACCAACCCGGCGATGGCCCCGACCTCGACCATTCTCGACGAAACCTACAAAGTGGCGATCACCCGGTTCGACAATCGCATTCGCGTGGGTGGCATGGCGGAAATCGCCGGTTTTGACCTGTCCCTCAATCCACGTCGGCGCGAAACCCTGGAGATGATCGTCAACGACCTTTATCCTCAGGGCGGCGATCTGGCCCAGGCCAGCTTCTGGACCGGCCTGCGCCCGACCACCCCGGACGGCACGCCCATCGTGGGTGCCACACCGTTCAAGAATCTGTTTCTGAATACCGGCCACGGCACCCTCGGATGGACCATGGCCTGTGGTTCCGGTCGCCTTTTGGCCGACCTGATGGCGAAGAAAAAGCCGCAGATCAGCGCCGAAGGCCTCGATATTTCCCGTTATGGCAGCAAACCCCAGGAGTCTGCAAAACATGTCAATCCAGCGCCAGCTCACCAATGACCGCATGAGCCAGGTTGTCGTGCACAACGGCACCGTTTACCTGGCGGGGCAGGTCGGCGACGACATGAACGCCGGTATTGAACAGCAGACTCGTGAATGCCTGGCCAATATCGAGCGTTTGCTGGATTTGTCCGGGACCGACAAGACGCGGCTGTTATCGGTGACGATCTACCTGAAGGACATCGAGGCCCACTTCCAAGGCATGAACGCCATCTGGGACAACTGGTTGCCCAAAGGCGTTGCCCCGGCCCGGGCCACGGTGGAGGCCAAGCTGTGTGAGCCAGAGATCCTGGTGGAGCTGTCCGTCGTGGCTGCGCTGCCTTAGTTCCGGCCTAAACGATCCCTCTTCCGGCGCTGTGGTTGGTTCACCCTGCCAGCCCGCGTCGGTTTTTTATTCATGACCGCCTAGAAGCCTGCCGCCATGCGTCCTGCCCGTGCCCTGATCGACCTCCAAGCCCTGCGTCACAACTACCAATTGGCCCGCGAAGTCACGGCGGCCAAGGCCCTTGCGGTAATCAAGGCCGACGCCTACGGACACGGTGCGGTGCGGTGCGCCGAGGCCCTGCAGGACACGGCGGACGGGTTCGCCGTGGCCTGTATCGAAGAAGCCTTGGAACTGCGGGCCGGCGGGATCCGTGGGCCGGTCCTGCTGTTGGAAGGTTTTTTTGAAGCCGATGAGCTGCCGTTGATCGTCGAGCACGATTTCTGGTGCGTGGTGCATTCGTTGTGGCAGCTCGAAGCGATTGAAAAAACCGCGCTGAGCCAGCCGATCACGGTCTGGCTCAAGCTCGATTCCGGCATGCACCGGGTCGGCCTGCATCCGGCGGATTACCAGGCGGCCTACCGTCGCCTGCTCGCCAGCGGCAACGTGGCAAAGATTGTCTTGATGAGCCACTTCGCCCGTGCCGATGAATTGCACGACCCCAGCAGCACCGAGCAACTGGCGATATTCGACAAGGCCCGCCAGGGCCTGGTGGCGCAGATCAGCCTGCGCAACTCACCGGCGGTGCTGGGCTGGCCACAGATACCCAGCGACTGGGTGCGCCCGGGCATCATGCTCTACGGGGCCACGCCCTTTGACGAGCCCAATGCCGTCGCCTCGCGCCTGCAACCGGTGATGACCCTGGAGTCGAAAATCATCAGCGTGCGCGAATTGCCCGCCGGCGAACCGGTGGGCTATGGCGCCCGCTTCGTCACCACGCAACCGACTCGGGTTGGCGTGGTTGCCATGGGCTATGCCGACGGCTACCCACGCCAGGCGCCCACCGGGACCCCGGTGCTGGTGGATGGACAGCGCAGCCAGCTGGTCGGCCGGGTGTCGATGGACATGCTGGCTGTCGACTTGACCCATATCCCCCAGGCCGGGCTCGGCTCGGCCGTGGAGTTGTGGGGCAAAAACATCCTCGCCAGTGACGTCGCCAAGGCCGCTGACACGATTCCCTATCAGATTTTCTGCAACCTTCGGCGGGTGCCACGGCTCTATTCCGGGGCCTGACACAAAGCGTAACCTACCGAAAGTCGCTTCACCGCACAGGATTCGGGTCAAAGTGTTGTAAATACTGAACGCTGTCGCCATGATAACGGTCACTTTCCACACAACCTGATTCCCTGGAGGCTCCAGCATTGGACGTCGGTGAACGACTGCAATCCATTCGTAAACTCAAAGGCCTTTCCCAGCGTGAACTCGCCAAGCGCGCGGGCGTCACCAACAGCACTATTTCGATGATCGAGAAGAACAGCGTCAGCCCCTCGATCAGTTCGCTGCGTAAGGTCCTTGGCGGGATTCCCATGTCCATGGTCGAGTTTTTCTCCGAAGAGATCCTTCAGGAAAAACCGACCCAGATCGTCTACAAAGCCAACGAACTGATCGACATCTCCGATGGCGCCGTGACCATGAAGCTGGTGGGCCGAGCACATCCGAGCCGGGCGATTGCCTTTCTCAACGAGATCTATCCGCCGGGTGCCGATACCGGTGAAGAGATGCTCACCCATGAGGGCGAGGAAACCGGGATCCTGGTGGAAGGGCGGCTGGAATTGGTGGTCGGTGTCGAAACCTTCGTGCTTGAAGCTGGCGACAGCTACTATTTCGAAAGCACCAAGCCCCACCGTTTCCGTAATCCGTTCGACGTGCCGGCGCGACTGATCAGCGCAGCCACACCGGCCAATTTCTAGACCAAGAGGCGCCAGGCCCGCGTGGCAAAGGCGCCCACTTGTTGGGCTGTCATGACAAACAAGACCCTTGCGACTTTGGGGTTGTTTCAGAGTGACAGGCTTACCGCTATACTTGCGCCCGCCTGCAAACCGTGGCCGCAGGCGTGACTAGCCACCATTGAGGGTGTACGCGTGAACCTAATTATGAAAATGCTGGCTGCACCAGCAACCGTATTGGCCCTATGGGCTGCGACCGCTCAAGCGGCGCCGAACGACGAAATCGCCAAGCGCCTTGAACCCGTCGGCCAGGTCTGCGTCCAGGGCAAGGAATGCAAGGGTATGGAAGTGGTGGCTTCGGCTGGCGGCGCTGGCGGTGCCAAGAAGCCGGCTGACGTGATTGCAAAACATTGCAATGCTTGCCACGGTACTGGCCTGCTGGGCGCGCCGAAAATCGGTGACAAGGCTGCCTGGAAAGAGCGCGCCGATCATCAGGGCGGTCTCGACGGCATCCTGGCCAAGGCCATCACCGGCGTTAACGCCATGCCGCCAAAAGGCACCTGCGCCGACTGCTCGGATGACGACCTCAAGGGCGCCATCAAAGAGATGTCTGGCCTGTAATACGCCGACATCCTTCACAAAAAAGCCGCTTACGAGCGGCTTTTTTGCGCCCGGGATTTTTCGGGGCTGTTCATCGCAACCAAGACCCGGCAAGCTCGGTCCAACCCACATTCATGGAATGTCCTGGAGGGTCCGATGGTGCAGTTGTGTTCAATCGAACAGGCGGTGGATGACGTGCTCGAGCGCCTGCCCGCGCATATTCACCTCGGCATGCCCCTGGGGCTGGGCAAGCCCAACCTGTTCGCCAACGCGCTGTACCGGCGCATCGCCCAACTGCCCGAGCGACAGCTGACGATCTACACCGCCCTGAGCCTGGGACGGCCGAACCTGGGCGATGGTTTGCAGAAGCGCTTCCTCGAACCCTTTATCGAACGGATCTTCGGTGATTACCCGGAGCTGGATTACCTGGCCGACCTGCACCGGGACAGCCTGCCGGCCAACATACGGGTCGAGCAGTTTTTCATGCAGCCTGGCAGCCTGCTGCACAGCGCGTCGGCCCAGCAGGACTACGTCAGCAGCAACTACAGCCATGCGGCCCGGGACATCAACGCCGCCGGCTTGAACCTGGTGGCGCAACTGGTGGCGAGCGCCCCGGAACACCCGGATCGCCTGAGCCTGAGCTGCAACCCGGACATCACCCTCGACCTGCTGCCGATGATCGCCAAGCGCCGGGCGGCCGGGGAGACGATTCTCCTGGTCGGCCAGGTGCACAACGATTTGCCCTACATGCCGGGCGACGCGGAAGTCGGCATCGACGCTTTCGACCTGTTGATCGACGAGAAAGACAGCCACACATTGTTTTCCACGCCGAACATGCCGGTGGGCTTCCAGGACCATTTGATCGGCTTGCACGCCAGTACCTTGGTGCGCGACGGCGGGACGCTGCAGATCGGCATCGGCGCCATGGGCGATGCCTTGACGGCGGCGTTACTGGCGCGCCAAGCCGATAACGCCGGTTACCAGGCGCTGCTGGCGGACCTGAACCTTAGCCAGTGGGCGCAACTGATCGAGCGCGAGGGCGGGGTCGAGCCGTTTGCCAAAGGGCTGTACGGTTGCAGTGAAATGTTCGTCAACGGTTTGCTGGTGCTGGCCGAGGCCGGGATCATCCGGCGCAAGGTCTACCCCGACGAGCCGACCCAGGAACGGGCCAACGCCGGGACCCTCGACGAGGCGGCACAACCCGACGGTATCTGCATACACGGCGGATTCTTCCTCGGTCCGCGCAGTTTTTATGAGCGCCTGCGCGAGTTGCCGCAGAGCCGTCTGCTCGAATTCAACATGACGCGCATCAGCTACATCAACGAGCTGTACGGCCAAGAGCAGCTCAAGCGCCTGCAGCGCCTCGATGCCCGTTTCATCAACACGGTCTTCACCATGACCCTGATGGGGGCCGGGGTGGCCGATCAGTTGGCAGACGGGCGGGTGCTCAGCGGCGTGGGCGGGCAGTACAACTTCGTTGCCCAGGGCCATGCGCTGGAAGGCGGGCGTTCGATCCTGCTGCTGCGCAGTTGGCGCGAGGCCGGGGGCGAGATCAGCTCGAACATTGTCTGGGAGTACGGTCATTGCACGATTCCTCGGCACCTGCGCGACATCGTGGTGACCGAATACGGCATCGCCGACCTGCGCGGCAAGACCGACGCCGCGGTGATCGAAGCATTGCTGAACATCAGCGATTCACGCTTCCAGCCCGGGCTGATCGAGCAGGCGCAAAAAGCCGGCAAGTTACCGAAGGATTTCCGCCTCGATCCGCGGTTCGCCGACAACACATCGGAGCGGTTGCAGGCGATCCAGGCACGGCATCCGAATCTGTTTCCCGAATACCCGCTGGGTTGTGATTTCGACGCAATAGAGCGGGATCTGTTGCGAGCGCTGAACTGGCTCAAGAGCAAGTTCAAGCTCACCGAGATCCTGGAGCTGGGCAAGGCCGCGCTGGATGCGCCGGAGCCTTCGGCGTTTCCCGAGCATTTGGAGCGGATGCAGTTGGCGAGCCCTGAGGGACTGAAAGAAGAGCTGGCCCAGCGGTTGTTGCTCGCCGGTCTCAAGACCACTGCTATTTAATGACCGACACAGATCCCTTGTGGGAGCGGGCTCGCTCGCGAATGCGGTGTGACAGTCGATATATTTCTGGCCGATACACCGCATTCGCGAGCAAGCCCGCTCCCACAGGGGGAGATCGGGGCTGATCAATCGATGAAGGTGACAACGCCGTCCGCCAGCGACTTCACCCGAGCCAACGACTCGACGCGATAACCCTGGGCATCCAGTTCCGCGCGGCCGCCCTGGAACGACTTCTCGATCACGATCCCCAAGCCTGCCACGGTGGCGCCGGCCTGCTTGATGATGGAAATCAGCGCCTGGGAAGCTTTGCCGTTGGCCAAAAAGTCATCGATGATCAGCACCCGGTCACTGCTGGTCAGGTGACGTGGGCTGATGGCGACGGTGCTTTCGGTCTTCTTGGTGAACGAATACACGGTGGCCGACAGCAGGTTCTCCGTCAGGGTCAGGGACTGTTGCTTGCGGGCGAAGATCACCGGTACGCCAAGGTTCAGCCCGGTCATGATTGCCGGGGCAATGCCCGAGGCTTCGATGGTGACGATCTTGGTGATGCCCGAATCCTTGAACAGCGCGGCGAATTCGTCGCCGATCAGCTTCATCAATTGCGGGTCGATCTGGTGGTTCAGGAAAGCGTCGACTTTCAGGACCTGATCGGAAAGCACGATGCCTTGTTCACGAATTTTCTGGTGCAGGGCTTCCATGAAGCCTCCTCTGATGACGCGTCAGCGCCTGAAGTCGGTAAAAAGTAATCAATTCTAGCGCTTTAACATTGCGCGTATATCCGCCAGGGCACTGTTGCCACGAACGACTTTGACTTCCGTCGGCGTGTCGTCGTTGCCTTCCCAGGCCAGGTCGTCCGGCGGCAGCTCATCGAGAAAGCGGCTGGGGGCGCAGTCGATCACTTCGCCGTATTGCTTGCGCTTGGCGGCGAAGGTGAAGGCCAGCGTCTGGCGTGCCCGAGTAATACCGACGTAGGCCAGGCGCCGTTCTTCCTCGATGGTGTCGGCCTCGATGCTGGAGCGGTGCGGCAGGATTTCTTCTTCCATGCCCATGATGAACACGTAGGGAAACTCCAGGCCCTTGGAGGCGTGCAGCGTCATCATCTGCACGCCTTCGGCGCCTTCTTCCTCTTCCTGCTGGCGCTCGAGCATGTCCCGCAGCACGAGTTTTCCGATGGCGTCCTCCACCGTCATGTCGCCGTCTTCGTCTTTCTCCAAGGTGTTCTTCAATGCCTCGATCAGGAACCAGACGTTGCTCATGCGGTAGTCGGCCGCCTTGTCGCTGGAGCTGTTGGTGCGCAGCCAGTTCTCGTAGTCGATGTCCATCACCATGCTGCGCAGCGCTGAAATCGGATCTTCCCCGGCGCACTGTTCGCGGACCTTGTCCATAAAGCGCTTGAAGCGCGCCAGGCGGTCGGTGAAGCGGCTGTCCAGATGTTCGCCCAGGCCGATTTCATCGGTGGCGGCGTACATCGAGATCTTGCGCTCGGTGGCGTAGTTGCCGAGTTTTTCCAGGGTGGTCGAACCGATTTCCCGGCGCGGCACGTTGATCACCCGCAGGAAGGCGTTGTCGTCGTCCGGGTTCACGATCAGGCGGAAGTAGGCCATCAGGTCCTTTACTTCCTGGCGTCCGAAAAAGCTGTTGCCCCCCGACAGGCGATAGGGAATCTGGTGATGCTGCAGTTTCAGCTCGATCAGCTTGGCCTGGTAGTTGCCGCGGTAGAGGATCGCAAAGTCGCTGTACGGCCGGTCGGTGCGCAGGTGCAGGCTGAGGATTTCCATGGCCACGCGCTCGGCCTCGGCGTCTTCGTTGCGGCAACGGATCACACGGATCTCGTCGCCGTGGCCCATCTCGCTCCACAGTTGTTTTTCGAACTCGTGGGGGTTGTTGGAAATTAGCACGTTGGCGCAGCGCAGGATGCGGCTGGTGGAACGGTAGTTCTGCTCCAGCATCACCACTTTGAGCGACGGGTAGTCGTCCTTGAGCAACATCAGGTTTTCCGGCCGCGCGCCGCGCCAGGCGTAGATCGACTGGTCGTCGTCGCCCACCACGGTGAACTGGTTGCGTTTGCCGATCAGCAGCTTCACCAGCAAGTACTGGCTGGCGTTGGTGTCCTGGTATTCGTCCACCAGCAGGTAGCGGACCTTGTTCTGCCATTTTTCGAGAATGTCGGCGTGGTCCTGGAACAGCTTGACCGGCAACAGGATCAGGTCGTCGAAGTCCACCGCATTGAACGCCTTGAGCGTGCGCTGATAGTGGGTGTAGACGATGGCGGCGGTCTGCTCCTTGGGGTTGCGGGCGTTTTCCAGGGCTTCGGGCGGCAGGATCAGGTCGTTTTTCCAGGCGCCGATCATGTTCTTGATCTCATCCACGCCGTCGTCGCCCGAGTATTCCTTCTGCATGATGTCGGTCATCAGGGCCTTGACGTCGGTCTCGTCGAAAATCGAGAAGCCCGGTTTGTAGCCCAGTCGCGCATGCTCCTTGCGGATGATGTTCAGGCCCAGGTTGTGGAAGGTACACACCGTCAGGCCGCGCCCTTCGCCGGCGCGCAACAGGCCGCCGACCCGCTCTTTCATTTCCCGGGCGGCCTTGTTGGTGAAGGTCATGGCGACGATGTATTGGGCGCGGATGCCACAATTCTGGATCAGGTGCGCGATCTTGCGGGTGATTACGCTGGTCTTGCCGGAGCCTGCACCGGCGAGCACCAAAAGAGGGCCGCCGACATAGTTCACGGCTTCTTGCTGCCGGGGATTGAGTCGGGACATGACAGAGTCAGGGAGTCGTTTGCGAAATGGGCCGGCATTTTAACAGGCTCTGAGAATTGTGCTGCTCTGTCCGACTTGTGACGCACACAGGATTGTCATTTGCCGCTTCTGCCACTTTCACGCAGGATGTGGAACCAATTGGGTCCTGCGCGGCATTTGGAGCGGGAAAAACCACCGAAAGCGCGTGTTTGAGAACCGTTGGCATTGGTCATTGCCCATCGGCAGGTCATAATGCCCGGCGCCTACCACCTTGCAGAGTCTAGGGAGTCAGCTTGTCAACGCCTGTCGAACCCTTGCGTTTGCTGTTATTGGCCCAAGAGCCAGAGTGGTCAGCAATATTGCGCGAGTGCCTGGTGCCCATGGGGCCCTCGGTCGTGTTGATCAGCGCCCCGAGCTGGGAGTCAGTCAGCAGCCTGTTCGAAGACAATCGCAACGCGGTGTTGTTGACCGTAGCGGCGTTGCAACCAGCGCCGGGCCGTTGCAGCCTGCCGACCATCCTGTTGCTTGAGCACGAGCCGGCGGCTGCCCCCGACGGCGTCAGCGACTGGCTGGTACGCGACGTGCTCGACAGTGCGACCCTGCGTCGTTGCCTGCGCCATGTGCGCGAGCGCGGCGTGCTGGAAAACACCTTGCAGCGCCTCGCCGAACAGGACCCGTTGACGGGCATCGCCAATCGCCAGGGCTTTCAGACCTTGCTGGCGGCGCGCCTGGCGGAAAACGACGGCCGTGGCCTGGCGCTCGGTCACCTGGACCTGGACAACTTTCGCCACGCCAACGACGCCCTCGGCCACCAGGCCGGCGACCGCTTGATCTTGCAAGTGGTGTCGCGGCTCAAGGGTTCACTCGAGGCCGGCGATCAATTGGCGCGGCTGGGCAGCGATGAATTCGCCTTGCTGATCGACACCCGTCGCGCACCGCAGCGGGCCGAGTGGATGGCCGAGCGGATTACCGAAGCATTGGCCGAGCCTTATTGGGTGGACGGCGAAAGCCTGCTGATCGGCTGCAGCCTGGGGGTTGCCCATGCTCGCGCCCAGGCTGGCGCCGATCCGCTGATGTGGCATGCCCACATCGCCATGCAGCAGGCCAAGAGCACCCAGGGCTGCACCTTTCATATCTTCAACGAACGTATCAATCGCAATGCCCGCAGCCTTGCCGACCTGGAAAGCGAACTGCGCCGGGCACTGCGCCGCGACGAGCTGGAGCTGCATTACCAGCCGCGGCTGGACCTCGATGGCGGCCACATCGTCGGCCTTGAAGCCCTGGTGCGCTGGCGTCATGGTGAACGCGGCTTGCTGCCACCGAGTGAGTTCGTGCCGCTGGCTGAACAGAGCGGCCTGATCGTGCCGCTGGGCTACTGGGTGATTTCCCGGGCGCTGCGGGACATGCAGGCTCTGCGCGAACGGGGGCTGGCGCCGTTGCACATGGCGGTCAACCTGTCGTTCCGGCAGTTCCAGGACAGCCAGTTGTTGCCGACCTTGAGCCGGCTGATTGCCGAGCGAGGTGTCGAGGCGCAATGGCTGGAGTTCGAACTCACCGAAACTGCCGTCATGCGCCGCAGCGAATTGGTCAAGCAGACCATGGATGCCCTGGGCCGCCTGGGGGTGCGCTTCTCCCTGGACGACTTCGGCACCGGGTTCTCCTCATTCGTGCACCTCAATAGCCTGCCGATCGCCTTGCTCAAGATCGACAAGAGCTTCGTTGGCGGCATGGAGCAGCGCGAAGAGAACCGCAAACTGGTGCACGCCATGATCAACCTGGCCCACAACCTCAACCTGGAGGTGGTGGCCGAAGGTGTGGAAACCCAGGAACAACTGGACCTGCTACGCGGTTTTGGTTGCGACCAGGTGCAGGGTTTCCTGATCAGCAAGCCGTTGCCGTTGCCAGAGTTGGTTGAGTACCTGACATTTGACGGCAATCAGCAGCCCATACTGGAAATGAGCTGACCCAAAACCCTGTGGGAGCGAGCTTGCTCGCGATAGCGGTGTGTCAGTCAAAGTCGATGTGACAGGCCTATCGCCATCGCGAGCAAGCTCGCTCCCACAAGGGAAACTCATTCAGTCTGAACGACCTCGAAACCCTGCTGCCCGGGTTCACGCCTGATCATCCGCTTCATCTTCCATTCAAACGCCAGGGTCAGGCTCACGGCCGCGCAGGCCAGCCCCAGAGCCAGGCCCCACCAGACACCGGTCGGTCCCCAGTTCAGGTGGAACGCCATCCACCAGGCCGACGGTGCGCCGATCAGCCAATAGCAACCCAGGCCCACCAGGAAGGTGGTCTTGGCGTCCTTGAGCCCGCGAATGCAGCCCATGGCGATGGTTTGCGTGCCGTCGAACAGCTCGAACCACGCCGCCACCGCCAACAGGCTCACGGCCAGGTTGATCACATCGCGGAACGCCGGGTCGTCGTGGTCCAGGAACAAACCGATCAATTGATGGGGCAACAGCCAGAACACCATGGCAAACGCCAGCATCGCGGCCGCGCCAAAACCAATGCCGACTCGACCGGCCAGACGCGCCATCAACAGCTGCCCGGCGCCGTAGTGCTGGCCGATGCGCATGGTGATGGCATAGGACATCCCGGCCGGCACCATGAACGCCACCGAGACGATTTGCAGGGCGATCTGGTGGGCCGCCAACGGCGTGCTGCCCATGGTGCCCATGCACAGCGCGGCGAACGCGAACAGCCCGACTTCCACTGCGTACGTGCCGCCAATCGGCAGACCCAGGCGCCACAGTTCCTTGAGGTATTGGCGATTGGGCCGCGACAGGCCATCAAGCAGCGGATAGGCACGGTAGGCCGGGTGCCGATGGATGTGCCAGGCCAGCGCCAGGGCCATGCAATTGGCGACGATGGCCGTGACCAGGCCGATGCCCATCAAGCCGAGTTTCGGCAGGCCGAACATGCCGGTGATGAGCGCGTAGTTGAGCAGGAAGTTGGCCACCGTGCCGCCCAGGCTGATCACCATGACCGGCGTGGCCCGGCCGATGGCGCTGGTGAAGCCGCGCAGGGCCATGAAGCTCAGGTAGCCGGGCAGGGCGAACGGCAGCGCAAGCAGGAACTGTCCGGCGGACAACACGTTGGTTTCGGTCTGGCCGAACATCAGCAGCACGGGCTTGAGGTTCCACAGCAGCAACCCGGCCATCAACGCCATCAACCAGGCCAGCCAAAGCCCGGCCTGGGTCAGCCGGGTGGCGCCTTCGACATCGCCCGCGCCCTGGCGGATCGCGACCAGGGTGCCCACCGCGGCGATCACGCCGATGCAGAAGATCGACACGAACGAATAGGTGGCCGCCCCGAGCCCGCCACCGGCGAGGGCTTCAGGGCTCAGGCGCGCCATCATCACCGTGTCGGTCAGCACCATCAGCATGTGCGCCAACTGCGAGGCGATCAACGGCCCCGCCAGCCGCAGGATGGCCCAGAGTTCGGTACGCACCGGATGCTGCATGATCATCACGCTCCATGTTTAAACAAGGCAGTAAAGCGACGATTCTCGGCGCTCTCGGCGGATTGCACAAAAGGATAAAAAAGATCGCTGGCATGATTAAAACTCATGCTGGATGGGTTTCTGGTAGGGTTTGCAGACCACGCCATGGAGCTTTTGCGATGCCCCGTCGTCTTCCTCCTCTCTATGCGTTGCGGGCATTCGAAGCCGCGGCGCGCTACAGCTCGTTCACCCGGGCCGCCGAAGAACTGTCGATCACCCAGAGCGCCGTCAGCCGGCACATTCGCACGCTGGAGGATCACTTTGCCTGCCGGCTGTTCCAGCGCAGCGGCCGCAACCTGCAATTGACCGAGGCGGCGCGATTGTTGTTGCCGGGCGTGCGGGAGGGCTTCATGGCGCTGGAGCGGGCCTGCCACACCTTGCATGGCGAAGACGGCATCCTGCGCATGAAAGCGCCTTCCACGTTGACCATGCGCTGGTTGTTGGCGCGCCTGAGTCGCTTCCGGCATTTGCAGCCCGGCAACGAGGTGCAACTGACCAGTGCCTGGATGGACATCGATTCGGTGGACTTCAACGTCGAGCCCTTCGATTGCGCCGTATTGCTGGGCAACGGGCATTTTCCGGCGGACTGGGAGGCCAGTTTGCTGTTCCCCGAGGAATTGATTCCGGTGGGCGCGCCGAACCTGTTGAACGATCAGCCTTGGGATGTGGCGCGGTTGGCCAGTGCTGAACTGCTGCATCCGACGCCGGATCGCCGGGATTGGCGCAACTGGCTGCAACGCATGGGCCTGTCCGATAAGGTCTCGCTCAAGGGGGGGCAGGTGTTCGATACCCTGGAGCTGGGCATGATCGCTGCGGCGCGTGGCTATGGGGTTTCCATGGGCGACTTGTTGATGGTGGCCGAGGACGTTGCCCAGGGACGCTTGAGCCTGCCCTGGCCGACGGCTGTCGCCAGCGGTGAGCACTATTACCTGGTCTGGCCGAAAACCCGGCCGGGAGGTGAACGTTTGCGCCGGCTCAGCGACTTCCTCCAAGGCGAGGTCAAGGCCATGCAACTGCCCGATGTACAACGCCTGGGCTGAAACGTTGAAGTTGGCGTGCTAGCCACTTGGCATTAATCCGTCCAAACCGCTCAAGTATTTGGCGTTGCCGCCGAATCCGTGAAGATGGAACCCTCGTTCAGAAAGGGTCTACTCACACCTCACCCGAATAAAATGCCGAGCGTGCGACGTGATCAGGATGATCCGGTCTCTCGGCCAGGAGCCGTCATGTCTCAACCCCGTGCCCGGATCGCCTCACAGCTAGGCCTTGCCCTCGCCGTGATACTGGCGATCGTGATCTCCGGCAGTACCGTCTTCGCCTTGCGTTCGCTGGACACTGCCAACCTTGCCACCCGTGAAGAGCACTTGGCCAGCGAAGCGCGCCTGATGGCCGACCAGCTCAATACCTTCCACAGCACCCTGCGCGAGAGCACTCAGCGCTTGGCCGGTCTGTTCGAAAAGCGCTTCAGCGCGGGCCTGAGTGTGCATCCGGACCAGCCGGTGACGGTGGCGGGCGTACAAACTCCAGGCTTGAACCTGGGCAGCGAAGTGTTGAACAACAACTTCAAGGAAGTGGACGAGTTCAAGGCGATGACCGCCGGGGTGGCCACAGTCTTCGTGCGCAGCGGCGACGATTTCATCCGCGTCAGTACCTCGGTCAGTAAACAGGACGGTACACGGGCCATCGGCACCGTGCTTGACCGCGCCGGCCCGGCCTACGGCCCGGTGATCAGTGGGCAGAGCTACATTGGTCGGGCCCTGCTTTTCGGACGCTTCTACATGTCGCAGTACACGCCTGTACGCGACAGCAGCGGCAAGATCATTGCCGTGTTGTACGTAGGCTTCGATTACACCGACGCGCAGAACGCGCAGTTCGAAAACCTCAAGCGCTTCCGCATCGGCCAGACCGGTTCCCTGGCGCTGCTGGACGAACAAAACAAATGGCTGGTGCCGCCCGCCGGCGTGCAGGCGCTGGACAACGCTACCGCGGCCATCACCGGCTTGATCAAAAAGCCGGGCAAGGGCGCGTTCTGGGCCGATACCGCCGAAGATTTCTACAGCGTTGCCGTACCGTTCGAGGGGGGGCCGTGGGCGGTGGTGGCGAGCATGCCGAAAACCGAGATCCGCGCCGTGACCTGGAGCGTCGGTATGCAACTGGCCATCGGCAGCCTGCTGGCGATGCTGTTGGCGGTCGGTTCGGCGATGTGGTTGTTGCGCAGCAAACTGGCACCGCTGGGGGATCTGGTGCGCCAGGCCGAGGCGTTGGGCGCCGGCGACCTGAGCGTGCGCCTGAATGTGTCGAGCCATGACGAAATCGGTCAGTTGGCCCGTGCCTTCAACCAGATGAGCCAGGCCCTGTCGACCATGGTCGAGCACATCCGCAAGGCCTCCCAGGAGGTCAACAGCCGCGCCCAGGCCCTGTCCGGGTTGTCCAGCGGAGCGTACGAAGGCATGGAACAGCAGTCCGGCGAGATCACCAGCATGGCTGGCGCGGTGGAGGAGTTCAGTGCGACCTCCTTGAACATTGCCGACAACATGGGCAACACCGAGCGCCTGGCCCAGGAAAACGCCCAGCAAACCCGCATTGGTCGGACCTCGATGGATGAAGCGTCGTCCTCCCTGGAGCAAATCGCCGGCGCGCTGAACAGCACGGCCACGGTCATCAATACCCTGGGCCAGCGGTCCCAGGAAATCGGCGGCATCGTGGGGGTCATTACCTCGATTGCCGAGCAGACCAACCTGTTGGCCTTGAACGCGGCCATTGAAGCTGCCCGCGCCGGCGAGCAGGGCCGTGGTTTCGCCGTGGTGGCCGATGAAGTCCGCAGCCTGGCGTCCCGCACCCGCCAGGCCACGGACGAAATCTCCAGCATGATCAACAGCATCCAGCAGGAAACCGGCAATGCCATCAGCACGATGGAGCAGGGCAATTTGTTGATGCAGGAAGGTCTGTCGCGCAACGCCAATGTGGCCTCGGCCCTGGCGCGCATCGACGAGCAGAGCCGCTCGGCTGGCCAGCAATTCGCGGCGATCACCACCGCCACCCAGGAACAAAGCAGCACCGCAACCCTGCTCAGCAGCAACCTGCAGAGCATCGCCATGGCCAACAGTGAACAGCGCCAAGTGGTCTCGAACCTGGCCCTCACTGCCAAGGAGCTGGAAAAACTGGCCCAGGACCTGCGCCAAGAGGTTGATCGGTTCCGCTGAGGCTTCCTGTCACAAGCCCGCTCCCAGAGATTCCCTGTGGGAGCGAGCTTGCTCGCGAAGGCGGCTTTCCAGCCACACCCCTGTCAGCTGACTCACCGCCATCACGAGCATTCACCACCGTCCTCTCAGCTCAACGCTGAACCTCAAGCCAATCCCTTTCCTGTGGCGAGGGAGCTTGCTCCCGCTGGCCTGCGAAGCAGGCCCCAGAAGAGACTCCATTAGCCGGCTTTGCGGCTGCTGCGCAGCCGAGCGGGAGCAAGCTCTCTTGCCACGGGTTCTGGGTTGTCCGAGCTGACGTCATCGCGAGCAAGCTCGCTCCCACAAAAAGCTGTCGATCGTGTAGTCGTGCTTTTTTAAGGTTATTGCTGTTTTTAAGCTTGCTGAAACGTTTCTTCAAGACTATAAAAACCGCACAACTCCAATAAAAGGTCGCGTCCATGACTCCGCTCAAACTCCTCGTTACCCTTGGCGCCCTGGGCGCTGCTTCCCAGGCGATGGCTTGGGATTACGTCCTGCTGGATACCGATAAAGCCGCCCAACCCTGGCAAATCACCAGCCAGCAACTCGGCGTGAAGACCGACAAGCCCTTTTCCGTGACGATGCGCACCCTGCACGGCGGCCGGCAGGAAGGCGTCAGCGTGGTCGACATCGACAACGGCACCCTGAAGCTTTCAGTCGTCCCGACCCGTGGCATGAACGTGCTGCAGGCGTCAGTCGGTGATGTGCGCATGGGTTGGGATTCGCCCGTCAAGGAAGTGGTCAACCCGGCGTTCATCGAGCTCAACGGCCGAGGCGGGTTGGGCTGGCTCGAAGGCTTCAACGAGCTGGTTACCCGCTGCGGCTACGAATGGGTCGGCCATCCCGGCATGGACAACGGCGAGCTGCTGACCCTGCATGGTCGCGCCGCCAATATCCCCGCCAACAAAGTCACCTTGCACATCGATGAAAAACCACCCTACGCCATCACCCTGCGAGGCGAGTTGAAGGAGCAGGCGTTCAAGAAGGTCGATTTCTCGGTGCAAACCGAACTGGTCACCGAGCCCGGCAGCGTGACGTTCGCGCTCAACGACACGCTGACCAACAACGGCGATTACCCGAAGGAATACCAAGCGCTCTACCACAGCAATTTCAGCACGCCTTTCCTGGAGCAAGGCGCTCGTTTCGCGGCCCCGGTCAAGCAGGTCTCGCCGTTCAACGACAAGGCCAAGGGCGACTTGCCCGATTGGCAAACCTACCGGGCCCCGACCAAGGATTACGACGAAACCGTCTACAACGTCGTGCCCTACGCCGACGCCAAGGGCGACACTCTCACCGTGCTGCACAACAAGGCCGGCAGCCTCGGGGTATCGGTAGGCTTCAACACCAGCACGCTGCCCGTATTCTCCCTGTGGAAAAACACCGATACCCAAGGCCAGGGCTACGTGACCGGGTTGGAGCCAGGCACCAGTTTTTCCTATAACCGCCGCTATCAGCGCCCCCTGGGCCTGGTGCCCACGATCGGGCCGAAGGAGCACAAGCAATTCCAGATCCATTACAGCCTGTTGGCGGACAAGGGCGCTGTGGATAAGGCGCTCAAGCGCATCGATGCGATCCAGAACGGTCAAAAAACCGAGGTACGGCAAACACCATTGGTAGACCTGAGCAAACCGTAAAGCGGTCACGCCGTAGCCGGCCGATACTGCAACGCTTCGGCCAGGTGCTCGCGGCGAATGCTCCCCGCTTGCTCCAGGTCCGCCAGTGTCCGGGCGACCTTGAGCAAGCGGTGAGCGGCACGTAGCGACAGGGTCAGCCGCTCGCAGGCGGTTTCCAGCCAGGTTTCATCGGTTGTGGATAACTTGCAGTGTCGGCGCAAGCCGGGCAGGTCGAGGAAGGCGTTAGCGCAGCCCTGGCGCTTGTGCTGGCGTTCCCGGGCTTCGGCTACGCGTTCCGCGACCGTGGCCGTATCGTCTCCGGGGTCGCGCTTGGGGTTCAACGCCGTGGCCTCCCGGGCGACGGTCAGGTGCAGGTCGATGCGGTCCAGCAGCGGGCCGGAGAGTTTGTTGCGGTAGCGCTGCACCATGTCCGGTGTACAGGCGCAGCGGCCGCTGGGCTCGCCAAGATAGCCACAGGGGCAGGGATTCATCGCCGCCACCAACTGGAAACGGGCAGGGAAGCGGACTCGATCCCGGGCGCGGGATACCACGATGTGCCCGGACTCCAGCGGTTCTCTCAAGACCTCCAGCACCTTGCGGTCGAATTCCGGCAGCTCATCCAGAAACAGCACGCCATGGTGGGCGAGGGTGATCTCCCCTGGCTGCGGCTTTGACCCGCCACCCACCAGCGCCGGGCCGGAAGCCGAGTGGTGTGGCTGGCGAAACGGGCGTTGCGGCCAATGGCTCAACGGCACGCAACTGGCCACCGACTGGATGGCCGCGACCTCCAGGGCTTCGCTCTCGGCCAGCGGCGGCAACAGCCCTGGCAAGCGGCTCGCCAGCAGGGTCTTGCCGGTGCCGGGTGGCCCGCTGAACAACAGGTTGTGAGCCCCCGCAGCGGCAATCAGCAAGGCCCGCTTGGCCCCGGCCTGGCCTTGTACTTCATTCAGGTCCGGGTAAGGCTTGCTGGCCGAGAGCAGTCCATTGGAAACGAACGGCTCGACCGGCGTGTGACCGTTGAAGTGCGCTACCGCTTCGAGCAGATGATCCACGGCGATCACCTTCAACCCCGAGGCCAGGCAGGCTTCCTCGGCATTGGCCCGTGGCACCACCAGCGTGCGCCCGGCCTGGCGCGCCGCCAGCGCCGCAGGCAATACCCCGCGCACCGGTCGCACCGCGCCGGACAAGGCCAGTTCACCGAGGCATTCCACGTCGTCCAGCGTCAGGGTCGGCACCTGCACGCTGGCCGATAGGATCCCCAAGGCGATGGCCAGGTCGAAGCGCCCGCCGTCCTTGGGCAGGTCCGCCGGCGCCAGGTTCAGGGTGATGCGCCGCGCCGGAAAATTCAGCCCCGAATTGATGATCGCGCTGCGCACCCGATCCTTGCTTTCCTTCACCGCCGCTTCCGGCAGGCCAACCATCGTCAGCGACGGCAAGCCATTGGCCAGGTGAACTTCAACGGTAACGGCAGGAGCCTCGACCCCCACTTGGGCGCGGCTATGGACAATGGCGAGCGACATGAATCGTTCCTTGAGTGAATGGGGGGCCGCGTCCTGCGGCTTTTGAAGGTTAGTCGTGGGATGAGTTTGGGCATGGCAATTGAATGGGGAAATTTTGGCAGGATGTTGCGGAGCGCTGAGCAGCCTGAGTGGCTATAGAGGGTGGGTGGCATGACGCCATTAAGGTCCCAGTTCTCTTCTACACTCCTAGTTACTTAAAGGGAGGGGGTCGCATGAAGCTCTTGACTTGGCTGATAGCAATTATTGTGTTGGTGGGGTGTGCAGGTCATAAAGGGACGGATTACCAGAATGCCAAATTGCACATGCTTTACATTGATGGGGATGGAAACCTCATTGATCCAAACCAAAAAACAATCATCGGTGAACGAGGCGATCTGAAGAAAACAAAAGCCGATGAGAAGATGTATCTCGAGAGGATTTTTCAGAATTATATAGCGCTCCGAAACAAGGATAAAAAATTAAGAATTACCTTGTTCATACACGGCGGCTTGAATAATTTTTCTACAGCGGTTGATCGTCCTGGAAGAATGGTCGATGACATGCTCGCTGATCATCAATACCCTATCTTTATTGCTTGGAATTCCGATTTCTGGCCTAACTATGCTGACCATCTATTTAGAATTCGAAAAGGGCTTAATAGACCGGTGCTGGGTGCGATGACCTCTCCCGTTGTGTTGATCGAGGATTTAGGGCGGTCCTTGGTCAGGGTTCCATCATCGATGTACAAGGAAATTTCAGACCCGGTCGCGGTGTCCAAAAGCGTCAATAGCGTTGATGAAGCAGACTACCAGAGAAGAGTTGATAAACTGGACGATATGGGATTTCAAGTAAGTAATTCGCCGCCCCATGTCGGTGTCGGCAGTGATTACTATACCGTGTGGAATCCAGTCAAGTTGGGGATGGCCCCCTTGGTCGACGGCTTTGGAACCGGGGCATGGGATGGAATGCTGCGTCGTACTGACTTGGTGCTGACTAAAAATATCGCGTTTGAAGGCGATTTAATCACCGAGCCAGATAAAGAGTTCAAGGGGCCGGTTCGCTACGCTGATACAGCCGTTACCGCACTGCTCCATCGTTTGGAAAAAAAGGGCGATCAACAGGGTTCCCCATATCCCGTTGATGGGAGTGAGATAAATATTGTTGGGCATAGTATGGGGGCGATCGTCGCGGTTAATATCCTTGCCAGGCATCCGGATATTAACGTGAATAACCTGGTGTTTATGGGCGCTGCAGCGCGGGTAAAAGAAGTCGAGAACGTTGTTGTGCCTTGGTTGGTAACAAGGCCTGAAGTGGACTTCTGGAATTTGAGCTTGGACCCATACAGAGAAATTGGTGAAAATTTCTTTCATGACTTCATGCCGCGCGGGAGTCTCTTGAACTGGATTGACTATACGTTTGGCGAAGTCAATTCATTCAAGGATCGAACGGCTGGGTCTTGGTGGAATATGACGCGGTTGGCTGAAGATGTTTTCCCGAATGCCCAGGTTGTTGATGACGTGGCATGTTACAGACCGCTGCGCAATAGGGTGCACTTAACTCGCTTCCCCATCGATAATCACGGTAAGTGGCCACAAAAACATGGAGAGTTTGCAGACTACAAGTTCTGGCGGGAGAGCTACTGGATGGCTGAGTCTGCGGTGAAACTGGACAGGCCATAAAGGTTCACGGTAGCCAATGTGAAGAGCGCGGAGCGTTAAGGCATTCCGCGCTTACCCTGTGCAACTCCCTTGGCATTCTGCTGACAGTGTCTTCAGGTTGTGGACCTTTCCGCTTTCTTCACTATCACGGGGGCTCTACAAAAAGCTCCGTCGGCGGGCAAATTGTCCGGGACCGGCCCTCTGCTAGACTCGATTTTGCCCAGTCGGCACTTGGCGGTATCAACGGCACAGGGAGGAAGTGGCCATGAACGATCTGCTGGCTTTGTTAACCGACAAGCGCTTCATGCCCCACGGACATTGCTATATGTGGCGTCCGGATCTGCTGTGGACCAATGTGATCGCCGATGGCTTGATCACCCTGTCCTACGTCACCATCCCCTTCACCCTTCTGTACTTTATCCACAAGCGCAAGGATGTGCCGTTCGATTGGATGCTGGCGGCCTTCGGCGTGTTTATCCTGGCCTGCGGGACCAGCCACGTGATGGAAATCCTGACCATTTGGCAGCCTTATTACTGGTTGTCGGCATTGGTCAAGGTGATCACCGCGATTGCCTCGGTGATTACCGCCATCCTGCTGGTCCGGCTGGTGCCGGCGGCCCTGAAGATTCCCAGCCCGCGGCAATTGGCCAAGGTCAACGACGAGTTGCGCGAGGCGCAGGCCGAGCTGGTGACTACTGCGCGCCGGGCCGGCATGGCGGAGATCGCCACCAATGTATTGCACAACGTGGGCAATGTGCTCAATAGCGTCAACGTGTCAGCCCAAGTCCTCTACGAGAAGGTGCACACCTCCAAGGGACCGGGGGTGGCGAAGGTCGTCCAGTTGATGAAGGAACATCCCGATGACCTCGGCGACTTCATCAGCAGCGACCCGAAAGGGCGCGCGCTACCGGACTATCTCGACAAGCTGGCCGACGCGCTGGCAATCGAGCAGCAGGTCATGATCGCCGAATTGGCGCAGTTGACCCGCCGGATCGACCACATCAAGGAAATCGTCGCCACCCAGCAATCCTATGCCGGCAATGCCAGCGTCCTGGAGCCGGGCTCGTTGCGAGAGCTGCTTGAGGATGTCGTGCGCATTTGCGATGTGTCTCTGGCCCGCCACCACATCACCCTGATCAAGGAATTCAGCGATATCCCGCAAATGCCACTGGATAAGCACCGAGTGCTGCAGATCCTGGTCAATCTGATCAACAACGCCAAGCAGGCGCTGGACGCAGGCGTGAACCGTCCGCCGCAGATCATCCTGCGCCTGGAGCTCGTTGACGATGAGCGTGTGCGGGTCGAGGTCGAGGACAATGGCGAGGGGATTTCCCAGGACAATCTTGCGCGGGTGTTCGAGCACGGCTTCACCACGCGTGTCGGCGGCCACGGCTTTGGTTTGCATAGCTGCATTCTGGCGGCGCACGAGATGGGCGGCGACCTGACCGTGCAGAGCGCCGGACCGGGCCGCGGCGCGCTGTTTAGCCTGGAGCTGCCGCTGGCGCTCACACCGGACCAGGCTCAGCGGGCGGCGAATGCTTGAGTGACCTGTCAGAGCCTGTAACGTGAGCCGGGGGGTTAATCCTGTACCGGAGCCAATCGTGCTTCCAGCTCGGCGACCTTGGCCTCCAGGCTTTCGAGCCGTGCCCGGGTCCGGGCCAGCACGACCATCTGGCTGTCGAATTCCTCCCGGCTGACCAAGTCCAGCTTGCTGAAGCCGCTTTGCAGCAAGGCCTTGAACTGGCTTTCGATTTCGCTTTTGGGCAGCGACGTGTCGCCACTCAAAATACGGGAGGCGTGGCCGCTCAGGGCGTCGAGAAGGTCTTTGGGCGCAAGCATGTGCAGGTGTCCTGGAAACGATGGCGGGCAGTGTACCACGCAGTGTCTATAGTCAATTGGCGAGCCAGGGATGCACGCTTTTCGCGCATGGGGTCGGGCGGCGCTGCACTGTTGTTGTGCGTATCGCTGCGGTTCGTGGTGCGGTACACGTCGAACAGGTGCCCAAGGGGCTGAAATCAGAGGGTTTGGGTGCAGATGGCAAGGTTTCTGCTTAGAGGCTGATGACCCATGCACTGATGCAGTCGCTGTGACGAATGCAGTGCAGCAGGCGGAACGGGGAGTTTCGTCAGGATCGGTTAACTGGCACCTGTCGGGCAACTTGGGCCGACGACGCGTTACAAAGCCAGGCACTGCGCTTAGACTTGAGTCGGGTTTGTTTTCCTGGGGCAAGTCCACCAATTCGGGAGAAAGTTTCATGAAGCTAGTCACTGCCATCATCAAGCCGTTCAAGTTGGACGACGTGCGCGAGTCGTTGTCCGAGATCGGCGTGCAGGGCATTACCGTTACTGAGGTCAAAGGCTTCGGTCGGCAGAAGGGTCACACCGAGCTGTATCGCGGCGCGGAATACGTGGTCGATTTCCTGCCCAAGGTGAAGATCGATGTCGCTATTGACGACAAGGACCTTGACCGGGTGATCGAGGCAATCACCAAGGCCGCCAACACCGGCAAGATCGGTGACGGGAAGATCTTTGTGGTCAATCTGGAACAGGCTATCCGCATCCGTACCGGCGAAACCGATACCGACGCTATCTAAGCCGCCAAACCCAACGCCCCAGGAGAAAACAATATGACTCTGCGTAAATTCGCAGGGCTAGGAGCCCTGTTGTCCTTCGCAATGCCTGGCCTGGCCATGGCAGAAGAAGCGGCAGCCCCTGTCCTGAACTCCGGCGACACCGCCTGGATGCTCACGGCCACGATTCTTGTACTGTTCATGACCATTCCCGGCCTGGCACTGTTCTACGGTGGCATGGTCCGCTCGAAAAACCTTCTTTCCGTGATGATGCAGTGCTTTGCCATTACCGGTCTGATCAGCGTTCTGTGGGTCATATATGGCTACAGCATCGCGTTCGACACCACCGGCATGGAGCAGGGTGTCGTCAACTTCAATTCCTTCGTTGGCGGTTTCGGCAAAGCGTTCCTGGCGGGTGTGACGCCAGCCAGCCTGACCGGCCCGGCGGCGCTGTTCCCTGAAGCGGTGTTCATCACCTTCCAGATGACGTTCGCCATCATCACCCCGGCCCTGATCGTCGGTGCATTTGCCGAGCGGATGAAGTTCTCCGCCATGCTGATCTTCATGGGCGTGTGGTTCACCCTGGTGTATGCACCGATTGCGCACATGGTCTGGTCCGGCAACGGCGGCCTGATGTGGGACTGGGGCGTGCTGGACTTCGCCGGCGGCACCGTGGTGCACATCAACGCCGGTATCGCCGGCCTGGTGGCGTGCCTGGTACTGGGCAAGCGCAAAGGCTTCCCGACCACGCCAATGGCGCCGCATAACCTGGGTTACACCCTGATGGGTGCGGCCATGCTGTGGGTCGGCTGGTTCGGTTTCAACGCCGGTTCCGCTGTCGCTGCCAATGGCACTGCCGGCATGGCGATGCTGGTGACCCAGATCGCGACCGCTGCGGCGGCGCTGGGCTGGATGTTTGCCGAGTGGATCACCCACGGCAAGCCAAGCGCGCTGGGCATTGCTTCGGGCGTGGTGGCCGGCCTGGTTGCAATCACCCCGGCTGCCGGCACCGTGGGCCCGATGGGCGCCCTGGTCATCGGCCTGGCGGCGGGCGTGGTGTGCTTCTTCTGCGCCACCAGCCTCAAGCGCAAGCTCGGTTATGACGATTCCCTGGACGCCTTCGGCGTGCACGGCATCGGCGGTATCCTCGGCGCGATCCTGACCGGTGTGTTCGCAGCGCCCGCCCTGGGTGGCTTCGGCACCGTGACCGATATCGGCGCGCAAGTGTGGATTCAATTCAAAGGCGTGGGTTTCACGGTGGTCTACACCGGGATCGTCACCTTCATCATCCTCAAGGTCCTGGACGCCGTCATGGGTCTGCGTGTCACTGAGGAAGAAGAGGCTGTGGGCCTGGACCTGGCCCAGCACAACGAGCGTGGCTACAACCTGTAAGTACGCGCCATAAAAAATGCCCGGTTCGCCGGGCATTTTTTTGTCTGGAATTTGTCATTGCTCACAAGGTACCGCGGTTTTTCCGACGCCTTTTGTTGTGGATGCGACATAGGTTTTTATACCGCCAAAGGCTTACACCGAAGCAAGAATATTAGGGCCTTTGTTTTTTCCCAGAGCGCGCTAGAATGCGCGCCGAACGTGCGGAGATCTGTATGTGGCAACAGACGCTGATAACCCTGCGGGCAAAGCCCCGGGGCTTTCATCTGGTGACGGACGAGTTGCTGGCCGGCCTGCCTGAACTCCAGGCCTGTCGTGTCGGTCTGTTGCATCTGTGGCTGCAGCATACCTCGGCCTCGTTGACCATCAACGAGAACGCCGATCCGGCGGTGCGTCGAGACTTCGAACGATTTTTCAATCGGCTGATCCCACAAGGAACCGCCGACTATGAGCACAACGACGAAGGCCTGGACGACCTCCCGGCGCACTTCAAGGCCAGTGTGCTCGGTTGCCAGCTCAGCCTGCCGGTGACGGCGGGACGGCTGGCATTGGGAACCTGGCAAGGTGTTTATCTGGGCGAGCACCGTGATCACGGCGGTGCTCGTAAAGTCCTCGCCACCTTGTACGGTGAAGGGGCATAACCGCTGATTGCCGGCGGATGTTGAATTTTTTCTGGCAGCCTTCGAACAGATGGCGAAGCTGGGCTATAACTAATCTGCTTTTCGCAAGTCATGAGGTAGAACATGAGCGACGATGATCTGGAAAACGACGACCTCGAAGTAGGCGACGAAGACGAGACCGAAGAAGGCCTTGAAGTGGCGGCTGAAGACGTTGCCGAAGACGATGGCGCCGATGTCCCGGCACCTACCGCCAAAGGCAAGGCCAAGGCAGCCGTGTCGGTCGACGAGTTGCCGAGCGTAGAGGCCAAGAACAAGGAGCGTGATGCGCTCGCCAAGGCCATGGAGGAATTCCTGGCCAGGGGCGGTAAGGTGCAGGAAGTGGAAGCCAACGTGGTCGCTGATCCGCCCAAGAAGCCTGACAACAAGTACGGCAGCCGCCCGATCTGAGTATTTGCTTGTTGCTTGCTGAAAAAGCCCGCCGTCGCTGCGGGCTTTTTCATGGGTGCGATTCCATTCCCAGGCCAGGCGTAGTCCCTGTGGGAGCGGGCTTGCTCGCGAAAGCGGTGTATCAGTCCGCTCATTTATCGAGTATGAAACCGCCTTCGCGAGCAAGCCCGCTCCCACAGGATTTGTGCCTGGCATAGCGCCGCGGTACACCGTTCCCACAGGGTTCAGGGTTGGCGATGCCATCCTGCCAACAACCCCGGCAGTTCGGTCAGGCTGCGGATTTCCGCGTCCGGCGCGTGGTCGGCATTCCAGGGTTTGCCTGCCGGGTTGAACCACACCGCGCGCAGGCCGGCCTGTTGGGCACCGGCGATGTCGTCGCCCGGGTGGTCGCCAATGTGCACGGCGGTCTGTGCCGTGGCGCCGCCGCGTTGCAGGGCTTCGTGGAACAGCCGGGCGTCAGGCTTGGCGATGCCGATGTCTTCGGCGCACAAGGCGAACTTGAAGTAGTCCGCCAACCCCAGGCGTCGCACGTCGGCGTTGCCATTGGTGACCACGCCGAGGGCGAAATGATTGGCCAGGATTTCCAGGGTGGGCTGCACCTCGGGAAAAATCTCCAGTTGGTGGCGGGCGTGCAGGAATGTCTCGAAGGCCTGGTCCGCCAGTTCGGAGGCTTGCCACTGGTCGTAGCCGGCTTCCTGCAAGGCACGGAACAGCACCCGTCGGCGCAACGCACTGATGCGATGCTTGAGGTTGGGTTCTTCGCGCAACACCTGCTCGCGAATCGAAAAAAGATGCTCCACCGGCAGGCCGCCCAGGTTCGGTGCGTTTTCGGTCAGCCATTGGCGGAGTATGGCTTCGGCGCTGGCGATTACCGGGGCGGTGTCCCACAGGGTGTCGTCCAGGTCGAAAGTGATGAGCTCGATGGTCATGATTCGTCGCCCTTGATGCGTTTGGCCCTGGGGTGGGCACTGTCATAGACCGTCGCCAGGTGCTGGAAGTCCAGGTGGGTGTAGATCTGTGTGGTCTTGATGTCCGAGTGCCCCAGCAGTTCTTGAACGGCGCGCAGGTCCTGGGAGGATTCCAGCAGATGGCTGGCGAAGGAGTGCCTGAGCATGTGCGGGTGCAGGTTCTGCCCCAGCTCGCGTTCGCCGGCGGCCTTGACCCGCAATTGAATCGCCCGCGGGCCGAGGCGCCGACCGCGTTGGCTGACAAATACCGCGTCGTCGGCGGGGTTGGCCAGGGCTCGCAGGGGCAGCCATAGCTCCAGGGCTTCACGGGCCTTGCGACCGACGGGCAGCAGGCGGGTCTTGCTGCCCTTGCCGAGCACCTGGACCATACCGTCGGCCAGGTCCAGTTGCTCCAGGTTAAGCCCCGTCAGCTCTGAAAGCCGCAGGCCCGAAGAATAGAACAGCTCGAGAATCGCCTGGTCGCGCCGGGCCAGGAAGTCATCCTCGACGGCGCCTTCAAGCAATTGCAGGGCGCGGTCGGTGTCGAGGGTCTTCGGCAGCCGGCGTTCGCCCTTGGGCGGCGCCAGGCCGGTGGCCGGATCGTGATCGCACAGGCCTTCACGATTGAGGTAGTGATACAGGCCGCGTACCGCCGACAACAGGCGGGCCAGGCTGCGGGAGGACTGCCCCTGCTGATGCAGGCGGGCGATCAGGCTGCGCAAGCGCTGGATGTCCAGGGCCGACCAGCTGCCGATGTTCTGCTTCTGGCACCAGCCCAGGACTTTTTCCAGGTCACGGCGATAGGCCAACAACGTGTGGGGCGACACCTGACGCTCACTGCGCAGGTGTTCACAGTAGGCGTCCAGTTGCCGTTCCATCGTCAGCGTACCGAGCGCAGCGAACCGGCAACCCGTGGCAGCACCCGGCCGGTGACTTCGGCGATGTAGCTCAAAAACAGCGTGCCCACCGAACTCTTGTAGTGCTGCGGATCGCGGCTGGCGATGGCCAGCACGCCGTGCACGCCCTGGTGGGCGATGGCGACGACGGCGGTGGAGCCGATCTGCTTGCGCTGTTCTTCGCCAAACAGGAAGTCCAGTTCATGTTCGCGCAGGCTGCCGCTGACGCTTTTGTTTTCCGTGAGCAGGCCGCCGATGGCCGTTTGCGCTTCGGCGTGGGTCACCCAGCGGCCCACCGGCATGGCGTTGTCGCCGAACAGGATCAGGCTGACAAAGGGCACCTGGAAATCCTGGCGCAGGCTGTCTTCGACGCTCATGACCAGGTCTTCAAGGGTGCTGGCGTCCATCAGGGCCAGGATGAGCCGACGGGTCTTGTCGAAGAGTCGGTCGTTGTCCCGGGCCACGTCCATCAGGTGTGAAAGCCGATGGCGCATTTCGATGTTGCGCTCGCGCAGGATTTTCATCTGGTGCTCCACCAGCGACACGGTATCGCCGCGCCGGTGAGGGATGCGCATCGTCGCAAGAAGTTCTTCATGCTCGACGAAGAAGTCCGGATGAGCTTCCAGGTAAGCGGTCACGGCCGCGGCTTCTGGAAAGCTGGGAGATTCGTCGGGCTGTGGGGCTGGAACCTGTGGCTGATCGGTCATGGGTTTGGCTCACTCAAAGACGAACTTGTCCTTCGTATACGCGCACTGCCGGGCCGGTCATCATCACCGGTTGGCCAGGGCCTGCCCATTCGATGGATAGGCGCCCGCCGGGCAGGTCGATCAACAATGGCGAATCCATCCACCCCTGGCTGATCGCAGCGACGGCAGCGGCACAGGCGCCGGTACCGCAGGCCTGGGTTTCCCCGGCGCCGCGTTCCCAGACGCGCAATTGTGCGCGGTGGCGGTCGATGACTTGCAGGAAACCGACATTCACCCGCGCCGGAAAGCGCGGATGGTGTTCGATTTTCGGCCCCAGCTCATGCACCGGGGCGCTGTTGATATCGGTCACTCGCAGCACGGCGTGGGGGTTTCCCATGGAAACCGCCGCCAGCTCCACCGGGGTGCCGTCGACGTCCACCTGATAGCTCAGGGCCTGGCTCGGTGCCTGGAAGGGGATGTCCGCCGGCACCAGGCGCGGAGCGCCCATGTTGACGCCGATCTGGCCGTCGCTGCGCACATCCAGTTCGATGATGCCGCTCTTGGTCTCGACGCGGATCTGCCGCTTGGCGGTCAGGCGCTTGTCCAGCACGAAGCGGGCGAAGCAGCGCGCGCCGTTGCCGCATTGCTCCACTTCCGAACCGTCGGCGTTGAAGATCCGATAACGGAAATCCACATCCGGGTTGTTGGGCGCCTCGACGATCAGCAACTGGTCGAAACCGATACCAGTGTGCCGGTCGCCCCATTGCTTGGCATGCTTGGGCAGGATATGCGCGTGCTGGCTGACCAGGTCGAGGACCATGAAGTCATTGCCCAGGCCGTGCATCTTGGTAAAACGCAGCAGCATGGTTTTACTCCGGCAGCAGGCTTTCGCCGGCAAACAACTCGGCTACCGTCTCACGGCGACGCACTTCGAATGCCTGATCACCGTCCACCAGCACCTCGGCGCAGCGGCCGCGGGTGTTGTAGTTGGAGCTCATGACAAACCCGTAGGCACCGGCCGAATGCACGGCCAGCAAGTCGCCTTCTTCCAGCGCCAGCTCCCGACCCTTGGCCAGGAAGTCACCGGTTTCGCAGATCGGCCCGACGATGTCGTAGGGGCGGCCTGCGGTGTCGCGAGGGCGCACGGCGGTGACGTCCATCCACGCTTGGTACAGCGCCGGGCGGATCAGGTCGTTCATCGCCGCATCGACGATGGCGAAATCCTTGTGCTCGGTGTGCTTGAGGTATTCGACCTGGGTCAGCAGCACGCCGGCATTGGCCACGATGTAGCGGCCGGGCTCGAACATCAGCGCCAGGTCACGGCCTTCGAGGCGCTCGCGCACCGTCTTGATGTAGTCGGCCACCAGCGGCGGCTCTTCATCGCGATAGCGCACGCCGACACCGCCACCCAGGTCGATGTGGCGCAGGTAGATACCGCAATCGCCGAGGCGATCGACCAGCGCCAGCAGGCGGTCGAGGGCATCGATGAACGGTTCGAGGGTGGTCAGTTGCGAGCCGATGTGGCAATCGACGCCCAGTACTTCCAGGTTCGGCAGCTGGGCGGCGCGTACGTACACGTCCTCGGCGTCGGCAATGGCGATGCCGAACTTGTTTTCCTTCAGACCGGTGGAAATGTACGGGTGGGTGCCAGCGTCAACATCCGGGTTCACGCGCAGGGAGACCGGCGCGCGGACGCCCAGCTCGGCGGCAACAACCTGCAGGCGCTCCAGCTCATCGGTGGATTCGATGTTGAAGCAATGCACACCGACTTCCAGGGCGCGGCGCATGTCTTCACGGGTCTTGCCGACGCCGGAGAAGACGATCTTGTCGGCGCTACCGCCAGCGGCCAGCACACGCTCGAGCTCGCCACCGGAGACGATGTCGAAACCGGCACCCAGGCGCGCCAGGACATTGAGCACGCCCAGGTTGGAGTTGGCCTTGACGGCGAAACACACCAGGTGCGGCATGCCGTCGAGGGCATCGGCGAACGTCCGGTACTGGGCTTCGATGTGGGCACGGGAATAGACGTAGGTCGGCGTGCCGAAACGTTCGGCGATCGCGGACAGGGCAACCCCTTCCGCGAACAGCTCCCCGCCACGGTAGTTAAAAGCGTCCATGGCGTTCCCTTAGTAAGTGGTGTGGGTGTCGTGCGAGTGTGTCTTGGATTGCGACGACTTGGCCTGTTCTTCAGGGGACTTGCTGTCATCAGGCAGGTACAGCGGACCTTTTTGACCACAGGCTGTCACGAGGCAGGCAACCGCGACGAGCGCAGCAAGGGAAGAGATCAGGCGCTTCATGGCGAAATCCTTGAAAATGCGTTAATTGCGCCGGAGTATACCGGCCACCCGTCAGCTTGCCTATGCAACGGGGCGCCCGTCCGGCGGCGTTGGTCGTCGTCAGTGGGTATATCCTTTGCAATCGCCGGGAAGCGTCCGTATCTTGCGGCGCTTGAGCATGAGCAGACATTTTCGAGGTTGCCACAATGAGTTTGACTGAAGCCCGTTTCCACGACCTGGTCGATGCGACCCAGCAAACGCTGGAGGATGTGTTCGACGAGAGCGACCTGGACATCGACCTGGAAAGCTCCGCCGGCGTGCTGACCGTCAAGTTCGAAAACGGCAGCCAATTGATCTTCAGTCGCCAGGAGCCGTTGCGGCAGTTGTGGCTGGCGGCGGTATCCGGTGGCTTTCATTTCGACTACGACGAGGAAAGCGAGCGCTGGATGTGCGACAAGAGCGAAGAGCAACTGGGCGAGATGCTCGAGCGCATCGTCAAGCAGCAGGCGGGCGTGGAACTCGAGTTCGAAGGCCTGTGACGGCGTGAGCCAGACCCCGCCACGGCCGCCCAAGCCGCTCTACAGCAACGTCAGCCCCGCCGTGCCATCGCCGTGCACCAGCGTGTGCAAGCTGGATGAGCAGAAGATCTGCCTCGGTTGTTTCCGTCATGTGGAAGATATTCGGGAATGGCGCTCGGCCGATGATGAGCGTCGGCGGGTCATCTGTGCCGAGGCGGCTAAACGCAAATCTCTGGTGTGATCGCCCACTGTGTGGGAGCAAGGCTTGCCTAGTAACCCTGTGAGAGTAAAGCTTGCTCGCGATACAAGCGCCTCGGTTTCAGAAAGACCTCGCTGTATTCATCGCGGGCAAGCCTTGCTCCCACAATTCCCTCGCCACAAGGGTTTAGTGCCGTCCATGGGCAGGGCAAATCCTGCCTGACTTGTTTATTTATTGAGCTGTGATAGTGTCCGGCTACGCCTCAACTCATCGAGGCCCGTGAAAACCCCGTCTTTTTGTGGCGGGGTTTTGCTTTTTTTGTGCAGAAGAAAGGAGTCTGCCTGGATCATGACCGCACCTTCCATCACCCTTACCCGCCTGGACGTACAGCGTCTGGAGCGCCTGATCGACAGTCTTGATGAAACGCTGCCGGGCGTGATCGCGTTGCAAACCGAACTGGATCGCGCCGAGAACGTGGTGGGCCACGAAGAAGTGCCTGCCGATGTCGTGACCATGAACTCACGCGTGCACTGCCGCGAAGAAAGCAGCGGCAAGGACTATCACCTGACGTTGGTTTATCCACAGGACGCCAATGCCGACGAAGGCCGGATCTCGATCCTGGCGCCGGTGGGCAGTGCCTTGCTGGGCCTGAAGGTCGGCCAGCACATCGACTGGCCGGCCCCGGGTGGCAAGACGCTGAAGCTGACCTTGCTGGCCGTCGAATACCAGCCCGAAGCAGGCGGCGATTTCCACCTCTGAGCGCCGGGTACTTCAGACCAGGGCCAGCGCCTCGTTCAGGGCGCGTTCCAGGTCGGCCTTGTAGCGCAGGTACAAATTGCTTGAGCAAGCCCCGTCGCCCACCAGCCCCGAGAGGTCCAGGTCGGTGATGTAGCAGCGATAGCGCTGGGCTTCGCGGCGCTGTTCGACGATCTCCCTGGCGACCACGCGGAACAGTTGGTCGCCATGTTCCAGTTCGGAAAACTCCTGCTGATCGCAGTACAGGGTAACGTGCACTTGCCCGTGCGCGGCTTTGCCGATGATCGCCTGCACGTCATAGAAAGGCTTGTTGACCGGGGTCTGTGGCGCTTGTCGCGCTTCGATCCGGCGCGCCCGACCGCCTGACGGCAGCAACTGGTAGTACAGGGTTTCCAGGGTCAGCGGCTGGGCGGCGTCCAGCGGCAGCAGCGCGTCGCGACGGTACAGCACCGATTGCAGGAAGCGCTGCAGCGGCACCAGCAGGCTTTGTTCGTCGTGATACGGCACGCGTTGTTGCCACAGTGCGTTGAACTCATCGAGCACGTACAGATCGGCTTCGTCCTCGTTGGTCCGGTAGAACACCTGGATGCACTCGGGCTGGCCCATGGGCAGGATCAGCGCCAGGTCGTGGTCTTCCAGGGCCATCGGGTCCAGGTGCAAGGGGCTGTAGGCCGTCAGTTCCTCGCCCAGGTAGTCCATCAGCGCCGACAAGCTGCCCAAGGCCACGTGATTAACCTGGCCAGGCACCAACTCCAGCACGTGATAGTGCTGCTGGACCTGAAGCAGATAACGGTGATTGAGCCTGCTCAACAGAAGGGTCTGCGCCGTTTCGATGACGTC
Source organism: Pseudomonas sp. H3_A02 (assembly GCF_054671965.1). Lineage (NCBI taxonomy): Bacteria > Pseudomonadati > Pseudomonadota > Gammaproteobacteria > Pseudomonadales > Pseudomonadaceae > Pseudomonas > Pseudomonas sp. H3_A02. The sequence goes on from NZ_CP162807.1 coordinate 1,481,461, forward strand.
TTCGACGCGCCGCGCAATGAATTGGGCGCGGTTGTGGCAGAAGCAGCGCACCTGCAAGCGCGGCTGGCGCTGGGTGACGGGCAGGTCGTTGAGGTAGTCGCGCAGGCAATCGAGCAGGGCGTGTTCGCCGTCGAAACGGTTGACCAGCACCTCATTCCAACTGTTGAGCGTGACCTGGTCGAGGGTCAGCACCAGGTTTTCCCGAACCCCGGCATAGCTCAGGGAGTCGGTCCGCTCGGTGGTCATCAGGATGTTCAGGTCGCGGTGGTGCTTGAGCGGGTCGACGCCGACGTTCACCAGAATCAACACTTCGCTGGGCACGCTGGCGCGCAGCAATTGCGCTTCATCCACCGTGGCCAGGGGCAGGGCGATGGACTGTTGCAGACTGCCCAGCAGGTTGAACAGTTCGAACTCGCTCAGGTCGCTGTCACCTGGGTGCAGCGCCAGACGCGTGCTGCTGTCGATCACGCCGTTGCGGTGGCACCAGGTCAACAGCTCCAGCAATTCGCGGCAACGCTTGATGGGCGCGAAGTTCTCCCATTCCAGGGCGTTGAGGCTGCCGTTGTACAGCGCCCACTGGTTCTGCCCCGGTTCTTTCTTGTTGGGTGACTGCACCAACGTCAGGGTGTCTTCGGCCAGGTCCGGGGCAATGCCGGGGTTGATGAACTCGACCTTGTCGGCCTTGCGCTCGAAGGCGGCGTACAAGCGCCGGCCAAGCACGTTGAGGTCGCGCTTGTTGATCAGGCTGACGGTTTTCTCGGTACGGGCGAACTGGGTCAGGAAGCGGTAGCTGTGGGTGAGTTCGTTGACCAGTGCGCGCCGTTCGTGGCTGACCTGGCGGACTTTCCACTGGCTGCGGCTGTCCAGCAACGCCAGTTGACGCTGGTCCCAACCCCATTCCCGGGCCAGTCGCTCTAGCAGTACCCGTTGCCAGCCACTGCTGCGCGCCTGGCCGGTGAGTTTGCGATTGACCTTCAGGTACAGCGCGCGGCGGATCAACTCCAAGCGTTCGGGTTCGCCACGGGCATTGAGGTATTCCTCGATGCGGCGGTAAACCACCATGTACGGGTCCAGCTCTTCCAGGTCCAGGCGATTGGCGAACACGGCCTGCTTGAAGCGCAGGCTCAGGCAGCGCACGTTCGGGTGTTCGCTGGCATAGACCTCGGTCAGCAGCAGCTTGAGCACGGACTTGTAGGGCGATTCTATGCCCTTGAACAACTGCCAGAGCCCAGCGCCGACGAATTCGCCCGGTGGAATGTAGGCCAGGTGCCCCAGGTCCAGGGTTTCATCCGCGCGGATGAAGCGTTTGGACATCAGTGTGTGGGTGTACTGCTCGTAGTTTTCTTCTTCATAGACCGGCACCAGCCACCAGATCGGTGTGCGCCCGGCCAGCCAGATCGCGGTGCGGTAGAACTCGTCCAGCAGCAGGTAGTGCTGGGTCGTGCCGCAATCGTCGGAACTGAGCTGGTTGTCCCGCTCGCCCCGCACGAAACGCTCCGGGTCGATCAGGAAAAAGTGAGCTTCGGCGCCCTGGGTCGCGGCCCAGATCTCCAGCAACTGGCATTTCTTGCGCAGCTCGGCCAGTTCATCGTCGCTCAGGTCTGGCCCGTGGCACACCCACACGTCCATGTCGCTCTGGTCGGCCTGGGCCAGGGTACCGAGGCTGCCCATCAGGAACAGGCCAAGGATCGGCCGCGGCGGGTTGCTGCCGTGCCGCGGCTTGTAGGAAAACGAACGGGTCAGCCGCTGGGCTTCGGCAAGGACGTTGGCGTCAGGCTCGTAGTTCGACAGCCCGGCAGGTGTGCTGCCGGAGACGTAGCCAGGCAGCAGCGGATGGTTGACATGAAAAAACAGCGGCAGCAGCGTCAGCACGCCTTGCTGGCGGGGCGACAGGCCTTCGAGGGCGCGCTCTATCCGTACGGTGTTGAGCTTGAGAAAACGTGCGCGCAACTGGCTCAGCACCTTGCGGTCGATTCCCTCGTCCAGATCGGGGCGTATTTCGTGATTGCGGGTCATGTCTGCTCAAACCGGCTCGCGGCGTCGAACGTGGGGTGATGGCAGGTTAGCGCCCGATCTTGGGAATACTTAAGCTGAAAACAGGATTTTTGATGGCGGTTTTTTACGCCGGGCGTAAGTGCGCCTGCGGAAATCCCGTAGAGGAGATTTCCGTGGGCGGCAGGAGGGTCAGGCGGCTTCTTGTTGAACGCTGAGTATCGTCAGGACGGTTTGGACATTTTGGGCGGCGTCCCGTCCCAGGCTGGTCAGGTAACCACCGTCGGGCTGGGTGATCAGGTCTTTCTCGTACAAGCGTTGGGCAGCGGCAATCGCTTTAGGGGCAGCGGTCTGATGAATTTTCAGGCCTTCCTGGGAACTGTCCAGGTTGAAGAGTGCAAGGATTTCCAGTTCGGCAACCAGCTCAGGGGTAAGCGACATAAGGACTCCAGACTTTCTAGGAATTTGGTCGACAGCGTCACTAAGGTGAGCGCACTCGGCCGAGCTGTCCAGTGTCAGTGGCATGCTTTTTTTGTTTAAAGCGATTCTTTGTGGCCCCTTAGGAGCTGTGTAGGAGCTGTCGAGTGCAACGAGGCTGCGATCTTTCCCCTGGCGCTTGAGTCCCAAGTGAAAGATCAAGATCAAAAGATCGCGGCCTTCGGCAGCTCCTACAGGGCGCAGCCCAGCGGGAGCAAGCTCCCTCGCCACAGGGGCAGCGTTGCCTTTCGGATCAGTTCTTTTCCGGCGGCAACTCAGGCAAGTTGCGCAAGGCGGCTTCGTACCACTGGGTATTGAACGCACGATCCTCTTCCAGGATCGCGTCGATTTCCACCGCCAGCACATGGGCCATCAGGTTGAGAATTTCTTCGCGTTCATAACCCACCAGGGTCAATTTATTGAAAACGGCCTTGGCCGCTGGGGGGTTGTCACTTGCGATCTGGTTTTCAATCGCCTCGATCAGCGTGTCCTCGACGAATTCTTCTTCGTCGCTATCGATATCGGTTGGCTCGCTCATGGCAGGCTCCTGTAAGAAAGGTCGCCAGTTTACCTGCATTCAGCGGCGTGATGCGCCTGGCAGGAAATGCCCCGACGGTCTATAACGCAAGGCTGCCAACCCCGCACGGCCTGGAGGCTTTGTAATGCTCAAGCTTTATGGTTTCTCTGTCAGTAATTATTACAACATGGTCAAGCTGGCGCTGCTGGAGAAGGGCGTGCCCTTCGAAGAAGTGCAGTTCTTTGGCAACCAGACGCCGGAAGCCCTGGCCATCAGCCCGCGTGGCAAGGTGCCGGTGCTGAAGACCGAGCAGGGTTTTATCAACGAGACCAGCGTCATCCTCGAATACATCGAGCAAACCCAACCGGGTGAGGCCCTGCTGCCGGCCGACCCGTTCGAGCGCGCCCAGGTGTTGGCCTTGTGCCGGGAAATCGAGCTGTACATCGAGCTGCCGGGGCGGGCCTGCTATGGCGAGGCGTTTTTTGGCATGTCGGTTGCCGATGCCATCAAGGAAAAGTCCAAGGCCGAATTGTTGCTGGGGTTCGCCTCGCTTGGCCGGCACGGCAAATTCTCGCCCTACGTGGCGGGCGATAGCCTGAGCCTTGCCGACCTGTATTTCTACTACAGCCTTTCGCTGGCCTTGCAAGTGGGCAGGAAGGTCTTCGATATCGATTTGCTGGCGGACATGCCGGCGGCCAAGGCGCTGATGGAGCGCTTGGAGCAAAACCCGAACGTACAGCGGATTGCGGCGGACAGGGAGGCAGAGATGCCGGCGTTTTTGGCGATGATTGCCGCCAAGAAGTGAGTTTTTCGATGTTCTGAAGGGCGCTATCGCAAGCAAGCTCGCTTCCACATGGGATCTCTACATGTTCACAATATTTGTGTTCACTGGAGATCCACTGTGGAAGCGAGCTTGCTCGCGATGCTTTTGGCTTTTAGCGGCTGGCGATCAGCGCCTGGCCACGCACCACGGCCGCCTTGACCTGCGCCGGCGCCGTGCCGCCAATGTGGTCACGGGCATTGACCGAGCCTTCGAGGGTCAGCACCGCAAACACGTCCTGCTCGATCTGGTCGCTGAACTGGCGCAGTTCGTCCAGGCTCATTTCCGCCAGGTCCTTGCCGGTGTCCACGCCGTACTTCACGGCATGGCCGACAATCTCATGGCAATCGCGGAACGGCAGGCCACGGCGCACCAAGTAGTCGGCCAGGTCGGTGGCGGTAGAGAAGCCACGCAGGGCCGCTTCGCGCATCACCGCGTGCTTGGGCTTGATGGCCGGGATCATGTCGGCGAAGGCCCGCAGCGAGTCGCGCAAGGTATCGGCGGCGTCGAACAGCGGTTCCTTGTCTTCCTGGTTGTCCTTGTTGTAGGCCAGCGGCTGGCCTTTCATCAGGGTCAACAGGCCCATCAGTGCGCCGAACACCCGGCCACTCTTGCCGCGCACCAGCTCCGGTACGTCGGGGTTTTTCTTTTGCGGCATGATCGAGCTGCCGGTGCAGAAGCGGTCGGGCAAATCGATGAATTGGAACTGCGCGCTGGTCCACAGCACCAGCTCTTCGGAGAAGCGCGACAGGTGCATCATCGCGATGCTCGCGGCGGCGCAGAATTCGATGGCGAAATCGCGGTCCGAAACGTTATCCAGCGAATTGCCGCCCACGGCGTCGAAGCCCAGCAACTGCGCGGTGTATTCACGATCGATCGGGTACGTGGTGCCGGCCAGCGCGGCGCTGCCCAGGGGCATGCGGTTGGTGCGCTTGCGGCAGTCCACCAGGCGCTCGTAGTCGCGGCTGAGCATTTCGAACCAGGCCAGCATGTGATGCCCAAACGTTACAGGTTGAGCGGTTTGCAGGTGCGTGAACCCCGGCATGATGCTCTCGGCCTCGCGCTCGGCTTGTTCCAACAGGCCTTTTTGCAGGCGAGTGATTTCGCCCAGGATCAGGTCGATTTCATCGCGCAGCCACAGGCGGATGTCGGTGGCGACCTGGTCGTTACGGCTACGGCCGGTGTGCAGCTTCTTGCCGGTCACGCCGATGCGGTCGGTCAGGCGTGCTTCGATGTTCATGTGCACGTCTTCAAGGTCGACGCGCCAGTCGAACTGGCCGGCTTCGATTTCCGTCTCGATGGTCTTCAGGCCGTCGATGATGCTGTCGCGCTCGGCATCGGTCAGCACGCCGACCTTGGCCAGCATGGTGGCGTGGGCGATCGAACCCATGATGTCGTGGCGATACAGGCGCTGGTCGAAGTTGACGGAGGCGGTGAAGCGGGCGACGAAGGCGTCGACGGGTTCACTGAAGCGGCCGCCCCAGGACTGATTGGTCTTGTCAGTGCTCATGAATTCGCTCGTGATCGGCTGTGGAAAAAGTAGCGGTTAAAGGCTGCGGCGGATGATAGCAGGGTTGCCGGGACTGGCGCTGGCACTGGTCGGCAGGTTTTTTCGCTCCAAGCCTGGGATCCAAGAAGGTTTTCGCACAACGATATTTTTCGATTGAGCAATATCGTCGTGGCAACCGTCTACAGTGGACGGTAGGACTTTTGCTTTTTCCATCCATGGCGCACCGGACAAATAGAAGAAGGGGGAGCTCATATTGGTCAGATCGACAGTTAACAATCCCTACGGCGACGCCGTGCGACAACGGGCCTCGGGCATCGGTCGGCAAGCGCTGGTAAAGATAGACAACCGCCTCGCGGCACTTTTTGGCCCTCGAACGAGTCTTAGCGTGGATCGCGGTGACGGATGTCACTTCCCCTGTCTACGCTATCCTTGTGCGAGACTCACGCAGGAATCCAGCGCAATATGAATGTCCTGATCGTTGATGACGAACCACTGGCCCGCGAGCGCCTGAACCGAATGGTTGGCGAGCTCGAGGGTTACAGTGTCCTGGAGCCGAGCGCCACCAATGGCGACGAGGCATTGGCCCTTATTGACAGCCACAAGCCGGATATCGTGCTGCTCGACATTCGCATGCCTGGCCTGGACGGCCTGCAGGTGGCGGCGAAGTTGTGCGAGCGAGAGTCGCCGCCCTCCGTGGTGTTCTGTACCACCCGGGACGACTTTCCCCCCGAGGTGTTGCAGGCCGGTGCCGTGGGCTACCTGATCAAGCCGGTGACGTCCGAGGCGTTGCTCGACGCCTTGCGCAAGGCCGAGCGCCCCAACCGTGTGCAACTGGCGGCGCTGACCCGTCCGGCCGCCGAAAGCGGTAGCGGTCCGCGCAGCCACATCAGTGCGCGCACCCGCAAAGGCATCGAGCTGATCCCCTTGAACCAGGTGGTCTACTTCATTGCCGACCATAAATACGTGACCTTGCGCCATGAGAGTGGCGAAGTGTTGCTGGACGAACCCCTCAAGGCCCTTGAAGACGAATTCGGCGAACGCTTCGTACGCATCCACCGCAACGCCCTCGTGGCCCGCGAGCGCATCGAGCGCTTGCAACGCACCCCCCTTGGACATTTCCAGTTGTTCCTCAAAGGCCTCAATGGCGACGCGCTGATTGTCAGCCGGCGGCACGTGGCCGGCGTGCGCAAGATGATGCAGCAGCTTTAAGCCAGGCGGTCCAAGGCGTCCAGCGCGTTTCATTTCCGGGATCTGGCGGCCAGGGAGGCCTTGGGGTCGTGATTCAAATCAAAGCGGTTTTGACTGAGCTGTTATTATCTGCCGTATCTTTTAAGTACGGATTGATCCATGTCCCCTCGCGAGATCCGCATCGCCACCCGTAAAAGTGCCTTGGCCCTCTGGCAGGCCGAATACGTCAAAGCCCGCCTGGAAGCGGCCCATCCCGGCCTGATCGTGACCCTGGTGCCCATGGTCAGTCGCGGTGACAAGCTGCTGGATTCGCCGCTGTCGAAAATCGGCGGCAAGGGCCTGTTCGTCAAGGAGCTGGAAACCGCGCTGCTGGACAACGAAGCCGACATCGCCGTGCATTCGATGAAAGACGTGCCCATGGACTTTCCCGAAGGACTGGGCCTGTTTTGCATCTGCGAGCGGGAAGACCCCCGCGATGCGTTCGTCTCCAACACGTTTTCCAGCCTCGAGGCGCTGCCTGCCGGGAGCGTGGTCGGCACGTCCAGCCTGCGTCGCCAGGCCCAATTGCTGACACGTCGTCCGGACCTGCAAATCCGTTTCCTGCGCGGCAACGTCAACACGCGCCTGGCCAAGCTCGATGCCGGCGAGTACGACGCCATCATCCTCGCCGCCGCCGGCCTGATCCGCCTGGGCTTCGAAGACCGCATCACCTCGGCCATCAGCGTCGACGACAGCCTGCCGGCCGGTGGGCAAGGGGCGGTGGGTATCGAGTGCCGCAGCGCCGACAGCGACATCCATGCCCTGCTGGCGCCGCTGCACCATGCCGACACCGCCACGCGAGTATTCGCCGAACGCGCGCTGAACAAACACCTCAATGGCGGCTGCCAAGTGCCAATCGCCTGTTACGCCGTGCTGGAAGGCGAACAGGTCTGGTTGCGTGGCCTGGTGGGGGATCCCAACGGTGGCCGGCTGCTCAGCGCCGAAGCCCGGGCACCGCGCCAGGATGCCGAAGCGTTGGGCGTGCGGGTGGCTGAAGATCTGCTGAGCCAGGGCGCCGCCGACATTCTCAAGGCGGTCTACGGCGAGGCCGGCCACGCGTGACGGGTTGGCGGCTGTTGCTCACCCGGCCGGCGGACGAGTCGTCGGCGCTGGCGGCTGCCTTGGCCGAAGCGGGGGTCTACAGCAGCAGCCTGCCGTTGCTGGAGATCGAGCCGGTCCCGCTGTCCGATGCCGGACGGGCGACCTTCCAGGCACTGGACCAATACGCTGCGGTGATTGTGGTCAGCAAACCTGCCGCACGCCTGTGCGTCGAGCTGCTGCGCCAATACTGGCCCCAGCCTCCAGACCAACCGTGGTTCAGCGTGGGCGCGGCCACCGGACAGATCCTTGCCGATGCCGGCCTCACGGTGTTTTATCCTGATAACGGCGATGACAGCGAAGCCTTGCTGGAGCACTTGGTCTTGCGCCAGGCTGTTTCGCGGCCCGACCCCAAGGTCTTGATCGTGCGGGGCGAAGGTGGGCGTGGCTTGCTGGCAGAGCGTTTGCGCGAGCAAGGTGCTAGTGTCGATTACCTGGAGTTGTACCGCCGCCACTTGCCCAGTTATGGCGAAGGGGCGTTGCCGGCGATAGTCGAAGCGGAACGCTTGAACGCACTGGTGGTCAGCAGTGGGCAGGGCTTTGAGCATCTGCAGCGGCTGGCCGGCGATGCGTGGCCGGCCCTGGCGCGGTTACCGTTGTTTGTTCCAAGCCCAAGGGTTGCCGAGATGGCGCGTGCCGCCGGGGCCCGAACAGTTGTGGATTGCCGTGGCGCCAATGCCGCGGCTTTGCTGGCGGCGTTACGGGAACACTCCGTGCCGTTTTCTAATGCAAAGGATGGATACGTGAGCGAAACAGCCTTGCCAAAAGAAGATCTAGACCAGCCAGCGATCGATGCGCCGGTTGAAACCCCGCCCCCAGTGGCGCCGCGTCGCGGCAACGGGTTGGCCATTGTTGCCTTGCTGCTCGGCGCCGCCGGGGTCGCCGTAGGCGGTTGGGGCGTGTGGCAGGTCCGTCACCTGCAAACCAATAACCAGCAACAATCCGCCCAGGTCCAGGCGCTGAGCGACCAGGCTCAGACCCTCAAGCTCAACGAGCAACGCCTGAGCGAGCGCCTGGCGCAATTGCCTCCGGCCGAAGAGCTGGAGGAGCGGCGCCGCCAGGTGGCCCAGTTGCAAGGTGATCAGCAGCACTTGAACCAGCGCCTGGAAACCGTGCTGGGTGCCAGCCGCAAGGACTGGCGCCTGGCGGAGGCCGAGCATCTGTTGCGCCTGGCCAGCCTGCGTCTTTCCGCCTTGCAAGACATCACCAGTGCTCAGGCGCTGGTCCAGGGTGCTGACGAAATCCTGCGCGAGCAGAACGACCCCGGTTCGTTCGCCGCCCGCGAGCAACTGGCCAAGACCCTCGCTGCGCTGCGCAGTACCGAACAGCCGGATCGCACCGGGCTGTTCCTGCAACTGGGCGCCCTGCGTGACCAGGTGCTGCAACTGACCGAATTGGCGCCCGAGTACAAGGACCGCGGTGAATCGTTGCTGGGCCTGACCGCCGATGGCGATGGTGCCAGCCGGTGGGCACAGTGGTGGGACCAGATCTCGCGCTATATCCGCATCGACTTCAACGCCGACGAGAACGTCCGTCCGCTGCTGGCCGGGCAAAGCCTCGTGCAAGTGCGCCTGGCCCTCAGCCTGGCGTTGGAGCAGGCGCAATGGGCCGCCCTCAATGGTCAGGCACCGGTCTACACCCAGGCGCTGACCGAGGCGCGGGACGTGTTGAAGAACAACTTCAACCAGGACAATCCGCAAAGCAAAATCATGCTCGAACGCGTGGGTGAGTTGTCCAAGCAACCGGTGACGGTGGTCACCCCGGACCTGACGGGCACGCTGAGCAGCGTCCAGGCCTACCTTGAGCGCCGCAATCTCAATACCCAGGAATCGGTCAAGCCGCTGCCCGCGCCAGGCGCGCAGGAGGCCACGCCATGAAGCGTCTCTACGTGATTCTGTTCGTGGTCATCGCCGCCGCCGGTTTGCTGGGCGTGGCGATTGCCGAGCATTCGGGTTACGTGCTGGTGGCGTACAAGAACTTCCGTTATGAAGCTGGCCTGTGGGTCACCCTGGCCCTGGTGGCGGTGCTCTGGCTGGTGTGGCGAGGCCTGCGGGCGCTGATCGGGTTGGTGACCACGTCCAGCGGCGTGGTCAATCCGTGGTCGCGGCGCAACCGCAGTCGTCGGGTGCAAGTGGCGATCGAGCATGGCCAGTTGGACCTGGCCGAAGGTCGCTGGGCCAGTGCCCAGCGCCATCTGCATCGTGCCGCCGAAGCCGAGCGCCAGCCGCTGCTCTATTACCTGGGTGCCGCCCGTGCGGCCAACGAACAAGGGCTTTACGAACAGAGCGACAGTTTGCTGGAGCGCGCCCTGGAGCGTCAGCCCCAGGCGGAACTGGCCATTGCCCTGACGCACGCTCAACTGCAGACGGACCGAGGCGACACGGACGGCGCATTGAGCACGCTGCAGGCCATGCATGAGCGCCATCCTCATAACGTCCAGGTGCTGCGTCAATTGCAACGGCTGCACCAGCAGCGCGGCGATTGGTCGGCGGTGATCCGGCTGTTGCCGGAGTTGCGCAAGGATAAAGTCCTGCCGCCGGCCGAGTTGGCTGAACTGGAGCGGCGTGCCTGGGGTGAAAACCTGACCCTGGCGGCCCACCGTGAAGAGGATGGCAGCGTCGGCTTGCAGTCGCTCAATCGCGCCTGGCAGCAACTGACCTCCGCGCAACGCCAGGAGCCGGCGCTGGTGCTGGCCTATGCCGAGCAACTGCGCCAGTTGGGCGCTCAGGTCGAGGCCGAAGAGGTGCTGCGCGGCGCACTCAAGCGTCACTATGACAGTCACCTGGCGCGGCTGTATGGGTTGGTTCGCGGCAATGATCCGATCCGCCAGTTGCAAGCGGCCGAAGGCTGGCTCAAGGACCACCCGGCCGATCCGAGCCTGCTGCTGACCCTGGGGCGCCTATGCCTGCAGAACAGCTTGTGGGGCAAGGCGCGGGATTATCTGGAAAGCAGCTTGCGGGTCCAGCGCAATCCCGAAGCCTGCGCCGAACTGGCGCGCCTGCTGGCGCAACTGGGAGATGCCGAGCGCAGCAACCAGTTGTTCCAGGAGGGGTTGGGACTGTTGGATGAGCGGCTGCTCGCCGCGCCGCTGCCGGTTCCGGCCCAGGTCTTGTCGACGTGAGAGGGGCATGACCCATTCTTGAACGTGGCATGAATCATTGTGGCGAGGGAGCTTGCTCCCGCTCGGCTGAGAGGCCTGTGGTGAATTGAAGATCGCCATCGCAAGCAAGCTCGCTCCCACATTTGATCCCTGGCAACCGCCAACCCCCTGTGGGAGCGAGCTTGCTCGCGATGACGTCCCCCCAGGCTTCCTCTCCACGGGTTGGTGGAAACCTTGAATAAGGGGTGCGAATACCGCCCCGGTTTTGGGGCTTTGGTTATACCTTCGGCAAAGTCCTACAACCGACCGCGCCGAATCCTCTTCGGCCTGTCGGGAATTCCCTACACCCTTGGTGAAGTGTCTGCGCGGGGCTGCCTTGAAAGGCCCGAGGGCTTTCCTCTACCGTAACTGCTTGTCTCTTCTGTTACGGAATCGCCATGTCTTTGGCCAGCTCACGCTTCTTGTTTCTCATGGCTTCCATCGCCGCCGCCCTGGCTTTGGGCATCAGCACGTATCTGGAATATTCGGTTGGCCTGACGCCTTGCAGCCTGTGTGTCTTGCAGCGGTTGTGTCTGATGCTGTTCCTGGCGAACAGCCTTGTGGCGTGCGTACACGGTCCAGGTCAAAGGGGCAGCTTTTTCTATGGGGCGGCAGGGTTGGTTTCTGCGACGGGAGGAATGGTCCTGGCCTGGCGTCAGGTCTTGATGCAAGGTCATTCGTTCGAGCCGTTGTCCGATTGCTCGATGCAGCTCAACCCGACGGGTTCCTGGTGGTGTGCGCTGCAGCGTGTCCTCGACGGTACCGTCGACTGCGCGAATATCACCTGGACGTTGCTCGACCTGAGCATCCCCGAGTGGAGCCTGCTGTTTTTTCTCGCGGTGTCCAGTGCGATGACCTATCTGCTGCTGCGCCTTGTCTGGAGTGCTCTGGTACAACCGCTCAGCGGCGAGACGTCGCAGTTGGTCCGGGCCCTGGATTAAACACTTGTATGAACTTTATCTCCTGCGTACCTTGAAGCCATTGTCGTGCGGGCATAATCTGGCCCGCACGTGTCATTGGAATTGTGTCGCTCGATCATGTTGTGTCTGGCTTGTCCCTGATCATCAGACGTGCACAGGCTGCGAGTGGCATGACTCACAAGGGAAGAAATCACCATGCTCGAAAGTTGTCAGAATGCTCAGGAACGCTGGGGTGGGGTGCATCAGCTGATCGACCGCTGGCTGCAGGAGCGTCACGAACTGGTTCGGGCCTACGATGCGCTCGGTGCCAGGCCTGAAGCCCTGAGCGAAAGCCGCAAACCCTTGCAGGAATTCTGCGGCGTGCTGGTCGACTATGTGTCTGCCGGTCATTTCGAGATCTATGAACAACTGACGGGCGAGGCCAAGGCCTTCAACGACAAGCGCGGCCTGGAACTGGCCGAGACGATCTACCCGCGCATCGATGTCATCACCGAGAAGCTGCTGGCGTTCAACGACCTGTGCGATGAAGGCAAGTGTGTGGCGGAAAAATTCAAGGAGCTGGGCGGTTTGTTGCACGAGCGTTTCGAATTGGAAGATTGTCTGATCGAAGTGCTGCACACCGCTCACAAGGAAGAAGATACCGTCCAGGCTTGAGGGTTCGCGGTCCTGAAAAACCGGTGCGCATTGCGCACCGTTTTTTATTGGGCCAGCCTCAGGTTGTCGCGCCCAGCAACTCGATCTCAAACACCAATGGCGTGTACGGCGGGATCACATCCCCGGCCCCTTCGGCGCCATAGGCCAGGGACGAGGGAATCACCAGTCGCCATTTCGCGCCGACCGGCATTTGCGGCAATGCACTGCGCCAACCGTCAATCACGCTGTCGAGATTGAACCACTGTGCCTGGCGGTTGGAATCGAACACGGTGCCGTCCGGCAGTCGACCGGTGTACAGCACCTGGACCTTGCCGTGAGGGCCGGCCTTCGCACCATGGCCTGGTTTGATTTCAGTCAGCAGAATGCCGTCTGCAAGTTGCTGAACCCCGGGCCGGCTTTTTTCTTCGGTGAGAAATTTCTGCTCGGTTTTCAACGCGGTGTCGATCTGCGGCGTTGCCGATGGCGCGTTCAGTTGCGCTTGGTGCTCGGCCAGGATCTGTTCGATGCGTTCATCTTTCAGGGCCAGCGGTTTGCCCAGGTAGGCCTGTTGCAAGCCTTCGACCAAGGCTTTGATCTGCAGGTCCGGCACGTCCTGGCGCAGGCGTTCGCCGAGGCTGGCGCCCAGGCTGTAAGCCAAATCGTGGGCATCATTTGCGTTGGTTTTTTCAACGGCCTGGGCCGTGGCGCAAGCCATGCACAGGAATAAAAACAGGTGACGCGACATGTGTGCTCTCCGGCCTCGAATCGAGGAATTATGCCAGTGCCGATATCTGTAGAGGTGGATTGCCAAGACACTGGCGCAGAAGATTTTTCGTCCCTTGCAACGCAACGTCTTATGTAGTGTCAACATGCCCTAGCGGCGGTTGAAGCAGAGGTCTAGTATGAGCCGCACTCACGTCAGTCAGGAGGTAAACCATGTCGGCCACCAAGAAGCCTGTAAACACTCCGTTGCACTTGCTCCAACAACTCTCGGGCAGCCTGCTCGAACATCTGGAAAATGCCTGCTCCCAAGCCCTGGCTGATGCTGAAAAACTGCTCGCCAAACTGGAAAAGCAACGCGGCAAAGCGCAGGAAAAACTGCACAAATCGCGCACCAAATTGCAAGACGCAGCCACCGCTGGCAAGGCCAAGGCACAAGCCAAGGCCAAAGATGTCGTGAAAGAACTCGAAGACCTGCTCGATGCCTTGAAGGATCGTCAGTCCGAAACCCGCGCCTACATTCTGCAACTCAAGCGTGATGCCCAGGAAAGCCTGAAATTGGCCCAGGGTGTCGGTCGCGTGCAAGAAGCCGCGGGCAAGGCGCTGTCGCTTCGTGCCGCCAAACCTGCCGCTGTATCGGCCAAGAAGCCGGCGGCTAAACCCGCCGTGGCAAAAGCACCGGCCAAAGTCGCTGCCAAGCCTGCCGCCAAAGCACCGGCCAAAGCCGCCAGCAAGCCGGCTGCCAAACCCGTCGCTGCCAGCGCTGCAAAAACGGCGGCCAAAAAACCAGCGGCCAAGGCTGCTGCCAAGCCAGCCGCAAAAACGGCGGCCGCTAAACCTGCTGCTGCCAAGCCCGCTGTAAAAGCCGCTGCTAAACCAGCCGCTAAACCGGCAACAAAAGCTGCCGCCAAAACCGCCGCCGCAAAACCTGCCACGCCGAAAACCGCAGCCGCTAAACCGGCTGCCAAAGCGGCGGTGAAATCCACTGCCAAACCTGCTGCCGCCAAGCCAGCGGCCAAGCCTGCGGCAACCAAAACGGCTGCGGCCAAGCCTGCTGCGAAAACCGCTGCCAAACCCGTCGCTGCCAAAGCGCCTGCCAAAGTGGCGGCTAAACCCGCTGCCAAACCGGCCGCTGTCAAACCTGCTGCCGCGAAGCCAACGGCTGCCAAGCCAGCCGCCGCGAAGCCAGCTGCTGCTAAACCGGTCGCCAAGCCCGCCGCGAAACCGGCCGTGAAAAAACCAGCCGCTGCAAAACCTGCGACTGCGCCAGCCGCCAAGCCAGCGACACAGGCTCCGACCGCGACACCTGCGCCAACCGCCAGCACTCCGGCCACGGCGACCAGCCCAGCCGCCGTTGCGCCGACCACCAGCAGCACCCCAACCAGCGCTTCCTAAGTGCCGGACACCGCGACGCGCAGCTGATGCAGCGCGTCGCGGCTCGCTGGTTTGGCATTCGCCGCCAGCCCCCGCAGCCATTGGGCTGAATCGTTCTGTTGTGCCCCCGGCCAATCCTTGGCCAGCGCTTCCAATCGCTCCAATAATCGCCGTTCGGCTGCCAATTCCAGTTGCTTGACCTGTTCGCGCAGGCCATTGAGTGCCGTGTCCTGGAGGGCGCCGGCTTTCCATTGGTTGCGAAGCGTGCGCAGTGGCCGCACCACCTCGGCATCCCACGGCTCGGCCACTTGTCGAAGCTGCTGCAGACGGTGTTCATCGCAGGTCACGCCGCGTTGCGCCAGCCACAGGCCGCAAAGCAGCAGGCAGACGTTGGCGCCGGCGTCTTGTGACGCCAGGCACGCAGGCTCTACGCCAGGCTTGGCATAGAGGTCGAGGGAAAAGCTCCACAGGTCAGGGGACATCGTGCTACTCGCGCCAGTTGCGAGCGAAGCTGGTAGACTCCGCCGCCATTATGATCCGACTTCAGAACCTGACTTTACAGCGTGGCCCGCAACGTCTGCTAGAAGACGCCGAGCTGACCCTGCACGCCGGCCACAAAGCCGGCCTCATCGGTGCCAACGGCGCCGGCAAATCGAGCCTGTTCGCCTTGCTGCGCGGTGAGCTGCACCCGGACTCGGGCGATTGCCTGCTGCCGGCCGACTGGCGTATCGCTCACATGCGCCAGGAGGTCGACACCCTCGAGCGCCTGGCGGTGGACTACGTGCTCGATGGCGACCTGCGCCTGCGCCAGGTGCAACACGACCTGGCAGCGGCCGAAGCGGCCCACGACGGTGCCGCACAGGCCCGCCTGCACGCGGAACTCGACAGTGCCGACGGCTACACCGCCGATGCCCGCGCGCGCAAATTGCTCGCCGGCCTGGGCTTTACCAATGAACAGATGGACCGCCAGGTCGGGGACTTCTCCGGTGGCTGGCGGATGCGCCTGAACCTGGCGCAGGCCCTGATGTGCCCTTCGGATCTGCTGTTGCTCGATGAGCCGACCAACCACTTGGACCTCGACGCCATTATCTGGCTCGAAGACTGGCTCAAGAGTTACCCGGGCACGCTGCTGCTGATTTCCCACGACCGCGATTTCCTCGACGCGGTGGTGGATCACGTCGCCCATGTCGACCAGCGCAAGCTCACCTTGTACCGCGGCGGCTACAGCGCCTTCGAGCGCGCTCGTGCCGAACGCCTGGCCCAGCAACAGCAGGCCTACGAGAAGCAACAGGCGCAACGTGCGCACATGGAAAGCTACATCGCCCGCTTCAAGGCCCAGGCCACCAAGGCCCGCCAGGCCCAGAGCCGGATCAAGGCGCTGGAGCGGATGGAAGAGCTGTCGGCGGCCCACGTCGATTCACCGTTCGATTTTGTCTTCCGCGAATCGAGCAAGATTTCCAGCCCGTTGATCGACCTGTCCGACGCGCGCCTGGGCTACGGCGACAAGACCGTGCTGGAGAAGGTCAAGCTGCAACTGACCCCGGGGGCGCGGATCGGTCTGCTGGGCCCCAACGGTGCCGGTAAGTCGACCCTGATCAAAAACCTCTCTGGCGAACTCCAGCCATTGGCTGGGCGTTTGACCCGAGGCGAAAACACCGTCGTTGGCTACTTCGCCCAGCACCAACTCGACTCCCTGGATTCCAAGGCCAGCCCGTTGCTGCATCTGCAACGATTGGCGCCGACCGAGCGTGAACAGGTCCTGCGCGATTTTCTCGGCGGTTTCGATTTCCGCGGGGCGCGCATCGACGAGCCAGTGTTGAATTTCTCCGGTGGCGAAAAGGCACGCCTGGCGCTGGCGTTGATCGCCTGGGGCCGGCCGAACCTGTTGCTGCTCGACGAACCGACCAACCACCTGGACCTGGAAATGCGCCTGGCCCTGACCATGGCCCTGCAGGAATTCAGTGGTGCGGTGTTGGTGGTGTCCCACGATCGGCATTTGCTCAAGAGCACCACGGATAATTTCTTCCTGGTCGCCGACGGCAAGGTCGAGGAGTTCGACGGCGATCTGGAAGACTACGCTCGCTGGCTGGTGGAATACCGCCAGCGCAACGCGCCGGTCAGCAGCACGCCGGTCAACCCGGACAAGACCGACAAAAAGGCCCAGCGCCAGGCCGCCGCCGCGTTGCGTCAGCAACTGGCGCCGCACAAGCGCGAGGCCGACAAGCTCGAAGCCGAGCTGGGCAAGCTGCATGAAAAGCTGCAGAAAATCGAAACCAGCCTGGGCGACAGTGGTCTCTACGAGGCGGCGCGCAAGGATGAGTTGCGTGACCTGCTGGCTGAACAGGCCAGGTTGAAGGTTCGGGAAGCGGAGCTCGAGGAGGCTTGGATGCAAGCGCTGGAACTGCTGGAAACCCTGCAAGCGGAGCTGGAGGCGTTGTCCTGATGGAAGCGTTGGCGTTGCCTGTCCCTGTCCTGTGGATCGAGCCGATCTGGCTCGGTGTGCAAATCCTGCTGATCCTGGTGGCCGGTTATGTCTCGCAGCGCTTCGTCGCGCGTGCGCTCACGGGCCTGGGCGAGCGTTACCCGCTCCCACCGCAATTGGTGATTATCCTGCGGGGCGTGCTGCGCTGGCTGATCATGGGCACTGCGGTGCTGGTGGTGCTCGAACGCCTGGGCGTCTCGGCCACAGTGCTGTGGACGGCTCTGTCGGGCTTCGTCGCAGTGGCGGCGGTGGCGTTCTTTGCCATCTGGAGCGTGCTGTCGAATCTGTTCTGCGCCGTTTTGATCTACACCGTCGGACCGTTTCGCCTGGGCGATGTGGTCGAACTGGTGGACACCACCGACAAGCCCGGCATCAAGGGGCGCGTGGTGGCGATCAATCTGCTGTACACCACGCTGATCGAACCCGAGGAACTCGGCACCGGCAGCGCCATGGTGCAGGTGCCCAACAGCCTGTTTTTCCAGCGTTCGGTGCGGCGCTGGCGTGGCAGCGAAGCGTTTCCGGTGGGTGGGCTCGTCGAGTAAGGGACTGCTACGCAGCCCGGCGGGAGCAAGCTCCCTCGCCACGGTGTTCACATTGGCTTAGATACTTGGGCAAAAAACGGTGGTCAACGACGTGACGGCGCATTAGCTTAGTCGTTTCGACGAATCCGAGCCGAGGTGTGCAATGTTGCTGGAAACATGGCTGGCGTTTTTTGCCGCCTGTTGGGTGATCAGTCTTTCCCCAGGTGCCGGTGCCATTGCATCGATGTCCAGTGGCTTGCGCTACGGCTTCTGGCGCGGTTACTGGAACGCCTTGGGCCTGCAATTGGGCCTGGCGTTGCAAATCGTGATCGTCGCCGCCGGTGTTGGCGCGATCCTCACGGCGTCGGCCACCGCGTTCTATGCGATCAAGTGGTTCGGCGTGGCTTACCTGGTTTACCTGGGTGTCAAACAATGGCGAGCCATTCCCGGTGACATGACTGACGACGCGGCCCCGCGGCCCATCGGCAAGCCCCTGGCACTGGTGTTTCGCGGCTTTCTGGTCAACGTCAGCAACCCCAAGGCGCTGGTGTTCATGCTGGCGGTGTTGCCGCAGTTCATCAATCCCCATGCACCGTTGATCCAGCAATACCTGGTCCTGGGCGTCACCATGATCGTCGTCGATCTCATCGTCATGGCCGGCTACACCGGGTTGGCGTCCAAAGTCCTGCGGCTGTTGCGCACCCCGAAACAGCAACGGCGGATGAACCGTGCCTTCGCGGGTCTGTTCATTGGCGCGGCGGGTTTGCTGGCGACGATCAGAAAGGTCGCTGCATAAAGCAAAACCTTTGCCGAGGGCGCTTGGTGGGAGCAAGGCTATGTGGGAGCAAGACTGTGGGAGCAAGACTGTGGGAGCAAGGCTTGCCCGCGATTGAGGCGATGAGGTCTTTCAGGAATAGAGTCGCTCCATCGCGGGCAAGCCTTGCTCCCACATAGCCTTGCTCCCACAAGACCTCTGCGCCACAGAGCATTCGCTCAGTGATTCAGCGCAGGATTACCGGCGCCGTATCCCGAGGCAGGTTATTGCGCTGCACCGGCTCGCGGGGCTGTTCGTAGCTCGGGCCACCAAGCTGTTCGCTTAGCTGCCGCGCCACGTCTTCCCCCAGGGCCTTGGACACTTCGCGCACCACCCGTGGACGGTTGAGGCTGATGCGCACGTCCCGGTGGTTCAGCAACTTGGTGTCCTGGCCTTCGCCCATGGCTGTAAAGGCCGAGGTGATTTCGTAGGTCTTGGTGTTGATCAGGCTGAAATCCGCCACCAGGGTCAGCGCCAGCACGGCCGAGTAGCTGTCGGTATTGGCCAGCTCGTTGATGTCGCGGGTGAAGTCGATGTCCGATACCGTGCCGAACAGCACGTAGTCGGCACCCTTGAAGTTCCCGGCCTTGATGCGCTTGATCACGTCATAGACGTCGCCATTGGACGCCGCCGTGTGGGGCGTCCCCTGGGTCAGCTGGAACATCCCGCTGCGCAGGATCTCGCCCTTGATGTCGCCGGTGAACTTGCGCAGTTCGCCCTGCTCGATGTAGCTGCTGGTGGCTTCCATCTCGTCGTAGCTCGAGGAAGCGCTGGCGCTGTAGGGGTTCGCCTGGAAGTTGCTCTGCGCCGAAACGGTGTGGATGTACTCCTCCACCCGTTCCTGGTACGCAAGGTCGGTCACCGCGACTTTTGGGGCCGCCTGCGCGCCAAATGCGCAGGCCAGGGCCATGATGCCTATCCATGTGCGCATGGCTTAGCGCTCCGTGGTCTTGCGGATTTCTTTTTCGTCCATCCACTCGGCCAGACCGCTCTCGACGTCGATCAATTGCAGGCTGAATTTGTAGAAGACGTCCTTGTAGTCGCTGCTGCGCTTGACGATCGAGCTGATGGAGCCCTCAAGGCGGTACTTGGCAGCGATCATGTTGCCGGTCTTGGCCACGGTGCTTTTCTTGTACAGGCCGCTCTGGTTCTGCAGCTTGAGCTGGTCGACCTGGCTGTCCATGGCGGTGTTGTCGCTGGCGAAACGGGCAGCGCCGGTCTTCATCAGCTGGGTCTTGATGCTGGTGGTGATTTCGCGGGTGTCGATGTATTCGCTGGTCTTGTTCTTCACGTCATAGACCTGGACCACTGGGCGACCCTGCAGGATGCCGGACTGGGCCAGGGAGCGGGTCATGGACTCGGCGATCATTTGCAGGTCGGTGGAGCCGAACTCGTTGGTCACGGTTTCCACGGCCTTGGTATCGCCGTAGCTGATGTTCTTGTTGCCCAGGACCGGCGAGTTGTTGGCACAGCCGCTGACCAGCAGGGCGGCGAGGGCGAGGGAGGAAATGCGTACGAACATGTGGGTGCTCTCGAAAACTGAAAAAGGGATAACGCGTCACTCGGGCGCTTTTTGTGGGAGCGAGCTTGCTCGCGATAGCCGTGTGTCAGTCACATCATGGCTGGCTGATCCAGCGCTATCGCGAGCAAGCTCGCTCCCACAGTTTTTGCGTCTTTAAGGGGTATTGATTTCCAAACGGAAATCCACGGCCTTGGGTGTGGGCGCGATGGCCGGCAGGAAGCTGGTCTGTTCGCCGTACAGCGTCAGGCTTTTCCAGGTTTCTTCCTCGGCGATCGGAAAGCCTTCCGGCCCCAGCCAGGCAAAGCGGTAGTACATGGTCTTGTTGTTGTAGCTGGTGTTGCTCAACTGGACATTGACGGTCAGGTAGCCGTTTTCCCGGGCCACGCGCATGGCGCCGACCACGATGTTCTTGGTCTTGCCCATCGCCACGACCTTGCTGGCGGCGCTGCCCGGCTCCGGTGGCGGCGGGGTGGCGCAACCGGCCAGCAAGGCCAGGGCGCCGACGGCGATCAGTTTTAAACGCATGTGAACAAGACTCCGTTCTTAAGGTTGCTTGAGGGCAATGGCGGTCGGGTTGGCGCTTGGCATCACCTGGGCCGCCAGGCCACCGGCGAACACCTGGTTGCCCACCGCCCGCAGGCTGATGACCTGGTAGCGCTGGTCGACGGTGACCTTGACCACCGAACCGCCCACCGCGCTTGGCAAGGTGACCTGGTGCTCGCCTTTCTTCAGGCGCAGGCGCACCACCTGGGTATAGTCGGGCAGGGTGCGCCAGGTCCGCGTGTCGGCGCCTTCGAGTACCGCCGAGGTTAGACCCACGGCCAGGCCGGCCAGGGGGTTGGTTTCGTTGATCTGCTTTTGCGCCACGCCACGGGTGACGGCGCGCACGGTGGTGCGCAGGATGATGCCCGGCATGTCGTCGCGCAGGGCCCGGCGGGACATGGCGGTGGTGCTATTGAGCTGGGTCAGGTCCAACTGACGGCCGTCGACACCGATCTGGCCGAAGGTGGCCGTGGAGGTGTCGGGCTTGATCAGCGGGAACGACAACGGCGTGATCACCAGGTTGCCGCTGATCGGCAAGGGCAGGGGAATGCGGATCGAATCCCGGGACGGTGCCAGGCCGCTCTGCACGACGATCAGGATGTCGCTGTCATCGCTTTTGGCGGCGGGTTTGTCGAGGTCGCGCAGGGCCTGCTCCAGCAACGGAGTGTTGGGGCGCAGTTCGGCGGCCTTGCGATAACCCGGTGCGGCCAGGTCCTTTTCACCCAGGGCTTCGTAGACGAAACCGGCCAGGTAATGGCTGAACGCGCTCTGGTAGCTGTTCTTGAGGCTGACCACTTCCGGGGCGTCGAGGCTGGCCACCGGATAACCCTGGAGGTCCTTGTATTCGGTCTTGACCCCTTGTTTCTCGGCTTCTTCCTCGCGCTTGAGGTATTCCTTGTCCCGCAGGTCGGCGATCACCGCTTCGCGTTCGTGGGTCTTCTTGATCTGGGTCCGCGCGCCGTCGAAGTCATTCACCGCCAGCAGATTCAGGGCCATCTGCGTGGTCAGCATGACCTTTTCGTAATCGTAGCCTTCATAGCGGCGGACTTTATCGTTCACCAGGAAACTGCCGAACTGGGCCAAGTACTTGGCCGAGTCGAGCTTGACCGCGTCTTCCCACTGGCCAACCTGCTGGTCGGCGCTGTTCCAGGCTGTCTGGCTGCCGGACAAGTCGCCCTTGGCACGCAGCAGCTCACCTTTCTCGAAGTAATACAGCAGGTCTTTGTCTTGGCTGGAGTTGTTCTTTTCCAGCAGGGTCAACGCGCCGTCGACGTTGCCGGACGCCAGTTGCTGGTTGGTCTGGGCCAATTCACTGTCGTAGTTGCGAAAGGCCGAGCAGCCGGACAACAAGGTGATCGCGCCAAGGGCGACCGAAAAAACGGCACGGGATGCCATGAACATTTCTTCCCTGATAGCAGCCGGGGTGTGCGGGTCGGGCTGGAGCGATCCCACGGACAAGCGTCGGGACGCTGCCGGTTCCTCATAAAAAGAGGAGCTTTTATGCCATCGAATGATAAGAAGGCGAGGGATTATAAACATGGCGCTTGGCTATGTAATGGCTTTTCAATTCTGAAATGCTGTTTTTATGACATCACCTCCAAAGCATGAAATCCGATGAAAATCGGCCCCTCAAACACATCGGCCCTTGAGCCAAAGCCATTGGAAGTGAACAATGTGTTACTTCTTATTACCAACCGAGAGTCATTCATGACTGCGCCGTTCCGTTTCCTGGCCTGGCTTGTACTGCCATTGCTTGCGCTGAGCAGCACTCCGCTGCTGGCCGATACCGTCGAGAGTGCCCCCCAGGCGCTGCATTTGTTGGATTACATTGGGGCGGATTACCCGGCGACGGTCGAGATGGGCAAGGTCATCGACGATGCGGAATACCGCGAGCAACTGGAATTCACCCAGGCGCTGGAAGAGCTGATCACCGGCCTGCCGGCCAAGCCGGAAAAGGCTGAGCTGGTCCAAGGCATCGGCACCTTGCGCGCGGCGATCACTCAGCGCCAGGACGGCGGCGATGTCGCCCGCCTGGCGCGGCAACTGGGGGCCAGGCTGGCGGTGGCGTATGAAGTCAGCCAGGCACCGGTCATCACCCCGGACCCGGCCCGCGGCGCGCCGTTGTATGCGCAGAATTGTTCGGTGTGCCACGGGGCCAACGGCGCCGGCGACGGTCCTGCCGGTGTCGGCCTGGAGCCGCCGCCGTCCAACTTGCGCGACGCCCAGCGTCTGGATCGCCTGAGTCTCTATGGGATCTACAACACCCTCGGCATGGGCATCGAAGGCACCGACATGCCGGCGTTCGCCGATCAGCTCGACGACCGTCAGCGCTGGGACCTGGCGACCTACATCGCCAGCTTCAGCGCCGACCCGGCCGCGGCCAAAAGTGAACAGGTCTTCAACCTCGCTGACCTGGCGCGCCAGACTCCTGCGGAAGTCCTCGCCGCGCAAGGCCCCGCAGCGGCGGCGACATTCCGTGCCCAGCGCGCCCAGCCGCCGCAGGTGCAACGTGGCCCGGCGCAGTTGCTCGACTACACGGCCGCCACCCTGGATAAAAGCATCGCGGCGTATCGCGCCGGTGACCATGACCAGGCCTACGACCTGTCGGTAGCGGCTTACCTGGAAGGGTTCGAGCTGGTGGAAAGCTCGCTGGACAACGTCGATGCCAACGTTCGCAAGGACACCGAAAAGGCCCTGATGGCCTACCGTCAGTCGCTACAGGACGGTTTGCCGGTGGAGCAGGCCGAGCAGCGCCTGGACGCGGCCAAGGCCAAGTTGAAGGAGTCCGCCGGCCTGTTGGGCGGCGATGGTTTGAGCTGGTCGCTGAGCTACATCTCCGGGTTGCTGATTCTGCTGCGCGAAGGGTTGGAAGCGATCCTGGTGCTGGCGGCGATCCTGGCGTTCCTGCGCAACACCGGCCAGCAGTCGGCGGTGCGCAGCGTCAACGTCGGTTGGGGCCTGGCATTGCTGGCCGGTTTGGCGACCTGGGGCCTGGCGGCGTATGTGATCGATGTCAGCGGCGCTCAGCGCGAGCTGCTCGAAGGCGCGACGGCGTTGTTCGCCAGTGTGATGGTGCTGTGGCTGGGGGTGTGGATGCACGACCGGCGTCACGCCGCGGCCTGGCAGGATTACATCAAGAGCAGCCTGGTGGGCGGCGGTGGTCGTTTTGGTTTTGCGATCCTGGCGTTCTTCTCGGTCTATCGCGAACTGTTCGAAGTGATCCTGTTCTACGAGACCCTGTGGCTGCAAGCGGGTCCTGCCGGGCATAACGCCGTGCTGGCCGGCGGCGCGACGGCGCTGGTGTTGCTGGTGGGGCTGGCCTGGGTGATTCTGCGTGGCTCGGCGAAACTGCCGCTGGCGCTGTTCTTCAGCATCAACGCCGCGTTGCTGTGCGCACTGTCGGTGGTGTTCGCCGGTCATGGCGTGAAGGCGTTGCAGGAGGCCGGGATCTTCGGCACCCACCCGGTGGCGTTCTTCGATTTCGACTGGCTGGGCATTCATGCCGATGCCTATTCGCTGGCCGCTCAAGTGGTGGCGATCCTGGCGATCATGGTGTTGTATGGGCGCAGTTGGGTGGCGGAGAAGCGTCGGGTCCAGGTTTCCTGAAAAGCATTCGCTGCGCTCATAATCGCGAGCAAGCCTTGCTCCCACAGACTATGGGAGCAAGGCTTGTGGGAGCAAGGCTTGTGTGGGAGCAAGGCTTGCCCGCGATGCTTTTCTTTTCAATTTAGAGGAAACCACTCAATGCGCGTATGGATCGACGCCGACGCCTGCCCCAAGGCAGCGAAGGAACTGGTGGTCAAGTTCGCCCTGAAGCGCCGGTTCGAGGTGGTACTGGTGGCCGGTCAACCGCAGATCAAGCCGGCCCTGGCCTGTGTGAAATTGATCGTGGTGCCCAGCGGCCCTGACGCGGCGGACGATTACCTGGTAGAGCACGCCGTGCCGGGTGAGCTAGTGATCTGCAGCGACGTGCCCCTGGCCGACCGGTTGGTGAAGAAGGGCGTCGCCGCCCTGGACCCGCGGGGCAAGGAGTTCGATGCGCAGAACATGGGCGAGCGGCTGGCGGTGCGCAACCTATTCACCGATTTGCGTGAGCAGGGTCATGTGGGCGGCGGTCCGGCGGCCTATAGCGAGCGGGACAAGCAGGGGTTTGCCAATGCACTGGATCGTATCCTGACGCGCTTGACCCGAATCGCTTAAGCCTGGCTCGACCTCCTGTGGGAGCGAGCTTGCTCGCGATAGCGGTGTGTCAGCCAATACATGCAACTGAACTGACGCCATCGCGAGCAGGCTCGCTCCCACAGGGGTAGTGGTGGTGGGGTCAGGCGTCGTTCTCGTGGGTCAGCTCCAACACCCGGTCCACCAGCTTGTTGATGCCTGAAGCCGCTTCGCTGATGTTCTGCGCCAGCATGTAGGCCGGGGTGCTGACCAGTTTGCGCGCGCGGTCTTCGACGATGTCGGTTACCGCGCACTCTTCGTGAGTGCCGCCCATTTTGCCCACGGCTGCCGCGGTGTCCGGGTCGTTGCCGATGGTGCACGTCACCCCCGGGCCATAGATTTTTGCCGCCAGGGCCGGTGAGATGCAGATCAGCCCGACCGGTTTACCCGCTTCGGCAAAAGCCTCGGTCAAGGCCAGGACCTCAGGCTGGACAGTGCAACCGGCGCCTTCGACAGCAAAGTTGGAGAGGTTTTTCGCCGAGCCAAAACCACCGGGTACGATCAGGGCGTCGAAATCCTCGGCGTTGGCCTCGCGCAAATCCTTCACGTTGCCCCGGGCGATCCGCGCCGATTCCACCAACACGTTGCGACTCTCGGGCATTTCCTCGCCGGTCAGGTGATTGATCACGTGCAGTTGGGCAATGTTGGGGGCGAAGCACTGGACTTGCGCCCCGCGCTGATCGAGGCGCAGCAGGGTGATCACGCTTTCGTGGATCTCGGCGCCGTCATACACGCCACAGCCGGAAAGGATCACTGCAATTTTTTTGCTCATGGGCTTTTTTCTCCAGATTCATGGCGTTAAATGTCTACTAATTTGTCACTCGTTGCCATAGGGGGATCGGGCAGCTACACCTAATCTGCCGACTATCTCCCTGCCTTGCATGCCCGGGTTGCGTCATGAACTTCATCCTGTATGCCGTGCCGTTCTTCTTCGTGCTGATTGCCGTCGAGTTGCTGGCCGATCGTTGGCGGGGCGTGAGCCACTACCGCGTGGCAGACGCGATCAACAGCTTGAGCACCGGCGTGCTGTCGACCACCACGGGCCTGTTGACCAAAGGCGTGGGGCTGGTGACCTACGCCTTTGCGTTGAAACACCTGGCCGTCATCGAATTGCCTGCCGACCGGGCCTGGACCTGGGTGTTCGCCTTCGTGCTCTACGACTTCTGCTACTACTGGCTGCACCGCATGGGCCATGAGCGCAACATCCTCTGGGCCGCCCATTCGGTGCATCACCAGAGCGAGGACTACAACCTGTCCACCGCACTGCGCCAGACCAGCACCGGGTTCCTGTTGAGCTGGATTTTCTACGTCCCGCTCGCCGTACTGGGTGTGCCGCTGGTGGTCTTCGTCAGCGTCGCGGCGTTGAATCTGCTGTACCAGTTCTGGGTCCACACCCAACACATTCCCAAGCTCGGCTGGCTGGAGTGGTGCTTCGTGACGCCGTCCAATCATCGTGCCCACCATGCACAGAACCCTCTCTACATGGATCGCAACTACGGCGGGGTGTTCATTATTTGGGACCGTCTGTTTGGCACCTTCCAAGAAGAAGACGATAACGAACCGGTGATTTTCGGCGTGACCACGCCGCTGGCGAGTTGGAATCCGTTGTGGGCCAACCTGCAGTTCTATGCCCAGCTGTGGGCCGATGCGCGGCGGACCGGGCGTTGGTGGGACAAGCTGCGAATCTGGTTCATGCCCACCGGTTGGCGTCCGGCGGACGTTGCAGCCCAGTACCCGCTGAACAAGCCGAACCTGAGCCAGTTCCGCAAATTCGCCGTGCCGCTGGACCTGCGCCAACAGTGGTACGTGGGGCTGCAGTTCTGCGTCTACATTGCCTTGGGCAGTTATTTGATGAACCTTGAAAGCAGCCTGCCGGTCGCCGCCCTGGTGTTGGGGTGGGGGGCGGTGGCGTTCGGTCTGTTCGTGTTGGGCGTGGCCCTGGAGAATCGCCCGTGGGCGCTGAAGCTGGAGCTGTTGCGGCTGGCCTCGAACCTGCCGCTGGTGTGGCTGGCGCCCTTGACCGGGTTGTGGCCGGTCAGCGCGGTGATGAGCCATGGGGCCTGGGTCGGGCTGCTCAGCTACAGCCTGCTCAGTGGCATCGGGCTGTATTGCTGTCGCAGCCGATTTACTCGGTTGGCGTCGTAGGTGCGTCGGACCTGGTTTGTTCCAGGCGTTCGGCTTCGAGGACTTTCTTGGCCAGCCGCGCATTCTTGATGCGCCGGCGCAGCCACAGGACCAAGCCTAGCACCAGCAGCGCGCCGAGTACCCACAACTCGTATTTCTTGATGCTGCCCAGCATGCCTTCGAGCACCGCGCCGAAGTGGTACGCGGCGGCGGCCAGGGCCGTGGCCCAGATCGCCGCGCCGATGCCGTTGAGCAGCAGGTAGCGGCCCGGCGGATAGCCTGACAGGCCGATCGCCACCGGCATCACCGTGCGCAGGCCGTAGACGAAGCGGAAGCTCAGGACCCAGATGTCCGGATGCCGGCGAATGTGCTCCAGCGCGCGATCCCCCATCAACTGCCAGCGCGGCTTGCGCGCCAGGAGCTTGCGGCCGTGCTTGCGCCCCAGGAAATACCACAGCTGATCGCCGGCGTAACTGCCGCAGAACGCCACGACCACCACCAGGTTGATGTCCATGTAGCCACGGAACGCCAGGAAGCCTGCGAGCACGAGGATGGTTTCGCCTTCGAAAAACGTGCCGATAAACAGGGCCAAGTAGCCGAAGTCATGCAGAAATTGTTGGAGCATTGTCTGGGTGCTGGCGAAATGAACGCGCAGCCTAACCCTTCGGGCACATTCAGGAAAGTATCGAAATGTGTCTCGACGTGAACAATTCCTACAGAAGACAATGACTGCGACTACCGGTCGCGCTTTAGCACAACTGTCACGCGTTCGTCATAATGGTCGCTTATAACTGTCACGCTCGCCCGTCTGCGGGCTCAGGAGTCTGCCGTGAGCTTTACCCCCGCCAATCGTCTGTTCCCTGCTACCCGCCTGCGTCGCAACCGTCGTGATGAGTTCTCTCGTCGGCTGGTGCGTGAAAACGTGCTGACCACCGACGACCTGATCCTGCCGGTATTCGTGCTGGACGGCGAGAACCGTCGCGAAGCGGTGGCGTCGATGCCCGGGGTGGAACGCCTGACCATCGACCTGCTGCTCGAAGAAGCTGCCCACTGGGTCGAACTGGGTATCCCGGCGCTGGCCCTGTTCCCGGTTACGCCGCCGGCGCTCAAGTCCCTGGACGCCGCGCAAGCCTGGAACCCTGAGGGCATCGCCCAACGTGCGACCCGTGCCCTGCGTGAGCGCTTCCCGGAGCTGGGGGTGATCACCGACGTGGCGCTGGACCCGTTCACCACCCACGGGCAGGACGGCATCCTCGATGAAGAAGGC
Source organism: Pseudomonas sp. H3_A02 (assembly GCF_054671965.1). NCBI lineage: Bacteria > Pseudomonadati > Pseudomonadota > Gammaproteobacteria > Pseudomonadales > Pseudomonadaceae > Pseudomonas > Pseudomonas sp. H3_A02. Next base: position 1,509,379 of record NZ_CP162807.1, read on the forward strand.
TACGTGCAGAACGACATTACCGTCGATGCGCTGGTCAGGCAGGCGCTGTCCCACGCCGAGGCCGGTGCCCAGGTGGTTGCGCCGTCGGACATGATGGACGGGCGCATCCAGGCGATCCGCGAAGCCCTCGAGGTGGCCGGTCACGTCAACGTGCGGATCATGGCCTATTCGGCCAAGTACGCCAGCGCCTATTACGGCCCGTTCCGCGATGCGGTCGGCTCGGCCCTGAACCTGGGCAAGGCCAACAAGGCCTCTTATCAGATGGACCCGGCCAACAGTCAGGAAGCCTTGCACGAAGTGGCGGCCGACTTGTCAGAAGGGGCAGACATGGTCATGGTCAAGCCTGGCATGCCCTACCTCGACATTCTTTGCCGGGTCAAAGACGAATTCAAAGTGCCGACCTTTGTTTATCAGGTCAGCGGCGAGTACGCCATGCACATGGCCGCGATCCAGAACGGTTGGTTGGGCGAAGGGGTAATCCTGGAGTCCTTGACCGCTTTCAAACGCGCAGGCGCTGATGGCATCCTGACTTACTTTGCTGTGCGCGCCGCCCAATTGTTACGAGAGCAGAAATAGCCTCCCAGGAACTTGCGATGAATACCGAAGGACTCTCCGAAGTTGCCGTAAAAGACGCTCAACCCGTGGTCGAGCAAGTTGCCGAAACGCCGCCGGAGCTGGAGCCTGCTCCCCCGGCTGTCGTCGAGCCCATCCCGGCGCCGGCAATTGCCATTCCGAACCTGGATGACAGCAGCCTGTACATCCATCGCGAGCTGTCGCAACTGCAGTTCAACATCCGCGTGCTGGAGCAGGCGCTGGACGAGTCCTACCCGCTGCTGGAACGGCTGAAATTTCTGCTGATCTTTTCCAGCAACCTGGATGAGTTTTTCGAAATCCGCGTCGCCGGCCTGAAGAAGCAGATCACCTTCGCTCGTGAACAGGCGGGTGCCGACGGTTTGCAACCGCACCAGGCCCTGGCCCGCATCAGCGAACTGGTCCACGGCCATGTGGACCGCCAGTACGCGATCCTCAACGACATCTTGTTGCCGGAGCTGGAAAAGCACCAGGTGCGCTTCATCCGCCGCCGCAACTGGAACACCAAGATCAAGACCTGGGTGCGCCGCTATTTCCGCGACGAGATCGCGCCGATCATTACGCCGATCGGCCTCGATCCGACGCACCCGTTCCCGTTGCTGGTCAACAAGAGCCTGAACTTCATCGTCGAACTGGAAGGCATCGACGCCTTCGGTCGCGATTCCGGCCTGGCGATCATCCCGGCGCCACGCCTGTTGCCGCGCATCATCCGCGTGCCGGAAGACGTTGGCGGCCCTGGCGACAACTATGTGTTCCTGTCGTCGATGATCCACGCCCACGCCGATGACCTGTTCCAGGGCATGAAGGTGAAGGGGTGCTACCAGTTCCGTTTGACCCGTAACGCCGACTTGTCGGTGGACACCGAGGACGTCGAAGACCTGGCCCGCGCCTTGCGCGGCGAGCTGTTCTCCCGTCGCTACGGCGATGCGGTGCGCCTTGAGGTGGCCGACACCTGCCCGAAACACTTGTCCGACTACCTGCTCAAGCAGTTCAACCTGCACGAGACCGAGCTGTATCAGGTCAACGGTCCGGTCAACCTGACCCGACTGTTCAGCATCACCGGCCTGGACAGCCACCCGGAACTGCAATACCTGCCGTTCACGCCGCAGATCCCGAAACTGCTGCAAAACAGCGAGAATATTTTCAGCGTGATCAGCAAGCAGGACATCCTGCTGCTGCACCCGTTCGAGTCGTTCACGCCGGTGGTCGACCTGCTGCGCCAGGCCGCCAAGGACCCCCACGTCCTGGCGGTGCGCCAGACCCTGTACCGCAGTGGCGCCAACTCGGAAATTGTCGATGCCCTGGTGGACGCGGCGCGAAACGGCAAGGAAGTCACTGCGGTGATCGAATTGCGCGCCCGCTTCGATGAAGAATCGAACCTGCAACTGGCCAGCCGTCTGCAAGCGGCCGGCGCGGTGGTGATCTACGGCGTGGTCGGCTTCAAGACCCACGCCAAGATGATGCTCATCCTGCGTCGTGAGGCCGGTGAGATCGTGCGTTACGCCCACTTGGGCACCGGCAACTACCACGCCGCCAACGCCCGCCTGTACACCGACTACAGCCTGCTGACCTCTGACGATGCCTTGTGCGAAGACGTCGGCAAGCTGTTCAGCCAGTTGATCGGCATGGGCAAGACCCTGCGCATGAAGAAACTGCTGCACGCGCCGTTCACCCTGAAAAAGGGCATGCTCGACATGATCGCCCGGGAGACGCAGTTCGCCCTGGACGGCAAGCCGGCCCACATCATTGCCAAGTTCAACTCGCTGACCGACCCGAAGATCATTCGTGCGTTGTACAAGGCCAGCCAGTCGGGCGTGCGCATCGACCTGGTGGTGCGGGGCATGTGCTGCCTGCGGCCGGGCATCCCGGGGGTGTCCCACAACATCCATGTACGCTCGATCATCGGGCGGTTCCTGGAGCATACGCGGGTGTTCTACTTCCTCAACGGCGGTGAGGAGCAGATGTTCCTGTCCAGCGCCGACTGGATGGAGCGCAACCTCGACAAGCGGGTCGAGACCTGCTTCCCGGTGGAAGGCAAGAAGCTGATCCTGCGGGTCAAGAAGGAATTGGAAAGCTACCTCACCGACAACACCCACAGCTGGAGCCTGCAGTCGGATGGTCGCTACATCCGCAACACGCCGACCGGCAACCAGAACCCGCGCAGCGCCCAGGCGACCTTGCTGGAGCGCTTGAGCAGCCCGGTGTTGGCGGTTCGTTAAACGCTCGGAGACGAGCTTGGCTTTTGTGGCGAGGGAGCTTGCTGTGGCGAGGGGATTTATCCCCGTTGGGCTGCGAAGCAGCCCTAAAACCTGGCAGCGCGGTGTGTCAGATCTACTGAGCCCAACCTCCCTGGGGCTGCTTCGCAGCCCAGCGGGGATAAATCCCCTCGCCACAAGAGATCGGTGTTGTCGCTGGACTCAGTGAATGTTCAGCACAATCCCAACCCGGGTAAGCCAGTCGGCTTCCTGGGCGAAGTCGGCCTGGGTCAGCTGGTTCTCTTCCAGCCAGCCTTCAGGAAACAGCACATCCAGTTCATCGCCATCGGCCCGCAAGACGACCTGCGGCATTTCCTGGGTGCCACGGATGTGGTGGAACAGGATCGCAAAACGCAGCAGCACGCACAGGCGAATCAGCTTGATGCCGTCATCGCCGAACTCGGCGAATTTATCCTTGGGAATGTTGCGTCGATGGCCGCGCACCAATAGCGCGAGCATCTGCTGGTCTTCCCGGGAGAAACCCGCCAGGTCCGAGTGCTCGATCAGGTAGGCGCCGTGCTTGTGGTAGTGATAGTGGGCGATGTCCAGGCCCACTTCATGGACCTTGGCGGCCCAGCCCAGCAATTCGCGCCACACCCCGTCGTTCAAGTCCCAGTCGTCAGCCACCTGGTCGAAGGCATGCAGGGCTTTGCGTTCGACCCGTACAGCCTGCTCCAGGTCAACGTGATAACGCTCCATGAGCGAGCCCAGGGTGCGTTCACGCACGTCTTCGTGATGATGACGCCCCAGCAGGTCGTAGAGCACGCCTTCGCGCAGGGCGCCCTCGCAGTGGTCCATGCGTTGCAGTTCGAGGGCGTCGAAAATCGCTTCGAGGATCGCCAGGCCCGCCGGGAAAATCGCCCGGCGGTCGGGCTTGATGCCTTCGAAATCGATCTTGTCCGCTTCACCGAGCTTGAATACTCGGCGCTTGAGCCAGGCCAGGCCCTCGGCGTTGACCTCGCCGGTACCGTGGCCGCCCGCCTTGAGCGCCAGGCCGATGGCGCGAATGGTCCCCGAGGAGCCGATGGCTTCGTCCCAGGTCAGGCGGTGCAGGGCGTGTTCGATGCTCATGATTTCCAGGCGCGCCGCCGTGTAGGCCTGGGCGTAGCGGGCCGGGGTGATCTTGCCGTCGCGGAAATAGCGCTGGGTGTAGCTGACGCAGCCCATCTGCAGGCTTTCGCGCAGCAGCGGTTCGAAGCGCTGGCCAATGATGAATTCGGTACTGCCACCACCGATGTCCGCCACCAGGCGCTTGCCCGGGGTATCGGCCAGGGTGTGGGAAACGCCAAGGTAGATCAGGCGGGCTTCTTCACGGCCGGAGATGACTTCCACCGGATGGCCGAGGATCTCTTCGGCGCGACGGATGAATTCGCCACGGTTACGCGCCTCACGCAGGGCGTTGGTGCCCACGATCCGCACCGCGCCCAGGGGCATACCGTTGATCAGTTGGGCAAACCGCTTGAGGCAATCGAGCCCGCGCTGGATGGATTCTTCGCTCAGTTGGCGTTCTTCGTCGATGCCGGCGGCCAACTGGACCTTCTCGCCGAGCCGCTCAAGAATGCGGATTTCCCCGTTCTGGGCCTTGGCGACGACCATGTGGAAGCTGTTGGAGCCCAGGTCGATGGCGGCGATCAGGGACAGATTCTTGGCTTGGGATGGCGGCATGGTCAAAAAGTCTCGGTCGATAACCTCGCCATCCTGCCACGATCGACGACCGCCGCCAACGGATGCTGCTGGGTTTCGGTCGGTGACGGTTTTGGATAGAGGCGATAATTACGCAGGAAAGTATTGTAGGAAAGTACCTATTGTTTTATGGGTGGTAGTAGTTTCCTACGATAAATGATGATGTTTCCTGCTTATCTTTAAGCGGCTTTTCCCGATACTTTCGCTCGGCAATTTCGCCGTGATGTTAGTTGTTGCGACTGTTGGGTTTCAGGAAGAAGTTCTGCCTGCTGAGTTAGGTGTGATAGGGGGAAGGAGTTCCCAGGCGTTGCATGATTAGCATCCAATTGATGCTATTTGAAGGAAATAGTAATGAAAAACAAATATGGTTTGGCGGCAATCACGCTTCTTGCATTAGCCTGCACCAATGCCCAGGCGGCTGACTTGCAAGTGACAGGCAGCATTGTTCCTGGCAGTTGCTCGCTGAATATTCCTACGTTGGCCGTCGATTATGGACGAATCAATGCCAAGGATCTGAGTCCTGTCGATTACACCAAATTGAACAAACTGAATACGGCGTTCAACATCACCTGTGATGGCCCGACGCTAGTTGCTTTAACCGCTATCGATAACCGGGAGGCCAGCAAAAAGCATGAAGCCATGGAGGTGATCGATCCTGGCCTAGCTGTGCCACTCAATAGTTTCGGGCTGGGGGCAAGCGCGGATGGCGATAAAATTGGCGCCTACAGCTTGCATGTTCGTAACTATTCTGTAGATGGAGGCACGGATTTCAAGACTATCTTGTCCGCAGTTGGATCGGGCGGTTGGATCGCTGCTGGAGATTTTCTGCGTAGCCGATCCAGTTATATGCTTTCGTGGTCTCCAAGTAGCGCCACTGCGCCGCATCTTTTGACAACAGTCTCTGGTGAGTTGGAAATCGAAGCAGCGATCAACAATACAACCGAACTGGTTGTGCGGGATGACCTGCAAATAGATGGCAGCGCAACGCTGGAACTGAACTACATCTGATGTTATTGCCAGCCCCGATCCCGGGGCTGGCTCTTTGCTGGATATATTGGCTCTGCACGGCTGATCGATGCTGACGAAGGAAAGGTCAGGCGTCCGGCTGTGGCCGTTTCGAGCATTTTATTCAGATCTATGTATCGCTCCATGAACTTCGATTCGTGGCGGGAGAGTGTGCCTTGGACTTTTTACTGAAACTTGGATTTGCTTTGCGTGCAGCGCTGTACCTGGGTTGTTTTGTTTGCGGCTCGGCGATGGCTGCCGGCATGCAACCGGAAACCACGGTGGTTATCTTTTATGAAGAGCATGGCGAGGCCAATATCAACCTCACCAATACCGATGCCGGCCCAGCGCTGCTTCATTCAAAGATTGAACACATACCGGAAGACCCCGAGCTGTCGGTGATCGTGACGCCGCCGATCATGCGGGTCGATGCCGGTGAAACGCAGTTGGTCCGTTTGATCGGGGCCTTCAAGGAGCCGCTCAAGACCCAGCGTCTCAAGCGTGTCACTTTCGAAGGGATCCCGCAGAAGAAATCCGATGGCGGTGCCACGGTGGGCATCAACATTCGCCATAACTTGCCGGTGATCATCCATCCCAAGGGTTTGCCTCGGCATCAGGCGCCCTGGGAACTCTTGAAATGGACAGTCGACGGGGAAAACCTGGCGGTGCAGAACGACAGCCCCTACGTCGTGCGCTTGTCGGAGCGGGTGCATCTGAACCCACCGAACACCTCGGTTTCCCTGCCCCGCACCTATATCTTGCCGGGCGAGACCCTGACGGCCGCGCTCAAGGAGGCTGTGCCCGAGCTCACGTCGGTCACGATCCAGCCCGCGACGCTGTATGGGTTTGCGATTGGCAATTTTGATGCGCCGGTCGTGAGTCGATGATGAAGGTCATGTACGCGGCGCCGCGCCTTATCGTACGCAACAGCGGTCGTCGGTGGGTTTGCGGATGGACGGGCAAACGACTCTGGTCACGCAAGTGGATCTTGTCCGCAGCGATCTGGTGCGGGACCGATGGCTATGTGCTCGCGCAGGAACAAGAGGCTCAGTTCGATGCCTCGATACTCTCTTCCCGAGGCGTCGACCCCGGTGTTTCGGATTATTTCCGTACCGCGCCGCGTTTTCACGAGGGCACACGCGTCGTGAGCCTGCGGCTCAACGGCAATCAACTCGGGTTGACCGAGGCGCAATTCGATCGCGATGGTGAGCTGTGCTTTACCCAAGGTTTGTTGGAGAAGGCCGGTTTGCGCGTGCCTGCTGCAATGATCAACCAAGGGGAAGGGGAAGCACCGACCTGCCATGACTTCCTTGCGCAATACCCCAATACGGTCGTGAGCCTGCGCCCCAATCGCGAAGAGGTCGCACTGGTGGTCCCGAGCGAGGCCTTTCGAGAGCAGGGGCTGAGCGAGGAAATGTTCTCCCGGGGCGGCCTGGCAGGGCTGCTCAACTACGATGTGCTGGGCCTGGAAAGCCAATCGCGTTCAGGCGGCGCAAACCGTTATCTCTCCCTGGCCACGGAAGCCGGGTTCAATCTGGGGGACTGGATTGTCCGCAGTCGCCAGCTTTACACCTCGATCAACGGGGTGCAACGCAGCGAGCATCTGTACGCCTATGCCCAGCGCGACCTGCTGGCTTTGCAATCGACTTTCCAGGTCGGACAGCTTTCCAGCAACAGTCCGGTGTTCGGTGGTGTGCAGTTCTCCGGTCTGCAGTTCTTTCCCGACGGCGTGAAGCGCGGCGGTGGCGCCAGTGGTGCCGTGGTGGAAGGGTTGGCCTTGAGTCAGTCCCGGGTGGAGGTCCGTCAGTCCGGTGCGTTGATTTACACAACGCTGGTGCCGGAAGGCCCCTTCACCCTCAGCAATTTGCCGCTCCTCAACGGCACCAGCGATCTTGAAGTGAGCGTGATCGAAGACAGTGGCGCAGAGCAGCGTTTTGTCGTGCCGGCGGCGTCGTTCCGGGGCACGGTTCCCGTTCAGTCGGGTTATTACCTTTCCCTGGGCCAGGTGCGTGGGTCAGGAGAAAGCGAGGGCGAGCAACCGTTGCTGGCGATGGGGAGCGCAAGCTGGGGGCTGGGGCAGAGCTCGGCGCTCAGCAGCGGCCTGGTGGGTGCGCAGACGTATCAGGCGATGGGGCTCGGGCTCGATACCCGACCACTGGCGAACCTTTCGGTTGGCGCGCGCAGCAACGTCTCCCATGACAAGGCCAGCGGCAGGTCCGGCGCGCGCAGCAGTCTTTCCCTGGGCACGGCGCTGGCCGACAACCTCGACCTGACACTCAGTGCCACCCGGCAGACGCCGGGCTACCGCGAAGTTTCAGAGATTCGTTACGTCGACAAAAATACCGAGCGGGATGATTTTCTGGCGTCGCGCTTCAAGAACCAATACACGGCCGGACTCAGCTGGTTCGATCCGGCGTTGGGTGGTTTCTCGGTGGGTTACTCCCAATCGTCGCAATTCGATGACCAGACGTACGCGCGCTTGTACGGCTCCTGGAGCAAATCGTTCAAGCATGCCAGCGTGAGTGCCCACATTGATTCGGCGGTGGGCACATCAGGGTCATACGACGAGGGTGTGTCGGTACGCCTGCAGGTCAGCGTACCGCTGGGCAAGGACCGTCGCGCCCGTTCCTCTCTAAGGCATCAGGGCAGCCGTTCGACCCTGGCGGCCGCCTACAGCGAGCGCGTCAACGAATACCTCAACTATGAGGTGGGGACCGAGCAAGGACTTAACCATCCGCAATCCCTGACGCGAGGCAGTGTCAACGCGACGCCACGTTATGCGCAGGTCGGGCTGGCGGCCAGTCAAGACCGTTTCAGCACTAATTACAGTGGCTACCTCAAAGGTGGTGTCGTAGCGCATGGACAAGGGGTGACTTTTTCCCCTTACCGGGTCCAGGAAACATTCGGCGTCGTTTCCTTGGGGGGTGTTCCAGGGGCCAGGATCAGCACACCGCAAGGCCCGGTATGGACGGACGCGAAAGGGCAGGCGGTCATCGCCAGTTTGCCCGCCTACAACAACAGTCGTCTCCAAGTGGACACCCGGTCGCTGCCCAAGCGCGTGGATATCCAGAACGGCACCAAGGTCCTGAGCGCCGGACGCGGTTCATTCAATGCCGTCGACTTCTCGGTGGTCAATGTTCGCAGGCTGTTGCTGCATGCCCGCGACGAAGGCGGTCAGGCGCTGCCGCAGGGTGTCTCGGTACTGGCTGAAAATGACGACTTCCTGACCAGCGTGGCTGGCGACGGCATGATTTTCCTTGGCGACATCGATGGGCAGCAGGCCCTGAAAGTTGCGTTGTCCGGAGCCAGGACCTGCCAGCTTCAATTCGAACTGATGGAGAACAACGATGAAGATCTTCCCTATGAGACCGCTTCGGCGGTATGCCGTGACCTTCAGTCAAATGAGGCACTGGCGACTGCCGAGGAACCTGAGTTGCCTGAGTTGCTTGATGCTGATGCTGATGCTGACGAACCCAGCGAAAGCTGAACAATGCAGTGTGTCGCTGAGCCAGGATCGGATCGATTATGGTCGCCTGCACTCCGGCGAGCTGCTTGTCGAGCAGCCGGGCCAGGCTGAACTGGCGCTCGGCAAGCGAACCCTGAACCTGAGTGTGGTCTGTCCCCAGCCCACCGCGATGGCTTTGCGTTTCGACAGCCCTGGCGCCGGCCCCGAAGCCTTCAGCCTGGGGCTCCACGGCAGTTTCACGCTAGGCCTCAAGCAGCCCCGGCTGGACGGGCAGGCCGTCGAACTGTTCCAAGGGCGTGCGCGTTCCCTGGAGCAGGGCAGCCGTCTGTTGCCTGGCCAGACCCTGGTCGCCCGGCAGGGCGGTGTACGCATCCAGGGGCGGATGTTTACGGCGCAAGTCGAGATCGAGACCTACTTGCCAGCCAGTGCGACCCGGGTGCGTGATGAAACCTTGATTGACGGTCGTGGCCGCTTCGAGCTGGTCCCCGGCCACTGAACGTCACGCCGCCGGTTCCACGGTACCGATGAAGTTCGCCAATTCGGCCGTCTGCGGATCGGCGAACAGCACCTTGGGATCGCCCACCTCATGCACCTTGCCCTGGTGCATGAACACCAGTTTGTCGCCCACTTCCCGGGCGAAGCGCATTTCGTGGGTGACCATGATCAGGGTCATGCCTTCCTTGGCCAGTTGCCGCACCACGCTGAGCACTTCGTTGACCAGTTCCGGGTCCAGGGCCGAGGTGATTTCGTCGCACAGCAGCACTTTCGGCGACATCGCCAGGGCGCGGGCAATCGCCACCCGTTGCTGCTGGCCGCCGGACAAGCGGTCGGGGAAGGCATCGAATTTCTCGCCAAGCCCGACCCGTTCCAACATCTGCCGCGCCAGCACGGCCGCCTTGGCCTTGGGCACTTTTTGCACAACCTGCGGCGCCAGCATCACGTTCTCGCCCACCGTCAGGTGCGGGAACAGGTTGAACTGCTGGAACACCATCCCGACTTTCTGCCGCAGGCTGCGCAGGTCGGCGCGGGCGGCATCGAGGTATTCGCCGTCGACTTCGATCACGCCGTCGTTGATCGATTCCAGGCCATTGAGGGTGCGCAGCAAGGTGGACTTGCCCGAGCCGCTGCGGCCGATGATCGCCACCACCTGGCCTTCCTCGACGCTCAGGTCGATGCCTTTGAGCACGTGATGATCGCCGTAGTATTTATGCAGGGCAGTAATTCTAAGCAGAGGCATGCAGTCTCCTTTCCAGGTAGCGCGCACTGAGGGACAAGGGGTAGCAGAGCAGGAAGTAACCGAGGGCGACCAGGCCGTAGACCATGAATGGCTCAAAGGTGGCGTTGGCGAGCATGCCGCCGGTCTTGGTCAGTTCGGTGAAGCCAATGATCGAAGTGACGGCGGTGCCTTTGACCACCTGCACGGAAAAGCCCACGGTCGGTGCCACGGCGATGCGCAGGGCCTGGGGCAGGATCACGTAGCGCAACTGTTCCAGCGGGTTGAGGGCCAGGCTCGCCGAAGCTTCCCACTGGCCGTGGGAAATCGAGTCGACACAACCGCGCCAGATCTCCGCCAGGTAGGCGCTGGTAAACAGCGTCAAGGCAATGGCCGCCGCCATCCACGGGGAAATCTCTACTCCGGCCAGGGCCACGCCGAAGAACACCAGGAACAGCTGCATCAACAGCGGCGTGCCTTGGAACAGCTCGATGTAGGTGCGGGCAATGTTACGGGGCAGGGCGCTTTTGGAGATGCGCAGCACCATCACCAGCAAGCCGATCACACCTCCGCCGATAAACGCCACCAGCGACAGCGCCAGGGTCCATTGCAGGCCGGTGAGCAGGTTGCGCACCACGTCCCAGAAAGTGAAATCGCTCATGGGCGGCCCCCAGTGCTGCTCTTGTACAGGCAGCGGCGGCCCACCCAGTTGAGGAACTGGCGGATCAACAGCGCCATGCACAAGTAGATGAGCGTGGTCAGGGCGTAGGTTTCGAACGCGCGGAAGTTGCGCGACTGAATGAAGTTGGCGGCAAAGCTCAGCTCTTCGGTGGCGATCTGCGAACAGACCGCCGAACCGAGCATCACGATGATGATCTGGCTGCTCAGGGCCGGCCAGACCTTGCCCAGCGCCGGCAGCAGCACCACGTGGCGCAAGGCTTCGAAGCGGCTCATCGCCAGGGCCGCGGCCGCTTCCAGTTGCCCCCGCGGGATGGCCTGGATACCGGCGCGAATGATCTCGGTGGAGTAGGCGCCAAGGTTGATCACCATCGCCAGCACCGCCGCCTGCCATTCGGAAATCTGCAGGCCCAGGGACGGCAAACCGAAGAAGATGAAAAACAACTGCACCAGGAACGGTGTGTTGCGGATCAATTCCACGTACACACCGAAGATCGCCGCGAACGGACGAATGTTCCAGGCCCGCACCACAGCCCCGACAATGCCCAGGCTGACCCCGAGCAACGTGCCGATGGCCGTCAGTTCCAGGGTGAACAGCGCGCCGCGCAACAGCAGCTCGGTGTTTTGCACCACCGGCAGAAAATCGAACTGATAAGCCATGCTCAGCCTCTCAAGCGACGGTCAGAGATCGGCCGGCAGCGGCTGCTTGAGCCAGGTCTGGGAATTCTTCTCCAGGCTGCCATCGGTCTTGGCGGTGGCGAGGATCTGGTTGACCTTGTCCAGCAGCGCCGGCTCGTTCTTGTTCACGCCCACGTACACCGGCGAGTCCTTGAGCTTCACCTTCAACGCCGGGACGCGCTTGGGGTTGCGTTCGCTGATGGCGACCATCACCACGTTGCCGCTGGCGATCAGGTCCACCTGGCCGGCCAGGTAGGCGGCGATGGTCGAGTTGTTGTCTTCGAAGCGCTTGATGGTGGTGCCTTCGGGGGCGACTTTGCTCAGTTCGATGTCTTCGATGGCGCCACGGGTGACGCTGATGGTCTTGCCCTTGAGGTCGTCCAGGGTGTTGATGGCGGCATCAGGTGGACCGAACACGGCCAGGTAGAACGGCGCGTAGGCGCTGGAGAAGTCGATGACTTTTTCGCGCTCCGGGTTCTTGCCCAGGCTGGAAATCACCAGGTCGACCTTACCGGTGGTCAGGAAGGGGATGCGGTTGGTGCTGTTGACCGGCGTCAGTTCAAGCTTGACCTTGAGCTGGTCGGCCAGCAGTTTTGCGGTGTCGATGTCCAGGCCGCGGGGTTTCATGTCCGGGCCGACCGAACCGAATGGCGGGAAGTCCTGGGGCACGGCGACCTTGAGGGTGCCCCGCTTGACCACGTCGTCCAGGCCGTCGGCATGGGCGGGCAACTGACTAAGCATCAGGCTGGCAAACAGGGCTGTGAGCAGGACGCTGCAACGCTGAATCATGGCGAATCTCCGCAATCGGTGATGTGATTTCTGCGTTCGGACAGAGCACAGGCCATGCCAAGGCGACTTTCCATCGGCCGAAGCCACGGTTTTGCTGGTGGGGAGCGGTCTTACTGGTCTGAACAGTTGTGCCGCGTTTCGCACCGTTATCGGGCGTCGGCATTTGTCGCCGAACCCTGCTGGGGCACGACTTGCCGGGGGCGGCGAATAGCTTTACAACTAGCCGCTCACTGGCCCGGTTCGTCTGAAAAAATCATGAATTCCATCGCTCGTGCCGTTCCTGAAGTGGCCCTGCAAGCCATCCGCAAACTGATCGTCGATGAAGGCTTCGGCCCGGGCGATGCGCTGCCGTCGCAACGGGACCTGGCGCTGCAACTGGGCGTGAGCCGGGCGTCGCTGCGCGAAGCGCTGTCCTCCCTGAGTGCCTTGGGCATGATCAGCGTGCAGCCGGGCAAGGGGGTGTTCGTGCAGGCACCGGTAGAGGCTCCACGCGGCGAGTCGGCGCCGGGCTGGCCGTTCGCGGCCCAGATCTCGCCGGTGGATATCTTCCAGTTGCGCTACGCCCTGGAGGGCTTTGCGGCGGGGTTGGCTGCAGTGACACTCAGCGCCGATGAGCTCGACCGGCTGCAAGACAATGTCGAAGCCATGCGTCGGGAATTGAAGGTCGGGGATTTCGACGCCGCCGCGCGGCTGGATTTCGAATTCCATCGGCGCATCCTGCTGGCCAGCGGTAACCAGGCGATGTTGAGCATCCTCACCGCCAGCGCTGACATCTTCCTGGAAAGCCAGAAGCTACCGTTCATCCGGGCGGAGCGGGCGATGGAAACCTGGCAGGAGCATCGCAAGATCCTTCGCGCCCTGGCCCGTCGGGCGTCAGGCGCCGCGCAAAAAGCCATGCAGGAACATGTACGTAACGCTGCGCTGCGTACCGGAATTTCCTTCGTGGCGCCTGTGGCCTCGTGACTTGAGCTATACCCAAATACATCTGCCGCCATAGCGAGACTCAATCAACTCAAGCTTCCTGAACCTGGGAAGGGCAGCTATGATGGGCCACGTTTTTTTGCTGATTACCCCGGAGATTTCCATGAGCAGCGATCTGATCAAACACGTTAGCGACGCTAGCTTCGAAGCTGACGTACTCAAGGCCGAAGGCGCAGTGCTGGTCGACTATTGGGCTGAGTGGTGCGGTCCCTGCAAAATGATCGCCCCGGTCCTGGACGAGATTGCCGAGACCTACAAGGGCAAGCTGACCGTTGCCAAGCTGAACATCGACGAGAACCAGGAGACTCCGGCCAAGCACGGCGTGCGTGGTATCCCGACCCTGATGCTGTTCAAGAACGGCAACGTCGAAGCCACCAAGGTCGGTGCGCTGTCGAAGTCGCAACTGGCCGCTTTCCTCGACGCCAACATCTAAGCGCCGAATGCCATTGAAAAAGCCCCGCAAATCGCGGGGCTTTTTCGTTATTCAGGGCTAGACGCTCGCAAACCCAGGTGTTACATTCGGCCCCGCACTGGTTTCTCCATTGCCCCCTGCAAGCCGTCGCCGACGCTCTCCTTTCGAATAAGTACGCGATCCTGTCGCCTTCTCCGCGGCGCGGCCTCATTAAGCCAAAAGCTTAATTTCCCCCCTCCATAAATGATTACGTCATTCCTATATGAATCTGACTGAACTCAAGCAAAAGCCGATTACCGAACTGCTCGAATTGGCCGAACAGATGGGCATAGAAAATATGGCCCGTTCGCGCAAGCAGGACGTGATTTTCTCCCTGCTCAAGAAGCACGCGAAAAGCGGCGAGGAAATCTCCGGTGATGGCGTGCTGGAGATTCTCCAGGACGGCTTCGGCTTCCTTCGCTCCGCAGACGCTTCCTATCTCGCCGGCCCAGACGATATCTACGTCTCGCCGAGCCAGATCCGTCGCTTCAACTTGCGCACCGGTGACACCATCGTTGGCAAGATCCGCCCTCCGAAGGAAGGCGAGCGTTACTTCGCCCTGCTCAAGGTCGACACGATCAACTACGACCGTCCGGAAAACGCGAAGAACAAGATTCTCTTCGAGAACCTGACCCCGCTGTTCCCGACCGTGCGCATGAAGATGGAAGCCGGCAACGGTTCCACCGAAGACCTCACCGGTCGTGTCATCGACCTGTGCGCACCCATCGGCAAAGGCCAGCGCGGCCTGATCGTGGCGCCGCCGAAAGCGGGCAAGACGATCATGCTGCAGAACATCGCGGCCAACATCGCCCGTAACAACCCTGAAGTTCATCTGATCGTGCTGCTGATCGACGAACGTCCGGAAGAAGTGACCGAGATGCAGCGCACCGTACGCGGCGAAGTGGTTGCCTCGACGTTCGACGAGCCGCCGACCCGCCACGTGCAGGTTGCCGAAATGGTGATCGAGAAGGCCAAGCGCCTGGTCGAACACAAGAAAGACGTGGTGATCCTGCTGGACTCCATCACCCGTTTGGCCCGTGCCTACAACACCGTGATCCCGAGTTCCGGCAAGGTGCTGACCGGTGGTGTCGATGCCCACGCCCTGGAAAAACCCAAGCGTTTCTTCGGCGCCGCGCGGAACATCGAGGAAGGCGGCTCGCTGACCATCATCGCCACCGCACTGGTTGAAACCGGTTCGAAGATGGACGAAGTGATCTACGAGGAATTCAAGGGTACCGGCAACATGGAGCTGCCCCTGGATCGTCGTATCGCCGAAAAGCGTGTGTTCCCGGCCATCAACATCAACCGTTCCGGCACGCGCCGCGAAGAGTTGCTGACCGCCGACGACGAGCTGCAGCGCATGTGGATCCTGCGCAAGCTGCTGCATCCGATGGATGAAGTCGCCGCCATCGAGTTCCTGGTCGACAAGCTGAAAACGACCAAGACCAACGATGAGTTCTTCCTGTCGATGAAGCGCAAGTAACACGAAGCAACGCTTCAAAAAAAGAGCGCCCCTGACCGGGCGCTCTTTTTTGGGCTGGATTTATATCAAGGCAGACAACTTTTTGCAGGCTGGCAGTGTCCTTGTTGTGGCATTTGTATTTTTAAACGATTTAAACGATTTAAACGATTTAAACGACAAGGAGCGTTATGCACACATTTGGCAATCGCCGTGACATCGACGGCTTGAGGGCCTTGGCCGTTATTCCGGTGGTGCTGTTTCACTTCGGTTTCAGCACGTTCAGCGGTGGTTTTGTCGGGGTCGACGTCTTCTTTGTCATTTCCGGGTTCCTGATCACCAGCATCCTCTTCCGTGAGATTGGCGCGCAACGTTTCAGTTTTGTCGATTTCTGGGCCCGGCGTGCGCGACGCATCCTGCCGGCCTTGAGCCTGGTGCTGTTGGCAACGCTGGCCCTGGGTTGGTTGCTGCTGA
The DNA here is from genome assembly GCF_054671965.1 of Pseudomonas sp. H3_A02. Taxonomy (NCBI): domain Bacteria; kingdom Pseudomonadati; phylum Pseudomonadota; class Gammaproteobacteria; order Pseudomonadales; family Pseudomonadaceae; genus Pseudomonas; species Pseudomonas sp. H3_A02. The sequence continues at coordinate 1,525,102 of NZ_CP162807.1, forward strand.
CAGACAAGGATTTTTCCGAGCTTGGCCGGACGGTTCGTTACCAATCGCTGTTCATTTCAAACATCTTGTTCATGCGTGAAGACGGCTACTTCGAGCCAGCGTCGGATCTCAAACCGCTGCTTCATACCTGGTCGCTGGCTGTTGAAGAGCAGTACTACATTTTCTTTCCGTTGCTGATGGTGTTGTTGATGCGCCATGTTCGTCATTGGCGCTGGATGCTGTTTGCCGTATTGCTGATTTCTTTCGGGCTGAACATCGCCTACATCGACCGCAAGCCTGACGTGACGTTCTTCTCGTTGCCGACACGGGCCTGGGAGCTGTTGTGCGGTGCGATGCTCGCGGTATTGCCCACCTCAAGACATGCCGTGAGGCCGTGGCTCTATCAGCTGGCGGGTGTGGCTGGGTTGGCGGCGGTTCTGGTGGCGGTGTTCACTTTTGACAGGACCACGACGTTCCCGGGTTGGGCCGCTTTACTGCCTGTCCTTGGCGCTACCGCGCTGATCTGGTCCGGGGCACAGGGTTCGACCTGGGTGGCTCAACTGCTCGGTACCAGGGTGCTCGTCTGGATTGGCTTGATTTCCTATTCCCTTTACCTGTGGCATTGGCCGGTCTACGTCTATGCCAATGCTATTTCCATCGACGGTATCGAACATCTGGAGGCCGTGGGCTGGATACTGCTGGCGTTGAGTCTTGCCTGGCTGAGCTGGCGCTTCGTCGAGCTTCCGTTTCGTGAGAAGCGCTTGTTGCCCGGACGCAAGCCGGTGCTGGTGGGAGGCTTGCTGGCCATGGCTGCCCTGGCGGTGACAGGTTCGGTGGTGCGTTCGGCGGATGGCTTTCCTCAGCGCCTTACCGGCAAGGCGTTGGAGTATGCGCAGGCGCGGGAGTGGAAGGCCGGGCAGATGAAATGCTTGCTGATGACTTCGGACAAGCATCTGGACAAGGCGTGTCTGATTGGCGAGAACAAAGAGGTTCCGGCAACTCAACTGTTCTGGGGCGACAGCCATGCCGCGGCGTTGTTGCCGGCAATCGAAAGCAACGCCACGCGTGAGGGGCGTCCGGTGTGGCTTTACAGCATGAGCGGCTGTCCGCCGATCCTGAGCGACGGCCTGCGCCAGCGTTGCAGCGACTTCAATGAAGCGACCATGGAGCAGGTTCGCCGCCTGCAGATCAAGGATGTGGTGTTGGCCTCCAACTGGAGTCTTTACGTCTATGGTCGCGAGGACGGCGACAGGAACATGGTCCTCAACCCCCGCGACGATACGGCCGAGGCCGAGGCGCGCATGGCCGCGGCGCTCAAGGCCCGGGTGGCGATGTTAAGGGCGGCGGGCGTGCAAGTGTGGTTGTTCAAGGAAGTGCCGCTGCAGCGCGAGAGCGCTATCAATCGATTGACGAGCCTGGCCCGGGTCGGACGTTCGGCCGAAGGGTTGGGGCGCCCGCTCCAGGAGCACTTGACCCGCCAGCACTTTCTCAGTGCCTTGTTCGAGTCGATGAGCGCCGCCGATCCAGGCGTGCATGTCATCGATCCGACGCCGCTGATGTGTGCGGGACAGATCTGCAGCATTGAGGTCAATGGTTACTCACAGTACAAGGATGAGGATCATCTGTCTGATCTCGGCAGTACCCGACTAAGTCCACTGTTTGCTCCAGTGCTGTTGGGTACAACCGAAAATTGATCGCGCCGCGCACGCGCGGGCTGCTGTTTGGGCGTTAGAGCAGGTAGGATGTACGCCTATTTTCGGGGTGGCATCTCAATGAAATTCAAGGATCTTCGGGATTTCGTGCAGCAGCTTGAGCAGCGCGGCGAGTTGAAACGCATCCAGGTTCCTATCTCTCCAGTGCTGGAGATGACGGAAGTCTGCGACCGCACGCTTCGGGCCAAAGGCCCGGCGCTGCTATTCGAGAACCCTACGGGCTACGACATTCCAGTGCTGGGCAACCTGTTCGGCACACCGGAGCGCGTGGCCCTGGGCATGGGCGCCGAAGCCGTCAGCGAACTGCGCGAAATCGGCAAGCTGCTGGCGTTCCTCAAGGAGCCCGAGCCGCCAAAAGGCCTGAAGGACGCTTGGTCCAAGCTGCCGATTTTCCGCAAGATCATTTCCATGGCGCCGAAAGTCGTCAAGGATGCGATCTGCCAGGAAGTGGTGATCGAGGGCGACGATGTCGACTTGGCCATGCTGCCGGTGCAGACCTGCTGGCCGGGCGACGTGGCCCCGCTGATCACCTGGGGCCTGACCGTCACCAAAGGCCCGAACAAGGACCGCCAGAACTTGGGCATCTACCGTCAGCAGGTGATTGGCCGCAACAAGGTCATCATGCGCTGGCTGAGCCACCGGGGCGGGGCGCTGGACTACCGTGAGTGGTGTGAAAAACACCCCGGCCAGCCCTTTCCGGTGTCGGTGGCCCTGGGCGCGGACCCCGCGACCATTCTCGGTGCCGTCACGCCCGTGCCCGATAGCCTTTCCGAATATGCCTTCGCCGGCCTGTTGCGCGGCAACCGTACCGAGTTGGTGAAATGCCGTGGCAATAACCTGCAAGTGCCGGCCACCGCTGAGATCATTCTTGAAGGTGTGATCCATCCCGGCGAAATGGCCGATGAGGGGCCGTACGGCGACCACACCGGTTACTACAACGAAGTCGACAGTTTCCCGGTGTTCACCGTCGAGCGCATCACCCATAGGATCAAACCGATTTACCACAGCACCTACACCGGCCGTCCACCCGATGAGCCGGCCATTCTCGGCGTGGCGCTGAACGAAGTGTTCGTGCCGATCCTGCAGAAGCAGTTTCCGGAAATCACCGATTTCTATCTGCCGCCGGAAGGTTGTTCGTATCGCATGGCCGTGGTGACCATGAAGAAGTCGTATCCGGGGCACGCCAAGCGCGTGATGCTCGGGGTCTGGTCGTTTTTGCGACAGTTCATGTACACCAAGTTCGTTATCGTCACCGACGACGATATCAACGCACGGGACTGGAACGACGTGATCTGGGCCATCACCACGCGCATGGACCCCAAGCGCGACACGGTGATGATCGAGAATACGCCGATCGACTACCTCGACTTCGCCTCGCCGGTGTCTGGCCTGGGGTCGAAGATGGGGCTCGATGCCACGCATAAATGGCCCGGTGAAACCACTCGCGAGTGGGGCCGGGTTATCGTCAAGGATGAAGCCGTTACCCAACGGATCGATGCCATCTGGAATCAGTTAGGAATAGATTGATGCGTGTAACCTTGCAGCCTTCCGGAGCGGTGCTGGAGATACGGCCCGCCGAGCGGATTCTCGATGGCGCGCGGCGCCTGGGCTATGAATGCCCGCAAAGCTGCCGCAACGGCAACTGCCATGTCTGTGGTGCGTTGCTGGTGGAGGGCCGTGTGCAACAGGCGGGCGAGGTGCGCGATCACGGTGAGATCTTCACGTGCATCGCCGAGCCGTTGGAGGACTGCGTGGTGTTGTGGGATGGCGTGCTGTCGCCGGGTGAACTGCCGGTACGCAACCTGGCGTGTCAGGTGATCGAGTGCGCCGATGTGGGCGGCGATGTCTGGCGAGTGCGCCTGCGGGCGCCAGCGGGCAAGCCACCGCGCTACCACGCCGGGCAGTACCTGCTGATCGAACGGGAAAGCGGCGAAAAATCGGCGTTCTCCCTGGCCTCGGCGCCGCATTCCGGGCGCGAGCTGCAGTTGCACGTATTGGTGCGCGAAAGCAGTGCACGGGCGCTGCTGGAACAACTGCAACGCAACCCCAGCGTGCGTGTCGAAATGCCTTTTGGCGACACCCATTTGTCCGAGCTGCCGGACGGGCCGCTGGTGTTGATCGCCGCCGGTACCGGCATGGCGCAGATGCACAGCTTGATCGAGCATTGCCGCGCGGCGGGTTTCAAGCACCCGGTGCATCTGTACTGGGGCGTGCGGCGGCCGGACGATTTCTATGAAATCGAGCATTGGGACGAATGGAAAAAACTGCCGAACCTGTTCCTGCATAAAGTCGTCAGCGACTTGTGCGGCTGGGAAGGGCGTTGCGGGATGCTCCATGAAGCGGTGTGCGAGGACCTCAGCGATCTTTCCGGCGTGCACGTCTACGCCAGCGGCTCGCCGGCCATGATCTACGCCACGCTCGATGCGCTGGTGGAAGCCGGCATGGACGCCCATCAAATGCGCGCCGACGTATTTGCGTATGCGCCGCGGGCTTGAGCCGCACATTCGGCATCACACCTAAGCCCTGGGCAGTGCTCTTGTGGCGAGGGAGCTTGCTCCCGCTCGGTTGCGCAGCAACCGCCTCATTTAGGGCCGCTACGCAGTCCAGCGGGAGCAAGCTCCCTCGCCAAAAGTGAATCCCGCCTTTTCCATCGATATAACTTCATATATTTCGTTTCGATATTTAGTCTCAAGGACAGATACCGATAACGTATATAGAGCGTGGATGGCATTTAACTTGCCTGGATCCCCGTGAACGTCAACCTCATGACGTCCCCCATTCACTTTCCAACCCGCGAGGAGCCAACCGCTACCGGCCATGAGTGCTATCGAATCCGCCATCACCTGTGCCTTGTACCCGCCACGACTCGAGCTGGGGCCGCAGCTGACCCGTGAGCAATTGCTCGCCTCGATGCGATTGACCATGAGTCTCCACCAGGGCGGTCCGGTCTGGCTGTTCGCGTACGGTTCATTGATCTGGCGGCCTGAATGCACGGCGGTGGAGCGCATGCGCGGTCGGGTCCATGGTTATCATCGCGGTTTGTACCTGTGGTCCCACGAACACCGTGGTACCCCGGAGTTGCCGGGGCTGGTGTTCGGATTGGATCGCGGCGGTTCGTGCAGCGGGTTCGCCTACCGATTGCCGGAGGGGAATCTCGAAGACTCGCTGTTTGCCCTCTGGCAGCGCGAGATGCCGGTGCCGTCCTATCGCCCGCACTGGCTCAGTTGCCGTCTCGAGGATGGCAGCCGGGTGCAAGCCTTGGGATTTGTGCTGGAGCGGCACCTGCCCAGCTATGCCGGCAACTTGCCGGACCATGTGCTGAGCCAGGTGTTCGAAAGCGCCTGCGGGCGTTACGGCACCACTCGCGATTACGTCGAGCAGACCGTCCACGCCCTGCGTAGCCACGCCATGCCAGACCGAAGTCTGGAGGCGCGGCTCAAGCGCTGCCAATCAGCGCTGGATCAGGCGACCGCTTCGCGGCTCTGACTGGCGATTTGTTTGTGCCACAGGGTTGGCGCGAGGAATGCCATCGCCAGCAGGCACGCACCGATCAACAGCACAAACCCACCGTCCCAGCCAAAGTGGTCCACGGTGTAGCCCATGGCGGCGCTGGCCGCGACCGAACCACCCAGATAACCAAACAGGCCAGTGAAACCCGCAGCGGTACCGGCGGCTTTCTTCGGCGCCAGTTCCAATGCCTGCAAACCGATCAGCATCACCGGGCCGTAGATCAGGAAACCGATGGAAACCAGGGCGATCATGTCGACCGTCGGGTTGCCGGCCGGATTCAGCCAGTACACCAGGGTTGCCACGGTCACCAAGGCCATGAACACCATGCCGGTCAGGCCACGGTTGCCACGGAAGATCTTGTCCGACATCCAGCCACACAGCAGCGTGCCGGGAATGCCCGCCCACTCGTAGAAGAAATAGGCCCAGGAGCTCTTGTCCACCGTGAAGCCCTTGGCTTCCTTGAGGTAGGTCGGCGCCCAGTCCAGCACGCCGTAGCGCAGCAGGTAGACGAAGACGTTGGCCATGGCGATGTACCAGAGCATTTTGTTGCGCAGCACGTACTTGACGAAGATTTCCTTGGCGCTGAATTCGTTCTCGTGGCTGGCGTCGTAGCCTTCCGGGTAGTCGTTCTTGTATTTCTCGATCGGCGGCAAGCCCACCGATTGCGGGGTGTCGCGCATGGTCGCGAAGGCAAACACCGCAACGACGAGCGCTACGGTAGCAGGCACATAGAATGCCGCGTGCCAATCATTGAACCAGGCCATCCCCAGCAGGAACAGCGGACCGATCAGGCCGCCGCCGACGTTGTGCGCCACGTTCCACACCGACACCACGCCGCCACGTTCCTTCTGCGACCACCAGTGCACCATGGTCCGTCCGCTTGGCGGCCAGCCCATGCCTTGGGCCCAGCCGTTGATGAATAGCAGGATGAACATGATGGTGACGCTGGACGTTGCCCAGGGCGCGAAACCGAACACGAACATCACCCCCGCCGAGACCAGCAAGCCGAAGGGCAGGAAGTAACGCGGATTGGAACGGTCGGACACCAGGCCCATGAGGAACTTCGACAGCCCGTAGGCAATGGCGATGGCCGACATGGCCAGGCCCAGCTGGCCACGGGTGTAACCCTCGTCGATCAGATAGGGCATGGCCAGGGAGAAGTTCTTGCGCAGCAGGTAATACCCGGCGTAGCCAATGAAGATCCCGGCGAAGATCTGCCAGCGAAGGCGTCGGTAGGTGCTGTCTATTTTTTCTTCAGGCAGGACTGCCTGGTGTGCGGCAGGTCGAAAGAAAGCAAACATTCAAGTGCTCCAGGTTCTTGTTATGGCGGCGGATGCGAATGTTACAGTTTCGTTACCGAAAATAGCATTGCTCGTTGGCGCATAAACAGCGGAAATTTCGATTGATCATGTTCTTAAGTGAACATGTCGCTCAGGCGTAAGCGAAGGGCGTCGTAGGAAATGTCTTCGCAAAGCCTTTTCATGCGCCGTATCGATGAATACGGGGCAATGCAGTGGGAAACCTCCTTCGCCCAAATGGGAAGTCTCGCTATATAGCCCATGGGCCAGGGCTTTACCCTTTCACGTTTCCGCCAGGTCTGGCATTCAGGTGAGGGGTAAGGGTATGAGGTGGTGTGTCGTGGTGTTGTTGCTGTGCTTGCCCGGCATGAGCGGGGCAGAGGTGTTGTTGGTGCCCGAACACAATCCCAAGCCGGATTACCCGACAACCTGGTCTGGAAGGGCATCACAATGCGTTTCTCGTCAAACAGCTACCGGAAACCGAGCGCCTGGCCTTGATCGCCCGGTTCAACAGGCTCCTGCCCTCGATCGTGCAGCGTTGTGGGCGTTTTCCTGCGACACGGTATGTGCGGATGCTGCCGAAGGAGATTCGCGAATTGCTTTAGCCTCGGTAGTGAGGGGGCGTCATCGCTGATGACGCCTATTGTTTACGCTGGCTTGAAGCCGGGTTTTCCGTTTTGTTCTCGTCAGTGGTTCTGGCCTATTTTTTCGGCTGGTTCAACGCACCTGAACAACCACCTTCCCCACCGCTTTGCGCTGCCCCAAGTCATTGATCGCCTGAGCGGCATTACTCAGCGGATACACCTGCGACACCAGCGGCTTGAGCTTGCCCTCGGCGAACCAGCCGAACAATTGTTGGAAGTTGGCGGCGTTGTCCTGGGGCTGGCGTTGGGCGAAGGAACCCCAGAACACACCCACCACCGCGGCGCCCTTGAGCAGGGCCAGGTTCACCGGCAGTTCGGGGATGCGCCCGCTGGCAAAGCCGACCACCAGCAGCCGGCCGTTCCAGGCGATGGCGCGGATGGCCTGGTCGAACAGGTCGCCGCCCACCGGGTCGTAGATCACATCGGCGCCCTGGCCGTCGGTAAGGCGTTTGATTTCATCCTTGAGGCTGGTTTCGTTGTAGTTGATCAACTCGTCGGCGCCAGCGGCCTTGGCCACGGCAAGTTTCTCCGCGCTGCTGGCGGCGGCGATCACCCGAGCACCCATGGCCTTGCCGATTTCCACGGCGGCCAGGCCAACGCCGCCGGAGGCGCCGAGCACCAGCAGGGTTTCGCCGGGTTGCAGGTTGGCCCGTTGCTTGAGGGCGTGCATCGAGGTGCCATACGTCATGCTGAAGGCGGCGGCGGTGTTGAAGTCCATGGATGCGGGGATCGGCAATACGTTGTAGCCGGGGACCGCCACCTGTTCGGCAAAGCTGCCCCAGCCGGTCAGCGCCATCACCCGGTCGCCGACTTTCAAGTGGCTGACTTTCTCACCCACCTCGCTGACCACGCCCGCCGCTTCGCCGCCGGGGGAAAACGGGAAGGGTGGCTTGAATTGGTATTTGCCCTCGATGATCAGCGTGTCAGGGAAATTCACCCCGGCGGCGTGCACGTCCAGCAGCACTTCGTTCTTTTTGGCGACGGGGCTGGCGACGTCTTCCAGCACCAGCGATTCGGCGGGGCCGAATTCTTTGCACAGCACGGCTTTCATCAGGGCTATTCCTTTGGGAGTGATGGCCGATAAGTGTAGGTGTGAGAGACAACGGGTCAACGAGCATGCCCCGCCCTGATAGCCGGCCATAAGCTTGTGCTTGAACGGCGGGTCGGTATGCTGGGCCGCAAACTGGATGAGGAATCAATTGTGAAAGCGTGGATCATGTTGATGCTGGCCCTTTCGTTGCCTGTGGCGGCGATGGCCGAAGAGGCCAAGGAAGCGAAAGAGGGCGAGGCACCAAAAGTCAGTTACATCACCCTCAGCCCGCCCTTCGTGGGCAATTATGGCTTGGACGGCACGGCGAAGCTGAAGGTCTACAAGGCTGATGTGGCCCTGCGTGTGACCGGTGACGCCGCCGCTGCGGCGGTCAAGGCCAACGAGCCGCTGATTCGCAACCAATTGGTGGCGTTGTTCGCCCAGCAAACCACTGAGGCGATGAACAACCTCGAAGCCAAGGAAAAACTACGTCAGGAAGCGTTGAAGCAGACCCAGCAGGTGATGAACGACGAGACCGGCAAGCCGATGGTGGATGATCTGTTGTTCAACAACCTGATCATTCAGTAAATATAAACTCGTCTGGGACGGCCCTATCGCGAGCAAGCTCGCTCTCACAGGGGTTTTGTGATCGACGCAAAACCCCTGTGGGAGCGAGCTTGCTCGCGATAGCGGCCTATCGGACAGCGAATCGCTCAAGGTTTCAGCGCAACCACCGCCGCCCACTGCTCAGCCGTCACTGGCATCACCGAAAGCCGCGAGCCTTTCTGTACCAGCGGCATTTGCGCCAGGGCGGTCTGTTGCTTGAGGTAGTCGAGCTTCAGCACGTGACGGAACGTCTCGACGTGGGCCACGTCGATCGCGGTCCAGGGGTTTTTGTCCGGGCTGGCCTTGGGGTCGAAATAATGGCTGCCCGGGTCCAGGGCCGTCGGGTCGGGATAGGCCGCCTGGATGATTTTGCCGATCCCGGCAATGCCCGGCTCGGGGCAACTGGAGTGGTAGAAAAAGAACGTGTCGCCCACCGCCATGGCTCGCAGGAAATTGCGCGCCTGGTAGTTGCGAACGCCGTCCCATCGGGCCTGGCCGAGCTTTTCCAAGCCTTGGATAGACAATTCATCGGGCTCGGATTTCATCAGCCAATAGGCCATGATTGCTACTCCTGGGCGGTGTTGAAAAAAATAGTTCAGCGATTTTATGACAAACCGACAGTCGGTTGACGCCAGAGTTTGCGTGTCGGGGCCGGTTGCCGCAAAATGCCGGCCTTCCAAGCTTGACGCTGCTGCACGGCCAATAAGAAAACCGCTGCTGTCATCGTGTGTGATATGCCTTGAGGGGGGCAATCGATGAAACGCAAACCGGATTTGTTGTGGATCTTGGTCATTCTGTTCGGTCTGGGTGTCGTGACCACGGGTTACGCCCAAAGCCTGTGGTCCAACAAGACCGAGGCGCCGGTGGACATCACCCAACCCGCGCCATCGCTCAAACGCTGAGCCCGTTTTCCAGGCGCCGCTGATTCCCGCGGCGTCTACCCCGCGATATACCATTGCCTGTCGCTGACCGTTCCCTGCAGCGGCACGTCCCAGCTTGCCTGCGCCAATCGTTCGACCTTCTGGCATTCATGGGCCAGCCCCAACAGCGTGGGCTTGCGCCACTGCTTGCGTCGCGCCAGGTACGCCAGGCTGCGATCGTAAAAACCGCCGCCCATGCCCAGTCGACCTCCCGCATCGTCAAACCCCACCAATGGCAACAACACCAGGTCCAACGTCCAGACCTTGCGCTGCCGGGCGATGTTCTTGCGTGGCTCGGGGATGCGAAACCGGTTGGGCTGCATTTTTTCGCCGGGGTAGATGCGCTGGAACACCATCTTGGTCTGCGGCCATGGGCTGAGCACCGGCAGGTAAGTGGCCTTGCCCCGGCGCTGGGCCGCGCGCAGCAGCAGGCGCGGGTCGATCTCGCCATCGTTGGGCAGGTACAGGGCGATGTGCTTCGCGCGGCGGAACAACGGATGCTGGGCCAGTTGTTTGTACAGCCCGCGGGCGGCTTGCCGTTGCTGGGCGGGCGTCAGGGCGCGACGGGCCTGACGAAGCAGGCGTCGAAGTTGCGGGCGGGGCAGCAGCGCGGGTTCAGTCATGTCGAGGCTTCACGCAGGGGCGATGCCGCACAGCGTAACCGCAAAACAGGACGCTCAGAAATGCCTGCGCCCAGAAACGACAATGCCAGTTCACATGAACTGGCATTGTCTGGAGTCAGGCTCCCCGGATGAACCGCTGTCGGCTTAGCCCTTGAACCCGAAAGTTCAAGGTGGAAGTTGCAGGGGGCGTTAAGGCTTTCCGTCAAGCGGACATGCACACCGGCCCCAACGTGCAACCCCCGTGGTTGTGCGTATCGGCTCAGGGACATCACCAACTGGCAAGCACCCCAGGGAGTGAAGCGAGTATACCCCAGGCAGCCTCGCGAATCAGCCCTTGGTGACGTCCGGATCGGTGGCGAGCACCAGATCCACCCGATCGAGCAGGTCGCGCACCTGTTCACGGGTCGAGCCGCTGACCTGTACGTCCGGCGTATCCTGGCGATGCAACAGGTCGTGGGTGATGTTCAAGGCGGCCATCACGGCGATGCGGTCGGCACCGATGACTTTGCCGCTGCTGCGGATCTCGCGCATCTTGCCGTCCAGGTAACGGGCGGCGCTCACCAGGTTGCTACGCTCTTCCTGGGGGCAGATGATCGAATATTCTTTGTCGAGGATCTGCACGGTAACGCTATTGCTTGAACTCATGAGTCTTGCTCCAGGGCCTTGAGGCGCGAAATCATCGATTCGACCTTACGCCGGGCGATTTCGTTTTTTTCAATGAGGTGCGCGCGTTCCTCGCGCCAGGTTTTTTCCTGAGCTAATAGGAGTCCGTTTTGGCTCTTAAGTTGCTCGACCCGGTCAATTAGCAGTTCGAGTCTGGCCATCAGCGCTTGCAGGTCGGTGTCTTCCATTGTGTCCACTGAAGATTGTGTCTGATGGAGGGATGTGGGTCGCACAGCCTCTGATAGTCTTGGCGAGTCTGTCGATGTAGGATACAAGGCCTCCATTCTAGACATAGCGCCGTCTGGCGCCTAGCTGCCCATGCCCATTCAGAATTCCCCGTATCAAGCATTCGCCACCCTGCTGAGCACCAGCGGTCATCCTGTCTCGCCTGCCGAACTGCATGGCCTGTTGCTCGGGCGCAGTTGCGCCGGCGCCGGCTTCGATGCCGACGGCTGGTTGGCCGACGCCGCCGAGCTGTTGGAAGGCGAGCCGGCGGACAACGTTCGTAACGCGCTGATCGGCCTGCAGGAAATGGTCAAGGGCGAGCTGACCAGCGACGACATGACCGTCGTCCTGCTGCTGCCCACTGACGATGCCCCCTTGGCCGAACGTGCCGCGGCGCTGGGCCAGTGGTGCCAGGGCTTCCTCGCCGGCTTCGGTCTGACCCGTCGCGAATACGCGCTGAGCGAAGAGGCCAAGGAAGTGTTGCAGGACTTGGCCGCGATCTCCCAGGTCCAGGATGCCCTGGAAGAGTCCGATGACGGCGAAAGCGACTACATGGAAGTGATGGAGTACCTGCGGGTCGCGCCATTGCTGCTGTTCACCGAGACCAAGAAAACCGATGCAGCGGCCTCCAAGCCGTCCTTGCATTAATTAGAGGGAACCCCGTCTGCCCATGATTCATATCCCGAAATCGGAATACAGCCGTCGCCGCAAGGCCCTGATGGCGCAGATGGAACCCAACAGCATCGCAATCCTGCCCGCCGCCGCCGTTGCGATCCGCAACCGCGACGTCGAGCACGTCTACCGCCAGGACAGTGACTTCCAATACCTCAGCGGCTTCCCCGAGCCGCAAGCGGTGCTGGTGCTGATGCCCGGCCGCGCCCACGGCGAGTACATCCTCTTTTGTCGCGAGCGCAACGCCGAACGTGAGTTGTGGGACGGCCTGCGCGCCGGCCAGGAAGGGGCGATCCGTGACTACGGCGCTGACGACGCATTTCCCATCACCGACATCGACGACATCCTGCCGGGCCTGATCGAAGGCCGCGACCGGGTGTATTCAGCCATGGGCAGCAACCCTGAGTTCGACCGGCACCTGATGGAGTGGATCAACGTGATTCGCTCCAAGGCCCACCTCGGCGCCCAGCCGCCGAACGAATTCGTTGCCCTGGATCACTTGCTGCACGACATGCGCCTGTATAAATCGGCGCCGGAACTGAAGGTCATGCGCGAAGCGGCGCGGATCTCCGCCCAGGCGCACATCCGGGCGATGCAGGCGGCACGTCCGGGGTTGCATGAGTTCAGCCTGGAAGCCGAACTGGATTATGAGTTCCGCAAGGGCGGGGCGAAGATGCCGGCCTATGGCTCGATCGTCGCGGCGGGGCGCAACAGCTGCATCCTGCACTACCAGCAGAACGACGCGCTGCTCAAGGACGGCGACCTGGTGTTGATCGACGCCGGTTGTGAAATCGACTGCTATGCCAGCGATATCACCCGTACGTGGCCGGTCAGCGGCAAGTTTTCACCCGAGCAGAAGGCGATCTACGAAGTGGTGCTGGCCGCCCAGGAAGCCGCGTTTGCCCAGATCGCACCGGACAAACACTGGAACCAGGCCCACGAAGCGACGGTCCGGGTCATTACCGAAGGGTTGGTACGCCTGGGGTTGCTGGAGGGTGAGGTGGACGAGTTGATCGCCAGCGAGGCCTACCGGGCGTTCTACATGCACCGCGCCGGGCATTGGCTGGGCATGGACGTGCATGACGTGGGTGAGTACCGGGTCGGCGGCGAGTGGCGGGTACTGGAAATCGGCATGACGCTGACGGTGGAGCCGGGCATCTACATCAGCCCGAACAACCGCAGCGTCGCGAAGAAATGGCGCGGCATTGGCGTGCGCATCGAGGATGACGTGGTAGTGACCAAAACCGGTTGTGAAATCCTGAGCCGAGACGTGCCGAAAACGGTCGCCGACATTGAGGCCCTGATGGCCGCCGCCCGGACGCAAGCGGCATGAGCCGGGTCAACCTGGCGATCATCGGCGGCGGCCTGGTCGGCGCGAGCCTGGCCTTGGCCCTGCAGGCCGGTGCCAAGGCCCGGGGCTGGAAAATCATGCTGATCGAGCCTTTCGCCCCCGGTGACGCTTGGCAGCCAAGCTACGATGCCCGGTCCTCGGCGTTGTCCTACGGTGCCCGGCAGATTTATCAACGCCTGGGTGTCTGGCAGGAGATTTCCCGTCGCGCCGAGCCGATCAAGCAGATCCATGTGTCCGACCGCGGGCGGTTTTCCACGGCGCGGCTGTCGGCCATGGAAGAGGGCGTGCCGGCGCTGGGCTACGTGGTGGAAAACGCCTGGCTCGGCCAGTGCCTGTGGCAAGGTCTGGACCCGGAGGTGGTCAGTTGGCGCTGCCCGGCGCAGGTGACCCGCATGGAACCACTGGTCGGCGGTTATCGCCTGACCCTCGACGACGAAACCACCCTGGAGTGCGACCTGGCCGTACTGGCCGATGGTGGTCGCTCCAGCCTGCGCGAGCAGTTGGGCGTCGCCGTGCGCAGTCGCCCTTATGACCAGAGCGCCTTGATCGCCAACATCACCCCCAGCGAAGCCCACAATGGCATGGCCTTTGAACGCTTCACCGATGACGGCCCGATGGCCTTGTTGCCGCTGCCGGAGAATCGTTGCGCGTTGGTCTGGACCCGCCAGGGCATGGACGCACAACGGCTGGCGGCCCTCGACGAACGCAGCTTCCTCGCCGAATTGCAGGGCGTGTTCGGTTATCGCCTGGGTACGCTGAAGCAAGTGGGTGTGCGACACCTGTACCCGCTGGCGCTGGTGGAGGCCGAAGAGCAGGTTCGTCCGCACCTGGCGATCCTGGGCAATGCCGCCCACAGCCTGCACCCGATTGCCGGGCAGGGGTTCAACCTGTCCTTGCGCGATGCCCAGGCCCTGGCCGATGCCTTGCTCGACAGCGACAGCGAGCCGGGGGATTTTGCCGTGCTGCAAGCCTATCGCGAGAGCCAGCGCATGGACCAGGCCCTGACCGTGGGCTTCTCCGATCAGGTCACGCGGCTGTTCGGCAGCAGCCTGCCGTTGGTGTCCCTGGGCCGTAACCTCGGCTTGCTGGGCCTCGACCTGCTGCCGCCAGCCAAGCGCTGGTTCGCCCGCCAGGCCATGGGCCTGGGGACGCGTCCCGATGCTTGAGGCTGGGGTGGTCATTTCTTTTCATGGGCGGCTGATGTCGCCAGCAAAACAGGCTTAGAGCATGGAATTGCGTGCAGATCTGCTGATTGTCGGCGCCGGTATGGTCGGCAGCGCCCTGGCGCTGGCGTTGCAGGGCAGTGGCCTGCAAGTGCTGTTGCTCGACGGCAGCCCGATGAGCGTCAAGCCCTTCGATCCCCAGGCCGCGTTCGAGCCCCGGGTCAGCGCCTTGTCGACGGCCAGCCAGCGGATCCTCGAGCGCCTGGGCGTCTGGGACGGCATCACCACCCGGCGTGTCAGCCCTTACACCGACATGCACGTCTGGGACGGCAGCGGCACCGGGCAGATCCATTTTTCCGCCACCAGCCTGCATGCCGAGACGCTTGGGCACATCGTTGAAAACCGCGTGGTGCAGGACGCCTTGCTGGATCGGCTGCATGACTGCGACCTGGGCTTGCTGGCCAATGCCCGCCTGGAGCAGATGCGTCGTTCCGGCGACGACTGGCTGCTGACCTTGGCCGATGGCCGCACCTTGCGCGCGCCCCTGGTCATTGCCGCCGACGGCGCGAATTCCGCTGTGCGCCGCCTGACCGGCGTGGCGACGCGCGAGTGGGATTACCTGCACCACGCCATCGTCACCAGCGTGCGCAGCGCCCGGCCGCATCGAATGACGGCATGGCAGCGCTTCACCGACAACGGTCCGCTGGCGTTCCTGCCCCTTGAACGTGACGGCCAGCACGATTGGTGCTCGATTGTCTGGTCCACCACCCCCGAAGAAACACAGCGCTTGATGGCGCTTGATGACACCGCATTCTGCAACGAACTGGAACGCGCCTTCGAAGGCCAGCTCGGCACGGTGCTGAGTGCCGACCCGCGCCTGTGCGTGCCGCTGCGCCAGCGACATGCCAAGCGCTACGTGGCCGAAGGGCTGGCGCTGATCGGCGACGCGGCCCATACCATCCATCCGTTGGCCGGGCAGGGGGTGAACCTGGGCTTCCTCGACGCCGCCGTGCTGGCCGAAGTGCTGCTGCACGCGGCTGGCCGTGGCGAGCGGTTGGCGGACGTGAAGGTGTTGAGCCGCTACGAGCGGCGCCGCATGCCCCATAACCTGGCGCTGATGGCGGCGATGGAGGGGTTCGAGCGGTTGTTCCAGGCCGATCCGCTGCCGGTGCGCTGGTTGCGTAACACCGGGCTGAAACTGGTGGACCGCCTGCCTGAGGCCAAGGCGTTGTTCGTGCGCGAGGCACTGGGATTGATTGGGGATTTGCCGGATTTGGCCAAGGCCTGAAATCTGTATTGGGGCTCATGGCCCTATCGCGGGCAAGCCTTGCTCCCACAAAAGCTTGTCCCACATTGCACACCTGTGGGAGCAAGAGCTTGTGGGAGCAAGGCTTGCCCGCGATGGCGGACCCAAAATACTGCGCATCTCCAGGCTGCAACATTTGGAAATGTGTCCGCCCACTGTTCGATTGTGGTGCCAAATGTGAGTCCTTATCATTTGCGCTTCGTTCATAATCCAGAGACCGCTACCATGTTGGCAACCAAGCGCCTGCTGTCCGCCCTCGCCTTGACACTGATCGGCTCCACTGCCGCCCAGGCCGCCGATGAGGTGGTGGTCTACTCCTCGCGTATCGATGAACTGATCAAGCCGGTCTTCGATGCCTACACCAAGAAGACTGGCGTGTCGGTGAAGTTCATCACTGACAAGGAAGCGCCGTTAATGCAGCGGATCAAGGCCGAAGGCGAGAACGCCACCGCCGACCTGCTGCTCACCGTCGACGCCGGCAACCTCTGGCAGGCCGAGCAGATGGGTATTCTCCAACCGTTCACCTCCCCGGTGATCGATGCCAACATCCCATCCCAATACCGCGCTTCGTCCCACGCCTGGACCGGCTTGAGCCTGCGGGCACGGACCATTGTCTACTCCACCGAACGGGTTAAACCCAGCGAATTGACCACCTATGAAGCGCTGGCTGGCAAAGAGTGGGAAGGCCGCCTGTGCCTGCGGACCTCGAAAAAGGTCTACAACCAGTCCCTGACCGCCACGCTGATCGAAACCCACGGCGCGGAAAAAACCGAGGAAATCCTCAAGGGCTGGGTCAGGAACCTGTCCACCGACGTGTTCTCTGACGACACCGCATTGCTTGAGGCGATCAACGCTGGCCAGTGCGACGTCGGCATCGTCAACACTTACTACTATGGCCGCCTGCACCAGCAGAAGCCGGACCTGAAAGTGAAATTGTTCTGGCCGAACCAGGCTGATCGCGGCGTGCACATCAACCTTTCGGGGATTGGCTTGACCAAGCATGCACCGCATCCGGAAGCCGCGAAGAAACTGGTGGAGTGGATGACCACGCCGGAAGCGCAGAACATTTTCGCCGACGTGAACCAGGAATTCCCGGCCAACCCGAAGGTCGAGCCGTCCAAGGAAGTGGCGGCCTGGGGCAAGTTCAAGGCCGACACCCTGCCGGTGGAAGTCGCGGGTAAACGCCAGGCCGAAGCCATTCGCATGATGGATCGTGCCGGCTGGAACTGAGACCAGTCCTGTCCAGTTCATTGATAACATGTGGCGAGGGAGCTTGCTCCCGCTGGAGGGCGAAGCCCTCCCAGAGTATCCGCGGGCCATGGCCCGGAACTTTGGGGCTACTTCGTAGCCCAGCGGGAGCAAGCTCCCTCGCCACGTGACCGATTGTTTAACGAGAGTATTCCTTGGCCCACCCCGCCCAACGCCGCTGGTACCCCCTGGTCTTCGCCATCGCCGCGCTGGTCCTGTTGCCCCTGAGTGTGCTGCTGCTGTCCTGGCAGAGCGTCGACCAGCAGATATGGTCCCATTTGTGGGACACGCAGATGCCGCGCTTGTTGGGCAACACCCTCACGTTGATCCTTGGCGTGGGTGTGGGTGTGACCTTGCTGGGTGTCAGTCTCGCCTGGCTCACCAGCCTGTGTGAGTTCCCGGGGCGTCGCTGGCTCGATTGGGCATTGATGCTACCGTTTGCGATTCCGGCCTACGTATTGGCATTTGTCTTCGTGGGCCTGCTGGATTTTGCCGGCCCCGTGCAGACGCTGATGCGTGAATGGTTCGGCAGCGGCCTGCGCCTGCCCCGGGTTCGCTCCACCGGCGGGGTGATCCTGGTGCTGGTGCTGGTCTTTTACCCATACGTGTATCTGCTGGCGCGCAGTGCCTTCCTGGCCCAGGGCAAGGGCTTGATGGAAGCCGCCCGGGTGCTGGGGCAGTCGCCGTGGCAGGCGTTCTGGCGCGTGGCGCTGCCGATGGCCCGGCCGGCCATCGGTGCGGGCGTGGCGCTGGCGCTGATGGAAACCCTGGCGGATTTCGGCGCGGTGTCGGTGTTCAACTTCGACACCTTCACCACCGCCATCTACAAGACCTGGTACGGCTTCTTCAGCCTTTCCAGCGCTGCCCAACTGGCCAGCTTGCTGTTGCTGGCGGTGATGTTGGTGCTCTACGGCGAACGCCGGGCCCGTGGCGCCCACCGGGCCAGTAACGAGCGGCCCCGGGTCAAGGCGTTGTACACGTTGCGCGGCCTCAAGGCCGTGGCGGCCAGTGGCTGGTGCTTTCTGGTGTTTGCCTGCGCCTTTGTCATCCCGGTACTGCAATTGGTGGTGTGGTTCTGGCAACGGGGTCGTTTCGACCTGGATGAGCGTTATGCCGGGCTGATCGTCCACACTCTCTACCTGGGCGGCCTGGCGGCGCTGGTCACCGTTTGCGTGGCCTTGCTGCTGGCGTTCGCCCGGCGGTTGGCGCCGACCCGGCCGATTCGTGCCGGCGTCGGCCTGGCGAACCTGGGGTATGCCTTGCCCGGTTCGGTGTTGGCGGTGTCGATCATGCTTGCGTTCAGCTATCTGGACCGTGAGCTGGTCATCCCGCTGTCGACCTGGCTCGGCGGTGCAGGCAAACCGTTGTTGCTGGGCAGCCTGTCGGCGCTGTTGCTGGCGTATCTGGTGCGCTTCCTGGCCGTGGCCTACGGCCCGTTGGAGAGCAGCCTGGCGCGAATTCGTCCGTCCTTGCCCGAAGCAGCACGCAGCCTTGGGATCAGTGGGCCACGACTGTTTTTCAAAGTGTATCTGCCATTGCTGTTGCCCGGAACGTTGAGCGCGGCGTTGCTGGTGTTCGTCGATGTGCTCAAGGAAATGCCCGCGACGCTACTGATGCGCCCGTTCGGCTGGGACACGCTGGCGGTGCGGATCTTCGAGATGACCAGTGAAGGCGAGTGGGCCCGGGCCGCGCTGCCGGCGCTGACGTTGGTATTGGTGGGGCTGTTGCCGGTCATCGGATTGATACGACGTTCGGCCCATCGAAACAGCTAGGTGTCAGTCCTACCTCATGCGGCTACAATGCGCGGCATTCGGTGCGGTCCGTCTGTCGGACCGGGCAACTGAGAACGTCAGAAAACTCCTTTTTTCAGACGTTCGCGCTACGCAGTGTCCGTCCGCACCTTCGCCAAGCCCGGAAGGAGAAACCCATGGGACAGCGTACGCCTCTGTATGACCTTCATCTCGCCCTTGGCGCGAAGATGGTCGATTTTGGCGGTTGGGATATGCCTTTGCATTACGGCTCGCAGGTCGAAGAACACCATCAGGTGCGTCGCGACTGCGGTGTGTTCGATGTATCCCACATGACCGTGATCGACGTCGCCGGCCCCCAGGCCAAGGTCTGGCTGCAGCGCTTGCTGGCCAATGACGTCGACCGCTTGCAAGACACAGGCAGTGCCTTGTACAGCGCCATGCTCAATGAGCGCGGCGGCATCGTCGACGACATGATCATCTACCGTGTCGGGGACGGCTATCGGCTGGTCTTCAACGCCTCGACCCGCGATCAGGACCTGGCCTGGATGCAGGCACAGCTCGGTGACTACGACGCGCAACTGCATGAGCGCCCCGAGCTGGCGATGCTGGCGATCCAGGGGCCCCACGCCCGACAGAAGATTGCCGAGCTGGTCACACAATCCCGTGGACAAATCATCCAGCAACTCAAGCCTTTCGAAGGGCGTGCCGACGGCGAATGGTTCATCGCCCGGACCGGCTACACCGGCGAAGATGGCCTGGAAATCGTCCTGCCCGCCCAGGAAGCCCCGAGTTTCTTCAACGACCTGGTCGGCGCCGGTATTTCGCCCATCGGCCTCGGTGCTCGCGATACCTTGCGCCTGGAAGCGGGCATGAACCTCTACGGCCAGGATATCCACCCGGACGTTTCACCGCTGGCCTCGAACATGGCCTGGAGCATCGCCTGGGAACCGGCGAGCCGTCAGTTCATCGGGCGTGGTGCGCTGGAGGCCGAGCTTGCCAGCGGTGTGCAGCACAAACTGGTTGGGCTGGTGTTGGAGGAGCGGGGTGTTTTGCGCGCCCATCAGGTGGTTCGCATCGCCAATGTTGGCGAAGGGGAGATCACCAGTGGTAGTTTTTCTCCTACGCTTAGCAAGTCGATCGCCCTGGCACGTGTTCCGATGGCTACTGCCGACCGGGCCGAGGTAGAAATTCGCGGTAAGTGGTACCCGGTACGGGTGGTCAAACCGACCTTCGTCCGCCATGGCAAAACCCTGATCTAACCTTTTGCGGCGGGCCGCTGGCCGCTGACACTTTCTCTTGAGGACACAGAATATGAGTGATATCCCTGCCGAACTGCGTTTTGCTGAAAGCCATGAGTGGGCCCGCCTGGAAGCTGACGGTACCGTCACCGTGGGCATCAGCGATCATGCACAGGAAGCCTTGGGCGATGTGGTGTTTGTCGAGCTGACTGAAGTCGGTAAGGTGTTTGAAGCTGGTGACCAGGCCGGTGTGGTTGAGTCGGTCAAAGCCGCTTCCGATATCTACTCCCCGATTGCCGGTGAAGTGATTGCGGTCAATGAGGCGTTGGGCGGTGAGCCGGAACTGCTGAACTCCGATCCGTACGGCGCCTGGATCTTCAAGCTCAAGCCAAGCGACAAGGCCGAGATGGACAAGTTGCTCGATGCGGCCGGCTACCAGGCCGCTATCGGCGAATAAGGACCACTGTACCTGTGGGAGCGAGCTTGCTCGCGATAGCGGTGGATCAGCAGCATTGATGTGGGCTGACACGCCGCTATCGCGAGCAAGCTCGCTCCCACAGGGGGGCTGGGACAGCCTTGGGGGGTTCACCGGGCAAAAAAATGCCGCTCAATCGAGCGGCATTTTTTATTGGCCGGAAATCAGTCCTGGGCGACGGCGTTTTTCGCCAGGATCGCGTTGGCCAGTTCCATGTCGGTGGCTTGCAGGCCTGGGTTGTCGGCGCGAACTTTCTGCATCGCCGCTTCCAGGTAAGGGCCACGGATACCGCCATCACTGGCGACGAAGCTGCCGGCATCGTCCTGGGCGGCGACGATCAGTTTGTGATCCTTGAAAGTCAGGTAGGTGGAACCGGTGGTCGCACCGGATGAAATGACGTTACGCCAAAACGTGTCGGCCATTGCCGAGCCAACAGGTAGAGACAGCAAGGCTAGGGTAGCGACAGCAAGTTTGAGACGCATGATAGGTGACTCCACTGGGTTAACTATGACGTTGGATTACCGGCGTCTCGATTCAGTTCCATGACGTGTCAGTCAGCCCGTTCCACCTGCAGCACCGCGCCGTCCTGCGCCATCACCCTGACCCGCGTGCCAACGGACGACTCGGGTCCCTTGGCCAGCCAGACACTGTCGGCCACCTTGATCTTGCCGCGGCCATCGACAATCGCTTCATGGACCAGGAAGACCTTGCCGATCAGTTCCTGTCCGCGCAGGTTCAGGTGCGGCTGATCGCTTTGGCGCACGGCGCTGCGCTGGCGTTGCCACCAGTACAGCGCCGTGGCGATGGCGAACAGGCCGAACAACAGGAACTGCAGCTCCCACGGTATCTGCGGCAGGATGAACGTGAGCACGCCGACTGCCGCGGCGGCCATGCCGATCCACAGCAAGTACCCGCCGGCGCCGAACACTTCAAGGATCAGCAGGATAACGCCCAGCGCCAGCCAGTCCCAGTACGACAGGTGTTGCAGGAACTCCCACATACGCGTGCCTCAGGCTTTCTTGCTGTCGAAGGTGGCCTTGACGATCTCGCCGATGCCACCGACCGCACCGATGACCTGGCTGGCTTCCAGCGGCATCAGGATCACCTTGCTGTTGTTGGCTGACGCCAGTTTGCCCAGCGCATCGATGTACTTCTGGGCGACGAAGTAGTTCACGGCCTGCACGTTACCGTCCGCAATGGCCTGGGACACCACCTGAGTGGCCAGCGCTTCAGCTTGCGCCTGACGCTCGCGGGCCTCGGACTCCAGGAACGCCGCCTGGCGGCTGCCCTCGGCCTCGAGGATCTGCGCCTGCTTCTTGCCTTCGGCGGTGAGAATCGCCGACGCTCGCAGGCCCTCGGCTTCCAGGATCTGGGCACGCTTGATACGTTCGGCTTTCATTTGCCCCGACATGGCGGCCATCAGGTCGGCCGGCGGGCTGATGTCCTTGATCTCGATCCGGGTGATCTTGATGCCCCACGGTGCCGTGGCTTCATCGACGGTGCGCAGCAATTTTTCGTTGATACCGTCGCGCTGGCTCAGCATCGCGTCCAGTTCCATGGACCCCAGCACGGTACGGATGTTGGTTTGCAACAGGTTGCGGATGGCGTGTTCGAGGTTGTTGACCTCGTAGGCCGCCTGGGCCGTATTGACCACTTGGAAGAAGCACACGGCGTCAATTTGTACCGTGGCGTTGTCGGCGGTAATGACTTCCTGGGGTGGGATGTCCAGCACGCTTTCCATGACATTGATCTTACGCCCGATACGATCCATCACCGGGATGATGATGTTCAGGCCGGGCTTGAGGGTGTTGGTGTAACGGCCGAACCGCTCGACAGTCCATTGGTAGCCCTGGGGCACGACCTTGAAGCCCATGAAGAGAATGGCGACCACCAGGCCGATGAAAAGTAAAAGTACGCTACCGATCTGCATGACGGTTCCCTGTGCGAATTGAGATGGACCTGCGAGCCCTTAGTGTAGGGCAAGCGGCCATTATCCTCACTCTGTGGGAGCAAAGCTTGCTCGCGATGCAGGCGCCTTGCTTCCCAGGGAGACCGCGTTATCTTCATCGCGGGCAAGCCTTGCTCCCACAGCGGGGATAAATCCCCTCGCCACAGGCGCTGCCACAACTACTTCTGCTCGCTCTGTGGCGTAACCCGCAGCACTTCCTCGACAGTGGTCAAGCCCGCCGCCACCTTTTGCGCCCCCGACAGCCGCAGGCTGCGCATGCCTTCCTTGAAGGCCTGGCGGCGCACCGCCAGCAGGTCGGTGTCGGGGTGGATCAAGGCCTTGACGCTGTCGGTCAGTTGCATGATTTCGTAGACGCCGGCGCGACCACGGTAACCGGTGTCGCGGCATTCCAGGCAGCCAACGGCTTGTTGGGCGTTGCTCGGCAACGGTGCCTGCCAGGGCCGGGTCAGGGTCTGCCAGTCATCTTCGTCGAGGGTCAGCGGGGCCTTGCATTGTGGGCACAGGGTGCGCACCAGGCGCTGGGCCATGACCCCGAGCACGGTGGCCTTGATCAGGTAATGGGGCACCCCCAGCTCCAGCAAACGGCTGATGGCACTTGGCGCGTCGTTGGTGTGCAGGGTCGACAGCACCAAGTGCCCGGTGAGCGCGGCTTGGATCGCCATTTCAGCGGTTTCCAGGTCACGGATCTCACCGATCATGATGATGTCCGGGTCTTGCCGCATCAGTGCGCGCACGCCGGCGGCGAAGGTCAGGTCGATGTTGTGCTGGACCTGCATCTGGTTGAAGGACGCCTCGACCATTTCAATCGGGTCCTCGATGGTGCAGAGGTTCACTTCCGGCGTCGCCAGTTTCTTGAGGGTGGTGTAGAGGGTGGTGGTCTTGCCGGAGCCGGTGGGCCCGGTTACCAGGATGATGCCGTTGGGCTGGCGGGTCATGTCCTGCCAGCGGCGCAGGTCGTCGGCGGAGAAGCCGAGCTGGTCGAAGTCCTTGAGCAGCACTTCCGGGTCGAAGATCCGCATGACCATCTTTTCGCCGAACGCCGTGGGCAAGGTCGACAGGCGCAATTCCACTTCGCCGCCGTCCGGGGTCTTGGTCTTGACCCGACCGTCCTGGGGTTTGCGTTTTTCCGCGACGTTCATTCGGCCCAGGCTCTTGAGGCGGCTGACGATCGCCATCGTCACCTGCGGCGGGAACTGATAGACGGTATGCAGCACCCCGTCGATGCGAAACCGCACGGTGCCCTGCTCGCGGCGCGGTTCGATGTGGATATCGCTGGCGCGCTGTTGGAAGGCGTACTGGAACAGCCAGTCGACGATATTGACGATGTGGGCGTCGTTGGCGTCCGGTTCCTGGTCACTGGCGCCGAGGTTGAGCAACTGTTCGAAGTTGCTCAGGTTGCTCGGTTGCTGATCGACCGTGGTGGCGCCGCTGACCGACTTGGCCAGGCGATAGAACTCCACGCTCAAGCGCTGGATATCCACCGGGTTGGCGACCACCCGCTTGATCGGCAGCTTGAGTACGTGGGTCAGGTCGGCTTCCCAGCTGCTGACGTAAGGTTGTGCGCTGGCGACGGTGACGGCGTCACGATCGACCGCTACCGCGAGGATCTTGTGGCGTTGGGCAAAGGCGTAGGACATCAAGGGTGTCACGGCCGCCACGTTGATTTTCAGCGGGTCGATGCGCATGTAGGGTTGGCCGGCCTGCTGGGACAACCACAGGGTCAGGTTCTCCAGGTCCAGGCGCTTGCCAGGGCGGCTGAGATCGTCCAGGTGCTGGTTGGCAATGAACTCCAGCGGATGCAGCTGGCTATTGGCGCTGTGGCGTCGGCGGGCGTTGAGCGCGGTTTCGGCTGAATCCTGGCTGATGAAGCCTTGGGTGACCAGTTGGCGCAGCAGATCATTGAGGTCCAGCCAGCGGTCCTGAGTGGCGTGTTTGGTGGACATGCGGGTTCCTATTGGACAATTGCAGCAAAGCCGCGATACAGACGCTTCGGCGTCTTCGCTCGGTCTGCAAAAGAATAGTCCCGACCCGGTGGTCCGTTGGGCCACTACCCGACCAATGCGTTACCAGGTCTTGCCCGTGGGGCGCTCAACCGGCCGCCTGGGTCGGCTCAACCCTCGTAAATTCAGCGCTTTGCAGGTTCACCGAGCACATGCCGATCAGGTTGCGTAATTTTTCAGCGATCACCTGGGCTCGGTGCCAACTCAGCCCGTCCATGACGATCTCCAGCGACAGCAGGTCATCGAGGCGCTCGACGCGAACCTGCTGTGGCGTCAGGCCCTGTAAGGCAAACAGGTTCAAGGCCCGGCACAGCAGGTCCGGCTCGGCCTCGGCCAGCATCTGGTAGTGCACGCGGCAATGAGCATTGGCGACATGCCAGACATCGGCGCGGGTCGGGGCAGTGGCAACGGCTTCAAGTGGGGGCATGTTCGGTCTCCTTGGGGGCGGAGAAATATTTACATGCGTCGTGGGGTATTTCTTATCTAAGATGGGTGGATCTGGCGATACTACGAATCGCCTTATTCTCCAAATCAGTCATTTTGGGTTTATTTATGCAAAGCCAGCTGGATAGCTACGACCGCCGGATACTGGCGCTGCTGCAAGAGGATGCCTCGCTGTCCAGCGCGCAGATCGCCGAGCAGGTTGGCTTGTCCCAGTCGCCGTGCTGGCGGCGGATCCAGCGGATGAAGGAGGAGGGCATCATCCGCGGGCAGGTGACCCTGCTGGATCGCAAGAAAATCGGCCTCAACACGCAGATCTTCGCCGAAGTGAAACTCAACGCCCATGGCCGTTCGAACTTCACCGAGTTCACCGAGGCGATCCGCGGCTTTCCCGAAGTACTGGAGTGTTACGTGCTGATGGGGTCGGTGGATTTTCTGTTGCGCATCGTCACGGCGGACATCGAGGCGTATGAGCGATTCTTTTTCGAAAAGCTGTCGATGGTACCGGGGATCCAGGAAGTGAATTCGATCGTGGCGCTGTCGGAGATCAAATCGACGACGAGTTTGCCGGTGGTGCGATAGTTTGATTTGAGGTGAATGTGCCGGCCCCTTCGCGAGCAAGCCCGCTCCCACACTGGATCTCTACCGTACACATATTTTGTGTTCGCTGAAGATCCAGTGTGGGAGCGGGCTTGCTCGCGAAAGCGATATTCCCGACGCCGAAGATATCTCGGTTACAGGCGCAGCAAAGTCTTCCAAGCCCGATTCTGATACACCGCAATGGCCTGCTGCTTGCGCGCATCCAGCGTTTCGTCGGTGA
Source organism: Pseudomonas sp. H3_A02 (assembly GCF_054671965.1). Lineage (NCBI taxonomy): Bacteria > Pseudomonadati > Pseudomonadota > Gammaproteobacteria > Pseudomonadales > Pseudomonadaceae > Pseudomonas > Pseudomonas sp. H3_A02. The sequence goes on from NZ_CP162807.1 coordinate 1,550,746, forward strand.
TCGGCTGGTTGGCCAGTTGCGCCAGTTTATTCAGCTCGCCATAGAGGCGATCCATTTCCGGGATCTCCAGTACATGGCGGGCGTGGTGTAGCCAGGCCTGGATGCGTTCGATGCGCGGCAGTTGCTCGGCGAGGTCTTCCGGCTGCTGCTGATAGCGTTGCAATTGCAGGGACGAGGATTCTTCGCCCAGCAGACGCGGCAGCCAGCTGCCCAGTTGCGCCGCGCCCTGGCGATTGCCACGGGTGTTGCGCTCGGCGGCCCAGCTGCGCGCCAGCAGCCAGCGTGAAGTATTGAGGGAAAACAGGCCCCAGCGCGGGTCTTGCAACTCTTCCAGGAACTGTTCCGGCGCGGCCTTGCGCACATCTTCGTCGTCCAGGCCGGCCTGGACCAGCGGGCGCCAGTCTTCCAGCAACGCGTCCAGGGCCAGGCGCAAGTCGTGGGTCGACTGGCGTGGCGCGGCCTGGCCGAGGCTGCTGAGCAGGGCGCGCAGTTCAGCGAGGTTTTCCACCCAGTCCTGCAGCAGGCGCCAGTGGCCGTTGAAACGGTATTGCTCGGCCAGGCGCTGGCTGCTGCCGAGCAAATGCCAGCTCAGTGCGGCGAAGGCGTCATCCAGCGGCGTTTCGGCGGTCAGTTGCGGGGCCGGCAGGCTCAAGGCGTAGCTGCTCGCGTCATGCAGGCGATAGCCTCGCTCGGCCTTGCTGATGTCGCAGGGCATCAAGGGCAGGGTTGCAGCCAGCTCGGCGGCCAGTTCCAGCAGGGCGGCGGGCTCGCCTTCGCGTAGTTCCAGCTCCAGCTCACAGATTTCTTCCTTCTGCTTGCCGACCACGACGTGGCCCAGGTCCAGGGCGGCTTCGATGACCACCTTGCTTTTGCCACGGCCCCAGGCGATTTCAGCGCGTTCGCGAACGAAATCGGTGGTGAAGATGGCCTTGAGGGTTTTCTTGTCCAGGTCGGCCAGGGCCTCGGGCCAGCATTCGCCGTCGAGCTTCTTCAGGTCGAGCTTGGCCTTGGGCAGGTGCCAGTCGTACTCGTTGCGCTCGGACAGGCCGGCGACGCTCTGGCCGCGGGTCTTGAGGGTCTGGATCACCTCTTCGCCGTCGCGACGCAGGCGCAGGGCGACCTTGGCCTGGGCCAGGTCACGCTCTGGCGTGTCGAAATACTGGTTCATCAATTCGTGGCGTTCCCAGCCACTCTTGTTGCGTTTTTTCAGCAGCGGATGCTCGCGCAAGGCTGCCAGGGTCTCGCGGCTGACGCGGAGTTTGATTTCGGTTTCTTTCTGCATGGCCGGAAAATCCAGGGATCGGGTGCGCAGCCGGGGGAAGGTGTGGCTGCCAAGGCCGTGCAGTGTACAGGACTCCTCCCTCCTACGCGCCGCGACGGTTTATTCCTGGGTCCAGATGGTTCTATGATGAACGTCAATCTGTAAGCTCGGAGCCAGCGATGCCTTTGCCGTCCATGAAAGATCAATTCGCTGCCCTGATCGCCACGCCTTCGGTCAGTTGCACCCAACCAGGGCTCGACCAATCCAACAGTGCCGTGATCGAGCTGCTGGCAGGCTGGCTCACTGAGCTGGGGTTCTCCTGTGATATCCAGCAGGTCAGCCCTGGCAAATTCAACCTGCTGGCCAGTTTCGGCAGCGGTCCCGGCGGTCTGGTGCTGGCGGGCCACAGCGACACGGTGCCGTTCGACGGCGCGTTGTGGCAGACCGATCCGTTGAAGCTCACCGAGGTCGATGGCCGTTGGGTGGGCCTGGGCAGTTGTGACATGAAGGGCTTTTTCGCCCTGGCCATCGAAGCGGTCAAGCCGCTGCTGGACCAACCGTTCAAGCAACCGCTGCTGATCCTCGCGACCTGTGACGAAGAAAGCTCCATGTCCGGCGCCCGGGCCCTGGCCGATGCCGGCCGGCCCCTGGGGCGGGCTGCGGTAATCGGTGAGCCGACCGGCCTCAAGCCAATTCGGATGCACAAAGGCATCATGATGGAGCGCATCGACATTCTCGGGCGTAGCGGTCATTCGTCCGATCCGCGCCTGGGCCACAGCGCACTGGAAGCCATGCACGATGCCATGGGCGAATTGCGCGGCCTGCGCCTGCAATGGCAGCGTGAATTCCGTAATCCGCAGTTCAGCGTGCCACAACCGACCTTGAACTTCGGCTGCATCCATGGGGGCGACAATCCCAACCGGATCTGCGGCCAGTGCTCCATGGAATTCGACCTGCGCCCGTTGCCGGGCATGGATCCGCAAGTGCTGCGGGCGGCGATCCGGCAGAAGCTCGAGCCCATTGCCGAGCGACACCAGGTCAAGATTGATTACGCGCCACTGTTCCCCGAAGTGCCGCCGTTCGAGCAGGCCGAGGACGCCGAGTTGGTCCGCGTGGCCGAACGGCTGACCGGCCATCGCGCCGAAGCAGTGGCGTTTGGCACCGAAGCGCCTTATCTTCAGCGCCTTGGCTGCGAAACCCTGGTGCTCGGCCCTGGCGATATCGCCTGTGCCCACCAACCGGGCGAGTACCTTGAAATGTCACGTTTGCAACCTACCGTGCAACTGTTGCGGCAGTTGATCGGCCATTACTGCCTGACGCCGGCCACCGCCGGTTAAATTGCGCCCTTGCGGGCCCGTATTCATCACATGAGGAGAGCGCGCGTGTCGCCAAGCCTGTTCCGACGATAACCACCAGCCCCGTTGTGCGTTCTGTTTCGTCTTTGTTTTGGCTGTTATTTATTACAGGTCCAGGTTCATGCCCGAATACGTCAATTGGCTTCGCCACGCTTCGCCCTACATCAATGCCCACCGCGATTGCACCTTCATCGTCATGCTGCCCGGCGACGGGGTGGAACACCCGAATTTCGGCAATATCGTCCATGACCTGGTGCTGCTGCACAGCCTCGGCGTGCGCCTGGTGCTGGTCCATGGTTCGCGTCCGCAGATCGAGACCCGCCTCGCTGCACGGGGCCTGACGCCCCATTACCACCACGGCATGCGTATCACCGATGCGGCGACCCTGGAGTGCGTGATCGACGCGGTCGGCCAGTTGCGCATCGCCATCGAGGCACGCCTGTCCATGGACATGGCCTCTTCGCCCATGCAGGGCTCGCGGTTGCGGGTCGCCAGCGGCAACCTGGTCACCGCGCGTCCCATCGGTGTGCTCGAAGGCGTGGATTATCACCACACCGGTGAAGTGCGTCGGGTCGATCGCAAGGGCATCAATCGCCTGCTGGACGAGCGTTCCATCGTGCTGCTGTCGCCGTTGGGTTATTCGCCCACCGGAGAGATCTTCAACCTGGCCTGTGAAGACGTCGCCACCCGGGCGGCCATCGACCTGGCCGCCGACAAGCTGCTGCTGTTCGGTGCCGAGCAGGGGCTGATCGGCGAGGATGGACGGCTGGTGCGCGAATTGCGCCCGCAACAGGTCCCCGGCCACATGCAACGCCTGGGCAGCGACTATCAGGCCGAACTGCTGGATGCGGCGGCCCAGGCCTGTCGTGGCGGCGTCGCCCGTAGCCATATCGTCAGCTATGCCGAGGACGGCGCGCTGCTGGCTGAACTGTTCACCCGCGATGGCAGCGGCACCTTGGTGGCCCAGGAGCAATTCGAAGTGGTGCGCGAAGCGGCCATCGAAGATGTCGGCGGCCTGCTGGACCTGATCAGTCCGCTGGAAGAGCAGGGGATTCTGGTGCGTCGCTCCCGCGAGGTGCTGGAGCGCGAGATCGAACAGTTCAGCGTGGTCGAGCGCGAAGGCATGATCATCGCCTGCGCGGCGCTGTACCAGATCGCCGACTCGGATGCCGGGGAACTGGCCTGCCTGGCGGTGAACCCGGAATACCGCCACGGTGGCCGGGGCGATGAGCTGCTGGAGCGCATCGAAACCCGGGCCCGTGCCCAAGGGCTCAAGACGCTGTTCGTCCTTACGACCCGCACTGCCCACTGGTTCCGCGAACGCGGTTTCGAGCCCAGCAGCGTCGACCGCCTGCCGGCGGCGCGGGCGTCGCTCTACAACTATCAGCGTAATTCGAAAATCTTCGAAAAATCCTTGTAGGACAGCCGTCGGAAACTTTGCGCTACCGCGATCTTCTTGATTTCAGACAATGAGCAGCTAGTCTGGAACACGTCAAGATCGCGGCATGCGCGCGCTGTCTTGAACAGGAATCGAAGGCGCAGGAGGCGCGCAAACAGATCTCGCCGCCAAGAATTCGCGGGTCTCGTAAATCCCCGACGAATCATCGTTCAGTAATTCTCTGCGTCGCCGATAAGGCATGTCACGGCCTGATGGTGCTGTGATGGCACTCATATGTCGAAACGAGCTGAAAACTGTTGAAACAATTCTTTTTGGGATTATAAAGAATCCATTATCCTGCGGGCCGGTGTAGAGGGGTTAGACCATAGTCGTAGCCATAAATGCTTACGATTGACTTGTCAGTCACGGTCTGGCGCTAATCGCGCATCCGCGGATTCCGGGCGTTCGATCCGGAGCCAAAGAGACACAAGAATTAGAAAACGAGAGGAGCGAAGCATGAACAAGTCCACCTTGGCCCTGGCCGTGGCCGTTGGGGTTCTGGCGCAGCAGGCAGGCGCCGCGGGTTTTATCGAGGACAGCAAGGCGTCTGTCAGTTCTCGTACGTTGTACTTTGATAACGATAACCGCGAAGGCGGTGCCGACCAGCGTGAAACCGCTACTGGCCTGAAGTTCGACTACAAGTCTGGCTTTACCCAAGGCGTCGTTGGTTTTGGTATCGATGCCCAGGCATTGGTGGGTATCCATCTCGATGGTGGTAAAGGCCAACACCCAAATAGCAACACCTTCGTTCCAAGTGACACCGATGGCTCCGCCGTACACAACTGGAGTCGTCTGTCGGGCAACGTCAAGGCGCTTTTCTCTAAGACCGAAGCCCACCTGGGTGGCGCCCTGGCGCCTAACCTGCCGATCCTGGTCGCCAGCGACGGTCGTCTGCTGCCGCAAACCTTCGAAGGTGGCACCATCACCTCCAAGGACCTGGACAACGTAACGTTCAACGCTGGTCAGCTGGAACATGCTGTTGGTCGTGCATCGAGCAACCGTACCGGCTTGGCGGTCTCTGGTGGTACCGAGGAAAGCAATCAATTCCGCTACGCCGGTGCTGATTGGAAGGTCACCAAAGACCTGACTCTGCAGTACTACTACTCCAACCTGCAGGATTACTACAAACAGCACTTCCTGGGTGCTGTACATGTTTTCCCGATCAGCGAGGGCCAGTCTTTCAAGACTGACCTGCGTTACTTCGACAGCAGCTCGGATGGCCGCAACGGCGATGCAGGCTATCAGTTCGATAACAACGGTGGCTATTTCAAAGAACAGGGTGTGGTCGATAACAAAACCTGGAGCGCCATGTTCACCTACTCCCTGGGTGGCAGTGCTTTCATGTTGGGTCATCAGCAAGTTGGCGATGACGGTGGTTTTGTCTTCCTGAACCAGGGCAATGTGCTTGACGGCAACGGCCGAAATGAAGGCGCTGGTGGCTCGAGCTTCTATCTGTTCACAGATAGCATGATCAACGGGTTTATCCGTGCCGGTGAAAATACCACCTTCGGTCAATACTCTTACGACTTCGCCTCTCTGGGCGTTCCTGGCCTGAAAGCTGCCGTGGCCTATTTGCATGGTGAAAACATCAGGTCCAAGACCGCAGGTGGAAGCGATTCGTCCGAGTGGGAGCGCGACATGCGCTTGGATTACGTCGTCCAGCAAGGCGCTCTGAAAGGTTTCGGCACCACCCTGCGTCACGGCTCCTATCGTGGCACCGGTAGTCTTTCCGGCCCTGACCGTGATCAGACCCGCCTGATCTTCAACTACACTTACAACTTCATGTAAGACGTAGCGAAGTAAAAAAGCCCCGCCCGGCAACACGCCGGGCGGGGCTTTTACGTTTTCGAGTCAGGCCCACCCCTGTAGCCCTCCTCGAAACTTCTCCTCTTTTCAGCAACTCGAGGCCTTCTCGAACCTCGTTGACGATCTTGTGCCGGTATGCGGAATGACGCCAGTGAACAGTTTTTTATATTCACTAATGATCTAGATAAATGGATATTCATTCTTTTTAATGCAATCGAAACCGGTGCAAAGTTGGGCTCACAACAACCTCATCCAGGAGCCGCACCATGAGCCTCAGACTTGGCGACATCGCCCCCGACTTCGAACAGGATTCCAGCGCCGGCAAGATTCGCTTCCACGAATGGCTCGGCGACAGCTGGGGTGTGCTGTTTTCCCACCCGGCGGACTTCACGCCGGTATGCACCACCGAGTTGGGCCTGACCGCCAAGCTCAAGGACGAGTTCGCCCAGCGTGGGGTCAAGGCCATTGCCCTGTCGGTGGACCCGGTGGACTCGCACCACAAGTGGATCGAGGACATCAACGAGACCCAGAACGCCGTGGTCAATTTTCCGATCCTGGCCGATGCCGACCGCAAGGTGTCGGACCTGTACGACTTGATCCACCCCAACGCCAGTGACACCTTGACCGTGCGTTCACTGTTCGTGATCGACCCGAACAAGAAGATTCGCCTGACCATCACCTACCCGGCCAGCACCGGGCGCAATTTCAACGAGATCCTGAGGGTGATCGATTCCCTGCAACTGACCGACAACTACAAAGTCGCCACCCCGGCCAACTGGCAGGACGGTGATGAAGTGGTGATCGTGCCGTCGCTCAAGGATGAAGAGGAACTCAAGCAGCGCTTTCCCAAGGGCTACCGCGCCGTGAAACCCTACCTGCGCCTTACCCCGCAGCCCAATCGCTGAGACAAAACCTGGTCCTGGACCTGAACCTGTGGGAGCGAGCTTGCTCGCGATAGCGGTCTATCCGACACATAATGTTGGCTGACACACCGCTATCGCGAGCAAGCTCGCTCCCACAGGGGGATTACTGTGCACCAAGGGTTTTCGGCCGTTCCGACGGCCTTTTTTTATGCCCCGAATAAAGCCATACGTATATCTCTATATAGAATAACCAAATGAATAAATATGATTTAAAGATATATCAATCCGCTGTTATGGTTTGACCCATACAGCGAGATCGCCCGCCGCGAATCGCACGTGACAGTTAAGGAAGGGTAGGCATGTTGGTCGTCTCACTCGGTGGCAGTCCCAGCCAACGCTCCCGCTCCGGGGTGCTGCTGGAGCGGTCGCAACGCTGGTTGCAGCAGCAAGGTGTGGAAGTGGTGAGTTATCAGGTGCGCGATTTCCCGGCCGAAGACTTGCTCCATGCCCGTTTCGACAGCCCGAAGGTGGTCGACCTGCTCCAGCAGATCGAAAATGCCGACGGTCTGCTGATTGCCACGCCGGTGTACAAGGCGTCTTTTTCCGGCGCGTTGAAGACCGTGCTGGACCTGCTGCCGGAACGGGCCTTGGCCCATAAAGTGGTGCTGCCGATGGCAACCGGCGGCAGCATCGCCCACATGTTGGCGGTGGACTACGCCCTCAAGCCGGTGTTGTCGGCGCTCAAGGCCCAGGAAATGCTCCATGGGATCTTTGCCGAAGACAGCCAGATCGCCTACGGCGAAGGCAGTGCCCAGGCGCAATTGGCGCCGGCCTTGCAACAGCGCCTGGACGAGGCGCTGAAACAGTTTTTCAGCGCCATGGCCCGTCGGCCCAGGCCGCTGGACCCCAATGTATTGAACGAACGTTTGCTGAGTGCTCGCTGGAGCATTTAAACCCCGAACACCCCTGATTCAACTCACCTTACTCAGCCGCCAACGGCCCAGCAGGTGCAGCCAAAACCCCACAGCAAAAAGGAGAGGCGCCATGCGCACTGTCATTTTGCGTCGCGGGCTGGTCGCTCTGTTTGCTGCGGCTGTGTCCTTCGGCGTCGTTACCCAGGCTCAAGCCGAGACCTTGCGGATCGGTTATCAGAAGTACGGCACCCTGGTGCTGCTCAAGGCCAAGGGCTCATTGGAGAAACGCCTCGCCGCCCAAGGCGTGGATGTGCAATGGACCGAATTTCCTGGCGGCCCGCAACTGTTGGAAGGCTTGAACGTCGGCTCCATCGACTTCGGCGTGACCGGTGAGACCCCGCCGGTGTTTGCCCAGGCCGCGGGCGCCGACCTGCTCTATGTTGCTTACGAGCCACCGGCACCCGCCAGCGAAGCCATCCTCGTGCCCAAGGGGTCGGCGATCCAATCGGTGCACGACCTCAAGGGCAAGAAAGTCGTGCTGAACAAAGGCTCCAATGTCCACTACCTGCTGGTGCGGGCGCTGGAAGACGCCGGCCTCAAGTACTCCGATATCCAGACGGTTTTCCTGCCACCGGCCGACGCCCGTGCTGCGTTCGAGCGTGGCAGTGTAGATGCTTGGGTGATCTGGGACCCGTACCAGGCTGCCGCCGAACAACAGTTGCAGGCACGCACCCTGCGTGACGGCAAAGGCATCGTCGATAACCACCAGTTCTACCTCGCCACCAAACCTTATGCGCAAAAGAATCCCCAGGTCATTACCGCCCTGGTGGAAGAAGTGCGCGCGGTGGGGGAGTGGTCCAAGGCCAACCCTGAAGACGTGACCCAGCAGGTATCGCCGCTGCTCGGGCTGCCGGCGGACATCACCCTGACGTCGGTGAAGCGCCAAGGCTACGGGGCGTTGTTCCTCACGCCGGAAGTGGTGGCGGCGCAGCAAAAAATCGCCGACAGCTTCTACCAGCTCAAATTGATTCCCAAGCCCTTGAGCATCAAGGACGTGATCTGGACGCCGCCGGCGGCCGTTGCGAACGCGCAGTAATTCGATCCCTTAGGAGACCACTCCATGAGCCTCAATATTTTCTGGTTCCTGCCTACCCACGGCGACGGCCATTACCTTGGCACTGCCGAAGGCGCCCGCGCCGTCGATCACGGTTATTTGCAGCAGGTCGCCCAAGCGGCGGACCGCCTGGGTTTCGGCGGCGTGTTGATCCCCACCGGGCGTTCCTGCGAGGATTCGTGGCTGGTGGCCGCTTCGTTGATTCCGGTGACCCAGCGCCTGAAATTCCTCGTCGCCCTGCGTCCCGGGATTATTTCGCCGACGGTGGCGGCACGCCAGGCCGCGACCCTCGACCGGTTGTCCGGCGGAAGGGCGTTGTTCAACCTGGTGACCGGCGGCGACCCGGACGAACTGGCCGGCGATGGCTTGTTCCTCGACCACGAACAACGCTACCAGGCCTCAGTGGAATTCACCCGGATCTGGCGCCGAGTGCTGGAAGGCGAAACCGTGGATTACGACGGTGAACACATCAGTGTGAAGGGCGCCAAGCTGCTCTATCCGCCGATCCAGCAACCGCGTCCGCCGCTGTATTTCGGCGGTTCGTCGGAAGCCGCCCAGGACCTGGCGGCCGAGCAAGTGGAAATGGTGCTGACCTGGGGTGAGCCGCCCGCCGCCGTAGCGCAGAAGATCGAACAAGTGCGCGCCAAGGCCGCGAAGCTCGGCCGCACCGTGCGCTTCGGCATCCGCCTGCATGTGATCGTGCGCGAAACCAACGCCGAAGCCTGGCAAGCAGCCGACCGGCTGATTTCCCACCTGGACGACGACACCATCGCCCGTGCCCAGGCGTCCCTGGCGCGCTTCGATTCGGTGGGCCAGCAACGCATGGCCGCCCTGCACGGTGGCCGTCGCGACAAGCTGGAAGTCAGCCCCAACCTCTGGGCCGGTGTCGGCCTGGTGCGCGGCGGTGCCGGTACCGCACTGGTGGGCGATGGCCCGACCGTGGCGGCGCGGGTCAAGGAGTACGCCGATCTTGGCATCGACACCTTCATCTTCTCCGGTTATCCCCACCTGGAAGAGTCTTATCGCGTGGCGGAACTGTTGTTCCCACACCTGGACGTGGAGCGTCCGGAGTTGCCGAAAAGCCAGGGTTATGTGAGCCCGTTCGGTGAAATGGTCGCCAACGACATCCTGCCCAAAGCCGCGTCCCAGAGCTGAGGCGGCCATGAAGAAAATTATCCACAACCTCGCGCCCTGGGCAGTGCCGCTGCTGTTGCTGGCGGTCTGGCAACTGTCGGTGTCGGCCGGTTGGTTGTCCACGCGGATCCTGCCTGCACCCTTGGCGGTGATCGAAGCCGGGGTCAACCTGGTGCGCAGCGGCGAGATCTGGACGCACCTGGCCATCAGCGGTTGGCGGGCGGCGGTGGGTTTCCTGATCGGTGGCGGCATCGGCCTGGCCCTGGGCTTTATCACCGGTTTGTCGAAATGGGGCGAACGCCTGTTGGACAGCTCCGTGCAGATGGTGCGGAACGTGCCGCACCTGGCGCTGATTCCGCTGGTGATCCTGTGGTTTGGCATCGATGAGTCGGCGAAGATTTTCCTGGTGGCCCTGGGCACGTTGTTTCCCATCTACCTCAACACCTACCACGGGATTCGCAACGTCGACCCGGCGCTGGTGGAAATGTCCCGCAGCTACGGCTTGTCTGGCTTGCGCCTGTTTCGTCAGGTGATCCTGCCGGGCGCCTTGCCTTCGATTTTGGTGGGCGTGCGCTTTGCCCTGGGTTTCATGTGGTTGACGCTGATCGTTGCGGAAACCATCTCCGCCAGTTCCGGCATCGGTTACCTGGCGATGAATGCCCGGGAGTTCCTGCAAACCGATGTGGTGGTATTGGCGATTCTTCTGTACGCCGTGCTGGGCAAATTGGCCGACCTGGCCGCTCGCGGGCTTGAGCGGGTCTGGCTGCGCTGGCACCCGGCGTACCAAGTGAGCAAGGGAGGTGTGGCATGACCGCCCAACAACCTCCGCGCCTGCTGCGTGGCATTCCGCTGGCGGTGCGCAAGCTGCAAAAAACCTTCGGCACGCGCCAGGTATTGCGCGACATCGACCTGCATATCCCGGCCGGGCAATTCGTGGCCGTGGTCGGTCGCAGCGGCTGTGGCAAAAGTACCTTGCTGCGTTTGCTGGCTGGCCTCGATCAGCCCACCGGTGGACAGTTGCTGGCCGGTTCGGCGTCGTTGAGCGATGCACGGGAAGACACGCGGTTGATGTTCCAGGAAGCGCGTTTGCTGCCCTGGAAAAAAATCATCGACAACGTCGGTCTCGGGCTCAGGGGCAATTGGCGCCCGCAGGCGTTGCAGGCACTGGAAGCGGTGGGCCTGGCCGACCGCGCCCATGAGTGGCCGGCGGCGCTGTCCGGCGGTCAGAAGCAACGGGTGGCCCTGGCTCGCGCGTTGATCCATCAGCCACGCCTGTTGCTGCTCGACGAACCCTTGGGAGCGCTGGACGCCCTGACCCGTATCGAGATGCAGCAACTGATCGAAAACCTCTGGCGGCAACACGGTTTCACGGTGTTGCTGGTGACCCACGACGTCAGCGAAGCGGTGGCGATTGCCGATCGGGTGATCCTGATCGAGGACGGTCAGATCGGCCTCGACCTGGCCATCGCCCTGCCGCGTCCACGGGTTCGCGGCTCCCATCGCCTGGCGAGCCTGGAAGCCGAAGTCCTCAACCGTGTGCTGTCCTTGCCCGGCCAACCGCCGGAACCCGAACCCGTTTCACCCTTGCCCACGCAATTGCGTTGGGCTCAATAACTTCATCCAGACAGGAATCGACACCATGACTATCAAAGCCATCAACGTACGCAACCAGTTCAAAGGCACCATCAAGGAAATCGTCGAAGGCGACGTGCTGTCGGAAATCGACGTGCAGACCGCTTCCGGCATCGTCACGTCGGTCATCACTACCCGCTCGGTCAAGGAGCTGGAGCTGGCGATCGGCAGTGAAGTGATCGCCTTCGTCAAATCCACTGAGGTGTCTATCGCCAAGTTGTGAACGATGTTTCACCCACAGCCCCGGACGGCGTGAGCCCTTCGGGGTTCTTTTTGGTGGCCGGTGAATACGCTTGGTGAGGTTAGAAGGGGGCCTTTGTGGCGAGGGGATAAATCCCCTCGCCACAGGGGTCAGGGGGCTTCACGCTTGGGGAGATACGGCGGCAGATACAGTCCCAGGTACGCATCGAACACCCGCATGCCTTCTTCGGCCATGCGCGGGGTGATCTGGCCGTGCTGTTGTATCGAGCGGGCGTAGACGCGGTCGCCCAGTTCCATGGCCAGGGCGAACACGTCGACGTCTTTAGGCAAGGGCGGCAGGGCGAAATGGTGGTCGAATACCTTGTGCATCAAGTCACTCAGCTCAAGGTCGTGCTGGCGGTCGGCCTGGGTGACTTCGGTCAGGCCGTGCTGGGCCAGGATCAGCTGGCGAGCGGCGGCGTCCTGGCTGTAGATGGCGAGCATGCGCTGTTCCACCAGCCGTGACAGGTCGTGCCAGTGGTTCAGCGCTGCATGATCGATCGGTGCTTGCAGGCCCGCGCGAAAGGCGGCGTGGACATCGGCGGTCAGGGCTTCGAGCAGGGCCGGGACGCTGGCGAAGAAGTGGTACACGGAAGAGGGCGGGATCCCGGCGCGCTCGGCGACGCTGTAGATCGACAGGCTGGCCACGCCTTCGGCGGCAAGCAGTGTACGGGCGGCATCGAGAATGGTGTCGATCCGGGCCTGGCTGCGTGCGCGGGGTTTGCGGGGTGCGGCGATGCGTGTCATGAAGCTCTCCTGCGGGGCTGCCGGGCATTGTACGAGTCGATTTCTGTGTTGTCTGCCAAGCCCTCATCGCGGGCAAGCCTTGCTCCCACAGAGCAATACATTGTGAATCAGGTCAAATGATCACAAAGAACCCCTGTGGGAGCTGAGCTTGCTCGCGATCCGCCGAAGGCGGCCATTCAACCAGCCTCCATAAAAAAACGCCGCAGGCCATAAGGCCTGCGGCGTTTCTTTTTTACCGCAACCGCTTACACGGTATGCAGGTACCAGTTGTATTCGAGGTCGGAGATGGAGTGTTCGAACTCCTCCAGCTCACTTTCCTTACAGGCCACGAAGATATCGATGTATTTCGGATCGATGTACTTGGCCATGACTTCACTGTCGTCGAGCTCGCGCAGTGCATCGCGCAAGTTGTTCGGCAGGCTTTGCTCGTTCTGCTCGTAGCTGTTGCCTTCCACCGGCGCACCGGGCTCGATCTTGTTGACCAGGCCATGGTGCACACCCGCCAACACTGCCGCCATCAGCAGGTAGGGGTTGGCATCGGCGCCGGCGACGCGGTGTTCCAGACGCACGGCATCGGCCGAGCCGGTGGGCACGCGCAAGGCCACGGTGCGGTTGTCCAGGCCCCAGGTCGGCGAGTTCGGCACGTAGAACTGTGCGCCGAAACGACGGTAGGAGTTGACGTTCGGGCAGAGGAAAGCCATCTGCGCGGGCAGGGTCTCGAGCACACCGCCGATCGCGTGACGCAGTGCGGCGTTCTGCTCGGGATCCTCGCTGGCAAAGATATTCTTGCCGTCTTTATCCAGAATCGAAATGTGGACGTGCAACCCATTGCCCGCCTGGCCCGGATACGGCTTGGCCATGAAGGTGGTGTCCATTTCATGGTCGTAGGCGATGTTCTTGATCAGGCGCTTGAGCAGGACCGCGTAGTCGCACGCCTTGATCGGATCGGCCACGTGGTGCAGGTTCACTTCGAACTGCGCCGGGGCACTTTCCTTGACGATGGCGTCGGCGGGAATGCCTTGCTCCTTGGCCCCTTCCAGAATGTCCTGGAGGCAATCGACGTATTCGTCGAGGTCATCGATCAGGTAGACCTGTGTCGAATGCGGGCGTTTGCCGGAAATCGGCGAGCGAGGCGGTTGTGGGCGTCCATTCACGTTCTCCTGGTCGATCAGGTAGAACTCCAACTCGAATGCGGCGCAGATGGTCAGACCCAGTTCATCGAACTTGGTCACGACCTGTCGCAGGACTTCACGCGGGTCGGCGAAGAAAGGTTCGCCTTCGAGTTCGTGCATGGTCATCAACAGTTGCGCAGTAGGGCGCTTCTGCCAAGGCTCGTTGCACAGGGTGTCAGGGATTGGATAACAGATTCGGTCAGCATCACCGATGTCCAGGCCCAGGCCGGTGCTTTCCACCGTAGAGCCATTGATATCCAGAGCAAATAAAGAGGCCGGCAGGTTGATGCCTTTCTCGTAAACCTTGTGGAGGCTGGTGCGTTCTATGCGCTTGCCGCGCACCACACCATTCATATCCGCAATCAGAAGGTCAACGTACAGAACCTCAGGATGTTCCTTAAGGAACGCGTTCGCTTCGTTAAGCTGAACGGCACGCGGGGGTACCGACATGATGCAACACCTTTGTTGTTAAAAATATCAATCATTGATCTCTTCGAAAGCCAGTCAACCCGAACGGCATGCCGAAGTCAAGCAGGGCCTTTTTTGCCCTAAAAAAGCACCTGCAGGGCTTTTTTGAGGCAATTTAGGGCGTTTTTTTCCCTTTAAGGGCCTTGGCGCCCGCAGGCTTGAGCGGGCCGTGTTGTATTTTTTACGGGGGTGTTGTGTAAAAAAATGAACAAGGCTAAGCTCGATTCAAACCCATAACAGCAATAATACCGGGGTGCTTCATGTCTCGCCTGCCGTTAATCGGCGTCACCACCTGCTCCAAGCAGATGGGTCTGCATGCTTATCACGCCAGTGGCGATAAATATTCCCGGGCTGTCGCGACAGCCGCCAAGGGCTTGCCAGTGCTGCTCCCGTCCTTGGCGGATCTGTTCGCGCCGTCCGATATTCTGGACGCCCTGGACGGTATTCTCTTTACCGGCTCTCCTTCCAATGTAGAACCTTTTCACTACCAGGGCCCAGCCAGCGCGCCGGGCACTGCCCATGATCCTGCACGGGACGCCACCACCCTGCCGCTGATCCGCGCCGCTGTCGCGGCGGGCGTCCCGGTGCTGGGCATCTGCCGTGGTTTCCAGGAGATGAACGTAGCCTTTGGCGGCAGCCTGCATCAGAAGGTTCATGAAGTGGGAACGTTTATCGATCATCGTGAAGACGATACTCAAGCGGTGGACGTCCAATACGGTCCTGCCCACACCGTGCATATCCAGCCTGGCGGCGTACTGGCAGGCCTGGGGTTGCCTCAATGGATAGACGTCAACTCGATCCACAGCCAGGGTATCGAGCGCCTGGCACCTGGCTTGCGGGCCGAAGCGGTGGCGCCGGACGGCCTGATCGAGGCTATTTCGGTATTAGAAGGCAAGGCTTTTGCTTTAGGTGTGCAATGGCACCCTGAATGGGAGGTAAGCTCTAACCCGCACTACCTTGCGATTTTCCAGGCATTTGGCGATGCCTGCCGCGCAAGGGCAACACAACGCGACGCGGATGCGTCAAACAACGCCTGACGACTAATAGCAGTCAGGAAACTCACGCCTAGAGGCATTTATGAGTAACAACCTCGACCAGCTCACCGATTGGTTGAAAGACCACAAGATCACAGAAGTCGAATGCATGATTGGCGACCTGACCGGTATCACCCGGGGCAAGATCTCGCCGACCAACAAGTTCATCGCCGAGAAAGGCATGCGTCTGCCCGAGAGCGTTCTGCTCCAGACCGTTACGGGCGACTATGTCGAAGACGACATCTATTACGAACTGCTCGACCCGGCTGACATCGACATGATCTGCCGCCCGGACGAGAACGCCGTATTCCTTGTGCCATGGGCCATCGAGCCCACCGCCCAGGTCATCCACGACGCCTATGACAAGCAGGGCAACCCCATCGAGCTGTCGCCGCGCAACGTGCTCAAGAAAGTGCTCAAGCTCTACGCCGACAAAGGCTGGCAGCCCATCGTCGCGCCGGAAATGGAGTTCTACCTGACCAAACGCAGCGACGATCCGGACTTTCCGCTGCAACCGCCCATTGGTCGCTCCGGCCGCCCGGAAACCGGTCGCCAGTCTTTCTCGATCGAAGCGGCCAACGAATTCGACCCGCTGTTCGAAGACGTCTACGACTGGTGCGAGCTGCAGGAACTGGACCTCGATACCCTGATCCACGAGGACGGCACGGCGCAGATGGAAATCAATTTCCGTCATGGCGATGCCCTGTCCCTGGCCGACCAGATCCTGGTGTTCAAGCGCACCATGCGCGAGGCGGCACTCAAGCACGACGTGGCGGCCACGTTCATGGCCAAGCCCATGACCGGCGAGCCGGGCAGCGCGATGCACTTGCACCAGAGCATCATCGACAAGGAAACCGGCAAGAACGTCTTCTCCAATGAAGACGGGACCATGAGCGATCTGTTCCTGCACCACATCGGCGGTCTGCAGAAGTTCATCCCCGAGCTGTTGCCGCTGTTCGCCCCCAACGTCAACTCGTTCCGCCGCTTCCTGCCGGACACCTCGGCGCCGGTGAACGTGGAGTGGGGCGAAGAGAACCGCACCGTGGGCCTGCGCGTGCCGGATGCCGGGCCGCAGAACCGTCGGGTGGAAAACCGCTTGCCGGGCGCCGACGCCAACCCGTACCTGGCAATTGCCGCCAGCCTGCTGTGCGGCTTCATCGGCATGGTCGAAGGCATCAACCCGAGCGCGCCGGTGGTGGGCCGTGGTTACGAACGCCGCAACCTGCGTTTGCCGCTGACCATCGAAGACGCCCTGGAACGCATGGAAAACAGCACCACCATCGAGAAATACCTGGGCAAGAAATTCATCACAGGCTACGTCGCGGTCAAGCGGGCCGAGCATGAAAACTTCAAGCGCGTCATCAGTTCGTGGGAGCGGGAATTCCTGCTCTTTGCCGTCTGAAGCGCCGGGCGGAGCTGCTTAAGGCAGCTTCGCCCTCACCGATCACAGGAGAATTCGCATGACCCGCAATAACCCGCAAACCCGTGAATGGCAGGCCCTGAGCAACGATCACCACCTGGCGCCGTTCAGCGATTTCAAGCAGCTCAAAGAGAAAGGCCCGCGCATCATCACTCACGCCAAGGGCGTCTACCTCTGGGACAGTGAAGGCAACAAGATCCTCGACGGCATGGCCGGCCTCTGGTGCGTGGCGGTCGGTTATGGCCGCGAGGAACTGGCCGACGCCGCCAGCCAACAGATGCGCGAACTGCCGTACTACAACCTGTTCTTCCAGACGGCCCACCCGCCGGTGCTGGAATTGTCCAAAGCCATCGCCGACATCGCCCCTGAAGGCATGAATCATGTGTTCTTCACCGGCTCCGGCTCCGAGGGCAACGACACCATGTTGCGCATGGTCCGCCACTATTGGGCGATCAAGGGCCAGCCGAACAAGAAAGTCATCATCAGCCGCAAGAACGGTTATCACGGTTCGACCGTCGCCGGCGCGAGCCTGGGCGGCATGACCTATATGCACGAGCAGGGCGACCTGCCGATCCCGGGCATCGTCCACATCGCCCAGCCTTACTGGTTCGGCGAAGGCGGCGACATGAGCCCCGAAGAGTTCGGCGTGTGGGCGGCCAACCAGTTGGAAGAAAAGATCCTGGAGATCGGCGTGGACAACGTCGGTGCCTTCATCGCCGAGCCGATCCAGGGCGCCGGTGGCGTAATCGTGCCGCCGGACAGCTACTGGCCGCGCATGAAGGAAATCCTCGCCAAGTACGACATTCTGTTCGTGGCTGATGAAGTGATCTGTGGCTTCGGCCGTACCGGTGAGTGGTTCGGTACCGATCATTACGGGTTGAAACCGCACATGATGACCATCGCCAAGGGCCTGACCTCTGGCTACATCCCCATGGGCGGGTTGATCGTGCGCGACGACGTGGTCGCGGTGCTCAACGAAGGCGGTGACTTCAACCACGGGTTTACCTACTCCGGTCACCCGGTGGCCGCGGCGGTGGCCCTGGAAAACATCCGCATCCTGCGCGACGAGAAGATCATCGAGCGTGTCCACAGCGAAACGGCACCCTATTTGCAGAAGCGTTTGCGGGAACTGAACGATCATCCGCTGGTGGGTGAAGTACGCGGGGTCGGTTTGCTGGGGGCGATCGAACTGGTCCAGGACAAGGCCACGCGCAAGCGCTACGAAGGCAAGGGCGTGGGCATGATCTGCCGGCAGTTCTGTTTCGATAACGGGCTGATCATGCGCGCGGTGGGCGACACCATGATCATTGCGCCGCCGCTGGTGATCAGCAAGGCCGAGATCGATGAGCTGGTGACCAAGGCGCGGCAGTGTCTGGACCTGACCCTCAATGCATTGCAAGGCTAAGTGCTAGGCTCTGAGCGAGGTGCCTGCAAGGGCCTCGCCCAGCGTAAACAAAAGGCTGGGCTTGTGTTGAAAGCCTGGCCTGTAACTTGCCAGACTACCCGCTGTTCAAGTTGCCCGCGAGCCGGCTGCTGAACGTGGCTAAAAAGAATAACTGGAGCATCAATCCATGAAGGCATTAGGTATGAAGATAGCTGGCAAGACCCTCCTCGCCATGTCCCTGATGGGCGTGATGGCGGGCGCCGTCCAGGCGGACGACAAAGTGCTGCATGTCTATAACTGGTCCGACTACATTGCGCCGGACACCGTCGCCAAGTTCGAGAAAGCAACGGGGATCAAAGTCGTCTACGACGTGTTCGACAGCAACGAAACCCTGGAAGCCAAGTTGCTGGCCGGCAAGTCCGGTTATGACATCGTGGTGCCGTCGAACAATTTCCTGGCCAAGCAGATCAAGGCCGGTGTCTACCAGGAACTGGACAAGTCCAAGCTGCCGAACTGGAAGAACCTGGACACCGACCTGCTCAAGGCTGTCGGCGATGCCAGCGACCAGGGCAACAAACACGCCTTCCCTTATATGTGGGGCACCATCGGCATCGGTTACAACCCCGAGAAGGTCAAGGCCGCATTGGGCGTCGACAAGATCGACTCCTGGGACACCCTGCTCAAGCCCGAGAACATCGCCAAGCTCAAGAGCTGCGGCGTAAGTTTCCTCGATTCGCCAACCGAAATGATTCCGGTGGCCCTGCATTACCTTGGCTACCCGACCGACAGCCAGGACAAGAAGCAATTGGCCGAGGCCGAAGCACTGTTCCTCAAGTTGCGTCCATCGATCGGTTACTTCCACTCGTCCAAATACATTTCCGACCTGGCCAACGGCAACATCTGCGTCGCCGTGGGCTATTCGGGTGATATCGAGCAATCCAAGAGCCGAGCTGCCGAGGCTGGCGGCAAAGTGAAAGTGGCCTACACCATTCCCAAGGAAGGTGCCGGTTCGTTCTACGACATGGTCGCCATTCCCAAGGATGCCGAAAACGTCGAGGCCGCTTATAAGTGGATGAACTTCATCATGCAGCCGGAAATCATGGCGGAGATCACCGACAACGTGCGTTTCCCTAACGGTAACAAGGCCGCCACCGCTTTGGTGGACAAGGAAATCTCCGGCGACCCGAGCATTTATCCATCGGATGAAGTGAAGGCCAAGCTGTACGCCATCGCCGACCTGCCGTCGGCAACCCAGCGGATCCTGACTCGCAGCTGGACCAAGATCAAATCCGGTAAATAAGCCGGCCTGAAGCATCCTCCTGTTGTTGCTGGCATCGCGGCGGCGGCAACAGGAGCATTCAATAACTAAAAGTTTTGCGGGATCGGTTTATCGAGGGTAAGTTGCGCGCCGGTTTTGTTGCAGGGCCCATCGTGGCCAAGTAACGGGGGCAACTTGGGCCCAACTATTTAAGAGGACCTCCACGTGCCAGTCTTTTCTTTGTTACGCAACGCCTTGCTGGTCGGTGCCGGCCTGACGCTCGCTGTCAGCGTCCAGGCCGCCTCCACCGTGCATATTTATAATTGGTCGGACTACATTGGCGAGACCACCCTGGCGGATTTCGAAAAAGCCACGGGCATCAAGCCGGTGTATGACGTGTTCGACTCCAACGAAACCCTGGAAGGCAAGTTGCTGGCCGGGCGCACCGGTTACGACGTGGTCGTGCCGTCCAACCACTTCCTGGGCAAGCAGATCAAGGCCGGGGCGTTCCAGAAGCTCGACAAGGCGCAGTTGCCCAACTACGCCAACCTCGACCCTGTGCTGCTCAAGCGCCTGGAAAAGAACGACCCGGGCAACCAGTACGCCGTGCCTTACCTGTGGGGCACTAACGGTATCGGCTATAACGTCGAGAAGATCAAGGCGGTCCTGGGCGTCGACAAGATCGATTCGTGGGCCATGTTGTTCGAGCCGGAAAACATCAAGAAGTTGTCCAGCTGCGGCGTTTCGTTCCTCGACTCGGGCGACGAAATGATCCCGGCGATGCTCAACTACCTGGGCCTGAACCCCAACAGCGAAGACCCTGAAGACTACAAGAAGGCCGAGGCGCAGTTGCTCAAGATCCGGCCTTACGTGACCTACTTCAACTCCTCCAAGTACATCTCCGATCTGGCCAATGGCGAGATCTGCGTGGCGGCCGGTTTCTCCGGCGACATCTTCCAGGCCCGCGAACGTGCCAGTGAAGCCGGCAAGGGCGTCGATATCGCCTACGTGATTCCCAAGGAAGGCGGCAACCTCTGGTTCGACATGCTGGCGATCCCGCGTGACGCCACTAACGTCAAGCAAGCGCATGCCTTCATCAACTATGTGCTCAAGCCTGAGGTCATCGCCCAAGTCAGCGACGTTGTCGGTTATGCCAACCCGAACCCGAAGGCTGGCGAACTGATGGACCAGAAAGTACGCACCGATGAAGCGGTTTATCCACCGCAAGCGGTCGTCGACAAGCTCTATGTCAACTCCGAGTTGCCGCCCAAGATCCAACGACTCATGACCCGCAGCTGGACCAAGGTCAAGTCGGGTAAATAACCTCAACACCCTTGTTCGTCCGCGTGGGGCGAACTGCAAATTTTGTGGGAGTTTCGTAAATGGCAGTTGCCTCCGGCGCCTATAAGAAAGCCCTCGAGGGCGACCAGACACCCAAACAGGTGCTGGTCAAAATCGACCGGGTCACGAAGAAGTTCGACGAGACGATTGCCGTGGACGATGTGTCCCTGGAAATCAAGAAAGGCGAGATCTTCGCCTTGCTCGGCGGTTCGGGATCGGGCAAATCCACCTTGCTGCGCATGCTGGCCGGTTTCGAGCGGCCCACCGAGGGACGGATTTTCCTCGACGGTGTGGACATCACCGACATGCCGCCCTATGAGCGGCCGATCAACATGATGTTCCAGTCCTACGCCTTGTTCCCGCACATGACCGTGGCGCAGAACATCGCCTTCGGCCTGCAACAGGACAAGATCCCGAAGGCCGAGATCGATGCCCGCGTGGCGGAGATGCTCAAACTGGTGCAGATGAGCCAGTACGCCAAGCGCAAGCCGCACCAGCTCTCCGGCGGCCAGCGCCAGCGTGTGGCCCTGGCCCGTTCCCTGGCCAAGCGGCCGAAGCTGTTGCTGCTCGACGAGCCGATGGGCGCGCTGGACAAGAAGCTGCGCTCGCAGATGCAGCTGGAGTTGGTGGAGATCATCGAGCGGGTCGGCGTGACCTGCGTCATGGTGACTCACGACCAGGAAGAGGCCATGACCATGGCCGAACGCATCGCGATCATGCACCTGGGCTGGATCGCCCAGATCGGCAGCCCAATCGACATCTACGAAACCCCGACCAGCCGGCTGGTCTGCGAGTTCATCGGCAACGTCAACATCTTCGAGACCGAAGTGGTGGATGACGCCGAAGGCCACGCGGTGCTGACTTGCAAGGACCTGGACCGCAACATCTACGTTGGCCACGGCATCAGCACCTCGGTGCAGGACAAGTCCGTGACCTATGCCATTCGCCCGGAAAAACTGTTGGTTACGTCCGAGCAGCCGACCTGCGAGCACAACTGGTCCAGCGGCAAGGTCCATGACATCGCCTACCTGGGCGGCCACTCGGTGTTCTACGTCGAGCTGCCGAGCGGCAAGTTGGTGCAATCCTTCGTCGCCAACGCCGAACGCCGTGGCCAGCGTCCGACCTGGGGCGACCAGGTATTCGTCTGGTGGGAAGACGACAGCGGCGTGGTACTTCGCTCATGAACATGCGCAAATTCAAACGCCGACTTGATCGAATAACGCCCGGTGGCCGTCAACTGGTCATCGGGGTGCCTTTCATCTGGCTGTTCCTGTTCTTCATGCTGCCGTTCTTCATCGTCTTGAAGATCAGCTTCGCCGAAGCCGACGTGGCCATCCCGCCGTACACCGAGATCTACAGCTACGTCGACCAGAAGCTGCAGGTGCTGCTCAACCTCGCCAACTACGCGATGCTGAGCGAGGACGAGTTGTACATCGCTGCCTACCTTGGCTCGCTGAAGATGGCCCTGATCAGCACGGCCTTGTGCCTGTTGATCGGCTACCCGATGGCCTATGGCATCGCCAACGCCCGCAAAGAGATGCAGACGGTGCTGGTACTGCTGATCATGATGCCCACCTGGACCGCGATCCTGATCCGCGTCTATGCGTGGATGGGCATCCTCAGCAACAACGGCTTGCTCAACGGCTTTTTGTTGAGCATGGGCTGGATCAGCGAACCGCTGCAGATCCTCAACACCAACCTGGCGGTGTATATCGGGGTCGTCTACTCCTATCTGCCGTTCATGATCCTGCCGTTGTACGCCAACCTGGTAAAACATGACGCCAGCCTGTTGGAAGCCGCGTCGGACCTGGGTTCGAGCACCTTCAACAGCTTCTGGAAAATCACCGTGCCGCTGTCCAAGAACGGCATCATCGCCGGCTGCATGCTCGTGTTCATTCCCGTGGTGGGCGAGTTCGTGATCCCGGAACTGCTGGGTGGCCCGGAAACCCTGATGATCGGCAAAGTGCTGTGGCAGGAATTCTTCAATAACCGAGACTGGCCGGTGGCTTCCGCCCTGGCGGTGGTGATGCTGGCGATCCTGATCGTGCCCATCATCCTGTTCAACCGCAGTCAGGCCAAAGAAATGGAGGGCAAGGAATGAAGCGCTTCAGTTTTTCAAGCCTGATGCTGGTGCTGGGTTTGCTGTTTATCTACGCGCCGATGCTGATCCTGGTGATCTACTCGTTCAACGCCTCGAAGCTGGTGACGGTGTGGGGCGGTTGGTCGATCAAGTGGTACGTCGGCCTGCTGGACAACAGCCAGTTGATGGGCTCGGTGATGCGCTCGCTGGAAATCGCCTGCTACACGGCGATTGCCGCGGTGGCCCTGGGTACGCTGGCGGCTTTCGTGTTGACCCGCATCACCCACTTCAAGGGCCGCACGCTGTTCGGTGGCTTGGTCACCGCGCCGCTGGTGATGCCGGAAGTGATCACCGGTCTGTCGCTGTTGCTGCTGTTCGTGGCCATGGCGCAGATGATCGGCTGGCCCCAGGAGCGTGGCATCGTCACGATCTGGATCGCCCACACCACGTTCTGCGCGGCCTATGTGGCGGTGGTGGTCTCGGCACGCTTGCGTGAGCTGGACCTGTCCATCGAAGAGGCGGCCATGGACCTCGGTGCGCGGCCGTGGAAGGTGTTCTTCCTGATCACTATCCCGATGATCGCGCCGTCGTTGGCAGCGGGGGGCATGATGTCGTTCGCGTTGTCCCTGGATGACCTGGTGCTGGCGAGTTTCGTTTCCGGCCCCGGCTCGACGACCTTGCCGATGGAAGTGTTCTCGGCCGTGCGCCTGGGGGTCAAACCGGAAATCAACGCCGTGGCGAGCCTGATCCTGCTGGCGGTGTCGCTGGTGACCTTCCTGGTCTGGTATTTCAGCCGCCGCGCCGAAGAAAATCGCAAGCGCGCGATCCAGCAAGCCATCGAAGAAAGCGCCGCCGACTCCTGGAAACAACCGCAAGTCCGCCGGGCCGAGACCGCACCGGTCTAACCCGACACTGGCGCCAAATGTGGGAGCGGGATTGCTCGCGAAGACGGAAGTACATTCAACATTCATGTTGGCTGATACACCGCTTTCGCGAGCAAGCCCGCTCCCACAGGTTTTTTGGGGCGCCTGCAAATCCGCGGTCGAACGCAGATCCCATTGTGGGAGCGAGCCTGCTCGCGATAGCGGTGTGACAGTCGACGAAGAGGTTGAAGGTCAGTCCGCCACCGCGAGCAAGCCCGCTCCCACAGGTTTTTTGGGGCGCCTGCAAATCTGCGGTCGAACGCAGATCCCATTGTGGGAGCGAGCTTGCTCGCGATAGCGGTGTGTCAGTCGACGAAGAGGTTGAAGGTCAGTCCGCCATCGCGAGCAAGCTCGCTCCCACAGGTTTTTTGGGGCGCCTGCAAATCCGCGGTCGAACGCAAATCCCATTGTGGGAGCGAGCTTGCTCGCGATAGCGGTGTGTCAGTCGACGAAGAGGTTGAAGGTCAGTCCGCCACCGCGAGCAAGCTCGCTCCCACAGGTTTTTTGGGGCGCCTGCAAATCCGCGGTCGAACGCAAATCCCATTGTGGGAGCGAGCTTGCTCGCGATAGCGGTGTGACAGTCGACGAAGAGGTTGAAGGTCAGTCCGTCATCGCGAGCAAGCCCGCTCCCACAGGTTTTTTGGGGCGCCTGCAAATCCGCAGTCGAACGCAAATCCCATTGTGGGAGCGAGCTTGCTCGCGATAGCGGTGTGACAGTCGACGAAGAGGTTGAAGGTCAGTCCGCCATCGCGAGCAAGCCCGCTCCCACAGGTTTTTTGGGGCGCCTGCAAATCCGCGGTCGAACGCAGATCCCATTGTGGGAGCGAGCTTGCTCGCGATAGCGGTGGGCGGGTTATTCGCCACTCACTTCTTCAACGCGTCATGGGCCTCCAAGGCTCGCAGGGAGTAGATGTACGCCGCGCCGGCATTCAGTGACACGGCGGTGGCCAGGGTGGCGGCGATTTCTTCGCGGGTGGCGCCGGCCTTGATGGCGGCGTCGGTGTGTACGCCGATGCAGCCGTCACAGCGGGTGGTGATGGCGACGGCGATGGAGATCAGTTCGCGGGTCTTGGCATCGAGCACATTGTTCTCAGCCGCGGCTTCGTCCAGGGCCATGTAGGCCTTGACCATCTTCGGATTGCTTTTGCCCAGGGCGCCAAAGGCGCTCTTGATGGTGGGCAGCAGCTCGGACCAGTTATTGAACATAGCATTGACTCCTGTGGAAGAGGCGGGGGGAATGAGCCCCTGTAGTCTTGACCATCCATGACGATCAAGCCCGGTTAACGATGGGAAAAGACCTGCGCGTCCGATTCAGGGCGCCCTGGCCGGCAACAGCTTCAAGGTGCCATGGGTATTGGCCGTCACTTCCTCCTCGGCCAGGTGCGCCTGGTGATACAGCCCCTCGATGTACGCCTCGGCCTGATCCTCGTAATGCTTGTCGAACGGTACGCCGCTCTGGCCGACGGGGTTGATGGTGACGCTGTGGCTCGGGTCGGCGAAGTCGATGATGCGCCGGGTCGAAGGCCCGTAGGTCACCGGCCACGGCGCCGGGCCGATTTTGGCGGAGAGGTTGTTGGGCACTTCATGGGTGCCCGGCGCGGCGAACGGGCCGACGTTGAAGATCCGGTCCAGTGGTTTCTGCAGCCCCAGCGGGTGGCCGTGGGTCAAGGTGTGGGCCTTGCCCCATCGCCATTGCGTGGCGTCTTCGCCGAGGGTGGCCTTCAGGTGGGCGAGGCTCTTGTCCCAGGCCTTTTTCACGGTATCGGCACGGGTTTCCGTGCCGAGGGTCGTGCGGTCATCCCACCATGGTGAATCCTCGGAGGCCGCGAGGCGTGGCAGGGCTGCGTCGATCACCCGGGTCGACAGAGCGGTCTCGAAGAACCCATCGCCCAGTTCATCGTGCAGGGCGGCGTCGGCCAGGTTGAACAGGAACTGGTTGAACAGCGTGGCGCTGATGGAGTCCAGGGGATAATCGCCCGGCCATTGGGCCAGTTGCTCCACCCATTTGCGTTGCTGTGGGTCGCTGACCACTTCACGCAGCACCGGCAGTAAAGGCGCGAGCAGGCGAGGGCCGTAGGCGGTGGTGGTGCCCAGTTGCAGTTTCTGGGTAGCTTCCAGGTCCCACTTCGCCTGCTTGTCGCTGAGCTGACGGTTGAGTTGCTGGCCACGGTCGGCGAGGTTGTAGTAACCGGGAATCTCGATGCCGCTGGCCGGCACCGGCTGGAAATTGGCCGAAATGATGTAGCCCCGCGCCGGATTCTCTTCCTGGGGATTGCTACTGAACGGATAGAAGCCTTCCTTTTCCGCCTCCGGGCTACTGCCATCGAGGATGAACCCGGGCTTCACGCCGATTGGACGTTTGGGCAATTGCGCCGCGGCCCACCAGCCGATATCGCCCTTGGCGTTGGCCCACACCACGTTCAATCCGGGGGCGTGGATATTGGCCGAGGCGCCACGCGCCTTGGCCAGGGTATCGGCGCGGTTGAGCTGGTAAAAGGCGTCGAGGATCGGGTTGCGACTTTCCAGGAACCCCCACCACATGGCGACCGGGGTCTTGCCGGCGTTCGCACCGAGGGCATCGTTGACGATCGGACCGTGGGGCGACTGGCGCAGCACCAGCGTCACCGGTGCCTGGCCCTTGACCGCGATCTGCTGCTCGCTGCGAGCCATGTCGACCCATTTGTCGCGGTACCAGACCTGCTCGGGATTGTCCGGGTTGACCTTCTCGGCGATCAGGTCCAGGTCGTCGTTCTGGAACATGGTGACGCTCCAGCCGAAATCCTTGTTCATGCCCAGCGTCGCAAAGGGCAGCAGCGCCTGGTACTGCCCGTAGAGTTCGAAACCCGGAGCCGACAGATGCGCCTCGTACCACACCGACGGCGCGGAAAAGCGGATGTGCGGATCGCCCGCCAGCAACGGCTTGCCGCTGCGGGTACGGCTGCCGGCAACCGCCCAGGCGTTGCTGCCCTCGAATTGCGGCAGACCGTTTTCGGCCAGGGCTTGCTCGCTCAGGCGGGCCAGGGCGTTGAGGTCTTTCCAGTCGGCGGCGGCCAATGGCAGGCCAGTCTTGCGACCTTCGTCCAGCACGCCCTGGGGCTGCCAGTCGAGGTCGAAGATGTTCAGGTACTCGGCACCCAGTTGATCGCGCACATAGGTCAACAGGGGTTCGGTGCGAAAGGCGGCGGCAAAGCTGTAGGCCATGTAGCCGGTGATGCTCACGGTGTCTTCAGCAGTGAAGGGACGCTTGGGAATGCCCAGCACATCGAACTCCACGGGCCGGGTGTGGCTGTCCTGGTAGGCATTGATCCCGTCCAGGTACGCTTGCATGGCGATCCAGGCCGGGGATTGCGGATCTTGTTCGGTCACATAGGCCGCGGCGCGCTCGCGGATGCGCAGGCTGCGCATCAGCTTGTCGGTGTCCAGCAGCTTTGGCCCCAGTACCTCGGCCAACTCGCCCCGGGCCAGACGGCGCATGAGCTCCATTTGAAACAGCCGGTCCTGGGCATGGACATAACCGAGGGCGCGGTAGAGGTCGGTTTCGTTTTCGGCGCGGATATGCGGCACACCGCGTTCGTCGTAGCGCACTGTCACCGAGCCCTGCAGCCCTTGCAACTGCATCGTGCCCTGGCGGGTGGGCTGCTTGCTGTAGAGGTAGCCGCCCGCGACGATGATCGCGGTGACGATCAATGACAGGAAGGCGATGAGGGTGCGTTTCATGGTGAGTCCTTATTCTGGTGACAGCGGTTCCATGGCCTCGCTGTTGATTCCCTGTTTAGCATACGGCTGCTTCCCGGCGCATCGTCCGTCGGAGGGATTTTCTCCAAGTCGCCTCGCGGGCGGGAGTATAGGCGGTGGAAAGTCTCGGGCAGCGGCCGGGTTTTGGAGGCCGGCGCCGCGAGTCGGGAGGCTATCGTCGATCGGCGCGGCAATCACGTCGGCCGTCGTCGAAGCGCAAAGGGATGTGAGTCGGCGTGTGTCGCGAGGGCCGGCCACAGGAGGCTCCTGCGGCCGGCGTAGCTAGAAGGGCGGTTTCAACCGGTGATCGTCAAGCCAGCGAAGGATGGCTCGGCGAGTTCATCAGCTTGGCCGGGTGGTGGGTGTTGGTTCGTTGGACGGCCCGCCCTGGGGCCGTGCTTCGCCGCGTTCCGCCAGCTCCAGATTGTTGTCCGGGAGCGCGTTCTTGGATCGCGTGGTGAGGTTTTTGACCTTGTTGGCGCCCAGGTTGAGACCCGCGATAGCGGTTTGGGGAACGATCTGGGTAAAGCCGCGAGCCACGTGGTAGGTGTTCTCCAGATTGCGCCGCAAGCCTTCCGGCTGGGTATGAGGGAGGGTGTCGCGGTTGGGATGCAGGACGTTCTGCAATGGCACGTTTGCACGCTGGGCGAGGTTGTCCTCCTTGTCTTCATTCATCGCCTTGTTTTCCAACGGGGCTGCCACGCTGTTGGCAAAGAACGGGAACAGGGTCAGGCCGGAGTTGTAGAACGTCGCGACCACCTGCTCGAGTTTTTTCTGCACCGGGGCGTCGTCGCCCGCCTCGGACGCGCCGCCCACTGCGGTTCGCAGGGCGATCCCTTCGCCGACGCTGACGAACCGGTTGGAGAGGTCGCTGAGGTTGGTCATGCTGATAGGGTTGAGTTTGTCCTTCGCCTCGGAAAAGGCCTTGGGCAACAGTTCGCCCCAGTTCCGGTTTTCTTTTGTGACCCGATAGGTGG
This sequence comes from Pseudomonas sp. H3_A02, assembly GCF_054671965.1. Taxonomy (NCBI): domain Bacteria; kingdom Pseudomonadati; phylum Pseudomonadota; class Gammaproteobacteria; order Pseudomonadales; family Pseudomonadaceae; genus Pseudomonas; species Pseudomonas sp. H3_A02. The sequence goes on from NZ_CP162807.1 coordinate 1,579,042, forward strand.
GAATCTGCTCGTCACCATGGGTCTGCGCATATTTCGCCACGGCCTGGCCGCCCGCCATGAAGGTGCCGCCCACCGCCGAAGCGAGGCTGCGGGCGGCGATACCCGAGGCGTTTACCGAGCTGAACTGATCCAACGTGTCGCGCACCGCGTGAGCGGCCCCGAAGGCAAGGTAGCCGGTGAAGTCACCGCTCATGGTGCCAAAGTTGTTGGCGTTCTGTTTCAGTTTGAACTCGTCGCGCTTTTGCGCCTGGGAAGCGTCGAGTGTCGCGAATTGCGGGTTGGCGACCCGACGCCCGTTCACGGTGATCTCCTGCAAGGGCTTGGGGTACACCGCCAACGGGTCGACTTTGGCCAGGCCCTTGCCGATGGTCTTGTCGACCACCACCTGGACAAACGGGCGAATGCCGTCGCTGATCACCTTGTGCGCCGTACCAAGGACGGCTGAGGTCGCGGCGACATGTTTGCCATAGGCCGTATCCGCCATCGCTTCATCGATCGCCGCGGTGCTTGCGCCGAAGTGGCCGGCGGACGCAACGCCCTGGGGAATTCCCGCGTCGACGAAGACCGCCAGGCCAGTGACGAAGCCGGTCTGGGTCTTGAGTTCGGCGACATGGTCCTGGCGCGCGATGTTCTTCAAGGCGGTGTCCAGCCCATCGTTTGCCTTCGTCGCCTTATCGAGCTTGCTCGGGGTGGCTGGCTTGGCCTCATCCTTTTTCAGCAACTCACCGAGCTCCGTGCGCACTTCCTGCAGTTGGATCAATTGATCCCGCGCGCTGTCCTGCTCGGCCTTGGGCAGGGCCTCGTTGCTGGCGGCCTCTTGCGCGTGGGCGATACGGCTGTCCAGGAACGTGCTCAGGCGTGTGGGCATTTCCTCGGTCATGGCCTTCACCACACCCTTGGCGTAGCCCCGGAAGGCGGCATGGCTGCGCTCCAGGTGCGCAAGGTCCTCATGCCCCTGGGAGTTGTCGATGACTTCCTGGCATAACGAATGATAGGCCCCGAGGGTGTTGCCCACGCGCTCGCAATGGGCATCCCAGACGGCTTTGAAACCGCCGCTGGCGTCCCGTGCTTCTTCGCTGCTGTTCAGGTATTTGTCGAGGGCGGTGGTGAAGTCTTCGGTTTCCTTGCGGCCCGACAGCATCGGGTGCGTCTTGCCGCCCAGCTCGGCCAGATGCTGGTGCATGTCCTGATAACTCGTTCCAGGCGCGTAGCTCAGTGCCTTGCCTTCCAGGGTCATATGTGCCCGGGCAAAGCCGATGGGATCTGCTTCAGGGTCCTTTTTGCCCAGCCTGCCGATCATCCCCTCCAGGCGGGTCTTTTTGCTGGCGAAGGCCTGCTGCGTCGAATCGGTGGAACTGCCGGTGAAATGGTAGGGCACCAAAGGGGTCGTGGAGGGACGAACCTGCTCGGCAAGGTTGCCTCCCACCGGTCTGATTTCATCGTCCTGCTGTTGGCGCAATGCCGCGAGGCCTTGGTTCTGGCTTACGGATAAATCTGCCATGGTTTTCTCCTAGAGCGACAAGGCGCTGTTGAGTCCTGAATGACGCTTGATGGGGTTTGGCGCCTGGGCAGGCTTGGCGTCGCGACCCGTGTCGGGGCCGTCGAAGAAGTAGCCATCGCGCCAAATCAGCGCCATGTCGGCAGCCCCGCCCATCAGCCCGAGCAGGCGCTCGGCCGTGAGGGTTTCCAGGGGCACGTGGCCGATCAGGATCACCTGTTCGCTGTCACGGTTGTAAGACAGGGAAGGGCAGAACGCCCCGCTCAGCAGGTACAGGTTGGTTTCCAACAGCCGTTGCAGAACCGCTTCCCGATTCGCCACGGGCAACGGCCCAAAGCCGCAGTAGATGAACACGTCTCCTTCGCCCGCGCCTGGGGTGTGCTTCAGGGAAAAGTCCACATCCTTGACCGACAGGTTCGCCTGTTCGTAGAACGCTGACGGGGTGGGAATCATCGTGAGTGCGCAGAGCTGATCGATCAGCTTGCAATAGGTGGGTGACGCCATGAGTGACCTCGCATTGTCATCCAGGCGCCGACGAGCGCCTGCTGCCCATGGTGAGTGACACCCGCGGCATTTCGGTTCCAACCGAGCGCCGTTGCCGCCCAATGCCAGCGCGCTGGATGACCTGCGTGGAACCAGTGTCCTGTGATCTGCCACCCAATGGCGCCACCTCATTCAAGGTCGACCGCCCATGTCCCGATCACTTGCACCTTCGCCGGCTCTTCGCTTCGTCCCCAAAGGGTTGTCCATGCTGGCCATGGGGACCTTGCTGTATGGCTGCCAGCACCTCGAACCGCAGTTGACCATTGGCGATCCTTCCGCCAACGAGCCTTATCGTTCGCAACTGCGCTGGCTGGAGCCGGCGCCTACGGACACCATCATCCAGATCAGTGAGTTGGCCCCGCAAAGCGGCGGTAGCCTGTGGGCGCGCATGCGCCAGGGATTTTCCTTGCAGGCCAAGACCCAGGGTGTGGCGCGCGTCGATGAGCAGCGCCGCTGGCTGATGGCGCGCCCGGCGTTTCTCACCCAGACCGGGCGTGCCGGCAGCCGTTACTTGCACTTCATCGTGGGGGAACTGAACAAGCGCAACATGCCGCTGGAACTGGCACTGTTGCCGGCCATCGAGAGCGGGTTCAATCCGAACGCCCAATCGCCCGCCCAGGCCATGGGCCTGTGGCAATTCATCCCCGCCACGGGACGCCGTTACCAGTTGCAGCAGCGAGGCGACTATGACGAGCGCCGTGACATTCCATCGTCGACGCGGGCCGCCCTGGATTATTTGTCCTATCTGCACGATTACTTCGACGGCGACTGGCTGCTGGCGCTGGCCGCCTATAACGCCGGGGAAGGGCGGGTACGCGACGCCATCACGCGCAATCGCGCCCGCGGCCTGGCGACCAATTATTGGAACCTGTCGTTGCCCGGTGAGACCCAGAACTATGTGCCGCGGCTGCTGGCGCTGTCGCAACTGGTGAATGCGCCCGCGGACTATGGCGTGAGCCTGGCGCCCATCGCCGACCAGCCATATTTCCAGATGGTCGCCTTGGCGCAGCCCGTGGACCTGGCGCACCTGGCGCTGTTGTCCGGTGTTCATGAGCGAGAGTTGCGCATGCTCAACCCCGCCGCGCGTGGCCGGGCCCGGGGGCGCTTGCTGATGCCCTTGGAAGCGTCGCGCCGGTTGCAGGCCCAACCGGACATGATCGCCAAGGCGGCGCTGCCCCGCGTGCCTGGTAGCGAAGAGCCCATGGTTGGCGCTCCCGATACCGGCGCGGCCGAGCCGCAGGTGGCGGAGGTGGCCGCGCCACCAGGAGTTTGAGCCGATCGTCACCTTCCAGAAGCGGAACGCGGAGCGTCCCTGGCGACATTCCCACGCAGGAGCGTGGGAACGATCGATCCGCGCCAGCCGGCTACTAATTCTTCCATCCGGGGTCTACAGGCAGCCCATCGCGACATTGGCCAAGCCGCGTGCGCGCGGGTCCATCAAGACGTAGGAGCCAATGGTGTTGCAGGCGAAGCCGAACGCCACCCCGCGTTCAGGGTCGGCAAACCCGATAGTGCCTCCGGCGCCCATGTGGCCGAACGCCTCGCTGCCCATGCCGTAACTGCCGTTCGCCACGTCTGGCTGGTTGAGCATGATGCCCAGGCCAAAACGCGTTGGGGTCTGGATGGTCGGATCGTATTCGGCGCTGTGCTCGCACAACATTTCGTTGAGCAACGGCGACTCCAGTAATCGCCCGTCGAGCAGGCCGGTGTAGAACGCTGCCAGGCTGCGGGCATTGCCGTGTCCGTTGGCCGCGGGTTGGGTCATGCGTTTCCAGCCGGTTTCGTTACTGCGCCCCAGTACCATCGGCGGATTGGCGAAGGCCAGGGCACTCATGGCGGTCGGCGCGTTGAGCACATCGTTCAGCACCCGGCCAAAGGCTTCATCGTCGATCTCGTCCTTGGTGCGCGCCATGTAAGCGCAGCGAGCGATGGTCGCATCGTCCAGGCCGATGTGGAAATCCAGCCCGAGCGGCACCGCCACGCGCCGATGAATGCTTTGCGCCGGCGTCAGACCATCCACCCGGCGTAGCAGCTCGCCGAGGATCCAGCCGAACAGCAAGGGCGAATACGTCTGCTGTTCCCCTGCCGCGGCCCAGGGATGCTCCTCGGCGATCAGGTCCGTCATGGTGTTCCAGTCGTAGAGGGTTTCCGGTGCCAGGGGCGTGCGCAACGCCGGCAGCCCGGCGCGATGGCAAAGCACCTGGCGCACTGTGATCGACGCTTTACCGGCGTTGGCGAAGGCCGGCCAGTAGTGGCAGACCGGCGCGTCCAGGTCCAGGCGTCCTTCGCCGACCAACTGCATGATCGCCACCGCTGTGAAGGGCTTGGTGCAGGAAAACAGATTGAGCAGCGTGTCGCGCTGCCAATGGCTGTCCGGTTCCGGCCCGGCAATGCCGGCCCACAGGTCGATAACGGTTTCGCCGTCAATCTGGATGCAAAGGGCGGCACCGCGTTCGAAAGGGCTCTGCATCAGTCGGATAAACGCCTCTTTGACCGGTTCGAAGCGGGTGTCGCATTGGCCATGGATAGCAAGTGCACGCGTCATGTCAGCTCCACGCAAGGGTTGGTGTTTTTCCTTGAGTGACGCCAGCTGTGCAAACGGTTCACCGACGGGTCCAGATCCCACAGGGATCTTTTTGGCCAGCCTTGCCACTCAAGGAGCAACGATTCATGCCCCTGGAGAGTGTTCATGGCTTACGAGCGTACCCTTGATTTCAATAGCGACGCGTTTCGCGGCGAGGCCTATCGGCATTATGCGGCGCTGCGCCAGACGTCTCCGGTGTTCCTCAGCCAGGCCGAAGGACAGTTGCCGATGTGGTACGTCACCGGTGCCCGGGAAGTCGAGGAGGTGCTGCTGGACAACGAGCGCTTCGCCCGTGACCCGTCGCGGATCGATGCGCAGTTCGCCGCGATGCTCGGTGGCGAGCAATCGATCGCGTTCCTTAACGAACACATGCTCAACCGTGATGGCGACAGTCATCGCCGCTTGCGTCGCCTGGTCAACAAGGCCTTCACGTTGAAGGCGGTGAACGCTCTGCGGCCGCGTATCGAGCAGATCGCCGAGACGTTGCTGGAGCCCGTGCGGTCGAGCGGGCGAATGGACGTGGTGAGCCAATATGCATTCCCGTTATCGATCACCGTCATCGCCGAATTGCTTGGCGTCCCTGCGCAAGACCGTGACGATTTCCGCCGCTGGTCCCACATGATCGTCCAGCAGGTGGGGCACGACCTGAGCGAGTTGCAGCGTTGCTACAACGAATTCGCCGGCTACATGCTTGCATTGATAGACCAGCGTCGGGCGCAGCCGGGCGACGACCTGGTGTCGGCATTGGTGCAGGTCGAGGAAGAGGGCAGCATGCTCAGCCAAAGTGAGCTGTGCAGCATGATTGCGCTGCTGATCATCGCCGGGCACGAAACGTCGGCGTCGATGATCGGCAATGCTGTGCACATGCTCGTGCAGCACCCGAAGGCGCTGGCGCGATTGCGCGATGAGCCGAAGTTGATGCCCGGCGCGGTCGAAGAGCTTCTGCGTTATGACTCGTCGGTGGAGCGGGCCATGGTCCGCTTCGTCACCCGGGACACCGAGCTGGCCGGGCAGCGTTTGCTGCGCGGGCAACTGCTGATTGCGGTGGTGGGTTCGGCCAATCGTGACGAAGCGCTGTGTGCCAATCCTGACACGCTCGACATCACTCGCCCGGCCTGCCCACACATGTCTTTCGGCAAGGGCACTCACTACTGCCTGGGCGCCTCGCTGGCCCGGCAGGAGTTGGAAATTGCATTGAATACGCTTCTTCGGTGTTGCCCTGGGCTGCGATTGACGGTCGATCCCAGCGCCGTACGCTGGCGTTACGTCCCCAACTTCCGGGGGCCGGAGGCGTTGCCGGTGTGCTGGTCGGTGGACTGAGGCGGTTGCTGCCGGGAGACGCCCAGGTGACGGTGCATGCGGTTTACTTGAGAGGGCGTATGAATGTGTGGCGAGGGGATTTATCCCCGTTGGGCTGCGAAGCGGCCCTGAAGCCTGCCGCCGTGGCGTGCCTGGCTGGTCGCAGTCAACCTTTTCGGGGCTGCTGCGCAACCCAGCGGGGATAAATCCCCTCGCCACAATGGATCGAATAAACCCTGGGTGAGTAGCGTTGTTTGTGACTGTGCAGAAAATGGCACAGGCCTCTGCCTGATAAAAAAAACGGCTCGTCCGACGTCAAGCCGGACGAGCCGTGGACTCACGCCAGGCTGGCCTCCTCGGTTTGCGCCGGCGCTGAAAGGGGGGTGGGTGCCGTGTCGCTTGGCGTCAGGTGCAGTCCATAGAGCACGACATCCGCACGCGTGTCCGCGAACCGGGCAATCCCTGGAAAGCGTCCCCATTGCGTTGCGCCAAGTCCTTGTACGCCGCGTTTGCTGGCCTCGTTATGCTCGATGATCCAGGCCACCAGCGTCTCGAAACCATACCGTTTGGCCAACACCACCGCGGCTTGGCCAAGGCGAATGCCGACGCCGCTGCCGATGTGGTCGTTGCGCACGTAGATCGACACTTCGCCGGTCAATCGACAGGCCTGGGCGCCCCAGCAGAAGCGGTTGACGATCAACCAGGCGACGACTTCGCCAGCGCGTTCAAGCACGTAGATCGGATCGCCCTCCTTGACGAAACAGTCGACGAAGAACGTCATTTCCTTCAGGGAAAACGCTCTGAGTACGGGGGAGCTGGTCCCCCCCAGAGCGCTTTCGTTGAAGATATCTGTCATCACCGGCAAGTCGTCGGGGGTGTAGCGACGCACGCCGCGTGGCAGGTCGGGCCGGCTGTTCAAACGATTCTGGGTCATGGTCGGGCTTCTCCGTAGACGCTTCGCTTGAGTTGTTCACGCGCGCGAAACAACCTTGAGCGCACGGTGCCAATGGGTACGCCCAGCCGTTCGGCAGCATCGCGATAACTGCTTTCAGTGTCCACGGCGGTCCACAGGGTATCGCGCATGTCCTTGGGCAGTGCGTCCATGGCGATCAGCGTGCGGTCCAGCAATCGACGGTTATCGCACAGTTCACTCAAGTCAATGTCGTCACTGGACTCGTTGAACTCGCTTTCATCGAAAGTGCTCAGCGGCGGCTGTGCGTAGAAGCGGCGGAAATGGTTGCGGATCAGGTTCAGGGCGATACCGCACAACCAAGTGTCCTGCTTTGCCAGCCCTTTGAACTTCTGCTGGTTACGCCAGGCTTCCAGGTACGTGAGCTGGATGATGTCGTCGGCGTCGTCTTGGTTGAGTACGCGTTTTTGCACAAACAGACGCAGTTTGCGTTCCTCGCCGAAGCAGATGCCTGGCGCACCCGTGGGTGCCGGGGAGGTTTGCGGGGGGGCCATGAGATTCAGGCTGGTCATCAATAAATCCCTCTGAGTAGGTTCCGTAGCGTCGATGCAAATGTCGACGTTTCCCCTGTCAGCAGGACCTGTGCCAAGCCAAATTTGTTAGTTATCTATTTGATAAATAAGTCTTTTTATCTAGTGCTTTTGCTCTATTTGTGCAAGGGCATGCACAGCCGTCCCGAGCCCCACTGCATGAAATTGCACCGAGCGAACGCTTGGTCGGGAAGCCCTCTCGAACCGGTCAGAAAAGGCCACGGCCGCCGATGGAACCGAATGCCGGATCGCCGCCACCCACTGAGCGTCCGAAACCACGCTCACGGCCATCATGAAAGTAGAAGCCCCGACCAATGCGCGTATTGCCGTCAACCTTGCCCAGGCCGCTTCGGCCGTCGTGGGCATGGGCAAGCCTGTCGAATCGTTCCAGGCCGTGCAGTCCAATTCGATGGAGGAGGTCGGCATGACCTTCAGCCATCACGTGGAGCGCAATACCAAGGCACTGAGCCAGCGGCGCATCCGCAATGCCCGCAGCGAGGTGGGCCAGGTGCGGGTCGAGACGCGCGAGCAGTTGGAGGAGTGGTACGACCAACTCGGCCATCCAGGCAAGCAGAGCCTGGGCGCGATGGCCGCCCAGGCGGGTCTGTTGTTGCGTGGCGAGCCGGTGCTTGAGGAGGTGGTGCAGTCCACCGGTGGAGACCCGGCCCGTACCGACCTGATCCTGCAACAAACATTGCGCGATGCCGAGGTGCAAGGGCGTCTTGTCGAAGCCCAGCGTGCTCGCGACTACCTGCAGTTATTGCGCGAGCGTTATGGCGCGCAGATCCAGGCGGGCATGAACATCGCCGAGGCATTGCGCGCTGCGGGCGGCGATCCCGAACTGCGCCAGGCGGTACGGCGGCTCTACTACGACACCGTGGTGCTCAAGCAGTCATTGCCCACCATGATGCAGGCATTGCTTGGCCTGTTCGGCGAGGCGGCGTTCGTGCCGGGGCTGGACATGATGCGCCGGGCACTGGCTGACGACATCGCCGCACACACGCCTTCACGCCCTACCGCCCTGTTGCGCACGTTGTTGATCGGCCTGGCGGCCTCGACGCAACTGGGCAGTGTCCTGCATAGCTGCCGCCGTTTGCTGGAGCAGTTGGCCTACAGTTGCCCGGCCAGCCAGCTCACCGCCGTGTTGCTGCTCCAGCGCATGCTGGGGTTTGTCAGCAGTGGCCTGTCGGCGGCGGAAGTACGGCGCATCGGCCGTGAACTGGGGGGCGACCAGGAGCGGGACCAACTGGTCTCCCTGAACGGCCTGTATCCCTTGCTCAAGCGTTTGCCGCTACCCCTCTGGCGTGATGGCAAAAGTCGACAGACCGCGTTGAAGAATCTGTTGGTGCTGCTCGATGAGCGTTCCCGTGGCGAACCCCGAAGCCAGACCGCTGTTCCGGTGATTGGAGCGCGCTCATGATCGCCCTGTTGAACAAAGTCGCCAATGAAGCGGTGCGGCGCATCGAGGTGGTCGGGGCGTTCGTGGTGCTGGGCATTGTGTTCATGCTGATCCTGCCTTTGCCGACCTCGGTGGTCGATGCGCTGATCGCGATCAACATCTGTATTTCCTGCCTGCTGATCGTGCTCTCGCTGTACCTGCCACGCCCGCTGGCGTTTTCCTCGTTTCCGGCGGTGCTGCTGTTGACCACGCTGTTCCGGCTGGCGTTGTCGGTGGCCACCACCCGGTTGATCCTGCTCCAGGGCGACGCCGGTCATATCGTCCAGGCGTTCGGGAATTTCGTGGTGGGGGGCAACCTGGCGGTCGGGTTGGTCATTTTCCTCATTCTGACGGTGGTCAACTTCCTGGTGATCACCAAGGGCTCGGAGCGGGTCGCCGAAGTGGCGGCGCGTTTTACCCTGGATGCGCTGCCGGGCAAACAAATGTCCATCGACAGCGACCTGCGCGCGAACCTGATCGACGTCAGCGAAGCCCGGCGGCGACGCGAGGAATTGAACAAGGAAAGCCAGCTGTTCGGTGCGATGGACGGGGCGATGAAGTTCGTCAAGGGCGATGCCATCGCGGGCTTGGTGATCGTCGTGATCAACCTCATCGGCGGCTTTTCGATCGGCATGATGCAGCACGACATGAGCGCGTCCGAATCGATGCATTTGTATGCCGTGTTGACCATCGGTGACGGCCTGATCGCGCAGATTCCGGCACTGCTGATTTCCCTCACCGCCGGCATGATCATCACCCGGGTTTCGCCGGAAGGGCAGCCGGCAGGTAGTAGCGTCGGCAAGGAAATCGCCCAGCAGTTGACCGCCGAGCCCAAGGCCTGGGTGATCGCGTCGGTGGGAATGCTCGGCTTTGCGGCCTTGCCCGGTATGCCGACGTTGGTGTTCATTGTCATCGCCTTGATCACCGGCACCGCGGGCATCCTCCAGCTGTACACGCGCGCCCGGCAGGCCCGTCAGGGCGACCAGCCAGCGGATGTCGTCGCCCCGGCACAGAACGGCGCGGAAGACCTGCGCAGCTTCGACCCGACCCGTGCCTATCTTTTGCAGTTTTCCAAAGCCATGGAAGGCAACGCGGCGGCCGAGGACGTCATCCAGGCGATCCGCAAGAAACGTAATGCCCTGGTGGCCGGTTTTGGCCTGACCTTGCCACCCTTTGAGATCGAATACAGCGCGCTGTTGGAGGACGACGAGTTCCGCTTCTGCGTGCACGAGGTGCCGATGTTGCGGGCAACTTTCGGTGAGCGTGTGGCCGTGGCGCGCGGGCCGCTGCCGTTCGAAGCCCGCGACGGGCAGGTCGGCAGCGAGGTGCGTGACGAGCACCAGTGGCTATGGCTGACGCCTGACGATCCGCTGTTGGCGGACGAGCGCGTGGAGGCGGTGTCGGCCGGCGAATTGCTGGTGGAACGCATGAGCCGCGCCATGTTCGCCACGGGCCCGCAGTTCTTGGGCCTTCAGGAGAGCAAGTCGATTCTCAGTTGGCTCGAAGCGGGCCAGCCAGAGCTGGTGCAGGAGCTGCAGAGAACCATGCCATTGGCCCGTTTCGCCGCCGTGCTCCAGCGCCTGGCCGGCGAAGGTGTCCCGCTGCGCGCGGTGCGTCTGATCGCCGAGTCCCTGATCGAACATGGGCAGCACGAGCGTGACATCGGTGCGCTGACCGACTACGCACGCATTGCCCTGAAGTCGCAGATCTATCACCAGTACCGCGATGAAGACGGCCTGCACGTGTGGCTGTTGACGCCGGAAACCGAAGGCCTGTTGCGCGACGCGCTGCGCCAGACCCAGACGGAAACTTTTTTTGCCCTGGAAAGCCTGCATACCCGCGCCTTGGTGATGCAGTTGCGCGAAGGTTTCCCGTTGCGCGCCAGGCGCGTGGCCGTGCTGCTGGTGGCGCAAGACCTGCGGGCACCGCTGCGCGATTTGTTGCGCGACGAATTCAATCACGTGCCCGTGCTCGCCTTCAGCGAGTTGCACAGCAACGCCCAGGTCATCGTGCTGGGACGTTTTGACCTCGAGCAGGAAAAACTACAGGTGGAGGATGCCGCGTGACGGTCGGCCTTGGCGCACCGGCAGCGCAGCCACTAGGTAACGATGCAAATCCAGGTGCGGTCGATGGCCTGGCTATGACAGAGGACGGGTACCGCCGGTGCCCCGTCGTACAACCGGAGCGTGGGCGAACGTCTGTCGCCCCTTGAGGAATTGGCCATGTTCGAACTGCGTGTCTTGAGTGGTCTGCACCGAGGTGCGGCGTTGCCGCTGGTGGGCGAGCAATGGGTGGTCGGGGCGGCGGAGGATGCCGACCTGGCGCTTTACGATCCGGGCATCTGCGGGCGTCACGTAGGCCTGCGGCAGGTGCAGGGCCAATGGCTGCTGGAGCTGCTGGAGGGTGCGGTTTGCGATGGACAGGGCCAACCTTGGACGCCGGCCGAGCCCTTGCAGAGCAATGCCCCGTTTGCCGTGGCAGGCGTCTGGCTGTGTCTGGCCCCGGCCGATCAGCCCTGGCCCGAAGAGGCGGCGCTGGATGACGCTGCGCATCTGGCGACGGCGCGGGAAACCCCGAAACCCGTCGTGCGGCCATCGTGGCCCAAGCGCCTGGCAATCGCTGCGGCGGTGATCACCGTTGCGTCCAGCGCTTGGGCCTTTACCAGCCAGCCGGCGCAGACCGCGACGCGCAGCCCGGCCCAGCAGCTCAAGCACAACAAAGTGGCATTGGACAATGTCGAGGCGGTCCGCCTGGAACTCGATCGCATGTTGCAGGAACGTGATCTGGGCGCCGGCGTGCGGGTCGAGAACCAGGGCGACCAGTTGGTCCTGGTGGGCGAGCTGCCGCGCCCACGCCTGGCGATGGTCGAGCGGTTGATCGAGCGTTTCCACGATCGCTACGAGACACCAATCGGGATTACGGCCAACGTGAAGGAGCGACTGACGCAGTTGCCGTTCCAGATCGCCCAGATCGTGGGCGGCAAGCGTGGCCACGTGGTTACGGCCGATGGACGTCGGCTGTTCCTGGGCGACCAGATCGATGGCCTGCGCTTGACCGCCATCGACAGCGGCAAAGTCACCTTCGAGGGTGACCAACGCTACGAGGTCACGTGGTGATGACGCAGGCGGCCATCGCGCGACTGGAGGCCTGGGAGGCCGGGCAACTGGCGCACCTGCGTCGCTTCGCGCCGGTCATGGTGCGCGGACGGGTGCAGCGGGTCAGCGGCATCCTGTTGCAGTGCCGGCTGCCGGGGGCGCAGATCGGCGACCTCTGCCGGGTCGAGCGCGACGCCCGCGAGCCGCTGCTTGCCGAAATTGTCGGCTTCGACCAGCACGATGCCTTGCTCAGCGCCTTGGGCGGCCTGGAGGGTGTCCGGGTCGGTGCGGCGGTGGAGCCGCTGGGCATGCCCCATCGGGTGTGCGTGGGGCCGGAGTTGCTGGGCCAGGTGCTGGATGGATTCGGCCGGCCACTAGTGGATGGCGGCGCGGGAGCGTTCGCCGATTCGCACGTGCTGCACGCGTCGCAGGTGATTGGCGAGGCCCCGGCACCTACCGCGCGCCCGCGTATCCAACGGCCCTTGATGACCGGCGTACGGGCCATCGACGGCCCGCTGACACTCGGCGAAGGCCAGCGTGTGGGGCTGTTCGCCGGCGCCGGTTGCGGCAAGACCACGCTGCTGGCGGAAATTGCCCGGAACGTTGACTGCGATGTCATCGTCTTCGGCCTGATCGGCGAGCGTGGGCGCGAACTGCGCGAATTCCTCGACCATGAGCTGGATGATGAACTGCGTGCCCGTGCGGTCCTGGTGTGCGCCACCTCCGACCGCTCCAGCATGGAACGGGCCCGTGCGGCGTTTACCGCGACGGCCTTGGCCGAGGGCTTTCGTGCCCGGGGCCAGCGGGTCCTGCTGCTCATCGATTCGCTGACCCGCTTCGCCCGGGCCCAACGTGAAATCGGTCTGGCCGCCGGCGAGCCGTTGGGGCGCGGCGGCCTGCCACCGTCGGTCTACAGCTTGCTGCCGCGCCTGGTCGAGCGCGCCGGGTTGACCAACGAGGGCGCCATCACCGCGTTTTATACGGTGCTCATCGAGCAGGATTCCATGAACGATCCGGTGGCGGATGAAGTGCGGTCGCTGCTCGACGGTCACATCGTGCTGTCGCGCAAGCTCGCCGAGCGCGGCCACTACCCGGCAATCGACGTGCTGGCCAGCCTCTCGCGAACCTTGGCCAACGTGGCCGAGGCAGAGCACCTGCGGGCGGGCATCAATGTGCGTCGATTGCTGTCGGCCTATGAACAAATCGAACTGATGTTGCGCTTGGGCGAATACCAGGCCGGCGCCGACCCCTTGACCGACCTGGCGGTGGAGTCCCGTGGCGCCCTGGACGCCTTCCTGCGCCAGGACCTGCGTGAGCCGGAGCCGTTTGCGTCGACGTTCGCCCACCTGCAGCAGTTGACCGCTTATGTCCCGGGTTGATCTGGACACCCTGGCGCCGATTCGCCGCCACCGTGAAGCGCAGGCCGAGCGGGCGTGGCGCCAGCAGCGCGAGCTTCTGCGCGAGCGCGAAGCCGCGGTTGTCGCCGCGCGGGCGCGCATGCAGGCGACCAGCGAGGAGCAGGCGCTGCAGCGCGAAGCGTTGTACGGCGAGCACCGTGGCCGGGCGCTGAGCGTGTGCGAACTCAATGCCTGGAGTACCCAGGAGCGTCGTTTGATCGGCGAGCTGGCCGAGCAAGCGCGGGCGTTGCAGGCACTGGACGATGAGCAGGCGCAGCAGGCAAAGGACACGGCCGCCGCCCAGCAGCGGCTACAAGGGCGCCGACGTGATCTGGAAAAGCTCAGCGCAATGATGGAGCACTGGGTGGAGACCCCAAGCGATGAATGAACGTACCGTGCGCGGTGGGCCGACACCGCACAGCAACCCCTCGGCAGCGCCCGTCCGGCATCCGCCTCGGGCGTATGAGCAACCGCCCGCCCAGGTGAGCCGGGCCATCCGTCCGGCGGCGCGCGACTCTGCTCCTGCAACCGGGCGCGACCCCGACGTGATGGCAGGGCGCAGTGACGGCTACTGGTTTCGCCAGTGGGCCGATGCGCCACGGGGCGGCACGCAGGATGACACCGCAGGCACCGGTTCGCTGGCGGGCCTGGTGAATCTTTCGAGCAGCGAAGTGGAGGCGTTTGTCGACCAGCTCACGCCACGCTTGCGCGCCACGCTCGACCAGCAACTGGACCTGCTGCTGCACCTTCCCAATCTGGGCCGCATCAAGGTGTCCGCCCGCCGGCTGGGCGGGGCGTCCGGGTGGGACATCGGCCTGACCGGCGAAAGTGCAGACGCACAGGCGCGGTTGTCGAGTCGATCCGGCCGTCTCGAAGAAGCGCTGACCCAGAGCCTGGGCCAACCAGTGAGCGTGCGCGTAGCGCAGGAAGAAGAGGCAAGCGCGACATGACCGTCCATGCATTGACGCTGCCGCCGGTTGGTGTCGAGGACGCCACTGCCCGGCGGTTATTGGGGATCGGTGTCAGCTTGCCCTTCGAGGTGGCGGGTGAGACGGGCCTGCTGGAACTGACCCCGGGTGGCGCGGCTGGGGGGGCGCCGTGTGTGTTGGCGTGTGCCCATGGTGTCTTCACGCTGGATGAGCCCGGCGCCGTACTCAGCCTGTTCGGTGAATGTCCGGTGGTCTTGCCCGCCGACCCCGGACCGGATGACGCGTGGTTCTGGTCGCTGTTCCAGCAAACCCTGAGCGAGCCCCTGCGCCTGGCATTCGGCTTTCTCAAGCCAACGGCCGAGCCTGCCGTGCCGGGCATTGTCTGCCGGCTCGACGTGAGGGTGGGCGCGGCCCGCGTCACGAGCCATCTGCAAATGCCCGGGACGACCCTGCTGGGGCTGCTTCGCGCCGCCCCTTGGCAGCGGCGAAGCGCGCCCGGGTTCGCGGGTTTTGCGCTGCATGTTCCGTTGGAACTGGGACGCCTGGCACTGCCTGCCGGGCAGTTGGCGGCGCTGCGTCCCGGTGATGTGCTGGTGCCGGAAACCGCCTTGTTCGACTCATCCGGCCAAGGGCTGATTCGCCTAGGCCGGCATTGTTTGCAGGTGCGGGTACACAGCCGTGCCGCGCCGTTGCGCCTGACCTTGCTCGCTCTGGAGGAGACCGTTATGAGCACCACTGCCGACACCGACATCCTGACACCGGACTGGGACGATACCGCCCGCTACGAACCTGAGGCCCAAGCCCCCGAGGCGGCCGATCAGCCAGCCTATGGCGTCGCTGAAACCGAGGAGGCGCCGATGACGGAGCCGGTTGCTGCCGATCTGCCCGAGCGCTTCGACGACCTGCCGCTGGCGCTCACGATCCGCTGCGGTCATTTGAACCTGACATTGGGCGAGCTGCGCAACCTGGCGCCTGGCGCGGTGTTGCAAGTGCAGGGTGCGACACCGGGAACAGCGGCGCTGTTCTATGGCGAACGAGCCCTGGCCCATGGCGAGCTGGTCGAGGTCGATGGCCGGCTGGGCCTGCAAATCGCTCGCGTGGATGTGGCTGGATGAGCTTCCAGGGGGTCGACCCCTTTCTGCTGGCGCTGTTCATCGGTGGGATCTCGTTGGTCCCCCTGCTGCTGATCATCTGCAGCGCCTTTCTCAAGATAGCCATCGTGCTGACGATCACCCGTAACGCCATCGGCGTACAGCAGGTGCCACCCAATATGGCGCTGTATGCCATTGCGCTGGCCGCGACGCTGTTCATCATGGCGCCGGTCGGTCACAACATCGCCGAAGAGCTGAAGGAGCGGCCGTTGGATTTCAGCAGTACCGAGGCGCTGCAAGGTTCTGCTCTGAACGCGATAAAACCGTTGCAGGCGTTCATGTCGCGCAATACCAACCCGGACATCCTCGCCCACCTACTGGAAAACACCCAGCGGATGTGGCCCAAGGAACGCGCCGAGCAGGCCAGTCGCGACGACCTGATGCTGCTCATCCCGGCCTTCATGCTGTCGGAGCTCGAGGCCGGCTTCCAGATGGGCTTCCTGATCTACATCCCGTTCATTGTCATCGACCTGATCGTGTCCAACCTGCTGCTGGCACTCGGCATGCAGATGGTCGCGCCCATGACCATTTCATTGCCGCTCAAGCTGCTGATTTTTGTCCTCGTGCAGGGCTGGACGCAATTGCTCGACAGCCTCTTCTATTCCTATCTTTGAGGACGTGCGATGGACGCGCTGACGTTGTTTAAGGAAGGCATGTTGCTGGTGGTCCTGCTCTCCGCGCCGCCCTTGATCGTGGCGGTGATCGTCGGTGTGCTGACGTCCCTGGTGCAGGCCTTGATGCAGATCCAGGACCAGACCTTGCCCTTCGGCATCAAGCTGGTGGCGGTCGGGCTGACCTTGCTGGTCACCGGCCGCTGGATCGGCGTGGAATTGCTGGGACTGCTGCGCCGGGCATTCGAAATGATGGCCAACACCTGATGACGGCCCAGGCTTTCGTCCCGTACTTCGACTTGCTGCTGTCGATCGCGCTCGGCATGGCGCGCATCTACCCGGTCGCTTACCTGGTCCCGGTGTTTTGCTTCCAGCACCTGCGAGGCTTGCCGCGTCATGCCGTGGTGTTTGCCCTGGGCATGTTGCCGGCGCCCGGCATTCGCCAGGCGCTGATCGACGCCCAGGTCAATTGGTTGTCCCTGGCCGGGTTGATGTTCAAGGAACTGGTGCTGGGTTTCTTGCTCGGGGTGCTGCTGGCGATGCCGTTCTGGTTGTACGAATCGGTGGGCGCCTTGCTGGACAACCAGCGCGGCGCGCTCATCGGTGGTCAGTTGAACCCGGCGCTCGGCACCGACACCACGCCCTTGGGACACCTGTTCAAGGAGATGACGATCCTGCTGCTGGTCGCCACCCTGGGCATTGGTACGTTGACCCAGGTGATCTGGGACAGCTACCTGGTGTGGTCGCCCACCGTTTGGTTTCCATTGCCTGGCGCGGACGGCTTCGGCGTGTTTCTCGGGCTGCTCGCCGAAATGTTCATGCACATGATGCTCTACGCGGCACCCTTTATCGGCTTGCTGTTGCTGGTGGAGTTCAGCCTGGCGCTGCTCAGCCTGTATAGCCCGCAATTGCAGGTGTTCGTGCTCGCCATGCCGGCCAAGAGCCTGATCGGCCTGGGCTTCCTGCTGTTCTACTTGCCCACCCTGTGGGATGCGATGACGGGCCGTCTTGGCCGCTATGGCGAAATCCGGCATCTGCTTCACCTGTTGTTGCAGGCGCCCTGAAGGAGGGCTTCGCCCATGAGCGAAGACAGTGGTGAAAAGACCAAGCGGGCGACGCCCAAGAAGATTCGCGACGCGCGCAACAAAGGCCAGGTCGGCCAGAGCCAGGACTTGAGCAGCCTGCTGGTGCTCGCTGCGATCACTGAAGTGGCATTGACCCAGGCCGACGACAGCATGCAGGCGTTGGAAGACCTGGTGGCGTTCCCGCTGCACCGGCTGGATGTCGACTTTGTACGGGCCTTCGAGGAGACCTTGGCCCATGCCGGTGGCGTGCTGCTCAATTTCACCTTGATGACCGTGGGGCTGGCGATCGTCACGCGCCTGGTGGCCGGTTGGATACAGTTCGGCTTCCTGTTCGCTCCCGAAGCCCTGCAGCCTGACCCGAACCGCTTGAACCCGATGAACCAGGCCAAGCAGATGTTCTCCGGCCAGGCGCTGATCAACCTGTTCATGGGGCTGGTCAAGGCCGTGTTTATCGGCAGCGTGATTTATCTGGTGACCCTGCCGGCACTCGGCTCGTTGATCAGTCTGGTCAACGGCGACCTGCACAGTTACTGGCGCGGGTTGGCCAGCCTGTTTCGACACATCATGCACGTTTGCCTGGGCGTATTGCTGGTGCTGGCGATTCTCGACTTCGGCCTGCAGAAATATTTCTTCGCCAAGCGCCTGCGCATGAGCGAGGAGGAGGTGCGCAAGGAGTTCAAGGAAATGGAAGGCGACCCGCACGTAAAAATGCATCGCCGCAGCCTGGCCCGGCAATTGGTCGACCAGCCCGTCAGCAAAGAGACCAAGCCGGTGGAGGACGCCGACATGCTGGTGGTCAACCCCACCCACTTTGCCGTCGCGCTGCTGTATCGCCCCGAGGAAACGCCGCTGCCGCAACTGATCGTCAAAGGCGTCGATGCCGAGGCCCGGGCGCTGATCGAACGGGCCAAGGCGGCGCGGGTCCCGGTCATTCAGTGCATCTGGCTGGCACGAACGATCTACCGCGAAGACGTCGGTGGGTATATCCCCCGGGAAACGCTCCAGGCTGTTGCGCACATTTATCGGGTGCTGCGCGAGCTGGATGACGAGGCCAAGGGCGAGGTGATCGAGATTCCGGAATTGAACCTGCGTTGAGGTCGATGGAACCGATGCACGCGCGCTCGCCACTCAGGTAGTGAGCCAGGCTCGTCTGGCCGATACCGGCCTGCCGACAGTGCTCACCACACACCGACTCGTGGAGGATTTCCCATGCCTGATCAACGTTCCCTGACGACCCCCATAAGGGGCACAGGTGCCCTGCACGGCATCGACAGCTTATCGCGCTCACCCTCACTGAACCAACGGCCCCGCGAGGCGCAGCAGCGCCAGGGCAGCCAAAGCCTGCACACACGGGGACGTTCCTCCTCGACGCCACCTCCGGTGCATCAGCGTGAGCGTGGCCGTACCCGAACGCGGGACGCCAACCATGCGGCGGCGCCGAATGAAGCTCAACCGCTGGATGACGCGCAAACGTCCAACGCCACTCCGGCATCGCGCACTCAGGACTCTTTCATGAGCGAGATGGAAACCCGTCAAAAGGAGGCGATGGAAAAGCAGTTCGGTCTACAGATGCAGATGGAAGAGCGCCAGAGCGCCCTGATGCTGATTAAAAGCTCTGCCGACATGGCCAAGTTGATGAGCGATACGGTGACCGAGGTGACCAAGGGCTTCATGGACAGCGCAAGGAAAGTCATGCAGGAGGGTGGAGAGGCGATGAAGCTTCGATAAACATCTCCAATGCTGACCATCTGGGGAAAATGATGAACCTGTGGCGAGGGAGCTTGCTCCCGCTTGAGTGCGAAGCACTCACAAAAAATGGTCTGCTACGCAGCCCAGCGGGAGCAACCTCTAGCCATGGGTTCATCGACTTTTGTTCTATGGCCATCTAGCCCAGTCGGGTACGGCTTGTGTTGAGCGAGGTCGGACGAGGTCCGCCCGGCGTCGCAGGCACCGCCAAGCGTGCACGAACCTCGCCGACCTGGGCGATGAAGCCCACGATCCAATGGCAGAACCGCGCTTCGTCGAGCATCGCCAGCGGGCAATGGGCGCACAGGCGAACGCTGCTCTTATCGTCCAGGGCCAGCCAGCTGCCACCGAGCAGATCCAAGCGAAAGTTGAGCTCCAGCAAGCGCTTGTGCAGGCCGGGGGCGTGGGCAGGTACATCGATCGAGCAATGAAGGATGGCGACGTCGCCGTGATCGGGCAGCTCGATGACCACCGCCTCGCGGTTGCTCGTGTCATACAGCGCACATACGCCACCTTCCAGCTGCAAGTCCGCATGTAGGTGTTGCGCGAGGGCCGAGATCAAGCGCTGGGCAAGCGGTGCGACAGTCATGGAAAACCTCCCTCATAAAGTTTCTGGATGAATCTCTGGCCACGGGTTCAGCGTTGTTCCTGAGTGAACAGCATCGCCCTCAATAAGTGGCCGAATAATCGTCGAGGTCTTCCAGGCCCAGCAGCGATAGCTGACGGGACTGGATTTCATCGAGCAGCTCAGTGGACAGCGGCGCGTCGGGCAGTGCCTGCCAGACCACGAGCGCTCGCTGCGGATCGAGAAATACGAACAGCTGCGCGTAGTCGGTCGGGTGGGCGAAGCGCCGTTCCAGCGCATGCTGGATCTGGTTTGCGCGTAGCGCCTGGCTTTCTATCTGTAAGGCGAGCCCGACGCTGTGAGGCTCGCGTCGCAGACAGAATTCAATGCCCGGGGCTATTTCCCAATACGTCGCGATGCCGGCGATGATGTTCTTCTGGAAGGCCTGGCGAGTGCTCACGCTGTGTACCGAAAAAGACATAGCGTTTCAGTTCTCCAATGGGACGACCGTATGGTCCAGTGGGTGTTCGGGGGAGCCAAGGCCGCCACGCATACCGGGCGACCACCAGATCACCAGTCGACCGTTGTCCGGTTCGGCCCGGCTGCAGGCCTCGCCCTGGCAGCCCGAGCGGTTCGCGCAGCCGGCGAACACCGGCAGGCTCAGCAATAAAACGAGCAGCAGTGACGTGCGACTCATGGCAAGGTCCTCGCGCTGGTTTGCAGGAGAGAAGGGCGCTCGCCGCCGGGCGTGCGCGTGGGTTGTTTCATGACCACGAACACTTCCGTTTCCTCTCCAGGCTCAAGCCACACCTTCGGCCAGGCGGAGGTGGCCAGGGTCCAGCGGCTGCCGCAGCTCGCCTCGTCGAAGCGCAGCCGCCGCTGGCCGTCGTTGCGCACCACGCCCACGGCGATGCCGTAATCGGGGCCTGCGAACCATTGCGCCCGTGCGGCATCCAGGGATAGCCCGGGTTGCAGTGCGCACAATGTGTCGGGCGAATAAGGAATCGACGCAGCCTGCTTGA
Source organism: Pseudomonas sp. H3_A02 (assembly GCF_054671965.1). Classification (NCBI taxonomy): domain Bacteria; kingdom Pseudomonadati; phylum Pseudomonadota; class Gammaproteobacteria; order Pseudomonadales; family Pseudomonadaceae; genus Pseudomonas; species Pseudomonas sp. H3_A02. The sequence goes on from NZ_CP162807.1 coordinate 1,599,505, forward strand.
ACGTGGCCGGAATGTTGCCGTCGGCGAGCTGGGCGAGCACATCGCTGACTTCGATACGGCCGACGGGACGGGTGCCGTTGCGACGCTCTTCCAGGCGAGCCATGGCGCTGTCGACCTGCTCGCGGTCAAGGGCGGAGATATAGCGGGCCGGGTCGACCTGGTCGCCGATCAGGCGGGGCGTCAGGATGAAGACCCGTTCGCGACGGCTGGTCTCGCGCGTGGTCGAGGAAAACAGCAGCGGCCCGATCAGCGGGATGCGGCCCAGCCACGGCACCCGTTCGAGGTTGTCACCGGTCTCTTCGGTATGAAAACCGCCGACCACCAGCGACCGGCTTTCCCCCATGACAGCCTGGGTGCTGACCACGCCCCGGCGCACGCTGGGCGTCTGCTGGCCGACCTCCGAGGGCTCGATGCGGCCGTCTTCGATGTCCAGGGACATCTGGATCTGGTTGCGGCCCCCGGTCTCGATGGCATGGGGCACGACCTGCAGGCTGGTGCCCGCCGTGATCGGCTCGACGGTGGCTACGCGCTCGCCGATGGCGGAGATGTACTCGGTGCGGCTGAAGTCGATGACCGCCGGCTGGTTCTCCAGCGTCAGAACCGATGGATTCGCCACCACCGAGGCCAGGCCGCGGCCTTCCAGGGCACGCAGTTGCGCGGAAAAATCACCGTAGTCCTGAATGAACACCGTCGAGCTGGCACCGGGGCGAATCATCGAGGCCCCACCGATCAGATCGCCGCTCTCGACGTTCCAGTTCGAGGCCAACTCGGCCAGTTGCGTGCGGTCGATGTCGAGGATGATCGCATCGATCTCCACCAGCTTGCGCGGGACGTCCACATCGCGAATCAGCGGCGTGTAGATTTCCCGTCGCTTGGGCGCGTCGTAGATGAGCACCGCGTTGTTGCGCACGTCGGCTTCGACGCGGATCTTGCCCCGGCCGCCTCCACCGCCGCTCGCGCCGGACGGTACGCGGTTGGTGTTCGGGCGGCCCATGCCGTTCAATGCCAACTGTTCGATGTTGCCCATGGTCGCCGATTGCTGGGCCTGCATGTTCTGGAACGATGCCTGGGGCGAGGCCGTTTGCATGCCGCCGGACACGGCGCTGCGGCTTTCCAGCAAACCTTTCAGGATGCTGGCGACCCCGGGAATGACCAGTGTTTCGCCGCGGTACTTGACGTTGCGGTCGGCGGCGGTGGCATAGCGCAATGGGAAGCTGATCACTTCCTGCTTTTCCTCGGGGGTCTTGCGTGCTTCGGCAAACTGCGTCACCAGACGCACATAGCGTTCCGGGCCGGAGACCAGGACCACGCCTTCGTCGGGCAATTCACCCCAGCCGAAGCGTGGATCCAGCAGGCCGATGTCGGTCAAGGCTTGCTTCATGTCCGGCACGGCATCGGCGGACACTTCCAGGCGCGTGGAGTCCTGGTTCTGCAAGGGGCTGACGTACAACGTGTTGCCGTACATGAACCACTGGAAGCGATTTTCCAGGCCGAGCCTGTCGAGGAACGCCTGGGGACTTTCAGCGCGCATCCGCCCGTCGACGGTGCCTTTCACCGTGCCATCGATCACCAGTTGCACCGCGAAGGTATTGGCGAAGTCGCCGAGTACCTTGGCCAACGGTGTGCCCTGGGCGTCGTAGGCGTAAGGCGTGTTCTTCCAGTCGGTCGGTATGGCCGCCTGTGCCGGCATGCCCGCGCCAAGCGCGGCCAATGCCAGTGCGACCAGCGCAGGTGTCGCCCAGCGGCGTGGGATCGACTGGCGAAGGTGTACCTTGCCTGCGGTCATCGAGCGGTACGGTATAAGCCACCTGTTAGGCATGGCGGATTCCTGTTCCGAGCAAGTGAGAGTGCGAGAGGCGTCGCGCCACAGGCGCTGCGACGGCACGTTGGTCTTTATTGAGAATGGATTGCCAGGTGTCACGCTGGTTGAGCAGGGCTTCGAGCGCCTCGATCAGGTCGTCGATATGCCCGTCCGGCGCCAATTGCGTCAGCAGCCATAAACGACCGTCCTGCGGCGAACGGGCCAGCGCGCCGGGGAATCGCGATAGGCTTGGGTGCGCCAGCCGAAGCAGGTCTTCCAGAAGCACCTCATGGGTCATCGGGACAGTCAGCTCGACCGATACCAGCACGGCCTCGTCGAGCTTGCTGAAGGTCGCCTCGCCATCGTCGATGACAAGGCTGAAGCGTTCCGGGCCATCGACGCTGGCGCTCCAGCGGGTGAGCTGTGTTCGCAGCTCATGGCATTGCATCGATGATCGCCTTGGCGAGGTTGTGATGGGCCGTGGTCTGTTGAGTCGCCGCGTTCACTGCCACGGACATGCCGTTCATGCTCGTCAGGAATGAATGCATGTCGTCGAGCGACTGACTTTCTGCCGCGTTCATCGCAGCGTTGTTGACGTTGTCGGTCGCGCGTTGGAAGTAGGTGTCGAGGCGGCGCTGGACGGCATCGGTGGAAGACATGGGCGGTTCCTCTGGGTTAGGCATGTTCACGATGTGAGTGGTGGTCATGCCATGGGCGGTTCCGCGTAAATGAGGAAAAAACTGGGGAGGTGGGGCTTGCTTGTGATGAAGGTGGCTCAGTTAGCGTCGGGGGGGGCTGTGCCGCCGTCATCGCGAGCAAGCTCGCTCCCACAGTTTTTCCGGGGTGTTCACAGGCAGCGCAGCCACCACAGATCCTGTGGGAGCGAGCCTGCTCGCGATAGCGGTGGGTCAGCTTGCGGTGATGTTGGATGTGCCGCCGTCTCGCGAGCAAGCTCGCTCCCACAGTTTTTCCGGGGTGTTCATAGGCAGCGCAGCCACCAGAAATCCCTGTGGGAGCGAGCTTGCTCGCGATAGCGGTAGGTCAGTTTGCAGGGAGGTGTGGTGGATCAGGCAGGCGCAGGGCTTTGACAGCGGTGGGCCAGTCGAGCAGGAATGTGCCGCCTGGCGTTTCCAGCTTCAGTTGCTGTCGTTCCATGTCGGCATCCGCCACCGGCGTCCAGGGGCGCCTGCCATCGGTGCCCAGGCTCTGCGTCAGGCTCGCCAGGTCTTCGGGATGGCAGCGAAGGGTGACGCTGACCGGCTCGTCCTGGCGCGACGCCAACTGGCGAACGAGCGCATCGATGCGCGCCTGTTCCGGGACTTCGTCTAACAGAGTCCCCAGGGCCTCGTTGACCAGGTGAGCAGCACTCGTCTCGATCCGCTCCCACATGGCTTGGCGCTGGGCTTCCCAGGCGGCGAGCAAGGTTTCGGCCTTTTCCCAGAAGCGGGCTTGGGCCTCAAGCACGGTCGCGTCCGCCTCTGCGCTGGCGCGCTCAAGCCATTGCGCAGCCTGCGCCTGGGCCTGTTCGAGGATGACCTGTGCGCGGGCACAGTCCACCAGGGTTTCGCGCGATATATAGGGCTGCGACAGGCCCTGGCCATCGGGGCGCAGTTCAAGCGAACGCCGAGCGAGCATCGTGTCTCTCCGTTTGGATAGGGGCCGGGGCTGCCAGGCTTTGCTCAGCCTTCCAGCAGGCGGACTGCCAAAGCGTGTTCAGCTTGGCGGCTGGCGGTTGAGGGGCGGGCACCGATTCGAGGGCACTGATTCTGTCGCGTGGGAACGCCAGGCGTGCACGTTCCCAGGCCCGTTCACCCAGCCAGGCACGCAGCAGTGCGAGCGGATCCTGGCCTTGTTCGAGCCAGTGCCCCGGCCGCAGGGCTTTGGCGGTGCGCTCGCACCAGGCCCGGTCCTGCGCCGAAAGGGCGTGTGTCGCTGTTAACGGTGCGCAAGTGCTCGCCACCAATTCGCAGGCAAGGGGCAAGGTCCGGGGCGTACCGCAGAACAGCGCTTGCAGCGCCGGACTGGGTTGTGGTGGCGTGCACGGGGTCATGCCGAAGGTGCGCGCAAGCGCGACGTGGTGCCCCCGGGCGAGGGCGTCGATTTGCGGCGCGGTCAGCCGGCAAAGCGCCGACGAGTACCAGGCCCGGTCTGCCTCGCGCCAGGCGTGGCTCCACCAGCGCACCCATTCAACTTCCGCCGTCATGCGGCAGTCCCGTTACTGTCGGGCTTGGCCCCCGGGGTTTTCACGGCAAACAACCCGGGTGTCGCGCTGCTTTGAGGTGAGGCGGGCGTCCCGGCTGGCTTGGCGAGCGTGTGGCCGAGAAACCGTGGCAGCACCAACACGCCTTTGCGCCATAGCCGATAGAGGCCATACAAGGCACCCATCAGGATGCCGAGCAAGGTGATGCTTGCCGCCACGGTCACCGCCCGCCAATAACCAATGTCATCGGCCTGCATGAGGAAGGGGCCGAAGTACGCCATCTTGCGCTGTTCCTGATAGGGGGCGGCGGGAACGAATACCACCGATAACTTGGTCGGGTTCTGAGTGGCGTCGGCCATGCCGGGAATCCCGCTGGCGACCAGGTTGCGTACGCGGGGAGTAATGCTGTCGGGGTCCAGGGCACTGGTGTGCTTGATGAAGACCGAGGCCGATGCAGGCTGGACCGGCTCACCCGGGGCCACCCGTTCCGGCAGGACCACATGGACCCGGGCGAGCACCACGCCATCGATTTGTGAAAGCGTCGATTCGAGCTCCTGGGACAAGGCATAGATGTAGCGGGCACGCTCTTCCATCGGCGTGGAAATCACCCCTTCCTTGCGGAAGATCTCCCCCAGGCTGGAGCGGGACCGACGCGGCAAGCCGGCGGCTTCGAGTACCTGGACGGCACTGTTCATGTCGGCTGGCTCGACCAGTACGGTCAACCCGTCTTTGTCGACTTGCTTGCTCGCCTCCACGTTCTTGTTCGCCAACTCGGCGATCACTTCGTTGGCATCCTGCTCGGAAAGATGGCTGTGCAATGCCGTCCGTTCGTCGCAACCGGTGAGCAGCAGGCACAGCAACAGTGTGGAGAACGCGCGCATGGACATGACCGGCCTTCCCTTTACTGGAGATTGGTGAGCTTCTCGATTGCCTGGGAGCCTTTGCTGACTATTTTCGCGGTCATCAGGCTTTCCAGGTGGAAGGACGACAACGACCGATTCGACTGCAACATATCCTGCGGGTCGGCGCTGCGGACGGCCTTGATCATGTCGCGGTTGGCGCGTTCATCCAGGCGCTGCAATTCGCTGGAGCGGCTCGACAACGAGTCAATGATGCGTGCCGCGACGTTGTTTTCGCTGTCCGGGGCGGGAGCTTTCTCGCGCATTTGTGCGTTGAACCAACTGACATCGCTGGTCTCGGCGCTGGCCTGTGGCCTGGCGCTCGTTTTGGCGGAAGTGGAGGCGAGGTTGCTGGGGTCGATGGCATGTATGTCCACGGAATGTCTCCTGTTGTTCAAATAGCTGGAATTCAAAGAGCGGGTGCCTTCAGGCGCACATCCGCCTCAAGACGTTGCGAGCGCTACCGGTGACGCTCAGGTGAAACTCGATTTCTTCCCGGCTGCGCCGGGCGCGTTGGCGTAGCGGGGGCTGCTGGCCGGCCAAGCGGGCCAGCGCGGAGTCCAGTTCTTCCAGGGCAAGCTGGAACAAGCGAGTTTCGCGCGCATCCAGCGCTGTGCCGCGGGCAATGCGTTCGGTCCATGTCCACCGTTCCGCGTCGAGGGCTGCCGGTGGGGGATAGCGCGCCGGGTGCTGGTCCATGAATGCCGCGATCTCGAACAACAGGTCCTGGTCATCCGGTTCATACCGCGCCTGGCCGTCACTTTCGTCGATGTCCAGCACCGTCAGCAGTTTCCTTCGGCCCAGGACTGCGATGATCTTGAGCAGCAGCGACAGGCTCGTGTCATGACGACCGCGCCGCGTGGCGTGATCGCCCTCCATTTCCCAGGCACCGAACAACGCGCCACAGAAGGGGTTGTTGGCACTGCCGAAATCGCTTTGGCTGTCGAGATCGTTGTCACCGATGGGTTGCCGGCGATGGGCGAGCATCTGGGCCAGATCGTTGAACAGGTCTTCATTGGAATAGGCGTCATCGATGTCGACATCGAGATTGGAACCGGTGCCGCTGTTGATCTCTTCCAGGATGTCTTCCAGCACCAGGCGCAAAGGGTCTTCGGTTTCTGCGGTCAATCTGTCCTGGGGGTTGCGCCAGCCGAAGCGAGACTGTCCGCCGGTCGAACCCTGTTCGTCACCCCACTGGACGAGCGACGCCCGCAACCGGTCGCCGGCCCCATGCAACGCCAGGTGCTCGGCGACCACGTTCGCCAGGCCCGGAGGAGTCTGGGCGGGGCGCTGCGTGGGCTCGTCATGGGACAGGTCTCTGAGAGCACGAAGGCTGTCTGGCATGTCAATGTGCATAAGGCCTCCTGCGCATCGCGCTTGAGGTTGCCCCGCCGAAGCGGGGACTGAAGCGGATGGGTCAGAATCGTATGCCTTTGGATGCCTCCCCCATGGCGGTGATGGCCTTGGTTGCGGTGTCCATCGACCCTGCCGCGATTGCGTTCATGGTGTCGGCGACCAGTTTCTTCTGGTCGAATTCGGATTTCATGGTTGTCATCGCAGCGGAGGTCGCGTCCATCTGCTGCATGGCAGCCGTGGAAGCCGCGAGAGAAAGTCCACCAAAACTCATAGTCGTATCTCCGGGTTGTGGAATGGCGAGACGATCGTGAGCGTCTCGACGGTTAAGTGGCGACCGTTGCGTAAACGGTTCCACCGATCCCACTCAACTCGTCGATATTTGCAGGCACTTCATTCGGTAATACAGCGTACGCCGGGCGATACCCAGTTCGGCGATGACCTTGTCGATGCAGTGATGGTGGCGGCGCATGCAGTCCTCGATGAGGATTTTCTCGAACTGCTGCAGGTGCTCTTTCAACTTGAGCGTTGAACTGCTGTGTTCCAGTGGTTCGGCGCGGGGCAATGCCGGCAAGCCGAGCACGTATCGCTTGGCGGCGGATTGCAGCTCGCGGATGTTTCCAGGCCAGGCGTAGCCGAGCAGTTGGCGCAACAGCGTTGGCGACGGTGCGACATAAGGCCGGTCAAGTGCCTGTGCCTCCCGGCGCACCAGCGACTGGAACAGCGGCACGATGCGCTCCTTGCGGCTACGCAGTGGAGGCAGCTTGAGGCTGATGATGTTCAGGCGAAAATACAGGTCCCGGCGAAACTCGCCACGTTCGACCATTTCTCCCAGCGGGCACTGGGCGGAGGCGATAACCCGCATGTTCACCGGGATGTTCTGGGTCGAGCCCAGCCTTTGGACCGTCCTGGATTCCAGGACACGCAGCAGCTTGGCTTGCAGCCCCAACGGCATGCTGTCGATTTCGTCCAGGTACAGCGTGCCGTTATGCGCGGCTTCGACGAACCCCGCGCGATTTTGGCTGGCGCCGGTAAACGCGCCGGTGTTGGCCCCGAAGAGCTGGCTCTCCGCGAGGGTTTCAGGAATGGCGGCGCAGTTGATGGCAACGAACTTGCCGGAGCAACCCGACATACGATGGATCTTTTCTGCCAGCGTGTCTTTACCCGTGCCGGTTTCGCCGCGCAGCAGCACGTCGATCATGAGCGGGGCGACGCATTGGACAAACGCCTCAAGGTTGAGGGCATCTTCTTTATGGGGATTGGAAAGTGCAGCGCATAGCAGCTTTTGCATCACTGACGATTCCATTTCTTGTTTGGTTAGGAGGGTCGACAAGTTGAAAGATCAAAAGGCGTATGGAACTTCCTCTAGTTAGCGCCGCCGCGCGCTGCACGGGTAAAGAACATTTTGTTGGTCACGAGGTTTAGAGAAGAGATTAAAAAAAAGTTCATACTGGCACGGCCGCTGTTAATCGATTCAGCTAAACGGTCGGCGGCCGTCAATTGCCCTGCACAACCCGTCTGGCACGGGGCACAGGCCGAAAAGGAAGGGTAATGGCGTTCTTTGGAAAAATTGGATCCGACAAACGGTTCAGCCCACGCCCTTACTTTGAGTAAGAGCTCTAGAAGCGGGCACTAGGTTCAACTTTGTATTCTCACCCAAGAGGAGGCTGGCAATACGTGATGTAGTTAACACTTCAGTTTGAAACCGACCACGGGCAATAACAGCCCACGGCCAATGTGTGAGTCGCGTTAACTTCCCGGCCGGCACTCAACGCCTCGAGAATCGGTTCGATGAAGCTGTTGCTCGAATTGCAGGTCAGGCCTTCGCTGTAGGGGCCGAAGTACGCCAACTGGCCGCTGCGATCCCAGATCGCCACGGCCGGGCTGGCGGGAATCTGGTTTGAGCCGGGGAGCGCCGAGAGCGGTTTGAGGCTGTTCAGGGTGGCCGGTAATTGACCCTGGCTGCCGGGCTTTTGTACCGCATAGAACTCAACGCCTTGCGGTACGTATTTATCGACCAGTTCGGCCAGGTGCTGCTGGTTGCCGACGTTGCACGGGCACGCCGGGTCCCAGAAATGCACCAGGCGGATCGCGCCGGGGCCGGCCAGGTCGGCAGGCAGGCGCAGAGGGTCGCCGGAAAACACCGCCGTGTGTTGACTGAAGGTCCGCAGGAAACGGCCCTGGAACCAGTCGTAGGCCGCCCACAATACGATGGCGCATCCGAGGGCAAGCAGGCTGGCAAGCAAGGTCGTGCGATGGGACGGGCGCATGGAGTCGATCCTCTGAAGCCGCGTAGCTTGCCATGCTTGCCGCGACAGATGAATATCACAGGCTTGTAAAGTCTGTCTCGCGCGCTGCGCCCATGTCTGGAAACCTTAATGCCTGCCACTTTCGATCCCGATCTCCTGCGTGCCAGCCTGCAACCGTTGGCCCAGTGGCAAGCCCTGTCCGAGCAAGCCCAGGCTTACCAGCGGTTCTATGGGCTGGATTTTCCCCAGCGCAGCGTGCGCAAGGGATTGGGGCGTTTCGAGGTGGGCGGGTATGAGGTGGTCAGTCAGGTCTGGTGGCCGGAAAAAGCCGTGGCGACGTTGTTTGTGTTCCACGGTTACTACGATCACATGGGGCTGTACCGGCACTTGATCGAATGGGCCTTGGAACAGAAGTTCGCGGTGATCGCCTGCGACCTGCCGGGCCATGGCCTGTCCAGCGGCGAACGCGCCAGCATCGAGGATTTCGCCGAGTACCAGGCCACCTTGCAGGGGCTGTTGGCCGAGGCCACGACGCTGGACCTGCCGCATCCTTGGCACCTGTGTGGGCAAAGTACCGGCGGGGCGATCGTGGTCGATCACGTGCTCAACCACGGCGCGCAAAGCCCGGCCCAGGGCCAGGTCATCCTGTTGTCACCCCTGGTGCGGCCGCGGGCCTGGGGTTGGTCGCGCCTGAGTTATTACCTGCTCAAGCCCTTCGTCACCGGTATCGCCCGGCGTTTCAGCGAGAACTCCACTGACCCGCAGTTCCTGCCATTCCTGCAAGCCGATCCGCTGCAGCCATTACGTTTGCCCACCGCATGGGTGGGGGCCTTGGGGCAATGGATCAAGCGTATCGAAGCCGCCCCGAGCAGCCCGCGCCAGCCGTTGATCGTGCAGGGACAGGCGGACATGACGGTGGATTGGGTGCACAACCTGCAAGTGCTGCGCGGCAAATTCGACCGGCCGCAGGTGCTGATGTTGCCTGAAGGGCGGCATCACCTGGCGAATGAGGCGCTGGCGATACGGCAAGAGATGTTTGGGTTTTTGACGAAGCGGATGAGTCGGGTTCGGCGGTGACCGGGCTATTGCTATCGCGAGCAAGCTCGCTCCCACATTGGATCTGTGTGCTCGCGAATCTGAGTTCACTCAACACCCTGTGGGAGCGAGCTTGCTCGCGATAGCGGTGCTGAACTATTGCCCGAGAGTCTGCCCCACCGCCAACCCCGCCCGAATCGCCGCCAAAGCCGCTTGATAATAAGCCTGGCCCTCAGTCGATTCGGCGAAGGTGGCGAATTCTTCCAACTCGGTATCCGTCAGGTCACGGTAGACGTACAGCAATGTGTTGTTCAGGTCCGCGCCGATCTGTTCCATCAGTCGCTGGCGCTGGCCGTTGAGCATGCCCTGGGCCTGGCCGGCCCCCAGGAGTCCCGGGATCATCGAGCTCAGGCTGTCGGCCGCCACGCCGGCGATCGCCAGGCTAACTTCGGCGCCGGCTTCGCGGGCGGGCAGGGCCTGGGCCAGGTGGCCGATGATCAACAGGCGGTTGTCACTGGCTTGCATCTTCGGCAGGCCTTTGGCGTTTTTCGCCAATTGATCGCGCCGGGTCGCCAGCAACTCGGCTGCCACGACTTTGCGGCCCAAAGGCGATTGGAAGAAACTCAGGGCCGGCTGAGGGTCACGAAGATTCTTGCGCATTTGCGCTTCGGCCCGCTGGTCCATGGCCTGGGGGGCGAAACGTTGATTGCTGTTGTTCACCAGCGCTTGGAACACCGCCGGCGGCAGGCTGCTCTGGTAACGCTGCTGGGCGGCGCTCAAGGCATCACTGAAATGCGCCCGCTGTTCCGGCCAGCCGGCGACCTTGTACAACTGGTCGTAGCTGTCTGCCCAGGCGGGCAAAACGCAGAACATCAACAGTGAGAAAAGCAAACGGCGCATAGGGACTCCTGTCAGCAGCCGACTATTCTCCGTGGGGTGTGGGGTCTTGTCGAGAATTCGTATCAAGTTCGTACGGCGGTGCTATCTGGCAGCAAAAAACCTGCTGAGCGTCGCTGTCGGTTTTGCAGGCACAGGAATACTATGCGCGCCATGCAAATACCTTCTGATCACCCGCTGCTGCTACGTATCGTCGACGACCTGGCCGAGCGCGGCTGGTCGCAGCAGAATCTCTTCCTGCCGGAGGCGCTTACCCGCGCCCTGGCGGCCGAATGCCGCCAGCGTGCCGCCGAGGGTGAACTGGCTCCGGCAGCGGTCGGTCGCGGACCGTTCTCGGAGATTCGCGAAGGGATTCGGGGGGATCGCATCCAGTGGATCGAACCTGGTCAGGCGCAAGCCTGCGACCATTACCTGGCGCTGATGGACAGCCTGCGCGAGGCGATGAATCGCGGGCTGTTCCTGGGGCTGGAGGATTTCGAAAGCCATTTCGCCCTGTACCCTCCCGGTGCGTTCTACCTCAGGCACGTCGACCGCTTTCGCGACGATGACCGGCGCATGGTGTCGGCGGTGCTCTACCTCAACGACGACGATTGGCTACCGGAGCACGGCGGCCAGTTGCGCATGTACCTGGACGAAGGCGTGGAGCGTGACGTGGTGCCCATCGGCGGCTGCCTGGTGGTGTTCCTGTCGGGGGACATTCCCCATGAAGTCCTGCCGGCCACGCGCAATCGCTTGTCCTTGACCGGTTGGTTCCGCCGTCGCGGCAATGAGTTGTTCTGAATATGGAAAAGATCCTGGTCAGTCGCTGCCTGCTCGGCCATCGCGTGCGCTACGACGGCGGCGCCAGTGGGCCGTTCGACCAACTCCAGCAATGGCTCGACGAAGGCCGGGTCGTGCCGTTGTGCCCAGAAGTCGCCGGCGGCTTGCCCACGCCTCGGGCGGCGGCGGAGATTCCTGGCGGGCAGGGCGGGCGAGTGCTCGACGGTCAGGCGGTGGTGATCACCACCGAGGGCGAGGATGTGAGTGCGCAGTTCCTGTCCGGTGCGAATCAGGCGCTGGAACTGGTGCGTGCCCATGGCATCCAGATCGCCGTGCTCAAGGCCAACAGCCCATCGTGCGGCAACCTGCTGACCTATGACGGGACGTTCAGCGGTGTGAAGGTCAGTGGCGAAGGCGTGACGGCGGCGTTGCTCAAGCGCCATGGGGTGCGGGTGTTCAGCGAGCTGGAGTTGGCTGAAGCGGCGGCGGCCCTCAAAGCCTTGAGTAACGAGTAATCTTGAGCAGCGCAGCGCTCTGCGACAAGGAACTCTCTGTGGGAGCAAGGCTTGCCCGCGATACAGGCGCCTCGGTCTCTGAAAGACCGCATCGATTCATCGCGGGCAAGCCTTGCTCCCACAAAGTCTCTTGCTGCAGGGCTAGAGCTGCTCGGCCAACTGCTCAATCTGCTCCTGCCGCTCCGCCTGGCTCAACCGAGCCTGGGGATTGAGCGACGACCATTGCGGATGCGCCCGGGCCTTGTTCAGGGCTTCGGGCAGCTTGCCTTCGCGCCAGGTCTTGTCCTGGGGCGTGGCGATGCGGATGCTGTCCATCGCCGCGTGGCCGCGCAGGTTGAGGGCTTGGAGCAATTGCCGTTGGCGCAGGGCCAGCAAACGCAGCACGCCGTCGTCCACCGTCAGTTCCCGTTGTCCCTTGAGTTTGCCTATCAGCCGGTTGCCATAGCTGCGGGCGGTTTGCAGGGTGCCGCCGACAATGGCCCCGGCCAGGGCCGCGGCACCGAGGGTCAGGCCACCCACCAGCAAGTCCACCCCGGCACCGGCCGCCGCGCCCGCCGCGATCCCGCCGCCGACGCGTACGCCCAGTTGCTTGAGGGTTTCGGGGTTGAACAAATCATCGCCCCAACGTCCGTCGAGCAGCGGCAGGTCGCTGGCAGCCGCGTCCTGGGGACGGAACGCATAGAGCTTGAGCAGCGCTTCGACGCAGCGCTGTTCGCGCTGACGTACCGCGTTGCGCAGTTCACTGATGGCCTCGCGTTCCAACTCGACGTCGCTGGCCACGCTGCGTCGGCAGGCGGCGCAGTCGATCAGCAGTTCGGCGATCAAGCGCGCCGCGCTCTGCTGGCGGGCCAGGCGTTGGGCCTGTTGGTCGGCGACCAGTCGCTCCAGTTGCCCACGGGCGCTTTCCAGCAACAACGCGAGGCTTTCATACAGGCGTCGCTCGCCGTCCTCGGGCGGGGCGACGCTGTCAAACCGCACCAGGGCGTGCAACCCCAATCGCGCCAGGGCTTCGCGCCAGTCGGGCTCGCGATGGTGGGCGCTGCTGACGAAATTCAACACCGGCAGCAGCGGTTTGCCGCAACTGGCGAGGACTTCCAATTCATCGCGGTACTTGGCCAGCACCGGCTCCCGGGCATCGATCACATACAGCCCGGCGTCGCTGGCGAGCAGTTGCCGCAGCACCTTGGCTTCCTGTTCGAAGCGTTGCCGTGCCTCGCTGCCCTCGAGGAAGCGGGCCAGGCGCGCCGGGCCGTCGAGGCGTTCGCCAGGGCGCTCCAGGCGCTCGAGGTAATCGAGCAGGGCGATGGCGTCTTCCAGGCCCGGCGTATCGTACAGTTCCAGCAGCGCTTCGCCGTCCACCGACAGGCGCGCACCCTCGACATGCCGGGTGGTGCTCGGGCGGTGGGACACTTCGCCGAAGCCGACGTCGCGGGTCAAGGTTCGCAACAGCGAGGTCTTGCCCACGTTGGTGTGGCCGACCACGGCCAACTTCAGCGGTTTCAGGGGCTCAGTCATGGCCGGTCTCCAGCCAGTTCAAGGGCATGCAGTCGGCGAAGGGCAGTTGCAACTGCTGCAGCGCGTTGTGCCAGTCGCTCAGGCGCTCGGCATCCAGCGCTTCGCCGGGCGGCGCTTGCAACAGCCAAACGCGGGTAGCGCTGGCGCTGCGGGCCAACTCGGCGATCAGCGCCAGGCTGCCACGGTCCGGTGATCGGCGGGGGTCGCAGGCTATCGCCAGCCGCGCCGGGGGAAAGCGCGACAGTTGTTCGAGGAGTTTGTGACGCGACTCGCGGCTGTCGAGGATGCCAGCACTTTTCACGGTTTCGGGCAGTTTGGGCGGCCAGGGCCGATCGTCCAGTTCGATGGCCACCAGCAGCGCGCCGTCGCTGTCCATTGCACTGACGGCGCTTTCAATGGGATGCAGTTGTGCGGGTGCGGCGTCGTTGACGCCCAGGCGTTCGCTGCTGGGCATCAGTCGTTCGCGCAGTTGAGCGTAGCCCGGCAGGTTCAAGTCCAGACGCAGCGTGGTCCGGCCACGTTGCCAACGCCATAGACACAGCAGCGCCAGACACAGGCGCGGCATCACGCCATAGACCAGCAGCACGCCGACCAGCCAGGCGGCCCAGGCCTGGCGGGCGCTCTCGATGTTCAGGGCGCCGTCGCCGCTGGCGCGGATCATCTCCTCGGTCGGCACGCTGAAACCCAACAGGGCGGGCAGTGCACCAAGCGCCTGGGTCATGGCGACGAAGGTCTGGCCGCCGAGAATCGTGGTTTCCCAGACGAAGCCGTAGCGCCGGGTCGCCATCAGCATCAGGACAATGACCAGCGCGCTGAGCATTGCCAGCAGCCACAAACCGTTGACCAACGCGCCGAGGACCCAGCGATTGAGCTTGTGCCGTTGCAACAACAGCAGCAGGGCCGGTGCCAGTTGGGCGGCCTTGGCATCGCGGGCGAGTTTTTCGCTGAGCCACAGCCACAGGCGTCCCAGTGCGGCACCTTGCTCACCGGCAAAGATCAGGCCCAGGGCCCAAGAGATGAGCAGGATCAGGTTCAACCCCAACAGACTGCCCAAGGCCCAGAACACATTGACCGGTGTTTGCCCGTCGCCGAGGGCGGCAAAGCCCAGCCCAGCGCCGCTGATGACGGCGAGCAGCGCCAACGTTACCAGCGCCAGGCGTGCCCCTTGCAGCCAATGGCGCAGGGCTTGGGTGAGGCCATCGCGTTCGGCCAGCCAGCGAGCGCGGTGGCCGATGCGGGTGGAGAGATCGCCGCCTGCCGCACGGGCCAGGCGATTGGCTTCCTGGTCTTCGAGCGGGCCGGCATGCTCTTCACGCAGGCGGATCGTCTCGGTCAACCAGAGGTTCTGCAGTTCTGTCACGGGGGCTTCCGTTGCTCGAATGAGGGTTGAGCATAACCGCTGTGATGCCTGTCGGGGTACGCCGGGCCTCTGGTATCCTCGCGACCATGAACAAAACTCTCCCCCTAAGCCTGATCGCAGCCCTCGGTGAAAACCGTGTGATCGGCGTCGACAACAGCATGCCCTGGCACCTGCCGGGGGATTTCAAATACTTCAAGGCCACCACCTTGGGCAAGCCGATCATCATGGGGCGCAAGACCTGGGATTCCCTCGGTCGACCGCTGCCGGGGCGCTTGAACATCGTGGTCAGCCGTCAGCCGGACTTGGTGCTGGACGGCGCGGAAGTGTTTTCCACCCTGGAAGCCGCGGTGGCGCGGGCCCAGGCGTGGGCTCTGGAGCAGGGCGTCGACGAGCTGATGTTGATCGGTGGCGCCCAACTGTACGCCCAGGCCTTGGAGCAGGCGGATCGACTGTACCTGACCCGCGTGGCGCTGAGTCCGGAAGGGGACGCGTGGTTTCCAGAATTCGATTCGAGCCAGTGGAAGCTGGTGTCGAACCAGCCGAACCCGGCTGAAGGGGACAAGCCGGCCTACAGCTTTGAGGTGTGGGAAAAACTGTAAGCCCTGTGGGAGCTATGCCTGTGGGAGCAAGGCTTGCCCGCGATCCGGGCGCCTCGATCCATGGAAGACCGCGTCGCTTTCATCGCGGGCAAGCCTTGCTCCCACAGGTATCAGGCAATCAAGCGTGCACCAACTCCCCATGCGCCTCGGCATCGAGCAAGGCCTTATCAGTCTGCTGCATCACCTGGCTGGTAATCGCCCCTGCGGTGATCGAGCCGCTGACGTTCAACGCCGTACGCCCCATGTCGATCAGCGGCTCGACGGAAATCAGCAAGGCAACCAGCGCGACCGGCAAGCCCATGGCCGGCAGCACGATCAGCGCGGCGAACGTCGCGCCGCCACCGACCCCGGCCACTCCGGCCGAACTCAACGTAACGATCGCCACCAGCGTTGCGATCCAGACCGGATCAAGCGGGTTGATGCCCACGGTCGGCGCGACCATCACCGCCAGCATGGCCGGATAAAGACCGGCGCAACCGTTCTGGCCGATGGTGGCGCCGAACGAGGCGCTGAAGCTGGCAATCGCCCGTGGAATGCCGAGACGACTGGTCTGGGCTTCGATGCTCAACGGGATGGTGGCGGCGCTGGAGCGGCTGGTGAAGGCGAAGGTCAGCACCGGCCAGATCTTGCGGAAGAAGCGCAACGGGTTAATCCCCGCAGCGGACACCAACAGGCCGTGGACCACGAACATCAGGCCCAGCCCGAGGTACGACACCACGACAAAACTGCCGAGCTTGATGATGTCCTGGAGGTTGGAGCCGGCCACCACCTTGGTCATCAGCGCCAGCACACCGTACGGCGTCAGCTTCATCACCAGGCGCACCAGGCGCGTCACCCAGCTTTGCAGGGTGTCGATGGCGTTGATCACTTTCTGGCCTTTTTCCGCGTCATCCTTGAGCAACTGCAACGCCGCGACGCCGAGGAACGCGGCGAAGATCACCACGCTGATGATCGACGTCGGCTTGGCCCGCGCCAGGTCGGCAAAGGGATTCTGCGGAATGAACGAAAGCAGCAATTGCGGGATGTTCAGGTCGGCGACCTTGCCGGCATAGTCGCTCTGGATCACTTGCAGGCGCGCCAGTTCCTGGGTGCCGGCCACCAGGCCTTCGGCGGTGAGGCCGAACAGGTTGGTCAGGCCGATGCCGATCAGCGCGGCGATGGCGGTGGTGAATAGCAGCGTGCCAATGGTCAGGAAGCTGATCTTGCCCAGGGACGAGGCGTTATGCAGGCGAGCCACGGCGCTGAGGATCGAGGCGAAGACCAGCGGGATCACGATCATTTGCAGCAACTGCACGTAGCCGTTGCCCACCAGGTCGAACCAGCCGATGGAGGCCTTGAGCACCGGGTTGCCGGCGCCATAAATCGTGTGAAGGGCGATGCCGAACACCACGCCCAGCACCAGTGCCAGCAGTACCTTCTTGGCCAGGCTCCAGGTGCGGTGACGGGTTTGCGCCAGGCCATACAGCAAGGCGAGGAACACCAGCAGGTTGAGGATCAGCGGCAGATTCATCAAAAGAGACTCCGATAAGACGTGCCAGTCGCCCGAAGCCGCGACTGTGAGCCGGGAAGCCTAACAGCCTGATAACTAATGAATTAATACTAAAAACGCATGTAGATTGTCGTTTATGGAATAAGGAGTTGGCGTTTGCGGGTATGCCGCTGGCGTTATCAGAACGCAAGCAGTCGCGGCTGGGCGAGGACTGTCATACGCATTTGTTAGCGTCGAGTTCTTTGAACCTGGGAGAAATGCCGATGAAGCTCGCACCTCGTTTTCTCGCTGTCGCCTTGAGTCTTGGTCTTGCCGGCCAGGTGCTCGCCACCGAGCTCAAGCACTGGCCGGCGGAACAGGCCAAGGCCCTGGACGCGATGATCGCGGCCAACGCCAACAAGGGTAACTACGCGGTATTCGACATGGACAACACCAGTTACCGCTACGACCTTGAGGAATCGTTGCTGCCGTTCATGGAGAACAAGGGCCTCATCACTCGGGAAAGCCTGGACCCGTCCTTGAAGCTGATGCCGTTCAAGGACACGGCCGACCACAAGGAAAGCCTGTTCAGTTATTACTATCGCCTGTGCGAAGTGGATGACATGGTCTGTTATCCGTGGGTGGCCCAGGTGTTTTCTGGCTTTACGCTCAAGGAGCTCAAGGGCTATGTCGATGAGTTGATGGCGTCCGGCAAGCCGGTGCCGACTACCTATTACGATGGTGACAAGGTGGTCCAGTACAACGTCAACCCGCCGAAAATCTTCACCGGCCAGGCCGAGCTGTACAACAAGCTGATGGAAAACGGCATCGAGGTCTATGTCATGACCGCCGCTTCCGAAGAGCTGGTACGCATGGTCGCCGCGGACCCGAAATACGGCTACAACCTCAAGCCGCAGAACGTGATCGGCGTGACCACGCTGCTCAAGGACCGCAAGACCGGCGAGCTGACCACCGCCCGTAAGCAGATCACCGCGGGTAAATATGACGAGAAGGCCAACCTTGGCCTGGAGTACACACCTTATCTGTGGACCCCGGCGACCTGGATGGCCGGCAAGCACGCGGCGATCCT
Source organism: Pseudomonas sp. H3_A02 (assembly GCF_054671965.1). Classification (NCBI taxonomy): domain Bacteria; kingdom Pseudomonadati; phylum Pseudomonadota; class Gammaproteobacteria; order Pseudomonadales; family Pseudomonadaceae; genus Pseudomonas; species Pseudomonas sp. H3_A02. The sequence goes on from NZ_CP162807.1 coordinate 1,617,245, forward strand.
GACGTACATCGACGAATGGAAAAAACCGGTGCTGGTGGCGGGTGACACACCGAGCAGTGACGGCTACATGCTGTTCCACGATGTGGACGTGGCCAAGGGCGGTATTCACCTGTGGGTCAACCGCAAGGACAAATACATGAACCAGATCAACGGCATGATGGCCAAGCACGCCGCGGCCCAGGCCAAGGAAGGTCTGCCGGTGACGGCGGACAAGAACTGGGTGATCGTCAAGCCCGAAGACATTCAATAAGACCCACGACCTTCTGTGGGAGCGAGCTTGCTCGCGATAGCGATGGTTCAGTAACACTTTTGCTGGCTGACACACCGCCATCGCGAGCAAGCTCGCTCCCACAGGAGTACCAGGGACTTGAAAATAGGTGAACCCGTGGCGAGGGAGCTTGCTCCCTCGCCACAAAGGATCACTGGGTTTCATGGCATCAAAAAAAGCCCCGCACTTGGCGGGGCATTTTTATTGCGGCTAACGACGCTTACAGGCCGTCAAGCATCGCCTTGTTACGCACCGCGCCCTTGTCGGCGCTGGTGGCGAGCAGGGCGTAGGCCTTGAGGGCCGTGGTGACTTTGCGCGGACGCACTTCCACCGGTTTCCAGCCCTTGTTGTCCTGTTCGATGCGGCGCCCGGCCAGTTCTTCGTCGCTGATCAACAGGTTGATCGAGCGGTTCGGAATGTCGATCAGGACCTTGTCGCCATCGCGCACCAGGCCGATGGCACCGCCAGCCGCCGCTTCCGGCGAAGCGTGGCCGATAGACAGGCCCGAGGTACCGCCGGAGAACCGGCCATCGGTCAGCAAGGCGCAGGCTTTGCCCAGGCCTTTGGACTTCAGGTAGGACGTCGGGTAGAGCATTTCCTGCATGCCCGGGCCGCCTTTCGGACCTTCGTAGCGAATGATCACGATGTCGCCGGCCTTCACTTCGTCAGCGAGGATGCCGCGCACGGCGCTGTCCTGGCTTTCGAAAATCTTCGCGTTGCCTTCGAACACGTGGATCGACTCGTCGACGCCGGCGGTCTTCACCACGCAGCCATCCAGGGCGATGTTGCCGTACAGCACGGCCAGGCCGCCTTCCTTGGAATACGCGTGCTCGACGCTGCGGATGCAGCCGTTTTCACGGTCGTCGTCCAGGGTTTCCCAACGGGTCGACTGGCTGAACGCGGTTTGCGTCGGGATACCTGCCGGGCCGGCCTTGAAGAAGTGATGCACGGCCTCGTCGGTGGTCTGGGTGATGTCCCACTTGGCAATGCCTTCGGCCATGGTCTTGCTGTGCACGGTCGGCAGGTCGGTGTGCAACAGGCCGCCACGGGCCAGGGAGCCGAGGATGCTGAAGATCCCGCCGGCACGGTGCACGTCTTCCATGTGGTACTTCTGGATGTTCGGCGCGACCTTGCACAGTTGCGGCACATGACGGGACAGGCGGTCGATGTCGCGCAGGTCGAAATCGATCTCGGCTTCCTGGGCCGCCGCCAGCAAGTGCAGGATGGTGTTGGTGGAACCGCCCATGGCGATGTCCAGGGTCATGGCGTTTTCGAACGCCTTGAAGTTGGCGATGTTGCGCGGCAACACCGATTCGTCGTTCTCGCCGTAGTAGCGCTTGCACAGCTCGACGATGGTCCGGCCGGCCTGCAGGAACAGTTGTTCGCGATCGCTGTGGGTGGCGAGGGTTGAACCGTTGCCCGGCAGGGCCAGGCCCAGGGCTTCGGTCAGGCAGTTCATCGAGTTGGCGGTGAACATGCCGGAGCACGAACCGCAGGTCGGGCAGGCGCTGCGCTCGTACTCGGCAACCTTCTCGTCAGAAGCGCTGGAGTCGGCGGCAATCACCATGGCATCGACCAGGTCCAGGCCGTGGCTGGCGAGTTTGGTCTTGCCGGCTTCCATCGGGCCGCCGGAGACGAAGATCACCGGGATGTTCAGGCGCAGGGCGGCCATGAGCATGCCCGGGGTGATCTTGTCGCAGTTGGAAATGCACACGATGGCATCGGCGCAGTGGGCGTTGACCATGTATTCGACGGAGTCGGCGATGATCTCGCGGCTCGGCAGCGAATAGAGCATGCCGTCGTGGCCCATGGCGATACCGTCGTCCACGGCGATGGTGTTGAATTCCTTGGCCACGCCGCCGGCGCGTTCGATTTCCCGGGCAACCAGTTGACCGAGGTCCTTGAGGTGGACGTGGCCCGGTACGAACTGGGTGAAGGAGTTGGCAATGGCGATGATCGGCTTCTTGAAGTCGTCATCCTTCATCCCCGTGGCGCGCCACAAGGCACGGGCGCCGGCCATGTTGCGGCCATGGGTGGATGTTTTCGAGCGGTAATCAGGCATGGAGCACTCCGGGCGGCTAATCAGGTACTTATCAGGTATCAATGGGGAAGTGAGCTTCTGTCGACGTCTGGAGCACCCGGGTTTGGCCGTGTGTCCGGAAGTGGCCGATGACTTTGCAGGATCGCTGCGCGCCTCGGCATGAGCTCATAAACCCGCCGGGGATGAATGGCGATGAATGCCACGATTCTACACCGCTGGCGCCAGGATGAAATGACGCAAAGCGCTGATCGCACGCCAATGTCGTGCGCGGGATGACGACTGGCAGGGTTCAGCCGGCCAACAGCCCCCTGTTACGCTGCCGGAGCAGGGCATTGAGTGCCAGCCCCAGCAGGCTAAGCAGGACCAGGCAGAGGGCCAGGCTCAGCTGTAAGTCCAGCGGGGTGAGGCTGATCACGGCACTGGTCAGCCCGCCGACAATAAAGATCAGTACGCTACCGGCCGAAGCGGACGTACCGGCCTGCGCCGGAAATAGCGTCATGGCTTGGTTGTTGGCTGCCGCCCGGGCAATGGTCGTTCCGGCGGTGCACACGATCATGGGCACTAACAGAGTGGTGACTGACAAGCCCAGGTGATTGGCGAGCCCCAGCATCAGGAGACCTGCGGCGAGGATCAGGCCCAGCCCCGTGATGATTTGCGCCTGTGGGTCGATTCGATTGCTCAGCACGGACGCCACCGCGCCCCCACCGATATAGGCCAGCCCATAGCCCAGCAGTACCAGCGAAAAAGCCTCGGGTGATAAGTGCAACTGGTCGATCAGCACCAGGGGGGAAATGACGATGAACGAAAAATGGCAGGAAAAAGCCAGCGCCGAGGTTAACCAATAAGCGATGAAACTGAAGTCACCGAAGACCTTTCGATAGGATGCGATGATATTGAAACGCCTGGATTGACTGCCGGACGGGGAGCGTTCAAGCAAATGACAGGCGCTTGCGAATACGCCAATTGCCAGGGCAATGAACACCAGGAAGCTGCCGCGCCAGCCCATCCAGCTTTGCAGCCCGGTGCCAGCCAGAGGCGAAACGGAAATGAAAATCCCCCCGCAGGTGACCAGCAAGACTCGCAATCGCTGCTGTTCTTGTCCGGTGAACAGGTCTTGGATCAGCGCTTGGGACAGCACGAAACAACCGCACCCCAAGGCCTGGACGACACGGAAGAAGAGAAAGGACCAGTAACTGTCGGCGAGTACGCAACCTGTTGCTCCAACCGCTGAAACGGCGATCCCGATCAACAGCAGGTTTTTTCGTCCCATAACGTCGGAAAGCGGACCGATCAGCAGTTGCGAAAGGGCGATGCCCACCGCGAACAGGCTGACGGACAGGGCAATGTCCGGCGATGGACGTTCAAAATACTCGGACAGGGCGGGGAACGAGGGCAGCACGACATCGATTGGAAAGACGCCGAGCAATGTCAGCGTCAACAACAAGCCGACGGTGGCCGGTTTGCGGGCAGCCAGGCGGTTTTGCGGATCAGTCATGAGGCGTTCCAAGACGTACCTGAGGGGGCACTTTCAATCCTAATGCGTCATGTCCGCCAGTCACGGGGAGATTGAGTAGGACGGTTCTGGTAATTTCGTGGGGTGGCTCCTACAGACTTATTCAGACGCGCAAAAAAAATCGCAGCCAAGGCTGCGATCTGGTTGCCCGGCGACAGGGGCACAGCGCTACGGCACTGGCCCCGCCCGGCATCAGCTGTTGGGCAACAACCGGCAGGTGATGCTCTTGATGTAGCGGGTTTCGGCAATGGCCGGGTGTACCGGGTGGTCTGGCCCCTGGCCGCCGCGTTCGAGCAGTTGGATGTTGCGGTCCAGATGACGGGCGCTGGTCAGCAGGATGTTTTGCAGGTCGTCTTCGGGCAGGTGCATCGAGCACGACGCGCTGACCAGGATGCCGTCCTTGCTGAGCAGGCGCATGGCTTGCTCGTTGAGGCGGCGATAGGCGCCTTCGCCGTTCTTCAGGTCTTTCTTGCGCTTGATGAAGGCCGGTGGGTCGGCCACGATCACGTCGAAACGTTCTTCGCTGGCCTTGAGCTCCTTCAAGGCTTCGAACACGTCGCCTTCGATGCAGGTCAGCTTCTCGGCGAAGCCGTTCAACGCGGCGTTGCGCTCGACACCGTCGAGGGCGAAGGCCGAGGCGTCGACGCAGAACACTTCACTGGCGCCGAACGCCGCGGCTTGTACGCCCCAGCCGCCGATGTAGCTGAACAGGTCCAGGACGCGCTTGCCCTTGGCGTACGGCGCCAGGCGTGCGCGGTTCATGCGGTGGTCGTAGAACCAGCCGGTTTTCTGGCCTTCCATGACCGGCGCTTCGAACTTCACGCCGTTCTCTTCCAGGGCCACCCATTCCGGCACCAGGCCGAACACGGTCTCGACGTAGCGGTTCAGGCCTTCGGCGTCGCGGGCCGCGGAGTCGTTCTTGAACAGGATGCCGCTGGGCTTGAGCACCTGGGTCAGGGCGGCGATCACGTCGTCCTTGTGGGCTTCCATGGTGGCCGAAGCGATCTGCACCACCAGGATGTCGCCGAAACGGTCGACCACCAGGCCTGGCAACAGGTCGGAGTCACCGTAGACCAGGCGATAGAACGGCTTGTCGAACAGCCGCTCGCGCAGGGACAACGCCACGTTGAGGCGATGCACCAGCAGTGACTTGTCCAGCGGCAGCTTCACGTCGCGGGACAGCAGGCGGGCGCAGATCAGGTTGTTGGGGCTCATCGCGACGATGCCCAGCGGCTTGCCGCCGGCGGCTTCGAGGATGGCCTGGTCGCCGGCCTTGAAGCCGTGCAGGGGCGTGGCGGCCACATCGATTTCGTTGCTGTAGACCCACAAGTGGCCGGCGCGCAGGCGACGGTCGGCGTTGGCTTTGAGGCGCAGGCTAGGCAGGGACATGACGTCGCTCCGGAAAAAAGAGCGGGAGTATACCGTGTTGAAGTGTACGGCGGGTTTGAAGGGCGATGAAACGTGGAGGCGTGCCCTGTCGGCAATCCGACACGGAACCTGTGGCGAGGGGATTTATCCCCGCTGGGCTGCGAAGCAGCCCTAAAATCCGGGAGCGCGATGCATTGGCCTGACCGAGCCAGCTATTTTGGGACCGCTTCGCGCTCCAGCGGGGATAAATCCCCTCGCCACAGGTACATCGTGTTCCCGGCTCGACAGTTTGGCAGTGGCCTCAAGTTATCAAGCGGACAACGCGCTGATCAACTCGCGGTTGAACGCCGGGATGTCATCGGGTTGGCGGCTGCTGATCAACGTGCCGTCCTTGACCACTTCCTTATCGACCCAGTTCGCGCCGGCGTTGACCAGGTCATCCTTGAGGGTCTTGTAGCTGGTCATGGTCTTGCCCTTGACCAGCCCGCTCGACGCCAGCAACCAGCCGCCATGGCAAATCACCGCAATGGGCTTGCCCGCCGCCTCGAAGCCCTTGACCAGTTTCTGGGCGTCGGGGTCGATGCGGATGGTGTCGGAGTTCTGCACACCACCGGGCAGCACCACGGCGTCGTACTGCTCGACATTGGCGGCCTTGAAGGTCAGGTCGATCGGGAAGTCGTCGGCCGGCTGGTCATGGTTCCAGCCTTTGACCTGGCCTTCGCGGGCCGAAACGATGTCCACCTTGACGCCGGCCTCTTCCAGCGCCTGCTGGGGGCCGGTCAGTTCGGCCTGTTCAAAACCGTCAGTCACCAGGATGGCGACACGTTTGTTGTTAAGAGGCATGAAAAAAACTCCTCAAGCTGAATGGCTGGACTGCCGACTCAAACCTGTATGCAGGCTTGGCTGTCGGCCCTATAAAGTCCGAAGCCGATGCCTGAAGGAAAGTTCCGCCAATCTACCCCGGCGGTGTATCGGATCCATCTTTAAGGGTTAGAATCCCCGCCTGACCCAGAGTGTGTACTCATGTCCAAAGAGCTTACTGCCGAACAGATCCAACAGTCCTTGCAGGGCATCAGCGTGCCGCCCCAGCCGCAGATCATGGTGGATCTGCAGATGGAGCAGTACATGCCCGACCCAGACCTGGAGACCATCGCCAAGTTGATCTCCCAGGATCCGGGCCTCTCTGGGGCCTTGCTCAAGATCGTCAATTCGCCGTACTACGGCCTGCGCAACAAGATCACCTCGATCCAGCGTGCGGTGAACCTGCTGGGCAGCCGTTCGATCATCAACCTGATCAATGCGCAGTCGATCAAGGGCGAGCTGCACGACGACGCCATCGTGACCCTGAACCGCTTCTGGGATACCGCCCAGGACGTGGCGATGACCAGCCTGACCCTGGCCAAGCGCGTTGGCTTGGAGAACGGTGACGAAGCCTATGCCTTGGGGTTGTTCCACGATTGCGGCGTGCCGTTGATGCTCAAGCAGTTCCCCAACTACATGAGCGTGCTGGAAGAGGCCTACGCCAATGCCAGCGCCGAGTGCCGGGTGGTGGACACCGAGAACCGCGTGTTCAACACCAACCATGCGGTGGTCGGCTACTACACCTCCAAATCCTGGCGCCTGCCGGATCACGTCAGCCAGGCCATCGCCAACCACCACAACGCCCTGGCGATCTTCAGCGACGACTCTTCACGCAACAACAGCCAACTGAAAAACTTGCTGGCGATCCTGAAAATGTCCGAAAACATCTGTGCGTCCCACCGGGTGCTCGGCAATCAGGCCGAAGACCATGAGTGGGATAGCGTCGGCAGCCTGGTGCTCGACTACATCGGTTTGTCGGAATACGACTTCCAGACCCAGAAACAGGAAATTCGCGACCTCGCCTCTCGTTGAGTGCGCGGCGTCGCCTGACGCGAGAACCCCATGCCAGAACTGCCGGAAGTCGAAACCACCCGTCGCGGCATCGCGCCCCATCTTGAAGGCCAGCGGGTCAGTCGCGTGGTGGTCCGCGACCGCCGCCTGCGCTGGCCAATCCCGGAAGATCTCGACGTGCGGCTCTCGGGCCAGCGCATCGTGCAGGTGGAGCGGCGGGCCAAGTACCTGTTGATCAATGCCGAGGTCGGCACGTTGATCAGCCATCTGGGTATGTCCGGCAACCTGCGCTTGGTGGAGGTTGGCATGCCGGCCCTCAAGCACGAGCACGTGGACATCGAGCTGGAGTCCGGCCTGGCCTTGCGCTACACCGACCCTCGGCGTTTCGGCGCGATGCTCTGGAGCCTCGACCCACTCAATCACGAGTTGCTGATTCGCCTCGGCCCCGAGCCGTTGACCGATCTGTTCGATGGCGAACGGTTGTTCCAGCTTTCGCGGGGGCGCTCCATGGCGGTCAAGCCGTTCATCATGGACAACGCGGTGGTGGTGGGCGTGGGCAATATCTACGCGACCGAGGCGCTGTTCGCCGCCGGGATCGACCCGCGCCGGGCCGCGGGGGGCATTTCCCGGGCGCGTTACCTGAAGCTGGCGATCGAGATCAAGCGCATTCTCGCCCATGCCATCGAGCGCGGCGGCACCACGTTGCGGGATTTCATCGGTGGGGACGGCCAGCCTGGCTATTTCCAGCAGGAGCTGTTCGTCTACGGCCGGGGCGGGGAGTTGTGCAAGGTCTGTGGCACGGGGCTGCGGGAAATCCGCCTGGGCCAGCGCGCGAGTGTCTGGTGTCCACGCTGCCAGAGCTGATGCGTCCGACGGTCTATAGTCAGTAGTCAACTGCTTTAGCCGAAGGATCGCCCGATGAAACCTCTTCGACCTGTCGTTCTAGCACTGCTGCTGAGTATCGGTTTGCCTGCCCTGGCAAGCAGCGGCAGCGGCGACCCGCGCTACACCATCCAGAATCCGCCGGCTTTTGCCATGATCGGTGATCTGCTGATCGCCCGCCCACTGCTGCTCGCCGCCACGGTGATCGGGGCTGGGGCGTTCGTGGTGTCGTTGCCCTTTACCGCGCTGGGTGGCGGGGTCGGTGATGCGGGGAAGGCGTTGGTGGTGGACCCGGCGAAGGCCACGTTCGTGCGGTGCCTGGGGTGTGTGGGGGAGGGGTTTGAGCGGCAGGAGTGACAGTTGGTTTTGGGGTGTGGCTGATGGCCTCATCGCGAGCAAGCTCGCTCCCACAGGGATCTGCTGTGTCTACACCATTGGGGGCTGAAGCAAATCCCTTGTGGGAGCGAGCTTGCTCGCGATGGGGCCAGCAGGGCCGCCCAAAATTCAAGCCTTGCCAGTGATCTTGCGATATTTCGCCATCAACTGCTCTTCCGTCTCCGGATGAGCCTCGTCCAGCGGGATGCAATCGACCGGGCAAACCTGCTGGCACTGGGGTTCGTCGTAATGGCCGACGCACTGGGTGCACAGGTTCGGGTCGATGACGTAGATCTCCTCGCCTTGGGAAATGGCCTCGTTCGGGCATTCGGGTTCGCAGACGTCGCAATTGATGCAGTCGTCGGTGATGATCAGGGACATGCAGGCTCCTGCCGGGGCGTTTGGCCCGGGCATCTGAAAACGTATGGGCGCAATTGTGCCGCATTGGCGAGCGCAGTGCACGCGGGCGCGATGGACTGCGTTGCGCTGCGAGGTGGCTCGCAGCGCCAGCCGGTTATTTCTTGAAGCGCAGGGTCAGCGCATCGGCCACGGCCGGGTGGACGAACTTGGTGATATCACCGCCCAACGCCGCGATTTCCCGTACCAGGGTCGAGGAAATGAAGGAGTAGCGCTCCGACGGCGTCAAGAACAGGCTCTCGACGTCCGGTGCCAGTTGGCGGTTCATGTTGGCCAGTTGGAACTCGTACTCGAAGTCCGAGACCGCACGCAGGCCGCGCAGGAACACATTGGCGTTCTTTTCCTTGGCAAAGTGGGCCAAAAGCGTCGAGAAACCGACCACTTCCACGTTGGGCAGGTGTTTGGTGACCTCGCGGGCCAGTTCCACACGTTGCTCCAGCGGGAACAGCGGGTTCTTCTTCGGGCTGGCGGCGACGGCAATGATCACATGGTCGAACAGGCGCGCGGCGCGTTCGACCAGATCGCCATGGCCCTTGGTAATAGGGTCGAAGGTACCTGGGTACAACACTCGGTTCATCGCGTCGTCCTGGCGGGAGTCCGTTGGGGAGTCGGATGGTATCGCAGCCTTCTCGGTCGGCCAAGTCGGCTGTTGGATAAGAAAGCACTATAGACGCTGCGAATAGTCCAGATATCCATGCAATGTTGCGCACCTAAGTAAGCAGATGAATCTGTGGCGAGGGGATTTATCCCCGCTGGGCTGCGAAGCGGCCCTGAACCCAGCCACTGCAGTGTGCCAGGCTGGTTGCATTCAGCCTTTTGGGGCCGCTGCGCAGCCCAGCGGGGATAAATCCCCTCGCCACAATGATTCAAACCATCCTTTACTTTAAGTGAATAGCCTTGGGATATTCATGGCGTTTTCAGGCGTTCGGCCAGGGCTGTCGCCAATTGTGCGGTCAGCCCATACACCGACAATTGTGGGTTGGCGCCGATGCTGGTGGGGAACAGCGAGCCGTCATGGATCGACAGGTTGCCCAATTGGTGATGGCGGCCCAGGCTGTCGGTGACGGCGGTTTTCGGGTCCTCACCCATGGCGCAGCCACCCATCACGTGGGCACTGCCCAGGCGCGTGCGGTACAAGGCCAGGTCGAGCCCGTCGATCAGCGTGCGGGCTTCGGCCAGGGTCTTCACGTAGCGGGCGTCGTTGTGCAGGGGCATCACTGCCTTGGCGCCGCCGGCAAACTGGATCTCGGCCATGCTGTGGAAGGCCCGGCGCAAGCCGTCCCAGGTATACGGCGAAACGGGGTAGTCGAGCACGGGCGTGCCGTCGCTGCGTAACTCGACGCGACCGCCGGGGCTGTCTGGGTGAAAACCGTCGCGCAACAGCGCGAGCATGGCGTGGGTGTGGGGCAGTCGGGACATGTGCAAGGCGTTCTCGGGGCCGAACCCACCCAATAACGTGGTCGCGAGGGCCGGGTGCAAGGGTGGGACTTCGAGCTTGTAGGACATCTTGCCGGTGATCCCGTCCTGCCATTGGAAGTGATCCGAATAAATCGATTGCGGCGCACCGTAGAACGGGTTGATGACCTCGTCGAATTGCCCTGCGGACATGTTCACCAAGTGCAGGAAAGTGCGCTTGCCCAAGCGTTCGTGCGGGTCTGGCGCCGCGGAGCGCAACAGCAGGCCCGGGCTGTTGATGCCGCCGCCCGCCAGCACGTAGTGCCGCGCCTTGATGGTGATACGCCGCCCGGTCGGCACCACGCAACGCTCGTCCATGGCCTGGCACTCGATGCCTACGACGGCATCGTTTTTGATCGTCAGGCGCTCGGCCCGCGCCAGGTAAAGCAGCGCGCCACCCTTGTCCAACGTGGCCGGGATGGTGGTGACCAGCATCGACTGCTTGGCGTTGGTCGGGCAGCCCATGCCGCAATAACCCAGGTTCCAGCAGCCGCGGACGTTGCGCGGGATGACGTGCCAGGCGTAGCCCAATTGTTCACAGCCTTTGCGGATCACGTCATTGTTGGCGTTGGGCGGGACGAACCACGGCGCCACGCCCAGGCGTTGTTCCATCTGCGTAAACCAAGGCGCCATCTCGACGCGGCCGTGGCCCTTGACGTTGTGCTCGGCGGCCCAGTGGTCGAGGGTCTGGTCGGGGGTGCGGAAGCTGGAGGTCCAATTGATCAGCGTCGTGCCACCGACCGCCCGGCCCTGGAGAATGGTGATGGCGCCGTCCTTGCTCATGCGCCCGAGGCCTTCCTGGTACAGGCTGCTGTAGGCCTGGTCTTCGAGCAGCTTGAAGTCATGGCTGGTCTTGAGCGGCCCTTCCTCGATCAGCAACACGCGGTAGCCGGCAGCACTGAGAATTTCCGCCGTGGTGCCGCCACCGGCACCGCTGCCGACGATGGCCACGTCGGCTTCCAGGGTCAGATCTTCGGTCAGCTGCGCGCCGTTGTAGGTGGTCCAGCCACGAGCGAGGCCTTCGCGGAAGGGATCGGGTAGGGGCATGTTCAGGGCTCTCTTAATTGTTATGAGATTGCGATAGGCCCTTTGTGGGAGCGAGCTTGCTCGCGATAGCGGTGTGTCAGTCAATCGATAGGTGGCTGATGCGACGCTATCGCGAGCAAGCCCGCTCCCACAGGGGGGCGGGGTCTGGCTTTCAGACCGTTGGCGGTCCTGGATACCCGCAATGCGCCCAGGCTTCGGATTGGGTGTACCAGGCCATCATCACCAATTGCAGCAACGAACTGTGGCCTTGTCGCAGCAGGTCCAGCGAACTGTTTTCCCACCGGTCGAGGAACTGGCGGATGTCATCGGCACTGGCATTTTCCCACGCCCCCCAAACCCCGGTCAGGGGGCCACGGGTCACGCCCAGCGTAAGCACATCGAACAGCTGATGCGTGAGCTTGAGCATGGCGGGGGACAAGTGGGCCAGGCTTCTGTCCAGGCTGCCCAGGGTCGCGTCAATGGCGGCAGGGAGCTGCCCGATGGCCATTGCACCGTCCAGCATCACGGGGATGACGGCGCGTAAAAACGCCAGGTCGCTGTCGCGCAGTGCCGCCAGGCCGTTGGCCGGTTGGCTAGGCGAGCAACCGCTCAGGCTGGCACCCAGCCCGACGGTGGCCAGGAAGGCGCTGGCGCCGAGGCTGAATTTCAGCAGGCCGCGCCGTGACAGCGCGGGGGTATCAGTGAGGCTGGGGTTCATTGTTGTGATTACCCGGCAAGAGACGCGTCAGCGGACAAACAGCTTCTGGATCAGCTTCTGCAAGGGCTTGCCGTAGGGCGGATAAATCAGCTTCGCCGCGTTGAATCGCTGTTTGGTCAGCACGCCCTTGGCCTTGCAGAAGGTCAGGAAACCCTCATGCCCATGGTAATGCCCCATTCCCGAGGGCCCGATGCCGCCGAACGGCATGTCATCCTGGGCGACGTGCAACAGCGTGTCGTTCAGGCAGACGCCGCCGGAATGGGTTTCGTGGAGCACACGATGCTGTTCGGCCTTGTTGTAGCCGAAGTAGTAGAGCGCCAGCGGGCGGGGGCGCTGATTGATGTAGGCAAACGCCTGGTCCAGATTGTCATAAGGAACGATGGGCAGCAGCGGGCCGAAGATCTCGTCCTGCATGACGGTCATCTCATCGTTGACGTTGAGCAGCAGACTATGGGCCATGCGGCGGCCCTGGCCTTGTTCGAACAGCTCGATCAGCAACGCGCCCTTGCCGGTGGCGTCGCTGATGTAGCCGTTGAGCCGCGCCAGTTGTCGTTCGTTGATGATGGCGGTGTAGTCCGGGTTGTTCGCCAGGGTCGGATAAAACCCGCGGACCGCCTCGCGATACGCCTCGACGAACTCGCCGACGCGGTTCTGCGGCACCAGCACGTAGTCCGGGGCGACACAGGTTTGCCCGGCATTCAGGGTTTTGCCGAAGGCAATGCGTTCGGCGGCGTCCTTGATGGGGACATCGACCGACACGATGGCCGGCGATTTCCCACCCAGCTCCAGGGTGACCGGGGTCAAGTTTTCGGCAGCGGCGCGCATGACATGTTTGCCAATGCTGGTGGCACCGGTGAACAACAGGTGATCGAAGGGCAGCTTGGAAAACGCCATGCCCACCTCTGCCTCGCCGAGCACCACGCACACCAGGTCTTGGGGGAAGACACGGGCCAGCAATTGCTTGAGCAGCAAGCCGGTCGCCGGTGTCGATTCGCTGAGCTTGAGCATCACCCGATTGCCGGCCGCCAATGCCCCGACCAGTGGCCCGATGGCCAGGAATAGCGGGTAGTTCCACGGCACGATGACCCCGACGACGCCCAACGGCTGATAGATCACCTTGGCTGAGGCCGGTTGAAAGGCCATGCCTACCTTGCGTCGGGAGGGTTTCATCCAGCCTTGGAGATGGCGGCTGGCGTAATGGATGCCGTGCAGGCTCGGCATCAGTTCGGCCAACAGGGTTTCGTCGGCGCTACGGTGGCTGAAATCCTGGCTGATGGCGTCGATCAAGGCTTGTCGTTCGTTGCTCAATACCTCGCGCAGTGCCTTGAGCCATTGTCGGCGCTGTTCGGCCGGTGGCATCGGGTGGGCAGCGTAGGCCTGGCGCTGGGCATCGAAGAGCGACCGCAGCTCCTCCAGTTGTTGTTGAGACTCGTGCAGGTAGGCAACGTCGGCAGGCATCGTCAGGCACCGGATATTATTAGAATGGGTGTTTTCTAGAGCTTATACTCTAGAATGTCAATGACATCCGCAACGGCTGTGGGTTTTTCCTGTGACCGATAGGTCGTAAGATGCCGATCAATGCCTTCGTCGAATTAAAGCCCAAACCATGGCCCCACGAATGAAAACCAGCGAGCGCATCGTGCAAAACAGCCTCGAGCTGTTCAACCAACAGGGTGAGCGCAGCGTCAGCACCAATCACATCGCCGCCCACATGGACATGTCCCCGGGCAATCTCTATTACCACTTCCCCAACAAGCAGGCGATCATCGCCGTGCTGTTCAGTGAATACGAGAACCTGGTGGACAGCTTCCTGCGTCCGCCCCAGGGCCGGGCGGCCACGGTGGATGACAAGCGCTTCTACCTGCAGGAACTGTTGGCGGCCATGTGGCGTTACCGCTTCCTGCACCGGGACCTGGAGCATCTGCTCGACAGCGATCCGGACCTTGCGGCCCGCTATCGGCGGTTTTCCCAGCGCTGCCTGATCCACGGCACCGCGATCTACGAGGGCTTTGTTGCCGCCGGCATCCTGAAGATGGACCGGGTGCAGATCGAGTCCCTGACCCTCAACGCCTGGATCATCCTCACGTCCTGGGTGCGGTTTCTGTGCACCACGCGGGAAAATTTCAGCCACCTGAGTGAGCAGGCCATCAAGCGCGGTGTCTATCAGGTGCTGGTGCTGGAAGCCGGTTTCGTGACCGACCAGGCCCGCGAGGCGGTGGATGCGCTGTTCAATGAATATTACGTCCCACTGGCCCAGACCCTGGAGGAAGGGCAGTAGGACCGACCCCGACTCAGCCACAGGAGCTCACCATGCCCATCGCGCAACTCATCAGCCCCCAAGCACTCGAACAGCGGCGATCACAGCCCGGGCTGGTCATCCTCGATTGCCGTTTTGCCCTGGAAGATCCGGATTACGGCCAACGCAGCTATGCCGAGGGCCACATTGCCGGGGCGTCGTTCGCGGACCTTGAGCGCGACCTGAGCGGGCCGGTGACCAAAGGCGTGACCGGGCGTCATCCGCTGCCGGAGCCCGAGGCCTTGATCGCGCGTCTCAAGGCTTGGGGGCTGGATAACGACAGCGACGTCGTGCTGTATGACGACGGCCCCGGCGCCTATGCCGCCCGGGCCTGGTGGCTGCTGGCCTGGCTGGGCAAGCGCGATGGTGTGTACATCCTCGACGGTGGGCTCAAGGCCTGGCACGCCGCCGGCTTGCCCTTGAGCCTGGATCCGCCGCAGAACAGCCTCGGGACTTTCACGGGGGCGCCGGATGCGAGCCTGCTGATCAATGCGCAAGCGCTGCAACAACGCCTCGGTGAATCGGCCATGACCCTGCTGGATGCCCGGGCGCTGCCGCGTTTCAAGGGCGAAATCGAGCCGATCGACCCAGTGGCCGGGCATATCCCGGGCGCCCAGTGCGCAGCGTTTACCGACAACCTGGGCGCCGATGGACGCTTCTTGCCGGCTGATCAGCTCAAGCAGCGCTTCGCCGAAAAACTGGGCGAACGTTCGCCCACCGAGCTGGTGGCGTACTGCGGCTCCGGTGTGACGGCGTGCCACAACCTGTTTGCCTTGTGCCTGGCAGGGTATCCCTTGGGGCGGCTGTACGCCGGCTCGTGGAGTGAATGGATCAATGATCCCCAGCGGGGCGTGGCGAAGGGCGAATAACGCTCACCCCCCCAAGTCTCTGTGGGAGCGAGCTTGCTCGCGATGGCGGTGTGTCAGACAACTTCAATGTCGCTGCCCCACCGCTATCGCGAGCAAGCTCGCTCCCACAGGGGATTCTTAGTGAGCACCCACTCCGCGAACACCCCGGAAAAAACTGTGGGAGCGAGCTTGCTCGCGATGGCGGTGGGTCAGTCAACCTCAATGTCGCTGTCCCACCGCTATCGCGAGCTGGCGCGCTCCCACAGTGATTTTTGTTGTCTGCGAATCGTCAGCCGCGCCCCAGGCTGGCCAGCCAATCAGGGATCCGCCGCTCCAGGTAATACCCCGGGCGCCGCAGGGTTCCGTCGACAAAACCCACATGCCCGCCCCGGGCATGCAGTTCAAGTTGGGTCGAGGCGGATAACTCGCCGGGTTCGGGCAGGCTGTGGGGAAATACAAAAGGATCGTCGGCGGCCTGGATGACCAGGGTCGGCGTGCTGATGCCCGCCATGAAATAGCGGCTGGAGGCGCGGCGGTAGTAGTCCGCCGCGTCGGAGAACCCGTGCAGCGGCGCCGTCACCCGGCCGTCAAAGTCCCAGAAGGTGCGCATGTTCTCCAACGGGCCAAGCGCCGACAGGGTCGCCAGGCCTTCGTGGCGTCCGTCGTGCTGGAACCGGCGTTGCTTGTTGCGCACATAGGTCACCAGCTGTCGCATGAAGTGCGCCTGGTAGAACTTGGAAAATCCCTGGCCGATGCGATCGGCGCACTGGTCGAGGCGAAACGGTACCGAGACCGCCACCGCGCCTTGCAACTGGCTGTCGCGGCCGGCTTCCCCCAAGTGCTTGAGCAACACATTGCCGCCCAGTGAATAACCCACCGCAAACAGCGGCGCCAAGGGCCGTCGGGCACGCAAGTGGGCAATGGCGGCGGCCAGGTCTTCGCTGACGCCCGAGTGATAGCTGCGAGGTAGCAGGTTCGGCTCGCCCGAGCAGCCGCGCCAGTTCAAGGCCGCGCTGGCCCAGCCCTGGCGACCGAGTGCCTGCTGCAACCCGGCCACGTAAGGCGAGTTGGAAGAGCCGGTCAGCCCGTGCAACACCAACACCAGCGGCGCCTCGGCGCTGTGTGGGCCGTGCCAGTCGAGGTCGAGGAAATCACCGTCTTCCAGCCACAGGCGCTCGCGTTGGCGCTCGATGTGGGTGGTCTGGCGCCATAACGGGCCCCATAAGGTCTGCAGGTGCGGGTTGCCAAGGCCCGGAGCAGGGACGAAACGTTCAGATGCGGCGGACATCATTATTATTCTCGATGCACGGGGCAGCCGTTCAGCCCATGTCCTTTGTCAGACGCTGCCACAACGCGTAATACACCCGTCCTGATTTCTGCTCGCGGTGCAAGCGCCAGTTGCCCGGCAAGCCCAGGGTGGACGGGGCGGTCTCGCTTTCAGTGTAGACCCAGGCATCCTCGGCCAGCCACTGACGTTCCTCGAGCAAGGCGCAGACGGTCGGCAACAGGTTCTGGTTGAAAGGCGGGTCGAGGAACACCAGGTCGAAAGGCGTCGCCGGTTGGCTGTCCAGGTAGCGCAGTGCGTCGGCGGTTTGCACCTGACCGACGGTGCAACGCAGGGTGCCCAGATGTTCCTTCAGGCTGGAGACCGCCAGGTTGCTGGCGTCCAGCGCCTGGCCCATGGCGGCGCCACGGGACAGGGCCTCGAGAAACAGCGCGCCGCTGCCGGCGAACGGGTCGAGCACCCGGGCGCCTGCCACGTAGGGCGCGAGCCAGTTGAACAGGGTTTCCCGCACGCGGTCAGGGGTGGGGCGCAACCCTGGGGCATCCGGGAAGCTCAGGCGCCGGCTGCGCCATTCGCCGCCGATGATGCGCAACTGGTTCACACCGTTGTGCACGGGTTTCTTGCTGGAATTCGATGGGCGGGCCATTAGTGCTCCGGAACCCCGAGCGGCTGCTCGGCAGGTTTGTCAGTAGGGGGCGGCAACGGCTTTTGCGGCACGCTCGGGCCGGCGGTGACGATGACCATTTTATCGGTACTCAGGTGTTTGTTCAGCGCGGCCTTGACCTGCTCGACCGTCAGTTCCTGGGATTGGCGCATGAAGTCTTCCAGGTAGCTGAGCGGCAAGTCATAGAAGCCCATGGCGCCGAGCTGGCCGACGATGTCGGCATTGCTGGCGGTGGACAGCGGGAAACTGCCGGCCAACTCACGCTTGGCGTCATCGAGTTCTTTCTGGGTCGGACCGTTCTTGAGGTAGTCGGCGAACACGTCCTGCACCAGTTTCAAGGTGCCCTCGCTCATCTCGGCACGGGTTTGCAGGTTGATCATGAACGGGCCGCGGGCCTGCATCGCCGTGAAGCCGGAGTACACGCCGTAGGTCAGGCCGCGTTTTTCGCGAACTTCAGTCATCAGTCGCGTGCCGAAGCCACCGCCGCCGAGGATCTGGTTGCCCAGGGACACCGCGGCATAGTCCGGATCGTCGCGGTCGATGCCCAGTTGCGCGAGCATCAGGTTGGTCTGCTTGGACGGGAACTCGATGTGCCCGATGCTCGCTTTCGGTTCTACCGGTGGCGGGGTTTTCGCCAGGGCCGGGCCCTTGGGCAGGGCGGCGGACACCTGGTTGGCAATCGTTTCGGCTTCGGCGCGGGACAAATCCCCCACCAGCGCAATCACTGCGTTGCCGGCAGCGTAGGCCTTGGCGTGGAAAGCGCGGGCCTGGGCCAGAGTGATCGGTGGGATGCTGTCGGCGGTGCCGTCGCTGGAGTGGGCATAAGGATGCTCGCCGTACAGGCGCTTCATCAGTTCCAGGCCCGCCAGTTTGCCGGGGTTCTGTTTCTGGTACTCGAAACCGGCCAGCATCTGGTTCTTGATCCGGGCGAAGGAGTCGGCGGGGAAGGTCGGTTTGCCGACGACTTCGGCGAACAGCTTCAAGGCCGGTTCACGCTTGTCGGCTGCGCTGAGACTGCGCAGGGACGCTACGGCCATGTCCCGGTAGGCACCGTTGCCGAAGTCCGCGCCGAGGCTTTCGAAACCTTGGGCGATGGCGCCGACGTCCTTGCCGGCAACGCCTTCGTTGAGCATGGCGTTGGTCAGCAGGGCGAGGCCGGGGGCGTCGCCGTCCTGGCTGCTGCCGGCGGCGAAGGTCAGGCGCAGGTCGAACATCGGCAATTCCCGGGCTTCGACGAACAGCACCTTGGCGCCGTCAGCGGTTTTCCAGGTTTGTACGTCGAGCTGGCGCCGGCTGGGCGCCTTGTCGTCCAGTTCGGCCAACGATTGCAGCTTATTGCCGGACTTGGCCTTGTCCAATGCCTGGCTGGCGTCGGAGTTGCTCGACGGCGACAGGTAAAAGGCCAGGGCGCAGGCCAGGGCGAGCAAAACCAGGCCGATCAGCACCAGGCTCGATGATTTGCGCTCATTCATGAGCTTTCTCCTCGGGCAGGACGTGCGCAACGCTCAGGCGCGAGCGGGTGAAATACAGCTGGGCTGCCTTCTGGATGTCTTGCGGGGTCACGCTTTGCAGTTCAGCGAGCTCTGTGTCCATCAGCTTCCAGGACAAGCCGACGGTTTCCAGCTGGCCAATGGCGGTGGCCTGGCTGGTGATCGAGTCGCGCTCATACACCAGGCCGGCGATGACCTGGGCGCGCACGCGTTCCAGTTCGTCGGCGGTCGGGGCAGTGGTTTTCAACTGCTCAAGCAAGCGCCACAAACCTGCTTCGGCCTGGGCGAGGGTTTTGTTTTTCTGCGTGTTGGGTGTCGCCGACAAGGTGAACAGCGTGTCGCCGCGGGTGAAGGCGTCGTAGTTCGACGAGCCGCCGGACACCAACTCCTCGCCGCGCTCCAGTTGGGTCGGGATCCGGCCGCTGTAGCCGCCGTCCAGCAGGGCTGAGATCAGCCGCAGCGCGTTGACCGACGTCTTGTCCGTCGCGGTGGCGATGCTCGGCACGTTGAAGGCCAGCATCACGCTGGGCAGTTGGGTCTGCACATGCAGGGTGATCTGGCGCTCGCCGGGTTCGGCCAGCTCCAGGGGGATTTTCGCCACCGGCACCGCGCGCCGGGCAATCGGGCCGAAATAGCGCTGGGCCAGGGACTTGACCTCGTCCGGTGTCACGTCGCCGACCACCACCAGGGTCGCGTTGTTCGGGGTGTACCAGGACTCGTACCAGTGGCGCAGTTCCTCGACGGTCATCCGGTCCAGGTCGGCCATCCAGCCAATGGTCGGCGTGTGGTAGCCGCTGGCCGGGTAAGCCATGGCCTTGAAGCGCTCGTAGGCCTTGGACATGGGCTTGTCGTCGGTGCGCATGCGGCGCTCTTCCTTGATCACCTCGATCTCGCGGCTGAACTCCTCCGGCGGCAGGCGCAGGCTGGCCATGCGGTCGGCTTCCAGCTCGAAGGCCACGCCCAGGCGGTCGCGGGCCAGCACCTGGTAGTAGGCGGTGAAATCGTCGCTGGTGAAGGCGTTCTCTTCGGCACCGAGGTCGCGCAGGATCAGCGACGCTTCGCCGGGGCCGACTTTTTCACTGCCCTTGAACATCATGTGCTCAAGGGCGTGGGACAAACCGGTCTGGCCTGGCGTCTCGTAGCTGGAACCCACCTTGTACCAGACCTGGGAGACCACCACCGGCGCACGATGGTCTTCGCGCACGACGACCTTCAGGCCGTTGTCGAGGGTGAATTCATGGGTGGGTTGTGGGTCGGCAGCCAAGGCTGAAAGAGGCAGACAAACTGTGCTGAGCAGCAGGCCTGCGGCGCGGCGGGCAAGAGCATTCATTCGTGTTTAAACCTGTTGGGTTGCCTGCTAGGTCTTAGCCTCAGCAGGCGAGGAGGTGCTAGGATACTGATCCGTTTTACTGGCGGCCACGCCTATCGGGCCTTTTATCGGCCCGGGGTTGTCTGGGTTCTCCGGAGAAACGCTGGGTTTGCTCGTTGATCCCGGCGTTTTCGCCGATGATGCCGTACCAGTCCTTCGAAAAAATCGACTTTGAGGCGTCCTGAGGACGCTTCGACAAAATGTTGCGCGTGAACAAGCTGGATGAAACGCAGTCTGTTCAGCATTGAATATTTATCACCGAGGCGCCCTCGTGGCGCGTCGCTACCGTGAGATAGCCGTCCTCCATGTTTGGTTCCAACGACGACAAGAAGACCCCAGCTGCGGCTGGCGAGAAAAAAGGCCTGTTCGGATGGCTGCGCAAGAAGCCGCAGGAAACCGTCGTCGAACAGCCACAAGCGCTGCCTGAGCCCGCCGCCGAAGCGGTGGAAGAGGAAGCCGCGCCAATCATCCTGCCGATTGCCGAACCGATCCTGCAACCGGTCGCGCCTGAGCCTGTGGCCGAACAGCCGCTGACCCCGCCCGTCGAATCCACTCCCTGGCTGACCCTGCCGGTTGCAGAAGAGCCGGTGGCGCTGGTCGAAGACGAGCAAGCCGCGCATATCACCCCACCGATTCCGGCCGCGCCACAACCTGTCGTGGTACAGGGTGTGGCGCCGATTGCCGAGGCCTCGACGGTTGTCATTGCACCTGTCGCTTCGCAGTCCGCCCATGAACCAGAACCCGCTCCGGTTGAAGCTTTGGTCCCAGTCGAGCCGGCCCGCACGGCTGAAGAGAACAAAGTCGGCTTCTTCGCCCGTCTCAAGCAGGGCCTGTCCAAGACCAGCGCCAGCATCGGCGAAGGCATGGCCAGCCTGTTCCTGGGCAAGAAAGTCATCGATGACGAATTGCTGGAAGACATCGAGACCCGCCTGCTCACCGCCGATGTCGGTGTCGAGGCGACCTCGGTGATCATCCAGAGCCTGACCCAAAAGGTTGCTCGCAAGCAACTGACCGACGCCGACGCGTTGTACAAATCCCTGCAAGGCGAGCTGACCAACATGCTCAAGCCGGTGGAACAACCACTGGTGATCACCTCGCAGAACAAACCATTCGTGATTCTGGTGGTGGGCGTCAACGGCGCCGGCAAGACCACCACCATCGGCAAGCTGGCCAAGAAGCTGCAACTCGAAGGCAAGAAAGTCATGCTGGCTGCCGGCGACACCTTCCGCGCCGCCGCGGTCGAACAGCTGCAAGTGTGGGGCGAGCGCAACAAGATCCCGGTGATCGCCCAGCACACCGGCGCCGACTCCGCTTCGGTGATCTTCGACGCGGTGCAGGCGGCCAAGGCCCGTGGCATCGATGTGCTGATCGCCGACACGGCCGGTCGTCTGCACACCAAAGACAACCTGATGGAAGAATTGAAGAAGGTACGCCGGGTGATCGGCAAGCTCGACGCCGATGCGCCTCACGAAGTGCTGCTGGTGCTGGACGCCGGTACCGGCCAGAACGCCATTAACCAGGCCAAGCAATTCAACCAGACCGTCGAACTGACCGGGCTGGCTCTGACCAAGCTCGACGGCACCGCCAAGGGCGGGGTGATTTTCGCCCTGGCCAAGCAGTTCGGCCTGCCCATTCGCTACATCGGCGTGGGCGAAGGCATTGACGACTTGCGCACCTTTGAAGCCGAGCCCTTTGTCCAGGCACTGTTTGCCGAACGGGAGCACTCATGATTCGTTTCGAACAGGTCGGTAAACGCTATCCGAACGGTCACGTCGGCTTGCATGAGCTGAGCTTTCGGGTCCGTCGGGGCGAGTTTCTGTTTGTCACCGGCCATTCCGGCGCCGGTAAAAGTACCTTGCTGCGCCTGCTGCTGGCGATGGAGCGGCCTTCCACTGGCAAACTGCTGCTGGCCGGCCAGGACCTGAGCACCATCAGCAATGCCCAGATCCCCTACCTGCGGCGGCAGATCGGTGTAGTGTTCCAGAATCACCAGTTGCTGTTCGACCGCACGGTGTTCAACAACGTGGCGTTGCCGTTGCAGATCCTTGGCCTGTCCAAGGCCGAGATCATCAAGCGGGTGGACTCGGCCCTGGAGCGCGTGGCCCTGTCGGACAAGACCGACCTGTATCCGGGCGACCTGTCCACCGGCCAGCAACAGCGCGTCGGCATCGCCCGCGCCATCGTCCATCGCCCGGCCTTGCTGCTGGCGGACGAACCCACAGGTAACCTCGACCCGCGCCTGGCGGCGGAAATCATGGGCGTGTTCGAAGACATCAACCGTCTGGGCACCAGCGTGCTGATCGCCAGTCACGACCTGGCGTTGATCGCGCGCATGCGTCACCGCATGCTCACGTTGCAGCGCGGACGCCTGATTGGTGACGGGGAGGCCGGCGTATGAGTGCTACTCGCAGCCCGAAAGTGGCCGAACGCGTGGCCCCGAAGGCCTCCGATCCGCAGCCGCAAAAGAAAAAACGCGACGATGACGACGGCCCGGACTTCGCCACGCTGCTGCGCGCCTGGATCGAAAGCCATCGCGCCAGCCTGCTGGACAGCCTGCGGCGCCTGGGCAAGCAACCCATCGGCAGCTTCTTTACCTGCATGGTGATGGCGGTTGCCTTGAGCCTGCCTATGGGCCTGTCATTATTGCTGAATAATGTGGAGCGCCTGGGCGGCTCCTGGCAGCGCGCGGCGCAGATTTCCCTGTACCTGCAGATGGACGCCAGCCCCGGCGAAGGCCAAGCGTTGCGTGAGCAGATCAAGGCCATGCCGGGCGTGGCCGAAGCCGAGTACATCGGCCGCGAGCAGGCGCTGGAAGAGTTCCAGCAACAGTCCGGCCTGGGCGACGCCCTCAAGGAGCTGCCGGAGAACCCGCTGCCGGGCGTGGTGCTGGTGACGCCGAACGAGGTCGACAAGCCCGCCCTTGAAGCATTAAGACAAAGACTTTCCGAGTTGCCGAAGGTACAACAGGCGCAACTTGATCTAGTCTGGGTCGAGCGTCTTGCGGCGATCCTCAAGCTCGGCGACCGGTTTGTCTTCGGTCTGACGGTGCTGCTGGTTTCTGCATTACTTTTGGTGATAGGCAATACCATTCGTCTTCATATTGAAAACCGCCGCACCGAGATAGAAGTGATTAAACTCGTCGGCGGTACGGACAGTTATGTGCGCAGGCCCTTCCTTTATATGGGGGCGCTGTATGGCTTCGGTGCCGGGATTCTGTCCTGGGGCGTATTGGCGTTTGGCCTGGACTGGCTGAACGATGCGGTAGTGGGGCTGGCCGGTTTGTACGGCAGTGATTTTTCGCTGGCCGGAGTGCCAGTCGCCGACGGTCTGTCGCTCTTGCTTGGCGCGGTGCTGTTGGGTTATATCGGTGCATGGATTGCGGTCGCACGCCACTTGCGTGAGCTTGCGCCAAAATAGGGTTTTTTGCGCGTATTGACCTTTCGGTTTTTGTGGGAACTTGTCTTAGGGTTCCCGGTCAATTTTCGCAGTGCTGAACTGCACGAGTTATGTGAGTCGGAGGTTTTTTCGTATGACCACTTCTTTGCAACCTGCTTATGCTCTGGTCCCGGGTGCGAACCTGGAGGCCTATGTGCACACGGTGAACAGCATTCCATTGCTGACGCCCGAGCAGGAGCGTGAACTGGCCGAGAGTCTCTATTATGAGCAGGATCTTGAGGCGGCTCGGCAGATGGTGCTCGCCCACCTGCGTTTTGTCGTACATATCGCCCGCAGCTATTCCGGCTACGGGCTGGCCCAGGCCGACCTGATCCAGGAAGGCAACGTCGGCCTGATGAAAGCGGTCAAGCGTTTCAACCCGGAAATGGGCGTGCGCCTGGTGTCGTTTGCGGTGCACTGGATCAAGGCGGAAATCCACGAGTTCATCCTGCGCAACTGGCGCATCGTGAAAGTCGCGACCACCAAGGCCCAGCGCAAGCTGTTCTTCAACCTGCGCAGCCAGAAGAAGCGTCTGGCCTGGCTGAACAACGAAGAAGTCCATCGCGTGGCTGAAAGCCTGGGTGTAGAGCCTCGGGAAGTGCGCGAGATGGAAAGCCGCCTGACCGGCCATGACATGGCCTTCGACCCGGCTGCCGAAGCGGACGACGACAGCGCTTTCCAATCGCCGGCCAACTACCTGGAAGACCACCGGTACGACCCGGCGCGTCAACTGGAAGACGCCGACTGGAGCGACAACTCCAACACCAACCTGCACGAAGCCTTGGAAGTGCTGGACGAACGCAGCCGCGACATCCTCTACCAGCGCTGGCTGGCCGAGGAAAAGGCCACGCTGCACGACCTCGCGCAGAAGTACAACGTGTCGGCCGAGCGGATTCGCCAACTTGAGAAGAGCGCGATGAACAAGCTCAAGGTGTCGATTGCGGCTTGACCTGCGATAGCGACAACAAAAAACGCCCCGATCAGTGATGATCGGGGCGTTTTTGTGTGCGCTCAATCTCGGATTCGCCGCAGACCCCCTGTGGGAGCGAGCTTGCTCGCGATGGCGGCTTATCATTCAACATCGATACTGCCTGACCCTCCGCCATCGCGAGCAAGCTCGCTCCCACAGTTGAATGTCGGTGTTTGGTCTACTGCGCCCAAGGCGCCCGCCGCGCATGATCGAGCCCCAGCAAATAACTGTCGCCTCCCAACTGGCTCATCTGCTGGCGAATCCAGCCCGCCCGCCGTAGCACGTAGGGGCTCGGCCGGCTGGCGCTCCATTTGCGCGGGTTGGGTAATACCGCCGCCAGCAGGCTGGCCTGTTGCCGGGACAAGGCGTCGGCGCTGGTGCGGAAATGATGCCGTGCCGCCGCTTCCGCCCCGAACACACCGTCATCCCACTCGACGCTGTTGAGGTACACCTCAAGGATCCGCTGCTTGGGCCAGAACACTTCGATCAGCGCGGTGAACCAGGCCTCCAGCCCTTTGCGCAGCCAGCTGCGGCCTGACCACAGGAACAGGTTTTTGGACACTTGCTGGCTGAGGGTGCTGGCGCCGCGAATCGAACCGCCACGGCCATTGTGGGCGAAGGCGGCCTGGATCGCGCCGATGTCGAAGCCCCAGTGCTCCGGGAATTTCTGGTCTTCGCCAGCGATCACTGCGACTTTGAGGCTGTCGGAGATCTGGTCCCAAGGCTGCCAGGTGCGTTGCAGGTCGATCGGTTCACCGCCGAACCAGGATTCAACCTTGCGCTCGATCATCAACGCCGTGAACGGCGGCGGCACCACGCGAAACAGCAGCACCAGCACAACGCTGCCGACGGCGAACCAGAGCAGGGCTTTAAGGAATCGTCGAAACAATGTACGCAGCATAGAGATGGCTTGGCCGAACCCGTCGAGCGGGCCATTATACAGACCCTGTCCACCGAGTCTGACTGGAGTTCCCATGTTGCGTAGCTTTCTGATGCTGGCGGCTTTCTTCGGTTTCACGGGCGTGGCGCTGGGTGCATTCGCCGCCCATGGCCTGAAAAACCGCCTGAGCGCCGATTACCTGGCGATTTTCCACACCGGCGTCACCTACCAACTGGTGCACACCCTGGCGTTGCTGGGCGTTGCGCTGCTGGCCACGCACATTCCCGGGCGCATCGTCACTTGGGCCGGAATTTCCTTTGTCATCGGCATCCTGTTGTTCTCCGGCAGCCTGTACCTGCTGACGCTCACGGGCATCAGCAAGCTGGGCATCATCACTCCGTTGGGTGGCGTGGCGTTCCTGATCGGCTGGTTGTGCCTGGGGCTTGCCGCCTGGCGGCTGGGCTGACCTGCCGGTCCATTTCATGACGAATGGCTTGGGTCACCCAGACTGATCGGGCTAGAATGCCAGCCCCTAAAAATGATGGCGGCATCCGGCATGCGCATTCAGTTGAACGGCGAACCCCTTGAACTGCCCGACGGTGAAACCGTTGCGGCCCTGCTGACCCGTCTGGAACTTACCGGACGCCGCGTCGCGGTGGAGCTCAATCTGGATATCGTCCCGCGCAGCCAGCACGCCGAAACCACGTTGAACGATGGCGACAGCGTCGAAGTGGTCCACGCCATCGGCGGTGGCTAGTCGCCTCGGTTTCGCAGCATTTCGCAAGAACCTCACCCCAACAGAGGATTTCCCATGAGCATCGTTCGTAGCGACAAGCCCTTCGTCCTGGCCGGTCGTACCTACCAGTCGCGCTTGCTGGTAGGTACCGGCAAATACCGCGACATGGAAGAAACCCGCCTGGCCATCGAGGCCTCGGGCGCCGAGATCGTGACCGTCGCCGTGCGCCGGACCAACATCGGCCAGAACCCGGGCGAACCGAACCTGCTGGATATCCTGCCGCCGGATCGCTACACCATCCTGCCGAACACTGCCGGCTGCTTCGACGCCATCGAGGCCGTGCGCACCTGCCGCCTGGCCCGTGAGCTGCTCGACGGCCACAATCTGGTGAAGCTGGAAGTACTGGCGGACCAGAAAACCCTGTTCCCCAACGTGATCGAAACCCTCAAGGCCGCCGAAACCCTGGTCAAGGAAGGTTTCGACGTGATGGTCTACACCAGCGATGACCCGATCATCGCCCGTCAATTGGCGGAAATCGGCTGCATCGCGGTCATGCCGCTGGCCGGCCTGATCGGCACTGGCCTGGGGATCTGCAACCCGTACAACCTGCAGATCATCCTGGAAGAAGCCAAGATCCCGGTGTTGGTGGATGCCGGTGTCGGTACCGCCTCCGACGCCACCATCGCCATGGAGCTGGGTTGCGAAGCGGTGCTGATGAACTCTGCCATCGCCCATGCGCAGCAGCCGGTCCTGATGGCCGAAGCCATGAAGCACGCCATCGTCGCCGGTCGCCTGGCGTACCTGGCCGGCCGCATGCCGAAAAAACTTTACGCCAGCGCCTCCTCGCCGCTGGATGGTCTGATCAAGTAAGAGCCATTGATGACTGAATCGAACGACACGCCGGTCCTGCCGGAAGACGGCGAAGAGCGCCAGCACCGCCGCATCAAGAGTTTCGTGATGCGCGCCGGGCGCATGACTGAAGGCCAGCAGCGCGGCCTGGAGCAGGGCGCGCCTTTATTCGTCCTGCCCCTGGCCGACGCACCGGTGGATTTTGACCAGGTCTTCGGCCGCTCGGCTCCGCGCTCGCTGGAAATCGGCTTCGGTATGGGCCACTCGTTGCTGGAAATGGCCGCCGCTGCGCCGGAGCAGGATTTCATCGGCGTGGAAGTCCACCGTCCCGGCGTCGGTGCGTTGCTCAACGGCGTGCTGACTCAAGGGCTGACCAACCTGCGGGTCTACGATTGCGACGCCATCGAAGTGCTCAACCGCTGCGTGGCCGACAACAGTCTTGACCGGTTGATGCTGTTTTTCCCGGATCCTTGGCACAAAAGCCGGCACCACAAGCGCCGTATCGTCCAGGCATCGTTCGCTGAACTGGTGCGCAGTAAATTGAAGGTCGGCGGTGTGCTGCACATGGCCACCGACTGGGAACCCTACGCCGAGTACATGCTGGAAGTGATGAACGTCGCCCCGGGTTATCGCAACCTGGCCGAAGACGGCAAGTGCGTGCCACGACCGGTCGAACGGCCGATCACCAAGTTCGAGCGCCGTGGCGAACGGCTTGGGCATGGGGTTTGGGATTTGAAGTTCGAGAAGGTGGCTTAAACATCACGCAATACTCACTGTGGGAACTGAGCTTCTGTGGGAGCAAGGCTTTGTGGGAGCAAAGCTTGCTCGCGATGCAGGTAACTCGGGTTTCAAGTGGGTACCGAGGCGCTGCTATCGCGGGCAAGCCTTGCTCCCACAGAAGCTCAGCTCCCACATTTCGTTTTGCGGCGTATTGAAGTTCAGCGCCGATCCGCCACCACGCCAATCAACACCAGCACCACCAACAACACCGGCGCCAGGCTGTAGTTGTTGAACTGGCTCAAGCCCCTGACGATCCACGGCGTGGCATAGATCAGCGCGGCGCCGCTGCCGATCATGCACAGCAGGGCGATCAACGGGACGCGCAAGGCGCCGGCGATGCTGCCCAGGCGTTGTTCGACCCAGCCCTTGATGTCGGCACCAAACAGCACCAGCAGGCAGCCTACCAATGCCAGGGAGATTTCCGACAGGTTGCTGCGGCTCCAGCGGGATACGGTGGCCAGCAGGTCGAGTACCAGATCCATTCGATTTCCTTGTGTTGATCAGCTCAGAAATGTCTGCAGCAAGTCATTGAGAAACAACTGTCCGCGCTCGGTGGCCGCCAGACGTGTCGGTTCGACCTGCAACAATCCGCTTTGTTCGGCCTCGCGCCGGCCTTTGGCCAGGCTTTGCAGGGGCAGCCCGGTGCGTTCCGGGTACAGCTGCGCTTCCACGCCTGCGGTCAGGCGCAGGGCGTTCATCAGGAACTCGAACGGCAGTTCTTCATTGGCCAGGGTTTTCTCGCCCGCCTGGAAGCTTTTGGCCGGGTTGAGATAGTCCTTGGGCAGGCGGGTCTTCCAGGTGCGCACGATGCGCCCGTCCGGATGGCTGAGCTTGCCGTGGGCGCCGGCGCCGATGCCGATGAAGTCGCCGAAGCTCCAGTAATTGAGGTTATGCCGCGCCGCCCGACCGGGCTGGGCGTAGGCCGAGACTTCGTATTGAGCGTAGCCGTGTTCGGCCAGCAAGGCTTGCCCGGCTTCCTGGATGTCCCACAGCGTGTCGTCTTCGGGCAAGGTCGGCGGCTGGTTCCAGAACACCGTGTTCGGCTCCAACGTCAACTGGTACCAGGACAGGTGGGTCGGTTTCAAGGCGATGGCTTGGCGCAGGTCGCTCAAGGCGTCGTCGAGGGACTGATCGGGCAGCCCATGCATCAGGTCCAGGTTGAAGTTGTCGAACCCGGCTTGTCGGGCCATGCCAGCGGCGCGCACCGCCTCGTCACCGTTATGGATCCGGCCCAGGGCTTCGAGCTTGGCCTGCTGGAAGCTCTGGATGCCAATGGACAGGCGATTGATGCCCAAGGCCCGGTAAGCGACGAATTTTTCTTGTTCAAACGTGCCGGGGTTGGCTTCCAGGGTGATTTCAATGTCCTGGGCGAACGGTATCCGTGCCTCGACACCTTTGAGCAACCGCCCCAGGGCCTGGGCACTGAACAGGCTTGGAGTGCCGCCACCGAAAAAGATCGAGCTCAACGGGCGACCGTAAACCGCGTGCAAATCCTGGTCGAGGTCGGCCAGCAGGGCGTCGACGTATTCCTCTTCCGGCAGTTGCGGGCTGGCGGTGTGGGAGTTGAAGTCGCAATACGGGCATTTGCGCACGCACCACGGGATGTGGACGTACAACGCCAGGGGCGGCAGCACCGGCAGTGGCGCCCGAGGCGTTTGTACACCGCCATGGATCAGCGGTGCGGGAGCGTCGTCGATCATTGCAGGCCCAGGCGTTGACGCAGCAGGGCCATGGCGCGGGCGCGGTGGCTCAGTTGGTTCTTTTCCACCGGCCCCAGCTCGGCGCTGGAGCAATCGCGCTCCGGCACCCAGAACAACGGGTCATAGCCAAAACCGTGCTCGCCGCTGGCTTCGGTGAGAATGCGCCCGGGCCACAGGCCTTCGCAGAGGATCGGCAACGGATCGTCGGCGTGGCGCACCAGGGCCAGCACGCACACGAACTGCGCGCCACGCTCGGCTTCGGGCACATCCTTGAGGGCGTCGAGCAGCTTGGCGTTGTTCGCCGCGTCACCTTTGCCATCAGCGTAACGGGCCGAGTAAATGCCCGGTGCGCCGCCGAGGAAGTCCACGGCCAGCCCGGAATCGTCGGCCAGCGCCGGCAGGCCCGAGATGCGCGCGGCATTACGGGCCTTGAGGATGGCGTTCTCGACGAACGACAGGCCGGTCTCTTCCGGTTCCACCTGGCTGAATTCGCCAATCGAGCGCAACTGCACCGACCCGCCGAGCATGGCCTGCAGTTCCTTGAGTTTGCCGGCGTTGTGGCTGGCCAATACGAGTTGGGTAAGGTTGATCATTGGCCCGGGAACAGTTCCTGGTTGAAGTTGAGGGTGTTGATCTTGTCGCCGGTTTGCACCTCGATTTCGAAGGTCCGGACTTCCTGTTGTTCCACCGGGTACTGGGCGATGTAGTAGATCGCGCCTTGCTCAATCACTTGCTTGAATTTCAGCGGGACGGAGCTGCTGGTGAGATCCTTGACCGAGCCGCTGACTTGAGCCATCAGAGGCTTGCCGCCCTTGATCACCGAAACATTGATCACGCCTTGATTCTTGCTGCGAGTCAGCTCGGCTGCCTTGGCAATGTCCGGCGTCAGGAAGGTGGAATTGAAGGTGTTGTAATGCACGGTGATATCACCGAATTTTTCCATCCGCTCGGCCTTGATGACATCGGCGGCCAAGGCGCCAACGCTCAGGCAAGCGGTGATGAGAAACAACGCTAGACGTTTCATGTCGTGCTCCTGGTTAGGCCGGGGGCTCACACCGCGACCTGATGATCGGCAAGGCCTGGGCTGCTGACCCGATAGATGCCTATTTCACCTAACAGATTAGGCCATAGCTTGCTCGCCCACCCGTGGCGATGCTGTTGGTCCACGGCCAAGCGATCGATGACTTTGGCTTCACGTTCGCGGCACAGCGCTTCGAAATCCTCGAAGGTACAGAAGTGGATGTTCGGCGTGTTGTACCAGGTGTAGGGCAGGAAATCCGAGACCGGCATGCGGCCCTTGCTCGCCAGGTACCAGCGGCAGCGCCAGTGGCCGAAGTTGGGGAAGGTGATGATGCACTGGCGCCCGACCCGCAGCATTTCGTCGAGGATCTTGTCCGGGTAGTGCACCGCTTGCAGCGCTTGGGTCATGACCACGACGTCGAAGCTGTTGCTGGCGAAGTTGCCCAGGCCCTTGTCCAGGTCCTGCTCGATGACGTTGATGCCCTTGGCCACGCACTCGGCGATGTTGTCCGGGTCGTTCTCCAGGCCGTAGCCGGTGACCTGTTTGTTGTCCCGCAGCCAGGTCAGCAGTTCGCCGTTGCCGCAGCCCAGGTCGAGCACGCGGCTGCCGGCGGGGATCCATTCCTGGATGATGTCCAGATCGGCTCTCATGGCGTCCTCACAGCGTTATACGGTTCATGTAGTTGCCGAACGCCTGCAGGTAGCGCGGGATCGGAATCAAAAAGGCGTCGTGGCCCTGGGGCGCGTCGATTTCCAGGTAGCAGACGTCCTTGCGCGCGGCCATCAGCGCGTCCACCAGCTCCCGCGAGCGCGCCGGGGAGAAGCGCCAGTCGGTGGTGAACGACATCACACAGAATTTGGCGGTGGCATTGGCGAAGGTTTTCGCCAGGTTATCGTCGAAGTTCGCCGCCGGATCGAAGTAGTCCAGCGCCTTGGTCATCAACAGGTAGGTGTTGGCGTCGAAACGCCCGGAGAACTCTTCACCCTGATAGCGCAGGTAGCTCTCGACCTGGAACTCGACGCTGTGGAAGTCGTAGTTGAGCTTTTCGCTCTTGAGGCCACGGCCGAATTTCTCGCCCATGGAGTCGTCGGACAGGTAGGTGATGTGCCCGACCATCCGCGCCAGCATCAACCCGCGCTTGGGGATCACGCCGTGTTCCTGGAACGAACCGCCGTGGAATTCCGGGTCGGTGAGGATCGCTTGGCGCGCCACTTCGTTGAAGGCGATGTTCTGCGCCGACAGCTTGGGGGCCGAGGCGATTGCCAGGCAATGACGCACGCGGTCCGGGTAGGTGATGGTCCATTGCAGGGCTTGCATGCCGCCCAGGCTGCCGCCGATCACGGCGGCCCACTGGCCGATACCGAGGCGGTCGGCCAGGCGTGCCTGGCTGTGGACCCAGTCTTCCACGGTCAGCACCGGGAAATCGGCGCCGAAGGGCTTGCCGGTGTCCGGGTTGAGGCTGCTGGGGCCGGTGGAACCGTTGCAGCCGCCCAGGTTGTTCAGGCTGACCACGAAGAACTTGCTGGTGTCGATGGGCTTGCCCGGGCCGATGCAACTGTCCCACCAGCCGGGCTTGCGGTCGTCGACGCTGTGGTAGCCGGCGGCGTGGTGATGCCCCGACAAGGCGTGGCAGATCAGCACGGCATTGCTCGCCGTGGCATTGAGGGTGCCGTAGGTTTCGTAGATCAGGTCATAGGCTGGCAACGAACGGCCGCAGGCCAGGGCCAGGGGCTCGCTGAAATGCGCCATTTGCGGCGTCACCAGACCAACGGAATCGGGGGGAAAGGCAGCTGGCATCGACCCTGCTCGCGTTGAAATGAGGCGTAAGTCTAAAGACCGCTGTGGCGGGCGGCAAGCAAAGGGCGGCGATCGTTCCCACGCTCTGCGTGGTAACGCTGCCTGGGACGCTCCGCGTTCCGTTTTGGGGGTGACGCGGAGCGTCACGGGATGCATTCCCACGCGGAGCGTGGGAACGATCATCGCAGGGATCAAGTTGCCTGGATCAGATCAGCAGCCGCAGGATCTCCGGCATCATGGTCATCGCCGCCAGGTTGTTGATCACCAGCATGTCGATCAGCTTGAGCACCATGAACGCCAGGATCGGCGAGATATCCAGGCCACCCAGGTTCGGCAGGATGCGACGGAACGGCGCCAGGGCCGGCTCGCAGATCTGGTTCACCAGTTCGGCACCGGGGTTATGGCTGCTCGGCGCGACCCACGACAGGATCACGCTGATGATCATGGCGAAGAAGAAAATCTTCAGGAATAGCGCGGTCACGCCAATGAGCGACCAGATCAGCAGTTGCAGCGGGTTGCCGGTGGTGCCGTAGGTCAGCAGCAGGGTCAGGGCCATCAGCGCCAGTTGCACGAGGATCGCCAGGACCAGCGACGACATGTCCAGGCCGAACAGGCTCGGGATGATCCGGCGCAGCGGCTTGAGCAGCGGCTGGGTAGCCTTGACGATGAACTGGCAGAGCGGGTTGTAGAAGTTGGCACGTACCAGTTGCAGCACGAAGCGCAGCAGCACGATCAGCAGGTACAGGCTGCCGAGGGTTTGCAGCACGTAGACCGCTGCAGTGTTCAATCCAATCATGAATGGCTCCTTATTGGCCCAGTTGTTCGGCCATTTCGGCCGAGCGGTGCGCGGCGGCGCCGAGTGCTTTTTCCACCAGGGCTTCGAAGCCCCCGGCCTGGAACGATTTGATGGCCGCTTCGGTGGTGCCGGCCGGCGAGGTCACGCGGCGACGCAACTCGGCCGCATCGACGTCGCTGGACACCGCCATGTGCGCGGCGCCGAGGGCGGTCTGCAAGGTCAACTGGGCGGCGGTTTCCCGGGTCAGGCCAAGTTTTTCGCCAGCGGCGGTCATGGCTTCGATCAGCAGGAAGAAGTACGCCGGGCCCGAGCCGGAGACGGCGGTGACCGCGTCCAGTTGCTGTTCGGTGTCCAGCCACAGGGCCAGGCCAACGGCGGACAGCAGCGTTTCGGCCTGC
This sequence comes from Pseudomonas sp. H3_A02, assembly GCF_054671965.1. NCBI lineage: Bacteria > Pseudomonadati > Pseudomonadota > Gammaproteobacteria > Pseudomonadales > Pseudomonadaceae > Pseudomonas > Pseudomonas sp. H3_A02. The sequence goes on from NZ_CP162807.1 coordinate 1,650,494, forward strand.
TGGCGTTGTTCGGCGGTCACGTGTGGCGTGGCGAACAGGCCGCTGACGCCCTGGCGCAGCAGCGCCGGAGTGTTGGGCATGCAACGTACGATCGGCTGCTCGCCGAGCCAGTTGTTCATGCTGGCGCAGGTGATGCCAGCGGCAATCGACACCACCAGTTGATGGGGTTTGAGGCTCGGACGCAGGGCCTCGCAGACGCTTTTCATCGCTTGCGGCTTGACCGCCAGCACGATGACGTCGGCGCCGTCGATGGCCTGGGCGTTGTCGGCAAAGGTTTCGATGCCGTGTTCGGCACTCACTCGGTTGCGGGTCTCTTCACCCGGATCGCTGGCGCGGATCAGCGAAGCGTCCAGGCCCTTGGCCCGCAGGCCGCCGATCAGGCTGGCGGCCATGTTGCCGGCGCCGATGAAGGCAATACGCGTGTTGCTCATGACAGGTCCTTATAAAGAGATGAGTCGGCCATGGTTCAGGATTGACCGTAGTCGCGGGCGCCAAACAGGGCAGTACCGATGCGCACCCAGGTGGCGCCCTGGGCAATGGCCGACTCGAGGTCGTGGCTCATGCCCATGGAAAGCGTGTCCAGCGGCAGTGCCAGGCTGGCTTGCAGGCGTTGAACGGCGGCAAAGGCGGCATCCTGCGCGGCACGCTCTTCGGTGGGTTCGGGAATCGCCATCAGCCCACGCAGCTTCAAGCGTGGCAAAGCGCTGATGGCGCTGGCCAGGGCGGGCAGGTCCGCTGGGGTGCAGCCGGATTTGCTGGCCTCACCACTGACGTTGACCTGGATACAGATGTTCAGCGGCGGCAACTCGGCCGGGCGCTGCTCGGACAGGCGCTGTGCAATTTTCAAGCGATCCACGGAATGCACCCAGTCGAAGTGTTCGGCGATAGCGCGCGTCTTGTTCGATTGAATGGGGCCGATGAAGTGCCAGATCAAGGGCAGGTCGGTCAATTCGACCTGTTTGCCCAGGGCCTCTTGCAGGTAGTTCTCGCCGAAGTCCCGCAGGCCGGTGGCATAAGCCTCACGCAGGGCCTGGGCGGGCTTGGTCTTGCTCACGGCCAGCAGTTGGACGCTGCCTTCGGCACGCCGGGCGGCCTGCTCCGCAGCGCGGATGCGCGAACTAACCTGAGCGATGTTGTCTGCTATCGTGGACATAAAGAAGCGCCAGCGGTGAGGTTCGCGGCATTCTACTGGAATTGAGGTGCGCTATGGATATCACTGAGTTACTGGCGTTCAGCGCCAAGCAGGGGGCGTCGGACCTGCATCTGTCCGCCGGCCTGCCGCCGATGATCCGCGTGGATGGCGATGTGCGGCGGATCAACCTGCCGGCGCTGGACCACAAGCAGGTCCATGAGCTGATCTACGACATCATGAACGACCGGCAACGGGTGGATTACGAAAAGTTTCTGGAGACCGACTTTTCCTTCGACGTGCCGGGCGTAGCGCGATTCCGGGTCAACGCCTTCAATCAGAATCGCGGCGCGGGGGCGGTATTCCGGACCATTCCGTCGAAAGTCCTGACCATGGAAGACCTGGGGATGGGCGAGGTGTTTCGCAAAGTGACCGAGTCGCCGCGCGGGCTCGTGCTGGTGACCGGGCCGACCGGTTCGGGCAAGTCCACCACCCTGGCGGCCATGATCGACCACCTCAACAGCCACAAGCACCATCACATCCTCACCATCGAAGACCCTATCGAATTCGTTCACGAACCGCGCAAATGCCTGATCAACCAGCGCGAGGTGCACCGCGACACCCAGGGTTTCTCCACGGCCCTGCGTTCAGCCCTGCGGGAGGACCCGGACGTGATCCTGGTGGGCGAGATGCGCGACCTGGAGACCATCCGCCTGGCGCTGACCGCCGCCGAAACCGGGCATCTGGTATTCGGCACCTTGCACACCACATCGGCGGCCAAGACCATCGACCGGGTGGTGGACGTGTTCCCCGGTGACGAGAAATCCATGGTTCGCTCGATGTTGTCGGAGTCGTTGCAGGCGGTGATTTCCCAGACGCTGATCAAGAAGATCGGCGGCGGCCGGATCGCGGCGCATGAAATCATGCTGGGGACCTCGGCCATCCGTAACCTGATCCGTGAAGACAAGGTGGCGCAGATGTACTCGTCGATCCAGACCGGCGGCTCGCTGGGGATGCAGACGCTGGATATGTGTTTGAAGGACTTGGTGAACAAAGGGTTGATCAGTCGCGAACATGCCCGGGAGCGGGCGCGTACGCCGGATAACTTCTAGAGGGGTAGGGAGGCCCTTGTGGCGAGGGAGCTTGCTCCCGCTGGGTGGCGCAGCCGCCCCAAACTGACCAATGATCTCTGTGGGCCCAATCATTTTGGGTCCGCTTCGCGGCCCAGCGGGAGCAAGCTCCCTCGCCACAAAAAAGCTATGTACGCTTCAGATCAGCGCTGAACCACGCGCAGTGCACCCGGTTCTTTCGGCAGAACTCGCTTGGCGACCACGTAATGAGTGTTCCAGTACGGCTTGTTCAGCGTGTCGATGGTCACCGACTTGCCGCGGCGCGGGGCGTGGATGAAGCGGTCGTTGCCCAGGTAGATGGCCACGTGGTTGACCCGGCGGCTCTTGAGCTTGAAGAAGATCAGGTCGCCAGGCTTGAGGTCCTTGCGCTCGACTTTCTCGCCATGGCCGGCGGCCATCGCGTTGGACGTGCGCGGCAGGTCGAACGTGGCGTCGTTGAACGCGTATTTCACCAAACCACTGCAATCGAAACCTTTACTTGGGCTACTGCCGCCCCAACGATAGGGTGTGCCGAGAACATTCACGGCGCGGCTCAGGACATTGCTGGTCGTCTTGGTTGCCATGGGTGGCACCAGTCGGCTGCGGGCGGTGCTCACGCGCTGGACGCTTTGCTTGTTCTTGCTCGAAGGAGCAGAAACATGGGATTTCGGGGTATAGCCGTTGACGTTGGGAAGACGTTGCTCACGATTGGTGGCGTGGGCGGCCAGGGGCAATAATAGGCAGATGGTTAGCCATGTCTTGAAAAATGGACGCATTAGGCAGGGCTCTTAAAGGTTAGCGCGCAACTTTATAACAGCTTTTTTTGCGATTCCGAGGCCGTTTGTCGATTCGAAACCTGGCGCCAACCCCCCATAATTGCGACAAGTTGACCCGATTGTCCGACAGAAGCCAGACACCACGGGGGTTTCCTTGGTTCAAAGTCGCTCAGGACCGCTTGTCGGTAAGACACAAAAAAGTCACAAAAAGTCCGAACAAATTTTTCTATCGAGGCAAAAGAGGCCATTCATGAACAGCTATCAGCAGGACGCAATCCGCGATACCCACAGCAAAGTCATTGGCTACCTGCTGTGGATTTTCGGTTTCACCGGCGCTCACCGCTTCTATTACGGCAAGCCGGTCACGGGTACGATCTGGTTCTTCACCTTCGGCCTGATGGGCATAGGTTGGCTGATCGACCTGTTCCTGATCCCGGCCATGGATCGCGAAGCGGACCTGCGTTTTACCCCAGGGCCGATCGAGTACAGCGTGGCGTGGATTCTGCTGACGTTTCTCGGGGTGTTGGGCGTACACCGGATGTATCAGGGCAAATGGCTCAGCGGGATTATCTACCTGCTGACCGGCGGGGTGTTTTTCCTTGGGGTGCTGTATGACTTCTGGACGCTGAACGATCAGGTCTCGATTCGGAATGCGCAGAAGCGGGGGGCCTTTCATTAAACCAGTCAGACCGAGTTGCCTGCATTCGCGAGCAAGCCCGCTCCCACAGGGCTTCGGTGAACACATGATGTGTGAACACCCCAGATCCAATGTGGGAGCGGGCTTGCTCGCGAAGCAGGCGACTCGGTATCAGACCTGGTGAGTAATCCGCCCATCCATCAGGGTATAGCGCACCACACCTGGCAGGCTGTGGCCGAGGAACGGGCAGTTGTCGCCCTTGGAACGCCAAGCTTCACCGGCCACGGTGGACGCGGCTGGGTCGAACAGCACGAGATCCGCTGCCGCGCCAACCGCCAGTTTCCCCGCCGGCAATTGCAGCGCCTGGGCCGGGCCGGCGCTCAGGCGCGCCAGCAAGGTCGGCAGGTCCAGCAAGCCATCCTCCACCAGCGTCAGGGCCAGCGGCAGCAGCAGTTCGACGCTGCTGATGCCAGGCTCGGTGGCGCCGAACGGGGCCAGCTTGGCATCGCGTTCGTGGGGTTGGTGATGGCTGGAGATGGCCGAGATCACCCCGGACTTCACTGCCTCGCGCAAGCCGTCGCGGTCGGCGCGGGTGCGCAGCGGCGGTTGGACGTGGTAGACGCTGTTGAAGCCGATCAGCGCTTCGTCGGTCAGGATCAACTGGTACAGCGCCACATCGGCGGTCACCGGCAGGCCACGAGCCTGGGCCTGGGCGATCAGCGCCGCGCCGCGGGCACTGGTCAGTTGGCTGAAGTGGGCGCGCACGCCGCTTTGTTCCACCAACAGCAGGTCCCGGGCCAGGGCCACGGTCTCGGCGGTTTCCGGGATGCCCGGCAGGCCGAGGAAACTGGCGGTCGGGCCTTCGTGGGCCAGGCCACCTTCGGCCAGGTCGTGGTCCTGGGAGTTGAAGATCACTGTCAGGCCGAAGGTTGCTGCGTATTCCAGGGCTCGGCACAGAGTGCGGGTGTTGCGGAAACTGTTCAGGCCGTTGCCGAACGCCACACAACCGGCGTCACGCAGGGCGATGAGCTCGGCCAATTGCTCGCCGTCCAGGCCTTTGCTCAGTGCGCCAATCGGGAAGACCTTGGTGTTGCCGGCTTCGCGGGCGCGGTCGAGGATCAGTTCGGCCACGGCCGAGGTGTCCAGCACCGGTTTGGTCTGCGGCGGGCAGCACAGGCTGGTCACGCCACCGGCAGCGGCGGCCCGGGTTTCGCTGACGATACTGCCTTTGCGGCTGTAGCCCGGTTCGCGCAGGGCGACGTTCAGGTCCACCAGGCCGGGAGCGGCCACCAGGCCTTGGGCGTCGAGGATGTCGACCGCGACAAAACCCGTCGGCGCCGCGCCAAGGGCGACGATCTTGCAGGCATCGATATGAATGTCGGTCACTTGATCCAGGCCACTGGCTGGATCGATCACGCGTGCGCCGAGAATGCTGAGCTTCACTGGGCGTTCTCCTGGTCGAATTGGCGCTGGGCCGTTTGCCCGCTCATGGCCATGGACAGTACGGCCATGCGGATGGCGATGCCGTAGGTCACCTGGTTGAGGATCACTGAGTGCGGCCCGTCGGCCACCGCCGACTCGATCTCCACGCCGCGGTTGATCGGCCCCGGGTGCATGACGATGGCATCCGGCTTGGCCCCGGCCAGGCGCGCCGTGGTCAGGCCGAACAGGCGGTAGAACTCGCCCTCGCTGGGCAGCAGGCCGCCGGTCATGCGCTCGCGTTGCAGGCGCAGCATGATCACCACATCCACATCCTTGAGGCCTTCGGTCATGTCGGTGTAGACCTTCACGCCGTATTGCTCGACGCCGATGGGCAGCAGGGTTTTCGGCGCGATCACGCGGATGTCCGGGCAGCCAAGGGTCTTGAGGGCCAGCATGTTCGAGCGGGCCACCCGCGAGTGCAGGATGTCGCCGACGATGGCCACCGACAGGTTCTCGAAGCTGCCCTTGTGCCGACGGATGGTCAGCATGTCGAGCATGCCCTGGGTCGGGTGGGCGTGACGGCCGTCGCCGCCGTTGATGATCGCCACTTGCGGGCACACGTGCTCGGCAATGAAGTGCGCAGCGCCGGAGTCGCCGTGACGCACGACGAACATGTCGGCGGCCATGGCTTCGAGGTTGCGCAGGGTGTCGAGCAGGGTTTCGCCCTTGCTCGCCGAGGACGTGGACACGTTGAGGGTGATCACGTCCGCCGACAGGCGCTGGGCCGCCAGTTCGAAGGTGGTGCGGGTGCGGGTGGAGTTTTCGAAGAACACGTTGCACACGGTCTTGCCGCGCAGCAACGGGACTTTCTTCACCGCCCGGGCGCCGACTTCGAGGAACGAGTCGGCAGTGTCGAGGATTTCCGTCAACAGCTCGCGGCGCAGGCCGTCGAGGGACAGGAAGTGCCGCAGCTGGCCCTGATCGTTGAGCTGCAGCGGGCGCTTGGTTTCGAGAGGCGTCATCGCGATGGACTCTTACAAGGGCAGTTAAAGGGCAAGGTCTTGCAGTTCGAGTTGCAGCGGCGACGGCCCGGAGAGCTTGACCCGCTCATGGGCGGTCAGCGTCAGCGTCGCACCGACCACGTTCGGTCGGATCGGCAGCTCGGCGGCGTCCAGGTCCAGCAGGCATACCAGTGTCACGCTGGCTGGGCGGCCGTAGTCGAACAGTTCGTTCATAGCGGCGCGGATGGTCCGGCCGCTCATCAGCACGTCGTCGATCAGCACCAGGTGCTGGCCTTCGATCTCGAACGGCAGCGCCGAGGGGCGTACTTGCGGGTGCAGGCCGTTCTGGCTGAAGTCGTCGCGGTAGAAGGACACATCCAGGGTGCCCAAGGGCGATTGGCTGCCCAGTTCATCGAGCAAGGCCTGGGCGACCCAGACGCCACCGGTGCGAATGCCGATGTAGCGCGGTTCGCTGATGCCGCGTTGTTCCAGGTGTGCCGTGAGACGAATCGCCATCTGGCTGATCAGTTCGGCAGGATTGGGCAGGCTCATGCTGGCTCCTTCAGGTTCCCGGGCCGGTGGTGAGTGGCGCGGCTTATCGCTAAAAGAAAGCGCCTTGGCGGCGCTTTGTAAAAAATCAGGTTTCAAACAGGGCGGTGTTGGCGTCGAGCCAGCCTTGCAGGAGCAGGGCGGCCGCGATGGCGTCCACCGGATTGTCGCGGTAACTGCCTTTCTGCCCGCCGCGCACCAGGCGCTCGCCCTTGGCCTCGAAGGTGGTCAGGCGCTCGTCATGGGTATAGAAGGGCAGGTTGTAGCGGCCATTGAGTCGGCGGGCGAACTTTTCGGCGCGCAGGCACATGTCACTGGGCGTGCCGTCCATGTTCAGCGGCAGGCCGACCACCACGGCATCGGGTTTCCACTCCTTGATCAGCGCTTCGACCTGGCTCCAGTCCGGAACGCCATTCTGCGCCTTCAAGGTGCACAACTCGCGGGCCTGGCCGGTAATGACCTGGCCGACCGCTACGCCGATCTGTTTGGTGCCGTAATCGAAGCCCAGCAGCAAGCGCAGGGCCATCAGGCGTGTCCTGCCTGGCTGGTGAGCAGGCTGAGGTTGACCCCCAACCGGCTGGCCGCAGCTTCCAGGCGCAGTTCGCTGCTGGTGTTGAACAGGATGTCGGCGTCGAATGGGCAGGTCAGCCAGGCGTTATCCGTCAGCTCGGCTTCCAGTTGCCCGGGTTCCCAGCCGGCATAGCCGAGGGCAATCAGGCTTTTTTCCGGGCCGACGCCGTCGGCGATGGCGAACAGCACGTCCTGGGAGGTGGACAGCGACACGCCGTCCAGGTCCACCGTGGCCTGGTATTTGGGACCCGACGGATGGAGCACGAAACCGCGGTCGGTCTGCACCGGGCCGCCGATGAAAATCGGCACATGCTGGCACAAAAGTGGCGGTTCTACGTCGGGGCGCAACTGCTCAAGAATGTCCGCCAGGTTCAGCTCCTGCGGGCGATTGATCACCAGCCCCATGGCCCCATTGGCCGTGTGCTCGACGATGTAGGTCAAGGTATGGGCAAAGTTCGGATCGGCCATGTGCGGCATGGCGATCAGGAAGTGATGCTTGAGGTAGGTGGGGCTGACGTTTTTCATAGGCGCTAGTGTGGCGGCGCAGGGCCGAACTGACAAGCTGGGGATGTGCAGGAAATGCCTCGATCTGGAAGGCGACACCGATCAAATGTGGGTTGTGTGGGAGCAAAGCTTGCTCGCGATCCAGGCGCTGCGGTCCTCAAGAGACCGCGGCGTTTTCATCGCGGGCAAGCCTTGCTCCCACAAAGCCCGCTCCCACAAGGGGATTGGCGGTGGGTCAGTTACTGGACAGGCGATCGCCCCGGGCGAACTTCCAGGTGCGGATGATTTCCAGCCGGTCGATGTCCGACAGGTCCCCGGTAAACGGTGCGAACGGTGCCGCCAGGCGCACGATCCGCTGGGCGGCCTGGTCCAGCAGCGGCTGGCCGGAGGATTCCAGTACCAGCACTTCATACAACGAGCCGTCACGGTTGATCGAGACCATTAGCCGCAGGTTGCCGTAGATCTGCTTGCGTCGCGCTTCGTCGGGGTAGTTGAGGTTGCCGATGCGCTCGACCTTCTTGCGCCATTCGTCCTTGTACCAGGCCCCCTTGTCGCGCATGGTCGAGGCGGCGCTCAGGCGGTGGATGCGCGGGCGCTTGGCGTAGAGCTGTTGCTCCTGGGCCAGTTCGGCTTCCAGGCTGGCGATGTCGCTGGACAACTGGGAACTGTCGAAAGTCGGTGCCGGGGCCTTGGGCTTGGGGTCGGGCTTGACCTCTTCCTTGACCGGGGCTTTTTTCGGCTTCGGCGCCACGGTGGTCACGGCCGCCTTGGGTGCCGTCTCCTGCACTTCGGGCTTGGCCGCTGGCGGCGGGGTGACTTTCTGCACCGTGTTGTCCTGGAATGGCGCGATCTCGGTGGTCTTGGGAATCGCCTTTTTTTCCAGGGTGCCGCTGCCTTGCTGGTTTTCCTGGGCGAGGAAATCGGCCTTCTTGGGCTTGGTCTCGCTCTTGAAGGTGGCCAGGGTAATTTCCAGGGTCTGGCTGATCTGCTTGGGCTCGACCGTGGCAAACCCGACGCCCAGCAGCAAGGCCAGGTGGATCAGCGCCGCCAGGAACAGTGTAAAACCGAGGCGATCAGCCGGGCGCACGCCACGATGGGCGAGCTCTAGGGGCAGATCGGACGGAAGTGTCATGACAAGGAAACCAACATCGCGTTTTTTTCAGGCCGGGCATGATAACGCAATGTGGGTTTCCTTCAGCAGATCTGGATCAACGAGCCTTGAGCTTCTGATCGATGGCATCCATCAGCATGCCGCCGATGTCCGTGCCAAAGGCGTTGTCGATCTCGCGAATGCACGTCGGGCTGGTGACGTTGATTTCCGTCAGGTGCTCGCCGATCACGTCCAGGCCCACGAACAGCAGGCCTTTCTCGCGCAGGGTCGGGCCGACCTGGGCGGCGATCCAGCGGTCTTTCTCGGTCAACGGCCGCGCCTCGCCACGTCCGCCGGCCGCCAGGTTGCCCCGGGTTTCGCCAGCGGCCGGGATACGCGCCAGGCAATAGTCCACCGGTTCGCCGTCGATCATCAGGATGCGCTTGTCGCCATCGACAATGGCCGGCAGGTAGCCCTGGATCATGATCTGCTGCTGGCCGTGCAAGGTCAGGGTTTCCAGGATCACCGACAGGTTCGGGTGGCCAGCTGTGTGCCGGAAGATCGAGGAGCCGCCCATGCCGTCCAGAGGCTTGAGGATCACGTCGCCGTGATGGTCGGCAAATTCGCGCAATACGTCCGGGCGACGGCTGACGATGGTCGGCGGCGTGCACTGCGGGAACAGCGTGGCGAACAGCTTTTCGTTGCAGTCGCGCAGGCTCTGGGGCTTGTTGACCACCAGCACGCCGGCGTTTTCCGCTTGTTCCAGCAGGTAGGTGGAATACACGAACTCCATGTCGAACGGCGGATCCTTGCGCATCAGGATCACGTCCAGGTCGCTGAGCAGTGCGTCGCTTTCGTCGCCCAGCTCGAACCACTTCTCAGGGTTGGCGAAGACCTTCAGCGGCTTCATCCGCGCCCGTGCCTGGCCTTCGGCCTGGTAGAGGTCGCGCTGCTCCATGTAGAACAGCTCCCAGCCGCGCTTCTGAGCGGCCAGCAGCATGGCCAGCGAGCTATCCTTTTTATAGGAAATGCTGGCAATAGGGTCCATGACAATGCCGACGCGTACGCTCATGGCTTGGTTCCTCGAAAAGTGATGGGCACATAATGGCGTGAAAAAGTGGCGTCAGAGTGGCGCCCGGAAGATTGGCGGTCAAGGAAAAACCACCGCGCCGAGCGGCCGATAGATCGGCGATGGAGACTGTGCTAAAAAGGCTGCCATGTGACGTGCGGGCCTTGAACATCAAGGGTTTGCGCTGTCGATCACACTTACGCGTTAAAAATCGGTTCGCAGTGGCAATGGCAGAGCATCTCACGCAGCAACCCAGCGCCTTGAAGGTCATGGTCATCGACGACTCGAAGACCATCCGCCGCACCGCCGAAACCTTGCTGCGCAACGTGGGCTGCGAGGTGATCACGGCCATCGACGGTTTCGATGCCCTGGCCAAGATCGCCGATCATCATCCGGGCATCATCTTCGTCGACATCATGATGCCGCGCCTCGATGGCTACCAGACCTGTGCCCTGATCAAGAACAACAGCGCGTTCAAGGCCACGCCGGTGATCATGCTGTCGTCCCGGGATGGGTTGTTCGACAAGGCCAAGGGGCGCATCGTCGGTTCCGATCAGTTTTTGACCAAGCCGTTCAGCAAGGAAGAACTGCTGGGAGCGATACAGGCCCATGTCCCGGGCTTTGCCGCTGTCCAGCCGCACCAGGCACATCAATGACACTCGGCCAACGGGCCTGGGGTCGACAAGAAAATGGGGAACACCATGGCACGAGTTCTGATCGTCGATGATTCGCCGACTGAAATGTACAAACTGACCGGCATGCTGGAAAAGCATGGTCATCAGGTCCTGAAGGCCGAGAATGGCGCCGATGGCGTGGCCCTGGCCCGCCAGGAAAAACCCGACGCGGTGCTGATGGACATCGTCATGCCCGGCCTCAACGGTTTCCAGGCCACGCGCCAGTTGACCAAGGACCCGGACACCGGCCATATCCCGGTGATCATCATCACCACCAAGGATCAGGACACCGACAAGGTCTGGGGTACGCGCCAGGGGGCGAAGGACTACCTGACCAAGCCGGTGGACGAAGAAACCCTGATCGCGACCTTGAACAAAGTACTGGCGGGTTGACGGCGCGGCCATGAGCCAATCCCTGACGGCCTTCGAGCTGCTGCTGCAGATCGACCGGCGTTGCCGGCTGCTGGGGGCAGACCTGCCTTCCCAGCCGACCCACCGCGTTGGCTGGAGCGGCATCGGTTTTCGCCTGGGCGAGCACTGGTACGTGGCGCCGATGGGCGAAGTCAGCGAAGTGCTGCACGAGCCACGTCACACGCATTTGCCCGGGGTCAAGCCGTGGGTGCGTGGCGTGGCTAACCTGCGCGGGCGCTTGTTGCCGTTGATGGATTTGTGCGGGTTCTTCGGCCATGAGCTGTCCACCGTGCGCAAGCAGCGGCGGGTGCTGGTGGTGGACCACGACGAGGTGTTCGCCGGGTTGCTGGTGGACGAGGTCCTCGGGCTGCAGCACTTTGCCCAGGACAGCCTGGAACCGCTCCTGGTGGACGATCTCGACGGTCCGGAGGCGGCCTTCGTCCAGGGCCGGTTCGGCGGCGAGCGCGAGTGGCAGGTGTTCAGCCCGTTTGCCCTGGCGCGGTCGCCGGGGTTCATGGATGTGGCGATTTGACGAGAGGCAGCGCAGGCCCCTTGTGGGAGCAAACCTGTGGGAGCAAAGCTTGCTCGCGATGGCGGCGCCTCGGTTGACGAGAAAACTGTGTCGTTCTCATCGCGGGCAAGCCTTGCTCCCACAGAGCCACACTGATTGAGCAGACTGCACAACACTACAGTTAATAGCAGTGAGTTGGACTGGGCAGCACAGGCGAGAACCGATGATCAAAGCAAAAACAGGCAAGCCACTGGAAGCGTCGCGCAGTCGTTCGCAGATCATCGTGCTGTTCGTCGCACTGATCGTCTTCATCATGCTGCTGTTCGCCAACTTCGCTTACCTCAACACCCAATCCACCTACGACAAACAGTACATCGGCCATGCCGGTGAGCTGCGGGTGCTGTCCCAGCGCATCGCCAAGAACGCCACCGAGGCCGCTGCCGGCAAGCCCGCGGCGTTCAAGCTGTTGAGCGACGCGCGTAATGACTTCGCCCAGCGCTGGGGTTACCTGAAGCAGGGCGACCCGGTGACCGGCCTGCCGCCTGCGCCCGCCACCCTGCGCCCGCAGATGCGCGCCGTGCAGCTGGATTGGGAGCGCCTGCTCAAGAACACCGATGCCATCCTCTCCAGCGAGCAGACCGTGCTGTCACTGCACCAGGTGGCGGCGACCCTGGCCGAAACCGTGCCGCAGTTGCAGGTCGAGTACGAAAAAGTCGTCGAAATCCTGCTGCAACGTGGCGCGCCGGCCACCCAAGTGGCCATGGCCCAGCGCCAGTCGCTGCTGGCCGAACGGATTCTCGGCGCGGTGAATACCGTGCTGGCGGGGGACGAAAACGCCAGTCAGGCCGCCGACACCTTCGGTCGCGACGCGGCGCGTTTTGGCCAGGTGCTCAATGGCATGTTGCAAGGTGACCCGGCCCTGAAGATCTCCCAGGTCCAGGATCGCGATGCCCGGGCGCGGCTGAGCGAAATCAGCGAGCTGTTCGAGTTTGTCTCGGGCTCGGTGGATGAAATCCTCGAGACCTCCCCGGAGCTGTTCAAGGTCCGCGAATCGGCGGGCAACATCTTCAACCTGTCACAGACCCTGCTCGACGAGGCTTCGCACCTGGCCACGGCCTTCGAAAACCTCGCCGGCGGGCGTTCCGTCAATACCATCGGCGGTTATGTGCTGGGGCTGATGGCGCTGATGTCGATCATCCTGATCGGGCTGGTAATGGTCCGTGAGACCAACCGCCAGTTGCACGAAACCGCGGAAAAGAACGAGCGCAACCAGAACGCGATCATGCGGCTGCTGGATGAAATCGAGGACCTGGCCGACGGCGACCTGACCGTCACGGCCTCGGTCACCGAGGATTTCACCGGCACCATCGCCGATTCCATCAACTACTCGGTGGACCAGCTGCGCGATCTGGTGGCGACCATCAACCTCACCGCCGGCCAGGTCGCCGCCGCCGTGCAGGAAACCCAGGCCACGGCGATGCACCTGGCCCAGGCGTCCGAGCACCAGGCCCAGCAAATTTCCGAAGCTTCGACTTCAATTAATGAAATGGCCCAGTCCATCGACCAGGTCTCGGCCAATGCCGCCGAATCGTCGGCGGTGGCCGAGCGCTCGGTGGAGATTGCCAACAAGGGCAACGAGGTGGTGCACAACACCATTCATGGCATGGACAACATTCGCGAACAGATCCAGGACACCGCCAAGCGCATCAAACGCCTGGGTGAGTCATCCCAGGAAATTGGCGACATTGTCAGCCTGATCGACGACATCGCCGACCAGACCAACATCCTCGCCCTCAACGCCGCCATCCAGGCGTCCATGGCCGGGGATGCCGGGCGCGGGTTCGCGGTGGTGGCCGATGAAGTGCAGCGCCTGGCCGAGCGTTCTTCGGCGGCGACCCGGCAAATCGAGACCCTGGTGCGGGCGATCCAGGCCGACACCAACGAAGCGGTGATTTCCATGGAGCAGACCACCACCGAAGTGGTGCGCGGTGCGCGGCTGGCCCAGGACGCCGGCGTCGCCCTGGAAGAGATCGAAGGCGTGTCCAAGACCCTGGCGGCGCTGATCCAGAGCATCTCCAACGCGGCGCAGCAGCAGACCACCTCGGCGGGGCAGATTTCCTTGACCATGAACGTGATCCAGCAGATCACCACGCAGACGTCGTCGGGCTCCACCGCCACTGCCGAAAGTATCGGCAACCTGGCGAAAATGGCCAGCCAGCTGCGCCGTTCGGTGTCGGGGTTTACCTTGCCGGCGAAGCCTTCGGTCGAGGAGGACAAAGCGTGACCAACCGGATCCATCCGTTGGAAAAGGCTTTTTGTGGCGAGGAGGTTTCTGTAGGAGCAAGGCTTGCCCGCGATGAAGATAACGCGGTACTTCGGGAACCGAGATGTTTGCATCGCGAGCAAGCTTTGCTCCCACAGATCAATCCCTTTCCCGCAGGCGTGTTGTGTTCTCCTGATTGGAGTGGTTATGGGTGATCGGCACGACTACGTGGCCCTGGAATGGGTCAAGGGCGAGATTGCCGAAACGCTGAAGCAGGCGCATCTGGCCCTCAACCGCCTGGTGGACGATCCCCAGGCGTCGGATGCCCTCGGGCAATGCCTGGCCTGCATTCACCAGGTCCACGGCGGCCTGCAGATGGTCGAGTTTTACGGTGCGGCGTTGCTGGCCGAGGAGATGGAGCAGCTGTGCGCCGCCCTGCAGGACAACCGCGTCACCCATCGCGACGAAGCCATCAGCCTGTTGAGCCAGGCCCTGGGGCAGTTGCCGATCTACCTGGATCGCATACAAGGCGCCCGCCGAGATTTGCCGCTGGTGGTACTGCCCCTGATCAACGACCTGCGCAGTGCTCGGGGCGAGAGCCTGTTGTCGGAAACCAGCCTGTTCAGTCCCGAGTTGCCCGATATTGCGCCGCTGGGCAATGAGGCCTTGCGGCGCCTCGAACCCGCCGACCTGCCAAACACCTTGCGCAAATGGCGCCAGACCCTGCAAATGGCCCTGGTGGGCCTGCTGCGTGAACAGGATGACGCGACCCACCTCGGTTACCTGGCCAAGGTTTTCCAGCGCTTGGAAACGTTATGCGCCGGGGCACCGCTCAATGCGTTATGGCAGGTGGCCTCGGCGCTGGTCGAAGGCATGCGTGACGGGCGCATCGCCAACAGCCCGGCGCTGCGCAGCCTGTTCAAGGAAGCTGACAAGGAACTCAAGCGCCTGCTGGACCAAGGCATGCCCGGCATCAATCAACCGGCACCGCCCCACCTGCTCAAGAGCTTGTTGTTCTATATTGCCAAGGCCGAACACCCCAGCGGGCAGATGCAGATCATGAAAGAACGCTACTCACTGGACGACGCGCTGCCCGACAGCGCCATGGTCGACGAAGAACGCGCGCGCCTGGCCGGGCCCGACCGCGATGCCATGCGCTCGGTGCTTGCCGCGCTGTGCGAGGAGTTGGTACGGGTCAAGGAGCGCCTGGACCTGTTCGTGCGCAGCGATCGCCAGCACGCCTCGGAGCTGGACAGCCTGCTGGCGCCGCTGCGGCAGATCGCCGACACCCTGGCGGTGCTGGGTTTCGGCCAGCCGCGCAAGGTCATCATCGATCAACTGGCGGTGGTCCTGAGTCTCGCCCAGGGCCAGCGCGAGCCGGACGACGCGACCCTCATGGACGTCGCCGGGGCCTTGCTCTACGTCGAGGCGACCCTGGCCGGCATGGTCGGCACCGTCGAGCCCGAGAGCCGTGAAGACACGCACCTGCCCACCACCGACCTGACCCAGATCCACCAGATCGTCATCAAGGAAGCCCACACCTGCCTGCAACAGGCCAAGGACATGATCGTCGACTACATCGACGCGGACTGGAACAGCGAGCAACTGCAACCCTTGCCGGCGCTGCTGACCCAGGTGCGCGGGGCACTGGCGATGATCCCCCTGAGCCGTGCCGCCAGCCTGGTGGAGGCCTGCAACGCGTTCATCCGTGACCATCTGCTGCTGGAGAAGGCGCAGCCGGGTTGGGAAGAACTCGACCACCTGGCCGACGTGATCACTGGCCTCGAATACTACCTGGAGCGCCTGAGCGAAGACCCGGAAACCCCTGGCGAGCCGTTGCTCGATGGAGTCGAGCGGAGCCTGGCCGCGCTCGGTTATTTCCCTGACGAAGCACGGGTACCGGTGCTCGATGATGTGTTGAGCCCCAACGAAGCCCAGGTCATGCAGGACTTGCAGGAGCTGGATGACCCGCAGACGGTGCAGTCCTTGGCCCAGGTGCTGGCCAGCCCGGTCTCGGCGGTCAATCCGCCGGCCAAGAGCACCCCGGGCAGCCTGTTGCCGCCACCATTGGACGAGAGCCCGGTGGACGACGAGTTGCGCGAGGTCTTCCTCGAGGAAACCGCCGAGGTGCTCGACGTCCTGCGTGAACACTTGCCGCGCTGGAGTGCGCATCCCGACGACCACGGCGCCCTGAGCGAACTGCGCCGGGCCTTCCACACCCTCAAGGGCAGCGGCCGGATGGTCCGGGCGCTGGTGCTGGGTGAACTGGCCTGGGCCGTGGAAAACCTGCTCAACCGGGTGCTGGAGCGCAGCGTCGAGCCGCAGGCGTCGGTCCGTCAGTTGATCGAAGACACGGTGCAGTTGTTGCCGGCCCTTGTGGCCGAATTCGCCGCCAATCGACAGCGCCAGCGCGACGACGTCGACCGCCTGGCCGCCCGCGCCCATGCCCTGGCCAAGGGCGGCGATGCAGACGATGAAGACGACGAGCAGGACGTGGCCGCCCTCGATCCGCTGCTGTTGAAGATCTTCGACAACGAAGCCCAGGGCCACCTGACCAGCCTCAATCGTTTTCTCGACCAGGCGGCCGACCATCTGCCGTTGCAGGCCAGCGATGAATTGCAGCGAGCCTTGCACACCCTCAAGGGCAGCGCGTCCATGGCCGGCGTACTGCCCATCGCCGAGCTGGCCGGCGCGATGGATGAACTGGCCCGGGAATACCGGGCGCACCTGATCGCCCTCGATCTGGATGAGGTGGAATTGCTCCTGGAGGCGGACGGACTGCTGCGCCGCGGCCTGCGCCAGTTGCACAGCGAGCCGCTGGCGCCGATCCCCGGCGCCGAGGATCTGATCCAGCGTGCCCAGGCTCTGTTGGCCGAGCGTCTGCACGCCGCCAACAGTGCGCCGGACAAAGCACTGCGAACCAAGCGCGATCCACAACTGATCAACAACTTCCTCGCCCAGGGCATGGACATCCTGCTGGACGCCGAAAGCCTCTTGCAGCGATGGCAGCAGCACCCCGGTGAAGGCCAGGAACTGAGTGCGCTGCTGGATGAACTGACCACCCTCGGCGAAGGCGCGCACCTGGCCGACCTGCACCCGGTGGACGAACTCTGCGAAGCCTTGCTGGACCTCTATGGTGCGGTGGAAGAAAGCAGCCTGGCGGTCAGCGATGAATTTTTCCAGCAGGCGCAGCTCGCCCATGAAGCGCTGATCGACATGCTCGATGAGCTGGCGGCCGGGCAACATGTGCGTCCGCAGCCCGAGCGGGTAGCGGCCCTGCGCCGCCTGCTCCAGGAGAGCCTCGACCCGTCGGCCACCGGCCTGATCCGCAGCGACGGCAGCCGCACCCTGAGCATCCGCGAACTGGGCCACGCCACGGCGGAGATGGAGCGCGATGCACCCGCCGAGACCTCGGTGGAAGATGACCTTGCGTCGATTTTCCTCGAAGAGGCCCAGGACATCCTCGAAAGTGCCGCCCAGGCCCTGCAACGCTGGTTGGCCGATCCGGACAACGGTGCGCCGTTGTCCTCGCTGCAACGGGACTTGCACACCCTCAAGGGTGGCGCGCGGATGGCCGACATCCGCCCGGTGAGCGACCTGGCCCAGGAGCTGGAAAACCTTTACGAGGGGCTGGTGGACCGGCGCTACAGCTACAGCGAGGAACTGGCGCAACTGCTCGGCAGCAGCCACGAACGCCTGGACCTGTTGCTCGGGCAGTTGCAACAGGGCCAGCCGTTGGGCGATCCCGTTGCGCTGATCGACTCCATCCGCAGGTTCCGCCAGGACAAGCCGAACGCCATCGAGACGAGCGCCGCGACCCGAGCCGACGGTGCCGGCCATGATCCCGAGTTGCTGGAAATCTTCCTGGAAGAAGGTTTCGACATCCTCGACAGTTCAGGCGCGGCGCTGCTGCGCTGGCAGGAAGAACCGTCCAATCGCCAGGCCGTGGAAACCCTGCTGCGGGATTTGCACACCCTCAAGGGTGGCGCGCGGATGGTGGAAATCGTCCCCATCGGCGATCTGGCCCACGAGCTGGAAAACCTCTATGAAGGCCTGTCGGCGGGCCTGCTCCAGCCGACCCCGGCGCTGTTCGCCTTGCTGCAAAGCAGCCATGACCGACTGGCGCAGATGCTCGACGCGGTGCGCGCCGGCCATTCGTGCCCGCTGGCTGATCGGCTGATCGCGCAGATCCAGGCGGTGAATCATCCCCAGGAAAGTGCTGCACCACAGGCTGTCCCGACACCGGAGCCGATCACTGCGCCCATCGCCAGTCAGCCAGCGGCGCCCCCCGCCAGACAAGACCCCGGCGCAGCGGGCGACGGTGCGGACATGGTCAAGGTCTCGGCCGAACTGCTCGACGACCTGGTGAACCTGGCGGGCGAAACGTCGATTTTCCGTGGGCGCATCGAACAGCAGGTCAACGATGCACGCGTGGCCCTGGGCGAAATGGAAACCACCATCGAGCGCATGCGCGACCAGTTGCGGCGCCTGGACACCGAAACCCAGGGGCGGATTCTCAGCCGCCAGCAGGTGGAGGCCGAGCGCCTGGGCTACGAAGAGTTCGACCCGCTGGAGATGGACCGGCATTCTCAGTTGCAGCAGTTGTCTCGGGCGCTGTTCGAGTCCGCCTCGGACTTGCTCGAGCTCAAGGAGACCCTGGATCGCAGCAATCACGATGCCGAGGTCCTGCTGCAACAGCAGGGGCGGATCAACACCGAGCTCCAGGAAGGCCTGATGCGCACGCGCATGGTGCCGTTCGAGCGCATGCTGCCGCGGCTCAAGCGCATCGTCCGGCAAGTGGCACAGGAACTGGGCAAGGACGTGGAGTTCGTGGTCGGCAATGCCGACGGCGAGATGGACCGTAACGTCCTGGAGCGCATGGCCGCGCCCCTGGAACACATGCTGCGCAACGCCGTCGACCACGGCCTGGAACCGGCCGACGTGCGCATCGCCGCCGGCAAGCCGGCGCGAGGGCGCATCAGCCTCGACCTGTCCCGGGAAGGTGGCGACATCATTTTCGACATCCGTGACGACGGTGCCGGCGTGCCGCTGGAGGCGGTGCGGAGCAAGGCGATCAAGCGTGGCCTGCTGGCGCCGGACAGTGACATCAGCGACCGCGACGTGCTGCAGTTCATCCTGCAGCCGGGATTTTCCACTGCGGAAAAAATCACCCAGATCTCCGGGCGTGGCGTCGGCATGGACGTGGTCCACGAAGAGGTGCGGCAGTTGGGCGGCAGCATGATCATCGATTCCACGCCGGGGCAGGGCGTGCATTTCCGCATCCGCCTGCCGTTTACCGTGGCGGTGAACCGGGCGTTGATGGTGCATTGTCACGAAGATCAGTACGCGATCCCGCTGAACGCCATCGAAAGCATTGTCCGGGTGTTGCCCGCCGAGCTGGATGGCTATTACCAACTCGATCCGCCGACCTACACCTACGCCGGGCAGCGCTATGAGCTGTGCTACCTGGGCGAGCTGTTGAAAACCGGCGCACGGCCGAAGTTGCTGGGCCAGAGCCAACCGTTACCGGTGCTGCTGGTGCAGTGCAACGAGCGGCACGTGGCTGTGCAGGTGGACGCTATCGCCGGGACCCGGGAGATCGTGGTCAAGAGCCTGGGGCCGCAATTCTCGGCGGTGCAGGGCCTGTCCGGGGCGACGATCCTGGGGGACGGCCGGGTGGTGTTGATTCTCGACCTGCTGGCGCCGATCCGCGCCTTGCCCCACCAGGTCCCGCGCCGCCAAGTGCCGGCTGAAGGTGAGGGCGAACCGCAACGGCCACTGCTGGTGCTGGTGGTGGATGACTCGGTGACGGTGCGCAAGGTCACCAGCCGCCTGCTGGAGCGCCATGGCATGCACGTCCTGACCGCCAAGGACGGCGTGGATGCCATGGCGCTGCTGGCCGAACACGCGCCCGACCTGATGCTGCTGGACATCGAGATGCCGCGCATGGACGGTTTCGAAGTGGCCAGCCAAGTGCGCAACGACCCACGCCTGGCGCACCTGCCGATCATCATGATCACCTCCCGCACCGGCCAGAAACACCGCGACCGCGCCATGGCCATCGGCGTCAACGACTACCTGGGCAAGCCGTACCAGGAATCGGTGCTGCTCGACAGCATCGCCTACTGGAGCAAAAACCATGCATGAACATCGCGCCAGCCACCTCACCGGGTTGCTGCTGCCCCTGGCCGACCGGCATCTGATCCTGCCCAACGTGGCGGTGGCCGAACTGATCGACTACCAAAGCAGCGCCTTCGATCTGGACACCCCGCCGTGGTTCCTGGGCTGGGTGAGCTGGCGCGAACGGCAGATCCCGCTGTTGAGCTTCGAGTCGGCCTGCGGCCAGAAAACCGTGATGGGCGAGCGCGTGCGCATCGTCGTGCTCAACGCCCTGGGCGGCCGGCCGGAGTTGCGGTTCATAGCGTTGCTGGTGCAAGGCATCCCCCGCTCCTGCAAGCTCGACAGCCAATTGAGCTACGTCGACGTGCCGCTGTGCGGGCTGGAACAGGCGGCGGTACAGGTGGGTGAACATGTGGCGAAAGTGCCGGATCTGCTGGCGTTGGAGGAGTTGGTGGTGGCGGCGGGGTTGGTTCAGCACCACAAACCCTGAACCATGCACATCTCCACTGTGGGAGCGAGCTTGCTCGCGATGGCGGCTTGACAGCCGGCCTGGCTCTGGCGGGCGGTGTACACCCATCAGACCTGTTTGGGCTGGACCTGTTTGAGCAAGACCTGTGGGAGCAAAGCTTGCTCGCGAAGGCGGCACATTCAGCATTGATGCAAGCAGACCCGTCGCTATCGCGAGCAAGCTCACTCCCACAATGATTTATGTCGATTACTGGAATTCAGGCATGCCGCCGATTTAGCGACATATCAATTAATAGGTCCCATAAAGGGTCTGATCAGTCCCTTTATGGGACCTATTTATGCTCAAAGCTTGATAGGTCCCAAAAAGGGACCTATCGTTCCCTTTTTGGGACTCTTGGTATCCTCCATGAATCACCTCTCTCTCAGTAATGCTCTTTTCACTGCCACCCAGAAACGGGTCTTGGGTTTGTTGTTCGGTAAGCCGGATCAAAGCTTCTATACCAACGAAATTGCCCGCTGGGCTCAAGTCGGTAAGGGCAGCCTCATGCGGGAGTTAGAGCGCCTGCAACGCTCAGGTGTGCTCACCATGACGCGTCAGGGCAATCAAACCCATTACCAGGCCAATCCACATTGCCCGATTTACAGTGAACTGTTGGGCATCGTGCAAAAAACCATCGGTATCGCCGAACCGTTGCGTCAGGCGTTGGAACCTTTTTCAGAACAGCTGAGTTGGGCGTTCGTCTATGGCTCCATTGCTAAAGGCCAGGCAAACGCATCCAGTGACATAGATCTCATGCTGATCGGTGAAGGCCTGCACTACAGTGAAGTCATGGAGCGGCTCATGCCCTTGGAAGAGCAGTTGGGTAGCCCGCTTAACCCGACTCTCTACACGCCCCAGGACTGGGCTGTGAAATTTGCCGCTGGCAACAGTTTCGTAGTGCGTGTAGCGCAACAGGACAAGATCAATTTGCTGGGTGAAGACCCTTTGGAAACCAAGGATGGGCAAGCAAGAAAACCTGGAGAATCTGTTACGTAGCGGCGGCCTGAAAGCCGAGCCACCGGATCGTCAGGAATGCGAAGGCTTGATGCCGCCACCAATCGAAAGGTAACCATCAATCTGGTGGGAGCGGGCTTGCTCGCGAAAGCGGAGTGTCAGCCACCTCAATGTCGACTGATACACCGTTTCGCGAGCAAGCCCGCTCCCACAAGGTAAGCATTTCAACCTGATAAATCGGCTCGATCGTACCCGCGTGGATACGATCAGGGGTGGGAGCTTGCTCGCGATGGCGACAGAACAGTCAGCATTGATGTGGCCTGACCCACCGCTATCGCGAGCAAGCTCGCTCCCACATTTTTGATTTGTGTTCATCGTGAACCATTACGCCAACCGTAACGATCCGCCGCCGAGCTTGATTGATGCCCTCGGCCCAACACTCCTAATGTGACCCCCACGACAGCGAACCCGTGGAGTGGTCATGACAACAACAATATCCCCCGACTCGCGCTGGACGCGGCGGCGCAGCGAGAAGCAGCGGCGGCTCGGGCTGGTGAAGGGGCTGGCCGACGGTGTGGTGTTGCCCACCGACAAGATCGTCGCGGCGCTGGAGGCGTTGATCCTGCCCGGCGACCGTGTGGTGTTGGAGGGCAATAACCAGAAGCAGGCGGATTTCCTTTCGCGCTCCTTGGCCAAGGCCGATCCGGGCAAGCTGCATGACTTGCACATGATCATGCCCAGCGTCGGTCGTTCCGAGCATCTGGACCTGTTCGAACGCGGCATCGCCCGCAAGCTCGATTTCTCCTTCGCCGGCACTCAGAGCCTGCGCATCAGCCAGTTGCTGGAAGACGGCCTGCTGGAAATTGGCGCGATCCATACTTACATCGAGCTCTATGCCCGGCTGGTGGTGGACCTGATTCCAAATGTGGTGCTCTCGGCCGGTTTCATGGCCGACCGCGCCGGCAATATCTACACTGGCCCCAGCACCGAAGACACACCGGCGCTGATCGAGCCGGCGGCTTTCAGTGACGGCATCGTCATCGTCCAGGTCAACCAGTTGGTGGACGACGTCAGCGACCTGCCGCGTGTCGACATTCCCGCGTCCTGGGTCGATTTCGTGGTGGTGGCCGACAAGCCGTTCTACATCGAGCCGCTGTTCACCCGTGACCCACGCCACATCAAGCCTGTGCATGTGCTGATGGCGATGATGGCGATCCGTGGGATCTACGAAAAACACAACGTCCAATCCCTCAATCACGGCATCGGTTTCAACACAGCCGCCATCGAATTGATCTTGCCGACCTACGGCGAATCCCTGGGCCTGAAGGGCAAGATCTGCCGCAACTGGACCCTCAATCCGCACCCGACCCTGATCCCCGCCATCGAAAGCGGCTGGGTCGAAAGCGTGCATTGCTTCGGCACCGAGTTGGGCATGGAAAACTACATCGCCGCCCGCCCCGACGTGTTCTTCACCGGCCACGACGGCTCGCTGCGCTCCAACCGCATGGTCTGCCAACTGGCCGGGCAGTACGCGGTGGACCTGTTCATCGGCGCCACCCTGCAAGTGGACGGCGACGGCCATTCCTCCACCGTCACCCGGGGCCGCTTGGCCGGCTTCGGCGGTGCGCCGAACATGGGCCACGACCCCCGCGGTCGCCGTCACGGCACGCCGGCCTGGCTCGACATGCGTCACGGCGATGGCGAGGCGCCGCTGCTCGAGCGCGGCAAGAAACTGGTGGTGCAGATGGTCGAGACGTTCCAGGAGGGCGGTAAACCGACTTTCGTCGAGACCCTCGACGCCGTGGACGTGGCGAAGAAGGCTGGCATGCCCCTGGCGCCGATCATGATCTACGGCGACGACGTCACCCATCTGCTGACCGAGGAGGGCATTGCCTACCTGTACAAGGCCCGCTCCCTGGAAGAACGGCAGGCGATGATCGCCGCCGTGGCCGGGGTCACCACCATCGGTTTGCGCCATGATCCGAAAGACACCGCGCGCATGCGCCGCGAAGGGCTGATCGCCTTGCCCGAAGACCTCGGCATCCGTCGCACCGACGCCACCCGCGAATTGCTCGCGGCCAAGAGCGTGGCCGATCTGGTGGAATGGTCCGGTGGCCTCTACAACCCGCCCGCCAAATTCAGGAGTTGGTAAATGCACGCCTTCAACCTGCGACCGAAAAAACTGTCCTTGGCCGAGCACCTGGCAGACATGGCGGTGGATGTGCTGATCGACGAAGCCGACCTGTCACCTAAACCGGCTTTGGTGGACCGTCGTGGCAATGGCGCCCACACCGACCTGCACCTGGGCCTGATGCACGCCTCGGCGCTGTCGCTGTGGCCGGCGTTCAAGGAAATGGCTGAGGCCGCCCTTGAATGCGGCGAAATCGGCCTGCCGTTACGCGAAGCCCTCGGGCGCATCGGCCGTGAGGGGGAAGCGGCGATGCTCACGACCACCGACGGCGTGAATACCCATCGCGGGGCGATCTGGGCCTTGGGCTTGCTCGTGGCGGCGACGGCGCTGGAGCCTGAATCCAACGTCGCCAGTGCCGTCACGCTACGTGCCGCCCGCCTGGCTTTACTCAACGACCGCTACGCGCCGCAACCCCTGAGCCACGGCGCCCAGGTCGCCCAGCGCTACGGCGTGCGCGGAGCCCGGGAAGAAGCGCAACTGGCGTTCCCGGCGGTGACGGGCCTGGGCCTGCCGCAGCTCAAGCGCAGTCGTGCGGCGGGGGCGGGCGAGCAGAACGCCCGGCTCGATGCCTTGCTGGCGATAATGACCACCCTGGCCGACACCTGCGTGCTCTACCGCGCCGGCGAGCCGGGTTTGCAGGCCATGCAACAGGGCGCCAGGGCGGTGCTTGATGCCGGTGGTAGTGCGAGCCTGGGCGGTCGTCGTCAGTTGCACGCGCTGGACCAACAACTGATTGCCTTGAACGCCTCGCCCGGTGGCGCTGCCGATCTGCTCGCCGCCTGCCTGTTTCTCGACCGTATCGAACGCGGCGATGGCCTCTTCCCTGGAGTGTGCTGATGGAAACCTTATCCTTTGAATTCCCCGCCGGGCAGCCGCCACGGGGCCGGGCGCTGGTGGGCTGCGTCGGCTCGGGCGACCTGGAAGTGCTGATTGAACCGGGTCTGGCGGGCAAGCTGACCATCCAGGTGCAGACCTCGGTCAATGGCAGCGAGCAACGCTGGCAACATCTGTTCGCCCGCATGTTCGACGGCCAGACGCCACCGGCCCTGTCCATCGACATCCATGATTTCGGCGCCACCCCTGGCGTGGTGCGTTTGCGCCTGGAA
The DNA here is from genome assembly GCF_054671965.1 of Pseudomonas sp. H3_A02. Taxonomy (NCBI): domain Bacteria; kingdom Pseudomonadati; phylum Pseudomonadota; class Gammaproteobacteria; order Pseudomonadales; family Pseudomonadaceae; genus Pseudomonas; species Pseudomonas sp. H3_A02. The sequence goes on from NZ_CP162807.1 coordinate 1,675,088, forward strand.
CAGGGCTTCGAGGAGATCGGCCATGACTGACAGCGCAGCGTTGCTCAACAAGCACAGCTTCGTCGAACTCGGTGCCCGACAACGGGCCAAGGCCTTGCTCGATGACGGCACGTTCCGTGAGTTGCTCGACCCGTTCCAGCGGATCATGTCGCCGTGGCTCTTGCGCCAAGGCGTGGTGCCGCAAAGTGACGACGGCGTGGTGATCGCCAAGGGCACGCTCGAGGGCCTGCCCGTGGTGATCGCCGCTATCGAAGGTGCGTTCCAGGGCGGCAGCCTCGGCGAAGTCGGCGGGGCGAAGATTGCCGGTGCGTTGGAGCTGGCGGCCGAAGACAACCGCAAAGGCATTGCGACCCGCGCTGTGCTGCTGCTGGAAACCGGCGGCGTACGGTTGCAGGAGGCCAACCTCGGGCTCGCGGCGATTGCCGAGATCCATTCGGCGATTGTCGATTTGCGCCAGTACCAGCCGGTAGTTGGCGTGGTCGCCGGCAGCGTCGGTTGCTTTGGCGGCATGTCCATTGCCGCTGGGCTGTGCAGTTATCTGCTGGTGACGCGGGAAGCGCGGCTGGGCCTGAACGGTCCACAAGTGATCGAGCAGGAAGCCGGCCTCGACGAATACGACTCCCGCGACCGCCCGTTCATCTGGAGTCTGACCGGCGGCGAGCAGCGGTTCGCCACAGGATTGGTGGACCGTTATGCGGCCGACGATGTGACGCAGATCCGCCAACAGGTCAGCCAGTTGCTGCACCTGGGCGTGCCCGCGCAACACCGCAGCGGCCAGGCCGAGTTGTTCCTGCAGCGCCTGGCCCGCTTGGACACTGCCGTGCAAATCGAACCGGTAGCGGTTCGTCAGCTGTATCAGGGAGAACGCCCATGAGTTCGTATTCATTGAGAGGCTTGCGCTGGTTCGAGGCCCTGAGTGGCGACGCCAAACCGCTGGAAGGCTTGCCGGCTTCGTTGAAAGTCACAGACACCAGGTTGGGCGAGCAAACCGTACGCCTGCTCGCGGTGGTGGCTGATCCCGACAACCGCTTCCCGCGGGCACGCAACGGCGAAGTCGGCTTGCTGGAAGGCTGGGGCCTGGCCAAGGCGGTGGATGAGGCGATTGACGCCGACCGTGATGCGGTCAACAAGCGTGCGCTGATCGCCATTGTCGATGTGCCGAGCCAGGCCTATGGCCGGCGCGAAGAAGCCCTGGGCATTCATCAGGCCTTGGCCGGTGCGGCGGACAGCTACGCCCGCGCCCGATTGGCCGGGCATCCGGTGATTGGCTTGCTGGTGGGCAAGGCGATGTCGGGGGCGTTCCTGGCCCACGGCTACCAGGCCAACCGGTTGATTGCCCTGCGCGATCCGGGCGTGATGGTCCACGCCATGGGCAAGGCTTCGGCGGCGCGGGTGACCTTGCGCAGTGTTGAAGAGCTTGAGGCGTTGGCCGCCAGTGTGCCGCCGATGGCCTATGACATCGACAGTTTTGCCAGCCTGGGTCTGTTGTGGGAAACCTTGTCGGTGGAACAGATCGAGCAGCCGTTGGCGGAGGATCTGGAGCGGGTGACGGCGTGTCTGCTCCAGGCGATTGAAGATGTAGAGGCGGGGCCGCGTGACCTGAGCGGACGTCTGGGTGCGTACAACCGTATCGCGTCGAGCCGGGTTCGCCAACTGCTGAGAGAGCAGTGGTGAGTACGTTTCTGGCCCATGATCTGCTGTGGGGGATGACCCCGCAACAGTTGCCAGCGGATGCGCCGGCATGGGTGGTCGAGTCGATCACCGCCGGTCAACCGGTGGTGGTTCGGCGAGCGCTGATGACGCCGGATCGAATCGCGGTCGGCGTGCGCGGGCGCTTGCGCGAGCAGCGTTATGCAACGTCGATGGCGATCACGGCGATTGCCCGTCGTGTCACGCCGGAAGACCTTTGTCACGTTGCCTCGACTCGCGACTTGCCAGCCCTGCAAGCGCTGTCCCAACTGCGCCCGCTGCTCGACGCCAGCGGCTGGACCTGGGGCGTCAGCGGTAGTGCCGGGTTCGAGCTCGCCACGGGGATCGAGGCGCTGCATGAGCGCAGTGACCTGGACCTGATCCTGCGCACGCCGGACTGTCTGGATCGGCTCCAGGCCAGGAAGTTGCTGACGCTACTGGATGCCTCGGTATGCGCTGTGGACATGCAATTGCAAACCCCTTGCGGCGCCGTGGCCCTGCGCGAATGGGCGGGTTCGTCCCGTCGGGTCTTGCTCAAGGATGACGTTCAGGCCCGGCTGGTGAGCGATCCTTGGCAACCTTCAGTGGGGCAGGTCGCGTGAGCAGCCTCTTCGTCTTTCCCGGCCAGGGTGCGCAGCGAGTGGGCATGCTCCATGGGTTGGCGCCGCGGATCCTGGACGAGGCGGGGGATGTGCTCGGTGAAGACGTCCTGCGACTGGACAGCGCCGAGGCGTTGCAATCGACCCGTGCGGTGCAACTGTGCCTGCTGATCGCCGGCGTGGCGGCGGCCCGCCGATTGCTGGAACAGGCCCCAGCGCCGGACTATGTGGCGGGTCTGTCCATCGGTGCGTATCCGGCGGCGGTCGTTGCCGGGGCGCTGGGCTTCGAGGATGCGCTGCGGCTGGTCAGCCTGCGCGGCGAGTTGATGCAACAGGCGTATCCGCAAGGCTACGGCATGACCGCGATCATCGGCCTGGACCTGGCGGCAGTGGAAGCGTTGCTGGCGCAGGTGCACAGCGACCGCACACCGGTCTACCTGGCCAACATCAATGCGGATAATCAGGTGGTTATCGCGGGCAGCGACGAGGCCATGAGCAGCGTTGCCAAACAGGCGCGAAGCCTGGGTGCGGGCAAGGCTTGTCGACTGGCGGTGAGCGTGCCGTCCCATTGCCCGTTGCTGGAGACTCCGGCGCAAGCATTGGCCCAAGCGTTTGCCGATGTGACGTTGAAAGCACCCACCCTGGGCTATCTCAGTGGCAGCCGTGCCCGGCCGGTCATTAACACCGAGGCCCTGCGCGACGACCTGGCCTTCAACATGTGCCGCGTCGTCGATTGGCGCGGCACGGTGCAAAGCGCCTACGAGCGCGGCGTGCGGTTGCAGATCGAACTGCCGCCCGGTGCGGTATTGACCGGGCTGGCGCGCCGGGTATTCGAGCAGGGCACGGTCATGGCTTTCGACGGCGCCCGGCTCGATACCTTGCAGGCGCTGTTGCGTGAGGAGGGAAGCCGCCAACCCTAGACCACCGACTCAAGCTGGCGAAGCACAAAAACAACAACTTCGACGATGCATTTTGAGGATTAAAACAATGATTATTTACGGTGTGGCGTTTCTGGCCTTTTGTACCCTGGCGGGTATTTTTATCGGCGAGCTGCTAGGCAAATTGATCGGCGTGCCGGCTAACGTCGGCGGCGTCGGCATTGCGATGCTGCTGTTGATCGGCCTGGGCAGTTACCTGAGCAAACGCGGCTTGTTCAAGGGCAAATCCGAGGCCGGCGTAGAGTTCTGGAGCGCGATCTACATCCCCATCGTGGTGGCGATGGCGGCGCAGCAAAATGTCTACGGTGCGCTCAAGGGCGGGCCGATGGCGATCCTGGCCGGGACCCTGGCGGTGGTGATTGCCTTTGCGTTGGTGCCGGTGCTGGTACGCATTGGCAACAAAGATCCTCAGGCCGATGTTTCCGTCAAGACGGTCGGGTGATTGCCATGTACGAATCCATGATGAAAGTCATCACCGGCTACGGCCTGATCAGCGGTTTTGCCATTGTCGGCATCACCATGTGGGTGTCCTACTGGATCAGCGACACGTTCACCAAAGGCCGCCTGCATGGTTCGGCCATCGCCATTCTGCTGGGGCTGGTGCTCTCCTACATCGGTGGGGCGATGACCGGCGGGCAGAAGGGCGTGGTGGACATCCCGCTGCTGTCCGGGATTGGTTTGCTGGGCGGTGCCATGCTGCGGGACTTCGCCATCGTCGCCACGGCGTTCGGCGTGAGTGTCGAGGAACTCAAACGCGCCGGCTTCGTCGGGGTGCTGGCGTTGTTCGTCGGCGTCGCTACGTCGTTCATTGCCGGCGTGGGCGTGGCGATGGCCTTCGGTTACACCGATGCGGTAAGCCTGACCACCATTGGCGCCGGGGCGGTGACCTACATCGTCGGGCCGGTGACCGGGGCGGCGATCGGGGCCAGTTCCGAGGTGATGGCCCTGTCCATTGCCGCCGGGTTGATCAAGGCGATCCTGGTGATGGTGGCGACGCCGTTCGTGGCGCCGTTGATTGGCCTCAATAACCCACGTAGCGCGGTGATTTTCGGTGGTTTGATGGGCACCTCCAGCGGCGTGGCCGGTGGGTTGGCGGCCACCGATCCGAAGCTGGTGCCGTATGGTTGCCTGACGGCGGCGTTTTATACAGCGCTGGGGTGCTTGTTGGGGCCTTCGTTGCTGTTTCTGATCATGCGGGGGTTGCTGGGGTAGGGCTTTCAATCCTCATTGAAAGTATTGGCGCCATCGCGAGCAAGCTCGTTCCCACAGTTGACCGCGTGTCCCTGTGGGAGCGAGCTTGCTCGCGATGGGGGATAACTGGGTTTCAAGCCTGGCGATTGGCATACATCCGGCACTCGGCCAACAGCGCCAGCAGGTTCGGATCCCGCTCCTTGGCCTTGAGGAACACCACGCCGATGTGCTGCTGCAGCCGGTACTTTTCCTGCAACGGGATCAGCTTCACCCGGTTTTCATACACCGCCGCAATCCGGCCCGGCAGCAAGGCATAACCCACCCCGGAGCTGACCATGCTCAGCAGGGTGAAGATGTCGTTGACCTGCATCGCCACCTTCGGCTCGAACCCCGCCTGCTTGAACACCCGGACGCCGTCCTGGTGCGTGGCGAAGCCCTGGGTCAGGGTGATGAACGTCTCGTTGCGGACTTCGGCCAGGTCGACTTCGCAGCGCTGGGCAAAGGGTGAGTCGGCTGGCGTGGCGAGGAAAATGTCATCGCAAAACAGCTCGATATGCTCGCAGTCCGGGTCGTTGACGCTGTCGTCCAGGGACACCAGGATCGCATCGACTTCCATGTTCTTGAGCTTGTACAGCAGGTCGATGTTGGAGCCCATGATCAGGTCGATATTGAGTTCGCTACGGCGGATCTTCAGGCCCATGATCAACTGCGGCACGGTCTTGACCGTCAGCGAATACAGCGAGCCGAGCTTGAAGCGCTCGGCGGAGAAACCGGCGGCTTCGCGGGTCAGGCGCACGCTATCGACCACGTCCTGGATCAGCTTCTGCGCACGCTCCTCCAGCACGTAAGCGCTTTCCAGCGGCGTGAGGTTGCGGCCTTCGTGCTTGAACAACGGGCAGCGCAGGGCGCTTTCCAGCGAGTGAATGGCCCGGTGCACACTGACGTTGCTGGTCTGCAACTCGGCCGCCGCCCGCGCCAGGTTGCCGGTGCGCATGAAGGCCAGGAACACCTCGAGTTTTTTCAGGGTCAATTCTTCGTCGATCAGCATGGGGCGGACTCTTATTCGTATGACCTGATTGTGCCCCAATAGGCCTTTGTGATGAGGAAATTCAACCGCGGCGAATATCGGTTGAAGGACCTTCAATTGTGGCGAGGGAGCTTGCTCCCGCTGGGTGGCGTAGCCGCCCCCAAGATTTTGTGAGCGCTGCGCACTCAAGCGGGAGCAAGTTCCCTCGCCACAGGTTTTGTATTTGGCTGGCTTGAAGCAAAACATTGCACTTTGAGACGCCAAGCCTGAGCCTTGGCGTCTGTTCTGGAATGTGAGGTGGGATGGGATGTATCACGGCGAACGACTCAACGCCTGGACGCACCTGGTCGGGGCGGTGGCTGCTTTCATCGGGGCGGTGTGGTTGTTGGTGATTGCCGGGATGGCCGGCGATCCTTGGAAGATCGTCAGCGTGGCGATCTACGGGTTTACCTTGCTGGTGCTGTACAGCGCTTCGACGGTTTACCACAGCGTGCGCGGGCGCAAAAAAGAAATCATGCAGAAGGTCGATCACTTTTCGATCTACCTGTTGATCGCGGGCAGCTATACCCCGTTCTGCCTGGTGACCCTGCGCGGGCCTTGGGGCTGGACGTTGTTCGGGATCGTCTGGGGACTGGCGGTGATTGGTATCTTGCAGGAAATCAAGCCGCGTTCCGAAGCGCGGATCCTGTCGATCGTGATCTACGCCGTGATGGGCTGGATCGTGCTGGTGGCGGTCAAGCCCCTGCTCGCGGCCTTGGGCAGCACCGGGTTCGCTTGGCTGGCCTCGGGCGGCGTGTTGTACACCGTCGGCATTATCTTCTTCGCCCTCGACCACCGGTTGCGCCACGCCCATGGTATCTGGCACTTGTTTGTCATGGCCGGCAGTCTGTTGCACTTCGTGGCGATTCTGTTCTATGTGCTCTGACGCCTGAACACAGCTGATCCATTGTGGGAGCGAGCTTGCTCGCGATTGCGGTGCATCAGCTTGCATCCATGCTGAATGTTGAACCGCAATCGCGAGCAAGCTCGCTCCCACATTGATCTTCAGTGGGCGCAGGAAACTAGAAATCCCCCCACAACTGCTGCGCCACCGCCAACGCTACCACCGGCGCGGTTTCGGTGCGCAGCACACGGGGGCCGAGGCGGGCGGCGTGGTAGCCGGCGGTTTTGGCCTGCTCGACCTCGGCCTCCGACAACCCACCTTCGGGGCCGATCAGGAACGCCAGGGTCGACGGCCTGGCATGGCTGACCAGCGGCTCGGCCACCGGATGCAGCACCAGCTTCAGTTCGGCCTCGGCCTGCTTCAACCAGTCGGCCAGCAGCAGCGGCGGGTGGATCACCGGCACGGTGGAGCGCCCGCACTGTTCGCAGGCGCTGATCGCCACCTGGCGCCAGTGCAGCAGGCGTTTGTCGGCGCGTTCGTCCTTGAGGCGTACTTCGCAGCGTTCGCTGAAAATCGGTGTGATCTCGCTGACCCCCAGCTCCGTGGCTTTCTGGATCGCCCAATCCATGCGCTCGCCCCGGGACAGGCCCTGGCCGAGGTGAATGCGCAGCGGCGATTCAGATTGGCCGGCGAACTGCTCGTCCAGTTGTACCCGCACGCGCTTCTTGCCGACTTCGGCCAAGGTGCCGCGAAACTCCTGGCCGGAACCGTCGAACACCTGCACCGCATCGCCCTCGGCCATGCGCAGCACCCGGCCGATGTAATGGGCCTGGGCTTCAGGCAGTTCATGGTCGCCGAGGCCCAGGGGGGCGTCGATGAAGAAGCGGGACAGTCTCATGTGGAGTCTCTGCAAGAAAAAGTGATCGTGGTTGAAGCTCGCGGCCTCATCGCGGGCAAGCCTTGCTCCCACAGTGGGCTCGCACTTCTCTGTGGGAGCAAGGCATGCCCGCGATGGCGGTGGCCCAGGCTCAGCCCGGGTCGCGATAGCCCGGGTGAAAGTCCTTCGGCACCGACACGCTGACCTTGTCCCGAGTGGCGATGTCGATGCCTTCGCTGGCCACTTCGGCGAGGAAATCGATCTGCTCAGGGGTGATGACATACGGCGGCAGGAAATACACCACGCTGCCCAGAGGCCGCAACAATGCACCGCGCTCCAGGGCATGCTGGAACACCGCCAGGCCACGCCGTTCCTGCCACGGGTACGCGGTTTTGCTGGCCTTGTCCTTGACCATCTCAATGGCCAGCACCATGCCGGTCTGGCGCACTTCGGCGACGTTCGGGTGATCGGCCAGGTGCGCGGTGGCGCTCGCCATGCGCTGGGCCAAGGCCAGGTTGCTTTCGATGACGTTGTCTTCTTCGAAGATATCCAGCGTCGCCAGGGCCGCCGCGCAGGCCAGCGGGTTGCCGGTGTAGCTGTGGGAATGCAGGAAGGCGCGCAGGGTCGGGTAGTCGTCGTAGAACGCGCTGTAGACCTCGTCGGTGGTCACGCACGCCGCCAGCGGCAGGTAGCCGCCGGTCAGGGCCTTGGACAGGCAGAGAAAGTCCGGGGTGATGCCGGCCTGCTCACAGGCGAACATTGTCCCGGTGCGGCCGAAGCCGACGGCAATTTCATCGTGGATCAGGTGCACGCCATAGCGGTCGCAGGCTTCGCGCAGCAACTTCAGGTACACCGGATGGTACATGCGCATGCCACCAGCGCCCTGGATCAGCGGTTCGACGATCACTGCCGCCACTGTGTCGTGGTGCTCGGCGAGGGTCTGCTCCATAGCGGCGAACATATTGCGCGAATGTTCTTCCCAGCCCATGCCTTCGGGGCGGTGGTAGCAGTCGGGGCTCGGCACCTTGATCGTGTCCAGCAACAGCGCCTTGTAGGTTTCAGTGAACAGCGGCACATCGCCCACCGACATCGCTGCGATGGTTTCGCCGTGGTAACTGTTGCTCAGGGTGACGAAGCGCTTCTTGTCCGGCCGGCCGCGATTGATCCAGTAATGGAAGCTCATCTTCATCGCCACTTCGATGCAGGACGAGCCGTTATCGGCGTAGAAGCATCGAGTCAGGCCCTCGGGCGTCATCTTCACCAGGCGCTCGGACAGTTCGATCACCGGTTGATGGCTGAAGCCGGCGAGAATCACATGCTCCAATTGATCGACCTGGTCCTTGATGCGCTGGTTGATGCGCGGATTGGCGTGGCCGAACACATTGACCCACCAGGAACTGACGGCATCGAGGTAGCGCTTGCCTTCGAAATCTTCCAGCCACACGCCTTCACCGCGCTTGATGGGGATCAGCGGTAGCTGTTCGTGGTCTTTCATCTGGGTGCAGGGATGCCACAGCACCGCGAGGTCGCGTTGCATCCACTGGTTATTCAGGCCCATTTACAGTCTCCTCGAGGCGGCTCGCGGCGGGCGCGGGCAAAACAATCGCGCAAGCCTATGCAATGGCGGCCCTGGGGACAACCCATTGTGTCATTGGCGCTACTTTGAGTGAGGCGATAGACGTCGCTGGCGGCGTTATGATGGCTGTCGTATTCTTCGCCGTTCCCTGAGCATACTTGCTCGAAAAACCGCGAGCCGCCTGGCTCGAAAGCTGAAATTTCCTACGTTTAATCCGGAGTTCGTTGAATGTCTGCTGGTTGGCTGCGCGCCTGTGCGCTGGTAATGATAGGGCTGTTCAGCGTTTCGGCGCTGGCCAAGGACAAACAACCGACGGCCATCGTCATCGGCGGCGGCCTGGCGGGGCTCACCGCGGCCTATGAGTTGCAGAACAAAGGCTGGGCCGTGACGCTGCTGGAAGCCAAGCCGAGCCTGGGCGGTCGCTCGGGCATGGCCACCAGCGAATGGATCGGCAACGAGAAGACCCAGCCGGTGCTGAACAAGTACGTCTCCACCTTCAAGCTGAGCACCACGTCGGCTCCGGAATTCGTGCGCACCCCCAGCTACCTGATCGACGGCACCTACTTCACCGCCGCCGACCTGGCGACCAAGCAGCCGGCCACCGCCGAAGCCCTCAAGCGCTACGAAACCACCCTGGATGATCTGGCGCGCTCCATCGAAGACCCGCAAAACCCGGCGGCCAACAACACGTTGCACGCGTTGGACCAGATCACCGTGTCCAACTGGCTCGATCGCCTGCAACTGCCGGCCACGGCGCGTCAGTTGGTGAACCAGGAAATCCGTACCCGTTATGACGAACCTTCGCGCCTGTCGCTGCTGTATTTCGCCCAGCAGAACCGCGTCTATCGCGGCGTGTCCGACCGCGACTTGCGGGCCTCGCGCCTGCTCGGCGGCAGTCCGGTGCTGGCCCAGGCGTTCGTCAAACAACTGAAGACCATCAAGACCAACTCGCCGGTGTCGGCCATCTCCCAGGATAAGGACGGCGTGACCGTGAAGGTCGGCAGCGTTGGCTACCAGGCTGACTACGTGGTGCTGGCGGTGCCATTGCGGGCGCTGAACAAGATCCAGTTGACCCCGGCCCTGGACGCCCAGCATCTAGGCGCGATCAAGGGGACCAACTACGGCTGGCGCGACCAGATCATGCTCAAGTTCAAGACTCCGGTCTGGGACAGCAAGGCGCGCATGTCGGGCGAGATCTACAGCAACACCGGCCTGGGCATGATGTGGATCGAGCCGGCCATGAAGGGCGGCGCCAACGTGGTCATCAACCTGTCCGGCGACAACGCCCGGGTGATGCAAGCCTTCGGCGACAAGCAGATGGTCGATCAGGTGCTGATCCGCCTGCACGCGTTTTATCCACAGGCCCGTGGCGCGTTCACCGGCTATGAGATCCGCCGCTACAGCACCGACCCATCCATGGGCGGCGCGTACCTGGCCTTTGGCCCGGGCCAGATCAGCAAGTACTGGCGCCTGTGGGAAAAGCCATTGCAACGCGTAGCCTTTGCCGGCGAGCACACCGACACCTTGTATCCGGGCACTCTGGAAGGTGCGTTGCGCAGCGGCCAGCGGGCAGCCAGCCAGGTTGAAGACCTGGCGGCCGGCAAGTCGTTTGAACCGGCCAAGGTGGCTCCGGCGGCCACAGCGGCAGCGGCCGGTGCGGTGGCCGCGAAGAAGGGCAACTTCTTTAGCAACCTGTTTGGCGGTTCGGATGACGACAAGAAGCCGGAGCCGGTGAAGGCGCCAGAGCCGGTAGCACCTGCTCCCGTGCCGGCCCCCGCCCCAGCGCCGGCCCCGGTGGAGCCTCCCGCGCCAGCCCCGGCGAAGGTTGAGCCGGCCAAGAAAGCCGCGACCAAACCAGCGCCGAAAAAACCAGCCGCCAAGGCCCCGGCTAAAAAAGCGCCGGTGAAGAAAGCTACGCCGGCGAAGAAACCGGCGGCCAAGCCGGCAGCGACAACGCCGGCAGCGACTGAGACCAAGGCTCAGTAAGGCTCGGTGACAGAAAAAAGCGCGGCATGTCAGCCGCGCTTTTTTTTGCTTGAGCCACTATCGTGGGCCAGCTCGCTCCCACAGGGATTGCGCTCGGCCAGTGTGGGAGCGAGCTTGCTCGCGATGAGGCCCGTCCTGATATCACGCATTGTATTGGCTTTAATCTTTCCTTAACCCACCCCCTCCAGACTCAAGATCGTATTTCTCGATATTTCAAAGCGAAATTTTCCGCTTTAACTCGATAGATAACTCGCTAGTCTTGATCGCAGTTTTTACAGGATATGAGCAATGCAGCTTCGCAACTCTTCTTCTCGCTATGGCTGGGTCAGTATCGCTGTGCACTGGGGCGTTGCGCTGGTGGTGTACGGGCTGTTCGCCCTGGGCCTGTGGATGGTCGGCCTGGATTACTACAGTACCTGGCGCAAAGATGCGCCGGACCTGCACAAGAGCATTGGCCTGGTGCTGCTGGCGGTCATGTTGCTGCGGGTGATCTGGCGGTTTGTCAGCCCGCCACCACCGACCCTGCCAACCTATGGCCGCCTGACCCGCGTCGGCGCCAGGCTTGGCCATAGCGCACTGTATCTCGGGTTGTTCGCCGTGATGATTGCCGGTTACCTGATTTCCACCGCAGACGGTGTCGGGATTCCGGTGTTTGGCCTGTTTGAAGTACCCGCGCTGGTGTCCGGACTGCCCGATCAGGCAGACGTCGCCGGTGAGATTCACTTCTACCTGGCATGGGCGCTGGTGATTTTTTCCGGCCTTCATGCGTTGGCAGCATTGAAACACCACTTTATCGACCGTGACGCGACCCTCAAGCGAATGCTGGGGCGCCAAGCCTGATGTTCAACCTCGACTCCAAAGGAATAGAAAGCATGTTGAAAAAGACGCTCGCCGCCCTGGCAATTGGTTCTGCCCTGCTGTCGGCCGGTCAGGCCATGGCTGCCGACTACGTCGTCGACAAGGAAGGCCAGCACGCCTTCGTCGACTTCAAGATCAGCCACCTGGGCTATAGCTACATCACCGGTACCTTCAAGGACATCGACGGCAAGTTCAGCTTCGACGCCGCCAAGCCTGAAGCCAGCAAGATCGAGTTCAACGTGAATACCGCCAGTGTGTTCACCAATCACGCCGAGCGCGACAAGCACATCGCCAGCGCTGATTTCCTGAACGCCAGCAAATTCGGCAAGGCCACCTTCGTTTCCACCAGCGTCAAATCCACCGGCAAAAACGCCGATGGCAAGGAAACCGCCGATGTGACCGGTGACCTGACCCTGCTGGGCGTGACCAAGCCGGTTGTGGTCAAGGCCACCTTCCTGGGTGAAGGCAAGGATCCATGGGGCGGCTACCGTGCGGGCTTCGAAGGCACCACCAGCATCAAGCGTTCGGACTTCGGCAAGCAGAAAGACCTGGGTCCAACCTCCGATGCGGTCGAACTGTACGTCTCGTTTGAAGGTGTCAAAGCGAAGTAACCTTCGCGCCTGACAAAAAACGCCCCTGGTCTTGCGATCAGGGGCGTTTTTTATTGCCACATGAAAATCGAATAAACAGCGCAGGACTTCTGTGGGAGCGGGCTTGCTCGCGAATGCGGTGGGTCAGTCGATAAAATATTGCCTGATAGAACGCATTCGCGAGCAAGCCCGCTCCCACATTTGGAATTGTGTAGGACCAAAAAAATGCCCCAGGTCGCGAGACCTGGGGCTTTTTTTACGGCTTGGAAAAACTCAGCGATTGCGCGTCAGCAATGCCGGTTTTTCGCCCCGTGGGCGGCTTGGCAGTTGATCCAGCTGCTCAGGCGTCGGGAAGCGATCGGCTTTCGATTCCTTGTGCATGATCTTCGGCTGGTTGCTGCGCGGGTTCTGCACGGCGGGTTCCTGGCGAGGCTGGTCGTCACGGGCCGGGCGGCGCGGGCGGGTGTCGTCGCGACGGGCCTGGCCGTCACGCGGGGCGCCGTTGCGTGGGCCGCTGCGCTTGGCCGGCGGGGTGCCGGTGGACGAGCCGTTGCTGTTGCGCGGACCGTTCTGGCGACCTTGTGGCTGGCCACTGCGCGGAGCGCCTGCACCGGCGCCCTGTGCCGGGGCACCTGGGCGACGACCGCGGCCCTGGGCCGGTTTCTGCTGCGGCACGTAGTCGACGCGGTTACCGAAGTTGTCTACGTCGTCGTCCAGGAACTCGTCTGGAGCACGATCGGCTGCGGCGCGCGGGGCCGGGCGCTGCTGCTCACGGGCCGGGGTGCCTTCGCGGGGCTTCTGCTCGCGGGCAGGGCGTTCGCCGCGGCCATTGCTGTTGCTGGCCGATTTTTCCTTGCCCTTGTCCTTGCCTTTGTCTTTGCGACCGCCGCCACCACCACCGCCGTTCGGGCCGTCACCGCGTGGGCCACGGGCATTGCGCGGATTGCGCACATCCGGACGTTCGCGTACTTCAGGCTTCTCGGCCTCGATGGTGCTGGCATCGAAGCCCATCAGGTCGCCGTCGGCAATTTTCTGCTTGGTCATGCGCTCGATGCTTTTGAGCAGCTTTTCTTCGTCCGGCGCGACCAGCGAGATCGCTTCGCCCGAACGACCGGCCCGGCCGGTACGGCCGATACGGTGAACGTAATCTTCATCGACGTTCGGCAACTCGAAGTTGACCACGTGGGGCAACTGGTCGATGTCCAGGCCACGGGCGGCGATGTCGGTGGCCACGAGGATGCGCACTTCGCCGGCCTTGAAATCGGCCAGGGCCTTGGTACGGGCGTTCTGGCTCTTGTTGCCGTGGATCGCCACGGCTGGCAGGCCATGCTTGTCCAAGTACTCGGCCAGGCGATTGGCGCCGTGCTTGGTACGGGTGAACACCAGGACCTGTTCCCAGGCGCCAGCGGTGATCAGGTGCGCCAGCAAGGCACGCTTGTGGCTGGCCGCCAGGCGGAACACACGCTGTTCGATACGCTCGACCGTGGTGTTCGGCGGCGTGACTTCGATGCGCTCCGGGTTGTGCAGCAGCTTGCCGGCCAGGTCGGTGATGTCCTTGGAGAACGTCGCCGAAAACAGCAGGTTCTGGCGCTTGGCGGGCAGGCGGGCGAGAACTTTCTTCACGTCATGGACGAAGCCCATGTCGAGCATGCGGTCGGCTTCGTCCAGCACGAGGATTTCAACGTGGGACAAGTCGACGCTGCCCTGGCCGGCCAGGTCAAGCAAGCGACCGGGGCAGGCCACCAGTACATCGACGCCACGGGACATGGCCTGGACCTGGGGGTTCATGCCGACGCCGCCAAAAATGCAGGCGCTGACGAACTTCAGGTCGCGAGCGTAGACCTTGAAGCTCTCGTGTACCTGGGCCGCCAGTTCGCGGGTAGGGGTCAGGACCAGTACGCGCGGTTGGCGCGGGCCATGACGCTGGGATTTGTCTGGGTGACCGTTGGGAAACAACCGCTCCAGAATCGGAAGGGCGAAACCGCCGGTTTTACCAGTACCTGTCTGCGCCGCGACCATCAGGTCGCGACCTTGCAACACGGCGGGAATGGCCCGCTGTTGCACCGGGGTAGGCTGGGTATAGCCGGCGGCTTCGATGGCGCCGACTAAAGCCTCGGAGAGACCGAGGGAAGCAAAGGACATGAGTAATCCTGTTTTAGTGAGGGCCTGGCCCAATGGGATAGTCTTGCCGGGCGCGAATGACGTTCAACCAAAAGACGTCATCCCGTCCGGTCCTGCCGGGCCTCGAAGGCGGGTCCGGACAAGGCTCGCGCGGGCTGTAGGCTGCGCTGTAGCGGTGTCGGGATGCCTTTTGCAAGACCGGGCGTCCGGGCGTGAGCCTGGCGGGAAGGCCGGAGTATAACAGAGCAAACGCCCCGCGCCGCTTTCCTGCTGCTCAACGGTTTATTTCAGCGCTGGCCCGGCTGGGCGAGGAGGCCTTGGTCATCGGACCTGCGCCGTAGCGGGCGCTCAGTTCTGCATAGGCCGGTTCGCGCTTGAAACGCTTGAGTTCGGCACTGAAGCGTTGCACCAGCAAATCCATCCCGGCTTTGCGCCGCACCGCCAGGTATTGGCTTTGACGGTTCACCACCACCGGGTTTTCGGTGATCTGGTCGCCCAACTGCATTTGTTCGAGCACATGTCGGCCGACTCTGCGGTCGGTGATGAGCAGGTCGATCCGACCCAGTTGCAACTTGCCGAAATTGGCTTCGTGGGTGGGTGCCGCTTCACGTTTGAACAGAGTCGACTCACTGAAGGCCTGGCTGTACAGGTAACCGGGCGAGGTGCCGACGGTCAGGCCGCCCAGGTCGTCGAGCGTGCGAAACGGATGGGGGCGGGCGTTGGCGTAGAACATCACGAATTCCACGTCCGACAGCGGTTCGCTGGGGTAAAGCAACAGGGCATCGCGCTCATCGCTGTGGAAAATGTCCAGCGCACCGTCCGCCAAGCCCTGTTCCAGCATCGCCAGGCAACGCTTCCAGGGCAGGAACTGCCATTCCACGTCGATGCCCAGGCGCTTGAACACAATGGCCGTGGTTTCGTAGTCCAGGCCGAGCATCTTGCCGTTCTCTTCGTAGACATAAGGTGCCCAGGGTTCGGTGACAATGCGCAACTTCTCGGCCTGGGCGGTCACGCTCAGGCACAAGAGAAGAAGGGCGGTTAGCAACTGGACAATGGCGGGCATGGGCCTGAGGTTACGACGAGAGCTCATCAAATAGCTAGAGCGCTCTGGCCTGCGCCTTGATTGCCTTTTGTGCTCATGGATGGCCTCGCGGTGTTCACCCGATGCAAACGCATTTGCTTAAGGCAGGCGCCCACCGAATGAAAAAAGGCCTTGGTTTTCGCCAAGGCCTCTTTTTACCACTGCGTTAAGTCAATCAACGCGGCAGCTTGAGGTTTTTCCATACCGCGAGGCTGGGCTCGGCCTGGTTAAGGGTATAGAAATGCAGCCCCGGTGCACCGCCTTGCAGCAACCGCTCACACATTTGCGTGATGACTTCCTCGCCGAAGCTTTGGATGCTCGCGGAGTCATCGCCATAGGCTTCCAGTTGCTTGCGGATCCAGCGTGGGATTTCTGCACCGCATGCGTCGGAGAAGCGCGCCAGCTTGCTGTAGTTGGTGATCGGCATGATGCCCGGCACGACAGGAATGTCGACGCCCAGCTTGCGGATACGTTCGACGAAGTAGAAATAACTGTCGGCGTTGAAGAAGTACTGGGTAATCGCGCTGCTGGCGCCAGCGTTGGCCTTGCGCACGAAATTGCGCAGATCGTCTTCAAAGTTGCGTGCTTGCGGGTGCATTTCCGGATACGCCGCCACTTCGATGTGGAAGTGTTCGCCGGTTTCTTCACGAATGAAGCTCACCAGTTCGTTGGCGTGGCGCAGCTCACCGCTGGCCATGCCCATGCCCGAGGGCAGGTCGCCACGCAGGGCAACGATGCGCTTGATGCCAGCGGCCTTGTATTGGGACAGCAGGCTGCGCAGGTCGTCCTTGCTGTCGCCGACGCAGGACAGGTGCGGCGCGGCCGGGATTTTGACTTCGCTTTCGAGCTGCAACACGGTGTTCAGGGTGCGGTCACGGGTCGAACCGCCGGCGCCATAGGTGCAGGAGAAGAAGTCGGGGTTGTAGCTGGCCAACTGGCGGGCAGTGGCGATCAGTTTTTCATGCCCAGCATCGGTCTTCGTCGGGAAGAACTCGAAGCTGTAGCGACGGTCTTGGGACATGGTCGTATCCTTGGAAACTCGTAAGCCGGAGAGGCCTGCATATCCCTTGTGGGAGCGGGTTTATGTGGGAGCGAGCTTGCTCGCGATTGGCATCGCCTCGGTCCGATAGCTGGACCGAGGTGTCTGCATCGCGAGCAAGCTTTGCTCCCACAGGCCCGCTTCCAAAGGGAAGGGCGCCGATCAGTAGCGGTAAGCGTGCGGCTTGAACGGGCCTTCGACGGTGACGCCGATGTAGTCAGCCTGTTGCTTGGTCAGTTGGGTGACCACGCCGCCGAAACCGCGAACCATTTCCAGGGCCACTTCTTCGTCGAGTTTCTTGGGCAGTACTTCCACGGTCAGGCGCTCGGCTTTCTGGGCCGGCGACAGGTCGGCGTACTTCTGGCCGAACAGGAAGATCTGGGCCAGGACCTGGTTGGCGAACGAACCGTCCATGATGCGGCTTGGGTGACCGGTGGCGTTGCCCAGGTTGACCAGGCGACCTTCGGCCAGCAGGATCAGGTAGTCGTCGTTCTGTGGGTCGAAGCTGCCAGTGCCGGTGCGGTGAACCTTGTGCACCTGTGGCTTCACTTCTTCCCATGCCCAGTTCTTGCGCATGAAAGCGGTGTCGATTTCATTGTCGAAGTGACCGATGTTGCAGACAACGGCGCGCTTCTTCAGGGCCTTGAGCATGTTGGCATCGCAGACGTTGACGTTGCCGGTGGTGGTCACGATCAGGTCGATCTTGCCCAGCAGGGCCTTGTCGATGCTGGCTTCGGTGCCGTCGTTGATCCCGTCGATGAACGGCGAAACCAGCTCGAAACCGTCCATGCAAGCCTGCATGGCACAAATCGGATCGACTTCGGAAACCTTGACGATCATGCCTTCCTGACGCAGGGACTGGGACGAACCCTTGCCCACGTCACCGTAGCCGATCACCAGCGCCTGCTTGCCCGACAACAGGTGGTCGGTGCCGCGCTTGATGGCGTCGTTGAGGCTGTGACGGCAGCCGTACTTGTTGTCGTTCTTGCTCTTGGTCACCGAGTCGTTGACGTTGATGGCCGGGATTTTCAGCTCGCCCTTGGCCAGCATGTCCAGCAGGCGGTGTACGCCGGTGGTGGTTTCTTCGGTCACGCCGTGGACCTTGTCCAGCACGGCCGGGTATTTCTTGTGCAGCAGCTCGGTCAGGTCACCGCCGTCGTCGAGGATCATGTTGGTGTCCCACGGCTGGCCATCCTTGAGGATGGTCTGCTCCAGGCACCACTCGTACTCTTGCTCGGTCTCGCCTTTCCAGGCGAAAACCGGGATGCCGGCAGCGGCGATGGCGGCAGCGGCCTGGTCCTGGGTCGAGAAGATGTTGCAGGACGACCAGCGGACTTCGGCGCCCAGGGCAACCAGGGTTTCGATCAGCACGGCGGTCTGGATGGTCATGTGGATGCAGCCGAGGATTTTTGCGCCCTTCAATGGCTGTTCGCCAGAGTACTTGCGACGCAGGCCCATCAAGGCTGGCATTTCGGATTCGGCGATGATGATTTCGCGACGGCCCCAGGCAGCCAGGGACATGTCGGCGACTTTGTAGTCGGTAAAAGCGGCAGGCGTGATAACAGCGCTCATGAAGAGCCTCCATTCGTAATGTATGCGAATGGGCGCCGTTGTGCGTTTAGTGTCCGTGCGGGCAGGCCCGTACAAACAACGCCCCATCCGAGCCTGACAGGTCGAGCCTGCTGCAGCGCCCCTCGGACAGGTGGCGGGAACGGTCCAAAGGGTGGACCGGTAAAGCGGTGGCGATTATAACGGGCTAATCGGATCTTCCAAAAGGGTTTCTGTCGGGCAAATCGAAATTGCCGATGACAGTTATAGGGGCAGCGACATAGAGCCTGTCCGCCCGGTCTGCCATGATGCTGCAATCCATTGGCCAGACGCTCAGGAGTGATCATGAATTTCCACACCCGCAAATGGGTCAAGCCCGAAGACCTCAACCCCAACGGCACGCTGTTCGGCGGCAGCCTGTTGCGCTGGATCGACGAAGAAGCGGCGATCTACGCCATCGTCCAGCTTGGCAACCAGCGCGTGGTCACCAAGTACATCTCGGAAATCAATTTCGTCAGCGCTTCGCGCCAGGGCGACATCATCGAGCTGGGCATTACCGCCACCGAGTTTGGCCGCACCTCCATCACCCTGACCTGCGAGGTGCGCAACAAAATCACCCGCAAAAGCATCTTGACCGTGGAGAAGATGGTCTTCGTCAACCTTGGCGAAGACGGCCTGCCCGCGCCTCATGGGCGGACCGAGATCACCTACGTCAAGGATCAGTTCAAGGACGATGTCGTCGAGTGAGATCGGCGGCGCGCCCATCGCGAGCAAGCTCGCTCCCACAGGGGTTCTGGGCCGGTCACAGGATAAGCGTCCACCACCAATCCCCTGTGGGAGCGAGCTTGCTCGCGATGACGATTGCGCATCCAGCATCGATGCAAACTGACCCACCGCTATCGCGAGCAAGCTCGCGCCCACATTTGAGTGGGGTCCCACTGAACAGCTCCGAACGCCGCGTGTCGTAGGTACATCACGCCACCGGTTCAGGAGCTGTATGGACACCCACGAAGAAGGCAAGACCCCTGATCTTTCGGCGCAGGAACAGCACGAAGTCGACCGTAACCAGCCACCGCGGGCCGCAGTGCTGCATGAAATCATCCGCACCCAGGGCAACCAGGAACTGGAGCGCAGTATCGCCGCGCTCTGGTGGTCGGCCCTGGCGGCGGGGTTGACCATGGGCCTGTCGCTGATGGCGATGGGCTTGCTCAGCTCCCGGCTGCCGGATCACGAGGGCTTCAAGGTGATCGCCAGTTTCGGTTACTGCGCCGGCTTTCTCGCGGTGATCCTGGCCCGCCAGCAACTGTTCACCGAAAACACCCTGACCGCCGTGCTGCCGATCATGAGCAAACCCACGCTGGGCAACTTCGGTCGGTTGCTACGGCTTTGGGGGGTGGTGTTGGTGGGCAACCTGTGTGGCACCTTGCTGGTGGCCTACGTGATGTTGCACCTGCCGATTTTCGACCCGCGCACCGACCAGGCTTTCCTGGAGATCGGCCGCAAGGTCATGGAGAACGACACCGGCCAGATGTTCGCCAAAGGCATCATTTCCGGCTGGATGATCGCCACCATGGTCTGGATGATCCCCTCCATGGAAAGCGCCAAGATGTGGATCATCATTCTGATCACCTACCTCATGGCGCTTGGGGATTTCACCCACATCGTCGTCGGCTCGGCCGAAGTGTCCTACCTGGTGTTTGCCGGCCAGTTGTCCTGGGAGGATTTCTGGATGGTCTTCGCCGGGCCGACATTGGCAGGCAACATCGTCGGCGGGAGTTTTATCTTCGCTTTGATCAGCCATGCGCAGATCCGCAGTGAAGTTGGCCTGCCCAAAGACAAACCCTCAGCTACGACAGCGCGGCGCAACGACTCGGAGTAGGCACAAACCTGATGTCAGGCGCCCCGTTCACGGGCAGGGCCGACGTCCCAGGCCCTCAAACAACGACTGCTGCCAAGCGTCGTTGGCGATGAATAAAGAACAAGGCGGTCAATACCGTGAGGCCGCCGACCGCTGCTCCGGTCCACGGTAGATCTGTCAGGTCGGCACCACTGGCCACCACCAATCCACCCATCCAGGCCCCGGCCGCGTTGCCCAGATTGAATGCGCTCTGGTTGAGGGTTGAGCCGAGGTTCGGTGCTTCATGGGCCTGGTCGATGATCAGCAGTTGCAGGATTGGGCACAGGGCGAAGGCGAAGATGCCCCACAGCACCAGGGTGATCGCCGCCGGGATCACCGACCGGCTGGTCTGGCTGAACGCGGCCAGCACCAGCACCACGGCCAAGGCCATGCCCACCAGCGCAGGCAGCAGGCGCCGGTCCGCCAGGCGCCCGCCGAGGAAACTGCCCGCCGTCAGACCGACGCCGAACAGCAGCAACATGACGGTGATGCCGTGGGGGCTGACACCGGTGATGTCCTGCAGGATCGGCGCGATGTAGGTGAACACGCTGAACAAACTGGTGGAGGCCAGCACGCTCATGCCCAGGGCGAGCAATACGTTGACCTTGCCCAGGACCTTGAACTCGCTGGCCAGGTTGGCTTTGTCCATGGGGATTTCCTTGGGCAGCCAGACCCATTGGGCAACGGCCGCGATCACGCCGATGATCGAGACCGCCCAGAAGGTCGAGCGCCAGCCGGCGTATTGACCCAGGGCCGTGCCCAACGGGACGCCCAGCACGTTCGCCAGGGTCAGGCCGGTGAACATCATGGCAATCGCCTGGGCTCGTTTGTTTGGCGCCACCAACCCGGCTGCCACCACCGAACCAATGCCAAAGAACGCTCCGTGGCACAGTGCGGTGATGACCCGGGCGGCCATCAGCGTGGTGTAGTTCGGCGCCAGGGCGCAGAGCACATTGCCAAGAATGAACATCAAGGTCATGCCCAATAATGTGGCCTTGCGCGGCATGTTGGCGGTGCCGATCGCCAGGATCGGCGCGCCGAACACCACGCCCAGGGCGTAGCCGGTGATCAGCAGCCCGGCCTGGGGAATGCTCACGGCCAGGTCCCGGGCGACATCGGGCAACAGGCCCATGATGACGAATTCAGTCGTGCCGATGCCAAAAGCGGCAACGGCCAAAGCAAGCAAGGCGAGTGGCATGCGCAAGGTCTCTGTCTGTAGTCTTGACGCCCGGATCAGGCATACGCATGCCGGCGCCCCGGTTCGAATGAGCGGGACAACAGCGAAATTATTGGAATTGATGTATGCGCAACTGAGTGCGGCGTGATCGGCCTGCAGTATAAACGATAGCGAATCAATTCATGAGTCCCGCTGATCCTAGAGGGCGGGAGCCAGACAAGGAGCGTGCCGTGCTTGCAACGGCCTTGGTATTGGTAGCGGCACTGTTGCATGCGGCGTGGAATACGCTGATCAAGTTCAGTGGCGAGCGTTTGCTGGTGGTGGCGTGCATGGACAGTGTCGCCTTGCTGGTCGTCGCATTGGCCCTGGGGTTCGTGGCCCTGCCGCCGCTGGAGATCTGGCCGTGGATTCTGGCGTCGGCGGCGTTCGAGCTGTTGTACCGCTATTTGCTGATCCAGGCTTATCGGGTCGGCGACCTGGGGTTGGTCTATCCACTGATGCGTGGCTTGTCGCCGCTGGTGGTGCTGGCCCTGACATTCATTTTCGCCGGTGAAGCACTGACGACCCAGCAGGTCATCGGTATCTTGCTGATCCCGTTCGGCATGCTTTGCCTGTTGTGGCAGGGCGGTGGCGGCGACCGGCTGCCCTGGTCGATGTTGCCGGTGGTGGCGTTGATCGGCCTGTGCATCGGTTGCTACACCTTTATCGACGGCCACGCCCTGCGGCGTTGGTCCCAGCCGCTGGACTACCTGGTCTGGGTCACGCTGCTCAGTGCCTGGCCGTTCCCATTGCTGGCGCTGGTGAGCAAACGGCCGGCGTTCATGCGATTCTGGCGCGAACAATGGCGGCTGGGGTTGGCGGTCGGATTCTGCGTATTGTTCAGCTACGCTCTGGTGCTGTGGGCCATGCAACTGGGCTCGATTGCCGAAGCGGCGGCGCTGCGGGAGATCAGCGTGATCCTAGTGGTGCTGTTCGGCATGCGTTACTTGAAAGAACCTTTCGGTTTGCCGCGGCTCTTAGCCTGCGGGCTGGTGTTGGTTGGCATGCTGGTGATGAAGTTCTGACCGATATGGCTGACGTTCGATTTTCTATAAAACTCAAAAAAGGAAGTGCGGTATGACGGTTGCCCTGTGGTGTGTATTGATTGCTTTTCTCCTGCCTTACTTGTGTATCGGGATCGCCAAGGCCGGTGGGAAATACCGGTTGCAGGATAACCACGACCCCCGGGATTTTCTCGACTCGCTCGAAGGCGCTCCCCGACGTGCCTTCGCCGCGCAACTGAACAGCTTTGAAATCAGCCCGTTCTTTGCCGCCGCCGTGATCGTCGCGCACCTGGCCGGCAATGCCGAGCTGGTGACTATCAACGTGTTGGCGGTGCTGTTCATCACCAGCCGTCTGCTCTACATCATTTGTTATCTGGCGGACTGGGCGATTCTGCGTTCGCTG
Source organism: Pseudomonas sp. H3_A02 (assembly GCF_054671965.1). Lineage (NCBI taxonomy): Bacteria > Pseudomonadati > Pseudomonadota > Gammaproteobacteria > Pseudomonadales > Pseudomonadaceae > Pseudomonas > Pseudomonas sp. H3_A02. The sequence continues at coordinate 1,697,611 of NZ_CP162807.1, forward strand.
GTGTGGTTCGTGGGGGTGGGGTTGGTCTTGAGTTTCTTTTTCGTTTCGGTCTGAGCCTGGTTCCTGAGTCCCGGTGTCTGTGCTGGCCCCATCGTGAGCAAGCTCGCTCCCACAGTTGATCTCAGTGAATACATATTTCGTGTACACACCCGATCCAATGTGGGGGCGAGCTTGCTCGCGATGAGGCCGGGACAATCACCCCATCCCTCAAGGATTGGCGGTCACCGCGTTCGCCACCTGCGGCACCGACGGCAGCGCCATGCCCTTGGGCCAGAGCATCCAGATTTGTCCCTGTTGCTTCATGTCCCCGGCCAACTGTCCGGCGGCTTCGCCGGTGCCCCAGAACAGGTCCGCCCGCACTTCGCCGGTAATTGCACCGCCAGTGTCCTGGGCGGCGACGGGCCGGTTCAAGGTGCTGCCATCGGGGCGAGTGGTGGATAGCCACAACAGGCTGCCCAGCGGAATCACCTTGCGATCCACCGCCACGCTGTAACCGGCGGTCAGCGGTACATTCAACGAGCCTCGCGGGCCTTCGTTGCTGTCGGGGTTGCGGTTGAAGAAGACGTAGCTGGGGTTGCTGCCGAGCAATTCGGGAATGCGGTTCGGGTTGGCCTTGGCCCAGGCACTGATGGTGCCCATGGTCACGTCTTCTTTTTTCAGTTCGCCTTGTTCGACCAGCCAGCGTCCGATGGGGCGGTAAGGATGGCCGTTCTGGTCGGCATAGCCGATGCGCAGTTGGCGGCCATCAGCCAGTTGAATGCGTCCCGAACCCTGGATTTGCAGGAATTGCAGGTTCATGGGGTCGGTCAGCCAGGCAATGACCGGTGCCTTTACGCCATTGGTTTCGATGGTGGCCGCATCGTCGTACGGCTTGAGCACGCGACCTTCGAGGCGGCCGCGCAGGCGTTTGCCCTTGAGCTCAGGGTAGAGGCTGTCCAGCGACACGATGATCATGTCCTCCGGTACGCCGTACACCGGGATATTCGCTGTGGCGGTCTGGGTGAGGCTGCCGGGGTAGACCGGCTCGTAATAGCCGGTAATCAGGCCGTTGGGGCTGTTGTCCCCCGAGCGCAGGCCATACACGTCCAGGTTCTGTTTCAGGAAGTTGCGTACAGCCACGGCGGTTTGCGGCACTTTGGCCGCTGTTGCACAGGTCGGGCCCCAGGTCGCATCGGCCTTGAGCCGGGTGCATGCGCTGCGCCAGGAACCGAAACCGGCCAGCAGGTCTGCATCGGACACCGCTGGCAGCGCCTCCCAGGGTGCGCTGACATAGGTGGCGAGGGCGTGGGTCTGCGGTTCCTCGACCTTTTCGCCGCGATTACAACCGGCCAACAGGGCGATCAGCGTTAGGGTCAATGCCAGGCCTTTGTGCCAGGGCTTGATGCGGCTGTTCATGAAGATTTCCTTTGCAGCCATTCGAGCGCTGTCAGGCGCTCGAACAACCCGTATTGTTGATAGGGGCATTGGTCTTTACCGATGACCCGAGGATACTAACCGCCGTTCCTTGCCCCGAGGCCAAGATGTTTGTAAAACGATTTTCCATGGCCGTGCTGGCCTGCCTGATGTTGTCCGCCTGTGGCGGCGTCGATCCCAATTCTCCCCTGGGCCAGCGCAAGGCGATCTTCAAGCAGATGCTCAAGACCAACGAAGAACTGGGTGGCATGTTGCGCGGCCGCGTGCCGTTTGACGGCGCACGTTTCGCCGAGGGCGCGGCGCAACTGGACCAATTGTCCCATGAACCGTGGAAGCACTTTCCACAAGTACGCGAGCAAGACCACACCAGCGCCCGGGATGAGGTCTGGCAAAAACAGGCGCGCTTCCAGGAACTGGCCCGCAGCCTTGAAGCCGCCACCGGTGAATTGCTGATCGTCAGCAAGATCCAGCCCTACAGGGCCAGCAACCTGGGGCCGGCGGTGCAGAAGGTCGAAGATGCGTGCAGTGCCTGTCATAAAGAATTTCGGGATTATTGATTTTGAAGCAGCTGCAAGCTGCAAGTGTGGAGCTTTGAACTTGCAGCTAGAAACCTATTTATCCAACTCATCCACCGCTTCCTGCAGCTCCTTGCGAGAGGCCGCCAGCTTGTCCTTGCGTTTGTTGATCCGCTCGGCGTCGCCTTTCTTCATGGCCTTTTCCAGGTCGGCCTGACGCCGGCTGACCTCGTGCTTGGCATCGAGCACCTTGTTTTCACGCTCCTTGCGCAAGGACGCATCGGTGCAATGGGTGGTGACTTCACTCAATGCGGTTTCCAGGCCTGCCTGCTGGTCCTGGTTGCCACGGGACTTGGCCAGTTCGATCTGGTTGATGATGCCCTGGCGCTTGGCCGCGCAGCCGGTGAGCTCCGGGGTCTGCTCGTCCGCCATCAAAGGGGCGGCCATGGCGCTGCACAAGAGCATCAGGGCAGCGGGGGACAGGAAATTCATAGCAACTCCGTAAAAAAATCGCGAGCGGTCGGTAACAGATGCGCTGTTGGAACGCATCTTCGCCCCTTGGGTTCAACCACACGGGCCCCGGATTAAAAACCGTCGATCCCGGCGGTGCGTAATTCGTCACTCAAGGCCAGTACCTGCGGGTCGCGAAAAAAGGCGCTCAATTGCGCCGCGCGTCCCGGTCCGATGCCGGCTTCGGCTTGCCATTGTTCGGTACTGCGTTCAGCCAGCCCTTGCCACGGCCCTTCCAGCCGGGCCTCACCGATGGGCGGCAGGCCCAAGGCCTTGAGCCATTGCCCGAAAGGGCGTTGCCGGGCGCTGTCGAGGCTGGCGAGCAGGCGCGCGCTACTGCGTTCGCCGAAGCCGTCAATGTTAGCAAGCTCGGCGGCATCGAGGGTCAACCAATCCAACAATCCGTGGAGCCGACCGGCAGCCAGGAGTTTTTCCCAGGTGCCGGGGCCGACATGGGGCAGGGCGAGCCCGTGCTTGCCGCTGAGCCAGTTCAGGCGTGCGAGGAATTGGCTTTCACAGCCGGGCGTCGCTTGCCAGCAACTCAAGAAGTGATGATCGCTCGCCGCGGGGGCGTTGACCTCCTGGCGCTCAAGGCTGCGCAGCACCACCTCGTCGAGTCGCGGAATGGTCAGCCCGGCCAGGCTGATGGCGACCCGATCGCCGGAACGGATGTCCATCGCCTCCCAGCGCTTGAGTGAACTGACGCTCACCCGGCGAATCCACCGGTCGTCGAGCAGGGTTGGTTCAAGTTCCAACACCGGGGTGATGCGCCCGGTACGCCCGACCTTGAAGCGCACCTTGCGTACTTCGGCCAGGGCCTTGGCATATGGGTATTTCCAGGCCACGCTCCAGAACGGCGCCTTGGCTTGCCAACGGTCGGCGGATGGACGGCGGCTCTGGCGCAGGACGATCCCGTCACTGGCGAAGGGCAGCGGCGTGCGATACCAGTGGTCGCGCCACCGCTCGGCATCGCTCAGCGCCCGGACAGGCTGGTTGTAGTCGCGGGTGTCGGCGAAACCCAGCGCGCTCAGCGCGACCATCCGCTCGGGCAGGGTGCTGGGCCCTTCAGGCCAGTCCCAGACAAACAGGCCGATGGATGACGCCTCCTGCGCCGTCAAATTGCTACGCGCCATCAAGCCCGCCACGGTTGCGCGGGCGTTCAGACTGCCGCGGCTGGCTTGGACATGGCCGTCCAGGCGCCAGTACAACTCGCCCTGAACGACCAGGTCCACGGGCTGGCGCAGTCGCTGTGCGATGGCGTCGATCTTGTGCGCATTGGCGGTCCAGTCATGCCCCAGGACGCCATCGCCGCGGCTGATTGCTTGATGCAAGCGGCCCTTGCGGTAAACCAGGGAGACCGCCACGCCATCGACTTTCGGCTGCGCCCAGACGTCCTCTCGACCGAGCAGCCAGGCCCCCGCGGCGTCGACGTCCTTGAGTTTTTCCAGGCCGGTATGGACGACGGGGTGCGTCACCTTTCCGCCCGCCGAGCGCAGGGGATCGTCGGGCGCCGCAAGATTGAAGCAACTGCGCCATAGGCTCAGCTGTGTGCGGAATTGATCATAAAGCTCATCGGCCACCAGCGACTGGCCGAGGCGGTGGTAACGGTCATCCCAGGTGTCGATTTGCTGTTGCAGTGCGGCGATCTCGGCCCGGGCCCGTTCAGCGGGCCAGTCGGGGCAGGGCGCGGCGACCGCGGGGAGGGCAATGAAGACGAGGCAGGCGAGGGCATACAGGATCGGTGGCATCGAGGCATCCTTGCTCGGTTGAGTCCCTGAAGGCTAGTCAGCGTCGCAGCTGTTGCGAGGGCCGGAGCGTTACCGGATTTTGCGGCGCCTGATGGCAAACTCGCGGCGGTACAGTCCCGCGCGATTTAGCCGCGCAACTGTCCCTTGAACCGATCAATGACCGGTGCAGAATGAGCCTTCGATCCACCTCTGCCTGGAGCGCCCGAATGGACCTGCCGACACTCGCTGTTTTCATTCCGGCCTGCTTTGCGCTGAACATGGCGCCGGGGCCGAACAACCTGCTCTCCATCAGTAACGCCTCGCGTTATGGCTTCGTCCGGGCGTGCAGCGGCGGCATCGGTCGGTTGCTGGCGTTTGCGATCATGATCGCCCTGGCCGCGGTGGGGCTCACCGCCGTGCTGCACACCTCGGAGCTGCTGTTCCTGGGGATCAAGCTCGTCGGTGCCGGGTACCTGTTCTATTTGGCCGTGCAGTTGTGGCGGGCCCAGCCCGAGGCCGACAGCGAGGCCGGACGCGTATCGATGAGCCGGGCCGGCCTGGCGCGCCAGGAGTTCCTGGTGGCGATTGGTAATCCGAAGGCGATTTTGTTGTTCACTGCGTTCCTGCCGCAATTCGTCGACCGTACAGGCACCGTCACCCAACAGTTCGCCGTGCTGGGCGGCTTGTTCCTGGCGCTGGAATGCATCGCCATCGGCTTGTATTGCTACATGGGGATTTATGCGCGGCGGCTGTTCGCGCGGCCCAGTGGTAAGCGTTTGTTCAACCGGATGTGTTCGGGGTTGCTGGCCAGTGCGGCGTCGTTTTTGCTGGTGGCACGGCGATCTTGAGCTTCGGCGAGGGAATTTTGTGGGAGCAAGGCTTGCCCGCGATGCAGGCGCCTCGGCACCACAGGGACCGAGTTGTCCTCATCGCGGGCAAGCCTTGCTCCCACAGATAAATGCCATCGTCACAAGGCCCCGGTATGAGAGTAGTCAAGCACCAGGCATGAAAAAGCCCCTGGCGACCAAGTCGCCAGGGGCTTTTTTTACACGCAGGTCTTACAGGCCGGCGGCAGCACGCAGGGCGTCGGCGCGGTCGGTTTTTTCCCAGGTGAAGGTGGTGAAGGTATCGTCACCCACGGTCTTGGTCTGCGGCGTGCGACCGAAGTGACCATAGGCGGCGGTGTCCTGGTACATCGGGTGCAGCAGGTCGAGCATGGTGGTGATGGCGTACGGACGCAGGTCGAACACTTCGCGGACCAGGTTGATGATCTTGTCATCGCCGATCTTGCCGGTGCCGAAGGTGTTCAGCGAGATCGATGTAGGCTGGGCCACGCCAATAGCGTAGGACACCTGGATCTCGCAACGCTCGGCCAGGCCGGCGGCCACGATGTTCTTGGCGACATAACGACCGGCGTAGGCGGCCGAACGGTCCACCTTGGAAGGGTCCTTGCCGGAGAACGCGCCACCGCCGTGACGGGCCATGCCGCCGTAGCTGTCGACGATGATCTTGCGACCGGTCAGGCCGCAATCGCCCACCGGGCCGCCGATGATGAACTGGCCGGTCGGGTTGATGTGGAACTGGGTGTCCTTGGACAGCAACTCGGCAGGCAGCACGTGCTTGACGATCAGTTCCATCACGCCTTCGCGCAGGTCTTTGTAGGACACATCAGGATTGTGCTGGGTCGACAGGACGACGGCGTCGATGCCGACCACCTTGCCGCCTTCGTAACGGCAGGTCACCTGGGACTTGGCGTCCGGGCGCAGCCAAGGCAACAGGCCGGATTTACGGGCCTCGGCCTGGCGTTGAACCAACTGGTGCGAGAAGGTGATCGGGGCCGGCATCAGCACGTCGGTCTCGTTGCTGGCGTAGCCGAACATCAGGCCCTGGTCGCCGGCGCCCTGGTCTTCAGGCTTGGCCCGGTCAACGCCCTGGTTGATGTCGGGGGACTGCTTGCCGATGATGTTCATCACGCCGCAGGTCGCGCCGTCAAAGCCGACGTCGGAGCTGTTGTAGCCAATGCCCAGGATGACATCGCGAACGATCTGTTCCAGGTCGACCCAGGCCGACGTGGTGACTTCGCCGGCGATGATTGCCACGCCCGTTTTCACCAGAGTCTCGCACGCCACGCGGGCGAACTTGTCTTCAGCAATGATGGCGTCCAGCACCGCATCAGAAATCTGGTCGGCGATTTTGTCCGGATGCCCTTCAGACACGGACTCGGAGGTGAAAAGGGAGTATTCGCTCATCTCGATGTTTTCCTACAAGTTACCGTTGGTGAGTGTCGCCAGTGGGTCGCTGAAAGTGGCGAACCTGGATCTGGAAACCATTACGTAAGCCTACATAGAGGCTTTCCCCGGGCACGAGGCCCGCTGCGGTGGCCCAGCGGGCCAGGTCGTCTTGTTCAAAGCCTAGCCAGAGATCGCCGCAGGCTTCCCTGGCCCAGCTCTGGTTGTGGCTGCATAACTCGGTCACCAGCAGGCTGCCGCCCGGTTGCAGCAGGCCGGCCATGTGCTTGAGCGCCTCGGCCGGCGCGGCGAAATGATGCAGCACCATGTTCAATACCACGCAGTCGGCCTGCAGGCTCATGCCATCCAGCGCATCGGCCAGTTGCAGGTGCACGTTAGTCAGGGCCTCGCGTTCACAGACCTGGCGCGCCAGTTCGAGCATGGCCGGGCTGTTGTCCAGCGCCGTCACCTGGCTGAAGCGTCGCGCCAGCTCCGGCAGAAAAGCACCGTCGCCGGGGCCGACTTCGATTGCCGTGGCCGTGGTTTCGAAGCCCAATTTGTCGAGTAGCGCCACGACGCTCTCACGGTATTGCGGCAAGCCGGCGATCAAGTCTTGCTGGGCACGAAACTTCTCGGCGACCCGTGCGAAGAAGTCCTGGCTGGCGGCGGCCCGTTGCCCGTGGACCTGGGCGATGCGCGCCTGCACATCCGTCGGCAGGTTCAACGCGTCCACTTCGTCCAGCAGTGCCGCGTGCAGCTTGCCGCCCAGCAGCTCGGTGTGGGGCAGGGCGCGGCGATAGAAAATGGCGTTGCCTTCCCGGCGGGTCGCCACCAGGTCGGCCTGGGCAAGGACCTTGAGGTGGTGGCTCATGCCGGACTGACCGATGCCGAAGATCTGCGCCAGCTCCAGCACACCGAACGAATCGTTAGCCAGGGCGCGCAATACATTGAGCCGCAACGGGTCGCCGCCGGCCTTGCAAAGGGCCGCCAGCTCATCGCAGTCGTCATGGCGAATGGAGGGCGCGGGTAGGTTCATCGTGGGGCAGTCTGTTTCACTAGTGGGTAGTCCGTTTCAGTGAGGCAGTCTAGTGAGGGGTTTGGATCATCGCAAGTTCAATATCAAAAAGTTTTGATATTGGTTGATAAATGGCACTTCCCAGACCGTGCTTGACTCTACAAGCCATCAGCGGAAAGGTTTCACCTGGCGAATGCGACTTTATCCACCGGAAAAACGCTCCAGGATGACTATCTGTCATTGCCCCGGGGCGGGTGGGTGAGGGAAAATGCTCGCCTTTTTCAGTTCCGTTTTATTCATTCTCGATTCAATACCCGCAGGAGAACAGCGATGCCCAGCCGTCGTGAGCGTGCCAATGCCATTCGTGCCCTCAGCATGGATGCCGTGCAGAAAGCCAACAGCGGCCATCCCGGTGCCCCCATGGGTATGGCGGATATCGCCGAGGTGCTTTGGCGCGACTACCTCAAGCACAGCCCGAGCAACCCATCGTTCGCCGACCGTGACCGCTTCGTGCTGTCCAACGGCCACGGTTCGATGTTGATCTACTCGCTGCTGCACCTGACCGGCTATGACCTGTCGATCGATGACCTGAAGAACTTCCGCCAACTGCACAGCCGCACCCCGGGCCACCCGGAATACGGCTACACCCCAGGCGTGGAAACCACCACCGGCCCGTTGGGCCAAGGCCTGGCCAACGCCGTGGGCTTCGCCCTGGCGGAAAAAGTCCTGGCGGCGCAATTCAACCGCCCAGGCCATAATGTCGTCGACCACCACACCTACGTGTTCCTGGGTGATGGCTGCATGATGGAAGGCATTTCCCATGAGGTCGCTTCCCTGGCCGGCACCCTGGGCCTGGACAAGCTGATCGCGTTCTACGACGACAATGGCATCTCCATCGACGGCGAAGTCGAAGGCTGGTTCACCGACGACACCCCCAAGCGTTTCGAGGCCTACAACTGGCTGGTGATCCGCAACGTCGACGGTCACGACCCGGAAGAGATCAAGACTGCCATTGAGACTGCTCGCAAAAGCACCCAGCCGACGCTGATCTGCTGCAAGACCACCATCGGTTTCGGCTCGCCGAACAAGCAAGGCAAGGAAGACTGCCACGGCGCGCCACTGGGTGCCGAGGAAATCGCCCTGACCCGTGCCGCGCTGAAGTGGAACCATGGCCCGTTCGAAATCCCGGCCGACATCTATGCCGAATGGGACGCCAAGGAAAAGGGCCGTGCGCTCGAAGCCGAGTGGGACCAGCGTTTCGCCGCCTATTCCGCCGAATTCCCTGAGCTGGCAAACGAACTGGTGCGTCGCCTCAGCGGCGAGCTGCCGGCCGACTTCGCCGAAAAAGCCTCGGCGTACATCGCTGAAGTCGCCGCCAAGGGTGAAACCATCGCCAGCCGCAAGGCCAGCCAGAACACCCTGAACGCCTTCGGCCCATTGCTGCCGGAGTTGCTGGGCGGTTCGGCCGACCTGGCCGGTTCCAACCTGACCCTGTGGAAAGGCTGCAAAGGCGTCAGCGCCGAAGACGCCAGCGGCAACTACATGTACTACGGCGTTCGCGAGTTCGGCATGAGCGCGATCATGAACGGCGTGGCCCTGCACGGCGGCCTGGTGCCTTACGGCGCGACCTTCCTGATGTTCATGGAATACGCCCGCAACGCCGTGCGCATGTCGGCGCTGATGAAAAAACGCATCCTGTATGTGTTCACCCACGACTCCATCGGCCTGGGCGAAGACGGCCCGACTCACCAGCCGATCGAGCAACTGGCGAGCCTGCGTTGCACACCGAACCTGGACACCTGGCGCCCCTGCGATGCCGTGGAGTCGGCCGTGGCTTGGAAATACGCGATCGAGCGTAACGACGGCCCATCGGCGCTGATCTTCTCCCGCCAGAACCTGCAGCACCAGAACCGCGATGCCGACCAGATCGGCGACATCAGCCGCGGCGGCTACGTGCTCAAGGATTGCATCGGCGAGCCTGAGCTGATCCTGATCGCCACCGGTTCCGAAGTCGGCCTGGCCGTCCAGGCCTACGACAAGCTGACCGAGCAAGGCCGCAACGTACGCGTAGTGTCCATGCCGTGCACCAGCGTGTTCGATGCCCAGGATGCTGGCTACAAGCAGGCGGTACTGCCGCTGCAAGTCAGCGCACGGATCGCCATCGAGGCTGCTCACGCCGATTACTGGTACAAGTACGTGGGCCTGGAAGGCCGCGTGATCGGCATGACCACCTACGGCGAATCGGCGCCTGCGCCGGCGTTGTTCGAGGAGTTCGGCTTTACCCTGGACAACATCCTGGGTCAGGCTGAAGAGTTGCTGGAAGACTGATCCGAAGTCGCGTCGTCCGGGCTGACGCCATCGCGAGCAAGCTCGCTCCCACAAGGATCTCTACCGACCCTGTGGGAGCGAGCTTGCTCGCGATGGCGATGGCTCAGGCAACGCTGCCCTGATGGATTCACCCTGGTCAGAGAACCCCCATGCCCCAACCGCGTCCCTACAAAGTTGCACTCAACGGCTACGGCCGGATAGGTCGTTGCGTCTTGCGTGCGTTGTTCGAGCGAGGGGCCAAGGCCGGTTTCGAAATCGTGGCCATCAACGATCTGGCCGACATGGCCAGCATCGAATACCTGACACGCTTTGACTCCACCCACGGCCGGTTCCCCGGCGAAGTGCGGGTCGAGGGCGATTGTCTGCATATCAATGGCGACTGCGTGAAGGTCCTGCGCAGCGCCACCCCCGAAGGCATCGATTGGGCGTCCCTGGATGTCGATCTGGTACTCGAGTGTTCCGGTGCTTACCACACCCGCGAAGACGGTCAGCGTTTCCTCGATGCTGGCGCACCACGGGTGTTGTTCTCCCAACCGATGGCCAGCGAAGCGGATGTCGACGCCACCATCGTCTATGGCGTGAACCAGGATTGCCTGACCGGCGACGAATTGCTGGTGTCCAACGCGTCCTGCACCACCAACTGCGGCGTGCCGCTGTTGCGCCTGCTGGATCAGGCCATTGGCCTGGAATACGTGTCGATCACCACCATCCACTCAGCGATGAACGACCAGCCGGTGATCGACGCCTACCACCATGAGGACCTGCGCCGCACCCGTTCGGCGTTCCAATCGGTGATTCCGGTGTCCACTGGTCTGGCGCGTGGCATTGAACGGCTGCTGCCGGAACTTGCCGGGCGAATTCAGGCCAAAGCCGTGCGGGTGCCGACGGTCAACGTGTCCTGCCTCGACATCACGATGCAGACCGTGAGCGATACCGACGCCACCGAAGTCAACCGGATCCTGCGCGAAGCCGCCACCAGCGGCCCGCTCAAAGGCCTCCTGGCCTACACCGAGTTGCCTCACGCCAGTTGTGATTTTAATCATGACCCCCATTCGGCCATTGTCGATGCCAGCCAGACCCGGGTTTCCGGGCCGCGGCTCGTGAACATCCTGGCCTGGTTCGACAACGAATGGGGGTTTGCCAACCGAATGCTGGACGTTGCCGAGCATTACCTGCAAACCGCTTCGAAAAAACCTGCTCTCTAAACAGTTACCCAGGAATTGCGACCCATGACCGTGTTGAAGATGTCCGACCTCGATCTGCAAGGTAAGCGCGTACTGATCCGCGAAGACCTCAACGTCCCCGTCAAGGACGGTGTTGTCACCAGCGACGCGCGTATCCTGGCTTCGCTGCCGACCATCAAGCTGGCCTTGGAAAAAGGCGCGGCCGTGATGGTCTGTTCCCACCTGGGCCGTCCGACCGAAGGCGAGTTCTCGGCGGAAAACAGCCTCAAGCCTGTGGCCGATTACCTGAGCAAGGCCTTGGGCCGTGACGTGCCATTGGTGGCTGACTACCTGGGCGGCGTCGATGTAAAGGCCGGCGACGTCGTGCTGTTCGAAAACGTACGCTTCAACAAGGGCGAGAAAAAGAACGCCGACGAATTGGCCCAGCAATACGCCGCCCTGTGCGACGTGTTCGTGATGGACGCCTTCGGCACCGCTCACCGCGCCGAGGGTTCGACCCATGGCGTGGCGAAGTTCGCCAAAGTCGCCGCTGCCGGCCCGCTGCTGGCAGCTGAACTGGATGCACTGGGCAAGGCCCTGGGCTCGCCGGCCCAGCCGATGGCCGCCATTGTCGCCGGCTCCAAGGTTTCCACCAAGCTGGACGTGCTCAACAGCCTGAGCCAGGTCTGCAACCAACTGATTGTCGGTGGCGGCATCGCCAACACCTTCCTCGCCGCCGCCGGTCACCCGGTTGGTAAATCCCTGTATGAGCCGGATCTGCTGGATACCGCCCGGGAAATCGCCGCCAAGGTCAGCGTACCGTTGCCGGTGGACGTGGTCGTGGCCAAGGAATTCGCCGAAAGCGCGACGGCCACCGTCAAGCTGGTGGCCGACGTGGCCGAGGATGACATGATCCTCGACATCGGCCCGCAAACCGCAGCCAACTTCGCCGAACTGCTGAAATCCTCCCAGACGATCCTGTGGAACGGCCCGGTCGGCGTGTTCGAGTTCGACCAGTTCGGCAACGGCACCAAGGTGCTGGCCCAGGCCATCGCCGAAAGCAACGCGTTCTCTATTGCTGGCGGTGGCGACACCCTGGCGGCCATCGACAAATATGGCGTGGCCGAACAGATCTCCTACATTTCCACCGGTGGCGGCGCGTTCCTCGAATTCGTCGAAGGCAAAGTGCTGCCCGCCGTGGAAGTCCTGGAAAGCCGAGCCAAGGCCTGAGGTTGCGTTGACCAGGCAAAGGAGTGTTCTGATGGTCAAGACGTTCACGTTGCTGCTGGCGGCGACGATGCTGGTGGCCTGCTCAAGCAGCCCGGAGGCCCCGGCCCCGCAAACCGGCACGCCGACGCCCGAAGAAGGCTGTTACCAGGCTGACTGGCAGGCCGAGACCAACCCGGTGCTGAACAAGCGTTCCGGACCGGACGGCCTGGACAAATACGAGACGCAAACCCCGGCCAAGGAACATGGTTGTCCTTGACGGGTCTGACTCTTAACTCATGGCGGACGGCGTGTGCCGGCCGTCGAGGAACACGGATGAAAGGCTTGATCGCCGTTGTGGCGTTGGCATTGCTGGCCGGTTGCTCGCAACTGGGTTTTTTGCAGTCGTCCGAGCCCGTTGCAGAGGGCTGGACGAGCTGGACCTGTGACAGCGAGGCCAAAGTGCTCTGGCGTTACGCCGATGCTGCCCGCAAGGGAGTCGATGTACGCCTGGGCGGCGCGGATAAGGTGTATCGCCTCACGCTTGAACCGGGTGTCGAAGGTTCGCTGTACAGCGATGACATGCTGGCGTTTCACGTCAAAGGTGAGGAAGGCCTGGTGTACTGGGTCGCCACGAATGACTTGATTGGGCGGGGTTGCAAGGCGCAGTAATACGATTGAACTGATCCACAGTGATCCAAATGTGAAAGCAGATCCAATGTGGGAGCGAGCTTGCTCGCGATAGTGGTGTATCAGGCGACAGTGATGTTGAATGTGCTGGCCTCATCGCGAGCAAGCTCGCTCCCACAGGGATCGCATCAGTATTTGGTTTAGCGACACCGAACACGCAGGCCGGGGTCACCCCCCGGATCCGCAATGACTTGAATAGCCGCCGCCGCTCCGGCAGGCTGGCACGATTAACGACCCTCGACCGGGAGAGAGACACAATGGCACTTATCAGCATGCGTCAGATGCTGGACCACGCAGCCGAGTTCGGCTACGGCGTTCCAGCCTTTAACGTCAACAACCTTGAGCAGATGCGCGCCATCATGGAAGCCGCTGACAAGACTGACTCTCCGGTGATCGTCCAGGCTTCGGCCGGTGCCCGCAAATACGCCGGCGCGCCATTCCTGCGTCACCTGATCCTGGCGGCGATCGAAGAATTCCCGCACATCCCGGTGTGCATGCACCAGGACCACGGCACCAGCCCTGACGTCTGCCAGCGCTCCATCCAACTGGGCTTCAGCTCGGTGATGATGGACGGTTCCCTCGGCGAAGACGGCAAGACCCCGACCGACTACGAGTACAACGTACGCGTCACCCAACAGACCGTCGCCATGGCCCACGCCTGCGGCGTGTCGGTGGAAGGTGAGCTGGGTTGCCTGGGTTCGCTGGAAACCGGCATGGCCGGTGAAGAAGACGGCATCGGCGCCGAAGGCGTGCTGGACCACAGCCAGATGCTGACCGACCCGGAAGAAGCGGCGGATTTCGTCAAGAAAACCCAAGTCGACGCCCTAGCCATCGCCATCGGCACCAGCCACGGCGCCTACAAATTCACCAAGCCGCCTACCGGCGACGTGCTGGCCATCGACCGCATCAAGGAAATCCACAAGCGCATCCCCAACACCCACCTGGTGATGCACGGTTCTTCTTCGGTGCCGCAGGAATGGCTGGCGATCATCAACCAGTACGGTGGCGACATCAAGGAAACCTACGGCGTGCCGGTTGAGGAGATCGTCGAAGGTATCAAGTACGGTGTGCGCAAGGTCAACATCGATACCGATTTGCGTCTCGCTTCTACCGGTGCCATGCGTCGGTTGATGGCGACCAATCCTAGCGAGTTTGATCCGCGTAAGTTCTTTGGCGCGACCGTGACGGCGATGCGTGATGTGTGTATTGCGCGTTATGAGGCGTTTGGTACGGCGGGGAATGCTTCGAAGATCAAGCCGATTTCTTTGGAAGCGATGTATCAGCGTTATCTGAAAGGTGAGTTGAACGCTAAGGTTAACTAAGGCTTCAGCGTTGTGGTTGTGAGAAAACCCGCAGTGATGCGGGTTTTTTTATGTGTGGGATTTGTGTGTATATCCGTTTCTTGGGTAACGGCTACTTATGGTTCCACCCTTACGGCGGGTCACTTTCGAAAAGCCCGGAAGCCGGCCCAGTCGAAAGTAACCAAAGCGCTCCTGCCCCACCACTCGGTGCCTCGCCTAGGCTCGGCATGCCCGAACGAAGGCATTGCTCCGTGGGCCCGCCGCGAAGGGCCATCCATGGCCCAGCGCGGCTATCCCGGCATCCATGCCGGGATGCCCACTGTGCAATACCTGCGTTCGGCCATCGTGGTTAATGGGGCGCCAAAATCTACGTCCACCGCGAGGCGGCCTTATAGCCGACCTGGCTCTTGGTGGGGGTCTCGCTCCCACATTGGATTTTCAGCAGCCACAAAATGCATATACGCCACAGAACATCTGTAGCTCTTTACAGTAGGTCACGATGGCGTCGGTATACCGATGGGCAATTTCCGGCGAAGCCTCTGTGGCAATGTAACGATAGAGCGCAGCTAACTGCTCAAGGGCTTGCGGTGCAAACTCGACGGTATGGGCCATTTACGATTTTACGGTGGCGTTCTGGTGTCCTGCAGCCAATCGAGAGCGCACCTCATCAACGCTTAGCGTGCGCGAGGGGGCAGCTTTCAAGGCATCGTAAGCTGGGGCTACTTGACCTACGAGCCAGTTTTCCAAAGCACGATCACGAGCCAGCAGCGCCCGAAGGCCATCACGAATGACTTCACTTTCAGTGGCGTACTCGCCAGCAGCCACCTTGGCTTTCACTACGTCAGCCATCTGGTTAGGCAGTGTGATGCTGAACTGTTGAGTGCTACGCATGATGAGCCTCCTGAATAAGATAGGATTTAATCCTGCTCTGCTCAAAAGAATATGCACATGACCTCCTGTTATCCTCGATGACTTTACAGGCGGATTAGGGGTGAGCTTGCTCGCGATGCCGGTGGTTCAGTTGATGAAGATGGTGAATGTATTGGCCTCTTCGCGAGCAAGCCCGCTCCCACATTGGGCCCAGCGGTGTATATGAATTTTGTGGGTGCTGAAGATCCAGTGTGGGAGCTTGCTCGCGAAGGCAGTGTCATAGTCGATGAAGATGTCGAATGTGCTGTCGTCATCGCGAGCAAGCTTTGCTCCCACAGATCTGATGGGTGTACGACCGGGAGAGTCAGGTCGGCTGTCAGGCCGCCTCGTGGTGGACGTTGATCTCGGGCGCCCCGTTAACCACGCTGGCCGAACGCAGGCATTGTGGAGTGGGCATCCCGGCATGGATGCCGGGATAGCCGCGCTGGGCCATGGATGGCCCTTCGCGGCGGGCCCACGGAGCAATGCCGGAGTGAGGGCACACCGAGCCTAGGCGAGGTGCCAAGTGGTGGGGCAGGAGCGTTTTGGTTACTTTTGCGCTCTTCAAAAGTGACCCGCCGTAAGGGCGGAACCCTAAGTAGCCGTTACCAAAGAAATGGATATACACACAGATCCTGATAGCGCTGTGTCAGTCGCCATCCATGCTGCTGACCCAGCGCTATCGCGAGCAAGCTCGCTCCCACAGGGGATTTTCTCCCACCGAGAGGGTTTATTGGTCTTCGAGGCCGCGCTGTTCAATGACGCCGAACACATCGGTGACATCCTGGACCAGGATCCGAGCAACATTGGTGAGGGTGTTGAAGTCGCTGGCGGCCGAATCGCGCAACGTGGCGCAGGCCATGAGGGTCAGGTAATCGAGGGTGGCATGCAGGCGTTCGCTGGCGCAGGCATGGAGTTCGGTCAGTGGGGCGGTGCGGTCGATGAACCGGATGGGTTGTGTGGTGGCGATCGGGGTGAGTGGAGTGAAGCGGCTGAGCAATTGTTCGGCTTTCATGACAAACCTCTAACTCAAGAAAAGTATTTGCCACCGTTTGCTGCGAAACAAATTGGGTGGCAGCCATGTGCGGGTTCGCAGACCGAGGAGTTAGAGAAACCCGGCAGACCCGAAGATCTCCCACACACAGCCGCCATAAAAAGCCGAACGTAGGCAGGATTCGCCTATGTCGATTTTTGACGGTCGTGATTCTAACTCACCAGGGCTGCGAAACCCTTGCCCACTGACCAACGCCAGCAGACCCACCGAACTATAGAGGAGATTTTCGAAGCCAAAATCGACCTGTAGGACGCACCGGGCCCTTGTGGCGAGGGAGCTTGCTCCCGCTCGGGGGCGCAGCCGCCGTAAAACCGGGGCATGCGGTGGGTCTGGCGGAAAGGGGGCTGCTTCGCAGCCCAGCGGGGATAAATCCCCTCGCCACAAGAGGGGATTTCCTACGAGATTTTCGGAAGTGAAATTTCAGGTGTTGTGATCGATATCCAGCACACTGAACGTCACTTTTCCGCCCTCGCTGGTATAGCCGGTGTTGTCCTGCACGTAGACCCCGGCCTTGAAGTACAACGGCTTGACCCGCCAAGTAGAGCTGATGGTGGTGTACCAGCTACGACCCGCTGCAGTAATGCCCAGGTCGCCGGTACGATCAAGGTGGAGCCGGTAACTGAAGGCTTGATTAAGTTTTACACCGGTGGCGACGGTGATGACCCGGCCTTCGTCGTCATTGGGGCGCATGCGCACTTTGGCGACGATGTCCCCGGTGCTGGTGGCATCCTTGTATTGGTATTCCAGCTTCACCATGGGTTTGCTGCTGTCCTTGGCATGGATCTGACCAATCACGATCTTGCCACTGCTGGGCACCTGGTTGACGACCAGTTTCGCACGCAATTGATTGTCGGCATCGGGGTACAGCCAGTTGCGCAGGGTGCCGTCTTTGTAGGTCTCACGCAATTCGCTGCGGGGGTAGATCGCATTTTCAGTCTTGCTGCCGGTAACCGGTGACCAGAAGTACACCGTGCTGCCTTCAGAATTGAAATATTTATCCCTGAACCCATCCACCAGTCGAGGTGTTTCGATGGTCTTCGGCGGGCTGCCCTCGGGAATGCTCAGGTTCCAGGTTGCAAGATCGACCATGTTCGGATCCTTTCTGAGAAGAAGAAATGATTTACGCCACAGCCGGAGGCTCTAAGACGCGGTTTTGCTGAGGCCAGGAGGGGGCGCGGGCGAGCAATTGGCACGGTCGTCCGGCGGAGGGTTGGCGTCAGCAGTCCGTCAGAGTAGGGATTGTCGATTTTGTGCCGCAGATAATTGACCGTTAGTCGGGAGTGTCAAAATTTCTTTGAACGATGGCTTTTTGACGTTGCCCTTCGATGTTGCTCGCAAAGGCGCGAGTCGGCTAGCAGGCAGCGATCCATGCTGCTGCGCGAGGGGGAAGGCTTAGAGGTTGTGATCGATGTCCAGAAGGCTGAACGTCACTTTTCCACCTTCGGTGGCGTAGCCGGTATTGTCCTGCACGTAGACTCCGGCCTTGAAATACAGCGGCTTGGTGCTCCAGGTGCTGCTGACGGTGCTGCTCCATTGGTATCCGGCACCGTTGATGGTCAGCAGACCTGCGCGGTTGAGGTGGATCAGGTAAGAAAACGGCTGGTTGAGTTTGATGCCCGTGGCGATGGTGATCACCTGACCCGTTGCGTCGTCGGGGCGCATGCGCACCTTGGCGACGATGTTGCCGGTGGAACTGTAGGTCTTGTACTGGTATTCCAGCTTCACCATGGGGCTGGTGCTGTCCTTGGCGTGGATCTGGCCAATCACCAGCTTGCCGGTGCTGGGCACTTGGCCGACGGTCAAGGTGGCGGCCAGCTTGTTATCCGCCGCGGGGTAAAGCCAATTACGCAACGTACCGTCGCCGTTGGTTTCGCGCAGTTCGCTGCGTGGGTAAATGGCGTTGGCCGTCGTGGCGCCTGTCACAGGAGCCCAGAAAAACACGGTGCCGGTTTCAGAGTTGAAATATTGGTTCTTGAAGCCTTGAACCAATTGTGAGGTTTGAATGGTTGCCGGTGGGGCGCCTTCGGGAATGCTCAAGTTCCAAGTTGCGAGATCGATCATGTCCAAGTCCTGCGTGTCGAGATGTAAAGGTGTACGCCGTAGCGGGAGGCTTTAAACCGCCCTTTTGAAGCGTTTCGGAACGCTGGACTGGGCTTTTTTTGTTGACCGTTCGGCGGATGTTTGACGTCAATTGTTCGTCGATGGTGTCATTGCAGTTTCTGTGCCTGAGCAGGGTGACCGTTAGTCGGCTATTTCGGGCTTTGTCTGGATGATGGCGTGATGACACCTACTGCTTTTCAAAATCCCGGTCTAGAGTGAGGGGACAGTATTTGTCCGCTTTGCTACGTAAAAACGGACGTGGCGCCCGATAAGAGAAGCAGCATGGAATGCGCGCAACCAACGCCCGGCGAAGGCAGCTCTGTCCTTTTGATTGTTGATGATTACCCTGAAAACCTGCTCAGCATGCGGGCCTTGTTGCAGCGCCAGGATTGGCAGGTCATGACGGCGTCCTCGGGGGTCGAGGCGCTTAATCTGCTGCTCGAACACGACATCGATCTGGTTCTGCTGGATGTGCAGATGCCCGACATGGACGGTTTCGAAGTGGCGCGCCTGATGCGCGGCAGCCAGCGCACGCGGCTCACGCCGATCATTTTCCTGACCGCCAACGAGCAATCCCAGGACGCGGTCATCAAGGGCTACGCCAGTGGCGCCGTGGATTACCTGTTCAAGCCCTTCGATCCGCAAATCCTCAAGCCCAAGGTCCAGGCGTTGCTCGAGCACCAGCGCAATCGCCGGGCCTTGCAGCGCCTGAGCCAGGATCTCGAAGCGGCCAGGGCCTTCAATGCCTCGGTGCTGGACAACGCCGCCGAAGGCATCCTGGTGGTGGATGAGAACGGTTGTATCCGCTTCGCCAACCCGTCCACCTGCCGCTTGCTCAATGCCACCGCCGAGCAGTTGCAGGACATGCCATTCCTGGATTTCCTGCAGAAACCGCACATCCCCGAGTGGGTCGATTCCGATATCCACAATGCCTATCGGCGGGGTGAAACCTGGCGCTTGCATGACGCGGTGCTGCGCACGGCGCCCGGCCAGCAGGTGTCGGTGGCCTTGTCCTGTGCGCCGCTGCCCTCGGAACAGAAGGCGATGGTGGTGACACTCCAGGACATGTCCGTAGTTCGCCACTTGCACCAGCAGCTCGAATACCAGGCCGTCACGGACCCGCTGACCGGCTTGCTCAACCGCCGGGGCTTCTACCAGACTGCGGAAAACCTGTTGATGCGCAGCGAGCGGCTGGAAAGCAACTGGGTGCTGCTGTACCTGGACCTCGACGGCTTCAAGCGGGTCAATGACTCGCTGGGGCACGACGCCGGGGACCGGGTCTTGCGCTGGGTGTCGGAGCAGTTGAAGGCGTGCCTGCGTCCCTTCGATATCCTGGCGCGACTGGGCGGTGACGAGTTCACGGCGCTACTGGACCTGGAGTTTCCCGAGCAGGCGGCCAAGATCGCGGAGAAACTCATCGAGCGCGTCGCGATCTGCCAGCAGATCGAAGGCATGGACGTGGCGCTTGGCGCCAGCATCGGCATCGCGACGTACCCGGACTGTGGCGCCAACCTCGATGGCTTGCTACGGGCGTCCGATATCGCCATGTACGAAGCCAAGCGTGCCGGTCGCCAGCAATACCGTTTTTACGACCACGAAATGAACGGTCGAGCCCGTTCACGGCTGATGCTGGAAGAGAGCGTGCGCTCGGCCATCGAGAACCGCGATTTCAATATGGTCTACCAGCCGCAGGTGAACATCGTCGATGGGCGAATCCGCGGGTTCGAGGCGCTGTTGCGCTGGCAGCACCCGAGTGTCGGCGACGTGCCGCCGGGCCTGTTCCTGCCGTTGCTGGAAGAGGCGCGATTGATCAGCCGGCTGGGCAGCTGGATTTATCATCGCAGCGCGGCCCAGCGCAAAGTCTGGGAGCGGTTGTTCGCTGATGACCTGGTGTTGGGGGTGAGCCTGAGCAGCACTCAGTTCGGCATGCCGAACCTGGTGACCGAGTTGCGCCAGGTCCTGGAACGCCACGCCTTGAAGCCGCGACAGTTGGAGGTCGAGGTGACCGAGGATGCGCTGATGCGCAATCCCGATGAAACCCAAAAGCAATTGCGCCTGCTGCGCCAGCTCGGGGTGCGCGTGGCATTGGATGACTTCGGTTCGGGGCCTTGTTCGCTGACGCATCTGCGCGATCTTGAACTCGATACCCTCAAGCTCGATCGGCACTTGATCGCCCGCTTGCCGGGGTCGCCCCGAGATGCCGCGTTGGCCGCCTCGGTCATCGACCTGTGTACGCAGTTGGGCTTGCGGGTGATCGCCGAAGGGGTGGAAACCCGCGAGCAGTATCAGTGGCTACAGACCCATGGCTGTGAGTTCGTGCAGGGGTTCCTGGTGGCGCGACCGTTGATGGCCGAAGACACCAATGCCTTCGCCAAGCCCTTCGACTGGAGCGCGGTGCTGGCCTGAATTCGCTACACTGGCGGCCTCTTGTGACTGTGCTGCCCTTTGATGACCGCGCTCAAATACCTCCAGGCCTACCCCGCCGCCCTGCAAGCCCAAGTTCAGCAATTGATCGCCCAGGACCGCCTGGGCGATTACCTGCAGCAGCGCTACCCGGGTCGGCATCCGATCCAGAGCGACAAGGCCCTGTACGGTTATGCGCTGGACCTCAAGCAGCAATACCTGCGTAACGCGCCGGCCATCGACAAGGTGTTGTTCGACAGTCGCCTGGACCTGACCCACCGCGCCCTCGGCCTGCACACCGCGGTGTCGCGGGTGCAGGGCGGCAAGCTCAAGGCCAAGAAGGAAATCCGCATCGCGGCGCTGTTCAAGGACGCGGCGCCCGAGTTCCTGAAGATGATCGTGGTGCACGAGTTGGCGCACTTCAAGGAGTCGGACCACAACAAGGCCTTCTACCAGCTCTGCGAACACATGCTGCCGGGCTATCACCAACTGGAATTCGACCTGCGGGTGTACCTGACCTGGCGGGACCTGCAACCTCACAAGGACTGACTGAATGGACGTGAGCAAGACCAAGACCAGTTTCTACCGTCGCCTGTACGTGGCTTACCTGATCGACAGCGGCCTGGCCAGCAACGTCCCGGCGCTCACCGAAGCCACCGGCATGCCCCGGCGCACGGCCCAGGACACCATCGCCGCGCTGGCTGACCTGGATATCACATGTGAGTTCGAGCAAGAGGACGGCGCGCGCAACCATGCCGGGCGCTATCGGATTCGCGATTGGGGGGCGATCGATCGGGGGTGGATCGAGGGGAATTTGCAGCGGATCAAGGCGGTGCTTGAATACCCCTGAACATTGGCTGTGTCTGGGCTGGCCTCTTCGCGAGCAAGCCCGCTCCCACATTTGATCGTTTTCGTACACAAACTTTGTGTTCGCTGAAGATCCACTGTGGGAGCGAGCTTGCTCGCGATGGCGACCTCAGGGCCGATGCATGCCAATGTGCGGAATCCCATCCTCCATATATTCCACCCCCACCACTTCAAACCCGTACCGCCCGTAGTACCCCTGCAGATGCGCCTGGGCCGACAATGAGATCGACGTGCCAGGCCAATGTTTCTCGGCCTGCTTGAGCGCTTGTTCCATCAGCGTGTGACCCAACCCCTGGCCGCGTGCCTGAGGGGCGATGACCACGCGCCCGATCACCACGTCACTGTTTTGCGAGTGCGGGTCGAGCAAGCGCAGGTAGGCCACCAGGTGGTTGTCGTGCCAGGCCATCAGGTGACAGGTGTCGCCCTCCAGGTCCAGCCCATCAACGTCCGGGTAGGCGCAGTTCTGCTCGACGACGAATACCTCTGCGCGCAATTTGAGGATGGCATACAGCTGTTCCTTGCTCAGGTCGCTGTGATGTTTGCAGACCCACTCGATATCCATTTTTTGAATTTCCTGAAGAACCTGATGCCGATAGTAAGCGTGCTTGGCCCGGAAGTCTCTTGCTCACGCGACCGGAAAATCTGTGACAAAGGCCAAAATGCCATCATTCCTTTGTCGCGGTGCTGTCGTCTTTGTGTAATCTTCGTGACAGCCCTGCGCAGCGGTTCCAATGAGCTAATGTTAGGACCGGGTGTCTGAGGACGCCTGTTGAGTTTCGGCTAAAAACAAACCGGGCTTTGAACCCGTCAAGGACGTTTGGCATGCCGCGATTGCATCGAGCTCTTGCATTGATCGGGTTGCTGTTGCTGAGCTACGAGGCTTGCGCACAGAAGTTGCGCCTGGTCGCCGATGCCTGGCCGCCCTTTACCGATTCCACCTTGATCAATGGCGGCCTGGCGACCGATATCGTCAGCACCGCCCTGGCGCGGGCCGGCTATGCCACGGACTTCGAACAGGTGCCCTGGGCCCGGGCGATGCTGGGTATCGGCGAGGGCCGCTATGACGTGCTGGTCAACGCCTGGTACAGCGAGGAACGGACCCATATAGGCCGGTTCTCAGCCGAATACCTGCTCAACCGCGTGCGTTTCATCAAGCGCAAGGACGAGGCGATCCAATTTGATAGCCTGCAACAGCTGCGTGCTTATCCCATCGCCGTCGTGCGCGGTTATGCCTATGCCAAGGACTTCGATGAAGACCCGAAAATGCAGAAAGTCCCGGTGCATAACTTCGCCATGGCGGTGCGTATGCTGGCTGCCGACCGTGTGAAGCTGACCCTGGAAGACGAGTTCGTCGCTCGCTATTACCTGGCCCGGGAATCGCCCAAGGTGCGCAGCGCCGTGGAGTTCCTGCCCAAGCCCTTGAGTGAAAACAGCCTGCATATCCTGGTCAGCCTGAAGAACCCGGAGCATGAGCAGATTGTGGCCGGGTTTGATCGGGAGATTGCGGCGATGAAGGCGGATGGCAGTTATGCGCGGTTATTGAAGGCGCATGGGATGTAGGGGGCCTGGACTGGCCCTATCGCGAGCAAGCTCGCTCCCACAGGGGCCTGCTGTGACACAAAGTCTGCGTACACCAACAATCCACTGTGGGAGCGAGCTTGCTCGCGATGAGGCCCATCCAAACACCACAGTCCTCAAGCCTCGCTGGTGTCCTTGATCAGATGCGCCGCCAAGGTCCGCAATGGCCCTAGCTGCCGACAGATCAACCCCAGTTGCGTCTGTACCAAACGCTGCCCCTCGTCGATCTCATCCGGCATCTGCTCAAGCTCGCTGGCCAGGGCTTCCTCTTCGTCGCTCTGGATTGCAATCGGTTGTTTGCTCGCCAGGCCCCGGGCGATTTCGTCGATGCTCGCGGCCAGTTTCACCCCGGCACCGTCGATCAATTGTTCGCGTATTTCCGCCGGCAGTTCGGTGCCTCGGTGGGCGCCCAGGCCTGAGAGGTAACTGAGCAGGGTGTGGGACAGCACCAGGAAGCGGAACCCCACATCGGCTTCCTTCCTGAAATGCCCCGGCTCCATCAGCATGTTCGCCAGTGTGGTGGACAGCGCGGCATCGGCGTTGTGGGCGTTGCGTCGGGCCAGGCGGTAGGCCAGGTCGTCGCTTTTACCGGCTGCGTATTGCTGCATGATCTGGCGCAGGTAAATGCTGTTGCAGGTCAGCGTGTTGGCCAGCACTTTGTTCAGTCGCCGACCTTGCCAGTCGGGCAGGAACAGGAAGACCGCCAGCCCGGCGATCAGGCTGCCGAGCAAGGTATCGAACAGCCGCGGCAGCAGCAGCCCATAGCCGTCGCCCACCTGGTTGAAGCAGAACAGCACCATGATGGTGATCGCCGCCGTCGCCAGGGTGTAGCGGGTGGTGCGGTTGGTAAAGAACACCACCCCGGCGGCAATGGCAAAGCACGATTGCACCAGCGGATTGGGGAACAGGTCGAACAGCGCCCAGGCCACTGTCAGGCCAATGGCGGTGCCGATGATCCGCTGGCCGAGCTTGCGCCGGGTGGCACCGTAGTTGGGTTGGCAGACGAACAGCGTGGTGAGGATGATCCAATAGCCCTGGGACGGGTGAATCATGTGCACCACGGCGTAGCCCACGCTCAGGGCCAGGGGCAAGCGCAAGGCATGCCGGAACAGCAGCGAGGTGGGTGTGAGCTGGGTGCGCAAACGCAGCCAGACGTCCTTGAGGTTGCGCGGCGAGCGGTCCAGCAGGCTGCTGTCGGTGGCGTCGGCCAGGGCGTCGGGGTTGCTCGCGTCGCTGAGCAGGCGGTCCATGGTGCCCAGGTTCACCGACAGGGCGCGCAACGAACGCAGCAAGCCGCGCCAGGCGGGGTTGCTCTGGATGCGCAGGTGTTCGAGGGACGCGTGCAGGTCGTCGAGGGCCTCGGCGAAGGTGTGGTCGTAGACGAACGGCTGACGCAGCTGGATCGACTCGGCCAACGCCTGGCAGGCCTTGCCTTGCTGGCGCAACAGGCGCTGGCAGCGGAACAGCACGTCGCTGTGGAAAAATGCCTCGGCCAGGGCGTTGTAGGGGTAGTGAGACGAGCTGGCGCGTTCGTGGATGTCCTGGGCCAGGAAGTACAGCTTCAGGTAGCGGCTGACTTTCGACCCGGGTCGGCCATTGCCGACGCGGTGCAGGATGATTTCCTTCGCGCTGTTGAGCGCGGCGACCACCCGGCCGTTTTGCTGGGCCAGTTCCAGGCGACGGGCTTCGACGTCCAGTTGGCGGATCGGCTCCAGGAGCGACGATTTGAGCTTGAGGTAGCGCCCCAGTTCGCGAAACAGCCGCGCCAGGCTTTGTTGCACAGGTTGGTTGGAAAACAATGCCTGCCACACCACCGACAGCAAGCCGTACCACGCGGCACCGGCGACCAGTAGCAGGGGTTCATGCCAGAAGTCGTTGACCGCGCCGCCGCGCTGGTCCACGCCGATCATGGTGTAGACCGAAAGAATCAGCGTGCCCGAGGCGATTGCGCCATAGCGCTCACCCAGGGCGCCAAGCATGGTCAGGCCAAAGGCGGCCAGGGCCAGGGCGATGATAAACAGGACGGGGTAGGGGAACAGCAATTCCACCGACAGCGCCGCGACGGTGAAACACACCAGGGTCACGGCCAGCGCGTTGAGACGGCCTTGCCAACTGTCATCGGTCTCGGCCAGGGCGCTGGCGATGATGCCCAGGAACAAGGGGATCAGCAGTGCCATTTCATCCAGGTACCAGCACAGCCCCATACTGCCGGTCAGGGCGATGAAGACCCGCACGCTATAACTGAACTTATCCAACGCCCAAAGGCGACGCAAAGACTGGCTAAACGAGTTCGCTGACATGAAGTGCACGGGCCTGACGGGCAATGACGCTAAATTGAGGCAGTAATGACGCTGACGCAATGGCGGCGATCACATCTGACAGCAAAAAGTGTTCCTTCACGTGTGAATGCGATTCAGAAAACACCATAGCCCACTGTGGGAGCGAGCAAGCTCGCTCCCACAGGATTATTGTCCACACTCGAATTGTGTTGGCTCAGACGTATTGCGCCGCCGCATAGCCCGAAGCCCAGGCCCACTGGAAGTTGAACCCGCCCAGGTGCCCGGTGACGTCCAGCACTTCGCCGATGAAATACAGGCCAGGGCTTTTCAACGATTCCATGGTCTTGGACGAGACTTCCCGGGTGTCGACGCCACCGAGGGTGACTTCGGCGGTGCGGTAGCCTTCGGTGCCGGCGGGGACGACGTTCCAGCTCGCCAGCTTCTCGGCGATGTCCGCCAGCTCCGCGTGGGTGTACTGCTTCATGGGTTTGGAGACGAACCAGGTGTCGGCCAGCAGGTTGGCCATCTTCTTGGTGAACAACTCGCCCAGCAGAGTCTTGAGTTCGCTGTTGGGGCGTTCGGCCTGTTGCTGTTGCAGCCATTGCGGCACGTCGTGGTCAGGCAACAGGTTGATCTGCACCGTGTCCCCCGGTTCCCAGAACGAGGAAATCTGCAGGATCGCCGGACCGCTCAGGCCGCGATGGGTGAACAGGATGTTCTCGCGAAAACTCTGGTCGTTGCAGCTCACCAGGCAATCGACCGAGGTGCCCGACAGCTCGGTGCACAGGGCCTTGAGCTGATCGGTGATGGTGAACGGCACCAGCCCGGCGCGGGTCGGCAGCAGCGCATGGCCAAACTGTTTCGCCACCTGATAACCGAAGCCGGTCGCCCCCAGGGTCGGGATCGACAGCCCGCCGGTGGCGATCACCAGGGACTGGCAGACGGTGGCGCCGAGGGTGGTTTGCAGCAGGTAGCCGCCGTCGGTTTTTTCGATCTGCGTGATCGACGTGTCCAGGTGCAGGCTGACGCCGGCCTGGTCGCATTCATCCAACAGCAGGCCGAGGATGTCGCTGGACTTGTTATCGCAGAACAACTGGCCGAGCTTTTTCTCGTGATAGGGCACGCCGTGCTTGGCCACCAGCGCAATGAAATCCCACTGGGTATAGCGGGCCAGGGCCGATTTGCAGAAGTGCGGGTTCTGCGAGAGGAAATTGCTCGGTTCGGTGTACATGTTGGTGAAATTGCAACGCCCACCGCCGGACATGAGGATTTTCTTGCCGGCCTTGTTGGCGTGGTCCAGCAGCATCACCTGTCGCCCGCGCGCGGCCGCGGTCAGCGCACACATCAACCCTGCGGCGCCAGCGCCAATGATCACGACTTCGGTAGAGCGCAAAACGGTGTCCTCTCACAAATTCTAATTTCACCGAAAACCACTGTGGGAGCGGGCTTTGTGGGAGCAAAGCTTGCTCGCGATCCAGGCGCTGCGGTCCTCAAGAGACCGCGGCGTTTTCATCGCGGGCAAGCCTTGCTCCCACACAGCTCGCTCCCACAGTTTGATCTCTGTTTGTCAGGCGACTGGATTACAGGATCCGCACCCGCAACGAGCGGCCCTTGATCTTGCCATCGTTCAGGCGTTGCAGGGCCTGTTTGGCGATGCCGCGTTCCACGGCCACGTAGGCCTGGAAATCGAAGATCGCGATCTTGCCGACCTGGGCGCCGGGGATGCCGGCTTCGCCGGTCAGGGCGCCGAGGATGTCGCCGGGGCGCACCTTGTCCTTGCGCCCGGCGCCGATGCACAGGGTGCTCATGGCCGGTAGCAGCGGGCCGCCGCCCTGGGACTTGAGGTTGTCCAGTTGGTCCCAGCTCAGTGGCGACTTCTGCAGTTGCTCGATGGCCTGGGCGCGGTGGGCTTCGGACGGCGCCACCAGGCTGATGGCGATGCCTTTCTCACCAGCGCGACCGGTGCGGCCGACGCGGTGGATGTGGATTTCCGAGTCCCGGGCCAGTTCGACATTGATCACCATGTCCAGGGCGTCGATGTCCAGGCCACGGGCCGCGACGTCGGTGGCCACCAGCACCGAGGTGCTGCGGTTGGCGAACATCGCCAGTACCTGATCGCGGTCGCGCTGTTCCAGGTCGCCGTGCAGGCCGACGGCCGAGATGCCTTTGGACGTCAGGTGATCGACGGTTTCCTGGACCTGCTGCTTGGTGAAGCAGAACGCCACGCAGGAGGCCGGGCGGAAATGCGCCAGCACCTTGACCACCGCGTCCATGCGCTCCTCGGGGGAGATCTCGTAGAAGCGCTGCTCGATCTGTGCGTCGGAGTGAAACGCCTCGGCTTTCACTTGCTGGGGGTTGCGCATGAACTTGGACGACAGTTGCTTGATCCCCACCGGGTAGGTGGCGGAGAACAGCAGCGTCTGGCGGCGTTCCGGGGTCTGCTGGATGATGTCTTCGATGGCGTCGTAGAAGCCCATGTCGAGCATGCGGTCGGCTTCGTCGAGGATCAGCGTGTTGAGGCCGTCGAGCACCAGCGAACCCTTGCGCAGGTGCTGCTGGATGCGCCCCGGCGTGCCGACGATGATGTGGGCGCCGTGTTCGAGGGAAGCGATCTGCGGGCCGAAGGACACGCCGCCGCACAGGGTCAGGACCTTGATGTTGTCTTCGGCGCGGGCCAGGCGACGGATTTCCTTGGCGACCTGGTCGGCCAGCTCGCGGGTCGGGCACATCACCAGTGCCTGGCAGCCGAAGAAGCGCGGGTTGATCGGGTTCAGCAGGCCAATGCCGAAGGCGGCGGTTTTGCCGCTGCCGGTCTTGGCCTGGGCGATCAGGTCCATGCCCTTGAGGATCACCGGCAAGCTTTGCGCCTGGATCGGCGTCATTTGGGCATAACCGAGTGATTCGAGGTTAGCCAGCATGGCGGCGGACAGCGGCAAAGTATTAAAAGCGGTGGCAATGGTGGTCACGGGACTGGCCTGCAAAACAAAATGTCGCGCAGTGTAGCAGCCTCGTGCCACTTTCTTCGAAAGTTCTGGACGAGCTGTGGGGGCAGGGCCTGCCCTGGGGGGGCGGGCAATTCCAGAAACGTTGGGAGCTCTGGAGCTGTGGGAGCAAAGCTTGCTCGCGATGCAGGCGGCGCATTTCCACCAGGAAAACCGAGTCGCCTGTATCGCGGGCAAGCCTTGCTCCCACAAAAATCTCCACACCACGAAGCGACCTAGTGCTCGATATGCTCATCCGGCCGCTTGACCCGCCGCCCATCCTGCTTCGACAACTGGGAAAAAATCGTCGCCGCCAGCATCGCCATGACTCCCACCGTCACGAACGTCAGTTGGAACGCCCCCAGCACCGTCTCGACCCCATCGTTGCCAACCTGGGCCGTGAAGCCGCCGAGCAGGGCGCCGGCGCAGGCCACACCGAGGCTCAGGGACAGTTGCGCGACCACCGACAACAGGCTGTTGCCGCTGCTGGCGCTGGCGTCGTCCAGGTCGATCAGGGTCACGGTGTTCATCGCGGTGAATTGCAGCGAGTTGATCGCCCCCAGCACTGCCAGTTGCGCCAGCAGCAGCCAGTACGGCGTCTGTTCGCTGACCAGGCCCATGCTCGCCAGCATCAGGCCCAGGGCCAGGGTGTTGCCGGTCAACACGGTGCGGTAGCCAAAGCGCTCGATCAATGGCCGGGCCACGGACTTGGCGACCATGGCCGCCGCCGCCAGGGGCAGCATGCTCATGCCGGCCTGGGAGGGCGAGTAACCCAGGGCCACTTGCAGCAGCAACGGCACCAGAAACGGCAGGGCGCCGCTGCCCAGGCGGGCGAACAGGTTACCGAGGATGCCCACGGCGAAGGTCCGGGTCTTGAACAGCGACGGTGCGAACAGCGGGTTCTCGATATGCCCGGCTCGCAGCCAATAAGCCGCCAGGCAGGCCATGCCGCCGAACAGCAGCAACATCACCCGTAAGTGTGGCAGGTGCAGTTCACCGAGGCCTTCCATGGCAATGGTGATCAACACCATTGCCGCGCCGAACAGCAAAAAGCCCAGGCCATCGAACCGCGTGCGCTCGCTGCCGCGCAGGTCGGGGATGAACTTCCATACCGCATAACAGCCAATCACGCCCACCGGCAGATTGATCAGGAAGATCCAGTGCCAGGTCAGGTACTCCACCATCCAGCCGCCCATGGTCGGGCCGATCAGCGGGCCGAGCAGGCCGGGAATGGTGATGAAGCCCATGATCCGCACCAGTTCCGAACGCGGGTAGGCTCGCAGTACCACCAGCCTGCCGACCGGTATCATCAGCGCACCGCCCAGGCCCTGGATCACCCGCGCACCGATCAGCATGCCCAACGAATGGGACAAGGCGCACAGCAGCGAGCCGAAGCTGAACAGCAGGATCGCCCCAAAGAAAATCTTCTTGGTGCCGAAGCGGTCGGCGATCCAGCCCGAGGCCGGGATCAGCAGCGCCACGGTGAGCATGTAGGCAATGATCACGCCCTGCATGCGCAGCGGGTTTTCCGCCAGGTCACTGGCCATGGCGGGCAGGGCGGTGTTGAGGATGGTCCCGTCAAGGGACTGCATGAAGAAGGCAATCGCCACCACCCATGGAAGCCAGCGGGCGGTGACGGCGTCGAGCGGGGCGCGGTTGGGCATGGGACCTCGTATTTGTGTTCGGGTGTCTGTTGGCTTCATCGCGGGCAAGCCTTGCTCCCACATGTGCAGCGTACATCTTGTGGGAGCAAGGCTTGCCCGCGATGCTTTTTACAGGGTCAAGGTCAACCGCTTGACCAGCGCCCCCGGCAGCAACATCGAGGCCGTGGCCCGCCGGCTGTAGGTGCTGCCCGAGAGCAGAAGTTCCCGCTCCCGGGTCAGGCCTTCGAGTTGCGAGCCGAGCAGGCTGTAGACGCTGTCGTCGAAACGCATGGTACTGACCGGCGCGACGATCTGGCCATTCTCGACCCAGAACGTGGCGAAGCGGGTCATGCCGGTCAGGCGCGCCGCCGGTTGGTCCGAGTAGTTCAGGTACCAGAGGTTGCTGATGTACAGCCCGGTGCCCAGTGCTTCGAGGATGTATTTCTGCTCCAGCTGCCCGCCCTGCATGTTCAGCGCCGTGGGGTATTCGTAGCTGCTGGCGCCATTGGCCGCGAGGCCGTATTCGGCGGCGCTGCGGGAGTTGATCAATTGCGCATTGGCCGTGCCTTTGGCGATCAGCCCCAGGTCATCGCGGGGATAACCTTCGTCGGAAAAGGCCGGGCTCAAGGAACCGCTGACCTGCTCGCTCAGCCACACGTTGGGGCTGAAGTGGGCTTCGCCGGCGTAGAACTTCTGCAACGGGCTCTGTTTGCTGGCAATGGCCTGGGCTGAAAACCCGCCCCAACTGAGCATGTCGATGATCTCTTCCAGAGCGGCCGGCGCCAGATAGGCGCGGTATTCGCCGGGTGGCAACGTGCGCAGCGGGCGGCCGAGAAATTCCAGTTGCTCGCGGGCCTGTTCGAAGCGCTGGGCAAACCCGTCACTGCTCCATTCATGCCCGGCGTAGCGGGCTTTCACCGCTTGGCCATTCTCATGGAACAGGCTGAAATCGAAGTTGAAGCTGTTGGCCTGATGCCAGCCGAACGCGCCCGAAGAACTGGCGAAACCTCGGCTGATGGGCCCGGCAGCGTAGAAGCCCACCAGGTCGAGGCCTTCGGCGGCGCGGGTGATTTCAGCCACGGCCTGTTCGGTGTCCGGCAGCGGATGGTCCTGCACGTTGTGGCTCTGCCAGTGGTCGGGGTTGAGTAGCAGGTAAGGATCGGCGGGCAGCAGCGGCAAGGTTTCGCGCAACTGTTGCAGGCCTTCGGCCAGGCGTTGCAGGTCGGTCTCGGGGTCGCCGGACAAGGTGATCTGCAGATCGGCGTGGCGGCCGTCGTCGATCAGTTTGAAAGTGACGTTGGCCTGTTGCACCTGTCCGGCCTGGCGGACCTTGCCGTGGTTGAAACGCACGAAGGCCGAGGACTCGGCGGCGTAGCCGAGGGTGAACTGTTCAGGCTCACGAAGGGCATCGCGCAGCCAGTCGACCAACACCTTGAACGCCCCGGCCTGATTATTGACAGTGCTCATCAGGCATCTCCCCCAAACACATCAACGTTGCTGAACACACAAGCCGGCGAGGCATGGCCGACGCGGATGACCTGGTTCGGTTCGCCCTTGCCGCAGTTCGGCGTGCCCAAAACCTGGAGGGTACTGGCATCGCCCACGGCGCGCAGACTCTTCCAGAACTGCGCGGAAATGCCCCGGTAGTTGGGGTTCTTCACCACGCCCTTGAGCTCGCCGTTCTCGATCAATTGGCCCCACTCGCAGCCGAACTGGAATTTGTTGCGGGCGTCATCGATGGACCAGGAACGGTTGGTGCGCATCAGCACGCCGTGCTCGATGCCCTGGATCAGTTGTTCCAGGGACTGGTCACCGGGTTCGATGTTCAGGTTCGCCATGCGGTCGATGGGCGGGCGGTTCCAGCCGCAGGCGCGGCTGTTGGCGACACCGTCCAGGCCCGCACGGAACTGCGACAGCGCCCCGCCCAGTGGACGCAGCAACAGACCTTCGCGAATCAGGAACTGTTTGCTGGCGGCGCTGCCGTCGTCGTCATGGCTGTAGCTCGCCAGCTCCTCGGGAATGTCCGGGTCGAAGGTCACGTTCAACAGGCTGGAGCCATATTGCAGGTGGCCGAAATCGTTGGCCTTGACGAAGCTGGTGCCGGCGTAATTGCGCTCGTCCCCGAGGATGCGGTCCAGTTCCAGCGGATGGCCGATGGACTCATGGATCTGCAGCATCATCTGGTCGGGCATCAGTAGCAGGTCGCGGGGGCCTTGCGGGGTGTTCGGCGCCATCAGCAACTGCAAGGCCTGGTCGGCGATTTTTTTCCCGGCACCGATCAGGCCGCAACGGCTGATCACGTCGAAGCCGCCTTGCTGGCCGAAATTTTCCCGGCCCAGGGTGCGGGTCTGGCTGTCGTTACCGTCGAAGGCGGTGACTTCCAGGGCCGGGTAGATGAAGCGTTGGGCCTGGCGCAGTTCAGCGCCGGCACTGTTGAGGTAGATCTGCTCGACCTGGGTCAGGCCAATGCTGGCCTGCCAGTTCACCAGGCGCTCGTCCTGAGGCACCGCGGCCGATTCGTCGCCGAGCAGTTGGTAGCAATCGCTCAGGGGCGGGAAGGCCTGGTCGAAATGCGGCGAGAAGTAATCGGCGCGGTCGCTGGACACGGCTTGTTCGCGCAGGTCGAGCAGGGCATAGGGCTTGAGCAGGCGAGCGTGTTGCTCGGCGCGTTCCAGTGCCGCTTGCAGGCCGGCCTGGGACAGGTCGTTGGTGGCGGCATACGCTTCGACCCCGTTGACCCGCGCGGTGAGCATCGCACCTTCGTCACGGTTCAGGCTGGGCGGTTCGGCGACGTTTTTGCGCACCGACAAATGCTGGCCGGATTCGCGCACGTAACGCAGGGAAAAGAATTCAGCGCCCGTGCGCAAGGCAGCAAAACGCTCCTTGAGCCGGGGGTAAAAGTCGAACATGAAACCTCCTTGTCTGAGTGGCGATGCAGCGAGGTGCGGCGTGTCGACGCGGTGGCTCTAGAGTAGGCCTGGGGCGGGGGAGGGATCAAGGTGGGAAGGAATCAAGGCGTGTCAGGTTGGACGCCATCGCGAGCAAGCTCGCTCCCACAGTGGAGTTTTGGTGGGCACAAAGTTTGTGTCCACCACCAATCCCTTGTGGGAGCGGGCTTGCTCGCGATGGCGGTGTGGCAGTCAGCGAAGAAGTTGGATGTGCAGGCCTCATCGCGAGCAAGCTCGCTCCCACATTGGATCTTTGGTGGGCACAAAGTTTGTGTCCACCACCAATCCCCTGTGGGAGCGAGCTTGCTCGCGATGGCGGTGTAGCGCCTTACTGGGCTGTAGGTCCCACTTCACGCAACGGCTTGCCGCGCACCGGCGCGTCGCCGGCCACGTAGTACGGTGCGGTGCTGCGTGGCAGGGGCTTGCGGCCGCGGATCTTGTCGGCGATTTTCTCGGCGATCATGATCGTCGGCGCGTTCAGGTTGCCGGTGGTGATGATCGGCATGATCGAGGCATCCACCACGCGCAGCCCTTGCATGCCATGCACGCGGCCTTCGCCGTCTACCACGGCCATGTCGTCGGTGCCCATCTTGCACGAGCAGGACGGGTGGAACGCGGTTTCGGCGTGCTCGCGGATGAACTGGTCCAACTGCTCGTCCGTTTGCACGTCGATGCCTGGGCTGATCTCACGACCACGGAACGGATCGAGCGCCGGCTGCTGCATGATCTCGCGGGTCAGGCGGATGCCGTCGCGAAATTCCTGCCAGTCCTGCTCGGTGGCCATGTAGTTGAACAGGATGCTCGGGTGCTGGCGCGGGTCCTTGGACTTGGCCTGGATCCGCCCACGGCTCGGCGAACGCATAGAGCCCATGTGCGCCTGGAAACCGTGTTCCTTCACGCCGTTGCTGCCGTTGTAGTTAATCGCCACCGGCAAAAAGTGGTACTGGATGTTCGGCCAATCGAAATCCGGACGGGTACGGATGAAACCGCCGGCTTCGAACTGGTTGCTGGCGCCGATGCCGGTGCCGTTGAACAGCCATTCGGCACCGATGGCCGGCTGGTTGTACCAGAGCAACGACGGGTACAGCGAGACCGGTTGGGTGCAGGCGTATTGCAGGTACAGCTCGAGGTGATCCTGCAGGTTTTCGCCGACGCCCGGCAGGTCGTGGACCACCGGGATGTCGAGGCTTTCCAGCAGCTTGGCCGGGCCGACGCCGGAGCGTTGCAGGATCTGTGGCGAGGCGATGGCGCCGGAACACAGCAGCACTTCCTTGCGCGCCCGGGCTTCGACACGCTCTTCAGCGGCGCCCACTAGATAACGCACGCCGACCGCGCGTTTGCCTTCGAAGATGATCTTGTCGGTCAGGGCGTGAGTGACGATGCTCAGGGTCGAGCGCTTCTTGGCGACGTCCAGGTAACCGCGCGCGGTGCTGGCGCGACGGCCGTTGGGCGTGACAGTCCGGTCCATCGGGCCGAAACCTTCCTGCTGGTAGCCGTTGAGGTCTTCGGTACGCGGGTAACCGGCCTGCACGCCGGCCTCGACCATGGCGTGGAACAACGGGTTGTTGCCAGCCTTGGGCGTGGTCACGCTGACCGGGCCGTCACCGCCGTGGTAGTCGTTCGGGCCGATGTCCCGGGTTTCGGCTTTACGGAAATACGGCAGGCAATCCAGGTAGGTCCAGTCTTCCAGGCCCGGCAGCTTGGCCCAGTTGTCATAATCCAGGGCGTTGCCGCGGATGTAGCACATGCCATTGATCAGCGAAGAACCGCCCAGGCCCTTGCCGCGACCGCATTCCATGCGGCGGCCGTTCATGTGCGGCTCCGGATCGGTCTCGTAGGCCCAGTTGTAGCGCCGGCCTTGCAGCGGGAACGCCAGGGCGGCGGGCATTTGCGTGCGAAAGTCCAGGCGATAGTCCGGGCCGCCGGCTTCGAGCAGCAGGACGGTGACGCCTTCGTCTTCGGTCAGGCGGGTGGCCAGGGTGTTACCGGCCGAGCCGGCACCGATGATGATGTAATCGAATTCTTGGGACATGAAATGCACCCTCTTTTTGGATTGGGTTCAGGTCTCGGTCGCCTGTGGCGAGGGGATTTATCCCCGTCCGACTGCGCAGCAGTCGTAAATCAGCGACTGGGTTTGTCTGAAGAATGAGGGGCCTTGAGAGGGGCCGCTACGCAGCCCCACGGGGATAAATCCCCTCGCCACAACAGCGTTCACTCAAGGCCTCATGTCAGATCAGAACACCGACGTGTAATCGCCCAACTCGACCTGTACCGATTTGATGCGGGTGAAGTTGTTCAGCGAGCTGATGCCGTTCTCCCGACCCACGCCCGATTGCTTGTAGCCGCCAACCGGCATTTCAGCCGCCGATTCACCCCAGGCGTTGATCCAGCAGATGCCGGCTTCGAGCTGGTGGATTACGCGGTGGGCGCGGTTCAGGTCGCGGGTCACGACGCCGGCGGCCAGGCCGAAGTCGGTGTCGTTGGCGCGGCGGATCACTTCTTCTTCAGTTTCGTAGGTGAGGATGCTCATCACCGGGCCGAAGATTTCTTCACGCACGATGGTCATCTCATCGGTGCAATCGGTGAACACGGTCGGGGCGACGAACGCGCCCTTGGCGAATTCGCCGTCGGTCAGGCGACTACCACCGCACAACAGGCGCGCGCCTTCGGCTTTGCCTTTCTCGATGTAGCCCAGCACGCTTTCCATGTGGGCGAAGCTCACCAACGGACCGAAATTGGTGTTTTCGTCCTCTGGATTGCCGACGCGGATGCGCGCCACGCGCTCGGCGATCTTGGCTTCGAAGGCGGCCTTGAGGTGACTCGGCACGAACACGCGGGTGCCGTTGGTGCAAACCTGGCCGGAGCTGTAGAAGTTGGCCATCATCGCGGTGTCGGCGGCGCGATCCAGATCGGCGTCGTCGAAAATGATCAGCGGCGACTTGCCGCCCAGCTCCATGGTCACGTCCTTGAGCGAAGAGCTCGAGGCGCTGGCCATGACTTTCTTGCCGGTGTCGGTGCCGCCGGTGAAGGAGATTTTTTCGATGCGCGGGTGCTCGGTCAGCCAGGTGCCGACTTCACGGCCGCTGCCGGTCAATACGTTGAACACACCCGCTGGAACGCCGGCTTCGGTGTAGATCTCGGCCAGTTTCAGGGTGGTCAGCGAGGTAACTTCGCTCGGTTTGAAGATCATCGCGTTGCCAGCCGCAAGGGCCGGTGCGGATTTCCACAGGGCGATCTGGATCGGGTAGTTCCACGCGCCGATACCGGCCACCACGCCCAGGGGCTCGCGACGGGTGTAGACGAATGACGTGGTGCGCAACGGAACCTGCTCGCCTTCGATGGCGGGCACCAGGCCGGCATAGTATTCCAGCACGTCGGCGCCGGTGACGATGTCGACGTATTTGGTTTCGGAATAGGCTTTGCCAGTGTCGAGGGTTTCCAGGGCGGCCAGTTCATCGTTGCGCTCGCGCAGGATGTCCACGGCGCGGCGCAGGATGCGCGAACGCTGCATGGCGGTCATGGCGGCCCAGACTTTCTGGCCCTTTTCGGCGCTGACCACGGCGCGCTCCACGTCCTCGAACGTGGCGCGCTGCACCAGGGCGAGTACTTCACCGTTGGCCGGGTTGATGGCTTCGAAAGTGGCGTCGCCGCTGGCATCGCTGTACGCGCCATCGATGTAGAGTTTTTGCAGTTCGAAACGGGCCATAAAGTCCTCGCAAGTGCATGAGTGGTTGGCTGCCCACCGAGCGTGTCGTTTACAGCTGACTACGCGCTGCGGTGGGGGTTCAGGAGTCGAGCGGTTCTGTGTGCTCTGGCGCCCCTGCTTTGGCCAGTTGGAAATCCATGTATTCATAAGCGATCTGGTGCGCCTGGGCGGTGTCGAACGCGTCTCCCGACAGCGCTCCGCGCAGCCACAAACCGTCAATCAACGCGGCCAGGCCCCGTGCCGCGCTGCGTGCCTGATCAACGGGCAACACGCGGCGGAACTGGCAGCACAAGTTGGAATACAGACGGTGATCGTTGATCCGCTGCAACCTGTGCAAAGACGGGTGGTGCATGCTGGTGGCCCAGAAGGCCAGCCAGGTTTTCATTGCCGGGCCATTGACCTGGCTGGCGTCGAAGTTGCCTTCGATGATCACCTTGAGGTGAGCCCGGGGGCTTGCATCCTCCAGCGCTTGGCGGCGCGCGGTGACGTTCTCGCTCAGGACGCTCATCAGGTACTGGGCCGTGGCCGCGATCAGGCCGTTCTTGTCCTGAAAGTAGTGACTGATGATGCCGTTGGAGACACCGGCCAAACGAGCGATCAGCGCAATGCTGGCATCCCCCATGCCAACCTGATCGACCGCTTGCAACGTGGCTTCGATCAATTGTTGGCGGCGGATGGGTTGCATACCGACCTTGGGCATCTAGCACATCTCCTTAGGCCCGCAGGCGGACGAGTGCAGTCCGTCATGGCGAGGGCCAGTCTATTTTGTTTTGATTGAACGTTCAATCAACAAAGAATAAGCTCTGCGACAATTCGTCGCGATTTGCCGAAATTTCCTACGCGTAAATGGCGCAGAAGCGAGACATCAAGGACCCAAGACCCACGCATTAAGGGGACAAGGGCTTTAAGGGTGTCTTTATAACACCCGCCGGTCGGCTGCCCACTGACCGATTGGTCGGGTACCGCGTTGCCTTGTCCTTCTCTCGCACTGCCTGGAGCATCCGTGCAATGAGTTCTGCCTTTCTAATAAAGACCCCACCGCAAAAGGTGACGGTCAACGGTTGGGTGTTCTACACCTCCACCGCGTTGATTCTGCTGCTGACAGCCATCCTGATTGTCGCCCCGCAGGAGGCCGGCCGATTGCTCGGCATCGCCCAGGCGTGGTTGTCCCGCAGCTTTGGCTGGTACTACATGGTCGTGATCGCGGCTTATCTGGTGTTTGTGGTCGGCCTGGCGTTTTCCTCCTATGGCAAGCTCAAACTGGGCAGCAAGGATGACACCCCGGACTTCAGCTACGGCGCCTGGGCCGGGATGCTGTTTTCCTCTGGCATTGGCATTTCCTTGCTGTACTTCGGCGCCTCCGAGCCGCTGGACCATTATTTCAACCCGCCCGAAGGCGTGGCCGGCAGCCAAATGGCCGCGCGCCAGGCCGTGCAGCTGACGTTCTTGCACTGGGGGCTGCACGGCTGGGCGATCTACGCCTTGGTGGGCCTGGCCGTGGCGTACTTCGCCTACCGGCACAACCAGCCGCTGGCGCTGCGTTCGGCGTTGTATCCGCTGGTGGGCGAGCGCTGGGTCAAGGGTGCGGCCGGTCACGCGGTGGACGGTTTCGGCATGTTCGTGACGTTGCTGGGGCTGGTGACCAACCTGGGGATCGGCTCGTTGCAAGTCGCCTCCGGACTGGAAAATCTGTTCGGCATGGAACACAGCAACACCAACCTGCTGATCGTGATCATCGTGATGAGCACCGTGGCGACCATCGCTGCGGTGTCCGGCGTGGAGAACGGCATCCGCCGCTTGTCGAACCTGAACATCGTGCTGTTCAGCGGCCTGCTGATTTTCGTCTTGCTGTTCGGTCCGACCCTGCACTTGCTCAATGGCTTCGTGCAGAACATCGGCGATTACCTCAACGGTGTGATTCTCAAGACGTTTGACCTGTACGTGTATGTCGACGACAGCGCCAAGTCCGATCGCTGGCTGGGCCTGTGGACCCTGTTCTACTGGGCCTGGTGGATTTCCTGGGCCCCTTTCGTCGGCATGTTCATCGCACGTATTTCCCGTGGCCGCACCGTGCGCGAGCTGGTGGCGGGTGTGCTGTTGATTCCCTTGGGCTTTACGTTGGCCTGGCTGTCGATTTTCGGTAACTCGGCCCTGGACCTGGTGATGAACCAGGGGGCGGTGGAACTGGGCAAGACGGCGCTGACGCAGCCGTCCATGTCGATCTACCAGTTGCTGGAGTATTACCCGGCGTCGAAGGTCGTGATCGGCGTGTCGATCTTCGTCGGTTTCGTGTTGTTCCTGACCCCGGCCGACTCCGGCGCGGTGATGATGGCCAACCTTTCGTGCAAGGGCGGTAGCGTCGATGAAGATGCACCACACTGGTTGCGGATCTTCTGGTCGGTGGCGATCACGCTAGTGACCATCGGCCTGCTGTTCGCCGGTAACTTCGAAGCCATGCAAACCATGGTCGTGCTGGCCGGATTGCCGTTCTCGGTGGTGCTGGTGTTCTTCATGTTCGGGCTGCACAAGGCCATGCGCCAGGATGTGCAGGCCGAGCAGGAGCGGGCGGAGTTGGCGGCGGTGGGGCGGGTCTTTAGCTGACCCATTCCATGGTTGTAAACACTGTTGTGGCGAGGGGATTTAGCGAAACGTCGCACCGCCCCGCTGGGCTGCGAAGCAGCCCCAAAACCGGACACCGCGGTGCAACAGGTGAACCCAGTCAGCCGGCTTACGACTGCTGCGCAGCCGAGCGGGGATAAATCCCCTCGCCACAGGAGTCCGCGTTCAGCTTGAGTACCTGCACAAACAAAAACGCCGCGATCATCTCGCGGCGTTTTTGTGTGCGTGGGCTCAGCCCAGGTTCTTGCCGAGCAGTGCGTGGTACAGCTCGCTGTCGCCCAGGATCCCGACGACTTTCTGGTTATCGTGGAGCACCAGTTTGTTGCCGGTCTGGTAGCGGATCTGCAGGGCGTCGCGCATGCCGATGTTGGAGTCCACCAGGGTTGGACGCCGGCCCAGGTCTTCCACTGCCTGGCCCGGTGCCCAGTTTTGCAGGTCCAGGGCCGCGCCGTTCTGCCGGGCGCCCTTGATGGTGTTGCCTTCGGCCAGGTCGAGCCAGGAGTCGCCGCCCGGATCCAGGCAGACCGAACCGTTGATGCGCTTGCAGTTGTCCAGGGTGCGCATCAGGCTGCGGCCGCACAGGACGTTGAGCGGATTGGTATGGGCGACGAAGGTGCGCACATAGTCGTCCGCCGGGTTCAGCACGATTTCTTCCGGTTTGCTGTACTGGATGATCCGGCCATCCTTCATGATCGCGATACGGCTGCCCAGCTTCAGGGCTTCGTCGAGGTCGTGGCTGACGAACACGATGGTCTTGCTCAGCTTGCGCTGCAGTTCCAGCAGTTCGTCTTGCAGGCCTTGGCGGATCAACGGGTCGAGGGCCGAGAACGGTTCGTCCATCAGCAGGATGTCGGCGTCCATTGCCAGGGCGCGGGCCAGGCCGACCCGTTGCTGCATGCCGCCGGACAATTCGTCGGGCTTCTTGTTGCGCCACTGGGTCAGGCCCACCAGCTCAAGCTTCTCATCCACCAGCTTGCGCCGTTCCTTTTCCGGGCGGCCCTGCATTTCCAGGCCGAAGCTGATGTTCTCGCGCACCGTCAGCCAAGGCATCAGGGCGAATTTCTGGAACACCATGGCGATACGCTTGGTGCGCATCATCTTCAGTTCTGCGGGGGTGCAGGACGCAATGTCGATCTGCCGGCCTTCGTGCTCAACGAACAGCTTGCCGCGGCTGACGGTGTTCAAGCCGTTGATGCAGCGCAGCAGGCTGGATTTGCCGGAGCCGGAAAGGCCCATCAAGACACAGATTTCGCCTTTCTCGATATCCAGGCTGGCTTTTTCCACGCCGACGATTTGCCCGGTTTTCTTCAGGATTTCGTTGCGGGTCATGCCCTGGTCGAGCAGCTTGAGGGCCTCGCGAGGGTCCCTGGCGAAGATCACGTCAACGTCTTCAAAGCGAATTATGCTCATGCGTCACCCCCTACTTTGGCGTCGGGTTGTTTGCAGATTCGGTCGAGCATGATCGCCAACAGGACGATCGCCAGGCCGGCTTCGAAGCCCAGGGCGATATCGGCGGTGTTCAGTGCGTTGACCACGGGTTTGCCCAGGCCGTCGGCACCCACCAGCGCGGCAATCACCACCATCGACAACGACAGCATGATGCACTGGGTGATACCGGCCGCGATGCTCGGCATCGCATGGGGCAGTTCAATGCGCGACAGGAGTTGGCGACGGGAGCAGCCAAAGGCTTTGCCGGCGTCCATTAGTTCGTCCGGTACGTCGCGGATGCCCAGGTAGGTCAGGCGGATCGGCGCGGCAATCGCGAACACCACCGTGGAGATCAGACCCGGGACCACACCCAGACCGAAAAGGGTCAGGGTAGGAATGAGGTAGACGAAGGTCGGTACGGTCTGCATCAGATCGAGCACCGGACGCATCATGGTGTAGAACATCGGCTTGTGCGCGGCAACAATGCCTAGCGGCACGCCGATCAGCACACAGACCAGGGTCGCGAACAGCACCTGGGCGAGGGTTTCCATGGTCTCTTGCCAGTAACCCAGGTTGAGAATCAGCAGGAAGGACGCGATGACGAATACGGTCAGGCCCCATTTGCGCTGGATAAAGTGCGCCAATAGCGCGATGAGGCCGATCAGGGCCAGGGGGTTGAACCAGGTCAGCGCAAACGTCACGCCGTGAATCATCGTTTCCAGGAACAGCGCGATTGCGTCGAAGGTGTTGGCGCCGTTTTGCGTCAACCATTCGACAAAGCCCGCGATGTACTGGCCCAAGGGTATTTTCTGATCAATAAGCATGGTAGTGAACGTCCGCATGCAAGGGAATAAACAGCCCGGACGAGCGAACTCGCCCGGCATAACATAGGCAGTTATTGCGCAAGTTTGGCTTTCACGGCTTCCAGGCCAGGTTTACCGTCAATGGTGGTCACGCCAGCGAGCCAGGTATCGAGTACCTGTGGGTTTTTCTTCAGCCAGGCCTTGGCGGCGGCCTCAGG
This sequence comes from Pseudomonas sp. H3_A02, assembly GCF_054671965.1. Taxonomy (NCBI): domain Bacteria; kingdom Pseudomonadati; phylum Pseudomonadota; class Gammaproteobacteria; order Pseudomonadales; family Pseudomonadaceae; genus Pseudomonas; species Pseudomonas sp. H3_A02. The sequence continues at coordinate 1,739,243 of NZ_CP162807.1, forward strand.
TTTCATCTTGTCGTCGAGCACGTTGCCCATCAGCGTGCTTTCCATGTCGACGGTGAACTCCAGGTTTTTCAACAGTTGCCCAACGTTGCTGCATTCCTGGCTGTAGCCCTTGCGGGTGTTGGTCGCCACGGTAGCGGCACCGAAATCGGGGCCGAAGAAGTCATCGCCGCCGGTCAGGTACTGAATCTTGAAGCGGGTGTTCATCGGGTGTGGCGCCCAGCCGAGGAACACCACGTCGGTGCCACGCTTGGCGGCGCGATCGACCTGCGAGAGCATGCCCGCTTCACTCGACTCGACGACTTTGAAGCCTGCGTCCTTCAGGCCGAAGGCGTTCTTTTCGATCATGCTCTGGATCAGGCGGTTGCCGTCGTTACCCGGTTCGATGCCGTAGATCTTGCCGTCCAGCTCTTTCTTGAATTTGGGGATGTCGGCGAAGTCATGCAGGCCCTTGTCATACAAGGCCTGGGGTACGGCGAGGGTGTATTTGGCGCCCGTGAGGTTGGTGCGCACGGTTTCCACGGTGCCCGCTTCACGGTAGGCCTTGATGTCGTTTTCCATGGTCGGCATCCAGTTGCCGAGGAATACATCCATGTTCTTGCCATCGGCCAGGGACTTGTAGGTCACCGGCACGGAAATCATGGTGGTCTTGGTCTTGTAGCCCAGCGCGTCCAGCACCACGCTGGTGGTCGCCGTGGTCACGGTAATGTCGGTCCAGCCGACATCGGAGAAGTTGACGGTACTGCACTTTTCGGGTTCTGCAGCGTTGGCCAGCATCGGAAGACTCAGCATGGCGGCCAACAACAACGGCTTGGAACCTTTCATGGGTGGACTCCTGGTTTTTTATTGGCGTTGTCCGGTCAGGACAACCGCGCTTAATTGGATGTTGCGGTTGGTGGCGCGTGGGCACTCTCTGACACGCGGCCTTGCAAACGAGCCGTAACTGATCATGTACCAGTGCAAATCTGACGCCTACAGGGTGGGTCGTATCCAGTACAGGGATGGTCGCATCCAGTGTCGGTGACGTCGTTTACAGATTTTTTCCGCCCCCGACGGGCCTCTGACACGTAGAAAAACGCCGTAAAACCGGGGTCGGGGACCCGCGGCGTTGATGGGCATGATTGCGTCGGTGTCAGACGTCGGGCGCCAAGGCAAAAACCGGATGATGCGGCCATCCCGGCGTTGAGCGTAGCAGCTCCGTCACCGGACGCTCCTGCGCCCGGATGTGCCTGTTCTGGAGGTTATCGGCAATGGCAATCAGCGTTTTCGACTTGTTCAAAATCGGTATCGGCCCGTCCAGTTCCCACACCGTGGGCCCCATGCGTGCCGCGGCGCTGTTCGTTGAAGCACTGAAGGCAAAGGCCCTGCTCCATGATGTGCGTCGGGTCGAGGTGCAGTTGTTCGGTTCATTGTCGGCCACCGGCATCGGCCATGGCAGCGACAACGCCGTGATCATGGGCCTGATGGGGGAGTGGCCGGACGCAATCGACCCGTCGCAGATCGGCCCGCGCATCGAGCTGCTGCGTGAAACCCAGACCCTGCTGCTCGACGGTCGCCTGCCCGTGCCGTTCATCTGGTCCCGGGACATGCGCCTGATCGACGAGAACCTGCCATTCCACCCCAATGCGATGACACTGGTAGCCGAGGGCGCCGACGGTGAGCTGCACCGTGACACTTATTACTCGGTTGGCGGTGGCTTTGTCGTTGATGAGGCCCAGGCCTCCAGCGGCGTGGTGGATCTGGACAGCACTGAGCTGCCTTACGATTTCTCCAGCGCCGAAGAATTGCTTGAGTTGTGCCGTACCCACAACTTGCGGGTGGCCGAATTGATGCTGGCCAACGAAAAGGTCTGGCGTTCCGAAGAAGAGATCCGCAGTGGCCTGATGAAGCTGTGGCGGGCCATGCAGGATTGCGTCGAGCAGGGCCTCAAGCACGAAGGCATCCTGCCGGGCGGCTTGAATGTGCGTCGGCGGGCGGCCAAGTTGCACCGCAGCCTGCAGGAGCTGAACAAGCCCAATGTCATCGGCTCGACCCTCAGCGCCATGGAGTGGGTCAACCTGTTTGCCCTGGCGGTCAACGAGGAGAACGCGGCCGGTGGGCGCATGGTCACGGCGCCGACCAACGGTGCGGCGGGGATCATCCCGGCGGTGCTGCACTACTTCATGAAATTCAGCGAAGCGGTCACCGACGCCAACGTCGTGGATTATTTCCTCGGTGCGGCGGCCGTCGGGATCCTGTGCAAAAAGAACGCATCGATCTCCGGCGCCGAAGTCGGTTGCCAAGGCGAGGTGGGATCGGCCTGCGCCATGGCGGCGGCAGGCCTGGCGGAAATCCTCGGGGCCACGCCAGAGCAACTGTGCAACGCCGCGGAAATCGGCCTGGAACACAACCTCGGCCTGACCTGCGACCCAGTGGGCGGCCTGGTGCAGGTGCCGTGCATCGAGCGCAATGCGATCGCCGCGGTCAAGGCCATCAACGCCGCCCAAATGGCCTTGCGCGGGGATGGCCAGCATTTCATCTCTCTGGACCGGGTGATCCGTACCATGCGTGATACCGGTGCCGACATGCATGACAAATATAAAGAGACATCCCGCGGTGGTTTGGCGGTCAGTGCGGTGGAGTGCTGAAATCGCGTTCGCACAACCCGTTGTGACAAGAGGGACTCTGTGGGAGCAAGGCTTGCCCGCGATGGCGGCAGTAGACTCAACATGGATGTCGACAGACATACTGTCATCGCGAGCAAGCTTTGCTCCTACACAGATTCCCTTTATTCACGAGATCGAAAATCGCTCGTAAAATGAACACCCATCCACAAATGCGCCACCTTTTGGCGCGTCGCAAACAGACAAGCCCCCCGTTGTCGCGCCAGCCGCTGAATCGCGCTCGACCGTCCGTCACCCGCACCTGTGGTGCTACTCCTTGCGCAAGCCGCGCAGCCCAGTTCCCACAAGTGCTACCGAACTGCTCACAGCCTTCTGTGATCCGTACCTGCCGCCACTGATGGCACCTAAAACCTGCACTCGATGCACGCCTTATATAGACAGGCCGCGATGTCGTTTTCAGGATTTATTGAACACACATTCAATTTTAGGCATGGCAATTGCTCTATCCCGATAAAGCCCTGTCTCGCGCAAGAGAACGTGGCAATAACAAGAGCCTCCGCCTGAGGCCATCACCCGCTTTGTGTGAGGAGATACCGCGATGACGACGTCCAACTCCGGGGCCCAACCCCAGAACCGTGCGCCTCAATCCATCGGCTTTTTGCTGCTGGACAATTTCACGCTGATTTCCCTGGCGTCCGCGGTAGAACCGCTACGCATGGCCAACCAACTATCCGGTCGCGAGCTGTATCGCTGGACCACCCTTACGGTCGATGGCGGCCAGGTCTGGGCCAGCGACGGTTTGCAGATCACCCCCGACGCCTCCATGCACAAGGCGCCGCCCCTGGACACCGTCATCGTTTGTGGCGGCATCGGCATCCAGCGCACCGTGACCCGTGAACACGTGTCGTGGCTGCAGAGCCAGGCCCGCCAGTCCCGTCGCCTCGGCGCGGTCTGCACTGGCAGTTGGGCCCTGGCCTGCGCCGGCCTGCTGGACGGTTTCGATTGCAGCGTGCACTGGGAATGCCTGGCGGCGATGCAGGAAGCTTTCCCGCGGGTATCGATGAGCACCCGCCTGTTCACCCTCGACCGCAACCGCTTCACCAGCTCCGGTGGCACCGCGCCGCTGGACATGATGCTGCACCTGATCAGTCGTGATCACGGTCGTGAGCTGTCGGCGGCGATCTCTGAAATGTTTGTCTACGAGCGTATCCGCAACGAGCAGGATCACCAGCGTGTGCCGCTCAAGCACATGCTTGGCACCAACCAGCCGAAGTTGCAGGAAATCGTCGCGCTGATGGAAGCCAACCTCGAAGAGCCGATCGACCTGGACGAACTGGCGGTGTACGTCGCCGTGTCCCGGCGCCAGCTGGAGCGGTTGTTCCAGAAATACCTGCACTGCTCACCGTCGCGCTATTACCTCAAGCTGCGGCTGATTCGTGCGCGGCAACTGCTCAAGCAGACGCCGATGTCGATCATCGAAGTGGCGTCGGTGTGCGGCTTTGTCTCTACCCCGCACTTCTCCAAGTGCTACCGCGAATACTTCGGCATACCGCCACGGGACGAGCGCGTCGGCTCCAACACCACGCAACAGGTGGCAATGATGCCGCTGCCGCAGGCGCTGGTGCTGTCGCCATTGTCCGGGCCGCTGTCGGCGCTGAGTCAGGCGCGTAATGAGTCGACGTTTGCCAGTGTGAGGCTCTAAGACCTCAGAGCCTTCATCGCGAGCAAGCTCGCTCCCACAGTTGGATTGGGGGGTGGCCAGAGAGAGAGGTCGGCTGTAAGGCCGTCTTCGCGAGCAAGCCCGCTCCCACAGGGGAAACGCGGTCTCACCAAGAACCAGGTCGGCTATCAGGCCGCCTCGTGGTGGACGTTGATCTCGGGCGCCCCGTTAACCTCGCTGGCTGAATGAAGGTATTGCGCAGTGGGCACCTCGGCATGGATGCCGAGGTAGCCGCGCTGGGCCATGGATGGCCCTTCGCGGCGGCCCACGGAGCAATGCCTTCGTTCAGGCATGCCGAGCCTAAGCGAGGCACCGAGTGGTGGGGCAAAGCGCTTTTGCTTACTTTTGGCTGGTCCGGCTCCCGGCTTTTCCAAAAGTGAGCCGCCGTAAGGGCGGAACCCTAAGCGGCCGTTACGCAAAAAATGGATATGTACTCAGTCAACAAAACCCTGGTCGGCTGCGAGGCCGTCATCGCGAGCAAGCTCGTTCCCACAGGTTTTATCAGCCGCTAGCCGCTATGGGTCTGGTGGTATTGCGTCAACGCCGGCAACAACTGCTTGTCGAACGCCTCGCGCACGGCCGGCAGGACGGTGGCGCCGCTGGTGTACATGTCCTTGACCATCTTGCGCAATTCATTGGCGCGGGCCGTATCCAGCCCCCGCACGGCATATTCGCAGGCCTGCTCGGCAGTGGCACCGCTGGGTATCTGCAACCCCAGGGCCTTGAGGTGGCCCAGCAGGTCTTCCTGGTCGATCAAATCGGCGTGCATCATGACGCTTTTCCTTGTTCAGGGATTGGGGTCGTGTCTCGATTCTGGTAGCCACCCGAAGCGGCGGCAAGGGCAAATGGTCGCAATGTCATGAATGACTATGGAGGCGTCGTTTTCGGCTAACTTGCCCAGACCTGGACTGGGCACACTGGCCCCAAGCTGAATCACGATGGTTTGGTCACCCTCGCGCAACAGCTCCTCCAGTAACGCTCCTGCCCCGATCCTGTCACGGCTTGATCGGGGATTTTTTTGCCTGGGCGAATCAGGTGTTGATGGGTTGTCCGACAGACCGCTTTCGCGAGCAAGCCCGCTCCCACAGGAGTCCGCGATTCTATGTGGGAGCGGGCTTGCTCGCGAATGGCCGTTACGCGGTCTAACGCTGCAACACCAGAATCCGCGACAACAACTCATCTCGATCCACATAGCACCCCTGGAAATGCCGGGCCCCGGAAGCCGGGTCGAAGGCGTTGCGGGCGTGGAGGGTGCGGCGGTTGTCGAAGCACCAGAGCTGGCCGGGTTCCAGGCGCTGCACCAGGCGAAAGTGTGGCTCGCGGGTCAGGGCGATGAAGCGGCGGTAGGCACGGTAAAGCCTGGGCATCTGCTCGACCGAGGTGTCGAACGGCCCTCGCAGGAAGTTCGCCATGCGGATTTCCGAAACCTGCCCGAGGGCATCCAGGGCGATGATCGGCGCCAGGCAGCGGTAGTCGCTGCGGCGGTCCTTGTTGCGAAATTCCACCGGGATCTGGCACAGGGCGTCGAAGGCCTCGGGGTCTTCTTGGCGCAGTGCCTCGGCAATGGCAAAACCGTCGACAAAAATGCTCTCGCCACCGTCAGCGTCATTCACCAGGCAATGCAAGAACTGCAGCCCCGGCTGCAACTCCCGGGTCGGCAGGTCGGTGTGCAGTGGCAGGTTGAAAGCGGTGTAGGCGTTGCTGTCGGCATCGGCCTTGGACTGCACGTTGAACAGCACGCCGAAGTTGCTCTCGCGGATGAAGGAAATGCGCTGGGCAATGCGTTTCAGCGAACCGGGTTCGGTGGGCACGCCACGCACTTGGGTCAGGCCGATGTCGCGCACCGCCAGCAACCAGTGCAGCAACGCATCGGCATCGTCCATCAGCGCCGGGTAATCGAACACAGGCAGTGGCAGGTCGTGCCGCCACAGCTGGCACCGCGGCTTGTTCGCCAGGCGCTCGGCCCGGGATTGATCGTCGTAGGCGTGGGCGCGCAACCAGCCCGGGTCGAAACGGCTCTGGTGGCCGTCCTGCCAGTCCACGCAGAGGCAGCCTTCGGTGTCGAGACGAACCGCCCTGGGTGACATCCCTTCCGGGACGTCGACGATTTCCAGCACCTGCTCGCGGGTGACGCTGTAGACGCATTCGGCGCACGGGCAGTTGTCCCGCAGCCATGGGTGATGAAAAGGGCTGGTCCGGCCATCGGCCCACGTCACTTGCACCTGGTCGGCCAAGGGGGTTGCGGCGGTCAACGCGAAGATCAGGGGATAACGGCGGAAGTCGGCAAAAGCGGCGGCGGTGTTCATGCGATCTCCTGTTCAAGGCTTATCGGGCGGGGGGCAGGGCGATGACCCGGCCGATGTACGCCGGGGGCGGCAGGTCGGATTGCTCGTCGAGCAGGGCGTCGAGCCGGGCCAGGGTCTGCTGCGTGAAGGGCGCCGAGCGCGGACCGGCGAGGTCGACGTGCAGCAGCATCTGCTCATTGCCGGCCAACTCTTTATCACCACCAACCAGGTGCAGGCTGTGGTAGAGATGCAGGCGTTTGGCGTCGTGGCCGATGATCTGCGTGTGCACTTGCACCTCGGCCCCAAGCTTCACTTCGTGCAGATAATTGAGGTGAAGTTCGAGGGTGAACAGCGAGTGGCCGCTGGCTTCGCGGTTCTGGCTGTCCAGGCCGAGCCGGTCCATCAGCGCGTCGGTGGCGTAGCTGAAGATCAGTAGGTAGAAGGCATCGCGCAGATGGCCGTTGTAATCGACCCATTCGGGGAGGATGGGGGTTTGGTAGGTGGTGAGGGTGGGCATGGTCCTGGTTCCGACAGTTGTGGTGACTGAGCTGGCGCTATCGCGAGCAAGCTCGCTCCCACAGGGGATCTTCTGAGTGAAATAAAATAGTGTTCACACCGCGAAATCCCTGTGGGAGCGAGCTTGCTCGCGATGGGGCCAGACCTGCTGGCCCAAAAAGCCCAGGGTTACTCGCTGAAGGCCATGCCATGTTTGGCTTTGGTGGCCTTCACCGCCTCCAGCACTGCCAGCAGGCAATCATCACGATAGCGCTCCAGGGCCGAAATGCTGTGGTTGCCCAATTGCTCGCTCGTGCCATCCACCACATCGTCGATCAGCTTCTCGGTCAGTTCCGGCGCTGGCAGGTAGGTCCACGGCAGTTGCAGTGCCGGGCCGAACTGGGCCATGAAGTGCCGCATGCCGGCATCGCCGCCGGCCAGGGTGTAGGTCAGGAACGTGCCCATGAACGACCAGCGCAGGCCGGCGCCAAAACGGATGGCATCGTCGATTTCCCCAGTGGTAGCGACACCGTCGTTGACCAGATGCAGGGCCTCGCGCCACAGCGCTTCGAGCAGGCGGTCGGCGATGAAGCCGGGCACTTCCTTGCGCACGTGCAACGGCCGCATGCCGAGGGATTCATACACCTGCATCGCCGCTTGCACGGCTTCGGGCGCGGTGTTTTTGCCACCGACCACTTCCACCAGCGGCAATAGATAGACGGGGTTGAACGGGTGCCCGACCACGCACCGTTCCGGGTGGGTGGAGTTTTCATAGAACTCGCTTGGCAGCAGCCCCGAGGTACTCGATCCGATCAGTGCATCTGGCTTGGCGGCGGCGCTGATCTGGGCGTGCAGTTCGAGCTTGAGTTCCAGCCGCTCGGGGGCGCTTTCCTGGATGAAGTCGGCGTCGCGCACGCATTCTTCGATGGTGGCGACAAAGCGCAGGCGATCCTGCGAGGCGCCAGGGGCCAGGCCTTGTTTCTCCAGGGCGCCCCAGGCGTTGGCGACGCGTTTGCGCAGCGCGGCTTCAGCGCCGGGGGCCGGGTCCCAAGCGACAACGTCGAGGCCATGGGCCAAGGCCCGGCTGACCCAGCCGCTGCCGATCACGCCGCTGCCCAGGGCGGCAAAGGTCTTGATGTCGGTGATGAAGCTCATGGTGATTTCCTGAAAAGAGTGAAGATCACCTGTGGGAGCGAGCTTGCTCGCGATAGCGATATTCCGACCTTTGAAGATGCATCGGATGTAGCACCGCCATCGCGAGCAAGCTCGCTCCCACAGGAGGACGATGGAGATTCGGCTAGCCGCGTTTGCTTAAGCCCATTTTCTTGCGACCTTCAGCCGGCGTGAGCACTCGCGCCCCAAGGCGACTGAGGATTTCGCCAGCCCGCTCCACCAATTGGCCGTTGGTGGCGAGCACGCCTTTGTCCAGCCAGAGGTTGTCTTCCAGCCCGACCCGCACGTTGCCCCCCAGCAGCACCGCCTGGGCGGCCATCGGCATTTGCATGCGGCCGATGCCGAAGCCGGCCCACACTGCATCGGCCGGCAGGTTGTCGACCATGGCCTTCATAGTGGTGGTGTCGGCCGGTGCGCCCCACGGGATGCCCAGGCAGAGCTGGAACAGCGGGTTGTCCAGCAGGCCTTCCTTGATCAGTTGCTTGGCGAACCACAGGTGGCCGGTGTCGAAAATCTCCAACTCGGCCTTGACCCCCAGTTCAGTGATGCGCTTGGCGCCGGCCCGCAGTTGCGCCGGGGTGGAGACGTAAATGGTGTCGCCGTCGCCAAAGTTCAGGGTGCCGCAATCCAGCGTGCAGATTTCCGGCAACAGCTCTTCGACGTGGGCCAGGCGGGTCAGCGGCCCCACCAGGTCGGTGTTGGGGCCGAATTCCATCGGCCGTTCGCCGGCACCGATCTCCAGGTCGCCGCCCATGCCGGCGGTGAGGTTGACGATGATGTCCACGTCCGCCTCACGGATGCGCTCCATCACTTCGCGGTACAGCGCCACGTCGCGGCTGAACTTGCCGGTCTGCGGGTCGCGGACGTGGCAGTGGACCACCGTGGCCCCGGCCTTCGCCGCCTCGACGGCAGCGGCGGCGATCTGTTTCGGGGTGACCGGCACGTGCGGGCTCTTGGCGGTCGTGTCGCCAGCACCGGTGAGTGCGCAGGTGATGATGACGTCGTGGTTCATGGTGCGGATTCCTTCAGGCGTGGTAAGTCACTGCGCAGCCCTTTGGCGCTGCGCAGATGGATAACGGTGGGTCAGTTACTGGTGAGTTTCAGGTTGTCGGCGGCCGGCTTGCCGTCGAAGGTGGTCACGCCTTCGAGCCAGCGCTGCTTGTCTTGCGGGTGATCCTTGAGCCATTGCCGGGCCGATTCGAGGGGATCCTTGTGATCGAGCAACGGCTGCATCATCCGGCTCTCGTCTTCGGCGGTGAAGGTCAGGTTGCTCAGCAAGCGACCGACGTTCGGGCATTGCTCGGCGTAGTTTGGCGCAGTGACGGTCCACACGGTGGCCATGCCTTCGTTCGGACCGAGGGCGTCTTCGCTGCCGGTGAGGTAGGTCATTTGCACGTTGACGTTCATCGGATGCGGCGCCCAGCCGAAGAACACCACGGCTTCCTTGCGCCGTACGGCGCGGTCCACGGCGGCGAGCATGCCGGCTTCGCTGGATTCCACCAGTTGGAATTTGCCCAGGCCGAACTGGTTCTTGGCGATCATCGCCTTGATCTGGGTGTTGGCGCCGGAACCGGGTTCGATGCCGTAGATCTTGCCGCCCAACTCTTTTTCGAATTTGGCGATGTCGGCGAAGGTTTTCAGGCCCTTGTCGGCCAGGTAGGTCGGTACGGCCAGGGTGGCGCGGGCGTCCTTGAGGCTGGGCTGCTCCAGCACCTTGACCTGCTTGGCCTCGACGAATGGGGTGATGGTCTGGGTCATCAACGGGTTCCAGTAGCCGAGGAACAAGTCCAGGCGCTGGTCGCGGATGCCGGCGAAGATGATTTGCTGGGAGGCGCTGGTCTGCTTGGTCTTGTAGCCGAGACCGTCGAGCATCACTTGGGTCAGGGCGCTGGTGGCGATGACGTCGGTCCAGTTCACCACGCCCAGGCGTACGTTCTGGCATGCGGCGGGCTCGCCCGCCATGACCGCGCCATTCAGGAAAACGGTACCGCTGAGTGCAAGGACGCAGGAGCTGATCAGTCGTTTCATGTCGGGTTCCTCGGCAGCTTATTGTTATGGGTTCCGGCATCTGCGTGCCGGTGATGCCAAGTTACGCAGCCCCACGCCTGGCAAAACGCACAGCGGCGACGTGCTCTTGCACTGCGGCGACCTAGTGTCCTGTTTCACGAATAGGGGCCTGCAGCGCTTGAACAGCCCTTGCAACTGGCGTATCAAGATCCGCACGCTACCCGCCAATCGAGTGCGCTCCATGTCCCAGGATTTCTACTTCTTGTTGATGCCGGGCTTTTCAGCCATCGGCTTCATTTCGGCCATCGAGCCGTTGCGGGTGGCCAATCGTTTTCGCGGCGAGCTGTATCGCTGGCATGTGCTGAGTATCGATGGCGGGGCGGTGCTGGCGAGCAACGGCATGTCGGTCAACGCCGATGCCGCGCTGGAGCCCTTGAAGAAAGGCGCGACCCTTTGGGTGGTAGCGGGGTTCGAGCCGCTGAAATTCGCCACCCCGGCACTGGAGCGCTGGCTGCATCGGTTGGACAGCGAAGGCGTGATCCTGGGCGGCATCGACACCGGCAGCGTGGTCCTGGCCGAGGCGGGACTGCTGGAAGGGCATCGCGTGACCTTGCATTGGGAAGCGATCGAGGCGTTCAAGGAGTCTTATCCACAGCTTGGCGTGACCCAGGAACTGTTCGAAATCGACCGGCGCCGCATCACGTGTGCGGGCGGCACCGCGTCCATCGACCTGATGCTCGATCTGATCGGCCAGGCCCACGGTTCGGAACTGGCGATCCAGGTCAGCGAACAGTTCGTGCTCGGCCGCATCCGCCCGCGCAAAGACCACCAGCGCATGGAAATCGCCAATCGCTATGGCGTTCGCAACAAGAAGCTGGTGCACGTCATCGGCGAGATGGAAACCCACAGCGAACCGCCCCTGAGCACCTTGGCGTTGGCCGAGTCGATCAACGTCACCCGCCGCCAGCTCGAACGCCTGTTCCGCCTGCACCTGAACGACACCCCGAGCAACTTCTACCTGCGCCTGCGCCTGGAAAAGGCCCGGCAGCTGCTGCGCCAGACCGACATGAGCGTGCTGGAGGTGAGCATCGCCTGCGGCTTTGAGTCACCGTCGTACTTTACCCGCAGCTATCGGACACGGTTCGCGCGCTGCCCGCGGGAGGATCGGCGACAGGTGGCGAGAAATTAAACGCTTCAATGGCGAGCGCATCGAAAACAATTAAAAACATCTTGATTTAGATTGTTTGTGGCGGCTGCTGTGATTTTTTTAAAGACTGTCCTTCGTTAGTGTCGGCGGGCAACGCGTTGTCCGCCAATTCAATAATGCTTGTTGTCGTCGGGTGCTGAATAAGCGTCAAGCGAGGTGCTGTGCGTGAGAAAAAGTGTCTGGCTTTTTTGGTTGTTGCTATTTATGAGTCGCGCGGCACAGGGGGAAATTGCCCACCCGGGTATCTTGGTGGACTTCAAACAATTACGGTACATCAAGGAAAATATTTACCGTGAACCTTGGAAAAGTGCTTATGAGAGAGCTTTGCAGGACCCGTTGGCCGATAAAGCCTACGAGCCCACTCCTTGGGCGACTGTGGAGTGCGGCTCGTATTCAAACCCCAATAATGGCTGTTCGGATGAAATTAGAGACGCACGAGCGGCCTACACACAGGCGTTATTGTGGCGGTTGAGCGGTGACCCTCGATATGCCGAAAACGTACGAAAAATCCTTAACGCATGGGCCGAGACGCTGACGGGGGGACACACTAACAGTAATGGACCCTTGCAGGCTGCCTGGGGGGCAGAGTTGTTTACTCGGGCTGCTGAGATTGTCAAATATTCCTATGACGGATGGCCCCAACCGGAAAAAGACAAGGTTACTCGGCTGTTTGCGAGGCAATATTATCCTGATGTGCTACGTGCTTTTTCTGGCGGTTATGTTTGCTATAACAAAAATTGGCATGCAAGCGCCATTGAAGCGATGTTCAATATTGCTGTATTCAATAAAAATCAAATATGGCTTGATGACGCTGTTGCGAAGTGGCGTAGCCTCGTTCCGTCCTATATCTATCTTTCCTCAGATGGCGCGCGTCCGAAAGACGCTCCGTGGTGCCCGCGAAGCAACGCGCAAATCAATGCGCACTGGAGCAACCCTGAAACCTACGTAGAAGGTTTGACGCAAGAAAGTTGTCGGGATTTTGAGCATGCGGCTTATGGTTTGGCGGCAATAATCAATGTTGCGCAGAGCGCTCGTTTACAGGGGCTTGATTTGTATCAGGATCAAATCAGTCAGGCCGCGTTACGTATCCCTAAGGCGATGGAATTGCACAGTGCCTATCAAAACGGTGGCCAGGCAAAATTATGCAAGGCCTATGATGGATACAAGAACGATACGGTCGGTACGTTCGAGATAGGCTTCAATCACTACGCGCTGCGCGAAGGCCTTTCCCTGCCGCAGACGTCGCTTTTCCTGCAAAAGCACCGCCCCGTCAAAGGCAAATTTCATTACCTTTGGGAGACCCTGAGTCATGGGTCCACGGGACTCATCCCCTAAGAAACAGTCGTATTTGGTTGAGAGGTTCCGGACGGGCGGAGCGGGTTTGACAGACATTTATAGTCAATTATACTCACGACTATAAATTATACCTGTTGCCATAATTGAGTATAAAACCATGTCCAAGCACCCCGGTTTTGTTTTCCGGCGCCCCGATCTGGCCCGCAATATTGTCGACGGGCTGGTCGGCGGCGGGATCCAGGATTACACCTCCGGCCTGTTCCTGGCCGCGCCAAGGCGTACCGGAAAAAGTACCTTCCTGCGCGAAGACTTGATTCCCGAATGTGAAGCCCGTGGCTGGCTCGCTGTCTACGTCGATCTCTGGGCCAACAAGGAGAAGGACCCAGCCGACCTGATCGCCTCGGCTATCGCCGGTGCCCTGGTGCCTTATGAAAAGGGCATCCGCAAGCTTGCCAAGTCCATGGGTATCGACAAACTCAGTTTCTTGCGCACGTTGTCCTGGGATTTCAGCCTGCCGCAACTGCCCGAAGGCGCGACGCTGACCCAGGCGCTGGAGTTGCTGCACAGTGCTGCCGGTAAAACCGTGGTGTTGGTAATCGACGAGGCCCAGCATGCGTTGACCACCGAGGCCGGCGTCAATGCGATGTTCGGCCTCAAGGCCGCTCGCGATCAGCTCAACCAGGGGCGTGAGGGTGATACCAGCGGCCTGCGGCTGGTGTTCACCGGCTCCAATCGCGACAAGCTCGCGCACTTGGTACTCAGCCGTAACCAACCCTTCTACGGGTCCAGCATCACGCCGTTCCCTTTATTGGGCAAAGCCTTCACCCAGGCCTACACCGTCCATTTGAACGCACACCTGGCCCAGACCAACCAGTTCAACGCCGATGACCTCGACCAGGCCTTTGAGCTGGTAGGGCGTCGTCCCGAGATGTTGCGCAGCGTCATCGGCGAAATTGCGCTGGAACTGGGTGAGGCGAGCCATTTGGGTGAATTGCTGCGCAATAGCGCCGAAATGCTCCGCGCTGGCGTCTGGACCGAGTTCGAGAGTGCCTGGAACGCCCTGACGGTGCCGCAACGCGCCGTGCTGCAGGTCATGGCCGAGCGCTCGCAAAACAACGAGCCCTTCGCGCCTTTCACTGATTCCACGCTGGAGGCGGTGGGCAAGGCGCTGAAGAGCATGGGCAGCGAAGTCGTGCCCGGTACCCAGACCATCCAATCGTGCATCGACGCGCTGCGTGACAAGGAGTTGGTGTGGAAGTCCAATCGCGGCGGTTATGCGCTGGAGGACAAGGCGTTTGCCGATTGGTTGAAGGGGTATCGCCAGCAGCAGAATCGGTCCTGACCCGATTAGCGGTCGAGCATAGTGACCTGTGGCGAGAGGGGGGTTGTGGGAGCAAAGCTTGCTCGCGAAACAGTCGACTCGTTTTCTGAAGGACCGCATCGCCTCCATCGCGAGCAAGCTTTGCTCCCACAAAAAACTCTCCACAGGTGCTTGTTCGGCTGATAGAGGTCTATTTCTTCATCAGTGCCGAACACGCCGCTTTATAAGCCTCATGCTGATACTTGTTCAGCGTCGCCGGCAGGGCGAAGTCATGTTTCTTGCTCTGCGCATTGAGGGTCTGCGGCGACAGCAGCGTTACCTCACAGCCTTCCAGCAACTGGAAAACCCCTTCGATCTTGAACGTGGTCGGCCCACCGGCGAACTCGCCTTTCTTGCTGCGTTTCTTGATGGCGATGCGTTCGATGCCGTTGTCCGCCACGAACGCCCGCACCTGGGCGGCGAACGCCTTGACGTTGGCGGCGTCGTCATCGTCGTCCAAGGCGATTTTCTTGGTGTTCAGCGCGACGTGGCTCAGCGCCTGTTGATCCAGCGAGGCAACGGCGATGATCGCTTCGCTGCCTTTGATTTCGATACCGCAAGTTTTCATGTGAAGCCCTTTGCTCGATGGTGACGTGCAGCTTACAGCTCCAACTGGTCAGCCCGGATACCAAAGGCCGCGGCAATTTTTTCGCGGGTGGCTCGGCGAGGCTTGGTGACCGACTCTTGCTGGGCAAACGCCGGCTGAGAAATACCCAGGCGCCTGGCGACTTTAGCTTGAGTCAGGTTCAAGTGTTCGCGCCAGGCACGAATGGGCGTGGCACCGTCGACGATAGGGCTGACGACTTCATGGGGAATCAAGTTGTTATCCATAGGGTGGGGTTACTCCTGCCCAATCGACTCCAAAAACTCCGACCGATCATCGCTCACTTGGGCCATGCAGTCGTTTTCGGCGATTTTGTAGGCTTCGCTGCCGGGTTTGGCCGGGAAGGCGGCGATGGCGCAGTCGGCGTCGCGCTGTTTTTGCCACAGTTGTTGGGCGGCCTTGACCTTGGCAGTGATGTCGTTGAACTGGGCCTTGTCGCTGGCGTAGCGGGTTTGCAGGCGCTCGAAGAGGCTCTGCAGGTTTTCGCCCAGCAATTGTTCGGCGGCGGTTTTGCCATAGGCCGAGCAGGCCAGGGTCTGGACGTCGTTTTCGACTTCGTCGCAGGGGTTGGGCTCGGTGTCTTCGGTTGCGTGTGCCAGGGTGCTGATCAGTGCCAAAGCCAGGAAGATTGATTTCATTGCGTTGCCGCTCAAGTCCAGTGAAAACCAGTGATGCGGCGGATTCTGGCGCAAGCGTCGGGTAAAGAACAGACGGGCAGGGTGGGCCTGTCGTAGCCCATTGTCGTGGATTGACGCTTTCGGCAATTCCCCTGTCGTTTTTGCACCGGGTCGCAACGGCCCTCAGGCATATGCTGGCCCCAAAGCGCCGGCACACGATTCGGCGCATGAATCGCTGATAAAAGGGGACTGCCTGATGAGCCCAGCCGAATTGCACGCCGACAGCATCGTTATCGACGGGCTGATCATTGCCAAGTGGAACCGCGACCTGTTCGAAGACATGCGCAAGGGCGGCCTGACCGCAGCCAACTGCACCGTGTCGGTGTGGGAAGGTTTCCAGGCCACCATCAACAACATTGTTGCCAGCCAGAAGCTGATCCGCGAGAACAGCGACCTGGTGATCCCGGTGAAAACCACCGCCGACATCCGTCGCGCCAAGGAGCAGGGCAAGACCGGCATCATCTTCGGCTTCCAGAACGCCCACGCCTTCGAAGACCAGCTCGGCTACGTCGAGATCTTCAAGCAGCTGGGCGTGGGTGTGGTGCAGATGTGCTACAACACCCAGAACCTGGTCGGCACCGGTTGCTACGAGCGTGACGGCGGCCTGTCGGGCTTCGGTCGCGAGATCGTCGCCGAGATGAACCGTGTCGGCATCATGTGCGACCTGTCCCACGTCGGTTCCAAGACCTCCGAAGAAGTCATCCTCGAATCGAAGAAGCCGGTGTGCTATTCCCACTGCCTACCGTCCGGCCTGAAAGAGCACCCGCGCAACAAATCCGATGAAGAGCTGAAGTTCATTGCCGACCACGGTGGTTTCGTCGGCGTGACTATGTTCGCGCCGTTCCTGGCCAAGGGCATCGATTCGACCATCGACGACTACGCCGAAGCCATCGAATACACCATGAACATCGTCGGTGAGGACGCCATCGGCATCGGTACCGACTTCACCCAGGGCCACGGCCAGGATTTCTTCGAGATGCTGACCCACGACAAGGGCTACGCCCGTCGTCTGACCAGCTTCGGCAAGATCATCAACCCCCTGGGCATCCGCACCGTGGGCGAGTTCCCGAACCTCACCGAGACGCTGCTCAAGCGCGGCCATCCTGAGCGGGTGGTGCGCAAGATCATGGGCGAGAACTGGGTCAACGTCTTGAAAGACGTCTGGGGCGAATAACCGCCGCCGCATCGCTAATCCTCTACCTGCGGCCCTCTGCGCCGCAGGCAATACCACGAATTTCCGGAGTCAAGTTTTCATGGCCAAAATCGCCCCGCAACTGCCTATCGAAGTCGACAGCGAAACCGGTATCTGGACGTCCGACGCCCTGCCAATGCTGTACGTACCGCGTCACTTCTTCGTCAACAACCACATGGGCATCGAAGAAGTGCTGGGCGCCGACGCCTACGCCGAGATTCTCTACAAGGCCGGCTACAAATCCGCCTGGCACTGGTGTGAAAAAGAAGCCGAATGCCATGGCCTGGAAGGCGTCGCGGTGTTCGAGCACTACATGAAGCGCCTGTCCCAGCGTGGCTGGGGCCTGTTCAAGATCCAGGACATCGACCTGGACAAAGGCACCGCCAGCGTCAAGCTCGAACACTCGGCATTTGTCTATGTGTACGGCAAGGTCGGACGCAAGGTCGACTACATGTTCACTGGCTGGTTCGCCGGTGCCATGGACCAGATCCTCGCCGCTCGCGGCAGCAAGATCCGCACCGTGGCCGAGCAGGTCTACGGCGGTTCCGAAGAAGGCCACGACGACGGCCTGTTCATCGTCAAGCCGTTGTAAGTCGAGGATCGCACCATGGCTTTTGAAGCAATGTTCCAGCCGATCCAGATCGGCAAGCTGACCATCCGCAACCGCGTGCTCAGCACCGCGCACGCCGAGGTCTACGCCACCGACGGCGGCATGACCACCGACCGGTACGTGAAGTATTACGAAGAGAAGGCCAAGGGCGGCATCGGCCTGGCGATCTGCGGTGGCTCGTCGGTGGTTGCCATCGACAGCCCGCAGGAATGGTGGAGCTCGGTGAACCTGTCCACCGACCGCATCATCCCGCACTTCCAGAACCTGGCCGACGCCATGCACAAGCATGGCGCCAAGATCATGATCCAGATTACCCACATGGGCCGTCGCTCGCGCTGGGACGGTTTCAACTGGCCGACCCTGATGTCGCCGTCCGGCGTGCGTGAGCCGGTGCACCGTGCGACCTGCAAGACCATCGAACCGGAAGAAATCTGGCGGGTGATCGGCAACTACGCCCAGGCGGCACGGCGTGCGAAGGCCGGTGGCCTGGACGGCGTCGAGCTGTCCGCCGTGCACCAACACATGATCGACCAGTTCTGGAGCCCGCGGGTCAACAAGCGTACCGACGAATGGGGCGGCAGCTTCGAAGGTCGTATGAAATTCGGCCTGGAAGTGTTGAAGGCCGTGCGCGCCGAAGTGGGCGACGATTTCTGCGTGGGCATGCGCCTGTGCGGCGACGAGTTCCACCCGGACGGCTTGTCCCACGAGGACATGAAGCAGATCGCCAAGTATTACGACGACACCGGCATGCTGGATTTCATCGGCGTGGTGGGCTCGGGTTGCGACACCCACAACACCCTGGCCAACGTCATCCCGAACATGAGCTATCCACCGGAGCCGTTCCTGCACTTGGCCGCCGGTATCAAGGAAGTGGTCAAGGTCCCGGTGCTGCACGCGCAGAACATCAAGGACCCGAACCAGGCCACGCGGATCCTGGAGGGCGGTTACGTCGACATGGTCGGCATGACCCGCGCCCACATCGCGGACCCGCACCTGATCGCCAAGATCAAGATGGGCCAGATCGACCAGATCAAGCAATGCGTCGGCGCCAACTACTGCATCGACCGCCAGTACCAAGGCCTGGACGTGCTGTGCATCCAGAACGCCGCGACGTCCCGTGAATACATGGGCGTGCCGCACATCATCGAGAAGTCCACCGGGCCGAAACGCAAAGTGGTCGTCGTTGGTGCCGGCCCGGCCGGGATGGAAGCGGCACGTGTGGCCGCCGAACGTGGCCACGATGTGACCCTGTTCGAGAAGAAGGAATTCATTGGCGGGCAGATCACCACCGCCTCGAAAGCTCCGCAACGGGACCAGATCGCCGGTATCACCCGCTGGTTCCAGCTGGAGCTGGCGCGGCTGAAAGTCGATCTGCGCCTGGGCGTGGCGGCAGACGCGGCGACCATTATGGACCTGCGTCCGGACGTGGTTGTGCTGGCCGTCGGTGGGCATCCGAACGTGGAGCAGAACGAGCACTGGGGCGCCGCCGAAGGGCTGGTGGTCAGCAGCTGGGACGTGCTCGACGGCAAGGTTGCGCCGGGCAAGAACGTGTTGGTCTACGACACCATTTGTGAGTTCACCGGCATGTCGGTGGCCGACTTCCTCGCCGACAAAGGCAGCCAGGTCGAGATCGTCACCGACGACATCAAGCCGGGCGTGGCCATTGGCGGGACGTCGTTCCCCACCTACTACCGCAGCATGTACCCCAAGGAAGTGATCATGACCGGGGACATGATGCTGGAGAAGGTCTACCGCGAAGGCGACAAGTTGGTGGCGGTGTTGGAGAACGAATACACCGGTGCCAAGGAAGAACGCGTGGTGGACCAGGTGGTGGTGGAAAACGGCGTGCGGCCGGACGAAGAAATCTACTACGCGCTCAAGGAAGGTTCGCGCAACAAGGGTCAGATCGACGTTGAAGCCCTGTTCGCGATCAAGCCCCAGCCATGCCTGGAGCAGAGCGGCGAGGGCTACCTGCTGTTCCGCATCGGCGACTGCGTGGCCCAGCGTAATACCCACGCGGCCATCTACGACGCCCTGCGGTTGTGCAAGGATTTCTAACGGCTTGTGGATAACCCTGTGGGAGCAAGGCTTGCCCGCGAAAAATGCGACGCGCAGCATCTGACTGACCGAGTCGACTGCATCGCGGGCAAGCCTTGCTCCCACAGGGATCGAGCAAGACATCCAGGTTTCTGTGCCTGCAAGACCTGAGGTCTTTGGGAGCTTCACCATGCTGAACACCCTTCTTCCAATCCTGCTGTTCGCTGCCCTGGGCCTTGCGGTCCTCGGCGCCTTGCGGCGGGTGAACATGTGGCGCCGGGGACGACCGGCCAAGGTCGACCTGATCGGCGGTCTCTTTGCCATGCCCAAGCGCTACATGGTGGATTTGCACCACGTGGTGGCGCGGGACAAATACATTGCCAACACCCACGTGGCCACGGCCGGTGGTGCGGTGGCGTCGGCGGTGCTGGCGATCCTGGTCCACGGGTTTGGCCTGCATAACCGCTTCCTCGGCTATGCGTTGCTGTTGATGTCGGCCGTGATGTTCGTCGGTGCGATCTTCGTCTACCTGCGTCGGCGCAATCCGCCCGCCCGGTTGTCCAAGGGCCCGTGGATGCGCCTGCCGAAAAGCCTGCTGGCCTTCTCGGCATCGTTCTTCCTGGTGACCTTGCCGGTGGCGGGCATCCTGCCGGAGAACTTCGGCGGTTGGCTGGTGGCGGCGGTCCTGGGTGTCGGTGTGTTGTGGGGCGTGTCGGAATTGTTCTTCGGCATGACCTGGGGCGGGCCGATGAAGCACGCCTTCGCCGGTGCCCTGCACTTGGCCTGGCACCGCCGTGCCGAGCGCTTTGGTGGCGGCCGTTCCACTGGCCTCAAGCCGCTGGACCTGAACGATCCCGCCGCGCCGCTGGGTGTGGAGAAACCCAAGGACTTCACCTGGAACCAACTGCTGGGCTTCGATGCCTGCGTGCAGTGCGGCAAGTGCGAAGCGGCCTGCCCGGCGTTCGCTGCCGGCCAGCCGTTGAACCCGAAAAAACTCATCCAGGACATGGTCGTCGGCCTGGCCGGCGGCACCGATGCGAAATTCGCCGGCAGCCCGTATCCGGGTAAACCGGTGGGCGAACACGGCGGCAACCCGCACCAGCCCATCGTCAACGGCCTGGTGGACGCCGAGACCCTTTGGTCCTGCACCACCTGCCGGGCGTGCGTCGAGGAATGCCCGATGATGATCGAGCACGTCGATGCCATCGTCGACATGCGTCGTCACCTGACCCTGGAAAAAGGCGCGACGCCGAACAAGGGCGCCGAGGTCTTGGAAAACCTCATCGCCACCGACAACCCTGGCGGCTTCGCCCCGGGTGGGCGGATGAACTGGGCGGCGGACCTGAACCTCAATCTGCTCAGCGAGAAGAAATCCACCGACGTGCTGTTCTGGGTCGGCGACGGTGCCTTCGACATGCGCAACCAGCGCACCTTGCGCGCCTTCGTCAAAGTGCTCAAGGCGGCGAAGATCGACTTTGCCGTGCTCGGCCTCGAAGAACGCGACAGCGGCGACGTGGCCCGGCGCCTGGGTGACGAAGCGACCTTCCAACTGCTGGCCAAACGCAACATCCAAACCCTGGCCAAATACAGTTTCAATCGCATCGTCACCTGCGACCCCCACAGCTTCCACGTGCTGAAAAACGAATACGGCGCCTTCGATGGCAACTACCTGGTGCAGCACCACAGCACCTACATGGCAGAGATCATCGACGCCGGTGCGCTGAACCTCGGCCAGCACAAGGGCGACAGCGTGACCTATCACGACCCGTGCTACCTGGGCCGCTACAACGGCGAATACGAGGCACCGCGCCAGGTGCTGCGTGCCCTGGGTATCGAGGTCAAGGAGATGCAGCGTTCCGGTTTCCGTTCGCGTTGCTGCGGCGGTGGCGGTGGTGCGCCGATCACTGACATTCCAGGCAAGCAGCGGATCCCCGACATGCGCATGGACGACATCCGCGAAACCGGCGCCGAGCTGGTGGCCGTGGGTTGCCCACAGTGCACCGCGATGCTCGAAGGCGTGGTCGAACCGCGGCCGATGATCAAGGACATTGCCGAACTGGTGGCCGATGCGCTGCTGGAAGACGCGGCCCCGAGCAAGCCCGTGGCCCCAGCCAAACGTGAACCCGCGGAGGTGCATTAATGAGCGACATCATCCGCCGCGACCCTCGCGCCGAGTGGATCGCCCGCAACCGCTTGCACCCGCTGCACGCGGCCATGCAACCGGTACAGCACAGCTGGATGGGGCCCAACGGCGTCATCCGCAAGAACGTCCATGGCATCGGCTTCATCGGCCCCAACGGCATCAAACGGATTGATCGCAGCGGTGCCCAGCAGGGTGGCGCGAGCAAACGCACCGCTGCCGTTGAAGTGCAATTGCCGCTGCATCAAGTGCCGCAACCGGCGTTCCATATTTGCGTCGTTCCGGACATGGTCGGTGGCCGCCTCAGCAGCCACGACCGCGACCTGCTGGGCCTGGCCCATCAGTTGGCCGGCAGCGACGGCGCGGTGCTGGCCGTGGTGTTCGGCGAGCACAAGGAAAGTGCCTTCGCCACGGCGGGCGTCGACCGCTTGCTGGTGCTCGAGGGCGAGGCATTCAGTGGTTATGCACCGGAACAACGGGTGCAGGGCCTGCGGGCTGTGGATAACCAGTTCAACCCACGCCATTGGCTGCTGCCCGACAGCCGCACCGGTGGCGGCGAACTGGGCCGGCGCTTTGCCGCAGCCCTGGGCGAACGCCCGGCCACGCGGGTCTGGCAGGTCAAGGGCGAGGAGTGCATCGGCCGCGCCGGTGCGGGCCTGCAAGACTTGGCCCGACCGCTGGCGCGCTTGATCCTGGCGGCGGCCGAATGCGCCGAACCGGTCAGCGAAACCCGCCACGAAGCCTTGCCGGTGGAGTTATCCACAAGCGTGGCCCGCAGCTTGTCGCGTATCGAAGATCTTGGCGCCGTGGCGGTGGACCCGGGCGCGATCCCGATGGCCGAGGCCGAATTCATTTTCTCCGGCGGCAACGGGGTCAAGGACTGGGCGCTGTTCCACCAGACTGCCGCGGCCCTGGGCGCCACCGAAGGCGCTTCGCGGGTGGCGGTGGACGATGGCTTCATGGCCCGCGATCGCCAGGTCGGTGCGTCCGGCACCTGGGTCACGGCGCGGGTCTACGTGGCCGTGGGGATTTCCGGGGCGATTCAGCACCTGCAAGGCATTGGCGCTTGCGACAAGGTGGTGGCGATCAACCTCGATCCGGGCTGCGACATGATCAAACGGGCGGACCTGTCGGTGATCGGTGACAGCGCGGCGATTCTCCAGGCCTTGATCGCGGCGGTAGAGGCTTACCGCAACGAAGCCAAGCGCGATGCGGCTTAAGAAGGATAAGTTGATGAGTACCCAAGTGATCAGCCTCGTGTCCATCGGCGCCCACCCCACTTCCGGTCGGCCCCGGCGCGCCGAACAGGACGCCCGGGCCGTGGAACTGGGCCTGCAACTGGCCGGCAACGACCTGCAAGTGCTGCACGCCGGCGACGTGGCCGAACCGGCGCTGCGCGCCTACCTGGGCATGGGCCTGGACGAACTCCACGTCCTGGAAAATCCCGACGGGGCCGATGCCCTGCCAGCCCTGACCGATTACCTGCGGGACGCTGGCGCCCAAGTGGTGCTCACCGGCAGCCAGGCGGAAACCGGTGAAGGTTCGGGCATGCTGCCCTTTTTGCTGGCGGAAAACCTCGGTTGGCCGTTGGTGGTGGGGTTGGCCCAGGTCGAGTCCATCGACGGCGGCGTGGCCCTGGTGCTGCAAGCCTTGCCCCGCGGCCAACGGCGCCGTCTCAAAGTGCGCCTGCCGTTCCTGGCCACTGTGGATAACGCTGCGCCAAAACCTCGACAAAGCGCCTACGGCCCGGCTCGGCGCGGGGCGCTGCATGCCGAGGAAGTCGAAGTGATCGACGACACCTTGCTGGCGGTGGCGACCCTGCAACCGGCCAAGCCACGCCCTAAGCGCCTGAAAGTGATCAAGGCCAAGAGCGGCGCTGACCGCATGAAAGCCGCCACGGCCAAGGCCAGCGGCGGAGGCGGGCAAGTGCTCAAGGGCGTGAGCCCGGAGGCGGGCGCCGAGGCGATCCTCAAGTTGTTGGTGGAGGAAGGGGTGGTTCGCTGAGCCCAGGCTCACCGCATGACCCCTTGGGAGCGAGCCTGTGGGAGCAAAGCTTGCTCGCGATGAAAACGCCTCGGTCTCTTAGGTACCGAGGCGCCTGGATCGCGAGCAAGCTTTGCTCCCACAAGGCTAGCTCCTGAGGAGATGCGTGTTACCCACAATCCCTGTGGGCCTCTCTGTGGATAACCTGTTCGACACTCGTCGCACACGGCGCCAACCGGGTCGTCCAGGCCTGCGCTTAAAAAACGACCGCTGTCAGCCAAATGGAGCCCATCGATGGAAGTTGTATTTCGCCCGGCCTTGCCCACGGATGCACGGGAGATCGCCCGTCTGTTCCGGATTTCCTCAGAGGGTGCGTCGGATTACATCTGGAGCCAATTGGCAGAGCCAGGGCAGGACCTTCTGGACGTGGGGGCTGCTCGTTATGCTCGAGAGAACGTCGATTTTTCCTACCAGAACTGCCTTGTCGCCTATGCCAATGGCCAGGTCATCGGCATGATGCACTGTTATGTGACCCGCGAGGATCCGCTGGCGGTGCCGGTGACCGATCCGGTCCTGGCGCCCTACGCCGACATGGAAGTGCCCGACACCCTCTATATCTCAAGCCTGGCCCTGCATGAAGGCTGGCGTAACAAGGGGCTCGGCGTGCGCTTTCTCGAGCTGGCGCAACAGCGTGCCGATCAGTTGGCGCTCAATGGCCTGAGCCTGATCGACTACGCCGCGAATACCGGCGCCCGGCGTTTTTATGAACGCCATGGCTTTGGCATCGTCAAAACCTGCCAGGTTGTCCCGCATCCACTGATTCGGGTGACGGGGGAGGCGTACCTCATGCATCGGCCTTGATCGCCATGGCGGCTTCACCAGAAACCCTGTGGGAGCGAGCTTGCTCGCGATAGCGGTCTGTCAGTTAACGATGAAGGCGACTGCCAGTCCCTCATCGCGAGCAAGCTCGCTCCCACAGGGGATTGGTGGAGCCCCTGGGGCTCCACCAATCCCCTGTGGGAGGTTCGGTTTACCCACAATCCCTGTGCGCGCCTCTGTGGATAACCTGTTCGCCCCTCGCTGCACCCCATGCAAACCAGGCGCTCCAGGCCTTCGATCAAAAAGTAGCCAGTCTAAGTTACGGTTTTTATTGGCTTTTGTTTGTGAGTAACGACCCCTTCCAGCTGAAACTTGCCCCCAATCTCTGTTGGCGCTTCTGTGGATAAGATGTTCGCTCAACGCTGTAAGCCAGACGGGCCGGGGCGTTTAGAGAATTGATCATTAAATGATCGAATGATCGGTTTTCCCCGAAAAATCCCACCAAAACCCCGATTTACCAGCCGTTGCGACAGTTTTCCACAGAATCGTCAAAATTACCCCCAAACACTGTTGGCGCTTCTGTGGATAAGGTGTTCGCTCACCGCCACAGCCCAGGAATTTCGGGGCTTACAGAGATCTGGTCAAAAAACAACCAATAAGCCAGGAAAACCGCGGTTGTTCATAAGTCACGGTTTTTATTCACTTTGCCGTAGAAAAAATGCCCAACCTACGCACACTTGTCCCCATTTGCTGTGGGTGGTCATGTGGATAACTTGTTCGCCAAACGCTGCAAGCCACGGCCCGCATAGCGCAAATCGCGATAGATCAAATTTCATACAGTTCTAAGGAACCACCTTGACGCAGGTCTGTCGGCTGTCTTCACTTCCATGGCACAAGGACATTGCCACTTTATCCACATCAGGTTCAGGGAGAACACATGATGGATAGCCAGCCCCCCCGCACGCACCCGCTTCCCCCACTGACCTGCGTCCCGGCACCGCCCACTTCGCTGCACAAACGCATCCATCGTCGCGCCGCCAATCAGCGTGCGCGTCTATAGCATCCGGTTTTTCCCCCTGTAGCACCGCTGACTGCCGCTGGCCCCTGCATGGGACAGTAGCCAGGCGTTCGTGCGCCTATCGATTTGCAGGCAACCGCAGAGTTGCCCCTTCTGCCTGAGAGGACTTGAACATGACACGGATCTCAACCCCCATCAGTGATATCCAGGAACACTACGACGTGATCGTCATCGGTTCCGGCTACGGTGGCGGCATTGCTGCCTCGCGCCTGTCCCGGGCCGGACGCAAGGTGTGCCTACTGGAGCGTGGCCGGGAAATGCAGCCCGGCGAATACCCCAACACCCTGCTGGCGGCCACCGAAGAACTGCAAGTCCATGATCCCGACGGTCACATTGGTTCGCGCACCGGCCTGTTCGACCTGCACGTCAACGCCCAGCAGAACGTGGTAGTCGGTTGTGGCCTGGGCGGTACGTCGCTGATCAATGCCAACGTTGCGCTGGAGCCTGAGCCTGGCGTGTTCGAGGACCTGCGTTGGCCGCAGGCGGTACGGGACCACCAGGACACGTTGCTCAAGGACGGCTACGCCCGGGCCCGGGAGATGCTCAAGCCCAACCCCTATCCGGCGTCGGAGCCGAACCTGCCCAAGCTCGACGCCCATAAGAAGTCAGCCGATTACCTCAAGCAAGGCGCGCATTTCTACAAGCCGCCGATCAACGTGACCTTCGACAAGTTGCCCAACAACCTCAACCACGTCGGCGTCGAACAGTTGCCCTGCAACGGCTGCGGCGATTGCGTCTCGGGCTGTAACAACAAGGCCAAGAACACCACGCTGATGAACTACCTGCCGGATGCCTGGAACCACGGCGCGGAGATTTTCTGCCAGGCCGAGGTGCGGCACCTGGAGCGCGACGGCGACGGCTGGATCGTGCACTTCCAATACCTGGACAGCGGCCGCGAGCTGTTCTCGGCGCCCACGTTGTTCGTGCGGGCCGATATCGTGGTGGTGTCCGCCGGCACCCTGGGCTCCACCGAAATCATGTTGCGCTCGCGGGCCAAGGGCTTGTCCATGTCCAGCCAGTTGGGCGAGCACATGAGCGGCAATGGCGACATCCTCGGCTTCGGCCACAACTGTGACCAGGTCATCAACGGCATCGGCTTTGGTGCCCATTCGGCCAAGGAGCTGGAACCGGTGGGGCCGTGCATCACCTCGATCATCGACATGCGCACCGAAGGCGACTGGCGCAGCCGCATGGTCATCGAGGAAGGTTCGATTCCCGGCGCCCTCGGCCGTGCCATGGTGCCGAGCATGGCGGCGTTTGCCGAAATGATTGGCGTGCCCACCGACACCGGCTTCGGGGCCAGCCTCAAGTACAAGGGTCGCGAAGCCGAGAGCTTTCTGCGCGGGCCGTATTACGGCGCGCTGCACAACATGCAGACCTACTTGATCATGAGCCATGACAACGCCAAGGGCCGCATGCTGCTCGACAACAAGGACCAGTTGCGCATCGACTGGCCTGGCGTCGGCGAACAGGAGAACGTCACCCTCGGCAACGAGCGGCTGCACCAGAGCACCAAGGCCCTGGGCGGGATCTGGGTCGAGAACCCGATCTGGACCAAGCTGCTCAAGCACAGCATCGTCTCGGTTCATCCCCTGGGCGGTTGCGTGATGGGCGAAGACGCGACCCAAGGCGTGGTCAACCACAAGGGCCAGGTGTTCAGTGGCGCCAGCGGCACCGATGTCTACCCGGGCCTGTACGTGACCGACGGTGCGGTGATCCCCACGTCCCTGGCGGTCAATCCGCTGCTGACCATTTCGGCGGTGAGCGAGCGCAACATGGGGCTGCTGGCGGCCGACCGTGGCTGGATCATCGACTACACGCTGCCCTCGGCCCCGCGCAAAGCGGTGGCGCCGCCGACCCTCGGCGTGCAATTCACCGAAACCATGAAAGGCTACTTCTCCACGGCCTTCACCCAGGCCCAGGGCACCGATCTGAGCCTGTACGAAGCGGCGGCCAAGCGGGGCAAGGCCGACAACTCGCCCATCGAATTCACCCTGACCATCACCGCCGCCGACCTCAACCGCTTGATCAAGGAGCCGGAACACGCCGCGACCCTGGTGGGCACCCTCGATGCACCGCTGCTCTCGCCGCAGCCGCTGGTCGCCAGCAATGGGGTGTTCAACCTGTTCGAGCAATACCAGGAGCAGGTCGGCGTGCGGCACATGAACTACGACATGAAGCTGACCGCCGAAGACGGCAGTGACTATTACTTCAGTGCCTTCAAGACCGTGCCCGAGGACAACGGCGTGCTGAACGTCTGGCACGACACCAGCACCCTGTACGTCACGCTCTATCGCGGGCCGGACAAGACCGGCGCGGTGATCGGCTCCGGGGTGATGCACATCCTGCCGGCCGATTTCGCCAAGCAGATGACCACCATGAAAGTGCTCAACGCCCGCAACGAGCGTGAGCGCGTGGAGGCATTGGCGCGGTTCGGAAAATTCTTTGCCGGGATCCTGTGGGAGAGCTACGGCGGTGTCTTCGCCGGCGATGTCTATTTCAACCCGGACGCGCCGCCCCGACTGAAACGGCCGTTGGATGCACCGGCGCCGGTGGTGCATTTCTTCCCGACCGACGACAACGTCGAGCTGCGCCTGACCCGTTACCAGGCCGGTACCAAAGGCCCGGTGATGTTGGTCCATGGCCTGGGCGTGGGCTCGAACATTTTCTCCACCGACACCATCCACACCAACCTGCTGGAATACCTCTGCAAGCACGAATACGACGTCTGGCTGCTGGATTTGCGCGTGAGCATTCTGCTGCCGGCCAGCAAGAACGAATGGAACGGCGACCAGGTGGCCCAGTACGATTTCAAGGCCGCCATCGAGCAGATCCAACAGGCGACCCTGGCCCGTGACGTGCAATGCGTGGTGCATTGCTATGGCGCGACGACCTTCTTCATGTCGATGCTGGCGGGCTTGCAAGGGGTGCGCTCGGTGGTCTGCTCGCAGATCGCCGCCGACACGGTGGTTGCCACCGCCACCGGGCTGAAGGCCGGTTTGCACTTGCCGGGGATGCTCGATGCTATCGGCATCAAGTCCCTCACGGCCTACGCCGACACCAAGGAAAGCTGGTTCAACAAACTTTACGATAAGGCCCTCAACGGCTATGCCCGGATCGAGGCTCAGGGCTATTGCACCAACCCGGTCTGCCATCGCATCACGTTCATGTACGCCTCGCTGTATCGCCACGACACCCTCAACGAAACCCTGCACGACAACCTGCATGAGTTGTTCGGCGAGTCGAACATCCAGACCTTCGAGCACCTGGCGCTGATCGTGCGCAAGGGGCACCTGGTGGACTTCAAGGGCAACGACGTCTACATGCCGCATTTCGATCGGTTGAAGTTGCCGATCTGCTTCATCAGCGGCGCCGACAACCAGTGCTACCTGCCGCAAAGCACCCTCAAGACCTACGAGCGACTGTGCGAGATGCACGGCCCGCAGTTGTTCAGCCGCCACGAAGTGCCGGGGTACGGCCACATCGACTGCATGTTCGGCAAGGACGCGGTGGTGGATGTGTATCCGATCATCCTTGAGCACTTGGAGAAAACCGCGCTCGGTTGACGCAAGACCGAGTCGCCTGCATCGCGAGCAAGCTCGCTCCCACAGGGGGCTATGTGCCGCTGAATTCGTGCACGCCACACATCCAGTGTGGGAGCGAGCTTGCTCGCGATGGCGATCACCAGAGCGCTGCATCTCGTGAGTCGGGAATAAGGAAAAAGGATGCCCATGAATACTTACATCCGCTGGTTCCAACGCATCATCTGGGTCGGGATTGTCATGAACATGTTCTTCGCGATCCCGGCGCTGTTCGCGCCGGCATTGCTGACGTCCATGATCGGCCTGCCCCCCGTATTGTCCGATCCCTGGCTGGAGAACGCCGGCATGTTGCTGGTGGGGATCAGCCTGTTCTACATGCCTTCGGGGTTCAACGCGCCGCGTTTCGTGGTGCATTCGTGGTTGTGCGTGCTGTCGCGGCTGGTGGCGGTGGTGTTCTGGATCTACTTGATCAACACCAACAACCAGGGCCAATTATTCAAACCGATGTTGATGGGCGACCTGAGCATGTTCCTGATCCTGGGCGTGCTGCTGTACCTGGGCAGCCCGGTGGACAATCGTCCGCTGG
Organism: Pseudomonas sp. H3_A02; assembly: GCF_054671965.1. Classification (NCBI taxonomy): domain Bacteria; kingdom Pseudomonadati; phylum Pseudomonadota; class Gammaproteobacteria; order Pseudomonadales; family Pseudomonadaceae; genus Pseudomonas; species Pseudomonas sp. H3_A02. The sequence continues at coordinate 1,768,654 of NZ_CP162807.1, forward strand.
CCTTGCTTTGCGCCGGTTGGCGGGAATGGCGCGCCGGCTGGGCGCTGCGCTGGCAGAGCCACGGGTTCAAGGTCGGCATGTTGGTGGTGGTATTGCTGCTGGGTTTCATCGGCTACCAGACCTGGTACCAGATGATCCGAGAGGTGCCGCAAGCGGACTTCGCCTCCGACGAAGACCATTACAAATACGCCGCGATCGGCCTGGGCATCGAGGCGCGGATTCCCTACTACCTGTTCGCCGTGCTGCCGCAGATGTGCCCGGAAAAACTGCCCAAGCCGGGCGGCTACGAAGTGTTCGGGTTCCTCTATGAAAACGGCAACGACCTGCCTATCGGCATGGCCAAGCGGCAACTCGGTTACCCCACCGTCGAGCCCAACTGCGCCCTGTGCCACACCGGCTCCTACCGGGCCAATGCCACTGACGTCGCGGTGCCGGTCGCTTCCGCGCCGGCCAATACCCTGCAACTGCAGGCCTTCCAATGGTTCGCCTACGAATGTGCCAGCGACCCGAAATTCACCCCCGATGCGGTGATGGCGGCGATCAATGGCAAGTTCCAGCTGGGCTTTTTCGAAAAGCTGTACAACCGTTACCTGATCATCCCGATGGCCAAGAGTGCGTTGCTCAAGCAGAAGCAGGCCTACGCTTGGCAGAAGTTGCGTCCGGCCCAGGGGCCAGGGCGGACCGACACCTTCAACCCGACCAAAATGGTGGTGTTCGGCTTCCCGGATGACTCCACCATCGGCACCGTGGATCTGCCACAGGTCTGGAACCAGAAACCCCGCGAGTCCATGTACCTGCATTGGGATGGCAATAACAACAAGATCCACGAGCGTAATTACGCAGCGGCCATGGCCGTGGGCGCGACGCCGGAATCGGTGCTGCCACCGAGTTTCAACCGGGTGACCAACTGGCTGTTGGGCCACAAGGCCCCGGCCTGGCCGTTCGTCCTGGACCAAGGGAAAGTCGCCCAGGGCAAACCGATCTGGGAGAAAAACTGCGCTGGCTGCCATGATTTCGGCCGCAGCGACACCGGCCAGGTCACCACCAACATCGACCAGTTGGGCACCGACCCCCATCGCCTGAATTCCTTCACCACCGGCCTGGTGGCGGCGTTCCACGGCTTCAAGAAACCGCCGTTCGACTTTGGCGCTTACCGCAAGACCCAGAGCTACAGCAACACCCCCACCGATGGCATCTGGTTGCGGGCGCCGTACCTGCACAACGGTTCGGTGCCGACCCTGTGGGATTTGCTGCAAGCGCCGGAACAGCGGCCGCAGGTGTTCTACACCGGCTCCGACATCTACGACCAGGAGAAGGTCGGCTTTATCACCAGCGGCGCGCAAATGAAGGCGTCGGCGGATTTCAAATACGACACCCGCCTGGAAGGCAACCACAACGGCGGCCACCTGTATGGCACGCAGCTGTCGGACGTCGACAAACGGGCCCTGATCGAATTCATGAAGACCCTGTAGCCCAGGGCACAACGAAGGAGCGTTCACATGTCATTACTGCACCATTGGGAACATGAGTTCGACAAGGTCAAGGTCCGCCTGCACGGGTTGGTCACGCGTCTGGAAATGTCCTGGAAAAAACTCGTCAACGACCTGGAACCCGAGGAGTTCCAGGCCATCGTCAAGCTGCTGCAGCGAGGCCACGACCAGGCCCGGCACGTCATCGAACATGGCGACCTGCCGGACGACGAACCGGCCGTGCCCTGGGAGTTGTCCCACGGCTTGTCGATCCTCAAGATCGGCAATGCCACGCCCTTGCCGCAAAGCGAGGACGAACTGCCGACCCGGGTGCTCAAGGACGGCACCTTGCTCGGTTGTCGCAAGTGGGAACTGCTGGACCTGCTGTGGAGCGAGGCGTTGCTCAAGTGGATCGAGAACCTGGGCCATCACGCGCCGTTCGCCACCAACCCGGCGCTGGTGAAAATGGACAGCGACGTGGTGCTGGCCATCGCTGGCGACTGGGGCACCGGGCCGTTCGACAGCCACGCGCCGGCGGTGGCGGTGGCCAACCAGATGCAATTGGCCCTGGCCGATTTCACCATCCACCTGGGCGATGTGTATTACGCCGGCACCCATTCCCAGGAAGACGTCGACATGGTCGGCTGGCCCCAAGGCAAGCACGGCTCTTTCACCCTCAATTCCAACCACGAGATGTACAGCGGGGCCCACGGCTATTTCAAGGAACTGTCCAAGCGTTTCCCAGTGCAGCAAGGCACCAGCTACTTTGCCTTGTACAACGACGACTGGCTGGTGGTCGGCCTGGACAGCGCCTACGCCTCGGACGCGATGAACCTGTACATGGACGGTACCCTCAACACCCAGCAGATCGAGTGGATGAAAGCCCTGCCCAAGCGCAAGAAACTGATGGTGCTCAGTCATCACCAGGGCTTCGATATTTCCGGGCACAACAAGACTGCGCTTTACCAACCGGTGTGCGACGCCCTGGGGCGCGAGCCGGATTACTGGTATTGGGGGCATTTGCACAACGGCATCTGCTACGCGCCCCAAGGCGGGTTGCACGCGCGCTGTGCCGGACATGGAGCGATCCCTTACGGCACCACCAGCGAGCTGAACGGGCATGCCCGGGTGCTGTGGTCGGAGACTCAGTTGGCGGGGGACGAGGCGTATCCGCAGCGGGTGTTGAACGGGTATGTGAAGGTGCGGCTGAAGGGGGAGGAGATTGTCGAGACGTTTTATGGGGAGGATGGTTCGGTGCGGTGGTCTTCACAGTAATCGGGTGAACGGGAGACCGCTATCGCGAGCAAGCTCGCTCCCACAGGTTTTGTGAACGACACAGAACCCCTGTGGGAGCGAGCTTGCTCGCGATGCTTTTGACTTAGCCCTGGACCGGAACGCCCTTGAGGTACGGCGCAGGTTCCGCCCCCAGGTTGTTGAGCATGCGCTCGCTGTACCAATCCACGAAGTTCACCACGCCGAACTCATAGGTCTTGGAGTATGGGCCAGGCTGGTAGGCGGTGGAGTTGATGCCGCGCTGGTTCTCTTCGGCCAGGCGACGGTCCTGGTCGTTGGTGGCGTCCCAGACTTCCCGCATGCGCGCCACGTCGTAGTCCACGCCTTCGACCGCGTCCTTGTGCACCAGCCACTTGGTGGTGACCATGGTTTCCTGGGCGCTGATCGGCCACACGGTGAACACGATGATGTGGTCGCCCATGCAGTGGTTCCACGAGTGCGGCAGGTGCAGGATGCGCATCGAGCCCAGGTCCGGGTTCTTGATGCGGCCCATCAGCTTGGCGCAGCCTTGCTTGCCGTCCATGGTCATCGACACGGTGCCCTTGAGCAGCGGCATGCGCACGATACGGTTACGCAGGCCGAAGCTGGCGTGGGCGTAAGGGATCTTCTCGGCGTCCCAGGCGGCGGCAGAAGCGGCCACGTGGTCCTTGAAGGCCTGGTCGGCCCGCGGGTCGGTGACGTCGTCCCATTCCAGCAGGGTCTTGAGCAATTCAGGGTGCGAGGCGTTGCAGTGGTAGCACTCGCGGTTGTTTTCCAGTACCAGTTTCCAGTTGGCTTTTTCCATCAAGGTGGTTTGCACCGCCACCTTGGTGTTCTCCATGTCGTACGGTTCCATGTAATGGTTCAGCGTCGACAGGAAGTCATCAATGGCCGGCGGGTTTTCGGCCAGGCTGATGAAAATGTAGCCGCCAGCGGTCTTTACGTTCACAGGCTTGAGGCCGTACTGCTTCATGTCGAAGTCGGCGCCCATCTCGGTGCCGGCGAACAGCAGGCGACCATCCAGCTCGTAGGTCCACTGGTGGTAATGGCAGACCAGTTTGGCGACTTTGCCCTTTTCACTGGTGCACAGCCGCGAGCCACGGTGACGGCAGACGTTGTGGAAAGCGTGGACCACGCCGTCGGCGCCGCGAATCACGATGATCGGGTTCTTGCCGACTTGCAGGGTCAGGTAGTTGCCCTTGGCCGGGATTTCGCAAGTCATGCCGGCGATCAACCATTCTTTCTGGAAGATTTCCTGCATGTCGATATCGAACAGGCGCTCATCGCTGTAGAACGGTTGTGGCAGCGAAAAGGTGCGCTCGCGCTCTTGCAGCATTTGCGCGGTGGCCTTGCGTGCGGGTTCCAGCGGATCGCCCAGGCTCAGGGTAGTGGTGTCCATCGTTTTATCCTCGTGGCCCTCTAAGCGGAGCCGGTGAAAATGACTAATCGGTTGTGCTACGCAAGGCAGAAAACTTTGTTTATCTGTTGGGGCGAGTGTGGGGCCGCGCAGGGGCCGAACCTTATCCATGGGCGACATGGCCCAATCTGTTCCCGACGCGCAAGCCCCGGTAGTTAAGGGCTGGTCGCGATAAGTATGTGAATGTCGCAGATAGGTAAATGGTCACCCAGGCGCCTGCGCACAATCGCCATCATGAAGGCCGACAGTCGGCCGTGGAGATCAGCATGTCCAATAACTTCCTGAACCCGGTCACCACCCAGACCTGGGCCAATGGCCGACATATCGTACGTTGCGTCAAAGTCATCCAGGAAACCTGGGATGTGCGCACCTTCTGCTTCATGGCCGACCAGCCGATCATGTTCTTTTTCAAGCCGGGGCAATTCGTCACCCTGGAGCTGGAAATCGAAGGCCAGCCGATCATGCGCTCCTACACCATCTCCAGCTCGCCGTCGGTGCCCTACAGTTTCTCGGTAACCATCAAGCGCGTGCCGGGGGGCAAGGTGTCCAACTGGTTGCATGACACCCTGCACGAAGGTCAGGAGCTGGCGGTGCACGGGCCGGTGGGGTTGTTCAACGCCATCGACTTCTCCAGCCCCAAGGTGCTCTATCTCAGCGGCGGCGTCGGGATTACCCCGGTGATGTCCATGGCGCGCTGGTACTACGACACCAACGCCAATGTCGACATGACCTTCATCCACAGCGCCCGCTCGCCCAAGGACATCATCTATCACCGCGAGCTGGAGCACATGGCGTCGCGGATCGACAACTTCAGTTTGCACCTGATCTGCGAAAAGCACGGTCTTGGCGAACCCTGGGCTGGTTATCGCGGCTACCTGAACCACAAGATGCTCGAGCTGATGGCGCCGGATTTCCTGGAGCGCGAGGTGTTCTGCTGCGGCCCGACGCCGTACATGAACGCGGTCAAGCGTCTGCTGGAAACCGCTGGCTTCGACATGAAGCGTTATCACGAGGAATCCTTCGGCGCCACGCCACCGGAAGCCCGCGCCGACGCCGTGGAACAGGCCGAACAGGCGGCCGACGCGCCGGAAGTCGATGCTGCGGACCTGCACTTGGTGGAATTCACCTCTTCGGGCAAGAGCATCCGCGTGGGGCCGGGCGAAACCGTACACGCCGCCGCTGCCAAACTCGGCATGATGATCCCCAAGGCCTGCGGCATGGGTATCTGCGGCACTTGCAAGGTGCTGAAGCTGGGCGGGGAAGTGGAGATGGAGCACAACGGCGGGATCACTGAAGACGACGAGGCCGAGGGTTACATCCTGTCGTGCTGCAGCGTGCCGAAGGGGGATGTGCGGATCGATTTCTGACCTGCCCATCCGCGTAGTGGTGAGCACCTCCTGTGAGATCAAGACCTGTAGGAGCAAGCTGTGGGAGCAAGCTGTGGGAGCAAAGCTTGCTCGCGATGCAGACGACTCGGTCCATGGGAGACCGCGTCGCTTTCATCGCGGGCAAGCCTTGCTCCCACAGGCTTTGCTCCCACAGTGAGCCCCTTTCACCACGGGGGCATGACCGGCCGGGGGACGGCTTTCCTAACCCGCCATCACTTCCCGAATATCCGCCGCCAATTCCCGCACTCGCGCCTCTTGCGTATCCCACGAGCACATGAAGCGTGCGCCGCCCTTGCCGATGAAGGTGTAGAAGCGCCAGCCCTTGGCGGTCAGCGCGGCGATGGCCGGTTCCGACAGTTGCAGGAACACGCCGTTGGCCTGGACCGGGAACATCAGTTCCACGCCAGGAATGTCGCTGACCAACTCTGCCAGCAATTGCGCGCAGTGGTTGGCGTGGCGGGCGTGCTTGAGCCAGGCGTCGTTCTGCAACAAGCCGACCCAGGGCGCGGACAGGAAACGCATTTTCGACGCCAGTTGCCCGGCCTGTTTGCAGCGGTAGTCGAAGTCTACGGCCAGGTCATGGTTGAAGAACAAAATCGCTTCGCCCACCGCCATGCCGTTTTTCGTACCGCCAAAGCACAACACGTCCACACCGGCCTTCCAGGTCAGGTCGGCCGGTGAGCAGCCGAGGAAGGCGCAGGCGTTGGAAAAGCGTGCGCCGTCCATGTGCAGGTTCAGCCCCAGTTCCTTGCAGGTGACGCTGATGGCGCGGATTTCATCCGGGGTGTAGACGCTGCCGACTTCCGTGGCCTGGGTCAGGGTCACGACCCGAGGCTTGGGGTAGTGGATGTCCTGACGCTTGAGGGCGATCTCACGGATCGACTCGGGGGTCAGCTTGCCGTTTTCGGTGCGTGCCACCAGCAGCTTGGAACCGTTGGAGAAGAACTCCGGTGCGCCGCATTCGTCGGTTTCGACGTGGGCGGTTTCCGAGCAGATCACGCTGTGGTAACTCTGGCACAGCGAGGACAGGGCCAGGGAGTTGGCCGCAGTACCGTTGAACGCGAAGAACACTTCGCAGTCGGTTTCGAACAAGGCCCGGAAATCGTCCGCCGCGCGGTGGGTCCACTCGTCGTCGCCGTAGGCGCGTTGGTGACCCTGGTTGGCTTCTTCCATGGCCGCCCAGGCTTCGGGGCAAATGCCGGAATAGTTGTCGCTGGCAAACTGTTGACTCTTGTCGGTCATGGCCTTGCTCCTTGAATAGAGAGTCCTGGGTAAAGAGATCCCTGGCGGAATGCCCGGGTGGGGCGTTCCCTGGTTCGGCGTGCTTGGGTCCACAGCGCCGTGGTCGATCATGGTTCGGGGTGCTTGAGTCCGTCGCGCCGTGGTCGATCATGGCTCGGCGTGCTTGAGTCCGTCGCACCGTGGTCGATACTGGTGCGCACTTTACCCAAGATTAGCGGGGGAACACACCGGATGTTTCTGTCAGAAAATCACAAAGTCATCGGGCCGCTGCACGCATGAGTCGGCGCGACGGTGCCCTGGACCTGCTCAAATGGCTGGCATTGTTGTCGATGGTGCTCGATCACCTGCGATATGTCGGTTTTTCCGTCGATTGGCTGTACGTGCCGGGACGCCTGGCATTCCCGTGGTTCTGCCTGGCGATGGCGGCGAACCTGGCGCGCGACGGTGCCAGCACCGCTCCATGGCGTTACCTGGGCTGGTTGTTGTTATTCAGCGCCGTCAGCGAAATCCCCTACCGCTTGTTCATTCCTGGCCCTTCCACGCTGAACGTCATGCCGACGCTGGTGCTTGGGCTGGTTGTGGCGCGCTGTTGGCAGACGCCCACCTTAGAGGCGCGATGCCTGGCGGTGACGGCGTTGCTGCTGGCGGCGCTGTTTTCGTCGCAGCTGATGTTCGGTTTCTTTGGTGTGTTGCTGCCGTTGGCGATGTTGCTGGTATTCAAGCGTCCTTTGTATATGGCCTTGTTGCCGGGGCTGGTCTGCGTGGCGGCCAATCAATGGCGGGTGTTGTATGGCGCGGCGTGGCTGGGGGATGGGGTGGCGCTTTGGGGGTTGGTGGCCTGCCTGATCGCGCCATGGCTTGGGTGGGTGCTTTTGCGACACGCGGGTCGTTTTCATCCACCGGCGATGCGGCGTTGGGCCTATGGCCTCTATCCGGCGCATTTCCTGGTCTTGCTCGCGGTTCGCCAGATCGCCGCATAGCCCTGTGGGAGCAGCATTTTGGGAGCAATGCCAGTGGGAACAATGCCTGTGGGAGCAAGGCTTGCCCGCGATGAAAGCGACGCGGTCTCCCATGGACCGAGGCGCCTGGATCGCGAGCAAGCTTTGCTCCCACAGTGCTATCGCGCAGCCCTTGCTCCCCGACTCTTTGAGCGCATGTCGTAAACGCACCTTTGCGTGGCGTCCATAGGCATTTGACATGCCTGCGCCAGCCATACCATCGCATCCAAAGGGCACGACCGAATGGTCCGTGCCTCACCGAGACGAAAGGCGCACTGCCGCCGCTGGGAGAGACGCGATGTTCAGCAAACAAGATCAAATTCAAGGCTACGATGATGCGCTGCTGGCGGCGATGAACGCCGAAGAGCAACGCCAGGAAGATCACATCGAGCTGATCGCGTCGGAGAACTACACCAGCAAGCGCGTGATGGAGGCCCAGGGCAGCGGCCTGACCAACAAGTACGCCGAAGGTTATCCAGGCAAGCGCTACTACGGTGGCTGCGAGCACGTCGACAAAGTCGAAGCCCTGGCCATCGAGCGCGCCAAGCAGTTGTTCGGTGCCGATTACGCCAACGTCCAGCCGCACTCCGGCTCTTCGGCCAACAGCGCCGTGTACCTGGCCCTGCTGCAGGCCGGCGACACCATCCTGGGCATGAGCCTGGCCCACGGCGGTCACCTGACCCACGGTGCCAAAGTGTCGTCCTCGGGCAAGCTCTACAACGCGGTGCAATACGGCATCGACACCACCACCGGCCTGATCGACTACGACGAAGTCGAGCGCCTGGCGGTCGAGCACAAGCCGAAAATGATCGTCGCCGGTTTCTCCGCTTACTCCAAGACCCTGGATTTCCCACGTTTCCGCCAGATCGCCGACAAGGTCGGTGCCCTGCTGTTCGTCGACATGGCCCACGTGGCTGGCCTGGTTGCCGCCGGTCTGTACCCGAACCCGCTGCCTTACGCCGACGTGGTCACCACCACCACCCACAAGACCCTGCGCGGTCCCCGTGGCGGCCTGATCCTGGCCAAGGCCAACGAAGAAATCGAGAAGAAGCTCAACGCCGCGGTATTCCCGGGTGCCCAGGGCGGCCCGCTGATGCATGTGATCGCCGGCAAGGCGGTGTGCTTCAAGGAAGCGGCGGAGCCTGGCTTCAAGGCTTATCAGCAGCAAGTGATCGATAACGCCCAGGCCATGGCTGGCGTGTTCATCAAGCGCGGCTACGATGTAGTGTCCGGTGGCACCGATAACCACCTGTTCCTGGTCAGCCTGATCCGTCAGGGCCTGACCGGCAAGGATGCCGATGCTGCCCTGGGCCGCGCCCACATCACCGTCAACAAGAACGCCGTGCCGAACGACCCGCAATCGCCATTCGTGACTTCGGGCCTGCGCATCGGTACCCCGGCGGTGACCACCCGTGGCTTCAAGGTTACCCAGTGCGTCACGCTGGCCGGCTGGATCTGCGACATTCTCGATAACCTCGGCGATGCCGATGTCGAGGCCAATGTCGCCCAGCAAGTGGCGGCCCTGTGCGCGGACTTCCCGGTTTATCGCTGAGTCGGTTTTGGAGTAATGACTATGCAACGCTATTCGGGCTTCGGCCTCTTCAAACACTCACTCAGCCATCACGAAAACTGGCAGCGGATGTGGCGCACGCCGACCCCGAAAAAGGTCTATGACGTGGTCATCGTCGGCGGTGGCGGGCATGGTCTGGCGACCGCCTACTACCTGGCCAAGGAACACGGCATCACCAACGTGGCGGTGGTCGAGAAGGGCTGGTTGGGCGGCGGTAACACCGCGCGCAACACCACCATCGTGCGCTCCAACTACTTGTGGGACGAATCGGCCCACCTGTACGAACACGCGATGAAACTCTGGGAAGGCCTGTCCCAGGACCTGAACTACAACGTGATGTTCTCCCAGCGTGGCGTCTACAACCTGTGCCACACCCTGCAGGACATCCGTGATTCCGAGCGTCGCGTCAGTGCCAACCGCCTCAACGGCGTGGACGGCGAGCTGCTCAACGCCAAGCAAGTGGCCGACGAGATCCCGTACCTGGATTGCTCGAAAAACACCCGCTACCCGGTGATGGGCGCCACCGTCCAGCGTCGCGGCGGCGTGGCCCGTCACGATGCCGTGGCTTGGGGCTTTGCCCGGGCGGCGGACGCCTTGGGCGTGGACCTGATCCAGCAGACCGAAGTGATCGGTTTCCGCAAGGAAAACGGCGTGTGCATCGGCGTGGAAACCAATAAAGGCTTCATCGGCGCCAAGCGCGTCGGCGTGGTGACTGCCGGTAACTCCGGGCACATGGCCAAGCTCGCGGGCTTCCGCCTGCCGATCGAATCCCACCCGCTGCAAGCGTTGGTGTCCGAGCCGATCAAGCCGATCATCGACAGCGTGATCATGTCCAACGCCGTACACGGCTACATCAGCCAGTCCGACAAGGGCGACCTGGTGATCGGTGCCGGTATCGACGGCTACAACGGCTACGGCCAGCGTGGCTCGTACCCGGTGATCGAACACACGGTCCAGGCCATCGTCGAGATGTTCCCGGTATTGTCCCGCGTACGCATGAACCGCCAGTGGGGCGGCATCGTCGACACCACGCCGGACGCCTGCCCGATCATCTCCAAGACCCCGGTGCCGAACATGTTCTTCAACTGCGGTTGGGGCACCGGCGGCTTCAAGGCCACCCCGGGCTCGGGCAACGTCTTCGCTGCCAGCCTGGCCAAGGGTGAAATGCACCCACTGGCCGCACCGTTTTCCATCGACCGTTTCCACAACGGCGCACTGATCGACGAACACGGCGCTGCTGCCGTCGCCCACTAACAGGAGAAATCCCTATGTTGCACATCTTCTGTCCTCACTGCGGCGAACTGCGCTCCGAAGAGGAATTCCATGCATCCGGCCAGGCGCACATCCCGCGCCCGCTGGATCCGAACGCCTGCACCGACGCAGAGTGGGGCGACTACATGTTCTTCCGTGACAACCCACGCGGGTTGCACCATGAACTGTGGGACCACGTCGCCGGTTGCCGTCAGTACTTCAACGTGACCCGTGACACCGTGACCTACGAGATTCTCGAAACCTACAAGATCGGCCAAAAGCCGCAGTTCACCGACAAGGCTGACAGTCCGAAAGCGGCTGCACAGGCTCTGGGAGAGAAGGTATGAGCCAGATCAATCGCCTGTCCAACGGCGGACGGATCGACCGCAACAAAGCGCTGAGCTTCACCTTCAACGGCCAGACCTACAAAGGCTTCGAGGGCGATTCCCTGGCCGCTGCGCTGTTGGCCAACGGTGTCGACATCATCGGCCGCAGCTTCAAGTATTCGCGGCCGCGCGGCATCTTCGCCGCCGGTGCCGAAGAGCCGAACGCGGTGCTGCAGATCGGTGCCACCGAAGCCACGCAAATCCCTAACGTGCGTGCCACCCAACAGGCGCTGTACCAAGGCCTGGTCGCCACCAGCACCAACGGCTGGCCGAACGTCAACAACGACATGATGGGGATTCTCGGCAAGGTCGGCGGCAAGCTGATGCCGCCGGGCTTCTACTACAAAACCTTCATGTACCCGCAATCGTTCTGGATGACCTACGAGAAGTACATCCGCAAGGCCGCAGGGCTGGGTCGCTCGCCGACCGAGAACGATCCGGACACCTACGACTACATGAACCGTCACTGCGACGTGCTGATCGTCGGTGCTGGCCCTGCAGGCCTGGCCGCCGCGTTGGCCGCCGCTCGCAGTGGTGCGCGCGTCATCCTGGCCGATGAGCAGGAAGAGTTCGGCGGCAGCCTGCTCGACTCCCGCGAAAGCCTGGACGGCAAGCCGGCGACCGAATGGGTGGCCGCTGTTGTCGCTGAACTCAAGTCGATGCCGGACGTGGTACTGCTTCCACGCGCCACGGTGAACGGTTACCACGACCATAACTTCCTGACCATCCACGAGCGCCTCACCGATCACCTCGGCGACCGCGCACCGATCGGCCAGGTTCGCCAGCGCATCAACCGCGTTCGCGCCAAGCGCGTGGTGCTGGCGACCGGTGCCTGCGAGCGTCCACTGGTCTATGGCAACAACGACGTGCCGGGCAACATGCTGGCCGGCGCGGTGTCCACCTACGTGCGTCGCTACGGCGTGGCACCGGGCAAGAAACTGGTGCTGAGCACCAACAACGACCACGCCTATCGCGTGGCCCTGGACTGGTTCGACGCCGGCCTGCAAGTGGTGGCCGTGGCCGACGCCCGCAGCAACCCGCGTGGTGCGCTGGTGGAAGAAGCCCGCGCCAAGGGCATCCGCATCCTCACCGGCAGCGCCGTGGTCGAAGCCCGTGGCAGCAAGCGCGTCACCGGGGCACGTGTTGCCGCGATCGACGTTCGCGCTCACAAAGTCACTAGCCCCGGCGAATGGCTGGACTGCGACCTGGTGGCCAGCTCCGGCGGCTACAGCCCGGTGGTCCACCTGGCTTCGCACCTGGGCGGCAAGCCGATCTGGCGTGAAGACATCCTCGGTTTCGTACCGGGCGAAGCACCGCAAAAGCGTGTGTGCGTTGGCGGTGTGAACGGCGTCTACAGTCTCGGCGACAGCTTGGCCGACGGTTTTGAAGGCGGCGTGCGTGCGGCCAGCGAAGCCGGCTTCAAAACGGTGGAGGGCGTGTTGCCCAAAGCCCTGAGCCGTCACGAAGAACCAACCCTGGCGCTGTTCCAGGTGCCTCACGAAAAATCTACTGCACGGGCGCCGAAGCAATTCGTCGACCTGCAGAACGACGTCACTGCCGCCGCCATCGAACTCGCTACCCGCGAAGGCTTCGAGTCGGTGGAACACGTCAAGCGCTACACCGCACTGGGCTTCGGTACCGACCAGGGCAAACTGGGCAACGTCAACGGCCTGGCCATCGCGGCCCGTTCGCTGAACGTGAGCATCCCCCAGATGGGCACCACCATGTTCCGTCCTAACTACACGCCGGTGACTTTCGGCGCGGTGGCTGGCCGGCACTGCGGGCACATCTTCGAACCGGTGCGCTTCACCGCGCTGCATGCATGGCATGTGAAAAACGGTGCCGAGTTCGAAGACGTCGGCCAGTGGAAGCGTCCTTGGTACTTCCCGAAGAACGGCGAAGACATGCATGCCGCGGTCAAGCGCGAATGCAAGGCCGTGCGTGACAGCGTTGGCCTGCTCGACGCCTCGACCCTGGGCAAGATCGACATCCAGGGCCCGGATGCCCGCGAGTTCCTCAACCGCGTGTACACCAACGCCTGGACCAAGCTCGACGTGGGCAAGGCCCGCTACGGCCTGATGTGCAAGGAAGACGGCATGGTCTTCGACGACGGCGTAACGGCCTGTCTGGCGGACAACCACTTCCTGATGACCACCACCACGGGCGGCGCGGCACGCGTGCTGCAATGGCTGGAAATCTATCACCAGACCGAATGGCCGGACCTGAAGGTGTACTTCACCTCGGTCACCGACCACTGGGCAACCATGACCCTGTCGGGTCCCAACAGCCGCAAGCTGTTGAGCGATGTCACCGACATCGACCTGGACAAGGACGCGTTCCCGTTCATGACCTGGAAGGAAGGCCTGGTGGGCGGCGTGCCGGCGCGGGTGTTCCGGATCTCGTTTACCGGTGAACTGTCGTACGAAATCAACGTGCAGGCCGACTACGCCATGGGCGTGCTCGAGCAGATCGCCGAGGCCGGGAAGAAGTACAACCTGACCCCGTATGGCACCGAGACCATGCACGTATTGCGGGCCGAGAAGGGCTTCATCATTGTCGGTCAGGACACGGACAGCTCGATGACGCCGGATGACTTGAACATGGGCTGGTGCGTCGGCCGGACCAAACCGTTCTCGTGGATCGGCTGGCGTGGCATGAATCGCGAAGATTGCGTGCGTGAAGACCGCAAGCAACTGGTGGGCCTCAAGCCGATCGACCCGAATGTCTGGCTGCCGGAAGGTGCGCAACTGGTGTTCAACACCAAGCAGGCGATCCCGATGACCATGGTCGGTCACGTGACCTCCAGCTACGCCCACAACTCCTTGGGTTATTCATTTGCCATGGGTGTGGTCAAGGGCGGCCTCAAGCGGATGGGCGAGCGAGTGTTCGCGCCATTGGCCGACGGCAGCGTGATCGAGGCAGAGATTGTTTCTTCGGTGTTCTTCGATCCGAAAGGGGATCGGCAGAACATTTAAACCTTAAGCCCTGTGGTGGGGGCATGTGGGAGCAAAGCTTGCTCGCGATGCAGGCGACACGGTAACCATCAGACCGCGTCATCGTTCATCGCGGGCAAGCCATGCTCCCACAGCCCCACGCATCGGCAGGTCAAAGCAGAATTCAAGACAGGTGCTCCATATGACCGCAGTCAACGTGTACCAACAACGCCCAACCACCGGGGCCAAGGCCGAGTCGTCGCTGCACCATGCCGACCTCGCCAGCCTGGTGGGCAAGGGTCGCAAGAACGCCGGCGTGACCGTGCGCGAGAAAAAACTCCTGGGTCACCTGACTATTCGTGGCGACGGCCACGACCCGGCGTTCGCCGCCGGCGTGCACAAGGCCCTGGGCCTGGAATTGCCAGGCGCCCTGGCCGTCATCGTCAAGGGTGAAACCAGCCTGCAATGGCTCGGCCCGGATGAATGGCTGCTGGTGGTACCCACTGGCGAAGAGTTCGCCGCCGAGCAGAAACTGCGTGACGCCCTCGGCGACCTGCACATCCAGATCGTCAACGTCAGCGGCGGCCAGCAGATCCTCGAGCTGTCCGGCCCGAACGTGCGCGACGTGCTGATGAAATCCACCAGCTACGATGTACACCCAAGCAACTTCCCGGTGGGCAAGGCCGTGGGTACGGTGTTCGCCAAGTCGCAACTGGTGATCCGCCACACCGGCGAAGACACCTGGGAACTGGTGATCCGCCGCAGCTTCTCCGATTACTGGTGGCTGTGGTTGCAGGATGCCGCGGCGGAGTATGGGTTGAGCGTGCAGGCCTGAAGCACTGCAATCTTTGTGGGAGCAAAACTGTGGGAGCAAAGCTTGCTCGCGATACAGGCGCTTGAGTTCCAGATAGACCGCGTTGTTTTTATCGCGAGCAAGCTTTGCTCCCACAGATAAATCCTCCGCCACAGGTTCTGTGTGTGGCGGGGGGTTATCCATAACGAACAGGAGTCACCGCAATGAGCCGCGCCCCAGACACATGGATCTTGACTGCCGATTGCCCCAGCGTGCTCGGCACGGTGGACGCGGTGACCCGCTTTCTGTTCGAGCAGGGCTGCTATGTCACCGAGCACCATTCCTTCGACGACCGGCTCTCGGCGCGTTTCTTCATTCGCGTGGAGTTTCGCCAGCCCGACGGTTTTGACGAGCAGGCCTTTCGCGCCGGCCTGGCCGAGCGTGCGCAAGCCTTCGGCATGGTCTTCGAACTGACGCCGCCCAACTACCGGCCCAAAGTGGTGATCATGGTCTCCAAGGCCGATCACTGCCTCAACGATTTGCTCTACCGCCAGCGCATCGGCCAGTTGTCCATGGATGTGGTAGCCGTGGTCTCCAACCATCCCGACCTCAAGCCGCTGGCCGACTGGCACCAGATTCCCTACTACCATTTCCCCCTGGACCCGAACGACAAGCCGGCCCAGGAGCGACAGGTGTGGCAGGTGATCGAAGACACCGGTGCCGAGCTGGTGATCCTTGCCCGCTACATGCAAGTGCTGTCGCCGGAGTTGTGCCGCAAGCTCGACGGCAAGGCGATCAACATCCATCACTCGCTGCTGCCGGGCTTCAAGGGCGCCAAGCCGTATCATCAGGCCTACAACAAAGGCGTGAAACTGGTGGGCGCCACGGCGCACTACATCAACAACGACCTGGACGAGGGCCCGATCATCGCCCAGGGCGTGGAAGTGGTGGACCACAGTCACTATCCCGAAGACCTGATCGCCAAGGGCCGGGACATCGAAGGGCTGACCCTGGCCAGGGCCGTGGGGTATCACATCGAAAGAAGGGTGTTCTTGAACGCCAATCGTACTGTGGTGCTGTGATGGACGCCTTCGCGAGCAAGCCCGCTCCCACATTCGACCGCGTTCCACCTTTGGAATGCAGTCGAATGTGGGAGCGGGCTTGCTCGCGAAGAGGCCATTACTAACAACGCAAAAACAGCATCTGTAACCCGAGCAATCAACGCGCTGCCTGCCTGGGCAACGCAGTTCCACAAAAACAACAGCGAGGTGAAAGCATGTCTGGTAATCGTGGTGTCGTGTATCTCGGCAACGGCAAGGTCGAAGTACAGAAAATCGACTATCCAAAAATGCAGGACCCGCGCGGCAGGAAGATTGAGCACGGTGTCATCCTGCGCGTGGTCTCCACCAACATCTGCGGCTCCGACCAGCACATGGTCCGCGGTCGTACCACTGCCCAGACCGGCCTGGTCCTGGGGCACGAGATCACCGGTGAAGTGATCGAAAAGGGCAGCGACGTCGAGAACCTGAAAATCGGTGACCTGGTGTCGGTGCCGTTCAACGTCGCTTGCGGGCGCTGCCGTTCCTGCAAGGAGCAACACACTGGCGTCTGCCTGACCGTCAACCCGGCCCGTGCCGGCGGTGCCTACGGTTATGTGGACATGGGCGACTGGACCGGCGGCCAAGCTGAATACGTGCTGGTGCCATACGCCGACTTCAACCTGCTGAAACTGCCGGACCGCGACAAGGCCATGGAGAAAATCCGCGACCTGACCTGCCTGTCCGACATTCTGCCGACCGGCTACCACGGCGCCGTCACCGCCGGTGTTGGCCCTGGCAGCACCGTCTACATCGCTGGTGCCGGCCCGGTTGGCCTGGCGGCGGCCGCTTCCGCGCGCCTGTTGGGCGCGGCGGTGGTGATCATCGGCGACGTCAACCCGGTTCGCCTGGCTCACGCCAAGGCCCAGGGTTTCGAAATTGCCGACCTCTCCACCGACACCCCGTTGCACGAACAGATCGCCGCGCTGCTGGGCGAGCCTGAAGTCGACTGTGCCGTCGATGCAGTAGGGTTCGAAGCCCGCGGCCATGGCCATGACGGCGTCAAGCACGAAGCCCCGGCCACCGTGCTCAACTCGTTGATGGGCGTGGTCCGCGTCGCCGGCAAGATCGGCATCCCCGGCCTCTACGTCACCGAAGACCCGGGCGCCGTCGATGCGGCGGCCAAAATGGGCAGCCTGAGCATCCGCTTCGGCCTGGGCTGGGCCAAATCCCACAGCTTCCACACCGGCCAGACCCCGGTGATGAAGTACAACCGCCAACTGATGCAGGCGATCATGTGGGACCGCATCAACATTGCTGAAATCGTTGGCGTGCAGGTGATCAGCCTGGATGACGCGCCGAAGGGTTATGGCGAGTTCGATGCGGGCGTGCCGAAGAAGTTTGTGATTGATCCGCATAAGTTGTTCAGTGCGGCGTAAGGTTGGAAGCAAGACGGGAGAAGGGCGACAGTGATGTCGCCCTTTTTATTTTCATGATGAATGGAGCTTTTCAATCGCCGCTTTTCGATTGGCCTTGGTTAGGGGGGCGACGGCTCTGCGTCCCTGATAATTTCACCGCGTGTTTGTCCTGAATACCAAAATTTCGACTGTGTATAGGTGGGTGGCGGTGCGGGAGTCGGGGGTAGCAGCCCCTCAATTCTTTGCCGATACCTCTCCAAGTCGTCACGATACTTGTTTCGGTTGTGCTGTATGTCTTCCAGAAGTTTAGAAAATCCAGTGCGTCTATTACGAGGTACTCGCCCCAACTTAATGATGTGGGCTGCTTGTATCTCTTGTTTAATAATATTGGTGCTGTCGTTGATAAGAGACCGCTCGAGCTGCCAGATGTCTGCATCGATAATGTCTGAAGTCAAAGGCCGTTTCGGTGAAAATCGCACCATAGGCTGTTTGATAAAATCCCCAGGCACTTTCTTGAACGAAATACGCAATTTGACGCCGTGAACCATAAAAATATCTTTAGGTGTCCTGATTCCTACCCAATTAACAAGTCCTTTGAAGGGGCTGGTAATAATATTGAAATGCCCCGTTGGATCGCTCTTATTAATGGGGTCGCCCAGGCCATACGCGTAAGGATTCAACCCACCTTTTCCAAATGGGCTCATCGAATCCGGACTATTGAACCGCATCAGCGTTGGGTTAAACGCCCGATAACCATTCCCCAATAAATAGTGCCCTGTCACCGGGTCCGGCCGTTCGCCGTTGAAGCCGAGCAGGCTGAGCAAGCCGCTTTGCGCAGCGTGATGACCGTAGGGGGGTAGGCGAGGGGATGAGGTTGCGTGGCATCGAGCGCATGCAATACCGAGCGTTGCGGATCGGTGCCCAGCAAGGTGGTTTCGACGACGCCATCCTGGCGCTGTTGTTGGGCCAGGAGCTGGTCGTCCTGCTGGAAAATCGATCGTTGTACCGAGCCCTGGATTTCGCTGGTCAGACGCTCCTTCAGGTAGAAGCGCTGGGTGCGGGCCTGGGCCGATGGTGTGCAATCGGCCAGGCGATCCAGTGGGTCGTAGTGGTAACGGCAGAGCAAGGTTTCATCTGTGGAGGACATGGGCTTTGCTCTGTGAGAAATACAGATAGCACTATCATGTTCAGGCAGAAGGCCGGTTGTCTAGCTAGCAGAAGTGTTAGGTGCGGCTGCGTGGCCTATCTCCAACGATAGACCTAATTACTTATCGGCTTGGGTCTCTTATTGAGCTGGCATCTTGCGAAATTTTGTGATGCACATTGGCATTGGCATTGTTTTGAATGGAGGCGGTGGACGAGCGCTTGTTATATGTTGCACTTGGTTGAACAGGTGGTTTTTTTTTCTGCGATATTCCCACAATATTTAAAAGGTTTTCTTTTATCTTCGGCCACAGCGGGCCGGTTTGTCGCGCGGTGCGTAGGGCGATGACACCGCGGGCAGCGGCTCCTCCCACTAACGCAGCCGTGCCTGCGGCCGAAACATAGGCTCCGATCGGCCTGCCTGCCAGCTGCATGATTGCTCCGACAGCACTAGCTATGGACCCAGACAGACTGATACGGGTAGCCACCAGCGCAATTCCCGTCACTTTAGGCCCTAGAATCATCCCCGCAGGAACAATGCTGTGCAGTGCAATAGTTAAACCGCGTTGTACGGCAGTCAATATTGATATGGCGAACTCGCCCGTTGGGTCTGCGTGGTTAATAGGGTCTCCCAAAGCATAGGCGTAAGCGTTTACTCCACCTTTATTAAATGGGCTGCGCCTGTCCGGGCTATTGAACCGCATCAACACCGGATTGAACGCTCGATAACCATTGCCCAACAAATAATGCCTGGTCACTGGGTCCGGTCGTTCGCCGTTGAAGCCGAGCAGGCTGAGCAAGTCGTTTTCCGCAGAGCGGTGGCCGTAGGGGGTGTAAGCGAGAGGATGAGGCTGTGTGGCATCGAGCGCATGCAATACCGAGCGTTGCAGGTCGGTGGTGAGCAAGGTGGTTTCGACAGCGTCATTCTGGCGCTGCTGTTGCGCCAGGAGTTGCTCGTCCTGCTGGAAAATCGATCGTTGTACCGAACCCTGGATTTCGCTGATCAGGCGCTCCTTCAGATAGAAACGCTGGGTGCGGGCCTGGGCCGATGGTGTGCAATCGGCCAAGCGATCCAGTGGGTCGTAATGGTAGCGGCAGAGCAGCGTTTTGCGGTTCGCCGACATGGGGTCGTTCTCTGGAATGGAAGTCGCTTTATTCCGGCGTCACTCTCGTGGCCTGCATGCCTTTGTCGCTCTTCTCGATTTCAAAGAAGACCGTTTGCTTCTGTTTCAATGTTCTATAACCCTCGCCGGCTATCGCCGAGTAATGAACGAACAAGTCCTCGCCTCCTTTGCCGCAGGTAATGAAGCCATAGCCCTTTGCATCGTTAAACCATTTAACGGTTCCTTTGATTCGGTCGTTCATTTTTATTATTCCTGTTTGCCCGAATGATGAAAGGCACAGGGACTGTGGTTTGCCCATAGCCTTGTTTTTCGTTGTCACGGCTGCAGCTTAGGGACCGTATGAACAGCTGCCTACTGTCAACGTTGACAGTAGGCAAGACCGAGAGGGAATAAGGGCTTGCGCGTTGATAGTCGGATGACTGCCGCCGCGGTCAGGCCATGGCGTGTGCCTGCAAGCGTCGGCCAATCACATCCAGCACATCGCAGCCGTCGCGCAACGGAATCGCCAGGAGCAGGGCGACGTCGTGGAGGACGACGGCGTCGGAACTGAGCTCTTCGCGAAAAGCGATGTTTTCCAATAGTTGGGTCACGGCACGGATGCGGTAGGCGGCGGTTTCGTGGAGGACGTCGAGGGGGGCTTGGGTGTCGATGAGCAGGGCAGCGGGGGAGCAGTCGACGCCGGTGAGGGGCATGTATCGGTTCATGGCTAGAGCCTTTATTGATTAATAAAATTTGGACTTCAGGCCGTAGTGTTTCGAGTCGCCAAACCCGAGTCGCCATGTGGACGACGGGACGAACTATAGGCATCGCCGATTGGCTGGAGCAAGGCTCGCTGTTGCGGGGGATTTCCCAAGTAGTTGTAAGATTTTTAGTCGTGAGTATTCACGTATGTACACCGCCCCATTGTGGCGAGGGAGCTTGCTCCCGCTCGAGTGCGAAGCGCTCGCCGTTGGTATCCGAGAAGCGGGGCCGCTTCGCAGCCCAGCGGGAGCAAGCTCCCTCGCCACGGTTACTGCCGGGCCGTTGCGGTCTCGACCCGTTCGCAGAATTCAGGGTAGAACCCTTTGGCGCTAGGGCCTTGGCAATAGGTTTGCGCCTGGGCCAGGGCGTCGGCGCTGAAACTCAGGCTGCGAGGCATGCCGGCAAAGGTTTCGTAGCCGCCTTGTTGGGTCTTGATGGCGTCAAACCCCTGCATGTCGTAGACCAGTTCCACGTCATCATCGGCAAGGATCCGCGCCTTGACCGTCACTTGCGTGTACTGCTTGCCCCCTGGCGCATCATTGAGCGCCGCCAGGCCGTGGCCGACAACCCGCAGCATATGCGGAACCCAGGGCTCGCAGTCATCCGCGCAAGTGCCAGGACGGTAGCGCACGGTCAGCGTGTGTTGGTCGCCGGTCACCTCGGTCAGGGTCGGGTCGGAGCGCTTGATGCGGTGCTCGATGGTCATCCAGGTCTTTTGTTCTTCACTGGTGCCCTCGGCAACGTCCGGATTCAGCGGGCCGCGCTGGCATTCGTTGACGCCCAGGACAATGAGCATGCCGGTCAGGATGACCGCCAGGGTGGCGCCGCCGATTTTTACGTTCATGGGCTAACTCTGCTGGAGAAAGCGGCACTGTACGGTAATGGAGCGGGCGAGGGCAGGGTGCCTTCGCATTGCAACGATAACGGGTCGACCACGTCCACCAGGCTTTCGCTTCCCATTCGTATGCGTTTAGGAACAATCCCCCTCCACGCCAGTCCAAAGCACGCTTTACGCCGCTCTTTATGAGCGGCTTTTTCATGCTCAAGAGGAAGTCCCGGATGAAGATTTCACGAGGTTTTGCACTGTCCTGGCTGCTGACACTGGCCGCCAGCCCGGCCTTCGCGCAGTTCAGCCTCAGCGATGCCGCCAATGTGGTGTCGGCCATGCAGGGCAGCTCGGGTGAGGAAGAGGGCGCCGTAGCCGCCGCGCCGAAAGCGGCTGGGTTGCTCAACACCCTGGGGTCGGAACTCAAGATCACACCGGAGCAGGCCATCGGCGGTGCCGGCGCGATGCTGGGGCTGGCGAAGAATCGGCTCAGCGAGCCGCAGTTTTCCGAGTTGAGCAAGAGTGTGCCGGGCCTGGATCAGATCGCCGGAAACAGCGCCATCGGCGGGCTCAACGGCCTGGGCGGTTTGCTCGGGGGCGGGTCGGACAAAAATGCCTTGCTCGACGGCCTGCTGGGTAACGTCAAGGACACCGATGACCTGAACAATGCCTTCAGCGCGCTGGGCATGGACAGCGGCATGATCGGCCAGTTTGCCCCGATTATTCTGCAGTACCTTGGTCAACAGGGGGTTGCCGGTTCGTTGTTGCAGAACCTGGGGGGTATTTGGGGGAGCGGCGCGGGGGTGTGAAGAGGGTGGCGACATCTAAAATCCGCCACGGGGTATCAGAATTTCAAGCTGAAGTAGTCGGTGTTCATCCGTCTACATGTATTGGTGTCCCGGCTGGCGCAACGGTTGGCCGCTGAGGGCAAAGACGTCGGCTGATAATCCAGCGTGAGATTGTTCTCGCCATAATTGCAAGTGATGGTCACTCTCCTCTGTGTCAATTCATCTTCGTCGGGTTCATGGATCGCGAACTCGGCGTCGTTGAGTTGCTGTACCGCCGGGTTGGCCTCCTGCTCCAGGTCCTGCCCCTGCCATTGGCGGTCATCCTGGATTTCTACTGTTTCAGTGGTGCCATGGATCTGTATCGCGGCCGGACAAGTGGCTTCTCCGGCGTGGACATGGCCGATGATCAGCAGGCACATTCCAGCGCCGCCGTCAGTTATAAAGTTTCGCATTGGGTTGTCTCCACAATGTGTCCCGGCGACATGTTTGCGGCTGTGCTTGGTGAGGGCTACTGTCAGAGCTGACAGTTTTTTATGTTGATTTGGAATTAGAGAATTTGTTTTCTGTTCATGTTTGGCGGATGTTTCTGTTGATACCAGATCTGGGACTAAAGTCATGGTGGACTTTGGATTTGCCGACCTTAGACAATAAATCGGGATGGACATAGAGGCCTGCTTCTCTAAGCGTAGTCATAGACTTTTTGTCTAATGGAAATGGGAAAATGAAAACATGATCTTTTTGATTTGGTACGGTGATAAAGACTTGCTTTTCTATGATGGTGAAGTTTTTTTGTAATGGTTCAGGTTTTGTGACAGGTCGCAGTGGTTTCGATGCCTTCCGTGGGGGGAGTGGTGGTGCCAGTGACTGTTGCTCGAGTACCGGGCTTAAAGGTGTCTGGTTTGAAATAAGTGATTGTATTGACTCTGTGTTTGTAAGCGCCTTTGGCTTTAAGTTGAATACCCTTCGGAGGAGTTTTCTTATTCCGAAAATATGTCCTGATGGATCCGTCCGATTCTTCGGGTCTCCTCCACAGTATGCATAAGCATTCACCCCACCCTCCCCAAACGGACTCCAACTGTCCGGGCTGTTAAACCGCATCAACACCGGATTGAACCCCCGATACCCATTCCCCAACAAATAATGCCCCGTCACCGGATCCGGCCGTTCGCCGTTAAACCCAAGCAAACTGAGCAGACCGTTTTCCGCCGGGCGATAGCCATAAGGTGTATAGGCAAGGGGATGAAGCCGGTTCGTATCGAGCACATTCAGCACCGACCGCTGCTGATCAGTCGCCAACAGGGTGGTATCGACCTTCACATCCTCGCGCCGAAGTTGCGCCAATAACTGGTTGTCATGTTGGAAAACGCTACGCTGCACCGCGCCCTGTATCTCCGTCGCCAATCGGCTCTTGCAGTAAAACCGCTGAATTCCAGCTTCAGCAGAAGGCGCACAATCGGCCAGACGATCCAGCGGGTCGTAGCGGTAGTGACACAATACGGTTTCGCGAGGGGCGATAGGCATGCTCCGGGCTCCGTGCAGGGTCCAAACATCCGGGCCTCTAGCATCGGAGCTTTTTCAGCCGCTGCCTACTATCAGAACTGTTAGGTTTCCTGTTCTTCGCTGCGTAAGGCAGCGATAAGCTGGTCTTTTCAGTCCAGAGCTGGTTACGCAGTTTCCTGGACATGCTGGCGAAACACCCGTTGATACGGCAGAACAAATCGACCCAGTCGGATATTCTTTGGTCGGGCAACATATTTAAAGGCCGTTAAGGCGAATATCTATATTTGCTAATACTAGCTCTCTTGCGGAGCGATTTAACTCTGTTAGGCGAGACGGGCCAGCCCTGGTAATTAGCCGTTCATTATAAAGCAGTAGCTTATCAAGAGGCGCCTCCGGTGCGGAGTCCTTCACTTTAATCAGGAAGTTCTCATATGCGCCGTTGTCACGTTTAGTTGGGTATCTAGCGTTTTTCAGTGTCGAAGAAGTTGTCGTTTGCCTGCTCGGCGTTGGAGTCATTGAAGGTGGCTGCTGCATGCTCGCCATTGGAGTCACTAAAGATTGCTGCCTCGGCGATGTTTTTACACTTTTTGGGGTTGGATTAATTGTTCCAGGCCCGGTGAGTTTCGCAACGACACCGGGTTGGGCAGTGGCACCTGGGGTGTTTTTAGGAGCCTTTGGTTTCATGCTGAAGAGTCTGCTGAAGAATTTTCTGAGAACCTTGAATCCCCCCCACATATGTCCAGACGGATCCATCCGATTCCGCGGATCCCCTCCACAGTAAGCATACGCATTTAATCCCCCCTCCCCAAACGGACTCAAACTATCCGGACTATTAAACCTCATCAACACCGGATTGAACCCCCGATACCCATTCCCCAATAAATAATGCCCCGTCACCGGATCCGGCCGTTCGCCGTTAAACCCAAGCAAACTGAGCAAGCCGTTTTCCGCCGGGCGGTGGCCATAAGGTGTATAGGCAAGGGGATGAAGCCAGTTCGCATCGAGCACATTCAACACCGACCGCTGCTGATCAGTCGCCAACAGGGTGGCATCGACCTTCACACCCTCGCGCCGAAGTTGCGCCAATAACTGGTTGTCATGTTGGAAAACGCTACGCCGCACCGCGCCCTGTATCTCTGTAGCCAATCGGCTTTTGCAATAAAAGCGCTGAATACCGGATTCAGCAGATGGCGCACAATCGACCAGACGATCCAGCGGGTCGTAGCGGTAGCGGCACAACACGGTTTCACGAGGGGCAACAGGCATGCTCCGAACTCCGTGCAAGGTCCAAACATCCGGGCCTCTAGCATCGGAGCTTTTTCAGCCGCTGCCTACTATCAGAACTGTTAGGTTCCAATCCCTTCGTTGCGCAATTCGGCGATGCGCTGGTCCTTTTCAGTCCAGAGCTGATTAACCCAGTCCTGCACCTGCTCGCGAAACACCGGGTCGTTTTCGTAGTCGCCCTGCCACAGTGCCGGGTCCAGTTCGCGGGTCTGGATGTCGATGATGACCCGCGGCACCGCGCCGCTGATCAAGTCCCAGAACCCGGGAATGCGCGCTTGCGGATAGACCACGGTCACGTCCAGTACCGCGTCCAGTTGCTCGCCCATGGCCGCCAGCACGAACGCCACGCCACCGGCCTTGGGCTTGAGCAGGTGGGTGAAGGGCGATCGCTGTTGTTGGCTTTTGGTGGCGGTGAAGCGGGTGCCTTCGAGGTAGTTGACCACGGTGACCGGTTGGCGCTTGAACAGCTCGCAGGCGGCCTTGGTGATTTCCAGGTCTTTGCCGGCCAGTTCCGGATTTTTCGCCAGGAACGCCTTGGTGTAGCGTTTCATGAAGGGGTAATCCAGTGCCCACCAGGCCAGCCCCAGGAACGGCACCCAGATCAGTTCCTTCTTGAGGAAGAACTTGAAGAACGGCGTGCGCCGGTTGAGGGTCTGGACGAGGGCGGGGATGTCCACCCAGGATTGGTGATTGCTGATCACCAGGTAAGACGTATCGCTGCGCAGCTCTGCGCCGCCGCGGATGTCCCAGTGGGTGGGGATGCACAGGGCAAAGATCAGCTTGTCGATCTCGGCCCAGGTCTCGGCGATCCACATCACCGCCCACGAGGCATAGTCGCGAAAGCGCCCGGGCAGGACCAGTTTGAGCAGGGCGAACACCATCAGCGGCCCGAACAGCACCAGAGTGTTGAGCAACAGCAGCAGGGTGACGAAACAGCCGGTGAGCAGGCGGCGCATAGATGACTCTTGCAAACGGGTGGGCGGGCCATGATAAGCAAGCTTCAGGTGGTAGGCCAAATCGGTGTGGACGAAAGTTTCACTTGGGCTTGGCTAAACTGGGCTGGCTTTTTGTGGCGAGGGGATTTATCCCCGTTGGGTTGCGAAGCAACCCCCAAAACAGTCAACTCGAATAGCCAGGTGTACCGCGATGTCAGGCTCTCAGGGGGCGCTTCGCACCCCAGCGGGGATGAATCCCCTCGCCACAGAGGTAGCGCTTGGCTGGAGTTTCTCTTGACCATTGCTATCGAAATCAACCGAACGAATTCATCAGCCACGGTCTAAAACCCCACTCCCACAATGGAAGCCCTAACTCCATGAAGTCAGTCCTCGCCCTGCTTTCCCTGATAGCCCTTCCAGTGCTGGCCGCCGAGCCGACCCTGTACGGGCGCTATGAGTACATCGCGCTGCCGGAAATCGGCGGTCAAGTGCTCAAGGCCAAGATGGACACCGGCGCCCTGACCGCCTCGCTGTCAGCCAAGGACATCGAGACCTTTACCCGTGACGGCGATGATTGGGTGCGCTTCCGCCTGGCGACCAAGGATGCGGACAACAAGGTCTACGAACACAAGATCGCCCGCATCAGCAAGATCAAGACCCGTTCCGAAGAGGATGAGGACGACGACGAAAAAATCGCCCCCACCAAGCGCCCGGTGGTCGATCTGGAGCTGTGCCTGGGTAATGTCAAGCGCACCGTTGAGGTCAACCTGACCGACCGCAGCAGTTTCAATTACCCGCTGTTGATTGGTGCCAAGGCGTTGCGTGAGTTCGGCGCGGCGGTGAACCCGGCGCGGCGGTTTACGGCGGATAAGCCGGACTGCTGATGGTCGGAGATAACCATGGAGTAGTCCAGAATGCCGATCAAGACCCCTAAAAAGTATGAGACGATTTCCGAGGTGTAAGCGGCTTGGGTATTGTTGTAGTGATGCTTAATGAGTTGAAGTGCGCGGGCGTTATTGGCGAATTTTTTGAAATAAGTCGATTCCGGTAAACCTTCTTATATATTCGGCTCGAGTCTGTCGTATGTGTCGAACTGTCTCGATGCGTTGGAATTCTAGTGGTGCAGTTGAATTTAGGTAGTTGTATTTCTTTACCGCGCTTACGCTGTTTAGGTTCGTAAAGTGAGATATGGTTATGTCAAAGTGGGATGTGTCGAGGAGTGGCTTTCCGTCGATTAGAACGCGATATTCTAGGTAGGGGTTTGGGTATTCTTCAAAGTGATACCCCGCTTCGCCATTTCATAGCCTCTCAGACTTTCTGTTAGATCGGTAATGTCGTCGGTGACGGTGTAGGCGTTTTGGTTTTGTAGTGCTCTTTCGTTCTCTTTTATCAAGGTTGTTGTGTCCTTTATTTTTTTGCGCCTTTGGACATGTCGTGCTCTATTTTTTAATTGTTTGATGGTGAGTGCTTCAGGTCTTAAGATTCCTTTCGGGAGCGAATATTTTTGTCCTGTTGGATTTTTAAAGAAAATGCTCATGAATGGTTTAATTGAAATATGGCCCGAAGGATCCGTCCCGTTAACTGGATCTCCTGCGCAATAGCTATAAGCATTTAACCCGCCTTCCCCAAACGGACTCAGACTGTCCGGACTGTTAAACCGCATCAACACCGGACTGAACCCCCGATACCCATTCCCCAATAAATAATGCCCGGTCACCGGATCCGACCGCTCGCCATTAAATCCAAGCAAACTGAGCAAGCCATTTCCCGCCGGGCGGTGGCCGTAGGGTGTATAGGCAAGGGGGTGAGGCCGGTTCGCATCGAGCACATTCAAGACCGACCGCTGCTGATCGGTCGCCAGCAGGGAAGTATCAACCCCTACACCCTCGCGCCGAAGTTGCGCCAGCAACTGATCGTCGTGCTGGAAAACGCTACGCTGCACCGCGCCCTGTACCTCGGTAGCCAATCGGCTTTTGCAGTAAAAACGCTGAATCCTGGCCTGCTCAAAAGGCGCGCAATCGACCAGACGATCCAGCGGGTCATAGCGGTAGTGGCACAGCACGGTTTCGCGAGGGAAGTCCGGCATCGACTGAGCTCCGTCTGAAGTCCAAAAAACCGACCTCTAGCATCAGCCGTTTTCCAGCGCTTGCCTACTATCAGAACTGTTAGGCATGACCGCCAACCACTGACAAACTCGACTGCCGATTGACTCCCCCCAAGCCTTGCGGCACCGTTCCGGCAACTTTACTGCCGGGCTCGCAAGCCATGCCTCATATCCTGATTGTCGAAGACGAAGCCGCCATCGCCGATACGCTGGTGTTTGCCCTGCAAGGGGAGGGGTTTGACACCACCTGGTTGAGCCTTGGCGCGGCCGCCCTTGAGCACCAGAAACGCACCCCGGCGGACCTGATCATTCTCGATGTGGGCCTGCCGGATATCAGCGGATTCGAGACTTGTAAAAATCTCAGACGTTTCAGCGACGTTCCGGTCATCTTTCTGACAGCCCGGGATGGCGAGATCGACCGGATCGTGGGCCTGGAGATCGGTGCCGACGATTACGTGGTCAAGCCCTTCAGCCCCCGCGAGGTGGCGGCCAGGGTCCGGGCGATCCTCAAGCGCGTGGCGCCGCGTCCGGCGGCGGAGTCGAGCACGGCGCTGTTTCAGGTCGATGCCGACCGTGTGCAGATCAACTATCGCGGCACACCGCTGAACCTCACCCGCCACGAATTCCGTCTGCTCAATTGTCTGCTGGAGCAACCCGAGCGGGTCTTCAGCCGTGAGCAATTGCTCGATGCCCTGGGCGTTGCCAGCGATGCCGGCTACGAGCGCAGCATCGACAGCCACATCAAGAGCGTGCGCGCCAAGTTGCGCCTGGTCCGGGCCGAGGCGGAGCCGATCCAGACACATCGGGGCCTGGGCTACAGCTACAGCCCGGGGCACAGCTGATGTCGCTGGGGATCCGGATTTTCCTGGTGTATGTGTTGTTTATCGCCTTGACCGGTTATTTCGTGCTCAACACGGTCATGGAGGAAATCCGCCCCGGCGTGCGCCAGTCCACCGAAGAAACCCTGGTGGACACCGCCAACCTGATGGCCGAGATCCTGCGGGACGATTTCAAGGCCGGCACCCTCAACCAGAATCGCTGGCCACAGTTGCTCAGAGCCTACGGCGAGCGCCAGCCGGCGGCGACGATCTGGGGCCTGCCGAAGAACCAGGTCAGCCATCGCATCTACGTCACCGACGCCAAGGGCATGGTGGTGCTCGACTCCAGTGGCGTGGCGGTGGGGCAGGATTATTCGCGCTGGAACGACGTCTACCTGACCCTGCGCGGCCACTACGGCGCCCGTTCGAGCCGCAGCGATCCTGACGATCCTGCGTCTTCGGTGATGCACGTCGGCGCGCCGATCCGCGACAACGGCCGGATCATCGGCGTTGTCACCGTCGCCAAGCCCAACAGTTCCTTGCAGCCTTATGTCGATCGCACCGAGCGGCGGCTGCTGCTCTATGGCGCCGGCTTGGTGGCCCTGGGCTTGTTGCTGGGCGGCTTGCTGTCGTGGTGGCTCAGCGCGGCACTGCGGCGCTTGACGATCTATGCCCAAGCGGTCAGCCAGGGGCGTCGGGTGGAAGTGCCGCATTATCGCGGCGGCGAGTTCGAGCAACTGGCGGGCGCCGTGGAGCACATGCGCACCCAGCTCGAAGGCAAGGCGTACGTCGAGCGTTACGTGCACACGCTCACCCACGAACTCAAGAGCCCGCTGGCGGCGATTCGCGGCGCCGCCGAACTGCTGCAAAGCGACATGCCCGCCGCCCAGCACCAGCGCTTTGTCAGCAACATCGACAACGAAAGTGCGCGCATGCAGCAGTTGATCGAACGCTTGCTCAACCTGGCCCAGGTCGAGCAGCGCCAGGGGCTGGAAGAAGAAGTCGCGGTGCCGTTGGCAGCGTTGATGGCTGAGTTGCTGGAAGCGCGCGGCGGCTGGATCGAAAGTCGCCAGTTGACGGTTGAACAGCACATCGCTGCCGACCTGACGCTGACGGGCGAGCCGTTCCTGTTGCGCCAGGCCTTGGGCAATTTGCTGGAGAACGCCCTGGACTTCACCCCCGTCAACGGCCTGCTACGGGTCAGCGCCGAGCGCCGTGGGAACCGCGTCGAGATCCGCCTGTTCAATCAGGCCGCGCCGATTCCCGACTACGCGCTGCCGCGCCTGAGCGAACGCTTCTACTCCCTGCCGCGCCCGGACAGCGGCCGCAAGAGCACCGGCCTGGGGCTCAACTTCGTGGAGGAGGTGGTGCAGTTGCATGGGGGGCAGTTCAGTATTGGCAATGTCGAGGGTGGGGTGGAGGTGGTTTTGCGGTTGCCCTGAAACCGCATCTGCTATCTGACTCAGCACCATCCTTTGTGGGAGCGAGCTTGCTCGCGATAGCGGGGTGTCAGTCAGCATAACTGGCACTGACCCACCGCTATCGCGAGCAAGCTCGCTCCCACAGAGGTGCCTGGTTCTGCTTCTCCACACAATCTCCACATTCCCCCCATAAACGCCTCACACAGCCACCCCAGACTCTCCCTCATTCGAACAGGGAGAGCCCCACATGAACCGCAGTCTCGCCATTAAACTGGGCATGATCGCCCTCTTGATTCTCTTGCTGATGATCCCGCTGTTGATGATCAACGGCCTCATCGACGAGCGCCAGGAATTGCGCGACGGTGTGCTGCAGGACATCGCCCGCAGCTCCAGCTACAACCAGCAACTGATCGGACCGATGATCGTGGTGCCGTTTCGCAAGAGCGTGAAGGTCTGGAACACCAACGAGAAGACCGGCGTGCGTTTCCTGGAAACCGTCGAGCGCACGGGCGAGTTGTATTTCTTGCCGGAGCAATTCGAGCTCGACGGCCAGGTCCGCACCGAGACCCGTGCCCGGGGCATCTACGAAGCGCGGATGTTCCACGCCGATAACCGCATTGATGGCCGCTTCAAGGTGCCTGAGCGCTACGGTGTCGCCGCCAAGGACTTTGCCGACTACCGCTTCGACGAACCGTACCTGAGCGTCGGCATCAGCGATATTCGTGGCATCGAGAATGCGCTGACCCTGACGCTGAACCAGCAGACCGTCGACTTCCTGCCCGGCTCGCGACTCGGCTGGCTGGGGCAGGGTGTGCATGTGCCGCTGCCGATGATCACCGCCCAGGGTGGCCCTGAGCTGACCTTCGGTTTTGATCTGCGGCTGCAAGGCACGGGCGAGTTCCAGATTCTGCCGGTGGGCAAATCCACCAAGGTGCACCTGTCGGCGGACTGGCCGCACCCGAGCTTCATCGGCAACTACCTGCCCAGCAATCGTGAGATCAATGAGCAGGGTTTCAGTGCTGACTGGCAGACCTCGTTTTTCTCCACCAACCTGCTGGAGACGTTGCAAGCCTGCGAGCCGAGCGATGGTTGCGAAGCGTTCCGCAGCCGAGCCTTCGGGGTGAGCTTCATCGACCCGGTGGACCAGTACCTCAAGAGCGACCGGGCGATCAAATATGCGCTGCTGTTCATTGCCCTGACGTTCGCCGGCTTCTTCCTCTTCGAAGTGCTCAAGAGCCTGGCAGTGCACCCGGTCCAGTACGCCTTGGTTGGTGTGGCGCTGGCGTTCTTCTACCTGCTGCTGTTGTCGTTGTCGGAGCACATCGGCTTCACCCTGGCGTACCTGGTATCGGCCAGTGCCTGTGTCGTGCTGATCGGGTTTTATGTCTGTCATGTGCTGCGCAGCGTGAGCCACGGCCTGGGGTTCTCGGCGGGGCTGGCGGGTTTGTACGGTTTGCTCTACGGCCTGTTGAGCGCTGAGGACTATGCGCTGCTGATGGGCTCGCTGTTGCTGTTCGGCCTGCTGGGCGTGTTCATGGTGCTGACCCGCAAGCTGGATTGGTATGGGGTTGGGGCGAAGCCGGCGGCTGCGATGAACTTCGAGTTGGGAGAGGTGAAATGAGCCGGTCGTTGGGGTTGCGTGAAGATCAGCGCGAGGGGGAAAAGTTGGTGGCGCTGATTGCTGGGTTGTTTCCTCTGGATCCGGTGCGCTGCCATCGCGGGCAAGCCTTGCTCCCACAGGTTGAGTGGGTCCATGTGGGAGTTAACCTACTCCCACGGGTTGAGCGAGGTCTATGTGGGAGCAAGGCTTGCCCGCGATAAGGCCGGCTCGGCTAACGCAGAGCTAGATCCTGGGCACTGTCTCAAGCATCGAAGGCCGCAAGCTCACCTCGGCAAACCACGCCGCCAATTGCGGGTTGGCCTCGCGCCATTCCAGATCGGGATGGCGCAGGTCCAGGTAGCCGAGGGCGCAGGCCACGCTGATGGAGGCCACGTCGAAATGGCAGGCCAGTTCGGCAATCGCGTCGGCTTCGAGCAGGCCCAGGGCCCGGCGAATCTTGTCCCGTTGCGCATCGAGCCACTCGTCCCAGTGTTTTTCCACCGGGCGCAGCGCGGTTTCGTAGCGGATCATCACCGAGGCATCCATGATCCCGTCGGCCAGGGAGGCCAGGGTCAGACGCCGCCAGCGGGCCGCGCCGTCCCGGGGGATCAGCGGGTTGCCGACGTGCTGGTGGTCGAGGTAGTCGAGGATGACGCGGCTGTCATGGATGACCGTCCCGTTGGCCAGGCGCAGGGCCGGGATCTTGCTCAACGGATTGTCGTGGATCAGCGCCCGGTCCGGCTTGACCGGGGTGAGCTGGCTGAGCTGCAACGCCACGCGGTCTTGCTGGCCGGTTTCGTGCAGCAGCACCAGGACCTTGCGCACGAAGGGCGAGGCAGGGTTGTGGAACAGCGTCATGCTGGGGGTGGACATGGCAACGTCTCGATCAGTGGGACTTGCTGCACAGCATAGCGTTCATGCGACCGAGCCGAATAGGCCCGGCCGCAAGGTGCCTCAGGCGGCCGGTTGCAGGGCTTGTGGCTCGGGCGACGGCGTTGCCGGTTGGTGCTTGAGTTCTCGGGCGACAGTCCAGACGATGAACGCGGCGATGACGTCGAAGATCGCCAACAGTACGAACAGTGGGCTGTAGCCGATCTGGGTCACCATGACGCCAAACAGCAACGTGAACGCGGCGGCGCCCAGGTAACCGAACATCCCGCCCATGCCGGTGGCGGTGGCGACTTCATTCTTGCCGAATGAATCGGACGTGATGGCGTACAGCGCGCCGGACAGGGTCTGGTGGGCAAAGCCGCCGATGCACAGCAGGGCGATGGCGGTGTAGGGGCTGGCGACCAGGCCGATGCACGCCGGGCCGATCATGCAGGACGCACCGAACAGCAGGACCATTTTGCGCGAGGTGAACAGCGACACCTTGCAGTATTTATGGAAGAACGGGCTCAGGTAGCCGCCCAGCACGCAACCGAGGTCGGCGGCCAGGAACGGCAACCAGGCGAACATCGCGATCTCCTTGATGTTCATGTGCCGCTCGGTCATCAGGTACAGCGGGATCCAGGCGTTGAACGTCTGCCAGGCCGGCTCGGAGAGGATCCGGGCACTGGCGATGGCGTAGAAGTTGCGGCTGGCGATGATGCGTTTCCAGCTGCCTTTCTTTGGTGTCGGGTCTTGGAAGTGCGCTTCCTGGCCGCTGAGGATGTAATCACGCTCGGTGTCGCCCAAGAGCTTCTGGTCGCGCGGATGCTTGTAAAAGATCAGCCAGAGAAACGTCCAGGCCACGCCCAGGCCGCCAACGATCAGGAACGCCAGCTCCCAACCGCTGTTCAGGATCGCCCAGACCACGAGCGGCGGAGCCAGCACGGCGCCGATCGAGGAACCGATGTTGAACCAGCCGATGGCCACCGAGCGTTCCTTGGCCGGGAACCATTCGGTAGAGGTCTTGACCGCAGCCGGCAGCCCGGCCGCTTCGGTCAGGCCCAGCAAACCCCGGAAAAACGCCAGGCCTTGCCAGCCCGAGGCCATGGCCGCCGCGGCACAGGCGATGGACCAGGCGAACGCGAAAATGGCGAAACCCATCTTGGTACCGATGGCATCGATGATGTAGCCGGCCACCGGTTGCATCAACGCGTAGCAGATCTGCCAAGCCACGACGATGTGGGAATACTGCTCGGTGGAGATGTTCATTTCGCTCATCAGGGTGGGCGCGGCCACCGAGAGGGTATTGCGAGCCAGGTAGTTGACCATCAGACCGGCCGTGACCAGGCCGACCATCCACCAGCGGATGCCTTTGATTTTCATCACTTCACCATCAATTATTTTTGGATTTGGCGTCGCATTTTGCGTTGTAAGTTGTCGTACAACTGGCGCACTTATAGAGGGTCAAGAATTAATTTGTCAACAAATATGTCAAAGGCTGGGTGATCTGAAACACCCGGCGCGCCTGCAGTTGTCGTATGACGAAGAGAGAGGGGGCGCACACTCTGGCAAATGCGCGCCCGGAGGACTCAGCGGCGGGGGACCAATCCCCACACCGCCACCACGGAAGGTATGCCCAATCCGAGCCAACTGACGGCGTCCCACAGACCGTCACCCAGCAATGCGCTGAACAACCCCGCCGCGCTAAGCGCACCGATCATCAGGGGAATACCAAACACTTTCCAGAAACTCGACTGCCGAGGTCTCACGAGGCGACCTCCGTGCCGACGGTTGCGCGCTTGGCCGCTTTACGTCGCACCAGCCACAGGTAGACGCCGCTGCCGAGGACGATGATGGTCAGCACATCGAGGGTCGCCCAGAAGATCTGCATCGGCCGGCCACCGTAGTCGCCAAAGTGCAGGGGCAGGGACAGGCTCATCATGTCCATGTACCACGGCCGTTCGGCGACGGCGGTGACGTCCAGGGTGGTGGCATCGATCAGCACGGGCGTGAGCAGGTGCGAGGTCAGGTGAGTGTCACCCTTCATGAAGACGCTGTAGTGGTGCTCGCTGGAGAACAGCGTGCCGGGGAAGGCGATGAAGCTCGGCGCCATGCCCGGTGCGACGCCCTTGGCGATGTCCAGCAACCGGGTGGCCGGCGCCAGCTGGGTCAGTGGCGGGACGTTGCGGTAGGGTTCGACCATGGCGCTGAGGCTGTCGTTGCGCCACGCCGCGATGAGCAGGTCGGCGCACGCCGCGATGACGCCGGTGACGCCCACGGTCAGCGCCCAGACCAGCGTGACCACGCCGATCAGGTTGTGCAGGTCGAGCCAGCGCAGGCGCGTGGATTTGTCCTGGCGCACCGTGGCGAACGTCAAGCGGCGCATGAACGGCAGGTACAGGACCACCCCGGAGACGATGGCAATCACGAACAGCAACCCCATGAACGCCAGCAGCAACTTGCCCGGCAGCCCGGCGAACATGTCCACGTGCAGGCGCAGCATGACCATCATGAAACCGCCATTGGCCGAGGGCATTTCCAGGGCCTCGCCGGTACGCCCGTCGAGCATGAAGGTGTGGGAGGCGTTGGGTTCGGTCCCTGGTGTTGGCGCCATGATGGTGATGACGCCGTTGGGCTCGTCATCGTCCCAGCCAAAATACTGGACCACCTCGCCCGGGCGATGGGCCTTGGCTTTTTCCACCAGTTGCGCAAGGTCCAGCGGTGGCGTGCCGGCCGGCATTTCCCGAAGCTCGGGGGCGTCGCCCAGCAGGTGTTCGATTTCATGGTGGAAGATCAATGGCAGCCCGGTGATCGCCAGCATCAGCAGGAACACCGTGCAGATCAGGCTGGTCCAGGTGTGGACGAAAGACCAGCGGCGGATGGTTTTGCTTTTCATGAGCGATCCGGATGCAAGAGGGCACGATCTCTGAGGCCCGTCAGTCACGCTGCGAAACCTGTGGGAGCGAGCTTGCTCGCGAAAGCGGTGTGCCAGACAACATCAATGTCGACTGTTACGCCGTCTTCGCGAGCAAGCTCGCTCCCACAGGGATTTCATTTGTCTGACGGATCTCAGTTACAGGCGCCCTCAAAAGGTTTACGCAAATGCTAACCGTTTACCATTTGTAATTCACGCTGGCGACGACGTTGCGTTGGTCGCCGTAGTAGCAGTAGAAACCGTCGCAGGTGGACAGGTAGTCCTTGTTGAATAGGTTCTTCGCGTCCACCGCCACCGAGACACCTTTGAGCGAACGGTTCAAACGGCCCAGGTCGTAATGGGCCGAGGCGTCGTACACGGTGTAGGAGCCAACATGGCCCCAGTCGGTGTTGGTGGTGTTGCCATAGGTGTCGCCGACGTAACGCACACCGGCGCCGACCCCGAAGCCGTCCAGCGGGCCGTGGTGCCAGGTGTAGTCGGCCCAGGCGGTGGCCTGGTTGCGCGGTACCTGGGCCATGCGCTTGCCTTTTTCCGCCGAGCCGCCCTTGGTGATTTCGCTGTCGTTGTAGGTATAGGAACCGATCAGCTTGAGGTTGTCGGTCACATCGCCCGAGGCTTCCAGTTCCAGGCCACGCACCTGGACTTCACCCACCTGGCGGGTGACGTTGTTTTCGGTCACGGAATTGTTTTTCTGGGTCAGGTCGAACACCGCGGCGGTCAGCAAGGTCTTGGTGCCAGGCGGTTGATACTTGATACCGGCCTCGTACTGTTCGCCTTCGGTCGGCTTGAATGCTTCGGTGCTGTTGACGGTTGAACCTGCCGCCGCCTGGAACGACTGGGCGAAGGAAATGTAGGGCGTCACACCGTTATCGAAGACGTAGCTCAACGCCGCGTTGCCGCTGAATTTCTTGTCGCGTTGGGTGTTGGTGACGTTGTTCAGGTTGTGGAACTCGGTGCCGGTGTGAATCCAGTCCTCACGACCGCCGAGGGTCAGGCGCCAGTTGTCCAGGGCGATCTGGTCCTGGACGTAAAGGCCGGTCTGGTGGGTCTTCTGGTTATAGTCGTACATGGTGAAGTACTGGACGTTGGAGAAATCCTGTCCGTAGATCGGGTTGTGGATGTTGCTGGTCGGCACGCCAGTTGAACCCCAATCCCAGCGCGAATTGCTGTTGGAGCGCTGGTGATCCAGGCCCAGCAGCAGGGTGTGGCTCAGGGCGCCGGTCTGGAAGTCGGCCTGGAAGTTGTTGTCCACGGCGAACTGGCTGATGTCTTCGTTGATGACGCTGGCGCTGCGCTTGACGTTACCGTCGGCGTCCACGGATTGGTCCGGGCCCGCAGGAAAAAACGCTCCGCCAGCGGAGATACCCTGGGTTTCCAGGTCGCTCTTGGTGTAGCGCAGGTTCTGGCGGAACTGCCAGGTGTCGTTCAGGCGGTGTTCGAACGCATAGCCGAGGGCGTAGTAGGTCCGGTCGTAGAATTCCCAATCCGGGTCGCCGAGGTTCTTGTGGTGGGAGATCTTGCCCGCCGGCGAGGACAGCTTGGTGCCTTGCAGCGGCAGGAATTGCCCGGTGATGCCGGTGTCGTCGCGGGTGTACTGGGACAGGAAGGTCAGGCGCGTGTCGTCGTTGATGTTCCAGGTCAGGCTCGGCGCGAGGTTGTAGCGCTTGTCCGGGATGTGATCGACCTGGGCATTGCTGTCGCGCACGGTGCCGCTGACCCGGTAGAGGAGCTGGCCTTCGTCATCGACTTTGCCGGTGCTGTCGAAGTTGATCTGCTTGTGTTCGTAGCTGCCAGCCTGCAGCTCGACTTCATGGCTGCTTTCGGCCTGCGGGCGGCGGCTGACCATGTCCAGCATGCCGCCGGGTGGCGTCTGGCCGTAGACCGACGAGGCCGGGCCGCGCAGCACGGCGATGCGTTCAAGGTTCCAGGGCTCGATTTTTGGCGTGATGTAGTTGCCCTTGGGCAGCGGCAGGCCATCGAGGAATTGGGTTGGTATGAAACCGCGAACCAGCAGCCAGTCGTTGCGCGAGTCCGAACCGTAGCCGCTGCTCTGTACGCCGGCGGTGTAGCGCAGGGCGTCATTGAGGTTGAGGACAGAACGGTCCTCCATCTGTTGGCGGGTAACCACGGAGACGGAGCGCGGCAGTTCGACGATCGGGGTGTCGGTCTTGGTGCCGGCGGCGGTGCGGGTGGCGACGTAGCCCTCGGTCGGGCCCCAGGCGGTTTCACTGAGACCGGCACCGATCACGCTGGTTTCCGGCAAGGCCATGACGCCTTCCGGCACGACCACCAGGCTATAGGTACCGGCGCTGCTTTGTTCCAGTTGCAGGCCGGTGCCGCGCAAGGCCGCGCGCAATGCGCCGGTGGCGTCGAACTGGCCCTGGACCGGGGCCGAGGTCTTGCCGGCGGCCAGGGACGGATTCAGGCTCAGCGCGAGACCGGCCTGGCTGGCGATCTGGTTCAGGGTGCTGGCCAGGGGCGCGGCGGGCAGGTTGTAAGTGCGCACGCTCGTGGCTTGTTCGGCGGCCAGCAGCGGGGCGCTGGTCAACGGGACGGCGAAGGCAATGGCGACGGCCAACAGGCTGGGGCGCAACAGGGTGTCTAGCGGGCGGGACATACGGCGGCTCCTGAATGGAAATATTTCTCAATTGCCTGGGTGCCGGATGAAAATCGAAAAGTGATAGGGCTGGATGAAAATAATTTAGATTCGTTTTGCGAGTGGGGGGCGTCCAGTTTGGTTTTTGTGCTGAGGCAACAGGCCTCTTCGCGAGCAAGCCCGCTCCCACAGGAGTCCGCATTCCCATGTGGGAGCGGGCTTGCTCGCGAAGGCGGTCTATCTGACACAAGATCTCTCAGGGTTTCGGCGCGGTGCTCGGCCCCACCACCACCCACCACCGTGTGTGATGCTCGACCTGCACCGGCAAGGTCGGCAGCAGGGCGGCCAGGGCCAGGTCGGTGTCGTGCAGCGGGAAGCTGCCGGTGATGCGCAGATCGGCCACTTGTGGCTCGACGCCGAGGTAGCCGCGCCGGTAACGCCCCAATTCATGGACCAGGTCTTCGAGGCGAGCGTTGTCCACCACCAGCATGCCGCGGGTCCAGGCATCGGCGCCGGGGCTCAGGGCAACAGTCGGCCCGAGGCCGTCGCGGCGCATCAGCACTTGTTGGCCTTCGCGCAGAATCTGTTCGATGTCCGTGGCCTGGGGATGCGCCGCCACGGCGGATTTCAACACGCTCAGGCGCGTGCCTTCGTCTTCACGCTTGACCAGGAAGCGTGTGCCCAACGCGCGCAGGCGGCCTTCGCGGGTCTCGACGATGAACGGACGTGGGTCGTCGTGGCCGGTTTCTACCAGGATCTCGCCTTCCTGCAGGACGATGCGGCGCTGCTTATCATCGAAACGCACGTCCAGCGCACTGTGGGTGTTGAGGTTGATCAGCGTGCCGTCGGCCAAGTGCAGGGTGCGTTGCTCGCCTGTCGCGGTGCGCTGATCGGCCAGCCAGTAATCCAGCGGCAGGTAACGATCCCCGGCAAACAACGCCAGACCGATGACCGCGACAACACTGGCCAGGCCACTACCCATCTTGCGTATACGCCGGCGAATGCTCACCCGCGATTGCAGCAACGCCGCCCGCGCCGGCCCGTTGGCCACGCTGAAGCGCTGGTCGAGCATGCCCAATTGCCGCCAGGCCCGGGCGTGTTCTTCATCGGCGGCATGCCAGCGGGCGAACGCTTCACGCTCCTGGGCGCTACTCGCGTCCAAAGACAACTGCCAGGCAATGGCGGCATCCAGCACGCTGGCCGAGACCGGTTTGGCATGGGCCTGGCTCATGTCGGCTCACCGTACAGGGCGATGTAGCACTGCCGGATGCCTTGGGCCAGGTACTGCCGTACCCGCGGCACCGAAACCCCCAGGCGCTTGGCGATCTCGGCGTGGCCGAGGCCGTCGAGGCGGTTATAGAGAAAGGCTGCGCGGGCCTTGCTCGACAGTTTGCCGAGCAGGCGATCGATGGCCTTGAGGTCTTCCAGGATGATTTGCTGTTCTTCCACCGAGGGTTGCTCGGCTTCGGGGATCAGCATCAGTTCGGTGAGGTAAGCCTGCTCCAAGGCCGCGCGACGGAAATAATCGAACAGCAGGCCCTTGGCGATGGCCACCAGAAACGCCCGGGGTTCGCGGGGCGCCTTCAGTTCCTCGCGACCCAGCAAGCGCACGAAGGTGTCCTGGCTCAGGTCCTCGGCCCGGTGCGCGCACGCCACGTTGCGTCGCAGCCATGCCAATAGCCAAGCGCGATGGTCACGGTACAACGCACCAACCAAATCACTATGAGGACTGGGGACTGACGACACGGAGCATCACCGAAGTTTTAAGTAACGAGAATTGTTCGCGATTGTGGCAGAGGCGGGGGCGGGAAAGCAATTGGCGCTGGTCGGGACCTGATCTGTGGGTCCAGATAAGTCTGTGGGCCCAAATAGATCTGTGGGCTCAAAAAGATCTGTGGGAGCAAGGCTTGCCCGCGATTCGGGCGACTCGGTCAGTCTGTCAATCCCAGGCGATACCATCGCGGGCAAGCCTTGCTCCCACAGGTAAACCACCTTCGGAGCAGAGGATTTAGAGCGAAGGCGCCTGCTGCCGTCGTTTCCAGTGGCTCAGGCGTTGTTGCAGGTCCAGCGGGCTGTGGATCTGTTGCTGGCGGGCGCGGCTGAACAGGATCAGCGCCAGTTCCGCCGTGGCCAGGGCGTCGGCGCTGGCGTTGTGACGGTCGAAGACTTGCAGCTTGAACCAGTCGATCCACTCATCCAGGCCCGCCTTGCGCAGATGAGCCTGGGGGCAAAGCATCGGGGCCAGGTCCGCCACGTCGAGGAACGGATGCTGCAGGCGATGACCCAGGTAGTCTTTCAAGGCGCGACCGAGCATGTGGGAATCGAACGGCGCGTGAAAGGCCAGCAGCGGGCTGTCGCCCACGAACTCCATGAACGCCAGCAGCGCCTCGGCCGGGTCGCTGCCGGCGGCGATGGCACTGGGCGCCAGACCATGGATCAACACACTGGGCCCGAGCTTTTGCTGATCGCACTGCAAGGTCCGTTCGAATTGCTGGCTGAAGTCGATGGCGCCGTCTTCGATGACCACCGCGCCGATGGACAGCACCTGGTCCTTGTTCAGGTTCAACCCGGTGGTTTCCAGGTCCAGGACGACCCAGCGTTGTTCCCGCAGGTTGCCTTCACCCAAGGCTGAAGCCGCCGGCAAGCGTTCCAGGCGCTTTTGCATTTCTTCGGGCACCATTGGCTGGGCTGGGCGCAACCAGGAAAAAATGCTCACAACTGATACCTCAACGTCAGGCTGCTTTGCAGGCGTTGGGCCTGGCGCAGGGATTCGCGCAGGATGCGTCGGTCCAGATGGTTGAGGCTGTCGGGGTCGACGCGGTTGGAATAGGGCAGGTTCTCGCGGGTTTGCAATTGGTGTTGCTGCATGCGGGTCTGTTGGATGAAGTGATAGGCCTCTTCATAGGCTGCGCCATCGAGCGGTTCGATCACTTCCTTGACGACCAGTTGCCGCAAGCGTTCCAAGGTGTTGTTGGCTTCGATGCCATTGGCCAATGCCAGTAGGCGGGCGCCGTCGACGAAGGGCGTCAGGCCCTGCACTTTCAGGTCCAGGGTCGCCTTTTCACCATTCTTGCGGCTCAGCACGAAATCCCTGAAGCGTCCCACGGGTGGGCGATGACGCAGTGCGTTCTCGGCCAGCATGCGCTGGAACAGGCGATTGTCGGCCACTTGTCCGAGGATCTGCTGGCGCAACTGCTCGCACCCTTGCTCATCGCCCCAGACCACCCGCAGGTCAAAATAAATGCTCGAGGCCAGCAGGTTTTCCGGCGTCGCTTCGCGAATGAATGACGCGAAGCGCCGGGCCCATTCGGCGCGGGACAGGCACAGCTCGGGGTTGCCGGCCATGATGTTGCCCTTGCACAAGGTGAACCCGCACTGGGCCAGGCTCTGGTTGATCTGTTGGGCGATGGGCAGCAGCAGGCCGCGGATCTGCGCGGCATGGGCGGCGTCCCGGGCCTCGAACAAAATGCCATTGTCCTGGTCGGTGTGCAGGGTTTGTTCGCGCCGGCCTTCACTGCCGAAACACAGCCAACTGAACGGCACGCCCGGGTCGCCCTTGTCGGCCAGGGTCAGCTCGATGACGCGGCACACAGTGTGGTCGTTGAGCAGGGTGATGATGTGGGTGATCTGGGTTGACGACGCGCCGTGGGCCAGCATGCGCTCCACCAGTTGGCCGATCTCGCCGCGCAGGGCTACGAGGTTTTCCACCCGGGGGGCGTTGCGGATGGTCCGGGCCAGGTGCACCAGGTCGACGCGCTGCAAGGAAAACAGATCGCGCTCCGAAACCACGCCACACAGGCGCTGGTCCTTGACCAGGCAGACGTGGGCGATGTGGCGCTCGGTCATGGCGATGGCCGCGTCGAAGGCGCTGTGGTCCGGCGAGAGGAAAAACGGTGCCTGGGTCATGTGTCCTACGATGGCCTGGGAAAAATCCCCGGAACCATCGGCCACCACATGCCGCAGATCGCGCAAGGTGAAAATGCCCACCGGTGCTTTCTGCTCATTCACCACCACGATGCTGCCGACCTGTTGCTCGTGCATCAGCTTCACGGCTTCGCGCAGCGGTGTGTCCGGGCTGCAACTGACCGGGTGGCGCATCGCCAACTCGCCCAGCCGCGTGTTGAGGGAGTACTGGGTGCCCAGGGTTTGCGCGGATTTCTGCTGGACCTGCTGGTTGACCTGGTCGAGCAGGCTGCTGACCCCGCGCAGGGCGAAATCGCGAAACGGGGCGGACAGGGCGAACAGCTTGATGAAGGCCTGCTTGTTCAGTTGCAGGCAGAACGTATCTTCGCCGGCCCGGTGCTCGGTGCGCGTGGCCCGCTCGCCCAGTAGCGCGGCAAGGGGGAAACATTCGCCGGTGGTGATCTCGAAGGTGGTCTCGGTGCCACCCTTGGCCGAATGCGGACGTTCGCCCACCACCCGGCCCTGCTTGACGATGAAGAAGTGTTCCACCGGGCCGTCAGCCGGCTTGATGATGGTGTCGCCCGGGGCGTAGAAACGCAGCAGGCATTGCTCCACCAGATAGGCCAGGTGGGCGTTTTCCATTTGGTTGAACGGGGGAAAACGCTGGAGAAACTGCAGCGTCCCCTGGATGTTTTGCAACACCGCGGTTTTCCCTGCCTGGATGAAGGCGTCCGCTTTTTTCATAACCATTACGCAGTCTTATTCGAATTGTTGTGGTCGGATCTGTTCACCATGGTCGGCCCCTCAGCGCGGGGTGCCCATTGGACGTAAGTCTAGGTCGCTGCACAGGGGCGGACTTACGGAAAAGTCTTACGCCAAGCGTCAGAAAAATCTTCATTGAATGTTCTTGGAAAAAAATCCGACGAAGTGCACATTGAAGCGCCGCAGAACGATGTCTGACCA
This sequence comes from Pseudomonas sp. H3_A02, assembly GCF_054671965.1. NCBI lineage: Bacteria > Pseudomonadati > Pseudomonadota > Gammaproteobacteria > Pseudomonadales > Pseudomonadaceae > Pseudomonas > Pseudomonas sp. H3_A02. The sequence goes on from NZ_CP162807.1 coordinate 1,811,379, forward strand.
CTGTGCCAGAGGATCGATTTAAAAAAGTAGAGAGCACCATGTCCGACCACGATATTTTGAGTGACGATGAGCGCGAGGCGCTGAGTGCCGTCATGTTGGAACCTGACCTGCCGCCGCAGCGCGTCTTGATCGTTGATGACGACAGGGACGCTCGTGAGCTGTTGTCGGAGATCCTGGCATTGGACGGGATTCACTGCATGACCGCCGCCAGTGGCGAAACGGCACTCAAGATGCTGGAAACCAAGCCATCGATCGGTCTGCTGATCACCGACTTGCGCATGGGCAATGTCGATGGCCTGGAACTGGTCCGCCTGGTGCGCGAGTCTCCGCGGGCGGCGCTGCCGATCATCATCGTGTCAGGCGATGCCGACGTGAAGGACGCCATCGAAGCCATGCACTTGAGCGTGGTGGACTTTTTGCTCAAGCCGATCGATACCGACAAGCTGTTGGGGTTGGTCAAGCATGAGTTGGGGATGGATCTCTAGCCCATCGTCTGTGGGAGCAAGGCTTGCCCGCGATGCAGGCGCCTCGGTTCACCAAGGACCGCGCCGCCTTCATCGCGGGCAAGCCTTGCTCCCACAGATAAATCCCCCCGCCACAATGACTCAAACATCAGCCAGGGTTTGGTGATTTTGCAATGAAAAAAGCCCTGATCTTTCGATCAGGGCTTTTTTGTGCCGCGTCTACCGCTCAATCACAACCCATTGGCTGCCTTGAACTCGCGACGACGACGGTGCAGCACCGGCTCGGTGTAGCCGTTAGGCTGTTTGGTGCCTTCGATCACCAGCTCGACCGCCGCCTGGAAGGCAATGTTGTTGTCGAAGTCTGGCGCCAGCGGCCGGTACAACGGGTCGCTGGCGTTCTGACGGTCGACCACAGGCGCCATGCGCTTGAGGCTTTCCATCACCTGGTCTTGCGTGACGATGCCATGGCGCAGCCAGTTGGCGATGTGCTGGCTGGAGATACGCAACGTCGCACGGTCTTCCATCAGGCCGATGTCGTTGATGTCCGGCACCTTGGAGCAGCCCACGCCCTGGTCGATCCAGCGCACCACGTAGCCAAGGATGCCCTGGGCATTGTTGTCCAGTTCGTTCTTGATCTGCTCCGGCGTCCAGCTCGGGTTGACGGCCAGCGGGATGGTCAGGATGTCGTCCACCGAAGCGCGGGCGCGCTTGGCCAGTTCGGCCTGGCGGGCGAACACGTCGACCTTGTGGTAATGCAGCGCGTGCAGCGCAGCAGCGGTCGGCGAGGGAACCCACGCGGTGTTGGCGCCGGCCAGCGGATGAGCGATTTTCTGTTCGAGCATCGCCGCCATCAGATCGGGCATGGCCCACATGCCTTTGCCGATTTGCGCGCGACCTTGCAGGCCGGTGCTCAAGCCGATGTCGACGTTCCAGTTTTCATAGGCGCCGATCCACTTCTCGGCTTTCATGTCGGCCTTGCGCACCATCGGGCCGGCTTCCATTGAGGTGTGGATTTCATCGCCGGTACGGTCGAGGAAGCCGGTATTGATGAACACCACGCGCTCGCTGGCGGCCTGGATGCAGGCCTTGAGGTTGACCGTGGTACGGCGCTCCTCGTCCATGATCCCGACCTTGAGGGTGTTGCGGGGCAGGTTCAGCACATCTTCAACGCGACCGAACAGCTCGTTGGTGAACGCGGCTTCTTCCGGGCCGTGCATCTTCGGCTTGACGATGTACACCGAGCCGGTGCGGCTGTTGCGGCGCGAAGTATTGCCGTTGAGGCTGTGGATCGCCGCGAGGCTGGTGATCAGGCCGTCGAGAATGCCTTCCGGTACCTCGTTGCCGTGCTTGTCCAGGATCGCGTCGATGGTCATCAGGTGGCCGACATTACGCACGAACAGCAGCGAACGACCGTGCAGGGTCACGCCCGAGCCGTCGACGGCGGTGTAGACACGGTCAGGGTTCATGGTCCGGGTAAACGTCTGGCCGCCCTTGGCGACTTCTTCCGACAGGTCACCTTTCATCAGGCCGAGCCAGTTGCGGTAGATCACAACCTTGTCATCGGCATCGACGGCGGCGACCGAGTCTTCGCAGTCCATGATGGTGGTCAGCGCGGCTTCCATCAGGATGTCTTTGACGCCGGCGGCATCGGTCTGGCCGACGGGGGTGCTGGCATCGATCTGGATTTCGAAGTGCAGGCCGTTGTGTTTCAGCAGCACGGCGGTCGGCGCCGAGGCATCGCCCTGCAAGCCGATCAACTGGGCATCGTCACGCAGGCCGCTGTTGCTGCCGCCCTTGAGGGCGACCACCAGTTTGCCGTCGACGATTTTATACGCGGTGGAATCGACATGGGAGCCGGCCGCCAGGGGCGCGGCTTCGTCGAGGAAGGCTCGGGCGAAGGCGATGACCTTGTCGCCGCGTACCTTGTTATAGCCTTTGCCTTTTTCCGCGCCATCGGCTTCGCTGATGGCATCGGTGCCGTACAGCGCGTCGTACAGCGAACCCCAGCGGGCATTCGAGGCGTTGAGGGCGAAGCGGGCGTTCATCACCGGCACGACCAGCTGCGGGCCGGCCATGCGGGCGATTTCGTCATCGACGTTTTGAGTCGTGGCCTGGAAATCCGCCGCTTCTGGCAGCAGGTAGCCAATGTCTTGCAGGAAGGCTTTGTAAGCCACGGCGTCGTGGGCCTGGCCGGCACGGGCCTGGTGCCAGGCATCGATCCGCGCCTGGAAATCATCGCGTTTGGCGAGTAGGGCTTGGTTCTTCGGGGCCAGGTCATGAATGACCTTGTCGGCACCGGCCCAGAACGCGTCGGCGGTGAGGCCGGTTCCGGGAATGGCTTCGTTATTCACGAAGTCGAACAGGACTTTGGCGACCTGCAGGCCACCGACTTGAACGTGTTCAGTCATTGCTTGCCTCACTCTGCTCAGCTATTTCGCTTTTCAGCTCTTCGATTTTGACAATGAAGCCTCGGGACATTTAAACCACAAACCCCGGAACCAGTACATGCCATCGCTGGCGGCTGGGTATTCAAGCCTTGCTGACGGGGCTTTTCAGGGATGCGACTGGCCTTAAGCAGACATCGGTACAACAGGGGTGTCGCGATTATGTAGTGCGCGCTGCGGCATACTACATGATCAATTGCGGTTGTGAAAATTAGACTAATTGCGTCGTTCCGCGACCGACTAAAGTGTTACGGTCACGTCGGGGCACGGGATGTTCTCAAAAAACAGATGGATTGTTCCATATAAATCTTAAGGTTTGTACACGATATCTCTGATGTCATCCTGTGGGAGCAAAGCTTGCTCGCGATACAGGCACCTTGGTTTCAGAAGAGTCGAGTTGATTTCATCGCGAGCAAGCTTTGTTGCCACAGGGGGAGGTATAAATCTCCAGGCCACCGTCTGCTCGCAGATCAGCTGCCTATACTGTCCGTTCCACAACAAGAGGACTGCGCCATGGACCACCTCGTCATCACTGTTTTCGCCCCGGACAAGCCCGGGCAGGTCGAGCGCATCGCCGATTGCATCGCCGCCCATGGCGGTAACTGGTTGGAAAGCCGCATGTCGCGCCTGGCCGGGCAGTTTGCCGGGATCCTGCGAATCAGCGCCCCGGCCGAGACTCATGAAGAACTGATCGAAGCCTTGCAGGGGCTGTCGACCCATGGCATCCGTGTGTTGATCGCTGAAAGCGCCGTTGAGGAGTCCTGCACTTGGAAACCCATCACCATGGAGCTGGTGGGCAACGATCGTCCCGGCATCGTGCGGGACATCACCCGGTTGTTGAGCGAACAGGGCGTCAATGTCGAGCGTCTGGTGACCCATGTCCGGCCGGCACCCATGAGCAGCGAGCTGCTGTTTCATGCCGAGGCGATCCTGGGCGTGCCCTTGACCCTGTCGCTGGAAACCTTGCAGGAGCGCCTGGAAACCTTGGCCGATGAATTGATGGTGGAGCTCAAGCTTAGCGACGAAGCGTAATGAAGGTTATCCAAGAAAAAACTGCGCCTGCCTGTGGATAACCTGTAGAGACCCGGCTCCAGCCCACGCCCGCCGGGGCTCAGCGGTCAATGATCAAAAAAACACCAGTTTTCAAGGGGTTGTGCACAAACGGCGGGGATCAGACTGTGGATAACCTTGGGAAGGATAAGCGCAGGCCACGCCAGACGTGGCCTGTAGAGGTTTGTGTGTTTTTTGATCAGCTGCGCCGGCGCATGCTGATCACCGCATCGACGCTGTACACCGCCAGCCCGGCCCAGATAAACAGGAACGCCACCAGTGTGCTGGACGACAGGTGCTCACCGAACAGCAGCACGGCGAGCAGCAGCACCAGCGTCGGCGCGATGTACTGGAGAAAACCGATGGTAGTGTAGGGCAAATGCCGTGTTGCGGCGTTGAAGCACACCAACGGAACCAGCGTCACGGGACCCGCCGCCACCAGCCACCAGGCTTCGGAGGTGGTCCAGAAAGCGGCCTGGGCACTGGTGGCCGTGGGGTTGAACAGCAACCAGGCGATGGCGATCGGCACCAGCATCCAGGTTTCCACCACCAGCCCCGGCAATGCCTTGACCGGTGCTTGTTTGCGGATCAGCCCATAGAAACCGAAGGTCAACGCCAGCACCAGCGACACCCACGGCAGGCTGCCCACTTGCCAGACTTGCTGCGCCACGCCGACCGCCGCCAACCCCACCGCCAGCCATTGCATGCGGCGCAGGCGTTCGCCGAGGAGCACCATGCCCAGCAACACGTTCACCAGCGGGTTGATGTAGTAACCCAGGCTGGCTTCGAGCATGCGCTCGTTATTCACCGCCCAGACGTAGGTCAGCCAGTTGGCCGCGATCAGTGTCCCGCTCAGGGCGAGGATCGCCAGGCGCTGTGGATTGTCTCGCAATTCGCGCCACCAGCCCGGGTGTTTCCAGACTAACAGCAGCGCCGCGCCGAACAGCGCCGACCACAGCACCCGGTGGATGATGATTTCCACGGACGGCACGCTGGCGATGGCCTTGAAGTAGATCGGGAACAGACCCCAGATGATGTAGGCGCTCAGGCCCAGGATATACCCGCGACGCGGGTTGGCGGCTTGCATGCAGAATCCTTGCTTAGGCAGCTAACAAAGGGATGATTGTAAGGAGATTTGTCAGGTTGTGCTGTGAACCTTGTGAACGTTTCAGCGCAAATCCCTTGTGGGAGCGAGCTTGCTCGCGATGGCGATCGAACATTCGACACCTCTGTCGACTGACACACCGCTATCGCGAGCAAGCTCGCTCCCACAGGGATTTCAGTGATTGCTGGAACCCAGTCGGGTCAGAACAGCTTCAACGGCTCTTCATTGAGTGCCGCCAGTTGCTCGCGCAACGCCAGCACCTGGTCGCCCCAGTAGCGTTCGCTGCCGAACCACGGGAAGCTGCGGGGGAAGGCCGGGTCGTCCCAGCGCCGCGCCAGCCAGGCGCTGTAGTGCATCAGGCGCAGGGCGCGCAGCGGTTCGATCAGCGCCAGTTCACGCGGGTCGAAATCATGAAACTCCTGATAACCGTCCATCAACTCCGATAACTGCCCCAAACATTCCTGGCGATCGCCGGCGAGCATCATCCACAAATCCTGCACTGCCGGGCCCATGCGGCAGTCGTCCAGGTCGACGATGTGGAACACCTCGTCGCGGCACATCATATTGCCCGGGTGGCAATCGCCGTGCATGCGGATGTTCTGGTGGGGCGTGGCGGCGTAGACCTCTTCGACGCGCTTGAGCAGGTCCCGGGCGACCGACTCGTAGGCCGGTAGCAGGCCGCGGGGAACAAAGCCGCTTGCCAATACGGTGGCCAGCGAATCATGGCCGAAGTTTTTCACACCCAAGGCTTCACGATGCTCGAACGGCCGGGTCGCCCCGAGCGCGTGCAGGCGCCCGAGCAATTGTCCCAGGCGATAGAGTTGGTCGAGATTGCCCGGCTCCGGTGCCCGGCCACCGCGACGAGGAAACAGGGTGAAACGAAACCCGGCGTGTTCGTGCAGGCTGGCACCGTTGTGGATCAGCGGCGCCACCACGGGCACTTCGTACTCGGCCAGTTCGAAGGTAAAGCTGTGCTCTTCCAGGATCGCTTCGTTGGTCCAGCGCTGGGGGCGGTAGAACTTGGCGATCAGCGGCTCGGAATCTTCGATGCCGACCTGATAGACGCGGTTCTCGTAGCTGTTGAGGGCCAACACGCGGGCATCGCTGAGAAAGCCGATGCTTTCAACGGCATCGAGCACCAGGTCGGGCGTGAGGGTTTCAAACGGATGGGACATGCTGACTCCTGCGCAGCGGCAGGGCTGCCGCGTCCGGCCCAGCATGGTAGCGCAGACAGAGGCAGATAGGTGGTGGCTGTGCTGAAGCTATCGCGAGCAAGCTCGCTCCCACAGTGGGTCTTCGGTTGTACCGCCGATCCCTGTGGGAGCGAGCTTGCTCGCGATGAGGCCCTATCAGGCGCCGATGACCCCGCCATCTTCCCGGGTAATTACCATCACCGATGAGCGCGGCTTGCCGTTGGGCAGGTGCTCAGGGAACGTCGAGCCGCCGCTGGGATGCTGGATCCCGACGAACATCGTCTTGTAGTCCGGCGCGAAACTGATCCCGGTCACTTCGCAGCCTACCGGCCCGACCAGGAAGCGGCGGATTTCACCGCTGTTGGGGTCGGCGCAGAGCATCTGGTTATTGCCCATGCCAGCGAAGTCCCCGGCGTTGCTCGAATCGCCGTCGGTCTGGATCCACAACCGTCCACCCTTGTCGAAGCCCAGGCCATCGGGGCTGTTGAACATGTTCTGGGCGTTGATGTTGGACGAGCCGGCTTTCGGCGTGCCGGCGTGTACCGCCGGGTTGCCGGCGACCACGAACAGATCCCAGGAGAAGGTCTTGGAGGCGTGATCGTCGCGGTCGGTGCGCCAGCGCAGGATCTGTCCGTAGACGTTCTTGGCCCGAGGGTTTGGCCCGTCCACCGGTTGGCCAGCATCGCCGCGCTTGGAGTTGTTGGTCAGGGTGCAATAGACCTGGCCGTCCTTGGGGCTGACCACGATCCACTCCGGACGGTCCATGCGCGTGGCGCCAACGGCACTGGCGGCCAGGCGCGCATGGATCAGCACTTCGGCCTGGTCAGCGAAACCGCTGCTGGCGTCGATGCCATTCTTGCCGTGGGTCAACTCGATCCACTGGCCCTTGCCTTTGGGGTGGTCCGGGTTGCCGTCGCCGGCATCGAAGCGCGCCACATACAAGGTGCCGTGGTCCAGCAGGTTGCGGTTGGCTTTGGCATTGCGATGGTTGATGCGCTCGCGGCTGACGAACTTGTAGATGAATTCGCCGCGCTCGTCATCGCCCATGTACACCACGGCACGACCGTCATTGGTTTGGGCCAGGGCGGCGTTTTCGTGTTTGAAGCGGCCCAGGGCAGTGCGTTTCACCGGCGTGGATTCTGGATCGAACGGATCGATTTCCACCACCCAGCCATGGCGATTGAGTTCGTTGGGGTTCTTCGCCAGGTCAAAACGCGGGTCGTGCAGGTGCCAGTTGATTTCACTGCTGGTAACGGTGGCGCCATAGCGTTTTTGTGCCGCGTCGAACTGCAGGTCCGTCTTGCTGCTGCCGAAGCAGTCAGTGAAGTTTTCTTCGCAGGTCAGGTAAGTGCCCCACGGCGTCATGCCGTTGGCGCAGTTCTGGAAAGTCCCCAGCACTTTCTTGCCGCTCTTGTCGGCGCTGGTTTTCAGCAGGTCGTGGCCGGCTGCCGGACCACGCAGGCGAATCGGCGTGTTGCCGTGGATCCGGCGGTTGTAGCGCGATTCCTGGACGAACTGCCACTGGCCGCGACGACGCTGGATCTCGATCACCGACACACCTTCGGCGGCTTGGGCCTTGCGCACGTCTTCGGCCGACTGCGGCTGGCCGCCGTGAGGGAACAGGTATTGGTAGTTGGTGTACTCGTTGTTGATCGCCATCAGCGCGCGGTTCTTGTCGCCGGGGAATTCGAACAGGCTCATGCCGTCGGTGTTGTCGCCAAACTGCTCTTCCTGAGCACGGGCTGTTCCATTGCCACTGGGGTCGAACGCCGGTGCATTTTTGCGCAGTGGCTGGCCCCAACTGATCAGCACCGAGGCTTTGTAGCCCGGCGGCAGGGTAATGGTGTCGGCCGTGGCGGCGGCAATGCTCTTAAAGCCCAGCAGCCGGCTGTTGCCTTCGCTCACGGCGGCGGCCAGCACGCTGCGGCTCAGCAGGTTGCCGCCCAGGAACATCGCCGCGCCGCACAGGGCGCCGGCGCTGATGAAACTGCGCCGGCTCAGGCCGACGATCTTTTCCAGGTCGGTGGATTGGTTTTCTTCTAATAGGCTCATCATCAGGCTCCCTGCTGGTTTTGGCAGTCACCTTAAAGCGGGTCGATGAAGCTATTGTTGCAGCGCGCTACAGCGGTGTGCCGAGCAGCACATTTGTCGCACAAAACGTCACTTGCACCGGTGAGTCGACGGCCAGGTTCTGCGCTTGCAACTGAAGCGGGTCGGCCAGGGCGCATAGCGTCTGGCCGTTGGGCAGGCCGATGCGCACTTCGCTGGGGCCGTCCTGGGCGGCGTCGATTTGCTCGATCATGCCGCGCAGTGTATTGGTCCCCGGTTTTTCCGCGTGTTCGACTGGGTGTAGTTCCAGCCAGCCTGCCTTGATCAGCGCCACCACGTCGGTGCCGACACCCAGCTCCAGGCGCAGCGTGCTGTCGTGGGTGATCTGCGCTTCGATGACCAGGCCCCGAGCCAGCTCCAGGCGTACCCGGTCGTTGTGGCCCTGGGCCTCGATGGCCAAGACCTTGCCATGCAATTGATTGCGGGCGCTGGTGCGCAGCATCAGGCGACTGAGCAGGCCCAGGTCGCCGGCGTCTTCGCTGGCTTCCAGCAGTTGCGCCTGCAGTGCTTGCAGGCGCTGATACAGGCGCAGCACGCGTTGGCCTTCCTGCGACAGCTTGGCGCCGCCACCACCCTTGCCGCCGACGCTGCGTTCCACCAACGGTTGGTCCGCGAGATTGTTCAATTCATCGATGGCATCCCACGCTGCCTTATAGCTCAGGCCCGCGCTCTTGGCAGCGCGGGTGATCGAGCCCTGTTCGGCGATGTGCTGCAACAGGGCGATGCGTTGGGGGCGCCGAACGATGTGCTGAGTCAGGAGCGTGGGCAATGACATGACGGGAGCTGCGTGCAAAGGTCGATGAGCGGACGTTGGCGCCTTGGACGTGGCACGTCAAGCCGGCTCACCGGGTTTCGGTGTGCGGGCCAGGCAGTAGACATCGACCCGTGCCGCGCCGGCATCGAGTAGCAGGGCGGCCAGTGCCTGGGCGGTGGCGCCGGTGGTGAGCACATCGTCGACCAATGCCAGGTGACGGTTGCGCAACGCTGCCTGGGGCGCGAGGGCAAAGGCCTGGCGCAGGTTTTGTCGCCGAGCCCTGGCGTCGAGGGCCTGTTGGGCGGGCGTGTCCTGGGTGCGTCGCAGCAGGTTTTCTTCGCAAGGGATCGCCAGCGGCCCACTGAGCCAGCGGGCCAGCAGCGCCGCCTGGTTGAAACCGCGCTGGCGCAAGCGCTGGGTCGCCAGTGGCACCGGTACCAGGGCGTCGGGCCGTTCCAGCCCTTCGTCGAAGTGATGTTGCAGCGATTGCGCCAGCAGTTCGCCCAGCAGCCGACCCAGGGGCCATTTCGCCTGATGCTTGAAGCGGGTGATCAGGCTGTCCACCGGGAAGTCATAAACCCAGGGCGCCAGGACCCGCTCGAAGGCCGGCGGCCGCGAGACACATTGGCCGCAACGCAATCCGGCCATGGGCAGTGGCAGGGCGCAAATGCTGCATTGATCACCGAGCCAGGGCAGCTCGCTTTCGCAGGGGGTGCAGATAGGCTGCGGCGTATCGGTGCTTTCGCCGCACAGCAGACAGGGTTGTTTATTTTTTAACCAGATGTAAACCGGTCCTTTGTATCGTGGTTGACAGCGCATGACTCTTCCTTAAATATGCCGAACATCCGTGTCGCGCCTGTGGGTATTCCATACCCCAGACGCCAGCCAAGCATAATCAAGGAAATGCCCATGAGCGCCAGCACCACTGCCAACCTGCGTCATGACTGGTCTTTGGCCGAAGTCAAAGCACTCTTTGTCCAGCCATTCAATGACCTGTTGTTCCAGGCGCAGACCGTGCACCGCGCGCACTTCGACGCCAACCGCGTCCAGGTTTCCACGTTGCTGTCGATCAAGACCGGCGCTTGCCCGGAAGATTGCAAATATTGTCCGCAGTCCGGTCACTACAACACCGGCCTGGATAAAGAGAAATTGCTCGAAGTGCAGAAGGTCCTCGAAGAGGCTGCGCGGGCCAAGGCCATCGGTTCGACCCGTTTCTGCATGGGCGCGGCCTGGAAACATCCGTCGGCCAAGGACATGCCGTATGTGCTGGAAATGGTCAAAGGCGTGAAGGCCATGGGCCTTGAAACCTGCATGACCCTGGGCCGCCTCGACCAGGAACAGACCGAAGCACTGGCCCAGGCCGGCCTGGACTACTACAACCACAACCTCGATACCTCGCCGGAGTTCTACGGCAGCATCATCACCACCCGTACCTACAGCGAGCGCCTGCAAACCCTGGCCTATGTACGGGATTCGGGGATGAAAATCTGCTCCGGCGGCATCCTGGGCATGGGCGAGTCCCTGGACGACCGCGCCAACCTGCTGATCCAGCTGGCGAACCTGCCGGAGCACCCGGAATCGGTGCCGATCAACATGCTGGTCAAAGTCGCCGGCACGCCGCTGGAGAATGCCGAAGACATCGATCCGTTCGATTTCATCCGCATGCTCGCCGTGGCCCGGATCATGATGCCCCAGTCCCATGTGCGCCTGTCCGCTGGCCGTGAAGCGATGAACGAGCAGATGCAAGCCTTGGCATTTTTTGCCGGCGCCAACTCGATTTTCTACGGCGACAAGCTGTTGACCACCGCCAACCCGCAAGCCGACAAAGACATGCAATTGTTCGCACGCCTGGGCATCCAGCCTGAAGCCCGTGAAGAACATGCCGACGAAGTGCACCAGGCGGCGATTGAACAGGCGCTGGTGGAGCAGAAGAGCAGCGAGCAGTTCTATAACGCCGCTGTTTGAGTTGACGCAAAACCCAGTGTGGGAGCGGGCTTTGTGGGAGCCAAGCTTGCTCGCGATGAACGATAACGCGGTCTTGCCATAGACCGTGGAGCCCTCATCGCGAGCAAGCTCGGCTCCCACAAAAGCCCTCCCACAGGGGATCTCACCCGTCTTAAATAAGTGGTTCGCCCCGAGGCCTGCATGCCCTTCGATCTCGCCGCACGCCTGGCTGCCCGTCGTGCCGACAACCTCTACCGCCAGCGCCCGCTGCTCGAAAGCCCCCAGGGCCCGGAAGTGGTGGTGGACGGCCAGCCGCTGCTGGCGTTCTGCAACAACGATTACCTGGGCCTGGCCAATCACCCGCAAGTGATCGAGGCCTGGCGCGCCGGCGCGGCGCGTTGGGGTGTCGGGGGTGGCGCTTCCCATTTGGTGATCGGCCACAGCGGTCCGCATCACGCGCTGGAAGAGGCCTTGGCCGACTTGACGGGGCGTGCGCGGGCGTTGCTGTTCACCACCGGCTACATGGCCAACCTCGGCGCGGTCACCGCGCTGGTGGGGCAGGGCGACACGGTGCTGGAGGACCGCCTCAATCATGCTTCGCTGCTCGACGCCGGGCTGTTGTCCGGCGCGCGTTTCAACCGATACCTGCACAACGATGCCCAGAGCCTGGCCAGCCGCCTGGAGAAAGCCACTGGTAATACCCTGGTGGTCACCGACGGCGTGTTCAGCATGGACGGCGACATTGCCGACCTGCCGGCCCTGGCCCGCGAAGCCAAGGCCAAGGGCGCCTGGCTGATGGTCGACGATGCCCACGGTTTCGGCCCGCTAGGGGCCAACGGCGGCGGTATCGTCGAGCATTTCGGCTTGAGCCAGGAGGACGTGCCGGTATTGGTGGGCACCTTGGGCAAAGCCTTCGGCACTGCCGGGGCCTTTGTCGCGGGTAGCGAGGAACTGATCGAAAGCCTGATCCAGTTCGCTCGCCCCTACATCTACACCACCAGCCAACCGCCGGCCCTGGCCTGCGCGACGCTCAAGAGCCTTGAACTGCTGCGCAGCGAGCATTGGCGGCGCGAGCACTTGCAGGTGCTGATCCGCCAGTTCCGCCAGGGCGCCGAGCAGATCGGTCTGCAATTGATGGACAGCTTCACGCCGATCCAGCCGATCCTGATTGGCGATGCGGGGCGGGCCATGCGCTTGTCGCAGATGCTGCGCGAGCGCGGGCTGATGGTCACGGCGATCCGCCCTCCCACCGTACCGGCTGGCAGCGCTCGTTTGCGCGTGACCCTGACCGCCGCCCACAGCGAGGCCCAGGTGCAGCTATTGTTGAACGCACTGGCTGAGTGTTTTGCCCTGTTGGGACCGGAGCCAAGCCATGCGTGATCGATTGATTTTGCTGCCCGGCTGGGGCTTGGGCGTTTCACCGCTGGAACCGCTGGCGGCGGCCTTGCAAGGGCTCGACGAGCACCTGCGCGTGGAAATCGAACCGTTGCCGGCATTGCTATCGAGCGATCCCGATGAATGGCTCGAAGAATTGGACGCTACCGTGCCCCAGGATGCCTGGCTGGGCGGTTGGTCCCTGGGTGGCATGCTGGCCTCGGCGCTGGCGGCGCGTCGGGGTGAGCGCTGCTGCGGCCTGCTGACCTTGGCGAGCAATCCGTCCTTTGTCGCCCACGAGCAATGGCCGAGCGCGATGGTCGGTGAAACCTTCGATGGCTTTCTTGCCGGGTGCGCTGCCGACCCACGCCAGACCCTCAAGCGTTTCAGTTTGCTGTGTGCCCAAGGCTGTAATGATCCGCGCGGGTTGTCGCGGTTGTTGTTGGCCGGGGCTCCGAGCACTCCGCCCGAAATATTGATGGCCGGGCTCGAACTGCTGGCGCAATTGGACACCCGCGCCGCATTGCAGCGCTTCCGTGGCCCGCAACTGCATCTGTTTGCCGGGCTCGACGCCCTGGTGCCGGCCGAGGCCGCGGGTGATTTGCTGGTCTTGCTGCCGGATGTCGAAATCGGTCTGATCGAACAGGCCGGCCACGGATTTCTTCTGGAGGACCCCCACGGTGTCGCGGGCGCGATCCAGGCCTTTTTGCATGAGTCCGGTGATGACTGATTTGTCTCTTCCCAAATTGCCCGGCGCCTTGCCTGACAAGCGCCAGGTCGCGGCTTCGTTTTCCCGTGCAGCGACCAGTTACGACAGCGTGGCCGAACTGCAACGCGACGTCGGCCAGCAATTGCTAGGCCGCTTGCCGTCCTCATTCATGCCGCAACGTTGGTTGGACCTGGGCTGCGGCACCGGTTATTTCACTCGGGCGCTGGGCGCGCGTTTCGGTGAGACAAACGGATTGGCGTTGGATATCGCCGAAGGCATGCTCAACCATGCGCGTCCCCAGGGTGGCGCCGCGTATTTTGTCGCCGGTGATGCTGAGCGGCTGCCTTTGCAGGCGGCGAGCTGCGACCTGGTGTTCTCTAGCCTGGCGGTGCAATGGTGTGCGGATTTTGCCGCGGTGCTGAGCGAGGCCCATCGCGTGTTGAAACCGGGTGGGGTGTTGGCCTTTACCAGTCTATGCGTGGGCACTTTGTACGAATTACGCGACAGTTGGCGTCAGGTGGATGGCTTGGTGCACGTCAACCGTTTTCGGGGGTTCGAAACGTATCAGCATCTTTGCGCGGCCAGCGGGCTGAATGTCATCAGTCTTGAAAATTGTCGCCATGTGTTGCATTACCCCGACGTGCGTAGCCTGACCCATGAATTGAAAGCTTTGGGTGCCCATAATCTGAACCCTGGTCGCCCTGGCGGCTTGACGGGCAGGGCACGGATCCTCGCGCTGGTTGAAGCCTATGAGCAGTTTCGTCAGGCCCAGGGGCTGCCGGCGACTTACCAAGTGGTCTACGCCGTTTTGGAGAAACCGCTATGAGCCAGGCCTATTTTATTACCGGCACTGACACTGATGTAGGCAAGACCACCGTCGCGGCAGGCCTGCTGCACGCGGCGCGACAAGCTGGCATGAGCACGGCTGCCGGAAAACCCGTGGCCTCTGGCTGCGACGTGACGCCCAAGGGCCTGCGCAACGCCGATGCCTTGGCACTGCTGGCCGAATGCTCTGTGCCGTTGACTTATGCACAGGTCAATCCAGTGGCGTTCGAACCGGCAATCGCGCCGCACTTGGCCGCCCGGGAGGCCGGCGTTGCCTTGACGGTGCAGTCGCTGCTGGGCCCGATGCGTGAAGTGCTGGCGCTGGGCGCCGATTTCAGCTTGATCGAAGGCGCGGGCGGTTGGCGCGTGCCGCTGTCCGGCCAGGACAATCTTTCCGACCTGGCGATCGCGCTGGGCTTGCCGGTGATCCTGGTGGTGGGCGTGCGCCTGGGCTGCATCAGCCACGCGTTGTTGACCGCCGAGGCGATCGCCCGTGATGGCTTGCAGCTTGCCGGTTGGGTCGCGAACATCATCGACCCGGCCACCTCGCGCCTGGAAGAAAACCTCGCGACTTTGGCCGAGCGACTTCCGGCGCCCTGCCTGGGCCGGGTGGCGCGGATCCAGAGCGTGACGGCCGAAGCCGTGGCCGAACACCTGCAACTGGATCTGCTGGACTGAGACCCCGCCAAGGTTTTGCCTATGACGCGGCACTGTGCCATTAGTGTTTTTGTCGGGCCTTTTCCCGGGGCTTCTGATTCAATGGCCCCTGTCGACCCTTCAAGAAGACGAGCTCTGCCATGGAAATCTCAGGAAACACCGCGTTCTATGCCGGTCTGAGCACGATTCAGACAGGGCAGAACCGCGTCGATCAGGCCTCCAGCCAGATCGCCAACAACACAATCGAGCGTTCGGTCACCAGCCAGTCGTCCGAAGTCCAGGTTGATCGCCTGCGTTCGGTGGATCGTAGCCAGCAGTCGGATCTGGCCAGCAACATGGTCGAAATGGCCCAAGGCAAGTTTCAGGTGCAGTTGGGTGTGAGCGTCGCCAAGGCATCCGACGAAATGCTCGGTACGTTGATCGATACCTTTGCCTGATCCTGTTTTTTCAGATTGACCAAAACGCCGCGATTATTCGCGGCGTTCTTGTCTCTAACGTCTTATTGCTCAACTAATCTTTTCCTACGCACACCGCGGATTCTTCAGCGCGATAGATTTCCTGTGTCCGACATTTTTCTCCGGCTGATGACGAACGGCAAAAGATCGGCGCTTGACAAGATTTGGGCGTAAACGTATGTTTCAAACAACTGTTTGACCGCTACAACAAATCCACGCGGTCGTTCATTCCCGGTTACATCAGCAGAGGTTTATCGCTATGCCTGACTACAAGGCCCCCTTGCGTGATATTCGCTTCGTTCGTGACGAACTGCTTGGCTACGAAGCGCATTATCAGAGCCTTCCGGCTTGCCAGGACGCAACTCCGGACATGGTTGACGCCATTCTCGAAGAAGGCGCCAAGTTTTGTGAGCAGGTGCTGGCTCCGCTGAACCGTGTGGGCGACATCGAAGGTTGCACCTGGAGCGAGTCCGGCGTGAAAACCCCGACCGGTTTCAAGGAAGCCTACAAGCAATTCGTCGAAGGCGGCTGGCCAAGCCTGGCCCACGACGTCGAGCATGGCGGTCAAGGCTTGCCGGAGTCCCTGGGCCTGGCGGTCAGCGAGATGGTCGGTGAAGCCAACTGGTCGTGGGGCATGTACCCGGGCCTGTCCCATGGCGCCATGAACACGATTTCCGAGCACGGCACGCCTGAGCAGCAAGAGGCCTACCTGACCAAGCTGGTTTCCGGCGAATGGACCGGCACCATGTGCCTGACCGAACCGCACTGTGGCACCGACCTGGGCATGCTGCGCACCAAGGCCGAGCCTCAGGCCGACGGTTCCTACAAGGTGTCCGGTACGAAGATCTTCATTTCGGCCGGCGAACACGACATGGCCGACAACATCGTCCACATCGTGCTGGCACGCCTGCCGGACGCACCGGCTGGCACCAAGGGCATTTCGCTGTTCATCGTTCCAAAATTCCTGCCTAACGCCGACGGCTCCATCGGCCAGCGCAACGCGGTGAGCTGTGGTTCCCTGGAACATAAGATGGGCATCCACGGCAACGCCACTTGCGTGATGAATTTCGACGCGGCCACCGGTTACCTGATCGGCCCGGCGAACAAAGGCCTGAACTGCATGTTCACCTTCATGAACACCGCGCGCCTGGGCACTGCGCTGCAAGGCCTGGCCCACGCCGAGATCGGCTTCCAGGGCGGCCTGAAATATGCCCGTGATCGCCTGCAAATGCGTTCCCTGACTGGCCCGAAGGCGCCAGACAAGGCCGCCGACCCGATCATCGTGCACCCTGACGTGCGTCGCATGCTGCTGACCATGAAGGCCTTCGCCGAAGGTAACCGGGCGATGGTGTACTTCACCGCCAAGCAGGTCGACATCGTCAAGTACGGCGTGGACGAAGAAGAGAAGAAAAAAGCCGATGCGCTGCTGGCGTTCATGACGCCGATCGCCAAGGCCTTCATGACCGAAGTCGGTTTCGAATCGGCCAACCACGGCGTACAGATCTACGGCGGCCACGGCTTCATCGCCGAGTGGGGCATGGAGCAGAACGTTCGCGACAGCCGCATCTCGATGCTGTACGAAGGCACCACTGGCATTCAGGCCCTCGACCTGCTGGGCCGTAAAGTGCTGATGACCCAGGGCGAGGCGCTCAAGGGCTTCACCAAGATCGTCCACAAGTTCTGCCAGGGCAACGAAGGCAACGAAGCGGTCAAGGAGTTCGTTGAACCCCTGGCTGCGCTGAACAAGGAATGGGGTGAGCTGACCATGAAGGTCGGCATGGCGGCCATGAAAGATCGCGAAGAAGTCGGCGCGGCATCGGTGGACTACCTGATGTACTCCGGTTATGCCTGCCTGGCCTATTTCTGGGCCGACATGGCGCGCCTGGCGGCCGAAAAACTCGCCGCCGGCACCACCGAAGAAGCCTTCTACACCGCCAAGCTGCAGACCGCGCGCTTCTACTTCCAGCGCATCCTGCCGCGGACCCGTACCCACGTAGCAACCATGCTGTCGGGCGCCAACAACCTGATGGACATGAAAGAGGAAGATTTCGCGCTGGGCTACTAAGCCTTACGCGGTTCTTCACAAGCCGCTGCTTCTTCGGGAGCAGCGGCTTTTTCATGTCTGCCGTAAATCCCACATTGGAATGTTCATAGCCACTAAATCTGTATCCGCCGCAGTTCCTTGTGGGAGCGAGCTTGCTCGCGATAGCGGTGTGTCAGCCCATGGATGTGGTGACTGAACAAACGCTATCGCGAGCAAGCTCGCTCCCACGTTGACCAACTGTGATCCTGAAACAATATTCATCCAACCCGACCCTAAGAAAACCGTCCCCTCTGCCGTTACAGCGATGGCAGTGTGACATCTGTCACATCTCGCGTGCCTTACTGCTCCAGTTACAGGCACAATGCCATCTTTGATCAGCCGGGTCGGAGCTTTACCCTTTGCCGCGTTCTTCCGCTGTACGTCTGAGCCATTTCCTACCGTCATTGCTGCTGTTGGTGGCGGGGCTTGCGGCTGCCTACGTCAAGGACCTCAACGTTTTCTTCACCTCGCTGTTCAACGTTCTCCCCACGCTGGTGTTGTTACTGGGCGGAGCGTATTGCGCGGTCTACCGACGTCAACGTGAACTGTTTCTGATGGTCACGGTGTACATCGCCTACTTCCTCCTGGACACCCAGACCGACTTCTATCGCGATAACGGCAAGGTGCGCGAAGACGCAGCGGTGGTATTCCATCTCGTCTGCCTGTTGCTGCCGCTGTTGTTCGGGCTGTTCGCGGCGTGGCAGGAGCGCACCCACCTGTTCCAGGACATGGTGGCGCGGTTCGCGGTGTTGCTGGTCTTTGGCAGTGTGGCGCTGGCCCTGGAGCAGAGTTTCCCCCAGGCCTTGCTGTTGTGGCTCTCGGAGATCCGCTGGCCGGCGTTGCACGGTGCCTGGATGAGCCTGATCCAATTGTCCTACCCGATGTTCGCCGCCGCATTCCTGCTGCTGGCCTGGCAATATTGGCGCAATCCCCGGCCACTGCACGCGGCGCAACTGGTGGGTTTGCTCGGTTTGTTCTGGATGCTGCCGAAGACCTTCATCCTGCCGTTCACCCTGAACATCATGTGCAGCCAGGTGATGCTGATGATCGCTGCGGCGGTCGCCCACGAAGCCTATCAAATGGCCTTCCGTGACGAACTCACCGGTCTGCCGGGCCGTCGGGCACTGAACGAACGCATGCAGCGCCTGGGGCGCAACTATGTGTTGGCGATGAGCGATGTGGACCATTTCAAGAAATTCAACGACACCCATGGTCATGACGTGGGTGATCAGGTATTGCGCCTGGTCGCCAGCAAATTGTCGAAGATCGGCGGTGGCGGTAGGGCATATCGCTACGGCGGTGAGGAATTTGCCCTGGTGTTCGCCGGCAAGACCATCGACGAGTGCATGCCCCATCTGGAAGTCATCCGCCAGTCCATCGAGACGTACGCCATCCAGCTGCGCAATCCCGACAGCCGTCCCCAGGACGATCAGCAAGGCCGCCAGCGTCGCTCCGGCGCGGGTGCTTCCAGCGTATCGGTGACGGTCAGCATCGGCGTCGCGGAACGCCTTGAGCAGCGCACTCCCGAAGAAGTGCTCAAATCCGCCGATCAGGCGCTGTACAACGCCAAGGGCGCGGGGCGTAACTGTGTGGTTGCCTTCGGCCAGAACCGCCGCGGCGCGGTGCGCATGGAAGCCGCCGCGGGTTGAGTGATGACGGCGCATTCAGCGTCTGGACTGTGATTGTGGGCCAGGGTGGCCGGCAGTAGGTTGAAACGATCTGCTACCGGAGAAAACCACCATGCCCGAGTACAAAGCCCCCCTGCGCGACATGCGCTTTCTGATTGATCACGTCTTCGATTTCCATGGCCGTTATGCCGAACTGGGCGCCAGCGATGCCAGCCCGGACATGGTCAGCGCGATCCTCGAGGAAGGCGCCAGGTTCTGTGAGAACGTGCTGGCGCCGCTCAATCGTTCCGGTGACGAAGAGGGCTGCCATTTCGACAACGGCATAGTCACTACGCCTACAGGCTTCAAGCAGGCTTTCGCACAGTACGTGGAAGGCGGCTGGCATGGCTTGGCGGCGGACCCGGCGTATGGTGGCCAAGGCTTGCCCAGCTCCCTGGGCCTGGTCATCAGCGAGATGATCGGTTCCAGCAACACGTCCTGGGGCATGTACCCGGGCCTGACTCACGGCGCCATGTCGGCGATTCACGCCCACGGCACGGCGGAACAGAAACAGACCTACCTGAGCAAACTCACCGCCGGCCAGTGGACCGGCACCATGTGCCTGACCGAAGCCCATTGCGGCACCGATCTGGGCATCATCAAGACCCGCGCCGTGCCCCAGGCCGACGGCAGCTACGCGATTTCCGGCAGCAAGATTTTCATTTCCGCCGGCGAACACGACATGAGCGATAACATCATCCACTTGGTGCTGGCCAAGCTGCCGGACGCCCCCGCCGGGACCAAAGGCATCTCGTTGTTCATTGTGCCCAAGTTCCTGCCCGACGCCACGGGTGAGGCCGGGCCACGCAATGGCGTTTCCTGCGGCTCGATCGAACACAAGATGGGCATCAAGGCCTCGGCCACCTGCGTGCTGAATTTCGATGGGGCCAAGGGGTTCCTGATCGGCGAGCCAAACAAAGGCCTCAACTGTATGTTCACCATGATGAATCATGCCCGGCTCGGTACTGGCATGCAGGGCCTGTGTCTGGGGGAGGCGAGCTTCCAGGGCGCGATCAAATACGCCAACGACCGTTTGCAGATGCGCGCGCTGACCGGCCCCAAGGCACCGGAAAAAGCCGCCGACCCGATCATCGTTCATCCCGATGTGCGCAGGATGTTGCTGACCATGAAGGCCTTCAACGAAGGCAACCGGGCGCTGACGTATTTCACCGCGCAGCTGCTCGATACCGCGCACCTGAGCCCGGACGCAACCGCGCGCCAGGAGGCAGAGGACCTGCTGGCGTTTCTCACCCCGATCTGCAAGGCCTTCATGACCGACACCGGGCTGGAGGTGACCAACCACGGCATGCAAGTGTTCGGCGGCCATGGCTTCATTCGCGAGTGGGGCATGGAGCAGTTGGTGCGCGACTGCCGCATCGCGCCGATCTATGAAGGGACCAACGGCATTCAGGCCTTGGATCTTTTGGGGCGCAAGGTGCTGGGTAGTCAGGGCAAGTTGTTGCGTGGCTTCACCAAAATCGTCCATAAATTTTGCGCTGCCAACGCTGGGCATCCGCAGCTCAAGGATTTCGTCGAGCAACTCGACGGGCTCAACCAGCAATGGGGCGAACTGACCACCCGGGTCGGCATGGCCGCCATGAAGAATCCGGATGAAGTGGGTGCCGCCTCGGTGGACTATCTGATGTACAGCGGCTACATCATCCTGGCCTACCTGTGGTTGCGCATGGCCTTGGTGGCCCAGGCGCAGCTCGACAGTGGCACGGGGGATGGCGATTTTTGTCGGGCAAAATTGGCGACCTGCGAGTTTTACTTCAAGCGTCTGCTGCCGCGCACGACCGCCCATCGGTCTGCCATCGAGGCGGGGAGCGATTGTCTGATGAAGCTGCCGGCGGAGTTGTTTGCACTTTGATTTAGAGGGAATGCCAACAGATCGCAGGCTTCGCCAGCTCCTACAGGGAATACGCATTTCCATGTAGGAGCTGGCGAAGCCTGCGATCTTTAGTGATGACTAAAAATAACAAAACAGTCATGGGTTGACCCTATGTGTCGCAAAAGTTGTTGAGGTACACTCAGGTCATTGCGAAAACCGTCTTTTACGAACCAATTGTTTAGATCCTGCGAGGTTTGCCATGGCTGACTACAAAGCGCCCCTGCGCGATATGCGCTTCGTCCTCAATGAAGTGTTCGAGGTCGCGAAGCTCTGGGCCCAATTGCCGGCGCTGGCCGACACCGTGGACGCTGAAACGGTCGAAGCGATCCTCGAAGAAGCCGGCAAAGTCACCAGCAAAAGCATTGCCCCCCTCAGCCGCGCCGCTGATGAAGAAGGCTGCCACTGGGCCGACGGCGCCGTCACCACGCCAGCAGGTTTCCCACAGGCCTACAAGACTTACGCTGAAGGTGGTTGGGTCGGTGTCGGCGGTGATCCGGTGTACGGCGGCATGGGCATGCCCAAGGCCGTTTCGGCCCAGGTCGAGGAGATGGTCAACTCCGCCAGCCTGTCCTTCGGTCTGTACCCGATGCTGACCGCTGGCGCTTGCCTGTCGATCAACGCCCATGCCAGTGAAGAACTGAAGGCGGCGTACCTGCCGAACATGTACGCCGGCCTCTGGGCCGGTTCCATGTGCCTGACCGAGCCTCACGCCGGTACGGACCTGGGGATCATCCGCACCAAGGCCGAACCCCAGGCCGACGGCTCCTACAAGGTCAGTGGCACGAAGATTTTCATCACCGGTGGCGAGCACGACCTCACCGAGAACATCATTCACCTGGTGCTGGCAAAGCTGCCAGACGCGCCGGCAGGGCCCAAAGGGATCTCGCTGTTCCTGGTCCCCAAGTTCATGGTCAATGCCGACGGCAGCCTGGGCGCGCGTAACGCGGCCAACTGCGGGTCGATCGAACACAAGATGGGCATCCAGGCGTCCGCCACCTGCGTGATGAACTTCGATGAAGCCGTGGGTTACCTGGTGGGCGAGCCGAACAAAGGCCTGGCGGCGATGTTCACCATGATGAACTACGAGCGTCTGGGGGTTGGTATCCAAGGCCTGGCCTCCGGTGAGCGTTCCTACCAGAACGCCGTCGAATATGCCCGTGACCGCCTGCAAAGCCGTTCGCCCACTGGTGCGCAGAACAAGGACAAGGTCGCTGACCCGATCATCGTCCACCCCGACGTGCGCCGGATGCTGCTGACCATGAAGGCCTCGAACGAGGGTGGCCGGGCCTTTTCCACCTACGTGGCGATGCAACTGGACACCGCCAAGTTCAGCGAAGACCCGGTCACCCGCAAACGCGCCGAAGACTTGGTGGCGTTGCTGACCCCAGTGGCCAAGGCTTTTCTGACCGACCTGGGCCTGGAAACCACCGTCCATGGCCAACAGGTGTTCGGCGGCCATGGTTACATTCGTGAATGGGGCCAGGAGCAACTGGTGCGTGACGTGCGCATCACCCAGATCTACGAAGGCACCAACGGTATCCAGGCGCTGGACCTGGTAGGGCGCAAGATCGTCGGCAGCGGCGGCGCGTTCTACCGGTTGTTCGCCGATGAAATCCGCCATTTCACTGCCACCGCGAGCAGCGACCTGGAGGAATTCGTCAAGCCGTTGAACAGCGCGGTCGACACGCTGGACGAATTGACCGACTGGCTGCTGGACCGGGCGAAGAACAACCCGAATGAAATCGGCGCGGCGTCGGTGGAGTACCTCCAGGCGTTCGGCTACACCGCGTACGCCTACATGTGGGCGCTGATGGCCCGGGCGGCCTTGGGCAAGGAAAGCCAGGATGATTTCTACGCAAGCAAACTGGGTACGGCGCGGTTCTATTTTGCCCGCCTGCTGCCGCGTATTCATTCCTTGAGCGCATCGGTCAAGGCGGGCAGCGAGTCGCTGTTCCTGCTGGAAGCCAGCCAGTTCTGAAATGATGACGATGTGTAAGCATTTGCTTACACATCGTGCTGGCGTTTTCCCTCTATCGGCAGATTGGATCCAGGGCTAATCTAGCTTCCAAGGACGTAGCGCAGGACGCGCAAAGGCAACAACACGGACACGTAGGATTCTGCCAGGACGGCGGAGTGAAATGGATGTCAGGGAAACAGTCTGCAAAGCCCCGCTTCGGCGGGGTTTTCTTTTGTCTGCGTTTTTTTTCGTGAGTGGATTTGGCCGTTCGGCCGCCAGCCTGATTGTTTTTCACTGAACCCTGACGAGCGGTCGTGGGTCAATGAGCTATATGGCAACGTAGCCATCGCCAATCAGGAGTCATCCATGGATATCATTCGAATCATCATCGCCATTCTGCTGCCGCCGTTGGGGGTATTCCTGCAAGTCGGTTTCGGCGGGGCGTTCTGGCTGAATATCCTGCTGACGCTGTTGGGTTACATCCCGGGCATCGTGCATGCGGTGTATATCATCGCCAAGCGCTGAATTCATCGGTCATGAAATCCTCCTGTGGGAGCGAGCTTGCTCGCGATAGCAATAGTCCAGTCAACATGTCCATAGACTGACACACCGCTATCGCGAGCAAGCTCACTCCCACAGTTTGCTTGGCTTCCTATAGATCGCCGTCCATCACCTTGCGATAAAACAACCACTCATGCTCCAGCGCATGCGCCTGGTTCGCAGCCTTGCGAAAACCGTGGCGCTCATCCGGATAGTAGTGCGCCTCGACCGCAACGCCGTTGGCCTGTAAGGCACTGACCATGTCGCGGGTTTGCTGCGGTACCACCACGGCGTCCAGCTCACCCTGGAAAAAGATCACCGGCACGCGGATGTTCCCGGCGTGCAGCAGCGGAGTACGGGCGCGGTAGCGTTCAACGTCCTGCTGCGGGTCGCCGATCAGCCAGTCCAGATAATCACCTTCGAACTTGTGCGTGGCCCGGCCGAGGGCGACGGGGTCGCTCACGCCATAGAGGCTGGCGCCGGCCCGGAATACCTCATGGAACGCCAAGGCGCAGAGGGTCGTGTAGCCACCGGCACTGCCACCGCGGATGAACGCATGACGGCCGTCGATCAGGCCTTGTTCATCCAGGTAGGCGACCACCGCGCAGGCATCCTCGACATCCACCACGCCCCAGTTCAAATGCAACGCCTGCCGATAGGCCCGACCATAGCCGCTGCTGCCGCGGTAATTGAGATCGGCAACGGCAAAGCCGCGCTGGGTCCAATACTGGATACGCGGATCGAACAGGGGATAACAGGCTGAGGTGGGGCCGCCATGAATGAACACCACCAAGGGCGGTTTCGAGGGTGCATTCATGGCCGGGTAAAAGAACCCGTGGGCCTCACCTGACCCGGAGGGATAGCGCAGGGTCCGAGGACGGCTGATCTGTTCGTCGGGCAATGGCGCGACGCCGCCGGCCAGCACCGCCACTTCATGACTCTGCCGCTCGATGGCAATGACTGCCGATGGGCGGGTCGGCGAGGCGGCAATGGCGTAGATGAACCGCTCATCCAGCGCCAGACTGCGAAAGCGGCTATAGGTGCCGGTAAAGTCCTCACTGGCCTGGTCATCGCGACACAGGCCCAGACGCCCGAAACCCGCTTCGGTCCAACTCGCCAGGTAGGTGCCTTCATCCAGCGGCAGCCAGGTACAGCCCCCCAGTTGCCAAGGCGCCGGGGCGTGATCGGCTTCGGCGGCGGGCAGTGGTTCCAGGCCTTGAGCCGACTCCCTCCAGGGCTGCCAATAACCACCGCGATCAGTCAGGCAATAAAGGCGACTGGCCGTGTCGAAGCGCGGTTGCTGGATGGACTCTTCTTCACCGTTGCCCGCGACACAGCGCGGCTCTCCCCAGCCCGAAGCATTGCGCTCGGCCAACATCAACCGCGTTGCTGTCCAGGGTTGATGCGGGCGGCTCCACTCAATCCAGGCGAGCCGCTGACCGTCCGGGCTCAGGGTCGGCGAGGCGTAGAAATCGGCGCCTTCGGCCAGCAGATGTCGTTGATGATCCGCCAACCCGATCGACACCAGGCGATGCTGGTTGGCTTGTTCTTCCACCGCCAGTACCTGGCCGTCGGCGAAACCAAGATCCCCGTAGCGGCACTCACCGGAGGTCAGCGCCACGGGGTGTTCGTCGTTCAGGGATTGGTGATACAGCTGCTGGTCGGCCTCATTGACGAACAGCACACCGTCGTGGCTCAGGCAGAATGATCCACCGCCGTATTCATAGACCCGGCTGCGCGCGCTGAACCCGTCCGGCGTCAGGCAGCGGGGCATGGCATCTTGCCAATGCCAGAGCCGACAGGCACCGTCCGCGGGGCGGTATTCATTCCAGAACAAGCCCAGGGGCCCGACCTGCAGTTCGGCGAAGTCGGTGCCGGCGGCAACCGCCTGGGCGGCGCTGAAAGGCTCAGCCTTTAGCGATGAGGCGTGAGTTTCGTTCATTGCGAAAGGCCAACTGTTCAATGGTTTGCGTGGCATGTTCGGCGTCTTCACGCGCCTTGAGAATCACCCCGTGGTGCTCGGATTTGCTGCACACCGGGTCGGCATTACTGGCGTCGCCGGTGAGCATGAACGCCTGGCAGCGACAGCCGCCGAAGTCCTTTTCCTTTTCATCGCAGGAGCGGCACGGTTCGGGCATCCAGTCATAACCGCGGAAGCGGTTGAAGCCGAACGAGTCGTACCAGATATGCTGCATGCTGTGGTCGCGCACATTGGGAAACTGCACCGGCAATTGTCGGGCACCGTGACAGGGCAATGCCGTGCCGTCCGGTGTGACGGTGAGGAAAATGCTGCCCCAGCCGTTCATGCAGCCCTTGGGGCGTTCTTCATAGTAGTCCGGCGTGACAAAGATCAACTTGCACGGATTACCTTCAGCTTCCAGCTTGGCACGGTATTCATTGGTGATGCGCTCGGCACGCACCAATTGTTCCCGGGTGGGCAGCAGGCCGACACGGTTGAGCTGCGCCCAGCCGTAGAACTGGCAGGTGGCGAGTTCGACGAAGTCGGCTTCCAGGGCGATGCACAACTCGATGATGCGGTCGATCTTGTCGATGTTGTGCCGATGGGTCACGAAGTTCAGCACCATCGGATAGCCGTGGGCCTTCACCGCCCGGGCCATTTCCAGTTTCTGCGCGAAGGCTTTCTTCGAGCCGGCCAAGAGGTTGTTCACCTGCTCGTCGCTGGCCTGGAAACTGATCTGGATATGGTCCAGGCCGGCCTTTTTGAAGTCGCTGATTTTCTGTTCGCTCAAGCCGATGCCGGAGGTGATCAGGTTGGTATAGAAACCCAGCCTGCGCGCCTCGGCGATCAACTCGGCCAGGTCCTGGCGCACCAACGGCTCGCCACCGGAAAAACCCAACTGCGCGGCGCCCATCTCCCGGGCTTCGCGAAACACCTTGAACCACTGCTCGGTGCTCAGCTCCTTGCCCTGCTCGGCGAAGTCCAGCGGGTTGGAGCAGTACGGGCATTGCAATGGGCAGCGATAGGTCAGTTCGGCCAGCAGCCACAGCGGCAGGCCGACTTCCGGCTTGGGCGGCAGGCCGGTAGTGTCAGGCAAGTTCGATCCAGTGCTGTGCACGGGCGACCTCCATGAATTGCTCGATGTCATCACCGAGTTCAGGCACGTCGGGAAACTGCTTGGCCAACGCGTCGATGATCGCCGCGACATCCCGCTCACCGTCGATCAGGCCACCGATCAGTGCAGCGCTGTCGTTCAACTTGATCATGCCTTCAGGATAGAGCAGCACGTGGCCTTTCTGGGCCGGTTCGTACTGGAAGCGATAGCCGGGGCGCCAGCGCGGGGTTTGGCTGCGGTCGAAACTCATAAGGTAATTCCTTTGTGCCAAACCCGTTGGTCGGTCACGGTGTGATAGGGCGGGCGGTTCAATTCGTAGGCCATGGTCATGGCGTCGAGCATGCTCCAGAGGATGTCCAGCTTGAACTGAAGAATCTCCAACATGCGTTCCTGCCCTGCGCGGGTGGTGTAGTGCTGCAAGGTGATCGCCAAGCCATGCTCCACGTCACGCCGGGCCTGGCCCAGGCGGGTGCGGAAGTATTCATAGCCGGCCGGGTCGATCCATGGGTAATGCTGGGGCCAACTATCCAGGCGCGACTGGTGGATTTGCGGGGCGAACAGTTCGGTCAGCGAGCTGCTGGCGGCTTCCTGCCAGCAGGCCCGGCGGGCGAAGTTGACGTAGGCATCCACCGCAAAACGAACCCCCGGCAGCACCAACTTCTGGGAACGCAGTTGGTCGGGGTCCAGGCCCACCGCTTGGCCCAGCCGTAGCCAGGCTTCGATGCCACCGTCTTCGCCGGGTGCGCCGTCATGGTCGAGCAGGCGCTGGATCCACTCGCGACGGATTTCCCGGTCCGGGCAGTTGGCCAGGATCGCGGCGTCCTTGAGCGGGATGTTCACTTGATAGTAGAAACGATTCGCGACCCAGCCCTGGATCTGCTCGCGAGTGGCACGGCCTTCATACATCGCCACGTGGTAGGGGTGATGGATGTGGTAATACGCGCCTTTGGCACGCAGGGCCGCTTCGAACTCGGCGGGGGACAGGGGGGTGTCAGTCATTTCGGTCTCCAGGGAATGCCTGTGGGTTCTGTGGCGTCAGGGTTGGCCTCATCGCGAGCAAGCTCGCTCCCACACGGGTTTTGCTGTGAATCAGGTAGCCAGTACGACTCGGACTACTGTGGGAGCGAGCTTGCTCGCGATAGCGTCCGGTCAGCCAGCATCAATGGCGGCTGAGATCCCACAACCCCGCTCCCACAATCGTCCCGCCTTTCCTACAACTCAATACTCATTCCGTCGTAAGACACTTCAATCTTTCGGCGTACAAGTTCAGCCCGCTCGGGTGAGTCTTCGTCGAGGATCGGGTTGGTGTTGTTGATATGAATAAGGATCTTGCGCGGCAAGGGCAGTTGCTCCAGCACTTCGATCATTCCGCCGGGACCGTTCTGTGCCAGATGACCCATTTCCCGACCGGTGCGCGTGCCGACGCCACGGCGCTGCATTTCATCGTCGTCCCACATCGTGCCGTCCACCAACAGGCAATCGCTGTCGGCCATGATCTCCAGCAACGCCCCGTCAACCTGGCCCAGGCCCGGGGCGTAGAACAGCTTGCCGCCCGTGCGCAGGTCTTCGATGATCAGGCCAATGTTGTCGCCCGGGTGCGGATCGAAGCGGTGCGGTGAATAGGGCGGTGCGGCGCTGCGCAATGGCAACGGGGTGAACCGCAGGTTCGGGCAGGCCGGGATGATGAAACTCTGGTCGAGCTCGATGCGGTTCCAGCTCAACCCGCCGTTCCAGTGGGTCAGCATGTTGAACAGCGGGAAACCGGTACTCAGGTCTTCATGGACCATGTCGGTGCACCAGACTTGGTGGGGGCAACCCTCACGCAGGCTGAGCAGGCCGGTGGTGTGGTCGATCTGGCTGTCCATCAGGATGATCGCGCCAATGCCGGTGTCGCGCAGGGCTCGGCCAGGCTGCATTGGGGCAAAACCTTGGAGCTGGGCACGAATGTCCGGGGAGGCGTTGCACAGCACCCAGTTCACGCCGTCATCGGACAGGGCGATGGACGACTGGGTACGCGCCTGGGCCCGCAGGCTGCCGTTGCGAAAACCTGCGCAGTTGGCGCAGTTGCAGTTCCACTGGGGGAAACCGCCGCCGGCGGCGGAACCTAGAATCTGGACAAACATGGCTGCTCCATCTGCAAACCGAAATAAAAAACGCCCCGGCTGACCGAGGCGTAGTGCTGCGTGCTTAACCGCCCGCGGCAATCAGCGGCTGGCGAAGTACATAGTGACTTCGAAACCGATACGCAGGTCGATATATGCGGGTTTGGACCAGGACATGGGAATACTCCTTTGGTTGGGGGACTTTGGTTCGATGGAACGGGTGAGATCTATACATATAGTCCACCTCCGTTCGGAGATGTTCAGATGCTTAGGCGCCTATGTTACTAAATCTGACAAATTCGTTCGCCGCGATTCTCGAAGAAAGCTCATTACAGCGGCTGCAATGATCACTGCGCCCCTTGCCAGTGTTCTGGCGGGCAGGTGCCGTTGCTCAGGCAATGCCATCCCCCTTGCGCATCGATTAAACCCTGGGCGGCAGTCTCGAGTTGGGCGCGATCCAGGCACAGGATGGCAGCGGACAGTTGCTCAAGATAATCCGACGGGCGGCCGGCCAGCTTGCCTTGCCAGAGCAGTTCGGCGGCCTGGGCGAAGGGCAGGGCGGTGCTTTGGAGCTGGGCGGCGAGCGCCTGCTGCTGGCCGGTCAGGGAGGAATCATCGAACTGCTGGATCAGCGCCGGTAACCCAGCCAGGAATTGCTCGATGTGGGCGATCAACTGCACCGCCGAGAAGCTGGGCGACTGGACGCCGAACAGCAACCCGGTTTGCCCGTCGACCTGCTTCAAGCCGCTGAACACCGCATAACCCAACTGCAACTCGACGCGCAGGCGCTGGTAGAACGGCGTCTGGCACAGCTGCGCCAGCAACCGCCAGGCGGCTTCGTCTGCCAGCGCCAGGGTGGCCGTCGGGCAAAACAGCAACACGGCCGATTCTTCACCGTGGGTCTGGCGCCTATGCCAGATGCGTTGCCTACGCGACGCCGTCGCCAGGCTGACGTCCACGCCGGCAATGCCCGGCACACGGGCCAGCGCTGGGCCAAGCGCCCCTTGGGTGGCGGCCGACAGACCGATGGACAGCCCGTCCCAGCGGGCCGTTGTCCACACGTTCTGGTCGCTGTCGGGCAATGGCAACACTGACGATTGCCGGCAATGATTCGGCAGCGCCTTCAACAGCTGTCGAATCGGCATCGACGGAGTTTCGTCACCGGCCTGGGCCGTTGGCAGCGGTTGGGCAAGCTTCGCCAGAACGTGTTCAAGCACCAGTGGCATCGGCGCCTGCAAACCGACCAATTTCAACAGCCATTGATGAGCGGACGCTTCGAAACTGACGTCCACGCCGGCCTGGCCTGCATCTTCACGCACATCCTGCAGCTGCCGGTCGAGCCTGGATTGAACGTCGAGCGGTGCCTGGGTCGTCAGTTGCCAGCGCAGGTACACCGCGCCTTCACGACCGTTGTCTGGCAGCGCCTGGCTGAACTGCATGGGCGAGCGTTCCCGCCGGCCCCGGGAGCGATCCTGGGCGAAGGTGCGCAAGCCGCGGTGGGCGCTGGTCTGGCCGCGTATCAGCCCGGCGCGAGGCGCTTCGCTGGGTGTTTGCAGGAACGGATTGGGCGCGGGCAATTGCCAGGGTTCCACGACGTTCTCGACGGGGTGCAGTTGCCTGAGAATTTCCCTGAGCCGAACGAGGTCATTTGCCAGCAGCGGCGCGTCACGTCCTTCACCGTCCCAGCGGGCCAACTGCAAGGCCGATCCTGTCTCCTGTCGACGCTGCAACAGCGCGGTGAATTCCTGGCGCAACGGTGCCCAGTCATCCTGGGCGGCAAAGAAGCCTAACCAGTCGTGCAGCAACGGCTCGATTTGCACCGCCGCCTGCGCGTTGCCGTGCTTGCATTCGATGTGCAGCAGCGCCTGGTCGGCAAACTCATACAATGCGGTGGCCTTGAGGCTGTCCGCCAGGCCACGCTGACGCAACGTGGCAAGCAGGCCACCCGGTTTGCTGGAGTTCAGCCACGTGCAGAGAAAGTCCAGGGCTTGGGGCGAGGCGGCGGGCAACGCTTCGAAGGCGAACAGCAAATCGAGACAATCTTCGCGGACCTGTTGATAACTTGTCTGGGACGACGCCATCAGCTTAGGCGGCGAGAGTCTGGCAACCACTTCACCGGTCGGTACATGGCTGCCGAACTGTTCCGCCAGCGCTTTCAAGGTCTCGATGCTTTGCGGGCCGGCCAGGCTCAGGATCATCTGGCCGCTTTGGTAGAAACGGCGATAGAAGTCGTGCAATGCCGTTTGGAATTCTGCGTGCTCCACCGCGAGACTGTCGCGATTGCCGGCATGAAAGCCCCGCAGCGGGTGGGACGCTGACACGCCGTCGTACAAGGCAAGCTGTCGCTGGGCGGCTGCATCCTGGGACCAGGCGATGAACTCTGCGTGCAGCACTTCCCGTTCGCGCAACTGATCAGCTTCATCCAGGCGTGGCTGAGCGAGCATGTCCCACAGCCGTTGCAACCCGTCGGCGAAGGTTGCGGGAGGGAGCTCGAAGAAAAAATCCGTGGTGCGTTCACTGGTGCGTGCATTGACCTGACCGCCGTGCCGCTGCACGTAGGCCATCAGGTTTTCCCCGGCGGGAAACCGTTCGGTGCCGAGGAAGAGTAGATGTTCGAGCAAGTGCGCCATGCCCGGCCAAGCCAGAGGTGCATCATGGCTGCCAGCGGCGACGCGCAGTACCGCGGCGCTGCGCTTGAGACCCGGGACATGACGCAAGGTCACCCGCAAGCCGTTGACCAGGGTTTCAGTGTGGGGGCGGAGGGAATCGGGGACCGGCATGGGCGCTTCCAGAACAAGGATGCGCCCATGCTAGCGGATCAGGGCCCTTTCTCAATCCTCAATCAGTGTTTGTGCAGGTCGTCGTAAAGCTCGGGGCGGCGATCATGCAGGTAGTTGTAGGCCGCGCGGGAGTCGTCCAGCAGTTGTCGATCCAGTTCACCGACGATCAAGGCCTCGTCCAGCCCCGCAAGCGCCGGGCGACCGCCGTTCGGTGCGGCGATGCTGCTTTGGCCGCAATACTGCAATTCACCTTCGTGGCCGCAGTAGTTGGCGTACGCCACGAAACACTGGTTCTCGATGGCCCGGGCACGCACGGTGACGTCGGCGATGAATTCGTAGGGCTGCATGTTGGCGGTTGGCACCAGGATCAGCTCGGCACCGGCCAGGGCCAGGCGTCGGGCGTTTTCCGGGAATTCCAGGTCGTAGCAGATCAAGAGGCCGAGTTTCCAGCCGTTGAGCTCGACGATGGGCAGCGCGGCGTCGCCGGCGCTGAACATGGCGTGATCGAGGTCGCCGAACAGGTGGCTCTTGCGGTAGTTGGCCAGGCGCTCGCCCTGGGCGTCGATCAGTTGCACGGCGTTGTAGATCTGCCCATCTTCGCTGCGTTCAGGGTAGCCATAGACAATCGCCAGGCCGGCCGCCTTGGCAATGCGGGCGATCTGTTGCGCCCACTCGCCGTTGTAGACCTCGGCCAGTACATTCACCGCATCGACACCGATGTTGTAGCCGGTCATGAACATCTCCGGCAGCACCAGCACATCGGCGCCCCTGGCTTCCAGCGCCACCTGATGCAGGCGTTGCAGGTTGCCGGCCGGATCCAGTGGCAGCGGTGGGCATTGGTAGAGGGCTACGCGCATCGAAAACTCCTTTTATTCGGGCAGGGCGATCGGACCGATCTCGTGGAACACATCACCTGGACCCGGGTTCTCGGCGTGAGTTTCACCGCCGAAGTGCTTCATGATTCCCCACACGGCATTGAGTGAGGTCTGTACCGCGCCTTCGACCCAGGCGGGTGTCCATGAGACGTCATCGCCGGCGATAAAGATCCCGCGTTGTTCGGCCGGCATGTCGTCCTGCATGAAATGCGCGTACATGCGCTGGTTGTAGCGATAGTGGCCGGGCAGGGCGCCTTTGAATGCACCGAGGAAATGCGGGTCGGCTTCCCAGGACACGGTGATCGGATCACCGATGATCCGGGCGGCGATGTCCACCTTGGGGTAGATCTTCTTCAGGGCATCGAGGGCCAGCTTCACGCGTTTTTCCACCGGATGCGGAAGCATTTTCAGCGCATCGCTCATCCAGGAATACGACAGGCAAATCACCCCTGGCTTGTCGTCGCCGTTATCGAACAGGTAGGTGCCACGAGTGAGACGGTCGGTCAGGGTCATGCTCATCAGGTCGCGACCGGTTTCCGGGTCCTTGTCCTTCCAGAACGGCCGGTCGACCATCACGAAGGTCTTCGACGATTGCATGTAGCGGGTGCGGTCCAGGGCCATCCACATTTTTTGCGAGAACAGCGCTTCTTCACATTCGATCTGGGTGGTCAGCAGCCAGCTCTGGCACGTGACCAGCACAGCGGCGTACTCGCGGGTGTTTTCCCAAACGTCCGTCACGCTGAAACGGCCATCGGCCGCACGGGCAATACGCTTCACGCCGCTGCGTGGGGCGCCCAGGTGCAGCGAGTTCAGGCTGGTCCCTTCGGGCCAGTGCGCACAGCGTTCCGGCACGTGGTTCCAGATGCCGTGGGGCACCTGCTCGACGCCGCCGACCACCAGATGCTGATGGTCGTCGCAGTTGGTCATCACGACGCGGAAGATTTCCAGCATCGAATTGGGGAAATCCGAATCCCAGCCACCCGTGCCGAAACCGACCTGGCCGAACACTTCGCGGTGCTGGAACGAGAGCTTGGCGAACGCCTTGGAGGTGGCGACGAAGTCGTAGAAGGTGCGGTCATCCCACAGCGGCACCAAGGTGTTCCACAGTTCCTTGAGGCGTGGCACGTCGCGGTCGCGGATTGCCTGTTGGATGTCGCCGAAGCGCGAACCATCCTCCAGCGCATCGGCCCAGGCGTCGGCGACTTCCTGGAACAGCGCAGGAAGGTCCGCCAATTTCTGTGCGTAATAGGTCTGGCCTTCCAGATCGATGACCGTGCTGCCGGACGCCGGGGTCAGCGGGTTGGGGAACGGTTTGGTCTCCAGGCCCAGCTTGTCGACGTAGTGGTAGAACGCGGTGGACGACACCGGAAAACGCATGCCGCCCAATTCGGCAATCACCCCTTCGGCGCCGTTGAACGCCTGTGAGCGCAGGCGCCCACCCATCTTCGATGCTTCGTAGACCACGGGCTTGAGCCCCAGCTTCATCAGCTCGTACGCCGCCACCAGACCGGCGATCCCGGCACCGACAATCGCCACTTCCGTACCGTGGTTGTGGGCGGGAATACTGCCCAGGCCAGCCGGGTGCTCGATCCAGTCGTCAAAAGCGAAAGGAAAGTCCGGCCCGAAAATGGTGATGGGCTTCTTACCGTCTGCTGGGTGGCGATTGTGCTTGTTCATGGCGGACCTTGCTGGGCGACTCGACGCGGTGTTCGCGTCTGAGTATAGGAAAGATGCCAGCCATTCTAGGGAGGGTGGAACACGTTAATAAGACACAATATGTCGTCGTTTTGAGCGGTTTTCAGTCACTTTGACGTATTGATGAGTCGTAATGACGAAACAGGTTCTCTGTGGGAGAGAGCCTGCTCGCGATAGCGGTCTGTCAGTCATGAAGATGTGGCTGAATCAACGCCATCGCAAGCAAGCTCGCTCCCACAAGGTAAGTCACAGGCCCTAGACCGGCTGGCCCCGATCGATCTTGCTGCTGAGGATGATCGAGGTGGTGGTCTTCTCCACTCCGTCCACGCTGCCGATCTGGTCCAGCAACTGATCCAGTTGCTCCGGTGATTCCGTGCGCAACCAGGCGACGTAGTCGAACTCACCGCTGACCGCGCACAGCTGCTGGACCTGGGCCATGGCGCTCAAGCGTCGCAGCACGTCCTTGCCCGAGCGCGGTTGGACCTTGATGCCGACGTAAGCCTGCAAGCCGCCGTCAATCACCCGTTGGCCCAGGCGCACGCCATATCCGGTAATCACCTTGGTCTTTTCCAGGCGCGCCAGCCGCGAGGTCACGGTCGTGCGGGCGATGCCCAGTTGCCGGGCGAGCATGGCGACGCTTTCCCGGGCGTTGATTTGCAGCGCCGCGATCAGTTGCCGGTCGATTTCGTCGAGGACGGGAGGGCGGGTGTCAGTCAAAGGGGGGCTCCGGCGCAGGCATCGATGGCGAGCATGTTACAGGCTCCCGCGCTCGAAATAGCGGATGGCGGGTAACGCCAGTGCTTGCCACGCAAAGGCGAGGTCCGCCTGGGACGACCTGAGCCAGATACCTTCCTGGCAAATCAGTTGTTCAGCGGGCAATTGCAATAGAACGTCCAGCAAGACCGACTGCACCGAGCCTTGATCCTCGCTGCTTTCGGTTTCCCAATCGTGCTCGAAACACCGTATCTGCACGTGTTCTTCGTCGAAGCTTTCGAACTGAGGCCGATTGCCCAACCATTGCGGATGTATCCGCAGCGTATGCGCCTGGACATCGAGGAGCAGCAATTGCCAGCCCCGGTAGCTTCCACACTGTTCTGCCACATCGGTTGCCATACAGGTCAGCGCCAGATAGCGGCTGTTGGGTGACCAGACCATCGAGGGTGCCAGATCAACCAATGCGCAACCCGAGGCCGTTAGCAGGTGCCCGCCGAGACGGGGCGTACCGGCACGTACCCAGCTGTCGGCGTATTCCGTCTCGCTGCCGAACAGCCAGGCGGCATCCTGATCATTCGGTGCAGGTTGGATGAAATCACCCTCGGCGGTGGCCGCTTGCGGGCGATCCACCAGGCGCCAAGGCTCGACGGTGCTGAGCTGTGACGCTGTCGGTTGCAACTGCACCGTGTTGTAGAACAGTCGGGATTGTTCGTTTGGACGAAAAAAGGACGAGTCGCTGCCAACCTCCGGCGCGGCGACGTTGAATCGCTGCATCGGGCTGCTTTCCCTATTGTTATCCAGCCGACCTTGAACGACCGCCAGGCTCAGCCGACCATCGCGAAAATCGAGTATTCGCTCTACCCACATCGCAGGTCCTTCCAGCAAGCGTTGCTCCTGCAAGTCTGCTACCACCGCGTGGGTTGTAACGGTCGTTGAACCGTCGAAGGGTAGCAGCGCCAGATATCTCCCACATTCGGAGACCCGATGATCCAGCAACCAGGTTCCAGGCACGGACCAGTCGCCGATCCTGCAGCGATAGCCACCCAGGCCTTCGCGATTGTCACCGAGCCATGTCAGGACAGCGCGCACGTCGCCCTGCAACGGTTGCGTCTCGATGCAGGAATCGCCTCGCCGGCCCTTGCTGTCCAGCGGCATCACAATCGCCATGCGGGTCAGCGTGAACTCACCGACCTGCACGCGCCCCTGGGCGTCATGACCGGTCTGGGTTTCGGTATCGCCATGGATACTGTCCAGGCGATAGCCATAAAGGCCGGATCCTGGGCGCGGATAATCGAGGTACGCGCCGATACGCACATGGTCGGCGTCGAGGCCCAGCAGTTCATGCCAGTAGAAGGACGGTTCCGCGGCGCTCTTTACCCAGGGCGAGGGCAGGGCGCGCCAGCCGGTGTCGAGCCGCCACAACCAATACTGGTCGCCCTTCGTTTGACCGCCTTGCTCTTGGGCCAGGCACACCAGGGCGCGTTGATCGGTGCTCCATATCAGCGGTGCGTCTGCCGCCATCAGCAGATCGGACGGTTGCCCGTTGACGCTGACGGTATAGCGCGGCGAAAGCAGGGGATCCAATGGCTGGGCCAAGTCACGAAAGGTAGAGGGCAATGAGATATTACCCAGCAGGCACTGCTGGCCATCAGTGGAGCGCCGTTCAAAGGTCTGCTCAGGATGCCAGTCGGCTTCAAGCCACAGGTCGGCGACAGGCACCAGAGGGGTGACGCTAGCCGTTTGCAGCAGCTCATCGAGTCGGGTTTCGCGAATGCTGTTATCCACCAGCGGGCTATGGCGTCCGCTCAACCGGTCGAGGTCAAAAGCGTCCAACTCCCAGAGTTCGCTGTCGGCGCAGCGGTACAACAGGCGTTGCTGACGGTCGAGGACCACCAGTCCCCATGCCTGTCGGGACGGCACCGGTGCAGCAAAGTAGCGCCCGTCGCTGGAGAACACTGCCGAGGAACCAATGCCTTGCAGGAGCACACCGTCGGGAAACAGATAGTCGCAATACGTCGGGCCGCCCATGGCGATCTCGCCGTGGTTGAAGACCCGGATCGGTTCGCCTTCAGGGGTCAACAGCGGCTCGTTTCCACCCCAGGCACTCGGCCCTTTGCTGGAAACGGGCGCCAACCCAAGGCGCCGTTCCCAGCGACTGACGCAGGCGAGCCCGACGATGATGCCGAAGATCGCCACCAGGATGCCCCACCACTCGGGCAACGCCCGGCCCAGGCTGAAGCCCAGGCCGAACACGGCGCCGACCGTCAATCGCGCAACGCCTCGGCCCATCTCCAAAAAGCCCAGGCGAGCGGCCAGGCCCATCAGCAGCCCGAGGCACACCACCGCCAGCAAAGCCAAAGGGGGCGGCAGTATGGTGACGAAAAAGGCCGGCACCAGGAGGATGCCGAGTTGCCAGAACAGTTCAAGAAACAGTCGGGGGAGGCTGGTGGTGGCGATGATGGGCGTCTCGGTGAGGGAGGGGGCGTTTATCGTAATGGAGTGAAAGATGCTAGCGGGAGGACGCTGTATACGCAAAAGCCGCGCAATGCGCGGCTTTCAAGATGGTGGGCCCACACGGACTCGAACCGTGGACCAAAGGATTATGAGTTGCTGGGCGAGCAGGTATGCCTAGAGAAATCGTTCGAAGGTGAACGTAGGTTGGCATAGCTGGAGGGCCCGTGGTTACTGGTGTT
Source organism: Pseudomonas sp. H3_A02 (assembly GCF_054671965.1). Taxonomy (NCBI): domain Bacteria; kingdom Pseudomonadati; phylum Pseudomonadota; class Gammaproteobacteria; order Pseudomonadales; family Pseudomonadaceae; genus Pseudomonas; species Pseudomonas sp. H3_A02. Next base: position 1,848,533 of record NZ_CP162807.1, read on the forward strand.
GAGCGTAATTTTGAGAACGTTGCTCAAGCTGGGTACTGTACTGTGATTGTACTGATTTTGCAGCGGATTAGTCCCCCTCAGGAAGCATCGAATAGCCTAACCCCATTCTGGGGGAGCTAACTATTGATACCTTGTGAGTACGTGCCATGGATAGCATCCAGCCCTGACGTCCTGTGCCTGTAGGGAGGCGCTGCCTCGGCCAGTGTCTTGGTGTTAGAGGAGTCAGGGCAATTTCGTGAGAGTGCTCAGGCAAAGGGAGGCGCTATCCTTCGTCTATACAATATATTCAGCTGGCAGTAGTATCAAATAGCCTTTACCCGCCTGGGATACCGAAATAGGCCGACGAGACCCAACAAGGAAGAGTTATGTGCTCACAAGTATTTCGCGAGGTTTCGGAGCCCATTAGATGTGGGCTAACACATGATGAATACTGGAACGGCGTTGATAAAGGACTGATAAAATGTTGGGAGGTTGGTAGGGAAATTGGACAAAAGAATCCTGCTTTAAAAGCGCAATGCGATGCAGGAGAGCTTCCTATCCTAGGATGGAAAGGAGGTATTAGCTCAGTTGACAGAAAGCTCAAAAAATTCGGGTCCTTAAAGTACCTTGCTCAGTGGCAAGGAATTCGCGGCGAAAATTTGTCCCTGAATCTCAGCGTTGAAACAACAATTACATGCTCAAAAACAGGGAGTACAGTAACATTTACCTCTAGTCGCGAAAAGTATTTACGCATAACACCTCCAGCGGAAAAGTTAAAGGGATGTAGCCAAATGCGACTAGATAGATACAATGTTCGAAACTTTCGGCGGCTCGAAAATGTCGAAATCAGCCTGGAATCTAATGAAACAATATTTGTAGGCGCAAATAATGCTGGGAAAACGTCGGCTACTGTAGCATTTAGAACTTTTGTATCAAACCGGCTCGACTTTAAGATACATGATTTTCCAACAGAGTTAATTGACGAATTCGATGCCTTTGGTGAAGGCAGGAAACTTTCGCAAGAGTCACTTCCCTCAATAGAACTTGACCTTTGGTTTTCATTTAATCCTGACATTGAGTATGGGCGTGTTGCCTACCTGTTGCCTAGGATAGGCGTCGAGGATGTTGAAGCTGGGATTCGATTGCAATTTTCAGTAACGTCCCCTGAGCAGCTTCTTCTAGATTACAATAAGTCTTATCCTGTAACTACAGACGCTACAAGTGAAAATAAGCGGGCGCGCAAGTCACTCAGTCACTACTTGGGTCAAGACGGAGTGCTAAAAAAATATTTCAGCTTGAAATACTATGTGTTGGAGCAAACGCAGCCTAACGCTACCATAGTTCTTCATCCACTGGACTATCAAGTTGGCAGAAAGGCTCTGGCATCGTTAATTCGAGTGGATTTTGTTGATGCACAACGAAATATTGACGAAAGCTCGTCATCTAAAAGCAATCGTTTGTCAGATATATTCTTTGATTTTTATCAGCATAATCTAAATAAGCTTAATAATGACAATGAATCATTAGAAATAATTGAAAAAAGCAATGATAACCTTACAAATCACTATGAGAAAGAGTTTGAGTCCTTAATTCAGACAATAGAGGAGTTGGGTTTTCCTGGAGCGAATGACCGAACACTTAAAATTATTTCAAATCTCAATCCTGAAAAAGCTTTAGGCGGCAACGCCATTCTCACGTATTTTGATGCGGACGCAAGACACCCCCTTCCAGAATCCTATAACGGGCTGGGGTATAAAAACCTTATATACATGGCAATTCAAGTTGCTCACTTCCAAATCCAATGGTTTAACACCGAGGTGGATCGTCCACTCTGCCAAATAATATTCATAGAAGAGCCTGAGGCGCATTTGCACGCGCAGGTGCAGCAAGTATTTATTCGAAAAATACGGCACGCAATTCGCAGGACAACGAAAAATTTAGGGCATGAGACGCATTGCCCTCAGTTAGTAATCACTACGCACTCCTCACACATTATTGCGGAAGCAGATTTTAAAACAATTCGATATTTCCGTAGATGTTTAAGCAATTTAGGTGTGTCGAAATCCACAAGCAAAAAAACAACTGCAACTAAAATATTGAATCTCGCTAAATTCGCTTCCGAAAGCACAGAGCAAGAGAATCTGCACTTCCTCCAAAAATATCTCTCCCTAACGCACTGTGATCTATTTTTTGCCGACGCGGCGATAATAATAGAGGGGACAGTAGAGCGTATATTGCTACCGCACATAATAAAAAATCAGCATCCTATCCTGGAATACGCCTACATATCTACCCTCCAGCTTGGAGGTGCATTTGCGCACAAGTTTCTACCGCTAATAAAATTTCTAGATTTGACATGTCTTGTTATAACTGATTTGGACTCTGTGGATAGGAGTGACAATCGAAAGTCTTGCCGAGCCGATACCCCAGATTCAGTTAGTAGTAATGCATGTATTACTACCCTGCTTCTTAATGGAAAGAAAGGCCTGAAAGGGGAGGCGAAAATCAAGTATGACAAAGACAGATTGATATCAAGTTTATTGGCGCTGAAACAGCATCAAAAAATGGTTCCCGATAGTAGGATTTACGTGACATTCCAAGAAGCTATTGAGATTGAAACCAAGACGGAAACCAAAAAAATAGTTCCTAGGACGTTCGAAGAGTCATTTATTTACACTAATTTTGACTTGGTGAAAACGGGAAAGTTAGATGTTTTGATTGAGTACTCCGACGAAGCAACTCTGGATCAGCACTACACGCAAACGTACAATGAGGTTGTTTCGAATTTCAAAAAAGTAGAGTTTGCATTAAATCAAATCGAAACTCTCGAAAAATGGAAATCGCCGGAGTATATATCTGACGGCCTAATATGGCTCACCGCTACATTGAGTTCAACGACGGATATAGCTCTGATGTTCGAGACTCAATTCGAGGTGGTTAAATGAGTGCCGCGGTTATTGATCCAGATGATCAAATAAGAACGCTCATCGATTCTATGACTAACTTTTTGGTGATCGCAGGTGCCGGATCTGGCAAAACGGGATCATTAGTTAAAGCCTTAAATTATATAGCCGCTACTCATGGGCCTCGAATGCTAGCCGCAGGCCAAAAGGTTGCATGCATTACTTACACAAATGCGGGAGTAAACGTTATAAAGCAACGTACAAACCTAAATGAATTATTTTTGGTTTCTACGATTCACGGATTCATGTGGGGCCAGATAAGTGGCTATCAAGACGATATCAGGGAGTCTATAATAAATAATATAATTCCTCAAAGAATCCAAAAGAAACAAGAAAAGACAAAAGGAAATAGCAAAGAAGCAATAAAGGCGCGGGCGCAGATTGAGAGGCTCAGCCATGCTCTGACCGTCATAGAACAAACTGAATCTTTTAGATATAACGAAAGTGGGTATAGTGACTTTGTAAAGGGGTATTTGGATCACGACGATATCATTGATATTGCCTCGGACTTAATATCAAACAATAAGTCTCTTCGTCAGATTGTCGGTCAGCGGTTTCCCTATATTTTTATTGATGAGGCTCAAGATACCTTTCCGCATGTCATTGATGCCTTCAATGATATTTCGGATAGCGTCGGTCTTCCTATTACCGGCTACTTCGGTGATCCAGTTCAAAAAATTTATGAAAAGCGTGCAGGGAACTTCCAAGGTCCGCCAGGGACATGCACTATTGAGAAAAATATCAACTACAGATGTTCGATAGAAGTGATAAATTTACTCAATGCAATACGGCCCGAACTCAAGCAGGAACCTAGCACCGATAATGCCCAGGGCAGCGTTGAATTGCTATTAATAAGATCTGAAAAAGGGGAGGGTGAGCGAAATACTTACTCACCACGGCAACTCCAAGAAAATATATTGAAATTCGATAAAGCTTTGGAAAAATTCGGCTGGCAAGAGGATGGTGAGGTTAAGCAGCTATATCTAACTCGGCAGATGATAGCTGTTCGTCTAGGTTTCTCAAAACTGAACAAATTATTCACTGGTTCTTATTCGTCACAAAACTCAGAGGATGCTTTTAAAGAGGGGAGTCACTATCTTATTTCGCCATTTGTAAAGAATCTGGTGCCTTTGATTAATTATTTTGAAGCCGAAAATTGGGCTGCAATATCTGCATTGCTCAGAGAAGCAAGCCCCGCGTTGGATCCCGAAGGAAAGAATAAGAATAAATCTCTTAGAGATGTTTCATTGGAAATAAGAAATAGTATTAAAAGTTTGAGTGATATTTGGAAGACAGGAACGACCCTTGACGTTCTGCGGTTCGCACGTGATAACGACCTTTTTCACAAAAATGACAGGCTGGAAGAACATCTTTTTCGTGCTCCACGCATGGAAGAATATGATGATGAGATTCATTATATGGACAAGGGGGATTGGTTATGCGACGAGTTTTTCAAGTTTACTTGCGAAGAGTTACCTGCATTTTGCAAGTTTATTTCTAAGATGACACCTTATAGTACGCAGCATGGTGTTAAAGGGGAGGAGTTTCCCAAGGTTTTAGTAGTTTTTGATGATGTCGAAGCAAATTGGAATCAATATAGCTTTTCTAAGTTATTCACACCTCAGACCTCTGGAAAAGAACCTACTGAAGGTCAGAAGACGAAAAGTTACAATTTGGCATATGTTTGTTTTTCGCGAGCGGCCAAGGATCTAAAAATAATAATTTTCAGTAGCAGCCCTGAGTCGGCTAAGCGGGAAATAGTATCCAGCAAGCTTTTCACTTCAACTCAGGTCACCATAATTGATTGACACGGATGCCTAGCCTCGAAAAGTTAGTAGGGGCCCTTGAGATACAAGCGCCCTCAGCTGCGGGACCTTGATTCACAGGGCCCGGTAACGTGGCCATGCCTCGCATTGATCAATCATTTCGTAGATCTCGTTCCACGTCGCGTAGACGTTTGAGATCAAACAGCGGATTTCCATATAAGAAGCTGGGCGCTGTCCTGTCGCTTTTTTTGTAAGGTTTGGAGTGCTCATGATCTGGAAAGAATGGCAGATCGGGGTGATCCGGCGCGGAGTCAGCCCGATACACCTCTTTGGATACGCCGGGCTGGTATAGCATGTAAGCATAGTCCATTAGGGTGTTCAGTCGCAGCAGCCAATGCCATCCTCCAGCTAGCGGAATTCTTAAGTGCCAGCCACGTCGTCGCTTTTCTGCTTTTCCCACCTCGCCATCAAGTCCCTCGGCGACCAGGGTGTGTATATGAGGAATTAGCTCATCCGGGATTGCCTCTGCGCGCTCAACGTCGGGGAGATTCAGTGACATTGAAAACAAAGACTCGAGAAATCGCATCACGCTAGGTTGCTGTCGTGCGGACTCCATATGAACCGCACAGAGGGGCAACTGGATGAGCACCCCTCTGCCTGCATCAGTTCCTAGGGTTGTACGTGCAGAAGCGACGGCCGGGGCTGCACAAGCCACACAGCCACCTACCCCGGAGAAGATCAATGAATGGGTAACCGACGTGTTCTGGAAGCGGCCCTCAGCTAAGGCTGTCGGTTCTTGTGTGGTTTGGGTTCTCCATGCGTGCCACGCGTCATGCACTGATCTGGCTGCTGGCGTATCGAGCTGGTCATAGAGGGCTTGGGTTGTGGGTAGCGTTACCCATCCGTTGGTAACGATTTCATCGGCGGTCAAATCCCATCGTCGTTTAAAGCGATAAGTGCGTAAGCAGCCGCAGAGTTCGGTCTGAACAAATACCAGCACCTCTTCTCGCGTATCGCGTATTCGGAATTTCAGCGGCGCTGCTTGCACCAGCGTTTGCCAGACATTCGGGCTGTAGGTCACGCTTTCAAACACGAAGGGCAGTCGCCGCATAACAAAGTCGAAGTTTTTGAAGGCCAATGAGGCGACATACAAATCGAGGGTTGTACCATCAGGTGCTTCGCCGCGAAGCTCCTCAATCAACGAGTCGATGTTGAACAGTTGCCAATCAGTCTGGCTTTGCATTGCAGTCTCCTCGTAGGCAGCAGCTTAATACCTGGGTACTTTACCGGTGGTATGCCTATCCTGCACTAGCCCACCTACACCTTCTACTCGGTGAGGAGGCTGGATAATTGCAAACCACCCGACCACCCGTTTGCATCACTTGCTCATTCATTTTTAATCGACCTGATCAGTCGGTTGCGTCGGATTTGACCGGCACACTGTTGCTGTCGGAAGTCGACCCTGGCTCTTGAGGGAGGGCAGCAGACGGCCAAAATCGGAGGTTTGAGCTAGCCATAAAATCGGTGAATTACTTTTTACTTGCGGCGCGCTGAGAATCGACTCTGTATGGTTCTAGGCAGCAGCGACTTCAGGCATAAATAGTTATGGATGAAAAAGTAAGAGAAGAAGCCGCGGCTTCCTTGTTAAATGAGATGGCAGTCACGGCCGCCCGCATGCGCGAACTGATTGTCGCCATGCCTCCGCATGATTTGCTCGGTTATATCTACGCCCAGCACATGATGAAAGCTATGGCACACCAAAGTGTGACTGAAGGACAGCAAGAAGCGGACCGCCCGGATAATCTGATCAATGATAATCAGTTCCTGCTAGAGTACGTGCACGCGGTTCTTGCGTCAGACGTCGCCCCTGCAGTCGTAACATTCAACGAAGGCCAGTGCGCCGAACTGTATGAACTTGCCTGCAAACTGCGAGAGCAGGCCATGATTTTCGCTATGGTCTCGTCCGCCGACACGAAAGACGGCATCTTCGGTCCTGACACGTCCGACATTGAATTCCATGCGAAATCCACGTGGGTCATGCTGCGCGGGAACCGCTACCAAGTCTTGGAAGGCGAGTTCTACCAGTACGTTCTGGCGCCTCACGATGATGTACTGAAGGAAGTGTACGGTGTTAGTGCCTCCGATATAGCGGAAGGCTTCCAGGCCATGTCCGACTCCACGCGTTCTGGGCATGCTAACGCTATCATGGTGATGATGGATCAGCTTGAGGCAGCACAGGCCTTTGCCGCGGCACAGGGTAAGCCTTTAGAACACGTCATGGAGGCGTGGACTGCAGTCAATATGGAACGAACGAAAGCAGCCGAGCGTGCAGTGGATGACATGTTTCGGGGCGGCATAGCCAACGTGAGCTTTCACACAAAGCTACCACCTGCGCTGCTGGCGGACCTTTCGTACCAGCGCGGGGAAGAAACTGAATTCTTTGCAGCGGGTGATTTCGCAGGGACACCCTATCGGACTCTACCCGCCCGAAAGAAACCACTAATCCAGCTTGGATCGGACTACTACGCCGTAGACCCATGCTTCACTCGCGATGCGGGATATCGCGCACTTCTCTACAACCTCCTTCAGAGAAAATCGGACTACAAAAAGACCTTTGAAAATCGACAGAAAGTTATGAGCGAAGCTGCCTTCGCCGACATCCTTGCCACCCAGCTCCCCGGCGCCACCGTTTTCCAAGAGGTCTACTACAAGGACCCCGCCAGTAATAAGTGGTCCGAAAACGACACTCTTATACTCGTTGATGACGTGTTGTTCTTAGTTGAAGCCAAGGCCGGCGCGGCCGCTACCATCGCATCACCAGCGCTTGATTTCGGTCGCCACGCCCAGTCCGTCCAGGACTTGGTACTCAAGGCCTATAAACAATGTGAGCGCTTCTTTAATTATCTTAACTCTGCAGATGAAGTGCCGCTCTACCAACAGGTGGACGGCAAATATGAAGAGTGCGGCCGTGTCCGCCGCGCTGACTACCGAGTGATGGTGCCGATTGGGCTGACGGTCGAGTCGTTCTCTCCTTTCTCGGCGTACTGCAAGAAACTGCCGGAGATTAAGCCGCTTCTTGGAAAACACGGCTTCGTTTCAATGTCCATCGACGACCTGTTCGTGCTCAAGCGCTTCCTGCCCACACCCGGCGAATTCGCCCACTACATGGAGGTAAGGCAGGCCGTGGCGGGGATACGCCAGGCTCATCTTTTTGATGAGGTCGACCACCTCGGTGCGTATTTGAAAAAGAACCGGTTCGATCAAACCATTGCCGACCAGTTGAAAGGGGGCAATGTGGACATGCTTATCTGGAACGGTATGAGCGAAATCGTCGACAAGAGCTTCGAGGATGTAAACTGGCAATGCAGGCCATTTCCGAGGCAGGACTTCCCGGAGGAAGTGCTGAAGCTGCTTAAAGCGCTTGACGCCACCCGAGGATGTGGATGGCTTTCAGCGGAGAGTCATATCCGTGATCTTGGAGAGGATGGCCGAATTAATCTGGCAAAGATGCTTTCTGACCTTCGCCAAACCTTGAACCAGCATCCTGCTCGATACTTTCTTCTGGGCGGGGAAGGCCAACCGCTATTCGTTTGGCTTCAACGCGAGGACCAACAAGCTGACTGGACAAAGGTAAATGACAAGGCCTGCTCAGCTGCATTGGCAGTCAAGACTTCTAGCATCACTTGCGTCATGGCAGAGGCTAGTGCCGATGGAACATATCACCGGGCGCAACCCTTCACCGTCCATGTGCCGACAGAGCGAACGGAAGAAAACTCTCATATTTACGAAGACGCCACGCGTATGGCAAAACCTACGCGGGCTGTGAATCTCAAGCAGCCGAAAAATTCCGTTCCTCCCTTGAATATCGCAAAGCCCGGGCGGAATGATCTCTGTCTGTGCGGCAGTGGCAAAAAATTCAAAAGGTGTCATGGCCGTTAGCGTTACCCAGTACTGGAGCTCGAGACTAATTACGTAATTTTGGGGCCCTTCGTGCCTGCTTTGCATGGCTAGTTGGGGTTAGAAGATTGGCGGGCCGAAAGGCGGGGCTGGGTCGGATCTCAGCCGGTCATTGTAAGGGAGATCGGCCAGAGGTTGGTCGCCAATGGGCGTCAGCTTATGGTCGGCTTCTGCCGGTCGAGGCCACCCGGTGTGCTGGTTAATACAAACGGCTGATCAAGTCGGTCCTAACTGCGACTGGTTAATTATATCGATTCTCCTGGATCGTCCGACACGGTGTTGTGCGCACAGTACTCCGGCGTTTTGCCTATCCTGCCTTAGCCCTCCGTAGCGCTTGCACACCGTGTTTTTTCGTCATGACGAAATTATCGCCGCTAATGAGAGAAGCGGCTTTGCTTGCTCAGAATGAGCCTGTATGACGAAGTCACGGCGTCTTGCCTATCCTGCACTAGCCCTCTCAGGTCTCCGATTCTTAGTCATGACGAAGGAATGCCGAGCTTGGGAAAAGAAACGTGGTTTTGCAGAGTGCGAACGAGAAATGCCGAGTGAGTTGTGAAGCAAAAATGGGATGGGTCAGACTGCGCGCCCTTCGGGCTTGCCCAAAGGGACGCTGCCCCTCTGGACTCTCCGCCCTCGCCGGTTGCAGGGTTGCAGGAGGAAAAAACTCTCCTGCAACCCCGCCCGAAGGGTGCGGGCACTCCATCGGCATCAAGGGTACGCTTCGCCGGCATCCTCGCCCGGTCCACTCGCTACGCTCGCGGCAGCGGCCTCCGGTTCCGCCCTTGACGCCGATTACAGCCAGAAAGCGTTAGAGACTCTGGAAGCGGCATTTTCCAACCACTCCGATGTGCTCTTCGCCGGCTCAAGGGGCTCGAACGGGTAGGAATTAATGCGCCTGTTCGATTCTTCGGACAGCCTCTCTTAAATCATCGAGGAATCGGATGGTCATGTCTGGGCCAACCTGGCTAACCGAAAATTGGACGACTAATTGTCCAAGTCCTGCCATCAAGATCTGCGCAGGAATGCCGGGATTCTCGTTAGCAAAGCGTTCCATCACGTCAACCATCTGGTTTTGCAGTTCAGTGGCTTTGTCACGCATAGCGCGTGAGAGCGTTGATGATGTCATGCATTTCTCCAGGGTGATCGGAAGGAAGGTGCGCGTTATCACTGAGTCCGGGTCCCTTCTCGAAAATTTCGTCATGACGAAATTTTTAGCTGTGATCTGGACCGTTCGCAGCCATCAGAGGCCGTGATACTAGGTGGTGTCGTTGCTCGCTTGGCCTGGTTTCTCCACGAAATCGCGTTGTGCTGGCTTACCAAGTAAAATTTAAATCATATGGGCTGGACGGTAGGGCTGGCTGATGGACAAAAATCATCATCCCCAAATCTCTGATGCTGAACGGCGGCGTAGAGAGGAAGCAGTTAACTACGCACGCTCGTCTGTTGGCTTAGAAGGCTTTCAGCTCAGCAAGGCCGATGAGAAACGCGCAAGGCGTTTCATCAATGGAGAAATTGATTTGACTGAGTTCGTGAAATGTCGCGATGGGGCTGGCGAGGAACCGTAGGGTCACTTCCTACGACAGAGCTAGCGCTGGATGTTGATCGTGCGCCGGAATCGGCGTCAAGGGCGGGACCGGAGGCCGCAGCCGCGAGCGTAGCGAGTGGACCGGGCGAGGATGCCGGCGAAGCGTACCCTTGATGCCGATGGAGTGCCCTTACCCTCAGGGCAGGGATGCAGGGGCGCTTTACTCCCTGCACCCCTGCCTCCCGGCGAGGGCAGGTGTCCAGAGGGGCAGTACCCCTTTGGGTAAGCCCGTAGGGCGCGCAGCGGTAATGGCTTCAATTACCTTTAACGGAGCCACCCGTTGCGGGGCCCCAGTTCTTTCCAAGGTTTTGCAAGACGTGCTGACGGTAGGCCGGATTCCAAACTGTATTGCCCGCCACCATGTGGTTGGTGCGACCTGCTGTGACCATCATCCCGGACTGCATATCACGCCGCGCCGTTTTCGGATTGACAACATTCCCGACGGCATCAGCCATGTTGCGGAAGGTGACGGCTCCGAACGAAATACCTCCGGCCAAGGATGAGCCCAGCCCGCTCGTTTTCTTAAGTGCAAAGAAGATGAGGAGGGCTGTCGCCAGGATCTGGAAAAAAGAGGTGATGGGGTTGTCATCACCTACGACAATTACCTGATCAAAAAGGTGTTTGAAGAGAGCAACCCCGACAGTGACAACAACCATCGCGATGGCGATCTCCAGAGCGAATGAAAGCGCCTGCTGGAACCATCGGTCGAACCATTGGGCTGTGACGGGGAACATGAGTGCAGCGATGAATATCGGCCCGATTCCCAGCAGCACGCCCAGGCCAAGTTTGGCCAGAATTATGGTTGCTGCGGCCGGTAGATGGATCAGAAACACAGCCATCGCCATCAGAAGCGCGTTTAGGGCATCCCAGAACATCTGTCCCAGTTCATAGAACTCCCGTTTTGCTGCTTTGCCGAGCATGTCATAAGCAACGTTGAGCCCTTTGTTCGTCGATTCGTCCAGCACTTGATAGATATTGGTGGAGTGCGCATTCGATGTGGACACGATGTCGGCTAGGCCGCTTTCTAATCCGTGAATCGCCGATATGACCGTTGCTGTATAGGAATCTACCGTCATGCAAAAAGCAGCAATGATGCTGATCTTGATGCATTGTTTGAGGTACGTTGGAAAAGGCGCCTCCACCGCGCCGGAGCTGATCGCATAGCCTGTCAACGTGATGTAGAGAGTGACACAGGTAAGTATCGTCAACTGGAAACCCAAAATCACATTCGATGCCGTTTGTGAAACGAAGGTGTTCAGCATCGCGTCCAGGCTTCCGCCGATCCATTGAAATACGGTCCACTCCATGTCACGAGCCTCCTTTCAGTGGATTGGATGGGACCAACCTGGGGTAGTCCCGTTTATCGACCGCTAGATGATTGGCCGCGGTTTTGGCGTTGATACAATTCGGCGTCGTTGCCAGTTCGCCCGGATTTTCCTCACATTTGAGGATCATGCTTTTACGTTCCGCATCGTGACTCTTGTACCAATCAACGGTTCGAACTGGCGTGCTTTCGCCACAACCGGCCAGGATGACTGCGACCGCGAGAACGAAGGAGACCTTTTTCATTTCTTCACTCCCGATGTAATGGGCAGCGACATCGTGCGCAGGGCATGCGCTACCTCGGCTGCCGTAATGATGTGTCGAGTTGCAAGAAATCGGAGTGCGGATTCAGCTATTCCGGCATGAGTGGGGTTGGTGAATCGTTCGCGACCGTTGAAGTAACCCATACCCACCGCTGCGAGACTTGAAATGACCGCGTAGAAGCAGCACTCCCAGCTTTCGAATCCTCTGGTGGGCAGGTTAAGCCAGTCATACGCAGCCCAGAAAATAACCAGTGCGGCCCAGAAGGTCCCAATCACGTCGAAATTGAAAACCTGCCATTCCAGGCGATAGGCAGCCTTGAGCTTTCCGACGCGGCGCACGGCCAGCCAAAAGCTGATGATCAAGCTCGCGTAAAAGCTAGCGACGGCAATGGAAAAAAGATAAAAAATTGGCATGGCGTTCCCCTTACTGGTCGAGTGGGTTGAAGGTTTGCAATCTCGAGTGCCCACGCTTATCGACGAGCTGAGCATTGATTTCCCGCTGTTGCTGCCGCTGTAGACGGTCCTCCGCCTGGGCCGCCATCTGGTACATATGGAGCTTGGTTTGCTCGTTCTGAATCATCGCTTGCTCGGCCGAAATCCGACCCGGTAGCTCTGCAATAGCCTTGGGATCTGCGGTGTCGTTGATCTTTCCCATCAACTGATCGATCTGCCTCAAGCGGCCTTTGGCTGCGTCGTAGGCGTCCAGGGCGAAAGCTTTGTCTTGCGACGGCTTTACCGCCTGGGCTTGGCATGAAGTTCTCTGCTGGGTCGTCGTGAACTGTGAGCAGGCGTCGTAGACCTTTCTGTCGTTGTAGATCTGGGCCGCCCTTCCACTCAGGCCGGCATAGCCGCCGCTCTGTACGGAGTCGTAAACCTGCTGCCAGTCTTGCGGTAGGTAATCTCGAAGAGCTGGGTTATTCATGATGGTGCCCAGGCCACGCGATCCGGTGATCGACTGGTATTGCTGCTTCATCTGGTCAATTTGCGAAGTCATTTGCTCGACTTGCTGTGCCCAGCGCGCTGTGTTGGCCGCGAATTCAGCCATGGTCATTGGCGAGTCACTTGCCTGGGTTGTCACCGTTACGGGAATTTGAGCGTAGGCGGCCGGCAACATGGTGATGCTGACAATGAAAGTGAGATAGACAGAGAAATCCTTCATGGTTGCCACTCTTTTTGTTGAGATGAAAAAACGGCGGTCACGCTTTCCTCCCGATCCGTAGAAGATGAACCCCTTATTCCAAGCAACGCTTTAATCTCCTGCATGTGACATTGAGCACGATAAGGTGAGCTTGGCGCTGCTTTGATTGGCTTGGCAGATCTTGAAGTGGTTGATGCATTGCGCTTGGCTGCAATGGCTAGTGCTCCCGCAGGGTTGAACTCACCTTTCTTGCATCGAGAAACCACAGCTCTAAACCACCTGCTAGGGCTTGTTCTGATGCTTTGCGCTTCCAATGCGCTCGCAAGTTCGTCGAGCAGTTCCTGCGCCCTTTTCTGAGGTATTCCTGCTAGCAAATCTGCAATAGCGTTCTTCTCGGTCTCTGATAGGTGAGGCCATATCAGCGATTCGCGATTGGTGTTTGAAACCGCCGTATCTGTTGTAGTGGTATTTATCTTTTTGGTTCTTTCGTAATTGGTAGAACGTCTAGTTGGTATATCCCCATTTTCTCCATGCGATGGCCTGCCACCCTCTGGTCCACCAGCCTGTGGAGAACCATCCCCTGGTTTTGTAGGGGATGGAATTTCTGGGGTGTCGGTGACTACGTGGAACCATACGAATTTTCCATGTTCGCCCTGTACACGCTCTTGCTGGAAGTAGCCTGTATTTTGTAGTTCCCAGCGAACCTTCGACCACTGCTGCTCGCTAAGCCCGAATAGTCTACGGATAGGGCCAATCCGCAACTCAAATTCAGGACTGCGTCCGAGCATCCATGACAGGACAATACGGGCTCTCCAGCTCAAGCGTCTGTCAGTCAAAATGTCGTCGGGGACGGACGAATACGCACGGCGTTTTACTCTGATCGCCGAGCTTGGTTGCGGCTCTTTGCGATCGTCCTGTTTCATTGATGCGTTTCCTGGGAAGTGCTGTTGCTATCCAGTGCAAGGGCATCTTTAACTTGTAGTGTGCGGAAGTAGACTCGGCGCCCCACTCTCATCATTGTGGGGTGTAGTTTTCGGGACACATCAGTGTTTGAGTAAAGAGCTACTCGAACCCCATCTGGAGAGCGTCCCAATAGCGAAGCAATATCCGCGATGCTCATAAGCGGGCCAAATCGCTCGAGCATGTATTCTTCCGTTGTCATTTGTAAGTCCACCTAAGTTATGGGTAAGTGGACGTATTCTTCTGGTTGTTGTTTGTTTGGTCAAATGCAGTAGCGTCGATCCATTGACCATGTTCACCTATTGGTAATTTCCAAAAATGGATATTTGTGTTTGCCAAAATATATTGTTTTGGTCTTTTGTTACTTGGCGGGTGGGTTTAATTATTTGTATATCAGCTAGTTGCGAAATTTATTGATGTGGTCGTCTAGATAGAAATATTTCATGCGGTTTTTAATTTTTTTATCCGATCTAGCCGACCTACCAGATCTTCAGCCCGGAGATGTGTGTAGCGTTTCAGCATTTGCATGGATTTATGTCCACTGATAGCTGACACCTCCTGATCAGAAAGGCCTCCCTCGACGAATCGACTAACCGCCTCATGTCGTAAATCGTGAAAGCGCAAGTCAGGCATTCCGAACGTCTTTTTGAGCACTCCCCAGATTTTGGTAAACGCATAGGGACGTCGTTTTCCGTCTTTCCCAGGCTCGCCGAAGAATACAAGATCGCAATCCTGTGGCCGGGTAGGGTTATCAAGTGCGGCCTGGAGGGTCACCGTTGCCAGCCTGCTTAGAGGAACAGTACGTGCGCTGTCGTTCTTGGTATCTGAGAGGCGGACCACGCGTCTTTTGAGATCGATTTGGTGGCGACGTAGGCCTGTGATTTCCGAAGAGCGCATTCCCGTTTCCAGAGCGATACGGACGATCCACCCAAGCATGGGGTTGCTGTGGTTGTTCACGGCTGCCAGTAGTCGTCGTTCCTCCTCTGGGGATAGACGACGGTCACGACCTTCGCCTGGGCTCGGCTTACGAATATTGAGCACTGGGTTAAAGGTCAATCCAAGGCCCCACTCTTGAATCGCAACCGTGAACAGATGGCTCAGTAAAGCTAGCTCCAGCCGCACGGTGTTGTTACTCGTGGGATTGCCGCGGTTGGTGAGTGAGCCCAGTCGGGTATCGCGATAGTTGGCGATCACTTCGGACGATAATGCCGCGAGGGAATACTTCCCCAGGTGTCGTATCAGTTGCTGCGCCTTGGTTGCTTCCGCTCTCTGCGTTGTGGGCTTCTTGGTAGGGCTCACTTCACGGAGGTATTGCTGGAGCGCCTTTTCGAGCGTCAGTCGCTCAGAGCCGCTGCGCTGGATATATACACCACGCACCATTTCGTCTTCGGTGCGTCGTGACCAGTCTTCGGCGTCGCGTTTGGTGCGGAAGGTTTTGGCGTTGGTCGGCCATCCGGTTTTGCGGATGACGGCCTTCCAGGTGCCGGCAGGGGTTTTAACGATTGTGGCCATCTGAAGGACTCCAAAGGCGTGCAAGCGAAGCCGCACTGTACCTAATTTGTACCTTTGGACCATAGGACTGTATCTGTGATGATTCCGCCAGAAACGCGAAAGCCGCGCAATGCGCGGCTTTCAAGATGGTGGGCCCACACGGACTCGAACCGTGGACCAAAGGATTATGAGTCCTCTGCTCTAACCAACTGAGCTATAGGCCCTCAGTAGGTCGCGGATTATAGCGACGGTTTCTCGGCTGTGCTATCCGAAAAATCCGATACGGTCACACGAAGAAACGTTGCGGCAAACTCGTCGGCGCACAGGGGCAGGCTGACGATGTAGCCCTGGATCTGTTCGCAACCTTCTTCGGTCAGGAATTGCTGCTGGGCCAGGGTTTCGACACCCTCGGCGATGATGGTGAATTGCATGCTGCGACCCAGGGCGATGATTGCCCGCACGATGGCCGCGTCGTGGGGGTCGTCGGGCAGGCCACGGACGAAGGACTGGTCGATCTTGAGGATGTCCAGCGGCAGGCGCTTGAGGTAACTCAGGGAGGAGTAGCCCGTGCCGAAGTCGTCGATGGCCAGTTGCACGCCGAGGTTCTTCAGTTGGTGCAGCACCGTCAGGGCCTCTTCGGCCTGGCTCATGATGAAGTTCTCGGTAATCTCCAGTTGCAATAAGTCGGGCTGGAGCTGGTGCTCGCGCAGCAGTTGTTCGATTCGCCCCAGCAAGTTGGGTTGGCGCAGTTGGGCGCCGGCCAGGTTGACCGACAGTGGGCCTAGGCTTTCGTAAGTGCTGTTCCATTCGCACAGTTGCCGGCAGGCGCGCTCCAGTACCCAGTCGCCAATTTGCAGGATCATGCCGTTTTCTTCCGCCAACGGGATGAAGTGTTCGGGCGGGACATCGCCAAATGTCGGGTGATACCAGCGAATCAGTGCCTCGGCGCCCACCAGTCGGTTGTCGACGAGGCTGATTTTCGGTTGGAAGGACAGTGACAGCTCGTTGCGTTCAATCGCGCGGCGCAGTTCGTGCTCCAAGGCCACGCGCTCGCTGGCCTGGGCGGTGAGGTCGCGGGTGTATTTCTCCACCCGATTGCGGCCCTTGGCCTTGGAGCGGTACATCGCCGCGTCGGCATTCTTGACCAGCGTGGCGACGTCGCAGCCATCCTGCGGGTAGAGGCTGGTGCCGATGCTGGCGCTGATGAAGAACTCGTGCTCGCCGGCCTGGAAAGGTGCGGTAAAGCAGTTCAACAGTTTCTGGGCGATGTGCTCGGCATCGCTGGGCTGCTGCAGGCCCGGCAGCAGGATAATGAATTCGTCGCCGCCCAGGCGCGCCACGGTGTCGATGTCGCGCAACTGCTCGCGCAAGCGCACGGCGATGCCCTTGAGCAGCAGGTCGCCGACCGGGTGTCCGAGGCTGTCATTGATGTGCTTGAAGCGGTCCAGGTCCAAGAACAGCACGGCACCCTGGCTACCGTTTTCCTGCTGGCTGTTAAGAGCCGCCAGCAAGCGGCTTTCGAACAGCGTGCGATTGGGCAGGCCCGTCAGCGGGTCGTGGTGAGCCTGGTAATCGAGCCGGGCCTGGGCGTGCTTGAGACTGGAGATGTCGGCGAAGACCGCGACGAAATGGGTGATTTGTCGGTCCCGATTGCGTACCGCGCTGATGGTCAGCCAACTGGGGTACAGCTCGCCGTTCTTGCGCCGGTTGGAGATCTCTCCCTGCCAGTGCCCCTCCGCGGTCAACTGGTGCCACATTGCCGCGTAAAACGCGCTGTCATGCAGGCCGGAAGCCAACAGCCGGGGTGTGTGGCCCAAGGCTTCGGTTTCGCTGTAGCCGGTGATTTCAGTGAAGGCTCGGTTCACGGCACTGATATGTTGTTGGGTATCGGTGATCAGCACGCCCTCGGCAGTGCTCTCAAACACGGTGGCGGCCTGTTGCAGTTTTTCCTGCATCATGTGGCGTTCGGTAATGTCCCGGGCGATGGTCAGCATGTAGTCTTCGTTGCCGATGGGCAGTGGGCGGCTGGACACTTCGCAGAGCCGTATCTGCCCGTCGTTGCGACGGATATGGCAGCTGAAATCCCTGACGAAGCCGTCCCGTTTCAGCAGGTCGAGCATCTGCTTGCGCTCGTTGAGATTGACCCAAATGCCCAGGTCCAGGGTGGAGCGGTCCACCGACAGGGCGCTGTTGAAGCCGGTAATGCGGCTGAACCCTTCGTTGACTTCAATCAGCAAACCGTCGCTTTGCCGGGACAGCAGCAGGCCATCGGGCGAGGCGTGGAACGCCTTGGCGAACTTCTCTTCGGACGTCTGCAATTGCTGCTGGGTTTCCTTGAGCTGGCTGATGTCTCGTACCACCACGACCAGGGCTGGCGTTGTGTCGAGGTCAAAGGGCTCAGCGGAGATCAGCCCGGTGAACACCTGGCCGTTGTTTCGGCGAAAGGGCATTTCCAGGTTGCGAATACTGCCGGCCTGCAAACGCTGCAACAGGCTCGGCCCCACGCCTTGGATGCCCCAGATATTCAGTTCGGTTGCGTTGCGCCCCACCACTTCTGCGGCACTCAGGCCGATCTGCTCTTCGAAGGCCTTGTTGACCTCCAGCAGGCAACCGTCCAACAGCCGTGCAATCACCAGGATGTCCGGACACTGGCGGAACACCGAGGCAAATTTCTGCTCCGAAAGACGCAGTGCTTCCTCGGTGCGCTTGGCTTCACTGATATCGATCATCAATCCGCGCATCAGCGGTTCGTGTCCGTGCTCGATCAGGCTGACGATGTCGCGCACCCACAGGCAGCGACCATCGGCCGTGATTACCCGGTAATCAATGCAGTGGTCGCGACCCGCCAGTACTTCATGATCGCAGTAACTCTGGGCTCGGATCAGGTCTGCCGGATGAATGATGTTGCGCCAGAAACCTGGGACCAGCCAATGGGAGAGGGGGTAGCCCAACAGGTCTTCAGCGTGAGGCGACACGTAGCTGTAGGTGAAATCGCTGACCCTTGCCTCCCAGGCAATGGCCGACAGGCTCTCCACCAACCCGCGGTAATGGTATTCGCTGCTACGCAACTCCTGCTCAAGCTCGACCCTGCGGGCGATTTCCGAGCTGAGCCGGCGATTGATGCGAATCACCACCGCCAATATGCCGACCAGGAGCAGCAGCGCAGGCAGGCCGTAAAACAGTAAGTCTGACCAGAGCTGGCGATAGTCGTGCACATTGCCGATCCACTTCTGCTGGATCTCGGCGACCTCGGCCGGGCTCATGTCTGCCAGGACTTTATCCAGGATGCCCACCAATACCTTGTTGTCGCGAGGAACGGCCATTGCCAATTGATAGCGATAGGGCGTTTCCCCGCTGACATAAAGACCTTCGAGCTTGAGCTGGCGCAGGCTCCAGACACTGGAAGCCAGATCGCCCACTACCGCGTCCACTTCATCGGTTGCCAGCGCTTGCAGGGCTGAACTGACGTTGGGCAGCGCCACGAGGTTCAGGTCGGGATGATGGTTGCGCAGCAATTCATGGGGGGCATAGTTCTCCACTACGGCGATTTTCAGCCCGTATAGCTCCTTGAGGCTGTGGGGCTGGGCGCCACCGCGATGGGCCAGGATGACAATGGGGAAATCCAGGTAGGGGCGGGTAAATGCCAGGTAATTCTGGCGTTCCGGGGTGGACATGATGCCCGGCAATAGGTCGATCTTGCCCTGTACGACCTGCTCGAGCACGGCAGTCCAGCTGGCCGGCTCGACGGGCGTGAGCTTGACGGCCAAGCGTTCACGGATGATCTCAATGTAGTCGGCGGCCAAGCCCTGATAGCGGCCTTGATCGTCGCGAAACTCAAACGGCGGCCATGAGGCGTCGATACCCAGGCGCAGGTCGGGGTGGTCCTTGAGCCAGCGGAGCTCCTCATCGGTGAGCGTCAACGCGCCAGCTGTTGCGGTCCAGGTGATCAATGACAGCAAAAGCGCGGCCGTCAGTCTGGGCATCACTGTCTCGTCATGGCTTGGGAGGATGATTCGAGTGTAGACGGGCAACAGGGGGGTGAGGAGCGTAACGAAGGGGATTTTATCTGTGCATAACAAAACCCCCGGCAGGGCCGGGGGTTTTGAAGGTCACTCGTCGAGGAAGGAGCGCAGATGCTCGCTTCGCGTCGGGTGGCGCAGTTTGCGCAACGCCTTGGCTTCGATCTGGCGAATCCGTTCACGGGTCACATCGAACTGCTTACCGACTTCCTCGAGGGTGTGGTCGGTATTCATGTCGATGCCGAAGCGCATGCGCAGTACCTTGGCTTCACGGGCAGTGAGGCCGGAGAGTACTTCGCGAGTCGCTTCCTTGAGACTCTCGACCGTGGCGACATCGATCGGAGACTGCATGGTGGAGTCTTCGATGAAGTCACCCAGATGGGAGTCTTCGTCATCGCCGATCGGGGTTTCCATGGAGATCGGCTCTTTGGCGATCTTCAATACCTTGCGGATCTTGTCCTCAGGCATTTCCATGCGTTCGCCCAGCTCTTCCGGCGTCGGTTCGCGACCCATTTCCTGCAGCATCTGCCGGGAAATGCGGTTGAGCTTGTTGATCGTCTCGATCATGTGCACCGGAATACGGATGGTGCGGGCCTGGTCGGCGATCGAGCGAGTGATCGCCTGACGGATCCACCAGGTGGCATAAGTCGAGAACTTGTAGCCGCGACGGTATTCGAACTTGTCCACCGCCTTCATCAGGCCGATGTTGCCTTCCTGGATCAGGTCGAGAAATTGCAGGCCGCGGTTGGTGTACTTCTTGGCGATGGAGATCACCAGACGCAAGTTCGCTTCGACCATCTCTTTCTTCGCGCGACGGGCCTTGGCCTCGCCGATCGACATGCGACGGTTGATGTCCTTGATCTCGGCGATGCTCAGGCCAGTCTCGGCCTCCAGCGCACTGAGTTTCTGCTGGCAACGAATGATGTCCGGCTGCAAGCGGGCAATGGCTTCGGCGTATTTGCTCTTGCCCTTGGCCAATGCATCGGTCCAGCTTTCGTCGACTTCGTTGCCTGGGAACTGGCGCAGGAAATCAGCACGTGGCATGCGGGCGTCACGCACGCAAAGCTGCATGATCGCGCGCTCTTGCTGACGCAAGCGATCCAGGGCACTGCGAACACGCTCGACCAGGCCTTCGAATTGCTTCGGCACCAGTTTGATCGGCATGAACAGCTCGGCCAGTGCCAACAGCTCGGCAATCGCCTGCTTGTTGTTGCGGCCGTGCTTTTTCAGCGCCTTGCGGGTGATTTCCATCTGGTCGGACACAGCGCCGAAACGCTGTGCGGCGATGACCGGATCCGGACCACTTTCGGCTTCTTCCTCGTCGTCGCTCGCTTCGGCGTCGTCGTCATCGGTGTCGTCGTCGGCCTTGACGGCTTTCGCGTCGATCGGCGGCGGCACTTCGGCGGCAGGCGGCGCAATGCCGTCGTCCGGGTCGATATAGCCGCTCAGGACGTCGGACAGGCGGCCACCTTCGGTGGTGACGCGGGTGTACTCGGAGAGAATATGGTCAACCGTGCCAGGGAAGTGCGCGATTGCGCCCATCACTTCACGGATGCCTTCTTCAATACGCTTGGCGATTTCGATTTCGCCTTCACGTGTGAGGAGCTCTACCGTACCCATTTCACGCATGTACATGCGCACGGGGTCCGTGGTGCGACCAATGTCGGTCTCGACCGCTGCCAACGCTGCGGCCGCTTCTTCAGCGGCCGCCTCGTCGGTATCGGCGTCGGCCAGCATAAGGGCATCCTTATCTGGAGCAACCTCGAATACGTTGATCCCCATGTCGTTGATCATGCGGATGATGTCTTCCACCTGTTCCGGATCTGAAATATCCTCCGGCAGGTGGTCGTTGACCTCCGCGTAAGTCAGGTAGCCCTGCTCACGACCCAATAGGATCAACTCTTTGATACGAGACTGCTGTTGCGCTTTTCCGGACATAACACCCTATCCACTGAAGGTCTTGGCGGGCAAAAAACAAGCCGAGGATTATACCTGAGCTGTGACCTCACGCGCCAGTTGAGGTCGGGTTTGATGCGCAAACATTGCGGCTGAGTAAGTCGCGCAATTGGTTTTTCTCTTCGCTGGTCAACTCGCTCTGGCGAGCTTTTCGCAGAAGTTGTTCCAGGTTTCGCTCGCGTTGGCGGGCGGACAAGCTAGTAATGGTGTCGAAAAACTGTTGTTCAAGGTTGTCTCCCTCAATCAGCCATTCCTTCTCGGCCAGGGCCTTCAAAAGGCGTCCCTGCTCGGTCCCGTGCCACCGTGCGATCAACTGGAAAGAGTTTAGCTTGGGGTTCTTCTGCACGGCTTCAAGGAGTGCCACCAGCAATTGCGTATTGCTGTGGTCCTCGGCGGCGAAGTGCCCTGCGTCCTCGACTTTCTCCGCCAGTTGCGGGTGGTGCAGCAAGGTGCGCAAGGCGGCCAGTGTTGGTGGTTCGACGGCGGCCGGCACGCGCGGGGCACGTGGCTGGTCGCGATCGCCGCGCTTGCCGTTCTTGTCCCAGGGTTTCTTGTCCCATTTCTTGCCGCCGCTGCCAGGTTTTTTTGGCGTCCATTCCTGCTGCGGGGCGTAATCCTGCTGGGGTTGATGATAGTCGGCGAAATCCGGCATCGCGTCGTAATCGATGCCTGGGTCATATGCCGGCGGCGCCTCCTGGGGGGCGCTGTGCACCAGTTGGTTGACCGCTTCGCTGTTGAGACCGGTGATCTCGGTCAGGCGCTGGCGCATGAGTGTGCGCAGATTGGCGCCGGGCACCTTGTCGATCAGCGGCGCCGCGAGGGTGGCCATGTGGGCCTTGCCTTCGAGGGAGCGCGGATCGGCTTCTTCGGTCAACTGCTGGAAAAAATAGTCGGCCAGCGGTTGTGCGTGCTGGTTGATCCGCGCACGGAATGCGTCGGTGCCTTCGGAGCGTACCAGGGTGTCCGGGTCCTCGCCCTCGGGCAGGAACAGGAAGCGCGCCCGGCGTCCGTCCTGCAGGCACGGCAAGGTAGCCTCCAGTGCGCGCCAGGCGGCATTGCGGCCGGCCTGGTCGCCGTCGAAGCAGAACAGCACGTTGGGCACGACGCGAAACAGGCGCTTCATGTGCTCTTCGCTGGTGGCCGTGCCCAGGGTCGCGACGGCATTACGCAGGCCTTGCTGGGCCAGGGCGATCACGTCCATGTAGCCCTCGACGACGATGATTTCGTCGAGGTTGCGGTTGTTCTTGCGCGCTTCGTACAGGCCGTAGAGTTCCTGGCCCTTATGGAACACCGGGGTTTCCGGGGAGTTCAGGTATTTCGGCTTGTCATCGCCCAGCACCCGGCCACCAAAGGCGATGATCCGTCCGCGTGTGTCGCGGATCGGAAACATGACCCGGTCGCGGAAGCGGTCGTAGCGCTTGCCGGTTTCGGCATTTTCGATCAGCAGGCCGGCGTCGATCATGGCGCGCTGTTGCAGTGTGTCGCTGCTTAGATGCTTGTACAGGTTGTCCCAGCCGGGCGGAGCGAATCCGAGCCCGAAGTCCCGGGCGATTTCGCCCGTCAGGCCGCGGCCCTTGAGATAATCCACCGCGGCCTTGCGTGCTGGGTGGCTTTTGAGAGCCTGGCGATAAAAGTCGGCCGCCGCCGTCAATAGTGGGTAAAGCGGCGAATCGGTCGGTTGGCGTGGTTTGTGCGGTCGACCGCTTTCTTCGCGGGGTATTTCCATGCCCGCGGCTTTGGCCAATTCTTCGACAGCCTGGGGAAAGTCCAGGTTGTCGTGGTCCATGATGAAGCCGAGGGCATTGCCGCCCGCGCCGCAACCGAAGCAATAGTAGAACTGCTTGTCGGGGCTGACGCTGAAAGAGGGCGTTTTCTCTTTGTGAAACGGGCAGCAGGCCGTGTAGTTCTTGCCTGCTTTTTTCATTTGCAGGCGAGAGCTGACCACGTCGACGATGTCGGTGCGGTTCAGGAGGTCGTCAATAAAGCTCTGGGGAATCAGCCCGGCCATGGCGTTCTCATCATCACTGCGCGAAATATGGACCCGAAGTCGGCAGGCGTAACCGGGTCTGGGTTTGAGGCACGCTGAATCGGTGGCTCGACCGGGTCGTCTGCATCATCGCTGTCGGGAAGTGTATCTGCCGATTATCCACTGACGTTAATCACTATCAGTATTCGACTGTTTGAATGTGTTGCGCTGAGTCCGGTAACGGCCGGTCAGGCCTCGGATAGCTCATGAAGCGGGCACGCAAGCAGGTGCCTTGGGCTGATCGTCGTTAGAGGAATCAGGGTGTGCTCGTCGGTAGCCTTGGAAGGCTCGTCAGGAAAGACGTGCACCGCTGGCAAAAGAGCCAGGTCTGACGCGGTGAAGCGGGTTGTCTTGGTCGCGTCTGCGGCTTCGACGGTGAAGCATCAAGCGTTATTCCGCAAATGCCATAAGCCCGGCTTGAGGGCCGGGCTTGGCAGAAGCTTGCTACGGACGTCTGTGTATTAGTACAGACGTACGGCGCGGCGCTGCTCGCGCTGAACTTTCTTGGCGTGACGCTTAACAGCGGCTGCTGCCTTGCGCTTACGCTCAGAAGTCGGCTTCTCGTAGAATTCGCGGCTACGAACTTCAGCCAGAACACCGGCTTTTTCGCAGGAGCGCTTGAAACGACGCAGAGCTACGTCGAAGGGTTCGTTCTCTTTTACTTTGACGGCTGGCATCCAGAGCTACCTTCATTCATTACCGGGGTCAACATCCTCGCGGCAAAAGAGCACTTGAAGACGTCGGTTTTTAAGGGTTGCGGATGTTAACCCCTCAACGCTCGGAATGCAAAGCCTCTGATCGAAAACCGCTGGTCGGGGCACAACGCGGCGACTATTATGCGCGCCTTCGAATTCAGCCTCTACAAGGCGCAAACCCATGCTAGTACTGGGATTAGAAACCTCCTGCGACGAAACCGGTGTCGCACTTTACGACAGCGAACGCGGGCTGCTGGCCGATGCGCTGTTCAGCCAGATCGACCTGCACCGCGCCTACGGCGGGGTGGTGCCCGAGCTTGCCTCCCGCGATCACGTCAAGCGCATGCTGCCCTTGATCCGCCAGGTCCTGGCCGAAGCCGGCTGCGTGCCGACCGAGATCGATGGCATCGCCTACACCGCCGGCCCGGGCCTGGTGGGGGCGTTGCTGGTGGGCGCTTCCTGCGCCCAGGCGCTGGCCTTTGCCTGGGGGATTCCGGCCCTGGGCGTGCACCACATGGAAGGCCACTTGCTGGCGCCGATGCTGGAGTCGCAACCGCCAGAATTCCCGTTCGTCGCTTTGTTGGTCTCGGGCGGCCATACGCAGCTCATCCGGGTTGATGGAATCGGCCAATACGAACTGCTGGGCGAAACCCTCGACGATGCCGCCGGCGAAGCGTTCGACAAAACTGCCAAAATGATGGGCCTCAATTATCCCGGTGGGCCGGAAATCTCCCGGCTGGCCACACAAGGGGTCGATGGGCGCTTCGTGTTCCCGCGGCCGATGTGCGACCGTCCTGGCCTGGATTTCAGTTTCAGCGGGCTGAAGACGTTCGCCTTGAACACCTGGCAACAGCGTGTCAGCGCCGGGGACGACAGTGAGCAAGCCCGTTGCGACATCTCGCTGGCGTTCCAGCAGGCCGTGGTGGAGACTTTGACCATCAAGTGCAAGCGTGCCCTGAAGCAGGCCGGGCTCAAGCGCCTGGTGATCGCCGGAGGCGTGAGTGCGAACCAGGCCTTGCGGACATCGCTGGAGAAAATGCTCGGTGACATGAAGGGCGACGTTTACTACGCACGGCCGGAGTTCTGCACAGATAACGGCGCGATGATTGCCTTTGCCGGCTGCCAGCGTTTGCAGGCTGGCCAGCAGGAAAGCCTGGCAATCAGCGTGCAGGCGCGTTGGCCCATGGAGCAGTTGGCCCCCCTGTGAAACGGCATTTAAAAATGCCGTTCGCGCCCGGCGAACAGGTCGCGTAGATTGCCCCGGTGGCGCCAGACGATCAGTGCAACCAGCGCAGTCATGGGCAGCAAGGCCGCCGGTTCCTGCCAGGCCAGCAACGGCAGGGTCAGCGGCGTGGCGATCAGCGCGGCCAGGGAGCTGGTGCGGGTCAGGTAGAACGTCAGCAGCCAGGCGCAGACCGCGAGCAGGGCGGCGGGCGGGTACAGGCCCAGCAACATGCCGGCGGCGGTGGCGACACCTTTGCCGCCACGAAAGCGAAAGTACAGCGGGAATAGATGGCCGATGACGGCACAGACGCCGATCCAGGCCTGTTGCTGCAACGAAAGCCCTGCAAGGCTGGCGATCAATACCGGGACAAGGCCTTTGCAGAGGTCACCCAGCAGGGTCAGGATGGCAAGTTTGCGTCCGGCCAGGCGCAGCATGTTGGTGGCGCCGGCATTGCCTGAGCCACTCATTCGCGGATCCGGGCGACCGGTCAGGCGGCTGAGCAAAATGGCGAAGGACAGCGAGCCGAGCAGGTAGGCGAGAATCGCCAGTAACCAAAACATGCTAACTATTCCGGGCGAGGACGCCCTGATTCTAACGGGGCATCGCGCCCTTGTCGTGCTGCGGAGAAGAGTGCTTGGACAGAGTGTTTATCGAGGGCCTGGAAGTCGACACGGTAATCGGTGCCTACGACTGGGAGCGAGGCATCCGACAGTGCCTGCGGCTTGACCTGAGCTTTGCCTGGGATAACCGCCCGGCCGCCGCGGGCGACGACCTGACCCTGGCACTCGACTACGCCAGCGTTTCGTCGCGCATCCAGGTGTTTGCCGAGCAGGCGCAGTTCCAGTTGGTCGAAACCTTCGCCGAGCGGCTGGCCCAGGCGCTCATGGACGAGTTCAAGATCACCTGGCTGCGTCTGAAAGTGACCAAGCCTGGCGCCGTACCGGCAGCCAGCGGTGTTGGCGTGGAGATCGAGCGCGGATGTCGCTGACTCAGGTTTTTCTCGGGCTCGGCAGCAATATCGAGCGCGAAACCCATTTGTGCGCCGGTCTTGAGGCCTTGGCCGGTTTCCTCGTGGACATACGCTGTTCGGCGGTGTTCGAGAGCCAGCCGGTGGGGATCAAGAGCGGACCATTCTTCAATTTCGTCGTATCGGCCTTCACCGACTTGCCGCTGATGGAGCTGGACCGTCGCCTCAAGTTCATCGAGGCGGACAACGGACGTTACGCGCCGGACCGCAAGGGGTTGCCGCTGGATATCGACGTGTTGTTGTATGGCGAACAGGTCGGCAACTTCGATGGGCTGATCCTGCCGCGCGCGGAAATCCTCAAGAACGCCTTCGTCCTGTGGCCTTTGTCGTTGATCGCACCGGATCGGATTCATCCGGGTGTGGGCAAAAGCTTTGCCACGTTGTGGGAAGAAGCGCAGATCGACCAGGTACTGGCGCCGGTGGCTTTCGAATGGCGAGGTCAGCCGTTGACGCCGTCGAATCTGTTGTGAGGCGGCTGCCGTCATCGCGAGCAAGCTCGCTCCCACATTAGAATTTCAGCGGGCGCATATCTTGTGTTCAGCCGAGGTCCACTGTGGGAGCGAGCTTGCTCGCGATGACGGCGGTACATCCGGCACAAATGCAAGTTGACCCAAAACCCCCGTCAGCTAGCCGCCTCCTTGTAGGCCTTCAACACCCTTAGGCGCTCGCGCTTGATCGCCTCGCCCAGCTCCGGCCCCTTGAAGCCCTTTTCCAGCAAAGGCTGCACCGCCACCCCCCGAGCTGCCGCTGCCGCCCCCCGCAAATAATCAGCCTGTGGATAACTTCGCTGCTCCAGCCCCTTGCGCCCCCGCGCATCCATCTCGCATGCCGCAATGAATTCCTCGAAGCGCTGGGGGCGACGGTACACATCAAAACTTTGTAGCAGCTCAAGCAGCGTAGACGCCTTCAGTTCAAGGGCGCGATGGCCATGGGTGTGGTACTGGCCAACCAATAACGCCAGTTCCTGACAGTCGCGCGGTGCTTTGAAGCGTTCGTTGACAGCTTTGATCAGCTTCAATCCCGTGTGCTCATGGGCGATGTGTCGCGGCCATTCGTGTTGAGGCGTCAGACCTTTACCCAGGTCATGGAGTAGGCAGGCCCAGCGGACCGTTAACGGTTGTTGGTGCAGTGCTGCTTGCGCCAGCACGCTCAGGGTATGGATGCCGGTATCGATTTCCGGGTGATGGGCTTCAGGCTGCGGCACGCCGAACAGCGCATCGACCTCGGGCATCAAGACCTTGAGGGCCGTGCAGTCGCGCAAGACCTGGATAAATACCTGTGGTTGTTTTTCCATGAGGGCGCGGGAAATTTCTTTCCAACTGCGCTCAGCCGTCAACGCCTCCAGTTCGCCGGACTCGCTAAGCTGGCGCATCAGTTCGAGGGTTTCGTCCGCCACCTTGAAACCCAGCGGCGCATAACGCGCGGCAAAGCGGGCAACCCGCAAAACTCTGAGCGGATCTTCGGCGAAAGCGGGAGAAACGTGACGCAGTATCCGGGCTTCCAGATCGCGCTGGCCGTGGTACGGATCGGTCAGATTGCCATGGTCATCTTCTGCCATGGCGTTGATGGTCAAGTCCCGGCGAACCAGGTCCTCCTCCAAGGTCACTTCAGGACTGGCATGGAACACGAAGCCGCCATAGCCGCGGCCACTTTTGCGCTCAGTGCGGGCGAGGGCGTACTCCTCGCCAGTCCTCGGCTCGAGGAATACCGGAAAATCGGCCCCCACGGGGCGAAAACCCTTGGCGAGCATTTCCTCGGCGGTGGCCCCCACCACGACCCGATCGACGTCAGTGACGGGAATGCCCAGCAGGCGATCGCGAACGGCGCCGCCAACTTTATAGATCTGCATAAAAAACCTCCGTTGGTCCGACAGAATAACCTTTGCGTCAGACGTCCGGAGGCGAAAACGGGATCAAAGATGAATGACGGCCAGGTCCAGGCGGCCATAGTCGCCTTCGGCTTGTTCGCTTCTGGGGGGCACGTGATGGGTTTTCATCACTTGGTCGCCTTGCAGGGTTTCCAGGTGGATGTCGAAACCCCAGAGCCGATGCAGGTGCTTGAGCACTTCATCGGTGGAGTCACCCAATGGTTTGCGGTTGTGCGCCTGGTGCCGCAGGGTCAGCGAGCGGTCTCCGCGGCGATCGATGCTGTAGATCTGCACATTAGGCTCGCGATTACCCAGGTTGTACTGCGCCGCCAGGGTTTCGCGGATGATGCGGTAGCCGCTCTCATCGTGAATGGCGGGTACCACCAGGTCATCTTTCTGGTCGTCATCGAGGATGCTGAACAGTTTCAGATCGCGAATCACCTTGGGCGAAAGGTACTGCAGGATGAAGCTTTCGTCCTTGAAACTGCTCATGGCGAATTTAATGGCGGACAGCCAGTCCGAACCGGCAATTTCCGGGAACCAGTGACGATCTTCCTCGGTAGGGTTTTCGCACATGCGTCGGATGTCGCGATACATGGCGAAACCCAGTGCGTAGGGGTTGATACCGCTGTAATACGGGCTGTCGAAGCCAGGTTGGAATACCACGCTGGTGTGGGACGTCAGGAACTCCATCATGAAGCCGTCGGTGACCAGGCCTTCGTCGTACAGGTCGTTCATTAGCGTGTAGTGCCAGAACGTGGCCCAGCCTTCGTTCATCACCTGGGTTTGGCGCTGTGGATAGAAATACTGGGCGATCTTGCGCACGATGCGCACGATTTCCCGCTGCCAGGGCTCCAGCAATGGTGCATGTTTTTCAATGAAATAGAGAATGTTCTCCTGGGGCTCGGCAGGGAAGCGGGCATTGTCTTTTTCGTTGTATTTGTCCGCACCTTTGGGAATGGTGCGCCACAGATCGTTGATCTGTTTTTGCAGGTGCTCTTCGCGGTCCTTCTGGCGCCGACGTTCTTCTTCGGCGGAAATCGGATACGGTCGTTTGTAGCGGTCCACGCCGTAGTTCATCAGGGCGTGGCAGGAGTCCAGCAGGTCTTCCACCGCGTCGATACCGTGGCGCTCCTCGCATTGCATGATGTACTGCTTGGCGAACACCAGGTAATCGATGATCGAACTGGCATCGGTCCACGTGCGGAACAAGTAGTTGCCTTTGAAGAAGCTGTTGTGCCCGTAGCAGGCATGCGCCACCACCAGGGCCTGCATGCAGATGGTGTTTTCTTCCATCAAGTAGGCGATGCAGGGGTCGGAGTTGATCACGATCTCATAGGCCAGCCCCATCTGGCCGCGGCTGTAGGATTTCTCGGTGCTGAGGAAGTGCTTGCCGTAGGACCAGTGGTGATAGCCCAGCGGCATGCCGACCGACGCGTACGCGTCCATCATTTGCTCGGCGGTGATGACCTCGATCTGGTTGGGGTAGGTGTCGAGGGCATAACGGTCCGCGATACGGCTGATTTCGCGGTCGTAGGCCTTGATCAGCTCGAACGTCCATTCGGAGCCGGTGGAAATGGGCTGGCGTTTCTGCTCTTTTTTGGCGGTCATGTCACTAACCTGCGCTGGAAGAGTTCACGGAAGACCGGGTAGATATCCCCGGCCGAGACCAGTTGCTGTTGGGCAAATGTGTCGGAAAAAGCTTCGGCAATCCGTTCGTACTCGTACCACAGGGCCTGGTGTTCCCGTGGGGTAATTTCCACATAGGTGTAGTACTGGACGAACGGCATGATCTGGTTGATCAGGATGTCACGGCAGATCGGTGAGTCGTCGTTCCAGTTATCTCCGTCCGACGCCTGGGCCGCATAGATGTTCCATTCGTTGGCGGGGTAGCGTTCGGCCATGATTTCCTGCATCAGCTTCAACGCGCTGGAAACGATGGTGCCACCGGTTTCCCTGGAGTAGAAGAACTCCTCTTCGTCCACTTCTCGGGCGCTGGTGTGGTGGCGAATGAAGACCACATCGATCTTGTCGTAGTTTCGTTTCAGGAACAGGTACAACAGGATGAAAAAACGCTTGGCGATGTCCTTGGTGGCCTGGGTCATGGAGCCGGACACGTCCATCAGGCAGAACATCACCGCCTTGGAACTGGGGTTTGGCTGTTTCACCAGCAGGTTGTACTTGAGGTCGAACGTGTCGAGGAACGGGACGCGGTGGATGCGTGCGCTGAGTTTCTCTATTTCCGCTTCGAGGTCTTGAATGTCGCCAAAATTGTCGGGTTCTTCGCATTTCAGGCGAGCCAGCTCTTCCTTGGCTTCGCGCAGTTTGGCCCGGCTGCTGCCCGACAGCGCGATGCGCCGGGCGTGGGCCGAACGAAGGGTACGGATAATGTTGATGCGTGAAGGATTGCCTTCATTGCTGATACCGGCACGCACGGTCTTGAAGGTATCGGTACCGGTCAGGTTGCGCTTGACCAGGTTCGGCAGTTCCAGATCTTCGAACATGAACTCCAGAAATTCTTCCTGGGTGATCTGGAAGACGAACTCATCCATACCTTCGCCGGAATTGCCTGCCTTGCCAGGGCCCTTGCCGCCACCTCCACCCTGAGGTCGGGGGATGTGCTCGCCACTGGTGAATTCCTTGTTGCCAGGGTGCACGACGGTCTGTTTGCCGCCGCGACCATGGTGAAGCACCGGCTCGTCGATGTCGCGGCCGGGGATGCTGATCTGTTCGCCGTGTTCCATATCGGTAATGGAGCGCCGGCTGACCGCCTCTTCGACGGCCTTCTTGATGTGGTCACGGTAACGCCGCAGGAACCGCTGGCGGTTCACCGTGCTCTTGTTCTTGCCGTTAAGGCGTCGGTCGATCACATAGCTCATAGGCCCCTCCGGGGGAGCTTCAAGTCGTAAGCCTCAAGCCGTAAGGGGCGTGGCGTCGAACCTTGGGCCCGACGCCGTTCCCTTGCAGTTTTTAGCTAGAAGCTTGCCGCTGCTTATTGCGATTTCCGGACCCGCAGGTACCACTCGGAAAGCAGTCGTACCTGTTTGTCGGTATAGCCACGTTCGACCATGCGTGTGACGAAGTCGTTGTGTTTTTGCTGGTCCTCCTTGCTGGCCTTGGCGTTGAAGCTGATGACGGGTAGCAGGTCTTCGGTGTTGGAGAACATTTTCTTCTCGATGACCACCCGCAGTTTTTCATAGCTGAGCCAGGTTGGGTTCTTGCCGTTGTTGTTGGCCCGGGCGCGCAGCACGAAGTTGACGATTTCGTTGCGGAAATCTTTCGGATTGCTGATGCCCGCCGGTTTTTCGATTTTTTCCAGCTCCTCGTTGAGGGCCACGCGATTGAGTATCTCGCCGGTTTCCGGGTCGCGGTATTCCTGGTCCTGGATCCAGAAGTCTGCGTACAGCACGTAGCGATCGAAGATGTTCTGGCCGTATTCGCTGTAGGACTCCAGGTACGCCGTCTGGATTTCCTTGCCGATGAACTCGATGTAGCGCGGCGCCAGGTATTCCTTGAGGAAACGTAGGTAGCGTTCGCGGGTTTCGGCCTGGAATTGTTCCTGTTCGATCTGCTGTTCCAGCACATACAGCAGGTGTACGGGGTTGGCCGCGATCTCGTGGGGGTCGAAGTTGAAGACCTTGGACAGGATCTTGAACGCGAAGCGCGTGGACAGCCCATTCATCCCTTCGTCGACCCCCGCGTTGTCGCGGTATTCCTGGATCGACTTGGCCTTCGGATCGGTGTCCTTTAGGTTTTCACCGTCGTACACACGCATCTTCGAATAGATGTTGGAGTTTTCCGGCTCCTTGAGACGCGACAGCACCGTGAACTGGGCCAGCATCTTCAGGGTGTCGGGGGCGCAATGAGCCTTGGACAGCGAACTGTTGAACAGCAGCTTGTCGTAGATCTTCACCTCGTCGGTCACGCGCAGGCAGTACGGCACCTTGACGATATAGATCCGGTCGATGAAGGCTTCGTTGTTCTTGTTGTTGCGGAAGGTATGCCATTCCGACTCGTTGGAGTGAGCCAGCAGGATGCCGGTGAACGGAATGGCCCCCAGGCCCTCGGTGCTGTTGTAGTTGCCTTCCTGGGTGGCGGTCAGCAGCGGGTGGAGCACCTTGATGGGCGCCTTGAACATTTCGACGAATTCCATCAGGCCCTGGTTGGCCCGGCACAGTGCACCCGAATAGCTGTAGGCGTCGGCGTCGTTCTGTGGGAATTCTTCCAATTTGCGAATATCGACCTTGCCCACCAGGGCCGAAATATCCTGGTTGTTTTCGTCCCCCGGTTCGGTCTTGGCCACCGCGATCTGGTTGAGGATCGACGGGTAGAGCTTGACCACCCGGAACTGGCTGATGTCACCGCCAAACTCGGCCAGGCGCTTGGTCGCCCATGGCGACATGATGGTACTGAGGTAGCGGCGTGGAATGCCGAAGTCTTCCTCGAGGATCGCGCCGTCTTCGGTGGCGTTGAACAGCCCCAGGGGCGATTCGAACACCGGCGAGCCCTTGATGGCATAGAAGGGCACTTTTTCGATCAGTTGTTTGAGTTTTTCGGCCAGGGACGATTTACCGCCACCCACGGGGCCGAGCAAATAGAGGATTTGTTTCTTCTCTTCCAGGCCTTGGGCGGCGTGGCGGAAATAGGACACGATCTGGTCGATGCATTCTTCCATCCCGTGGAAGTCCTCAAAGGCCGGATAGCGGCGAATCACCTTATTGGAGAAGATCCGCGAAAGCCTCGAATTGGCCGAGGTATCCAGCAGTTCCGGTTCTCCGATGGCCAGCAACAGACGTTCCGCAGCCGACACATAGGCACTGCGGTCCTGCTTGCAGAGTTCGAGGTATTCCTGCAGCGAGTATTCCTCTTGCCGCGTGGACTCGAAACGTTGCTGGAAGTGGCTAAAAATGCTCATGACGTCACCTCGCTCGATACGTGGAGCCGGTGTCGGATCAATCAGTCGATGCTGGACAGCCGCTGGGAATCCAGTTGCCGTTTACCCCCCAGAATGCTTTCAAGAATGCAGGCTCCTGAAAGCTGACTCCCGATGACCCGCGCGCCGGTGTACCGGCTCTCCCCTGTTTTGGATGGCCTGAGGCTAAGGATAGTTCGGAATCACGGAGGTAAAGGTGGAATACGTAATTAGTTGTGGCAGACCGTTCGTCTGCCAGCGTCCAAACCCACGGTTCACGCGGGCTTGGGCGACATAAAAAATTATTCCTGATTGCCTTGAGCTATTTCTGCAGGATAAGTCGTGCGCCATAGCTCAAAACCGCCGTCCAGGCTGTAGACGTCGCTGAAGCCTTGGCTGATCAGATAGGCGGCTGCGCTCTGGCTGGAGTTGCCGTGATAGCAGACCACGACGGTTGGCGCATCGAGGTCGGCGGCACGGATGAAGTCGGCGATGGAATGGTTATCCAGATGCTGGGCGCCACTGATATGCGAAGCCGCGAACGTGGCTGGGTCGCGAACGTCGACGACGACCGCGCCTTGCTCGCGCAGGGCCTGGGCCTGTTCCGGGGGGATGCGTTTGAATTCGGTCATGAGGGACTCCTGTAGCTTGAGCGCAACACCGGTCAAACGGCGGTGCCGGCCGGCAATGGTGCAGTGGTCGGGTGATGGATTGTGGCGTGGCCCTGTTCGTCGCAATCGCAACGCAGCTGCTCGCCCGTGTCGACGTTCATCAGCGTCATGGCGCTGCCCCACACGCAGCCGGTATCGAGGGCAAATACGCCGGGTTCGTCGGATTGACCTCCCAGTGCCGCCCAGTGCCCGAAAATGATCTTCAGGTGACGGGTCTTGCGCTCGCTGTGCTTGAACCAGGGGGCATAGCCAGGTGGGGCGGTCTCGATGCCTTCCTTGCCCTTGAGATCGAGCTTGCCGTCGCGGGTGCAGAAGCGCATGCGCGTGAAATAATTGGTGATGACGCGAAGGCGGGCGCTGCCGGTGAGGTCGTTGTCCCACTTGACCGGCTCGTTGCCGTACATGCCATCCAGGTAAGGGGCGAACAGATTGTCGTCGCGCAATGCCTGTTCCACCTCGGCGGCGCACTTGAGCGCCTTGCGCAGGGACCACTGGGGCGGGATGCCAGCATGGACCAGCGCGAGGTTGCGTTGCTCGTCGTAATGCATGAGCTTTTGCTGGCGCAGCCACTCCAGCAGTTCAATGCAATCGGGGGCGGCGAGTATTTCGCTCAAGGTATCGGATTTTTTCAGGCGCTCGATGTTCTGCCAGGCGGCCAACAGGTGCAGGTCGTGGTTGCCGAGCACACACACCAGCGACTGGCGGATGCTGTAGAGAAAGCGCAGCGTCTCAAGGGACTGCGGACCCCGGTTGACCAAGTCACCCACCAGCCACAACGTATCTTTTTGCGGATCGAAGGCGACGCGTTCCAGCAGGCATTTGAGCGGGTCGAGGCAGCCTTGCAGGTCGCCGACCGCATAGGTGGCCATTAGTGCAGGGCTCCGGGCACGGCCAGGCGAAAGGGCTTGATGACGGCATCGAAGCGTGTGCCATCCTCGGCCAGCATCTGGTAGGTACCCTGCATGGTGCCGACCTTGGTGGTCATCACCGTCCCGCTGCTGTAGCTGTGGCTTGCGCCGGCGTCGATCAACGGCTGCTGGCCAACCACGCCTTCACCGCGCACTTCTTCGACATGACCGTCGCCGTCGGTGATGACCCAGTGCCGCGACAGCAGCCTGGCCGGCAACGAGCCGTTGTTGCGCACGGTAATACTGTAGGCGAAGGCGAAGCGGTCATGCTCGGGTTGCGACTGTTCTGCCAGAAAACGGGTGGTGACGCTGACGTCGACCTGGTAACGAGGATCAGACATGCAAATAAGGCCTTAAAAACGAAGCGGGACGCGGGCGCGACTCAGGAGATCAGTCTAGGCCAAGTATCGGGTAGTAGACCAGACTGGCGTACTGCCCGATAGCGCTCGTCACCCGTTCAGTTGGCGTCGGCTTGCGGAGCGGCCTGTTCGCTGAGCTTGTCGGCCAGGCGTACGAACGCCGCCAGGTCCAACTGCTCGGGGCGCAGGCTGCCGTCGACGCCGGCGGCTTCGATTTCGGCGCTGCTGAGCAGCAGTTTCAAGGTGTTGCGCAAGGTTTTACGGCGCTGGTTGAACGCTTCGCGCACCACCCGCTCCAGCAGGCGATGATCTTTGGCCGGGTGTGGCAGGACAGCATGGGGCACCAGGCGGACGATGGCCGAATCGACTTTTGGCGGCGGGTTGAATGCACCCGGACCGACGTTGAACAGGTGTTCGACCCGGCAATGGTACTGGACCATGATCGACAGGCGACCCCAGTCGCCACCGCCAGGGCCGGCGGCGAGGCGCTCGACCACTTCTTTCTGCAGCATGAAGTGCATGTCGCGGATCAGACCGGCATTGCTCAACAGATGGAAGATCAACGGCGTGGAAATGTTGTACGGCAGGTTGCCCACCACCCGCAGGCTGTTCGGCTCGGCGTTCAGGCTATTGAAGTCGAACTTCAGCGCGTCGCCCTGGTGCAGGCTGAAGTTGCTCTTGCCGGCGAACTGTTGGTTAAGAATCGGGACCAGGTCTTTGTCCAGTTCCACGACGTCCAGTTGCGCGCCGCTGTCGAGCAGGCCCTCGGTCAGGGCGCCCTGGCCCGGCCCGATTTCCAGCAGGCGGTCGTCGGGCTTGGCCCGGATGGAGCGCAGGATGCGATCGATCACGCCGGCGTCATGCAGGAAGTTCTGGCCGAAGCGCTTGCGCGCGCGGTGTTGGTATTGCTCGGTCATAAATGGGTCTCGGCCATCTGGTAGGCGGTTTCCAGCGCGACTTGCAGGCTGCCCGTATCGATCTTGCCGCTGCCGGCCAGGTCCAGGGCGGTGCCATGGTCCACGGAGGTACGGATGATCGGCAGGCCTAACGTCACGTTGACGGCCGCACCGAAGCCTTTGTACTTCAGCACGGGCAGGCCCTGGTCGTGGTACATCGCCAGCACCGCATCGCAGTGCTCCAGATATTTGGGGGTAAACAGAGTGTCGGCAGGCAGCGGGCCACGCAGGTCCATGCCCTCGCTGCGCAAGCGCTCCAAGGTGGGTTCGATGATGTCGATTTCTTCACGGCCCAGGTGTCCGCCTTCGCCGGCATGGGGGTTGAGCCCGCAGACCAGGATGCGTGGCCGGGCGATGCCGAATTTTTCCTGGAGGTCGGCGTGCAGGATGCGCGTGACCCGTTCCAGGCGTTCCGGGGTAATGGCGTCGGCGATGTCCCGCAAGGGCAGGTGGGTGGTCACCAGGGCCACACGCAGGCCACGGGTGGCGAGCATCATCACCACTTGCGCGGTGTTGGTCAGCTCAGCCAGGAATTCGGTGTGCCCGGAAAAGGCAATCCCGGACTCGTTGATCACGCCCTTGTGCACCGGAGCGGTGATCATGGCGGCGAACGCTCCGTCCAGGCAGCCTTGGCCAGCGCGGGTCAGGGTTTGCAGGACGAAGGCGGCGTTGGCCTGATCCAACTGCCCGGTGACGACCGGGGCGCCCAACGGCGTATCCCAGACATACAGGCTGTTGGCGGGCGCCGGAGCATCCGGCCAGGCCTGGGGTGACACCGGCAGCAGGTCAACAACCACCCCCAGTTGCGCGGCCCGCTCAAGGAGCAGCTCGCGACTGGTGATAGCTATCAGGGGATGTGGCTGGGGTTGCGAGGCGAGCAGCAGGCACAGGTCGGGACCGATGCCGGCTGGTTCGCCGGGTGTCAGCGCGAAACGCTTGGGTTTCACTGCGCTGCCTGGTCTGCACCAGGAAGTTTGATTTCAACGTAGGCTTCGTCGCGAATCTGACGCAGCCAGGTTTGCAGCTCTTCGTCGTATTTGCGGTTACGCAATACGGTCATCGCCTGCTGTTCGCGCGCCTGGGTGGTGCTGTCGGTGGCGCGGCGGCCAAGGACTTCCAGCACGTGCCAGCCATAAGGGCTCTTGAACGGCTTGGACAGCTGGCCTTGCGGCGTGTCGGCCATGACCTGGCGGAACTCGGGAACCAGCGCATTCGGGTCAACCCAGTTCAGGTCGCCACCGTTGAGGGCCGACCCCGGGTCTTCCGAGAAGCTCTTCGCCAGTTCGGCGAAGTCTTCGCCCGCTTCGATGCGGTCGTAGAGTTTCTCGGCCAGGCGCTTGGTCTCGGCTTCGCTGCGAATCTCGCTTGGCTTGATCAGGATGTGGCGAACATGTACTTCGTCACGGACCTGGGTTCCGCCACCGCGTTTTTCCAGTACTTTCAGGATGATGAAACCGCCTGGCGTGCGCGCTGGCTGGGTGATGTCGCCCACGGCCATGGCGCTCAGTTCACGGTCGAACGGAGGCGGCAGTTGAGCGGGCTTGCGCCAGCCCATGTCGCCGCCCTCCAGGGCGTTGTCGCTGCCCGACTTGGCTATAGCCATCTGGCCGAAATCAGCGCCTTGCTTGAGCTGCTGGTAGACATCCATTGCCTGGCGATAAGCGCTCTGGATGGCTTCGGAGTTGGCGCTTTCCGGGGTAGGAATCAGGATGTTCGCCAGGTGCAGCTCTTCGGAAAGCTGCATCTTGCCCAGGTCGGACGCGAGGAAGTTCTTCACTTCCTGTTCCGACACCTGGATGCGTTCGGCGACACGGCGCTGACGCACACGGCTGATGACCATTTCGCGGCGGATCTGATCGCGGGCGTCCTCGTAGGAGAGGCCGTCGCGAGCCAGGGCGGCGCGGAACTGGTCGATGCTCATGTTGTTGCGCTGGGCAATGGTGCCCACGGCCTGGTTCAGTTCTTCATCGGTGATGCGAATGCCGGAACGTTCGCCAATCTGCAATTGCAGGTTTTCGACGATCAGGCGCTCGAGCACTTGTTGGTCCAGCACGCCCGGAGGCGGCAGGCCACCGCCGCGCTTGGCGATGGTTTGCTGCACTTCATGGACGCGTTGGTCCAGCTGGCTCTGCATGACCACGTCGTTGTCGACGATGGCCACCACTTTATCGATGGACTGTACCGCGGCGTTGGCCGCGGTACCCAGGAACAGCGCGCCCAGCATCAGCGGGCGCAGACAATCAGAAAGCTTGATCTTCACGTTCACGATAACCTTGGATGCCTTTGTCGAGGAAGCTCTCTACCTTGGCGCCGGTCAGGCCGCCGAGTCCCTTCAGAACAATTTGGAGGAAGACGCCGTGGTCGCCTTTTTCGTTTTCCGGGGCGGCCTGACTGAACTCTTCATAGTCGACCCAGTAACGGTTGATCAGGCGCAGTTTCCAGCAGCAGTTGTCGTATTCGAAACCACCGAAGGCTTCCAGGGTACGGTTGCGGTTGTAGTCATACTGCCAGCGGCTGATTGCGTTCCACTGCGGCACGATCGGCCAGATGACCGAGAAGTCGTGCTGCTTGATCTTGTAGTAGTCCTTCACGTAGCCAGGTTGGCCCGGGGTGCCATAGTCGCCGCCGCCCACTTGCCATTGACCAGTCGTCTGGTCGTAGCGGATCTGATCGTTGCGATAGCGATAACCGGCGTTGATAACCTTGTTCGGGTTATCTTCAGGCTGGTAGTGGAACATCGCGCTGCCCGAGCGAGGGCTGTGGCTGTCCGGGTCCCAGTTATAATCGGCGGTGGTACGCCAGTCGCGGTTCCAACGGTATTCGTATTCCAGCGCGTAAGGCGATACGTTCGAATGCGCGTCGTTACGAGTCTTGGCATCAATGCCAGGCAGTTGGACCTCGCGGTCCTTGAAGTACAAGGCCTGGCCAACGCTGATGCGCTGACGCTCGAAGCCGTCTTCTTCGATCCAGCGGTTGGTCACGCCCAGCGACAGCTTGTTCTCGTCACCGACACGGTCGGAGCCGGTGAAGCGGTTATCCCGGAACAGCGAGGAATAATTGAACGTGCTTTCGCCGGTATCGAAAACCGGGATGTCGCTCTGATCTTTTTCCGGCACGTAGAGGTAGTACAGGCGCGGCTCCAGTGTCTGGCGATAGTTCTTGCCGAACCACTGGGTGTCACGGTCGAAGTACAGGCCGCTGTCGATGCTGGCGATTGGAACGCCGCGGTTTTGGTTCCTGCTGTAGGTACCATTCAGGCGATCGGCTTCGGCACTTTGGCCGGCGATGTCTTGTTTGCCGCGATTGTCCAGGTCCAGATCGTATTGAGTGTACTGGTACTTGAGCGATGGCTTGATGAAGCCATAGCTTGCATTCATTGGCAGGCTAACGACGGGTGCCAGATTCATCCGGTCGCCGGTAGCGCGGGCGAGCCCTCGGACGTTAGTGTCTAGGAATGGGGTTCCGATTGTCCCATCTGGATTAAAAGGACCTCCAGTCTCATCTTTGTAGCGCCCAGTCCTCAAATCACGATCAAATCGCACGAACTCAGTGTTATAGGCAAAATCCAAACCACCCGGATGCTGTGGCAGCGCACCATTAAAGGTGATCTGAGGCAAGCGATCATAAGGCGTGATGTTCGAAATCGTGGCCATCTGATAGGCCTGGACGTTCAAACGTGCCATATACGTATCACCGCGATAGCTGACCGCGCCTTGCTGGTTCACGTAGTCTTTGGACTCAATACCGATCTGGTCGGTTTGCAAATCCTGGAAGTAGTAGGGGTCGCTAATCTTGGTGTAGTCGACCTCAGTCGCTACACGGGAATCCAGACCGCCCTTGTGCTGCCAGTTGTACATGTAGCGAGTCTTGCTGTAGTCGGTCTGCTTGGCGCGTTCGTTGTCTTCATCGTTGAGGTACGCGGCACCGAACTGACCTTCGCTGGACTTGGTCAGGTAGCGGAACTCGCCTTCCATCAACAGGCCACGCTTGCTCATGTAGCGCGGGTACAACGTGGCGTCGTAGTTCGGTGCCAGGTTGAAGTAGTACGGGGTGACCAGCAGGAAGCCGGTGTCGCTGCCGCTGCCGATAGTCGGCGGCAGGAAACCGGATTGGCGACGGTCGTCGATCGGGAAATAGATGTACGGTGTGTACAGGACCGGGAAGTCTTTGACCCGCAGCGTCACGTTGGTCGCGGTGCCGAAGCCTGTAGCCGGGTTCAGGGTGATGTTGTTGCCCTTGAGCGTCCAGGCGTTGCTGCCCGGCTCGCACGTGGTGTACGTACCGTCCTTGAGACGGATGATCGCGTTCTCGGCGCGCTTGGCGTACAGCGCGTTACCACGGATGCGCGACTTGTGCATCACGTATTCGGCGTTGTCGACCTTGGCTTCGCCGGTGTCCAGCTGTACATCGGCGTGGTCGCCGACGATCAGCGTACCGTTGTCGCGAACCCGCACGTTGCCGCTCAGCTCGCCACGGTTCTCGGCCTGGTACAGGCTGGCCTCGTCGGCCTCGACCTGCATGCTGCCCTGGCGCATGACCACGTCACCGGCCAGGGTCGCCACCTGTTCTTCCTGCTGATAGCGTGACGCCTTGGCGCCGAGGAAGGTGGGGGCGTCGCTCTTGGCGGTCTTGTCATTCATGCCAGGACGCGTCGGCTCGATATAGGCACCGGCGCAGTACGGACCGGTTTCAGCCAGTTGCGCCGGGGTGAGGTTCTCTCGTGGAACCCAATCCAGGTGGCTGTAGTCTGCACTGCGCGACTTCAGACCTCGGCCCTTGGCTTCGGTAACGAGCATCGGCTTTTCGCCGGCTACCTCGCCCGAGCTGCTGTCGGCCGAAGCCGCGCCGCTATCGGAAACCGCGCTGCCGTCATGCACGGGACGCGGCGGTAACGCGGCGGCCGGTGTCTTGGGCGCACAGTCCCAGGCACCCGAAGCGGAGACGGAGCAGTCATACTGCTGCGCCGCGACGACGAATGAAGAGGCCAGGGGTTGCAGGGCCAGCAGACTGCCGGTGACCAGCAACGGAAATTTTTTACGAAACGCGGGGGATTTCAATGCCATCTTATTAGTCCGGGCTTCCTGCGTGCCATCTGCCCGCGGTGTGGGCCGCACGCCTCTCGATGGTCTGAAAAAGATGCTGGATAATAAAGCATGACCCGCTTGACGGCTAGCGCCGTCGGAGACCCTTGCAATGCCCGACCAAGATGTACGCTTGCAACACCTGAAACTTTGGCTCGATGAACAACTGCCGATCCTTTTCACTCAACAGGGCTGGGGCGCCGTACCCCCGGCCACGTTGACCGCCGCCAGCAGTGACGCGAGTTTCCGGCGGTACTTCCGCTGGGAAGGCGAGGGCCGCAGTTTGATCGTGATGGATGCGCCACCGCCCCAGGAAAACTGCAAACCCTTCGTGGATATTGCTTTTTTGCTGGCGAAATCCGGCATCAACGTGCCGAAAATTTATGCCGAAGACCTCGATCGCGGCTTTCTTTTGCTCAATGACCTGGGCAATCAGACCTATCTGGATGTGATCGACGGCGAAAATGCCGACGATTTATTCGCTGATGCCCTGCAAGCCTTGTTGGCTTTCCAGCAACTGCCGATGGTCGCGCCGTTGCCGAGCTACGACGTCGCGTTGCTGCGTAGGGAGCTGGAATTGTTTCCCGAGTGGTACGTCAAGCGCGAGCTGGGCATCGAGTTCGATTCGGCCCAGCAGCAACTCTGGCAACAGGCCAGCGAGCTGTTGATCGACAGTGCCCTGGCCCAGCCCAAAGTGCTGGTGCACCGCGACTACATGCCGCGCAACCTGATGCTCAGCGTCCCGAACCCCGGTGTGCTGGACTTCCAGGATGCGGTCTATGGCCCGGTCACCTATGACGTGACCTGCCTGTTCAAGGATGCTTTCCTCAGTTGGCCCGAAGCGCGTGTGCGTGGCTGGCTGGAGACTTACTGGCAACAGGCCGGCACCCTCGGCATTCCCGTCCAGCCGGATCTCGAGGATTTCCTGCGGGCCAGCGATTTGATGGGCGTGCAGCGTCACCTCAAGGTCATCGGGATCTTCGCGCGCATCTGCCACCGTGATGGCAAGCCACGTTACCTAGGCGATGTGCCGCGCTTCTTTGCTTATATAGAAGCGGTCATTGCCCGGCGTCCTGAACTGGCGCCGCTCGAAGAGCTGCTTGGCAGCTTGCGCCAATCGGCCGGAGCAACGGCATGAAGGCGATGATCCTGGCGGCGGGCAAGGGCGAGCGCATGCGCCCCTTGACCCTGACCACGCCAAAGCCGTTGATTCGCGTGGGTGGCGTCCCCTTGATCGAGTACCACTTGCGGGCGCTCGCCAAGGCCGGGTTCTCGGAGATCGTGATCAATCACGCCTGGCTCGGCCAGCAGATCGAAGATCACCTGGGGGACGGTTCAGGTTTTGGCGTGAGCATTCGGTTTTCGCCCGAAGGCGAGCCGCTGGAGACCGGCGGTGGGATTTTCCGGGCTTTGCCGCTGCTGGGCGATGACGCGTTTGTGGTGGTGAACGGCGATATCTGGACCGACTACGATTTCAGCGCCTTGCGCAGGCCGCTAGAAGGGCTGGCACACCTGGTGCTCGTCGATAATCCAGAGCATCACCCGGACGGCGATTTCATCCTGGCCGACGGAAAGGTTCACGATGGGCAAACGCCTGCCGACAACCTGACCTATAGCGGCATCGCCGTCCTGCACCCGCGGTTGTTCGACGGTTGCACAGGCGGTGCCTTCAAGCTCGCACCGCTGTTGCGCACGGCCATGGCTGAGGGGCGCGTCAGTGGCGAGCACCTGAAAGGGCATTGGGTCGATGTCGGTACCCATGAACGGTTGGCGCAGGTCGAAACCTTGATAGAAGCGAGCGGTTGATATGTGGTGGCCAGGGACTCTGATTGGAGCCGGGGCGGGTTTTGCCATAGCCAGCATTCCGGGGGCCATGCTTGGTGCGTTGTTGGGACAGGCGTTAGACCGGCGCCTGAACTTGCAGGGCTGGGCACAAATACGTGAGCGGCTGGGCGGCCGCCCGGCGTTGCGCAACGATGAGTTGTTGTTTGTATTGCTCGGACGCCTGGCCAAATGCGATGGGCGTGTGGTCGACGGCCACATCCAGCAGGCTCGCCAGGAGATGCGGGCGCTGGACCTGAGCGAATCTGCGCAGCGCCGGGCTATCGCGGCGTTCAACCGTGGCAAGTCCGGAAACGATCGCTTGCGCGGTTACATGCGCCGCCTGGCCGTCCAGCCCCATGCGGCTGAAGGGGTGCTGCGCGCCTGTTGGCGGATGGTCTGGGCCGATGGGCGTGCCGGTGTCAGTGAGCGGGAGCTGGTGGCCCAATGGGGCCGCTGGTTAGGCTGGACGCCGCAACAGGTCCAGGCGCTGGCGGCCGATTACGAACCGCAGAAACTGTCGCGGCCCAACGCCGGCGTGACCTATCAGGAAGCCCTGCGCTTGCTGGGGGTTTCGGCCACCAGCGAACCGTCGCAGATCAAGCGCGCTTACCGGCGGCTACTCAGTCGGCATCACCCGGACAAGATTGCCGGCAGCGGCGCGACACCGTTGCAGGTGCGTGAGGCCACCGATAAAACCCGAGAGCTGCATAACGCCTATCGACTGATTCGGGAACGGCGGGATTTTCGGTAGCGTCACCCCGTGGCGAGGGAGCTTGCTCCCGCTCGGCTGCGCAGCAGTCGCAATCCGGTTAATGCGATCGCTCTTTGAAGAGCCGCGGCGCTTGGTTTGAG
Organism: Pseudomonas sp. H3_A02; assembly: GCF_054671965.1. Lineage (NCBI taxonomy): Bacteria > Pseudomonadati > Pseudomonadota > Gammaproteobacteria > Pseudomonadales > Pseudomonadaceae > Pseudomonas > Pseudomonas sp. H3_A02. The sequence continues at coordinate 1,892,336 of NZ_CP162807.1, forward strand.
GACCGCTTCGCGGTCCAGCGGGAGCAAGCTCCCTCGCCACGGTGAAGGGGGCAGAGCCGGCCCTTACTCCCCCGGCTTCTGCGGATTCAACCAACCCCGAACCCGCCGAAACAGCTGTTCCTGCTCCGCCGACGGGTTCGGCAGGGCCTTGAGGGACACTTGGCTGAAGGTCGAACCTTTCAAGCGCTTGCTCCCCTGCAAGCGCTCCAGCGCCGCGTTGCGATCCAGCGGTTTGTCCATGTAGAAGATATCGGCGGTCGCCAGCTTCAAGGTCGGGGTCAGTTCGGCCAGGCCGGGGTTGGCAGTGACCGGCGTCTGCGCAGCCACCATCACGAAGCGTTCGACTTGCGAGGGCTGCTTTTCACTCAAGTAACGGGCGGCCCAATAGGCGCCGGTGCCATGGCCCAGCAGCACGATGCGGCGTGCGCTTTGCTGTTCGGCGTAGGCCAGCGCCGCATCGATACGGGCGAAGATGCGCTCGGCGTCGGCCTTGGCGTGCTCTTCATCGTTTGGCGCAACGACCGGATCCACCGCATCGGCTTCGCCGCCTGCGACCTGTTCGATCGGCGCCGAAGTGGTGGCGTCCGGTGCCGCGGCAGCGGTGTCGGCCGGTTTGGTCTCGGGCGGTGCTTCCACTACGCGCGGTGCAATGACGTCGCTTTGCAGGTCCGGCAGGGTGATACTCAGGCTGCTCCATTCGACATCGGGCAACTTTTTGCGCAATGGGCCGACGACTTGAGGCCAGTCAGCTGTTTCACCGGCCCCGGGGATTATGATGACCGCGCCCCTGGGTTCACTGGTATTGGCCGGTTTCCACAGCGCCAGGAAGGTGTCGCTGCCGGTCTGCAACTGTTGCTGTTCCTGGGGCGGGATTTTTCGTCCAAGTGCAGCCGCTTCTTCCTGGCTACGCTCGAGCAAAGGCTGGCGCTCGACGGTTTTTTCTTGGGCAGATTGCTCGGCGGCGGGGGCCGTTTCGCTGGCCTGGACAGAAAAGGCACTTGGCAGGATCAGCGACAGGCACAATGCTGGCAACGCCAGGCGATAAACAGAGGGCATCGGATATTCCATGACCAGAAGTATTTCCGGCAGCCTAATGGGTTGGTCAGTATTTGTCAGTGCATGAGACTTCGATGATGCGTTTTTGCTGCCTGTGGGTTATCGGCTGTTTATGGCTTCCCTTGATGGCGTGGGCCGCGCCCGCGCCGTCGGCGCCAGGGGTGCAATTGAATGCAGGGCAGCGCCAATGGCTGGTGCAACATCCGCAATGGCGGGTCGGCCTGGTCTTGCAGGCGCCCTATGCGCAATACGACCGGCGTTTACAGCGGTTGTCCGGTACCAACGTCGAGTTGATGCAGTGGCTGGGCAAGGCCTTGAACGTCGAGCTGACCTGGCGCAATTTCCAGGACGTGGCGCAACTGGAAGCCGCGGTGCGTGCTGGCGAGGTGGACGTCGCTCCGGGCCTGACCCAATCCCCGGGCGGGCTCAAGCTCTGGCAGTTTTCCGATCCCTACATGCGCGTGCCGCAATTGATCGTCGGTGCGCAGAAAGGGGCTGAGGGGGTGGAGTTGGAAAAACTCGACGCCCAGGCTCGTGTTGCGGTGCGCATGCCCAGCGCCACGGCTGATTACCTGCGCAGCAACTACCCGACGCTGAACCTGCAAGGCGTGCCGATGGAGCGTGAGGCCCTGCAATTGCTGCTGACCCAGCAGGCCCGATACGCGGTGGTCGACGAAGCGCAGTTGGGGCGGTTGATGGTCGAGCCCGAATTCGCCGAGCTGGCGGTGGTGGGCGACATTGGTCTGCCGCAGTTGCTACGGGTGGCCACACGCCGGGACTGGCCGGAGCTGGCAGAAATCATCGACAGCGGTTTGCAGGCGATCCCGGCCAAGGAGCTGGAGCAGTTGCACAGCCGTTGGCTCAAGCCCAAATACCCACGCCTGACCGAAACCCCGGGTTTCTGGCAGAACCTGACCCTGTTGATCCTGGCCCTGCTGCTCAGCAGTGTCGCCATCGTGTTCTGGCAGCGCCGCCAGCAACGTGGCCTGGAGCGCCGTCTGCGTGCCGCGAGGGAAGACATCGCCCAGCGTGCTGCCAGCGAAGAAGCCTTGCGCCTGACGCAGTTTTCCATCGACCAAAGCACCGTCGGCATTCTGTGGGTCAATTGGGACAGCCACGTGCGCTACGCCAACCGAGCGGCCGAAACCATGCTTGGCTACGCTTCGGGCGCCATCATCGACCGGCCCTTGATCGACTTCGAGCCGGGCTTGCACATGGACCGCTGGTTGAACCTGTGGAAGCGCGCCCGGGCCAGTGAAGAGGGGCCGCAGAGCTTCGAAACCGAGTGCGTGCGAGCCGACGGCAGCATCCTGCCGGCCGACGTGTCCCTGAGCTTCCTGCGTTTTCGTGACGCCGAATACCTGGTGGTCTACCTCAATGATGTGACCGAGCGCCGACGTGCGCTGGCGGCGTTGCGCGAAAGCGAGGCGCGGCTGCAAGGCATCGCCGCCAATGTGCCGGGCCTGGTCTTTCGCCTGGAGCGGGCGCCGGTGACCGGCCAGATCGACTTTGCCTACATCAGCGAAGGCAGCGAAAGCCTGGTGGGTTATTCCCCTGCAACCCTGGCCCGCAGCGACACCGGGCTACGCAGCCTGGTGCACCCGGAGGACAAGGCCGATTATCACCGCACCCAGGACCAGGCGCTGGACACCGACAGCGATTGGTCATGGCAGGGCCGCATCCTGACCCGCGAAGGCCAGGAACGATGGGCCGAGATCAAGGCGATCACCCGTCGTCTCGAGGATGGCGCCTATGTCTGGGACGGTATCGTCTGGGACATCACCGACAGCAAGCGCATCGAGCTGGAACTGGCCCGTTCCCGGGAGCAGCTGCGCGAATTGTCGGCGCACCTGGAAAGCGTGCGGGAAGAGGAAAAAGCCCGTATTGCCCGGGAAGTCCACGACGAGCTGGGCCAGATGCTGACGGTGTTGAAGCTTGAAACTTCCATGTGTGAATTGGCCTACGCGCAACTCGACCCGGGCCTGCATGAGCGGCTTAACAGCATGAAGCGCTTGATTGCCCAGTTGTTCCAACTGGTGCGGGACGTGGCGACGGCGTTGCGCCCGCCGATCCTGGATGCCGGTATCGCCTCAGCCATCGAATGGCAGGCCCGGCGCTTCGAGGCGCGTACGCAGATTCCTTGCCTGGTGCAGGTGCCGGACAATCTGCCGCCCTTGAGCGATGCCAAGGCCATCGGCCTGTTTCGGATTCTCCAGGAGGCGCTGACCAATGTGATGCGCCATGCCCAGGCGCATACCGTGGAGTTGACGCTGGCTCAACAAGGCGCTGATTTATGTCTGACGGTCAGCGACGACGGTGTAGGATTTATTGCCGATACCAGCCGGCCGACGTCCTTTGGTCTGGTCGGCATGCGTGAGCGGGTGCTGATCATGGGCGGTCAATTGACCCTGGACAGTGAACCGGGGGAGGGGACGACCTTGTCGGTGCGGGTGCCGTTGCATGAGGTCTGATGGTCTTGGGTCGCCTGGGCTGGCCCTATCGCGAGCAAGCTCGCTCCCACATGGTTGCGGGGTGGATTCAACACCTGTGTTCAATCACCCATCCAATGTGGGAGCGAGCTTGCTCGCGATAGCGATGGATCTGTTGGCAAGGATGTAGAGCGTAAAGTAGCCATTGCGAACACGTTTGCGATGAGCCCCTGAATCTGGAGAGCAATGTGATCCGTGTACTGGTAGCCGAAGACCACACCATCGTCCGGGAAGGCATCAAACAGTTGATCGGCCTGGCCAAGGATCTGGTGGTGGTGGGAGAGGCGAGCAATGGCGAACAATTGCTCGAAACCCTGCGTCACGTGCCCTGCGAAGTGGTGCTGCTGGACATTTCCATGCCCGGTGTCAACGGGCTGGAGGCGATCCCACGGATCCGGGCGCTGAACAATCCACCGGCCATCCTGGTGCTGTCGATGCATGACGAGGCGCAAATGGCCGCCCGTGCATTGAAAGTAGGGGCCGCTGGCTACGCGACCAAGGACAGCGACCCGGCCCTGCTGCTCATGGCGATTCGCAAGGTCGCGGCCGGCGGGCGCTACATCGACCCGGACCTGGCCGACCGTATGGTCTTCGAAGTCGGCCTGACCGACGCGCGTCCGCTGCACTCGCTGCTGTCCGAGCGCGAGTTCTCAGTCTTCGAACGCCTGGCCCAGGGCGCCAACGTCAACGACATCGCCCAGCAACTGGCCCTGAGCAGCAAGACCATCAGCACCCACAAGGCGCGGCTGATGCAAAAGCTCAACATCACCTCATTGGCGGAGTTGGTGAAATATGCGATGGAGCACAAGTTGCTCTGAACTTCACCATTCCCCCTGGGTTTTGTGTTGGCATATCCATTTGCGACACACCCCAACAGCGCTTTTTGCCCCTGCTTGCAGCTTGCCGCTTAAAACTCGCCGCTGCATTTACCCAATCCCGCCATCCTTGTAGGGAAATCCCTACCCCGACTCTTCCATCCGGCTGAGGCGATTCTCTCCTGCGTCCCGATTTGCGCGGACCCCAGGCTCCACTAGGCTTGATTCACAAGCAGTCATCAAAACAAAAGGTGCGGGTATGAGCCAGGTCGATTCAAGCGCGGGGGCCAGCGATGTGCTGGTCAGCTTTCGTGGTGTGCAGAAGAGCTACGACGGCGAGAACCTGATCGTCAAAGACCTTAACCTGGACATTCGCAAAGGCGAATTCCTGACCCTGCTCGGGCCTTCAGGCTCCGGCAAGACCACCAGCCTGATGATGCTCGCCGGGTTTGAAACCCCAACCGCCGGCGAGATCCTGCTGGCCGGGCGCTCGATCAACAATGTGCCACCACACAAGCGCGACATCGGCATGGTGTTCCAGAACTACGCCTTGTTCCCCCATATGACTGTCGCCGAGAACCTCGCTTTCCCGTTGACCGTGCGAGGCCTGAACAAGAGCGACGTCAGCGATCGGGTCAAGCGCGTCCTGAGCATGGTCCAGCTGGACAGCTTCGCCCAACGCTACCCGGCGCAATTGTCCGGCGGCCAGCAACAACGGGTGGCCCTGGCCCGGGCGCTGGTGTTCGAGCCGCAGCTGGTGCTGATGGATGAACCTCTTGGTGCGCTGGACAAGCAATTGCGCGAACACATGCAGATGGAAATCAAGCACCTGCATCAGCGCCTTGGCGTGACCGTGGTCTACGTGACCCACGACCAGGGCGAAGCCTTGACCATGTCCGACCGCGTGGCGGTATTCCACCAGGGCGAAATCCAGCAGATCGCCCCACCGCGCACCCTGTATGAAGAGCCGAAAAATACCTTCGTCGCCAACTTCATCGGCGAAAACAACCGTCTCAACGGTCGCCTGCACAGCCACACTGGCGATCGTTGCCTGGTGGAGCTGGCGCGCGGCGAGAAAGTCGAGGCCCTGGCGGTGAACGTCGGCCAGCCCGGCGAGCCGGTGACCCTGTCGATCCGTCCGGAACGGGTGAGCCTCAACGGCGTCAGCGAACACTGTGTCAACCGCTTCTCAGGGAGGGTGGCGGAATTCATCTATCTGGGCGACCACGTCCGGGTTCGCTTGGAAGTCTGCGGCAAGAACGACTTCTTCGTGAAACAGCCGATTGCCGAGCTCGATCCCGCGCTCGCCGTCGGGGACGTGGTTCCGCTTGGCTGGCAAGTCGAGCATGTGCGTGCGCTCGATCCCCTTTTAGAGGCGAATTGATCGCCCCCTGCTGTACCAACACCAACCCTGCACGTGGAGAGAACAATAAATGTTGAGATCCCTGAAGTTCACAGCCCTGACACTGGGCATGATGGGTACGGCAAGCGCGATGGCGGCGGGCCCGGACCTGACCGTGGTGTCTTTCGGCGGGGCGAACAAGGCGGCTCAGGTCAAAGCCTTCTACGCACCGTGGGAAGCGGCCGGCAACGGCAAGATCGTGGCTGGCGAGTACAACGGCGAAATGGCCAAGGTCAAGGCCATGGTCGATACCAAGAGCGTTTCCTGGGACCTGGTGGAAGTCGAGTCCCCGGAATTGTCCCGTGGTTGTGACGAGGACATGTTTGAGCAACTCGATCCGGCCCTGTTCGGCAAGGCCGAGGATTACGTCAAGGGTGCCATTCAGCCTTGCGGCGTAGGTTTCTTCGTGTGGTCGACCGTGCTGGCCTACAACGCCGACAAACTCAAGACCGCGCCGACCAGTTGGGCGGACTTCTGGGACACCAAGCAATTCCCGGGCAAGCGCGGCCTGCGTAAAGGTGCCAAGTACACCCTGGAATTCGCCTTGATGGCCGACGGCGTAGCGCCGAAAGACGTCTACAAGGTGCTGGCTGGCAAAGATGGCCAGGATCGTGCGTTCAAGAAGCTCGACGAGCTCAAGCCAAACATCCAGTGGTGGGAAGCCGGCGCCCAGCCGCCGCAATACCTGGCTTCCGGTGACGTGGTCATGAGCTCGGCCTACAACGGCCGGATCGCTGCGGTACAGAAAGAAAGCAACCTGAAAGTGGTGTGGAACGGCGGCATCTACGACTTCGACGCCTGGGCCATCCCGCGCGGCCTGGACAAGACCCGTGCCGAAGCGGCGAAGAAATTCATCGCCTTCTCGGTGGCACCGCAGCAGCAGAAAACCTACTCGGAAAACATCGCCTACGGCCCGGCCAATACCCAGGCTGTGCCGTTGCTGGCCAAGGATGTCCTGAAAGACATGCCGACCACCCCGGAAAACATCGCCAACCAGGTGCAGATCGACGTCAGCTTCTGGGCTGACAACGGTGAGCAACTGGAGCAGCGTTTCAACTCCTGGGCGGCCAAGTAACTCGACGGTCTGAAACCGGATGAGATCCATGTGGGAGCGAGCTTGCTCGCGATAGCGGTCTGTCAGGCACCTCAGTATTGAGTGTGCCGCAGCCATCGCGAGCCAGCTCGCTCCCACAGGTTCCTGCATCAACTCGGGTGTTTCAAAAGAACAGAGGCGGTCCGCCGCCCCTGTAACGATAAAAAGATTTGCGGAGTTCGCCATGGCCATCGCCGTTCCACTGAACGCGGGCACCAGCCCCACCCTTAAGCAGCGGCTCAAGCGTGCCGAGCGGGTCAACCGCTGGAAGGCCCAGGCCTTGATCGCGCCGCTGGTGCTGTTTCTGTTGCTGGTGTTTCTGGTGCCGATCGTGGCGCTGCTGTTCAAAAGCGTCAGCAACCCGGAAGTGGTGGGCGCCATGCCCCGCACCGTCGCTGCCGTCGCGGCCTGGGACGGACGCGGTTTGCCGGGCGAGCCGGTGTACAAGGCTGCCAGTGAAGACCTGGCCGAAGCCCGCAAGAATCAGACCCTGGGCGACTTGTCCAAGCGCTTGAACATGGAACTGGCCGGCTATCGCAGCCTGCTGACCAAGACTGCTCGGGCGTTGCCGTTTGCCACCGAGCCGGCTTCCTATAAAGAAGCCATGGAAAACCTCGATGAGCGTTGGGGCGACCCGGCGTATTGGCAGGTGATTCGCCGCAACACCAGTGACGTCACCCCGTATTACCTGCTGGCGGCCGTCGATCACCGCATCGATGACCTCGGCGAACTGGCCCCGGCCACCCCCGACCAGGCGATTTACCTGGATATTTTCACCCGTACGTTCTGGATGGGCCTGGTGATCACCGCGATCTGCCTGGTGTTGGCCTATCCGCTGGCCTACCTGCTGGCGAACCTGCCGTCGCGCCAAAGCAACCTGTTGATGATCCTGGTGTTGCTACCGTTCTGGACCTCGATTCTGGTGCGAGTCGCCGCGTGGATCGTGCTGCTGCAGTCGGGCGGCCTGATCAACAGTGGCCTGATGGCCATGGGCGTCATCGATAAGCCCCTGGAACTGGTATTCAACCGCACCGGTGTCTACATCTCCATGGTCCATATCCTGCTGCCGTTCATGATCCTGCCGATCTACAGCGTGATGAAAGGTATCTCGCCCACCTACATGCGAGCGGCGATTTCCCTGGGCTGCCATCCGTTCGCCAGTTTCTGGCGGGTGTACTTCCCGCAGACCTATGCCGGTGTCGGCGCCGGTTGCCTGCTGGTGTTCATCCTTGCCATCGGCTACTACATCACGCCGGCGCTGCTGGGCAGCCCGAACGACCAGATGGTCAGCTACTTCGTCGCGTTCTACACCAACACCAGCATCAACTGGGGCATGGCCACGGCGCTCGGCGGGCTGCTGTTGCTGGCGACCATCGTGCTTTATCTGATTTACAGCTGGCTGGTGGGCGCCAGTCGCCTGCGCCTGAGCTAAGGGGAGATCGAAAATGGTGAGTCCTTACATGTCCCCCATCGAACGGGTGTGGTTCTACAGTCTGCGCATACTCTGCGGGTTGATCCTGTTGTTCCTGATCCTGCCGGTGCTGGTGATCATTCCACTGTCGTTCAACTCCGGCAGCTTCCTGGTGTACCCGCTGCAAGGCTTCTCGCTGCAGTGGTACCACGATTTCTTCGCCTCGGCGGAATGGATGCGGGCGTTGAAGAACAGCATTATCGTGGCCCCGGCGGCGACCTTGCTGGCGATGATCTTTGGCACGCTGGCGGCCATTGGCCTGACTCGCGGTGACTTCCCAGGCAAGGCGCTGGTGATGGCCTTGGTGATTTCACCCATGGTGGTGCCGGTGGTGATCATCGGCGTTGCCAGCTACCTGTTCTTCGCACCGCTGGGGATGGGCAACAGTTTCTTCTCGCTGATCGTGGTCCACGCCGTGTTGGGTGTGCCGTTCGTCATCATCACGGTGTCGGCGACCTTGCAGGGGTTCAATCACAACCTGGTTCGCGCCGCCGCCAGCCTCGGGGCTTCGCCACTGACGGCATTTCGTCGGGTGACCCTGCCGTTGATCGCCCCAGGCGTGATCTCCGGCGCCCTGTTCGCCTTCGCGACGTCGTTCGATGAAGTGGTGGTGACCCTGTTCCTGGCCGGCCCTGAGCAGGCCACGTTGCCACGGCAGATGTTCAGCGGTATCCGCGAAAACCTCAGCCCCACCATCGCGGCGGCGGCGACCTTGCTGATTGCTTTCTCGGTGATCCTGCTGCTGACCCTGGAGTGGTTGCGTGGGCGTAGCGAGAAGCTGCGTACTGCCCAGGTCTGAGGCCCAACGCAAAACCAATGTGGGAGCGGGCTTGCTCGCGAAAGCGGTGTGTCAGTCGACATTTATATTGAATGTTCCGCCGCATTCGCGAGCAAGCCCGCTCCCACAATGGATTTGCGGTGCATTCATGGGCTGAATGGAAGACAACCTTAAATACCGAGCTATCCTTGTGCCAGCCCATACTCGAATAAGAGGCCGCGCACATGAGTCTTTCCTCATTCAAGATCGCCCATAAACTGATCACGGGTGCCGCTGCCATCGAGCAACTGGCCGCCGAGTTGACGCGACTGGATGTCGACAATCCGCTGATCGTGACCGACGCGGCGCTGGTCAAGTCCGGTACCGTGGAGTTGGCCCTGCAACACCTGGGCGGACGCGACTACGAGATTTTCGACCGGGTCATGCCGGACCCGGAAATCGCCATTGTCGAGGACTGCATGCAAGCCTACCGCGACGGCGGTCACGATGGCCTGATCGGCCTGGGCGGCGGCAGTGCCATCGACATCGCCAAGTGCGTGGGCGTCTATGCCGGGTACCACGGCGAGCTGCAGGATATGTTCGGCGTCGACCAGGTGCCGCGCAAAGGCCCGCCCATGATTGCCATCCCCACCACGGCCGGTACCGGTTCGGAAGTCACCAACGTGGCGATCCTCTCCGACAAGGCCGCGCAACTGAAAAAAGGCATCGTCAGCGATTTTCTGTTGCCGGACGTGGCGTTGGTCAGCCCACAGATGACCCTCACTTGCCCGCGCAGCGTCACGGCTGCCAGCGGCGTCGATGCGCTGGTGCATGCGATCGAGGCCTACCTGTCGCTGAATGCTTCGCCGATCACCGATGCCCTGGCCATCGGCGCAATCAAACTGATCACCCGCGCCTTGCCCAAGGCCTATGCCAACCCCGCGCACCTGCAAGCCCGTGAGGACATGGCCACGGCCAGCCTGATGGCCGGCATGGCATTCGGCAATGCCGGGGTCGGGGCGGTGCATGCGCTGGCCTATCCATTGGGCGGGCGCTTTCACGTTTCCCATGGCGTCGCCAACGCCTTGTTGCTGCCGTATGTCATGACGTGGAACAAAATGGCCTGCGTCGAGCGCATGCGCGACATCGCTGAAGCCATGGGCCTCAAGACCGCTCACCTGAGTGATCTGGAAGCGGCCGACGAAGCCGTGGAGGCCATGGTCGCGCTGTGTGCCGCCGTGGAAATTCCCAAGGGCTTGAGTGGCCTGGGCGTGACCGAGGACGTGATTCCCTCGATGGCGCTGGAAGCGGCGGGAATCGAGCGTCTGATGCGCAACAATCCGCGCCAACTGAGCGCCGCCGATATCGAGAAGATCTACCGCGCGGCGTATTGATCGACGGTCACGGTGGGCGCGCCAAATCTGGAGGTATACAATGCGCGCCATCGTGATTTCGCTCAAAACAGGTGCGTCATGCAGCCCTTCGCTATTGCTCCGTCGATTCTCTCCGCCGACTTCGCCCGCCTGGGTGAGGAAGTGGACAACGTTCTGGCCGCCGGGGCCGACATCGTGCACTTCGATGTCATGGACAACCACTACGTACCCAACCTGACCATCGGCCCGATGGTCTGCGCAGCGCTGCGTAAGTACGGCGTCACCGCGCCGATCGATGCGCACCTGATGGTCAGCCCGGTGGACCGCATCGTTGGTGACTTCATCGAGGCCGGTGCCACCTATATCACCTTTCACCCTGAAGCCACGCTGCACGTCGACCGCTCCCTGCAGTTGATCCGCGAGGGCGGTTGCAAGGCCGGCCTGGTGTTCAACCCGGCCACGCCCCTGGACGTGCTCAAGTACGTGATGGACAAGGTCGACATGATCCTGCTGATGAGCGTCAACCCTGGCTTCGGCGGGCAGAAGTTCATCCCGGGTACGCTCGACAAGCTGCGCGAAGCCCGTGCGCTGATCGATGCCTCGGGCCGTGATATCCGCCTGGAAATCGACGGTGGCGTGAACGTGAACAATATCCGTGAAATCGCCGCGGCCGGCGCCGATACGTTCGTCGCGGGTTCGGCGATCTTCAACGCACCGAACTACGAAGAGGTGATTGCAAAAATGCGCGCCGAACTGGCCCTGGCGCGCCCATGAGCGGCTTCGAGCAGCTGTTCCCCGGCAGCTTGCCGCGTCTGGTGATGTTCGACCTCGATGGCACATTGGTCGATTCGGTCCCGGACCTCGCGGCGGCCGTGGACAGTATGCTGCTCCAGCTCGGACGCCCGCCCGCCGGCATCGACTCGGTGCGCCACTGGGTGGGTAACGGTGCGCCGATGTTGGTGCGCCGGGCCCTGGCCAATGATATCGACGCCCAAGGGGTCGATGATGCCGAGGCCGAGCGGGCGCTGGGGTTGTTCAATGAAGCCTACGAAGGCGATCACCCACTGACAGTGGTCTACCCCGGCGTGCGGTCCACCCTCAAGTGGCTGAAACAGCAGGGCGTGGAAATGGCCCTGATCACCAACAAACCGGAACGCTTCGTCGCACCGCTGCTGGACCAGATGAAAATCGGCCGTTATTTCCGCTGGATCATCGGCGGCGATACCTTGCCGCAGAAAAAACCTGACCCGGCCGCGCTGTTCTTCGTGATGAAAATGGCCAACATCCCGGCCTCCCAATCCTTGTTCGTCGGCGACTCGCGCAGTGATGTGCTGGCGGCCAAGGCGGCAGGGGTCAAATGCGTAGCGCTGAGTTACGGCTACAACCACGGCCGGCCCATAGCCGAAGAGTTTCCGACGCTGGTGATCGACGATTTGCGTCTGTTAATTCCCGGTTGCCTGGACCCGGCGGCTGAGATAACGTTGCCCGACGCTGTTCAATCCTCTTCTGGAAACGCCATCGTGGTGGTCACTCGCAAACTCTGGATGAAAGTCATGAAGGCCCTGGCCCGCTGGCGTTGGCGCGCCTGACGTGATCCTGGCCGGTTATCCGGCGCGTTTGCATACCTGACTGTCAGCTCCTCTTGCCACGAGGCACCCCATGATCCGCGAAGAATTCCTGCGTCTAGCCGCTGCCGGCTACAACCGCATCCCCCTTGCCTGCGAAACCCTGGCCGACTTCGACACGCCGCTGTCGATCTACCTCAAGCTGGCCGACCAGCCCAACTCCTACCTGCTCGAATCGGTGCAGGGCGGGGAAAAGTGGGGCCGTTACTCCATCATCGGCCTGCCGTGCCGTACGGTGCTACGGGTCCATGACCATCGCATCAGCGTGACCCACGACGGTGTCGAAATCGAAAGCCACGAGGTCGAAGACCCGCTGGCGTTCGTTGAAACCTTCAAGGCCCGCTACAACGTGCCGACCATCCCCGGCCTGCCGCGCTTCAATGGTGGCCTGGTGGGGTATTTCGGCTACGACTGCGTGCGCTACGTGGAAAAGCGTCTGGGCGCTTGTCCAAACCCCGATCCGCTGGGCGTGCCGGACATATTGCTGATGGTCTCCGACGCCGTCGTGGTCTTCGATAATCTCGCTGGCAAGATGCACGCCATCGTTCTGGTCGACCCTTCCCGGGAAGATGCCTACGAGCAAGGACAGAAAAGCCTGCAGACGCTGTTGGAAAAACTCCGTCAGCCGATCACGCCGCGTCCCGGCCTGGATTTCAGCAAGCAGTCGGCGACCGACCCGGTGTTCCGCTCCAGTTTCACCCAGGACGATTACGAACGGGCCGTCGATACCATCAAGGAATACATCCTCGCCGGCGACTGCATGCAGGTGGTGCCATCGCAACGGATGTCCATCGACTTCAAGGCCGCGCCCATCGATCTCTATCGGGCGCTGCGCTGCTTCAACCCGACCCCCTACATGTACTTCTTCAACTTCGGCGACTTCCATGTCGTGGGCAGTTCGCCGGAAGTATTGGTGCGGGTCGAGGACAACCTGATCACCGTGCGACCGATCGCCGGCACTCGCCCCCGTGGCGCCACGGAGGAGGCTGACCGGGCGCTGGAAGAGGACCTGCTGTCGGACGACAAGGAAATCGCCGAGCACCTGATGCTGATCGACCTGGGGCGCAATGACACCGGGCGGGTCTCGGAAATCGGTTCGGTGAAACTCACCGAGAAGATGGTCATCGAGCGCTATTCCAACGTGATGCACATCGTTTCCAACGTTACCGGCCAGTTGAAGGCCGGGCTGACCGCGATGGATGCCTTGCGGGCGATCCTGCCAGCGGGCACCTTGTCCGGCGCGCCGAAAATCCGGGCGATGGAGATCATCGATGAACTGGAGCCGGTCAAGCGCGGGGTGTACGGCGGGGCCGTGGGTTATTTCGCCTGGAACGGCAACATGGACACCGCGATTGCCATTCGCACCGCGGTCATCAAGAACGGTGAACTGCACGTGCAGGCCGGCGGCGGTATCGTCGCCGACTCGGTGCCGGCATTGGAATGGGAAGAAACCCTGAACAAACGCCGGGCGATGTTCCGCGCCGTGGCGCTGGCCGAGCAGACCTCCAGCGACTGAAGGCCTGCAGCAAACAACTGTGGCGAGGGAGCAAGCTCCCTCGCCACAGTTCCTTCACGCAACTCGATCAAAATGTGGGAGCGAGCTTGCTCGCGATGAGGGCGTCCTATTCAATCCATCGGTCGACTGACACCCCGCTATCGCGAGCAAGCTCGCTCCCACAGGCTCTCCTCGATCAGAAGTCCAGGCTGACCCCCAGGCTCACCCCTTGCTGGGTCATGTCATCATCCTTGCGCAACGTATAGCCGCCCCGCAGCGCCAGGTCCTTGGTCAACTTGTGGCTGACCCCCAGGCTCAGGCGGTTCAGGTGGCTCTGTGGCGTATAGCCTTCCAGCGTGAAGTCATTGGCCGGCAGGCTGTTGAGGGCGATGTTGACCTTTTGCGTGTCGTCTTCGTACTCGCGTTCGTGGGCATATTCGCCAAACACCTGGGTCTGCCGGGTGATGTTGTATTTGCCCTGCAAGCCAATGCCCAGGCGTTTCGAGTCGCGGGTCTGGTCATCGAAGGTCAGGGCCGTGGAGCGGTTGCTCTTTTCCGAGTAGCCATCGACTTCCACCTTCGCATAATCAGCGCTGACAAACGGCGAGAGATGCCATTCGCTGCCCGGCTGGGCGATGTCGTAGCCCACCCGCGTGCTGAATGCCCAGAGATGGCCGTCCGTGTCGCCTTTCTCCTGCGCTTCGTTGACGCCCAGGTCGAATTTGCGCTCCAGGTTGTCATAATCCAGCTTGCCGCCGGTCAGCGCCGCATCGGCCCACCAGCGGTTTTGCTGGAACTGGGCGAAGGCGGTGGCCAGGTAGCTGTTGAGCTTGTACTGCGAATCGTTATGGCCTGCCTCCATGTCCTGGCGGTAGAGACCGGCGGCGACACCTACGCGCCAAGCCTCGTTGAGGCGATAGCTGCCGCCGACGTTGAGGCTGTAGCCGCTGCCGTCGGCGCTGGCGCCGCTGCCCTGGCTGTCCATGTCCAGATGCTGGCCGCCACCGGCGACGATGGCTCGCCACTGGCCGACCGCCTGCCAGTCCTCCCAGTCCGATTGCCACTGGCTGCGCAACTCATCCTGGTGAGCCCGCAGGGTCGAGTGGGCCATTTCCGGCAGCAGCGTCAGCTCCCAGGGCGCCGCGAGCAGGGAAAAGGCGTAGTCGGCGATCAGTTTTTGCCCGGTTTCGGTTGGATGGACCGCGTCGTTGTAGATCAGCTTGGTGGGATCAGGCGTGGCACTGTTGATGCCATAGGTGGCGTTTTCCGTGCAGCCGTTGCCGCTGAAGCAGGTCGCGGTGAGATTCTCGCCGGTGGCGAGGCCGAATCTTGCTGGATCGGCGAAGCTTTCCTTCAGCAAAAGAGGAATGTTCAGTGGAATGATTTCGGCGTCGATGCCTTGCAGGCGCGTGATCAGTTGTTGGTTGAACTGATTGCCCAATTGCGAAAAGGTGTCCTGCAAGGGGCCGCCGTTGAGGGCCGGGGTCAGGCCCAGGTCGGGCAACAGCCAGACCATCACATAGCGGGCACCGGCCGTTTGCAGTACCTGGACGCTGTCGGCCAGGCGGTCCGCGGCGGCGTTCGCCTGTGCGGTGTTCAATACCCGGCCTTGAAGGAAGTCGTTACCGCCACCGGAAAGGTAATACAGCGCATTCGGATCGGCGCGCAGGCCATTGGATTGCAGGTAGCCGGGTCGGCTGCGCTCGCCGGTATCGGACACACCGGTAATCGATTCGAGGATCTGGTCGGTACGATAACCGCCTACCGCCCAGTTATTGCCATCTGCCAGCCCTTCGTTGGCGCGGACCGCCGAAGTGGAGGCAGCGGTCTCGTCGGCGGAATAGCCCAGGCGCCCACCGAGCAGTTGGGTGGAGTTGGCCGAATAGGCTTCACCGCTGCCGTCCGCATAGATCGGACCGGTCCGGTTGGTATAGCGCGCGGTCGAGCCGGGCGGGCCGTTCGGGTCGGCGAGTTGGCCAGCGTCGTTGAGGCTGTCGCCGAACACGATGAATTTGGAGTACGGGTTGGGGGCGGCGCTCGCCTGGGCGCAGGCCATTGCCAGTAAGCAACCGGCAATCGGTACGAACAGCGTCTTCTTTATCATGGCAAAGTCCGTTTTTATCTTATTGTCGTTAGAAAACGAAACGACAGTACCAAAAACTTTCGGCGTTTTGCCATCTATCCGGAACGTCGCGATTGTTTCAAAGCCCTTCGAGAACGGTCATATTGCGTGCTCCGCCCAGCTAAGCTACTGTGCCGGAACGTATGAACGAGACTTTCCCTGTGTCGATTGTCAGCAAACTTCTGGATCAAATGATCAAGGCACACGCCCGTTGGCGTTGGCGCGCCTGAACAATCTCCGCCGGCCTCGCCGGACCTGTACCGATTTGCCTTCTTCACCCGCTGTAGAACCGCTTCGCCGGGGCATCAATCGCCTCGCCAAGCGCAGCAGCGTGCGGGTCACTCTCTGAAGGCTGTGTTTAAAGTCAGTGAATTCAATAGGTTGCTTACGCCATGTTGCTGATGATCGATAACTACGACTCTTTTACCTACAACGTTGTGCAATACCTTGGCGAGCTGGGCTCCGAGGTCAAGGTCGTGCGCAACGACGAACTGACCATCGCCGAAATCGAAGCCCTCAAGCCTGAGCGCATCGTGGTTTCCCCCGGCCCGTGCACGCCGACCGAAGCGGGCATTTCCATCGAGGCCATCAAGTATTTCGCCGGCAAGCTGCCGATCCTGGGCGTCTGCCTGGGACATCAGTCGATCGGCCAGGCGTTCGGTGGTGATGTGGTACGCGCCCGACAAGTCATGCACGGTAAGACTAGCCCGGTATTCCACGAGGACAAGGGTGTGTTCGAGGGACTCAATCGTCCGCTTACCGTCACCCGCTACCACTCCTTGATCGTCAAGCGCGAAACGCTGCCTGACTGCCTGGAGCTGACGGCCTGGACCCAGCTTGAAGACGGCTCGGTGGATGAAATCATGGGGCTGCGCCACAAGACATTGAATATCGAGGGTGTGCAATTTCATCCCGAGTCTATTCTCACCGAGCAGGGCCACGAGCTGTTCGCCAACTTCCTCAAACAAACCGGCGGCACGCGCTAAGGACTTTTCATGGATATCAAGACAGCCCTGAGCCGTATCGTCGGCCATCTCGACCTGAGCACCGACGAGATGCGCGACGTGATGCGCGAAATCATGACCGGCCAATGCACGGATGCGCAGATCGGCGCGTTCATGATGGCCATGCGCATGAAGAGCGAGAGCATCGATGAAATCGTCGGCGCCGTGTCGGTGATGCGCGAACTGGCGGACAAGGTCGAACTCAAGACGCTGGACGGTGTGGTCGATGTGGTCGGCACCGGTGGTGACGGCGCCAATATCTTCAACGTTTCCACTGCCTCGTCGTTTGTGGTCGCGGCGGCCGGTTGCACCGTTGCCAAGCACGGCAACCGCGCAGTCTCGGGCAAGAGCGGCAGTGCCGACCTGCTGGAGGCGGCCGGCATCTACCTGAACCTGACGCCGATTCAAGTCGCGCGCTGTATCGACAATGTCGGCATTGGTTTCATGTTTGCCCAGACCCATCACAGCGCCATGAAACACGCTGCCGCGCCGCGCCGTGACCTGGGCCTGCGTACGCTGTTCAACATGCTCGGCCCGCTTACGAATCCGGCCGGTGTGAAGCATCAGGTGGTTGGGGTGTTCAGCCTGGCGTTGTGCCGGCCGTTGGCAGAAGTTCTGCAACGCCTGGGCAGCAAGCACGTGCTGGTAGTCCATTCTAAAGATGGCCTGGATGAATTCAGCCTGGCGGCGCCCACATTCGTGGCCGAACTAAAAAATGATCAGATCAGCGAGTATTGGGTCGAACCTGAAGACCTCGGCATGAAGAGCCAGAGCTTGCACGGCCTGGCGGTCGATGGCCCGGCCCAGTCGCTGGAGTTGATTCGCGATGCCTTGGGTCGCCGCAAGACCGAGAACGGCCAGAAAGCCGCTGAGATGATCGTGCTCAATGCCGGCGCTGCGTTATACGCCGCCGACCACGCCAGCAGCCTCAAGCAAGGCGTGGAACTGGCCCATGATGCACTGCACACTGGCCTGGCCAGGGAAAAACTCGAAGAGTTGGGTGCATTTACCGCCGTATTCAAAGTGGAGAACGAAGGATGAGCGTGCCAACGGTTCTGGAAAAAATTCTGGCTCGCAAGGCCCAGGAAGTGGCAGAGCGCAGTGCTCGCGTCAGTCTGGCCGAGCTGGAAAACCTGGCGCGTTCAGCGGATGCGCCGCGCGGTTTTGCCCAGGCTCTGATCGATCAGGCCAAGAAAAAACAGCCGGCGGTGATTGCCGAAATCAAGAAGGCCTCTCCCAGTAAGGGCGTGATCCGTGAGCACTTCGTTCCAGCCGACATCGCACGCAGCTACGAGAAAGGCGGTGCGACCTGCCTCTCGGTGCTGACTGACGTCGACTTTTTCCAAGGCGCCGACGACTACCTGAAGCAGGCGCGGGCGGCGTGCAAGCTGCCGGTGATCCGCAAGGATTTCATGATCGACCCGTATCAGATCGTCGAGGCTCGGGCGCTGGGCGCCGATTGCGTGCTGTTGATCGTTTCCGCCCTGGATGACGTGAAAATGGCCGAGTTGGCGGCCGTGGCCAAGAGTGTCGGGCTGGATGTCCTGGTGGAAGTCCACGATGGCGACGAGTTGGAGCGAGCCTTGAAAACCCTCGATACCAAACTGGTCGGCGTGAACAACCGCAACCTGCACACGTTCGAAGTCAGCCTGGAAACCACCCTGGACCTGTTGCCGCGCATTCCACGCGATCGCCTGGTCATCACCGAAAGCGGCATCCTCAACCGGGCCGATGTCGAGCTGATGGAAGTCAGCGATGTGTACTCGTTCCTGGTGGGCGAGGCATTCATGCGAGCCGAGAACCCGGGGGCGGAATTGCAGCGACTGTTCTTTCCTGAACGAGGCCTGCCGGTGAGCGGCTCGACGCTGGACTGATCCATGTCGCCAGTGATTTCCCTCACCGTCGAAGCTGGCCTGCAAGCCGAACAGGACCTGTTGGCCAGCATCTGCGCGGGCGACGCCGAGTTCAGCCTGCTGTTCTGGCAACCCAATGATCGCGCGCTGGTCATGCCGCGGCGCTTGAGTCGCCTGCCAGGGTTCGAACACGCCTGTGAAGTATCGGCCGCCCACGGCTGGCCAGTCCTGCTGCGCGAAACCGGCGGTGAGCCGGTGCCGCAGTCGGCCGCCACCGTCAATATCGCCCTGGTCTACGCCCCACCACGCAGCGAAGGCGACCACGGCCGTATCGAAACCGGGTATCGCCGGTTGTGCGACCCCATCTGCCAGTTGTTGGATGAATTGGGCGGGGTGGCTTCGCTGGGAGAAGTGGAAGGGGCCTTTTGCGACGGGCGCTTCAACGTCAACCTCGACGGCCGGAAAATGGTCGGCACCGCTCAGCGCTGGCGCCAGAGCAAGGGTGGCCAACGTCCGGTGGGTCTGGTCCATGGTGCGCTGTTGCTGGAGAACGAGCGCGAGTCCATGGTCGCGGCGGTCAATCGCTTCAATGAAGCCTGTGGCCTGGAGCAGCGAGTGCGGGCCGAAAGCCACATTGCCTTGTACGAAAAATTCCCGGCGCCTCACGCGGTGGCGCGACTCGAGGCGCTGTACCGGGAACGGCTGACCCAGCTGCTGGGGGCTTAACGCGTTCCGAACACCACCATGGTCTTGCCTTTGACGCTGACCAGGTTGCGCTCTTCCAGGTCCTTGAGTACGCGACCGACCATTTCACGCGAGCAACCGACAATCCGGCCAATCTCCTGGCGGGTCACCTTGATCTGCATGCCGTCCGGGTGGGTCATGGCATCGGGCTGCTTGCACAATTCCAGCAGGCAACGTGCGACACGTCCGGTAACGTCGAAAAATGCCAAATCACCGACCTTGCGGGTGGTATTGCGCAGGCGCTGTGCGATTTGTCCGCTGAGGACGTAAAGAATGTCCGGGTCTTGCAGGGACAGTTCTCGGAATTTGGTGTAGCTGATTTCCGCAACTTCACATTCAATCTTGGTTCGCACCCAGGCACTGCGCTCCTGCTCCTTGCCCGCCTGTTCGAACAACCCCAACTCGCCGAAGAAATCTCCGGAGTTGAGGTAGGCGATGATCATTTCTCGACCGTCATCATCTTCTATCAGGATAGTGACCGAGCCCTTGATGATGAAAAACAGCGTGTCGGAACGTTCTCCTGCGCAAATGATGTTGTGTTTGGCTGGATAGCGGCGACGCTGACAATGCATCAAGAGTTTGTCGAGATTCTTGATCTTGAACGTGGGAGTAATGGCAACCATGGTTGTATCCCGAAAGACTGCGCGGTGTAGTGGTTTGATTTTTATGGAGGCGAATGGCTATCGATAAAAGCTGGCCATACGCCATCGAGTTGGCGCCAGCTTAACAGAGGCGTCCTTAATAGATTCGAGAATTTACCTACAGACTGACAGGACGAGCTTCCTAAGACGGAGAGCAGTCAGGGCGAGGTGCTGTGCTAAGCTGGCGACCCTTTTTTAACAGTGGAGTCTTGGCGATGAAGGCACGCATCCAATGGGCTGGCGAAGCCATGTTCCTCGGTGAGTCAGGCAGTGGTCATGTGGTCGTCATGGACGGCCCGCCAGAAGCCGGTGGTCGGAACCTGGGTGTTCGGCCGATGGAAATGCTCCTGCTGGGCGTAGGCGGTTGCAGCAATTTCGACGTGGTCAGCATCCTCAAGAAATCCCGCCAGGCCGTCGAAAGCTGCGAAGCCTTCCTGGAAGCGGAGCGTGCCACCGAAGATCCAAAGGTATTTACCAAGATCCACATGCACTTTGTGGTGAAGGGGCGAGCCTTGAAGGAAGCCCAGGTCAAGCGGGCCATCGAACTGTCCGCCGAGAAATACTGCTCGGCTTCGATCATGCTCGGTGCCGCCGGAGTCGAAATCACCCACGATTATGAAATCATCGAATTGGGTTGAGTCGATCTCAATGGCGAAACCCGCAATTCGCCGCATTGAAATCCTGAGCTAAAGAAAAAAGGCGACTCCCACTGGAAGTCGCCTTTTCTATTTGCGTGGAATGAGGATGGCTATCCAACCACCGTCAAATCCGATAAGTGCTCTTGGTCATGACCTTGGCCAGCAGGCTCATGCCGAACTTCACCGGGGCCGGGAAACGGAAGCCGCCGGCATCAAGCGCACTCTCGGCATGGTGTTCTTCATCTACGCGCATCTGCTCGAGGATCGCCCGGGACTTTTCATCCTCGGCCGGCAGTTGCTCCAGGTGTTCATTCAAGTGCTTGCACACTTGATGCTCGGTCGCTGCAACGAAGCCGAGGCTGACTTTATCGCTGATCAGGCCGGCGACGGCGCCGATCCCGAATGACATTCCGTAGAACAGCGGGTTCAGGACGCTGGTGTGGCTGCCCAGCTGGCGAATGCGTTGTTCACACCAGACCAGGTGATCGATTTCTTCCTCGGCGGCGTGCTCCATTGCCTCACGCACCTGGGGCAGCTTTGCTGTCAGCGCCTGGCCCTGATACAGCGCCTGGGCACAGACTTCGCCGGTGTGGTTGATACGCATCAATCCGGCGACATGGCGGGTTTGCTCGTCACTCAGTTGCGCGTCCGGTTGCACGATAGCCGGTGATGGGCGGTACGGCTGGCCACTGAAGGGCAGCAGGGTGCGCATCGCGGTATCGGCTTGCAGCAACAGACGGTCAATCGGCGAGTAGTGACGTTGGGTAGTCATGCTTACCTCCGGGAAAAATCACAGCGGCCAGTTTAACCCAATCGGCCGCCGAAGATTTGCGTTGGGTCAGGGGTATCAGCCCGGTGGCCAGTTCATCTGGCGCTGACCCAGCACATGCATATGAATGTGATAGACCGTCTGCCCGCCCAGTTCATTGCAATTCATCACCACGCGAAAACCTTCTTCACAGCCCAATTCCAGCGCCAGGCGCTGGGCAGTGAACAGAATGTGCCCGGCCAGGCCCTTGTCTTCTTCGGCGAGGTCATTGAGCGTGCGGATCGGTTTTTTCGGGATGACCAGAAAATGCACGGGTGCCTGCGGGGCGATGTCGTGGAAGGCCAGTACCTGGTCATCCTCGTAAATGATCTTTGCCGGGATTTCCCGGTTGATGATCTTGGTAAACAGAGTATCCACAGCTGCTTTCTCCGTTGGGTTTGTCGAGGTCCAATATCATGAAGGCTCCGGTTGAGGCGCCTGGTTGTTCAACGTGAAGGGATCAGCGCGGGCAATAAGCCTTGTTGATCACGCCGGCGATGGTCCGGACCAGCCATCGCGATCCCAATCGCGGCAGCGCGGCCAGCCAGCGATTGCGGCGTCCGGGAATGATGATGGCGCGGTTCTTGTCCAGTGCGCGCACGGCGTACAGGGCAACTTCCTCCGGGCTCATCAGCAACTTGCTGTCGATGAGTTTCTGTTCGTCCATTTGCGCCTTGGAGAAAAAGCCGGTCCGGGTCGGACCAGGGCAAAGCACCGAGACCTTGATCGCGCATTTCTTCAATTCAACTCGCAAGGCTTCGGAGAAGTGCAGTACATAGGCCTTGCTGGCGTAGTAAGTACTCATCCAGGGACCAGGCTGGAATGCTGCGATCGAGGCAACGTTGAGGATCTGGCCGCCGCCGAGCAGCGCCATGCTATTACCGATGGCGTGACAAAGCCGTGTCAGGGCGAGGATGTTGACTTCGATCAGGTCCTGCTCGGTCATCCAGTCCTGGCCCAGGAACGGCCCGCTGGTGCCGATGCCAGCGCAATTGACCAGCAGATCGATCTGCCGCTCGCCTTCCTCCAGTTCCAGCAGGAAGCCGGAAAGCCTCAGCGGTTCGCCCAGGTCACAAGCCCGGAACAATACCTCCACGCCAAACCGCTGAGTCAGTTCGATTGCAATACTTTCCAGCCGATCACGCTGTCGAGCCACCAGTATCAGGTTACGGCCGCGCCGGGCCAGCGCTTCGGCCATGGCCAGGCCGATACCGCTGGAAGCGCCAGTGATCAGTGCGTAACGGGTCATGCAGTTCTCCATCGCAACAGCCCGCCGCCAAATGACTGGGCTGTCACCGGCATGAAGCGCGCTTATTGTTCCTCTTCTGCTTCATAGTCTACAGAAGGCGGGGCGGGCTCGGCTGCCTCAGCGGCGGGCTCTTCAGCGGTTTCGTTGCTGGACTCGCTGCTTTCGTAGCTGCTCAGGCTGCTGCTGTCGTAGTCTTCCTGAAGGGCTCCGAAGATGCCTGCAAACGTGGCCACGAAAATCAAGACGATCATTACCAGCCAGAGCGAGGCCAACAACTTGACCGCCGTGGTATTGCGCGGTGGTGGCGGGCCATACTGGTTTGCGCCGGTATTGCCTGGAGCGATGATGAGGATGAACGGGAAGATGCTGCCCACGAAGGGAACCAGGTTAATCAGCCACAACCACCCCGACCAGCCGAGATCATGCAGGCGCTGGACGTTGAACTGGATACTCACGAAGGCAAAGGCAAGCACGACGACGGCGGCGAGCAGGCCGCCGACGATGAGTCCCGCGATCGAGTCGGAGGCCAGCAACCAGGCCGTGGCTAGCCAGAAGCCCACGCCGACCAAAGGCAGTATGGCCAGGGTCAATACCATGGTCCAGGCGAGGTAGCGCAGACGCCCGATACGTCCGTCGAAGCTGAAGGGTTTGAGCGTGCTGTACTCGGCAAGCGCTTCACCGACTTCGGCGCGGGGAGGCGCGTAGGGCGAGGCTGGCTCGACGATCGAATCGGGATGGCGTCCGCTCGGTTGCCGTGGCGCGTCCTGTACTTCGCCAAGGCTCAGTTGGACGACGGGTTCGGCTTCGATCCTGGCATCGATTCCGCTCTTGTTGAGGGCTTCCAGGTACTGCTGCGCCTCGTTCTGGGACAGGTTGCTTTTAAGGGACACCTTGCGACCGGTGAACAGTCGTTCAATGGCGGCGACGTCGCTCTTGAACAGCTCGGCGAGGTTGAGTTTGGCGGTGGTGGTATCGACGCCCGGCATCAGGCCGCCGTCGAATACGATGTTGAAACGGGTTTCGCTCATGCCCGGCATCCTTGTCTCTGAAAGTTAGGTAGTTGTTTGTTCGGGCTGCTTCAGCGGGGCCATTGCCCGCCAAGCTGCGCCGCCCGGGCTTGTGCCTGACGGTATTCTTCATCCAGGCGCGCCACCAACTGATCGACGCTGGGCAAATCATCGATTTCACCCACACCCTGGCCTGCGGACCATACGGTTTTCCAGGCCTTGGCTTCGTCGTTCAGCGGTTTGAGTTTCGAGCCAAAATCCACCTCGCCTTTGTTCTGCAGGGCGGCGAGATCGAAACCGGCGTTCTCCAGGCTCTGGCGCATGAAACTCGCCGGCACCCCGGATACCGCAGGAGTATGCACGATGTCTGCGGCTCTGGATGTGAGCAACATCTCTTTATAAGCGTCAGGTGCGTGGCTTTCGCTTGTACCGATAAAACGCGTCCCGAAGTAGGCCAGATCCGCGCCGAGCAATTGTGCGGCCAGAATCTGATGGCCGTGGTTCAGGCATCCCGCAAGTAGCACGGTCTTATCGAAAAACTGCCGGATCTCGGCAATCAGAGAAAACGGGCTCCAGGTCCCGGCGTGTCCGCCTGCGCCGGCGGCTACGGCGATCAGGCCATCGACACCGGCTTCGGCGGCTTTCTCGGCATGCCGTCGGGTCGTCACGTCATGGAACACCAGGCCGCCGTAACCGTGCACCGCGTCCACCAGCTCTTTCACCGCACCCAGGCTGGTGATGACAATCGGCACCTTGTGTTCGATGCAGATGGCCAGGTCGGCCTGAAGTCGCGGATTGCTGTGATGAACAATCAGGTTTACCGCGTAGGGCGCCGGATTTTCCAGGGGCGCCAGGCCTGCTTCGATTTCTTCCAGCCAGGCCTTGAAGCCGCTGCTTTCGCGCTGGTTCAACGCCGGAAAGCTGCCGACAATGCCATTGCGGCAGCAGGCCAGCACCAGTTGTGGATTGGAAATCAGGAACATGGGCGCCGCCACGACGGGCAGGCGCAAGCGCTGTTCAAGCAGAGCGGGCAACGACATTGGAAGTACCCCGGATAATGGATGCTGATTGGAGATTAGAACGGTCGGACGACGACCAGAATTACGATAGCCAGCAATATCAGAACCGGCACTTCATTGAACCAGCGATAAAAGACATGGCTGCGGGTGTTTTCGCCACGGGCGAAGCGCTTCACCTGGGCACCGCACATGTGGTGGTAACCGATCAGCAGCACGACCAGGGTCAACTTGGCGTGCATCCAGCCTCCCTGGGTGAAGTAGGCGCCGGCGTTGAGGCTGAGCAGCCAGATGCCGAATACCAGGGTGGCAATCATCGCCGGGCCCATGATGCCGCGGTACAGCTTGCGCTCCATGACGCTGAAACGTTCTTTGCTGACGTTGTCTTCGCTTTGGGCGTGATAGACAAACAGGCGAGGCAGGTAAAACAGGCCGGCGAACCAGCAGACCATGCTGACAATGTGAAGTGCTTTGAGCCACAGATAGAGCATTTTAGTTATTCCCAGGTTCACGGTAGCTCCGATAGTAGAGGTTAGAGCGGCCACACGTCACCTTGACGGTTGTCGCCGCGCCCTGCGGCCCCTATCATCGACGGCTTTCCAGTGGGTTCGTTGAGGGCAGGTTTATGGTCAAGGTCGGTATCGTCGGCGGCACGGGTTACACCGGTGTCGAACTGCTGCGTCTGCTGGCACAGCATCCGCAGGCTGAGGTGGTGGTCATCACCTCCCGATCCGAGGCCGGCCTGGCCGTCGCCGACATGTATCCGAACCTGCGAGGCCACTACGACGGCTTGGCGTTCAGCGTTCCGGACGTCAAGACCCTCGGCGCCTGCGATGTGGTGTTCTTCGCCACGCCCCATGGTGTCGCCCACGCCCTGGCCGGTGAACTGCTGGCCGCCGGGACCAAGGTTATCGACCTGTCGGCGGACTTCCGCCTGCAGGACGCCGATGAGTGGGCCAAATGGTATGGCCAGCCCCACGGTGCGCCTGAACTGCTCGAGGAGGCGGTCTACGGCTTGCCGGAAGTCAATCGCGAGAAAATCAAGCAGGCACGACTGATCGCCGTGCCGGGTTGCTATCCGACGGCGACGCAGTTGGGGTTCTTGCCGCTGCTTGAAGCCGGTCTTGCAGATGCTTCGCGCCTGATTGCCGACTGCAAATCCGGCGTCAGCGGTGCCGGGCGTGGCGCCAGTGTCGGCTCGCTGTATTCCGAGACGTCGGAAAGCATGAAGGCGTACGCGGTCAAAGGGCATCGCCACCTGCCGGAAATTCGCCAGGGGTTGCGCCGGGCTGCGGGCAAGGACGTTGGCCTGACCTTCGTGCCGCACCTGACCCCGATGATTCGCGGGATCCATTCCACCCTGTATGCAACCGTCGTCGATCGTTCGGTGGACCTGCAGGCATTGTTTGAAAAGCGTTACGCCAACGAACCGTTCGTCGACGTAATGCCCGCTGGCAGCCATCCGGAAACCCGTAGTGTGCGCGGTGCGAACGTTTGCCGGATCGCCGTGCATCGTCCGCAGGACGGTGATCTGGTAGTGGTATTGTCGGTCATCGATAACCTGGTCAAGGGCGCGTCCGGCCAGGCCGTGCAGAACCTGAACATCCTGTTCGGGCTGGATGAGCACCTGGGGCTGTCCCATGCGGGGATGTTGCCTTAAAGCAGTTTGCCGCTGCTCTGCAAATAGTTGACCGATTTTCTAGGAGAAGCGGATAATGCCCGCCATCACGCATTATGGCGGCGTAAGCGCCGGGAGATATTCAGCATGAGCGTCGAAACCTTCACCCCCACGGCTTTGCAATTCACCCACGGTGCTGCGCACAAGGTGAAGAGCCTGGTCGATGAAGAGGGCAATGATCGTTTGAAGCTGCGCGTATTTGTGACGGGCGGCGGTTGTTCCGGTTTCCAGTACGGCTTCACTTTCGATGAGGAAGTGGCCGACGATGACACCATCGTCGAGCGCGAAGGGGTCAGCCTGGTGGTCGATCCGATGAGCTTCCAGTACCTGGCAGGTGCCGAGGTGGATTATCAGGAAGGTCTGGAAGGGTCGCGTTTTGTGATCAAGAACCCCAACGCCACCACGACCTGTGGGTGCGGTTCTTCGTTCTCGATCTGAGTGCTTCAATAAAAATGCCGCAGAGCCTTATGGCCCTGCGGCATTTTTTTGTCCGCAACTTTGATCTCAGGCTGGATAGATGGCGCCGAGTATGCGCAGGCCACGGGCGCCCGTGACACTTGGACGATTGCCTGGAATGCCTTCAAGGCAGCAATGGGCGAGCCAGGCGAAAGCCATGGCTTCGACCCAATCCGGGTCCACGCCATACACCGTCGTACTGCTGACTTTGGTATCCGGCAGTAACTCAGCCAGGCGTTTCATGAGCGTCTGGTTGTGTGCACCGCCGCCGCAGACCAGCAACTCCTGGGTATTCGACTGGGCATGCTGCAGTGATTCGACGATGGTCAGGGCGGTCAGTTCGAGCAACGTCGCCTGCACGTCCTCCGGGGCGAAGGCTGGCAACTGCGACAAGTGCTGGCTCAGCCAAGGCAGGTTGAATACCTCGCGGCCGGTACTTTTCGGACCTTTGGTGACGAAGAAGGGGTCGCTGAGCAGCGTCTTTAGCAGAACTGGTTCGACTTTTCCGCTGGCGGCCCATTGGCCGTCGCGATCGAAATGCTCGCCTCGTTGTTGATGGATCCAGGCATCGAGCAATACGTTGCCTGGGCCACAGTCGAAACCGGCTACAGGTTTTGCGGGTTCTATCAGGCTGAGATTGCTGAAGCCGCCGACATTCAGCACGGCACGATGACCGGCTCGTTCTTCGAACAGTGCTTCGTGAAACGCCGGTACCAGTGGAGCGCCTTGTCCGCCAGCGGCGACATCGCGGCTGCGGAAATCGCTGACGACGGCGATGCCGGTCAATTCGCTCAACAGGGCCGGATTGCCGATTTGCACGGTAAACCCACGGGCCGGTTCATGGCGAATGGTCTGGCCGTGGCTGCCAATCGCCGTGATGTTTTCAGGCTTGAGTCTTTGTTCGTTGAGTAGGGTATGGATACCCTCTGCGGCCAGCTTTACCCAGCTTTGCTGGGCAATGGCGGAGCGGGCGATCTCATCGGGCCCACTGCTGCACAATCCGAGCAATTCGGCGCGCAGAACGGCGGGCATAGGGATGTAGTGCGTGGCGATCAATTTGATCGCCGGGACCAGTTCAATCAGTGCGATATCCAAGCCATCCAGGCTGGTCCCGGACATCACACCGATATAGAGCGCCATGACTTAGCGCTTGCTCGAGGCCAGCATGGTGGCTTTCTCTTGATCCATGCGGGCCATCAAGGGCTGGCTTTGAGCCAGGAAGCGCGCGCGCTCGCCCTTGGCGATCGGATCGGCCATCGGCAATTTCTGGCCAAGCGGATCGACGTGGACGCCGTTGACCTGGAACTCATAATGCAAGTGCGGGCCGGTGGACAGGCCGGTGGTACCGATGTATCCGATCACCTGGCCTTGCTTGACGGTGCCACCAGTCTTCACGCCCTTGGCGAAGCCCTGCATGTGGCCGTATAGCGTGCGGTAGGTATTGCCGTGCTGGATGATCACGGTATTGCCATAGCCACCGCGGCGTCCTGCCAGCAACACCTTGCCGTCGCCCGCAGCCTTGATTGGTGTACCGCGAGGGGCGGCGTAGTCGACGCCTTTATGCGCGCGAATCTTGTTCAGAATCGGATGCTTTCGGCCGGCGGAGAACTTCGAACTGATACGAGCGAAATCAACCGGTGTACGGATGAAGGCCTTGCGCATGCTGTTGCCGTCGGCGGTGTAGTAGCTGCTGTTGCCCTGCTTGTTGGTGTAGCGCACCGCGGTGTACGTCTTGCCGCGGTTGGTGAAGCGCGCGGAGAGAATCGGGCCGTTACCGACGCTCTTTCCATTGACCACTTTTTGCTCATAGATGATGTCGAACTCGTCGCCCTGGCGAATGTCCTGGGCGAAGTCGATGTCGTAGCCGAAGACGCTGGCCATGTCCATGGTCAGGCTATGGGAAAGGCCGGCACGAGCGGCCGACTGGGACAATGAACTGTTGATGACGCCATGAACGTAGGCCGAGCGAACGGTAGGCTTGGCGGTGACGCGGTTGAATACATAACCCTTGTCATTTTTGGTCAGGGTGATGCTTTCCAGGTCGCTCAGCTTGGTGTGCAGATTGGTCAGCTGTCCATCTGGATTGAGTTCGAATTCGAGTTTCTGGCCACGTTGCAGTTGAGCGAATTGCTTGGCTTGCTTGTCGCTGGCCAGGATTTCATGGACCGATGTCGAGGGCAGGCCAACCTTTTCGAAGAGGGTGGAAAGCGTATCGCCCTTGGCAACAATCACTTCGCGATGGTCCGGTCCTTTCTTTTCTTCCGCGACAGGCGCTTCTACCTGGGCGGTAGCCTTTGCAGTGTCTTGCGGGCTGTTTTCAATCTGTGCAAAAGGAGAGGCGGCCGGTTCGTTTGTGGCTTGAACGGCTTCGGCGGCGTCTTGTTCTTGTGTCAGTTGTTCAGCAGGACTTTCCAGTTCAAGGCTCAGAGTCGTTTTTTTGGCTTCAACATCGCTGGAGGGAAACACCAGCAGCGCCAGGCTTAGGAGGGCTGCGATGCCACTTGCGGCAAGCAGGTGGGTCTTTGGGTAAAGCGGCGGCGCTTTAGACGGTTCTGGGGTCATAAGTAATTTTGACTTTTGAAAAGATGAATTGGAAAAGATGAATGACATGATGAAGATGAAATAACTGTATAAAATATAACCAAAACCCCTGCGAAGCAAGCCCACGAACGCTCTGTTCTGTGGATTGGCGTCCGTGCGCCGGGCATGCCTTGTATTTGGTGTGCGATCTTGTATGGTTGGGGCCCTTTGAATCTGAGCCTTACGGGTCTGTTATGAAGTCGGTTGAAGAGCAGCTAGCGCTGATCAAGCGTGGTGCGGAAGAATTGTTGGTTGAGTCCGAGCTGATCGAAAAGCTCAAGCGCGGGCAGCCGCTGCGTATCAAGGCCGGCTTCGATCCGACGGCGCCCGATCTGCACCTGGGTCATACCGTGCTTATTAATAAGATGCGCCAGTTCCAGGATCTGGGGCATCAGATCATCTTCCTTATAGGGGACTTCACCGGCATGATCGGTGATCCGAGCGGCAAGAGTGCTACGCGCCCGCCGCTGACCCGTGAACAGGTTCTCGATAACGCCGAGACCTACAAGACTCAGGTTTTCAAGATTCTTGATCCGGCCAAGACCGAGGTGGCGTTCAACTCCACCTGGATGGATCAGATGGGGCCGGCGGATTTCATTCGCCTGACGTCTCAATACACCGTGGCGCGCATGCTCGAACGCGATGATTTCGACAAGCGCTATACAACCAACCAGCCAATCGCCATCCATGAGTTCCTCTATCCGCTTGTGCAGGGTTATGACTCGGTCGCGTTGCGCGCGGACGTTGAGCTGGGCGGCACCGATCAGAAGTTCAACCTGTTGATGGGGCGTGAGTTGCAGCGTGGTTATGGTCAGGAGGCGCAGTGCATCCTGACCATGCCGTTGCTGGAAGGTCTGGATGGTGTGAAGAAGATGTCCAAGTCCTTGGGCAATTACGTGGGCATCCAGGAAGCGCCGGGGGTCATGTACAGCAAGCTGGTCTCCATTCCTGACGTGTTGATGTGGCGTTACTTCGAACTGTTGAGCTTCCGCTCCATGGATGAGATCAATGCGTTCCGTGCTGATGTAGAGGCTGGGGCCAATCCGCGGGACATCAAGATCAAGCTGGCTGAAGAGATCGTTGCGCGTTTCCATGGCGAGGAAGCTGCGGCCAATGCTCATCGCGCGGCGGGTAATCGTATGAAGGATGGCGAGCTGCCGGATGATCTGCCAGAGATCGAATTGACTGTTGCCGAGAATATGCCGATTGCGGCAGTCCTTAATAAAGCAGGTCTGGTCAAGAATGCGGCAGTGGCGCGAGACCTTCTGGGTTCGGGTGGTGTGCGTATAGATGGTGAGGTTGTGGATCGCACCTATATATATGAGCTGGGTTCTACTCACGTATGCCAGGCTGGCAAGAAGGCTTTCGCACGTATTACGTTGAAAACCGAATAAAGCTGAAAATAGGTGTTGACGGCAGATTCTGGACGTCTATAATTCGCCCCACTTCCGGCGCAGTCGAAACGGAAAACTCGTTGAGATTCAATGAGTTAAGTAAGTTTCGAAGGGGTTTTGCTTCAGTTCATCGAGGCCTGGAAGGAGCAGATAGAGCAGTGTTGTTTGGCTCTATCAGCGGTTCGATCTTCTCGGTCGAAAGCGGTGAAAAAGAGGTGTTGACAGCAGCGAGTAACGCTGTAGAATTCGCCTCCCGCTAACGAGAGATCGGAAGCGCAAGTGGTTGAAGTTGATAAGGAAACTTTAAAAACTTCTAAAAATAACCGCTTGACAGATACACAGGGTGCTGTAGAATGCGCGCCTCGGTTGAGACGAAAGACTCAGCCAACCGCTCTTTAACAACTGAATCAAGCAATTCGTGTGGGTGCTTGTGGAGTCAGACTGCTAGTCAACAGATTATCAGCATCACAAGTTACTCCGCGAGAAATCAAAGATGTAACCAACGATTGCTGAGCCAAGTTTAGGGTTTTCTCAAAACCCAAAGATGTTTGAACTGAAGAGTTTGATCATGGCTCAGATTGAACGCTGGCGGCAGGCCTAACACATGCAAGTCGAGCGGTAGAGAGGTGCTTGCACCTCTTGAGAGCGGCGGACGGGTGAGTAATGCCTAGGAATCTGCCTGGTAGTGGGGGATAACGCTCGGAAACGGACGCTAATACCGCATACGTCCTACGGGAGAAAGCAGGGGACCTTCGGGCCTTGCGCTATCAGATGAGCCTAGGTCGGATTAGCTAGTTGGTGGGGTAATGGCTCACCAAGGCGACGATCCGTAACTGGTCTGAGAGGATGATCAGTCACACTGGAACTGAGACACGGTCCAGACTCCTACGGGAGGCAGCAGTGGGGAATATTGGACAATGGGCGAAAGCCTGATCCAGCCATGCCGCGTGTGTGAAGAAGGTCTTCGGATTGTAAAGCACTTTAAGTTGGGAGGAAGGGCATTAACCTAATACGTTAGTGTTTTGACGTTACCGACAGAATAAGCACCGGCTAACTCTGTGCCAGCAGCCGCGGTAATACAGAGGGTGCAAGCGTTAATCGGAATTACTGGGCGTAAAGCGCGCGTAGGTGGTTCGTTAAGTTGGATGTGAAAGCCCCGGGCTCAACCTGGGAACTGCATTCAAAACTGTCGAGCTAGAGTATGGTAGAGGGTGGTGGAATTTCCTGTGTAGCGGTGAAATGCGTAGATATAGGAAGGAACACCAGTGGCGAAGGCGACCACCTGGACTGATACTGACACTGAGGTGCGAAAGCGTGGGGAGCAAACAGGATTAGATACCCTGGTAGTCCACGCCGTAAACGATGTCAACTAGCCGTTGGGAGCCTTGAGCTCTTAGTGGCGCAGCTAACGCATTAAGTTGACCGCCTGGGGAGTACGGCCGCAAGGTTAAAACTCAAATGAATTGACGGGGGCCCGCACAAGCGGTGGAGCATGTGGTTTAATTCGAAGCAACGCGAAGAACCTTACCAGGCCTTGACATCCAATGAACTTTCCAGAGATGGATTGGTGCCTTCGGGAACATTGAGACAGGTGCTGCATGGCTGTCGTCAGCTCGTGTCGTGAGATGTTGGGTTAAGTCCCGTAACGAGCGCAACCCTTGTCCTTAGTTACCAGCACGTAATGGTGGGCACTCTAAGGAGACTGCCGGTGACAAACCGGAGGAAGGTGGGGATGACGTCAAGTCATCATGGCCCTTACGGCCTGGGCTACACACGTGCTACAATGGTCGGTACAGAGGGTTGCCAAGCCGCGAGGTGGAGCTAATCCCACAAAACCGATCGTAGTCCGGATCGCAGTCTGCAACTCGACTGCGTGAAGTCGGAATCGCTAGTAATCGCGAATCAGAATGTCGCGGTGAATACGTTCCCGGGCCTTGTACACACCGCCCGTCACACCATGGGAGTGGGTTGCACC
The DNA here is from genome assembly GCF_054671965.1 of Pseudomonas sp. H3_A02. Taxonomy (NCBI): domain Bacteria; kingdom Pseudomonadati; phylum Pseudomonadota; class Gammaproteobacteria; order Pseudomonadales; family Pseudomonadaceae; genus Pseudomonas; species Pseudomonas sp. H3_A02. The sequence goes on from NZ_CP162807.1 coordinate 1,925,077, forward strand.
AGAAGTAGCTAGTCTAACCTTCGGGGGGACGGTTACCACGGTGTGATTCATGACTGGGGTGAAGTCGTAACAAGGTAGCCGTAGGGGAACCTGCGGCTGGATCACCTCCTTAATCGACGACCGCAGCTGCTTCATGAGCTCCCACACGAATTGCTTGATTCATTGAAGAAGACGAAAGAAGCAGCCAAAAGGGTTGTAGCTTGGTTGGTTAGAGCGCACCCCATGCTCTGTGGTAAAGAGCAGGGTGAGGTCGGCCTTAGTAGCTCGAAATTGGGTCTGTAGCTCAGTTGGTTAGAGCGCACCCCTGATAAGGGTGAGGTCGGCAGTTCGAATCTGCCCAGACCCACCAATTTTGTGTGGGAAACGCCTGTAGAAATACGGGGCCATAGCTCAGCTGGGAGAGCGCCTGCCTTGCACGCAGGAGGTCAGCGGTTCGATCCCGCTTGGCTCCACCACTACTGCTTCGATTGTATAAAGCTTAGAAATGAGCATTCCATCGGTTCGATGGTGAATGTTGATTTCTAGTCTTTGACTAGTTCGTTCTTTAAAAATTTGGGTATGTGATAGAAAGATAGACTGAACGTTACTTTCACTGGTAACGGATCAGGCTAAGGTAAAATTTGTGAGTTGCTCTTAGAGCAAGATCGAATTTTCGGCGAATGTCGTCTTCACAGTATAACCAGATTGCTTGGGGTTATATGGTCAAGTGAAGAAGCGCATACGGTGGATGCCTTGGCAGTCAGAGGCGATGAAAGACGTGGTAGCCTGCGAAAAGCTTCGGGGAGTCGGCAAACAGACTTTGATCCGGAGATGTCTGAATGGGGGAACCCAGCCATCATAAGATGGTTATCTTGTACTGAATACATAGGTGCAAGAGGCGAACCAGGGGAACTGAAACATCTAAGTACCCTGAGGAAAAGAAATCAACCGAGATTCCCTTAGTAGTGGCGAGCGAACGGGGACTAGCCCTTAAGCTTCTTTGATTTTAGCGGAACGCTCTGGAAAGTGCGGCCATAGTGGGTGATAGCCCTGTACGCGAAAGGATCTTAGAAGTGAAATCGAGTAGGACGGAGCACGAGAAACTTTGTCTGAATATGGGGGGACCATCCTCCAAGGCTAAATACTACTGACTGACCGATAGTGAACTAGTACCGTGAGGGAAAGGCGAAAAGAACCCCGGAGAGGGGAGTGAAATAGATCCTGAAACCGTATGCGTACAAGCAGTGGGAGCCCACTTTGTTGGGTGACTGCGTACCTTTTGTATAATGGGTCAGCGACTTATTTTCAGTGGCGAGCTTAACCGAATAGGGGAGGCGTAGCGAAAGCGAGTCTTAATAGGGCGTCTAGTCGCTGGGAATAGACCCGAAACCGGGCGATCTATCCATGGGCAGGTTGAAGGTTGGGTAACACTAACTGGAGGACCGAACCGACTACCGTTGAAAAGTTAGCGGATGACCTGTGGATCGGAGTGAAAGGCTAATCAAGCTCGGAGATAGCTGGTTCTCCTCGAAAGCTATTTAGGTAGCGCCTCATGTATCACTGTAGGGGGTAGAGCACTGTTTCGGCTAGGGGGTCATCCCGACTTACCAAACCGATGCAAACTCCGAATACCTACAAGTGCCGAGCATGGGAGACACACGGCGGGTGCTAACGTCCGTCGTGAAAAGGGAAACAACCCAGACCGTCAGCTAAGGTCCCAAAGTTATGGTTAAGTGGGAAACGATGTGGGAAGGCTTAGACAGCTAGGAGGTTGGCTTAGAAGCAGCCACCCTTTAAAGAAAGCGTAATAGCTCACTAGTCGAGTCGGCCTGCGCGGAAGATGTAACGGGGCTCAAACCATACACCGAAGCTACGGGTATCACGCAAGTGATGCGGTAGAGGAGCGTTCTGTAAGCCTGTGAAGGTGAGTTGAGAAGCTTGCTGGAGGTATCAGAAGTGCGAATGCTGACATGAGTAACGACAATGGGTGTGAAAAACACCCACGCCGAAAGACCAAGGTTTCCTGCGCAACGTTAATCGACGCAGGGTTAGTCGGTCCCTAAGGCGAGGCTGAAAAGCGTAGTCGATGGAAAACAGGTTAATATTCCTGTACTTCTGGTTATTGCGATGGAGGGACGGAGAAGGCTAGGCCAGCTTGGCGTTGGTTGTCCAAGTTTAAGGTGGTAGGCTGGAATCTTAGGTAAATCCGGGATTCTAAGGCCGAGAGCTGATGACGAGTTACCCTTTGGGTGACGAAGTGGTTGATGCCATGCTTCCAAGAAAAGCTTCTAAGCTTCAGGTAACCAGGAACCGTACCCCAAACCGACACAGGTGGTTGGGTAGAGAATACCAAGGCGCTTGAGAGAACTCGGGTGAAGGAACTAGGCAAAATGGCACCGTAACTTCGGGAGAAGGTGCGCCGGTGAGGGTGAAGCACTTGCTGCGTAAGCCCACGCCGGTCGAAGATACCAGGCCGCTGCGACTGTTTATTAAAAACACAGCACTCTGCAAACACGAAAGTGGACGTATAGGGTGTGACGCCTGCCCGGTGCCGGAAGGTTAATTGATGGGGTTAGCTAACGCGAAGCTCTTGATCGAAGCCCCGGTAAACGGCGGCCGTAACTATAACGGTCCTAAGGTAGCGAAATTCCTTGTCGGGTAAGTTCCGACCTGCACGAATGGCGTAACGATGGCGGCGCTGTCTCCACCCGAGACTCAGTGAAATTGAAATCGCTGTGAAGATGCAGTGTATCCGCGGCTAGACGGAAAGACCCCGTGAACCTTTACTATAGCTTTGCACTGGACTTTGAATTTGCTTGTGTAGGATAGGTGGGAGGCTTTGAAGCGTGGACGCCAGTTCGCGTGGAGCCATCCTTGAAATACCACCCTGGCAACTTTGAGGTTCTAACTCAGGTCCGTTATCCGGATCGAGGACAGTGTATGGTGGGTAGTTTGACTGGGGCGGTCTCCTCCTAAAGAGTAACGGAGGAGTACGAAGGTGCGCTCAGACCGGTCGGAAATCGGTCGTAGAGTATAAAGGCAAAAGCGCGCTTGACTGCGAGACAGACACGTCGAGCAGGTACGAAAGTAGGTCTTAGTGATCCGGTGGTTCTGTATGGAAGGGCCATCGCTCAACGGATAAAAGGTACTCCGGGGATAACAGGCTGATACCGCCCAAGAGTTCATATCGACGGCGGTGTTTGGCACCTCGATGTCGGCTCATCACATCCTGGGGCTGAAGCCGGTCCCAAGGGTATGGCTGTTCGCCATTTAAAGTGGTACGCGAGCTGGGTTTAGAACGTCGTGAGACAGTTCGGTCCCTATCTGCCGTGGACGTTTGAGATTTGAGAGGGGCTGCTCCTAGTACGAGAGGACCGGAGTGGACGAACCTCTGGTGTTCCGGTTGTCACGCCAGTGGCATTGCCGGGTAGCTATGTTCGGGAAAGATAACCGCTGAAAGCATCTAAGCGGGAAACTTGCCTCAAGATGAGATCTCACTGGGACCTTGAGTCCCCTGAAGGGCCGTCGAAGACTACGACGTTGATAGGCAGGGTGTGTAAGCGCTGTGAGGCGTTGAGCTAACCTGTACTAATTGCCCGTGAGGCTTGACCATATAACACCCAAGCAATTTGTAACTCCAAGCCCAAAGGCAAAGAGACCAGATTGCGGTGTGTGAAGACGAAACGAACCGAAAGTTCGAGATACTCACAAACAGCACACAAACTATCGCATACCCATTCGCTGGCACGTGACCGCAAGGCACGCACCGGCTACCGAATTTCTTGACGACCATAGAGCATTGGAACCACCTGATCCCATCCCGAACTCAGCAGTGAAACGATGCATCGCCGATGGTAGTGTGGGGTTTCCCCATGTGAGAGTAGGTCATCGTCAAGATTAAATTCCGAAACCCCTATCTGCTGATGCAGGTAGGGGTTTTGTTTTGCCCGCAGGAAAGTCATTTTGTGTTTCTATGCAACTGTCTTGTGCATGGCTATCATGCGGGCCTCATTATCAGGGCGCAGTCCGCATGCTCACGTTGCTAAAACTTCTGAAGGATGGCCGCTTTCATTCGGGGCAGGCGCTGGGTGTCGCATTGGGCATCAGTCGTAGTGCTGTGTGGAAGCAGTTGCAGCATTTGGAGGCGGATTTAGGATTGTCTGTACATAAAGTTCGAGGTAGGGGGTATCAGTTGGCTAAGCCCCTGTTACTTTTGGATGCGGCAGAAATCTGCGCAAAAGGCCTTCATGAATGGCCTGTCCATATATTTGACACTATCGACTCCACTAACGCTGAGGCGCTGCGTTTCATCGAGCGTGGCGGGGCTGCGCCGTTCTTGGTCTTGGCTGAGCGGCAGATAGCGGGTCGCGGTCGCCGTGGTCGCAAGTGGGTCAGTCCGTTTGCTGAAAACCTCTATCACAGCCTGGTGTTACGCATTGATGGCGGCATGCGGCAGATCGAAGGCCTTAGCCTGGTTGTCGGGCTCGCTGTCATGCATGTCTTGCGCGAGATGGGCATCGCAGGGGCAGGGTTGAAATGGCCCAATGATGTCCTGGTGGGTGAGAAAAAGATTGCCGGCATTCTGCTTGAGTTGGTGGGAGATCCTGCAGACGTTTGCCATGTCGTCCTAGGTGTAGGGATTAATGTAAACATGCAGGCGACTGATGAGGTCGACCAGCAGTGGACGTCCATGTGCCTTGAGGCGGGCAGGGATTTCGATCGAAATGAGCTGGTGGCGCGATTGAGTGTGAAGCTACAACAATATCTGGAGCTTCATCATGCATCGGGATTTGCTGCGATCCGGTCGGAATGGGAGCAATACCATCTTTGGCAGGGCCGAGCTGTATCTCTGATTGCTGGTGTTAACAAAATTGACGGCATTGTGCTGGGTATTGATCACCAGGGTGCGCTGCGTTTGAAGGTAGATGGTGTGGAAAAAAACTTTAGCGGTGGTGAGCTCAGTTTGAGGTTGCGTGATGATTCTTGAGCTCGACTGCGGCAACAGCTTCATCAAATGGCGTGTTCTTCGCCCTGACGGGATAACGCCGGTCGAGGGTGGCGTAGTCAGCTCTGACGACGATCTGCTGGCGAGTCTGAATGATGCAGGGAAGTTCCAGCTCAAGAAGTGCCGTCTTGTTAGCGTGAGGACCTTGGCTGAGACGGACTCATTGGTCGCTTCGCTGGTTGATGTGTTCGGGGTGTCGGTGGTTCGTGCTGTGCCCGCCCGGGAAATGGCGGGTGTGAGAAACGGCTACGAGGATTACCAACGGTTAGGTCTCGATCGGTGGCTGGCCCTGCTTGGCGGTTTTCATCTCGCTAAGGGGGCGTGCCTGGTCCTTGATTTTGGTACTGCTGTTACGGCTGATTTCGTGGCGGCGGGTGGTGAGCATCTCGGGGGATTCATTTGTCCTGGCATGCCGCTGATGCGCAATCAATTGCGTACCCACACGCGAAAAATTCGCTATGACGATATGGCGGCCGAGCGAGCTCACGAGAGTCTCGCTCCAGGTCGTGCGACTGTCGAGGCGGTCGAGCGCGGTTGCATGCTGATGCTCAGGGGATTTGTCCTGACTCAGCTTGAATTGGCGCAACAATACTGGGGAAAGGATTTCGTGGTGTTTCTTACAGGGGGGGATGCCAACCTGGTTTCTGGGGTCGTTCCAGATGCCAAGGTGGTGCCTGACCTGGTTTTTGTTGGCTTGGCGATGGCCTGTCCTTTGTCTTGAGGTTTCTATGCGGTGGCTGTTTCTGTTGTTGCTGGTTTTGAATGTCTTCTACTACATCTGGCATCAGCAGGAGGCTCCGCTTCGCGCCAAGGATGTTACGCCGCTGAGTTTGTATCGCGGTTCGCAGCAGGATATCCATCTCTTGAGCGAAACGGCGGACGCCCTTGTCAGGCGCGATTCAGCCAAGTCCGGTGAGGTGACAAAAACCTGTGTCTACCTGGGTGGTTTTGCCCGTCCGGAGCTGGCCAGACAGTTGGAGCAGCGTTTGGCAGCTTCGAGTGTCCTAGGTCGTTTCGTGGTGTCGGGTTCACAGAATGCCCCTGAGGGGGGAGGGTTCTGGGTTCAGGTTTCCCAGGAAAGCGCGGGAAAGGTGAATGAAACGCTGCTTCAAAACCTTTCTAAAGAATTCAATGAGTTAAAACATAAAATAATGCCGTGTGAGGGGGTTGCACCCGCAGGGTAGTTTGCATAGAATGGCGCCCGCTTCGCAGCGAAGACCTTTAAAGGTAAGCGATACGAAGCGATGTCAACGCAGCTAACCTCAGGTTTTTTATGAGAAAATGCTTGACAGAAGGCTGGCATGATATAGAATGCCGGCTCGCTTAGGAGGGGTTCCCGAGCGGCCAAAGGGATCAGACTGTAAATCTGACGTCTACGACTTCGAAGGTTCGAATCCTTCCCCCTCCACCATTTTTAGCGTGAGCTGCAAGCTCCGCGGGTATAGTTTAGTGGTAGAACCTCAGCCTTCCAAGCTGATGATGCGGGTTCGATTCCCGCTACCCGCTCCAAGTTTGCAGGTTGTGCAAAGTGTTTCGCTCTTGTAGCTCAGTTGGTAGAGCACACCCTTGGTAAGGGTGAGGTCAGCGGTTCAAATCCGCTCAAGAGCTCCATATAACAAGGCAGATATGCAAATATCTGCCTTTGTTTTAATGGCTTGTGTGACTTGCTAAATTCTTCTCCTAGGGGTGATTTCGATGGCTAAGGAAAAGTTCGAACGTAATAAGCCGCACGTCAACGTTGGTACCATTGGTCACGTTGACCACGGTAAAACTACGCTGACTGCAGCTCTGACCCGCGTCTGCTCCGAGGTTTTCGGTTCGGCCAAGGTTGACTTCGACAAGATCGACAGCGCCCCGGAAGAGAAGGCTCGCGGTATCACCATCAACACCGCTCACGTTGAGTACGATTCGGCCGTGCGTCACTACGCACACGTTGACTGCCCGGGTCACGCCGACTACGTAAAAAACATGATCACTGGTGCTGCCCAAATGGATGGCGCTATCCTGGTTTGCTCGGCCGCTGATGGTCCGATGCCGCAAACCCGTGAGCACATCCTGCTGTCCCGTCAGGTGGGCGTTCCGTACATCGTTGTCTTCCTGAACAAGGCTGACATGGTTGACGATGCTGAGTTGCTGGAACTGGTTGAGATGGAAGTGCGCGACCTGCTGAGCACTTACGATTTCCCAGGTGATGATACTCCAATCATCATCGGTTCGGCTCTGATGGCTCTGAACGGCCAAGACGACAACGAGATGGGTACCACTGCTGTCAAGAAGCTGGTGGAGACTCTGGATAGCTACATTCCAGAGCCTGAGCGTGCTATCGACAAGCCGTTCCTGATGCCAATCGAAGACGTGTTCTCGATCTCTGGTCGCGGTACCGTTGTGACTGGTCGTGTTGAGCGTGGCATCGTCCGTATCCAGGAAGAGGTTGAGATCGTCGGTCTGCGCGATACTCAGAAAACTACCTGCACCGGCGTTGAAATGTTCCGCAAGCTGCTCGACGAAGGTCGTGCTGGCGAGAACTGCGGCGTTCTGCTGCGCGGCACCAAGCGTGACGACGTTGAACGTGGCCAGGTTCTGGTCAAGCCGGGCACCGTCAAGCCGCACACCAAGTTCACCGCAGAAGTTTATGTTCTGAGCAAGGAAGAAGGCGGTCGTCATACGCCGTTCTTCAAGGGCTACCGTCCACAGTTCTACTTCCGTACGACTGACGTGACTGGTAACTGTGAGCTGCCAGAAGGTGTTGAGATGGTCATGCCAGGTGACAACATTCAGATGACTGTTACCCTGATCAAGACCATTGCGATGGAAGATGGGTTGCGTTTCGCCATCCGTGAAGGCGGTCGTACCGTCGGCGCCGGTGTCGTAGCCAAAGTCATCGAGTAAACAGTTGTAATGTCTTTTTCAGGCCGGCATAATGGTCGGCCTGATTTTGTTTTAGGTCAGTAGCTCAATTGGCAGAGCGACGGTCTCCAAAACCGTAGGTTGGGGGTTCGATTCCCTCCTGACCTGCCAGATTCACTTGGTGTGTCTGGCTTTCTTTTCACAGGATCTTCATAGATGACTCCTAAAGCTGAAGCTCAAGGCTCTCGCTTCGATCTGCTCAAGTGGCTAGTGGTAGTCGCTTTGGTGGTTATTGGCGTTGTTGGCAATCAGTATTATTCTGCTTCGCCGATCCTGTACCGCGTACTTGCATTGCTCGCCATTGCTGCTGTAGCTGCCTTTGTAGGCCTGCAGACAGCCAAGGGCAAGTCTTTCTTTGTACTCGCTAAGGAAGCTCGCACCGAGATTCGTAAAGTCGTATGGCCGACTCGCCAAGAAACCACGCAGACCACGTTGATCGTTGTGGCTGTTGTTCTGGTAATGGCGTTGCTGTTGTGGGGGCTTGATTCCCTGCTCGGCTGGCTTGTTTCCTTGATTGTTGGCTAAGGGTGTCCCGTGGCTAAGCGTTGGTACGTTGTGCATGCTTACTCGGGTTACGAGAAGCATGTCATGCGCTCGCTGGTAGAGCGCGTAAAGCTGGCTGGCATGGAAGATGGCTTTGGCGAGATTCTGGTCCCCACTGAAGAAGTGGTTGAGATGCGTAATGGCCAGAAGCGCAAAAGTGAACGTAAGTTCTTTCCGGGCTACGTGCTGGTACAGATGGACATGAACGAAGGGACTTGGCACTTGGTCAAGGATACCCCTCGGGTGATGGGTTTCATTGGCGGTACTGCCGATAAGCCTGCGCCGATCACGGATAAAGAGGCGGAAGCGATTCTGCGTCGAGTCGCTGATGGTAGCGACAAGCCGAAGCCGAAGACTTTGTTTGAGCCGGGTGAGGTTGTACGTGTCACCGACGGTCCATTCGCTGATTTCAATGGCACGGTTGAAGAAGTTAACTACGAAAAGAGCCGGATCCAAGTGGCAGTGCTCATTTTCGGTCGCTCTACTCCGGTAGAGCTAGAGTTCAGTCAGGTCGAAAAGGTCTGATTGAGCAGGCATCCCAACCCCGCAGCCCAAGGCTGTGGGGTTTTGTCGTCACTGGGATAAACGCGCAAGTAACCGGGGAGCCTTTCGAGGCGTTCGAACCCGTAATTGGAGTGCCTCATGGCCAAGAAAATTACCGCTTACATCAAGCTGCAAGTGAAGGCCGCTCAGGCTAACCCAAGCCCACCTGTTGGTCCTGCACTGGGTCAGCACGGCGTGAACATCATGGAATTCTGCAAGGCCTTCAACGCCCGTACTCAGGGTCTTGAGCCAGGTCTGCCGACTCCAGTGATCATCACTGTCTACAGCGACCGTAGCTTCACCTTCGAAACAAAAAGCACCCCAGCTTCGGTTCTGCTGAAGAAGGCTGCAGGTTTGACCAGCGGTTCCGCTCGTCCAAACACCGTTAAGGTTGGCACCGTTACCCGTGCACAGCTGGAAGAAATCGCGAAAACCAAAAACGCGGATCTGACTGCAGCTGATATGGATGCAGCCGTGCGTACTATCGCCGGTTCTGCTCGTAGCATGGGCCTTAACGTGGAGGGTGTGTAATGGCTAAGCTGACCAAGCGTCAAAAGGCTATCGCCGGCAAAATCGAAGCAGGCAAGGCCTACAACTTTGTAGACGCCGCCGCTCTGCTGGCTGAGCTGTCGACTGTCAAGTTCAGCGAGTCGTTCGACGTTGCTGTAAACCTGGGCGTTGACCCACGTAAATCCGACCAGGTCGTTCGTAGCGCTACCGTGCTGCCACACGGCACTGGCAAGACCGTTCGTGTAGCTGTCTTCACCCAGGGCCCAGCAGCTGAAGCTGCTCTGGCTGCTGGTGCTGACCGCGTAGGCATGGACGATCTGGCTGCTGAAATGAAGGGCGGCGACCTGAACTATGACGTAGTGATCGCATCCCCGGATGCCATGCGCGTTGTGGGTCAGTTGGGTCAGATCCTCGGTCCACGTGGTCTGATGCCTAACCCTAAAGTCGGCACCGTAACGCCAGACGTAGCCACCGCGGTCAAAAACGCCAAGGCTGGTCAGGTTCGTTATCGCACCGACAAAAACGGCATCATCCACACTTCCGTTGGCAAGATCGGCTTCGACGCCGTCAAGCTGAAGGAAAACGTTGAGGCCCTGATCGCTGATCTGAAGCGTATCAAGCCAGCTTCTTCGAAAGGTATCTACGTCAAGCGCGTTACCCTGAGCACCACCATGGGCCCAGGTCTGGTCATCGATCAGAGCTCGCTCGACGCGTAAGACTCAGGTTGGCGCGAGCAATCGCGCCAATCAAAAAATTGGGGTCCCTGCCTGGCGGGGGCTGTCCAAGACCGTAGGCGACGCAAGTCTTAAACCACAAGCCTACGCAGATGGTGCTCCCGGTTCCTTACCGAATCAGACACCAAAACGACATTCGGTCTCGATCGGATGAAACGGTAACAAGCAGGAGTTAAACCCGTGGCAATTAATCTCGAAGACAAGAAGGCCATCGTCGCTGAAGTCAACGAGGCTGCCAAAGTCGCTCTGTCCGCTGTCGTGGCTGATGCCCGTGGCGTAACAGTAGGCGCAATGACCGGACTCCGTAAAGAGGCTCGTGAAGCTGGCGTTTACGTACGTGTCGTACGTAACACCCTGCTCAAGCGCGCTGTTGCTGGCACTGAATACAGTGTTCTCAACGACGTGTTCACCGGCCCGACCCTGATCGCGTTTTCCAAAGATCATCCAGGCGCTGCTGCCCGTTTGTTCAAGGAATTCGCCAAGGGTCAGGACAAGTTCGAGATCAAGGCAGCTGCGTTCGAGGGCAAGTTCCTCGCAGCTAATCAGATCGATGTACTGGCAACACTGCCGACCCGCAACGAAGCCATTTCGCAGCTGATGAGCGTGATTCAAGGCGCCACCAGCAAGCTGGCTCGTACTCTGGCTGCAGTTCGCGAGCAAAAAGAAGCTGCCGCAGCCTAAGGCTGAGCACTTTCTTTCGCGCTTTTTTGTTTATTTCGATGGCCGCGTAGGCCGTCCCCCAATTCAGGAAATACAGTAATGTCTATCTCCCAAGACGATATCCTCAACGCCGTAGCTGAAATGTCGGTTCTGCAGGTTGTTGAGCTGATCAAAGCTTTCGAAGAAAAATTCGGCGTTTCCGCTGCTGCTGCTTCCGCTGGTCCAGCTGCTGCTGCCGCTGTTGTTGAAGAGCAAACCGAATTCAACGTCATGCTGACCGAAGCTGGCGAGAAGAAAGTAAACGTGATCAAGGCAGTACGTGAACTGACCGGTCTGGGCCTGAAAGAAGCCAAGGCTGTAGTTGACGGCGCTCCTGCCATGGTTCTGGAAGCTGTTGCCAAAGACGCAGCTGACAAAGCCAAAGCAGTTCTGGAAGAAGCAGGCGCTAAAGTCGAGCTGAAGTAAGCATCGACTTTGCGTCTCCAGCCCGAGCGTTAAGCGACAGGCTGATGGCTGGTGGCTCTTGCCACCGGCCTTTTTCCGTTATTGGCAGCCGACTGGGTCGGTGCTGATCGCGAGCTGTAACCACCCGATGTGGTGGCGCAAACCATGGGGTTTGCACGATTTTCTGGCTGCTCCCGTCGGGAGGGGCCAAACAAGCAGGTGACCAAGCTGGGGAACGCTGATGGCTTACTCATATACTGAGAAAAAACGTATCCGCAAGGACTTTAGCAAGTTGCCGGACGTCATGGATGTGCCGTACCTCCTGGCCATCCAGCTGGATTCGTATCGTGAATTCTTGCAAGCGGGAGCGACTAAAGATCAGTTCCGCGACGTGGGCCTGCATGCGGCCTTCAAATCCGTTTTCCCGATCATCAGCTACTCCGGCAATGCTGCGCTGGAGTACGTCGGTTATCGCCTGGGCGAACCGGCATTTGATGTCAAAGAATGCGTATTGCGCGGTGTGACTTACGCCGTACCTTTGCGGGTAAAAGTGCGCCTGATCATTTTCGACAAAGAATCGTCGAACAAAGCGATCAAGGACATCAAAGAGCAAGAAGTCTACATGGGTGAAATCCCCCTGATGACTGAAAACGGTACCTTCGTAATCAACGGTACCGAGCGTGTAATCGTTTCCCAGCTGCACCGTTCTCCGGGCGTGTTCTTCGACCACGACCGTGGCAAGACGCACAGCTCCGGCAAACTGCTTTACTCCGCGCGCATCATTCCTTACCGCGGTTCGTGGTTGGACTTCGAGTTCGACCCGAAAGACTGCGTATTCGTGCGTATCGACCGTCGTCGCAAGCTGCCTGCATCGGTACTGCTGCGCGCGCTCGGCTATACCACCGAAGAAGTGCTGGACGCGTTCTACACCACCAACGTCTTCCACGTACAAGGTGAAAACCTCAGCCTGGAACTGGTGCCTCAGCGCCTGCGTGGTGAAATCGCTGTCCTCGATATCCAGGATGACAAAGGCAAGGTTATTGTCGAGCAAGGTCGTCGTATCACTGCTCGCCACATCAACCAGCTGGAAAAAGCCGGGATCAAAGAGCTGCAGGTGCCTCTGGACTACGTCCTGGGCCGCACCACGGCCAAGGTCATCGTGCATCCGGCCACCGGCGAGATCCTGGCAGAGTGCAACACCGAGCTGAACACCGAGATCCTGGCAAAAATCGCCAAGGCCCAGGTTGTTCGCATCGAGACGCTGTACACCAACGACATCGACTGCGGTCCGTTCATCTCCGACACGCTGAAGATCGACTCCACCGGCAACCAACTGGAAGCCTTGGTCGAGATCTATCGCATGATGCGTCCTGGCGAGCCGCCAACCAAGGATGCCGCCGAGACCCTGTTCAACAACCTGTTCTTCAGCCCTGAGCGCTATGACCTGTCTGCGGTCGGCCGGATGAAGTTCAACCGTCGTATCGGTCGTACCGAGATCGAAGGTTCGGGCGTGCTGAACAAGGATGACATCGTTGCGGTCCTCAAGACCCTGGTCGACATCCGTAACGGCAAAGGCATCGTCGATGACATCGACCACCTGGGTAACCGTCGTGTTCGCTGTGTAGGCGAGATGGCCGAGAACCAGTTCCGTGTTGGCCTGGTGCGCGTAGAGCGTGCGGTCAAGGAACGTCTGTCGATGGCTGAAAGCGAAGGCCTGATGCCGCAAGACCTGATCAACGCCAAGCCAGTGGCTGCGGCGGTGAAGGAGTTCTTCGGTTCGAGCCAGCTGTCCCAGTTCATGGACCAGAACAACCCGCTGTCCGAGATCACCCACAAGCGTCGTGTCTCCGCACTCGGCCCGGGCGGTCTGACCCGTGAGCGCGCAGGCTTCGAAGTTCGTGACGTACACCCGACGCACTACGGTCGTGTCTGCCCGATCGAAACGCCGGAAGGTCCGAACATCGGTCTGATCAACTCCCTGGCCGCCTATGCGCGCACCAACCAGTATGGCTTCCTCGAGAGCCCGTACCGTGTGGTGAAAGACGCCTTGGTCACCGACGAGATCGTGTTCCTGTCCGCCATCGAAGAAGCTGATCACGTGATCGCTCAGGCTTCGGCCACGATGAACGACAAGAAAGTCCTGATCGACGAGCTAGTAGCTGTTCGTCACCTGAACGAGTTCACCGTCAAGGCGCCGGAAGACGTCACTTTGATGGACGTATCGCCGAAGCAGGTAGTTTCGGTTGCAGCGTCGCTGATCCCGTTCCTCGAGCACGACGACGCCAACCGTGCGTTGATGGGTTCGAACATGCAACGTCAAGCTGTACCCACCCTGCGTGCCGACAAGCCGCTGGTTGGTACCGGCATGGAGCGTAACGTAGCTCGTGACTCCGGCGTTTGCGTCGTGGCTCGTCGTGGCGGCGTGATCGACTCCGTCGACGCCAGCCGTATCGTGGTTCGTGTTGCCGATGACGAAGTTGAAACTGGCGAAGCTGGTGTCGACATCTACAACCTGACCAAATACACCCGCTCCAACCAGAACACCTGCATCAACCAGCGTCCGCTGGTGAGCAAGGGTGATCGGGTTCAGCGCAGCGACATCATGGCCGACGGTCCGTCCACCGATATGGGTGAGCTGGCACTGGGTCAGAACATGCGCATCGCGTTCATGGCATGGAACGGCTTCAACTTCGAAGACTCCATCTGCCTGTCCGAGCGTGTGGTTCAGGAAGATCGCTTCACCACGATCCACATTCAGGAACTGACCTGTGTGGCCCGTGACACCAAGCTTGGCCCAGAGGAAATCACTGCGGACATCCCGAACGTGGGTGAAGCCGCACTGAACAAGCTGGACGAAGCCGGTATCGTTTACGTAGGTGCTGAAGTAGGCGCAGGCGACATCCTGGTCGGCAAGGTCACTCCGAAAGGCGAGACCCAGCTGACTCCGGAAGAAAAACTGCTGCGTGCCATCTTCGGTGAAAAAGCCAGCGACGTTAAAGACACCTCCCTGCGTGTGCCTACCGGCACCAAGGGTACCGTCATCGACGTACAGGTCTTCACCCGTGACGGCGTTGAGCGTGATGCTCGTGCACTGTCCATCGAGAAGACTCAACTCGACGAGATCCGCAAGGACCTGAACGAAGAGTTCCGTATCGTTGAAGGCGCAACTTTCGAGCGTCTGCGCTCCGCTCTGGTCGGCCACAAGGCCGAAGGCGGCGCCGGCCTGAAGAAAGGTCAGGAAATCACCGACGAAGTTCTCGACGGTCTTGAGCATGGCCAGTGGTTCAAACTGCGCATGGCTGAAGATGCTCTGAACGAGCAACTCGAGAAGGCCCAGGCCTATATCGTTGATCGCCGCCGTCTGCTGGACGACAAGTTCGAAGACAAGAAGCGCAAACTGCAGCAGGGCGATGACCTGGCTCCGGGCGTGCTGAAAATCGTCAAGGTTTACCTGGCAATCCGTCGTCGCATCCAGCCGGGCGACAAGATGGCCGGTCGTCACGGTAACAAGGGTGTGGTCTCCGTGATCATGCCGGTTGAAGACATGCCGCACGATGCCAACGGCACCCCGGTCGATGTGGTCCTCAACCCGTTGGGCGTACCTTCGCGTATGAACGTTGGTCAGATCCTTGAAACCCACCTGGGCCTCGCGGCCAAGGGCTTGGGCGAGAAGATCAACCGTATGATCGAAGAGCAGCGCAAGGTCGCTGACCTGCGTAAGTTCCTGCACGAGATCTACAACGAGATCGGCGGCCGCAACGAAGAGCTGGACACCTTCTCCGACCAGGAAATCCTGGATCTGGCGAAGAACCTGCGCGGCGGCGTTCCAATGGCTACTCCGGTGTTCGACGGTGCCAAGGAAAGCGAAATCAAGGCCATGCTGAAACTGGCAGACCTGCCGGAGAGCGGCCAGATGCAGCTGTTCGACGGCCGTACCGGCAACAAGTTCGAGCGCCCGGTTACCGTTGGCTACATGTACATGCTGAAGCTGAACCACTTGGTAGACGACAAGATGCACGCTCGTTCTACCGGTTCTTACAGCCTGGTTACCCAGCAGCCGCTGGGTGGTAAGGCGCAGTTCGGTGGTCAGCGTTTCGGGGAGATGGAGGTCTGGGCACTGGAAGCGTACGGTGCTGCATACACTCTGCAAGAAATGCTCACAGTGAAGTCGGACGATGTGAACGGCCGGACCAAGATGTACAAAAACATCGTGGACGGCGATCACCGTATGGAGCCGGGCATGCCCGAGTCTTTCAACGTGTTGATCAAGGAAATTCGTTCCCTCGGCATCGATATCGATCTGGAAACCGAATAACACGTGACGCGAATCGAGAGCGGGGCTGTTTTGCCCGCTCTCTGCTCCGCCAGGAGGAAAGGCCTTGAAAGACCTACTGAATTTGCTGAAAAACCAGGGTCAAGTCGAAGAGTTCGACGCCATCCGTATTGGATTGGCCTCGCCTGAGATGATCCGTTCGTGGTCGTTCGGTGAAGTTAAAAAGCCGGAAACCATTAACTACCGTACGTTCAAACCTGAGCGTGACGGCCTGTTCTGCGCCAAGATCTTTGGCCCGGTGAAGGACTACGAGTGCCTGTGCGGTAAGTACAAGCGCTTGAAGCACCGTGGTGTGATCTGCGAGAAGTGCGGCGTTGAAGTCGCGCTGGCAAAAGTTCGTCGTGAGCGCATGGCGCACATCGAACTGGCCTCGCCAGTTGCCCACATCTGGTTCCTGAAATCGCTGCCGTCCCGTATCGGCCTGCTGATGGACATGACCCTGCGTGATATCGAGCGTGTTCTCTACTTTGAGAGCTACGTCGTTATCGACCCAGGCATGACCACCCTTGAAAAAGGTCAGTTGCTCAACGACGAGCAGTACTTCGAAGCGCTGGAAGAGTTCGGCGACGATTTCGATGCCCGCATGGGTGCCGAAGCTGTCCGCGAACTGCTGCACGCTATCGACCTGGAGCACGAGATTGGCCGCCTGCGCGAAGAAATTCCGCAAACCAACTCCGAAACCAAGATCAAGAAGCTGTCCAAGCGTCTGAAGTTGATGGAAGCCTTCCAGGGTTCCGGCAACCTGCCAGAGTGGATGGTGCTGACCGTTCTGCCGGTACTGCCGCCAGACCTGCGTCCACTGGTTCCGCTCGATGGCGGTCGCTTCGCGACTTCCGACCTCAACGATCTGTATCGTCGAGTGATCAACCGTAACAACCGCTTGAAGCGCCTGCTCGATCTGTCCGCTCCGGACATCATCGTGCGCAACGAAAAGCGTATGTTGCAGGAAGCCGTCGATGCGCTGCTCGACAACGGTCGTCGTGGCCGCGCTATCACAGGTTCCAACAAGCGTCCTCTGAAATCCCTGGCTGACATGATCAAGGGTAAGCAGGGTCGTTTCCGTCAGAACTTGCTCGGTAAGCGTGTTGACTACTCCGGTCGTTCGGTAATTACCGTAGGCCCGACCCTGCGTCTGCACCAGTGCGGTCTGCCTAAGAAAATGGCCCTGGAGCTGTTCAAGCCGTTCATTTTCGGCAAGCTGGAAATGCGTGGTCTGGCGACCACCATCAAAGCCGCCAAGAAGATGGTCGAGCGCGAGCTGCCAGAGGTCTGGGACGTTCTCGCTGAAGTGATTCGCGAACACCCGGTTCTGCTCAACCGTGCACCGACCCTTCACCGTCTGGGTATCCAGGCGTTTGAACCGGTATTGATCGAAGGTAAGGCTATCCAGCTGCACCCGCTGGTCTGTGCTGCGTACAACGCCGACTTCGACGGCGACCAAATGGCCGTGCACGTACCGCTGACGCTGGAAGCCCAGCTCGAAGCGCGTGCGTTGATGATGTCGACCAACAACATCCTGTCGCCAGCCAACGGTGAGCCAATCATCGTTCCGTCGCAGGACGTTGTATTGGGTCTGTACTACATGACGCGTGAAGCGATCAACGCCAAGGGCGAAGGTCGTGTGTTCGCGGATCTGCAGGAAGTTGACCGTGTGTTCCGTGCCGGTGAAGCCGCACTGCACGCCAAGGTCAAGGTGCGGATCAACGAAACCGTGAACGATCGTGATGGCGGCAGCGTGACCAACACTCGTATCGTCGACACCACCGTCGGCCGTGCGTTGTTGTTCCAGGTTGTGCCAAAAGGTCTGTCCTTCGACGTCGTCAACCTGCCGATGAAGAAAAAGGCGATCTCCAAGCTGATCAACCAGTGCTACCGCGTGGTTGGTCTGAAAGAGACCGTGATCTTCGCTGACCAGTTGATGTACACCGGTTTTGCCTATTCGACCATTTCCGGCGTTTCCATCGGTGTTAACGACTTCGTTATCCCGGACGAAAAAGCTCGCATCATCGGTGCTGCTACCGAAGAAGTGAAAGAGATCGAAAGCCAGTACGCCTCCGGCCTGGTAACCCAGGGCGAGAAGTACAACAAGGTAATCGACCTCTGGTCCAAGGCGAACGACGAAGTATCCAAGGCGATGATGGCCAACCTCTCGAAAGAGAAAGTCATCGACCGTCATGGCAACGAAGTCGACCAAGAGTCCTTCAACTCGATGTACATGATGGCCGACTCGGGCGCACGGGGTTCTGCTGCGCAGATCCGTCAGCTCGCCGGTATGCGTGGCCTGATGGCCAAGCCGGACGGCTCCATCATCGAGACCCCGATCACCGCGAACTTCCGTGAAGGTTTGAGCGTACTTCAGTACTTCATCTCCACTCACGGTGCTCGTAAGGGTCTTGCGGATACCGCGTTGAAAACGGCGAACTCCGGTTACCTGACTCGTCGTCTGGTAGACGTTGCCCAGGATCTGGTCGTGACCGAGATCGATTGCGGCACCGAACACGGCCTGGTAATGACTCCGCACATTGAAGGCGGTGACGTTGTAGAGCCGCTGGGTGAGCGCGTATTGGGTCGTGTCATCGCCCGTGACGTATTCAAGCCGGGTACCGAGGACGTGATCGTTCCTGCTGGCACCCTGGTTGACGAGAAGTGGGTCGAGTTCATCGAACTCAACAGCATCGACGAAGTGATCGTACGTTCGCCGATCAGTTGCGAAACCCGCTATGGCATCTGCGCCAAGTGCTACGGTCGCGACCTGGCTCGTGGTCACCAGGTGAACATCGGTGAAGCGGTCGGCGTTATCGCTGCCCAGTCCATCGGTGAACCGGGTACCCAGCTGACGATGCGTACGTTCCACATCGGTGGTGCGGCAAGCCGGACCTCTGCAGCTGACAGCGTTCAGGTGAAAAATGGCGGTACTGTCCGTCTGCACAACCTCAAGCACGTAGAGCGCGTGGACGGCCACCTGGTGGCAGTGTCGCGTTCCGGTGAGCTGGCCATCGCTGACGACTTCGGTCGCGAGCGCGAGCGCTACAAGCTGCCTTACGGTGCTGTGATTTCGGTCAAGGAAGGTGACAAGGTCGACGCTGGTGCCATCGTGGCCAAGTGGGACCCGCACACTCACCCAATCGTTACCGAAATGAAAGGTACCGTGACCTACGTGGGCATGGAAGAAGGCATTACGATCAAGCGTCAGACTGACGAATTGACCGGTATGACCAACATTGAAGTACTCGACGCAAAAGATCGTCCAGCTGCCGGCAAGGACATCCGTCCGGCCGTGAAGATGGTCGACGACAACGGCAAGGATCTGTTGCTGCCAGGCACTGACGTAATCGCTCAGTACTTCCTGCCAGCCAACGCCCTGGTCGGTGTTGCGGACGGTGCGCGGATCGCGATCGGTGATGTTATCGCCCGTATCCCGCAGGAAACTTCGAAAACTCGCGACATCACCGGTGGTCTGCCGCGTGTTGCCGACTTGTTCGAAGCCCGTCGTCCGAAAGAAGCCTCGATTCTGGCTGAAGTCAGCGGCACCATCGCGTTCGGTAAAGAGACCAAGGGCAAGCGCCGCCTGGTCATTACACCGAACGACGGTAGCGATCCGTACGAAGAGCTGATTCCGAAGTGGCGTCACCTGAACGTCTTCGAAGGCGAACAGGTAAACCGCGGCGAAGTGATCTCGGACGGCCCGAGCGATCCACACGACATCCTGCGTCTGCTGGGTGTGAGTGCGCTTGCCAAGTACATCGTGAACGAGATCCAGGACGTTTACCGTCTGCAAGGCGTGAAGATCAACGACAAGCACATCGAGACCATCCTGCGTCAGATGCTGCGTAAGGTCGAGATCGCTGAATCCGGCGACTCGAGTTTCATCAAGGGCGACCAGATGGAGCTGACTCACGTACTGGTGGAAAACGAGCGCCTGGCGACCGAAGACAAGTTTGTCTCCAAGTTCACTCGCGTGCTGCTGGGTATCACCAAGGCGTCGTTGTCCACCGAATCGTTCATCTCGGCGGCTTCCTTCCAGGAAACCACTCGCGTACTGACCGAAGCGGCGGTAACCGGCAAGCGCGATTACCTGCGTGGCCTGAAAGAAAACGTGGTCGTGGGTCGTCTGATCCCGGCCGGTACCGGTTTGGCCTATCACAGCGAACGCAAGCGTCGCCGTGATGCCGACAAGCCGTTGCGCGTAAGCGCCAGTGAAGTGGAAGCTGCACTGACCGAAGCACTGAACTCGAGTGGTAACTGAGTTCTGCGGTAATTGAGTGCCTGGCCCTGGTCGCCCCGTTCTGCGGATCGAGACAAATTGTCGAGATCCGGCGAGCGGGGAGGTCGGGGCCTTGCCTTGACTGGGGACAAGATCCTCTTTAGACTCTTGATCCCCTAAATTTGGCGGGAATTCGTTCCTGCCATTTTGCTTTTCTTGTAAGACAATAGCGTCGCAAGACAACAGTGGAGCTAGTAGATGGCAACTATCAACCAGCTGGTACGTCAGCCGCGTAAGCGTATCGTCGAGAAATCCGACGTGCCTGCGCTGCAGAACTGCCCGCAACGTCGTGGCGTATGCACCCGTGTGTATACCACCACGCCGAAAAAACCTAACTCGGCACTGCGTAAAGTATGCCGTGTGCGTCTGACCAACGGTTTCGAGGTTTCCTCGTACATCGGCGGTGAAGGCCACAACCTGCAAGAACACAGCGTGGTATTGATCCGCGGCGGTCGTGTAAAAGACTTGCCAGGTGTTCGTTACCACACCGTTCGCGGCTCTTTGGATACTTCCGGCGTTAAAGGTCGTAACCAAGGTCGTTCGAAATACGGTACCAAGCGTCCGAAATAATCGGCCGTTTAGCAGTTTTTAATTTTATTGAGTCGATAAGAGTAAGGTCGGGCACGCATCTGCTGTCCCGGGCTAACCTGAAGACCGTTTGAGGGCTTATCAATGCCAAGACGTCGCGTAGCAGCCAAACGTGAGATTCTGGACGATCCGAAATACGGAAGCCAGATTCTCGCCAAGTTCATGAACCACGTAATGGAAAGCGGCAAGAAAGCCGTTGCCGAGCGTATCGTTTATGGCGCACTGGACAAAGTTAAGGAACGCAAGAACAGCGATCCCCTGGAAATCTTCGAGAAAGCTCTCGACGCCATCGCTCCGCTGGTCGAAGTAAAGTCGCGCCGTGTAGGCGGTGCTACTTACCAGGTTCCGGTCGAAGTTCGTCCGTCCCGTCGTAACGCCCTGGCAATGCGCTGGCTGGTAGACTTCGCCCGCAAGCGCGGCGAGAAGTCCATGGCTCTGCGTTTGGCTGGTGAACTGTTGGACGCTGCTGAAGGTAAAGGTGCTGCAGTTAAGAAGCGTGAAGACGTGCACCGTATGGCTGAAGCCAACAAGGCTTTCTCGCACTACCGCTTCTAATTTTAGCGTCACTCAATTTGCGAGGGCTTTATGGCTCGTACTACACCGATTAACCGCTACCGTAACATCGGTATCGTTGCTCACGTGGATGCTGGTAAAACCACCACCACCGAGCGCGTCCTTTTTTACACTGGCAAAAGTCACAAGATGGGCGAGGTGCATGATGGCGCCGCGACCACCGACTGGATGGTGCAGGAGCAGGAGCGTGGTATTACCATTACTTCTGCTGCCATTACCGCTTTCTGGAAGGGTTCCGAGAAGCAGTACAAGGACGAGCACCGCTTCAACGTCATCGATACCCCGGGCCACGTTGACTTCACCATTGAAGTAGAACGTTCCCTGCGCGTACTCGACGGTGCCGTGGTTGTATTCTGCGGTACCTCGGGTGTTGAGCCTCAGTCGGAAACCGTATGGCGTCAGGCCAACAAATACGGCGTTCCACGTCTTGTTTATGTGAACAAGATGGACCGTGCTGGTGCCAACTTCCTGCGCGTGATCGGTCAGATCAAGCAGCGTCTGGGTCACACTCCGGTGCCGATCCAGTTGGCTATCGGTTCCGAAGACAACTTCCAGGGTCAGATCGATCTGATCAACATGCAAGCTGTCTACTGGAACGATGCTGACAAAGGCATGGTCCCTGTTCGCAAGGACATTCCTGCAGAGTTGCTGGAAGAAGCCGAGAAGTGGCGCGGCAACATGGTTGAGGCTGCGGCCGAAGCCAATGAAGAGCTGATGAACAAGTACCTCGAAGGTGAAGAGCTCACCAACGAGGAGATCAAGGCTGCTCTGCGTCAGCGTACCATCGCTGGCGAGATCGTCCTGGCTGTTTGTGGTTCTTCCTTCAAGAACAAGGGTGTTCCCCTGGTTCTCGACGCCGTTATCGACTTCCTGCCTGCGCCAACCGACATTCCTGCCATCAAGGGTACTGACCCGGATGACGAGTCTGTCGAGCTGGAGCGTCATGCAGACGACAACGAGCCGTTCTCGGCTCTGGCGTTCAAGATCGCTACCGACCCATTCGTGGGTACCTTGACCTTTGTCCGTGTTTACTCGGGCGTGTTGAACTCCGGCGACGGCGTGATCAACTCTGTAAAAGGCAAGAAAGAGCGCGTGGGTCGTATGGTGCAAATGCACGCAAACGCTCGCGAAGAGATCAAGGAAGTACGCGCTGGTGACATCGCGGCCTTGATCGGCATGAAGGACGTCACCACTGGTGAGACTTTGTGCAACGGCGACAAGCCAATCATCCTGGTTCGCATGGACTTCCCGGAGCCGGTTATTTCGGTTGCCGTTGAGCCTAAGACCAAGGACGACCAGGAAAAAATGGGTATCGCTCTGGGCAAGCTTGCTCAGGAAGACCCGTCTTTCCGTGTCAAGACTGATGAAGAGACTGGTCAAACGATCATCTCCGGCATGGGCGAGTTGCACCTGGACATCCTGGTTGACCGGATGCGCCGTGAGTTCAACGTCGAAGCCAACATCGGTAAGCCTCAGGTTTCCTATCGTGAGCGCATCACGAAGAACTGTGAAATCGAAGGCAAGTTCGTTCGTCAATCCGGCGGTCGTGGCCAGTTCGGTCACTGCTGGATCCGTTTTGCACCTGCTGACGAAGGTCAGGAAGGTCTGCAATTCGTGAACGAAGTCGTAGGTGGTGTGGTTCCTAAGGAATACATCCCGGCGATCCAGAAGGGTATCGAAGAGCAGATGAAGAACGGCGTTGTTGCCGGCTATCCGCTGATCGGCCTGAAGGCAACAGTGTTCGATGGTTCTTACCACGACGTCGACTCCAACGAGATGGCGTTCAAGGTGGCTGCTTCCATGGCAACCAAGCAACTGGCCCAGAAGGGCGGTGGTGAGTTGCTCGAGCCAATCATGGCAGTAGAAGTCGTTACGCCTGAAGACTACATGGGTGATGTCATGGGCGACCTTAACCGTCGTCGTGGCATGATTCTGGGTATGGAAGATACGGTTTCCGGCAAGGTTATTCGTGCCGAGGTTCCGTTGGGTGAAATGTTCGGTTACGCGACCGACGTTCGTTCCATGTCCCAGGGTCGCGCAAGCTACTCAATGGAATTCAAAAAATACAATACAGCTCCGTCGCATATCGTCGAGACTGTTACCAAAAAGCAAGGCTGATTCAGCCCTTTAGGCAAGGAGTTAATTGTCGTGGCTAAAGAAAAATTTGATCGTTCCCTACCGCACGTCAACGTTGGCACCATTGGTCACGTTGACCACGGTAAAACCACTCTGACTGCTGCTCTGACTCGCGTCTGCTCCGAAGTTTTCGGTTCGGCCGTTGTTGCTTTCGACAAAATCGACAGCGCTCCGGAAGAAAAGGCTCGTGGTATTACCATCAACACCGCGCACGTTGAGTACAACTCTTCGATTCGTCACTACGCTCACGTTGACTGCCCAGGTCACGCTGACTACGTGAAGAACATGATCACTGGTGCTGCCCAGATGGACGGCGCTATCCTGGTTTGCTCGGCCGCTGATGGTCCGATGCCACAAACCCGTGAGCACATCCTGCTGTCCCGTCAGGTAGGCGTTCCGTACATCGTTGTCTTCCTGAACAAGGCTGACATGGTTGACGACGCTGAGCTGCTGGAACTGGTTGAGATGGAAGTGCGCGATCTGCTGAGCACTTACGACTTCCCAGGTGATGACACTCCAATCATCATCGGTTCGGCTCTGATGGCTCTGAACGGCCAAGACGACAACGAAATGGGTACCACCGCTGTCAAGCGTCTGGTAGAAACTCTGGACAGCTACATCCCAGAACCAGTTCGTGTTATCGACAAGCCGTTCCTGATGCCAATCGAAGACGTGTTCTCGATCTCCGGTCGCGGTACTGTTGTGACTGGTCGTATCGAGCGCGGTATCGTCAAGGTTCAGGATCCACTGGAAATCGTAGGTCTGCGTGACACCACCGTCACCACCTGCACCGGTGTTGAAATGTTCCGTAAACTGCTCGACGAAGGTCGTGCTGGCGAGAACTGCGGCGTTCTGCTGCGCGGTACCAAGCGTGACGACGTTGAGCGTGGCCAGGTTCTGGTCAAGCCAGGTTCGGTCAAGCCGCACACCAAGTTCGAAGCTGAAGTGTACGTTCTGAGCAAAGAAGAAGGCGGTCGTCACACTCCGTTCTTCAAGGGCTACCGTCCACAGTTCTACTTCCGGACCACTGACGTGACCGGTAACTGCGAACTGCCGGAAGGCGTTGAAATGGTAATGCCAGGCGACAACATCAAAATGGTTGTCACCCTGATCAAGACCATTGCAATGGAAGACGGTCTGCGCTTCGCTATCCGTGAAGGCGGTCGTACCGTCGGCGCTGGCGTCGTAGCCAAAATCATCGAGTAAGCTCTTTTTGAGTCAGCTTCGATGAGCTGAAAAAGCCCCCGCCCAGCGGGGGCTTTTTTATTGGGTTGACACCTATATGGGGCGTCTATAGAATTGCGCCTCCTTTTAACGGGCGTATTGCGCTCGGTGGGAATAGCAGCCGGAGTCTGAAATCCAATGCAAAATCAGCAAATCCGTATCAGGTTGAAGGCTTTTGACCATCGCCTGATCGACCAATCCACCCAGGAAATCGTGGAAACCGCGAAACGTACTGGTGCTCAAGTGCGTGGTCCAATTCCACTGCCTACCCGTAAAGAGCGGTTCACCGTTCTGGTCTCCCCGCACGTCAACAAAGACGCGCGTGACCAGTACGAGATCCGTACTCATAAGCGCGTTCTGGACATCGTCCAGCCAACGGATAAAACCGTTGATGCACTTATGAAGCTCGATCTTGCGGCCGGTGTGGAAGTGCAGATCAGCCTCGGCTAAGACTCGGTCTTAGTCGTGTAACGCTCTGAAATGGGCGGCCATAGCGGGTGAAAGCCCCGTACACTCATGAGGTTTACAACATGACTATTGGTGTAGTCGGTCGTAAATGCGGTATGACCCGTATTTTCACCGAAGAAGGTGTCTCCATTCCGGTCACGGTCATTGAGATCGAGCCGAATCGCGTCACCCAGTTCAAAACTGAAGAGACCGATGGCTATCGTGCAGTGCAAGTCACTGTCGGCGAGCGTCGTGCTTCGCGTGTAACAGCAGCTCAGGCTGGCCACTTCGCCAAGGCGAACGTTGCCGCTG
Organism: Pseudomonas sp. H3_A02; assembly: GCF_054671965.1. Lineage (NCBI taxonomy): Bacteria > Pseudomonadati > Pseudomonadota > Gammaproteobacteria > Pseudomonadales > Pseudomonadaceae > Pseudomonas > Pseudomonas sp. H3_A02. Next base: position 1,950,279 of record NZ_CP162807.1, read on the forward strand.
GTCGTACCGTAATGGAATTCCGCCTTGAAGAGGGCGAGTACCAGGCCGGCGATCTGATCAACGCTGAAATCTTCGCCGCTGGCCAACTGGTTGATGTAACCGGTCAGTCCAAGGGTAAAGGCTTCCAGGGTACGATCAAGCGTTGGAACTTCCGCGGGCAAGATAACACCCACGGTAACTCCGTATCCCACCGCGTTCCAGGCTCTATCGGCCAGTGCCAGACTCCTGGTCGTGTATTCAAGGGCAAAAAAATGTCCGGTCATATGGGCGCTGAGCGCGTGACCGTGCAGTCCCTCGAAGTAGTGCGCGTGGACGCTGAACGCAATCTGTTGTTGGTCAAGGGCGCTGTTCCTGGCGCTACTGGCGGCAACTTGGTTGTACGTCCAGCAGCCAAGGCTCGCGGTTAAGGGGAAGCTGACATGCAATTAAATGTAAATGACGCTCAAGCGATCGAAGTTTCCGAACTGACATTTGGCGGCGAATTCAACGAGACGCTGGTTCACCAAGCAGTCGTGGCCTACATGGCCGGCGGCCGTCAAGGTAGCAAGCAGCAAAAGACCCGTTCCGACGTTTCCGGTGGCGGCAAGCGCCCATGGCGTCAGAAAGGTACTGGCCGTGCTCGTGCCGGTACTATCCGTAGCCCAATCTGGCGTGGCGGCGGTACCACTTTCGCGGCTCGTCCTCAGGATCACTCCCAGAAGCTGAACAAGAAGATGTACCGCGCAGCAATGCGTTCCATCCTTGCTGAGCTGGTGCGTACTGATCGTCTGGTCGTGGTTCAGGATTTCGCTGTTGAAGCACCGAAAACCAAAGATCTGCTGAACAAGCTGAACGGCATGGGCCTGACTGACGTCCTGATCGTGTCTGACGCTGTTGATCAGAACCTGTACCTGGCTGCTCGTAACCTGCCACACGTCGACGTTCGTGACGTGCAGGGTTCCGATCCGGTCAGTCTGATCGCATACGACAAGGTGTTGATCACCGTGTCGGCCGTGAAGAAATTCGAGGAGCTGCTGGGATGAACCAGGAACGCGTATTTAAAGTTCTGCTTGGCCCGCACGTTTCCGAGAAGGCTACGGTTCTGGCAGACAAGAAAGGCCAGTTCGTTTTCAAGGTTGCTACCGACGCAACCAAGCTGGAAATCAAGAAGGCCGTCGAAAGCCTGTTCAGCGTGAAAGTAGAGCGCGTGACTACCCTGAACGTTCTGGGTAAAAGCAAGCGCACTGCTCGCGGTCTGGGCAAGCGTAATGACTGGAAGAAGGCAGTTATCTCCCTTCAGCCAGGCCAAGATCTCGATTTCAGCAGCAGTGCTGAGTAAGGAAGGGGTGCATCATGGCAATCGTTAAATGCAAACCGACTTCCCCTGGCCGCCGTTTTGTGGTCAAGGTGGTCAACCAGGAGCTGCATAAAGGCGCTCCTCACGCACCGCTGCTCGAGAAAAAATCGAAGTCTGGTGGTCGTAACAACAATGGCCGTATTACCACTCGTCACATCGGTGGTGGTCATAAGCAGCATTATCGTCTGGTCGACTTCCGTCGCAACGACAAGGATGGCATCGCTGCCACCGTCGAGCGTATCGAATACGATCCAAACCGTACTGCTCACATCGCTCTGCTGCTGTACGCAGATGGCGAGCGTCGCTACATCATCGCGCCTAAAGGCGTGAGTGCTGGCGACCAGCTGATCGCAGGTGCCCTGGCACCGATCAAGCCGGGCAACGCTCTGCAACTGCGTAACATTCCAGTTGGTAGCACCGTACACGGCATCGAATTGAAGCCAGGTAAAGGCGCACAGATCGCTCGTTCCGCTGGTGCTTCGGCTCAGTTGATCGCTCGTGAAGGTGTCTACGTGACCCTGCGTCTGCGTTCTGGTGAGATGCGTAAAGTACTGGCTGAATGCCGTGCGACCCTGGGCGAAGTCTCGAACTCCGAGCACAGCCTGCGTTCGTTGGGTAAAGCTGGTGCCAAGCGCTGGCGTGGCGTTCGCCCAACCGTTCGTGGTGTTGCCATGAACCCGGTTGACCACCCACATGGTGGTGGTGAAGGTCGTACCTCTGGTGGTCGTCATCCGGTATCGCCATGGGGCTTCCCGACTAAGGGCGCGAAGACTCGTGGTAATAAGCGTACCGACAAAATGATCGTCCGTCGTCGCAAGTAAATAGAGGGATACGACAGTGCCACGTTCTCTGAAAAAAGGTCCTTTTATTGATCTTCACCTACTGAAGAAGATCGAAGTGGCGGCGGAAAAGAACGATCGCAAACCAGTTAAGACCTGGTCGCGTCGTTCGATGATCCTGCCACAAATGGTCGGTCTGACCATCGCAGTACACAACGGTCGTCAACACGTCCCAGTTCTCGTGAACGAAGACATGGTCGGCCACAAACTGGGCGAGTTCGCCGGTACCCGCACTTATCGCGGGCACGTGGCAGACAAGAAAGCCAAGCGTTAAGGGGTTAGGAAATGGAAGTAGCCGCTAAGTTGTCGGGCGCTCGAATCTCCGCCCAGAAAGCCCGCTTGGTCGCCGACCAGATCCGCGGGAAGAAGGTGGGCGAAGCGCTCAACCTGTTGGCTTTCAGCAGTAAGAAAGCCGCCGAGATCATGAAGAAAGTGCTGGAGTCGGCCGTAGCCAACGCCGAGCATAACGAAGGCGCAGACGTTGATGACCTGAAGGTCAGCACCGTTTTCGTCAACGAAGGGCGTTCGCTGAAGCGCATCATGCCACGTGCCAAAGGCCGTGCTGATCGCATCGTCAAGCGGTCTTGCCATATCACTGTCAAGGTTGCTGACAAGTAACGGAGTCGAAGAGATGGGTCAGAAAGTACATCCCATTGGCATTCGCCTGGGAATCGTCAAGGAGCACACCTCCGTCTGGTACGCAGACGGTCGGACTTATGCGGACTACTTGTTCGCTGATCTGAAGGTGCGTGAGTATCTCCAAGACAAACTAAAAAGCGCGTCCGTAAGCCGTATCGATATCCATCGTCCGGCGCAGACTGCACGTATCACCATCCACACCGCTCGTCCAGGTATCGTTATCGGGAAGAAAGGTGAAGATGTTGAGAAACTGCGTCAGGACCTGACCAAGCAAATGGGTGTGCCTGTGCACATCAATATCGAAGAGATCCGCAAGCCGGAGCTCGACGGTATGCTGGTTGCGCAGAGCGTAGCTCAGCAGCTGGAGCGTCGCGTAATGTTCCGTCGCGCTATGAAGCGCGCTGTACAGAACGCCATGCGCATTGGTGCCAAAGGCATCAAAATCCAAGTGAGCGGTCGTCTCGGCGGTGCTGAAATCGCACGTACTGAATGGTATCGCGAAGGTCGTGTGCCACTGCACACCCTGCGTGCCGACATCGACTATGCCAACTACGAAGCTCACACCACTTACGGTGTGATCGGTGTAAAGGTTTGGATCTTCAAAGGCGAAGTAATTGGTGGTCGCCAAGAAGAACTGAAACCACAAGCACCAGCGCCTCGTAAAAAAGCTGCTAAGTAAGGGGTACGCCAAATGTTGCAACCAAAGCGTACGAAGTTCCGCAAGCAGATGACCGGCCACAACCGTGGCCTGGCATTGCGCGGTAGCAAAGTCAGCTTCGGCGAGTTCGCGCTGAAGTCTGTTGCTCGTGGTCGTCTCACCGCTCGTCAGATCGAGTCAGCGCGTCGTGCTCTGACCCGTCACGTAAAACGTGGCGGCAAGATCTGGATCCGTGTATTCCCGGACAAGCCTGTCACCAAGAAGCCACTCGAAGTTCGGATGGGTAAAGGTAAGGGTAACGTGGAGTACTGGGTTGCCCAGATTCAGCCAGGCAAAGTCCTGTATGAAATCGAGGGTGTTTCTGAAGAGCTGGCGCGTGAGGCTTTCGCCCTGGCTGCTGCAAAGCTGCCGCTCGCCACCTCCTTTGTTAAACGGACGGTGATGTGATGAAAGCGAATGAACTTCGTGAAAAATCAGCACAGCAGCTGAACGAGCAACTGCTCGGCCTGCTGCGCGACCAGTTCAATCTGCGTATGCAGAAAGCAACTGGCCAGTTGGGGCAGTCTCATCTGCTCTCGCAAGTTAAGCGTGACATCGCTCGCGTGAAAACTGTGCTCAACCAGCAGGCAGGTAAGTAATCATGGCTGAAGCCGAAAAAACTGTCCGTACGCTGACTGGCCGTGTTGTCAGCGACAAGATGGACAAAACCATCACCGTTCTGATCGAGCGTCGCGTTAAGCACCCGATCTACGGTAAATACGTTAAGCGTTCGACTAAGCTGCACGCGCACGACGAAACCAATCAGTGCCACATCGGCGACAAAGTCACTATTCGTGAAACTCGTCCGATGGCCAAGACCAAGTCTTGGGCGCTGGTTGATGTTCTCGAACGCGCTGTGGAAGTCTAAGGGCTAGGGGTCGGAGAAATTATATGATTCAGACTCAATCCATGCTCGATGTGGCCGATAACAGCGGCGCTCGCCGTGTTATGTGCATCAAGGTGCTGGGTGGCTCCCATCGTCGTTACGCTGGTATCGGTGACATCATCAAAGTTACCGTCAAGGAAGCAATTCCTCGCGGTAAGGTGAAAAAAGGCCAAGTGATGACTGCTGTTGTAGTCCGCACCCGCCATGGCGTTCGTCGTGCTGACGGCTCCATCATCCGCTTTGATGGCAACGCTGCTGTTCTGTTGAACAACAAGCAAGAGCCGATCGGCACCCGTATCTTTGGGCCAGTGACCCGTGAACTTCGTACTGAGAAGTTCATGAAGATCGTCTCGCTCGCCCCAGAAGTGCTGTAAGGAGATCCGACATGCAAAAGATTCGTCGTGACGACGAGATCATCGTGATCGCCGGCAAAGACAAAGGTAAGCGCGGTAAGGTGCTGAAGGTTCTTGCTGACAACCGTCTGGTTGTTGGTGGTCTGAACCTGGTCAAGCGTCATACCAAGCCTAACCCGATGTCGGGCGTACAGGGCGGTATCGTCGAGAAAGAAGCGCCACTGCACGCTTCCAACGTCGCCATCTTCAACGGCGAAACCAACAAGGCTGACCGCGTTGGTTTCAAAGTAGAAGACGGTAAGAAAATTCGTGTCTTCAAGTCGACCCAAAAAGCGGTTGATGCTTGAACACTGCTAGGTAGAAGACCATGGCACGACTAAAAGAGATTTACCGGAAGGAAATCGCACCGAAACTTAAGGAAGAACTTAAGCTTTCGAACGTGATGGAAGTTCCGCGCGTTACCAAAATCACCCTGAACATGGGTCTGGGCGAAGCGATCGGTGACAAAAAAGTCATCGAGCACGCTGTTGCTGACCTGGAAAAGATCACCGGTCAGAAAGTCGTCGTGACTTACGCTCGGAAATCCATCGCTGGCTTTAAAGTCCGTGAAGGTTGGCCGATCGGCGTCAAAGTGACCCTGCGCCGTGAGCGTATGTACGAGTTCCTGGATCGTCTGCTGTCGATCTCCCTGCCTCGGGTTCGCGACTTCCGCGGCCTGAATGCCAAGTCCTTCGATGGTCGTGGCAACTACAGCATGGGCGTTAAAGAGCAGATCATTTTCCCGGAAATCGATTACGACAAGATCGACGCTCTCCGCGGTCTGGACATTACCCTGACCACCACTGCTCGGACGGATGACGAAGGTCGCGCACTGCTGCGCGCTTTCAAATTCCCGTTCCGCAACTGATTGGAGTAGGAAAATGGCCAAGAAGAGCATGAAGAACCGTGAGCTGAAGCGTCAGCTCACCGTTGCCAAGTACGCCACCAAGCGTGCAGCGCTGAAAGCTATCATCGTTGATCTGAACGCAAGTCCAGAAGCGCGTTGGGAAGCTACCGTAGCCCTGCAGAAGCAGCCACGTGACGCAAGCGCCTCGCGCATGCGTAACCGCTGCCGCCTGACTGGTCGTCCGCACGGCGTGTACCGCAAGTTCGGCCTTGGCCGTAACATGCTGCGTCAAGCTGCAATGCGTGGTGACGTTCCAGGTCTGGTTAAAGCCAGCTGGTAAGCACTGTCAAAGTCGCGACGTGCGGGATTGCAAGATCCTGACCGTCGGTGACCTTGAACTTGAATCAAGCCCCTATTGGGGCTTGATTCATTTGTGGGGTGTGTCTAGAATACCCGGCTCGCCTGAGCCCGTGTTTTTGTTGCACGGATGCGCTCGGCGACACGTACTAGCCGAAAGGCTAATTTTTTGTGTATTAGGAGCGTCTAGCCCATGAGTATGCAGGACCCGTTAGCGGACATGCTAACTCGTATCCGTAATGCCCAGATGGCTGAAAAGTCCGTCGTAAGCATGCCATCTTCTACGTTGAAGGTAGCTGTTGCCAAAGTCCTGAAGGACGAAGGTTACATTGCGGGTTATCAGATCAGCAGCGAAATCAAGCCTCTGCTGTCCATCGAGCTGAAGTACTTCGAAGGCCGTCCGGTCATCGAGGAAGTGAAGCGCGTTAGCCGTCCAGGCCTGCGTCAGTACAAGTCCGTCGATGATCTGCCAAAAGTTCGTGGCGGTCTCGGTGTGTCTATCGTCTCCACCAACAAAGGTGTGATGACGGATCGTGCTGCGCGCGCTGCCGGTGTCGGCGGCGAAGTTCTTTGCACTGTGTTCTAAGGGGGGATAAGCATGTCACGCGTCGCTAAGAACCCCGTTAAGCTGCCAGCCGGTGTCGAAGTAAAATTCGCAGGCCAACAGCTTTCGGTGAAGGGTGCCAAGGGCACTCTGCAACTGAACATCCATTCGTCCGTTGAGATCGTTGAAGAAGCTGGTGAGCTGCGTTTCGCTGCTCGCAATGGCGATCAACAGACTCGCGCAATGGCTGGTACCACTCGTGCGTTGGTAAACAACATGGTCCAAGGCGTAAGCCAAGGCTTCGAGCGCAAGCTCCAGCTGGTCGGTGTTGGTTATAAAGCGCAAGCAAAAGGCACAGTGCTGAACCTGGCTCTTGGCTTCTCGCACCCAGTGGATTATGAACTGCCGGAAGGCATCACCGCTGAGACTCCTAGCCAGACCGATATCCTGATCAAGGGCATCGACAAGCAGCTGGTAGGTCAAGTGGCCGCCGAGATCCGCGACTTCCGTCCACCAGAGCCGTACAAAGGCAAAGGTGTGCGCTACGCGGACGAAGTCGTCCGTCGTAAAGAAGCCAAGAAGAAGTAGGGCATAGCAAATGACCGACAAAAAAGTTACTCGACTGCGTCGCGCTCGCAAAGCACGCCTGAAAATGCACGAACTCGAAGTCGTGCGTCTCTGCGTGTTCCGCTCGTCGCAGCACATCTACGCCCAGGTCATTTCGGCCGACGGCAACAAAGTCCTGGCAAGTGCCTCGACTTTGGATAAAGAACTGCGTGATGGCGCCACTGGCAACATCGACGCGGCCACTAAGGTTGGCCAGCTGGTCGCTACGCGTGCTAAAGCCGCTGGCGTCTCGCAGGTGGCTTTCGACCGCTCTGGCTTCAAGTACCACGGCCGCGTCAAGGCGCTGGCTGATGCTGCTCGTGAAGCTGGGCTGGAGTTCTAAGTTATGTCAAATAACGACCAAAAGCGCGACGAAGGCTACATCGAGAAGCTGGTTCAAGTTAACCGCGTAGCCAAAACCGTTAAAGGCGGCCGTATCTTCACTTTCACTGCGTTGACCGTAGTGGGTGATGGTAAAGGCCGTGTTGGCTTCGGCCGTGGCAAGTCGCGTGAAGTGCCTGCTGCGATCCAGAAGGCAATGGAAGCTGCTCGCCGCAACATGATCCAGGTTGATCTGAACGGCACCACTCTGCAGTACGCAATGAAGTCCGCCCATGGCGCTTCGAAGGTGTACATGCAGCCTGCTTCTGAAGGTACCGGTATCATCGCTGGCGGCGCTATGCGTGCTGTCCTCGAAGTTGCTGGCGTTCAGAACGTTCTGGCCAAGTGCTATGGCTCGACTAACCCAGTAAACGTGGTTCACGCCACTTTCAAGGGTTTGAAAGCAATGCAGTCTCCTGAATCCATTGCCGCCAAGCGTGGCAAAAGCGTCAAGGAGATCTTCTGATCATGGCTACCGTAAAAGTTACGCTGATCAAAAGCATGACCGGCCGCATCCCTAACCACAAACTGTGCGTTAAGGGTCTGGGTCTGCGTCGCATCGGTCACACTGTAGAAGTCCTGGATACTCCCGAAAATCGCGGGATGATCAACAAGGCTTACTACATGCTGCGTGTCGAGGGTTAATCGATGAAACTCAATGATCTGAGTCCAGCGCCGGGTTCCCGTCGCGAAAAGCATCGTCCGGGCCGTGGTATCGGTAGTGGTTTGGGCAAGACCGGTGGCCGTGGCCACAAAGGTCAGACCTCCCGCTCCGGTGGCACCATTGCTCCAGGCTTTGAAGGCGGTCAACAGCCGCTGCATCGTCGCCTGCCGAAGTTCGGTTTCGTTTCCCTGAAAGCCATGGATCGCGCAGAAGTGCGTCTGTCCGAGCTGGCCAAAGTGGACGGCGACATCGTCACCGTGCAGTCCCTGAAGGATGCCAACGTGATCAACCAGAACGTTCAGCGTGTGAAAATCATGCTGTCGGGCGAAGTTGCTCGTGCTGTCACCATCGGAAAGGGAATCGGCGCCACCAAAGGTGCGCGTGCGGCTATCGAAGCAGCTGGCGGCAAGTTCGAGGAATAAATGGCTAAGCAAGGTGCTCTCTCTGCGCTCGGCAAAGGCGGTATGTCTGAACTCTGGGCTCGTCTGCGTTTTCTGTTCCTGGCGATTATCGTCTACCGAATAGGCGCACACATCCCGGTTCCAGGTATCAACCCGGACCGACTCGCGGACCTGTTTCGACAGAATGAGGGGACCATTCTTAGCTTGTTCAACATGTTTTCCGGCGGCGCGCTGGAGCGGATGAGCATCTTTGCACTGGGGATCATGCCGTACATTTCGGCATCGATCATCATGCAATTGATGTCCGCTGTCAGCCCGCAGCTGGAGCAGTTGAAGAAGGAAGGTGAAGCTGGCCGTCGCAAGATCAGCCAGTACACCCGCTACCTCACTGTCGTCCTCGCTCTTGTTCAAGCTGTTGGCATGTCCATCGGCTTGGCGGGGCAGGGCGTAGCGTTCACTGGTGACTTTGGCTTCCATTTCGTCGCGGTAACCACTTTTGTGGCGGGTGCGATGTTCATGATGTGGCTGGGTGAGCAGATTACTGAGCGTGGTGTTGGCAACGGTATCTCGATGTTGATCTTCGCAGGTATCGTCGCCGGTCTTCCGAGAGCGATCGGGCAGTCTTTCGAGTCTGCGCGTCAGGGTGATATCAACATCTTTGCCCTGGTTGCCATCGGTTTGCTGGCAGTAGCGATTATCGGTTTCGTGGTGTTCATTGAGCGTGGCCAGCGTCGTATTGCTGTTCACTACGCCAAGCGTCAGCAGGGCCGCAAGGTATTTGCTGCGCAGACCAGCCACTTGCCGTTGAAAGTGAACATGGCCGGCGTTATCCCGGCTATTTTCGCGAGCAGCATCTTGCTGTTCCCGGCTTCGTTGGGTGCCTGGTTCGGCCAGTCTGAAGGTATGGGCTGGTTGCAGGACATCTCGCAGTCGATCGCTCCTGGTCAGCCGTTGAATATTCTGCTGTTTAGTGCAGGGATTATTTTCTTCTGCTTCTTCTATACGGCGTTGATGTTCAATCCGAAAGACGTAGCGGAAAACCTGAAGAAGTCCGGTGCCTTTATTCCGGGCATCCGTCCAGGTGAGCAGTCGGCGCGCTACATTGATGGCGTTCTGACTCGTTTGACCTTGTTCGGTGCTCTTTACATGACGGCCGTCTGCTTGCTTCCCCAGTTCCTGGTGGTTGCGGCAAACGTACCGTTCTACCTTGGCGGGACCTCGTTGCTGATCGTGGTCGTGGTTGTGATGGACTTCATGTCCCAAGTACAATCGCACCTCGTTTCGCACCAGTACGAATCCCTGATGAAGAAAGCCAACCTGAAGGGCTACGGCAGCGGCATGTTGCGCTGAGTAGCGTCCATAAGGTTCGAGGAGTTGGTGATGAAAGTTCGTGCATCGGTGAAAAAGCTGTGCCGTAACTGCAAGATTATTCGCCGCGAAGGTGTTGTTCGGGTAATTTGCAGCGCGGAACCGCGTCACAAACAGCGCCAAGGCTGAGTGTGATTGTGCTTTAAGCCCGGCAGCTAGTGCGCTGCCGGGTTGATTATTTGTTATTACAGCGATATTATCTCGCGCCCTATTTCTTGGCTTCCGGGGCGTAGGTAGCTGTCAATTGGAGTCCCACTGAATGGCCCGTATTGCAGGCGTCAACATTCCAGATAACAAGCATACTGTTATCTCGCTGACCTACATCTATGGTGTTGGTCGCACTACTGCACAGAAAATTTGTGCAGTGACTGGGGTCAACCCAGCGGCAAAGATCAAAGATCTGAGCGACGAGCAGATTGAACAGCTGCGTGGCGAAGTGGCGAAGTTCACCACTGAAGGTGACCTGCGTCGCGAAATCAACATGAAAATCAAGCGCTTGATGGACCTCGGTTGCTATCGCGGTCTGCGTCATCGTCGTGGTCTGCCAGTACGCGGTCAGCGTACCAAGACCAACGCGCGTACCCGTAAAGGTCCGCGTAAGCCGATCCGCAAGTAATCGCCCCAGCGAATCGACAGGAATTTAATCATGGCAAAACCTGCTGCTCGTCCTCGTAAAAAAGTTAAAAAGACAGTGGTTGATGGCATCGCCCACATCCATGCTTCTTTTAACAACACCATCGTGACCATTACCGACCGTCAAGGTAACGCTCTTTCCTGGGCTACCTCCGGTGGTTCGGGTTTCCGCGGTTCCCGCAAGTCCACCCCGTTCGCTGCTCAAGTAGCTGCTGAGCGTGCTGGTCAAGCTGCGCTGGAATATGGCCTGAAAAACCTCGACGTCAACGTCAAAGGTCCAGGTCCAGGTCGTGAATCCGCAGTCCGCGCTTTGAACGGCTGTGGCTACAAGATCGCCAGCATCACCGACGTGACGCCAATCCCGCACAACGGGTGCCGTCCGCCGAAGAAGCGCCGCGTGTAATCCAGGAGATTGTAAAGAATGGCTCGTTACATTGGTCCAAAATGCAAACTCGCTCGTCGCGAAGGCACCGATCTTTTTCTGAAGAGCGGCGTGCGCGCGATCGAATCGAAGTGCAACATTGAAGCAGCACCTGGTATCCATGGCCAACGCCGCGGTCGCCAGTCCGATTACGGCACCCAACTGCGTGAAAAGCAGAAGGTCCGTCGTATCTACGGCGTTCTCGAGCGTCAATTCAGCGGCTACTACAAAGAAGCTGCTGGCAAGAAAGGCGCAACCGGCGAAAACCTGTTGCAACTGCTCGAATGCCGTCTGGACAACGTTGTATACCGTATGGGTTTCGGTTCTACTCGTGCCGAATCCCGTCAGCTGGTATCGCACAAGTCGATCAGCGTTAACGGTCAGACCGTAAACGTTCCGTCCTACCAGGTTCGTGCTGGTGACGTGGTTGCTGTTCGCGAGAAAGCAAAGAACCAACTTCGCATTGTCCAAGCTCTCGATCTGTGTGCCCAACGTGGCCGCGTAGAATGGGTAGAAGTAGACACTGAGAAGAAGTCGGGCGTTTTCAAGAACGTTCCTGCTCGCAGTGATCTGTCCGCCGACATCAACGAAAGCCTGATTGTCGAGCTCTACTCCAAGTAAGGGCTAGAAAATAGGTGCATCCATGCAGATTTCGGTAAATGAGTTCCTGACACCCCGCCATATTGATGTGCAGGTTGTCAGTCCAACCCGCGCCAAGATCACACTCGAGCCTCTCGAGCGTGGTTTCGGCCACACCCTGGGCAACGCGCTGCGCCGCATCCTGTTGTCCTCAATGCCCGGCTGTGCAGTAGTCGAGGCCGAGATTGACGGTGTGCTCCACGAGTACAGCGCCATCGAAGGTGTACAGGAAGACGTAATTGAAATCCTGTTGAACCTGAAAGGTCTGGCTATCAAGCTGCACGGTCGTGACGAAGTTACGCTGACCTTGTCGAAGAAGGGTTCGGGGGTGGTTACCGCTGCCGATATTCAGCTGGATCATGATGTCGAGATCGTTAACCCCGATCACGTAATCGCTAACCTGGCGTCTAACGGCGCCCTGAACATGAAGCTCACCGTAGCTCGTGGTCGTGGTTATGAACCGGCAGACTCGCGTCAGAGCGATGAAGACGAAAGCCGCAGCATCGGTCGCTTGCAGCTTGACTCTTCGTTCAGCCCAGTTCGCCGTATCGCATACGTGGTGGAAAACGCCCGTGTCGAACAGCGTACCAACCTGGACAAGCTGGTTATTGATCTGGAAACCAACGGTACCCTGGATCCTGAAGAGGCTATCCGCCGTGCTGCAACCATTCTGCAACAGCAGTTGGCTGCGTTCGTCGACCTCAAGGGTGACAGTGAGCCAGTGGTTGTCGAGCAGGAAGACGAGATCGATCCGATCCTGCTTCGCCCGGTTGACGATCTGGAACTGACTGTACGTTCGGCTAACTGCCTTAAGGCGGAAAACATCTACTACATCGGCGACCTGATTCAGCGTACCGAAGTAGAGCTGTTGAAGACTCCGAACCTTGGCAAGAAATCCTTGACTGAAATCAAGGACGTTCTGGCCTCCCGCGGTCTGTCCCTCGGCATGCGCCTCGACAACTGGCCGCCTGCAAGTCTTAAGAAGGACGACAAGGCGACTGCCTGATCGTCGTAATCACCGAACGTTGTGTTTGGTAAGGAATGAACCATGCGTCATCGTAAAAGTGGTCGTCACCTGAGCCGCACCAGCTCGCACCGCAAGGCCATGTTCCAAAACATGGCGGTGTCGCTGTTCGAGCACGAGCTGATCAAAACTACACTGCCGAAAGCCAAAGAACTGCGTCGCGTTGCTGAGCCGCTGATCACTCTGGCCAAGACAGATAGCCTGGCTAACCGCCGTCTGGCTTTCGACCGTACTCGTTCGAAAGCTATCGTTGGTAAGCTCTTCAACGACCTGGGCAAGCGTTACGCTACCCGTGAGGGTGGCTACCTGCGCATCCTCAAGTGCGGTTTCCGCGCTGGCGACAACGCGCCTATGGCGTACGTCGAGTTGGTTGATCGTGCTACCAGCGGTGAAGCTGTATCCGCTGAGTAAGTCGGCAACAAACAAAAAACCGGGCCTTGTGCCCGGTTTTTTGTTGCCTGCTGAAAAGTACTTAGGCCGTTTCGCCTGGCTCGGCTATCGGCAAGTCTTCATCATTAGATAATGACTATCGATGTCCATGATTTAATGAATTTGGATACTGTCATTAACATGATCGATACTCCTTTCCAGCCGATTAGCCGGCAGTTTGAAGACCGACCTAGGAAGATTGCGCATGAGCCAGATCAAAACGCTTACGACCGCCAGCGGCGCTCCAGTCGCCGATAACCAGAACTCTCGTTCCGCCGGCCCGCGGGGCCCGCTGCTGCTCGACGATTTTCACCTGATCGAAAAGCTTGCTCACTTCAACCGCGAGAACATTCCCGAGCGTCGTGTGCACGCCAAAGGGTCGGGGGCCTACGGTACCTTCACCGTCACCCAGGACATTACCCAGTACACCAGCGCCAAGTTGTTCGAGTCGATCGGCAAGCAGACACCCACCTTCCTGCGCTTTTCCACCGTGGGTGGCGAGCGGGGTTCGGCCGACACTGAACGTGATCCGCGCGGGTTTGCCTTGAAGTTCTACACCGAGGAAGGTAACTGGGACATCGTCGGCAACAACACGCCGGTTTTCTTCATCCGCGATCCGTTGAAATTTCCAGACTTCATCCATACCCAGAAGCGTCTGCCGCAAAGCAACCTGAAAAGTGCCCAGGCGATGTGGGATTTCTGGTCGCATTCGCCTGAGGCGCTGCACCAGGTCACCATCCTGTTTTCCGACCGCGGCATTCCAGATGGCTACCGCCACATGCACGGCTTCGGCAGCCACACCTACAGCTTGATCAACGCACAGGGTGAGCGGCACTGGGTGAAGTGGCACTACAAGACCCTGCAAGGCATCAAGAACCTCGCGCCGGCAGAAGCGGCACGCCTGGCCGGTGCCGACCCGGATTACGCCCAGCGCGACTTGTTCGAGGCCATCGAGCGCGGTGACTTCCCGAAATGGCGCGTCTGCATCCAGATCATGAGCGAAGCCCAGGCTGCGGCTCATTACGAGAATCCGTTCGACGTGACCAAGACTTGGTCGCAGAAAGAGTATCCGTTGATCGAAGTGGGTGTGCTCGAGCTCAACCGCAACCCGTTGAACTACTTCGCTGAAGTCGAGCAGGCGGCGTTTGGCCCGAGCAACATGGTGCCAGGGGTTGGTCTCTCGCCGGATCGCATGCTGCAGGGCCGTGTCTTCGCCTACGCCGATGCGCACCGCTACCGTGTGGGTACCAATCACCAGCAATTGCCGGTGAATGCGCCACGTAGCCCGGTCAACACTTACCAGCGCGACGGCGCCATGGCGTTTGGCAGCAATGGCGGGGCGGCACCGAACTACGAGCCTAACAGCTATGTTGAGGCGCCGAAGCAGGCCCCGCGTTACGCGGAGCCGGCACTGACCCTCAGTGGCGCGGCGGACCGTTACGATCATCGCGAAGACACGGACTACTACAGCCACGCCGGTGCGTTGTTCCGCTTGATGAATGATGAACAGAAAGCCCTGTTGATCAGCAACATCGCCGGTGCGATGGGTGGTGTGTCGGCAGATGTGGTTGACCGTCAGTTGCAGCATTTCTTCAAGGCAGATGTCGCCTACGGAGAAGGTATCGCAAAAGCCTTGGGCGTAGCGCTTAACTAAGTCTAAACGAGAAGCAGAACCGCCCTCATTAGGGCGGTTTTTGCGTTATTTAGCTTGGTTTTCTCGGATTTTCTTCGCTTTTATTGCGTTGAGGCCGTGACCTTGCGGTCAGCTTGGTTCAAACTACAACCTTTAAAAGCTTGTGGAGATGTAGGGCGATGCAAGGTCACCCAGACGTAATCGATTACCTCAACACGTTGCTGACTGGCGAGCTGGCAGCCCGTGATCAATATTTCATCCATTCGCGGATGTACGAGGATTGGGGTTTTACCGAGCTCTACGAACGTATCAACCACGAGATGGAAGAAGAGACCCAGCACGCCGATGCACTGATGCGCCGGATCCTGATGCTCGAAGGCACGCCACGCATGCGCGCCGATGACCTGGATGTCGGGACCACCGTGCCCGATATGTTGGCCGCTGACCTGCGCTTGGAATACAAAGTTCGCGCCGCGTTGTGCAAAGGCATTGAGCTCTGCGAGCAGCACAACGACTACGTGACCCGCGAGATTTTGCGGATCCAGCTCAACGACACCGAAGAAGACCACACCTACTGGCTGGAGAAGCAGTTGGGTCTGATCAAGCTGATCGGGTTGGAGAACTACCTGCAATCGCAGTTCTGACGCACTCATTGTGGGAGCGAGCTTGCTCGCGATAGCGGTGGGTCAGTCAGCAGAAATGTGGCTGACATACTGATCCCGAGCAGGCTCGCTCCCACAGGGAAACAAACAAAAAGCCCCTGCCATCGATGAGATGACAGGGGCTTTTTCGTGCTCGGGTGGAATCAGTCCCGATCACGCTCCAGCAGCGGCTTGAGGTAGTAACCGGTGTAGGACTGCTTCATCTCGGCCACTTGTTCCGGCGTACCCACGGCAATGATCTGGCCACCCTTGGAACCGCCTTCCGGCCCCAGGTCTACCAACCAGTCCGCGGTCTTGATCACGTCCAGGTTGTGTTCGATCACCACCACGGTGTTGCCGTGGTCGCGAAGGCGATGCAGCACGTCGAGCAATTGCTGGATATCGGCGAAGTGCAGGCCGGTGGTCGGCTCGTCGAGGATATACAGGGTCTTGCCGGTGTCGCGCTTGGACAGCTCGCGGGACAGCTTGACCCGCTGGGCTTCACCACCGGACAGCGTGGTTGCCGACTGCCCCAGCTTGATGTACGACAGGCCGACATCCATCAGCGTCTGGAGCTTGCGCGCCAGGGCCGGCACCGCGTCGAAGAACGCCCGGGCCTCTTCGATGGTCATCTCGAGGGTTTCGTGAATGTTCTTGCCCTTGTATTTGATCTCCAGGGTTTCGCGGTTGTAGCGCTTGCTCTTGCAGACATCGCACGGCACGTAGATGTCGGGCAGGAAGTGCATTTCCACCTTGATCAGGCCGTCGCCCTGGCAAGCCTCGCAGCGCCCACCCTTGACGTTGAACGAGAAACGCCCCGGGCCATAACCCCGTGAACGGGACTCCGGCACGCCGGCGAACAGTTCACGGATCGGTGTGAACAGCCCGGTATAGGTCGCCGGGTTGGAGCGCGGTGTGCGGCCAATCGGGCTTTGGTCGATGTCGACCACCTTGTCCAGGTGCTCCAGGCCCTTGATGCTGTCGTGAGCGGCGGCTTCCAGGGTGGTGGCGCCGTTCAGGGCCGTGGCGCTGAGGGGGAACAGGGTGTTGTTGATCAGCGTCGACTTGCCGGAGCCGGATACACCGGTAACGCAGGTCAGCAGGCCGATGGGGATTTCCAGGTCGACGTTGCGCAGGTTGTTGCCGCGAGCGCCCTTGAGGGTCAGCGACAGCTTTTTGTTGCGCGGCGTACGCTTGGCCGGGACCTTGATCTTGACCCGGCCCGACAAGTATTTGCCCGTTAGCGAGTCGGGGTGCGCCATGACTTCGGCGGCCGTGCCCTGAGCAACGATATGCCCGCCATGCACGCCCGCGCCGGGACCGATATCCACCACGTAGTCGGCCAGGCGGATGGCATCCTCGTCGTGCTCGACCACGATCACCGTGTTGCCGATGTCCCGCAGGTGTTTCAGGGTCCCGAGCAGGCGATCGTTATCCCGCTGGTGCAAGCCGATGGACGGCTCGTCGAGGATGTACATCACCCCCACCAGACCGGCGCCGATCTGGCTGGCGAGGCGGATACGCTGGGCTTCGCCGCCGGACAAGGTGTCTGCGCTGCGATCGAGGGTCAGGTAGTCCAGGCCGACGTTCACCAGGAACTGCAGGCGCTCGCGGATTTCCTTGAGGATCTTGTCGGCGATTTCGCCACGCCGACCGGTGAGCTTCAAGCCGCCGAAGTAATCGGTGGCATCGCCAATCGGCAGGTTGGTCACCGCCGGCAACGTCTTCTCGCCGACCCATACATGCCGCGCTTCGCGACGTAGGCGGGTGCCACGGCAATCGGGGCAGGGCTGGGTGCTGAGGAACTTGGCCAGTTCTTCGCGCACGCTGGCCGACTCGGTCTCGCGGTAGCGTCGCTCCAGGTTCGGCACGATGCCTTCGAACGGGTGGGAGCGCTT
This sequence comes from Pseudomonas sp. H3_A02, assembly GCF_054671965.1. Taxonomy (NCBI): domain Bacteria; kingdom Pseudomonadati; phylum Pseudomonadota; class Gammaproteobacteria; order Pseudomonadales; family Pseudomonadaceae; genus Pseudomonas; species Pseudomonas sp. H3_A02. Next base: position 1,967,554 of record NZ_CP162807.1, read on the forward strand.
GACGATATCGCCACGGTCGTTGAGGTATTTGAAGTCGACGTTCTGCGAGCCGCTGCCGTGCAGGATGAATTTCTGCTGGTCGGCGGGCAACTCGTTGAATGGCTTGTCCAGGCTGAACTTGTAATGAGCCGCCAGCGAACCGAGCATCTGGAAGTAATAGACGTTACGCCTGTCCCAGCCGCGAATCGCCCCTTCGGCCAGGGTCAGCTCGCCATTGACCAACCGCTTGGTGTCGAAGAACTGCTTGACCCCCAAACCGTCGCAAGTCGGGCAGGCGCCGGCCGGGTTGTTGAAGGAGAACAGCTTGGGTTCCAGCTCGCTGATGGCATGGCCGCAGATCGGGCAGGCGAAGCGTGCGGAGAAAATGATCTCTTCGCCGGGCTCGTCGTCCATCGGTGCGACCAGGGCGATGCCGTCGGCCAGTTTCAGCGCGGTCTCGAAGGATTCGGCCAGCCGCTGTTGCAAGTCGGCGCGGACCTTGAAGCGGTCGACCACGACATCGATCGTATGCTTCTTCTGTTTATCCAGCTTCGGCAGTTCGTCCAGCTCGCACAGCTTGCCGTTGACCCGGGCCCGCACGAAGCCCTGGGCGCGCAGTTCTTCGAAGACCATCAGGTGTTCGCCCTTGCGCTCGCGAATCACCGGCGCCAGCAGCATCAGCTTGCTGCCTTCGGGCAGGGCCAGCACCAGGTCGACCATCTGGCTGACGGTCTGGGCTTCCAGGGGAATGTCGTGGTCGGGGCAGCGGGGGATACCCACCCGTGCATACAGCAGGCGCAGGTAGTCGTAGATCTCGGTGATGGTGCCGACCGTCGACCGGGGGTTATGGGAGGTCGACTTCTGTTCGATGGAAATGGCCGGCGACAGGCCTTCGATGGTGTCGACGTCGGGTTTTTCCATCATCGACAGGAACTGCCGGGCGTAGGCCGACAGCGACTCGACATAGCGTCGCTGGCCTTCGGCGTACAACGTGTCGAAGGCCAGGGATGATTTGCCGGATCCGGACAGGCCGGTGATGACGATCAGCTTGTCCCGTGGCAGGGTCAGGTCGATGTTCTTCAGGTTGTGGGTACGGGCCCCACGAATCAGGATCTTGTCCAAAGTGGCCTCGCTCGGCGGGCGTCGAAAACGTAGGAGTATACGGGCAAATACTGGATGGATGCACACTATTGCAGGCGCGATTGCAGCCATACATGAAGACTGCGCGGCAAACGGTCGCCATATACCCTCTCAATCGATGGGACTGGTAGAATCGCCGCCGGTTCACATGAGGTTTTTCCATGCAAGATCCCCACAGCGAACGCATGAGTCGTGGTGAGACACGCGCAGCAAGCGGTCTGGCCCTGGTGTTCGCCTTCCGTATGCTGGGCATGTTCATGGTGTTGCCGGTGCTGGCGACCTATGGCATGGACCTGGCGGGCGCGACCCCGGCCCTCATCGGCTTGGCGATTGGCGCTTACGGCCTGACCCAGGCGATTTTCCAAATTCCGTTCGGGGTCATTTCCGACCGCATCGGCCGGCGTCCGGTGATCTACCTGGGGTTGATCGTCTTCGCCCTCGGCAGCGTGCTGGCGGCCAATGCCGACTCGATTTGGGGCGTGATCGCCGGACGCATCCTACAGGGCGCCGGGGCTATTTCCGCGGCCGTCATGGCGCTGCTGTCAGACTTGACCCGCGAACAGCATCGGACCAAGGCCATGGCCATGATCGGCATGACCATCGGTCTGTCGTTCGCCGTGGCCATGGTGGTCGGTCCCTTGCTGACCCGGGCCTTTGGCTTGTCCGGCCTGTTCCTGGCGACCGGTGCCATGGCGCTTGTGGGGATCCTGATCGTGGCGTTCATGGTGCCGCACGCCACCGGGCCGTTGCAGCACCGGGAATCCGGGGTGGCGCGCCAGGCATTGATCCCGACGCTCAAGCACCCGGACCTGTTGCGCCTGGACTTGGGCATTTTCGTGCTCCACGCCATGCTGATGTCCAGCTTCGTGGCCTTGCCGCTGGCCTTGGTCGAGAAGGCCGGCCTGCCCAAGGAACAGCACTGGTGGGTCTATTTGACCGCGCTGCTGATTTCGTTCTTCGCCATGATTCCTTTCATTATCTATGGCGAGAAACGACGCAAAATGAAACGAGTTTTGCTCGGCGCCGTCGTGACGCTGATGCTCACTGAGCTATTCTTCTGGCAGTTCGGCGATAGCCTGCGGGCCCTGGTGATTGGCACGGTGGTGTTCTTCACCGCGTTCAATCTGCTGGAAGCATCGCTGCCATCGCTGATCAGCAAGGTTTCGCCGGCGGGCGGCAAGGGCACGGCGATGGGGGTCTACTCCACCAGCCAGTTCCTGGGCTCGGCGTTGGGCGGGATCCTCGGCGGCTGGCTGTTCCAGCATGGCGGTTTGTCGGTTGTGTTCCTGGGATGTGCCGCGCTGGCTGCACTTTGGTTAGCCTTTGCTGTTACCATGCGCGAACCTCCCTATGTGACGAGCCTGCGCTTGCCCTTATCGCCCGAGGCGATTCGTGAGGCTGGCCTGACCGAGCGTCTGAAGGCCGTCGTTGGAGTAACCGATGCAGTGGTGGTCGCCGACGAAGCGGCCGTTTATATCAAACTGGACACCGAATTATTGGATCGCGCGACGCTCGAGCGCCTGGTGAACAACCCGGCCCCGACCACGTGCGAAGCCTAGGAGAACGTTATGGCCCGTGGGGTTAACAAAGTCATATTGGTCGGTACTTGCGGCCAGGATCCCGAAGTTCGCTACCTGCCGAACGGCAACGCCGTGACCAACCTGAGTCTGGCGACCAGCGAGCAGTGGACCGACAAGCAGACCGGCCAGAAGGTCGAGAAGACCGAATGGCACCGCGTGTCGATGTTCGGCAAGGTGGCCGAGATTGCCGGCGAATACCTGCGCAAGGGTTCGCAGGTGTACATCGAAGGCAAGCTGCAGACCCGCGAGTGGGAAAAAGACGGCATCAAGCGCTACACCACCGAAATCGTGGTCGACATGCAAGGCACCATGCAATTGCTGGGTGGCCGTCCTCAGGGCGACCAGCAGCAAGGTGGCAACAACTACCAGCAGTCGGCCCCGCGTCAGCAGGCTCCTCGTCCGCAGCAGTCGGCCCCACAGCCACAGCGCGAGCGCCCGGCGGCTCCACAGCAGGCCGCGCCGCAGCCGGCTCCGGATTTTGACAGCTTCGACGACGATATCCCGTTCTGATCTGCATAAGATCCAGTGGTAACGGCGCATGAGGCGTTTTAGTCGATGAGGCACCTCACTCGCTGATACTTTAAAGTTCGATAAAAGCCCTCTTCGCTGCAAAGCCAGGAGGGTTTTTTTCGCCCTGTATAAAGCCGAGATATCGCGAGATGGACCCAGGTGATGAGCAGCGCGGATTAACGGACTATGCCGCGAATTGATTAGTCATAAATAACCTTCTGATAGACCGGCGTTTGCTTGGCGCTGTGCTTGATGCGTCGTACTGAGCTGCCGGTGATGAGTTGCCCGCCGAGAAGAAGATTGCCACGAGGAGATCGCGGTTCGAAAAGCTGTTGTCTCAATACCCTTATCGCTTCTGCGCCTAATTCATCGCGGGGCACGTGAAGCGTGGTGAGCGGTATATCGTTGATGTCCGCCAGGTTGAACCCGTCCATGCTCATCACTGAAACATCGTGAGGAACCCTCAAGCCGGCATTCTGGAGCGCTTTAACTGCCCCGGCTGCCATAAAGTCACCCCCGGCCAGGATGGCAGTTGGTCGGTCGTCAGGTGCGCAGTTTTCGATGAAGGCCGCTATCCGCGCTTCAGATTCAGCACTGCCGAAACCCTCGCAAACCATTAGGTGTCTTGCTTCGACAAATTCGAGATTCTGCTCCTTCCATGCATCACGAATTCCACGTATCCGCAGGTCCATCGTGTACCGCCTGAGGCACTGGAGGGTCAGTACATTTCGGTGCCCCATCTGAAACAGATAATTTATCGAATAATGACCGATTAAAAAGTGGTCGGGCGATATCGAGGGCAGGCGCATGCTGCGATCAATGCAGTTGATCAGCACCGTCGGCTTGCTGAGGTCGGCGGCAAGTTGGTGTATGTGCGGATCATCAATACCAATCAGGATCGCCGCACCAGTGTCCTTCTGGTTCATCTTTTCCAAAAACAGTAATGCGTCACTATCGACCTCTTCAAGCTCGCAGTAGCGGACTCGAACATCATGTTGCGCGACCGCCTGCGTGATGCCCTGGATCACTTTGTAGTAGAAGATATCAGAGCGTACGTTGAAGGCCCGCGAGGGCGCGAAGATGGTCAGCCCGTTGAGCAGGAAACGACCGTTGGCGAGGCTTTCCATCACGCCCTGCTGACGAGCCGCCGCTAAGACTTTTTCTCTCGTGGCCGGGCGTGTATTTGATTTGCCAGCAAGCACCCGCGACACCGTTGCGATGGACAGGCCGGTCTGTGCCGCGATTTCAGCAATGTGTAATTTCCCCACTGCGGCTTATCCATTGAGACAATTTATGTAAAAGCTTTCATAGCAGAAACGGGCCACCAATCCTAGCGTCCTTGGATTTCTACTTGGCTGTGGTGGAGGAGAATGTAAATTTATACACGCTTGCTTCTGTACGAATCATGAGCAGGTGCCATAGCGTCAAGCCTCAAATAAAAACAAAACGCCGGAAAATCCGGTGACAGGCGAAGACTTGATGACTATCGATATCGAACGCAATGCTCGACTTTCGGCCAAGCTAAAATTCATCCCGCATCTGCGTTGGTGGATGCTTTCCCTGTTTTTGCTCGGCGTCACTGTCAACTATATAACCCGCAACTCATTAGGCATCTTGGCCCCGGAACTGAAAACCACGTTCAGCATGTCGACTGAACAATACTCGTGGGTGGTCGCCTCTTTCCAACTGGCTTATACGGTTTTCCAACCCATCTGCGGGTGGTTGATCGATGCGATCGGGCTCAAGCTCGGCTTCGTGATATGCGCCGTCGTATGGTCAGTGATGTGCCTTCTTCATGCTGGGGCTGCGAGTTGGGTGCATCTGGCGATTCTGCGTTTTTTTATGGGCGCTTCGGAGGCAGCGGCTACACCCGCCAATGCCAAGGCGATAGGGGACTGGTTTCCAAAAAAAGAACGACCTATCGCCGCGGGCTGGGCGGGGGTTGGCTTTTCTTTGGGGGCGATGCTCGCCCCTCCCATCATCTATCTGGCTCATGTATCGCTGGGCTGGCAGGGCGCATTTCTAATCTCCGGGGGGATCGGACTGGTATGGGCTGCCGTCTGGGGATGGCTCTACCACGCCCCCAATATCCACCCGCGCTTGTCGCCCAATGAGTTGAAACATATCCAGCAAGACGGCGAAAAAATCGGCCAGCAGATGCCGTTTTTTAAAGCGTTGAAAAAGATTGGCCGGGACAAGCGATTTTACGGTATCGCGCTTCCCGCCTTCATGGCAGAACCAGCATGGGCCGTCATGAGTTTTTGGGTGCCGCTGTATCTGGCCAACGAAAGAGGAATGGACCTTAAGCAAATCGTACTGTTTGCCTGGGTTCCGTTTCTGGCGGCGGATCTGGGCAGTATCGCCAGCGGTTATCTATCACGCGCTTACCATCGTTTTTTCAAATGCACCCGGGTGAACTCGATCGTCGCCAGTTCAATCACCGGCGCGTTCCTGATGTTTTCGTTAGCCGTGATGACACAGGTGCAAGACCCTTATGTTGCGATTGCGCTTATTTCAGTCGGCGGTTTTGGCCACCAGATTATTTCCTGCATGTTAAGTGCACTGGTCGTCGAAACGTTCGATCGGGATGAGTTGGCGACTGTGAACGGAATGCGAGGCTCATGCGCGTGGATTGCCAGCTTTATTTTCTCGCTGATCATCGGTGTCAGCGTGGACAAAATAGGATTCAACCCATTGTTCATTGCAATGGGGCTCTTTGATTTTATAGGTGCGTTTTTCATGATTTTGTTTATCGCAGACAGAGCGTCCAAACCTAAAGCGGTGCGTGCACAATGAAGTCACTTAAAGTCTGGACGTTACAGGCCCAGGAAAAAGGCTACATCGAGCTGCTGGTTGAGGGCCGGCATCTATTTCGAATCTATATCCTTGAAGACGGTTTGGCGCGTGTTCTGCTTATGCGTGCAGGCGCGTTGGCACTGGATCGGACCTGGAGCATTGCGCCCCGGGAGGACGTCGCCTGGCAGGGCCGGGCCCGCGAGTCGGTAGCGGATTTCTCTTTGCCCGCGTACCGGGTCGAAACGCTTCAGGACCGGTTGGTGCTCACCACCCAAAAACTACGCATCACTGTGCATCAGCCGCTGTGGTTACAGTGGGAATACCATGATGGCCAGGCCTGGAGGCCGTTGGTCTCGGATCGGCCCACCGGTGCCTATTCGCTTGACGCTCATGGTGAAGGCCTGGAGCACTACCAGCTTCGCGCGCCTGAACATCGCTACTACGGGCTCGGCGAAAAAACCGGCGATCTGAACCGCACCGGCAGACGTTTTGAAATGCGTAACCTGGACGCAATGGGATATGACGCTGCGAGCACCGACCCGCTGTACAAGCATATTCCCTTTGTCATCACGCACCAGGAACACGCCAGCTTCGGGATGTTTTATGACAACCTGAACACCAGCCTGTTTGATCTGGGTAACGAGCTGGATAACTATCACCGGCCCTATCGTCGGTACAAAGCGGAGGCCGGCGACCTCGATTACTGGGTACTTGCAGGCCCGCGCATACTGGATGTGACGAAGGCTTTCGTTCGTCTGACCGGACGCACCTTGTTTCTGCCTAAATGGAGCCTGGGCTACAGCGGCTCAACCATGCATTACACCGACGCCGAAAATGCTCAGGAACAGTTGCTGGAGTTTCTTGATCTGTGCCGTCAGCACGATATTCCTTGTGACTCTTTTCAACTGTCATCCGGGTACACCTCCATTGGCGAAAAGCGCTATGTGTTCAACTGGAACCATGAAAAAGTCCCGGACCCCAAGGCGCTGGCCCAGGCCTACCGAGAGGCCGGCGTCAGACTGATTGCCAACATAAAGCCTTGTCTGCTGCAGGACCACCCGCGCTACGCCGAGGTGGCCAAGCAAAAGATGTTCATTACCGACTCTGAACACGACAGGCCAGAGCGGTCGGTCTTCTGGGACGATGAGGGCTCTCATCTGGACTTCACCAACCCGGACGCTGTCAGTTGGTGGCAGTCAAATGTCACGTCACAGCTTTTGGAACTGGGCATTGAATCTACATGGAACGATAACAATGAATTCGAAGTGTGGGACGGCGAGGCGCGCTGCCAAGGCTTTGGGCGCGAGATAGCAATCAAACATATCCGGCCCGTCATGGCATTGCTGATGATGAGAGCGTCTTTAGAGGCCCAACAGCGCTTCTGCCCGTCAGAGCGGCCCTACCTCATCTCACGCTCAGGTTGCGCTGGCATGCAGCGCTATGTTCAGACCTGGAGCGGTGATAACCGAACCAACTGGAAAACTCTTCGCTACAACACCCGCATGGGCCTGGGCATGAGCCTGTCGGGGTTGTACAACGTGGGGCACGACGTGGGTGGGTTCTCCGGTAATAAACCGGATCCCGAGCTGTTTGTCCGTTGGGTCCAGAATGGTGTGATGCACCCGCGCTTCACCATTCACTCCTGGAACGACGATGGCACCGTCAATGAGCCATGGATGCATCCAACGGTCACCGATGCGGTCCGTGACGCTATTGGCCTCAGATATAGGTTGATGCCTTATTTCTATACCTTGCTGTGGCAAGCCAGTCACGAAGATGAGCCCATTTTGCGACCTACGTTTCTTGACCACGAGCACGACCTTCAAACGTTCAAGGAAAACGACGAGTTCCTTCTGGGTCGAGACGTTCTCGTCGCCAGCGTTGTAGAGGAGGGCGCACGCGAGCGCGAGGTGTGGCTACCCCTGAACACGACCGGATGGTGCGACTGGCACACCGGTGACTGGTACGAAGGCGGCCAGTACGTTTCGCTGGATGCGCCTTTGGAACGTTTGCCATTGTTAGTGCGAGGGGGCGCTGCGATAGCGACCGGTGAGTGCCACAAGCTTAACGATCCCTCGCTTGATCGACGTCGCGAGCTGGTGATTTTTCCTGCACCTTCAGGCACCTCCAGCGGCGTGTTATTTGAAGATGACGGCATCAGTCATGGCTGGAAAAACGGCAATAGCCTGGAGATCAGATGGTCCATTGAATATGGTCTGGACTTCATTGATTTGAAGATCTCTAAAACGGGGGATTTTTGTCCGGCGTGGGAGCAGCTCGAGGTGTCCTTAAAGGGAGCGGACGCGAGAACCCTGCGAATCAACGGCCATAGCGGCTGGGCTTTAAAATTGGCCGACATTGCGGAGCATGAACTTCATTGATCACCTGAGAAATCTTTGCCCTCCCAGTTCGGGAGGGCAAATCCAAGGGGCATCGGAGGCTTTCATATCTCCTAGGAACCGTGCATACGAGTTTCCCTGCCTCAGCTCACAAATCCAGATCCAATACCTCCTGCATCCTCTCGCCAATCGACCGTCTCAACCACTCGGCATGGAACGCCATGTCCCGCACCGTTACATCCCCAAACCGCAGTGCGATCGGTTTGCCATTGGCTCCGGCGAAGCACACCTCAAAGTGACAAACGTTGGCGGAAGCGGTCGTTATGTAAGGCCGGATGGAATGGATGTCACTGTACGGCACGCATTCTTCGGTGGTTGGTCGGGCGGGGCGGCGTTGGGTGAAGGTCAGGCGTTGCTGGCGCTCATCAAAGCAGAAGCCAAGCACTTCAGGCCCGGAGGCGAGCCAGTTGAGCATGCAGACGGCGACGAATGCGCTGATGAACATGAGGACTAAAAACAGGGGATCTTCGATCACGCTTGTGTGAATGGGCGACAGGCCTTGTCCGACATGAAACAGCTCCATCGATAGCACGGCGAGTCCGTAGACCGGCAATGCCAGCAACACCACCACGGCATACAGCATGGTACCCAGGTATCCCGGCCTGGATGCTTCGCTTGAGCAATCCCACGTAGATGGGTGCCGTGGCGCCGATGCCGCAGTGTCGGTCAGGAAGGGAGATTCAACCAGGCGCAGCGGGCGTTTGCGTTTCATGCGGCTGGCTCTTGGGAAAAATACCCGGCCATTCTTATCGTGATTGCCCAGCGACGACTAGTAGCGTCAGTCATCGCAAGCAAATAAAAACCGCGCTTTGGTACTCGAAGCGCGGTTCCCTTTGCCGGCCATTGGGGTGGGATTGCACCTCAGCGGCTGGTCGTCAGAAATTGCTCGGTGCTCACCACACTCGCGTAGGCAAACCCCAGCGACGCCATGAACGCCGCGTGCACCTGGGCGGCCGGTACAACGACGCCGTTGAATTCCAGATCGAGGGTGGCGCAGGCATCGTGGATCACCGTAACGCCGTAGCCCAGGTCCGCCGCTGCCCGCACCACGCCATCGACGCACATGTGGCTCATGCTGCCGACCACCACCAGTTGCTCGATGCCGTGCTGGGTGAGGAGGGCTTGCAGTTCGGTTTCGCGAAACGCATTGACGAAGTGCTTGAGGACCACCGGTTCGTCGGCGCGGTTGAGCACTTTGGGGTGCAATTGTGCGCCTTCGGAGCCTGGGGAGAAGAAGGGCGCGTCGTCGGAGGTGAATTCGTGGCGGATGTGCACCACGCTGTTGCCAGCCTGGCGAAAGGCTTCGATCAACCGTACGGCGTTATCAGCGGCGGCGTCGGCACCGACCAGTGGCCATTTTCCCTGGGGGAAGTAGTCGTTCTGGATATCGACTACGATGAGCGCTTGCTTGGACATGAGGGCTTCCTTGATCAGGTGGGGTAGGGCGCCAGTATTGGCGTTTACCGCCGGGTCGAGGATTGGCCGCAACGACAATAAGCGAGGGAAAACTGACAATGGCGCAACAAAGGGCAGTCGCCGAGCTTGGGGTGCTCATCTACCCCGGCGCGCAAATGGCGGCGGTGCATGGCTTGACCGATCTGTTCGCCGTGGCCCAGCGGATCGCGGCCGAGCACGCCAGTGCACCATTGCCACGGTTGCGGGTCAGTCACTGGCAGACCGACAACGGCGAGACGCCGCGGCGGGTGTTCGACAGCGAAACCGGCCCGGCGGGCCCGTTGGTGGCGTTGCTGATTCCGCCGTCCCTCGCCGGTTTCGACGACGACCTGGCCTCGCCAACGCTGATGGATTGGTTGCGTGCGCAGCATGCGGGCGGCACCGTGCTGGGCGGTGTGTGTGTCGGCTCGATCCTGTTGGCTGAAAGCGGCCTGCTCGATGGGCGCAGCGCCACCACCCATTGGACCTCCGCCAAGGATTTCGCCGCCCGTTACCCGAAGATCAAGCTCAACGCCGACAAACCGATTGTCGACGACGGCGACCTGATCACCACCGCCGGGCTGATGGCCTGGTCGGAACTGGGGCTGCGCCTGGTGGACCGCCTGCTCGGGCCCAGCATTGCCACGCGCACCGCGCAATTCCTGGTGATCGAGCACAGCGACAGCGCGAGCCAGTGCGGCAGTAACTTCGCGCCCATCCTTGGCCATGGCGACGGGGCGATTCTCAAGGTCCAGCATTGGTTGCAAAGCAACGGTGCGGTGGAGGTTTCCCTCGGCGCGATGGCCGAAAGGGCCGGGCTGGAAGAGCGCACCTTCCTGCGCCGGTTCCGTGCCGCCACCGGGCTCAAGCCCACCGAGTACTGCCAGCACCTGCGGGTTGGCAAGGCCCGGGAAATGCTGGAGTTCACCAATGGCACCATCGACCACATTGCCTGGACCGTTGGCTACCAGGACCCCAGTGCCTTTCGCGCGACGTTCAGGAAAATCACCGGGTTGGCGCCGAGTGATTATCGGGCGAGGTTTGGGGTGAGTCCGCCGGGTTCTTCAAAGCAGCAGTGACTCCTTTGTGGCGAGGGGGATTTATGTGGGAGCAAGGCTTGCCCGCGAACAGGCGCCTCGATTTCTGAAAGACCGCAGCGCCTTCATCGCGGGCAAGCCTTGCTCCCACATAAATCCCCTCGCCACAGAGGGCTGCGTATGTAGCCCGCCATCGTGCAATTTGCCAGATGCCGGCCGTATGTCGTGCAGAATGAAACAGGCTCGGTGCTATCAACTGCTCACAATCCGCCCGCTTGGCTGACCATCATCGCCCTTCACCTCGTTGGCCTGATCTCTGCACCTCCCTTGTCCAAAGCCATCGAGCGCAGGAAAAAGGGCACCGCATGACATCAGTCAATCGCAACAAACGGGTCGTGGCCTATTCGGTCAATCCACAAGCGCCGCGCCATGAGGTCGAGACCAACCGTGCACTGGCCCAGTGGCTGGCACAGATCCTGGGATGGGCGTACGGCGACAGTCATGACCCCCAGTCCGGTCATGATCTTTATCTGTTGCCCACGCAAACCCTGATCGGCACAGAAGCCTTGATGCGCCTGGGGGTGAAGGGGCCGGAGGATGTGTGGGGTGGCTATGTCGAGCATGATTTTATCTGCACCAAGGCGATTACCCACGGTCTGTTGAATAAGGACGCCGAGGCCCCCAAAGGCTGGTCGCCGCTGTTTGCCAAGCTCACCCGAGGCGCAGTGCTCGATGGCGTGACGGTGTTTTCGCTCAAGGACGCCCGCCCGGCCGCCGAACATTTGCTCTACACCGGGCCGATCCGCATCAAGCCGATCCATGCCTGTGCCGGACGCGGCCAACGGCTGATCAAGAGCCTGGCGCAATTCGATGAAATCGTCGCCGCGCCTGACGCCCAGGCGTTGTTTGGTGAAGGGGTGGTGTTGGAACAGCACCTCAACGAGGTCAAGACCCAGAGCGTTGGCCAGAGCTTCATCAACGGCCAGGTCCTGAGCTATTGCGGCGTGCAACACCTGACCCATGACAGCGAAGGGGTGGAAGTGTACGGCGGGTCGGACCTGCTGGTGGTGCAGGGCGGCTATATCGAGTTGCTCAGGCTCGAACTGCCCGACGATGTGCGCGAAGCGGTGCGGTTGGCGCAAGTGTTCGATGACGCCGCCAACCAGGCCTACCCGAGCTTTTTCGCGTCGCGGCGCAATTACGACATCGCCCAGGGACTGGATGCCGCTGGCCAGCCCCGTGGCGGTGTGCTGGAACAGTCGTGGCGCATGGGCGGGGCCAGCAGCGCCGAACTGGCGGCATTGCAGGTGTTCGTCGAAACGCCTGAAACCAGCGCGGTGCGAGTGTCCTCGGTGGAGACCTACCTCGACCAACCGCTGCCAGCGGGCGCCAGAGAGGTGTATCGCGGCGCGGCGGAAAATGGTGATTTCCTACTCAAATACGTAACGGTTCAATCCTATGACGGCTAGAAGCGAAACGATCCAGATTGCAATTGATGACGAGCATATGAATGGGACCTTCCTGAGTCCCAAATCGAAGGTACCAGGCGTGTTGTTCGTACACGGCTGGGGCGGCAGTCAAGAGCGGGACCTGGAACGGGCCAAAGGCATCGCCGGCCTCGGTTGCGTGTGCCTGACCTTCGACTTGCGCGGGCACACCGGCGGGGCGGGTATCCCGTTGTCGCGGGTCACCCGTGAGGACAATTTGCGGGATCTGTTGGCGGCATACGACCGCCTGCTCGCGCACCCAGCCTTGGATACCTCGGCGATTGCCGTGGTGGGTACCAGCTATGGCGGTTACCTGGCCTCGATCCTGACGTCGCTGCGCCCGGTGCGCTGGCTGGCCCTGCGGGTCCCGGCGCTGTACCGCGACGAGCAATGGCACACGCCCAAGCGCGACCTGGACAAGACTGACCTGCTGGATTACCGCAGTACCCTGGTGCACGCGGGCACCAATCGCGCCTTGCACGCGTGCTCGCAGTTCACCGGCGATGTGTTGCTGGTGGAATCGGAGACCGATACCTATGTGCCCCACGCCACGATCATGAGCTACCGGGCGGCGTGCCAGCAGACCCATTCGCTGACGCACCGGATCATCGACGGCGCCGACCATGCCTTGAGCGACCCCGTGTCACAGCAGGCTTACACCTCGATCCTGGTGGACTGGATCACGGAAATGGTGGTGGGAGAGCGGTTGAGCATTATCCAGGCGCGGTGATCGTGGGGTGTCTGTGGGGGCCTCATCGCGAGCAAGCTCGCTCCCACAATGGACCTGTGTGAACTCAATATTTCGAACCCTGCACATCCCCTGTGGGAGCGAGCTTGCTCGCGATGGGGCCAGTCCAGGCAACCCATCACTTGAGCCCGGGCTTGACCCGCAACGCCTTAGCCTTCGCCTCTATCACCAGGTACATCACCACGGTAATCAGCAACGGTAGGATGAAATAGATCGCCCGGTAAGCGATCAGCCCCGCCAACAGGCTGCCCCGCGATACCTCATGTTGCAGCAGGGCAACGAACACCGCTTCCAACACCCCAAGCCCCGCCGGAATGTGGGTGATGACCCCGGCGATGCTGCTGATCAGCAATACCCCGAGTACCACCGGGTAATCCAGTTTGCTGGGCAGCAAGGTGAAGATCACCGCCGCCATCAACGACCAGTTCAGCGCACCCAACGCCAGTTGCAGCACCGCCATGCGCAGCGACGGCAGGTTGATTTCCATGCCGCGAATCGTCCAGGCCCGACGCTTGGAAAATCGACAGGCCACGAGATAACCAGCGCTCACCAGCAACAACAGCGCGCCGACACCTTGCAGCGCGTCGCTGCTGAGTTTCCAGCCCGGTGGCATGGTCACCAGGCCGCTGCTGAACACCACCCCGGCCAGGGTCATGTAGCCGAACCAGTTGGTGGCCAGGCTCAGGCCGAGGATCTTGGCGATGTTCCCACTGCTGACCCCCAGCCGCGAATACAGCCGATAGCGCATGGCGATGCCACCGACCCAGGCGCTGAGGTTGAGATTGAAGGCATAACTGATCACCCCCACCGGCAAGATCTGCCGCCAACCGAGTTTCTGGCGGATGTAGGTGCGTCCGATCAGATCGAAGCAGGCATAGGTGATGAAGCTGGTGACGGTCAGCGCGGCGGCGATGATCAAGGTACGCACCTTGAAATCGGCCAGGGTGGCCAACACTTCGGACCAATCGATACGCCGGGCCAAGGCCGTGAACAGTACGATCAGCAGCAGGAAAAACGCCAGGGTCAGCGGTCTTTTCCAGCGGCTCCAGCGGGATTTGGGCTTGGCCTGTTCCGGCGCATGGGCATCTCTCGGCGCGGTGTGCGCTTCAGAGTGGTTCATGGGGTTCGCTCCGGACCGCCGTCGGCGGCGAAAAAGGTTTCAGACGCGGTTTATGGGCCGGCAGCCAGCCGGCCCAGGCCGGGAAATGGCGCAAAAAGTGGAACACCATGAAACCGATGGTCATGCGCCACAGCAGGCCCCGCGGCGCATGGTTTTCAGGCATGGCGGTGCAGTGTTCGCGACTCAGGTGGTCGAGGCGTTCGAACAGCTCGCGGTTGAACGTCCGGTCGCGGATCAGCACGTTGGCTTCCAGGTTCAGCGACAGGCTCAACGGGTCGAGGTTGCTCGAACCGACGGTGCTCCAGTCCTCATCCACCAGGGCCACTTTGCCGTGCAGCGGCCGCTCGCAATATTCATAGATTGTCACGCCAGCCTTGAGCAGATAGTCGTAGAGCATCCGCGCCGCGAGCTTGGCGATCATCATGTCCGGCTGCCCTTGCAGGATCAGCCGCACCTCCACGCCGCGCCGGGCGGCGTTGCGGATCTCGCGCAGTAATCGGTAGCCAGGGAAGAAATAGGCGTTGGCGATCACCACCCGCCGCTGGGCGCTGCGCAGCACTTGCAGGTAGACCTCTTCGATGTCGGTCTGATGCTCGTGGTTATCCCGGTAGACCAGGCGCACCTGGCCGTCATGGTCGCTGAACGCCAGCTCGTTGCGACGGCTGCGGCGGCGTTGCCACCAGTATTTGGCCCGGGCGGGGCGGCCGCTCTGCAACAGCGCGAAGTGATGGATATCCACCACTGCCGGGCCTTTGACTTCCACGGAATAATCCTGCTTGGCCTCGGGGCCGAAATCCCCCAGGTGGTCGGCGGAAAAATTGATCCCGCCGATGAACGCAATCACCCCGTCCACCACCACAATCTTGCGGTGCAGGCGGCGAAACCAGTTGGTGCGGATCCCCAAGTGCCGGGGCGCAGGGTCGAACATCTGCAAACGCACCCCGGCGTCGCTCAACGAGGCCAGGAAATCGGTGGTCAACTCACCGCAGCCGAAGCCATCGAGGCTGACGGTGATGCGCACGCCACGCTGGGCCGCTTCCACCAGCAGGTCCCGCAGTTCGTAGCCGACCTTGTCCTCGAACAGAATGAAGGTCTCAAGAAGGATTTCTGTCTCGGCCCGGCGAATGGCCTCGAAGACCCTGGGGAAATACTCCTCGCCATTTTCCAGCAGCGTGACGCGATTGTTGCCGTGCCAGCCGTATTCGATATCGGACAGCGCCGGGTTGCGTTCGGTGGGCGTCGTGTCGACCTGTTCCACGGTCGCTTTGTCCATCGTCGCGCTCATAATTCGATCTCCACCGACAGCGGTGCATGGTCGGAAAGGTGCGACCAGGGCCGTACGTTCAATACCTTGGGATGACGGGCCTTGAGGTTGCGCACGTAGATGCGGTCCAGGCGCAGGATTGGCAGGCGGGCCGGAAAACTGCGGGCCGGTTTGCCCCACTGTTCGGCGAACACTTCCCGCAGGCCGCAGGGCTCGAGCAGTTCACTGGCTTTGCCGCGCCAGTCGTTGAAGTCGCCAGCGACGATCACCGGTGCGTCGGGCGGCAATTCGCTCACGCGCTGGCAAAGCAGCTTGAGTTGCTCGACACGATGACCTTCGCGCAGCCCCAAGTGGACGCAGATGGCATGCACATCCTGTCCATCGCCTGGCAGGCGCAGCACGCTGTGGAGCATGCCGCGGTTTTCATGGCCGCTGATGGACACATCCAGGTTGTCGTGGCGGATGATCTGGAATTTCGACAACAGCGCATTGCCATGGTCGCCCGCCGGGTATACCGCGTTGCGCCCATAGGCGAACTGCGGCCAGAGGGTGTCGGCGAGGAATTCGTATTGCGGCATGCTCGGCCAGTTGCTGTAGCGCTGGGGATGGTGCTCGTGGGTGCCGTGGACTTCCTGCAAAAACACCACATCGGCGGACACACTGCGCACCGCTTCGCGCAGCTCCGGCAGGATGAAGCGCCGGTTCAGGGCGGTGAAGCCCTTGTGGGTGTTGACGGTCAGCACGGTGAAACGGTTGACCCGGTCGAGGTCCCGGGGCCGTTGTTGGGTCGGCTCATGGGCCGCTTCGGTGTGTTCCGGACGGTTCATGGCAACACCCCTTCGGCCGGTCGTTCGCCGGGCGTGGTGGTCAGGTCCTTGTCCAGATGAAAGCGTTCCAGCAAATGACGTGCGTCGTAGGGCGCGCGGACTTTGATGTCGTTGTCGAAATAGCAGAACACTTCCCGGCTTTTGCGTGCCCGTGGTTTCTTGGCCGGGTCGATCAGGTGCGCGTCGCTCGGCTGCTTGCCGTGGCTCCAGGCCTCGATCCGGTCGCCCCAGCGCTTCAATGCCTCGTCGGTGTAGCCGCTGGCGTACAGTTCCTCGGCACCGTGCAGGCGCAGGTAGACGAAATCGCTGGTGACGTCTTCGCGATAGGGCCACTTGCCGGCGGTGTCGGCGATCACCAGGGCCACGTCGTAACGCTTGAGCAACGTGATGAAATGCGGGTCGATAAAACTTTCGTGACGGATTTCCACGGCGTGGCGCAGTGGGCGCTTTTTGTCAGTCGTGGTGCTGGCGTGGCCGTCCAGGCGCGGCTCGTGCTCGCGGGCCAGGGCGGCGGCGCCTTCGGTGTCGTGGGGCAATTGCTTGAGGAAGTCTTCGAACAGCTCGGGGTCGAATTTGAAGCTGGGCGGGAACTGCCAGAGGATCGCCCCCAGTTTCTCCTTGAGTTCCAGCACGCCCGAGGCGAAAAAGTTGGCCAAAGGCTTGCGGATATCCCGCAGGCGCTTGATGTGGGTAATGAAACGCGGGGCCTTGACGCTGAACACGAAGCCGGGCGGTGTCTCGGCATACCACTGGGCATACCGTTCGGGGCGTTGCAGGGCGTAGAACGATCCATTGATTTCGATACTGTTGACCGCTCGCGAGGCGAATTGCAATTCCCGTTTCTGGATCAGTCCCTTGGGGTAGAAATCCCCCCGCCAAGGTGTGTAGCGCCAGCCGGAAATGCCAATGTGGATCGCCGTCATGTATCCCTCCCGTGCCAATGACCTCGTACCGCCTGTGTCTTTTGATGACCGCCGCGCGTGCTGGAAAGTTTCGATGGAGTGCTCGGCGGTGGAGGGGCGTTCCCCGTTGTGTGGGAGCAAGGCTTGCCCGCGATGGGGGCGCCTCGATCTCTGAAAGACCGCAGCGCCTGCATCGCGGGCAAGCCTTGCTCCCACATAAATCCCTGCCACAGGGGGTGTATTGACCCTTCGAGCGAACTTGCCGGCCCGTTATTGATCAGTTCCTTACCGATCCCGTGTGAAGGAGCCTCGCGTTTTGTCTCGATTGAGCACTGTATTGCTGATGTTCCTGCTGGCCCTGTCCGGCACCAGCGCCTACGGGACCGCCGCCGTCCCTGGCACCGCCAAGCCCGATGAACCACCCGCCGAGCCCGCGCCGCTGGTGCAGGGCGGTTTATTGGGGGCCATCAGTTCGAGCATCGACGACGTCCAGGACAAACTCGAGCTCAACCAGAGCCTGGTGGATGCCTGGCGCCTGCGGGCGGACCGGGCGGCGGATGAGGTGGACCGGCTGGTAGACCAGACGTCCCGTTCGTCCTGGCGTGTGGCAGGGGATTTCCTGTTGCTCTCCGGCGTGTGGCTGGGAGCGTTTGCGCTGCTATGGGCCGGTGCGCGATTGCTGGTGCGACGTCTCGGTCGGCGTCGTTGGTTGCGTACCCGCCAGCGCGTACACGACCTGCTCGGTTATCTGCTGCCCTATACCTTGCCGGCGGTGGCCTGCCTGCCGCTGACCCTCTACGTCAGTCACTTTCTGCAAGTCTCGGTCGGTCGCGCCCTGGCGCTGTGCTTCGCCTACGCCACCAGCAGCGGCATTTTTTCCACCTCGGTGTTGCTGTGCGTGATCGTGATGTTCAACGCCGGCCACAAACGCCGAGCGGTGGCGATGATCCGGCGTTTCGCTCCCCGACCGTTGTTCATGATCGGCTTTCTCGCCGCCCTCAGCGATGCCCTCACCAGCCCGCAGATCGCCCGGCAACTGGGCGGCAACATCACCAGCAGCATCGCGGTGTTCACCGGGTTGTCGGCATCGATGATCTTTGGCTGGCTGGTGATCCACATGCGCCGCCCGGTGGCGCACCTGATCCGCAACCGCCCACTGGCCCAGCGCTTGAAACAGCCGGCCTTGCAGGAGTCGCTGCGGATCTTTTCCGGGCTCTGGTACTGGCCGATCCTGCTGATGGTGCTGGTGTCGGCGGTGAGCCTGATCGGTGTCGGCGAGGACAACCAGAAAGCCCTGCGCTGTGCGCTGTTCACCACCATCCTGCTGATCGCCACGGTGTTCCTCAGCACGGTGTTCCAACATGTCTTCAAGTCGCCCAAGGCCGAGGCCATCCAGCGCAACAGCGCCTACAAGGGGCGGCTGTTGAGCTTGTTGCACGCCTTGTTGCGGATCGTCATGGCGGTGGTATTCATTGAAGTCCTCGGACGGATTTGGGGCATTTCCCTGTTCGAGTTCGCCTCGCGCAATGCCATAGGCCGGGCGATCAGCGATTCCTTGAGCCGCATCGGCCTGATCTTCCTGGTGACCTGGCTCACGTGGGTGGTGCTCGACACGGCGATCCAGGAAGCCTTGAAGCCGCCGCTGAACAAGCGCGGGGCCCGCCAGCCCAGCACCCGGGTCAAGACCATCCTGCCGCTGTTGCGTAACGCGGCGAAAATCATCCTGGTGGTGATCTGCGCCATCACCACCATGGCCAACCTGGGTATCAACGTCGCGCCGTTGCTGGCCGGTGCCGGGGTGGTGGGGCTGGCGATCGGTTTCGGCTCGCAGCAACTGGTGCAGGACGTGATCACCGGGCTGTTCATCATCATCGAAGACACGCTGTCCATCGGCGATTGGGTGGTGCTCAGCTCGGGCCACGCCGGTACCGTCGAAGGCCTGACCATCCGCACCCTGCGCCTGCGCGACGGCAAGGGGTTCGTGCACTCGGTGCCGTTCGGCCAGATCAAGGCCGTGACCAACCAGTCCCGGCAATTCGCCTTTGCATTCTTCTCCGTACAGTTCACCTACGACACCGACGTGGACGAGGCCATCGAGTTGATTCGCGAAGCCGGGCGTTCGATCGCCGAAGACCCGTTCCTCAAGTTCAACCTGCAAGGGCCGCTGGATGTGTTCGGCGTGGACAAGATGGACCTCAATGGCGTGGTGCTCACGGCGCAGTTCCGCACCGTGTCGGGTGGGCAGTATGCGGTGAGCCGAGCGTTCAACCAGCAGTTGAAGAAGCTTGTGGATAACCACCCGGCGGTGCACTTTGCGCAGACTTATCCACAGCAGGTGGTGATGCCGCGGCGGTTGGGTGAAGAGCCGAAGGCGGGGGATGAGCTGCCTGATCAAGCTCAATGACTGCTGAGATTTTTGGTGGGGCTTATGGCCTCATCGCGAGCAAGCTCGCTCCCACAGTAGGTTTGTGGTGAATGAACAACCCCTGTGGGAGCGAGCTTGCTCGCGATGAGGCCCGCCTAGACACCCTCAACCTCTCTGAATGAGCTTGCTCTTAACTTCAGCCATCCCTTGAGCATCCAACTCCACCCACAGATGCTGATTGCCGGCAATCTGCGCCGCCACCGGCACCCCATCCCGATACACCAGCCGATTACTCGCCAGCGCCGGCACTTTTGCCCCCGGCAGCAAGGTGCCGGCCAGGTTCAGTGGGTCGACCCCGCACACTGCCACCAGGCTGCCGTCGGTGGGGCGGCGGCGGGTTTCGCGCAGCAGCGGGATGGCTTCGGGCAGGGCGAATTGTTCGCCCGCCAGGCCGCTGACAAAACGCCCGCCGCGAATCTCGCCCCGCGCCTCCAGGCGATGAAATGTGCGCAATAGCTCGCGCCAACTCGGCAACCAATCCGCCTCCCGCTCCAGCAAACGCCAGAACACCACGCCGTAACGGCGCAGCAGGGTCATGGCGATGTGTTCCAGGGTTTCCGGCGCGGTGGGTGTGGGTCGATTGCCTTCCACGGGGGCGGGTTGGCTGCGGCGCAACAAGGCCCAGCGCCCGGCGTCGTCCATCCCGCCGACAAACGCGCCGCGCCCGCGTCGGCTGCTGCGGGCCTGGCGTTTGCTGGCCGGGGTGATCAGCGCGCGCAAGCCGGCAAAGCTGTCGGCATTCACCAACCCGGCGCCCACCAGTTCCTGCAAGGCGATTTCCAGTTCGCTACGCAGCAGATGGGCTTCGTGGGCCAACTCGTCGAAAAACAGTGCGCCGTGTTCGCTGAGGGCCTGATGGACTTTTTGCGTCTTGGGCGACAGTTCATCCACGGCCGTTTGCCCGGCCAGACTGCTCCACAACGCCACCTGGTTGCGCGGCAGCAGCACCACCGGCGTACTGCGCAGGGCGCTGGCGGAAGGTTTCTGGTGCGCGCTCAGGCGCGTCCATACCCACTTGCCGCTGCGGCACAGCTCGTCGAGCCAGTTGGGCGAATAGTCCTTGATCCGCCCGGGCAGCAGGTCGCTGTCCCAGGCTGACGCGGCGGCCGGGTAGCCCTCGAACTGGCCGAGTATCGACGGCAGCACGGCATTGCCCCGGCCCTGGGTCGACGACGACAGGTGCTGCCAGTCGAACAGGAACCGCATGAAGTCCTGCAACATCACCGGCTCGATTTCCCGGCGCAGGCGCTTGACCGTGTAGCGATGGATCCGCGCCAGCAAATGCCGCTCGCACCATTCCTCCTGCCCGGTGCCCGGCGTGAAGCGCCCACGCAGCACGTAGCCTTGCTGTTCGAGTTGCGCCAGGGCCTGGGTGACCTGCGGCGTCGACAACCCCAGCGGGTAGGCGATGGCCTTCAATGGCAGCGGGCCAAAGGCACTGAGCCGGGCCCGAAGTATTTCCACCAACGCTTCGTCGCTGTCCCAGGCTTCATCGAAACCGGCCAGTGGGGCCAGCGCCGGTTGCCAGGGAGCCTGTGGATAAAGGGCTTGCAGACAGGTCAGGCGTTCCAGCGGCACCCACAGACCGCGCTCGGCGCTGATCTGCATATGGCTGGCGCGACCACTCGCGGCCAGGGCCTGCAACCAATCCGGCCACGATGCGTGGGCGCAGGCTTCGCTGTCGGCGATGCAGGCCAGGCTCATCAAGGCTTCGTGCATCTCATCGAGATTGGCCGGCGTCGGCCAGGCCTCATCCCGGACCGACTGGATGGCTTCGGCGTCCAGCGCGCCAAGGTCGTCGGTGGCCTGTGGATCGCTCCAGCGCCGGTTGATCACCGCCTGGGTCCGCCGTTCTTCCAGCGGCGCGTCGTCGAGAAAGGTGTAGGGACGGGCGCTGAGAATTTCCGCTGCCAGGGGCGAGGGCGCCGGCAGGTCGCGGCTGATCAGGCGAATCTCCCCCGCTTCCATGCGCCGCAACAGCGTCAGCCAACCTTCGCTGTCCATGGCTTCGTGCAGGCAATCGTCGAGGGTCTGTTCCACCAGCGGGTGATCGGGGATCTCCCGCTCGCCGGCCAGGTTTTCCAGGCAGGCGATCTGGTCCGGGAACACGCTGGCGATCAGGTCTTCGCTTTTCATCCGCTGGATCTGCGGGGCGACTTTGCGCCCGCCGGTGTAGCGCGGCAAGGCCAGGGCCACGCCAGCGTTCCAGCGCCAGCGCACGCCGAACAGCGGCGCATCCAGCACCGCCTGGACCAGGATCTGTTCGGCGCTGTGACTGTTGAGGTAGCGCCAGACTTCATCCAGCTCGAAGCTGTGGCTGGTGGACAGCGAGAGCACGATGGCGTCTTCGCTGGCGGCGGCCTGCAATTCGAAGTTGAAGGTGCGGCAGAAGCGCTTGCGCAAGGCCAGGCCCCAGGCGCGGTTGATGCGGCTGCCGAACGGCGTATGGATGATCAGTTGGGTGCCGCCGGACTCGTCGAAAAACCGCTCCATCAACAGCGTGTCCTGGGACGGCAGGGCGCCGAAGGCCTGGCGCGCCGGGGCCAGGTAGTCGACCAGTTGTTCGGCGCTGGCGAGGTTCAGGCGCAAGGTGCCAGTCAGCCAGTCGAGGGCCGGTTGCAGGTTGCCCGGCGTGGCGCCGAGCAGCTGATCGAGCTGGGCTTGCAGGCGTGCCACGGCCCAAGACAATTCGTCGCTGCGCCCCGGGGCTTCGCCGAGCCAGAACGGGATGGTCGGCGGTTGGCCCTGGGCGTCTTCGACCCGCACGCGGCCGGTCTCGACGCGGATGATGCGGTAAGACGTATTGCCCAGTTGGAACACATCGCCGGCAATGCTCTCCACCGCGAAGTCTTCGTTGACGCTGCCGATGTTCAAGCCCTGGGGTTCGAGCAGCACGCTGTAGTCGGCGTTGTCCGGAATGGTGCCGCCGCTGGTCACTGCCGTCAGTTTGCTGCCCCGGCGCCCGCGCAGAGTCCGGGTCACGGCGTCGCGGTGCAGGTAGGCGCTGCGCACGCCCTGGCGACCGTTGAGGCCTTCGGCGAGCATCTGCAACAGCGCCTGGTAATGCCCTTCGTCCAGCGCCGCGTAGGGCGAGGCGCGACGGAAGGTTTCTAGCAGCGCTTGTTCCGGCCATTCCTGGCAACTGACTTCGGCGACGATCTGTTGGGCCAGCACATCCAGCGGCGCCTTGGGGATGTGCAGGATGTCGAGTTCGCCACGGCGTACGCAGTCGAGCAGGGCGGCGCATTCGATCAAGTCGTCGCGGGTGGTGGCGAACAGACGTCCCTTGGGCGTGCCGCCGACCTGGTGGCCAGAGCGTCCCACTCTTTGCAGGAATGCCGAGATCGAACGGGGTGAGGCAATCTGGCAGACCAGGTCGACATCGCCGATATCAATGCCCAGCTCCAGGGAGGCGGTGGCGATCAGCACCTGCAGTTCGCCGCGTTTGAGGCGTTGTTCGGCGTCGAGGCGAAACTCTTTCGCCAGGCTGCCGTGGTGGGCGGCCACGGCGTCCTTGCCCAGGCGCTCGCTCAAATGGCGGCTGAGGCGTTCGGCCAGGCGCCGCGTGTTGACGAACACCAGGGTGGTGCGATGTTCCCGGGCCAGCTCGGCGAGGCGGTTGTAGACCAGTTCCCTCACGTCATTGGCCATCACCGCCGACAACGGCACCGGTGGCACCTCGATGTCCAGGTCCCGGGGGCGAGCGTGCCCGATGTCGACGATTTCACAACTGCGTCCTTCGCCGACGAGAAAGCGGGACACCGCTTCGATCGGCTTCTGCGTGGCGGACAGGCCGATGCGCATCAGCGGTTCGGCGCACAGGGCTTGCAGGCGCTCCAGGCTCAAGGCCAGGTGGCTGCCGCGCTTGCTGGCGGCGATGGCGTGGATTTCGTCGACGATCACCGTGCGGGTGCTGGCGAGCATCTGCCGGCCGGAATCGGAACCGAGCAGCACGTAGAGGGATTCGGGGGTGGTCACCAGGATGTGCGGCGCGGTCTTGCGCATCGCCGAGCGGTCTTTCTGCGGCGTGTCGCCAGTGCGCACGGCGGTGGTGATCGGCAAGGGCGGCAAGCCCATCTTTTGCAACTGCTCGGTGATGCCGGCCAGGGGATTCTGCAGGTTGATCTGGATATCGTTGCTCAGGGCCTTGAGCGGCGAGACGTAGACCACCAGGGTCTGGTCCGGCAGGCCGCCTTGTTCCAGGCCGCGGTGCACCAGGTCATCGAGCACGGCGAGAAACGCGGTCAGGGTCTTGCCCGAACCGGTGGGCGCCGCCACCAGCACCGAGCGTCGCTGGCCGATCAGCGGCCACGCCTGGGCCTGGGCGGCGGTGACCGTCGGGAATGTCTGGCTGAACCAGGCGCGAACGGCGGGGTGAAAGCCTGCCATGGCGTGGTCGGCTGGGAGAGGCAGATTCATGGGGGAGTTATGCGGGTGACTTGGGGAAGATGCAAGTACCGTCCGGGATCTCTATCGCCTGACAGTGCCCCTTCGCGGGCAAGCCCGCTCCCACATTTGGAATGCATTCCCATGTGGGAGCGGGCTTGCTCGCGAAAGGGCCCTAAAGAACAGTACAAATCCTGGATCTGCACTTTACGGATGACGGTTGCGCACTAAACCCGCAAAATGCAACGATTCCGACAACGCCTGCGGGCGTTATCGACCAAATTCTTGTGCCAATAAACTGGGCCTGCTGACTTTATGCGAATGCGCCTTATGTTACTGGGCGGCGGAAATGCCCTTGGGCAGGCGCTGATTCGCCTCGGTGCAGAAGAAGACATCGGTTTTCTTGCCCCCCGCCCGCCCGAAGACGGCTGGGATGCCGCGAGCCTGACGCAACTGCTCGACGACACCCGTCCGGACGCCTTGATCAACCTGGCGTACTACTTCGACTGGTTCCAGGCCGAGGCTGTCAGCGAGCAGCGCCTGGCCAGCCAGGAGCGCGCCGTCGAGCGCCTGGCCGGGCTGTGCCAGCATCACAACATCGTCTTGCTGCAACCGTCCAGCTATCGGGTATTCGACGGTTCCCGTGCCACGGCCTACAGCGAGAAGGACGAACCCGTGCCCTTGGGTGTGCGTGGCCAGGCGCTGTGGCGGATCGAACAAAGCGTGCGCGCCACCTGCCCGCAACATGTGCTGTTGCGTTTCGGCTGGCTGCTGGACGACAGCGCCGATGGCATCCTCGGCCGCTTCCTGGCTCGGGCCGAGCAGCCCGAAGAGCTGTTGCTGGCCGACGACCGCCGGGGTAATCCGACGCCCGTGGACGATGCCGCGCGGGTGATCATCTCGGTGCTCAAGCAACTCGATTGCGCGGCGCCGCTGTGGGGCACCTATCATTACGCCGGGCATGAGGCGACCACGCCGCTGGCGCTGGGCCAGGCGATCCTCACCGAAGCCCGCGCCCTGCATCCGCTGGCCATCGAGTCGCCCACGCCCCAGGCCCACGCCGCACGGCCGGACGCCGCGGAAGAGCCGCAGCACGCGGTGCTGGCTTGCAAGAAAATTCTGCACACTTTCGGGATCAAGCCCCGCGCCTGGCGCGCAGCACTCCCGGGCTTACTGGATAGGTTTTATCGCCATGGCTGAAGGCCCTGTTTTAATCACCGGCGGCGCGGGTTTCATTGGTTCGCACCTGACCGACGCCTTGCTCGCCAAGGGGCATGCGGTGCGCATCCTCGATGATTTGTCCACCGGCAAGCGCAGCAACCTGCCCCTGGACAACCCGGCGGTCGAACTGATCGAAGGCGACGTCGCCGATGCCGCCCTGGTGGCCCGGGCCGTGGCTGGTTGCAGCGCTGTGGCGCACCTGGCGGCGGTGGCTTCGGTGCAAGCCTCGGTGGACGACCCCGTGCGCACCCACCAGAGCAATTTCATCGGCACCCTGAATGTCTGCGAAGCCATGCGCCAGAGCGGGGTGAAACGGGTACTGTTCGCCTCCAGCGCGGCGGTCTACGGCAACAACGGCGAAGGTCAGTCCATCGACGAAGAAACCCCCAAGGCCCCGCTCACGCCCTATGCTTCGGACAAGCTGGCCAGCGAGTTCTACTTCGATTTCTATCGCCGCCAGCATGACCTGGAGCCGGTGGTGTTCCGTTTTTTCAACATCTACGGCCCGCGCCAGGATCCGTCCTCGCCATATTCCGGGGTCATCAGCATCTTCAGCGAACGGGCGCAGAAAGGCCTGCCGATCACCGTATTCGGCGACGGCGAGCAGACCCGGGACTTTGTCTATGTCGAAGATTTGGTGGACTTGCTGGTGCAGGCCATCGAGAAGCCCGAGGTGGAAGTGGGCGCGGTGAACGTCGGCTGGAACCAGGCCACGACCCTCAAGCAGATGCTCGAGGCCCTGGCCGCCGTGGTAGGCGACCTGCCGCCGATCAGCTACGGCCCGGCGCGCTCCGGCGACATCCGCCATTCCCGGGCCAACAACCATCGGTTGTTGCAGCGCTTCAGTTTTCCACAGCAAACACCGATGAGCGTGGGGCTGGCGCGGTTGTTGGGACGCTGAGTTTTCAGTCGCCACAAACCTGTGGGAGCGAGCTTGCTCGCGATAGCGGTAGGTCAGCCAACATCATTGCTGGCTGATCCACCGTCATCGCGAGCAAGCTCGCTCCCACAGGGATGTTCGTGCCTTTAAGTTCGGCTTAGAACTTGTAACCCAACCCCACCATGTAGATGAACGGATCCACATCGACATTCACCTTGGCCCGGGTACCGCCCGCCACGGCGTTATTGTCCACATAGGCGGTGGTGTCGATGTCGATGTAGCGGATCTGGCCGTTGATCATGATGTTGTCGGTCAGCATGTAGTCGGCACCGACTTGCCAGGCCATGCCCCAGCTGTTTTTCGCCCGGAAGTTACTGAAGCCATTGGCGCTGGCTTCGCTGCCGACGTGTTCGTCGTAGATCCAGGTGTAGTTGATGCCGGCGCCGACATAAGGCTGGAACGCCGACTTGGCATCGAGGGGGTAGTAGACCAGGCTCAGGGTCGGCGGCAGGTGCTTGAGGCTGCCGAGCTTGCCATTGGCCGCGCCGAGGGCGGTGCCTTTGATTTTCACGTCGTGCTCGAACGGCGAGGCCGCCAGCAGTTCGATACCCCAATTGTTGGTCAGCATGTAAGCGAAGTTCAGGCCCAGTTGCGTGTCGCTGCTCATGGTCGCCTTGCCACCCAGGTCGGCGCCGGCCAGCGGGCCACGGTCGACCTTGACGCTGGAACTGTCGGCTTCCGGGTTGACGGTGATGGCACCGGCGCGAACGATGATGTCGCCGGCCGTATGGGCCTGGGCGAGCGGGGCAGCGAGGGCGAGGGCAACGAGGGAAGCGCTGAGCAAGGACTTGTGCATGGGGGCTCCAGAGGGCATCGAAATGTGATGTCCTATGGTACGAAGCCGTCTAGCCCGGTCTTTTGACACAGCTCAATGAGTCAGGGGGTGTTTAATTGACTCAGCTCAATAAAAGCGTTGATGAGAACACTTGAGGGCCCCATCGCGAGCAAGCTCGCTCCCACAGTTGATCGAGTTTCTTCAGAAGGAATCCGGTCGACTGTGGGAGCGGGCTTGCTCGCGAAAGCTATTTCAAAGGCGATACATAACCACCGGCTTCACTCCGGCAGCTCATACACATAAATCTTCTCGGCCTCCATCTGATACCCGGCATCGGCCAGCTCACTGGTAGACGGCTTGACCTGCATCGGTCCTTCGACCCAATACGGTTGGTACAGCTCGTCGAGCTTGACCCCCACTTCGCTTTTCACATGCACGATCTGGTTCGACGGCGGTGGCGGCACGTGGATGCAGGCGCCGAAATACGGCACCAGCAAGAAGTCGGTGGTGCGGCCTTCCTCGCTGACTTCCAGCGGCACGATGTAGCCCGGCAAACGAATCTTCTGGCCGTCGAGTTCCTTGACCACTGGCGCATTGGGCAAGTCCTGCTTGGCCGCCGGCGCGGACTCGGCGGCCAGGGCGTCGCTCATCTTCGACAAGTCGTGCAGCGGCGTCATGTTCGGCACTTCCGGCGGTGCATCCGGCGGGATCATTTCCGACCAGGCCAGGTCCCTCGGCTCGGCCGCCCACAGCGGCAGGGCGACCATCATCAACAGCGCGAGCAGGGCGCGGGGCATCTTCAAAGTCCTCATAGACGGATCGACAGGCCGTCGGCCAACGATTGGCGATAGGCGCGCCAGGCCGGCACGCTGCCCATCAGCAGGGCGGCGACCAGGATGCCAGCCAGCAGCGTCCATTCATATTCGCTCGGCCAGCCCAGCGGCAAGTACAAGCCGTAGGCCGACTGCACGTAACCCTGGGCGGCGGCGATGCCGATGTACAGCAACGCCAGCCCGGCGGTGACCCCGGCCAGCGCCAGGGCAAAGGCTTCGAGCACCAGCAGCGTCGCAATATGCCACGGCCGCGCGCCCACCGAACGCAGGATCGCCATTTCCCGGCGACGCTCGTTGAGGCTGGTGAGAATCGCCGTGAGCATGCCGATCAACCCGGTCAGGACCACGAACAGCGAAATCACGAACAGGGCTTTTTCCGCTGTGCCCATTAAACTCCACAGTTCCTGTAGCGCTACGCCCGGCAAGATCGCCAGCAGCGGCTCACCACGAAACTCATTGATCTCGCGTTGCAAGGCAAAGGTCGAAATCTTGCTGTTGAGGCCGAGCATGAACGCGGTGATCGCCTGGGGCGTGAGGTCCATGTTGCGGGCCTGGTCGGCACTGATGCGCCCATTGCCCTGGGCTGGCACGCCGTTTTTCCAGTCAATGTGGATCGCCTCCATGCCGCCGAGGCTGATGTGCAGCGTGCGGTCCACCGGCGTGCCGGTGCGCTTGAGGATCCCGACCACGGTGAAGGGCTTGTCGTCATGCTTGACCAGGCTGATCGCCGCCACGCCGTGGGCCAGCACCAGTTTGTCTCCCAACTTGTAGTGCAGCGCCTCGGCGACTTCGGCACCGAGCACCACTTCGAACGGATCGGTGGCGAACGCCCGGCCATCGGCCAGTTCCAGGTGTTGCTGGCGGCCGTACTGGTAATGCTCGAAGTAGGCCTCGGTGGTGCCCATCACCCGATAACCGCGGTGGGAATCGCCAAGGGACATGGGGATCGCCCACTTCACTTTCGGGTTATTGGCGAACTGCTCGAAGCTGTCCCAGCGGATGTTGTTGGTGGCGTTGCCGATGCGAAACACCGAATACAGCAGCAGGTTCACCGAACCGGAGCGGGCGCCGACGATCAGGTCGGTGCCGCTGATGGTGCTGGCGAAACTCGCCCGCGCCTCGGTGCGCACCCGTTCCACCGCCAGCAGCAGGCACACCGACAGGGCGATGGCGAATGCGGTGAGGATCGCGGTGAAGCGGCGGTTCGCCAGGCTGGCCATGGCTAGACGGAACAAATACATCTCAGACCTCGAGTGGCGTGGCGGCGCGATTGAGATCGGCCAGCGAGAGGTGGCGGTCGAACAGCGGCGCCAGGCTCTGGTCGTGGCTGACGAACAACAGGCTCGACCCGGCCTCGCGGCATTCAGCGAACAACAGCCGCAGGAAGTTTTCCCGGGCGTCGTAATCCAGGGCCGAAGTCGGTTCGTCGGCGATCACCAGTTCCGGTTGGCCGATCAATGCCCGGGCGGCGGCGACCCGTTGTTGCTGGCCGATGGACAGCGAGTCGGCGCGACGCTCCAACAGGTTCGGATCGGTCAAGCCCAGGTGGGCCAGCAGCGTGGCGGCGGCTTGATCGACACTGCCATGTCGCTGGGTGGCCCGCTGCGCACGGAGCTTGGAAAAGTGGCAGGGCAGCTCGACGTTCTCCCGTACCGAGAGAAACGGCAACAGATTGAACTGCTGAAAGATGTAGCCGGTATGGTCCACGCGAAAGCGGTCGCGGCGGCCGGCGCCCAGTTCGCTGAGTTCTTGGCCGAGCAGGCGAATGCTGCCGCGATCCGCCGTTTGCACCCCGCCCAGCAGCCCCAGCAGTGTGGTCTTGCCGCTGCCGCTCGGGCCCTTGAGGAACAAGGTTTCACCCGCTTCCAGGCGAAACGCCGGGATATCCAGCAAAGGCGGATGTCCGGGCCAACTGAAGCCCAGGTCGGAGAGTTCGATGAGTGCTTGGGTCATGTTTGCGCTTCAAAGTGGAACCTGCGGGGGACCTGTGGGAGCTGAGCTTGCTCGCGATGAGGCCATCACATTCAACTTGGATGTTGACTGTAGGACCGCTATCGCGAGCAAGCTTTGCTCCCACCAGGCTCGCCCCTACATGGGTTTTGCGGTGAATCAGAATTTCAGGGTTGGCGCCTTGGCCGTCACTTCCCCGCCCTGCTGGCCGCTCGGGCCGATCAGTTGCACCAGGATTTTCTGGGTGGCCGGGAAGATCTTGAACAGTGGCGCCAGGTCCAGATGGGTCAAGGAGCCAGGCGCGACGCAACGGAATTGGTAGTGGGCGTGGATTTCGCTGTGTTCGTGGTGCTCGTCGCCATCATCATCGGCATGCTCTTCGTGGTCCGGTTCGTCGCCGAACAGCGGGCTTTCCAGTTCCTGCTGCTCCAGGGTGCACTTGGCATCGGCCAGATTGATCAGCGCCGCGGGCTTCTCCAACTTCGCCCGGACAGCGGCCACCTTGGCTTTGTCGGCGTCACTGGTAGCGGCGTGTTCGAAGCCCACGAGGTTCATCGCCGGACTTTCCAGTTCCAACTCCAGGATCTCGCCGTCTAGTGAGGCGTTGAGGCGGGCGACACCGTGTTCGTGGGCCCCAAGGCTGCTGTGCTCATGGTCATGATCGTGTTCGACCGCCGCTTGAGCGACAACCAATGGCAGCAGGGCGAACGGCAAAGCGAGAAGCAGACGACGCATGACGAGTCTCCGAAAAAGTTATGTAATCTTATAACGAAAGTGCGGAGAGTTTGACCGTCTGCTTGGCGTCGCGCAAGGGCCATGGGAGCATGGGTACATGAAATATTCAGGAGCACGGTGATGTTGCGGATACGCGGAACCGTCGGCGAATGGCCGGTGGACTTGACGATCGAAATGGATGAGGGCGACTGGGCGCAGCTCGGCGCGCAGCTCGGCGCGCAGCTGCAAGTGGCCAAATCCGAAGGCACGACGGCACCGGCGGCCAAACCGGTTAACCCGGACGATGCCCAATGGCAGATCGCCAAGGAACTGCTGCGCAAGGCCGGGCAACTGAGCGGCCCAGACTTGCTGGAACAGCTCGAAGGCCTGACCGGCAGCGCCTCGGCGGGCAAGCGCCTGTTGGTGCGCTTGCGCCATAGCCCGGATGTAAAAGTCATCAGTGGCGGCGACACACCGCTCTATAGCTGGCACGAAACCGCGTAGGAGCTGTCGAGCGAAGCGAGGCTGCGATCTTTACCCTGACGCTTGAATCTCAAGCGAAAGATCAAAAGATCGCAGCCTTCGGCAGCTCCTACAGGGGAATCAATACAACGCCGCGAACAGCTTGCGACGGTAGGTTGTCACCAGCGGATGGTCGTTGCCCAGCAGTTCGAACACTTGCAGCAAGGTCTTGTGGGGCAGGCCTTCGCTGTAGCTGCGGTTACGCACGAACAGCTTGAGCAGCGCATCGAGGGCCGCTTCGTACTGTTGGCGCGCCAGTTGCTGGATCGCCAGTTGGTACACCGCTTCATCGTCCTGCGGGTCTTTCGCCAGGCGGGCCTTGAGGTCGGCGGCGTCCGGCAGGTGCTTGGCCAGGCCGAGGAACTGGATCTGCGCCTTGGCGCCGGCGAGGGCGGCCTTGTGTTCGTCGCTTTTCACTGCGTCGAGCACGGTCTGCGCTTCATCCAGCTCGCCGCGCTCGGTCAGGCAGCGGGCATACAGGATCAGGGCCTTGGCGTTGGTGTTGTCTTCACCCAGCAATACCGTGAGCACGGCTTCGGCGTCGGCGAAACGACCGTCGTCGAACAGCGCCTGGGCCTGTTCGAACGGATCGGCCGCAGCCGGTGGCGGCATCTGCACATGGGGCTCGAGCATCGCCCGCACCGCCGATTCCGGCTGGGCACCGGCAAAGCCGTCAACGGGCTGGCCGTCCTTGAACAACACCACCGTCGGCAGGCTGCGAATGCCGAAGCGGGCGACAATGTCTTGCTCGATGTCGCAGTTGACCTTGGCCAGCAGCAATTCACCCTGATAGCTCTCGGCAATGGTTTGCAGCATTGGCATCAGTGCCTTGCACGGCGCACACCATTCGGCCCAGAAATCCACCAGCACCGGTTTGTGGAAAGAGTTGGCGATCACCGACTGGTCGAAATCAGCGGTGGTGGCGTCGAAGATGTAGGGCGTTTCCTGAGTCATGGGCAATCTCGTAGAGCGCTTGAATGGGGCAACTATACGGCTTGGTGGGGGTGGCTGAAAGCCGGGAGGCCGTGAGAGGTGTATTGATTGAAAAGGCCTCATCGCGAGCAAGCTCGCTCCCACAGAGGGCGGTGTCCTGCGCAAAATATGGGAACACCATGAAACCCTGTGGGAGCGAGCTTGCTCGCGATGCTCTTGAGGCTAACGCCGCGCGTGGTACAGGCTTACATGCCGAAACTCCTCCGGCTCAGCCAAGTCCGGCAACGTCATGGCTTCAAGCATTTCGAGGCGCCGGTACAGCGGATGCTGGAAATCCCGCACCCGGGAATCGGCCACCAACGCCTCGCGACCACGGCTGAGAAACTGGTCGAGCAGCGGCAGGTTGGCCCGATCGTAGAGCACATCGGCGACCAGGATCAGGTCGAAACGATCAGCCTCGGCAAAAAAGTCCGTCGAATAACCCAGCTTCACGCCATTGAGCGCGGCATTGGCCTGGCACGCGGCAATCGCCAGTGGGTCGAGGTCGCAGGCCACCACTTCCAGCGCCCCGGCCTTGACCGCCGCGATGCCCGCCACGCCGGAGCCGGCGCCGAAATCCAGTACCCGCTTGCCTTCGACCCACTGTGGCTGTTCGGCCAGATGGCGGGCCATTGCCAGGCCGCTGGCCCAGCAGAAACTCCAATAGGGCGGCTCGTGGAAAATGCGCCGGGTTTCTTCCGGGCTGAAGGCGCGGTCCATGTTGTCGCCGTCGATCAGCCACAACTTCAAGTCGGTGCCGGGTAGCGGACAAACCACCAGGCGTGCGTCGCCCAGCAACTCACCCAATGCGCGTTGCAGGTCCTGCGGTGCACTCATGGCGCTTTGACGAATTGCAGGGTGCCCAATGCCTGGGTGGTCGGTTGGCTGATGCGTTGCTCCGGCAAGTGCAAGATCAACTGGCCGGACTGGCTGGCGCGGCCACGCAGTTCCACGCGGGCGCCGACCGGGAAGGCTTGCGGGTTGAAGCGCAAGCGGAAGGGCAGGGCCTGGTTGGTGCCGATCAGGCTGGAGCTGGCCAGCAGTTGCTGTGGACGGTCCTTGTCATCGATCACCAACAGCGCCAGTTCCACCTCAGCGCCGGCCGGTACGCCTTGTAGGGTGCCGCTCAACTCGCGCTGATGCGCCGGCAGCGGCCCCAGTTCGGTGGCTTGCCGGGCCTTTTCCTGGGCCTGTTTCGGCGCGGGGGCCGGGGCGGGAGCGGCGGGCTTGGTGGCATCGCTGCTGCACGCCATCAGCAGGCTGAAAAAACTGAGCAAAACGAGCGATCGTAGCGGCATGTGTGGCTCCAGCAAGGTGAATTCCATGGATCTGACGGTAAGCCCGTCTGTATACCGTAAACCCTATGGCTTGTCTTGCCAGTGGGATGCGCTACCATGGCCCTCCCTTTTTTTGTTGCCTGCCACCATGCACTGTCCCTTCTGCGGTGCCAACGACACCAAGGTCATCGACTCGCGACTGGTCGCCGAGGGCGAACAAGTCCGCCGCCGCCGCGAATGCCTGGCTTGCGGCGAACGTTTCACGACGTTCGAGACCGCTGAACTGGTGTTGCCGCGCCTGATCAAAACCGACGGCAGCCGCCAGCCGTTCGACGAAGAAAAACTGCGCGCCGGCATGCAGCGCGCCTTGGAAAAACGCCCGGTGAGCGTCGAGCGCCTGGAAGCGGCGCTGGTGCACATCAAGCACAAGCTGCGGGCGACCGGCGAGCGCGAGGTCAAGTCCTTGGTGGTC
This sequence comes from Pseudomonas sp. H3_A02, assembly GCF_054671965.1. Taxonomy (NCBI): domain Bacteria; kingdom Pseudomonadati; phylum Pseudomonadota; class Gammaproteobacteria; order Pseudomonadales; family Pseudomonadaceae; genus Pseudomonas; species Pseudomonas sp. H3_A02. Next base: position 2,001,264 of record NZ_CP162807.1, read on the forward strand.
GGTGAGCTGGTGATGGCCGAGCTGCAGAAGCTCGATGAGGTCGCCTACATCCGTTTCGCCTCGGTGTACCGGCGCTTCCAGGACCTGAACGAGTTCCGCGAAGAAATCGACCGCCTGGCCCGCGAACCGGTGAAACAATGACCGTCTCGGCGCAGCAGGCCGTCCTCGACGCCCACTACATGGCCCGCGCCCTGGAGTTGGCGCGGCGCGGTCACTACACCACCCACCCCAACCCCCGGGTCGGCTGCGTGATCGTGCGTGACGGGCAGATTGTCGGCGAAGGCTGGCACATCCGCACTGGCGAGCCCCATGCCGAAGTCCATGCCCTGCGCGCCGCCGGCGACAGCGCCCGGGGTGCCACGGCCTACGTGACCCTCGAACCTTGCAGCCATCACGGGCGTACCCCGCCGTGTGCCGATGCGTTGGTCAACGCCGGCGTGGCGCGGGTGGTGGCGGCGATGCAGGACCCGAACCCGGAAGTCGCCGGTCGGGGGCTGCAACGGCTGGCCCAGGCTGGTATTGCCACTGAAAGCGGCGTATTGGAAGGCGAGGCGCGCCAGCTCAATCAGGGCTTCCTCAAACGCATGGAGCACGGCCTGCCGTTCGTGCGGGTCAAGCTCGCCATGAGCCTGGATGGTCGCACCGCCATGGAAAGTGGCGAAAGCCAATGGATCACCGGCCCGGCCGCACGCTCGGCGGTGCAACGCCTGCGGGCCCAGGCCAGCGTGGTGCTGACCGGCGCTGACACGGTGCTGGCGGATAACGCCCGGCTGACCGTGCGCGCCGATGAGCTGGGACTCGATGCCGAGCAGACCGCGTTGGTCATGAGCCGTCCGCCGCTGCGGGTGCTGGTGGACGGGCGCCTGCGGGTGCCGCTGGATGCGGCGTTTTTCAAGGCCGGCCCGGCGCTGGTCGCTACCTGCATGGCGGTAGAGGAACAATACGCCAACGGTCCCGAATGCATGATCGTGGCGGGCGATGACGGCCAGGTCAATCTGCATCGGCTGCTGGTGGAGCTGGCGGGGCGGGGCGTCAACGAGGTGCTGGTGGAGGCCGGTCCGCGCCTGGCGGGGGCATTTGCCCGGCAGGGTCTGGTGGACGAGTTCCAGATTTTCATCGCCGGCAAGTTTCTCGGATCTACGGCGCGACCGTTGCTGGATTGGCCGCTGGCGCAGATGAAAGACGCCCCAGCGCTGAAAATCACTGAAATCCGCGCCGTGGGCGATGACTGGCGAGTCATCGCCGTTCCCGTTCCACCGGCCAGCGTATAATTCCCGGCTTTCGCTCACGCGACGGCCTGTTCTCGAGGAGGACTCCATGTTTACCGGCATCATCGAATCCATCGGCAGCATCCGTGCACTCACCCCCAAGGGCGGCGATGTACGGGTCTACGTCGAAACCGGCAAGCTCGACCTGAGCGACGTCAAGTTGGGCGACAGCATCGCGGTAAACGGCGTCTGCCTGACCGCCGTTGAACTGCCGGGCAACGGCTTCCTGGCGGACGTCAGCCGCGAAACCCTCGACTGCACGGCCATGAACGACCTCAAGAGCGGCAGCCCGGTCAACCTGGAAAAAGCCCTGACCCCCACTACTCGCCTGGGCGGGCACCTGGTCAGTGGACATGTGGACGGCGTCGGTGAAGTGGTCTCGCGCACGGATAACGCCCGGGCCGTGGAGTTTCGCATCCGCGCGCCGAAGGAACTGGCCAAGTACATCGCCCATAAAGGCTCGATCACCGTCGATGGCACCAGTCTGACGGTCAACGCGGTGGATGGCGCCGAATTCCTGCTGACGATCATTCCCCACACGTTGAGCGAAACCATCATGGCTTCGTACCGGCCAGGTCGCCGGGTCAACCTGGAAGTCGACTTGCTGGCCCGTTACCTGGAGCGCCTGCTTTTGGGCGACAAGGCCGCAGAGTCTGGCTCCCCACAAAAGCCGGGTAACATCACTGAAAGTTTTCTGGCCGCCAACGGCTACCTCAAATCCTGACCCAAGGGGGTGCCGCGTGGCGCTCAATAGCATCGAAGAACTGGTCGAAGACATCCGCCAAGGCAAGATGGTCATCCTCATGGATGACGAAGACCGCGAGAACGAAGGCGACCTGATCATGGCCGCCGAGTGCTGCAAGGCCGAACACATCAACTTCATGGCCAAGCACGCCCGTGGGCTGATCTGCATGCCGATGACCCGCGAGCGCTGCGAGCTGCTGAAGTTGCCGCTGATGGCTCCGCGCAACGGCTCCGGTTTCGGCACCAAGTTCACCGTGTCCATCGAGGCTGCCGAGGGCGTGACCACCGGTATCTCCGCCGCTGACCGCGCGCGCACCGTGCAAGCCGCCGCGGCGAAAGACGCCAAGGCCGAAGACATTGTCAGCCCCGGCCATATCTTCCCGCTGATGGCCCAGGCCGGCGGCACCCTGGCCCGCGCCGGTCACACCGAAGCGGCCTGCGACCTGGCGCGCATGGCCGGTTTCGAACCCAGCGGCGTGATCTGTGAAGTGATGAACGACGACGGCACCATGTCCCGTCGCGCAGAACTGGAAAACTTCGCCGCCGAACACAACATCAAGATCGGCACCATTGCCGACCTGATTCACTACCGGATGATCCACGAACGTACCGTTCAGCGGATTGCCGAACAGCCGCTGGACAGCGAACTGGGCCAGTTCAATCTGGTGACCTACCGCGACTCGGTGGAAGGCGACGTGCACATGGCGCTGACCCTGGGCACCGTGTGCGCCGACGAACCGACCCTGGTGCGCGTGCACAACATGGACCCGCTGCGCGATCTGCTGATGGTCAAGCAACCCGGCCGCTGGAGCCTGCGGGCCGCCATGGCCGCTGTGGCCGAGGCCGGCAGCGGCGTGGTGTTGCTGCTCGGCCACCCGCTCGATGGCGACGTGCTGCTGGCGCACATCCGCGAAACCGCCGACCAGGCAGCGGTAAAAAAACCGACCACCTACAGCATCGTCGGTGCCGGTTCGCAGATCCTGCGTGACTTGGGCGTGCGCAAAATGCGCCTGATGAGCGCACCGATGAAATTTAATGCGATATCCGGTTTCGATCTGGAAGTTGTAGAATACGTGCCCTCCGAATAATGGCCCGCGGATTCCGGCATTATTGTTCACTTGAGGCTTGTTAGATCTATTTGTGGCGAGGGGATTCATCCCCGCTGGGCTGCGCAGCGGCCCCTCTTTTTTGGGACTGCTACGCAGTCCAGCGGGGATGAATCCCCTCGCCACAGAAGATGTGCAAGTGAACGAGATAGCGGGATCCACAGCTCTGTATTCGTGGCTAATATCACTGAAGGGGCGCGTATAGAACGCGCTCTGGCTCTTTAAGAGATCTGACGAATGACCCTGAAGACCATCGAAGGTACCTTCATCGCCCCCAAAGGCCGCTACGCTCTGGTAGTGGGCCGTTTCAACAGTTTCGTGGTCGAGAGCCTGGTTGGCGGTGCGGTCGATGCCCTGGTTCGCCATGGCGTGAGCGAAAGCGACATCACCATCATCCGCGCCCCTGGCGCCTTCGAAATTCCGCTGGTTGCGCAGAAAGTCGCTCAAAAGGGCGAATGTGCGGCGATCATCGCCCTGGGCGCGGTCATTCGTGGCGGTACTCCGCACTTCGAATACGTGGCTGGCGAATGCACCAAGGGCCTGGCCCAGGTGTCCATGGAATTCGGCGTGCCGGTCGCTTTCGGCGTGCTGACCGTTGATTCCATCGAGCAAGCCATCGAACGTTCCGGCACCAAGGCCGGTAACAAAGGCGCCGAAGCTGCCCTGTCCGCCCTGGAAATGGTCAGCCTGCTGGCGCAGTTGGAGGCCAAGTGATTAGCGACGAAAGCGATCGTTTCAACCCGCGCGATCCAAAGCCTGCAGACGCCGGCAAGCCATCGAAAAGCGTCAAGCGTCGCGAAGCCCGTCAGCTCGCGACCCAGGCGCTGTATCAATGGCACATGGCCAAGCAATCGCTGAACGAGATCGAAGCGCAGTTTCGGGTCGATAACGATTTCAGTGATGTCGACGGGGCTTATTTCCGCGAGATCCTCCACGGCGTGCCGGCCCACAAGACCGAGATCGACATCGCCCTGGCCCCTTGCCTGGACCTGACCATCGAAGAGCTGGACCCGGTTGAACTGGCGGTGTTGCGCCTGTCCACCTGGGAACTGATGCAGCGCGTCGACGTCCCGTACCGTGTGGTGATCAACGAAGGGATCGAACTGGCAAAAGTCTTCGGTTCCACCGATGGCCACAAGTTCGTCAACGGCGTGCTCGACAAGCTGGCCCCACGTTTGCGTGAAGCTGAAGTGAAGGCGTTCAAGCGCTAGTCAGCGCTTGATATCCGCATGGGTGAGTTCGAGCTGATCCGTAATTACTTCGCCGCCGCGCCGTGCGCGCAGGGCGGCGAGGGCGTTGCACTGGGGATCGGCGACGACTGTGCCCTGCTGGCCGTTCCTCCCGGGGAGCAGTTGGCGGTCTCCACCGACACGCTCGTGGCCGGTGTACATTTTCCGGACCCGTGCGACCCGTTCCTGCTCGGCCAGCGCTCGCTGGCCGTGGCGGTCAGCGACCTGGCCGCCATGGGCGCCAAGCCTTTGGCCTTTACCCTTGCCCTGACCTTGCCGACGGTGACCGCCGATTGGCTGCAAGCCTATGCCTGCGGTTTGAACCAGATGGCCCAGGCCTGTGGCGTGGTGCTGGTGGGAGGGGACACCACCCGTGGGCCGCTGAGCCTGACCCTGACCGTGTTCGGCCATGTGCCGTCCGGCCAGGCCCTGACCCGCAGCGGCGCGCAACCCGGCGACCTGCTGTGTGTCGGCGGCGAGCTGGGCAATGCCGCCGGTGCCTTGCCGTTGGTGCTCGGCCAGCGTCGCGCCGAACCTGCGCTTGCCGAACCGCTGCTGGCTCATTATTGGTCGCCGCGACCCCAAGTCGCCTTGGGCCTGGCGTTGCGGGGCAAGGCCAGCGCGGCGATGGACATTTCCGATGGCCTGCTGGCTGATTGCGGGCATATCGCCTTGGCGTCCGGGGTGGCATTACAGGTTGAACGTGACCGACTGCCGCTGTCCAACGCTCTGGTAACGTTTTTTGGTCGTACGGAGGCCACGCAGGCCGCCCTGAGCGGCGGTGACGATTACGTGCTGTTGTTCGCCGTGCCACCGAGCCGATTGTCGGCGTTGCAGGCCGAAGGCTGGCCGATCCACGTGATCGGCAGCGTGCTGGCCGGGCAGGGCGTCACGCTGGTCGACAGCGGCGGGCACGACATCACCCCGCAAATACGGGGCTATCAACATTTTCGGGAGACACCGTGACAGATCATCCCAACCAGGTCCCGGCAGAGTTCGTTCCGCCTTCGGTCTGGCGCAATCCTTGGCATTTCCTGGCATTTGGCTTCGGTTCGGGCACTTTGCCGAAAGCACCGGGCACCTGGGGCTCGCTGGTTGCGCTACCCTTCATACCGTTGTGGCAGATGTTGCCGGACTGGGGCTACTGGTTGATGCTCGGCATCACCATGCTGTTTGGCTTCTGGCTGTGTGGCAAAGTGGCGGACGACCTGCGGGTGCACGATCATGAAGGCATCGTCTGGGACGAAATGGTCGGCATGTGGATCACCTTGTGGCTGGTACCGGAAGGTTGGTATTGGTTGCTGACGGGTTTTCTGGTGTTCCGTTTCTTCGATATCCTCAAGCCATGGCCGATCCGCTGGATCGACCGGCATGTGCACGGAGGTGTCGGAATCATGCTCGATGATGTATTGGCCGGGGTTTTCGCCTGGCTGGCAATGCAAGGATTGGTGTGGAGTTTCACCTGAAGGAGCCAGGCATGGGCGTAAGCCGCGCACTACTGCTGTTGCTGTGTTTAGGGGCCTGTGTGGGGGCAGGGGCGGCCGAGTCGGCGCCATTGCCCGATAAGGTCCGCGCGGCCAGCGAGGAGTGGGCCGATTACACCCAGGCCGATGGCCAGGGCATGGGCTGGGACATCTTGCGCGCGGTGTTCGAGCCTGAAGGCATCAGGCTGGAAATCCGCAGCGTGCCCTACACCCGCTCGATCGGGTTGGTGCAGCGCGGCGAGGTCGATGTGCAGGTCGGCGCCTATCGGGATGAGTCCGAAGGCGTGCTCTACCCGAAGTGGCACTACGACGTCGATCACATCTATGCCCTGGGGCTGGCCTCCAAACCGACGCCCACCCTGGCGACGATTGGCAACTATCGGCTGGTATGGATGCGCGGGTACGAATACAACAACTACCTGCCCAACATCCGGCGTTTCAATGAGATCCACCGGTCGGTGGGGATCTTGCCGATGCTGATTCATGAGCGAGCGGATTTTTACATCGATGCGTCAATGGAAATCGAGGAAGTGCTGGCCAAGGCCGAGGATCCCAAGCAATTCAAGCTCTCGCCGCTGATCAACTTGCCGCTATACCTGGGCTTCGCCAACAATGAAAACGGGCGTACGTTGCGTGCACTGTTCGACCGACGCATGGAAGTGCTGGTGAAGGGCGGTCAGTTGAAACCGATTTTCGAACACTGGAAGCAACCCTATCCCTTTGATGAGCACGGCAAGCCACCGAAGCCGTAATCAAACTTATCGATGATCATCAGCGATAATTCAGCCTAAGCGTCGGTCGGATCGTGCTGTTACAATGCCCGCCTCTGCGAATCTCCAGTACTAGATCAGGAGCACACCGGTGCCTGTCGTTTTTGTTGCCGCTTCCAAGCTGCCAACGCCCTTTGCGCAATTCACCATGCATGGTTTTCTCGATGAAGCCACCGGCCGCGAGCACGTCGTGTTGAGCCTGGGTGATTTCGCCGACGGTAGCCCGGTACTCGGCCGCCTGCATTCCGAATGCCTGACCGGCGACGCCCTGTTCAGCCAGCGCTGCGATTGCGGTTCGCAACTCGAGGCCGCGCTGCAGGCCATCGCTCGCGAAGGCCGAGGCGTGTTGCTGTACCTACGCCAAGAAGGCCGTGGCATTGGCCTGCTGAACAAGATCCGCGCCTATGAGCTGCAAGATGGCGGCGCCGATACCGTGGAAGCCAACGAACGCCTGGGCTTTGCCGCCGACCTGCGTGACTACAGCATCTGCCTGCCGATGCTGGAGCATCTGGGCGTGAAGTCGTTGCGCTTGATGACCAACAATCCACGCAAGGTCAAGGCGTTGACCGACATGGGCATCGTGGTGGCCGAGCGTGTGCCGCTGCACACCGGTCACAACCCCCACAACAAACTCTACCTGGCGACCAAGGCCAGCAAGCTCGACCACATGATGGGTAACGAGCACCAAGGCGAGGTTGACCGGGCGTGACGCGCGGTCAGGTCCGGCGGCGGCTGTCGGTCAGTTGGTGGAAATACCTGGCCCTGGCCTTGCTGCCACTGTTTGTGATCAATGCGGTGTTCGGCCAGGGCGAAGCGATTCTGCCGATGCTGGCGATGCCGTTGTTCATTGCTGGCGTGGCATCGATGTTTGTCAGCCTGCGATTCTTCGGGCCATATAAACAGGCCTTGATCGCCACCCAGAAAGCCCTCGACACCCCCGAAGAGCCACAGGCCTGGATCGACCTGGCGGCCCGTCGCCGCGCCGCGTTCCTGGTGGCCGGGCTGCCGGCCTGGGTCGGCGCCCTGGCGGTGTTCGTGGGCCTGGAAGCGGTGCCGTTGATGCTGCTGGCGTTGTCGACCACCGTGTTGTTCTACCTGTACCGCATCCCGCGTCAACTCGGCTGATGAGCCGCTGGCTGGCGGTCTTGCTGCTGGCCGTCAGCGCCTCGACGATGGCGGCCACGCGGGTGGTCAGTCTCGCACCGTCGCTGTCGGAGATCGTCGTTGAACTGGGTTCCGCCGACCTGTTGGTGGGTGTGCTGGATGGCGGTGATCGCCCGCCGGCGCTCAAGGACCTGCCCTCGGTAGGCCGTTACGGGCAACTGGACATGGAGCGCTTGCTCAGCCTCAAGCCCGATCTGCTCCTGCTCTGGCCTGGCAGTGTAGGCCCGGCCCAGCGCGAGCAACTCAAGGGCCTGGGCATCCCCATCCATGTCGCCGAGCCCCGCAGCCTCGACCAACTCATTACCCAAATCGAAGCCATCGCCAACCAGCTCGGCCGCCCGGACCGGGGCATGCAACGAGCGGCGCAGTTGCGCGTGCGGCTTGAGGCGTTACGCCAGCGCTATCGACGGGACCCGCTGTTGCCGGTGTTCTACCAGGTCTGGGACCGGCCGCTGTACACCGTTGGTGGCGGGCAGATCATCAGCGATGCGCTGACGGTGTGCGGGGCGCGCAACGTTTTTGCCGACCTGAGCCTGCCGGCACCGCAGGTGAGTGTGGAAGCGGTGCTGCAACGCAACCCGCAAGTCATCCTGGCCACGGAACAAGCGCAGCTCGATGCCTGGAAAGCCTGGCCGGTGGCGCAGGGGCGGTTGTTGTTGGTCAATGACAAGGGCCTGGAGCGGCCCAGCGGGCAGATGATCGAGGCCACGGCACGGTTGTGCGAGTTGATTGCGCCAGACAGGTAGACCGCGGCGCGCCCTTCGCGAGCAAGCCCGCTCCCACAGTTGGAATGCGTACCCTGTGGGAGCGGGCTTGCTCGCGAAGAGGCCCGCTCAAACATCACAAATCCTGGATCAGAGCGCAGGTGTCCAAGTCACCCCAAACACCCACGCCCGCCCATCCTCCCGATACCCATACTGGCCGCCTTCATGGCTATACAGCGCCCGGCTGTAGCTCTTGTCCAACAGGTTATCCACCTTCATCTCCAGCTTCACCTCCCGGGTCAACGCCCAACTGCCACGCAACCCGAGCAAGGCATAGCCGCCCAGGGCATTGCGGTTGTCTTCGTCGTCGTAGCTGCCGCTGACCGCTTGCCAGGTGGCGCCCAGGCCGAGGCGGTCGAATTGCCGGTCCAGGTCCAGGCTCAAGGTCCGTCGGGCGCGGCGGGCCAGGGTGTGGCCGCTGTCGCGATCGCGCGGGTCGATGATGGCCAGGGCCAGATTGCCCTGCCAGCCGAACACATCCTGCAGGTAGGCCATTTCAAAGCCGTTGATCCGCGCCGAGGCGACGTTCTGCGGGCGCGAGTGGCGGCCAAAAATGATCGCGTCCTCCAGGTCGGTGCGGTACAGCGAGGTTTCCAGGCGGGCGCTGTCGCTCAGCTGGCTGCGCCATTGCAGTTCGTAGCTCTTGGCCGTCTCGGGTTTCAGGTCAGGGTTGCTGAAGTCCGGGTAGTACAGGTCGTTGAACGTCGGTGCGCGGAAGCTCTCGCTGTAGGTCAGCAACAGGTCGTTGTCCGGGTTGATCGGCACGGTGAGGGTGCCGCTCCAACTGTTCTGGCCGCCAAATTGCTGGTTCTGGTCGCGACGCAGGCCCAGTTCGGTGGAGAAGGTTTCGGCCTGGAAGCGGTGCTGGATAAACGCGGCACGGTTCCAGCGGCTGTCTTCATCGAACGGCGTGCTGCTGTTGACCCGGTCCTGATACCAGTCGCCGCCGACGATCAGGCTGTTGCGCTCGTCCAGCGTCACGTCGTTCTGCCAGGTCGCGGAGTCGCGGTAGGTGTTGAACACCTCACGGACGTCGCTGAGCTTGTCGAAGGTCTTTTCGCGGTTCTCGCTATGGCCCAGTTCCAGGCGGGATTTCCAAGTGTCGTTGATTCGCCCGTCTACATAGGTGCTGAAGCTGCTCACCGCAAACTCGCTGTAAGGTTGTTGGGGCAGGAATTCGAAGGTGCTCGGGTCGAAGCGGCCGAACGGGTTGTCGTATTCGCTTTTGCCGCGGTTATCCAGCAGGTTCAGGCCAATTTCCAAGTCGTCGCTGACGGCATGACTCAGGCTCAGGCTGAAGGACCGGTTGCGGTTGGCATCGTCGTCGCGGTCGCTGGCGTAGGACTCATGGGTTCGATTGGCCCCGGCGCTGTCGTCGAGGCTGGCGCCGAGGTTGAAGCGGGTCTGCTCGTCGCCGCCGGACAGGCCCAAGCTGCGCTCCCAGGTCTGGTGGCTGCCGACACCCACATGCAGGCGCGGTTGCAGGCCTTGCGTGTTGCCGCGCCGGGTGAAAATCTGGATCATCCCACCGACCGCGTCGGCACCGTAGATCACCGAGCGCGAGCCGCGCAGCACTTCCACCCGTTCGATCTGGTTGATGTTCAGGCGTTGCAGGTTGCTGTCGCCGGAGGTGGCGTTGCCGATGCGCTGGCCGTCCACCAGCACCAGGCTCTGGGCCGATTTGGTCCCACGAATGTAAATCCCCGGCAGACTGCCGCGCCCACCCAACGGCGCCACTTGCACCCCCGGCACACGGCTGAGCAAGTCCGTGACACTGGCCGGCTGCAAGCGGTCGATGTCGTCGCGGGTGAACACGGTGTTGGCGGCACTGCTGTCGTTGCGGGCCTCGACCTGGCGGTTGGCGCTGATCACGATGTCGGGCAGCTTCAAGGCCTGGTCGCGTTCGAAGGTGTCGGCCAGCAGGTCGGGGGTGGGCAGTAGGGAAAGGGTGAGGGCGAGGCGGAGTTTCATGGGTGTTCCGGACATTTCTGGTCTGCACAAACCCTTGTGGGAGCGAGCTTGCTCGCGATGGCGGCAGATCAGTCAATTAATCCATTGGCTGATGCACCGCTATCGCGAGCAAGCTCGCTCCCACAGGGGCTTGTGTTGGCTGAACTTACAGGCCCAACAACTGCAACCGCAGCCGCACCGCCGCTTCGATCCCTGCCTCATCCAACCCACATTCGGCCAGCATCTGCGCCGGCTTGGCGTGTTCGACGTAGCTGTCCGGCAGGCCCAGGTGCAGCACCGACTTGAGGATGTTCTCCCGGGCCAGGAACTCGCTGACCGCCGCGCCGGCGCCGCCCATGATGGCGTTTTCCTCGATGGTCACCAGTAGTTCGTGACTGCCGGCCATCTCGCGCACCAGGGCTTCGTCCAAGGGTTTGACGAAGCGCATGTCCACCACGCTGGCGTCCAGGGTATCGGCGACTTTCAAGGCCTCGGCCAGTTGCACGCCGAATACCAGCAGGGCGGTTTGCTTGCCCTGGCGGCGGATCACGCCCTTGCCGATCTCGATGGGTTCGAGGTCGGTCGAGAGGGTCGCATTCGGACCGGTGCCACGGGGGTAGCGCACCGCCGCCGGGCCATTGAACAGGTGACCGGTGGTGAGCATCTTGCGCAGTTCGTTTTCATCGCTCGGGGTCATCACCAGCATGCCGGGGATGCAACGCAGGAACGACAGGTCAAAGCTGCCGGCGTGGGTCGGGCCGTCTTCGCCCACCAGGCCGGCGCGGTCGATGGCGAACAGCACGTCGAGGTTCTGCACCGCGACGTCATGGATCAACTGGTCGTAGGCCCGTTGCAGGAAGGTCGAATAGATCGCCACCACCGGCTTGGCGCCTTCGCAAGCCATGCCGGCGGCGAGGGTCACGGCGTGCTGCTCGGCAATCGCCACGTCGAAGTAGCGCTGCGGGTAGCGTTCGCTGAACGCCACCAGGTCCGAGCCTTCCTTCATCGCCGGGGTGATGCCCACCAGGCGTGGGTCGGCGGCGGCCATGTCGCACAGCCATTGGCCAAAGACACCGGAATACTTCGGTCCACCGGCCTTTTTCGGCGCGGCCGCCGGAGCGTCCAGGGGTTCGAGCTTGGTGATGGCGTGGTAGCCGATCGGGTCGACCTCCGCCGGGGCGAAGCCTTTGCCTTTCTTGGTGACCACGTGCAGGAACTGCGGGCCCTTGAGGTCGCGCATGTTGCGCAGGGTGGCGATCAACGTGGGCAGGTCATGGCCGTCAATGGGGCCAATGTAGTTCCAGCCCAGTTCTTCGAACAGCGTGCCGGGGACCAACATGCCCTTGGCGTACTCTTCGGTGCGCCGGGCGATTTCCCAGGCGCCGGGCAGGCGCGACAACACCTTTTTGCTGCCTTCGCGCATGCTGGCGTAGGTGCGGCTGGAGAGGATCTTCGCCAGGTAGTTGGACAACCCACCGACATTGCGCGAGATCGACATGTCGTTGTCGTTGAGGATCACCAGCATGTTGGCGTTGACTTCCGGCGCGTGGTTCAGCGCTTCGAAGGCCATGCCGGCGGTTAGTGCGCCGTCGCCGATCACGGCAATGGCCTTGCGCTCGCTGTTTTGCAGACGGGCGGCAATGGCCATGCCCAGGGCGGCGCTGATGGAGGTGCTGGAGTGGCCGACGCCAAAGGTGTCGTATTCGCTCTCGGAGCGGCGCGGGAAGGCGGCGATGCCGTCCTTCTGGCGCAGCGTGCCCATGCGCGCGCGACGATCAGTGAGGATCTTGTGCGGGTAGGCCTGGTGCCCGACGTCCCACACCAGCCGGTCGTCCGGGGTGTCGAACACGTAATGCAGCGCGATCGTCAGCTCGATGACGCCCAGGCCCGCGCCGAAGTGCCCACCGGTCTGGCCGACCGTGTAGAGCAGTTCCAGGCGCAACTCATCGGCCAGGGTTTCCAGCTCGGCTTCACCCAGGCGACGCAGGCCGTCCGGCGTGTTGGCGCGGTCCAGCAGGGGCGTGGTCGGGCGCTTGCGGGGAATCTCTTGAAACGTCGTGGGCATCAGGCGAATCGTTATAGGTATAGAAAGAGGCGGCAGTTTACCTTATGCATCGCAAGCTGCCCACGCGTTGGCCGGAACTTGGCCGATACGCAGTCTAAAGAGGTTGACCCCGTATCAACTGCGGCGTTCGACGATATATCGCGCCAAGTCGCGCAACGGTTCGGCCGCCGCGTCAAAGGGTCGCAGCGCGGCCAGGGCCTGATCGCGCAACTCCAGGGCGTAGGCTTTCGCGGCGTCGAGGCCGAGCAGGGCCGGGTAGGTCGGCTTGTCCCGCGCGATATCGGCGCCCTGGCGTTTACCGAGGGTCTGGGTATCGCTTTCGACGTCGAGGATGTCGTCCTGCACCTGGAACGCCAGGCCGATGGCCCGGGCGTAGGTCTGCAAGGCTTGCAACTGGGCGGGCGTGGCCCGGCCGCTGGCCAGGGCGCCGAGTTTGACGCTGGCCTCGATCAAGGCGCCGGTCTTGTGCCGATGCATGTATTCCAGGGCGCTCTGGTCCAGTTTAAGGCCCACCGAACCGAGGTCGATGGCCTGGCCGCCGACCATTCCGGCGGGGCCGGCCGCCAGCGCCAGGGCGCTGACCATGTCCAGGCGGATCTGCGCCGGGCAATCGCTCAGGGCCGGGTCCAGCAGGGCGCTGAAGGCCAGGCTCTGCAGGCCGTCGCCAGCCAGGATCGCGCAGGCTTCGTCGAATTGCTTGTGGGTGGTGGGCTGGCCGCGACGCAGGTCATCATCGTCCATGGCCGGCAAATCGTCGTGCACCAGCGAATACGCATGGATCAGCTCCACCGCACAGGCGGCGCCGTTGGCCTGTTCGGCCTGGCCGCCCAAGGCTTCGCACGCGGCGTAGGCCAACAGCGGCCGCACACGCTTGCCGCCGTTCATCACGCTGTAGCGCATGGCTTCGTACAGGCGCGCCAGTTCCGGGCTCGGCGCGCTGAACAAGGTATCCAGTGCAGCATTGACCCGGGCCTGGCTGCTGGCCTGATAGGCGCCGATCATTCAGGTTGTTCCGCGTCGAAAGGCTCTTCGGTCAGCTCACCGTCGCGCTCGAGCAGCAATTGCACCTTCTGCTCGGCCTGGGCCAGCGCCGCCTGGCAGTCGCGAGTCAAGCCGATACCCTGCTCGAAGGCGGTCAGCGAGTCTTCCAGCGACAATTCGCCGTTCTCCAACCGTTCGACCAGCGTTTGCAGGTCGGCCAGAGATTGTTCGAAATCCAGTGCAGCTTTTTTGCGGGCCATGGCGGCTATTCCGGTTGACTGTTAAACCGGCGCGACACTAGCAGACATGGGGTGTTCGGGCAAATCAGGGCGCCAGGCTACCCCCTATCAGCGAGGAGCGGAGAATCTGTGGCGAGGGGATTTATCCCCGTTGGGTTGCGAAGCGACCCCAAAGCTGAGTACTCACTCCATCTGACACACCGAGGTGTTAGCTTTTAGGGCTGCTTCGCAACCCAGCGGGGATAAATCCCCTCGCCACAAAGATCTTATGCCAATTGACCCTGGGTCTGCACGCATTCGCGAAGCAGCGGTGCCAATGTTTCAGCTTGCCAGTAAAAACCGGGCCAGTCGGGCTGTTGCCAGATCCAATGGAATGCCATGCGCCTATCCAAAGATGAATGAGCCGAATAATAACGCTATTCGGCTCACGCACCCTTCAGTACGTGATTTCCCACACAGAATCGCGCGTTCCCCGATTGTGGAAAATCCGCCGAATAGCTACTCTTCGCGCCATCTACGGCCCCCTTGCGACGGGGCCTTCAGACGAAACCCGAATAATGACAAGCAGCGCCGAGGAAGGGCGCCGGGTTGCGTTGTGCATGGCAGGAGGCATACGTGCGTTTTCTTTCTTTATTGATCGTGTTGCTTGGCGCGCCGATGGCGTGGGCCGAGCCTTCGGCCGAGCTGTCGGAACCGGTCGGTGGCTGGCGCTACAGTGGCTTGCTCGATCGCACGGAAAACCCGCAGGTCGCCTATCCCACCCCGCCCATCGACCGGGGCGTGCAGCGCAACCGCACGATGATCGAGGGCCGGATCAAAGACATGGGTACGGCTCGCCAGCCCCATAGCCTGGCGGTCAACGGCAATCCACTGAATCTCTATACCGACGACGAGGGGCGTTTCGCCCGGCCGTATGCGTTCGGCGCCGGCTCCAACAGCGTCGAGGTGCGCAGCTCCGAAGGCCAGTCCCTCAAGCGCGTGCAATTCTATGAAGCCAACAACCTGCGCACCCCGGCGCAGATCCGCGTTGTGCTGGGCTGGGACGACCCCAAGGCCGAGCTCGACCTGCATATCGTCACCCCCGACGGCCAACATGCGTTCTTCGGCCGGCCGGCGCTGACCAACGGTGGTGGCCTCGACCCGGATGGCGTCGACGGCCCCGGCCCGGAAATGTTCACCATGACCGCGCCGATGCACGGCACCTACCTGGTCTACGTGAACTATTGGGGCAACTACGGCAGCGGCGGCTACAACTTTGATGAGAGCAGCAACCAGAACGAGGTGATCACCTCGCAGATCAACCTGGTGCTCAACGAAAACACCGTCGATGAAAAACGCGAGACCTTTGTCGTGCCCCTGCGCGCCATTGGCGATTTGTTGCTGGTCAAGACTTTCAACTACTAAGTATCCGCTCCACGGATGAACAGGCCCTTGTGAATATGAGCGACAACACTGCTTCCCCGACCACGCCGACACCTGTCGCCAAACCTGTGCGCCGCTGGCCGGCGATACTGATCGGGCTGTGCCTGGTCGCCGGTGTGGCCGCCGGGTTGGGTTGGTTCATGACCAAGCCCAAGGCGCCGCCCATGGAGTTGGCGTTGGACAAACTCGGCCTGAGCCGCCCCGACGGCTTGCTTGAGGCCCATTCCCTGAGCCAGTTGCCCAAGGATCTGTTGGCGGTGCCGTTCCTCAAGGCCACGCTAACCGAGGATTTCGTCTTCTATTACGAGGCCCACGCCGACCGCCTCGGGCTGATCGGCAGCCTGCGCCGGATCATCTACGAGCATGACCTCAAGCTGCAGGACAGCCTGATCGAAGCGCTTTTCGACCAGCCGGCCGATGTCGCGCTGTGGCGCGGTGCGGACGGTCGCCTCAAGGATTTCCTGTTGGTGATGGATCGCGGCGGCCTGGCGAAGATGCTGGAACCGCTGGCGAAAGTCGCACTGGATGACACCCAATTGAGCAAACTCGGCGACCTGAAGGTGGGCGGCGACGAAGTCGCGCTGTATCAGCTCAGCTATAACGCCAGCAAATCCCTGGTCTTCGCCTCCCACGGCGACAAACTGGTCGTGCTGTCCAACCCGACCAAGCTCTACGACAAAGGCAATGGCCCTACCGACGAACGTGGCATGGTCTCGACCCAAGCCCTTGAGGCGCTGCTGGCCGGGGAAAAGCTGTTCCCCGAAGCCTTCGGCCTGCCGCCCAAGGCGCCGGAGGTCAAGCAGCGCATCTCGGTCAACGCCAGCGTGCTCGCCATGGGCTACCAGCGTTTCATCCCGAACTTCGCCGGTTTGCGTTTCGACATGGACGACAAGGGCTGGCACAGCTTCCTGGCCATGGACGAGCTGGAAAACCAGCCGGACTTCGACTTCAAGCCGATCTGGCAAGCCATGCCCATGGGTGCCAGTGCCTGTGTAGCCTTGCCCCTGGCCGCCGAGCAACAGAAACCGTTGCTGGTCAGACTCGGCGCCGACGACAAAGCCGCCCAGGCCATGGTCGACCATGTGGCCGGCGCCGCAGGCCTGTGCTGGTACGCTGATTCGCGCCTGTACACGCCGCTGTTGGTGGCGAGCCTGAATGAAGACGACGGCAAACTCGACGCCGACCTGGGCAACCTGTTTGGTTCGATGGTCGGCGCCTATGAAAACAATGTCGCCGAACATGCCTTCCCGGTGGTCGAGAAACAACAAGGCTCGACCCACCAGTGGCTGCGTCAGGTCAGCTCCAATTTCGGTCCTTACCTGGCCAAGGAAGCGGAGCAGCCCGAAGCAATTACCGGCAAAGCGTTCCTGCGAGTCAGCCTGGCACGCCACGGTTCCACATTGCTGTTCTCCCTCGATGACAAATTGGTGGACAAGGCTCTCGGCACCCTCGACAAACGCTTCCCGCCCATGGCCGACGTAGTGCCAAAGGACCTGCTCATGCCGGTCTACTTCGGCCCGGATTCCATGGCGCAACTGATGCAGCGCGAAACCCTCGACAGCTTGCCCCAGGACATGGAACCGGTGTTCTACAACGCCGCGCAAACCTACCTGATCCCGAAACTGCGCACCCTCGGCGGCTACGGCAAATACGCCCTGACCTTGCCTGAAGGCAGCGAGCCGGATGGCCATTGGCAGTGGCTGCCGCTGGAATGGAAAGCGCTGTGACAGCACTGATCCGCAACCCCGCGTTGACGCTGCTGCTGGCGTTGCTGCTCGGCGGGCCTGCGCTTGCCGTCGAGGCGCCGGCGCTGGACGTGCAGCAATCCCAGGTCTTTCGCGCCTGGTTCGTGCGCATCGCCCAGGAACAACTGACCAAAGGCCCGAGTCCGCGCTGGTACCAGCAGGACTGCGCCGGGCTGGTGCGTTTCGCCGCCAACGAAGCGCTCAAGGTCCACGATGAAAAATGGCTGCGCAGCAACGGCCTGTCCAATCGCTACCTGCCGCCGGAACTGCCGCTCAGCGATGGGCAACGGCGCCTCGCCCAGCAATGGCAGCAGGGCGGCGGCAAGGTCGGGCCCTACGTCAACGCCATCAAGCTGATCCAGTTCAACAGTCGCCTGGTGGGCCGCGATGTCGCCCAGGCCCGTCCTGGCGACCTGATGTTCTTCGATCAGGGCGACGACCAGCACCTGATGATCTGGATGGGCCGCTACATCGCCTATCACACCGGCACCACAACCCCTACCGACAACGGCATGCGCTCCGCAAGCCTGCAACAACTCATGAACTGGAAGGACACCCGATGGATACCCGACGCAGCCAACCCCAACTTCATCGGCGTCTATCGACTCAACTTTCTCTCCCAATGACCGGTGCCCGCATGCTGCGCTTGTGTTCAAAATTGCCCCTGCTGTTTGCCCTGTTGCTGGCACCTGTCGTGAATGCCGAAGACACGGTGGAGCCCAGCGGCTACACGCCGGTGTCCGGTGAAAGCTTTTTCCTGCTGGCCGACAGCAGCTTTGCCAGCGACGAGCAGGCCATGGTTCGCCTCGAAGCGCCGGGCCGCGACTACCGTCGGTTCCGCATGGAGCCCTACGGCGGCGCCGACATCCGCGTCTATCGCATCGACAAGCCGCTGGATTTCCTCAAGCGCCAGAAGAACCTGCACCGCGTCGTCAGCGACGGCCAGTTCAAGGGCGAAGGCCTGTCGAACACCCTCGCGTACCTGTGGGACAACTGGTACCGCAAGTCCCGTCGAGTTATGCAACGGGCGTTCTCCTACGAGTCCCGCCAGCAAGTCACCGAAGAAGTGCCGGAATTGAAGGTCGGCAACGCCCTGGTGGCGCCGACCCCGTACGACGCGCCGGCACAGTTCGCCTTGATCCCGGGTTTGCCGGTGGTCAGCCAGTTCCGTTATCCGCTGTGGCAGGCCAAGCCGATCCAGCCGCCGGCCGGCGTCAATCTGGCCGGCTCGTCCAGTGACTTCGTCAGCGTCGCGCCGGGCAACGTCTATGTGCCGCTGGGCCAGTTGAAGCCAGGCCTGTACCTGGTGGAAGCGCTGATCGGCAAATACCGCGCAACCACCATGGTCTTCGTCTCCAACACCGTGGCCGTGAGCAAGATTGCCGGCGATGAATTGCTGGTCTGGGCCGCACGCAAGCATGAAGGGCGTTCGGTGCCCAAGGTCAACGTGCTGTGGACCGATGGTCTGGGCGTGATGAGCAGCGGTGCCACCGATGAAGACGGCCTGCTGCGCCTCAAGCACGTCAGCCCGGAGCGTTCGTTCGTCATCGGTGAAGACGAGGAGGGCGGGGTATTCGTCTCGGAAAACTTCTACTACGACAGCGAAATCTACGACACCAAGCTCTATGCCTTCACCGACCGTCCGCTGTACCGGCCGGGGGATTGGGTGTCGCTGAAAATCGTTGGCCGTGAGTTCAAGAACGCCCGTGACTCGGTGCAACCGACTGCCGCCGACGTCAATGTCAGCGTGCTGGACGCCACTGGCACCGCGCTGCAAACCCTGGCCCTGAAGCTGGATTCCAAGGCCGGCACCCAAGGCCGTTTCCAACTGCCGGAAAACGCCGTGGCCGGCGGCTATGAATTGCGCTTCAGCTACAAGGACCAGCTCTACAGCAGCGCCTTCCGCGTGGCCGAATACATCAAGCCGCACTTCGAGATCGCGCTGAACCTGGCCAAGCAGGATTACCGTACCGGCGAGCCGGTCAAGGGCAACCTCGTGCTGCTCTACCCGGACGGCAAGCCGGTGGTGAATGCCAAGGTGAGCCTGAGCCTGCGCGCCCAGCAACTGTCGATGGTGGATAACGAGCTGCAATACCTGGGGCAATTCCCGGTGGAACTGACCAGCAGCGAAGTGACCACCGATGCCAAGGGTAACGCGATCCTCGACCTGCCGGCCGCCGACAAGCCGAGCCGCTACACCCTCACTGTGTTCGCCAGCGATGGCGCGGCGTATCGGGTCAAGACCACCAAGGAAATCCTCATCGACCGTGGCGCGGCGAATTTCCGCCTGAGCGCTCCCCAGCGGTTCAGCGCCGTTGGCCAGAAGGTGGCGTTCAGCTACGCCAACGAAGGCGGCAACGAACAAGCCAAGGCCGTGACGCCGGGCAGCTACGCCTGGGTGCGCCTGGAAGACCAGAGCACCGGCGAAGGCAAGCTGGCGGCCAAGGACAAGGGCTTCAGCCTGACCTTCGACCGCCCGGGCACCTACAACCTGACGCTCAAGGACGACCACGGCCGAGTCATCGGCGCCGCCGCCCATGCGGTGACCGGCGAAGGCATCAAGGCCGTGCCGGGCACGGTCGAGATCGTCTTCGACAAGCCTGAATACAAGACCGGTGACGAAGCGCTGGCACTGATCACCTTCCCGGAACCGGTCAGCGATGCGCTGTTGTCGCTGGAGCGAGACAAGGTCGAGGCCACGGCGCTGCTGTCCAAGGGCGGCGACTGGCTGAAGATGGAAAAACTCAGCGACACCCAATACCGCGCGCGCATTGCCGTGAAGGATAGCTTTGCACCCAACCTGACCTTCTCGGTGCTGTACACCAAGGGCGGCCAGTACAGCTTCCAGAACGCCGGCATCAAGGTGGTCACGCCGCAGATCGACGTTGCCGTCGTCACCGACAAGGCTACTTACCGCCCGGGCGACACGGTGACCGTGGACTTGAGCACCCAGTTCGCCGGCAAGGCGATCCCGGCGCACCTGACGGTCAGCGTGGTGGACGAAATGGTCTACGCCCTGCAACCTGAAGTGGCGCCGACCATCGACCAGTTCTTCTATCACCCGCGTCGCAACAACGTGCGCACCAGTGCCAGCCTGTCGTTCATCAGTTACGACGTGGCGCTGCCAGGCAGCCCTGGCGCGCCGGGCAAGGCCAACCGCAGCGAGCGCGGGGTCAAGGTGCTCGAGCGGCCACGGCGTGAAGACGTCGACACCGCCGCCTGGCAACCGGAGCTGGTCACCGACGCCAATGGCAAGGCGCGCTTTACGTTCAAGATGCCCGACTCCCTGACCCGCTGGCGCATCACCGCCAAGGCCATTGCCGACGATGGCCAAGTGGGCCAGAAGAAGCAGTTCATCGCCTCGGAAAAACCGCTGTACCTGAAGTGGAGCGGCCCGACCCGTTTCCGCACCGGCGACAAGCCGCAACTGGGCCTGTTCGCTTTCAGCCAATCGGAAAAACCACTGAAGGCCGAACTGCTGATCCGTTACGCCGGCGCTGAACAGCGCGTGGTGGCGGAGTTGAAAAACGGCATCAACTACGTACCGCTGCCGACCATGGAACTGAGCAGTGGCGACTTGAGTGTGCAGTTGCAGTTGAACGGCGAAACCCAGGACGCTCTGGCCATGCACTTGAACGCCAGCGGCAACGGTTGGCAAGTCACCCAGAGCCAGCGCCTTGACGTGGCCAGCGGCGACACCCCGCTGACCCTGCCGGCCGACGCCAGCGATATTCGTCTGCGCCTGGATGACAGCCCGCAAGCGCTGTTCCGTTCGGCCCTCGACGACCTGCTGAGCTACCCCTACGGTGGCGTCGAGCAGACCGCTAGCCGCCTGTTGCCGTTGAGCATCGCTTATCCGACCCTGGCGTCGAACCCGCAGATCCGCGACCGCTTACGGTTGATCATGCAAAACAGCCGCTTGCGCCTGGTGCAGATGGCCGGACCGTCGGCGAGCTTCACCTGGTGGGGTCAGGACGGTGAGCCAGATGCCTTCCTCACCGCCTATGCCTATTACGCCGACTGGCACGCCAGCAAGGCCCTGGACCTGAACCTGCCGCCGGAACACTGGCAGCGGGTGCTGGAGGTCTACGCCAAGCAGGCCGGTGATACGCCGCTGCTGCAACGGGCGCTGATCCTGTCGTTCGCCAAGCAGATGCAATTGCCGGTGAACACTTTGCTCAGCGGCCTGATGGATGACCTGGCGAAGGCCGGTGAAGACAGCACCGAGAGTGTGCTGGACAGCGGCGAAGACAGCCTGGTCATGTACGCGCCGGATTCGGCCCTTGGCCTGGCCAGTGCCCGCGTGCTGACCGCGTCCCTGGCGAAACAGGCCAAGGTGCCGTTGCCGGCGGCCTTCAGCCGTCAAGCCGATGCGGCGCAACAGCAACTGGAACTCAGCTCCCAGCCGTTCGTTGAGGCTTTGTTGCTGTCGCTGCAAAACTTCGATCAGGCTCGCGCCACGGCCTTGCTGGAGCGCGTCCTGCCGCAGCAGTCCACCCTGGAACGGGCCCTGGCCCTGACCTGGTTGCAGCGCAGCATCGAACAGGCGGCGCCGGCCGTGGCCCTGGCGCCGGGCGAAGGCTGGGCCGCCAAGCAGGGCGCGACCGGTGAAACCTACTGGCAATGGCAGGGTGCGCAGCTTCCAACGACGCTGACGTTGACCGGTGCACAGGAGCGTCCACTGCAAGCGGCACTGAGCTTCCAGAGCCAGCAACCGCCAGTGGCGCCAATGGCGGTGTCGATCACCCGACGCCTGTCGCGTCTGGTGCCGGGCGACGAGGCCTTCACCTTCAAGCTCGAAGCCGTGGGCAACAAACCGTTGTCCAGCGACAGCCTCTACCTGGATGAAGTGATCATCAACAGCAAGGCCTCGACGCCACTGCGCTACGGCATGCTCGAAGTGCCGCTGCCGCCGGGCGCCGATGTGGAACGCACCACCTGGGGCATCCAGTTGCAGGGCAAGGCCGACAGCGAACCGACGTCCCTGGAAAAGGCCCGCTTCGAGCCCGGCCAGATGGCGTATGCGGTACCGGTGGACGCCCTCAGTGGCGAGCTGCGCCTGCGGCACTTGGTGCGCTTCTCCCAGAAGGGCCAGTTCACCTTGCCGCCGGTGCGCTTCACCCAGGTCTACGCGCCACAGAATCAGGCGCGGGAACAGAAACCGGCGCTTGGTCAGGTTACGGTCAACTGACATGCGTCAGCTGTGGGCTGGGTGGCTGTTGTGCTTGATCCCTGCGCTGGCAACGGCGCAGGACGAGCCGTTGCGCCTGGCCTTCGACGGCCAGTTGCTGCGGGTGAATCAAACGCAGGTGCTGGATCGCCAGCCGCTGCCTGCTTCCTTGCAGGCACCGCTGGGTAGCCTGTGGAAGCTGTTTGTCTACGCCTGGCTGGTGGACACCGACGCTCGCGAACCGGTCTATGAGTGCCGTGGCGAGTCGAAGGAAGAAGTCTATTGCTGCAACGCCGGGCAGAGCATCGGTCGCGACCAGGCGCTGGTGAAGTCCTGTGGCTTGTATTTCGAGCCGCAGCGGCTCGGGTTGTCGGCTTCGAACTGGCGCGATTACTGGCAGGCCCGCCAGGCGCCGGCCTGGTTGTTGGACCTGCCGACCTTGCAGCCCCAGACGCAGGTGCCGGTCGCGGAACTGCTCAAGGCCCTGGCCATGCTGCCGGCCCAGGACCAGGCGCGTCGGGTGCTGCTGGATGTGGTGCTCGGCGCGGCGGACGGGCGGCTGGTGGGCGAGTTGGGCAGTCGCCTGCGGGTCAAGACCTGGAGCTGGCTGGGTGACCAGGGGCCTTCCTCCCGGCAGGGCGGTTTCGCCGGTTGGCTGGCCGATGGCACCCCGGTGTGGGCCGGTGGCCGCGGCACCAGCCAGCAGGTCCTGAAGGTCTACGGCGAAGGGTTGGCTGCAGCATTGCCGTCACGCTGGCCGGCGGAAACCGGGCGTTGCGTGGAAGTCGGCCTGTTTGCCCGCTATCCCTTGCAACGGGTGATGGCCGGTGACCGGCCTGCCACACCGGGTCAACTGCGCGGTGATTACCGCGTCGAGTTCACCAACGGCAATCAACTGGACATCCACAGCGATGGCGAGCTGTTCCTGATGCCCGGCAAGCTGGTGGCGCGCCTGGACCGGGAGGAATACGTCGCCCGGGTCTTGCAGCGCGAAGCCAAGGCCGAGCCTGCCGAAGCGGCCAAGGCCCTGGCCGTGGCGATCCGCACCTACCTGCTGCAGAACGCCCAACGCAACGGTGATTGCCTGAGCATCGACGACAGCAGCCATCGCCAGCGCGTCGCGCCACGCCCGGCGGCGCCGGAAACCCGCGCCATTGCCGCCTGGACCAGCGACCTGGTCCTGGCCGGCACCGATGTCACCTACCACTCCGACCAGTCGGGCCCGGACAAACTGTCCTGGGCGCAAGCGGTGGAACAAGCCAACGCCGGCCAACGCTACGACGCCATCCTGCTGCACGCCTACCCGCGCGCCAGCCTCAGCCGCTGGGACAACCCGGTGGCCTCCTGCGAAGCGCTGCCCGCCGCCCAGGACTGGCTGCTGAAACAGCGACGGGGCTGGCGTGAGCGGCTGGAAAGTGAAGTGGGCTACAACGAAATCAGCGCTTTCGCCGTCTGCCGCGTCGCCTTTGGCCGGCCTTATGTCGACCGCGAGCGCCAGCGCATCTACGTGCGTGGCGTGCTGTCGCTGCAGGATCGTCTCGACCTGACGCATGAATATCTGCACCTGGCCTTCGAAGCTCATCCCAACGGCCAGGATGAAACCTATATCGAAGGGCTCGCCCGTCACCTCTTGCTGGAATAGACCATGACACTCCGTTATCCACAGGTCTTGCTGTTGCTCTGCGCCCTGACCGCGTTGCCCTCGGCGATGGCCGCCGACTCCATCAAGCTCGACACTCCGATTGGCGGCTGGCGCAGCGGTGCGCCGGGCGGTGAAGGCGAAAGTTTCAGCCAGACCGTCAACTACCCGGCCTCGTCGGTCAACACGCCCCCAGGTCAGGCCAACACCGCGCGCATTACTGGGCAGATCAAAGGCGCACCCAAGGACAGCAACGCGCCGGGCCAACTGATCGTCAACGGTGTGAGCCTGCCGCTGAAACTGGATGGGGAAGGCCGCTTTGACCGGCCATTCTCGTTCCCCAACGGCAGCAACAGCGTGGAAGTGCGCAGCGCCGATGGCCAACAGCGCCACCGCACGCAATTTCTCAACACCAGCGGCGGCGCTACACCGGCCAAGCTGCGGGTGTTGCTGACTTGGGACAGCGACGGCACCGACCTGGACCTGCATCTGGTCACCCCCGATGGTGCGCACATCTGGTACGGCGACCGCGCCGTCGCCAACGGCGCCGCCCTCGACGTCGACGTCACCACCGGCTACGGCCCGGAAATCTTCGCCATGCCCGCGCCGATCAAAGGCCAGTACCTGGTGTATGTGAATTACTACGGCGGCGGTTATCGCAGTGAGGAGGACGGCGAAGAAGGTGAGGGCGGTGGAGAGCAGGCGCAACAAGCCCTGACCACCGCGCAGGTCACCGTGATCACGGAGGAAGGCACGCCGAACGAGAAAATGGAAACCTTCGTCGTGCCGATGCGGGCGGTGGGAGAGCTGACGTTGGTCAAGAGCTTTAGCTATCCGTAAGGCATCGTCGCAGCCACAACTGAATTTACAGCCTGTGGAGATCCCCTGTGGGAGCCGAGCTTGCTCGCGATGACGGTCTTGCATCCAACATCAATGCAAGCTGACCCACCGCCATCGCGAGCAAGCTCAGCTCCCACAGAGGATCTATGGTGGATGCCTGATCTGTGAACGCTCCCACATTGGATCTGTGGTGGACTGAGGATTTGTGACCACCCCAAAAAACCTGTGGGAGCGAGCTTGCTCGCGATGGCGTCGGTAAATCCAACCTCTCTGCAAACTGATGCACCGCTATCGCGAGCAAGCTCGCTCCCACAGGGGGGGGATGTCGGCATTTGTGATAGAGAAAAATCTCACGCGTGAGCTATTGTGAGGTTTGGAAAGTACCTGTAGTGTTTCTCACGCGTGAGTTTTTCACAGTGGGGTCAGTACCATGCCAACCAGCGCTCCATCAGATCCGTCTGACGGGTCTGTGACCGATTCAGCGAGCCGCACGGGAGCGCGCGCCAAACCCGCCGCGAAAAAACCATCGAGCTTCTACATGAAGCAGATGCGCGCGGGCCTGAGTGCCGCCGGGTATGTGAAACACGAGACTTGGGTGCTTCCCGAAAACCGGAGCCTGCTCAAGCAAATGGAGAAACAGCTACGCCAACCGATTCTGGCTGGCTCATTCATGTCGGAGGATTACATGAGCGCAGGTAATAACTGGAACATCGATCGCCTCTACAGCGCCCTTCAGGCCCTGGACGAAGTGGTCGCGAACGACATCACCCTCTCCCTCGTCCAAGGTTCCGAATCCAGCATCAAGCTGGAAATGAATGACTTCGGTGGCTTGCCGATCTACATCGCTGTGGTCGGCGATCAGATCATCGTCGACACCGTCCTGGTGGATGTCGAGTCGATCAGCGACGTGGCGGCATTCAACGACGCCGTGTTGCGCAGCCGTGAAATGTTCCCGCTGTCGTCCATCGGCATCGAGACCATGCCCAACGGACAGGTCGTCTACAACATGTTCGGCGCGTTGAGCTCCGACTCCAGCCTGACCAACGTCGTCACCGAGGTCAAAACCCTCGTCGACAACGTCCAGCGCGCCAGCGAAGCGTTCGAACGCTTCTTCATCTAATTCGCCGAATAGGAACCATCCAATGACTCAGTCCATCTGGAGCAAGTTGTTCACCGCACTGCGTGGCGGTGCCAGCGAAGTCGGCGAATCGATCGTCGACCAACAGGCCCTGCGCATCCTCGATCAGGAAATCCGCGATGCCGACAGCGCGCTGGCCAATGCCAAGCGTGAGCTGGTCACCATCATGGCCAAGCACAAGCTGGCGACCGATCGTGTTGGCGAATACAACGCCAAGATCAAGGACCTGGAAGCCAAGGCCCTGGCCGCGATCCAGGCCAACCGCGAAGACCTGGCACTGGAAGTGGCCGAAGCCATTTCGACCCTGACCACCGAACTGGACGCCGAGCAAAAGCACGCGACCGAATTCGGCGGCTACGCGGACAACATGCGCAAGGACATCACCAAGGCTGAAAGCCGCATCAAGAGCCTGCGCCAGCAAGTGGACATGGCCAAGGCCCGCGAAAGCGTGCAGAAGGCCCAGGTCAGTGCCTCGATCGCCAGCGGCGGCGCCAATGGCAAGCTGGAAACCGCCGTCGGTACGCTCAACCGCCTGCAAGCCAAGCAACAGCAACGTGCCGCTGAACTGCAAGCCCAGGACGAACTGGCCGAGGCTTCGACCGGCTCCGACCTGGAACGCAAGCTGCGCGACGCCGGCATCACGCCGAACGAAGGCAGCGCCAATGCGATTCTGGAGCGCTTGAAGAAAAAATCGGCTGAGTGATCGGTTCGGCCTGATCAATCAAGGCAGGCCGAGCACAAAACCTGTGGCGAGGGGATTTATCCCCGCTGGGTTGCGAAGCAACCCTAAAATCTGACACCTCGGTGTGTCAGTTAGGTAGCGTTCGCTGCTTTGGGGCTGCTTCGCAACCCAGCGGGGATAAATCCCCTCGCCACAAGGACTGTGCCTGGCCGGCCTGCTCATCGGATTTATTGTCTCCAAGGTATTCTATCCAAGCGCCGCAACAGGTTTAATGCTGTCCGGCCACTACGCTCGAGCCCTCTGGCGCCAGAGTGATGATCCCGCCAGGAACCAAGCCCCACGGAGTCAGGGACGAAATGTCGATTTTCCTTTTGTTGCGCACGTACGCATCGTCCTTCTTCCATCGGTTCGGCTGGGCGGGCCTGGCCATTGCGTTGGGCGTGCACCTGGCCATAGCCTGGATCGGCCTGGTGCTGCTGGGCGAGCAACACCTCATTGCCGCCGCCACGTTTATCTACTTCTATCTCACCACCACGCTCACCGTCGGCTATGGCGATCTGTTGCCACAGACATCCGCCGGGCGAATTTTTGTGGCGACCTGGATCATGCTCGGGGGCATTGCCCTGTTGACGACGGTCATCGGCAAAACCACCAGCAGCGTCATCGATGTATGGAGAAAAGGCATGAAGGGCAAAGGCGATTTCACCGGCCAGGTCGGCCATACGGTGCTCATCGGTTGGGAGGGCGCCTCCAGCGAGCGGGTCATCGAACTGCTCCTGCAGGACGAAACCTCCAATGACAACCTGATCGTCATCTGCGATTGCGATCTTGAAGAAAACCCCATGCCCGGCAAGGCCTCGTTCATCAAAGGCGACAGCCTGTCCTCCGTCGCGCTGTTGCAGCGTGCCGGCGTACCGGGGGCCGAACGCGTGCTGGTGCGCACCCATTCCGACGACCTGACCCTGGCCACCGTGCTGGCGGTCAATCAACTGGGGCCTGCCGGGCACGTGGTCGCCCACTTCAATGACAGCGAAATCGCCGCCCTTGCCAGCGCCTATGCGCCGAGCCTGGAATGCACCTCCAGCATGGCCATCGAAATGTTGGTGCGGGCCTCCCAGGATCCAGGGTCGTCGGTGGTCATCAATGAGTTGCTCTGCGTCGGCGAAGGCGCCACGCAGTACCTGATGAAACTGCCCGAGGCGTTTGAAGCGACGTTCGGCGAGCTCTACACCCGGATGAAAGAGCAGCACAACGCTACGCTGATCGGCTACCGCGCCCAGGGCGCCCGACACCCAGCGATCAACCCGCCTGGCACCACGCGCGTTGTGGGCGGAGAACTCTTCTACATCGCCTCCACGCGTCTCAAGGAAATTTCCCATGGGGTGGTTTAAACAGTTGATGGGGCTTGAGGCCCCGAACGCGAACCCGACAGCCAGCCACGGCGCGCCCGTCACCGGGCCGCTGGGCTTGGCCTCCGGCAAGCAGGTCATGTTCGATGCCACGCTCAAGTTGTTGCTCGACGGCAATAGCAACGTGGTCATCCCGGGCTCCCAACAGATCTGGAGCCTGGGCATCGTTGACCTTGGGCAGTCGAACTGGCTGTCGCGCTGCTACATGAACGACGAAGACTACTGGCTGCAAGTGCACACCAGCGGCGACATCGCCGGGCAGGTCGAGTCGGTGATCCTGTTCAACTACCTCAGCTACGTCACGATCAACAGTGAAGCGGAATTGCGTCGCCTGGCCGGCCCTGAAAGCCTGATCGGCCTGCCGACCTACACCCATGACGGCGTCGAGTACACCCGCGAATGGGGCACCGAGGCGGGCCAGACAGAACTGGTGACGTTGAGCGAGCGCGTGAGTAATCCGGATGAGGCCTACAGTGTCGAGCACCGTTCGATGCTGTACGCCCGCGACACCGGCCTGACGGACCGCCGGGAGTTTTTGCTGTTCTCCGTCGAAGAAGACGCCGAAGGCACCGTCAGCCTGAGCACTTCGCTGGGTATTTCGCTGTACACCACTGACCTGAACACTCTTTGAATAAGGAAGAAGTCCATGCTTGAAGCGCTCTCCATTTCCCTGAACAAAGCCGCCGTGCTTGGCTTTGTCATGTACATCCTTGGCGCCGCCGTGCTGTTCGCGCTGTTCCAGTTCATCTACACCCGCGTCACGCCGCACAAGGAGTTCGAGCTGATTCGCTCGGGCAACGTGGCCGCGGCCATCGCCCTGGGCGGCGCTGTCATCGGTTTCGCCATTCCGGCCAGCAACGTGATTGCCTACTCGATCAGCATGCTGGACTTCGTCGTCTGGGCGGTGATCGCCGCTGTCGTTCAGTTGCTGGCGTTCCTGGTGACCAGCCTGGTGCTCAAGGGCGCTTCCGCACGCATTAAGAATGGTGAAATTGCCGCGGGTATCTACATCGCTGCCGTGGCCATCAGCGTCGGCATGTTGAACGCCGCGTGCATGACGCCTTCCACGAACTGATTGCGCCACGGAGATCCCGATGAAACGAAGCAAGTACGTCCAGCTTTCGCTGGCCGCGTCGGTCGCCCTGGCGATATCCGGCTGCGGGCCAACGGAAAAAACCTATAAGTTGCAGAAGAAGTACAACTTCCAGTCCGTCCAGCAATGTGTCGATGAAAAGCTGCCGGTGGACATTTGCGCCGACGCCTACATGAGCGCCATGAGCGAGCATCGTCGCATCGCGCCGACGTACGCCAGCCAGGCCGATTGCGATGCCGACTTCGTGCCCGATTGGTGCCAGCAGGACTCGGCCGGCCAGTTCATCCCCAAGCTGGGTGGCTTCGAGCTGAGCGCCGATGGCGAAGTCACGCAATCCCAGGTCGACGCCGCCCGGGCCCAGCTGCCGCCTTCGGAAGCGAACGTCGGTGGCTCAGGCTTCGGCAACCTGCTGACTGGCATGCTGATCGGCAACATGTTGAGCAGCAACCGCAACAGCTATTACTCCGAGCCGGTCTACCGCTACCGCGATGATCGCGGCAGCTTCGGGTCCTCGACGCTCAGCCAGCGGGTTTCCAGCGGCTCGACCTTTACCAGATCCAATCAGGCGCGCTACGGCAGCTACACCGACACCATCAAGAGCAGCAAGGCGATGGCCGTCGCTTCGTCCACGTCTCGCGGTGGTTTCGGCAGCAAGTCCAGTGCCCGCAGCGGTTGGGGCGGTTCGAGCAGCTCCGGCGGTTGAGGAACCAGCGCCATGAAGAAGATCCATTGCGCAGAACGTCCTGACTGGAAACAGACCGCCGAACAGCTCGGCTTTCTGTTCCACACCATCGACGACGAACCCTATTGGGACGAAAGCGCGTACTACCAGTTCACCCTCAAGCAGATCGAGGACGACCTGGAAGACCCGACCACCGAGATCCACGAGATGTGCATGGACCTCGTGGCTCGCGTGGTCCAGAGTGAAGAATTGCTGGAACGCCTGAGCATTCCCGCGCCGTTCTTCGACCTAGTGCGCACTTCATGGCTGGAAGGCCATCCGCACCTGTACGGGCGCATGGACTTCTCCTACAACGGCACGGGCCCGGCCAAGCTGTTGGAACTCAACTACGACACGCCGACCAGCCTCTACGAGGCGGCGGCGTTCCAGTGGGGTTGGCTGGAGCAATGCATCGAGCGCGGCGTGCTGCCGGCCCATGCCGACCAGTTCAACAGCATCGACACCAAGCTGCACCAGGCCTTTGCCCAGTTGCAGCTCAAGGAGCCGTTCTATTTCGCCTCGATGAAAGGCTCGGTGGAGGACAAGGGCACCACGGACTACTTGCGCCTGATCGCGGAAAAAGTCGGCATCCAATCGCGGCACATCGATATCGAAGACATTGGCCTCAACAGCGACGGGCGCTTCGTGGATCTGGAGGAGCGCTGGATTCCGCACCTGTTCAAGCTGCATGCCTGGGAGTTCATCTTCCACGAGCCGTTTGGTGAAGCGATCGCCCAATGCGATACGCAGTTTTTCGAGCCGGCCTGGAAGTCGATCATCTCGAACAAAGGCATCCTGCCGTTGCTGTGGGAATTCAACAAAGGCCACCCGAACCTGCTCGCGGCCCACCTGGATACCGACACCAGCAAAGCGGTGCCCAAGGGCTGGGTGCGCAAGCCGTTCTTTTCCCGGGAAGGCGCTAACATCGAGCTGCAGACCGCTGATGGCTTGATCGTGAAGGAAGACGGGCCCTACACCGATGCGCCGTTCATCCTCCAGGAGTTCGCGCCGCTGCCGAAGTTTGACGACAGCTACACCCTGATCGGCTCCTGGGTCATTGGCGATCAGGCGGCGGGTATTGGCGTGCGGGAAGACAACAGCTTGATCACCAAGGATTCGAGCCGGTTCTTGCCGCATCTGATCCTCGATTAATACATGGCGAGGGAGCGGTGCGCCAGTGGATCAAACGCTGAACCCCTGTGGGAGCGGGCTTGCTCGCGAAGACGGCAGCACAGTCAACATTGATGTTGCTTGATACACCGCCTTCGCGAGCAAGCCCGCTCCCACAGGTTAATGCTTCCGTCCCGAGGTTTTCAGGTCCACCAGTACCGCACCAGGTGGAAGAAGATCGGCGCGGCGAAGCACACCGAGTCCAGTCGATCAAGCATGCCGCCGTGGCCTTCGATCATGTGGCCCCAGTCCTTGACGCCGCGGTCGCGCTTGATCGCCGACATGACGATGCCGCCGGCAAAGCCCAGCAGGTTGATCAGCAAGGCAATGAGGAACGACTGCCAGGGATTGAACGGCGTGATCCACCACAGCGCGCCACCGATCAGCGAGGCCAGGAAAATGCCGCCGACAAAGCCCTCCACGGTTTTTGACGGCGACAGGTTCGGCGCGATCTTGTGTTTGCCGAACAGCTTGCCGCAGACGTACTGCAACACATCCGACAGCTGCACCACGATCACCAGGTACGCGATCAACAACAGGTTGCGCCCTTCGAAACCGGCGATGTCCAGCGTCAGCAGGGCGGGCACGAAGGAGATGCAGAACACCGCGATCATCAAGCCCCACTGAACCTTCGAAGCGCGCTCGAGGAAGTGCGTGCTATCGCCGCCCAGGGACGCCAGGATCGGCAGCAGCAGGAACACATACACCGGGATGAAGATCGAAAACAGCCCGTACCAGTCGTAGTAGATCAACAGGTATTGCAGCGGCAGCGCCAGGTAGAACGCCGCCACCAGCGCCGGGTAATCACTGCGCCGGGTCGGGGTCAGGGTGAGGAATTCCCGCAGGGCATAGAACGACACCGCGTAGAACAACAAGATGACCGCCGCGTTGCCGAGCCAGAACGCCACGCCGATCACCAGTACCATGATCCACCAGGCATTGATCCGCGCGTTGAGGTTATCGATAACCGAGTTCGGCGCGCCTTTGGTGCGCAGCTTGAGAATGAAACCAACCAGCGAAGCCAACACCAGAATGGCGCCGATCCCGCCAAACAACATCAGGGTATATCGATCCATGTCAGACGTGCTCCGGGGCCAGTGCCAGCAGCGCGGCGCGGCTGCGTTCGAGAAATTGCTCTTTGCTTTCACCTTCTTCGATGCACAACGGCGCGCCGAAACTGGTGGTGCATAACAGCGGCAGAGGCAAGACCCGACCTTTGGGCATGACGCGGTTGAGGTTGGCGATCCACACCGGGATCACCTCGACCTCGGGATGAGCCTTCATCAAGTGATAGATCCCGCTCTTGAACGGCAGCAGGCCTTCGTCGGGGTTGCGCGTGCCTTCGGGGAAGATGATCAGCGAGTCGCCGTTCTCCAGGGCTTCGAGCATGGGCTGCAAGGGGTTGTAGGAAGGATCCTTGCGCTCGCGGTCCACCAGCACGCCGTTGAACACCTGGTTGATGATGTAGCGACGCATCGGGCTGGTTTGCCAATAATCGGCCCCCGCCACCGGGCGGGTGAGCTTGCGCAGCGCTGGCGGCAGCGAGGCCCAGAGCAACACGAAGTCACCGTGGCTGCTGTGGTTGGCGAAGTAGATCCTTTGCACCGGCGTCGGCGCGCAACCGAGCCACAGGCTGCGAGCGCCCGTGACCATGCGGGCGGCGGAGGTGATGAGGTTGGCGACCACGGGTTCGAACATGAGGATTCCTTGTCCTGAGAAACATAAGCCTAACTGTGGCGAGGGAGCTTGCTCCCGCTGGGCTGCGCAGCAGCCCCCAAGAGGCTGAACACAACCCATCTGATACACCACAGTGCTTGGTTTTGGGGCTGCTTCGCAGCCCAGCGGGAGCAAGCTCCCTCGCCACAAAAAACTATCTACAGACCTGACGCCAGCCAGGGACTGGCCAGGATGAAGCCCAGCACCAAGACCACTTGTACAGCCAATAATCGCGACTGCCGCCGCAGCAGCAACAACGCGCCATGCCGGCGTTCGGTCCAGAGACGGCCGGCGCGTTCGGCGGGTTGCAGGCCCAGCGAGGTGAGGGCCTGATCCAAGGTATAGGTGCGTTCGGCCAGGGATTGGGTGCTGTCCGCCATGCGCTGGAACAGATCGGCGTCAAACGCCACGCGCAACGCCCAGTACTTTTCCAGCACACCGAGTACCAGTAGCGCCGCACTCAACAGCAGCAACCAAGGATCGATGACCCCCACCAGCCATTGCCCCAACCCCACCAGCGCCGCCAGCAGCGTCAGCCCGGTGGACAACTGGTCCAGCGAATGACCCCGGCGCAACAGGCTCGCCACGGTGTGCAGCTCCATATCAGTGATCATGGACATTCTCCCGGCTTCTGGATAAGGCCTCCAACGCCCGACGGTGCGCCCCGTGCAAAACAATCTGCGGGCGAACTCGCTGGATTTGCACGATCGCCGCATCAACGTTCGCCGCCCGTCCACTGTGCAACAACCAGGCGACCACCGCCGTGGCGCTGCGCGAATAACCCAGGGCGCAGCAGGCCAGCACCGGCCCGTGCTGGCGCAGGCTTTCGATGGCCTCTGCCGCTTTCAGGCATTGCTCGGTGGTCGGCGCCGTCAGGTCGAGCACCGGCAAGGCACGATAGGCAATGCCCGTGCTGTCCAGGGACAGCTCCGCGCAGAGGTCGAGCACGCCGGTAAACGCACTGTCCTTCAACTCCATCGGCGTAGGGATTCGCCCCAGCCAGACATTATCCGCCACTTGGTCCGGCTGCGGATGCTTGCGCGTCCACCAGCGGGAATTGATCCACGCCGCCGCCAGGTACGGCGCCAGCAACCAGCGCACCGCCGGGCTCAAGCGACCATCGGCACGCTTCTGGAGCCCGTCGGCACCGAACACCAGGTAATTCAGCGCCACCATGAGTACGGCGACCGCCGGCCAGATCAGCCAGAGCCACGCGCCGCCCAAGGCAAACGCCGGAATGAACAGCGCCGCCGCGCCCACGCCATAACGCAAGGCCAAGCGTCGACGGGCAGGATCGGCCGCCAGACGCGCACTCAGCAGCGGACTCGGCCGATCCAACGGCCACAACCAGACACACAACCAACCGGCCAACGCACCCGTGGGCAGGTCGATAAAGTGATGTTGATACGTGGTCAGCACCGACACGCCAATCAACGCGAACCAACCGTGCATCAGCCAACGCCAGAAGCCTTGCAGATGCCGCTGATAACATACCCACAGCACCACCAGCAGCGCGATGTGCAGCGATGGCGCCTGGTTGAACGGCTTGTCGAACCCCGCGAGCACGTCGAACAACCAACCGAACAGCCCATCCATTTCCGGCCGGGGGAAGGTGAAGCGCAGCGGCCAGAGCAGGAAGCAACTGACCGCAATCACCTGGGCCGTGAGCAGGCGCAAGGCATGGCGCTTGAGTTCGTCGCGGCTGGTGGGCAACAGCAAGGACAGGCCGTACAGCAAATCGATCGACCAGTACGGCACGATGGTCCAGGCCATGAACGGCATGTGGCTTTCCCAGGCGAACACCAGCGTGCCGACGTCGTCACGCTGGGAGGTGACCCAGGTGGCAAAACCGTAGGTGCTGAAGAACAGCGGCGCCAACAACAGCAGCCACAGCACTGCCGGTTTCAGCAGTGCGGGTTCGCGGGCCGGAGCGATGACGGCGCTCATTACTGCACTCGCTGCGCCAGCGAAACGCTGAAAATGCCCCATTCATCGACACGCAGGGTGATCTTGCGAAAGCCCGCCGCCTCGACCAATTGGTCCATCTCCGCCTGCGTGCGCCGACGCATCACCCAAGCCTGCCCGGCGCGGTGACTGGTGAGGGCACGGGCGATCAGTTCCAGTTGCGGGTGCCACGGCTGACCGGTATAGACCAGGAAACCGCCAGGCTCCACGGCTTCGGCCAGGCCCGCGAGGGAGCCGCCGACCAGTTGGTTGTCGGCAAACAGTTCATACAGGCCGGACACCACGGCGAGGGTTGGTTTTGGTTCCAGCGCCGCCAGATCCTGGCGGTCGAAGGCGTCACCTTTGACGAACCGAGCAATATCGCCCAAGCCTTTTTCAACGATCAGCGCACTGCCGTCGCGCACGTTGATGTCGCTGTAGTCGCGCAGCAGGATCGACTCGGGCAACGGGCTGACGCCTTGCAGCGCTTCGAGAATGTAACGGCCATGGCCGGCGGCGATGTCGACGATGCGCACTTCGCGGTCTTGGGCGCGCAACTCGGCCATCGCCAGGCGCAGCAACTCTTCAACGTGCAACTTGCGTTGGCGAATGCCGCGCCAGCCGATGGAGTTCAGGTAGTTCTGGTCGATCATCTTGCCCAGCGCCGAGGTGCCGGTGGGGCGGTTGCGGTAGACGTAATCCAGGGTACTGCCGGAGTCGAACCCGGTGTCGAAGCCCAGTTTCACCCCGGCCGACAATTTGCTGCCAAAGCGCATGCTGGCGCGGGTCATGCGCCAGTAAAGGTCACGCAACGAGTTGTGGGGCAGCGGCGTGGCCAGGGTTTCGGCTTCGGCGCAGGTCGCGCCCAGGCGATCGGCGTCCAGCAGGGAAGGGCGGTCCAGCGGACGGGCGAAGTTTTGCAGGATGAAGCGACGGGCACTGGCAACGGCTGGCGCACGGTTCTTCTCGCCGAGGGTGTCGTGGAAGAACCCCGGCAGAATGTGTTTTTCCTTGTGCAGGCTGCCCAGGCGTTCGAAGAACTGCTCCTGGGGTTTGCGGTGCACGACAAAGTCCGAGCCGGAGATCAACAACTGCGTCGGCACCTGGATCGCCTGGGCATCGGCCACCACGCGGTCGGCGGCTTCGTACAGGCCCAGCAGTACGTTCACCGAAATGGCCTTGGTGATCAGCGGATCGCTGTCGTAGGACGCCACGCGCTCCGGGTCATGGCTGAGCAATTTCGCCTTGACGTAGCTGTTGACAAAGAAATTGCCACGAAACTTGCGCATCAGCGCCAGGCCCGGACGAGCGAACGGCACGTAGAGCTTGACCTTGAACGCCGGCGACGCCAGCACCAGCGAGCGAATGCGAGGCGCGTAGTCGTGGACCCAAGTGGACGCGATCACCGCGCCGACGCTTTGCGCGACCACAGCGATGTTCGCTTCGTCAATCTGATGCACAGCGCCGATGTGATCGCAGAAGGTCTGCACGTCCCGCGCACTGGTGGCGAAGCTCGGGCTGTCGCCCCGTTCGCCCGGCGACTGGCCATGGCCGCGGGCGTCCCAGGCAAAGAAGTCGAACCCGGGCAGGTCCAGTTCATCTACCAGGTGCGCGATGCGCCCGGAGTGCTCATGACCACGATGGAACAACAACACAGCCTGACGGGGTTCACCCGCTGCCGCGTCGACAGCCGGCCAGTGTTGGTAGAACAGTTCCACGCCATCGTGGGTGGTGAATGTCCGGTGTTGGGCTTCGCGCATTGCAAGTTCCTTTATGCTGAGGGAGCGTTTTCCTTCACTTGGCCCAGGCCATGACGGACCCGATTGACCAAGGTATAAACCAGCAGGGCGGCAACCACCGCCATCACACCATCTACCCAGAGCGCCCCGAGCCAACCCAGGGCAATGCCGGTCGCCAGCACGCCCAACACAAAGGCGCGATCACTCTTGCCCATCGGCCCGTCATACCGCCGCGAAGCCCCCACCATCGCCCCCAGCACGCCGGCGTATTCGCTGAACAACGCCAACAGCGTGACCAACAACACGAGCAACAGACTGGTATCGGCAAACAGGGCAAAAGGCAGGATCAGGGCAGCGTCGGCGATGATATCGCATAGCTCATTGAGGTAGGCGCCCAGATGCGATTGCTGACCAAACTCACGCGCCAACATGCCGTCCACGGCATTCAACGCCATGCGCAGGAACATCCAGATCGGCACCAGGACGAAGATCCACGGATGGTTGGCAAACCAGGCGATGACCGCGCCGACCAATACCGAAACGATGCCGGCGAGCACCGTGACCTGGTTGGCGGTGACACCGTTGTTGTAGAGGCGTTGAACCATGGGGCGCAGCAGGTTTTGAAAGGCGGGCTTGAGTTGGTAGATGGAGGGCATCGGGGTGAGATCTCGGCCGGTTGCGGGGCTGGGCTTATACAGGTGCGAGATTACGATAGGTTGAGGGGTTGCAGGCGGGTATTTCTTGAGAATGAGTGCGGGTAGGCATCTAAAACCAATGACCTGTGCAAGAAATAGCCAATGTGGGAGCGAGCTTGCTCGCTCCCACGGGTTTTGTGTCTGAAATGAATAGTGCGCTGTGCATGCGATCCTGTTTCAAGGCTGCATTGGCCGATGTTTTGGCTCTGATTTATACTGAGCGAGCTTTGAGCACTGTTTGTATTTAAATCTCTTTATAAAACAATCTGTTGAGAGTTATTTTTTGTTAGGTGCTGCCGGGAGGTAAGCCATGGTTATCGAAGAGCGGCTTAAAAGATCAATCGCCTTGCGAAAGGACGATGTGTTTCTACGCTCCGAGTTTTCCGACTTCGGCAGCCCCGCGCAGGTATCCCGAGCGCTGCGTCATCTGGTGGCCAACGGCGTACTGGTCAAGCTCGGCGTGGGAGTCTTCGCAAAAGCCAAGGCCAGTGTGCTTACGGGCAAGCCGATACCGGTTCGCCCCCTTGAAGTCCTGGCACCTTTGGTTCTGCAAAAGCTTGGCGTGAAGATCACGGCGGGACGCGCAGTGCGTGAATACAACGCCAGCGACAGCTTGCAGCTACCCGCCGGCATCGTTTTCGACACGGGTTCACGGCGTATTAATCGCAAGCTCGGCTTCGGTGGTCGGTACGTCGTTTATGAAAATCATCACGCCTGAACAGGTCGAGTTAATCGATGCGGTGTTGGCTGAGGTCGATGTCGGACTACTTACGGCTAGCATCCTGGAAAAAGACGTCCACGTGACGGATGCTTTGCAAGCTTTGATGGGGATGCGGTTTCCAGGTGTTCGCCTGGTGTTTTGCGGCGGCACAAGCCTGTCGAAGGCTTACCAACTGATCGAGCGTATGTCGGAGGACGTCGACTTAAAGATCGTGTTGGATGAGCCTGATGCGTTGAGCGCCTCGGCTCAGAAGCGGCATCTCAGCAACCTGAAGGTTCAGGTTTGTCATGTCCTCGCCGAGTTCGGTTTTGAGGAGATCGTGGATGCGCGTGTTGCTCGGAATGAAAACCGATACTTCGCCAGTCGTTGGCAATATGCCCCTCAATACCCTCACGACACCAGTTTGCGCCCTTATCTAAGTCTTGAGCTGACTGCGCGAATCCCACAGTTTGAAGTGACTCAGCAGCCGCTGGAGTACCTGGTCAATCGACTCGCCGCAAGGTCTGGGGGATTGGGCGATATTGCCTGCGTAGCGGTAGAGGAAACGCTTGCGGAGAAAGTTATTTCGTTTCTTCGCCGCTATGCCCAACACCAAGCCGGAGCCATGCTCCAGCCATGGGACGATACATTGGTGCGGCATATCTATGATGTTTACTGCATAAGCCGTGGCGATCCCGCTGTCGGCGAACGAGCCGCTCTCGGTTTCAAATGTCTGGTGGAGTTTGATGCGCTCGAATTTGGTCGGCAGTTTCCTCCATTTGCTGACGATCCGGGAAATGTCATGCAGTGCGCTCTCCATCAGGCGAGTTTGGATGCGCAGATTCGTAGCCAGTATGACGCGAAGCTCATGCCGCTGATTTTTGGCAATGTCCGCCCGAGCTTTGATGAAGCTTATGTTGTGTTTCGTCTGCACGCCGAAGCGTTGATTCGGACGCTGTAACACTCTCGGATCATAAACGGGTTAACGGACCCTGCTCGCGGGTGTCTTCTTTCGAGCAAAGCGGGTCAGCAGCCGGCTGACTAAATACAAGGAGTGTTTCAAATGTTGCAAATGGATTGGCTCACTAACCACATGGATAAAAGCGACCAGATGGCCGAGTGGCTCCATCGTGAGTTCAGTTATGAGTTCGCTCAGCAATCCCTCGCCAGTTGGCAGCAGGAATTCGCTGCGGGGCAGCACGATGGCCGTTGGAAGTGCCTGATCGCCATGGAACACGAGCAGTTGCTCGGCGGCGCTTCACTGGCCAGCCACGACCTGCCTGACCAGCCAGCGCTGGGCCCATGGCTGGCGTGTGTGTTCATCACCCCAGAGGCTCGACGCAGAGGGCTTGCGGCGCAGTTGATCGAAGGCATCTGCAGTCATACGCGAGAGGCTGGAATCATCACCTTGTTCCTGCACACCCACAGCCAACGTGATTATTACGCCAAGCTGGGTTGGGACGTGTTGGAGCGCTTTGAGGCTTGGGGGGAAGAGCAATGGCTGATGGCGCGGTGTTTATAGCCATCGATGGGACTCCCACGCCAAGCGTTTAAAATTTAGCGAATCGCCCTACGTCCTTCGTCCCCTTCCCCTGACTTAATTCCCCTGTCATCCCCGGCAAAGTCTCGCGTTCGTCCCCGCACCGCGAGATTCCTGCATGTTTGCCCCCGACAAACTCCTGGCCCTGAACAACACCATTGGCTTGCTGGTGGTGGCGGCCATGGACCCCGAGCAGCCGGATGTCGATGCGGTTTTCCAGGATTTTCGAACCTGCCTGAACGACTACGATGCCTGGGCTGAAAGCTTCTGGACCGGTTGGGCGTTGGATCTTGAGCAAGTGTTCAAGGTCGGCAACGAGGTGTCCCTGGCGGCGCCGAAAAACCTTGATAAACCCATCAGCGCCACGGTGGTGGCCTGCCCGGCGGAGGGGCCGCTGACGCTGGTGCACATGTTCCAGGCGGCGCGCTTCGTGCCGATTGGCGACACGCCGGTGATGCTGGAACCGGTCACCGGTGGCGCGCCGGGGCAGGAAACGTTCGGCGAGCCGATCCATCACGTGATCGGCCCCAGCGGCATCCTGGAAGTCCGTGAGTGTTGGCGGGGCCAGCGTTATCGCATCACCTTTTTTCCCCATGTAACGGCCGCTCACGTCAAGGCGTTGTACGCGTCTTACCAAGGCGTGATCGACGAACTTGAGGGCTGGCTGAAAGAGGAGTGGGAGCAGTTTCAACCGCTATGGACGGAGTTTGCCGACGCCGGCTTTCTCGAACGCTACGGCGTGTTGCAGCAGGCTGATTGGCACGGCTTCGAGAAGGCCCTGCATCAGCTATGGGATGACGTAAAACAGGTTTTCGGGCTGCTGGCCGACCTGCAAGCCAACAGCGAAAAGCTGTTGGAGTACCTGACTCAAGCTGAGCTTGAACAGTTACTGAAGGCGTCCTCCGAGGCGATCGCCAAAGGGTTGATGATATTGAGCGACGAGCCGTTGCTCTTCGTCCACATGGCGGCTTTCGCCAGTTGGCTGCGGATGCTGCCGCCCCAGTACCTGGCTGAAGTCGTCGCAGAGTTGCGCGCTTCGGTACTGATCAATTTCCTGCTGATGCGTTTGACCGGGGGGCTGGGCCTGGGTCTGCGCATGAGCGGTAACGTGCTGGGCCGGGTCCGCTCGGAGAGGGCCCGGGAGTGGTTGCTGGCGTCGAGCCTGAGATTGGGCCAACTCGCCCCCGACCGGTTCAATCAGCATGCCGATGTGCTCAAACCGTTGGTCATCAGCCAGCGCGCGGCTTTAAAACCGACGCCTGTCGGACCTTTGCACATCACCCCTGAGCACTCTGCACCACTGTCCGTCAGCAATCCGGCCGCTGTGGCACGGGAAAAGTCTCAAGGGGCCACCCAGCTAAGCAAATACGAACCCCACGACGACGCCCCATCCCAATCGAAAAATCCCAACGGCGACAGCGCCGACACTGCGGCTCAGACCCAGACCAGCGGCTGTCCGGTGTCGATGGTCACCGGCGAAGAACTGCTGACCCTCGACGATGGCACCCTCGATGGCCGCTTGCCGTTCGTCTTCACCCGTTTGTACCGCACCAGCGCCGCTGACCTGGACGTCGGCCTCGGGCGTGGCTGGAGCCATGCCCTGGCCCATCGCCTGGAACTCGACGGCGAGCAGGTCACCTGGGTCGACCAGGAAAACCGCCGCACGACCTTTCCACTGCCCAGCACCCAGCGTCCGGCGATCCACAACAGCCTGGCCCGCGCGGCGATCTACCTGGGCACTGAGCCGGACGAACTGATCGTTGCCCAACCCGGCGAAAACGCAGCATTCCTGCACTTTCGCGACGGCCACCTGAGCGCCCTCAGCGACCGCTACGACAACCGCCTGACCCTCCAGCGCAACATCCATGGCGACATCTGCCGCCTGGACAACGGCGCCGGGCGCGCCCTGCGCCTGCGTTACGAGCAGCGCCACCTGATCGCCGTCGATTACCAGAGCTTCCATCCCGCTATCACCCTCGACGAAGCCTGGCGGACCGAACAGACGCTGGTGTCCTACCGCTACGACGGACGTTTCCGACTGATCGAAGCGACCAATGCCGCCGGTGAAAGCGAACGCTACGACTACGACGACCAACACGTCATCCTCCAGCGACAACTGGCCGGTGGGGCGAGTTTTTATTGGGAATGGCAAGGGGGCGGACCGGCGTCCCGCTGCGTACGGCACTGGGCCTCGTTTGCGCAGATGGACACCCGCTACACCTGGGGCGAAGACGGCAGCGTCACGGTCCGGCACCTGGATGGCAGCCAGGAGGTGTATGTCCACGACGACCGGGCGCGGCTGGTGCGCAAGGTCGAGCCCGACGGCGGCGAGCACCTCAAGGCCTACGACGAACAAGGTCGCTTGATCGCCGAGCAGGACCCGCTGGGCGCCGTGACCGAATACCGCTACGACGACGTCGGACGGCTGGTGGCGCTGCTTCCCCCGGACGAGACGCCGACGTCCTACGAATACCGCAACGGTTTCCTGCACACCCGTGCGCGCGGCAAGGCCGTGTGGCGCTACCGGCGCAATGCCCGGGGGGACGTGATCGTCCTCATCGACCCGGACGGCCAGCGCACGGAATATGCCTACGACGCCCACGGGCAACTGCTGGCGACGTATGACCCGGACGGCGGCGAACATCGCTTCACCTGGAGTCGCCTGAGCCAACTGACCGAAGAGATCCTGCCCGACGGCAGTCGCCGGTGTTTTTCCTACGACGCCCTGGGGCGTTTACTCAGCCGCCAGGACGAACACGGCGCGCTCACGCACTACCAATGGGACGCCGTCGGCCGCCTGCTGCAGGTGACCTTGCCCAACGGTGCCACCCGGACCTGGCGCTACAACGCCTACGGCAAGGTCACCGCCGAACGCGATGAACAGGGCCGTCTGACCCGCTACGAATACGCCGACGACCTGCACCTGGTCAGCCGCCGCCTGAACCCCGACGGCAGCGAGCTGAAATACCGCTACGACTCGG
The DNA here is from genome assembly GCF_054671965.1 of Pseudomonas sp. H3_A02. NCBI lineage: Bacteria > Pseudomonadati > Pseudomonadota > Gammaproteobacteria > Pseudomonadales > Pseudomonadaceae > Pseudomonas > Pseudomonas sp. H3_A02. The sequence continues at coordinate 2,043,372 of NZ_CP162807.1, forward strand.
CGCGGCTGTTGCTGACCGAAATCGAAAACGAATCCGGCGAAAAATATCAGCTGGACTACACGCCCAACGGCTTGATCCGACAGCAAGTCGGCTTCGACGGCCAACGCACCGCCTACGCCTATGATCTCAATGGCCACCTGCTGGAAAAAACCGAGCACGGCGAGGACGGTTCGCAACGGCTCACCCAGTACCAGCGCGACGCGGCCGGGCGGCTGCGGGTCAAGACCTTGCCCGACGGCCAGGCCGTCGAATACCGCTACGACGAACTGGGCCGGCTGGTCCACGTCAACGACGGCAGCAATCATCCGCTGGCCTTCGAGTACGACGCCCAGGATCGGCTGGTCTGCGAGCACCAGGGCTGGGGCACCCTGCGTTATCGCTACGACGCTTGCGGACGCCTCAATCACCTGCGCCTGCCGGACGACAGCCAACTCGACTACCACCATGCCCCGGGTGGCGCACTGACCGCCATCGACCTCAACGGCTCACGCCTGACCGAACACCGCTTTGTCGGCGGACGCGAACGGCAACGCCAGCAAGGCCGGCTGCTCAGTGACTACGACTACGACGAACAGGGCCGCCTCAAGGCCCAGACCGTGTGGCAGAGCCAACAGCAGCAACTGTTCTGGCGCGATTATGCCTACAGCGCCAAGGGCAACCTGCAGACCCTTTCCGACAACCGAAGCCGCCGCAGCTACCAGTACGACCCGCTGGATCGCCTGACCCGCATCGATTTTTCCCACAGCGAACCGCCGGAGCACTTCTGCCACGACCCGGCCGGCAACCTGCTGATGCAGGACCGCCCCGGCCCGACCACCCTCAAGGGCAACCGCCTGCTGAAGGAGGGCGACCGCCACTACGACTACGACGCCTTCGGCAACCTGATCCGCGAACGCCGCGGCCAGGCCCTGGTCAGCGCCTATCGCTACGACAGCCAGCACCGCCTGATCGGCGTCACCACGGCCGATGGCCGCGAAACCTCCTACCGCTACGACGTCTTCGGCCGACGCATCAGCAAGACCGTGGATGGCCTGACCACGGAGTTTTTCTGGCAGGGCGACCAGGTCGTTGCCGAAAACAGCCCGCGCCACCACCGCAGCTACGTCTACGAACCCGGCACCTTCCGCCCGCTGGCGATGCTCGATGGCGAAGGCCCGGAAAAAGCCACGCCGTTCTACTACCACCTCGACCACCTGGGCACGCCCCAGGAACTCACCACCCACAGCGGCCAGGTCGTCTGGTCGGCTCGCTACAACGGTTACGGCCAACTCACCGAACTCCAGCACGGCGGCGGCGAACAGCTGGAACAACCGCTGCGCTTCCAGGGCCAATACTTCGACCCGGAAAGCGGCCTGCACTACAACCGCCACCGCTACTACAATCCCGAGACCGGTCGCTATCTGACGCCCGATCCGAGCAAGTTGGTGGGTGGGCTCAATGGGTACCGGTACACCCTGAACCCGACGGGGTGGGTGGATCCGTTGGGGTTGGTGGATTGTCCGGGGAAGGGTGGATGTAGGCCGGCGGTTGGGGAGCAGGATCCGGCGGGTAAGGTAGCTGTTGATCAAACGGAACCTAAACTACCTACTCCTAAAAAAGAGGAGGATTTCTTATATCGTGGTGATGAGCGAAATCCCGAAGACGTTTTTGAACATGGCTTTAAAAGCAAAGGTAAAAGCAAAAATTTGTTCTTGCATTCTATGGATAGTGACTCGCCTCCTAGTTATTACATTAGTACCTCCTACTCAAGAGATGTGGGGAAGAGGTTTGCTACCGGTGAGTACACTAAAATAGGGTATTTATACACGTTGCAAAAAATTCCAGGGCACGATTTGCAAAAAGAGCTAGGGGGCGCATATTTGTTTGGGGCTGAAAAAGAAATTGCAATTCCAGGTCGTATTAAGAATGAAGATGTGCTTGGCGCAACCTTGATACTTGATAATGGGAAAGAGTTTGGCTATTCCATACCTAACCCTAACAGGAGAATAAAAAAATGATTTCTACGGTGGAGGTGTATATCTCTAGGGGGGGGGAAGGGAAAAAACTTGTCTTGTGTGCGATTCCAAGAGAATCGCAATAACTTTTTCTGTGGCAGATGGTGTTGATAGAACATATTCGGGAGGTAACTTCTATAAATGTTTTGCGAGTCTTAGGCGAGATAATCCGGATGTGATTTTCTTTTGTAAGGGTGCTAAGAAAAATGTTCATCCGTCTGGAATGTCTGCACAGATGTCGCTTGGGCTGAAGGCATATGAACTGAGCATGGGTATCACTCCATCACTCGATGATATTGTTTATATATTTGACTACGATGATATTAATTTGGCAAAAGATCCGGGTGAGCAAGAAGTTTTTTTTAATGAGTGGGTTGAGTCTCGTTTGTAATAGCTAACGAATATGAGATTGCTATTCTTGGCCGGATGAGGGCGGAAGATATTATCGGAATCAGGCTACTCATTCGACGTTCCCACTTCCCGGTGGGAATGCATCCCGTGACGCTCTACGTCACATCTAGAAACGGAGCGTCCCTGGCGACATTCCCACGCAGGAGTGTGGGAGTTATCGAAAATATGGATCCTATGTAGGACACTCAATATCCAATTTTGACAGGTGGTGGTGTGACTTCTAGAGAAGTGGCAATTGAAATTGATGTCGTCATTAATAAGGCGATCTTTAAGTGTGATCGAAAAAATACGGAGATGAGCGTAATGATGCCGGATGGGATAGAAAGAAGCTACACCGCGGTGGATTTGTATTTGTGCTTGGGAATGGTTAGGAAAGACTTTCCGGATGTAAAGTTTTTATGCAAGGGAGCCAAAATAAATGTGTACCCCTCGCGGATGTCCTCACAAATGGCTGGCGGCGTAGTTGCTTACGAGGTTCATTGGGGAGAGTCGGCAGGTAAAGATGACATAGTCAATATTTTTGATTTTGAAGATAAGGACTTAACCAACGATATTACAGAGCAGGCTGACTATCATCAGCGCTGGTTGCAGTCTTTGGGCGCTGGTTCGTGATTTGCTCCCACAGGTTCATCAGTGTCTTGGGTGTTGATCGAAAGCCCCTGGACGTCTGAAAAAATGCTGAACCTGTGGCGAGGGAGCTTGCTCCCGCTGGGCTGCGCAGCAGCCCCAAAGCCATTCAACGCGGTGGCCGGGTAGGTTTACGACTGCTGCGCAGCCGAGCGGGAGCAAGCTCCCTCGCCACGATGATTCACACAGCCTTTAAGTCAACGGTCGCCTGTAGAACAGGCGCTCACGCATTCCCGATGCCACCACAACTCCACTGTGGGAGCGAGCTTGCTCGCGATAACGGAGTGTCAGCCACTATCAATGTAACTGACCCGACGCCATCGCGAGCAAGCTCGCTCCCACAGGTTTATCAGTGGCTTGGATGTCGCGGCTTCGCCCTCAGCCATTAAAAAAACCACCCCTTTGGCACCGATAACATCGTTTCTCGGCCGCCCGGCTTTTCCCTATATTGGCCCTCAGATCCGGTGGATGGCTCAACGTCCACCCCCTCAGTGTGAGTAGCCTCAATGAACAATAAACCTGACAGCACAGGGCTTGATAATGCCGGCGCGGGAACCCGGGCGGTTTGGGGTGGGGAGCAAGTCAGGCACCCCTACAACGCCACGCAAACTCCCATCGTGGCCAGTGCCGCGTATGGTTACGACGACATCGACGTCTGGTACGACGTCGCCTTGGGCAAGGCCCCGGGCTTTATCTACAGCCGTATGAGCAACCCCACCGTCGAGACCCTCGAAGCCAAGATCCGAGAGTTGGAAATGGCTGAGTCCGCCGTGGCCTTCAGCAGTGGCATGGCGGCGATCAGCAGCGTGCTCTACACCTTCCTGGCCCACGGCGATCGCGTGGTGTCGACCAAGGACAGTTACGGCGGCACCAACAAGATCTTCGAAGAATTCCTGCCGCGCACCGGCGTGGCGGTGACCTTGTGCGAGACCTTCGATCACGACGACCTCGAGCGTGAAATCGCCAAGGGTTGCCAGGTGCTGTACCTGGAAACCCCCACCAACCCGACCCTGAAAATCCTCGACATCCCGCGCCTGGTGGCGGCGGCCAAGCGTGTTGGCGCCGTGGTGGTGGCGGACAATACCTTCGCCACGCCGCTGAACCAGAGCCCGCTGGCCTTGGGGGTGGACGTGGTGATTCACAGCGCGACCAAGTTCCTCAGCGGCCATGGCGATGTGCTCGGTGGCCTGGTGTGCGGCAGCGAAGCCTTGATGGCCCAGGTGCGGCATTACCGGGAAATCAACGGCGCGAGCCTCGACCCGTTCTCGGCCTACCTGATCATCCGTGGCATGAAGACCCTGGCGCTGCGCATGCGCCAGCAGCAACACAGCGCCCGGGCCCTGGCCGAATTCCTTTGCACCGAACCGCTGGTGGAGGCGGTGAATTATCCCGGCTTGGCCAGTCACCCGAACCACGCCGTGGCCTGCGCGCAGATGTCCGGCTTCGGCGCCATCGTCAGTTTTGTCCTGGTCGGCGGCATGGACACGGTCAAGCTGCTCCTGCCACGCCTGCGCTTCGCCCATTGCGCCGGCAACCTGGGCGCAGTGGAAACCATCTACGGCCCGGCCCGCACCACCAGCCATGTCGAGAACACCTTGGAAGAACGCCTGGCCCTGGGCATCTCCGAAGGCCTGGTGCGGGTTTCGGTCGGCATCGAAGACACGGACGATCTACTGGACGATCTGAAACAGGCCTTCGCCTTCGTCAAAAAGACCCTCAATCCGCAGCTCAATGAAGTCCACATCGAGACCGCAAACTGAAGTTTGAAAGTTGGTACCCCATAACAAGGCTGTGAATGGGGCGTTCATGAATAGGAATAATAATAAAAGCTCAGTGGCGCTTGTCTTACTCGCGCAGACGTAGATGTGCGCCCTGACATTTCATGAGAACAACCATGTCCATAACAGAACAACAAACGAGTACGCGGGCCGGCTTCAAGCAGGAAATGCAGACGCGCCATATCGTCATGCTCGCCTTGGGCGGCGTGATCGGTACCGGCCTGTTCCTGACCTCCGGCTACACCGTCAACCAGGCCGGCCCCATGGGCGCGGTGATCGCCTACATCATTGGCGCGCTCATGGTCTACATGGTGATGATGTGCCTCGGTGAGCTGGCGGTGCAGATGCCGGAAACCGGTTCGTTCAGCACCTACGCCACGCGCTTTCTCGGGCCGGGCACCGGTTACACCGTGGCCTGGTTGTATTGGCTGACGTGGACGGTGGCCATCGGTTCCGAATTCACCGCCGCCGGCATCCTCATGACCCGATGGTTCCCCGACACGCCGGTGTGGATCTGGAGCGCGCTGTTCGCCGGCGTGGTGTTCCTCACCAACGTGGTGTCGGTGCGTTTGTTCGCCGAGACCGAGTTCTGGCTGTCGTTGATCAAAGTGCTGACCGTGGTGGTGTTCCTGCTGATCGGCGGTGGCGCGATTCTCGGCCTGTTGAACATTGATCAGGCCCACAGCATCGGCTTGAGCAACTTCACCCGCGAGGGACTGTTTCCTACCGGCTTCATGCCCATCGCGATGACGCTGCTGGCGGTGTCCTTCGCATTCTCCGGCACCGAACTGATCGGCATCGCCGCCGGTGAAACCAAGGACCCGCAACGCAATGTGCCACGCGCCATCCGCACCACGGTACTGCGCCTGGCGGTGTTTTTCGTCGGGACCATTTTTGTCCTGGCGACTTTGTTGCCCCGCGAGCAAGCCGGCCTGGTGGAGAGCCCGTTCGTCACGGTGTTCACCTACATCGGCATTCCGTACTCCGCCGACATCATGAACTTCGTGATCATCACCGCCCTGTTGTCGGCGGCCAACTCCGGCTTGTACGCCGCCTCGCGCATGCTTTGGACCCTCAGCGACCAAGGCCACCTGCCCAAGCAATTCTCGGCCCTGACCCGCATGGGCACGCCGCTCAACGCGATCATCGTCAGCATGGCCGGCGGCGCCGCCTCGTTGCTCAGCAGCGTGTTTGCCGCCGACACCATCTACCTGGCGCTGGTGTCGATTTCCGGCCTGGCCGTGGTGGTGGTGTGGATGAGCATCGCCGCGAGCCAGATCGCTTTCCGTCGTCACTACGTGGCCAACGGCGGCGACATTCGCAACCTCAAGTTCCGCGTTCGCGGTTATCCGTGGGTGCCGCTGGGGGCGCTGGTGTGCTGCAGCCTGGCGTGTGTCGGGATCGCCTTCGATCCGGAACAACGGGTGGCGCTGTACTTCGGCTTGCCCTTCATCGCCTGGTGTTACTTCGTGTATTACATTACCCGCAAAAGCCGCGAGCGACGCTTGTCGGTCGCCCTTGTGGCACAACCGTCCGACGCGTTCTAAGCCGCGTCGACGGGGCGGGCAAACGTGCCCGGTGCGTGGGGGTCAACGAGGTCCAGATCATGAAGCAAAAAACGTTGCCCCCCTTGAACTGGCTGCGGGCGTTCGAAGTGTCGGCCCGCTGCCTGAACTTCACCCACGCCGCCGACGAACTGTTTTTGACCCAGGGCGCGGTCAGCCAGCAGATCCGCCAATTGGAAAGCCACCTGGGGGTGGCGCTGTTCAAGCGCTTGCCCCGCGGCTTGGGCCTTACGGAAGAGGGCCAGGCCTACCTGCCGGTGGTGCAGGACGCGATCACGCGACTGGCGGTGGGCACCAACGAAATCTTTGGCCAGCACAAACGCCGGCCAATCAAGGTGCGCGGCAGCCTGGCGTTTTTTGTGCACTGGCTGGCGCCGAAACTGGTGGATTTTCGCCAGGCGCATCCCCACGTCGACATCCGCTACATCAGCAACATCTGGGTCAAGGAGCTGGACGGTGAAGACGACATGGAAATTCGCTGGGGCCACGGCCAATGGCCGGGCCTGGTGTCGCAGCGTCTGACCTGGGACACCTTGTTCCCAGTGTGCTCGCCGGCCTTGATGGCGACGCTGAAAGTGCCGGCGGATGTGGCCAAGCATCCATTGCTGCATGTGCTGGGCTACGAAGAGGGCTGGGGTTACTGGCTGAACATGGTCGGTGCCGACTCGGTGGATTCCTCGACCGGCATGCAGTTCGACACGCTGGTCTGCACCCTGCGCATGGCTGAACTGGGGCAGGGCATCGCCCTGGCGCGGTCGTCGATGGTCAGTGACATGCTCGGCGATGGGCGCCTGGTCGAACCCTTCGCCCAGCGCATCGAAGCCAGCGAATCGTTCTACCTGGTGCGCAGTTCCGGGGCCGAGCAACACCCGGACGCGGCGCGGTTTTCCACCTGGCTGGTGGAGCAGGCGCATCGTTTCAAATGAACTGTTTTATATGAGTTTGCGGAGTTGACCATGCGCTATGTGAGTACCCGAAATTCCGCCGTGCAGGTCGATTTCGAAAAAGTCGTGCTGTCGGCCATCGCCGAGGACGGCGGGCTGTTCGTCCCCGTCGAACTGCCGCAGTTCGAGCCCCAGGACATCGCCAACTGGTCGACCTTGTCCTACGACGAACTGGCCTATCGAGTGATGCGTCCGTTCGTGGGTGAGGCGATTCCCGAGGCCGATTTCAAACGGGTGCTCAAGGAGGCCGGCAGCCAGTTCAGCCATCGCTCCCTGGCGCCGTTGCATCAGGTGGATCGCAACGAATGGGTGCTGGAATTGTTCCATGGGCCGACCCGTTCTTCGAAAGATTTTGCCGCGCAGTTGCAGGCGCGACTGGTGCAGTACTTCCTGCGCAAACGCGGGCGTCGCGCCGTGGTGATCGGCGTCACCAACGGCGACACGGGCCTGGCCGCCATCGAGGCCTTCAAGCACTGCGACGAGACCGACGTGGTGGTGATTTATCCCGAGGCCGGCGTACCGCAAGACCAGCTTCAAGACCTGCAAGCGACGGCGCATCCGCGGGTTCATCAAGTGGCCGTCGATGGCAGTTTCGATGAATGCCAGACCTTGGTCACCCAACTGTTCCGCCAGCATGAGGCGATCAGTTTCAACTCCAGCAACTGGGTCAGCGTCATGGCGCAGTTGGTGTTTTATTTCCACGCGGTGCTGCAACTCGGCGGCGGGCAGCGGCCCATTGGCTTCAGCGTGCCGGCGGCGAGTTTTGCCGAAGTCTATGCCGGCTACATCGCGCAGAAGATGGGCTTGCCGATCACGCAGATGATCGTCGCCACCAACCAGAATGACGCGCTGCATCAGTTCTTTTTGAAGAACCACTACTCGCGATTGCGCGCCAGCAAGACCCTGTCGCCGGCCATGGATTTGTCGATTTTTTCCAACCTGGAACGGTTTCTCTGGGAGCTCTATGGGCACTATGATCAAGCCGTGAGCGCGCTGATGCACACCTTCGAAACCCACGGCGAAATGACCATCGCCAACGAGTTCTGGTTGCAGGCGCGGATGATCATCGACTCGTACGCGGTCAGCGATGAACAGACGTTGGAGGAAATCACCTCGCTGTATCGCGACACCGGTTACATCATCGACCCACACACCGCCACCGGCGTGCTCGCGGCGCGCTTGTACCGGCGCAGTTTGGTGGCGCCGATGGTGACCTTGGGCGAGATATCGCCTGTTAAATCGGCGGTGTTGCTCGGTGAGTTGGGGATCCCCGTGGCAGCGCAAAAACGTCCGATGTCCGAGCATGGCCCGGCGCACATTTATCGCATCCAGCCGGACGACCTAGCGGCCCTCCATCAACTGCTCGGCACCCTGTAACCGGAGGCTCCATGAAGCGAATCCTCGATCCCCTCGACGAACGCATCATCGCCGAACTGCGCCTCAACGCCCGCGCCGCCCACGCCGAACTGGCAGCCAAGGTCAACCTCTCGCGCAACGCCGTACGCCAACGCATCGAACGCCTCGAACGCGACGGCGCGATCCAGGGCTACACGGTGCGCACCGGGGAGGGCGCGCACGCGTCGTCGAACATCAACGCCGTGATCTTCGTCTACCGCTACGACCGCATGCGCGGCGCCGAGGTGTTGCAGGCGTTGCAGGCCATGCCGGAAGTGCTGCAGTGCGATGTGATGAGTGGCGAGTTCGATTTGATGCTACGGGTCGGCGCGGCGAATCCGGAGCGGGTGCATAAGGTTTGGAAGGAGATCTCCGCGTTGCCGGGGGTGGAGAATACCGTGACGTCGTTTGTGTTGTCGTCGGTGGTCTAGGCACGCTATCCCTCTAAGCAGAGACCCTTGTGGAGAAGGAGCTTGTGTGGCGAGGGAGCTTGCTCCCGCTGGGCTGCGAAGCAGCCCCAACCTGGTCACCCCTCAATCAACCTGGCCCACCGCGCTGCATGATTTGGGGCCGCTGCGCAGCCCAGCGGGAGCAAGCTCCCTCGCCACAAGAGCGGTTGGCGGTGTGTCAGCCAAGCAGATGCATGCCCTGACATCAATGAACCAAACACTGAAAAAACCTGTGGGAGCGAGCTTGCTCGCGATAGCGGTACACCAGTCGACATCAATGTTGCCTGACCTGGCCCCATCGCGAGCAGGCTCGCTCCCACAGGGGAACGTGTTCGGCCAGTCGATCCTATTGGGCTTTCCCCACCCCTACCGCTTTGCCCACCCCCTGGTCAAAACGCCCAAGAAATAGAGCAAATTGCCATATTTCACTGCCAACCCCACCCCCCTAACCTAGATCCCAACAACCCAATCACCCGGATCAAGGACATAACAAAAATGACTGAATACAAACTAGCTCTAGTCGGCTTCGGCGGTGTGAACCGGGCATTGGCTCAACTGATTGCCGAGCGCAACCAGCAGTGGAAAACCGAACTCGGCTTCACCCTGAAAATCGTCGGCGTGACCGACCTGTTCCTCGGTTCGGTGATGGACCGCCACGGCCTCGACGCCGCATTGCTGGCCAAACTGCCCACCACCAAAGGCGCCATGGCTCAACTGCCCGGCGGCACCGTCGATGCCCTCAATGAAGCGGTGATCAAAGACTGCGGCGCCGACATCATCGCCGAAGCCACCTTCACCAACCCGGTGGACGGCGAGCCCGCCACCTCGTTCTGCCGCTGGGCCCTGGAGCGCGGCAAACACGTGGTCACCACCAACAAAGGCCCCATCGCCCTGCACGGCGCCGAGCTCAAAGCCCTGGCCCAGCGCAACAACGTCGCCTTCGAATACGAAGGTTCGGTCATGAGCGGCACCCCCGTCATTCGCCTCGCCAAACAGTCCCTGGCCGGCAGCTCGATCACCGGCTTCGAAGGCATCCTCAACGGCACCTCCAACTTCGTCCTCACCTGTATGGAAGGCGGCCTCGGGTTCGCCGAAGCCGTCAGCCAGGCCCAAGCCCTGGGCTACGCCGAAGCCGACCCAACGGCAGACGTCGCAGGCTATGACGTGCGCCTCAAGGTCGTCATCCTCGCCAACGAACTGCTGGACGCCAAACTCACCGTCAACGACGTCACCTGCAACGGCATCGCCTCCCTCAGCCTCGCCGATATCGAAAAAGCCCGGCAAAACGACGCACGCTGGAAACTCATCGGCGCCGCCACCCGCAATGCCGACGGCTCCATCAATGCCAGCGTCGAACCGCGCCTGCTGAGCAACGACCACCCACTGGCGAGCATCAGCGGCGCTACCAACGCCGTGTCGTTCACCAGCGAACTGCTCGGCGCCGTCACCGTCTCCGGTCCGGGCGCAGGCCGCACCGAAACCGCCTTCGCACTGCTCTCGGACATCATCCACATCCACCAATCGGCAACCCGTAAACAGGAGCACAACCAGTGAACGTATCGCGCCTGGCCCTGGCGGTCGTCGAACCGCACATCGAAGTCCTCAACCCGTTTGACGGCAGCGTCGTCGGCAGCGTCGCCGACGTGTGCGCCTCAGAAGTCCCACACCTGCTCGAGACCGGCCGCAGTGGCGCACGCGCCTGTGCCGCCCTCCCGCGTCATCGCCGCGCCAGCATCCTCGAACACGCGGCACTGAACATCGAACGCGACGCCAAAGCCTTCGCCCGGCTGATCGTCGACGAAGCCGGCAAGACCCTCAAACAGGCCGAAAAAGAAGTCAAACGCTGTGTCAATACCCTCAAGCTCTCCGCCGAAGAAGCCAAGCGCAACGCCGGCGAAATCGTACCGTTCGACGCCTACGAAGGCGCCGAATCGCGCCAGGGCTGGTTCACCCGCGAACCCCTGGGCCTGATCGTCGCCATCACCCCCTACAACGACCCGCTGAACCTGGTCGCCCACAAACTCGGCCCGGCCATCGCTGGCGGCAACGCGGTGATCCTCAAACCGTCCGAACTGGCGCCGTTGTCGGCTCTCAAACTGGTGTCGTACTTGGTCGCCGCCGGCCTGCCACAAACCGTGGTCACCGTCGCCACCGGCGGCGCCGAACTGGGCAAAGCCCTGGTCGCCGCCCGCGACGTACGAATGATCTCCTTCACCGGCGGCTTCGTCACCGGCGAAAAAATCGCCCGCAGCGCCGGCCTGAAAAAACTCGCCATGGACCTTGGCGGCAACGCCCCAGTCATCGTCATGGCCGACTGCAACCTCGACGCCGCCGTCGACAGCTGCGTCTCCGGCGCCTTCTGGGCCGCCGGGCAAAACTGCATCGGCACCCAACGCCTGCTCATCCACGCACCCATCTACGCCGCCTTCCGCGAACGCTTCGTCAACCAGGCCCAAGCCCTGGTGGTCGGCAACCCACTGCTCGCCAACACCGACATCGGTCCGATGATCACCCAACAAGCCGCGCAAAACGCCGAACAGGTGGTCAACGAAGCCCTGCAACAAGGCGCCACCTTACTCTGCGGACACCGCCGCCAAGGCACCTGCTACGCGGCTACCGTGCTGGAAAACGTCGATCATTCCAGCCGACTCTGGCGCAATGAAGCCTTTGCGCCGGTGGTGGTGTTGCAGCCGTTCGACACGTTTGATGAGGCCATCGCGTTGGCGAACGAACCTGAATACGCGCTTCACGCCGGGATTTTCACCAACGACCTCAGCGCGGCGATGAGCGCTGCACGGCGAATCGAAGCGGGAGGCGTGATGATCAATGACTCGTCGGACTTCCGCTTTGATGCGATGCCGTTTGGCGGGTCCAAGTACGGCAGTTTGGGCAGGGAAGGGGTGCGGTTTGCCTATGAGGAAATGACCCAGCCGAAGGTGGTGTGCCTGAATACGCTGGGTTGATGGGTCAGGTCGTTGGCATCGGGCAGGTTGGTCACCTGCCCGATTTTTTTTTCGGCATCCAAAAGAGCCTCGATTCTTGCGTTCCACAAATATTTTTCCGGGGCTGTCGGCCAAATCGTCCAGGCTCATCTAAGCTGAATTTTCCTGGAATATGCGCCAAGTGCCTTCTCACACGAATGCGGCCAACCCGGCTTGCGGCACCGCTCAGCAGCCAGGCGGGAGGAAAGGATGCCGAACTTACTGGTGGTGGTTTGGGAATTCGATACACGCAGATTAAGAATCCCCGTCGAGAACAGCCTTCTCTGCATACAGCTTAGAATCGGGGCTTTGCTGTACATGGCGAGAACTGCCTTCGCCAAACATGTCGATCAACATAAGCTGAATTATTGCCTTGTCGTCGCCCCCGAGTATCTTTTCTCCAAGGAAATGCCTACCTCGTTTATTTCGGAGGAAGAAAAAGAAATCATCCGGGCAACATTGGCAGATATTTCAAACAGAAATCCATGGCTGATATTCGTCCCAGGCACGACGCTTTGGTTCAAGTCAATGCAGCGCCCAGACTCCAGGATGCGGAAAAGGGAAACCCAGCAGTTGAAATCGTGGGGGCAGGCCAGAAATATCAACAAGGCAAAATATGGTGTGGAAATGGATGCGGTCGTGAATGAAATCCCGGGGTGGGACCGCATGAATAAAGGGGTTTATGGCGATTATGCAACGGCTACGAAGGAGCGGATCGCAGAAGGTTCAAAAGCCGGCGACGGAATCGTTAGAAACACAGGCTTCATCATTTGGAATGGAAACGTTTTTTACCAGCATAAACGTTACCCCAATATCGGAAACGATGGGTTGGAAGAGCTGAATGACGCGCAGTTCTGGGAAAACAAGATATTCATGCCGGGCAGCTATCGGGAAACCCCTGCGGTCCATGGGCTGCAGATGGCTTTGGAAATATGCGCAGAACATTTCATTGGCGCGACGGTTTTGCATAAGAACAACGTCCTGGATTTCCATATCCTGGTCTCGGCCAGTATTGCTCTCGATGAAACTCGTGTAGGCGTAAAGCCTGGGGGGTACGTGGTTCATGCGGATTCAGAGGACAGTGCAGTTTACCGGCGCGAAGGCATGAACCTGGTTCAACTCCAAGCCATTGATGAAACCGAAATAGGCTTGTTGGGTGTTGAAGCCGGTCGCGCCAGGAGTTTTATTTGCGCGACTGCCTAGACCGAGCCTGACCCCGCCCGCCGAAAAATCTGCAGTGGATGTGAAAGCCAGAGCCGCGCTTGCCCGGGTATTGAGTGACTGAGCGTTCGCAGTCATCTCCATCAAAACAACTGACCACCGCCACAACAGACATTCCGCACCCCCCACTGTGGGAGCGAGCTCGCTCGCGATAGCGCTATACCAGCCAACATCAAAACCGCTGACTCACCCCCTCGCAAACTGCTCACGACGACCCGCTTCCCTTCATGCCGCCGACGGCGACAAATCTAAACCCCGTGTGGCTCCCCCACCTTGCATTGGCCTTCGCGCAGAACGCGCTGGCTCAGTTGACCGATCCCTCTATGCACTGCTTCCGCCCGTTGCCCCGTTACGCACGCTTTTCACTGAGTAACGTTCACTGCACCGAGCGTGCAGCCAACGTCGCCGATCTCCCAAGGAATGAACTTCTGCAAACGTCCGAAGCTGAAACGTATCAGCTACGACAAAAAACCAAAATATGCACAAATGCATTTTTTTGCTTGACCCACATGCATGAGTCTCTATAAGGTGGTTTCACTGTATGCACATACAGTATTTCTAGATCGCTATTTATTTGAATCCATTCATGGACGAGGCAATAACCTATGAAAAACACCACTGAAAAATTCGGTGTAACCCCCCATCAACCCAGCCTCTGGACCCGCGCTGACGCGTTGAAAGTCCGGGCAGATGACCCCACCACCACTCAGCCGCTGGTCCGCGCGGATTTCCCGGTACTGAACAACGACGTGTTCATCTGGGACACCATGCCCCTGCGCGACTTGGACGGTAACGTGACGTCCGTCGATGGCTGGTCGGTGATCTTCACCCTGACGGCCGATCGTCATCCAAACGACCCGCAGTACCTCGACGAGGACGGTAACTACGACATCCTCCGCGATTGGAACGACCGTCACGGTCGGGCAAAGATGTACTACTGGTTTTCTCGTACCGGCAAGAACTGGGAATTCGGCGGCCGTGTGATGGCCGAAGGGGTTTCGCCGACCGCTCGCGAATGGGCCGGTACGCCGATCCTGTTGAACGACCGAGGCGAAGTGGACCTGTATTACACCGCCGTCACCCCGGGCGCGACCATCGTCAAGGTGCGCGGTCGGGTGGTGACCACTGAACACGGTGTCAGCATGGTCGGCTTCGAGAAGGTCAAGCCGCTGTTCGAGGCCGACGGCAACATGTACCAGACCGAAGCACAAAACGCGTTCTGGGGTTTCCGCGACCCATGGCCTTTCCGCGACCCGAAAGACGGCAAGCTCTACATGCTGTTCGAGGGCAACGTGGCCGGTGAGCGCGGCTCGCACAAAGTGGGCGAGGCAGAAATCGGCGACGTGCCACCGGGTTATGAAGATGTCGGTAACTCGCGCTTCCAAACTGCCTGTGTCGGCATCGCCGTGGCCCGCGACGCGGACGGTGACGACTGGGAAATGTTGCCGCCACTGCTGACCGCCGTGGGCGTAAACGACCAGACCGAGCGCCCGCACTTCGTGTTCCAGGATGGCAAGTACTACCTGTTCACGATTAGCCATACCTTCACCTATGCCGACGGTGTAACCGGCCCGGACGGCGTGTACGGTTTCGTCGCGGACTCGCTGTTCGGCCCTTACGTGCCGCTGAATGGTTCCGGCCTGGTGCTGGGCAACCCGTCCTCCCAGCCATTCCAGACCTACTCGCACTATGTAATGCCAAACGGCCTGGTGACCTCCTTCATCGACAGCGTACCGACCGACGAAACCGGCACGCAGATTCGGGTGGGCGGCACCGAGGCACCCACGGTGGGCATGAAAATAAAAGGGCAGCAGACGTTCGTGGTGGCCGAGTACGACTACGGTTACATCCCGCCGATGCTCGACGTCACCCTCAAGTAACAGCAACGCCGGGGTTTCAGGCAGCGGGTTTGCGGTCGATGACAAAACCGTTGCGGATATGATCGAGATATCCCGCCTGATTCATTGCGACATTGCTCGCAAGCCCCATTGAACAACGCGTCGTAACCCTCTTCGCGACTGGCTGCAAGGATGCAGCCGGTCGCGATGCATTCCCCTTCGACATATGTACACAAGCACCTCTGTGGGAGCGAGCTTGCTCGCGATAGCGGTGCATCAGCAACATTCCAGACAGCTGTTTATCGTGACTCCACGAGACCAGCCACGACCGACATCGCCTTGCGCCATTGCCTACAACTACGCCAGAATCCGCCGGCTTGTGCGTCTTGGAGGGCGTCGGTAGTTTGAATCCTGTCACTGAGCATCAGTGATCGGGTTTAGTCGCCCGTCTCAACCTAAGGCGTACCAAGTCCCGTCGGACAGGCTGTGCTGTTCCTGTATTGATGGTGGCTGTGCGCAGGGCGCCCTCGGGCGCGCCGGGATTCTTAGGTTCACCGGTCGACTAACCTGCGCACAGCTGCCGCCCTCTCGTTTAGTCGCGAGGTGGTTGCAGCATCACTTAAGGAACCTAAGTCGATGGCAAAAATTACACCGAACCCTCCGACCGCAGATGAGCATGTATCTCGCGCTCAGTCTGCTCGTAACAATAAGCTTGATGATGCTGCCAATCGGGCGTTGGATTACTACCTGAAGCCTACGCCGAAGAGCGAAACGTCTGACAAACCCAACACCATCTTCTGTATCGCACCGGATGTTGATTCGGAATGTCTGCTTGCCAATCTCAGTGAAAACCTGGCTTCGGCGAATGCCATGATCAGTGATTTGGCGTTTGGTCTTGAGGGATCACGACGGCATTTTGCGTTGGGGATTTTGCAGGTGATTGAGGTGAGTGAACTGTTGGCGAATCGGGCTTTGGATATTGTTGAGGTGAGGTAACAAGGGGCCGCGCTTACCCCTGGTATGAAAAAAGGTCTTGCTCGGCAAGACCTTTTTTGTATCCCGAGAGACCCGAAACGACGAGCGCAAAATTGTCCAACAACCTATTGGACAATTGTCCACGTCAGCAGACATCAGTGGGGGCGGTGAGCAGCAAGCCAGCTGGGTCAATCTTCCACGAAGTAATCGCTATCCAAGTGCTTCACTTCGTAAACCTGTTTTACGTTGCAGCCGAGATTGTTTTCGACCATCAGCCGCGCCAGCTCCAGTCCATCGATCAAAACCACTTTGATATCCAGGCTCATGGCGGCCTCGCAGGCTCCATTGGAAAAGTCCGAAGTGGTAATGAACACACCCTTACGGGCTCGTTGGCGGGTGAGGGCGCCGATGAACTTATCGATTTCCGGGCGGTGTACGGTATTGGTCCAGCGCTTGGCTTGCAGGTAGATGACGTCCAGGCCGAGCTTGTCTTCCTTGATGATGCCGTCGATGCCGTCGTCGTTGGTTTGTTGCGTCGCTCGACCTGCTTCCTTGCGTGAGCCACCGTAGCCCATGGCGATCATCAGATCGACTACCAGTTGCTCGAAAAAGTTGGTGAAGCTGCACGCACCAGGGCCAGCAGTTCATCCGCCAGAGATTGCGTCAGCGCCTGGTGTGCTGCGGCCAGTTGCTCGTCGGGAGTAGCTTGTTCGACCGGTTCGCTCTGCAAGGCTAACGCTGGGTCATCGGCGGGACTGGTCGTATGGAACGCGGCGAATTCAGGGTATTGCTTGAGCCACCTAACGGTAATACGTGCCGGCCCGCTGTTCAGCGCCTCTCGACCGCGTTCAGTGATTTGCACCAGTCCCTTTGCCGGAATGCTCAGCAGCCCCGCCTTATTCAGATAGGTTCGCGCCCAACCGACTCGATTGTTAATGACTGTTTGCTTGCCGGAAGGCAGGCGTTCGCTGCGTTCCTCCTCGCTGAGCTGAAACTCGTTAGCGATGCGCTCACGTAGTTCGCTTAGAGCTAGCGGAGTATTGTCGGCGACGGTGGCCAGTATCGGTCGCATGACGCTCTGGAAATCAGGGATGGGCATAGATAACTTCCTGTTCAGTTGCCGGGGCGTATTAAAGCAGGTGCGGATCCTGGTTGTCGTGCTCCCAGACCTTCACCCTAATAGTGAGCCGGCGTTATTTGGACAGGGCGAGGGGGAGCTTGACGTCACTGTCCTCTGTCTTGGGACTGAGGACAGTGATTGTCGGAAAATTTTCGAACTGCCAATTGTGCTGGGGCCCGAGCTCTAGCGGCGGGGTAGGCTTGTCAGGAGCTCCAACAGAGAGTTGTGCAAGTACTTCTTGCACAATTACTCTCTCGAGGCAGCGTTGCTGCTTGCCCGCGATAGCATCGTACCGGCCAACATAAATGACGCTGATGCACTGCATTCGAGGTTTTACCTCACGCAGCCAAGGAACATCATTACGATGCGATAGGCCGGTTCGTAACAAGCAAGTACTCTAGGATCCGGGTCTACCTCTCCGTGCAGAAGGGCATTTCGCATTGCATAGATCGTTTCCACCAACCCGGAGAGTAGTTCGTCCGGGGTGCATTGAAACTCCATTGCGCCGATC
Organism: Pseudomonas sp. H3_A02; assembly: GCF_054671965.1. Lineage (NCBI taxonomy): Bacteria > Pseudomonadati > Pseudomonadota > Gammaproteobacteria > Pseudomonadales > Pseudomonadaceae > Pseudomonas > Pseudomonas sp. H3_A02. Next base: position 2,061,181 of record NZ_CP162807.1, read on the forward strand.
TGCAGGCGGTCGGCTCCTCCGCGCAGCAGGTCACGCATGGGGCGGGGGTTGCAGCCGTCATAGAACTGGCGCAGGGTCGTCTGTTGCGACTCAGACAAATTCGCGCTGAAGTCGGGCAACCCATAGACCGCGTTTGGGTCATATTGTGCCTGTACGTGCTGGAGCTTCACGTTCCCATTGCGAACCGATGCCACGGTGATCTGGATGCTGCCGCCAGCGATTTTCTCTGCTTTGTATTCCTGTCCGCTACGCTCGATCCGTTCGCGATTGAAGTGCCTGGGGGCGATACAGACGCTGCGTAGTGATATCTGCTCGTTTACCCCCCTCCGTGTCACCTCGAAATGGATGCCGTCCAGGCGGATTTGTAGATCCGAGATTGCTAGTTTCACTGACTGCGCCTCAGCGGTGTCGTTGTCACTGCGCAGCAGAGCAAGGACGCCTCGACGAACAGGGTTCGGCTGTCTCTTCACCCAATCCAGCATAGCCCGCTCCTGCTGTTGCGCAGAGGCATGACGGAACCAAGCGTTGAAGGCTGCCCAAGCTTTGACGAATGGGCCGATGTAGTCGATTTCAGCGCGGTTCATCCAGTCGGTAGCGTGAGGAGGCAACGCCATCAGATCGCCCTCTCTGCTTGGTCGAGGTAGATCATGGCAGCAGGCTCTCCTTTTTCAATCGCAATTTCGACGGCGCGTTTGGCCGCCTCCAGCATTTTTCGGGCGCCTAGGCGAGCAGTAAAACCTTCCTGTACGATTTTTGTGATTTGATCCGACACGCGCTCCACTGCGTCGGGAACCGGAATTGATAGCAGCTCGCTTTCATTGAACCGGGGGTGCTGCGATCCGTCCTGACACCATTTCAGGATGGTTTGCACTGGGGCCGAGCGCAGGAAGACCATCAGCGTTTCGGGAGAAATCGTCGTGCCCTTTAACCGCAGCACTATGAATTCCGACGACCCAACTGAAGGTATGTCATCGCCAGTTCGCACTACCGCGGCCTGTTTCAGGTAGGCGCGAAGGCGCGAAATTGCAACGTCGCCGTCTTTAATCACCTTCTTCATACTGCCGATTTCGGCGGCGAAACTGATCTCCTTTTCGGCATCCAGCAGAGGAACTAGTGCGTCAGTCACGTCATAGTTGCGGACACGCATAGTTGGCGGTGCGAGGTCGGGCATCCACTGATCGCGGATGCTGTCCACCCGTTCCGACAGAGGCTGACCGGGTAGCGTTGCTAGAGATTGTCGCACTTGCTCCTTCGCGGGCATGAAATACTGGGCGTCAAATCTACCCGAGGTGAAGACATTCACCGCGCGGGCGGTGTAGGCGAGAGGTTCGGGCGGGGCCCAATCGGCTAGGCCAAGGGCTGTAAGCAGGACTGACGACGCACTATCTTGTGCCTTAAGAATTTCGCCCCTCCTGCCAAGAGACGCCTGGACGAGGTTGTGAACTCGACCAGCAAGGTCCGAACCTAAGTTCGGAACGGGAATGCGATACAAGTCATCCTTTGCGATGTATGCGACCAGAAGATTGGTTTTGAGTCGATCTTTAAGTATTGTTCCGTAACGTCCGATTAAATGTGCAATGAGTAATGAGCGCTGCCATTGGTGGTAGGTCGTTAGCTTATAGCAGGTTCCTGTAACCAGCGTTCTGGCAGGAAAGTCGTCAGGAACAACAGCGACCTTTTCAGCTTTACCTTTAACTTCAATCAATAGTTCGCCAGCTTTAATCCTTCCCTTTGGGTATCGCTCCCAGTCAGCCTCGGGCACGCACACCATGCGCTCAGTGTTAATGAATGGGGTAGTTATATCAGCACTCTGTAAGAAATAGGGGAGACCAATCGCCAGCCCTTCTTCTCGTTCAACCACTTTCGTAGTTTCGTAAACGACCCGGTATCCGTCTTTCACAAAATCGCCCAGCCGGGGTTCATCTTTTAGACGGCGGAACGCCTCTACCGCCGCTTTGACAAAAAACTCGGGATCAATTCGCTTCGTCTTGTTTTCGTCCAAGGCTTCACTCTTTCGGAGAACTGAAACCTCAAGCCCCTTCAACAGACCGCTCAAGCGGTCTTGGTCAAAGGGGCGTCCCGAAAAAACTGAGACCCTCTTTGCGGGCGAACTCATCGAATGCTTCGGCGATCCCGTCCTGGGTCAGCCCATCGTGATTGAAAAGATCATGTGATACGACGAAATGGCCGTGCGTATCGCGCATGAATGTGCCGTCGGCGTTCTTGCAATAGACTTTGCGCCCTGAGTTGTCGACGCTTTCCACCTGCTGCGTAGCAAAGAAGATGTTGTAGTCCTTAACATTCCGGCACAGCGGCCCCGCGCGTTCATCGTCATTCCATTTCTGAACGAACAGAACGCTGGTCTTGGTGCCAGTGTGCGGTTTGAAGGTGTTCGGGTGCAGCCCGACCACGGCAAGGATGCGGCAGCGGTCCATGATGAACTCGCGCAGTTGTTGGTCGGACGAGTTGTTGAACCGCCCCTGAGGCAGTACAACCGCCATGCGCCCACCGGGTTTTAGGAAGTCAAGGTTGCGCTCTATGAATAACAGGTCACGGGCAACAGCGCGTTCCAGCTTGCCGTTTTTCTTATGGGCCAATTCATAGGGTGACAGCATGTCGGACTGCTTGATATCCCCGGCGAATGGCGGATTCGCCATCAGCACATCGAAGCTGAAATTGCGGTAGTCGCTTTGGCGTGGATGTTCGCGTAGCTTACGTAGCCGCCGCCAGCCATCGCCATAGCTATCCTGCCAGTCGTCCTGCTTCGTCGTCTCGTCCCACTTGGTCCAGTCAAGCGTATTCAAGTGCAGGACGTTCGTTTCGCCGTCTCCAGCGATTAAATTTAGGCAGCGCGAGACGCGGACGCTTTTCTCGTCGAAGTCGATGGCGAACACGTTATCGCGCACATAGTCGATGCAGCGTGGTGGCTTAGCGTCCATAGTGAAGAGATGGCTTTCTTCGAGTCCCATCGCCCGCACGATCTGCCGCCAGACGTGGAACATGCTGTGCACAGTGAACCCTGCCGAGCCGCAGGCGGTGTCGATCACCGTCTCGCCCTCTTTCGGGTTCATCATCTTGACGCACATGTCGATCACCCAGCGCGGAGTGAAATACTGGCCCTTCTCACCTTTTGATGATTTGGAAACCAAGTATTCAAAGGCATCATCGATCACGTCAAGGTTGGAGTTGAACAGCTTCCATTCTTCGAGCGACCCGACGCAGACTTGGAGGTGATCGGGCGAAAGACGGATTCGTTCATCTGAGAGAAATACCCCCGGCCATTTCAGTTTGGCGTTATCAAACAAGTTCTGAATCGCGGTCTTGAGCTGAGCGGCGGTATTCTGGTTGCGAAACCGGAGGGCATTACCCAGCCGGTGCGAGGTCATCTCATCATAGAGCTTCGTGAAGATAAGCTTGAATACTTCCTCGAAGACATCGACACCAGCGTTAGCCAGCACCTCGTCTTCCATGTCCTCGATCAAGTCTCGCAGGGATCGGGCAAACTTGCCTTCCTTCACCCGCTCGTCTTCAAGATCGATAAGGGTCTGAATAGTCCACGGCTGATCGACGACCTGTTCGATGGTTTGATCCGCACGGGGCAGCTCATGGATCGGCATGAAATAGTTAGGGTTCTTGCGATGCCAGACCTCTGCCAAAATGCCGTCGCTCCACACCGCAAGGGGGGCGCCGGTCGCGTGGGCGTAGGACCTGAGCTGCTCCTTACCGTCTTTATACTTGGCCTGTTTTACTTCGATAATGATGTAAGGAACCGTCGGACGGTCAGCGTCAAAAACCACTATGTCGGCCCGCTTGGAACTGTCCCGCCCGAAGGTGATCGGATATTCGATAGCGATGCGCGACCGGGAATAGCCGAACTTATTGATCAGACGAGCAAGCCAGAGTTGGCGGGTACGTTCCTCTGATTTAAGTTGCACCTCCTTGTCGCGGACGAGGCATGCCACGTAGGGCACCTGCTTTCCTCGGCTCTCTCTCATTACCACGCGAGCATCAAGTGCGTGGGCCTCGTCTTCGGAAAATAGAACGAACTCGTTGAACTCAGCGGAAATTTTACTCATTGTATCTTTATCCCTGGTTTTCTTGATGCTGGCAGGCCACTTACATGAGGGCTTGATATTCAGGATGACGGCCGCCCGCCGTTGAACCTAAAGCTGTAATGGTTTGTGGGTCGACATACTACGCGAATCTTAACGTCGAGCGATCGGCAGTCTTGCCGCGACGGGCGTCATCAGCCCCGAGCAAGCCCCATGTCAGAAGGTGTTCCGCAAAACCTTGCATGTCGGTGTGACCTCTGAGTGCACTGATGATCCCGCACAACGTAATCCACCGGTCAGCCACGTCTCGATGTTGCGGGACTAGAGCACCACCACGGGACCAGTATCACGAGCTTTGTCGTGCGTTCGCATGCGGACGCTGCCGCCCACATTGCTGTACGTGGTCAGTACGATCACATTAATAGTCAAACTGGTGGAGCTATGCACTAGAGCTGCTGCGACGCAGATTTTTATGTCACAGAAATGAGTCGAGGTAGCGGAGGCTAACTCGACGTTTTGGTGTGGGCCAAAAGGTGCGTTTTTTGGCCTTTATTTTTGCGCGGTTTCCAGGCATTAAAAAGCCGGCTTATGGCCGGCTTCTCGTTGACTGATTCAGCTCGTTTTTGACAAACCTTACCAGCCTTCAAAACGTACATCCGGCTCTTGCGGCCGGCTGTGGGACTTGGTCAGAAAGTGATCTGCCTTGTCGGTGCGAGGCGTGGGCTCGCAAATGTGGGGCGGAGGATACGCGGGTTTGCTTTGGAATCCCAGTGGTAAGTGGTGTGGAATCATTGGGTTAGGGGGGATTCAGATAAAGAGCAGGGGGCTGCTGCGCAGCCCAGCGGGGATAAATCCCCTCGCCACAAAAAGCTCCTGCCACAGCTCCTGCCACAGCTCCTACTGCAGTTCCTGTCACAGTTTCTGGCCTTGGGTGGGTCAGTCGAACACTGACGGTCTCTGTTTGTTGAGGGTTGACCACCAGAACACCCAGCCGATCACGTGGATGTGTTGCGCGTCGATCTGTTCCGCACTGAACACCTCATCAGGATACGCAGCGCTGTTGTGGCTGCGCAGGCGCAGCCGGTTGCCGGGGATGCGGTGCAGGTATTTGATCCGCAGCATCCCGTCATGCTCAAGCGCATAGATTTGACCATCAACAATTTGGGTCAGGCCGCGGTCGATGGCGAGGGTGGAGCCGTCGGCGATGCGTTCGGCCATGCTGTCGCCGACCATGGTGATGCAGATGGCGTCGCTGGGGTTTATTTCCAGGGATTCGAGGTGGCTGCGGGGCAGGCGGATGGATTGGTCGGGGATTTCGGTGATGTGGGTTTTGGTTTCGCCGGGGGCGATGGGGACTTCCTTGTAGAAGGGCAGTTCGATGTCCGTGGGTTCCACCACGCTGTAGACGCCATCGTTTTCGGCCGCCTCATAGGTGGTGCCGGGGCCGAGGCCCAATGGGGTTTGCGGGCCTTCGCCGTGGGCGAGCCATTGCGGGCTGACGGTCAGCAGGCTGGCGATGCTGTGGATGCGCCCGGGTGGGATGCCACGGTTGAACCAGTTGTTCACGTGTTGGGATTTCACGCCGTATAACTTCGCGAAGTCGGCGGAACGGATGTTCGCTTCTTTTAGAAGGGCTCGGAAGCGGTCGCCACTGGAAAGTATTTTCATAAACGGAAAGTTTAGGGGCGACTGTGTTTTCGGCAATAAACAGGTTGTTCAAATATATAAGATGATCTTTCCGTTTTTAGGATTTGAAAGGCGCGGGCTAAACGGGTTTAAACGATGTTAATACGAACTTGTATTAAGCTCCATTAAGGCATAAAAAAACCCCGGTGAAAACCGGGGTTCTTTATTCAAATACAGCTTCAGCCTTTGTAGGCGGCAACCGACTTGGTGATCGCTTCGCGGGCGGCGTCTGCACCGGCCCAGCCTTCGATCTTGACCCACTTGCCTTTTTCGAGATCTTTGTAGTTCGCGAAGAAGTGTTCGATCTGCTGGATCAGCAGTGGCGGCAGGTCGGTGTATTCCTTCACGTCGACGTACAGTTGCGACAGTTTGTCGTGTGGCACTGCGATGACTTTGGCATCGCCGCCGCCGTCGTCGGTCATGTTCAGGATGCCGACTGGACGGGCGCGGATGACCGAGCCTGGGGCCACTGGGTATGGGGTCACGACCAGCACGTCGAGGGGGTCGCCGTCGTCGGCCAGGGTGTTGGGGATGTAACCGTAGTTGGCCGGGTAGAACATGGGGGTGGCCATGAAACGGTCAACGAACAGGCAGTCGCTGTCTTTGTCGATTTCGTATTTGATCGGGGCGTGGTTGGCCGGGATTTCGATCGCGACGTAGATGTCGTTCGGCAGGTCTTTGCCAGCCGGAATCTTGCTGTAGCTCATTGGGCGGTGCCCCCGTTAGTTGACCAAATGACTGGTCGGATTGACCAAAAAGTGGCGGCGATTATAGGCATATTCGGCCGCTGTTGCCACGTTAGCAGGGTCTTAGAGACCTTAGTATGACGCCTGATAGACCGGATCTTCGGCCTGAAGTTGCCGCAGCCGGGCCAACGGATCCTGACGGTAGAACGCCTTGAGCTGTTCATAGACCTTGGGATAGGCCTGGTGCAGCAGGTCCGGGGCGCTGAAGAAGTATTCGCTGGTGACGGCGAAGAATTCCGCCGGGTTTTCCGCGGCGTAGGGGTCAATGACGGTTTCTGCGTCGGGGTTGTGGTCCAGTTGGCGGTCGAGGTCGTCGAAGGCTTGTTGCATGGCGTCGGCCCAGTCTTTGACGCGCATGTCGGCGTGCAGCGGTGGCAGGCCGTTGGCGTCGCCGTTGAGCATGTCGAGTTTGTGCGCCAGTTCGTGGATCACCAGGTTGTAGCCGTCCCAGCCGCCGCTGGCGAGCACGCCGTCCCAGGCCAGGATGATCGGGCCCTGGGGCCAGGCTTCGCCGCTGTGTTCGCCGTCCCATTCGTGCTCGATGCCGCTGGCGTCGCGGTAGCGCTGGGGGCTGAGGAAGTCGTCGGGGTAGAGGACGATTTCGTGGAAGCCCTGATACCAGTTCAAATCGCCGAGGTGCATCAGCGGCAGTTGCGCCTGGGCGGCGAGCAGCAGGCGTTGTTCCTGGTGCAGTTCGACGCCGGGCAGGGCGGTGAGGTGTTTGTCGTGCAGGAACAGTACGCAGGCTTCCCGTAGCCACTGGTCCTCGGCGGCGCTGATGCCGTCGAGGAAGCTCAGTTGTTGGCGCACCCGCCGCCAGGTGTCCTCGGTGACGGGGTGTTTGGCGAGGGTGCGTTGGCGGCGCCAGTTGCTCAGGGACCACATGGCGATCAGCGCGGTTGGGCTTTCGAGGCGCGCTGGCTCATTTTGCTGCGCACCAGGCTGATGATCATCGGCAGCAGCGACAGCAGGATGATGCCGACGACCAGCAGCGACAGGTTCTGCTTGATGAAGGGCACGTTGCCGAAGAAGTAGCCGAGGGTCACCAGGCCGCCGACCCAGAGGACGGTGCCGAGGACGCTGAAGCCGAAGAAGCGCAGGTAGTTCATTTTGCCGACGCCGGCGACGAAGGGGGCGAAGGTGCGGATGATTGGCAGGAAGCGCGCCAGGGTCACGGTTTTGCCGCCGTGTTTGGCGTAGAAGTCGTGGGTTTGCTGCAGGTAGTCGCGGCGGAAGATCTTCGAGTTGGGGTTGCTGAAGAGTTTTTCGCCGGCGGTGCGGCCGATGAGGTAGTTAGTGCTGTCGCCGAGGATGGCCGCGAGCATCAGCAGGCCGCCCAGCAGGACGGGGTCCATGGCGCCACCGGCGGCGACGGCGCCGGCGATGAACAGCAGGGAATCGCCTGGGAGGAAGGGCATGACCACCAGGCCGGTTTCACAGAAGATCACCAGGAACAGGATGGCGTAGACCCATGTGCCGTAGTTGGTCACCAGCATGTCGAGGTAGACGTCGAGATGCAGAATGAGGTCGAGGGGGTTGAAATCCATGCATAACACCTGTGGTGGTGGCCCGACTCGGCAGGCTTGTGGGTCTGGCTTTGAGTATGGCTACAGAGTGTGTAGCTTTTTCTTACAAGCTGGGAAGAGCGGCATTATACGGTGAGGATTGTGAAGCGCGTGTTGAGTTTGTAGCTGGGGATTTCGGTGGTTCTGTGGGCAGGGGAGCACTTTGTGGGGGCGGGTTTGTTCGCGAAGATGGCGGCATGTTCAATATTGATGCGGCTGGACTACCGCTATCGCGAGCAAGCTCGCTCCCACAGGGGATTGCGGTGAGTATTAGTTTTTTGTGCATGCCTCAAAACCAGTGTGGGAGCGAGCTTGCTCGCGATGGCGGTGGAACAGTCAGTATTGATGTTGCCTGACAGACCGCTTTCGCGAGCAAGCTTTGCTCCCACGGGTCTGATAGGTGTATGAGTGGGAGAATCAGGCTGGCTGGTAGGCCGCCTTCGCGAGCAAGCTCGCTCCCACAATGGGATCGGGTACGACTGGGAGAGCCAGGCCGGCTGTCAGGCCGCCTCGCGAGCAAGCTTTGCTCCCACAGTCCTGCTCAAACAGATCTGATGGGTGTATGAGCGGGAGAGCCAGGTCGGCCGTTAGGCCGCCTCGCGGTGGACGTTGATCTTGGGGCCCCGTTAACCACGCTGGCCGAACGCAGGCATTGTGGAGTGGGCATCCCGGCATGGATGCCGGGATAGCCGCGCTGGGCCATGGATGGCCCTTCGCGGCGTGCCCACGGAGCAATGCCGGAGTGAGGGCATGCCGAGCCTAAGCGAGGCACCAAGTGGTGGGGCAGGAGCGTTTTGCTTACTTTTGCGCTTCTCAAAAGTGAGCCGCCGTCAGGGCGGAACCCTAAGCAGCCGTTACCGCAGCAACGGATATGTCCCCAACCTTCAACATTGCTCCGAACGGCTCAGATCCCCTCGCTGATCGGCAACACGTAGTTCTTGAACTCGGTGTCTTCCTTGAACCCAATCGACTCGTAGGTCTTCTGCGCCACTTCGTTGTTGCTGCTGGTGGAGACGCGCATGCGGACGGCGTTGGTTTCCTTGGCCATTTTTTTCGCGGTGCGGATCAGGTTGTCGGCCACCAGTTGGCGGCGGGCGTCTTCGGCGACGTAGATGTCGTTGAGGATCCACACGCGCTTGAGCGACAGCGACGAGAAGCTTGGGTAGAGCTGGCAGAAGCCCAGCAGCTTGTTGTCGTCGTCATCCGGCAAGGCCAGGTAGATCACCGACTCCTTGCGGCGCAGGCGTTTTTCGAGGAAGGCTCGGGACGAATCCGGGTAGGGCAGGGAGCCGTAGAATTCCCGGTATTTGACGAACAATGGGGTCAGCAGGTCCAGGTGTTCCAGGGTCGCTTGGATAATCCGCATGGTAGGTCTCGTCTGCAAAGGTCGACAGATATTCAGACAACAATGTCGCGCTGCCGTGCTTTTGATGCTGCCTGAAAGCGGATCAAAAACGCAATCGGATAAACGGATCAGTTTCGGGGCGGCGCCAGTAGGAAATTACCTTTCATATCGGCAGCGTTTTCCGAATCCAGAGTGTGAACCTGGGCTTCGTCCTTCAGATTGACCCCCGAAAGCTGGCGGCGACAGGCTTCGCGCATCAGGTAAATCAGGCGATGGGCCGCCATGCCGTAGCTCAAACCTTCGAGGCGGACATTGGAGATGCAGTTGCGATAGGCATCGGTCAGGCCGACCTTGGGGGCGTAGGTGAAATACAGCCCCAGGCTGTCGGGGGAACTGAGGCCGGGGCGTTCGCCGATCAGGATCACCGACATTTTCGCGCCGAGCCGCTGTGCCACTTCATCGGCCACGGCAACGCGGCCTTGCTCCACCAAAACTATTGGCGACACAGACCAACCGTCAGCAGCGATCTGCTCTTCCAGCCGCGCCAGGAACGGCAAGGTATGGCGATGCACCGCCAGCGCCGACAGGCCGTCAGCCACGACGATGGCCAGATCCACGCCGCCAGGGTGGGCCGCCGCGTAATCCTGCAGGACCTGCGCTGAGGCGTCGTCGAGCCGTCGGCCCAGGTCCGGGCGCTGTAGATAACTGTTGCGGTCGCTGGCTGCGCTGTGGAGCAACAGACTTTCACGGCCGCGTTCGGTTAACTGCGCACGAATGCCTTGATGATCGAACGCCAGGTGCACCGCATCGCGGGCCTGGGCGTGGGCGAACTGGAAATCCAGTTGCGCCGAGGTCGGCAGGCTGGTGCCGGTGCGGCCCAGGGCGATGCGCGCCGGAGTGAGGTTGCGCAGGTTCAGCCAAGGGTTTTGTGGATCGACAGGTTTTTTATCCATGGGCAGTTCTCTCATCCCCAATGCGGCTTATCCCAAATGAGCTAATGCGTGACGGAACGCCGGTGGCAGGTTGTCGCCGAACCGCACCCGGCCATCGGCCTGGGTGAAGATGCCCATGTTCGCCAGCCATGTTTCGAATTCCGGCGCCGGCTTCAGGCCCAGGGTCTGGCGGGCGTAGAGGGCGTCGTGGAACGAGGTGGTCTGGTAGTTGAGCATGATGTCGTCGGAGCCGGGGATGCCCATGATGAAGTTGATCCCGGCCACACCCAGCAGGGTCAGCAGGGTGTCCATGTCGTCCTGGTCGGCTTCGGCGTGGTTGGTGTAGCAGATGTCGCAGCCCATCGGCACGCCCAGCAACTTGCCACAGAAGTGGTCTTCGAGGCCGGCGCGGATGATTTGTTTGCCGTTGTACAGGTATTCCGGGCCGATGAATCCTACAACCGTGTTCACCAGGAACGGGTTGAAATGTCGCGCCACGGCGTAGGCCCGGGTTTCGCAGGTCTGTTGATCGACGCCGTGGTGGGCGTTGGCCGACAGCGCGCTGCCCTGGCCGGTTTCGAAATACATCAGGTTGTTGCCGAGGGTGCCGCGATTCAGGCTCAACCCGGCGTCGTAGCCTTCCTGCAAGACATTGAGGTTGATGCCGAAACTGGCGTTGGCCGCTTCGGTGCCGGCGATGGACTGGAACACCAGGTCCAGGGGCACGCCGCGGTTCGCCGCTTCGATGGAGGTGGTGACGTGGGTCAGCACGCAGCCTTGGGTGGGGATGTCGTAACGCTGGATGATGGCGTCGAGCATTTCCAGCATGGCGCAGATCGACGCTGTGCTGTCAGTGGCCGGGTTGATGCCGATCATGGCGTCGCCGTTGCCGAAGAGCAGGCCGTCGAGGATGCTCGCGGCGATGCCTGCTGGTTCGTCGGTGGGGTGGTTGGGCTGCAGGCGGGTGGACAGGCGTCCGCGCAGGCCGAGGGTGCCGCGGAATTTGGTGACCACGCGGATTTTCTGCGCCACCAGCACCAAATCCTGCACGCGCATGATCTTCGACACGGCGGCGACCATTTCCGGCGTCAGGCCAGGGGCCAGGGCCCGCAGGCTCTGTTCATCGGCGGCGTCGCTGAGCAGCCAGTCGCGAAATCCGCCGACCGTGAGGTGGCTGACGACGGCAAAAGCCTGTTTATCGTGAGTGTCGACGATCAGCCGGGTGACCTCGTCGGCCTCGTAGGGAATCAGCACTTCTTGCAGGAAATGGCTGAGGGGCAGGTCGGCCAAAGCCATTTGCGCGGCTACGCGCTCGCCATCGTTGAGCGCGGCGATCTCGGCCAGGAAATCCCCGGAACGCGCCGGGCTGGCCTTGGCCATCAGGTCTTTGAGGTTGTCGAAACGGTAGGTCTGGGCGCCGACCGTGTGTGCAAAACTGGCCATACAGGTTCTCCGTGACGGCGCCGCTGGGCGGCGCCGTGGTTTTCGGCACGTTACGGCTTAGTGCAAGGCTTCTTCGGCTTTTTGAATGGCCGCGAATTCCTCTTCGGGGGTGCCTGCGACCAAGTGATGCCGACTGTAGAAAGCAAAGTAAGCAATTAACACTCCATAGATGATCGCGGCGCCGATGACCACCCGTGGGTCCACCAAAAAGCCCGCCACCACGGCGATGCACGCCAGCACCAGGGCCACGCCCGAGGTGAAGATGCCGCCCGGTGTGCGGTATGGCCGGTCCATTTTGGGGCGACGGATGCGCAGGGTGATGTGCGCGGCCATCATCAGCACGTAGGAAATGGTCGCGCCGAACACTGCCACCAGAATCAGCAGGTCGCCCTGGCCGGTCAAGGACAAGCCGAAACCGATGATGCCGGGAATGACCAATGCCAGGACCGGTGCTTTGCTTTTATTGGTTTCCGAGAGTTTGCGCGGCAGGTAGCCGGCGCGGGACAAGGCAAAGATCTGCCGCGAGTAGGCGTAGATGATCGAGAAGAAACTGGCGATCAAACCGGCCAGGCCGACGAGGTTGACAAAGTGGCCCATCCAGGTCGAGCCGCCGTAGGCTTTGGCCAGGGCTTCCACCAGCGGGTTGCCCGAGGCCATCAGCGCGTTGGAACCCGCGCCGCCCGGGCCGATCACCAGGATCAGCAGGGCGAAGGCCACCAGCACCAGCATGGCGCCGATCAGGCCGCGTGGCAGGTCGCGCTTGGGGTTCTTGGTTTCTTCAGCCGCCAGGGGCACGCCTTCCACGGCGAGGAAAAACCAGATGGCATACGGGATGGCCGCCCAGACGCCGACGTAGCCGAAGGGCAGGAATGGGCTGGCGCCCGTGGCCGCGGTGACGGGGATGTCCAGCAGGTTGGCGACGTCGAAGTGCGGCACCATCGCCACCAGGAAAACCCCCAGCGCCAGGGCGGCGACGGCGGTGATGATGAACATCAGCTTGAGGGCTTCACCCACGCCGAAAATATGGATGGCGATGAAGACGATGTAGAACGCCAGGTAGATCATCCAGCCGCCAATGCCGAACAACGATTGGCAATACGCGCCGATGAACACGGCAATCGCCGCCGGGGCGATGGCGTACTCGATCAGGATCGCCGTGCCCGTGAGAAACCCGCCCCAAGGCCCGAATGCGCTGCGGGCAAAGCCATAGCCGCCGCCTGCGGTGGGGATCATCGAGGACAGCTCGGCGAGGGAAAAACACATGCACAGGTACATCGCGGCCATCAGCAGCGTGGCCAGGAACATCCCGCCCCAGCCGCCTTGGGCCAGGCCGAAGTTCCAGCCGGCGTAGTCACCGGAAATGACATAGGCCACGCCCAGGCCCACCAGCAGGACCCAGCCTGCCGCGCCTTTTTTCAGTTCGCGTTGTTGGAAATATTCGGAGCCGACTTTTTCGAAGTCGACCGAGGACGTTGCCGGTTGCGGGTTTGCATGATCGCTTGGCATAAGGGTTTACCTGTTTTTATTGTTTTTTGGCCCTGTTGGAGCGGGGCTGCTCTTGGAACCGGTGTGTTGCATACAGCAGGGATGCAAGCTGGACCGCCGCCATCGCGAGCAAGCTCGCTCCCACAGTGGATCTGTTTCAACCCTGGAAACGAGTTATCCACAGATCCCTGTGGGAGCGAGCTTGCTCGCGATAGCCATCTAAAGGGCGAAGCAGGATGACCTGCCTCGCCCCAGGACTTAGAAGAACCCCAACGGATTGATGTCGTAGCTCACCAGCAGGTTTTTGGTCTGCTGATAATGATCGAGCATCATCTTGTGGGTCTCACGCCCAACGCCGGACTTCTTGTAGCCACCAAACGCGGCGTGCGCCGGGTACAGGTGGTAGCAGTTGGTCCAGACGCGACCGGCCTTGATCGCCCGGCCCATGCGGTAGGCGCGGTTGATGTCGCGGGTCCACAGGCCGGCGCCGAGGCCGAACTCGGTGTCGTTGGCGATCGCCAGGGCTTCGGCTTCGTCCTTGAAGGTGGTGATGCTCACCACTGGGCCGAAGATTTCTTCCTGGAACACGCGCATTTTGTTGGTGCCTTTGAGCAGGGTTGGCTGGATGTAATACCCGGTCGCCAGGTTGCCCTCGAGTTTTTCCACCTTGCCGCCGGTCAGCAGCTCGGCGCCTTCGCCCTTGGCGATTTCCAGGTACGACAGGATCTTGTCGAATTGCTGCTCGGACGCCTGGGCGCCGACCATGGTGTCGGTGTCCAGCGGGTCGCCGCGTTTGATCTGCAGGACTTTGTTCATCACCACTTTCATGAACTCGTCGTAGATCGATTCCTGCACCAGGGCGCGGGATGGGCAGGTGCAGACTTCGCCCTGGTTGAAGAACGCCAGCACCAGGCCTTCGGCGGCTTTCTCGATGAAGCTCGGCTCGGCCTGCATGATGTCTTCGAAGAAGATGTTCGGCGATTTGCCGCCCAGTTCCACGGTGGACGGGATGATGTTCTCGGCGGCGCATTTCATGATGTGCGAGCCAACTGGGGTGGAGCCGGTGAAGGCGATCTTGGCGATGCGCTTGCTGGTAGCGAGGGCTTCGCCGGCTTCTTTGCCGAAACCTTGCACCACGTTCAGCACGCCGGGCGGCAGCAGGTCGCCGATCAACTCCATGAGCACGCAGATGCCCAGTGGGGTTTGTTCGGCCGGCTTGAGCACCACGCAGTTACCGGCAGCCAGGGCCGGGGCGAGTTTCCAGGCGGCCATCAGCAGCGGGAAGTTCCACGGGATGATCTGCCCGACCACGCCCAGCGGTTCATGGATGTGATAGGCCACGGTGTTGCCGTCGATCTCGGCGGCGCTGCCTTCCTGGGCCCGCAGGCATCCGGCGAAGTAGCGGAAGTGGTCGGCGGCCAGGGGGATGTCGGCGTTGAGGGTTTCGCGCACGGCCTTGCCGTTGTCCCAGGACTCGGTGATCGCCAGCACTTCGAGGTTGGCTTCGATGCGGTCGGCGATTTTCAGCAGGACCAGCGAACGGGCCTGGGCCGAGGTGGCGCCCCAGGCATCCGCGGCAGCGTGGGCGGCGTCCAGGGCTTTTTCGATGTCTTCGGCCGTGGAGCGCGGGAATTCGGCAATGGGCTGGCCATTGACCGGGGAAGTGTTGGTGAAGTACTGACCTTTGACAGGCGCGACGAACTCGCCGCCGATGTAGTTACCGTATTTGCTCTTGAACGAAACGATAGCGCCTTCAGTACCGGGGTGAGCGTAACGCATGATGAGTTCTCCTTGGCTTTTGTGCTTATACGGGAGGGCCGCGCAAAATTGAGCGCTGGTAATTAAGCCTAGAGCAAAGGTTGGGCCATTGCCTTGCAGGGCCCGTAAATCAAGACTTTAGGAGGAGTTGGTCGGACAAACGGATGCCCTGCGTGACGATTGCGATACAGCGGGTGTGACAGTTTGTGCCAGATACGAGACAGTCTGTGACTGGCAGGTCGCGCCAGCATTGCAAAGGTGGTTGGGCTGGAGGATGCTGAACCTCGACGGCGAGGCCATGGACGGACCGCTTTTGTGGCGAGGGAGCTTGCTCCCGCTGGAGCGCGAAGCGGTCCCAAGGCAGCCAGCTCGGTCAGCCTGATACACCGCAAACTCAGGTTTTGGGGCTGCTGCGCAGCCCAGCGGGAGCAAGCTCCCTCGCCACGGGGTAATGTGTCGGCAGGTCCAAAAGGTCCTTCAGGGGAGAATAATAAGAACATGCACAGCAACCATTTGAGTCGCCATGCCCAGCAAGTCCTGACAGTCACCCAGGGCAAAGCCCATTTGCAGGGCCCTGGCAGCGATCCGTCGATTGCCCGTTCCTGGCTGCGCTGCCTCGAGGACTATCACCTCGACCCGGCCCAGAACCTGGCGCCGACGGTGCTTGAACATGGCCGGGTACTGGAAAGCCGCGAACGCTTGCAACAGGTGCTGCACATCGCCGGCACGGAAATGACCAGCCTCCATCAGCAACTCTCCGGCGCCGGCCACGCGGTGCTGCTGACCGACGCCCGGGGCGTGATCCTCAACTGCGTCACCGCCCCCAGCGAACGGAAAATTTTCGAACGGGCCGGCCTCTGGCTCGGCGCCGACTGGAGCGAAGCCTGCGAAGGCACCAACGGCATCGGCACCTGCCTGGTGGAACGCCAGGCCCTGACCATCCACCAGGAAGAACATTTCCGCGGCCGCCACACCGGCCTGACCTGCTCGGCCAGCCCGGTGTTCGACCCCCAGGGCGAATTGCTGGCGGTGCTCGACGTCTCCTCGGCCCGGCCGGACGTGTCGCGCCAGAGCCAGTTCCACACCATGGCCTTGGTCAACCTCTCGGCGAAGATGATCGAGAGCTGCTATTTCCTCCGTTGCTTCGACAATCAATGGTTGCTGCGCTTCCACTTGCAGGCCGAGTCCGTGGGGCTGTTCAGCGAAGGACTCATGGCGTTCGACGGCGAAGGACGGATCTGCGCGGTCAACCAGAGCGCGTTGAACCTGCTTGGACACATTCGTGGCGGCCTGCTCGGTCAGCGGGTCGAGGACTTTTTCGACTGTTCACTGGACGAGTTGCTGGGCCGCGCCAGTGCCCAAGCCAGCGCCAGTTGGCCGCTGCGCACCCGTGACGGCCGGCATTTGTTCGCCGTGTTGCGTGGGCAGCCGCGCAGCGTGCCGGTGCCGGTCGCGCCGCTGCTCAAGGCCATCGAGCCAGCCCGCCTGCCGGGCATCTGCCTGGGGGATGCGGCGTTGCAGGAGCATTTTCGCAAGGCGCTGCGGGTGTTCGAGCGTGATGTGCCGCTGCTGATCCACGGCGAAACCGGCTCCGGCAAGGAGGCGTTTGCCAAGGCTGTGCACCACGCCAGCCAGCGCGCCGGCAAGCACTTCGTCGCCCTCAACTGCGCGGCCATCCCGGAAAGCCTGATCGAGAGCGAGCTGTTCGGCTATCGCGGCGGCAGCTTCACCGGCGCGCGCAAGGAAGGCATGCGCGGCAAGCTGCAACAGGCCGACGGCGGCACGCTGTTCCTCGATGAAATCGGCGACATGCCCCTGGCTTTGCAGACCCGTTTGCTACGGGTGCTGGAGGATCGCCAAGTGGTGCCCATCGGCGGCGAGCCCGAGGCGGTGAACGTGCGCATCATCAGCGCCACCCACCGGCAGTTGCTCGACCGGGTACGGGACGGCAGTTTTCGCGAAGATCTGTACTACCGCCTCAACGGCTTGGAAATCCCGCTGCCGGCGTTGCGCGAGCGCAGTGACAAGTCGCAGTTGCTGGATTTCCTGTTGGCTGAAGAGAGTGGGGCCGAGACGGTGGCCATCGACGAACCGGCGCGCCAGGCGTTGCTGAGCTTCGACTGGCCGGGCAACGTGCGGCAACTGCGCAATGTGCTGCGGACCCTCGCCGCGTTGTGCGATGGCGGGCGGATTGGGTTGGAGGATTTGCCGGCGATGATTCGCCAGCGCCCGGTGGCGCTGGTTGAAACCGTGGCGGAACGGCCGCTGGAAGATGCCGAGCGCCTGGCGTTGCTCGATGCACTGGAGCGCCAGCGCTGGCACATGACCCACACCGCCGAACAACTGGGCATCAGCCGCAATACCCTTTACCGGAAGCTGCGCAAGCACGCGATTGCCCGATAAAGCACTGACTGCCTTTGTGGCGAGGGGATTTATCCCCGCTGGGCTGCGCAGCAGCCCTAAAGCAGTGAACTCAATTTTACTGGCATGCCGAGTTACCTGGTTTAGGGGCCGCTTCGCAGCCCAACGGGGATAAATCCCCTCGCCACAAAAGCCGGGTTGTACATTCACCTGTGGGAGCGGGCTTGCTCGCGATGGCGGCGGCACATTCAACATCGCCGCAAGCTGATCCACCGCTATCGCGGGCAAGCCTTGCTCCGACAGACGCCCGCCTGTGCATCGGGGTTTAAACACAAGGTGCGATTTCCCCCTCCCTACGCTAACCTGCGGCCATGTTTTACGAGGTCGACTATGCACATCCATATTCTCGGTATTTGCGGCACTTTCATGGGTTCAATGGCGGTCCTGGCCAAGGAGCTGGGCCATCACGTGACCGGTTCCGACGCCAACGTCTACCCGCCGATGAGCACTCAGCTGGAAGCCCAGGGCATCGAGCTGACCCAAGGCTATGACCCTGCGCAACTGGACCCGGCGCCGGACCTGGTGGTCATCGGCAACGCCATGTCCCGGGGCAACCCGGCGGTGGAGTACGTGCTCAACAAAGGCCTGCCGTACGTGTCGGGCCCGCAGTGGCTGGCCGATCACGTGTTGCAGGGCCGTTGGGTCCTGGCCGTGGCCGGCACCCACGGCAAGACCACCACCAGCAGCATGCTCGCCTGGGTCCTGGAACACGCCAGCATGAGTCCAGGCTTCCTGATCGGCGGCGTGCCGCAGAACTTCTCGGTGTCGGCGCGCCTGGGCGGCACGCCGTTCTTCGTCATCGAGGCCGACGAATACGACAGCGCGTTTTTCGATAAACGCTCGAAATTTGTCCACTACCGTCCACGCACGGCGATCCTCAACAATCTTGAGTTCGATCATGCCGACATTTTCCCCGATCTGCCGGCCATCGAGCGGCAGTTCCACCATTTGGTGCGCATCATTCCGAGCGAAGGCCTGGTGATTCACCCGACCACTGAACCGGCCTTGCAGCGCGTCATTGAAATGGGCTGCTGGACCCCGGTGCAAACCACCGGTGCGGGCGGTCAATGGCAGGTGAAGTTGCTCAAGGATGATGGTTCGGCGTTCGAAGTCATGTTCGAGGGCCAGTCCCAAGGCGTGGTCGAGTGGGACATGACCGGCCAGCACAACGTCGCCAACGCCCTGGCGACCCTGGCGGCAGCCCGGCATGTCGGCGTGGTGCCGTCCATGGGCATCGCCGCGTTGAGCGCGTTCAAGAGCGTGAAGCGGCGGATGGAGATAGTCGCCGAGGTCAACGGCATCACCATTTACGACGATTTCGCTCACCACCCAACGGCCATCGCCACCACCCTCGACGGTTTGCGCAAGCGCATCGGTGACGCGCCGCTGATCGCGATCATCGAGCCGCGTTCCAACTCCATGAAGCTCGGCGCCCACCGCGATGGCTTGCCGGAAAGCGTGGTCGATGCCGACCAGGTGATCTGGTACGCCCCGGCCAACCTGGGTTGGGACCTCGGCGCCACCGCCGCGCTGTGTACGGTGCCGTCGATTGTCAGCGATTCCCTGGAAGGCATCATCGAGCGCGTGAAGAGCCAGGCCCAACCCGGCACCCATGTGGTGATCATGAGCAACGGCGGCTTCGGCGGCCTGCACGGCAAACTGGCCGAGGCGCTGAAATGAGCAATGGCCCTGAACGCATCACGCTGGCGATGACCGGTGCCTCCGGCGCCCAGTATGGCTTGCGCCTGCTCGATTGCCTGGTGCGCGAGGACCGTGAGGTGCACTTCCTCATCTCCAAGGCCGCGCAACTGGTGATGGCCACCGAGACCGACGTGACCCTGCCAGCCAAGACCCAGACGATGCAGGCCTTCCTCACCGAGTACACCGGTGCGGCGGCGGGGCAGATTCGCGTGTATGGCAAGGAAGACTGGATGTCGCCGGTGGCCTCGGGCTCCGGCGCGCCGGCGGCCATGGTGGTGGTGCCGTGTTCCACCGGGACGCTGTCGGCGATTGCCACCGGGGCCTGCAACAACCTGATCGAGCGGGCGGCGGACGTCACGCTCAAGGAGCGCCGTCAGCTGATCCTGGTGCCGCGGGAAGCGCCGTATTCGAGCATTCACCTGGAACACATGCTCAAACTGTCTAACCTGGGCGTGACCATCCTGCCGGCCTCGCCGGGTTTCTATCACCAGCCGCAGACCATTGATGACCTGATCGATTTCGTGGTCGCGCGGATCCTCAATCTGCTGAACATCCCCCAGGACATGTTGCCGCGCTGGGGCGAGCATCATTTGAGCAGCGATGAATAAGCTGCTGATCGCGCTGCTGGCGCTGCAACTGACCGGCTGCGCCACCGCCCGCACCCTCGACGCCGCCAAGCCTGGCGCGCCGGTGGTGTACGCCGGGACACGCCTGGATCTGTACGCCCTCAACGGTGGCTGCTGCGCCAAGGACCGCTTTGGCGCCGAGGCACCGCGTTACCCGGGGCTCGATCTGCCGGGCAGTGCGCTGCTCGATACCTTGTTGTTGCCGTTGTCGTTGTTTACGGCGATAGGTGTGGGGTTTCAGGCTACAGGTGGGTTGTAAAAGATCTATCTGTGCTGAAGGATTTATCTGTGGCGAGGGGATTTATCCCCGCTGGACTGCGAAGCAGTCCCCAAAGACTGGGCTATTACCCCTGGCAGCTGCATGACCCTTTGGGTCATTTGGGGGGCTGCTTTGCAGCCCAGCGGGGATAAATCCCCTCGCCACAATGATCGCGCTGTCCCAGGTGTCACTTTATTTGCCGAGCTTGCGCAACTCATCCGACTCCACCACCCGCACCCCATCCTGTTCTTCCAGCGCCAAACGCCACATGGCCCGGGCCAGTTGGCAGGCTTCGATGCCGTGGTACTTGCCCGGGATCAGCCTCGACAACGGCCCGGCCAGTTGCTCGGCCAGGCGTGGTTCGACGCGGTCGCCCAGCAGCAGGGAAGGGCGGCAGATGGTCAACTGCGGCCAGCCCTGAGCCTTGAGTGCCGCTTCCATTTCACCCTTGACCCGGTTGTAGAAGATCGATGACTTGGCGTCGGCCCCCAATGCACTGATCACCACCAGGTGCCGTGCCCCCAGTTCCCGGGCGCGCTTGGCAAACGCCACGACCAGGTCGAGGTCCACTGCGCGAAAGGCGGCTTCAGAGCCGGCTTTCTTGATGGTCGTGCCGAGGCAGCAAAAGGCGATGTCGACCTGGCCGCTGAGCTGTGGCAGCACCTGGACCGGTTCCCCAACCGGGTTTTCCAAGTGTGGATGCTCGGCCAGTGGCCGACGTGAAGGCGCTAGTACGCGAGTGATGGTCGGCTCATTGAGCAGCCGATCCAGTAGATGTTCCCCGGTCAGGCCGGTAGCTCCGGCGAGCAAAACATGCTGAGGCGTCAAGTACATAGTGTTTCCCCCTTGATACGGTTCAGCTTAGTTGCTCTTTGTCGCCTCGTCGTTCAATGCCGCACTTTGCAATGCTTTACGCGCCTGCTGTTTGCGCAGCAGTTGCCAGTGAGAGAGGACCGTCCTGGGCGCCCACATCTGCGGTTCGGAGGCTTCGAAATTGTCTGCTTGTTCGCGTTCGGCCACGGTGGCCTTGGCCCGCTTGAAGGCCTTTTCCAGGTCGTCGGTCTGGTTCAATGCCTGGGCGAACAGCGCATCGCCGAAATAGGTGAAGTTGGCTTCCTCGGAGCAGCCGAAGGACACCCGGTCGGCGCGGGAGGCGGTCATGATCAGCGTACGTTCATCCTTGAGCGCCGGGATGAAGCCGCCGGAATAGCAGGCCGAGATCACCACGATCTTGTCGCGGTTCTTCAGCGGCGCCAGGACCGCGGCCAGTTCATCGGCGGGCAGGTCGGCCAGTTCCATGCGTGGTTGGTCGAGCACCAGCTCATGCTCGCTGGTGCCGTGGCTGGTCAGGTAGATGAAAATCAGGTCTTCCGGGCCACTGCGTTCGGCCAGGGTGGCAGCGGCGCGGCGCAGGCTCTCGCGGCTGGCCATGGGCCGATCGCCGAGGTGATCGCGGTGGTTTACCAGGCGGATCTGGCCGAACGCGCCGAAACGGCTGGCGAGCATGTTGGCCACATAGTCGGATTCGCGCAGGAACACGCTTTGCTTGCCGTCGCCGCCCAGGGTCAGGGTGTACAGTTCCACCGCCGGGGTCGAGGCCGGGATATTGGCCAGGGCGTCCTCCAGCAGGCGGCCCTGGGCCAGCAGGCCGAGTTCGAGCACATCCGGCAACAACCTGCCGTCCGCGTCGCGCACCCGTTGGCCCTTGGCCCAGGTGCCGCTTTGCACCGTGCCATCGGTCAACACCAACGTGCCGCGCCCGTGGTAGCTGTCGCTTTCGAACTGGCCGATGTAGAAGCTGCCGTCGGGCAGGTTCAGGCGGCCCTCGCCAGTAAAGCGCCAGTCATTGAATTGGCCGAGGTAATGGCTGCCGTCGGCGCCGATCAATTCGCCCTTGCCGGTCAGCGCGCCCTCCTTGAACTGGCCGATCCAGACGTCGCCGTCGGCATTTTCGTAGCGACCGCGACCGTTGAGCTGGTTGTTCCTGAAACCGCCGATGTAGACATCCCCCTCGGCGCTGTTGAAGGTGCCCTTGCCCTGCAGTTGCCCATCGACAAAATGCCCGGTGAACTGGTTGCCACTGGCGTCGAAGCGCTGGCCTTCACCGTTGGGCTTGCCGTTGACGAAGGGGCCCTGGTACTGGCTGCCGTCGTCGAGTTCCAGGCGTCCAAGGCCGGAATAGCGGTCGGCTTTGAACTCGCCCCGGTAGGTTGTGCCGTTTTCCTTGAGCGTCCCTTCACCGTCCCGGCGGCCCAGCTTGAAGCCGCCGGTGTAGCTGCTGGTCGGTGTGGTCAGGCTGCCCTGGCCGTGGAACAGGCCCTGATGGAACTGGCCACGATAGACCTCGCCATTGCTGCCATGCCATTCCCCGGTGCCGTGCCACTGGCCTTTGTCGAACTGCCCGGCGTACCAACTGCCGTTGGGGTAGTCGATGCGCCCTTGGCCTTGCAGCAGGCCATCCACCAGGTCGCCGCGATAGCGGCCGCCGTCGGGCAGGCGCGCGTCGGGAGGCAGCGGCGATTCGCCGTCGCCACAGGCGGCGAGCAACAGGGTCAGGGTCAGTGGGACGAGTAAGCGCATAACGGGATCCAGGTCATCAGGCCACGAGTATGCCGCAGCTATGCCCCCTAGACATAGAAAAGCGATGCGAAACTGCCTGGACGGTTTCGCATTTGCGCAGGTTTACACGAAGCAGAGCGACAGCGGCTCGGCGATGTAGGCCGGTTTTTCCGAGCCTTCGATTTCCAGGGTGGCGGTGGCCTTGAGCAGCCATTGGCCGGGTTTTTTCTCGGTGGCGTCCACCAGGTCGACCTTGAGCCGGACCTTGGAGTCGACTTTCACCGGTTGGATGAAGCGCACGCTGTCCAGCCCGTAGTTGACGACCATCTTCACGCCCTCGGGCAGGATCAGGATGTCTTCCA
This sequence comes from Pseudomonas sp. H3_A02, assembly GCF_054671965.1. Taxonomy (NCBI): domain Bacteria; kingdom Pseudomonadati; phylum Pseudomonadota; class Gammaproteobacteria; order Pseudomonadales; family Pseudomonadaceae; genus Pseudomonas; species Pseudomonas sp. H3_A02. The sequence goes on from NZ_CP162807.1 coordinate 2,084,121, forward strand.
TCAGCTTGGGCATCAGCGACAGCGACAGGAAACCGTGGGCGATGGTGCTGCCGAACGGGGTCTGCGCGGCCTTGACCGGATCGACGTGGATGAACTGAAAGTCGCCAGTGGCTTCGGCGAACAGGTTGATGCGCTCCTGATCGATGGTAAGCCATTCGGAACGTCCAAGTTCCTTGCCGACATAATCTTTGAGCGCTGCAACGGGGACGTAGGGCATTGAGACTCTCCTTGGGTTCATCGTTTTACTTTTTCTGGAACGGGGATTGGCGTCCCCGGAGAACCACTGTAGATCAACATGACGCGCCGGGCAGGTCATCGACCATGCTTTTTACGAATGCCGAACCATAGCGCGGGCATGCTTATAATGCCGGCGCATTCTTTGCAATTGCGTTCACTTAACGTGTGCGTTTGATTTCGTGGCGAGGGAGCTTGCTCCCGCTGGGCTGCGCAGCGGCCCCATTTTATGAGCGCTTCGCACTCAAGCGGGAGCGAGCTCCCTCGCCACACAATCACGCCGTGAATCGAATTGGCGCGTTCATTGGGTCTGTTGCTGGGGGAGAGAGCGGATGTTGCTACGGGGCCTGACCTGGCTGGTGCTGTTTCAATTGCTGGGCACTGCGATCAATCATTTGTTTTTGCCGGTGCTGCCAGGGCCGATCATTGGCCTGCTGTTGCTGCTGGGCTATCTGGTGGTGCGCGGCGAAGTCAGCGAGCCGCTGAACCTGGCCGCCGGCAGCCTGCTGCGTTACTTGCCTTTGCTGCTGGTACCGCCTGCGGTGGGGGTGATGGTTTATGCCGGGGCGATTGCCGCCGATTTCTGGGCCATCGTTGGCGCGTTGACCTTGTCGCTGGTGCTGTCCGTGGCGCTGACGGGGGTGTTGATGCAGCGCCTGGCCCGCCGTCACGTCGCCGCCCCGGAGGACAGCCAATGATGCTCGACTGGCAGGGCGCTTGGACCTCGGTGATCCACCATCCGCTGTTCGGCATCGGCATTACCTTGGGCGCCTATCAACTGGTGCTGGCGGCATTCGAGAAGACCCGCTGGGTGTTCCTGCAACCGGTGCTGATGTCGATGGTGCTGTTGATCGGCGTGCTGGTCGGCTGCGGCATCGGCTATGCCGAGTATCGCAAGAGCACCGAGATCCTCAGCATTCTGCTGGGTCCGGCCACGGTCGCCCTGGCGGTGCCGCTGTATTTGAACCTGCGACGGATCCGGCAGTTGTTCTGGCCGATTTTTACTACGCTGGTGATAGCCGGGGTGTTTGCCACGGGCTCCGCGGTGTTGCTGGGCTGGGCTTTTGGGGCCGAGCACATGATCCTGATGACCATGGCGCCCAAGTCCGTGACTTCGCCGATCGCCATGCTGGTGGCCGAGCAGATCGGCGGCGTGGCGGCCATGGCGGCGGTGTTCGTGTTGATCACCGGTGTGCTTGGGGCGATCCTCGGCCCGAGCATTCTGACCCGGTTGGGTGTCCATAGCCCTGAGGCCCGGGGCATGGCCCTGGGGCTGGCGGCCCATGCGGTGGGCACGTCGGTGGCGTTGCAGGAAAGCGAAGAGTCGGGTGCCTTTGCGGCGCTGGCGATGAGTCTGATGGGCGTGGCCACGGCAGTGCTATTGCCGTTGGTGGTGTCGATGACCGTTTAAGGATCTGGTTATGAGCTTGCCGCTTTTCCCGTTGAGCACCGTGCTGTTCCCCGGTTGCATCCTCGACTTGCAGATTTTCGAGGCGCGCTACCTCGACATGATCGGGCGCTGCATGAAAAAGGGTGAAGGCTTCGGGGTGGTGTGCATCCTCGATGGCGAGGAAGTCGGCATCGCGCCTGAAGGCTACGCGCGGGTCGGTTGTGAAGCGCGCATTACCGATTTTTCCCAGCAGGACAATGGTCTGCTGGGCATTCGCGTGCAGGGTGGGCGGCGCTTTATCGTCCATGACAGCAGCGTCCAGGCCGATCAACTGACGGTCGCCGAGGTCGAGTGGCTGGAAGAAGAGCCGGAGCAACCGCTGCAGGATGAAGACGCCGACCTGGTGGCGCTGCTCAAGGCCCTGGCCGAGCACCCGATGGTCGAGGCCCTGAACATGGGCACCGAAGCGACCGGCCAGCAATCGCTGGCCAATCAACTGGCCTACCTGCTGCCGTTCAATGAGCTGGACAAGATCGACCTGCTGCAACTCGACGACCCGCAACAGCGCCTGGATGCGATCCAGGCGTTGCTCGATGAGTTGCAAGGTGAGCTCTTCGCCTGACACCCCTCCTATCCACCGAACAACACCGCCCCCCCTGTGGGAGCGAGCTTGCTCGCGATAGCGGTGGGTCAGCTTGCATCAATGTCGACTGTGCAGCCGTCATCGCGAGCAAGCTCGCTCCCACAGTGGTATTGGGTTGGCTGCGGGATTGGCGTGCGCCACAAATCTCCTGTGGGAGCGAGCTTGCTCGCGATTGCCTAATAGGCATACCGCAACATCGCATGGGGCAAATGCCGCAGGGCGAAGAAGCTGAACACCGCCACCAGCGCCGGCAGGACCAGCCACCAGACTTTCGGCGGCATGGCCGGCAGCGGGGTCTGGCGCTGGCTCAACCACAGGGCGGCCGCACAGATGCTGGCGGCGAGCATCGCCCCGGCGACGATGTCGCTGGGCCAGTGCGCGCCAAGGTAGACCCGCGACAGGGCAATGGCCAGTGCCGGCAGGCAGCCCAGCAGCAGCCAGGTCAGGCGCAGGCGTGGCGGTTGACCGCGGCCGGCCAGGACGGCGAGGGTCAGGAACAGCGCGAATGCCCCGGAGGAATGGCCGCTGGGCATGCTGTAGCTGGTCAGCGGGTCGGTGAGGATTTCCGGGCGCACACGGGCAAAGAAGTGTTTGCAGCCGGTATTGGCCAGGGCGGTGAACAGCATCGTGCCCCCGGCGAAGATTGCCTGGCGCCATTGCCGTGCCAACAGCAGCAACCCGGTCACCAGGCTGCACACAATCAACATGTAGCGGAATTCGCCGATCAGCGTAAAGGTCACGGCGATTTCATCCAGCGTCGGGCCGCGATGCTCTTGGACCAGGGCCATCAAGCCTTGGTCGAACGCCGTCAGGTAGCGAAAGCCGATGAACAGGCCGATCAGGATCACCAGGCCGATGCCGGCGATCAGTGCTGTGGCATGACGATGGCGCCGCAGGGTGCTGTTGACGCTCAACCCGATCATCACCGCGATACTGCCGATGACCACGCCGGCCTGGGGCCAGAAACCTTCGGGCAGCGGCAGGCGAAACGCCGCCCCGGTGGCCCAGCCCGGCAACAGGTAGGCCACGGTCCAGCCCGACGCGGCCAACACGCTGACGGCGGCGAAGCGCGGGAACGGCATGTCGCACATCCCGGCCACCATCGGCAACATCGGCCGTAGCGGGCCGATGAAACGGCCCACCAGCAGGCTGGCGATGCCGTAGCGCTGGAAATAGCTTTCCGCGGCGCTCATCCATTCCGGGTGATGCCGCAGCCCCGGCAGGCGCCGGATGTTCTGGTGGAAATGCCGGCCGAGGAAGTACGACACCAGGTCCCCCAGCAAACCCCCGAGCAGGCCCAGCAGCAGCGTCTCGCCCAAGGACAATGCGCCGCTGCCGGCCAGCACCGCAATCGCAAACAGCAGCACCGTGCCCGGCACGATCAGACCGGCGATGGCCAGGCATTCCACGCAGGCGACGATGAACACCGCCACCGCCAGCCATTGCGGGTTGACGGTCAACCAACCGGTGATGCTATCGAGCCATGGGCCCATAAGAACAACTCCATTGAATAGTGATGGGCATGCACCGAATCCCCTGTGGGATTCTGTTGTGAACACAAAACCTGTGGCCACTGAACATCAACTGTGGGAGCGAGCTTGCTCGCGATAGCTGTGTGTCAGTCAGCCCCCATTCTGCTGACCCGACGCCATCGCGAGCAAGCTCCCCACAGGTAATTCAGGGTGTAACAAAAGTTCGCATCCACTGAAGATCCATTGTGGGAGCGGGCTTGCTCGCGAATGCAGTGTGTCAGGTACATCAATATCAACTGACACGCCGCATTCGCGAGCAAGGGGTATGCGGTGTTTCATCAGGAAAGCAAAAAGTAATCACGCCCTTCGACCTGCCCCCGCCGCAACGGATTACGGGTACACCACGGGGCATAGGCCGCATCGACAAAACGGTAGGGCAGGTGCTCGTCCCGTCCCAGGGGAATGCCCAGGCGAGTGGTCTGGATCGCATTGACCGTTGGCACGCCCACGTCTTCCACCAGCAAGCGCTCGGGGTCGAAGCGCTTGGCGTCCCAGTCCGGCACTTTCAGCCCCAAAGCTTTGCATAACAGGGTCTGGCCGGCACAGAGTTTTTGCGGTGTACGCGGTCGGCCTTGGGCGTCGGGGTTGTTCAATAACATCTGCGCCAGGCCCGCCGGCCCGGAAAGGGCATCGACCCACGGGTACGCCGATTTGATCAGCACCGCATTGCCGGGGCCCTGGGCGCTGAAGTTCAGCGAATCGCCGCCCCGGGCGTAGTACATATAGATGTGCCCGCCATCCAGAAATAAAGCCTTACGTTTTTCCGTGTAGCCCAGGGAGGCGTGGCTGCCCTTTTCCGCGAAGTAATACGCCTCGGTCTCGATGATCCGCGCGCTGAGCCACAGGTCGCCGACCTTGTGGCGGATGACTTTGCCCAGCAGGTCTTTGGCAAGCACCTGGGCGTCGCGGTCGAAAAAGGCGTGGGGCAGGGCGTTGGGCGATGGCAAATCGGTCATGGCGATAGACGAAGTGAGGCCAAAGGAAGTGCGATGATAGCAATGCAAAGCTTAATCACCGCTGAACACCTGCTTCAACCGGCTGTTTACGCCTGTTTTGCTTCTCCGCCGGTCACCACTGCGAGTCCATGCTGTTAGTCGAGGGTTACGACAGCTATAATCTGCCGCTTTCCCCATCGCCAAGACCACACAGACCATGACTGAGTCCGTTCTTGACTACATGACCCGCCTGGGTCGCGCCGCTCGCGAAGCGTCGCGCATCATCGGCCGGGCCAGCACCGCGCAGAAAAACCGCGCCCTGCAGGCCGCCGCCAATGCGCTGGACGCCGCGCGCGCCGAGTTGTCCGCCGCCAACGAGCTGGACCTGGCCGCTGGCCGGGCCAATGGTCTGGAGCCGGCCATGCTCGAGCGTCTGGCGCTGACCCCGGCACGCATCGACGGCATGATCGTCGGTCTGCGCCAGGTCGCGGCCCTGCCGGACCCGGTCGGGGCGATCCGCGACATGAGCTACCGTCCGTCGGGCATCCAGGTCGGCAAGATGCGCGTGCCCCTGGGCGTGGTCGGGATCATCTACGAGTCGCGGCCGAACGTGACCATCGACGCCGCGAGCCTGTGCCTGAAGTCGGGTAACGCGACCATCCTGCGTGGCGGCTCCGAGGCCATCCATTCCAACCGCGCCATTGCCGCCTGCATCCAGCGCGGCCTGGCCGAGGCCGATTTGCCGGCGGCCGTGGTGCAAGTGGTGGAAACCACCGACCGCGCCGCGGTCGGCGCCCTGATCACCATGCCCGAGTACGTCGATGTCATCGTACCCCGTGGCGGCAAGGGCCTGATCGAGCGGGTCAGCCGTGACGCCCGCGTGCCGGTGATCAAGCACCTGGACGGCATCTGCCACGTCTACGTCAGTGCCCACGCCGAATTGCCGAAGGCCCAGCGCATCGCTTTCAACGCCAAGACCTACCGCTACGGTATCTGCGGCGCGATGGAAACCCTGCTGGTGGACCAGGCCGTTGCCCAGGACTTTTTGCCCTCGATGGCCGCCCAGTTCCGCGAAAAAGGCGTCGAGCTGCGTGGTTGCGAGCGTACCCGGGCGATCATCGAGGCCGTCGCGGCCACGGCAGAAGACTGGGACACCGAATACCTGGCGCCGATTTTGTCGATCCGTGTGGTCGACGGGCTGGACCAGGCCATCGACCACATCAACCGCCACGGCTCGCACCACACCGATTCCATCGTCAGTGAACACCAGGGCGAAATCCGGCGGTTCGTGGCCGAAGTCGACTCGGCATCGGTGATGATCAACACCCCGACCTGCTTCGCCGATGGCTTTGAATACGGATTGGGTGCCGAGATCGGCATTTCTACTGATAAGCTGCACGCCCGCGGCCCGGTCGGTCTGGAAGGCCTGACCTGCGAGAAGTACATCGTGGTCGGTGATGGCCAGTTGCGCGGACAGGAGCCGGTCTGACTTGGGCGACCTCGAATCGCCGGCCGCTGTGACGACGACAATCCCGCCCCGGCGCATCGGTATCCTGGGCGGCACGTTCGACCCGGTGCACATCGGCCATCTGCGCGGTGCGCTGGAAGTTGCCGACGCCCTGGCCCTCGATGAGCTACGCCTGACGCCCAGCGCCCGGCCGCCTCATCGGGACATGCCGCAGGTGTCGGCGCAGGACCGCCTGGCGATGGTCGAGTGCGCGGTGGCCGGTGTGGCACCACTGGTGGTGGACGCCCGCGAATTGCAGCGGGACAAGCCGTCCTACACCATTGATACCCTGGAGCTGATGCGTGCCGAACTGGCCGTTGATGCCCAGGTTTTTCTGCTTTTGGGCTGGGACGCATTTTGCGGCCTGCCCACTTGGCATCGCTGGGAAGAGTTGCTCCAGCATTGCCACATCCTGGTGTTGCAACGCCCGGATGCCGACAGCGAGCCGCCGGATGCCTTGCGCAACCTGCTGGCGGCCCGCTCGGTGAGCGACCCGCTGGCCCTGAAAGGGCCGAGCGGACAGATTGCATTCGTCTGGCAGACGCCGCTCGCGGTATCCGCCACCCAGATCCGTCAACTGCTGGCCAGCGGTAAGTCGGTACGTTTCCTGGTGCCCGACGCGGTCCTGGCCTACATCGATGCGCACGGGCTTTACCGTGCGTCGAACTGAAAGAGGCGCGCTTCAAGGCACGTGAATGCGTGTAGCGAAGCGCCCGAACATACGAGCAAAACGAGTTTTATATGACTGACAAAGACGTAAACAAAGTAAAGCGCAAGGGCACGTTCAAGAGCGCCCCGCTGCCCGTAGAGGCCCACACCGGCGTGGCGCTGGTCGGCGAAGAGCTGGTCAAGGTGGCCGTGGCGGCCCTGGAAGACGTCAAGGCCCAGGACATCCAGGTGATCGACGTTCGTGACAAGCAGAGCATCACCGACTACATGATCATCGCCACCGGTACCTCCAACCGCCAGATCGGCGCGATGCTGGACAAGGTCCGCGAAGCGGTCAAGGCCCAGGGCGTCAAGCCGCTGGGTGAAGAAGGCAAGGGCGACAGCGACTGGGTGCTGTTGGACATGGACGATGTCATCGTGCACATGATGACCGCCTCGGCGCGCCAGTTCTACGACCTGGAACGCCTGTGGGCCGGTGCCGAGCAAAGCCGTTCGGCCAGCGCCGCGCACCACAGCCCGGAAAACCCCCATGAGCACTTCACCAAGCTCAACAAAGACCAGCAATAAGGGACCGCTGTGCGACTGCGCCTGATCGCCGTCGGTTCTCGCATGCCCAAGTGGGTGGAAGAAGGCTGGCATGAATATGCCAAGCGTCTTCCGTCCGAGCTGGCCCTGGAACTGGTGGAAATTCCGCTCAACACCCGTGGCAAGAACGCCGACGTGGCGCGTTTCATCCGCCAGGAAGGCGAAGCCATGTTGGCCAAGGTCGGGCCGAACGAGCGCATCGTCACCCTCGAAGTCCACGGCAAGCCCTGGAGCACCGAGCAACTGGCGGTGGAGCTCGATCGCTGGCGGCTGGACGCGCGCACGGTCAACTTCATGGTCGGTGGCCCGGAAGGGCTGGCGCCGGAAGTCTGTGCCCGGGCCGATCAGCGCTGGTCGTTGTCGCCGTTGACGTTGCCGCACCCGCTGGTGCGGATCCTGATCGGCGAACAGTTGTATCGTGCCTGGACAGTCCTGTCCGGGCACCCTTACCACAAGTAATCCTGCCCTCATGCCCCAGCCGATCCGTATCAAGGACCACGAAAAAGACGCCCGTCTGGTACGGGGCCGCGTCGTGTTCGGCGCTATTACGGTGGTGGTGCTGATCGGCGTGCTGATTGCGCGTTTGTATTTCCTCCAGGTGATCCAGTACGAGTACCACTCGACCCTATCGGAAAACAACCGGGTGCATGTGCAACCGATTCCTCCGACCCGCGGGCTGATCTTCGACCGCAATGGCGTGGTGGTGGCGGATAACCGGCCCAGCTTCAGCCTGAGCATGACCCGCGAGCGGTCCGGCGACTGGCAGCAGGTACTCGACGTGATCGTCGAGGTGCTGCAACTGACGCCCGACGACCGGGCGATTTTCGAGAAGCGCATGCGTCAGGGGCGACGGCCGTTCGAGCCGGTGCCGATTTTGTTCGAGCTGACCGAAGAGCAGATCGCCCTGATCGCCGTGAACCAGTTCCGCCTGCCCGGCGTCGAGGTGGTGGCGCAGTTGGTGCGGCATTATCCCCAGGGGCCACACTTTGCCCACTCGGTCGGCTACATGGGACGGATCAACGAGAAAGAGCTCAAGACCCTCGATCCGGTCAATTACAGCGGCACCCACCATATCGGCAAGACCGGTATCGAGCGCTTCTACGAGCCCGAACTGCATGGCCAGGTGGGTTACGAGGAAGTCGAGACCAACGCCCGCGGTCGCGTATTGCGGGTGCTCAAGCGCACCGATCCGATCCCTGGCAAGGACATCGTCCTGAGCCTGGACATCAAGCTGCAAGAGGCCGCCGAGGCGGCGCTGGGCGGGCGGCGTGGCGCGGTGGTGGCACTGGACCCGAACACCGGCGAGGTGCTGGCGATGGTCAGCCAACCGAGTTTCGACCCGAACCTGTTCGTCACCGGCATCAGCTTCAAGGCCTACGCCGAGCTGCGCGATTCCATCGACCGACCGCTGTTCAACCGCGTGTTGCGCGGCCTCTATCCCCCGGGTTCGACCATCAAGCCGGCCGTGGCGATTGCCGGGCTGGATGCTGGCGTGGTCACCGCGTCGACCCGGGTCTACGACCCGGGTTATTACCAACTGCCGAACTACGACCACAAGTACCGCAACTGGAACCGCACCGGCGACGGTTATGTGGACCTGGAAACGGCGATCATGCGTTCCAACGACACCTACTTCTATGACCTGGCCCATAAGCTGGGGATCGATCGGCTGTCGTCCTACATGAACAAGTTTGGCCTTGGTCAGAAAGTTTCCCTGGACATGTTCGAAGAATCGCCCGGCCTGATGCCATCCCGTGAGTGGAAGCGGGCGACCCGGCGCCAGGCCTGGTTCCCCGGCGAAACCCTGATCCTGGGGATCGGCCAGGGCTACATGCAGGCAACGCCCTTGCAATTGGCCCAGGCCACGGCGCTGGTGGCGAGCAAGGGCAAGTGGTATCGCCCGCACCTGGCCAAGACCATCGAAGGCCAGAAGCCAGTGGACCCGGACCCGATGCCGGACATCATCCTGCGCAACCCGTCGGACTGGCAGAAGGTCAACATCGGCATGCAGCAGGTGATGCACGGCGCTCGCGGCACTGCCCGCAAGGCGGCCATCGGCGCGCAATACCGCATTGCCGGCAAGAGCGGTACGGCCCAGGTCGTCGCCATCAAGCAGGGCGAGAAGTACGACCGCACCAAGGTCCAGGAGCGCCACCGCGACCACGCCTTGTTCGTCGGCTTCGCGCCGGCCGACGACCCGAAGATCGTCGTGGCGGTGATGGTCGAGAACGGCGAGTCGGGGTCCGGCGTCGCCGCGCCGGTGGTGCGCCAGATCATGGACGCCTGGCTGCTGGATGAGCACGGCCAGCTCAAGCCCGAATACGCAAGCCCCATCACTGCGGAGGCTACGGCCCGTGAAGAATAATTTCGACCGGATCCTCTCCAGCGAAGACGTGATGCGCCGTCGCGCCACCTTGTTGCAGCGCATGCACATCGATGGCCCGTTGCTGATCCTGCTGCTGACCCTGGCCGCGGGCAGTCTGTTCGTGCTGTATTCGGCCAGCGGCAAGAGCTGGGACCTGCTGGCCAAGCAAGCCACCTCGTTCGGCATCGGCCTGGTGTCGATGATCGTCATCGCCCAGCTCGAACCGCGGTTCATGGCGCGCTGGGTGCCACTGGCCTATGTGGTAGGGGTCTGCTTGTTGGTGGTGGTGGACATCATGGGCCACAACGCCATGGGCGCCACCCGCTGGATCAACATCCCCGGGGTGATCCGCTTCCAGCCTTCGGAGTTCCTCAAGATCATCATGCCGGCGACCATCGCCTGGTACCTGGCCAAGCGTTCCTTGCCGCCGCAGCTCAAGCATGTGTGCATCAGCCTGTTGCTGATCGGCATCCCGTTCATCCTGATCGTCCGCCAGCCGGACCTCGGCACCTCGCTGCTGATCCTGGCCGGCGGCGCGTTCGTGCTGTTCATGGGTGGGCTGCGCTGGCGCTGGATCCTCAGCGTGATCGCCGCCGCCGTGCCGGTGTCGGTGGCCATGTGGTACTTCGTGATGCACGACTACCAGAAGCAGCGGGTGCTGACGTTCCTCGACCCGGAGAGCGATCCGCTGGGCACCGGCTGGAACATTATCCAGTCCAAGGCCGCCATCGGCTCCGGCGGCGTGTTCGGCAAGGGGTGGCTGATGGGCACCCAGTCGCACCTGGACTTTTTGCCGGAAAGCCACACCGACTTCATCATCGCCGTATTGGGCGAGGAGTTCGGCCTGGTAGGCATCTGCGTGCTGCTGCTGATCTATTTATTGCTGATCGGCCGGGGGCTGGTGATCACTGCCCAGGCCCAGACGCTGTTCGGTAAATTGCTCGCGGGCAGCCTGACCATGACGTTTTTTGTTTACGTTTTCGTCAACATCGGTATGGTCAGTGGCCTGTTGCCGGTCGTGGGGGTGCCGTTGCCTTTCATTAGCTACGGAGGAACTTCGCTGGTGACACTACTGTCAGCGTTTGGGGTTTTGATGTCGATTCATACGCATCGCAAGTGGATCGCGCAGGTTTGAATAAGGTGAAGAGTTCAATGCAAGCAATGCGTGGCTGGTCGACGCGATATGCGCCGTGGATCGGCCTGGTCGGCTTCCTCGGCAGTGCGTCGCAGGCCTGGGCCGGTGAATACGAAGGCTCGCCACAGGTGGCCGAATTCGTCGGTGAGATGACCCGCGACTACGGTTTTGCCGGTGAGCAACTGATGGGGGTGTTTCGCGAGGCCGAGCGCAAGCAGTCGATCCTCGATGCGATCTCCCGGCCTGCCGAGCGGGTCAAGCAGTGGAGCGAGTACCGGCCGATGTTCATCACCGAGGCGCGTATCGCCCGGGGCGTGGACTTCTGGCGCCAGCACGAGGCGGCACTGACCCGTGCCGAGCAGGAATACGGCGTGCCGGCCCAGTTCATTGTGTCGATCATTGGCGTCGAGACCTTCTTTGGCCGCAATACCGGGAATTTCCGGGTGATCGACGCACTGTCGACCTTGGGCTTCGATTACCCGCCGCGTGCCGAGTTCTTCCGCAAGGAGCTGCGCGAGTTTCTGCTGCTGGCCCGCGAAGAGCAGGTCGATCCGCTGACCCTCAAGGGTTCCTACGCCGGGGCCATGGGCCTGCCGCAATTCATGCCGAGCAGTTTTCGCGCCTATGCGGTGGACTTCGATGGTGATGGCCACATCAATATCTGGACCAACCCGACCGATGCCATCGGCAGTGTCGCCAGCTATTTCAAGCGTCACGGCTGGGAAACCGGCCAGCCGGTGGTCAGCCGTGCCGACGTGCGTGGCGAGCAAGTGGACGAGGGCCTGACCGAGGGCATCGAGCCGACGAAAACCGTCGGGGAGTTGCGGGCGTTGGGCTGGTCGAGTCATGATGCGCTGCGTGACGACATGCCGGTCACCGCGATGCGCCTGGAAGGCGAACAAGGCCCCGAATACTGGATGGGCCTGAAGAATTTCTACGCGATTACGCGTTATAACCGCAGCGTGATGTACGCCATGGCCGTATATCAACTGTCTGAAGAGCTGGTCAAAGCACGGGGCGTCAAATAATGCGGGCATTGCCTACCCATCTACCCCTGAAGGCTAAACCCCTCAAACTCGTGGCGTTGGCTGCGCTGTCGCTGCTGGTCGTCAGTTGTTCGACCAGCCGTGCGCCGGTCCAGAAAAACACCACCGCCGTGCGTGCGACGCCGGGCCTGGACATCAACCGGGCCCACAAGGACGGCGCGCCGTGGTGGGACGTGGATGTCTCGCGTATTCCCGACGCCACGCCGACCCTGCACACCGGCCCCTACAAGGCCAACCCGTACACGGTGCTGGGCAAGACCTATTTCCCGATGGCCGACTCCAAGCGCTACGTGGCCTCGGGCACGGCGTCCTGGTACGGCACCAAGTTCCATGGCCAGAACACCGCCAACGGCGAAGTGTATGACCTGTATGGCATGAGCGCGGCCCACAAGACCTTGCCGCTGCCCAGCTATGTGCGGGTGACCAACCTGGACAACAACAAGAGCGTGATCCTGCGGGTCAATGACCGTGGACCGTTCTATTCCGACCGCATCATCGACCTGTCGTATGCGGCGGCGAAAAAACTCGGTTACGCTGAAACTGGCACCGCCCGGGTCAAGGTCGAGGGCATCGACCCGCAGGAATGGTGGGCCCAGCGTGGCCGTCCGGCGCCTTTGATGCTCAACGAGCCGAAAGTGGCGCAAAATGCCGCGCCCACCGTGACGGCGTCCACCGGCACGGTCGAGCAATGGACGCCACCGCCGCAGCAACACGCCGCGGCCGTGCTGCCGGTACAGATCGATGCAAAAAAAACGCTTCTGCAACAGCGTCTGGCCAGTTTCTGCAAGTGGGCGCGTTCGCCAACCCGGACGCTGCCGAGCTGCTGAGGTCCAAACTCAGCTCGATGGTGAGCGCCCCGGTGTTCATCAGCTCGATCGTGCGCAACCAGCAGACACTGCATCGGGTGCGCCTGGGGCCGATCGGTTCTCCGGGTGAAGTCCAGCAGGTGCAGAACAGCGTGCGCCTGGCCAATCTCGGCTCGCCGAGCCTGGTCACCGCTGAGTGATTGAATGAGGCCCGCTTGCGGTTGGAGCGGGTCAGGTTGTTGGCTCCATGAATAATAAAAGCCCGGCAAGGGTGTGAGTGAGCAACTTAAATACGCGGCAGCTCGTTAGAAAGCTGCCTGTTTAGTTCTGCCTTCGGGCAGTCCCATTAGCGATTTCGAGAGACGGATGAACATCACCACCTTTGCCAAACGCCTTTGCCTGCTAGTCCCGCTGCTTCTCTCACCGGCCGCGTTCGCGGTCGAGATGATGCCGGCGCCCCCTCAATTGGCCGCCAAGTCCTTTGTGCTCATGGATGCCAGCAGCGGCGAGGTGCTGGTAGAGAACAACGGTGACCAGCGTCTGCCACCGGCCAGCCTGACCAAGCTGATGACCGCCTACATCGCCACCCTGGAAATCCGTCGCGGCCAGATCGGTGAAAACGATCCGGTGACCGTCAGCGAAAACGCCTGGCGCACCGGCGGTTCGCGGATGTTCATCAAGGTCGGTTCGCAAGTGACCGTCAGCGACCTGCTGCACGGCATCATCATCCAGTCCGGTAACGACGCCAGCGTCGCCCTGGCCGAGCACATCGCCGGCAGCGAAGATGCGTTCGCCGACATGATGAACAAAACCGTGGCCGACCTGGGCATGACCAACAGCCACTTCATGAACCCCACCGGCCTGCCGAACCCTGAGCACTATTCGTCGGCTCACGACATGGCGATCCTGGCCCGGGCAATCATCCATGAAGACCCGGCGCACTACGCCATCTACTCCCAGAAGGAATTCTTCTGGAATGGCATCAAGCAGCCTAACCGCAACCTGCTGCTGTGGCGCGACAAGACTGTCGATGGCCTGAAGACCGGTCACACCGAAGAGGCTGGTTATTGCATGGTGTCTTCGGCGGTGCGTGATGGCATGCGCCTGATCGCCGTCGTCTTCGGCACCAACAGCGAAGTGGCCCGGGCCGCCGAGACCCAGAAGCTGTTGACCTACGGCTTCCGCTTCTTCGAAACCCAGACCTTCTACCAGAAGGGCACCGAATTGGCCCAGGCCCAGGTCTGGAAAGGCTCGACCAACCAGGTCAAGGCCGGCCTGGCCCAGGACCTGACCATGACCCTGCCCAAAGGCCAGCTCAAGAAGCTCGCTGCGAGCATGACCATGAACCCGCAACTGACCGCTCCCATCGCCAAGGGCGACGTGATCGGTAAAGTCGAAGTCAAACTGGACGACAAAGTGGTGCACAGCGCTGACCTGATCGCTCTGGACGCGGTCGAGGAAGGTGGTATCTTCCGCCGCATCTGGGATAGCATCCGTCTATTCTTCTACGGCTTGTTCAACTGATTGATGTGTTGACCTGCATGGCCTCGTTCCCATCCGGAGCGGGGCCATGTGCGTTACCACGGCTTACGAGGCCGTTACGCCATGACAGACGAAGTAAAGGCGCCAAAAATCGAATTTCCCTGCGCGGATTACCCCATCAAGGTAATCGGCGACACTGGCGTGGGTTTCAAGGACAAGATCATCGCGATCCTTGAAAAACATGCCACCGTTGACCACAAGACCCTGGCCGAGCGCCAGAGTACCAACGGCAAGTACACGACGATCCAGTTGCACATCATTGCCACCGGTCAGGAACAGCTCTACGACATCAACAGCGAGCTGCGAGCGACCGGTTTCGTGCACATGGTGTTGTGATGCCGGGCACGCTGGGCTTTCGCGAGCTGGGCACGATGGCTTACGAGCCGGTCTGGCATGCCATGCAACGCTTCACGAACGAACGCGGCACCACCGCCGACGATGAAGTCTGGCTGGTGGAACATCCGCCGGTGTTCACCCAGGGCCAGGCCGGCAAGGCCGAGCACCTGTTGCTGCCGGGGGATATCCCGGTGGTGAAGGTCGACCGGGGCGGGCAGGTGACCTACCATGGCCCTGGCCAACTGGTCGCCTATCTGTTGTTGGATGTGCGCAAGCTGGGGTTTGGCGTGCGCGAGCTGGTCACCCGCATGGAGACGTGCCTGATCGAGCTGCTGGCCAGCTACGGTGTGACGGCGGCGGCCAAGCCGGATGCGCCGGGTGTCTACGTCGATGGGGCGAAAATTGCCTCCCTGGGTTTGCGAATCCGCCACGGCTGTTCGTTTCATGGCCTGGCGTTGAACGTGGACATGGACCTGGCGCCATTCCGACGGATTAATCCCTGTGGCTACGCGGGACTGGCGATGACCCAGTTGAGCGAACACGCAGGATCGATTGAATTTGCCGAGGTAAGTGCCCGGCTGCGCGCGCAGCTCGTCAAACACCTCGACTATGCTGAGCAGACGACCCTCACGGGCGGAATCGACTGATATGACTACTGATGCAGTGCAAACCATGATCCCGACGCTGGACGTCACCGAGCGTCCGGCCCCGCGTGCCAAGGTAGAGGCCGGCGTCAAGCTGCGCGGCGCCGAGAAGGTTGCACGCATCCCGGTCAAGATCATCCCCACCACCGAGCTGCCGAAGAAACCCGACTGGATTCGCGTGCGCATCCCGGTTTCCCCGGAAGTCGATCGCATCAAGGCGCTGTTGCGCAAGCACAAGCTGCACAGCGTCTGCGAAGAGGCCTCCTGCCCGAACCTGGGCGAGTGCTTCTCCGGCGGCACCGCCACGTTCATGATCATGGGTGACATCTGCACCCGTCGCTGCCCGTTCTGTGACGTCGGCCACGGCCGTCCGAAGCCCTTGGACACCAACGAACCGGAAAGCCTGGCCATCGCCATTGCCGACCTGAAGCTCAAGTACGTAGTCATCACCTCGGTGGACCGCGACGACCTGCGTGACGGCGGTGCCCAGCACTTTGCCGACTGCATCCGCGAGATCCGCAAGCTGTCGCCGAACGTACAGTTGGAAACCCTGGTGCCCGATTACCGTGGCCGCATGGACATCGCCCTGGAAATCACCGCCGCCGAGCCGCCGGATGTGTTCAACCACAACCTGGAAACCGTGCCGCGCCTGTACAAGGCCGCGCGCCCGGGGTCGGATTACCAGTGGTCGTTGACCTTGCTGCAGCGCTTCAAGCAGATGATGCCGCACATTCCGACCAAGTCTGGCTTGATGCTGGGCCTGGGCGAGACGGATGAGGAGGTTATCGAGGTCATGAAGCGGATGCGTGAGCATGACATCGATATGCTGACCTTGGGGCAGTACTTGCAGCCTTCGCGTAGTCACCTGCCGGTGCAGCGTTTTGTGCATCCGGATACCTTTGCCTGGTTTGCTGAGGAAGGGTACAAGATGGGGTTCAAGAACGTGGCTTCGGGGCCGTTGGTGCGGTCTTCGTATCATGCGGATGAGCAGGCTAAGTTGGTCAAGGCAGAGTTGCTCGGGTCCTGATTTTTTAGCGTTGGTTTTTGGGGTGGTGTGTATATCCGTTTCTTCGGTAACGGCTACTGATGGTTCCGCTCTTACAGCGGGTCACTTTTGAAGAGCGCAAAAGTAACCAAAACGCTTTTGCCCCACCACTCGGTGCCTCGCTTAGGCTCGGCATGCCTGAACGAAGGCATCGCTCCGTGGGCCGCCGCGAAGGGCCATCCATGGCCCAGCGCGGCTATCCCGGCATCCATGCCGGGATGCCCACTGCGCAATACCTTCGCTCAGCCATCGTGGTTTAACGGGGCGCCCCAGATCAAGATCAAAAGCCAAAGCCAAAGCCAAAGCCAAAGCCAAAGCCAAAGCCAAAGCGAGGCGGCCTGATAGCCGACCTGGTTCTGGCAGTCGTACTTCGATCCAATTGTGGGAGCGAGCTTGCTCGCGATAGCGGTGGCGCAGCCCCATAGATACTGGACATGCCGCCGCTCTTGCTTTGCTTTAGATCTTGATCTTGATCTTGATCTTGATCTGAGCGCCCCGTTAAACCACGCTGGCCGAACGCAGGTATTGTGGAGTGGGCATCCCGGCATGGATGCCGGGATAGCCGCGCTGGGCCATGGATGGCCCTTCGCGGCGGGCCCACGGAGCAATGCCGGAGTGAGGGCACACCGAGCCTAAGCGAGGTGCCGAGTGGTGGGGCAAAGCGTTTTTGGTTACTTTTGGCGCTTTTCCAAAAGTGACCCGCTGTAAGAGCGGAACCATAAGCCGCCGTTACACAAAAAACGGATATACACACTAAGCAAGCAACAACCCGGGAATCCCATGACCCTAACCCCTCATCACCCCGTCCCGGCACTCCCGAAAGAAGGCCTGATCGCCGTGATCGCCCCCGCCGGCCCCGCCCCCCTGGACACGGAAAAAGCCACCCAATGGATGCGCGCCCGGGGTCATGAGCTGCGAATATTCCCCGGCGTCTACGAAAAGGACAACTACCTGGCCGGCAGCGACGAGACACGGCTCAACGACCTGCACGCAGCCTTCGCCGACCCCGAAGTCAAAACCATCATCTGCCTAAGGGGCGGCTACGGCACCCCCCGGCTGCTGGATCGCATCGACTTCGACCTCCTACGACGCAACCCCAAACCATTCGTAGGCTACAGCGACATCACCGCCCTGCACCTGGCCATCAGCCGCTACGCAGGCTTCGTGACCTTCCACGGGCCGCTGCTCAACGCCGATCTGCTGGACGACAAGGAACCCCCAACCGTCACCTCGTTCTTCAGCCTGCTGCGTGGACAGTTGAAGGCCGGCAGCGCGCTGAACCACCCCGCCGCCTACCCATTGACCACCGTCGAGCCAGGCATCGCCCACGGACGTCTGCTGGGCGGCAACCTGTCGATGATTGCCGCGACCATGGGCACGCCTTATCAGATCGACGCCGAAGGGGTGATCCTGTTCATCGAAGACGTCAACGAACCGCTGTATCGCATCGACCGACTGCTGACTCAGCTTCGGTTGGCCGGCACGTTGCACAAGTTGCGTGGCGTGTTGGTGGGGGATGTAGCGGGAGTTGATGTCGAGGCGTTGAACCGCTTGCTCAAGCAGACCTTCGAACCGTTGCGTATTCCGGTGGTGTCCGGCTGGCGCAGTGGGCATTGCGATCCGAACCTGACCTTGCCCATGGGGGCGTTGGTGACGCTGGATGCGGGGGAGAAGCGGTTGGTGTTGGAGCAGGATGTGGTGGTCAGTCGCTAGTCATGTAGCGCCTGCGAGTCAGTCATCGCGAGCAAGCTCGCTCCCAGAGGTTGACCGAGAACCCCTGTGGGAGTGAGCTTGCTCGCGATAGCGGTAGCCGCCATAAGGCAATTCAGCGGCTACGCAACGCCTCCAGCAACTGATGCGTCGGATACCCGTCCGCCGGCCAGCCGAACGATTGCTGGGCGCCGCGGATGGCCTTGCGGGTGTTGGCGCCGATGATGCCGTCGGGGTTGCCCGCGTCGTAGTTATGCTTGCCCAGCAGGGTTTGCAGTTCGATGCGTTCGCTACGGCTCAGGGGCAGGTCTTCCTTGGGCCATTGGCCGTAGACCAGCCCGCCATCGGTAAAGCGCTTTGACAAAAGCCCGACCGCCAAGGCATAGGACGACGAGTTGTTGTACTTGAGGATCGCGCGGAAGTTATCAAAGATCAGGAACGCCGGGCCGCGATGGCCGGCCGGCAAGAGCAGGGACGCCGAGAGCTGCTTGTCCTCGGGGGCGATTGGCAAGCCGCCATATTCCGCGACGCCTAGCCGCATCCATTCAGAGACGGGCTTGCGGATAGTGCCATCGGCCAACGTGTAGTCGAAGCCCTCGTTGAGCGAGACCTCGACCCCCCACGGCTGGCCACGTTGCCAGCCGGAGCTTTGCAGGTAATGCGCGGTCGAGGCCAGGGCATCGGTGGAGCTGCCCCAGATGTCGCGGCGGCCGTCGCCGTCGAAATCCACCGCATGGGTGTTGTACGTGGTGGGGATGAACTGGGTCTGGCCCATGGCGCCGGCCCAGGAGCCGAGCATTTTTTCCGGCGTGATATCGCCTTGTTGCAGGATCTGCAGCGCGGCGATCAATTGCGCATGAGCAAAGCCCGGGCGCCGACCTTCGTAGGCCAGGGTCGCCAGGGAGTTGATCACCGACTTGCTGCCCTGGAACTGACCGAAGTTGCTCTCCATGCCCCACACCGCTACCAGCGCTTCGCGATCGACGCCATAACGCTGCTCGATGTTTTGCAGAACCTGGGCGTTCTGCTGGATCAGGCTCTTGCCCTTGTTGACCCGCAGTGGCGACAGCGCGCCATCGAGGTATTCCCACACGGGGCGGGTGAATTCCGGCTGGCTGCGGTCGGCCTTGATCACGCTCATGTCCGGGCTGACACCGATAAACGCACGGTCGAACAAATCGGCGCGGATCCCGGCGGCCAGGGCCTCCTTGCGAAACCCGGCCTGCCATTGCGCGAAGGTCTGGGTGGGCGCAATGACCAGGTCGTCACCGGTGGGCACCACAGGCGGCACGATGGCCGGAGCGGTCACGGTTGGAACAGTTTGGAGCGGTTGGGCGTCGGCGGCGGTAGGTTTTTCGGCGCAGGCGACAAGCAGGACAACGCTTGCGGCAACAATCATTTGGCGCAGTGGCCAACGATGGGAAAGACAGAAGGGCATGCACGGGTCCAGAAATACAATTCAGGTGCTGACCTTAACATGCGAAAGGGGCGTAGGGCTTGTCCGAGTGTTTCAAGCGGCCAGAAAGCAAGAAGCCTCCCAGTTGTCAGACTGGAAGGCTTCGCGGCGGTAGCTGCCCTTGCCCTTGGTGGGTCGTTCCTGGCGGCTGCGGAACAGGGGTTGGGCGACGATGGACTTGGCCTTGTTCGGGCCATGCTTGGATGGCTTTTTGCTCATGATGGGATCTCTCGTAGGGTGGTTTTTGCGGGGCAAATCATGGGACAGAGTTGGGGGGTTGTCCAGTCCCTGCATTGCGTAGGAAATGTCATTCAGACGAACACACGACTTGTGGTGCCGATAGGTGGGAGCAAAGCTTGCTCGCGATACAGACACCTCGGTTTCAGAGACACCGCGCTGCTTTCATCGCGGGCAAGCCTTGCTCCCACAGATGTCTTCGCCGCAGAACAGCCTTCAGTGCGTGCTTATTCGGCAGGTAACGCCAACCGCTGCCCAGCCATCAACAGCGACAACCGACTGAGGCTCATCCACGGCGAGCCGGCGGCCTGGCCCTTGATCTGCGCATCGATGCGCTGGGCCTCGAGCAGCAGTTGCGCCCAGCGTGGTGCGGAGTAGCGTTGCAGGGCCTTGCTCATCAGCGGTTTGCGCTTGTCCCAGACGGGCGGGCGGGCCTGGCTGAAGGCTTTGTCCAGCGGTACGCCCTGGCTGTATTGCAGGGACAGGTTGGCCAGCAGGCGCAATTCCCGGGCCAGGGCCCAGAGGATCACTGGCGGCTCGACCCCTTCGCCTCGCAGGCCTTCGAGCATGCGCAAGGCATGGGCGGCTTCACCGTTGAGGATCGCATCGGTCAGCCCGAAGACATCGAAGCGCGCACTGTCGGCCACGGCGGCCTGCACCGTTTCCACGGTGATCTGCCCGCCCTCGGCCATCAGCTTGAGCTTTTCGATTTCCTGGGCGGCGGCCAGCAGGTTGCCTTCGACCCGGGCGGCAATCAGCTCCACCGCGTCCTGGCTGGCCGAGAGGCCAGCCTGGGACAGGCGTTGGCGGATCCAGCTGGGCAACTGGCTGACATCCACCGGCCAGATCTGCACGAACTGGGTCTGCGGGCCTTCGACCAAGGCCTTGCCCCATTTGGTCTTCTGCGCGCTGCCGTCGAGTTTCGGCAAGCTGATGAGCAGCACCGTGTCCTCGGCCGGGCGTGAGCAATACTCGATCAGCGCGGCGGCGCCCTTGTCACCGGGCTTGCCAGACGGCAAACGCAGTTCCAGCAGGCGTTTTTCAGCGAACAACGACATGCTCGCCCCGGCCTGCAGCAGCGTACCCCAGTCGAAACTGGCGTCGGCGGCGAAGACCTGGCGTTCGTCGAAGCCTTGCTGGCGAGCGGCGGCGCGGATGGCGTCGGCGGCTTCCTGGCACAGCAGCGGGTCATCGCCACTGATGATGTAGACCGGCGCGAGGGCGCCTTGCAGGTGTTTGCCGAGTTGAGCGGGAGCGAGCTTCATAAGAGAAAGCGAGCGGGGCGCCGGAGCGCCCCGCAAGGCTTATTCAGCCGGGATCTGCATTGGCGACTGTTGCGGGGTTTCCGCCTCAGCCTTGCGTGCCGCTTCCAGCGCTTCGGCTTCGGCCTTGGCGCGGGCGTCGGCGGTCTGTTGCAACTGGTCCAGTTGGGCCGGGCTCAACTGTTGCAGGCGCAACATCATGCGCTGTACGAGTTCACGACGCATTTCGCCGCGCACTTCGATGGACTCCTGGTCGGAGCCGGTGATGTTGTTGCCATCGTGCAGGTAGACCTTTTGCACCTGGAGCGTATCATCCAGCAGCGACAGGTTGTTGTGGCCACGGATCTCATAGCTCAGCACGTTGGTCAGCTCGTATTCGGCCGAACGACCGGCACCGGCATAGCTCAGGCTGCGCTGGCTTTGTTGTTCACCCGCCAGCACCAACTTGTACGGCGCACCGCTGTAAACCTTGACGCCACTGTTCTCCAGGGTCTGGCGCAGCATCTTGACGGTGTCGCCATAGGCGTCCCGTGCGCTGAGGTCCAGTTCCTTGATCGCCAGCTCGGTGGTGCCGGTGCCGCGCAGTTGGAAGCCGCAGGCGCTCAACAGGACCGCCAGGCCCACTACCAGCAGATTACGTTTGATCATCTTGTTGCTCCCCTTGAACCCTATGGGGGTCGACCATGCGACCCCGCAGGTTGTATTCGGCGCCAGGCTTGAGCCAGGCGCCCGATCCAATTAGCTTGCGACGATGTTGACCAGCTTGCCGGGCACGACGATCACTTTGCGGATCGTCAGGCCATCGACAAAGCGCAGCACGTTTTCATTGGCCCGCGCGGCGGCTTCGACTTCTTCACGCGTGGCGGCGGCTGGCATCTCGATCTGGCCGCGCAGCTTGCCGTTGACCTGGATGACCAGGGTCAGGCTGTCCTGCACCAGTGCGGTTTCGTCCACCACCGGCCAGCGTGCGTCAATCACTGGATCGGTGTGACCCAGTTGATTCCACAGCTCGTGGCTGATGTGCGGGGTGATCGGCGCCAACAGCAGCGTCACGGCTTCCAGGCCTTCGTGAATCAGTGCGCGATCCTGCTCGGTGCCTTGCGCGGCTTTTTCCAGCACGTTCATCAGCGTCATCACCTGAGCGATGGCGGTGTTGAATTTGTGGTTCTGGCCGACGTCATGGCTGGCCTGCTTGATGGCCAGGTGGATCGAGCGACGAACGGCTTTCTGCTCGTCATTCAGGCCAGCAACGTCCAGTTTCCCCGGCAGGCCCTGGGTGACGTGGGCTTGCGCCAGGCGCCAGACGCGCTTGAGGAAGCGGTGCGAGCCTTCGACACCCGAGTCGGACCATTCCGCGCTCATGTCAGGCGGCGAGGCGAACATCATGAACAGACGGCAGGTGTCCGCACCGAACTGGTCGATCATCGATTGTGGGTCGACGCCGTTGTTCTTCGACTTGGCCATTTTCTCGGTGCCGCCGATTTCCACCGGCAGGCCGTCGGCGATCAGCTTGGCGCTGATGACCTTGGCCTTGCTGTCGCGTTCGAGTTCAACGTCGCTCGGGTTGAACCAGGTGTAGGCACCGTTGGCTTCGCGACGATAGTAAGTCTCGGCGATCACCATGCCTTGGGTCAGCAGGTTCTTGAACGGCTCGTTGGAGCTCACCAGGCCTTCGTCACGCATCAGCTTGTGGAAGAAGCGTGCGTAGAGCAGGTGGAGAATCGCGTGTTCGATGCCGCCGATGTACTGGTCCACCGGCAACCAGTGGTCGGCCGCGGATTTTTCCACCAGGCCGCCTTCATAGTGCGGCGAGGCGTAGCGGGCGTAGTACCAGGAGGACTCGACGAAGGTGTCCATGGTGTCGGTTTCACGCTTGGCCGGTGCGCCGCATTTCGGGCAGTTGCACTCGTAGAACTCGGGCATGCGTGCCAGGGGCGAACCGGCGCCGTCCGGTACGACGTCTTCCGGCAGGACCACCGGCAGTTGATCTTCCGGCACCGGTACGTCACCGCAGGTGTCGCAATGCACGATCGGGATCGGGCAGCCCCAGTAGCGCTGGCGGCTGATGCCCCAGTCCCGCAGGCGGAACTGGGTGCGCGAGGCACCGAGGTTCTTCTTGATCAGGGCGACTTCGATGGCATCGAAGGCACCGACGAAATCCAGGCCGTTGAACGCGCCGGAGTTGATCAGTTCGCCGTGTTCGCCATAGGCGTCCTGCCAAGGTGCCGGTGTCTGGTCGCCGGCGCTGGTGCGCACGACCGGTTTGACCGGCAGGTTGTACTTGTGAGCGAATTCGAAATCACGTTCGTCGTGGGCCGGCACGGCCATGACCGCGCCGTCGCCGTAGTGCATCAGCACGTAGTTGGCGACCCACACCGGCAGCTTCTCGCCGGTGAGTGGGTGCTCGACGAACAACGACGTCGGCAGGCCTTTCTTCTCTTGAGTGGCGACGTCGGCTTCGGCGACGCTGCCGCCCTTGCATTCGGCGATGAACGCCTGCAGCTCAGGGTTGTTGCGGGCGGCCAGGGTCGCCAGCGGATGCTCTGCGGCCACCGCCACATAGGTGGCACCCATCAGCGTGTCCGGGCGGGTGGTGAAGACTTTCAGGGTGCCGGCTTCGCCAATGGAGGCGACGTCGTAGGGGAATTGCACTTCCATGCCCCGGGACTTGCCGATCCAGTTGCGTTGCATGGTCTTGACCTGCTCGGGCCAGCCGGTCAGCTCGTCGAGACTCTCCAGGAGTTCATCCGCGTAGGCGGTGATCTTGAAGTAGTACATCGGGATCTCGCGCTTTTCGATCAGCGCGCCGGAGCGCCAGCCGCGACCGTCGATCACTTGCTCGTTGGCCAGTACGGTCTGGTCCACCGGGTCCCAGTTCACGGTGCCGTTCTTGCGGTAGATCACGCCTTTTTCGAACAGACGGGTGAACAGCCATTGTTCCCAGCGGTAGTAGTCGGGCTTGCAGGTGGTCACTTCGCGGGACCAGTCCACCGCCAGGCCCAGGCTGCGCAGTTGGGTCTTCATGTAGGCGATGTTTTCGTAGGTCCACTTGGCGGGGGCCACGTTGTTCTTCATCGCGGCGTTTTCCGCCGGCATGCCGAAGGCGTCCCAACCCATGGGTTGCAGGACGTTCTTGCCTTGCATGCGCTGGTAGCGGGAGATCACGTCGCCGATCGTATAGTTGCGCACGTGCCCCATGTGTAGCTTGCCGCTGGGGTAAGGGAACATCGACAGGCAGTAGTAAGTCTCCTTGCCTGGCTGTTCACTGACTTCAAAGGACTTTTGCTCGTCCCAGAACGACTGGGCGGCGGCTTCGATTTCACGGGGCTGGTAGTGTTCGTGCATGGCTACTTTTGTACTGAATGGGGTGGCCCAATCCTCTTCGTGGCCATGCTGGACGCAGACGACGCCGAATGCGGCGTTTTCGATGCCCAGGCAAGCTGGAAGTGGAGTTACAGGAAGCGCCGTAGCATACATGACCGCGCTCTACCGAGGGAAACCCTGATTGCGTGCTGGACATCGACAGCGGCTGGCGAGGACCCGTATTCAGGGCCGTTGGTCGCGGCGCCCTGCCGGTTTTCCCAGCGAAGCTAAGCTTCTCAATGGGGAGTGAGTCTTATCTTCAATGAGGTGAGGGATGGTTGAATCACAACGAAAAGTCGCTACACCTGAGTTGTATGAAAAACTGATCGATCGTCTCGGGGTGGCCCTGGACGCTGCAAGAACCGCCGGTCGCTTGCGTGATGAACGTCCGGCAGAGCTGGAACTGCGAGGCTTGAGCCCCGCGGAGTTCGAACTGGTCAAGGCTTATCTCGAACAGGTCGGACATCAAACCCCCACCAGTGGGGCCCAGGTACTCAAGCGTCTCGATGCGCCCCGTTCGGCCAAGGTTGTATGGCTCAAGGACCGGACGCCTGACAAGGATGCTGTAAAGGTCCGGTCACTGCAGTTCAAGTAACGCCGGATTCACGCGTGTCGCTTTTTTTGATTCAAGGTTTTTTCGAATCTGTTGTCGCTTTGCGTCAACCCACCTAGGCTTCGGGCATCTATGGAGATGCCCGATGCCGTTTCGCTATTTCATCAAACAACTCTTATTGCCGCCCGGCATTCTTTTGTTGTCGTTGGCGCTTGCCTGGTGGTGGCGCCATTCACGGCCACGCCTGGCCCGCCTGTGTTTCGCCGTGGGCCTGGGCGGCTTCTGGTTGATGAGCCTGCCGGTGGTGGTGCAGTGGAGCGCCAAGGCCTTGGAGCGTGAACCGCCGCTGCTGCGCAATGAATGGGCGACCCTGGCCCAGCGTGCCGACGCCATCGTGGTGCTGGGTTCCGGTCGCGAACGCGGCGACCCGGCCTGGGGCGCCGACCAGCCCACCGGTGTGGGGCTGGAGCGTCAGCGTTATGCGGCGCGATTGGCCAAGGCTTCGGGCTTGCCCGTGCTGACCACCGGCGGCTTGCACTACGGCACCCCGCCCAGCGAGGCCCAACTGATGGCCGACTCGATGCGCGAGGATTTCGGCGTCGAGGTGCGCTGGCAAGAGGCGCGTAGCCGTACGACCTGGGAAAACGCCCAGATGAGCGCCGAGATCCTGCTGCCGGAAGGCATCAAGCGAGTCGTGGTGGTCACCCAGGCCTGGCACATGCCACGGGCAGTCTGGAGTTTCGAGCACTCGGGGTTTGAGGTAGTACCGGCGCCTGTTGGTTTCCTGGGGCAGGACAACGCCCGGCCACTGGGCGGCTGGATGCCGGAGTTCAAGGCGATCTGGCAATCCGGGCAGTTGATGAATGAGGCGGTGGGGTTGGTGGGGTATTGGTTGTTCTATCGCTGAGCAGGGCTCTGGTGGGAGTGCTTATCTGTGGCAGGCATTTATCTGTGGCGAGGGGATTTATCCCCTCGCCACAGAGGATTGCCGAAAACCCTAAACGGTCCTGGCTATCCGACTTGTCATCAACGCCCAGCCCAGCAGCAACACGCACAAGATGATCAGCGGCCACGAGCGCCATTGCAGGTACGGCGTCAGGTCGTGCATCGGCACCACTTCGCCGTAGAGGATGCCGCGTTCGAATTGCGGGATCTGTGCGGTGATCTGGCCGAAGGGGTTGATCAGGCCGGTCACGCCGTTGTTGGTGGCGCGGATCATCCAGCGGCCGGCTTCCAGGGCACGCATCTGGGCCATTTGCAGGTGTTGCAGCGGGCCGATCGAGGTGCCGAACCAGGTGTCGTTGCTGATGGTCAGCAGCAGGTCGCTGCGCGCCGACAGGCTGGCGGCGAATTCCGGGTAGACCACTTCATAGCAGATGAACGGGGCGATCTGGTAACCCTTGGCTTGCAGCAACGGCTGGTCGGCCGGGCCCCGGGCGAAGTCCGACATGGGCAGGTCGAAGAAGGCGATCAGGCCGCGCAGGATGTCCTGTAGCGGTACGTACTCGCCGAACGGCACGAGTTTTTGCTTCAAGTAAGTACCGTCACCTTCGCCGGTCACGGTGATGCCGTTGTAATAACGCTTCTCGTGATGCACCAGTTGCCGAATCGGCACGCCGGTAATCAGCGCCGAATGCCGCTCGGCGGCGAAGCTGCCCATCATGTCCAGGTAGCCCTGGGCGGACTCCTTGAGCACCGGTACCGCGGTTTCCGGCCAGATCAGCAGGTCGACGCGCTTGGAGGCGAAGCTCATGTCGCGGTACAGCGCCAACTGCGCGTTGAGCTGCTCGGGGTCCCACTTCATGCTTTGTTCGATGTTGCCCTGGATCGCCGCGACGCTCAGCGGGTCGCCCGAAGGGCTGGTCCAGGCGTGGCCCTTGAGAACCATGCCGGCCACCCATGGACCGATCAACAGCAGCACGCCGGCGGCAATAAAGCCTCTGCGCCCGGTGCGGATCAACCGCGGCGCGTTGTATAGCAGCGCGGCGGTCAGGGCCAGGGTGAAGGAGATCAGCCACATCCCGCCCAACGGCGCAAGGCCGGCCAGGGGGCCGTCGAGCTGACTGTAACCGGAATACAGCCATGGGAACCCGGTGAGGAACCAGCCGCGAAACGCTTCCTGGCCCAACCACAGCGCGGCGAACGCCAGGGCATCGGCCAGTGGCGCCTCGTTGCGCCGCAACCAGCGCGCCCACAGCCAGGCGGGCAGGGCGAAGAACCAGGCGATGGCGGCGATGAACAACAGCATCAACAACCCGGCGAGCAGCACCGAGGCGCCGCCGAAGTTATGGATGCTGACGTAGATCCAACTGGTGCCGGCGCCAAACAGGCCAAAACCGAAACACCAGCCACGGCCCAGGGCCTGGCGTGGCGAGAGCTCGCGCAACCCGGCATAGAACAAGCCGACCGCCAGCAATGCCAGCGGCCAGATATCGAACGGCGCCAGGGCCAGGGTGGTGATCGCACCGGCCGCCACGGCCAGCAGGTTACCGGGCCAGCCGGGGCGGGTTATCCAGCGCATGTATGTCCTTAGCGGGTCTCGCAGGGGTTATCGGCCAATGGGTGACAGGCGCAGCAGGTGGATCCGGCGGCTGTCGGCATTGAGGATGCGGAAGCGCCAGGAGCCGATTTCCGTGGTTTCGTTGCGCTTGGGCAGGTGCCCGAAAGCACTCATCACCAGGCCGCCGACGGTGTCGAACTCATCGTCGGAGAATTGGCTGTCGAAGAATTCGTTGAAGTTCTCGATCGGCGTCAGGGCCTTGATCAGGAAGTCACCGCTGGGCAGCGGCTTGATGTAGCTGTCTTCCTCGACGTCGTGCTCGTCCTCGATGTCGCCGACGATCTGCTCGAGCACGTCTTCGATGGTGACCAGGCCGGCCACGCCACCGTATTCGTCGATGACGATGGCCATGTGGTTGTGGTTGGCGCGGAATTCACGCAGCAGCACGTTCAGGCGCTTGGACTCGGGCACGAAGGTGGCCGGGCGCAGCAGGTCCTTGATGTTGAAGCTGTCGCCGTTCTCCTGAAGGATCAACGGCAGCAGGTCCTTGGCCAACAGCACGCCCATGACATCGTCATGGCTCTCGCCAACGACCGGGTAACGCGAGTGAGCGGAGTCGACCACGGCGGGCAGGAATTCACGCGGGGTCTGGGTCGCCTTGATGCTGACCATTTGCGAGCGCGGGACCATGATGTCGCGTACTTGCAGGTCAGCGACCTGGATGGCGCCTTCGACGATGGCCAGCGCTTCGCTGTCCAGCAGTTTGTTCTGGTGTGCATCGCGCAGCAGCTCCAGCAGCTCCTGGCGGTTTTTCGGCTCATGGGCAAAAGCCTGGGTGAGCTTGCCCAGCCATGACTTCTGCCCGTTGCTCGATCGATCTTCGCTCATAGCGATTACTCTGAATCCTTTGTCGTTACAGTTGATGTATCAGTGTTCGTCGCCGGCGTAGGGGTCGGGATGACCCAGCTCTGCAAGCAACGTTCGTTCCAGTGCTTCCATTTCTTCGGCTTCGTCATCTTCTATATGGTCGTAACCCAGTAGATGCAAGCAGCCGTGAATCACCAGATGGGCCCAGTGGGCCTCAGGGGTCTTGTCTTGTTCCGCCGCTTCACGTTCCACCACCGGGACGCAGATCACCAGGTCGCCCAGCAGCGGGATGTCGAGCAGGTCGTCGGGAACGTCGGCGGGGAACGACAGCACGTTGGTGGCGTAGTCCTTCTGCCGCCAGGTGTGGTTCAGCTCACGACCTTCGGGCTCGTCCACCAAGCGGATCGTCAGCTCCGAGTCGGCGCTGCGCTGGCGCAGGGCCAGTTCGCACCATTGGCGGAACTGGGCTTCGCTGGGGGCGGCGTGTTCGCAGGCCACTTGCAGGTCGAGTTCAAGCATTGTGGCGATTGCCTTTGCTTTCGACCGAGTCTTCATCGACGCGATTCTCGAAACGCTCATAGGCCTCGACAATGCGTTGCACCAACGGATGGCGCACGACGTCCTTGGGCATGAAGTGCGTGAAGCTGATGCCCGGCACGTCCTTGAGCACCTGAATCACATGGTTCAGCCCGGACTTGGTGCCCTTGGGCAAGTCGACCTGGGTGATGTCGCCAGTGATGACGGCGGTGGAGCCGAAGCCGATCCGGGTCAGGAACATTTTCATCTGCTCGACCGTGGTGTTCTGGCTTTCGTCGAGGATGATGAAACTGTTGTTCAGGGTCCGACCGCGCATGTAGGCCAGCGGCGCGACTTCGATGACCTGGCGCTCGATCAGCTTGGCGACGTATTCGAAGCCGAGCATTTCATACAACGCGTCATAGAGCGGGCGCAGGTACGGGTCGATCTTCTGGGCCAGGTCGCCGGGCAGGAAGCCGAGTTTTTCACCCGCTTCGACCGCCGGTCGCACCAGCAGGATACGGCGTACCTGTTCGCGTTCCAGCGCATCCACCGCGCAGGCCACGGCCAGGTAGGTCTTGCCTGTACCGGCCGGGCCGATGCCGAAGTTGATGTCGTTGCCCAGGATTTCCTTCACGTAGCGCTGCTGATTCAAGCCGCGCGGGCGAATCATGCCTTTTTTCGTGCGCAGGGCCACGGCTGGTTCCGACGGGGCGTGGTTGTCGAGTTCTTCGACAGCCGATTCCTGCAGGAACAGGTGGACCGTATCCGGCGACAGCTCGCTCCCCTTGGTTTCCCGGTAGAGACGGCGCAGCAGATTTTCCGCGGAGGTCGTGTGCTTGGGTTCGCCGATCAGTTCGAACTGGTTTCCGCGGTTGCGGATCTCGATGGCCAGGCGCTGTTCGATCAAGCGCAGGTGCTCGTCGAATTGCCCGCACAGATTGGCGAAGCGGCGAGCCTCAAAGGGCTCGAGAATAAAGCGATGTGGTTCGATGGGTGCGTTCAAGGTCGTTTTTAGCCGCCCAGGGGCAATTAAGGTGAAATCAAGGATAACGCCAGTAGGCTGGGTGCGAAAGCTCTTAAACAGGCGAATCTGATCACAGGGTTGGCACGCCCCATGGTGGGAGCAAGGCTTGCCCGCGATCAAGGCGCCGCGGTCTTCAGTGAGATTGCGGTGCTTCTATCGCGGGCAAGCCTTGCTCCCACAGGTCTTGCTTCCACAGAAAATAGTGTTTTTAGCAGGTCACTGGACCAGCGAGCCCCGCAGGGAGTGCGGTTGCGCGGCGTCGATGTGCACGTCGGCGAACTGGCCGATCAGGGCCGGGGTGTCGCAACGGAAATTGACGATGCGGTTGTTTTCGGTGCGCCCTTGCAACTCGCCGGGGTCTTTTTTCGAATAATCGGTCACCAGAATCCGCTGGACGGAGCCGACCATCTGTCGGCTGATCTCGAAACCTTGCTGGTTGAGGCGATGTTGCAAGGCGTTGAGCCGTTCTTTTTTCAGTTCTTCCGTGGTGTTGTCCGCCAGGTCGGCCGCCGGTGTTCCAGGACGCTGGCTGTAGACGAAGGAATAGGAAAAGTCGAAGCCCACGTCTTCGATCAGCTTCATGGTCTGCTGGAAGTCTTTCTCGGTTTCTCCGGGGAAACCGACGATAAAGTCCGAGCTGATGCAGATGCCCGGCACTGCCGCCCGCAACTTGCGCAGCTTGGATTTGTACTCCAGCGCCGTGTGGTTGCGCTTCATGGCCGCGAGGATCCGGTCGGAGCCCGATTGCACCGGCAGGTGCAGGTGCTTGACCAGCTCGGGGACCTCGGCGTGGGCCTGGATCAGGCTGTCGGAGAACTCCAGCGGATGGGACGTGGTGTAGCGGATGCGGTCGATGCCGTCCACCGCTGCCACGACGCGGATCAGCTCGGCGAGGTCCGCCAGGCGACCGTCATGGGTCAGGCCGCGATAGCCGTTGACGTTCTGCCCCAACAGGGTCACTTCGCGCACGCCGTTTTCCGCCAGGTGGATGATCTCGGCGATCACGTCATCGAACGGCCGGCTGACTTCTTCGCCGCGGGTATAGGGCACCACGCAGAACGTGCAGTACTTGCTGCAACCTTCCATCACTGACACATAGGCGCTCGGGCCATCGATGCGCGGCTCGGGCAGGTGGTCGAATTTTTCGATTTCCGGGAACGAGACGTCCACTTGCGGCAGCTTGGTCGCACGCGCGGCGTCGATCATCTCGGGCAGACGGTGCAAGGTCTGCGGGCCGAAGACCACGTCCACGTACGGGGCGCGATCACGAATGGCTGCGCCTTCCTGGCTGGCCACGCAACCGCCCACGGCGATGACCATCTCCGGGTTGGCGAGCTTCAGTTCGCGCCAGCGGCCGAGCTGGGAATACACGCGGTCCTGGGCGCGTTCGCGAATCGAGCAGGTGTTGAGCAGGATCACGTCCGCGTCTTCGGCACGGGCGGTGACTTCCAGGGCCTGGTGTTCACCCAGCAGATCGACCATGCGCGAGCTGTCGTACTCGTTCATCTGGCAACCGTGGGTTTCGATGTAAAGCTTCTTGGCCATGGACGGGTTCATCACGTGATTCAAAGAACCGCGCATTATAGGGAACAAGTCCCCCGGTTCCTACCGCTGCGCGAGCAGTGGCTATGCTATAGTTCGCGCCCTCATTTTTACCCGCCGATGTGTTTCGCCAGCCATGACCAAACGTGAAGCTCCAATCTACAAGGTGATTTTCCTCAACCAGGGCCAGGTGTTCGAAATGTACGCCAAGCAGATCTATCAAAGTGATCTGTGGGGCTTCCTGGAAGTGGAAGAGTTCGTCTTTGGCGAGCGCACGCAAGTGGTCGTCGATCCGAGCGAAGAAAAGCTCAAGGCGCAGTTCGAAGGCGTGGTGCGCAGTTTTGTGCCGATGCATTCGATCGTGCGCATCGACGAAGTCGAACGCCTGGGCACGCCGAAAATCAGCGAAGCCCGCGGCGCGGTCGGTAATGTGATGCCGTTTCCAATGCCGATGCCTGAGAAGTAGGGCTCAGGACCGAGTTGCCCCTAATCGCGAGCAAGCTCGCTCCCACAGTGGGTTCTCTGTAAACACAAGATTTGTGTACACCAGCGATCCAGTGTGGGAGCGAGCTTGCTCGCGATGAGGCCTTCAAGGCCTGGGCAATCATTCAGGGCAGCGGCGAGAAGGGCGTACGCCCGTCGGCGTTCTGCAATTCCATCAGGTATTTGCGAAAGATCTGGCCCAGCACCTGGGTCGCCACTTCCAGCTCGTCGCGGGGCATCTGTTCGGCGACTTCGTCGGCGGTGTCCAGGGCTTCTTCGGCGCCGTTGACCGCGGCCATCTTCAAGACGATGTAGGCCTGGACGTTGTTGGCCGGCACACCTTCGCCATGGAAGAACATGCCGCCGAGCTTGAATTGCGCCTGGGCATGGCCTTGCAGCGAAGCTTTTTCGAAGTAGTTGAGGGCCTGCTTGAGGTCGCGCGGTGCAGCCTTGCCTTCGTAGTAGAACTCGCCCAACTCGTATTGCGCTTGTGCATCACCTGCGTCCGCCGCTTTTTGACAGGCGTCGAGTGCCGGTGCGAGATCTTGTGGCTGGGTGTTGAGCGTGCAACGGCCCAGCGCCGGGATCAACAACGAGTTACCGCCTGCCTGTGCATTCGCCAG
Organism: Pseudomonas sp. H3_A02; assembly: GCF_054671965.1. Classification (NCBI taxonomy): domain Bacteria; kingdom Pseudomonadati; phylum Pseudomonadota; class Gammaproteobacteria; order Pseudomonadales; family Pseudomonadaceae; genus Pseudomonas; species Pseudomonas sp. H3_A02. The sequence goes on from NZ_CP162807.1 coordinate 2,116,674, forward strand.
CAGCGGCTGAAGGAGCAACAGGCAGCCCAAGGCAAGGGTGCGGCCGGTGCGGTTCATGGGAATCGACTTACCTCTGAGGGGCGCGCGGACCCTCGGGGGATCCAATAAGCGCGCATTATGAAATAAGCGGGGCCATCCTTACAAAGTCTTTACTCGTTTTTCTGCTGCGCGGGGATGCTAATAGCAGCTTCAGGCATAAATACGTAGGAAAAGGGCGGGGGGTTGTCAGCAATCACTGACGCCAGCTTCAGCCAGCGTCAGTTATCCACAGGCTTATTTCAGCGCCGCGAAGGCCCGCTCGGCTGCATCGAGGGTGATCTTCAGCTCGGTCTCGCCATGGGCGATGGAGGTGAAGCCGGCTTCGAACGCACTCGGGGCCAGGTACACGCCGCCGTCGAGCATCAGGTGGAAGAAGCGCTTGAACCGATCGGCATCGCTGGCCATGACGTCTTCGAAGGTGACGATGTCATCGGCGCCACTGAAATACAGGCCGAACATGCCGCCTGCCTGGGTGGTCACGAAGGGGATGCCGGCCGCATCGGCACGAATCTGCAGGCCGTCGAGCAGGCGGGTGGTGTAGTCGGTCAGTTCGGCGTGGAAGCCCGGGCGGCTGATCAGGCGCAGGGTGGTCAGGCCGGCGGCCATGGCCAGCGGGTTGCCCGACAGCGTGCCGGCCTGGTAGACCGGGCCCAGCGGCGCGATGCATTCCATGATCTCGCGCTTGCCGCCGAAGCAGCCCACCGGCATGCCGCCGCCGATGATCTTGCCGAAGGTGCTCAGGTCCGGGGTGACGCCGTAATGGGCCTGGGCGCCGCCGAGGGCCACGCGGAAGCCGGTCATCACTTCATCGAAAATCAACACCACGCCATGCTGGTCGCACAGGCTGCGCAGGCCTTCGAGGAAACCCGTCGCCGGCGGCACGCAGTTCATGTTGCCGGCCACTGGCTCGACGATGATGCAGGCCACTTCCTGGCCGACTTCGCCGAGCATCTTCTCGACTTCTTCGAGGTCGTTGAACGGCAGGGTCAGGGTGTGTTTGGCGAATGCCGCCGGTACGCCGGCCGAACTCGGCACGCCCTGGGTCAGGGCGCCGGAGCCGGCCTTGACCAGCAGGCTGTCGGAGTGGCCGTGGTAGCAGCCTTCGAACTTGATGATGCTGTCGCGACCGGTGTAGCCCCGCGCCAGGCGGATCGCGCTCATGGTCGCCTCGGTGCCGGAGCTGACCATGCGCACCATTTCCATCGATGGCACGATCGAGCAGACCAGGTCGGCCATCTCGGTTTCCATCGCGGTCGGCGCGCCGTAGGACAGGCCATGGACCAATTGCTTGCGCACCGCATCCAGCACGTCCGGGTGGCTGTGGCCGAGGATCATCGGGCCCCAGGAGCCGACGTAGTCCACATAACGCTTGTCGTCTTCGTCGGTGACGTACGCGCCTTCGGCGTGCTTGAAGAACAACGGAGTGCCGCCAACGCTCTTGAACGCGCGAACGGGCGAGTTCACGCCGCCGGGGATGTGTTTCTGGGCACTGGCAAACAGGGTTTCGGAACGGGACATGGTTGGGCTCTCGAAAACGGAAAATGGACTATTTGATCTGTAGCAGCGCATTGAAGGCGCGGGCGCGGCGCGTCACTTCAGCACTGCTGCCGGCGCCGAACAGGCCGTGGACCACCGCCAGCAGGTCGGCCCCGTGGGCCACCAACGGGGCGGCGTTCTCCAGGGTGATGCCGCCGATGGCGCAGACAGGGATATGCAGTTTGACGTGCGCCTGTTCGAGCAGTTCAAGGTGTGCGCTGGGGGCGCCAGGCTTGGTGTTGGAGTTGAAGAAGCGCCCGAACGCGACATAAGTGGCGCCTTCGCTGGCGGCCTGTTCGGCCAGTGCCAGGCTGGCGTGGCAGGTGGCGCCGACGATCGCCTTGTGCCCGAGCAATGCCCGTACCGGCGCCAGTGGGCCATCGGTCTGGCCCAGGTGCACACCGACGCCCAGGCGCGCGGCCAGTTCGGCGTCGTCGTTGATGATCAACTGGGTCTTGTAGCGTTCGCACAGGTTGCGCAGGGCTTCGGCTTCCCGCAGACGTCGGGCTTCGTCGTTGCTTTTGTCGCGGTATTGCAGCAGGGTCACGCCACCTTCCAGCGCCGCTTCTACATAAGCGAGGAACTTACCGGCCAGCAATTGGCTATCGGTGATGGCGTAAAGGCCACGTAATTTCATTCCACAGGCCTCCGGTGCTACGAGCAGAAATCCAGCGGCAGGCGACGCGGCACGAACTGGCCTTTGCCCAGTTGTTCGGCATCGCGCAAGGTGCGCCAGGTGTAATCCAGCGCAGTCTTGACCGCGCTGGCGAGCTGTTCGCCCTGGGCCAGCCGACCGGCCAGGGCGCTGGCCAAGGTGCAACCGGAACCGTGGTAGCTGCCAGGCAGGCGCTGGCAGGTAAAGGTTTCGCGGCGGCCGTCGCGGCTGTACAGGCGATTATGGACTTCATGTTCGTCGCCGTGACCACCGGTGATCAACAGGTGTTTGACGAAGGGCAGCAGTTTTTCCGCGCACTCGTCGGCGCTGCCCTCGGGCAGTTCGGCGAGGATGCGTGCTTCAGGCAGGTTGGGGGTGGCGATGATTGCCAAGGGCAACAGGCGTTCGCGCATGGCGTAGCCGACCTCATCCTTGCCCAGGCGCCCGCCACCGCCGGCACGCAACACCGGGTCGCAGACCATCGGCAGGTGCGGGTGCGCCTGGAGCAGCTCGACCACCGTGTCGACCATTTCCAGGGAGCCGAGCATTCCCAGCTTGACCGCCGCCACCTGGGCATCGTTGAGCACGGCATTGGCTTGCGCCAGCACCCACTCGCGATCGAGCACGCGGAAATCGCTGACGTTGACGGTGTCTTGCACGGTCAATGCGGTAACGGCGGGGGCGGCATGGCAACCCTGGGCGAGCAGGGCTTCGATATCTGCCTGCAAACCGGCGCCACCACTGGGATCGTGGCCGGAGAGGCAAAGGACAACGGGGCGAGAGCTGTAGATATTCATGGTGCGCGAGCTTACCACCAAACCTGTTTGATCGGCGCGCACCTGCGCCAGAGGAAAATTTATGTGATGGGGGAATTTCTTTGTGGCGAGGGGATTTATCCCCGCTGGGGTGCGCAGCAGCCCTAAACCTGACACTGCGGTGTGTCAGACAACTTGAATGGGGGCGCTTCGCACCCCAACGGGGATAAATCCCCTCGCCACAGAAACCATGTTCCAGGTCCAAACAGTCGAGTCCGGCTCCAAGGCGCTATTCAATCTGACCAAAGCAACAGCTCTATCTCAACGCTTTGCTCTGAAACGCCCGTTCTAGAGCCCTCTGTGGTAAAAAATTCGATGGTGCAAATTGGCCATCAACGGCTATGCTAGAGATGGATCCAACACATAACAGGTAATGCCGGTTTTACGTCTACTCAGGGAATGGGGGGCTTCCTGACTCAACCGGACAGGCCACGCTGGGGCTTCAATGCGCTATTTGCTGATGTTACTGCTGTGCTTGCCCCCTCTGGCAAGTGCCCTGGAATTCGATGAATTCACCCAAAACCTGCCCTTGGGCCATGCCCTGCAAGTGTTCGAAGATGCGGGCGGTACGGCGACGCTTGATGAGGTCCTGGCCCAGTCCGCGGCGGGCGCTTTCAAACCCCACGACAAAGCCACGCTGAACGCTGGTTACTCACGATCAGCCTTCTGGTTGAAAATCGACCTGCACTATCGTCCCGGCAATCCCGACGCCCAGCGCACCTGGCTGCTGGAATTGGCCTACCCGCCATTGGACCACCTCGATTTGTACCTGCCTGACGCGACGGGGGCCTATCGCCTGGTTCGCCAGACCGGTGATGCATTGTCGTTCGCCAGCCGCGAGATCCGCCAGAACAACTATCTGTTCAGCCTGGCGTTCAAACCCGAGCAACAACAGACCGTCTATCTGCGCCTGCAAAGCCAGGGTTCGATCCAGGCACCGTTGACGCTGTGGTCGAGCACCGCGTACCTCGAGCAACAGCCGGTGCGCCTGTATGTGCTGGGTATCATCTATGGCGTGCTGCTGGGGATGCTGGTGTACAACCTGTTCATCTACCTGAGCGTGCGCGATACCAGCTACCTCTATTACATCTTCTATATCGCCTCGTTCGGCCTGTACCAGTTGTCGGTCAATGGTGCCGCCGTGGAGTTCTTCTGGCCGGACAACCCCTGGTGGGCCAACGCCGCGACGCCGTTCTTCATTGGCTGCGCGGGCCTGTTTGGCAGCCAGTTCGCCCGCAGCTTCCTGCAAACTGCCCAGCATGGCCGCTGGATGGACCGCATGCTGCTGGCACTGATCGGCTACAGCGCCGTGGTCATCGGCCTGTCGCTGATGACCAGTTATGCCCTGGCGCTGCGCCTGGCAACGGCGTTGGCGCTGGTGTTCACGGTGGCGATCTTTGCCGCCGGGCTGTTCGCCTGGTGGCGTGGCCTGCGGGTGGCGCGTTATTTCATCATCGCCTGGTCGGCGTTTCTGCTGGGGGGCATCATCAATACCTTGATGGTGTTGGGTTACCTGCCGAACGTCTTCCTGACCATGTACGCCAGCCAGATCGGCTCGGCCATCGAAGTGGCGCTGTTGTCCCTGGCCCTGGCCGACCGTATCAATGCCATGCGCGAACAGCAGGCCCAGACCCTGTTGGACGCCGGGCAGAAACTCGAAGTGCTCAACCAGCAACTGGCCCACGGCAACAAGCTCAAGGATGAATTCCTCGCCACCCTGACCCATGAACTGCGCACGCCGATGAATGGCGTGATCGGTTCCCTGGAGCTGATGGAAACCGTCGAGATGGACGAGGAACTGACCCAGTATCAGCAGACCGCCGCCGGGTCGGCGCGGGACATGATGCGCATGGTCAATGGCATCCTCACCCTCACCGAGTTGCAGGCCGGCAAGCTCAAGGTCTATCCCGCGCCGTTCAGTCTGCGTGGAGTGGTCGATGCGCTGCAGGTGCAGTTCGGCGCCAATGCTGCGGCCAAGGGCCTGGATTTCAAGGTCGACGTGGCCCCGGGCCTGACGGACCGGTTGCTCGGCGACAGCGGCAAACTGGCCCAGAGCCTGGAATGCCTGCTGGACAACGCCATCAAGTTCACGCGGGTGGGCGGCTTGGCCTTGCGAGTCAGCGGCCGGTCGACGGAGTTTGGTCGGGTGGTGCTGTCCTTTGCCGTCATCGACACCGGAATCGGTTTTACCGACTTGGGGGAAGCGACCTTGTACCAGCGCTTCTTCCAACTCGACGGCTCGATGACCCGCGAATACGGCGGCCTCGGTGTGGGCCTGGCCATCTGCCGGCAATTGGTGGAACTGCTGGGCGGGCGCCTGACCCACACCTCCGAGCCTGGTCGCGGCAGCCGTTTCCAGTTGGACGTGGAGTTTGACGTGGCCTTGCCGGCGGCGGTCCCGACGCCGTTTGCCTTCGGTGGCCGCCAAGGTTCGCGCCAACCCCAGGATTGCACGGTGCTGCTGGCGGATGACAACAACATCGATCAGTTGGTCATGCGCGGCATGCTGCTCAAGCTGGGTTATCGGGTGCGCACCGCCGACAGTGGCCGCGCCGCGCTGGAGCTGCTGCACGGCGAGCGCTTTGATGCGGTGCTGCTCGATTGCCAAGCGCCGCCGCTGGACGGTGTGTCGGTCTGCTGCCAGATCCGATCGTTGTCCGGCTGCGAGGAGCTGCCGGTGCTGGTGGTCAGCCCGAACGTGGGCCATGAGTGTTGCCCGTCGGGCGCGTTGATCGATTACCTGAGCAAGCCGGTGAAATTCGAGGCCTTGCAGGCGACGCTCCAGCGTCGGGTGCTGTGCCCCAGGCAGGGTGAAAGCGCCGATATTTAGGCGCATATGACACTTTGTTCGGCTTGGAGGCGGTGCTTAACTGAATCCCTGCCGATCGAGGAGCCCTCTCATGAACCTGCACCAGTTCGCTGAAACCCACGACGTCACCAATCAGCCGCCATCCCTGGATGGCGCGAACCTGTACCGCATCGACCTGCCGCTGCAACAGTGGTCGCAGCGCTTTGGGGCTGGCTGGGCGCAGGCGCGGATCGATGCGTATGGGGCGTTGGCCGGCGGGCCATTGATGGAAGCGGGCTTCCTGGCCAACCAGAACAAACCGGTTTTTTCCAGTCATGACCGTTACGGTCATCGCATCGATCTGGTGGAATTCCATCCCGCGTATCACCAGTTGATGCGGGCCGCCGTCGAGCATGGCCTGCCCAGTTTGCCCTGGGCCCATCCACAGCCCGGTGCGCATGTCGCCCGTGCCTCGATGACCTACCTGCACAGCCAGGCTGAAGCCGGTACTGGTTGCCCGTTGACCATGACTTTTGCCAGCGTGCCAGCGCTGCGCTTGCAGCCGGACCTGGCCGAGCGCTGGGTGCCGAAGGTGCTCGCCACCGAGTACGACCCGCGCAATGTCGGCATGGCCCACAAGCCCGGGGTGACCGTGGGCATGGCAATGACCGAAAAACAGGGCGGCACCGATGTGCGGGCCAACACCACCAAGGCCTATCCGGTGGGCGCCAGCGGCCCGGGCCAGGCCTATGAGCTGGTGGGGCACAAATGGTTCTGTTCGGCGCCGATGTGCGACGCCTTCCTCACCTTGGCCCAGACCGACAAGGGGCTGACCTGTTTCCTGCTGCCGCGCCATCGCCCCGACGATACGCGCAATCAGTTCTACATCCAGCGCTTGAAAAACAAACTGGGCAACTGTTCCAACGCCTCCAGCGAAGTCGAGTTCCGTGGCGCACTGGCCTGGATGGTCGGTGAAGAAGGCCGAGGCGTGCCGACGATCATCGAGATGGTGGCCATGACCCGCTTCGATTGCATGGTCGGCTCCAGCGCCTTGATGCGCCAGGCGTTGACCCAGGCCAGCCATCACTGCGCGCACCGCAAGGTCGGCGGCAAGCTGTTGAGCGAACAGCCGCTGATGCAAAACGTCCTGGCTGACCTGGCGCTGGAAAGCGAGTCCGCCCTGGCCTTGAGCCTGCGCATGGGCCGGGCGCTGGACCACTTGAACGACGAGCACGAGGCCAAGTTCGCCCGGCTGGTGACGGCGGTGGGCAAGTACTGGATCTGCAAGCGCGCCCCCGCGATGATCAACGAAGCTGCCGAATGCATGGGCGGTGCCGGCTACGTCGAAGACAGCATCCTGCCGCGCCTGTACCGCGAAGCGCCGGTCAACTCGACGTGGGAAGGCTCCGGCAACGTGCAATGCCTCGATGTGTTGCGCGCCTTGTCCAAGGAGCCGGGTGTGCTGGAGGTCTTGTTCAGCGAATTGGGCGACGGCCACGGCGACAAGCGCCTGGCCGGCCACATCCATCAATTGCACGCGGCGTTCAAGGACACCGACGACATCCAGTACCGCGCCCGGCAATTGACCGAAGACATCGCCGTTGGCTTGCAAGCCAAACTGTTGCTCGAAGCGGGCAACAGTGAGGTCAGCGATGCCTTTATCGCCAGTCGCCTGGGTTCGACCGGCCGGGTGTACGGTGCCCTGCCTCGGGGCTTGGATGTAGAGGCCATCGTCGCCCGCTCGACCCCACACGGCTTTTAAGAGGGTTCAGGTTGGCGCATAACCCTGTGGGAGCGGGCTTGCTCGCGAAAGCTTCGTCACATTCAGCATCTTTGTTGTCTGACACACCGTTTTCGCGAGCAAGCCCGCTCCCACAGGGTTATGCGGTGAATGCGGATCTGCAACTGCCGGCGACCAAGGGTGGGAGCGATCGAGTCCACTACGCCACTGTTCCCGTCAGACGACGATGCAGGCAAGATGAAGGCCTGCAAGTCAGAACACAGGAAGCTGATCGTGACCGAAGCGTTTATTGTCGTTCAAACCGCCGAACAAGCCGTGGATCGTCTGGCGGCCCTGCACGAGCGTGCGACCACCGCGCTGAACCAGGCGCTGATGCGTTATCTCAAGGATCGCATCGAGCCGGATGCCGAGCAGCGTGCATTGTTTCGTTATCCGGCTCTGCGCCTGACCTATCACTGCCACGGCGAAGTCCCGCAAACCACACGGGCCTACGCCAAGGTCCAGTTGCCCGGCACCTACAGCGTCACCGTCACCCATCCCGCCGCGTTCCGTAAATACCTGCTGGAACAGCTGGTCCCGTTGATGCACGACTTTACCGTCACCGTGGAAGTGGGCGTCAGCGAGCAGAACATCCCGTACCCGTACGTGGTGGAGCAGGGCGACGAACTGGCCGGCTCCGGTGTGACCGCCGCCGTGCTGGCGCGGGTATTCCCCAGCACTGACCTGTCGGCCGCCACCGATGGCATCGCCGACGGCCTCTATGACTGGGAAAACACCGACCCGCTGCCCTTGGCGCTGTTCGACGCCGCGCGGGTGGATTTTTCCCTGCGCCGGCTGGTGCATTACACCGGCAGCGACTGGCGCCATGTGCAGCCGTGGATCCTGCTGACCAACTACCACCGCTATGTCGACCAGTTCATCGTCCATGGCCTGGAGCAACTGCGCAGCGACCCGCGCTTTGTGCGCATGGTCCTGCCGGGCAACGTGATCATCGACAAGAACATGGAGCACAGCGAAGCGTCGGCCATCGCCGCCGGGGTGGTCTGGCACCGCTATCAGATGCCGGCCTATCACCTGCAGGCCAATGATGGCCATGGCGTGACCCTGGTGAACATCGGTGTCGGCCCGTCCAACGCCAAGAACATCACCGACCACCTCGCCGTGCTGCGCCCGCATTGCTGGCTGATGATCGGCCATTGCGGCGGGTTGCGGCAGTCCCAGACCATTGGCGACTATGTGCTGGCCCACGCCTATATGCGCCGCGACGGGATCCTAGACCGGGTGGTACCGCCGAACATTCCGATTCCGGCCTTGGCCGAAGTGCAGATGGCCCTGCAGCAGGCGGCGGCGAATATCACCGGCGAAAAGGGCGACGAGCTGAAGAAACGCCTGCGCACCGGCACCGTGCTGACCTACGACGACCGTAACTGGGAACTGCGCTGGGCCCAGGAGCGGCCGCTGATCAACCTGTCTCGCGCCGTGGCGGTGGACATGGAAAGCGGCACCATCGCCGCCCAGGGTTATCGTCTGCGGGTGCCTTATGGCACGCTGCTGTGCGTCTCGGACAAACCGCTGCACAGCGAGATCAAGCTGCCGGGTTCGGCTAACGCGTTCTATGAGCGAGCGGTCAACCAGCATTTGAAGATCGGCATCGCGGCGCTGGACCTGTTGCGCACCGAACTCAACTCGTTGCATTCGCGCAAGCTGCGCAGCTTCGACGAGCCGCCGTTCCGCTGATCGGATGGTGGTCATTTAACGGTCGGGCCACTAGCATGGTCGGCCCTGACCGTTAGATGTTGTATTCGCCATGCCCCGTCCCCCACGCCCCGCTTCCCGTCGCCCTGGCGCGAAGCTCCCCGCCGCAGCCCCGCGCCGTGAGGCCAAGGCTCCGCCGGCCGAGCCAAAGCTGATCCTGTTCAACAAACCCTTCGATGTGCTGACGCAATTCAGCGACGGTGAGGGGCGGGCGACGCTCAAGGATTTTATCGACGTACCGGGCATCTACCCGGCCGGGCGGCTGGATCGCGACAGCGAAGGGCTACTGTTGCTGACCAACGATGGGCAGCTGCAGGCGCGTATTGCCGACCCCAAACACAAGCTGGCCAAGACCTATTGGGTGCAAGTCGAGGGTGAACCGAGCGCTGAACAATTGCAGCGTTTGCGCGAGGGCGTGGAATTGAACGACGGCATGACGTTGCCGGCCGAGGCGCGGCAACTGGACGAGCCACAATTGTGGCCTCGCAACCCGCCGGTGCGTTTTCGTAAAAGCGTGCCCACGAGCTGGCTGGAGCTGGTGATCCGCGAAGGGCGCAACCGTCAGGTGCGACGCATGACCGCTGCGGTGGGTTTGCCGACACTGCGCCTGGTGCGGGTCAGGATCGGTGACTGGACGCTCGAAGGGCTCGACCAGGGCCAGTGGAAGGAAGTGCCGGCGCGCTTATAGCGTCCCGGATTCGATCAGGCCGATCACCACGCTCTTGATGATGAACGCGGCCACGCCGAGGCCCAGCACGAAAAACAGGATGAACGAGCCAAAACGCCCGGCCTTGGACTTCTTCGCCAGGTCCCAGACGATGAAACCCATGAAAATGATCAGGATGCTGACCAGGCCGGTCATCATCCACTCTTCGAAAACAGCAGGATCCATCAGGACACTCCGGCGTGGGCGGGATTGAAAAGGCGCGGCGAGTATAAGGCATGGGGGGCGGGTGGGGGATTGGCCTGCGGCGGTGTGTCGCAGCTATTCATCGCCTGGGCTGACGCTATAGACCCATGTGGGAGCGAGCTTGCTCGCGATGGCGGTAGCACATCCAACGTCAATGCAAGCTGAACCACCGCTATCGCGAGCAAGCTCGCTCCCACAGGGATTTGCGGTAGGCGCGATTTCTGTGAGCACCCGGAACCCATGTGGGAGCGAGCCTGCTCGCGATGGCGCCTTCAACTGCGCAGGTGCGTCAACGGCAGCTCGGTACTGTTAAGCACCTGGTTCAGCACAAAGCTCGAACGCACGCTGGTGACGCCATCGATCCGGGTCAGGTGCCCCAACAGCAGTTTCTGGTAATGGTCCATGTCCGGCACTACCACCTTGAGCTGATAGTCCGCGTCCATGCCGGTGACCAAGCTGCACTCCAGCACTTGCGGCAGGTTGCGGATGGCGGCTTCGAAGTTCTCGAAGCGCTCGGGTGTGTGGCGGTCCATGCCGATCAGCACATAAGCCGTCAGGCTCAGGCCCAGCAGCTTGCGGTCGAGCAGGGCGACCTGGCGGGTGATGTAGCCGTCATCTTCCAACTGCTTGACCCGTCGCGAGCAAGGGGAGGGCGACAGGCCGATGCGTTCGGCCAGTTCCTGGTTGGAGATGCGCGCGTCGCGCTGCAATTCCGCCAGAATGCTCAGGTCGTAACGGTCGAGTTTGCTCATCGGTCGGGCCTTTATCTTGATAATTGCGGCAGATTATCTATCCGGGGTTAAAAATTGCGCAAGTGATGTTTATTTAAGCAATCTTCGCAATCATCCGTCGGCACCCCACGCTTATGCTTACCACCAAGATCACTGCTCGGACAAACAGTCCAGTGCAGCCCGCCCAATCAGGCCGGCTGCGGTCGCAGTACCCACCGGTACTGGCAGACCCCCGAGCTGCACACCGTCCAGAAGACGGCGTGAGGTGAGCCGACGTCATAAGCGTCGCGCACGGACGAAGTTCTCAAGGGGAGGCCGACGGGTCTCCCTTTTTTATTGGGCGCAGATTCTGCTTTGGCTAGGGCGCGTCATATCCGCAAGAACGCAGGCGTTGGCGGGTCAGGCGTTTGTCCGGGTAGTCGCTGCCCCAATTCAGATGCTGGTCATAACGAGATTTGACGTGGGCGCAGGCAGCCTTGATTTTTGCGTCAGCCTCCGCCAGGGCGGTATCGGACAGGCGATTGATTTTCAGGCTTTGGAAAAAAGGCAGGATAAACGCCTGATCCAGGTCGTAGCCTTTACTACCTTCGGGCAAGCGTTGGCCGGCGTTGACCGAGAATGGCTGTTTCAAGCCGCTCTGGTTTTCCCAGCACCAGTAGGTGACGTCTTCTTCCCATGCATTCGTCGGGCTATGCCAAATGTCATAGAAGCGCAAGCATTGCATGCCTTGCCGCGTGACCCAATCGATTCCTTCGGGGCGTGCCTTGCTTGGGGGGAGGTCCATCAGGGCGAGTTTGTTTTGCAGGAACTGCTCGGGAGAATAGAGCGTCCCTTCGTCCTTGCCGTCAAGCAGGCTTTCGACGGTTATCCAGCGCGATGAGGCCAGTACGACGAGGTCATCGGAGCGAAAGCCGCCTGCAGCACTCGCCGACTGAATGTCGCGCACCTTGTCATAGTTGAAGCCGCTTTTGATCGTGCCGCACGGCGTGTGCCGCAATGGCCCTGGCAGGTCGTAGGAGAACCGTGGGCTCAGGGTCACCCGTTGTTCCCCCACTTCACACAGCATTCGGCTCAGCCGCTTATCATCTTCATGCACCCGCGGCGCGGGCACGCAGCCCCACAGGGCCACGGGCAGCAGCGTCAGGGCAACGCGCCCGGGCCTCAAAGCGAGGCGCCGAAGGAGTTACCGTTCTTGTCGATGAAAGTTGGCACGATGTAAGTCTTTTTCGTCGTCCCGTCTTTGTCGGTAGTCGTGCCGTTCTTGAAATCTTGTTGCACTTGGTTAGTGCCTGTTTGGCACATGGATTTCACCTGGCACAAATAGTTGGAGTGCGGGCTCTCCTTACCCAGGAGGCCAGGGATTGTGAATATAGCCCCCAGGTACCGGGTGATCGGGTCGCTGGAGTTAAGGGCATTGTGGCCCAGCAAGTCGGAGACGGTGTCTGTCTTGGGCAACATGCCAAAGAACACTTGGCTGTCCGGGCGGTTGACCTGGAAAACCGCGTTGTTGCCGTCGGTATTGAAGCCCGCCTCTTGGGCGGCGTCAAAGAAGTGTTGCGCGAACACTGGCGCGCCAGACAGTTGAATGCCGCCTGCACTGTTGCCAAATTGCAGACCATCAAGCCCTCGATAGGTGAGCAACGCGCCCTGGCTGTGGCCCACCAAGTCCAGCTTGAACCCCTGGTCAATACCCGCCTGGTAGAACTCACTCACCTGTTGCGCGTTACCGGATCGTTTGACGCTACCCAAGGCCACGTCCCATAGGGACTCCACCAGGTCACCCAGGAGGCCGTGCTCCGGGTTGTAGCCTTGCATGAAGCTGTCCTTGCCGCCTTGCATGCTGCCATTCACCGCTGCATCTTGCAGCGAGTTCTGGATGCCGTTGATGGCAATCACCCCCTTGGCGTCAGGACGCACAATCAAGTCGAAGTCGACCTTATCCACCAGCGGCTTGCCGGTTTTCGGGTCCATGATGATCTTGCCTGTGGAGTCTTTCTTGTAATCCACTGTAGTGCGGTAAAAACTCATATCACCGCTGAGCAGCACCGGCAGTTGCGTCGCTGCGCCGCCGTGGCTGATCACGCCCGGCATCAGGCCCAGGGTCCCGTACGAGGTTTTATCCAAAGCAGCTTGCAGTACGCCCGGAATCCACGCCAAAGGTGCCAGGCCTGGATTTTCCTCCAGCGCTTTTTCGGTGAGGCCGGTCATGTCGCCATAGGGTTTGAACAGGTCGGAACTGCTCTTGCCATAGTTCTGCAGCCCTTTTTTCCACCGATCCAAGGTTTGCGACGGGTTGCCCACCGAGTTCAACGACGACTCGCTCACATAGAGGTCGGTACGCTTTTCCTTGTCCCGAGTGATGTCGTAGGCCTTGGACGGGTCGCGGTTGAGGCCGCCGGTGGAGGTTTGCCCGGTAACCGCATCGTTGCGCACGATGATGTTGCCCGCGCCGACGGTGGCGCGCACGTCCTGCTCGCGCTCCTTGCGGTAGTCGTAGCCGCTCACGCTCCAGCCATTGAAGCCTTCCTTGGGGGCGCCGCTCAGGCTCTTGTCGCCAGTGAAGGCCACGTCCTTGCCGCCGGTGGCCTTGGCGCCGTTACCCGCGTCCGCGCCCCAACCAAAGGCACCGCCAACGTTGACGTAGTAGCTGTGCTCCTTGTCTACGCCATTGATGTCACGGAAGCCCAGGGTGTTGGTGTCGAGCTTGAGCTTGCCGTTGTCGGCGGCGATCAGCGCACCGTCGATCTGGGTGTGTTTTTCGGTACGGATATCCACGCCGTTTTTACCAGTGATGCTGGTTTGCTGCTCGACCCAATGGGTCTTGCCGGTGGTCTTGCCCACGCCCACCGAGCCGCTGACGCCCCCACCACCGGCCAGGCCGATGCTGACGGTAACGCTGGCATCGAACTGCTTGCCGCTGACTTTGCCAGTGTCCGGCACCGACGACACCAGCAGGTCGCCGCCAACGCGGCCGACTACTTCGTTGGCGCGCAGGTTGGCGCCGGCGATGGTGGTGTCGTTGCCGCTGTTGAAGCGCAACTGGTTTCCTGCATAGAGGTAGGCAGTCTGCTGTTTCTCGGTCTCGCGCTCCAGCTTGCCCTTACCCATGTCGACGCTGGCGTAGACCGCGATGAAGTCTTTACCGCCCACGGCGATGCCGACCTCGCCACCACCGCTGCGACGGGTGGACTCACTGCTGGAGTCGTTCTGCGCGGCGCGGATGTTCAGGTCCTTGCCGGCACGCAGGTCGATGTCGTGGCCGGCGATCACCTGGGTTCCGACCATGTTCAGGTTCTCGCTCGCCTCGATGTTGGTGTCCCGCCCGGAAAGCAGGACGCTTGGGTTGTTGGTGCCCTGGGTCAGCTCTTCGCTGGCCACGCCATTGCTGCCGCCAATCCCGGCGCGGCCACTGCCACCGCCGCTCTGGCCGTTGATGCCGCCCTGGCTGCGAGTGGTCTGGCTCTCCTCGTTGATCTCGCCACGGGCCACGTCGAGGTTGACGTTCTTGCCCACCAGGGTGATGTCGCGCCCGGCCTCGAACTGACTGCCGCGCACATTGAGGTTGTTGCCGGCCACGGCGTTGATGTCTCGTCCGGCGCTCAAAGTGGAGGGGACGTTGTCACGAATTTCCGAACGCGAGCTGGTGCCCTGGCTGGCCGAGCCAAAGTGGGTGGCGCTGGTGGGCCCGGAGGTGAAGGAGTTGATGGCGTCCACGGTGCTGAGCACGCTGGAGGCTTTGCTGACGTTGTCTTCACCTTTGCCAGTGCCGTTGATGGCATCCATGGTGTTGCCATAGTTGTGGCTGATATTGGCGGTCAGGCCGTTACGGTCGCGGGTCTTGCTGCGCTCCTGGATGAAGGTTTCATCGGCGGCATCGACATTGATGTCGCGCGTGGCTTGGAGACTGATGTCGCGTCCGGCGTCGAGGCCCGCACCTTCGAGGGTCAGGTCGCGTCCGGCCTGGACGGTCATGTCCTGGCCGGCCACCAGTTGGCTGCCGGCGGCGGTCTGCTGGGCGTCGCGGGACTTTTGCTTAGTCGCTTCGCGCCCGGCAAACGCAGTGAAACCGTTGCGGTCGCTTTCCAGGGAGAGGCCGGCCTGCTTCGTGGATTTCCAGTTGCTCTGGTCCTGGCTGTTGCTACCGGCCAACACGTTGACGTCGCGCCCAGCACCCACTTGCAGGTTACGCCCTGCCTCGGCGGTGCTGCCGATCATGTTCACGTCACGGATGCTTTGCAAGGTGACATCACGGCCGGCGTTGACCTGACTGCCGACGCTTTGGGTTTGCAGGTTTTCCTGCCCGGACTTCTTCGCCGAGGCGATGGAAATGAAATTGCCGGAGGTGCTGAAGCCCACTTTGCTTTTGTACTTCTCGCTCTGACTGGTGGACTCGTTGGCGGCGTCCATCAGGTTGACGTCGCCGTTCTTGTCGATCATCCCGGCGCGCAATTGCGCATCGCGCTTGGCATCGATACGGCTGGCGGACAGATTGACGTTACCGCCAGCGACCACCACGGCATCGTTACCGGCGTCCAGCTCGCTGCCCACTTGGGTGATGCTGCTGGAACTGCGGCTATTGCCGCTTTTGCTCAGGCCGAAGCTGCCTTTTTTCTTCATGCTATAGCTGCTGTCGGTCTGCTCTTGCGCCGACATCAGGTTCACGTCGCCGGCACCACCGACCAACACGTCATTGCCGGCCTTGAGCTGGCTGCCGATCACGCTCACGTCGCGGCCGCCATTGAGGCCGATGCGACCGTCCTTGTCCTGGGTGACGTTGACGGTCAGGTCATGTCCGGCTTCGATCTGCGAAGCCACGTTGGTGGTCGCCGAGTCCGCGCTCTGGATGGTTTTACTTTTGCCCCAGGAGCCTTTTTTCTTCTGGGAGAAGGTCGAGGACTGTTCGTCCTGGGCCGAGACAATGGCCATGTCATTGCCGGCATTGAGGGCCAGGTCATTACCCGCCTTGACCTGGCTCGCCACGACCGCCATGTCGCGTCCAGCGTTCACTTCCAGGTTGCCACCGGTGGTCACGCTGGAACCGAGGGTCTTGACCGTTTCGTTGGTCACCAGGCCACGGCGGATCGCATTCTGGGTGAAGGTGTGATCCTGCACCGCGAGCATGTCCACATCGCGTCCAGCATTGAGCGTGGCATTGCCGTCGCTGTTGATCTGGCCTTTGTTGGTCAGGTCGCGCCCGGCGTTGACATTCAATTGCTGACGGGCGCTGATCAGGCTGCCTTGATCCAGGTTGGTCCGCGAGCCGGAGCCATAGAGTACCTCCATGGCGGCGCGCTCGTTGACGATGTCGCCTTTGACGGCAGTGAGGTCGACCTGATTGCCGCGTACTTCACCGCCCAGGGCGTTGCGAATACTGTTGGTGGCCATCAAGCTCACACGCTCGCTGGCCTGTGTCAGGCCGCCCTGATAGAGGTTGTTCCCTGCCTCGGCCGACAGGTTGCTGCTGGCCCGCAGGGTGCCGACGTTGGTCAGGTCGCGACCGGCCATCAGGTTAATGTCACGGGCTTGCACCAGACTGCCGCCGCGCAGGTTGCGCGACTCGGCCTGGGCCAGGTAAAGCACCGGCACCAGCACTTGCTGGCCCTGCACCTGGCGAGTTTCCATCCAGACGATGTCGTGGGTCAACGCCGCCACTTGCTGGGCGCTCAAGGCTACGCCGACGCTCAGGCGCAACGCGTCCTTGGAGGCGATGGCGTTATCCATCAGGTACTGGTATTGCTCATAGTCGCTCGTCAGGCTGGCCGCGAGGAAGCGTTGACCGGTCTGGGCCAGCACCGCTTCGCGGATCAGGCGGGTCTCGTAGAGACCATCACCCAGGCGACGCCAGCTACGGTCGTCGTTGTAGCCCAACAGGCCGAACATGTAGTCGGAACTCATGAACCGCGAGAGGTTGGTCAGGTTCGGGTTGGTCTCGATCAGGTAGCGGCTGTCCGGATTCTGGCTGCGCACGAATAGGCCATAGTCACCCTCCGGCAGGCGATAGGTGGCGAGCGCAGTGGGATCGACCGTGACAAAAGGCACGCCGGCAAAGTCCACCGGCACGAAGCTGACCTGGGTGCTGCCGTCGGCAGTGACGCGCTCGACGCGTCGTACATCCGCCGCGACCTGGGTGCTGCCGCCGCTGCCCAGGGCGTTGACGGTGATGGTTTGGCCGCCGACCAGGCCAACGGTGTTGGTCAGGCTCTGGCCAGACAGCTGAGCGCTGGCCTGTTGAGTCAAGGTGCCGTTTTCAAGGTTGCCGGTGACGGTGAGGTTCAACTGGCGACCGGACTGCAAGGTCGACGCGTAACCCGCCTGGGTGCCGTTGTGCACGACGCTGCTCTGACCGATGAGTGGGTACTGAGTGATCGCCGCCGGAATGGGTTGCTGCTGGTCGGGAGCGCTACCGGCATTGGCCGCGTTCCAGGCATTGGCGTTTGATTCTGCCCAACGGAAGTCGCCCTGTTTCACCCCGTGCAGGAAGTAAGTGGTGCTTTCAACACGCTGGTCGAGGGTTGCCCCTCGGTTGTAGAAGTTTGTCGCGTTGACGAATGCGTCGCGGTTGGCTGCGAGCAGGCTTTGTTTGTTTTCCACGGTACCGGCATTGATCAGCAGGTCGCGCCCGGCAATCAGGCGCGCGGCCGGGGAATCCTGGATGACTTTACCCAGGTAGGTGCTGTTGACGATAAACGTCGCGGTGTGGTGCTTGCCGGAACAGTCGGTGCAGTTGATGTCGATACGGCGGCTGACAAGGGATTCGCCGATCTCGAATATGTCTTTGGTGTTTTCCAGGCTGGCGACATTGAGGTTCATGTCGCCTTCGCTTTCGATGTTCGCCGAACGGTTGCTCAGGCTCTGCGCCTGACCATTGTCCAGGGCGGCGAAGCTCAGGTTGCCCTTGCTGTAGATATCGCCGTAGAGGTTGCTCAAGGTGGCACCGCGCAGGTTCATGTCGGCGCCGCTGTAGATCAGGGTATTGGCTGACGTGCTGATGCCGTTGCCAGCGAAGATGTCCAGTTGGCCCATGGCGCCGAGGGTTCCGCGGTTGCCGACTTGGGCGGCGTGGATCTTGAGATTCTGGTTGGCGATCAGGCGCCCGAGGTTGTCCAGGTTACCGCGCAGGGTGAGGGTGGTATCGCCAGCGCTGGCGATGCGTCCGCCATCTTGGCTCAGGTTACCCGCCGAGATGCTGACGGCCTTGGCCGCTGAAACCAGGCCGTTATTATTCAGGTCGCCGGTGAGCGTCAGGCCCAGGTCACCGTCGCTGAGCACTTCGCCGCTGTTGTTCAGGGTCGTGGCGCTTAGCGTCAGGCCGCTGGCACTGGCGATGCGGTCGCCGGCCAGCAGGGTGAGGCTGTCGTTTACGGCCACATCCAATGCACCATTGAACTGCAAGCGCCCGGTGCCATTGATCGAGCTAATGTCCACGTCGGCGCTGCCCAGGCCGGTGATGCTGCCCTGGTTGCCGGTCAGGCTGGCAAGGTCGATCTTGAACAAACCCGCTCCGGTGTGCTCGACGCTACCAGCAAGGTTATTCATCGCGTCAGCTTGGAGGTTGAGCGCCTGGCCAGTGATACCGATGGAGCCGTCCTGGTTATTCAGGGCGCCCGTGAGCAGAATCTGGCTTAGGTCACCGCCAATGGCGCGGATGCGGCCAGTACTGTTATTCAGGTTGCTGCCGGTCAGCAGCAGGTTACCGCCCGATTCGATCAGGCCGGTCTGGTTATAAGTGTTCAAGGCGTTGAGGTTCAGGGTCCTGGCGCTTATTTCACCGCCCGCTCGGTTGTCCAGGATCTGGCCCTGGCTGCTGAGCAGCCCTTGGGCATAAAGGCGGCCTGCCTGGTTGGTCAGGTTGTCGACCACCAGTTTCAAATCGCCGACTTGGGCGTTGATGATCCCGGCCTTGTCGGCCAGTGCGCTGTTGTTCACAGCGGCGGCTTTCACTTCGACACTATCGCCTTGCAACGCTCCGCCCTGATTGTTCAGCGTTCCTTGATCAAGCTGTAGATTGGCGTGACCACCGCCTGCCAGCACAAGTCCTTCGCTGTTATTCACGGTGGTTGCGGTGACTTTCAAACCCTCGGTGCCGGATAGGAGCTGGCCCTTGCGGTTGTCCACCACCGTAGCCTGTACGTCCAGGCGTTTGCCGGTGAGGGTGCCGCCCTGATTGTCGAGCTGGGTGGTCTGGGTCACGCGAACCGTCGACTCGCTGCCATCGATCAGGCCCAGGGCGTTGTTCAAGACGCCCGAGACCGTCAGTTCAATCGCACCGGCGGTGGCAATCGTCGAGCCTTGTGCGCTGTTGTCCAGGCTGGAGACATTGGCCCCGACGCTGCTGCCCAGCAGCACGCCGCCGTGGTTGTCGATGTCGCTGCCATTGATCTGCAAATGGCCGTCGCTCTGCACGCGCCCCTGATGGTTGAGCAATTGCCCCCGCGTCAGGCCCTGATCCTTGAGCGTCAGCAGCGCACCACCAGTCCCGGCCAGCAGCAAGCCGCCGGCGCGGTTGTCGATGCGCCCGGCGCCAACGGTCAGTTGATCGCCCACCACACGGCCGCCGCGGTTATCCAGCAAACCGCTTTGAGTCAACAGCAGTTGCTTACCGACGATCACGCCTTGCTGGTTGTTCAACGTGGCTGCGCTGACGTCGAGATCACCGACTTTGGATTGGAGATGACCGGCGCTGTTGTTCAGTTGTTGGGTCACGACCATGGTCAGCTTGCCGGTTTCGGCGCTGAGCACGCCTTGGGCGTTTTGGCTGAGGCTGTCCAGGCCCGTGCTGAGCTGGCCGCCGTTGACGTTGCCCTTGAGGTTGTTCAGATCACGGGCGGTCAGGGAGGCGCTGCTTGTGCCTTGCAGCAAGCCTTCGGTGTTGTCCACGTCCAGGGCGGTGACGGCCAGTTGATCGGCGCTGATCTTGCCTTGCCGGTTGTTCAGGTTACCTTGGCTGACCAAGGTCAACTGTTGGCCCACCAGCGTGCCGCCCACATTGTCCAGGCTCCCGGCCTTGATGCTCAATGCGGAAGCTGCCTGGATCCGGCCGCCCTGATTGGCCAGGTCTTGCGTAACGGTCAATACGTTGTTGCCAAGCTCGGCACTGATCAAGCCATTGGCGCTGTTGTTCAGACGCTGGGCAGTGAGCTTGAGGTGATCGGCGACAAGTTTCCCGCCTTGGTTCAGTACCTCGGCGGCGCTGACATCCAACAAGCTTTGGGCTTGCAGCACGCCGTCGGTGTTGTCGAGTTGGCCGCTGACGTTGAGGATGGACTGGCCGACGCTGGATGCGATCAGGCCGCCTTGGTTGTCCAGGCGCTCGGCGGTCACTTGCAGTTGGTCGGCGATCACTGAGCCGCGCAGGTTGGTCAGTTGCTTGGCGTTGAGACCGAGGCTGCCGCCGGCCAGTTCGAGGTGGCCGTCGGTGTTGTCCAGGGTGTCGAGATTGAGGGTGGCGGACTGGCCGTCGCCGAAGCGGATCAAACCGCCCAGGTTGACGATGGCCGGCGTCGACAGAGACAGCGTATTGATCCCCAATACCCGCGCCGTCGTACCTTGGTTGACCAGGCGAGAGCTGGTCAGGCCAACGTTGGTGCCCTGGATGATGCCGTTCTGATTGTCGATCACCTCACTGGCACCCACCTCGAGGTTGCGGCTGGCAACGATGTTGCCGGTGTTGCTCAGTTGCCTGGCGGTGATGGCTACGTCACCACCCTGGTTGCGGGTATTGTCCGGATTCACTCCGGCTTCGACGATACCGTTG
Source organism: Pseudomonas sp. H3_A02 (assembly GCF_054671965.1). Classification (NCBI taxonomy): domain Bacteria; kingdom Pseudomonadati; phylum Pseudomonadota; class Gammaproteobacteria; order Pseudomonadales; family Pseudomonadaceae; genus Pseudomonas; species Pseudomonas sp. H3_A02. The sequence goes on from NZ_CP162807.1 coordinate 2,137,398, forward strand.
TTGATGACCTTGCCGGCGCTGGTGATTGTGACTTTGTCGCGAGCGGCGATGCTCTTGCCTACCGTCACATTGCCGCTTGTGTTTACGTTGGCCTGGGTACCCGCGTAGACCTTGCCTTGCACGTCCAGATTTTGTCCATTGACGGTGACCGCCTGGTTGGCGCTGGCGTTGGCCATGCTGACCTTGCCGCTGGTATCGATCTGGATGTCGCCCACGCTGGCTGCCATGTCGCCCGCCAGGCGCACACCCACGCCCTTTTCGGTGCCCACCAGACGAATCGCCCCGGCGTACATGCCGCCCAGGGCCGAGCTGTCGATGGCCAGCTCCGGTTTTTCGCTGCCGTCGTCGGCGCGGGCGGTGGCGCTCAGGCTGTCGGCGTTGACGTCGTTGCGGCCGGTTACCACACTGAGGTTTTTCGCATAGATATTGGCGTTGAGCTTGGCGCTGCGGGTAATCAGGTCGAACTGGTCGACATCACTGGCGTCCAGGCCCGCCCCCTCAATACTGATATCGCCACCGTCGACCTGGAAGCGGTCCAGGCGCTGGCCGTCCATGATGGGTTTGCCGGTGGTCAGGGTGGCGCGCGGTGTGTTGATAAAGCCGCAACCGCTGCAGGTGATGCCATTGGGGTTGGCGACGATGACGCGTGCCGCTTGCCCGGCTACTTCGGTGTAGCCGGCCATCTGGCTGCGATTGCCGCTGGTGATTTCGTTGAGGATGACTTGCGCGGCCTGGCCCTTGAGGTTGTCGTTGCCAAGGATGAATCCGCCTAGCTGAGTGTTCTGCGTCTTGCCGGTGGCGTTATTGAGGATCACGCCGTTCTTGCCGACGTTGTAGTCGGTGAACTTGTTATGGGACAGCCCGCTGCCGTTGGTGCCGTTGATGTTGATCACCGGCACGCCATTACCCGCCGCCCCAATGGTCGTCTTGCCCCCTGCCGCTGCGTCGACCGCAAGACCAGCCGCTGCGGCGACGATCGGATTGAGCAATACAATCGAGGCCAAAGCCAGGGCAATACCTTGAGACAGGGGGCTGCGCACGTCCATGTGAAAGTCTTCCATTTACAAGAGCGAGTCGGGTGTCAGAAAAACAGATCGACGCGGAAATACACCGGGCGTTCACGTTTTTCGATAATCCCCGGGCGTTCCAGTGAGCGAGCGAAACTCACGGAAGTTGCGAGGTTCTTGCCCCTGGCGTTGAACTCCAGGGCATTGCCGGTGACGCGGCCACGTTCGTCGGGGTTCGAGGAACGGCCCTCGATGACCCCGACATCGTAGGCAAACGCCACGCCGTACTCCTGCAACAGCGGTTGCAGAGGCTGCCAGGTCACAGGCCGGCGCCAACGCAACTGGTTGCGCCAGTAACCGCCGCTGTCACCGGTCAAGGTCTGGTCTTGCAGGCCACGTACTGAACTGACACCGCCCAAGCTGATTCGTTGCGGGCTGTAGAGTTCATCTTCGCTGCGCTGACCCGTTGCAAGGCTGTCGAAGCTGAAGTTTTCATTCCATAGACGGAACGGCTGCAGATAGCTCAAGGTCAGGCTGTATTTGTTGTAGCGCGATTGCGGCCCTTGGCGAGAACTGTCCCGTTGGGCATCCAGCATGCCAATCCCTTGTTGCCAACCGGCGTCCAAGTTGATGAACGCCGAGCCGATGCGCCGACCATGGTTGAGGTTCAATTGGGTCTCGGTGATGGTCACGCTCGAGGTGTCGATGAAGTTATCGTCCACGTAGTTGCGTGTGCGCAGTTGGCTGAGGCCGAAACTGATGCCGGTCTTGCTTACGTTGTCGCGATACAGCACGCGCTCGGCGCGCAATGCATGGTTCTTGCTGGTGCCGTCATAACCGAATTTGAAGCCTTGTACGTCGCTGCGGGCGCGGTAGAAACTCTGGCTGTAGGCATAATTGAAGGTCCACCAGCCGTAGGGCACGCTGTAATACAGGCTCTGATTGTCGGAATGACGCCAGTGGTCGCTGACAGCGTCCTGATTGGCGCGCAGGCTTAATTGGTCGGCTAGGCCTAGAGGGCTATCCCAGTCCAGGCCCAGGCCCATTTGCTGCTGACCCGTGCTGCGGTCACCGTCGTTGTTACGGGTGGCCGATACGCGCCAGGGTTTTTCACGCTCGCCCTTGAGGCCGATGCGGCTGCCGCCGACTTGCTCGCCTGGCGCCAGTTCGAGCTGGGCCTGACGGGATGGCAAACGACCGAGCTGATCCACCAATTGCTCCAGCTCGCGCAGATTCAGCGGCTCGCCGGTCTGGCCGGGAAACGTCATTGCCAATTCGCGAGGGCTGGCCAGGGCTGAACTGTCGAAGCCTTCAAGCCGCCCTTCGACGACCACTATTTTCAGTACGCCGCCCGACAGGTCCTGCTGTGGCAGGTAGGCCCGAGTGGTGACGAAACCGCGCTCAAGATAGTGATGGGTCAGGGCCTTGAGCAAGGCGTTGATCTGGCCTACCGACAAGCATTGGTTCTGATAGGGTTTGATCAACTGCTCGCGCATCCCCGCGTCAAGGTGGTCCGCGCCCTCGAGTTCGACGGTCTTGATGTTGAAGCAACGCTTGTCGTCGGGGGTGGCAGGTACGGGCGCAGGTAAGGTCTTGCCGGGCAGTTGTTGAAGTTCGTCGAGGCGTCGTTGTTGTTCTTGCAGCAATTGCTGCTGGCGATCACGAATCAGATCACGATCACCAGGCGTCTGAAGGGGGGCGGCATGGGCCAGGGATGTGAACATCGCACAACAAGCTAAAACGTGCGTAACGCCAAAATGTGACATGCCTTCATTCCCTTGAATGGCTAGCTGCGGCTGATGCCGGCGATCGTTTCAGGCAAATGGAGATCCCTGTCGCCTAGCTAAAACGCTGGGCATCTTAAGTGGTAATACTTCTTGTCATGAAAAATTCTCTATAAATCCGACGAGCGGTGATTGCTATGTTTTCATGAGTGATGGCGTTTTGGTGTTATGGAGGGCGCGTCCGGGCTTCATGGTGTGAGCCATGCCGGTGAGGTGGCTCAGGAATGTCGGCGAAATAAGATCGATGACTGATAACCTGTCGCAGAACCGGCCTGGGCTTTTCCAGTCTTATCATCAGGCCCTGAACCGTTGTGAGGAATTTCATGAAGTCGCGCATCTGGCGTTTGGCAGGTGTTGGTCTGTTGTGGGCAAGTGTCAGTGCGCAGGGAATGGCCGACGATCAGCAAAACCGTGGCGGCCCGGATGGCAGTCGCGGGCCGGACGGGCGCGGCGGCAACGGCCAGGGTTACTCGGGCCAGCCACGGCCGCAGAGCAACGAAATCATTCGGGGCGACAACAGTCGTCAGTTCGAGGTCAAGCCGCAGCCGCAATACCAGGGCGGCCAGCACTATGACCGTGGGCCTCAAGACCCCAACGGCCATGGCCGCCCGCAGCCGCAGCCTGGCAACAACTTGCCCATTCAGGGCCGGCCCGACAGCGTGACCCAGACCCGTGAGCCGCAACCGGGGTATTACCGCGATATTCCTCGGCGCAACGATGGTTATCCGAACGCAGGTCCGCGTCCTGACCATGACGGCCGTCCCGATCGGCCTTGGCCCGGCCGGCCGGGTGGGCACGGCAACGGCTGGGGCCCAGGGCCGCAATACCGTCCTGGTTATGTGATCGACCGTTTCCCGGATCGCAACTACCGTGTGCCTTATCGCGGCCAGGACTATTTCTATTCGGGCGGCTACTGGTATCGCCCTCAAGGGCCGCGTTATGTGGTGGTCGCGCCACCGCGGGGCATCCGCACCCGTTACCTGCCCGATTACGCCCGGGAAGTGTGGATCGGCAGTTCGCTATTCTTCCTCGCGGCCGGCGCCTATTACATCTACGAAGCCAACACTCAGGATTACGTCGTGGTCGATGCGCCGGTCGCCAACCCGCAGCCGCAGCCCCAAGGCAACAGTTTCGATGTGGTGGCCTATCCGGCCAACGGCCAGTCGCCCGAGCAGGTCAATCAGGATGGCTACGACTGCTATCGCTGGGCGGTGCAGCAGAGCGGGTTCGATCCGCGCAACTACACCTACCCACCGGCACCTGAAGTGGTGCAGACCTATCGCCAGGCCCAGGGCAGTTGCTTGAGCAGTCGTGGGTATCAGGTGACGTACTGAGTTTTGAGAAGAGGGGAATGCCCGTTCTTGTGGCGAGGGGATTTATCCCCGCTGGGCTGCGGAGCAGCCCTCAGGTTCCACAACTCGGTGTGCCAGAACGGTTGAGTCGCTGCTTTGGGACTGCTTCGCAGTCCAGCGGGGATAAATCCCCTCGCCACAGGTTCGATGTTCGACAGCTTATGCGCTGGCGCGCTTTACCACGTCCGACGGATCGGCATGCACCAGAACCTCGGCCTTCGGGTAAGCACGGTGGATGGCATCGGCGGCCTGGTCGCTGATGCCGTGGGCCACTGACAGGGTCAGTTCCCCCGGCAACTCCAGGTGCAGTTGCACGAACCAGTGGTTACCGGAGACCCGCGTACGCAGGTCATGGGCGCCGAGCACGCCGGGTACGGCACAGGCCAGTTCCAGCATGCGCTGGCTGACGTCGGGCGGCAGTTCTTCATCCATCAGCACCGCGAAGCTTTCCCGAGCAATCTGGATGGCGCTCCACAGGATGTACGCCGCAATGCCCAGGCCGAACCAGGCGTCGAGTTGATACCAGCCGAACCCGGCCAGTACCAGCGCGACCAGGATGCTGCCGTTGAGCAACAGGTCGGAGCGATAGTGCAGCGAATCGGCGCGCACGGCGTTGGAACCGGTAGCGCGGATGACCCGATGCTGCAACGCCAGCAGCGCCAGGGTCAGCCCCAGGGAAAACACGATCACGCCGACGCTGAGCCAGGGCGCGTCCACCGGCACCGGCTCTTTCAGGCGCTCAAAGGCCTGCAAGGCAATCAATACCGCACTGCCGCCGATAAACAGCGCCTGGGCCATGCCGGCCAGGGACTCGGCCTTGCCATGACCATAGCGATGGTCATCGTCGGCGGGGCGCAGGGCGTAATGCACCGCCAGCAGATTGAGCAGCGAGGTGACGCCGTCCAGCGCCGAGTCGGTCAGGCCGGCGAGCATGCTCACCGAACCGCTGAGCCACCAGGCCAGGGCCTTGGCGACAATCAGGACAAGGGCTACGGCCACCGACGCCCGGGTGGCCAGGCGCAACAGGCGAGCGTGTTCGGTACTGGTGGTCATGGCGCGGTCGTTCCTTCTGCAGCGCCGGTCATGCGGCCGGTTTGAGACCGAGCGTGGCCAGTTGCTGCGCGCTGCCTTTGTGTTGGATCAGGCGAGGATCGTCCAGCGGGAAGCTGCGGCCCAGTTCGCGTTCCAGGATCGCCTGCAGTTTTTGGTTATTGACTGTGCCGTCGGGGTTGATGGCCGGCTTGAGTTTCTCTGGCTCGATCTGCACGCTGCGGCCCGGCTCGAAATAGATGGCGCCGGTGGCAAAGTCCACGGCGAACGCGATCAGGCCGGGGATGATGTAGAACAGCAGGCCGACGGCATCGAGGGCGGCGATGGCCGGGTCGATCTTGCCGTCGATCTGGCCGCGACGGTCCGGGTAGAAGATCGAGCCACAGGCGCTGATCTGGGTCAGCAGGGTGGCGACCAGCACGCCACCGATCACGCGAGAGGGAATACGCATAGCAATCTCCTGAACAGGTAGTAGAGGCGTTGCTGGTTGGAGTCCAGACCACGCTAAACAGTTCGCCGTTATACTCGGCCCTCTGTTTTGGAGCCAGCATGATTTCTTTGCCGATTGATGAAGTTTTACCCGCCCTGCGCCAAGCCCTGGCCTTGCGCCACGAAGCCGTGCTTGAAGCGCCGCCCGGTGCCGGTAAAACCACCCGCGTTCCCCTGGCCTTGCTGAACGAGCCCTGGCTGGCCGGGCAGACCATCCTGATGCTCGAACCCCGGCGCCTGGCGGCACGGGCGGCGGCCGAGCGGCTGGCCAGCGAACTGGGGGAGAAGGTCGGTGAGACGGTTGGCTATAGGATTCGCCTCGACAGCAAGGTCGGGCCCAAGACCCGCATCGAGGTGGTCACCGAAGGCATTCTCACACGCCGTTTGCAGGACGATCCGGCGCTGGAAGGTGTGGGGCTGCTGATTTTCGACGAGTTCCATGAACGCAGCCTCGACGCCGACCTGGCCCTGGCCTTGAGCCTCAACGGTCGGGAGTTGTTTCGCGACGACCAGCCGCTGAAGATCCTGCTGATGTCCGCCACCCTGGAAGGCGAACGCCTGGCCGGGTTGTTGGACAACGCGCCGATCCTGCGCAGCGAAGGCCGCATGTTCCCGGTGACGGTGCGCTGGGGCCGGCCATTCCAGCCTGGCGAGTTCATCGAGCCACGGCTGGTGCAGACCGTGCTTGAAGCACTGCACGATGAAACCGGCAGCGTCTTGGTGTTCCTGCCTGGGCAGGCGGAGATCCGTCGGGTCCATCAGCAACTGGCCGAGGCCTTGGGCGAGGGCGGCAACGTCTTGCTCTGCCCGTTGCACGGCGAGCTGGACCTCGCCGCCCAGCGCGCCGCCATCGACCCGGCGCCCCACGGCCAGCGCAAGGTGGTGTTGGCCACCAACATTGCCGAAACCAGCCTGACCATCAATGGCGTGCGGGTGGTGATCGACGCCGGACTGGCCCGGATACCGCGTTTCGACCCGGGCAGCGGCATGACCCGGCTCGACACCCAGCGCATTTCCCGGGCCAGCGCCACCCAGCGGGCCGGTCGCGCCGGGCGCCTGGAACCGGGGGTGTGCTACCGGTTGTGGTCCGAAGACCAGCATGAACAATTGGCCGCTTACGGCAGCGCGGAGATCCTGTCGGCGGACCTGGCCGGGTTGGCCCTGCAGTTGGGACGCTGGGGCGTGACGCCGCAGCAACTGGTCTGGCTCGACGTCCCACCCGCCGCCGCGTATGCCCAGGCCCAGGACCTGCTGCAACGCCTGGGCGCGCTGGAGGGCGAGCAACTGACCCGCCACGGCCAGGCCATGTCCGAACTGCCGGCCCACCCGCGTATCGCCCACCTGCTGTTGCGCGGCCAGGCCCTGGGACTGGCGGACATGGCCTGCAACGTCGCCGCACTGTTGGGCGAGCGCGACATTCTCCGTGGCGCCGGCGCGGACCTGCACAGTCGCCTGGCCTTGCTGTCCGGCGAAGAACGGGCGGCGCGGGGCGCTCAGGGCGGGGTACAGCGGGCACGGCAACTGGCCCGGCAATATCGCGGCTATTTGCGGGGCAAGGCTGAAGAAGCCGTGGCCGATCCCGACCATCCGCGCTGGCTCGGCGCGTTGCTGGCCTTGGCTTACCCGGACCGCGTTGCCCAACAGCGCCGGCCCGGCGGCGCGGAGTATCGCCTGGCCAACGGCCGTGCGGCGCTGTTTGCCGAGGCTGACAGCCTGATGAAACAAGCGTGGCTGGTGATCGCCGACCTGGGCAGTCGCCAGGGCCAGCGGGAAGAGCGGATCTACCTGGCGACGGATTTCGACCCGGCACTGTTCGAGTCGGTATTGGCCGAGCAAGTGCGCACGGTGGATCAACTGGATTGGGACGAGCGCGAAGGCGTGCTGCGAGCCGAGCGCCAGCGCAAGGTCGGCGAACTGGTGCTCAGCCGCGAACCGTTGACCGGCCTGGATGAGTCAGCCCGTAGCCAGGCCCTGGTGAACCTGGTGCGGCGCAAGGGCCTGGAATTGTTGCCCTGGACCCCGGAACTGCGGCAATGGCAGGCGCGGGTGGCGCTGCTGCGTCGTCTGGACCTGGACACCAAGGGTGAAAGCGAGTGGCCGGACGTCAGCGACGGCGCCTTGCTGGACAGCCTTGAGCATTGGTTGATGCCGTACCTGGCCCGCGTCTCGCGCCTCAGCCATTTCGCCAACCTGGACCTGTCGAGCATCGTTCACAACCTGTTGCCCTGGCCCCTGCCGCAACGCTTGGATGAACTGGCGCCGCACCATTTGAGCGTGCCCTCGGGTTCGTCGATCCGGCTGGACTATAGCGAACATCCGCCGATCCTGGCGGTGCGCTTGCAAGAACTCTTCGGCCTGGCCGACACCCCGCGCATTGCCGGCGGGCGGCAGGTGGTCAAGTTGCACCTGCTGTCCCCAGCGCGCCGACCGGTACAGGTCACCCAGGACCTGGCGAACTTCTGGCGCAGCACCTACGCCGAGGTGAAGAAGGATCTCAAGGGGCGGTATCCCAAGCATTACTGGCCGGATGATCCGCTGGTGGCGGAGGCGACGGCGCGGGTCAAGCCGCGTAAGTGAGCCGAGGAAATTCAGGATATAAAATACAAACCCTGTGGGAGCCGAGCTTGCTCGCGATGGCGGTGAGTCAGCCAATAATCATGTTGCTGATCCACCGCTATCGCGAGCAAGCTCGCTCCCACATGGGTTTGGCTGTGAGCCAATTAAGGCGCTGTCGGCAACAACAAACACGCAATCACCGGCAAATGATCGGAGATGCGCAGGTATCGTCTTGTCTTACCTGGCTTGGACCCGTTTGATTCGCGGGCAGGCGAGAAGAAAACTCACCGCGCTTACGCCTGGACCTGCAGCGCCACGCCGTTTTCAAGGTTGTAGTTTATGACTTCAGTCCCACCCGTGCAGGCGAGCATGCTCGCAACTTCCTTGGGCAGTGGAACGGCAAGCTGGTATGCGACGATTTCGCTGGCTACAAAGCCGGTTTCGAGAAAGGCATCACCGAAATTGGCTGCATGGTTCACGCTCGCCGCAAATTTTTCGATCTGCACGTGGCGAACAAAAACCAACAGGCTGAACAAGCGCTGTACTCGATTGGCGGCTTGTATGAAATCGAACGCCAGGCTCGGGATATGAACGATGAAGATCGATGCGAATACGCCGGGAAAAGGCGGCACCGATCATCAAAGCGCTGCATGACTGGGATGCTAGCCCAGCGCGATCTGATGCCCAACGGATCAGCAACGGCCAAGGCTCTGGATTACAGCCTTAAACGCTGGGTAGCGCTGACGCGCTACCTGGAAGATGGGCTGTGCCCATCGACAATAATCAGGTGGAGACCAGATTCGGCCATGGGCTCTTGGGCGATCGAACGGGTTGTTTTAAAGGGTCGCTTCGCAGCGGCAAACGCGTGGCGGCGATCATGAGTTTGATTCAATCATGCGTGCATGAGTGGCATGATTCGTATGCCACTTGAAGGACGTCCTCACTAGCCATCCGACACAGCGGGCGAGTGAAATTTTCGAACTGCTGCCTGATAAGTGGGCATTAGCTCATCTAACGATCGCTACAGTCGCTAACCAATCGGACAATTTTCATGGATAAGGATATGGATAAGGGTCATGGAACAGATGCTGAGGGATTCATTAAGTCCATGCCAGCTGTTCATCTCCAGCCAGAGTTTGAGAGTGTTGTCAGAGATGTTTGCTCGACCTTGGTCAAGGCGCTTGGGACAGCAGTAGATAGCATCTACCTGTATGGCAGCGTTGCCAGCGGACAAGCGAGACCAGGTGAGTCAGATCTAGATGTGACACTGCTGATCAATGGTCAACTTGAGCTTTATAATCGCAAGCTAGAGCGTATAAAGGATGAGTTACAGGAACGACACCCAGAAATCACCAAGATTGATTTCGATGTAGGAACACGGACTGAAGCTCAGGCCCCTGCGAACCTTTTTAGCTGGGGCTACTGGCTAAAGCATCATTGCCGGTGTGTTTGGGGGAGCGACCTTAGCAGCGAATTACAACGTTTTAAGCCCTCACGCGAGATCGCAATGGCAGTCAACGGAGATTTCGCTCCGGTGCTAAAGAAGTACGCCACCTCGATTGAGTGTACTACTGATACCGAGCAACTACGTCGCTTGCAGCGCGAGGCGTCCCGAAAACTTATCAGGTCGACGAATATTCTGCGTTTGGATCAGGAGCAATCGTGGCCTCTAACACTTGAGGATTATGTGGAACTCTTTTTACGAGTCGCTCCGAAAATGGAATATACAATTGATTATTTCCTAAGGCATGCAAGAGTTCCAGACTCCACGGCAGATACGTTTTCGGCGGCCCTTAGATCTTTTACGGACTGGATGCTCGAACAGCAAGCGCGTCGCGATACCCTACCTAAAGGGTAGCTCTATGGCGCCTCTAAACCTCCAAGCAAGTAGGATTCAGCTATAGCGGAGTGGGTATGCGCTTGGCTATAACTAACCCACCCGCAGCGCATGCTTTCTTACCCAAAATATACCGCAAGACAATCAGAGCGTACCTCTCGTATTGGTCGAGCGTTATCCCCACGGACACGCTCTAGATCTTCAATATATAATCTAGAGGCGATGGCCGATTACTGGCCAGCCGATCCGCTGGTTGCGTTCAGATTCCTCGAGACGATATCTGCAATTAGAAGACCTATCTTCTCGGAAAAGACTACTGATGCTTGGCCGTTAGCATATTGGATTCTGGCCGGTGCAAGTGTTTCGTCGCTTTCGGTCACGCCCTTTACAACAGCATATCCATTGACCGATACGGTCAGGCGAACCCTCTTGACCGGCAAGCCGTGCCCAAAGTCCTTTTGCAGGACGTCCGCCGGAACGATGCCTGAAATTCTGGGGTCCGATAGCGCCGAACTTGCGTCTCTATCGTAGTGGTTGAAGAACCGCTCGATGAGTACCCCCTCTACTTGCTCGAATGTGAACGCCAGGTTGTCAAAGAGTCGATCCAGGTCGAATTCTTGTGTTCTCAGACAGAACGTCAAGACCTTCAAGATGACTTGCGACCCTTTGAAGTTAGCGTCATCCGCAGGCGGGTGGGTGCTTTCGGAGAAATGGAGCCGGGTCAGATACAAGGCATCGTCCTTGACCAGGATATTCAAGTCGATTCTGGGAGGCGTGGGTTTTATCCCGATAGATTTGATGCCATACCATTCATAAAATCCGCCGAACCGATCATGAATGGGTGTATTGGGTTTGCGCCCGTTGTTGATGTCGGATTCGTAATACAGCATGTTGGAACACAAGGATTCCGCCAGTTCTTCAGTCGGCGAGATATGCGTCCAGGGCCAATTCTCGATCGAAGTGAAGCGTTCGTCTTCCGTGTCGATCTGGCTCTTTAGATAGTTTGTCCCGGAACCGGCGAGATAGCAGGTTCCAAAGTTCTGGGTGGTCATTGTGGCTTCGGGGCGGTGGATGTAGGCACGCATACCCCCTTTTCCATCCGATACAACGCCCAGCATGTGGAAGGCACTTGCGGTCCTGTCCATGCCCATTAGAACCTGGTCGATCGTGTCGGCATCTATCAGGGCGTCCGGTTGATAGCCGAGCTTTATCTCGATCGACTTCGCAAGCGCCACCCAGAACTCATAAGCCGATCGGCAATCCCCTGCAAAGGCGAGAATGCCGCTGTTGTTCGGCAGGATGTAGGTTTTTCGACCCATGCGCGCGATATGAAACGGCCCGTCAGCGTCACTCCAATCAGAGGGTATCAGCCCCAGCGAAGGAACCCACACGGACATTGACTGGCGTTTGTCTGGACCGTCCGCGCTGATCATGCAATCGGCGATCAAGTGTGGGTCACTCTCGGGGTTGATCAGGGCGATTACAGTCATGGAGAGATTCCTTTCAAGGCATTGCCGGCAACAAAAACCGTGCTATCACCGGCAAATGATCGGAGATGCGCAAGGTGTCGTCCTGCCTTACCTGGGCTTCAACCCGTTTGATCCGGGGGCTGTAGAACAGGTAGTCGACGGTGCGGTCGGGGCCGTTGAGGCCGGGGTCGTTCGGGTAGTGGGTCAGCCAGTGTTCGCGGTCGATGCCGCTGGCTTCGTTGTTGGTGGGGATCATTGGGTATTTGTCCCACAGCAGGTGCAGGGGGCTGTCGGCGGAGTAGGGCGTGCGTTGCTCGGACGGCAGGCGCCGGTACTGACCCAGGGGCAGCAGGTTGAAGTCGCCGCCGATCAGCCAGGGCGTGCCCGCGGATTCGAACTTGTCCAGGGCCTTGCTCACGGCGGTGATTTGTCTGGGCAGGGTTTCGTCCGGTTCGGTGGCCCGTTCCAGATGGGTGTTAAGTACTGCCAACTGGCCGCCGTCGCTCAGTGATAGATAACTCACCAACAAGGCATTTTTCGGCTGGAACTGACGGCTGATGAAATTGGCGTCGGCCACCGGCAGTTGCACCCGTTCGGCATGGTCGATGCGGTAGCGGCTCAGGGTCGCCAGTTGCCGGCCGACGCTGCCGAAGATGTGCGGGTCGGGGATGAAGTCGGCTTTCCAGTCGAAGGCGCTGGTGCCGCACGGATAGAGGTCGGCCAGGCGCTCCTGCAACAGTTTGAGCTGGTCCTGGTAATCGCTGGCCTTGGCGCCCTTGTCCAGTTCCTGGAGCAGCACGATGTCCGGTTGCTCGTCGCGGATGACCCGGGCCACTTCGTCGAGGCTGAAGGCCATGTCTTCCAGGGTCGGGCTTTCATCGTCGCCCTGGGCCAGGTCGTGCCAGAACACGTAGCGCTTGCCGGCGAGGAACTGGACGTTCCAGGTCATCACCTTCAAGGCTTGGCCGGGCGCCAGCTTTGCTGCGTTGGCGGTGCAACTGACCGGCACGGTTTCCCGGGGCTGTGGCCGCCAGGTCAGGCCATAGATCGACAGGGCGGCCAGGCTGAGGATCAACAGCAGGCCCAGCAAGGTGTAGCGCAATAGACGGGTCATGGCTCGGCTTATGGGCGAAACGCAAAAGTGCTCCCGAGCATAACCGAGAGCGGTTCTCAAGCCCAAGCCCAGGCGCTCGCCGTGTGCGATCAGCGGCTCCCGGGCTTGGCTTCGATCAGCATGAACAGGCGGAACAGCACCACGGTGGTGAACAGTTGCAGGAAGCTGTGGATGCTGTCGATCAGCAAGCTGACCACGGGGTTCTGCGGCGACGGATACATCGAGACGCTGGCGCCCTTGAGCAGCCACAGCGGGGTCATCACACACAGAATGCACAACAGGACTCGCCAGAAATTGCCGCGAGACATGTTCAGGCTTTCCTTCATCGCCGCCAGGGGGGGCAGGCCCCTGAGGACCAACAGGTATTCGCCGAAGGCCAGGGTCACCATCAGCCACAGGCCCGGCAGGAAGTACAACGACAGCCCCACCAGGATCAGCAGCGTATTGAGGGCCGTCAGCAAGGCAAAGCGTGGCCACAGGGTCAGGGCCATGGCGAGCAGATCGCGCGTGCGTGGCGCTTCACCGCGGCTGCGGGTGTCGAGAAACAGGATCAATGCGGCGGTGTACAGCGGGTACACCAGCAGCCCGACAATCACGCTGTAGCCGGGGAAACCCTCGGGGCCGAGGGCGCTGTCCACGCCTTGCTGCAGCAACGCCTCGAGTATCACCAGTGGCAGGCACAGTTGGGCGATCCGGCCCAGATGGCGCTTGAAAAAATACAAGGAGTCACGCAGTACTTCTAACGGATTCATGGGGCGGTATCGCAATTCAAAAAAGCGGTCCGACACTTTACCCATCAGGTGACCGCATAAACAAACGTAAACATCAGGTAAAGACCATTGAAAGCTTTCCGGCGAGCCCCATTACTGATGGGCACCGGTCTTTGGGATCGGAATGGTTTCTACCCGGCAATCGAATGAGGTCGCCATGAACAGCGAAGAACAAACCCTGATCGATGGACTGTTTTCACGGCTGCAACAGGCCGAAAAGGATTCAGCCCCGCGCGATGCCCAGGCCGAGGCGCGGATCAAGGAACACCTGGCGAGCCAGCCAGCGGCGGGCTATTTCATGGCCCAGGCGATCCTGGTGCAGGAGGCCGCGATCAAGCGCCTCGATGAGCAGAACAAGCAACTCGCCCAGCAGGTCGAGCAATTGCAGGCCGAGCTGCAACAGGCTCGCAAGCAAGCGCCGGCCCCCAGCGGTGGCGGTGGTTTCCTCTCGAGTATTTTCGGCGGCAGCCCGCGGGACTCGCGCCCGACGAGCGCGCCGGCTTCCAGCGGTGGTGGTTGGCGCGAACCGGCGCAACCGTCCTTCAATGCCCCGCCCCAACAGGGCTTCGGCGCGCCGTCCGGCAATTATGGCGCACCGCAGCAGGCCCCGGCAGCGGGCAGCTTCCTCGGCGGTGCGCTGAAAACCGCGGCGGGCGTGGCTGGCGGCGTGATGCTGGCCCAAGGCATCAGCAGTCTGTTCCACAGTAACCAGCAACCCCAGGAAATCGTCGAGGTCATCAAGGAAGAACCGGCGCAACCGGTCAACGACACTGCCAACAACGGCGACAACGGCTGGGGCGATGATTCGCGGGTGGCCGATAACGACGCCTACGGCAACGACCAGGGCGGGTTCAGCGACGCGGACTACAGCGACGATTCATCCTCCTTCGGCGACGACGACTCCTTCGTCTGACCTGCCATTCGTCCGGGGCGCCCTGGCGCCTCGGGCCGATTATTCGCGGAACAATCCTTCTGGCTGGCATACTGGGCGACTTTTCGGCCCTGGTGGTCTGCGTACGTGTGCATCCAAGAGGAAACGCGGTGAAAAAAATTGCAGTGTTCGCCGATGTCCAGAACCTCTACTACACCGTGCGCCAGGCTTACGGCTGCCATTTCAACTACGCCGCGCTGTGGGCCGATGTCAGCAAGCAGGGGCAGATCGTCGAGGCCTATGCCTATGCGATCGACCGCGGTGACAGCAAGCAACAGCAATTCCAGCAGATCCTGCGCAACCTGGGTTTCATCGTGAAGCTCAAGCCCTACATCCAGCGCAGCGACGGCTCGGCCAAGGGCGATTGGGACGTGGGCATCACGCTGGACATCATGGACGCTGCCGACCATGTCGATGAAGTGGTGCTGGCCTCCGGCGATGGCGATTTCGACATGTTGCTCGAACGCATCATCCAGAAGCACGGTGTGCAGGCCGTGGCCTATGGCGTGCCGGGGTTGACCGCCAACTCGCTGATCCGCGCCGCCAGTCGCTATGTGCCCATCGAAGGCGCGTTGTTGCTCAAGAATTGATTTTCACGGAGTTCAAAAGGTTTGGAACGCATCGCAGTCATCGACTTTGAAACCACCGGGATCACCCCGAGCAGCGGTTGCCGGGCTACTGAAATCGCGGTGGTGATGCTCGAGCAAGGCCGGATCGTCGACCGCTACCAGAGCCTGATGAATGCCGGCGTCCGGGTGCCGGCCTTCATCGAGCAACTGACTGGCATCAGCAACGCCATGCTGCGCAGCGCACCGTCGGCGGAAAAGGTCATGAACGAGGTCAACGAGTTCGTCGGCATCACGCCGCTGCTGGCCCACAACGCCGCGTTCGACCAGAAGTTCTGGGATTTCGAGCTGGGACGCATCAAGCGCACCCGCCTGCAGAATTTTGCCTGCTCCCTGTTGCTGGCCCGGCGCTTGATGCCGGCGGCACCGAACCACAAGCTCGGCACGCTCAACACGTTCGCCGGCTTGCCCCACACCGGCCAGGCTCACCGGGCCATGGCCGACGCCGAAATGGCCGCCAACCTCACCGCGCACCTGGCTTCGGAACTGCGGCAAAAGCATGGGCTGCGGGAGTTGTCCCATGATTTGCTGTGCAGTTTGCAAAAAGTGCCGGCGGCGAAGATCAACGAGCATCTCAAGCGGCATCGCGGGTTTTAAACACACCACAAAACCCTTGTGGGAGCGGGCTTGCTCGCGAATGCGGTGTGTCAGTAGGTAAATGTGCGACTGACACACCGCATTCGCGAGCAAGCCCGCTCCCACACAGGTTGTTCAGTGTTTGATCCTTATTTCCCGTTGCCTTCCAACTGCCCCAACGGCACGCGTTTTTCAATAGCGCTGGACAGCACGATCGAGGTCTTGCTGAAACCGAACTTGGCGATGCGGTTGATCAGCTCTTCCAGCTCGGGCATTGAGCCAACCGCCGCCTGCATGATCACGCAGGGGTCGCCGGTGACCCGGTGGCATTCGGTCAGTTGTGGGATCTTGCACAGTTCGTCGTAGGTCTTCTGGTTGCCGTGCTGGTTCATTCGCAGTTCGATGACGCACTGCACCGACAGGCCGATCTTCGCCATGTCGACTTTGGCCTGATAACCGGTGATGACGCCGCTGGCTTCCAGTTTGCTCACTCGTTCGGCCACGGCCGGGGCTGACAGGTTCACTTTGCGGGCCAATTCGGCGTAGGACGCACGACCGTTTTCCAGCAGGGCGGCGAGCAGCATGCGGTCGTATTTATCCATGGGTTGGCTTCCAGATGACGTGACTTTCGAAAGCGCGGTTTATAGCGCCAATCTCCACGTTTTGAAAAGTGTATGGCCCGGATAAACAGGTTTTGTAGCTTAATTTCCGTCTGTCGCCTTTCTAGAATAGCGTCTCTCATTGTCCTGACTTCGAGCTGAACATGCCTGGCCCACGCCGTTTCCCCCTGCCATTGATCGCTGCCTTCTTTGCCTTGTATGTCATCTGGGGCTCGACTTACCTGGTGATTCGCATCGGCGTGGAACATTGGCCGCCTTTGCTGCTGGCCGGGATTCGTTTTGTGCTGGCCGGTTCGCTGATGTACGGCTTCCTGCGCTGGCGCGGGGCACCGGCACCGACCTGGGCACAATGGAAGGCCGGGGCCATCATTGGCGTGCTGTTGCTCAGTTTCGGCAACGGCGCGGTCAGTGTTGCCGAGCACACGGGCGTGGCGTCCGGGGTCGCGGCGTTGGCCGTGGCGACGGTGCCTTTGTTTACCTTGCTGTGCGGCTATTTCTGGGGCGCGCGTAATACCCGTCTGGAATGGGCGGGGATTGCGCTGGGCTTGATCGGCATCGCCATGCTCAACCTCGGTTCCAACCTGCAGTCCAGCCCGTTGGGGGCGACGTTGCTGGTGTTTGCGGCGGCCTCTTGGGCGTTCGGTTCGGTGCTGAGCAAACACCTGCCGTTGCCAGCGGGGGCGATGGCTAGCGCCGTGGAAATGCTGGTGGGCGGTGTGGTGCTGTTGATCGGCAGCGTGGCCAGCGGCGAACACCTGGAGAGCATGCCGCCGCTGGAAGGCTGGCTCGCCTTGGCTTACCTGACTTGCTTCGGTTCGATCATCGCCTTCAATGCCTACATGTACCTGCTCAAGCACGTGCGTCCGGCGGCGGCCACCAGCTATGCCTACGTCAACCCGGCCGTGGCGGTGTTGCTGGGCATTGTATTCGCCGGTGAAACCATCGGCTTCGAGGAGGCCTTGGCGATGTTGGTGATCATCGGTGCGGTGGTATTGATCGGCTTGCCGCAGTGGCGCAAACCCAAGCCTGCGCCGGCCGCCACCTGATTTAGGGTAAACTGCCGCGCATTGCACACCTTGCGCTGATTTTTCCTACGGTATCTCCATGACTTTCGCCACCCTTGGCCTGATCGAACCCTTGCTGCGCGCCCTCGAGACGCTCGGCTACCAGACCCCGACGCCGGTTCAGGCCCAAGCCATGCCGGCGGTGCTCGCCGGTCGCGACCTGATGGCCGCGGCCCAGACCGGCACCGGCAAGACCGCCGGTTTTGCGGTGCCGCTGTTGCAGTTGCTGACCACCGAAGGGCCGAAGGTCGCCGCCAACTCGGTGCGGGCGTTGATCCTGGTGCCGACCCGTGAACTGGCTGAGCAGGTCCATGAAAGCGTTCGTCAATACGCGCAAAACCTGCCGCTGAGCACCTACGCCGTGTATGGCGGCGTGAGCATCAACCCGCAGATGATGAAGCTGCGCAAAGGCGTCGACCTGCTCGTCGCCACGCCGGGTCGTTTGCTCGACTTGTTCCGCCAGAACGCGCTGAAGTTCAATCAACTGCAGACCCTGGTGCTGGACGAAGCCGACCGCATGCTCGACCTGGGCTTCTCCGAGGAGCTGGCGCATATCTACAAGGCCCTGCCGAAGAAGCGCCAGACGCTGCTTTTCTCTGCGACCTTTTCCGATGCGATCCGCCTGCTGGCCGGGCAGATGCTCAACGATCCGCTGAGCATTGAAGTGAGCCCGCGCAACGTGGCCGCCAACACCGTCAAGCAGTGGGTGGTGACGGTGGACAAGAAGCGCAAGCCGGAATTGTTCGTGCACCTGATGCGCAAGAACAAGTGGAAGCAGGTGCTGGTCTTTGCCAAGACCCGCAACGGCGTCGATGCGCTGGTGGAAAAACTCCAGGGCCTGGGTGTCAACGCCGACGGTATCCACGGAGACAAACCCCAGGCCACCCGCCAACGTGCGCTGGACCGCTTCAAGGCCAGTGAAGTGCAGATCCTGGTCGCCACCGACGTCGCCGCCCGTGGTTTGGATATCGAGGATTTGCCGCTGGTGGTGAACTTCGACCTGCCGATCGTCGCCGAGGACTACATCCACCGCATCGGCCGTACCGGTCGGGCGGGCTCGACGGGGGAAGCGATCTCCCTGGTCTGCGCCGATGAAGTGAATTTGCTGTCGGCCATCGAGATGTTGACGCGTCAGACGCTGACTCGCCAGATGGAACAGGACTTCGAACCCGAGCATCGGGTACCGGACACCGATGCCAGCGGCCAGGTGATCAAGAAACCGAAAAAGCCGAAGAAACCGAAAACCTCCGGTGGTGGCGGCAAGCGCAACCTGGGCAAGTGGGTGGACAGTGGCGACGCTGCGCCTGTGGAACCTTCGGTCAAGCCTGTGCGAAAAGTGCCGGTGTTCAACACTGGGCCGCGTAAGCGTAAGCCTTGATGATTCGCGGCGTCTGATACATCGCTATCGCGAGCAAGCTCGCTCCCACAGTGGTTCTCAGGTGTGCACAGATCCGGTGTCCGCTACAGATCTTCTGTGGGAGCGAGCTTGCTCGCGATGGGCGCGCCTCGATCTTCAATCCAGACGCTGTAACCACTCCACCATTCCCAACCCCGCCGCCCGGCCGCTGGCAAAGCACGCCGTGAGCAGGTAACCGCCGGTCGGCGCTTCCCAATCGAGCATTTCCCCGGCGCAGAAAACGCCGGGCACTTGCTTGAGCATCAGGCGTTCATCCAGGGCTTCGAACGTCACGCCACCGGCGCTGCTGATGGCTTCGTCCAGGGGCCGGGGCTTCACCAGGGTGATCGGCAGGGCTTTGATCGCCTGGGCCAGTTGTGCCGGTTCAGTGAAGCACTCGACCGGGGTGAGCTCGCGCAACAGTGCCGCCTTGACCCCGTCGATCCCCAATTGGCTGTGCAAGTGCTTGGCCATCGAGCGTGACCCACGCGGTTTGTTCAGGGCCTGGAGGATCTTATCCACAGGCCGGCCCGGCAACAGGTCCATATGAAGGGTCGCGCTGCCGTGTCGGTTGATGGTTTCGCGAATCGCTGCCGACAGGGCATAGACCAGGCTGCCTTCGAGGCCGGTGGCGGTGATCACGCATTCGCCGAGGCGTGGCACATCGTCGTTCAGGCCCATGGCGATGTTCTTGAGCGGGGCGCCGGCAAATTTGCTGATCATCAGGTCGCTCCAGGCCTCGACCTCGAACCCGCAGTTGCTCGGTTGCAGTGGCGCCAGCGCTACGCCGCGTTGTTCCAGCGGTAGCATCCAGGCGCCGTCGGAGCCCAGGCGCGACCAACTGCCGCCGCCCAACGCCAGCAAAGTGGCCTTGGGGCGCAAGGTTTTTTCACCGTCCGGCGAGGCGATGCGCAAGCTGCCATCGGGATTCCAGCCGAGCCAGCGATGACGGGTGTGGATCACCACGCCAGCGTCGCGCAGGCGTTTGAGCCAGGCGCGCAACAGTGGAGCGGCCTTCATGTCGGTAGGAAAGACCCGCCCGGAGCTGCCGACAAAGGTGTCGATGCCCAACCCGTGGATCCATGTGCATAACTCATCCGCCCCGAAGGCCCGCAACAGCGGTGCGAGGTTTGGCGCGCGTTCGGCGTAGCGGGACAGGAAGGCCGGGAAGGCTTCGGAGTGGGTGATGTTCATGCCGCCCACGCCGGCCAGCAGGAATTTCCTGCCCACCGATGGCATGCCGTCGTACAGGTCGACCTGCAGGCCGGCCTGGCTCAACACCTCGGCCGCCATCAGGCCGGCGGGGCCGCCGCCGATGATGGCGATGTTTGAGGAGGAGGGCTGGGCGGTCGAGGTCATGATGTGAACTGTGGGGGCTGGGATAGGCGGGGCATTCTATCAGCACAAATCCCTGTGGAAGCGAGCTTGCTCGCGATAGCGGTGTGTCAGCGAGATTGATGTGGCTGATACTCCGCTATCGCGAGCAAGCTCGCTCCCACATGGGAAGGTAGGTGTTCTTGAGAACTCTGATCAAAAAATAGCCAAGCCTCTGCACGCTACAGGCGACATAGCCTGTAGGCCGTTTCGCTCAGGTTATCCACAGGCCGCTCCACAGGCATTGTGGGTAAAGCCCAGGTTTCAATGACAACCTGATGACGTCCAGACCCTTTGTGCGCTGTGGTGCAGGATCCCGTGGCGGCGGGCCAGGGCCTGGCGGTCCTTGCTGTAGCCTCCGCCGATCACGCCGACCACCGGGATGTCGCGTCCCAGGCAATGGCGCATGACGCTCTCGTCCCGGGCGGCGAGGCCTTCGTCCGTCAGCTTCAGATAACCGAGGGCGTCGTCCTTGTGCACGTCGACGCCGGCGTCATACAGCACCAGGTCCGGCTGGTAGAGCGGCAGCAGGTAGTTGAGCGCATCGTCCACCACGTTCAAGTAAGCGGCGTCGCCCATGCCCATCGGCAGCGGGATGTCCCAGTCGCTTTGCGCTTTGCGTGCGGGAAAATTCTTTTCGCAGTGCAAGGAAACTGTCACGGCGTCCGGGGTGTCATGGAGTATTCGGGCGGTACCGTCGCCCTGATGCACATCGCAATCGAAAATCAGCACTCGCGAGACCCGACCGCTGGCCAGGAAATAGCGGCTGATCACCGCCAGGTCGTTGAAAATGCAGAACCCGGCCGGGTGGTCGTAGTGGGCGTGATGGGTGCCGCCGGCCAAGTGGCAGGCCAGTCCGTGTTCGAGGGCTTGTTCGGTGGCCAGGAGCGAACCGCCCACGGCGCGTACCGTTCGGCGGGCCAGGGCCTCGCTCCAGGGCAGACCCAGTCGCCGTTGGTCTTCGCGGGACAACTCGCCGCCCATGTAGCGTTCGATATACCCACGGTCGTGGGCCAGGGCGAGAATGTCCGGCGGGCACAGCGATGGGCGCAACAGGTCCGCGTCGCGGGTCAGGCCGCTGTCCACCAGGTGATCGCGCAGCAGGCGAAACTTGTCCATGGGGAAACGATGTTCCGCCGGGAATTCGGGGCTGTAGTCTTCGTGATAGATCAGCGGTAGCGGCATGGTGTTTTCAGTAGTGATTGAGTGACGGATCCTACCAGCGATGTAGACTCTGGGGCATGGAAAGGGAGTGAAGATGGAGCCGATACTGGAACTGGAAAGCGCACGGTTGCTCTTGCGGCAGTGGCGCGATGATGACTTGCCGGAATTTGCCGCCATGTGCGCCGATCCGCAGGTGATGCGGTATTTCCCGGCGCGCCTGAGCCGCCTGGAAAGCGCCGCCCTGATCGGTCGCGTGCGTGGGCATTTCGCCGAGCATGGTTTTGGTTTGTGGGCGCTGGAACGCAAGGACACCGGGGCCTTCATTGGCTTTACCGGGCTCGGTGTGGTCGGGTTCGACGCGCCGTTCACGCCGGCCATCGAGATCGGCTGGCGCCTGGCCCGGGAGCACTGGGGCCTGGGGTATGCCAGCGAAGCGGCGTGGACCGCGCTGCGTTGTGCCTTCGACCAGTTGACGCTGGACGAAGTGGTGGCGTTCACCGCCGTCGATAACCTGCCCTCGCAAAAGGTCATGCAGGCCATTGGCATGCAGCATGACCCGGCGGACGACTTCGAGCACCCGACACTCGCCGTCGGTCATCCTTTGCGTCACCATGTGCTCTATCGCATCAATCGTGAGCAGTGGTTGCAGACCCTGCACGGTTAGCCGACACGGACGTTTATACTGCCCGCCAAAATGGCCCGGGCCAACAATCGATCCACCGCCGTGGCGTAGCCTGCGCGGTATTGCGCTGTGTGAGGAAAGTCTGAATGAGCCACGTGTTGGAAGATCTGGTCGACCTGCTGACCCTGGAACCGATCGAAGAGAACCTGTTTCGCGGTCGCAGCCAGGATTTGGGGTTTCGCCAGTTGTTCGGCGGCCAGGTATTGGGCCAGTCGTTGTCGGCGGCCAGCCAGACCGTGGAAGAGGCGCGCCATGTGCATTCGATGCACGGTTATTTCCTGCGTCCGGGCGATGCCGCGCTGCCGGTGGTCTACCAGGTGGACCGGGTGCGTGACGGCGGCAGTTTCAGCACCCGCCGGGTGACGGCGATCCAGAAGGGCAACCCGATTTTCACCTGCAGTGCGTCGTTCCAGTACGACGAACAGGGTTTTGAGCACCAGAGCACCATGCCGCAGGTTGTCGGCCCGGAAAACCTGCCGTCCGAACTGGAGCTGACCCAGCAGCGCGCGCACCTGCTGCCCGAGCACATGCGTGAAAAACTGCTGTGCCCCAAGCCGATCGAGGTGCGCCCGGTCACTGAAAAAGACCCTTACAACCCGCAGCCGGCCGACCCGGTGAAATACGTGTGGTTCCGTGCCGATGGCGCCTTGGCGGATTCGCCGGCCTTGCACAAATACCTGCTGGCCTATGCGTCGGACTTCGGTCTATTGACCACCTCGATGTTGCCCCACGGTAAATCGGTCTGGCAGAAAGACATGCAGGTCGCCAGCCTCGACCACGCCTTGTGGTTCCATGCCGACCTGCGCGCCGATGACTGGTTGCTCTACGCCATGGACAGCCCGTGGGCCGGCAATTCCCGTGGTTTTTCCCGTGGCAGCGTGTTCAACCGCGCCGGGCAACTGGTGGCCTCGGTCACCCAGGAAGGCCTGATTCGTCACCGCAAGGACTGGGCATGAGCCTGTCCGAGGTTCGGCACTGGGTGTTCGACATGGACGGCACGCTGACGATCGCCGTGCATGACTTCGCGGCGATCCGCGTGGCCCTGGCGATTCCGGCCGAAGATGACATCCTCACTCATCTGGCAGGGTTGCCCGCTGAGGAAGCGGCGGCCAAGCATGCCTGGTTGCTGGAACACGAACGGGACCTGGCGCTGGGCTCCAAGCCTGCGCCTGGCGCGGTCGAATTGGTGCGAGAGCTGACCGGTCGCGGCTATCGCCTGGGGATCCTGACCCGCAACGCCCGCGAACTGGCCCACGTGACCCTGGAGGCCATTGGCCTGGCGGACTGTTTCGCCGTGGAGGATGTGCTGGGCCGCGACGAGGCCCCGCCCAAGCCACATCCCGGTGGCCTGTTGAGACTGGCCGAGGCCTGGAACGTGGCACCCGACACGATGGTGATGGTGGGTGACTATCGCTTCGACCTGGACTGCGGGCGCGCGGCAGGGGCGCGGACGGTGTTGGTGAACCTGCCGGACAATCCATGGCCGGAGCTGACGGATTGGCATGCGCGCGATTGTGTCGAGTTGCGGCGGATGCTTTCTGCTTGAGATTTTGTATTGACTGGCTAATCGCTTTCGCGAGCAAGCCCGCTCCCACAGGGGGCTCTGTCGAACACAAAATAGGTGTTCGCCACAAATCCACTGTGGGAGCGGGCTTGCTCGCGAAGGGGCCCTCCCAGTCGACACAAGGCTTACCGCCCAAACAATACCTTTAACCCCTCCGGCGAATTGAACATCCCACTCCCATTGTGCCCGACCCCCGGCACTTCGATCAGCCGCTGGTTCAATCCCTCGGGATGACGCCGGGTCAGGTAGTCGAAAAAGAAATGCCCGCGCAGTAACCGATACGGCCCTTGGGTTTGCGCTTCACAACCCTTGTCCAGCGCCGGATGCTCCGGGTCGGTATCCTGCTGCCCGAGCAGATAAACGATGTCGCGCTTGACGTAGTTCTCCTCCAGCCGGGCAGGCGTTTGTCCGGTGGCGTAGGCGGGCAGGTCCTGCAGGCCGTATTTCCAGCGGTTGAAGCCAGGACAACTGGCCGGGTCGAACGCCATGGGCCGTTGCGCATCGAAGTAGGCATAGGACGATGGGTTGGCGATGACAAACCGCGGGTTGATCCGGTATTGGCCGTGGGCGAGCAGGGCATAGCGCTGCACGACTTGGGCGCCGCCGGAATGGCCAGCGATGACGATCTCCTTCACCTCGGGAAACTGCTGCCGATCACTGACCCGCGCGACGATGTCGTCGAGAACCTGGAAAGAACTGACCGGATTGGGCCCCGTGGACAAGCCACCGGCCATCCAGTCATTGCCCCGCCAGCGCAGCAGCTCATTGGGCAATGTGTGGCGAGCCACGTCCTGCTCGTTGAGAAATTGTGGGGCGATGATCAGCGTCGTGCCCTGTTGCCCGGCCTGCTCGGCCGCTTTTTCGGCGCTGTGCAGGTAGGTTTCGGCATTGCGCAGCCGACCATGAAGGATGATCAGCACGCGCTGGATAGACGCCGGGGGCGGGCTGACGGCGACGGCCAGGGCGCCGCCCTTGAATTGCAGGCGCCCTTGGGCGACCACGTTGACGCCGTGTTCCTCGCCCTGGGCAACGGTGCAGCACAGCACCAGCCCGATCAACGCCCCCCACTTCATCTACAGGTTTTTCGCCGCGAACGTGTCGCACTGGCTGACCTGGCCCTGGGCGAAGCCGGTCTTGAACCAGCGCACCCGCTGCGCCGAAGTGCCGTGGGTGAAGGAGTCCGGCACGACGCGGCCCTGGCCTTGTTGCTGCAAGCGGTCATCACCGATGGCGTTGGCGGCGGTCAAGGCTTCCTCGATGTCCCCCGGCTCCAGCCAGTTCAGGCGTTTTTGCGCATGGTTGGCCCAGACCCCGGCCAGGCAGTCGGCCTGCAATTCCTGGCGTACCAACAAGCCGCCGTCGCCCTCCATCTGCCGGCCTTGCTGGCGGGCTTCCTGGATTTTCGCCGACACGCCGAGCAGCGTTTGCACATGGTGACCGACTTCGTGGGCGATGACGTAGGCTTGGGCGAAGTCTCCGGCGGCGGCGAAGC
Source organism: Pseudomonas sp. H3_A02 (assembly GCF_054671965.1). Lineage (NCBI taxonomy): Bacteria > Pseudomonadati > Pseudomonadota > Gammaproteobacteria > Pseudomonadales > Pseudomonadaceae > Pseudomonas > Pseudomonas sp. H3_A02. Next base: position 2,162,315 of record NZ_CP162807.1, read on the forward strand.
GTTGGGACATTTCCTTGAAGAAACTCATGTCCAGGTAGACCTGCCGGTCCGCCGGGCAATAGAACGGACCGGTCGCCGAGGAGGCCAGGCCGCAGGCCGAGTTGACTCGACCGCTGAACAACACCAGTTTGGGTTGCTGGTACTGGCGTCCGGCCTGCTGGAAGACCTGGCCCCAGGTGTCTTCGGTATCGCCGAGGATCGAGCGCACGAACTCGGCCTGTTCATCGTTGGCCGGTGGCGCTTGGCGGGTTTGTGAAGTGGCGGGCGCGGACTGGTCCATCTGCCCGGCCAGTTGCCCGAGAATCTGCATCGGGTCCTGGCCGGTGATCCAGCCGATGCCGACGATCAGGATAATGGCCGTCAGGCTCAATCCCTTGCCGCCGCCGAAACGCATTCCGCCACCGCCCCCACCGTCACCACGGGCGTCCACCACGTTGTCACTGCGGCGACCTTTTTTCCATAACATGTGGAAAATCCTCTGAATGACCCTGCTAAAAATGACTGCTGTGGCGATGAGTCTAGCTTTTAGGCGCCCAAGGTGCGCGCTGCGCTTGAGCTGTCAGGCAACGGAGGCGGGTTTTGGTTCAGCGGTGAGCCAATCCTGCCTGGCTGCGCAATTTTCATTACACTTCGAATTCAGAACTTATCGGTATGCTCGCTGGCCCAACAACTGCATCGTGCGTCACGGCCCTTACATCAAGCAACGCAGGTTTCCCTCATGACCGTCAGCACACCGCTCTCCGGCGTCAATCAGGCTTTCAAGGGCATCGTGCTTATTCTGGTCGCAACGTTCCTGTTCTCCAGTCATGACGCGTTGTCCAAATATCTGTCGGGTTTTTATCCGATCATCATGGTGGTCTGGGCGCGTTACGTGGTGCACACCTTGTTGATGGCGGGGATCTTCCTGCCGCGTTCGGGGTTGCGGGTTTTGCGTACCAAGCGCCCGTTGTGGCAGTTGGCCCGGGCGTTGTGCCTGCTGGGCACCAGTTTGTTTTTCACCACTGCGTTGATGTTCATCCCACTGGCGGAGGCGACGGCGGTCAACTTCCTTGCGCCCGTGCTGGTGACCGCGTTGTCGGTACCGTTGCTGGGGGAACACGTGACACGCGGTCAATGGATCGCGGTGATCTTCGGTTTTATCGGGGTGTTGATCATCGTCCATCCCGGCGGCGATCTGTTCACCCCGGCGGTGTTGTTGCCATTCTGTTCGGCGCTGTTTTTCTGTTTCTACCAACTGCTCACGCGCAAGCTCAGCGAGATCGACAGCCCGACCACCAGCAACTTCTTCGCCGGCCTGTGCAACACATTGGTGATGAGCGCACTGGTGCCGTTCTTCTGGCAAGTGCCGAGTCTGATGCACGGGGTGATGATGTTGGCGCTGGGGGCCTGCGGGATGACCGCGCACCTGATGCTGACCCAGGCCTTCCGCTTTGCCGCCCCGGCGCTGCTCGCGCCGTTCGGGTATTGCCAGATCGTGTTTGCCGGGCTGCTGGGCTGGTTATTGTTCAACCATACGCCGACGCTGACCACTGTGGTGGGCATCGCGCTGATCTGCTTGAGTGGGTTGGCGGCGGCGTGGCAACAGCGGCGGGCTTAACACCGATTGTGAAGGGATCAATTGTGGGAGCAAGGCTTGCCCGCGATGAGGGCACCTCGGTTCACTTAGGACCGCATCGTCTTCATCGCGGGCAAGCCTTGCTCCCACATTGGGATAAATAATCCCGGGCTGACTGCAATCAGTTTTCCAGGGTCGGCACCTTGCGCGGCGCCATGAAGTACAGCCAGGTCAGGGCAATGAAGTACATCGCCGGGATCAGGGTGAACAACACGGTGTAGTTGTTGTTGGTGATCGTGAGGATGTGGCCCACCAACTGGGTCATGAACATCCCGCCGATGGCCGCGCACATGCCGCCGAAGCCGAACACCGTGCTCATCATGTGCTTGGGCGTGTAGTCCATCACCAGGCTCCAGATGTTGGCGGTCCAGGCCTGGTGCGCGCCGATGGCCAGGGAAATGGCGAACACCGCCATCCACAGGTTGCTGGCGCCGGCGGCCATGATCACGCCGATGATGCAGCAGGCGAACAGCAGCATGGACACCAGCCGCGCCTTGATCGGATTGAGGCCGCGGCCGATCAGGAACGACGACAGGATCCCACCGCCCACGCTGCCGAAGTCGGCGGTGAGGTAGATGATGATCAGCGGGATGCCCATTTGGGTCACGTTGATGCCCAGGTTGTATTGCTGGTTCAGGAACGGCGGCAACCAATAGAGGTAGAACCAGAACACCGGCGCGGTGATCGAGTAGGCCAGGGCGAACGCCCAGGTGCCGCGCATGCGCAGGATACGTGAGAACGGTACGCGAACCTGGTCCGGTTCGTCCTGGGCCTGGATGTAGTCCAGTTCCGACTGTTTGACGGTGGGGTGGTCTTCGGGGTTGAAGTATTTCAAGCCCCAGAACAGCAGCCAGATCCCGCCCAGGGCGGCCATGCACAGGAACGCGGCCTGCCACCCCCACACGTGCAGCACCAGCGGCAGCAGCATCGGGGTGAACATCGCGCCGACGTTGGTCCCGGCGTTGAAAATACCTGTGGCCACGGCCCGTTCGCCCGCTGGGAACCACAGCCGGGTGGTCTTCACGCAGGCCGGGTAGTTGGCAGCTTCGGTGAGGCCGAGGATGAAGCGGCAGACCATGAAGCCCACCGCCGACGTGGCCAGGCCATGGGCGCCGGTCGCCAGGCTCCAGAGCAGCACGGCGCAGAAGAACACGCGCTTGACGCCGATCCGGTCGATCAGCCGCCCCTGCAACACGAAGCCGATGGCATAACCGACCTGGAACCAGAAGTTGATGTTGGCGTAATCCATCGCCGTCCAGCTCATTTCCTTGGCCAGGATCGGCTGCATGACGCCCAGGGCGGCGCGGTCGATGTAGTTCAGGGTGGTGGCGAAAAACACCAGGGCGAGCATGCCCCAACGGGTCTTGCCCACGGCCATGGCGCCGCGGATCTTGTCAGCGACGCTGCCGGTGGAGGCACCCAGGCCTGGGGCCAGGCGGGAACTTTGGGAAGGAATCATAGCGTGTACCCGTTTTTGAAATTCTTATGGTCGGTCTGGGTCTGTCCAGCGAAGTCGGCAGGGCCGGCGTCAATGTGGGAGCGATGGTGCGCAGTGAGCAAAAAATCGTCAATTCGGCAATCGGCATTTTGTTCGATAATCGCCCAAAAAACTAACTGAATGGTACATATTAAATTGCTGAAAGAAACCGGCAGCTCAATAATCGGCTGACTCTTTTAAGAGCATTTTCAAAAGCGGCGCACCTTTTGTCGCCGATGCCTGTCCCGGGAGCCGACGTCATGCAGCGTTCCATTGCCACCGTATCCTTGAGCGGTACCTTGCCGGAAAAACTCGAAGCCATTGCCGCCGCCGGTTTTGACGGGGTGGAAATCTTCGAGAACGACCTTCTCTATTACGATGGCAGCCCGCGGGAAATCAGGCAGATGTGCGTCGACCTGGGCATCGCCATCACCTTATTCCAACCGTTTCGTGACTTCGAAGGCTGCCGTCGTGATCGTCTGGCGCGCAACCTGGAGCGGGCCGAGCGCAAGTTCGACTTGATGCAGGAACTGGGCACCGACCTGGTGCTGGTGTGCAGCAATGCCTCGGCCGACAGCGTCGGCGACGAGCAGATCCTGATCGATGACCTGCGCCTGTTGGCCGAACGGGCCGGTGCGCGGGGCTTGCGTATCGGTTACGAAGCGCTGGCCTGGGGCCGCCACGTCAATACGTATCAACAGGTCTGGAACATCGTGCGCCAGGCCGATCACCCCAGCCTTGGGGTGTTGCTCGACAGCTTCCATACCTTGTCCCTCAAGGGCGACCCGAGTGCGATTGCCGAGATCCCCGGCGAGAAGATCTTCTTCGTGCAAATGGCCGACGCGCCGATCCTGGCCATGGACGTTTTGGAGTGGAGCCGGCATTTCCGTTGTTTCCCGGGACAGGGCGAGTTCGACTTGCCGGGGTTCCTGGCGCCGATCATCAAGAGTGGTTATACCGGGCCGCTGTCGCTGGAGATCTTCAACGACGGCTTCCGCGCCGCGCCGCCACGGGCCAATGCCGCCGACGGCCTGCGCTCGCTGCTGTACCTGGAAGAAAAGACCCGCCAGCGCCTGGCCGAAGACGCGAGCGCCGTTGGCAAGGCCGATATCCTGTTCGCCACGCCGCCGGCCAGCGAATACGACGGCATCGAGTTCCTCGAGTTTGCCGTGGACGATAGCCTCGGCGCCAAGCTCTCCCATTGGCTGGAGCGCCTGGGGTTCGTCAAGGCCGGCCAGCACCGTTCGAAGAATGTCAGCCTGCTGCGCCAGGGTGATATCAACCTGATCCTCAACAGCGAACCGTACTCCTTCGCCCACAGCTTTTTCGAAGCCCATGGGCCTTCGTTGTGCGCCACCGCCGTGCGCGTGAAAAACAGTGCCAGCGCCTTGGAGCGGGCGGTTGCCTACAAGGGCCAGCCTTATCGCGGGCTGGTGGGGCCCAATGAGCTGGAGCTGGCGGCGGTGCGCGCACCGGATGGTAGCCTGATCTACCTGGTGGACCAGGAAGCCGACGTCTATGGCACCGATTTCAACCTGCAGCCGGGTGCGGTGATCGGGGCCGGGCTCAAGCGCATCGACCACATGGCGATGGCGCTGCCGGCCGACAGCCTCGACAGTTGGGTGCTGTTCTACAAGAGCCTGCTGGATTTCGAGGCCGACGACGAAGTGGTCTTGCCCGACCCCTATGGCCTGGTAAAAAGCCGTGCCCTGCGCAGCCGCTGCAGTTCGATCCGCTTGCCGCTGAACATTTCCGAGAACCGCAACACCGCGATCTCACACGCGCTGTCGAGTTATCGCGGCTCCGGCGTGCATCACATCGCCTTCGATTGCGACGACATCTTCGCCCAGGTCAGTCGTGCCAAAGAGGCGGGCGTACCGTTGCTGGACATTCCGCTCAACTATTACGACGACCTGGCGGCGCGTTTCGATTTCGACGACGAGTTCCTCAGCGAACTGGCCTATTTCAACGTGCTGTACGACCGCGATGCCCAGGGTGGCGAGCTGTTCCACGTCTACACCGAGCCGTTCGAGGGGCGGTTTTTCTTTGAAATTATCCAGCGCAAGAACGGTTACGCCGGTTATGGCGCCGCCAACGTCGCGGTGCGCCTGGCGGCCATGGCCAAGTCCCGCAGCGGTGGTTTGCGGCACGCCAAGTTGTAGGGAAATCGTAAACGCTGCGGTAAAGGGCAACGCCGTGGCTTCCTTCACTGCACGGTGCGGCCCATAATCGCCAGCCTGTGCAGTGATGGCCGTGAGCCCCGCAATGACTATGAATCCAGAGCTTTCCGCAGCGCTCGACGAACCCGTCGCCACGCCGCGCAAGAGTCGCAAGAACAACCCGGAAAAGACCCGGGAAAACATTCTTCAGGAAGCCATCGTCGAGTTCGTCCAGCAAGGCCTGGCCGGCGCCCGGGTTGATGCCATTGCCGAGCGCATCCACACCTCCAAGCGCATGATCTACTACTACTTCGGCAGCAAGGAGCAGTTGTACGTCGAGGTGCTGGAAAAACTCTACGGCGATATCCGCACCACCGAGAGCCGCTTGCATCTGGCGGAACTGGCCCCGGTCGACGCGATCCGGCGCCTGGTGGAATTCACCTTCGACCACCACGATCGCAACGTGGATTTCGTGCGCATCGTCTGCATCGAGAATATCCACAACGCCGAATACGTGAAGCAGTCAGGCACGATCAAGGCGATGACCAACACCATCCTCGATTCCCTGGGCGTGATCTTGCGGCGGGGCGCCGAAGAGGGCGTGTTCCGTGCCGGCCTCGAGCCGCTGGATGTGCATCTGCTGATCAGCTCGTTCTGTTTCTACCGGGTATCCAATCGCCAGACGTTCGGTGAGATCTTTCAGATCGATTTGTCGGACGAAGCGGTCAAGCAGCGGCATCGGCAGATGGTGTGTGAGTCGGTGTTGAGATACTTGCAGGCCTGACACCGAACCTGATGTGTGTGCGGGCTTATGTGGGAGCGAGCTTATGTGGGAGCGAGCTTGCTCGCGATAGCGGTGGATCAGTCGGTATTGAAGTGACTGACACGCCGCCATCGCGAGCAAGCTCGCTCCCACAAGTCATTCCCACAAGGGATTGTCACCCGGTTTTAGTGATTCATGCTTTGAAAATGCGCCAGCATCCGCTGCGCATCCGGCGCCACGCCGCTGAACAGCTCGAAGGCCTTCACCGCCTGGAACACCGCCATGTTGCCGCCATCCAGCGTGCGGCAGCCGAGGGCACGGGCGTTGCGCAGCAGTTCGGTTTCCAGCGGGAAGTAAACGATTTCCGCAACCCACAACTCGCCCCGCAACAATTCGACCGGCACCGGCATGCCTGGCAGTTTCGCCATGCCCATGGGCGTCGTGTTCACCAGGCCATCGGCTTCGGCCATGGCGCTGGTCAAGTCATGCCCGGCCCGGGCGCGGCCGGCGCCGAAGTGTTGGTTCAGGTTATTTGCCAGGGCCTCGGCACGGCTGACCTCGACATCAAAGATACTCAGCGTCTGTACGCCTTCTGCCAGCAGCGCGTGGGCCACGGCCGCGCCAGCGCCACCGGCGCCCATCTGAACCACGCGTCGACGGGAAACATCACCCAGGCCGCGACGGAAACCTTCGGCGAACCCCAGGCAGTCGGTGTTGTGGCCGATGCGTTTGCCATTCTTCCACACCACGGTATTCACTGCGCCAATGCCTCGGGCCTCGGGTGAAAGCTCATCGAGCAACGGGATGATCGCCTGCTTGCAGGGGAAGGTAATGTTCAGGCCGGTGAAGTTCATGCGCTCGGCGGCGCTCAGTAAATCGGGCAGGGCGCCGCTGTCGAGTTGCAAGGCATCGAGGTCGATCAGCCGATAGAGGTAACGCATGCCCTGGGCATCGCCTTCGCGTTCATGGAGGGCTGGTGTGCGAGAGGCCTGGATGCCCGCGCCGATCAGGCCGGCGAGCACAGTGATATTCGACATGCTCATCAACCCTTCAACCGCTGACTGAAATGTTCCAGGGCCAGGCGATAACCATGGCTGCCAAACCCGCACATCACGCCGATAGCGACGGATGAGACGAAGGAGTGATGGCGGAAGGTCTCGCGGGAGTGGACGTTGGACAGGTGAACTTCGATGACCGGCACTTCGCTGGCCACCAGCGCATCGCGGATCGCCACGGATGTATGAGTCCAGGCCGCCGGGTTGATGACGATACCGGCACACCGGCCACGGGCACCGTGAATCCAGTCGAGCAATTCGCCTTCCTGGTTGGTCTGGCGAAATTCCACGCCCAGGCCGAATTCTTCAGCGGCGCGGCCGCACAGCGACGAGATGTCAGCCAGGGTTTCGTGGCCGTAGGTTGCCGGCTCGCGGGTGCCGAGCAGGTTCAGGTTCGGGCCGTTGAGCACCAGAACGATCGGAGGCATCGCAATTTCTCCACATTTTTATTGTTGGTGTCGGCGGGGTTTCAGCCGGTCGAGATAAATTGTACTAGATGGTTAATTTGGTCAAATAAAGCAGCGGTCATCGGGCAATAAGTGTTCGATGATCGAACATGACCATTGTTGGGAAGTGAGGGAGGGCAATTGTGGCGAGGGATTTTATCTGTGGGAGCAAGGCTTGACCGCGATACAGGCGACTCAATTTCTACCTGTATCGCGGGCAAGCCTTGCTCCCACAGAGCTTTGCCCAGTCCAGCCCAGAGGGGAGATCGCCCCAGCGTTTAACGCCGCGTCAACAACACCCCGGACTCCATGTGATGGGTCCAAGGAAATTGATCGAACAACGCGCAGCGCGTGATGCGGTGGGTGTCGTTCAGTTGCGCAATGTTCGCGGCGAGGGTGTCAGGGTTGCAGGAGATGTACAGGATGTTGTCGAAACGTCGGGTCAGCTCGCAGGTGTCCGGGTCCATGCCGGCGCGAGGCGGGTCGACAAAGACGCTACCGAATTCATAGCTTTTCAGGTCGATGCCCTGCAGGCGGCGGAACGGCCGGACTTCGTTCAAGGCTTCGGTCAGTTCTTCGGCGGACAGGCGCACCAGCGTGACGTTATCCACAGCATTCTCGCTGAGGTTGCTCAACGCAGCGTTCACCGAGGTCTTGCTGATCTCGGTGGCCAGGACTTTGCGCACGCGGGTGGCCAGGGGCAGGGTGAAGTTGCCGTTGCCGCAGTACAACTCCAACAGATCGTCGCTGCGCTCACCCAGCGCGTCATAAGCCCAGTTGAGCATATTCTGGTTCACCGTGCCGTTGGGCTGGGTGAAGGCGCCTTCGGGCTGGCGATAGCTGAAGGTACGACCGCCGACGTCGAGTTTCTCCACCACGTAGTCATGGCCGATCACTTCCCGCTTGCCCTTGGAGCGACCGATGATGCTCACGCCCAGGTCGGCCGCCAGTTTCGAGGCAGCGACGTGCCAGTGCTCGTCCAACGGGCGGTGATAGCACAGAGTGATCATCGCATCGCCGGCCAGGGTGGTCAGGAACTCCACCTGGAACAGCTTATGGCTCAGGGGCGCACTGGCTTGCCAGGCGGCCTTGAGTTGCGGCATCAACTGGTTGATGCGCAGGCTGGCAATGGGAAAATCCTCGATGAGGATCGGTGTGCGCTTGTCGTCCTGGGAGAACATTGCGTAGTGCCGTTCGCCAGCCTCGCGCCAGAGACGGAATTCGGCTCGCAGGCGAAAGTTTTTCAGGGGCGAATCGAACACCGCAGGTTCCGGTGCATCGAAGGGCGCCAGCAGGTCACGCAAGCGAGTAACCTTGTCCTGCAACTGGGCGGCGTAGGCCTGGGAATCAAAAGTCATGCGTTGAACCAACCCAACTTGATCACGAACAGGATCGACAGAATGACCAGCGCCGAGTTCAGCTCACGGCCACGGCCAGACACCAGTTTGATGGCGGTCCAGGCGATGAAACCGAAAGCGATGCCGTTGGCGATGGAATAAGTGAATGGCATCGCCAGGGCAGTGATCACCACCGGGGCGGCGACGGTGATGTCATCCCAGTCGATTTCCGCCAGGCCCGAAGTCATCAGCACGGCGACGAACAACAAGGCCGGCGCAGTGGCGAAGGCCGGAACGCTGGCAGCCAGTGGCGAGAAGAACAGCGCCAGCAGGAACAGGATCGCCACCACGATGGCGGTCAGGCCTGTACGGCCGCCAGCACTGACGCCCGCCGCCGACTCGATGTAGCTGGTGGTGGTGGAGGTGCCCAGCAGCGAACCGGCCATGGCCGCGGTGCTGTCGGCGATCAGCGCACGGCCCATTTTCGGCATGTGGCCGTCCTTGCCCATCAGCCCGGCGCGCTTGGCGACGCCGATCAGGGTGCCGGAGTTGTCGAACAGGTCGACGAACAGGAACGCGAAGATCACGCTCACCAGGCCAATGTCCAGGGCGCCCTTGATGTCCAGTTGCAGGAAGGTCGGGGCCAGGGACGGCGGCGCGGAGATGACGCCGCCGAACGGGGTGAAGCCCATCAGGATCGAGACGAGGGTGACCGCCAGGATGCCGATCAGCACGGCGCCACGCACTTTCAGTGCTTCGAGGGCGACGATCAGGACAAAGCCGAGGGTCGCGAGGATCGGCGCCGGTTGTTTCAAGTCGCCGAGGCCGACCATGGTCGCCGGGTTTTTCACCACGATGCCGGCATTGTTCAGGGCGATCAGCGCCAGGAACAGGCCGATACCGGCGGCAATGGCCGAGCGCAGCGGCAGCGGGATGCTGTTGATGATCCATTCGCGGATGCGAAAGATCGACAGCAGGAAGAACAGCACGGCGGAGATGAACACCGCGCCCAGCGCCACTTGCCAGGTGTGACCCATGTGCAGGACCACGGTGTAGGTGAAGAAGGCATTCAGGCCCATCCCCGGGGCGAGGGCGATCGGGTAGTTGGCGATCAGGCCCATGACCGTGGAACCAATGGCCGCCGCCAGGCAGGTGGCGACGAACACCGCGCCTTTGTCCATGCCGGTTTCGCCGAGGATGCTCGGGTTGACGAACAGAATGTAGGCCATGGCCAGGAAGGTCGTGACGCCCGCCAGGATCTCGGTCCGCACGTTGGTGTTGTGTGCCTTGAGTTGAAACAGCCTTTCCAGCATGTCTGCTCCCCGTGGCGCGCCCGGCGCCGTGAATGTATCGACCTCAACAGCAAAGCACAGGTCGCCAGCGGCGCCCGGGAATTTTCTGCGGGTCGGAAAAAGCCGCGCATCATACCAGCAGCGTAGCGTTGTGGCTGCGATCGTCGTCGATGTTTTGCCAACGCGCCAAGTGGGCCATACTGCGCGCGGTTCCGGGAGGTCTCTATGGTTCACATGAATAAAAAACTGCTGGCGGCCATGGGCTGCGCGCTGGGCCTGTGGCTGCCCGGGCAGGCCGCCACTGCCGCGTCGGCGCCGCCCTTGAGTGAAGTCAAGGTGCTCAAGGTCGAGTCGCCGGCCTGTGGCTTCGAGGACATCGCCCAAGGGCAGGCGCAGACGCGTTGCGACCACGGCCCGACGATCAAGGTCTATGTGCTGGAGGTCGGCTATGGCCACCAGCCCCATGTCACCCTGGACGGCTTTGAAGTCGACGGCACCCGCTCGCCAGTGTGTGCGTACAGCAATGGCAATCTCAATGACTGCTCGGTGCGGACCAAAGTCGTCGGCTATTTGTACATCTTCGATCTGAAGGGCAAGCAAGAGGGCACCTTCAGCTTCAGCAACCAGTCGATCAACGCACCGGGCAACCGGATGTCGGCCGAGCTGTACATCAAATAGTCCGCCTCCCCGCGTAGGAACTGCATAAACGCTGTGTAGGAGCTGTCGAGCGCAGCGAGGCTGCGATCTTTCCTCTGACGCTTGAATCTCAAGCGCATATCAAAAGATCGCAGCCTTCGGCAGCTCCTACACTACAAGCATCATCCAGCGGAGAGCGCCCATGATTCCTGGAACCAAGATCCCCCGAGCCCTGATAGCCGTCGCCGAGGGTGTCGACGACTTGCAGACGGTCACCGTGATCGACGTGCTGCGTCGAGCGCAGATCGAAACCGTGGTGGCGAGCATTGAAGGGAGGCGCATGCTCACCTGCGCCCGCGGCACCCGCCTGACGGCCGATGGCATGCTGGTGGACGTGCTCGTGCAGGATTTCGACCTGGTCGTCCTGCCGGGCGGCATCATCGGCGCCCAGCACCTGGCCGCCCACCAGCCGCTGCAACAATTGCTCAAGGACCAGGCCGCCGCCGGACGTTTCTTCGCCGCCATCGCCGAAGCCCCGGCCCTGGCGCTGCAGGCGTGCGGCCTTCTGCGCCAGCGGCGCATGACCTGCTTGCCGGCAGTGAGCCAGCAACTGTCCGGTTGCAGCTTCGTCGATCAACCCGTGGTGGTGGATGGCAACTGCATCACCGCCCAAGGCTCGGCCGCCGCCCTGGCGTTCGCCTTGATGCTGGTGGAACAGCTCAGCGGCAAGGGCGTGAGGAACGTGGTGGCGGCGGAGTTGCTGGCCTGACAGACGTCAAGCGTGCTGTGGGAAGGGTTCGATCACAGGCTGTTCACGCCGTTCGGCCTGCCACAAATCGTAGTCAGTCTGGACACCCAGCCAGACCCTGGCCTTGCCGATCCCGGCCCGTTCCAGGCGCACGGCCAGATCGGGGCTGATGGGCGCATGACCATGCAAGACCCGGGAGAGATGAGGCCGGGCGAAGCCCAGGTGTCGCGCCAGTTCGGTGACCGTGATGCCCAGCGCGGGCAACACGTCCAGCCGCAAGGTTTCGCCAGGGTGTGGCGGATTGTGCATGGGCATGTTCCAGCCTCCTGATCAGTGGTAGTCCAGATAATCGACCAGTTCGATATCGGACCCGATGAAACGAAAAATAACCCGCCAGTTTCCCGAAACCCCCAGCGACCAGTATCCATCCAGCTCACCCTTGAGCGGATGCAATCGCCATCCGGGAATATCCAAGTCGTTGGCGACCTGCGCCCTGTCCATGAACTGGAGCATACGGGCCAGGCGTTTTCCGTGGTCCGCCCGGCTACGACGGGTCGACCCCGTCTCATAAAAGAGTCTGAGGCCTTTGTGCTGGAAGGATTTAATCATGGAATAGAGTGTAAGGCGATACATTACACTCGATGCGGTACATATATACCGCACAGGCCAGTTGAATCCATGCTTCTTGCGTTTTAGCCGCATCGCAATTGCCTTGAACGCTTCACCCCACCCTGAAGTCGTACCCCTTATGACGGCGGTTTCCCAAAACGCCGCGAGTACGACCAACCGTGAGGTGTTCCATGAGCGCGACCCTGTCCGAAGCGACGCCGGCGGCCTTCGTCCGTCATCCGATCCGTCTGACCCTCAATGGCCAAGTGCGCGAGTTGCAAGTGCTGGCCTGGACCACCTTGCTGGACCTGCTGCGTGAGCAGCTGGACCTGGTGGGCAGCAAGAAAGGCTGCGACCACGGCCAGTGCGGCGCCTGTACGGTGCTGCGCGATGGCAAGCGGATCAATGCCTGCCTGACCCTGGCGGTGATGTGCGACGGCGCCGAGTTGACCACCATCGAAGGCCTGGCCGGCGATGAGGCACTGCATCCCATGCAGCAGGCGTTCATCACCCATGACGCGTTCCAGTGCGGTTATTGCACGCCGGGGCAGATCTGTTCGGCGGTGGGGCTGGCCAACGAGGGCAGGGCGCAGAGCCGCGCACAGATCAGTGAACTGATGAGCGGCAACCTTTGTCGGTGCGGCGCCTACAACAACATTCGCGATGCCATCGAGCAGGCGCTGCCCCTGTGCCGCCAACCCCAGGCGCAGGGAGGTGACCAGTGAACCCTTTCCAATACAGCAAGCCGGACACGGTGCAGGCGGCCGTCGATCTGTCGAGCCCGGTTTCGCGCTTCATCGCCGGCGGCACCAACCTGCTGGACCTGATGAAGGAGAATCTTACCCGTCCCGAGCACCTGATCGACATTACCGGGTTGCCCCTGGCGGATCTCAGCGAAACCCCGTCCGGCGGGGTGATGATCGGCGCATTGGTGAGCAATGCCGACCTGGCCTGGCACCCGTGGATCGAGCGTCGTTATCCGCTGCTGGCCCAGGCCATCCTGGCCGGCGCCTCGCCACAATTGCGCAACATGGCCAGCACCGGCGGCAATCTGTTGCAACGTACCCGCTGCTATTACTTCTATGACGCGAGCGTGCCGTGCAACAAACGCCGGCCCGGTAGCGGTTGCCCGGCCCGGAACGGTTTGAACCGGATCCACGCGATTTTCGGCGCCAGCGATCAATGTGTCGCCACCCATCCTTCCGACATGTGCGTGGCCTTGGCGGCCCTGGAAGCGGTGGTCCATGTCCTGGGTCGGGGCGGGGCGCGGACCATCGAGTTCGCCGACTTCCATCGCCTGCCCGGCGATGCTCCGGAGCGCGATAACCAACTGGCCGACGATGAGCTGATCACCGCCATCGAATTGCCTGCCGCCGGTTTTGCCGAGCATAGCCACTACCTGAAGATCCGTGACCGCGCCTCCTACGCCTTTGCGCTGGTCTCGGTGGCGGCGGCGCTGGAATTGGACGGGCCGGTGATTCGCCAGGCGCGCTTGGCCCTGGGGGGCGTAGCGCATAAACCCTGGCGTGACCGGGCGGTGGAGAGCTGGCTGATCGGGCAGACCGTCAGCCGCGAAACCTTCACCGCCGCCGCCGACGCGCTGTTGCAAAACGCCGAGCCGCTGGAACACAACGGCTTCAAGGTCAGACTGGCGCGCCGGGCGATTGTCCGCGCCTTGAGTGATGCCGCGCTGGGTTGCGCACCGCAGGGAGGACACACCTGATGAACGCTTCGAGCAAATCCATAGGGCAGCCACTGGACCGGGTCGATGGCCTGCTCAAGGTGACGGGTCAGGCCCGTTACGCCGCTGAATACCCCGAAGACGGCTTGCTGCACGGCAGCGTCGTCTCCGGCACTGTTGCCCGTGGCCGCGTGCTGCGCATCGATGCGTCCCGAGCCCTGGCGCTGCCCGGTGTGGTCGCGGTCATCGACCACACCAACCGGCCGAGGATCGCCAGCTACGACGAGCCGTATCAGGATGCCGATGCGGCGGACGGCTCGCCGTTCCGGCCGTTGTTCAACGACCAGGTGCTCTACAGCGGCCAGCCATTGGCCCTGGTGGTGGCGGAAAACCTTGAGCTGGCCCGGTACGCCGGTTCGCTGGTTGAAATCGAATACGAGGCCCAGGAGCATCAGACCGATCTGATCGTCCTGCAAAACGACGCCCACCCGGCACCTGCTGAACTGCCCAAGCCCCGTGGGAATTTTCAGGGCGAGTACGCCAGCGCCGCGCTCAGCGTGGACGTGTCCTACAGCACGCCGATCGAACACCACAACCCGATGGAGCCACACGCCTCCACCGTGCTGTATCAGCCTGACGGCAGCCTACACATCCACGACAAGACCCAAGGCACGCAGAACTGCCAATCCTATGTGCAGAAGGTCTTCGGCCTCGAGAAAGAACAGGTGCGGGTGTTTGCCGCGTTTGTCGGCGGCGCCTTCGGTTCCGGGCTGCGCCCGCAGTATCAATTGCCGTTGGCCGTGATGGCGGCCATGGCCCTCAAGCGCTCGGTGCGGGTCAGCCTGACGCGCCAGCAGATGTTCACCTTTGGTTATCGGCCGCGCACCCTCCAGCGCGTGCAACTGGGGGCGGCGGCCAACGGTCGCTTGCTGGCCGTGGCGCACACCGCTATCGGCCAGACCTCGCGCTTCGAGGACTTCACCGAACACGTGGTGGAGTGGAGCGGCATGCTCTATCACTGCGACAACGTTGAGTTGACCTACAAGCTGGTGCCGCTGGACGTCTACACGCCCCTGGACATGCGCGCCCCTGGTGCCGCCCTCGGGTTGATTGGCTTGGAGTGCGCCATGGATGAATTGGCCTGCGCCCTGGCGATCGATCCGATCCAACTGCGCTTGATCAACTACGCCGAACGCAACGAGAACGAAGGCAAGCCGTATTCCAGCAAGGAACTGCGTGAGTGCTACGCCCAAGGCGCCCGTCGTTTCGGCTGGGACAAGCGCAACCCGGAACCGCGCAGCATGCGTGAAGGCCGGCAACTGGTCGGCTGGGGCATGGCCGGTGGCGTGTGGGAGGCCATGCAGCAGAAGGCCAGTGCCAAAGCCTCCCTGGATACCCATGGCAAGCTGACCGTCAGCAGCGCCACCACGGACATCGGCACCGGCACCTACACGGTCATGACCCAGATCGCCGCCGAGGCTTCAGGCGTTTCCCTTGAGAACGTCGCGTTTATCCTGGGGGATTCGTCGTTGCCAACCGCGCCGTTGCAGGGTGGTTCGTTCACCGTCTCGTCGGTGGGCACGGCCGTGCAGCAGGCCTGTGAAGCACTGAAGGAAAAGCTCCTGGCCGTGGCTCGCCAGGCCTGCCCGGCCTTCAGTGGCGCGACCCTTGAGCAAGTGACGTTTGTCGATGGCCAACTGCGGCTGGGCGAAGCGAGCGTCGCGTTAGCGGAGCTGGCGCAAAAAAGTGGCGAGACACCGTTGCAGGCCCAGGTCACCGCCGAGCCGGATGCAAAACGCCAGGCTTACGCCACGGCCACTCACTCGGCGGTGTTTGTCGAGGTATGGGTGGACGAGGACTTGGGGACGGTGAAGGTCAACCGACTGGTCAGCGCCATCGCCGCCGGCCGGGTCGTCAACCCGAAAACCGCCCGCAGCCAGATTCTCGGCGGCGTGGTGTGGGGCGTCGGCATGGCCCTGCACGAAGAAACCCTGACCGATCACGCCCTGGGGCGCCACATGAATCACAACCTGGCGGAGTATCACCTGCCGGTCAATGCCGACATCGGAGACATCGAGGTGATTTTCGTCGAAGAACAGGACGCGATCGTCAATGCACTCGGGTCCAAGGGCGTGGGTGAGATCGGCGTCGTCGGGGTGGCAGCAGCGGTGGCCAATGCGATTTATCACGCCACCGGCAAGCGGGTGCGGGACTTCCCCATCACCCTCGACAAGTTAATCTAGTGGCCTGTGTGGCTAATTCGTACAGGCCACTAGGCTTTCGCTTCGTCCACCGGTTCGTGCATCCGGTCGCGGTTGGCCAGGGTCGGGAACAGCTTGATCCAGGTCCCGGTCACCAGCAGCGTGCCCACACCGCCCATGACCACCGCCGGCACGGTGCCGAACCAGTGGGCGGTGAGGCCGGATTCGAATTCGCCCAACTGGTTCGAAGCGCCGATGAACAGCCCGTTCACCGCGCTGACCCGGCCGCGCATCTCATCCGGGGTTTCCAGTTGCACGAACGAGGCTCGGATCACCATGCTGATCATGTCTGCCGCCCCCAACACCACCAGCACCGCCAGGGAAAACCAGAACGAGGTGGAGAGGCCGAAGGCAATGGTGGCGACGCCGAACACGCCCACTGCGGTGAACATCACCCGGCCGACCTTGCGCTCCACGGCAAACCGCGCCAGCCACAGCGACATCAGCAGGGCCCCGACCGCCGGTGCCGAACGCAACAGGCCCAGGCCCCAGGGGCCGGTGAGCAGGATGTCCTTGGCGAACACCGGCAGCAGCGCCGTCGCACCGCCGAGCAGCACCGCGAACAGGTCCAGGGAGATCGCCCCGAGAATGTCCGGGCGACTGCGGATGAAGCGAATCCCGGCCAGCAACGAATCCAGCGTCGCCTTGCCTTTGTTCAGCGGCGTCTGCCGGGCGGGCAGGTTGAGCATCAGGCAGCAGGCGATGATGTACAGCAGCACGGTCGGCCCGTAGACCCAGACGCTACCGAAGGCGTAGAGCAAGCCGCCCAGTGCGGGGGCGACGATGGTGGCCGATTGCTGGGCCGATTGTGCGGCGGCCACGGCCCGGGGAAACAGCGCAGATGGCACGATGCTCGGCAGCAACGCCTGGGTGGTCGGCATTTCGAAGGAGCGGGCGGCGCCCAGCAGGAAGGCGAGGATGAAGATCATTTCCCGTGTGACATTGTCGGTGGCGCTGCCAATCGCCAGTGCCAGGGCAATCATGGCCTGCAATGACTGGCAAATCGCCGCGACCTTGCGCCGGTCATAGCGGTCCGCCACATGCCCGGTGTGGAGCATGAACAGCACGCGCGGGGCAAATTCCACCAACCCCACCAGGCCCAGGTCCAGGACATTGCCGGTCAGTTGATAGAGGTTCCAGCCGATGGCCACGGTGAGCATCTGGAAGCCGCTGGCGGTGAATATCCGGGCCAGCCAGAAGGCGATGAAGGGACGATGGTGACGGAGCAGCAGCGGTGCTTGGCTGGGCATCTATGACGGGTCCGGTGATGAAGGCCACGAGATTAGCACCGTGCTGTAACAGGAAGTTGCGGTGAGTGGAAAAATAGTTAGCCAAACATCGATCTTTCACACATTGCACTTTTTTGTGGCAAGGGGATTTTATCCCTCTGTGGGAGCGAGGCCTTGCTCCCACACATCCTCGCTTCAGCCAGCACTGAGACAACCTGCCACGCGACAAAAGACCACGCCGTCCATCGGCCATATTGCGACTACTCTTTGAGCATTGCTTGATCCAGATCAATGCCCTCAGGGGCGTTGGGCTGGCGGCCATCCGGCCAGAGTCCTGCGTTGTGACGGTTATAAAAAGAACGATTTGAAAAGCATCGCACTCCATATCCCTGGGGGCTGGTGCCAGCCCCGCCCGCAGCCGGTTTTACCTGACAGAGGAAGACTTATGTTCGGTTTGGAGGCGCTCGATCTCGCCCGAATCCAGTTCGCGTTCACGATCTCGTTTCACATCCTGTTCCCGGCCATCACCATCGGCCTGGCGAGTTACCTGGCGGTACTCGAGGGCCTGTGGCTCAAGACCCGCGATGACACCTACCGTGACCTGTACCACTTCTGGTCGAAGATCTTTGCCGTCAACTTCGGCATGGGGGTGGTATCGGGGTTGGTCATGGCCTATCAGTTCGGGACCAACTGGAGCCGCTTTTCGGATTTCGCCGGTGCGGTGACCGGGCCCCTGCTGACCTACGAGGTGCTCACGGCGTTCTTCCTTGAAGCGGGTTTCCTGGGCGTGATGCTGTTTGGCTGGAATCGCGTCGGCCGCGGCCTGCATTTCTTTTCCACGGTCATGGTGGCGATCGGCACCCTGATCTCGACCTTCTGGATCCTGTCCTCCAACAGCTGGATGCAGACCCCCCAGGGCTACGAAATCATCGACGGCCGGGTGATCCCGGTGGACTGGCTGGCGGTGGTGTTCAACCCTTCGTTTCCTTATCGATTGCTGCACATGTCCACCGCGGCGTTTGTCGCCACGGCGTTCTTCGTCGGCTCGTCGGCGGCCTGGCATTTGCTGCGCGGCCGCGATACCCCGGCCATCCGCCGGATGCTGTCGATGGCGATGTGGATGGCCTTGCTGGTGGCGCCGATACAAGCGGTCATCGGCGACTTTCATGGTCTGAACACCCTCAAGCACCAACCGGCGAAAATCGCCGCCATCGAGGGCCATTGGGAAAACGTCGGCAATGAGCCGACGCCGTTGATCCTGTTCGGCTGGCCCGACATGCAAGCGGAAAAAACCAAATACGCCGTGGAAATTCCCTACCTGGGCAGCCTGATCCTGACCCACAGTCTGGACAAGCAGGTGCCGGCCCTCAAGGAGTTCCCGCCTGAGGATCGACCGAACTCGACCATTGTGTTCTGGTCGTTCCGGGTCATGGTCGGCCTCGGCTTGCTGATGATTTTCACTGGGCTGTGCAGCCTGTGGCTGCGCCGCAACGATCGGATCTATCAATCCAGGCCATTCCTCTACATGGTGCTATGGATGGGGCCGTCCGGCCTGGTTGCGATCCTGGCCGGCTGGTTTACCACGGAGATCGGCCGCCAGCCCTGGGTGGTCTATGGCTTGATGCGCACGGCCGATGCTTCGTCCGGCCACAGCTTCGCCCAGATGAGCATTACCCTGGTGCTGTTCGTCGTGGTGTATTTCGCGCTGTTCGGCGCAGGCTTGAGCTACATGATGCGCCTGGTGCGCAAGGGGCCGGAGGCCCACGAAGCCGAGCCGAGCGACGGTGGCCCGGGCCAGAAACGGACGCCGGCCCGGCCATTGTCGGCCGCCGATGACGGCGAAGGCGTGGATAAAACCGACCGCTCGAACAAGGGGAATTGAATCATGGGTATTGATCTTCCGCTGATCTGGGCCGTGGTCATCATCTTCGGCATCATGATGTACGTGATCATGGACGGCTTCGACCTGGGGATTGGCATCCTCTTCCCCTTCGTCAAGGGCGAGCGTGACCGTGACGTAATGATGAACACCGTGGCGCCGGTCTGGGACGGTAACGAAACCTGGCTGGTGCTGGGCGGTGCCGGGCTGTTCGGGGCGTTTCCGCTGGCCTACTCGGTGGTGCTTTCGGCGCTGTACCTGCCGTTGATCCTGATGCTCATCGGCCTGATCTTCCGCGGCGTGGCCTTCGAGTTCCGCTTCAAGGCCAAGGCTGAGAAGCGCCACCTCTGGGACAAGGCATTCATTGGCGGCTCGCTGACGGCCACCTTCTTCCAGGGCGTGGCGCTGGGGGCGTTCATCGACGGCTTCGAGGTGGTCAATCGGCAGTTCGCCGGCGGCTCCCTGGACTGGTTCACGCCGTTCACGGTGTTCTGTGGTCTGGCGTTGATCGCCGCCTACGCGTTGCTCGGCTGCACCTGGCTGATCATGAAGACCGAGGGCAAGTTGCAAGAGCAGATGCATGACCTGGCCCGGCCACTGGCGTTCGTGGTGCTGGCCGTGATCGGTATCGTCAGCATCTGGACGCCGCTGGCCCACGCGGACATCGCGGCCCGCTGGTTCACGTTGCCGAACCTGTTCTGGTTCCTGCCGGTGCCGATCCTGGTGCTGGTGACCATGTACGGTTTGTTCCGCGCGGTGGCGCGCAACGCCAACTACACGCCTTTCATCCTGACCCTGGTGCTGATCTTCCTCGGCTACAGCGGCTTGGGCATCAGCCTGTGGCCGAACATCGTGCCACCGTCCATTTCGATCTGGGACGCCTCGTCACCGCCCCAGAGCCAAGGCTTCATGCTGGTGGGCACGCTGTTCATCATTCCGTTGATCCTGGTGTACACCTTCTGGAGCTACTACGTGTTCCGCGGCAAGGTGACCCATGACGACGGCTACCATTGAGGGCGCGAGCATGGCCAAACCTGACTTGAAAGACATCGAGGCCGCCGAACGCAAGCCGCTCTGGCAGCGGCTCGGCTGGCTGGCGCTGATTTGGACTGGCAGTGTGCTGGCGTTGTTCATCGTTGCCAGCCTGATGCGGATGTTCATGAATGCCGCGGGGCTGACCACCCACTGATTTCCTGTGGGAGCGAGGCTTGCCCGCGATGGGGCGACGCGGTCTCGCAGAAACCGAGGTGCTTGCATCGCGAGCAAGCTTTGCTCCCACAGGGAACGATTTATTTGCGGGCTTTGAGAATCACGAATTTCGGCGTGGCGGCTACTTGCTCGACGCCCCGGAACAACCGCGCCAGTTTGCTGTGGTAGCCCAGGTGCCGGTTGCCGACGATGTACAGCGCGCCGCCTACCACCAACGCTTCGCGAGCCTGCTGGAACATCCGCCAGGCGAGGAAGTCGCCCACCACTTGCTGCTGGTGAAAGGGCGGGTTGCACAACACCACATCCAGTGACTGCGCTTCTTGCCCGGCCAGGCCATCACCCGCCCGGATCGTCACTTCACGCTCGCCGAGGGCCGCACGCCAGTTCTCGGCGGCCGATTGCACGGCCATATACGACTCGTCCACCAGGGTGTAGCGAGCCTCGGGGTTTTGCAGGGCACTGGCGATGGCCAGCACGCCGTTGCCGCAGCCCAGGTCCGCTACTCGCGCTGTACCGAGGTTTTTCGGCAGGTGTGGCAGGAATGCGCGGGTGCCGATGTCCAGGCCTTCGCGGCAGAACACGTTGGCATGGTTGAGCAGTTCTATCTTCGGCTCGTCCAGCCAGTAGCGCGTGGGGTAGGGCGACACGGCTGGCGCGATGCCGGGGGAAGAGGTGGGTGGCGTGGCGATCAACAGCCGCGCTTTTTTCACCGCCAGGGAGGCCTGCACCGGGCCGATGTAACGCTCCAGCAAGTCGCCGGCGGCACGGGGCAGGTGCTTGATCATGGCCCCGGCGATCACCTCGGCGCCCGGCGCCAGTTGGCCTTGCAGGCGAATCAGTTGTTCCTCCAGCAGGGCCAGGGTTTTCGGTACTTTGATCAGCACGCGATCGAATGGGCCGGTCAACGGTTCGCTGGCGGGCAACGTTGGCACGGCATCGAAGGGCCGGCCATTGCGCACCAGGTTTTTCTCCAGTGCCTGCAAGGCCAGGAAGGAATCACCGCTGCTGGTCACCAGGACGTTGCCGGCCAGGCTGGCGGCCAGGGCGCCGAAGCCGTCATTGAGTACCAGGACCCGAGTCTGCGCGGCCGGTTGTTGTTCGGCCAGGTACGCGAGCAGGTATTCATCGGCCGCATCGAAGGCTTGCAGCGGCTCGTTCTGCTGTTCGGGTTGGCGGATCAGGTCGAGTTCGGCGAAAGGGCTGTCAAGCAGGGGCATGGCTGGGGACTCTGGAGATCAACGAATGTCCCGCTGCCTGGAGGTAGGTGTCTGTGCGGGACCGCCTGAATGAACGGCGTCGCGTGTAAAAAGCGGCATCATTCAAGAGGAACCGTAAATGGTACGTTTTTTTGTTGCACATTACTCGCGGGTTTTTCAGCTCGGCAATGCCTCTCTACTGTTCAAATCACATGGATTTGGGCTGCCTTGGCCACCGCCGAAATTTTATTGCTGACGTTCAGTTTTCGCATGCAACTGCACACATGGAAATTCACGGTTCGTTCGGAAAGGCAGAGAATCCTGCCCACTTCCGACGCCGTCTTGCCTTCGGCTGACCACCTCAATACTTCGATTTCTCTCGGGGACAAGTGGTAGTTCTGCTTCACTGCGACGGCGTCAGACAGTTTTTTGCTGGCGAGCGCGTGCAGCTTTTGACTGGCGAAGATGGCATAGCCAAGATTGCCATAGTGTTCCTCGATATCAATGGGACAATGGGTTCGTGCGAGGCTGAACAGACTGCACTGTGCCCCTTGGTCGTCATGAACGGCCTGGGTCCAGCCGTACTTGAGTCCCTGTCGATTAAGTTCTCGCCATAACTTGGGGGCCTGAGCGAAAACAGTCTCATCCCACATGATAGGGAGCGATGATTGATTGCAATGTGCTACTAATGGATCGTTCGACGCATAACCGTTTTGTTCATAAAGACGGTCCCATCCATAAGGGTAGTTATTCAGGTTCACCTTGCTGGTGTGCTTGTCGGGGCTTCCGAGATAGGCTCCGAATGCACAATATTCAAATCCCTGATTGTTAAAGAAATTAAGTACCAGACGATAGGCCGTCTGCAGGTCTTTTTCACAGGATAACTTCCTCAGCAACAAGTCTCTCCACCTGTCCATCGCTTTCTCCTGGGTTTGATTCGTCCATGCGGATCCAATCCATGATGCGAAATTTTAGTGTAGGACTATTCTTAACTTGTAGTGAATTTTTTTAGTTGCTTACATTTGGAAATATTTAAAGGAGTGAATATTTTATTTGGTATGTTTTACATGAATATAACTTTGTACAAGTTTGGTAAAGGATTTGGAGGTGGCGGCGGCAATTGTAGCTAAAATGCCATTACTTGCTGTCGGTGGTGAAGACGCCCACTTTGCGGGACACTGCATGTCTTGTCCCCTAGGAGTGGCTCATGACCGACAGCGCAGAGAAGTTCACCCGCCAAACCTTGCTCGATGTCCAGCCCGTGACGTCTCATTTGTTTACATTGCGCACGACCCGGGATCGCGGCTTTCGTTTCCGGGCGGGTCAGTTTGCCCGACTGGGCGTCGCCAAGGCGGACGGCACCACCGTCTGGCGGGCGTACTCCATGGTGTCGTCGCCGTTCGACGAGTTCCTCGAATTCTTTTCCATCGTAGTGCCTGATGGCGAGTTCACCAGCGAACTCAGCCGCTTGCAGCCGGGTGACGAACTGTTGGTGGAACGCCAGGCTTTTGGCTATCTGACGCTGGACCGCTTCGTCGATGGTCGGGATTTGTGGTTGCTGTCCACGGGGACCGGCGTGGCACCGTTTCTTTCGATCCTCCAGGATTTCGAGGTTTGGGAAAAATTCGAGCGGATCATCCTGGTGTACAGCGTGCGTGAGGCGCGAGAACTGGCGTATCAGGACCTGATCAAGGAACTGCCCCAGCGCGACTACCTGGCCGAGTACGCGCACAAGTTTCGTTTCATTGCGACCGTCACCCGTGAGCAGCACCCAGGGGCGCTCAGTGGGCGGATTACCACGTTGATCGACAACGGCGAGTTGGAGCGCGCGGCAGGCGTAGCGCTGACGCCTGAGCATTCGCGGGTGATGCTGTGCGGCAACCCGCAAATGATCGACGACACGCGCACGCTGCTCAAGGCCAGGGGCTTGCAACTGAGCCTGACCCGTCGTCCGGGCCAGGTGGCGGTGGAAAATTACTGGTAGGGCTGATGTCGATCAGTGTGGCGAGGGGATTTATCCCCGTTGGGCTGCGAAGCGGCCCCCAGTACTGTCGACCTCATCTACCAGAGAGCCGTGATGTTAGGTTTTAGGGCCGCTTCGCAGCCAGCGGGGATAAATCCCCTCGCCACAGGGGGTGGCAGTGACTGATCGGTTCAGGGCCGCTCGTTCTGAGCCTTGAGCAGGTCGCGAATCTCACCCAGCAACAGCTCTTCCTTGGTCGGAACCGGGGGCGCGCTGGGGGCTACGGCTTCTTCACGCTTGAGGCGGTTGATGGCCTTGACGCCCATGAAAATGGCGAACGCCACGATGATGAAGTCGATGGTGCTCTGGATGAATTTACCGTAGGCCAGTACCACGGCAGGCGCATCACCCTGGGCGGCCTTGAGGGTGATGGCCAGGTCACTGAAATCCACGCCACCGATCAGCAGGCCGATCGGCGGCATGACCACGTCGCCCACGAAGGACGAAACGATTTTGCCGAAAGCGGCACCGATGATGATCCCGACGGCCATGTCGACGACATTGCCTTTGACCGCGAAGGCCTTGAACTCGCTTAGCACGCCCATGAGTTATTCCTTGTAACAGATGAAAGATGAGTGGCAGTGTAAATCAGCCCAACGAGTCCTGCTCGAAACGCCTGCTTACAAAGCTTCAGTTATCGACCGGGGCTCGGATGAAAAGTTTACAAAGTGCCATCAATCGCGCGTGATACGCGGTTTCGCTCGCACGCCCTATAACGTTTTTTCTATCGGCACGGTACGGCATTTCTATTTAGGTTTTCCTTTTTCCGGCACTAGCCTCTGGATGGCGCACATGGATGCGCTCTATAACATCAGAGGAACATGCCTATGAACACTTCCCTCGGCCTCGGGGCTTATTCCCACCGCCGCGCTCTTTTTGTGTTGACCGCGAGCCTCCTATCCTTGTCTGTCAACGCGGCCACCCTGACCCGGGACAACGGTGCGGCGGTCGGCGATAACCAGAATTCGCAGACGGCAGGTCCCAACGGTCCGACCCTGTTGCAAGACGTGCAGTTGATTCAGAAGCTCCAGCGCTTCGATCGTGAACGCATCCCCGAGCGCGTGGTGCATGCCCGTGGTACCGGTGCCCACGGCACATTCACGGTGTCCGACGATCTCAGCGACCTGACCAAGGCCAAGGTCTTTGCCGCAGGCCAGGCCACCCCGGTGTTCGTGCGTTTTTCGGCCGTGGTGCACGGTAATCATTCGCCGGAAACCCTGCGCGACCCCCGTGGCTTCGCCACGAAGTTCTACACCGCCGACGGTAACTGGGACTTGGTGGGCAACAACTTCCCGACTTTCTTCATTCGTGATGCCATCAAGTTTCCGGACATGGTCCACGCTTTCAAACCCGATCCGCGGACCAACCTGGACGATGATTCACGCCGTTTCGATTTCTTCTCCCATGTTCCAGAGTCGACCCGCACCCTGACCGAGTTGTATTCCAACTCCGGCACACCGGCCAGTTACCGTGAAATGGACGGTAACGGTGTGCATGCCTACAAGCTGATTAACGCCAAGGGTGAAGTTCATTACGTGAAGTTTCATTGGAAAAGTTTGCAGGGTTTGAAAAATCTCGATCCGAAAGAAGTTGTGAAAGTTCAGGGTCAAGATTACAGCCATATGACAAACGATCTGGTGAGTCATATTAATAAGGGCGACTTTCCAAAGTGGGACTTGTACGTCCAGGTGCTCAAACCAGAGGACCTTGCCAAGTTCGACTTCGACCCATTGGACGCGACCAAGATCTGGCCGGGTGTGCCTGAGCGAAAAGTTGGGCAAATGGTCTTGAACCGTAATCCGGCGAACGTCTTCCAGGAAACCGAGCAGGTGGCGATGGCGCCGGCCAATCTGGTGCCAGGCATCGAGCCCTCCGAGGATCGTCTGCTTCAGGGACGGGTGTTTTCCTACGCCGATACGCAGATGTACCGCCTGGGCGCCAATGCCCTGCAACTGCCGATCAACGCCCCCAAGGTGGCGGTGAACAACGGTAACCAGGACGGTGCGATGAACCCAGGCAGCACCAGCACCGGGGTGAACTATCAGCCGAGCCGCCTGACGCCGCGTGAAGAACTGCAAGCGGCCCGCTACAGCCAGACCGCGCTGAGCGGCAGCACCCAGCAGGCGAAAATCCAGCGCGAGCAGAACTTCAAGCAGGCCGGTGATTTGTATCGTTCGTTCAGTAAGAAAGAACGTGATGACTTGATCGAAAGTTTCGGTGGCTCGTTGGCGACCACTGATGACGAGAGCAAGCACATCATCCTGTCGTTCCTCTACAAGGCCGATCCTGAATACGGCACTGGCGTGGCCCGAGTCGCCAAGGGCGACCTGGCCCGGGTCAAGGCGCTGGCGGAAAAACTGAGCGACTGATCCACAGCTTGGCAGGTGCATGAGCTGTGGGAGCAAAGCTTGCTCGCGAGGCAGGCACTGGGGTCTGAAACCAGACGGAGTCGACTGCATCGCGGGCAAGCCTTGCTCCCACAAACCTGCCCCCACAGTCATGTGCCAGAGGATACGTCACGATGGGTAAACTCCTTTTATCGATGCTTGTCGCCTGGTCAGCCGGCGTATTGGCCGATCAGCCAATACCCACTGAACCGGCGGCGGTACAGGAACAGCTGCAAACCTATTATTTCGACGCCGCTCGCCGGGGCGATGTGCCGATGCTCGATACTTTTATCGAGGCCGGTTATTCGCTGGATACCCGGGATGAGAAGGGCTACACCGCCCTGATTCTGGCGGCTTATCACGGCCACGGACCGGCGGTGGAGCGGTTGCTGGCTGCCGGGGCCGATGCCTGTGCCCAGGATAAACGCGGCAACACGGCGTTGATGGGAGCGATTTTCAAGGGCGAAGTGCAGATTGCCCGTCGTTTGCTGTCCACCGATTGCAGTCCGGACCAACGCAACGGTGCCGGGCAAACCGCCGCGATGTATGCCGGGCTGTTCAAGCGTGGCGAGTTGCTCGATGCCCTGAAAGCCAAGGGCGCCGACTTGGAGGCCAGGGACCCGTTGGGCAATACCGCGGCGGATCTGGCGAAGGGCGAAATCAGAATGCCGGCCCCTCAGTGAACCTTGGCTGGGCTATCATCGCGGTTTTGACCCCGGAGTTCAGATGGCCAAGGCAAAGCGCATGTACGGCTGCACCGAGTGCGGCTCGACCTTTCCCAAATGGGCCGGCCAATGCAGCGAATGCGGGGCCTGGAACACCCTGACCGAAACCATGGTGGAAAGCGGCGGCGCGGCGGCCCCCACCGGGCGCACGGGCTGGGCCGGTCAGCAGGCGCAGATCAAGACCCTGGCCGAAGTCAGCGTTGAAGAAATTCCGCGATTTTCCACTGCGTCCGGTGAACTGGACCGCGTGCTGGGTGGCGGCCTGGTGGACGGCTCGGTGGTGCTGATCGGCGGGGACCCGGGCATCGGCAAATCCACCATCTTGCTGCAAACCTTGTGCAACCTTGCCACCCGCATGCCGGCGTTGTACGTCACTGGCGAAGAGTCCCAGCAACAGGTCGCGATGCGTGCCCGGCGCCTGGGCTTGCCCCAGGACCAATTGCGGGTCATGACCGAGACCTGCATCGAAACCATCATCGCCACGGCGCGCCTGGAAAAACCCAAGGTGATGGTGATCGACTCGATCCAGACGATTTTCACCGAACAACTGCAATCGGCCCCGGGCGGTGTGTCCCAGGTGCGTGAAAGCGCGGCGTTGCTGGTGCGCTACGCCAAACAGAGCGGCACGGCGATTTTCCTGGTGGGCCACGTCACCAAGGAAGGTGCGTTGGCGGGGCCGCGGGTATTGGAGCACATGGTCGATACCGTGTTGTATTTCGAAGGCGAATCCGATGGCCGCCTGCGTTTGCTGCGGGCAGTGAAGAACCGCTTTGGTGCCGTCAACGAATTGGGTGTGTTCGGCATGACCGACAGGGGCCTGAAAGAAGTCTCCAACCCTTCGGCGATCTTTCTCACGCGTGCTCAGGAAGAAGTCCCGGGCAGTGTGGTCATGGCAACGTGGGAAGGGACCCGCCCGATGTTGGTCGAGGTGCAAGCATTGGTGGACGACAGCCACTTGGCGAACCCACGGCGGGTCACCCTGGGCCTGGATCAGAATCGGCTGGCGATGCTGCTGGCGGTGTTGCATCGACACGGCGGGATTCCGACTCACGACCAAGACGTGTTCCTCAATGTCGTGGGCGGGGTCAAGGTACTGGAGACCGCGTCCGACCTGGCCTTGATGGCGGCGGTCATGTCCAGCCTGCGCAACCGGCCGCTGCCCCATGATTTGCTGGTGTTCGGTGAAGTGGGGCTGTCGGGGGAAGTGCGACCGGTGCCCAGCGGGCAGGAGCGGCTCAAGGAGGCGGCCAAGCACGGCTTCAAACGCGCCATCGTGCCCAAGGGCAACGCGCCGAAGGAAGCGCCGGCGGGGTTGCAGATTATCGCGGTGACCCGTCTGGAACAGGCGTTGGATGCGTTGTTCGAATAACACTGGCCATTGCGGAAGAAATGTATGTGGGAGCAAAGCTTGCTCGCGATGCAGGCGACTCGATTTTGAAGGACCGCATCGCAGCCATCGCGGGCAAGCCTTGCTCCCACATGGATCCCCGTGCCAAGGGGCGGGGTAGCTCAGAGATGAATCAACGCCGCCAACTCCCGCTCCAGCACCCCTTCATCATGATCGTCCCGATTGAGATCCACCAATCGGCGCAAGTGTGCGATGGACTCCTGATCGATGCGTTCACAAACGAAACCCAGGTGACCATGGTCATCATGAGTCAACCGAACTTCCATTTTGATTTCAGCCTCAGGGCTCAAATGAATATCGGCTATGAAGGGCTGTTTGATATCGCCAAGCCAGGGCTCGGGCTTCTGGATCAGCAGTCCCTTGAGGGACAGATCCAGCAGCTCCACCGGCCAGATGAACGGGCCCTGGCTCAGGTCGATCCTGGCATGGAATTCAATTCGCACGAAGCGGCGACGTTCACTCATGACGCATCCCCTCTAAAGATTCATTGACTATAGACCCTACTGAGGGGGCCTCGTCACCGTTCGGCAACAGACAGACGAATGTCGAGTATGGCCTTTGTCCAGGTTAGCGCTAAACTCCTGTGGCTATCTTTCTTGTCCACCCTGGCTGGAATATAAAAATGAAAAACAACAATAGCCTGCTGCGCCATCTACCCTGGCTACTGCTGGCCGTCTTAGGAGCGTGCGCCCTGGGCGTCGTGGCCTTGCGCCGAGGTGAGGCGATCAACGCCCTCTGGATCGTCGTCGCCGCCGTGGCCATCTACCTGGTCGCCTACCGCTACTACAGCCTCTTCATCGCCAACAACGTGATGCAACTCGATGCGCGTCGGGCCACCCCCGCCGTGCTCAACAACGATGGCCTGGACTATGTCCCGACCAACAAACACATTCTCTTCGGCCACCACTTCGCGGCCATTGCCGGCGCGGGGCCGCTGGTCGGGCCGGTGCTGGCGGCGCAGATGGGTTATTTGCCCGGCACGCTCTGGCTGATCGCCGGCGTGGTGCTGGCCGGTGCGGTGCAGGACTTCATGGTCCTGTTCCTGTCCACTCGCCGCAACGGTCGCTCCCTGGGCGACATGGTGCGCGAGGAAATGGGCCGCATCCCCGGCACCATCGCTCTGTTCGGCTGCTTCCTGATCATGATCATCATCCTCGCGGTGCTGGCGCTGATCGTGGTCAAGGCCCTGGCCGAGAGCCCGTGGGGGATCTTCACGGTGATGGCAACCATCCCGATCGCGATGTTCATGGGCATCTACATGCGCTACATCCGCCCGGGCCGCATCGGTGAAATCTCGATCATCGGCGTGCTGTTGCTGCTGGGCTCGATCTGGCTGGGCGGGCAGATCGCCGCCGACCCGGTCTGGGCCAAGGCCTTCACCTTCACCGGGATCCAGATCACCTGGATGCTGATCGGCTACGGTTTCGTCGCGGCGGTACTGCCGGTGTGGCTGATCCTGGCGCCGCGGGACTACCTGTCGACATTCTTGAAAATCGGCACCATCGTCGCCCTGGCGATCGGCATCCTGGTGACCATGCCCGAGCTGAAAATGCCGGCGCTGACCCAGTTCACCGACGGCACCGGGCCGGTGTGGAAGGGCGGGCTGTTCCCGTTCCTGTTCATCACCATTGCCTGCGGCGCGGTCTCGGGTTTCCATGCGCTGATTTCCTCGGGCACCACGCCCAAGCTGCTGGATAACGAAACCAACGCCCGCTACATCGGTTACGGCGGCATGCTGATGGAGTCCTTCGTGGCGATCATGGCGATGGTTGCCGCATCGGTGATCGAGCCGGGCGTGTACTTCGCCATGAACAGCCCGGCGGCGATCGTCGGCGGTGACGTGGTGGCCGTGGCGCAGACCGTCAGCAGCTGGGGTTTTGCAATCACCCCCGAAGCGCTGCAAGCGGTGGCCAAGGACATCGGCGAGACCACCGTGCTGGCCCGTGCCGGCGGTGCGCCGACCCTGGCGGTGGGTATCGCGCAGATCCTGCACTCGGTGCTGCCGGGTGAGAACACCATGGCGTTCTGGTACCACTTCGCGATCCTGTTCGAAGCGCTGTTCATCCTCACCGCCGTGGACGCCGGTACCCGTGCCGGGCGGTTCATGCTCCAGGATCTGCTCGGCTCGTTCGTGCCGGCGCTCAAGCGCACCGAATCCTGGACCGCCAACCTGATCGCCACCGCCGGCTGCGTGGCGCTGTGGGGTTACTTGTTGTACCAGGGCGTGATCGATCCGCTGGGCGGCATCAACACCTTGTGGCCGCTGTTCGGCATCTCCAACCAGATGCTGGCCGGTATCGCCCTGATGCTCGCCACCGTGGTACTGATCAAGATGAAGCGCCAGCGCTACGTCTGGGTCACGCTGCTGCCGGCGGCCTGGCTGCTGATCTGCACCACCACGGCGGGCCTGATCAAGCTGTTCGACGCCAACCCGGCGATCGGCTTTTTGGCCCTGGCGCGCAAATACAACGATGCCCTGACCGCCGGCCAGATCCTGGCCCCGGCCAAGAGCATCGAGCAGATGCAGCACGTGGTGTTCAACGCCTACACCAACGCGACGCTGACGGTGTTGTTCCTGTTCGTGGTCTTCAGCATCCTGTTCTACGCGCTCAAGGTCGGCATCGCCGCCTGGGGCACCAAGGAACGCACGGACAAAGAAGCGCCATTCCAGGCCCTGCCAGACGCTTGATAGAGGATTGCAACGATGTTCAATGACTTGAGTCGCCTGGGTAAATACCTCGGTCAGGCCGCCCGCCTGATGGTCGGCATGCCCGACTACGACAACTACGTCGAGCACATGCAAACCAAACACCCGGACAAGCCGATGATGGACTACGAGGCGTTCTTTCGCGAACGCCAGGAGGCCCGTTACGGCGGCAAGGGTGGGCCCAAGTGTTGTTGAGTTGAGCTAAACCCAAACCCCATGTGGGAGCGGGCTTGCTCGCGAAGGCGTCGGGTCAGTTAACAGATAATGTGGCTGACACACCGCTTTCGCGAGCAAGCCCGCTCCCACAGTTGTTTTGGGTTGGTTTCAGCATTTGCATACGCCACAAAACCGCTTTCCTTTCAGGCATCAAGGAGATTCAGTTTGTCCTCTCCCATCCCGGTCACCATCCTCAGTGGCTTCCTCGGCGCTGGCAAGACCACGCTGTTGCGCCATCTGCTCAAGGCTGAGCACGGCTTGAAAATCGCCGTGATCGAGAACGAATTCAGCGATGCCGGTATCGACACCCAGCTGCTGGGCGACGAGCCGGTGCAAGTCATGACCCTGGCCAACGGCTGTGTGTGCTGCACCATTCACACCGACCTGACCAAGGCCCTGTACCTGTTGCTCGAGCGGCTGGACAGCGGCGAGATCGCCTTCGACCGCCTAGTCATCGAGTGCACCGGCCTGGCTGATCCGGCCCCGGTGGCGCAGACTTTTTTCATCGACGAGGACCTGCGCGAGCGCTATATCCTCGACGGGATCCTGACCCTGGTGGACGCCGCTCACGCCGACATCCACCTGACCCAGGCCATCGCCCAGGCCCAGGTCGGGTTTGCCGACCGCCTGCTCCTGAGCAAGACCGACCTGGTGAATGCCGCCCAAGTCCAGGCCCTTGGCGAACGTCTGACGCGCATCAACCGGCGGGCGCCGATCAGGGTGGTCGAACACGGCAAGATCGACCTGGCCGAGCTGCTCGACATTCGTGGTTTCAATCTCAATGCGGACCTGGGCGCAGGGTTCAGTCTGCGACCGGTGGGCAAGGCAACCCCGGGTGATCGCATCAGCAGCCTGGTGCTGCGCACCGACAAGGCGCTGGATATCGACAAGCTCAGCGAGTTCATGAACCAGTTGCTGGAAGACCACGGCAAGCAATTGCTGCGCTACAAAGGCGTGCTGAACATCGCCGGCGAACCCCGTCGGCTGGTGTTCCAGGGCGTGCTCAAGTTGTACGGTTTCGATTGGGACACCGAATGGGCGCCCGACGAAGCCCGGGAAAGCGTGATCGTGTTCATCGCCGATGAACTGCCCGAAGAGAAGATCCGCGCCGGCTTCGAAGCCGCGCTACTTTGACAGTGTGGCGAGGGGATTTATCCCCGTTGGGCTGCGCAGCGGCCCCAAACCAGGCAACTCGGTGTGCCAGGAAGATTGAGTTAACTGCTTTAGGGCCGCTGCGCAGCCCAGCGGGGATAAATCCCCTCGCCACGACCGTTATGCGATCAGCAGTTTTTGCTCCAGATGGTCCAGGTGCTCGTCCATCAGCCGCACCGCTTCATTGACGTTGCGGCCCTCCACCGCGTCGATGATCGCCAAGTGTTCCTGCCAGGCGCAATGTCGACGGGATTTGACCTCATGTCGCGCCAAGGCCAACGAGGTCAACGGCACCAGGCTGCCGAGAAATTGCCTCAACGGCGCATTGCCGGCCATGGCGGCCAGTTGCAGGTGAAACTCGCCGGACAGGCGTATCGCCGGGCCACGCTCGCCGCGGTCCAGGCAGTGCTGTTGCTGTTCCACCAGATCCCGAAGGCGTCGTAGATCCTGCGGTTGCGGCGCCTTGCAAGCCAGGCGCACCAGGGTTTGCTCAGCCAGGCGGCGAGCATGAAGGATCTGCCGGGTCTGCTCCAGATCCGGCGCGGCGACTTGTGGCCGGTGGTTGGGCCGCAATATCACCACTTGCTGGTGGGACAGGCGCGCCAGGACACGGCGAATGATGCTGCGGCTGACACCGAACACGTCCCCCAGGCTTTCCTCGGTGAAGCGGCTGGCCGGGGCAATGCGTTGTTCGAGGATGGCGTCGAAGATCCGCGGGTAGATATCGTCCACCGACGGTTTGCCGATCCGCCCGGGCAGGGGCAGGGCGGCGAGTACATTGCGGTTATGTTGATGGGAAACGAGATTATTCATGGCGGTCTCCGCAGACCCAGGCTCAAGTGCCGAGGTTATCGTCCGGAATATTCAATTCGATGCCCATGCGCTGGCCTTCCCGAAGAATGTGCCGGCGCATTTCGGCGCTGGCCTGGGCGCTGTTCTTGCCACGGATGGCACGGACCACCGCTTCGTTCTCTGTCAGGCGTTCGGCCAGGTGCTCGGGCGAGTTGCGCAACACATCGGCGCTTTGCTTGAGGGCGTTGCTGGTCTGCTGGACCACGTTCTGGAAGATCGGGTTGGACGTCAGGGCAAACAATTCTTCATGGAAGGCGATGTAGGCGTTGGCGCAGGCGTCGCTGTCGTTGGCTTCCAGGGCTTCGCGCATGTCCATGAGGGTCAGGCGCAACTGGCCGACTTCCTTGCTGCTGATGGACTGGGCCACCAGGCCGACGATGAAGGGTTCCAGGGTGTAGCGCAGTTGCAGCAGGTCTTCCAGGCTCGCGCCGGCCATGGCACTGCCTTCAATGGCGGCATCGCCGGGATTGGCCTCCAGCACCACGACGCCCTTGCCCGGCATCGAGCGCACCAGTCCCAGAGTTTCCAGGACAATCACCGCTTCACGCAGGCTGGGTCGGCTGATACCCAGTTGCTCGGCCAACTCGCGCTGGCCGGGCAGCATGTCGCCTGAGCGCCACTGGCCCCG
The DNA here is from genome assembly GCF_054671965.1 of Pseudomonas sp. H3_A02. Taxonomy (NCBI): domain Bacteria; kingdom Pseudomonadati; phylum Pseudomonadota; class Gammaproteobacteria; order Pseudomonadales; family Pseudomonadaceae; genus Pseudomonas; species Pseudomonas sp. H3_A02. The sequence goes on from NZ_CP162807.1 coordinate 2,196,005, forward strand.
GGCGAGGGCGGCGCGGAGTTTCTCCACCACGGAATTGACGACGGTCGATGAGCTGATCACATGTGACTCCTTGGAAATCAATCAGGCGATGCCGGCTCGCGGGCCGGCATCGCCATCTTTCAGAATTGCTGGTGATGGGCACTGCCCACCGGTTTTCTGGGTTGGAAGGTATAGCCTTGTTGGCCTGACAGCACCTTGCGCGCCCGAGGCACATCGATGTCTTTTTCCCAGCGGGCAATCGCCACGGTCGCTACGCAGTTGCCGATCAGGTTGGTCAGGGCCCGGCCAATGCCCATGAACCAGTCCACGGCCAGCACCAGCACCAGGCCGACCACCGGGATCGCCGGGATCGCGGTCAGCGTCGCCGCCAGGATCACCAGCGCCGAGCCGGGAATCCCGTGGGCGCCCTTGGAGGTGATCAGCGAGACCAGCAGGATGGTCAGCAGATCGCTCAGGGCCAAGGGCGTACCGGTGGCGTTGGCAATGAAGACAATCGCCAGGGTCAGGTAGATCGAAAAACCGTCCAGGTTGAACGAGTAACCGGTTGGAATCACCAGGCCCACGGTGGAGCTGCCAATCCCCAGGTGCTCGAGCTTGCGCATGATTTGGGGCAGCACGGCGTCGGACGACGCGGTGCCGAGGACGATCAGCAGCTCTTCGCGCAGGTATTTGAGAAACGGCAGCATCGGCAGGCCCGACGCACGCATCACCAGACCGAGGATCAGCGTGACGAAGGCGATGCAGGTCAGGTAGAACAGGCCGACGAGGCTGCCCAGGTGCTGCAGCGAGTCCAGGCCATATTTGCTGGTGGTAAAGGCAATGGCGCCGAACACACCGATAGGGGCCAGGCGCACGATCATGCCCATGATGCGGAAGATCACATGGCTGAGTTCGTTGATCAGCCGCGAGATGCCGCTAGCTGCATCGCCCACCAGGTTCAGCGCGCTGCCGAACAGCACCGAAAACAGCAGGACTTGCAGAATGTTGTTTTCAGCAAAGGCGCCGATCACCGAGGTCGGGATCAGGTTCATCAGGAACTGGGTGGTGGTAACCATGTGCTGGCCGCGCTGGGCGATATCGTTCACGTCCGCGCTGGAGAGCTGCTCCAAGTGGATGTTCGCGCCGCTGCCAATGCCGGTGCTGAAAGCCAGGACCAGGCCGATGACCAGGGCGATGGTGGTGAGGACTTCGAAGTAGATGACCGACTTGAGGCCGATGCGCCCGACTTTCTTGAGATCACCGGCGCCGGAGATGCCACTGACCACCACGCAGAATACGATCAGGCCGATGAGCATCTTGATCAGCTTGATGAAGCCGTCGCCGAGGGGTTTGAGCTGTGCAGAATATTCGGGAAGGGTAAGCCCACAGACGATGCCGAGCACCAGTCCGAGGACAACTTGTAGGAAGATCGACCGCGAGCACCATTTGAGCATGGGAGGGATTCCTGGTTCGGTGTCCTTGTTCGCCAGGGAGGCTGGCGTCGGGACTTCATTATTGTGGTCTTACCGGTTTGTCCAGTGCAGGGGCAGTCTAGGCGCTGTTTTCGCGGCTGTGCAAGCCCGATGGCGACGGTTTGGCTTTACCGGTCTTACCAGTTGTGGTGAAAACCCTGTGCTTGAGCCTTTTCCTGGCTGAAAAAAATTTTGCCGCCAGATGCCTAAGTGAGGAGATACACAAGACTGTGGCGAGGGAGCTTGCTCCCGTTGGGCTGCGCAGCAGCCCCAGGATGTTGCGGTCGCTGCGCAACCGAGCGGGAGCAAGCTCCCTCGCCACAGGGGGGGGTACTGCCTTGCATTAAAATGCTCTACGGGTATTTGTCTCAAAGGACGCTCAGAATGAACATCGCTTTTGACTGTTCTTCCGTCTCGGCAAGATAGAGATAAGGCGAGCCCCGTAGCCTTAATCCCCCCACATGTTTTCTATTGGCCGTCATGAGCGAAATGCGGGTGTGACCGGGTTTGATAGTTTCCGGCGTGATGACCTTCTGTTGAAAGTCCATCAGGTTAAAAATCGTCGGGTTTTTAGTATTGGCATCCTTTGCGCCAAGTATTTCAAACCAGCTTTTACTGAGCAGTTTGTTGTAGTGCTCGCCGGTGTTTTTTATGGTCAGGAGATAACCGCCCGCCATATGCCGGAAATGCAGCCGCAAGGGCTCACCGCGCGTCCTCGGGTCTTCGGCGCGCATGCCAAGCAGGTGTGAATGATCTTGGGTCTGGGGTTTGCCGGTATAAAATCCACCGCTGAAAGAACTGACCGTCGCCAGCGCCGGTTTGCCATGCAGCCTTTCCAGTAGATTGATGTGAGCGCTAAACATATCAAGTGTTGCATAAAAGGAATGTTCACTGTCCATGTGAATATTGACTCCTGAAGTGAGTGATCAAGTTAAAGGTGGAAGACGCTGGATCTTATTGAGTTATTAATCACTTGTGGGGTTGTCTGTATTGCAGGACGTTAAAGGATGGCTGGCGTTAGTTGTTTGATCGTATGTTTTGCTCGTCAATAAAAAAGGCCCGCATCTTTCGATGCGGGCCTTTTTGGCTACGCGTTGGCGAGCTGATTAAGCGCCGTATACCGGCAGCTTCTTGCAGATAGCCTTGACCTTCTCACGCACGGCGTCGATGACCGCTTCGTTGTTCAGGTCCGCCAGGATGTCGCAGATCCAGCCGGCCAGTTCCTTGCACTCGGCTTCCTTGAAGCCGCGAGTGGTCACGGCCGGGGTGCCGAAGCGCAGGCCCGAAGTGACGAACGGGGAGCGTGGGTCGTTGGGCACCGAGTTCTTGTTCACGGTGATGAACGCCTTGCCCAGCGCCGCGTCAGCGTCTTTGCCGGAGATGTCCTGCTTGATCAGGGACAGCAGGAACAGGTGATTCTCGGTACCGCCGGACACCACGTCGAAGCCGCGCTCGATGAACACGCCGGCCATGGCCTTGGCATTCTTCACCACTTGTTGCTGGTAAGCCTTGAACTCAGGTTGCAGGGCTTCCTTGAAGCAGATCGCCTTGGCGGCGATCACGTGCTCCAGCGGGCCACCCTGGGCGCCCGGGAAGACGGCGGAGTTCAGCTTCTTCTCGATGTCGGCATTGGCACGAGCCAGGATCAGGCCGCCACGTGGACCGCGCAGAGTCTTGTGAGTGGTGGTGGTGACCACGTCGGCGAATGGCACCGGGTTCGGATAGACGCCTGCGGCAACCAGGCCGGCAACGTGGGCCATGTCGACGAACAGGTAGGCACCGACCTTGTCGGCGATTTCGCGGAAGCGCGGGAAGTCGAGGATCTGCGAGTAGGCGGAGAAACCGGCTACGATCATTTTCGGCTTGTGCTCGAGGGCCAGGCGCTCGACTTCGTCGTAGTCGATCAGGCCGTTGCCGTCGATGCCGTACTGGATGGCGTTGTACAGCTTGCCGGAGGAGGAAACGCTGGCGCCGTGGGTCAGGTGACCGCCGTGGGCCAGGCTCATGCCCAGGATGGTGTCACCGGCCGACAGCAGCGCCAGGTACACAGCGGCGTTGGCTTGGGAGCCCGCGTGTGGCTGGACGTTGGCGTAATCGGCGCCGAACAGTTCCTTGGCGCGGTCGATGGCCAGTTGCTCGACCACGTCGACATACTCGCAACCACCGTAGTAGCGCTTGCCCGGATAACCTTCGGCGTACTTGTTGGTCAGTACCGAGCCTTGAGCTTCCATCACCGCGGGGCTGGTGTAGTTTTCCGAAGCGATCAGCTCAATGTGCTCTTCCTGGCGCTGAGCTTCTTGCTCCATGGCGGCAAAGAGATCGGCGTCGTACTTGGCAATAGTCAAATCACGGCTGAACATGGCGGTCCTCAAGGATCGGGGGCAGAAAAGGGGGGCATTCTAACCCAACCGGTTTTGGAAGGCATATGAAAGGAGGTCATGTCGCGGACGAATGGGTTTCAAGCAAGAGGGGCGTTGCCTGTACTGGCCTCATCGCGGGCAAGCCTTGCTCCCACAGAAGCCCGCTTTCCCCTGTGGGAGCAAGGCTTGCCCGCGAGAGGCCGGCCCAGATAGCACAAGGCCTCAGTCGAGCATGAACAACGCATCATTGCTGAACTGCGCTTCGAACCGATTGGCCGGCATCGGCCGGCCGAACAGGTAGCCCTGGACTTCGTCGCAGCCGTGCTCGCGCAAGAAGTCCAGTTGCTCATGAGTCTCGACGCCCTCGGCGATCACCGCCAGGTTGAGGCTGTGGGCCATGGCGATGATCGCCCGGGCGATCTGCGCATCCTGCTCGCCGGACGGCAGGCCGTCGACGAAGGTGCGGTCGATCTTCAGCACGTCGATGGGGAATTGCTTGAGGTAGTTGAGCGATGAATAACCGGTGCCGAAGTCATCGACAGCGATGCTCAGGCCCAGGTTCTTCAACCCGGCCAGGATCTGCATCGCCTCGCTGACTTCGCGCATCAGGATACTTTCCGTCAGTTCCAGCTCCAGGCAAGCCGGTGGCAGACCGGTGCTGCGCAGGATATTGGCGATGCGCGTGCCCAGTTGGCCGTCGGAGAACTGCCGGGCGGAAATGTTGACCGAGACCTTCGGCACCCGGACCTTGGCCTGGTGCCAGGTCCTGAGTTGCCGGCAGGCTTCGGTGATGACCCAGTCGCCGACGTCCACCACCAGCCCGAGTTCTTCGAGTACCGGGATGAAGTCCCCCGGTGGCACCAAGCCACGGCGCGGATGGCGCCAGCGCAGCAAGGCCTCGGCGCCGGTCAGGCGTTTGCCATCGCCGCTGAACTGCGGCTGGTAGTACAGCACAAACTCGTTCTGCTCCAGGGCGTGGCGCAGGTCGCTTTCCAGTTCCAGGCGCTCCAGGGCGCTGGCGTTCATGTCGGCCTGGTAGAACTGGAAGTTGTTCTTGCCACGCTCCTTGGCGTGGTACATGGCCGTGTCGGCGTTCTTCATCAACTGGCTCAGTTCGTTGCCGTCCTGTGGGCTCAGGGCGATACCGATACTGGCGGTGACGAAAAACTCCCGGCCTTCGAGCACGAAGGGCCGAACCAGGCTGGCGAGGATCTGCTCGGCCACGGTGATGGCCCGGTTCAGCGCCATTTCACGGCTGGCGCGTGGTTGCAGCAGCAGGGTGAATTCGTCGCCGCCCATGCGCGCCACGGTGTCGTCGTCGGCGACGCAGCCGAGCAGGCGCGTGGCCATTTCCTTGAGCATCCGGTCACCGGCGGCATGGCCCAGGGAGTCGTTGATCGGCTTGAAGCGGTCCAGGTCGAGGAACATCAGCACGACCCAGGTCTTCTGCCGCTCGGCCGACTGCAGTGCGGTGTGCAGGCGATCCTGGAACAGCGTGCGGTTGGGCAGGTGGGTCAGGGCGTCGTAATAGGCCAAGCGATGGATGCGCTGCTCGCTGGCCTTGCGTTCGCTGATGTCGCTGAAGAAGCACACATAACTGGCCAGGTCGCCTTCGTCGTCCAGCACGGCGGTGATGCCGACCCAGGCCGGGTAGTGTTCGCCATTGCGGCGTTTGAGCCAGACCTCGCCTTCCCAGGTGCTGTGCTGCTGCAACTGCTTGAGCACGTAGCGCAAGTGGGCTTCCTGCTGCTCGTCCACGGTCAGCATGTTGGGCAACTGGTCCAGCACTTGCGACACGGCATAACCGCTGACGCGACTGAACGCTTCGTTGGCCTGGACAATGTAGCCGGCCGGGTCGGTGATCAGGATCGCCGAGGTCGAGTGCTCGAAGACCGTGGCGGCCATGCGCAGGTCTTTTTCGGCGCGCCGCTGTTGGCTGATGTCGCGGCCGACGCCGAGCACGCCTTCGAATGCGCCGTGTTCATCCCACACCAGCACCAGCCGCAACTCGATGGGGATCTTGCGCCCGTCGGCACGCAGGCAGTCGAACAGGAACAGCTGGGTCTGCATCTGGTTGCGCAGCTCGGCCAGTTGATCAGGCTTGTCGAGGGCCTTGCTGACGCGGTCCATCAGGCTGTAGATGCCGGTCAGTTGTTGCGGATTGGCGATGATCGATTGCCAGCCGTTCTGGAAAATCCAATCGGCGGTGTAGCCCAGCACCGCTTGCACCGACGGGCTGACATAGTTGAGCGAAAGCTTGTTGTCGGTTGAGAAAATCACATCGCTGATGCTTTCGGCGAGCATCCGATAGCGTTGCTCGCTGTCGCGAAGCGATTCGCTGGCCTCGATCTGCTCGGTGACGTCCTTGGCCACGCCGATGATCCGGGTCACCTGGTCGTGCCGGTCCCGGGCCAGGGCTTGTTCGCGGATGTCGAAACAACGCCATTTGCCATTGCGATGACGAAAGCGCAGTTGGCATTGCAGCAGTTGCGTATAGCCGCCCCGCCGTTGTTCCTGGCGCAGGTTGTGGTAGTGATCGGCGTCGTCGCTGTGCAGCAGGATTTCCCAGAAGTACTCGCCCATCTGGTGCAGTTCGGTGCGGTCGTAGCCCAGGGTCTGACCCAGGTGATGGTTGCTGAAGATCATCCGCTGGCTGATGACGTCCTGCACGTAGAGATGGTCCGGCACGGTGCGTACCACGTCGGACCAGAAACCTTCGCGTTCGAGCAGAGAGAGCTCGATCAGTTTGCGGCTGGTGATGTCGCTGATGCTCAGGATGACCGCGTTACAGTCTTGTTGTTTTTCCGGCAGGCGCAGCACCAGCCACAGGTGCTGGTCGCGGCCATGGGCGTCCTGGAGCTTGATTTCCAGTTCCAGTTGCTTGTGTTGGTCGAGCAACGCTTCGAGCAGTTTCGAGCCGACGGGGTTGTTGTCTGGCGTGCCCTTGCCGACCAGCAACTGCCAAGCCTGGGCACAGGAGTCGACGTTGAGCAGTTTCAACGCCATCTGGTTGACTTCGGTGACGTGAACTTCCTGGCGCAATTGTTCGAGTTGGTGAGGGGTTTGCAGCCAGGCGCGCAATTGATCGCCAGTGTGCAGGCCGGCCCGCTCAAAAAAGGCCTTGAGCCCCGACAGGTCCAGCACGCACAGGGCCACGCCGGTGCCTTCGAAAATATCCTGGTAACGTCGTCGACCTTCATGCAACTGCCGCTGGCGTCGGCGCATGTTCAAGAGCGCGATCACCGGCAGCAACGAAAATGCCAGGCCCAGCAGGCACTTGCCGATGAAGGCCGGCAGCAGTTGCTCGATCACCTGGCGACGGTCGAACAGCCCTCGCAGTTGCCAGTCGCTGCTGCTCAGGGGCACGGTCAGTACCGTGTTCTCCAGGTCATCCGGGGACAGATGGGTAGGGCTGCTCGAGGGCAGGCTCTCGTCGCGGCTGACGATCTGCTGGTTGAGACGGTTTTCCACCAGCCACAGCGGGCGTAGCCCCACATCGGCCTGCTTGGTCAGGGTGGCGAAAAAACTCGGGGTCAGACGCAAGGCCCAATAGCCCCGGCTGCTGCCGCTGGCCTGATGCAACAATAGATGAACGACGGAGCCGTCTTCGGCATTGCTGAAGTAATGGGCCTGGGCCCGGCTGCGCCGCACCAGATCAGCCAGGTAATCGGCGTCGTGGCTGTCGGTGTCGCTGTCACTGAGCACTCGGCCGGAAGGGCTCAGCAGTGCCAGGCTGCGTAATTCGGGTAGCGACTGCTGGAGTTTGCGCACCAGGGCCTGCTGTTCGTCGGCACTTTGTGGTTGCTCGACGATTGGTAGCAGATTGAGGGCGATTTGCGCGTTCAGCGCCATGTTCAGGCTGACCTGCGCGGCAAGATCGGCGGTGTAGTCGATGGTGTATTGGCGCTGTTGCTGTTGGGTTTCGCGCAGTTGGTCGAGCAGTTGCCAGAACAGCAAGCCGAGCAACAGCAGCACCAGTGTGGCCAGCGCGCCCTTCAGTGTCCCGCGCAGGGGCGAGCCGGGCACGGCGGTCGGTGCACGAGGGGACAGGGGCGGCGTGACATTAGACAAGCTGGGATCCTGCGGTTTGCTGGACTGGCGCGACACGCACTATAAGCCGGACGCCCGAAGGGCGGCTAGCATGCCTTGACTTGTGGCAAAGTGCCAGCCCCTGGCGGCTGGACCTTGACCGTCGGTTGAGGTAGCTTTGCCGGTCAAACAAGAGCGTTCCAGCTCCAGATCCCCAGGCTCTATCCGCCCGCAGGCATTGATGACCGTCAAGTGCCGGCGCCGCGCATGGCCTGGCTCGTTCTTTTCACCTGTCACTGACGCTAGGTTCACCATGGCTCAATACGTCTTCACCATGCATCGGCTGAGCAAAGTTGTTCCGCCGAAGCGGGAAATCCTGAAAAACATTTCTCTGTCCTTCTTCCCTGGCGCCAAGATCGGCGTACTGGGCCTCAACGGCTCGGGTAAATCCACGCTGCTGAAAATCATGGCCGGCGTCGATAACGAGTTTGACGGTGAAGCCCGTCCGATGCCAGACCTGAACATCGGCTACCTGCCCCAGGAACCTCAACTGGACCCGAGCAAGACCGTGCGTGAAGTGGTCGAGGAAGCGGTCAGCGTGATCAAGGACGCCCAGGCGCGCCTCGACGAGGTCTATGCCGCTTACGCCGACCCGGATGCCGACTTCGACAAGCTGGCCGCCGAACAGGCCAAGCTCGAAGCTATCCTGCAGGCCAGCGATGGCCACAACCTGGAGCGCCAACTGGAAGTCGCTGCCGACGCGCTGCGCCTGCCAGCCTGGGACGCGAAGGTCGAGCACCTGTCGGGCGGTGAGAAGCGCCGCGTGGCCTTGTGCCGCCTGCTGCTGTCGGCCCCGGACATGTTGCTCCTCGACGAACCGACCAACCACCTGGACGCCGATTCCGTCGCCTGGCTCGAACACTTCCTGCACGACTTCCCTGGCACCGTGGTGGCGATCACGCACGACCGGTACTTCCTGGACAACGTCGCCGGCTGGATCCTGGAACTCGACCGCGGCGCAGGCATTCCGTACGAAGGCAACTATTCGGGCTGGCTGGAAGCCAAGTCCGATCGTCTGGCCCAGGAATCCAAGCAGCAGTCGGCCCATGAAAAAGCCATGAAGGAAGAGCTGGAGTGGGTGCGCAAAGGCGCCAAGGCCCGCCAGTCCAAATCCAAGGCACGTCTGCAACGCTTCGAGGAAATGCAATCCCAGGAATTCCAGAAGCGCAGCGAAACCAACGAGATCTACATCCCGGCCGGTCCGCGCCTGGGCGACAAGGTCATCGAGTTCAAGAATGTCACCAAGGGTTATGGCGACCGCGTGCTGATCGACAACCTGTCGTTCTCCATGCCCAAAGGTGCCATCGTTGGTGTGATCGGTGGTAACGGTGCGGGTAAATCCACGCTGTTCCGCATGCTGATGGGCAAGGAAACCCCGGATTCGGGCAGCATCGAAGTCGGCGAAACCGTGCAGTTGGCTTGCGTCGACCAGAGCCGCGAAGACCTGGACGGCAGCAAGACCGTGTTCCAGCAGATCTCCGACGGATCCGACCAGATCCGCATCGGCAATTATGAAATTCCGTCGCGCACTTACGTGGGTCGCTTCAATTTCAAGGGCGGCGACCAGCAGAAGTTCGTCAAGGACCTGTCCGGTGGTGAGCGCGGTCGCTTGCACCTGGCGTTGACCTTGAAGGAGGGCGGCAACGTCCTGCTGCTCGACGAACCGTCCAACGACCTCGACGTCGAAACCCTGCGCTCCCTGGAAGAAGCCTTGCTGGACTTCCCGGGCGCCGCCATTGTGATCTCCCACGATCGGTGGTTCCTCGACCGCGTGGCGACCCACATCCTGGCGTACGAAGACGATTCCCAAGCGGTGTTCTTCGAAGGCAACTACACCGAGTACGAAGCCGATCGCAAGAAACGCCTCGGCGAAGCGGCCGCCCAGCCGCATCGCGTCCGGCACAAGAAACTGGCCTGATTCGGTCGGTTGCAAAAAAACGGAGCCTTCGAAAGGCTCCGTTTTTTTATGGCCGGCGCAAATTCCCTGTGGGAGCGAGCTTGCTCGCGATAGCGCTGGAACAGCCAGCAGAGATGTCGAATGTGAAGCCGCCATCGCGAGCAAGCTCGCTCCCGCAGTTCTTGCAGGCTCCCACAGTGACTGTTAGCCCACTTGAGCGGGCATGGCAAAATCGAGCGAGAGTATGTTGGGGATCGTTGGATCGATCTCATACAGCAAGGCATAACCTGCGCCCGTAATACCAGTCAGCAGGCTGACGTCGGGCACCCGATCGCTGTTGAGAAAGGGGCCTTCGAAAAACTGCCGGGCGACTTCGCCGAGGGCCTGTTTGACCCTGCTGATGCCCTCGGGATTATCGGCGTGCCGATACAAGTCATACAGGCAGATCAGATTGCCGAAATCGCCATGGCAAAGGTTATAGCCGTCACCCAAGCCATGCTGCCAGAGGTTGTTCTCGCAGCGCTGAATGTCGTTGAGCACCGTCTGCCGGGTGGTTTCGTCCAAGGCATCGCCCATCGACGTCATGAGTTGGCGCCTGGCGATGAGGATGCCACCGTCTCCGTGACACCACTTGGTGGCGTGGTCGACAGGGCCCAGGTCTCTCAGATCCAGCCAGAAACCCTCCCGGCTCAAGCGATTTTCAGCCTCCAGTACCTGGATGGCCAAGGGCACCAGCGCCCTATCGTCGGTCACGTCATAGGCTTTGCACAACGCATGGATGACGCCGGAGAGACCATGGGACAGGCCCGTCAACATGACGGAGCGGTCGTCGCGTCGCAGAAGCTGGCCGTCTTCAACCAGGATCTGGTCCTTTATGTAAGCGACCATGCGCCGAATGGCCGGCAGCACATCCGCTTGCGCGGATAACCCATGGATATTGGCCAGCAGCGTCACCGCACCACAACAACCGCCCAGGAAGTCGAAATCGTAGTGTTCAGGCGGTACTTCAATCAGTTGGGTCAGCAAGTCGGCAATTTTTTCGTTGTGTTTCGGATCGCCCGTTATCTGGCGACGATTGATGAGTAGATAGAGATAAGAACCCAGGCCATGGTACGCACTGACGGTCAGGTCGGCTTTGAAGAAGCCAAAATGTTGCTCCAGTGAGGCCAGTACCTGATCCAGAAGTGACAACAAGTGCGGTTTGCCGCTCACCTTGAACAGGCTCAGGTAAAACAACCCAATCCCGGCGATACCGGAGTACAGGCCGTGGTCCATTGGCGAGGGGTATTTTCTGTGGGTCGTGGGGTGCGTATGAAACGCCAGCCAACTGACGTCTGTTGCCGTTCCCTTGGTCGCAAGCGCTTCGAGGCGGGAGCTGATGCCGAGTATTGCATCGAGTCGATCCACTTGGGACGCATTTTTCAGGGAGGCACGTGATGACGGCTGTTCATTTGCCTCTGGATACAAACACATTTCGAGCAGTGTGAGTTGTAATGCCCTGTCGGCTGCAGACAGATTGGCTATTTTCTGTAAGCAGCCTTTTATCGGGGGTTGTACTTTCGTCATGTCTATTGTTTCACCTTGTGCGCTCATCAAAGAGTTGGAGTTGAGCGGCATGGTGAAACACGGAATGCTGGACCTTTGCAGGTCGGCTATTTCATAACGCGGGATGCCCTTTTCCCGATAGGGTTCTTGCAAGTCTTTCCACAGAGTTGCAAGCAGAAGCTCTCGGTCCAGCATGCTTTTCATGAAGCGTGGATGGCGGCTCAGCCCGATAAAGTCCGCATAACGTTGAGAGTTTTTGAACAATACGCGGGTCGATAGCTCGCCTGCGGATTGTTCAAGCATCTGCATAATCGTGTGCCGATGCGTCATCAATTCGCCATAAGCGTATTCAAAGCCGTGGACAAGTTCGGATTTATAAGTTTCATGTCCCTTGCGCTCACCCTGAAAAAGCGGCAAATGCTTTTGCACCAGGAGGTGTTCGAACTCGACTTTACGCAAGTGGTAAAAGCCATTTTCGAAAACCAGAGAATGGCGGGTAGAAATGAATAACTCTTGCCGGGTCAGTCCGCTCTGGTCGTTATTGGATTTTTGTGAAAAAGGCACAAAACCGCTGGAGCATACTGACTGCTGGATCAATTTAAAGGTATTGGACAGTGCACAATCGGCAGGCAGGTCGAGTAGCAGGTCACTGGTGGACGCGGTGAACAAGCACTCCAGGTCAATCATGACCGGGCTGTTGCCACACGCAATGATGTTCTCGTAATGGAAGTCGATGCCGTTGAGTGCATGAATGACGGCGATTTGTGCGCCCATTTTTTTATAGAACAGCGCCACATCCGCTGCGCTGGCACAAGGCGTGTTCTCGACCTTTTCTATCCAACTGTGTCGCTCTCGGCTGAGGATTCTTGGCGCGTGGATGGCAAAACAATCGTCGCCTGTCCCCTCACGTAGTTGTCCAAGCAGTTGATTGAAAAAAAGTGCTTCACGGCTTGCTCTTGGCTTGTAGACCAATGAAAGTGCGCAGACCTTAACCAGGCAGACTGTTTCGCCACGACCATGGGGGTCACCCAGGCCGAACTCGATCGCCTCGATTTTCCGAGACGGGATCGAGAACTCCGTTTCCAACGCCTCAACATCGTCGGCGAAATCGAGAATGACGGCATAAAGATAGTTGAGGGTGTCTTCCAGCAAATCCAGCAGCAGTGTCGCCAGCACGGGATAGGATTCGAAAAATTTCAGCAACGGCAATGTGCGCAGGTGTTCGTTGAACCCGCCCAGATCAATGTCGTCGCCGTCGGCGATCCGGGTATTCAGATAATGGACCAGGCTTTGTTCCGAGGTGCGTCCGACTCGGGCCAGGACATAGCTTTCAAGGCTTGCCAGCAGGGCGGTTTCATCAATGTGCAATGACGCGCCGACGTAGCGCTCATCCGCCTTGAACATGTCGACGAAATAAAGAAAAAAACGGTAGCCAAACCAATAAAAATTGTCGTTGCCGCTCAAGGCCTCTGTATCGACGTGAAGGCTGTCAAGCCGAGTGAGCTTTTCCTTCAGCGCCATCAAGATGGTTTCACCGTCGACAGGTAGGCACGGGGGACTGAGGGGTTCCTTGGCGTACGACGCCAGTTGGTCCCTGGTCAGCCCGAAATGATCCAGCAAGGCCTGATCATCAGCATGCAGGCGGGTCAGGTTGTTTTCAAAAAGGGCGATGTCGCCGTCGGAAGTGAATCTGTACCGGCCTCGCTGATTCAACTTCAAAGCGTTAACAAGCATGCTGTCGCTCCAGACATGGATAGAGCAGGCGTTGCCTGCTCTATGGTTATAGGTGTTGCCTGTTTTTATCAGTTGAAGGGCTTAGCAACCGAGTGTCGAGCATTCAACATTGGTGCACGTTCCAAAGGTGTTGCATTCCATTGTCGTTGCCAGGATCGACCCCAGGTTGTTGGCGGGTGCTTGATAAGCGTCGAATTCGCTGTAGAAGTCGCCGGACATGTTCAGGATCTGTTCGCTCATGGTGTTTTCCTCATCAGTTATCAAACATCAAGTACAGCCCATTGGGTGCAAGCAAACGCATCCGAACTGTAGGATGTTGGTGAAGTTGTTTTGTAGGTGGGATTAGGGAGTATCAAGGACCTGTTGTGCAGGTCTATTTTGCTGGAGAATGATTTAGCATAAAAGAGCAGTGTAGTTTTGGCTACCGCACTCGACAATGGTCAGTGCTGCTGACTCGATACCGAGGTTATTTATCTGTTGGTAGGACTTGAAGTCGCCGTCGAAGTCACCTGACATTGCCATTATCTGTTCGCTCATTGTATATCTCCTTTTTGTTTTTACAGTGCACCGATGGCGGTGCGAGAAAAACAGTAGCATGGTCCTGATTTGGCGCAAACTTGTTGTTATGACCTCATGTTGCGGTTACATATGGCTACAGGCAAGTAACAGATTGTTGTCGGGTTTTAATGTTGGAGGCTTTAATCATGCTTAAAGAAGTCGGCAACATTATTGGAGATCTATCGTAACGACCTCAATGGCGAGATCCCCCACTGGTCGCTTCCATATCACTTCATCTCCAACCTTCGCCCCCAATAACGCCCGCCCCAGCGGCGAGCCCCAGTTGATCAAGCCACTGGCCGCATCGGCCTGGTCTTCACCCACCAATTGCACCCGTTGCTCATGATCCTGTTCATCAACAAAGGTCACCCAGTGCCCGATCCGCACTTGATCGGACGACGTCGGTGCAACGATTTGGGCGCTTTGCAGGCGCTGCTTGAAATAGCGCAGATCCCGTTCAAGGTCGGCGATCCGTTGTTTGTCCGCCAGATCTCCGCGGGCCGCCTGCTGGCTGCGCAGGGCCTGCAAATCGGCGACCCGGGCCTGGAGCTGGGCAAGCCCGGTGGGCGTGACGTAATTGGGTTGCGCGCTGACCTGGCGTTCGACCGGCTGGTCGGCCTGGGCAGCGGCGTTGTCTTCGTTGACGAAGGCGCGACTCATGGCATTTGCTCCTCTATTGGAGTTTGGGCCATGGTCGCAGGGTTTTGGTTTCGACGAATGTCTGTAGGCGACTCACGGCGAGCGATAAGCCCGGGCGGCGTCCTGGTCTTTCTGTTGCTGCCAGGCCCGCTCACGTTCGTCCCAATGACGTTCGCGATAGGCATTACGCTCTTCGCTCTCGCGCATGGCCTGGCACTGCCGGAAGCCATCGCTCCAGCCTTCGGCGTAGCGCGGGTCCTTGAGGTAACGTGGCACGTCTTTCCTGAATTGACCGGTGATCACCCCGGCGGCCTGCCGGCCACTGCTGCAACCATCGTCATAGCCGTCGGCGAACGCCGGTGGGTAACCCCGGGCGATCAAGTCTTCGTGGGTGGTTTCACAGCCACCGAGCAACATCAACACACCCAGTGCCATCACCGCGCGTTTCATTTCCGTTTTCCTGACGAATCCCGCCTACAACAAGTCTAGAAGTGGATTCGTCAGAAAGGCGTGAAAGCGCGGTGATCAATCCGTTGGTTGCGCAGGCCATTGTCAGTAGTGGTACCACTTCACCTCGAGCATCACCTCGTTCTCCGGTGAGGCCAATTGGCTGAATTCCCGCTGGGCGCTCAGGCGCAGGCCGAGGTTGCGGGACAATTCCCACTGCTGATTCAGGCTCAGGCTACGGCGCACTTCGCCGTTGACGAAATAATCGCCCTTGGCCTCCAGGCTCAAGTTGCCTAGCGGGTTTTTCCACAGCACGCCGCTGTTGAAGCCGGCGGCCGGGGCGATGAACTGGGCGAAGTCGTTGTTGTGTTCGACCCTCACCGTGCCCAGGGCAAAGCCCAGCACATCTTCGCCCAGCGCCCAGGTACCACCGGCACCGCCGTTGACGTGGCTGACCAAGGTTTCATCGTCGTGTTTGCCCGGCACCCGCTCCAGGCCGCCGGTGACCTGCCAGGACAGTGGTTGCAGCAGCTCGTTGCGTGGGGTCAGGGAGCGAATGGTCGCCAGGTCCAGTTGCTGCACTTGCCAGTCATTGCCTTCGTACTGGCGCAGTTTCAATTGCAGGATTTCGATCTGTGCCCCCAGCGGGAAACTTTCGGCGTTGTCGTTGAGGTCGTGATAGGCCATGCGCAAGCCATATTCGCCGAACGCCCGATCGCCCCGCGTGCCGAGGCCGGCCTGCCAGGTGCGCGATTGGTGACCGTCCTCGGGCAGGCCCGGTTGCGGGATGTCGAGTTCTGGTGGGGGGTTCTGGTTGATCGCCCGCAACAGCTCGAAGCTGCGCTGGGCCCGTTGTGGCTCGCGTTCCTGGCCGTTGGCCCGATAGCGCTCCAGGCGATACGCCGCGTCGATGATCAGCGCCTGGCGTTCGCGCGGCAGCGCCTTGAATGCCGGTGTTTGCAGTTGCTGCTGATCGGCGCTGACGTTCAGTACCCATTGCTGTTCATCATCGCTGAGCGGTTCGGCGCGGCTGAGCAGTTCCCGTTCCCGGGACGGTCGATATTGAATGCTTTCCACCAGGCCGGCTTCTTTCACCGCCTTGACGGTGTCGGTGGGAATCGCCGTCAGCGGGAATTGTTCGGTCAGGCGCAGGCCGGGGCGTGCCACTTGCAGCAATTCGAGCAGGCGATAGGAGCAGTTTTCGTCGAAGAAGAAATAGTCGAACTGGATCTGCTTGAGTTCCCAGACGTGCTCAACCATGCGTTCGGTTTCCGCCTGGCTCAGGTTGAGGCGGTATTCCCACAGGTCGCGGTTCTCCAGGCTACGGTACTCGGAGAGTTTTTCCTGGTACGGCACCAGGGCGAACAGGCCGGGATAGCCTCCCATCAGACCCTTCCAGGCATAGAGGATGCTGTTGTCGGAACCTTCGATGTAGGCGCCGAAGTTGATCGCGTAGCTGAGCAGGGCGGTCTTGTCGCTTTGCACATCGGCCTGGTCGATGCGCAACAGGGTGTGGCCGAACATCGAGGATGGGCTGTTGAGGTACGCGGCGGGGAAAATCATCACCGCGCTGTGGGGCGACACGTCCTTGAACCACTGGGTGAAGTCGCTGCAATTGACCGCCGGCAGGTCCGTCAGGTTGAGCTGCGCCTTCAGCCAGCGGGTGCGCGCCGGGTACACGCACTGGGCATGTTGCTGGCCGGCGCTGGCCGGGCCATACAAGGCTTGCAGCGTGGCGGTCAGTTCACGGTCAGGATGTTCGTTGCCGTCGGAGGCGAGGAAGAATTTTTTGTCGCTGATATAGCTGCGCCAGCCACCCAGCTTGGCGGTTTCGTAGTGGCCCAGGGAGATCCAGAATCGGTCATTGGCCAGTTGCTGCAAACGTTGAGGGTCGACATGAGGCGCGGCGGACAGTGGGGCGCACACACAGAGCGCCAGCCAGGCAAGGCGTTTGAGCATAGTCGGCTACTTGGAGAGTCGAAAAAAATAAAGACCGAGGGGGCCCCAAAAAGAAAACCCGCTCCCCGAGAGGAGCGAGTGCTGTCGAGCTTAAGCTTGAGGCGCGTACTTGGCCAGGCGAGGGTCGCTTTTCAGCACGGCCAGGGTGTTGGTATGCACATCTTCCGCCGTCACGTCAGCCTTGCTGAAGATCTGCTGGAAGTGCTCGTGGGTAACGGCGGAGAAGTGTGCGCGATCTTCCGGCGCTACACCCAGTACCACAGCATAGGTGGTCAGCGCTTCGCCCTGACCCTTGGCCATGTCTTCGGACAGCTCGTTCATCATGCCATTCATGGCCAGCCAGGACTTGCCACCGTAGGTCAGTGCCGCGTTGGTCGAGCACCCGTTGGTGCCGGAGGTCATGCCGAAGGTCGCGTTACCGGAAGTGCCGTTGGTGGTGGATGCCAGGAAGTGTGCCGGAGTGCCACGCTGACCTTCGAACAGCATGTTGCCCCAGCCGCAATCCGGGCCGCCCGGCGCCTGAGCCATGGCGTTGAGGGATACAGCGGTGAAGAGAGTACCGAGAAGAATCCGTTTCATAGCTATGTTCTCTTTATGTGCATACCAATGGACAGGGTCTGGCCCGTACAGCTGCCAGTGGGCCGGTTATTGTTCCAGCCGCGCAATTTGGAGTTTAGGCACGATCCGAGGGTTCCGTGACATTTTGCAAAAACATTACGGGGGATCGTCTATTTACGGGGCCCCGCCCGGGGTTTTCCCATTGACTATGCTTTGGCCTGAGGCGCTCCTTGCCAGTCAGGTACAGGCAGCGCCAGAATGCCGCTATCTGCCCCGCCTGATGTAAGGAAGCCCGATGCCTGATCCTGTTGCTGCCAGCTTGCGTCTAGCGCCCGAAGCGCTGACCCGTCCGTTTTCCGCTGAACAGTTCAGCTTCTCTACCACCAATGATCTGGAGCCCTTCCGCGGTGTGCTTGGCCAGGAACGTGCGGTCGAAGCCTTGCAGTTCGGCGTGGCCATGCCGCGCCCCGGTTACAACGTCTTTGTCATGGGCGAGCCCGGCACCGGCCGGTTTTCGTTCGTCAAACGCTACCTCAAGGCCGAAGGCAAGCGCCTGCAGACCCCGGCGGACTGGGTCTACGTCAATAATTTCGATGAACCCCGCGAACCCCGCGCCCTGGAGCTGCCGTCCGGCACGGCCGGTGCGTTCATCGGTGACATCAACGGTTTGATCGACAACCTGCTGGCGACCTTCCCGGCGGTGTTCGAGCACCCGTCCTACCAGCAGAAAAAAAGCGCCATCGACCGCGCCTTCAACCAGCGCTACGACCGGGCCCTGGATGTGATCGAGCGCCTGGCGCTGGAGAAGGATGTCGCGCTGTACCGTGACAGCAGCAACATCGCCTTCACGCCGATGAGCGAAGGCAAGGCCCTGGACGAGGCGGAATTCGCCCAGTTGCCGGAAGCCGAGCGCGAGCGTTTTCACGAGGACATCTCCGGCCTGGAAGAGCGCTTGAACGAAGAGCTCGCCAGCCTGCCGCAATGGAAGCGCGAGTCCAGCAACCAGCTGCGCCAGCTCAACGAAGAAACCATCACCCTGGCCCTGCAACCGTTGCTGGCGCCGCTGTCGGAAAAGTACGCGGAGAACGCCGCGGTCTGTGGCTACCTGCAAGCCATGCAGGTCTATCTGCTCAAGACCGTGGTCGAGCAACTGGTGGACGACAGCAAGACCGACGCCATCGCCCGCAAACTGCTGGAAGAGCAGTACGCGCCGAGCCTGGTGGTCGGGCATCCATCCAGTGGTGGCGCACCGGTGGTGTTCGAGCCGCACCCGACCTACGACAACCTGTTCGGCCGGATTGAATACAGCACCGACCAGGGCGCGCTCTACACCACGTACCGGCAGTTGCGTCCGGGTGCCTTGCACCGGGCCAATGGTGGCTTCCTGATCCTTGAAGCGGAAAAAATGCTCGGCGAACCGTTCGTATGGGATGCGCTCAAGCGCGCCCTGCAATCGCGCAAGCTGAAGATGGAATCGCCCCTGGGTGAGCTGGGACGCCTGGCCACGGTCACCCTGACGCCGCAACACATCCCGTTGCAGGTCAAGGTCGTGATCATCGGCGCCCGCCAGCTCTATTACGCCTTGCAGGACCTGGACCCGGACTTCCAGGAAATGTTTCGCGTGCTGGTGGATTTCGACGAAGACATCCCGATGGGCGACGAGAGCCTGGAGCAGTTCGCCCAGTTGCTCAAGACCCGCACTTCGGAAGAGGGCATGGCACCGCTGACCGCCGACGCGGTGGCGCGCCTGGCGACCTACAGCGCCCGGCTGGCCGAGCATCAGGGACGCTTGTCGGCGCGTATCGGCGACTTGTTCCAGCTGGTCAGTGAGGCGGATTTCATTCGCCAACTGGCCGGTGACGAGATGACCGACGCCGGCCACATCGAGCGTGCCCTCAAGGCCAAGGCCACCCGTACCGGGCGTGTCTCGGCGCGAATCCTCGACGACATGCTGGCGGGGATCATCCTGATCGACACCGCTGGCGCGGCCGTGGGCAAGTGCAACGGGCTGACAGTGCTGGAGGTCGGCGACTCGGCGTTTGGCGTGCCGGCGCGGATTTCCGCCACGGTGTACCCGGGCGGCAGTGGCATCGTCGACATCGAGCGCGAGGTCAACCTTGGCCAACCGATCCACTCCAAGGGCGTGATGATCCTCACCGGTTACCTGGGCAGTCGTTATGCCCAGGAGTTCCCGCTGGCGATCTCGGCCAGCATCGCCCTGGAACAATCCTACGGTTACGTGGATGGTGACAGTGCGTCCCTGGGCGAGGCGTGTACGCTGATCTCGGCCCTGTCGAAGACGCCGTTGAAGCAGTGCTTTGCCATCACCGGCTCGATCAACCAGTTCGGCGAAGTGCAGGCGGTGGGCGGGGTCAACGAGAAGATCGAAGGCTTTTTCCGTCTCTGCGAAGCCCGCGGGTTGACCGGTGAGCAGGGGGCGATCATTCCCCAGGCCAACGTCGCGACCCTGATGCTTGACGAGAAAGTGCTGGCCGCCGTTCGCGCCGGGCAGTTTCACGTCTACGCGGTGCGCCAGGCCGACGAAGCCCTGAGCCTGCTGGTGGGCGAGCCTGCCGGCGAGCCGGATGAAAACGGCGAGTTCCCGGAGGGCAGCGTCAACGCCCGGGTGGTGGAACGGCTGCGGGTAATCGCGGAAATGATCAGCGAAGACGACATCAAGGAAGCGGAAAAGGAACTGGCGCAGCAAGCCTTGGCGGAGGCCAAGCCGGCTTGATGCGTCGCCAATTGTTAATTGTGGAGATCTAATTGTGGGAGCGGGCTTGCTCGCGAAGGCGGACTGTCAGTCGACATGGTTGTTAGCTGACACACCGCCTTCGCGAGCAAGCCCGCTCCCACAATCGATTCTGCAGTGATGCTTGGATTTGACCCAAAAGTGCCACCACTTTGGCGTCAATATTCACACTATGACCGCTCGGCGTATTCTGGTCTCGGAAACCCGTGGGGCCGGAACTTTTCTTCTATCCTCAGCTCAAGGATAACGAGAGTCATCATTGGATCGAAACAGCCTCCTCCCGAGGCTGAATACCGGATCTACCGAGGGGCGCCGCCATGTCGCGCAACCTTTGCCTCACTCGTCAATGCCTGGGCCTTGTCACCCGTATCGAATGCGCCATCCGCCCCCTGGCGGGAGATACCGGTATGTGGACCTTGCTCTTCGCCGCCGGAATGGCTGGCGAACAACCCTCCGCCATCAAGGCGCAAGGGCCATTTCCCGGCCCGACTGCCGCCGAATCCATCCTCGATACCATTGTGCAAAGCCTGACCCTGCACGGCTATGAGCTGGCCGACGACCCGCAGATCTGGTCCTTGCACATGCAGGCCCAACTGCGTGAAATCAATGGAGGCCGTTGTCGCAATGTCGGCGGCTTCGAGTTTCGTCCGCTGCATTGAAAGCCATCACCGTATGGATACTTGCGGAAAAATTTTGACACATGAGCGGGGGCCAGGGATGGCCCCGGCATTTGTGGGGCAGGTCGTGGCTGATATACTCGCCGCGATTTTTCAGCCCAGGTGTGAGATTCAATGGAACGCTTTATCGAAAACGCAATGTACGCCTCCCGTTGGCTGCTGGCGCCGATCTACTTCGGGCTGTCCTTGGGCCTGCTGGCCTTGGCACTGAAATTCTTCCAGGAAGTCTTTCACATCATCCCCAATGTGTTTGCCATGGCCGAGTCCGAGCTGATCCTGGTACTGCTGTCGCTGATCGACATGGCGCTGGTGGGCGGCTTGCTGGTGATGGTGATGATTTCCGGCTACGAGAACTTCGTTTCGCAACTGGACATCGACTCCGACAAGGAAAAGCTCAACTGGCTGGGCACCATGGACTCTTCATCGCTGAAGATGAAAGTCGCCGCCTCGATCGTGGCCATTTCCTCCATCCACCTGCTGCGCATCTTCATGGACGCCAAGAACGTCGATCCCGAGCACCTGATGTGGTACGTGATCATCCACATGACCTTCGTGGTCTCGGCCTTTGCCATGGGTTACCTGGACAAGCTGACCAAGCACTGAGGCCCGTTCATCGCACTGGCGCAACGCCCGCCTGGCGAACTGCAGGCGGGCGTTGTCGTTTCTGGCGGGTTGCTTTGACGTGAGGGCTCGTCACCCGCCGTGGCATCTGTGCTAGTCTGCTCGCCCTTTTGGTTCCGGGCGCTCCGGGAGGCGCTGTGTCACGCACGGCAACTCTCGAGCCGTCCGCACAGCGGAGCAGCATCATGTCCGAAGTTAACCTGTCCACCGACGAAACCCGCGTCAGCTACGGCATTGGCCGTCAGTTGGGCGACCAACTGCGCGACAACCCACCACCGGGTGTCAGCCTGGACGCGATCCTGGCCGGCCTGACCGACGCGTTCGCCGGCAAGCCAAGCCGCGTGGGCCAGGACGAGATGTCCGCCAGCTTCAAGGTCATTCGTGAAATCATGCAAGCGGAAGCCGCCGCCAAGGCTGAAGCCGCTGCTGGCGAAGGCCGTGCGTTCCTGGCGGAAAACGCCAAGCGTGACGGCATCACCACCCTGGCTTCCGGCCTGCAATTCGAAGTGCTGACCCAGGGTGAAGGCGCCAAGCCGACCCGTGAAGACCAGGTACGTACCCACTACCACGGCACCCTGATCGACGGCACTGTGTTCGACAGCTCCTACGATCGCGGCCAGCCAGCTGAATTCCCGGTAGGCGGCGTGATCCCAGGCTGGACCGAAGCACTGCAACTGATGAATGCCGGCAGCAAATGGCGCCTCTACGTGCCGAGCGAACTGGCTTACGGCGCTCAAGGCGTTGGCAGCATTCCACCGCACAGCGTGCTGGTGTTTGACGTCGAGCTGTTGGACGTACTGTAAGACCCTGTCCTGTCCGGTTTTACCACCGGACAAAAACTGTGGGAGCGAGCTTGCTCGCGATGGCGGTGTGTCAGTAACGAAAATGTCGACTGATTGACCGCCATCGCGAGCGAGCTCGCTCCCACAGGTTATTTGTGCTCATCCGTGAAACCTGCCGCTGAAATCCCCCGTAGGGCGCAACGCCCGGGCATAGCAAAACAGGAACAGATTGCGCACCAGTTCCTTGAGCACCAGCGGCTCACTGGAATTGAGGCTGTTGAGGTCCAGGTCTCCTTGGTCCTGCAGCTCGTTCAAGGCTTCTTCTTCAAGCACTGCACAGACTTCCCCGGTTTCCCGATGCAGGATCCTGAGGTAGGGATGTGGGCGGTCCAACCAGGCATCGATCAAATAAGTCATGGTTCTCATCTCCTTGATGGGGTTCGATGAGAATAATTCTTATTCGCTAAATAGCAAGTCTCTATTGGCGTTGCGATTGTTTTTCTGACGATGGGTTGTGGTAGCTCAGGATGGCTGAGACTTGATTGGCGCCCGGGAAGTGGGGCTGAAGCGGGGAGGGTAAAGCTCCATCCCACGCGGGAGGCATGGGATGGAATACAGCAGAATCAGACTTTTCTGACGAACTCGGATTTGAGTTTCATCGGGCCGATGCCGTCGATCTTGCAGTCGATGTCGTGGTCGCCATCGCACAGGCGGATGTTCTTGACCTTGGTGCCGACCTTGACCACCAGCGACGTGCCCTTGACCTTGAGGTCCTTGATCACGGTGATGGTGTCGCCGTCCTGCAGGACGTTGCCGACCGAATCTTTCTTCACGGTGTCATCGGACGCCACTTCAACTTCGCCGCTGGCGGACCATTCGTGGGCACACTCCGGGCAGACCAGTTGGGTGCCGTCTTCGTAAGTGTATTCGGAATTGCATTTTGGGCAGGGAGGCAACGTGCTCACTAAGGTTCCTTGGGTATCAGGAGGGCAAAAGGGCGCACATTATATAGGGTTTTGTTGCGAAAGAGGGACGGTACTGCGTTCGGAGATCCTATGGCGAGGGGATTTGTGGGAGCAAGCCTTGCTCCCACAAAAAGCCCTTGTGGATCAGTGAGTACGGGCCACCGCAAACTCGCTCAACTCCACCAGCGCATCGCGGTACTCGCTGGCCGGCAGGGCATCGAGGCATTTGATCGCGCGGGCGACGTAGTCGCGGGCCAGGTTCGCGGTGTACTCCAGCGAGCCGGAGGCTTCGACCGCGACACGGATGCTTTCCAGGTCTTCGATCCCGCCTTTCTGGATCGCCTGGCGCACCAGTGCTGCCTGTTCCGGCGTGCCTTCGCGCATGGTGTAGATCAGCGGCAGGGTCGGCTTGCCTTCGGCCAGGTCGTCACCGACGTTCTTGCCCAGGGTCTCGGCGTCGCCCTTGTAGTCGAGCAGGTCGTCCACCAACTGGAAGGCCACGCCCAGGTGGTCGCCGAAGGTGCGCAGCGCTTCGCTCTGCTCGGCGCTGGCGCCGGCCAGGGCTGCGGCGCTGTGGGTCGAGGCTTCGAAGAGCATCGCGGTCTTGCCGCGGATGACTTCCATGTAGGTTTCTTCGGTGGTGCTGGCATCGCGCACCTTGGACAACTGCAGCACTTCGCCTTCGGCGATGATGCGCGTGGCCTGGGACAGGATCTTCATCACCGGCATCGAGCCCAGCTCGACCATCATTTCGAACGAGCGCGAATACAGGAAGTCACCCACCAGTACGCTGGGGGCATTGCCCCACATGGCATTGGCGGTCGAGCGGCCACGGCGCATGCCGGACATGTCGACCACGTCGTCGTGCAGCAGGGTCGCGGTGTGCAGGAATTCGATGGTGGCGGCCAGCAGGCGCATGTCGTCGCCTTCACGACCCAGGGCCTTGCCACACAACAGCACCAATAAAGGACGCAGGCGTTTACCACCGGCCGACGTGATGTAGTCGCCGATTTTCGATACCAGTGGCACTCGGGAAGTCAGCTGCTTCTTGATGATGCCGTCGACGGCGCTAAAATCGTCCGCCACCGCGCGGTAGAAAGCTTGGGGTTGCATCAGCGACAGGTGCTCCAGAAGGGTTGCGCGGCATGCTAGGACCCCCACCCAGGCCTGTCAAGGCGCGATGGACGGCTACTTGCAAGGCTGTTGCGGCTTGCGTACAATCGCGCACCCTGAACTTCCTGGGCAGCACCTGCCTTACGCAATTGCATCCGGGCCTTCCAGCCCATGCAGCCATGCCAGCCAATACCTCTTCTTATAAAGCGCTGGGTGAGCAGGATTATCGGAGAAATACCATGTCGTACGCAGTAATTGTTACTGGTGGCAAGCAATACAAGGTCGCCCCAGGTGAATACCTGAAGATCGAAAAACTGGAAATCGCTACCGGCGAATCCGTGACTTTTGATCGCGTTCTGTTGGTCGCCAATGGCGATGACGTGAATATCGGCGCTCCAGTCGTTGCTGGCGCTACCGTTGTGGCTGAAGTGATCTCCCAAGGTCGTCACGATAAAGTCCGCATCATCAAGTTCCGTCGTCGTAAGCACCACATGAAGCGTATGGGCCACCGCCAGTGGTACACCGAGATCAAAATCACCGGTATTCAGGCTTAATTTCAGCCTAATTCCTCACTAGGAGAATTGAACTCATGGCACACAAAAAAGCTGGTGGTAGTACCCGTAACGGTCGCGACTCAGAAGCCAAACGCCTTGGCGTGAAGATGTATGGCGGCCAGAAAATCATTCCGGGCAACATCATCGTGCGTCAGCGCGGCACCCAATTCCACGCCGGTTACGGTGTTGGCATGGGTAAGGATCACACCCTCTTCGCGAAAATCGAAGGCGTGATCAAGTTTGAAGTAAAGGGCGCGTTCAACCGCCGTTACGTGAGCGTTGTCGCAGCTTAATTGCGAGATCGCTGGAAAAGCCCTGTCTTGCGACGGGGCTTTTTCGTTTGTGGGGTGAGTCTCTTGCAAAACTGTTTGTATGGGCTGTCGGCGCTGCGGTTGGGGCGTGTCATCAGGTCGCTGCGCTCATTTTTGCAAGAGTCTTATGTCTTGTTTTTTTGGCTCGTCCGTATGGCGAGAGGCGTGTGTCATGAAGTTTGTTGATGAAGTATCGATTCGAGTGAAGGCCGGTGACGGCGGCAATGGCTGCATGAGTTTCCGTCGGGAAAAGTTCATTGAAAACGGTGGTCCGAACGGTGGTGACGGGGGCGACGGTGGCTCGATCTACATGCTCGCCGACGAAAACCTCAACACCTTGGTGGACTACCGTTACACCCGGCACTTCGATGCCGAGCGTGGCTCCAACGGTGGCAGCACCGACTGCACCGGCAAGAAGGGCGAAGACCTGATCCTGCGTGTGCCAGTCGGCACCACGGTGATCGATTCCGCCACTCAGGAAGTGATTGGCGACCTGACCAAGGCTGGCCAGCGTCTGCTGGTCGCCCATGGCGGCTGGCACGGCCTGGGCAACACCCGTTTCAAATCCAGTACCAACCGTGCGCCGCGCCAGACCACGCCAGGCAAGCCCGGCGAGCAGCGCGACCTGAAGCTGGAAATGAAAGTGCTGGCTGACGTGGGTCTGCTGGGTCTGCCGAACGCCGGTAAAAGCACCTTCATTCGCTCGGTGTCGGCGGCCAAGCCGAAAGTGGCTGATTACCCGTTTACCACCCTGGTGCCGAATCTGGGCGTGGTCAGCGTCGACCGCTGGAAGAGTTTCGTGATCGCCGACATTCCAGGGTTGATCGAAGGCGCTTCCGAGGGCGCGGGCCTGGGGATTCGTTTCCTCAAGCATTTGTCTCGCACCCGTCTGTTGCTGCACCTCGTCGACATGGCGCCGCTGGATGAAACCGATGCCGCTGATGCCGCCGAAGTCATTGTCAATGAGCTGACCAAGTTCAGCCCGGCCCTGGCCGAGCGTGATCGCTGGCTGGTGCTGAACAAGTGCGACCAGATCCTCGAAGAAGAGCATGAGGAGCGGGTCAAGGAAATCGTCGACCGCCTGGAGTGGGAGGGTCCGGTCTATGTGATCTCGGCCATCGCCAAGGAAAACACCGAGCGCCTGTGCCACGACATCATGCGTTACCTGGAAGATCGCGCTGATCGCCTGGCCAACGATCCGGCCTACAAGGAAGAACTGGCCGAGCTTGACCAGCGCATCGAAGACGAGGCCCGTGCCCAGTTGCAGGCGCTGGACGATCAGCGTGCCCTGCGTCGCAGTGGCGTGAAGTCGGTCCATGACATCGGTGACGACGATTGGGATGAGGAAGATGTGGATGACGAAGACGGTCCGGAAATCATCTACGTTCGCGACTGATCGTGTGCTGATGCCGCTCAGCTGAAGCCGGGACCTATGTGAGCGAATCCGTGGGAGCAAAGCTTGCTCGCGATAGCGGTTTGCAGCCAGCAAAGGTGCTGGATGTGACGAGGCCATCGCGAGCAAGCTTTGCTCCCACAGGCTCACTCCCTCAAGGATTCTTGGGGACGGGTTTAACTGGTCCTGCGCAGTGTTATCATCGCCGGCAAGCCGGTTTCCAAGGCGCCGCTCATTCGAGCGGCGTTTTGGTATCTGTAAAACGCAAATACGAATAATCCCATGGGCGGCGCTGGGTCGCGTCGTCCGCTGGCAAAGGTTGAAGATGATGCGGAGCAAGGTGACGGGTGCGCAGCGCTGGGTCGTGAAGATCGGTAGCGCACTGCTGACAGCGGATGGCAAGGGCCTGGATCGCCAGGCAATGGCGGTGTGGGTCGAGCAGATGGTGGCCTTGCATGAGGCTGGCGTCGAGCTGGTATTGGTCTCTTCCGGCGCTGTGGCTGCCGGTATGAGCCGCCTGGGCTGGACGTCGCGACCCAGCGCGATGCACGAGTTGCAGGCCGCTGCCGCCATCGGCCAGATGGGCCTGGTGCAGGCTTGGGAATCAAGCTTTGCCGAGCACGGTCGCCATACGGCGCAGATCCTGCTGACCCACGACGACCTGTCCGACCGCAAGCGTTACCTCAATGCCCGCAGTACCTTGCGCGCGTTGGTCGAGCTGAAAGTCATCCCGGTGATCAACGAGAACGATACGGTGGTCACCGACGAGATCCGTTTCGGCGACAACGACACCCTGGCCGCGCTGGTGGCGAACCTGGTGGAGGCGGACCTGCTGGTGATCCTCACGGATCGCGACGGCATGTTCAACGCCGATCCGCGCAATAACCCCGATGCGAAGCTGATCTATGAAGCCCGTGCCGACGATCCGGCGCTGGATGCGGTGGCGGGCGGCACGGGCGGTGCGCTGGGCCGTGGCGGCATGCAGACCAAATTGCGTGCCGCCCGTTTGGCGGCGCGCTCCGGAGCTCACACCATCATTGTCGGCGGTCGGCTGGAGCGGGTGTTGGATCGTCTGAAGTCGGGCGAACGCATTGGCACTTTGCTCTCCCCGGAACGCGGCATGCTGGCGGCGCGCAAGCAGTGGCTGGCCGGGCACCTGCAAACCCGTGGCACTCTGGTGCTGGACGCTGGCGCCGTGTCGGCCTTGTCCCAAGGCAACAAGAGCCTGCTGCCGGTGGGCGTGAAGCTGGTCCAGGGCAGTTTCCGTCGGGGCGAAATGGTGGTGTGCGTGGCGCCGGACGGTCGCGAGATCGCCCGTGGCCTGGCCAACTACAGCGCGCTGGAAGCGCAGAAAATCATTGGTCAGTCGTCTGATGCGATTGTTGGTCTGTTGGGTTACATGGCGGAGCCCGAACTGGTCCATCGTGACAACCTTATCCTCGTCTAAGGAAAAATCATGGGTTTGGCAAAAGGATTGATCGGCTTGCTGCTGGCAGTGCCGCTGTTGGCTTCGGCCGAGGAAATTGGCCAGGTGTCGACCGTGTTCAAGTTCGTCGGGCCCAATGACCGGATTGTGGTCGAGGCGTTCGACGATCCCAAGGTGGAGGGCGTGACCTGTTACCTGTCGCGGGCCAAGACCGGCGGTGTAAAAGGCGGCCTGGGTCTGGCCGAGGATCGCGCCGAGGCGTCCATCGCCTGTCGCCAGGTCGGGCCCATCAGCTTCAAGGGGGAGCTCAAGGACGGCGAAGAGGTGTTCCGCGAGCGCACTTCGTTGGTGTTCAAGACCATGCAGGTGGTGCGGTTCCTCGACAAGAAACGCAATACGCTGGTGTACCTGGTCTACAGCGATCGCGTGATCGAGGGCAGTCCGCAGAATGCGGTGACGGCCATTCCGATCTTGCCTTGGCGTTAACTGTCGAATGACGGGCGGGCCGATCGGCTCGCTTTTTTAATCTCCATGGATGTTGTTATGCCAATGGTCAGATCGACAGATCCAGGTGTGGGAGCGAGCTTGCTCGCGATGACGGCAATGCAGTCGCCATCTCCATCGTCTGACCCACCGCTATCGCGAGCAAGCTCGCTCCCACAGGGGAATTAGGGTGGGTACAGAAATTTATGCCCACTGAAGATCCAGTGTGGGAGCGAGCTTGCTCGCGATGACGGCAATGCAGTCGCCATCTCCATCGTCTGACCCACCGCTATCGCGAGCAAGCTCGCTCCCACAGGGGGGGATTTATGGTGGGCACAAAATTCATGCCCGCTGAATATCCAGTGTGGGAGCGAGCTTGCTCGCGATGACGGCAATGCAGTCGCCATCTCCATCGTCTGACCCACCGCTATCGCGAGCAAGCTCGCTCCCATAGGGGGGGATTTATGGTGGGCACAAAATTCATGCCCGCTGAATATCCAGTGTGGAAGGGAGCTGGTTAGGGGTAAATCGCAGGCAATAAAAAACCGACCCTGAGGTCGGTTTTTTAACGAGCGCGTCGCTTAGGCAGCAGCGGCAACGTTCAGGGCCTTTACGTGGCCATTCAAACGGCTCTTATGGCGAGCAGCCTTGTTCTTGTGGATGATGCCTTTATCGGCCATACGGTCGATAACTGGCACAGCCAGAACGTAAGCAGCTTGAGCTTTTTCAGCGTCTTTTGCGTCGATGGCCTTAACTACGTTCTTGATGTAGGTACGGACCATGGAACGCAGGCTGGCGTTGTGGCTGCGACGCTTCTCAGCCTGTTTTGCACGTTTTTTGGCGGAAGGTGTGTTGGCCACCGTCGAGCTCCTCGAAAGACTTTTTGGGAAATAGCAAACAAAATAGGCCGCGAATCATGCCGATGAGTTGAAGTCTTGTCAAGGGCGGGTGACGCGTTCCGCTGAATGGCAGGTGCTGCGCACCGAAGGATTTCTTTCCGGCGTGCGACCTGTAAACTCGCGGGCTTTGGCTCTGCACTGTTTAGCGGCGCGGAGTATCGCACAAGTGGGCGCGTTGTTCGCCTGCTGTTTATCGACAGGCAAAAACTCTTTTCATGAATCTGCTCAAATCGTTGGCCGCCGTCAGCTCTATCACGATGCTTTCCCGCGTCCTGGGGTTCGTTCGCGATACGTTGATCGCACGGATATTCGGCGCGGGGATGGCCACCGACGCCTTCTTCATCGCCTTCAAGCTGCCCAACCTGTTGCGGCGGATCTTCGCCGAAGGGGCGTTCTCCCAGGCCTTCGTGCCGATCCTGGCGGAATATAAAAGCCAGAAAGGCGACGAGGCGACCCGCACCTTCATTGCCTACGTCACTGGCTTGCTGACCTTGGTGCTGGCGCTGGTCACGGCCGCCGGCATGCTTGCCGCGCCCTGGGTGATCTGGGCCACCGCGCCGGGCTTCACCGACACCCCGGAAAAATTCCAGCTCACCTCCGACCTGCTGCGAGTAACCTTTCCTTATATATTGCTGATTTCCCTGTCGTCCCTGGCCGGGGCGATCCTCAATACCTGGAACCGCTTTTCCGTGCCGGCCTTTGTGCCGACCCTGCTCAACGTCAGCATGATCGTTTTCGCCGTGTTCCTGACACCGTACTTCGACCCGCCGGTGATGGCCCTGGGCTGGGCGGTGCTGGTGGGTGGCCTGGCGCAGTTGCTCTATCAACTGCCGCACTTGAAAAAGATCGGCATGCTGGTGCTGCCACGGTTGAACCTGCGCGACAGCGGCGTGTGGCGGGTGATGAAGCAGATGCTGCCGGCGATCCTGGGGGTGTCGGTGAGCCAGATTTCCCTGATCATCAACACCATCTTTGCCTCGTTCCTGGTGGCCGGCTCGGTGTCGTGGATGTACTACGCCGACCGCCTGATGGAATTGCCGTCCGGCGTGCTGGGCGTGGCCCTGGGCACGATCCTGCTGCCAACCCTGGCCAAGACCTACGCCAGCCAGGACCGCCACGAATACTCGCGGATTCTCGATTGGGGCCTGCGCCTGTGTTTCGTGCTGGTGTTGCCGTGCGCCCTGGCGCTGGGGATTCTCGCCGAGCCGCTGACGGTCTCGCTGTTCCAGTACGGCCAATTCAATGCCTTCGATGCCTTGATGACCCAGCGGGCACTGATCGCTTATTCGGTGGGCTTGCTCGGGATCATTGTGATCAAGGTGCTGGCGCCAGGGTTCTACGCCCAACAGAACATTCGAACGCCAGTGAAGATCGCCATTTTCACCTTGGTGATGACCCAGTTGTTCAACCTGCTGCTCATCGGCCCGTTGGCCCACGCCGGCCTGGCCTTGGCGATCAGCGCCGGCGCCTGCCTCAACGCCGGGTTGCTGTTTTACCAGTTGCGCAAGCAGAAGATGTATCAACCGCAGCCGGGCTGGGGCAAGTTCGGCCTCAAGCTGCTGGTCGCTGTGGCTGTGATGTCGGCGGTGTTGCTGGGGGCGATGCATTTCATGCCGGCCTGGGGCGAAGGGCAGATGCTCGAGCGTTTCCTTCGCCTGGGCGCGCTGGTGGTGGCCGGTGTGGTGGCGTATTTCGGCATGTTGCTGCTGATGGGGTTCCGTCTGCGCGACTTCAATCGCAAGGCCTTGGGCTGAGGACGGGACCTTGATAATCCCGGGCCGGGCAGCGGTTTTGTCGGTTCGATCACTTTGGGGTGCGGTGTTGCCTGTCGTCGGCCGCCGGGTGTGGTTATAATCGGCCACTTTATGAGCAAGAAGCGCGTTATGCAGCTGGTTCGAGGCCTCCACAACCTGCGCCCCCAGCATCGGGGCTGTGTCGCCACTATTGGCAACTTTGACGGTGTTCACCGTGGCCACCAGGCTATCCTGGCGCGACTGCGCGAGCGTGCGCTGGAGTTGGGCGTGCCCAGCTGCGTGGTGATTTTCGAGCCGCAGCCGCGGGAATTTTTCGCCCCGGACACCGCTCCGGCCCGTCTGGCCCGCTTGCGGGACAAGCTGCAATTGCTGGCCGCCGAAGGCGTCGACCGGGTCCTGTGCCTGGCCTTCAACCAGCGCCTGAGCAAGCTCAGCGCCGCCGAGTTCGTCGATACCATCCTGGTGGACGGTCTCGATGTGAAGCATCTGGAAGTCGGCGATGATTTCCGTTTCGGTTGCGACCGGTCCGGGGATTTCGATTACCTGCAACAGGCCGGTATCGCCCAAGGGTTCACCGTCGAAGCGGCGCAGACCGTCGAGATGGACGGCTTGCGCGTCAGCAGCACCCAGGTCCGCAATGCCCTGGCGGCGGCCGACTTCGAATTGGCCGAGCGCTTGCTCGGCCGGCCGTACCGGATTGCCGGGCGGATCCTGCACGGGCAGAAACTGGCGCGCCAATTGGGCACGCCGACGGCCAACGTGCAGCTCAAGCGTCGTCGTGTGCCGCTGACCGGGGTGTTCCTGGTGAGTGTCGAGATCGACTGCAAGACCTGGCCCGGTGTCGCCAACATCGGCGTGCGACCCACGGTCCAGGGCGATGGCAAGGCCCACCTTGAAGTACATGTTCTGGATTTTGCCGGCGATCTGTATGACCGGCGTTTGACGGTGGTTTTCCACCATAAGCTGCGTGAAGAGCAGCGTTTTGCCTCTCTGGAGGCGCTCAAGACGGCGATCCATGCAGATATCGCCGCCGCCCGTGCCCTTGTCGCAACCAGCGCCAATCGCTAATGAAGAGCCTTAAATGACCGACTATAAAGCCACGCTAAACCTTCCGGACACCGCCTTCCCAATGAAGGCCGGCCTGCCTCAGCGCGAACCACAGATTCTGCAGCGTTGGGACAGCATTGGCCTGTACGGAAAGTTGCGCGAAATTGGCAAGGATCGTCCGAAGTTCGTCCTGCACGACGGCCCTCCGTACGCCAACGGCACCATCCACATCGGTCACGCGCTGAACAAGATTCTCAAGGACATGATCATCCGCTCCAAGACCCTGTCGGGTTTTGATGCGCCGTATGTCCCGGGCTGGGACTGCCATGGCCTGCCGATCGAGCACAAAGTCGAAGTGACCCACGGCAAGAACCTGGGCGCGGACAAGACCCGCGAGCTGTGCCGTGCCTACGCCACCGAGCAGATTGAAGGGCAGAAGTCCGAGTTCATCCGCCTCGGCGTGTTGGGCGACTTCGCCAATCCGTACAAGACCATGGACTTCAAGAACGAAGCCGGCGAAATCCGTGCCCTGGCGAAAATCGTCGAGGGCGGCTTCGTGTTCAAGGGCCTCAAGCCGGTCAACTGGTGCTTCGATTGCGGTTCGGCCCTGGCCGAGGCGGAAGTCGAGTACGAGAACAAGAAGTCCTCGACCATCGACGTCGCGTTCCCGATCGCCGATGAAGACAAGCTCGCCGCCGCTTTCGGCCTGGGCAAGCTGGCCAAGCCGGCGTCGATCGTGATCTGGACCACCACCCCGTGGACCATCCCGGCCAACCAGGCGCTGAACGTCCACCCGGAATTCAACTACGCCCTGGTCGACGTCGGCGACAAGCTGCTGGTGCTGGCCGAAGAGCTGGTCGAAGCCTGCCTGGCCCGCTACAACCTCGAAGGTTCGGTGATCGCCACCGCCCCAGGTTCGGCGCTGGAGCTGATCAATTTCCGTCATCCGTTCTACGACCGCCTGTCGCCGGTGTACCTGGCCGACTACGTGGAACTGGGCGCAGGCACGGGCGTGGTTCACTCCGCGCCGGCCTATGGCGTCGACGACTTCGTGACCTGCAAGAAATACGGCATGGTCAACGACGACATCCTCAACCCGGTGCAGAGCAATGGCGTGTACGTACCGTCGCTGGAGTTCTTTGGCGGCCAGTTCATCTGGAAAGCCAACCCGGCCATCGTCGACAAGCTGACCGAAGTCGGCGCGTTGCTGCACACCACCGTCATCGAACACAGCTACATGCACTGCTGGCGCCACAAGACCCCGCTGATCTACCGCGCCACCGCGCAGTGGTTCATCGGCATGGACAAGCAGCCCACCAGCGGCGACACCCTGCGCCAGCGTTCGCTCAAGGCCATCGAAGAAACCCAGTTCGTGCCAGCCTGGGGTCAGGCGCGCCTGCACTCGATGATCGCCAACCGTCCGGACTGGTGCATCTCCCGCCAGCGCAACTGGGGCGTGCCGATCCCGTTCTTCCTGAACAAGGAAAGCGGCGAGTTGCACCCGCGCACGGTTGAACTGATGGAAGTCGTGGCCAAGCGCGTCGAAGCCGAAGGCATCGAAGCCTGGTTCAAGCTCGATGCCGCTGAGCTGTTGGGCGATGAAGCGCCGCTGTACGACAAGATCAGCGACACCCTGGACGTCTGGTTCGATTCCGGCACCACCCATTGGCACGTACTGCGTGGCTCGCACCCGATGGGCCACGAGACCGGCCCGCGCGCCGACCTGTACCTGGAAGGTTCGGACCAGCACCGTGGCTGGTTCCACTCCTCGCTGCTGACCGGTTGCGCCATCGACAACCACGCGCCGTACCGTGAGCTGCTGACCCACGGCTTCACCGTCGACGAATCTGGCCGCAAGATGTCCAAGTCCCTGGGCAACGTGATCGCGCCGCAGAAGGTCAACGACACCCTGGGCGCCGACATCATGCGCCTGTGGGTGGCCTCCACCGACTACTCCGGCGAGATGGCCGTTTCCGAGCAGATCCTGCAGCGCAGCGCGGACGCCTACCGGCGGATCCGCAACACCGCGCGCTTCCTGCTTTCCAACCTGACCGGCTTCAACCCGGCCACCGACCTGCTGCCGGCTGAAGAAATGCTCGCGCTGGACCGTTGGGCCGTGGACCGTACCCTGCTGCTGCAACGCGAATTGCAGGAACACTACGGCGAATACCGCTTCTGGAACGTCTACTCCAAGATCCACAACTTCTGCGTGCAGGAGCTCGGTGGTTTCTACCTCGACATCATCAAGGACCGCCAGTACACCACTGGCGCCAACAGCAAGGCCCGTCGTTCGTGCCAGACCGCGCTGTTCCACATCAGCGAGGCGCTGGTGCGCTGGATCGCGCCTATCCTGGCGTTCACCGCCGACGAGCTGTGGCAGTACCTGCCGGGCGAGCGCAACGAATCGGTGATGCTCAACACCTGGTACGAAGGCCTGACCGAACTGCCGCAAGGCTTCGAGCTGGACCGTGCGTATTGGGATCGTGTGATGGCGGTCAAGGCTGCGGTCAACAAGGAAATGGAGATCCAGCGGGCGGCCAAGGCCGTCGGTGGCAACCTCCAGGCCGAAGTCACCCTCTACGCCGAAGACGCCCTGAGTGCCGACCTGGCCAAGCTGGGCAACGAGCTGCGCTTCGTGCTGATCACCTCCACCGCCAGCGTTGCACCTTTCGTGCAGGCGCCGGCCGATGCGGTGACCACTGAAGTCAGCGGCCTGAAGCTGAAGATCGTCAAGTCGAACCACACCAAGTGCGCCCGCTGCTGGCACTGCCGCGAAGACGTCGGCGTGAACCCGGAGCATCCGGAAATCTGTGGCCGTTGCGTCGACAACATCAGCGGCACTGGCGAGGTTCGCCACTATGCCTAACGCAGCGGGCCGTTTCGGACGGCTGGGCTGGCTCTGGTTGAGCGTGCTGGTACTGGTCATCGACCAGGCCAGCAAGTTCTACTTTGAAAGCTCTTTGACCCTGTACCAGCAGATCGTGATCATTCCTGATTACTTCAGCTGGACCCTGGCCTACAACACCGGGGCAGCGTTCAGTTTCCTGGCCGACAGTTCCGGCTGGCAGCGCTGGCTATTCGCCCTTATTGCCGTCGTGGTCAGTGCCGTGCTGGTGGTCTGGCTCAAGCGCCTTGGGCGCAATGAGACCTGGCTGGCCGTGGCGCTGGCCTTGGTGCTCGGTGGGGCCTTGGGCAATCTCTATGACCGCATCGCCCTGGGCCACGTCATTGATTTCATCCTGGTGCACTGGCAGAACCGCTGGTATTTCCCGGCGTTCAACTTTGCCGACAGCGCCATCAGCGTGGGCGCCGTGATGCTCGCCCTGGACATGTTCAAGAGCAAGAAAACCGGAGAAGCCGTCCATGACTGAGCAGCGTATCGCTCAAAACACTGAAGTGAAGCTTCACTTCGCTCTGCACCTGGAAAACGGTGACACCGTCGACAGCACCTTCGACAAGGCTCCGGCGGTGTTCAAGGTCGGTGACGGCAACCTGCTGCCAGGCTTCGAAGCGGCGATCTTCGGTTTCAAGGCTGGGGACAAGCGCACCGTGGTCGTGCCACCGGAAAACGCCTTTGGTCAGCCCAACCCGCAAAACGTGCAGACCATGCCACGCTCCCAGTTCCAGGACATGGAGCTGTCCGAGGGCCTACTGGTGATCTTCAACGACGCGGCCAATACCGAACTGCCGGGTGTGGTGAAGGCGTTCGATGATGCCCAGGTGACCGTGGACTTCAACCATCCGTTGGCGGGCAAGACCTTGAACTTCGAAGTGGAAATCCTTGAGGTCAAGGCGGTTTAACGTTTGACGGGCAGCTTCTGCTGCCACCCGATTCACTGTGGGAGCGAGCTTGCTCGCGATTGCGGTAGATTATTCAACAGTGATGTTGACTGACACACCGCTATCGCGAGCAAGCTCGCTCCCACACTGAATTACATTGATTCAATTTCTTGCGCGCAAGACACGAGGCACAGCATGCAAATCAAACTCGCCAACCCCCGTGGCTTCTGCGCTGGTGTGGACCGGGCGATCGAAATCGTCAACCGCGCCCTGGAAGTCTTCGGGCCGCCGATCTACGTGCGCCACGAAGTGGTCCACAACAAATTCGTCGTCGAAGACCTGCGCAGCCGCGGGGCGATTTTCGTCGAGGAACTGGATCAGGTGCCGGATGACGTCATCGTGATCTTCAGTGCCCACGGGGTTTCCCAGGCAGTACGCAGCGAAGCCGCCGGCCGTGGCCTGAAGGTGTTCGACGCGACGTGCCCATTGGTGACCAAAGTGCACATCGAAGTGGCGCGCTACAGCCGTGACGGTCGCGAATGCATCCTGATCGGCCATGAAGGCCACCCGGAAGTCGAAGGCACCATGGGCCAATACGATGCCAGCAACGGCGGTGCGATCTACCTGGTCGAAGACGAGGAGGACGTTGCGGCCTTGCAGGTACGCAACCCCGAGAGCCTGGCTTTCGTGACCCAGACGACCCTGTCCATGGACGACACCAGCCGCGTGATCGACGCCCTGCGTGCGCGCTTTCCGGCCATCGGTGGCCCGCGCAAGGACGACATCTGCTACGCCACCCAGAACCGCCAGGATGCGGTCAAGCAACTGGCCAACGAATGCGATGTGGTGCTGGTCGTCGGCAGCCCGAACAGCTCCAACTCCAACCGCTTGCGCGAGCTGGCCGAGCGCATGTCCACCCCGGCCTACCTGATCGATGGCGCCGAGGACATGCAACGCAGCTGGTTCGAGGGCGTCGAGCGTATCGGCATCACCGCCGGTGCTTCCGCGCCGGAAGTCTTGGTGCGTGGCGTGATCCAGCAATTGCAGGCCTGGGGCGCAACCGGTGCCGATGAGTTGGCCGGTCGCGAGGAAAACATTACGTTCTCGATGCCGAAAGAGCTGCGCGTCCGCTCCTTGCTTTAAGTCCTTTTTCGCACAGGGCCTGCTCGGCTTTAACACTTTCCAGCCGGACGCGGCCGGAAGGTGCCAATATCACTTGATGATGGCTGACCGGCCCGCGTTTGGCGCAGACATGCAGCCTGCCGGCCTGGAAGGCGCCGCTGGTTTGCAGTGCTTCGCCCTGGGTGCCAAACCTCACCCGGCGTTTCACCGGCCAGTTGCCCATCACCCGAGCGTTTGCACGGCGCTCCATCAGCACGGTCTTCTCCTTGTCGTCCAGGGTGATGCGCCAGCCCCGGCCCCAATCATTGTCGATACCGCTGAGCACGACCGTCCGGTTACGCATGATGGCTTCGCTGCGCGCGCTACGCAGCCCGCTGATCAGCAACTGCGCGGTATCCTCGCGTTCGATGGACTCGATCAGCTCTTTGTAGCCCGCGCCGGCCCACGGTAGAACAATTGCGGCAATTGCCAGTCCCATGAGCAGTTCGATCAGGCTGAAGCCCTGTTGATACATGACGTCTCCTCCCTGGAGAGCGTGAAGCTACGCGACAGTGTAAGAACTCGATGTGGTGGGAAGCCTGTTGTGGCGAGAGAGCTTGCTCCCGCTGGGCTGCGCAGCAGCCCCAAGATAGCGGCCGCTACGCGCTGGAGCGCCAGCCCGGCCGAGCGGGAGCAAGCTCCCTCGCCACAAGCAGTGGTTTGTTCTAGCGTGTAGAAGCAGGTATAGCCGACGGCAACGGAGGGCATCGATGGATCTTCGTACAAAAGGTTTCACGCTGATCGAGGTGCTGGTGGCTCTTGGCGTGTTGCTGATCCTGATTACCATGGCGGTGCCGGCCTTTACCGGATCGATGCAGGGCACCAAGGCCGATACCGAGATTGGCGATCTGCGCCGGGCGCTGAACTTTGCCCGGATGGAGGCGATCGACCGCGGTGTCACCACACGTATCCGCCCTACGGTCGAGGGCAGCGTCTGGAACGGCGAACTCACGGTGTATGACAGTACTGGCTCGTCGCCCAATATATTGCGGGTTGTTCCAGCGATGAGCAGCGGCGCGACTCTGACGCTAACCTCAGAGGTGAGCAACATCGATTTCAACAACCTCGGTGGGTTATCGGCGCCGGCCACGCCGGTGAGCTTCAATTACGTGAGAGGGGCGCAGAGCAGGACGCTGAGTGTTTGCCTCAATGGACGAATCGTATTGGGTGGAAGTTGCGGATGAAGGATTGCAGTAAAAGGGCGCAGGCCGGCATGACGTTGATCGAAGTGCTGGTGGCAGTACTGATCCTCGGCGTCGGCTTGCTGGGGGCGGCGATGATCCAGCTCAATGCGCTCAAGTACACCGACAGTTCGCGCATGACCAGCCAGGCCAGCTTCATTGCCTATGACCTGCTGGACCGCATTCGCGCCAACTCCGGCGCCGACTACACCGTCGCACCGCCCAGCTCGCCGAACCTCAACGTGGCCCGGGACCAGGACCTCTACGACTTCAAGACCAACATCATCGCCTTCGGCGGCGCCACGGCCACTGGCACCATTGCCCTGAACCAGCGCGTCTACACCATCACCATTTCCTGGGACGACGCCCGGGCCGCCAACACCACTGACGCGGCCGAGGCGCGGCGCAGCTTTGTGCTGACCAGCCGCGTCGCCGTCGATCCGCCGGGGACGCCGCCATGAACAGGCGTTGCCGGGGATTCGGCCTGATTGAATTGATGATTGCCCTGGTGCTCAGCCTGATTGTCATCCTGGGTGTCGTGCAGATTTTCATCGCCGCCAAGAACACCTACATCAGCCAAAGCGCGGCGGCGGTGATGCAGGAGGACGCCCGGTTCGTCCTGAGCAAGATGGTCCAGGAGATTCGCATGGTGGGCATGTTCGGTTGTCTGGGGAACATTACCGATGCTTCCACGGCCAATGATTTCAATGCCAGCCAGATCACCCCGATCCGCTGGGATAACGCCAACCGGAGATTGACCCTGGTGACCGCCGACATAGGGAGTGGTGGTAGCGCTCCGACCTGGACCGTCGTCTCCGATTGCCGCACCTCGGCGACGGCCTATACCAACGCGCGGTTACCGGCGACGGGGCAGTTGGCCTTCCCGATCCGTCGACTGGTCTACAGCTTCAACAACAACCAATTGCTGCTGGGCAGCGGCGCTGGCAATCCGCCGACCCTGTCGGTGCTGGTGGACAACGTGCGGGCGTTCGACGTGACGTTCGGCGTGGCCGGCAGTGCGACGGACATCGCGGCGTCGAGCTATACCAGCAATCCGGCTGACCCGGCACTGATCCGCAGTGTGCGCCTGACATTGACGCTCTTTGATCCGAGGAACGCAGTGCGCGAGCAGACCTTCAATGTGGTTGCTGCCTTGCGCAACCGGTTGCTATGAAGGAGATGACTTCGATGGGGCAGGTGCACCGCCAGCGGGGCATGGCATTGCTGGTCAGCCTGGTCTTCCTGTTGCTGCTGACGCTGATCGGCCTGTCGTCGATGCAGAGCGCCACCCTCCAGGAAAAAATGACCAGCAGCGTCATGCTGCGCAACCAGTCGTTCCAGGTGGCCGAGGCGGCGCTGAGGGTGGGCGAAAGTGCGGTGCAGGTCGAAACGTACTCATTGCCGGTATGCACCACCACGACCCAGTGCGCGCCGCCGGTCGAGTCGGCGACGCTGACAGTGGCGGGGCGCGACCCAAGGTCGGGGGTGCTCTGGGTTGCCGCTGCCGGTGGGTTTTATGGCGTGCAGAATATCGGCACGACGCTCACGGCGGTCAACGTGCCGGTCAACACGTCGGCGACGCTGTATCGGATCACGGCGGTGGCGGTGGTGGGCAATAACCAGCGCAGCGTGGTGGAGAGCATCTATGCCAAATATTAAGGCGCTGCTGGGGATGTTGTGGGGGGCGTTGCTCAGTCTTTACCTGGCGGCGCCGGCCTATGCCTTCACGCCTTCGGATTCGCCGTTGCTGAGTGCGGCCGCCGTCACGCCGAACGTGATGTTGCTGATCGATGATTCGGGGAGTATGAACAACATCATCTGGGCGGCGGGGTTTGATCCGACGGCAACGCAAACGCGCACTTATGCCTGCAACGCCAGTAACAACTGCAACGATAGGTATGAGCTGGACCTGGACGATTCGAACATCCTGTTGTTGGGCCTGTTGCGTGGCGGCTGCTCGTCTGGCTGGTACGGTTTCTATCGCCCCAGCCTTGGCCGGATCTGTCTGCGGCTGCCGGACCCTGTAGGGAATGGTGATACCCGTTACACCGGTAGGTACCTGGCATATCTGGTGACCTTGGCCAACGGCTCGAGCCGGGACTTCACCACCGGTTCAATCCCCACCGACTATCGCATCAACGTGGCACGGGATGTCTCCAACGACCTGGTCGCCAATAACCGCGCCC
The DNA here is from genome assembly GCF_054671965.1 of Pseudomonas sp. H3_A02. Classification (NCBI taxonomy): domain Bacteria; kingdom Pseudomonadati; phylum Pseudomonadota; class Gammaproteobacteria; order Pseudomonadales; family Pseudomonadaceae; genus Pseudomonas; species Pseudomonas sp. H3_A02. The sequence continues at coordinate 2,236,327 of NZ_CP162807.1, forward strand.
TGCGTATTGGGCTCGCCACGTTCAATCCACCTAATTTCAGCAACTCTGGCCCCGGGGGCTACATCGCTCGCGCCATCAGCGACCTGTCACCGGTCACCGGCAGCGTGACCCAAACCCAGGCCAACAGCAACTACAGTGCCCTGCTCAACGCCATCAATGGTTTGGGCGCCGTCGCGAATACACCATTGGCCGAGAGCTATTACGAGGTCACCCGCTATTTCAGGGGCATGGCGCCTTACTACAATGGAACACCGGCGACCTATACCAGCCCGATCCAGTACCGTTGCCAGAAAAACTTCGGCGTGGTCATCACCGACGGCTTGCCCACCTTTGACCGAACGTTTCCCAGCAACGACCCGCTGGGCTTGGCCCGGTTGCCGAACTGGGATGGTATCAGCAGCAACGATGGCAACAATCTCAGCGGCGACGCCGAGGGCGATACGCTTTACCTGGACGACATCGCCAAGTTCGCCTTCGACGTCGACATGCGTTCCACCGGCACCGACGCCACGGGCAAGAGCTGGAACGCCACGGATTTTCCCCGGCAATACCTCAATACCTACACTGTGGGTTTTGCCGTCACCAACCAGATGTTGTCCGACGCCGCCCGCTACGGTGCGGGCAAGTATTATCCGGCGAGCGACAGCGAGGGCCTGAACTCGGCCCTGTCATCCGCCTTGAGCGACATCACCTCCAAGGCCGGCTCCGGGGGCGGTGGCACCACCAACGCCGCCACGTTGTCGAGTACCTCAAGCTACTACCAAACCACGTATGACCCCAAGGACTGGCGCGGCACCATCCGGGCGTTCGGTTTCACCACGGCGGGCACGGTCAACACGGCAGCGGTGCAGTGGACCACCGACACCGCCATCGTGCCCGGCGCCACGCCGCCGATCTATCAGTCCTGGAACACTGCGACGAATGTGCCGGTGACCCTGGCCTATGGCAATTTTTCGCCGGCCCAGCAAACCAGCCTCAGCCAGAACCTGCCCACGGGGATCACCGGCAATGATCTGGTGGAGTGGAGCAAGGGCGTCAACAAAACCGGCCTGAAGGCGCGCAGCGCGCTGCTGGGGGACATCATTAATTCGCCGCTGGTGCTGGCATCGCCCAACGACCAGACCGCTGCGGACCTGCTCAACGACACCAGCTACAGCACCTATTTGACGACCAAGGCGACGAACATGAGCACCAGCCTGGTGGTGAATGGCAACGATGGGTTTTTCAGCGTCATCAACAGTGCAAACGGCACACGGCGTTATGCCTACATGCCTTCGAACGTGCTGCCCTCGCTGCAGGACATTGCCGACACCAATTACATCAATGGCGTGAGCCACAAGTTTTTGGTGGATGGGCAGGTTGGCGTGTTCGATGTGCAATCGGGCAGCGCCTGGAAGACCGTAGCCCTGGGCGGCACGGGGGCCGGGGGCAAAACGTTCTTCGCGGTGCAACTGTTCGATGCGGCGGCGGGTAATGCGTTTCGGGCGTTGTGGGAAATCCGCGCGCCAACCGTTGCCAGCACCGCCAATGTCTTCAATGACCTGGGCTACGCCTACGCACGCCCTGAAGTCGCGCGCCTGGCGGACGGTCGCTGGGCGGCGTTCATCGCCAACGGCTATGGCAGCAACAGCGGCGTGGCGGCGTTGTACGTGGTGGATATCCGTGACGGTTCGCTGATCCGCAAAATCGTCATCAACAGCAGTGAGACCGATAACGGCCTGTCGTCGGTCAAGCTGCGGGTCAACTCCCAGAATGTGGTGCAGGCCGCGTACGGTGGCGACTTGAAGGGGCGGATGTGGAAATTCGACCTCAGCGGCACCTCGCCCACCACATGGGGCCTGGCGTTCGCCGGCCAGCCATTGTTCACCGCCCCCGGCGGCGCGACCCAGCCGATCACCGTACAGCCTCTGCTGGCAGACAACCCCCAGGGCGGCACCCAAGTGTTTTTCGGTACCGGCAAGTTCAACGAAGCGGCCGACAAGCTCAACAAGGATCTGCAAGCGTTCTATTCGATCTGGGACGCCACGGGTGGCGGGGGGCAAATCACTGTGTCGAGCCTGCAGGCCCAGTCGATCACGGGGGTGTTTTCAGGCAGCACCGGGCAATTCGTGACCACCAGCCAGACCGACGTTACATATCCTGCGAGGAATGGCTGGTACCTGCCTTTGGTGTACAACAATGCGTTGACCGGGGAGCGGGTCATCAACCCGGCCAACCTGGTGCTCGGCCGCGTGATCTTTACCACGGCCGCCGTGGACACCACCGACCCTTGCGCCAGCTTCGGTACCGGCAAACTGATCGAGTTGGATGCGTTCAGCGGTAAGATGCTCAACTATGCGGTACTCGATACCAATAACGATGGTTCGCTCACCAGTCTCGACACGATTTCCGCCGGCGTGGTGTTCACGGGCGGCATCCCGACCCTGAGCGCCGTCGTCAACGCCAACGGCGCCACCAACATGATCGTGAACGATTCCGGTGGCGGTATCACCGACCTGCTGGGCAAAACCGTCGGCGGCAGCCGCCGTATCATGTGGCGGCAAATACAATGAGGGCAACGCATGCGAAGATCCAACCGGGGTTTCACCTTGATCGAAATCATGATCGTGATCGCGATCATCGGTATCGTGATCACCGTCGGCTATCCGAGCCTGACCGAATACATGAAGAAAGGCCGGCGCGCTGAAATTGCCGGGCTCTTATCCGAGCAGGCGCAAATTCTCGAGCGCTACTACTCGAAGAACAACCGCTACACCGATGCGACTGGCTTGAGCAGCGGCAACGATTTCTACACCATTAACCTGGTACCAACGGACCAGAGCTTCATCCTGACCGCAGTACGCAGGAGTGGATCGTCCATGGCGACGGACAAATGCGGTGACTTCAAAATCACCAATACCGGGGTACGAAGCATCGAGAACGCCGCCGCCGGGGTGACCGCCAAGGATTGTTGGGGGCGCTGAGTTTCTTTTATCCGGGCGCGCTTTTGCGCCCGTTGTTTTAGTGAGTCGAATCAGAACATGACCAGGCAACAGCAAGTGGTGATCGTCGGTGGCGGAGTCATCGGCCTGCTGACGGCGTTCAATCTGGCGTCCGCAGGGCAACGTGTGGTGCTGCTGGATCGCTCCAATGTCGGCCAGGAATCGTCCTGGGCCGGCGGCGGTATCGTTTCGCCGTTGTACCCCTGGCGCTATAGCCCGGCGGTCACGGCGCTGGCCCATTGGTCGCAGGATTTTTATCCTCAGCTGGGCGAGCGATTGTTCGCCGCCACCGGGATCGATCCGCAGGTGCACGTGACCGGGCTGTATTGGCTGGACCTGGACGATCAGGACGAAGCGCTGGCCTGGGCCCAGCGGGAAGGGCGCCCGCTGCGGGCTGTGGATATCTCGGCGGTCCACGATGCGGTGCCGGTGCTGGGCTCGGGTTTTTCCCGGGCGATTTATATGGCTGACGTGGCCAACGTGCGTAATCCGCGGTTGGTGAAGTCGCTCAAGGCTGCGTTGCTGGCGCTGCCTAATGTCACGCTTCATGAGCATTGCGACGTCAGTGGGTTCATTCGCGACGGTGGGCGTGTGGTGGGTGTGCACAGCTCTGCTGGCGAAATTCGTGGTGATGAGGTGGTTTTGGCAGCTGGTGCCTGGAGTGGCGAGTTGCTCAAGACCTTGGGCTTGAAGTTGCCGGTCGAGCCGGTCAAGGGGCAGATGATTCTGTACAAGTGCGCGTCGGATTTTTTGTCGAGCATGGTCCTGGCCAAGGGGCGTTATGCGATCCCGCGTCGTGATGGGCATATTCTGGTTGGCAGTACGCTGGAGCGCGAAGGTTTCGACAAGACCCCTACCGATACGGCGCTGGAAAGTTTGAAGGCTTCGGCGCAGCAGTTGATTCCGGCATTGGCGGGGGCTGAGGTGGTGGGGCATTGGGCTGGGTTGCGGCCCGGGTCGCCTGAAGGTATTCCCTATATTGGCGAGGTGCCGGGAGTTGCGGGGTTGTGGTTGAACTGTGGGCATTATCGCAATGGGCTGGTGTTGGCGCCGGCGTCGTGTCAGTTGTTTACGGATCTGATGTTGGGGCGTGAGCCGGTGATTGATCCTGTGCCGTATGCGCCGGCTGGGCGGTTGTAAGGTTCGGTTTTGATACAGTTCTTGTGCTCAGATTCAACTGTGGGGAGATCCAACTGTGGGAGCGAGCTTGCTCGCGATGGCGGCCTGATGGTCGGCCAGAATTGTTGATCGTGTACATATCCGTTTCTGTGGTAACGGCCACTTAGGGTTCCGCCTTTACGGCGGGTCACTTTCGAAAAGCCCGGAAGCCGGCCCAGTCAAAAGTAACCAAAGCGCTCCTGCCCCACCACTCGGTGCCTCGCCTAGGCTCGGCATGCCCGAACGAAGGCATTGCTCCGTGGGCCGCCGCGAAGGGCCATCCATGGCCCAGCGCGGCTACCTCGGCATCCATGCCGAGGTGCCCACTGCGCAATGCCTTCGTTCGGCCATCGTGGTTAACGGGGCGCCCCAGATCAAAATCAAAAGCGAGGCGGCCTGATAGCCGACCTGGCTCTTCCCGGTGGTACACCAATCAGAATTTGTGGGAGCAAAGCTTGCTCGCGAGGCGGCCTGACAGCCGACCTGGTTCTCCCGGTCGTACACCTATCCAATTGTGGGAGCGAGCTTGCTCGCGATAGCGGTGGTCCAGTCACATGAATGTTGGGCTGACAGGCCCCATCGCGAGCAGGCTCGATCCCACAGGAAAAACGCGGTCCCACCAAGAACCAGGTCGGCTGTCAGGCCGCCTCGCGGTGGACGTTGATCTCGGCGCCCCGTTAACCACGCTGGCCGAACGCAGGCATTGTGGAGTGGGCATCCCGGCATGGATGCCGGGATAGCCGCGCTGGGCCATGGATGGCCCTTCGCGGCGGGCCCACGGAGCAATGCCGGAGTGAGGGCACACCGAGCCTAAGCGAGGTGCCAAGTGGTGGGGCATGAGCGCTTTGGTTACTTTTGACTGGGCCGGCTTCCGGGCTTTTCGAAAGTGACCCGCCGTCAGGGCGGAACCCTAAGCAGCCGTTACCGCAGAAACGGATATACACACTGCCCTCACATCCAACCAGCCTTTGTGGGAATGGTCGGACAAGATTCCTGATTCGAGCCGAATTTTCCGACGAGTTCTGGCGGTTGCCGGGTGGGAAGAACTCTGGCTAACCTTTTCCCGTCGCTGCCAATTCAGCGTCCGGGCGTCGCGGCCCGTTAACTTGGTGCATAATTCCAACCGACGACGGTGCTTCGGTATTTGTCGTTGTGTCATGGTTGGCTGTGCGTGGGATACCTTCGGGTATGCCGAAGCTCCAAGTTCGGTCCGCGAACCTGCGTACAGCTGCCACCTCCAATCGCGTCGCGGCGATCGGTGACAGCTCCAAAAACTTGGAGATGCACAATGATTAAAGATACACCCAATCCCCCAGAAACAGGTTCCTCGTCAACCCACGTCGATCCTGATCACCAAAAGCTCGATGAAGCCGCCAAACGCGCCCTCGACTATTACCTTGGCCCAAAGCCCGAAGCCAAAAAGAAACCCGCCTCAACCCAGCTATTCACTGTCGTGGACGGCATCGACACCGAATGCCTCCTCACCAACCTCAGCGAAACCCTGGCCTCTGCCAACGCAACGATCAGCGACCTGGCCTTCGAACTTGAAGGCTCGCGGCGACATATCGCCTTGGGGGTACAGCAGTTGATTGAGCTGAGTGAGTTATTGGCCAATCGTGTTCTGGACGAGCGGGTACCTGTGCCGGAGGGCTAGAGAACGGCGTTACAGAGGGTGAACGCCGAACCTGTGACGAGGGAGCTTGCTCCCGCTGGGGTGCGAAGCAGCCCCAAAAGCAGCGACTCGATCAACCTGATGCACCGAGGTGTCAGGTTGGGGGCCGCTTCGCAGCCCAGCGGGAGCAAGCTCCCTCGCCACAGGAGGAAACGTGGGCTTCAAAACCGTGGCTCAATCCAGCCCAAGTTTCTTCAACCGATACCGCATCGACCGAAACGACAACTTCAACCGCTGTGCCGCCGCCGTACGGTTCCAGCGGGTTTCCTCCAGTGCTTGAAGGATCAGCTTACGCTCGACGTCTTCCAGGTAGTCCTCCAGATTGTCGACCTGCATCAAATCGGGTTTGCCCGCCTCGCCGGCATTATTGCCTTCGGCCAGGCGCAGGTCGTCGGCTTCGATCAGTTGTTGTTCGCACAGGGTGTAGGCCCGTTCGAGCATGTTCTCCAGCTCCCGCACATTGCCCGGGAAGCGGTAGTTTTGCAGCGCGGCCAGGGCCTGGGGATGGAGTTTTACTGCGGGGCTGCCGGTGTTGGCCGCCAAGCGCTGGAGCATGTGATTGGCCAGCGGTTCGATGTCTTCGCGGCGTTCGCGCAAGGGCGGCACGCGCAGTTCGATGACGTTCAGCCGGTAATATAGATCCTGGCGAAAGCGCCCGGCGGCGACTTCGGCGTCCAGATCCTTATGGGTGGCGCAGAGGATTCGCACATCCACCACTTCTTCCTGCTGGCCGCCCACGGCGCGCACGGCTTTTTCCTGGATGGCTCGCAACAGCTTGACCTGCATCGCCAGGGGCAGGTCGGCCACTTCATCAAGGAACAGAGTCCCGCCATGGGCGGCCTGGAACAGTCCGGGCTTGTCTTCGATGGCGCCGCTGAAGCTGCCTTTGCGATGGCCAAAGAACTCGCTTTCCATCAGTTCCGTGGGAATCGCCCCACAGTTGACCGGCACAAAGCCCTGGTTGGCACGGGGGCCTTGTTCGTGGATCAGCCGGGCGACCAGTTCCTTGCCGCAACCCGACTCCCCACTGATGTACACCGGCGCCTGGCTGCGGGCGAGTTTTTCGATCTGTTTGCGCACGCTGCGCATCGGCGGCGAGTCGCCCAGAAGGCATCGCTCGATGGTGCTGGTCGGTGTGGCGACGGCTGGCAGGCGCAGGGCACTGGTGACCAGTTCCCGCAGCCGCCCCAGGTCGACCGGCTTGGTCAGGAAATCGAAAGCGCCGGCCTTGAGGGCGTCGATGGCGGTTTCCAGGCTGCCGTAGGCGGTGATCATCGCCACGGGCAGTTGTGGATAACGTTGCTGGATGTGCTGCACCAGTTCCAAGCCAGTACCATCGGGCAGGCGCATGTCGGTCAGGCACAGGTCGAAGGCATCTCCCGCCAGCAGGGCTTGGGCCTCGGCAAGGTTCTTGGCGCTGCGGGTGTCGAGTTTCATCCGGCCCAGGGTGATGTCCAGGAGTTCGCGGATGTCCGGTTCGTCATCGACGATCAGGATTCGTTGCCGTGAGCGATTGTTCAAATCTGTTTCCGTCCGTGAGCAAAGGTGATGCGAAAGCAACCGCCGCCTTGGCGTGGTTTGAAGTCTAGGCGGGCCTGGTTGCTTTCGCACAGCTCACGGGACAGATAGAGCCCAAGGCCGGTGCCCTGGCTGCTGGTGGTGAAGAAAGGTTCGAACAAATGCGCCTGCTGCTCGGGCGTTACACCGGGGCCGTTGTCGATGATGTCCAAGGTCGACAGCTGGCTGTGGGGGTCGATGAACAGTTTCAACCAGGCCTCGGCCTGCTCATGGGCCATTGCGCTGTGGCGCCAGGCGTTGCGCAGCAGGTTGTCGAGTACCTGGGTGAGCTGGTCGGGGTCCATCAGCGTGGTGTAGTCCCCCGGGTCGATGCTCAGGTGCAAGCGCTGGTGTTCGGCCATGCTTTCGCGGGCCTGCCGGACGAATTGGTCGAGCCAGGTACGCAGGTCGAGACGCTGGGGTGTGGTTTGCTGGCGACGAGACAGCTGCAGAACGTTTTCAATGACGCGATTCATTCGTTGGGAGTGATCTTGAATAATCTGCGTCAGACGCCGATCCGCGTCGTTCAGTTCCTCTGATTCGCGCAGCAATTGCGCCGCGTGGCTGATGGCGCCCAAGGGGTTGCGGATTTCATGAGCGATACCGGCGGTCAGGCGCCCCAGGGAGGCGAGCTTGAGCTGCTGGGCATGCTGGGCAACCTGGGCCAGGTCTTCGAGGAACACCAGGATTTGATGCTGGTCGTTATGGCCCAGGGCGATGAAGCTCGGTTGCAGGGCCAGGCCCGTGCCCGTAACGGTCAGGCTGGACGGGCGCAGGCTGGGGTTGTTTCGCCATAATTGCAGGCGTTCGACCAGGGCAGTGGAGTAATCGTCGAGCTGCTGGCCGACCAGATCGTGCATGCCCAGCAGATTCAATGCGCTTTCGTTGGCCAACTGGACCCGACGCTCACGGTCGAGCACCAGGATGCCGGTGCGCATGCGTTGCAGGATCAGGGCGTTGAGCGCTTCCAGGCCGACCACTTCGCTGGCCCGTTGCTCGGCCAGGGTTTCGCTGGCTTCCAAGCGTCGGGTCAGGCCTTGCACCAGCAGCGCGGCGGCAAAACACAGCGCCCCGAGGGTACCGGCCTGCAAATAGCTGCTGGGACGGTTCGAGTCGCTCAAGCCAAGAAAAAACTCGAACCGACGATGCCGAGGGTGGCGACGGCCGCGATCAACAGGCCGATCCTGCCGCGCAACAGCGTGTTACCGATGGCCACCGAGACGATGATCAGGTTGCCGATGGCACTGGGCACACCGCCGGCTGCGAAAAACAGCCATGAAAGCAAGAGCACGTCGGTGAGGGCCAGGCCGAACAGTCGGGCAGGGCGTCGGGTGTTCTCAAGGAACACCACCAGCAGGATGTTCAGCACCAGGTACAACCAGCTACCGCTGCGCAGCAGGTGGTCGTTGGCGAACTCCAGCAGGCGGTTGTCCATGTTGCTGGAGATCAGCAGCACCAGGGTGATGCCGATACTCAGGCGGTACAGGTGATAGAGGCGCAGCAGGCGCTGCGTCTGTTTGACGCGTGGGCTTGAGGCCTCAGCGCTCACGATTGCCCGGGCCTTGCTCGAGGTGAGCCTGGCTGCAATACCATTGTTGTTCGAGGGCCAGTGCCCGGTCGCGGGGCAGGTGTACGCCGCAATGGGCGCAGCGCACCATGGGCGGTGCGTCGTACTCTCGGGGAGCGTTCGGCGCGGAGGAGGCACCCTTGAACTTGCGCCAGAACCATACCGCGGCGGCAATCAGGGCGATCCAGAACAGTAAACGAAGCATGATGGGCAGCTTTTTGGCTAGAGATCAGGCAGTTTAGCCAAGGACTGGAACGGCGCACAGCGCAATAAAACCCAGGCATAAAAAAGGGAGACCCGAGGGTCTCCCTTTTTGCTGATGCCTTGGCCTCAGTCGAACAGGCCGAAGGTCATGTAGCTGAACCAGGAGCGGTCGCTGGATTCGTTCTCGGGTTCTTCTTCCTCGATCACGTCGCCATTTTCGTCCTTGGGCTTGAGTTCGTTCGGGATGGCTTCCTTGGCATCCTGGAACTGACGCTGCACGTCCTGGTTGGCGCGGGTTTCGCCAGGCGGCAACGGTGGACGGGACTCGATCAGGCCCAGGGTCGCCTTGCTCAGCCACGAACGGTTGTCGGCTTCGTCGACCCGTGGGGTGAACTGACCATCGACCAGCGACGGGTGATCCGGGTAGTTCAGCTTGAGGGTTTCCAGGCTGGTGGCCGCCAGGTCGTCCAGGTGCAGACGCTGGTAGGCTTCGGTCATCACCGCCAGGCCATCACCCACCGAAGGGGTTTCCTGGAAGTTTTCCACCACGTAGCGGCCCCGGTTGGCAGCGGCGACGTAGGCCTGGCGGGTCAGGTAGTAGTCGGCCACGTGGATTTCGTAGGAAGCCAGCAGGTTGCGCAGGTAGATCATGCGCTGCTTGGCGTCCGGCGAGTAGCGGCTGTTGGGGAAGCGGCTGGTCAGCTGGGCGAACTCGTTGTAGGAGTCGCGCGCGGCGCCCGGGTCACGCTTGGTCATGTCCAGCGGCAGGAAGCGCGCCAGCAGGCCGACGTCCTGGTCGAAGGAGGTCAGGCCCTTGAGGTAATAGGCGTAATCGACATTCGGGTGCTGCGGGTGCAGACGAATGAAACGCTCGGCGGCGGATTTGGCGGCTTCCGGCTCGGCGTTCTTGTAGTTGGCGTAGATCAGCTCCAATTGGGCCTGATCGGCGTAACGACCGAACGGATACCGCGACTCCAGCGCCTTCAGCTTGGCGGTGGCGCTGGTATAGCTGTTGTTATCCAGGTCGTTCTGCGCCTGTTGGTACAGTTCGACTTCGCTCAGGTTTTCGTCTACGACTTCCTTCGACGAGCAAGCAGCAGTCAATGCGAGGATGGCGATCAGCAGCAGGTGTTTCACTTGCATGGCGGCTTGCGTCCCTATGACGGCCGCTGTCTTGGGCGGGGCCGTCCTGTTATGATGAGCGCCCCGTTGAAAGCCTCGGGGCAAAAGACGCCGTATTTAACCACAAGCGCGCAGCCGAAACCAAAGGCTGTGCCGACGCCTAGTCCGAGCATGTCCGATAAAATAGAACTTCGCGCAGAGGTGCCGTCCGAATTGGGCGGCCAACGCCTCGATCAAGTCGCCGCACAACTCTTTGCCGAGCACTCTCGCTCGCGCCTTTCCGCCTGGATCAAGGACGGCCGCCTGACTGTGGATGGGGCGGTGATTCGTCCGCGCGACATCGTCCATGGCGGCGCCATCCTCGAACTGACTGCCGAGCAGGAGGCCCAGGGAGAATGGGTCGCCCAGGACATTGCCCTGGACATCGTCTATGAAGACGATGACATCCTGGTGATCAACAAGCCTGCGGGCCTGGTGGTGCACCCGGCGGCCGGTCATGCCGACGGCACGCTGCTCAATGCCTTGCTGCACCACGTACCGGACATCATCAATGTGCCCCGTGCCGGCATCGTGCATCGCCTGGACAAGGACACCACCGGCCTGATGGTGGTGGCCAAGACCATCCAGGCGCAGACACAGCTGGTTACACAGCTGCAAAGCCGCAGTGTCAGCCGCATCTATGAATGCATCGTGATCGGGGTCGTCACTGCCGGTGGCAAGATCAACGCCCCGATCGGTCGTCACGGCCAGCAGCGCCAGCGCATGGCGGTAATGGAGGGCGGCAAGCAGGCGGTCAGTCATTACCGCGTGCTGGAGCGTTTCCGTTCCCACACGCACGTGCGGGTCAAGCTGGAAACCGGTCGTACCCACCAGATCCGCGTGCACATGGCCCACATCAACTTCCCGTTGGTGGGCGACCCGGCTTATGGCGGTCGTTTCCGCATTCCGCCAGCCGCGAGCCAGACCATGGTCGAATCGCTGAAGAATTTCCCGCGCCAGGCGCTGCACGCGCGTTTCCTGGAACTGGATCATCCGACGACCGGCAAGCGCATGAGCTGGGAATCGCCGTTGCCGGATGATTTCGTTTGGCTGCTGACGTTGCTCAAGCAGGACCGCGAGGCGTTCATCGGATGAGTGACTGGCTGACACCCGACTGGCCCGCGCCGGCCCGGGTCAAGGCCTGCGTCACCACCCGCGAGGGCGGCGTCAGCCTGGCGCCGTTCGACAGCCTCAACCTGGGCGACCATGTGGGCGACGACCCCACGGCCGTCGCCGAAAACCGCCGTCGCGTCACCGATCCATTCGCTATCACCCCGGCCTGGCTGCAGCAGGTCCACGGCATTGCTGTGGTCGAGGCTGACCCAGCCCAGGTGGCGACCGCCGATGCCAGCTGGACCGCGACGCCGGGTATCGCTTGCACGGCGATGACGGCGGACTGCCTGCCGGTGCTGTTCTGCAACCGTGCCGGCACCCGCGTCGCGGCGGCCCATGCCGGCTGGCGCGGGCTGGCGAACGGTGTGCTGGAGGCCACCCTCGACAGCCTTGCCGTGCCCGCGGAAGAAATCCTGGCCTGGCTCGGCCCGGCCATCGGCCCGCAAGCGTTCGAAGTCGGGCCGGAAGTGCGTGAAGCCTTCATCGCGCAACTGCCTGAAGCGGTAAAAGCCTTTGCCGCGAGCCCCAATCCCGGCAAGTTCCTCGCCGATATCTATCAGTTGGCCCGCTTGCGGCTGGCGGCACGCGGTGTCACGGCCGTTTACGGGGGCGGTCTCTGCACCGTGACCGACCCACGTTTCTTTTCCTACCGCCGCAACCCGCGCACCGGTCGCTTTGCCTCGCTGATCTGGATCGAACGCTAGACTTCTCTGATCTGCATCAAGGGCGCCCGGCTTGAATCTTCCAGAATCGACCACATCTATAACGGTATCTGGCAGGTTTCTTCATTCAGGATGTTTTCAAGGTCCGGCCTGCTCATTAGGAAGGTGACCCATGCGTATTGATCGTTTAACCAGCAAATTACAATTGGCCCTATCCGATGCCCAGTCCCTGGCCGTCGGTCTGGACCATCCCGGTATCGAACCGGCGCATTTGATGCAGGCCATGCTCGAACAGCAGGGCGGCTCCATCAAGCCCCTGTTGATGCAGGTCGGCTTTGACGTCAACAGCCTGCGCAAAGAACTGGCCAAGGAGCTCGACCAGTTACCCAAGATCCAGAATCCGACCGGTGACGTGAACATGTCCCAGGATCTGGCGCGTCTGCTCAACCAGGCCGACCGCCTGGCCCAGCAGAAGGGCGACCAGTTCATTTCCAGCGAATTGGTGCTGCTCGCCGCCATGGACGAGAACAGCAAGCTTGGCAAGTTGCTGCTCGGCCAAGGCGTGAGCAAGAAAGCCCTGGAAAATGCCATCAACAACCTGCGTGGCGGCGAAGCCGTCAACGACGCCAACCATGAGGAGTCGCGCCAGGCGCTGGACAAATACACCGTCGACCTGACCAAGCGGGCCGAGGAAGGCAAGCTCGACCCGGTGATCGGTCGCGACGATGAAATCCGCCGCACGATCCAGGTGCTGCAACGCCGCACCAAGAACAACCCGGTGCTGATCGGTGAGCCAGGCGTGGGTAAAACCGCCATCGCCGAGGGCCTGGCCCAGCGCATCATCAACGGCGAAGTGCCGGACGGCCTCAGGGGCAAGCGCCTGTTGTCCCTGGACATGGGGGCCTTGATCGCCGGTGCCAAGTACCGTGGCGAGTTCGAAGAACGGCTCAAGGCGCTGCTCAATGAACTGTCCAAGCAGGAAGGGCAGATCATCCTGTTCATCGACGAATTGCACACCATGGTCGGTGCGGGCAAGGGCGAGGGGTCGATGGACGCCGGCAATATGCTCAAGCCGGCGTTGGCCCGGGGCGAGTTGCACTGTGTCGGCGCGACCACGCTCAACGAGTACCGCCAATATATAGAGAAGGACGCGGCGCTGGAGCGGCGCTTCCAGAAAGTGCTGGTGGAGGAACCGAGCGAAGAAGACACCATCGCCATCCTGCGCGGCCTTAAAGAACGCTACGAAGTTCACCACAAGGTGGCAATCACCGATGGCGCGATCATCGCCGCGGCCAAGCTCAGCCACCGCTACATCACCGACCGGCAGTTGCCGGACAAGGCCATTGACCTGATCGACGAGGCGGCCAGCCGCATCCGCATGGAAATCGACTCCAAGCCCGAAGTGCTGGATCGGTTGGAGCGGCGCCTGATTCAACTCAAGGTCGAATCCCAGGCCCTGAAGAAAGAAAGCGACGAAGCGGCGAAGAAACGTCTGGAAAGGTTGCAGGAAGAAATCGTTCGTCACGAGCGTGAGTATTCCGACCTCGAGGAAATCTGGAACTCGGAGAAAGCCGAAGTCCAGGGCTCGGCGCAGATCCAGCAAAAGATCGAACAGTCCCGCCAGGAACTGGAAGCGGCTCGCCGCAAAGGCGACCTCAACCGCATGGCCGAGCTGCAGTACGGGGTGATCCCGGATCTGGAACGCAGCCTGCAAATGGTCGACCAGCACGGCAAGAGCGAAAACCAGTTGCTGCGCAGTAAGGTCACCGAGGAAGAGATCGCCGAAGTGGTGTCCAAATGGACCGGCATTCCGGTCTCGAAGATGCTTGAAGGCGAGCGCGACAAGCTGCTGAAAATGGAAAGCTTGCTGCACCAGCGCGTGATTGGCCAGGAAGAGGCGGTCGTAGCGGTCTCCAACGCCGTGCGCCGGTCCCGCGCCGGGTTGTCGGATCCTAATCGTCCGAGTGGCTCGTTCATGTTCCTCGGCCCGACCGGTGTGGGTAAAACCGAGCTGTGCAAGGCGCTGGCCGAGTTTCTCTTCGACACGGAAGAGGCCATGGTGCGCATCGACATGTCCGAGTTCATGGAGAAACATTCCGTGGCACGGCTGATCGGTGCGCCACCGGGTTATATCGGCTATGAAGAGGGCGGTTACCTGACCGAGGCGGTGCGGCGCAAGCCGTATTCGGTGATCCTGCTCGATGAGGTCGAGAAGGCCCATCCGGATGTGTTCAACATTTTGCTGCAAGTGCTGGAGGATGGTCGCCTGACCGACAGCCACGGGCGCACGGTGGACTTTCGCAATACGGTGATCGTGATGACCTCCAACCTGGGCTCGACGCAGATCCAGGAGCTGGTGGGCGATCGCGAGGCGCAGCGCGCGGCGGTGATGGACGCGATCTCTACCCATTTCCGTCCGGAGTTCATCAACCGTGTGGACGAAGTGGTGATCTTCGAGCCGTTGGCCCGGGATCAGATTGCCGGCATTACCGAGATCCAGTTGGGTCGCCTGCGCAGCCGCCTCACCGAGCGTGAGCTGAAATTGCAGTTGAGCGGTGAGGCGTTGGACAAGTTGATTGCGGTGGGTTACGACCCGGTCTATGGCGCACGGCCGCTCAAGCGAGCGATCCAGCGCTGGATCGAAAACCCGCTGGCACAGTTGATCCTGTCCGGGCGCTTCATGCCGGGCGAAACCGTGACCGGTACGGTGGAGAACGACGAAATCGTCTTCAACTGAAAGCCGCTACGGCCGTCGATTGAAATGGCCTTGCCTTGCAAGGCCATTTTTTTCATCAGGCCGTTGAACTCAAAGGAAAAGGCTTGTAAAGTGCGCCCCGCAGTACGTCACCCCAAGGGCGACTTCTCACTGAGAAGGAATCCAAAATAAGTTGCAAATCATTGTCTTGAAAGCAATTTAAGGGGTTGACAGAGGTTTTGAAGATTGTAGAATAGCGCGCCTCAGGCACACGAACGCAGCGATGCGTAAGGGTAGAAGAGGTTGAAGCGAGCTTCAACGTTGTAGCTTCAAAATTGCAGTAACTTGAAATATCAGTTCCGTGATAGCTCAGTCGGTAGAGCAAATGACTGTTAATCATTGGGTCCCAGGTTCGAGTCCTGGTCACGGAGCCATTTCAATCGGGGTATAGCGCAGTCCGGTAGCGCGCCTGCTTTGGGAGCAGGATGTCAGGAGTTCGAATCCCCTTACCCCGACCATATTTGGGTCGTTAGCTCAGTTGGTAGAGCAGTTGGCTTTTAACCAATTGGTCGTAGGTTCGAATCCCACACGACCCACCATTTTTGAAACCAGCTCGCTGGAATCGAATCTTAAGATCAGAGGCCAAAAGCGCTGATCGAGGAAGGCGACTTGCGAAGGTCGCCTTTTTTTTACCGGGGTATAGCGCAGTCCGGTAGCGCGCCTGCTTTGGGAGCAGGATGTCAGGAGTTCGAATCCCCTTACCCCGACCATACTAAAAATCCTCGTATCGAAAGATACGGGGATTTTTTTTGCCTGCAATAAAGTGGATCGACTTAAGACATCGTACAACTTGCCGATAACCCAGCGACAGGGGCCTGGCCCCACCTCAGGCCACCAATAAAAAAGGCACTCCCCTATGTCGCTTCGTCAGTTGAATATCGCCCCCCGTGCCGCGTTGGGGTTTGCCTTGATCGCCGTGCTGGTGGCGTTACTCGGGGTGTTTGCGCTGGGTCAGATGTCGAGCATTCGTGACAGTGAAGTCGCCGTGGAAACCCAGTGGCTGCCCAGCATTCGTGAGGGGGGCGATATCCGCGAGTGGATGCTGCGGATCCGCACCATCTCCCTGCGCATGGCCCTGGACCAAGACCCGAAGAATATCCCGGTGTACCGCGCACAAATGGACACGCGCGACAAAGAACTGGGCGAAAAAATCGCGGCTTACGAAAAACTCGTCGTGACGCCTGAAGGCAAGGCCCTTTACGACCAGTTCAAGCAGACCTTTGCCGCTTACCGTACCGGTATCGCGCAATCCTTCACCTTGGCGGAGCAAGGGCGTCGGGACGAGCTGATCAAGCTGCTGCTGGTGGACATGAAGACCGTGGTGGACGGTTCCGGCAAGCAGCTCAACGATCTGGCGGAGTTGTTCTCCAAGCAGGTGTCCGTCGAGAGCCAGAAGTCCCAGGAGCACTACGCCAATTCCCGCATGATCGTCAGCCTGTTCATTGTGCTTGCCGCCCTGGCCACGGTGGCCCTGGCCATGCTGCTCACGCGCAGTATCGTCAAACCCTTGGGCGAGGCCTTGAATGCCGCGGAGAGCGTCGCCCGGGGTGACCTGACCCGGCCAATCGAGACCCATGGCAACGACGAAGTGAGCCGCCTGCTCAAGGCGTTGGCGGCGATGCAACAGAATCTGCGTGAGACCCTGCAGGGCATCAGCGGCTCAGCCGCGCAATTGGCCACCGCGGCCGATGAGCTGAGCGCCGTCACCCTCGACAGCACTCAAAGCTTGCAGCAACAGAACAACGAAATTGAACAGGCCGCCACTGCCGTCACCGAGATGACCACCGCTGTGGAGGAAGTGGCGCGCAATGCGGTTTCCACCTCCGATGCCACCCGTCAGTCCAGTGAATCGGCCTCCCTGGGGCAGCAGCGGGTCAGCGACACAGTCGATGCCATTGGCGCCCTCGCCAGCGATGTGCAGGTGACCGGCGGCTTGGTGCAATCGTTGGCCAACCAGTCGCAGGATATCGGCAAGGTGCTGGACGTGATCCGCGCCATCGCCGAGCAGACCAACCTGCTGGCCCTCAACGCGGCCATTGAGGCGGCCCGGGCGGGTGAGAGCGGGCGTGGGTTTGCGGTGGTGGCCGATGAGGTGCGGGCGCTGGCGTATCGCACGCAGCAATCGACCCAGGAAATCGAGCAAATGGTCCAGGGCATGCGCAGCGGTGCCACCCAGGCACTCGATTCCATGCAGGCCAGCTCCAGTCGCGCCGCCAGCACCTTGGCCATGGCGGAGCGGGCAGGGGACGCGCTGCAGACCATCACGGCCTCGGTCAATGAAATCCACGAACGCAACCTGGTCATCGCCAGCGCCGCCGAAGAGCAGGCGCAAGTGGCCCGTGAGGTGGATCGCAACCTGGTGAACATTCGTGATTTGTCCGTGCGCTCGGCTTCCGGCGCGGACCAGACCAGTGCCTCCAGCCATGAGTTGTCGCAGCTGGCGAATTCGCTGCGTACGATGGTGCAGCGGTTTCAGGTTTGATCGATGGATGGCTCGGACAGTGAGCCTGCCCGAGCTCAAGTCTTGACTGTACCGCCCCCATCGCGAGCAAGCTCGCTCCCACAGGATGACCGCGATCAACTGTGGGAGCGAGCTTGCTCGCGATGACGGTGGATCAGCCAGCACCAATATTGCTGATCCAGCGCAATCGTCAGTAAGGCCTCAGTGCAACTTCAGCCTAGGCTCAGTCCCGCGCCCGATCTTGCTGCCCAGCATCAGCATGGCCGTGCGGAACATGCCGTACAGCGCCATCTGGTGCATGCGGTACAGCGACACATAGAACATCCGCGCCAGCCAGCCTTCGAGCATCACGCTGCCGGTCAGGTTGCCCATCAGGTTGCCCACCGCCGAGAACCGCGACAGCGAGATCAGCGAGCCGTAGTCGGTGTACTTGTATTCAGGCAGGGCCTTGCCTTCGATCCGCAGCTTCAGGGATTTTGCCAGCAGCGAGGCCTGCTGGTGCGCGGCCTGGGCGCGGGGTGGAACGTTGCGATCGCTGCCGGGTTGCGGGCAGGCGGCGCAATCGCCGAAGGCAAAGATGTTCTCGTCGCGGGTGGTCTGTAGCGTCGGTAGCACTTGCAGCTGGTTGATCCGGTTGGTCTCCAGCCCGTCGATGTCCTTGAGGAAGTCCGGTGCGCGAATTCCGGCGGCCCAGACTTTCAGGCTCGCGTCGATCACTTGGCCATCCGCCGTGATCAGGCTGTCGGCGGTCACCTGGCTGACGGCGGCGTTGGTCATGACGTTGACCCCGAGTTTTTCCAGGGTCTTGTGCACCGGTCCGCCGATACGCTCTGGCAGCGCCGGCAAGACCCGTGGGCCCGCCTCGATCAGGGTGATGTGCATGTTTTCCGGTTTGATCCGGTCCAGGCCGTAGGCGTGCAGTTCGTGGGCGGCATTGTGCAGCTCGGCCGCCAGTTCGACCCCGGTCGCACCGGCGCCGACGATGGCGACGCTGATGCGCTCGACGATATCGGTCTGTCCGGCGTGGGCACGCAGATAGTGGTGGAGCAATTGCTGATGGAAGCGCTCGGCCTGCTTGCGGGTGTCCAGGAACAGGCAGTGTTGCGCCGCGCCTTCGGTGCCGAAGTCATTGGTGGTGCTGCCGACGGCAATCACCAGGCTGTCGTAGCCCAATTCCCGAGCCGGCAACAGCTCGACGCCCGCCTCGTCATAGGTCGCGGCCAGCTGGATTCGCTTGTGCTCCCGGTCCAGGCCGCTCATGCGCCCAAGCTGGAACTCGAAGTGGTTCCATTTTGCCTGGGCGACGTAGTTGAGTTCGTCTTCGGAGGAGTTCAGGGAACCGGCAGCCACTTCATGCAGCAGGGGTTTCCAGATGTGGGTCAGGTTCGCGTCGACCAGCATCACACTGGCCGTGCCACGCTTGCCCAGAGTCTTACCCAGACGGGTAGCCAACTCCAGACCGCCGGCGCCGCCGCCAACGATGACAATACGATGAGTCATGGGGATATCTCGCAAGGCTAAAGGAATTCGGTGCCGTTACCCGAGCGAGCGCCAAGCGCTTCATAGCGTCAGGTAACTGATCAGTCGGCTCAACAGGCCCAGGCCGATCGTGATGGCCAGTACCACCACCAGGAGCATCCACGGCCGGAAAGGCCGGCGCTCGACTCGGTGCTGGGACAGTTGCAGGTACTCTTCGACATGCTTCTGGTCTTCTGGGTTCAGGCGACTGGTCATAAAGGCCTCGTCAGGTAGACGTTGCGAAAGGTGAAGACGTTACAGCGTCCGGCTAGCCGGCATTGAAAGCAGCGTAGCCGCTCGCCGGAACAGGTTCGACGCTCAGGCGGTCGTCCAGGCGAATGATTCCACTTTTTAACACTCGGGCGGTGATTCCGCCATGGCCGCGTACGGCCTGGAACGTACCTTCGCCGAGGTTTCGTTCCAGTCGTGCGCAGGGTTGGCACCAGCCGGTGGTTTCAAAGATCGCTTGGCCGATGCGAAAGCGCCGACCCTTGAGGCTGAACAGATTGATGCCGCTGACCACAATATTGCGCCGCAGCTCCTGAGGCAGTACTGGCTGGTTCTCGGGGCGGCCCATCAGCGAGCCGATCACTGCCAGGTGCTCCCACTGGATCAGCGTCACTTGTCGCGCATTGCGCGCACCGGGGCGGGCATGATCGCCGGTCAGTCCGGCTTCCAGGCGGGCCTCCACGGCGTCCAGTTCGATCATCGGCGCGTGACCCTGGGGGCGCACGCCAATCCAGCGTACGCGGCCCTGCTGCGGCACGGCGGCGATCAATTCCTGCAATGGGCTCACAGGCTGATCCCGACATCGAACACGATGCTGCGCCCCAGGTTGCCCCGCAAGAAGTCCGGCGCGTCGGGGTGGGCGAACAGCACTCGGGCAAACGTCGGCCCCACCAGCGACAGCGAGCGCCAGCCCTGGCGCAGGTATTCGGTTGGCGGTGGAAAGTGACTGTTGAGGTCCAGCACTTCGCGCTTGAGACTGGCGAAGGCGATGATGTCCAGGTCGCCCAGGTCCATGCCGCGCTCGGTGTAGTTGTGGGCTTTCTTGCGCAGGGTCGGGGCCAGGCGCATCAGGAATTCATTGGCCGGGATTCGCCGGGGCTTGGCCTCGCGCCGCACCAGTTGGCTCAGGGAAAAGGCGCTGCGGCGACGTTGCAGTTCGTCGCGCCATTCGTCATTGAGGCGGCGACCTTCGTCGAGTACGAAAAACACCTCGAAATTGGCATCGCGAAACAACACGTCCGGTGGCTCACCGGCCGGGGCGAACTCGTCGGCGCGATAAGGCACGTTCAGCCCTTGCAGCAGACGCTGGCAGACCCAACGCTCACGCTCCCATTTGCGGGCATTGGAGAGAAAGGCGTTGGCTTGCTCGGCCGCGATGGTCAGCAGGCGTAAGTAATCGGAGTCATCCATGGGCCCAAGCTTAGCGTTCAATTGCGACAAGCTGGAAGCGTTGCGTTGATTAATGGCCGTTAGGGGGCGGGGTGTAGACTGCCGAGAGTTGTGGCGAGGGAGCTTGCTCCCTCATCACAGAAAATCGATGCAACAAGGGCAAGCGAAAGGAGTAGTCCCATGATCGGTGCCGAACTGCTCTCACCGCAAACCCTGGCGGCCGGTTGGCTGATGTATGTGCCGATGTTGGCCTGGGCCGTGGTGCGGGCACCATGGGTCGAGCTGTTCACCGACAGCCGTCGCCAGCATTTGCTGTTCGGCACGGTGCTGGCGTTGTTCATGCTGTGGCTGGTGCGACGGGATTTCGACACCGGTGTCTCGTATCATTTCATCGGCATGACCGCCGTGACGCTGTTGCTGGACTGGCCATTGGCAATCCTGGGTGGCTTGTGCGCGCAGCTTGCGCTGGTGCTGCTGGGCCGTCAGGACATGGCGGCGGTCGGGGTCAACGGTGCGCTGCTGATCCTGCTGCCGGTGCTGGTCACCGAGTGTTGCGCGATCCTGGTGGAGCGCGCCCAGCCGCGCAATCTGTTCGTGTACATCTTCTGTTCGGGATTTCTCGCCGCCGCGCTTTCGGCGTTGGCGTGCCTGCTGCTGGGGCTTGGCCTGCTGTGGTACGACGGGATATTCGCCATGCCTTACTGGCTGGAGGATTTCATCGGCTACCTCTGGCTGATCATCTTTCCCGAGGCTTTCATCAACGGCATGGTGATCAGTGCGTTGGTGGTGTTCAGCCCCGAATGGCTGGAGACCTTCAACCGCACGCGCTACCTGTCGGCACCGTGGAACGATGATGACAAGCCTTGATTCACGTCAAGGCTGCCCCACCGCACGCCCTTCATGCTCTGGAAAACTTCCAGGAGTACAACCATGAGTGTTTATGAGTGGGCCAGGCAAGAGATCAGGCGTAGCCACGACGCCGCCATGGAGATCGGCTTCGATCCGGGCTTGAGCCTGCGGGCCTTGCTCAGTGCCATCGTGCAGCAGAGCAAGACAGTGCGCAGCGCTGAAGACCTGGCCGACGAGTTGAGTTTCCTCGCGGAAAACCTCGACGATGAGCAGGACTACGGTTTCATGCGGCCTTAGTGGTGTGAGCGTGGCTCGAAGTCTTCGCTGAACAGCTCATCCTCGGCGTCGGGGCTGACCGGAATCTTGTGTTCTTCCGACGCCCAGGCGCCGAGGTCGATCAGTTTGCAGCGATCAGAGCAGAACGGCCGGAATGTGCTCTCCGGGCTCCATTCCACAGGGGCACCACAGGTTGGGCAATCAACGGTTGGGGTTTGGCTCATGATTGGCCTCCACGCAAAGTAAGGTAAAAGTGATGCAGGCGCTCGACCTCGCTGTGCAGCCAGGCGAGGTCGCGATCGTTGACCACCACGTCGTCGGCATGGTTCAGGCGATCCTGACGGCTGGACTGAGCCTTGAGGATTGCCTGGACCTGCTGTTCGCTGGTCTGGTCGCGCTGCAACGTACGTTCGATCTGCAGTTGTTCCGGCGCATCGATCACCAGGACCCGCTGGGTCATGGCGTACTGCCCAGATTCGATCAGCAGCGGCGACACCAGGATCGCGTAGGACGATTGTGCCTGAGCCAGATGATGGGCTATTTCCTCGGCGATCAGCGGATGTAGCAGCGCCTCGAGCCAGCGGCGCTCATCGGCCTGCTCGAAAATCAGTTTGCGCAGCGCCGCCCGGTCCAGGGTTCCGTCAGCCTGCAATACGCCAGGGCCGAAGTGCTCGGCGATTTTCGCCAGCGCCGGGCGCCCGGGTTCGACCACCCAGCGTGCCGCATGATCGGCGTCGATGACGTGCACGCCCAGGTCGATGAAATGCTGGGCTGCCGCGCTCTTGCCGCTGCCGATGCCACCGGTCAGGCCGAGAATCCAGGGTTTTTCCAGAGGGTTATTCATAAAAGATCGACATTAGAAACCGACAGACTGCCAATAGAAGTCGGTTATTTGACCACCCCAGAGCAAGGCAATCCAGCCGGCAATGGCCAGATAAGGCCCAAAGGGGATTTGCGTCGACCCGGGAGCATCACGCAAGCGCAGCACAATGACCCCGATAACGGCGCCCACCAGCGATGACAACAGCAGCGTCAGCGGCAGGGTCTGCCAGCCACCCCAGGCGCCCAGCATCGCCAGCAGCTTGAAATCCCCGTAGCCCATGCCTTCCTTGCCGGTGATCAGCTTGAACACCCAGAACACCGACCACAACGCCAGGTAGCCGGCCACCGCGCCCCACATCGCCTGGTCCAGGGAGACGAACAGCCCGAAGCTGTTGACGATCAAGCCCAGCCACAACAACGGCAACACCAAGGTATCGGGCAGCAATTGATGCTCGGCATCGATCAGGCTCATGCCCAGCAGGCCCCAGGTCAGCACCAACACCATCGCAGCGTGCCAGCCAAAGCCGAAATGCCAGGCGACGAACGCCGATAACGCGCCGCAGGCCACTTCGGTCAGGGGATAGCGCTTGCCGATGGGCGCGGCGCAACCCGAACAGCGGCCGCGCAGCATCAGGTAGCTCAATAGCGGAATGTTCTCCCAGGCGCGGATGCGATGGCCGCAGTGCGGGCACTGGGAATGGGGCAGCATGAGGTTGTAGACCGGGCCCGGGGTTTCGGCGGGCAGGCCTAGCAGCTCGTGGGCTTGCAGGCGCCATTCGCGGTTGAGCATCTTTGGCAGGCGCCACACCAGCACGTTGAGGAAGCTGCCGATGATCAGGCCGAGCAATGCCGCAACGAGCACAAAAGCCACGGGATACAGCACGAAAAATTCGCTCAGGGGCATGTCAGATCGCAGAGCCGAGTTGAAAGATGGGCAGGTACATGGCAACCACCAGGCCACCGACGACGACCCCCAGGATCACCATGATGAAGGGTTCCATCAGGCTGGTGAGGTTGTCCACCAGATTGTCCACTTCGGCCTCATAAAAGCTCGCCACCTTGTCGAGCATGTCGTCCAGCGCGCCGGATTCCTCGCCGATGGCGGTCATCTGGATGGCCAGGTTCGGAAAGATGCCTGAGGCGCGCATGGAAAAATTCAACTGCATGCCGGTGGAGACGTCCTGGCGGATGCGCTGCACGGCGCGCTTGAACACCACGTTGCCGGTGGCGCCCGATACCGAATCGAGGGCTTCGACCAGCGGCACGCCAGCGGCGAATGTCGTCGAGAGCGTGCGGGCGAAGCGCGCCACCGCAGACTTGTACATCAAGGTGCCGATCAAGGGGAGCTTGAGCAGCCACTTGTCTCGCCAGTCACGAAACGCCTGGGACCGCTTGAGGGCATATTTCACCCCGAAGAACGTCCCCACCAAGGCGCCAAGCAACATCCACCACCATTGCTGCATGAATTCCGACAGGCCGATGACCATCACCGTGAAAGCCGGCAGCTGCGCCCCGAACCCGGAGAAGACTGATTCGAACTGCGGCACCACCTTGACCAGCAGGATGCCGGTGACCACCGCTGCGACGAGTATCACTGCCGTGGGGTAGGTCATGGCTTTCTTGATCTTGGCCTTGAGGGCTTCGCTCTTTTCCTTGTAAGTCGCCACCCGGTCCAGCAGGGTGTCCAACGCACCGGCCTGTTCGCCGGCGTCCACCAGGTTGCAGTACAGCTCGTCGAAATATTGCGGGCATTTGCGCAGCGAGGCGGCGAAGCTGTTGCCGGCGGCGACTTCCTGCTTCACCTGGTCCACCAGCTTGCGCATGTTGGCGTTGTCGAAGCCTTCGCCGATGATGTCGAACGCCTGCAACAGCGGCACGCCAGCCTTGAGCATCGTGGCCATCTGGCGGGTGAAGAGGGCGATGTCCAGCGGCTTGATACGCTTGCCCTTGCTGAATATCGAGGTGGATTTCTTGCGCACCTTCTCCGGGTTGATGCCTTGCTTGCGCAGTTGTGCCTTGACCAGGGCTGGGCTCTGGCCCGTCAGCTCGCCGGTCATTTTCGCGCCTTTGCGGTCTTTGCCTTCCCACGTATAGACGTCGGTTTTTACTGCCTTGACCGCCATGCTCAATCCTTGGTGACCCGGTTGATTTCTTCGAGGCTGGTGACGCCCTGCATCACTTTGAGCAGCCCCGATGTGCGCAGGTCATTGAAGCCGTCCTTGCGCATTTGCAGATCGATTTCCAGCGAGTTGCCCTCGGCCATGATCAACCGTTGCAGCTCGGGCGTGTTCTTGACCACTTCGTAAACCCCCACGCGCCCTTTGTAGCCGTGGTTGCACTGTTCGCAACCGACCGGCTCATAGATCGTGAATGTGCCGATGCGTTCCCGGGGGAAACCTTCCTTGAGCAAGGTTTCCTCGGGAACCTCGATGGCCTTCTTGCAGTGGTTGCACAGCTTGCGCGCCAGCCGCTGGGCGATGATCAGGTGCACGGCGGTGGCGATGTTGAACCCCGGAATGCCCATGTTCTGCAAGCGGATCAGGGTTTCGGCGGCGCTGTTGGTGTGCAAGGTGGAGAGCACCAGGTGCCCGGTCTGGGCGGCCTTGATGGCGATTTCGGCGGTTTCCAGGTCGCGGATCTCGCCGACCATGATCACATCCGGGTCCTGGCGCAGGAACGAGCGCAGGGCCTGGGCGAAGTCCAGCCCCTGGCGCGGGTTCACGTTGACCTGGTTGATGCCTTCCATGTTGATCTCCACCGGGTCTTCGGCGGTGGAAATGTTGATGTCCACGGTGTTGAGGATATTCAGCCCGGTGTACAGCGATACGGTCTTGCCCGAGCCGGTCGGTCCGGTGACCAGGATCAGCCCTTGTGGTTGCTTGAGGGCGGCCATGTACAGGTCTTTCTGATCCGGTTCATAGCCCAGGGCATCGATGCCCATTTGCGCACTGGACGGGTCGAGGATCCGGATTACCACTTTTTCGCCCCAGAGCGTCGGCAGGGTGTTGACCCGGAAGTCGATGGACTTGGTTTTCGACAGGCGCATTTTCAATCGGCCGTCCTGGGGTTTGCGCCGCTCGGAAATATCCAGGCTGGCCATGACCTTCAGGCGGGCGGCAATACGGGTCGCCAGTTGGATCGGCGGCCGGGCCACTTCCCGCAGCATGCCGTCGGTGCGCACCCGCACCCGGTAGATTTTTTCGTAAGGCTCGAAGTGCAGGTCGGAAGAGCCGCCCTTGATCGCGTCCAGCAGCATCTTGTTGACGAAACGCACCACGGGCGCGTCGTCGGTGTCCTGGCCGCCGATGGAATCCTGCTTGGTGTCGTCGATCGACTCGATGTCCAGGCCGTCGAGGTCGGCATCGCCCATGCCTTCCAGGCCCGTACTTGTGGATTCGAAGAACTTCTCGATGGCGTCGCTGAGTTTATCGTCCTCCACCAGGATGGCTTCGGTGGTCAGGCCGGTGCTGAACTGGATGTCATTGATGGCCTGGTGATTAGTCGGGTCGGAGATGCCCACGAACAGTTTGTTGCCGCGTCGCCACAGCGGCAGGGCATGGTGCTGGCGCACCAGTTTTTCGCTGACCAGGCCGGTGGGCTGGGCTTCTTTGTCCAGGCTGTTGAGGTCCAGCAGGGCGACGCCGAAATGCTCCGAGGCGATTTCCGCGACCTGACGGCTCTGGACCAGTTTGTTCTGCACCAGGTAGCTGACCAGGGGGATGCGGCTGCGTTGAGCCTGTTGATACGCCTGTTGCGCACTTTGCTCGGTGATCAGTTCGGCCAGCACCAATTGCTTGGTCAGGCCGCTGAGGGCGATGTCATTCATGGGGATACCGGACGCGGACAGTTCATGACTTATAGCCTAGTCAAGCATCGACGCCAAACCAGCGGGCCAGGGTGACAAAAAACGTCAGATAGTGCGGTTGTGGAGGTAGGACGCCGCCGTTGTGCGGGTTCAAACCCCTTTATTGATAGGGCTTGAGGGTTGGCATGTGCCCTGCAATGGCCGTTTCAGGTCATGAGATTTCGACTCATGCATGGGAGATGTCTATGAATAAGCAAAAGGGTTTTACGCTGATCGAGCTGCTGATCGTCGTGGCGATCATCGGCATTCTGGCGACGTTCGCGTTGCCTCAATATTCCAGGTATCAAGCGCGGGCGAAGGCTACCGCTGGGCTGGGGGAAATCTCGGCGCTGAAGGTAGCGTACGAGGATCAAATGAATCAGGGCGTTACTCCAACGTTGGCCCTCATGAACGCCCCGACCACAACCAGCAACTGCACAATTTCGGTAACAGGTACGGCTACGACGGCAGGCTCTATCGTTTGTACCCTCCTGAACGCCCCTGCCTCTATAGCAGGTAGGACGATCACCCTCAGCCGCGATGTCAACGGCGCTTGGACATGCGCATCCACCGCACCCAGGGAATTCCTGCCGACCTCTTGCCCTGGCACCTAATACTCGCGCGGCGAGGGGCCCCGCTCCCTCGCCGTGCAAACCCTTCTTGATTCATCAGCTTAGCGGCAAGGCAGGATCGGCATGTTGCATGTTGAAAATGGGAGGCTCATGCAATTTGCATGATTCTGAATTTCATCGCTTCGCTTAACTTATTGATTTTTATGTAATTAATTAATCTCTTAAAACTGGCACAACCTTCGCACTACTCCTGATAACCCTGCCGGGATCCACCTCCGGCAGTTTTTGAGAAAAACAGGAGTTACTCGTATGAAGAAGTTCGCTATCACTGCCGCCGCTGCTACCGCACTGACCCTGACCATGGCTAGCGCATTCGCCGAGACCACTCAAGCAACTCAGGCGCCAATGATGCTGGCTGCGGGCGAAGTGACAGAGGCCAAGGAAGACGTTTCCGATACCTGGATCACCACCAAGGTCAAAGCTGACCTGGTCACCGAAAAAGGCATTCCTGGCAGCGACATCAAAGTCGAAACCAATAAAGGTGTTGTGTCCCTGTCTTCGATGACCAAAGTCACTGATGCACAAAAAGACACCGCCGTGGCGATCGCCAAGAAAATCAAAGGCGTTAAGGCCGTATCGGCTGACGGCCTGAAAGCCGAGTAAGGCTAAGACTTCTCGCCTGGACCGGGAGAAGGCACGGTAAGCGGGCTGAGTCATACGCTTGCCGTTGCTTTGGAGTTCATGCGAAAGGCCACACGGACGTGGCCATTACAGGCCCCCGGCATTCGTGCCGGGGGCCTGTTCTATTCTGGGGAGGGAAGAGTGTGCGGTCCGGCCGGGGAAACCGGGTTGTCCTTATCGCGAGCAAGCTCGCTCCCGCAGGGATCGAGTTCTTTCAGAAGAAAGCGATCAAGCCTGTTCCCCCAGGGGATCGAGTTCTGCCGGAAGCAATGCGATCAAATGTGGGAGCGAGCTTGCTCGCGATGGCGGCGGTACATTCACCGCCCCCGCTTGCTGGTGATCTGCACCAGCCGATTTCCCTCGAAACGCAGGTACTGGTACATGCCGCTGTTGGGGCCGTAGGTCCATTCTTCCACCGGGTATTCCTCCCGGCGATTGACACTGCGCTTGTAGCCCAGGTCATCCCGCGCCACGGGCTGCCCACACTTTTGCAGCACTTCACTGGAGCGGTCGCCGACGCTGATCAACTGGCTGCCGCAGCGCAGCGTGTCGGCAGCCGAGGCCTGGCCGGCGGCGAGCAACAGACCCAGGCTGAGCCCGTACCAGGGTTTCATCTTATTCGGCATCCAGATGCATAGGGGTAATCACCCGGCCATCGCTTTCAGCCTGGCCGAGGCTGGCGTCGATGAAATACACACGGTCGTCGGCCAATTGGCCTTTGTCCACCAGGAAATCCTTGATGCTGCTGGCCCGTTCCTGCCCCAGCTGACGCAATAGCACGTCGCTGCCGCTCCAGAACTTGATCACGCCTTCGCGCAGTTTCTCGATACGGGCCTTTTTATCCAGTTGCGTCCATTCGGCCGGCGGCTGGGTCTTGAGGCGCGTGCGGTAGATGCCTTCGAGCAGCGGGGCCTTTTCATCCTCGGGCACTTCTATCAGCGAAGCCTGGGCCGGAACTTTGTCGCCCCGACGCTGGAGCATCTTGTAGTAGTTGTACTGGTATTCGCGCTCCAGGCGCTGGGCGGCGAGCAATGGTCCGTCGCTGCTCTCGGCGGCGGTGCCTTCGATCTCCAGGCGCAGCTCCGGCCGTTTGGCCAGGGCTTCGGAGAGTTTGAGCAGCGTGCCTTCGTTGTCCTTGCTCAGGTCGCTGGAGCCCGGCGCAAACGCGACGCTGCCCAGGTCCTCCGAGCCGCCGCCGGCCACCAGCCCGCCGATGAGCTTGAACGGCGCCTGGGCCGCGCGTACCACCAGGTTGCGCAGGGTCTGCCAGACGATTGGCATGACACTGAACTGCGGATCGTTGAGGTTGCCAGTGACCGGCAGTTCGATGGAAATCTTGCCCTCTGAGTCCTTGAGCAAAGCGATGGCCAGTTTCAGCGGCAGGCTCACGGCGTCCGGGCTGTCGACTTTTTCCCCCAACTGCAATTGCTCGACCACCACCTTGTTCTCCGCCTGGAGCTGGCCCTTGGTGATTCGGTAATGCAGATCGAGATTGAGCCGGCCCTTGCGGATGCGATAACCGGCGAACTTGCCGGAGTAGGGCGTCAGGGTCGTCAGCTCGACCCGTTTGAAACTGGTGGCGATGTCGAGGCTGGCCATCGGGTCGAAGGGGTTGACCGCGCCCTTGATAGTGACAGGTGCGTATCGGTCGACCTTGCCCTTGACGTCCACGCTGGCCGGTTGAGCCTGGCGGCTGTCGATGGTGCCGATCTGGCCATTGAGTTGCTGGATGGCCGTGGCGAAGTTGGGTGTCAGGCTGAAGTCGGCGAAGTTGGCCGAACCGTCGTTGATGGCGATGCCGCCGATGTGAATGCCCAGCGGTTTTTCCTGGGACGCCGGTTTTGCCGCGGTGCTCTTCGTGCCGCTGTCGGCCGGTTGCGGGATCAGCAGGTCATCGACGTTGGTGGTGCGGTCGTCATTGATCATGAACCGCGCGTAAGGCTGGAACAGGTTGACCTTGTCGATGGACAGGCTGTCGCCGTGCTGATAGTTCAGGCCCTCGAGGACCAGTTTCTGCCACTTGAGGAAATCACGGGTCTTGAGGGTGTCGAGGGTGTGCAACTGATCGACCTGGGCGCGGCCGGTGACGGCGAATGCCAGCGGCTCGGTGCTTTTGAGGTCGACCGCCAGGTCACTGCCGAGCATCCCGGAGCGCAGCTCCAGGCGAATGAATGGGTTGATATACGACTGGGCGACACGCAGGTCGATGTCCTGGGTCTTGACCTTGAGCCTGGCGCTGATCGGGTTCAGGTTGACCTCGCCATCGGCCAGGATCTTGCCCTGTTTGCCCAGTCCGGTGTCCAGCTTGAGGGTAAAGGGCGAGCCATTGAGGGTGTCGTAGTTCTGCAGGTCGAGGTTCAGCGGGCCGACCTCCAGGGCCACGGCGGGCTGCGCCTGGCGGTCGGCCAGGTGCACTCGGTAGTCGCGCAGTTGCACGTCCTTCAACAGCACTTGCCACGGTTTGCTGGGCGGTGCCGGTTCAGCTTTTGGCGAGTCGGCCGCCGCCGGGGCGGATGCCGGTTCAGCCTTGACCTGCGGTTTGGCCGGCTGGCTGGCGAAGAGCTTCTGCCAGTCCAACTGCCCGTCCGCCTCGCGAGCGGCCCAGGTTTCCAGCTTCTGGCTGCGGATCTTGCCCACGATAACCTGCTGCTTGGCCAGGTCCACCGTGGTTTCGCTCACGTCCAGGCGTTCGAGTTTCACCAGTGGACGGCCATCGGGGGACTTGATGGCGAAGGGCGCGACACTGACGGCGACGTTGTTGAGCAGCAGCTCGGTGCCTTTGGCCAGGTTGAGCTTGTAATCGGCGTTGAGGTTCAGGACGCCGTTTTCCAACACCAGCGGTACGGCGTCGCGTACGTAGGGCCACCAGGCTTTCATTTGGCCGCCAGTGACCTTGAGCGTGCCTTGGGAGGCAATGGGTGTGAGGCTGAAATTGCCGGTCCAATCGATCTGTCCGCCCTGGGGGCCGGCCGCCACCAGGGTCATGTCGGCATTGTCGTCGGGCAGGGTGCTGAGGTTCTTCAGCTCGAAATCGAGGGTGTCGTAGAGGAATTCGATGGGCTCGCTGGGGCGCAGGTCCTGGAAATGCACGTATCCGCCGGCCAACTTGATTCGATCGACCCGCAGGGGGAACGGCTTGGCCTCGGGATCGGCGGGCGTCGGTTCGCTGGCAGGCAGCTTGAACAGGCCCAGCAGGTTCAACTGGCCGTCCTTGGTGAACACGACTTCGGTCTTGGGCTTGTCCAGCTCGATGTCGACCAGATGCAGGGCGCCGGACCACAAGCTGTCGAGTTGCAGATTGGCGTACAGCCGTTCGAAGCCGACCTGCTCCTTGCCTGGCTCGCCAATATTCAGGCCCCAGAGGGTGACTTCAAGGCTGAAAGGATTGAGTTCTATACGCTGGATCTGCGCCGGCACTGTCGCATGGGCGGCCAATTGCTGATTGGCGATGCGCAAGGCAATGCCCGGCAATATCAGAAAACCCAACAGGCTGTAGAGGGCCAGTGCGGTCAACAGGGCGCCGAAAGCGCGAATCAATCCTTTGGGCATGTGCGGCTTCATCTAGTGTGAATTCAGAGTGCCTTGGAGTATGGCATGCGTTTACGGTTCCGAAGCCACTGTGATTTAACAGATTTGTCCGTTTTGCGAGTAAGAATTCCGAGTCTGGCTTAGAGTTGGAGGATCAGCGTCTTGAGTGGCGGTTGTTGATCCAGGGAGGGAAAATCGCTGCCGGGTGCCAGCACGCTCCACTCGCGCACCGGTCGGCCAGCTTTTTCCGCACAACGCAACACCTGCTCGCGCCAGTCGTCCATGGGCACTTTTGCCAGGTTGTTGCAGCAGATCAGCACGCCATTGTCAGCGGTGGTGAGCAGCGCCGGTTTCAGCAGGCTTTGGTAGTCGCGCAACAAGTCGACAGTGCCGAAGGCACTTTTGGCCCAGGCCGGAGGGTCGAGCAGCACCAGGTCGTACTGGCGTTGCTCCAGGCGCACATAGCTGGGCAGTTTTTGCCCGCGACGCTGGCTGATGGGCAGGCCGGCCAGTTGGCGAATCGCCGGGAAGTAATCCGACTGCACGAATTCCATGGGTGGCAAATCGGGGTTGAGCAGGCCGTTTTCGCGGCCCACCGCCAGGTTGCCTTCGGCGAAGTCCAGGTTGCACACCTCCCGCGCGCCACCGGCCGCAGCGCTCAGGCCGACGCCACAGGTGTAGGCGAACAGGTTCAACACGCTTTTGCCACGGCTGTTTGCCTTGACCCAGCCTCGGGCGTTGCGCAGGTCGAGAAACAGCAAGGGATCCTGCCCGGCATGGCGGCCGCGAACGCGATAATTCAAGCCCCATTCATGCCCGACCAGGTCTTGCAGGGCGGCCTCGTCCGCCTGATAGACCGTGTCCTGGCGGTCGATGCGCGAATTGCCCCGGGCGCGGTCGTTGTAGACCAACAAGGTTTCCAGGCCCAGCCATTCGTTGACGAGGCCATGCAGTTGCAGCAGGTCGTCGCGCTCCAGTGACTGATGGAAGCTCTGCACCAGCAGTTGCGGGCCGTAGCGGTCGACGGTCAGGCCGGGCGCGCCTTCCTGGCTGCCGTGGAACAGGCGATAGCAATCGGTGCCTTGCTCATGCAATTGGCCGAGCAGTTCCTGACGCTGGTCGAGGGCGGCGCGCAGCGCCTGATTCAAGGAAGACATGCCGGGCGCGCCTTTGAGAAATGAGGCGCGGGAGTTTAGCAGTTATGGATACTCGGGTTGGGTATTGCATGCTGTTGAGTCGGGCTCTGACCTATGGCGAAGGGCTTTGTGGGAGCAAGGCTTGCCCGCGATGAAGGCGATGCGGTCTTTCAGGAATCGAGGTGCCTGTTTCGCGAGCAAGCTTTGCTCCCACAAAGCCCCTCGCCACAAGGACGCGGTACCTCAGGGGGAACCGCGTCGTTTGGCTTATCGATTCAAGCGCTTGTCGATCAGCCCCTCCACCACACTTGGATCGGCCAGGGTCGAGGTGTCGCCGAGGCTGTCGAGTTCGTTGCAGGCGATCTTGCGCAGGATGCGTCGCATGATCTTGCCCGAACGGGTCTTGGGCAACGCCGGTGCCCATTGGATCAGTTCCGGCTTGGCGAAGCTGCCGATTTCCTTGCTGACGTGGGCGAGCAATTCCTTCTTCAGCTCGTCATTGGCCTCCACACCGTTCATCGGCGTGACAAAGGCATAGATGCCTTGGCCCTTGAGGTCATGGGGGTAACCGACCACGGCCGCTTCGGCGATGTTGTCGTGCAGCACCAGGGCGCTTTCCACCTCGGCGGTGCCAATGCGATGCCCGGAGACGTTGATCACATCGTCGATGCGCCCGGTGATCCAGTAATCGCCGTCTTCGTCGCGGCGCGCGCCGTCGCCGGTGAAGTAGTAGCCGGGATAGGGCTTGAAGTACGTCTCCACCATGCGTTGGTGGTCGCCATAGACACTGCGAATCTGCCCCGGCCAACTGGATTTGATCGCCAGCACGCCGCTGCCGGCGCCGCTGATTTCCTTGCCCACCTCATCCAGCAAGACCGGTTGCACGCCGAACATCGGTTGGGTGGCGCAGCCCGGTTTGAGCCGTGGGGCACTGACCAGCGGGCTGAGCATGATGCCGCCGGTTTCGGTCTGCCACCAGGTATCGACAATCGGGCAGCGTTGTTCGCCTACGATGTTGAAATACCATTCCCACGCCTCAGGGTTGATCGGCTCACCGACGCTGCCGAGCAATCGCAGGCTTTTGCGCGACGTTTCCTGCAACGGTCCGGCCCCTTCGCGCATCAGCGCACGTAGGGCGGTCGGTGCGGTGTAGAAGATGTTGACCTGGTGCTTGTCGATCACCTGCCAGAAGCGCGAACTGCTGGGGTGGCTCGGCACGCCCTCGAAGATCAGTGTAGTGGCGCCGTTGGCCAGCGGGCCGTAGACGATGTAGCTATGGCCGGTGACCCAGCCGACGTCGGCGGTGCACCAGAACACTTCGTTGTCGCGGTAGTCGAGCACGTACTTGAATGTCATCGCCGCTTGCAGCAGATAGCCGCCCGTGGTGTGCAGCACACCCTTGGGTTTGCCGGTACTGCCGGAGGTGTAGAGGATAAACAGCGGGTCTTCGGCGTCCATCGGTTCGGGCGGGCAGTCGTCGCTGATGTCGTGCATGGCCTGGTGATACCAGAGGTCACGACCTTCAACCCAGCCCACCTCGCCCTGGGTGCGCTCGACCACCAGCACGGTGCTGACGTTCGGGCAGCTTTCCAGGGCCTTGTCGACGTTGCGCTTGAGCGGTATGAAGCGTCCGCCACGCACGCCTTCGTCAGCGGTGATCACGGTGCGGCAGTCGGCATCGAGAATCCGATCGCGCAGGGAGTCCGGCGAGAAGCCGCCGAACACCACCGAATGCACCGCGCCGATGCGGGTGCAGGCGAGCATGGCGTAGGCGGCCTCGGGAATCATCGGCATGTAGATGCAGACCCGGTCGCCTTTCTTCACGCCACGGCTTTTCAGCACGTTGGCCAGGCGGCACACATGATTGTGCAGTTTCTTGTAGGTGATTTGCGCCGATTCGGCGGGGTCGTCGCCTTCCCAGATGATCGCGACCTGGTCGCCACGGGTGTCCAGGTGACGGTCGATGCAATTGGCGCTGACGTTCAGCTTGCCGCCGGCGAACCAGGACGCGTCGCCGTTCTTGAGGTCATAGCGCTGGACGGTTTGCCAGGGCGTCATCCAGTCGAGAAAGCGCGTGGCCTGCTCGGCCCAGAAGGCGCTGGGGTGTTCGATGGATTCTTTGTAGAGCCGCTTGTACTCGTCCTGACTCAGTTGCGCAGCCCGGCGGACGGCATCGGCGTGGGGGTACTGGCTGATATCGAACATGACGGTTCCTTATTCTTGTTTTTGCGACAAGTCATAAAGATGCGCCCAGTAGCCTGAGGGTTCAAGTCATGCACAAAGCAACTGTGGGAGCGAGCTTGCTCGCGATGGGGGTGGATCAGTAACACAGAGGTTGACTGACACACCGCCATCGCGAGCAAGCTCGCTCCCACAGGGATTAGCGGTGAACTCGATCAGCCGCGGTGACGCCCGCGGAAGTAGTTGATCAAGCCCTGGGTCGAGGCGTCGTCGGCCGGGCTTTCTTCGCTGCCCACCAGGCGGTTGTAGACACCCTTGCCCAGTTCCTTGCCCAGCTCCACGCCCCATTGGTCGAAGGCGTTGATGCCCCAGACTACGCTCTGCACGAACACCTTGTGTTCATACAGCGCCACCAGTGCGCCAAGGCGGCGTGGGCTGATGCGTTCGACCACGAGGGTGTTGCTCGGACGGTTGCCCGGAATCACCTTGTGGGAGGCCAGTTTCTGCACCTCTTCTTCGCTGGCGCCCTTGTCCCGCAACTCGGCTTCGGCCTCGGCGCGGGTCTTGCCCAGCATCAGTGCCTGGCTCTGGGACAGGCAGTTGGCGTACAGCCACTGGTGATGGTCGGAAACCGGGTTGAAGCTGACGATCGGCACGATGAAGTCGGCCGGGATCAACTGGGTGCCCTGGTGCAGCAACTGGTGGTAGGCGTGCTGACCGTTGCAGCCGACGCCGCCCCAGATCACTGGGCCCGTGTCGGTCGACACCGGGGTACCGTCCTGGCGCACGCTCTTGCCGTTGGATTCCATGTCCAACTGCTGCAAATGCTTGGTGATGTTGCGCAGGTAGTGGTCGTACGGCAGGATCGCATGGCTCTGCGCGCCCCAGAAATTGCCATACCACACGCCCAGCAGCGCCAGCAGCACCGGCATGTTCTGCTCGAACGGGGCGCTCTGGAAATGCTGGTCCATGGAATAGGCGCCGGAGAGCAATTCCTTGAAGTTCGACATGCCGATGGCCAGGGCGATCGGCAGGCCGATGGCCGACCACAGCGAGTAACGCCCGCCGACCCAGTCCCACATCGGGAAGATGTTCTCTTCACGGATACCGAAGGCCACGGCGGCGGCGTTGTTGCTCGACACGGCGATGAAGTGGCGATACAGCTCCGCTTCGGAACCACCCTGGGCCAGGTACCAGGCGCGGGCGGCCTGGGCGTTCTTCAGGGTTTCCAGGGTGTTGAAGGATTTCGACGAGACGATGAACAGCGTGGTCTCGGCGCGCAGCTTCATGGTCAGTTCATGGAACTCGCTGCCGTCGATGTTCGCCAGGTAGTGGCAGCGAACACCTTTTTGCGCGTAGGACAACAGCGCTTCGGACACCAGTTCCGGGCCGAGGAAAGAACCACCGATGCCGATGTTCACCACGTCGGTGATCGGCTTCTCGGTGTAGCCGCGCCACAGGCCGTCGTGAATGCGGCCGACCAGGTCAGTGATCTGGTTCAGCACTTTGTGCACGTCCGGCATCACGTTGACGCCGTTGACCAGCAATTTGTCGCCCACCGGCCGACGCAGGGCGGTGTGCAGGGCAGGGCGGTTTTCCGAGGCGTTGACGATTTCGCCTTCGAACAGCGACTTGATCGCGCCCTTGAGGTCGACTTCGTTGGCCAGGCCCACCAGCAGGTCGCGGGTCTGGGCGTTGATCAGGTTTTTCGAGTAGTCGAGAAACAGGCCGCAGCTCGACAGGGTGAATTGAGTGAAACGCTGCGGATCGGCATTGAACGCTTCGCGCATGCTGAAATCCTGCATGGCTTTGCGGTGGTCATTCAGCGCTTGCCAGGCTGGCAGAGCGGTCACGTCATGAGGGGTTCGGTAATACGCCATCGCTGCGGGTTTCCTTTTTACTTGAACGACCTTTTGTACACTAAAAATTCCGGCGCGGCTCGAGGTGGGCGTCCGGACACTGCATCGACACGATCGCCAGACACAGGGCGACTACAGTAAACCTCGCGTTGCGATCTGTCTTGACTTTGTAAGACCGGTTCCCGGTACTTTTTTATACAACGAGGGTGGGAAAGGGCCGACAGACGGAGGTGTTGGGGATATTACTGGTCCACTGTGGGAGCGAGCTTGCTCGCGATGGCGGTGTGTCAGTCAGCATTACATCAACTGTCCCACTGCTATCGCGAGCAAGCTCGCTCCCACAGGGTTTTGTGGTGTTCAGGCGGGGGTGTCGAGATCCAGATGCAGGTTGTCGATCAGGCGCGTGGTACCGAGGAAGGCGGCCACCAGAATCACCAGGTCGCGGTCCTCGCTCAACGCTGGGCGCAGGGTCTTGGCGTGACGGATTTCCAGGTAATCGGGACGCAGGCCGGCGGCTTCGAGTTGCTTGAGCTGCGCGCCGATCAGCGCGGGGAAATCCCGCTGGCCCTGCTTGATTGCCTCGGCGATCTGGCTCAGGACGCGATAGACCACGGGCGCGACGGCACGTTGATCCGGGCTGAGGAAGCCGTTGCGCGACGACAGCGCCAAGCCATCCTCGGCGCGCACGGTCGGCTCGCCGATGATCTGGATCGGCATGTTCAAGTCATGGACCAGGGCGCGGATCACCGCCAGTTGCTGGAAGTCTTTCTGGCCAAACACCGCCAGGTCAGGCTGGACCATGTTGAACAGCTTGCTGACCACCGTCGCCACGCCCTCGAAATGCCCGGGACGGCTGGCGCCGCACAAGCCTTCGGACAATTGCGGGACGCTGACCCGGGTCTGTCCGGCCATGCCGTCGGGGTACATCTCTTCGACGCTGGGGGCGAACAGCAGTTGGCAGCCGGCCTGGAGCAGTTTTTCCTGGTCGGCCGCGAGGGTGCGGGGGTATTTGTCCAGGTCTTCGCCAGCGCCGAATTGCAGCGGATTGACGAAAATGCTCGCCACCACGAAGTCGGCCCGTTGTGCGGCCTTGGTCACCAGCGCCACATGACCGCTGTGCAGGTTGCCCATGGTCGGCACGAAGGCGATGCGCTTGCCTTCGCCACGGGCACGGGCTACGGCGGCCCGCAGTTCGCGTACGGTTTTGACGGTGTTCATGCGGAAAACCCGTGTTCGGCGCCCGGGAAGGTCGCCGCCTTGACTTCCGCGACGTAGGCACTCAGGGCGCCCTGGATGGAGGTTTGCCCGACCATGAAGTTCTTCACGAACTTGGGCACGCGACCGGTGATCGACAGCCCGAGCATGTCGTGCAGCACCAGCACCTGGCCATCGGTGGCGTTGCCGGCGCCGATCCCGATCACCGGGATCTTCACCGCCTGGGTGATTTCTTCCGCCAGTTCGCTGGGCACGCATTCGAGCAGCAACATCGCCGCACCCGCCTGCTCCAGCGCAATCGCATCGGCGCGCATCTGCCGCGCCTGGTTTTCATTGCGGCCCTGGACCTTGTAGCCGCCGAGGATATTCACCGCTTGGGGGGTCAGGCCCAGGTGCGCGCACACTGGGATACCCCGCTCGGCCAGCAGCCGAATCGAATCGGCCAGCCACAACGCGCCTTCGACCTTGACCATGTGGGCACCGGCCTGCATCAGCATGGCGCTGTTGGTCATGGTTTGTTCGAGGGTGGCGTAGGCCATGAACGGCAGGTCGGCGAGGATCAACGCATCGGTGTTACCGCGTTTGACGGCGGCCACATGGTAGGCCATCTCGGCGGTGGTCACCGGCAGCGTGCTGTCGTGACCTTGCAGCACCATGCCGAGGGAATCGCCCACCAGCAGCACTTCGACACCGGCCTCATTGCAGGCATGGGCGAAGGTTGCGTCATAGCAGGTCAGCATGGTGATTTTTTCACCTTTTTGCTTGAGACCTTGCAGCGTGGTCAGGGTAATAGCTGGCATGAAAAAGTCCTCATTAGGCGCTCGTGAACTACTGCGAGTAACGCGCATGATTCGCCATTTATACAGGCGCACCTTCTATGCGTGGTGCTTGTAAGGCCTGGATTGCGCCCTTTAAACGCCGCGTTGGCGGCTACGGGACGCCTATAGTCGTGAGGAGTAAGGGGGAAGTCAATTGGATGTGTTACCGCCGGGTGTTACCGGGGTTACTGATGCGTTTCAGCGTAGGAGCGTGTCCCCGGAATGACTGTCCAGTACCGCATCCTGTGGGAGCAAAGCTTGCTCGCGATGGCGGTGGATCAGAAGACGGTATGGATGTTCACTGGCCCACCGCAATCGCGAGCAAGCTTTGCTCCCACAAGAGGAACTGCTTCAGTTCGGTGGCAAGCGTTCCAGACCAACGAATGGGCACGCCGCAAGGAGATCCTTGAGCAGGCGCCCATCGGCCAGGCGCAAGTCGGCGGGGGCCAATTCGGCCAGCGGGTACAGGACAAAGGCCCGGGCCTGCATGTGGTAGTGGGGGACCTTGAGGCGAGGCTCGTCGATCAGGCGCTCGCCAAACAGCAGGATATCCAGGTCCAGGGTGCGTGGGCCCCAGCGTTCGAGGCGTTCGCGACCCTGTCCGGTTTCGATGGCTTGCAGCGCATCGAGCAAGTCAAGCGGTGCCAGGTGGCTGTCCAGCGCCGCCACCGCGTTGGTGTAGCGCGGTTGGCCGGGTAGCAGGGAATCGCTTTGATAAAACGCCGAGACCCCCACCAGTTGGGTGTCGGGCAATTGCGCCAGCGCCTGGACGGCACTGCGCAATTGTTCGGCGGGTTCGGCCAGGTTGCTGCCCATGCCGATGTAGATGCGTTCCATCGATTACTCGCCCGATGCGCTCGGTACGCCGGCACGTTTGCGCTTGGCACCGCTGCTGCGGCGGCGCTTGCGCGGGCCACTGGCGCCGTCATCCTTGCCGCTGAGTTCACGAATCATGTCGCGGCGCTCGCTGTCGTTGGCGTCCTGGTAATCGGTCCACCATTCGCCCAGGCCATCGGTCTGCTCGCCTGCGCTTTCACGCAGCAGCAGGAAGTCGTAGCCGGCGCGGAAACGCGGGTTGTCCAGCAGCAGGTCGGCCCGTTTGCCGCTGCGCCGTGGCAGGCGCTCCTGCATGTCCCAGATCTCGCGGATCGGCATCGTGAAGCGTTTTGGAATAGCGATGCGCTGGCACTGTTCGGCGATCAACTCGTGGGCGGCTTCCTGCATCGCCGGGATCGGTGGCATGCCACGGTCTTGCAGGCGCAGCACCCGGGCCGGCAGGGCAGGCCAGAGCAAGGCGGCGAACAGGAACGCCGGCGTCACTGGCTTGTTCTGCTTGATGCGCAGGTCGGTGTTGATCAGTGCTTCGCTGATCAAGGTGTGGGTATAGGTCGGGTTGTGCTCCAGGGCCTCGGCGCTGGCGGGGAACAGCGGATCGAACAGCTGCAGGTCCACCAGCATTTCGAAGGTGTCGGCCGCGTTGCCTGACAGGAACAGCTTGAGCACTTCCTCGAACAGGCGCGCCGAAGGAATTTCCCGCAGCATGGGCGCCAGTTCGCGAATCGGCAGGGCGCTGTGTTTTTCGATGCCGAAATCCAGCTTGGCGGCGAAACGCACGGCCCGCAGCATCCGCACCGGGTCTTCCTGGTAGCGCTGCTTCGGATCACCGATCAGACGGATCAGGCGATTGCGAATGTCGTGTACGCCGTTGGCGTAATCGAGGATGCGCTCGCTGACCGGATCGTAATACAGGGCGTTGATGGTGAAGTCGCGGCGCTGCGCGTCTTCTTCCAGTGTGCCGTAGACGTTATCGCGCAGGATGCGCCCGCTCTCATTGCGGGAAGACTGGTTGCTGTCTTCCTCTTCATCGTTTTGCGGGTGGTTGGCGCGAAAGGTCGCCACTTCGATGATTTCGCGGCCGAAGTGGATATGGACCAGCTTGAAGCGCCGGCCGATGATCCGTGCATTGCGAAACTCGGCCCGTATCTGTTCCGGCGTGGCGCTGGTGGCGACGTCGAAATCCTTGGGCGTGATGTTGAGCAGCATGTCGCGCACGCAACCGCCGACCAGGTAAGCCTGGTAGCCGGCGTTCTGCAAACGTTCGACGATGTTCACCGCATAACGGCTGAACTGGGCCTTTTGCAGCGAATGCTGGCCGCTGTTGAGCACTTCAGGCGTGCTGCGAATGTGTTGCGTACGACGCAAGGGAGAACGGAATGACTGGAACAGCTTCTTCAGCATGGGATGCACTGTTTGAAGGAATATTCGGCCAAAAACGAAGAATGACCGCATGATGGGCGGGGATTCTAGCATTTAGTCGAGGGATGGTGTAGGACGGAGCAGTTTTGAGCTGCAAGCTTCAAGCGACAAGCTTTGTAGGCTTCAGGGAAGGGGAATGACAGAAACCACAAGGGGAGCCGAAGCTCCCCCAGAATTAGTTGCGTGCTCTGTTTTTATTATTGGTTTCGGGCTTCTTGTTTTTGTTGAGTGCCCGCGCCACGAGGTTTTCCCTTCGTGACCCTCCCAATCGGGAGCCAAGAGCAAACGGATTGCTTTGGTCGCTGTGTTGCAGTGATCAATCGATCCAACCAGTTCAGGCACCTGTCTTGAGACAGTTTTTATTGTTCTCGGCCTGGTTGTGGGGCAAGCCCCAAATACAACGCCTCTCCAAAAGAATCAGTTAGCTGCGCCTCTCGCCGTCTTGTTTTTATTGTGCGTGAGTCGATTCGTCTTATTTTTATTGTCTTTTGCATTGCTTGTTATTGTTCTTGTACCAAAGCTATAGCAGGGTGCGTGCCAACTTTTGCGAAACCCAGAGAAACCGGGGGTTCTATGGTTATAGCCATTTTTCCGAGGCGAAAAAAAGCCGGGGTTTCGTTACCGTAAACCCCGGCTTCTGTTACGTGAAAAAGACTGGGGTAACAGTTTTTTCACATTCATCAGTGTTCGAACCTTCCCTCTGTGGGAGCGAGCTTGCTCGCGATGGCGGCGTATCAGTTTGCACAAAGGGTGACTGACACACTGCCATCGCGAGCAAGCTCGCTCCCACCAATCAGCTTTCGCTGGTCGCCCCGGTCTTGCGCCGTGGGATCCCCAGGCGCTGGCGCCGTTCCCACAGGCACTTGCGGCTGACGCCCAGCTTGCGGGCCAGTTCGGTCTCGGTCATGTGGTCCTGATGTTCCAGGACGAAATGCTGGAAGTAGTCTTCCAGGGACAGGTCTTCGGTGGGTTCGTGGCTGGTGTTGTTGGCAGCGCCGCCCTGTTGTGGGGCCAGGCCGATGAATTCTTCATCGTCCAGATCACTCAGTTCAATGTCGATGCCCAGCAGGTCGGCAGAGATTTCCGGGCTCTCGCACAGGATCACTGCCCGCTCGACCGCGTTTTCCAGCTCCCGAACGTTACCCGGCCAAGCGTAATGACGAATGGCTTGTTCGGCATCCGGGGCGAACTTGAGGTCGGTACGGTTGACTCGCGCGCTCTGGCGGGCCAAAAACGCCTGGGCGATTTCATTGACGTCCGCGCCACGCTCGCGCAAGGCCGGAAGCTTCAAGGCGATCACGTGCAAGCGGTAGTACAAGTCTTCGCGGAACTGGCCGATTTTCGCCAGGCTCTTGAGATCACGGTGGGTGGCCGCGATCAGGCGGACATCGACCTTCTGCGACTGCACCGAGCCGACCCGGCGGATTTCGCCTTCCTGGAGCACCCGCAGCAACCGCGCCTGGGCTTCCAGTGGCAGCTCGCCGATTTCATCGAGGAACAACGTGCCGCCGTCCGCCGCTTCCACCAGCCCGGCACGCCCGGCGCTGGCGCCGGTGAACGCACCTTTCTCGTGACCGAACAGTTCGGACTCGATCAGGCTTTCCGGAATCGCCGCGCAGTTCACCGAGATCATCGGTGCCTTGGCCCGGCGCGACAGGTTGTGCAGGGCGCGGGCCACCAGCTCCTTGCCGGTGCCGGACTCGCCCTGGACCAGGACATTGGAGTCGGTCGGCGCCACTTTGCGAATCTTGCTGTACAGGTCCTGCATGGGCGGGCAGGAACCGATGATGCCAATTTCGCCGTTAGTGTTGCTGGCACCGGCTTTTGCAGAAGCGCTGGCCTTGCCAACGGGTTCCGCCGGGTTGCTGGTCGCCGCCTGTCGGTCGCGCAGGATGCGGGCTACGGCCTGGAGCATCTCGTCGTGGTCGAACGGTTTGGCGATGTAGTCCACCGCACCCATTTTCATGGAGTCGACCGCCGAGCGCAGGCTGGCGTAGCTGGTCATGATCAGCACTGGCGTGCCCTGGCCGAGCTTGATCAACTCGGTACCCGGTGCGCCCGGCAGGCGCAGGTCACTGACGATCAGGTCAAACGTGGGGATGCTGAAACGTTCTTGTGCTTCCTGCACTGAACCGGCTTCGCTGACCTGGTACTGGTTGCGTTCCAGCAGGCGGCGCAAGGCGGAGCGGATAATTGTTTCGTCTTCGACGATCAAAATGTGCGGCATTGATTCGATTCTCTCGACGGTCTCAGTTCACAGCGGACGTCGCTTCGACATGACGCGGCAAGGTCACCCGGATACGGGTGCCGCGTTGGCTCTGAACATCGGCCGGGCTGTCGATGGTGATTTGTCCATAATGCTCTTCAACGATGGAATAGACCAGTGCGAGGCCCAGACCGGTGCCTTCGCCAGGATCCTTGGTGGTGAAGAAGGGTTCGAACAATCGGTCCATGATGTTCTGTGGGATACCACTGCCTTCGTCTTCGACGATCAGGTCGATCGTGTGTTCGAAAGCCTCGCTCTTGACCCGCACCGCGCTGCCGGCCGGTGAGGCGTCCCGCGCGTTGGAGAGCAGGTTGATCAATACCTGGGCGAGCCGCTGGGGGTCGCCATCGACC
This sequence comes from Pseudomonas sp. H3_A02, assembly GCF_054671965.1. Taxonomy (NCBI): domain Bacteria; kingdom Pseudomonadati; phylum Pseudomonadota; class Gammaproteobacteria; order Pseudomonadales; family Pseudomonadaceae; genus Pseudomonas; species Pseudomonas sp. H3_A02. The sequence goes on from NZ_CP162807.1 coordinate 2,279,190, forward strand.
CAATGGTCCGGGTCGCACAGGTTGAAGAATTGCACCTCGAAATTGCGCCGGTTGAGGGCCAGCAGACCAATGGCATCCTGGGCCACTTCGGCCAGGCAGACGGGCTCGTCATTGTGCTGGTGACCGCCGGCATGGGCGAAGCTCATCAGCGACTGGACGATGCGCGAAACGCGTTTGGTCTGTTCGAGGATCTGACCGCTGATTTCCGTCAGCTCACCGTCGTCCTCGCGCTCTTCGCGCAGGTTCTGCGCCAGGCAGGCGATGCCGGTGATCGGGTTGCCGATTTCATGGGCCACCCCGGCGGCCAACCGGCCAATGCTTGCCAGTCGTTCGGAGTGGACCAGCTTGTCTTCGAGCATCTGGGTGTCGGTCAGGTCTTCCACCAGCAGTACCAAGCCGCTGTTACCGGGTGCCAACGGCTCGTCGATCGCCGCCTTGTGCAGGTTCAGCCACCGGGTCTGGCCGTCGAGGGCCAGGTGCTGTTTGTGCAGATGCTCGTCCGGCAGGTCGATGAAGCCTTGCAGCAAGCCTTTCCATGGCTCGCCCAAGGTGCTCAGGCGTGAACCGACCACGCGCTGGGCGGCGATCCCGGTCAGTTCTTCCATGGCCTTGTTCCACATCAGGATTTCCTGGTCCTTGGCCAGGGAACACACACCCATCGGCAGTTCCTGCAAGGTCTGGCGGTGGTAACGGCGCAAGGCGTCCAGTTCGGCAGCCAGGCCGGTGAGGCGCGAGTGGTAATCCTCGAGGCGGCTTTCGATGAAGTGGATGTCTTCGGTGACATAGTTCTCGCCACCGGCCTTGTAGGGCAGGAACGTCTCGACCATGTCCTGGGCCACGCTGGGGCCCATCAGGCCGGACAGGTTGGCCTCGATCCGGTCTCGCAGGCGCCGCAAGGCATACGGGCGGCGTTCATCGAAGGGCAGGTAAAGATCGCGCAGGGCCTGTTCGACTTCCTTTTGCGCAGCCTTGGCGCCGAGGGGCTTGGCCAGTTGCGTGGCGAACTCCTGGGGCGAGGCGGCGTGCAGCTCGCGGCGCTGCGGGCGACGAACGTTGTCCACCGCACAGGCTTCGGCGGCGCTGGCTTCTTCGCTGCTGGCGTTGGTGAACAGCGAGATCAGGGTGAACATCAGCACGTTCGCCGCCAGGGAGGCGATGGCCGCCATGTGCCAACTGGTGTCGTCGAGCACGTAGATCATGTTCAGCAGCGGAATATAGAAACCCTGCAAGTTACCCATCAGCGGCAGCAGCATCGCCACCAGCCACACCAGGATTCCCGCCAGCAGGCCGGCGATGAAGCCGCGGCGGTTGGCGGTCGGCCAATACAGCACCGACAGCACGCCGGGCAGGAACTGCAAGGTGGCGACGAAGGCGACGATGCCCAGGTTGGCCAGGTCCTGCCCGTCGCCCAGCATCAGGTAGAAACCGTAGCCGGCCATGATGATCGCGACGATCAGCGCCCGTCGAGTCCATTTCAGCCAGCGATAGATGTTGCCTTCGGCCGGTGGCTGGTAGAGCGGCAGCACCAGGTGGTTGAGGGCCATGCCCGACAAGGCCAGCGTGGTGACGATAATCAAGCCGCTGGCCGCCGAGAGGCCGCCAACGTAGGCCAGCAACGCCAGGGCCTTGCTGTTGGCGGCGATGCCGATGCCCAGGGTGAAGTATTCCGGGTTGGTGCTGGCGCCCAGCTTCAAGCCGGCCCACAAGATCAACGGCACCGCCAGGCTCATCAGCAGCAGGAACAACGGCAGGCCCCAACTGGCGCTCACCAGCGAGCGCGGGTTGAGGTTTTCGGTAAAGGTCATGTGATACATGTGCGGCATCACGATGGCCGAGGCGAAGAACACCAGCAACAGCGTGCGCCACGGGCCTTCCTGCAAGGGCGTGTGCAGGGCGGCGAGGGCGGTCTGGTTCTGCAGCAGCCACACTTCCAGCTGTTGCGGGCCGTCGAACACGCCGTACAGGGCATAGAGACCGACGCCGCCGATGGCGATCAGCTTGATCACCGACTCGAAGGCGATCGCGAACACCAGGCCTTCGTGTTTCTCCCGCGTGGCGATGTGCCGGGAACCGAAGAAAATCGTGAACAGGATGATCAGTACGCAGAAACTCAACGCCACCCGGTGCTGCACCGGTTCGCGGGTCAGGATGCTGATGGAGTCGGCCACGGCCTGCATTTGCAGGGCCAGCAACGGTAACACCCCGACCAGCATGAAGATCGTGGTCAGGGCGCCGGCCCAGGTGCTGCGAAAGCGAAACGCGAACAGGTCGGCCAGGGAGGAAAGTTGGTAGGTGCGGGTGATTTTCAGGATCGGGTAGAGCAACACTGGCGCCAGCAGGAACGCGCCCGATACACCGAGGTAACTGGAGAGGAAACCATAACCGTACTGATAGGCCAGCCCGACCGTGCCATAGAACGCCCACGCGCTGGCGTAGACACCCAGTGAGAGGGTGTAGGTCAGCGGGTGACGGATGATCGCCCGGGGGATCATGCCCCGTTCGCTGATCCAGGCCACGCCGAACAGCACCGCCAGGTAGGCGGCGCTGATCAGGATCATCTGGGTCAGGCTAAAGCTCATCGGCATCTTTTTGGCTCTGCAGGATGAAGGTCACGACAATCAGGATCAGCCAGAGCAGATACGGCCGATACCAGGCACCCGTGGCATCGATCCACCAATCCATGATGGCCGGGGAGAACAAGTAAATCCCCACTACCAGGAGCAGGACCAAGCGATAGATATACATCCCGGCCTCTCTAATTTATGCGCGTGCCCGAAAACGTGCGGCGATGGTAACGGATGGGCGCCAAGCTGCAAGGGCCGTCAACGTATTTGCGCTTCGGGCAGGCTCAGTGTGCGCGGGATCTTGCCCGCGTCCCAGTGGCGAATGCCCCAGGCCAGCAGTTCCCGTGGGCTGGCGTCGAGCAGTTCGAGGCCCGGTTGCTGGCCTAGTGCGCGCAACGCCCGCAGCAACAGCGGCGTGGCCTGGTCGGCCGCCAGCGGCGGTGAACGGTAGGATTTGCCGAGCTTGTGCCCGTCGGGCTGGGTGATCAATGGCACGTGCAGGTAACGCGGTTGTGGCAAGCCGAGCAGTTCTTGCAAATAGAGCTGGCGCGGCGTGGAGTCCAGCAGGTCGGCGCCGCGCACGATATCGGTCACCCCTTGCCAGGCGTCGTCCAGGACCACGGCCAATTGATAGGCGTAGAGCCCGTCGCGGCGGCGGATCACGAAATCACCGACCTCACGGCCCAGGTGCTGGCGGAACTCGCCCTGGACCCGGTCGGTGAAGTGGTACTCAAGCTCAGGGACACGCAGGCGGATGGCGGCGTCCTCGGTGCCGTGCCCGGCATTGCGGCACAGGCCCGGATAAATGCCTTGATACGCCTCCAGTTGCTTGCGCGAACAGGTGCAGGCATAGGCCAGGCCCTGGCTGAATAGCCGGTTGATGACCTGGTCGTAGGCATCATGGCGCTCGCTTTGGCGAACCATCTCGCCGTCCCATTCGAACCCGTAGCTTTCCAGCGCCTTGAGAATCGCCGCTTGCGCACCCGGTTCTTCCCGAGGCGGGTCGAGGTCTTCCATGCGCAGCAACCAACGCCCGTCCACGGCCCGGGCATCAAGGTACGACGCCAGTGCGGCGACCAGTGAGCCGAAGTGCAAGTGGCCGCTGGGGGTGGGGGCGAAGCGTCCGATGTAGGGGGCGGTGGCAGTCATAGGGCGAATGTTACTGAGTCTGAGCGGTAGGGATATAACGCTTGCTGACGAAACCTATCCCTGTGGGAGCGAGCTTGCTCGCGATAGCGGTGGGTCAGCTTGCACCCGTATTGAATATGCCGCCGTCATCGCGAGCAAGCTCGCTCCCACAAGGGTATTGGGTGTACCGAAGGTGCCAGAAACAAAAAACGGAGCGTATGAACGCTCCGTTTCGGTGACAGCCTCGGCGATTACTTGCCGACCTGTTTTTCCTTGATTTCCGCCAGGGTCTTGCAGTCGACACACATGTCGGCGGTCGGACGGGCTTCCAGACGCTTGACGCCGATCTCGACGCCACAGGACTCGCACCAACCGTATTCTTCGTCTTCGATCAGTTGCAGCGTCTTGTCGATTTTCTTGATGAGCTTGCGCTCACGGTCACGGGCGCGCAGCTCGAGGCTGAACTCTTCTTCCTGACTGGCACGGTCGGCCGGGTCGGGGAAGTTGGCCGCTTCGTCTTTCATGTGATCCACGGTGCGGTCGACTTCCTGCATCAAGTCCTGTTTCCACTTGTTCAGGATCTTGGTGAAGTGCGCGCGCATGGGGGCGCCCATGTACTCTTCGCCAGCTTGCGGGACGTAAGGCTCAAACCCGCTGAGCGACTGATTTTGATTTTGCTTTGCTTGGGTGGGCATGAATGGACCGCCTCTACTCTTGTAATCCACTACGCAGGATTGCTCCATCACCGACACCTGCCGGCCCTGCGGCTGCAAGCGGGCGAACTTACCAGATCAAATCGGGCCGCGCTACTCCCGGTTGTCGAGCCTGCGGCGGCCGGGGCCTGTAAAACGTGATCGGGTTCGCTTCGGTGGGGATGTCAACCTGCTCAATGCTTGATTCTAGTCAAGCCTGGGCCAATCGCAGGAGTCATTTCCTGCAATCCGAGGGCTCAGACCGCTTTGGGTTCGCGCGCGTTCCCGCAGTTGTTCCTGAGTTGGGTAGAATCGGTTCTTTTCCCCTGAAGGAAGGCCAATGGCTCAGCCCTACAGTGCGCGCAGCCGCGCCATCGAACCTTTCCATGTGATGGCGCTGTTGGCCCGCGCCAACGAACTGCAAGCCGCCGGGCATGACGTCATCCACTTGGAGATAGGCGAGCCGGATTTCACCACCGCCGAGCCGATCATCCAGGCCGGCCAGGCGGCGCTGGCGGCGGGCAAGACCCGTTACACTGCGGCCCGTGGCATCCCCGAGCTGCGCGAGGCCATCTCAGGTTTCTACAGGCAGCGCTACGGGGTCGACATCGATCCTCGACGTATCATGATCACGCCGGGCGGCTCTGGCGCGTTGCTACTGGCCAGCGCCTTGCTGGTGGACCCGGGCAAGCATTGGCTGTTGGCCGACCCCGGCTATCCGTGCAACCGTCATTTCTTGCGTTTGGTCGAAGGCGCGGCGCAATTGGTGCCCGTGGGGCCGGATGTGCGCTACCAATTGACGCCAGACCTGGTGAATCGCCATTGGGACCAGGACAGCGTCGGTGCGTTGGTGGCCTCGCCGGCCAATCCGACCGGGACGATTCTCACCCGGGACGAGTTGGCAGGGTTGTCCAAGGCCATCAAGGGCCACAACGGCCATCTGGTGGTGGACGAGATCTATCATGGCCTGACCTACGGCACCGACGCCGCCAGCGTGCTGGAAGTCGACGACGACGCCTTTGTCCTCAATAGTTTTTCCAAGTATTTCGGCATGACCGGCTGGCGGCTTGGCTGGCTGGTGGCCCCGTCGGCAGCCATCGGCGAGCTGGAAAAGCTTGCGCAGAACCTCTACATCAGTGCGCCGAGCATGGCCCAGTATGCTGCCCTGGCCTGTTTCGAGCCCGCCACGATCGAAATCTTCGAGCAGCGGCGGGCCGAGTTCGCGCTGCGCCGCGACTTTCTGCTGTCGGCCTTGCGGGAGCTGGGCTTCGGTATCGCGGTGGAACCGCAGGGGGCGTTTTACCTCTATGCCGATATCAGCGCGTTCGGCGGCGATGCCTTTGCGTTCTGCCAGCACTTTCTGGAAACCGAACACGTGGCCTTCACGCCGGGTCTGGATTTCGGCCGCCATCAGGCCAGCCACCATGTGCGGTTCGCCTACACACAGAGCTTGCCGCGGCTACAGGAAGCGGTGGCGCGAATCGAACGTGGACTGCGGAGCTGGCAAGGCTGATGCGTTTTTCTCCTGCACTGGAAGAGGGGCGTCTGATTCGACGTTACAAGCGTTTTCTCGCAGATATCGAGACCGTTCACGGCGAACTCCTTACTATTCACTGCCCCAACACCGGCTCGATGCTCAATTGCATGGCCGAAGGCGCCCGTGTCTGGTTCAGTCGCTCCAGCGACCCCAAGCGCAAGTTGCCCGGCACCTGGGAAATCGGTGAAACCCCTCAAGGGCGGCTGGCCTGCATCAATACCGCGCGGGCCAACGCTTTGGTCGAAGAAGCCTTGCGCGCCGGAGTCATCACTGAATTGAACGGGTTTACCGGGCTCAAGCGTGAAGTGGCTTATGGCGTGGAAAACAGTCGTATCGATTTTCGCCTGGACTACGCTCAGGGCTCGGCCTGGGTCGAAGTCAAAAGTGTCACGCTGGGTTTCGATGGTACTAATGTGGCCGCGTTTCCCGATGCAGTGACCCTGCGCGGGGCCAAACATTTGAGGGAGCTTGCCTGCCTGGCTCGGGAAGGCGTGCGGGCAGTGCAGCTGTATTGCGTGAACCTGAGCGGCATCGAGGCGGTACGCCCGGCACACGAGATCGACCCGGCGTACGCCGCTGCCTTGCGTGATGCGGTGTCGGCGGGTGTGGAGGTGCTGGCCTACGGGGTTACGTTGACGCCCGAGCAGATGTGGGTGGACCGTGCGTTGCCGGTATTGCTTGAACCGCTACAGCTCGACCCAGATGCCTTGCTCGTCCTCCCGGCTGTCTAGCGCAGCCAGGAACTGACCGGCGCAGGGGCCGGCCACGCATTCACCGCTTTCGATCAGGAACAATGCGCCGTGAGTGGCGCACTGGATCAGGCTGGCGCTGGGGTCGAGAAACTGGTCGGGTTGCCATTCCAGTGGCACGCCACGGTGCGGGCAGCGGTTGAGATAGGCATACACCTGGCCGGCGCGTCGCACGGCCAGCACCTTGCGCCCATCGAGGTCGAAACCGCGACTGCCGTTGTCGGGCACTTCGGCGGCGCTACAAAGAAACTTCATGTGTGTCTCTATATGTCTGTCGGTGTAAATCCCTGTGGGAGCGAGCTTGCTCGCGATAGCGGTGTACCAGTCACCTTAATATTGGCTGATCGACCGCTATCGCGAGCAAGCTCGCTCCCACATGGGCTTTATGCAGCAAAAGATCCATGCTTGACGGTCAAATGAAAACAATTATCAAATGGCGCCTCCTTCACAGGTGGTTGAGGATACTTGGCCTGGCCAATCCTGCGAAAAACTTCTTTGAGGAAGCTGCCCGATGCGCCTGAACATCCGCGTTGTTGCGCTCTGTGTCGCACTGTTAGTCAACCAGGGGGCCGGCGCGGCTGAATTGCCGCAACGTTGGGTCAGCGCCGGCGGCGCCTTGTCGGAATGGGTCAGTGCGCTGGGGGGCGAGTCGAAGCTGGTGGGCGTCGACACTACTAGCCAGCATCCTGAAGCCTTGCGGGCCCTGCCCAGCATTGGCTATCAGCGACTACTGTCCGCAGAGGGCGTATTGAGCCTGCGTCCGCAGATCCTGGTGGGCACCGAGGAAATGGGGCCGCCACCCGTGCTGGCGCAAATCCGCAGCGCCGGTGTGCAGGTCGAATTGTTCTCGGCCACGCCAGACCTGCCGACCCTGCAGGGCAATTTGCAGCACCTGGGGCAATTGCTGGGGGCCGAGGCCGAGGCGACACGGCTGTTCGACCGTTATCAGGAACAGCTCGCCCAGCAACATGCCCGGGTGACCGAGGCCCAGCGCAAACAAAAGGCGCCTGGCGTATTGCTGTTGGTGGGCAGTTCCGGCGGCAAGCCACTGGTCGCAGGCCTGGGCACGGCCGCCGATTGGTTGTTGCAGCAGGCCGGCGGTCACAACTTGGCGACCCACAGCGGCTACAAGTCTTTTTCCGTGGAGACCTTGGCCAGCCTGAATCCTGAAGTGCTGGTCTTTACCGACCGTGCCTTGAGTGGCGAAGAAGCGCGTGCGGCGCTGTTCAGGGAAAACCCGATTCTTTCCTCGACCCGGGCCGCCAGGGATGGGCGCGTCATGGAGCTCGACCCGACGCTGTTGGTGGGCGGGTTGGGCCCGCGGTTGCCGCAAAGCCTGGTGAAACTGACGGCAGGCTTCTATCCGGCTGCGTCGGCCACGGCGCCATGACCTCGTTGGTCAAGCCACGCACCTTGTTCATCGGCCTGGGCCTGCTGTGTCTGCTGGCGACCTGGCTGTCCCTGGCCCTGGGGCCGGTGAGCTTGCCGCTGCTGGACACCTTGCGCGCCGCCTTGCGCCTGTTGGGCTTGCCGGTGACCGCCGATGGCCTGGAGCAAGCCGAACTGATCCTCGGCCAGATCCGTTTGCCGCGCACCCTGCTGGGCTTGGCGGTGGGTGGGGTGTTGGCGTTGTCCGGCGTGGCGATGCAGGGGCTGTTTCGTAATCCCTTGGCCGACCCGGGGCTGGTGGGCGTGTCCAGCGGCGCGGCACTGGGGGCCGCGTTCGCCATCGTTGCTGGCTCGGCACTGGGCGGGTTGCCCGAAGCCTTTGGCCCTTACGTGTTGTCGTTGTGTGCGTTCCTTGGCGGGCTCGGTGTGACGGCGCTGGTCTATCGTCTCGGTCGCCGCAATGGCCAGACCCATGTCGCGACCATGCTCCTGGCCGGCATTGCCCTGACCGCGCTGTCCGGCTCCGCCGTCGGCCTCTTCACCTACTTGGCGGATGACGCGACCCTGCGCACCCTGACGTTCTGGAACCTGGGCAGTCTCAACGGCGCCAGCTACGCGAGGTTGTGGCCGCTGTTGCTGGTCAGCGCCGGCGTGGCGCTCTGGCTGCCACGCCGGGCTCGGCAACTCAATGCGCTGTTGCTGGGCGAGTCCGAGGCTGCCCACCTGGGTGTCAACGTCGAAGCCCTCAAGCGAGAGTTGGTGTTCTGTACGGCCCTGGGGGTTGGCGCGGCGGTGGCGGCGGCGGGCATGATCGGTTTCGTCGGGCTGGTGGTGCCGCATCTGGTGCGTCTGGTGGCCGGCCCCGACCATCGTGTGTTATTGCCCGCTTCAGTGCTGGCGGGGGCAAGCCTGTTGTTGCTCGCCGACTTGGTGGCACGCTTGGCGCTGGCCCCGGCGGAATTGCCGATCGGCATCGTCACGGCCTTCATCGGCGCGCCGTTCTTCCTCTATCTATTGGTACGAGGGCGTGCCTGATGTTGCGCGCACAGAACCTGCACATTCAGCGTGGCCGCAAAACCGTGCTGGCGGACATCGATCTGCTGCTCAATCCCGGCGAAGTACTCGGTGTGCTCGGGCCCAACGGCGCGGGCAAAAGTACCTTGTTGGCGGGCCTGTGTGGCGAATTGCGCCCGAGCCAGGGGCAGGTCTGGCTCGATGAGCGGCCACTGGCCCAATGGCACGGTGCCGAGCGCGCCCGTCGTCTGGCGGTCTTGCCGCAGTCCTCGACCCTGGATTTTGCCTTCCGTGTCGAAGAAGTCGTCGGCATGGGACGCCTGCCGCACCAGAGTGGCCGGCTGCGCGACGAGCAAATCGTCACCGCGGCGCTGCAAGCGGCAGACGCCGCGCATCTGCACGGTCGCAGCTACCTGGCGTTGTCCGGCGGCGAACGCCAACGGGTGCATCTGGCGCGGGTGTTGGCGCAGTTGTGGCCGGGTGAGGCGGGGCAGACCCTGCTGCTGGACGAGCCGACCTCGATGCTCGATCCGCTGCATCAGCACACCATCCTCCAGGCGGTGCGTGAATTCGCCAGTCGCGGGGCTGCCGTGCTGGTGATCCTGCATGACCTGAACCTGGCGGCGCGTTACTGTGATCGCCTGTTGCTGCTCGCGTCCGGTCGGCCGGTGGCCCTGGACACGCCCCGGCATGTGCTGCGCCCGGAACCGCTCAAGGCGGTGTTTGGCCTGGACGTGCTGGTGCAAGACCATCCGGAGCGCGGGCATCCATTGATCATTGCCCGCTGAGGGCGCCCTGGAGGATACGGACGTGCGCCTGCTCCTGATTCTGGCCTTGAGTGTACTGACAGCGTGCCAGAGCCTTACGCCGCCTCCGCTCGGCGGACGGATTCGTGATCTGCACAACGGCCAGGCCGTGACGCCCCAGACATTGGTCGAACGCCTGGCAAAGGCGCCGCGGGTGGTGGTGGGGGAGCAGCACGACAATCCTGATCACCACGCGCTGCAGCTCTGGCTACTCCAGGCCTTGGCCGGGCAGCGGGCCCAGGGCAGCCTGTTGTTGGAAATGCTCACCCCCTCCCAGCAGCCACGCGTTGATTCGGTCCGCCAGCTACCTGCCTTGCCCAAGGATCTGCCCGGCGCGCTGGCCTGGTCCCCCGGCTGGGATTGGAGTCTGTATGGGCCTGTCGTCGAGTTTGCCCTGGCGCAACGCTATCCGTTGCTGGCCGCCAACCTGGACGCCGCCGAGATTCAGCGTTTCTATCGGCAAGCGCCCGGCTTGATGGGCACTCGCGCCAATGCCGCCACGGTGAAGGAACAGCTGTTGGGACAGATCCGAGAGTCCCACTGTGGTTTGCTGCCGGAGTCGCAAATGCCGCCGATGCTGGCCGTGCAGCAACAGCGTGACCGGCGCATGGCCGAACGCCTGCTGCAAGCGCCGACCCCGGCATTGTTGTTCGTCGGTGCCTGGCATGGGCGAAAAGATCTTGGCGTACCGCTGCATGCTCTGGATCTCGGCGCCAGCGAGGCACCGACCGTCCTGATGTTGGCCGAGGAGGGCCGTGACGTGACCTCCGCCATGGCGGACTACGTGTGGTACACCCCGGCCATGCCACCCCAGGATTATTGTGCGCAAATGCGCGAACAGATTGGACAGTGACGTTTTTGCGGGCAAAAAAAGACCCGGCAAGAGCCGGGTCAAATAACCGTGATTAGCCTGATGAGGAGATATCTGAGAGTCCGAACCAAGGGCTGTTCAAATATCGACCAGTCTCGCGACCGGATGTGGTAATCATAGCGATTCTCATTACCATGTCAAACATTGTTTGTGCGATTTGTCGAAATAACCTCGCGGCCAGGGTTCGCTCTGGAAACGAAAAGGGCATCAGGCTTTGTGACGCGTCGAAAGGGCGTCCAGCTGTTTGTTCAGGGCTTCCTTGCGTTCGGCGGGGATGTCATTCCAATGCACATCCATCAATGCGCCCTCGATGGCGTACAGCAACACCTTGGACGCCCGGAAGCCGCGTGTGCGCACGGCGCGATAGGCGTCCACCGCCCCGAGCCGGCGTAGATCGGAAGCGCTGTGGATACCCACGGCGTGCAGCCACTGGGCCGATGTCTTGCCCAGATTCTTCAGGTGTTGCAGTTCATCATTCATCGAGCCTCCTTGCGACGGCCGACTGGTGCGGTGGGCAAGCTTCTGAGCAGTGTAGCGGTCAGTAGGAAAAGCGTGATTCTTTGGTGGGATTCGACGCAAAAGCTTCTAATGCATTACGCACGATGAAGTGGGAAGGGGCTGCATTCTCCAGCGCAAGCGGGGGCACTGGAGATCCGTTCGGTCGTGTCAGGTCTGCGCGTTGGCCGGCCCGGTTCAGACAGTGTCAGCGAGTACGGTAGCGCAGCCGGGTGCCGAAATTCATCGACATCAGGATCTCGTCGGCAGACAACTCAGGCGGGAAGTAGGCGCCGGATATTTGCGCATGGGCCAGGCTCGCGCCTTCCAATGACGATTTGCGGAAATCGATGCCGCGTAAATCGGCAGCGCGGAAATACGCATCGGTGAAATCGACGTCGTCCGCGTTCAGCTCCCGCAGATCGAGGCCACGAAAATCGCCGCCGCGCATGTCGACCGTACCTTGGGGGCGCTCCTTGTTGAAGCCTGAAATGTCATCTTTGCGCAGCAGGGCATAGAGCGGGCTGTTGAGAATCTTGGGGTGGCTCATTTCATATCACCTGTTGGTTTTATGACGCCAGTATAGTGCCACTATTTGACGGCCGTGAAGCCGGGCGTCGCTTCACGGCCGAAATAGTGATCTACAGGCCTGGCAGGCGCTGACGGATTTGCGCGACCACGATGTCGAGCGTGCCGCTTTCGTTGGTTTTGACCTGTTTGCTGCAGAGAATTTCCGTCGGGGTCAGGGCTTCGCGGCTGGACTGTTGTGCGGCGATGACCGCCAGATTCGCATCGGAGGGGTCTTGCTGGTCGGCCTGACGCTGCGCCAGGCGGCTTTCGATGACCGCTTGCGGCGCGTCGCAGTCGAGGATCAGGAACGGAGCGCCGGTGGCCTCGGCGACTTTTGCCGCAGCGTCGCGCTGATCGTGCTTGAGGTAGGTGGCATCGATCACTACCGGGAATCCGGCGCGCAGGATCGCCGCGGCGACTTCATGCAGGCGGGTGTAGGTGGCGCTGCTGGCGTCGCTGCTATAGATGCCGGCTTGTGGGTCGTTGGGGACCTGTTGCTGGCCGAACAGGCGCTTGCGCTCCACGTCCGAGCGCAGGCGAATGGCACCCAGTGCCTCGACCAGGCGCATCGCGACATGGCTTTTGCCAACGGCCGAAACACCGTGGGTGATGGCCAGGAAAGGCGAAGGGATGGTGCTGTAGCTTTCGGCCAGGTTGGCGTAGTTGCGGTATTGGCGCAGGGTGGTGGCGCGCTGCACCGGATCGGCTTCGGCCGGCATGCTGAACAGCGCGACTTTGGCCCGGACGAGGGCGCGATAGGCTTTATAGAAGTTCAGCAGTTCCAGGCCCTGGTAATCGCCGGTCAGTTCCAGGTACTGGCTGACGAAACGCCGCGCCAGGGACTTGAGACCACGGTCCTCCAAGTCCATCGCCAGGAAGCCGGTGTCGGCGTAGACGTCGGTGAAACGGAACGGTTCGTTGAATTCGATGCAGTCGAAAATCACCACTTTGCCGTCGATCACGGTGGCGTTGCCCAGGTGGATATCACCGTGGCATTCGCGGATGAAACCTTCGGTCTTGCGTTGGGTGAACAGTGGCTTGAGGCGTTCGAAACTGCTTTCGGCCCAGGCTTGCAGTGCTTCGAGTTGCAACAGGTCGGCCTTGTCGTTGAGGAACGGACGGATCTGTTCGAAGTTCTGCAGCACCGGCGCCATCACGCTTTGCGGAGTGCCGGCGGCGTTGTCGGCGGGCACCTTGGGCGTGGAGAGGTGGAACTGGGCGATCTGCGCGGCCATCTCGTCGATGTGCGCGGTGGTCAGTTCGCCGTTGGCTTGCAGTGTGCTGAGCAATTGGCTCTGGGGGAACTGACGCATCTTCAGGGCGTATTCGATGGCCGGACCGTCGCCACCCAGTTGTGGCGCTTCGACGCTGCCGGTAATCGGCAGCACGTCCAGATACAGGTCTTGGGTCAGGCGCTGGTTCAGGCGCAACTCTTCGCCACAGAAATGCTGGCGCGCCTGGAGGCTGGTGAAATCGAGGAAGCCGAAGTTGACCGGCTTTTTGAATTTGTAGGCGTATGGACCGGTGAGCAATACCCAGGAAATATGGGTTTCGATGACCTGGAACGCTTCGACGGGATGCGGGTAGAGGGCCGGGTTTTGCAGGGCGGCGATCAGGGATTGGCTCACGGGCGGTCCTTCATAGGCTGGAAAAATTCAAGGCCGTCATTATGGCCGCAAGCCGCGCTAACGCAAACCGCGTGGCGGGCTCATGTTGAACCGAAGCAAAGTGCGTATAATCCGCCGCCATGACTCGTACCCGATCCCCCCGTACCCCCAAGAAACCACCCGCCAGCCGCTTGCGGCCCTGGCTGGGCTGGGCCCTTAAACTCAGCCTAGTGGGCCTCGTCGTGCTCGCCGGTTTTGCGGTCTATCTCGATGCCGTGGTCCAGGAGAAGTTCTCCGGCAAGCGCTGGACCATCCCGGCCAAGGTCTATGCCCGGCCGTTGGAGCTGTTCGTCGGACAAAAGCTGAGCAAGGACGACTTCCTGACCGAGCTCGATGCCTTGGGTTATCGCCGTGAAAGCGTGGCCAATGGTCCGGGTGCGGCCTCGGTCAATGGCAATACCATCGACCTCAACACCCGTGGCTTCCAGTTCTATGAAGGCATGGAACAGGCACAACCGGTGCGGGTGCGTTTTTCCGGCGACTACGTGGCTGCGCTGACCGGCGCGAACAACGCGAGTCTGTCGGTGGTGCGCCTTGAGCCACTGCTCATTGGTGGCCTGTACCCCAAGAACCTCGAAGATCGGATCCTGATCAAGATCGACCAGGTGCCGCCGTTCCTGCTCGACACGCTGATCGCCGTCGAAGACCGCGACTTCTACCATCACTTCGGCGTCTCGCCCAAGTCGATTGCCCGGGCCATCTGGGTCAACACCTCCTCGGGCCATATGCGCCAGGGCGGTAGTACGCTGACCCAACAGTTGGTCAAGAACTTCTACCTGACCAACGAGCGCAGCCTGACTCGCAAGCTCACCGAAGCCATGATGGCGTTGTTGCTGGAACTGCACTACGACAAGCAGGAGATTCTGGAGGCGTACCTCAACGAGGTGTTCGTCGGCCAGGACGGTCAACGGGCGGTGCACGGTTTCGGCCTTGCCAGCCAGTTCTTCTTCAGCCAGCCGCTGTCCGAGCTCAAGCTGCATCAGGTGGCGTTGCTGGTGGGCATGGTCAAGGGGCCGTCTTCCTACAACCCGCGGCGTAATCCGGAACGTGCCCTCGAGCGGCGCAACCTGGTGCTCGATCTGCTGCAACAACAAGGTGTGGCGACAGCCGAGCAAGTCGAAGCGGCGAAAAAGATGCCGTTGGGCGTGACCAAGCGTGGCAGCCTGGCAGACAGTTCGTTCCCGGGCTTCATGGACCTGGTCAAGCGTCAACTGCGGGAAGACTACCGCGACGAAGACTTGACCGAAGAAGGCCTGCGCATCTTCACCAGTTTCGACCCGATCCTGCAGATGAAGGCCGAGGCCTCGGTCGAGGACACCTTCAAGCGGCTGGGCGGACGCAAGGGCGCCGACGAAGTCGAAGCGGCCATGGTCGTGACCAACCCGGAAACTGGCGAAGTCCAGGCCATGATCGGCAGCCGCCAGGCCAGCTTCGCCGGCTTCAACCGGGCCCTGGATGCGGTGCGTCCGATTGGCTCGCTGATCAAGCCTGCGGTGTACCTCACCGCGCTGGAGAAACCGAGCCAGTACACGCTGACCAGTTGGTTGTCGGACGAGACGTTCTCGGTCAAGGGCGCTGATGGCCAGGTCTGGAAACCGCAGAACTATGATCGTCGTTCCCACGGCACGGTGTTCCTCTACCAGGGGCTGGCGCATTCCTACAACCTGTCGACGGCTCGCCTCGGGCTGGAAGTCGGTGTGCCGAATGTACTCAAGACCCTGGCGCGCCTGGGGGTAAGTCGCGAATTCCCGGCCTTCCCGTCGATGCTGCTGGGCGCCGGTGGCCTTACACCGATCGAAGTGGCGGCCATGTACCAGACCCTGGCCAATGGCGGTTTCAATACGCCGATGCGCGGGATCCGCAGCGTGCTGACCGCCGATGGTGAGCCGCTCAAGCGTTATCCGTTCCAGATCCAGCAGCGTTTCGACCCGGCCTCCATTTATCTGATCCAGAGCGCGATGCAGCGAGTCATGCGTGAAGGCACCGGCAGTTCGGTTTATAACGTGTTGCCTCGGACCCTGACCCTGGCGGGCAAGACCGGTACCAGTAACGACTCGCGCGACAGCTGGTTCGCCGGTTTCAGCCAGGACCTGCTGGCAGTGGTCTGGCTCGGACGTGATGACAACGGCAAGACCCCGTTCACCGGCGCCACTGGTGCGCTGCAGGTCTGGACCAGTTTCATGCGCAAGGCCGACCCGCTGCCGCTGGACATGCCGCAACCGGACAACATCGTCCAGGCCTGGGTTGATTCGCGTACCGGCCAAGGCTCCGACGCCAATTGCCCGGGCGCCGTACAGATGCCGTATATTCGCGGCAGCGAACCACCACCCGGTGCAGCCTGTGGCGGCACGAATCCTGCCGAATCGGTGATGGATTGGGTCAAGGACTGGATGAATTAAGCAAAGAGGGTTTCAAGTGAACAAGTGGTTGATTCCAGCGGTAACGGCCGTGGCTTTGCTCAGTGGTTGCTCTACCGTACAACGCGGTTCGATTCCGGTCGTTGACTCCGGCACTGCTGTGTCCAACAGCGAGCGGGTCTCGGCCAACGGTGGTTTCCGTCAAACGACGGTGAAACGGCCGGTGCAGGGCCAGGTCCAGGCAATCCCGCAAGGCGACACTGGCGTCGTGGTGATGGTGCCCGGCGGAGGCGCGACGACTTCGGCGCCGATCAGCAGCACGCCGATCACGCCGGGCCCGATCACGCCAGGACCTATCGAAACCTCGCCGATCGATCAGGGCAGCTACAGCATGCCTTCGACGCCGAGCAGCATCCCGTCGGCAAGTTCCGGTGGTTTGTCTGCCGATGAACAACTGGACGGCCCGGTACTGGCTCTGCTGACCACGGCGCAACAGCAACAGGCCGGCGGTGACCTCAACGGTGCGTCCTCCAGCCTGGAGCGTGCCCAGCGTGTGGCGCCACGTGAACCCCAGGTGCTTTATCGCCTG
Organism: Pseudomonas sp. H3_A02; assembly: GCF_054671965.1. Lineage (NCBI taxonomy): Bacteria > Pseudomonadati > Pseudomonadota > Gammaproteobacteria > Pseudomonadales > Pseudomonadaceae > Pseudomonas > Pseudomonas sp. H3_A02. Next base: position 2,295,618 of record NZ_CP162807.1, read on the forward strand.
GCCCAGGTGCGCATGGCCCAGGGTGATGCGCCGCAAGCCGAACAACTGGCCCGCCGTGGCCTGACATTATCCAGTGGTCGCCCGGCACTTCAGGCCAGCTTGTGGGAATTGATCGCCCAGGCCCGTGAGAAACAGGGCGATTCCGCTGGCGCGGCGTTGGCTCGTCAGAAGGCCAAGGTTTCGCTCTGATGGATACACGTTTTCCTCAAATCGCCGATCAGTTGCTGTTGATCGAGCGGGAGCTACGGGTCCAGGGCTGGTGGAGCGAGGTATCGCCTTCGGCGCAGGCGCTGGCCAGCGTCGAGCCGTTCGCGGTCGACACCCTGGATTTCGAGCAGTGGCTGCAATGGATTTTCCTGCCCAGGATGAAAGCCATCCTGGAAAACGACCTGCCGCTGCCCAACGCCTCGGGCATCCTTGCCATGGCCGAGATGGTCTATGCCCAGCGGCCAGGGCAGGGCGTCGAGTTGCAGCGGCTGCTGGCGCAATTCGATCGGTTGATCATCGACGTCGGCTGACCGCCATTACTGGCAGTTCTCCTCGATTTGCTGGCGGGTCTCATCGATCCGCAGGCGCCGCTCTTCATCGGTGAGGCGGCGCATTTCCCCCTCCACGTCTTCGCGCACCCTGGGGTTGTTCTGCAATTGCGCCAGGTTGGTCCGGGCCTGTTCGCAGAACGCCTTGAGCTGGGCTTCCTGTTCGGCAACCTGTTTCCTGACCTGTTGGTCGATGGCCTTCTGGTCGCCAATGACCCCACCAGACGGCGGTGCCGCCGGTTTGGTGGCGGGTGGAGCGGACTTGATCACAGTCGTGGCCTCTGTGCCGTCGGGGGGCTGGGCGCCGAAATGGGTCACGCCCTGGGCGTCGACCCATTTGTAGACCTGGCCGGCCATGCATATCGGGCTCAGGCCAACCAGCAGGCTGGCCGTCAAGAAGATCATTCGCATGCTGTTTCCTTGTCTTGGGTTGCGCAATTGAAGCTAACACAGTTGCCGTTTAAGGGTTTTTTCTTGCGTTCTCATGCGCTTACTTCGAATAAAGCACATAGACGACTTGACTTGAAGGAGGCGAAACAGAAGAATCCAAAGTCCGCTGTAGAGGGACTGCCAGAAGCAGACCCACTCGGCAGATCATGAGGCGCACATCCGCGCCGACCTGTTACACCCGCAACGCGTTACCTCGCGCTGGGTGGGAAAGGCCCGCAACACTTGGGACGATCCCAATACTTGCTCAGTCAGTGCTGACGTAGTCGGCGACCACCGTCGCTCATGCTCTGCCGAGAAGTAAACCTATTAAGACCCGTCCCCTTTTTGTGGGTCGGTATTCTGGCGTTTTAGAGGTGAACAACGTGGAGCTTTTATCTGGCGGTGAGATGCTCGTCCGCTTTTTGCGTGACGAAGGCGTCAAATATATCTACGGGTACCCCGGTGGTGCTCTTCTTCATGTCTATGATGCCCTGTTCAAAGAACCGGAAGTGACCCACATTCTGGTTCGTCACGAGCAGGCGGCCACTCATATGGCTGACGGCTATGCCCGTGCCACCGGCAAGGCCGGCGTGGTACTGGTGACTTCCGGTCCAGGCGCCACGAACGCCATCACCGGTATCGCCACGGCGTACATGGACTCCATCCCGATGGTAATCATCTCCGGTCAGGTGCCCAGCACCATGGTCGGCACCGACGCGTTCCAGGAAACCGACATGATCGGTATTTCCCGGCCGATCGTGAAGCACAGCTTCATGATCAAGCACGCGTCGGAAATCCCGGAAGTCATGAAGAAGGCTTTCTACCTGGCCGAATCCGGTCGTCCGGGTCCGGTCGTGGTCGATGTCCCGAAAGACATGACCAACCCGGCCGAGAAGTTCGAATACATCTTCCCGAAAAAAGCCAAGCTGCGTTCCTACAGCCCGGCGGTCCGTGGTCACTCCGGGCAAATCCGCAAGGCGGCCGAAATGCTGCTGGCGGCCAAGCGCCCTGTGTTGTACTCCGGTGGTGGTGTAATCCTCGGCGGTGGCTCCGCGCCGCTGACCGAGCTGGCGAAAATGCTCAACCTGCCGGTCACCAATACGCTGATGGGCCTGGGCGCGTTCCCGGGTACTGACCGTCAGTTCATCGGTATGCTCGGCATGCACGGCAGCTACACCGCCAACCTGGCGATGCACCACGCCGATGTGATCCTGGCGGTCGGCGCGCGTTTCGACGACCGTGTGATCAATGGCGCGGCTAAATTCTGCCCGAACGCCAAGATCATCCACATCGACATCGACCCGGCTTCCATCTCCAAGACCATCAAGGCAGACGTGCCGATTGTCGGTCCTGTCGAGAGCGTGCTGACCGAAATGGTCGCCATTCTCAAGGAAATCGGCGAGGTTCCGAACAAGGAGTCCGTCGCCAGTTGGTGGAAGCAGGTCGATGAATGGCGCGGCGATCGCGGCCTGTTCCCTTACGACAAGGGCGACGGCAGCGTGATCAAGCCGCAGACCGTGATCGAAACCCTGTGCGAAGTGACCAAGGGCGATGCCTTTGTGACCTCCGACGTGGGCCAGCACCAGATGTTCGCGGCGCAGTACTACAAGTTCGACAAACCCAACCGCTGGATCAACTCCGGTGGCCTGGGCACCATGGGCTTCGGTTTTCCGGCAGCCATGGGCATCAAGTTGAGCTTCCCGGAGGCTGATGTCGCCTGCGTCACGGGCGAGGGCAGCATCCAGATGAACATCCAGGAACTATCCACCTGCCTGCAATACGGTTTGCCGGTGAAGATCGTGATCCTGAACAACGGTGTGTTGGGGATGGTTCGCCAGTGGCAGGACATGAGCTACGGCAGCCGTCATTCGCACTCGTACATGGAATCGCTGCCTGATTTCGTCAAGCTGGCAGAGGCCTATGGTCACGTTGGCGTGCGCATCACCGAATCGAAGGATTTGAAGTCGAAGATGGAGGAAGCGTTCGCCATGAAGGATCGCCTGGTGGTGATCGATATTGCGGTCGACACCAGCGAGCACGTCTACCCGATGCAGATCAAAGACGGCTCCATGCGCGATATGTGGCTGAGCAAGACGGAGCGTACCTAATCATGCGACACATTATTTCCTTGCTTCTGGAAAACGAACCGGGTGCGCTGTCTCGTGTTGTAGGCCTGTTCTCGCAGCGCAACTACAACATCGAAAGCCTGACCGTGGCGCCAACCGAAGACCCGACCCTGTCGCGTCTGACGCTGACCACCGTGGGGCACGATGAAGTCATCGAGCAGATCACCAAGAACCTGAACAAGCTGATCGAGGTGGTCAAGCTGGTGGACCTGTCGGAAAGCGCTCACATCGAGCGTGAACTGATGCTGGTCAAGGTCAAGGCCACCGGCGCCCAGCGCGCCGAGATCAAGCGTACTACCGATATTTATCGTGGGCAGATCGTCGATGTCAGCGCCAGCGTCTATACCGTTCAGTTGACCGGTACCAGCGACAAGCTCGACAGCTTCATCCAATCGATCGGCACTGCCTCGATTCTGGAAACCGTACGCAGTGGCGTCACCGGGATTGCCCGTGGCGACAAAGTACTGAGCATCTAAACCAAATTAGCGAATGGCCTGAATGGCCGGATATAGGGGAAATTCATGAAAGTTTTCTACGATAAAGACTGCGACCTGTCGATCATCCAGGGCAAGAAAGTCGCCATCATCGGCTACGGTTCCCAAGGTCACGCCCAGGCGTGCAACCTGAAAGATTCCGGCGTTGACGTGACTGTCGGCCTGCGTAAAGGCTCGGCCACCGTTGCCAAGGCCGAGGCCCACGGCCTGAAAGTGACCGACGTGGCTTCCGCAGTTGCCGCAGCCGACCTGGTCATGATCCTGACCCCGGACGAGTTCCAATCTGCCCTGTACAAGAACGAAATCGAGCCGAACATCAAGAAAGGTGCCACCCTGGCCTTCTCCCACGGTTTCGCGATCCACTACAACCAAGTCGTGCCTCGTGCCGACCTCGACGTGATCATGATCGCGCCGAAGGCCCCGGGTCACACCGTGCGTTCCGAGTTCGTGAAAGGCGGCGGTATCCCTGACCTGATCGCGATCTACCAGGACGCGTCCGGCAACGCCAAGAACGTGGCCCTGTCCTACGCTGCTGGTGTGGGTGGCGGTCGTACCGGCATCATCGAAACCACCTTCAAGGACGAGACTGAAACCGACCTGTTCGGCGAGCAAGCCGTTCTGTGTGGCGGTACCGTCGAGCTGGTAAAAGCCGGTTTCGAAACCCTGGTTGAAGCGGGCTACGCGCCAGAAATGGCCTACTTCGAATGCCTGCACGAACTGAAGCTGATCGTTGACCTCATGTACGAAGGCGGTATCGCCAACATGAACTACTCGATCTCCAACAACGCCGAATACGGCGAGTACGTGACCGGTCCGGAAGTCATCAACGCCGAGTCCCGCCAGGCCATGCGCAACGCCCTGAAACGTATTCAGGACGGCGAATACGCCAAGATGTTCATCAGCGAAGGCGCCACCGGCTATCCTTCGATGACCGCCAAGCGTCGCAACAACGCCGCCCACGGTATCGAAATCATCGGCGAGCAACTGCGCTCGATGATGCCGTGGATCGGTGCCAACAAGATCGTCGACAAAGCCAAGAACTAAGTCGCGAACTTGAGTCGAAAAACGCGGCCTTGGCCGCGTTTTTTCGTTTGGGCGATGGCTTCTGGTATAAAGCTGCATCGTTTGCGGTCGAACCGTCGTCCCAGACATCTGTCGAATTTTTCACACCGTTGCAAGGTATTGTCCATGAGCGAACGTCCCGACGAGCCAAACCAGGCTCCTGACGCCGAAAGCCTGTTGCCCATCGATGAGCACATCGAAGAAGGCCATGACGCTGAAGGCCGTAAGGTCCGGCATCGTGGCATCTATCTGCTGCCGAATCTGTTCACCACCGCGAACCTGTTCGCCGGTTTCTATTCCATCATCAGCTCCATGAGTGCCCAGGCTGCCTTGAGCGCCGGCGATAGCGCAGGGGCGAGCCGTTACTTTGCGTTCGCCGCCATTGCGATCTTCGTCGCCATGGTGCTCGATGGCCTGGACGGGCGCGTCGCCCGCATGACCAATACCCAAAGCGCGTTCGGCGCCGAATACGATTCACTGTCCGACATGGTCGCCTTTGGCGTGGCGCCGGCCTTGCTGGCGTTCGGCTGGGCGCTGGGGGACATGGGCAAGGTCGGCTGGATGGTCGCCTTCATTTATGTGGCGGGTGCGGCATTGCGCCTGGCCCGTTTCAACACCCAGGTCGGCAAGGCTGATAAACGTTACTTCATCGGCCTGGCCAGTCCGGCCGCGGCGGGTGTCGTGGCCGGTGTTGTCTGGGCATTCAGCGACTACGGCATCCAGGGGTCGAAAATGTCGTTCCTGGTAGCGCTGCTGGTTGCCGCGGCCGGGATGCTGATGGTCAGCAACATCAAGTACAACAGCTTCAAGGAGCTGGATCTGAAAGGGCGTGTGCCATTCGTTGCGATTCTGGCGGTGGTGCTGGTATTCGCGGTGGTGTTCAGTGATCCGCCGCGTATCCTGCTGCTGGTATTCCTCGCCTATGCCGCTTCGGGCCCGGTGCAATACTTGTTGCGTCTTCGCCGACGCTAAACGTTGCCTTAATGTAATTTCCCCCATACTCCGCAGTCTATTGGTACATCTGCCCTCCAATACTGCGGAGTTGTCATGCTGATCAAGATCCCCAAGTCGTCCGACTGCCGTGAATCGGACGTCACGCCCGAATCCTTCTATCTATCCCGTCGTCAAATGCTCGGTGCGACCATGGCGGGTCTCGCCGTGAGCAGCTTTCCGCGATGGGCTAGCGCTGCCGATGTGGCGCGTTATGCCGAGGTCGAACCAGGCAAGGCGCCGTCCTGGTTTGCCGAAAAATTGCCGTCCGTCCAATGGGAGGCGGTCACGGTCAAGAATGAGCCCATCACGCCGTTCAAGGACGCGACCCATTACAACAACTTCTATGAGTTCGGGACCGACAAGGGGGATCCGGCCGCCAATGCCGGCTCCCTGAAGACCGAACCCTGGAGCGTGGTGGTGGATGGAGAGGTGGGCAAGCCGGGACGCTATGGGTTGGAAGACTTCATGAAGCCTTATCAGCTGGAAGAGCGGATTTATCGACTGCGCTGTGTCGAGGCCTGGTCGATGGTCATTCCGTGGATCGGTTTTCCCATCTCTGCATTGCTCAAGCAGGTCGAGCCGACCTCCAAGGCCAAGTACATCCGCTTCGAAACTCTGCAGGATCCGAAAGTCATGCCGGGGCAGCGTTCTGGTTTCGCCTTGATCGACTGGCCGTATGTGGAGGGCTTGCGATTGGACGAGGCGATGAACCCGTTGGCTATCCTCGCGGTTGGGATGTATGGACGGGAGTTGCCAAACCAGAACGGCGCGCCGCTGCGGCTGGTGGTCCCGTGGAAGTATGGGTTCAAAAGTGTGAAGTCCATCGTGCGCATCAGTCTGGTGAGCGAGCAGCCGAAAACCACGTGGCAGAGCATCGCGTCTGATGAGTACGGCTTTTATGCCAACGTCAATCCAACGGTCGACCACCCGCGCTGGACCCAGGCGCGTGAACGTCGTTTGCCGAGTGGGCTGTTCAGTCCCAATGTGCGCGATACGCTGATGTTCAACGGCTATCAGGATGAAGTCGCTTCTTTATATGCAGGGATGGACCTGAGGAAGGACTACTGATGCGTTTTCCAGTCTGGCGAATTAGCGTCTTCATCGCCGCGGCAGTCTGGCCGTTGCTCTGGCTTTACGAAGCCTTGATGAATTCGTTGGGTCCTGACCCGGGCAAAGTGCTGGTGGATCGGCTCGGGTTGGGGACACTGATCCTGTTGTTGATCACCTTGAGCATGACGCCGTTGCAAAAAATGACGGGGTGGGCGGGGTGGATTGCGGTCAGGCGCCAGTTGGGTTTGTGGTGCTTTGCTTATGTTGTGTTGCATTTAAGCGGGTATGCGGCGTTCATACTGGGATTCGATTGGTCGCAGTTGGGCGTCGAATTGAGCAAGCGGCCTTACATTATTGTCGGGGCGCTTGGGTTTCTCGGCTTGCTGGCGCTGGCAGTCACATCCAATCGTTACAGCCAGCGGCGACTTGGCGTGCGCTGGAAGAAGTTGCATCGCCTGGTGTATCTGATCCTGGGGCTTGGATTGCTGCATATGCTGTGGATCGTGCGGGCAGATCTGAAGGAATGGTCGATATACGCCTTTATTGGGGTCGTACTGTTGATGCTGAGAGTCCCGCCGGTTATGCGTCGAATCCCGCGTTTGCTGGGCAGGAAAGTGCCTTCTGCAACAAAAGCGTAATTAGGGGGTTGACGGCAGATTCTGGACGTCTATAATTCGCCCCACTTCCGGCGCAGTCGAAACGGAAAACTCCTTGAGATTCAATGAGTTAAGTAAGTTTCGAAGGGGTTTGGCTTCAGTTCATCGAGGTCTGGAAGGAGCAGATAGAGCAGTGTTGTTTGGCTCCATCAGCGGTTCGATCTTCTCGGTCGAAAGCGGTGAAAAAGAGGTGTTGACAGCAGCGAGTAACGCTGTAGAATTCGCCTCCCGCTAACGAGAGATCGGAAGCGCAAGTGGTTGAAGTTGATAAGGAAACTTTGAAAACTTCTAAAAATAACCGCTTGACAGATACACGGGGCGCTGTAGAATGCGCGCCTCGGTTGAGACGAAAGACTCAGCCAACCGCTCTTTAACAACTGAATCAAGCAATTCGTGTGGGTGCTTGTGGAGTCAGACTGCTAGTCAACAGATTATCAGCATCACAAGTTACTCCGCGAGAAATCAAAGATGTAACCAACGATTGCTGAGCCAAGTTTAGGGTTTTCTCAAAACCCAAAGATGTTTGAACTGAAGAGTTTGATCATGGCTCAGATTGAACGCTGGCGGCAGGCCTAACACATGCAAGTCGAGCGGTAGAGAGGTGCTTGCACCTCTTGAGAGCGGCGGACGGGTGAGTAATGCCTAGGAATCTGCCTGGTAGTGGGGGATAACGCTCGGAAACGGACGCTAATACCGCATACGTCCTACGGGAGAAAGCAGGGGACCTTCGGGCCTTGCGCTATCAGATGAGCCTAGGTCGGATTAGCTAGTTGGTGGGGTAATGGCTCACCAAGGCGACGATCCGTAACTGGTCTGAGAGGATGATCAGTCACACTGGAACTGAGACACGGTCCAGACTCCTACGGGAGGCAGCAGTGGGGAATATTGGACAATGGGCGAAAGCCTGATCCAGCCATGCCGCGTGTGTGAAGAAGGTCTTCGGATTGTAAAGCACTTTAAGTTGGGAGGAAGGGCATTAACCTAATACGTTAGTGTTTTGACGTTACCGACAGAATAAGCACCGGCTAACTCTGTGCCAGCAGCCGCGGTAATACAGAGGGTGCAAGCGTTAATCGGAATTACTGGGCGTAAAGCGCGCGTAGGTGGTTCGTTAAGTTGGATGTGAAAGCCCCGGGCTCAACCTGGGAACTGCATTCAAAACTGTCGAGCTAGAGTATGGTAGAGGGTGGTGGAATTTCCTGTGTAGCGGTGAAATGCGTAGATATAGGAAGGAACACCAGTGGCGAAGGCGACCACCTGGACTGATACTGACACTGAGGTGCGAAAGCGTGGGGAGCAAACAGGATTAGATACCCTGGTAGTCCACGCCGTAAACGATGTCAACTAGCCGTTGGGAGCCTTGAGCTCTTAGTGGCGCAGCTAACGCATTAAGTTGACCGCCTGGGGAGTACGGCCGCAAGGTTAAAACTCAAATGAATTGACGGGGGCCCGCACAAGCGGTGGAGCATGTGGTTTAATTCGAAGCAACGCGAAGAACCTTACCAGGCCTTGACATCCAATGAACTTTCCAGAGATGGATTGGTGCCTTCGGGAACATTGAGACAGGTGCTGCATGGCTGTCGTCAGCTCGTGTCGTGAGATGTTGGGTTAAGTCCCGTAACGAGCGCAACCCTTGTCCTTAGTTACCAGCACGTAATGGTGGGCACTCTAAGGAGACTGCCGGTGACAAACCGGAGGAAGGTGGGGATGACGTCAAGTCATCATGGCCCTTACGGCCTGGGCTACACACGTGCTACAATGGTCGGTACAGAGGGTTGCCAAGCCGCGAGGTGGAGCTAATCCCACAAAACCGATCGTAGTCCGGATCGCAGTCTGCAACTCGACTGCGTGAAGTCGGAATCGCTAGTAATCGCGAATCAGAATGTCGCGGTGAATACGTTCCCGGGCCTTGTACACACCGCCCGTCACACCATGGGAGTGGGTTGCACCAGAAGTAGCTAGTCTAACCTTCGGGGGGACGGTTACCACGGTGTGATTCATGACTGGGGTGAAGTCGTAACAAGGTAGCCGTAGGGGAACCTGCGGCTGGATCACCTCCTTAATCGACGACCGCAGCTGCTTCATGAGCTCCCACACGAATTGCTTGATTCATTGAAGAAGACGATAGAAGCAGCTTTAAGCTCCAAGCTGATAGCTCACGCTAACAGTTACAAGCTCGAAATTGGGTCTGTAGCTCAGTTGGTTAGAGCGCACCCCTGATAAGGGTGAGGTCGGCAGTTCGAATCTGCCCAGACCCACCAATTTTGTAATGGGGCCATAGCTCAGCTGGGAGAGCGCCTGCCTTGCACGCAGGAGGTCAGCGGTTCGATCCCGCTTGGCTCCACCATAAACTGCTTCTGAAAGCTTAGAAATGAGCATTCCATCAACGTGATGGTGAATGTTGATTTCTAGTCTTTTGATTAGATCGTTCTTTAAAAATTTGGGTATGTGATAGAAAGATAGACTGAACGTTACTTTCACTGGTAACGGATCAGGCTAAGGTAAAATTTGTGAGTTGCTCTTTGAGCAAGATCGAATTTTCGGCGAATGTCGTCTTCACAGTATAACCAGATTGCTTGGGGTTATATGGTCAAGTGAAGAAGCGCATACGGTGGATGCCTTGGCAGTCAGAGGCGATGAAAGACGTGGTAGCCTGCGAAAAGCTTCGGGGAGTCGGCAAACAGACTTTGATCCGGAGATGTCTGAATGGGGGAACCCAGCCATCATAAGATGGTTATCTTGTACTGAATACATAGGTGCAAGAGGCGAACCAGGGGAACTGAAACATCTAAGTACCCTGAGGAAAAGAAATCAACCGAGATTCCCTTAGTAGTGGCGAGCGAACGGGGACTAGCCCTTAAGCTTCTTTGATTTTAGCGGAACGCTCTGGAAAGTGCGGCCATAGTGGGTGATAGCCCTGTACGCGAAAGGATCTTAGAAGTGAAATCGAGTAGGACGGAGCACGAGAAACTTTGTCTGAATATGGGGGGACCATCCTCCAAGGCTAAATACTACTGACTGACCGATAGTGAACTAGTACCGTGAGGGAAAGGCGAAAAGAACCCCGGAGAGGGGAGTGAAATAGATCCTGAAACCGTATGCGTACAAGCAGTGGGAGCCCACTTTGTTGGGTGACTGCGTACCTTTTGTATAATGGGTCAGCGACTTATTTTCAGTGGCGAGCTTAACCGAATAGGGGAGGCGTAGCGAAAGCGAGTCTTAATAGGGCGTCTAGTCGCTGGGAATAGACCCGAAACCGGGCGATCTATCCATGGGCAGGTTGAAGGTTGGGTAACACTAACTGGAGGACCGAACCGACTACCGTTGAAAAGTTAGCGGATGACCTGTGGATCGGAGTGAAAGGCTAATCAAGCTCGGAGATAGCTGGTTCTCCTCGAAAGCTATTTAGGTAGCGCCTCATGTATCACTGTAGGGGGTAGAGCACTGTTTCGGCTAGGGGGTCATCCCGACTTACCAAACCGATGCAAACTCCGAATACCTACAAGTGCCGAGCATGGGAGACACACGGCGGGTGCTAACGTCCGTCGTGAAAAGGGAAACAACCCAGACCGTCAGCTAAGGTCCCAAAGTTATGGTTAAGTGGGAAACGATGTGGGAAGGCTTAGACAGCTAGGAGGTTGGCTTAGAAGCAGCCACCCTTTAAAGAAAGCGTAATAGCTCACTAGTCGAGTCGGCCTGCGCGGAAGATGTAACGGGGCTCAAACCATACACCGAAGCTACGGGTATCACGCAAGTGATGCGGTAGAGGAGCGTTCTGTAAGCCTGTGAAGGTGAGTTGAGAAGCTTGCTGGAGGTATCAGAAGTGCGAATGCTGACATGAGTAACGACAATGGGTGTGAAAAACACCCACGCCGAAAGACCAAGGTTTCCTGCGCAACGTTAATCGACGCAGGGTTAGTCGGTCCCTAAGGCGAGGCTGAAAAGCGTAGTCGATGGAAAACAGGTTAATATTCCTGTACTTCTGGTTATTGCGATGGAGGGACGGAGAAGGCTAGGCCAGCTTGGCGTTGGTTGTCCAAGTTTAAGGTGGTAGGCTGAGATCTTAGGTAAATCCGGGATCTTAAGGCCGAGAGCTGATGACGAGTTACCCTTTGGGTGACGAAGTGGTTGATGCCATGCTTCCAAGAAAAGCTTCTAAGCTTCAGGTAACCAGGAACCGTACCCCAAACCGACACAGGTGGTTGGGTAGAGAATACCAAGGCGCTTGAGAGAACTCGGGTGAAGGAACTAGGCAAAATGGCACCGTAACTTCGGGAGAAGGTGCGCCGGTGAGGGTGAAGCACTTGCTGCGTAAGCCCACGCCGGTCGAAGATACCAGGCCGCTGCGACTGTTTATTAAAAACACAGCACTCTGCAAACACGAAAGTGGACGTATAGGGTGTGACGCCTGCCCGGTGCCGGAAGGTTAATTGATGGGGTTAGCTAACGCGAAGCTCTTGATCGAAGCCCCGGTAAACGGCGGCCGTAACTATAACGGTCCTAAGGTAGCGAAATTCCTTGTCGGGTAAGTTCCGACCTGCACGAATGGCGTAACGATGGCGGCGCTGTCTCCACCCGAGACTCAGTGAAATTGAAATCGCTGTGAAGATGCAGTGTATCCGCGGCTAGACGGAAAGACCCCGTGAACCTTTACTATAGCTTTGCACTGGACTTTGAATTTGCTTGTGTAGGATAGGTGGGAGGCTTTGAAGCGTGGACGCCAGTTCGCGTGGAGCCATCCTTGAAATACCACCCTGGCAACTTTGAGGTTCTAACTCAGGTCCGTTATCCGGATCGAGGACAGTGTATGGTGGGTAGTTTGACTGGGGCGGTCTCCTCCTAAAGAGTAACGGAGGAGTACGAAGGTGCGCTCAGACCGGTCGGAAATCGGTCGTAGAGTATAAAGGCAAAAGCGCGCTTGACTGCGAGACAGACACGTCGAGCAGGTACGAAAGTAGGTCTTAGTGATCCGGTGGTTCTGTATGGAAGGGCCATCGCTCAACGGATAAAAGGTACTCCGGGGATAACAGGCTGATACCGCCCAAGAGTTCATATCGACGGCGGTGTTTGGCACCTCGATGTCGGCTCATCACATCCTGGGGCTGAAGCCGGTCCCAAGGGTATGGCTGTTCGCCATTTAAAGTGGTACGCGAGCTGGGTTTAGAACGTCGTGAGACAGTTCGGTCCCTATCTGCCGTGGACGTTTGAGATTTGAGAGGGGCTGCTCCTAGTACGAGAGGACCGGAGTGGACGAACCTCTGGTGTTCCGGTTGTCACGCCAGTGGCATTGCCGGGTAGCTATGTTCGGGAAAGATAACCGCTGAAAGCATCTAAGCGGGAAACTTGCCTCAAGATGAGATCTCACTGGGACCTTGAGTCCCCTGAAGGGCCGTCGAAGACTACGACGTTGATAGGCAGGGTGTGTAAGCGCTGTGAGGCGTTGAGCTAACCTGTACTAATTGCCCGTGAGGCTTGACCATATAACACCCAAGCAATTTGTAACTCCAAGCCCAAAGGCAAAGAGACCAGATTGCGGTGTCTGAAGACGAAACGAACCGAAAGTTCGAGATACTCACAAACAGCACACAAACTATCGCATACCCATTCGCTGGCACGTGACCGCAAGGCACGAACCGGCTACCGAATTTCTTGACGACCATAGAGCATTGGAACCACCTGATCCCATCCCGAACTCAGCAGTGAAACGATGCATCGCCGATGGTAGTGTGGGGTTTCCCCATGTGAGAGTAGGTCATCGTCAAGATTAAATTCCGAAACCCCTATCTGCTGATGCAGGTAGGGGTTTTGTTTTGCCCGTCATAAAAGTCTGCGAAAGCTCGTGATAAATTTGCACAGTTATTTTCGAGCTGGAGCACTAGAATAGCCCCACCTTAGCTGAGCCAGAGCTGTTTATGCCCGATCCGTCAGACACTGATAGGTTGCCAGATCTACCCCTGGGCGAACTGGTGGCGTGTCATGAGTGCGACTTGTTGATGCGCAAGCCCCAACTGTCCCACGGCGAGAAAGCCGAGTGCCCCCGCTGCGGTTATGAACTTTATGCTCACCGGCACAATGTAGTCGAACGCAGTCTTGCGTTGGTGATCGCCGCCCTGCTGTTATACGTGCCGGCCAACTTCTTACCCATCATGCAACTCAATCTGCTTGGACAGACCTCCCAGGACACCGTTTGGAGTGGGGTAGTGGGTCTGTTCGATACCGGCATGCAAGGCGTCTCGGTAGTTGTGTTCCTGTGCAGCATGGGTATTCCGTTGCTCAAGTTGCTTTGTCAGTTGGCTGTGCTGCTGACCATTCGCTTGGACCTTGGCCGTAGCTACGGTTTGTTGCTGTACCGCATTTATCACCACCTACGCGATTGGGGGATGCTCGAGGTTTACCTCATGGGCGTGCTGGTGGCCATCGTCAAATTGGCAGACATGGCGGCCATCACCGTAGGCCTTGGCTTGGTGTGCTTCATCAGTTTGTTGCTGGTCCAGGTCTGGCTGGAGGTGGTGATGTCACCGCATCAGATCTGGCAGGCGTTATCAGGAGAAGATGCCCATGAGGGCGATTGATGCCGGCATTCTGGTTTGTACGGAATGCCATGAGTTGAATCGGCAAGACGTCGAAACCGACAACCAAACCTGTACTCGCTGTGGCGCACTGGTTCACCCCCGTCGGCCGAACAGCTTGATGCGAACCTGGGCATTGCTGATCACGGCCGCGATTCTTTATATCCCGGCCAATATGCTGCCGATCATGACCATCAACTCGCTGGGCCAGGGCGCCCCGAGCACCATCATGGCCGGCGTCATCGAGTTGGTTCACCACGGCATGATTCCTATCGCCGCGGTGGTGTTCATCGCCAGTATCCTTGTACCCACCTTCAAGCTGGTGGGCATCGCTTTGTTATTGTTTTCCGTACAGCGGCACCAGCCCATGTCGGCGCGGCAACGCATCCTTATGTACCGTTTTATCGAGTTCATCGGGCGTTGGTCGATGTTGGATATTTTCGTGATCGCCATTCTGGTCGCGGTGGTGAATTTTGGGCGACTGGCCAGTGTCGAAGCCGGTCTCGGCGCGATTGCTTTCGCCAGCGTAGTGATTTTGACAATGATTGCCGCAGTAACCTTCGATCCCCGACTGATTTGGGATAACACGGAGTCGGATAACGACCATGACTGATTTGCCTACCGCTAAAACCCGACCGGCTTCGAACTGGTCTGCTATCTGGGTCTTGCCGCTGATTGCATTGATCATCGGCGGCTGGCTCGGCTGGCGGGCATATAACGAGACCGGAATCGAGATCACTGTGCGCTTTGAGAGTGGCGAGGGCATCCAGGTCAACAAAACCGAAGTCGTCTACAAAGGGATGACGGTCGGCAAGGTGACGGCCCTCACGCTCGATGACGAAGGCAGCTCCAAGGGCGTGGTCGCGACGGTCGAGATGAACAAGGACGTCGAGCAGTATCTCAAGACCGGCACACGTTTCTGGCTGGTCAAGCCGAGCGTGAGCCTGGCCGGGATCACAGGCCTGGAAACCCTGGTGTCGGGTAACTACGTGGCGATCAGTCCGGGTGAAGGCGAGTCGACGCGCAAGTTCAAGGCCTTGGCCGAAGAGCCGCCGCTGTCGGACGCCAAGCCGGGTTTGCACCTGACCCTCAAGGCTGACCGCCTGGGCTCGCTCGACCGTGGCAGTCCGGTGTTCTACAAGCAGATCCAGGTCGGTCAGGTGAAAAGCTACCTGCTGTCCGAAGATCAGCGCACTGTCGAAATCAAAGTCTTCATCGAGCCGACCTACGCCAGCCTGGTGCGTAAACACACGCGTTTCTGGAACGCCAGTGGCATCAGCATCGATGCCAACCTCTCGGGCGTCAAAGTGCGCAGCGAGTCCTTGGCCAGCATCGTGGCGGGAGGTATCGCGTTTGCTACGCCGGAAAACCGTAAAGACAGTCCACCTACGGACCCAAGCCTGCCGTTTCGTCTGTACGAAGATTTCGATGCCGCCGCCGCGGGGATTCGCGTCAAGGTCAAGCTCAGCGACTTCGAAGGGTTGCAGGCTGGCCGTACGCCGGTGATGTACAAGGGCATCCAGGTCGGCAGCCTGAAGACTTTGAAAGTCGACCCGGACCTGTCCAGCGCCAGCGCGGAGTTGACCCTCGATCCGTTGGCTGAAGATTATCTGGTGGCCGGCGCTCAGTTTTGGGTCGTCAAGCCGTCGATTTCCCTGGCGGGCATCACTGGCCTGGAGGCGCTGGTCAAGGGCAACTACATTGCCGTGCGTCCCGGCGACAAGGGTGGAGCGCCGCAACGCGAGTTTGAAGCCAGGGCGAAGGCACCACCGTTGGACCTGCGTTCACCGGGACTGCATCTGGTCCTGTTGACGGAGAACCTCGGCTCGCTGGAGGTCGGTAGCCCGATTCTCTACAAGCAGGTCAAGGTCGGATCGGTGCAGAGCTACCAGTTTTCTCGCAAGAAAAAGCAACTGATCATCGGCGTGCATATCGAGAAGGAATACGAAGGACTGGTCAACGGCTCGACGCGATTCTGGAACGCCAGCGGCGTTACCCTCACGGGCGGCTTGACCGGCGGGATACAGGTCAAGAGCGAGTCCCTGCAAAGCCTGATGGCCGGCGGGATCGCCTTCGAAACGCCGGAGCCGAACGTGCCGTTGAAAAGGCGCATCCCACGCTTTCGTTTGCATGCAGATCGCGAAGCCGCACAACAGAAGGGCACGGTCGTGACGATCAAGGTCGACCGCGCCGATGGCTTGCGCAGCGGTACGCCGATCCGTTTCAAAGGCCTGGATGTGGGCAAGATCGAAGATGTCGATCTCAGCGCCGACATGCAATCGGTGCTGCTCACGGCGCGTATCACCGAAGTGCCGGAGCGTATCGCCCGGGTCGGGTCCCTGTTCTGGGTGGTCAAGCCTGAGCTGGGGTTGATGAAGACCTCCAACCTGGAGACGCTGGTCACCGGCCAATACATTGAAGTGCAGCCTTCGGCGAAAAACCTCGGGCCACAGAAAAGCTTCGTAGCCTTGGCCAACCCACCGGAAAGCGCTGTACCCGAAGCGGGTCTGAGCCTGGTGCTGAGCGCGGCCCGCCGTGGTTCGTTGAAGATCGGCGTGCCGGTCACTTATCGCGAGATCACGGTGGGCAAGGTCACCGGTTATGAACTGGGCCAGACGGCGGACCGGGTACTGATCCATATCCTGATCGAACCCAAATATGCGCCACTGGTGCGCAGCGGCACACGCTTCTGGAATAGCAGTGGCTTCGGTTTGGACTTCGGTCTGTTCAAGGGCGCGACGGTGCGAACCGAGTCGCTTGAAACGCTGATCCAGGGTGGCATTGCGTTCGCAACGCCGGACGGTGAACGCATGGGCAATCCGGCCCGGCCGGAGCAGACGTTCCCGTTGTTCGATAAATTCGAAGATGAATGGCTGACCTGGGCGCCGAAGATCAGTCTCGGTAAGTAAATGGGATGGCGCTAGTCTGTTCTGGCGCCATCGCGAGCAAGCTCGCTCCCACAGGAATGCAGGATCGTCCATCCAAAGCATTCCAATGTGGGAGCGAGCTTGCTCGCGATGAGGCCATCCCTCGCACTGAAGACTCAAAACTAGCGCAATAAAAAAAGGCCGCGGTCCATTTGGATCGCGGCCTTTTTCATGTCCGGCTATTCACCTCACACCGGATCCAGCTCCGGCTCATCGGCCTGCACATTCACCGTGGCCTTCACCGCATCGTGACGACGGATGTATTTCCAGTCCGCTTCGTCGATGTAGATGCCGTTCGGGCCGCTGCCGCCTTCCAGGTCGATGGCGACACTGGCGCAGACTTGCGGCTTCACACTGGCGAGGATTGGCACGAAGCCCAGTTGCAGGCTGGTTTCCAGCAGGGCGGCCTGGTTTTTCTCGTCGATGTCTGCCGCTTCGTCCAGGTAGTACGGCAGGCGCACGCGGCCGGCCTGTTCGCGGTCCATCAGGTGCAGCAACAAGTACATGTTGGTCAGCGCCTTGATGGTCATGGTGGTGCCGTTGGACGCCGCGCCGTCGATGTCGGTGTGGATCACGGGCTGGCCGTTGACCTTGGTGATCTCGAACGCCAGTTCGAACAGGTCCTTGAGGCCGAGCTGGTTGTGGTTCGCCGCCACCAACCGCGCCAGGTATTCCTTGGCCTCTTCGTTCTTGTTGTCCTGCTCGGCGCTCTGGCTGAGGTCGAACACCGACAGCGTCTCGCCTTCCTCGTACTGGCCGGCACTGTGGATGATCTGGTCGATGTGCTTGAGCGCTTCCTTGTTCGGCGCCAGGACGATCCGGAAGCTCTGCAGGTTGGACACCTGACGCTTGTTGATCTCGCGGTTGAACAGCGCCAGTTGGTGCTCGAGGCTGTCGTAGTCGCTGCGGATGTTGCGCAGGGTCCGGGCGATGTCGGTCACGGCCGCACGGCGCGCCTTGCCCAGGGTCAGGGCCTCGTCGGTGCGGTGGGCATAGGCGTTGATCAGCAGTTGCAGACGCCGCTCCATGTCGTCTTCGCTGTCGAACTTGGCCACGCCCTTGAGGCGCACCTGGGCATACAGCGCTTCAATCTGGCCGTCGACCCGCAGCAGCCCTTGCCAGCTGTCCTGATAGTCATTGAGCAGCGGCAGCAGGTTGTCCATGGAATCGTCGACCGGGTCCATGAACGGCGTGCCGAACGGCAGGTCCGCCGGCAGCAATTGACGACGGCGCAGGGCGTCGTCGAGGGTGCGTTGCTTGGCTTCCATGTCGGCGATCTGCCGGCCCACCAATTGCAACTTGGCGGACAACTGCTGGACGCGTTCGGTGAAGGCATCGCTGGAGCGCTTGAGTTCGTCCTGGGCGGCTTCCATCTGCGCCAATTGCTCGAGCTTTTCGCCTTCTTCGGCGCTCAAGGTCTGGCTGCGGCGGAAGTCTTCCAAGGCCTTTTGCGCATCCAGCACCTGCTGGTACAGCGCCTCGGTCTGGGTCTTGCTCGCGGCGCGGTCGGCGGCCACGGCTTGTTGGGTCTTGAGCTGCTTGAGTTCTTTTTCCAGGCGCTCTTTCTGGTCCCGCAGCGCGGCCCGGTCAGCCAGGGCTTGCAGGGCGGGCGGCTCGATGTGGGACAGGTCGATGGACAGACCCGGCACTTCGAAACGTTCACCCTTGAAGCCGTCGAGAATCAGCTCCATGGATTTGACCCACTCGCCGTTCTCGTCCAGCGCAATGCCGTGCTCACCCAATGGCAGGCTGAACAGGGCGCTGTTGAACAAACGCATCAGGCGTTCGACATCCTGCTGCGAGAATTCCTCACGCAGGCGGGCGTAGCTGTTGTTGTCGGCGTGATCGAGTTGCTGCTTGACCGACTTCAGGCGTTTTTCCAGGTCCCGCAGGCGCTCTTCCAGGTCTTCGGCGCTGAACTGCCGGGACTGGGCCAGGGCGCCGGCCAGTTCGTCGTGGGCGTCCTTGGCGGCGAGCAGTTGCTGCTCCAGGACCTTGACGTCATCTACCAGGGCAAACCGGTGCTTGAGCACCGACAGCTCGCCGAGCCAGCGCTGGATGCCGCTGATTTCCCGCTCCAGACGCATCAGCTCCTGAGTGCCGCCGCGCTGGTCGTTCTGCAGCGAATCCTGTTCGTTGCGGTAGTGTTCGGCCTGAATGGTCAGCTCTTCCTTACGCGCACTGGCGTAGTCCGACCAGGTGCCCAGCAACGAATCGAGCAACGGCGAGAGACGATGCAATTTGCCGCGCAGGATATCGCGCTGCTTCACGCCATTGGCCAGGGCTTCCACCAGCGGCCCGGCCGCCACCAGGGAGTTGTAGTCCTGCTCCATGCGACGCACATCGCGGAAGGCTTCTTCGCACGCGGCGATGTAGTCCACGCTGCCGGAGCGCAGGCTGTGCTCGAACGCATCGAGGAACAGCTGCTTGAGCTTGGCCGCAGTGATTTCACGCATGTGCAGCAGGTTGATGAACAGCGCGCGGAAGGTCTTGAGGCTTTGCTCGCTGGTGGAACGCAGCGGGATCAGCGTCAGGTCCAGCGGAATGGACGTATGACCACCCACCAACAGCCGGCGCAGTTCATCCGGCTTGAGTTCGTAGGCTTTCAGGCCTTCGCGTTCCAGGTTGGTGAACAGCTCTTTCTGCCGCAGGCAGGTGTCATTTTTCTGATAGTGGGCCAGGTCCAGTTTGCCGGCGTAGGCAAAGAACTGGTGACCGAAACCGCCGCCCGGGCCGCGACCGACCACGCCAATCACGTGCGGGCCGTGGGGCAGGGCGACTTCCACCAGGATGTAGCTGGTGTCCGAGGCAAAGTAGAAACGCCGGGATTGCTCCAGGCTGTACTTGCCGAAGCTCATGTCCGACATGCGCGCCAGGATCGGGAACTGCAAGGCGTTGATCGAGGCGGATTTACCCAGGTTGTTCGCGCCATACACCGACAGCGGTTCTTCCAGCGGGAACAAACCGAGGCTGTAGCCGGCGGTGTTCAAAAGGGCAAAGCGGCGGATGCCGTAGCGTTCCTTGCTCATGCGTCGGTCTCCTGTTCTTCGGCAATGGCGCGGGCCAGTGCGTCTTCTTCGCTTTCACCTTCGAATTCGCTGAGGTCCAGCGGATCGTCGGTCTGCAGCAGCTTCTCGTCGCTGTCTTCGTCGATCAATACCGGTGCCGGCAACGGCAGCACGCTGTGCAGGCTGGCGGCCAGGTCGCGGTCCTGCTGGACCGACAGGCAGACGTCGAGGAAGCGGTGCATCGGCGGCAGGAAGCGGTACACGCCGTTTTCTTCGCTGGCAAAACCCAGTTGGGTCATGCGGCGCATGATTTTTTCTTCCAGTTCTTCCTGGGTCTGTACTTCGGCCTGGATGAAGAGGTCGCGGTATTTCTCCAGCAACGAAGGCAGCTCATCGCGGCCCAGGCTGCCGCCGTCGAGCACGGCGATCGGGTCGCGGCCCTGGTCGGCCAGGTGCTCCACCAGGATGAAGGTGAACAGGGCCAGGCGCTGGGCGGTCTTGTTCACCGCCGCGGCGGCCAGGTCCGGCACGAAGTAGTAGAAGCCACGGGTGTCGCACACCAGTTCGAAGCCCAGGGCCTTGAACAGCGTACGGTACTGGTCCTGGAAGTTCGACAGTTGGGCGTACAGCTCCGGGTCGCGGCGGCTGACGTGATAGCCCTTGAACAGCTCGCGGAAGATCGGCGCCAGCTGGGACAGTTCGGATAGATCAAGATGCATGGGGGATGCTCGCAGAATCCTCGGCGGCGGTGTCGCCGGCCGAGAGCAGGGCGAAGGAGCGCAGGCTGACCTGATGCTCGTGAGTGTGATAATCGCGGCGCTCCAGACGCTCGCGCTTGAAGCGTTTTTCCCGCGACAGGCGCGAGAACCAGTACAGCAATTCGTCGGTGGCGCCGTCCGGTTCCTGCTCCAGCAGCCAGGTCATCAGGTCCGGCATCGGCAAGGCGTCTTCGCAACGCTCAACCATCTCGCGCACGGTGCGTGGCGCACGCGGCGCTTCGCCACCCTTGTGGGTCTTGTGAGACTTGGGGAAACGCGCCGGTTTGGGTTCGAAACGGGCCAGGGCGTAGACATAGGCTTCGACCTGACTGGCGCTGCCCAGGAAGGTGCTCTGCGGCCGGGTGAACAGCGGCATGGCGGCCTGCGGTACGGCATCGATGCCCTTGCGGCGAATGGCGGCCAGGGCCAACGCCGCGCCACGGGTCACGGCGTTGTGGCGGCGGGCTTCTTCGCGCAATGGCAGCAGCAGTTCGCGGGCATGGCGCAAGGTCAGCTGGGCGCTGGTCTGCATCTCGAGGATGCGCGCGTGGGTGCGCAGCAGCATGTCGTCGTCCACCAGATGCCCGAGGCGCTGCTGTTCGGTGAGCATGCGCAACAGCACGTTCTCGACCTTGCGCACGCCTTGCTCGAAGGCGCCGTCGGCGTTCACCAGTTGGATCATCGGCTCGACGTATTCGTCCCAGGTCGCCAGCACTTCGGCGTAGCGTTGACGCAACGGGATCTGCCGGTCGCTGGTCTTGGCCCGTTCGGCCACGGCCACCAGGGCCTGTTCATCGTTGGCGAGTTTCTTGAGCACGTCGCGCACGCGCATGTCCAGCAGGCGCAGCTGGCGGGCCAGGTCGTTGCCGTCGCGAATGTCGAAGGCGTCCTGGATGTAGCCGGCCAGGCGCTCCAGGTGGCGCAGGTAGGCTTCGATTTCCAGGCACAGGCCCAGGCGGTGCTCGCGGCGCAGGTAGGCGAGGAAATCATGGATCTGGGCGTTGAGCTCGAAGCGGTTCGGGCTTTTCGCCACCGGCACGAGGATGTCCAGGCGGATCCACACGTCCAGCAGGCTGGTGATGTCCTGAGGCGTGCTGTCCAGTTGTTGGGCGGCCAGCTGTGAACGCAATTCGTTGAGGCTCAGGGTGCCCTGGTCGAAGTGCTCGCACAAAGGTTCCAGCAATGCCCAGTGTTCAGCGAGGGCGCGCAAGACGCGCTTGGGTTCGATCATCGCAATGGCCGTCGGGTTGGCAATTAAAAGCGGCGATTGTACTGCATCGAGCCGGTTGCGATTCACCCCTTGGACGGACTGTCGTGCTCAATCGATCAACTATTGGCTCAACAGGGAAGCGATCCGCCTCGAAGGGCGGTAGAATCGCTTCCACTTTCAGTTATCCACAAGTGGCCGACCCTTGCTTATCGAGTCCCGTCGCCGCGCCTATCTGACCGCCATGCAGGTGGTCAACTGGCTGCCGCGCACCGAATTGCCGTTCGCCGCCCCGTCGCGGCCCGAGCTGCTGGAAGCGCCCGAGCCCGAGTCCATCGCGCCGGTCGTGACGGCACCCGTGGCCAAGACGGTCGTCGAGCCGCCAGCGCCAGCCGCCGAGCGGCCAAAAATCGAAGTGCCGCGCCCGAGCCTGGCCTCGACCCGCACCAATGCCAAGCCGGTGGAAGAGGTGGTCGAGGCGCCGCCCAAGGCCCCCTACGTCGCCCCGCCGCGTTTCGCCCTGCAATTGCTGCGAGCCGGACGTTGCCTGCTGCTGGTGGAGTTGCCCACGGGCGAGCCGTTCCAAAGCCGCGATCCGGCCTACTTGCTGCTCAAGGACATGCTGCGCGCCGCCGGTCTGCCGGACAGCCCGCAAATCATCGGCGAACCGGTGCGTTGGCCGCTGCTGTCTCGCGGCACCATGGACCAGGGGCCGGAAGCGGCGCGAGATTTCGTCCAGGGGTTTGTTTCGGCGCGTCTCGAAGATGAGCCCTGTGTGTGCCTGTGGCTGATCGGCCTGCCGGCGGTGAAGTTTGCCGGCGAGGCGGATGCCGAAGCGTTCAATCGCGAACTGCAGGTCGAAGGCCTGGGCTCGGCCTGGGCACTGCCCGGGCTGGAACTGTTAATGGACACGCCACAGCGCAAGGCTGATGTCTGGCAAGCCATGCGCCGGCTGATGGCGCGCTGGAAAGAATCGAATGAGTGACGCTGTATCGTTCCGCCCGATGACCGAGGCGGACCTCGACGCTGTACTGAAGATCGAATACGCGGCCTACAGCCACCCCTGGACCCGGGGGATATTTCTCGACGGGCTGGGCAAATACCAGATCTGGCTGATGTTCGAAGGCCAGCAGCAAGTGGGCCATGGCGTGGTGCAGATCATCCTGGATGAGGCGCACCTGCTCAACATTACCGTCAAACCGGAAAACCAGGGCCGTGGCCTGGGCTTGCGCCTGCTGGAACACTTGATGTCGATTGCCTACAAGGCCGAGGCCCGGGAGTGTTTCCTGGAAGTGCGCGACAGCAACCGCACGGCATTCCGGTTGTATGAGCGCTATGGCTTCAACGAGATTGGCCGACGCCGGGATTACTACCCGGCGGTGGGTGGGCGCGAAGATGCGGTGGTCATGGCGTGTACTCTGGTCGATTGAATACCACGCCCCCCTGTGGGAGCGGGCTTGCTCGCGAAGACGTCGATACATTCACAGCAGATGCAAGCTGACCCACCGCTTTCGCGAGCAAGCCCGCTCCCACAGGTTGTGCGTCATACACTTATGTTTTGGGCTCAGCAGATCCAATGTGGGAGCGAGCTTGCTCGCGATGGCGTCAGCTCTATCGACACTTACCGCTTGCCATCCAACGGATCGATATCGGCCATTTCCGCTTCGTCGAGCCCGTCGCCCCCGCCAATGTCATTTTCATCCACTACGCTCAGGTCCCAATCGGCCCGTTCGTCGTCGCCGGCCTCAGAGGCGTCCCGGGCGCCGTCTTCTCGGATGAGGGTTTCCGGGCTCATGTCATCGTCAGTCGGTTCGTGATCCTCCGTTGAGGCGCCGGTCATGCCCGCTTCACGGACGCGTTCACGCGGCATCAGCTGTTCGCGTTCGTTTTCCGGCAATTCGTCGCCGATTCTCGCACTGGGCTGCTCGTCGTCGAACTCCAACTCATGCATCGAGCCCATGCGGTCTTCATTGTCGTCGATGGGTTCCGGTTGCGTCGCATCGAAGGGGCGTCGTGAATCATTCATGGCAATTCCTCGTACTGTGGGCCTTACTGGTGTCGACCGGAAGCGCAGCCAGGAATTCCAATGCATCGCCGACGTGACCTCGACCGGCGGTCGTCTGTCACAGTTGCGCACTCTCTATCGAGGCTAGACAGCATGAACGAATTACAAGATCTGATTGATAACAACGCGCGCTGGGCCGATGCGATCAAGCAGGAGGATCCTGACTTTTTCGCCAAGCTGGCTCGTCAGCAAACCCCGGAGTATCTGTGGATCGGTTGTTCCGATGCGCGGGTGCCGGCCAACGAGATCGTCGGCATGCTGCCGGGCGATCTGTTCGTGCACCGCAACGTGGCCAACGTGGTGTTGCACACCGACCTCAACTGCCTGTCGGTGATCCAGTACGCGGTTGACGTGCTCAAGGTCAAACACATCCTGGTCACCGGCCATTACGGCTGTGGCGGCGTGCGTGCCTCGATGCAGGACCGCCAACTGGGCTTGATCGACGGCTGGCTGCGCTCGATTCGCGACCTGTACTACGAGCATCGCGAGGCGTTGGGCCAGTTGCCGACGGAAGAGGAACGTGTCGATCGCCTGTGCGAGCTGAACGTGATCCAGCAGGTGGCCAACGTCGGCCATACCAGCATCGTGCAGAACGCCTGGCACCGTGGGCAGAAACTGTCGATCCATGGCTGCATCTACGGCATCAAGGATGGACGCTGGAAGAGCCTGGACACCACGATCAGCGGTTTCGAGCAATTGCCGCCGCAGTATCGGCTGCGTCCGGTCGGCGCGCCCTGACCCCGGCTCGTCAGTCGCGGTGACACTGACGACGCCAGTGCCGAAGAAATGTCATTCCCTGCTCATTGGGCGGTTCGTCATAGCCGGTAATCCAGCCATGACAGTTGTACGAACCGCACCGGCAGGCGAACTGGCGGTAGAGTTTCTGTTCGGTACTGGCGTAGTCCATTGTCAAGCTGTCGCCTTCATCGATACGGGCCAGTGACCACAGCCACAGTTCGCTCATGTCGAGGAATACATTCGGGTTGCAGGAGTGCAGCAGCAATCCGGCGAAGCGTGGGTCATACATGTGCACGTCCGGCAGGATCTGCAGCGTGTGCAGGCGTCGCCGGCTTACCAGCAGCCCTGACACCCTGCACATCCGCGTCATGGGCGCGAACGACTTGCGGGCGATGATGATGCCGTTGCCGCGCCCGTCGGTCGTCTGGTGCACTTCAAAATCGCGCACAGAAGGGTAGCCCAGGCGGGTGCTGAGTTGTTTTTCCGGGTAGATGCAATCCCGGCGCTGTGAACAGGTGTTGTCGCGGATGAACAGGCTCATGACGATCCTTGTCGGTGATGGACACTCGACTGGCTGGCGCTGGCGATCCTGCCGGCGGTCGTTGAAAGAGCTTTGATAGCTTCGCCCAAGTCGGAGGGCGCATCTACTGTCGAGTCTGACAGGAGCCAAAGGCGCTTTCCCGTGTCAGCGCAAGCTTACGCGGGAAGCGCCTCAAGGTTTACACCGCCTCGGCAGGCAGCGGCATAGGCACCTTCAGCTGCGGAAGTTGCGACTTGATCGCCGGCGTTTCGCATTTTTTCGCTGCATCAGCCGGCGTCAGGTTGCGAATGGACGTGTAGAACAGCTCGCAGGTCTTTTCCTTTTGCGTGACCTGCCAGGTTTGCGTGCACTGGTTCAGCAGGGCGCTCGGGTCGGTGCCCGGCTTGCTGCCCATGCCGGCCTGCCAGCATGAAGCACTCAGGTCCTGGCCCATGACTTTCAAGCCGGCGGCATCAGCCTTGGCTTCGTCACCGTCGTAGCTGTCCTTGTCGGCGGCGTACCAGATGTAGCTTGGATGGTTGGAGCCCAGGACCGGGACCTTGGCCCCGCTACCAGTTGTGATGGTTGCTAGGCCGAGCACGTTCACGGTCGGGCCGTACTGGGTCTTGATCCAGTTCCGAACGGGTGCTCCGAAGGCCACCATCGGTAGTGCGGCGCCGCTGGCGGTTTGGGTGACCTCTGTGACCATCGTGGTCTGGTAATCGTTGAAGTAGCTGTAGAGCCCCTCTAACGTGCTGCCAGCATTGGACGGCGCCGCGATGGGCGCGATGTCGATGATGGTCTGGTAGGCCGGGGTTTGTTCAGCGGCAATGCCGTTGGCGGTCAGCAGCGTGGCCCAGCGATCAGTGGTCGCCGACTCCAGGTAATCCTGGGCCTGGGTCAGGGAATAATCTGGCGGGAAGTGCAGCAACTCGACACTCTTGCGGTTTTCCAGGGCCATGCCCAGTGGCAGGAACAGGTACCAGTTGTAGGACCATTTCTTGTCGCTGTTGAGTTTCGAGGCACCGTTGTACGCAAGGTCCCCTGCGTCGAGCAGCGCTTTCAGCGGTTGGCCGTAGCTCTTCGGCACCCCATCGATGTTGGCATAGACCTTATCGTTGTCGATTGTGACCTGGACCTTGGCCTTGGCGTAGCCGTCGCGCTGCACACTTTGGGTCAGGTAATGCTCGACGGTCTGTTCCAGGGTCCAGTCGCGAAAACAGATGACGTTGCAGTTGTTGGGGTAGGCGAAGAGGCGCGTGACGCGCTCGGTGCTGCCCAGCTGCACATCGATCTTGGTCACGTCGGCGGCGTGGGCGGTGGCGCTCAGGGTAAGGGCGGCAAGAGGAAGTACGGCGAGTTTGAACATGCTCAGATCCTTTTCAGCGTGAGGGACCCTCAAAAGCAGGGCGTATCCATACTGAAACAGACCGAGCCGAAGAAAAAGTGGGCCGATGGAAATATCGGCCCTTTTTTATGGCTTTATGGCATCACTGGCGGTAGATAACTCAATGTCGTCCCCAGCGCCCACAACAGCGCCAGCACCAGTGGCGTGTGTACCAGCAACTGCACGAAGGAAAAGCCGATCAAGTCCCTGGCCTTCAGTCCCAGCACCCCCAGCAACGGCAGCATGTAGAAGGGATTGATG
Source organism: Pseudomonas sp. H3_A02 (assembly GCF_054671965.1). Lineage (NCBI taxonomy): Bacteria > Pseudomonadati > Pseudomonadota > Gammaproteobacteria > Pseudomonadales > Pseudomonadaceae > Pseudomonas > Pseudomonas sp. H3_A02. Next base: position 2,322,404 of record NZ_CP162807.1, read on the forward strand.
AGGTTCGGCAGCGCTTCGGCGGCGTTGTAGATCTGCACGGCCCAGCCCAGGTGATAGTTCAGGTCGTTGGCCACCTGCATGACGTAAGGCGCTTCGATGATCCACTTGCCGCCGCCGGAAGGAATGAAAAAGCCCAGCACCGCCGAATAGACACCCATCAGCAAGGCGTAGGTGTCATGGGAGGCGATCTGGACGAAAAAGGTCGAGATATGGTGGGCCAGGGTCTGGGCATCGCTGCCTTTGACCGTGGTCAGCAGCGCGGCGATCGAGCCGTACAACGGAAACTGGATCAACACGCCCGTGGTGGTCGGCACCGCGCGGGCCACGGCGTCGAGAAAGCTGCGTGGCCGCCAGTGCAGCAAGGCGCCGAGCATGATGAACAGGAAGTTATAGGTGTTGAGCCCGGAAATGGCACTGATCGCAGGCTTGGTCGAAAACTCATGGAATAGCCAGCCGGCGGCCAGTAGCACAAGGGCGATGGTCAGCAGCGGACTGTGCTCCAGCCATTCCCCTGGGCGGGTGCGGGGCTGCAACGCCGGCATGCTGAAACTCGGGTCGATACCGCAAGCGGCGGCGTCACGGGCGCTGTTGGGGCCGGGAGCGGTGGCGTAGGCGACGATCAACGAGATCACGATCAGCGCCAGCAGCATTACGCCAGACTGCCAGAGGAATATCGTCTGGGTGAACGGAATGACGCCGGTAATCGACAGGATCGAAGGCGGCAGGCTGGCCGGGTTGGCCTGCAATTGCGCCGCCGACGAAGATAACCCCAGCGCCCACACCGCGCCCAGGCCCAGGTACGCGGCGGCACCGGCGGCGCGGTAATCCATCTTCAGGTCGGTGCGGCGGGCGAGGGCGCGCACCAGCAAACCGCCAAATACCAACGACAGGCCCCAGTTAAGCAGCGATGCGACCATGGATATCAGTGCCACCCACGCCACGGCAGAGCGGCCGTTGGTCGGAATACGCGCCAGGCGATCGATCAACTTGACGGCCGGTGGCGAGCTGGCAACCACGTAACCGCCAATCACCACGAAGGCCATTTGCATGGTGAACGGGATCAGGCTCCAGAAGCCGTCGCCGAACGCCATGGCCGCTGCCGTGGGCGTGGCGCCGATGAATTGCGTCGCCACGGCGACCACCAGCACCGCCAGCGCGGCGAAGACCCAGGAGTCGGGGAACCAGCGCTCGGCGAAACTGGAACAGCGCAAGGCGAAGCGGGCGGAACGGCTGTCTTCGATGTCGGTGGTCACGGCAATTACCTCGTTTTTATGGTTATGGGTATTCATGGCGGCAGGGCTTCAAAGGTCAGGCGCAACAGTAGAACAATCCAGTGACCATGGGAGGCTTGTCGGGTTCGAGAGACGCTCTGGATTATTTTCAATAGGGGCTCTCAGCGCTCTTTAGAAAAAAAACGCCGGGCCGATGGCAAAGGGAACAGCCATTTAATTCTTCCGCTGTCCGGAGCTGCCCATGTTCAACAACCGCCTGAAGCAGGAGCTACTGGCTCTTCGCCAAGAACTGTCCAGTCTTGTGCAAGTCAAGGAAAGTCTGGACCGTGAAATGCTTGGCCTCACTCTGGATGCCGATGGACGGATTCAATCGGTCAATCAGAATTTCCTCGACGAGATGCACTACAAGAGCCAGGACCTGATCGGCCGGCCTGTGGATGAGCTGGTTCCCGCGTATCTGAAATCCAATGAATTCCAGATGCGCTTCAAGTCGGCGCTGACCCGTGGCGAGCACTTCTCCGGTGCCGTGCGCCTGCTGCGGGGCAATGGCCAGGAGGCCTGGCTGCGTTCGATCCTCCAGCCCGTACGAAATGCTGACGGGCGGATCCGCTTTTTTTCGATGTATGCCAATGACCTGACCCGCACCATCGAGGCCTCCCGGGAACATGAAAACCTCATCGGCGCGCTGGTGCGCTCAACGGCGGTGATCGAGTTCGATCTGGGCGGTCATGTCCTGACGGCCAACGATCGCTTCCTCAACGCCATGGGTTACAGCCTTGCGCAGATCAAGGGCAAGCACCACCGCACGTTTTGTGAGCCTGAGGAATACAACAGCGCGGCCTACCAGCAGTTCTGGAAGCGGCTGACCAGCGGTGAGTTCGTGGCTGGCCGCTTCAAGCGACTGGACAGCAGTGGTCGTGAGGTCTGGCTGGAAGCCTCCTACAACCCCGTGCTCGATGCCAACGAGCGGTTGTATAAAGTGGTCAAGTTCGCCACCAATATCACGGATCAGGTCAACCAGGAAAAAGCCGTCGCCGAGGCAGCCAACATTGCCTACAGCACTTCGTTGCAAACCGACAACAGCGCCCAGCGCGGCACGACTGTGGTGACCCAGGCCGTGGACGTGATGCGCGACCTGGCCCGGCACATGCAAACCGCCGGCGAAGGCATCGAGGCGTTGAACGAGCAATCCCTGGTGATCGGTACCATCGTCAAGACCATCAGCGGCATCGCCGAACAGACCAACCTGCTGGCGCTCAACGCCGCGATCGAGGCAGCCCGGGCCGGTGAGCAGGGCCGGGGCTTTGCGGTGGTGGCCGACGAGGTGCGTCAACTGGCATCGCGTACCAGCCAGGCGACCGATGAAATCGTCGGCGTGGTCCGCCAGAACCAGGACATGGCGCGCAACGCCGTGGCGCTGATGACCGACGGCCAGCACCAAGCCGAGCACGGCCTGGCCCTGGCCGCCGAGGCGGGGACGGTGATCGTCGAGATCCAGGACGGAGCGAAGAAGGTGGTCGATGCCGTGAGCCAGTTTGCCAATCAGCTCTCCACTTAGAATGTTATTATTGTTTTTTACATATTAATTGTTGTTTTACGATAATTTAGTGGCTATGTTCTGGGCTCCCTTACTCTATTGGAGCCTCACATGCACTCGAATCGTCTTGCCTTGTACAGCCAACGGATGGCAGCCATCACCCTGGTTTTCATGGTCGCGATGATGGTCGTCAACGCTGTGGCCTGGCTGTATCCTGAAGCGGCCTCGCGATACGGCCTGGGATTCGCCCTCACCGAGCGGCAATTGTCGAGTCTGCCTGAAGGGGCGATGGGATTGACGGGATGGCAATGCCTGGGTGGGATACTGTTGACCAGCATTCCCTTGCTGGCCCTGGCGGTCGGGCTCACCAACTTGCGCAGGCTCTTCAAGCACTACGCCCAAGGCCAATACTTTTCCACCGCAGCGGCGGTCTACCTGGGAAATGCGGGTCGTGCGGTGGCGTTGTGGGTGCTGTTGGACTTCATCTGCGAACCGTTTCTCAGCCTGCTGGTAACGATCAATGCGCCGGTTGGCCAGCGATTGCTGACCTTCAGTATTACTGCGCCGTCTTTCGTCGCTTTATTTCTTGCCGCCTGTATTGCGATCATTGCCCGGATACTGTCCCAGGCCAGTGAAGTCGATTCAGAAAACAGAACATTCGTTTGAGATTCTTATGCCCATCGTTATTCAACTCGATGTGATGCTGGCCATGCGCAAGGTCAAATCCAAGGACCTTGCCGCTGCAATCGGCATTACTGAAGCCAACCTTTCCTTGTTGAAACAAGGAAAGGTCAAGGGCATACGCTTGGCGACCCTCGAGGCCATTTGCAGTTATCTGCAATGTCAGCCCGCGGACTTGCTGGTCTATCAACCGCAGGATGAGTTCGATCAGTCGCCCAGTGCTTGACCCTCGCGCCGTGGATCCGCACCGCCGGCCAGTGAGGTTTTCCCTTGCGCATCACGCATCCGGACAATGGCCTGGGTGCCGCTGTTCATGTCGATCTCGCTCACAGTGTGGCCTTTGTCTTTCAGCGCTTGGATCAGCGTCGGGCTGAACTGTCCTTTCTCCAGTTCGGTGGGGCCATTGCGGCTGCCGAAGTTGGGGAGATTGATGGCGGTTTGCGGATCCAGGTTCCAGTCCAGCAGGCCGATCACTGACTTGGCGACGTATTCGATGATTTGCGAGCCGCCTGGAGAGCCGACAGCGGCCAGCAGTCTACCCTGATGATCGAAGATCAGCGTCGGTGCCATGGACGAGCGAGGGCGTTTGCCCGGTTCGACACGGTTGGCGACTTTTTGCCCATTCTCTTCGGGGATGAACGAAAAGTCGGTCATCTGATTATTGAGCATGAAGCCCTGGACCATCAAATGTGAGCCGAACGCCGACTCCACCGTGGTGGTCATGGACACCGCGCCACCCTGGTCATCCACGGCCACCACTTGCGAGGTGGAAATACGCAGGGGGGAGCGGTCCGGGGCGTAGGCCACCTGGATGCCCGGTGGCGTGCCGGGCTTGGCGACACCCATGCTACGCGGGCCGATCAGGCTGGCGCGGCTGGCAAGGTAACCTTGATCGACCAGGCCTTTGAGCGGCACGGCTACAAAATTCGGATCGGCGATGTATTGGGCGCGGTCGGCGTAGGCCAGGCGCTCGGCCTCGGCGATCAGGTGCACGGCTTCGGGGGTGGGTTCAATGCCGGCGGGTTTATCGGTCTTGAGAGGTTTCAAGGGGGTGAGGGCGGCGTTGCTGTCGCGCTGTTCCAGGGCCTGCAATGTCCCGAGGATCTGCGCCACGGCAACCCCGCCCGAAGACGGTGGTGGCATGCCGCAGATTTGCCAGCGCTTGTAGTCAGTGCACAACGCGGGCCGCTCCCGTGCGGTATAGCCCTTAAGGTCGTTCAGCGAAAGACTGCCGGGGTTGGCGTGGCCCTGCACCTTGGCGACGATTTCCTCGGCAATCGGCCCGTTGTACAAAGCATCGGGACCTTCGTTGGCGATGCGCTTGAGTACGGCTGCCAATGCCGGGTTTTTCAGCACGGTGCCGACTGCTTTCGGGCTGCCATCGGCATTGAGAAAGTACGCCGCCATGTCTGGTGAGCCCGGCAACGACGGGTCGGACGCGATCAAGGCGTGCAGTCTTGGAGAGATCGCGAAGCCCTGTTCCGCCAACGCGATGGCCGGCTCGAACAGCGTCGCCCATTCCAGGCGCCCGTGTTTGCGGTGGGCCAGTTCCAGTCCGCGCAATACCCCCGGTGTACCCACCGAGCGACCGCCGATCTGCGCGGCGGTAAACGGCATGGGTTTGCCGTCGGGTTGCAGGAAAAGTCTTTCAGTGGCGCCGGCCGGTGCCGTTTCGCGACCGTCGTAGGTGCGCACGGCCTTGCCATCCCACAGCACAATGAACGCACCGCCGCCGATGCCTGAAGATTGCGGCTCCACCAGGGTCAGCACCGCTTGCATCGCGATGGCTGCGTCGATGGCCGAGCCTCCGCGTCGCAACATCTCTCGCCCGGCCTCGGCCGCCAACGGATTGGCTGCGGCCGCCATGTGCTTGTCGGCGTAGCGGGTCTGTAGATCGGTGCGGTAGCCGGAGACGATCTCCGGTGGGGCAGGCAATGCAGGCGTGGTGGTGGAGGAGGGTGGGGCCTTACAGGCGACGAGTGTCAGGGCGACAGCCAGCAACGAAACGGCTGACAGGCGATGAAGGTTCGGTTTCAGATCTGTAAGCATGTGTCGCTCCATCCGTGGGCCAAGAATATTGAGACCGACTGTAGCGACGCGGGACGTGGGGTGCAAATCAGCGGGGGGATTTGGAGAAGTCAGGCGTTCTGCGCCTGGAGAAAAATCGAAAACAGCTCGGACTGGGACTTGATTCCCAGTTTGCTATACATGTGTTTTTTATGAACTTTCACTGTTTCGACAGAAATTTCCAGCTTGCGGGCAATTTCCTTGCTGGAGCAACCACTGAGCATCAAGCGGCCTACATCCAACTCCCGCGCCGTCAGTTGTGCGCCTTTGAGTTGCTGAACGGACGCTTCCAGCTGCACTCGCCAATCGACTTGCGACGATACTGGCGTGAGGGCCACCACTTCGTTGATTTCGTACGGCAGGCGCTGGCGCAACAGGCCGAGTACCCAGGGCTGGATCAGCGACAGCAGGGCAATCTGTTGGCCACTGAACCGCTGCTTGCTGCCTAACGACAGGCACAGCGTGCGATCGTCTTCGAGCTGGCAATTGAACTGGATTTCATCGGACACCACATTCAGCCGGAAGTACCGCTGGTAATATTCGGTCAACTCGAAATGTTCCGGTGCCACTTCCGACAGGCGATACAGGCCGCTACGCGACTGCTCCCGACAGGCGATGTAGAACGGATCGAGCAGATACAACCCTCGCAGATAATCCTGGAACAATTGATCGGGGCTGCCGTGCGCGCCCGGGCACTCGGCAAACACTTGCGGGTGCTGATCAGCACTGAAAAGCAGCGCGACCCAGCTGTCGAAAGGGACGTACTGGTCCAGCAAACGTACTAGCTGCGTCCAGAAATTGGGCTTGTCCAAGGCCTCGATCAATTGCCCGATCGAGCGGTGCCACGCGACATCGTCTAACGAAAGTGTCATGCCTACCCCTATCGGGTTACCCCAGCGGCGTGATTTTCCGGCCGTTGGCTTGCTGCGCATACTGGCGCACAGACAACGACCGGGCAATCTTTCCGTCTGGTCAAGAACAAGGAATACACATGAAAGTCGAACTCGCCCAGTTTGCGGGCCGTGATAACAATACGGCTTACAACCTCAAACGCGCTCTCGAGGCGATTGCCGCCTGTGCGGCCGATACGCAATTGATCGTGTTTCCCGAAACTCACCTGATGGGATTTCCATCGTTTGAGACAGTGGCCCAGAGCGCCGAACCGCTGGACGGTCCGACCGTCAGTGCGGTGATTGCTGCGGCCCGCGAACATGACGTCGCCGTGGTGATCGGCGTCGCCGAGAACGACCACGGCCGCTTCTACAACACCACCCTGCTGATCACCCCGCAAGGCATCGCACTGAAATACCGCAAGACGCACCTCTGGGCGTCGGATCGCGGTGTGTTCGAGGCCGGTGATCGCTACGCCACGTGTGAGTGGAATGGCGTGCGGGTCGGCCTGCTGATCTGTTACGACATCGAATTCCCGGAAACCGCCCGAGCCTTGGCGCAATTGGGCGCCGAGTTGCTGATCGTCACCAATGGCAACATGGACCCCTATGGTCCGACTCACCGCACCGCGGTCATGGCGCGTGCCCAGGAAAACCAGGCGTTTGCGCTGATGGTCAACCGGGTAAAAGAAGGTGATGGCGGGTTGGTCTTTGCCGGTGGCAGCGCCTTGGTAGACCCGCTGGGCAAGTTGCTGTTCGAGGCCGCGCGTGAGGAGGGGCAGTTTGCCGTGGAACTGGACCTGAATCAGTTGAAGGCGGCGCGACGTGATTATCGGTATCTGGACGATCAGCGGCTGAAAATAGCGGGAGAGATCGTTGAGTACCCCTGCGGATTGCGGGAGCTGCTGATTCCCGCAGTTTGACCCCGACAACACCTTCATTTCTGTTGGCCAAAAACCAGAACAACAACGTAGCACCCGAAATTTGCGCCGAACTCGGCTCTGCCATAAATCTAATAAATTCGGAGTAGTCGCTCATGGCTCGTTTGCAACGCACCCTTTCACTGGGGGCGGTGGTGCTGTTTGGCATCGCCTATATGACACCCATCATTGTCCTCGGCACTTTCGGCATCCTCGCGCAATCCACCACCGGTATGGTCCCCGCCGCTTACCTGGCGGCACTGGTGGCGATGTTTTTTACCGCCATGAGCTACGGCCGAATGGCCACTGCATTTCCCGTCGCGGGTTCGGCCTACAGCTACGTGCGCAAGGCGATCAGCCCAAAACTCGGTTTCATCGCCGGTTGGGCGGTGTTGCTCGATTATCTGTTCTTGCCCATGGCAATCTGGCTGATCGGCGCCGCCTACCTCCATTCCGCATTCCCGAGCCTGCCGCAGTGGCTCTGGGTGCTGGTGTTCATCGGCATCACGAGTGCGATCAACATCGTCGGCCTGAAATTGGCCAACGGCGTCAACGCATTATTGATGCTGGTGCAATTCCTGGTGCTGATCGCCTTCGTTGCGCTGTGCATTCATTACGTCGGTGGTGATGCGAGCACGCCGTTGTGGTCGGTCAAGCCATTCTTCAACGGTGACATGCAGATGCCGTTGATCATGAGCGGTGCGGCCATTGCCTGTTATTCATTCCTCGGGTTCGACGCGGTGAGCACCTTGACCGAAGAAACCCGCGACCCACGCCGTACCATTCCGCGAGCGATCATGTTGATTACCCTGATTGGCGGATTGATCTTTGTCAGTGTGTCGTACTTCGTGCAAATCGCGCACCCATCGTTACAGTTCGACAGCGTGGACTCGGCCGCCTATGAAATCGCCCGCAACATTGGTGGTGACCTGTTCGTGTCGATCTTCCTGATCGGCCTGATCGTCGGCCAGTTCGCGTCGGGGCTGTCGGCCCAGGCGAGTGGCTCACGCCTGTTGTTCGCCATGGGCCGGGATGGTGTGCTGCCAAAATCGTTCTTCGGCACGCTGCATGAACGCTTTGGTACGCCGGTCAATAGCATTCTGTTGTGTGCCGTGGTCGCTTTGCTGGCGCTGAAGCTGGACGTCACCACCTCAACCTCGTTCATCAACTTCGGCGCGTTCCTGGCGTTCAGCCTGGTGAACCTGTCAGTGATCTTTCACTACTGGATCGGCGCTGAGAAGAAGGGGCTGCGTGAATGGGTGCTGTTCCTGCTGTTCCCGTTTATCGGTCTGGCGGCGGATGTGTGGTTGATGGTCAGCCTTGATCACCTGGCGATCTATCTGGGCCTGAGTTGGCTGGCGATTGGCGTGGTGTATCTGGCGGTGCTGACAGGCGGCTTTCAGCGCCAGCCACCGGAGATGGATTTCCAGGAAACCACATAAAACCCATTGGCCTGTATCCCCTCTGTATCTGGAGGGGATATGCCGTGGGAAATACGAGGGGCGGTATGAAGAGAGACAAAAAGAAACAGCCAGAAACAAGAAAGCCCGCACGAGGCGGGCTTCTTGAGGTGATTCATAGACTGCTGTAGACATCTATGGATCGGTACTTGGTGGCTACACAGGGACTTGAACCCCGGACCCCAGCATTATGAATGCTATGCTCTAACCAACTGAGCTATGTAGCCAAGTGGCGCGCATTATTCGCCGGTAACGAAGATGTGTCAAGCGTAAATCTGAAATATTTCTCTGCGCTTTCAACCGCTTAACAATCCTCGCTGCAAATCCCTGTCAGCCGAGCTGAAATCTCCCTGTGTTGGCACTCAAGGCCTTGCTTCCCTGGCTCAGGGTATCGGCCGCCACGTTCACGGCCCGTGCGCCTTCGAGCAAGCGCATGGCCGCCTGGTCGACCTGCTGGATATTGCCGCTGACCTCGTCGGCGGTGCTGGCCTGTTCATCCACGGCGGTGGCGATTTGTGCCAGGGTGTCGGTGACGCTTTGCACGGCGCTGGCAATTTCTCCCAGCCGTTCGCCCAGACCGGTGACGGCTTCGGCGTCGGTCTGGGCCTGGCCACAAGCGGCTTCCATCAGGCTGACGGCCTCGTTGACCGTGGCGCGCAGGCTGTCGACGGTGCCGGCAATCTGTTGCGTGGAGGACTGGGTGCGTTGTGACAGGCTGCGCACTTCATCGGCCACCACCGCGAAACCACGCCCTTGTTCCCCGGCGCGAGCCGCTTCGATGGCGGCATTGAGGGCCAGGAGATTGGTCTGCTCGGCCACGCCGCGAATGGTATCGACCACCAGTTGGATCTGTTGCCCCTGTTCGCTGACCCGCCCCAGTGCGGCGGCGGTTTCGTTGAGCCGCTGGTTGAGCTGCTGGATGCTCGCCGTGGTGCGCTGGCTGTCGCGGCTGCTGTCGGCGGCGATGCGGCGGGTTTGCTGGGCGCTGTCAGATGCCTGTTCACAACTCTTCGCCACGCCCTGGGAGGTGGCGGCCAGTTGCGTCGCGGCGGCGGCGATCTGGCTGATCTGCATCTGCTGGGCCTCGACTTCTCCCAAGGCGCCGCTGGAGTGCGTATTGAGGGTGCGCACGGCATTGCTCAACTGCAAGGTCTCGTGATCCACCCCCAGCAGGCTGTTGCGCAACTGCACCACGGCGACGTTGAGGGCGGTGCTGATGGCCGCCAGTTCATCGCGCCCTTGTACCGGCACTTGCAGGCTGAGATTGCCATCGCGCAGGGCCTCGGCCAGCAGGGTGATGCCGCTGGCGCTGCGCCGGATCGACGCTTGCAGGCACACAAAAAGATACAGCGCCGCCAGCAGCAGGCAACCCAGCACCGTCGCTACCAGGGTGAACTGGCGAATCGCCGAACCGTGGTAGTGGTCCAGTCGCGTATCCAATGCCACCAGTGATTGTTGCCGCAGGGTCGCCAGGTCGGCGAGGAGGGCGTCCATGTGTTTTTCGAAGTCTTCCGGCTTCAGGTTGATGGAGCCGCCGAACACGCCGTCATCCAGCACTTTCAGGCCGGCGTCCAAGTGCTTGAGGCTACCTTGGAATTGTCCGGCCCAGGTCTGCAGGTTGCTGGGCAGGCGGGTTTCCAGCAGTGCTCCGGTCTTGACCAGTTGATCCCGGGCATCGCCGATACGGCTGCGCAGGTCCCGCAGTTGCAGGCGACTCTGCAGCGTGAACTGGCCTGATACTACGGAGGACTGGCCGACGCTGGCCAGGCGGCCGACCCGTTCGATCAGGTCCGGCGTCTGTTGGGTGGAGATCTGGGTCAGCAGATAAGTCTCCAACCAGGAGGCGAGGGTCAGGCGGTTATCCATGACCATCTGCTCGCGCAACGCTTGCAGGGCGCTGAGGGCCGCGGTGAAGCGGTCGTAGCCATCCGGCCACCAGCCCACGCTGCCCAGGCTTTTCGAATCCAGGCCGTTGAGGCTGGTTTGCAGGGATTGATAGCGGGCGAGGGTATCGGCTTCGGCCCCTTCGGTTTGCAGCGTATTGGCCAGGTCACTGGCGGCCTGGTTGAGGGCGGGTTGCACGGCATCGTAAGCCGCCATCGCGGCCAGTGTCGCGGGTGTCGGCTGCCGATTGGTCTCGGTGGCACGCCAGCGGGCGGCGCGGTTGCGCTGGGCGGTGAGCAGGTTGTCGAGGTTATCCAGGGCCAGCAATTGGCGCACCCCGGCGCGCTCCCCGGAAATCAGGCTGAGTTTGTCGCGATAGTCCTGGCCGATGAGCCAGAGGCTGCCCATGAGCGGCAGGATAAAAAGCAGGAACAGCAATTGGAATTTGCGGGCGAAGCCGAAATGCCCCAACAACCTGATTCCCGGTGATAGAAAAGCCTGCATGCCCATACTCCCCTGAACACCCTTGCACTGTTTTTGTGCGTTTCTACACAAGTGCCAAAACGGGTGCCCTTTTAAAAGGCTTCGAAAGTTTGTCCAAATCGGCTCGGTAGGCCAGCTCTGTAGCGAAACTTCCCATTCTCGGTCTCCTTTGTAAGGAGCCGCGTTGTAGGGCATTAACAAGGCAAGATTCAGACCATGGCGTTGGGCTATCACCTTGGAATTCGACAATTTTTCAAGGTCGATAGCAAGCTAAGGGGATAGCCTTGTCGCACCGAAAAATGGCACATTGACGCACCTGCCCGTGTGCACCCCTGTCGTATGGAAACTCCCATGGCTATCAGCAATACCCAGGCCGACATTCCGGCCGTTGCCGTCTCGGCGCAAAGCAGCCCGTTGGTCATGCGCATCATCGGTGCCGTGGCGCTGGCACACCTGATCAACGATTTGATCCAGGCGGTGCTGCCCTCGATCTACCCGATGCTCAAGGACAGCTATGGCCTGACCTTCACCCAGGTTGGCCTGATCACCCTGACGTTCCAGTTGACCGCATCCTTGTTGCAGCCCTGGGTCGGTTATCACACCGATCGGCACCCCAAGCCCTGGCTGCTGCCGGCCGGGACGGTGTGCACGCTGATCGGCATTGTGATGATGTCCATGGTCGGCAGTTTTGCCCTGATCCTGTTGGCGGCGGCGTTGATCGGCATCGGCTCGTCGACCTTCCACCCGGAAGCATCGCGGGTGGCGCGACTGGCCTCGGGTGGCCGTTACGGGCTGGCGCAATCGACGTTCCAGGTGGGCGGTAACGCCGGCTCTGCCTTCGGCCCGCTGCTGGCGGCGGCGATCATCATTCCCTACGGGCAAGGCAACGTGGCCTGGTTCGGGTTGTTCGCACTGTTTGCGTTGTTCGTGCTGTACCGCATCAGCCGCTGGTACGCCAACCACCTGAACCTGTTCAAGCTCAAGCAAGGCCAGGCGGCCACCCATGGCCTATCCAAGGGCCGGGTCATGAGTGCGCTGGTGGTGCTGGGGCTGCTGGTGTTTTCCAAGTACTTCTACATGGCCAGTTTTACCAGCTACTTCACGTTCTACCTGATCGAGAAGTTCGACCTGTCGGTGGCTTCTTCGCAGTTGCACCTGTTCCTGTTTCTCGGAGCAGTGGCGGCGGGGACCTTTTTTGGCGGACCGATTGGCGACAGGATCGGGCGCAAGGCGGTGATCTGGTTCTCGATCCTCGGCGTGGCACCGTTTACCTTGATCCTGCCTCACGTCGACCTGTTGTGGACCAGCATCCTCAGCGTGGTCATCGGCTTCATCCTCGCCTCGGCATTCTCGGCCATCGTCGTGTATGCCCAGGAGCTGGTGCCGGGCAATGTCGGGATGATCGCCGGCGTGTTCTTTGGGTTGATGTTCGGTTTTGGCGGGATTGGCGCCGCGCTGCTGGGACACCTGGCGGACATCCGTGGTATTGAGTACGTGTATTGGTTGTGCTCGTTCCTGCCGTTATTGGGGGTGTTGGCGATTTTCCTGCCAAGGACTAAAAAAGCCTGATCCCAATCCAGATGACCGTTACCCATGAATATTTAATTCTATGCTGAAAAACCTTTTGATCAGAACGGTGACCGCCGCGATGGGTAAACGTAAACGCAAGACACTGCCGAAGGATTACGGTCAGTTGCTGGAACAGGCCTCGTTTGCCGAGCTGGTCGCCGTGTTCGATGGGTGCGAGCTTGAAGCCACCGGCGGTTACAGCAAGAGCACCGCGCTGGGCTTCTACAACTGTCCCGACGAACTGGCCCGCTGGCTGGTGGAGCAGGGCGCCGATATCAATGCCCGTGACACTTACCAGCGAACGCCCCTGCATCATCGCAGTTCGAGTTGGATCGGTGGTGTCGATCTGCTGCTGGATTTGGGCGCCGATATCGAGGCGCAGGATTACCAGGGCTACACGCCATTGCATGCCGCGGCCAACAGTCACAAGGCCGAGGCCATTGCTGCCCTGATCCGCCGTGGCGCCAATGTCGATGCTAAGAGTCGGCAGGGACAGGGTGTGTTGCATATTGCCCTGGCGACTACCCGCAATGCCGATATCGAGGCCACCGCGGAAATCGTCCAGACGCTGCTGGCGGCAGGGCTGCAAGCCGATGACCGCATGCTCGCTGAAGTGCAGCGCATCGGTCGTGAGTTCGAGTTTCACCGGGCCTCCTTCAACCCGGACTACCTCGAGACAACGGACGCTGCCCTGGCCAGTCTTTATCGTCTTTTCAACGTCACTCCCGTCGCCCCTCGCAAGGTTCACGACGGTCAGGCCGCTATCGTCGTAGCGGCCAGTGACTGGCGTGACCAGCATCAGCAACTGTGGGAGCTGCTGGTGCCATCCTCTGGCGCCGCAGCGACGGCGCAGGGTGAGGTGATCCGCATCAGTGGCCGTATTTCCCGAGAGATTCACCACAACGGCTCGGCCAACTGGGACGCGGATTTCAAAGCGATGTTGGCGGCTCTGGTTGACCATGTGGGCAGCGCCGTGCCCTTGCCTGCGGCCGAGCTCGCTGAAGCACGGGCGCTGGCTGCCGTTCTGCGCAATGGCAACGATAACGCCGAGCAGACCGAGCGTCTCTGTGAATTGGCTGTGCGTTGGGTCATCGCCAACCCGCAGCCGGTGCCATTGGCGATGCCCTCCTATAGCCGATAACACGACGGCGCGCCCCAGCCTCTTTCAGGATCGAATAGCCCGGCGTGATACTTTGCGCGCGGGCACTTTCACCCTGGATGTCGGGCCTTTGGTGAATTAAGACTAAAGTACTGTTTTGTATAACGCCTAAGTTTGATTTTGTATAAAACCCGGTCGTGTTAATTTGCTGTCGTGGTTATTGGTCTGAATGGATTCTGCGGCATTATTCAAGGGTGACCTTGTGGTGACTGGACAAGCAGGCTTCGCATTCTTTCCAGCTATCGCCCTTACTGTCCTGGACATAAGGCCTTCGGTTCCTGACTTGAATACCTCTACTGCTTTTTGTGCCCCACCTGCCACGTTTCAAATACTTATAAAGCAGCTGTATCGCCGTGCCCTTTCAAGGCGATTGCCTCGTGGGCCGCGTAAACAGCCGTGATTGATTGTTATTCGCCGCGTCGCGCACAAGTTAGAGGCCTTCGTCTTTAACGTTGGCAATAAATAGAATCAGGCAGGGGATGATATGAAGTTCAAGTCATTGCAGGCACGCATTTGTGTCACGGCAGGCGTTTGTCTGTTTGTTTCATCGGTCAGCCTGATTATCTACGGGCTCTTTACCGCTCGGGCCAATGAGCAATACGTGGCCACCGAAGTCTCGGCGCTGGTTGAAAAATCAACGATCCGGGAAATTCAGAACCTGGCCGAGTCCCGGGCCAATGCCATCCAGGCCAAGTTGCAGAATGCCCTGGATGCAGCCCGCACCATGGCCAATACCTTTGCCGCCAGCAAGAGCACGCAAAGCCCCCTGGCATTGGGCAGGGAGCAGATCAATACGGTGTTGCTCAGCGTCCTCAAGGACAACCCTGATTTCAATGGCACCTATTCCTGTTGGGAACCGGATGCGCTGGATGGACAGGATCTGGCGTTGCGCAATGCCCAGGACGGTAACAATCCACAGACAGGGCGCTTCACGCCTTACTGGACACGTAGCGCCGGTGGCCATGTCGCGGTGCAGCCGTTGGTCGAGTATGACTCCCCGGACCGTCACCCTAACGGTGTGCCCAAAGGCGGCTGGTACAGCGGCCCGCGCGACACCCTGAAGGAAAGCGTGCTGGACCCCATTCCTTATGTGGTCCAGGGTAAAAACGTTTGGCTGACCACTTTGTCGGTTCCGATCGTCGCCAATGGCAAGTTCTACGGTGTGGTCGGTGCTGACTTCGACATCGCTTTTATCCAGAAGCTCAGCGAGCAGATGTCTGCCGAGCTCTACGGCGGCAAAGGCACGGTGACGATCCTGAGTAACCAGGGCCTGGTGGTTGCGGACAGCCAGCGTACTGACTTGATTGGCCAGCCCATCAAGGCGTTGTTACCTGAGTCCTGGGAAAGCGTGCTGCGCGACATCCAGAGCGGTCGTGGCAATGGCCTGCTCAATCCACAAACCCAGCATATCGAAGTGCTGATGCCCATTACGCTGGGTCGCACAGGCAAGCCCTGGGCGGTGCTGATTCGTCTGCCCAAGGCCGTGGTCATGAGCCAGGCGATAGCCCTGGAGCAAGAGCTGCAGGCGCGCAGTATCAGCAACAGCATCTGGCAAGTGTCGGTGGGGATGGTCATTTCCCTGTTGGCCCTGGCCGCCCTGTGGTTTGCCGCCGCGAAAATCGTCGGGCCGATCCGCGAGGCCGCGGCCTTGGCCGCCAACATCAGCCTGGGGGATTTTTCTCGTCGCCTGGTGCAGAAATCCGAGGATGAAGTCGGGCAATTGTCTGTGGCGCTTAACGACATGTCCGAAAGCCTGCAACGCCAGGTGCGAGTGGCCGAGCGTATTTCCGAAGGCGATCTGGACCTGGAGGTCCGGTTGTCTTCGCCCCACGATACCCTTGGCAAGTCACTGGAGAAGATGGTCAGCAACCTGAATCAGCTGATTTCCGAGGTGCAGACCAGCGCCACCCAGATTACCGGCAGCTCGGCGCAGGTCACCGATCTGAGCCAGTCGTTGTCCGATGGTGCGTCGAACTCCGCGTCGTCCATCACCGAAATCAGCGCGGTGATGACACAAATGGCTGCCCAGACCCGGGACAACGCCGCCAACGCCAAGAAAGCCGATGAGCAATCCCAGGCATCACGGGCCGATGCGGGAGAGAGCGACAAATTGATGAGCGAGCTGATTGCCGCGATGGCTGAAATCGACAACTCGGGCAAGGACATCACCGCGATCATCACCACCATCGACAATATTGCCGCTCAAACCAATCTGTTGGCGCTGAACGCGGCCATTGAAGCCGCCCGGGCGGGTGAGCTTGGCCGCGGTTTTGCCGTCGTCGCCGACGAAGTGCGCAGCCTGGCCGCCCGCAGCGCCGAGGCTGCCCAGCAGACGGCGGCATTGATCGCCGATTCATCGAGCAAGACGCAGCGCGGCATGATCATCGCCGGCCGGACCGCCGAATCGCTGAAAAACATCGTCACCGGCACCAGCGCGGTTTCCAACCTGGTTTCGCTGATCTACCAGGCCTCCAGCGAGCAGGCGTCAGGCTTGCAGCAGGCCAGCATCGGCTTGGAGCAGATCGATGAAGTGACGCAGAAAAACCAGTCCAACTCACAAGAGTGCGCGGTGGCGGCCAAGGACCTTTCGGAGCGAGCCTCACTGATGCAGCGCGTGTTGGGACGTTTCAAGGTCAAAAGAGGTTAGTGGGTTTTCCACCCCTGGAGTCACTGTGGCGAGGGAGCAAGTCCCCTCGTCACGGATTCAATCCAGCTTCTGAATACGTACAGTTGCATTGCTTCATACAATGGTGGCTCGATAATACCTGTGAGGGTGTAGTATCAAAACCTGCCCATCGGATATCAGTTAGCTATGTCCACGCTAAGCGAAGAGAGCCGTCAGATCGTAGCTTCTCTGACGCACCGCGTTGGTCCCAACGCTGACACTGTCAGGATCGCCCACGCGATCATTTCAATTTTGCAGGACATAGAAGCGGCCCTTACGCCCGTCATAGGTCAACAAGGGGTTGCCGCACTGTATCGCCGCAGCCTGCACTTGTGCGGGTCTACTCATCCGCGCCTGACCAGCACCTGCGACAGGGTGCAGCCCGGCCTGGTTCTGACGGCCCTTAACTCCGTACTCGTTGAGCAAAGTGAAGCCGATGCGCTGTTTTTCGGTGAAATGTTGCTGACCATCTTCTACGAGTTGCTGACCACGCTGATCGGGCCTTCGCTCACCGCACGTTTGCTTCGTGGCGTGTGGGAACCTTCCTTGAGCGACACCCCTTCGCAGGAAAATTCGCCATGAGCACCAAAGTGACTATCAACCGCTTGGCCACCGGCGTGCCTGGGCTGGACGAAGTCTTGGGCGGAGGGTTGCCGGAGTTTTCGTTCAACCTGATCGCTGGCCCGCCGGGTTGCGGCAAGACCACCCTCGCACACCAGATGATGTTTGCCCTGGCGACCCCCGAGCGCCCCGCGCTGTTCTTTACCGTGCTGGGCGAGCCGCCGTTGAAGATGCTGCGTTATCAGCAGCAGTTCGATTTTTTCGACAGCGAAGCGATCAATCAATCGATCCGCTACGTCAATCTGGCTGACGACACCCTGGCCGGGAACCTGGACGAAGTGCTGCGGCGCATTGTCAGCGAGGTGGAGGCTCACTCCCCGGCACTGGTGTTCGTTGACTCGTTCCGTTCGGTGGTGCTGGCCAGCCAGACCCAGGACAACCCGAATAACAACCTGCCACAGTTCGTCCAGCAACTGGGCATGTTGATGACCACCTGGCAGGCCACGACTTTCCTGATCGGCGAGTATTTCACCGAAACCGATACCAACCCGATTTTCACCGTGGCCGATGGACTGATCTGGCTGCGTCAGAGCGTCCAGCGCAATTCCATGGTGCGCAAGATGGAGATCATGAAGATGCGCGGCCAGCCGACGCTGCCGGGTCTGCATACCTTCCGTATCGCCTCGTCGGGGATCAAGGTCTTTGCCCCGGCGCCACTCAACCCGGTCGAAGCACCCTTGCAATTCCCCATCAATCGCCTGGCAATGGGCGTGCCGCAGCTCGATGAAATGCTTGGTGGTGGCCTGCCGCGCGGTTATTCCTTGTTGGTGGCGGGCCCGTCCGGTTCGGGCAAAAGCATTCTGGCGGCCTCCTTCCTCGAAGAAGGCGCGCGCAACGGTGAAACCGGCGTGATCGCGGTGTTCGAACAGCGCCCCAATCATTCCCAGAACGCCACCCTCGCCAACTTGATCCAAAGTGGAAAAGTCGGGCTGGTGGATAGCCGGGCGCCGGACCTGTCCATCGACGAAATCGTGCACCTGCTGCTGGGCGAGATCGCCCGCTTGAAAGCGACCCGGGTGGTCATTGATTCGCTGTCGGGCTTCGAACTGGCGCTGGCGCCGACCTTTCGCGAGGACTTTCGCGAGTCGCTGTCGCGCATGGTCACGGCGTTGACCAGCGCTGGCGTCAGTGTGTTGCTGACCTCGGAGCTGGAAGACCGCTACACCGACCTGCGTTTCAGTCCTTACGGCACGGCGTTTCTCACCGACGCCATCATCGTCCAGCGCTACATTGAAGTGCAGAGCCGTTTATTGCGCATCATGGCGGTGGTCAAGGTGCGGGCCAGCGTCCACTCCGATGAATTACGCCTGTATCGCATTGATGACGGCGGTTTGCAGATCGGTGAAATGTTGCCGGACCAGGAGGGATTGCTCGGCGGCCGGCCTACCCGGCAGCTCGCTGTCAAAGACAGTGAATGAGTCAGAATAATGGATGAGGCCAACGGCAAGGATGAGCAAGCGATGACTTCGGTCGCTCGTGAGCTGTTCCTGCTCGGCCAGAAAACCGTCGAGGCGCGGGCGGTGCTGGCGGCGTTGCATAAGGAACTGCGCGACGCCAATGCTCAACTCGTCGATAAGCAACAGATCGAGCACTTGATCGAGGCCAACCAACAGTTGGTCCTGGCGATCCTGTCGGCCCAGTCCGAGGCGCAAAAGCCAAAAACCACGCCGGTGGAACAACAGTTGTACCTGGATATGCGCGAAGCCAATGAGCTCTTGGTCATCGCCGCCCTCAGTGCGCAACACCTGAGAACCTCGGCCGAACGCGCGCTGGAGCGTCAACGCAGCGTTCTCGCCCTGGTCGCCCATGAACTGCGCAATCCGCTGACCCCTATCAGCATGATTGCCGGCCGACTGGCGCGGGTGCCCAGCGAGGAGCTGCCGCGCATGCAGAAGCTGATCGAAGGCCAGGTGCAGCATATGTCCCGTTTAGTCGAAGACTTGCTTGACGTTTCTCGCGTCAAGACCGGCAAGCTTCGTCTCGATTGTCACAGGATCGATCTGCTGCCGATCATTCATGAAGCTATGGATATCTGTAAGTCGGTGATGATTTCCAGCGACTTGCATTTCATTGCAAAACTGCCCGAGTGTGCCTTGTCGTTGATCGGCGATCCGGTGCGGCTTGCACAGATTTTCGGCAATCTGCTGGGCAACGCGGCCAAGTACACCCCGGCAGGTGGCACCGTCGTACTGTCGGTCACCACCCAAAACGACACGGTGGAAATAAGCATCCGCGATACCGGCATAGGTATCTCACCCAAGGCACTGCCGTTCATCTTCGAGCCTTTTGTGCAGGATGTTCACGCCATCGGGTTCAATGGCGCGGGCCTGGGCATTGGCCTGACGGTGGTGCGCGAGTTGGCCGAAAGCCACGGTGGCACGGTGATCGGCAAGAGTGCGGGGGATGGGCAAGGGAGCGAGTTCGTGGTGAGGTTGCCGTTGGTGAGTCAACCCACGTAAGGGGATAGGATATCGCCAGGATTTCTTGTTACCCTGATCGCCTTCTTTCATGGATGAATACCGGGACACACCATGGCTAACGACACCCCGTCACGCATCGGGACGATTCTGCTGGGCCTGCTTTTTGCCCTGATTGGTATTGGCTTGTTGGGCATTGCCGTCAATCTCTCCCTCGACCGCCGCGACTTCCTCGCCCGGGCACAGACCGCCGATGGCATTGTCAGCCATTTGAATGCCGGCGGTTCCCATCCTGAAATCGCCTTCACCACCGCCAGCGGTGAAAAAGTTTCCTACCCCCAGGGCGGCTTTATCTTCGGCTATCAGAAAGATCAACCGGTGCGGGTGCATTACCTGCCCGAGCAGCCGGCTGGCAGCGCCATCGTCGATGCCCCGGCCGCACTGTGGGGCACCTCCGGGGTGCTAGGGTTCATCGGTTTGGTGTTCACCCTTGTCGGCCTGCTAAAAGCCTTCCGTCAACGCGGCCGCGGTGCGGCTCATTCACATAAAGGACTTTGAACGTATGAGCTACAACATCCCTCTCCCGGTCAATGAAAGTCGCTGGTTGTACCAAACCGCCAGCGGCGGTGGCCTGACCGTGGTCATGGTGGCGGGCAGCGGCGGCTCGATTATCCTGCGCTCGCCCCAGGGCGAGGACGTCAGCTACCGCTATGGTGGTGTCGGCGTGGGTGTCGGGTTTGGTGCACGGCTGCCGCGCTTCGGCAAGATCAATATCCAGATCAAGGGCAAGAGCGTGGCTGGCGCCGGTGCTGCAGAGGCGTTTCCCAGCACCGGCAAGGTGTTTGTCAGCGATGCCTTGGTCAATCGCGACCTGACCAGCGACGACATCACCGGCCCATGCATGTATACCGAAGTGGGCGTGGGCCTGGTGGTCGGCGGCTCGGCCACGGCCCTGCTGTTCGGGCTCGATCCCAAGTTGCTGGCGTTGTCGGTGGCCCTGAGCTCCAACCCGGCAACTTCGCTCATCGCTTCGAGCACGGTCAACCGGCAACTGGCGCGCTCGGCCAAGGGCGCGGTGGTCATGGCGGGTGTGAACGCTGGTTTGCAGGCTGGTGGTGGTGCGGCGATCTATATGGGTTATCTGTTCTAGTGAGGTGTGGGAGCGAGCTTGCTCCCGCAGCAATAGCGCCGACCTGATTTATACAACAAGGCTGCATGAATAGTGAGAGTGTTAGTCATTGCTTCGCTGGGGATTTTGTCGCTCATTCAAACGTCATTGGCCTTTGCGGATAATGCCAATGGGAAAAGTATCTATTTGCAGCGATGTGTCATGTGCCATGGAGTGGACCTCAAAGGGACAGGGCCATTGGCTCATAAAAGCAATCCTCCTACGCCTGATCTTACGACTGCGGCTTTCAAGGAGCGTCTGAGGGTTTATCCGGGGGTTATTGTGTCGTCGGTAATACTTCGTCCCAATGGGGACTTGATTCCCAGGACTTTGAAAGAGAATGGGGTGAAGTTAGCGCCGTTTTCTTGGGGGGTTAAGGACTTTCGCGATTTGAATCAGTATATGAGTGGTGTGATTTCAAGAAGTCGATGATTTTTTATAGTTTTTTTGCGTGTTGTTGATCTTATGAGGGCCTTGGATACGTTTTTGGGTTTGTGTGTATATCCGTTATTTAGGTAACGGCTACTTAGGGTTCCGCTCTTACAGCGGGTCACTTTTGAAGAGCGCAAAAGTAACCAAAACGCTCTTGCCCCACCACTCGGCACCTCGCTTAGGCTCGGCATGCCCTCACTCCGGCATTGCTCCGTGGGCCGCCGCGAAGGGCCATCCATGGCCCAGCGCGGCTATCCCGGCATGCCCACTGCGCAATGCCTGCGTTCGGCCAGCGTGGTTTAACAGGGCGCCCAGATCAAGATCAAGATCCAAAGCAAGAGCAGGAGCGGGGCACATGTCAGCATCTATGTGGCTGAGCCACCGCTATCGCGAGCAAGCTCGCTCCCACAATGGGCCTGCGGTGAACACAAGACTGATGAACACCAAGATCCCCTGTGGGAGCGAGCTTGCTCGCGAAGAGGCCGGCACATCCAACATCACCGCAAACTGACCCACCGCCTTCGCGAGCAAGCCCGCTCCCACAATGGGCCTGCGGTGAACACAAAACTGATGAACACCAAGATCCCCTGTGGGAGCGAGCTTGCTCGCGAAGAGGCCGGCACATCCAACATCACCGTAAACTGACCCACCGCCTTCGCGAGCAAGCCCGCTCCCACAGGGGAAACGCGGCCTCATCGAGAACCAGGTCGGCTATCAGGCCGCCTCGCGGCGGAATGCCTTCGTTCAGGCATGCCGAGCCTAAGTGAGGCATCGAGTGGTGGGGCAAAAGCGCTTTGGTTAATTTCGACAGGGCCGGCTTCCGGGCTTTTCGAAAGTGACTCGCCGTAAGGGCGAAACCCTAAGTCGCCGTTACCTAAATAACGGATATACACACCGTTTAAGCAACCACCCTCAACGCCCTGTGCAACTCAGACGTTGAAGCGGAAGTGCATCACATCACCATCCTTGACGATGTATTCCTTGCCTTCCAGACGCCATTTACCCGCTTCCTTGGCGCCCGCTTCGCCCTTGTACTGAATGAAATCCGAATAGGCGATGACTTCGGCACGAATAAAGCCTTTTTCGAAGTCAGTGTGGATCACACCGGCGGCTTGCGGTGCGGTGGCACCCACGCGGACGGTCCAGGCGCGGACTTCTTCGACACCGGCAGTGAAGTAGGTCTGCAGGTGGAGCATCTCGTAGCCGGCGCGGATCACGCGGTTCAGGCCAGGTTCTTCCAGGCCCAGGGCCTCGAGGAACATGTCTTTCTCTTCACCGTCGTCCAGTTCGGCGATTTCCGCTTCGATCTTGTTGCAGACCGGAACGACCATGGCACCTTCTTCTTCGGCGATGGCCTTGACCACGTCCAGGTGCGGGTTGTTCTCGAAACCGTCTTCAGCGACGTTGGCGATGTACATGACCGGCTTGGTGGTCAGCAGGTGGAAGCCCTTGATCACCAGCTTCTCGTCGGTGCTCATGTTCTTCATCAGGCTGCGCGCAGGCTTGCCTTCGGTAAAGTGGGCGATCAACTGCTCCAGCAGGCCCTTCTGGACGACCGCGTCCTTGTCGCCACCCTTGGCGTTGCGGGCAACTTTCTGCAGTTGTTTTTCGCAGCTGTCGAGGTCGGCGAAAATCAGTTCCAGGTCGATGATCTCGATGTCGCGTTTCGGGTCGACGCTGTTGGAAACGTGAATCACGTTCTCGTCTTCGAAGCAGCGCACCACGTGGGCGATGGCATCGGTCTCACGGATGTTGGCCAAAAACTTGTTACCCAGGCCTTCGCCTTTCGACGCGCCAGCCACCAGGCCTGCGATGTCGACGAATTCCATGGTGGTCGGCAGGATGCGCTTGGGGTTGACGATAGCGGCCAAGGCTTCCAGGCGCGGATCGGGCATCGGCACGATGCCGCTGTTCGGCTCGATGGTGCAGAAGGGGAAGTTCTCGGCCGCGATACCGGATTTGGTCAGGGCGTTGAACAGGGTGGACTTGCCGACGTTAGGCAGGCCGACGATGCCGCAATTGAATCCCATGGTGTTTCCCCTCGGATAAGTGTCAGGCCTTCTGGCTGTGCAGGTTTTTCATCGCGCGGTTCCATTCACCGGCGAGGATATCCGGCAGCACGCCGAGGGCAAAGTCGATGCTGGCATCGAGTTTTTCCTGTTCGGCGCGAGGCGCACGACCCAGGACAAAGTTTGAAACCATACTGGCAACGCCTGGGTGGCCGATGCCGAGCCGCAGGCGGTGAAAGGTATTCTGATTACCCAGTTGCGCGATGATGTCGCGTAACCCGTTGTGACCGCCATGGCCGCCGCCCTGCTTGAGCTTGGCAACGCCCGGAGGCAGGTCGAGTTCGTCGTGGGCCACCAGGATTTCTTCAGGCGTGATGCGAAAGAAACCGGCCAATGCCGCCACGGCCTGGCCGCTGCGGTTCATGTAGGTGGTGGGAATCAACAGGCGAACATCCTGACCTTGGTGCGAGAAGCGCCCGGTCAGGCCGAAATACTTGCGATCGGCTGCCAGGCTGACGCCTTGTGCGTGCGCGATGCGCTCAACAAAAAGGGCCCCTGCGTTATGCCGGGTCTGTTCGTATTCAGCGCCTGGATTTCCCAGGCCAACGATCAGTTTAATGGCAGTCACGATAGGGGCCCTTCCTGGAGTGTGGATAACGATGTCGCAATCAGGCGGTGTTGCGACAGTGGACGATAATGGCGGATTCACCGTTAAGTAAACTTCGCGTTCTCGCCCGCTGTCTCGCTACGTTCCAGTCCGCGATGTTTCCGGTCACTCCGGCGACAGAGTGAAATTACTCTGCAGCGCCTTCTTCAGTGGCTTCTGGAGCAACACGTGGAGCGTGGACGTTGGCAACAGCCTTGTCATCGCCGTGTGCCAGAGCAACAAACTCAACGCCTTTAGGAGCCTTGAGGTCGGACAGGTGAATGATCGTGCCGACTTCGGCGTCAGCCAGGTCGACTTCGATGAATTCAGGCAGGTCTTTCGGCAGGCAGGACACTTCCAGCTCGGAAGTCACGTGCGAGATTTCGCCGCCTTTCTTGACCGGAGCAGCTTCATTGATGAAGTGCACTGGAACAACAGCAGTCAGCTTCTGGCCGGCAACAACGCGGACGAAGTCAGCGTGCATCACGTGGCCTTTGGCCGGGTGACGCTGCAGGGCTTTGATCACGACGTTTTGCTTGGTGCCGCCAACGTTCAGCTCGATGATGTGGCTGTAGGCCGCTTCGTTTTCGAGCAGTTTGGCAACTTCTTTGGCCAGCATGCTGATGGACTCAGGGGCTTTGTCGCCACCGTAGACTACAGCTGGAACCAGGCTTGCGAGACGACGCAGGCGGCGGCTCGCACCTTTCCCCAGGTCGGAACGCACTTCAGCATTCAGAGTAAAATCGTTCATGTTGTATCTCCAAAATAGCCATTTCCGCATGACGTCTGCGACCGACGCCAAAGCGGTATGGGCAAAAAAGCCCCGCCCCAACATGAGTGTTGGGGCGGGGCGCTTTTCGTCAACGAGATGTCCTGAAAAGGGTAGGGCCCTTAACGGAACATCGCGCTGATCGATTCTTCATTGCTGATGCGGCGAACCGCTTCGGCAACCACCGGTGCGATATCCAGTTGACGGATACGCGCACAGGCTTGTGCTGCAGCGGACAGCGGGATGGTGTTGGTCACCACCAGCTCGTCCAGCACGGAATTTTCAATGTTCTCGATCGCCCGACCCGACAGCACAGGGTGTGTGCAGTAGGCAAAGACCTTGGCAGCGCCATGCTCTTTCAGGGCCTTGGCCGCGTGGCACAAGGTGCCGGCGGTATCGACCATGTCATCGACCAGGATACAGGTGCGCCCTTCGACGTCGCCGATGATATGCATCACTTCGGAGTGATTGGCTTTCTCACGGCGTTTGTCGATGATACCCAGATCCACGCCCAGGGATTTGGCAACAGCCCGTGCACGCACGACGCCGCCAATGTCCGGGGACACGATCATCAGGTTTTCGAAGCGCTGATCTTCAATATCATCCACCAGGACCGGGGAGCCGTAGATGTTATCTACGGGAATATCGAAGAAACCCTGAATCTGGTCAGCATGCAGATCAACCGTGAGGACACGGTCGATGCCGACTACGGTGAGCATATCAGCCACGACTTTCGCGCTGATCGCCACACGTGCGGAACGCGGACGGCGATCCTGACGGGCATAACCAAAGTAAGGAATAACAGCAGTGATACGAGTAGCCGAGGAACGGCGGAAGGCATCAGCCATCACGACGAGTTCCATCAGGTTATCGTTGGTCGGAGCGCAAGTCGGCTGAATAATGAAGACGTCTTTACCGCGAACGTTTTCATTGATCTCGGCAGTGATTTCGCCGTCGGAGAACTTACCGACAGAAATGTCACCGAGAGGGATATGCAGCTGACGTACGACACGCCGAGCCAGATCGGGGTTGGCGTTCCCCGTAAAGACCATCATCTTGGACACGCGCAGTACCTGAAGGCTGAGGGTATACCTGGATGAGTATAGGAAAATGGCAGGGGCGGCTGGATTCGAACCAACGCATGGCAGGATCAAAACCTGCTGCCTTACCGCTTGGCGACGCCCCTGTATCTGTTGCTGCGAGTGCCCAGCACTCGATTCCTTTTAGATCAGGCCTTGCAGCTTGCGATGCAACATCGAAACGTTGCTTCCTTTTGCTACAAACCCTGTAAGGGTCTCTGTCAGAAGGGCCGAGACTTTATCAGCTTCAGCTTTGCTTGGGAAGCCCCCAAACACACAACTTCCAGTTCCGGTGAGTTTTGCTTCGGTAAATTTACCTAACAAATTCAAAGCGTTACGAACATCTGGATAACGCCTTGCTACCACCGGTAAGCAGTCATTTCGACTGTTTCCCTTGGGAACGGGGCGCACTTTAATGGGAGGAGAGTTACGTGTCAACAGCGGATCTGAAAAAATTTCTGCTGTACTTACAGATACTTGCGGCACCAGCACCAAGTACCAGGGTTCCTCGGGGTCCACCGGGGTGAGTTTTTCCCCAACGCCCTCGGCAAAAGCGGCGTGGCCACGCACGAAAACCGGCACGTCGGCGCCCAGCGTCAGGCCCAGGGCGGCCAGGCGATCGATGTCCCAGCCCAGCTGCCACAAATGATTGAGGCCCAATAAAGTCGTCGCCGCATTCGAGCTGCCGCCACCGATGCCGCCGCCCATGGGCAGGATTTTTTCGATCCAGATATCGATGCCCAGGGCACAACCGGATTGCGCCTGGAGTTGTTTCGCGGCCTTGACGATCAGGTTGCTGTCGTGGGGGACGCCTTCGAATTCGGTGTGCAGGCGAATCACGCCGTCGTCGCGCACGGCAAAGGTGATTTCGTCGCCGTAGTCCAGGAACTGAAAAATCGTCTGCAACTCGTGATAGCCGTCCTGACGACGGCCGAGGATGTGCAGCATCAGGTTGAGCTTGGCCGGGGAGGGCAGGGTCAGGCGTGCAGCGGTCATGTCATTGCCCCAGCTTGCGCGGCTGCCATTGCTTGATCACCAGCGTGACGTCGAGGTTACTGCCGTGCAACTTGATGCGTTCGGGCAGCCAGTAGCCGTTCTGCTGGGCATAGCTGAGGTATTCGATCTGCCAGTCGTCCTGTTCCAGGTTGGACAAACGACTGTCGGCATCGAGGGTCAGGCGGCTTTTACTGTCCGGCGCCGGCAGCCCGCGAACCCACCAGGTCAGGTGGGAGACCGGCAGTTTCCAGCCCAGTTGTTCTTCCAGCAGCGCTTCGGGGGTCGGGGCCTCGTAGCGTCCCTGGTTGGCGACTTCCAGTGAAACCTGGCCTGGCCGGCCGGTCAGGCGGGCCGCACCGCGACCCAGTGGGCCGGACAGGCGAATGTCGTAGTAGTCCTGGCGTTGCAGCCAGAACAGCGTGCCACTGCCCGAGTCTTTCGGGGCGCGGATGCCGATCTTGCCGTCGATCTGCCAGCCGTCGAGGCCGCTCAGTTGTTGCTTGTGCTCGCGCCACTGGGCCTGGTTGCCCTGGCCCTGGACGGATTCACGGGCGCCGAAGCCCGCGCAACCGGCGAGCAGGGCAATGAAGCTGAAAACGATGAGATGGCGCAAAAACATAATCTTAAAGAGTCTCGGATCCGGTCAGGCGTTTGATGGTGCTGCGCAAGATGGCGCTGTCAGGCTGTTCCTTAAGGAATCGGCTCCAGATTTGCCGCGCTTCGCGTTGTTTGCCGTTGGCCCACAGGACCTCGCCCAGGTGAGCGGCGACTTCCTGGTCGGGAAAGCGCTCCAAGGCCTGGCGCAACAGGCGTTCGGCTTCGTCGAGATTGCCCAGGCGGAAATTCACCCAGCCAAGGCTGTCGAGTACCGCCGGGTCTTCCGGATTGATCTGGTGGGCCTGTTCGATCAGCAGCTTGGCTTCGTCGTAGCGGGTGGTGCGATCCGACAAGGTGTAACCCAGGGCATTGAGGGCCATGGCGTTGTCCGGGTCACGCTGGATGATCAGGCGCAGGTCTTTTTCCATCTGGGCCAGGTCATTGCGTTTTTCCGCCAGCATGGCGCGGGTATACAACAGGTTCAGATCGTCCGGGTACTGCTTCAAGGCTTGCTGCAGTACGTTCCAGGCCTTGTCGCCCTGATTGTTGGCCGACAGGGTTTCGGCTTCGATCAGGTACAACTGGATGCCGTAGTCCGGCTGGGAGTCGCGTTGTACGGCGAGGCGGCTCTGGGCATCGGCGGTCTTGCCATTGCTGATCAGGATATCGGCCTGGCGCAGTTGCGCCGGCAGATAGTCGTTGCCCGGGCCAACTTGGGCGTACTCGATCAGTGCGCTCTCGGGGTCGTTGCGTTCCTCGGCGATGCGACCCAGGTTCAGATGGGCCGAGTCGACGTGGCTTTCCCGGGCGATCAGGTCTTCCAGGTAACCCTTGGCCTCTTCCCAGGCCTTGGCTTCCAGGCAGACCAGTGCCAGGGAATAACGCAACTCGTCGTCTTCCGGGTATTGCTGGACCAAGCTGGAGAACTCCACCTTGGCATCGTCCATGCGGTTGTTTTCCACCAGCATGCGGGCGTAGGTGAGGCGCAGGCGTTTGTCGTCCGGGTATTTCTTGATGCTTTTTTCCAGCAACGGCAGCGCTTCGTCGCCACGGTTCAAGCCTTGCAGCAGGCGGGCACGCAGCAGGATCGGCGCCACTTCGCCGGCTTCCGGCGGGTTGTCTTCCAGCAGGGTGAGGGCGCCCTGGGTGTCGCCATCCTGTTGCAGCAGCAGGGCCTTGCCGAAAATCAGCTGGCCGTTGTTCGGGTGGCGCTGCAACAGGCGATCGAAGCTTTTCATCAGGCCGTTGCGGGTTTCCTGGTCGGTATCGGCGGCGGACAGCGCCAGGAAATCGAAATGGGTGTCGCCCTTGCCCAGCAGGACTTTCTCCATATACACCATGGAGTCGTCGTAGCGTCCGGCCCGGGCCAGTTGCACAGCGGCGGCGCGCTGCGCTTCCAGGTCATCGGGGGCATTCCTGGCCCAGATCAGCGCGGTATCCAGCGCAGGCTGGTCGGCGCCCAGGTATTCGGCGATGCGAAATGCCCGCTCGGAGATGCCCGGGTCCTGGGTGTTGATGGCCTGGGTCACGTAGTTGTCCAGCGCAATGTCGAAGCGATTGCGTTGGCCGGCCAGTTCGGCGCTCAACAGGCTGAAGATGGTTTCTTCGCTGAACGAGCCATAGACCTTGGGTTTTTCAGGGGCCTGCACGCTGTCTTCGACTGGCGGCGTACCGTCCGTCGAAACGGGGGCCATGGACTGGCAGCCGCTGAGCACGGCAAGGGCGAGGAGCAACGCGGAAGATCTATTCATATAGGAAGAGGACGACTAACCTGCGGTCGGATCATCATGACACAAGCCTTGAGTCAAACATAACCGCCCCGTCGATTTACCACCCGGGCAGAGGCGATAGAGATCGAGTGGTTGTTCTGAATCTGACGAAGTAGGACAATTGCCGGCTTCACGTCACCATCAGCGACCTTGAATGGCCTTCCTTGCACTTGGTATTAACCACAAGACTGCTTCAGTAGACGTCCGCGAGCGCGTGGCCTTTACGCCTGAGCAGCTGGTTGAGGCCCTGCAGCAGCTCTGCCGACTCACCGACAGCCGCGAAGCTGCGATCCTCTCCACCTGCAATCGCAGTGAGCTTTATATAGAACAGGATCACGTTTCGGCCGATTCAGTGCTGCGCTGGCTGGCCGAATATCACAACTTGAGCCTTGAAGAGCTGCACGCCAGTGCCTATGTGCACGAAGACGATGCGGCCGTTCGTCACATGATGCGCGTCGCCTCGGGGCTCGATTCGCTGGTGCTGGGCGAGCCGCAGATTCTCGGCCAGATGAAGTCGGCCTACGCCGTGGCCCGCGAGGCCGGCACCGTCGGCCCGCTGCTGGGGCGCTTGTTCCAGGCCACATTCAATGCCGCCAAGCAGGTGCGCACCGACACCGCCATTGGCGAGAACCCGGTGTCCGTGGCGTTCGCCGCCGTCAGCCTGGCGAAACAGATTTTCAGTGATTTGCAACGCAGCCAGGCGCTGTTGATCGGCGCCGGCGAGACCATCACCCTGGTCGCTCGCCACCTCCACGACCTGGGTGTGAAACGCATTGTCGTCGCTAACCGGACTCTGGAGCGGGCCAGCACCCTGGCCGAACAGTTCGGTGCCCATGCGGTGCTGCTGTCGGACATCCCCGCCGAGCTGGTACATAGCGACATCGTCATCAGTTCCACCGCCAGCCAGTTGCCGATCCTCGGCAAGGGCGCCGTGGAAAGTGCCCTGAAGCTGCGCAAGCACAAGCCGATTTTCATGGTGGACATTGCCGTCCCCCGCGACATCGAGCCGGAAGTCGGCGAGTTGGACGACGTTTATCTCTATAGCGTCGACGACCTGCACGAGGTAGTGGCCGAGAACCTCAAGAGCCGGCAGGGCGCGGCCCAGGCGGCGGAAGAGATGATCAGCGTCGGCGCCGAGGATTTCATGGTGCGCCTGCGCGAGCTGGCGGCGGTGGATGTGCTCAAGGCGTATCGTCAACAGAGCGAACGCCTGCGTGACGAGGAGCTGCAAAAGGCCCAGCGCCTGCTGGCCAACGGCGGCAGTGCCGAAGAGGTGCTGGTGCAACTGGCCCGCGGCCTGACCAACAAGTTGCTCCACGCCCCCAGTGTCCAGCTCAAGAAGCTGACCGCCGAGGGCCGCCTCGATGCGCTGGCCATGGCCCAGGAACTCTTTGCCCTCGGTGAGGGCTCACCGGATAGCTTTTCGGATAAAAAACCGCAATGAAAGCGTCACTGCTCAACAAACTGGACATCCTCCAGGACCGTTTCGAAGAACTGACCGCCTTGCTGGGCGATGGCGAGGTCATTGCCGACCAGAACAAATTCCGTACCTATTCCAAGGAATACGCGGAAGTCGAGCCGATTGTCGCCACCTATAAACAGCTGCTTAAAGTGCAGGGCGACCTCGAAGGCGCCCAGGCGCTGCTCAAGGACAGCGACCCGGACATGCGCGAAATGGCCGTGGAGGAAGTGCGCGAAGCCAAGGAACAGTTGCTCGAACTGGAAAGCAACCTGCAACGCATGCTGCTGCCCAAGGATCCGAATGACGGGCGCAACGTGTTCCTTGAGATCCGTGCCGGCACCGGCGGCGACGAGGCGGCGATTTTTTCCGGCGACCTGTTCCGTATGTATTCGCGTTATGCCGAGCGTCGCGGCTGGCGGGTGGAGATCCTGTCGGAGAACGAAGGCGAACACGGCGGTTATAAAGAAGTCATCGCCCGGGTCGAAGGCGACAATGTCTACGGCAAGCTGAAGTTCGAGTCCGGCGCCCACCGCGTGCAACGCGTGCCGGCCACCGAATCCCAGGGGCGTATCCACACCTCGGCCTGCACCGTGGCGGTATTGCCCGAGCCGGACGAGCAGGAAGCCATCGAGATCAACCCGGCGGACCTGCGGGTCGACACGTACCGTTCCTCTGGCGCGGGCGGCCAGCACGTCAATAAGACTGACTCGGCGATCCGCATCACGCACTTGCCCTCGGGCATCGTGGTCGAGTGCCAGGAAGAGCGTTCCCAGCACAAGAACCGCGCGCGGGCCATGGCCTGGTTGTCGGCCAAGCTCAATGACCAGCAGACCAGCGCCGCCGCCAATGCCATCGCCAGCGAACGCAAATTGCTGGTGGGCTCGGGCGATCGTTCCGAGCGGATCCGTACCTACAACTTCGCCCAGGGCCGGGTCACCGACCATCGCGTCAACCTGACCCTGTATTCCCTGGATGAGATCCTTGCCGGTGGTGTCGATGCGGTGATCGAGCCGTTGCTGGCCGAATACCAGGCCGACCAGTTGGCGGCGATTGGCGAGTAAGCACAGGTGAATGAATGACCATTATCGCCAGTCTGTTACGCGCCGCCGAGCTACCGGATTCGCCCACGCCACGGCTGGATGTCGAGTTGTTGCTGGCCGCTGCCCTGGGCAAGTCCCGCAGCTTCCTGCACACCTGGCCTGAGCGGATCGTGCCCAGCGAGGCGGCGTTGCTGTTCTCCGAATACCTGCGGCGTCGTCGCTCCGGCGAGCCGGTGGCCTACATCCTCGGGCAGCAGGGTTTCTGGAAGCTCGACCTGGAAGTCGCGCCCCATACGCTGATCCCGCGTCCCGACACCGAGCTGCTGGTGGAAACCGCACTGGCCTTGCTGCCCGCGACACCGGCCCGGGTCCTGGACCTGGGCACCGGCAGCGGCGCGATTGCCCTGGCGTTGGCCAGTGAGCGCCCGGCCTGGAACGTCACGGCGGTCGACCGGGTGCTGGAGGCCGTGGCCCTGGCCGAACGCAATCGCCAGCGCCTGGACCTGCGCAACGTCACGGTGTTGAGCAGCCACTGGTTCAGCGCTTTGGAAGGCGAGCGTTTCCAGTTGATCATCAGCAACCCGCCGTACATCGCCGCCAGCGATCCGCACCTGGCCGAGGGCGACGTGCGTTTCGAGCCGGCCAGTGCCTTGGTGGCCGGGCCGGATGGGCTCGATGATCTACGCCAGATCGTGGCCCAGGCGCCGGCGCACCTCGAACCGGGTGGCTGGCTGATGCTCGAGCACGGTTACGATCAGGCCGAAGCGGTGCGCGATTTGCTGAGCGCCCAAGGGTTTGTTGAAGTCCACAGCCGCAAGGACCTGGGGGGCCATGAGCGCATCAGCCTGGGGGTGCCTGCCGTGCTGAACGATCAGGAGCTGTTGCGCTACAGTCGGCAGATTCTGTTGCAGCATGTCGACATCGACGGCCAATTGCGCCTCAAGCAAAGCCGCGTGTTGATCATCGGCCTCGGCGGGCTCGGTGCCCCGGTGGCGTTGTACCTGGCCGCTGCCGGCGTGGGTGAGCTGCACCTGGCGGATTTCGACAGCGTCGATTTGACCAACCTGCAACGCCAGGTCATTCACGACACCGACAGCGTCGGCCTGAGCAAGGTCGATTCGGCGATGCGGCGCCTGGGGGCGATCAACCCCGAGGTTCGGCTGGTGCCTCACCGGGTGGCCATGGACGAAGACAGCCTGGCCGCTGCGGTCGCGGTGGTGGATGTGGTGCTCGATTGCTCGGACAATTTCTCGACCCGCGAAGCGGTAAACGCGGCCTGTGTCGCAGCGGGTAAACCGTTGGTCAGCGGCGCGGCGATTCGCCTGGAAGGGCAGTTGTCGGTGTTCGATCCGCGCCGTCCTGAAAGCCCTTGCTACCACTGCCTCTACGGCCACGGCAGCGAAGCCGAACTGACCTGCAGCGAAGCCGGTGTGATCGGGCCGCTGGTGGGATTGGTGGGCAGCTTGCAAGCTCTTGAAGCCTTGAAGTTGCTGGTCGGTTTCGGTGAGCCGCTGGTGGGGCGCCTGCTGTTGATCGATGCCTTGGGCACACGATTCCGTGAGTTGCGGGTCAAGCGTGATCCAGGTTGCAGCGTCTGTGGTGGTCAACATGAGTGAAGCGCCGGTCGGTGTGCTCGACTCGGGGGTTGGCGGGCTGTCGGTGCTGGGGGAGATCCGTCGGCTGCTGCCCAATGAGTCGCTGTTGTACGTGGCTGACTGTGGGCATATTCCCTACGGCGAGAAGACTCCGGAATACATCCGACAACGTTGCGCGATCATTGCCGACTTTCTCCTGGGCCAAGGCGCCAAGGCCTTGGTCGTCGCCTGTAACACCGCAACGGTCGCTGCCGTTGCCGACCTGCGCCGTGATTTCCCCCATTGGCCCATCGTCGGCATGGAGCCGGCGGTCAAGCCCGCAGCCGCCGCCACCCGTAGCGGTATCGTCGGCGTACTGGCCACCACCGGCACCTTGCAGAGCGCCAAGTTCGCCGCGTTGCTCGACCGTTTCGCCACCGATGTGCGGGTCATCACGCAACCGTGTCCTGGGCTGGTGGAGCTGATCGAAGCGGGTGATCTGCACAACCCGGCCTTGTATCAATTGCTGCAGCATTACGTCGACCCCTTGCTGGCGGCCGGCTGCGATACGCTGATCCTGGGTTGCACGCACTATCCTTTCCTCAAGCCGTTGCTCGCGCGGATGATTCCTGAACACATCAGCCTCATCGACACGGGGGCCGCGGTGGCCCGGCAACTTCAACGCCTGTTGATTGAACGGGGGCTGTTGGCTGAAGGACCGGCCAGTGAAACGCACTTCTGGACCAGCGCAGACCCGATGCATCTAAGAAAAATCCTACCAACCCTATGGCATTCGTCTGGCGTTGTGCGAAGCTTCGATCTGTAAAAAAAACGTGAAAATTATGTAAATCGTGCTGAACTTCTGTTTTAGCGCGGATTTCTATAGCTTCGAGTGTTTGTAACAAAATCAACTAAGTCTGTTCGGAAAAGGATGTTTCTAATGAAGCGCTTATTCTGCTTTGCCGCGTTTGCGGCTGCGTTGTTGGGGCACACTTACACTGCGCAAGCAGCGGGTGTGGAATTTGGGGTGGGCCAGACCAGCGACTCGACCATGACCTATCGCCTGGGCATGCAGTTCGACTGGGACAAGAGCTGGCTGCAAAGTGACGTCGGTCGCCTGACCGGCTACTGGAGCGGTGCCTATACCTATTGGGACGGGGACGAGACATCCAGCAACCACAGCCTGTCGTTCTCGCCTGTGTTTGTGTATGAATTTTCCGGGCAGAACGTGAAGCCTTACATCGAGGCGGGTGTCGGTGTTGCACTGTTCGCCAATACCGAAGTGGAAAGCAACAAGTTGGGAACGGCCTTCCAGTTCGAGGATCGCATCGGGTTTGGCCTGCGCTTCAATGGTGGACATGAAGTGGGCATTCGCGCCACTCACTACTCCAACGCCGGTATCAAGTCGACCAACGACGGTGTGGAAAGCTACGCGCTGCACTACACGATGCCGCTATAACACCTGAGCAACAATTGTGGGAGCGAGCTTGCTCGCGATAGTGATAGACCAGCCACCCTGAAGTTGTCTGACCTACCGCTATCGCGAGCAAGCTCGCTCCCACAGTAAATCAGGTCTGTCAGATCATTCTTTTAGCGATACGCCGTCGCAATTCCCTGGCGCTCTTCCAGGCATTCCGGCGCCCCCATCTCGAACTCGCGACAGATCAGCGGGCGCTTTTCGTAGATGGTGCACATCATGCTGTCGCGATCCAAGGCCGCGCACCAACCGTCGTCGAGCCGCAGCATCACTTCCCCACCCCAATCGTCCGTGTCGATAAAACGCTCCGGGACCCCAGTGTCGGTGATCAGCATCACTTCCAACTGGCAGCAGCACGCCGCGCACGTCGAACATGTGACGGCCGGTGCCGGGATTTCATGGAGGGGGATGGTTTTCATGGCGCGCAGTGTAAGGCAATCGGCGGCTCAGGGGCGTCCCTTGATCGGATAGCCGTTTTTCGCCTGGCATGAGTCGATGTCGGCCGGCAGGGCTTCGGTGGATGAAGGCAAGGGCCACAGGGCGGGCATGAACGCGATGGGGAGTGCGACTTCTCGGGGGCGTTCGACCAAGTGATTCAACACATGCCGCGCCGCTTCTTCTGGCGACCAGTGGGCCGGGAATGGGAAACAATCGTCGGGCCCCAGCGATGGGTCGTCGTAGCCAGGGTGCACCAATGTCACATCAACGCCCGCAGACGTCAGCTCTGTCCGAGCCGATTCGAACAGATGGCGCATCCCGCTTCCACCCGCTTCGATTTTCGAGGGCGGCAGAAAAGTCGCCGGGCTGGCAATACCCACCAGATGAGGTTGGGTCCCGGCGCGCAACAAGGGTATGGCCACTTCGATGCAGAAGCTGGCGGCCAGCAGGTTGCTGCGCACGATATGCTCGATCAATGTCTGGTCGGCAGGTTGTCCGTCAACGTACTCAGCCGTTCCGGCATTGAGAATCACCTGATCCAGGGCACCCCATTGTCGAGAGATTTGCTCGCCGATCTCGCGCACGACCTGGCTGTCGGTCAAATTGCCGGGCACGGTCAGCACTCGTCCTGGATAACGTGTCGAAAGGGTTTCGCACGCTTGAGCCGAGCGCGAACTGACGGCCAGGTAGGCACCTGTCTCGAGTATCGCTTCAGCCAACGAAGCGCCGACTCCATTGCCAGCCCCGGTGAGCCAATAGCGCCGTGGCAGTCTTAGACCCATTCCATACTCCTTTCGATTGCGCGGCGCCCTGAGACACAGCCTTCAGTAGGCGCGGCACGATTAGTAAGACTATATGTTATCGGGTAAATATTGCATCCTGCGGCCCGGCAAATTCATGTTCGCTGATCGCCCACCCCTTCAACGGCGGCATCCTGTCGCACCGGCAGGTTTCTGAACGCTGCCAGCGCCCGCGCCCTGGACTCGCGCAAATCGACGATCGGTGCCGGATAATCCATGGCGCCAAACAAGCCGCCTGGGGTATTTGGGCTATGGACCTGTTGCCCAGTCAGATCGTTCAGTTCCGGTAGCCAGTACTTGATGAATAGTCCCTCGCGGTCAAATTTTTCCGACTGGCTCAACGGGTTGAAGATGCGGAACCAAGGCGCTGAGTCGGTGCCGGTGGAGGCGCTCCACTGCCAGCCGCCATTATTGGCGGCCAGGTCGCCGTCGATCAGGTGCTGCATGAAAAAACGCTCGCCTTCACGCCAATCGATCAGCAGGTTCTTGGTCAGGAACATGGCGACTACCATCCGCAAACGGTTGTGCATCCAGCCGGTTTCCAGCAATTGGCGCATGGCCGCATCGATAATCGGCAGGCCAGTGCGCGCCTGTTTCCAGGCCTCCAGTTCTGCGGGGGCTTTGCGCCACGCCAGCGCCTCGGTCTCCGGGCGGAACGCGCGGTGGCGCGACACACGTGGATAGCCCACGAGAATGTGTTTATAGAACTCCCGCCAGAGCAATTCATTGATCCAGGTCACAGCGCCGGCACTTCCACTCTCGAATTCACCCCGGTTGGCTTGCAGTGCGGCATGCAGGCACTGACGTGGCGACACCACCCCGGCTACCAGATAGGCCGAGAGCTGGCTGGTGCCGGGGCGGGCGGGGAAATCCCGTTCGTGCTGGTAATCGTCGAGGTGTTGGTCGACAAAGCTGTCCAGACGCCGTCGGGCTTCGGTTTCCCCGGCGGGCCAGAGGGCGCGCAGTGCTTCACGGGGCGGGGCGAATCCATCGACTTGCGTCGGCACAGTATCGCGGGCAATGCCCGTGGGAGCCTGCCGGTGCGGCGTGGCGACCAGGCTCGGCAATGAAAAGTGCAGACGGTTGTAGCAGACTTTGCGGAACTGGCTGAACACTTGGAAATAGTTGCCGGTCTTGGTCAGCACGCTGCCAGGCTTGAACAGCAGTTGGTCGAGATGACTGCGAAACTCAATGCCCTGGTCATTCAACGCGCGGGCGACCTCGGCGTCGCGTTGCGTTTCATTCACGCCGTACTCTTCATTGACATGCACGGCACTAATGTTCAGTTCGCGACACAGCTTGAGCAGCACGGACGGCGCCTGGTGCCAATGCGCTGACTCGCGGATCAAGAGCGGGATGTTCAATTCATCCAGGGCCGCGCTCAACGCGCCGAGGTTGCGCAGCCAGAAATCGATCTTGCACGGTGCGTCGTCATGGACGCGCCACTGCTCGGGGCTGGTCAGGTACACCGCTGCGCATGGCCCTCGGGCTGCGGCAGCCGCCAGGGCGGTGTTGTCGTGCAGGCGCAAGTCGCTGCGCAACCAGATCAGTTGCAGGCTGTTTTTCATTTAAAGGAGTTCTCTGCGGCTCAGTTCGCGGTGAGCCGATAGCGGGTCTTCGGCCCAGGACAGGTCAATCTTCGCAACGCCTGTGGATAACCGGGCCTGGTGGATCGACGCGGCCGGGCCGGCAATGATGATCGGGCAATCGATACCGCTGAGCAGCCTGGGCAGTTGGGACAGATTGAGGGCGTGATTGGAATACAACAGGACGCCACGGGCCTTGAGGCGTTCGACTGCCAGGGCCAGTTCGCCCGCCGGTAGCGGGCTGTCGAACACTTCCACCGGACAATCGGCGCTGCTGACCAGCCAGGCGGTGAGCCACAAATGCGGCTCCTGGGGCAAGTCCGAATGATTGACCAACAAAAGTGGCGCGCCGCGCACCTGACGGTTGTTGTGGTAGATCCGGCTGCCGAACTTGCTGCGCAGCCACGAGTACAGGAAAACCTGTTCCAGTTGCGCGCCGAACTGGCCTTGCCAGCGCAGGTGCAGTTCGGCCAGCAGCGGCAGGAGCAATTGTTCGCACACGGTCCAGGGTGGATACAGCGCCATCGCCTGGTTGACCAGGTCATCGATCTGACGTTCGGCCAGTTGCGTCACCGCCAGCGCCAGGGCGTGACGCTGACGCTGCCAATCGTTCTCCGGTGGCTGTGTGGGCTCCATCGGCAGCGGCGGTATGTCCAGCAACGGCTTGATCTTGCTCACCGCAACGCCACGATCGATCCAGGTGAGGATATTCCGGATCCGTTGCACATGGTCGGCGTTGAACAAGCGGTGGCCCTTGGGCGTGCGGTGCGGCACGATCAGGCCGTACCGGCGCTCCCAGGCCCGCAGCGTGACGGCGTTGACACCGGTCTGCCGAGCGACTTCGCGGATGGGCAACCAGCCTTGCGCCAAGGCCTTGGCAAAGTCGGCTCCCAGGTCTTCGCGGGCGCTGGCATCGGGGTCGTGGTTCATTAAATAGCGTTTCGCAAGCTGAGGTTTTCCGGGTGCGGTTGCAGGTAGACCTGCTGCGCCAGGTAAGGATCGGGGTGCTGGCGCAGGTGATGCTTGAGCAAGGTCAGCGGAACCACCAAGGGCACGATGCCGAGGCGGTATTGCCCGATGAGGTGCTGCACCTCCTGTTTGTCCTCGGCGTCGATGTCGCGCTTGAGGTACCCGCTCAGGTGTTGCAGCACATTGGTGTGGGTACGGCGGGTGGCGCATTTCTTCAAGGCGGCCATCAATGCACTGAAATAGCGTGGGCCCAGCTCATTGGCATCGGCCTTGCCCATGGTGCCCAGCAGTTTGCCCAGGGCCTTGTACTGCTCCGGGTTGTGCGCCATCAGCAGGTATTTGTAGCGCGAGTGGAATTCGATCAGGTCGCGCCGGGTCAGGCGCTGGCGGCGCAAGGGTTGCCAGGCGGCATAGGCAAACACCCGGGTCAGGAAGTTCTCCCGCA
This sequence comes from Pseudomonas sp. H3_A02, assembly GCF_054671965.1. Taxonomy (NCBI): domain Bacteria; kingdom Pseudomonadati; phylum Pseudomonadota; class Gammaproteobacteria; order Pseudomonadales; family Pseudomonadaceae; genus Pseudomonas; species Pseudomonas sp. H3_A02. The sequence goes on from NZ_CP162807.1 coordinate 2,361,245, forward strand.
GCACCGGGTCGTTGAGGCGGCCGTCTTCCTCCACCGGCAGATCGGGATGGCGTTCACAAAAGGCCTGGGCATAGATGCCGCGCCCGCCGCCGTCCTGGGTCACGCCGTTGTGGTCGTAGACCTTGACCCGCTCCAGTCCGCAGGATGGCGATTTCTGCATAAAGATGTAGCCGCAGATGTCATCCAGTTCACCAGCCATTTGCCGGCCGTAGTCGGCCAGCGGTCGGGTCACGTCGAGGTCGCGATTCACCGTGCCGAGTGCCTCGGGGTGTTCGGGGTCGCCCACCAGGCGGATCGGTTCCCGGGGAATACCCAAGCCAATGGCGACTTCGGGGCACACCGGCACGAAGTCGAAATATTCGATGAGGGTGCGGCTGCACAACGGCGATTGCTTGTGCCCGCCGTTGAAGCGAACTTCAGCACCCATCAGGCAGGCGCTGATGGCGATCTTGGGTTTGGCGATGGCTGCACTGTGCATGGGCGACCTCTGATGGCTTAATCTTGTACATATTTATATTTCTGTACAATATTTTCATCATAGGCTCGAACGTACGCAAGTCAACCGGATTCAGAGAGGGCTGGGCGACATCAGTGGGTGTCGCAGGCAGGCTGCTGTCTCTTTCGACAGCAGCGAAGAGCGAGGGGGACGCGATCTACTGCAGGCTTGCGTGCAGGCGACGTGCAGCTTCCTGGCCGCTGAGCCATGCACCTTCGACCCGACCGGACAGGCACCAGTCGCCGCACACATACAGGCCGAGGTCGGCATCGGCCAGCGCTCCCCATTCGTGGCTGCCGGCGGGGCGGGCGTAGAGCCAGCGATGGGCCACGCTGAAGCTCGGTGCGGGCATCGCGCTGTGCAGCAGTTCGGCGAAGGCACCGTGCAGGTGTTCGATCACGGCTTCCTTGGACAGGTCGATATGCTGCCGGCTCCAGTCGCTGGTGGCGTGCAGTACCCAGGTGTCGAGCTTGCTGTCGCGTCCCGGTTTGCTGCGGTTGCGCGCCAGCCAGTCCAGGGGGCTGTCTTGTACGAAGCAGCCTTCCATGGGGGTGTCCAGCGGTGTTTCGAAGGCCAGGGCCACGGCCCAGGTCGGGTCCATCTTCACCCCGGCGGCCACGGCGGCCAGTTTCGGTACGGCGGCCAGCAATGCGGTGGCCTGGGGGGCGGGCGTGGCGATCACCACTTGGCCGAAGGGGCCGTGGGTGAAACCTTCCGCATCCTGCAAATGCCAGTGCTCCTGGCCGCGGTACACCTCGGTGATCCGGCAGGAAAACTGCACTTGCAGCTTGTCGAGCAAGGCGCGGGTGATAGCGCTCATGCGTGGGGTGCCGACCCAGCGGGTCTGTTCGTCCGGCGATGGGCTCAGTTGTCCATTCTGGAAATGGTAGAGCTGCGGGTTCCATTCCGCGGCCCAGCCGTTGGCTTGCCAGCGCTGGACCTCCGTGACAAAGCGGCGATCGCGGGCAGTGAAGTACTGTGCGCCCATGTCCAGCGCGCCGGCGTCGCTGCGCTTGCTCGACATGCGTCCGCCACTGCCATGGCTTTTATCGAAGAGTTGAACGATATGCCCGGCCTCCGTCAGGGCCTGAGCGGCTGAAAGTCCGGCGATGCCGGTGCCGATGATTGCGATAGGTACAGTCATGAGGGCCTCGTTTACCTTTCTGTACAGACTACGCCGTCGTTTAAACCTGTACAATTCGGGTTTTTGGTATAAGTTTTACCGTTCGCGTTTGGACAGGTTGTCCTATTGTTAAACACAGACCCTGTCCGATACGAAAAATCCCTGCTTATAAAAATAGACTAATGGGCCGGGTAAAACGCGATGCGAGGAACATCTCATGCACATATTGCTGACCGGCGGTACTGGTTTGATCGGACGTCAGCTCTGCCGCCTCTGGTTGCAGCAGGGACATCGCCTGACGGTATGGAGTCGCCGCCCCGAAGAGGTGGCGAAAATCTGCGGGGCACCGGTGCGGGGCGTGGCCCGGCTCGACGAAATTGACGAGCCGGTGGACGCGGTGGTCAACCTCGCCGGCGCGCCCATCGCCGACCGCCCCTGGAGCCATAAACGCAAGATGTTGTTGTGGAGCAGTCGCATCACGTTGACGGAAGTTTTGCTGGCGTGGTTGGAGCGTTGCGAGCAGAAACCGCAGGTGTTGATTTCCGGTTCCGCGGTGGGCTGGTACGGCGACGGTGGCGAACGTGAGTTGACCGAGGAATCGGGACCGGTGAGCGAAGATTTCGCCAGCCAGTTGTGCATCGCCTGGGAAGAAACCGCGCAACGGGCTGAGGCCATGGGGCTGCGCGTGGTGCTGGTGCGTACCGGTCTGGTCCTGTCTGCAGAGGGCGGCTTTTTGTCGCGGCTGCTGTTGCCCTTCAAACTGGCGCTGGGCGGGCGTATCGGCAATGGTCGGCAGTGGATGCCGTGGGTTCACATTGACGATCAAATCGCCCTGATTGATTTTCTTCTGCACCGCACCGATGCCAGCGGTCCCTATAATGCGTGCGCGCCGAACCCTGTGCGCAACCGCGATTTTGCCAAGGCCCTGGGGCGCGTATTGCATCGGCCGGCCGTGGTGCCGATGCCGGAGCTTGCGCTGAAGGTCACGCTGGGGGAATTGTCCTTGCTGTTGCTCGGCGGCCAGCGCGCCACGCCAGCCCGATTGCAGGCGGCGGGTTTCACATTCCGCTTCACTGATTTGCCTGCGGCCCTGGAAGACTTGTCCAGCCGCCTTTGAAATAGGACGTTGCATGACCGATCACGCGTTGCTTCTGGTGAATCTGGGTTCGCCTGCCTCCACCTCAGTGGCCGATGTGCGCCGCTACCTCAATCAATTTCTGATGGACCCGTATGTCATCGACCTGCCCTGGCCGGTGCGGCGTCTGCTGGTATCGCTGATCCTGATCAAACGTCCCGAGCAGTCGGCCCATGCTTACGCCTCGATCTGGTGGGACGAGGGTTCGCCGCTGGTGGTGCTCAGTCGCCGGCTGCAGCAGGCCATGACCGCGCAGTGGACCCAGGGCCCGGTGGAGCTGGCGATGCGTTATGGCGAGCCGTCCATTGAGTCGGCACTGGTGCGACTGGCGAGCCAGGGGCACAAGAAGATCACGTTGGCGCCGTTGTACCCGCAGTTCGCCGACAGCACCGTGACCACGGTGATCGAGGAGGCCAAGCGGGTCGTACGGGAAAAGAAACTCAATGTGCAGTTTTCGATTCTCCAGCCGTTCTACGATCAGCCCGAATACCTCGACGCCCTGGTGACCAGCGCCAAGCCGTACCTGATGCAAGAACACGATCATCTGTTGTTGAGTTTCCACGGTCTGCCGGAACGGCACCTGACCAAGCTCGACCCGACAGGGTTTCATTGCTTCAAGGATGCCGACTGCTGCAAGAACGCGCCGCCAGAGGTCATGGCGACCTGTTATCGCGCGCAATGCATCCGCACGGCCGAACTGTTCGCCCAACGCATGGGGCTGGCGGAGGGCAAATGGTCGGTGTCGTTCCAGTCGCGGTTGGGGCGGGCCAAGTGGATCGAACCCTACACCGAGGCGCGCCTGGAGGAACTGGCCAAAAGCGGCGTGAAGAAAGTGTTGGTGATGTGCCCGGCGTTCGTGGCCGACTGCATCGAAACCCTGGAAGAAATCGGTGATCGCGGCCGTGAGCAGTTCCGCGCGGCAGGGGGGAGGAGTTGGTGCTGGTGCCTTGCCTCAATGATGGGGCGCAGTGGGCGCAGGCGTTGAGTACCCTCTGCGAACGGGCGCCGATCGCTTTGTAGAATTCAAGGGCCCCATCGCGAGCAAGCTCGCTCCCACATGGGATCTGCTGTGTACACAAATTGTGTGACCACTCGAGATCCACTGTGGGAGCGAGCTTGCTCGCGATAGCTATCTGGCTGACAACTAAATATCAAGCTGGGGTCAGATCAGCGGCTCATCCACCTTCTTCTGCTTCCAGCCGTCATTGCCCGGCAGCAGCAGGTTCAGCGCGATCGCCACCACCGCGCACAGCGCGATGCCTTTGAGACCGAAATCGTCCGGGCCGGTGCCGGTGCCCACCAGCACGCCGCCGATGCCGAACACCAACGTCACCGAAACGATCACCAGGTTGCGCGCCTCGCCCAAGTCGATCTTGTGGCGGATCAGTGTGTTCATGCCCACCGCCGCAATCGAACCGAACAACAGGCACAGGATCCCGCCCATCACCGGCACCGGGATGCTTTGCAGCAGCGCGCCGAACTTGCCGATGAACGCCAGGCTGATGGCAAAGATCGCCGCCCAGGTCATGATCTTCGGGTTGTAGTTCTTGGTCAGCATCACCGCGCCGGTCACTTCGGCATAGGTGGTGTTGGGCGGGCCGCCGAACAGGCCGGCGGCGGTGGTGGCGATGCCGTCACCGAGCAGGGTGCGGTGCAGGCCGGGTTTCTTCAGGTAGTCGCGACCGGTCACGCTGCCCACGGCGATCACGCCGCCGATGTGCTCGATGGCCGGCGCCAGGGCGACCGGCACGATGAACAGGATCGCCTGCCAGTTGAACTCCGGTGCGGTGAAGGCCGGCAGGGCGAACCATGGCGCGGCGGCGATCTTCGCGGTGTCCACGACCCCAAAGAAAAACGCCATGGCAAAGCCCACCAGCACGCCGGAAATGATCGGCACCAGGCGGAAAATGCCTTTGCCGAACACCGCGACGATCAGGGTGGTGAGCAAGGCCGGCATCGAAATCATCATCGCGGTCTGATAATGAATCAGCTCGGTGCCGTCGCCGGCCTTGCCCATCGCCATGTTGGCGGCAATCGGCGCCATGGCCAGGCCGATGGAAATGATCACCGGGCCGATGACCACAGGCGGCAGCAGCCGGTCGATGAACCCGGTGCCCTTGATCTTCACCGCCAGGCCCAGGAAGGTGTAGACGAAACCCGCCGCCATTACGCCGCCCATGGTCGCCGCCAGGCCGAACTGACCCTTGGCGAGGATGATCGGGGTGATGAAGGCAAAGCTCGAGGCCAGGAACACCGGCACCTGGCGTCCGGTGACGAGCTGGAACAGGATCGTCCCCAGGCCGGCGGTGAACAGCGCCACGTTAGGGTCCAGCCCGGTGATCAGCGGCATCAATACCAGCGCGCCGAAGGCGACGAACAGCATCTGCGCGCCGGACAGGACCTGGCGCCAGAGCGGATCGTTGAACTCATCCTGCATGCTCAAGCGTCCTTCTGCTTGGTGCCGAAGATCTTGTCGCCGGCATCGCCCAGGCCCGGGATGATGTAGCCATGTTCGTTGAGTTTCTGGTCGATGGACGCGGTGTAGATGGTCACGTCCGGGTGAGCGTCCTGCACGGCCTTGATGCCTTCGGGGGCGGCGACCAGCACCATGGCGCGGATGTCCCGGCAACCGGCCTTTTTCAACAGGTCGATGGTGGCGACCATGGAGCTGCCGGTAGCGAGCATCGGGTCGATGATCATCGCCAGGCGCTCGTCGATTTCCGGCACCAGTTTTTCCAGGTAGGTGTGCGCTTGCAGGGTCTGCTCGTTGCGAGCCACGCCCACCGCGCTGACCTTGGCCCCGGGGATCAGGCTCAGGACGCCTTCGAGCATGCCGATGCCGGCGCGCAGGATCGGCACCACGGTGATTTTCTTGCCGGCGATTTTCTCGACCTGGACCGTACCGGCCCAACCGTCGATTTCATAGGACTCCAGCGGCAGGTCCTTGGTGGCCTCGTAGGTGAGCAGGGCACCGACTTCCTGGGCCAGTTCACGGAAGTTTTTCGTGCTGATATCGGCGCGGCGCATCAGGCCGAGTTTGTGTCTGATCAGCGGGTGGCGGATCTCGAGGATGGGCATGGGGAAGGCTCCGGCGGCGGGCAAAAAAACCGGCCTAGATTAATCTATCCGAGGGTGTTGTCCTATAGACAATACAGAACGTTAGTCCACAAACGCTTGATCTGGCCTTGCTTGATGCGTACCTTTGCCGGCTTTTCCGAACCCGTCCCGCCCCTCAACTTCCCCTGGAGAGCGCCATGTCCGCTGATCTCGAGCATATCCGTCAAATCATGCGAGAGGCTGACTGCCTGTACACCGAAGCCGAAGTCGAAGCGGCCATCGCCCGTGTCGGTGCGCAAATCAATGAGCAACTGGCCGATGCCAATCCGGTGGTGTTCTGCGTCATGAACGGCGGGCTGATCTTCTCCGGCAAGCTGCTGACCTATCTGAACTTCCCCCTGGAAGCGTCCTACCTGCACGCGACGCGTTATCGCAACGAAACCAGCGGTGGCGACCTGTTCTGGAAAGCCAAGCCGGAAGTCTCGTTCATCGACCGCGACGTGCTGATCATCGACGACATCCTCGACGAAGGTCACACCCTGGGCGCGATCATCGACTTCTGCAAACACGCCGGCGCCCGCGCCGTGCACACCGCCGTGCTGATCGACAAGGACCATGACCGCAAGGCGCGGCCGGACTTGAAAGCCGATTTCGTCGGTCTGCCATGTATCGACCGCTACATCTTCGGCTACGGCATGGACTACAAAGGTTACTGGCGCAACGCCAACGGCATTTTCGCCGTCAAGGGCATGTAATCGATGACTCGGCCAAGCTTTCTGGACCACGCGTTGTTCGATGAATTGGCCGAGAAAGCCGCGGCCAGTCCTCGCGGACGACAGCACCATAACTTTCATGAAATGGATGAACCGTGCCACCGCATGGCGGTTGGCTTGCAGCCGTCCACCTACATCCCACCGCACCGCCACCTGAGCGCTGATAAGGCGGAAACCTTGCTGGTGCTCAAGGGGCGGCTGGGGGTGTTGATCTTCGACGAAACGGGTACGGTGGTGGATAAACGCATCCTGCAGGCCGGTGGCGATTGCCTCGGCGTCGACCTGCCGGCTGGCGTGTATCACGGGTTGGTGGTGCTGGAAGCCGACAGCCTGATGTTCGAATGCAAGGCCGGCCCTTACCGGCCCGTGGGCGAGGGCGAACTGGCCCACTGGGCGCCCCGTGAAGGCGAGGCCGGCGTGGCCGAGTACCACGCCTGGATGCGTGCCCAGTTCGACTGAACTGTGGCGAGGGGATTTATCCCCGCTGGGCTGCGAAGCAGCCCTAAAAACAGGCAACCCGGTATGTCAGGCTGATCGAGTCGATCGGTTTGGGTCGCTTCGCAACCCAGCGGGGATAAATCCCCTCGCCACATGAATCAGCTGCACCCTCACTACCGATCAAGCCAGTCTTGAATGAGCGGCGCTGCCGGCAGTGAGCCATTTTTCGCTCTTGACTCGCGCCTGCTCCAGGGTCTGCACATACGCCAATTGCCGCTGTTCGCGATGAATCCCGGCGCGGCGCAGTTTCAGGCGCACCCTGGGCGCGGTCGCGACCAGGATCAGGCCGATGCCGTGCTTGCGGTAATCCTTCAGGATATTTTCAAACGCGGCCAGCGCCGTCATGTCCAGCATCGGCACGGCGCTCATTTCCACGACCACCACCCGAACGCCCGGGTCGAACCGGCGCAGCACATCCAGGGCTTTTTCCGCCGCGCCAAAGAACAACGGTCCACGAATGGCGTAGCAGCGGACATGCTCGGGCATGTCCAGCAAGGCTTGGTGGAAGTGGCGCGGCAACTCGGCGCTGTCGGTCAGTTCGCTCATGCGCTTGATGAACAGCCCGGCGGCCAGCAGCAGGCCGACGGCGACGGCCAGGACCATGTCGAACAGCACCGTCAGGCCCAGGCAGGTCAGCAGCACCAGCACGTCGCTGCGCGGGGCGATGCGCAGGGTGTGCAGCACATGCCCGGCTTCGCTCATGTTCCAGGCAACCATCACCAGCAGCGCGGCCAGTGCGGCCATGGGCAAGTAGCTGAACAGCGGCGCCAGCAGCACAATCGCCACCAGCACCACGAGGCTGTGGATGATCGCGGCCAGTGGTGAAAAGGCGCCACTGCGCACATTGGTGGCGCTGCGGGCAATGGCGGCGGTGGCGGTGATGCCGCCGAACAGCGGCGCCACCAGATTACCCAGGCCCTGGCCCATCAGCTCGGCGTTGGGATCGTGCTTGCTGCCGGTCATGCCGTCCGCCACCACCGCGCACAACAGGGATTCGATGGCACCGAGCATGGCGATGGCAAAGGCGGGCGCCAGCAATTGGCGGATCAGGTCATAGGACAGGATCAGCGGATGCCCCTGGCTGTCCGGCAGGTTCCAGGGCCAGTCGAAGCTCGGTAAGAAGGGCGGGATGCCCGGATGAGCGACGCCATCGACGACGTAGCTGAAACGTTCGCCCAACGTCGCGATCGGCCATCCGCCGCGCTCCATCGCCAGCCCCAACAGTGTGCCCACCAGCAGGGCCACCAGATGCCCGGGCACCCGTGGCACCCAGCGTGGCCAGGCAATCAGCACCGCCAGGCACACGGCGCCGATCACTCCATCGCCGAGACGGGCACCGGGCAGCGCCACGATCAATTCACCCAGCTGTTCGATGTAGTGTTTGGCTTGGCCTGCGGTGGTCAGCCCCAGCAGATCCTTGAGTTGCAAAGTGGCGATGACCACGCCGATGCCCGCCGTGAAACCGAGGATGACCGGATAGGGAATGTACTGGATCAAGCGGCCGGCGCGTATCAGGCCCAGGGCGATCAGGATCAGGCCGGCGAGCATGGTGCACAGCAGCAGGCCGCCCAGGCCGTATTGTTGAGTGATGGGCAGCAGGATCACCACGAACGCCGCTGTCGGCCCGCTGACGTTGAAGCGCGAGCCGCCGGTGAGGGCGATCAGCGGCGCCGCCACCAACACCGTGTACAGGCCGTGCTGCGGCGGTACGCCGACGGCAATTGCCAGGGCCATGGCCAGGGGGATGGCGATAATGCCAACGGTCAGCCCGGCCACCAGATCGCCGCGCAGTCGTTCCAGGGTGTAGCCGGCACGCCAGGTTTGGCGCCAGGCGGCGAACAGCGGTGGGGCGGAGAAAGACATAAGTACTCCACACAAAATGAACGGGTGTTACACCTGGGCCTGCCGAGCACCGATCCCTGTGGCGAGGGAGCTTGCTCCCGCTCGGCGGCGCAGCCGTCGTAAAAAAGGTTGACGCAGTTTACTGGGGAATTGCAGCTGTCTGTTGTTGGGGCGGCTGCGCCAACCAGCGGGAGCAAGCTCCCTCGCCACAGAGGCATCGCCTGGCGGGTGTCAGCTCTGATGGCCCTTCGAGTATGCCGCGCCCGCTGTTCGGATGTATTGATCCGGATCGCTTATTTTTACCGTCCGGGCTCATGCTAGAGTGCCCGGCCAAGATTCTGGAGGTTGTCATGCGTGTATCGATCCGTCGCTGCGCCACTTCGCTGTTGATCGCCAGCCTGCCGTTGACGGCCGTGGCCGCGCCGATGCACAGCCAGTTCCTGCCGCCGGATGACCTGGTGGTGCGCCAGGAACAGCCGGAACAGCAGCAATTGCTGCAAGTGACCGAGTATTCGGTGGTGCTGGGTAACCAGCGCCAGTCCAACCAGCAACCGATCCCGGTCACTTCGCCCTTGCTGGTCCGCCTCAAGGGCAAGTCCTTGAACAAGGGGGCGAGCATCAACCAGGTGATCCTCAACTTCGACGGCGAAAGCAAAAGCCTGAAGAAGCCAGTCTTCGATGAGGCGAGCAAGACCCTGACGCTGTCTTATCCACAGGCTCAGTACCGGGTGGTCATCGATCTGCTGCGCAACAACACCGTTTATGTGCAGTTCCTCACCTACGCCAACGGCCATATCTGGGCCGACCTGCACACCGGCACCGAACGCCCGCGTTGAGCCCCGAGGCCTGGCGGGGGTAAACTGCCCGCCCCGTGAATTGTGCGAGTTGGAGCCGGCAATGCGTAAAGACAAGAAACAAGTGATTGGCGACGAGATTGGTGATGAGCAGATCAAGCTGTTCCTCAATTTCGAACCGGTCGATGCCACTTCGCCGTCGTTGCACAAATTGATCAAGGCCTACCGTGGCCTGCGGGTCGACGATTTCGAGCGCTTTTTGACGTTCTTCGTCGAGGCCGGCCATGACCTCAATGGCAAGGATGAACACGGCAACGATTTTGTTGCGCTGATCCAGGACCAGCGTAATGCCGAGGAATACATCGAGCTATTCAACAAGGCGCGCGGCTGAACACGTTGAAACCCTGTCAACGCTCTTCGGAGCGTTGAGCATTGCGCTTGACCGCAACTAATTTCTTCCTTTGAAAGTTGCTCCGAAAGGTTATGTCACCATTCGGGCGGTTTTGTTTTATTTGAATTTCCATTACTTTTGCGTCGAAGCCAATTGGCTTTAACGTCATTGTTTTAATGGAGCTGTATTTATCATGGAAGATCAAAAAAAGTGTATTGCCGGAGTGTTGTTGTCTCTGGCGGCGTGTCTGGCAAGTTCAGCTTCTTGTGCGCGGGATGACATTGTCAACGTCGAAATCTACAACGCAACCACCGCGCTCATCGTTCCCGGCAGCGATTTTACCTGGACGCAGAATCCGGCCAATGCGGGCCACAGCTTTTCGATAAGCCCGGGTGAGAGCCAGGAATTAACCTACTACTTGCCCCAATCGCGTGCCGAACGAGAGGCCTTCAGCTATACACAAGGCAGCCGCACTTGCTATTTCAGCTTTGGGCATGTCCCAAGGGCACCGGTCAGTGATGAAAGTGCAATGCTTTATCATCGCTGGGTCAAAGCGGAACCGGCGGGTGCCTGTGTCGCTGAATTGTTTTATGTTGAAGATGATGACGAGTATGTTCGTCACGGTGGAACGCGCATCAAATTCAGCATGAACTAACGACGCGGAAAATAAAAAGCCTCCCATTTGCATGGGAGGCTTTTTATATTGACTGCAAGGTATCAGGCGTAACTTTTAGCCTTGCTGTCCTCAACCAACTCCAACGCAATGTTGTTCTGCGCGTTGATCTTGCGATACAACGCCGCGTCGGTTTCCAGCACTTTTTCCCGGGCCGGGAAGATCTCTGCGAGCTTGTTGGCCCACTCGCCCTTGGCCTTGTCCGGGAAGCAGCGTTCGATCAGTTCCAGCATGATCGATACGGTCACCGAAGCACCCGGCGATGCGCCGAGCAGGGCGGCGAGGGTGCCGTCCTTGGCGGCCACCAGTTCGGTGCCGAACTGCAGGACGCCACCTTTCTTCGGGTCTTTCTTGATGATCTGCACCCGTTGGCCGGCCACTTCCAGGCGCCAATCTTCGGCTTTCGCCTCGGGGTAGAAGCGACGCAGGGATTCCAGGCGCTGCTCCATGGACTGCATCACTTCGCTGATCAGGTACTTGGTAAGGTCCATGTTGTCCCGGGCCACGGCCAGCATCGGGCCGATGTTGCCGGCGCGTACCGACAGCGGCAGGTCCATGATCGAGCCGTGCTTGAGGAACTTAGTGGTGAAACCGGCGTATGGCCCGAACAGCAGGGATTTCTTGCCATCGACCACGCGGGTGTCCAGGTGCGGTACCGACATGGGCGGCGAGCCTACGGCGGCCTGGCTGTAGACCTTGGCCTGGTGGTGCTTGACCACTTCCGGATTGTCGCAACGCAGCCACTGGCCGCTGACCGGGAAGCCACCGAAGCCCTTGCTTTCCTCGATGCCCGAGGCTTGCAGCAGCGGCAAGGCCGCGCCGCCGGCACCGAGGAAGACGAACTTGGCGTCGACGTCGCGGGTGCTGCCGGAATTGACGTCCTTGATGCTCACGGTCCAGCCGCTGCCGTTGCGCTTGAGGCCGGTGACGCGCTTGCAGTATTTGACCTGGGTGTCCGGAGCGCTGGTCAGGTGCTTGAGCAACTGATTGGTCAGGGCGCCGAAGTTGACGTCGGTACCGTTCATGACGCGGGTGGCGGCGATGACTTCATCGTCCGGCCGGCCTGGCATCATCAACGGCATCCACTCGGCCATCTGGTCTTTGTCTTCGGTGTATTCCATGTCGGCGAAGGCGTGATGCTGGTGCATCAGCTCGAAGCGCTTCTTCAGGAACTCCACGCCTTTTTCGCCTTGCACGAAGCTCAGGTGTGGCACCGGGGCGATGAAGGACTTGGAGGAGCCGAACGTGCCTTTTTTGGTCAGGTACGTCCAGAACTGCTTCGACACTTCGAACTGGGTGTTGATGTGCACGGCTTTCTTGATGTCGACCGTGCCGTCGGCCGCCTGGGGCGTGTAGTTGAGCTCACACAGCCCGGCGTGGCCGGTGCCGGCGTTGTTCCACGGGTTGGAACTCTCCGCGGCACCGGAATCCATCAGCTCGACGACTTCCAGCGAGATCGCGGGGTCGAGCTCCTTGAGCAGCACGGCCAGGGTGGCACTCATGATGCCGGCCCCTACCAGAACTACATCGACTGCTTCGTTATGCGCCATTTAACGCGTCTCCAAAATCTGCAGCACCAAATTGTCGGCATAGCGGCCAGGAGTGGCGGGGCAGGTCAGTTGCGCCCCAGTTATCCATGGCCAGGATCGCCATGTCCGAATCTTCGCAATTTTTCGCACCTACTGCGGATGCATGCAGCCTGGCCTCAAGAGTCACATGAACTCATTTAAGCGCCGGGCGGGCAATTCGACTTATGGCCGAGACATCCGTTCGTGCAACCAAATCCGTAGCGGACAGGCTTCAGGCGCCGGTTCTTGAGCGATATCCGGTCCTGTGTCGTTGGGCTGTTCCAGACGCTAATGGTGCTTGTTCAGACGCAAAACTCTTCATTTGCTCGCCACACTCTCGTGAAGTTGTGAAAACCCGTTTTTTCACGCTCTTTTGAAGACGTGAACCTCAAAAAAGGGCTGTCCCAGCCTGGCACTGCGCCCGGTTTGGTTGCCCCCATGGAGTACATGACAGGCAAAACGGGCAGACAGCTCAGTGACCGAGCGTAATGACAGCTCTGCAGATTCGCGAAAAGTGGTGATTTGCCTGAGAGAACAGCAAGCGCGCCAGCTTCACTCGATCTGTGTGGGCGGCTCTCTGTGGGCGGTGCGGGGTGCCAATACCAGCGCATCAGCGGTGTTGCGAGGCCCGATCAGGAGACGTCCTTATAATCGGGGGGAGATTGTATCGAAGAAACGCAGGGAAATGGTCGTGTTTAATGACTTTTATTAGCCGTCCGGTCAGATGGTCAACAGTTGCCGGTTGCGTGCGCGGGCACGGAGCGGTTGCACGCGGGCGCTGGCAGGCAATGGCTGGTGCAACCAGTTGAGACGAATCTCGTCGATTTCCACCCAGCCTTCGCCCATGGGTTGCAGGCTGCACTGCTTGAAGGCCTGGCAACGGCCGTTGCGATCGAGCAGGGCGAAGCTGCGGTGATGGGGACGCGGGGTGAACAGGGAAATGAGGAAGCGCATGAGCGGATACCGGGTCAGGAAGCTTGGAGCAAGCCTGACAGCGAGGCATGACATGCCGGTGTAAGGACCGTGACAATGGGGTGACAGGAACCGGCAACCATGCCCCGTGTCAGACATTTCAGTATTCATCGTAAGGCGCTAGTTCACCGCGATGGCGCACCGCTATACTGCCGGCCTGTTTGTGCCCGATTCTGGAGAGAAGAGCATGTTGCAACGCCTGTTGTTCGGTTTGATCGCTGTGACCAGTCTGACCCTCGTCGGCTGCGCCCACAGCCCGCAACAACTTAACCCGGAGCCCAAGCTCAATGCCCAACTGGCGCCTGTGGGTCGTGGCCAGCCGGTGGTGGTGCGGGTCGTGGACGGTCGTCCGTCGCCGACGCTCGGCACCCGTGGCGGGCTGTATCCGGAAACCAGCGTGATCACGGTGCAGGGCGCGCAGATCCTGCCCAAGCTGCAGGCCCAGGCTGAAGCCGCGGTGCGTTTGCTGGGCTTCACGCCGACCGCCAATGCCTTGAATGCACCGCAACTGACCGTGACCCTGGCCGAGCTCAAGTATCAGTCGCCCAAGGAAGGCATGTACGTGACCGAAGCCACCATCGGCGCGACTTTCCGCTCCGATGTGCAGAACGCCAACCGCCGCTACAGCGGTCGTTACGGTGCGTCCCTGGACCAACGCTTCGGCATGGCGCCTAACCAGGACACCAACACCAAGCTGGTCAGCGACGTGTTGAGCGATGCCCTGACCCGGCTGTTCAAGGACCCGACCGTTGGCCAGGTGCTGGCTGAGTAAGATTTCGGCCGCATGACCCTGGGCTGCAATGGCCCAGGGGGACGATGAGGCTTGTGACCTGTGGGAGCAAGGCTTGCCCGCGATAGCGATCTGTCCTTCACTGCATTGTCGAAGGTGCCGACCTCATCGCGGGCAAGCCTTGCTCCCACAGAATGAAACAGTCATGCAGCCTCCGAGTACAGCTCCAGCACACTGATCCCGGTCAGCAGGTCTGTCTCCGGCAGGTCGGCATGTTGATGGCCGCCGAGGGCGCAATACACCAGCCAATGGCGGTCCTGCACATTGAAGGACAGGCTGTCGACGAGGTTCTGTTGTTCGTCGCTCGGGCTGATGAGATAGAGGCGATCCTGGTTTTCGGCGTGCAGCATGACGGGTTCCGTGCAGGTTTGAAGGGCGACAGAGTGGCCTAATCAGATGACGAAACCGTGACGGGGAAATTAATCCAAGACGTGGTTGCCGACCCTGTAATGACCAAGCCTGCTCAACAAAATGCACACGGCCCGAACGCCTGGCGACGATCCTGTGGCGAGGGAGCTTGCTCCCGCTGGGCTGCGCAGCAGCCCCAAAACAGGGCCGCTTCGCGCTGGAGCGCCAGCCCGGCCCAGCGGGAGCAAGCTCCCTCGTCACAATGACTCACACAAGCCTTAAGTGAACAGCATTACAGTGCGGCGGCGGGGTCGTTACTGGTCGGAAAAAACGGCGCAGGGCGTCAGGCTTTCGGTAGAATCCGCGCCCTGTTCATAGGTCACGGGCGTGTCTGTCCTGTCCGTTTTTCGCTTGAGGTTCGTGATGTCGTCGCATCTGTTTTCGTTGTTCGCCGCCCACCCCGCCAAACTGATCAACCTGCTCGCGCTGCTGTTTGCCTGCCCCGGCGGCTGGGTGCTACATGCGACGCGCCGCCGTGAACAACGGGCGCGGGCCTGCCTGCAAGCACGCAATGGCAAGGGCGAGGAACGTTTCGAAGCACTGCTGGACCTGGCCACCCAGCGCATGAACCGATTTTTCTACCGGTTCGGCTTTGGCTGCCTGGCGCTGGCGTTGCTGGTGTCGTGGATCAGTACGCAGTTCTGACGAAGTAGCCGTTTTGATCTGGGACATGGTGACCTGTGGCGAGGGGATTTATCCCCGTTGGGCTGCGTAGCAGCCCTGATCGGTTTGATGTGATCGACCTGACTCACCGAGCTGTCAGGGTTTGGGTCTGCTGCGCAGCCCAGCGGGGATAAATCCCCTCGCCACAGCAAGCTCCCTCGCCACAGGGAACCGGTGTCCGCAGACCTATCGCTTAAAGCGCCAACCCCGCCTTGACCCGATACTGATTACGCACCGGCGTCGCATATTGCAGCACCAGGAACGGCCGGTGTTCCGGCGGGCAAGCGTCCAGCCGGCGCTGCCATTCTTCCTGGGCCTTGGCCAGTTCATCGGCTTCAAACACCTCGGCCGCCGTTGGCACCTGCAACTGCGGGTCGGCGTCGGCCCATTGGGCGTAAGCCAGGTAATGCACCGGGAACAGGCGGTAGCCGCCGAGAATCTGCCGGTCCATTTCCAGGGCCAATTGCTTGGTATCCTCGAACAGCTCGGTGATGGGCGCGGCGAAGTTCACGTGGACCCGGCCCTTATAGCCGGTGATGCCCTTGGCGATGCTCACGTCGTCCTCGCCCGGGGCCTTGGTGTAGGTGCCGGTGGTGGCGCGGATGTACAACTCGCGGGCCTTGGCCTGGTCGCAGGGGTCGTATTCATAGCTGATCGACACCGGCGTGAGGTTCAGCGACTGGATCACCTCGCCGAACGGCTCGTCCTTGCGGCTCATGTGGAACATCTTGAGGATCGCCGATTCGGTCCGGTCGTCACCGTCCTTGGCCCGACCTTCGGCCTGGGCGATCCAGATCGAGGCGCAGTCGTTGCGGATCGAGTGGTTGATGTACGCCGACAGCAACTGGTACGCCGCCATTTTTTCCCGCCGCCCGGTGATGGAGCGGTGCACGATGAAACTCTTGTTCAGGCGCATCAGGTCGCTGACAAAGGGCTTTTGCAGCAGGTTGTCGCCAATGGCGATGCGTGGCGTCGGCAGGCCGGCGTGGTACACGGCGTAGTTGACGAAGGCCGGGTCCATCACGATATCGCGGTGGTTGGCGATGAACAGGTACGCGCTGCCGGACTTGAATTGCTCCACCCCGGTGTAGGTCACGCCATCGGTGGCGCGCTCGATGGTGTGGTCGACGTAAAACTCCACCTTGTCCTGCAAAGTGGCGACCGACCTCACACCGGCGAACTCACGGCGCAATCTTTGCGCTATAAGGGGTTTGAGCATCCAGCCGAAGGCGCCGGCCAGGCGTGGGAAGCGGAAGTGGGTGAGGATATCTAGAAACGCCTTGTCGCCGAGCAGCCGTGCCAGCACCGCTGGGACTTCGCTGTCGTCGTAAGGTCGGATGGCATCGAATTCGCCCATCATGCTCTCTTGTTGGAAACGGCTAGGGTAAGTAAAGGTTCGGATCGAAAAAACGACGGGGCACGGCCTGGAAGATAAGCCAGACGAAAATAGCCCTGCAAATAGACCGGCGATTATACGCACAAGTCACCTGGGAGACCGCGATGCTGGAAAACGCTCGTTATGATTGTCCCTATTGCGGGGAGGAAGTTGAGACATCCGTGGATTTGTCCGGCGGCGACCAGACCTACATCGAGGACTGTCAGGTGTGCTGTCGGCCGATCACCTTTGTGTTGCAGGTCCATGGCGAGGAATGGCATCTGGAAGTCTTCAGCGAAAACGAATGATGGGGCGCCCATGCAGCGAATCTACGAGCTGGAAAACCTGATGGAAGGTGAATTATTGCAGGGCATGCTTGCCAGCGAAGGCATCACGGCGCATCTGGTGGGGCGCGATCTGCTGGGCGGCGCGGGGGAGTTGCCCATGCAGGGCCTGCTGGGGCTGGCGGTGGAAGACGAGCAGGCGCAATACGCCCGGGAGTTGATCGCCGCGTACAATGCCGCACTGCCGCTGCCCGGCGATGAACCGGACAGCTACCCCGGCACGCTGGTCTGTTAGGCTGGCGGTCGTTTGTTGATCAAGAGTCGTGTTACCCCATGTGTGGACGTTATGCCCTGTTTCGCTGGAACCCCGCCTTCGCGGCCCTGCCCGGCTTTCCCGCCGATCAGAAGGCGCAGTGGAATATTTCGCCCAACGACTCGGTGCTGATGCTGCGGGCTGGCGCCGAGGGCCAGCGTGAACTGGCTCGGGCGCGCTGGGGCCTGACGCCGCCGTGGCTGACCGACCTGTCCCGCACCCCGGCCCATGCCCGGGCCGAAACCGTGGCCGAGCAACCGATGTTCCGCGAGGCCTTGCGCCTGCGCCGCTGCCTGCTGCCGGCCAACGGCTTTTATGAATGGCGCGGAGGCACGCGCAAGCGTCCGTACTGGCTGACGCCGGGGGAGGGCTCGTCGTTGTTTTTCGCCGCGATCTGGGAGGCGTACCCGGTACAGGAACAGGTGTGGCTGAGCACGGCGGTCATCACCCAGCCTGCGGCGGGTCAACGCCGGCCGTTGATCCTGGACGAAGAAGGCCAGCGCCTTTGGCTCGACCCCGAGACACCGTTGCATGCCTTGCAAGGGCTGCTGGCAAGCGAGCCAGCGCCGCTGCGCGAGCGGGTATTGGCCAATATGGTCAATGATCCGAAGCTCAATGGGCCGGAGTGCCTGACGCCGGCTTGAGTCTTGCGGCGATTGTGCTGGCCTCATCGCGAGCAAGCTCGCTCCCACAATGGGCGGCAGGTGTATTCAAATCTTCCGTACACCCGCCATCCCCTGTGGGAGCGGGCTTGCTCGCGAAAGGGGCGTGACATCCAACATTCGTGCAAGCTGACCCACCGCTTTCGCGAGCAAGCCCGCTCCCACAATAGGCTGCCGGTGTCTACAAAAAATGTGTTCACCGCTATTCCCTGTGGGAGCGAGCTTGCTCGCGATGGCGCCGTGTCAGTCAACCTCGCTCCCACATTAGGTTCTGGGGTTACTCGTGGTGCGGTTCGCCCAGGAAGGTCAGCGAGGTGAATACGCCGCGGGTGGCCACGTCCTTGTTGTCCTTGAGCGCGATTTCCATCTGCGCCGCAATCACATTCAAGCCCTCGTTGCGCACCAGCACCTTGGCCCGGCCTTCTGCGTCGGTTTCCGCCGAGACGGTGTCCGGCGCGCTGCGGTAGTCGCCCACCAGTTTCACACCGGCCGCCGGTTTGCCGTCCAGCAGCACCCGCACCGGCAATGACTGGCCCGGACCTACGGTCAGCGGGTCGACTTCCGGCAGGATCACGAACTTGATCGGTGCAAGCGCCGGCAGTTTCGCCCCCGGCTCATAGATCGCCAGGCTGTACTTGAACGTTTGGGTCGACTCGATCGCCCCGGGCACTTTGCTGCGGCCTTCGTTGATCCATTTCTTGTCCGCCGTCTGGGACCACATGCCATTGTCCAGCGCCACCGCCAGCACGGCCGGGGGCTTGAGCGGTTGCAGACGGGCGTGGTCCGGTAGGCGCTCTACGGTGACCGGAATCATCTTGCCGCCCAAGTCATAGGCCCAGGCACCGCTGATTTTCTGCGCTTTGAAGGCATTGTCTTCGGCGCCGTGGCCGTAGATCACTTCGATGTTGCCGCGGCGCTGCTCGGTCCACAGGCCATGGGCCGAGGCTTGTGTGGCCAGGAGCAGGCCGAGCAGGACGAAGGTCTTGGGGTGTTTCATTGCGATTTTCCTTTTACAGAGCGAGGGTAAGACTGATGGTGAAGTTGCGCGGATCGCCGGGGGTGACCCAGTAGTTGCTGTAGGCGCGCTCGTAGTATTTTTCGTCGAAGACGTTGTTCAGGTTCAGGCCCACGGTGACGTCATCGCTGGCCTTGTAGTGGGCCAGCAGATCCACGGTGTGGTAGGCCGGCAATTCGAAATCCTTGCCGGCTTCGCCCGAACGATCGCCGACGTACGTGAACGCCGCGCCGACATCCGAACCGCGCAGGTGCCCATCCTGGAATTCGTAGACCCCCAGCAGGCTGCCGCTGTGTTTGGCAACGCCGAGGATCCGGCTGCCGGTGGGATTGTCCCGGTCACCCTGGGTCACTTCGGCATCGATGTAGGCATAGGCGCCGATCACCCGCACGGCGTCGGTCACCTGCCCCGTCACCTGGAGGTCGATGCCCTGGCTGCGGGCCTTGCCGATGGCGCGGCTGAAGTCGGTCCCGGCGACCGGGCTCAGGACGTTTTCCTTCTCTATATGGAATGCCGCCAGGGTGGTGCTCAGGCGGTCGTCGAACAACTCGCTCTTGATCCCCACTTCATAGCCGACCCCTTCCTCGGGATCGAACGTCTTGCCGCTGGCATCCAGGCCATTGTTGGGCTTGAACGAGGTGGAAGCGTTGGCGAACAGGCCGACTTCGGGGGTCAGTTGATACAGCAGGCCGGCCCGCTGCGTCAGGGTGTCGTGGCGCTGGCGGCTGGTTTTACTGCGGGTGTGATCGTCGATGCTCTGCTCGAAATGCTCATAACGCACGCCAAGCATGCCCCGCAGCTTGTCGGTGAAAACGATCTGGTCCTGCAGGTTCAGCGCGCGGCTTTGCACATGTTCGAAGAAGTCGGTGCCGGTCCGAGCACCATTGGGTTTCGGCTGGCCGTAGATCGGCTGATAGATGTCGATGGGGTAGGTGCTGCCACCGATGGTGGTCACGCGCTCGTTCTTGCGGTAGTCCTCGTATTCGCTGCCGATCAGCAGTTCGTGCTGCCACGGGCCGAGGTCGAACAAGCCGCGCAATTCCAGTTGGGTGATGCTGTCATGCCAATTGTTGTCGCGCTCGCGATAGCGGCGGTTCACCGTGTGGCCGTCGGGGTTCAGCGGACGCGCTTCGGAGGCAAAACCCCAGAGTTCCCCCTGCTTGTAGTGGCTGGCCAAGCGCAACTGCCAAGTGTCGTTGAGCTGATGTTCGAGGGCGGCCTGGAGCATGTTGTTGTGATTGTCGATGTCGCCGTCGTTGGGTTCGCCCAAAAAGGTCGAGCGGGAAACGCCGCTCCAGCGATTGTTCGGGGCGACGATGCCACGGTCGAACGTCGAGCTGTGGCGCACGATTTCGCTTTCCACCAGCAACCGCGTGTCGGGGTTCAATTGCCAGCTGATGGAAGGCGCGACGAAGACGCGCTTGCTGTCGACGTGATCGCGAAAGCTGTGGTTGTCCTCGACCGCCAGGTTGACCCGCGACAGCAACTGGCCTTCGGCGTCCAGGGGCGTGTTGACGTCCAATGCGGTGCGGTAGCGGTCCCAACTGCCGGCGCTGGTCTGCAGGGTGGTGAAGGCTTCAGGCTGGGGTTTCTTGGTGACAATGTTCACCGTACCGCCGGGATCGCCCCGGCCATACAGGCTGGCGGCCGGGCCCTTGAGCACCTCGATGCGTTCGATGTTCGCCGCGTCCGGCGTGCTCGGATAACCGCGATTGGCGCTGAAGCCGTCCTTGTAGAACTCCGACGTCGTAAAGCCGCGCACGCTGTACTCGTAAAGCGTCAGGCCACCGAAGTTGTTCTGCTTCGACACGCCGCCGGCATATTCCAATGCCCGCTCGACGCTGGTGCTGCCCAGGTCCTTGAGTACGCTGGCGGGAATTACACTGATCGATTGCGGGATGTCGCGCAGGGCCGTGTCGGTTTTGGTTGCACTGGCAGAGCGGGTGGCACGATAGCCCGTCACGGGGCCAGTGGGCGATTCGTACTCGGATGTGACGCTGATGGCGTCCAGTTCCAGGGGCTGGATTTCTTCGGCGTAGGCGGGATCGCCGAGCAGGCCCAGGGCGAGACTGGCAACGGAAATCCGTTTTAGGGATGACATGTTATGTTGTTCCAATTTTTAGTATTGAAATAATATAACACTACTAATGAGAATTCATGCTATCTGTATTTTCGAGGGAAATACGGATGGATTGTCAGGGGGATCACTCTGGAGGGGCGGGTAGGATTTTTTTGTGGCGAGGGGATTTATCCCCTCGCCATAGGGATTTGTTTGGCCACTTCAGGAAGCGTTGCGCGGTTTACTGCTCTTCTTTGAGCACCACCGGCGCCGGCGGTGGGCGCAGGCCAATTTCAGCGGTGAGCTTGAGCTCCTTGCCGTTGCGCATGACCTGGATCGTCACTTTGTCGGTGGGCTTGATCCGCGCCACCTGGTTCATCGAGCGGCGGCCATCGCCGGCCGGTTCGCCATCGATGCTCAGGATCACATCGCCCAGTTGCAGACCGGCCTTCTGCGCCGGACCGTCGCGGAAGATCCCCGCCACCACGATGCCGGGCCGCCCGGACAAACCGAAGGATTCCGCCAGTTCCTGGGTCAGCGGCTGGACTTCAATCCCCAGCCAGCCACGGATCACCTGGCCGTGTTCGATGATCGACTTCATCACTTCCATCGCCAGCTTCACCGGAATGGCGAAACCGATGCCCTGGCTGCCGCCGGACTTGGAGAAGATCGCCGTGTTGATCCCGGTGAGGTTGCCGTTGGCATCCACCAGTGCGCCGCCGGAGTTGCCGGGGTTGATCGCGGCGTCGGTCTGGATGAAATCCTCGTAGTTGTTCAGGCCTAATTGATTGCGCCCGGTGGCGCTGATGATGCCCATGGTCACGGTCTGGCCAACGCCGAACGGGTTGCCGATGGCCAGGGCGACGTCGCCGATGCGGATGCTGTCGGAGCGGCCGATGGTGATGGCCGGCAGGTTCTTGAGGTCGATCTTCAGCACTGCGAGATCGGTTTCCGGGTCGCTGCCGATCACCCGGGCCAGGGTTTCACGGCCATCCTTGAGGGCCACCACGATCTGGTCGGCACCGCTGGTGACGTGGTTGTTGGTCAGAATGTAGCCTTCCGGGCTCATGATCACACCCGATCCCAGGCTTGATTCCATGCGCTTCTGCTTGGGCGAGTTGTCGCCGAAGAAGCGCCGGAATTGCGGGTCTTCGAACAGCGGATGGCTGGGTTTGTTGATGACCTTGGTGGTGTACAGGTTCACCACCGCCGGCGCGGCGGTGGTCACGGCGTCGGCATAGGACACCGGCCCCTGTTGCACCGCCTTGGTTTGTGGCGCCTGCTGCAGGTTGACGTCGAGGCTCGGCAGGCCGACCCATTCCGGGTAGCGCTGGATAATCAGCAGAGCGACAAGCACGCCGGCCAACAGCGGCCAGCCGGAAAAACGCAGCGCCTTGAGCATTAAGCACGTCCTACAAAGGTTGCAGGCGGTATGAGACCGCCCATAATGTCGCGCATTATACGAGGCCGCGCGCGCCTCTGAACGGGATATTTAGGAGTCTTTTCATGGCCGTAGCCCTGAACACCCTGGTTGAAGAAGCGGACCGTTACCTGGCCAGCAGTCGGATTGCCGATTATTGCCCCAATGGCCTGCAGGTCGAAGGCGCGCCCCAGGTGATGCGCATCGTCAGCGGCGTCACCGCCAGCCAGGCACTGCTCGATGCGGCTGTCGAGGCCGAGGCCGACCTGGTGCTGGTGCATCACGGTTATTTCTGGAAGGGCGAGAACCCTTGCATCACCGGCATGAAGCAGCGTCGCCTCAAGACGTTGCTCAAGCATGACATCAGCCTGCTGGCTTACCACTTGCCCTTGGACCTGCACCCCGAGGTGGGCAACAACGTGCAACTGGCTCGCCAGTTGGACATCACCGTCGAGGGGCCGTTGGACCCGGATAACCCCAAGGTTGTCGGCCTGGTCGGCTCCCTGTCCGAACCGATGACGGCGCGGGACTTCGCGCGCAAGGTCCAGGAAGCCCTGGGCCGCGAGCCCTTGCTGATCGAAGGCGAGCAGATGATCCGCCGGGTCGGCTGGTGCACCGGCGGCGGCCAGGGGTATATCGATCAGGCGGTACTGGCCGGTGTCGACCTGTACCTCAGCGGCGAGGCGTCGGAGCAGACATTCCACAGCGCGCGGGAAAACGGCATCAGCTTCATCGCCGCCGGGCATCATGCGACTGAGCGCTACGGCGTGCAGGCGTTGGGTGAGTACCTGGCGCGACGCTTTGCCCTGGAGCACATCTTCATCGATTGCCCGAACCCCATCTGACTAACGCTGAACCAAATGTGGAAGCGGGCCTGTGGGAGCAAAGCTTGCTCGCGATGACGTCGGCACATGCAACGCCGCTATCGCGAGCAAGCTTTGCTCCCACAGAGTTCACTGGCTCCCCCAGAACTTACCGCAACGCCCGAACCACCAGGCATATCCATATGCTGTTTCGATCTAGTTGGCGCCCTGATTAGAAGAGGTCGCTGTGCTAGGATTCCCCGCTCGAACACGGCCCGCTGGCCGTTCATAAGAAAGTTTTCGTGAGTAGCCATGGTCGACAAACTGACGCATCTGAAACAGCTGGAGGCGGAAAGCATCCACATCATCCGCGAGGTGGCCGCCGAGTTCGATAACCCGGTGATGCTGTACTCCATCGGTAAAGACTCCGCCGTGATGCTGCACCTGGCACGCAAGGCGTTCTTCCCCGGCAAGCTGCCGTTTCCGGTGATGCACGTCGACACCCGCTGGAAATTCCAGGAAATGTACAAGTTCCGCGACCGCATGGTCGAGGAACTGGGCCTGGACCTGATCACTCATGTGAACCCGGACGGCGTGGCGCAGGGCATCAACCCGTTCACCCACGGCAGTGCCAAGCACACCGACATCATGAAGACCGAAGGCCTCAAGCAGGCCTTGGACAAGTATGGTTTCGACGCCGCGTTCGGCGGTGCCCGTCGCGATGAAGAGAAATCCCGCGCCAAGGAGCGTGTGTACTCGTTCCGTGACAGCAAGCACCGCTGGGACCCGAAGAACCAGCGTCCGGAGTTGTGGAACGTCTACAACGGCAAGGTCAACAAGGGCGAGTCGATCCGGGTATTCCCGTTGTCGAACTGGACCGAGCTGGACATCTGGCAGTACATCTACCTCGAAGGCATCCCGATCGTGCCGCTGTACTTCGCCGCCGAGCGTGAAGTGATCGAGAAGAACGGCACGCTGATCATGATCGACGACGAGCGCATCCTCGAGCACCTGTCCGACGAAGACAAAGCCCGTATCGTCAAGAAGAAAGTGCGTTTCCGTACCCTTGGCTGCTACCCGTTGACGGGCGCGGTGGAGTCCGAGGCCGAAAGCCTGACGGACATCATCCAGGAAATGCTCCTGACGCGAACTTCCGAGCGCCAGGGCCGGGTCATCGACCACGATGGCGCAGGCTCGATGGAAGATAAAAAACGTCAAGGTTATTTCTAAGGGGCTGTCATGTCGCATCAATCTGATTTGATCAGCGAGGACATCCTCGCCTACCTGGGCCAGCACGAGCGTAAAGAGCTGCTGCGCTTTTTGACCTGCGGTAACGTCGACGACGGCAAGAGCACCCTGATCGGGCGCCTGCTGCACGACTCCAAGATGATCTACGAAGATCACCTGGAAGCCATCACCCGCGATTCGAAGAAAGTCGGCACCACCGGTGACGATATCGACCTGGCGTTGCTGGTCGACGGCCTGCAGGCCGAGCGCGAGCAGGGCATCACCATCGATGTCGCGTACCGCTATTTCTCCACCGCCAAGCGCAAATTCATCATCGCCGATACCCCGGGCCATGAGCAGTACACCCGCAACATGGCCACCGGTGCGTCCACCTGTGACCTGGCGATCATCCTGGTGGACGCCCGCTACGGCGTGCAGACCCAGACCCGTCGCCACAGCTTCATCGCCTCGTTGCTGGGCATCAAACACATCGTCGTGGCCATCAACAAGATGGACCTCAAGGACTTCGACCAGGGCGTGTTCGAGTCGATCAAGGCCGACTACCTGAAGTTCGCCGAAGGCTTGAAGATGAAGCCCACCAGCATGCACTTCGTGCCGATGTCCGCCCTCAAGGGCGACAACGTGGTGAACAAGTCCGAGCGTTCGCCGTGGTACACCGGCCAGTCGCTGATGGAAATCCTCGAGACCGTGGAAGTGGCGGGCGACCGCAACTTCACCGACCTGCGTTTCCCGGTGCAGTACGTCAACCGTCCGAACCTGAACTTCCGCGGTTTTGCCGGCACCCTCGCCAGCGGCATCGTGCACAAGGGCGACGAAGTGGTGGTGCTGCCGTCGGGCAAGAGCAGCCGCGTGAAATCCATCGTCACCTTCGAAGGCGAGCTGGAACACGCAGGCCCTGGTCAAGCGGTGACGCTGACCATGGAAGACGAGATCGACATCTCCCGTGGCGACCTGTTGGTGCATGCCGACAACGTCCCGCCGGTCACCGACAGCTTCGAAGCGATGCTGGTGTGGATGGCCGAAGAGCCGATGCTGCCGGGCAAGAAATACGACATCAAGCGCGCCACCAGCTATGTGCCGGGCTCGATTGCCAGCATCGTCAACAAGGTCGATGTGAACACCCTTGAAGAAGGCCCGGCCAGCGCGTTGCAGCTCAACGAAATCGGCAAGGTGAAGATCGCCCTGGATGCGCCAATCGCCCTGGACGGTTACGAGAGCAACCGCACCACCGGCGCGTTCATCGTCATCGATCGCCTGACCAACGGTACGGTCGGTGCCGGCATGATCGTCGCCCAGCCGCTGACCCACGGCAGCAGCACGCACCACGGCAAACTGGCCCATGTGTCGGTGGAAGAACGCGCCCAGCGCTTCGGCCAGCAGCCGGCCACGGTCTTGTTCAGTGGCCTGTCGGGCGCGGGCAAGAGCACGCTGGCCTATGCGGTCGAGCGCAAGTTGTTCGACTCGGGACGTGCGGTCTTTGTCCTCGATGGCCAGAACCTGCGTCATGACCTGAACAAGGGCCTGCCGCAGGATCGCGCCGGGCGGACCGAGAACTGGCGCCGTGCGGCCCATGTCGCTCGTCAGTTCAACGAAGCCGGCCTGCTGACCCTCGCCGCGTTCGTTGCGCCGAGTGCCGAAGGGCGTGAGCAGGCCAAAGACCTGATCGGACGAGAGCGCCTGCTCACGGTCTACGTCCAGGCCTCGCCAACGGTGTGTGCCCAGCGTGATCCGCAAGGGCTGTATGCCGCCGCCGGCGACAACATCCCAGGCGAATCCTTCCCGTATGACGTGCCGCTGGATGCCGACCTGGTGATCGACACCCAGGCGCTGACACTGGAAGAGAGCGTCAAGCAGGTGCTGGATCTGCTGCGCAAGCGTGGGGCGATCTAAGGACCGCCGCTGTAAATAAAAAAGCCCGCGGATGAGTGATCATCCGCGGGCTTTTTCGTTGTCTGGAGGGACGCCATCGCGAGCAAGCTCGCTCCCACAGGGTATGTGTGAACACCACAAATCGACTGTGGGAGCGAGCTTGCTCGCGATGAGGCCAGTACAGGCGCCTCAAGACTTGCAGGGATACTCCCGATGCATCTGTTCCAACAACGCATCCTTGTCCTGCCACAACTGGTTGATCCAGCCCTGGAACTCCAGGCGATACACACCGTCCTGGTCATAGTTCTTGCCGATGAACTGCGGTGGGATCTTCAGCTCCTGGAAATGCACCACCACTTCCCCAACGTTGCCGCAGAGCAAATCCCAATACCCCGGTCGGCCGCCCGGGTAATGGATGGTCACGTTGATGATCGATTCCAGTTGTTCGCCCATGGCATCGAGCACGAAGGCGATGCCGCCGGCCTTGGGCTTGAGCAGGTAGCGAAACGGTGACTGCTGCTGGGCATGCTTGCCTTCAGTGAAGCGCGTGCCTTCGACGAAGTTGAAAATGCCCACGGGGTTGTCGCGAAACTTCGCGCAGGTCTTGCGGGTGGTTTCCAGGTCCTTGCCTTTCTTTTCCGGGTGTTTTTCCAGATAAGCCTTGGAGTAGCGTTTCATGAACGGGAAGCCCAGGGCCCACCAGGCCAGGCCGATCACCGGCACCCAGATCAGTTCCTGCTTGAGAAAGAACTTCAACGGCCGGATGCGTCGGTTCAGCACGTACTGCAGCACCATGATGTCGACCCAGCTCTGGTGGTTGCTGGTGATCAGGTATGAATGCTGGTAATCCAGGCCCTCCAGGCCGCTGAGGTGCCAGCGGGTACGACGCAGCAGGTTCATCCAGGCCTTGTTGTTGCTGATCCAGGCTTCATGGATGTGGCTCATCAACCAGTTGGTGAAGCGCTGGGCGGTGGGGAAGGGCAGCAACAGCTTGAAAATTGCCACGATGAACAGCGGTGTGCAGCAGGCGATGGTGTTCAGCGCCAACAGCAGCGAGGCAATGACGCCGCGCAAGGGGGCAGGCAGGAAGTCCAGCATTTAAATATCCAAAGGTCGGTTGGCGGCTTGGATCGCGGTCAGGGCGATGGTGTACACGATGTCGTCGACCTGGGCGCCGCGGGGCAAGTCATTCACTGGTTTGCGCAAGCCTTGCAGCATCGGCCCGAGGCTGACGCAGTCGGCGCTGCGCTGCACGGCCTTGTGGGTGGTGTTGCCGGTGTTGAGGTCCGGGAAGATGAACACCGTCGCCCGGCCGGCCACCTGACTGTTGGGTGCCAATTGTCGCGCCACGGTTTCGTTGGCGGCGGCGTCGTATTGCAGCGGACCGTCGATCAGCAGGCCATGCTGGGCCTCGTGGGCCAGCAGGGTGGCTTCGCGGACTTTTTCCACCTCTTCGCCACTGGCCGACTCACCGCTGGAATAGCTGAGCATCGCCACCCGCGGCGTAATGCCGAACGCCGCGGCCGAGTCGGCGCTTTGCAAGGCGATTTCCGCCAGTTCCGCGGCGCTGGGGTGTGGGTTCATCACGCAGTCGCCGTAGACCAGCACTTCTTCGGGAAACAGCATGAAAAACACCGAGGACACCAAGGAGCAACCCGGCGCGGTCTTGATCAGTTGCAGCGCCGGACGGATGGTGTTGGCGGTGGAGTGAATGACCCCGGAGACCAGTCCGTCCACTTCATCCAGGGCCAGCATCATGGTGCCGATGACCACGGTGTCTTCCAATTGCTGCTCGGCCATCGGCGCGTTCAGGCTTTTGCTCTTGCGCAACCTCACCATCGGCTCGACATAACGCTCGCGAATCGAATCCGGGTCGAGAATCTCCAGCCCCGGCGGCAACTCGATGCCTTGGGCGCGGGCCACCGCTTCGACGTCGGCCGGTTTTGCCAACAACACGCAGCGGGCGATGCCCCGGGCCTGACAAATGGCGGCGGCCTGGACGGTCAGCGGTTCGCTGCCTTCGGGCAGCACGATGCGTTTGTTGGCGGCCTGGGCGCGCTGGATCAACTGATAGCGGAACACCGCCGGCGACAGGCGCATTTCCCGTGGTGTGCCGCAGCGTTGGTGCAGCCAGTTGGCGTCCAGGTGGCTGGCGACAAAATCGGTGATGATCTCCGCACGTTCGCGGTCATCGATGGGAATTTCCTTGTTCAGGCCGTTGAGCAGGTTGGCGGTGTCATAGGAGCCGGTGCTCACCGACAGCACCGGCAATCCTGCCTGCAAGGCGCCGCGGCACAGGTCCATGATGCGTGGGTCGGGCAGGGTGTCACTGGTCAGCAGCAGGCCGGCCAGTGGCACGCCGTTGATCGCCGCCAGGCTCACGGCGAGGATGATGTCGTCACGATCGCCGGGGGTCACCACCAACACGCCAGGCTTGAGCAGTTCCACGGTGTTGCGCATGGTGCGGGCGCAAATGATGATGTTGCTCATGCGCCGGGTTTCGTAGTCGCCGGCATTGAGCACCTGGGCGCCCATCAGGTCGGCCACGTCGCGGGTGCGCGGGGCGTTGAGTTCGGGGCGAAACGGGATGCAACCCAGCAGGCGGAAATCGCCACTGCGCAACAGGGGCGAGTGCTCCTTGAGTCGTGCGGAAAACGCTTCCATGCTTTCCTCGGTGCGGACCTTGTTCAGGATCACCCCGAGGACTTTCGGGTCCTTCGGCCCGCCGAAGAGCTGCGCCTGCAACTCCACCCGCCCGGACAGCTCAGTCAGTACTTCGTTCTCCGGCGCCGACACCAGGATGACCTCGGCGTCGAGGCTCTTGGCCAGGTGCAGGTTGACCCGGGCGGCGTAGCTGGCGTTGCGGGTCGGGACCATGCCTTCGACGACCAGCACGTCCTTGCCGATGGCCGCTTGCTGGTACAGGGTGATGATTTCTTCCAGCAACTCATCGAGCTGGCCGTCGCCAAGCATCCGCTCGACATGAGCCAAACCCAGGGGCTGTGGAGGCTTGAGGCCATGGGTGCGGGCCACCAGCTCGGTGGAGCGCTCCGGCCCGGTGTCGCCGGGATGCGGCTGGGCAATCGGTTTGAAAAAGCCGACTTTCAGCCCGGCCCGTTCGAGGGTACGCACCAGCCCGAGGCTGATGGAGGTCAGACCCACACCAAAATCGGTGGGTGCGATAAAAAAAGTTTGCATGCGAATTCTCTAAGGGGGAATGGCGCGACCTATGACTGGTCGTCTACCCACAATTCAGTCGCCAAGGTTATCGCTAACCGGGCCTTGAGCGCACCAGCCGCAATCAAAGGGCTGGCCTATTTTTTCAATACGTTGCGCCGAGTCCAGTACCCAGGCCCGGGATTGCCACGGGGGTTGGTGGCGCAGGTGCTGGGTATGGCCACAGGACAGCTCGGCCACCCAGTGCCCGTCCTCGTCCTGATGGAAACCGATGACCGTCGGTCTGTTCGAGCAGGCCCGTTTGTCCGGGTTCCGTTCGCTTTCGGGCAAATCCTTGTTTAGACTTGTCCGTTCTTCATTCTTATGCAAAAGGTCTCGCCCCATGCTGATCGCCGCCAATAAGGCTGTCTCCATTGACTATACCCTGACCAACGACGCTGGTGAGGTCATCGACAGTTCTGCCGGCGGCGCTCCGCTGGTCTACCTGCAAGGCGCAGGTAATATCATTCCAGGCCTGGAAAAGGCTCTGGAGGGCAAAGCCGTCGGTGACGAGCTGAAAGTGGCCGTTGAGCCGGAAGACGCCTATGGCGAATATTCCGCTGAACTGGTCAGCACCTTGAGCCGCAGCATGTTCGAAGGTGTGGATGAGCTGGAAGTGGGCATGCAGTTCCACGCCTCGGCGCCCGACGGCCAGATGCAGATCGTCACCATCCGCGACCTGGAAGGCGACGACGTCACTGTCGACGGCAACCACCCGTTGGCCGGCCAGCGCTTGAACTTCCAAGTCAAGATCGTCGATATCCGTGACGCCAGCCAGGAAGAAATCGCCCATGGTCACGTCCATGGCGAAGGCGGCCATCACCACTGATTTCTGCGCTACGCTCAGGTAACCAGTGAATTGGAAAGGCGCCCTATGGCGCCTTTTTAGTCGCTTGCTGTTAGCATCGCCCATGTCTGTTTCAAAAGATCCGCAAACCCTGGAGTTCGTCATGAGTGCTTTCCACGACCTTAAACTGAAAGCCCTGGATGGTCAGGAGCTTGATCTGGCACCGTTCAAGGGGCAAGTCGTGCTGGTGGTCAACGTCGCCTCCAAATGTGGCCTGACGCCTCAGTACGCGGCGTTGGAAAGTCTCTATCAGCAATACAAGGACAAGGGGTTCAGCGTGCTGGGCCTGCCCTGCAATCAGTTCGCCGGGCAGGAGCCTGGGACCGAGCAGGAAATCCAGGAGTTCTGCAGCCTCAACTATGGCGTGACGTTCCCGCTGTCCAGCAAGCTGGAAGTGAATGGTCATGATCGTCATCAGTTGTACCGCCTGCTAGCGGGCGAGGGGGCCGAGTTTCCCGGGGACATTACCTGGAACTTCGAGAAATTCCTGGTCGGCAAGGACGGTCGGGTGCTGGCGCGTTTCTCGCCGCGCACGGCGCCGGATGATCCTTCCGTGATCCAGGCGATCGAAAAAGCGCTGAGCTGAAGTCAGGCACTGGACCCTTGTGGCGAGGGGATTTATCCCCGCTGGGTTGCGCAGCAACCCCATCAACTGCGACCGGGCCTTTCTGACACGCCGAGTTAGCAGGTTTTGGGGGGCTGCTTCGCAACCCAGCGGGGATAAATCCCCTCGCCACAGGTTTTGCACCCGGCTGGGCATTCGGCTCAATCCCGACAGTCGCGATCTTCTAATCCTTAATCATTCAAATCAATAGTGCTATCCAGCACTCCCCAGGCTCCATATTATCGTCGTCATATCCGACCTGTGACTTCGTTCCGTGGAGTGCCCCATGCCTGCAAAAGCCCTGTTCAAACCCTTCCACCTCGGCGCGTTCGAATTGCCGACCCGGGTGGTGATGGCGCCGATGACCCGTTCCTTTTCGCCGGGCGGCGTGCCGAACGCCAAGGTGGTCGAGTACTACCGTCGCCGTGCGGCGGCCGGGGTCGGCTTGATCATCACTGAGGGCACGACGGTCGGGCACAAGGCCTCCAACGGTTATCCGAACGTGCCGCATTTCTACGGCGATGCCGCGCTGGCCGGTTGGAAACAGGTGGTCGATGCGGTGCATGCCGAAGGCGGCAAGATCGTTCCACAGTTGTGGCACGTGGGCAGTGTGCGACGCATCGGCACCGAGCCGGACGCCAGCGTGCCGGGTTATGGTCCGAGCGAAAAGCTCAAGGACGGCCAGGTGGTCGTCCACGGCATGACCCAGGCGGATATTGATGACGTCATTGCCGCGTTCGCCCAAGCGGCAAAAGATGCCCAGAGCATTGGCATGGACGGGGTGGAGATCCACGGCGCCCACGGTTACCTGGTGGACCAGTTTTTCTGGGAAGGCAGCAATCAGCGCACGGACGGTTATGGCGGCAGCCTGGCCAACCGCTCGCGCTTTGCGATCGAATTGATCCGTGCCGTGCGTGCGGCCGTAGGCGAGGGCTTCCCGATCATTTTCCGTTTCTCCCAATGGAAGCAGCAGGATTACACCGCGCGGCTGGTGCAGACCCCCGCAGCCTTGGGCGAATTCCTCAAGCCGTTGTCCGAGGCGGGCGTGGATATTTTCCACTGTTCGACACGGCGTTTCTGGGAGCCGGAATTCGAAGGCTCCGAGCTGAACCTGGCCGGTTGGACCCGCAAGCTCACCGGCAAGCCGACCATCACCGTCGGCAGCGTTGGCCTGGATGGCGAGTTCCTGCAGTTCATGGTCAACACCGACAAAGTCGCGCAGCCGGCCAGCCTGGAAAAACTGCTGGAGCGCTTGAACAACGATGAGTTCGACCTGGTGGCGGTGGGGCGTGCGCTGCTGGTGGATCCGGACTGGGCGCAAAAAGTCCGTGAAGGGCGCGAGCAGGAGATCTTGCCGTTCAGTCGCGAGGCTTTGATGACCCTGGTTTGAGTATCGCCTGAACTGACGCCATCGCGAGCAAGCTCGCTCCCACAGGGGCGGGCGGCCGGACACAGATATCGCGTTCGCTGAAGATCCAATGTGGGAGCGAGCTTGCTCGCGATGGCGATATCAGTATCACCGAATAATTAACGCACAGTTGGTGTAACAGGCATCACCTGCTCACCCACGCAAACCCCGCGCAACTGCGTCTCGAATTGCTCGATCACCGCCGCCCAACCCTGGCGACTGGCATGCTGGCGCGCATTGAGCCGCACGCAACGCAAGGTCTCGCGCTCTTCCAGCAGCCAACGGGCGGCATCGCAGAACGCCTCTTCATCCCCCGGCATCGCCAGCACGCCGTTATAGCCGTGGCGAATATGTTGCGCCGCCGCGGCCTGATCGTAGGCCACCACGCCCAGCCCGGACGCCAGCGCCTCCAACACCACATTGCCGAAGGTTTCGGTCAGGCTCGGAAAGACAAACACATCCCCGGACGCATAGTGGCTGGCCAACGCCTCGCCCCGTTGCGAGCCGCAAAAGATCGCCTCGGGCAATGCCTGCTCCAGCTCGGACCGCTGCGGGCCGTCGCCGACCACCACCAGCTTTATCCGTCGCCCCGGAAAAGCGCTGCACAGCGTGTCGAAACTGCGCTTGAGCAGCCCCAGGTTTTTCTCCGGTGCCAGGCGCCCGACATGGAGCACGGCGATGTCGTCGTCGCCTAGACCCCACGCTTCGCGCAGGCTCGACGAGCGCTTGACCGGATGGAACAGTTGGCTGTCCACGCCCCGGGACAACAATGCCACGCGCTCGAAGTGTCGTCGCTCCAGTTCCAGGCGCTGGCTGAGACTGGGCACCAGGGTCAGGCTGGAGCGGTTGTGAAACCAGCGCAGGTAATGGGTGAGCATGCGACTCAAGAGCCCGAGGCCGTACTGCTGGGTGTATTGCTGGAAATTGGTGTGGAAGCCACTGACTACCGAGATGCCCAGGCGCCGTGCCGCCCGCAGTGCCGACAAGCCCAGCGGCCCTTCCGTGGCGATGTAGAGCACGTCCGGACGATGACGTTTCCAGCGCCGGAGCAGCTTGTGCATCGACGCCTGGCCCCACTGCAGCCCCGGATAACCCGGTAACGGCCAGCCCCGGCACAGCAGCAACTGCTCGTCACCGGCCTGGCGTGGGTCGTCGACCTGGCGCGGCCGTATCAGCTCGACCTGGTGCCCGCGGGCGCGCAAGCCGTCGTACAGGCGGCCCAAGGTATTGGCCACGCCATTGATTTCCGGCGGGAAGGTTTCGGTGATCAGGGTAATGTGCAGGGGTGTGGTCATGACCCCAGTGTCGACCGGGGCCATTTCGTCATTGTGACGACAGGATGATGGATTTGTGACGGCTCAGCCCTGGCGGGCCAACGCGGTCTCGGCACCTTGCTCACGCACCCAGAACAAGGTCGCCCCGGCCACCGCCGCCGGCATCATCAGGATGTTCACCACCGGGATCAGCAGCACCAAATACACGCTGCCGCCAAAACCCAGGCTCTGCCAGCGTTTTTCCCGCAGCCAGGCGAGCATTTCGTTCCAGCCCAGCTTGTGGTTGTCCGCCGGGTAGTCGATGTACTGGATCGCCATCATCCACACGCCGAATAGCAGCCACAGCGGTGCCGCCACCAGATTGACCACGGGGATGAACGACAGCACGAACAGCCCCAGGGCGCGGGGCAGGAAATAGCCGAGCTTGCGCGCTTCCCGACCGAGGGTCCGCGGCACCATGGCGATCAACTCGGCCCAACTGAAGGCCGGGAAGTCGTCGGTGCCACGGATGACCACTTCGACTTTTTCCGCGAGAAAACCGTTGAATGGTGCGGCGATGATGTTGGCGAGCATGGTGAAGGTGAAAAACACCATCAGCACGACGAGCACCACGAACAGCGGCCAGAGCACATAGCTGAGGAAACTCAGCCACTCTGGCAGCGACGGCATCAGCGTATCGACCCAGAGGCTGAACTGATGGCCGGCCAAGTAAATCAATCCGACGAACAGCACCAGATTGATCGCCAGGGGCAAGAGTACAAACAGGCGCAGGCCCGGGCTCAGGACCAGCTTGAGGCCTTCTTGCAAATATTGCGGGCCGGACAGGACGGGGGCGGGCATAGGTGGCTCCGAGCGAAATGAACGCGCCGACCTTACCGGCTTTGCCCCGCCTGGGAAAGCGGCGACATGGCGTGTAACAACGTTTCTTGAGGCGAAGGCGCCTATTGAAAGGCTTGCTGCAGATAGAGCTCACCTATGAGCTGGATTGTTAAACCGTATTTCCTTAATCTTCGCTCCCTCGATACGCTGCACCCATTCTTTTCCAGGACTGTCGAACCCAAGCCTTCCCCAAGTGCGTCAACGGTCCTTTTTATTCGCGCCGCTCACCCGGCGTTCCGGCCCGCAAGGTCCGGTCAACAGGAGCAGGTCATGTCTGAAGTGCGTCATTCGCGAGTGATTATTCTCGGTTCCGGCCCTGCCGGCTACAGCGCTGCGGTTTATGCGGCCCGTGCCAACCTCAAGCCGCTGCTGATCACCGGCATGCAGGCCGGCGGTCAATTGACCACCACCACCGAAGTCGACAACTGGCCGGGCGATGTCCACGGCCTGACCGGCCCGGCGCTGATGGAGCGCATGAAGGAACACGCCGAGCGTTTCGAGACCGAGATCGTTTTCGATCACATCAATGCCGTGGATTTTGCCGCCAAGCCGTACACCCTGACCGGCGACAGCGCGACCTACACCTGCGATGCCCTGATCATCGCCACCGGCGCCAGTGCGCGTTACCTGGGTCTGCCGTCGGAAGAAGCCTTCATGGGCAAAGGTGTTTCCGCCTGCGCCACCTGCGACGGTTTCTTCTACCGCAACAAGCCAGTGGCTGTGGTCGGTGGCGGCAACACCGCGGTCGAGGAAGCGCTGTACCTGGCCAATATCGCCAGCACGGTCACCCTGATCCACCGTCGCGAAACCTTCCGCGCCGAGAAGATCCTGATCGACAAGCTCAACGCCCGTGTCGCTGAAGGCAAGATCATCCTCAAGCTCAACGCGACCCTGGACGAAGTGCTGGGCGACAACATGGGCGTGACCGGTGCCCGCCTGAAGAACAACGACGGCAGCTTTGACGAGATCAAGGTCGACGGCGTCTTCATCGCCATTGGCCACACGCCGAACACCTCGCTGTTCGAAGGCCAACTGGAACTCAAGGACGGCTACCTGGTGGTCAAGGGCGGTCGCGACGGCAACGCCACTGCCACCAGCGTCGAAGGTATCTTCGCGGCTGGCGACGTGGCCGACCACGTCTACCGTCAGGCGATCACCTCGGCCGGTGCTGGTTGCATGGCAGCCTTGGACACCGAGCGTTACCTGGATGGCCTGCAGAACGCTTCGTTCTGATTTATCGGGCATTAAAAAACCGGCTTCGGCCGGTTTTTTTATGCCTGGATATCTGCCGGCGAACCCCTGTGGGAGCGAGCTTGCTCGCGATGGCTTCAGGTCAGTCGACATGGATGGTGACTGATACACCGTCATCGCGAGCAAGCTCGCTCCCACAGGGTTTGTGTGCAGTCAAAAACACTGCATTTCAGGCCAGCTTCGCCAGGCACGCTTCCAGAATATCCAACCCCTCTTCCAGCACGGCCGGCTCGGTCGTCAACGGCGCCAGCAGTCGAATGATGTGCCGCGATTTACCACTGGGCATCAGCAGCAGGCCCGATTCCCGTGCGAGGGCCAGCAGTTGGGTCAATTGTGCCGAAGCCGGGGTACCGTCGGCGTGGCTCAGTTCGATGCCGCGCATGGCGCCGACGCCGGTCAGGCGACCCAGGTAAGGACTCAGCCCGCGGTTGCGCCAGGATTGGTAGCGGCTGACGATCGCCTCTTCCTGTTGTGCACCCCAGGCGCGCAGGTTGGCGTCGGTCATTTCGTCCAGAGTTGCCAGTGCGGCGGCGCAGGCGATGGGGTTGCCCGAATAGGTGCCGCCCAGGCCGCCCTTGGGCAGGTTGTCCAGCAGTGCTTTTCGTCCTACCACGGCCCCCAGGGGCACGCCGCCGGCAATGCTTTTGCCCAACAGGATCAGGTCTGGTTCGATGCCCAGCCGGGAGAAGGCAAAGCGCTCGCCGGTGCGGCCGAAGCCCGACTGGATCTCATCGATGATCAGCACAATGCCCTTGTCGTCGCAGAACTGCCGCAGGGCCTGGGCGAAGGGCACATCCATTGCCAGGAAGCCAGCTTCGCCCTGTACCGGCTCGACGATGAAACAGGCGACGTCGTTTACGTCGATCTCGACGCTGAACAGCCGCTCCATGGCCTTCAAGGCCTCTGCGCAGGTGACACCGTTGTCCTGGCTGGGGTAGGGCAGGTGATAGACCGGCCCGGGCAGGACGCCGACTTTCTGTTTGTAAGGCGCGACCTTGCCGTTGAGGTTGAGGGTCGCCAGGGTGCGGCCGTGAAAGGCGCCGTCAAACGCGATCACCGCGGTACGGCCCGTGGCGCCCCGCACGATCTTCAAGGCGTTCTCCGCCGCCTCGGCACCGCTGTTGGTGAGCATGCCGCTGACCGGGTAATCCAGCGGGATAAACGCCGCCAGGCGTTCCATCAACTCAATGTAGGGCGCGTGAGGGGCAGCGTTGAAGGCGTAGTGAGTCAGCCGGGTAGCCTGTTCGCGGATCGCCTCGACGATGCGCGGATGGCAATGCCCAAGGTTCAACACACCAATGCCCCCGACAAAATCGATGTAGCGTTTGCCGTCGGTGTCCCAGACCTCGGCATTCTTGCCGTGGCTGAGACTGACGGGGTGCACGATGGAGATCGATTGACTGATGGTGTCGCTGCTCATGGATGACGGCTCGGACGAAGGAGAAATTTCCGTTATCTAAGCCGCGAGCAGAGGGGCCCGGCAAACGAAATAAAGTTGCTGGGTCAATCTTAAAAGTCGGGATGTGGAGCGGAAGGATTTATTTGGGGGAGGAAGACCTGTGGGAGCATGGCTTGCCCGCGACGAACGATAACGCGGTTCGGCTGTTAAACCTCGGCGCGCCCATCGCGGGCAAGCCATGCTCCCACAGATGAATTCCCTCGCCACAAAAGAGGGTTGCAAGAGTCTGTGGATCAGCGCCGTTGCAGTGGCGGTGCCTCGAACTTCACACCTGCCAGCCCATGGATCATCAGCGCACGGATATTGCCGTGATCACTGCCTTCGGGCGTGGCCAGCACCGAACGGTAATGTTCGCCAAATGCCAGCAGCGCTTCTTCATCGCTCAAGCCTTCGAGCAGCGCCAGGCCCAGGGTCTTGCACGAACCTTCGTTCTGCCCGGCGGCGTTTTCCACGCCGCCGTTGTTGAAGGCCTGGGGCTGGTAGTCGTAGCCGGCGGCGATAAAGGCCAGGGTGTCGGCGAAGGCATGTTCACCGCTCTTGAGGCGGGTACGCAGGGTAGCAAGATCAAGCATCGGGTTTTCCTTTGGCGAACGCCGCCTGTTGTTCGGCGCTGGCTTCTTTCTGGTATTGGGCTTTCCACTCGGCGTACGGCATGCCGTAGACCACTTCGCGGGCGTCGTCGAGGCTGACGTCCACCTGGCGTTCATCGGCGGCGGCCTTGTACCACTTGGACAGGCAGTTGCGGCAGAAGCCGGCGAGGTTCATCAGGTCGATGTTCTGCACATCCTTGCGGCTGTCCAGGTGGGCAACCAGCCGACGGAAAGCGGCGGCTTCGAGTTCGAGGCGTTGTTGGTCGTTCATGGTGATCTCTGCGAGACAGCTTCAAGTTGTAAGTTTCAAGCTGCAAGTGGGTATGCGGTCTTCAGGCTTGAAGCTTACAGCTTGAAGCTTTTAGCGGCTACGCAGTAGCCCGGCTTGCCGCGAGGGTAATCGACACCGACTCGGCAAATCGCAAGGCGTGGGGCTTGTCGACTTCGACTTCGGCGTACAGCACCGACTCGTTGGCCATGACCAGGTCGAGCAATTCCTGGGTCAGGCGTTCGAGCAGGGCGAAGCGGTTGCTTTCCACGTGGGCGATGATCGCCTTGGTGATGGTGCGGTAGTTCAGCGCATGGTCGATGTCGTTGTCGCGCACCGCCTCCTGGGCGGCATAGAGGATGGTCAGGTTGATCAACACATCCTGCTTGTTGAGGATTTCATCCTCGTTGATGCCAATGAAGGTGCGCAGGCGCAGGTCCTTGACCTTGATGCGTGCCATGGCTGGCTGAAGTTGTGGCATTTACTTGCTCCGTCGAATCAATTGCAGGAACTCCTGGCGCGTGGTGCTGGAGTCGCGAAAGGCGCCGAGCATCACCGAGGTGTTCATGGTCGAGTTCTGTTTTTCGACACCGCGCATCATCATGCACATGTGCTGGGCCTCGATCACCACCGCTACGCCAGCGGCCTGGGTGACCTGCTGCACCGCGTCGGCGATTTGCCGGGTCAGGTTCTCCTGGATTTGCAGGCGGCGGGCGAACATGTCCACCAGCCGGGCGATCTTCGACAGCCCCAGGACCTTGCCGGTAGGAATATAAGCCACATGGGCCTTGCCGATGAAGGGCAACAGGTGATGTTCGCAGAGCGAATAGAGCTCGATGTCGGCGACGATCACCATTTCATCGCTGTCAGAGGCGAACAGCGCGCCATTGACGATCTGCTCGACGCTTTGTTCATAGCCATGGCAAAGGTACTGCATGGCCTTGGCGGCACGTACCGGGGTATCGAGCAGGCCCTCGCGCTCGGGGTCTTCCCCCAGGCCGATAAGGATCTCGCGGTAGTTCTGGGGCAGGGATAGCGTCATGGTGCATCCTCGAAACAAGGCTATTTGACGTGCCGCCCGCCGTTGACGGTCAGGGTCGTGCCGGTGACATAAGGGTTGTCCAGCAGATAACGCAGGCTCTGGTAGATCACTTCGCTGCCGGGTTCGATACCCAGTGCGGACTTGGCCAGGGCCTTGGCGCGGTAAGCCGCGTCGTCTTCGGGATTGAACAGTAGCAGGGCCGGCGCGATGCCGTTGACCTTGATCGCCGGGGCGAACTTGGCCGCGAACGACAGGGTCAGGCTTTCCAGGCCTGCCTTGGTGGCGCAATAGGCGATATGCCGGGCGCTGCCTTTGCGAGTCACGTCATCGCTGATGTGCACGATATCGGCCGGCGTTGAACGCCGCAGCAACTCGGCGCCATGCAGGTTGATCAGGTAAGGCGCCAGCATGTGCACGCCGAACATGGCGTTGAAGGCTGCCGCTTCGTTGCCAGGCGCCTCGGTCATCCAGGCCGAGGCATTGTGCACGATGGCTCGCAGCCGGTCGGTGTGCTGCTTGAGTTGTTCGATAAAGGCCAGGATCCCCGTTTCGCTGGAGAAGTCGGCGAATAGCACCACCGCTCCCAGGTCCCGCAACGTTTGCACGCCGGGGCGTTCGGTGCGATAGGTCGCGATCACCGGGTGCCCGTCCTCCAGCAAGCGCCGGGCGCAATGCAGGCCGACGCGCTGGGCTGCACCAGTGATCAGGATCGGAGCGGTGGCGCTGGACATAGGACGGCTCGGTTCGCGGCAAGAGCAAAACTATAACAGCGACACGGGGCGCGTCCTATGTACAAAGGTCAATCCAGCAACGACTCAACTGCCCCCAGTGGGAGCGAGCTTGCTCGCGATGACGGTGTGTCAGTCAGCATCAATGTCGGCTGACCTGACGCTATCGCGAGCAAGCTCGCTCCCACCGGTTTTTTGTCGTCCATGGATCCGGGGCTCCCACAGGAATCACTGTGTAGGCGGGTGGCATCAATGATTCTGCGTAGCCGGCAACGCCCGCGGCGGCGCGCCGTTGAGCCAGTTCGCCAGCAGATGGGTCGACATCGGGATAAACAGATAGACCATCAGTGGCGTCAGGATCAGGGTGCTGATGAGCACACGGCTCAACAGGCCCAGTTCGCCCAGCAACGGGCCCAACAGGAAATTGAACAATAGCGACACGGGAAAGAACGCGAGCCAGATGGCCACGGCCTGTTTCCAACGGGGCGGGCGCTGGCCGACGGCGCCGAACCAGCCATCGATGCCACGCACCCGGTGTTCGGAGGGATGGGCGAACAGATCGCTGCCCCGTCCCAGCCAGGCGGTGCGTGAGGCGGAGTGTTCCCAGGCGTGCAGTGTCTGCTCGTCGGCAAAACGGAAGATGATCTGGAATTCATCGTCCTGGGGCGGTGGTGCGAGCACGCCGGAACCCAGGTAGCCGGGGAAGTCGGTTGCCAGTTGTTCGCCTTCGCGCAACCAAGCGATCAGATCCTCATAGCGTCCATTGGCGACGCGGCGGGCAACCATCAGGGTGACGGGTGAGGTAGACATTATGTATCTCCGTAAGACAGGCGCGGCACTCCGGGTAGGAGATTCGCGGGGGACGCCCCGGGATAGTGGGTAGCGTCTGGTCGCCGAAAAACAGGCAAGGATTATTCCCGATTGCGCAAAAAACAACAAAACCGCGCATCGACAACGTTTGTTCTTGTCATGACGTGTCTTGGAGGAGGACACTGGGATCCAATTTGCCAGCCGGAATTGTCTGCCAAAATGAGTGTAATCACAGAGGATGGCTTTGTTTTCCAGGCATCAGGTGCCTTGAAGCGGGAAGACTTGTTTCCCATCCGCGAAGTCGCGCGCATGACCGGCGTGAATCCCGTGACCCTGCGTGCATGGGAGCGACGCTACGGTCTGATCCAGCCCACCCGCACCGAAAGCGGGCATCGCCTGTACTCGTTGAGCGATATCGAAAAGGTTCGCAGCATCTTGGCCTGGATAGAGCGCGGGGTAGCCGTGAGCAAAGTGGGAAAGATCCTGGCGAAGACCGAGTCGGTGCAACCGGTCTCCACGCTGATTTCATCGGATCTGGTCATGGCCGATCACGCCCGGTGGCAGCAACAGGTGGCGGACGCGGTTGGCAACTTTGACGATGTGGAACTGGATCGCGTCTACGGGCAGGTTTTTTCCACCTACAGCGTGCCGATCGTGTTCCAGGACATCCTGATGCCGCTTTGGCGACGAATGCTGCATCGCCAGCCAGAGTTCGGGCAGATCAGTGAATGGGTGTTTTTGGATGGGTTCCTGCGTTCGCGCATCATCCAGCGGCTTTTGCTCAAGCGCGAAGGCCAGTCGCCGCGAGTCTTGGTCTGCGCCCTTGCCGGCCAATGCCGTGAACTGGAGTTGCTGGTCACGGCGCTGTTTCTATCCAAGGCGGACGTGGGCGTCAGGGCGCTGTCGATCGGCCTGCCGTTCAACGAGCTGGCCCTGGTGTGCCAGAAGATCCAGCCGCTGGCATTGGTGCTGGTTTCCAATCATGCGCCGCTCCCGGACTTGCCCAAGCGCCTGGCCAAATTGGCGATGAGCCTGGATTGTCCGTTGATGCTGGCCGGTGATGCATCCGATCTGGCGCAGGAAAGCCTGGCTGGCTCGTCAATCGGTTGCCTGGGTAATGAAGGAACGGTGATGCGCCAGCGCCTGCGTCAATTTCTGGAAGGCAACCTCGATACCTGAGGGAGCATCCTGCGAAACAGGATATTAGAGATGCATGGTGGGATGGGTCAGGCGATGTTGCTGCAGGATGTACTGGCGCAGGCGCTCGGTCTCGTCCTGGTCATTCTGGTTCAGGTGATAGGCAAGCCATCCTCGATCGGTTTCCCGTTCGAAGGTGCCTCGCAACGAAATTCTCTCGTAGCCTGACGGGCTGAACCACAAGGCAAACTGCTTCGGTGGCTTGGTGCGGCTGCGGTTTTCCAGCAATACGCCCTTGCAGGACACTTCGTGGACCCACAGCGGTCCCGGCTGGCCCTTGATATTTTCCAGCGCCACCGGCTCGTCGAGCGTCAGGCGCCACGGGCGGATCTTCGGTCCGTCCTCGTAGATGCTTGGCACACCCAGGCGCAGGTGCATCGCATGGAATTCGTCTTCCACCAGATGCAGCGGAAAGGTCATTTGCTGGTTTTCGAAATTGGCTTGGAGCGTGACCTGCTCATTCGCCGCCAGGCGCGTCAGCAAGTCACGGATCTGCGACCCACCGTTGACCAGCAAGCTCGACGTGACATCCCGCTCGTTCAACTGCGGGTTGTGTTGCATGGTCCGGATGAAATCCAGTTCATCCTGCGTCAGGAGGGCATCGCGCTGCATGGTCGGCTCGAAATGATAATTTACATTTTCACTGGTGATTGTAGTGACTGACCATTAATTCGTGGTTTTGTTTGTGCCGTTCGTCGCTTCAAGCCGGGCAATCGTTTCTC
This sequence comes from Pseudomonas sp. H3_A02, assembly GCF_054671965.1. Taxonomy (NCBI): domain Bacteria; kingdom Pseudomonadati; phylum Pseudomonadota; class Gammaproteobacteria; order Pseudomonadales; family Pseudomonadaceae; genus Pseudomonas; species Pseudomonas sp. H3_A02. The sequence continues at coordinate 2,403,771 of NZ_CP162807.1, forward strand.
GGGCTTCGGCCAACTCCTTTTCCAACTGGGCGACACGTTGTTGAGCCTTGACCTGAGTCGTGACGTCTTTTTGCACGCCCACGAAATAGGTGTGCCCGTCAGCCTGGTTTTTTACCGTGGATAAGGACAGCTCATTCCAGAACGGCGTGCCGTCCTTGCGATAGTTGCGCAGCACCTCACGACAGACACCGCCTTCTCTCAAGGCCTTGCGAATGGGCTCCAGGGAAGGTTGGTCCCGATCACCCGACTGCAGGAAACGGCAATCCTGATAAAGGATTTCGTCGCGGTGATAACCGGTCAAGCGTTCGAAGGCCGGGTTCACGTAGATCAGGATGTTGTCTTCGCCTTCTTTTTCAGCGATGACAATCCCATCGTTGGAAGCATTGATGACCAGTTGCATCAGTTGAGCGTTGATCATGGGAAGAGCCCTTTTGAACATCCCTGTTGAAGCCGCATTCTAGAAGAAATCGACGGGATGTCTACTGGCCACTACTGCCGTTGAGAGCCATTCGCAGCCTGGCAGGTGCAACTGTTACTATCCCGGCTCTTTTTCAGGTTCAGGATCAGATTGATGAAAGTCGCCATTCTTTCCGGCTCAGTGTATGGCACCGCCGAAGAAGTCGCCCGGCATGCTGCCAAACTGCTTCGCGACGCGGGCTTCGATGCCTGGCACAACCCTCGTGCGACCCTGGCGGATGTCCAGGCATTTGCGCCAGAAGCCTTGTTGGCGGTGACTTCCACCACCGGCATGGGAGAGTTGCCAGACAGTTTGATGCCGTTGTATTCGACCATTCGCGACCAATTGCCAGGGTTCTTTCGCGGCTTGCCCGGCGCGGTGATCGGCCTGGGCGACGCCAGCTACGGGGATACTTTCTGCGCCGGCGGCGAGCAGATGGGCGAGCTGTTCGCCGAACTGGGCGTGCGCGAGGTGCTGCCGATGCTGCGCCTGGATGCCAGCGAAAGCGTCACCCCGGAAACCGACGCCGAGCCGTGGCTGGCTGAATTGATCGACACGTTGCGCCCCTGAAGCGATTGTGGTGACTCGTTTGGCCAGTAAGCTGGCTGCCAATGCAACTACCGCCTCTGGAAGACCTGACTAGACTGATTTTCTTGCGTAAGACGTTTTGATGACAAGACTCCTATAAGAAGAAACCAGAGGTCAGAGCCGTGAGCGTAGCGCCCGTTCAAACGACACTCAGTATCCAGGAACAGGTCAGTGCGGCCGAATGGCAAACCCGGGTGGACCTTGCCGCCTGCTATCGGCTTGTCGCGCTGCATGGCTGGGATGACCTGATCTTCACCCACATCTCTGCGAAGGTCCCCGGCACCGAGGATTTCTTGATCAACCCATTCGGGTTGATGTTCCATGAAGTCACCGCCTCGAGCCTGGTCAAGGTCGACCAGGCCGGCAACAAGTTGATGGACAGCCCCTACGAGATCAACCCGGCCGGCTACACCATCCACAGTGCGGTGCATGAGGTGCGCCATGATGTGGCGTGTGTGCTGCACACCCACACCGCCGCCGGCGTCGCGGTATCGGCGCAGAAGCAAGGTGTGCTGCCGATCAGCCAGCAAGCGCTGTTCGTGCTGTCGAGCCTGGGCTATCACGCTTATGAAGGGGTGGCCTTGAATCACGAGGAAAAGGCGCGCCTGCAAGCCGACCTGGGCGATAGCAATTTCCTGATGCTGCACAACCATGGCTTGCTGACATGCGGCGGCACCATCGCCGATACCTTCCTGATGATGTTCACCTTTCAACGAGCCTGTGACATCCAGGTCCTGGCCCAGAACGGCGGGGCCGAATTGATAGCCATCGAACCGCAGATTCTGGCCGGCGCCCGGGCGATGATCGCCGGGGTGACCAAAAGCGCCCAAGGCATGGGCGGTGCGTTGGCCTGGCCGGCGTTGCTGCGCAAGCTCGATCAACAAGACACCGGGTATAGAAGCTGATGCCCCTGGCCCAGATTCCCCTGCGTATCTGGCGCCAGCGCAGCCAGACCTTCCTGTTTCGCGGCCATGCCATCCGTTATTGGGTGGCCGGCCAGGGCGAACCGCTGCTGCTGATCCACGGCTTCCCTACCGCCAGTTGGGATTGGCATTACCTATGGCAACCCTTGGCACAACGCTATCGAGTGATCGCGTGCGACATGCTCGGTTTCGGCGACTCGGCCAAGCCGAGGGATCACGTCTACAGCCTGCTGGAGCAGGCCGATCTGCAACAAGCCTTGCTGGCGCACCTGAATGTGAAAGGCGCGGTGCATGTGCTGGCCCATGATTACGGTGACAGCGTGGCCCAGGAGCTGCTCGCGCGGCATTACGAAGCACGCATCCACCTCGACAGTTGTGTCTTTCTCAATGGTGGCCTGTTCCCCGAAACCCACCGTCCGGTATGGGCCCAGAAACTCTTGCTAAGCCCTCTGGGTTGGTTGCTGGGGCGGATGTTCTGCCGGGAAAGCCTGGCCAGCAGCTTTCGGCAGATTTTCGGCCCCGGGACCGCCCCCACCGAAAGCGAGCTGGATGACTTCTGGAGCCTGGTGGAGACCCATCACGGTCCGCGGATCATGCACAAACTCATCGGCTATATTCCCGAACGCCGTGTGCAGCGTGATCGCTGGGTGCAGGCGATGCAGCGCGGCGACGTGCCGTTGCGGGTGATCGACGGCGCGGTCGATCCGATTTCCGGTGAGCACATGGTGGCGCGCTACGAGGCGCTGATCCCGAACCCGGACACGGTATTGCTGCCCGACATCGGTCATTACCCGCACACCGAGGCACCGGTGCAGGTGCTCAAGCATTACCAGGCGTTTCGCGAAGCCATCGCCGCGCCGCACAGACAAATGGCCTGTTCCTGACGACTCGGCACTGCAGAAGCAGATCTGTGTGTGGGAGCGAGCTTGCTCGCGATAGCGTCAGCACAGCCACCCTGTGTATTGACTGAAAGACCGCTATCGCGAGCAAGCTCGCTCCCACAGTGGATTGATGGTGAATACAGCATTTGTGGACAACAAAAATCACCCTGTGGGAGCGAGCTTGCTCGCGATGGCGGTGCATTTGCCAGCAGGAAAATCGAATGCGCCGCCGAGGCTTGAGCGTGCATCATCCCCCCACCTTATCGCCCACCATTCACTGGCAACCGTGTTGATTGTGACCGGCCGACAGGTGCCGGACACTCGTGCCCATTGTCCTATCCGCCTGCTGGAGTTCTGCCATGAGTGAGTCTGTGCGCTTCGAAGATAAAGTCGTGATCGTCACAGGAGCCGGCGGAGGCCTGGGACGCGCCCATGCGTTGCTGTTCGCCAAACAAGGCGCGAAAGTGCTGGTCAACGACCTGGGCGGCTCGGCGCAAGGGGAAGGGGCCAATGCCTCGGCTGCGGACCGGGTGGTCGCCGAAATCCGCGAGGCGGGCGGCATCGCCGAGGCCAACCACGACTCGGTGACCGATGGCGACAAGCTGGTTCAAAACGCGCTCGACGCGTTCGGTCGCGTCGATGTGGTGGTCAACAACGCCGGGATTTTGCGGGACAAGACGTTCCACAAAATGGACGACGCCGATTGGGATCTGGTCTACCGCGTCCACGTCGAAGGCGCCTACAAGGTGACCCGGGCCGCCTGGCCGCACCTGCGTGAGCAAAACTACGGGCGGGTGATCTTCACCGCGTCCACCTCGGGCATCTACGGTAACTTCGGCCAATCCAACTACGGCATGGCCAAGCTCGGCCTTTATGGCCTGACGCGGACCCTGGCCATCGAAGGCCGCAAGAACAACATCCTGGTCAATGCCATCGCCCCCACCGGCGGCACCCGCATGACCGAAGGCCTGATCCCGCCGCAGGTCTTCGAACAACTCAAGCCCGAACTCGTCAGTCCTCTGGTGGTGTACCTGGCCAGTGAGGCCTGCCAGGAAACCTCCGGCTTGTTCGAAGTGGGCGGCGGCTGGATGGGCAAGGTGCGCTGGGAGCGCAGCCTGGGGGCGGGCTTCGACCCGCGCAAAGGCTTTTCACCTGAAGACGTCGCCGCCCATTGGCAGCAGATCTGCGATTTCGAAAATGCCGTGCACCCGAACGACAATCTGGAAGCCTTGAAGGAAATGATGGCGAATCTGCAACGTCACGCCATTTAAGACTCACTGCCCGGGCCGGTTGCTGCCAGCTGTGGCAACCGTGCTCATGGACAATGTTTTCGCTAGGGCCGCCGGGTTCTCGGCGGTCTCGATATCCATCACACCGTCATATTTCGCCGGGCGAAAGTGCCCTTGGTGATCAGTGACGAGGTCGACGATTTCAACGCCACTCGAAGTCTCGTTCAGATTGCGTCGACTCCCCAACGGCTCATCCCCGTATGCCGGGCGCGCTGTCTTTCGTTCACATAAAAAAGGCCACTGCAAAAGCAGCGGCCTAAGCGTGACGTTGCAAAGGAGCTACAAACCAACGTCGGTGAACACGGGATGATGGACCGATGCGCCAATCCATCCGAATGACGGTGCGCCAGGCAGGAGGAATGCCATGGCGACTTGGGCTTGCAGGCCCGTTGCCCTGCAAGCCCGGCCAGCATAGGGATCGAGCCCGACGGGAAACAGCCCGGATCCGGACATGCACCGTTGCAGGGCGCGTAACAGTCGCAGGCGGGACAGGAGTATGCGTGGCGCTGATGACCCATCATCCAGTCTGTCCATGCGCCGCGCAAAGGCCCGCTGCGCAGGGGCTGTAATCCTTTTGAGGTACAGCGCGAATACCTCCTTGGTGCGCTTATCGCCCATGGCGTGCGGCAGTAGGGTGAAGCCTCTGTCACTCACCGGGGAAGACGCATGACAACAATAACAATGCGCGCCATCTTCAAGCCGCAGGCGCTGGCCGTCGCGGTGGCCTTGGGTTGCTGTGCCCAGGCGCAGGCCGTTTCATTCAACATTGGCGAGATCGAGGGTCAGTTCGATTCGTCGCTGTCCGTGGGCGCGAGCTGGGGTATGCGCGATGCCGACAAGGACCTGGTCGGCACGGTCAACGGCGGGCGGGGCCAATCCTCCACCGGTGATGACGGACGGCTGAACTTCAAGAAAGGCGAAACCTTTTCCAAAATCTTCAAGGGCCTGCACGACCTCGAGCTCAAGTACGGCGATACTGGTGTGTTCGTGCGTGGCAAGTACTGGTATGACTTCGAGCTCAAGGATGAGGGGCGCGAGTTCAAGGACATCAGCGACAGCAATCGCAAGGAAGGCGCCAAGTCCTCGGGGGCGCAGATTCTCGATGCCTTCGTCTATCACAACTATTCCATCGCCGATCTGCCGGGCACCGTGCGCGCCGGCAAGCAGGTGGTTAGCTGGGGTGAGAGTACCTTCATCGGCAACTCCATCAACAGCATCAACCCGGTGGACGTGTCCGCCTTCCGTCGTCCCGGTGCGGAGATCAAGGAAGGCCTGATCCCGGTGAACATGCTGTTCGCCTCCCAGGGCTTGACTGACAAGCTGACCATCGAAGGGTTCTACCAGCTGGAGTGGGACCAGACGGTTGTTGATAACTGCGGCACGTTCTTCGGCAATGACGTGGTGGCGGACGGTTGCACCAGTGGCTACACCGTGGGCAGCCCGGCGATTGCGCCGTTCGTGCCCTTGACCCAGGCATTCGGGCAGGGGATCCAGGTGTCCAGCGAAGGGGTGATCATTCCCCGTGGCGGCGACCGCGACGCCCGCGACTCCGGCCAGTGGGGCACGGCGTTGCGCTGGCTCGGTGATGACACCGAGTACGGCCTGTACTTCATGAATTACCACAGCCGTACGCCTACCGTCGGGACGACCACGGCGGGGCTCTCGACGCTGGCTGCGTTGCCGGGCATGGTCGCGATTGCCAACGGCCTGGCCCCTGGCAGCGGTGCGGGTCTGGCGCAAAGCGTGATGCTGGGTCGCGGTGGGTATTACCTTGAATACCCGGAAGACATCCGCCTGTACGGCGCCAGTTTCTCCACCACGTTGCCCACCGGCACGGCGTGGACCGGGGAAGTCAGCTACCGTCCAAACGCGCCAGTGCAGGTCAATACCAACGACCTGACCCTGGCCCTGGTCAACCCGATTGCCGGTGGCGCGGCGTCGCCCATCGCGACCACGCCGGGTGCCGACAACACCGGTTACCGACGCAAGGAAGTGACCCAGGTCCAGAGCACCCTGACGCACTTCTTCGATCAGGTGCTGGGGGCTGATCGCCTGACCCTGGTCGGCGAGGCGGCGGTGGTGCATGTCGGCGGTCTGGAGTCCAAGGACAAGCTGCGTTATGGGCGTGATTCGGTCTACGGCCAGTACGGCTTCAACGGTGACACCGATGGCTTCGTCACCTCGACGTCCTGGGGCTATCGCGCCCGGGCGATTCTCGACTACTCCAACGTGATCGGCGGGGTGAACTTCAAGCCCAACGTGTCCTGGTCCCACGACGTGGCCGGCTATGGCCCCAACGGTCTGTTCAACGAAGGCGCCAAGGCCGTCAGCGTTGGTGTCGATGCCGATTACCGCAACACCTACACCGCCAGCTTGAGCTACACCGACTTTTTTGGCGGCGATTACAACGTTCTCGAAGACCGCGATTTCCTCGCGTTGAGCTTCGGCGTGAACTTCTGATCTGGCTGACAAGGAAAACCCAATGCGCAAGATGATCCTGCAATGCGGTGCCCTGGCCTTGAGCCTGCTGGCCGCGAATGTGATGGCGGCGGTTTCGCCGGAGGAAGCGAACAAACTGGGCACCAGCCTCACGCCAATCGGTGCGGAGAAGGCCGGCAATGCCGATGGCTCGATCCCGGCCTGGACCGGCGGCATCCCGAAAAATGCCGGGGCCGTGGACAGCAAGGGCTTTCTGGCCGACCCGTTCGCCAATGAAAAACCGCTGTTCACCATCACCGCCGCGACCGTGGACAAGTACAAGGACAAACTCTCCGAAGGCCAGGTCGCGATGTTCAAGCGCTACCCGCAGACCTACAAGATTCCGGTCTACCCGACCCATCGCAGCGTCGGCCTGCCGCCGGAAATCTACGAGTCGGCCAAGCGCAGCGCCCTCAACGTGACATCCATCAACGACGGTAACGGCCTGTCGAATTTTACCGGCAACCGCTACTACGCTTTCCCGATTCCCAAGAATGGCGTGGAAGTGCTGTGGAACCACGTCACCCGTTATCACGGTGGCAACCTGCGTCGGGTCATCACCCAGGTCACGCCGCAGACCAATGGCAGCTTCACACCGATCCGCTTCGAAGAAGAAATCGCCGTGCCGTTCCTGATCAAGGACGCCGACCCCGAAAAGGCCAGCAACGTGCTGACTTATTTCAAACAATCGGTCACCGCCCCGGCGCGCCTGGCCGGTAACGTGCTGCTGGTGCATGAGACCCTCGACCAAGTGAAGGAGCCACGCCTGGCCTGGATCTACAATGCCGGCCAGCGTCGTGTGCGTCGCGCCCCGCAAGTGGCCTACGACGGCCCGGGCACCGCCGCCGACGGCTTGCGTACCTCCGACAACTTCGACCTGTTTTCCGGCGCGCCGGACCGTTACGACTGGAAGCTGATCGGCAAGAAGGAAATGTACATCCCGTACAACAGCTACAAGCTCGATTCGCCAAGCCTCAAGTACGACGATGTGATCAAGGCCGGCCACATCAACCAGGACTTGACCCGCTACGAGCTGCACCGGGTCTGGGAAGTGGTGGGGACGGTCAAGCCCAGCGAACGGCACATCTATGCCAAGCGCCACATGTACATCGACGAGGACAGCTGGCAGGCGGCGCTGGTGGATCACTATGACGGTCGCGGCCAACTGTGGCGGGTGGCCGAAGGTCATGCCCAGTTCTACTACGACCATCAGAACCCGGGCTACACCCTGGAGGCGCTCTACGACATCATCGCCGGCCGCTACATCGCGCTGGGGATGAAGAACGAAGAGAAACACAGCTACGAGTACGGCTTCGAAGCCCGGGCAGCCGACTACACGCCGGCGGCGCTGCGCTCGACCGGGGTTCGCTAAGGTCTGCAGTCAACTGTGGCGAGGGGATTTATCTGTGGGAGCAAGGCTTGCCCGCGATGAACGATAACGCGGTTCAGCTTTTGGACCGCAGTGAGGCTATCGCGGGCAAGCCTTGCTCCCACAGTAAATCCAACCCTCGCAAGGTTGTGCCTGACTTGATAATCGTGATCGACCGGCAGTGCCCCTGCCGGTCGTTTTTTTATGGGCGCCAATCAGCGCGCTGAATACTTCTCCAAAGGTCGGCGACACAGGACTAGGGTGTTGAGATAACAATAAACAGGATCGCCCACATGACCGCCATGACCCCGTGTCCGGACCGTCCAGGATTGCTGCCTCGCCTGTCCTCGACGCATCTGCCGCGGCGGTCCCTGAGCGAGTCGCTGCTGACTTCCGAGGCGCGGGTAAAACTGCTCTGCGCGCCGGCGGGCAGTGGCAAGAGTGCGTTGTTCGCCGAGTGTTTCCTGCAGGCCCCCGGCGACTGTCGGCTGCATTGGCTGCCCCTGGGGGGCGCGGCATTGAGCGTGGTGCAAATGTGCGAGCTCCTGGCACAGACCCTCGGGCTGGCGATGCTGGATGAAGCGGGGCTGTTGGCCCACCTGGCGCGTTTGCAGACGCCTACCTGGTTATTCCTGGACGACTATTGCCGGGTGCCGAATCCCGAGCTGGACCAACTGCTCGACCGTTTGTTGAACACCAGCAGCCCGGCGTTGCACCTGTGGCTCAATGGTCGCCGCCGCCCCCACTGCAACTGGCCGCGGTTGTTGCTCGATGACGAGTTGTACGAGTTTGACCCGCAGGCGTTGTTCTTCACCCCTGACGATGTCCAGCCACTGCTTCGTCATCTGCCCGCTCCCCAGGCCGCCCGCACGGCCCGCGAGGTGATTCAGCGCAACGGTGGCTGGTGTGCCGGGGTGCGCATCACCCTGCTTGAGCGCTGCGAATGGGCGCGCAGTCATGCATCGCCAGGCCGGCCAGGGACCTTGCTCGACTACCTGGAGTACGAACTGTTCAGCACGCTGACCCCGGACCTCGCACAGGCCTGGCGGGTGCTGGCGCATCTGCCGCGTTTCAATGCCCGGCTGTGCGAGCACCTGTTCGGCGACACGGTGGGTGCGCAATGCCTGCCGTTGTTGCTGGAGCTGGGATGTTTCATCGAACCGTGGGAGCAGACCTCGGACTGGTTGCAAATCTTCCCAGCCCTGGCCCTGCTGGTGCGTGAAGAGCCCTGGTCGCAAGGCCGCTCCTGGCATCGACGGGCCTGCCAGTGGTTTGCGGCCGAGCAGGACTGGCAAATGGCGTTCGAGCAAGCCATGTTGGCCGAGGAATTCGAGACCGCCGTCAGTTTTTTGCAGCATTTGAGCTTCGAGCACGTCTTGCAGCGCCGCAACGCGGTGCTGTTGCTGAGCTTGCATGATCAACAAGGCGACGCGCTGACCCTCGGCACGCCGCAATCGGTGGGGCTGGTCACCGCTGCGCTGTTGTTCGCCGGACGCTTCGACCAGGCGTCGACCTGTATCGAGCAACTGGCCAGGTTCCTGCCGCAGCCTTCGGCCTGTCGACAGCGACAGGTGCTGGCAAGGTGGCTGGTCTTGCGCGGCTGGTTGCTGCACCTCTCGGGCGATGGTGAACCGGCGCGTGAACATTTCCTCCAGGCCCAGGCCAGCCTGGACCCCGAGGCCTGGGCCCAACGGGTGCTGTGCCTGGGTGGACTGACGCAGCAGGCGCTGCTTGCTGGAGAACTGGCCTCGGCGCACGGGCTCAACCGTCAGGCGTTATGCCTGGCGCGTGCGCAAGGCTCGCTGGTCTTCGAAGGATTGCTGGAACTGGATCACGCCCAGGTCCTGGAACAACGCGGCGCGCCGCATCGGGCCGATCATTTGCTGGCCGCCGTCCAGGCGCTGCTGGATAAACCGGGCCAGGATTTTTCTCCATTGTTGGGGCGTATTGTCCTGCGGCGCGGTCGCCTGGCGCTGCGCATGGGGTTTGAGGAACGGGCTGCCGAGCACTTTCAAACGGGCCTGGAAACGGGCCTGCACAGCCAAGACAAACAGGTGCTCTATGGTTTTCTCGGCAAGGCCTGCCTGGCGGCCAACCAGGGTGACTATGGCGAGGCCTTCATGCACCTGCGCGACGCCGAGCGGACCATGCAGCAACGGCACATCCCCGATACCGTCTACCGTGGCGTGTTGTTGCAAACCAGCTGCCAGTTCTGGTTGCAACAGGGGCGGGCGGAACTGGCCCATGAAGCCTTGACCCGCGTCTTGCGGCATTTCCGCGGGCCGCAGGCCAAGCACGCGCCTCCCGCGACCCTGGAGTTGATTGCGAAACTTGAATATCTGCTGGTGCTGGCCGAGGTCTACTTGCAGCGGGCACAGGATCCGCAGGCGCGCCTGCAGGTCCTGATCGCCCAGGCGCAGCACGGCGAAATGCACAGCCTGGAAACCGAACTGCACCTGGTGCTGACGGAGGTCGTCTGGTTGTCCGGCGATCGCGCCCAGGCCCGGGAACGCCTGCAAGAGGGGCTCAAGCGTGTCACGTGCTGGCGGGCCCACCAGGCGTTGTGGGAGCTGCGCATGCGCCAGCCCGAGCTGTTGCGCTGGGGCCAATCGGCAGAACAGGTCGAGTCTCCCGTCACCGTCGAGGACACCTTGCTCAGCCATCGCGAGTTGGAGGTCCTGGAGCTGATTGCCCAGGGTCATTCAAACCAACAGATTGCCGAACAGTTGTTCATCTCGTTGCATACGGTGAAAACCCATGCGCGGCGTATCCACAGCAAGTTGGGTGTACAACGGCGTACACAGGCGGTGGCAAAAGCCAAGGTCATGGGCGTGATGGGTTAGATGCAATGATTTCGAAACTTCACGCACGCTTACACTTGCCTTTTTTACAGTCGGGCACTGGCCTGTGTATAACTGCGTGACTGAAGTTCAAGCCTAAGTTGCCGCTTCAGTTGAACCGAGATGCCGTACTGTTGCATCAGCCGCATAACTAAAAACGGCTCGAACAGGAAGTTCGAGTCCATGAAATGACAAGGATGTCTTATGAATACCCCGTTGTTTTCTTCCCACTCCGAAAGACTGATCGCGCTGAAGAGCACCCGCGTGGATTTTGCCGTGCAGGTGCTATTGGGGCATTACCTGGAGCCGTTGGGCGTTAACCCATTCACGGCCTATGTAAATACATTGAAACCCTTTCCAAGTCCTGAAGTGGAAAGTTCTCGAACACTGTTCGACGAAACCCTGGCCTGGGTTGAAAAGCAAAACCTGCCCACTTATACGCAAGGCTCCAGCAATCTATTCAGCAAGCGTTATTCCTTCGCCGCCGAAGACCGGTTAAAGGCGCTGGACTTGATAGCCTTTGAAAAAATCGTCACCGCCGTTGTTGTAAGTTTGACTGAAGAACCTGCGATCGATTTAGCCCCGCGTACCCTCAGGCCCTTGACCGTCGAGGATATTCACGGTGCATTGAAAGTCCATGTGCCCAGCGTCGATCCGGACGGCGTGTACCTGACCAGCTTTGTTGAGGATGGCCACGGCAAGCGCCTGGTGTCGTCTTCCGAGGGACTGATCGAGTACCTACTGGGCCACTTCGAGAATGATGTGATTCCCTATCACTCCAAGGGCAGCCACCAAGGGGTCTTTACCGTCCCCTTCAATGGCGAAGATCGCTATCTCCATCCGCAACTGATCACCTCGCATCTCAACGATCTAGTGATCAGGATTGTCCCGGATTTCCTGGGCTGATCCTGGACCCGCCTCATACCCCATCCGCCAACTCACGGCCCGGGTCGCCGCCAACAGGCGTTGCGCCGCCGGGCCGTTTTCGTCGGCGTGGAACAGTGAGGTCGGGCCGACGATGGTCATCACCGCCTTCACCTCGCCGACCGCATTGAAGACCGGGGCGGACAAGGCGTCCACGCCCGGCATCAGCAAGCCATGCACATGGTGCAGGCCACGGCTGCGAATTTGCTCGCACAGCGCGGCATAGGCGCGGTCGTCGGCCAGGGCGTGGTGTTCGGTGCCTTGCACTTCCTGCTCGCGCAGGCCGATCGTCTCGCGTGCCGGCAGATAAGCGCTGAACACCAGCCCCGTGGACGAACTGAGCAGCGGCAGTACCGAGCCCAGTTGCGTCACCACGGTCACGGCCCGCACGGCGGGCTCGATGCGCACCACGGTCGCGCCATGGTTGCCCCACACTGCCAGGAAGCAGGTTTCGTTCAAGTCGTCGCGCAGTTCGGCCAGGGGCAGGGCGGCCACTTGCAGCACGTCCATGCCGTTCAGCGCTGCCAGGCCCACGCGCAGGGCTTCGCGGCCCAGGCCATAGTGGTTGGTGGCGGCGTTCTGCTCGGCAAACCCGCTGGCGATCAAGGCCTGCAAGTAGCGATGAACCTTGCTCGCCGGCATCTGCACGTGTTCGGCCAGGCGCGACAGCGACGTGGAGGGGGAGAGTTCGGCCAGGGCCTTGAGAATGTCGGTGCCGACTTCGGCCGAGCGGACTTTCTGTTTACCGTTGCTGAGCGGGGTTTCCATGGAGGCGCAGGGTCCAGAGGCGAATGGGCGTCTTTATAGCTTGACGGTCGCTGTCGAGCAAATTACGTTATGCGTAATTGGATTACGATAAAAATAACCCGGTGCGCCTCAATCACTCCGATGAGTGACGGGCCGCATCCCCAGGAGGCTCCATGAACCTCGATTCCACCGCGTCGGACCTGGTTTACCAATCAGGCTTGGGCAACGAATTTGCCAGCGAAGCCTTGCCCGGCGCCTTGCCCGTCGGCCAGAACTCCCCACAGAAAGCCCCGTACGGTCTCTATGCCGAGTTGTTCTCTGGCACTGCGTTCACCATGGCCCGCAGCGAAGCGCGGCGTACCTGGCTGTATCGCATCCGGCCGTCGGCCAATCACCCGGCCTTCACCAAGCTCGAACGGCAATTGGCGGGCGGTCCATTGGGCGAAGTCACGCCCAATCGCCTGCGCTGGAACCCGCTGGACATTCCCGCCGAGCCCACCGATTTCATCGACGGGCTGGTGTGCATGGCGGCTAATGCCGGCGCGGACAAACCGGCCGGCGTCAGCCTTTATCACTACCGGGCCAACCGCGCCATGGAGCGAGTGTTTTTCAATGCCGACGGTGAATGGCTGATCGTGCCGCAACTGGGACGGCTGCGGATCGCCACCGAGCTGGGCGTGCTGGAACTGGCGCCGCTGGAAATCGCCGTGTTGCCCCGGGGCCTGAAGTTTCGCGTTGAACTGCTCGACCCGCAGGCCCGCGGTTACCTCGCCGAAAACCATGGCGCGCCGCTGCGCTTGCCGGACCTAGGGCCCATCGGCAGCAACGGCCTGGCGAACCCACGGGACTTCCTGACGCCGGTCGCCCATTACGAGAACCTCGCGCAACCGACCACCCTGGTGCAGAAATTCCTCGGTGAGTTGTGGGGGTGCGAGCTGGATCATTCGCCCCTCGACGTGGTGGCCTGGCACGGCAACAACGTGCCGTACAAATATGACCTGCGCCGCTTCAACACGATTGGCACGGTCAGCTTCGATCACCCGGACCCGTCGATTTTCACCGTGTTGACCTCGCCCACCAGCGTCCACGGCCTGGCCAACCTCGATTTCGTGATCTTTCCGCCACGCTGGATGGTGGCGGAAAACACCTTCCGTCCGCCGTGGTTCCATCGCAACCTGATGAACGAATTCATGGGCCTGATCCAAGGCGCCTACGATGCCAAGGCCGAAGGTTTCCTGCCGGGCGGTGCGTCGCTGCACAGTTGCATGAGCGCCCATGGCCCGGACGGCGAGACCTGTACCAAGGCGATCAACGCTGACCTTCAGCCGGCGAAAATCGACAACACCATGGCGTTCATGTTCGAGACCAGCCAGGTATTGCGCCCAAGCCGTTTCGCCCTGGACTGCCCGCAACTGCAAACCGACTACGATGCTTGTTGGGCCTCGCTGCCTGTCACGTTCGACCCGACCCGGAGATAACCATGACTCAACTTTCCCCTGCCCGTAGCTGGGTCGCCAGCGCCAACGGCCATGCCGACTTCCCGTTGCAGAACCTGCCATTGGGTGTCTTCAGCGTCGATGGCGGTGCCTTGCGCAGCGGCGTGGCGATTGGCGAGCGGATTTTCGATCTGCAGGCGGCATTGCACGCGGGCTTGTTCGATGGCGCGGCGCAACAAGCCGTCGAAGCCATGGCCGGCGGCCAGTTGAATGGTTTTTTCGACCTGGGCCGCAACGCCCGGGTGGCCGTGCGTGAACGGCTGCTGGAACTGTTGCGCGAAGACAGTCCGCTGCGCGGCAAGGTCGAAGCGCTGGAGGCGAAGCTGCTGCTCGTCGCCGCTGACTGCCAAATGCACCTGCCGGCCAGGATCAACGACTACACCGACTTCTACGTCGGTATCGAGCACGCGCAGAATGTCGGCAAGCTGTTTCGCCCCGACAATCCATTGCTGCCCAACTACAAATACGTGCCCATCGGTTACCACGGTCGCGCCTCGACCATTCGCCCGTCCGGCACCGACGTGCGCCGGCCCAAGGGCCAGACCCTGCCGGCCGGCCAGACCGAACCGACCTTCGGCCCGTGTGCGCGGCTGGACTATGAGCTGGAGCTGGGCATCTGGATCGGCAAAGGCAACGCACTGGGCGAACCGATTCCCATCGGCGATGCCGCCGAGCACATTGGCGGGTTCTGCCTGCTCAACGACTGGTCGGCCCGGGATATCCAGGCCTGGGAATACCAGCCCCTGGGGCCGTTTCTGTCGAAGAGTTTCCTCACCAGCATTTCGCCGTGGGTGGTGACGGCTGAAGCCCTGGAACCGTTCCGCCGCCCGCAACCGGCGCGCCCGGAAGGCGATCCGCAACCGCTGCCGTATCTGCTGGACACCCGTGACCAGGCCGGCGGTGCTTTCGACATCGAGCTGGAAGTCCTGCTGCTGACCGAGGCCATGGTCGAGCAGAACCTGCCGGCTCAGCGCCTGACGTTGAGCAACACCCAGTACATGTACTGGACCGTGGCGCAAATGGTCGCGCACCACAGCGTCAATGGCTGCCAGTTGCAGGCCGGCGACCTGTTTGGTTCGGGCACCTTGTCGGGGCCTGAAAACCATCAGTTCGGCAGCCTGTTGGAAATCACCGAAGGCGGTAAAAAACCGATCGAACTGGCGTCTGGCGAAGTGCGCCGATTCCTCGAGGACGGTGACGAAATCATCTTGCGGGCCCGCTGCCGCCGCGAGGGTTTCGCCTCCATCGGCTTCGGCGAGTGTCGGGGCAAGATCCTGCCGGCGCGTTGAGGGGCAGTGCATGGAACTCTATACGTACTACCGCTCCACCTCGTCCTATCGGGTGCGTATTGCGCTGGCGCTCAAGGGCCTGGATTACCAGGCCTTGCCCGTCAACCTGATCGCTGCGCCTGGGGGGGAACATCGCCAGCCGGCCTACCTGGCGATCAACCCCCAGGGCCGGGTGCCGGCGCTGCGTACCGATGAAGGGGCGTTGCTGGTGCAATCGCCGGCCATCATCGAATACCTGGAGGAGCGTTATCCCCAGGTACCGCTGCTCAGCGCCGACCTGGCAGTGCGCGCCCACGAGCGTGGTGTCGCTGCGCTGATCGGTTGCGACATTCATCCCCTGCACAACGTCAGCGTGCTCAACAAGCTGCGGCAGTGGGGCCACGATGAAGCGCAGGTGACGGAGTGGATCGGGCATTGGATCAGCCAGGGCTTGGCGGCGGTGGAGCAGTTGATTGGCGACGACGGCTATTGCTTCGGCGCGCTACCGGGGCTGGCGGATGTGTACCTGATCCCGCAGTTGTACGCGGCCGAGCGGTTCAATGTTTCCTTGCAGGAATACCCACGGATCCGGCGCGTGGCGGCATTGGTGGCAGGGCATCCGGCGTTCCAACAGGCGCATCCGGCGAAGCAGCCGGATACCCCTTGATCCCTCCTGTGGGAGCGAGCCTGCTCGCGATAGCAATGGGGCAGACACAATGATGGTGAGGCTGCTTGCCTCATCGCGAGCAAGCTCGTTCCCACAGTTGATCGCATTGAACTCACTGTTGATGTTCGCCGCAGATCCAATGTGGGAGCGAGCTTGCTCGCGATAGCGATTCAACAAGCAACCTGAATCTGCACGCCTGCAACCGCTCAATGCACAACCGAATTCGGCGGCAAATGCCCCAGCCGCTCCGTCAGCCGGATTCGCTGGATCGGATCTTCACTGAGCATCAGCGCATGTTCCAGGTCGAAGCGTTCGGCGTTGGGGCAATCGAGTCGCTGATACAGGCTGGCGCGGGCCAGGTAGTCGGCGGCGCTGGCGTTGCCCAGTTCCAGCACCCGTTCGGCGTCGATCAGCGCCGCGATGTAATCGTCGTTCGCCAGATGCAGTTGGCGCAGGTTGCGCGACAGGCGCTGCAGGATCTGCGTCGGCTCGGCGTTGACCAGGTGCTCCGCCTTGAGCAACATGTTCGCGCCGTATTGGCGTTGCAGCAGTTCCCGGCAGTCATTGGGGTACAGCCGGCGCCCACCGCACGGATCGAGCAGGTGATCGGCGCCGGGCACCTTCAACAGGAAATGCCCGGGAAAATTGACACCGACCATCGGAATTTCCAGGCCCCGGGCCAATTCCAGGGCAATCAGTCCAAGGGCCAGGGGCTGCCCGCGTTTGCGGGCCAGGACTTTATCCAGTAGCGCCGCTCGCGGTCGCAGGGGCGTGAAGTCGTCCTGGGCGAAGCCCAGGTCATTGAGCCGTCGCAACAGGGGCTGGCCCAGTTCGCTGACAGGCAGCATTGGCAGGTCATGGCTGACCTGCTGTTGCAGCTCCTTGAAATCCTTCAGCAAGGCCGGGACGTCGACGTCGCGATCATGTTCGGCAGCGATCCACAACGCCGCTTCGAACAGCGCCGGCGGTGAGCGGTGCAGACAGTCAAAAAAGGCTTGGCGCGGTTTCATCAAACTCTCCGGGCTATGCTCCCGTTTTAGCCCTGCCATGGATTTTCGTCCAGTCTCGGACATGGGCTGTGACAGGTTATGCCGAAAAAGACTGACCACCCTGGCGACTTATTCCGGCGTGCTCCAGCAATTTTCGACTGCACGCCTATACTGGCGAAACAAACAAAAGTGATTCGGGAGCCTTACGATGTTTGCTCTCATGCAAAGCTCCCGCCTTGAATCGCTGCACCTAAGCGTAGACCCGACGACCGGGTTGAAGGCGGTGATTGCCATTCATTGCAGCCGTCCCGGGCCCGCCCTGGGAGGCTGTCGTTATCTTGCCTACCCCGACGACGAAAGTGCCGTGGCTGACGCCGTGCGCTTGGCCCAAGGCATGAGCTACAAGGCGGCGCTGGCCGGTTTGCCTGTGGGCGGTGGGGTGGCGGTGATCATGCGACCGGCCCATGTCGAGAGCCGGGCGGCGCTGTTCGAAGCCTTTGGTCGTTGCATTGAGCAATTGGACGGGCGCTACATCACCGCCATCGACAGCGGCACCTCGGTGGCCGACATGGATTGCATCGCTCAGCAGACCCGCCACGTCACCAGCACCACGGCCTCGGGAGATCCCGCGCCCCACGCGGCAATGGGCGTCTTCGCCGGCATCCGTGCCACCGCCATGGCCCGCCTGGGCAGCGATAACCTCGAAAGCTTGCGGGTGGCGATCCAGGGCTTGGGCAATGTCGGTTATGCCCTGGCCGAACAACTGCACGCGGCGGGTGCCGAATTGCTGGTCAGCGATATCGATCCGGGTAAGGTGCAACTGGCCATGGAGCAATTGGGCGCCCATCCGATCGCCAACGACGCGCTACTCAGTACCCCCTGCGACATCCTTGCTCCCTGCGGCCTGGGCGGGGTACTCAACAGCCACAGCGTGGCGCAACTGCGCTGCTCGGCCGTTGCCGGCTCGGCCCACAATCAGTTGAGCAACCTGCAAGTGGCCGACCAGTTGGAGAGGCGCGGGATTCTCTATGCGCCGGACTATGTGATCAACTCCGGCGGGCTGATCTACGTCGCCCTCAAGCATCGCGGCGAAGAACTGTCGACGATCACCGCGCATTTGTCGAAGATCGGTGCGCGGCTTACGGAAGTCTTCGCCCACGCCCAGGCGGAAAAACGCTCACCGGCCCGGGTGGCCGATGAGCTGGCGGAGCGCCTGTTGTACCGCTGAAAATCAAAAGGAAGTAATGGGTAGCAGTGAAGCTGCCTATCTGTGGGAGCAAGGCTTGCCCGCGATGCAGGTGCCGCGGCTGTTCAGGCTGACCGAGTCATCGTTCATCGCGAGCAAGCTTTGCTCCCACAGCTGCCATTACCTCAACAGGTACACCGGAAAGCACTCGCACAAATGCATCACCCGGCGCCGGGTGTTATCCAGGCGTGCGGCGTTGTCCGGCTGTTCCAGCAGGTCGGCGATCAGGTTCGCCACTTCGGCACATTCCGCTTCGCCAAAGCCACGTGTGGTCAGCGCTGGTGTGCCGATGCGAATGCCGCTGGTGATCGCCGGTTTCTGCGGGTCATTGGGGATCGCGTTTTTGTTCAACGTGATATGGGCACTTTCCAGCAGCGCTTCGGCGTCTTTGCCGGTGATATTCATCGAACGCAGGTCGAGCAGGAACATGTGGCAGTCGGTACCGCCGGACACCACCCGCAAGCCGCGCCGGGTCAGGATGTCGGCCATGACCCGGGCGTTGTCGATCACCCGCTGCTGGTAATGCTTGAACCCGTCGCCCAAGGCTTCGTTGAAGGCCACGGCCTTGGCGGCGATGACATGCATCAGCGGGCCGCCCTGGTACACCGGGAAAATCGTCTTGTCGAGCAGGGCGGCGTATTGCGCCTTGGCCAGGATCAAGCCGCCGCGGGGGCCGCGCAGGGTCTTGTGGGTGGTGGAGGTGATGAAGTCGGCGATGCCCACCGGCGAGGGGTATACGCCGGCAGCGATCAACCCGGCGTAGTGCGCCATGTCCACCATCAGGTAGGCGCCGATTTCATCGCAGACCTTGCGAAAGCGTTGGAAGTCGATGGTCCGCGAATAGGCCGAGGCCCCGGCGATGATCATCTTCGGCCGGTGTTCCCGGGCCAGGGCTTCCATTTCTTCGTAGTCGAGGGTTTCGGTTTCTGCGTCCAGGCCATAGGAAAAGGCCCGGTAGATTTTACCGGAAAAATTTACCGAGGCGCCGTGGGTCAAGTGGCCGCCGTGGGCCAGGGACATGCCCAGAATCGTGTCACCGGGTTCCAGTACCGCCAGGAAAACCGCCTGATTGGCCTGGGAGCCGGAGTGCGGCTGCACGTTGACGTATTCGCAGTTGAACAGTTTGCGCGCGCGTTCGATGGCCAGGTTCTCGATTTCATCGACGACCTTGCAGCCGCCGTAGTAACGCTTGCCCGGATAGCCTTCGGCGTACTTGTTGGTGAGCACGGAGCCCTGGGCCTGGAGCACCTCTTCGCTGACGTAGTTTTCCGACGCGATCAACTCCAGGTGAGTTTCCTGGCGGTTGCGCTCGCGGTCGATCAGGCGGGCAATGGTGGGGTCGAAATTTTGCAGGCTCATGGTGTGATTCCTTAGATAAGCGCTTCGGCCGGTGACGCAGTCACGTGGTGCGGCAACACCCGTGGCTGGCTTTTGGACGAATCGGATAGAAAAATGGAGGTGTCTTTCAAACCGCTGCCGGTGATCAGGATCACGGCGGTTTGCGGGGTGTCGGGGTGTGTTTGCGCGTACTGGAGCAGGCCGGCGAAGGCGCTGGCGGCGCCGGCTTCCGGAAACACGCCGGTGCTGGCGGCCAATCGGGAGGCGGCGGCGACAATGCTCGGGTCGCTGACGCAAATGAACTCGCCGTCGCTGGCGGTCACCGCACGCATGGCTTTGAGGCGATCACGCGGCAACGCCACGTTGATGCTGCTGGCCAGGCTGGTAGGTGGCACGCGTTCGGTTTGCTGCATCGAGCGATCGTAGCGCCAGGCGCGGTACATGAAGTTGCTGTGTTCGGCCTGCACGCCGATCAGGCGTGGGATGCGTTCGATCCAGCCCAATTGCAGCAAGTCGAAAAAGCCTTTGTAGACCGAACCCAGGATGCAGCCGTTGCCGACGGGCACGAACACCAGGTCCGGCACTTGCCAGTTGAGCTGCTCGCACATTTCGAAGGCGACGGTCTTCTTGCCTTCGCTCATGTACGAGTTGATTCCGGTGGTGCGGTTGTACCAGCCGTGTTTTTCGCAGGCGTTGAGGCATTGTTCGAAGGCTTCGTCGTATTGTCCGTCGACCAGCACGATCTCGGCGCCGTAGCCCTGCATCTGCGCGAGCTTTTCGCGGGGCGCGCTCCTGGGCAGATAGATGACGTTGTGCAAGCCCAGGCTGGCGCTCATCCCGGCCAGTGCCGAAGCGGCATTGCCGGTGCTGGCCACCGCCACGGTGCGGGCACCGGATTGCATGGCGTGGGCCACGGCCAGGGCGCTGGCGCGATCCTTCAATGACCCGGTCGGTTGCCGCGATTCGTCTTTTACGAAGACTTTGATCCGGGCACCTTTGCCGAGCAGTTCCGGGCGCGAGTACAGCGGCGTGTTGCCCACCAGTAATGGTGGAATGAATTGCGTCGAGCTCAACGGCATCAAGCGGTCATAGCGCCACATGCCACGGGCATGGTTATGGGCCAGGCTGTCCCGGGACCATTCGCGCTTGAGCGTCGGGTAATCGTAAAGCGCGTCCAGTGCACCATCGACTTTACAATGAGGGCAGTAGTAGCTGACCTCATGGGGCTGGTAGCTTCGATCGCAAACCAGGCACTGCAATACATACTCTCTGTACGAATTTTTCATGGTCACCCTCTGAAAGTACGCTGTGCTGGTGCTTTCCTTGCCAACGTCGGTCCGGCTCACCGGACCGACGGGCACTCCGCTGACAGAAGGTGTTTCAGATCACCATGATGGCGTCGATGGCGACCAGGGTATGGCGTGCCAGCGCGCTGGCGCCGGCGGTGGTGCGGGCCGGGTAGGGCTTGGTGAAGTACTCCTCCATGACGCGATTGAGGGTCGGGAACTCACTCAGGTCGGTAATGAACGCCGTGACCTTGACCACGTTCGCCAGGGTGCCGCCTGCCGCTTCGGCCATTTGCACCAGGTTGTCGAGGGTCTGGCGCAGTTGGCCTTCAAAATCCTTGGCCAGCACTTCGTTGTTCAGCGCCGAGACCGGGGTCTGTGCCGACAGGTAGATGGTTTGCCCGTGGCTGACCTTGATGCCCTGGGAATAGGTGCCCAGCGGCAGTGGCGCCTTGTCGGTGAAAATGACGTTCTCTTCGCCCAGGAAAGGTTTGGCGGCCGGCTGGATTTGAGCGGTGGTTTGCATGGTGACGTTCCTTGTTAAGTGGATGGGGTTAGTGCAAATCGGCAACCTGCTTGACAGCCAGGCTGGAAAATTCCTCGTCGCGGCAACGGGCCGGGGAAAAGTGCTGGTAGTTGAGTTGCAGCGCCGCCAGGTCGGCCGGCATGGCGATGCCCAGCGCCGCATGACTGCACAGGCGTGCAATGGCGGGTGCGGCCTGGATGCCGTAGCCACCCAGGGCCGCAAGCCAGATAAAGCTCTCTTGCTGCGGGTCCTGGCCGAGCACCGGCGAGCGGTCGGCGACGAAGGTGCGCAGACCGGCCCATTTATTGATGATCGAGCGGGGGCGCAGGCGCGTAGTGTTTTGCAGGCGATCCATGGTGATGGCCAGGTCAAGCTCTTCCGGCAGCGCGTCGCAGGGCAACGACGGGCTTTCATCGCAGGGGGAGACGATCAGTCGCCCAGCTTCAGGCTTGATGAAAATGTCCTCGTCCACCGTGCCCAGGTAGGGCGTGTGGTGCACGTCGCACTGTGGATCGACCGCCAGCACGGTGCGCCGCAACGGTCGGACGCCGACTTTGGGCACGCCACAGCGCTCGGCGAACTCATCGGCCCAGGCACCGGCGGCGTTGACCACAATGGCGCTTTGCAGTTGCTGGCCGTCCCGGGTGTGCAAGCGCCAGTACCCGTCGCGACGCTCGCCACGCAGTACTTCGGTCTCGCGCTTGACCACGCCACCACGGGCACGCAGGCCACTCAGGTAAGCGCCATGAATGCCATGCACATCCAGGTCGAAGGCGCTGGGCTCATAGATCCCGGCGCTCCAGGCGCCTTCGGCGAGGTAGGGGACCAGTTCCTGTACTTGCTTGTCATCAAGCAACTCGGCCGTGGGCACTTGCTCCAGCACGGCGTTGAAACGTGCTTTGAGTTTGTCCACCCGTGCCGCCTGGGCCACGATCAGTGCGCCCCGCGGCGCCCATAGCGGATGCTCGGCCAAGCCCTCGGGCGGGTTCTCGAAAAAGCGTCGGGACGCACAGGTCAGCGAGCGGATCTGCTGGTTGCCGTAGCTTTCCATCGAGATCGCGGCCGAGCGCCCCGTGGTGTGGTAGGCCAGTTGCTGTTCCTGTTCGAGCAGGCAGACGCTGCCATGGGTCGCCAGCTCATAAGCGGCTGAGACGCCGGCGATGCCGCCACCGACCACGATGAAGTCGTAACGAGCGATCATGGTCGGCTGCCCTCGGCGATAGCGGCGGCTTTGCTTTCCCGGGTGTAGGTCAGCACGAAGTGCGCCACGAGACCAAAAATCAGCCCCCAGAACGCGGCGGCCAGGCCGAGGAAACTCATGCCCGAGGCCGTCACCAGGAAGGTGATCAGTGCTGCTTCCCGCTGCTTCTCATCCGCCATGGCGCCGGTCAGCCCGGCACTGATCGCGCCAAACAAGGCGAGGCCGGCGAGGGAAGCGATCAATTCTTTTGGCAGGGCGGAAAACACCGAGGCCAGGGTCGCGCCAAAGGTGCCCATCAGAATGTAGAACACCCCGCAGGCTATCCCGGCCATGTAGCGTTTGTCGCGGTCCTCGTGGGCTTCGCGACCAGTGCAGATCGCTGCGGTAATGGCCGCCAGGTTAAAACCGTGGGAACCGAACGGGGCCATCAGGACCGAGCCAATTGCGGTGACTGAAATGATCGAGCGCGCTGGCGTGTTGTAGCCCGAGGTGCGCAACACGGCCATGCCTGGCACGTACTGGCCGGTCAGTGTCACCAGCGCCAGTGGCAGGCCGATGTTGATGATTGCGTGCCAGTTCCATTCAGGGGCGACGAAGACCGGGTGGGCCACGGCGATGGTGATCGAGCTGCTGTTGAGCTCACCGAACGAGGCGGCCACCGCGCAACCGACGATCAGCACCGACAGGATCGCGTAGCGTGGCGAAAAGCGCTTGAAGGCCAGGTACGCCGCGATCATCGCCAGCACCAATGCCGGCTGCAGCTTGATCGACGTGAACAGCTCGGCACCAAAGCGGAACAGGATGCCGGCGAGCATGGCGGCGGCAATGGCCTTGGGCAGGCGGCTCATCAGCTTGTCGAACGCCCCGGACAAACCGACCAGGGCGATGATCACCGATGCCACTACATAGGCACCAATGGCTTGGGGCAGGGTCACGGTAGGCAGCATCGACACCAGCAACGCCGCCCCCGGTGTCGACCACGCGGTGATGACGGGGGCACGCAGGCGCCAGCTCAGGAGCAGGCCGGTAATCCCACTGCCGATTGAAATGGCCCAGATCCACGAAGACACCACGTCATCGGGCAGGTGCGCTTCCTTGGCTGCCTGGAACACGATGATGAGCGGGCCGGCGTAGGAAATGATCACGGCGATGAAGCCCGCGATGATCGCTGACAGGGATAGATCCTTTCTGAGTGTGTCCATGATGTCTCGACTTGGCGCGGCAGGAGCGCGCAGTGGATGATTGAGTCGATTGCTTCGATTCGGAATCAGTGTATTTGAATGGATTGAGTTGATTCAATAGGTGGCGGGATTGTTACGAGATATTTTTCTGCTATTACGGAGCATTTTTAGGATATTTGATGGTTAATATATTGATTTTTATAATTATTATTTGTTGTAAGATTTCTTGAATCCACATTGATAAACAATTCAAAAATCGCATCAATCGACTCAATGAATCGTATGTGTCGAATTATTAGTTGCCTAACCTCCATGTGATATGCTCGGATATTCATCATTTCTACGATGGGCAGTGATCATTCATGTGGGTTCCCCAGCTAAGCGAGTTCAGCCAGCCGATGTATTTGTCGATTGCCGATGCGTTGGCGCGCGATATCAACAACGGCGTGCTGAACGAGG
Organism: Pseudomonas sp. H3_A02; assembly: GCF_054671965.1. NCBI lineage: Bacteria > Pseudomonadati > Pseudomonadota > Gammaproteobacteria > Pseudomonadales > Pseudomonadaceae > Pseudomonas > Pseudomonas sp. H3_A02. The sequence continues at coordinate 2,427,924 of NZ_CP162807.1, forward strand.
GCGATCGCTTGCCGACCTTGCGGGAGCTGGCCACCACCTTGAATGTCACGCCAGGCACCATCAGCCGTGCCTATAGCGAAGCCCATCGGCGTCGGTTGGTGCAGGGAGAAGTGGGGCGTGGCACTTATGTGCTCAACCAGAAGCAGCTGGAACTGCCGGCCAGCAACAGCGCCGCCGCGCCGCTGAACCTGGGGCAATCCGAACTGCTCGACCTTTCGATCATCAAGCCCTACAGCGAGACCCTGGAGTACTGGTTGCGCGGCGCGCTGGTGGGCATGGCGAAAAGCACCGACTTCGCGCGCGCGCTGGATTACGCGCCGGACGGCGGTCACCCGGCCCATCGTGAGGCGGGGGCGCAATGGTTGCGTCATTCATTGCCCGACGCGCAATGGCAGCAAGTGGTGATTACCGCCGGGGCCCAGCACGGCTTGATGGTTGCGATGAGCGCCCTGACCAACGCCGGTGACCTGGTGCTTTGCGAGGCGCTCTGCTACCCCGGTATCATTTCCCTGGCTCACGGCCTTGAGCGTCGCCTGCGCGGCGTGCCGATGGATGACGAAGGCATCATCCCTGAAGCCTTGCGCGAACTGTGCCTGCGAGAGAAGCCGGCGATGCTGGTGTGCGTGGCGACCTGCCAGAACCCGACGGCGGCGATCATGTCGCAGAAACGTCGGGCCCAGATTGCCGCGCTGGCCGAGGAATTCGACTTCATCATCCTGGACGATGACATCTATGGCTTCCTGGCTACCGATCCGTCGATCAAGCCGTTGTCGGCCTTTGCGCCGGATCGTTCGGTGTACCTGACCAGCCTGTCGAAGTCAGTCATGCCGGCGCTTCGCATCGGTTATATCTACAGTCCACCGAAATTGCTGTCACGCCTGACTTCGATGGTCCGCAGCAGTGTCTGGATGCCGTCGCCGTTGACTGCGCAACTGGCCAGCAATGTGATTACCGAAGGCCTGGACAAGAAACTGATCCGCATCCAGCGCAACGAGGCGGCGGGGCGACAAGCGATCGCCCGGGAAATTTTCGCCAATTTCGAGCTCAAGACCCAGCCGTATTCCTATCACGTCTGGTTGACGCTGCCCGAGCCATGGACCAGCGACGAATTCACCATGCTCGCCCGGGCCAACGGCGTATTGGTGCTCAGCGGCACCCAGTTCCAGGCCGAGCGTTCAGGGACCACCCGGTGCGTGCGGTTGGTATTGATGTCGCCCACCAGCCAGGACGAACTGCGCTTCGCCCTGACCAAGCTGGCGAGCCTGATCGATTCGGACCCACGTCGTTATTATTGAAAAAAAGATCGCAGCCTTCGGCAGCTCCTACGCGGTGTAGGCGCTGCCGAAGGCTGCGATCTTTTTGGTTACTCGTCCGACGGGTTGAGCAGTTCGGACAAGGCGTCCGGCTGGCTCTTGAATGCTTTGGCGAACACATCCCGATTCTTCGCCATGTAGATCCCGGCTTCCTCGACCTGTTGCTCGCTCAGCGATGGAACGGCTTTTTGCAACACTTCAGCCAGCAATTCTGCGAGTTCCAGCATTTTGTCATGACGGTCAGCTTCGGCTTTATCCATGAACAAGCGCTCCAGATCTCGGCTGCTGCGGTATACCACTTCGACGGCCATTCACCACCTCACATGCCTTCACATTGGTTTGTCTTTGCGACTACTGTATTTATATACAGGCAAAAGAATAAGCGAATCCTGTTGCTTTGGATAGTGGCTTTTTAATGTAGACCGATTTCGGCATGTGAGCGCGAAGCTAATGTGAGCAAAGCTTGTGTGGGAGCAAAGCTTGCTCGCGATCCGGCCGCATGAAGCCCCAAAAGTGCCGCATACCAGCCTATCGCCATCTCACCCTCAGTCGCTGGCCTTTTTTCTGCATGCAGAACAACCGTCACGTCCAACCCGCATCATCCGGTCGAGTCGACCTAAGGAAACTACATCGTGAAAATCAACTGGGCCGAGAACCTGCGCCAGAACGTCCATCAACTGGCCGAGTCCCTGGGAAACCTGTTCGTCGAGACCTTCCACTACCTGGCGCTGTTCGCCATCGGTGCGGTGACCGCGTGGGCCGCGGTGATGGAGTTCTTGCAGATGCTCGAGGCGGGGCACATCAAGATCGATGACATCCTGCTGCTGTTCATCTACCTGGAATTGGGGGCGATGGTCGGGATCTACTTCAAAACCAACCACATGCCGGTGCGGTTTCTGATCTACGTGGCGATCACTGCGCTGACGCGGCTGTTGATTTCCAACGTTTCCCACCACAGCCCGCCCGACCTGGGGATCATCTACCTGTGCGGTGGCATCCTGCTGCTGGCGTTTTCGATCCTGGTGGTGCGCTATGCGTCGTCGCAGTTCCCCTCGGTGAAGATCGAGCACCCGCACCGCAAGGTCGGCGCGGGTTCAAGCGAACATGCCGAAGTGGAGAAAGGCGAGATTTAAAGGCCAGCGGCAGAAGGTGCCACACCCTGTGCATGCGGTGGCGGCAGCTTGATGTTGTCGCCGCCGGTCATGGCTTCGAGGATGGCCACAGCGCTGTGGCCCTGCTCGATGGCGATGCCGAACTGAATGCTTTGCACCAGGCGCTTGAGCCGCTCCGGGTCGTTGCGTTGCTGGGCGCTGATCATGCGTTTGGCGACGATGCGCCCGCTCTTGGACAGGGTCAGCATGATGCTGCCATCCAGGCCCTGGATACTCAGGTTGATCTGATAGTGCGGCGCAAAAGCGTCGGTAATGATCTGAAAAGGGTTGTCCATGATGCGTCACCGCCTGATTGAACGTGCAGTTGTTGACCGGCCGTGATCGGGATTAGTTCGCAACACCGGACCATCGGCCATTCCATGATCGTGTTCATCTCGAGATTCCTGGGACCAGGCAGACTTCAAAAATCAAAGATCGCAGCCTGCGGCAGCTCCTACAGGGAGTTAGCAAGTGGCATGCCGGAAAAACCGTCGGACAATGATCCCGGTGCCCAAGCGCCGAACGCTCTGGAATGCGGCTGCCCGTTTCGGGGCAATAACGTGCGGATGTTCGTTGACGGTGCAGGAGGGGAGGCAATTTGCGGAGGGTGTGCAGGGCGGGGCAACTCCCGACATTAACAGTGCTTTTGCCCGTTGTCCGGCTTTATTTGCATATGAATATTTATCTTTTCCCAGGGGTTGAATTGTTCCTCCGCCAGCCCGACTCTGTATTCAAGGGGTCGTTGCATCAACGTCGACGGCCCCCGGCGAGCTAGCTGAAATAAGGGATGAACTATGCAAATCCAAGTCAACAGCGATAACCATATTCAAAGCAGCATCCGACTGGAGGAGTGGGTACGTACTACCATCGAAAGCACGCTCGAACGTTACGAAGAGGACCTGACACGGGTCGAGGTTCATCTGCGGGACGAGAATGGCGACAAGCCGGGTCCTCATGACCTGCGTTGCCAGCTTGAAGCACGGCCAAAGGGCCATCAGCCGATTTCCGTGACCCACAAGGCCGATTCGCTGGAACTGGCGATCGAAGGCGCGGCCACCAAACTTGAAAATGCCCTGGAGCATTTGTTCGGCAAACTGCGCGGCAAGCGTGCCGTGACCAACGGTCCGACCGACTCGATGGCCGTGGCTGATGCCATGCTGGAAGAAGAATTCCTGGAGAACGAACGGGCCTCGCTTCACGGCTGAAGCCTTGTTCATTTCAATTCCTACCGAAAAAAAACGGGCCTGCAATTGCAGGCCCGTTTTGCTTTTGTATGTGACCCGTTTATCTGGTGAAGAGCAATCAATGTGGGAGCGAGCCTGCTCGCGATAGCGGTGGGTCGGCTTGCATGGATGTTGAGTGTGCCGGCGTCATCGCGAGCAAGCTCGCTCCCACACTGGATCTTCAGTGGATTGAATTTTATGTTCAGCACAGAACCCCTGTGGGAGCGAGCTTGCTCGCGATAGCGGTGGGTCGGCTTGCATGGATGTTGAGTGTGCCGGCGTCATCGCGAGCAAGCTCGCTCCCACACTGGATCTCCAGTGGATTGAATTTTATGTTCAGCACAGAACCCCTGTGGGAGCGAGCTTGCTCGCGATGGCGATAGCCGGGGCTAGCGCAAAAACGCCTGCCGATACTCTCCGGGCGTCGCGCCCAGGGCCTGGCGAAAACGATGGGTGAAGTGACTGGCGCTGGCAAATCCGCAGGCCAGTGCCACGTCGCCCAACGGTTGCGAAGTGCTACGCAACAGATGCCGCGCCAGGGCAAGCCGTCGTGCCAGCACATATTGATGCGGCGGCAGCCCGAAGCTTTCGCGAAACATCCGCGCGAAGTGGTATTCGGACAATGCACACAGTGCCGCCAGTTGCCCGAGGCTAATGGCCTCGGCCAACTGGCTGTCGACGTAATCCACCAGCAACCGCCGCTGGTGAGCCGCCAGGCCGCCCTTGAGGCGAAGCCCCTGGCGCTGGCCGACCTGGCTGAGCAGCAGGTGGTTGAGCAGGTCATGGGCCAGGCTGGTGGTCAGCAGGCGTTCAGCGGGTTCGTCCCAGTTCAGTGCGATCAACTGGCGAAAGCGTTGTGCCTGTTGCGGGTCGTCGAGAAAGGTCTCCTCGTGCAGTTGCACCTGCCGGGGCTCGCGGTCCAGCAACGTGATGCAACCCAGGGCGAATTGTTCAGGGCTGAAATACAGGTGGGCAAGGCGAATGTCGCCGTTGATGACCCAGGCCGATTCATGCCCGGCGGGCAGTACGCAGAGTTTGCCCGGCGCCCCCGTGGTATCGGGTCGCTCGCGGCGAAACGTACCGGTGCCGCCGGCGATGTAGCAGGACAATGTATGGTGAGTCGGCCCCTCATAGTCCTGGGCGTCGTGATGATTGCTCCACAAAGCGGCCGCCAAGCCGTCTCCGAGCTCGGCGCTGTGCTCCAGGCGAGCGTTGGGCGAGCTGTTGAGGGCTTGAAAGACTTGCAGGCTTTGCAGTGTGGACATGATTGGTTCTCCAACGCTTGCATCCTACTCCGTAGACCGCTCCCTGCCAGCCCATCGCTCATAAAAACCGCAAGTTTACGCAAGCGACGGACAAGCATCGGCATGACACTGGGAGCCATTGCCAGGAGTCGCCGTCATGAACCTCTCGTTGTACCTGCTTACCGTGCTCATCTGGGGCACCACTTGGATTGCCCTGAAATTGCAACTGGGTGTGGTCGCCATCCCGGTTTCGATCGTTTATCGCTTTGGCCTTGCGGCGTTGATCCTGTTTGCGATGCTCTTGCTCAGCCGGCGCTTGCAGGTGATGAACCGGCGCGGCCATTTGATTTGCGTTGCCCAGGGCCTGTGTCTGTTCTGCATCAACTTCATGTGCTTCCTGACCGCCAGCCAATGGATTCCCAGTGGCTTGGTCGCCGTGGTGTTTTCCACCGCCACGCTCTGGAACGCCTTCAATGCTCGCGTGTTCTTCGGTCAGCGGATTGCACGTAACGTGCTGTTGGGTGGCGCCCTGGGGCTTTCGGGGTTGGCGCTGCTGTTCTGGCCGGAACTGGCCGGCCACAGCGCGAGTCCGCAAACTTTGCTTGGCTTGGCGCTGGCGCTGTTGGGGACGTTGTGTTTCTCGGCAGGCAACATGCTGTCGAGCCTGCAACAGAAAGCCGGCCTCAAGCCGCTGACCACCAATGCCTGGGGCATGGCTTATGGCGCAGCGATGTTGGCGGTGTGGTGTGCGGTCAAAGGCATCCCGTTCGACATGGAATGGAACACGCGCTACATCGGCTCGTTGTTGTACCTGGTGATCCCGGGTTCGGTGATCGGCTTCACCGCCTACCTGACACTGGTGGGACGCATGGGGCCGGAGCGGGCGGCGTATTGCACCGTGTTGTTCCCGGTGGTGGCGTTGAATGTCTCGGCGTTTGTCGAGGGCTACCAGTGGACGGCACCGGCATTGGTGGGGTTGGTGCTGGTGATGCTGGGGAACGTACTGGTGTTTCGCAAGCCCCGGCCAGTGGCAGCGAAAGTCGCGCTGGGTGCTCGCTGAGACACAACGTCTAGCGAACCCCCGTGGCGAGGGAGCTTGCTCCCTCCCCACGGCGTATTTCTCGTGGTATCTGCGGGTTATTTCCAGACTTGCGGGTTGACCAGATTCTGCGGTCGCTCGCCCAACAAGGCACTGCGCAAGTTATCCACAGCAAGATTGGCCATGGCCTCACGGGTTTCGTGGGTGGCGGAACCGATATGGGGCAGAGTGACGGCGTTTTTCAGCTGGAACAGCGGCGATTCGGCCAGTGGCTCTTTCTCGTAGACATCCAGCCCGGCACCGCGGATGCGGTTGTTTTGCAGGGCTTCGATCAGCGCTGGTTCGTCTACCACAGGGCCACGGGAAATGTTGACCAGGATGGCGCTCGACTTCATCAGCCCCAGTTCACGTTGACCGATCAGGTGGCGGGTTTTCTCGCTCAACGGCACAACGAGGCAGACGAAGTCGGCTTCGGCCAGCAACTGGTCCAATTCTCGGAATTGTGCGCCCAACTGGTTTTCCAGCTCGGTCTTGCGGCTGTTGCCGCTGTAGAGGATCGGCATGTTGAACCCCTGCCGGCCACGTCGGGCAATGGCTGCGCCGATGTTGCCCATGCCGACGATGCCCAGGGTCTTGCCATGCACGTCGCTGCCGAACAACTGCGGGCCAACCGTCGCTTGCCATTGCCCGGCCTTGGTCCAGGCGTCCAGCTCGGCCACGCGCCGGGCGCTGCTCATCAGCAGGGCGAAGGCCAGGTCGGCGGTGCTTTCGGTGAGTACGTCCGGGGTGTTGGTGAGCATGATCCCGCGTTCATTGAAGTAGGCCAGGTCATAGTTGTCGTAGCCCACCGACACGCTGGAGACCACTTGCAGGTTCGTGGCGTTCTGCAGTTGCTCGCGGCCGAGCTTGCGACCGACACCGATCAGCCCGTGGACGTGGGGCAAGGCTTCGTTGAACTGCGCGTTGATGTCGCCGTTCGACGGGTTGGGCACGATCACGTCGAAGTCCTGGCGCAAGCGTTCGATCATGGGCGGCGTGATACGGCTGAAGGCAAGTACGGTTTTTTTCATCGTGCAAGGCTCATCTGCAGGGAATACCAAGCACGCTAACATTCCTGGCGCGGGTTAGGCGAGAGGGGAGTTTGATTGGGATATCGCAAATTCTACCTGTGGGAGCGGGCTTGCTCGCGAAGGCGTCGGGTCAGCTTGCATTGATGTTGAATGCCAGACCGTTTTCGCGAGCAAGCCCGCTCCCACATTTGATCTGTGGTGGGCTCTGATTTTGTAACTTCTGAAAGCCCCTATGCGGCCCGCAAGGAAATGAAGGCGTAGTTGACCGGCGCTTCGCTGACAACGCTTGCTCCACTGGCCGTTACTTGGCTGGCAATGTCATCACCGGACAGATGGAACTGCCATTCACCCGCCTCTTGGTCCACCGGCTGCGAGCGAGCCTGATCGATAGCGGCGGCAAACGCAGCCATGTTCGGCAGGTAGGCCGTGAATCCGTCGCCCTTCAACGCTGTCGTGTGGATGCCCAGGGACACGCAAATGCGTTCCTTGATGGCGATTTCTTCACGATCGGCCTGGCGTGAACGCTCGATCAGCCGGGCCAGGTCCTGGTCCACCAGTTCACCGCCGACGATCAACTGCGGCCCCGTTTCCCATGACTCCGGGGGACAATCCTTGGCGGCGGTATTGAGCGGGATGTGGGGGTTGATTTCCATGGGGTAGATGCGGCAGACCAAGGGCCTGCGCTCGTAGATGCGGCACAGGTTGTCAGCGTCCAGATTATGGCAAGGGCCGGGGTTATAAGCGGCGAAGGTGATCGCCACGAGGGCCTCGCAATTGCCGCTACGGACCACCGCCGAACGGCGTTCGGCGTGTTCGCGTTGCGCCACCGGCAGACCGAGACCATTGGCCAGGAAGGCCTCGACCAAGACAATCACCTGGCCGTCGTCATTCGCCCACATCCTGGCTTCGTCGAGCGTCAGGGGAACGTGATGACCCGTGCAGCATTTACCGCACCCTACGCAGGAAAACGTTGTGTTCATTGATCGACCGAAGGCAATAGGCTGAAAGCGGCGACAGAAAAACGCCGCGATAAGCCGTGCGAAGCAAGTTATGCGCCATTCATCGAGGGGCGTCGGTCGGACGGATCGAGTCCCATTCGGTCACGAAGGCGGTCCTGGTTTTCTTGCGGTAGAGGCATAGCTCGGTGCCCGTCGCTCCCTTCATGTGTTTCTGCGGGTACTGGCCTTGCAGCAACAAAGCGGTGTAGCCCACCCGGTCGTCGAATTGCGCGGCGGTGCCGACGGGTTTGGGATCTTTCAGGCCGCTGGCCTTGAGGCAACTGGCGAGCACTTTTTTGTCGTAGGCGGCCCAGGCGTCGGGGCTGGAAGCCTGGGCCTGAAAGGCCATGGCGGCAGTGAGGCCGAGGAGGATCAGCGTAGGGGTTTTCATCAACAATGTCCTTGTTCAGGGGAATCAGGGCAGGAGTATGCCTGAGGTCAGGACAGTGTTCAGAGGCCGCGAAGATCGCAGCCTCGTTGAGCTTGGCCCGCATCGACGCGGATAGAGTTCAGCGACCTTGTTCAGCGACGGCCTTGGCCGCTGTGATCAGGCACTTGGTCAATTCGGGCGACGAGAACTTGGTGAGCACCCCGTTGGCGCCCGCCAGTCGCGCTTTCTCACTGTTCATGGCGCTGTCGAGGGAAGTGTGCAGCAACACGTAGAGGTGAGCGAAGTCCGGCGTTTCGCGCAGGGTCCGGGTGAGGGCGTAGCCGTCCATTTCCGACATTTCGATATCGGAAACGATCAGGTTGATCTCCTGCGCAGTACCTTGCAGCTCCAGCAGGCAATCGATGGCTTCCTTGGCGCTGCGGGCGGTGTGGCATTGCAGGCCCAGGTTACGCAGGGTGTGCACCGATTGCTGCAATGCCACCTGGCTGTCATCGACCACCAGGATCCGGGCGTTGCCCAGGACTTCGGCATCTTCCATGCTCAGTTCGGTCGGCGCGGTTTCGATCTGCGCCGGTGCGATGCCATGGATGACCTTTTCGATATCCAATACCTGCACCAGCGTGCCGTCCACCGAGGTCACGCCGGTGATGAACGCGCGCACACCGCCGGAACCGTAGGGCGGCGGTTTGATGTCGGTGGTCAGGCAATGCACGATCTTGCTCACCGCCTGTACATGCAGACCCTGTTTGGAGCGGCTCACGTCGGTGACGATCAGGCAGCCGCCGTCCGGGTCTTCCAGCGGCCGCTCGCCAATGGCGCGGCTCAGGTCGATCACCGACAACGATGTTCCGCGCAGGGTGGCGATGCCTTTGACGTGTGGATGGGACTCCGGCAGCTTGGTCAGCGGTGGGCAGGGAATGATTTCACTGACCTTGAGCAGGTTGATCGCCATCAGCTTGCCGCTGCGCAAGGTAAACAGCAGAAGCGAAAGTGAATCTGCGCGGGCTTTGTTGGAAGACATAAAAACCTTCTGTGGAAAAAGGTGGGGCGAGCAAAGAGATCGCCAGAACAGCTTGTGATATCGGGTTATCGACTTGTCGGGGGCAGGCTTTAGGGCGAAAGCCATCGGCGACCCAAATCACTCGATCAACCTCCTTTGAATGTGCGAACCGTGGCGAGGGGATTTATCTGTGGCGAGGGGATTTATCCCCGTTGGGTTGCGTAGCAACCCCAGAGCGGTCGAGCGCGTTCGGTCTGATACTCGCAGGCGAAAGGTTTCAGGACTGCTGCGCAGCCCAGCGGGGATAAATCCCCTCGCCACAGGTTTCTATTTCAGCCCCAACCTGCGGGCCATCCGCCCCAGGTTCGCCCGGTCCAGACCCAGCTCCCGGGCGGCGCTGGCCCAGTTGTGCTGGTGACGTTCCAGGCAGGCGGCGATCAAATTGCGTTGGAATTGGTCCACCGCTTCGCGCAAGTCCCCCGTCACGCCGGACAGGGCCGGTGCCGGGCCGGTGGACGATGGTGCAGGGTTATCCACAGGCGCCTGGGGCAAATCCAGGTCCTGGGCGCTGAGGCTGAGGATTTTCGGGCGCGTCGGGCACCGGCCCAAGGCCTTCAGGGCACTGCGACCGATCAGGTGTTCCAGTTCGCGTACGTTGCCCGGCCAGTCGTAGGCCAGCAATGCGGCCTGGGCGTCGCTGGTCAGGCGCAGGCTGCCCAGGCCCATGCGCGAACGATTCTGTTCCAGGAAGAAGCCGCTGAGCAGCAGCACGTCCCGTCCGCGCTCGCGCAGCGCCGGCACCTGCAACGGGTACACACTCAGGCGATGGTAGAAGTCGGCCCGATAATGGCCGTTGCGCACTTCGTCGGCGAGGTCGCGATTGGTGGCCGCGATCAGGCGCACATCGACCCGATGCTCCTTGTCCGAACCCAGGCGCTGCAGTTGGCCGCTTTGCAACACCCGCAGCAACTTGGCCTGGACGGTCAGGGACAACTCACCCACCTCGTCGAGGAACAAGGTGCCGCCGTCGGCCAGTTCGAACTTGCCGCGCCGGTCGTTCGTGGCCCCGGTGAAGGCGCCTCGTACATGGCCGAAGAGTTCGCTTTCCACCAGCGTATCCGGCAGGGCGGCGCAGTTGAGGCTGATGAGCGGTTGCCCGACGCGTTTCGACGCGGCATGGATGGCCTGGGCAACCAGCTCCTTGCCCACGCCGGTTTCGCCGGTAATCAATACCGTCAGGTCGCTGCCGCCCACCAGCGTGATCTCTTCCACCAGGCGCTTGTGGGCCTTGCTCTGGCCAACCATGTCGCGGTGTTGCTGGCCGCTGGCTTGGCGATAGACCTCGGCGCGGCGGTGTTCGTCCTCGGCCTTCAAGGCCAGGCGCTCGATGCGTTCGGCGGCGCTGACCGTGGCGGCAGCAAGGCTGGCGAAGGCTTGCAGGGCGCTCAGGTCGATGGGCTCGAAGCGCTCCGGATCCAGAGAGTCCAGGGTTAGCAGGCCCCAGGGGCGCTCGTCGACGAACAGCGGGCAGCCCATGCAGTCGTGGACTTCCAGATGCTCGGCCAGCCCCTCGACCAGCCCGTCGTACGGATCGGGCAGTCCGCTGTCGGCGGCGAAGCGGGTGGGCTGCGGGTTGGCCAGCAGCGCTTCGAAGCGTGGGTGCTCGCTGACGCGGAATCTCCGGCCCAGTGTATCGGTGCTCAAGCCATCCACGGCGAGCGGCACCAGGCAGTCGCCGTCCAGGCGCAACAACGCCGCCGCATCGCAAGGCAGCAGGGCGCGCAAAGTGCCGAGCAGGCGTCGATAACGTTCGCCCTCAGGCAGTTCACGGGACAAGTCGGCCACCAGCGGCAGCAGCGAGGTGAGCAGGGCAGTTGCGGTCATAATGACTCCATGTAGTCATAGCGACTATAAAACGGGTCGTGTCGATATGACTACATTGTTTTTAACTTGCTGATATTAAAGATAAAAATTTATGGCACGGAAACTGATATGAGTTACGCAACTGTTATCGGTCATACGTCAGGAGTCACCTTATGCTCAGTCGAGAAGAACGCGCCATCATTCGCTCCACCGTGCCCCTGCTTGAAAGCGGCGGTGAAGCGCTGATCACTCACTTCTACCGCATGATGCTGTCCGAATACCCGCAAGTGCGCCCGCTGTTCAACCAGGCCCACCAGGCCAGTGGCGATCAACCCCGTGCGCTGGCCAACGGTGTGTTGATGTATGCGCGACACATTGACCAACTCGACCAATTGGGCGACCTGGTGGCGAAAATCGTCAACAAGCACGTTGCCTTGCAGATCCTGCCGGAACATTACCCGATTGTCGGTGCGTGCCTGCTGCGGGCGATCGCCGAGGTGTTGGGTGCCGAGATCGCCACGCCCGAAGTGATCGCGGCGTGGGGCGCTGCCTACAACCAATTGGCCGATATCCTGATCGGTGCCGAAGCCGGCATGTACGACAAGAAAGCCGAGGCGCCGGGCGGCTGGCGTGGCGAGCGTGAGTTCATCCTGGCGGCCAAGGTCCAGGAAAGCTCGGAGATCACCTCGTTCTATTTCGAACCGGCGGACAAGGGCTCGATCCTGGTGGCCGAGCCGGGCCAGTACATCGGCATGAAGCTCATCCTCGATGGCGAGGAAGTGCGCCGTAACTATTCGCTGTCGGCCCTGGCGGACAATGGCCAGTACCGGATCAGCGTCAAGCGTGAGCCGGGCGGGCGGGTGTCGAATCACCTGCATCATCATTTCGAGGTTGGCAGCCGCATCCAGTTGTTCCCGCCGTCCGGGGACTTCTACCTGACCGCCAGCGACAAGCCCCTGGTGCTGATCAGCGGCGGCGTCGGCATCACCCCGACCCTGGCCATGTTGCAGGCAGCGCTGCAAACCGAGCGTCCGGTGCATTTCATTCACTGCGCACGCAACGGCCGCGCCCATGCCTTCCGCGACTGGATCGACGATCTGGCCAAGCGGCATCCGCAACTCAAGCGCTTCTACTGCTACGACGAAGACGACGGCTTGAGCCCGGCGGCGGACAAGGTGGGGCTGCTGAGTCAGGAGCAACTGGCGCAATGGCTGCCGGAGCAGCGTGACCTGGATGCCTATTTCCTTGGGCCGAAGGGTTTCATGGGCGCCGTCAAGCGCCACCTCAAGGCCCTGGGCGTGCCGGACCGGCAGAGCCGCTACGAATTCTTCGGCCCGGCGGCGGCGCTGGAGTAAGGTCGCGGCAAACCGGAAGACCCGGTTGCCTTCATCGCGAGCAGGCTTGCTCCCACAAGGGATTGGCGGTGGACACAACTCCTGTGAACACCACAAAAAAACTGTGGGAGCGAGCTTGCTCGCGATAGCGGCGGCAGGTCCGCCCCTGTCCAACGGACCCGCATTAATCCGCAGTTAACCTTCTTGCGGTCTATTCCCCTCCAATGTCGACGTCCTCTGCTCGTTCACTGTCATGGTCAGCGTGTAGACTTCGGTACATCCGATCGCGCGCCGGGTGTCGCGAGGCTGCGCGTCGATCCATGCAGACAAAGGGAAACGCAATGAGTGAGGAAATGATGCGATTGGGCCGTGAGCGGCGCTATCTGGTGCTGCTGGGGCTGATCTGCCTGGCGCTGATCGGCGGTGCGCTGTACATGCAGGTAGCCCTCGGCGAGGCACCGTGCCCGCTGTGTATCTTGCAACGCTATGCGCTGTTGCTGATCGCGATCTTCGCCTTCATCGGCGCCGCCATGCGCACCCGTCGCAGCCTGACGATCTTCGAAGGCCTGGTGGTGCTCTGTGCCCTCGCGGGTGCCGGTGTGGCTGGGCATCACGTGTACACCCAGTTCTTCCCCGCAGTCAGTTGCGGCATCGACGTGTTGCAACCGATTGTCGATGACTTGCCGTTGGCGAAGATCTTCCCGCTGGGTTTCCAGGTCGATGGCTTTTGCTCCACCCCCTACCCACCGATCCTGGGCTTGTCTCTGGCGCAATGGGCACTGGTGGCCTTCGTGTTGACGGCGATTCTGGTGCCGTTGCTGGTGTCACGTAACCGCAAACCGCTTCGCTGAAACGCCTCAACGAAACGCCCTGGTTTCTCTCTTGGAGAACCGGGGCGTTTTGCGTTTCACGCTAGAACCGGAGCGTCCTTGATCCGAGGCAAGAATGACCTGCGGCAATGTGCGACACGTTGTCACATATCTTGCGGCGTTCAGCCTCTGCGAAGGTGATCAAGCGCTGTTTCCTGTAACAAAAAAACGTCTGCTTTCGCAACCCGCGCATGACCTGCAGCAGGCATTTTTAACAGCGTAGCGTCAGGCGCCGAAGGCCCCGAAAACTGGGCCCTTGCCAGACGAAAAAGCCCTTCTTAATCCTCTCGAGCTGTCTAAATCGGGCGTAGTAGACCTACGTTTTTTGGGGTTCTTGTTGAGAATTAATTTCGATAAGATGCTGGCCCGTTGCAATATCGGCAAGAGATTGTTGCCGGATCGGATAAAAATTATTTCGGGATGAGACATGGTCTACAGCGCCTCACCTCACTACAATCGCCCGCACCGATTTTCCGACCCGGCTCAGGCTTGAGCATGAGAGTGGTCGAAGGGCGCCAGCGCCCCATGCGACCCCAGGTGTCGGTGCCTCCAACTACCCGCACCAAATGGAATTGGGCTTGAACTAGGCCTTTTGACCAACGAATAAGAACTCACCGCTGGCCCAGGATGTGTCGAACAGCCGCTGACGTTCGATGGGCAGCCCTTATTCAATCCAAGAAAATGCCAACCCTTGGCAGGGTGAAGTGTTGGCGATCAAAACCCAACTGCATTGCGCAAGCTGCTTTAGAGGTCGTGAGATGAGTAAAAACAGGTACCCCCGATTACTAGGCTTGTTGCCGCTGCTCGGCACGTTGCTGCTGGGAGGCTGCAACATGACCTTGCTCGATCCCAAGGGCCAGGTCGGCCTGGATGAACGAAACCTGATCATCACCGCCACGCTGCTGATGTTGCTGGTCGTCGTGCCGGTCATCGTCATGACCTTCCTGTTCGCCTGGAAGTACCGCGCAACCAACACCAAGGCCACCTACACGCCAAAATGGTCGCATTCGACCAAGATCGAAGTGGCGGTGTGGACCATTCCGGTGCTGATCATCATTGCCTTGGGTTACATCACCTACAAGTCGACCCATGCCCTGGACCCGTATCGTCCGCTGGATTCCGACGTCAAGCCGATCACCATTGAAGTGGTCTCGATGGACTGGAAGTGGCTGTTCATCTATCCGGAACAGGGCATCGCCACCGTCAACAAGATCGTGTTCCCGGCCCATACGCCGATCAACTTCAAGGTCACCTCCGACACCGTGATGAACTCGTTCTTCATCCCGGGCCTGGGCGGCCAGATCTACGCGATGGCGGGCATGCAGACCAAGCTGCACCTGATCGCCAACCAGAACGCCGAACTCGACGGTATCTCCGCCAACTACAGCGGCGCGGGCTTTACCGGCATGAAGTTCAAAGCAATCGCCACGACCCAGGAAGATTTCGACGCCTGGGTCAACGATGTGAAGAAGGCACCTAAACAGCTTGAAAAAGCTGAATACGAAGCCCTTTCCAAACCGAGCCAGAACAACCCAGTCGAACTCTACTCGTCGGTTACGCCGAACCTGTTCCAGACCATCATCGACAAGTATGAAGGGATGAATCCGGGCAAGCCGATGCACCACGAGAAGAAAGAGAAGGAAGTGGCTCACAACATGGAAGGGATGGACATGAGCTCGCATTCAGCTGCCGGGGCAGAGGAGTAAACGATGTTAGGTAAATTAAGTTGGGAAGCGATCCCGTTCCACGAGCCGATTGTCATGGTGACCCTCGCCATCATCGCGCTCGGTGGTCTGGCATTGTTCGCCGGTATCACTTATTTCAAGAAGTGGACCTACCTGTGGACCGAGTGGCTGACGTCGGTCGACCACAAGAAAATCGGCGTGATGTACATCATCGTCGCCATGGTCATGCTGCTGCGCGGTTTCGCCGACGCCATCATGATGCGTACCCAACTGGCCATGGCCACCGAGGGTTCGCCTGGCTACCTGCCGCCTGAACACTATGACCAGATCTTCACCGCCCACGGTGTGATCATGATCATCTTCATGGCGATGCCGTTCTTCACCGGCCTGATGAACCTTGCGGTGCCGCTGCAGATCGGTGCCCGTGACGTGGCCTTCCCGTTCCTGAACTCCCTGAGCTTCTGGTTGCTGGTGTCCGGCGTGGTGCTGATCAACCTGTCCCTGGGCGTTGGCGAATTCGCCAAGACCGGCTGGGTGGCCTATCCACCGCTGTCGGGCTTGCAATACAGTCCGGGCGTGGGGATGGATTACTACATCTGGGCGCTACAGCTATCCGGGTTGGGGACAACGCTGACGGGGGTCAACTTCCTGGCCACCGTGGTGAAAATGCGTACCCCGGGCATGAAGCTGATGGACATGCCGATCTTCACCTGGACCTGCACCTGGGCCAACGTCCTGATCGTCGCTTCCTTCCCGATCCTGACCGCTACCCTCGCTCTGTTGACGCTTGACCGTTACATGGATTTCCACATTTTCACCAATGAACTGGGTGGAAATCCGATGATGTACGTGAACCTGTTCTGGGCCTGGGGTCACCCTGAGGTGTACATCCTGATCCTGCCGGCGTTCGGTATTTTCTCTGAAGTCATCTCGACTTTCTCCGGCAAGAAACTGTTCGGCCACCATTCGATGATCTACGCTTCCGGCGCGATCTCGGTACTGGGCTTCATGGTCTGGCTGCACCACTTCTTCACCATGGGTTCGGGTGCCAGCGTCAACGCCTTCTTCGGCCTGGCGACGATGCTGATTTCGATCCCGACGGGGGTGAAGCTGTTCAACTGGCTGTTCACCATCTATCAGGGCCGCCTGCGTTTCACCAGCCACGTGATGTGGACCCTGGGCTTCATGGTGACCTTCGCCATCGGCGGCATGACCGGCGTACTGCTGGCCATCCCGGGTGCTGACTTCGTGTTGCACAACAGCCTGTTCGTGATCGCGCACTTCCATAACGTGATCATCGGCGGCGCGGTGTTTGGCTACATCGCCGGCTTCGCCTTCTACTTCCCGAAAGCGTTCGGCTTCAAGCTGCACGAAGGCTGGGGCAAGGCTGCGTTCTGGTTCTGGATCACCGGCTTCTTCGTCGCGTTCATGCCGCTCTATGTACTGGGCTTCATGGGCATGACCCGTCGCCTGAACACCACCACCAACCCTGAGTGGGTGCCGTACCTGTACGTCGCCATGTTCGGTGCGGTGATGATCGCTGTCGGCATCGCCTGCCAGCTGATCCAGTTGTATGTGAGCGTGCGTGACCGCAACAAGCCAGAGAACATGTGCGAACACGGCGACCCGTGGAATGCCCATACCCTGGAATGGTCGACCTCTTCGCCACCGCCGTTCTACAACTTCGCCGTGCTGCCAAAAGCCGACGTCATCGACCCGTTCACCGAAGCCAAGGAAAACGGCACCGCGTACCCGGTTCCGGCCAAGTACGAGCCGATCCACATGCCCAACAACACCGCCACCGGTGTGGTCATGGGCGCTCTGTTGACCGTGTTCGGTTTCGCGATGATCTGGCACATCTGGTGGCTGGCCATCGCCAGCCTGGTCGGCACCGTGGTGTATTTCACTATCCATGCCGCCCGTGACGATCAGGGCTACATGGTGCCGGTGGATGTTATCGAGCGCATCGAAGCCGAGCAGCACAAACGTCTGGTAGCGGCCGGGAAAGTCCCAGCCACCGCCACCCGTGTTGAAACCTCGTTGGAACAGGCTTAAACCATGTCGAACTTAGTGACCACTGTTGGACACGCCCATGGTCATGACCATGGGCACGATGACCATCACCACGACTCGGGCGAGATGACCGTATTCGGTTTCTGGCTCTACCTGATGACCGACTGCATTCTGTTTGCGTCGATCTTCGCGGCCTACGCGGTGCTGGTTAACAACGTCGCCGGTGGCCCGTCGGGCCACGACATCTTCGAACTGCCGTACGTACTGGGCGAAACCGCGCTGCTGCTGTTCAGTTCGATCACCTACGGCTTCGCCATGCTGGCGTTGTTCAAAGGCAAGAAGAGCCAGGTGCTGGGCTGGTTGGGCATGACCTTCCTGTTCGGTGCCGGCTTTATCGGCATGGAGATCAACGAGTTCCATATCCTGATCGCCGAAGGCTACGGCCCTAGCCGCAGCGGCTTCCTGTCCGGGTTCTTCACCCTGGTCGGCACCCACGGTCTGCACGTGACCAGCGGCCTGATCTGGATGGCGATCATGATGTACCAGGTCCACAAAAACGGCCTGACCGCTACCAACAAGACACGCCTGAGCTGCCTGAGCCTGTTCTGGCACTTCCTGGACGTGGTGTGGATCTGCGTATTCACCGTTGTTTATCTGATGGGGACCCTGTAAATGGCTAACGCTCATTCTCATGATGGTCACGACGCCGGCCACGGCAGCGTCAAGTCCTACGCCATCGGTTTCATCCTGTCGGTGATCCTGACCGTCATCCCGTTCGGCCTGGTGATGTACCCGTCGCTGCCCAAGAGCCTGACCCTGTGGATCATCCTGATCTTCGCCGTGGTCCAGGTATTGGTGCACCTGGTGTACTTCCTGCACCTGGACCGCTCCGCCGCCCAACGTAACAATGTGGTCGCGTTTGTCTTTGCCGCGATCGTGATTGTCCTGCTGGTCGGCCTGTCGTTGTGGATCATGTTCAGCATCCACACCAACATGATGGCGCACTGAGGAAAATCCGG
Source organism: Pseudomonas sp. H3_A02 (assembly GCF_054671965.1). NCBI lineage: Bacteria > Pseudomonadati > Pseudomonadota > Gammaproteobacteria > Pseudomonadales > Pseudomonadaceae > Pseudomonas > Pseudomonas sp. H3_A02. The sequence goes on from NZ_CP162807.1 coordinate 2,446,136, forward strand.
ATGTCCCTGAAGCACTTTATCCAAATCACCAAGCCGGGGATCATTTTCGGTAACGTGCTTTCTGTGGCAGGCGGGTTTTTCCTGGCCTCGAAAGGGCATGTCGATCTGGCCATCTTCCTGGCTGCGATGATTGGCACTTCCCTGGTGGTGGCGTCCGGTTGCGTGTTCAATAACTGCATCGACCGCGACATCGACATCAAGATGGAACGCACCAAGAATCGGGCGCTGGTCCAAGGCCTGATTCCGGTGCAACTGGCCCTGGCATTCGCCACGGTGCTGGGCGTGGCCGGCGTGGCGCTGCTGTACTGGGTGGCCAATCCGTTGGCGGCGTTGTTCGCGGTGATCGGTTTTGTTATCTACGTTGGTCTCTACAGCCTGTACCTCAAGCGCAAGTCGGTCCACGGCACGCTGGTGGGCAGTCTGTCGGGGGCGATGCCGCCGGTGATTGGCTACGTGGCGGTGAGCAACAGCTTCGACGTCGCGGCGCTGACGCTGCTGGTGATGTTCAGCCTGTGGCAGATGCCGCATTCCTACGCCATCGCGATCTTCCGCTTCAACGACTACCTGGCGGCCTCGATTCCGGTGCTGCCGGTCAAGCGCGGCATCCGCGTGGCCAAGAAGCACATCCTGCTCTACATCCTGGCCTTCCTGGTGGCGACCTTGATGCTGACCTTCAGCGGCTACGCCGGCATGAGCTACCTCGCCGTCGCCGCCGCCATGGGCATGTACTGGCTGTACATGGCCTGGACCGGCTATAAGGCGGTGGATGACACGATCTGGGCACGCAAGCTGTTCGTGTTCTCGATCTTCACCATCACCGCCCTGAGCGTCATGATGTCCCTGGACTTCAAAGTGCCGAGTGAGCTGTTGCTGACGTACGCGCCTTAAGCTTCAGACGCTGCAAAAAAAGCCCCGCCTTCGAGAGAAGCGCGGGGCTTTTTGTCGAGGAGGGCATGGATTGGCTGTCATTCGTCGCAATAGATTCTGGTTTGTTGAACTATGCGCAATTTGCCTATAGTTTCTGCCATGCGTACCCTATTTTTTGAAACGACTACGTTCACCTCTACGGTTGGCAATTACCTGACTGACGATGAATATCGCCTGCTTCAGTCCTATATGCTGCAGCATCCAGAGGTCGGTGACGTCATGCCACGTACCGGCGGCTTTCGTAAGCTGCGCTGGTTCGATGAACGTCGTGGCAAAGGGAAGCGAGGTGGGTTGCGAGTCATTTACTATTGGCTCATGAACGATCGTCAGTTCTGGATGTTCGCGATTTATGACAAGGATGAGTTGGAAAACCTGACCTCCGAGCAAGAGAAGACGCTCAAGCGTGCCATAGAAGCTGAGTTGAAAGTACGAGGTACCTTATGAAAAAGCGCGATCTGTTTGCCGAGATGATGCAAGGTGTCGAGGAGATGGCCGCTCACCGCGAGGGCAAGATTACCCTTCGCCAGATATCGATCGAAGACAAACCGGCTCCCGAGGTGTCGGCCCAGGAAATCGTGGCGTTGCGCGACAAGCTCCACATGTCTCAAGCCGTTTTCGCCAAGAGCATCAGGACCAGCCCAGGTACCCTTAGAAACTGGGAACAGGAAAAATCCAAGCCTAATGCTCAGGCGGCTTTGTTGATCAAACTGGTCGAGAAGTTTCCAGATATGGTTGAACGGCTTGGCGCTGTTTGAATAGCTGGTCCCCATTAAAAAGCCCCGCCTTCGAGAGAAGCGCGGGGCTTTTTAATGGGTATCACTTTGGACTTCTGTGGGAGCGGGCTCAACCTCGGCTTATTGCTGGGCGATGCTGTAGCCGTCGAAGGCTTTCTGCTGCTGCAATGCAGTGACGATGCCCTTGCGGGTGGCCGGTTGTTCGGTGCCGTCGTTGTCCAGGAAGGTTTCGCTTTCCAGCTCGGCTTCGTCGCCTTCGCCGACGAAGTTGAAGCCCAGGAATTCGAAGGCTTCGCGGTCGACGTTCGGCTTGGAGCGTGGTGTGCGCAGGGGCAGGGTGACGCTGATGCCGTCCTTGCTGATGACAAACACTTCGGCTTCCTTCTTGGCCCGCGAGGCCTTGCCTTTGCTGCCGCTCGGGTTGCTGATGGCCTGGTGGGTCTGGTTCAGCACTTTCAGGGCCAGGCCGTAGACCAGTTCCTGGAACGACGGGTCGTCCTTGTAGCTGGAGAGGATGCGGCTGATCGGGAAGCGGCTGCTCAGGTCTTCCAGGGCCGCGAAGTCGGCGGCTTCGGCGTCCTTGAGTTGTTTGAGCTGGCCCATCAGTTCGTAGGCCTTGTCGTCGTCGAAGGCATCGTGGGCCTGGCGGATGGCGTTGCGCAGTTCGCGGATCTGGTCGCTTTCGCGGTTCGACTGGAACGCATCGAGGACCATTTCGCTGATAGTTTTGGCCTGGGGCAGATGCTGTGAAAGATTGATGGAGTTTTCGTATTCCGCTTTGGACGACAGGGTGACTACGGATTCAGCGGTGTTGGAATCGGACATTGAAATTTCACTACTTCTGTTAGCGGGATGAGGCGAGAAAGGCATTGAGCTTTTTTCCGGTCGCCTAATCTATTGGACCCGAGCGGTGTTGTCACGGTCGGACCGGTAGCAACTGACCATTTGTTGCCGGTGGCGGGTTTCAGTCTCGCATCAGGTCCATCAGTCGCAACGCATCGGCGGTCGCGGCGCCGCTGGCGGTGTTGTCGAAAATGCACCAGGTCGGTGTGTCGGAGTCGGCTTTCAATGCTTGGGCGAGACGCTCCAGCCAGGCGTCTTCGTAGGCCGAGTAGTAAATCCGTGGCGAACCGTGCAGCCGGTAGTAGCGAATGCCAGGCCAGCCAGCGGGTTGATCGCCGCCGGGTAATGGCGACGGGTCGGCGGCGACACGGCCGATGCATTCGTCTTGCAGGATCGCGGCAGCCTGGGGGGCGAGCCAGCTCGGGTGTCGCGGCTCAAGCACCGCATACCCCTGGTAACGGTCCCGCAAGGCCTTGAAGAACGCTCCGGCCACGGCCGCCTCGAAGGCCAGCGACGGTGGCAACTGAATCAACAGGCAGCCAAGTTTTCCCCCTAGTTGCGAACATTGCCCGAGGAATTCATCCACAAGCCCTTTGCAATCGATCAGCCGCCGTTCATGGGTGATCTGCTTGGGCACCTTGACCGAAAAGCGAAAGTCCCCGGCAACACTGTCGGCCCACTTTGCATACGTGGCGGGGCGGTGCGGGCGGTAGAACGAGCTGTTGATCTCCACGGCGGGGAATCGGCTGCTGTAGCGCTGCAAATGCGTTCCTTCCGCCGCGAAGGCCGGCCAATGCTCCCGGGGCAGCGACCAGCCGGCGCAGCCCAGGTAAAGACGTGATGAGGGGGGAGAGGTCGAGTCGGCAAGGGCGAAGGCCTGATGGCGGCGGATACAGCCTATGACCTCAGCCAGCGCCTCATGTCTGCATTGTTTTTTGTCGTTGGCGGGGCACCGTTCATTCACAAATCACATTCCTGCCCGCCATCTTGGAGCGATACAGCGCCTGGTCCGCACGGTGCAACAACGTCGCGTGCTGTTCATCGTCGTACCGCTGCACCACGCCAAAACTCATGGTGATCTGAAAGTCGCCCACCGGCAGCAGGTCGGACAGGCCTCGGCGAATGTTCTCCGCCAGCAGGCAGGCGTCGGCCAGGGTGGTGTTGGGCAAGATCATGATGAATTCGTCACCGCCCCAGCGCACCAGCAAATCACCGTCGCGCTCGCAGTGCTGGACGCTCTGCACCACTTGCACCAGCGCTGCGTCCCCGAAGGCGTGGCCGTAGCGATCGTTGATGTCCTTGAAGTCGTCGACGTCCATGGCGATCAGCGACAGCGGTTCGCGGAAACGCTGTGCGCGCTCACAGGCCAGCGGCAGCGCCTGGTCCAGGCGATAGCGGTTGGCGACTCGCGTCAGGGCATCGGTTTCGGCAAGCCTGCGGTTTTCGTCGAGCTGGATCTGCAACTGATGGTTGACCCGGGACAGTTCGCGGGTGCGTTCTTCGATGATGGCTTCCAGGGATTTGTTGCGCCGTTCCAGTTGTTCGAACAGGCGCTTCTTGTCGTCGATACTGCGATGGGCGCCGATCATGCGTGCCACCGTGCCGTCCGGGTTGCGGGCGATCACGTAGCCGCGGTCCTCGATCCAGATGTAGGACCCGTCGCGCGCGCGGCAACGGTATTCGGCCTGGTAGCGGTGGGATCGTTGTTCCAGGTAGTCGTCGAACAACGCCATGACCCGTGGGTAATCCTCCGGGTGGATCACGCTTTCCCAAGTCAGCACGGTGTTGTCCAGTGAATGGGGCAGGTAGCCAAGCATCGTGTACCAGCCGGGGTTGCGGTAGACGAAGCCGGTGTTGGCATTCCAATCCCAGATGCCATCGCTGACCAGTTCCAGGATGGTGTGCAGCACGCCTTCGTCCAGATCGGACAGGTCGAACCGCAGCATGTCGATGTTCGAGGCATCTCCCATCGTCGTTTCCTCAATCAGCCTTGATATCAAAATGCTCGTCCAAGGAGAAAGAGTAGCTGATGGGGCGGGGCGTCACTAGCGGGGGATGTTCAGGCGGGATTTGCTTTTGTGGCGAGGGGATTTATCCCCGTTGGGTCGCATAGCGGCCCCCAAAGTCATCAAACCCGACTCACCTGCTATGTGAACCGACAGCCTTGGGGTTGCTGCGCAACCCAGCGGGGATAAATCCCCTCGCCACAACATCACCCGGCTGGGGGGTGGGGTTTGCCCCATTTCTCCAGCGCAAACTCGACAAAACTGCGCAGTTTCGGCAAACGGTAGCGATCCTGCGCATACATCAGGCTCATCGGCCGATGGGGCAATTGGTAGTCCTGCAGCAACGCCACCAGGTGTCCATGCTTCAGGTCCTGGGCGACCAGGGCATCGGGCAGCATCACCACGCCCATCCCGGCCAGGGCTGCGCGATGCAGACCCGAGGAACTGTTGATCAGCATCGGTCCGTTCACCGGCACTTTGATCTCGCCGTCCGGCCCGTTGATGGGCCAGTGATCCTGGGCGAAGCGCCATTCGTCTGCTGCCGAATAGGCGAACGACAGGCAATCGTGTTGCTGCAGATCCGCAGGTTGTTCCGGCGTGCCGCGCCGGGCCAGGTAAGCGGGGGAAGCGCAGATGGTCAGGGTGTAGTCCAGCAATGGGCGGGCAATCAGTTTCGGGTCGGGATGGCCGAGGCGGATGGCGACGTCGAATCCATGGTCGAGCAGGTCCAGGCGCTGGTTGGTCAGCACCACGTCGAGCTTGACCTGGGCGAAGCGCTGGCTGAATTCGGCCAGGGCCGGCGCGAGGCGTTCGGTGCCGAAGGTCAGCGGTGCGGTGATGCGCAGGGTGCCGGTGGGCTCGCCTTGGGTCTGTTCGGCCAGGCGCTCGGAGTCGGCCACCAGCCCCAGTACTTCCAGGCAGCGCTGGTAGTAGGTCGAGCCGAATTCCGTCAGGCGCTGGCGCCGTGTCGTACGGTTGATCAGGCGCACGCCGAGGCGTTGCTCCAGGGCACGAAGATGATTGCCCACCATGGTGGTGGACATTTCGCACGCCTGGGATGCCGCGGTCAGGCTTCCGGTTTCGACCACCTTCACGTAAACGGTCATTGCCTGGAACAGGTCCATTATCAAGCTCGGCTTTTAAATGATTGAAGTAAAGCAGTGTTTATCCAGTCTTGGTGGCTAACCATACTGGAAAAAACCAACCAATGGAGCCTGATGCCATGACTGCTGCCTGCCTGATGACCACTTACCAACCCCTGGCGCTGAATTTCACCCATGGCTTGGGGACGCGCCTGTGGGACCAGGACGGCCGCGAATACCTCGATGCGGTGGCGGGCGTGGCGGTGACCAATGTCGGCCATTCCCACCCGCGGCTGGTGGCCGCCATCAGCGAGCAGGCCGGCCTGCTGTTGCATACGTCCAACCTGTACAGCATCGATTGGCAGCAACGCCTGGCGCAAAAGCTCACCCGGCTGTCGGGGCTGGAGCGGGCGTTTTTCAACAACTCAGGCGCCGAGGCCAACGAAACCGCGCTGAAACTGGCGCGCCTATACGGCTGGCACAAGGGCATCGAGCAGCCGTTGGTGGTGGTCATGGACAATGCGTTCCATGGGCGCACCTTGGGCACCATGTCCGCCAGCGACGGCCCGTCCGTGCGGCTGGGCTACAACCGTTTGCCGGGGGATTTCATCAAGGTGCCGTTCGGCGATCTCGCGGCGCTGGAGCAGATTCAACAGGCTCACGCCGAACGCATCGTCGCGGTGCTGGTGGAGCCGATCCAGGGCGAAAGCGGTGTGCAACTCGCCCCACCGGGTTATCTCAAGGCCTTGCGGCAGCTGTGCAGCCGGCGCGCCTGGCTGTTGATGCTCGACGAGATCCAGACCGGCATCGGTCGCACCGGCCAGTGGTTCGCGTTCCAGCACGAGGGCATCGTGCCGGACGTCATGACCCTCGCCAAAGGCCTGGGCAACGGTGTGCCCATCGGTGCCTGCCTGGCACGGGGCAAGGCTGCCGAGCTGTTTACCCCTGGCAGCCATGGCAGTACGTTTGGCGGCAATCCGCTGGCCTGTCGGGTCGGTTGCACGGTGCTGGACATCATCGAGGAACAAGCGCTGGTGGATAACGCCAGGCACCAGGGCGAACAGTTGCTGAGCCGGCTGCGGACGGAGTTGGCGGACAACCCGAATGTGTTGGCGATTCGCGGCCAGGGCTTGATGATCGGCATTGAGCTCAAGCAACCGGTCCGCGACCTGACCCTTCGCGCCGCCCAGGACCACGGCCTGCTGATCAATGTCACCCGGGGGCAGACCATCCGCCTGCTGCCGCCGCTGACGCTCGATGGGCGGGAAGTGGAGATGATTGTCAGGGGCGTGAGCCGCTGTCTGGCGCAGGGCTGAGGGGCGTTCGCCCGGCGGACGGTTTTTATCGGTGAGCCGGGCGAAGCGCAACGCAGCGGGACGGAATTTTTAACGATTGGCGCGTTCCAACGCCTGCCAGAGTCGATTGCTTACGCCCTGGCACTTCAGACTGAAAACCAGGAGCATTCCATGTTCACCTCGCGTCGCTTGATCGTTGTCGCTACTGCTGTGGCCTTGTTGTCCGGCTGTGCGTCGCCTAACCCCTATGACAACCAGGGCCAGGCCTCTACCGAATCGTCGGGCATGAGCAAAACCGCCAAGTACGGAGGCCTTGGTGCGCTGGCGGGAGCCTTGGCCGGTGCGGCCATCGGTCACGATAACCGTGGCAAGGGCGCGTTGATCGGCGCGGCGGTGGTGGGGGCTTCCGCGGCCGGCTACGGCTACTACGCCGACCAGCAGGAAAAGAAACTGCGCGCCAGCATGGCCAATACCGGTGTTGAAGTGCAGCGCCAGGGTGACCAGATCAAGCTGATCATGCCGGGCAACATCACCTTCGCCACTGACTCGGCGAACATCGCGCCCAGCTTCTACCAGCCGCTGAACAACCTGGCCAACTCCCTCAAGGAGTTCAACCAGAACCAGATCGAGATCGTCGGTTACACCGACAGCACCGGCAGCCGCCAGCACAACATGGACCTGTCCCAGCGCCGTGCCCAGAGCGTGGCGACCTACCTGACGTCCCAGGGCGTGAGCGGTGCCAACCTGTCGGCCCGTGGCGCCGGCCCGGACAACCCGGTGGCGAGCAACGCCGACGTCAATGGTCGTGCGCAGAACCGTCGGGTCGAGGTCAACCTCAAGGCCATTCCGGGCCAGAATTACCAGCAGGCACCGCAGCAGCAGGGCCAGACTTATCAGCAATACCCGTAAACCGCTGGGTGGTAAATGAAAGGGGCCCTCTGGAAACAGGGGGCCCTTTTTTTGCCGCTAGTGTTTAGACCTTTGTGATGAGCCGCATCGCCAGCGCCTGGGCAATCGCCATCCGTCATCGCGAGCAAGCTCGCTCCCACAGGGAGTTTGTGGTGGACGCAGCATTTGCGCATGCCCCGATCACACCTGTGGGAGCGAGCTTGCTCGCGATAGCGATCTGCCTGAACCGATGATGTTGGATATGCCACCGTCATCGCGAGCAAGCTCGCTCCCACAGAGGGGTTTTCTTAAGTCAATAAAAAGCCCGCCCGATCAGGTAATCGGGCGGGCTTTTGGGTGTCGCTCGGTATTACTTCTTCAAACCGTAATGCTCATCGAGCATGCCGGGTGAATTCGGGGCCTTGGGGGCGTAGTCCCGCGGCGGTTCCTGAATCCCTTTGGGTGGGGTCAGGCGTTCCCGTGGAGTCTGTGCCGCATCGGCTTGCAGGGCGGCCAGCAGGCGCTGGCGAGTCTGCTCGTCCAGGGCCAGGCGATTGGCACCCTCGGACAAATGATCCTGGACATCCTGGTAGCTCTGGGTGAGTTTTTTCACCAGAGAAGCGGTGCTGTTGAAGTGAGTGACCACTTCATTCTGATAACTGTCGAAACGTTCCTGAATGTCGTCCAGCTGACGTTGCGTGCTGTTGGGCACCGCGTTGGGCAGCAGTCGGGCAAGCAGGAATCCAATGGCGACACCGGCAACCAGGGCAAGAGTCGGCAACAACCAAACTAAGAGCGAGTGTTCCACGAGTCCTTCCTCTATAAACGGCTTTGCTTTACGTTAACGGCTCGGACCTGCGCTGTATACCGCGAAGAACATCGCAATCATGCCAGGCACAGACTTTAGCTAGACGAGTCGACCCAATTCGGGGTCACGGAGTTCTTTCCCTTGCTTATGCGCGAAACCCCTGTCGTCATCGATGGCCCCGTGGGCCAACTGGAAGCCTTGTACCTGGACAGTGAGGCCCCCCGTGGCCTGGCGCTGATCTGCCACCCGAACCCGGTGCAAGGCGGGACCATGCTCAACAAAGTAGTCTCGACCCTGCAACGCACTGCCCGTGATGCTGGCCTGGTTACGTTGCGTTTCAATTATCGTGGCGTGGGCGCCAGTGCAGGCAGTCATGACATGGGCACCGGCGAGGTGGACGATGCCCAGGCGGTCGCCCAATGGCTGCGTGAAAAATACCCGCAACTGCCCCTGACCCTGTTCGGTTTTTCCTTCGGCGGCTTTGTCGCCGCCAGCCTGGGCGGGCGCCTGGAAGCCCAGGGGCAACCGGTCAAGCACCTGTTCATGGTGGCCCCGGCGGTGATGCGCCTGGACGAGCAATCGCCCTTGCCGACCGGTGGCGAGTTGACCGTGATCCAGCCGGAAACCGACGAAGTGGTCGATCCGCAGCTGGTTTACGCATGGTCCGATACGCTTCAGCGCCCCCATGAGCTGCTGAAAGTGGCAGAATGCGGACACTTTTTTCATGGCAAGCTGACCGATCTCAAGGATCTGATCCTGCCGCGCCTCTCGAATTGACAGCAGTCTGACAAGCGATAACCCATGACGACGCGTACCCGTATCCTGACCGGCATCACCACCACCGGCACCCCGCACCTGGGCAACTATGCCGGCGCCATCCGTCCGGCGATCCTCGCCAGCCGCGACAGCAACGCCGATTCGTTCTACTTCCTGGCCGACTATCACGCCCTGATCAAGTGCGATGACCCGCTGCGTATCCAGCGGTCGCGTCTGGAGATTGCCGCCACTTGGCTGGCCGGCGGCCTGGACGTGGAGCGTGTGACGTTCTATCGCCAGTCCGATATTCCCGAGATCCCGGAACTGACCTGGCTGCTGACCTGCGTCGCCGCCAAGGGCCTGCTCAACCGCGCCCACGCCTACAAGGCCTCGGTGGACAAGAACGTCGAAGTCGGTGAAGACCCGGACGCCGGCGTCACCATGGGCCTCTACAGCTACCCGATCCTCATGGCCGCCGACATCCTGATGTTCAACGCCCACAAGGTGCCGGTCGGCCGCGACCAGATCCAGCACGTGGAGATGGCCCGCGACATCGGCCAGCGTTTCAATCATCTGTTTGGCCAGGGCAAAGAGTTCTTCACCATGCCCGAGGCGCTGATCGAAGAAAGCGTGGCCACGCTGCCAGGCCTCGATGGCCGCAAGATGTCCAAGAGCTACGACAACACCATCCCGTTGTTCACCAGCGCCAAGGACATGAAAGACGCGATCTCGCGGATCGTCACCGACTCCCGCGCCCCGGGCGAAGCCAAGGATCCGGACAATTCGCACCTGTTCACCCTGTTCCAGGCCTTCGCCACTGCCGAACAGTCCGCCGAGTTCCGCAGCGAGCTGCTGCAAGGCCTGGGTTGGGGCGAAGCCAAGAACCGTCTGTTCCAGTTGCTCGACAGCGAGCTGGGTGAAGCGCGCGAGCGTTATCACCAATTCATCGAGCGTCCATCGGACCTTGAAGACATCCTGCAACTGGGCGCGAGCAAGGCCCGGGCCGTGGCAACGCCGTTCCTCAACGAATTGCGCGAGGCTGTTGGCCTGCGTTCGTTTGTCAGCCAGGTCCAGGTGGCCACCCAGACCAAAAAGAAAGCGGCCAAGGCGGCACGTTTCGTCAGCTTTCGCGAGGAGGACGGCAGCTTCCGTTTCCGCCTGCTTTCTGCCGATGGCGAGCAACTGTTGCTGTCGAACAATTTTGCCGACGGCAAGACCGCCGGGCAGGTGACCAAGCAATTGCAGTCCGGCCAGCCCTTGGACGTGCGCAGCGACGACCTGAGCTTCAGCGTCTGGCTCGAAGGCGAGTGCGTGGCGAACAGCCCGGCCTTCGCCGACAGCGCCGCCCGGGATGCGGCCATCGATGCGCTACGCGTCGCCCTGACGCCTGCCCAGGACTGACTCCAGCGCGTCACCCGACCATCGGCCCGAATAAGGGCCGATTGCCATTCCTCTGGGCCATCGCTACAGTGACGGCCCGTTTTTGTTGCCTTGCTAACGAATATGACGCCCCTAGAACGATATCAAGCTGATCTGAAACGCCCGGAGTTCTTCCACGACGCAGCCCAGGAAACGGCGGTGCGGCATTTGCAGCGCCTGTACGACGACCTGGTCGCGGCCTCGAACAACAAGCCGGGCCTGTTGGGCAAACTGTTCGGCAAAAAAGACCAGGTACCGGTCAAGGGCCTGTACTTCTGGGGCGGCGTCGGCCGTGGCAAGACCTACCTGGTGGACACCTTCTTCGAAGCGTTGCCGTTCAAGGAAAAGACACGGACGCACTTCCACCGCTTCATGAAGCGCGTGCACGAGGAAATGAAGACCTTGGGTGGCGAGAAGAACCCGCTGACCATCATCGCCAAGCGTTTTTCCGACGAGACCCGGGTGATCTGCTTCGATGAGTTTTTCGTTTCCGACATCACTGACGCCATGATCCTCGGCACCTTGATGGAAGAGCTGTTCAAGAACGGCGTGACCCTGGTCGCCACCTCGAACATCGTGCCGGACGGCCTGTACAAGGACGGCCTGCAGCGGGCGCGGTTCCTGCCGGCCATTGCGCTGATCAAGGAACACACCGAAATCGTCAATGTCGACAGCGGCGTCGACTACCGCCTGCGTCACCTCGAACAAGCGGAGCTGTTCCACTTTCCCTTGGATGCCGCCGCCGAAGAAAGCCTGCGCAAGAGCTTTCGCGCCCTGACGCCGGAGTGCACCCAGGCGGTGGAAAACGATGTGCTGATCATCGAAAACCGCGAGATCCGCGCCATCCGCACCTGCGACGACGTGGCCTGGTTCGACTTCCGCGAACTGTGCGACGGCCCGCGCAGCCAGAACGACTACATCGAACTGGGCAAGATCTTCCACGCCGTGTTGCTCAGCGGCGTCGAGCAGATGAGCGTCACCACTGACGACATCGCCCGGCGCTTCATCAACATGGTCGACGAGTTCTACGACCGTAACGTGAAGCTGATCATTTCGGCCGAAGTCGAACTTAAGGACCTCTACACCGGCGGTCGCTTGACCTTCGAGTTCCAGCGGACCTTGAGTCGTTTGCTGGAGATGCAATCCCACGAGTTCCTGTCGCGGGCGCATAAGCCATAGATGACTCGGAGCACAAAAAAAGGCCTGCGATTGCAGGCCTTTTTTGTGCGCGTGAGATTGAGCAGTTCACTGCATAACCCTGTGGGAGCGAGCTTGCTCGCGAAGGGGGCGGCATGTTCAGCATAGATGCAAGCTGATCCACCGCTTTCGCGAGCAAGCTCGCTCCCACATTGGACTGTATTCAACCCTTGATTCACGCCGCCTGCTGAAACTGCTGCCGATACTGGTTCGGCGACAGGTCGGTATGTTGCCGGAACAGCCGTGCGAAAAAGCTCGCGTCGTCATAGCCAACTTCGTAGCTGATGGTCTTGATGCTCTTGCGGCTGCCGGAAAGAAGGCCCTTGGCGGTTTCGATCCGCAGCCGTTGCAGGTAATGCAGCGGTTTGTCGCCGGTAGCGGTCTGGAAGCGGCGCATGAAATTGCGGATGCTCATGCCGTGTTCCCGGGCAACGTCCTCGAAGCGGAATTTATCGGCGAAGTGCTCTTCGAGCCATTGCTGGATCTGCAGGATGATCACGTCCTGGTGCAATTTCTGCCCGCCGAAGCCGATCCGTCCTGGCGAATAGCTGCGTTGCACTTCATACAGGATGTCCCGCGCCACGGCCTGGGCCACGTTGGCGCCACAGAAGCGTTCAATGAGGTAAATGTAGAGGTCGCAGGCTGAGGTCGTGCCGCCGGCGCAGAACAGGTTGTCGGCGTCGGTCAGGTGCTTGTCCTGGTTCAGGTGCACCTGGGGGAAGCGTTCCTTGAAGGCATTGAAGAAACGCCAATAGGTGGTGGCTTCCTTGCCGTCGAGCAGCCCGGCCTCGGCCAGCCAGAACACCCCGGTGGCTTCGCCGCAGAGCACCGCGCCGCGAGCGTGTTGTTCGCGCAGCCAGGGCAGGATCTGGGGGTAACGTTGGCAGAGGCTGGCGAAATCATCCCAGAAGGCTGGCAGGATGATGACGTCGGTATTTTCCAGGCCACCGTCCACCGGCATGATCACATCGCTGAAGCTGTTCACCGGTTTGCCATCGGGGCTGACCAGGCGGGTTTCAAACGCCGGCGTCAGGCCTTGGCCCAGTTGTTTGCCATAGCGCAGGCTGGCCAGGTGGAAAAAATCCTTGGCTTGCATGAGCGTGAAGGCGAAGACCCGGTCGATTGCCAGGATGCTGACGCGCCGCAAGGGCGTGGAGACGTGCATAGACATAGTTCATCTTTATTTTTATAGGGGAAAGTGGTCAACAGACGGCTGGATCGTCTTATTTTTTGTCGGATGTGTCCAGTGTCCTGTCGCACACCGCAGGCTTAGGCTCTGTCGGATAACCACGTCCAACAATAACCAAAGGTGAGCCATGATCCCAAGAACACTGTTCAGTCCCGAGCACGAATTATTTCGCGACAGCGTACGAACCTTCCTCGAAAAAGAAGCCGTGCCGTACCACAGCCAGTGGGAAAAACAGGGGCATGTCGATCGCCAGCTCTGGAATAAGGCAGGGGAGGCGGGCATGTTGTGCTCGCACCTTCCAGAAGCCTATGGCGGGCTGGACGCGGACTTCCTCTACAGCACGGTGGTGATCGAGGAGATCGGGCGCCTGGGGCTGACGGGGATCGGTTTCTCGCTGCATTCCGACATCGTCGCGCCGTACATCCTGCATTACGGCAGTGAAGCGCTGAAACACAAGTACTTGCCCAAACTGGTGTCCGGCGAAATGGTCACGGCCATCGCCATGACCGAGCCGGGCGCCGGTTCCGACCTGCAAGGCGTGAAGACCACGGCGGTGCTCGACGGCGATGAGTACGTCATCAACGGCTCCAAGACGTTCATCACCAATGGCTTCCTGGCGGACCTGGTGATCGTGGTCGCCAAGACCGATCCCAAGGCTGGCGCCAAGGGCACCAGCCTGTTTCTGGTGGAAGCGGGCACACCGGGCTTCGAAAAGGGCAAGCGCCTGGAAAAAGTCGGCATGAAAGCCCAGGACACGTCGGAATTGTTCTTCCAGGATGTCCGCGTGCCGAAGGACAACCTGCTCGGGCAGGCCGGAATGGGCTTTGCCTACCTGATGCAAGAGCTCCCCCAGGAGCGCCTGACGGTTGCCATCGGCGGCCTGGCTTCGGCCGAAGCGGCGCTGCAATGGACCCTGGATTACACCCGCGAGCGCAAGGCGTTCGGCAAAACCATCGCCGACTTCCAGAACACCCGTTTCAAGCTTGCGGAAATGGCCACCGAAATCCAGATTGGTCGGGTCTTCGTCGACCGTTGCCTGGAATTGCACCTGCAAGGCAAGCTGGACGTGCCGACGGCGGCGATGGCCAAGTACTGGGGCACCGACCTGCAATGCAAGGTGCTCGACGAGTGCGTGCAGTTGCATGGCGGCTACGGCTTCATGTGGGAATACCCGATCGCACGGGCGTGGGCGGATGCGCGGGTGCAGCGGATCTATGCCGGGACCAATGAAATCATGAAGGAGATCATTGCGCGGTCGCTTTGATGCGGTGGTGAGCCTGGGGCCGCTATCGCGAGCAAGCTCGCTCCCACAGGAATTCATGTCTGATCGCTATTTCGTAATCAGCATCGAACCCTGTGGGAGCGAGCTTGCTTGCGATGAGGCCTGCGGATCAAGGCGCCGGGTTCGGCTGATCCTTGTGAATCGCCTCGATCCCCGCCAGCACTTCATCGGACAGCTTCAGGTCGAAGCTGGCGATATTGCTGTCCAGTTGCTCCAGCGTGGTGGCGCCAATGATGTTGCTGGTCACGAACGGCTGTTGGGTGACGAACGCCAGGGCCATCTGCGCCGGGTCCAGGCCATGTTCAAGGGCCAGGGCGACATAACGGCTGCAGGCCGCTTCCGATTGCGGGTTGAAGTAGCGCATGAAGCGGCTGTACAGGGTCAGGCGGCCCTTGGCGGGGCGTGCGCCGTTTTCGTACTTGCCCGACAGGAAACCGAACGCCAGTGGTGAATAGGCCAGCAGGCCGCATTGCTCGCGAATGGCGATTTCCGCCAGGCCGATCTCGAAGCTGCGGTTGAGCAGGTTGTAGGGGTTCTGGATCGACACCGCCCGCGGCCAGCCACGGGCCTCGGCCAGGGCGAGGAACTTCATGGTGCCCCACGGCGTTTCGTTGGACAGGCCGATATGGCGGATCTTGCCGGCGCGGACCTGTTCGTCCAAGGCTTCGAGGGTTTCCTCCAGCGGAGTGAACGTTTCGTCGGCCTTGTGCTGGTAGCCCAGTTGGCCAAAGAAATTGGTGCTGCGTTCCGGCCAGTGCAGTTGGTAAAGATCGATCCAGTCGGTCTGCAGGCGCTTGAGGCTGGCGTCCACGGCTTCGACGATATGGCGGCGGTTGTGCTTGAGGTTCTTGTCGCGGATGTAGTCGATGGTGTTGCCGGGGCCGGCGATCTTGCTCGCCAGGATCCAGTCGGCGCGGTCGCCGCGGCTTTTGAAGTAATTGCCGATGTAGCGCTCGGTGGTGGCGTAGGTCTCGGCTTTGGGCGGCACCGGGTACATCTCGGCGGTGTCGATGAAATTGATGCCGGCACCCTTGGCGCGTTCGATCTGGGCGAAGGCCTCGGCCTCGCTGTTCTGCTCACCCCAGGTCATGGTGCCGAGGCACAGGGCGCTCACGTTCAGGTCGGTACGGCCTAGCTGGCGATAGTCCATCGGGAACTCCTTGGGCAAAACAATCATAAAAGCAGGTTGAAATATTTTTCGCAATCTGCATAATTGCGCACCTCTTTCTGCAGTGGAAGTGATGCGCCGCCGCCGAAGAATCTTGCCGTTGAACGGACGCGCCGACCCGAGCCCCCGAAAGCGTCTGTATCCGGCTGCCTTTGACTTGTCAAAGTACGCACTATTCAGTAAGATCCGCCGTCTAATTTACAGGGCGGCCCCTGAGGCTATAAAGAATGAAAACTTTTACTGCTAAACCGGAAACAGTAAAGCGCGACTGGTTTGTCGTCGACGCTGCTGGTCAGACCCTGGGTCGTCTGGCCACCGAAATCGCGAGCCGTCTGCGTGGCAAGCACAAGCCTGAGTACACCCCTCACGTTGACACCGGTGACTACATCGTCGTGATCAACGCTGAGCAAGTACGTGTTACTGGCGCTAAAACCACTGACAAAATGTACTACTCCCACTCCGGTTTTCCTGGCGGCATCAAGTCGATCAACTTTGAAAAGCTGATCGCCAAAGCCCCTGAGCGCGTGATCGAGACCGCGGTTAAAGGCATGCTGCCTAAAAACCCACTGGGTCGCGACATGTATCGTAAGCTGAAGGTTTATGCGGGCGCTGCTCACCCTCATACTGCTCAGCAGCCCCAAGAACTGAAGTTTTAACGGAATAGTTCATTATGTCGGCGACTCAAAATTACGGCACTGGCCGTCGCAAGACTGCAACCGCACGCGTTTTCCTGCGTCCGGGCACTGGTAACATCTCCATCAACAACCGCTCCCTGGATAACTTCTTCGGCCGCGAAACTGCCCGCATGGTAGTTCGTCAGCCGCTGGAACTGACCGAGACCGTCGAAAAATTCGACATCTACGTCACTGTTATCGGTGGTGGTGTAAGTGGTCAAGCTGGCGCAATCCGCCACGGCATCACTCGCGCCCTGATGGATTACGACGAGACTCTGCGTGGTGCTCTGCGCAAAGCCGGCTTCGTAACTCGCGATGCTCGCGAAGTTGAACGTAAGAAAGTCGGCCTGCGTAAAGCGCGTAAGCGTCCGCAGTACTCGAAGCGTTAATTTCGCTTCCGCTTTCAAAAGGCGCCCAGTTCCTCACGGAGCTGGGCGTTTTTTTATGGGCAAAATAATTGCTCTGTGACAACTTGCCACATTCGTAGAGCCCCTATACTACAAGGCTTGGCGGTTTGGCCGCTTGGTAATTACCTTGTCAGAATTGGGGCTTTTCATTACCATTCGGCAAAATTTTTATAAGTTCAGATTTTTACTTAGTAGACGCCTGATCTAACAGGCCACAAAGCTGATGGGAGAGGACTGAATGAGCAATGACGGCGTGAATGCAGGCCGGCGTCGCTTCCTGGTAGCAGCCACATCCGTGGTGGGTGCTGCAGGAGCGGTGGGGGCTGCGGTCCCGTTCGTGGGGTCATGGTTTCCCAGCGCCAAGGCGAAAGCCGCAGGTGCACCGGTGAAAGTGAATGTCAGCAAGATCGAGCCAGGCCAGCAGATGATTGCTGAGTGGCGCGGCCAGCCGGTGTTCATCGTCCGCCGTACAGAGGAAATCCTGGGGAATCTGAAAAAGATCGAGGGTCAGTTGTCCGACCCGACCTCCAAGAACTCGACGCAACCGACCTATGTCGATCCGGAAACCCGTTCGATCAAGCCTGAGGTCCTGCTGCTGATCGGTATTTGCACGCACCTGGGTTGCTCGCCAACGTTCCGCCCTGAAGTGGCCCCTGCCGATCTGGGCAAGGATTGGGTCGGTGGTTATTTCTGCCCTTGCCACGGCTCCCACTACGACCTGGCCGGTCGCGTCTACAAGTCGCAACCTGCACCTCTGAACCTGCCAGTTCCCCCGCATTCCTATGAGACCGATGACATCATTGTCGTTGGCGTCGATACGGAGAAAGCGTGATGAGCAAACTAATGGATTGGGTTGATGCGCGCTTTCCCGCGACCAAAATGTGGGAAGACCATCTCAGCAAGTACTACGCTCCGAAAAACTTCAACTTCTTCTACTTTTTTGGTTCCCTGGCACTGCTCGTTCTGGTCAACCAGATCGTCACCGGTGTCTGGCTGACCATGAGCTACACCCCGTCGGCGGAAGAAGCGTTTGCCTCCGTCGAATACATCATGCGCGACGTCGAGTACGGCTCGATCCTGCGTCTGCTGCACTCCACCGGCGCTTCGGCGTTCTTCATCGTGGTCTACCTGCACATGTTCCGTGGCTTGCTCTACGGTTCGTACCAGAAGCCGCGTGAGCTGGTGTGGGTCTTCGGCATGCTGATCTACCTGGCGCTGATGGCAGAGGCCTTCATGGGTTACTTGCTGCCGTGGGGCCAGATGTCCTACTGGGGCGCCCAGGTGATCATCTCGCTGTTCGGTGCGATCCCGGTCATCGGTGACGACCTGACCCAGTGGATCCGTGGTGACTACCTGATCTCGGGCATCACCCTGAACCGCTTCTTCGCCCTGCACGTGGTCGCCCTGCCGATCGTGATCCTTGGTCTGGTGGTGCTGCACATCCTCGCGCTGCACGAAGTCGGCTCGAACAACCCGGATGGCGTGGACATCAAGAAACACAAGGACGAGAACGGCGTACCGCTGGATGGCATCGCCTTCCACCCGTACTACACCGTGAAAGACATCGTCGGCGTGGTGGTCTTCCTGTTCATCTTCTGCTCCATCGTGTTCTTCTTCCCGGAAATGGGCGGTTATTTCCTCGAGAAGCCGAACTTCGAACAGGCGAACGCGTTCAAGACCCCTGAGCACATTGCCCCGGTCTGGTACTTCACGCCGTTCTACGCGATTCTGCGAGCGATTCCGGACAAGCTATTGGGCGTTATTGCCATGGGCGCGGCCATCGCCGTGCTGTTCGTCCTGCCGTGGCTGGACCGCAGCCCCGTCAAGTCGATGCGCTACAAAGGCTGGCTGAGCAAGATCTGGCTCGTGGTGTTCTGCATCTCGTTCGTGATCCTGGGCGTGCTGGGCGTACTGGCACCGACACCGGGGCGTACGCTGCTGTCGCAGGTTTGCACCTTCCTGTACTTCGCCTACTTCATTCTGATGCCGTTCTACACCAGGCTCGAGAAGACCAAACCGGTTCCGGAAAGGGTGACTGGCTGATGAAAAAGCTATTTTCTGTACTGATTCTTGCTGCTTTGCCCGTACTGTCCTTTGCGTCCACGTCGAGTGGGCCGGAACTGGAAAAGGTCGACATCGACGTTTCCGACAAAGCGGCCATGCAGGACGGCGCACGTACGTTCGCCAACTACTGCATGGGTTGCCACAGTGCCAAGTTCCAGCGCTACGAGCGCGTTGCCGATGACCTGGGCATCCCCCACGAGCTGATGCTCGAGAAGCTGGTGTTCACCGGTGCCAAACTGGGCGATCACATGACCATCGGCATGCAGCCTGCGGACGCCAAGACCTGGTTCGGCGCCGCGCCGCCGGACCTGACCCTGGTGGCCCGTGTGCGTGGCACCGACTGGCTTTACGGTTACCTGCGTTCGTTCTACGAAGACCCTGCACGTCCTTGGGGTGTGAACAACAAGGTCTTCCCGAACGTCGGCATGCCTAACGTTCTGGTCGGCCTCCAGGGGCGTCAGGTGGTAGGCTGCAAACAGGTTCAGATCGTTGAAGACGGCAAAAAGCAATTCGACCCGCTGACAGGCTCCGCTTTGACCCATGAAGCCTGCGACCAGCTGACCGTATTGCCGAACACCGGCAGCCTGACCCCGGAGCAGTTCGATGAGAAGGTCAAGAACCTGGTGACCTTCCTGGCCTATTCGGCCAACCCGGTGAAGCTGGAGCATCAGCGCATCGGTACCTATGTATTGCTGTACCTGGCGTTCTTCTTCGTATTCGCTTACCTGCTCAAGCGTGAATACTGGAAAGACGTGCATTGATAAAGCTGTAAGCCATTGCTGTTAATCGTGCGCGCCCAAGGGCGTCTCTAGATATGTAACGAACCTGGCCCGCCAGGTGTTACGGGAGACGCCCTCTGGGCGCGCTCGTTTTTCCGTTTTTCGATAATTTCAACAAGCGAGGAGGATCGCCATGGGCGTGACCAATCGGTTGGCCTGTTACTCCGACCCCGCCGACCACTATTCCCACCGGGTACGTATCGTACTGGCAGAGAAGGGTGTCAGCGCCGAGATCATTTACGTCGAAGCGGGTCGTCAGCCGCCGAAGCTGATCGAAGTGAACCCTTACGGTAGCCTGCCCACACTGGTCGATCGTGACCTGGCGTTGTGGGAGTCGACCGTGGTGATGGAATACCTGGATGAGCGTTATCCGCATCCACCTTTACTGCCGGTTTATCCTGTCGCGCGTGCCAACAGCCGTTTGCTGATCCATCGCATCCAGCGTGACTGGTGCGGGTTGGTGGATCTGATCCTGGATTCCCGGACCAAGGAGCCGGCGCGGGTCGTGGCGCGCAAGGAGTTGCGTGAAAGCCTGACGGGCGTATCGCCGCTGTTCGTCGACAAACCGTTTTTCCTCAGTGAGGAACAAAGTCTGGTGGATTGCTGCCTATTGCCCATACTCTGGCGTTTGCCGATTCTGGGTATCGAACTGCCGCGGCCTGCCAAGCCGCTGCTTGATTATATGGAGCGCCAATTTGCGCGTGAGGCATTCCAGGCGAGTCTGTCTGGCGTCGAACGCGACATGCGCTAAGGCTTAGGGAGCCGCTATGAACTCCAGTCGACCTTATCTGGTCCGCGCGCTCTATGAGTGGATTGTGGACAATGATTGCACCCCGCACATGCTGGTCAACGCCGAGTTTCCGTCGGTGCAGGTGCCGCAGGGTTTTGCCAATGATGGGCAGATTGTTTTGAACGTGTCGCCAGCCGCTGTGCGTCACCTGCATATGGATAATGACGCCGTCAGCTTTGAAGGGCGTTTCGGTGGTGTGCCACACACCCTGTACGTGCCTGTTGCTGCGATTCTGGGGATTTATGCCCGGGAGAATGGCCAGGGTATGGTGTTTGAGCTGGAAACGCCGTTGGACGGTGAAGAAGAGTTCGAGCCGGATGATGACCTGCCGCCACCGGATGACGAGCCGCCGCGTCCTAGCGGGCGGCCGAGTTTGAAAGTGGTGAAGTAGCGGGTTGTGCTAAAGGCCATCCGGTCATGGGCTGGGTGAAAGCCTGGCAGCTTGGTTAGGAAAATGCCTGTGTCGTGAGATACGGGCATTTTTTTTTGTGGTGTCATGGTTTGTGTGTATATCCGTTGCTGCGGTAACGGCGGCTTAGGGTTCCGCCCTTACGGCGGGTCACTTTTGAAGAGCGCAAAAGTAACCAAAACGCTACATGCCCCACCACTTGGTGCCTCGCTTAGGCTCGGCATGCCCTCACTCCGGCATTGCTCCGTGGGCCCGCCGCGAAGGGCCATCCATGGCCCAGCGCGGCTATCCCGGCATCCATGCCGGGATGCCCACTCCACAATGCCTGCGTTCGGCCATCGTGGTTAACGGGGCGTCCGAGATCAACGTCCACCGCGAGGCGGCCTTATAGCCGACCTGGCTCTTGATGGGGACCGCGTTTCCCCTGTGGGAGCGGGCTTGCTCGCGATGAGGCCAGCAAGCCCAGCATCCATGTGACTGAACCACCGCCATCGCGAGCCAGCTCGCTCCCACATTCGATCTTCAGTGAGCACAAAATTCATGTCCAAACACAGACCCCCTGTGGGAGCGAGCTTGCTCGCGATGAGGCCAGCAAGCCCAGCATCCATGTGACTGACCCACCGCCATCGCGAGCAAGCTCGCTCCCACATTCGATCTTCAGTGGGCACAAAATTCATATCCAAACACAGCCCCCCTGTGGGAGCGAGCTTGCTCGCGATGAGGCCGGCAAGCCCAGCATCCATGTGACTGAACCACCGCCATCGCGAGCCAGCTCGCTCCCACATTCGATCTTCAGTGGGCACAAAATTCATATCCAAACACAGCCCCCCTGTGGGAGCGAGCTTGCTCGCGATGAGGCCTGCAGCTCAACATCCATGTGATCGAACCACCGCCATCGCGAGCAAGCTCGCTCCCACATTCGATCTTCAGTGGGCACAAAATTCATGTCCAAACACAGACCCCCTGTGGGAGCGAGCTTGCTCGCGATGAGGCCGGCAAGCCCAACATCCTTGTGACTGAACCACCACCGTCGCGAGTAGGCTCGCTCCCACACTCATTCCTGCGGCAGAAACGCGATCCGACCAAGAACCAGGTCGGCTATCAGGCCGCCTCGCGGTGGACGTTGATCTCGGGCGCCCCGTTAACCACGATGGCCGAACGCAGGCATTGTGGAGTGGGCATCCCGGCATGGATGCCGGGATAGCCGCGCTGGGCCATGGATGGCCCTTCGCGGCGGGCCCACGGAGCAATGCCGGAGTGAGGGCACACTGAGCCTAGGCGAGGTGCCAAGTGGTGGGGCAGAAGCGTTTTGGTTACTTTTGCGCTTCTCAAAAGTGACCCGCCGTAAGGGCGGAACCCTAAGCCGCCGTTACCGCAGCAACGGATATACACGCCGACACCAAAAAACGAAGCCAAAAAAAACGGCGCTTTCCATCTCTGAAGAAGCGCCGTTTTTCTTGGATAACTGAAGTATCAGTCAATGTACTCAAACAACTTGACGATTTTCTGCACCCCGGACACACCCTGCACCAAATTAGTCGCCTGCGCGGCCTCTTTCTTGGTCAACAACCCCAGCAAATAGACAATGCCATTCTCGGTCACAACCTTGATGCGCGAACCAGGAATGCTGGCGTCGGTGAGCATCTGGGTCTTGATCTTGGTGGTCAGCCAGGCGTCATTCTGGCGCGCCAGCAGCGAGGAAGGTTGCAGGACCTGCAGTTCGTTGTGCACGGTCTTGACCCGTTGCACGGCGCTGGCTTCCTGCTCGGCCTTGGCCTTGAGGTCGGCACGCGGGGTCTGGCCGGCCAACAGCACGACACCGTTGAAGCTGGTAACGACGATGTGCGAGTTGTTGTCCAGGTCCGGGTCGGCCTTGGCGATGTTCACGCCGACCTTGGTTTCAATCAGGGAGTCGTCGATCTTGCTGCCGAAGGTGCGGGTGCCGCGGTCGTCTTCAATCGGCTTTTCCCGGCTGGCGTTAACCACCGATGTGCAGCCGCTGATGCCGAGGCATAGGGTCAGGGCCAGAAGGCCTAGGCGATTAGGGGTCATTCTTCACTCCCGAACAGTTGGCTGTCGATCAAGTCGCAAAGGCAGTGGATCGCCAGCAGGTGGACTTCCTGGATACGTGCGGTGACATTGGCCGGTACGCGGATCTCGACGTCTTCGGGCAATAGCAGTGATGCCATGCCACCGCCGTCACGACCGGTCAATGCTACGACAATCATTTCGCGATCATGTGCGGCCTGGATCGCTTGAATAATATTGGCCGAGTTGCCGCTGGTGGAAATCGCCAGCAGCACATCGCCGGGTTGGCCCAGGGCGCGGATCTGTTTGGAGAAGACTTCGTTGTAGCTGTAGTCGTTGGCAATCGAGGTGATCGTCGAGCTGTCGGTGGTCAGGGCGATCGCCGGCAGGCTCGGGCGTTCACGCTCGAAGCGGTTGAGCAGTTCCGAGGAGAAGTGCTGGGCGTCGCCGGCCGAGCCACCATTGCCGCACGAAAGCATCTTGCCCTCGTTGAGCAAGGCGTTGACCATCACTTGGCTGGCTTGCTCGATGTGCGGTGCAAGTACGTCCATCGCCTGTTGCTTGGTGTCGATACTGGCCTGAAAAAGCTGGCGAATTCGCGATTGCATGTCCATCTGTGTGACCTTAAGTAGCGCGGCTTATGGGCACAAACATGTGCGGCGCGCAAAGCAAAGAGCAAAAGAGTTAGGTGAAGGTGTCCGGCTCGGCATGGGCGCTCAACTGTCGAAGGCGTTCTGCAGCCAGTTCAACTGGGCGGCGTCGCTGTCGATGGCAACCACGTCGAAGCGGCAGGGATAATCGGCCCAGCGAGATTCGCGTTGCAGGAAATACTGCGCGGCGAACACCAGCTTCCGGCGCTTGCGCTCGTCAATGCTGTCGAGCGCGCCACCCCATTGGGTATTTTTTCTGTAGCGGACTTCGACGAATACTACTGTATCGCCGTCAAGCATGACCAGATCAAGCTCGCCGCGTTTGCACAACCAGTTCTGCGCCACCAGCCGCAGGCCGTGTTGCTGGAGATGCGCGAGGGCCTGGCCCTCGGCATCCCGTCCGCTTTGCTGGCGTGATCGGTCAGGCATCAGCGCTGGGTGTCCGGCAGGCGCTGCACTTGGCCGTTGACGAACTCGGCCCATGGCAGTTGACGCTGTACTCGCTGGGTGGGAGACACGGCCAGGCTGCCCGACAGGCCTTCGATGCGACTGTCCGGCAACGTCTTGAGCTGGCCCAGGCGTGGTGCCAAGCGATAGGCGTCCGCGCCCATCGCGTACAACCGACCCAGGCTCCCAGCCGCCTGGGGCCACTGCGCGGTGACCTGCTTGCGCAACGGGTCATTGGCGTCGAGCAGCCACGGGGTCTCGCAGAAGCGGATACCGCTCATGTCGTTGTACTGGTTCTGGTCGCCGCTGGCGCTGAACACCGAAGACGTCGCGTAGACCGGCACGTCGCCGGCGTATTGGAAGTTCAGGGTCGGCTTGATCTGCTGGGCCTGCTGCGGTGTCGAGGCCAGGAAGATGAACTCGATGTCCTGGCGACGGGACGGCTGTGCCGCGACTGTGGTGCCAACGGTGCTTTGCAGACTCTTGGCGCGACCTTCGCTCTGGCGCAACTGGAACATGTCGGCGATCTGCTGGGCCAGTTGGACCGGCTGGTCGACCCGTTCGATGGCGACGATGGTGCCGCCGTTGGCCTGCCAGTCCTGGCTGAAGGCCTTCAGTACACGATCGCCCCATTCGCCCTTCGGCACCATGGCAGCTGCGCGGTGCAGGCCATCGGCGCGGGCGCGACGGGACACTTCACGGGCTTCATCCTCAGGTGCCAGGCCGAACTGGAACAGTTGCGGTGGCCCTTGTTCGCCTTCGCTGTAATTCAGCGCCAGGGTGGTGATCGGCAATTGCGGGCGGGTGCTGATCTGCTTGACCAGGGGTTTTTCCAGCGGGCCGATGACCAGTTGCACGCCGTCGGCCTGGGCCTTGCGATAGAGCTCGTCCATGGAGGTCAGGCTGGCGCTGTCGTAAAACTGGATGCTTGGCGGCGTCTGCCCGGCCTGCTGGGCCTGGTAGTGCGCGGCCATGAAACCCTCACGCAAGGCCTTGGCAACCGCGGCCAACTGGCCACTCTGTGGCAGCAGCAGGGCGATCTTGCTCAGTGGCTGGCTGGCCAGCTCCTTGAGTTTGACCAGGGGCGTCGGCAGTTGCAGGGCGGCGGGGTGTTTCGGGTTCTGTTCGCGCCAGTGGTCGATGGCTGCCTGCTGCTGTTCCAGGGTGCCGGCGGTCTTGACGGCCTGGGCCAGGCTCAGCCAGCCCCCGAGGTCATCGTTGGAGGCTGGCTGCAACTGATCGGTGGGCAGGGAGGCGATCAGCGACCAGATGGCTTCGTGGTTTTTCGCCGCGGCGTCGTTCTCCAGCAGAGGCGCGATGAAGATGCGCTCCTTGGCGGCGGCCAGGGTCTGGCCATCGGCCTCGAGGGCGCGGGCGCGAACGGTGCCGGTGCGGACCTGCTGCTCCACCGGCATTTCGCTCAGGTGTTGCAGGCTTGGGTGGCTCAGGGCGGTCAGGGCGGCCTTGGGCTGGTTGCGGGTCATTGCCAGTTCAGCCGACAGCGTGCTGGCGAAAATCTGCTGGCCAGGCTTGAGTTGTTCCATCGGCACTTGTTGCAGGATTTGTGCGGACTGGCCGGCATTGCCCTGGCGGTAGGCCAGATCTGCGGCGCTCAGGCGCAGCAGGGCGGCTTTTTCCGGGGTTTTGCTTTGGGTGGCCTGTTCGAGCAGCTGCTCGATACTGGCATCTGGGGTTCGTGGAAGTTCGCCAAGGCTGGACGAGGGCGAGCTGGCGCAGGCCGCCAGGAGGGCAGCGAGGCAGAGGGCGGAGAGCAGCCGCAGGCAAGCGATCATGTAAGTGTTCCTGATACGAGATCAAATTAGCGTCGAATTGTACCCAAGCACTGGCCGGGGCGCGATGTTAGTGGCGTGAATCGATCAATTTAGGTATTTCAAAGAGTGCGGCGCAGCACAAAAGGCGAGGTATTGACCCTTTGTGGCGAGGGAGCAAGCTCCCTCGCCACAAGGGCTTGTGCACCTTCCAGCGAGCAACATTGCCTCGGGTTGCCCGCTACCGCGAACAGCCGAGACCGCCGCTACACGCTACAATGGCGGTTTTTACGATCATGAGGTGCGCGTTTTGACTGCTCCAGGTGCTTTGAATTCCGCTGCCGGCTCGCTTTATGTGGTGGCGACGCCCATCGGCAACCTGGACGATATCAGTGCTCGGGCGCTGAAAATCCTGCAGGAGGTGGCGCTGATCGCGGCTGAAGACACCCGCCACTCCCAGCGCCTGCTGCAACATTTCGGCATCTCCACGCCGTTGGCGGCCTGTCATGAACACAATGAGCGAGACGAAGGCAGTCGTTTCATTACCCGGTTGTTGGCAGGCGATAACGTCGCGCTGATTTCCGATGCGGGTACGCCGTTGATTTCCGACCCTGGCTACCACCTGGTGCGCCAGGCCCGGGCGGCTGGTATCAACGTGGTGCCGGTGCCGGGGGCTTGCGCGTTGATCGCGGCGCTGTCGGCGGCAGGCCTGCCGTCGGACCGTTTCATCTTCGAAGGCTTTCTGCCGGCCAAGGCGGTGGGGCGGCGGGCACGCTTGGAAGCTATAAAGGAAGAGCCGCGCACGTTGATCTTCTATGAGGCACCGCACCGCATCCTGGAATGCCTGCAAGACATGGAGCTGGTGTTCGGCCCCGAGCGTCAGGCGCTGCTGGCCCGGGAGTTGACCAAGACCTTTGAAACCCTCAAGGGCCTGCCGTTGGCAGAGTTGCGCGGCTTCGTCGAAAGCGACAGCAACCAGCAGCGCGGCGAGTGCGTCGTGCTGGTGGCGGGTTGGACACCGCCGCAAAGCGAGGATGCCGTCAGCAGCGAGGCGATGCGCGTCCTGAACCTGTTGCTCGAGGAGATGCCCCTCAAGCGCGCCGCGGCCCTTGCGGCGCAGATCACTGGCGAGCGCAAGAATGTGCTGTATCAGGTCGCACTGGAAAAACAGAAAGACCAGTGAAACCGGGACACGGTACTGGCCCGGGGCTTTTAGCGCTTGTTCTTCAAGCGCTCTACCGTTAACCTTCGCGGCGGAGAGTCGATCGGACAGTCGCTGCCCTCTATGAGAATTAGGGGGGGAGGAAAGTCCGGGCTCCATAGGGCGAAGTGCCAGGTAATGCCTGGGAGGCGTGAGCCTACGGAAAGTGCCACAGAAAATAACCGCCTAAGCGTTTCGGCGCCGGTAAGGGTGAAAAGGTGCGGTAAGAGCGCACCGCACGGCTGGCAACAGTTCGTGGCTAGGTAAACCCCACTTGGAGCAAGACCAAATAGGGTCCCAAGGCGTGGCCCGCGCTGGGACCGGGTAGGTTGCTAAAGATGTCCAGTGATGGCCATCGTAGACGAATGACTGTTCAAGACAGAACCCGGCTTACAGATCGACTCTCCACCTTTTCCCTTCCTGCCGGAATCACTGGCAGACGCAGTTCCTAATACCAAAAAAATCTTACTCTTAACAAATCACTTTAACTTGTGCGCGCAGTCCCCTGTGCTGCTTCAGGTTGAGGCGACTTTTCCTACGTCAGATTCTTGTTACCCCTCCTGAAACGCTCCTAAATCTCCGATCTATAAGGCTTTTCCTTCATTACGCGCCTTGACGGTGCGGTGGGCGCATTCCTATAGTGTGCGCAAGTGGCGGAAAGTGGCATGAAGTGGGTTTTTTTGAAGGTAAAACGCCAAAAAGTGGAGAAACGCTGACGTGTTTCGCGGAGCTAACGCTATCAGTCTCGATGCAAAAGGCCGGCTCGCCATGCCCAGCCGGTATCGTGACGAGCTCGTTTCGCGAAGTTCGGGGCAGTTAATCGTCACGATCGACGCCGTTGACCCATGTTTGTGTGTTTACCCTCTGGATGAGTGGGAAATCATCGAAACCAAACTGCGCGCACTGCCTTCGCTGCGTGAAGAAAACCGCCGTCTGCAACGCTTGCTGATTGGTAATGCCGTCGACCTCGAACTCGATGGCAGTGGTCGTTTCCTGGTGCCACCGCGCCTGCGCGAGTACGCCAAGCTGGACAAGCGCGCGATGCTGGTGGGCCAACTGAACAAGTTCCAACTGTGGGACGAAGATGCCTGGAATGCGGTTTCTGCCGCTGACCTCGCTGCTATTCAACAACCGGGCGCCATGCCTGATGAACTGCGTGATTTGATCCTGTGACTATTGATAGCGGCTTCAACCACATCACCGTACTGCTTGACGAGGCCGTCGAGGCTCTCGCCGTACGTCCTGATGGCTGCTATCTGGACGGCACGTTCGGGCGTGGCGGGCACAGCCGGTTGATCCTCAGCCAGCTCGGTCCGGGCGGCCGCTTGCTGGGGTTCGACAAGGATCCTCAAGCGATTGCCACCGGGCAAGCGCTGGCGGCCGAAGACGGCCGCTTTGTCGTTGTGCAGCGCAGCTTTGCCGAGCTGGGTGCGGAAGTCGCCGAGCGTGGCCTGGCCGGCAAGGTCAGTGGCGTGCTGCTCGACCTGGGCGTGTCTTCGCCGCAACTGGACGACCCGGAGCGCGGCTTCAGTTTTCTCAATGACGGCCCGCTGGACATGCGCATGGATCCGTCCCGTGGGATCAGCGCCGCCGAATTCGTCAACACCGCCCCGGTGGAAGAAATCGCCCGTGTCTTCAAGGAATACGGTGAAGAGCGTTTCTCCGGCCGCATGGCCCGCGCCGTGGTCGAGCGCCGCGACATCAAGCCTTTCGAGCGCACCGGCGACCTGGCCGAGGTGCTGAAGGTTGCCAATCCGGCCTGGGAAAAGGGCAAGAACCCGGCGACCCGGGCTTTCCAGGGCTTGCGCATCCACGTCAATAACGAACTGGGCGATCTGGAAGTGGGTCTCGAGGCGGCGCTGGAAGCGCTGGAGATCGGCGGTCGCCTGGTGGTGATCAGCTTCCATTCCCTGGAAGACCGCATCGTCAAACTGTTCATGCGCAAGCTCACCAAGGGTGAAGCCGATAACCTGCCGCGCAACCTGCCGGTGCGTTTCGAAGCCTTCGTGCCGAAAATCAAGATCCATGGCAAAGCGCAGTTCGCGTCCGACGCCGAACTCAAGGCTAACCCTCGCGCCCGTAGCGCCGTCATGCGTGTCGCGGAGAAGTTGCGGTGAGCAAGCTCTTCGCCAAGCCCCTGCCCGGCGGCAGCTTTTTCATGCTGTTGCTGTTTATCGGCGTGCTCGTGTCGGCCATCGCCGTTTCCTATAGCGCGCACTGGAACCGGCAGTTGCTCAATAATCTTTACAGCGAGCTGAGCGTGCGTGACAAGGCGCAGGCCGAGTGGGGCCGGTTGATCCTGGAGCAAAGCACCTGGACCGCCCATAGCCGTATCGAAGTCTTGGCCACCGAACAGTTGAAAATGCGCATTCCCGGCGCCGCCGAAGTGCAGATGGTGACGCCATGATGAAACTCGAAGGGGCGCTGTTCCCGTGGCGGTTTCGTCTAGTCCTGGGCTTGCTCGGGCTCATGGTGGCGGCGATTTCTTGGCGCATCATCGACCTGCAGGTCGTCGACCGTGACTTCCTCAAGGAACAGGGCGATGCCCGCAGTGTGCGTCATATTCCGATCCCGGCTCACCGTGGCCTGATCACCGACCGCAATGGCGAACCCCTGGCCGTGAGCACCCCGGTGACCACCTTGTGGGCCAACGCCAAGGAAATGCAGCAGGCCAAGGAAAAGTGGCCGGCGCTGGCCGCCGCCCTCGGGCAGGATCCCAAGGCCCTGGCCGAACGCCTCGAAGCCCAGGCCAACAAGGAGTTCATTTATCTGGTGCGCGGCTTGACGCCCGAGCAGGGCCAGAGCGTGCTCGACTTGAAAGTGCCCGGTGTCTACGGCATCGAAGAGTTCCGGCGTTTCTACCCGGCCGGTGAAGTCACCGCCCACATGGTCGGGTTCACCGACATCGATGATCGAGGGCGCGAGGGTGTCGAACTGGCCTATGACGAATGGCTCGCCGGGGTCGCCGGCAAGCGACAGGTCATCAAGGACCGGCGCGGCCGGCTGATCAAGGATGTCCAAGTCACCAAAAACGCCAAGGCCGGCAAGCCCTTGGCGTTGTCCATTGACCTGCGCCTGCAATACCTGGCCAACCGCGAGCTGCGCAATGCCATCGTCGAGAACGGTGCCAAGGCCGGCAGCCTGGTGATCATGGACGTGAAGACCGGCGAGATCCTGGCGATGGTCAATCAGCCGACCTACAACCCGAACAACCGTCGCAACCTGCAACCGGCGATGATGCGCAACCGCGCGATGATCGACGTGTTCGAGCCGGGTTCGACCATGAAGGCCGTGTCCATGGCCGCCGCCCTGGAAACCGGGCGCTGGAAGCCGAGCGACACCGTCGAGGTGTACCCAGGCACCCTGCAGATCGGCAAGTACACCATCCGCGACGTGTCCAAGACCGAAGGCCCGGTGCTCGACCTGACCGGCATCCTGATCAACTCCAGTAACGTCGGCATGAGCAAGATCGCCTTCGATATCGGCGGGGAAACGATCTATCGGCTGGCCCAGAAAATCGGCCTCGGTCAGGACACAGGCCTGGGCTTCCCGGGCGAGCGTGTTGGCAACCTGCCGAACTACCGTGACTGGCGCAAGGCTGAAACCGCCACGTTGTCCTACGGCTACGGTGTTTCCGTGACCGCGATCCAGTTGGTCCACGCGTTTTCCGCGTTGGCGAACAACGGGCGCATGGCGCCGCTGACCCTGATCAAGACCGACAAGGCGCCGCAGACCACCCAGGTGATCCCGGAAAACGTCGCCAAGACCATGCAGGGCATGCTGCAACAGGTGATCGAGGCGCCGCGCGGTGTCTATCGCGCCCAGGTGCCGGCCTACCACGTGGCAGGAAAATCGGGTACAGCCCGTAAAACCTCCGTGGGCACCAAAGGCTACGCCGAGAACTCCTACCGCTCGCTGTTTGCCGGCTTCGGCCCGATGAGCGACCCGCGCTACGCCATCGTCGTGGTCATCGACGAACCGAGCAAGGCGGGCTACTTCGGTGGCCTGGTCTCGGCGCCGGTGTTCAGCAAAGTGATGTCCGGCACCCTGCGCCTGATGAACATTACCCCGGATAACCTGCCGCCGACCCAGCAGGCCAATACCGCACCGGTCATTCCCTTGAAAGCCGAAGGAGGGCGTGGCTGATGTCCCTGAGCCTGAACAAGATTTTTGCCCACGCCGGTCACGATCTGCTGATTCGCGAATTGGCCCTGGACAGCCGTAATGTACGTGCTGGGGACTTGTTCCTGGCGGTGCCGGGCGCCCGTGTCGATGGTCGCGACCATATCGCCGACGCCCTGAAGCGTGGCGCGGCCGCCGTGGCTTATGAAGTGCAAGGCGCCACCGTGCTGCCAATCACTGACGTGCCATTGATTCCGGTCAAGGGCTTGGCGGCGCAGCTGTCGGACATCGCCGGGCGTTTTTATGGCGACCCGAGCCGCCACCTGAACCTGGTGGGCGTGACGGGCACCAACGGCAAGACCAGCGTGACCCAACTAGTGGCCCAGGCCTTGGACCTGCTCGGCCAGCATTGCGGCATTGTCGGCACCTTGGGCAACGGTTTTCATGGTGCGCTGGAAAGCGGCCTGCACACCACGCCGAACCCGATTGCCGTGCAAGCGACCCTGGCGGACCTGAAAAAGGCCGGTGCCAAGGCCGTTGCGATGGAAGTTTCGTCCCATGGCCTGGACCAGGGCCGAGTGACGGCGCTGGCATTCGATGTGGCGGTGTTGACCAACCTGTCCCGGGACCACCTGGATTACCACGGCACCATGCAGGCCTACGGCGAAGCCAAGGCCAAGCTGTTTGCCTGGAATGACTTGAAGTGCCGGGTCATCAACCTCGATGACGAATTCGGTCGGCAGCTGGCCGCCGACAAGCGCGAGTCCCGGTTGATCACCTATAGCCTGGAAGATGCCAGCGCCTACCTTTATATACGTCAGGCGCAGTTCGACGACGAAGGTGTGCGCGCCACGCTGGTCACGCCCCAGGGCGAGCACCATGTGCGCAGTACCTTGCTGGGTCGCTTCAACCTGAGCAACGTATTGGCGGCCATCGGCGCCTTGCTCGGCCTGGACTATGCGCTGGACGAAATTCTCAAGGTGTTGCCAAAACTGGAAGGGCCAGCCGGGCGCATGCAGCGCCTGGGCGGTGGTGCCCAACCGTTGGTGGTGGTCGATTACGCCCATACCCCCGACGCGTTGGAAAAAGTCCTCACGGCCCTGCGTCCTCATGCCAAGGGCAAGTTGCTGTGCCTGTTCGGCTGCGGTGGCGATCGCGACCGCGGCAAGCGCCCGCTGATGGCCGAAGTGGTCGAGCGCTTGGCAGACGGCGTGCTGGTCACCGACGACAACCCGCGCAGCGAAGACCCGCTGCGGATTTTCGACGACATCCGCGCCGGTTTTACCGCTGTGGATAACGTCACCTTCGTCGCCGGACGCGGCGAGGCCATTGCCCAGTTGATCGCCAGCGCTTCGGCGGACGATGTCATCGTCCTGGCCGGCAAGGGCCATGAGGATTATCAGGAAATCAACGGCGAACGCCATGCGTTTTCCGACCTGGTGGAAGCCGATCACGCCCTGACCGCGTGGGAGGTGGCCCATGCTTAAGGCCCTGAAACTCAGCGAACTGACCAACGCCCTGAATGCACGCCTCATCGGTACGGACGCCAGCTTCGACGGTGTCAGCATCGACAGCCGGGCGATCGCGCCGGGGCAATTGTTCGTCGCCCTGACCGGGCCGCGTTTCGATGGTCACGATTACTTGAACGAGGTCGCGGGCAAAGGTGCGGTCGCGGCCCTGGTCGAGCGGGAAGTGGGCAACAGTACGTTGCCGCAATTGCTTGTCAACGACACTCGGCAGGCCCTGGGCCAGCTCGGTGCGTTGAACCGTGCGGCGTATGGCAACCCGGTCGCGGCCATCACCGGCTCCAGCGGCAAGACCACGGTCAAGGAAATGCTTGCCAGCATCCTGCGCACCCGTGGTCCGGTGCTGGCGACCCGTGGCAACCTGAACAATGACCTTGGCGTACCGCTGACCTTGCTGGAACTGGCGCCGGAACACAGCGCCGCCGTTATTGAATTGGGGGCTTCGCGCCTCGGCGAGATCGCCTACACCGTGGCCATGACCAAGCCTCATGTGGCGGTGCTCAATAACGCCGGGACCGCCCATGTCGGCGAGTTCGGTGGCCCGGAAAAAATCGTCGAGGCCAAGGGCGAGATCATCGAGGGGCTGGATGCCAATGGCGTCGCCGTGTTGAATCTCGACGACAAGGCTTTCGAAATCTGGAAGACCCGGGCGGGGGGGCGCAAGGTGCTGACCTTTGCCCTGAGCAACCTCGCCGCGAATTTCTACGCCAGCGACCTGGACCGTGATGCCCGTGGTTGCCCGGCCTTCAACCTGCACAGCCCCGACGGCGCCGAGCGGGTCCAATTGAACCTGCTGGGCACCCATAACGTTGCCAACGCCCTGGCCGCCGCGGCTGCCGCCCATGCCCTGGGCGTGTCGCTGCCGGGCATCGTCGCCGGGTTGAACGCCGTGCAGCCGGTCAAGGGTCGCTCCGTCGCGCAACTGGCCAGCAACGGCATGCGCGTGATCGACGACACCTACAACGCCAACCCGTCGTCCATGTGCGCGGCCGTGGACATCCTCGCCGGTTTCTCCGGCCGTACCGTGCTGGTGCTGGGGGATATCGGTGAACTGGGCGAATGGGCGCAACAGGGCCATCACGACGTCGGAGCCTATGCACGCGGCAAGGTCGATGCACTGTATGCGGTTGGTCCAATGATGGCCCATGCGGTCGCCGCGTTTGGCGACCACGCACGGCATTTCACCACCCAGGCCGAACTGATCCAGGCCCTGGGCGCCGAGCAGGACCCGAACACCACCTTATTGATCAAGGGTTCACGCAGCGCAGCGATGGAAAACATCGTCGCGGCCCTGTGCGGCACCGCCATGGAGAAACATTAATGCTGCTGCTGCTAGCGGAGTACCTGCAACAGTTCCACAAAGGCTTCGCGGTCTTCCAGTACCTGACCCTGCGCGGGATCCTGGGTGTGCTGACCGCGTTGTCGTTGTCGCTGTTCCTGGGCCCGTGGATGATCCGCACTTTGCAGAACCTGCAAATCGGCCAGTCGGTCCGTAACGACGGCCCGCAATCGCACCTGTCCAAATCCGGTACGCCGACCATGGGCGGCGCGCTGATCCTGTCGTCCATCGGCATCAGCACCTTGCTCTGGGCTGACCTGGCGAACCGCTACGTCTGGGTCGTGCTGTTGGTGACCCTGTTCTTCGGCGCCATCGGCTGGGTCGACGACTACCGTAAGGTCATCGAGAAGAACTCCCGTGGGCTGCCAAGCCGCTGGAAGTATTTCTGGCAGTCGGTGTTCGGCCTCGGCGCGGCGATCTTCCTTTATATGACCGCTGCCTCGCCGGTGGAGACCACCCTGATCCTGCCGATGCTCAAGGACTACAGCATCCCGCTGGGCGCAGGTTTCATCGTGCTGACCTACCTAGTGATCGTCGGTTCGAGCAACGCGGTCAACCTCACCGACGGCCTCGACGGCCTAGCGATCATGCCGACGGTCATGGTCGGCGGCGCGCTGGGGATCTTCTGCTACCTGTCGGGTAACGTGAAATTTGCCGAATACCTGCTGATCCCGTATGTGCCGGGGGCGGGCGAGTTGATCGTGTTCTGCGGTGCGCTGATCGGTGCCGGCCTGGGCTTCCTGTGGTTCAACACCTACCCGGCGCAAGTCTTCATGGGCGACGTCGGCGCGCTGGCGCTGGGCGCGGCCCTGGGCACCATCGCCGTCATCGTTCGCCAGGAAATCGTCCTGTTCATCATGGGCGGTGTGTTCGTGATGGAGACCCTGTCAGTCGTCATTCAGGTTGCTTCCTTTAAATTGACCGGCCGCCGCGTATTCCGCATGGCGCCGATCCACCACCACTTTGAACTCAAGGGCTGGCCCGAGCCGCGTGTGATCGTCCGTTTCTGGATCATCACCGTGATTCTGGTGCTGATCGGCCTTGCCACCCTGAAGCTGAGGTAGAACGAGTGTCCCTGATCGCTTCTGACCACTTCCGCATCGTTGTCGGCCTCGGCAAGAGCGGCATGTCCCTGGTTCGCTTCCTGGCGAACCGGGGCGTGTCGTTTGCCGTGGCCGATACGCGGGAAAATCCGCCTGAGCTGGCCACGCTGCGCCGTGACTATCCCCAGGTGGACGTGCGTTGTGGCGAGCTGGACGTCGAGTTCCTGTGCCGCGCCGATGAGCTCTACGTGAGCCCCGGCCTGGCCCTGGCGACTCCGGCCCTGCAGGCTGCCGCGGCCCGTGGCGTGAAACTGTCCGGTGACATCGAGCTGTTCGCGCGTAACGCCAAGGCGCCGATCATTGCCATCAGCGGCTCCAACGCCAAGAGCACTGTCACCACCCTGGTGGGCGAGATGGCCGCGGCGGCCGGCAAGCGCGTCGCCGTGGGGGGCAACCTCGGCACCCCGGCGCTGGACCTGCTCAGCGACGACGTCGAGCTGTACGTGATGGAACTGTCGAGCTTCCAGCTGGAAACCACCGACCACCTGGGCGCCGAAGTGGCCACCGTGCTCAACATCAGCGAAGACCACATGGACCGCTACAGCGGCCTGCCGGCGTATCACCTGGCCAAGCACCGGATCTTCCGTGGCGCGCGGCAAGTGGTGTTCAACCGCCAGGATGCGTTGACCCGTCCGTTGCTGGGCGAGGGCATGCCGTGCTGGTCCTTCGGCCTGGGCGTGCCGGATTTCAAAGGCTTCGGCTTGCGCGAAGAGAATGGCGAGAAATACCTGGCCTTCGAATTCCAGAACCTGATGCCGGTGCGTGAACTGAAGGTTCGTGGCGCCCATAACCAGGCCAATGCCCTGGCCGCGTTGGCCCTGGGCCATGCGGTCGGCCTGCCGTTCGACGCCATGCTGTCGGCCCTGCGCACGTTTGCCGGTCTTGAGCACCGCTGCCAGTGGGTGCGCGACCTCGATGGCGTGGCCTGGTACAACGACTCCAAGGCCACCAACGTCGGTGCCGCGCTGGCGGCCATCGAAGGGCTGGGGGCGGATATCGAAGGCAAGCTTGTGCTGATCGCCGGCGGCGACGGCAAGGGCGCCGACTTCAAAGATCTGCGCGACCCCGTGGCGGCCAACTGCCGTGCCGTGGTGCTGATGGGCCGCGACCGCGAATTGATTGCCCAGGCCCTCGGCGATGCCGTGCCGCTGGTTCGCGTCGGTTCGCTGGACGAGGCGGTGCAGCAGTGCCGCGCCCTCGCGCAACCGGGCGATGCGGTGCTGTTGTCACCGGCCTGCGCCAGTTTCGACATGTTCAAGAACTATGAAGAGCGAGGGCAGTTGTTCGCCCGGGCCGCGGAGGACTTGGCATGAGCCTGATGAATATCATCAAGCCGTACCCGTCGCCGCTGATCACCGGCCGCGGCATCGACCTGGATTTCCCGATGCTCGCCGGTTGCCTGGCCTTGCTGGGCCTGGGCCTGGTGATGATTACCTCCGCGTCGTCGGAAGTGGCCGCCGTGCAGTCGGGCAACACGCTTTACCACATGATCCGCCACCTCATTTACCTGGTGATCGGCCTGGGCGCGTGCATCGTCACCATGATGGTGCCGATCGCCACCTGGCAACGCCTGGGCTGGCTGATGCTGCTCGGTGCCTTTGGCCTGTTGGTGATGGTGCTGGTGCCGGGAATCGGCCGCGAGGTCAACGGTTCCATGCGCTGGATCGGCTTCAGTTTCTTCAACGTCCAGCCTTCGGAGATCGCCAAGGTCTTCGTGGTGATCTACCTCGCCGGTTACCTGGTGCGTCGCCAGAAGGAAGTGCGTGAGAGCTGGATGGGTTTCTTCAAGCCGTTCATCGTGTTGCTGCCGATGGCGGGCCTGCTGCTGATGGAGCCGGACTTCGGCGCCACGGTGGTGATGATGGGCGCGGCGGCGGCGATGCTGTTCCTGGGCGGCGTCGGGCTTTTCCGGTTCACCCTGATGGTGGCGCTGGCGGTCGGCGCGGTGACGGTGCTGGTACAGGCGCAACCGTATCGGATGGCGCGCCTGATCACCTTTACCGACCCGTGGGCCGACCAGTTCGGTTCCGGCTATCAGTTGACCCAGGCCCTGATCGCCTTCGGCCGCGGCGAATGGCTGGGCGTCGGCCTGGGCAACAGCGTGCAGAAACAGTTCTACCTGCCGGAAGCCCATACCGACTTCGTGTTCTCGGTCTTGGCCGAAGAACTGGGCGTGGTGGGTTCCCTGTGCACCGTTGCCCTGTTCGTGTTCGTCTGCGTGCGCGGCATGTACATCGGCTTGTGGGCCGAAAAGGCCAAGCAGTTTTTCGCCGCCTACGTGGCGTATGGCTTGTCGTTCCTGTGGATCGGCCAGTTCCTGATCAACATCGGCGTGAACGTCGGCCTGTTGCCGACCAAGGGTCTGACGCTGCCGTTCCTCAGTTATGGCGGCAGCTCCCTGGTGATCTGCTGCGCCTGTCTCGGCCTGTTGCTGCGCATCGAATGGGAGAGTCGAACCCACCTGGGCAGCGAAGAGATGGAATTCCAGGAGAGCGACTTCGCCGAGGAGCCGACTCATGGGCGCTAACGTGCTGATCATGGCCGGCGGTACCGGCGGGCACGTGTTCCCGGCGCTGGCTTGTGCCCGGGAATTCCAGGCGCGCGGCTACACCGTGCACTGGCTGGGGACGCCGCGGGGCATCGAGAACGAACTGGTGCCGGGTGCGGGCCTGGAGCTGCACCGGATCGACGCCAGCGGCCTGCGGGGCAAGGGCAAGTTGTCGTTGCTCAAGGCGCCGTTGATGCTGCTCAAATCGGTCTGGCAGGCGCGGGCGATCATCCGTCGGTTGCGCCCGGTGTGCGTGGTCGGGTTCGGTGGTTATGTGACCGGCCCTGGCGGTATTGCGGCGAAATTGGCCGGTGTGCCGGTGATCGTCCACGAGCAGAACGCCGTGGCCGGTACCGCCAATCGGTTACTGGTGCCGTTGGCCGCCCGGGTCTGTGAAGCTTTTCCCGACACCTTTACCCTGTCGGGCAGCCGCCGCACCACCGGTAACCCGGTGCGTACCGAGCTGTTCCTCGAAACACCGCGCCCGGCCCTGGCCGGACGCAAAGCGCGTTTGCTGGTCCTGGGCGGAAGCCTGGGAGCAGAACCGTTGAATAAATTGCTGCCCGAAGCCCTGTCGCAGGTCGCCCCCGAACTGCGCCCGGAAGTGTTTCACCAGGCCGGCAAGCACCACGATGAAGTGACCGCCGAGCGCTACCGCGCCGCCGGCGTCGAGGCGCAAGTGCAGCCTTTCATCAAAGACATGGCCCAAGCCTATGGCTGGGCCGACCTGGTGGTCTGCCGCGCAGGCGCGCTGACCATCAGTGAACTGGCTGCCGCCGGTCTGCCCTCGATGCTGGTGCCTTTGCCCCACGCCATCGACGATCACCAGACCCGTAACGCCGATTATTTGGCCCGTGAAGGCGCTGCCTTCCTGATGCCGCAAAGAACGACTGGCGCCGCGGATCTTGCCGCCCGCCTGACAGAGGTTTTGATGCAGCCGCAACGACTTGAAGACATGGCCCGCGCCGCACGCCGCCTGGCCAAACCCGATGCCACGGCCCAAGTGGTCGATACCTGCCTGGAGGTGGCTCATGGTTGAGAATCGCAAAGCCATGCCGCAACCGGAAATGCGCCGTATCCGCCGCATCCACTTCGTCGGTATCGGCGGCGTGGGTATGTGCGGGATCGCCGAGGTGTTGCTGAACCTGGGTTACCAGGTCTCGGGTTCCGACCTGAAGGCTTCCCCGGTCACCGAGCGCCTGGAGTCCTTCGGTGCGCAGATATTTATCGGCCACCGTGCCGAAAACGCTGCCGATGCCGACGTGCTGGTGGTTTCCAGCGCCGTTAACACCTCCAACCCGGAAGTCGCCACCGCCCTGGAGCGCCGTATTCCCGTGGTGCCACGGGCCGAGATGCTCGCCGAGCTGATGCGCTATCGCCACGGCATCGCCGTTGCCGGTACCCACGGCAAGACCACCACCACCAGCCTGATCGCTTCGGTGTTCGCTGCCGGTGGCCTGGACCCGACCTTCGTGATCGGCGGTCGTCTGAATGCCGCGGGCACCAATGCCCAGCTGGGCACCAGCCGCTACCTGATCGCCGAAGCCGACGAGAGCGATGCGAGCTTCCTGCACCTGCAACCGCTGGTGGCCGTGGTGACCAACATCGACGCCGACCACATGGCGACCTACGACGGTGACTTCAACAAACTGAAGAAAACCTTCGTCGAGTTCCTGCACAACCTGCCGTTCTACGGTCTGGCGGTGGTGTGCCTGGACGACCCGGTGGTGCGTGAAATCCTGCCGCTGATCAAGCGTCCGACCGTGACCTACGGCTTTGGCGAAGACGCCGACGTGCGCGCCATCAACGTGCGCCAGCAGGGCATGCAGACGTTCTTCACTGTGTTGCGCCCTGATCGCGAGCCGTTGGACGTGTCGGTGAACATGCCCGGCAACCACAACGTGCTCAATGCCTTGGCCACCATCTGCATCGCCACCGACGAAGGTGTCAGCGATGAAGCCATCGTCCAGGGCCTGTCTGGGTTCCAGGGTGTGGGCCGACGCTTCCAGGTCTACGGCGAACTGCCGGTGGACGGCGGCAACGTGATGCTGGTGGACGACTACGGCCATCACCCGACCGAAGTCGCGGCGGTGATCAAGGCCGTGCGCGGTGGCTGGCCGGAGCGGCGCCTGGTGATGGTCTACCAGCCGCACCGCTATAGCCGCACCCGCGACCTGTATGACGATTTCGTCCAAGTGTTGGCCGACGCCAACGTGCTGCTGCTGATGGAAGTCTACCCGGCCGGTGAAGAACCGATCCCGGGGGCCGACAGCCGCCAGCTGTGCCACAGCATTCGTCAACGCGGCCAGTTGGACCCGATCTACATCGAACGCGGCGTGGACCTCGCGCCGTTGGTCAAGCCGCTGCTGCGCGCCGGCGACATCCTGCTGTGCCAGGGTGCCGGTGACATCGGTGGCCTGGCCCCGAAACTGTTGAATAGTCCGTTATTCGCCGGAGCAATCGTGGCCTCCAGCGAGGGGAAACTGAAATGACTGCTGCCTACGCCAACCTGGTTTCGACCCTCGATCCGAAAGCCTTCGGCCGCGTGGCCGTGCTGTTCGGTGGCAAGAGCGCCGAGCGCGAGGTGTCCCTCAAGTCCGGCAATGCCGTGCTGCAAGCCTTGCAAAGCGCCGGCGTCGACGCCTTCGGCATCGACGTGGGCGACGATTTCCTGCAGCGCCTGCTGAGCGAAAAGATCGACCGCGCGTTCATCATCCTCCACGGCCGTGGCGGTGAAGACGGCAGCATGCAAGGCCTGCTCGAATGCCTGGGGATTCCCTACACCGGCAGCGGCATCCTGGCATCCGCCCTGGCGATGGACAAGCTGCGCACCAAGCAGGTCTGGCACAGCCTTGGCATTCCGACGCCGCGTCACGCCGTGCTGGCGTCCGAGGCCGATTGTATTTCGGCGGCCACGGAACTGGGCTTCCCTTTGATCGTCAAACCGGCCCATGAAGGTTCAAGTATCGGCATGGCGAAAGTGACTTCGCTGCCTGAGTTGACCGCGGCATGGAAAGACGCCAGTTCCTACGATTCGCAAGTGTTGGTCGAACAATGGATCACCGGTCCCGAGTTCACCATCGCCACCCTGCGTGACCAGGTGTTGCCCCCGATTGCGCTGGGCACGCCCCACACGTTCTACGACTACGACGCCAAGTACATCGCCAACGATACCCAGTACCGCATTCCCTGCGGGCTGGACGCTGCCAAGGAAAAAGAACTGATGGACCTCACGGCCAAGGCCTGTGAGGCGCTGGGTATCGCCGGTTGGGGCCGGGCAGACGTGATGCAGGACGCCGATGGGCAGTTCTGGTTCCTGGAAGTCAATACCGCCCCTGGCATGACCGATCACAGCCTGGTGCCCATGGCGGCCCGTGCCGCCGGTCTGGATTTCCAGCAACTGGTGCTGTCGATCCTGGCCGCCAGTGTCGGCCATCAAGAGCCAAGAGGTTAAGCCATGCAAGGCGCATCGCTTCGTCATCAGCCATCCGCACCCGGTCGCAAGCCGGTGCCGCGGGGTGCCAGCCGAATGGTGGCCAAAGAGCCGATGTCGGCGCGCTTGCCGAAAGCCAATTTTGGTTTTCTCAAGAGCCTGTTCTGGCCGGTGCTGCTGGTGGCGTTGGGGTTCGGCACTTATGAAGGCGCGCAGCGGTTGCTGCCTTATGCCGACCGGCCGATCGCCCGGATCAACGTCCAGGGCGACCTGAGCTACATCAGCCAGCAGGCGGTGCAGCAACGGATCGCCCCGTTCGTCGCGTCGAGCTTTTTCACCATCGACCTGGCGGGCATGCGCACGGAGCTGGAGCAGATGCCCTGGATCGCTCACGCCGAAGTCCGGCGGGTGTGGCCCGACCAGGTGTCGATACGCCTGGAAGAACAACTGCCGGTGGCCCGTTGGGGCGACGAGTCGCTGTTGAACAACCAGGGCCAGGCGTTTACGCCGCGAGAACTGGCCAACTATGAACATTTGCCACAACTGTTCGGTCCACAGCGGGCCCAGCAGCAAGTGATGCAGCAGTACCAGGTGTTGAGCCAGATGTTGCGGCCGTTGGGCTTCTCCATCGCGCGCCTGGAATTGCGTGAGCGCGGCAGTTGGTTCCTGACCACTGGCGCGGGCAGCTCGGGGCCGGGCATCGAGCTGTTGCTCGGGCGCGGCAACCTGGTGGAAAAGATGCGCCGCTTCATCGCCATCTATGACAAGACGCTCAAAGAACAGATTACGAACATTGCGCGCATCGATCTGCGCTACGCCAACGGCCTGGCTGTTGGCTGGCGGGAACCTGTAGCGCCGACGACGGCCGTACCCGCCGTCGCGAAGAATTAAGAAGAGGCAGGACCCATGGCAAACGTGCAAAGCGGGAAAATGATCGTCGGTCTCGATATCGGCACTTCCAAGGTGGTGGCGCTGGTAGGCGAAGTCGCGGACGACGGCACGCTGGTCATCGTCGGGATCGGTACACACCCGTCCCGCGGCTTGAAAAAAGGCGTGGTGGTGAACATCGAGTCCACGGTGCAATCGATCCAGCGCGCCATCGAAGAGGCGCAGCTGATGGCCGGTTGCCGGATTCACTCGGCGTTCGTCGGCGTGGCGGGCAATCACATCCGCAGTTTGAACTCCCACGGCATCGTGGCGATCCGTGATCGCGAAGTCAGCTCCGCCGACCTGGAGCGCGTCCTCGACGCGGCCCAGGCCGTGGCGATCCCGGCCGACCAGCGTGTGCTGCACACCCTGCCACAGGATTACGTGATCGATAACCAGGAAGGCGTGCGTGAGCCCCTGGGCATGTCCGGCGTGCGCCTGGAAGCCAAGGTCCACGTGGTGACCTGTGCGGTGAACGCCGCGCAGAACATCGAGAAGTGCGTGCGCCGCTGCGGTCTGGAAATCGACGACATCATCCTCGAGCAACTGGCCTCGGCCTACTCGGTGCTGACCGACGACGAGAAAGAACTGGGCGTGTGCCTGGTAGACATCGGCGGCGGTACCACCGACATCGCGATCTTCACTGAAGGCGCGATCCGCCACACGGCGGTGATCCCGATTGCCGGTGACCAGGTGACCAACGACATCGCCATGGCGTTGCGCACCCCGACCCAGTACGCCGAGGAAATCAAGATCCGTTACGCCTGTGCCCTGGCGAAGCTGGCCGGTGCCGGTGAAACCATCAAGGTGCCGAGCGTCGGCGACCGTCCACCGCGCGAACTGTCGCGCCAGGCCCTGGCCGAAGTGGTCGAGCCGCGCTACGACGAACTGTTCACGCTGATCCAGGCCGAGCTGCGTCGCAGTGGCTACGAAGACCTGATCCCGGCCGGCATCGTGCTGACGGGCGGTACGTCGAAGATGGAAGGCGCGGTCGAGCTGGCCGAAGAGATTTTCCACATGCCGGTGCGCCTGGGCGTGCCCCATGGCGTCAAGGGCCTGGATGACGTGGTCCGCAACCCGATCTATTCCACCGGCGTAGGCCTGTTGATGTACGGCCTGCAGAAACAGTCCGACGGGATCTCGTTTTCGGGGATTGGCAGCCGCGACAGCTACAGCAGCGACGAGCCGAAGGCACCGCTGTTCGAGCGGCTCCAGGCTTGGGTCAAAGGCAACTTCTAAACAGTTTCAAAGCTTCACGCGGCAGGTTTCAGGCTTGGCGCTGGAAGACGCAGCAAACGCAGTAGGCGAAAAAACTAGAGAATGAAAGGAGAGGGAAAATGTTCGAACTCGTAGACAACATCCCCGCTAGCCCGGTTATCAAAGTAATCGGTGTCGGCGGTGGCGGCGGCAACGCTGTCAACCACATGGTCAAGAGCAACATTGAAGGCGTTGAATTCATCTGCGCCAACACTGATGCCCAGGCGCTGAAATCCATCGGCGCGCGGACCATCCTGCAATTGGGCACTGGCGTAACCAAAGGCCTGGGCGCCGGCGCCAACCCGGAAGTCGGTCGTCAGGCCGCTCTCGAAGACCGTGAGCGCATTGCTGAAGTCCTGCAAGGCACCAACATGGTGTTCATCACCACGGGCATGGGCGGCGGTACCGGTACCGGTGCGGCGCCAATCATTGCCGAAGTGGCCAAGGAAATGGGGATCCTCACCGTTGCGGTGGTGACTCGTCCGTTCCCGTTCGAAGGCCGCAAGCGTATGCAGATCGCCGACGAAGGTATCCGTCTGCTGTCTGAAAGCGTTGACTCGTTGATCACCATTCCTAACGAGAAGCTGCTGACCATCCTGGGTAAAGACGCAAGCCTGCTGTCGGCTTTCGCCAAGGCTGACGATGTACTGGCCGGTGCCGTTCGCGGTATCTCCGACATCATCAAGCGTCCGGGCATGATCAACGTCGACTTTGCCGACGTACGGACTGTCATGAGCGAAATGGGCATGGCGATGATGGGCACTGGCTGCGCCAGCGGT
The DNA here is from genome assembly GCF_054671965.1 of Pseudomonas sp. H3_A02. Lineage (NCBI taxonomy): Bacteria > Pseudomonadati > Pseudomonadota > Gammaproteobacteria > Pseudomonadales > Pseudomonadaceae > Pseudomonas > Pseudomonas sp. H3_A02. Next base: position 2,489,982 of record NZ_CP162807.1, read on the forward strand.
CCGAACCGTGCACGCGAGGCCACCGAAGCGGCCATCCGCAACCCGTTGCTCGAAGACGTGAACCTGCAAGGTGCACGCGGCATCCTGGTGAACATCACCGCCGGTCCTGACCTGTCCCTGGGTGAGTACTCCGACGTGGGTAGCATCATCGAAGCCTTCGCTTCCGAGCACGCGATGGTCAAGGTCGGTACCGTTATCGATCCGGACATGCGCGACGAGTTGCACGTGACCGTGGTTGCCACGGGCCTGGGCGCGAAAATCGAGAAGCCTGTGAAGGTCATCGACAACACCGTTCACACTTCCATGGCTTCGCAACCGCAACAACAAGTGGCTTCGCGTCAGGAAGCGCCTGCGGTGAACTACCGTGACCTGGACCGTCCGACCGTCATGCGCAACCAGGCCCAGGCCGGTACTGCGACTGCCGCGAAGATGAATCCGCAAGACGATCTGGATTACTTGGACATCCCGGCTTTCCTGCGTCGTCAGGCCGATTGATGAAATGTATCAGGGGGATACGGGTGATTGGTGTTCAGCAAAGGTCTGGTCTGCTATCATCGCCAGCCTTTGTTGATACCAGTTCGCAATTTGCGCTGAAGCGGCCCATGCCATGATTAAACAACGCACCCTGAAGAATATTATCCGTGCCACAGGTGTCGGCTTGCACTCCGGCGAGAAGGTCTACCTGACCCTCAAGCCCGCGCCTATCGATACCGGCATTGTGTTTTGTCGTGCCGACCTCGACCCTGTGGTGCAGATTCCTGCTCGCGCGGAAAACGTTGGTGAAACCACTATGTCGACCACACTGGTCAACGGTGACACCAAAGTGGATACGGTGGAGCATTTGCTCTCGGCCATGGCTGGCCTGGGCATCGATAACGCCTACGTCGAGCTCTCCGCGTCCGAAGTCCCGATCATGGATGGCAGTGCCGGACCCTTCGTATTCCTGATTCAATCGGCTGGCCTGGAAGAGCAGGACGCAGCCAAGAAGTTCATCCGCATCCTGCGGGAAGTGACAGTGGAAGACGGCGACAAGCGCGCCACTTTCGTCCCTTTCGAAGGTTTCAAGGTGAGCTTCGAGATCGATTTCGATCACCCGGTTTTCCGTGACCGCACCCAGAGTGCAAGCGTGGATTTTTCCAGCACTTCGTTCGTAAAAGAAGTCAGCCGCGCCCGTACCTTTGGTTTCATGAGTGATATCGAGTACCTGCGCAAGCACAACCTCGCACTCGGCGGCAGTGTTGAAAATGCGATCGTGGTCGATTCCGATGGTGTATTGAACGAAGACGGTCTTCGTTATGAAGACGAATTCGTCAAGCACAAGATCCTCGATGCAATCGGCGACCTCTACCTGCTGGGCAATAGCCTGATTGGTGAGTTCAAGGGCTTCAAGTCCGGCCACGCACTGAACAACCAGCTGCTGCGCAAGTTGATTGAGCAGAAAGATGCTTGGGAAGTCGTGACGTTCGAAGACGCCAGCACCGCACCAATCTCTTACATGCGCCCTGTTGCGGCTGTGTAAGCAAAAAACCTCTCTAGTTTTTTAAGGGCTGCCTTTGGGTGGCCTTTTTTTATGGGTGCTTGGTTGGTGTGTATATCCGTTTTTTGCGTAACGGCGGCTTATGGTTCCGCTCTTACAGCGGGTCACTTTCGAAAAGCCCGGAAGCCGGCCCAGTCAAAAGTAACCAAAGCGCTTTTGCCCCACCACTCGGCACCTCGCCTAGGCTCGGTGTGCCCTCACTCCGGCATTGCTCCGTGGGCCCGCCGCGAAGGGCCATCCATGGCCCAGCGCGGCTATCCCGGCATCCATGCCGGGATGCCCACTCCACAATGCCTGCGTTCGGCCATCGTGGTTAACGGGGCGTCCGAGATCAACGTCCACCGCGAGGCGGCCTTATAGCCGACCTGATTCTTGATGAGGACCGCGTTTCTCCTGTGGGAGCGAGCTTGCTCGCGATGAGGCCGGCAAGCCCAACATCCCTGTGACTGAACCACCGCCATCGCGAGCAAGCTCGCTCCCACATTTCGATATTCAACAGCCACGAAATTTAAGTCCAACACAAAACCACTGTGGGAGCGAGCTTGCTCGCGATGAGGCCAGCAAGCCCAACACCCTGTGACTAAACCACCGCCATCGCGAGCAAGCTCGCTCCCACATTTCGATATTCAACAGCCACGAAATTTAAGTCCAACACAAAACCACTGTGGGAGCGAGCTTGCTCGCGAAAAGGCCGCCACATCCAACATCACCGCAAACTGACACTCCGCCTTCGCGGCGGCCCACGGAGCAATGCCTTCGTTCAGGCATGCCGAGCCTAGGCGAGGCACCAAGTGGTGGGGCAGAAGTGTTTTGGTTACTTTTGACTGGGCCGGCTTCCGGGCTCTTCAAAAGTGACCCGCCGTAAGGGCGGACCCTAAGTGGCCGTTACCGCAGAAACGGATATACACAGAGCGCCCTACAGCAACAAGACGGGCATCACATCGCACAAACCACCCGATTGCGCCCGCTGGCCTTGGCCTGGTACAGCGCCTTGTCCGCAGCGAACAAGAGTTGTTTGAGTTCGCTGTACGGTCCCTGAGTCCAAGTAGCGATGCCAATACTCACCGTCATGGGCGCTCCCCCCTCCGACATCGGTGGCAGTTGTTCAACCGCGTCGCGAATATGCTGGGCCATGGTGAAGGCGCCAGCGGTGGTGGTCTCCGGCAGCACCACCGAGAACTCTTCACCGCCATAGCGCGCCGCCAGGTCGGCGGGACGGCGGACATGTTGGCCGATCAATTGCGCCAAGGTGCGCAGGGCCTCGTCACCCTGTTGATGACCATGACGATCGTTGAACGCCTTGAAGTGATCGGCATCGATCATCAGCACAGACAACGGTTGGCCCGAACGTTGGGCACGTAGCCATTCCTGTTGCAATGTCTCGTCCAGTGTTCGTCGGTTGGCCAGGCCTGTGAGAGCGTCGACGGACGCCAGTTGGGCCAATTCCCGTTCAGCTCTGTAGCGGCGGCGCAATTCGCGGCGCAGCAGCCAGGTGAGCCAGAGCAAACCGATGCACAGCGCACCGGTGGCGCCGCTGACCAACAATGCCGTGCGTTGCCAGGAGGCAAAAACCTCCCGGGTCGAGAGGGCTACCACGACAATCAGCGGTAAGTCGCCTACCTGGGAAAAGGTGTACAGGCGCGTTTTTTGATCTTGGCCAGATACGCTGGTGAAGCTGCCGTTGCCTTCGCGCAGGATTCGTACGAAGTTCGGTCGGTTGCTGAAGTCCCTGCCTATCATATCGTCAGCCAAGGGCGGCTCTTGGGCCAATAGAATGCCTTTGCTGCTGACCAGATTAACCGTCCCGCCATGTCCGATGTTCAGGCTTTTGAATAATTGGTTGAAGTAGTTCAACCGCATCGCTGCCTCGGCGACGCCCATGAACTCGCCCCGTTCGTCGCTCAGTCGATAGCTGAAGCTGATGCGCCAATCGTGGGTGGCACTCCTGGAACGGAACGGACGACTGATCATCATGCCCGGGCTCGGGTCCTGGACATGAGACTGGAAATATTCCCGGTCGGCGTAATTGCCTTTGCGCGGTTCGACCGAGGCGGAGTCGGCGATCACATCGCCGTGCTTGTCCAGAAGCAGGATGTCGCCTTTGTAGGGAACGGCGGTGGCGCGGTCGAACAGCGCCAGATGGCGAATCGCCGGCGAAACGTCTTTCAGGTCGTCGCGTTTAGCGGCGGCGGCCAAACCTTGTAGCGACAGATCGTAGAGCTCCACGTTACGCAGCACATCGGCGTCAATCAGTTGCACGATATTGGTCGCCGCACGTGTCGCTGCCTGTTGTGCGGCGGCATGTTCGCGGATCAACAGGAACGTCACGATGCTTAGGATGGCAATGACAACCAGCGAGCTGGCCAGTACGAGTACCCGTTCCGAACGTATCGAAGGCGGGGTGTTGCCGGGTGTCGCACTGCGCGCGCTCATGGTTCCGATGTCTGCATTGTCATGTGGCTGGGATCCGTCCCCAAGGATTGCAAACCGGCAATGCACCAGATGCTGGCCTTTTGCTGATTGTGCTTGGATCAATGAGTGCGGGCAATCAGTGTTTGCGCAATAACCCGGTAATTGATGAAAGCCCGGGTCGCGTTCGGACGGTCTTCCGATTTTGCTACAGCTGCCTTTCGCCCAGCATTCATTGGCCAGGAAAGACCTGATGACTCGTACAAACTTAGGGGGAGGGGCGTCAGGCGGGCAAGCGGATCCCGAACGTGTTGGCGCCCTGGTCGCTGTGTACAAACACATCGCCACCATGCATCAGTGCGATGGCCTTGACGATGGCCAGCCCCAGTCCGTGGTTGGCGCCACTGTTGCTGCGCGAGGCATCGACGCGATAGAAGCGTTCGAACAGGCGTGGCAGGTGCTCGCCGGCAATCGGTTCGCCGGGGTTGGTGACGGCGAGGCTGATCTGCTCGCCAAGGGTTTCGATGCGCACGTCGATGACTTGCCCGGGCGCGGTGTGTTGTACGGCATTGCTCAACAGGTTGATCAGTGCCCGCCGCAGGTGGGCGATCTCGATGTTGGCCTGGGCGTCGCCGCAGACTCGGACCTGGACCTGGGCATCTTCCAGGATGAAGTCCAGGTAATCGAGGGTGGTCGCCACTTCGCCGGCCAGGGAGGTGCTGGTCAACTTGGTGGCCTTGCTGCCCTGGTCGGCGCTGGCCAGGAACAGCATGTCGTTGATGATCGAGCGCAGCCGCTCCAACTCCTCGAGATTCGATTGCAACACCTCGAAGTAGTGTTCGGCCGAGCGTCCACGGGTCAGCGCCACCTGGGTCTGGCCGATCAGGTTGGTCAGGGGCGAGCGTAATTCATGGGCGACGTCGGCGTTGAACGACTCCAGCCGCGAGTAAGCCTGTTCGACCCGGTCCAGGGTGGCGTTGAAGGAACTGACGAACTGGCTCAGCTCCGGCGGCAAGGGCGACAGTTGCAAGCGCCCGGACAGGCGGGGCGGGGCCAGGCGCCGGGCTTCATCGGACAGCTTGATCAGCGGCTTGAGACCGATGCGCGCGACCCAGTAGCCCAGCAACGAAGCCAGAAACACGCCGACAATCGCCAGGCTCACCAGCGCCACCAACAGGCGATGCTGGGTCTGGTAGAAGGTCTCGGTGTCGATGCCGATCATGAAGCGTAGTGGCGGGCGTTGGTCCTTGGCCGGGAACTGGCTCACCAGCACCTTCATCGGGTAGTGCCGATGGGGCAACGTCAGGTCGCGTTTACCCAGCGGGCCTTGGGCAAAAGCGCGGATCTGTGCATCGGGATTGCCATATTCAAAGCGCGGGTCGTCGCTGACGATCCAGAAATGGATGCGCTTGTCTTCCTCGCCGAGCAGACGCAGCTTGTTGTTGATCTTCACCCAGTGTTCAGGCGTGCCGTAGCGGCCGACGGTGGACTCCAGGACACTGTAGCGGGCATCGAGCTCGGCTTCGGGCAACAGGCCCAGGCCCTTGGCGACCTGTTGGTACAAAGCGCCCCCGATCAACAGGAACACCAGCGCCGCCACCAGTGTGAACATGCCGCTCAGGCGCAAGGCGATGCTGTCAGGGAAGGTCATCACTGCGACTCTCCAGCACATATCCCATGCCACGAATGGTGTGCAGCAACTTCTGTTCGAATGGCCCGTCGAGCTTGGCCCGCAAGCGTTTGATCGCCACTTCCACCACGTTGGCGTCACTGTCGAAGTTGATGTCCCAGACCATTTCGGCAATGGCGGTTTTCGAGAGGATTTCACCCTGGCGGCGGGCCAGGACGCTGAGCAGGGAGAACTCCTTGGCGGTCAGGTCCAGGCGCTGGCCGGCGCGGGTGGCTTTGCGGCTGATCAGGTCGATCCACAGGTCAGCGATGCTCACCTGCACCGGTTCATGGCCGCCGCTGCGACGAGTCAGGGCTTGCAGGCGGGCCACCAGTTCGAGGAAGGAGAAGGGCTTGCCCAGGTAGTCATCGGCGCCGTCGCGCAAGCCCTTGATGCGGTCCTCGACCCGTTCCCGGGCGGTGAGCATGATCACCGGGGTCTGCTTGCGGGCGCGCAGGGCGCGGAGCACGCCGAAGCCGTCCAGGCCCGGCAGCATCACGTCGAGCACGATCACCGCATAGTCGGTTTCCAGGGCCAGGTGCAGCCCCTCGATGCCGTCCGGCGCCACGTCCACGGTGTAGCCTTGTTCGGTCAAGCCGCGGTGCAGGTAGTCCGCGGTTTTTTCTTCGTCTTCGATGATCAGAACGCGCATGGCCCCGCCTCAGTGGTCTGTGCTCGCCAGCGCCGTCGTTGGCGCCGATCCTGGCTGATGGGCGGGTCGATGGAACACTCGCTCGAGCCACAAGTATATGACCGGTGTGGTGAACAGCGTCAGCGCCTGGCTCACCAACAGGCCGCCCACCACCGCGATGCCCAGGGGCTGGCGCAGTTCCGCGCCGGGGCCATAGCCGAGCATCAGCGGCAGGGCACCGAGCAGCGCCGCCAGGGTGGTCATCATGATCGGACGGAAACGTGTCAGGCACGCCTGGAAAATCGCCTCCTGGGGGGCCAGCCCTTGGTTGCGCTGGGCATCGAGGGCGAAGTCGATCATCAGGATGCCGTTCTTCTTGACGATCCCGATCAGCAGCACCAGCCCGATCAGCGCCATGATCGAAAAATCCTGACCCAGCAGCCAGAGCATGATCAGCGCGCCGAGGCCGGCCGAGGGCAGGGTGGAGATGATCGTCAACGGGTGCACGAAACTCTCGTAGAGCACGCCGAGGATGATGTACACGGCCACCAGCGCGGCGAGGATCAGCCACGGCTGGCTCGCCAGCGAGCTTTGAAAGGCCTGGGCCGCGCCCTGGAAATTACCGGTGATGGCGGCCGGCATGCCGATTTCGTTCTTCGCCTGGTCGAGCAGGCGCACCGCGTCCCCCAGGGCCACGCCGGGCGCGAGGTTGAACGACAGGTTGGCGGCCGGGAACATGCCGTCGTGGGCAATCGACAGCGGGCCGTTGCTGGGCGCATCGAAGCGGGCCAGGGCCGAGAGCGGCACCATTTCCCCACTCAGGGGCGAACGCAGGTAAAAATATGCCAGGCTCTCGGCTTTGCCCCGTTGCGCGGTGTCGAGTTCCAGGATCACGTTGTACTGGTTGGTCTCGGTCTGGAACTCATTGATCTGCCGCTGGCCGAAGGCATCGTACAGGGCCTGGTCGACATCGGTGGCGGTGAGGCCGAAGCGCGCCGCCGCGCTGCGGTCGATGTTGATGTGGGTGATGCTGCCACCCAGTTGCAGGTCGTTGGAGATGTCACGGAATGCCGGGTTGCCGCGCAGCTTGTCGGTGAGTTTTTGTGTCCAGGCGTTGAGGCTCGGCCCGTCGTTGCTCTTGAGCACGTATTGATACTGGGCGCGGCTGGGGCCGGAGCTGAGGTTGATGTCCTGCCCAGCCCTGAGGTACAGCACCACGCCAGGGATTTTCAGCAGCTTGGGGCGGATTCGGTCGATGAACCCGCTGGCCGAGACATCCCGCTCGCCCCGAGGCTTGAGGGCGATCCAGAAGCGGCCGTTGGCGATGGTCTGGTTGTTGCCCGAGACACCGACGGAATGGGAGAAGGTCTGCACCGCAGGGTCGGCAGCGACGATGTCGGCCAGGGCCTTGTGCTTGGCCACCATGTCCGGGAACGACACATCGGCGGCGGCTTCGCTGGTGCCCAGCACCAGGCCGGTGTCCTGTACCGGGAAGAAGCCCTTGGGAATGAACACATAGCCCACCACCGCCAGTGCCAGGGTCAGGCCGAACACGCCGATCATCAGCTTTTGATGGGCCAGGGCCCGACGCAGACCGCGTTCATACCCACCCAGCAGGCGTTCGCCGAACCCTGGCGCGCCGTGGGCAGGGTGCACCGGGGCGCGCATGAACAGCGCGGCCAGGGTCGGTGCCAACGTGAGGGACACCACCACCGAGATCAGGATGGTCGACGTGGCGGTCAGGGCAAACTCCTTGAACAGGCGCCCGACCACGCCGCCCATGAACAGCAGCGGAATGAACGCGGCGATCAGCGAGAAGCTGATGGAAACGACGGTAAAGCCGATTTCGCCGGCCCCCTTGATCGCCGCCTCGCGCATGCCGTCGCCGGCCTCCAGGTGCCGGTGGATGTTCTCCACCACCACAATCGCATCGTCCACCACGAACCCCACCGAGATGACGATGGCCACCAGGGTCAGGTTGTTCAGGCTGAACCCCATCACGTACATCAGGGCGAAACTGGCGGTCAGCGACACCCCCAGCACCGCCGAGACGATCAGGGTCGCCGAGAGCTGGCGCAGGAACAGCGCCATCACCGCCACCACCAACAGCACCGCGATCAGCAAGGTGATTTCCACTTCGTGCAGCGAGGCGCGGATGGTCTGGGTGCGGTCGATCAACACCTTGACCTGCACCGCGGCGGGCAACATGGCTTGCAGGGTGGGCAGGGCCGCCTGGATGCGGTCGACGGTCTCGACGATATTGGCCCCCGGTTGCCGGAAGATCACCAGGTTGACCCCGGGCTCGTTGTCGGACCAGGCCTGGACGTAGGCGTTTTCCGAGCCGTTGACCACCTTGGCGATGTCCTTGAGATGAACCGGTGCCCCGTCCTTATAGGACACGATCAGCTCGCCGTACTCTGCGGGTTTGAACAACTGGTCGTTGGTGGACAGGGTGGAAATGCTCGACTCACCGTACAAGGCGCCCTTGGCCAGGTTCAGGCTGGCCTGTTGGAGCGTCAGGCGAATGTCCGCCAGGGTCAGGCCGATGGCAGCGAGCCGGTCGGCCGAGGCCTGGACCCGGATCGCCGGACGTTGCTGGCCGGTGATGTAGATTTGCCCTACGCCATCGATCTGGCTGATCTGACGGGAGAGCAGGGTTTCGACGTAGTCGCTCAGTTCGGTGCTGGGCATCAGGCTGGAGCTGATGCTGAGGATCAGCACCGGGCTGTCGGCGGGGTTGACCTTGCGCCAGGTGGGCAGGTTCGGCATGTCGTTGGGCAGTTTGCCGGCGGCGGTGTTGATCGCCGCCTGCACTTCCTGGGCGGCGGTGTCGATGCTTTTATCGAGGCTGAATTGCAGGATCAGGTTGGTCGAGCCCAGGGCGCTGCTGGAGGTCATCTGGGTGATGCCGGGAATGGCACTGAATTGCACTTCCAGCGGCGTCGCCACCGACGACGCCATGGTTTCGGGGCTGGCCCCGGGCAACTGGGCGTTGACCTGGATGGTCGGGAATTCCGCCTCCGGCAACGGCGCGACGGGCAGGCGGGGAAACGCGATCACTCCCAGCAGTACCAGGGCAAACGTCAGCAGTACCGTGGCGATGGGGTGGTCGATGCACCATGCCGAAACCGAGCCGCGGCCCTTCATGGCTGGGGCTCCGCGGTCTTGGCCAGGGCGGGCGGATCACTGAGCACCTGGATATGGCTGCCCGGCTTGAGCCGTGACTGGCCGTCGCTCACCAACTGATCGCCGGCGTTCACTCCCTTGATGATGTGCAGGTCGCTGTCCTGGTAAACCATCACCACCGGCACGCTCTCGACCTTGTCGTCCTTGATCCGGTACACGAAGTGTTGCTCCAGGCCGCGCTGGACCACGGTGGGCGGTACCACCAGGGCGTCCTTGTCGACGGCGGTCTGGATCTTCAGCGTCACCAGTTGCCCCGGCCACAACCGTTGCGCGGCGTTGTTGAATTCGGCCTTGGCCCGCAGGGTGCCGGTGTTGGCGTTGATCTGGTTGTCGATGAGGCTCAGGCGCCCCTCGCCGAGCAGCTCCCCGGGGGCGCCATCGGCGCCGATATAGGCCTTGACCAAGGCTTGCTCGGGGGCGGCGATCAACCGTTGCAAGGTGGGTAGCATTTGCTGGGGTAGGGAGAACTCCACGGCGATCGGATCAATCTGGGTCACCGTGAACAGGCCTTCGGCGTCGCTGGTACGCAGGAAGTTGCCTTCGTCCACGTTGCGAATGCCGACGCGACCGCTCACTGGGGAACGGATCTGGGTGTAGGACAGTTGCACCTGGGCCGAGTCGATGGCCGCCTGGTTGCCCTGGGCGGTCGCCTTGAGCTGGTTGACCAGCGCCTGTTGCTGGTCGTAGGTCTGCTTCGAAACGCCGTCATCGACGCTCAGCAATTTGTAGCGCTTGAGATTGACCTGGGCCACCGCCAGTTGCGCCTGGCTCTCGCCAAGCTGGGCCCGGGCCTGGTCGAGGCTGGCGCGGATCGAGCGGTCGTCGATGGTCGCCAACAGGTCACCCTTCTTCACCAGTTGCCCTTCCTTGACCAGCAGGCGGGTAAGGATGCCGTCGATCTGCGGCCGGATCACCACGCTGTGCAGCGAGAGCACCGTGCCGATGCCGCTGGCGAAGCGCGGTACATCCTTTTGCATCACGCTGATGGCCCGTACCGGAACGGCGGCGGGAGCGCCGGGCTTGGCGGTGACGGGCTTGAGCACAAACCAGAGGGCGAGGGCCGCCAGGGCGATCAACAGCACGACAAGCAGGACAGTTTTCTTCTGGATGCGCATGGATATGAAGGGCCGGTTCGGGACGCAGGAGTTGGAGCTTTCTTATATAGCGTTGCGAGCCGGTCAGGAAGGTGACGGCTAACTGACAGGCTTGTCAGTTTTGTCCCGGTTTGCTGTCGGATGAATGCAGATGCCGGATGAAACGGCCAGCGCGCGGTGATATCGGGCAGGTATACTGCCGCCTTTCGCGGCTCGCCTACGGAGCCCGACATACTGAATTGTGGCGAGGGAGCTTGCTCCCGCTTGAGTGCGAAGCGCTCACAGGGATGGGCTGCTTCGCAGCCCAGCGGGAGCAAGCTCCCTCGCCACGGGTTGTTGTCCTACTCAGGTGAATAATTCAAATGACTTCCTCAATACCATCGCCTGCGGACGAACGTTCGCAAGGCGAATCGTCTGGCCAAACGGACAGCGATGTTTCCAGCAGTGAGGACGTCAAGGCGGCGATCCCTGCTTTCAAATTCCCGTTCAAACCCGGTGAACTGGCTGCGGCCAAGGGCGCCGGGCAACAGCCGTGGTACAAGAATGGCGCGAAGAATGGCCATACCAAGACCCCGGGCGCGGCGCCTCCCGGCACGCGGCGTTCCATGGGCAAGCGCTGAATTCATTCTTCAAGCACGGGGACGACTTCAGCTCGTGACCCGTGCGCCTGCCAGGCTGCCACTCAATTCGTAAGCCGTCAGTTCAGCCTGGTGCGCCGCGAGGATTTCCGGCAACGAGCCGCGCAGGTATTCGACCCAGGTCTTGATCTTCGCATCCAGGTATTGGCGCGATGGATAGATGGCGTAGAGGTTCAGTTCCTGGGAGCGGTAGTTGGGCATGACCCGCACCAGCGTGCCGTTGCGCAAGCCTTCGATGGCGGCGTACACCGGCAATACCCCCACGCCCATGCCGCTGGTGATCGCGGTTTTCATCGCATCGGCGGAGTTCACCAGGAACGGTGAGCTGTTGATGGTGACCATCTCTTGGCCTTCCGGGCCGTCGAACACCCATTTTTCCAGCGGGATGACCGGGCTGACCAGGCGCAGGCAGGCGTGGTTGAGCAGGTCGCTGGGTTTTTGCGGGCAGCCGCTGGCTTTCACGTAGGCGGGCGACGCACAGACGATGCTGTAGGTGATCCCCAGACGCTGGGAGACGAAGCCCGAATCCGGCAGCTCGCTGGCGAGCACGATGGAGACGTCGTAGCCCTCGTCCAGGATGTCCGGCACCCGGTTGGCCAGGGTCAGGTCGAAGGTTACATCCGGATGCGTCTTGCGGTAGCGGGCGATGGCGTCGATCACGAAATGCTGGCCGATGCCGGTCATGGTGTGGACCTTCAACTGCCCGGCCGGGCGCGCATGGGCGTCGCTGGCCTCGGCTTCCGCTTCTTCGACGTAAGCCAGGATCTGCTCGCAACGCAGCAAGTAGCGTTTACCCGCCTCGGTCAGGGCAATACGGCGGGTGGTGCGATTGAGCAGGCGGGTTTGCAGATGGGCTTCCAGGTTGGAAACCGCACGCGAGACATTGGCTGTGGTGGTATCCAGTTGTACGGCGGCGGCGGTGAAACTGCCGGCTTCGGCCACACAGCTGAACGCGCGCATGTTTTGCAAGGTGTCCATGGAGGGCTCTCTTGGGAGGTGGCAAATTGTGACATGAAGTTACAGAGATGCGGGACCCGACTAATGGATTATCGCGTTAACGGTAACAAAGATTCGCAGAAAGGTCGGCTTATCGCGGTCGGGGGCGATGCCTAGTATTGCCGCCAAAGCAGGAGCGGGCCTTGGCGGACACTTGTGGGAGCGAGCTTGCTCGCGATGAGGCCGTCACATTCAACATTTGAGGTGAGTGTCCGGACGCCATCGCGAGCAAGCTCGCTCCCACAGGTTTGCGTTAACAGGCAGCCATCCTCGTCGTCATGCCCCCCTCTCAGGAATTTTGCGCAAGTGCCGCGTTGCATCAGCAGAGAGCTGAAGACTCTCAGTGTTTGGGTTCTGACATTAACCATCAGTGGTTGCATCGGCACAGGAGGGATTGGGCCGCAAAGCCAGGTATTACCGGACAACCAATTGGCTACCGATGCGGCCATCCGCGAGGCCGCCCGCGACGCCCACTGGCCCACCCGCCAGTGGTGGCAAGCCTATGGCGATCGGCAACTGGATCGCTGGATCGACCTGGCCGTGCACGACAGCCCGAGCCTGACCATGGCCGCTGCCCGGGTGCGCCAGGCCAAGGCCATGGCCGGCATCGCCGAGGCCGCCGAGTCGTTGCAGATCAATGGTCAGGCGTCACTCAAGCGCCATAACTGGCCCTCCGATCAGTTCTACGGGCCGGGCGAGCTGGCCGACACCACGACTTGGGACAACAATGCTTCCCTGGGTTTGAGTTATGCCCTGGACCTGTGGGGCCGTGAGCGCAATGCCAGTGAACGGGCGGTTGACCTGGCCCACGTCAGCGTCGCTGAAGCGCGACAGGCGCAGCTAGAACTGCAGAACAACATCGTGCGCGCCTACATTCAGTTTTCGCTGCACTACGCCCAGCGCGATATCGTCGCCGCGACCCTGCGCCAACAAACGCAGATTCTCGACCTGGCGCAAAAGCGCCTGGACGGTGGCATCGGCACTCATTTCGAAGTCAGCCAGGCCCAGGCGCCACTGCCCGAAACCCATCGCCAACTCGACGTCCTGGACGAAGCCATCGCCTTGAGCCGCAATCAGTTGGCGGCCCTGGCCGGCAAGGGACCAGGAGCGGGCGCGCAGTTGCAACGACCCACCCTGGCCCTCGGCGCGTCCTTGAAGTTGCCGTCGGCCTTGCCTGCCGAGCTGCTTGGCCAGCGTCCGGATGTGGTGGCCGGGCGTTGGCAAGTGGCGGCCCAGGCCCGGGGCATCGATGTGGCCCGGGCCGGTTTTTATCCCAACGTCGATCTGGTGGGGAGCCTCGGCTACATGGCCACCGGTGGCGGGACGCTGGAGTTTCTGACCGGCAAGAAGCTCACCTACAACGTCGGGCCGGCGATCACGTTGCCGATCTTCGACGGCGGGCGCCTGCGTGCGCAGTTGGGCGAGGCGGCCGCCGGGTATGACATCGCCGTGGCGCACTACAACCAGACACTGGTGAATGCCCTCAAGGGTATTTCCGACCAGTTGATCCGTCGCCAGTCCATGGACAAACAGCAGGCCTTCGCCGCCGAATCGGTGGCCGCCGCCCAGCGTACCTACGACATCGCGATGGTGGCGTTCCAGCGTGGGCTCACCGACTACCTCAACGTGCTCAATGCCCAAAGCCTGCTGTTCAAGCAGCAACAGGTGCAGCAGCAGGTGCAAGCCGCCCGGCTGAGTGCCCATGCTGACCTGGTGACGGCGTTGGGTGGTGGGTTGGAGGCTGGGAGCGATACCCCTGACGTGAGCTATGCCCCGTGGCGAGGGGAGCTTGCTGTGGGAGCAAAGCTTGCTCGCGACCGGGGCGACTCGATTTCTGGAAGACCACATTGCCCTCGTCGCGGGCAAGCCTTGCTCCCACAGCAAGCTCCCTCGCCACGATGCTGAGTCGTTCTATTGTGATGTCTTTGTTCGCCTCCGCACGCTGGCTCCATCGCCTCGAATGGCGCCGAGGTTTCTTCGACTGGGCCCGCAGCGACGGGGTGACCTGGGTCTACATCTTCAAGGTGCTGTTCGCCGCGTTCCTGACCTTGTGGCTGGCGATGCGCTTGGAATTGCCACAGCCGCGCACGGCCATGATCACCGTGTTCATCGTCATGCAGCCCCAGAGCGGGCAGGTGTTCGCCAAGAGTTTCTATCGTTTGCTCGGCACCTTGGCCGGCTCGGCGGTGATGGTGGCGTTGATCGCCTTGTTTGCCCAGAACACCGAGCCGTTTCTCGCTTGCCTGGCGATCTGGGTTGGTCTCTGTTCGGCGGGGGCGGCGCGTTATCGCAACTTCCGCGCTTATGGTTTCGTGCTGGCCGGCTACACCGCGGCGATGATCGGCCTGCCGGCCCTGGCCCATCCGGAAGGCGCATTCATGGCGGCGGTCTGGCGGGTGCTGGAGATTTCCCTGGGGATTCTCTGCGCCACCCTGATCAGCGCCGCGATCCTGCCGCAAACCGCCAGTGCCGCCATGCGAAACGCCTTGTACCAGCGCTTTGGGGTATTTGCCCTGTTCGTCACCGATGGCCTGCGTGGGCGCAGCCAGCGGGAGGCCTTCGAAGCGCGCAACGTGGGTTTCATTGCCGAGGCGGTGGGCCTGGAAAGCCTGCGCAGCGTGACCGTGTTCGAAGACCCACACATGCGTCGGCGCAACGGCCGGCTCAGTCGCTTGAACAGCGAGTTCATGGGCATCACCACCCGTTTCAACGCCTTGCACCAGTTGCTCGAGCGCTTGCGCGGCAGCGCGGCGGATCATGTGGTCAACGCCATCAAGCCTGGTTTGCAAACCCTGGCCGAACTGCTCGACGGGTTCAGTGGCCGCGCCCTGACCGACGCCGATGCGGCCCGTCTGGCGGCGGTGCTGGCCGAGTACAAAGCCGACTTGCCAGCCCAGGTGCGCCGGCTGCGGGCGTCGTTCCAGGAAACGGCGCCCACTGACGGACAGCAGTTGGATTTCCATACCGCCTACGAGTTGCTTTATCGCTTCGTCGAAGACCTGCACGGCTACGCCCAGACCCACGCTTCCCTGGCCGAGCATCGCCACGAACGCGAGCGCTGGGATGAACCGTTCGTACCACAGACCAACTGGCTGGCCGCCACGGCATCGGGGGTTCGCGCCGCCTTCATCCTGTTGGTGCTGGGCAGCTACTGGGTCGCCACGGCCTGGCCGAGCGGCGCGACCATGACGATGATCGCCGCCGCCACCGTGGGCTTGTCGGCCGCGACGCCGAACCCTAAGCGCATGGCCTTCCAGATGGCCTGCGGCACGTTGTTCGGGGCGTTGATCGGCTTCGTCGAGATGTTCTTCATTTTCCCGTTGATCGACGGTTTCGCGCTGCTGTGTGTGATGCTCGCGCCGGTGATCATGCTGGGTTCATTCCTCAGCTCGCGACCCCAATACGCCGGGGTTGGGCTGGGGCTGCTGATCTTTTTCTGCACCGGCTCGGTGCCGGACAACCTGACGCTCTACAACCCCTACGCCTTCATCAACGACTACATCGCGATGATCCTCGGCATGCTGGTGTGCGCCGCGGCCGGGGCGATCATCCTGCCGCCCAACAGCCGCTGGTTGTGGCGCCGGCTGGAACAGGACCTGCGCGAGCAAGTGGTGTTCGCCATCAGTGGCAAGCTCAAGGGCTTGGCCTCGGGTTTCGAAAGCCGTACCCGCGACTTGCTGCATCAGGCCTACGGGTTGGCGGCGGGGCAGCCGCGGGTGCAACGGGACTTGCTGCGCTGGATGTTCGTGGTGCTGGAAGTCGGTCACGCGATTATCGAATTGCGCAAGGAACAGGCAATCTTGCCGGTGCATCCTGCGTATGCCGAAAGCCAGTCATGGCGCCAGGCGATTCGGGTGATGGGGCGGGCGCTGGTGCGGCTGTTCCGCCAACCGAGCCCGAGCAATCTTGAGCGTGCGCTGGTGGCGGTGGACCACGCCATCGGCCGCGTGCAGGCCACCGACGAACCCTTCGCCCCGCATTTCGACACCTCGGCCCTGCGTCGGGTGAAAAGCTACCTGCATTTCATCCGCACCTCGCTACTGGACCCGCAATCGCCCTTGGCCGGCTATGCCATGCCCCATGCCACACCGCTTTCCCAGGAACCTGAACATGCCCCGTGAGATCGCCTTCCATGGCGTGTACATGCCCACCATGACCCTGATGTTTTTCATCGCCGCCGGCCTGGCCTGGGCCTTGGACCGCTTCCTGTCGGGGTTGGACCTGTACCGCTTCTTCTGGCACCCGGCGTTGTTGCGCCTGAGTCTGTTTACCTGTCTGTTCGGCGCGCTGGCGCTGACGGTCTACCGTTGAGATCGATGCGATGAAAAAGTTTTTCAGCCTGCTGGCGACGCTGTTGGTACTGGCCCTGGCGTTGTGGATCGGCCGTACGCTGTGGGTCCACTACATGAACACGCCGTGGACCCGCGATGGCCGGGTGCGGGCCGACATCATCAATGTGGCCGCCGATGTCAGCGGCGAGGTGGTCGAGGTGCCGGTGCGCGACAACCAATCGGTGAAAAAAGGCGACCTGCTGATGCGCATCGATCCTGAGCATTACCGCATCGCGGTCAAACAGGCTCGCTCCCTGGTGGCGTCGCGCAAGGCCACTTGGGAAATGCGCAAGGTCAACGCCCATCGCCGCGCCGACCTGGCCAGCCTGGTGATCTCCCGGGAGAACCGCGACGACGCCAGCAACATCGCCGACTCGGCCCTGGCCGACTACCAGCAGGCCCAGGCACAACTGGAAGCCGCCGAGCTGAACCTGTCGCGCACCGAGGTTCGCGCGGCGGTGGATGGCTACGTCACCAACCTCAATGTGCATCGTGGCGACTATGCGCGCATCGGCGAGGCGAAGATGGCGGTGGTGGATATGAATTCGTTCTGGGTCTATGGCTTCTTCGAAGAGACCAAACTGCCCAAGGTGCGGGTCGGTGATTCGGCGCAGTTGCAGTTGATGAGCGGTGAGACGCTCAAGGGCCATGTGGAAAGCATTTCCCGAGGCATCTACGACCGCGACAACCCCGAAAGCCGCGAACTGATCGCCGACGTGAACCCGACCTTCAACTGGGTTCGCCTGGCCCAGCGGGTGCCGGTGCGGATTCATCTCGATGAAGTGCCGGAGGGTGTGCTGCTGGCGGCGGGGATGACCTGTACAGTGGTGCTAGAACCCCACGACCAACGCTGAGATCACTGGCTACTGATGGGGGATGGAGATTTGATGCACACCACAAATCCCCTGTGGGAGCGGGCTTGCTCGCGAAAGCGGTGGTTCAGCTTGCACTGAGGTTGGCTGTGCCGGCGCCTTCGCGAGCGAGCCCGCTCCCACACTGGATCTTCGCTGGGCATGAATGCTGTGTTCACCCCAAGTCCCCGTGGGAGCGAGCTTGCTCGCGATAGCGGTGGTTCAGCCGAATCGAGGGTGGCTGACGCGCCGTCATCGCGAGCAAGCTCGCTCCCACAGGAATTGAAGTTCAGCCACTCCACAACAGCACAAAGCCAAATTCGCGACGACTACAGCGATTTCCCCAAGCCAAACCGCTTCATCAACCCCTTCTCCAGCAACCCTTTGGGCAGCCAGCCGGCCATCAAGGGCAGTGACCGGCTGCCATTGCCCAGGCGCAGCAGGCGGGGTGGCTTGGGTTGTTGAACCGCCTTGAGCAGCGCGGCGGCGAATTCGTGGGTGGGGGTCGGGTTGTCCTGGGAGGCCTTGGCCCGGGCGCGGATACCATCGCGCAGGGGCCACCAGGGCGATTGCTCGCTGATCAATTGCTCGGCTTCATGGCCGGCATTCTTGGCGAAGCTGGAGGCAATCGCGCCGGGCTGGACCTCCATCACGCGGATGCCGAACGGCGCCAGTTCCATGCGCAAGGCATCGCTCAGGGCATGCACCGCGGCCTTCGAGGCGCAATAAGCGCCGGCAAATGGCGTGACCAGCACCCCGGACACGCTGCCGATGTTCACCACCAATCCCCTGGCCCGACGCAACACCGGGAACAGCGCCCGGGTGACACCGACGATGGCGAACACGTTGGTTTCGAACTGCCGCTGCATGGCCGGCACGCCGCCGTCCAGCAGCGGGCCCATGGCGCCGTAGCCGGCATTGTTGACTAGCACATCCAGGCCGCCGTGCTGCTGGTTGATCCGCTCACCCAGTTGTTCCAGGGCCTGGCCATCGTTGACGTCCAGTTGCACGGCGGTGAACCCGGCCGCGCCGAGTGTCGCCACGTCCTCAGCCTTGCGCGCCGTGGCCCAGACCTGATAACCCGCAGCCTTGAAGGCGTCGGCGAGGGCGCGGCCAATGCCGCTGGAACATCCGGTAATCAACGCAACAGGCATGACGCGTTCCTTGGGTAAAAAAATTGGGGGGAGGGCAATCAGTTGGAAAAACTCCCGTGCAATCGCTCGGCGCGAAACTCCAGGGTCTGCGGGCGATAACCCGGGCGCAGGGGCGGCAGCGGCAGGCAGTCTTGCCAGTCGGCGCCGGCCTGCAATTCGCCGGGACCACGGTAGCGCGGTGCGTCGTAGGGGGTGTCGGCCAGGTTGATGGTATCGCCGGGCGCATAGGCCGCGACCCGCCACTGCAGTTCGATCAGCGGCACGTCATTGGTGTTTTTTATGGTCAGCGACAGCGGCCGGTCGGCGGGGCATTGTCCGGGGGCATAGCTGATGCGCAATTCCAGGCGCTCCAACTGCCGGGTCTCGCGGTTTTCCTGCCAGAGCACCCACGCGGCGACCAGTCCCAGCCCGATGAACGCAGCCAGGGAGACCGGCAAGGCCTTGGCCGGGTAGCGCAACAGCAGGATGAGCCAGGTGATGACCAGCAAGACGCCGATAAGCATGGTGGAAACCTCCGTTACCGTAGGCACATCCTACCGAAGGCAGCGGGCAATGTTGAAGCAATGATGCCTGCCCAGCGTCCACTTGAAAAAAAAGCCCCCACCCAACCCACTGCGGATAGGGGACGCAGTGGGTTGGATGGGGGCTTCTTGTACGGCTGATCCTTACTGATCGTAGCCGATCATCATTGGGCGATGGTTTTCACCGAGACGCCGCGTTCGATCGGGGTGGAGCGACCGTAGATGTCTTCGAAACGCTCGATGTCATCTTCGCCCAGGTAGCTGCCGGACTGCACTTCGATGATTTCCAGCGGGATCTTGCCCGGGTTGCGCAGACGGTGGACCGACGCGATCGGGATGTAGGTCGACTGGTTTTCGCAGAGCAGGAACACGTTTTCGTCGCAGGTCACTTCGGCAGTGCCACTGACCACGATCCAGTGTTCGGCGCGGTGGTGGTGCATCTGCAGCGACAGGCACGCGCCTGGCTTGACCGAGATGTGCTTGACCTGGAAACGACCGCCCATGTCCACCGAGTCATAGGAACCCCACGGACGATAGACCTCGCAGTGGTTCTGGGTCTCGGTGCGGCCCTGTGCGTTGAGGGTGTTGACCATCTGCTTGACGCCTTGGACCTTGTCCTTGTGGGCGATCATCATGGCGTCCTTGGTTTCGACCACCACGATGTTGTCCAGGCCGATCACCGACACCAGCTTGCCGTTGCCGTGGATCATGCAGTTGCGGCTGTCCTGGACGACTACGTCGCCCTTGGTGACGTTGCCGTTGGCGTCCTTGGCATTGACTTCCCACAGCGACGACCAGCAGCCGACATCGCTCCAACCGGCCGACAGTGGGACCACACAGGCGCGCTGGGTCTTTTCCATCACCGCGTAGTCGATGGAGTTGTCCGGGCAGCAGGCGAAGGTGGCTTCGTCGAAGGTAATGGTGTCGGCCGTCTGCTCACTGCGCTCCAGGGTCAGCAGGCAGGTGTCGTAGATGTCCGGATCGTGCTTTTTCAGCTCTTCGAGGAAACGGCTGGCGCGGAACAGGAACATGCCGCTGTTCCAGAAGTAGCCGCCGGCCTCGACGAACTCGGTGGCACGCTTGACGTCGGGTTTTTCGACGAAGTGCGAGACGCGGCTCACGCCTTCGGGCAGCAATGCATCGTTGGTCGACTTGATGTAGCCATAGCCGGTTTCCGGTTTGGTGGCCGGTACGCCGAACAGCACCATCTCGCCACGCTCGGCGGCCACGGTGGCCAGGGCCAGGGCGCGTTGCAGGGCTTTCTGGTCTTCCAGCACGTGGTCGGCCGGCAGCACCAGCATCAGCTCGTCGCGGCCTTCGTTGACCAGCATCATCGCGGTCAGCGCCACGGCCGGCGCGGTGTTGCGCCCGAACGGTTCCATCAGGATGCGCTGGGCTTCGAGCTTACGGTTGGTCAACTGCTCGTTGACGATGAAGCGGTGGTCTTTGTTGCAGACCACGATCGGCGTGTCCATGCCTTCGAACACCAGGCGCTCGAGGGTCTGCTGGAACAGGGTGTGTTCACCGGTCAGGGCCAGGAACTGTTTAGGGAATTGCTTGCGCGAAAGCGGCCAAAGACGTGAGCCACTACCACCTGACAAGATCACCGGAATCATGTTTGTTACTCCTTGAAGCGAAATGGTTGTTAGAGCTACTGCGTTCTGTCGTTTCACTCTCTTGTTGTTGTTCCGTACCCGAATGACACCCCGATTCAGGGTGGGAGCGGGCTTGCTCGCGAAAGTGGTGCTTCAGCCAACATCAATGTTGAATGTGAGACCGTATTCGCGAGCAAGCCCGCTCCCACAGGGGTACAGCGTCAATCAGGTGAATTCATCAGCGGGTCGACACAGGGCGTTTCACCCACACTGGCGACAGGCTGCTGCCAGAACCGGTGACGTACAGCACGGCCGCTTCGCCGCGCTCCAGGGCCACGGGCTTGAGGTCGCCGACTTTCTTGTCGCCTTCGAACAGGGCCAGGGACACTTTCACCGGGTTGATCTCACGTTCGCCACGGCCCTTGGCGGCCACGTTAGGCACCACTTCGGTCTTGCCGTCGGCGGTCTTGAGGGTCAGTGCCTTGTCGCTGAGGTTCTGGACGCGGACCAGGGACTTCTGCTTGTTCTTGAACGGCGGTTCTTCGATCAGTTGAGGCTGGCCGGCGGCGTTGTTGACCAGGGTGTAATAGTGATCGGAGGCCAGTTTCACCGGCACGGTCTGGCTGCCGACCTTGGCGCTGTAGTCGCCACCGGGCATGAAGCTGAAGTCGCTGCTGGCCAGGGGGGCTACGTCGCTGATGTTGGTGCTGCCGACGGTGGCGCTGACTTCGGCGTTGGCGGCGTTATAGACCCGCACGAAGCTCGAGCCTTTTGGCGCGACCGGGCCGTACAGGGCCGAGTCACCGGCAAAGGCGGACAGGGAAAGGGCGCTCATGCTGGCGACGAGGGCAACGGCCTTGAAGGAGCGAGCAGCGAGACGGCGAGGAGTAGTGTTGAAAGTCATGGTGGACCTCTCTTTCAGTTTTGCGCCCGGTCGGGCGTCTCGGATGGGGTGTTGGCGGCGACATTCTGTTGGCGAGCGCCGGCTTGCTTGAGCTCTGCGACCCACTGTGGGTCGGCGTCGCCGATTTCGTTGTTCACGGGCAGATAGCGTTCAGGGAACTCCCAGATCAGCACCTGTGGCGGGCTGTTCTTGAAGGCATCGCTCTTGAGGTAGCTGAGCATTGGCAGAATCGGGCCGTGGCCGTCTTCGGCGTAGTTCACGACGTCGCTGTGCAGGGCTTGCTTGAGTGCACCGACGAAGTTCCAGTTAGGGTTGGCGCTGTAGCTGGTGCCGATCAGGGCCACGGGCACCTGGGCATCGGCGAACAGCGCGTCGTCGCCGGCCGGCTGGTCGTCGGCTTCGCGAGTGTTGCGCTTGACCAGCGGTTCCTGGGCTGGCATCAGGTTTTCGAACAGCGGATCCAGCGGCAGAAACTGGCGCAGGTCGCCCTTGTGGGTGATTTTTTCCGCAGGTTCGGTGACGAAGCGCTGCGGCTCACCGTTGAGCGGCGTGCGTTCGGCAATGGCCTTGGCCAGGTTCTCGGCAGCGACCTGGGCACCTTCCGGGGTCCAGTGGGTGTCGGTGCGCAGGAACACTTGCTGGCCGCTTTGCTTGGCCTGTTGCATCGGGCCGAGCAGGTCGGGCGCGAGGATCTTGTCGGCCGCCACGCGAGCATGGAAATCCTGGTAGAGGTTGGTGTGAATGCTCGATGGCTTCACTTCGCCCAGGTGCTCGGGGTACAGCCGCGCCTTGGCCGGCACGATCGCCATGACCAGGGTGATGCCTTGTTCCTTGAGCTTCTGGCGCACGCCTTCGACCAGGGCGTAGTTACCTTGCAGGTTCAGCTCTTCGTTGACGATCGGGTTGAACTCTTCGTCGCTGTACAGCCACTGGTCGCGGCCCAGGACCACGCCTTTGCGGCCCTCGTTGAACAGCTTGTAGTCCAGCGCGGCCCAGATGTTGGTGCCCAGGCGCTTGATCGGGAACTCTTCATCGTAGTGCGTTTCCACGGCCTTGGCCCAGCGCCCGTTGAGCACGGTCGCGTCGGGGTTGGTGCTGAAGCCTAGGAAGCTGCGCATCGACCAGATACCCAGCGCTGTCAGGATCAGCATGAACAGTGCGATGTAAAAGATGCGTAATGAGCGGGTCATGTTCAGATCCCTCAGAACTGGAAGTAAAGGAACGGCGAGAAGCTTTGCGCCGAGAGTTTGAGAATCGAGGCGATGAACAGCAGCAGCACCAGGGTGCGCATCACGTAGCGTGACCAGTCCACGGTCCAGTAGGCCGGTTGCACCTGGGCTTCGACGCCAACGGTGTAGCCAGGTTCATGAATGTTCGTCGGATTTTCGCCCGGCGCGGCTTTGATCAGACCCGGTTGTGCAGTGGCCGGACCATCGGCCTCGGTAGTCACTTCAGGCTTGGTCTTGACTGGCGGACGGTTGGTGTAGAAGTCCCGCAGGCCGAAGAAGGCGAGGGTGGCGTAGGCTACCGCCAGCGTGGCGATCTGCAGGCCGGTGAGGTTGGCGCGGGTCAGTTCCGACAGCGACCAGTCGCCGAAGCTGAACATGGCGCTGTACATGCGACCGGCCACGTGCAGGTTCTCGGCGCGGAAAATCACCCAGCCCATCACCACCAGCAGGAAGGTCAGTGCCCAGCGGATCGGGTTGATGCTGCGTGGGTTGGTGTCGATACCCACCGCTTTTTCGATGGCCAGCCACATGCCGTGCCAGGCACCCCAGATCACGTAGGTGATGTTCGCGCCGTGCCACAGACCACCGAGCAGCATGGTCAGGAACAGATTGCGATAGGTCATCAGCGTGCCTTTGCGGTTACCGCCCAGGGTGATGTAGAGGTAGTCACGCAGCCAGGTCGACAAGCTGATGTGCCAGCGGCGCCAGAACTCGGTGATCGACTGGCTGATGTAGGGCTGCTTGAAGTTTTCCATGAAACGGAAACCCATCATCAGGCCCAGGCCGATGGCCATGTCGCTGTAGCCGGAGAAGTCGAAGTACAGCTGCGCGGTGTAGGCCAGGGCGCCGAGCCAGGCATCGCCCGTGGTCGGGTTCTGCAAGGCGAAGCAATGGTCGGCTACCACCGCCAGGGTGTCGGCGATGAACACTTTCTTGATGAAACCCTGCATGAAGCGGGTGCAGCCTTCGGAGAATTTGTCCAGCGTGTGGGTGCGGTTGTTGAACTGGTCGGCCAGGTCGCGGAAACGCAACACGGGGCCTGCGATCAGGTGCGGGAAAATGGCCACGAACGCTGCGAAGTCGATCAGGTTGCGGGTCGCCGGGGTGTCACCGCGATAGACGTCGATGATGTAGCTGATGGACTCGAAGATGTAGAACGAAATCCCGATCGGCAACAGCACGTGGGTCAGGATGAACGGGTTGAGACCGAAGCCGGTGATGATGGCGTTGAGGCTGTCCACGCCGAAGTTGGCGTACTTGAAATAGCCCAGGATGGCCAAGTCCACGCCCACGCCGAGCAACAGCCAGCGCTGGGCCGGTTTGGTGCGCACACCGGCGGCCCCGACTTTCAGGCCGATCCAGTAGTTCCACAGGGTCACGCCGGCGAACAGCGCGAGGAAGTCCACCCGCCACCAGGCATAGAACACGTAGCTGGCGATGAGCAGCAGCAGGTTGCGATAGCGTTGCCCGCTCAAGTAGTACAAGCCGAGAAAGATCGGCAGGAACAGGAACAGGAACACGTTGGATGAAAATACCATCCCGATCTCTCCATGTTGAATCAACAGTCAAGGGCCAGAGCCCCCCCAAACCCCCCCGTGAAAACCGGGGGGCTATTGCATTCGAAACAGACCACATTCCCTGTGGGAGCGAGCTTGCTCGCGATGACGGAGTGTCAGTCGACATCCATGGTGAATGTCAGACCGCAATCGCGAGCAAGCTCGCTCCCACAGGTTTCCTGCCAGGCAGGAGATGTGGTGTCAGCTTCCTTTTTCGCCTTTCTCCCGCGACGGGTCATACACCCGGGTCAAGTCCCCGCCGAGGCGGAAGGTCTTGAAGGGTTGCATTTCATGCTTGCGCTCCAGCACATCCTCGGAGCAGGTGTAGAGGCTGCAGAACGGTTCGAGCCAGGCGAATTTCGAATCGACCTTGAGGTCCTTCATGTCCTGCTCGTCGCCATTTTTCTCTTCGAAGATCTCCGGGTCTTTCACCCCGGCCAGCACCCGGTCACCCAGTCGCTTGAGGGCACCGTTGTTTTCCTGGCGCAGGTCCACACCGTTGACCTGGGCGAAACTGGCGATCATCGCCAGTGGCGGCAGGGCGTAGTTGTGGTAGGACAGGGCGCGTTGCTTGCGCTTGAGTTCGTTGGGCAGGAAACCGTCGGCATCGACCTGGTTGACGCCGACCTTGTATTCCTTGACGGCCCAGTCGAACAGGTCGCGGCGGTTGGTTGCCACGGAGGTGGCCATTACCGACCAGGCGGCCCAGTAGGAATGGTTGTTGGTCTTGTCCAGCGGCAGGTTGTCCCAGTCGCTGACCACTTGATCGGCCATCCGGCTGAACCAGCCTTCGATCAGTTGCGCCTGTTCCGGGTGATTGGCCAATGGACGGGATTCGGAGAACTTCAAGCGCACATAGGCCGAAGCCATGCTGCCCAGCGCCCATTTGCGCATGGATTTGCCGGTGTGGTTGAAGTCCTTGGACATCAGCGCATCGGCCTGGGCCCAGGCGGTCAGCCAGTTCAGCGTGCATTCCAGTTGCTCGGGGCGGCCGTCACGCATGAACTGCATGACTTGCTTGCTGACGCCACGTTCGATCTTGGTGATGTCGGCGGTGCTGTCGCGGAACGCCTTTTCCGATTGTACGTTCAATGTCGCGCGGGCCTTGTCGGAGCCCTCGTACTTACTGCGAAATTGCAGGGAACCGGTGTAGGGCGTCGGCGTGGCGTCGCAACCTTTGGCGGCGTCGCCGGTCTTGACCTTTTCGATCGGTGCGAAGTAGCCCTGGGGCGGGCGCAGCGGGGCCGCCGCCTGCGTGGCCCCGGCGAACAGCGCCAGGGTCAGCAGGGAGGGCGCCAGCAGCGTTTTCAACGTTCGGGTGCGCGTGGTACTGGTCATGAGACGAGACCTCATTGTCCGATTTGAGCCGTTTGTTGCCCGGCTTGCGGAGATGCGTTGCGTTTGCAGACTTTCGCTTCGATTTGCAGCGGCTCTTTACCGGCTTCAGGACCCTGGACTTCAACGGCTAGCAGGTTTTGCGAAGCCCAGTCCTCGTCGGTGCGCAATTGGAAGGCGAAACGTCCGTCGGTGTCGGAGGTATCCGGTTTTTCGATCTTGATATCCTCGTGGCGCCCATTCATGTACCAGAGGGTGGCTTGCAAGGTTTTCACCGACGTGTCGGTGAAGCGGATGTCGACCTGGTGACTGCCATTACGCAGATCCATGTTCTTGGTATTGACCATCAATTCGTTCTTGCCCGGCTTGAGCGCGGTCTTGCTGCTCATGAGTGCCGGCTTGCCTTCGCAACCGTTGTTGTCCAGCAGCGCCATCATCTGGCGGTAGATGGTTTCCTGGTCCAGGCGATACAGCGGGGAGAATTCCCAGATGAGAATTTTCGGCGGGTTCTTTTGGAACTCTTCGCTGCCCAGGTACTGGATCATCGCGCCTTCCAGGCCACCGCCAGGGAAGGCGACGTTGAGGATGTCGGCGCCGATGGCTTCCTGCAGGAAACCGGCAAAGTTGTAGTTCTTGCCGCTGTGACTGGTGCCCACGAGGGTGATCTGCGGGTTGCCGGAATCGCTGAACAGGTCGCCGTCGCCGGCCTCGCCCTTGGGTTCGGTGGTGAACTGGTCCATGTACTGGATCGCATAGCTGGTGCCGCACAGTTGCCCGGCCATGTTGTGCAGGGTGCCGGTCTTGCCCATGCGGCCGGACTTCTTGGTCTCGAATTCACGCTTGGGAATGTCGGCGAAAGCCGGAATCTGCTTGACCTTCTCGGCGACGATCTTGGCCGTGCGCTGGGCGCCGTATGGGGTCCAGTGCTGGTCGCCACGGAAATAGAAATCGTGGGCCGGCAGGGTCTCGGGCAGGTTTTCGTTGGTCAGCGGCGACAGGTCCGGCACCACATAACCCATCTGGGCGAAACGGCCGAGCATGGATTTGTAGTTGGTCAGGGCCTTGTCAAAATTGAAGCTGGCCTTCTCCTGCGGATTGAGCTTGTTGCGGTTCACCAGGCCCCGGGTCGGCTGGTAGACAAGCACCAGCTCGACGCCTTTTGCCTTGAACGCATCGTGCAACTGCTGCATGCGCTTGTAGCCGGCCGGGGTGGTGTTGAATTCGGTGCGCAGGTCTTCCTGGGTCCGGAACAGCCAGTCGCCCTGAGCCTGCACCAGCGTAGTGAAGTTCTGCTGGTAGCGCGTGGTGTAGTTCTTCGCGTCATGGGCCGCCGGGCACAGGTTGCAGCACGGTTCGGCGGTGAAGCTCGGCGCCTTGATTTCATCGGCGCGTGCGCCGCTTGCAGCGGCGAGAATGCCGGCAGTCAGCGCGGACAGGCCCAGGAGTTTGATCATCTGTGGGTTCATAAAGGTCATCCTCAGTCCCGCAATTCGGTCTGGCGTTCGACAGGGTCGATCAGCACGGCTTTCTGCTGGCGCACCAGCAGGTCGAGAATTTCATCCTGGCGCTCGCCGAGGATTCCCGAGAAGCTGATGCCGCTGGATTTGGTCGGCGCGAGCATGGACACGCGGTACAGCTCAACGCTCAATGGTGAGTCGATGGACAACGGGCCACTGCCATTGGCGGCCAGTTCGCCACCGACCACGATCAGCGAGACCTGGGCGTCGAACGGGTCGAGCTTGATGTCCCGGTCGGTGTCGGACAGGTCCTTGATGTGACCGTAGAGACCGGTCAGGCCGTTGGCCATGGACACGTTTTCGTAGAGGCGGATGTTCACGCTGTTACGAATCCGGATGCCGTGGCGGCGGTTGCTGATCACTTTGTTGCCCCACAGCAGGTTGTCACCACTCTCGTAAAGCGTGATGCCGTCGGTGTGGTTCTTGTAGATCTCGTTGTAGGCGATCAGGTTGTTTACGCTGTTACGGTCGATCACCAGGCCCGAGAGTTTGTTGTCGTAGCTGCGGTTGTTGAAAATGAAGCTGTCGTTGACCTCACGGGAAATAATGATCCCGTGCTTCTTCTTGGTCCCGTAGACGGTGTTGTCGGCAATGATCAGCCGATGGGAACGGTCGTGGGGGTCGATGCCGTAGACGATGTTGTCTTTGTAGGTATTGCCCTTGACCACGAAATCGTTGGTTTCGTAGCAGTAGAAGCCGTACCACATGTCCGAGAACTCGGAACCGATGATCCAGCCGGTCGGTTCCGGGCGCTTGAGGACCTTGGCCATGTTCGGCGTGTACTGGGAAATACTCACCCCGTACGACTTACTGTTGGCGTAGCCGAAACTCGCCATCTTGGTATTGACGATGTAAGTCTCGGTGCCGCCCCAGGACAGCAGGAACGGACGGAACTCCTTGGGCGAACGGAACGTGGCGGGGCCGTTGTCCTTTTCACGCCAGCCGGTGACCTTGGTGTCGCGGATGAACATCCGGCCATCGTTGACCAGGAATGAGCCGCCCTCCTGGGACAGGCGCAATTCCTGGGTCTGCTTGTCGATTTCCAGGATGCCCTTCTGGCCGACCACGATCGGAATCTTCGCCAGGTACACACCTGGCGAAGTTTCGATGACGTACTTAGGGACTTTCTTGGCCAGGTCCTTGAGGTTCATGTAACCGTCGTCAAGGAAGACGGCCTGAGGGATGCCACGCTGGCGCACCACCCACTCGGCCATCTTGTTGTCGCCGCCGATGAAGTCCTTCAAGGCATTTTCCTGCATCATCCGGCGCACGCTGATCTTGCCGGGCTTGCTGCGCACGATCTTGGCCGCGACGGCTTCGGCGGTATAGCCTTTGAGGTCGGGCAGGGTCGGCGCGGCCAGCTCCAGCGGTGCGGTCGGCGCGCTGCTGACGGTGTAGGTCCTGGCTTGTTGCAGTTCCTTGACCACGTTGCCCGGCTTGACCACCGGTTCAACGTTGGCGAACGCCGGCGAGCCGGTCAGCAGCATCGCTGCGACCAACAGGCTGATCGAACCTTTCATCGCCTGGCTGTTCCTGAGGTAGCGGTTCATATCGGGCACTCCCATGGCCATTCGCATCAGAAGCGCCAGATCACGTCGACAAAGGCGCGATGCATGTACGAATCGACCTCTTTGCCGTAGGCGTCGCCTGGCTTGAACACGCCGCCACGAAAGCGCACCAGCGCCGACGGCTCATCTATGGACTGACTCAGCGCGGCCGGCAGCAGGCCTTGCTTGAAGTACTTGGTGACGACCAAGTCGACTTCCTGGCCAAGGTCCTTGTTACCGTCGCGCAGTGGCAGGGACGAGGTGGACAGGATTGCGCCGGTCACGTCGTCGGTGTTGTTTTCCACGGCGTTGATGCCGTTGCTGCCCACCGGCTTGTTGCCGTCCACGCGCCAAAACTTGTGGTACACAAGGCTGGCGTCGTATTCGTCACGCAGCTGCCAGGAACCGAACAGGCTGGCGCTCTGGGTGTTGGCCATTTCGCCACGGAACGCTTCGCCGAAGCGGTGCACGCGCGAGCGGGTACCCGTGAAGTTCGAGCGGTTGCTTTGCAGGCCGTTCTGTTCGTAGTCCTCGCTGGCGCGGGCATAGGCCGCACCGACTTGCCATTGCGGGTCCAGACGCAGGCGGATACCCAGGTCAGTGGCCCAGCCGTCCACGTCATCGCTGTGCTTGGCTTCTGTTGGGCGCGTGCCGTCGGCGTTGAGCGGATTGACGGTGTCACGGTCGCCGGTCATGCCGGTGAGGCTGGCCCAGTAGTTGACTGTGTTGGTGTTGCGCCAGTTGTAGGCGTCGCTGTTGGCTTCCAGGCCCAGCCAGGTCAAGTCACCGTTCTCGGTCTTGTCCAGGGTATCGGTGGCTTCGCCCGGGGTCGGGTAATCGAGGCTGCCATTGTCATGGGAATGGTGGGCGCGGATACCGGCCCACTGGCCTGGCATCCACTGGTAGCCCACGTCGCCATAGACGTGCAGGCGGTCCTTGTCCTTGGGGGACAATTCCTTGAGGTCGGTGCGGTATTCGCTGAAGCGTTCGGCCACGCCGAGGTTGGCTCGCAGCAAGGTGGTGTCGAAGGTCCAGTTCAGGGCTTCGATGTTGGTGTCGCGCCATTGGCCGTCGTCATTGCGCAGGCGCTGGCGACCGAACTTCAACTGCTCGCCCGGGTAGGGGGTCAGGCCGCGGTAGCCGATCCAGAACTCGCGCATGGCCAGGTAGCTTTTCTTGGCTTCGCGATCGCCGCTGTCGGTTTCTTGGGTGGCGCCGTCGGATTGTTGCAGGGTGTCGGTTTCGATGATGTCGCTGGACGTCACGGCCTGGGCCATGGCGTAGGCGCTCCAGGCGCCGCTTTCGCTTTCACCGTAGACCCACGGACGCAGGTCCAGGCCGACACCGTTAACGTCGCCACCGCTCTGGGTGCCGAGGTCGCGGTCGTCTTCGGACTGGCCGGTGATCTTCACTTCCAGGCCGAAGTTCTTGGTGTCAGTCAGGGCCGCCAGGCTCGGGCTGGACCACAACAGGGCAAACGACAGGCCAATACCAGCCTGTACAAAAGGATTGAGCTTCAAAAGCTTCATAGAGGTTCCTCGCCGTCATCTTCTTTTAGGGCTTGCAGTTCCAGCGTATCGGGGCTCATTGCGCCGCGAATGGCCTGCTCTTGTTGTAGCAGGCGTTGCGCTTGTGCAAGTTGCTGCGGCGGTAATTGTGCTTCGAGGGTTTGGGCAAGCTCGATGGCTTGCGGGGTGTTCTGCGCCTTGGCCAACTGGCTGAACACATAAGCATTGACCGGGTTGGGCTTGGTGCCCTTGCCCTGGGAGAACAGCTGGGCAATGGCGAAGTCGGCGCTGTTCTGGCCGTTGCGGGCGGCCTTGAGCAGGTGGTCCAGGGCTTTTTGCGAGTACACCTGGCCCAGGTAACCGCGGCGATAGATCTGGCCGAGGTAGTAATCGGCGGCTACTTCGCGGCCAACGGCTTTCTGGAAATGCGCCTCGGCGGCCTTGGCATCGGCCGGGACCCACTTGCCTTCGTAGTAAAGCTTGCCCAGCAACAGCTCGGCGCGCGACTGGTCGGCGGCGCGGCCGTTTTCCAGGTATTGCATCATCTTGTCGACGTCACCCAGTTCCGGGAAGTCGTAGAGCAGTTGCGCCAGGCTGACCCAGGCAGCGGGGTAGCCGGGGGCGATGCCTTCGAGCAACGACTGGGCGGTCTTTTCGTCGGTCTTGCCCAGGCTGGCATCGGCCAGGACACGGGCGACGCTGTCCACGCGCTGGGCGGACACGACGCCACGGGCGTGACCGTCCTGCATCTGCTTGAGCAATTGGGCCTGTTGTTCCGGCTGGCCGCGTTTCTGATAGACCGTGGCCAGTTCGACGTAGCAGATGTCCGTGGTCGCCAGCGCGGCCTTGCAGACCTTCTCGACTTCATCCAGGTGCTGGTCGTAGGTGCCCTGGGTGCGGTAGAGCAGAATCTGCGCCAGGCCCGCTTCCGGGTAGCCGGCGCTGCGCCATTGGCTGATCTGCTGCTGGGCGTTGACGTTCGGGAAGCTGTGGGGATATTGCAGGTACAGCATTGCCAGCGGGATCAGGGTGTTGCCTTCGCCATTGGCGAAGGCTTTCTTCAACAGGCCTTCGGCTTCGTGTTTTTCCGCTTCGGTGGAACCGGGCTTGGCCACCAGCAGGCGACCCAGGCGCGCCTGGGCCCGTGGCGAGATATCGGCCGCAGCGCGGTAAGTCGCCTCGGCTTTTTTCATCTGCTCGGGGTCGCGGCTGTCCACCTGGATGTCGGCCAGGCCGACCTGGGCCTCGCTGTAGCCCAGGTCGGCCAGTTGCTGGTAGTTCTGCTGCGCCAACGCCGTGTCGCCGCGCTTGAGGGCTTCGTTGGCCAGGCGCTGGTCGGGCAGGCCTGCGCAACCGCTGAGGCCGATCGCCAGCGCCAGTGCACACAATGCATACCCCGTGTGGGAGCGAGCTTGCTCGCGAAGCAGGCCGCTCGGTGTACCAGACAGACCGCGTCGATCCCATCGCGAGCAAGCTCGCTCCCACAGGGAATGCGGTGCATTGTTGTTTTGTGGAGTGATCACGGGCATATCCTCGACTTAAATACCGACGGCCATGGCTTTGTCGATCAGCCAGTTCAGGTTCGGGCCACGGTCGCTGGTGACTTCTACCGGACGGCCGGCGAGCGAGCTGTCCAGGGGTTCGTCAGGCTGGATCAGCACACGGATATCGGAGGACAGGTCGGCACTTTTCAGGCTGGTGCTGCTGACGATCTTGCCGGTACGGGTGGTGTCTTCGCCGGCGACCTGGAAGCTGACCGGCGTGCCTGGGCGCACGTCGCCGAACTGGCGATAGGAGAAGCGCGCTTCGACGTTGGCTTCGGTGCCCCGTGGAACCAGTTGGAAGATCACGTCACCCTTGCTGGCGTATTGTCCGTTGGCGACCAGTTGCTGGGACACGATGCAGTCGCATGGGGAGGTCAGGGTGCCGGTCATCTGCTTGCCGAACAGCTCCTCGACCTTGGCCGGCTGCAACTGGTTGTCGTCCAGGTGACCCTTGAGCACATCGAGCATGCTGGTGCTGAAGGTCGCCAGCGGAGCGCCCTTGGCGGCAACGCCATCGGCTTTGACCAGGCTCTGCACGGTGCCGTCGCGCGGCATGGTGATGGCCATGCCCGGTACGTTCACCAGGCCTGCCTGGGCGTGGCTGACGAAGTACATGCCGTACACCGACTTGAAGATGAAACCGAACGCCGCCAGGCCAACGATGAAGATCCCCAGGCTGAAGGTCACGGCGCGCAGGCGACCGAAGGCACTCATGCCACCGTTTTCGTCTTTCTGCTTGCGAGCCTTGGTGAAGTTGTCGCGTTGCAGGGTCGCCAGCACGTCGCCGACACCGACGATGTCGCCGGCCAGGTGCGAGGTGATGATGTGACGCAGGGTCGAGATGTCACGTGGCTCCAGGTTCTGGAACTGGCAACCGGTGCGGCCGGTCTGGCGGTCGTAGGAACGGATCTGCAATTCCACGTCCATGGCCAGGCCAAGGTTGTCGATCACGAACTGCAGGCGAGCCTTGTAGGTCTCGCCAACCTTGAGCGGCAGTTGGCCGGCGTTGAAGCACAGCCCACCGGCGGACAGGTCCAGGACCTTGACTTCCATGGGCGTGCGGTCGGGACCGAAGAAGCGCAGCTTGGCCGGGATTTTGACCCGGGCGTGTTGGCGCTGGGCTTCGGATTCATGCACTACGTTGACATTCACGGCGGTGTTCATAGGGGCGATTTCCTGGTTAATTCATTCAAGTCCGGTCAGACCATCGTCAGCAGCACGGCGACAAAAATGCTGCCGGCGGAGAAGGTCATGGTCCGAGACGACCAAGTGTTGAACCAACGTTGAAAGCTGGCGAGATCACGGGTCAGGTGGGTGGGCTGGCGAGTCCAGGACTGTTGGTCGAGGCGGAAGAACACGTAGATCTTCACCAGGGCACCGACGATCTGGTTGTAATAGAGGATCGCCGGGTAGGCAGGGCCGATCCGGTGTCCGGAGCACGACAGCAGCAGGGTCAGCAGGAACCGGGTGATGCCGATCCACAGCAGGTACACCAAGATGAACGCGGTGCCGTACTTGAAGCTGGCGATCAGTGCCACGGTCAGGCCAAGCAGCGAGGTCCACATCGACACCCGCTGGTCGAACAGCACCACCGAGGTGAACAGGCCCAGACGGCGCATGCCCAGGCCCAGTGCCCGGGAGTTCTGCCGCAGGTTGTTGCCGTACCAGCGAAACATCAGCTTGCGGCTGGCCTTGATGAAGCTCTTCTCCGGCGGATGCTCGACGGTGTTGATCGCCGCATCGGGCACGTAGAACGTGTCGTAGCCCAGGCGCATCAGGCTGAACCAGCTCGACTTGTCATCGCCGGTCAGGAACTTGAAGCGACCCAGGCGCCAGTGTTGCAGCGAGTCGCTTTCCACGTCGGCGATGAAGTCCGGGTTGGTGACCACGGTGGCGCGGAACACCGACATCCGCCCGGTCATGGTCAGCACGCGCTTGGACAAGGCCATGGAGCACATGTTGATGTGACGCTGGGCGAAGCGCAGCTTGTGCCACTCGCTCATGATGTAGCCGCCGCGCACTTCGCAGAACTCGTTGGTGGTCAGGCCGCCGACATTGCCGAACAGCTGGAACCACGGCACGGTCTTGCGCACGACGCCTTCGGCGAGCACGGTGTCGCCATCGATCACGGCGACCACGGCGCGATCGTCCGGCAGGTGGCGGGAGATGGCGCGGAAGCCGTAGGCCAAGCCGTCACGCTTGCCGGTGCCTGGGATACGCACGAAGTCCAGCTTGACCCGTTCTGGCGGGTTCATGCGGGCCCAGAGGCTCTTGACCAACAGTTCGTCGGACATTTCCACGATGGAGCAGACCACGGTGGTGGGCAGCTCGCAGTCGATGGCCTCGCGGATCACCGAGCCATACACTTGTGCAGTGGTCAGCGCGTCGATCCGAAAGCTGGTGACCATCAGGTACACGTGGGACGGATCCGCCGCCTTGCCCAGCTTGCGGACCTTGCGGCGCAGGTGTGGGTAGACGATGTACAGGAAGATCATGCCGCGCACGAAATGCGTTGCTCCCATGGAGTAACGCCAGATGCCCACGGCGCCGATCAGGAAAATGAAGTCCTTGGATTCGGAGTCGAACGTGGACGTGGGCAGCGCCATGGCGATGCCCATCAATAAACTCAAGTAAAACAGCCAACCGGCGGCCTGAAGCAGGCCGTGCTTTAGCCTGTGCATAATCTGCATCCGTCTCTATCTCGGGCGGGCCTTGTGGGCGGCCCGATGGGTTAAGGCAGGCGAAAGGCCGGCCGAGGCATGCCCCGGCCGGCAAACAGACTTACCAGCAGATGCCTTCGGTCCGGCCACTCGGGTTGGAGGCCTTGGACATGAAGCCGACCAGGTCGATGACCTGCTTGCCTTCCGGTACGTTTTCGGTCAGCGCGCGGAACTTCTCGTCGCGGTTACCCAGGATGATGATGTCGGAGCTGTCGATCACCGAGTCGAAGTCGGCGTTGAGCAAGGACGAGACGTGAGGAATCTTCGACTCGATGTAATCCTTGTTCGCACCGTGGACGCGGGCGTATTCGACGTTGCTGTCGTAGATCTTCAGGTCGAAACCCTTGCCGATCAGCATTTCCGCCAGTTCCACCAGCGGGCTTTCACGCAGGTCGTCGGTGCCGGCCTTGAAGCTCAGACCCAGCAGGGCGACTTTGCGCTTGTCGTGGCTGGAAACGATGTCGAAGGCGTTCTGCACCTGGGACTCGTTGCTGCGCATCAGCGAGTTGAGCAGCGGCGCTTGCACGTCCAGGGCGCCGGCGCGGTAGGTCAGGGCGCGAACGTCCTTGGGCAGGCAGGAACCGCCGAAAGCGAAGCCTGGGCGCATGTAGTACTGGGACAGGTTCAGGGTCTTGTCCTGGCAGACCACGTCCATCACTTCACGACCATCGACACCGACGGCCTTGGCGATGTTGCCGATCTCGTTGGCGAAGGTCACCTTGGTGGCGTGCCACACGTTGCAGGTGTACTTGATCATCTCGGCGACGGCGATGTCCTTGCGGATGATCGGCGCGTCGAGCTCTTCGTACAGCGACTGCAGAACGTCACCGGAGGCGGTGTCGAACTCACCGATAACGGTCATTGGCGGCTGGTCGTAGTCTTTGATCGCGGTGCTTTCGCGCAGGAACTCAGGGTTCACCGCGACACCGAAATCGACGCCGGCTTTCTTGCCGGAGCAGTCTTCCAGGATCGGGATGACAACGTTTGCCACGGTACCCGGCAACACGGTGCTGCGTACGACGATGGTGTGGCGGGTGGTCTTGTCACGCAGGACAAAACCGATCTCGCGGCACACGGCCTCGATGTAGTTCAGTTCCAGGTCGCCGTTCTTTTTGCTCGGTGTACCGACGCAAATCATCGACAAGTCAGTATCGCGAATGGCTTCGGCGAAGTTGGTAGTACCGCGCAGTCGACCTGTTTGAATGCCTTGCGCCAATAGCTCGCCAAGACCCGGTTCAACGATGGGCGATTTGCCGGCGTTGATCATGTCGATTTTGTCTTTGGCGACATCTACGCCAACTACGTCATGGCCCCGTGCAGACAGGCAACCGGCACATACTGCACCGACGTAACCCAAACCAAATATGCTAATGCGCATCGCATTTCCCTCTGTTTTTCACGCCATTAAATGGCCGGAGTTAATAGTGTTCAGCGGTCATAGTGCACTCGGAAGTGTGGAATGCAGGCGCCACAATGCCGTGTGCAGGCATACTAAGTTCCGAGTGTCTAAATAAATGCACTCAAGTTGTGCGCAATGTGGCCTAGTTGTTATGACCTGCCCTGTTATGCAGCCAGTCCTCGTTATCGGGAACGCTCGTGCAAAGGTCCTTCACTTCCGACTCCTGGCAAAAAGCCCACAAAATCAGAAGCTTGTGTGCTCGGGTGAGCACGTTATAGGGGCGCAGCCTTGGCCTTGTAGGGGATAGTAATGGTGCGTTATCTCCTGTCCTTTATAAGATGGATCCAAATAGGCGACCGTTTCGCTAAATTGCCATGACAACTTGGTTACTTGGATCGACGGCCTATGTAAGTCTTCTCTTACACGCTCCGTGAGAATCGTTACGGGTGGTATGAGCCGTGCAATTTCACATAGTTCCGATCCGCTCATCGCGATTTTCGAAATTTTTCGAAATATTATCGAAGATGGCACTGCCCTCAATATGATGGCACTTGCCGTTTCATCCTTTATTAATGGGGAGTTAGGAGGGGGGGATAGTTTTGTGCCACTACCGATAAAAATTTTTGGTGCCACTACGCAAAAAACTGACGAGTGTCGAGTGAAAGAAAAGTTAGCGGGGGAGTGGGCCGATTTATTGGCGTCATGAAACTGGCGAAACAGGTGGGGAACTAAGATGACAGATCGGGGCTTGATCGAAGCCCCTGATCAGAGAGCGATATAAGGTTATGCCTTATTCGGGAGCGTGATCGCGCAAGAACACCAGTTTGTCCTGGCTCGACTGTTGTGCGTTGAAGCAGTAGCCCTGCACATCGAATTGGCGGAGTGCCGCAGGGTCGTTGATGCGTTCTTCAATGACGAAGCGACTCATCAGGCCCCGGGCTTTTTTGGCGTAGAAGCTGATGATCTTGTACTGGCCATTTTTCAAGTCGCGGAATTCGGTATCGATGACGCGCGCTTTCAATGCGCTGCGCTTGACCGCCGAAAAGTACTCATTGGACGCCAGGTTCAGCAGTACGTCGTCGCCTTGTTCGGCCAGGGCTTCGTTCAGCCATTCGCTGATGCGTGTGCCCCAGAAGGCATACAGGTCCTTGCCCCGGGCATTGGCCAGCTTCGTGCCCATCTCCAGGCGATAGGGCTGCATCAGGTCCAATGGCCGCAGCAGGCCGTAAAGACCGGAGAGCATGCGCAAGTGTTGCTGGGCATAGTCGAAATCGGCTTCGCCAAAGCTTTGCGCATCCAGGCCCGTGTACACATCGCCCTTGAAGGCCAGCAGCGCCTGCTTGGCGTTGGCCGGGGTGAACGCCGGCGTCCAGCTGCCGAATCGCGCGGCATTGAGGCCGCCGATCTTGTCGGAGACGTGCATCAACTCGCTGATCTGTGCCGGCGAGAGTTCGCGCAGCTGTTCGATCAGTTCCTGGGAATGATCCAGGTACTGCGGCTGGGTAAAACGCGCGGTAGCCGGCGGTGTTTCGTAGTCGAGGGTCTTGGCGGGGGAAATCACCATCAGCATGCAATCGTCTCCTTGAAGGTGCGGCGATTCTAGGGGGTTGTCCGGGTGGACTCCAGCTATTGGGGTGATAGGTGATGGATGGGCGAGTATTGACGGGCATTTTTGGTAAGGGAGGTGTGGGAGCAAAGTCTGTGGGAGCAAAGCTTGCTCGCGATGAACGATGGCGCAGTCTTGCAGATGGACCGTGTCGCCTGCATCGCGAGCAAGCTTTGCTCCCACAGGACTGCTCCCCAAGTCCGCTGATCACAAGGGGATTACACCAGGATCGGCTATGATGCCGCGCGGGTTTCGTTATGGAGACATCCCTTTTGCGTATCGCCCTTCTGTTATTGGCCTGGTTGTTGAGCCTGGGCGCCAGTGCCGCGCCCAACGACGTCGCCACCCTGGACCGCAGCACCTGGCCGGAACAACTCACCAGCCCGACGCTGTTCGATGTGGCCTCGCGGGCCGAGATCCTGATGTTCGCCCGGGGGTTGCTGGACGTCGATGCCATGGACGAAATCGCGCTCAAGCAGTACCTGGGGCTGCGCACGGTCAATATGGCCGCGATTGATGCCCTACGCGCACGGCTGTGGCAGCGGCTGTTGACCAACTACAACTTTGCCCAGCGCAGTTGCGATCAGGATGCGTCCTTCTGTTATCTGGTCGAGGACATGGCGACCCTGCGCGAAGAGGCCCGCAGGTTCCATCTGGATGACAATTCCTACTACATCAAGTGGGCGGCACCGAGCCAGATCTTTCATACCCAATACCGCGATGAACTACTGCGTAAAGCCGCGCTTTTTCCGCAAACCAGCAGTGAAATCGCCCGTTTCGGTGATTACGAGCGCAACGGCGAGGACATGAACGACCGGCTGTTCCTGCTGACCTTCGACAGCGCTGCCAACGTTGTGCCGGACAACACCTCGTGGCTGACCGACTACCTGCGCAAGGCGAACATGAACGGCACCTTCTTCGTGCTGGGCAAGGACATCCAGGCGCGACTGGAAGAGCGCTCGGCCAACAGTCTTCAGATGTTGTATGCCGGACAGTGCGTGGGTGTGCAGGGCTGGGAGTTTCGTTCCCACAGCCATTGGCAGGACTGGCAAGACTCGGTCCGGCGCAGTGTCGAGCTGGTCAAGGGCAAGCTGCCCGAGAATTATGTGCCGCTGTTCCGCCCGCCCCAAGGCCAGCGTCGTGGCGATGCCGAAGGGTTTTTCCGGCAGCAGGGCTTGCAGGTGGCGTTGTGGGATATCGACCCCCAGGACAGCGGCAATCGGCTCAAGCCTGAGCAAAGCGCCCAGCGTGTGCTGACCCTGATGCTGTTGTGGCGCCACGGGGTGATCAATTTCAACGCCAAGCAGGATGGGGTGAAAACGGCGGTGCCCTGGCTCATGGCGCAGACGGCGCAGAGCGGGATCGGTTGGGCTGACTGTCAGGAGGCGTTTCGCTGAAACCGGCAAAGGCCCGGAAACATTGGGGAAGGAGGAAAAACCGGGACACATTCATGACAACCGGACTTCCGACTTTAACGGTGCAATGGCGGTACGCCAAGGGTTATTCGTCACTCTGAAAAATAAACTTCAAAAAAGCGTCAAAGTGCTTTTTCCTGTCATGGTTTTTGGAGTATCAAGAAGTCAGACCGCCGAAACCTGCAACACAGGTGGCGTCTTCCAAGACCCAGATTGTGTGCAGTTCACCTGAATCCTCGCGGGTGAATTCGGTGGCTACCTCGAGGCGCAGCACTGTCAAGGTATTGCGTCGAATGGCCCCCACATAGGTGACCGAGTATGGATGACCACGGACGTAGCCTTTCCTCCAACCAGCCAATCCTCTATGTACTCGATACCAACGTATTGATCCACGATCCAAACGCGCTCCTGAACTTCGAAGAACACCACGTTGCCATCCCGATGACCGTGCTTGAGGAGCTGGACAAGCTCAAGAGCGGACACCACAGCGTTGCGGCCGAATGCCGGCAGGCGATCCGTCTGATCGACAAGACCTTGGGTGATGCCTCCCCGGAAGACGTTGAACTCGGCGTGCCGATCCAGCGCGGCAAGAGTGGTCCCAAGGGCCTGCTTTCGATCCTGATGAGCAAGCGCACCGAACCCAATCTGGTGCTGCCTGAACACCTGAACGACAACATCATCATCAACCAGTTGATCGACCTGCACGCGCGCAACAAGGACCAGGCCGTGGTGTTGGTGACCAAAGACATCAACATGCGCCTCAAGGCCCGCGCCTGCGGGATCGCGGCGGAGGACTACAGCACCGACCAACTGGTCGACGACGTTTCGCTGTTGCCCAACGGCTACCACACCATGACCGGCTCATTCTGGGACCGTGTGAGCAAGGTCGAGACCCGCCAGGACCATGGTCGCACCTGGCACCAGGTGCAACTGATCGACAACCTGCCGGCCGTGCACATCAACGAGTTCATCATCGACGAACAAGGCTTCGTCGGCTGGATCAAGGAAATCCATGTCGACAAACTGCTGATCCTCGACCTGCACCAGGAACCGCTGCTGCACCAGGAAGCCTGGGGCCTCAAGCCTCGTGACATCTACCAGAGCCTGGCCCTGTTCGCCTTGCTCGACCCCGATATCCACCTGGTCAACCTGTCCGGGGCCGCCGGTTCCGGTAAGACCATCCTGGCCCTGGCCGCCGCCATCGAGCAGACCATGGTCAGCAAACGCTACCGGCGTATCATCGCCACCCGCAGCGTGCAGGGCCTGGACCAGGAAATCGGTTTCCTGCCCGGCACCGAGGCGGAAAAAATGGAGCCGTGGCTGGGGGCGATCACCGATAACCTCGAAGCCTTGCACATGGATGACGAAAGCACCCATGGCAGCGTCGACTACATCCTGAGCAAAGTGCCGTTGCAGTTCAAATCCCTTAACTACATTCGCGGGCGCAGCTTCCAGCAGAGCCTGATCCTGATCGACGAATGCCAGAACCTGACCCCGCACCAGATGAAAACCATCATCACCCGTGCCGGTGCCGGTTCCAAAGTGGTGTGCCTGGGTAACCTGGCGCAGATCGACACCCCTTACCTGTCCGCGACCAGCTCCGGGCTGACCTACCTGACCGAACGTTTCAAGGACTTCCCCAACGGGGTCCACATCACCCTGCAGGGCGTACCGCGCTCGATCCTGGCCGAATACGCCGAATCGCATCTGTAACTGACCATCACAACCGGGCGACCTCAAGGTCGCCCGGTTTTTGGTGCCCGATAAATAACCCCCTGTGGGAGCGAGCTTGCTCGCGATAGCGGTGTGTCAGCCAAATATTTTTATCTGATACACCGCGATCGCGAGCAAGCTCGCTCCCACAGGGTTTTTGCGGTGACTTCCGAATCCAGGGCGCAAGTGGGTGCGACAATCAGCCCTGCCGGAATCTGACCCACAGGTTTACAATCGACACTCCCGATCAGGAGTAACCCTGTGCTGACTCATCTCGATTCCCAAGGTCGCGCCAATATGGTCGACGTGACCGACAAGGCCGTGACCTTCCGTGAAGCCACGGCCGAGGCCTTTGTGCGCATGCTGCCCGACACGCTGCAGATGATCGTCAGCGGCGGTCATCCCAAGGGCGATGTGTTCGCCGTCGCGCGCATTGCCGGCATCCAGGCTGCCAAGAAAACCAGTGACCTGATTCCGCTCTGCCACCCGCTGCTGCTCACCGGCGTCAAGGTCGAGCTCAACGCCGAAGGCGAGGATCGGGTGCGCATCGTCGCCCGCTGCAAACTGTCGGGGCAGACCGGCGTGGAAATGGAAGCTCTCACCGCCGCCAGCGTCGCCGCGCTGACCATTTATGACATGTGCAAGGCCGTCGACCGTGGCATGACCATCGAAGGCGTGCGAGTGCTGGAGAAACTCGGCGGCAAGAGCGGCCATTTCCAGGCGGATGCGTCATGAAGATTACCGTGAAGTTCTTTGCCCGTTACCGTGAAGCGCTTGGCGTGGATTCGCTCAAGGTAGAAGGTGATTTCGCCACAGTCGACGATGTGCGCGCACTGCTCGCCCAGCGGGACGGTGCCGAAGTGCTGAAGGAGCAAAACCTGATGTGCGCGCGCAACGAAGACCTGTGCCAGCTCGACGAACCGTTGGCGGACGGTGATGAAGTCGCGTTCTTCCCCACCGTGACCGGAGGCTGAACCATGGCGATTCGTGTGCAGGTCGAACCGTTCGACGCAGGGGGCGAAGTCAATGCGATGCACGCGGCCAATGTCGGCGTGGGGGCGGTGGTGAGCTTTGTCGGCTACGTGCGTGATTTCAATGACGGCCTCGATGTGTCCGGGATGTTCCTGGAACATTACCCGGGCATGACCGAAAAAGCCCTGGGCAAGATCGCCACCGAGGCCGAGCAGCGCTGGCCGCTGCTCAAGCTGGAGGTGCTGCACCGTATCGGCGCGCTGGAACCGGGCGAGCCGATTGTCTTCGTCGCGGCCGCCAGTGCCCATCGCCAGGCGGCGTTCGACGCCTGCGCCTTTGTCATGGACTACCTCAAGACCCGTGCGCCGTTCTGGAAAAAGGAAAACACCGTCGACGGCCCGCGCTGGGTTGAAGGGCGGGACAGTGATCATGCGGCGGCGGATCGCTGGAAGCAGTAGGCAGCCTCTTTGTTATTGGCGGCTGTCAGTCCGCCATCGCGAGCAAGCTCGCTCCCACACTGGATCTTTGTTGTACCCGGATCCCCTGTGGGAGCGAGCTTGCTCGCGATAAGGCCATCAACCTCCCATCACATTCCCCTGCCTACCGATTGACGATATGTACATTAAAGTCCAGTATGGATTTATAAGTACAAATCAGCTGCGCCCACCTTTCTCTGCCAAACCAACAACAACCCGCGAGAGAACATCATGAGCAAATTCCCCCTCATCACCGGCCTGGCCTTGAGTCTGTTGGCCTCCAGCAGCCTGTTCGCCGCAGAGAAAATCCTGCGCATCGGCATCGAAGCGGCTTATCCGCCGTTTGCTTCCAAGACTTCGGAAGGGAAGATCGAAGGGTTCGACTACGACATCGGCAATGCCCTGTGCGCGCAGATGCAGGTCAAGTGCGAATGGATCGAGAGTGAGTTCGACGGGCTGATCCCCTCGCTGAAGGTGAAGAAGATCGACCTGGCGTTGTCGTCCATGACCATCACCGAAGAACGCAAGAAGTCGGTGGATTTCACCCACAAGTACTACTTCACCTCATCGCGCCTAGTCATGAAGGAAGGAGCGGTGGTCGATGACCAGTACGCCAGCCTCAAGGGCAAGACCGTGGGCGTGCAGCGAGCCACCACCACTGACCGCTACGCCACTGAAGTGCTCGAACCCAAGGGTGTGATCGTCAAGCGCTACAGCAACAACGAAGAAATCTACATGGACCTGGCGTCCGGTCGCCTGGACGCGATTTTCGCCGACACCATCCCGCTGGAAGACTTCCTGTCGATGCCTCGCGGTAAGGGCTATGCGTTTGTCGGCCCCGAGCTTAAGGACCCGAAATATGTGGGTGAGGGCGCTGGTATTGCGGTGCGCAAAGGCAATACCCAATTGGTGGCGGACTTGAACAAGGCCATCGATGGGATTCGGGCCAATGGGGAGTATCAGAAGATCCAGGCCAAGTATTTCAAGTCAGATATCTACGGCGACTGATACATCGCCTTCGCGAGCAAGCTCGCTCCCACATTGGATCTCATAGAACACAAATAGTGTGTTCTACACGGATCCCCTGTGGGAGCGAGCTTGCTCGCGATGAGGCCAGGCAACCCAAAACCTCAGCCCTTCAGTTCCTTCAAATGCTTGTACACCGTCGCCCGCCCCATGTTCAGCACATTGGCCACATAGTTGGACGCGCTCTTGCCCTTGAACGCGCCTTCGGCATGCAGCGCCAGCACCAACTCGCGTTTGTGGTCGCGGGTCAACAGGTTCAGGCTCAGCTGGCGTTCGCGCATCCAGGCG
Source organism: Pseudomonas sp. H3_A02 (assembly GCF_054671965.1). Classification (NCBI taxonomy): domain Bacteria; kingdom Pseudomonadati; phylum Pseudomonadota; class Gammaproteobacteria; order Pseudomonadales; family Pseudomonadaceae; genus Pseudomonas; species Pseudomonas sp. H3_A02. Next base: position 2,533,349 of record NZ_CP162807.1, read on the forward strand.
TGCAGGAAGGTGTTGATTCGCTCCTGCCAGTCATCGCGAAACAGTGAATCCGGCTGGGGAATCAATTTGCCCGGCGACAGGAACAGATCCAACGCGGCCTTGGCATTTTCGAACAACGAAATATTCAAGTTGATGCACAGCACCGCCAGCGGATGACCGTTGGCGTCGCGCAGCACGCTGCTGAGGCTGCGAATCTTCTGTCCGTCCCAGTTCAGTTTTTCGTACGGCCCGATGTTCCGTTCGCTGACGTCCTCACTGAGCATGTCTTCCAGGGACGAGTCATCGCCAATCTCGCGCTTGGACAGGTTATTGGCGATGTAGTCGACTTTCTGGCTGCGCAGGTCGTGCAGCACCACTTCGGCGTGGGGGTAGAACAGCGTGGCGATAGCGTCGGCGATGGTGCGGAAGTTTTCCAGCGCAGGATCGGGTGGCGAAGCGGTCATGACAGGGCTCCAGGCAGCGTCAGCGCCCCGTGGAACAGGGGCGCGGGGAGTGTGCCGCAATCGTGGCGATGCGTCACCTCGGTTGGCTCACCCCAGGCGCTTGGGGGAGAGCATGGCGCTGCTCAGGCCGAAACGGGCCAGGGCCTCGGGCAGCGGTTCGCCACGCACCAGCGCCGCGCTGGCCTGGCCCATGGCCGGTGACGTCTGGATGCCGTAGCCGCCCTGGGCCGCGACCCAGAACAGCCCGGCCACCTGTGGATCGAAACCGGACAGCAGATCACCGTCGTGGACGAAACTGCGCAATCCGGCCCAAGTGCGGGTCGGGCGGCGGATAGTCAGGGTGGTGGCTTCTTCGATCTGGTAGATGCCCATGGCGATGTCCAGTTCTTCCGGCTGCACGTCGTGGGGTTCCACCGGGTCGGCGTTGGCCGGCGAGCCGAGGAACATGCCGGCGTCGGGCTTCATGTAGAAGGATTCGTCCAGGCTCACCAGCATTGGCCAGTCATGGATATCCACGCCCTCGGGGCCAGCAAAAATGAACGCCGCACGCCGTTTGGGTTGCAGGCCCAGTTTCCGGGCACCGGCCATTTCGGCAATGTGATCGGCCCAGGCACCGGCCGCATTGATCACGATGGGGGCGGTGAAGGTCTGGTTGGCAGTCTTCACCTGCCAAAGTCCCTGGTCGTCGCGGCTCAGGCCTAGCACTTCGCTGTCGGTGTGCACATCGCCGCCGCTGCGACGGATGCCGCGCAAGTAGCCCTGGTGCAGCGCATCGGTGTCGATGTCGCAGGCCGTCGGGTCATAGATCGCCCCGTGGACCTTGTCCCGCCGCAGGATCGGCAGCCGCACACAGGCTTCGTCGGCGCTGAGCAGTTGCATCTGCGGCACCGTGGCCTTGGCGCTCAGGTACTGATTGTTCAGCTCGGCCGGGTCGCCGGTGAAGTCCACGGTCATTTCGCCCCGTGGACTCAACAACGGGTGCTCGCAGAAACCGGCTGGCGGGGCGTCGAAAAAATCCCGGCTGGCCTGGGTCAGCGCCCGCACCTGCGGGGTGCCGTAGGCGGCACTGTACAGCGCCGCCGAGCGTCCGGTGGAGTGGTAGGCCGGATGGGATTCGCGCTCGAGCACAATCACCCGGCCGTGGGGTGACAGCCAGTAACCGGTGGAAGCACCGGCAATGCCGCCGCCGATGATGATGAAGTCTGCTTGTGTCATGAATTCTCCTGCGGAGCATGTGCTCGGGAACTCGAAGCCCCCTGTGGGAGCGAGCTTGCTCGCGATGGCGGTGGATCAGTCACTCTCAATATCGACTGTCAGGCCACCATCGCGAGCAAGCTCGCTCCCACAAGAGAATCGGGGGATGTCAGTTGTGAAGTCGATACAGGGCATTCGCCAGCGCAACATCCTCCAGCCCCAGGCCGATGGAGCGGAAGAACACATGGCGTTGGTAGTCGGGACGCGCCACGTGTTCGCTGAGCAATTCAGGCAAGTCACCGACGATGCGCGACGCCTCCCAGCCGTGCTGTTCGCTGGCGATGAGCATTTCACCGGCCGAGCCCGAGGTGGTCTGACGATAGTCGCAGAACACGTCCATGTCGTTGAGGCGCTGGGGCGGTATTTCGTGGGCACGTGGGGCGTTGGTGCTGATGGAAGTGATCAGTGCCGGTTTGCCCAGGGTCTGCGGGTCAAAGACGGCGTTGGCGGACGAGGTGCAGAGCATCACCACGTCGGCATCGTGCAGCGCCGCTTCAAGGCTGTCGGCGATTTGCAGGCGAGGGTCCAGGTCGGTGATGGAGGCAAGTTCTTGTGCCGACTTGGCCTTCAGGCCTGGCGAATAGAGGCTGATAGCTTGCCAGTCCCGCAGGTCCTTGACGTAGTGCACGTGCGCCCGGGCCACCGCGCCGCTGCCGATGACCGCCAGGCGCCTGGCGTTGTCCGGTGCAAGGGCATCGACGGCGACGGCGGTGGTCGCGGCGGTACGGGCAGTGGTCAGCTCGGCGGCATCGCACAGCAGCAGCGGCTGGCCGGTCTGCATCGACATCAGCAAGGTCCAGGCGGTCACTAATGGGCCTTGCTCGCGCACGATATAGGGCGAGGTCTTGACCCCGTAGACCTGGTCTTCGGCCAGCACGCCCAAGTAGTTGATGAAGTCCCCGGCGCCTTGGGGAAACGCCACCCATTGCTGGGGCGGCTGCACCGCTTGCCCGGCTGCGAGATCACGGAACAGCTTGCGCAGGATGTGCGGCACGTCGATTTGTCCAAGCAGTTCGCGGGCCTGGGCTTGGGTCATCACAAAGGGCGTGTTGGGCATGGAGGCTCCGGGTGCTTAATAAACTAATTTGTCCATTATGGACTTTTAGTTTTGTTGAGCAATATCCCGGGGCAAAAAAGAGCGCAGCCGGTCCTGGCTGCGCTTTTTGCTCTGTGGCGACGGTTAAGGGCGCTTGCGCTCGACCGGTCGCAACAGGTGGGTCGGAGGCATTTCACAACTGATCTTGCGACCCAGCAACGCCTCGATCGACGGCAGCTGGTAGGAGTCATCTTCACCGGCGAAGCTGATCGAAACCCCAGCGGCCCCGGCACGACCCGTACGGCCGATACGGTGCACGTAGTCGTCCGGGACTTCCGGCAGGGTGAAGTTGATCACGTGGCTGATGCCGTCGATGTGGATACCACGACCGGCCACGTCGGTGGCAACCAGCACGCGGATCTTGCCCTCGCGGAAACCTTCGAGGGTCTTGATGCGCTTGTGCTGGGGCACGTCGCCCGAAAGCTGGGCGGCGTTGACGCCATCGCGTACCAGGCGTTCTTCGATGCGCCGCACTTCGTCCTTGCGGTTGGCGAACACCATCACGCGCTCCCAACCGTTGTCGTTGACCAGGTTGTAGAGCAGCTTGTATTTGTCGGCACCGGCGACTGCGTAGATGTGTTGCTCGACGTTTTCGCTGGCGACGTTCTCGGCTTCGATCTCGACGATGGCCGGGTCGGTGGTCCACTGCTTCGCCAGGTTCATCACGTCTTCGGTGAAGGTGGCGGAGAACAGCAGGGTCTGGCGTTCGCTTTTCGGTGGGGTCTGGCGAATGATCTGGCGCACTTGCGGAATGAAGCCCATGTCGAGCATGCGGTCGGCTTCGTCCAGCACCATCACTTCGACCATATCCAAGTGCACGTCGCCGCGCTGGTTGAAATCCAGCAGGCGGCCCGGCGTGGCGACCAGGATATCGCAATGGCGGGCTTCGAGGTGCTTGAGCTGCTTGTCGAAATCCATGCCACCCACGAACGTCATGACGTTCAGGCCGGTGTACTTGGTCAGGTCGGCGGCGTCCTTGGCGATCTGCACCACCAGCTCGCGGGTCGGCGCGATGATCAGCGCCCGCGGTTCGCCCATGTAGCGTTCCTTGGGCGGTGGTGTCTGCAGCAATTGGGTGATGATGGAGATCAGGAACGCGGCGGTCTTGCCGGTGCCGGTCTGGGCGCGACCGATGGCGTCTTTGCCGGCGAGGGTGTAGCCCAGCACCTGCGCCTGGATCGGCGTGCAATATGGGAAACCCAGGTCCTGGATGGCATGCATCAGTTCCGGGGCGAGCTTGAAGTCGTGGAAGCGCGTCTTGCCTTCCTGGGGTTCTACGGCGAAGTCCTCGAGTTTCCAGGCGACGACCGGCGGTTTCGGTGCGCGTTCGCGGCGCGGCCGGGGGGCTTCGTTGCGTGGTGTCTCGGGCTCGGGGGGCGTAACAGGCTGGGCGACGGGTTCTTGTTTCGCCTGTGCAACGGGGGCCGCCCGGCGCGGTTGTTGCGCATCGGTACGGCTCGGGCCGTGGGTCGGCGCAGGGGAGCCAGGCGCGAGTTGCTCGGCCTCGCTTTTACCGAACATCTTCTTGAGTGCTTTGAGCACGGTCATCTCATCGATTGGTTAAGGAATGTACGCCGGCCAGTGTAATGCAAGAAACGGGCGCGGCGTAGTGGGATCGTCAAAGGACCGGCGTGGCGATTGGCCGCTTAGCGCAACCGTTCGGCCAGCCAGGTGCCGATGTCGTGAATCTCCTCGGGTAACACTTCGTGGCCCATTGGGTATTCCTGCCATGTCACGGTGACACCATGCTGCTTTAAATACTCTTTTGCGGTCCGGCCCATGGGATTGAGTACCACTTCGTCGTATTGGCCGTGCAGCGCCAGCACCGGAATGCGTTGCTGGCTGGCCGACAGTTGCAGTTCATCGCTGAACGTCGGTGCATAAGTAGACAGCGCGATCACGCCGCCCAGTGGCCCCTGCCATTTCACGAAGGCAGTGTGATAAACCACCGCGCCACCTTGGGAGAAACCGGCGAGGAAAATCCGCGAGGCGTCTATTCCGCTGGCTCGCTGGGTTTCGATCAGGCCAATGACCCGTTGCGCCGAGGCTTCGAGTTGCTGCTCGTCAATGGCCCGCGCCGGGCTCAAGGCACGGATGTCGTACCAACTGGGCATCTCATAGCCGCCGTTGATCGTTACTGGCTGGGTGGGGGCCTGGGGTAGAACGAAACGGGTCTGGGTCAACGTTCGCTGCAATATTTCGGCGACCGGCATGAAATCATAACGATCTGCACCCAGGCCGTGGAGCCAGATAACGCACGCATCAACAGTGCCGCTGGGCTCGAGAATCAAGGGGTCGGTCATGGTTGTGCTCCAAATCTGTGCGGGTGCGCTCAATCAGTGCGTGATTACAGTGCGCTCCCGGTGCCTCAGTTAATTAGATGTCGCAAAGTTGAAAGTTTTTGTCTTGACGTGTTTTACATGGCCCAAGCGCAGCGGTCTGGTACGGGCTTTGCTATGGGGTAGCTGAGTGATGATTCTTGCGCTGCGCGGTAACACTATCAGTTAGACGCGCCGCATGGGATATCAGAAATCCGGTGATGAATGTTCGCCAATAGCCGCTACGGGCTTCGCGAACGTGAAGGGCTACAGCCCGTTCGGCCGTTTGGTGAGAGATGGGCATGACCACTGTTTACGGACATCCTCATTATTAGACTCATAGCGAAGGTCCAGACGTCGGTTGACCCTAAAAAAAGCCAACAAGGGTCGGCAATGCCCCATAAGGGTGCGACAGGGCTCGAGCTCCGACACAACAAGAGCAAAACTGGAGGTTTGAATGAAGTTACTGAAATCCACCCTGGCAGTCGTGACTGCAGCAGCAGTACTCGGCGTCAGTGGGTTCGCTCAGGCGGGTGCAACCCTGGATGCCGTACAGAAGAAAGGTTTTGTGCAGTGTGGTGTGAGTGATGGCCTGCCGGGTTTCTCGGTGCCTGATTCCACCGGCAAGATTCAGGGTATCGACGCCGACTTCTGTCGCGCCGTGGCCGCTGCCGTATTCGGCGATGCGACCAAGGTCAAATTCAGCCAATTGAATGCCAAGGAGCGTTTCACCGCGCTGCAGTCCGGCGAAATCGACATCCTGTCACGCAACACCACCATGACCAGCTCCCGTGATGCCGGCATGGGCTTGGTGTTCCCAGGCTTCATTACCTACTACGACGGCATCGGCTTCCTGGTCAACAACAAGTTGGGCGTCAAAAGCGCCAAGGAACTGGACGGCGCAACCATCTGCATCCAGGCCGGTACCACCACCGAACTGAACGTCTCCGACTACTTCCGCGGCAATGGCCTGAAGTACACCCCCATCACTTTCGACACTTCCGATGAAAGCGCCAAGTCGCTGGAATCCGGTCGCTGCGATGTGCTGACCTCCGACAAGTCCCAGCTGTTCGCCCAGCGCAGCAAGCTGGCTTCGCCGAAGGACTACGTGGTTCTGCCAGAAACCATTTCCAAGGAGCCACTGGGCCCGGTCGTGCGTAATGGCGACGAAGAGTGGTCGAAAATAGTGCGCTGGACTGGCAATGCCATGCTCAACGCTGAAGAAGCCGGCATCACTTCGAAAAACGTCGAAGCCGAAGCCAAGTCCACCAAGAACCCGGACGTCGCCCGTATGCTCGGCGCTGACGGTGAATACGGCAAGGACCTGAAGCTGCCGAAAGACTGGGTCGTGCAGATCGTCAAGCAAGTTGGCAACTACGGTGAAGTGTTCGAGCGCAACCTCGGCAAGGGTACTCCGCTGGAAATCGATCGCGGCCTGAACGCTCTGTGGAACGCTGGCGGCATTCAATACGCACCACCAGTGCGCTGATGGTTCTATCACCCGGTGGGCCAACCACCGGGTGATGTTCTGTTCCATTCCTTGCGGGGCACTTCATGCAAAATTCAATCGGCGCACCTAAGCAGAGGCTCAGCCTCAGCGATCCACGAGTGCGTGCGTGGGTATTTCAGATCGTCACCATCGTGGCGGTTATTTCGTTGGGCTGGTTTCTGTTCGATAACACGCAGACCAACCTCGAGCACCGGGGCATCACTTCCGGTTTCAGCTTCCTGGAGCGCAGTGCCGGTTTTGGCATCGCTCAAACCCTGATCGACTACACCGAAGCGGACAGCTATGCCCGCGTCTTTGTCATCGGGTTGCTCAACACACTGCTGGTGACGTTCATCGGCGTGATCCTGGCAACGATCCTCGGTTTCATCGTCGGCGTGGCCCGACTGTCGAAAAACTGGATCATCGCCAAAGTAGCGACGGTGTATGTGGAAGTTTTCCGCAACATCCCGCCGCTGCTACAGATCCTGTTCTGGTATTTCGCGGTGTTCCTGACCATGCCGGGGCCGCGCAACAGCCATAACTTCGGCGACACCTTCTTTGTCAGCAGCCGCGGCCTCAACATGCCGGCGGCGCTGGTGGCGGAAGGGTTCTGGCCGTTCGTGGCCAGTGTCGTGCTGGCGATTGTCGCCATCGTGCTGATGACCCGCTGGGCCAACAAGCGCTTCGAAGCGACCGGCGAGCCGTTCCATAAGTTCTGGGTGGGCCTGGCGCTATTCCTGGTAATCCCAGCGTTGTGCACGCTGATCTTCGGTGCTCCCGTGCATTGGGAAATGCCGGAGCTCAAGGGTTTCAACTTTGTCGGTGGCTGGGTACTGATTCCGGAATTGCTGGCCTTGACCCTGGCGCTGACGGTGTATACCGCGGCGTTCATCGCCGAGATCGTGCGTTCGGGCATCAAGTCGGTCAGCCATGGCCAGACCGAGGCGGCTCACTCGCTGGGTCTGCGCAACGGTCCGACCCTGCGCAAGGTGATCATCCCGCAAGCCCTGCGCGTGATCATCCCGCCGTTGACCAGCCAATACCTGAACCTGGCGAAGAACTCCTCCCTGGCAGCCGGTATCGGTTACCCGGAAATGGTTTCGCTGTTTGCCGGCACGGTGTTGAACCAGACCGGCCAGGCCATCGAGGTGATCGCGATCACCATGAGTGTGTACCTGGCGATCAGTATCAGCATTTCCTTGCTGATGAACTGGTACAACAAGCGCATTGCGCTGATCGAGCGGTGAGGAAAAGCGCATGACATCCCATACTTTCAAACCTGATATGCCGCCGCCGAGCAAAGTGTTCGGGCCGATGGCATGGATGCGCGCGAACATGTTCTCCAGCTGGCTCAATACGCTGCTGACGCTGTTCGCGTTCTACCTGATTTACCTCGTGGTCCCGCCGATCCTCAGTTGGGCTATCCTCGATGCCAATTGGGTCGGCACCACCCAGGCCGACTGCACCAAGGAAGGCGCCTGCTGGGTGTTCATCCAGCAGCGTTTCGGCCAGTTCATGTACGGCTATTACCCGACGGATCTGCGCTGGCGCGTAGATCTGACCGTGTGGCTGGCCGTGCTCGGTGTCGCGCCGCTGTTCATCTCGCGCTTCCCGCGCAAGGCGATCTACGGCCTGAGCTTCCTGGTGCTGTACCCGATCATTGCCTGGTGCCTGTTGCACGGTGGGGTGTTCGGTCTGGCCACGGTGGCAACCAGCCAATGGGGCGGCCTGATGCTGACCCTGGTGATCGCCACTGTCGGTATCGCCGGCGCGTTGCCACTGGGCATCGTCCTGGCCCTGGGCCGGCGCTCGAACATGCCGGCGATTCGCGTGGTCTGCGTGACCTTCATCGAGTTCTGGCGCGGTGTGCCGTTGATCACGGTGCTGTTCATGTCGTCGGTGATGCTGCCGCTGTTCCTGCCCGAAGGCATGAATTTCGACAAGCTGCTGCGGGCATTGATCGGGGTGATCCTGTTCCAGTCGGCCTACGTGGCCGAAGTGGTGCGCGGCGGCCTGCAAGCCATTCCCAAGGGCCAGTACGAAGCGGCCGCGGCGATGGGCCTGGGGTACTGGCGCAGCATGGGCCTGGTGATTCTGCCGCAAGCCTTGAAGATGGTCATCCCGGGTATCGTCAACACCTTCATTGCGTTGTTCAAGGACACGAGCCTGGTGATCATCATCGGCTTGTTCGACCTGCTCAACAGTGTGAAACAAGCTGCCGCCGACCCGAAATGGCTGGGCATGGCCACTGAAGGCTATGTGTTCGCCGCCCTGGTGTTCTGGATTTTCTGTTTTGGTATGTCCCGCTATTCCATGCATTTGGAACGCAAGCTGGACACTGGCCACAAGCGTTAGGAGCGTAGTTTATGAGTGAAGCGATCAAACAGCCTGTGAGCCCTGAAGGCATTATTCAGATGCAGGGCGTCAACAAGTGGTACGGCCAGTTCCACGTGTTGAAAGACATCAACCTGAACGTCAAGCAGGGCGAGCGTATCGTGCTGTGCGGCCCTTCGGGCTCCGGCAAGTCCACCACCATCCGCTGCCTCAACCGTCTGGAAGAGCACCAGCAGGGTCGCATCGTGGTCGACGGCGTGGAACTGACCAACGACCTCAAGCAGATCGAAGCGATCCGCCGTGAAGTTGGCATGGTGTTCCAGCATTTCAACCTGTTCCCGCACCTGACCATCCTGCAGAACTGCACCCTGGCGCCGATGTGGGTACGCAAGATGCCCAAGCGCAAGGCCGAGGAAATCGCCATGCACTACCTGGAGCGCGTACGCATTCCAGAGCAGGCGCACAAATACCCGGGCCAGCTCTCCGGCGGTCAGCAACAGCGTGTGGCCATCGCCCGTGCCCTGTGCATGAAACCGAAAATCATGCTGTTCGACGAGCCGACTTCGGCCCTCGACCCGGAAATGGTGAAAGAGGTACTGGACACCATGATCGGCCTGGCCGAAGACGGCATGACCATGCTCTGCGTGACCCACGAAATGGGCTTCGCCCGCACTGTGGCCAACCGCGTGATCTTCATGGACAAGGGGGAAATCGTCGAACAGGCCGCGCCGAACGACTTCTTCGACAACCCGCAGAACGACCGCACCAAGCTGTTCCTGAGCCAGATCCTGCATTGATCCCTTAGGCAATGAAATAAGCCCGGACTTGTCCGGGTTTATTTTTTGCTGCTTCGGCTGCTCAGGAAGCCGTGAGGGTTTCGTGCTCCTTGTGCACCGTCGTCTTGAATCCTCTCAAGTCCGCGCCTTCAGCCAGGGCTTGCGCATCTGCAAGCAAATGCGGGTAGCGATCAAGCAGGCGCATCAGCAGCATCAACGCTTTTGGTGGCAATACCTCACCGCGCTCATAGCGGGAAAACGCGTTGTGCCCGCCACCTGACAACAGCGCCACCGCTTCTTTTTGGGAGAGATGCAGTTTGCGACGGATGCGTTTCATTTCTTCGCCAATCATCTTCCTGGCGGCGATGACCAGTTCATCCCCTGCGTTCGTGTGACGATCCGAACAACCGGGGTCGAGTTCGACCTCGCCGCACATTTGGCATTCCCAGCCAGACAAGTCATCGATCCGACGTTCCAGTCCCTTGACGCGCAGGGTTTCTGCGCGGCCTTCGAAATGCGACATGCCCTGCGGAGCGCCACAGCTGAAGCACTGTTGAGCTTTCATGGGGTTTTCTCCTTGAATGAGATCACCGGTGGGCCTCCGCTTGGGCGGTAGGTCACCTTGATGTAAATTTCCAGACCCTGTGAGTGGGTGTGGTAGACGTCGTGCCAGACCCGATGGTCGTCGTAGGTCGTTACGGACTTGTAGAACTGCTGGCGCTGAAGTCCACACGCAACCTCCAACATGTCCGAAACTGTCAAGCCCAGCGTCCCGGCGGTTTTTGTCGCGGTGGTGGTGAATGCCTTTCCTCCCAGCCGCTTGATATCCGCCTTGATCACGCCCAGGTCGTAATGGGGTGTGCTCTTGTTCATAAGGCCCTGTTCCAAAATTACCCTCAAAGGGTAATTTTGACCAATCAATAATTTAGTTTCTTTTCCCTCCCATTGACCTAGGCGGTTGCCGTCCTACGCGAAGCTGACTAACATGTCAGAAAATTCATCCTATGATTGGATGAAAAGGCGAGTCCCATGTCAGCTATTTCCCCATTAATAAAACGCTCCCTGGTCGATCAAGCTCTGGAGCAATTGCGCCAGCGCATCAGCGATGGTGTGTGGTCCGTCGGCCAGCGCCTGCCCACCGAGCCGGAGTTGGTGGCGGAGTTGGGGATCAGCCGCAACACGGTGCGCGAAGCGATGCGCGTGCTGGCCTTTTCCGGGCTGATCGAGATCCGCCAGGGCGACGGCAGCTACGTGCGGGCGGTGGTCGATCCGCTGGATACCCTCAAGGTGCTGTCGCGCTGTTCGCTGGAACAGGCCCGGGAAACCCGGCACATCCTGGAAGTCGAGGCCATTGGCCTGGCGGCGCTGCGGCGAACCGATGAGGATTTGCTTGCCTTGCGCCGGGCGCTGCAAGCCAGTAGCGAGCATTACCACGGCGACCTGGAGCACTACATCGCCTGCGACCTGGTGTTCCACCGCCTGCTGGTAGACGCCGCGCACAACCCTGCGCTGAGCGAGCTCTATCGCTACTTTTCCAGCGTCATCGGCGCACAATTGCGCCAGAGCCTCAGCATCATTCCCCGCCATCAACATGTGTTCGACCTGCACGTCGAAATTCTCGAAGCCGTCGAACGCCAAGACCCGGAGCAGGCCAAGACCCTCTGCCGGCAGTTGATCAATGAACCCTGAATCCGAGCTTTCCATGTCCCGCGATCTGCTTGACCCTGCTACCTCGACGGCGTCCAAACGCGCCGCCGAACTCGAAGAACTGTTGATCGACGCCGAGGCCGACGATGAACAGGCCCAGCAGCGCCATCCCTTGGTGCGCCGGCCTTGGTTGTTGCTGCTCGGGCTGATCCTGGTGGCGTTGAACCTGCGTCCGGCGTTGTCGAGCATGGCGCCGTTGCTCAGCGAAGTGTCAAAAAGCCTTGGCCTGTCGGCTGCCCAGGCCGGTTTGCTGACCACGTTGCCTGTGCTTTGCCTGGGCCTGTTCGCACCGCTGGCGCCGGTGCTGGCGCGGCGCTTCGGGGCCGAGCGCGTGGTGCTGGGGATCTTGCTGACACTGGCGGGGGGGATTGTCCTGCGCAGTGCGTTCGGTCAGGTCGGGCTGTTCGCCGGCAGTATCCTGGCCGGTGCGAGCATCGGCGTGATCGGCGTGCTGCTGCCGGGCATCGTCAAGCGCGACTTCGCCAAACAGGCCGGCGCCATGACCGGTGTCTACACCATGGCGCTGTGCCTGGGCGCGGCGATGGCGGCCGGGGCAACGGTGCCGTTGAGCGAGCACTTTGGCCACGACTGGGCCTTGGGCCTGGGGTTCTGGGTGGTTCCGGCGCTGCTGGCTGCGGTGTTCTGGTTGCCGCAAGTGGGCGAGAAACACGGCGCCCATCAGGTGGCGTACCGGGTCCGTGGCTTGCTGCGTGATCCCCTGGCCTGGCAAGTGACCTTGTACATGGGGTTGCAATCGTCCCTGGCCTACATCGTGTTCGGTTGGCTGCCCTCGATCCTGATTGGGCGTGGCCTGACCCCGACCCAGGCCGGGCTCGTGCTGTCCGGCTCGGTCATCGTGCAGTTGATCAGCTCCCTCGCCGCGCCCTGGCTGGCAACGCGTGGCAAGGACCAGCGCCTGGCTATCGTGATCGTCATGGTCATGACCCTGGGCGGGTTGTTCGGTTGCCTCTACGCACCCATCGACGGCTTGTGGGGCTGGGCGATCCTGCTGGGCTTGGGGCAGGGCGCGACCTTCAGCCTGGCGCTCACGCTGATCGTGTTGCGTTCGCGGGATGCCCATGTGGCCGCCAACCTGTCCAGCATGGCCCAGGGTTTTGGTTATACGCTGGCGTCGCTGGGGCCCTTCGCGGTGGGCGTGGTCCACGACTTGACCGGCGGCTGGAATGCCTTGGGCTGGATCTTCGGCCTGATTGGCCTGGGAGCGATCATCGCAGGCATCGGCGCAGGCCGGGCGTTATATGTCGGAGTCAGCAGCGAAAGAGTCACTGACCGTAGTTGATATCATTTTCATGGCGAATGACGATAGTCTTCCCGGCGGCGGCAGATTATCGTGCAGGCCTACTGAAACGTTTTTCGGAGCCGGTCCATGAGTGATGCCCACAACGCCTTGATCACCCGTTTTTATCAGGCTTTCCAGCGCCTGGACGCCGAGGCCATGAGCGCCTGCTACACCGACGACGTGGTGTTCAGCGATCCGGCGTTTGGCGAGTTGCGCGGGCGCGATGCCGGCGACATGTGGCGCATGTTGACGACCCGGGCCAAGGACTTTTCCCTGACCTTCGATAACGTGCGCAGCGACGAGCGTACCGGCGAGGCGCATTGGGTAGCGACCTACCTGTTCAGCCAGACCGGCAACATCGTGATCAACGACATCCAGGCGCGCTTCGTTTTTCGCGATGGCAAGATCTGCGAGCACCGTGACAGCTTTGATCTGTGGCGCTGGTCCCGCCAGGCGTTGGGCACCAAGGGCCTGCTGTTGGGGTGGACGCCGCTGGTGCGCAACGCCGTCAGGGCCCAGGCGCTCAAGGGGCTGCGGGCGTTCCAGGCCAGTCGCTGATAAGATCGCGGCTTGTCTTTGTCCACCTGTTGAACCTCTTGTGACGACCGCCGACCTCTCTCCCGATCTGCCTGTACAAGGCCCCGCCGAAGCGGACAAACCCTGGTTCGTCTACCTGGTGCGGGCTGCCAATGGCTCGCTGTACTGCGGCATCAGTGATGACCCGGTACGACGCTTCGCCAAGCACCAAAGCGGCAAGGGCGCGCGCTTCTTCCTGTCCAGCCCGGCCGTGGCCCTGGTGTATACCGAGGCTTGTCGCGACAAAGGCGAGGCCCTGCGTCAGGAGCGGCTGATCAAAAAGCTCAAGAAAAGCGCCAAGGAATGCCTGGTGGCCAGTGGGCTGTCGCTTTATCAGCCTGGCTGATAGGCCTTTATCAGGCCGGTAGGCTGGCCCGGTCAGGCGCGCTAAGCTGCAAAGCTTCATTCCTGCAGTGGCGAATCTCATGTCAGAGCTGATTCTTCATCATTACCCAACGTCTCCTTTCGCGGAAAAAGCCCGACTGTTGCTGGGCTTCAAAGGCCTGTCCTGGCGTTCGGTGAGCATTCCGCCAATGATGCCCAAGCCTGACCTGACGGCACTGACGGGCGGCTATCGCAAGACCCCGGTATTGCAGATTGGCGCGGACATCTATTGCGATACGTCGTTGATGGCCCGCCGGCTGGAGCAGGAAAAAGCCTCGCCGGCACTGTTCCCCGAAGGCCGGGAAATGCTGGCCGCGTCCTTTGCCGCCTGGGCCGATTCGGTGGTGTTCCAGCATGCCGTGAGCCTGGTGTTCCAGCCGGAGTCGGTGGCGGTGCGGTTCGCCAAGCTATCGCCTGAAGCCATCAAGGCGTTCGTCAGCGACCGCGCCGGGTTGTTCAGTGGCGGCACGACTACGCGTTTGGCCGCAGAGCAGGCCAAGCACCAGTGGCCGACGATCATGGCGCGTCTCGAGCAACAGCTGCAGCGCGAGGAGGGCGATTTCCTGTTGGGTGATCCATCGATTGCCGACTTCGCCATGGCCCATCCGCTTTGGTTCCTCAAGGCCACGCCGGTGACTTCGCCGCTGGTGGACACGTATCCGGCGGTATCGGCATGGCTGGCGCGGGTGCTGGGCTTTGGCCATGGTGCATCGAGCCAGATGAGTTCCGAAGAGGCCTTGGAGGTTGCCCGCAACGCGACACCGGCAGCGCTGCCGAATGAGGCATTCGATGAACCGAATGGGTTCACGGCAGGGCAGTCGGTGACCATCGCCGCGACGGACTATGGCGTTGATCCGGTGGCTGGGGAGTTGGTGTTTGCGGGTAGCGAGGAGTTGATTCTGCGTCGTGAAGACGAACGTGGCGGGGTGGTGCATGTGCACTTTCCGCGGTTTGGCTTCCGGATCGAGGCCCGATGAACAACGGATGATCCTGGGGGAGCAAGCTTGCTCGCGATGGCGCCAGATCAGTCGATATTGATGTTGAATGTTAGTCCGCTATCGCGAGCAAGCTCGCTCCCACAGGAGGGTATGTCGTTCAGCGGATCTGCGTTTGCCGCCAATTACTGTGGGAGCGAGCTTGCTCGCGATGAGGCGCCCTCGAACCTATATCTTCAGCACCCCGCCGAGCATCAGTTGCGGCGCTTGAGCTGATCAGTCAGCGACGTCGGCAAGCCCTTGATGATCAACGTACCGGCTTCCTCGTCATACTCGATCTTGGAGCCCAGCAAGTGCGCTTCGAAGCTGATGGACAAGCCTTCGGCGCGGCCGGTGAAGCGACGGAATTGGTTGAGGGTACGTTTATCCGCCGGGATTTCCGGGGACAACCCGTAGTCCTTGTTGCGGATGTGGTCGTAGAAGGCTTTCGGGCGATCTTCGTCGATCAGCTCGGACAGTTCTTCCAGGCCCATGGGCTCGCCGAGCTTGGCCTGGCTGCTGGCGTAGTCCACCAGGGTCTTGGTCTTTTCCCGGGCATCGTCTTCCGGCAGGTCTTCGCTTTCGACGAAGTCACTGAAGGCCTTGAGCAGGGTGCGGGTCTCACCGGGGCCGTCGACGCCTTCCTGGCAGCCGATGAAGTCGCGGAAGTACTCCGAGACCTTCTTGCCGTTCTTGCCCTTGATGAACGAGATGTACTGCCTGGACTGCTTGTTGTTCTGCCATTCCGACACGTTGATCCGAGCCGCCAGGTGCAATTGGCCCAGGTCCAGGTGGCGGGACGGTGTCACGTCCAGTTCATCGGTCACCGCCACACCTTCGCTGTGGTGCAGCAGGGCGATGGCCAGGTAGTCGGTCATGCCCTGCTGGTAATGCGCGAACAACACGTGGCCGCCCACCGACAGGTTGGACTCTTCCATCAGCTTTTGCAGGTGTTCCACCGCCACGCGACTGAACGCGGTGAAATCCTTGCCGCCGTCCAGGTACTCCTTCAGCCAGCCGCTGAACGGATGCGCCCCGGACTCGGCATGGAAAAAGCCCCAGGCCTTGCCTTGCTTGGCGTTATAGCTTTCGTTGAGGTCGGCGAGCATGTTCTCGATGGCCGTGGACTCTGCCAGTTCGGAGTCGCGGGCATGGAGCACAGCAGGGGTGCCGTCGGGTTTTTTGTCGATCAGGTGGACGATGCAATGACGGATCGGCATGGATTTCTCGGCTGATGAAAGAGAGGAGGGCGCGCTCCCCGAAAAAGGGCCCAGTGTACCGCAATCACTGGTTTTGGAACCCCGCAAAGGCCCTTTCAGACCCGTCCGACCGCCTATATGCATTTTTTTAACGTTTTAGCGCAAGAAAGCTGACCAAATGGGTAGCTAGAGGCGGATATTTCAGAGGCGTTGTGCTAGTTTTGCCCGGTCTTACGCGAAGTCACTGCGTTAAGCGTGCATTCAGCATCTGTCAGGTCGAACCAAACCCGGTTTTCGGCATCTATTACCCCGATCCGTCGTGGTGATTGCCGAGGGTGTCTGATCCACAGGGATCGGGCTCGATGGCTGACACTGCACTCTGCAATCCATATGAATTTGATAGGGAAGGAACACTACATGGCTCTTACTAAAGACCAACTGATCGGCGATTTGGCTGAAGCTGTAGACGCACCAAAAGCTACCGTGCGTGCGCTGCTGGACCAACTGGGCCAAATCGTGGCTGATCAGCTGGAAAATGGCGGCGAAATCACTCTGCCAGGTGTTGGCAAGCTGAAAGTCACCGAGCGTCCTGCCCGTACCGGCCGTAACCCTTCGACTGGCGCTGCCATCGAAATCGCTGCCAAGAAAGTGATCAAGCTGGTTGTGGCCAAAGGCCTGACCGACGCGGTCAACAAGTAAGACCGCTGTAAAAAAACCGTGCCTCGGAGCGATCCGGGCACGGTTTTTTATTGCCTTGGAAAAAGTGGCCCTGTGGCGAGGGGATTTTGTGGGAGCAAGGCTTGCCCGCGACACAGGCGATGCGATCTTTCTGAAACCGAGTCGCTTTCATCGCGGGCAAGCCTTGCTCCCACTGGCCGTGCTCCCACTCAGCCCTTGCGAACCCAACGCGACTGGCGCCACGCCTGCTGCTGTGCCTCGGACTGAAAGGTCCAGGCCACGAATCGACTCTGCTTCTGGCCCTGGGACATCTCTACCACCTGGCTGTGCAGCGCCCCGGCCTTTTTCAGTGCGGCCTGAATCGCCGGCAGATTCGATGCCTTCGACACCAGGGTGCTGAACCACAGCACTTGCCCGGCCACCTGCGCGCTTTCGCCGATCAGTTGCGTCACGAACCGGGCTTCCCCACCCTCGCACCACAACTCTGCGGCCTGACCGCCAAAATTCAGCACCGGCAGCTTGCGCTTCGGGTCGGCCTTGCCCAGCGCCCGCCACTTGCGCTGGCTGCCCTTGGTGGCTTCCTCCAGGGAGGCGTGGAACGGTGGATTGCACATCGTCAGGTCGAACCGTTCGCCGTCTTCCAGCAGACCCAACAGGATCTGTTTGCGGTTGGCTTGCTGGCGCAACTGAATGGCTTTGTTCAGGCCATTGGCTTGGACGATGGCCTTGGCCGAGGCGATGGCGGTCGGGTCGATCTCGGAGCCGAGGAAGTGCCAGCGGTAGTCGCTGTAGCCGATCAGCGGATAGACGCAGTTGGCACCCGTGCCGATGTCCAGCACCTTGACGGCCGCCCCGCGGGGGATTTCACCGTCGTTGTGGCGGGCGAGCAAATCGGCGAGGAAGTGCACATAGTCCGCACGACCTGGCACCGGCGGGCACAGATAATCGGCCGGGATATCCCAGTGGGCGATGCCGTAAAAGGATTTGAGCAGCGCCCGATTGAACACCCGCACGGCTTCGGGGCTGGCAAAGTCGATGCTTTCCTTGCCGTAGGGGTTGATGATCACGAACTTGGCCAATTCAGGCGTGGACTTGATCAACGCGGGGAAGTCATAGCGGCCCTGGTGACGGTTACGCGGGTGCAGGCTGGCCTTCTCCCGCGGCGCCACGGGTTTGGCCTCGGCGGGCTTGGGCTTCTGGCGGGCAGGTTTTGGGGAGCGAGGGGCAGTCATGGGCGGGTCGATTCGGGGAGGGTTCAAAAAGTGGCGGGTATTGTCCCACATCCAGCCCGGTCTTGATGACTGCGCGGTTTAAATGTGGGAGCGGGCTTGCTCGCGAAAGCGGTGTGTCAGTTAACGAATAAGCTATCTGAAACACCGCTTTCGCGAGCAAGCCCGCTCCCACAAGGGACCTTCATTGTTTGGAAAAAAGTGTCAGGCATAAAAAAGGAGGTCCATCAGGACCTCCCTTTCCATTGCGAACCGCCGTTACAGGCTGGAGATCCGCCCATGCTGCTCGGCCAGCTTACCCAGGGCCTGTTCGGCCTCGGCCAGTTTGGCCCGTTCCTTCTCGATGACTTCGGCCGGCGCCTTGTCGACGAAGCCGGCGTTGGACAGCTTGCCGCCGACCCGCTGCACTTCACCCTTCAGACGCAGGATTTCCTTGTCCAGGCGCGCCAGTTCGGCGGCCTTGTCGATCAGGCCGGCCATCGGCACCAGCACTTCCATCTCGCCGACCAGGGCGGTGGCCGACAGGGGGGCTTCTTCGCCGGCGGCCAGCACCGTCACCGATTCGAGCTTCGCCAGCTTCTTGAGCAGCGCTTCGTTTTCGTTGAGGCGGCGCAGGTCTTCGGCGCTGGCATTCTTCAGGAACAGGGTCAGCGGCTTGCCCGGGCCGATGTTCATTTCGGCGCGGATGTTGCGCAGGCCCAGCATGAAGGTCTTGAGCCATTCGATGTCGTCCTCGGCCGCCGGATCGATGCGGGTCTCGTTGGCCACCGGCCACGGTTGCAGCATGATCGTCTTGCCTTGGATGCCCGCCAGCGGTGCGATGCGCTGCCAGATTTCCTCGGTGATGAACGGCATGAACGGATGCGCCAGGCGCAGGGCCACTTCCAGCACGCGTACCAGAGTGCGACGGGTGCCGCGCTGGCGCTCGACCGGTGCGTTTTCGTCCCACAGCACAGGCTTGGACAGTTCCAGGTACCAGTCGCAGTACTGGTTCCAGATGAACTCGTACAAGGCTTGTGCCGCCAGGTCGAAACGGAACTGATCGAGCTGGCGGGTCACTTCGGCTTCGGTGCGCTGCAACTGGGAAATGATCCAGCGATCGGCCAGGGTCAGCTCATAGGCCTCGCCGTTCTGGCCGCAGTCTTCGCCTTTATCCAGCACGTAGCGCGCGGCGTTCCAGATCTTGTTGCAGAAGTTGCGGTAGCCTTCGACGCGGCCCATGTCGAACTTGATGTCGCGACCGGTAGACGCCAGCGAGCAGAAGGTGAAACGCAGGGCATCGGTGCCGTAGCTGGCGATGCCCTCGGCGAATTCTTCGCGGGTGGCCTTCTCGATCTTCTTCGCCAGTTTCGGCTGCATCAGGCCGGAGGTGCGTTTCTGTACCAGGGTTTCCAGGTCGATGCCGTCGATGATGTCCAGCGGGTCGAGGACGTTGCCCTTGGACTTGGACATCTTCTGGCCCTGGCCGTCGCGCACCAGACCGTGGACGTAGACCGTCTTGAATGGTACTTGCGGCGTACCGTCTTCGTTTTTCATCAAGTGCATGGTCATCATGATCATCCGGGCGACCCAGAAGAAAATGATGTCGAAGCCGGTGACCAGCACGTCGGTGGAGTGGAATTTCTTCAGGAACTCGGTCTGCTGCGGCCAGCCCAGGGTCGAGAAGGTCCACAGGCCCGAGCTGAACCAGGTGTCGAGGACGTCGTTGTCCTGAGCCAGGGCCACGTCCGGATCGAGGTTGTGCTTGGCGCGGACTTCGGCTTCATCGCGGCCGACATAGACCTTGCCCGACTCGTCGTACCAGGCCGGAATGCGATGACCCCACCACAGCTGACGGCTGATGCACCAATCCTGGATGTCGCGCATCCACGAGAAATACATGTTCTCGTATTGCTTGGGCACGAACTGGATGCGGCCGTCTTCCACGGCGGCAATCGCCGGCTCGGCCAGCGGTTTGGTGGACACGTACCACTGGTCGGTCAGCCACGGCTCGATGATGGTGCCGGAGCGGTCGCCTTTCGGGACTTTCAGGGCGTGATCGTCGACGCTGACCAGCAGGCCGGCGGCTTCGAACGCCGCGACGATCTGCTTGCGCGCTTCGAAGCGGTCCAGGCCGGCGTATTCGGCCGGGATCTGGCCGTCGACGCTTTCGTTCAGCGTGCCATCGAGGTTGAACGCCTGGGCGGCCGGCAAGACATTGGCGTTCTTGTCGAAGATGTTCAGCAGCGGCAGGTTGTGGCGCTTGCCAACTTCGTAGTCGTTGAAATCGTGGGCCGGGGTGATTTTCACACAGCCGGTGCCGAATTCCGGGTCGCAGTAGTCATCGCCGATGATCGGGATGCGCCGGCCAACCAGAGGCAGTTCGACGAACTTGCCGATCAGCGCCTGGTAGCGCTCATCGTTCGGGTTCACCGCGACGGCGGAGTCACCCAGCATGGTTTCCGGACGCGTGGTGGCAACGATCAGGTAATCCTTGCCTTCGGCGGTCTTGGCACCGTCGGCCAGGGGGTACTTCAAGTTCCACAGAAAACCTTTCTCGTCGTGGTTCTCCACTTCGAGGTCGGAAATGGCCGTGTGCAACTTGGTGTCCCAGTTGACCAGGCGCTTGCCGCGATAGATCAGGCCGTCTTCATGCAGGCGCACGAAGGCTTCCTTCACCGCTTCCGAAAGCCCGTCATCCATGGTGAAGCGCTCGCGGCTCCAGTCCACGGACGAGCCGAGGCGACGGATCTGGCGGCTGATGTTGCCACCGGATTCGTCTTTCCATTCCCAGACTTTCTCGAGGAATTTCTCGCGACCCAGGTCATGGCGATTCTGGCCTTGGGCTTCGAGGCGGCGTTCCACCAGCATCTGCGTGGCGATACCGGCGTGGTCGGTGCCCGGCTGCCACAAGGTGTTGCGACCTTGCATGCGACGGAAACGGATCAAGGCGTCCATGATCGCGTTGTTGAAACCGTGGCCCATGTGCAGGCTGCCGGTGACGTTCGGCGGCGGGATCATGATGGTGTAGGAATCGCCCGCGCCTTGCGGAGCGAAATAATTCTCGGACTCCCAGGTGTTGTACCAGGAAGTTTCAATGGCGTGCGGCTGGTAGGTCTTATCCATGCGCGGCGGGACCCTATTGGCATTTATTCAGGAAAAGCCGGGAAGTATAGCGGGCGGGGCTGGTGCAAGCCACAAGCTGCGAGCGGCTAGTCGGGCATATGTGTGGGTACTGTGAACCTGTGGGAGCGAGCTTGCTCGCGATAGCGGTGGTTCAGCCTGCACCGATATTGGATGTGCCGGCCCCATCGCGAGCAAGCTCGCTCCCACAGGAAGTGCATTCAGTCAGGCGTCCAGTGTTATTCGTACTGGCTCAACAACCGCTCCATCCGCGCATCCAGCCGGCGCTTGATCTCGGTTTCGATGTGTGGGGCGAAGTCGTCGATGACGTCTTGCAGGATCAACTGCGCCGCAGCACGCAATTCACTGTCCAGGTGCAGCAGGGCGTCGGGGCCTTTGGCTTCGGCCTTGGCGGCAGGTTCGGGTTCCGGCTGGCCGTTGATCGGATCGAACAGCAGGGGAATCTGCTCGTCATGCACCGGCTCGTGCACGACCGTGTCGGTCAGCAGCGGCGGTTGCAGGTTGTCGTCGCCGAGCAGTTGGCGGATCGACTCGAGGTCATCCAGCAGGTGCGTGGGCTTTTGTGGCGATTTTGGAGTGTCCATCGTAGGGCTCAGAGTCGCTGTAAACGGTGGTCTTGCAGAGGATAGCCCTGTTCGCGGTAGAAACGGAAACTCTCCCGCGCGGCTTGTCGGATGGCCGGGTCTTCCACCACCACTTCCGCCACGCGGGCGAAGCGCTGGGCAAAGGCAGGTACTTTCAGGTCGAGGTTGACCAGCAGGTCCTGGTGCTGACCGCAGTCATCCCCCAGCCCCAGCACGATCAGCCCCTCGGGTTCGCTTTCGGCCGGGCCGTGGGGCACGAAGCTCTCGCCCTTGAACGCCCACAGGCGTGCGTCCAGGTCATCGCGCTGGGCGGCATCGCTGCAATGCAGGTAGATGCGGTGCCCCATGCGCCAGGCCTTATCGGTGAGCTTGCAGGCGAAATCCAGCCGCGCCGACGGATCGGCGCTGGGCAGGATATAGAAATCGACTTTGGTCATTGCGGTTCCTGAGCCGTCGATGACGCCACCCGAGGGCGACGCCAACGACGGTCATTGGTATCAGGCCTTGGCGCGGTCCAGCAGGTACTGGGTCAGCAGGGGGACCGGACGACCGGTGGCGCCCTTGTCCTTGCCGCCGCTGGTCCAGGCCGTGCCGGCGATGTCCAGGTGCGCCCAGTTCAGGTTCTTGGTGAAGCGCGACAGGAAGCACGCCGCGGTGATGGTCCCGGCTTTCGGGCCGCCGATGTTGGCGATGTCGGCGAACGGGCTGTCCAGTTGTTCCTGGTACTCGTCGAACAGTGGCAACTGCCAGGCGCGGTCGTCGGCTTGCTGACCGGCGCTGAGCAGCTGGTCGATCAGTTCGTCGTTGTTGCCCAAAAGGCCCGAGGTGTGGGCACCGAGGGCGACGACGCAGGCGCCGGTCAGGGTCGCGATGTCGATCACCGCTTGCGGCTTGAAGCGCTCGGAGTAGGTGAGGGCGTCACACAGCACCAGGCGGCCTTCGGCGTCGGTGTTGAGGATTTCCACGGTCTGGCCGCTCATGGTGGTGACGATGTCGCCCGGACGCGAGGCCGTGCCGCTGGGCATGTTCTCGGCGCAGGCCAGGATGCACACCAGGTTGATCGGCAGTTGCAGTTCGAGCACTGCGCGCAGGGTGCCGAACACGCTCGCGGCGCCGCCCATGTCGTACTTCATTTCATCCATGCCGGCGCCTGGCTTGAGGCTGATGCCGCCAGTGTCGAAGGTAATGCCCTTGCCGACCAGTGCGTAGGGCTTCTCGGACTTCTTGCCGCCGTTGTACTGCATGACGATCAGGCGTGGCGGCTGGGCGCTGCCCTGGCCGACGGAGTAGAACGAGCCCATGCCCAGGTCCTTGATCTTCTTCTCGTCGAAGACTTCGACCTTCAGGCCCTTGAATTCTTTGCCTAACGCCTTGGCCTGTTCGCCGAGGAAAGTCGGGTGGCAGATGTTCGGTGGCAGGTTGCCCAGGTCGCGAGTGAAAGCCATGCCATTGGCGATTGCGGTGGCGTGGGTCACGGCGCGTTGGACTTCAGCCTGGGCGGCCTTGATGGTCAGCAGGGTGACTTTTTTCAGGGCGCGGGGTTCGGCTTTCTGGCTCTTGAACTGGTCGAACTGGTATTCGCCGTCCACCAGGGTTTCGGCCAGCAGGCGGTTCTTGCCGTAGCTGTCGCGGCCCTTGACCACCAACTCGTCCAACGCCAGGACGGCATCAGTGCCGCCCAGGCTCTTGAGAGTACCCAGCACGCCGGCAATGATTTTACGGAACGGACGGTCACCCAGTTCGGCGTCCTTGCCTACGCCTACCAGCAGCACGCGATCGGCCTTGAGGTTGGGCAAGCTGTGCAGCAACAGGCTCTGGCCGACCTTGCCGGCCAGGTCGCCGCGCTTGAGCACGGCGCTGATGGCACCGCCGCTCAGGCTGTCGAGCTGGGTGGCGACGACGCCGAGCTTGCGGTTTTCACCGACGGCAACCACCAGCGTGGCGGTTTTCAACGTTTCTGGGCTGACGCTTTTTACAACCAGTTCCATGTCCGGATCCCTGAGTGAATGGTCAAGAGGCCAGGCGCCGAAGAAACAGTGGCGCGCTGAACAGCTGTCTTCTATATAGAGAACGCCGGTACGTGCCGGCGACAAAGGCCGCAGTTTGAACCCCGGTGACCGAGCCTGACAACCCTCGACGGCGCTAACTTTTGGCTTTAAGCACCGGTTTAAAGCGTGCGAAGTGACAGGCGCCTCCAATCACAGGATAATGCGGCTCTTTTTTTGGCGGCTCGCTGCGTGAGCTGGCTCGATACGTTTCTTGTTTGGCCGCCTTAGCCTGACAATCCTGGAGTGTCTGGTTTGATCGTCTTTCGTTATCTATCCCGCGAAGTCCTGTTGACCCTGAGCGCAGTGAGCGCTGTGCTGCTGGTCATCATCATGAGCGGACGCTTCATCAAATACCTTGCCCAGGCGGCCTCCGGCGCCCTGGATCCGGGCTCCCTGTTCCTGATCATGGGGTTCCGCCTGCCGGGCTTCTTGCAGTTGATCTTGCCGCTGGGGTTGTTCCTCGGCATTTTGCTGGCTTATGGGCGCTTGTACCTGGACAGCGAAATGACCGTGCTGTCGGCCACCGGCATGAGCCAGCAACGCCTGTTTCGCATGACCCTGTTCCCGGCCACACTGGTGGCGCTGGTGGTGGCCTGGCTGAGCCTGAGCCTGTCGCCCCAGGGCGCCAACCAGTTCCAACTGCTGATCAACCAGCAGGACGCCATGACCGAATTCGACACCCTGGTGCCAGGGCGTTTCCAGGCCCTGCGCGACGGCACGCGGGTGACCTACACCGAACAGCTCTCGGATGACCGGATCGACCTGGGTGGCGTCTTCATTACGCAAAAGAACTTGTCTTCGGACACCAAGAAGGACCGTGGCATTTCCGTGCTGGTGGCCGAGAAGGGGCGGCAGGAAATCAGCCCCGAAGGCAACCGCTACCTGATCCTGGAAAACGGCTATCGCTACGACGGCAAGCCGGGGCAGGCCGATTACCGGGCCATCAAGTACGACACCTATGGCGTGCTGCTGCCCAAGCCCGAAGTCAGCGAGGAAGTTACCGACCGCGACGCCATGTCTACCGCCAGCCTGCTGGGCAACAAAGACATTCGTGCCCGCACCGAGCTGCAATGGCGCCTGTCGTTGCCGCTGCTGGTGTTCATCGTGACCCTCATGGCGGTGCCGCTGTCGCGGGTCAACCCGCGCCAGGGCCGCTTCCTCAAGCTGCTGCCGGCGATTCTCCTGTATATGGCTTACCTGACCATCCTGATTTCCGCTCGCGGCGCCTTGGAGAAGGGCAAGATTCCGCCAACACTGGGCTTGTGGTGGGTGCATGGCATCTTCCTGGCCATCGGCCTGGGGCTGCTCTATTGGGAGCCACTGCGCCTGAAGCTGGCCAGCCGTCGCGGCGCGTTGGAGGTGGCCCGTGGTTAAACTCGACCGCTACATCGGCAGCAGCGTGTTCATGGCGATCCTCGCGGTGTTGGGGATCATCCTTGGCCTGGCGACCCTGTTTGCCTTCATCGATGAAATGAGCGACGTCAGCGACACCTACACGCTGGCGGACGTGGCGAGCTACGTGCTGCTGACCGCGCCTCGGCGCCTGTACGACATGCTGCCGATGGCGGCGCTGATCGGCTGCTTGATCGGCCTGGGTAGCCTGGCCAGCAACAGCGAGCTGACCATCATGCGCGCCGCCGGCGTGTCCATTGGTCGGATCGTCTGGGCGGTGATGAAGCCGATGCTGGTGTTGATGCTGGTGGGTGTGTTGATCGGCGAATACATTGCCCCGGCCACCGAAAACACCGCCCAGGCCAACCGTTCTCTGGCCCAGGGCGGCGGTGATGCGCAAAGCGCCAAGCACGGCCTGTGGCATCGCCAGGGCGACGAGTTCATCCACATCAACTCGGTCCAGCCCAATGGCATTCTCTATGGCGTGACCCGCTATCGTTTCGACGAGCAGCGGCACATGCTGTCGTCGAGCTTCGCCAAGCGTGCCAAATTCGACGAGGATCACTGGCAGTTGAGTGATGTCACCACCACCCTGTTCCATGACAAGCGCACCGAAGTGGTCGCCGCCCCGCAAGAGCGTTGGGATGTGTCGATCAGCCCGCAGCTGCTCAGCACCGTGGTGATGGCGCCGGAGTCGCTGTCGATTACCGGTTTGTGGGGCTATATCCACTACCTGGCGGACCAGGGCCTGAACAATGGCCGCTACTGGCTGGCTTTTTGGGTCAAGGTGTTGCAACCGCTGGTCACCGCCGCCCTGGTGTTGATGGCGATTTCCTTCATTTTCGGCCCGCTGCGTTCGGTAACCCTCGGCCAGCGGGTGTTTACCGGCGTGCTGGTGGGCTTCACCTTCCGTATCGCCCAGGATCTGCTGGGGCCGTCGAGCCTGGTGTTCGGTTTCTCACCGCTGTTCGCGGTGCTGGTGCCGGCCGGTATCTGCGCGTTGGCCGGGCTCTGGCTGTTGCGCCGGGCGGGTTGATCGACCCTGTAGGAGCTGGCGAAGCCTGCGATCTTTTGATCTTGATCTTTCGCTCCCGATTCAATTGGCAGTGGAAAGATCGCAGCCTCGCTTCGCTCGACAGCTCCTACAATCGCAGTCCAGCGGGGATAAATCCCCTCGCCACAAGTGCCCATCGACAGGCGAACGTGACGCTTGCGCGGTGTATCAGGTACAATTCCCGGCTATTTTTCGGCGGGCCATGCCTGCAGCCTTTTTGAGTGTTGATCCGTGAGTGATTTGAGTCATATCCGCAATTTCTCCATCATCGCCCACATTGACCATGGCAAGTCGACGCTGGCTGATCGCTTCATCCAGATGTGCGGCGGCCTGGCCGAGCGTGAAATGGAAGCCCAGGTCCTGGACTCCATGGACCTCGAGCGTGAGCGCGGGATCACCATCAAGGCCCACAGCGTTACCCTCTACTACAAGGCCCGCGACGGCGTTACCTATCAGCTGAACTTCATCGATACCCCGGGCCACGTCGACTTCACCTATGAAGTCAGCCGGTCGCTGGCGGCCTGTGAAGGTGCGTTGCTGGTGGTCGATGCCGGCCAGGGCGTCGAGGCCCAGTCGGTTGCCAACTGCTACACGGCCATCGAGCAGGGCCTGGAAGTCATGCCGGTGCTGAACAAGATCGACCTGCCCCAGGCCGATCCGGACCGCGTGAAGGAAGAAATCGAGAAAATCATCGGCATCGACGCCACCGACGCGGTCACCTGCAGCGCCAAGACCGGCCTGGGCGTGGATGAAGTGCTCGAACGCCTGGTGCATACCATTCCCGCGCCAACCGGCAACATCGAAGATCCGCTGCAAGCGTTGATCATCGACTCCTGGTTCGACAACTACCTGGGCGTGGTCTCCCTGGTTCGCGTGCGCCACGGCCGCGTGAAGAAGGGCGACAAGATCCTGGTCAAGTCCACCGGCAAGATCCACCTGGTGGACAGTGTCGGTGTCTTCAACCCGAAACACACCGCCACCGTCGACCTGAAGGCCGGTGAAGTGGGCTTCATCATCGCCGGCATCAAGGACATCCACGGGGCGCCGGTCGGTGACACCCTGACCTTGAGCTCCACCCCCGACGTCGATGTGCTGCCTGGTTTCAAACGCATTCAGCCGCAGGTCTATGCCGGTCTGTTCCCAGTCAGCTCCGACGACTTCGAGGATTTCCGCGAAGCCCTGCAAAAGCTGACCCTGAACGACTCATCCCTGCAATACACCCCGGAAAGCTCCGACGCCCTGGGCTTCGGCTTTCGTTGCGGGTTCCTGGGCATGTTGCACATGGAGATCATCCAGGAGCGCCTGGAGCGCGAGTATGACCTGGACCTGATCACCACGGCGCCGACGGTTATTTTCGAGCTGCTGCTCAAGAACGGCGAAACCATCTACGTCGACAACCCGTCCAAGCTACCGGACCTGTCGGCCATCGAAGACATGCGCGAGCCGATCGTGCGGGCCAACATCCTTGTGCCTCAAGAGCACCTGGGTAACGTCATTACCCTGTGCATCGAGAAGCGCGGCGTGCAGCACGACATGCTGTTCCTCGGCACGCAGGTCCAGGTGACCTACGACCTGCCGATGAACGAAGTGGTGCTGGACTTCTTCGACCGTCTCAAATCCACCAGTCGCGGCTATGCTTCGCTGGACTATCATTTCGATCGTTACCAATCGGCTAATCTGGTGAAGCTGGATGTGCTGATCAACGGTGAGAAAGTCGATGCCCTGGCATTGATCGTGCACCGTGACAACGCGCACTACAAAGGTCGTGCATTGACCGAGAAGATGAAGGAACTGATTCCGCGGCAGATGTTCGATGTGGCAATCCAGGCCGCCATTGGCGGGCAGATTGTGGCGCGTACAACCGTCAAGGCGCTCAGAAAGAACGTATTGGCCAAATGCTACGGCGGCGACGTCAGCCGTAAGCGCAAGCTGTTGGAAAAGCAGAAGGCCGGTAAAAAACGCATGAAGCAGGTCGGTAACGTGGAAATTCCACAGGAAGCCTTCCTTGCGGTGCTCAGGTTGGATAGTTAGGTCCTATGTCGCTAAATTTCCCGCTGTTGCTGGTTATCGCCGTGTTTGTCTGCGGTCTGTTGGCGTTGCTTGATCTGTTGTTCCTGGCGCCTCGGCGCCGGGCGGCCATCGCCTCTTATCAGGGCAGCGTCAGCCAGCCTGATGGTGTGGTGATCGAAAAGCTCAACAAGGAACCGCTGCTGGTCGAATACGGCAAGTCGTTCTTCCCGGTGCTGTTCATCGTGCTGGTGCTGCGTTCGTTCCTGGTGGAACCGTTCCAGATCCCGTCCGGTTCGATGAAGCCGACCCTGGACGTGGGCGATTTCATCCTGGTGAACAAGTTCTCCTACGGGATCCGCCTGCCGGTGATCGACAAGAAAGTCATCGAGGTGGGTGACCCGCAACGCGGCGATGTCATGGTGTTCCGCTTCCCGAGCGATCCGAACGTCAACTACATCAAGCGCGTGGTCGGCCTGCCGGGCGACACGATCCGCTACACCGCCGACAAGCGTCTGTTCGTCAATGGCGAATCAGTCGCTGAGCAGTTGCTCGGCTCCGAGCCGGGTACGCTGGGCAGTGCCGAACTCTACCGGGAAAAACTCGGCGAGGCCGAACACCTGATCCGCAAGGAAATGAGCCGCTACCGCGCCACGCCGGACCGTTCCTGGACCGTGCCGGCGGGGCACTATTTCATGATGGGCGACAACCGCGACAACTCCAACGACAGCCGTTACTGGGATGATCCGAACATTCCCAAGGACATGCTGGGCATGGTCCCGGACCGGAACATCGTCGGCAAGGCCTTTGCAGTCTGGATGAGCTGGCCGGAACCCAAACTCAGTCACCTGCCGAATTTCTCGCGGGTTGGCCTGATCAAGTAATCACACACGGCGCTGTTGAACACAGCGCCGAATGCTTTTCTGGAGCCTTACAAGGTTGCCCGGGGGCATGAAGCCAACGATAGTCAGGACGTCATTTTTGAACACAGCGTTAATTGTCCCAAGCCAATGGTGCCTTGCCACCATGGCGGTGGAATCCAGCCACGAACTCAGCGTGGGTAAACCGTGAGCGTTTCTCTAAGCCGTCTCGAGCGTCAGCTCGGCTACACCTTCAAGGACCCGGACCTGATGCTCCTGGCCCTCACTCACCGCAGTTTTGCCGGGCGCAACAACGAACGCCTGGAATTCCTCGGTGATGCCATCCTTAACTTCGTGGCCGGTGAGGCGCTGTTCGAGCGCTTCCCGCTGGCCCGCGAAGGCCAGTTGTCGCGTTTGCGCGCGCGATTGGTAAAAGGTGAGACCCTGGCCGTACTGGCCCGTGGTTTCGACCTGGGCGAATACCTGCGACTGGGCTCCGGAGAACTGAAAAGCGGCGGTTTCCGTCGTGAGTCGATCCTGGCCGATGCCCTGGAAGCGTTGATTGGCGCGATCTATCTGGATTCAGGCATGGAAATGGCGCGCGAACGCGTGCTGGCCTGGCTGACTTCCGAGATCGACAGCCTGACGTTGGTGGACACCAACAAGGACCCGAAGACCCGTTTGCAGGAATTCCTGCAATCGCGCAGTTGCGATCTGCCGCGCTACGAAGTCGTGGATATCCAGGGTGAGCCGCATTGCCGTACCTTCTTCGTCGAATGCGAAGTCGTCCTATTGAATGAAAAAAGCCGGGGCCAAGGTGTGAGTCGTCGTATTGCCGAACAGGTAGCGGCCGCCGCAGCACTGATTGCCCTGGGCGTGGAGAATGGCAATGACTGATACAACCGTCACCCGCTGCGGCTATGTCGCCATTGTCGGTCGGCCGAACGTGGGCAAGTCCACGCTGCTGAACCACATCTTGGGCCAGAAGCTGGCGATCACCTCGCGCAAGCCCCAGACCACCCGTCACAACATGCTCGGCATCAAGACCGAAGGCGCCGTGCAGGCGATCTACGTCGACACCCCGGGCATGCACAAGGGCGGCGAAAAGGCCCTGAACCGCTACATGAACAAGACTGCCTCGGCGGCGTTGAAAGACGTCGACGTGGTGATCTTCGTGGTCGACCGCACCAAATGGACCGAAGAAGACCAGATGGTCCTCGAACGCGTCCAGTACGTGACCGGCCCCTTGATCGTGGCGCTGAACAAGACCGATCGCATTGAAGACAAGGCCGAGCTGATGCCGCACCTGTCCTGGTTGCAGGAACAGTTGCCCAATGCCCAGATCATCCCGATCTCTGCCCAGCACGGCCATAACCTCGACGCGCTGGAGCGGGTGATTGCCGAACATCTGCCGGAAAACGATCATTTCTTCCCTGAAGACCAGATCACCGACCGCAGCAGCCGTTTCCTTGCCGCCGAGCTGGTGCGCGAGAAAATCATGCGCCAGATGGGCGCCGAGCTGCCGTACCAGATCACCGTCGAGATCGAAGAGTTCAAGCAACAGGGCAAGACCCTGCATATTCATGCGCTGATCCTCGTCGAACGTGACGGCCAGAAGAAAATCATCATTGGCGACAAGGGTGAGCGCATCAAGCGCATCGGCACCGAGGCGCGCAAGGACATGGAGTTGCTGTTCGATTCCAAGATCATGCTCAACCTGTGGGTCAAGGTGAAGGGCGGCTGGTCCGATGATGAGCGGGCGTTGCGTTCGTTGGGTTACGGCGACCTGTAACTCGTCCAGCGGCACACCACCGACCTTGTGGGAGCGGGCTTGCTCGCGAAGGCGATGTGTCAGTTAACGATTATGTTGACTGATACACCGCCTTCGCGAGCAAGCCCGCTCCCACATTGGTTTTATGTTGTTTATAAATTGTGCTCGGCCCGTGAGACTTCGTTTCCATGTCCCCCACCCAACCCATCGCCCAACCCGCCTACGTCCTCCACAGCCGCGCCTACCGCGAAAGCAGCGCCCTGGTGGACTTCCTCACGCCCCAAGGGCGGTTGCGGGCGGTGTTGCGGGGCGCGCGGGGCAAGGCGGGGACACTGGCGCGACCGTTCGTGCCGCTGGAAGTCGAGTTCCGCGGCCGGGGCGAGTTGAAGAACGTCGGGCGCATGGAAAGCAACGGCGTTGCCGCCTGGCTCAACGGCGAGGCGTTGTTCAGCGGCTTGTACCTCAATGAACTGCTGATCCGCCTGCTGCCCGCCGAAGACCCTCATCCGGCCGTCTTCGACCACTACGCCGCCACGCTGCTGGCCCTGGCCGAAGGCCGTCCCCTGGAGCCGCTGCTGCGTTCGTTCGAATGGCGGCTGCTGGATGACCTGGGCTATGGCTTCGCCCTGAACACCGACCTGCACGGTGAACCCATCGCCGCCGACGGCCTCTACCGCTTGCAAGTGGATGCCGGCCTGGAGCGGGTCTACCTGCTGCAACCGGGGTTGTTCAACGGCGCCGAGCTGCTGGCCATGGCCGAGGCCGACTGGAGCGCTCCGGGCGCCTTGTCGGCAGCCAAGCGCCTGATGCGCCAGGCCCTGGCCGTACATCTGGGCGGTCGGCCCCTGGTCAGTCGCGAGCTGTTTCGCAAGCCCTGATCAACCCGTATGCTGTGGGCCGACTATTCGTCCCTTCAGGAGCCTTTTCGTGAGCACCAGCAATCGCATTCTTCTCGGCGTGAACATCGACCATGTCGCCACCCTGCGCCAGGCCCGCGGTACGCGTTACCCGGATCCAGTCAAGGCCGCACTGGACGCGGAAGAAGCGGGGGCCGACGGCATCACCGTGCACCTGCGTGAAGACCGTCGCCACATCCAGGAGCGCGACGTGCTGCTGCTCAAGGACGTGCTGCAAACCCGCATGAACTTCGAAATGGGCGTGACCGAAGAAATGATGGCGTTCGCCGAGCTCATCCGCCCGGCGCACATCTGCCTGGTGCCGGAAACGCGCCAGGAACTGACCACCGAAGGCGGCCTCGACGTGGCAGGGCAGGAGTCGCGGATCAGCCTGGCGGTGGAACGCTTGTCGAAGATCGGCGCTGAAGTGTCGCTGTTCATCGATGCCGACGAACGGCAGATCGAAGCGTCCAAGCGGGTCGGTGCCCCGGCCATCGAACTGCACACCGGTCGTTACGCCGATGCTCAAACCCCTACGGACGTGGCCGATGAGTTGCAGCGGGTCGCCGATAGCGTCGCCTTTGGCCTGGCCCAGGGCTTGATCGTCAATGCCGGCCACGGCCTGCACTATCACAACGTCCAAGCCATCGCGGCCATCAAGGGCATCAACGAGCTGAACATCGGCCACGCGCTGGTGGCCCATGCGTTGTTCGTCGGGTTCAAGTCGGCGGTGGCGGAAATGAAAGCGCTGATCCTGACTGCCGCCAAGTCCTGAGTCCATCACCTCATCCTGTAGGAGCAGCCTGTGGGAGCAAAGCTTGCTCGCGATAACGGTTTGACTGTCAGTCCGCTATCGCGAGGAAGCTTTGCTCCCACAGGCACCACATTAAGGAGTGTTTGTTCCCACAGGTCACCCCCAGATTAAGGGGGGCATGGCCATCAGAGCTGCGGGGTTTCCTGGCTCGGCTTGCTCTTGTCGACACCCGGCACATGCAGGTTGCCCTCGGCCACTTGGTCGCCTTCGAGTTGCGGCTGCGTCACCCAGGTCAGGATGTCGTAGTAGCGACGGATGTTCGCCACGAAATGCACCGGCTCGCCGCCCCGGGCGTAGCCGTAGCGGGTCTTGCTGTACCACTGTTTCTGGGACAGGCGCGGCAGGATTTTCTTCACATCCAGCCACTTGTTCGGGTTGAGCCCTTCCTTGGCCGCCAGTTTGCGGGCGTCGTCCAAGTGGCCGCTGCCGACGTTATAGGCGGCGAGGGCGAACCAGGTGCGGTCGGGCTCCTCGATGCTCTCGTCCAACTGCTCCTTCATGTAGGCCAGGTACTTGGCGCCGCCCATGATGCTTTGCTTCGGATCCAGGCGGTTGGACACGCCCATGGCCTGGGCGGTGTTCTGGGTCAGCATCATCAGGCCACGCACGCCGGTCTTGGACGTGACCGTCGGTTGCCACAGCGATTCCTGGTAGCCGATCGCCGCCAGCAGGCGCCAGTCAACTTTCTCTTTCTTGGCGTAGGCCTTGAAATGTTGTTCGTATTTGGGCAGGCGTTGCTGCAAGTGTTGGGCGAACGTGGTGGCGCCCATGTAGCCGAGGACGTCAACGTGCCCGTAATAACGGTCTTTTAACCGCTGCAGGGTGCCGTTTTTCTGCACCTTCTCCAGGTAGCTGTTGATCTCGTTGAGCAGGCTGTTGTCCTCGCCGGGGGCCACCGCCCAGCTCTGGCTGCGGGCATCGCCCAGGTCAAAGGCCACGCGCACGTTGGGGAAGTACACCTGGTTCATCGCCACTTCGTTGGAATCCACCAGGGTCAGGTCGATCTGGCCCTCGTCGACCATGCGCAGCAGGTCGACCACTTCAACCGCGTCGGACTCTTCGTATTCGATGCCAGGGTATTGCTGCTTCAACTGCGCCAGTTGTTCGGCGTGGGTGCTGCCCTTGAGCACCATGATCTTCTTGCCCGCCAGGGCGGCCGCGTCGGTGGGGCGTGACTGGCCGTTGCGGTAGATGATCTGCGGGGTGACTTCCAGGTAGGAGCGGGAAAAGCGCACCTGCTTCTTGCGCGGTTCGCTGCTGACCAGGCCTGCGGCCGCCAATACCGGACCGTTGGGCTTGCCGATCTGGCTGAACAGGTCATCGAGGTTGTCGGCGGTCTCGATCTTGAGCTCCACACCCAAATCGTCGGCGAAGCGCTTCACCAGCTCGTATTCGAAGCCGGTCTCACCATTGCGATCCTGGAAGTAGGTGGCGGGGCTGTTTCGGGTAACCACCCGCAGCACGCCATCCTCCTTTACGCGCTCCAGTGTGTTGGGTTTCTCAACACAACCACTGAGCACCAGGAAGAGTCCGGTTGCGATCAGCCATTTGGCATATCGCGGACGCAAAGCCGTTGGGGAAAACATCTGCGCAGTATACGCAAACGGCCCCTACCGCCATATCTCGACAGCAAAAGGCCAGTCTGCTAGCGGTTGCAAAACATGTCCGCAACACCGGCCGGCCGGCGTGCGGCGGGCTTTGCGTCGCTGAAAAATATCTCTGCGCGAACCTTGGCACGGGTGTCCAGTATCGCTGAATGCGCAAAGACCGACATTCGGCCAGCACCGTGCGTGCCGTTTCGGGTGCCGTTGCCGGCGGTTTAGGCTAGAATGCACGGCCTCAAAGCACACCCCCTTCCCGAGGCTGTCCCGAAGATGTTGATCCTGCGCGGCGCTCCTGCCCTTTCTGCCTTTCGCCACAGCAAACTCCTTGAGCAACTGAGCCAGAAGGTTCCGGCTGTCAGCGGCTTGTATGCTGAATTCGCTCACTTCGCCGAAGTCACCGGCGGTTTGACCGGCGACGAACAGCAGGTGCTCGCGCGCCTTCTGAAGTACGGCCCCAGTGTTCCTGTCCAGGAGCCGGCCGGTCGCCTGTTCCTGGTATTACCGCGTTTCGGCACCATTTCGCCATGGTCGAGCAAGGCCAGTGACATCGCCCGCAACTGCGGCCTGGCGAAAATCCAGCGCCTGGAGCGCGGCATTGCCTTTTATGTGGCCGGTGAGTTCAGCGAGGCCGAGGCCCAGTTGATCGCCGAAGGCCTGCATGACCGCATGACCCAAGTCGTGCTGGGCAATCTGGAGCAGGCCGCCGGTCTGTTCAGCCACGCCGAACCCAAGCCGTTGACTGCCATCGACGTACTGGGCGGCGGTCGTGCCGCGCTGGAAAAAGCCAACGCCGAATTGGGCCTGGCCCTGGCCGAAGACGAGATCGATTACCTGGTCAACGCCTTCCAGGGCTTGAAGCGCAACCCCCACGACATCGAACTGATGATGTTCGCCCAGGCCAACTCCGAGCACTGCCGGCACAAGATCTTCAACGCCAGTTGGGACATTGACGGCCAGAGCCAGGAAAAAAGCCTGTTCGGCATGATCAAGAACACCTATCAGATGCACAACGAAGGTGTGCTGTCGGCCTACAAGGACAACGCCGCGGTGATCGTCGGCAACGTTGCCGGGCGTTTCTACCCGAACCCTGAGACCCGCCAGTACGGTGCGGTCCAGGAGCCGGTGCACATCCTGATGAAGGTCGAGACCCACAACCACCCGACCGCCATTGCGCCGTTCCCGGGCGCGTCCACCGGTTCCGGTGGCGAGATCCGCGACGAAGGCGCCACCGGGCGTGGTGCCAAGCCCAAGGCCGGCCTGACTGGCTTTACCGTGTCGAACCTGCAGATCCCGGGCTTCGAACAGCCGTGGGAAAAGCCCTACGGCAAGCCTGAGCGCATCGTCAACGCCCTCGACATCATGATCGAAGGTCCCCTGGGCGGTGCGGCGTTCAACAACGAATTCGGTCGTCCGGCCCTGACCGGCTACTTCCGTACCTTCGAACAGTCCATCACCACCCCCCGTGGTGAAGAAGTTCGTGGTTACCACAAGCCGATCATGCTCGCGGGCGGCATGGGCAACATCCGCGCCGAACACGTGCAGAAAGGCGAGATCCTGGTCGGCTCCAAGCTGATCGTCCTCGGCGGCCCGGCCATGTTGATCGGCCTGGGTGGCGGCGCCGCTTCTTCCATGGCCACCGGCACCAGCTCGGCGGATCTGGATTTCGCCTCGGTCCAGCGGGAAAACCCGGAAATGGAACGCCGTTGCCAGGAAGTCATCGACCGTTGCTGGCAGTTGGGTGAACACAACCCTATCAGCTTCATCCACGACGTCGGCGCGGGTGGCCTGTCCAACGCCTTCCCGGAACTGGTCAACGACGGTGGCCGTGGTGGTCGCTTCGAACTGCGCAACATTCCGAACGACGAGCCGGGCATGGCCCCGCACGAAATCTGGAGCAACGAATCCCAGGAGCGTTACGTCCTGGCGGTCGGCCCGGCTGACTTCGAGCGCTTCCAGGCCATTTGCGAACGTGAACGCTGCCCGTTCGCCGTGGTCGGTGAAGCCACCGCCGAGCCGCAACTGACCGTGACCGACAGCCACTTCGGCAACAGCCCGGTGGACATGCCGCTGGAAGTGCTGCTGGGCAAGGCCCCGCGCATGCACCGTTCGGCGGTTCGCGAAGCCGAGCTGGGCGATGATTTCGACCCGTCGACGCTCGACGTCGCTGATTCTATCGAACGCGTACTGCACCACCCGGCCGTGGCGAGCAAAAGTTTCCTGATCACCATTGGCGACCGCACCATCACCGGCCTTGTGGCCCGTGACCAGATGGTCGGCCCATGGCAGGTGCCGGTGGCCGACGTGGCCGTGACCGCCACCAGCTTCGACGTCTACACCGGCGAAGCCATGGCGATGGGCGAGCGCACGCCGCTGGCACTGCTGGACGCTCCGGCGTCGGGCCGCATGGCGATCGGCGAGACCCTGACCAATATCGCAGCCTCGCGCATCGGCAAGATCTCCGACATCAAGCTGTCGGCCAACTGGATGTCCGCCGCCGGCCACCCGGGTGAAGATGC
Organism: Pseudomonas sp. H3_A02; assembly: GCF_054671965.1. Taxonomy (NCBI): domain Bacteria; kingdom Pseudomonadati; phylum Pseudomonadota; class Gammaproteobacteria; order Pseudomonadales; family Pseudomonadaceae; genus Pseudomonas; species Pseudomonas sp. H3_A02. Next base: position 2,569,775 of record NZ_CP162807.1, read on the forward strand.
CCGCCTGTACGACACCGTCAAGGCTGTCGGCATGGAGCTGTGCCCTGAGCTGGGCATCACCATTCCGGTGGGCAAGGACTCCATGTCCATGGCCACGCGCTGGAACGACGAAGGCGTGGACAAGAGCGTGACCTCGCCGCTGTCGCTGATCGTGACCGGTTTCGCCCCGGTCACCGACATCCGCCAGACCCTGACCCCGCAACTGCGCATGGACAAGGGCACTACCGATCTGATCCTGATCGACCTGGGCCGTGGCCAGAACCGCATGGGCGCCTCGATCCTGGCCCAGGTGCATGGCAAGCTCGGCTCGCAAGCACCGGACGTCGATGATGCTGAAGACCTGAAAGCGTTCTTCGCCGTGATCCAGGGCCTCAATGCCGACGGTCACCTGCTGGCTTACCACGACCGTTCCGACGGCGGTTTGCTGACCACCGTGGTGGAAATGGCCTTTGCCGGCCACTGCGGCCTGAGCCTGACCCTCGACAGCGTCGCCGAGTCCAAAGCCGAGATCCCGGCCATCCTGTTCAACGAAGAACTGGGTGCAGTGATCCAGGTTCGCCAGGACGCCACCCCGGACATCCTCGCCCAGTTCAGCGCCGCCGGCCTGGCCGATTGCGTCTCGGTGATCGGCCAGCCGATCAACAACGCCCACATCAACATCACCTTCAATGGTGACACCGTCTTCGAAGGCCAGCGCCGCCTGTTGCAGCGCCAGTGGGCGGAAACCAGCTACCAGATCCAGCGCCTGCGCGACAACGCCGAGTGCGCCGAGCAGGAATTCGACGCGCTGCTGGAAGAAGACAACCCGGGCCTGAGCGCCAAGCTCAGCTACGACGTCAACGAAAACGTGGCCGCGCCCTACATCAAGAAAGGCATTCGCCCACAAGTGGCGGTCCTGCGCGAGCAGGGCGTCAACGGTCAGGTGGAAATGGCGGCGGCGTTCGACCGCGCCGGTTTCAACGCGATCGACGTGCACATGAGCGACATCCTCGCCGGTCGTGTCGACCTGAACGACTTCAAGGGCATGGTTGCCTGCGGCGGTTTCTCCTACGGCGACGTGCTGGGTGCCGGTGAAGGCTGGGCCAAGTCGGCGCTGTTCAACAGCCGCGCCCGCGATGCGTTCCAAGGGTTCTTCGAGCGTAACGACAGCTTCACCCTCGGCGTGTGCAACGGTTGCCAGATGATGTCCAACCTGCACGAGCTGATTCCGGGTAGCGAGTTCTGGCCGCACTTCGTGCGTAACCGTTCCGAGCAGTTCGAAGCCCGCGTGGCGATGGTCCAGGTGCAGGAGTCGAACTCGATCTTCCTGCAGGGCATGGCCGGTTCGCGCATGCCGATCGCCATCGCCCACGGTGAAGGCCACGCGGAATTCGAAAGTGAAGAAGCCTTGCTCGAAGCCGACCTGTCCGGTTGTGTGTCGCTGCGTTTCGTCGACAACCACGGCAAGGTCACCGAAACCTACCCGGCCAACCCGAACGGCTCGCCACGCGGGATCACCGGCCTGACCAGCCGCGACGGCCGCGTCACGATCATGATGCCGCACCCGGAACGTGTGTTCCGCGCGGTGCAGAACTCGTGGCGTTCGGACGACTGGAACGAAGACGCGCCATGGATGCGCATGTTCCGCAACGCCCGCGTCTGGGTGAACTAAGGCGGTGTACAAGCTCTGCTTTTTCGTCCCGGCCAGCCATGTGGACGAGGTCAAGAGCGCTGTGTTCGCCGCCGGTGGCGGGCGAATTGGCGACTATGACCACTGCGCCTGGCAAGTGTTGGGCCTGGGCCAGTTTCGCCCGTTGGACGGCAGCCAGCCGTTCATTGGCGAGGCGGGGCAGGTCGAGCAGGTCGAGGAATGGAAAGTGGAGCTTGTCGTGGCCGACGAGTTGATCCGCCCCGTGGTGGAGGCGCTGAAACAGAGCCATCCCTACGAGACACCGGCGTATGAAGTGTGGCGGTTGGAGGATTTCTGATCCCCTGGCGCCTGAATGAAAAACCCGCTGATTGATTCAGCGGGTTTTTTATTGTTGTGGCGAGGGGATTTATCCCCGCTGGGCTGCGAAGCAGCCCCAAAACAACCAAACGCAATTTGCCTGACATACCGAGGTGCTTGGTTTAGGGCAGCTGCGCAGCCCAGCGGGGATAAATCCCCTCGCCACAGGGGGTGGGCTGTCAGAAGTGTTGGGTGTGTGCCGGCCTCATCGCGAGCAAGCTCGCTCCCACAGTGGGTTTGTGTTGTTCACAAAACAAGTGATCGACACCGAACCCTGTGGGAGCGAGCTTGCTCGCGATGGCGGACTATCAAGTAGCGGAAGATCTAGGCTTTGACATCTGCCTTACGACTCAGCACCGCCGCCTCCAACGCCCGCCACAACCCCGGCGCTTTCTCCCCCAACAACAAGTGCCACACACCATCTTCCAGCGAGCTGACACCCTGGCAACCCAGCGCCTTGAGCTGGCTTTCCGACAATCCCTTGCCATCGGCCAACTGCACCCGCAAACGGCTCATCGCCACGCAATCGAGCTGCACCACATTCGCGCCACCGCCCAGGGCCGCGAGCCATTGCTGCGCTTCGGCTTCAGAGACGACGGTCGGTAGGGCAGGCTCAGCCACGGCGGCCACGGGCGCGTTGGTTGGCCGTTCGGAAGAGGGCAACGCCAAGCGGATTTCGTCGGCGATGCTGTCGGCCATCGGCCCCACCACCACCTGCAGGCTGCCGCCATTGCCGGGGCGGACCACGGCCATGGCGCCGAGGGCCTTGAGCTGGGCGTCGGACGCTTTGTTGCGATCCACCAGGTCCAGTCGCAGGCGCGTGGTGCAGGCGCCGAGGGTGATCAGGTTGTCAGCGCCGCCCAAGGCCTGGATGTAGGCAGCGGCGCGCTGGTTTTCGGCGATGGCCGGTTTGTCGCCCGCCGGCACCTCTTCACGCCCCGGCGTCTTCAGGTCGAAGCGACGGATGCAGAAGTCGAACACCAGGTAATAGATCGCTGCGTAGGCCAGGCCCACCGGGACGACCAACCAGCCGTTGGTGGATTTTCCCCAGCCCAGGACCATGTCGATAAAGCCCCCGGAGAAGGTAAAACCCAGGTGAATGCCCAGCAGATTGGTCACTGCCATCGACAGGCCGGTGAGCAGCGCGTGGACCAGGTACAACAGCGGCGCAAGGAACATGAAGGCGAATTCGATCGGTTCGGTGACACCGGTCAGAAACGAGGTCAGCGCCATGGACAGCAGAATCCCGCCCATGACTTTGCGGCGCTGGGGCAGGGCGTTGCGGTACATCGCCAGGCACGCGGCGGGCAGGCCGAAGAGCATCACCGGGAACATGCCGGTCATGAACTGGCCGCCCTTGGGGTCGCCGGCGAAATAACGGGTCAGGTCACCGGTGACCACCGCGCCGGTGGTCGGGTCGGTAAAGCTGCCGAAGATGAACCAGGCCATGTTGTTGAGGATGTGGTGCAAGCCGGTGACGATCAGCAATCGATTGAATACGCCGAAGACGAACGCGCCGAAACTGCCGCTGGCCATCAGCAGCTCGCCGAAGCTGTTGATGCCGTGCTGGATCGGCGGCCAGACCAGGCCGAACACCAGGCCAAGGCCCACGGCGCTGAAACCGGTGACAATCGGCACGAAGCGCCGGCCGCCAAAGAACGCCAGGTACTCCGGTAGCTTGATGTCCTTGAAGCGGTTGTACAGCGCACCGGCCAACAGGCCGCTGATGATCCCGGCGAGCATGCCCATGTTGATGGTCGCGTCGAGCACCTTCAGCGTCGCGATCATGACCAGGTAGCCGATGGCCCCGGCCAGCCCCGCCGTGCCGTTGTTGTCCCGGGCGAAACCCACGGCGATGCCAATGGCGAAGATCATCGGCAGGTTGGCGAAAATCGCTCCGCCGGCGTCGTGGATGATCGCGATATTCAACAGGTCCGTGTCACCCAGGCGCAGCAGCAGGCCGGCGATCGGCAGGATCGCGATAGGCAACATCAGCGCCCGGCCAAGGCGTTGCAGACCTTCAATGAAATGCTGGTACATGGCGTCTCTCCTTTTATTGTTGTTCGACGGGGCTCAGCCCAGGGGCCAGTGTTGATGACAGGCCTGGCGCACGGCGGCGGCACTGGCCAGGTTCAGCAATTCGGCGCTCAGGCACGCGCACTTGACGGTGTCGAGCTGGCGCACGCGCGCCTTGATCTCGCCAATCTGGGGCGGGCTGACCGACAGCTCGCGCACCCCCAGGCCCACCAGCACTGGCGTCGCCAAGGGATCGGAGGCCAGGGCTCCACATACCCCGACCCAGCGCCCGTGCTTCGCCGCGCCGGCGCAGGTCTGGGCGATCAGCCGCAACAGCGCCGGGTGCAGGGCATCGACCCGGGCGGCGAGACCTGCATGGTCGCGGTCCATGGCGAGGGTGTACTGGGACAGGTCGTTGGTGCCGATGGACAGGAAGTCCGCGTGCTCGGCCAGTTGTTCGGCCAGCAGGGCGGCGGCGGGTACTTCGATCATCACCCCCAATTGCGGGCGTTCGCTGAGGCCGAGTTCGGCGCCCAAGGCATCGAGCCGCTGGCGGATGTGCAGCAGTTCGTCGACCTCGGTGACCATTGGCAACAAGATCCGGCAGCGCTGCAGCGGGCGGATTTGCAACAGGGCCCGCAGTTGTTGATCCAGCAGTTCCGGGCGCACCTGGGCCAGGCGAATGCCTCGCAGGCCGAGCACCGGGTTGGCTTCAGCCGGCAGCGGCAGGTAGTCCAGTTGTTTGTCGCCGCCGACGTCGATGGTGCGGATGATCACCGGCCTGTCGCCCATGGCATCGAGCACGGCCTGATAGGCCTGGCGTTGCTCTTCTTCGTCGGGGGCGGTGTGGCGGTCGACGAAGAGGAATTCGGTTCGCAACAAGCCAACGCCATCGGCGCCGTTGGCGAAGGCCAGATTGGCTTCGGCGCTGGAGGCTACGTTGGCGGCGACTTCAACCTCCACCCCATCGACGGTTCGCGCCGGCGTGTGGGCGAGGGTCTGTTGCTGGGTGCGCAGGGCTGCGCGTCGGGTCTGTGCTTGCTGCACCTGCGCCAGGCGCTCGGCGGTTGGCTTGAGTTCGAGGCGGCCACCGTCAGCGTCCAGCACCACCGATTGCCCCGGCGCCAGTGCAAGCAGTGCCTCGCCCAACGCCACCAGGCAGGGCAGGCCTTTGCCACGGGCGAGGATCGCCACGTGGGACGTCGCGCCGCCCTCGGCCATGCACACACCGGCCACGCCCTGGGCACTGAGTTGCAACAGGTCCGACGGGGTCAGCTCCTGCGCGACAACAATGGCGCCCGTCGGTACGTCGAATTGCCAGGCTTCCCCCAACAGCACCCGCAGGACCCGCTGGCGCAAGTCGTGCAGATCATTGGCGCGCTCGGCCAGCAGCGTGCTTTGCAGTTGCCGCAGCACTTGGCACTGCACGTCGATGGAGCGACTCCAGGCGTGGGGCGCGGCGCAACCTTGCTCGATCGACAGGTCAGCGGCGTCCAGCAGGACCGGGTCTTCCAGCAACGCCAGGTGGGCACTGAAGATCGCTTGCTCATCGACGTGACGTCGGGCCTTGGCGTTTTCCAGGGTCAACTGGATCTCGCGACTGACGTGCGCCAAGGCATCGCGCAGCCGTTGCCGTTGTTCGGTGACGTCGTGACCCCCGCCATCCTCGGGCAACTGAATGCCTTGCAAGCGAACCAGCGGTCCGCTCACCAGGCCGGGCGCGGCGCATACGCCGAGCAGCACACCGTCTTCGGCGCTACGGCTGGGTGCCTTGGCCGGCGGCGCTTCGGCGTGGGCCTCTTCGGCCAGGGCGGTGGACAGGGTGGTCAGCAGCGCTTGCAACGCCGCTTCGGCATCGCTGCCACGGCAACTGACGTGCACTTCGGCCTGTTCGGTGATCGCCAGGCCCATCATGCCCATCACACTGTCGCAGGACGCCGATCGACCGCTGAAGTGCAGGTGCGAGCGACTCTTGAAGCCTTGGGCGGTCTGGCGAACCAAGGCCGCCGGCCGCGCGTGCAGGCCGCCTCGATGGGCGATACGGACCTGGCCGAACACTTCAATGCCGATGTCCGGCTCATCGTCGCGTGTTTCACCCGGTGTCTTGGCGACGATGTGCAGCAATGGCTCGCCGACCTTGACCCCTTTGAGGGTAATGGGCCGAGCCAGGAAGTGCTCGCCATTGGTGATGATCAGCAGGCTGACCAGGCTTTTGCAGCGCTGCGCCACGCTGTCCAGGTCATAACGCAGCAGCGCCTGGCCGTTGCTGACCCGCGTGCCTTCCTTGACCAGCATGGAAAACCCGTCGCCCTGCAACTCGACGGTGTCCAGCCCCAGGTGCAGGAGCAGTTCGGCGCCGTTGTCGGCCCGCAAGGTCACGGCGTGGCCGGTGCGAGCGACGTGGATCACTTCGCCGTCACAGGGGGCGTAGAGGGTGTCGTTCAGCGGATCGATGGCGATCCCGTCGCCCATGGCGCCGCTGGCGAACACCGCGTCCGGGACGTTGGCGAGGGTGAGCACCGGCCCGCTGAGCGGGGCGCTGAGGGTCAGCTCTTTATTGTTGTTGGACATGGGCTCGCTCTCTTCGAAATCTCATTGGCCTTCTATTAAAAGAAAGCCGTCGGTTCAGTGGGTCCGGGTGACCTTGCTCAAGTGCCGTGGCTGGTCCGGGTCCAGGCCTCGGGCCTCGGCCAGGCTGGCGGCCATCCGGTAAAAACTCTGGATCGCCAGGATCGGGTCCAGGGCCGGGTGTTCGGCGCGGACCAGCGTCAGGTCACGCTCGGCGATGTCATCGGGCGCGGCCAGCAGCACCCGAGCGCCGCGCTGGCGCATGTCGGCGGCCAGGCTCAACACGCCGGCCTGCTCGGCACCGCGGGGGGCGAACACCAGCAGCGGGTAATGCTCGTCGATCAACGCCATCGGTCCGTGGCGGACCTCGGCGCTGCTGAAGGCTTCGGCCTGGATCGCCGAGGTCTCCTTGAATTTGAGCGCCGCTTCCTGAGCGATGGCGAACCCGGCGCCACGGCCGATGACCATCAAGCGCTGACAGTCGCGCAGGGCTTCGACCGCGGCGCTCCAATCCTGGCTCGCGGCATCGCGCAGGCCTGCGGGCAGCGCGGTGCCGGCTTCAAGCAACTCGGCATCGTCTTTCCAATGGGCTACCAGGCGCGCGCTGGCGCTGAGGGTGGCGATGAAGCTCTTGGTGGCGGCGACACTGCTTTCGATGCCGGCGCACAAGGGCACGCTGAATTCACAGGCTGCCTCCAGCGGAGAATCCTCTGCGTTGACCATCGCCACACTCAACGCGCCACGCTTGCGCAACAGACGCAGGCTGTTCACCAGGTCCGGGCTTTGCCCCGATTGGGAGAACGCGAACGCCACCTGGCCGCTGACCTTCAGCGGCGCCTGTTGCATGGTCACGACCGACATCGGCAATGAGGCCACCGGCAAACCCAGTTGTTGCATGGTCAGGTAGGCGAAGTAGCTGGCGGCGTGGTCGGAGCTGCCACGGGCCACGGTCATCGCCACTTGCGGCGGCTGACGGCGCAGGCGCCCGGCAATTTCCTGCAGGGCCGGGTCCAATCGCTGCAATTGGCGCTCGACGGCGTCGCACGAGCTCAGGGCCTCTTCAAGCATTTTGGAAGTCAATGGCTTCTCCTTCGACCATCACGTCGGTCAGGTTCAGGGCTCGGTCAAGGCGCACACAGTCGGCCCAGGCGCCGGGTTGCAGGCGTCCGCGCTCGGGCAGGCCGAGGTAGTCGGCGGGGAATTGCGACAGGCGTTGCGAGGCTTCGTCGAGGGGCAGGCCGATTTTCACCAGGTTGCGCAGGGCTTGGTCCATGGTCAGGGTGCTGCCGGCCAGCGTTCCGTCGGCCAGGCGCACCCCGCCCAGGCATTTGGTGACGGTGTGGCTGCCCAGCTTGTATTCGCCGTCGGGCATGCCGGCGGCGGCGGTGGAGTCGGTGACGCAATACAGGCACGGGATCGAACGCAAGGCCACGCGCATGGCCCCGGGGTGCACGTGCAGCAGATCCGGGATCAGCTCGGCATATTGCGCATGGGCCAGCGCCGCGCCGACGATGCCCGGTTCGCGGTGATGCAGCGGGCTCATGGCGTTATACAAATGGGTGAAACTGCTGGCTCCGGCGGCGAGTGCCGCGACGCCTTCTTCATAACTGCCCAGGGTATGGCCGATCTGCATGCGCACGCCCCGGGCGCTGAGGGTGCGAATCAAAGCGTCGTGGCCGGCGATCTCCGGCGCGATGGTGATTACCCGGATCGGTGCCAGGCCCAGGTAGGTCTCCACTTCGGCCATCAACGCGGTGTGGGCGAAGTTCGGTTGGGCGCCGAGTTTGCCGGGGTTGATATAGGGACCTTCCAAATGCACCCCCAACACGCGTGCGCTGCCGCTGGGCCGCTGTTCGCAAAACTCACCGAGGGCCTTGAGCACGCTGGCGATTTCTTCGCTCGGCGCGGTCATGGTGGTGGCGAGCAGCGCCGTGGTGCCGAAGCGCACATGGGTGCGGGCAATGGTTTCGAACGCCGGCGCGCCTTCCATGATGTCCTTGCCGCCACCGCCGTGCACATGCAGGTCGATGAAGCCGGGCAGCAGGTAGGGCAGGTCGTTGCTCGTCGGGTCGCAGGGTTGGCCGTCGATGGACACGACCTTGCCGTGTTCATGGACCAGGCGGCCGCGTATCCAGCCGTTGGCGGTGAGGATGTTGTCTTCGGACATTGGGATTCTCTGATCGTCTAGCGCCGCAACTCTGCGACAAAGTCGTAGTAGTCGTTGCGGCAATAGGTATCGGTGACTTCGATGGGCGTGTTGTCTTCCAGGTAGCCGACCCGGGTCATCAGCAGCATCGCGGTGCCGGGGGCGATGCCCACCAGGGCGGCGAACTCGTCCGAGGCGTTGATGGCCTGGATGTGTTGCAGGGCGCGTACCACCGGTTTGCCGATGCCGTCGAGGAATTCATACAGCGAATCGCCTACCGCCTGTGGCTTGGGAATGATCGAGGCGGGCAGGGTGCTCATCTCGATGGCCATGACCGTGTCGTCGGCCTTGCGCAGCCGTTTGAGCCGGGCGACTTTGTCCGTGGGCGACAGGCCCAGGCGAATCAGTTCTTCGTGGGTTGGCGGGGTGATTTCTCTCTCCAGCCATTGGGAGCCGGGCACGAAGCCTTTGAGGCGGAGCATTTCGCTGAAGCCGCTGAGGCGCGAGAGCGGTTGTTCGAGGCGCGGGGTGATGAACGTTCCCGAGCCTTGGTTGCGGCGGATCAGGCCTTGTTCGAACAGCACTTCCAGCGCTTTGCGGGCGGTGACCCGGGAAATGCCCAGTTGCTCGCTCAGGCTGCGTTCGGACGGCATCGCTTGCTCGGCTTTCCACTGGCCGGCGTGGATGGCGGCTTCCAGGTTGCGGGCCAGTTGCAGGTAGAGCGGGGTGGGTTGGGTGTCGTCGGGGCGCAGGGTCAGGATGTTGTTCATTTGTTTGTCCGATGCGGTTTTTGTGGGCGTTGTCGCTCGGTGATTGGGGTGGAAGCTAATACCACTTGAATACCATGTCAACGGTGCTTTTTTGGGGTTGGCTAGTGTTTTATGGGGGTTTCTAAGGGTTGTTTTTTAAGTGGTATTAGGGTGGTGGAGGTGGGGTGTTGAATTACAGCGTTTTTAGAGGTCAGTGGTATGCATGGGGCGGGGGTTTGAAATTTGATATTTATTTTTAGTAGTTTGTTTTTTGGGCGGTGTGTATATCCGTTTCTTCGGTAATGGCCACTTAGGGTTCCGCCCTGACGGCGGGTCACTTTCGAAAAGCCCGGAAGCCGGCCCAGTCGAAAGTAACCAAAGCGCTTCTGCCCCACCACTTGGCACCTCGCTTAGGCTCGGTGTGCCCTCACTCCGGCATTGCTCCGTGGGCCCGCCGCGAAGGGCCATCCATGGCCCAGCGCGGCTAACCCGGCATCCATGCCGGGATGCCCACTGCGCAATGCCTGCGTTCGGCCAGCGTGGTTAACGGGGCGCTGAGATCAACGTCCACCCCACCACGAGGCGGCCTGATAGCCGACCTGGCTCACCCAGTCGTACACCCGTCAGATCTGTGGGAGCAAAGCTTGCTCGCGAGGCGGCCTGACAGCCGACCTGGCTCTCCCAGTCGTACTCCGATTCCCCTGTGGGAGCGGGCTTGCTCGCGAAGGCGGCATAACAGCCAACGAGGATGTTGAATGTACTGGCCTCTTCGCGAGCAAGCCCGCTCCCACAAGGTGTTTGCGGCGTATATGAGTGTTGTGGCGGCTGAAAATCCAATGTGGGAGCGAGCTTGCTCGCGATGGCGGTGGTTCAGTCACATGGATATTGGGTTTGCTGGCCTCATCGCGAGCAAGCTCGCTCCCACAAAGGGTCTGTGTTGGACATAGAGGCTGTGTCCGCTGAGGACTGAATGTGGGAGCGAGCCTGCTCGCGAAAAATCGGAAGACGAATAAAAATACCAATGAACACAGTGAGCCCCCTGTGGCGAGGGGATTTATCCCCGCTGGGGCGCGAAGCGGCCCCAAACCGGACAACCCGGTTGCATCAGGCAAATTGAGTGACCTGCCCAGGGGGCTGCTGCGCAGCCCAACGGGGATAAATCCCCTCGCCACAGGACCGTGGATAGCTTGATGCAATAAGTGCCGGCCTCATCGCGAGCAGGCTCGCTCCCACAGGAGAAACGCGGATCCACCCAGAACCAGGTCGGCTATCAGGCCGCCTCGTGGTGGGGTGGACGTTGATCTCAGCGCCCCGTTAACCACGCTGGCCGAACGCAGGCATTGCGGAGTGGGCATCCCGGCATGGATGCCGGGATAGCCGCGCTGGGCCATGGATGGCCCTTCGCGGCGGGCCCACGGAGCAATGCCGGAGTGAGGGCACACCGAGCCTAAGCGAGGTGCCGAGTGGTGGGGCAGAAGCGCTTTGGTTACTTTCGACTGGGCCGGCTTCCGGGCTTTTCGAAAGTGACCCGCCGTCAGGGCGGAACCTTAAGTAGCCGTTACCGCAGCAATGGATATGTACTCAATCCCATCCAAAAAAGCCTATCTGAAATTTGTGCGAAACATCCCTGATCAGATGGATGGTCTGTCAGACGCACCGAAGTTTCCGACAAGTTTCCCAGGTTGTCTCTCGGAAGCGGCGGCTTCAACCTTTGGATAGTGTTGTCGATATGCCTGCTTTCAATTATCAGGGAATACAAATGGAGATAGCTGTGAACAGCCGGGGCCTTCTGTTTGCTCTCGAGACCTTGGTCAAAAGCCCACTGAACCAAGCAGATGATGCTGCACTTGTGAGCGCAGCGAGCGCTGTCTGGTACTCCAACTCGGACTTGATAAGTACAACCCAGGCTTTTCTGAGCCAGAGCACTGATGAAATCGAGGTTCGTCGTGCAGGTTATTTACTCGAACGATTCACCTGTTTTCCATGCGTAACGGATAGCCGTGTGTCGGAAGTCTTTAAGGCTCTTGAGCTGTTCTTGCGTTCGGCGCCCAAGCAAGAAATTACTCCTCAGGCTGCTGTTGCGCTTCGCAAACGCCGTGATGAACTTGCTCTCTCTTGGGGACTGAATGAAGGTCTTGGCTTGAAGGTGCAAACCCTCTTGCCTTTTCAAACTCGGCATTATGAGGCTGAGCAGCGCGCAGCGTTTGTGTAAACCCAAATGTCATCCTCGAAAACCGGCTTAGGCCGGTTTTTTGTTGTGTGAATCATCATCTCTTGGTCTGTCAGACGCCTCGAAGTTTCCGACATGTTTTTAAGGTTGTCCCTAGGAAGTGAGGGCTCTAGCCTTTGGGTGTCGCTGCCAATTCAGCGACCGGGTTTGACCGTCCGAAAAAATCAAGGGGCAACAGGCCCGGACGTTTTGTCCTGGGCTCCATTAGATGAAAGGAGCTTCCATTGAAAAATGATTCTGATACTCCCAAACCCGCTTCCACCTTCCCCTACGGCGACTACGCCCCCGACAAGCTGAAAGAAGCCGCCGACCGCGCGATGGACCATTACCTCAAACCCGACGACAGCGAACCAGAACCCAAACCCTCTGTGCAGTTGTTCACCGTATCGGACAGCGTTGACACCGAAGCCCTGCTAGCCAACCTCAGCGAAACCCTGGCCTCGGCCAATGCGATGCTCAACGACCTGGCATTTGGCCTGGAAGGTTCGCGACGGCATGTGGCTTTAGGCGTGTCACAGATGATCGAGCTGGGGACATTGTTGGCGAACAAGGCCTTGGACCGGGTTGAGCTTCGGACTTGATGCCATAAGTGCCGCCCCCATCGCGAGCAAGCTCGCTCCCACAAGGGACTGGTGTCGACCACAAATCCTGTGGTCCACACACCCCCCTGTGGGAGCGAGCTTGCTCGCGATAAATCGAAAGACGAACACAAAAAAACCGGCAGAACACCGATCCTGTGGCGAAGGAGCAAGCTCCCTCGCCACAATGGTTCACACGAGCCTTGAGTAAACAGCATCAACCAACCTGACTGCACCGCGAGGCTGGAAAACTATTGGTGGATGTTTTCGCGCCGGCAAACTTCTTTCTCTATGCCAATGCACTCGACCGGTTCACTCACGCCTTTCTCGAAACGCCGGGCGTTCATCAACAAGCCTCCCTTGATACCGCCGATGAACGCGAAGGCGCCTTCACGGGAACCCGCGTTACGTACCGACAAATCCACCGCCACGCTGTTGGGCCTGACTTCATAGACCCAGCCGCCGTTCGAGGCTTCCTGGGTGGCCCAGAGCTTGGCTTCGCTATAGTCGCGAAATGCCACAACGATCGATTGCGCCAGATGATCCTCCTGATACATCGCGAATCTCAAGTTCGGTGGCAAAGAGTTCAAGCCCCGTAACCCGTTGGTAAGCGCATCCGCGCCCTGCACGGGGTTGACCTTCGTAGAGCCGACGGCCCAAAGGGATTCCTGGGACTTTACCCATGCCAAACCCTCTCGAGGCGTCAGCCGGTTCCAGTCGATGGCCATCACCGCGACCTCCCGCATCGTCTCGTGGCCGGTGGGCTCCCGGTAGTTTGGGTTCGTCCTGCAATCGGCAAGATTGTGTGCCTTGCAGGCCTGCTTGATAAAGTGCGCCTTTACCCCGCCCGGGTAGCTGATTTCCTCCTCACCGGGAAAGGGCCCCCCCGATTGCACCTGATCGATTCCGTGGGGGGCCCTGAACTCGTACACCCACTCGCTGGCGTAGTGCTGGGCGATCAGTTGATTGCGGGTTGCGCTGCTGAACACCGTCCCTGCGCTTCCGCTCGCGTGGGTGATCCAGTCGTACCCCCATTGCTCCACGGGAGTGCCATCGGCTTTGGGCAACAGCCCCTGGGTGAAGGCACTGAGGCCCTGACCCGTCGTATCGCCCCGGTAGAGCGTGTCCATGTCGGTACGCCAGCGCAACCAGGGCGTGGTCTTGCGGATATCCACGCTCGAATCCGCCGCGACCTGAAGCCAGGCGGTATACCACGGCTCCTCTTTTCCATCGGCTCCCCACGCGTCTGCGCCCGGTTGCCACATACCTGCGAACACCACTGCCGCGACAGCAGTTACCCGTATGAAGTTGTTATGGGTTGTCATGATTTGATGCCTTATCTGAACGGTGAAACCCGTCGAATCACATACGTCATGACTGCCTATGCATCGACGTGACACATCTCACTTTGGATTCTGCGGGGCGTCGAGCCACCGCATCAGTTCTAAGGGTAAATCAAGGCGGGGGGAGGGGCTTGCGTTGCGGTGCCTGGACTTGTAACAAAAGCTGATCGACACCGTTCCCTGTGGCGAGGGAGCTTGCTCCCGCTGGGCTGCGAAGCGGCCCTGAGATCTGACAAATGCGGTGTGTCAGGCAGATTGAGTGGCCTGCCTTGGGGTTGCTGCGCAACCCAGCGGGAGCAAGCTCCCTCGCCACAGAAGCGCCTCGCCGCAAGACAATAGCGTTACGGCCGAATCTCGATCATCGTCCCATCGGGCACCAGGTTCCAGACTTCGCGCATGTCCACGTTGCGCATGGCGATGCAGCCGTCGGTCCAGTCCAGCGTATGGAACAACTGCTCAGGGTTCTCTTCCGAATCCGGCGTGCCATGGATCATGATCATGCCCCCTGGCTCCACACCTTCGCGGCGGGCGCGGGCGGCGTCGCTGATGTTGGGGTAGGAAATGTGCATCGACAGGTAGAAGCGGTCGCTGGTCTTGCGCCAGTCCAGCCAATAAAAACCTTCGGGGGTACGCTTGTCGCCTTCTATCAGCTTGGGGCCTTTTTTGGCGCCCTTGCCCAGGGAGATGCGATAGGTCTTGAGCGGCTTGCCGTCGTTGATCAATTGCAATTGATGGGCGGACTTGAGCACCAGCACTTTTTCGATGACCTTGCCGTTGTAGGTACCCACGGCGGCGGCCTGGGACACAGCGGTGAACGACAAGCAGAACAGGACAAGCAACCAGCGCATTGAAACGGTATCCCTAGAGGTGTCGCGGCTATATTGATTTTTTATGTATTGGCAGGCTGAGCCAGTGGCGGGATCGATTCGCAACGCACAGGGTAGTCCTCGCTGCGTCGGTCCGCGTAGAAATATTCCAGGGTGCGGCCCACCGTACGGAAAGCCAGCTCGTCCCAGGGAATGTCCGCTTCTTCGAACAACTTCACTTCCAGGCTCTCGGGCCCGGCGGCGAAATCCTCGTCCACCAGTTCGGCGCGGAAGAATACATGTACCTGGCTGATGTGCGGTACGTCAATCAGCGTATAGATGCTCAAGTTTCGCACCCGGGCGCAGGCCTCTTCGGCGGTTTCGCGCACGGCGGCCTGTTCGATGGTCTCGCCGTTCTCCATGAAGCCCGCCGGCAGGGTCCAGTAACCGCGCCGCGGCTCGATGGCGCGCCGGCACAGCAGGACTTTGCTGCCCCAGGTCGGTACGCAACCGGCCACGATGTTGGGGTTCTGGTAATGGATGGCGTGGCACGTGTCGCAGACAAAGCGCAGGCGCGAGTCGCCTTCGGGTATGCGCTGGGTCACCGGGTTACCGCACTGGCTGCAGAATTTCATGCTTGGGTTCCTGAATGCTGCGCCTATCTTGGCGTGCGCGGGCCGGTGTCGGCAAGTTGTCGTTTCGCGACACGACGCGGTGCGGGGGTTGGGCCGCTTGAACGATTGGTGCATGATGCAAGGTAGCGAATAAATCGAGAAGTCTCATGCTGGACGAGCTACTGCATCGAGTAAGCAACCATACCCCGCACGATCTGCAGACCGACCAACGTTTCCCTGAAGCCGCGGTGCTGGTGCCGATCACCCGCAGCGATGAACCGGAGCTGGTACTGACCCTGCGCGCCAGTGGGCTCTCGACCCATGGCGGCGAAGTGGCGTTTCCCGGCGGGCGTCGCGACCCGGAAGATCCGGACCTGATCTTCACCGCCCTGCGCGAAGCCGAGGAAGAAATCGGCCTGCCGCCCGGCCTGGTGGAAGTGATCGGCCCCCTCAGCCCGTTGATCTCGCTCCATGGCATCAAGGTCACGCCGTATGTCGGGGTGATTCCGGACTACGTCGAATACCAGGCCAACGATGCCGAGATCGCGGCGGTGTTCAGCGTGCCGCTGGAGTTTTTCCGCAAGGATCCGCGCGAACACACCCACCGGATCGATTACCAGGGCCGCAGTTGGTACGTGCCCAGCTATCGTTTCGAGGGGTACAAGATCTGGGGGCTGACGGCGATCATGATCGTCGAGTTGGTCAACCTGCTGTACGACGCCGGCATCGACTTGCACACGCCGCCCAAAAGCTACATCAATACCTGATACCCGAGGATCCTAATGAAATATCGCCTGGGCGATGCCCGTGTCGAAACCCACCCACAGAGCTGGGTCGCGCCCAACGCCACGCTGGTGGGCAAGGTCCGCCTCGAAGAGGGTGCCAATGTCTGGTTCAACGCCGTGCTGCGCGGCGACAACGAACTGATCCTGATCGGCAAGGACAGCAATGTGCAGGACGGCACGGTGATGCACACCGACATGGGGTATCCACTGACCATCGGCACTGGCGTGACCATCGGCCACAACGCCATGCTCCATGGCTGTACGGTGGGCGATTACAGCCTCATCGGCATCAACGCGGTGATCCTCAACGGCGCGAAGATCGGCAAGCACTGCATCATCGGCGCCAACGCGCTGATCGGTGAAAACAAGGAGATTCCCGACGGCTCGCTGGTGATGGGCTCCCCCGGCAAGGTGGTGCGTGAATTGACCGAAGCCCAGAAGAACATGCTCGTGGCCAGCGCGGCGCACTATGTGCACAATTCCCAGCGCTATGCCCGCGACCTGGCCGAGCAGGAACCATGAGCGCCCCTGAACGGCCGGTGCCTTCGCCCTGCGTGAACATCTGCGCGCTGGATGATGACGACATCTGCACCGGCTGCCAGCGCACCGTGGCGGAAATCACCCGGTGGAGTCGGATGGACAACGAGGAGCGGCGCGGGGTTTTGGCGCTGTGTCATGAACGGGCCAAGGCCAGTGGGCTGGTGTGGATGTTGCCGGCTAGGCGGTGATGTCCACTTGTGAACACAAACCCTGTGTCCCACATATCTGTGGGACACCTATCTGTGGGAGCAAAGCTTGCTCGCGATGCAGGCCACTCGATTTCTGAGAGACCGCATCGTCCTTATCGCGGGCAAGCCTTGCTCCCACAGAAGCCTTGCTCCCACAGGTTCGGCTCACACAGGTTCGGCTCACACAGCTATATGCTCTGCATAGGCCTCTATTTCAAAGATGCCCACCGATCCACCCCCACCACCCCCAACGCAATCCCGACAAACCCCACCAATATCCCCCCAGCATTGATGAAAACCTGTGGATAACCCAGGCTCGCCACATCAATAAAAGGGTAGGGGTAGGCCGCCAGTAAATCTCCCCGCAGCAAAACATAGGCGAAATAGGCCAAGGGATAAACCATCCACAGCCCGATGTGGCCCAGGCGCAAACTGCCTTTGGGCACCCACCGCCACCAATAGGCGATGTACAGCAAGGGCACCACGTCATGCAGTAATTCGTCGGCCACGAACTGCCAGCCTTCGGGTTGCCAGAGGTGGCGCAGCAGCAGGTTGTAGGCCAGGCTGACCAGGGCGATGCTCACTGCGACGCCGCTGCGTACGCTGGGCTGCAGGAACCAGCGGCGGGCCGGGGATGGGCGAGGGGTCAGTTCCCAGGTCAGGACCACCGCCACCCACAGGTTGGTCAGCACCGTGAAGAAACTGAAGAAACTCACCAACCCGCCCAGCAGGCTCGCGCCCAGCTCCCAACGACCCAGCAGGATCAGATACAACTGGATGCTCAACCCCGCCCAAGCCAGCAGCGCCGTCACCGACACGAAGCGCTGGCGCAGGGTGAGGCGAGGACCTCTATCAATTCCCACGGCGGCTCAGACCGGCCGTTTGGTGCGCATCAACTTGATGTACAGGCGCTCGACCTTCTCCCGCGCCCAAGGCGTCTTGCGCAAGAAGGTCAGGCTCGACTTGATGCTCGGGTCGCTTTTGAAGCAGCGGATATCGATGCGTTCAGCCAGGCCCGACCATTCATAGTGCTGCACGAGGGCGTTGAGGATCTGTTCCAGCGTCACGCCGTGCAGCGGGTTGTTGTTGGGTTCGGTCATGGGAGGCCTTCGCGCGAAAAAGGGTAAAGCCGCGCACCTTAGCCGAGGTGCTCTTGTGGTGGAAGCATAGCCTTCATCGTGGGGCTCTAGAGCCAGGCGCACTGTTACCGAATCCGAGATGATCCATGTCAACAAAAGCCCTTTCTCTATTGAGATCAGGACATTATCCTTGCGCCGCCTGCTGAAACGCTTCTTCTGTTGTGCTGAAGCCTCTGCGTCCAGCTCATTCCTGTTGAAAAGATCTGATGAATGCTCAATGTCCTGCCCTGAAAGACAGCGCTGTCTCGGTGACCACCTGTGGGAGCGAGCTTGCTCGCGATAGCCATCGCACATTCAACATTGAAGCCGACTGACACGCCGCCATCGCGAGCAAGCTCGCTCCCACAAGGGATCGCGGCAGCCAATTTGCCTTTTTCAACTGAACCATGCCCCCTCAAGATCGTCATCTACAGTGACTACTTGCGCGGGACTCCTTAAAACGTCACGGAGAATCACACTATGAGCACTGAGGGTGCTTTGAGTCGAAGCCGTCTGCTACCGAGCCTGCTCGGCATTCTGCTTCTATTGATGGGCCTGGCCCTGCTGGCCGGGGGAGTCAAGCTGAGCACGCTTGGCGGCTCGCTGTATTACCTGCTGGCCGGTATCGGCCTGGCGCTGACCGGCGTGCTGCTGATCATGGCCCGTCGCGCGGCGCTGGGCCTGTACGCACTGGTGCTGTTCGCCAGCACCGTATGGGCACTGTGGGAAGTGGGCCTGGACTGGTGGCAACTGGTGCCGCGCCTGGCGATGCTGTTTGCCCTGGGCATCGTCATGTTGCTGCCGTGGTTCCGCCGCCCACTGTTGACCGCCGATGCCTCGACCATGGGTACCCGCGCATTGGGCGCCGCCGTGGTCATCGCCGGTATCGCCGCGCTCGCCAGCCAGTTCACCAACCCGGGTGAGATCAAGGGTCAACTGGACCGCGACAGCGTGCCGGGCATGACCAACACCGCACCGGCCATGCCGGATGGCGACTGGAACTCCTACGGGCGCAGCGCCCACGGCGACCGCTATTCGCCGCTGGCGCAGATCACCCCCGAGAACGTCAGCAAGCTGAAGCAAGCCTGGACCTATCGCACCGGCGACCTGCCAGGGCCGAACGACCCGGGTGAAACCACTGCGGAAAACACCCCGCTGAAGGTCAACGGCATGCTTTACGTGTGCACGCCTCACAGCCAGGTGATTGCCCTGGAGCCTGAAACTGGCAAGGAAATCTGGCGTTTCGATCCGAAGCTTTCCACGCAAAAAGCGGAAAACTTCAAGGGTTGGGCCCACATGACCTGCCGTGGCGTGACCTACCACGATGACGCCGTGTACGCCTCCGCCGAGCAGAGCCCCACCGGCACCGCCAGCACCACGCCGGCCAGCACCGTGTGCCCACGACGGATCTTCCTGCCGACCGCCGACACCCGTCTGATCGCCCTCAACGCCGACACCGGCAAGATGTGCGAAGACTTTGGCGACAAGGGCCAGGTCGACCTGACCGCCAACATCGGCGGCTTCACGGCCGGCGGCTACTACTCCACCTCGCCACCGGCGGTCACCCAGAACCTGGTGGTGATCGGCGGCCACGTCACCGATAACGTTTCCACCGACGAACCCAGCGGTGTGATCCGCGCCTACGACGTGCACACCGGCAAGCTGGTGTGGAACTGGGACAGCGGCAACCCGGACGACACCACGCCGATTGCCGAAGGCCAGACCTACACCCGCAACTCGCCGAATATGTGGTCCATGTTCAGCGTCGATGAAAAACTCGGCATGCTCTACCTGCCGATGGGCAACCAGACCCCTGACCAGTTCGGTGGCTTTCGGACCCCGGAATCGGAAAAGTACGCCGCCGGCCTGACCGCCCTGGACATTGCCACCGGCAAGGTGCGCTGGTACTTCCAGTTCACCCACCACGACCTGTGGGACATGGACGTTGGTGGTCAACCGACCCTGATGGACCTGAAGACCGCTGACGGCGTGAAACCGGCGGTACTGGCGTCGACCAAGCAGGGCAGCATCTACGTGCTGGACCGTAGCAATGGTCAGCCGATCGTGCCGATCAAGGAAATCCCGGTGCCGCAAGGCGCGGTGGAAGGCGATCACACCTCGCCGACCCAACCGATGTCCGACCTGAACTTCGTGCCGCCGGTCCTCGAGGAACGCGACATGTGGGGCGTGACCCCGTTCGACCAGATGCTGTGCCGGATCGACTTCAAGTCGTTGCGCTATGACGGCATGTTCACCCCGCCGTCGCTGCAAGGCTCGATCGTCTACCCGGGCAACTTCGGCGTATTCGACTGGGGCGGCATTTCGGTGGACCCGGTGCGCCAGATCGCCTTCGTCAACCCGAGCTACATGGCGTTCAAGTCAAAACTGGTGCCAGCGGCGGAAGTGGCCGGCGGCCCGGGTCGCAAGAGCGAAACCGAAGGCGTGCAGCCAAACAAAGGCGCGCCGTATGGCGTAATCCTCGAAGCGCTGCTTTCGCCCATGGGCCTGCCTTGCCAGGCACCTGCGTGGGGTTATGTCGCGGCCGTGGACTTGACCAACAACAAGACCCTGTGGAAGCACAAGAACGGCACCGTGCGTGACAGCTCGCCGGTACCGATCCCGCTGAGCATGGGTGTTCCGAGCTTGGGTGGCCCCTTCACCACCGCCAGTGGCCTGGCGTTCCTCAGCGGCACGCTGGACCAGTACCTGCGCGCCTACGACGTGAAAAACGGCAAGCAACTGTGGGAAGGCCGCCTGCCCGCCGGCGCCCAAACCACGCCGATGACCTACACCGGCAAGGACGGCAAGCAATACGTGCTGGTCGTTGCGGGCGGTCATGGTTCCCTGGGGACCCAGCAGGGTGATTATGTGATTGCCTACAAACTGCCGGATTAAGCAAAACCGGCGCTCATGAAAAAGGCGACACCCTTGCGGGTGTCGCCTTTTTCTTTAGCCCGATGTCACCCCAAGTTGACTGTGGGAGCAAAGCTTGCTCGCGATGCTGGCGCCCTGGTCTTCAGGTGGACCGTGTTATCGTTCATCGCGGGCAAGCCTTGCTCCCACAGATCACCATGAGGCAAGCGATACTGCTTACAACTCGATCTTCACCGCCTGGGAAGCCCGGGTCGCCTTGGCGCGGGCCGTTTCGATGGACTCATCGCGAGCCAGGGCCACGCCCAGGCGGCGCTGGCCGTTGACTTCCGGTTTGCCGAACAGGCGCAGGGCGGTGTCTGGTTCGCTCAGGGCCGCGCCCAGGTTGGCGAACGCGGTCTGGATCGACTGGCCTTCCACCAGGATCACCGCCGACGCCGACGGGCCGAACTGGCGGATCAGTGGGATCGGCAGGCCGAGAATGGCGCGGGCGTGCAAGGCGAACTGCGACAGGTCCTGGGAAATCAGCGTCACCAGGCCAGTGTCATGGGGGCGCGGCGAGACTTCGCTGAACCACACCTGGTCACCCTTGATGAACAGCTCGACGCCAAACAGGCCGCGACCACCCAAGGCCTCGGTCACCGCCTTGGCCACGCGCTCGGATTCGGCCAGGGCTTTCGGGCTCATGGCCTGGGGCTGCCAGGATTCCTGATAGTCGCCTTTTTCCTGACGGTGGCCGACCGGAGCGCAGAAGGTGGTGCCGCCCACGTGACGCACGGTGAGCAAGGTGATTTCGTAGTCGAAATCGATGAATCCTTCGATGATCACCCGGCCCTTGCCGGCGCGGCCACCTTCCTGGGCGTAGTCCCAGGCTTTCTGCACGTCATCGGCACTGCGCAGCAGGCTCTGGCCCTTGCCCGAGGAACTCATCACCGGCTTGACCACGCACGGGAAGCCCAGGGTCTCGACGGCCTTGCGGTAGTCGTCCACGGTGTCGGCGAAGAAGTACGGCGATGTGGGCAGGCCCAGTTCTTCGGCGGCCAGGCGCCGGATGCCTTCGCGGTTCATGGTCAATTGCGCGGCGCGGGCGGTAGGGATCACGGTGAAGCCTTCGGCTTCCAGTTCCACCAGGGTGGCGGTGGCGATGGCTTCGATTTCCGGCACGATGAAGTGCGGCTTCTCGGCTTCGATCACCGCACGCAGGGCGGCGCCGTCGAGCATGTTGATCACATGGCTGCGGTGGGCCACTTGCATGGCCGGCGCGTTGGCGTAGCGATCCACGGCAATCACTTCGACGCCCAGGCGCTGCAGTTCGATTACCACTTCCTTGCCCAGCTCGCCGCTGCCACACAACAAAACGCGGGTCGCGGTGGGCGACAATGGGGTTCCGATACGGGTCATCTGAAGGTCCTCAAACAGGAGCGGATCATCGGGGCGCGCGCCGGGCGAGCTTCCCATGGGGAGAAAGCGCGGCATTTTACATGAACCGCGTCAGCCGGCGACGGCCTGTTTGCGTAGACGCCAGGCCATGATCAGCCAGACGGCGGTCACCCCGGCGAATTTCGAGAGCAGGGCGGTGATCACCACGGCGGGCGTCAGGGCATCGATCAGACCGAAGAAGATGAACGTGTCCAGGGGAATGCTCAAGGCCGAACTGATCCACAACCGGTCATGGAGCGGACGCTTGGTGATCGTGAACACCAGCCAGTCGACGCACTCGGACACCGCGAACGCCGTGGCGCTGGCCAGGGCGATGGTCGGGTCCGAGGTGACATAGGACAACACCAGCGCCACCAGCATCGCCACGATGGCGCCATGGCCGAAACGGGTCTGCACCATGTCCCGCAGGATAAACACCAGCCCGCCCCAGGCCGACCAGATGATGTCCAGGTGCGGCGCGGCGGAAAACGCGAAGTTGATCAGCACGACGCTGCTGATGTAGGCGAGCAGGAAAAGCATGGGAAGGAGTACCTGGTGGAAGGTTGATCAAGACATTAAAGGACAGCGATGGCCCTGTGGGAGCAAAGCTTGCTCGCGAAACAGGCGACTCGATTTCTGAGAGACCGCATCGTCCTCATCGCGGGCAAGCCTTGCTCCCACAGAAGCCTTGCCCCCAGAAACCATGCTCCCAGAAGCCTTGCTCTCAAGAGGGTTGTGTTCAGTCAGTGGGTGAAGGGTACTTCAGCCACCGCCCGTCCCTCAATCTTCCTCGCTGCCCTCCAGCTTCCAATACCCCACCGCCTTCACAAAGTCCTGGTCCAACCCTTTCTCCTCCAGCAACACTTTGCGAATCTGCCGCGACACTTTGCTCTCGGTCGCGACCCAGGTGTACAGCTTGCCGCCGGGCATTTCCAGCTGTTGCACGGTTCGCAGCAGGTTGTCCTGGCGGCCTTCGCGCAACACCCAGATCACCTGCACCTGTGCCGGGCTTTGGAGCACTTGCTGCTCGGCGCCGTTTTCCACTTCCACCACCACCAGGGCCCGGCGGTTGGGCGCCAGGCCTTCGAGGCGGCGGGCGATGGCGGGCAGGGCGGTTTCGTCGCCGATCAACAGGTAGCTGTCGAAGATATCCGGCACGATCATCGAGCCCCGGGGCCCGGCGATGTTGAGGTATTGCCCTGGTGCCGCCTGGGCCGCCCAGGTCGCGGCCGGGCCGTCGCCGTGGAGCACGAAATCGATGTCCATCTCCAGGGTGTCCAGGTCATAGCGGCGCGGGGTGTAGTCGCGCATCTCGGGCATCGGGCCCTGGGCCTTACCGGCGCTAGGGCTGAAGTTTTCCAGGGCGGCCTGTTCCTCGGCGTTCTGCGGGAACAGCAATTTCACGTGGTCGTCGGTGCCCAGGCTGACGAACCCGGCCAGCTCCGGCCCGCCGACGGTGATGCGGCGCATGCGCGGGGTCAGGTCCTCGACCCGCAGCACTTGCAGGCGACGGCGTTTGATCTCGTGGCTGACACGGTGAATGGTGTTTGGATCGACTTCGGTCATTGGCTTGACTCCGAGACAGAGGGACGGTCGGGGCCGTCGACGATGGCTTTGGCGGTGGCGTCGAGCAGGTCGCGCACCCGCCGGATTTCTTCCGGGCTCCAGTGGCCATGGTGCTTTTGCAGGGCATGGCGCAGGTTATACACCGCTTCATGGATTTCCGGGGGACGATCATGGCCGCGCAACGTGCGCTTGCTGATTTCAATGCGCGTACGCACCTCATCCAGCGCCACGGCCTGGTCCTCAAGAGATAGACGTCCGGCATCGGTCACGCTGTAGCACTTTTTTCCGTCTTCGACGCCGCAACTGATCATGGCGTTCATTTCCAGGAAGGTCAGTGTCGGGTAGATCACACCGGGGCTGGGGCTGTAGGCGCCCTCGAACATGTGCTCGATCCGACGGATCAGGTCATAGCCATGGCACGGCTGTTCGGCAATCAGCGCCAGCAACAACACTTTCAAATCACCGGCGGCGAAGACCCGCGGCGCCCGGCTGCCACGCGAGCCTGTCGGGCGTCGTTCGAAACCGTCGTGTTCGCGTTTGGAGGAAGAATCGGAATGAGAATAAAGGGCGTTCATATGCTGTCTCCGTTCTGCATATAGATAGCAATCAGATATACCTTGAATAAAAGATATATCTTTTGATTTAATGATTTTTCGCAAACTAAGATATATCTTGTTTTTTGCGGCGGGTTACTTGGTTTCAGGAAGTGACCTTACATGAATGCCCAATGTATGCGGGGTGCGGCCGCATACATTTGTAATGATAAAAATGTTGTAGGCTTAAAATGTGGGCTGTTTCTTACAGCCAAACTTATGTTTTATCAAAAATTGCGTATTTTTCGCTCTTTCGTATGCCCGATTTACTACAAGCCTATAGGAAATTGCCTGCTTTTTTTTAGTTAAAGAGCGCCGATCATGCACGGCGTTGGAGGGACGGGCCAAGTTGCGCTTGGTCTGCCATTTCAACCTTTTCTCTTTATTGCTAAGAACAGGTGTTAACAACATGCTCAAACAACTCGTATCCGGTACTGCCCTGGTCGCCGCTGCCCTGGGTTCTTCGCTGGCATTCGCTGACGATGATGCACGCTCCTCCATCCACATCACCGCGAACATCCCGACCCAGCAGTTCCATGTGCAGCCGCGCAACCCGGACTTCGGTAAAGATGAAACCATGAGCTACAACACGGTCAGCGGCACCTTGACTTCGTTGCGCCAGACCTATGACGTGAAGAACACCGAAGGCTCGGTAAACGCTTACATCGAAGGCGGCCCGGCCGCGCTGTACAACGGCAGCAACTCCATCGCCCTGACCACTGCCTTCAACGGCGTCGTCCTGACCGCCACGCCGCAGGAAGTGGTGGACGATGCCACCTCCACCCCAGGCACCCAGGCTGACATGACCATCGTCGCGGCCACGCCCCTGGCTACCCAGAACGGCCTGTACACCGCCGACATGACCGTCGTCTTCGACGCCGTGCCGCGCCCGTAAGGCCATTCGCTGCCCGGTGAGTTTCACCTCGCCCACGGGCATCGCCGCAGGCCGGCCGGTTCTCCCCAGCCGGTCGGCCTGTACCTGAAACGCCCCGATAGCTCGCTGAATATGAGAGTCCGTTGATGTTTCCGATGACACCCATCGCAGGTGCGCTCGCGCTATTTTTGTGCGCGACAGCATTGGCCGCGCCAACCGCCCCCGGTACCACGCCAAGAAGCCTGTTGTCCCAGGCCAAGGGTCTGCCGGCGGAGTTTGAAGCCCACTTCTTCGATGTGCCACTCGCGGTTCGTATTGAACTCAATCAACAGTATCTCGGTGAGGCCATGGTGGTCTTGACGCGGGATGATCGTATTACCTTGTTGGAATTCACCGACACGCAAGACAGCACGATAAAAGCCGTCGATCGCGAACAATGGGAACAACGCCTCAAGCAGGGACAAGCATTGGGCGCGTGTGAAACCAACTGCACGGGCGGGTTGCTGGCCGTGCACTACAGCCTCGAGAATTCATTAGTGTCGATCCTGACCCAGGATGTCGAGCGCGCAACTGAAATCAAGCGTTTCTACGATCAACCGGAAGGCGGCAGCCTCGGTCTGATCTTCAATAACCAACTCAATATCAACGGTGGCCAGAAACAGGACACCGGTGGGCGGTATGGCCTCAATGCCAGTTCCAGCGTGGGCAACTGGAGCCAGTCCCTGGACCTTCAGCTCTCGCGTCTCGGCGGGCCGGACGACAAGCTCTACCACGCCGTCCATGAGCTCTACACCCAACGGGAAATGGAAGGCAATTTCTTGCGCCTGGGTTACTTCACGCCCAGTTCCGATGGCTTGAATCGCCAGATCCGTTCGTTCGGCGCCAACCCGGACACCGCGCTGGGGGTAATGTACGGCAGCTCCGACAGCCTGCTGGTCGACAATCCCAAACCCAGCGTCTACCCCATTTATGTCACCGCCAGCCGCCAGGCCTCGGTGGAGATTTACCGCAGCGGCCTGCTGATCAACACCCAGGCCGTCAGCGCCGGCTTGCAGAGCCTGGACACCCGCCCGTTGCCCGGCGGTATCTATGAAGTGGAAGTACGGCTGATCGAAGACGGGCAAACCACCGCCACCAGCCAGGAGCTGGTCTACAAGCCGAACAATTGGAACAGTACCGAGGACCGCTGGCGCTACAACCTGTTCGCCGGTCGCGAAACCCGGCTGTGGAGCAACTGGGACGACCAGCCCTCGGGTTTCAACACCGCGGGGCTCGGCGTCAACTACCTGCTGCACCCACGGGTGATCCTCGGAGCGTCCACGCGCCAGGTGCAAGACAAACTGCAAGTGGGCACCTCGATCGATTGGACGCTCGCCAGCAGCACCAGCCTGTACGCCAACGTCTACCAGACCCAGCAGTACGGCACCGGCATGGACTTGCAAGGCCTGTACAGCTACGGCCATGGCAGCATCGTCGCCAGTCACAACCGCAGTTGGCTCGACACCCGCAACACCTACGAGACCTTGCCGGATGGCACCCGTATCCGCCAGCGCAACGTCTACGTCGGCCAGACCAGCAATTCATCGCTGTCGGTCAATCATCGCTTGAGCAACAAGAACTCCATCAACGGCCGGTTGGCCTACAGCGAAGGCAATGTCCAGGGCACCGGCCTGGACCTGGGTTGGACCCAGCGCACCACGCTGGGTGGCAGCGATGCCAACTGGCGCCTCTCGGTGTTCGACCGCCCTGGCACCTCGAGTACCAACGACCGGCGCAATCGCGGCGTAGACCTGAGCCTCAGCGTCGCCCTGGGCGGGCCCGGCGAGTACTGGTCGGGCAGCATCGGCACCCGCACTTCTCGCGAAGGCACGCGGGACAACAATGCCTCGCTGTCCTATCGCCGCGACCTGCAGGACCACGTATTGCAAAGCGTCTCCGCCACGGCCCTGGCCGACACCTATGGCGTGGGCCTGTCCGGCATCGCCAGTTTCATGACCGAGTCGATGTACGGCGATGGCTTCATCCAGCGTTCGTCCTACAACGACAACCTCACCGGCGGCTTGAACCTGAGCAGCACGGTGGCGGTGGGCGGGCAGAAAGCCGCCTTCACCGGCGTGCCCCAGGGGCGCGGCGCCGGCATGATCGTCGACGTGGAAACCGACCTGGACGACATCATCCTGCGCGCCGACGACTTGACCGGCGGCAGCACCACCTTGCACCCGGGCCGCAACTTCGTGCCGATCACCGCCTACAAGAACAGCATGGTGACCTTCGACTTCGATGGCGTGCACCCACCGGCGGCGAGCATCGAGCCATCTCGCAGCCGTTACCACCTGAACAAGGGCGGCGTGGATTACCGCAAGGTCAGCGTGATGAAAACCGTGACCGTGCTCGGCCGCTTGCTGGACGAACAGGGGGAGCCGCTCAAGGGCCATCACGTGATCAACCACGCCAGCCGCGGCATCAGCGAGGTGGACGGGTTCTTCTCCATGGAGATGAATGCCGGCTCCCCAACCTTGGAAGTGCGCTACGGCAACGAGTTGTTCTGCCGCTTTCGCCTCGACCCGGACAGCTCGGCCCGCGAAGGCGATGTGTTGATGATCGGTGACTTGCGCTGCACGCCGGACACCCTGGCCGATACGACGCTGGCCGAGGCCGGGACGAAGCAGCGGTCATGACCGTGGGAGCAACGCTTGTTCCTGAGACTGTGGAAGCAAGCCTTGCTCCCACAGGTGAATGCCTCACCACCTATTTGCTGTGATTTGTCTTGATGTATGAGGTTGTATAAATGAAACCCTTATCGGTTGCAGTGCGCAGCGTGGTCTCGGTGTTGCTGTTTGCGTGTGTGCCTGTGGCCAATGCCGTGAGCCAGAACATCACCGCTGTCTTCAGGCCAGACCCATCAAAACCCAACGAGAATATCTTTACCAACACCACTCCACAAAGTGGTTACTGCTCGACGCATCCAACGCACTGCGGAACGATGTTCAGCATCCGGCTGCCTTTATCCTTCAATTCGACCAGTCCTATCCAGCCATATCATGAAGAACCTCGGCACGGTGCGATGTTTAAAGTGCCCGCCGATTGGCGAACGGTATGGGTCACCCATGCCAGTACGGGCGAGACGGAAAGCGTTGAAGTTCGTTGGTCCGGTATCGGCTCGCAATATCGACTCTCTGATAGCGCTGTCAACCTAGTCGGTGGGGGGATGAGCGATGTAGTGGCTCATTCATTGTTATGGCGCACTAGCTGGTCTTTTGCCCCTCGGCCTTGTACGAGCACGGGTTATGGGGATCTTACCGCCAGCACCTATAATTTTTTTTGGAGAACTCCGGAAGAAAATTCATGCGCCAAGATGGCCTATTATCTTGTTCCTGGAATGAGTTATGCCTATCTGGATTTTGGCTACGAGCTGCGCACACCTAATCCCTTGAAAATGTCGTCTGGACGATACACGGGTTCGTTAACGTATAGCGTCGGACCGGGACAGGACATTGACATGGGCGATGTCATGCTTCCCAACGATTCGGCCCTAACCCTCGACTTCGAGCTCACTGTCGAACACACCCTCAAAGTCGAAGTCCCCCCCGGCGGCAACCGCGTCGAACTGGTGCCCAACGAAGGCTGGCAAGCCTGGCTCAACAGCGGCCGCAAACCCACACGACTGTTCCGCGACCAGCGCTTCCATATCTCCGCTTCTTCGCGTTTCAAGATGGCCCTCGAATGCCAGCACGTCAGCGGCAACACCTGTGCGATCTCTGAAACCGGTACCGGCCATACCGTGCCGGTGGACGTCAGCGTGACCCTGCCCGACGGCCTGACGGACGCCGCCGGGCAACCGGTCAACCGCCGCCGGTTGCTGCGCGATGGCAGTGGCACCGAGCTGTTCCAGCCGGGTCTGTACGTCGATCGGCGCTCGGGAGCGCTGCATTTCGAGGTCGGCCAGGGCAGCGTCGAAGCGATGCTCGACAACGGCGCCACCACCTACTCCGGCGATGTGACGGTGATCTGGGATTCACAAGTTTAAAAAGGATGGCTCGGTCGGTCCGAGCCAAAGGTGAGGGAAGGGTAGATGAAGCAGTTACCAATGGCAGTGCAAGGCATGGTATCGGTGATGGTGTTGGCCTGTGTATCGACGGCTCATGCCGTAAACAAGGATGTCAGCGCCATATTCAGGCCCGATCCCTCGAAGCCCAATGAAAACACCTTTCTCAATACCACCCCGGTTTCGGGTTATTGCGCGTTGTATCCGGCGGTCTGCGACAGGGAAAAAATGTTCAGTCTCCAAGTGCCCATTGTCTTCGAATCGACCGGGCCCATTCAGGCCAATCATGGGGATTCGCGGCAAGGGGCGATGTTCGATGTGCCTGCCACATGGCGTCTGGCGCAGGTGACCCACACCGATACGGGCGAAACCGAGATCGTTCAAGTCCGCATATCCGGCGTCGGTTCGCGCTACCAACTGCCTGTCAGCGTCATCGACCTGGTCGGTGGCGGCGTGGATCTCACAACTGCTCATAACCGGTTATGGAGCGGCTCCAGTTTCAGGTACGCGCCTTCGCCCTGTCAGTCCACCAATTTTGGGACGATGAACCACCTGATCTATAACTTCTTCTGGAAGACCCCCGTCGAAGGCGTGTGCGCGAAGAGGGCCAGCTACTTGATCCCCAGCATGTCCTACCGCTTCTTGGACTTCGCCTACGAACTGCGCACACCCAACCCCTTGAAGATGTCGTCCGGTCAATACCGGGGCTCGGTGAGCTATGGCGTTGGGCCGGGGCAGGACTTCGACATGGGTGACGTCATGCTCCCCAATGATTCGGTGATCACCCTCAATTTCAAACTCGACGTCGAGCACACCCTCAAGGTGGAAGTGCCCCCTGGCGGTAACCGCGTCGAACTGGTGCCCCCGGAAGGCTGGCAAGCCTGGCTCAACAGCGGGCGCAAACCGACGCGGCTGTTCCGCGACCAGCGCTTCCATATCTCGGCCTCGTCACGTTTCAAGATGGGCCTTGAGTGCCAACACATCAGCGGCAACACCTGCGCGATCGCCGAAACCGGCACCGGCCACGCCGTGCCGGTGGACGTCAGCGTGACCCTGCCCGAGGGCTTGACGGACGGCGCCGGGCAACCGGTCAACCGCCGTCGCCTGCTACGCGATGGCAGTGGCACCGAGTTGTTCCAGCCGGGTTTTTATGTGGATCGCAGGTTAGGGGCGCTGCATTTCGAAGTGGGCCAGGGCAGCGTCGAGCAGATGCTGGACACCGGCGCCAAGGCCTACAGCGGCAATGTCACGGTGATATGGGATTCGGAAGTTTAGACAGGCTGGCTCGGCCTGTTCCGAGCCGATTTGATGGTGGGAGATAGATGAAATATTTACCGGTGAACATGCGCAGCGTGGTTGGGGCATTGTTGATTGCGTGCGTTCCTGCGGCCAATGCCTTGAACCAGGACATCAGCGCGCTGTTCAGGCCCGATGCGTCCAAGCCTCAGGAGAACACATTCCTTAATACCACACCGGTCAGTGGCTACTGTGCACAGTATCCGGAGCAGTGCGCTAACAAGAAAATGTTCAGCATTCGATTGCCGATCACCTTCAATTCGATCAGTCCTATTCAGGCGGGTCATGAAGACGTTCGGAAGGGGGCGATGTTTAAGGTACCTGCCAATTGGCGTACGGCACATATTGTCCATGCCAGCACGGGCGAAACGGAAGTCGTGGAAGTGCGCATGACGGGTATAGGTTCGCACTATCGACTCCCTGTCAATGTGGTCGACCTGGTAGAGGGAGATGTGACGGTCGTACTTGCTCATCACCGGCTATGGGGCAGTTATGGCGACGGTTGGGTGGTTGCTCCCCGGCCCTGTGAAAACGGCGGTAATCAGCCCTATGGCAACAATTGGTACGGTTTTTTTTGGAAGACGCCAGTGGAAAGCGTGTGCTCCAAAAGAGCCCGCTATTACATCCCCAGCATGGCTTATTCCCACTTGGACTTTGCCTACGAACTGCGCACCCCCAATCCACTGAAAATGTCATCTGGCCAATATACGGGGTCGCTGACCTATAGCATCGGACCGGGGCAGGACATCGACATGGGCGACATCATGCTTCCCAACGATTCCGCGCTCACCCTCAATTTCAAACTCGACGTCGAGCACACCCTCAAAGTCGAAGTGCCTCCCGGTGGCAACCGCGTCGAACTGGTGCCCCAGGAAGGCTGGCAAGTCTGGTTGAACAGCGGTCGCAAACCCACGCGGCTGTTCCGCGACCAGCGCTTTCATATCTCCGCTTCCTCGCGTTTCAAGATGGCCCTCGAGTGCCAGCAAATCAGCGGCAACACCTGCGCGATCTCTGAAACCGCCACCGGCCACGCCGTGCCGGTGGACGTCAGCGTGACCCTGCCCGACGGCTTGACGGATGGCGCCGGGCAACCGGTCAACCGCCGTCGGCTGCTGCGCGACGGCAGTGGCACCGAGCTGTTCCGGCCGGGTTTATACGTCGATCGGCGCTTGGGAATGCTGCATTTCGAGGTGGGCCAGAGCAGTGTCGAGCAGATGCTGGACAGTGGCGCCAAAGCCTATAGCGGCAACGTCACGGTGATCTGGGATTCGGAAGTCTGAGTGGCCGGCTGGCCGGCAACATTCAATGAGTTGTGTTTACTGCATGAGGTTGGAAAAGCGATGAAACATCTATTGGCATGGGTTGGGTTCTGTCTGTTTTGCGGTGTGGCCCAGGCTGGGCCGCAGATTGGTGTAGGGGTGGTGTACGACTACCTCGACGGCGACAAAAGCACCTATATGAAACGGGTGTTCAACGGCGGCACGTCCACGGCGTTCGTCAAGGTCAACATCCTGGAAATCATCTACAACGAGGACGGCAGCTACCAGGAAGTGCCGCTGCAGAACCAGGCCAGCGCCCAGGCCAAGGACGGGTTGATGGCCAGCCCGGCGCGGCTGATCGTGCCGGCCAACGGGGTGCAGGGTACGCGCTTGCTGTTCATGGGCAACCGCGACAAGGAGCGCTACTTCCGGGTGCGTTTCGTGCCGGTGGTGCCCGAAGCCGAAGACGAGTTCGCCATCAGCGCCGAAGAGCGCGAGCAATATAAAAAGGACCGCGTGGCGGCGGGGGTCAAGGTGTTGGCGGGCTACGGCACGGTGTTTTTCGTGCGGCCAAAGAACACCCGTTACGAGACCGTGATCGACGACAGCGCCAGCCGCTACCAGTTGCGCAATAACGGCAACACGGTGGTGGTGATCGATGAGTTCAAGGACTGCGTGGCGCTGAAAGAGAACGACTGCAAGCCGACCACCAAGCATCACGTCAAGAGCGGTCAGAGCTTTTCGTTCGACAAGGAAGCGGGGCGGCAATACCGCTTCACCCTTGTCGAAGGCAATCAGAAAAAAAACGTCGAGATCAAAGGTTGATGGCCGCCGTCGCCGAACCGTCGTTGACGCCAGAGGTAATCAAAATGTTCAAGACCAAAATATTCAAGACATTGATACGCCCCCTCGCATTGAGCGCCCTGACGTTGCCCTGGGCCACCGCCTGGGGCGCGGTGGAGCGGGAAACGTTCGAAGTCTACGTGACCATCCCGACGGTCGACTTCTACGTGTTGCCCCTCGACCCGCAATTGGTCCAGCGCGAACAGCGCTTGCCCTTCAGCACCATCACCAACGAACTCAGCCCACTGCGGGCGACCTACGAGGTGAAGAACAGCAACGGTTCTATCGGCGCACGCCTGGGGGAAGAGGCGTACTTGTCCAATGGCCGTGAGCGTATTGACTTGCGGGTGACGTTCAACAACGTCGTATTGACCCTGGATTCGGCCCAGGTGGTCTCGGCCACCGAAGCCCGGCCCGGGCGCCAGGTGCCGCTCGTCATCGCTGCCATCAAGCCCGATGACGAGTACAAGCCTGGCGACTACTACGGCACGGTGCACATGGTGTTCGACGCGACTGCGCCGTAGGGCTGCCGACCGCCCCATGCAGGTTCGATCGAGGCGCGTTCGACACTGAATTACCTGTGGGAGCGAGCTTGCTCGCGATAGCGGTAGACCAGCCACCATTGATGTTGCCTGACCTGACCCTATCGCGAGCAAGCTCGCTCCCACAATGGGCTGTGCCCGGCCAGCCGAACGAGCCAAACTCAAGTGTCTGGGACAAGATCGCAGCCTCGCTTCGCTCGACAGCTCCTACTGCTCCGCCACCAACGGCTTGCACTGGGTATGAGTCCCCGGCTGCAAGTAGGGCGAGAGAAACGGTGCCATGCCCTTGAGCACCTGCACCGGCAAGGCCGAGGTGAATTTGAAGTTCTGCGCCGATGCCCCCGGAACGTAGGCGGTGAGGGTGCCGAAATGGCTGTCGCCGATGTAGAACACGAAAGTGGCGGTACGGTTGATCGATTTGGAACTGATCACTCGCCCACCGGAGCCGACCGCTTCGATGCGGTTGTCGCCGGTGCCGGTCTTGCCGCCCATGGCCAGCGGCGTCCCGTCGGCCAACTTGAAACTGCCGGCCACGCGTTTCGCGGTGCCGGCATCCACTACCTGGGACAGTGCACCGCGCAGAGCCTGGGCGACTTCCACCGGCATCACGCGCTTGCCGCTTTCCGGGTCGTTGACCAGGCGTGTTTCGTAGGGCGTATTGACGGCAAAATCCAAACTGTCGACGCGCAAGGCCGGTTGCCGGATGCCGTCGTTGAGAATGGTACCCACCAGGACCGCCAACGCGGCGGGGCGGTCGCCGGAGCTGCCGATGGCGGTGGCCAGCGACGGCACCAGGTGGTCGAATGGATAGCCGACCTGCTGCCAGCGCTGGTGAATATCCAGGAAGGCTTCGATCTCCAGCATCGTGCGGATGCGACTGTCGCGGGCGCTCTTGTGCCGGCTCTTGAACAGCCAGCTGTAGACTTCCTGGCGCTCGAACTGACTGGCCTTGACGATCTGGCTGAACTTGGCGTCGGGGTGGTTCAGCAAGTAACCCATCAACCACAAGTCCAGTGGGTGGACCTTGGCGATGAAACCCTGGTCCGGCAGGTCATAGGCGCCGGGGCCATAGCTTTGATAGAGCCGTTCGAGACGTTCGTCGGTGAGTTTTTCGGCGCTCTTGGCCGACTTCAAATGCGCACGCACGAAGCGGTTGAAATTTTCCTGGCTGTCGTTGGGAAAGAAATAGCGGTGCACGGCGGCCAGGCGGATCGCCGTGGGGCGCATGCTGTCGAGAAAGGTTTCGAGGCGCTGGCTGGTGTCCTTTTTCTGGTACTTCTTCCAGAACCTGAGCAGGAACGAAGTGCCTTCGCGGTCGGCGAACTGGGCCAGGTATTCCTGGCGGCGCGGGTCCTTGTCGTCCTTGAGCAGTTCGGAACTGTTGTTGGGGCCGGCGTAGGTGGCGTAGCGCACCAGGTCGCGCATCAGGCGGATGAATGGCAGGTTGATGGATTCTCGCAAAGAGTCGCGCAGGGTGGGCATGCGACCGTCGTCTTCCTTGCGGAAGTTGTGGAAGGTGTGCAGCCCGCCGCCAGTAAAGAACGCCTCGCCGGGGCTGGCTGAATACGTCCGGTCCAGCGCGGCCTCGAGCATCTTCGGCAGACTGCGGTCGGTGTTCTGGATCAGGTAGTCGACGGCCCAGCGGGACAGGCGGTCCTGCTCGGCGACTTCGGTTTTCTTCAGCGCCGCCGGGGACTGCTGGGCATAACGCTCGTGCAGTTCGGCAATGATCTGCAGGTAGGTGGTGAGCACGCGCAACTTGGCGGTGGAGCCCAGTTCCAGCTTGCTGCCTTCGTTGATGTCGAAGGGCTGGTCGGTGCTGTCGGTCTGCACGCGCACGCGGGAGCCATCGGGGGTCAGTTCCATCAGGGTGAAGCTGTAGCGCACCTGGGTGGTGCTGGTGGGGGTCAGCAGGCGTTCTCCCATCAGGCCGATCTCGGTCGCGAAGGCCGGGTCGGCCAGGCGCTTGAGGTAGTCGGTGGCCTGGGCCTGCAAGTCGCTTTGCAAGGTGCTGGTGGCGGAGAGGTCGAGGCGATCGAGGTCGTACAGCGGGCGGTTGAGCAGGGCGGCGAGGCGACTGCGGGCGGCGCTGATGCCTTTGTTGGTTTCGTTGGGCTGGACGGTCGGGTCCTGGACCCAGTCGCGATAGCTGACCTTGCTCGCCAGGGCCGCCTCGGCCAACGCCGCGTCGATCACGCCGTTTTGCCTCAGCAACCGGATGTGGCTGTCGGTCAGGTTCGCCAGTTCATCGCGACCCTTGGTCAGGTAATGAGAGGGGCGGCGTTGAGCGATCATCAACGACAGCATTTCCCGCAGGGCCAGGCCTTTTTCCGCCAGGCTCTTAGGGTCGGTGGCGGTGCTGGCCAAGCGTTCATTGGCCCGATTGAAGTCGGCGCCATACCAGACCCGCAAGCCTTCGGCCATGCCGTGGACTTCACCATGCCCCGGCACGGCGGAGAGCGGCACGCTGTTGAGGTAGTCGCGCACCACCCGCTGCCGTGCCTCGAGGGTTTGCGGGCCGGCCTGATAGGCGCGCACGCTGGCGGAAATCATCTGGCGGATTTTCTCCGCGCCGGACACGGTCAGGCCCTCAGGCGAGTGACGGTACTTCTCCAGTTGCGTCGCCAAGGTGCTGCCCCCGGCGGATTGCCCCGGCAGGCTCAGCAGCTTGGCGACTTGCGACCAGGCCGCCATGCCGAAGCGCGGCCAGTCCACGGCCGGGTTGGCCAAGGGTTGCTTGGGGTCGAGCAGAAAACGGTTCTCGATGAACAACAGGCTCTGCACCACCAAGGGCGGGATCGCTTCGAAGTTCGCATACAGCTGCTGCGGGTACTTGAACTGATAGACCGGCGCGGCGCGGCAGTCGGTGATGGTCAGCCCGGCCTGGATCTTTTCCGCGTAGGGCACGAACAGGCCTTTTTCGACGTAGCCCATCAACGCCGGCGAAAACCGCGCCTGGGCCTGGATCACGTAGTCGCGCTTGAGCAGGCGCGGCAGGAACTCCCCCAGCGCGCTGTAGCCCAGGCGCCGGTCGAACGGGCCGGCGCCAGGGTAGACGATGGCATCGCTGGGCCCCGGCTGCACCGAATAGCTCAGGGACGCGGCGTACTTGCTGAGCTCCCGGGCCTGAAACCGAGACGTGCGCATTTCCTTGGCCACCGCCAAGCCGACCACCACGACGATAATCAGCAGCAACAACCAGAATGCCCGCCAGCCATGCCGTGCGCGGCGTTTTTTTTGAGGTAAAGGCGCTTCTTCCATACGTTCAGTCGGGACCATAGGTTCATTCGAATCGGTTTGCCACAAAGCGCCCATAGTCGACTGATCCATTAAGCAGATTGATCGGACTTGCTTGAAGCTTAGACGGTGGTTGGCGTGGGGGGAGGGGAAATTATGGGCACCGGTCTGTCATGACCAGAGGCATTGCTTTGTGTCTCCCTGTCTGGACAAGGAAACAGGGTTTCCCTGTGGTCAGGGGATCTATCTGTGGAGAAGGAGTTATTTGTGGTGGTGGGATTACCTGTGGCGAGGGGATTTATCCCCGTTGGGCTGCGCAGCAGCCCCAATGCAGGCAACTCAATTGTCCAGACATATCGGTTTGCAGTATGGGGGGCTGCTGCGCAGCCCAGCGGGGATAAATCCCCTCGCCACAGATAAATTCCTCTCATCATAGGGATTACTCAAGTTTCGGAAATTTCGCTCAGCCTTCGCAGCGTCGATAAAACAGCGGTGTGGCTAAGCTGCATTCAAACCCCTTCATAGGAAGCAAGGAATGCATCCACACCCCAATTCCCATCGCTTGCGTCGAGGCCGTTATTCAGAGCCAGGACGAGCCTATCTGGTAACTGCTGTTGTTCATCAGCGGCGAACGGTTTTTTCCGACTGGAAAATTGGACGGCTACTGGTCGCTGAATTCAAACGTGCTCATGATTCCGGTCAGGTGAACTCTTTGGCCTGGGTGGTGATGCCGGATCACT
This sequence comes from Pseudomonas sp. H3_A02, assembly GCF_054671965.1. Lineage (NCBI taxonomy): Bacteria > Pseudomonadati > Pseudomonadota > Gammaproteobacteria > Pseudomonadales > Pseudomonadaceae > Pseudomonas > Pseudomonas sp. H3_A02. Next base: position 2,606,728 of record NZ_CP162807.1, read on the forward strand.
TCCATTGGTTGCTGCAAATCCTCGATGGTCATTTGAGTCGTGTCATCGGCGCCACCAAAGCTCGCTGCACCCATCAGGTCAATAGCATGATCGGAGCCTCTGGTCCGCTTTGGCAAAGCGGCTTTCATGACCGCGCGATTCGTGACAATGAAGAGCTGCGGCCCAGCGCCGACTACATCATTGCCAATCCGATTCGGGCGGGGTTGGCGGAATGTATTGGCGACTACCCTCTCTGGGACGCCGCATGGCTTTGAAGCGCCTCATGCTCCCTGTTTGGACAAGGAAACTTGGTTCTCCTGTGGCCAGGGGATCTATCTGTGGGGAGGGGAGTTATTTGTGCTGATGGGATTTACCTGTGGTGGTGGGATTTATCCCCGCTGGGCTGCGTAGCAGCCCCCAAACTGCGCCCGATATGTCTGGACAATTGAGTTGTCTGCATTGGGGCTGCTGCGCAGCCCAACGAGGATAAATCCCCTCGCCACAGATAAATCACTCCCCCAAATTAACTCCTCGCCACAGGGTTTTAGTGTCTGAAAACCTTGCCCTAGAGCCCTCGCTCCATGCCAAAACATGACGCTGCACCATCGTTGTGCAATACTCGGCGGCGTTTTCCGAATGACCTGGTTCCCAGACAACACCTCTCAAAAACCCGATCATGGCTGAGGTTTATCCCTGAATTTTCCAGGTTTACAGTGAAACTCTCTATTCCTGGCTTTTTATACTGCACGACCCGCTGATCCTGAGGTTGTCGTTCCACAGGACGGTCTGTCCACAAGACAGACCCGGTTTCGGCAAGGCGGCAGGCTTACCGGCCTGTGGCTTTGGACACTCGGTGGCTAATCCAATAACAAGACGAGGTTATCCCTATGCCTGTCGGCAATCATCTGCCCCATGGCGAGACCGCCCAGAGTGGTCCGCTCAAACGTGAACTCGGTGAGCGGCATATCCGCCTGATGGCGCTCGGCGCCTGCATCGGTGTCGGGCTGTTCCTCGGTTCGGCCAAGGCCATCGAAATGGCCGGTCCGGCGATCATGCTGTCCTACATCATTGGCGGCCTGGCGATCCTGGTGATCATGCGCGCCCTCGGTGAAATGGCCGTGCACAACCCGGTGGCTGGTTCGTTCAGCCGCTATGCCCAGGACTATCTCGGCCCACTGGCAGGCTTCCTGACCGGTTGGAACTACTGGTTCCTATGGCTGGTGACCTGCGTGGCGGAAATCACCGCCGTTGCCGTGTACATGGGCATCTGGTTCCCCGACGTGCCCCGCTGGATCTGGGCCCTGGCCGCGCTGGTCAGCATGGGCTCGATCAACCTGATCGCGGTGAAGGCCTTCGGCGAATTCGAATTCTGGTTCGCCCTGATCAAGATCGTCACCATCATCGCCATGGTCATCGGCGGCGTCGGCATCATCGCCTTTGGCTTCGGCAACGACGGTGTAGCCCTGGGCATTTCCAACCTCTGGGCCCATGGCGGCTTCATGCCCAACGGCGTGTCCGGCGTGTTGATGTCCCTGCAAATGGTCATGTTCGCCTACCTGGGCGTGGAGATGATCGGCCTGACCGCCGGAGAGGCGAAGAACCCGCAGAAAACCATCCCCAACGCCATCGGCTCGGTGTTCTGGCGGATCCTGCTGTTCTACGTCGGCGCGCTCTTCGTGATCCTGTCGATCTACCCATGGAACGAGATCGGCACCCAGGGCAGCCCGTTCGTGATGACCTTCGAGCGCCTGGGCATCAAGACCGCCGCCGGCATCATCAACTTCGTGGTGATCACCGCCGCGTTGTCGTCCTGCAACGGCGGGATCTTCAGCACCGGGCGGATGCTCTATAGCCTGGCGCAGAACGGCCAGGCCCCGTCCGGTTTCGCCAAGACCTCCAACAACGGCGTACCACGCCGCGCGCTGCTGCTGTCCATCGCCGCGTTGCTGCTGGGCGTGCTGCTCAATTACCTGGTGCCGGAGAAAGTCTTCGTCTGGGTGACGTCCATCGCCACCTTCGGCGCGATCTGGACTTGGGTGATGATCCTGTTGGCCCAGCTCAAATTCCGTAAAAGCCTCAGTGCTTCAGAGCGTGCGGCGTTGAAATACCGCATGTGGCTGTACCCGGTCAGCTCGTACCTGGCGTTGGCATTCCTGGTGCTGGTGGTGGGGTTGATGGCGTACTTCCCCGATACGCGTGTGGCGTTGTATGTGGGCCCTGCGTTCCTGGTGTTGCTGACGGTGTTGTTCTACACCTTCAAGTTGCAACCGACGGGTGATGTGCAGGGTTCGGTACGTTCAGCTTCGTAAGTGGACGGCGATGAAAACAGAGCCCCGGTCGGATGATCGGGGCTCTTTTTTTGTTGAGTCTCTGGCAACGAACTACGGCGCACCTGTTAGTTCTTACAGTAGACCGGGTACAGACAGAACCCTAGAGTAAGTACCGCCTGAAGCACCGACCTGCTCGGGAGTATGTATGAAAGCGATATGGAAAAGTTTTCTCAGCTACTCACTGGTGGGACTGGCCAATACGCTGATCCATTGGCAGATATTTTTTGTGCTACGAGTGGCTGTCGGTCTCAATCAGGCAACGAGTAATTTCACGGCCTTTTGCGTGGCTGCCTCGTTCTCCTTTTATGTCAACGCGCTTTACACCTTCGAGGCTAAACTCTCGGTAACGAGCTATGTGTTTTTCCTCTGTGTCATGGGCGTGCTCAGTTTTATCGTCGGTCACGTTGGGGACCGCTGGCACCTTCAGGGTCTGCTGACCGTAGCGGCATTCTCGCTGTTGAGTCTGGTGTTCGGCTTTCTGTTTTCCTGGTCTGTAGTGTTTCGCGGACGTCGTCCATGAATATTTCGCTGATTGTTCCTGTGTACAACGAAGAGCAGGCCATCGGCTTGTTTTACAAAAGTGTCCGCCAGCATCCGCAGCTCAGGGATCATTGCGTCGAGATCGTATTCATCAACGATGGCAGCCTCGACCAGACCGCCACCCTGGCCCGTGATATTGCGTTGGCTGACAACCTGGTCCTGTTGATCAGCTTTTCCCGAAATTTTGGCAAGGAACCAGCGTTGTTTGCCGGAGTCGAGTATGCCAGCGGCGATGTGGTTATTCCTATGGATGTGGACCTGCAAGATCCCATTGAGGTTATTCCGAGACTTATCGCCGAATGGGAAAAGGGCGCCGAGGTGGTGCTGGCAAAGCGTCGCGATCGTTCATCCGACAGTTATCTCAAGCGGGGGTGCGCTGCACTGTTCTATCGCCTGCTCGATCAGATTGCCTACCCTCATATCGAACGCAACGTGGGCGATTTTCGCCTGATGGATCGCAAGGTCGTGGAAGTCATCAAGACCCTCCCCGAGTATCAGCTATTCATGAAAGGCGTGTTGTCGTGGGCCGGTTTCAACACCGTCATCATCGAATACGACCGCGCGAGTCGCGCCGCTGGCAACAGTAAGTTCAACGTTTGGAAGTTGTGGAACCTGGCGCTCGAAGGCATCACGTCGTTCAGTACCGTGCCGTTGCGGTTGTGGACTTATGTGGGGAGTTGCATCTCGCTGATTTCGCTGGCGTATGCCGTCTACATGGTCCTGGACAAGTTGTTCTTCGGAAATGATGTACCCGGCTATCCTTCGTTGATAACCGCGATTCTATTTCTGGGCGGTGTGCAACTGATCGGCATAGGGGTATTGGGTGAATACATCGGGCGGATTTATCTGGAAACCAAGCACCGGCCGCGGTATGTCATCAAGGAGATGATCCGGGGAGGTCGGCTCAAGCCCCGGGATGAATCATGACGCAGTTGCTCCGTGTGGACAAAGCCAGCTGTTGACCTGTAATTCTTGATCGTAGGGGGGCAGCGAGTGATCAATCGACCGCAACGATCATGGGAGCGATGAAATGAGAATCAGCGATCTTGTCTATCGCGAACTCAATCGCCAACAGATCGCGCTATTTTTTTTATCAGCAAGCTTGCTGTACGTCCTGCCGTTGATCCTCGCTGATTTTCGCTATATCGACGATAACTGGCGGACGCTGGAAGCGGGTACTGCTTGGACTGACCAAGGACGTTGGTTCAGTGAATTGTTGTATCAAACGTTGTCCTTCACCAGCGCCGCGCCGGACATTTTTCCGCTGCCTTTGTTGCTCGCCGTGTTGGCTATGTCCCTGGCTTTGACTCGCCTGACCTTTTATTACTTTCCTCAGCCGACACTGGCGTGCTGCCTGGTTACGTTGCCCCTCTGGTACAACCCCTTCCTGTTGCAGAACCTGTCGTATCAATACGATGGTCCGGGTATGGCGCTGAGTCTGGTCGCTGTTATTTACGCAATTACCTTTCAGGGTGCATCGCGAATTCGTCAGTGGTGGGTGCCAACGGCGTTGTTGGTGCTGGCATTCGGGCTCTATCAGATCAGCTTCAATGTGTTTCTGGGCCTGTGTTGCCTAGAACTGCTCAGGGCGGCATACAAACGGGAGCCATGCCTACAGTGGCTGCAAATGTTGGGTTGGAAGCTGACTCAGCTTGGCTTGGCGATGCTGATTTACTTCGCCGCCGCCGTCATGCTCATGAGAACGGAGCGGACTGCATTATTGAATTGGAAAGCCGATCCGCTTCTGCAGATCAGCATCAATATTGGACGGGTGGTGGAGAAGGTGGCGCTGTTGTTTCACGGCGGATACACCTGGATATTCTCCGTTCTGGTCCTGTGTGCGCTGATCGGTTTCGTACGATTGACCTGCAGGGTGTGCGTGCGTGAACGGCAACGTTGGAAAAGTGTGGTGATGCTGCTGGGTTGTTTGCTGACGCTGCCCTTATTGGTCCTGTTGGTACCTGGCATCACGCTGTTTTTCCGCGACTTCAATGAAGGTGCTCGCACCCTGATGGGTTTCGGGGTGCTGTTGATGCTGCTGTTTTATCTTGCTTATCTGGCCCTTGCGCCGATTCATCGTCGACTGCCGCTGCTGCTGGTCATTCCGCTTTTGGCAACGCTTTCGCTGTCCTTCGCTTATGGCCGAGTGCTGACCTTACAAAAATCCTTCGCCAATGGAGCGCTTTACAGTCTGGGGTATGACATCACTTCGCACCGGGCACTGTACGAAGCCAAGCGGATTTACATATCCGTCACTTATTCTGACTCTTGGTTGGCAAGCGCTTGCGGCTCGTTCAAACAGCTGCCGGTTCTGCATTATCTGCTCAACATCGACTACTTTATGCTTTCGAAAAACTTGCCGTTAATGGGCATCACCAACGTGGCGGTCGAACGTGAGCGGCGTAATGCGACCCACGTCGGCTATCTAGGATATGTGCCCGTCGTGGACAATCAGTATTACCGGATTTATCTACTGGGCGACTATGGTTTCATCGTTATGAAAGAGCCCGCGCGGATCAATCGCAGCACTGTTAACTGCCGCGATTTGGCTCATTAATATTGGGAAAGTTTCTCTACCGTTGGCGTTGAAATTCCATAGCGTCGAAAACGGTTTGCTGCGGGATTATTCATGCCGCCACCACCTCCCGCGGCTCAAAACTGTCCGCCCGCGCCATCTGCCACATCCGCGAATAAAACGCCCCGTTGACCTCACCCGTCAGCAATTCCCCCGGCTTCAAAAACACATGCAACTGAGAGAACAACTTGACCTCGGTGGCCGACATACGCCGTACCAGATGCTTGGGCTGCAATTGCGAAGGGTGTTCAAGCCCGGCGGCGGCGAGCATTTCGGCCAGGGCCTTGAGGGTGTTGCGGTGGAAGTTGTAGACCCGCTGGGCCTTGTCCGGGACGACCAGGGCGCGCTGGCGCAGGGTGTCCTGGGTGGCGACGCCGGTGGGGCATTTGTTGGTGTGGCAGCTTTGGGATTGGATGCAGCCGATGGCGAACATGAAGCCACGCGCGGCGTTGGCCCAGTCGGCGCCGATGGCCAGGACGCTGGCGATGTCGAAGGCGCTGACGATCTTGCCACTGGCGCCGAGCTTGATCTTGTCCCGCAAGTTCAGGCCCACCAGGGTGTTATGCACGAACAGCAGGCCCTCGCGCAGCGGCACGCCGATGTGATCGGTGAACTCCACTGGCGCGGCGCCCGTGCCGCCTTCCTTGCCGTCGACCACGATGAAGTCGGGCAGGATCCCGGTTTCCAGCATGGCCTTGGCAATGCCCATGAATTCCCACGGATGACCCAAGCAGAACTTGAAGCCCACCGGTTTGCCGCCGGACAGCTCACGCAGTTGCTGGACGAACCGCATCAGTTCGATCGGCGTGGAAAACGCGCTGTGGCGTGACGGCGAAACACAATCCTCGCCCATGAGGATGCCACGGGTTTCGGCGATTTCCCGGGTGACCTTGTGCTTGGGCAGGATGCCGCCGTGGCCGGGTTTGGCGCCCTGGCTCATCTTGATTTCGATCATCCGCACCTGCGGGTTCTGGGCCTGGGCGGCGAAACGTTCGGGGTCGAAGCGCCCGTCGCTTGTACGACAGCCAAAATAGCCGCTGCCCAGCTCCCAGGTCAGGTCACCACCGTGTTCGCGATGGTAGGGGCTGATGCTGCCTTCACCGGTGTCGTGGGCGAAGTTGCCCAGCTTGGCCCCCTGGTTCAACGCCCGGATGGCGTTGGCGCTCAGGGAGCCGAAGCTCATGGCCGAGATGTTGAACACCGACGCGGAGTACGGCTGTGTGCACTGCGGGCCGCCGACCGTCACCCGAAAACCGCTGGGGTCGCTCAGTGGGGCCGGGCGCATGGAATGGCCGATGAATTCGAAGCCGGTCTGGTAGACGTCGATCAAGGTGCCGAACGGTTTGTCGGCGCTTTCGTTCTTGGCCCGGGAATACACCAGCGAGCGTTGGGCCCGGGAGAAGGGCAGGGCATCGCTGTCGGATTCGAGCAGGTACTGGCGGATCTCCGGGCGGATGCCTTCGACCAGGTAGCGGATATTGCCCAGTATCGGGTAGTTGCGCCGTACGGCGTGGCGGCTTTGCAGCAAGTCGAACAACCCCAGCAGGCTCAACAGCCCGGTCACCAGCGCAATCGGCCAGAGCCAGTCGTGTTGCAGAAACGGCAGGCTGGCGAGGGTGAAAATGACACAGCCGGCGAAGAAGGCGTAGCGGCTCAGCAGAGACAGGCTCATACGGTTTCCTTGGGGGGAGCGATTGGCGAGGCGACGTAGGCATTCTGCGCTGGCAGCGAAACGGCGGGCAACCCTATGGCGAGGGGATTGTTATGGGAGCAAGGCTGTGGGAGCAAAGCTTGCTCGCGATACAGGCGCCTCGGTTTCTGAAGTACCGAGTCGTCCCCATCGCGGGCAAGCCTTGCTCCCACAGCTTCTACAGTGTTCTCACCCCAGGTGTGGCTCAGCTCGCCTGCTTCATCTGCCGCACCGGTAATTCCACGCGGAAGGTGGTGCCGACGCCGACTTCGCTGCGTACGGTGATCTCGCCGTTGTGTTTTTTCACGATGCCGTAGGACAACGACAGCCCGAGCCCCGTGCCCTGGCCGATGGGTTTGGTGGTGAAGAACGGGTCGAAGATTTTCTGCAGGGTTTCGGGGGGGATGCCCGAGCCGTTGTCCGCTACTTCGATCCAGACGGTTTCATCACCGACCCCGTTGCGCAGGGTGATGGTGCCGCGTTCGGGGCCGATGGCCTGGGCGGCGTTGACGATCAGGTTCATGATCACCTGGTTGATCTGCGACGGCAGGCATTCCACCTCCGGCAACGGTGTGTATTCCTTGACCACGTCGGCCTTGTATTTGATTTCATTGGCGACGATGTTCAACGTCGAATCCATGCCCTGCTGCAAATTGGCCATCTGCCATTCCTGGCTGGAGTCAACGCGGGAGAAGTCCTTCAGGTCCTTGACGATCTGCCCGACACGGCCGATGCCATCCTTGGATTCCTTGATCAGCAAGGGGATGTCCTCGACCAGGAAATCCAGCTCCACCTGTTCGCGCAGTTTTCTCAAGTTCACCACCAGCTCCGGTGAGGCGATGGCCTCTTCGGCGCTGCCGTAGGCGCTGAGCATTTCCTGGAGCTTGCCGAAGTAGCCATCCAACGCCCCCAGGTTGGAAGAAATGAAACCGATCGGGTTGTTGATTTCGTGGGCCACCCCGGCCGCCAGCTGGCCCAGCGAGGCGAGCTTTTCCGATTGCACCAACTGGGTTTCCAGCATCTTGCGTTCGTCGATCTCCATTTGCAGCAGCTCGCTGGCCTGTCTGAACGCCTGGGTGCGTTGTTCCACCAGGTCTTCGAGCTTGTTCATTTTCAACTGCGCCCGAGAAGTCATTTCCCATTTGGTGGTCAGGGTGTTGGCCATCTGCTGGACTTCGATGTTGTCGAACGGCTTCTTCAGGATCAGCAGGCGATCGTGGCCGTTCAGGCGGTCGAGCAGTTCATCCCAGGAATAATCCGAGTAGGCGGTACAAACCACCACTTGTAACTGCGGGTCGCGCTTCCAGAGTTCTTCGATGGTCTTGGCGCCGTCCCAGCCTTCGGGCATGCGCATGTCGACAAAGGCCAGGGCATAGGGACGCTCCTTCGCCGCGGCCTCCAGCAATTTGTTCAAGCCTTCTTGCCCACCGTAGGCCGAGTCGAGCTCGAACACGGTGGCGGCAGGTTTCGGCGCTTCGCCGAACAAGGCGCTTTCCATGTCCTGCAAGTCCGTGTTGCTCTCATCCTCCGGGGTGAGGATCTTGCGGAAATCTTCATGAATGGCGGGTGTATCGTCGATCAACAGGATGCGGCGGTTACTCATGCTGTTCATGGTTCACCTTCTGCAAGTTTCAGGGGCACCTGCAATTGGAATGTCGCCCCTTTGCCTGGCCCCTCACTGTGGGCGGTGAGGTGGCCGTTCATTTCGATGGCCGCCAGTGCGCAGCTGTGCAGGCCAAAGCCGTGGCCTTCCTTACGCGTGGTAAACCCATGGGCGAAGATGCGCGTCATGTTTTCCTCCGCGATGCCTTCGCCTTCGTCCTTGACGCTGATTTGCAGGGTCTCGCCATCGACGACGGCGGCCTTGAGGGTCATGTTCCGCGCATGGTTGGACACCCCGGCCATGGCGTATTTGGCATTGCTGATCAGGTTGATCAGGATCAACAGCAAGCGGTGCTTGTCGCCCATGATCCGCGGCACGTCGCCGTATTCCTTGATCACCGTAACATGATGGCGGGTCAGGGCGCCGGAGTTCATGCGCAGCGCGTCTTCGAGCAGCTCGCTGACCACCAGGGGTTCCAGCAGGCTGTTGGCCCCGGCATAGGACTGTTGGGTGGAGACGATGTCCTTGATGTGGTCCACGCTCTTGCTCAACTGGGCCAATTCATCTGTCAGGCCCTGCTGCTCCGAGGCGATGGCCTCGACCAGTTGGTTGAGGTAGCCGGGCAGCAGCTTGCCTTTGGGGTCCTCGGTGAGGAAGTGCCCGAGGTCATCGGTGTGTTCGTTGATCAATTGCATCGCCTTGCCCAGCCCCAGGGCCTTGCTGCTGCGCAGTTTTCGGCTGACCAGGTCGGCGGAGATGTTCACGCTGTTGAGCACGTTGCCGACGTTGTGCAACACGTTGGTGGCGATTTCCGCCATGCCAGCCTGGCGGGCGGTGTCCATCAACTCGCTCTGGGTGTCCTTGAGTTGACGGGTACGTTCCTCGACCCGTTGTTCCAGCTCATCGTTGGCGGTTTGCAGGGCGTTGTTGACCCGCTTGATCTCGGCGAAGCTGCGTATCAGCCGGATCGCCAGCCAGATCAGGATCAGCACCAGGAACGTGGCGAACACCAGCAGGTAAACGTGGTTGCGCTCGTACTGGGCGGCGGCTTTTGCCTGGTCTTTCTCGAGCAACTGGGTGATGGTGTCCAGGCGATCGGCCAAGGGAATCGCTTCGATCCCCAGTAATAATTCATTGACCCGTGGCTGTTCGCGCAAGATCACCCCGATGTGTCTGCGCAACACTTCGACGGAGTTGAGCAGCCCCTCGGGCAGGCGTTCCTTGTTGACCTCCAACTGGTTCAGACCCAGCAGCACTTCAGCTGCTCTTTCAGGGGAGCTGAGCTGAGCGAACTCCATGCTGCTGAGCAACAGGTCGTAGGTGTCGATGGCAACGTTCTGCAACTCCAGTTTGTACGTATCAGGCAGCCGGGCGAACTGGGCCTGGATGTCGTCCTCGCCGGTGGGCAGGAAGGCCAGGGAATTGCGCAACACGGCGTTATGGGATTTGAACTGTTCTATCAGACGGGTTTTTTCCTTGACCAATTTGAGGTATTCGGCGCGCTGGGCTTCCCAGAGTGATGGCCCGTGGCGCTCCGGTTCCGATTCGATGGCGTCCAGGCGCTGCCACAAACGTGCCATCTCGTGCAGGGGCGAGACCAGCGGGTCGTAGTTGTGGGTCAGGGCGATTCGCGACTTGAGGACTTCGTTGTCCCAGATAGCGTCCTGTTGCTTGAGCAGGCGGATCAGGTCCCGGGACTCGATGTACGAAGCGGCCTGCCGGGCGCCCGAATTGACGTACATGAACAACAGGATGCCCGCCAGCAAGAGGCCGATGAAGGCCAGGCCGAGGCGACGGAGGACTGTCATAGGGGTTTGCCCTCCCACTCACCGGTCAGGGTCTTGAGGAATTCGACGATCAGCTCGGTATCGTTCTTCAGGGGCTCACGGCCCAACTGGTACTTGAACATCACCTCCACCGCGCGTTCCAGGGTTGGCGCCGACCCGTCATGGAAATACGGGGCGGTAATGGCTACGTTGCGCAGGCTCGGCACCTTGAAAACCTGGCGATCGTTTTCATCGCCGGTGATGTTGAAGCGTCCTTCGTCGGCCCGGTTGGGGTTGCCCCGGTCGCCGATGTAGTCGCCCATGACGCCGAATTTCTGGAACATGTTGCCGCCCATGTTCACGCCCTGGTGGCAAGCGATACAGCCGTACTCCTTGAAGCGCTGGTAACCGAACTTCTCCCGAGGCGTGAGGATGTCGGTATTGCCCAGCAGGTATTGGTCGAAACGCGAGTTGGGCGTCTGCAAGGTGCGCTCGTAGTCGGCCAGTGCGCCCTGGATATTGGGCTTGGTCACGCCATCGGGGTAGGCGTCCTTGAAGTCCTTGGCGTAGCCGGGGTCATCGGCGATGCGCTTGACCACCGCCTCCCAGGTGCTGCCCATTTCCACCGGGCTGGTCACGACCTCGTGGACCTGTTCTTCCAGCGTATCGACGCGGCCATCCCAGAACTGGTGGAAGTTCAGGCTGGCGTTGAACACCGTCGGCGTATTGACTTCCACCGGTTTGCCGTCGAAGCCTAAGGAAAACGGCTTGTCGTCGGCGCCGCCCTTGTCCAGGCGATGGCAACTGGCACAGGACAGGGTGTTGTTGACCGACAGCCGCGGGTCATTGAACAGCCGCAGTCCCAACTGAACGCGCTTGGGGTCCAGGGCCGGCACCGGTGGCAGGGGCTTGAGGGGTTCGTCCAGGGGTTCGGCGTGAGCGGTCACGCTTGCTCCCACGAGCAGGCCGAGAGCCAGAATCAGTCCATGTAACGCCATGGGATGTTTTCCTTGAAGCTTTGGTTGAGGACACTCAGGTGTTCACGAAAACGGGTTCTGGCGTTTTTCCCACTCGGTCATCCAATCGGCAAAGGCCTGCGGTTCGACGGCCTTGCTGAAGTAATAACCCTGGACCTCCTCGCATTGGTGCTTCTTGAGAAACTCAAGCTGCTCAAGGGTTTCCACCCCTTCGGCGATGATGTGCAGGTTCAGGCTCTTGCCCAGGCTGATGATGGTGCTCACCAGCTTGGCGTCATTGCTGTCGATGCTCAGGTCACCGACGAACGACTGATCGATCTTCAGCACATCCACCGGAAATTTCTGCAAGTAGCTCAGGCTCGAATAACCCGTGCCGAAATCGTCGATGGCCAGGCGTATCCCCTGTTGCTTGATGGCCTTGAGGATGGCGACCGTGGTATCGATGTTCTGCATCAGTACGCTTTCGGTGATCTCCAGTTCTAACTGTGTCGGGTCCAGACCGGTTTCCTTGAGGGTGCGGGCGATGCCTTCGACGAAGCCGCGCTGGCGAAAATCGATGGCCGAGATGTTCACCGACAGGTACAGCGGCCGCATGCCCTGGGCTTGCCAGCGGCAGGCCTGCTGGCAGGCTTCCTGAAGCACCCATTGGCTCAGTGGAACGATCAGGCCACTGTCCTCGGCCACCGGGATGAAGTCCGATGGGTAGACCAGGCCATGTTCGGGCCTGTTCCAGCGCACCAACGCCTCGACACCGACCACCTTGCCGCTCTTGAGGTCGAGCTTGGGTTGGTAATGCAGCACGAATTCCTTGCGCTGCAGGGCCAGGCGCAGGCCCGATTCGATGGTCTGTTGCTGCCGTGCCCGGCGGTTCATGTCCTCGGTGAAGAAACGGTAGTCGTTGGGACCGGTCTCCTTGACGTTGCGCATCGCCGTCTCGGCTTTCTTGATCAGGGCCACGGCGTCGAAACCGTCGGTTGGGTACACGCTGATGCCCAGGCTCGCGGTGACGCTCAGGTCATGGCCGTCGATGGGCTGGGGGGTGCTGATGGCCGCCAGCAGTTTTTCGGCCACGCCTTTGGTTTGCTGTGCCTCGACGATGTCCCCCGCGATCACCACGAATTCATCGGAACCGTAGCGAAACACCGAATCGGATTCACGCACCACGGTCGCCAACGCTCGGGCCACGCGCTTGAGCATTTCGTCGCCGACCGGATGGCCCAGTGCGTTATTGACGCGCTTGAAGCGGTCCAGGCCGATGAACATCACCGCCAGTTGCCGGTCATGCCGACGGCACTGGGCCATGGCCTGGGTCAGGCGATCGCCGAGCAACATGCTGTTGGGCAGCTCGGTGAGTACGTCGTATTGCAGCAGGTGGGACACTTTGAGCAATTCCTGGACGCGCTCTTCGATCGTGCGTTCCAGGCTACGCATTTTTCTCGCCGCGTCCTGGGCCAGTTGCCATTTCCAGGTCATGGCGCTGGCCATCTGGCGGATTTCCAGGGTGTCGAAGGGCTTCTTGAGGATCAGCAGTTGATCGTCGAACTCGATCCGTTCGGACATGGTTTCCCAGGAATAATCCGAGAAGGCCGTGCACAGGGCGATTTGCAGGCGCGGATCGGCTTTCCACAGTTGCTCGATGGTTTGCAGGCCATCCCAGCCCGGTGGCATGCGCATGTCGGCGAACACCAGCGCATAGGGCTGGCCTTCGGCCTGGGCGCGCTTGACCAGTTCCAGCGCCTCCTCGCCCTGGTAGGCCGAGTCGATCTGGAATTGCAGCCGGTTGACCTGTGGAGTGCCGAACAGCAGGCTTTCGGTGTCGTCCAGCGAGTCATCGCCGCCGCCGCTGGGGCTGAGGATCTTGCGAAAGTCCTGGTGAATCGCCGGCGTGTCGTCTACCACCAGGATCCGCCGGTTGGCAGGTACCGACATGGGGTTCATGGATTGCTCTCCGATAGCTGGCTCGCCGGCCGGGTCCAATGGTCTGTCGCGGGAATGATGGCGCCGGCCTTGAGCAGTTCGGCGGCCTGGCCACTGTCGACCACGGTGCTGAAGTAATGCCCCTGGGCCTGCATCGCCCCGCCGCTGGACATCAGCGTGGTGCGTTGTTCCTGGGTCTCGACGCCCTCGGCAATGATCCCGATGCCCACGTCCCGGGCGAAGTTGATGATCGCCCGCAACGTCGTGGCGTTCTCGGGGTCGTCGTTGGCGCTGTCGAGAAAGCGCTGAGCGAGCTTGAGGTGGTTGACCCGGTAGGTCTTGAGGTAATCGAACGAGGAGTACTCGGTGCCGAAGTCATCGATGGCGATCTGCACGCCCAATTCGCAGAGGCGCGGCAGCACGTCGTTGTGGGTCCACTTGGTCTGGGCCAGGGTCGCTTCGGTGACGTCGAAACGCAGGTCCCAGGGCGCCAGTTCCCAGCGCGCGGTGGTGCGCAGCACGTCGTAGATCAGTTCCGGGCCGGTCTTGAGTTGGGTCAGGGACAGGTCGATGGCGATCACCGGCGGCGCCATGCCCTGGTCGCGCCACTGGCGCATTTGTTGGCAGGCCTGGTCCAGCACCCAATGCCCCAGGCCAATGATGATCCCGGTCTTCTCGGCCGCCGGCATGAAGGCCTCCGGTTCCAGCCAGCCCCGTTCGGGGTGGTTCCAGCGCACTTGCACGCCCATGCCGAGGATCTTGCCGGAGCCGAGGTCGACTTCCGGCAGGTAGTGCAGGTGCAGTTCGTGGTTTTCGATGGCTTGGCGCAGGTCGTTGGCCAGGGCGACCCGGTCGGTGACTTCCTGGTTAATTTCCTCGTTATGGAAGTGATACTGGTTGCGACCCTTTTCCTTGGAGCGGTACAGGGCCATGTCGGATTGCGCCATCAGGCTGTCGGCACTCAGGCTTTGCGGGGTGTACAGGGCGATGCCGATGCTCACCGAGATCCGCACGTCGTTGCCGTCCAGGGAATACGGCGCCACCAGCGCATCACGGATCTTGCCCGCCAGCGCGGCGCAGTGGGTCGCTTCATGGACGTCCAGTTGCAGCAGGGCGAATTCGTCGCCGCCCAGGCGCGCCACCACGTCGTTTTCCCGGGTACAGGCCTTGATGCGGGTGGCGACTTCCTGCAACAGCAGGTCGCCGATGGGATGGCCCAAGGTGTCGTTGATGCGTTTGAAGTGGTCCAGGTCCAGGTAGAACATGGCAAACGGTGCTGCCCCCCGACGAGCGGCGGCGAAAGCCTGGTGGAGGCGCTCGATCATGGTGGCGCGGTTGGCCAGCCCGGTCAGGCCATCAGTGCGGGCCAGCAGGGCGATCTTCTCTTCGGCCAGCTTGCGCTCGGTGATGTCGAGGATGATGCCTTCTACCTCCAACAACAGGCCCTGTTCGTTGCGCACCGGGATGTAGCGGTTCTCTACCCAGCGGAACGTGTCGTCGCCGGTGCGCATGCGGAACTCGATGGACGCCCCCGCAGTGTCGCGGTCGAGGACGCGGACCATGGCCTCGTGGACCTTATCTTGGTCGTCGGGGTGAATCAGGGTTTGCGCCCAGTCCGGCGAGTCGATCAGGTGCGCCGCGACATGGCCGAACTTGGTGATGTTGTGGGAGATGTACATCAGTGGGAACGGCGGCTCGCCCCGCAGGCGATAGAGGATGGTCGGGCTGTTCTGCACGATGATGTTGGCGTCGGCCAACTCGCGGGTGCGTTCCTCGACCGCCCGTTCGAGCATGTCCATTTTCAGCGCCGCGTCCTCGGTCATCTGCCATTTGACGGTCAAGGCGCTGGCCATCTGGCGGATCTCGATGGCATCGAAGGGTTTTTTCAGGATGAGCAGGCGGTCGCCCAGTTCCAGGCGCTCGGAAATATCCTCCCAGGAATAATCCGAATAAGCGGTGCACAGGGCCACC
This sequence comes from Pseudomonas sp. H3_A02, assembly GCF_054671965.1. NCBI lineage: Bacteria > Pseudomonadati > Pseudomonadota > Gammaproteobacteria > Pseudomonadales > Pseudomonadaceae > Pseudomonas > Pseudomonas sp. H3_A02. The sequence continues at coordinate 2,622,076 of NZ_CP162807.1, forward strand.
TGCAGCTTGGGGTCGGCGCGCCACAGCCGTTCGATGGTTTCCAAGCCGTCCCAGCCGGGCGGCATACGCATGTCGATGAACGCCATGGCGAAGGGCTGCCCCTGGGCCAGCGCCGTTTCGACCTTGTTCAGGGCTTCCATGCCCTGGAACGCCGAATCGAGCACGAAACTCATGCTCGAGACGGCCACCGGCGCGCCGAACAGGGCCTCTTCGGCGCTGCTCAGGTTATCTGCGGCGTTCATCTGGGGGCTGAGGATCTTGCGAAAATCCTCATGGATGGTCGGGGTGTCGTCGACGATCAGGATCCGCCGATTGGTTTTATCCAAAGGCAGGCTCATGGCCGTGCACCACTTTGATGCTGACTATAGAACCCTGGAAACATCTGATATCCCTTTCTCTGGCATGAGTATTCGGCCTGTACATGGCCCTTCATGGGGTAGAGCATAGTCGTCTCATCGCGATGCGCTCGGTCACTGATGGCAAATGTGTCTAAATTTTCGCAATCTACTAGCCTGTATTTTGGGGCTAAGGTAGAACGGTTGTCGTGAATCAGGAGGGGGTTTCAAATGGAAGATCAAACGCCGGACGTTCCGGTAAAGAAGCCGACGGTGCTGCTGGTCGATGACGAAGAGTCGATTCTCAATAGCCTGCGTCGGCTGTTGCGCAGCCAGCCGTATGAAATCCTGCTGGCCGACAGTGGCGCCAAGGCCCTGGAAATCCTCAAGGAGCGGCCGGTCGACCTGGTGATGACCGATGCGCGCATGCCGAACATGGACGGTGCCACGTTGCTGGCCGAGATCCGCAAGTTGTATCCATCGACCTTGCGCATCCTGCTCACCGGTTATGCCGATGTGGACATGATGACCAAGGCCATCAACGAGGGGCAGCTCTATCGCTACCTCAGCAAGCCCTGGAACGATGAAGAACTGGTGCAGGCCTTGCGCCAGGCCCTGGCCCACCAGCATTCCGAAAGCGAGCGCCAGCGCCTCGAAGCGCTGAACCGCGAGCAGAACCAACAACTCAAGACCCTGAACGCCACCCTGGAAAAACGCGTGGCGTCGCGCACCTCCGAGCTGCAGCAGACCGCCGACATGCTCGACCTGGCCTATGACGAGCTCAAGCGCAGTTATGTGACCAGCACCGAGGTATTTTCGCTGATCGCCAACCTGCGCCTGCCCAAGGCCAAGCAGACCAACCGGCAGATCATCGAGTTGATCAGGGTCTACAGCCGGCTGCATTTCCTTGATGAGTCCACCGACCGCGACCTGACCATGGCCGCGGCGCTCTACAACATCGGCAAGCTGAGTTGGACCGACAACATGATGGTCACGCCCGCCGACATGCTGCACCACACTGAGCTCGAACTGTACCGAGCCTATCCGAAGCAGAGCGAATCGCTGCTGATGACCCTGGACCCGATGAAGGATGCGGCGCGGATCATCCGCCATCACCAGGAACGTTGGGACGGCAGCGGTTTCCCCGAGCACCTCAAGGGCGAGGCCATTCCGTTTGGCTCGCGGCTGTTGAAACTGGCGGTGGACTTCATCGAGCTGCAGCGCGGGTTGATTCTGGAGCGGCAGATGAACAGCGACGAAGCGCTGGTCTACATCCGCAAGTACGCCGGCAAGTTGTACGACCCGAATATGATCGAGGATTTCATCAAGGCCTGCGGTGAATACCTGGAAGACGTGACCTTGTCGGATCCGACGGTGAAGGTCATGAACACCCGGGAACTGGCGGCCGGCATGATCCTGGCGCGCAACCTCAACGCCGACAACGGCATGTTGCTGCTCAACGCCGGCAAGATCCTGAGCGGTCCGCTGGTGGAAAAGCTCATCGCCTTCGAGTCGATGGAAGGGGCGCGGTACAGCGTGTTCGTCAAGATCCCCGAAGAGGAGGCCGACCCTTCGGCGCCGAAGCCGATGTTGGGGTGACCGGGCTCTGACAAACAACGCAAATTCCCTGTGGGAGCGAGCTTGCTCGCGATAGCGGAGTATCAGTCAATGATGTTTTGACTGACATACCGCTATCGCGAGCAAGCTCGCTCCCACAGGGGGCTGTGTTGGTTTTGAGGTCGCGCCAGGCTTTGCTGTCGCCGCTGCGGTCTGTAATCTCCCCGCCATTTCCCCGGCCAAGGCTTTTATCCCTCATGACCACTTCCCTCATCCGCATCGCCGCCGCCCTGTTGCTCGGGCCGGACGGGCAAACCCTGCTGGTGCGCAAGCGCGGCACCCGAGCCTTCATGCAACCGGGCGGCAAGATCGAGGCCCATGAACAACCGGTGCAGGCGCTGGCCCGCGAGCTGGAAGAAGAGCTTGGGTTGCGGATCGACCCGACCCAGGCCCGCCACCTGGGCGTGTTCAGCGCGCCGGCGGCCAACGAACCGGGGTTTACCGTGCAGGCCGAGGTGTTCTTGCTGAGCATCGACGCCCCGGTTTCGCCGGCGGCCGAAATCGAAGAGGTGCGTTGGATCGACCCGGCCGGCGACAGCGATCTGGTGCTGGCACCGTTGACAGGCGAGGTCATCCTGCCGTTTTATCGAGCGACACTGCTCGCTACCTGCTGATTCACGCCTCAAGGACTGACGCCCATGATTCCATTGCCGGACCTGTTGATTTTCGCCGCCGCCGCGTTGTTGATGGTCCTGACGCCCGGCCCGAACATGATCTACCTGATCTCCCGTTCGATCTGCCAGGGCCGCAAGGCCGGCGTCACGTCGCTGTTGGGCGTGGTGGCGGGGTTCTTCGTGCACATGTTTGCCGCCGCTGCGGGGCTGACGGCGGTGTTCCTGGCGGTGCCCATGGCCTATGAGGTGTTGAAGTGGGCCGGCGCGCTGTACCTGTTGTGGCTGGCCTGGCAGGCCGTGAAACCGGGCGCGCGTTCGCCCTTCGAGGCCCAGCAATTGCCGGCGGATTCGACGCGCAAGCTGATCACCATGGGCTTTCTCACCAGTGCGCTGAATCCCAAGATCGCGGTGTTCTATCTGTCGGTGTTCCCGCAATTCATCAGCCCGGAGCACGGTTCGCTGTTCACCCAGAGCATCATCCTCGGGCTGACCCAGATCAGCGTCAGTTTCAGCGTCAACCTGCTGATCGCCCTGTTCGCCGCCGGCATTGCCTCGTGGTTTGTCCACAACCCGAGCTGGCTGGCGGTGCAGCGCTACTTCATGGGGTTTGTCCTCGGTGCCCTGGCGCTGCGCCTGATGCTTGAGCAACGGCGTTCGGCGTGAACATTCGACGCCTGCGGGCCAGCGATGCCCAGGTGTATCGCGAGCTGATGCTCCAGGCGTACGCCTTGCATCCCCAGGCCTTCACCTCCAGCGTCAGCGAGCGGGAGAAATTGCCCATCAACTGGTGGGAGGCACGTCTGGGCAGCCGACTCGATGTGCTGCTGGGGGCGTTTGTCGAGCAAGAACTGGTCGGCATCGTCGGCCTGGCCCTGGAACCCCGGGAAAAAGCCCGGCACAAGGCGCTGCTGTTCGGCATGTACGTCGCCGACGCACATCGTCATCGGGGCCTCGGCCACCAACTGGTACAGGCCGCCCTCGACGAAGCCCGGCGCCACACCTTCCTGCGCTTGGTGCAACTGACCGTCACCGCCGGCAACGATCCGGCGCTCAAGCTCTACCAGCGCTGCGGCTTCGTCCTCTACGGCCTCGAACCGATGGCGATCCGCATGGACGACGAATACCTCGACAAGATCCATATGTGGCTAGAACTCTAATCCCACCACCATCCCCTGTGTGTGGTTCTTTGTGGGAGCAAGGCTTGACCGCGATGGCGTTTTCGCAATCGCCATCGCGGGCAAGCCTTGCTCCCACAGAAGCTATCAGCGCACGGCACTCACCCCATCGAGGGTAGAAAACGACGTGTCCTTGGCCGTCAGCAAAAAGTCGCGCATGTACGGTGCGTCGAGCATGTCGGTGCGCACCGCCGCGTACAGCGTGGCGAACAAACCTTTCTCCCCCAGCCGCTTGGCCTTCACGTAGCCCCGCGAGCTGTATTCGTGCAGCGCCCAGTGCGGCATGCCGCAGACGCCACGGCCGCTGGCCACCAGTTGCATCATCATCACTGTCAGCTCAGACGTGCGCACCTGGGCCGGTTCGATGTCGGCCGGTTCCAGGAAGCGCGTGAAGATGTCCAGCCGATCGCGCTCCACCGGGTAGGTGATCAGGGTTTCGCTGATCAGGTCTTCGGGGACGATGTACGCCTTGCCCGCCAACCGATGCTGGTTGGCGACGGCGAGCATCGCTTCGTAGGTGAACAGCGGCACGTAGGTGATGCCGGCCAATTCCAGCGGGTCGGAGGTCACCACCAGGTCGAGGTCGCCCCGGGCCAAGGCCGGCAGGGGGGCGAAGGCGAAGCCCGAGGCCAGGTCCAGTTCGACTTCCGGCCAGGCATCGCGGAACTGGTCGATGGTCGGCATCAACCACTGGAAGCAACTGTGGCACTCGATGGCCATGTGCAGCCGTCCGGCGGTGCCGCCCGCCAAGCGGGCGATGTCCCGTTCAGCACTGCGCAGTAACGGCAGGGCGGCATCGGCCAGTTGCAACAGGCGCAGGCCGGCGCTGGTGAAGCGTACCGGCTTGGTCTTGCGCACGAACAACTGCATGCCCAGGCGCTCTTCCAGTTCCTTGAACTGGTGGGAGAGGGCGGATTGAGTCAGGTGCAGGCGTTCGGCGGCTTCGACCAGGCTGTCGGCTTCACGCAGGGCGTGCAGGGTCTTGAGGTGACGGAGTTCAAGCACCGGAGTTGCTCCATGAGTAAAACTTGTGATCAACACGAAAAGGTTGAGTTTGTCTCATGTGGGTCGAGCTGTCGACAATGGCGCCATCTTTTACAGGAGGACGCACACCATGGCCCTGGCCCACACCCTCGGTTTTCCCCGCATCGGCGCCGACCGCGAACTGAAAAAAGCCCTCGAAGCCTACTGGAAGGGCGACCTGGCCCCGGCCGCGTTGCAAGCCGTGGGGCGTGAACTGCGGGCCCGGCATTGGCAACTGCAAAAAGACGCCGGCATCGACCTGCTGCCCGTCGGCGATTTTGCCTGGTACGACCAGGTGCTCAGCCATAGCTTGACCCTGGGCGCCGTTCCATCGCGTTTCCACAGCACTCTGAATACCCAGGGCCGACCGACCCTCGACACCCTGTTCGCCATGGCCCGTGGCGCCACGGCCAGTTGCTGCGGTGCCGACCACGGCCAGGCACAATACGCCCAGGAGTTGACCAAGTGGTTCGACACCAATTACCACTACCTGGTCCCGGAGTTTTCCGCTGACCAGGCCTTCGCCCTGAGTTGGGAACAGTTGTTCGACGAAGTGGACGAGGCCCATGCCTTGGGTCATCAGGTCAAACCGGTGATCATCGGCCCGTTGACCTACTTGTGGCTGGGCAAGGCCAAGGGCGAGGCGTTCGACAAGCTCGACCTGCTGGAGCGCCTGCTGCCGGTCTACGGTGAAATCCTCAACCGCCTCAAAGCCCAGGGCGTGGAATGGGTGCAGATCGACGAACCGATCCTCACCCTCGACCTGCCCTTGGCCTGGAGGAGCGCCTTCGAGCGGGCCTACCACATTCTTCAGTACTCGCCGTTGAAAAAACTCGTGGCCACCTATTTCAGTGGCCTGCAAGACAACCTTGGCCTGGCGGTGAGCCTGCCGGTGGACGGTTTGCACATCGACGCGGTACGTGACCCGGAACAACTGGGCCAGGTGCTGGACCGCCTGCCGACCTACAAGATTCTCTCGGTGGGCCTGGTCAACGGGCGCAACGTCTGGCGCTGCGAGCTGGAACAGGCACTGGCGCAATTGCAACCGGCCCAGGAGCGCTTTGGCGACAACCTTTGGGTCAGCACCTCGTGTTCGCTGCTGCACAGCCCGGTGGACCTGGAACGTGAAGACCGGCTCGATCCCGAACTCAAGAGCTGGCTCGCCTTTGCCGTGCAGAAGTGTGGTGAAGTCGCGGTGCTGCGCGATGCACTGAACGATCCACAGGCCCCCGCCGTGCAGCAGGCCTTGAGCGACAGCCGCGCGGTGCAGGCCCGTCGCGCCGGCTCGACGCGCATTCACAAAGCCGAGGTCCAGGCGCGCCTGGCGGCGATCGGGCCACAGGATAGCCAGCGGCATTCACCGTTTGCCCAGCGCATCGAACGCCAGCGCGCACGCCTGGCGCTGCCGACGTTTCCTACCACCACCATCGGCTCCTTCCCGCAGACCCCGGCCATTCGCCTGGCCCGTCAGGCCTACAAGCAGGGCAAGTTGTCGGCCAACGACTATCAGGACGCCATGCACACCGAGATCCGCCATGCCGTGCAGATCCAGGAACGCCTGGGACTGGACGTGTTGGTGCACGGTGAAGCCGAGCGCAACGACATGGTGGAATATTTCGCCGAGCAGCTGGACGGCTACGCCTTCACCCGTTTCGGCTGGGTGCAGAGTTATGGCTCGCGTTGCGTGAAACCGGCGATCATCTACGGCGACATCAGCCGCCCGAAAGCCATGACTGTCGACTGGATCCGCTACGCGCAAAGCCTGACCGACAGGGTCATGAAAGGCATGCTCACCGGTCCCGTGACCATGCTGATGTGGTCGTTCCCCCGCGAAGATGTGTCGCGCCAGGTCCAGGCCCGACAATTGGCCCTGGCCCTGCGGGACGAAGTGCTGGACCTGGAAAAAGCCGGGATCAAGATTGTGCAGATCGACGAGGCGGCGTTCCGTGAAGGGTTGCCGTTGCGTCGCGGACAATGGCAGGAGTACCTGGACTGGGCGGTTGACGCGTTCCGTTTGTGTGCGTCGGGGGTGGGCGACGAAACCCAGATCCATACCCACATGTGCTACAGCGAGTTCAATGACGTGATCAAGGCTATCGCCGACATGGACGCCGACGTCATCACCATCGAGACCTCCCGTTCGGACATGGAGTTGCTGGAAGCATTCGAGGCCTTCGACTACCCGAACGACATCGGCCCGGGCGTCTACGACATCCACTCGCCACGGGTGCCGGACACGGCCGAGATGGTGGCGCTGATGAGCAAGGCGGTAAAGCGGATCGCCGCCGAGCGGCTGTGGATCAACCCCGACTGCGGGCTGAAAACCCGGGCCTGGCCGGAGACGGAAGCGGCACTGGTGAACATGGTGGCGGCGGCGCGGCAGTTGCGTAGCCAACTGGCCTGAAACCGGCGCCTTGAGCGGGTACCTGTGGGAGCAAAGCTTGCTCGCGATGAAGCCAACGCGATTTCTCTGGAATCGAGGTGCTTGTATCGCGAGCAAGCTTTGCTCCCACAGGTACATCCTTTCCCACAGGTACATCCTTCGCGCAGGCAACCGCTCGGCAATCTTCATCAAACTGTCACGCAACTGTGGCAGCGCGCTTGAACAAACTTCATCAGACTCGCGCTCTACTGGGGTTCTGCGTTTCGGTGTTTCTTCATGCGTGTACTTATTTTCCTGGCCGCGTTGTGTTTCGGCCTGCCGTCGATGGCGGCGTCTCGTTGTGATGTCAATGTTGCAACCCACCATGTCGATCTGGATCAGGTCAGCCTGGCCTACCAGAGCGTTGGTCGTGCCTCGGATCCGGCATTGCTGTTGGTGATGGGCCTGGGTGGACAATTGATCCATTGGCCGGACGAAGTGGTGGTCGCCCTGTGCGAGCAGGGTTTCCGGGTGATTCGCTACGACAACCGCGACGTCGGTCTGTCCACGTGGCGCCAGGCGCCCGGCAGCGCCAACCTGACCTTTGAAGCCCTGCGCTACAAGCTCGGTTTGCCCGTGGCCGCGCCGTATACCCTGACGGACATGGCCGACGACGGGCTGGGGCTGATGGACGCGTTGCAGGTGCAAAGCTTCCACGTGTTGGGTGTGAGCATGGGCGGGATGATCGCCCAGCACATGGCCGCCATGGCGCCGCAGCGGGTCGAAAGCCTGACCCTGATAATGACCAGTTCCGGTGCCGAAGGCTTGCCCGCACCCAGCGCCGCGCTGGTGCAGTTGCTGTCGCGGCGCAGCGCGCCGGATCGCGAAGCGGCACTGCAGCAGCAGGCCGATCTGTTGGCCGCGTTGGGCAGCCCGATGGTGGTGGACGATCGCCAGGCCTTGCTGCATCAGGCCGCCGTGGCCTATGACCGAGCCTTCAACCCCGAAGGCGTGAAGCGCCAGATCATGGCGATCATGGCCGAGCCCAGCCGAGTGGCACTGCTCAATCAACTGCGGGTGCCGACCCTGGTCGTCCACGGCACCGCCGACCCGTTGCTGCCGGTGATGCATGGCGTGCACTTGGCGGCGCACATCCAAGGCAGCCAGTTGAAACTGATCCCGGGCCTGGCCCATCGTTTCCAGGATGCGTTCAAGGCGCCGTTGCTGGGGGCGGTGTTGCCGTACCTGCAGCAGCACCGTGAAGACACCTCGCATTGGGCACAGATCGAACCGGCGCAGGCGCCGAATCTGCTCTGATAATCCTGATGGCTTGAGGCCTGCCCGGCTTATGTGGCGAGCGGATTTGTGGGAGCAAAGCTTGCTCGCGAAACAGCCACCTCGATCTCTGAGAGACCGCGTCGCCTTCATCGCGGGCAAGCCTTGCTCCCACAGGGGCTTGCTGTGACGTTGCTACCGCGCCCGTGCCTGCTCCACCAACCACCCCATCAACTCCTGCAACGGCCCCGACGCCTCGGGTTTACGTGGGTGCACCAGGTGATAGCCCAGCCCGGTCTTGACCTTCAACTCGAACGGCATCACCAGCCGGCCGGCGCTCAGGTCGTCGCCGATCAGCGCCCAGTCGCCAATCGCCACGCCGGTGCCCTGGGAGGCCATCGACATTGCCAGGTCCAGGGTTTCGAAGTGCTGGCCCTTGTTGACCTGGTTCAAGTGCACATCGGCCGCCGCCAGCCAGGCGTTCCAGTCGCGCTCGTCAAGGGCCGGATGCAACAGCAGGTGGTGTTGCAAGTCGGCGGGTTCATGCAGCGGCACCGGACCTTCCAGGACCGGGCGGGAGCAGACGGGCGTCAGTTGTTCATCGAACAGGTGCAGGCATGCCAGCGCGGAGTCCGGTGGTGGGCCATAGACCACCGCGGCGTCGAACGCTTCGCGCTGGAAATCCACCCCGTGCCTGACGGTGGTGGTCAGTTCCACCGGCACGTCCGGCCGTTCCTTTTGCCATTGCAAAAGGCGCGGCAGCAACCAGCGCATCACACAGGTCGGGGCCTTGAGCTGTAGGGTCTGGCGCTTCTCGCCGATCTGCTCGACCGCTTCGCCGATCAGGCTGAACACTTGCTGCACCCGTGGCAGCCACGCCTGGCCCTCGGCGGTCAGGCTCAAGCCGCGGGCCTGGCGCTGGAACAAGGCATAACCCAAATGATCTTCCAGCCCGGCGATCTGCCGGCTCACCGCACCCTGGGTGATGTGCAGTTGTTCGGCGGCCCGGGTGAAGTTGCAGCATTGGGCCGTGATCAGAAACGTGTGCAGCGCTGGCAACGGGGGGAGTCGTTTCATTTCGATCAAGCCATGACGTGAGGACATGGCTAGTATGACTTTTTATCCATTGTTGTCGCCACGCCTCGCCCGTTCCAATAACGCCATTCCAAGGACAAAAAGGGCCCCGCAGGGCTCTGTCCAAGACAAGAAAAAAGGCGATGGCAATGGCGACGTGCGGCGAAGTATTGGTCAAGTTACTCGAAGGTTATGGTGTGGAGCAGGTGTTCGGCATTCCCGGCGTGCATACCGTCGAGCTGTACCGTGGACTGGCCCGTTCCAGCATCCGCCATGTGACGCCGCGTCATGAGCAGGGCGCAGGCTTCATGGCCGACGGCTACGCCCGGGTCAGCGGCAAACCCGGCGTGTGTTTCATCATCACCGGCCCCGGCATGACCAACATCGCCACCGCCATGGGCCAGGCCTACGCCGATTCGATCCCGATGCTGGTGATCTCCAGCGTACAGTCGCGCAGCCAGTTGGGCGGTGGGCGCGGCAAGCTGCATGAACTGCCGAACCAGAGCGCGCTGGTGGGCGGTGTCGCGGCGTTTTCCCACACGCTGATGTCCGCCGCCGAGTTGCCCGGCGTGCTGGCCCGGGCGTTCGCGGTGTTCCAGGCCGGGCGCCCGCGACCGGTGCACATTGAAATCCCGTTGGATGTTTTGGTCGAAGACGCCGATGCCTTGCTCGCCAGCGTGCCGGTGCACATCAGCCGCGCCGGTGCCGCACCAGGTGCGGTCAAACAAATGGTCGACCTGCTGGCGACGGCTCGACGGCCTTTGATCCTGGCCGGTGGCGGGGCCCTCGACGCAGCGGCTGAATTAACCGAACTGGCCGAACGCCTCGGCGCGCCCGTGGCGTTGACCATCAATGCCAAAGGCCTGCTGCCTGCGCGCCATCCGTTGCTGATCGGCTCCACCCAGAGCCTGGTCGCCACCCGTGCGTTGGTGGCCGAGGCGGATGTGGTGCTGGCCATCGGCACCGAACTGGCCGAGACCGATTACGACATTACCTTTGCCGGTGGCTTCGAGATTCCCGGTGCGCTGCTGCGTATCGACATCGACCCGGACCAGACCGTGCGCAATTACCCGCCGCACTTGGCCCTGGTGGCCGACGCCCGTGTCGCCGCCCGGGCTTTGCTCGATGAATTGGACCGGCACCCCTTGGCCGAGCGTCACGCCGATTGGGGGCCGGCGCGTGCCGCTCGGTTGCGCGCGGAGCTTCAAGGCAGTTGGGACGCCGCGACCCGGGCCCAGACCTTGTTTCTCGACACGGTCTTGCAGGCGTTACCGGAGGCGGTGTTTGTTGGTGATTCCACGCAACCGGTGTACACCGGCAACCTGACCTTCAACCCGGATCAGCCGCGCCGCTGGTTCAATGCCTCCACCGGCTACGGCACCCTCGGCTACGCGTTGCCGGCGGCCATCGGCGCCTGGCTCGGCGGCAAGGACCTGGGTCACTGCCGCCCCGCGGTGGTGTGCCTGATCGGCGACGGCGGGTTGCAGTTCACCTTGCCGGAACTGGCCAGCGCCGTGGAAGCGCGCACGCCAGTGATCGTGCTGCTGTGGAATAACCAGGGCTACGAAGAGATCAAGAAATACATGCTCAACCGCGCCATCGAACCGGTAGGCGTGGACATCTACACCCCGGATTTCATCGGTGTCGCCAAGGCCTTGGGCTGCTTTGCCCAAGCCATCGAGGATGTGCCTTCACTGCGAGCTGCGTTGCTGGCGGCCCGTGAGCGGCAGGGGCCGACATTGATTGAGATTGACCAGGGTGTTTGGACAGCGAAGTGTTGAGGTGTTTTTATTGGCCCCATCGCGAGCAAGCTCGCTCCCACAGGGGATCTTCAGTGAACACAGATTCTTTGTTCACAACAGACCCAATGTGGGAGCGAGCTTGCTCGCGATGAGGCCGGCCCAGCCAACACAAAACCCAGCTCAAACGGTCATCCGCAACCGCGCCAGATCCCGCAACGGCGGCGCACCGAACAACCGGCTGTACTCGCGGCTGAACTGCGAAGGGCTTTCATAACCCACCCGATACCCCGCCGCCGAGGCTTCCAGCCCCTCGGCCAACATCAGCCGGCGGGCTTCCTGCAGGCGCAGTTGCTTCTGGTATTGCAACGGGCTCATGGCGGTCATGGCCTTGAAGCGGTGATGCAGGGTCGAGACGCTGAGGTTCACCTCCCGGGCCAGGTCATCGATACGCAGCGGCTGTTCGAAATGGCCGTTGAGCCATTTGATCGCCTGGCTGATGCGATGGCTCTGACTGTTGGCGATGGCGATTTCATACAGCCGATAGCCTTGCGGACTGCGCAGCAGGCGATAGAGGATTTCCCGGCGCACCAGAGGCGCGAGCATGGCGATGTCTTTCGGCGTGTCCAGCAGCCGTGCCAGACGCAGTACCGCGTCGAGCATCGGCGTGTCCAGGCGCTCGATATACAGCCCGCGCCCGGCGGGGCGGGTCGGCACGCCCAAGGGGCCGGCATCGGCGATCAACGCGGTGATTTCCGTCGGGTCGATGTCCAGGCGCAGGGCCAGGACCGGCTGGCCGGCCGAAACGTCGGTGATGCAGCCACTGAGCGGCATCGAGACCGAGACCACCAGGTAATGGAGCGGGTCGTATTGGAACGACTCGTCCGCCAGGCACACCTGCTTGCTGCCCTGGGCCATGATGCACAGCGCCGGTTGCGCCAGCACCGGGGCGAATCTGTGCGGCTGGCTGTGCCGCGACAGGTGCAGCGAGCCGATGGCCGTGGCGTAGCTGCCGTCTTCGCTGGTGTTGCGGTCGATGATCGACGCGAGTTCGGCGCGCTGTTGTTCCAGGTACGTGTCCAGCGGGACGTGGGCGTGATCGAGTGGCGACATGCCGGGATCCTCAGGCGATAGGGAGCGATGAGCAAAGCTTATGTTTGTGCAAGGCGCAGCGGTAGCAACATCCTGTTGAAAGCTTGCCTGATCCTGCACGGCGCAATGGGCCATGACGGTGCAACGCTGGCGAAACTTGCTTGAAACCTTTTGTTTCAACTTCTCGAGTTGCAACGGGATCGGTGGCGGATTCTGTGCGGCGGGTGCGCAGGATTGTGCAATGGGTCGGCAGGAATCGACTAACGAAGCTGGCGGCGTGGCGCTTAACCTTTGATCCTGTCGCAGCCTGTCCCCGGCTGCACAACGGATTACCTGGGAGGGTTGAACATGACTACACAGATCCCCGTCAGCCACATGGCTTTCGTCCGGGCCCGCGGCGGGTGCTCCAAGCAACTGGGGGCACGCCTGAGCACGCTGATCGCGCCTTCGCGCCAGGCACCCGGTTGCCTGCACTTTGCCTTGCAGCAATCGCAATGCGACGCTGATTTGTGGCTGGTGTCCGGGCTCTGGGTCAACCAGCCGTCGATGGACGCCTACTTCAATTCACCGGCCATGGCGATTTTCGCCGAGCTGGTGCAGGACCTGGTGGTGAGCAGCCTGGATTTCCACACCTTCCGGGAAGTCTCCGCCGCCCAGGCGACCGAAGGGTGCCGGGCGCAGGTACACAAACTGGCCGGTTGAAGGTTTAATGACCGTCATTTTCCACCGCCGGGATGCACAAGACATGGCACGTAAAGCCTTTGAAACCTTTGAAGCTGTTTCTGCTGTTGTTCCCACGGAAGGCGGCTACCATGCCGCCATTGCCACCAAGGCCATCGGCGGCTCAGGTGCGCCGCGCTTCAACAAGGTGCTTGAAAAGCAGACCTTCAAGACTGCTGCCGAGGCCGACGCTGCGGCTGCCATGCGGTTGACCCGTCTAAAGGGGGTCGACGACGAGGGCAGGTTGGTCTGGTAAACCAGCATAGAAGGGATTGCTTTTGTGGCGAGGGGATTTATCCCCGCTGGGCTGCGAAGCAGCCCTAAAACCTGCCAACTCGGTAGCTCAGATAGATTGAGGTGACTGTTTGGGGGGCCGCTTCGCAGCCCAACGGGGATAAATCCCCTCGCCACAGGGGATCGCGTTGCTCCTACTTTGGACGATGCATCTTGAACAACGCCTCAGGCCCCAGCTGGAAATAATCCGCCGGCCCACCCCCGCGTAAGATCGGCTCGGCGGCGGCGGTGTCGTACACCCCATCCTTCAACAGCCACTGGGCGATATGCACGGCGACCACTTCGCCGAGGATCAGCCAGCTCGGCACCAGCCCTTTGTCCGCCCGCTGCAATTGAATGATCTGCGTGACCTTGCATTCGAAGGACACCGGGCTTTCGGCCACACGCGGCACCTGGATCACCCGTGACGGGGCGGTCGTCAAACCCGCCAGTTCGAACTCGTTGACCTCTGGCGCGACCATCGCGCAGCTCTGGTTCATCTGTTCGGCGAGCGGGCGGGTGGCCAGGTTCCAGGCGAATTCACCGGTCTGTTCGATGTTGTTCAGGCTGTCTTTGCGCCCGACGCTGGAGAATCCAATGATCGGTGGAATGTAATTGAAGGCGTTGAAGAAGCTATAGGGCGCCAGGTTCAAGCGGCCTTCGCCATCCTGGGACGAAATCCAGCCGATGGGGCGCGGGCCGACGATGGCGTTGAATGGATCGTGGGGCAGGCCGTGGCCATTGGCGGGTTCGTAGAAGTGGATATCTTCGGGCATGGCTGGAGAGGATCCTGCGAGGGAGTTTAAAGGGATTTGAAGATAGTGCAGGGCCCCACTGTTTTTGTCAGCACCCTTGGAACCCTGTGGGAGCGAGCTTGCTCGCGATAGCGGTGGGTCAGTCAGCATCGTTGTCGACTGAAACACCGCTATCGCGAGCAAGCTCGCTCCCACATTGGATCTCTGAAACCAGACAAGTCGTGCTCCGCTGTTATAGCCATGGGGGTTTCACTTACCCCAAAAACAACTAAGCCCGGCCGAAGCCGGGCTGTGAGGGTGTGGTGATCGGATTAGCTGATGGCAGCAGTGTTGGTGCGGTCGAAGCCATCTTCAGCAAGGGCACCGTTAGTGCGGTCGAAACCGTCGGCAGCGAGGGCACCGTTGGTGCGGTCGAAACCGTCGGCAGCGAGGGCGCCGTTGGTTCGGTCGAAACCGTCGGCAGCGAGGGCACCGTTGGTGCGGTCGAAACCGTCGGCAGCGAGGGCGCCGTTGGTGCGGTCGAAACCGTCGGCAGCGAGGGCACCGTTAGTGCGGTCGAAACCGTCGGCAGCGAGGGCACCGTTGGTGCGGTCGAAACCATCTTCAGCGACGGTAGCGCCGTTGGTGCGGTCGAAGCCATCTTCAGCGATTGCGCCGTTAGTGCGATCGAAGCCATCGGCGGCGAGGGTGGCAGCGCCAGTACGGTCGTAACCATCAGCGGCGATGGCCGAGCTGGTGCGGTCGAAACCATCGGCAGCAAAAGTATTGGCGGCCAGTACGGACAGGGTCAGGGCGATGATCAGTTTGGTTTTCATGGTCGTGCTCCAGAATGTTTTGGCGTTAGCGCCTTGGGTGTGGAGTTCATATTACGCTCGTTAATTTGATTAAAAAGCGCAAAAAATGGCTAAAACAAATCTATTTAATCGATATGTTGTCAGTTGCCGTAGAACGGTCAATGAGATCCCTTACCGGCATATCGAATGGCGTTCTGTTGAGGATGAGGATGGAGGGGAGGCATTAACCAGAGATTAATGTCGGATAAATCTTTAGACATGGAACGAAAAAAAGGGGCGAACCTGTCAGGTTCGCCCCTTTTGTTTGTACGACCTTGGAGGTCAGTCGGTCAGGATCCGCGAATGCTTGCGGGTGTCTTTCATGGTGATGTACACCAGCAGCGACACGGCGATGCAGGCCGTCACGTACCAGTAGTAGCCAGTTTCCATGCCAATGCTCTTGAACCACAGGGCGATGTATTCAGCGGTGCCGCCGAAGATCGACACAGTCAGTGCGTACGGCAGGCCGACGCCCAGGGCGCGGATTTCGGTAGGGAACAACTCGGCTTTCACCACGGCGTTGATCGAGGTGTAGCCGCTGACGATGATCAGTGCCGCCATGATCAGGAAGAACGCGCCCCACCAGGTCTGGATGGTGTGCAAGGTGGTGAGGATCGGCACGGTGAACAGGGTGCCGAGGATGCCGAAGGCGATCAGGATCGGCCGGCGACCGATCTTGTCCGACAGCCCACCGATCACCGGCTGCAGGCACATGAACAGGAACAGCGTGGCGGCGGAAATGGTGGTGGAGTCGGAAATGCTCATGCCGACGGTGTTCACCAGGTATTTCTGCATGTAGGTGGTGTAGGTGTAGAAGGCCAGGGTGCCGCCCATGGTCAGGCCGACCACAGTCATCAGCTCTTTTGGATGGCGCATCAAGGTGCGCATCGCGCTTTCCTTGGCTTTTTCCTTCTTGGTGAACGACTCGGTTTCCTCCATGCCGCGACGCAGGTACAACGCCACGACCGCACACAGCGCGCCGATGGCGAACGGGATGCGCCAGCCCCAGGCATACAGCTGTTCGGTGGTGAGGAATTGTTGCAGCACGATCAGCACGCCCAGGGCGATGAGCTGGCCGGAGATCAGGGTCACGTACTGGAAGCTGGAGAAGAAGCCGCGACGTTCCTTGGTCGCCATCTCGCTCAGGTAGGTCGCCGAGGTGCCGTACTCGCCACCCACCGACAGACCTTGGAGCAGGCGGGCAAACACCAGCAGGATCGGCGCGCCGACGCCGATGGTTTCGTAGCTCGGGCTCAAGGCGATGATCAGCGAGCCGAAGCACATCAGGTACACCGAGGCCATCAACGCACGTTTGCGACCGGCGCGGTCAGCGTACAGGCCCATCAACCAGCCGCCGATCGGGCGCATCAGGAAGCCCACGGCGAAGATCGCTGCAGTGTTGAGCAATTGGGCGGTGGTGTCGCCCTTGGGGAAGAAGACTTTGGCGAAGTACAACGAGAATGCGGCGTAGACGTACCAGTCATACCACTCGACCATGTTGCCGACCGAGCCGCTGAAGATCGATTTGATCCGGCTGGCGGTGGTTCTTTCACGGGCGGGCACGGCAGCCGACCCAATGGGCAGGGCGTTGGAGTTGTCCATTGAAGGATCCTTCGTTTAATTGTTTTTGTGGAGCGCGTGGGAACGCAGCCTGACAGGGCTATAGCAGGAGCTGTGCCAGGTGGCGGAGGGCCGGTTTAGAGGGGGGCGGGGCGTTGCGTGAGCGGAAATCCGCTCATTGTGGCTGGGTGTGTGGGCGGTAATCCGCTTATGCGGGGAGAGATTCTTCGTCTGTGGCGGCCCTATCGCGAGCAAGCTCGCTCCCACATTTGTCCGGCGTACACATCACCCTGTGGGAGCGGGCTTGCTCGCGAAAGCGGTGTGTCAGCCCATTCAATACTGACTGACTCGACGCCTTCGCGAGCAAGCCCGCTCCCACATTCGTCCGGCGTACACATCACCCTGTGGGAGCGAGCTTGCTCGCGATGAGGCCGGTACAGACACAGCAAATTCAGCGGGCCCTACAAAAACATCTCCCGATTCAAGCCATGTCGCTGCATCTTTTCATTGAAGGTGCGGCGTGGCAGTTGCAGTTCTTCTAGCACGGCTTTCACATCGCCTTTGTGCCGAGTCAGGGCGGCGCGCAGGCACTGGGCTTCGAAGGCTTCCTGCTGGGCCGCGAGGGACTGGCCCGGCTCCGTCTCCAGGACGGGCAGTTGATCCAGCCCCAACACCTGGCGCTCGGCGACGTTGGCCAGTTCCCGCACGTTCCCCGGCCAGTCGTGGCTGAGCAGATGGCTCAACTGCGGACCGCTCAGGGGCGCAGCGGGGCGGCCCAGGCGTTCGGCGGCGTGATGGGTGAAGTGTTCGAACAGCAGGGGAATGTCCTCGCGCCGTTCGCGCAGCGGCGGCAGGCGGAGCTCGGCGATGTTCAAGCGATAGGCCAGGTCTTCGCGAAAGCGTCCGGCCCGGGCTTCGTCCAGCAGGTCGGGCTTGGTGGCGGCGATGATGCGCAGGTCCACCTGGATGCTCTGGTTGGAACCCAGGCGTTCGAGTTTCTTCTCCTGCAACACCCGTAGCAACTTGACCTGCTGGGCCAGGGGCATACTTTCGATTTCGTCGAGAAACAGCGTACCGCCGTCGGCGTATTCGAGTTTGCCGATGCGCTTGCCTTGGGCACCGGTGAAGGCGCCGCTTTCGTGGCCGAACAGCTCCGCCTCGAACAGCGGTTCGGGAATGGCTGCGCAGTTCAACGCGACGAAAGGTTTGCTCGCCCGCGGGCCGAAGTCGTGCAGGCAGCGGGCGACGAGTTCCTTGCCGCTGCCGGTCTCGCCGCGGATCAAGACGTTGACCGGCAGTGCCGCCAGGTCCAGCACCTGGCGCCGCAGGTTTTGCAGGGCACGGGACACCCCCAGCAGCGTGCCATCGAGCCGAGCCCGGGCGTCGGCCTGTTCATGCAGGCGGCGGTTTTCCAGGACCAGGGTGCGCTTGTCCAGGGCCCGACGCAGGCTGCCGAGCAGGGCTTCGGGGCTGAAGGGTTTTTCCAGGAAGTCGTAGGCGCCGTCGCGCATGGCCTCCACGGCCATGGGCACGTCACCGTGGCCGGTCAACAGGATCACCGGCAGGTCCGGATCGCGGCGGCGCACTTCGGCCAGCAGCTCCAGGCCGCTGAGGCCGGGCATGCGCACGTCGCTGAGGATTACTCCGGGGAAATGCTCCGGCAACCGGGCCAGGCATTCGTCGGCGCGGCTGAACAGTTGCACCTGGAACCCCGACAGGCTCAACCATTGCTCGACGGCACTGCGAATGCTGCCTTCGTCATCCACGACCATGACTGAATCAAGCATGCAGTTGCGCCTCCTGATCGATGGGCAAGGTCACGCAGAATACCGCGCCGTGCTCGTGGTTGTCCGCGCTCAGGCGCCCGCCGGACTCATGGATGATTGCAAACGAAACCGCCAGCCCCAGGCCCAGGCCATCGCCCACGGCCTTGGTGGTGAAAAACGGATCGAACACCTGGGCCAGGTGTTCCTCGGCGATCCCGGTGCCGCTGTCGCTGACGCTCAGGCGCCACAATTGCTCATCGGCTTCCAGGCGTACTTCCAGGCGCTTGATGGGTTGGTCGGCCATGGCGTCGAGGGCGTTGCGCAACAGGTTGATCAACACTTGTTCGAGGCGGATCGCATCGCCGCGCACCCACGCCGGACGGGTCAGGTGCAACACGGTGCTGACCTGTTCGTCGCGCAGGCGCGTGTCCAGCAGTTGCAGGGCCTGGTCCACCACCGCCGCCAGGTCCAGGCGTTCGCGCAGGCCGCTGGGGCTTTTGCGGGCGAACGTCTTCAAGTGGCCGGTGAGGGCGGCCATGCGGGTCAGCATGTCGTCCACCGGCTTGAGGGCCTTGTAGGCGTCATCGACCCGACCGTGATCCAGCAGCAAGCGCAGGGTTGCCAATTGCATGCGCTGGGCGGTCAAGGGTTGGTTGATTTCATGGGCCAGGGCCGCCGACATCTGCCCCAACGCCGCCAGCTTGGCCGATTGCACCAGGCCGTCCTGGGCGGTGCGCAGATCCCGGGTGCGCTCCTCCACCAGCCGTTCCAGCTCTTCGCGGCTGCGCTGGCGCAACCTTGCCAGGCGCCAGCGTTGGTTGAGAAACAGCAACAGGAACACCAGCGTCAGCCACAACCCGGCGGCGGCAAGCCCGGCGTTGCGCAGGTCCTCGAAGGCGATCTGTGGGCGACGCAGCAAGTGCAGGGTCCAGCCTTCGGCGCTCAACGGCAAGGATTCCCACAGGTAGTCCGCCGAGCCATCGGGGGCCTCGACCCGGGCCAAATGGCTATTGTCATCGAAGCGTCGCAGCGGTTCATAGGCCAGGGGTTGCAACGGTTGTTTGTCGTATTGGCGGGTGGCCTTGAGTTCGGCACGGTCGCTGTCGGTCAGCGGCTGCAAGTGGCGATAACGCCAGCCTGGGCGATTGGCGATGAAGATGATGCCCCGGGCATCGCTGACCAGCAGGGTGTCGCTGCCCTGGCGCCATTCGCGTTCCAGCTCCGGAAACTCCAGCTTCACCACCATCGCGCCAAGGAACTCGCCGTTGTCGCCGGTCACGGCGCTGGAGAGGAAATACCCCGGGATGCCGCTGGTCACGCCCACCGCATAAAACCGCCCGGTGCCCTGGGTGCGGGTCTGGAGGAAATAGGGACGGAAACCATAGTTGTGCCCGACATAGCTGCTGGGCAGGCGCCAGTTGCTAGCCGCGACGGCCAGGCCTGTGTGGTCGAGCAATTCCAGGGTGGATGACTGGGCGGCGCCATTGATCTGTTCGAGCTTGCGGTTCAACGCGTCCTGCTGCGTCGCACTGACCGACCCCTTGAGGGCCGAGCGCAACTCCGGATCCAGCGCCAGCACAGCGGGCAGGGCACGGTAGCGTTCGATCAGGGTGTGCAACGAGTTGGCGTACAGCGCCAACTGTTGGCTGGCCCGGCTGGCGTCCTCTTCCAAGGCCACGCGTTCGGCGTGGCGCACGGCGAGGGTGGCGGCAACCGCCGCGCCGGTGAGGATCAGCAAGGTGTACAACGACAGACGCAAGGTACGGGTGGTCGGCAGCATGCTGGCGTAAACCAGTGGAAAGTCGGGCGGGCACGATAGCATGGCGGTTGCTTTGAGCGATCATGTACTTGAGCCTGCCCATGACCAGTGTGGGAGCGGGCTTGCTCGCGAAGACGTCGGCACATCCAACATCGATGTCGGTTGACCCACCGCCATCGCGAGCAAGCTCGCTTCCACACTGGGACCCAGGTGACCACAGCACCTCAATTCACCGCTTATCCCCTGTGGGAGCGGCTTGCTCGCGAAGACGCCGGCACATTCAACATTGATGTCGGCTGACCCACCGCCATCGCGAGCAAGCTCGCTCCCACACTGGGACCCAGGTGACCACAGCACCTCAATTCACCGCTTATCCCCTGTGGGAGCGAGCTTGCTCGCGATAGCGGCGGGTCAGTTTTACTTGAATGCTGGATACAAACCGTTGTGGCTGGTTTCTGTGCGCACAAAAAAGGCCGGTGGACTTGTCGCCCCACCGGCCTTTTTCACTGCGCCAAAATGCCTGTTACTGCACTTCGACCGCCAGGCTGTCGCTGATCTTCTTCTGCCAGATGGCAGGACCCGTGATGTGCACCGACTCGCCCTTGCTGTCCACGGCGACAGTCACCGGCATGTCCTTGACCTCGAACTCGTAGATCGCTTCCATCCCTAGTTCGGCGAACGCCAGGACTTTGGATTTCTTGATCGCCTGAGCCACCAGGTAAGCAGCACCGCCGACGGCCATCAGATAGACAGCCTTGTTGTCCTTGATCGCTTCGATGGCGGTCGGGCCGCGCTCGGATTTGCCGATCATGCCCAACAGGCCGGTCTGCTCGAGGATCTGGCGGGTGAACTTGTCCATCCGCGTGGCGGTGGTGGGACCAGCAGGGCCGACGACTTCGTCGCCTACCGGATCGACCGGGCCGACGTAATAGATGAAGCGGCCCTTGAGGTCCACTGGCAAGGTTTCACCCTTGTTCAGCATCTCGACCATGCGCTTGTGCGCCGCGTCGCGGCCGGTGAGCATCTTGCCGTTGAGCAACACGGTTTCGCCCGGCTTCCAGCTCTGCACGTCTTCCGGCGTCAGAGTGTCGAGGTTGACGCGACGGGCCGACGGGCCGGCTTCCCAGACGATTTCCGGGTAGGCGTCCAACGGTGGCGCTTCCAGCGACGCCGGGCCCGTGCCGTCCAGCACGAAGTGGGCGTGACGGGTGGCGGCGCAGTTGGGGATCATGCACACCGGCAGGGAGGCGGCGTGGGTCGGGTAGTCCATGATCTTCACGTCGAGCACGGTGGTCAGGCCACCCAGGCCCTGGGCGCCGATGCCCAGTTGGTTGACCTTCTCGAACAGCTCCAGGCGCATCTCTTCGATACGGTTCTGCGGGCCGCGGGCCTTGAGTTCGTGGATGTCGATGGACTCCATCAAGACTTCCTTGGCCATCACCGCGGCTTTCTCGGCGGTGCCGCCGATGCCGATGCCGAGCATGCCCGGTGGGCACCAGCCGGCGCCCATGGTCGGAACGGTTTTCAGCACCCAGTCGACGATGGAATCGGACGGGTTGAGCATGGCCATCTTCGACTTGTTCTCGGAGCCGCCGCCCTTGGCCGCCACGTCCACTTCCACGGTGTTGCCCGGGACGATGGAGTAGTGGATGACCGCCGGGGTGTTGTCCTTGGTGTTTTTACGTGCGCCTGCCGGGTCGGCGAGGATGGAGGCACGCAGGACGTTTTCCGGCAGGTTGTAGGCGCGACGCACGCCCTCGTTGATCATGTCGTCCAGGCCCATGGTCGCGCCATCCCAACGCACGTCCATGCCCACGCGCACGAACACGGTCACGATGCCGGTGTCCTGGCAGATCGGCCGATGGCCGGTGGCGCACATGCGCGAGTTGATCAGGATCTGCGCCATGGAGTCACGGGCCGCCGGCGATTCTTCGCGCAGGTAGGCTTCGTGCATCGCCTGGATGAAATCCACGGGGTGGTAGTAGGAAATGAACTGCAGGGCGTCGGCAACGCTCTGTATCAGGTCATCTTGCTTGATCACGGTCATGAGTCGCGCTCCTCTCTAAAGACGGGAACATTCAATAAGGTGCCGGCCGCTTGGGTGCATCGGTCGACGGGCGGCACCTCTATAAGGCACGCCGGGCATGCTGGCGCGACGCTAAAAAGGCGCGGCAGTATATCGCAGGCTAGCCCCCTGTGGGAGCGAGCTGCCTTTGTGGCGAGGGGATTTATCCCCGCTGGGCTGCGAAGCAGCCCCAAAATGACTGAAGGCGAACACCCTGACACACCGAGTTGACTGACTTTCAGGGCTGCTTCGCAGCCCAGCGGGGATAAATCCCCTCGCCACAGGGTCACCTGCCAGCATCAAACAACTGCGTCAATCTGGGCCATTGCTTTGACGCCATTTTTCTGCTCCAGAATTGAATGGTCATTTGTCCTACACGCCACTAAAGTGGCGTCTGGCCTGTAGCGTAGGACGCCTCCTGTCAGTTTCCTTTCCCATGGTGAGTCAACGATTGACCCATAACGCCATTCAACGTCTTTTGCTGAAACGCTTCGCTTTGGCGGCCGCGACGTACGCGCTGGCACTGGTTTTGTTGTGGCTGGCATTTTTCAGTGGGCATTACCTGGATTCGTTGCGCGGTGCCATCATCGGCAGCGTGTTGGTCGTGCTGTGCCAGGCCGGGTTGTTCGCGCTGTTTATCACCGACCGCAACCTGCGTTTCGCCGACCCCAGCCTCACCGAAGTCCAGGTGTTGATCGGCCTGGGCTGGCAGACCTGGATGATGGCGCACCTGGACCAGGCCCGGGGCGTGTTCCTGGTGTTCTATGTGCTGATCCTGCTGTTCGGGCTGTTCCACCTGTCACGCCGGGCCTTTGTGCGCTGCGCGTCACTGGTGTTCATCAGCTTCACCGCGATTACCCTCTGGGACGGTTACTTCTTCAGGCTTCCCGATCCCACCCTGGCCGGGTTGCAGGTGGCCGTGCTGTTTCTCGTGCTGGTGTGGCTGGTGTTTTACGCCCGCTACGTCCAGACCTCACGCCAGCGCATGCGTCAGCGGCGATTTGCCTTGCAGGCGCACCAGGACACCTTGCGCGGCATGATGCGCCAGCTCGAAGACTTGGTGGCCACTGATGAATTGACCGGGCTGTTCAATCGCCGGCACTTCCTGCGCCTGGCTTCGCGCGAACTCAACACCCTCAGGCCCGGCGTCGCCCATGGCCTGGCCTTGATCGACCTCGACCATTTCAAACGCATCAACGACCTGCACGGCCACGCCGCCGGCGACCAGGTGCTGCAGGCGTTTGCCGCAGTCGCCACGGCGTGCCTGCGCGAGGGCGATGTACTGGCCCGCTATGGCGGCGAGGAATTCGTCATGTTGTTGCCCGCTTGCGATCCCCAGCGTCTGACGGCCTGTTGCGAGCGGCTGCGGCTGGCATTCACCGAAGTCGAGTTGATCGGCCTGCAGGTCGGCGCCCTCAGCCTGTCGGCGGGCATGACGATGCTGGACATGGGCGATGACCTGGACAACGCGTTGCAGCGTGCCGACCAGGCCCTGTACCGTGCCAAGCGAGACGGCCGCAATCGTTGCGCCGCCGCCTGGGAGAACGTCGATGCCTGAACTGACAGTCGCTGGCCGGCGATGGACGGTGGCGGCCGGCAGCAACCTGCTGGACGCCTTGAACGGCGCTGGCGTGGCGGTGCCCTACAGTTGCCGCGCCGGGAGCTGCCACGCCTGCCTGGTGCAATGCGTGGGGGGCGATGTGCGTGACAGCCGGCCCGACGCCTTGAGCCCGACACAGCGCGACCAGGGGTGGCGGCTGGCCTGCCAATGCCAGGTGGTCGAGGATGTGCAGATCCACACCTTCGACCCGCAACGCGATGGCCAGGGCGCCCAGGTGGCGGCTGTGGATTGGCTGGGCGGTGAGGTGCTGCGCTTGCGCGTCACCCCCGAGCGGCCGCTGCGGTATCGGGCCGGGCAGCATCTGGTGCTGTGGGCCGGAGACGTGGCCCGGCCGTATTCCCTGGCGAGCTTGCCCGAAGAAGACCGTTTTCTGGAGTTCCACCTCGATTGTCGCGAGCCCGGCCAGTTCATCGAGGCGGCCCGGCAGATGAAGGCCGGCGACCCGATCCGCCTGGGCGAACTGCGTGGCGGCGCTTTGCACTATGACCCCGACTGGCACGCCAGGCCGCTGTGGCTGCTCGCCGCCGGCACGGGTCTGGCGCCGCTGTTCGGCTTGTTGCGCGAAGCTTTGCGCCAGCATCACCAAGGCGCGATTCGCCTTATTCACGTGGCCCATGACGCGGCCGGGCATTACCTGGCCAAACCCCTGGCGGCGCTAGCGGCCAAGCATGAAAACCTCTCGGTGGAGCTGCTGACCGCGGCCGAGGCGCCGCCCGCCTTGGCGCAACTGCGGCTTGTTTCCCGGCAAACCCAAGCCTTACTCTGCGGCCATCCCGACCGGGTCGAGGCCTTTGCCAAGCGTTTGTACCTGGCTGGCTTGCCGCGCAATCAACTGCTGGCCGACGTCTTCCTGCCCCGTGGTTGAGCGCTGATTTCCAGACGCGAGACCGATCATGACCGAAACCCTGTTGCTCGACCGTGAACGCGGCGTGCTGACCGTGCGCTTGAACCGCATTGGCCAAGGCGCGGGAGGTGGCGTTGCGCTTCGAATCGCTGCCGTCTGATGCGGTGCGCATCAGCAAGCAACTGATGAAAGCGCCGGACCGGGAACTGTTGCGCAAGGTGATTGAAGAAGAGGGCAAGCTGTTCACCCAACGCCTGCGCTCGCCCGAGGCGCTAGAGGCGTTGTCGGGATTTATCAACAGGCATTGAGTTTTGTGGTGCCTGGCCCGGCTCTATCGCGAGCAAGCTCGCTCCCACAGTAGATCTGTGGTGTTCATGAATAATGTGTTCAACACAAGACCCCTGTGGGAGCGGGCTTGCTCGCGAAAGCGGTGGGTCAGCTTGCATCCATTTTGAATGGGCTGACGCCTTCGCGAGCAAGCCCGCTCCCACAGGTGAGATGTGTACGCAGTCCAAAATGTGGGAGCAAAGCTTGCTCGCGAAATCGGTGGGTCAGCTTGCTCCATTTTGAATGGGCTGACGCCTTCGCGAGCAAGCCCGCTCCCACAGGTGAGATGTGTACGCAGTCCAAAATGTGGGAGCGAGCTTGCTCGCGATGGGGCCAGTCCAAGCGCCACATTTTTTGCAGGCAAAAACCAAAAAGCCCCACCATTCACATGGCAGGGCTTTTGTTTTTCAGCGCTTGGTCACTCAGACCATCGGGTCGCCAACGTGCAGGATCTTCATCCCGTTGGTGCCGCCGATGGTGTGGTAGCTGTCGCCCTTGGTCAGGATGACCCAGTCGCCAGTCTGCACCACGCCGCGCTTGACCAGCTCATCCACCGCCGCCTGGCTGACTTCGCCCGGTTGCAGGGCGGCCGGGTCGAACGGCACGGTGTAGACGCCACGGAACATGGACGCACGAGCCTGGGTTTCACGGTGCGGGGAGAACGCGTAGATCGGCACCGAGGAACGGATGCGCGACATGATCAGCGGCGTGTAGCCACTTTCGGTCAGGGCGATGATCGCCTTCACGCCCGGGAAGTGGTTGGCGGTGTACATCGTTGCCAGGGCGATGCTCTCGTCGCAGCGCTCGAAGGTCTTGCCGATGCGGTGGCTGGAGGTCTTGCTGGTCGGGTGCTTTTCAGCACCGATGCAGATACGCGCCATGGCCTGCACCGCTTCGAGCGGGTAGAGGCCGGCGGCGCTCTCGGCCGAGAGCATCACGGCGTCGGTGTAGTCGAGCACGGCGTTGGCTACGTCGGACACTTCGGCGCGGGTCGGCATCGGGTTCTGGATCATCGACTCCATCATCTGGGTCGCGACGATCACCGCTTTGTTGTGACGGCGTGCGTGCAGAATGATTTTCTTCTGGATGCCCACCAGCTCGGCGTCGCCGATTTCCACGCCGAGGTCGCCACGGGCCACCATCACCGCGTCGGACGCCTTGATCAGGCCATCGAGGGTTTCGTCGTCGGCCACGGCTTCGGCGCGTTCGATCTTGGCCACCAGCCAGGCGGTGCCGCCGGCTTCGTCGCGCAGTTGACGGGCGTATTCCATGTCGGCGGCGTCACGGGGGAAGGACACGGCGAGGTAGTCGACTTCCATTTCCGCGGCCAGCTTGATGTCGGCCTTGTCTTTCTCGGTCAGGGCCGGAGCGGTCAGGCCACCACCGCGACGGTTGATGCCCTTGTGGTCCGACAGCGGGCCGCCGATGGTCACGATGCAGTTCAGTTCGGTGGCGGTGGCGGTCTCGACACGCATCACCACGCGACCGTCGTCGAGCAGCAGTTCGTCGCCCACGCCGCAGTCCTTGACCAGGTCCGGGTAGTCGATGCCGACCACTTGCTGGTTGCCTTCGGTCAACGGATGGCTGGTGGAGAAGGTGAATTTGTCACCGATCTTCAGCTCGATGCGCTTGTTGGCGAATTTGGCGATGCGGATCTTCGGGCCTTGCAGGTCACCCAGCAGGGCAACGAAGCGGCCGTGCTTGGCGGCGAGGTCGCGTACCAGCTTGGCACGAGCCTTGTGCTCTTCGGGAGTGCCGTGGGAGAAATTCAGACGGGCAACGTCCAGGCCAGCCAGAATCAGCTGTTCGAGAACTTCCGGCGAATTACTGGCCGGGCCAAGGGTAGCGACGATTTTGGTGCGACGGACGGACATGCAAGACTCCTCAAGTTCAAGCGCCAGCGAAGGCTACTATGCTCTTTGGGTGTAGTCATTGTTCATATGCACTACTTTTTCGTTTGTTTTTCGAAATGAACATTCCTGAAAATTTTTGCGCCTTGGAAGAACTGCGATGGAATGACCTGTGGGAGCACAGCTTGCTCGCGATGACGATCTTGAGTGCGCCATCGCGGGCAAGCCTTGCTCCCACAGGGCCTTCATTCACATCCCTGTTCCCACCGTTCATCATTCCCCTTGCCAGAGGGGCGGCGCCCGGCCCATTTTCGGGCTGAAGATTTTCTGGCCCAGGTCGATACAGAGCTCAAGACAGGAGAACCTCCCATGCGATTCGTGCTTTTTGTTGCCCTGGCCCTGAGCGTCACGGGCTGCACCCGTTGGTCGATGAACCACCACATGAACCTGGCCTACAAAGCCTATGACCGTGGCAATTGCGAGCAGGTCATGCTCGAACTGTCCAAGGTCGACCGGGCCAGTCGCGCCCGCCGCTACATGCAGCCGGAAGTCTCGATGCTGCGCGGCCAGTGCCTGGAACGGCAGAAGCTGTTTATCGATGCGGCGCAGACCTACCAGTTCATCATCACCCAATACCCTAACAGCGAATACGCGTTCCGCGCCCGCGCTCGGCTCGAAACTTTGCAGAGCCTGGGTCATTACCCGACCCGCAGTGCGTCGGCGATCCGCCCATCGTCTTGACCCGCTCTACGGTGGCCAGGTGCAATCCTGGCCACCTCTGCCTCTCATGTTTATGAAAATCAATACATGAGACTGGTTGTCATCCCACCTTGGGCTATATTTGTACAAGTCGTAGTTAGAGCAAGATCTCTACTTTATAGAAGCACCTGAGACCGGCAGAAGTAGGCTCAAGACGGTTGATAGCGTCTGGCACCGGGATTGGGGAGAGCGGGCTCGCTTGGGTTCGTTCCGAAGTGATCGGTAGGCCCTGTACGTGGCCGCTAGAAAAGCGATACAAGACATGTACAAAGAGCGTCGGATCGAACGGCATCAGTTGCCGTATTTCCTCAAAGTGTTCAACGGAATCAACGACAGGCCTATCGGCTTTTTGGGCAATGTTTCTGACAATGGGCTGATGCTGATCAGCCCTCTGCCGTTGATGGTCGGTGCGGAATTTGACCTGCACCTGAAAATTCCCGCCGACGAAGGGCCGCAGCAAAACATCAAGCTGAAAGCCAGGTGCCTGTGGTGTCATGAAGACGTGACCCCTCAGCATTTCGACGCCGGGTTCAGCTTGTTGTGGGCGCCACCGGACTATGGGGAGTTGGTGAGCGCGTTGCGGCAGTATTTCTGTTTTTATCCGTTGCCCGCGTCGGCTTGAGCATGGCGGGGCACTGACTTTGTGGGAGCGAGCTTGCTCGCGATGGCGGCGGTAGATTCAGCATTGCTGCAAGCTGACCCACCGCTATCGCGAGCAAGCTCGCTCCCACAGGGTTGTCATTTATCCCATTTCTTACAGATCATTCGGCCTTCAGCGCTGAACCCTCGTTTCGTTATCCAGCATCTTCTCCAGCAACAACACCCCCATCTCGCCCATCTGGTGAATCGCCAGGGCCAGGTTGCGTGGGGCGCCTTCGAGGTCTTCCGATAAATCCAGGATCAGCGTGCTCACCGAGCAGAAGGTTTCGTAAGTGTGCGCGAGCATGCCTTCGGGGTCGGCGTCGGGGGCGACGATGAAGTAGTCCGGTTGTTTGTATGGTTTTTTATCGGGTTGGCCGTGGTTGGGCTTGAGGTAGTAGTCGAGGGCTCTTTGAGCGGCTTCGTCGAGCTTTTCGGGGTCGAGGGTTTCGTGGGGTGGATTTGGGGTCGGCTTGATCATTTACTGCTCCTTTAGAAATGGAGCCGTCACTTTTTCGCGACTAAACGAAGGGGGTGGCGGCTGTACGCAGGTTAGTCGACCGGGAGGAGTAGCAAAACCGGCGCGCCCGAGAGCGCCCTGCGTACAGTCACCATCAAGTGCAGGGATAGGGAGGCCTGACTGGATGACGCTTGTGCACACGCTACTACTGCCCGGGCGACTAAACCCGATCGCTGGATATCAGCGACGCGAATCAAGTTACGGGGCGACGTCAAAGCGCACAAGCCGGCGGATTCTGGCGGATCTGTAGTCCGTTGCGCAAGGCGCTGTAGTCAGCCGGACTTTTGCTGGCTCGCTGTAGGACCTAGGCCGTCCCGGCCTTTTTCCAGGCCAGGTATTGGGTCACCAGGTCCGCGCCCAACTCACTGGGGCGTGAATCCAGGGCCGGGACGCCGTGGGCCGCCAGCTGCTTGTGCAGCTCGGCCCGGGCATTCAAATAGTCCACCGTCCCGCAATAGGCCAAGGCCTGCGGCAGGGTTTGCACCGGTGCCTGGCGCAACCGATCAAGGGCTTCTTCCCGCAGGCTGGCCACCAGCACCCGATGTTGTTGCCCCAGCCGTTTCACGGCCGCGAGCAGGTCCGCGTCGTCCTCATCCCGCAGGTTGGTCACCAGCACTACCAGGGCCCGGCGCTTTTGCCGGGCCAATAGCTCGGTGACGGCCGCCTGGTAGTCGGCGGGGCGTTGGCTGCTGTCGAGGTCGTACACGGTGTTGAGCAGCACGTTGAGCTGGCCGGTGCCTTTGACTGGGGCGAGGTAGCGCGACTGTTCGCTGGCGAAGGTGCTCAGGCCCACGGCATCGCCCTGGCGCAGGGCTGTGTAGCTGAGCAGCAGGCACGCGTTGAGGGCGTGGTCGAAATGCGCCAGCTCGCCGTCCTGGCTGCGCATGCGCCGGCCGCAGTCGAGCATGAAAATGATCTGCTGGTCGCGCTCGTCTTCGTATTCCCGGGCAATCGGCGTGCGATGGCGGGCCGTGGCCTTCCAGTCGATCTGGCGCAGACTGTCGCCCTCGCGAAATTCGCGCAGTTGATGGAATTCCTGTCCCTGGCCGCGGCGTTGACGCTGGCGAATGCCGAGCTGGCTGAGCCAATTGTCTACCGCCAGCAGTTGACCGTCGTAGAGCCGGGCGAAATCCGGGTAGACGCGGGTGTGGTCGACGGCGTCCAGCAGGCGCTTGTCGGTCCACAGGCCCAGTGGGCTTGGCAGGTTGGTTTCGCACAGGGTGAAAGTGAAGTGACCGCGCTTGAGCGGGCGCAGGCGGTAGCCGACCTGGCTGCGCTGGCCGGGTTGCAGCTCGACCGACAGCGGCAGGTTTTCGAAGTCCAGGCCATCGGGTACATGATCGAAAAGCTGCACGTGCAACGGTTGGGCAACGTCATGGCTGATGTCCAACCGCACGTCACTCCAGCGGCCCAGGGCCAGGCTCCCGGGCATCTGCCGTTGCACCCGGGGCGAGGGCAGGCGCCTGACGCGCACCGCGTCGAGCAGTGCCAGGGCCAGCAAGGCCAGCAGTAACCCCCAGTTGATCGACAGCAGCGTCGATGGCACCGCGATACCCAATGCCCGCAGTGCACCGAGCACGATACTCACGGCCAGCAACAGGGCGAGCCAGGTCAGCAGCAGGCGGGAGGGTTTCATCGGTGCATGCCCTTTGGAAGAAATGCAGAGCGAGCTTTTGTGCAGAGGGGACTCATGTGGGAGCAAAGCTTGCTCGCGAAACAGGCACCTCGATTTCTGCGAGACCGCGTCGCTTCCATCGCGGGCAAGCCTTGCTCCCACATAAATCCCCTTATCATGCTGGTGTTATTCACAACCGCGGCGCCGGCACTTGATCGAGCAGTTGCCCCAGCACCTGGTCCACCGACAGCCCTTCGATGTCCAGTTCCGGCGCCAGGCGTACGCGATGGCGCAGCACGGCCAGGGCGCAGCCCTTGATGTCGTCCGGCACCACGAACTCGCCGCCGCGCAACAACGCCCGCGCCCGGGCGCAACGGACCAGTGCAATCGACGCGCGAGGCCCGGCGCCGAGGGTCAAGCCCGGCCAACTGCGGGTGGTGCGAGCCAGGCGCACGGCGTAGTCGAGCACCTGGTCGTCCATCGGCAGGTCGCTGGCGATGCGTTGCAACGCTTGCACGTCCTTGGCCTGCAGCACCATGCGCAGCGGTTGCACGTCGAGCATGTCGGCGCGGGTCGAGCGGCTGACCTGGCGCACCATGTCCAGCTCCTGGTCGGCGTCCGGGTAGTCCATGCGCACCTTGAGCATGAAGCGGTCGAGCTCGGCTTCCGGCAGCGGGTAGGTGCCTTCCTGTTCGATGGGGTTCTGGGTGGCGAGCACCATGAACGGCTGGCTGATGGGCAGGGCACGGCCTTCGAGGGTGACCTGGCGCTCCTGCATGGCTTCGAGCAGTGCGGCCTGGGTCTTGGCCGGTGCGCGGTTGATCTCGTCGGCCAGCAGCAGGTTGGTGAACACCGGCCCCTTGCGCAACTTGAACTGCTCGGTCTGCAAGTCATACACCGCGTGCCCGGTGACGTCGCTGGGCATCAGGTCGGGGGTGAACTGGATGCGTGCGAACTCGCCGTTGAAACAGCGGGCCAGGGCCCGCACCAGCAAAGTCTTGCCCAGCCCGGGAACGCCTTCGAGCAGCACGTGGCCGCCGGCGATCAGCGCCGTGAGCACATCGTCGATCACGCTGGCCTGGCCGACCACCGCCTTGCGCAGCTCGGTGCGGATGGCCTGGGCCAACTGACTGGCGCGCTGGCGCTGTTGGGCGGCGTGAGCCTGGCCGTCGGTAGGTTCGTTCTGTTCAGTCATAAGGCATTCCTGAGGGTTTGCAAATGGGCGACCTGGCGGCAGAACTCGGCGCTGGACATCCGCTGTTTCGGCCGTGGGCTCAAGGCCTGGCTGATGGCCCGTGTGGGTTGCCGGGTCAGGCGGGCGAGTACCTGCCATTGTTCGGCGACGGCCAGTTGTTCGAAGCCTGGGTGAAGATGGCGTGCCCGGCGCAGCACGTCTTGTTGCAAGGCGTGCAACAGGTGCTGCTGGCCGTTGTGGCGCAGGTGGAAACCGGCGCTGGCCTGCACGTGTTCTTCCAACTGACGCCGCGCCTGGGAGGCCGGGGGTTGCAGCGGGCCGTGGCGCACCGCCGAACGCCAGAACCACAGGGCAACCAAGGCCAGCAGTGCCACCAGCGCCTGGGGGAAATAGCGCAGCAACAGGGTCAGCAGGGTGTCGTGGTCGGTGTTGAACAGCAGGGTGACGTCCGTGTCGGCGCTCAAATACCAGAGCAGCCAGGCGTTGTCGTACTGGTCGATGGCGTCGTTCTTCCACAGCTCGGCGTCGGTGATCACGGTGATCGAGCCCAGGCCAAGGTTCAATTGCATCATGTGGGTCGAGGCCGCGCTGTTGGCCCAGGCCTGGGCCAGGTTGTGCGGGTCTTCTAGGTGGAAGTCGGTGTCGAAGCCGGCATACGCTGGCGCCTCTTCGTCTTCCAGGTAGAGCTTGGTCAGTTCCGGGTAACGGTCCTTGATCAGTTCGGGCGCGGGCTCCTTGAGGTCTTCGCTCAGGAGTTGGCGCAGGCGCACGCGGTCGAGCAGCAGGTCGCCGCTGCTGCCGGTGCTCTTGTCCCACAAGGCTTCGGCCACAAAGACCAGGCGTCCGCCGGCCCGGGTCCAGTTCATCAACTGTTCGACTTCCCGTGGCGTCATGTGGGTGCGCTCGCCCAGCAACAGCAGGCTGTGCTGGCGTGGCTCCAGTGTGGGCAGCACTTCCAGGCTGTTGGCGTGCTCGACGTTGATCCCCCGCTGGCGCAGGAACAGTTCGGCGGCCAGGTAAGGGTTGGCCTGGGCTTGCGGGGAGGGGCCGTGTTCGACGACCTCCTCATAAGGCACGGCCTTGCTGTAGAGATAAAAACCGAATACGCACACCACGGCGGCCAGCACGGCGCCGATCAGCCACCCCGCGTGCCGGCTCATCGAGATGCTCCCGGCCCGAACAGCCCGCGCCAGCCGTCACACAGTTCCTGTTGCAGGTGGGTCGGCGGTGGGCGATGCCCATAGGCAATGTTCTGCCAATGCACGGTCAGGCTTTGGCTGAAGCCCAGCAGGTTGTCCTGTTTGAGCTGTTCGACGCGTTGCAGCACCTGGCCTTCGGTGTCGGACGGTTTCAAGGGGATCTTGAAGTCATGGTGCAACCGGCTGAGCAGTGCCCGGTACAGCAGGCCCAAGGCTTCACGGGGTTGCGTGGCCCACAGCTGTTCGACGCTGGCGGCGACGTCGGTCGGCAGGCTTTCTTCACGAATATCCAGGCCGAACATGTGGGCCGGCGCTGCGCGTTCCACGGGCAGGCGTTGCGTCGGTCGGCGATTGACCAGGGCTTTGAGCCGTTCCCGGTAGTGCCAGGCCAGCCAGACGATCGCACCCACCAGGCAGGCCCACAGCGCGACCTGGATCAGCGCGGCGGCGATGTCGAAGCGTTGGCCGCCGAGCCATTTGAACAGCGCTTTGAGCCAGCTCGGTTTGGCCTCGGTTTCGTCGGCGGATTCGGCGGTTTCTTCACCGAAACGATAACGGGTGACGGTCTCGGGGTTCTTGAATGGCGGGGCGTCGAGGATCGCCTTGATGCTGTCCCGGGAAGCTTCGCTGGTAAGGGGCTGGTTGAGCAGCCGCGGGCTGTCGGGGCCGCTGTTGTCCTCAGCGGCAAACGCCGGGGGCGCCAATGGCAACATTACCAAGGCCAGCAGCAACAATGCCGGGGCCACGCCGCTCAGGCGTTGGCGCAGGCGCCGGAACACCAGCTCGATGTCCCACGCCTCGAGGATCGTGCGCCGGTTCAGGTAGAGGCTAAAGCCGCAGGCGACGTACACCGGCTCCCACAAGATCAGCAGCAGCGGGTAGAGGAAGTTGACCAGGTGCTCGAACCACAACCAGTCCTGCTCGGCCGCTGACACCAGCATTTCCCAGTCCCATTGCAGTTCGACTTGTTGCGGCACGAACAGGTAGAACAGGGCCATCAGGCCGAACCACAGGGCGGTTTCCAGGTGCATACCGATAATGGTCAACCATTGCGCCGCGCCGCGGTTGCGTTGCAGCAACACCTGTATGCGTTGCGCCCGCGCCTCACCGGCGAGCCCTTCGAGTTGCACCACCGGCAGCAGGAAGCTGCGGCTCAGGCTCAGCCGGCGCCAGGTCAGGCTGGCCAGCAACTGGGGCTTGAGCAGCGCCGGCCATTGGCGCAGGGCCTGCCTCAAGGTGGGGGTTTCGCCAAACAGCGCCTTGGACAGAATGTAGAGGGGCAAACGGTCAAAGGCCGGTTTCAACCACCAGAACAGCATCACCACCAGGGACGGTGAATCCCACAGCAGCAGGGTCAGCAACAGGTACACCGGCAGCGTGATGATCGCCCAACTGGTCATTAGCAGGCGTCGATGCTGCTGGCTCATCAATATGCCAAGGTCCATGGCTTCCCAGGTGGTGCGTGGACGGATGACGACGGTGGCATCACTCAGGCGCATGGCGGACCCGTCCGGCAAGCGACAGATAGCTGATGACCAACAGCCACAGCAAGGCGCCCACCGTGTATTTGGTGGCGGGTGTCACCGCGCTGGAGGACCAGTAGGCCTCGATGAACGCGGCAATGAGCAGGAACAGCATCACCCCGCCGATCATCAGCACGCTTTTACCCGCCGCAAGCCGCAAGGCCTCGCCCCGGGTCAGGCGCCCCGGGGCGATCAAGGCCCAGCCCAGTTGCAGGCCCGCGGCACCGGCCAGGACGATGGCGGTGAGTTCAAAGGCACCGTGGCCGATCACGAACGACCAGAACGTTCCCCCGGAGCCGATCTGGGTCAGGTGCCCGGCCACCGCGCCAATGGTCAGGCCATTGAAAAACAGGAAGAACGCGCTGCCCAGCCCAAACATCAAGCCACTGGCGAACGTCTGAAAGGCAATGCCGATGTTGTGCATGATGTAGTAGCCGAACATGACCCAGTCCTCGCTGGCGGCCCGTTCGACCGAACGCCCCAAGTGCCCGGAGGCCGGGTCATACATGCTGCGGATCTGGCTGATTTCGTCGGCGCCCAGCACGCTGTAGACCAGTTCCGGGAACAGGTAGACCAGCAGCCCGATGCCCACCAGGCTGCCCAGGAACATCAGGCTGGCGGCCAGCACGAAGCGCCATTGTTCACGTACCAGGCGAGGGAAACCGACCAGGATAAAGGTCGAAAGGCTGGCCGAGGGGCGGCTGCGATCCCGGTAGAGTTGCTGGTGGCCGCGCAGCGCCAGTTGTTGCAGGGTGTCGACCAGCAAGCTGCTGTAGCCCCGGGCCTGGGCCAGCGCCAGGTGATGGCAAAGGCGTCGGTAGGCGGCGGGGAAGTCACCGCTCTGGGGCACGTTGCGGCTGCGTTCCAATTGATCGAGTTGCCGGGACAGGTGCTCCCATTCTCCTTGGTGGCGACTTTCGAACAGGCTTTGCTTCATGTCGGCCCCAGCAGGCCGCGGGCGATGCCATTGAGTTCGGCGGTGGCGTTCGGCCCCTGGACGTTCAGTGGTGCGGCCAGGATCGCCGCCAGTTCGTTGACCCGCGCCAGGGACAATTCTGCCTGGCGTTCGGCGAAGCCCAGCACGGCGCGTTGCTCATGCAGGTTCAGGGGGAAAGGCGTGCGTATTGGCGAGGCCATGGGCAATGCGGGGCGTTTGACCGGTTGTTCGCGATACACCACCAGCGTGCCGGCAGCGAGGTCGCCTAGGCGCTTGAACGCCGGATGCTGCAGGCAGCAGATGGCGCCGAAGGTGTAGCCGAAGGGCAGCATGTCGAC
Source organism: Pseudomonas sp. H3_A02 (assembly GCF_054671965.1). NCBI lineage: Bacteria > Pseudomonadati > Pseudomonadota > Gammaproteobacteria > Pseudomonadales > Pseudomonadaceae > Pseudomonas > Pseudomonas sp. H3_A02. Next base: position 2,657,480 of record NZ_CP162807.1, read on the forward strand.
GAAACGCAGCAGGTTGCGGATCAACGATGCCGACCAGCCGATGGGCCGGCCATCGTCCTGCACCACGCGCAGCCCCATGATCTGCTTGCCGGGAGAGCGCCCCTGGTTGAGTACCTCGAACAACACCATGTACCACCAGCTGACGACAAACAGCAGGATGGAGCCCAGGCCGAGCCCCAGCTCGCCGAAAAACGCCAGGACCAGGAAAAAAACACCCAGGACCAACCCGCGTATGCCCAAATCGATGGCGAAGGCGATTGCACGCGGCATCAACCCCGCCGGACGCAGCGGCAGGTCGATGCCCTCCGGCGTTTCCACCTGATAACGCGTGTCCAGGGGCGCGGGCAGCGTCGCGTTCCTTTGCAGTGCTGGTGTCTCGAGCATGGGCAACCTGTGATGGGCCAGACCGAATGTTCAATCTCGGCCCAGATGCTAGCAGTCTTCGCGCGGGCAAACGATAGAACAGTGTGGGGCATTTCATGGTTTGCAACAGGATTGAGAGGGCGAACACTGTCTGCATCATCTTGTGGGATTGAACATCGCAGCCGTGAGCACCGGCGTTCAACTGTGGGAGCGGGCTTGCCCGCGAAGGCGTCGGAACATCCAGCATTGATGCAAGCTGAGTCACCGCTTTCGCGAGCAAGCTCGCTCCCACAGGGGATTTAGGGTGAATACAAATCCTGCAATCGCCCGAAAAACCATTGTGGGAGCGGGCTTGCCCGCGAAGGCGTCGGAACATCCAGCATTGATGCAAGCTGAGTCACCGCTTTCGCGAGCAAGCTCGCTCCCACAGGGGATTTAGGGTGAATACAAATCCTGCAATCGCCCGAAAAACCATTGTGGGAGCGGGCTTGCCCGCGAAGGCGTCGGAACATCCAGCATTGATGCAAACTGAGTCACCGCTTTCGCGAGCAAGCCCGCTCCCACAGGGGATTTAGGGTGAATACAAATCCTGCAATCGCCCGAAAAACCATTGTGGGAGCGGGCTTGCCCGCGAAGGCGTCGGAACATTCAGCATTGATGCAAGCTGAGTCACCGCTATCGCGAGCAAGCTCGCTCCCACTGGATGGGGGGTGGCGCCCGTGCTGGCATTCAAAAGTTACAGCACTGCTGGTCGCAGGCAGGTTCAAGCGCCTAGACTTCGCCAGTCTTCAGTTCAGGAACAACCCGTGACTTCCATCTTCTGGTACGACTACGAAACCACCGGCATCAACCCGCGTTGCGACCGGCCATTGCAGGTGGCGGGTATCCGTACCGATTTCGAGCTCAATGAAATCGACGAACCGGTGAACCTGTATTGCCGCCCCAGCGATGACATCCTGCCGCATCCGGCAGCCTGTGCGATTACCGGCATCACCCCGACGTGCCTGGCCGAAAAAGGCTTGAGCGAAGCCGATTTCATGACCCGCGTCCACGCGCAGTTGGCCGCGACCGGTACCTGTGGCGCCGGCTACAACACGCTGCGCTTCGACGATGAAATGACTCGCTACAGCCTCTATCGGAATTTCTTCGACCCGTACGCGCGGGAATGGCAGGGCGGCAACAGTCGCTGGGACTTGATCGACCTGGTGCGCGCGGCCTATGCGCTGCGCCCGCAAGGCATTGTCTGGCCGCAAGAGGATGGACGCGTCACCCTCAAGCTCGAACGCCTGACCGCCGCCAATGGCATCGATCATGGCCAGGCCCACGATGCGTTGTCGGACGTGCGCGCAACCATCGCCCTGGCCCGTCTGATCCGTCAGCGGCAACCCCGGCTCTACGACTGGTTGTTCCAGCTACGCAGCAAACAGAAGGTGATGGACCAGATCCGCCTGTTGCAGCCGATGGTGCATATTTCCGGTCGCTTCTCGGCGGCGCGCAACTACATCGGCGTGGTATTGCCGCTGGCCTGGCACCCGAAAAACCGCAACGCCCTGATTGTCTGCGATCTGCACCTGGACCCCCAGGGCTTGTTGGATCACGATGCCGAAACCCTGCGCCAGCGTTTATATACTCGCCGTGAAGAACTGCTCGAAGGTGAGTTGCCGGTGCCGCTCAAGCTTATCCACATCAACAAATGCCCGGTGGTCGCGCCGTTGTCGGTACTGCGCGTCGAGGACCAGCAGCGGCTGGCACTGGACATGGAAAGCTATCAACAGCGTGCATTGCGGCTAACTGACGCACAGAAAGTTTGGCAGGATAAACTTCAGGCTATTTATGGCCGTGAGGATTTCACCGCCAGCGAGGATCCCGAGCAACAGTTATACGCGGGCTTCTTGGGCGATCGTGATCGGCGTTTATGTGAACAAGTGCGCCTGGCGGATCCGGCGCAGTTGGCTCAAGAGCACTGGCCTTTCGATGATGAGCGTCTGCCGGAACTATTGTTCCGATATCGTGCACGCAACTTTCCAGAGACCTTGAATCCCGAAGAGCAGGGGCGTTGGAGAATTTTCTGTCAACAACGTCTGGCCGCCCCGGAATGGGGAGCGCCTAATACCCTGCAAAGTTTTGACGAGGCGATGGGAGAGTGGATGGCCCTGTCTACGCCAATGCAGCAAGAAGTACTCGCGCAGTGGCAGGGCTACAGCCAGCAATTGCGCAAACGTTTAAGCCTGGAATCGCAATGAGATGAAAAGATAACAGGCATAAAAAAACGCCAGTCATCACTGGCGTTTTTTGTTCGCAAAGAAGCTTGCGCCGCGGCGGGCTTAGCCCAGCAGGGTTGCCCAACCTTCTACCACGTCACCGCCCCACTTGGCTTTCCACTCTTTCAGAGTCTTGTGGTTGCCACCTTTGGTTTCGATGACTTCGCCGTTGTGCGGGTTCTTGTATTGCTTAACTTTGCGAGCGCGCTTGGTGCCAGTAGTTTTGACAGCGCCACGTGGCGCTTTGCTCGACTTGGCTTCTGGATCCAGCAGGGCAATGATGTCACGCAGCGACTTGGAGTATTCGCCCATCAGCGTGCGCAGTTTGCCTTCGAATTCCAGCTCGGTTTGCAGTTTGTCGTCTTGCGACAGGTTTTTCAGGCGAGCTTGCAGTTCTTTGATGGCTTCTTCTGTGGCGCGGTATTCATTGATCAAGGACATGTGGACTACCTTATGTAGGACGCGGGTGACAAGGAGACAGTGCGGCAATAGTAATCAGACAGTTTCATCAAGTAAACATTTAACCGATGTTTTATTTAATTAATTAGTGCTGCACCACAAAAATGCCTCTTGCAGTTAAATACCGCGACAGATGTTTTCACATCTGTCCCTCATATAACCCGCCTTCCCGGGCTTCGCAGGCCATGGCCTGGGCTGTCCCCCGTGATTCGGCGTGTCATCGATACTGCAGTTTTGCCGCGCAATGGCTAGAATGGCCGCCTTTGCGAAGTTCTGGAGTTTCCCTAATGCGCACTTTTCGTCTGGTGATTGCTTGCCCGGACCGCGTCGGCATCGTTGCTAAAGTCAGTAACTTTCTGGCGTCCCATAACGGCTGGATCACCGAAGCGAGCCATCACTCGGACAATCAAAGCGGTTGGTTTTTCATGCGTCACGAGATTCGTGCCGACTCGCTGCCCTTCGGCATTGAAGCCTTTCGTGAAGCGTTCGCACCCATTGCCGAAGAGTTCTCGATGGACTGGCGCATCACCGACACCGCGCAGAAAAAACGCGTGGTGCTGATGGCCAGCCGCGAGTCTCATTGCCTGGCTGACCTGTTGCACCGCTGGCACAGCGATGAGCTCGATTGCGACATCGCCTGTGTGATTTCCAACCATGATGATTTGCGCAGCATGGTGGAATGGCACGGCATCCCGTATTACCACGTACCGGTCAACCCGCAGGACAAGCACCCGGCGTTCGCCGAAGTCTCGCGGCTGGTCAAGCACCACGACGCCGAGGTGGTGGTGCTGGCCCGCTACATGCAGATCCTGCCACCGGCCTTGTGCAGCGAATACGCCCATAAGGTCATCAACATCCACCACAGTTTCCTGCCATCGTTCGTCGGGGCCAAGCCGTACCACCAGGCGTCGATGCGCGGTGTGAAGCTGATTGGCGCCACCTGTCACTACGTGACCGAAGAGCTGGATGCCGGCCCGATCATCGAGCAGGACGTGGTGCGTGTCAGCCACAGCGACAGCATCGAAGACATGGTGCGTTTCGGCCGTGACGTAGAGAAGATGGTGTTGGCCCGAGGCCTGCGTTATCACCTGGAAGACCGGGTGCTGGTGCATGGCAACAAGACCGTGGTTTTCTGACTACACTTCAAAAGGCCTGGACGAGCGATCGCCAGGCCTTTTTGTTTACAAAGAACAACGATGTCCCTGTGGCGAGGGAGCTTGCTCCCGCTGGGCTGCGAAGCAGCCCCAAAACCATTCCACACTGTGTATCGGGAGAATGGAGTAGGCAGGCTTTACGACTGCTGCGCAGCCGAGCGGGAGCAAGCTCCCTCGCCACGGTACATGCAACCTCAAAGGGAGGAACGCGCCATGACCGATCCATTGGACAAAGCCACCTCCAAGGCGCCAGCCACCCTGGGCGAGGGCTGTCTGAGCCGCTATGACCCCGACGCGTTGAGCCCGGAGGACGGCACCGAGTTTCCCGATGCCGCACAATTGTGGGAGCAACTGCATCCCCAGGACGAGCCCGAACAGGCGCCGTGACCGGTCAGGCCTGCCTGAGCCGGACCAGCTTCTTGATCAATGGCCGCCCGACCATCAGAAAGAACACCGGCCCGCCGGCCACCAGGTAAAAGTAATAGGTCACCGCCCGCCAGATCAGGATCGCCGCCGCTGCGGTGGACTTGCCCACCATGGGGGCCAACAGCGCCGCCGAGGTCAATTCGGCCGCCCCGGCACCGCCCGGCAGCAGGCTGAACTGTCCCGCGCTCAAGGACAGCATCTGGATCAGGAAACTCCAGGCCCACTGCAAATCCGCCCCCAGCCCCTTCAAGGCCAGGTACAACACGCTGTAGCGTAGCGCCCAATGCAGGCAGGTCAGGCCGAAGACTTGGAACAGCGTCTGTCGCGGCAGTTTCAACGTGTCGGTGAACGCCGCGAGGAAGTTCAGGATCTTGCGGCCCCAGCGTTGGCGAGTGGCGGTCTTTACCCGTAAGTGCCGCAGCACACGAGCGCCCAGCAGGATCAGCCGGCGGTGATAACGGGCCACCAGCACGCAGCCGCACAGCCCGCTAAACAATGAAATCGCGCTCAACGCCAGCATCCATTCCAGGCGCTGGCTGAGGTTCTGGAACAGCGCGTAGAACAGAATGCCCACCAAGGCGCAGAGGAAGAACAGCAAGTCGCTCAGTTGATCCATGGCAAACACCGCGCTGCCATGGGCTGGGCGTACGCCGTTGCGCGCCAGCAGGGCCATCAGCGTCAGCGGGCCACCACTGCCACCGGGTGTCGCACACATGGCGAACTCGGTGGACATCACCACGCCCATGCTTTTCCATCGGCCGATGCGCCCACGGTATTCACCCAGTAACAGGCGCAAGCGCACGGAATTCAAACCCCAGCACAGCACGATCATGCCTAGCATGGTCAGCAGCAGTGGCAGGGGAAAGCGCTGCACCCGCGACCACATTTCCCCGCCACCGACCAGCAACGGCACCAACAGCGCCGTGAGCAAGGCGACGCCCAGCCAGATCAGCCGTTTCATGCGGCGCTGCGGGCCCGCAGCCCCTGGGTCGCCAGCCAGCCGACCTTGGTCATCGGCACGCGACCGTCGTTGAGCAAGCGTTCGAGGGTACGCAGCCAATAGTTGCGGGAAAACCCGTGGCGCATGTCCACCGGGTGCAGGCCCAGGCGAATCACCGGGGCTTGGCGCCAGCGCTGTTCACGCTGGTCGCTGATGACTTTAGACAGGCCACGGCGCCAGGCACTGCGGGCACTCCAGACCAGCCCTGGCGCGTCGATGGCGGTGAAGTCGGGCAGGCGATAGAGGTGTTGGGTATCGCTGGTGTAGCTCAGCGGCAACTGGCGCAAGGCCCGGCGCGTGCCTTCGCTCATCAGCCAGGCCGGAGCGACGAAACCTTCCAACGGCCAGCGGTAACGCTCAAAGGTTTCGATCCCGGCGCGCAGGCGGGCGAGGGCGGCGGCCTCGGACAGGTGGTAGAACTCGCCCTCATGGGTATAGACCCGGCGCATGAACCAATCCTTGGGGTGGCGGGCGGCAGGGCCGTCGTCGCAATGGTAGTAACCATGCAACACCAGTTCGTCGCCGCGCTCGACCCGGCTGTCGAGCAGGCGGCGAAAGCCGGGATGAGCCTCCAGCGCATTGGTGCGGTGAAAGTCCGGTACCACCAGCCAGGTCATCGGCACCTGGCCGAGGGCATCCACGGCTTCGACGAAGGGCTGGTAGTCGGGCCAGGTTTGCGGTGCCACGTCATGCAGCACCAAGAGCACGCTAGTGTCCTGTATCACAAATACTGTTCCTTTTTGACGGTGTCTGTTGTCGTCATGCTGCGTTGCCGCTCCTCGCTATAGCGGGCTATGACTCGTCGCGGCGCCTTGCCTGACGACAACAGCCACTCGCCAAGAAAGAAACGTATTTGCGAAACAGGACACTGGGCGAATGATTCATCGACACGGACCTCGCCTCACCCATTGGCCAGCAACGGCATTTGTTCGCCGAGCACGGCGTAGTAATGCCCCAGCAAGCTGTTGACCACGGTGTCCCAGGCGTAATGACGCTCCACATGCCGGCGCGCCAGCAGGCCCCGGCGCTGGCAGCCTTCGGCAAACAGTTGCCGCACGGCATTGGCCATGGCCTGGGGATTGTTGGGTGTGCACAGCAGGCCACAGTCCTCATGGACGATTTCGGTGAAAGCCCCGGCCGCCACCGCCACCACGGGAATACCGCTGGCCATGGCTTCGAGGATCACCAGGCCGAAGGTTTCCTGGTCGCCGGCGTGCAGCAGGGCATCGGCGCTGGCCATGAGCCGGGCAACTTGCGGCGCCGGGCAGAATTCGTCGACCACCGTGACGTTGTCCGGGACTACGGCGGGCATCGACGAGCCCACCAACAACAGGTGATAGCGTTCGCCCAGGCGTTTCATGCACTTGAGCAACACCGGCAGGTTTTTTTCCTTGGAACCACGACCGGCGAAAATCAGCAGGCGCGTGTCTTCGGCGATACCCAGTTCGGCCCGCAGTTCCGGGTCGCGGGCGGCGGGGGTGAAGGTTTGCAGGTCGACGCCCAACGGTTGCACGAAGACGTTCTTGACTCCCAGCCCGGTCAGTTTGTCGGCCATGACCTGGCTTGGCGCCAGGACCCGGTCGAAATTGCCGTACAACTTGCTGACATAGGCTTCGATGTTGGGAGTGAACCAGTTGCCCATGCGGTTGCTCACCAGCAGCGGCAGGTCGGAGTGATAGAAACCGATGACGGGCACGTCGAGCTGACGGCGGGCATCCAATGCGGCCCAGGCGGTGAGGTACGGATCACCGACCTCGATCAGATCCGGTTGCAGATCGCGCAGGACGTTGCGCCACGGCGCCAGGCGAAGGGGGAAACGATAGCCCTTGCCGAACGGCAGCGCCGGGGCTGGAACCTTGTAGATGCCGTCGTGCTCGCTCAAATGCGCGCCCGGGATCAACAGGCTGTGGCGAATGCCGGGCCGATCGCCCAGGCGCCGGTGCTTGGCATCCAGATAAGTGCGCACGCCTCCGCTGGCGGGGGCGTAGAACATGGTTATGTCCGCTATATGCACGATGAACGTCCCTCCGGTCTGTGTTCTCCTGTGTTGACCTTTAGTAAGAATAGATGTTCGGTTGGGGTTGTGGGGCGGGAGCGTTGCCAGTGGGTATTGCTGGGTTTGACGGGGCCTTATCGCGAGCAAGCTCGCCCCCACAGGGATTTGGGTCGGGCACAGATCCAATGTGGGAGCGAGCTTGCTCGCGATAGGGCCAGCCCAGGCGCAGACTATTATTTCCTGACGCCAGGGCCTTAACGCGCCAGGCATGCTTTTATATAAGCGTGCAAAATGGCGTCATATCGCAAACACCACGGGTGACCACATGCCTGACTCATCGCAACTCGTTATCGGCGCGGACCTCAGCGGCCAGCCCATCGCCCAGGCCATGCGCCTGGCGAACCGTCATGGTCTGGTGGCGGGCGCCACCGGTACCGGTAAGACCGTCACCTTGCAGCGCCTGGCGGAAATGTTCAGCGATGCCGGCGTGGCGGTGTTCGCGGCGGACATCAAGGGTGACCTGTGCGGCCTGGGCGCGGCCGGCAACCCCCAGGGCAAGATCGCCGAGCGCATCGCTGGCATGCCCTGGCTCAACCACAAGCCCCAGGCTTATCCGGTGACCTTGTGGGATATCCACGGTCAGTCCGGTCATCCGCTGCGCACCACTTTGAGTGAAATGGGCCCGTTGTTGATCGGCAGTCTGCTGGAGCTAACGGACAGCCAGCAGTCGGCGCTCTACGCCGCGTTCAAGGTGGCCGACCGCGAGGGCCTGTTGCTGCTGGACCTCAAGGACCTGAAAGCGCTGCTCAATCATCTCAAGGACAACCCCGAGTTGCTGGGGGACGACGCGGCGCTGATGACCACCGGCTCCAGCCAGGCGCTGCTGCGGCGCCTGTCCACCCTGGAACAGCAGGGCGCGGACGCGTTGTTCGGGGAACCAGCCTTGCAACTCGAAGACATCCTGCAACCGGCCAGCGATGGCCGTGGCCGCATCCACTTGCTCGACGCCAGCCGCCTGGTCCACGAAGCGCCGAAGGTCTATGCGACGTTCCTGCTGTGGCTGCTGGCCGAGCTGTTCGAGCAATTGCCCGAGCGCGGCGATGCGGACAAACCGCTGCTGGCGCTGTTCTTCGATGAGGCACACTTGCTCTTTGCCGGTACGCCCAAGGCCTTGCAGGAACGCTTGGAGCAAGTGGTGCGGCTGATCCGCTCCAAGGGCGTGGGGGTGTATTTCGTGACCCAGTCGCCGGGCGACTTGCCGGACGATGTGCTGGCGCAGTTGGGGTTGCGCATCCAGCACGGGTTGCGGGCCTTTACGGCCAAGGAACAGAAATCCCTGCGGGCGGTGGCCGACGGTTTCCGGCCCAACCCGCAGTTCGATGCTTTGGCGGTGCTCACTGAACTGGGCATTGGTGAGGCCTTGGTGGGCACCTTGCAGGAAAAAGGCACGCCGGAAATGGTCCAGCGGGTGTTGGTGGCTCCGCCACAATCGCGCATCGGGCCGCTGACCGAGACCGAGCGCGCCGGCTTGATCAACAGTTCGTCGCTGCAAGGGCGCTACGACAAACCCATTGATCGTGAATCGGCCTATGAAGTGCTGATGGGGCGCAAGGGGTTGGAGCCCCAGGCCGAAGCGGTACCGGGCAAGCCCACGGCCGAAGAACCGAGTTTCACCGAAAAGGCCGGCGAGTTCCTCGGCACGGCAGCCGGCCAGGCGCTTAAATCGGCGATGCGCCAGGCGGCGAATCAATTGGGCCGGCAATTGGTGCGCGGGTTGATGGGGTCGTTGCTGGGGGGCAGTAAGCGGCGCCGATAGCCAGGACCGAGTCGCCCCTTTCGCGAGCAAGCCCGCTCCCACAATGGATCTGCGGCAGGCACACATGTTGCGCCCGGCAGAAATCTACTGTGGGAGCGGGCTTGCTCGCGAAGGCGGTTTAGCAGGCGAAGCATGTGCCGGTTGATCTGCCGCTATCGCGAGCAAGCTCGCTCCCACAAGGGATTGGCGTTGTGCACAAAATAAGTGTCCGCCGCAGATCCCCTGTGGGAGCGAGCTTGCTCGCGATAACTATCTAACAGGCGCCGAAAATCTCAACCCTTGGGCCGCGCATGTGCCGCCAACCGCTCCAGCGCCGCCCGCAGGTTGGGATCGGTGATGCCGTCCGCCGTGGCCTGGATGGTCGCCGCGGCGTCGGTGGACAAATCCAGCGTATGTCCTTTGGCGCCGACCTGGACGGTGGGCGGTTGTACCTTGAACAGGATCCGCGTCAGGTTGGCGAACTCTTCGAACGCCTGCAATTGACGCAGCAGGCGCTTTTGCTGGTAACGCAAACGCGTGGCCCAGTGGCCGTCGGTGACGATCAGCAACAAACTGCCTTCGCGCCAGGACGCCACGTGACAATGCTCGCGCGCGGCCGGTTGCAGCTGGCTGTCCAGCAGGCGTTGCAGGTGACCCAGGCGTCTGGCGTGGCCAAAGATGGCTTTCAGCGGCTTGGCTTCGCGCAGCAGAACGGCGGGTGCCTTGGCTGGAAGAGGGCGGAAGGCCATGAATGAATACCGCAAGTGACAGAGGCGCCATGGTAGCAGAAAGCGCCGGATGCGCTTCGACCCTCTCGCCCAGCGGCTTTTGGCTACACAATCAGTGAGTAACTTCTGCGCTTTGTGGGTTGAAGTTCGCGCAAAAGCCCTTATTTTAGGGTGGCCCCGTCACAGCGCTGTGCCAGCATCGTGGAATAACGCCACTTTCCTCTCCATCGTTTCCGGGTAGAATGCTCGTTCGCATGCGGCCATGAGGGCTGCACGGGCGACTCATGGGGCCGCCCTCCATCCCTTTAGTGTGGAAGATCCTGCCGATATGTTTGCGCCTTTGTTAAAGAAACTTTTTGGAAGCAAGAACGAGCGTGAAGTCAAGCGCATGCTCAAGACGGTACAGACTGTCAATGCCTTCGAAGAGCAAATGGTGGCCCTTTCGGACGATCAGTTACGCGCCAAGACTGCCGAATTCAAGGACCGCATCGCCAAGGGGGAAACCCTTGACCAGCTCCTGCCCGAAGCCTTTGCGGTTGCCCGTGAAGCCGGCAAGCGGATCATGGGCATGCGCCACTTCGACGTTCAGTTGATCGGCGGCATGACCTTGCACGAAGGCAAGATCGCCGAAATGCGTACCGGCGAGGGCAAGACCCTCGTGGCGACCCTGGGCGTGTACCTCAACGCACTGTCCGGCAAGGGCGTGCACGTGGTGACGGTCAACGACTACCTGGCCCGCCGCGACGCCAACTGGATGCGCCCGCTCTACGAATTCCTCGGCCTGACCGTCGGCGTCGTCACGCCGTTCCAGCCGCCGGAAGAGAAGCGCGCCGCCTACGCTGCCGACATCACCTACGGCACCAACAACGAATTCGGGTTCGACTACCTGCGCGACAACATGGCGTTCAGCATGGAAGAAAAATTCCAGCGTGAACTCAACTTTGCCGTGATCGACGAAGTCGACTCCATCCTCATCGACGAAGCCCGTACCCCGCTGATCATCTCCGGTCAGGCCGAGGACAGCTCCAAGCTGTACATCGAGATCAACAAACTGATCCCGCAGCTCAAGTTGCACGTCGAGGAAGTCGAAGGCGAAGTGACCCAGGCCGGGCACTACTCGGTCGACGAGAAGACCCGCCAGGTCGAACTCAACGAGGCCGGTCACCAGTTCGTCGAGGAAATGCTCACCCGCGTTGGTTTGCTGGCCGAAGGCGAGAGCCTGTACTCGGCCCACAACCTGGGCTTGCTGACCCACGTCTATGCCGGCTTGCGTGCCCACAAGCTGTTCAATCGCAATGTCGAATACATCGTGCAGGACGGCCAGGTCGTGCTGGTGGACGAACACACCGGCCGTACCATGCCGGGTCGTCGCCTGTCCGAAGGCCTGCACCAGGCCATCGAAGCCAAGGAAGGCCTGAACATCCAGGCCGAGAGCCAGACCCTGGCCTCGACCACCTTCCAGAACTATTTCCGCCTGTACAACAAGCTGTCCGGCATGACCGGTACCGCGGACACCGAAGCGTTCGAATTCCACCAGATCTACGGCCTGCAAGTGGTGGTGATTCCGCCGAACAAGCCGCTGGCTCGCAAGGACTACAACGACCTGGTGTTCCTGACCGCCGAAGAGAAGTACGCGGCGATCATCAACGACATCAAGGAAGGCATGGCCCAGGGCCGTCCGATCCTGGTGGGGACCGCCACCATCGAGACCTCCGAGCACATGTCCGCCCTGCTCGAAAAGGAAGGCATCGAGCACAAGGTCCTCAACGCCAAGTTCCACGAGAAGGAAGCCGAGATCATCGCCCAGGCCGGTCGCCCGGGTGCGCTGACCATCGCCACCAACATGGCGGGCCGTGGTACCGACATCCTGCTGGGCGGCAACTGGGAAGTGGAAGTCGCCAGCCTGGAAAACCCGACCCCCGAGCAGATCGCGCAGATCAAGGCCGACTGGCAGAAGCGTCACCAGCAGGTGCTCGAGTCCGGCGGTTTGCAGGTGATCGCGTCCGAGCGTCACGAATCGCGTCGTATCGACAACCAACTGCGTGGCCGTGCCGGTCGCCAGGGTGACGCCGGTTCCAGCCGTTTCTACCTGTCCCTGGAAGACAGCCTGATGCGCATCTTCGCCTCTGACCGGGTGAAGAACTTCATGAAGGCCCTGGGCATGCAGCCCGGCGAGGCGATCGAGCACCGCATGGTGACCAACGCCATCGAGAAGGCCCAGCGCAAGGTCGAAGGACGCAACTTCGATATCCGCAAGCAATTGCTCGAGTTCGACGACGTCAACAACGAACAGCGTAAAGTGATCTATCACATGCGTAACAGTTTGTTGGCCGCCGACAACATTGGCGAAACCATCGCCGATTTCCGCCAGGACGTGCTCAACGCAACCGTCAGCGCTCACATCCCGCCGCAGTCGCTGCCGGAACAGTGGGATGTCGCTGGCCTGGAAGCCGCCTTGCAGAGCGACTTCGGCGTGGCCTTGCCGATCCAGCAATGGCTCGACGAAGACGATCACCTGTACGAAGAAACCCTGCGCGAAAAACTGCTGGCCGAGCTGATCGCTGCCTACAACGAGAAGGAAGACCAGGCGGGCGCCGAAGCACTGCGCTCCTTCGAGAAGCAGATTGTGCTGCGGGTACTGGACGATTTGTGGAAAGACCACCTGTCGACCATGGATCACCTGCGCCACGGTATCCATTTGCGTGGCTACGCCCAGAAGAACCCGAAGCAGGAGTACAAGCGCGAGTCCTACACGCTGTTCTCCGAGTTGCTCGACTCGATCAAGCGCGACTCGATCCGTGTGTTGTCCCACGTTCAGGTTCGCCGCGAAGACCCGGCCGAAGAAGAAGCACGCCTGCGCCAGGAAGCCGAAGCCCTGGCCGCGCGCATGCAGTTCGAACACGCCGAAGCCCCTGGCCTGGAAGTGGTCGCCGAAGAGGGCGTCGATGTGGATGTCGCCCTGGCGACCGCACCGGTGCGCAACGAGCAGAAGCTGGGCCGTAACGAACTGTGCTATTGCGGTTCGGGCAAGAAATACAAGCATTGCCACGGGCAGATCCAATAAACCCGTTTCAACGCTGAACGACCCACGCCGCGACCGGATTTTATCCGTCGCGGCGTTTTGCCATTTTGATTCGCCGTCTCGATAAGGACGGCGTCGATAGACATCTAATTTAGGAGCGCATTCATGGCTGTTGGTCTTGGTCCGTTGCCAACGTTGCACCCGGTTGCCGGTTTTGAACTCGGTATTGCCTCGGCGGGCATCAAGCGCCCCGGGCGCAAGGACGTCGTGGTCATGCGTTGCGCCGAAGGTTCGACGGTGGCGGGTGTGTTCACCCTCAACGCCTTCTGTGCCGCGCCGGTCATCCTGGCCAAGCAACGCGTGCAGGGGCCGGTACGTTACCTGCTGACCAACACCGGTAACGCCAACGCCGGCACCGGCGCGCCTGGTTTGGCCGCCGCCGAGCGCACCTGCGCCAAGCTGGCGGAATTGACCGGCATCGACGCCAGCCAAGTGCTGCCGTATTCCACCGGTGTGATCGGCGAACCGCTGCCGGTCGAGAAGATCGAAGGCGCACTGCAAGCCGCCCTCGATGATCTCTCGGAAAACAACTGGGCCGCGGCCGCCACCGGCATCATGACCACCGACACCTTGCCCAAGGGCGCGAGCCGCCAGTTCGAGCATGATGGCGTGACCATCACTGTCACCGGCATCAGCAAAGGCGCCGGCATGATCCGCCCAAACATGGCGACCATGCTCGGCTACATCGCCACCGACGCCAAAGTCTCGCGCCAGGTGCTGCAAGACCTGATGCTCGACGGCGCCAACAAGTCGTTCAACCGCATCACCATCGATGGCGACACCTCCACCAACGACTGCTGCATGCTGATCGCCACCGGCCAGGCCAACCTGCCGGAGATCACCGAGGCCAGCGGCCCGGTGTTCGCCGCCTTGAAGCAGGCGGTATTCGAAGTGTGCATGGAAGTGGCCCAGGCCATCGTCCGTGATGGTGAAGGCGCGACCAAGTTCGTGACCGTGCAGGTTAACGGTGGTGGCAACCATCAGGAATGCCTGGATGTCGGCTACACCGTGGCCCACTCGCCGCTGATCAAGACCGCGCTGTTCGCCTCCGATCCGAACTGGGGCCGTATCCTTGCCGCCGTCGGCCGGGCTGGCGTACCGGAGCTGGACGTGAGCAAGATCGACGTGTTCCTCGGTGAAGTCTGTATCGCCAGCCAAGGTGCCCGTGCTTCGACCTACACCGAAGCCCAAGGGGCAGCGGTGATGCAGCAGGAAGAGATCACCATTCGTATCGAGTTGGGACGGGGTGATTGCAGCGAAACCATCTGGACCACTGATCTGTCCCACGAGTACGTCAAGATCAACGCTGAGTACCGGACTTAAACCGTTCGGGACCGAGTTGTTGCCATCGCGAGCAAGCTCGCTCCCACAGGGATTTGCGGGGTGACTGAGAAAGTGTTCACACCACCGATACCCTGTGGGAGCGAGCTTGCTCGCGATGGCGCCAGTACAGCCACCTCAGAACCATAAGAAAGGAATCCACATGAGCCTGCACCTGATCATCGGCGATAAAGATCTATCCTCCTGGTCCCTGCGCGGCGCGTTGGCCCTGGCGCTGACCGGCGCGAAGTACACCGAAGAGCTGGTCAGGCTCGACCAGCCCGACACCCGCGAAAAGCTGCTCAAGTATTCGGCCACGGCCAAGGTCCCGTTGCTCAAGACCGACTTCGGCGTGATCGCCGATTCCCTGGCGATTGCCGAATATCTGGCCGAACAGTTTCCCGAGGCCAATCTCTGGCCCAAGGATGTGGCTGCCCGGGCCCAGGCGCGCTCGGCCTGTGCGCAAATGCACAGCGGTTTTTTCGCCCTCCGTAACCACATGCCCATGGATCTGCTGCACGATGCGCCGCTGTCGCCGATGCCATCTGACGTGCAGGCGGAAATCCAGCGGATGCTGGCGCTATGGGCGGAGTGCCGTGCGGCGGCCTCCGAAACCGGTCCTTATCTGTTCGGTACCCTGAGCCTGGCCGATGCTTTTTTTGCTCCTGTTGCCGTGCGCTTGCGTACCTATCAAATAGAGCTGCCGGAAGTCGATGCGGCCTACGTCGAAACCCTATATCAATGGCCAGCGTTCAAGGCGTGGCAACAGGCTGGCCTGGAGGATACTGCGCGGTGAAACGAGTCCATGTGGCGGCAGCGGTCATTCGCGATGCCGCCGGTAAAATCCTGATCGCCCGACGGGCCGATACCCAGCACCAGGGCGGCTTGTGGGAATTTCCTGGCGGCAAGGTCGAGGCCGACGAATCCGTCGAAACCGCCCTGGCCCGCGAACTTCATGAAGAGCTGGGCATTGTCGTCGATGCCGCCCGGCCGTTGATCAAGGTGCGTCACGATTACCCGGACAAACAGGTGTTGCTGGATGTCTGGGAAGTCTCGGCGTTCACCGGCGAGCCCCACGGCGCCGAAGGGCAGCCGTTGGCCTGGGTGACGGCCCGCGACCTGACGAACCATGAGTTTCCGGCGGCCAATCAGCCGATCGTCGCCGCGGCCCGTTTGCCGGGTGAATACCTGATTACCCCTGAAGGCCTTGAGACGCCGGCCTTGCTGCGCGGCATGCAGAAGGCGATTGCTGGCGGGATCAAGTTGGTCCAGCTCCGTGCCCCCAACGGCTACGACCCGCAATACCGCGACCTGGCGGTGGATGCGGCGGGGTTGTGTGCCGGCAAGGCCCAACTGATGCTCAAGGGGCCGTTCGAATGGCTGGGGGATTTTCCTTCCGCTGGTTGGCACATTACCGCCGCGCAACTGCGCAAGCATGCTGCGGCCGGTCGACCGTTCGGCAAGGACCGCTGGCTGGCGGCCTCCTGCCATAACGCCGAGGAACTGTCCCTGGCGCAGCAGATGGACGTGGATTTCGTGACGCTTTCGCCGGTGCAGCCGACCCAGACCCATCCCGATGCGCAGCCGTTGGGCTGGGAAGAGGCGACGCGGTTGATCGAGGGCTTCAACCGGCCGGTCTATCTGTTGGGTGGGGTAGGGCCCGGCGAACGGCAAAAAGCTTGGGAAGCCGGGGCGCAGGGTGTGGCGGGGATTCGGGCGTTTTGGCCTGAATCTTGAGCTTGAGAATGTGGTGCAGCAACTGACGCTATCGCGAGCAAGCTCGCTCCCACACTGGATCTGCGGTGTTCACAGAACCCCTGTGGGAGCGAGCTTGCTCGCGATGGCGGCCTCAAAAACCACTCAAATTCCAGGCTTGGCCGCCGCCTCCCACAGCACTTCTGCCACGCCTTGCCGCCGGGCAATGACCCGCGCCGCGACGAACAACAAGTCCGACAACCGATTGATATAGGCCAGCCCCGGCCCGGCCAACGGCTCCACCGCGTTCAATTGCTGGCAACGACGCTCGGCGCTGCGGGCCAGGCTGCGGCAGACGTGGGCTTGGGCGATCAGCGTCGAGCCACCGGGCAGGATGAAGTTTTCCAGCGGTCCCAGTTCCTCGTTCCACACATCAATCGCCGCTTCCAGGCGCTCGACTTCCGCCATGTTCAGCGCCTGATAGGCCGGCATCGCCAGTTCACCGCCGAGGTCGAACAACCGATGCTGACAGGGCGTCAGCACGTCGATGACCTCCTTCAGTGCCGGGTATTGACCTATTTCAGCGGCAAGACCGGCCAACAACAAGCCCAACTGGCTGTTCAGCGTGTCCACTTCGCCGATGGCCTCGACCCGTGGGTGATCCTTTGCCACGCGGCGACCATCGCCCAACCCGGTTTCACCTTTGTCGCCGGTGCGGGTGTAAATCTTCGACAGGCGAAAGCCCATGCTCAGCGCTCCAGTTGTGTGTTTTCCTGCGGCACCATCGACGTGCCCGCCAGCGGCAGGCGCAAGGTGAAGCAGGTGCCTTGGCCCGGCGCCGACTGCACTTCCATCTGGCCCTTGTGGTTGTTGGTGATGATGAAATACGAGACCGACAGCCCAAGGCCGGTGCCCTGGCCGATCTCCTTGGTGGTGAAGAAGGGCTCGAAGGTGCGCTTGCGCACGTTCTCGCTCATGCCGATGCCGTTGTCCTCGACCTGGATTTCCGCCCACGGCGGATTCAATCGCGTGCGCAGGATGATGCGCCCGGGTTCGCTGTCGTCCTGGCGTTGGTGGATCGCCTGGGCGGCATTTTTCAGCAGGTTGAGCAGCACCTGTTCCAGTTCGTTGGCAGTGCCCGGTACCGGGCCCAGGTTCGGGTCGAACTGACGGATGATCGCCTGGCCCTTGAAGTCGAACCCGATCGCCAGGTCGAAGTCGTTCCCGGCGATTTCCACCGCCTGGTCGATCAGCGCTGGCAGGTCGCACGGCGCCATCTGCCGGGTGCTGCGCCGGCTGAAACTGAGCATGTGGGTGACGATTTTCGCCGCCCGGGCACCGGCTTGCTGGATGCCGTCGAGCAACTGCGGGATTTCCCGGCCCTGGAGGTAACGATTGACCTCCTGTAACTCGATACCCAATTGCTCGGCCTGTTCGAGGTTCTTCGGCAGTTCCGGTGACAGGCGTCGGCGGATGTTCTGCACGTTGTGCAGGATCGCCCCAAGCGGGTTGTTGATCTCATGGGCCATGCCTGCCGCGAGGCCGCCGACCGAGAGCATTTTTTCCGATTGCACCATCATTTCCTCCAGCGACAGGCGCTGGGTGATGTCGTCGATGCGGATCACCACGCCCCGCCCGGCGCCGCCCATCAGTGGATAGAACGTCAGGGCGTAATGCCGGGCTTCGTCGTCCTTGGTCCAGGTGACGCGTTCGATCTTGGCCACCGTATGTTGCTCGACGGTCTGCTTGAGCTGGGGCAGGTACGGCTTGAGCGGTTCGAAAGCGAGGAAGATCGGTTGGTTCAGGGCTTCGTCCAGCCGCGTGCCGGAGAGGGCGCTGGCTTCCTGGTTCCATTGGGTGACGTAGAGTTGTTCGTCGAGGGCGATCAGCGCCGACGGCATGGAGTCGATGATGCTGTTGAGGTAATTCTGGAAACCGGTGAGTTTTTTCTCGATCTTGCTGCGCACCTGGACTTCCAGCTCCAGCTTGCGATTGGTATGGCGGGTTTCTTCCGCCAGGCCTTGGGCCTGGTCATAGGCGGCCTGGGAGTCGTCCCGCGCGCGCTTGAGTTGCTGCTCCCGGGCTTCGATGCGCGAGAGCATGGTATTGAACGCCTCGGCCAGGCTGCCGATCTCATCGTGGTTGCCCCGTGCGGCGCGCAGGGCATAGTTCTCTTCGCGGGTGACCTGGCGGGACAGCTCTTCGAGTTGATGAATCGGCTGGGTGATCAGGCGTTTGATCTGCTGGGCGATGATCAGCCACAGCAGCACGCTGAAAATCAGGATGCCGAGGCTGGCGGTCAGCGTGCCGGTGTAGAACGCCGTTGGCAGTTCGCTGCTGGCCACCAGTAGCAGGTGACCTGGCTCCGTGCCGGGGCGGGGCAGGGTGATGACCTGGTTGCTGCGGAATTCACTGGCTTGCCAAGCCTGCATATTGCGGTAATGGTCCGGCAGCTTGAGTTTTTCGGCATGTTGCAGTTGCGCCAGGCGTTCGCCCTTGCCGTCGTACAGCGCGGCTGCCCGTAGCGGTGCATAGCTGTTGAGCTCATCGAGCAGGCGTTTGGCGCTTTGTGGCGATTGCAGGGCATCGGAAATCAGGCTTGGGTTGGCCACCAGCCGGCCGATGGTCTGCAGGGCCTGGGGCGCCATGCTTTCCTGGGAAATGTAATAGGCGGCGCTGATAAAGGTCAGGTTGGCCACCAACAGGACAGTGGTCAACAACACCAACAGGGCGGCCAGCAGTTTTTGGCCGACCGGGAGGTTTTCAAGGCGCTGGCGCAATGGCATCAGACTCGTCGTTAAGAAAGGAACACGAGGGCCAGCGTAGCCGCTGCTCAGTCGCTGGGCAATCCGAGGTTGTCCAAGTGGGCAATCAGTCGCTGGCGCAGTTGTTCCAGGTGCGGCACGCTCAGCTCATGGCGCTGGGCGACCTTGCAGGCGTAATCGAGCAAGTAGCTGATTTCGGTGCGACGCTGATTGGCGACGTCCTGGTACATCGAGGAGTAATTGGCGGCCGTGGCCTGGATCACCCGTTCGACTTCCGGCTGCAAATCCTCGGCCGCCGCGGGCTGGCCGCACCGTTCGAGCAAATCCGTGAGTTCCGCGCACAGGGTCGCCACTTCGCAGTGGTGTTCCAGCAGGCCGCCGTTCTTGCAGTGATGCAGCACCGTCAACGGATTGATTGCGCAATTGAGCGCCAGCTTGCGCCAGAGGCGGGTGAGGATGTCGGCGCTCCATTCGTGGGGAATGCCGGCGGCGGCCAGGTCGTCCAGCCAGAACGGCGCTACCGGGTGAGCCGGGTCGCCCAACCAGGTGTAGCCATGGCCGGCGAATACCACGCGCCAGTCACCGTCGCGGAACGCGCCTTCGGTGCTGGAGGCGCTGATGCAACGGGCCTGGGGCACACAATTGGCCACAGCGTCCTGGCTGCCGAGGCCGTTCTGCAACAGGATCAGTTCCGACTCCGCGTCCAGGCGATGGGCCACCGACGCCACTGCCGCTTCCGCATCGTAGGCCTTGCAGGCCAGCAGCAGGCGCTTGATCGGTTCCGAGCTGTCCGCCGTTTCGCCCGGCACCGGGTAACACTGCACCTGGCCCTGTTCCACCAGTGTCAGGCCACCAACGCTGCGGTAGGCCTGCAAACGCGCTTCGTTGCGCAGCACCAGCCGCACCGGCAACCCGGCCCGGGCCAGGCGCGTGGCCCACAACGTGCCGAGACTGCCGGCCCCGAGGACATGCCAGGTGGTCGACATCAGTTTTTTACTCGGATTGGCGCAGGCATCGGAGGGCTCGCAGTGTCGGCAGGAAAAGAGCCGTTATAATGAGCCCGATTTTAACCACAAGCCAAGCGCGCGCCGTTGATACTGGCGCGCCTTTTTATTTGGAGAACACTACATGCCGTCATTCGACGTGGTATCCGAACTGGACAAGCACGAAGTCACCAACGCGGTTGAAAACGCCGTCAAGGAACTCGACCGTCGTTATGACCTCAAGGGCAAGGGCAGTTTCGAGTTCAAGGAAAAAGACCTGACCGTGAACCTGACCGCCGAGGCCGACTTCCAGCTCGAGGCGATGATCGAGATCCTCAAGCTGGCGCTGGTCAAGCGCAAGATCGACGTGCAGTGCCTTGAGGTCAAGGACGCCTATGCCTCGGGCAAGCTGATGAAACAGGAAGCCGTGCTCAAGGAAGGCATCGACAAGGAGCTGGCGAAGAAGATCGTCGCCCATATCAAGGACGCCAAGCTCAAGGTACAAGCCGCCATCCAGGGCGAGCAGGTGCGGGTCACCGGCAAGAAACGTGACGACTTGCAGGAAGCCATTGCGGCGTTGCGCGGCAAGGAATTCGGCATGCCCCTGCAGTTCAATAACTTCCGCGACTGATCCCTTCAGTTATAGGGAAACACTGTGGCGAGGGAGCTTGCTCCCGCTTGGGGGCGCAGCCCCCATCAAAGGGCCGCTACGCAGCCCAGCGGGAGCAAGCTCCCTCGCCACAAGATGCCGCGTGCAACAGGAATAGGAGAGAACGATGGATTTGAACGCTGAAGTGGACAACCTGGTCAAGGTTTCCCAGACCTGGGTCCCCATGATCATGGAATACGGCAGCCGCGTGCTGCTGGCCGTTATCACCCTGGCCGTCGGCTGGTGGTTGATCAACAAAGTGACGCGCAAGCTGGGTGCTTTGCTGGCCTTGCGTAATGCCGACCTGGCCCTGCAAGGGTTTATCAGTACCCTGGCCAACATCATTCTGAAGATATTGCTGATCGTCAGCGTCGCTTCGATGATCGGTGTGGAAACCACTTCCTTCGTCGCCGCCATCGGTGCTGCCGGCCTGGCGATTGGCCTGGCCTTGCAAGGCAGCCTGGCGAACTTCGCCGGTGGCGTGCTGATCCTGCTGTTCCGTCCGTTCCGCATTGGTGACTGGATCGAAGCCCAGGGTGTGGCCGGTACGGTCGACAGCATCCAGATCTTCCACACGGTGTTGCGCACCGGTGACAACAAGACCGTCATCGTGCCCAACGGCAATCTGTCGAACGGGATCATCACCAACACCAACCGCCAGCCGACCCGCAAAGTCGTGTTCGATGTCGGCGTGGATTACCAAGCCGATCTGCAAAAGGCCCGGGAAGTGTTGCTGGAGCTGGCCAAGGACGAACGCGTGCTGGCGGATCCGGCGCCTGAAGCGGTGATTTCCACCTTGGGCGACAGTTCCATCACAGTGTCGCTGCGTATTTGGGTCAAGACCGCGGATTATTGGAGTGTGATGTTCATGCTCAATGAACTGGCGCGGGATCGTTTGAAGGACGCGGGCATTGATATTCCGTTTCCACAGCGAGTGA
Organism: Pseudomonas sp. H3_A02; assembly: GCF_054671965.1. Taxonomy (NCBI): domain Bacteria; kingdom Pseudomonadati; phylum Pseudomonadota; class Gammaproteobacteria; order Pseudomonadales; family Pseudomonadaceae; genus Pseudomonas; species Pseudomonas sp. H3_A02. Next base: position 2,679,094 of record NZ_CP162807.1, read on the forward strand.
TTCGGGTTGTTCAGGAAGGGCCGGTGCAATAACGACTTGAATATAACTTGGCACTGAAGTCAGGTTATATTTAGCTAGCTTGCTATTTAATAAGTTGTGTTAAAGCTGATATTGCAATGGGCATAAAAAAACCGCTCACCTGATCCAGGTGAGCGGTTTTTGTTTGTTGCGGGTGTCGCTATCGAACTAGCACTGAATTACAAGATGCTCAGTGGGTATTCGACGATTACGCGGAAGTCATTGTTGTCGTTGCCGTTGATGCCGTTATAGGCAGTGTTGGCACGGTAGAACGCGCTACGCACACGGAAAGACAGGTCCTTGGCTGGACCGCTTTGCAGAACATACTTGGTTTCGAAGTCCCACTCGTGTTCTTTGCCTTCTGCGCCGCCAGTCTCGATATTGTCACCGGTAACGTAACGAGTCATGAAGCTCAGGCCAGGAACGCCGTAGGTCTTCATGTTCAGGTCGTAGCGAGCCTGCCAGGAGCGCTCGTCCTGACCGTTGAAGTCGGAGTACTGAATGGAGTTGGCGAGGAAGATAGTGCCGTTGCCGTCAGCGCCGTACACATAGCCGGTATCACCGGTGGAGCGCTGGTGAGCCAGGGTGAACTTGTGGGCACCGATGGCATAGGCCGCGGCGAGGGACCAGATGCGGTTGTCAACGTCGCCGCTGAGTTTCTGGCCCTGATCTTGGCTGTCATAACCGTTGAAGTCGAAGTTCAGGGACTGATCTTCGTTGATCGGCAGGGTGTAGTTCAGGTTGATGTATTTCTTTTTGTAGTGATCTTCAACGTCGGAAGCCGCTACGCCAGCTACGAAATTGTCGGTGAACTGGTAGGTTGCGCCAACAATGTCAGCAGAGGTCAGGCCGAGGCTGTCACGCCCCATGCCAGTCTGCGAGCTCAGGGAGGTGAAGCGACCGGCGCTCAACTCCAGACCCTTGATTTCCTTGCTGGTGATCAAGGTACCGGTGGCAACTTCTGGCAGCAGGCGGCTGTCGTCAGTGGAGAAAACCGGGCTGGCAACGAACTGATTACCGTATTTCAGGACGGTGTCGGACAGACGGAATTTAACCGCGCCACCAGCTCGCGATTGAGTGTCTTCCAGGTTGCCGTCGCTGTCACGAGCGAACAGACCGTTACCGGCACGACCGCTGCCGCCGTCAATGCGAACGGTGCCAAGTGCAAAGGCATCAGCGCCTACGCCAACGGTACCTTGGGTAAAGCCCGACTCATAAATGGCACGTGCGGCAATACCAGACTCTTCACGATAACTTTGTGTAGAGCTTGGATTGTTTTTGAAATCACGGTTCATGTACAGCGCACGGGTCAGAACATTCAAGCTCTGATCTTCAAAAAAGCCCTTGGATTCTTCCTGGGAAGAGGCCATTGCGAACTGCGAGGTACTGGCCGATACAGCCAGTGCGATCATGCTCCACTTCATCACGCGCATCGTGATTTGCTCCTTTGGTTTTTAGAAGAGTACTGCCGTCCCACCTGTTTTTTTATCTGGGCGGCTCTTTCTTTTTGTGTCGGCGCAAACTTATATCACGTCGACATTCTTTGGCGATACTTGCCCATTCAACCTTTCAGCTTCTTTACGACCCTGTCGCCAATGGCTCGATCCATGTCGTATTTCTGCTGCTCCGACGCAACCGTATTCACAACTTTGATGTTGTTTTCTTTTTCCGGCATCGGTGTAAAGAGTCCGTCATTACCGCGTTTGAAGCTCCTGAGGGCAGCCTTGCCACTTTAATTTTGTATGTCGGCAGGTTCCCGCTTCCGGCGAGACCTTTGGACAGTGCGGGTATGAATGCAACAAGCATGCTCAAACCCGGATTTCGTTTACATTTTTTTCACATTTCAGCGGTTGACGCGGTGAAACCTCATGAAACCGGGCTCCAAAGGCCTTGTTTTAAATAGGGTTGACTCGTGTGCGGCTCTCGTGTTGGACATCGAAAAACGTGGCAAGACAACCAAAAACGTTACCGGTTCACCCTACCAGTGAGTAAATCGCGGATGCTCTGTGCACTGAGGGTAGACGCACTGTGCTGTTTTGGTGCAAAAAATTTTCAAGCTGTACGAAAATCTTACAGCGTTCGCGCTCTTGCTTGAGCCCTGGCACGGTCCTCTCAGGACGTTGCCGTACCGCTTGCGCCGTGTTGGTGCGTCAGCTGGCACAGGTTGATGCCGTGTGTTGAAAAAAATTGAAGAAACACGGTGTCGGGGCGCTACGCAGTGATCGATCCGGCGTTCGCGGGTATGCTGCACATCTGTGTCCGACGCAGGCCTGCGGGTTGCTGAGCCGGGCAGAATCGATAACGAGGAGTACGCGCGGTGTTTGCCTTAGATCCACGACTGCAACAAGACACATTGCCCATCGGCGATTTCCCGTTGTGCCGGTTGCTCTTGTCCAACGACGCCAACTACCCGTGGTTCATCCTCGTGCCGCGGCGAGAAAATATCAGCGAATTGTTTCAGTTGGATGACATTGATCAATTGCAGCTGTGGAAAGAAACCACGGCGCTGGCCGAAACCCTCAAAGATTCGTTCGATGCCGACAAGATGAACGTTGCAACCTTGGGTAACGTCGTCAGTCAACTGCACATGCATGTCATCGTGCGCAAGCGTGATGATGCGGCCTGGCCGGCACCGGTCTGGGGAAAGCACCCGGCCCAGCCTTATAATGCAGGGCAGGTCGCGGCCATTCGCGAACGGTTGCGAGTGGCCCTGGCCGATGATTTCAAGTTTCTGGAGGGCTGAACCATGAACCTTGAAGAACGCGTAACCGATCTGGAAAGCCGCCTGGCGTTTCAGGATGACACCATCCAGGCATTGAATGATGTGCTGGTGGCGCAGCAGCGGGTTGTCGAGCGCTTGCAGCTGCAGATGGCGGCGTTGCTCAAGCGCCAGGAAGAAATGGCCGGGCAATTCGAAACATTTGAAGAAGAGGCGCCGCCCCCTCACTACTGACGTGCCCCGATTCCCGTTTGCCGGGCAATAAAAAACCGCGAGCAGCCAGGCTGCATCGCGGTTTTTTTACGCTTGGATCAGCGGCGCGGCAGCGCGGCGATCACATCTTCGGCCTGCAGGCCCTTGTCGCGGTTCATCACGGAGAATTCCACGCGCTGGCCTTCCACCAGGACGCGATGGCCTTCGCCACGAATGGCCCGGAAATGCACGAAAATGTCATCGCCGGAGTCGCGGGAGATGAAGCCGAACCCTTTGGACGTGTTGAACCACTTCACCGTGCCGGTATCGCGGTTGGACATGTCGTAGTTCTGCGCAGCGGCGGCCGGCGACGACTTCTTGTAGAAGCTGACGGCCAGGTGCAGTGCCACGGCGAGCAGTGCCGCGCCGAGGCTGAACAGAATGGCCGGTTGACCGCCGATTTCCGGCATGGGCGCCAGCAGGGCCAGGGTTTGCAAGGCAACGGCCAGCACCAGCATGACGCTGACAAGGTTTTGCAATTGATGACGTGGACCTTTGTTCCAGTAAGGGATGACGGGGGCAAGGGTCAGGTTGAGCAGGCCGAAAAAGGCCAGGTACAGTGCATCGGGGTGTTGCAGGTAAGGTGTGGCTTCGGAACCCAGGCTAGGGATGAAGGACAGCAGCAGGGCAGCTGCGCCCATTAGCAAGTGGACGATTTTCAACATTTTGATTGGCTCACGGTTAAGACAGATCACAAGGAAGAGCGGGTCGGGCACGGTTCGCTTCGAAACAATGAGAGGCGTTGGACACGTATCCGAATCAGCCTATGCGTTACGCCCGGGAAAATAAGCGTAGCGACACACTGCCTATTTAACAGCAAAGCTCGGGCCTTCTCAAACCCGTTACGGGCGCGCACCGCGCTGTTCGTCGGCCAGAAAAGCCCCGCGGCTGCTTGAACGCGCCAGGCAAGCGGCGTTGAATTTCCCTGGGCGTCGGAACCGTCGGCTGTCCTGGCTTGTCGGTTCTGGAGGGCTGGCGATCTGTCGCAGGCCGCAGGCGGCCAGAACCACTAGAGTGGGTAGGGCCGTTGTCGAATTCATCACCTCAGGAGATCAACCCCATGGCAATTGATATCGGTATCAGTGAGGAAGACCGCAAGTCCATCGTCGACGGGCTCTCGCGCCTGCTGTCGGACACCTACGTGCTGTATCTCAAGACCCACAATTTCCACTGGAATGTCACAGGGCCGATGTTTCGGACCCTGCACCTGATGTTCGAGGAGCAATACAACGAGCTGGCCCTGGCGGTGGACCTGATTGCCGAACGAATCCGCGCCCTTGGCTTCCCGGCCCCGGGTGCCTACTCGGTGTATGCGCGCCTGTCTTCTATTAAAGAAGAGGAAGGCGTGCCTGCTGCCGAGGACATGATCCGGCAACTGGTCGAGGGCCAGGAAGCGGTGACGCGTACGGCCCGTGGCATCTTTCCTTTATTGGACAAGGTCAGCGACGAGCCCACGGCCGACCTGCTGACCCAGCGCATGCAGGTTCACGAAAAGACCGCGTGGATGCTGCGCGCGCTGCTCGAAGGCTAATAATCGAGTAGGTGATGACGTGGCGTGGGGCGCATTGCCTGCACGGGCCGTGTAGGACGGCGTAATTCGTCGCCGGCCTGCTGTTGGCTTGTCCTACGTCCATGGTCATAAAGTCGTCTGGAACTGGCGATGCCGTTGAGCTTCCATAGAGCCACAGATGGGTTGTTCCAACCCAGAGGCTCGTATGGCAAAGGAGTGTCAACGGTATGATTCAAGGAAAAGAACCCGGGGAAGGGGGGCGGGGGCGTTTTCAGCCCATCAGCGTCGACCCGTTCATCCGGGGGTTCGATATGCAACTGGCTCGGCCCCTGGCCCGTTCCATTCGTCTGAACGGGTTCGCCACCTGTTTGCGGCTGGAGCAGGTCTATTGGGAGATCCTCGGTGACATGGCTGAGCTCAACCGCTGCTCCATCAGCGCGTTGCTGTCCCATGTGGACAGGGAAGTGCACCTGCGCCATGGCGGGGTGCGCAATTTCAGCGGGTTGGTGCGCGTGGTCTGCGTGGTGCACAGTTTGAAGGACGCCGGGATGGATCATTGTGGCGTCTAGCCCATCAATGACTGCAAATTCCGTGGCGAGGGAGCTTGCTCCCGCTGGGCTGCGTAGCAGCCCTCTTTGTGAGCGCTTCGCACTCAAGCGGGAGCAAGCTCCCTCGCCACAATGAGTCACACAAGCCTTGAATGAACAACATAGTCGGCAATGACTGTGCGGTCTTACGGCTGCACAGGCTGCATTTAATGGATATAATCCCGCTCTTTGCCGCAAAGCCCCGCCTTTGCGCGAGTAACCTGATCGCCGAGACAACCCCATGCCGATGTACGACTATCAATGTGCTTCCTGTGGTCATCAGATGGAAGCCATTCAAAAGATCAGCGCGGCACCGCTGGTCGACTGCCCTGCCTGCCAGGCGCCGGAACTGAAAAAGATGCTGTCCATGCCTGGTTTCCGCCTCGGCGGCACGGGCTGGTATGAAACCGACTTCAAGACCGGCGCCAAGAAAAACCTGGCCGGTGGCGACAAAGCTGATTGAGTTGAATACGCGCGAGTTCTTGCACGGGCAGGGCCTCCAACCGAATGACGAATTACGAGAAGTGAAACCACTACCATGATGCGCAGCCATTATTGCGGCCAACTGAACGAAAGCCTGGAAGGTCAGGAAGTTACTCTTTGCGGATGGGTCCATCGTCGCCGTGACCATGGCGGGGTGATTTTCCTCGACATCCGTGATCGTGAAGGCCTGGCCCAGGTGGTGTTCGATCCGGACCGCGCTGAAACCTTCGCCACCGCCGACCGCGTGCGCAGCGAATACGTCGTCAAGATCACCGGCAAGGTGCGCCTGCGCCCGGCCGGCGCCGGCAACGCCAACATGGCGTCGGGCATGATCGAAGTGCTGGGCTACGAGCTGGAAGTGCTCAACGAGTCGGAAACCCCGCCGTTCCCACTCAATGAATACTCCGACGTGGGCGAGGAAACCCGCCTGCGCTACCGCTTCATCGACCTGCGTCGCCCGGAAATGGCCGAGAAGCTGCGCCTGCGTTCGCGCATGACCACCAGCATCCGTCGCTACCTGGACGAGAACGGCTTCCTCGACGTCGAGACGCCGATCCTGACCCGCGCCACGCCGGAAGGCGCCCGCGACTACCTGGTGCCGAGCCGTACCCACCCCGGCAGCTTCTTCGCCCTGCCGCAATCGCCACAGCTGTTCAAGCAACTGCTGATGGTGGCCGGGTTCGATCGCTACTACCAGATCGCCAAGTGCTTCCGCGACGAAGACCTGCGTGCCGACCGTCAGCCTGAGTTCACTCAGATCGACATCGAGACCAGTTTCCTCGACGAAAAAGACATCATGGGCCTGACCGAAGGCATGATCCGCAACCTGTTCAAGGAAGTGCTGGGCCTGGAATTCGGCGAGTTCCCGCACATGACCTTCGAAGAGGCCATGCGCCGCTACGGTTCCGACAAGCCGGACCTGCGTAACCCGTTGGAACTGGTTGACGTGGCCGACCAGCTCAAGGAAGTCGATTTCAAAGTGTTCAGCGGCCCGGCCAACGATCCGAAATGCCGTATCGCGGCCCTGCGTGTTCCAGGCGGCGCCAGCATGCCGCGCAAGCAGATCGACGACTACACCAAGTTCGTCGGCATCTACGGTGCCAAGGGCCTGGCGTACATCAAGGTCAACGAGCGCGCCGCCGGTGTCGACGGCCTGCAATCGCCGATCGTGAAAAACATCCCTGAAGCCAATCTCAACGTGATCCTCGATCGCGTGGGTGCGGTTGACGGCGACATCGTGTTCTTCGGCGCCGACAAGGCCAAGATCGTCAGCGAAGCCCTGGGCGCGCTGCGCATCAAGCTGGGCCACGACCTGAAGCTGCTGACCTGCGAGTGGGCGCCGATGTGGGTCGTCGACTTCCCGATGTTCGAAGAAAACGACGACGGCAGCTTCTCTGCGCTGCACCACCCGTTCACCGCGCCGAAGTGCTCGCCTGAAGAATTGGAGGCCAACCCGGCCACCGCCCTGTCGCGCGCCTACGACATGGTCCTGAACGGCACCGAGCTGGGTGGCGGTTCGATCCGTATCCATCGCAAGGAAATGCAACAGGCGGTGTTCCGTCTGCTGGGCATCAACGAAGCGGAGCAGGAAGAGAAATTCGGCTTCCTGCTCGATGCGCTGAAGTACGGTGCACCGCCCCACGGTGGCCTGGCCTTCGGCCTGGACCGCCTGGTGATGCTGATGACCGGCGCCCAGTCGATCCGTGAAGTGATCGCGTTCCCGAAAACCCAGAGCGCGGCCGATGTCATGACCCAGGCGCCGGGCGTAGTGGACGCCAAGGCGCTGCGCGAGTTGCACATCCGTCTGCGTGAACAGCCAAAGGCTGAGTAAGGCTGGCACCTGAGAGGGCGCATCTTCGGATGCGCCTTTTCATTGGGGTCGATATTTCTGATTGCCGGCCACTGCGCACGCGCGGGGCGGGCAATGTTCCAAAGAGAAACGGAGCGAGTTATGGCAGGTCATTCCAAGTGGGCGAACATCAAGCACCGCAAAGAACGTCAGGATGCCAAGAGAGGCAAGATCTTCACCAAGTGGATCCGTGAGCTGACGGTCGCGGCCCGCCAGGGCGGCGGCGATCCGGGTTCCAACCCGCGCTTGCGCCTGGCCCTGGACAAGGCCTTGGGTGCCAACATGAGCCGCGACATCATCGACCGGGCCATCGCCCGTGGCGCGGGTGCGACCGAGGCCGACAACGTTGAAGAGCTGACCTACGAGGGTTATGGCCCGGGCGGCGTGGCGGTGATGGTCGAATGCATGACCGACAACCGCAACCGTACCGCTGCCGCCGTGCGTCACGCGTTCAGCAAATGCGGTGGCAACCTCGGCACCGACGGCTCGGTGGCCTATCTGTTCGAGCGCAAGGGGCAAATCAGCTTCGCCCCGGGCCTCGATGAAGATGCCCTGACGGAAGCGGCCCTGGAGGCCGACGCCGATGACGTGGTCAGCCATGAAGACGGGTCGTTCGACGTGTTCACCTCGTTCGCCAGCTTCTATGCCGTGCGCAACGCCCTGGAGGCGGCCGGTTTCAAGCCCGCCGACGCGGAAATCGTCATGCAGCCGACCACCAGCGCAGAACTGGATCTGGAAGGCGCCGAGAAGGTGCTCAAGCTGATCGACATGCTGGAAGACCTGGATGACGTGCAGAACGTTTATTCCAACGCCGATATTCCGGAGTCGGTGGCTGAACAGCTTGGCTGAGAAGGCTTGTTCAAATATTGACGATTGCGAATGACCAAAATGTGGTAGCGAGCTTGCTCGCGATAGCGGTACTTCAGTCAATGCTTTGCTTGCTGATCCGACGCCATCGCGAGCAAGCTCGCTCCCACGGGTCTGAATAACTCCCCTTAAACCGCAGGCGTTATGACTTTAATCCTTGGTATCGACCCTGGTTCGCGCATCACCGGCTACGGCGTGGTTCGCGATACCGGGCGCGGCTGTGTGTACGTCGCCTCTGGTTGCATCCGCACCGGTGCCGGTGAGCTGCATGAGCGCTTGCAGATCGTTTATCGCGGCGTGCGCGAAGTCATCCAGACCTACGGCCCGGTGACCATGGGCATTGAACGGGTCTTCATGGCGCGCAACGCCGATTCGGCCCTGAAGCTGGGGCAGGCCCGGGGCGCGGCCATTGTGGCGGGCGCCGAGGAAAACCTGGAGATCGCCGAGTACACCGCGACCCAGGTCAAGCAGGCAGTCGTCGGCACCGGGGCGGCGAACAAGGAGCAGGTGCAAATGATGGTGATGCACCTGTTGAAACTGGTCAGCAAGCCGCAAATCGACGCCTCCGACGCCCTGGCCATCGCTATTTGCCATGCCCATACCCGTTCCAGCCTGTTGCCTCATGGTCTGGGGACTGCACGCAGTCGTGGCGGGCGCCTGCGTCTCTGATAGCATCAGCGCTTCATTCATGAACCCGAGTAAGTTGCGCCTGTGTCGTCGGCCTTCATGCCCGGGCTGTTATTCGCCAGCCCGCGGGCTGGCCAACACCCAAGGATCTGAAACGTGATTGGACGCTTGCGCGGCACCCTGGCTGAAAAACAGCCGCCGCACCTGATTCTGGATGTAAATGGCCTGGGCTATGAGCTGGAAGTGCCCATGACCACGCTGTATCGCTTGCCGTCGGTCGGCGAGCCGCTGACCCTGCACACCCATTTGGTCGTGCGCGAGGATGCGCAGTTACTCTATGGTTTCGTCGGCAAGCGCGAGCGGGATTTCTTCCGCGAGTTGATCCGTCTCAATGGCGTCGGCCCGAAACTGGCCCTGGCCTTGATGTCGAGCCTGGAAGTCGACGAATTGGTGCGTTGCGTGCAGTCCCAGGACACCTCGGCCCTGACCAAGGTGCCGGGGGTGGGCAAGAAAACCGCCGAGCGCCTGCTGGTCGAACTCAAGGACCGCTTCAAGGCCTGGGAGGCGGTGCCGGCGATGTTCGCCCTGGTGCCGAACCAGCCGGACGCGCCGGTGCCTGCGGTCAGCGCCGAAAACGATGCGGTCACTGCGCTGATCTCCCTGGGCTACAAGCCGCAGGAGGCCAGCAAGGCGATTTCCGCCATCAAGGAAAAAGGCCTGAGCACCGAAGACATGATTCGCCGTGCCCTGAAGGGAATGATTTAAGTGATTGAAGCTGACCGTCTGATCGCTGCCACGGGCGCGCCCCGTGACCGCGAGGAAATCCAGGACCGCGCGATTCGTCCTGTCAGCCTGGCCGACTACATCGGCCAACCGACCGTGCGCGAGCAGATGGAGCTGTTCATCCAGGCGGCCCGTGGGCGCAGCGAGTCCCTGGACCACACCTTGATCTTCGGCCCGCCGGGCCTGGGCAAGACTACCCTGGCCAACATCATCGCCCAGGAAATGGGTGTTTCGATCAAAAGCACGTCGGGGCCGGTGCTTGAACGGCCGGGCGACCTGGCGGCGCTGCTGACCAACCTTGAGCCCCATGACGTGCTCTTCATCGACGAAATCCATCGTTTGTCGCCGATCGTCGAGGAAGTGCTTTACCCAGCCATGGAAGATTTTCAGCTCGACATCATGATTGGCGAAGGGCCGGCGGCGCGCTCCATCAAGCTCGACCTGCCGCCGTTCACCCTGGTGGGCGCCACCACCCGCGCCGGCATGCTGACCAACCCGTTGCGGGACCGTTTCGGTATCGTCCAGCGCCTGGAGTTCTACAACAACGCCGACCTGGCGACGATTGTCAGCCGCTCGGCGGGCATCCTCGGGTTGCCGCTGGACCCGGACGGTGCGTATGAGATCGCCCGGCGTGCCCGGGGTACGCCGCGGATCGCCAACCGTCTGCTGCGCCGGGTCCGGGATTTTGCCGAAGTTCGGGCCAAAGGCCACATCACCAAACCGATTGCCGACCTGGCGTTGAACCTGCTGGACATCGACGAGCGTGGTTTCGATCACCAGGACCGGCGTCTGCTGCTGACCATGATCGAGAAGTTCGACGGTGGCCCGGTGGGCGTGGACAGCCTGGCGGCGGCCATCAGCGAAGAGCGTCACACCATTGAAGATGTGCTGGAACCGTATCTGATCCAACAGGGCTACATCATGCGCACCCCCCGTGGACGAGTGGTGACCCGCCATGCTTATCTGCACTTTGGCTTAAACATCCCGACACGAATGGGCGAGATGCCGGTGGTAGACGAATTCCTCGATGCCGTGGACGATTGAACGAGCTCTGTTCGCCGACTTTTTTCCGGTTCGTGCTGTCCCAGACGACGTCTGGAGCGTCAATGCGTTCGAGAATGAAAAAACAGTTGCCAGGCCGATTGGCAACCTGAGGAGTAAGCACTAGAGTATGCGCGCGCAAAACGGGCTGGAGTCGTTCGCACATCGCTGTCGCGTTTATTACGAGGACACCGATGCTGGCGGCATCGTCTACTACGTCAATTACCTCAAGTTTATGGAACGGGCTCGAACCGAACGGCTGCGGGAACTGGGTTTTGCCCAATCCGCACTCGCAGGGGAGGACCTGTTATTCGTCGTGCATTCCAGCGAAGCGCGTTACCACGCGCCGGCGCGACTGGACGACGAACTGGTGGTAAGTGCCGATGTCATCGAATTGAACCGTGTCAGCCTGCGTTTCAAGCAGCAGGTCAGGCGGGCTACGGATAATGTGCTGCTCTGCGAAGGGCAGTTTTTGGTGGCCTGTGTGCGCACCCATAGTTTGAAACCCCGGGCCATTCCCGAAGCTCTACGCGCGGCCTTTGCCGGCGTGAGCGGCGCGGGTACACACTCAGAGCAGGAGATAAAGCGTGGAAGCTAACGTCGTCGACCATTCCTCCATGTGGAGCCTGGTCAGCAATGCCAGCGTCGTGGTGCAACTGGTAATGCTGACCCTGGTAGCCGCATCGGTGACCTCATGGATCATGATCTTTCAGCGCAGCAACATGCTGCGCGCCGGTCGCCGTGCCCTGGAGAGCTTCGAGGAGCGCTTCTGGTCCGGTATCGACCTGTCCAAGCTCTATCGCCAGGCTGGCAGCAACCCGGACCCGGATTCGGGCGTCGAGCAGATCTTCCGTGCCGGCTTCAAGGAATTCTCCCGCTTGCGCCAGCAGCCGGGCGTCGACCCTGAGGCGGTGATGGAAGGTGTGGCTCGCGCCATGCGCGTCGCCATTTCCCGCGAGGAAGAAAAGCTCGAGCAGGGCCTGTCGTTCCTGGCCACCGTTGGTTCGGTAAGCCCGTACATCGGTCTGTTCGGTACCGTGTGGGGGATCATGAACTCCTTCCGCGGCCTGGCTTCCGCCCAGCAAGCGACCCTGGCCACCGTGGCCCCGGGCATCGCCGAGGCACTGATCGCCACCGCCATCGGTCTGTTCGCGGCCATCCCGGCCGTTATCGCCTACAACCGCTTCGCTGCCCGCAGCGAAATGCTGACCGGCCGTTACTACACCTTCGCCGATGAATTCCAGGCGATCCTGCACCGTAAAGTGCACACCAGCGAAGAATAAGCAGGTATTTCCCAATGGCTTTAATCGCTCGAGCCCGAAAAAAGCGCAAGCCGGTTGCCGAGATGAACGTGGTGCCCTACATCGACGTGATGTTGGTGCTGCTGGTCATCTTCATGGTGACCGCGCCCATGCTCAATCAGGGCGTGAAGGTCGATCTGCCCAAGGTTTCCAGCGAAGCCTTGCCGCAGGACAACAACACCCAGGTACTGACCATTTCGATCAAGGCTGACAAGACCTACTACTGGAACCTTGGCAGTGAAGTGGACACCGAGAAGCAGCAGGACCGGGCCATGACCTTGCCGCAGATGACCGATGCGGTGACCAAGATCATTCGTGTCGGCAACGACGCCGGCAAGCGCACCCAGGTGTTCATTCGTGGCGACAAGACTGTCGACTACGGTGCCGTGATGGGCGCCATGGGCGGCCTGCAGAAAGCCGGGGTCGGTAATGTTGGCTTGATCACCGAGGCCCCCTGATGCAGCAACAGCGAGAGCCGTCCGCCTCGGAAAGCTATTTCTGGCCCAGTGTCCTGGCCATCGGCCTGCATGTGCTGGTGTTCGGCATGCTGTTCGTCAGTTTTGCCATGACCCCGGAGCTGCCACCGGCCAAGCCGATCGTGCAGGCGACGTTGTACCAGCTCAAATCGAAAAGCCAGGCCACCACCCAGACCAACCAGAAGCTTGCCGGTGAGGCGAAGAAATCCGCCGCGCGCCAGACCGAAGTCGAGCAGATGGAGCAGAAGAAGGTCGAGCAGGAAGCGATAAAGGCTGCGGAACAAAAGAAAGAGGAAGCGGCTCAAAAAGCCGAGGAAGCCAAGAAGGCCGATGAGGCGAAGAAAGCGGACGAGGCGAAAAAGGCTGACGAAGCCAAGAAAGCCGACGAAGCGAAGAAAACCGCCGAGGCCAAAAAGGCAGAAGAGAAACAATTGGCTGATATAGCCAAGAAGAAAGCCGAAGAAGAAGCCAAGAAAGCCGCTGAAGAAGAGGCCAAGAAAGCGGCCGCTGAAGAAGCGAAGAAAAAGATCGTCGAGGACGCGAAGAAAAAAGCGGCCGAAGACGCCAAGAAGAAAGCTGAAGCTGACGAGGCGAAAAAGAAAGTCGCCGAAGACGCGAAGAAGAAAGCCGCCGCCGACGCCGCCAAGAAAAAGGCCCAGGACGCAGCGCGTAAATCCGCCGAAGACAAAAAGGCCCAGGCCTTGGCAGATTTGCTTTCCGACACGCCGGAGCGCCAGCAGGCCTTGGCCGATGAGCAGGGCGATGAAGTCGCCGGCAGCTACGATGATCTGATTCGCGCCCGAGCGGCAGAAGGCTGGGCTCGTCCACCTTCGGCGCGCAAAGGCATGACGGTAGTATTGCAAATCGGCATGTTGCCCGATGGTACGGTTACCTCGGTCAGCGTCGCCAAGTCCAGTGGTGACGGTCCGTTCGACGCTTCGGCGGTCGCTGCGGTCAAGAACATTGGGCGTTTGACGGAAATGCAAGGAATGAAACCGAGCGACTTTGCTCCCTATCGTTCATTCAAGATGACATTCACACCTGAGGATCTAGCCTTGTGAGAAACCTTCTTCGATCAATGCTGGTCGTTATCTGCTGCCTGGCAGGGATAGCGGTAGCAGAGGAAAAGAACATCCTGGTCACCAGCGGCAGCGACCGGGCCACCCCGATCGCCGTCGTACCGTTCGGCTGGCAGGGCGGTAACGTCCTGCCGGACGACATGGCGGAAATCATCGGCAACGACCTGCGCAACTCGGGTTACTACGCGCCGATTCCGAAGCAGAACATGATCAGCCTGCCAACCCAGGCCAGCGAAGTCATCTACCGTGACTGGAAGGCCCTGGGCGCCCAGTACATCATGGTCGGCAGCATCGTTCCGGCCGGCGGTCGCCTGCAGGTGCAGTACGCCCTGTTCAACGTCGCCACCGAGCAGCAAGTGCTGACCGGCAGCGTGTCGGGTAGCGTCGATCAGTTGCGCGACATGGCGCACTACATCGCCGACCAGTCGTTCGAGAAACTCACCGGCATCAAGGGCGCGTTCTCCACCCGCATGCTCTACGTGACGGCCGAGCGTTTCTCCGAAAACAATACCCGCTACACCCTGCAGCGTTCCGACTATGACGGCGCGCGGGCGGTGACCTTGCTGCAATCGCGCGAGCCGATCCTGTCGCCGCGCTTCGCCCCCGATGGCAAGCGCATCGCCTATGTCTCGTTCGAGCAGAAGCGTCCGCGTATTTTCGTGCAGCACATCGACACCGGTCGTCGTGAGCAAATCACCAACTTCGAAGGCCTGAACGGCGCGCCAGCCTGGTCACCGGATGGTTCGCGCCTGGCGTTCGTGCTGTCCAAGGACGGCAACCCGGACATCTACGTGATGAACCTGGCCTCGCGTTCGATCTCCCGTGTGACCAACGGTCCGGGCATCAACACCGAGCCGTTCTGGGGCAAGGATGGCTCGACCATCTACTTCACCTCCGACCGCGGCGGCAAGCCACAGATCTACAAGACCAGTGCCGGTGGTGGCGGTGCCGAACGCGTGACCTTCGTCGGTAACTACAACGCCAACCCTAAATTGTCGGCGGACGAAAAGACTCTGGTGATGATCCATCGCCAGGACGGTTTCACCAATTTCAAGGTGGCGGCCCAGGATTTGCAGCGCGGTAGCGTAAAAATCCTCACTGATAGCACTCTGGACGAGTCACCCACTGTTGCGCCCAACGGCACCATGGTAATCTACGCCACCCGCCAGCAGGGCCGGGGAGTCTTGATGCTCGTGTCCATTAATGGACGCGTGAGGCTCCCGCTTCCTACCGCACAAGGCGAAGTCAGAGAACCGTCCTGGTCCCCTTACCTGAACTGACGCGGCGCAATACGTTTTACTTAACACACTGGGGTTCATTAGGAGTTTCACGATGGAAATGCTGAAGTTTGGTAAATTTGCTGCGCTGGCTCTGGCCATGGCTGTAGCTGTAGGTTGCTCGTCCAAAGGCGGCGACAATGCCGGTGAAGGCGCTGTTGATCCAAACGCTGGTTACGGCGCTAACACTGGTGCAGTTGACGGCTCCCTGAGCGAAGAAGCTGCTCTGCGCGCAATCACCACCTTCTACTTCGAATACGACAGCTCGGACCTGAAGCCAGAAGCCATGCGCGCTCTGGACGTTCACGCCAAAGACCTGAAGTCGAACGGCGCTCGCGTTGTTCTGGAAGGCAACACCGACGAACGTGGTACTCGTGAGTACAACATGGCACTGGGCGAGCGTCGTGCGAAAGCCGTTCAACGCTACCTGGTACTGCAAGGTGTTTCCCCAGCTCAGCTGGAACTGGTTTCCTACGGCGAAGAGCGTCCAGTTGCTACCGGCAACGACGAGCAGTCCTGGGCTCAAAACCGTCGCGTCGAACTGCGTAAGTAATTCGTCATGCGAACGTGCCGTCGTGCTGTAACTGTTCTGGCTCTCAGCCTTGCGCCGCTTGCGGCGTGGGCTGCGGTTCCTGTGGTCGATAACGATGCCGGCTATAACAATAGCGGGAGTAGTTATCCGCCTGCAGGTTACGGTACGAACGGCGCCTATGCCGGGGGAGGGGTTTCGGCCCCTGTCTCGGCACAGGGCGAGCTGTTCAACCAGCTCCAACAAATGCAGGATCAGCTGTCGCGCCAGCAAGGCGTGATTGAAGTTCTGCAAAATGATATTTCGCGCATGAAGCAGGAAAACCTGGAGCGATACCAGGATCTTGATCGGCGCATAGGAACCGGTGTTGCACCTGCCGCGACTCCTGAGAATTCTCCTGCCGGTGGCGACTTGAATGCCCCCGGTGCAGCCGCAGCCGCAGGCGCTGGGGCTACTGCTCCAGCACCGGCCGCCGGTGGCGAGCCGGCTGATCCGGCGAAGGAAAAGCTCTATTACGATGCTGCCTTCGATCTGATCAAGGCCAAGGATTTCGACAAGGCCAGCCAGGCCTTCGCCGCTTTCCTGCGCAAATACCCAAACAGCCAGTACGCAGGTAATGCCCAATACTGGCTGGGCGAAGTGAACCTGGCCAAGGGCGACCTGCAAGGCGCCGGCCAGGCGTTCGCCAAGGTGTCGCAACTGTATCCCAAGCACGCCAAAGTGCCGGATTCGCTGTACAAGCTGGCTGACGTAGAGCGCCGCCTCGGTCATACCGACAAGGTCAAAGGCATTTTGCAGCAGGTGGTGGCCCAATACCCGGGCACATCCGCCGCCCAACTGGCCCAGCGTGATCTGCAACGCATGTAAGCCGGCTTGAGCTGTTTTGAAGAAACCCGCGCCTGTCGCGGGTTTTTTCGTTAGAATTCACGCCCTTTTTATGAAACACGCTTTTTGGGATCTGCGCGTTGGCGGGGTTCCTCGAAGTGC
This sequence comes from Pseudomonas sp. H3_A02, assembly GCF_054671965.1. Taxonomy (NCBI): domain Bacteria; kingdom Pseudomonadati; phylum Pseudomonadota; class Gammaproteobacteria; order Pseudomonadales; family Pseudomonadaceae; genus Pseudomonas; species Pseudomonas sp. H3_A02. The sequence goes on from NZ_CP162807.1 coordinate 2,695,479, forward strand.
CTGACGGAGGCGGACAGCCTGTTTAGCTGTTACGCCCGTGGCGACTATGCAAGACACATTGAGAATCACCGAAGTTTTTTACTCGTTGCAGGGTGAAACGCGAACGGCTGGGCTGCCCACGGTATTCGTGCGCCTCACCGGTTGTCCGTTGCGTTGCCAGTACTGCGACAGCGCCTACGCCTTCAGCGGCGGCACCGTGCGTACCCTCGACGATATCCTGGAGCAAGTGGCCAGTTATCGTCCGCGTTATGTCTGTGTCACGGGCGGCGAGCCCTTGGCGCAACCCAACGCGATCCCTTTGCTCAAGCAGTTGTGTGATGCCGGTTACGAGGTGTCGCTGGAAACCAGCGGCGCCCTGGATATCTCGGCCGTCGACCCGCGTGTCAGCCGCGTCGTGGACCTGAAAACCCCAGGCTCCAAGGAAGCGCACCGCAACCGCTATGAGAATATCGAACTGCTGACGCTCAACGATCAGGTCAAGTTCGTGATCTGTTCGCGAGAGGATTACGACTGGGCTGTGTCCAAGTTGATCCAGTACGGGCTCGACCAGCGGGCTGGCGAAGTGTTGTTGTCGCCGAGTCATCACGATTTGAGCGCCCGGGAACTGGCGGATTGGGTGGTGGCGGATAACTTGCCGGTGCGCCTGCAATTGCAGCTGCATAAATATCTTTGGAACGACGAGCCGGGGCGCTGAGATGACTGAACATTCGAACATGGCTGAAAAACGTGCGGTCATCCTGTTGTCAGGTGGCCTGGATTCGGCCACGGTCGTGGCCATGGCCCGTGCCGAAGGCTACCGCTGCTACACCATGAGTTTCGACTATGGCCAGCGCCACCGCGCAGAGCTGCACGCCGCTGAGCGGGTTGCCCGGGACCTGGGCGCGGTGGAGCACAAAGTGATCGGCCTGAACCTCAACGGTATCGGCGGCTCGGCCCTGACCGACAGTTCCATCGACGTGCCCGAGGCGCCTAGCGAGGGTATCCCGGTGACTTATGTGCCGGCGCGTAACACGGTGTTCCTGTCCCTGGCATTGGGCTGGGCCGAAGTGCTGGGCGCCCGTGACATTTTCATTGGCGTCAATGCCGTGGATTATTCCGGCTACCCGGACTGCCGCCCGGAGTTCGTCGAAGCGTTCGAGCGCATGGCCAACCTGGCGACCAAGGCCGGCGTCGAAGGGCAGGGTTTCCGCATCCAGGCGCCGTTGCAGAATCTCAGCAAGGCCGACATCGTCAAGGCGGGCGTGAAGCTTGGCGTGGACTACGGGCTCACCGTTTCCTGCTATCAGGCCGACGATCAGGGCCGCGCTTGCGGCAAATGTGACAGCTGCCGCCTGCGTGCAGAAGGCTTCGCGGCGGCGGGTGTGAGCGATCCAACCCGTTATTTTTGATTTATTTCAAATTAAGTGTTGAATAGTCCTTAGAAATCAGTATTATACGCGCCACCACACAGCGGGTCGTTAGCTCAGTTGGTAGAGCAGTTGGCTTTTAACCAATTGGTCGTAGGTTCGAATCCCACACGACCCACCATTTTTAGCTGTTTTAAAAGTCTGGAAGGCCCACGAAAGTGAGGATTTCCGGATTTTTTTTTGTCCGTGAAAAAGTCCACCAACCGAAGTGACCCTCAGAGCAGGCCCTCCTCGGCGCATACTTTCATGATCTGCTCGCGAAGCCAGATGTTTGCGCTGTCCTGGCTCGCTTTCTCGCTCCACATCATGTCCAGGGTAAAGTTCGGTAAACCCGTTGGTGGCTGGCGTTCGCCGAATCGTTCTTGATCGCAAATCAATGCCTGGATGCGCCGGGGCAATGTCAGGATAAAGTCGGTTCCAGCGATCAGGTTCAACGCTGCTACGTAGCTGTTGGCTCTTGCGACTATCTTGCGGCTATAACCTTGTCGAGCGAGCCAGCCATCGATCATGTTGGTGTCAGACGTCCACGGTGTTGGAAATACGTGCTGGCGGGCGGCAAACGCTTCCACGCTGAAGTCTCCTTGCGGCGCTGGGAAACTTTTATCGAGGACGCACACCAACTCGTCTTCGAGCAACACCTGTGATCGCAGACCTTTGACATCGCCATGGAAGTGCGGCCCGAAACAGACGACAAGATCGAAGCGATCATCCCGCAGTGCATCAGCTGGAATATCCCGATTAAATTTCGTCGTGTTGATGACCACCGCAAAGCGCTTGCCGATGAAGCGTTTGAGCAATTTGGGCAGGATCAGCAGTTCGAAGTATTCTGGCGCACAGAGGTTGAACGTGATTTCTTCCTGATTCGGATCGAATGTCTGGAAACCGGAATGGCATTTATTGATTGCCTCGAGGGCCCCCAGTATCTGGCCGTACATGGCGGTGGCTTTATGAGTGGGGCTCATGCCGGAGCGGGTATTGATAAACAGATCGTCTTCGAAACTGGTGCGCAGTTTCTTCAGGCAGTAGCTCACGGTTGACTGGCTGACGCATAAGGCCTCGGAGACCTGGGTGACGCTGCCCTGTTCGTACACTGCCACAAATACCATCAGGTCCTGCATGTCCAGCTTTCTGAGCAGGTTACTGACCAGCATCGGCTATTCTCGGCGTCATCCCTGCGTCTCTCTTTGTCCTGACGAAAGTCTCCATTTATACATGAGCCTGGGGTTTTTATCCTTCAAACAGGGTGCTGGGCTCGCGACAAGCGCTGCCTAGTCAATATGCCGCGTGTATTGCTTGGGATCGAAACGCAGGACCATCAGGATCATCAGCGCCATGACGGCGGTGAGCGACCACCACGCCCATTCGAAGCTGCCCAACTGATCGCGAATCATCCCGGCAATCAAGGGCGAGAGCCCTGCGATCAGGTAGCCGATGCCTTGCACGAAGGCCGTCAGGCCACCGGCCCGTCGCGGGTTGTCCAAGTGGTCGAGGGAGACGATCAAACTCATCGGGAACAGGCCGCCGATGCCCAGTCCCAACAGGCAGGGCCACAACAGGCTGAAGCGTTCCGGGCTGAGGATCAGGCCGCAGAAGCCAGCCATGATCAATGCCAGTAACACCGCGAGGACCAGGCGTTTATCCTGGCTGCGGTTGGCAATCGCCGGGGTGACGAGGCCGGACAGCACTTCCATGGCCGTGAGGAACCCCAGCAGCAGGCCCGCGTGTTGTTCGCTCCAGCCTTTTTCCACGTAGTACGGGGCCAGCCAGGCCAGTACACAGGTGTAGGAGGCGGTGCCCAGGCCGAAGAAAGTCGCCAGCAGCCAAGCCCGGGAATTGCTGAAGAATGACGCTTGCTGCCGGATCTGGGCTTCGGGCAGTGGCGTCACGGCTGCGCGCTGGGCGTACCAGCAACCCAGGGCGACCAACGCCAACAGTGCCCAGATCGCCAGACCGATGCGCCAACTGCCGGTTTGCGCCAGGACAAAAGGCGAAAACGATGCGGCAAGCGCCGCCCCGCCCATGATCGACGTGACATACAGCCCCATGAACAGCGAGACGTTGTCGGCATAGCGCGACTTGATCAGCGCCGGCATCACTGCCTGGATCAGCGCGATGCCGAGCCCGGCCAACACCGCGCTGATGATCAACTCGGCGGCGCTGTCCAGGTACAAGCGTGAGGCCGTGGCGATACCGATGATCAACAACGACAGAACGATGGTGCGGTGCTCACCGATGCGCAGGGCGATGCGCATGCCCAGGAACATCGCCAGGCCCATGGCCATGACCGGCAACATGGTCAGCAGTGAGGCGGTGCTGAAGCTTAGGGGGACCTCGCCGCGAATGGCCGACAGCAACGGACCGACTGCGGCCATCGAGGGCCGCAGGTTCAGCGCCACCAACACGATGCTGACCATCAGCCAGACGGCGTGAGTGCTTGATGTTCGAACGTTTTCCATAACAGAGCCTTGGCTAAAACAATGCATCATTTAGGCTGGGGAGCTGCGATGGGGCAAACTGAAAACTGGCGTTGTATATTGAAAAACTAAATAGCACACAGATTATGGTCACAACGCAGACCCTGTGGGAGCGAGCTTGCTCGCGATGGCGGCATAACAGGCAATATTAATGTTGGAAGTCATGACCTCATCGCGAGCAAGCTCGCTCCCACAGGTTTTTTGTGTGGTTGGAGTTCCTCTGGCCGCCTCCTAAGCGCCCATCCCCGGGCTCAACGTCCCCAGCCAAGCCACCAACCCCAGGATGACCACAGCCACAGAGAATTCCAGCACCATGCTGCGCCGTAGGGCTTTCACCGCGACCTTGTGCTCGCCGGTCTGTCGGGCCTGAGCCAGAAGTGGCGTCAGATGAAAACGGTTCAGCGCGGCGAACACCAGCATGGCCGCGAACAAGATGAGTTTGAGCGCCAGCAACTGACCGTAGGTGCTGTCCAGCAGCCCTGTGACACTGGGGCCGACGATGAACAGATAATTGACCACCCCTGTCACGCTGATGACCACCACGATCAGCGCCCCGGCGGTTTCGAACCCGGTCAATGTCCGGGCCAGCACCGCCAACGCAGGTTCGGCCTGGCGAAGCAGCAGGGCAAACGCGGCCAAGGCACCGACCCAGCCACCCGCCGCCCACAGGTGCAGGAAGTCAGTGAAGAAGTGCCAGTTACGGCGGGCGCCTTCGTCCATCGCGCCGTGGCCTGCCCAGGCCAGGGTTGCCAAAGCCACCGCCCCGCCTAGCGCGACCAGGACGAGGCTGGCGGTCGGCCAACGCTGATTGAGCGTCACGGCGACACCGGCCAGCAGCAGCGCCGCCATGCGCAGCGTCCAACTCACGCCGACTTCGGTCTCCATCACCATCATTTCAATGTGCGGCCACAGTTCGGCCCACGCCGAAACACCGCTCATGGCCCAGGCCATGCACGCCATGGCGGCCAGGGAGAGCAAGCCGCCCAGCACTGCCGTGGTCAGCAGCAGCGGCGCGAAAGGCAACTGCGCTCCCGACACCCGCTCCTGGCCTCGCAGGCCATAAAGGCCAAACGCAGCCAGGCCGAACAGCAACATCAAATCCAGGTACAGGGTGAAGCGTAGTGCGATGTTGATCGAGTCGCTCATCAACTCACTTCACCTTGAACGTGACGTTGCCGGTGATCGGGTGAGTGTCGGACGACACTGCGCGCCATTGGACCTGGTAAGTGCCGGCGGTAAGCGGTGCATTCGGCGTGATGAGCATGGTTTTCGGATCGTCGCTGCCGGATACCTTGGCTGGCATGGGCATTGGCGAATGCGCCGCCATGCCCGGCATCGCGGTCATCATCAGCTTGGCGCCGGAAAACTGGGTCATCAGGTTTTCGGAAAAATGCAGCTCGATCTTGGCCGGCGCCGCCCCTTCGGTGCCATCGGCGGGGGTGGAGGTCAGCAGTTTCGGATGGGCCTGGGCCAGGCCACTGAGCAACAGGCCGGCGGACAAGGCGACGGCGGTTTTGATGAATGACATGCAAGGACTCCTACAGCTCGGTTTTTAGTTTTAGTGAACAGGTCAGAACCACATGCGTACGCCCAGCACCAGGCGCGCTTCGCTGCGGTCTTCGTCTTCTTCCCGGGCGTAGTCGGCGGTGTTGCCGTAGACCCGATTCCAGGTGACGCCAATGTAGGGTGCGAATTCGCGGCGTATTTCATAGCGCAGCCGCACGCCGAGCTCGGTGTCCGACAACCCCGAGCCGACGCCACGGGCGGGATCGTTCTTGCCATAGAAGTTGGCTTCGGCGGTGGGCTGCAGGATCAGGCGGTTGGTCAGCAAGATGTCGTAGTCGCCCTCCAGGCGCGCCGCGCTCTGGCCACCCTCGCCGATGAACGCGGTGGCCTCGGCTTCGAAGTTGTACAGCGCCATGCCTTGTACGCCGAAGGCGGCCCAGGTTTGCGGATCGCCTGGCTTGAAGTCCTGGCGCACGCCGACCACCACATCCCACCAGGGGCTGACGGCGTGGCCCCACAGGGCCTGCAATTCGGCTTCTTCGGTCTTGCCGTTGAGGCGTTCACCTTCGGAGCGCAGCCACAACCGGTCGATGTCGCCACCGATCCAGCCGGAGGCATCCCAGCTCAGGGCGCTGCCATCATCGGCGTCTTGCCATTCCAACTGGTCGATGAGGAAAAACGAGTGGATGGCACTGTCATGCACCGCGTGTCCGCCGTGATCCTCGTAGACGGCGGCGCGGTCGGCGGCGGTCAGTTCCGGGATCGGCGTGCGGCTGGTGGCAGGGGGCGTCTGCATGGGCTCCATGCCTTGCATCGAGTCCATGCCTTGCATCTGGCTGTGGTCCATTCCCGGCATCTGGCTGTGATCCATGCCGGGCATGTCATTGCTCGCGGCCCAGGCCGAGAGGCTGCTGCCAAAGGCAAGAATGGCCAAGGGGTATTTCACGATACGGGTCATGGTCGCTTCCTCATTCCTGCACCCGAACTTCACGGAACATGCCCATCTCCATGTGATACAGCAGATGGCAGTGATACGCCCAGCGCCCGAGGGCATCGGCGGTGACTCGGTAGCTGCGCTTGGCGCCCGGTGGCACATTGATCGTGTGCTTGCGCACCATGAACTGGCCGTTCTCATCCTCCAGGTCGCTCCACATGCCGTGCAGGTGGATGGGGTGGGTCATCATGGTGTCGTTGATCAGCACGATGCGCAGTCGCTCGCCGTACTTGAGCAGCAGCGGTGCGGCGTCGGAAAATTTCACGCCGTTGAACGACCAGACGAATTTCTCCATGTGCCCGGTCAGGTGCAGTTCGATCGTGCGGCCCGGCTCGCGGCCGTCCGGATCGGGGAAGGTGCTGCGCAGGTCCGAATAGGTCAGGACCTTGCGACCGTTGTTGCGCAGGCCAATGCCGGGGTCGTCGAGCTTGGGCTTGACGCTCATGGCCTGCATGTCCACCAGGGGGTTGTCTTTCTCGGTGTCGGGGTGCGTGAGCATGCTGTCCATGCCCTGCATGGCCCCGTGATCCATCCCGGCCATGTCGCCCATGCCCTGCATCTGGCTGTGATTCATGCCTTGCATCGAGCTGTCGTCCATTCCCGTCATGCCCTGCATCGAACCGTGGTCCATGCCACCCATGCCCATGTCGTCCATGGTCACCAAGGGCCGTGGGTCCAGGGGCGGTACCGGTGCCGACAACCCGGCCCTGGTCGCGAGAGTGCCGCGGGCGTACCCGGTGCGGTCCATGGACTGGGCGAACAGGGTGTAGGCCTCTTGGGTCGGTTCGACGATGACGTCATAGGTTTCGGCCACGGCGATCCGCAGCTCATCGACGCTCACTGGCTTGACGTATTGGCCGTCGGACGCCACCACCGTCATCTTCAAGCCGGGAATGCGCACGTCGAAATAGCTCATGGACGAGCCATTGATAAAGCGCAGACGAAGGCGTTCGCCAGGCTTGAACAGGCCCGTCCAGTTCATGTCCGGCGCCTGGCCGTTCATGAGGTAGGTGTAGGTGGCACCACTGACGTCGGCCAGGTCGGTGGGGTTCATCTTCATCTCGGCCCACATCTTGCGATCGGCCACGGTGCTGGCCCAGCCGTTCTTGCCCACGTCGTCGATGAAGTCGCCGACGGTGCGTTTGTTGTCGTTGTAGTAGTCCGACTGTTTCTTGAGCTTGCGCAGGACGGCGCCGGGATCTTCATCTGTCCAGTCGGTGAGCATCACCACGTAGTCCCGTTCGTACTGGAAGGGCTCGGGTTCCTTGGCGTCAATCACCAGCGGGCCGTAGACCCCGGATTGTTCCTGGAAACCGGAATGGCTGTGGTACCAGTAGGTGCCGTTTTGCCGGACCTTGAACTGATACACGTACAGGCCGCCGGGCTCGATGCCCTTGAAGCTCAGCCCTGGAACGCCGTCCATGTTGGCCGGCAGCAGGATGCCGTGCCAGTGGATGGAGGTGCTGTCCTGCAAGCGATTGCGCACCCGCAGGGTCACGGTGTCGCCTTCACGCCAGCGCAGCAACGGGCCAGGGATACCGCCGTTGATGGTCTGGGCGGTGCGGAGGCTGCCGGTGAAATTGACCGGGCTTTCGCCGATGAACAGGTCGAACTCGGTGCCGCTCAGTACGTTGGGCTGGCCCGGGCCGGTGACAGCCCAGACGGGCGCGCGCCACAAGCCCAGGCCACCGAGGATGCCGCCGGCAGTCAGGCCCTTTACGAAGGTTCGCCGGGAAGTTTTTGTTTGCATGGGGTGAAAGTCCGTCCGTCGATTCGCAGCGAACACCGGTTCCCCGGTGTCGCGTTGAAAAGAAGATGACATAAGCCGGCGGGGCGGGTGATTACATTTCAGTCAGCTTGTGGCGAGTGGATTACCTGTGGGAGCAAAGCTTGCTCGCGAAACAGGCGCCTCGATTTCTGAGAAATCCCATCGCCTTCATCGCGGGCAAGCCTTGCTCCCACAGATAATCGGTCACCACAGGTTTTGTGTTCGGCTCGACTGCCTGTAACAGGCAAGTCGGGCACAGGTCAGAATGATCTTTTGCATCGGCGGGATATTCTGTAGCCTTGCCGGCTTCACGCTGTCCCGTGCCTGATTGATACCCACTTTCCCGGCGGTACCCGAGTGGTCCGGAGCCGGGTGTATACTCGACTTTCGCGCTAAACGCGCTTGCAGGTCTTGCGAACATGACGCAAATTTCCGAACGCCTTCTGGTCCAAGCCCACCTCGACGCCAAGCAGCCCAAGCCGCTGACCGCCGAGCAAGAGGCCTGGTACCGCGCCGCCATCGCCGCCGAGCTCAAGGCTCAGGACGCGGTGCTGGTCGCGCACTTCTACTGCGACCCGATCATTCAGGCCCTGGCCGAAGAGACCGGTGGTTGCGTGTCCGACTCCCTGGAAATGGCCCGCTTCGGCAATGCCCACCCAGCCAAGACTGTGGTGGTGGCTGGGGTCAAGTTCATGGGCGAGACCGCCAAGATCCTCAACCCCGAAAAACGCGTGTTGATGCCCACCCTGGAAGCCACCTGCTCCCTGGACCTGGGCTGCCCGGTGGACGAGTTCTCGGCATTCTGCGACCAGCATCCGGAGCGCACCGTGGTGGTCTATGCCAACACCTCGGCCGCGGTCAAGGCCCGGGCTGACTGGGTGGTGACGTCCAGTTGCGCGCTGGAAATCGTCGAGAGCCTGATGGACAACGGCGAGACGATCATCTGGGGGCCGGACAAGCACCTGGGCACGTACATCCAGCGCAAGACCGGCGCTGACATGCTGCTCTGGGACGGAGCCTGCATCGTCCACGAAGAGTTCAAGTCCAAGCAGTTGGAAGACATGAAGGCGCTGTACCCGGACGCCGCGATCCTGGTGCACCCGGAGTCGCCGACGTCGGTGATTGAACTGGCCGACGCGGTGGGCTCCACCAGCCAGTTGATCGCCGCGGCCCAGAGCCTGCCGAACAAGACGCTGATCGTCGCCACCGACCGGGGCATTTTCTACAAGATGCAGCAGCTGTGCCCGGACAAGGTCTTCATCGAAGCCCCTACCGCCGGTAACGGCGCGGCGTGCCGCAGTTGCGCGCACTGCCCATGGATGGCCATGAACACCCTGGAACGTACCCTCAAGAGCTTGCAGGAAGGCGCCAACGAGATCTTCGTCGACCCGGCACTGATCCCCCAGGCGATTCGCCCGCTCAAGCGCATGTTGGACTTCACCCAGGCGGCGCGGATGAAATTGGCGGGGAATGCCTGAGGCTGAAGAGGATTTCGAGACTTGCGAGGCTTTCTTGTGGCGAGGGGATTTATCCCCGTTGGGCTGCGAAGCGGCCCCATTTGTTCATTCTGACACTCCGTGGTGTCAGGTTTTAGGGCTGCTGCGCAGCCCAGCGGGGATAAATCCCCTCGCCACAAATGTATTCACCTTTCTGATTAGGTGGTGTCACTTGGTCTTCTTGGGAATCCGCACCAACTGCGTATCCGAGTAGATGTCATGCCAGCTGCGCTGGCGCTTGTCGAACAGCGCCCAGATGAAGCCCAGCCCCACCAGCAGCAGTGACGCAATCGACACCACGAACCGCAACAGCGCCTGCCACAGGCTGATGGCCGTGCCATCGGCGTTCTGTACGCGGATGCACCACACCTGCATGCCCAGGGTCTGGCCGTTGTGGGTCCAGAACTTGGCGAAGAAGCCGAACAGTACGAACAGCAGCACGGTGGACAGCAGCGGATCGCCGTCCAGCGCACCGGCTTCGGTCAGGGCGCGCATTTTTTCTTCGCCGATGATCGCCATCTGGATCATCTTGTAGGCTCCGCTGGTGACGATCAGCAGCGCCGTGCACAGCAAGAAGTCATAAAACATCGCTGCCAGGCGACGGCCCAGGCCGGCGGGAGGAAAGTCGCCTTGGGGAGTGAGCAGGTGTTTCGGCATGACGGCCTCGGCTGAAAAAAGAAGCCATTTTACGGATTTACGCCCATAAAAAAGCCCCTGATATCAATCAGGGGCTTTTTAGTGTGCGAAAGCCTTAGGCTTCGGCTTGAACCTCGTCAGCCTGCATGCCTTTCTGGCCTTGCACAGCAACGAAAGTGACTTTCTGGCCTTCTTTCAGGCTCTTGAAGCCGTTGCCCTGGATGGCGCGGAAATGCACGAACAGGTCCGGACCGCTTTCAGGCGTGATAAAACCAAAACCCTTTTCGTCGTTGAACCACTTGACGGTACCGCTCTGACGTTGAGACATTTTCTTATTTCCTTTGACGCTAAAATTGATGACAGCCTCTTTCGCATGAAAGAGTACTGGGGCTGGGTTGCAGGAAAGTAAGAGACGTCGAACGGGATGTAGCGAACTTCATAAGCTACTGCCCAGGTCACGATTCCAAGCGACCCATGCAAACACAGTGAGCAAACTCTACGCCAACTTCGAATAAAAAAACAACCCCCCGGCAGGCCCCGTATTTGCTCAGCTTGCCAGCATTTACGCAAGTTGCGGAGCGGCGCTTATTCGATAGGCTAGTTCAATTGTTTACGATCGTTATAAGGTCGGTTGAATGCATAAAAATATGCACCTTTTTATGGCGGTTGCGTGACACATTAGTGCACGTATAACGCAACCGCGTTACTTATAGAAACAGTCAATCAACCACGGTAGTAGCGCTGTGGAACGAATGGCATTTTGCTTACAAGCAAAGGCACCTTTTTCCCACGCACAATGGCCCAGACTGGCGTATCCAGTGCCACATAGGCGCTGTCCAGGTAACCCATCGCCAGGGGAGCGCCCAAGGTCGGGCCGAAACCGCCGCTGCACACAGAGCCGATCATCTCGCCCGCTTCGTTGACGATCTCCGCGCCTTCACGCACCGGTGTGCGCTCCTGGGGCAGCAGGCCGACACGTTTGCGCTTCACGCCGCCCTGTTGTTGGGCGAACACGGTTTCAGCCCCGGGGAAACCACCGGCGCGAGCGCCATCGCCACGGCGCACTTTGGAAATGGCCCACAACAGGCTGGCTTCGATCGGTGTCGTCTCGGTGTTCATGTCGTGGCCATACAGGCACAGGCCGGCTTCCAGGCGCAGGGAGTCACGGGCGCCAAGGCCGATGGCCGCGACTTCCGGCTCGGCCAGCAAGGCGCGGGCGAGTTTTTCCGCGTCGGCGGCGGGTACGGAGATTTCGAAACCGTCTTCACCGGTGTAGCCCGAACGGCTGACAAAGCAGTCCACGCCCAACAGCGTGACGCGCTGGAACTGCATGAAGGTCATCTTCGCCACGTCCGGCGCCAGGCGGGCGAGCACGGTGACGGCGGCCGGGCCTTGCAGGGCGAGCAGGGCACGGGCTTCGAACAGCGGCTCGATGCTGCACTGCGCGCCAATGTGGGCCCGCAGGTGAGCCAAGTCCTGATCCTTGCAGGCGGCGTTGACCACCAGGAACAGTTCGTCATTGCCCAGGTTGGCGACCATCAGGTCATCAAGGATGCCGCCGTTGTCGTTGGTGAACATGGCGTAGCGCTGCATGCCCACCGGCAGGTCGATGATGTCCACCGGCACCAGGGTTTCCAGCGCCTTGGCAGCGCCTGCGCCGGTCAGGCGGATCTGGCCCATGTGGGACACGTCGAACAACCCGGCCTGATCGCGGGTGTGCTGGTGTTCCTTCATCACGCCCAATGGGTACTGCACCGGCATGTCGTAGCCGGCGAATGGCACCATGCGGGCGCCGAGTTCGAGGTGCAGGGCGTGCAGCGGGGTTTTCAACAGTTGTTCGGTGGACATATCAACTCCTGGAAAATGAAAATGACGCGCGTCAGCATTCGATGATGTTGACCGCCAGACCGCCGCGGGCGGTCTCTTTGTATTTGCTTTTCATGTCGGCGCCGGTCTGGCGCATGGTGCGGATGACTTTGTCGAGGGAGACGAAGTGATGCCCATCGCCGCGCATGGCCATGCGCACCGCGTTGATGGCTTTCACTGAGCCCATGGCGTTGCGTTCGATGCACGGCACTTGCACCAGGCCGCCAATCGGGTCGCAGGTCAGGCCGAGGTTGTGTTCCATGCCGATTTCGGCGGCGTTTTCCACTTGCTGCACGCTGCCGCCGAGCACTTCGCACAAGGCACCGGCGGCCATGGAGCAGGCCACGCCCACTTCACCCTGGCAACCGACTTCGGCACCGGAGATGGAGGCGTTTTCCTTGTACAGGATGCCGATGGCGGCGGCGGTCAGCAGAAAGCGCACCACGCCATCCTCGCTGGCGCCGGGGATAAAGCGCATGTAGTAATGCAGCACGGCCGGGACGATGCCCGCGGCCCCGTTGGTAGGGGCGGTGACAACGCGCCCGCCATAGGCGTTTTCTTCGTTGACGGCCAAGGCATACAGGTTGACCCAGTCCAGCACCGACAGCGGGTCGCGCAGTGCGGCTTCCGGGTTCTTGCACAACTGGCGGTGCAATGCCGCGGCCCGGCGCTTGACCTTTAGCCCGCCCGGCAGAATCCCTTCGTTACGGCAGCCGGCCGCCACGCAATCCTGCATCACTTGCCAGATTTTCAGCAGCCCGGCGCGGGTCTCGGCTTCGGGGCGCCAGGCGCTTTCGTTGGTCAGCATCACCTGGCTGATGGACAGGCCATAGGTGCTGCAATGGCCCAGCAGGTCCTTGGCGCTTTTGAACGGGAAGGTCAGGGGCGTGGCGTCTTCGACGATGCGATCGGCGCCGGCGGCGTCTTCGTCCACGACAAAGCCGCCACCGACCGAGTAGTACTCGCGGCTGCGCACTTGCAGCCCGGCGGCATCGAAGGCGCGGAAGATCATGCCGTTGGGGTGAAAGGCCAGCGGCTTGCGGATCATGGCCAAGTGCAGCTTTTCATTGAATTCGATGGCGTGTTCGCCGAGCAAGTTGAGGCGACCGCTGCTGCGGATCGCTTGCAGGCGAGTGTCGACGGTTTCGGTGTCCACGGTGTCGGGGTGCTCGCCTTCCAGGCCCAGCAGAACGGCCTTGTCACTGCCGTGGCCCTTGCCGGTGGCGCCGAGCGAGCCGTAGAGCTCGACTTTGACGCTGGCAGTGTTTTCAAGCAGATCGTCACGGCGCAGCCCCTCGGCGAAACGGGCAGCGGCACGCATCGGGCCGACGGTATGGGAGCTGGAAGGACCGATACCGATCTTGAACAGGTCGAACACGCTTAACGACATGGTGTTTCTCCGGTTTCTTTTTATGAGGATCGACGGTTGAAAGGCTTGGCACATTCCCCTTGTGGGAGCGAGCTTGCTCGCGATAGCGGAGTGTCAGTCAACATCTCTGTCAGCTGTCACACCGCTATCGCGAGCAAGCTCGCTCCCACAGGGGGAGGTGGTTTCCTTGAGGCAGTGATCTTCCACAAGGTTTGCGGTGTTGTTGAGAGGGCGGGCAAACCCGCCCCCTCCACAGGTCAAGCGTAGCTTTCGATCGACGGGCAGGCGCAGACCAGGTTGCGGTCGCCGAACACGTTGTCGACCCGGCCCACCGGCGGCCAGTACTTGCCATCGATTAACGATGCCAGTGGGTACACCGCCTGTTCGCGGCTGTACGGGTGAGTCCACTCGCCGACCAGCTCCGCCGCAGTGTGCGGGGCGTTTTTCAGCGGGTTGTCGTCTTTGTCCAAGCTGCCGTTTTCCACCGCGCGGATTTCTTCGCGGATGCAGATCATGGCGTCGCAGAAGCGGTCCAGCTCTTCCTTGGATTCGCTTTCCGTCGGCTCGATCATCAACGTGCCGGCCACCGGGAACGACATGGTCGGGGCGTGGAAACCGAAGTCGATCAGGCGCTTGGCCACGTCATCGACGCTGATGCCACTGCTGTCCTTGAGCGGACGCAGGTCGAGGATGCATTCGTGGGCCACCAGGCCGTTGCTGCCGGAGTAGAGCACTGGGTAGTGTTCTTCCAGGCGACGGGCGATGTAGTTGGCGTTGAGGATCGCCAACTGCGAGGCGCGCTTGAGGCCGGCGCCGCCCATCATGCGGATGTACATCCAGGTGATCGGCAGGATGCTCGCGCTGCCGAACGGCGCCGCGCACACCGCGCCTTCCTTGCGTTCCATGTTGGCATGGCCCGGCAGGAACGGTGCCAGGTGCGACTTGACACCAATCGGGCCGACGCCCGGGCCGCCACCGCCGTGAGGGATGCAGAAAGTCTTGTGCAGGTTCAGGTGCGACACGTCGCCGCCGAACTTGCCCGGGGCGCAGAGGCCGACCATGGCGTTCATGTTGGCGCCGTCGATGTACACCTGGCCGCCGTTGTCATGAATGATGCCGCAGATTTCGCGGATGCCTTCTTCGAACACGCCGTGGGTGGACGGGTAGGTGATCATCAATGCGGCGAGGTGTTCGCGGTGCTCGATGGCCTTGGCCCGCAGGTCTTCGATGTCGACGTTGCCACGGGCATCGCAGGCGGTCACGACCACGCGCATGCCGGCCATGTTGGCGGTGGCCGGGTTGGTGCCGTGGGCCGAGGACGGGATCAGGCAGATGTCGCGACGGTCTTCGCCACGGCTCTGGTGATACGCACGGATCGCCAGCAGGCCGGCGTATTCGCCCTGGGAGCCGGCGTTGGGTTGCAGCGACACCGCGTCATAGCCGGTGGCGGCGCAGAGCATGGCTTCCAGCTCGTCGGTCAGTTGCTGGTAGCCGGCGCTTTGCTCGGCGGGGGCGAACGGGTGCAGGGCACCGAACTCGGCCCAGGTCACCGGGATCATCTCGCTGGCGGCGTTGAGTTTCATGGTGCAGGAACCCAGCGGGATCATGGTGCGATCCAGAGCCAGGTCCTTGTCGGCGAGCTTGCGCAGGTAACGCATCAGCTCGGTTTCGGAATGATAGCGGTTGAACACCGGGTGGCTGAGGATCGCCGATTGGCGCACCAGTTCGGCCGGGATGCGGCTTTGCACGCTGGCGGCCAGCGTCGCGAAGTCTGGCAGGGCCTTGCCGTCGGCCAACAAGCTCCACAGCGCTTCGATGTCAGCTTGGCTGGTGGTTTCGTCCAGGGACAGGCCCAGGCGTTCAGCGTCCACCACCCGCAGGTTGATGCGTTGGGCGCGAGCCATGTCGTGCAGGGCGGCGGTTTGCGCGCCGGTGTGCAGGGTCAGGGTGTCGAAGAAACTGTCTTGCTCGATGCTCAGGCCCAGCGCGCCGAGGCCCTTGGCGAGGATCGCGGTCAGGTGATGGATGCGATTGGCAATTTGCACCAGGCCCTTGGGACCGTGGTACACGGCGTACATGCTGGCGATGTTGGCCAGCAGCACCTGGGCGGTGCAGATGTTGCTCGTGGCTTTCTCGCGGCGGATGTGTTGCTCGCGGGTCTGCATCGCCAGGCGCAGGGCCGGCTTGCCGAAACGGTCTACGGAAACGCCGACCAGACGGCCTGGCATGTCGCGCTTGAAGGCGTCCTTGGTGGAGAAATAGGCCGCGTGCGGGCCACCGAAGCCCAGTGGCACGCCGAAGCGCTGGGCGCTGCCGATGGCGACGTCGGCGCCGAACTCACCCGGCGGGGTCAGCAAGGTCAGGGCCAGCAGGTCCGCGGCAACGGCCACCAGGGCGTTGGCGGTGTGGAAGCGTTCGGTCAGTTCGCGGTAGTCGAACAGGTCGCCGTTACTGGCCGGGTATTGCAGCAGTGCGCCGAAGAAACCGCTAACGTCGCTCAGTTCGCGCTCATCGCCCACCACCACGTCGATGCCCAGGGGCTCGGCACGGGTGCGCAATACGTCGAGGGTTTGCGGGTGGCTGTGCACGGAGGCGAAGAAGGCGTTGCTGCCCTTGTTCTTGCTCAGGCGCTTGCAGAAGGTCATGGCTTCGGCGGCGGCGGTGGCTTCGTCGAGCAAAGAGGCGTTGGCGATCGGCAGGCCGGTGAGGTCGCTGATCAGGGTCTGGAAGTTCAACAGCGCTTCGAGACGGCCCTGGGAAATTTCTGGCTGATACGGCGTGTAGGCGGTGTACCAGGCCGGGTTTTCCAGCAGGTTGCGCAGGATCGGTGCCGGTGTATGGCAGTTGTAGTAGCCCTGGCCGATGTAGGTCTTGAACAGCTGGTTTTTGCCGGCGATGGCTTTGATCGAGGCCAGTGCGTCGGCTTCGCTCTGGCCGTCGCCCATATCCAGCACGCTGGTGCCCTTGATGCTTTCCGGAATGACGCTGGCGCTCAGGGCTTGCAGGGAGTCGAAGCCCAGGCGCTCGAGCATGGCTTGCTCGTCGCTTGCACGCGGGCCAATGTGGCGAGCGATGAATTCGTTGGCGGTGCCGAGATTAACGGTCATGGTGCGCTCCTCAGGCTTCGGCGTTGGCTTTGATCAGGCGATCGTAGGCGTCTTGATCCAACAGCTTAGCCACTGCGTCGGCGTCGGTCGGTTTAAAGCGGAAGAACCAGCCTTCGCCCATCGGATCTTCGTTGACCAGTTCTGGACTTGCGTCGAGTTTTTCGTTCACTTCGAGCACTTCACCGTCCAGGGGCATGTACACACCGCTGGCGGCCTTGACCGACTCCACGGTGGAGGCTTCGGCGCCTTTGTCATAGGCCTGCAATTCAGGCAGTTGCACAAAAACCACGTCGCCCAACGCGTTCTGCGCGAAAGCGGTAATGCCTACGGTGACGCTGCCGTCGGCTTCGGTGCGCAGCCATTCGTGATCTTCAGTGAAACGCAACTCGCTCATGGAAACTCCTGGGGCCAGATTCGTCTGGTGGACGCGAAGAAAGGCGCGGGGCTTGGCCCGGCCGAATGGCTATACCCATAGCAAGAATGCGGCCAATGTTATTAATGGCTTATATATCAATGATTTGAGTGGTTTGGCCTAGGTTTGGATAGGCTTGGCTGTAGCGAAATCGCTACAGCTGGACGCCTGGAAAAAATTGTTGTGGGATCAAAGCCTTGCACAGTGCAGGTTAGCGCAGACTGTAGCGATATCGTTCCACTGTAGCGCTTTCAGTACAGGTGGAGGTCGGTTTTGGATGCGCTGCATAGCCTTTGTGGGAGCGAGCTTGCTCGCGATAGCGGTGGGTCGTCAACGCAGAGGCTGGCTGGGAGATCGCCATCGCGAGCAAGCTCGCTCCCAAAGGGGAATGTGGAGGAGCGAAGAACTATGGCTTCCCGGAAATCCCGTACTTGCGCAACCGATGGGCAATCGCGGTGTGGGAGGTTTGCAGGCGGCTGGCCAACTGGCGGGTGGACGGGTAGTTGGCGTAAAGGCTTTCGAGCAGGTGCTTCTCAAAGCTTTCCACGGCCTGTTCCAGGCTTTCGACTTCCACATCGCCCTGGCGCGCCACGGAGGTGCCGGCGATGTCCAGGTCGCCGATGTCCACCAGGCTGCTTTCGCAGATGGCGGCGGCGCGGAAGATCACGTTCTGCAATTGCCGCACGTTGCCCGGCCAGCGGTTGCCCAGCAGCGCTGGATAAGTACCAGGGGCCAGGCGACAGACCGGGCGCTGGATTTGCGCGCAGGCTTGCTGCATGAAGTAACGCGCCAGCAGCAGGATGTCCTGGCCGCGTTCACGCAGTGGCGGGACTTCGACATTGAGCACGTTCAGGCGATAGAACAGGTCTTCGCGGAACGAGCCCTCGCTGACCATTTTCTCCAGGTTGCGGTGGGTGGCGCTGAGGATCCGCACGTTGACCTTGATTTCCCGGTCGCCGCCCACCCGGCGGAAGCTGCCATCGTTCAAGAAACGCAGCAGCTTGGCTTGCAGATACGGCGACATCTCGCCGATTTCATCGAGAAAGACCGTGCCCTGGTTCGCCAACTCCATCAGCCCAGGCTTGCCGCCCCGTTGCGCCCCGGTGAAGGCGCCGGGGGCGTAGCCGAACAGCTCGCTTTCCGCCAGGTTCTCCGGCAGCGCGGCGCAGTTCAGGGCCAGGAACGGCGCGCTGTGACGGGCGCTGATGGCGTGGCAGGCCCGGGCCACCAGTTCCTTGCCGGTGCCGGTTTCGCCTTGGATCAGCAGCGGTGCATCCAGGGCCGCGACCCGCTGGGCCCGGGCCTTGAGGGTGCGGATCGCCGGGGATTCACCCAGCAGCGCGTCAAAACCTTCGGCGTGGTCATGGTGCAGAGCCGACAGTCGTTCACCGATGCGATTGGGCTGATAGAGCGTCAGCAGCGCGCCGGCGTCGGTGATGGGCGTGGCGTCCAGCAGCAAGGTCTGGCCATTGAGGGTGACCTCCCGCAGCGGCAGGCGGAAGCCGTTCTCCAGCAGGGCGCCGAGCAATGCCTCGTCACTGAACAGCTCGGCCACGCTTTCCCCGGCCGGTTCACGACCGTACAGGGCGATCAGCGCCGGGTTGGCCAGCAACACCTTGCCCACGCTGTCCAGGGCCAGCACCGGGTCGGTCATGGCGGCGAGCAAGGCATCGAGCTGCAAGTGCCGACGCTGGCCCGGCAGGATGTCCACCACGGTGACCGCCTGCACCCCTTGCACGCTGAACAGTGCTTCGCGCAGCTCGTCAAGCACTTGCGGGCTGAGGGTCGGGGCATCGATGTAGACGTTGGGTGGCACCATCTCCACCGCATCCAGGTTGAGATTGCGCCCACCGAGCAAGGCCAGGACTTCCTGGGTGATGCCGACGCGGTCGATGAAACTGACGTGGATACGCATGGGGCGGTTTTGGGTTCTGGGATGCGGAGGGTGGCCAGTATGCCTTGGGGCGGGCTGTTGGTGAAATCCTGGCGCAGTACTTGAGAACGACGGTGATCCCCCTGTGGGAGCGAGCTTGCTCGCGATAGCGGTGTATCAGTCATTAAAAGGGTGGCTGACACTCTGCTATCGCGAGCAAGCTCGCTCCCACAAAGGCGTTCACAAGTGGCAGCTACAATCCAACATCCCACTCTGGTATCTCGGGAAACTTCAGAACCAGAAAATCCAGCAGGCTGCGCAACGCCGAGGGCATGTGCTTGCGTGAGGCATATACCGCGTACATGTTCATTCGGCGCGGTTCGGCATGGGGCAGCAGGCGGATCAGTTCGCCGTTCTTGATGTGGGCGCCGGCCTGGTAGCTGGGCAGCATCGCCACGCCTGCGCCGGCTATCGTGGCCTGAAGCAAGGTGCTGGCTTCGTTGGCGCTGATATTGCCTTGTACCGGCACCGAGACCTGCTCGCCGTCCTGCTCGAAATGCCACAGGCTCTTGCCGACGTAAGAGTGGGTCAGGCAGTTGTGCCGGCTCAGGTCTTCCACGCGCAGCGGTGTCGAGTGTTCATGCAGATACCGCGGCGAGGCGCAGATCACCGAGCGGCAGACCGTGAGGCGGCGGGCGATCAGGTTCGGGTCCAGATCGTTGCTCATGCGGATCGCCAGGTCGATGCGTTCGTCCACCAGGTTCACGGTGCGGTCGAGCATCTGCAGGTCGACGCTCACCCCGGGGTAGCGCTTGACGTAGTCGGCCATGGCGTTCGCCAGTTGGGCCTGGCCGAACGAGGTGCTGGCACTGATGCGCAGCATGCCCCGTGGTGCGTCGTCCGGGGTGCTGACGGCGGCTTGCATATCGCCGGACAGCTCCAGCATCTGCCGGCAGCGCGGCAGGATCTCGGAGCCTGCGGCCGTCAGGCTCAGTTTGCGGGTGGTGCGGTGCATCAGCCGGGCCCCGACCCAATCTTCCAGCTCCGCCAGATAGCGCGACACCACCGGCCGCGACAGGTCCAGATGCTCGGCCGCCGCCGACTGGCTGCCCAGGTCGACCACTGTGACGAAGACCCGCATTGCTTGTAGACGATCCATGATTTGCCCGCTTTCAGAAACAAACTATGTCCCAGCATCGCATTTTTTGTAACGAGTCAGGCAACTAAGCTCAGTCTCATTCCCCTGACGGGTTTTTGGACAACGGAGCACACCATGACCGGCTTTATCCCACTCAAGCGCCTACTGCTGGCAACCGCCGCCCTGGCCTTCACTGCCCAGAGCTGGGCCGCTGACTTGACGCTCGACGTCTACAACCCTGGCGCGGCGGCGGTTTTCCCGGTGACGTCGGTGTTGGTCAGCGGTGAAAAAGAGGCGATTTTGGTGGACGCCCAGTTCGGCAAATCCCAGGCCGCCCAGGTGGTGGAGAAAATCCGCGCCAGTGGCAAGCGATTGATCACGATCTACATCAGCCATGGCGATCCTGACTACTATTTTGGTCTGGAGACCCTCACCGCCGCGTTCCCTGAGGCCAAGGTGCTGGCGTCCGCGCCGACTGTCGAACACATCAAGCACACCATGGACGGCAAGCTGAAATATTGGGGGCCGATCCTGAAGACCGACGCACCGACCAAAGCCATCGTGCCCCAAGTGCTCAAGGGCGACAGCCTGACCCTGGAAGGCCAGCGCTTGCAGGTCGTGGGCCTCGATGGCCCGCAACCGGACCGCAGTTTCGTGTGGATTCCATCGATCAAGGCGGTGGTTGGCGGTGTGGTGGTGGCTGAGAACATTCATGTGTGGATGGCCGATACCCAGACGCCGCAGTCCCACAAGGATTGGCTGGCGACTCTCGCCAACATTGAAAAACTGCAACCGAGCACGGTGATCCCGGGTCACTACCTGGGTGACAGCGCCCGTTCCCTGGCCCCGGTGCGCTTCACCGCCGGTTACATCAAGGCTTTCGACGAAGAAACCGCCAAGGCCAAGGATTCCGCCGCGCTGATCCGCGCCATGAAACTACGCTATCCGGACCTGGGTGAAGACAGCTCCCTGGAGCTCAGTGCCAAGGTGGCGAAGGGCGAGATGAAGTGGTGAAAGATGATCTGTGATCGGAGCACCGTTGTGGTGAGGGGATTTATCCCCGCTGGGTTGCGCAGCAACCCCCTGCGTCCTGTCTGACACATCGCAGCGGTTGATGATTCATGGGACAGCTTCGCAGTCCAGCGGGGATAAATCCCCTCGCCACAAGAGCATGCATTTCAAACATTGCTAATCACTGGAGAACACCATGAGCAAAATCGCAATCATCGGCGCCACCGGGCGTGCGGGTAGCCAACTGTTGGAAGAGGCCCTGCGCCGTGGTCACAGCGTGACGGCCATTGCCCGCAATACCGCGAAAATCGGCGAAAGGGCCGGGGTGGTCAGCAAGCAACTGGACGTATTGGACAGCGAGGCGTTGATCGCCGCCATCGACGGGCATGACGTCGTGATCAGTGCCGCGCACTTTGCCAGCGTGCCGGCCGACAAGGTCATCGCACCGGTGAAAGCCGCCGGGGTCAAGCGCTTGCTGGTGGTCGGCGGGGCCGGTTCGTTGCTGCTGCCGGATAACAGCCGGGTGATCGACAGCGACGGCTTTCCGGAGGAGTACTTGGCCGAAGCCAGTGCCGGTGCATTGTTCCTGGATGTGCTGCGCAAGGAACAGGACCTGGACTGGACCTTCCTCTCGCCTTCGGCGGAGTTCGTCGAAACCGAGCGCACCGGGCAATTCCGTGTTGGCAAGGACCACCTGCTGTTCGATGACACCGGGCGCAGCTGGATCAGCTTCGCCGACTACGCCATTGCGATGATCGATGAAGTGGAAACGCCGCAGTTTTCGCGGGCGCGGTTTACCGTCGGCTATTGAGCCACAGGTGTGTAGACGCTGTGTAGGAGCTGTCGAGCAGCGCGAAGCTGCGATCTTTCCCAGGACACTTGAGTCTCCCTAGTGAAAGATCAAAAGATCGCAGCCTCGCTTCGCTCGACAGCTCCTACAAGGTCAGGCGTGAAGCCGTACCCAAACGCTGACCAGCACCGTCGCCGCCATCAGCCAGGCGACGGCTGCCACGGCCAATGAGGCTTCGAGGCGCATCCGGTCGACCATCACGTACAGCGTTGCGAGATAGACGAAGTACGGAATGATCGACCACATGCCAAAGACGATGGTGGTCTTCAGGTCGTCCACCGAGCGGCCCTTGCCGACGATGTAGTGGGCAATCAGGGCAAAGGTCGGGAACAGCGGCACCAGCCCGGCGATGTAGTAATTCTTGGTCTTGGCCAGCATCGCCAGGATAACCACCACGGCCGCACCCAGCGTCGCCTTGAAAATCAGGTCCACACGTTCACCATTCGGTTAATGGCTCAGGCCATATTTTTTGACTTTGTCGAACAGCGTGGTCTTGGCCATGCCCAGTTCCTGGCTGGCCTGGGTCAGGTTGCCACCGCTGCGTTGCAGGGCGTCCACCAGCAGGTTGCGCTCGAAGGCTTCCACCGCTTCGGCGAAGGCCAGGCCCTGGTTGCCGCCGCTGGCGCCGGAGCGCTTGAATGCCGGCAGGCCCAGGGCGTAGCGCTCGGCGACGTTGCGCAGTTCGCGCACGTTGCCCGGCCAGTCGTGGCTCATCAGGTTCGACAGGGTCTGGTTGTCCAGCTCCGGCACCGTGCGGTCGAAGCGCAGGGACGACTGCTGAAGAAAATGCTCGAACAGTTGCAGGATGTCTTCGCGCCGCTCGCGCAGGGGCGGCAGCTCCAAGGTCACCACGTTGAGGCGGTAATACAGGTCACTGCGGAATTGCCCGGACCGGCCCATTTCGTCCAGGTCGGACTTGGTGGCGGCGATCACCCGGCAATCCACCGCCACGCTCTGGTTCGAGCCCAGGCGTTCGAGGGTGCGTTCCTGCAGCACGCGCAGCAACTTGATCTGCAAGGGCAGGGGCATGCTTTCCACTTCATCGAGAAACAGCGTGCCGCCATCGGCGTGCTCGATCTTGCCGATCCGACGTTTGCCGGCACCGGTGAAGGCATTGGCCTCGTGGCCGAAAATTTCGCTTTCGAACAGGTTCTCCGGCAGGCCGCCGCAGTTCAGCGCGACGAACTGCTTGTCGTGGCGCCGACTGAAATCATGCAGGCAGCGGGCGACCAGTTCCTTGCCGGTGCCAGTTTCGCCCTCGATCAGCACGTTGGCCGAGGTGTCGGCGACGTTGGCGATCAGCGCACGCAGGTGCTGCATGGCCGGCGAGCGACCGATGATCCGGCCTTCCAGGGAATCGCGCTCGGCCAGTTGCCGACGCAGCGATGACACTTCCCGGGCCAGGCTGCGCTGTTCCAGGGCGCGGCGGGCGACATCCACCAGGCGCTCAGGGGAGAAGGGTTTCTCCATGAAGTCATAGGCGCCTTTTTGCATGGCGCCCACGGCCATGGAAATGTCGCCGTGGCCGGTGATCAACACCACCGGCAGGCTGCGGTCCCGCGCCTTGAGGCGGGTCAGCAGTTCCAGGCCGTCGATGCCCGGCAGGCGAATGTCGCTGATGACGATGCCGGCAAAGTTATCGTCGACCCGCTCCAGGGCCTCTTCGGCGCTACCCACGCCGATGCAGGGAATGTCTTCCAGGCTCAGGGCCTGCTGGCAACCCAGCAGGACGTGGGGGTCGTCTTCGACGATCAGTACGCTCAGGTCGTGGTTCATAGCGGCTCGGCAGGTGAAAGGCTGACCAACGGTAGATTGAGGACAAACGTAGTGCCACGCTCAAGCGGGTACTCGACACCCAAATGCCCACCCGCGGCGGCGGCCAGGCTCGCCGAGAGCGTCAGGCCCAGGCCCAGCCCCTGTTCGCCAGGTTTGGTGGTGAAGAACGGTTCGAACAAATGCTTGCGGGCTTCAGGATCGATGCCGTGACCATTGTCCCGCACCCGCAGGCGATATTTGCCGTCGGCGGCCTGGCCGTCGAGCCACAGTTTCGGCTCGGGTTGCGTCTGCATCGCGTCCAGGGCATTGCCGATCAGGTTCACCAGGATCTGTTCCAGGCGGGTCTGGTCAATTTGCAATTGGACGTCATCGAAACTGCTGTGGATCTGGATGTCCAGGTTTTCCAGGCGCCCACCCAGCAGTTGCAACGCAGCCTCGACGGCCTTGCCCAGGCTTGCCCGGCCCTGGTCATCGCCGCGCCGGGCGAAGGCGCGCAGGCTGGCGGTGATCCGGCCCATGCGGTCGATCAATTCGTTGATGGTCTTGAGGTTGGTGCTGGCGATGTCCAACTGGCCGCGCTCCAGGAAGCGCACGGTATTGCCGGACAAGGTGCGCAGCGCCGCCAGCGGCTGGTTGAGTTCATGGGCGATGCTGGTGGACATCTGGCCGATGGCCGCCAGTTTTCCGGCCTGGACCAGTTCGTCCTGGGCCCGGCGCAAGGTCTCTTCGGCCTGGCGCCGCTCGCGGATCTGGCCCTTGAGTCGTTCGTTGCTGGCGCGCAGGTCGGTGGTGCGTTCGGTAATCCGACGCTCGAGCTGGTTGTTGGCTTCCTGCAAGGCTTCCCGGGCCGCAAGGCGGGTGGCGATGACCTTGCGCCGTTCGTTCCAGGCGATCAGCAGGAACGCCACCAGGGCGAAGGCCACGGCCACCAGGATGCCTTGGTTGATCGCCTGGCGACGCAGGTCTTCAAGGGGCGTCAGCAGGGTGAAGTTCCACGGGGTATCGCTCAAGGGCCGGGTTTGCGACAAGTAGCTGATGGCGCGCTCGTCGGACACCAGCTCGCTGTTCGCCGGGAAGGTCAGCTTCTCCATGCCTTCGGCCAGGCGTTCCCGGGCCAGGGGCACCAGTTCATTGAGCGGGAACCAATAATATTGCAGGCTGCGGGCCAGGCGTTCCTTGGTCTCATCGCTCAGCGGGCGCACCGACTTGAGCCGTCGCGCTGGATCGCTGGACAGGATGATGATGCCGTTCTCATCACTGACGAACGCCTCCAGCCGCGCTCGCTGCCAGCGCTCCTCCATGGCTTCGAGGCGCACCTTGACCACGGCCACGCCGATGATCTTGCCTTGTTGCTCCAAGCCATGGGCCAGGTAGTAGCCGGGTTCGCCATTGGTGCTGCCGATGCCGTAGAAGCGTCCCGGCTGGCCGCGTACGGCGTTCTGGAAATAGGCGCGAAAGGACAGGTCTTCGCCCAGATAACTGTCGACATCGCGCCAGTTGCTGGTGGCCATGACCCGGCCAGTGGTGTCCATGACGTAGATGGCCCGGCTGCGACTGCGGCGGTTCAGGCCTTCAAGGTATTCGTTGACGGTCTTGCGATGCTCGGGCGTCGGGTCGTCGAGCAGTTGCGAGACGCTTGATTCAAGCTCCAGCAGGCTGGGCAGGTAGGTGTACTTGCTGATCTCGCTCTCGACCGCACGGGCGTGCAGTTCCAACTGGCGTTCGCCATTCTCGGCGAGGCCACGTACGCCATAGTGCTCGCTGATCCAGAAGCCGAGGTAACCCAGACCGATCATCAGCGCAATGACCAGTGGCGGCAGGAACAGATGGCGGATCAGGCGGGGTTTCACGGCGAGTGATGGCGGCGCTGCGCGATAGAGGGTGGGGTCGCATTTCATCACAGAAGCCTTGGGTCAACCACAACACAAATCGACAAGCCAACACATCTCCCTTGTGGGAGCGGGTTTGCTCGCGATGACTGCTGATCAGTCGACAATAAGGTGACTGGCAGTCCGCTATCGCGAGCAAGCTCGCTCCCACAGTGGGGAGCTGTGTTTTTAGTGCTGCAGGATTTTCTCAAGGAAATGCTGCGCACGTTCGGAGCGGGCGCTGATGTCGCCGAAGAACTCTTCTTTCTTGCAGTCTTCGATGATCTGGCCCTGGTCCATGAAGATCACCCGGTTCGCCACTTTGCGGGCGAAGCCCATTTCGTGGGTCACGCACATCATGGTCATGCCTTCGTGGGCCAGTTGCACCATCACATCGAGCACTTCGTTGACCATTTCCGGGTCAAGGGCCGAGGTCGGTTCGTCGAACAACATCACCACCGGGTCCATCGCCAGGGCACGGGCAATCGCCACGCGTTGCTGCTGGCCGCCGGAGAGCTGGCCCGGGTGCTTGTGGGCGTGGGCAGAAAGGCCAACGCGCTCAAGCAGTTGCAGGCCCTTCTTGGTGGCTTCTTCCTTGCTGCGGCCCAGCACCTTGATCTGCGCGATAGTCAGGTTCTCGGTGATGGTCAGGTGCGGAAACAGTTCGAAATGCTGGAACACCATGCCCACGCGCGAACGCAGTTTCGGCAGGTTGGTCTTCGGGTCGGCGATGGAGGTGCCATCGACCACGATGTCGCCTTTCTGGAACGGCTCCAGGGCGTTCACGCACTTGATCAGCGTGGATTTGCCCGAGCCCGATGGCCCGCACACCACCACAACTTCACCCTTGCTGACCTCGGTGCTGCAATTGGTCAGTACCTGGAAGTCCCCATACCACTTGTTGATGTTCTTGATAGAGATCATACGGCGAACCTTTTTTGCAGACGCTTGACCAGCAGCGAGGCGGCAAAGCTGATTGTGAAGTACACGAGACCTGCGATGATCAGGAACTCATTGGAGCGGCCGATGATGTCGCCACTGGCCCGCGAAGCATTGAGGAAGTCCACCAGGCCAACCGTGTAGACCAGCGAGGTGTCCTGAAACAGGATGATGCTCTGTTGCAGCAGCAGCGGGGTCATCTTGCGAAACGCCTGGGGCAGGATGATCAGGCGCATGGTCTGGCCATAGTTCATGCCCAGCGCCTGTGCCGCGCCCATCTGGCCTTTGGAGATAGACTGCACGCCGGCCCGCACGATTTCGCAGAAATACGCCGCCTCGAACATCATGAACGCCACGACGCAGGAACCGAACGCACCGATCGGCGTGTCCTCGCCGGTGATCCAGCGCAGCACGAACGGCACCGCCAGGTAGAACCAGGTGATGACCAGCAGCAGCGGGATCGAGCGAAAATAGTTGACGTAGGCGCCAGCGATGTTGGAGACCAGCTTGTTGTGGGACAGGCGCATCAGCGCCAGGATGGTCCCCAGGATGATCCCGCCGACGACGCCCAGGGCCATCAGCTTGAGGGTCATCACCATGCCGTTCCACAAGCCGGGAATGGCGGGGACGATGCCAGTGAAGTCGAATTCCATTATTTACCCCCCACGGAGATCAGGCCGGGCACCGCGACTTTCTTCTCGACCATGCGCATGAGCAGCATCAGGCTCATGTTCAGGGTGAAGTAGATCAGCGTCGCCAGGGTGAAGGCTTCGAACAGGTTGGCGGAGAACTCCGCGGTCTGTTTGGTCTGCGCGAGCAGTTCCATCAGGCCGATCAGCGAGGCCACGGAGGAGTTCTTGAAGACGTTGAGGAATTCCGAGGTAAGCGGCGGAATGATGATCCGGTAGGCCTGGGGCAGCAGCACGTTCCAGTAGATCTGCGGCAGCTTGAAGCCCATGGCACGGGCGGCGGACTCCTGGCCGCGCGGTAGCGCCTGGATGCCGGTGCGCACTTGTTCGCAGACCCGGGCGGCGGTGAACAGGCCCAGGCACACCACGACGCTCAGGTAGGCCGAGGTGGTCGGGTTCAGGTCCTGCTTGTACCAGTCCTGCAGATCGGCGGGCAGCAGGTCCGGCACCAGGAAGTACCAGATGAACAGCTGAACCAGCAGCGGCACGTTACGGAAAAGCTCCACATAGCAGGTGGCGATACCCGACACCAGCCGGTTCGGCACGGTGCGCATCACGCCAAGCACCGAGCCCAGCAGCAGGGCGATGATCCAGGCCACGACGGCGATAGCAATGGTCCAGCCCAGGCCGGCCACGTACCAGTCGAGATAGGTCTCGCTGCCCACGCCGGTGGACTTGAAGAACACGCCCCAGTCCCAGTTGTAATTCATTAGGGTCTCCCCTCAGATCGTTCGATATACAAATGCCCGCCTGGGGAAACTCCGTTCCCGCCCGGCTTGGAGGCCAGGCACACGCGTTCGGCTCGACAGCCACCGGTTCGAGTGTTTCCAGATTTGCCAGCAGGGAGTGACCATCCCCTGAAAGGGCCGGGCCCCTTCAGGAGATAAGGTTAGTCAGAAATCAGGATTTCTTGTCGTCAGCCGCTTTATCGGTCGGCTTGGCGATCAGTGCCTTGAGTTCTTCGCTCATCGGGAAGTTCAGGTTCAGGCCTTTTGGCGGGATTGGCTGCATGAACCATTTTTCGTAGATCTTGTTGATCTCGCCCGAAGCGTAGGTGGCCTTGATGGCGTCATCCACAGCCTTTTTGAACGGCTCGTCGCCCTTGCGCATCATGCAGCCGTAGATTTCGTAGGACTGTGGCGTACCGGTGACGGCCCAGTCGTCGGCTTTCTTGGCCTTGGCGGCTTCGCCGGCCAGCAGGGCGTCGTCCATCATGAACGCGACGGCACGGCCGCCTTCGAGCATCTGGAAGGATTCGCCATGGTCCTTGGCGGAGATAACGTTCATGCCCATTTGCTTGTCGGCGTTCATGGACTTGAGCAGGCGCTCGGACGTGGTGCCGGCGGTGGTCACGACGTTCTTGCCCTTGAGGTCGTCGAAATCCTTGTACTTGGAGTCTTTCTTGGACAGCAGGCGGGTGCCGATCTCGAAGATGCCCACGGAGAAGTCAACTTGCTGCTGACGCTCGACGTTGTTGGTGGTGGAGCCGCACTCCAGGTCCACGGTACCGTTCTGCACCAGCGGGATACGGGTTTGCGAGGTGACCAGGTTGTACTTGACCTGCAGGTTCGGCAGGTCCAGGTCCTTCTTGATCGCTTCGACGACTTTCAGTTGGATGTCGTGGGAGTAGCCGACCGGCTTGCCGGAAGCGTCCGCGATGTAGGAGAACGGAATGGAAGCGTCGCGATGCCCAAGCGTAATGACGCCGGACTCTTTGATCTTTTTCAGTGTGCCGGTCAGTTCGGCTGCGAAAACCGGAGTGCTGATCAGAGCGGCAGCAATGGCTGCGCCCAGGAGATGGGGAACGATACGCATCGATGTTTCCTCGACATTGTTTTTTTTATTTCGGCCGGTTCGTCGGCCCTGAGTACTTCGAAATGCCTGGCAGCTCCTGGTGTGTTGGCGTGCAGGCATTCGTCTCGAGGAGTGTAGAGCATGACTCGTGCCAGGCCAGGGCATCTTGGTTAACTTGTTGTTTTAACTGGTAATTAATGTTTTGTTTCAGGTTTTATGCGGAGGGCTTTATCCGGTTAGCCGAATTGACTGGCGGGTCGTGTTCGGAAAACCGAATGGCTTGAGCCCCACTCATTCCTGTGGGAGCGGGCTTGCTCGCGAAAGCGGTCTACCTGAGCCGACGATGTTGAATGTGCCGCCGCCTTCGCGAGCAAGCCCGCTCCCACAGGGCCTGTGGCGGATTCCAGATAGCAAAAAGCCCCTGAATCGCGGGATTCAGGGGCTTTGGGTTTTGCGGGATATCAGTCAGGCCGCTTCGATCTTGCGACGGTTGTGCTCGACCTTATCCAGGTACTGTTGCAGCTTCTCCTGTTCGGCCGCGGTGGTGAACAAACCCAGCTTGCTGCGGCGCCAGAGGATGTCCTGGGCGTCGACGGCCCATTCGTCGCTGCACAGATAATCGACTTCGCGGGTGTAGAGGCCGGCGCCGAGGTGTTCGCCCAGGTCGCCCAGGTCATGCACGCCTTCGAGCATGCGCCAGGTCCGGCTGCCATAGGTGGTGGCCCAGCGCCGGGCGATGTCGGTCGGCAGCCAGTCGAACTTGTCACGTAACGCCGAGCACAGCGCTTGCGGGGTGGTCATGTTTTCGCCGCCGGGGAGGGCTTCTATGGCGGTCCAGCTTCCGCGCATCTGCGTGAAGTAGGGAGCCAGTTGCGCCATGGCCGATTCTGCCAGTTTGCGATAAGTGGTCAGCTTGCCGCCGAACACCGACAGCAACGGGGCTTCTTCGCCGCCGCCCGACAGCGCCAGGGTGTAGTCCCGGGTCACGGCCGATGGGTTGTCGGATTCGTCGTTGCACAGCGGACGGACACCGGAATAGCTGTGCAGGATATCGTCGCGGCTGATCTGCTTCTTGAAGTGGGCGTTGACCACCTTCAGCAGATAATCGGTTTCACCTTCGGTAATCGCTACCTTGGCCGGATCGCCGGTGTATTCGCGATCCGTCGTACCGATCAGGGTGAACTGGTTCAGGTACGGAATGGTGAACACGATGCGCTGATCTTCGTTTTGCAGAATGTGCGCATGCTCGCCTTCGTAGAGTTTCGGCACGATCAGGTGGCTGCCCTGGATCAGGCGGATGCCGTAGGGCGACTCCAGCTTCAGGTCATCGCGAATGAACTTGGCGACCCACGGGCCGGCGGCGTTGACCAGCGCCTTGGCGCGGATCGAAAACAGGCTGCCGTCGGCACGTTCCAGGTGCAAGTGCCACAGGCCTTTGCTGCGACGAGCATTCACGCAACGGGTGCGAGTGTGGACATGCGCGCCTTTTTCCCGGGCAGCCATGGCGTTGAGCACCACCAGCCGCGCGTCGTCGACCCAGCAGTCGGAATATTCGAAACCTTTGGTGATCTCGCTTTTCAATGCGCTGTCGGCACCGAACTTCAAGCTTTTCGAGCCGGCGAGCTGTTCACGTTTGCCCAGGTGATCGTAGAGGAACAGGCCAGCGCGAATCATCCAGGCCGGGCGCAGGTGCGGGCGGTGGGGCAACACGAAGCGCATTTGCTTGACGATGTGCGGGGCCTTGGTCAGCAGCACCTCGCGTTCGGCCAGGGCTTCACGCACCAGGCGGAATTCATAATGTTCAAGGTAACGCAGGCCGCCATGGATCAGCTTGCTGCTGGCCGACGAGGTATGGCTGGCCAGGTCGTCCTTTTCGCAAAGGAACACCGAAAGACCGCGACCGGCAGCGTCCGCGGCAATCCCCACGCCATTGATACCGCCACCAATGACGGCGACGTCATAGATCTCGGCGAGAGGGGGCGTAGGCAAGGTAGAAGTGGGCATCGGCTGGCCTCGGGCTTTTTTCGTATATTTGAATTCGAACATAAATGTTCATTTGCGAAAATACTAGCCCATAAACAACGCAACAGCCAGTCGGCTTCGATTGAAAATACTGATCAAAGGAAGCAAAAAGGAAAATTTTCGAACACGAAGAGAGGTTGAAGTCGACGGGGGAGCAGTTGTGGCGAGGGAATTTGTGGGAGCAAAGCTTGCTCGCGAAACAGGTGCTTCGTACTTTGTAGAAACCGCGTCGTCTTCATCGCGGGCAAGCCTTGCTCCCACAGCCAGTCTTGCCACAGGGTATTGGAGGAGGCGTTAAACCACCTCCAGCCGAATCTTGTGCTGGCTCAGCAATTGCGCCAAGGCCGGCACCGGTTGCTGATCGGTCACCAGGCAGTCGATCAGGCTGATAGGCCCCAGGCGGACCATGGCGTTGCGCCCGAATTTACTGGAGTCCGCCGCCAACAGCACTTGTCGGGCGTTGGCGATGATCGCCTGGGAAACCCGCACTTCCTGGTAGTCGAAGTCCAGCAGACTACCGTCTTCATCGATCCCGCTGATGCCCACCAGGGCGAAGTCGACCTTGAACTGGTTGATGAAGTCGACGCTGGCCTGACCCACTACGCCGCCGTCACGTCGTACGTTGCCGCCGGCGATCAGGACTTCGAAGTCGTCCTTGGCACTGAGGATCGACGCCACATGCAGGTTGTTGGTGATGACCTTCAGATGGTTGTGATTGAGCAGCGCCCGGGCGATGGATTCGGTGGTGGTGCCGATGTTGATGAACAGCGAGGCGTGATCGGGGATCTGGGCGGCGATGGCTTCGGCGATGCGTTGCTTCTCGTCGCGCATCTGGTCGGCGCGCATGGCGTAGGCGGTGTTTTCCACGCTTGAATCGTAGGCGGCGCCGCCGTGATAGCGGCGCAGCAGGTTCACTTCCGCCAGTTGATTGATGTCGCGGCGGATGGTTTGCGGGGTGACGACGAATAACTGCGCCATTTCCTCGATGCTGACATAGCCGCGTTCGCGGACCAGTTCGAGGATTTGCTGCTGGCGGGGAGGCAGATTCATGGGGCTTCCTTTGGGCTGCCATACAAAATTTGCCCATGATGCCGCAGGAATCCACTCCCGACCAGT
Source organism: Pseudomonas sp. H3_A02 (assembly GCF_054671965.1). NCBI lineage: Bacteria > Pseudomonadati > Pseudomonadota > Gammaproteobacteria > Pseudomonadales > Pseudomonadaceae > Pseudomonas > Pseudomonas sp. H3_A02. The sequence continues at coordinate 2,727,589 of NZ_CP162807.1, forward strand.
TACAGAACCTTATCCGGCTTTATTCAGCGTCTTCGTGGGGCTCCCAATCGCGGGTGCGGCTGACCGCTTTCTGCCAGCCGGCATAGAGTTTTTCTTTCGCTGCCTCGTCCAGTTGCGGTTCGAATTCGCGCTCGATCACCGCTTTGCCGCGCAGTTCCTCCAGGCTGCCCCAGAAGCCGCACGCCAGGCCGGCCAGGTACGCCGCACCCAGGGCCGTGGTTTCACGCATTTTCGGTCGCTCGACCTGGGTGCCGAGAATGTCGGCCTGGAACTGCATCAGGAAGTTGTTTGCCACCGCGCCACCGTCGACGCGCAGGGCCCTGAGGCGTTCACCCGAATCCTGTTGCATGGCGTCGAGGACGTCGCGGGTCTGGTAGGCAATCGACTCCAGGGCTGCGCGAATAATGTGATCGACCCGTACGCCACGGGTCAGGCCGAACAGCGCGCCGCGGGCATAGGGGTCCCAATACGGCGCGCCCAGGCCGGTGAAGGCGGGCACCAGGTACACGCCGTTGCTGTCCTTGACCTTGTTGGCAAAGTATTCGGTATCCAGGGCGTCGTTGATGATCTTCAGTTCATCGCGTAGCCATTGGACCGTGGAGCCGCCATTGAAGACGGCGCCTTCCAGGGCATAGGCCACTTCGCCACGGGGGCCGCAGGCGATGGTGGTGAGCATGCCGTGATTGGATTTGACGGCCTTTTTACCGGTGTTCATCAACAGGAAGCAGCCGGTGCCGTAGGTGTTTTTCGCCTGGCCCGGCTCCACGCACATCTGGCCGAACAGGGCGGCCTGCTGGTCGCCGGCGATGCCACCGATGGCGATGCCGCTCTTGGTGCGGCCATAGATTTGCGAGGACGATTTCACTTCGGGGAGCATTTCGCGGGGGATGTCGAGGATCTCGAGCATCTTGGCGTCCCATTCCAGGGAGTGGATGTTGAAGAGCATGGTGCGCGAGGCGTTGGTGTAGTCGGTGACGTGGACCTTGCCGCCGGTGAATTTCCAGATCAGCCAGCTATCGACCGTGCCGAACAGCAACTCACCGTTGCGCGCACGCTCGCGGCTGCCTTCGACGTTGTCCAGGATCCACTTGAGCTTGGTGCCGGAGAAGTACGGGTCGGTGACCAGGCCGGTGGTCTGGCTGATGTAGTGCTCGTGGCCGTCGCGCTTGAGCTGTTGGCAGATCTCGGTACTGCGCCGGCACTGCCAAACGATGGCGTTGTAGATCGGCCGGCCGGTGGTCTTGTCCCAGACCACGGTGGTTTCCCGCTGGTTGGTGATGCCGATGGCGGCGACCTGGTCGTGGTGCAGGCCGGCCTGGGCCAGGGCTTCGACCATGACCGCGCTCTGGGTGGCGAAGATTTCCATCGGGTCGTGTTCGACCCAGCCGGCCTGCGGGTAATGCTGGGCGAATTCGCGTTGGGCGGTGCAGACCACGTTGGCATCACGGTCGAAGATGATTGCCCGCGAGCTGGTCGTACCCTGGTCGAGGGCAATGATGTAGTTCTTGTTCTGGATATCGGTCATGTCGATTGCCTCGGGTCTTTCATAAAGGGAGACGTAAATAAGGAAAGAAGCCACGGCGCAGGCCGCAATGGCAGGAGCCTGCGCCGACTGTTTCAGGACGTTCTGGGCTTGCCATCAATGGCCGGTTTTGCATCCTTTGTAGCAGTTATGGCGCTGGGCAGGTGGCGGGCAATCAACCCACGATAAGCCGCAGCACCGAGGCATGCACCCACGATAGGGGCAAAAATCGGAACCAGGAAGTACGGGATGTCGCGTCCACCCGTGAGGGAAATTTCACCCCAGCCTGCGAAGAAAGTCATCAGTTTAGGACCGAAGTCCCGCGCCGGGTTCATCGCAAAGCCCGTCAGCGGCCCCATGGAGCTGCCGATCACGGCAATCAGCAGGCCGATCAGCAAAGGCGCCAGTGGGCCACGGGGCAAGCCATTGTTGTCATCGGTCAGGGACATGATCACGCCCATCAGGATGGCGGTGATGATCGCTTCCACGAGGAAGGCCTGGCCAGTGGACAGTGCCGCGTGCGGGTAGGTGGAGAACACCGAGGCCAATTCGAGGCTCGCTTCGGTGCCGCGAATCATGTGCCGGGACTGTTCGAAATCGAAGAATAGATTGCTGTACAGCGTATAGACCAGGAGAGCGCCGCAGAAGGCGCCGGTCACTTGGGAAATGATGTAGAAAGGCAGTTTGCGCTTTTCGAAGTCAGTGAACAGGCACAGGGCGATGCTGACGGCGGGGTTGAGGTGGGCTCCGGAAACGCCTGCGCTCAGGTAGATTGCCATGCTGACGCCGACGCCCCAGATGAGGCTGATTTCCCACAAGCCGAAACTCGCACCCGCGACCTTGAGCGCCGCAACGCAGCCGGTGCCGAAAAAGATCAGCAGGCCCGTTCCCAGGAACTCGGCCAGGCATTGGCTGGACAGGGACGGCTGTTGTAAAGCAATTGTCATTCAAACCTCGGTTTTTGTTTTTTTGCAGCGCGCTCGATACAGCTCGATTGCGCGACCTCCACCGAGGCAGGATCCCCATCCTGATCTCGGGTTGCAGCTTGAGACATGCAATGTGACTTTCAGTTTCGAAAAAATATAGACAAGAAACGCTGGTGTCAAAGGTCGAAAGTGAACCACTGGTCACATTTCAACTATTCGCAGTGTGAATGACTCTCCCGTTGCCGGCGCGTCACCGGTGCTGGCAGCGCAGTCCCGAAGCCTTTTCACAGGCGATGGCTTAGAATCCGCTCACTCTTTTTGATTTCCTTGTCAGGAGCGGTCATGACACCCGCGTTGGATCTGCTTAAGAAAGTGCGCGCCGAACATCGCATCCACAGTTATGAACACGATCCCAAGGCTGCGTCCTATGGCTTGGAGGCGGCGGAAAAGCTCGGGCTGGATCCGGCGCAGGTGTTCAAGACACTGTTGGCGGCCAGTGAAAAAGGTGAGTTGTTGGTGGCGGTAGTGCCTGTGGCCGGGAGCCTGGATTTGAAAGGCCTGGCCCATGCCGCCGGTGTGAAGAAAGTCGAGATGGCCGACCCGGCCGCCGCGCAGCGTTCGACCGGTTATTTGCTCGGCGGTATCAGCCCGCTGGGGCAGAAGAAGCGCCTGCGCACTTTTATCGACAGCTCCGCACAGCCACTCGCCACCCTGTTCGTCAGTGCAGGAAGGCGCGGGTTGGAAGTCGAGTTGGCGCCTTCGGTATTGAAGGAGCACACCGGAGCGGTGTTTGCTGATATCGGGCGGGCTTGATAGCAGGGTGGCTGCGCGCAGCCAAGCGGGAGCAAGCTCCCTCGCCACAGGGGCATAAGGCCTGGTCAGTGTTTTTATCCGGCGCTGTAGGGTGAAAATTCTGCTGATCTGTCACTGGATAAGCCGTGCCGCTGCACTGCATGCTGGCGCATCAAAAAAAGGAGAAGTGCCATGCAGCTTGCGTTTCATCAGGTCGATGCGTTCAGTGACCGGCCGTTCGGCGGTAACCCGGCGATGGTCTATCGGCTCGACGGCTGGCTGGCCGACGACTTGATGCAGAAGATCGCCGCCGAACATAACCTGGCTGAAACCGCGTTCCTGGTACGTGAAGGCCAGCATTGGCATATCCGCTGGTTCACCCCCACCACCGAAGTGCCGCTGTGTGGACACGCCACACTGGCCAGCGCTTATGTGCTGTTCGAGGTCTATCACGAAACCGTCGAGCGCCTGGATTTCATCTGCCGGTCCGGTTCGTTGAGCGTGACACGTGAAGGTGATCGGCTGTGGCTGGATTTTCCGGCCGTCGTGCCGGCCGAGTTGGGCGCCTCCCTGGCAGTGCAGAGTGCCTTGGGCGTCGAAGCGGTGGATGTGCTGAGTTCCAACGAACTGTTCGTGGTGCTGGAGTCGGAGCAGGCAGTGCTCGATTGCAAGCCGGACATGGCGGCCTTGGCGAAACTGCCCTGGCCCGGCGCTATCGTCACCGCGCCGGGGAGCAAGCATGATTTTGTCTCGCGCTATTTTGCCCCGGCGATCGGCATCAACGAAGACCCGGTGACCGGCTCGACCCATTGCAGCCTGATTCCCTATTGGTCCAAGCGCCTGGGCAAGCACGGACTGACGGCTTATCAATGCTCGGCCAGGGGCGGGGCGTTGTTTTGCCGGTTGGAGGGGGAGCGGGTGAAGATTGGCGGGAATGCGACGTTGGTGGCCAGTGGGACGTTGATGCTGGGGGCACACTGACCTTTTGTGGGAGCGGGCTTGCTCGCGAAGGCGGTGTGTCAGCCACATTGAGTTGAATGTGCTGCCCTCTTCGCGAGCAAGCCCGCTCCCACAGTGGATCGTGTTATCAGCTGGCGGTGCTGTAACGCCGCACGCCGCTGTCCACCGGCGGGAGGTGCGCCGCGGTGCTGCCTGAGGCCTGGAACAACACCAGGTGTTCAGCTGCCACGCGGATGCCGACACTGTCCCCGACCTGATGGTCGGCATGGCTGGGGAAGATCGATTCCAGTTGCGCGCCGGTGGGCAGTTGCAGGCGATACAAGGTTGAAGCACCCAGGAAAGTCTTGCCAACGATGCTGGCGGTGAGCGGGCTGTCCGGTGCGTAGACGATATCGTCTGGTCGCAGCAGCACGTCCACCGCACCGCCGATGGGCCAGGTGTAGGCCCGGTTGCCACGCAGGATGCCCAGCTCGGTCTGTACCGATTCCGGGCTATCGAGCTGGCCGCGAATGAAGTAACCCTGACCAACGAAACTGGCGACGAATGGCGTCAGCGGTTCGTGATACAGGTTGTAGGGCGTGTCCCACTGTTCCAGGCGACCTTCCCTGAATACGCCGACATGGTCACTCACGGCGAAGGCTTCTTCCTGATCGTGGGTGACCAGGATCGCGCTGGTGCCGCGGGCCTTGAGGATGTCCCGCACTTCATGGCTGAGCTTGCGGCGCAGCTCTCCATCGAGGTTGGAAAATGGCTCATCGAGCAACAGCAACTGCGGCTCCGGCGCCAATGCACGGGCCAGGGCCACGCGCTGCTGTTGGCCGCCGGACAGTTCATGGGGAAAACGCTTGCCCAGGTGTTTCAGGTTGACCAGTTCCAGCAATTCTTCGACGACGCGGTCCTTGTTCGGATGTTTGCGAATGCCAAAGGCAATGTTCTGGGCCACGCTCAGGTGGGGGAACAGGGCGTAGTCCTGGAACACCATGCCGATGCGGCGTTTTTCCGGGGCGAGGGTGAAACCGGCGCGGGAGATGGTTTCCCCGGCCAGTTGGATCTCACCCTCGTGCACCGGTTCGAAGCCGGCAATGGCGCGCAAGGTCGTGGTCTTGCCGCACCCGGACGAACCGAGCAGGCAACCGATATCACCGGCATTGAGGTGCAGGTTCAGGTTCTGCACGACCCGTTGATCCTGATAACCGCAGGCCAGGTTGTGCAAGTTCAGCAGCAGGGCGTGGCTCATGCGTGGTGATACGCCGGCTCGACCAGGAATTCGAGCAAGGCCTTTTGCGCATGCAGGCGATTCTCGGCCTGGTCCCAGGCTACCGAACGCGGGTCATCCAGCAGGTCCATGCTGATCTCCTCGCCACGGTGGGCCGGCAGGCAGTGCATGAACAGCACCTCGGCATCCGCCAGGTCGAGCAGGGCCCGGTTGACCTGCAGTGGCGCGAACAACTTGAGGCGCCTGGCGGTTTCTTCTTCCTGGCCCATGGAGGTCCAGACGTCGGTGCTCACCAGGTGCGCACCGGCCACGGCCTGTTTCGGGTCACGGACGATGGACACCCGGTCTCCGGCCTTGGCCAGCAACTCGGCATTGGGGTCAAAACCTTCGGGGCAGGCAATGCGCAACTGGAAGTCGAACTGCATCGCCGCTTCTATATAGCTGTTGCACATGTTGTTGCCATCGCCGATCCAGGCCACGGTCTTGCCTTGGATCGAGCCACGGTGCTCGAGGAAGGTCTGCATGTCGGCCAGCAACTGGCAGGGGTGCAGGTCGTCGGACAGGCCGTTGATCACCGGTACGCGGGAATGAGCCGCGAACTCGGTCAGGGTGCTGTGGGCAAAGGTACGGATCATCATCGCGTCCAGCATGCTCGACATAACGATGGCGCAATCGCTGATGGGTTCGCCACGGCCCAGTTGGGTGTCGCGGGGCGACAGGAAGATCGCCTGGCCGCCCAGCTGGATCATGCCGGCTTCGAAAGAGATGCGCGTGCGGGTCGATGACTTCTCGAAGATCATCCCCAACACGCGGTTTTTCAAGGGCTCGAACAGTACGCCGCGGTTACGCAGGTCCTTGAGCTCCACGCCTCGACGGATCACGCCGAGCAACTCATCGGGCGTGAAATCCATCAGGGAGAGAAAGTGCCTTGCGCTCATGATTGACTACCTTTTGTAACTGACCGCAGATGCTCAAAGCCTTGTTTAATGAAAAAACGGGCGAGACCTGCGGCAAAAGCCGCACGGGGCGACGAAATAGGGGAAGGCGCGATCTTATAATTAAATGTCGCGTCTTACCAATAGGGCTACGGTTTTTGGGGATTTCAGCGAAGCCATCACGCGAATGCGATGGCGCATTTGAGGCCGGTTTCCTGACAGCAGCAGCCCATTTGTACACTGGCGTTGCTCAGCTTGGCAATCAAGCGCAGCGGGCGCGCAGTGGCGGAGGGTCGGTTTATCCCGTGTCAGCCGATCTTTGCGCCTGTCTGCTGGCGACTGTGAAACATTTCCTAATGCAAAGGCCTGGGTTATAAATGAGCCTCAGCGGCACAGGAGCCCGAAATGGATTCGAAAGAGCAACAATTGATGGAATTGCTGGGGCTGACCGCACGCTCGCTGACGCATCTGACAGCTTCGGTGACGTCCATGTCATTCGAATTGCTGCGCAGCGATGACGAAGTGACCAAGGCCGCCGGCCGCCGGATGATCGATCGCATGGCCACGATCAGCAGCGGCCTGGACGAGCATTGGCGATTGATTGGCGAGCTGACCGGTGTCCCCATTACCCAGGAGCAGGTGGAAACCGTCGAGGAAATCCAACTGCTGGCACCGCCTATCGACCAGCCTTGACGGCATGTCATCGGTGGGCCTGATGCCCGGCGATTCACAGGACGAACGTCGCTGGCGCTGCCGGGAATCACGCGCCATAGTTTTGTTCCCGCGGCCGAAAGTGCCCGCCACGAATAAAACAGAGACTGGCCATGACCAAGACTCTCCACCACCGTGCGTGCCATCTGTGTGAAGCCATCTGTGGCTTGACCCTCGAAACCACCGAAACCGACGGCCAGGGCCTGGCGATCACCTCGATCAAGGGCGATGCGCTGGACACCTTCAGTCGCGGTCACATCTGCCCCAAAGCGGTGGCCCTGCAAGATATCCAGAACGATCCAGATCGCCTGCGCCACCCCATGCAGCGCATTGGCAACGAATGGCACCCCATCGCCTGGGACGATGCCTTTGCGTTGGTGGCCGAGCGCCTGGCGGATATCCAGGCGCGCCACGGCCAGAACGCGGTGGCGGTCTACCAGGGCAACCCCAGCGTGCATAACTATGGGCTGATGACCCACAGCAATTATTTCCTGGGCCTGTTGAAGACCCGCAGCCGTTTCTCGGCGACCTCGGTGGACCAACTGCCCCATCACCTGACCAGCCACCTGATGTACGGCCACGGTTTGCTCCTGCCGATTCCGGATATCGACCACACCGACTTCATGCTGATCCTGGGTGGCAACCCATTGGTCTCCAACGGCAGCATCATGACCGTGCCAGATGTGGAGAAGCGCCTCAAGGCGATCCAGGCCCGGGGCGGCAAAGTGGTGGTGGTCGATCCGCGCCGCAGCGAAACGGCGGCCATTGCCGACCAGCATGTCTTTGTACGCCCGGGTGGCGATGCCGCGCTGCTGTTTGGCTTGCTCAACACCCTGTTCAGCGAGGGCCTGACCCGTGACAGCCATCTGCCGGTGGACGGCCTGGACGAGGTGCGCGCGGCCGTAGCTTCTTTCACGGCGCAAGCGATGAGCCCGCTCTGTGCGGTGCCGGCAGCGCAGATCCGGCAATTGGCCCGAGACTTCGCCGCCGCGCCGTCAGCGGTGTGCTACGGGCGCATGGGGGTGTCGACCCAGGCGTTCGGCACGCTCTGCCACTGGCTGATCCAGGTGATCAACCTGGTGACCGGCAATCTTGATCGAGTGGGCGGTGCTTTGTGCACCGAGCCGGCGGTGGATCTGGTAGCCACCACCTCGGGCGGGCATTTCAATCGCTGGCAGAGCCGGGTGTCCGGGCGTCCCGAGTACGCAGGGGAGCTGCCGGTGTCGGCCCTGGCCGAGGAGATGCTGACCGAGGGCGAAGGCCAGATTCGTGCGCTGGTCACCGTGGCCGGCAACCCGGTGCTGTCGACACCCAACGGGCGGCAGTTGGAGCAAGCCCTGGATGGGTTGGAGTTCATGGTCAGTGTCGATTTGTACATCAACGAAACCACCCGTTACGCCGACCTGATCCTGCCCTCGACCTCGGCCCTGGAAAACGATCACTACGACACCACGTTCAACCTGTTCGCGGTGCGCAACGTGACCCGCTTCAACCGGGCGATCCTGCCCAAGCCTGAGGGGGCGCTGCACGATTGGGAAATTTTCGTCGGCCTGGCCAAGGCCTTTGCTGCCCGGACCGGTAAGGAACTCAAGCCGACCATGCCGCCGGCGCAGATGATCGACTTTGGTCTGCGCAACGGGGCGTATGGCGACGCCTCGCCGCACAAGCTGTCCCTGGCGACCTTGTTCGACCATCCCCATGGCGTCGACCTCGGCGCACTCAAGCCCAACCTGGCTCCGCGCCTGAAAACCGAAAACCAGCGGGTACAGGCCGCGCCGGCGGTGATTCTCGCCGACCTGGCGCGTTTTGCCGCGTTGCAGGCGCCAGAACCGGATGAGCTGCTGATGATTGGCCGCCGCCATGTGCGCAGCAATAACTCCTGGATGCATAACTTCCATCGGCTGGTGAAGGGCAAGCCGCGTCATCAATTGCTGATGCACCCGGACGACCTCGCCTCTCGCGGTCTTGCCGACGGGCAGCGGGTGACGGTCAGTTCGCGAGTGGGGGCCATCGAAGTCGAGGTGCTGGGCAGCCTGGACATGATGAAAGGCGTGGTCAGCTTGCCCCACGGCTGGGGTCATGCCCGGCCGGGCGTGCAGATGACCATTGCCAGCGGACAGCCAGGCTCCAGCGCCAATGACCTGACCGATGATCGCCAGCTCGACGAGTTGTCCGGCAACGCGGCGCTCAACGGTGTACCGGTGAAGGTGGCGGCTGCGTAAAATTGTCTCTGAGCAGCACGTTCTGCTTTCCGTTACAATGCGCCACCGTGTCGACAACTGACGTCGCAAAGTTTAAGCCGAGGTGCTCCGTGGATATCATCGAAACGATTAAAGACCAGATTGCCAACAACACCATCCTGCTTTACATGAAAGGCTCGCCGAACGCACCACAGTGCGGCTTCTCGGCCAAGGCCGCTCAGGCTGTGATGGCGTGTGGCGAGAAGTTTGCCTACGTGGACATCCTGCAGAACCCGGAAATCCGCGCCAACCTGCCCAAGTACGCCAACTGGCCAACCTTCCCGCAACTGTGGGTGGGCGGCGAGCTGATCGGCGGTAGCGACATCATGACCGAGATGGCCGCTGACGGCTCTCTGCAGGCCACGATCAAGGAAGCGGTAGAAAAAGCTGCGGCGAACAAGACTGAAGCCTGATTCATGGAAGTCTGTTCACCCCATAGGTTGTGGTGAACACGAAACCTTGTGGGAGCGAGCTTGCTCGCGATCGCGGTGTGTCAGTCAGCAGTTTTTTACCTGAACCACCGCTATCGCGAGCAAGCTCGCTCCCACAGTGGTTTTGGGTAGGGCCTGGGGAAAACAGGTAATAAAAAGCCCCGCCTCTCGAAAGAGGGCGGGGCTTTTTAGTGGCTTGCTTACGGGGAAGGTTACTCTTCACCCATCTGCGATTGCAGGTAGTTCTCAAGACCAACTTTGTCGATCAGGCCCAGTTGGGTTTCCAGCCAGTCGATGTGCTCTTCCTCGGATTCGAGGATGTCTTCCAGCAGTTCACGGCTGCCGAAGTCGCCAACGCTTTCGCAATGGGCGATGGCGGCCTTCAGGTCGGCGTGGCCGGTGCGCTCGATGCGCAGGTCGCACTCAAGCATTTCCTTGGTGTGTTCGCCGATGTGCAGCTTGCCCAGGTCCTGGACGTTCGGCAGGCCTTCGAGAAACAGGATGCGCTTGATCAGCTTGTCCGCGTGTTTCATCTCGTCGATGGACTCGTGGTACTCGTGCTTGCCCAGCTTGTTCAGGCCCCAATCCTCGTACATGCGCGCATGCAGGAAGTATTGGTTGATCGCGACCAGCTCATTGGCAAGGATCTTGTTGAGATGCTGGATGACTGTAATGTCGCCTTTCATGATGAGGCCTGCCCTGTAATAGCTGTGTATAGGGCGGAGTTTGAGCCGCGTATTTATCGGTGTCAAACCTAAGTTATTGAATAATAAATGAAAATTAATCGGAATAAGAATGTTTGTGTTCCGCGTCTGTAAGCTAAGCATTTGATTTACAGGCATAAAAAAACCGGACATTGAGTCCGGTTCCTTGAAAAGCTGTCTTTACGCGGCCGTAAATTCTACCGGGTAGGGGATCGAGGCCTGTGCCGTTTGCACTTTGGCGAGGGTTTCACGCACCACTTCCTTGGCCAGGCAGGCACATTTGCCGCATTGGCTGGCTACGCCGGTGGCCTGGCGGACTTCGCGATAGCTGCAGCAACCTTCATAGATCGCTTCGCGGATTTGTCCGTCGGTGACGCCAGTGCAGAGGCATACATACATAAGTGAGAACCGTCGCTGGTTGTGACTCAATTGAGACGGATCTTAATGTTAACGAGAATGATTGTCAAAGTGGTTTCTCAACGTCTTGCGCCAGAGCGATGCCAGGCTGACGAACGGTTTCTTTCCAGATAACGAAGGTGGAACGTAGCGGGGCGGGGAATTTTCGATACCACCGAAAAACGGTTGAAGACAGCCCAAATCCGCGGTGTATGATGGTCGGCCCTTGCAAGCGGGTTCGTGTCACAGGGCTGTCGCCTGAGGGTGGCAGGCTGGCCCGGACCTTGTTTTCACGCTATTACATCAGGAGATATCCAATGAGCGTACTCGTAGGCAAACAAGCCCCAGACTTTACCGTTCCAGCCGTCCTCGGCAACGGCGAAATCGTCGACAGCTTCACCCTGTCCTCGGCCATCAAAGGCAAATACGGCCTGGTGTTCTTCTATCCGCTGGACTTCACCTTCGTCTGCCCGTCCGAGCTGATCGCACTGGATCACCGCATGGATGATTTCAAGGCGCGCAACGTTGAAGTGGTTGCTGTTTCGATCGACTCGCACTTCACTCACAACGCCTGGCGCAACACCCCGATCAACAATGGCGGTATCGGTCAGGTGAAATACACCATGGCTGCCGACATGAAGCACGAAATCGCCAAGGCCTATGACGTTGAGTCCGAAGGCGGCGTGGCCTTCCGTGGCGCGTTCCTGATCGACGACAAGGGCGTTGTCCGTTCGCAGATCATCAACGACCTGCCGCTGGGCCGTAACATGGAAGAGCTGATCCGTCTGGTCGACGCGCTGCAATTCCACGAAGAGCACGGCGAAGTCTGCCCGGCCAACTGGAAAAAAGGCGACAAGGGCATGAACGCATCGCCTGAAGGCGTGGCTGCTTACCTGAGCGAGAACGGCGACAAGCTGTAAGCGCACCCAGGCATAAAAAAAACCGGCCCTCGATGGGCCGGTTTTTTTATGGGTGTTTCAAGCAGATCATCTGCTGAAACACAGCACCCTGTGGCGAGGGGATTTATCTGTGGGAGCAAGGCTTGCCCGCGATGGCGGCGATGCGGTCTTCCAAAAAAACAGTCGCCTGTGTCGCGAGCAAGCTTTGCTCCCACAGAGTGGCGCCGCCACAATGGCTCTGCTCTTTAGTCGTCGAAATCCTGCCAGCCGCCCATCTCTTTCCACCGGTTGACGATGCCGCAGAACAGCTCGGCGGTCTTCTCGGTGTCGTAGCGGGCCGAGTGGGCTTCACGGCCATCGAAATCGATGTCGGCCGCCTGGCACGCCTTGGCCAGGACGGTCTGGCCATACGCCAGGCCAGCCAGGGTCGCGGTGTCGAAGCTGGAGAACGGGTGGAACGGGTTGCGCTTCATGTCCAGGCGCGCGACGGCGGCGTTGAGGAAGCCCAGGTCGAAGCTGCTGTTGTGTCCAACCAGGATCGCCCGCTTGCAACCGTTGGCCTTGAGCGCCTTGCGCACGCCACGGAAGATGTCGGTCAGGGCCGTTTCTTCGCTGACCGCCATGCGCAACGGGTGATCGAGCTTGATCCCGGTGAATTCCAGGGCTGCGGCTTCGACGTTGGCGCCTTCGAACGGTTCGACCCGGAAGAAATAGGTGTGGTCAGGGAACACAAAGCCTTTTTCGTCCATGCCGATGGTGGTCGCGGCGATTTCCAGCAAGGCGTCGGTGGCGGAATTGAAACCACCGGTTTCTACATCGACGACCACCGGCAGGTAGCCACGGAACCGCGCGGCCATGGGGTGACGGGCACCGCCCGAACCACCGTTGCCGTCCAGTTCGTCGTCGAAATGATCTTCACTCACGCGTTTTCCTCCAGCAGGCGCCAGCGCAGTTTTTCACCGGCGCGCAGCGGGATGACGGTCTGCTCGCCGAAGGGCAGGCTGACGGGGGCGGTCCATTCGTCACGGACCAGGGTAATACGATCGGTGTTCACCGGCAGGCCATAGAAACTCGGGCCGTGCAGGCTGGCGAAGCCTTCGAGCTTGTCCAGCGCGTCGCGCTGCTCGAACGCCTCGGCGTACATCTCGATGGCGGCATAGGCGGTGTAGCAGCCGGCGCAACCGCAGGCCGCTTCCTTGGCGTGCTGGGCGTGGGGCGCCGAGTCGGTGCCGAGGAAAAACTTGGCGCTACCGCTGGTTGCGGCGTCCAGCAAGGCTTCCTGATGGGTATTGCGCTTGAGGATCGGCAGGCAATAGAAGTGCGGCCGGATCCCGCCCACCAGCATGTGGTTGCGGTTGTACAGCAGGTGATGGGCGGTGATGGTCGCGCCGACGTTGGCCGGGGCCTCGTTGACGAACTGCACGGCATCGCCGGTGGTGATGTGTTCGAACACCACCTTGAGGGTCGGGAAACGTTCCACGACGCGGCGCATGTGCTCGTCGATGAAGATCTTCTCGCGGTCGAACACGTCGACGTCGCCCCGGGTGACTTCACCATGGATCAACAACGGCATGCCGACTTCGGCCATGGCCTCCAGCGCCGGGAAAATCTTGTCGATGCTGGTGACACCGGAATCGGAGTTGGTGGTCGCGCCGGCGGGGTACAGCTTGGCAGCATGGACAAAACCGCTGGCCTTGGCGTCGCGAATCTCTTCGGGCTGGGTGCGGTCGGTGAGGTAAAGCACCATCAGCGGTTCGAAGCGGCTGCCAGCCGGGCGCGCGGCGAGGATCCGCTGGCGATAGCCATCGGCTTCGGCGGCGTTGCGCACGGGCGGAACCAGGTTAGGCATGATGATTGCGCGCCCGAAGGTGCGCGCGACATCGGCGACGGTATGGGTCAACACAGCACCATCGCGAAGATGAATATGCCAGTCGTCGGGACGCAGCAGGGTCAGGCGGTCGGACATTGGGGGGCTTCCAGGCGGGTCAAACTCTGGGGAATGCTACCGGAAAAGACCGATTCAGGCACCCGCTATCAAGTTCTGCCACAACTTACCGATAGCTCCTACAGGTGTGCCACGAATCCGTGCAGTGCCCCGGACAGGCGTCATGCCCTCAAGCATGCGTCGATCTTTGTATAAAAGTCAGTGGAGCCTCCCGTGCGCCAGCGTTATCTAGCCTTGCTCAGTGTGTTTGCCAGCCTTCCCGCCATGGCGCTCACTTTCCAGACCCGTCTGGAGAGCATTGAGTGGACGGTCGAAGGCGACAAGTTCGAGTGCCGGCTGAGCCAGCCGATCACCGATTTCGGCAGCGGCGAATTCGTGCGCCGGGCGGGCGAACAGGCCACTTTCCGCCTCAAGAGCCATAACCCGATGCTGGGCGGCGGTTCTGCCACGTTGTTGGCGGCCGCCGCACCGTGGCAACCGGGGCGCGGCGACATTAACCTGGGGTCGGTCAGGATCGGCAGTGGCGACGTGTTGTTCAACAGCTCCCAGGTTCAGGCCGGGCGCTTGATCAGTGGGCTGATGGAGGGTCGCAGCCCTGTGGTGCGGCGTAACACCGAGGATGGACGGGTTTCGGAAGTCCGATTGTTGCCGGTGCGCTTCAATAAGGCCTTTAGTGACTATCAAGGCTGCGTGGCGAAACTGTTACCAAAGAATTTCGAGCAGATTAAGCAAACTCAAATCGGTTTCCCCGGCGAAGGGGTCGAGCTCGATGCTCAGGCCAAGGCCCAGTTGCAGGTGATGCTCGACTTCATCAAGGCCGACCCGAGCGTCAATCGTGTCGAGCTCGACGGTCACTCTGACAATAGCGGCAACCGCCTGACCAACCGTGAGCTGTCGCGCCGCCGGGCCCTGGCGGTCCAGGACTTCTTCAAGGCCAATGGTTTTCAGGAGTCACAGATCACACTGCGGTTCCATGGCGAGCGTTATCCCCTGGTGTCCAATACCAACGCCGCCAACCGGGCCAAGAACCGTCGCGTGGTCGTGCGCCTGGAGCGTGGGGCGCCGGGTGAAGCTCCGGCACCAGCACCGCAGCCAGCGCCCGCTGCGGCTCCAGCCAAGGTCCCGGCGCCGACTGCCGCGCCGGCCAAGGCACCGATCTCCACACCCGCTTCCACCGCTGCGCGGACGTCCTGAGCCGGATTGGTCGTCGCGCGCTCGACATAATCTGTCGCTTCGTCGTCATAAGCTGTCGCGCCCCTGTAAATTATCCGCGCTGGACGTTAGACTTCCCGGCTTTCCGTACAACCCGTGGAGTGATGGCATGGCGGACGTAAACAAGGTCGTTCTGGCGTATTCCGGCGGCCTGGACACTTCGGTGATCCTCAAGTGGCTGCAGGACACTTATAACTGCGAAGTGGTGACCTTCACCGCAGACCTGGGGCAGGGCGAAGAAGTCGAACCTGCACGCGCCAAGGCTCAGGCCATGGGCGTCAAAGAGATCTACATCGATGACCTGCGCGAAGAGTTCGTCCGCGACTTCGTGTTCCCGATGTTCCGCGCCAACACCGTTTATGAAGGCGAGTACCTGCTGGGTACGTCCATCGCCCGTCCGTTGATCGCCAAGCGCCTGATCGAAATCGCCAACGAAACCGGCGCTGACGCCATTTCCCACGGCGCCACCGGCAAAGGCAACGACCAGGTGCGTTTCGAGCTGGGCGCCTACGCCCTCAAGCCGGGCGTGAAAGTCATTGCACCGTGGCGTGAATGGGACCTGTTGTCCCGTGAAAAACTGATGGACTACGCCGAGAAGCACGCGATCCCGATCGAGCGCCACGGCAAGAAGAAATCCCCGTACTCGATGGATGCCAACCTGCTGCACATCTCCTATGAAGGTGGCGTGCTGGAAGACACCTGGACCGAGCACGAAGAAGACATGTGGCGTTGGACCGTCTCCCCGGAGAAGGCCCCAGACACCCCGCAATACCTGGAGCTGACCTATCGCAATGGCGATATCGTCGCGCTGGACGGCGTGGAAATGAGCCCGGCCACCGTGCTGGCGACCCTGAACCGCATCGGCGGCGAACACGGCATCGGTCGCCTGGACATCGTCGAGAACCGTTATGTCGGCATGAAGTCCCGCGGCTGCTATGAAACCCCGGGGGGCACCATCATGCTGCGCGCCCACCGGGCGATCGAATCGATCACCCTGGACCGCGAAGTGGCCCACCTCAAGGACGAGTTGATGCCCAAGTACGCCAGCCTGATCTACACCGGCTACTGGTGGAGCCCTGAGCGTCTGATGCTGCAGCAAATGATCGACGCCTCCCAGGCTCATGTGAATGGCGTGGTACGCCTGAAGCTGTACAAGGGCAACGTGATCGTCACCGGGCGTAAGTCCGACGAGTCGCTGTTCGATGCCAACATCGCGACCTTCGAAGAAGACGGCGGTGCCTACAACCAGGCCGACGCGGCCGGCTTCATCAAGCTCAACGCCCTGCGCATGCGCATCGCGGCGAACAAGGGTCGCAAGCTGTTCTGATCCTGGCTATAAAAAAAACGGCCTGCCTTGAGCAGGCCGTTTTTTTTTACCCCCTTTTTACGCGTGCCGCAGCGTTGTACCTGATGGCTCATTCATCCTGCCCGTGGGCTGCAAGGTCTGCCTGGTTGTAGATGACGTACACGACGATGCCGACGTGCTTCAAATGCTCCGATCGACAAGTCTCGATCAAACGCTGGGATTGGCTGCATAAGATACAAAGGGCGTCCGGCGATTCACGCCTGTGTCGATGAAGGCATATCAGCAGCCGTGGGTCCTTGCCTGTCCGGCGCAGCATTCGTTTACGCCGGCCGGTCGCGTCATCCATGGTCTTTATGAAGTGCTTGCTCTTGCGAAAATCAGAAGGTGAATACAAGGAACGATAATTGAAGTTGAGCGTGATGAAAAAAAGCAGCAATAGATAAAACGGAAAGCTGATCAGGAACCAAAGGTAATACTCACGATCCTGGTCATCCAGGAAAGGCAGGGAAATCGCCGCGGAAGTTTCGGATAAAGTTGCGAATATGGCGATAAGGGTCATAGGGTTGGTGATGGTTTTCAAAGGTTTGTTCATGGTTAATGCTCATGGAATATTCATGCTCGGTGAGTAGGTTGAAAAAGAGTGTCGGTGGTTAATAAGGGGCCGATGCAGCTGTCAGGAGCGCTAATATTTAATATCAGCTATCCGAGTGTCTTTTATATATGAATTCCTATTGCTGAAGTGAAGTACGGCCGTTTTAACAGTAAATAATTCGGTTACTCTTTATGAGTAAAGAGCATTTCGATGGCCGGTCCGCAGACAGGTGGCGCGGTGAAAGGGTGCATTATTCATAGAGGTAGCGGATTGTTAAAGGTGGTCAGTCCATCTCTGTGAAAAATTCAGGACACATTTTTCCCCGCGGAATTTGTAGGAATTTTCTGTATAGCTTGTAGGTTCTGTCTCTCGGTGCGAGCGGTCAGGGGGGAGCGGCATGCCAAGGTAGAAATGACTAGGCTATTGTGCGTGCTCTAAAAATTCGAACAGCGAAGTTGGATTTGCCCATGAATAAAGTGCTGATCGTGGATGATCATCCCGTCATTCGTCTTGCTGTACGTTTGCTGATGGAGCGTCATGGTTATGAGGTCGTTGCCGAAACCGACAACGGCGTCGATGCGTTACAACTTGCTCGTGAACTTATGCCCGATATCGTCATTCTCGATATCGGTATTCCGAAACTGGACGGGTTGGAGGTCATTGCCCGTTTGACGGCCATCCCTTCGTCAATGAAGGTGTTGGTGCTGACTTCTCAGGCGCCTGGACATTTTTCGATGCGCTGCATGCAGACAGGGGCGGCCGGGTATGTCTGCAAGCAACAGGACCTTACCGAGTTATTGAGTGCTATCAAGGCTGTTCTGTCCGGTTACAGTTACTTTCCGAACCAGGCACTGCATACGGTGCGATCAAGTCTGGGTAACGCCAGTGAGTCCGATATGGTCGATCGGTTATCGGGGCGGGAGATGATGGTCTTGCAGCAACTGGCGCGCGGCAAGACCAACAAGGAAATCGCCGATGGAATGTTCTTGAG
Organism: Pseudomonas sp. H3_A02; assembly: GCF_054671965.1. NCBI lineage: Bacteria > Pseudomonadati > Pseudomonadota > Gammaproteobacteria > Pseudomonadales > Pseudomonadaceae > Pseudomonas > Pseudomonas sp. H3_A02. The sequence goes on from NZ_CP162807.1 coordinate 2,745,367, forward strand.
CAACAAGACCGTCAGTACTTACAAGACTCGTCTGTTATTGAAGCTCAATGCCCGTTCGCTGGTCGACCTGATCGAGCTGGCGCAGCGCAATGGGTTGGTGTGAGGCTTCTGTCACGCGTACTCAGTAAAAAGCCTCCATCAGGGAGGCTTTTACGTGTCAGAGGTCAAAGTCGTAATCGGCCAGTTGCTTCTGTAAACGACGCTCTTCCAGCAGGTTATCGATGGTGCGGCGCTTGCTCAGGTTGGTTTTCGCCACTTCCACGACCACAGGTTCGACGTCGTCGGCCTCAGCGGCGATGAATTCGTCTTCTACATCCAGTTGTTCTTTGCCAGCACTCATGGGTTCGACTCCAGGCTAAGACTGCCATTGGCGCTCCTTATATCGATAAACCACGGGCGGGTAAAAAAGATTTTTTCAATCGAAGGATCGATAAAAGCAATAGCGCCTCAATCGTCCGAGGTCTTGTGCTTGTATTCGCATAAATCTTCGATTCGGCAGCTGCCGCAGCGGGGCTTGCGCGCCAGGCAGACGTAGCGTCCATGGAGGATGAGCCAGTGATGGGAGTCCAGCAGGTATTCCTTGGGGACAAATTTCATCAGCTTCTTCTCCACTTCCCCCACGTTTTTGCCGGGGGCCAACCCGGTACGGTTGCTGACGCGGAAAATGTGGGTGTCGACCGCCATGGTCAACTGCCGGAATGCGGTGTTGAGCACGACGTTGGCGGTTTTGCGGCCAACACCCGGAAGGGCCTCCAGCGCTTCACGGGTCTGCGGGATTTCACTGCCGTGGCGCTCGATCAGCAGGCGGCAGGTTTCGATCACGTTCTTGGCCTTGCTGTTGAACAGGCCGATGGTCTTGATGTACTCGGACAACCCTTCAACGCCCAGGGCGTAGATTGCTTCCGGAGTGTTGGCAACCGGGAACAATTTAGCCGTGGCCTTGTTGACGCCAACGTCGGTGGACTGGGCCGACAGGATGACCGCGATCAGCAACTCGAACGGCGAGGAATAGGCCAGTTCGGTTTTCGGTTCCGGGTTGTCCTCGTGAAAGCGACGGAATATTTCCAGGCGTTTTGCGGCGTTCATGGGCGCGGCGTTTCCTCGGTGGTTGAAGGGGATTTGGCTGCCGTCCAGGCCTGTCGGGCCGCCAACAGCAGCCCGAGCAGAATGAACTCACCCGGGGCGAGCGAGGCCAGGGGGAGACCGCTGTCGATCAGCTCGCGCAGGGTGCCCAGGCTGATCATCAAGAGACCGAACACCCCAGCCAGCCTGAGGCGTCCAGGCCAGCGCGCTTCAACGAAGAAACCCGCATGCTCCAGCGCCACGCAGCTCAGGGCGATCCAGCCCAGGTACAGGCTCAGCGATCGATACAGTTCCAGCGTCCAGGCCTGGATGATCAAGCCTGTGCAAGTGGTCAGGGTGGCGGCCAGCACAATGGCGGCGAGCAGCCGTTGCCCGGCTGTCAGGCGCTGCCGGACAAGCCCCATCGCCAAGCCTTGGCAGAAGAGAATCAAGGCCCAGGCCAGCCATAGCACCAGTGCACCCATCAGCGAATCGCTGGCGCCAACCAGCGGGACGAGCAGCAGGCCATGTGTCAGGCCCCATGGTTTATTCATTGGCAGGCACTCCCATCAACTGAGCGTTGTGCTCGTCGAAGTAACGCAACGCGTCGTGAACCGCCTGGAGCACCGCCCGGGACGTTACCGTTGCGCCGGCCAGTTGATCGAACTGACCCTGGTCCTTTTTCAAAGCCCAGCCGCTGTCGTCAGGCGCCTGGCGTGATTTGCCGGTGAAGGTCTGCAACCAGGCGTTCGGCCAGCCGGCAATCGCCGCGCCCAACCCGGGTGTCTCGGCCTGGCGCAGCGTCTTGACGCCCAGCAGCCGGCCCTGTGGGTCGATGGCGACCAGCAATTCGATGCTGCCTTCATAGCCCAGCGCCTGGCTACGCAGCAGCACGGCGCTGGGCTGGCCGTTGCGGGTCGCCAGGTAACCGTCCAGCAGCGTGCTATGGGCCAAGGGTACCGAGGCGGTGAAAACCGGGTTCGCCAACGGCTGATTGTCATAGCGGTCAGTGGGCAGTACCTCAAGCAAGGTCCTGTTCGCCAACGCTTGCCGCTGGGCCTCGATACGCTCGGCGGTGCCGAGGTGTGTGAGGTAAGTGGCACCGCTACCGAGGCCGATCAACAGGATCAGGGTTGCCACGCCGCCGGGATTCTTCATGTCAGTGGTCGCCGTTGTCGCGCCTCGGCAAACCGGTCCAGTGCCGGCACGCCGAGGTTCATCAGCAACACCGCGAACGCCACGCCATCCGGGTAGCCGCCCCAGGTGCGGATCAGGTAGACCAGCAGCCCCATGCCCGCGCCAAACAGCAAGCGGGCGAGCGGGGCCTTGGCACCTGAGACCGGTTCGGTGGCGATAAAAAACGCGCCGAGCATGGTCGCGCCGCTGAACAGATGAAACAGCGGTGAGCCGTGGGAGTCGGAGCCCGAGCCGTTCCAGCACAACAGGCTGACGATGAACAGGCTCGCCAGCAGGCCCACCGGCGCATGCCAACTGAACACCCGTTGCTGCAACAGAAACAGGCCGCCTGCCAGGAAAGCCAGATTGACCCATTCGGCACCGCGGCCACCGAAACGCCCGAACGCCGGATTGCTGGCGAACAGTTCATCGATGGTCAGGCTCGTGTTGGTCCGTAGGCTGTCCAGAGCGGTGGCCCCGGCCCAGGCATCGGGCGCCGGATGGGTGCCGAACACCTGTTGCAGGCCTTCAAGCAGGCCCATGCCGTGGGGCGCCGGACTCATATGGGCGGGAAACGCCACCAGCACCAAGGCGTACCCGAGCATCGCCGGGTTGAACGGGTTGCTGCCGACGCCGCCCCACAGGTGTTTGCCGAACAGCAAGGCGCAGGCGGCCGCCGTGACGGTCAGCCACCAGGGACAATACGCCGGCAAGGCCAGGGCCAGCAGCGTGGCACTGACCAGCGCGCTGCCATCGTTGAGCTCGGGTTTGAGCGGCCGGCGGCGCAAACGCAGAATCCACGCTTCGACCGCCAGCGCGGTAAAGCCGGACAACAGCAGGTTGAGCGCCACGCCCCAGCCCTGGAACCACAGCAACGCCAGCACGCCGGGCAGTGTCGCCAGCAACACCCGCATCATCGCGGGCCGCAGCCGTTCGTCCACAGGCTCAGGAAGCGGCATGGACGTCCACCTGGCGTTCGGCATCCTTCACCGCTTGCTCCAACGCCTGCAGCTGTTCGTCCGAAGCCGCTGCCGTGCGGGCTTTGCTGAGTTCGGCGCGGCGCATCGCCAGTTGGATCTTGGCCCGCTTCAGTTCGGCGCTTTGTGCCGGCGGCGGTGCTGGTGCTGGAGTGGCCGCTGGCGCGGCGTTCTCCAGTTGGCTCAGGGCCTGCTCGGCTGCTTCGAACTGGCGTTGCAGCACAATCAGTTGCGACTGCTGTTCGAAGGTCGGCGGATGGCCGAACGCTTTCAAGGATTTGTTCAACTGCGCCCGGCTCATGGCCAGGTCAACCTTGGCTTTTTTCAAGGCAGCATCGGCGGTGGCGGCTTTTTGCGCGCGCACGCGTTCCAGTGCGGCTTGTACGGGATTGAGCGGCTGCTCCTGTTCCTTGGCCTGTGCTGCGCGTTGGGTTCGAGCCAGGCGTTCGGCCTGGCGTTGTTCTTCTTCGCGGCGCAGGCGCGCATTGCGCTGTTCGAAGCGACGCCGGGCGTGATTGCGCTTGGCGGTTCGCGCCTGTTGCTCGGCGGCGCTGAAGGCCAAGCCGCCGACAATCGGCAACACGCTTGCCGTCGGCAGCGGCCGCATCTCGATGCAGTCGACCGGACAGGGCGCCACGCACAGGTCGCAACCGGTGCATTCATCGATAAGGACGGTGTGCATCAGCTTGGCCGCACCGACAATCGCGTCCACCGGACAGGCCTGGATGCACTTGGTGCACCCGATGCATTCGGCTTCGCGGATAAAGGCGATTTGCGCCGGGGCCGCGCCGCGGCTGGTGTCCAGTTCCAGCACCGGTATCTTCATCAGCTCGGCCAGGGCCGCGATGGTTTCGCGTCCACCGGGCGGGCATTTGTTGATCGGCTCGCCCTGGGCGATGCCTTCGGCGTAGGGCTTGCACCCGGGGTGGCCGCATTTGCCGCATTGGGTCTGCGGCAGCAGGGCGTCGATACGTTGAATCAGGCTCATGTTTTGACCAGCCCGCGCAATCCGAGAAAGGCCACCGCCATCAGTCCGGCGCTGATCAACTGAATCGGCAGGCCCCGAAAGGGCAAGGCAATAGCGTTATTGAAGGTGCGCTGGCGCAGATCCTCGAACAGGCTCAGCACCAGCCAGAAGCCCAGCCCGGCACCCAGCCCCAGCGCCACGGCGTGGCCCAGGCCTCGGTCTTCCTGACCGTTGAGCAACGTGACGCCCAGGATGCCGGCATTGCCGAGCAGCAGCGGCCACAACCCATCGAACGGCATTGCTGGCAGCCAGCGTGTCAGCAGGCGCAGCAAGGGCTCGATCAGCAAGATGCTCAAGGACAGCCAGACCAACAGGCGCAGGGATGTCAGGTTTGTCGGCACGAGTAGCCCATGATCGACCAGATAGCCCAGGGTGCCGACGATCAACATCAGGCACGTCGTTGCCACGCCCAGGGCGTGCACCTGTTTTCTGCCGTTGGCCGCCAGCAGCGGATCGACGCCCAGCGGCCAATGCAACACCAGGTTGTTGATCAGGGCAGCGCTGAACAGCGTGAGGACGATTTCGGTCATGGGTGCGTGGGCGACAAAGGGCCTGTTACAAGATTAGGCATTATCCGGCACGCCGGGCGCGTGGGCCAGATATGAAAATCCCACAGTCACCTGCAAGGCGACTGTGGGATCGGTGCAGCACGCGGTCGCGTTACTTGATCCGCTGGCCCGGCTTGGCGCCACTGTCAGGGCTCAACAGGTAGATCTCCTCGCCGCCGGGGCCCGCCGCCATCACCATGCCTTCGGAGATACCGAAGCGCATTTTGCGCGGCTTGAGGTTGGCGATCATCATCGTCAATCGACCTTCGAGCTTGGCCGGGTCCGGGTAGGCACTCTTGATGCCGGAGAACACGTTGCGTTGCTCGTCGCCGATGTCCAAGGTCAGGCGCAGCAGCTTGTCGGCCCCTTCGACAGCTTCGGCCTTGACGATCAGCGCCACGCGCAGGTCAACGGCGGCGAAGGCGTCGAAGTCGATTTCCGGCGACAGCGGGTCCTTGGCCAGCTCGCCGTTGCCGGCAGGGGCGCCGGCGTCGGTCTGGCTGGCGGCCAGGTCTTCCTTGGAGGCGTCGACCATGGCTTGGACCTTGGCGGGGTCGATACGGGTCATCAACGGCTTGAACGCGTTCAACTGATGGTTGCTCAGCAGGGTCTGGTGGTCGTTCCAGGTCAGCGGTGCAACGTTCAGGAATGCTTCGGCATCGGCGGCCAGCAACGGCAGCACCGGCTTGAGGAAGATCACCAACTGGCGGAACAGGTTGATGCCCAGGGCGCAGATAGCCTGGACTTCGTCCTGCTTGCCTTCCTGCTTGGCCAGTGACCACGGGGCCTTGTCGGCGATCCAGGCGTTGGCGCGGTCGGCCAGGGCCATGATTTCGCGCATGGCGCGGGCAAAGTCGCGGCTCTCGTAGGCTTCGGCGATGCTTGGCGCGGCCGCCAGGAAGGCGTCGGTCAGTTCCGGCGCGGCGTTACCGGCGACCAGGACCCCAGCGTTGCCCTTGTGGATGAACCCGGCGCAACGGCTGGCAATGTTGACGACCTTGCCCACCAGGTCGGAGTTGACCTTCTGCACGAAGTCTTCGAGGTTCAGGTCCAGGTCGTCGACACCGCGGCCAAGCTTGGCAGCGTAGTAGTAGCGCAGGTATTCCGGGGACAGGTGGTCCAGGTAAGTCCGGGCCTTGATGAAGGTGCCGCGGGACTTGGACATTTTCTGGCCATTGACGGTCAGGTAGCCGTGGACGTTGATGCCGGTCGGCTTGCGGAAACCGGCGCCTTCGAGCATGGCGGGCCAGAACAGCGCGTGGAAGTTGACGATGTCCTTGCCGATGAAGTGATACACCTCGGCCGTGGAGTCCTTGCCCCAGAACGCGTCGAAGTCCAGCTCCGGCGTGCGGTCGCAAAGGTTCTTGAAACTCGCCATGTAGCCGATGGGCGCGTCCAGCCACACGTAGAAATACTTGCCGGGCTCGCCGGGGATTTCGAAGCCGAAGTACGGTGCGTCGCGGGAAATGTCCCACTCTTGCAGGCCGGAGTCGAGCCATTCGGCGAGCTTGTTGGCCACCGCATCGTGCAACGTGCCGCTGCGGGTCCAGGTTTGCAGCATCGCCTGGAAATCCGGCAGCTTGAAGAAAAAGTGCTGGGAGTCCCTGAGCACCGGGGTGGCGCCGGAAATCGCCGATTTCGGGTCTTTCAGATCGGTCGGTGCGTAGGTGGCGCCGCATTTTTCGCAGTTGTCGCCGTACTGGTCTTCGGTGCCGCATTTCGGGCAGGTGCCCTTGATGAAGCGGTCGGCCAGGAACATGTTCTTTTCCGGGTCGAAATACTGGGTGACCGAACGGGTGGCGATGTGTCCGGCGTCACGCAGCTTCAGATAGATCTGGCTCGACAGCTCACGGTTTTCTTCGGCGTGAGTGGAGTGGAAGTTGTCGAAGTCCACCAGGAACTCGGCAAAGTCGGCGCTGTGTTCGGCCTGGACGTTGGCGATCAGTTGTTCCGGGGTGATGCCTTCCTTTTCCGCGCGCAGCATGATGGCCGAACCGTGGGCGTCGTCGGCGCAGACATAGATGCACTGGTTGCCGCGATGTTTCTGGAAGCGCGTCCACATATCGGTCTGGATGTATTCCAGCATATGGCCGAGGTGAATCGAACCATTGGCATAGGGCAGGGCGCTGGTGACGAGGATCTTGCGTGGCTCGGACATGGGGCTCGGCTACTTGATGAAACGGAGGTCGGCCACTATAAAGCGCCGGGAAATATATTTCACCCCACAGGCCTGTTTCCGGATGCATTGCTGATAGCCGCACAGGCACAACCGGTGGCGAGGGGATTGTGGGAGCAAAGCTTGCTCGCGAAACAGGCACCTCGATTTGTGAAAAATCCCATCGCCTGCATCGCGGCAAGCCTTGCTCCCACACAGCGGGAGCAAGCTCCCTCGCCACGAGAGCGTTCGCGGCCCTTAATCGGGTCGCCACGCGGGAGCGCGGGGCGTAGGATAGCGGCCTGTTTTCAAGTCTTGCTATCGGAGTTGCCCATGAGCGCCGTCAACCGCGCAGCGGTGGAAACCGTCCTTCGCCAGTACACCGACCCCTACCTGAACCAGGATCCGGTCAGCGCCGGATGCGTGCGCGCCATCGATATCCAGGGCGATCGCGTCAATGTTCAGTTGGAGATCGGCTACGCCGCCGACCTGTTCAAGAGCGGCTGGGCGCAGATGCTGCAAATGGCGATCGAAGGCCTGGACGGCGTGACAGCCGCGACGGTCCAAGTCACCAGCGTGATCGCCGCGCATAAGGCCCAGGCGCAGGTGCCGGGGCTGGCCAATGTCAAGAATGTGATCGCCGTGGCCTCGGGCAAGGGCGGCGTGGGCAAGTCCACCACCGCCGCCAACCTGGCCCTGGCCCTGGCCCGTGAAGGGGCGAAGGTCGGGATTCTCGACGCGGACATCTACGGTCCGAGCCAGGGCATCATGTTCGGGATCGCCGAGGGCACCCGGCCGCAGATCAAGGACCAGAAGTGGTTCGTGCCGCTGCAATCCCATGGCGTGGAAGTCATGTCCATGGCCTTCCTGACCGACGACAACACGCCGATGGTCTGGCGCGGGCCGATGGTTTCCGGGGCCTTGCTGCAACTGGTCACGCAAACCGCGTGGGGCGACCTGGATTACCTGGTGATCGACATGCCGCCGGGCACTGGCGACATCCAGCTGACCCTGGCGCAGAAAGTCCCGGTGGCCGGCGCGGTGATCGTCACCACCCCTCAGGACCTGGCCCTGTTGGACGCGCGCAAGGGCGTGGAGATGTTCCGCAAGGTGAACATCCCGGTGCTGGGCGTGGTGGAGAACATGGCCGTGCACATCTGCTCCAATTGCGGACATGCCGAGCACCTGTTCGGCGAAGGTGGCGGGGAAAAACTGGCGACCCAGTACGGCGTCGAATTGCTGGCTTCGCTACCGCTGTCGATGGTGATCCGCGAACAGGCCGACGGCGGCAAGCCAACCGTCATCGCCGAGCCGGACAGCCAAATCGCCATGGTCTATCAGGAACTTGCCCGCCACGTGGGCGCGCGGATCGTGTTGCAGGAGGCCGCATCGCCGGCGATGCCGAACATCACTGTCAGCGATGATTGATGCTTGAAACACAATCCCATGGGGAGCAAGCCTGTGGGAGCACAGCTTGCTCGCGATGACGGCGTCACCTACAACACGTCTGTTGGTTTAACACCGCTATCGCGAGCAAGCTGTGCTCCCACAGGCTCCCTCCCACAGGGAGGGATGCGGTGGGCTTAGATCCGCAACCCACCATCCATCTCCAGAATCCGACCGGTGTAGTAGTCGTTCTCGAAGATATACGCCGCCGAATGAGCAATCTCCTCCGGCTTGCCCATGCGCTTGAGCGGAATCCCCGAGGTCATTTTCTCCAGGGCCTCGGGTTTCATGCTCAGGGTCATCTCGGTTTCGATGAAGCCCGGGGCGATGCCGGCGACACGGATGCCGTAGCGCGCCAGCTCCTTGGCCCAGGTCACAGTGGCAGCGGCCACGCCAGCCTTGGCGGCCGAGTAGTTGGTTTGGCCGACATTGCCGGCTCGGGAAATCGACGAGATATTGATGATGGCGCCGCTGTTCTTCAGTTCGACCATTTTCGCCGCCACTTCACGGGTGCACAGGAACACACCGGTGAGGTTGACGTCGATCACCGCCTGCCACTGGGCCAGGCTCATCTTGGTCATTTCGCCGTCCTTGACCTTGAGCAGCAGGCCGTCGCGCAGGATCCCGGCGTTGTTGATCAACCCGTGGATCGCGCCGAAGTCCTCGGCCACCCGGGCAACCATGTCGGTCACTTGTTCTTCATTGGCGACATTGCACAGGTAGGCACGCGCCTCGACGCCCTTGGCTGCGCAGGCGGCAACCGCCTGGTCGAGTTTTTCCTGATTGAGGTCCACCAGCGCGAGCTTGGCGCCTTTGTCCGCGAAATACTCGGCCATGGAGCGGCCCAGGCCCTGGCAACCGCCGGTGATAATGATTACTTTGTCAGTGAGTTGCATTCTCATGTCCAGATGGCGCAGCGGTGGAGGGGACCTGTTGGGAGGCCTCTCGATTTGCGACGGTGTAGCCCGACTGCACACGAGAACTGTCCCCTAGGTATATCGGAACATTACTCCAGTCGCCTGACCGTTTTCTAGACGAGTTTAATAAAAGGAGTCATAAATTGAGCGTTGAAGCTGCCAAGCATGCCCGGGAACTGCTGCTCAAGGAATACCGTGGAATGCTTTCCACTCATTCCAAGTCCATGCCAGGTTTTCCGTTCGGCTCCGTGGTGCCGTATTGCCTGGACGCACAAGGCCAGCCGCTGATCCTGATCAGCCGTATCGCCCAGCACACTCACAATCTGCAAAAAGACCCCAAGTGTTCGATGCTGGTGGGCGAGCGCGGTGCCGAGGACGTGCAGGCCGTGGGGCGCCTGACCTACCTGGCCGAAGCCCGGAAACTCGAAGACAACGCCGCCATCGAGGCGGCCGCCGAGCGTTATTACCGCTATTTCCCTGACTCGCAGAACTATCACAAGGCCCATGATTTCGATTTCTGGGTGCTCGAGCCGGTGCGCCATCGCTACATCGGCGGCTTTGGCGCCATTCACTGGATCGACCAGCTCACCCTGGCCAACCCCTTCGCCGGCAAAGCCGAAGCCAGCATGATCGAGCACATGAATGCCGATCACGCCAAAGCCATCGCTCATTACGTGGAGCTGGCCGGCCTGTCGAAAAGCGAACCGGCGCAACTGGTGGGCATCGACAGCGAGGGCATGCACCTGCGCATTGGCCAGGGCCTGCACTGGCTGGCGTTTGCGACGCCCTGCAACACCCCGACACAAGTGCGCGAAGCCTTGGTTTATCTGGCTCACGCCGAGCAATGGCCGAAAAATACCGTGGCTGATGCTTGAATTCACGAAAGGGCGACGTCATTTAAGGTTTCATAGCAAGGCATTCTTGCGTTGAGGAACCATTTGATGCGCCCTTTTTTGTTGCTCTTTCTGCTGTTCCCGGTGTTGGAGCTGTTCGTATTCGTCAAAGTCAGCGGTGCGATCGGGTTTTTCCCGGCGCTGTTGCTGGTCATTCTCGGCTCGATGCTCGGCGTGTTCGTGCTGCGCATCGCCGGCCTCGCCACGGCACTGCGTGCCCGTGAAAGCCTGAACCGTGGCGAGCTGCCCGCCCAGACCATGCTCGAAGGCCTGATGCTGGCCCTGGGTGGCGGCCTGTTGATCCTGCCCGGCTTTATCAGCGACGTGCTGGGCCTGGTCATGCTGTTGCCGTTCACCCGTCGGTTGCTGGCCAATAAAATGCGTCAGCGCGCCGAAGAGCAGGCGATGCGTCAGCGCGCCTTCGCCGATGACCTGCAATCCCGTGGCGGTCCGACTCCGCGTGAACCTGTGGGCCGCGAGCCCAACGTGATCGAAGGCGAGTTCGAACACCGCGACCCTCGGTAAAAACCAGCGACACGGCACCTTCCGGTGCCGTGTTCGTTTCTGGCTGCGTGAAGTAAAAAATTTCATACCCGGCCCTTGTAATCGGCTTGTGCGCCCTTATGTATGGGTCACCGCAAGGTTTCCGGTGGCAACACTGGACAGACTTCCGCGGTTCGCTTGACGAACCGCACCCGGCACCGCCGGATTCGTTAAACCCGCCGGGACTACACCGGCCGATGAAAACCACAATTAGGAGAGATCGACAATGAAGCTTCGTCCTCTGCATGACCGCGTCGTCGTCCGTCGCAGCGAAGAAGAAAAGAAAACCGCTGGCGGTATCGTCCTGCCAGGTTCGGCTGCTGAAAAGCCAAACCAGGGTGAAGTCCTCGCTGTAGGCCCAGGTAAAGCACTGGAAAACGGTGAAGTACGTGCGCTGTCCGTGAAAGTGGGTGACAAGGTTGTTTTCGGCCCTTACTCCGGTAGCAACACTGTGAAAGTTGATGGCGAAGACCTGCTGGTTATCGGCGAGAGCGAAATCCTCGCTGTTGTCGAAGGCTGATTCCCCGCTCATTTTTCCGCGACTACAAAGTATTTAAGGAATATCGATCATGGCTGCTAAAGAAGTTAAATTCGGCGATTCCGCCCGCAAGAAAATGCTCGCCGGTGTCAACGTCCTGGCTGACGCAGTAAAAGCGACCCTGGGCCCGAAAGGCCGTAACGTGATCATCGAGAAGAGCTTCGGCGCTCCGACCATCACCAAGGACGGCGTTTCCGTAGCCAAAGAAATCGAGCTCAAGGATCGCTTCGAAAACATGGGCGCGCAACTGGTCAAAGACGTTGCCTCCCGTGCCAACGATGACGCCGGTGACGGCACCACCACCGCGACCGTACTGGCTCAGTCTATCGTCAACGAAGGCCTGAAAGCCGTCGCTGCCGGCATGAACCCGATGGACCTCAAGCGCGGTATCGACAAGGCGACCATCGCCATCGTCAAAGAGTTGAAAGCCCTGTCCAAGCCATGCGCTGACACCAAGGCAATCGCTCAGGTCGGTACCATCTCGGCCAACTCCGACAACTCCATCGGCGACATCATTGCCGAAGCCATGGAAAAAGTCGGCAAAGAAGGCGTGATCACCGTTGAAGAAGGCTCGGGCCTGGAAAACGAACTGTCGGTTGTTGAAGGCATGCAGTTCGACCGTGGCTACCTGTCCCCGTACTTCGTCAACAAGCCGGACACCATGACCGCCGAGCTCGACGGCCCGCTGATCCTGCTGGTTGACAAGAAGATCTCGAACATCCGCGAAATGCTGCCCGTGCTGGAAGCCGTTGCCAAAGCCGGCCGCCCACTGCTGATCGTGGCTGAAGACGTTGAAGGCGAAGCCCTGGCGACCCTGGTTGTGAACAACATGCGTGGCATCGTTAAAGTCGCAGCCGTCAAGGCTCCAGGCTTCGGCGACCGTCGCAAGGCCATGCTGCAGGACATCGCCGTACTGACCGGCGGTACCGTTATCTCCGAAGAGATCGGCCTGAGCCTGGAAAGCACCACCCTGGAGCACCTGGGTAACGCCAAGCGCGTGATCCTGTCCAAGGAAAACACCACCGTGATCGACGGTGCCGGCGTCGAGGCTGACATCCAGGCTCGCGTGACCCAGATCCGCGCACAAGTGGCCGAGACTTCGTCCGACTACGACCGTGAAAAACTGCAAGAGCGCCTGGCCAAGCTGTCCGGCGGCGTTGCTGTGATCAAGGTTGGCGCTGGTTCCGAAGTTGAAATGAAAGAGAAGAAAGCCCGCGTTGAAGACGCCCTGCACGCGACCCGCGCAGCCGTTGAAGAAGGCGTGGTACCTGGCGGCGGCGTGGCACTGGTACGTGCCCTGCAAGCCATCAGCGAACTCAAAGGCGACAACGATGACCAGAACGTGGGCATCCAGTTGCTGCGTCGCGCTGTAGAAGCTCCGCTGCGCCAGATCGTTGCCAACTCCGGTGACGAGCCAAGCGTTGTGGTCGACAAGGTCAAGCAGGGTTCGGGTAACTACGGTTACAACGCTGCAACCGGCGAATACGGCGACATGATCGAAATGGGTATCCTGGACCCGGCCAAAGTGACTCGTTCGGCTCTGCAAGCGGCTTCGTCGATTGCCAGCCTGATGATCACCACCGAGGCGATGATCGCTGAAATCAAGGAAGACGCTCCAGCTGGCGGCGGTATGCCAGACATGGGCGGCATGGGTGGCATGGGCGGCATGATGTAAGCCAGCCTTACCCCTGTAGCGAAAACCCCGCCTGCGAAAGCAAGCGGGGTTTTTTATTGCCTTGGATTTATCTCAGGCTTGAAGCTGCACCCATCTGTCTCTGTGGGAGCAAAGCTTGCTCGCGATCGCAGTGGGTCAGCTTGCCCGGATGCTGACGCTGCCCTCGCAATCGCGAGCAAGCTTTGCTCCCACAGGGTTTGTACGGGGGCTTTCAGGCATTGGCGGGATGGGTGATGGCCACACGCTCAGATGTAGAAGCTGGTCGGTACAGGATGTAGTAGTAACACCCCAGGCAAATCAGCCAACAGAACACCGCCGTCCACACGTTATGGGAAAAGAAGTGCGCCCCTTGCATCATCCGCCCCAGGGAAAACACCGTGCCCAGCGTGAAGGCGAGTATCAAGGCCCGGCGGGCCAGGCGCGGGCGGCGATCGCGCAGGACGAAGAACAGCGCAAACAGCGTGAACCCGGTGGCCGCGTGGCCGCCGGGCCAGCATCGACCGGGTTTGTCTGTGGCCGGGCGTGGGCTGAGCAGCTCACTGTAGGTTTCCTGGCCGCCGAATTCCTTCAGGCTCCAGGGGCATTGGACCGCCGTCACGGCTTTCATCGGCGTGACGAAGGACGTCGCCAGTGCCAGGGACAACACCAGGCAGCCCAGTTCCCGCTTGAGCGGTTTGAGCCGGGCGATGAAAAACGTACCGATGAAGCCGAGGATCGCCAGCACGGAGAACACGATCACCACCTCTTTGGCTCGATCGTGGAGGATGTCCTCCAGAAAAAAACTGTGCCGACCGATAAAGCCACCCGCCATCGGGTCGTAAAACAGCTTGGCCAGGTCCATGTCCAGGGTGGTCAGTTCCAGCAGTACCAGAATGACCGCGACAACGGCAGGCAGGCCCAAGGCAATCCATAAGTTCAGCGGTCTGGAAGCGGGGCGGATGGCGGTGGAGACCATGGCAATACCTTTGATGGAAGTTTTCGTAATCAGCGCGTTGCGCAGTCTGGTCTGCGTTGCGTTCGGGCGGTGTGAATGTTGGGTGAAAAACTCGTCAATACCCGCGCAGTCCAGTTCCTGGGTGCACTTGCCTTTTGTGGGAGCGAGCTTGCTCGCGAAAGCGTCGGCACATCCAATATTGATGGGACTGACCCACCGCTATCGCGAGCAAGCTCGCTCCCACAAGGGACCACGCGCTGCCACAGCTGATACAACCCTAGCCGTGAGCCACGCTTGGCCGTAAGCTGCGCGGGCCAAGCCAGCCGTTAACTGTGTACGCAGAGGTGCCCATGCGAATTCTATTGGTCGAAGACAACCGCGATATCCTGGCCAACCTGGCCGATTACCTGGGGCTCAAGGGCTACACCGTTGATTGTGCCCAGGACGGTTTGTCGGGGTTGCATCTGGCGGCGACCGAACACTACGACCTGATCGTGCTCGATATCATGCTGCCGGGCATCGACGGCTACACCTTGTGCAAGCGTCTGCGCGAAGACGCGCGGCGCGATACGCCGGTGATCATGCTCACCGCCCGGGATCAGTTGGACGATCGCCTGCAGGGCTTCAAGTCCGGGGCTGATGACTACCTGATCAAACCGTTTGCCCTGTCGGAACTGGCGGCGCGGATCGAAGCCGTCATGCGTCGGGCCCAGGGCGGTGGCCGCCGTGCCTTGCAAGTCGGCGACCTGAGCTACGACCTCGATACCCTGGAAGTGACCCGTGAAGGCAAGCTGCTCAAGCTCAACCCCGTGGGCCTGAAGCTGCTGGCGGTACTGATGCAGAAAAGTCCCCACGTGTTGCGCCGCGAAATCCTTGAAGAAGCGTTGTGGGGTGACGATTGCCCGGACAGCGACAGCTTGCGCAGCCACGTCCATCAACTGCGCCAGGTGATCGACAAACCGTTCGAAAAACCGTTGTTGCACACCGTGCATGGCGTCGGCTATCGCCTGGCCGAGGGCCGCGATGGAGTTTAAGCAGAGCCTTGCCCAACGGATCATCATCGCGTTTGCGCTGATGAGCGCATTGGTGGCTGGCGCGTTCGCCATGGGTATCGTGGCGACGGTCCATTTGGTTGAAGAGAAATTGATTTCCGCCGGGCTTGGCGGCGATCTGCAACGCCTGTTGTTGATGGACAGCGTCTCGGACTGGAACCACCGGCCGGAACCTGACCAATTGTTTTATTTCAGTGGTGGTCCGGGAGACTTCGAGTTGCCCAAGGATTTACGCCATCTGGAGCGCGGTTTCCACGAGGTGTTTCGCGAGCAATTGTCCTATCACGCCATGGTCGAGATCGTTGACGGCCGGCACTACGTATTGCTGCAAGACCAGAGCGACTTCGAAGAGCGCGAACGGGTGCTGTTTGCCGTGGTGCTGGTTGGTTTCGTGCTCAGCCTGGCGCTGGCGGTATTTTTGGGCTGGGTCCTGGCACGCCGGGTGATGGCGCCGGTGGTTCGCCTGGCCCGGCAAGTGCGCCATCGCGACCAGCTCCTCGGCCTCGCGCCGCCGTTGGCCCCGGATTATGCCGCCGATGAGGTGGGTGAGCTGGCCGTGGCGTTCGATGCCACACTGGGGCGCTTGCGCCAGGCCCTGACCCGCGAGCGGTTGTTTACCAGCGACGTGAGCCACGAGTTGCGCACACCGTTGATGGTCCTGGCGACCTCTTGCGAGTTGCTGCTGGAAAACCCGGCGCTGGACCCGCGCGGTCGTACCCAGGTCGAACGCATCAATCGGGCCAGTGAAGAGATGCGTGAGCTGGTGCAGACTTTCCTGATGCTCGCCAGGTCCGAACGTGAAGACAACGGCATGTCGCCGCGGCTGACCCTGGGGCAGGTGGCCGAGAACCTCCTCGGTGTGTGGCGCGGGCCCATCGAATCCAAAGGCCTGACGTTGATCTTCGAGCCCGGGCAAACTGTCGACACCCTGTATAACGCCACGTTCCTGACGGCGGTGATGGGCAATCTGTTGCGCAACGCCCTGCACTACACCGATCAGGGCTTCATCCGCCTTTCACTGACCACCACCGGATTTGTAGTCGAGGACAGCGGCGTGGGTATTCCTGAGGAAAAACGCGAGGCGATGTTCGAGCCGTTTGTGCGTGGTAATGAAAAACGCGGTGAGGGTCTGGGACTGGGCTTGTCCCTGGTACAGCGCATTTGCGAGAACCAGGCTTGGACCGTCAGCCTCAGTACGATGGAGCCCAACGGTTGCCACTTCGAGGTGGAATTGAATCCAAGGGGCTAGGCCTCCGGACCGAAAAGTCTTGTAAACATTGGAGCGTTTACCTGACTTAATTTTCACAAAGGCATGACATTCCGATTCATAAGGTGGGGCCGATCAGTCATTGAGGCCCCGCTAATGTCCAAACCCATCAAGCTGGATTTTTCCGAAAAATACGACGAGCAGCACGCCAGGGAATATTTTCACAAGCATCGCCGCGGCTTGAGTCGCCGTCTTTCCAACCAGCGAGACCAACAATTGGCCCGACGTGCATTGACACTCGTCGGAGACCCCGGTCTGGTTCTGGACCTGCCCTGCGGTGCCGGGCGCTTCTGGTCCTTGTTGGCCGAAAAACCGAACCGGGTCATCATCGGCGCGGACAATTCCGAAGCCATGCTCAATACCGCGTTGGAGGCTCAACCGACGGATGTCGTAAAACGGGTACGGCCCTTGCACACTTCTGCGTTCGACATCGCCTTACCTGATAACGCCGTCGACAGCATTTTTTGTATGCGCCTGTTGCATCACATCGGTGAACCCGCGCATCGACTGGCGATTCTGAAGGAGTTCGAGCGTGTCAGTCGTGACAGCGTGATCGTTTCATTGTGGGTCGATGGCAATTTCAAGGCCTGGAAACGCAAGCGCCTGGAGCGCACCCGTGGGCAGAAAGACTACCAGAATCGATTTGTGTTACCGACTGATACAGTTGAAGGGGAGTTTCGGCAGGCCGGGTTTCGCATTCAGGAACGACTGGATTTCCTACCGCTCTATGCCATGTGGCGAGTTTATGTATTACGCAAGAGGTAAAGGCATGGGTGTGCAGGCAATAGAAGCATCAATGATTCCCCCCGGTGACTTCGAACATTTCTGGAGTCAACAGGGTGAGTGGGTGGAAGAGCCTAATGTGCGTCGCGGCGGTGAAAGCGGTGTGCAACGGATCAAGGACAAGGACGGCAAGCTGCTTTATGCCAAGCGTCAGACCGGACATATTTATCGCAGCTGGCTGCACCCGTTCGGTCGACCGACCGTGCTTCGTGAGCAAGATGCACTGCTGGCATTGACCCGGCTGGATGTCCGCGTCCCCCAGCTTATTTTCTGTGGCGCCCAGCGGGACCCGGTCCACAAGTGGCGTGCGCTGCTGGTGACCCAGGCGCTGGAAGGTTTTGAAGAGATCGAGCACTGGTATGCCGCAGGTGGCCGCGAGCGCCATGGCGAAGCGGTGCATGATCAAATTCTCCTGACACTGGCTGAAACACTGGCGCGGATGCACAAGGGCCGTTGGCAACATGGCTGTATCTACATCAAGCACGTCTTTGTGCGTGTGACCGGAGAGGGAGAGGCGGCCAAGGCTGAAGTGGCTTTGCTCGATTTTGAAAAGTGTCGCCAGCGCCTGACTGCCCGGCGTGCGGCTTCCCATGACCTGAAACAGCTGCGGCGCCATTCGTCGTTCAGCGATGCCGATTGGAAAAAACTCGTCTACTTTTATGAGGCGGCGTTTGGCAGCGCTATCAAAGGTTTATAGTCATGAAACTAGAAATTGCTAGAGGTTTGTTTTTAGTCGGAGCCCTGGCAGTTACATCGATGGCGGTGGCTGTATGGGAACAGCCACGCTCGCAGATCCTCAGTGCTTCCAATGCGGGTGCGCATTGTCCGCTGCCGCGTGTGGCAAAGGCCAGCGAGGCGATCCGACCGGACGATGATCTGCTGCTGTTCATGTTCAGCCTGTCCCAAGGGATGAGGCCGCAGAGTTGAAAGCCCTGAAATCAAAATAAAGGCCTCCCTTGTGAGGTCTTTATTTTTTGGACTGTCAGATCAACCCTTGTGGCGAGGGGACTTATCCCCTTTGGATTGTGGGGGCAAAGCTTGCTCGCGAAACAGTCGCCTCGATTCCTGGAAGACCGCATCGCCTTCATCGCGGGCAAGCCTTGCTCCCACAGTACCCCTCGCCACAGGTATCCACTTCAGGCCTTGTCCGGCTTGGCCAGCAGCGTGTAGACGCAAGGCAACACAAACAGTGTGAACAAGGTGCCAATCGACATGCCCGTGGCGATCACCATGCCGATGTCGAAGCGGCTCACTGCCCCGGCGCCAGTGGCGAGGATGAGCGGCACCATGCCGAACACCATCGCCGCGGTGGTCATCAGCACCGGTCGCAGACGAATCGACGCGGCTTGTTCCACGGCTTCGCGCGGCGACAGATTCTGTTCCCTGCGCAACTGGTTGGCGAACTCGACAATCAGGATCCCGTGCTTGCTGATCAAGCCGATCAACGTTACCAGGCCCACCTGGGTATAGATGTTCATGCTCGACCAGCCGAGGAACAGCGGAATCAGGGCACCGCAGATGGACAGCGGCACGGTCACCAGGATCACCAGCGGGTCCCGGAAACTTTCGAACTGCGCGGCCAGCACCAGGAAGATAATCGCCAGGGCCAGGGCAAAGGTCACCCACAACGCGCTGCCTTCCTGAACGAATTGGCGCGAAGCCCCGGCGTAATCGAAGGCGAACCCCACCGGTGCTTCCTCTCGGGCGATCTGGCGGACGGTCTCGATGGCCTCGCCCATGCTCACGATGGGAAAGCCTGAAATCGTCACCGCATTGAGCTGCTGGAACTGGTTCAGCTGTCGCGGTCGCGCCCGGTCGCTGACCGTGATCAGCGTCGACAGCGGTAACGATTCACCCTTGGCATTTTTCACGTAGTAGTTGTTCAACCAGTCGGGGTTGTCCCGGAACGGCCGTTCGACCTGGGCAATGACCTTGTAGCTGCGGCCCTCGAGGGTGAAGCGGTTGATCTCCGATTCGCCCAGCAGCGTCGCCAGGGTACCGCCCAGGTCTTGCATGGAAACACCCATCTGGGCGGCCTTGGCGCGATCGATATCCACCACGACTTCCGGCTTGTCGAACGCCAGGTCAATGTCCATGAAGGCGAACTTGCCGGATTCCAATGCGCGCTTTTTGACCCGGTCGGCAACCTCCAGCAGCGTCGCATACTCCTTCGGTGAGTTGATGACGAACGCGAACGGCAAGCCTTCGCCGGTGCCCGGCAACGAGGGCAGGTTGAAACCGAATATCTGCAGGCCAGGCACGCTTTCCAGCTTGGCCTGGACCTCGGGCAGGATTTCCATCTGGGTACGGTCGCGTTCGTTCCAGGGCTTGAGCAGGAAGCCGCCGATGCCCGATTGCACGCCGTTATAGCCATTGATCTGGAACGAGGAGTAGTACTCCGGGAACTCCTTGAAAATGGTGATGAAGTGATCGGTATAGGTGTTCAGGTAGTCGAGGTTGGTGGGCTGCGGGGCGTTGGCCATCATGAAGATGATGCCCTGGTCCTCGTCGGGGGCCAGTTCGGACTTGCTGAACATGACCAGCACCGGGATCAGCAGCAGTACGATCACCGCGAACACCAGCACCACCGGCCGTGTATTGAGCGTGCCGTGGAGCATGCGCTGGTAACGGCTCTTCAAGCGTTCGAAGAGCATGTCCAGCCGATGGGCCAGCCCCGAGGGGTTCTCGTCGTGGCGCAGGAGCAGGGCGCACATCATGGGCGACAGGGTCAGGGCGACGATCCCGGAGATCACCACCGCACCGGCCAGGGTCAAGGCGAACTCCTTGAACAAGGCGCCCGTCAGGCCTTCGAGCAGGCCGATCGGTGCATACACCGCCGCCAGGGTGATGGTCATCGAGACCACCGGCATGGCGATTTCCCGGGCACCTTCTATTGCGGCGTCGAACGGGGTCTTGCCTTCCTCGATGTGCCGGTGAATGTTCTCCACCACCACGATGGCGTCGTCCACCACCAGGCCGATGGCGAGCACCATGGCCAGCAGCGTCAGGAGGTTCATCGAGTAGCCCATCAACTGCATGAAGAACATCACGCCGATCATCGACAGCGGGATAGTCACCACCGGGATGACCACCGAACGCAGGGCGCCGAGGAACAGGAACACCACGACGATGACGATCAGCACCGCCTCGAACAGGGTTTTCACCACTTCGTCGATGGACGCCTGGATGAACAGGGTGGCGTCGTAGGCGATCTCGGCCTTGAGGTTGGTCGGGAGCTGGGCCTCCATCTCCGGCATGATCTTGCGCACTTCCTTGATCACATCGAGCGGGTTCGCGCCTGGCGTGGCCTTGATCCCGATGTACACCGAGGGCGTGCCACCGAAGGAACTGATGGTGTCGTAGTTCTCGGCACCCATTTCCACGCGAGCCACGTCCCGCAGCAACACGCGGCTGTCGCCGTCGGTCTTGAGCGGGATTGCGGCGAAGGCTTCGGCGGACTTGAGTTCGGTGTTGGCGTTGATGCTGGTGACCACATACTCGCCTTTCACTTCACCGGCGGCGGAAAGGAAGTTGTGCTGGCGCACGGCATTGGTCACGTCGGCGGCGGTCAGTCCGAAGCCGGCGAGCTTGACTGGGTCCAGCCACAAGCGCATGGCGAAGACCTGGTTGCCGAGGATCTCCGCCTCGGCCATGCCGGGCAGTGTCGCCAGCTTGGGCTGGATCACCCGTGACAGGTAGTCGGTGATCTGCGGGTTGTTCAGTTCCTTGCTGAAGAAGCTGATGTACATCAGGGCCGAGGCATCGGCGGCCTCACGGCTGAGGACCGGGTCCTCGGCGTCCTGGGGCAGCTGGTTCTTGACCTCGTTGGCCTTGGCCAGCAGTTCGGTAAAGAGCCGGTCGCTGTTGGAGCCGATGCGGGCATAGACCGAAATCACCGAGAAATTCTGGCGACTGACCGAGGTCATGTAGTCGATGCCCTCGGCACTGGCCAGGCTCTGCTGCATCGGTTGGGTGATGTAGCCCTGGATGGTTTCGGCGTTGGCCCCGGGGTAGGCGGTGGTCACCGTGATCAGGGCGTTTTCCATTTGTGGATACTGACGCAGGGGCAGCTTGCTCCAGGCCTGGAAGCCCAGCAGCACGATCAACAGGCTGACCACGGTGGCGAGCACCGGGCGGCGGATGAACGGATCGGTAAAAGCCATGGGGGTTCCTTGATCAGTCCGCGCGCGGCGGGCTGTTCTGTTCGGTCAGGGTCTTGTCGTCGCTGATGGCGATCGGCGTACCGTTATCGAGCTTGATCTGGCCGGCGATCACGACTTGTTCGCCGCTCTGCACGCCTTTGGCAACCAGCACCTGCCCGTCGCGTCGCTCGCCGGTTTCAACGAAGCGCCGTTCGGCGATCAGGACCGGCTGGCCCTTGTCGTCCTTCTCGACCGTGCCGTCGGCGGCTTTCTTTTGCGTCACCACGTACATGGAGTTGCCGTAGAGGGTGTAGGTCACGGCGCTTTCCGGCACGACGATTCCGGCGGCCACGTCCGGCAGGATCACCTGCAGGTTGGCGAACATGCCGGGCAGCAGCTTGCCGTCGGGGTTGGCCAGGGTGGCGCGCACCAGGACGTTGCGGGTGCTGTCCTCGACCTTGGGGTTGATCGCGCTGATGGTGCCGACGAAGGTCTGCCCGGGATAGGCCGAGACGCTGACGTTGACTGGCAGGGCAATGGCGAGCCGGGGCACGGTTTGTTCAGGCACGTAGAAGTCCACGTACAGGCTGCTGAGGTCCTGCAGGGTGGCGATCACCGTGCCGCTGGCCAGGTAGTCGCCGACATCCACCTGGCGAATGCCGATGGTGCCGCTGAACGGCGCCAGGATGTGTTTCTTGGCCAGCGACGCCTTGAGCTGATTGACCGTGGCCTGGTTCTTCTTCAATTGCGCCGAGAGCCGGTCGAATTCGCCTTTGGAGATCGCCTGGCTGCCCACCAGTTGTCGGCCGCGACCGAAATCCAGTTGTGACAGGCCCAGGTCGGCCTCGGCGGTTTCCAGCAGGGCGCTTTCGACTTCGCTGTCCAGTTGCAGGAGCGGCTGGCCGGCCTTGACCTTTTGGCCGGACTGGAACTGCACTTTCTGCACGGTCCCGGCGATTTCCAGGCTCAGGTCCACGCCTTGCAGCGCCTTGAGGCTGCCAACGGTGGGCAGGCGAGCTTGCCAGGGTTGCTGGGCGGCCGTGGCCACGGCGACGCTGACCGGCGGTTTTGGCGCAGAGAACGACTGGATCTGCTGGTAAACGGAGAAGGCCTTGTAGCCGGCGAGCAACAGCACCACCAGCAGGACAACACCCAACATGATCAGCATGCGGCGTCGCAGCATGTTCCACTTCCTTGGAAAAGAGCTGAGAGAAAATACAGATAGGCGGGCACATTACTCCGAGTGTGCGGGCTATTCCAGATGCTGGCGGGCCGGTGGTGCGTGGGAATTTTCCGAAAAATCAGGGAGCTTGGCGCCGATGGGCGTCGCTCCCTGGCTCAGGCCAGATGCAAATGGTTATCCCAGAGCCCTGCCGGCAGATCCAGAGGTTTTGCAACCAATTGTGTCTGCCGGCAATCATAATAGCGGCAACGCCCTTGGCCCGAGGTCACGACAAAACCGTCGGCCACCGCACCCACGCCGGCACAGTCTGGCAGGGGCGCATCCAGGCGGACTTCGCCACTGTCCAGGTCCCAGATGAAGAAGCGGTTGCCGCGCGGGGCGGTCAGGGCCACCAGGCGCAGGTCGCTGTGCACGGCGACGCTGGCGGTGTAGTGCCCCATGGCCTGCAATTGCTCTTCGGGCACCGGGAATGCCTGGAAAGGCTGCCCCGGTCGCTTGATCGCCAGCAGTTCCGACGATTCGTGGGCCGCGCCCATGAACTGCTGGCCGGAGACGATGGTGCCGTCACTGGCGATGCCCAGGTGGCGCACGCTGTTCATCGATTGGGCGAGGGTTTCCTTGCTCAGCAGGGTGCCATCGCGTTGCATCAGCACCAGGCTCGGCTCCATGGCGTCGAGGTTCATTTCAACCCGGCTTTCGGCTTCGGTGCGAATGCCGCCGTTGGCCACCACCAGCGTCTCGCCATCGGGCATCCAGGACACCTGGTGAGGACCGATGCCGTGGGTGGATAGCTCGCCGCTATGCACCAACCGCTCGCCGTCGAAACGGTACACGCCCAACAGGCCGCGTCCCGGGTCGGTGGTATCGTTCTCGGTGGCGTATAGCCATTCGCCGCTTTTATGGATGACCGCGTGGCCGTAGAAATGCCGGTTCGGCAACGAGGTGATGGTTTGCAGCAGCGTCCCGTCGCGCAGGTCGATCAAGTAGCTTTCGGTGCCTGGACGACGGGCGACGAACAGCGCAATCGGCTGCGTCGGGTGATTGATAATGTCATGGCAACGCTGGCCGACCTGGGTGGCGAACACCCGCGTGCCGTCCAGTCGATAGCCGACGGCGTAGTGCTTGCCGTCGCCATCGTCCCGTGCCGAAAGCAAGAGTGGGTGCTTGTCCTTTTGCTTGAACAGCGTCCAGCCGCCCAGGGTGACGGCGCCGAGCAACAAGCTACCCAGTGCCAGGACCTGACGTCGAAACATGATCAGTCACCGTCGTTGGCATTGAAGCCCAGTTGAATGCCCAGCGCCTTGGCCAGTTCGCCTTCGTGCAGGCGATGGACGACGTTAAGGCTGTCGTACAGATCGTTGAGTTGCTGGCGCCCGGCATCGTCGTTGAGCATTTCGGTCAACGAGCGCTGGCTGCTGGCGAACAGTTTCAAGGAGGCATCGTAGGCGGCGTCGATCTTGTCGGCCAACGGCTTCTGGTCGCTTGGCAACAGGCCGCGCAGGCCCTTGTTGTCCACGCCGGCCCAGACGGTCCTGGCCGCGCTCAGGCTGGCTTCCAGCCCTTGCAGCGACGACTGGCTGCGCCAGGCATCGGCCTGGAATGGCTGAGGTACGCCCTTGCTCTGGCGGCCCATCGGTGTGCCGAGTTTTTTCTTCAGCGTGTCCAGGGCCGTGACCTGCACGCGCAGCAGATCGGCGATGGCTTCGTGGGAGTCGGCGTAGCGCTGGTTGGGGAATTTGCTCATCTGGGCGAGCATGCCGTCGTTGGTGTTCCAGCCCGACAGGATCTCTTCGGCCAGTTGCTTCTGGCGTTCACCGATGGCGATGAGCAGCGGGCAGTACTTGGCTTTCTGGGCGGCGTCGGCCATGTCGATTTTGGCGTCGAACAGCAGGTATTCGTAGGCCGAGAGCCCTTGCACGACAACGCTGGACTTGGCCAGGCCGGCGGCGTCGATCTGCGGCTGGCTGTTGACCAACTGCTCGACCTGACGGCCCACCAGGTTTTTCTTGTCCGGCCAGAACTGCACCTGCCAGGCGCGGTTGCCCTCGGCCAGTGGACCAATCAGCAGCGGTTGCAGCTCGGCCCAGGCTTTTTGCGCCTTGAGGAAGTCGGCGCGAGCGGTGTCCAGGTTTTCCTTGCCTTGGCAGAACGCCAGGGCGCTGGTCGCCAGTTGCCGGTCGGCCTCGACCCAGCGGCTGTAGGTCGGCAGGATCACTTGTTTGGCGATGGCGGCCGAGGTGACGGCTTGTGGGTCTTGGGGCGAGCAGGCGCCGAGGGCGATGGCGGCGAGGCTGGTGAACAACAGCTTGGGACGGAACATGTCAGGCTCCCATTTCTGGAAAAGGCATTTAAAGGGAATTCAGAAAGGCCAGCAACGCAGCGCGCTGCTCGGCATTGAACGCTAAAACCTGGCGTTGTGCCGCTTGTGCTTCGCCGCCATGCCACAGCACGGCTTCGAGCAGGTTGCGGGCACGACCGTCGTGCAGGAACTGGGTGTGGCCGTTGACGGTTTCGGTCAGGCCGATGCCCCACAGTGGCGGGGTTCGCCAGTCACGGCCGCTGGCCTTGAATTCGCTGCGGTTGTCAGCCAGGCCTTCGCCCATGTCGTGCAGCAGCAGGTCGGTGTAGGGGCGGATGACCTGGTTGGCCAACTCCGGTTCGGCGGCGTTGGCGGCGGTGGTGTATTTCGGTGTGTGGCAAGACTGGCAGCCGGCCTGGAAAAACAGGTTCTTGCCCGCCAGCACTTGGGGCGAGTTCACGTCGCGACGGGCCGGCACCGCGAGGTTGCGGCTGTAGAACAGCACCAGGCGCAGGATGTTGTCGCTGACTTCCGGCTCGCCGTCCGGACCGTTACCGCTGGGCGCGCGCTGGCAGTCGACCTGGGCCTGGGTGCAGTCGTCGAAAGGGCGCAGGCTCGTGGTCAGGCCCATGTCACCGGAGAACGCGTGGACGTTCTGTTGGTTGAGGGTGGGCTGCCCGGCTTTCCAACCGAAACGCCCCAGCACGGTTTTCTGTTGCACATCGTCCCAGACCTGGTTGGGACGACCGGCGACGCCTTTGTTCTCTCGCGCCTGGGCTTTGGCGTTCGCCAGGAGCGCCTCGTCGGGGATGGCCTCCAGCAGACCCAGGCCGATCATTGGCGGTGCCACGCGGGCCGAATAGCGCGTATCGGGGTGCAGGGGGCCATACCCCAGTTGGGTGATCTGCAGGTTCGGCTTGCGCAGTTCGACGACGCTGCCGTCCTTGAAACGCACCGGGACCGGCGTGTAATCGACCCGCACCTTGCCTTCGGGAACGACGCCGGGCACCGACATGTCCTGCAATTGCCCACCGTAGACCGGCTCCGGCACCACCCCCAGTTGCTCGATGACCTTGGCGTAGGCCGGTGCGTCGGGAATCGACAGGCGCACCAGCATCGACACCGCGCTGGTCGCGTCCGGCGCCGGCGGATGGCCGCGACCGTCCTTGACGTGGCAGTTCTGGCAGGCGTTGGTGTTGAACAAGGGCCCGAGGCCGTCCCGGGCGGTGGTGGTCGAAGGAGCGATCACCCAGGGGCTGCGGAAGAAACTGTTGCCGACGCTGAAATCCACGCGCCGCGAGGGCGGCAGGTTGGCCGAGGGCTGGGAAAAGGCGTTCTGATCGCTCTTGCGCACCGTCGCGGCGCCACCGGACCGGGCTTCACCCGGTTCGGCCTGGGTAAAACGCGGGGCATCATCGCAGGCACTCAGGCCGAGGGCCATGAACAGTGCACATAAACGAAGAGGCAACGACGGCATCGGGCGACCTGGGCGATAGGTGAAAAGAGGGCGCAAAGTCTAACAGGGCGGGGCAGATTGAATAAGAGGAATTATCGTTTGGTTTAATGAGATCGTGCTTGCCGTTGGGTACGGCCACGTCGCTCACCTTGCCTTGTTTGATTTCCAGTGGCGAGGGAGCTTTTGTGGCGAGGGAACTTGCTCCCACTCGGTTGCGCAGCAACCGTAATCTTGGGGCTACTTCGTAGCCCAGCGGGAGCAAGCTCCCTCGCCACAGGTTCATTTTTGAACTTAAGGTAGTACCACGGCCCCCGGCACCAACGGCAGTTCCAATGTCGCAATGAAGCCGCCTTCGGGATGGTTACCTAATACCAGCGCACCACCATGGCGTTCGGCGGCACGGCGTGCGATGGCCAGGCCCAGGCCATGGCCGGCGGCAGTCTGGCCGGGGGCGCGGTAGAACGGTTCGCCCAATTGCCCCAGGTGTTCGGCCTCCACGCCGGGCCCGTGGTCGCGCACGCTGATCAGGATCCGTTCGCCCTGGCGCACCGCGCGCATCTCGATCGATGGCCCGCTCGGATTGAAGCGCTGGGCGTTGCGCAGCAGGTTGTCCACCGCCCGCTCGATCATGGTCGGCCAGCCCTTGAGGGTCAGGTCCGCCTCGGTTTCAAGCTGCACGGTTTGCTCCGGTGAAGCCAACTGCGCATCTTTTTGCAGGGTGACCAGCAAACCGTTGAGGTCCACCTCTTCGGCGCCGGCGTTGTCGGCATCGACCCGGGCCAGGACCAGGATTTCGCTGATCAGCGCCTCCAGGCGATCGCATTCGCGGGTCAGGCGCGGCCAGAGTTTTTCACGTTCCTCGGGGCTGGCCCGTTCAGCCAATGCCAGGGCAATGCGCAGTCGGGCCAGGGGCGAGCGCAGTTCGTGGGACACGTCGCGCAGCAGTTGGCGCTGGCTGGCAATCAAGCTTTGCAGGCGTGCGCCCATGCGGTTGAAGTCAGTGGCCAATACGCCGAATTCATCCCGACGATTGGCCAGTTTGGCGAGGCTGTTCTGTTGGTAGGTGGCTTGCCCCAGGTCATGCACGGCGCCGCGCAGGCGACTCAGTGGACGGGTGATGGAGAAGGTCACCAACAAGCTGAACAGTGTCAGCACCACCAACGCGATCCCCAGTGCACTGAGGGGCAAGAGCAGGCTCTCGCGGTGCCAGGCGTCCAGTTCAGGATGGGGAATGCGGTAGATGAACAGGTAAGTGTCGCCGGTTTTGGCGCTGGTGAACTCGTCGGTCAGCCGCCGCCAGGGCAGGCGCTTTTGCCGTGCCTCGAAGGCGGCGGCGCGAGGCGGGAAGGTGCCGCGTACCACCGGGTCACCGCTTTCGTTGAGCACCTGGACGTCGATGCGATACTGGCGCTTGCGTTGTTGCAGGATGTCCTGGGCGGCGTCCTCGCCCTGACTTTCATAGGTTTGCGTCCATTCTTCGGCCAGGGTGTTGAGGCCCGGGTGGCGGCTGAGGATCCAGGCGTCCTGGTTCAGCATGTGGCCCATCAGGATCGAAAGCCCTGCAACCAGGGTGATGGCCAGCCAGAAACTGGCCAGGATGCGCCAGAACAATGAACGCACGATAAATCCTCGAAAACAAAGAAAGCCCAACGGCGATGGGCCGTTGGGCTGGGGAGCTTCAGTGCATTATTGCGCTTTTTGCGGTTGTTGCGCTTTCCAGGCCTTGAACTCAGCCCACTCGGCGCGACGTTCGGCCTGTTTCTTCTGGATCGCGTCGAATTCTTTTTGCTGCTCAGGCTTCAGCAGTCCACGGATCTGGGCATCGACCTTCTGATGCCGGGCTTGCATTTCGTCCTGCATGGCTTTCTGGTCGGCTGGCGACAGCTTGGCCAGGTACTTGTCGACCAGTTCCCGTTGTTCGTGGCGCTGTTCGCCCATGATATGGCGAATCTGCTGGCGTTGTTCGCGGCTCAGGTCCAGTTGGCTGTAGGGACCTTTGTCATGCATTTGGCCGCCGTGGCGTGGGCCGTCCATCGGCCCCATCGGGCCGGGGCCTTCGGGCATGGCCATGGCGACGGTCGGCAGGGCGGCAGCGAACATCAGAGCGATAAGGGTCTTGCGCATGGTGTGTCTCCTTGTCTCATTCCCGGTCAGTTCCGGATGTGTGCAGATTACGGAGATCAAGGTCAGCGGCGGTCAGGGGGGCGTAAAGCTTGGGTAAAGACGGTTTGGTGCGGAGCTGACAAATCTGCAGGGCCAAACACTAAACCCTGTGGGAGCAAGGCTTGCCCGCGATGAAGATAACACGGTCTCTGAGGGAGCCGAGGTGTCTGCATCGCGGGCAAGCCTTGCTCCCACAGCTCAGCGGCGTAGTGCTTAGAGGCTGTAGTAGTAACCACGGCTACGCAGCGCCACGATGCGCGGGCGGCCGTCGGGGTGGGGGCCGATTTTCTTGCGCAGGTTGCTCACGTGCATGTCGAGGCTGCGATCGTACAGGGTCAGTTTGCGGCCCAGGGCGATCTGCGCCAGTTCCTGCTTGTCCAGCGGCTCGCCCGGCTGCTTGAGCAGTGCTTCGAGCAGGCGGCTTTCGGAAACGGTGAGGGTCTGTTCCTGTTCGTCGATGCTGACCACGCCACGCACCGGGCTGAAGGTCAGGTCACCCAGTTCGATCTGGCTGGACACGGCCGTCGGGTGGCTGCGGCGCAGCACGGCGCGCAGGCGGGCGGTCAGTTCCCGTGGGTCGCAGGGCTTGGCCAGGTAGTCATCGGCGCCCAGTTCCAGGCCAAGGATACGGTCCAGCGGTTCACCCCGGGCCGACAGCATCAGCACCGGCAATTCCGGGTGATCGGTGCGCAATTGCTTGAGCAGTTCCAGGCCACTGCCGTCGGGCAGCATCACGTCCAGGACCACGGCAGCCGGGGCGGTTTCGGCCAGGGCCTTGCGGGCACTCTGGCCATCGTGACAGGCGCGGGCCTGAAACCCTTCCTGGCTCAGCCAACTCACGAGGAGCTCACACAGCTCCTGGTCATCATCTATCAGTAACAGCTCGCTCATGACTCACTCAATTTAGCCATTGCCGACGTCGTCTACGTCCACCGCTGGCAAAGATACCGCAGAGCAAGGCCAATAGCGCTACCCCGGCACCAATGACGAACCATTGCTGTTGATCGGTCAGCAGGCGCGGCAGCGGGCTGGCCTGGGCTTCCTTGAGTTGCAGCTTCAGGCGCTGGTTTTCCTGGCGCAGTCGGGCCAGCACCGCGCTTTCGCGTTCGCTGTCGGCATTTTGCAGTTGTTTGCTCAGCTCTTCACGCTGGCGCTCGCTGTCTTTCAAGCGTTGCTGCAATTCAGCGATCTGGCCGCCGGCGCTCAGGGACAAGGGCGCCGAATGACTGCCCTCGGTGCTTTCCTCGCCATGGGCGGGCGCTCCGATCGCCAACGAGACCAACAACAGGCACAACGGACCTTTGCGCATTGCAACTCCTGAATTCCAATCGAGATTAGACAGGTTGTCGGCAGGCAAATGAGAAAGATGAGCAACTGAGCGCAATGAGCCGCGCAGGCTCATCGCGCCAGGGGGGGTTACGGCAGGACTTGCTTGAACGGCTTGACCACGACATCGGCGTAGACGCCGGCCGCCACGAACGGATCGGCCTTGGCCCAGGCTTGTGCGTCGGTCAGGGAGGCGAATTCGGCTACGATCAGGCTGCCGGTGAAACCCGCGGCGCCCGGGTCATTACTGTCCACCGCCGGGTGCGGGCCGGCCAGCACGATACGACCTTCGGCCTTGAGCTGTTGCAGGCGCTCCAGGTGTGCCGGACGCACGGCCAGGCGTTTTTCCAGGGAATCGGCGACGTCGGTGGCAATGATTGCGTAGAGCATGTCAGTCCTCGGTTTTAGGCGTGGTGGGGTCGGCATCGTGCAGGTGACGGGACAGGTAGATGCCCTGGCCAATCAGGAACAGCAGCGTCATGCCCAGGCTGCCGAAGACCTTGAAGTCGACCCAGTACTCCTGGAACGTGAACGCAACGAACAGGTTGGCGGCGCCGCAGAACAGGAAAAACGCGATCCAGGCGATGTTCAACCGGGTCCAGATCAGTTCCGGCAGGTTGATGGCGTGGCCCATGATGCGCTTGATCAGCAGGCGATCACCGATGAAGTGGCTGCCGATGAAGGCGAGGGCGAACAGCCAGTTGACCACCGGGGCCTTCCATTTGAGGAAGGTTTCGCTGTGGAACGCCAGGGTCAGGCTGCCGAACACAAGGCAGGCGATCAGGGTCAGCCACTGGCTCTTCTCCAGCTTGCGCTGGGACACGAACAGCGCGCCGTAGACCACCAGGGAGCTGATGATCAGCACCGCGGTGGCGCTGTAAATACCGCCTACAGTCAAGGAGTGACCGGCGAAATCGACGGCCCGGGGATCAAGTTTGTAGACGATGAAAAACAGCAGGAGCGGGATGAAGTCGATGAATTGTTTCACAGTGGCAGCCAGAAGCAGGATGTGGCGGCATAATAACAAACATCCTTGGCCGCGATAGGGCCAGCTGATTTGAGGTAACAAACTCTCGTGAATGTTGATTTGCACTGCCATAGCACGGCCTCCGATGGCGCCCTGGCGCCTGCGGTTCTGGTGGCGCGGGCGTTCGAGCACGGCGTGCGAGTCCTGGCCCTGACCGATCACGATACCCTCGAAGGCCTCGACGAGGCCCGCAGCGCCGCCACGGCGTTGGGCATGCAGCTGGTCAATGGGGTCGAGCTGTCATGCACTTGGGGCGGGGCGACCATCCATGTGCTGGGCTACGGGTTCGATGTGAATGCGCCAGCGTTGGTCCAGGCCATCGCACAACTGCGCGACGGCCGCTGGCTGCGTTCCGAAGAGATCAGCCGCAAGCTGGCCCTCAAGGGCATGCCCGGTGCGCTGGACGGCGCCCGGCAGATGCAGCAGGAGCTGGGCGACAGTGGCAACGCACCGGCCCGGCCACACTTTGCCGACTGGATGGTGCGCGAAGGGTTCGTCAAGGATCGCGCCGAAGCGTTCCGCAAATGGCTGGGGGCCGGCAAGCTGGGCGACGTCAAGCAACATTGGCCGACCCTGGAAGATACCGTCGCGACCCTGCGAGCCGCTGGCGCCTGGGTCAGCCTGGCGCATCCATGGCACTATGATTTCACCCGCAGCAAGCGCCGCCGTCTGGTCGCCGACTATATTCAAGCAGGGGGCCATGCCATCGAGGTGGTCAACGGCCATCAGCCTGCCGAGCAGGTGGGCAGTTTGGCGATCCTGGCCCGTGAGTTCGGCCTGCTGGTCACCGCCGGCAGTGATTTCCATGGCCCTGGGGGCTGGTCCGAGATAGGCGAATACCGCCCGTTGCCGGAAGATCTGCCACCACTTTGGTGTAGATTCAAACATGATCCCGTTACCGCCGCCGTCTGAACAGGTAGAACACGTGAGTCAATTTTTCCAGATTCATCCGGAAAACCCGCAAGCGCGCCTGATCAAACAGGCTGTGGAAATCATTCGTGGCGGTGGCGTGGTGGTCTATCCCACCGACTCGTCCTACGCCATCGGTTGCCAGATCGGCGACAAGAATGCCGTGGAGCGTGTCAGACGCCTGCGTCAACTGGACGACAAGCACAATTTCGCGCTCATCTGCAGCGACCTCTCGCAGTTGGGCCTGTTCGCCAAGATCGACACCGGCACCTTCCGCTTGCTCAAGGCGCATTTGCCGGGGCCGTACACGTTCATTCTCAATGCCACGCGGGAAGTCCCGCGGCTGTTGCTGCACCCGAAAAAACGCACCATCGGCCTGCGGGTGCCGAGCCATCCCATCGCCCTGGCACTGTTGGCGGAGCTGGGTGAGCCGCTGATGAGCGTGACGCTGATCATGCCTGGCGAGACCGAGCCGTTGACCGATCCCTATGAGATGCGCCAGATACTCGAGCATCAGGTGGATCTGATCATCGATGGCGGTTTTGGCGGCATGTCGGCGTCCACGGTGATCAACCTGGCCGATGGCGAACCCCAGGTGGTGCGCGTCGGTTGCGGCGATCCGACGCCGTTCATGGTCGAGGCCTGAATGTCCGCCGTGGAAACCGCCGTGGACAATGCCGACAGCCAGGCTGGCGCGCAGCAGGAGTTGCCGTTCGCCATGGTCTATGGCCAGGCGGTCATGGAAATGCCCCTGGACCTGTACATTCCGCCGGATGCGCTGGAAGTGTTCCTCGAAGCTTTCGAGGGCCCCCTTGACCTGCTGCTGTACCTGATCCGCAAACAGAACATCAACATCCTTGACATCCCCGTGGCGGAAATCACCCGCCAATACATGGGCTACGTCGAGTTGATGCAGTCGGTGCGCCTGGAACTGGCGGCCGAGTATCTGGTGATGGCGGCCATGCTTGCCGAGATCAAGTCGCGAATGCTGCTGCCGCGCTCGGCGGAAGTCGAAGAGGAAGAGGACGACCCGCGGGCCGAGTTGATTCGGCGCTTGCAGGAGTACGAACGCTTCAAGGTCGCCGCCGAAGGCCTCGATGGCTTGAACCGGGTGGGGCGCGATGTGGTGGTGCCCAAGCTCGATGCGCCGCAAGCACGGGCGCGCAAGTTGCTGCCGGATGTGAGCCTGGAAGAGCTGCTGATGTCCATGGCCGAGGTCCTGCGCCGGGGCGATATGTTTGAAAGTCACCAGGTCAGCCGCGAAGCGCTGTCCACCCGCGAGCGCATGAGCGATGTGCTGGAACGGCTCAAGGGCGGCGGTTTCGTGCCGTTCGTCGAGCTGTTCACCGCCGAGGAAGGACGGTTGGGGGTGGTGGTGACGTTTATGGCGGTCCTGGAATTGGTCAAGGAATCCTTGGTCGAGCTGGTGCAGAATGAGCCGTTCGCAGCGATCCACGTGCGGGCACGAGCCGAATAACGAGCAAATCAATGAATCTGACTGAACCCCGCGAGCTGGCCCCCTTGCTTGAAGCTTTCCTGTTGGCCTCGGGAAAGCCGCAATCGATGGAGCGCCTGTTCGAACTCTTTGAAGAAGGCGAGCGGCCCGAGCCAGCCGTGTTCAAGAAAGCCCTGACGCTGTTGGGCAAGTCCTGCGAGGGGCGGGCTTTCGAACTCAAGGAAGTGGCGTCCGGTTATCGCCTGCAGATCCGCGAGAAGTTCGCGCCCTGGGTCGGGCGCCTGTGGGAGGAGCGGCCGCAGCGCTACTCCCGCGCCATGCTCGAAACCATGGCGTTGATTGCCTATCGCCAACCGATCACCCGCGGCGAGATCGAGGATGTACGGGGCGTGGCGGTCAACAGCCATATCGTCAAGACGTTGCTGGAGCGCGAGTGGATCCGCGTCGTTGGCTATCGCGACGTGCCGGGCAAACCGGCGATGTTCGCCACCACCAAGGCCTTTCTCGATCACTTCAACCTGAAGAACCTGGATGACCTGCCGCCCCTGGCCGAACTGCGGGAGCTGGAACCCGAACCGATGCTGGAGTTCGACGACGCCCCGGTACCCCAAGGCCTGGAGGAACTGGCCGACGCCAGCGCCGAGCCTGAGGAGCCGAAGGAAGAGACCAGTTTCCACTCGTTGTTGCTGGAGCTGGACACCATGGAGGAGGGTTTGAAGACCGATTTCGACGACCTGCTGCGTGAAGGGCCTGGCCTTGAGGGCGAGTCGGATGAGTTGGCGGAGCCCAATAGCCCGGTGGAACCTGCACCAGAGCCAGAGCCAGAGCCAGAGCCAGAGCCAGAGCCAGAGCCAGAGCCAGAGCCGGAAGCGGAAGCGGAGTCGGAACCGGAAGAAGACATCCTCGGCGTTGCCCAAGCCCGGGAAAAACTGCTGGCCGCCGTCGCCGCCCTCCAGCCGCCGGAACCCGAACTGAGCGATGAAGAAGCCGAAGCCCGTGCCCTGGCCGAAGCGATCGAGAACGAACGGCGCCAGTTCGACGACTGATTCAACTGGTTTGGAAACGCTGGCTGATCCACCGCCGTCCCCTGTGGGAGCCGAGCTTGCTCGCGATGACGGAGTAACATTCAGCATAAATGCAGGCTGACCCGCCGCCATCGCGAGCAAGCTCGGCTCCCACAGGGGGCTTCATTAAGTCCCCACCAAACGGGAAGCCACCGGTCGGCGGAAAATACGCCGGGCGCTCGTCGATCAGCTAGTCTCTGATGCGCAATCGCCTTAACAGGCGTATGATTCGCGACCCTTTGGCGATCCCTTCGTCGAAGACCCGTTTTCAAAGCGTCAGGCCACGCCTGACCCGACCACACCGGGAGGTGCCCAGAATGAAAGACCTAGACCAGAACGACAGCCAGGAAATCGGCCCAGCAGGCGAGAAGCTGCAAAAAGTCCTCGCCCGTATCGGCGTCGGTTCGCGCCGTGACGTGGAAGCCTGGATTACCCAGGGCCGGATCAAGGTCAACGGCAAAGATGCCACCTTGGGCCTGCGTGTCGACATGCACGACGCCATCACCATCGATGGCAAGGTGATCAAGCGCGAAGAGGCCGCCGAAACGGTGCGCCGCGTGATCATGTACAACAAACCCGACGGCGAAATCTGCACCCGTGACGACCCGGAAGGTCGCCCGACGGTGTTCGACAAGATGCCGCGTCCGAAAGAAGGCCGCTGGATCAACATCGGTCGCCTGGACATCAACACCACCGGTTTGCTGATGTTCACCACCGACGGTGAGCTGGCCAACCGTTTGATGCACCCGTCCTACGAGATGGACCGCGAATACGCCGTGCGTGTGCGTGGCGAAGTCGACGACGAAATGATCGAGCGCCTCAAGGCCGGTGTTGTGCTGGAAGACGGCCCGGCGCGTTTCACCGACATCAAGCAGGCGCCCGGCGGTGAAGGCTTCAACCACTGGTATCACTGCGTGGTGATGGAAGGCCGTAACCGTGAAGTGCGGCGTTTGTGGGAATCCCAGGGGCTGGTGGTCAGCCGCCTGAAGCGCGTGCGTTTCGGCCCGGTGTTCCTCAACTCCGACCTGCCGATGGGCCGCTGGCGCGAAATGAGCCAGTACGAAGTCGACATCCTCGCCGCCGAAGTGGGTCTCAAGCCGGTGGCAATGCCGCAGATGACCGCCAAGAGCAAGGACAAGCTGGAGCGGATGCAGCGTAAATCCTCGCGCCCGATGGGCAAGACCGAGCGCGTGCGTACGCTGCGTCCGGCTGCTGAAGGTGCGCCGATTGGCCCGCGTCCTTCCCGCGAGCCGCAGATCGAAGGCGAGCGCCCGGCTCGCAAGCCTGCGCCCCGTCAGGACGGTGAGCGTGGTCCTCGCACGCCGCGTCCGGCCAATGGTCGGACCGAGCGAGGTGAAGGTCGCGGTGCCCCGGCGGGTCGCGGTACGCCAGTCGCCGATCGCCCGGCCGACACGAAGCGTCCGGCCAAGCCGGCACCGAAAAAACGCCCGGGTATCGTCCTGGCCGACCGCGACACGCCATCGGGCAAACGCCGTGGTGCCCCGGCAGGTTCGGGACAGCGTCCGGGGTTTGGGCGTCGTAAGCCGGAGTGAGATCGCGGTGAGTTTCTAGCTGCAAGCTGCAAGAAAAAACGCCAACCGTTGGGTTGGCGTTTTTTTTGTCTGGCTTTAGTGATGCAGTGCCTTTGAATCCGTCTTCGCGAGCAAGCCCGCTCCCACATTTGATCTTCAGTGGACATAGCATTTGTGATCGCCGGCGATCCAGTGTGGGAGCGGGCTTGCTCGCGAAGAGGTCAGCAGGCCCACCACTCCCCCCAAGGTTGCCCCTAAAGCACAAACCGCCCATCAAACATCGGCTCATTATCCAGCGCCAGCATGCCTTTCTCGAAAATCAGATCCAGGTGATGGCTGCCCTTGGCCCCGCCACCCAGTCCCAGGTGCAGGCCGCAATGGCGCTCCTCGAAACCGGCATTGCGGGCGTACAGGCTCTTGACCCCTTCGTTGGTGCCGATCCCCAGTTCCTCGATGCGGCGGTTGGACGGGTTGGCGTCCAGGTATTTATTGAAGTCGTGCTCCAGGCCCGGCACGTCGGTGGCGATTTTCTGGATGGTGGAGTCTTCGATCCACAGCTCCAGCGGCGATTGCAGTACGCCGTATTTGCGTGCGAACGGGATGGTGCTCAGGAACGTGCCGACGAAATTCACCCGGCCATTGATGGTGTCGCTGTGGGTGGCGATTTCGCCGGGGGCCAGGTCGTAGTTGCCGAGGCCGTTGATGTCGGTCCATTTCTTCACGCTGCCCAGGGCTGTGTCGAAATACGAACCGTGGTCATCCTGGAAACTCAGGGTCGTCGCCTGGGACATGCGCCGGATCAGGTGACTGTTGAGCCCGGCGATGCGCTGGGGAATCACGCTGAAGGTGTCGTAGAAATAATCGCCGTAGTCCTTGAACAGCAGCGATTTCTTCCAGTTGTCAGCCATCACGCCCTGCAGCGCGCGGACAAAGTCCGGGCCGTCGGGACGCGGGTTGGGCAGGGTGGAAGAGTCGTAGAAAAAAATATACAGATCGCTGTCTGCAATGGCCTTGGACAGGCGCTCCGTGGACTCGAGGTCCAGGCGCATGGCACTGAACCGAAAAGGCGAGCCGCTGCCCGCCTGTTCGGCAATGGCGCCGGTCAGCGCTTCGTAGTCAGCGGTATGACCGAGCAACACCTTGGCGGGTTGAATGCCGGCCAGGGCGGGATGGTGTTCGAGGTAGTAAAGGAAATGTGAGATGGCTCGTTGTGTGTCCATGCTTATTCTTCCCTGACAAGTTCATTTAACTTCCCTGACAACCGGCAAGTGGCGGAGTCGACCGGCCGGATCGCCTCCGCCGGGCAGTGCCTACAGAGGCCACATCGCCGTGCCGAACGGAACGACGGCGTCGGCTTGCATCATTTCAACGGCGGCTTCATGGGTAGGGGCTTCAAACCATTCGTCCAGTTGCAGTTCGGTTTCCAAGTCTTTGTCCAGTGCTTGCATAGTGAATCTCCTAGATGACTTTTACGGAAATCAACGGCCCGATTCGGCGAGTGTAAACAGGCCGGCAACGGCACCGCAGAACTTGTCGGCACGATGCCTTGGCAAGTCGCTGAAAACCTAGTCGAGGGGTTTTTGGATTGCAAAAAAATAATTTTATTTTTTTCGTTTGAACTTTTTGTTCCATTTTCGCCGAAGAAATTACTCATTCAAAAACAGTTGGCTGTGTAGTTTTTTACTTAGGTAGCTAGCTACCGTCAATTTGCAGTCGGCTTACAGAAAATTCCTACATGGCAATTTTGCGTTACGGCTTGTAAAGAAATGCTGACGATTTTTGCCTATCAAGCCGGTTTGTTCCGGTGTTTGGCTGCGCTGTAAGAAAAAGCTGCCGAAGAGGTCGGTTTGACGGGTTTTCCGACACTTCGCAGCGCTTGTTTCAAACCGGCGGGACGGGTCAGATGCGCGGCAGACCTGAAGTACGGGGTGCGCGGATGTCTGGTCGCGGTGGGGCAGCGGTGTACAATGCGCCGCGTTTTACTGTGACCCTTCGCGTACCCACGCATTTTCAAGGTTATCCGCCTTGTTCACTCCGCCATGCCACGAGCGTGTCGGGTTCGATTTCGTCACAGATAAAAACAAATAGGTGACGCATGACCGTTGTAGAAAATACGCATTCAGGCGAGCTGAAACGCGGCCTGAAAAATCGACACATCCAACTGATCGCCCTCGGTGGCGCGATCGGCACCGGCCTGTTCCTCGGCTCGGCGGGGGTGCTGAAATCAGCCGGCCCGTCGATGATCCTCGGCTACGCCATCTGCGGCTTCATCGCCTTCATGATCATGCGCCAGTTGGGCGAAATGATCGTCGAAGAGCCGGTCGCCGGGTCCTTCAGCCACTTCGCCCACAAGTACTGGGGCGGTTTCGCCGGGTTCCTGTCGGGTTGGAACTGCTGGATTCTCTACATCCTGGTGGGTATGTCCGAGCTGACCGCGGTCGGCAAGTACATCCACTATTGGGCCCCGGACATTCCGACCTGGGTGTCGGCGGCGGCGTTTTTCATCCTGATCAATGTGATCAACCTGGCCAACGTCAAAGTCTTCGGCGAGGCCGAGTTCTGGTTCGCGATCATCAAGGTCGTGGCGATTGTCGGCATGATTGCCTTGGGCAGCTATTTGCTGGTCAGCGGCCATGGTGGCCCGCAGGCGTCGGTGACCAACCTGTGGTCCCACGGTGGGTTCTTCCCCAATGGCGTGAGCGGCCTGGTGATGGCCATGGCGATCATCATGTTCTCCTTCGGTGGCCTGGAAATGCTCGGTTTCACCGCCGCCGAGGCCGACAAACCGAAAACCGTGATCCCTAAGGCCATCAACCAGGTGATCTACCGGATTCTGATTTTCTACATCGGCGCCCTCGTGGTGCTGTTGTCCCTGACCCCTTGGGACAGCCTGCTGACCACACTTAACGCTTCCGGCGATGCCTACAGCGGCAGCCCGTTCGTGCAGGTGTTCTCGATGCTGGGCAGCAACACTGCTGCGCATATCCTCAACTTTGTGGTGCTGACCGCCGCGCTGTCGGTGTACAACAGCGGCACCTACTGCAATAGCCGTATGTTGCTGGGCATGGCCGAGCAGGGCGATGCGCCCAAGGCCTTGTCCAAGATCGACAAGCGCGGCGTACCGGTGCGTTCGATCCTCGCGTCGGCAGCGGTCACGCTGGTGGCGGTGCTGTTGAACTATCTGGTCCCGCAGCATGCGCTGGAGTTGCTGATGTCCCTGGTGGTCGCGACCCTGGTGATCAACTGGGCGATGAT
Organism: Pseudomonas sp. H3_A02; assembly: GCF_054671965.1. Taxonomy (NCBI): domain Bacteria; kingdom Pseudomonadati; phylum Pseudomonadota; class Gammaproteobacteria; order Pseudomonadales; family Pseudomonadaceae; genus Pseudomonas; species Pseudomonas sp. H3_A02. Next base: position 2,784,172 of record NZ_CP162807.1, read on the forward strand.
CAGCTATTCGCACTTCAAGTTCCGCCAGCACATGAACCAGACCCGCCAGACGCCGCTGTTCAAGGCGCTGTGGTATCCGTACGGCAACTACATCTGCCTGGCGTTCGTGGTGTTCATCCTGGGTGTGATGTTGCTGATCCCTGGCATCCAGATCTCGGTCTATGCGATTCCGGTGTGGGTGGTGTTCATGGCCGGGTGCTATTGGATCAAGAACAAGCGCAGTGCCCGGCATGAGCTGGCGGTGGCAGCGGCTGCCAAGTAAGCACGAAACCCTGTGGGAGCGAGCTTGCTCGCGATGGCGTTGGGTCAGCAGTATCAATGGTGACTGACACACTGCAATCGCGAGCAAGCTCGCTCCCACATTGGATCTTCAGTGTTCACAGTGTGTGTGGTCGCCACCGCTGCCACAGGGGGCAGGTGTTGTCTGGGGGATTCGCGGTATCCTGTGGGGCCTGATACCGGACACTTTCCATGCTGGTCATTTCCAACACCGTGCACATCCCGGACGCCGAGATCGAGCTGACGGCCATCCGCGCCCAGGGGGCCGGGGGGCAGAACGTCAACAAGGTCTCCAGCGCCGTGCACTTGCGCTTCGACATTCCGGCCTCGTCGCTGCCCGAGTTCTACAAGGAGCGATTGCTGGCCCTGCGCGACAGTCGCATTACCAGCGACGGTGTGCTGATCATCAAGGCCCAGCAATACCGCACGCAGGAACAGAACCGGGCCGACGCGCTGGAGCGCCTGGTCGAACTGATCCTCAGCGCCACCAAGGTTGAAAAGAAGCGTCGCCCGACCAAGCCGACCCTGGGTTCGAAAAAGCGTCGCCTGGAATCCAAGACCAAGCGCGGCTCGATCAAGGCCGGCCGCGGCAAGGTGGATTTCTAGTTTTTCTCCCGCGCTTCACGGTACCGAGGCGCCTGCCGGTACAGGTAGACACTCAGTGCCAGCCCGCCCAGAGCCGCCAAGGCGGCGAACAGAAAGATCGAGGCAAAGCCGAAACCCGCCGCAATCGCACCGGCCAGCGGACCGGTGATCCCCAATGACAAATCAATGAACAGTGAATAAGCGCCCACCGCCGCCCCACGGCTGGAAGCTGGCACCAAGTTGACCGCTTCCACCCCCAGCGCCGGAAACACCAGGGAAAAGCCGAAACCGCTCAACGCCGCGCCCGCCAGGGCCCATTGGGCATCCGGTGCGAGCCAGAGCAGTAACAAGCCGAGGGTTTCCACCGACAGGCAGGCAATCGCCACGCGAAAGCCGCCCAGACGGTTGATCAGGTTGCCGAACAGCAGGCGCGCGCCGATGAAGCTGGCGCCGAACAGGCTCAGGCACAGCACGGCGTTGTCCCAGTGCTGCGTGGCGTAGTACAGGGTGATGAACGTCGCGATGGTGCCAAACCCGATGGAGCCCAGGGCCAGGCCGCAGCCGTGGGGCAGTACACGCCCCAATACATGCATGAACGGCAGGCGCTCGCCAGCGACGATGGGTGCCGCAGTCTTACGCCAGGCCAATGCCAGCCCCAGCAAACCCAGCAAGATGATGCTGACGCCCATGCTCCACAGCCCCAACGCATTGACCAGCCACACTCCCAGCGGCGCACCGATCGCCAGCGCGCCGTAACTGGCGATACCGTTCCAGGAAATCACCTTGGCGGTATTCGCCGCACCGACCCGACCGATGCCCCAGCCAATCGAACCCGAACCCACCAGGCTTTCCGCGCTGCCCAGCACCAGGCGGCCGATCAACAGGCTGATCAGGCTGAACGTTGGCAGGTGGGGTGTCCAAGCCGACACCAGCATGAACACACCGCTCAGCCCGCAGCCGGTGAGGCCGAACATCACCGCGCGCTTGCTCCCCAGGTTGTCGATGATTCGCCCTGCGTAAGGGCGACTGAGCAGGGTGGCCAGGTATTGCACGCTGATCACCAGCCCGGCGATCACCGCGCCGAAACCCAGTTCGCCGTGGACGAAGCCGGGCAGCACGGCCAGGGGAATGCCGATATTCAGGTAGCCGATGAAGGTGAACAGGACGATGGAAACGACTTGCAGCGTGACCGCCAGGGGGCGCTGGGAATCTGACATGGGGAAAAGGTCCACGGAGCAGCAGGATAGATAGGCTGCTTATGATAACGGCGGCCGTGGCGTCCGAGCGCAGAAAAGCAAAACTATTTGCCCAATGGTGATTCAGCTGTCGTGCTGTCCGCTGATCAGGCGCGTGGTGACCAGCGCGGCGATGGCGTTTTCTTCGCTGCCGAAACGCGCCAGCAGGGCCGCTTGTTTCTCGGCGGGAAGGCGGGTCCAGATCTCGACCATTTTCTCGGCGGTGCCGATCAGGACGCTGGCCTGGGCTTCGCTGAAGGGTAGGGTGTCATCGCTCATGGGGGGCTCGGGATTCAGGCAGTGTGGAAAGCGCATCTTAGCGCTTTCCACACGGTCTGGTGGTGCGGGTCAATCAGTCTTCGCTGTCGGCCTGGCGGCGTTCAGTGGGTTCCTTGGGCTCGGGTTGCTGGGCATCAGGTTGCCCCCCGGCTTGTAGCGTGGTCGTCTGCTCAGTGTCGTGCAGGCTTGGGAAGGGGAGATTAGGGATCTCGTGCATATCGCGCTCCTCGCAAAGTCTGTGGATAGATCTGGTAGATCCGCGCTTTTACAAAGCCTGGGCAGGATACAGCAGGAGAAATGACAAAAAGACTTTTAAATCCCGTCGGGCCGACAAAAGGGATTGTCTGGACAGGTCATGTCCAATCAGCGAAAACGCCGTCGCTACCGGTGGTCGCCAAGGCTCAAGAACACGGCTTATGGGCCGATGTCATGCACATATCCTCCACATTCGGTTGCAACAGTGGGGCCTGGACATGGAGGTTCTTTATTCGAAGAGATTGACTCCATGTTTCTACAAAAATCCCTGAAAGCCCAGATTCTCGCCTTGCTGAGCGGCAGCCTGCTGACCATGTTGCTGATCGCCTTGGCGTCCTTTCACTTTCTTTCCGATGGCATCCAGAATTATCGCCACCTGATCGATGGCCCGTTGCATGCCTCGCAATTGATTGATGAGGCCAACGTGCAATTCAAGGTCCAGGTCCGGAGTGGAAGAATGTGTTGCTGCGCGGCAAGCAGCCGGCAGACCTGGAGAAATACTGGAAGCAGTTCGAGGCGCGTCAGCACGATGTCCAGGACATTCTTGGCCGGTTGACCACCCACGACGGTGTCCCGGCGCAGATCAAGACACGCATCGAACGGCTGCGGAGCGAGCATGTGCAGTTGGGCGCGGCTTACCAGAAGGGCCGTGATGCGTTTGTGGCGGCGGGCGGCGATGCTGCGGCGGGTGACGCAGCGGTCAAGGGCGTGGACCGCGCGGCCAGTGAGCAGATGAGTGAGTTGGTGGTCGAGTTGCATAAACTGGGCGATGAGCAATCGGCGCTGATCAGTTCCGGTGCCGATCGCACGATCATGTTGGGTACAGTGATCATGCTCGTCTCGGGGCTGCTGGTCGGGTTGTTGAGTGTATGGCTGGTCAACCGCAACCTGGTGCAGCCCATCCGTAACCTGATCGAGTACGTGACTCAACTGAGTCGCGGGCGTTTCGCCGAGCGTGTCACGAGTACGCGCCAGGATGAACTGGGCGACCTGGCCCTGGCGGCCAATACCTTGCGCGATTTCCTTGCCGAAACCTTCACGCGCCTGCAACGCAGTGCCACGGAGCCGGACAGTGCCAGCGGTGAGCTCAATGCCATCGCCAGCTTGATGAGTCAAGGCACCAGCGAACAATTCGAACGCACCGATCAGGTGGCAACGGCCATGAACGAGATGTCCGCCACCGCCCAGGAGGTTGCTCGCCATGCCGCCGATGCGGCGCGGGCTGCCGATGATGCCGATCATTCGGCGCAGCAGGGCGAAAAAGTGATGCAGGGCACTATCCACACCATCACCCAGATGCGTGGCGAAATTGCCAACACGGCCACGGTGATCCGTCGTCTGGAAACCGACAGCGGGCGCATCGGTAAAGTGCTTGAAGTGATTCGCGCGATTGCCGAGCAGACTAACCTGCTGGCGCTCAACGCTGCCATCGAAGCGGCACGGGCGGGTGAGGCCGGACGCGGTTTCGCGGTGGTCGCCGATGAGGTTCGCAACTTGGCGCAGCGCACGGCGTCATCGATCATCGAGATCAATCAGATCATCCAGACCGTGCAGACTGGCGCAGTGGACGCGGCCCAGGCCATCGAAAGCGGGCAGTCGCGCAGTGAAGAAAGTGTCGAGCAAGTGACCCAGGCCGGCGCCATGCTGGAACGCATCACCCAGGCGGTGGAAGCGATTCGCGACATGAACCGCCAGATCGCTACCGCCGCGGAAGAGCAGACTTCCGTGGCCGAAGACATTTCGCGCAACCTCACCGAAATCACCTGCATCGCCAGCACCAACCTCGACAATGTGCAGCGCACCGAAGCGGCCAGTCGGGATTTGCATGGGTTGTCCGGGCAGTTGAATGAAGTGACGGCGCGGTTGAGTGCCTGATGGTATTGACCTGTTTGCAATAGGGCCTGATTAACACCTGTGGCGAGGGAGCTTGCTCCCGCTGGGCTGCGCAGCAGCCCCAAGGCCATTCAACGCGGTGGGTCAGGAATAAAACGGTTGGCAGCTTTTACGGCTGCTGCGCAGCCGAGCGGGAGCAAGCTCCCTCGCCACAAAAGCTTATGCGAACACGAGGTGGATCAATTTCAATAATCGCGCCGCTTGCGAAACGCCCATCGGCCTGCAATCACGGTGAAAGTTGCCACCAGCGCCACCAGGATCCAGAAACCCTCGGGATCACTGGCCAGCGGTACGCCGCCGACGTTCATGCCGAAGAAACCGGCAATGATGTTGATGGGCAACGCCAGCACCGTGACCACCGTCAGGGTGAACAGCGTGCGGTTGCTTTGTTCGTTGAGGTTGGCGGCGATCTCTTCCTGCAGCAGCTTGATCCGCTCGCCCAGGGCGGTGAGGTCGTTGATGATCAGGGCGAACTCCTCGGTAGACTTGCGCAGTTCCTTGACGTCTTCCTTCTGCAACCATTGCGGTGGGCGGTTTAGCAGGCGCAGCAACGAGCCTGGCTCCAGGGCCAGCAGGCGTTGCAGGCGCACCAGCACGCGGCGTTGGGCACCCAGCTCGGCGCGGTTGTTGGACACGCGCGAAGACAGCAACTGGTCTTCGATCTGGTCGACGCTGAGGCTGGTCTTGCGCACGATCTGGGTCAGCACTTCGCCTTGGTCGCGCAGCAGATGCACCAGCAGTTCCAGTGGCGAGCGAAAGCACTCGCCGGCCTTGACCGATGAGCGCAGCTTGTCGACCGAGTGCAACGGTTGCAGGCGCGCGCTGATGATCAACCGACTGTGCACGCACACCCACAATGTCGATACATCCGAGGACACCAGGTTACTGAGGTTGAACACCACATCGTTCACTACTGCCAGCAATGCCGAGTCCACATGTTCGATGCGAGTCGAGCGCGAGCCTTCGTGCAGGGCTTCGAAGAACTCCTGGGGCAAGGCCAGGTGACTCTTCATCCAGCGCTCGCAGGCCGCGTGAGCCAGGTTCAGGTGTAGCCAGAGGAATTCGTCGGCGTCTTGCGGTTGTTGCAGGCTTAGCAGGGCTTGGGCCGAATCGATCTCCCGACCACGCTCGCCGGGGCGGAAACGAAACCCATAAAGCAGGCCGAACAGGTCCGGATCGCGATGGCTTTGGTCGATGCTGTGGTTCATGAGGGCTCGCTGGCGGGGAGTGCCTGTCGCAGCGGCTACAGGTTCACTTGAGCGGCATCATTGCAGGGTTTTTTGAAGGTTTTGTGACGGTTGAGCCGCGGCGCTCAGACCCTGCAACGGTTTACAGGCGCACACGAAAAAGCCGCGCAACTTGAAAGTTGCGCGGCTTCTTAAATCCATGGATCAAGTGTCTTGCTTGTTCGACAGGACTTTGCCGGTGGTTGCATCGAAATCAACGTCGAACTCTTTGCCGTCGGCAGTTTTCAGTTCCACTTCATATTCGTAACCGTTGAAGTGATTGTCCAGATCGGTGTCGGTGATGGTGGCGCCTGGGTGCAACTTCAGGGCTTCCTCATTCATCGATTCAAGGGACTTGATCTTGCCGTCCTTGACCAATTGGGGAATCTGGTCGATTCGTACATCCGCCTGGGCCAGGCCAGCGGTGAGGGTCAGGGCGGCAGCGGTGAACAGGGCAGTCAAAGTTTTCATATGTCTTTCCTTGTGTCGTTAAAGGGTGAGTCGTTTAAGTGGGTTCAGATTATCTGTGGCAACTTAATTCACCCTTAATTCGAAAAAACTTGAAGCAAGTCTCCTGACGACCGTCTTCCGACTCAGTAACCGTTCTTCTCCAATAGTTGCGTCACACTGCCTGTTTCGGGACGTTTGAAGTATTTGAGCAGTTCACTGGATCGATTGGTGAAGATGCCGTCGACGCCGGCCTCCATCACTTTCTTGAAGTCCACCGGCTCATCCACGGTGTAGACATGCACCAGCAGACCCTGGTCATGGGTGTACTGGTTCATCCACGGCTGCACCAGGTCCGAGTAACTCTGGCTGCCGCCATGGGTCAACGCCGCCGAAGGACCAGTGCCGATGGCGCCATGGGCCTTGGCATATTGGACCCACTGCTCGAACTCGGCCTTGTCCTTGGGTTCCTGCTTGGCGTAATAAACGGCCTTGTCCGTTTCGCCGGACTCAGCAAACGTCACCTTGGACTTGGGTTCGATGTTGCCTTCGCCCACCCACAGCAGCAGGATCTTCGGCACCTTCGGCATCTCTTTGTGCAGCAGTTCGAGACTGCTTTTTTCAAAGGTCTGCAAGACCACTTTGCCCTTGCCCTGGCCGACACCGATGGCGCGCTTGGCCAGTTTGGACCCGGCGGGGCTCAGCCAACCGCGGTCCTGCAGTTTGTCCTTCAGGTCGCGCTCTATGCCGGGGAACAGCTTCGGCTCCTTGGTCTCGATGTACAGCCCCGGTTTTTGCTGCGGATTGCCCTCGGCGATGTTGATTACTTCATCGAGGGTCAGGATTTTCAGGCCGACGAACGAAGGGCGAGCGCGGTCCGGGTAGGCAGTGTTGAACCAGCTGCCGGCATCGAGGGTTTTGAGTTCCGCCATGGTGAATTCGTTGGCGGTGCTGTCCTTGCGTTCGGGAAACTTGCTCGCGACATCCGTGGTGCGCAGCAGGCTGTCATCATGCAGGACGAACAACACCCCGTCCTTGCTGCGTTGCAGGTCCAGTTCCAGGTAGTCGGCGCCCAGATCGCGGGCCAGCTTGTAGGCGGCGGCGGTGGATTCTGGCGCGTCGAACGAGGCGCCGCGGTGGGCGATGACCGCCGGGTGTGGAATGCCTTGAAGGGTTGCCAGGGCCTTGGGGCTCGGGGCTTCGGAGGCTTGTGTCTGACCGAAGCCGAGCAACAGGCTCAGCACCAAGGCGCTGCGGGTGAAGGTGACAGGCATGCTCGAGATCCTTTCGTCGGGGGCAAAAACCTATCTTTTAACAACTGAACGCTGTTGGCGCTATCGCTACGCCGACATAAACCTATGCAAAGCGGATTTTTCCCACGCATTTCCAGGCCGCTTTGCAGTACCCTTGGCCGCACCAGTTCCCCGGCAGAGGGAAACCTTAAAGTTCGTTTGCCCTGCGTGTAAACCATCGATCAGGCGTCCCGAGGGACGCATCCATGAGGTTTACCATGCGCACCACTTCGACATTCATCTGCCAGGCCGCCGACCAGCTCAAGGGATTTGTCGGCCTGAACCGCAAGACCGGCCAATACATCGTGCGGTTCAGCGAAGACGCCTTCGGCATGGACGTGGCCGACGACGGCATCATCCCCACCTGCGAATTTGTCTGGCTCCCTGTGGCAGACGGCACCATGGCCCTCAAGCGCGAGCGAATCCAGCTGCTGTTGGACCAGAACATCGACGACCGGATCAACCTCACCGAACCGTTGCGGGTGTACATGGCCCGCAGCGACCTGCCGGAAATCGTGGCGGTGCGGCAATTGGTGGAAAGCTGAAGCCACGACCGTGAGTTGAGCAAGATCCCCTGTGGGAGCAAGGCTTGCCCGCGATGGCGGCGGCACATTCAATATCGCTGCAAGCTGACCCACCGCTATCGCGAGCAAGCTCAGCTCCCACAGGGGATTTGTGGTGAAGGCAGGATCTGTGAGTCCCCGAGATTCAGTGTGGGAGCGGGCTTGCTCGCGAAGACGTCGGCACATTCAGCATCGTTGCGCTGACCCACCGCTATCGCGAGCAAGCTCAGCTCCCACAGGGGATTTGTGGTGAAGGCAGGATCTGTGAGTCCCCGAGATTCAGTGTGGGAGCGGGCTTGCTCGCGAAGACGTCGGCACATTCAGCATCGTTGCGCTGACCCACCGCTTTCGCGAGCAAGCTCGCTCCCACAGGGATTTTTGTTTTGGCATTAGATTGGGCGTTGGAAGGCATAGTCCCGTTCGACTTTGCACACCCTCGTATGGCAATGGGTATACCAGGTGGATCGGCCTTGCTCACGAATCGCGCTGTGTTCGGGATGCTGCTTCCAAGCCAGGATCGCTGCTTTATCGCTCCAATAGGACACGGTGATTCCCACACCATCGTCGCCACGGGCCGATTCGACGCCTAAAAATCCGCGCTGCTCCCGGGCAAGGGCGAGCATGCGCTCGGCGGCTTCGGCGTAGCCCTGGTCCCCCTCGGTACGCTGGGAGGTGAAAATCACTGCGTAATAATGGTCGCTCATGACACTTGCCTCGCGCAGGCTTCGACAAACCCGCGGACCAGCGGTGGCACGCGGCCTTCCAGTGCGGCACGTTCAGGCTGGAACAGCGTGGCGACAAAGAACGGATGGTCCTGCAGTTCCACCGCTCGTAAGTCGCCGGCCGAATCCCGGGCGACGGCGTGCAGGCGCTGGCTCAGCAAGTCTTTTTCAAAATCCGGATTGACCCCGAAGCGGCAATGGTAGCCCTCGAACGCTGTCTGTCGGCCATAGGCCTTGGCGATCAGCGAGCCCGCCTCGAACTGAAGGCTGTCGATGGTTTCCACCAAGGCACAGCTCAGCGGCGTCAGCAGCGCCCGTTCAGCCTCTGGAGAGGTTTCACCATGGACGGCGTCGGCCCACCCCATCACGTTGCGGGCATATTCCAGCACGGCGTGCTGAAAACCACCGCAGGTGCCCAGGAAAGGGCGACGCTGTTCGCGGGCAAAACGAATGGCTTGCAAGGCGCCGGCTTCGTTTTGGTAGGGGCTGCCGGGCACGCACCAGACACCGTCGAAATCCTCCAGCACGGCGTTGTCGGTAATGAGCGACGTTGCCAGCCATTGCAAGCGAATGGCGTGGCCGGTGTGTGTGCCCGCCAGCTCAAGTGCGAGGGGGATCGCCCGGTGGGCGGTGATGTGTGGATCGTGGTCGCCGACCAGGGCGATGTTTAACGGATGTTGTTTTTCCATGGGAGGCTCGCCGCTTGTTGATTCCTGGTGGCCACTATAGATTGGCGTTCACGCAATCAATATTGGCGTTTACCCAAGTGATCAATGCAGTGACGCACTATCGTCTGGACTATCCCGATCTGTCCCTGATCCTGGCGCTGGTCCGTGGCGGCTCGTTGGCCCGGGCCGCTCGGCTGCTGCAAGTGGACGTGTCGACAGTGTTTCGTTCGGTACGTCGGCTGGAGGCAGCCCTGGGCCAGCCCTTGTTCGAGAAAAGCCGTTCCGGGTACTTGCCCACGAGCCTGGCCCAGGCATTGGCCGAACAAGCCGAGCGCGCCGAGCAGGCGTTGGAGGCGGCGCGGGTGGGGGTGGAGCAGGGCGGCGAGGTCATCAGCGGGACGGTGCGCCTGACGTGCAGTGATTCAGTCCTGCAAGCGTTGTTGCTGCCGGCGCTGGCGCGTTTCATGCCCGCTTATCCGGCGTTGAGCCTTGAGTTGAGCACCTCGAACGACTTCGCCAACCTGAGCCGCCGCGATGCCGACATTGCGCTGCGACTAACCCGTGCGCCGCCGGAACACCTGGTCGGTCGCAACCTCGGCAACGTGACGTTCCGGATATGTGCCGGCGCCACATACCTGCGCTCGGCGAATGCGGATGACCTGGCCGCCATGACCTGGATCGCGCCGGACGATTTCCTCCCGGATCACCCCACCGTGGCCTGGCGCCGCCAGCATTTGCCCGGCGTAGTGCCTGCCTATCGCTGCAACAGCATGCTCTCGGTCACCGAACTGGTGCGGGCCGGTTTGGGCGTTGCGGCGCTGCCGGACTTTCTGATCGACGAAAACCAGGGCTTGATGCCCCTTGGCGAACCACTGGTGGGCTACGACACGGCGCTGTGGCTCCTGACCCGCCCGGACTGCCGAGCCTTGCGTTCGGTCGTGACCTTGTTTGATGAGCTGGGGCGCAATCTGCGTTGGGGTTGACCCTCAGGCCTGGTAACGACTCAGGAACATGTCGAGGGCCGATTCGATCACTTGGGTCTGCTCCTCCTGGGGCAGGCTCGGTTGGCCCATCGAAACCTGTGGCCAGAAGGCGAATGTCTTGAGCAGCCCATGCATTTGCTGGGCGGCGAATGCCGGCTCCACGGGTTTCAACCGGCCATCGGCCTGGGCCTGGCGAATCCAGGCCGTCAGCCCTTCCTCACGCTGGCCCATGCGCGACACCATGTCCTGGGCTCGCTCCGGAGAATGAATCGTCGCAGCGATGGCGATGCGCGCCAGGTCGAGGAAATTCTCGTCCGCCAGCATATGCAGTTTGGCTTGCAGCAACGTTTGAAGCTGCTCTCGGAGCGGCTTTTGCGGGCTGTAGGCCATGTCCTGTTCTGCGGTAATGCTGTTCCATAACCGATTCAGAATTTCGGCAAACAGCGCTTCCTTGCTCGGGAAATGGTTATACACCGTGCGCTTCGATACGCCGGCAGTCGCCGCGATCTTGTCCATGCTGGTGATCTCGAAACCGCTGCTACGGAATTCAGCAATCGCTGCCTGGAGGATGGCTTCGCGTTTTCGCTCGGTAAGGCGCTGCGGCACGGTCATGGGCAATTCGTCGGTTGAGGTGAGAGAACTTACACTCGGCAGTTTACTTGCTCCCGGGATTCATGCAATCTGGAAACTACACCGAGTGGTGTAGATTTTCCTCAGGCGGCTAAGCGTGCATGCAACGGCCATCCAGCGTCCCACAACGGCGAAGCGCAATGGCGACGACGTCCTTGGAGTTATCGCACCATGACCATTCCCTCTCTTTCGACCGACAGCCCATCTGCCCAACATTTATCCCGGCACGAACAGGGCAAGTATCGCAATCATGCTCTTACTCCGCGGCAAGGGTTCGGTACGACCCTGCGCATCATCTGGAACATGACCTTCCACAAGCCGCGCGCTACCCGGCCTGCGGGCGCCATCGAGGTTCAACCGCTGACGCGCGCCGCGTTGCTGGCCGCGCCGAATCACAGCGTCTTCCGTCTCGGCCACTCCACCGTGCTGCTCAAGCTGCGGGATAAATTCTGGCTGACAGACCCGGTGTTCTCCGAACGTGCCTCACCCGTGCAATGGGTCGGCCCCAAGCGTTTCCATCAGCCGCCCATCAGCCTGGAAGAGTTGCCGCCGATTGAAGCGGTGATCCTTTCCCACGATCATTACGACCACCTCGATCATCAGGCGATTCTCAAGCTGGCGGCCAAGACCCGCTATTTCCTGGCGCCCCTGGGTGTAGGCGACACCTTGATCAAATGGGGCGTCGACGCCAGCAAGGTGCGTCAGTTGGACTGGTGGCAAGGCACCGAGGTGGACGGTATCGAGTTCATCGCCACGCCCTCCCAGCATTTTTCCGGGCGCGGCCTGTTCGACAGCAACAGCACCTTGTGGGCCTCGTGGGTGATGATCGACGGCGCCACGCGTATTTTCTTCAGCGGCGACACCGGCTACTTCGAGGGTTTCAAACGCATCGGCGAACAATACGGCCCCTTCGACCTGACGCTGATGGAAACCGGCGCCTACAACGTTGATTGGCCCCATGTCCACATGCAGCCGGAGCAGACGCTGCAGGCTCACATCGACCTGAAGGGCCGCTGGCTACTGCCGATCCACAACGGCACGTTCGACCTGGCGATGCATGCCTGGTATGAACCCTTCGATCGCATCCTGGCCCTGGCCTGGGAGCGCAACGTTTGCATCACCACGCCGCAAATGGGCGAAGCATTCACCCTGGCGCAACCGCAACGTGGCCGCGCCTGGTGGCTGGACGTGGAGCCCTCGGCGTATCAGGACCAGGCCGGTGTTGCCTAGCACCTGCGGTCAGTGTTATTCGATCATCGCGTAATCGGACCGCCCCATCGGGTCCGGGGTTGCGCCCTTGATGTTCATGCCGCGCCCCGGTGCGAAGCCGGGGAAGAACACCAGCCCCTCGGCCTCCAGGCGAAACGCCAGGGCCAGGCGAGTCACATCGAGCAACTCGCCACCGGCCTCGAAGCGGCGGATGGCTTGGACCGATACGCCGGATTGTCGAGACAGCTCCTCGACACTCCAGCCCAGCATGGCTCGGGCCTGTGCACTGTGAGCAGGGGTGAATTGATAGACAGCAATACGTTCCAGGGTGGTTTTGATTGCGAGAGAGGCCATGGGGTGCTCCAAAGCGATGGGATTCAAAAAATACTGTGTTTTTGTACAGTTGTTTTGAGTCCGGATCAATCCCATTTTTTTGATCAATGACCGGCGGTCTTCTCCAGCCAGGCGCTCGGTGCGTGGCCCAGTACCCGACGGAACATGGTGGAAAACGCAGCGGGGCTGTCGTAGCCCTGATCCAGGGCGATGCGCGTCACCGAATCCCCTTCGGCCAGATGGGCCAACGCCGCCATGACACACGCCTGCTGCCGCCACTGGCTGAAACTTAGCGTGGTCTGCCGGCTGAACAACCGATTGAACGAGCGCAAGCTGATATGCAATTGCGCCGCCCATTGCACGGGCGAGGCATGGGCGTCTGGGCGTTTCAGAAATGCCTGGCACAGGCCGAGCAGGCGCGGGTCTTGGGGCAGTGGAAGGTGCAGTGGTAGATGGGCGCTGCGCTGCAGTTCGTGCAGCAGCAGATCGATCAGCACGCCATCGCGCCCAGCCTCGTCGTAGTCCGGCACAAGCTCCACGGCTTCCATCAGCAACTGGCGCATCAGGGGCGACACGCTGATGACCTGGCACCGCGTGTCCATGGCCGTTATCGCGGCCGGTTCGATGTACAGGCTGCGGGTGCTCACGCCCAGCATCAGCACTTCATGATCGACCCCCGCCGGAATCCACACCGCCCGTTGCGGCGGCACTACCCAATTGCCCTCCGTCGTGCTGACCTGCATCACCCCGGTGGCGCCATAGAGCAACTGCGCGCGGCGATGGCGATGCATCGGCAGCACTTGTCCATGAGCGTAATCGGTGCCGATCGCAACGACGGCCCTGGGTGTCGCATCCAATAAATCGATCGAACTGTTGCGCATCGATGGGCCACTCGGGATTGGCGTAAACGCGAATATTATTGGCCTGTTTGCTATAGCGGGCCAAGCGTCTCTTACCTATCGTGGGCGCCTCCCATTTCACGGATTCGTCTCGATGTTCTATGTATTGCTTGCCTGTTTCGGCTGCCTGAGTGGCGTGACGGCCGTGTTGTTCGGTTTCGGCGGCGGCTTCGTCGTGGTGCCCTTGCTGTACCGCATGCTCACCGCCAGCCACGGTGCCGACGATCCTATCGGTCAATCGGCGATGCACATTGCCGTGGCCACCTCGACCTGCGTGATGATCGTCAACGCGCTGATCGCCACCGTGAAGCATCACCGTGCCGGCAACCTCATTCGTCACTACGTGTGGCCGTTGGACGGTTTCATCGGCGTGGGCGCTATCATCGGCGCCGTTGCCGCGATGTGGGCGAGCAGCGAAGTCATTCGCTATGCCTTCATCGTTTATCTGGGCGTGACCATTCTGGACTGCTTGTTCAGACGCGGTTTCCTGACCCAGTCTGATGCTGTAATCCCACGGCGATTGGGTAGGGCAGAGGTCTCGGCAGGCGGGATCAGCGTTGGCGCCATCGCCACTTTTCTGGGCGTGGGTGGCAGTGTCATGACGGTCCCGTTGTTGCGCCGTTGCGGGCTGAGCATGTCCCGCGCGACGTCCATGGCTAACCCGCTGAGTTTGCCGGTTGCAGTGGCCGGGACGCTGACTTACATGGCCATGGCCGGGTTTACCGAGTTTGATTTGGGGCCGTGGTTTGTCGGTTACGTCGACTTGATGGCCTTCGCTGTGCTCACACTTGGCGCGCTCCTGGGTATCCGTCTGGCAACGCCTTGGATCGGACGGATACCAGACCGGTTGCATGCGCGGGTGTATGTGGGGTTGTTGATAGGGGTGATGATTGGGATGTGCCTGGGATAGGGGGCGTTATTGGCCCGCTAATCCCGGTGCCTCCCGAATAATGAAGTGATCCAGGTTCTCGATATTGGCACTGAACACCCCGAACGTTTCTTCGGGGTTCTTCTTGCTCGGCACCTGCTTCAACTGCGGCGTGACGCCATAAAAGAAGCAATGCAACGGCGCGTCACTGTCGATGGCGTGCTTGATCTCTTCCAGGAACGCCTTGCGCTTGCGGTAGTTATCGATCAGTTTCTTGCTCAGGTAAACGTTGACCGAGTAAGGCTTCTTCTTCGCCTCGTCCGGCTGCTTAAACCAGACCTTCGCTTCGAAGTCGATGCGAAAGCTCAACGTGTAATCCTTGATTTCCTTGATCTTGCCCCAGTAAATCAAGCCCTTGTTGTCCTGTAAGTACTCGATCTTCTTGAAGAACGAGCCATAGGGCGCCGTGTGCTCGCCAATCTTCAGCGGCATGCGCTTGAGCAGATCCTTGTTATCGAAGTTCGAGACGAAACATTCCACCGGATGGGCGAAGACGCTGGTCTTGTCCGGTGTCGAGTCCTGGGCGGAATGAGCGTTATCACCGTGGGACGATACGGAGGGGGGCGTAGGGCGAGTCGCTTCAATATCCTTCGGCAGATCGGACGGTTTACCCACGTACTGACGCCGAGTCAGCAACAGCTCCGACGGAAAATGCTCCTCGCGGTCGTCATCCGTTTCCGCCTCGCCACTCTCTACACCCAACCCCGGCGTTTTCGGACTGACATAAGGACAACCCTCGATATGCTGGGTCGTTGGCTGGTTCTTGAAGTGTGGCGTGCGAATGTAATTGACGTTCTTGGCGTTGAACGTCGTCAGCCGATTGTCCTCGTCAAACGCCGCCCGACAGGCATCGTTGGGGCACTGAAAGCGCTCCTTGGCCGAATCGAAGGCCATGGTCTCATCGAAATTCAGATCCCGAACGTCATAGATCGAAAGCTTGGCATCGAGGCTGAGGCAGTAGGCGGTGTCGAATTTCATCGGGGCTCGGGTCCGTGAGAGGAAGTGTATTAATACCGAAGGACGCGGCGGGCTGCACCCAAAGTTTCAACCCACCACAAACCCCCTGTGGGAGCGAGCTTGCTCGCGATTCCAAAACCCAACGCGGCCATCAAACCTGCCACCCACCTGCGCCCTGACACCAACCGGTGGCGAGGGGATTTATCCCCGCTGGGCTGCGAAGCAGCCCCGGTTTTACGGCCCCAAACTTGTATGAATCGGTATCATAATGCCGGTTATAGCCCGACCTTTCAGATAACCGGCAGTATATTGCCGGAAACCGCGAATAAGAAACTTCGATGAAAGAGAACACCGGTGAACGACGCAGGGAAATCATTGACGACATCGTCATGCAGCATGTGACGGGTATCGAAACCCTGGGAACCGCTATCCGCCGGCTACGGCTTGAGGTGACCGGCCTGGATCAAGAAACCTTTGCCGCCATGTGCAACATGTCGACCAAGGCCCTGTACCAGATCGAGAAGGACAAGGGTAACCCGACCATTAACACCCTCGAAGCCATCCTGAGAAAGTTCGGGCTGCGACTAGGGCTGACGAAGGTTGCCATAAACCTTTACGCACCACCTCCAGAGCAGAGAAAAACGGACTCTAAAATGCCCGTTCGCGGCGCCAATCCTAAACGCAAGTCCGTAGGACAGCTCAGTAGAGTTGCTACTCTGCCAAGCACTGCAAAGGCCATGGACGATGACAAGGGGGGACCGTATGAGTGAACAGCTACACGTAACCTTGCAAGAAGCAAAGGCTCAGCTCTTTCAACTGGGCGCGCGTGCATGGCAGGGCGACAGAGTAGTGATCACCAAGGCCGGCAAGCCTTATCTGGATCTGCTGCCCCATATCGATACGCCGCAGACACGCAAGCCTGGGCGGTTGAAGGGGAGGATTCGGATGCCGGCGGATTTTGACCGCACACCCGAGGACATCATCGAGGGTTTTGAGGGCTGGTTCTGAGTGCAGACGAATCTTCTTGAACTGAGACTTCAGCAGATACCTCAGCCATGCAGACCTCATCAAACTCTCGCATGGCGGCCTTGTCGATAGCACCGATTTTCAGCAGCGCTTCGGCCGAGCTGTGAATCGATTCGAAGGCCTCACTTCTTATTTTTTTCGTCATTACATATCCCCATGTGTTCTTTTTCGTCCAACAAAACTGGATGTTTTTCACTCAACGATCAGTCGACCAACCTTCTGATACAGCGACAAAGTGAAGGCCTCTCTGTCACCGGCAAGATGACAACGTCGATGACAATTCGGGCACAGCGCAACCGCGTTAGTAACGCTATCCGATCCTTTCTGAGCCAGATGCTTCACATGATGCACTTCAAGAAACGGCAACCCGTCCACCTGGAACGGTGCGTTCTGACCGCAACCTTCGCAAACACCTTTAGCCAACTCCGCAACCCACGCCCGGACTTTAGGATCTCGAACGTAAGACGTCGTGGTCGTACTGACTTGCTGCGGATTCAGGTTCCCTGATGGCTCGATCTTGAGGCCTCTCTTTTGCAGCTTGGTGGCCCGGCTGATCAACGTCATGTGGTCAGAGGTTGGAGCAGACTCTCCCGTCCCAGGTGTCACTTTATTAACAAGCACCTTGCGAATTCGCTGAGCCACACCTGCACCAATGTTCTTGGCAGGCATGTAGCCGCTGATTCGCTGCAACCCCATCTGTTCCAACACCGCCGAGATATTCTGCATGCGGCATTCAACAATCGCCGAGGGTTTAAACCTTCGGACGATACTGACAGGCCATTACGGCTGTCTATGAAAATTCCTACAGAAGAGGCAGAGCTTTCGTTCGGGCGTCCTACGACACTGAATGCCCAGAAACGTGAAATACCTCAAGCAACCTACGCCACCAAGGCTTAGCCGCCACCGACCGACCCCGAGTCCGGTTGAGCAACAGATACGGCATGTCCCGAAGTCGAATCCAGCCGTCATTTTGCCAATGCAACAGGCTTCAGGAGATCTCCGGCCAATCTAAAACACTCAGCATGGGACGCTCGGTATCGCTTGATACCTGTGCGTCCCTCAAGGCTGATACGACCTGATGCGTCAGCCATTCACGCAGCAAGCGATTCCCTGGGGAGTAGTGATAAACCAACAGGGCATACACACCAGACTCGCTAAGCATCGGCCGCTTTTCAGGCTGGCCGTGGTAACGAATCAGCAGAATGTGTCGCTGGTCCTCATCCAGTTTGCTGACCATGCGTTCGTTCAGATGTACGCCCATTAACCGTCCGAGGTCGCGGGCGCAAAACCAAGGTTGGTTTTCCAGAAGCAGGGCGTGAAGGTGGAGGTTGTGACGGGTGAAAACCGCCGGAATGTAAGCATCAGGCATGATGGGTCTCCGAGGTATACGGAGAGCGGGGTGAAATTTTTGTGGGCATCACCACCTCTACGTTCAAAGGTTAGCGGCGCGAGCCCGACGTAGAGGATGTAAGAGAAATCCCAACTAGCTATTTTCTCCACACAGAGTTGCAAATGTCCTTAGACAGTACGCGGTTCTATGTTTGGCGATTAGCTACTACGTTGGGCGTTTCTTAGGCACCTGCGACTAAGATAGGTAACGCGACGATACGGCGTCAATGCGGAAAGATTCTGAGTTTTTCGTAGGGTAAAGGTAGTGTGCCGGTCCCAGAGTTAAACGCAGTTTTGGTCCTGTAGAAATACAAAAACCCCGTTTTCACGGGGTTTTTAGTTACGCGTGGAGCCTAGGATTTTTCTTTCAAATCAATCCCAGCTCAAAGCCCCACCGGTCTGATACTCAATCACGCGCGTCTCAAAGAAGTTCTTCTCTTTCTTCAAGTCCATGATCTCGCTCATCCAAGGGAACGGGTTCGTCGTCCCTGGATACTCTTCCTTCAACCCAATCTGCGACAAACGACGGTTAGCGATGAACTTGAGGTAATCCTCCATCATCGCCGCATTCATCCCCAGCACCCCACGAGGCATGGTGTCGCGCGCGTATTCGATCTCCAGTTGAGTCCCTTGCAGGATCATCTGGGTCGCTTCTTCCTTCATCTCGGCATCCCACAAGTGCGGGTTTTCGATTTTGATCTGGTTGATCACGTCGATGCCGAAGTTCAGGTGCATGGATTCGTCGCGCAGGATGTATTGGAACTGCTCGGCGACGCCGGTCATTTTGTTGCGGCGGCCCATGGAGAGGATCTGGGTGAAGCCGCAGTAGAAGAAGATGCCTTCCAGAACGCAGTAGTAGGCGATCAGGTTGCGCAGCAACTCTTTGTCGGTGTCCGGGGTGCCGGTTTCGAACTTCGGATCGGAGATCGAACGGGTGTATTTCAGGCCCCAGGCGGCTTTTTTCGCGACCGATGGGATCTCGTGGTACATGTTGAAGATCTCGCCTTCATCCATGGCCAGCGATTCGATGCAGTACTGGTAGGCGTGGGTGTGGATCGCCTCTTCGAAGGCCTGGCGCAGGATGTACTGGCGGCATTCCGGGTTGGTGATCAGGCGGTACACGGCCAGGACCAGGTTGTTGGCAACCAGGGAGTCGGCGGTGGAGAAGAAGCCCAGGTTGCGCATCACGATGCGGCGCTCGTCGTCGGTCAGGCCTTCCGGGGTTTTCCAGAGGGCGATGTCGGCGGTCATGTTGACTTCTTGCGGCATCCAGTGGTTTGCGCAGCCGTCCAGGTACTTCTGCCAGGCCCAGTCGTATTTGAAGGGCACGAGCTGGTTGAGGTCGGCGCGGCAGTTGATCATGCGCTTTTCGTCGACGGCGACACGGGCGGAGGCGCCTTCGAGTTCGGCGAGGCCTTCGGCGACGTCGAGTTTGTCGAGGGCGGCCTTGGCGCGAATGATCGCGGCCGAGTCGCTGGCCGTCACGGCCCGGGCTTCGAGGGCGGCGGCACCGCCGGCGCTGTCGAGGCGGTCCATGTTGGCTTCGGAAGCGTGGCCGGCGTTAGCGCCTTTTACCGCGACTTCGCCGCTGTCTTCTTTGTCGAATTCGTCCCAGCTCAGCATGACGTGTCGTCTCCTGCGTGAGGGCCAGATGCCCGATGAAGGCCTACTGGCCGCGGTGGATCTTGAAAAATCGTTTGTTGCAGCAGCTGACGCAGGCAATAAACAGAAAAATGTACGGGTCATTCCGGAGCGGCGGTGAACGCGAGGAGGCAATGGGCCTCTGCGTGGGCTCCAGGCTGGCGTGATCCCCTGTAAGGGAATATTGCAGGCCCGTTTGAGGCGGCATTATAAGGACTTTTTTGCCTACGTGCTGCGGCGAAATGGCTCACAGAAGGGGCGGCGAGTGACAGATCCGCGTGGGAGCGAGGGTTTACAAGGCTTTGGCCGCTTAAGATTTTTTTTGCATGAAGCGGATCGCGGATTTTTTTGATCAAAAAACCAGCGTTTTTTGCGGTTTTGCACTACATGTTGTGTTTCTTGACCGTTTTTGGTGGCTCCAGACACAACCAGGCCCGAGCGGAATCGGGCCGTGGAAATTGCCAGTTGTGATCAGCCGTTGGAGCAGCCGCTGCCCATGACGCTGTAGCGCAGGATGTGGCGCTGGCCTTTGGAGTCGTCGTATTCCATCTTCGCCGGGACCACTTCGCAGACATTCGGGATGTCGCTCATGGAGATGACTTTGGCGATGTCCAGGTGGGTGGAGTAGGTGTACTCCTCGATGGCCGGTTTTTGCTGTGCTGCGTCGGTCGGGGCCTCGTCTGCCATGGCGGTGGCGCAGAGGCTGCCGAGGACCAGAACCCATAAAGCTTTCATCTGTATTTCACCTTTTTTGAGGTCGAGTGGGGTCACGCAACCTTTTTGGGGCTGCGTGTGGAGCAAGTATTGGAAGTTGGATTAACGGCCTTCGTGGGGGCTGTGTTGCGTTAATCGTGTTTGCCGGTTGGCGAGGTGGATTTTAGGGGGTGGTGGGTGTCGTAAAAAGCCGTGGTTTTGATAAACACTGTTGGTTGATCTGGTAACAATCGCTGCAGGTGGCGGGTGTTGTCTGTTGCATCTATGTTGGATTTGCCGCCGTCATCGCGAGCAAGCTCGGCTCCCACAGGGGGAGCGGCGTTGGACGTAAAGTGAGCGTTCAATGGAGATCAACTGTGGGAGCGAGCTTGCTCGCGATAGCAGTGGACCAGTTTGCATGGATATTGGCTGACCCACCGCCATCGCGAGCAAGCTCGGCTCCCACAGGCTCACTCCCACAGGAAAATGCCGGCAGGCAGGGCCTTGCACGTTAGTACCGACATTTTGTAGGGACTTGTTACTACCATCGTCGAATGGTTCTATAGGCCCGCCCCGGGCTACAACGGGATCATACAAAAACAACTATTCACCGAGGTAAGAAAGATGAGTGCGGCTTCTGTGTATCCCGTTCGTCCCGAGGTTGCGGCCAATACGCTGACTGACGAGGCGACCTACAAGGCCATGTACCAGCAGTCGGTCGTCAACCCGGACGGCTTCTGGCGCGAGCAGGCCAAGCGCCTCGATTGGATCAAGCCTTTCACCACGGTGAAGCAGACTTCCTTCGACGATCACCATGTCGACATCAAGTGGTTCGCCGACGGCACCTTGAACGTTTCCTACAACTGCCTCGACCGTCACCTGGCTGAGCGCGGCGATCAAATTGCGATTATCTGGGAAGGCGATGACCCGTCCGAGAGCCGCAACATCACCTATCGCGAGCTGCACGAAGAAGTCTGCAAGTTCGCCAACGCCCTGCGCGGCCAGGACGTTCATCGCGGCGACGTGGTGACCATCTACATGCCGATGATCCCTGAAGCCGTGGTCGCGATGCTGGCCTGTACCCGGATCGGTGCGATTCACTCGGTGGTGTTCGGTGGTTTCTCCCCTGAAGCACTGGCCGGCCGGATCATCGACTGCAAATCCAAAGTGGTGATCACTGCCGACGAAGGCGTTCGCGCCGGCAAGAAGATTCCGCTCAAGGCCAACGTCGATGACGCGCTGACCAACCCGGAAACCAGCAGCATCCAGAAAGTCATCGTGTGCAAGCGCACGGCCGGCAACATCAAGTGGAACCAGCACCGTGACATCTGGTACGAAGACCTGATGAAGGTGGCCGGCACCGTTTGCGCGCCGAAGGAAATGGGCGCCGAGGAAGCGCTGTTCATCCTCTACACCTCCGGTTCCACCGGCAAGCCCAAGGGCGTGCAGCACACCACGGCCGGCTACTTGCTGTATGCGGCGCTGACCCATGAGCGGGTGTTCGACTACAAGCCTGGCGAAGTCTACTGGTGCACCGCCGACGTGGGTTGGGTCACCGGTCACAGCTATATCGTCTACGGCCCGCTGGCCAATGGCGCGACCACGCTGCTGTTCGAAGGCGTGCCGAACTATCCGGACATCACCCGGGTGGCCAAGGTCATCGACAAGCACAAGGTCAGCATCCTCTACACCGCGCCAACCGCCATCCGCGCGATGATGGCTTCGGGCACCGCCGCGGTCGAAGGCGCCGATGGCAGCAGCCTGCGCCTGTTGGGTTCGGTGGGCGAGCCGATCAACCCGGAAGCCTGGGACTGGTACTACAAAAATGTCGGCAAGGAGCGTTGCCCGATCGTCGACACCTGGTGGCAGACCGAAACCGGTGGTGTGCTGATCAGCCCGCTGCCAGGCGCCACGGCGTTGAAGCCGGGTTCCGCGACTCGTCCGTTCTTTGGGGTGGTGCCAGCGTTGGTGGACAACCTCGGCAACCTGATCGAAGGCGCGGCCGAAGGCAACCTGGTGATCCTCGATTCGTGGCCAGGCCAGGCACGTACGCTGTACGGCGACCATGATCGTTTTGTCGACACCTACTTCAAGACCTTCAGCGGCATGTACTTCACCGGTGACGGCGCCCGTCGTGACGAGGATGGCTACTACTGGATCACCGGTCGGGTGGATGACGTGCTCAACGTGTCCGGTCACCGCATGGGCACGGCCGAGATCGAGAGCGCCATGGTCGCCCACCCGAAAGTCGCCGAGGCGGCGGTGGTGGGGGTGCCGCACGACATCAAGGGGCAGGGCATCTATGTCTACGTCACCCTCAATGCCGGCGAAGAAACCAGCGAGGCCCTGCGCCTGGAGCTGAAGAACTGGGTGCGCAAGGAGATCGGTCCGATTGCTTCGCCAGATGTGATCCAGTGGGCGCCCGGGCTGCCGAAGACCCGTTCCGGCAAGATCATGCGCCGCATCCTGCGCAAGATCGCCACGGCGGAATACGACGGGTTGGGTGATATCTCCACCCTGGCCGACCCGGGTGTGGTGGCGCATTTGATCGAGACGCACAAGACCATGAACGTGGCCTGACGGTCGCATGTAGCGCCAAAAGCCCCGCCCGGTATTTGCCGGGTGGGGCTTTTTTATGCGTCCGGCGTGGATCCTTGTGGAGAGAGGCTTTATCCCCGATTTGTGGGAGCAAGGCTTGCCCGCGATGCAGGCGATGCGGTCCTTCAGAAACCGAGGCGCTTGCATCGCGAGCAAGCTTTGCTCCCACAAATCAGCGCGCCTGGAGCAGTCGGCGAATAAATATCGACCTTCAAAGCAGGACGCTTCCGAACGTTACCGGTGTTTCGAAATGTGTAACCAAAGGCGCCACAACGGGGCGATGTGAAACGTGAAGCCCCGTCATAGGGCGGATCCAGGCGTTTCAGAAAATAAGCCGACACGCTGTGCTTGCCGGATTAGAAGGGTTTGCGAATAATGGGCCCGCTATTTGCAGCATAGATCGGTTTCCCTTCTTTTGCTCTTGCATGAATTTGCGGAGCTGTCAATGTGCTCGAACAGCTTTCTCGGTGCTTCTGTAATTTGTTGTCGCATTGAAGAAATATCGGCTTCGGGCCTGTCGTTAGAATGCCGATCACTCGCTCGTCGTGGCTCGCGTTGGTTAAACCGTGAGCTTCCTAGGACGCAGCGCCAACGTTCGTTTCACCCATTCGCATATTGGGCTGTCGCTCACTCTGCCGTTTTTGCCCTTTACCGATGGAGTCCCAAGATGAAGAAACTTGTGCTGCTTGGCGCCCTGGCACTGTCCGTGCTGTCCCTGCCGACTTTCGCTGATGAGAAGCCCCTGAAGATTGGTATCGAAGCGGCTTACCCTCCGTTCGCCTCCAAAGCCCCGGATGGCAGCATCGTCGGTTTCGACTACGACATCGGCAACGCGCTGTGCGAAGAGATGAAGGTCAAGTGCGTGTGGGTCGAGCAAGAGTTCGACGGCCTGATCCCAGCGTTGAAGGTGCGCAAGATCGACGCGATCCTGTCGTCCATGTCCATCACCGAAGATCGCAAGAAGTCGGTTGATTTCACCAACAAGTACTACAACACCCCGGCCCGTCTGGTGATGAAGGCCGGTACCCAGGTCGGCGACAACCTGGCTGAGCTCAAGGGCAAGAACATCGGCGTGCAGCGCGGTTCGATCCACGAGCGTTTCGCCCGTGAAGTGCTGGCTCCGCTGGGTGCCGAGATCAAGCCATACGGTTCGCAGAACGAGATCTACCTGGATGTGTCCGCTGGTCGTCTCGACGGCACCGTGGCAGACGCTACGCTGTTGGATGACGGCTTCCTCAAGACCGATGCCGGCAAGGGCTTCGCGTTCGTCGGCCCGGCCTTTACCGACGAGAAATACTTCGGCGACGGTATCGGTATCGCGGTTCGCAAGGGCGATGCCCTGAAAGACAAGATTAATGGCGCGATCACCGCCATTCGCGAGAACGGCAAGTACAAGCAAATCCAGGACAAATACTTCGCTTTCGATATCTACGGCAAGTAACGACGTCCCGCCACTCGTGCGAAATGGCGCAAGCAACAGGATCTCTGCGGTTTGCGCCATTTTTTCATCCCACTTTCGAGGACCTGAATCATGTTGAAAGGCTACGGGGCTGTCATCCTCGATGGCGCATGGTTGACGCTTGAGCTCGCCTTGTCGTCCATGGCCCTGGCCATCGTCCTGGGGTTGATCGGCGTTGCGTTGCGCCTCTCTCCGGTGCGCTGGCTGGCGTGGCTGGGCGACCTGTATTCCACGGTCATTCGCGGCATTCCCGACCTGGTGTTGATCCTGCTGATTTTCTACGGCGGCCAGGACCTGCTCAATCGCGTGGCGCCGATGCTCGGCTATGACGACTACATCGACCTGAACCCGCTGGCGGCCGGTATCGGCACCCTGGGCTTCATCTTCGGTGCGTACCTGTCGGAAACCTTTCGTGGTGCATTCATGGCGATCCCCAAGGGGCAGGCCGAGGCGGGCATGGCGTACGGCATGAACGGCTTCCAGGTGTTCTTCCGAGTGCTGGTGCCACAGATGATTCGCCTGGCGATTCCGGGCTTCACCAACAACTGGCTGGTATTGACCAAGGCCACCGCGCTGATTTCCGTGGTGGGCCTGCAAGACATGATGTTCAAGGCCAAGCAGGCGGCGGATGCCACTCGCGAGCCTTTCACCTTCTTCCTCGCAGTGGCGGCGATGTACCTGGTGATCACCAGTGTCTCGTTGCTGGCATTGCGTCACCTTGAGAAGCGCTACTCGGTAGGCGTAAGGGCGGCTGATCTATGATCTTCGACTACAACGTCATCTATGAAGCCTTGCCGCTGTATTTCAGTGGCTTGCTGACCACCCTCAAATTGTTGGCCCTGTCGCTGTTCTTTGGTCTGCTGGCGGCGTTGCCCCTGGGGCTGATGCGCGTCTCGAAGCAGCCGATCGTCAACATGACGGCCTGGCTCTACACCTACGTGATCCGCGGCACGCCGATGCTGGTGCAGTTGTTCCTGATCTACTACGGGCTGGCGCAGTTCGCGGTCGTGCGCGAAAGCTTCCTCTGGCCGTGGCTGTCCAGCGCGACGTTCTGTGCGTGCCTGGCGTTCGCCATCAACACCAGCGCCTACACCGCCGAAATCATCGCCGGCAGCCTGCGGGCCACGCCCAACGGTGAGATCGAGGCGGCCAAGGCCATGGGCATGTCGCGCTACAAGCTGTATCGCCGGATCCTGCTGCCGTCGGCCTTGCGTCGGGCGCTGCCGCAATACAGCAACGAAGTGATCATGATGCTGCAGACCACCAGCCTGGCCTCAATCGTGACCCTGATCGACATCACCGGCGCCGCGCGTACGGTGAATGCGCAGTATTACTTGCCGTTCGAGGCCTACATCACGGCCGGCGCGTTCTACCTGTGCCTGACCTTCATCCTGGTGCGCCTGTTCAAACTGGCCGAGCGCCGCTGGCTGGGTTACCTGGCCCCGCGCAAGCACTGATAACGCATCGATCCGATCGACTGCTCAATGACTGACGTTTTGTGAGAACCGACCGCATGTACAAGCTTGAAGTCCAAGACCTGCATAAACGCTATGGCAGTCACGAAGTGCTCAAGGGCGTGTCCCTGAAAGCCGCCGCTGGCGATGTAATCAGCATCATCGGCTCCAGTGGCTCTGGCAAGAGTACTTTCCTGCGTTGCATCAACCTGCTTGAGCAACCCCATGCCGGCAAGATTCTGCTCAACAACGAAGAGCTGAAGCTGGTCGCCGGCAAGGATGGCGCCATGAAGGCCGCGGACCCCAAGCAACTGCAACGCATGCGTTCGCGGCTGTCGATGGTGTTCCAGCATTTCAACCTGTGGTCCCATATGACCGCGCTGGAAAACATCATGGAAGCGCCCGTGCATGTACTGGGCGTGGCCAAGGCTGAAGCGCGGGAGAAGGCCGAGCACTACCTGAACAAGGTCGGCGTGGCCCATCGCAAGGATGCCTACCCGGGCCACATGTCTGGCGGCGAGCAGCAGCGCGTGGCGATTGCCCGTGCGCTGGCGATGGAGCCTGAGGTGATGCTGTTCGACGAACCGACCTCGGCGCTGGACCCGGAGCTGGTGGGCGACGTGCTCAAGGTGATGCAGGCCCTGGCCCTGGAAGGCCGGACCATGGTGGTGGTGACCCACGAAATGGGCTTTGCCCGTGAAGTGTCGAACCAGTTGGTGTTCCTGCACAAAGGCATCGTCGAAGAAAGCGGCAACCCACGCGAAGTGCTGGTCAATCCGCAATCGGAGCGCCTGCAACAATTTCTTTCGGGCAGCCTCAAGTAATCGCTCCCGTTACGCACCTGATTTGGGTCATGCTGCGCACCGTGCGCCAGATGGTCTAATTTGGTTGCAGCCGCTTTTGGCTTTAACACTGTTTTCGCTTCGGATCGCCCGCCATGACTGCCCATCGAATAGGTTTCCTGATTTGGCCCAGCACTAAAGCCTTGACGCTGGCGCTGGCCGAGGACGCCTTGCGTGTCGCTCAGCGGGTGCATCCGGATGTGGTCTACGAGCTGTCGTTCTTGCAGGCCGAACCCCCGGCCGACGGCGCCTGGCAACTGCCGGGTGAGCCTTGGGCCGGCAAGCTCGAGGGGTTCCAGAAGCTGTTCCTGCTGGCCGATGAGCCACCAACCGCCCTAGCCTCGCCCCTGAGTAGCGCCCTCAAGCAACTGGTACGCGCCGGTTGTGTGATCGGCGGTTTGTCGGCCGGTGTCTATCCCTTGGCCCAACTGGGTTTGCTCGACGGTTACCGTGCCGCCGTGCATTGGCGCTGGCAGGACGATTTCTCCGAGCGCTTCCCCAAGGTCATCGCCACCAGTCATCTGTTCGACTGGGACCGCGATCGCCTGAGCGCTTGCGGTGGCATGTCGGTGCTGGATCTGTTGCTGGCGGTGCTGGCCCGGGATCACGGCGCGGAACTGGCCGGCGCGGTGTCGGAAGAGTTGGTGGTCGAGCGCATTCGCGAAGGCGGCGAGCGCCAGCGCATCCCGCTGCAGAACCGCCTCGGTTCCAGCCACCCGAAGCTCACCCAGGCGGTGCTGCTGATGGAAGCCAATATCGAAGAGCCACTGACCACCGACGAAATCGCCCAGCATGTGTGCGTGTCTCGCAGGCAACTGGAGCGGATCTTCAAGCAATACCTTAACCGCGTGCCCAGCCAGTACTACCTGGAGCTGCGCCTGAACAAGGCCCGGCAGATGTTGATGCAGACCAGCAAATCCATCATCCAGATCGGCCTGTCCTGCGGTTTCTCCTCGGGGCCACACTTCTCCAGTGCCTACCGCAACTTCTTCGGCGCCACGCCGCGGGAAGACCGCAACCAGCGACGCAGCAGCAGCCCGTTCGAATTGTCCTCGGTGCCGTCCGAGCGCGGCTAGGGTTGGCACAGCCGCCTTGTGGTGAGTGGGTCTGTGGGGGCAAGGCTTGTGGGAGCAAGGCTTGCCCGCGATGCAGGCACCACGTTTGTGCAGGCTGACCGAGTTATCGTTCATCGCGAGCAAGCTTTGCTCCCACAGATAAATCCCCTCGCCACAAGTGTTGTGGCTGGCAAGGGGAGGCGTCTGAATCAAATCTCGAGGCGGGCGCCTCAAATCCCTTGCCAACGTTTAAACTGCGCCTTTGCGACGCTATTTGTCGCATTGCCGTAAACCCGCGAAAA
The DNA here is from genome assembly GCF_054671965.1 of Pseudomonas sp. H3_A02. Taxonomy (NCBI): domain Bacteria; kingdom Pseudomonadati; phylum Pseudomonadota; class Gammaproteobacteria; order Pseudomonadales; family Pseudomonadaceae; genus Pseudomonas; species Pseudomonas sp. H3_A02. The sequence continues at coordinate 2,812,014 of NZ_CP162807.1, forward strand.
ACGTGGGTTGGCGCTATAAGAAGTTGTCGCTTGGCGGCAAGGCCGGGCTGAAAACTGTCCTTACAATCCTTACCAAGCCCGCCAGTTCCAGGCGGGTGTTCCTCATCAGGAGACTCCGATGTCCGTTGAGCAAGCTGCGGTACAACGCGCCGATTTCGACCAGGTTATGGTTCCCAACTATGCGCCTGCTGCCTTCATACCTGTGCGTGGCGCCGGTTCCCGCGTATGGGACCAATCCGGTCGCGAGCTGATCGACTTTGCTGGCGGTATCGCAGTCAACGTACTGGGCCATGCCCACCCGGCGCTGGTCGGCGCACTGACCGAGCAGGCCAACAAGCTGTGGCACGTGTCCAACGTCTTCACCAATGAGCCCGCCCTGCGCCTGGCCCATAAGCTGATTGACGCAACCTTTGCCGAGCGCGCGTTCTTCTGCAACTCCGGCGCCGAAGCCAACGAGGCCGCCTTCAAGCTGGCCCGTCGCGTTGCGTTCGATCGTTTCGGCAGCGAGAAATACGAAATCATTGCCGCGCTCAATAGCTTCCACGGTCGCACCCTGTTCACCGTCAACGTCGGCGGGCAGTCGAAGTACTCCGACGGTTTCGGGCCTAAAATTACCGGCATCACCCACGTTCCTTACAACGACCTGGCGGCTTTGAAAGCGGCTGTCTCGGACAAGACCTGCGCCGTGGTGCTGGAACCGATCCAGGGCGAGGGCGGTGTGCTGCCGGCCGAGCTGGCTTATCTGCAAGGCGCCCGCGAGCTGTGCGATGCCCACGATGCGCTGCTGGTGTTCGACGAAGTGCAGACCGGCATGGGCCGCAGCGGTCATCTGTTCGCCTACATGCACTATGGCGTGGTCCCGGACATCCTCACCAGCGCCAAGAGCCTGGGCGGTGGTTTCCCGATTGCGGCGATGCTCACCACCGAAGCGCTGGCCAAGCACCTGGTCGTCGGTACCCACGGCACCACTTACGGCGGCAACCCGCTGGCCTGCGCGGTGGCTGAAGCGGTGATCGATGTGGTCAATACGCCCGAGGTGCTCGGTGGTGTCAAAACCAAGCACGCCAAGTTCAAGGCGCGCCTGGAGCAGATCGGCGAGAAGTACGGCCTGTTCACCCAAGTGCGTGGCCTGGGCCTGCTGATCGGTTGCGTGCTGAACGACGCCTGGAAAGGCAAGGCCAAGGACATCTTCAACGCCGCCGAACAGGAAGGCCTGATGATCCTGCAAGCCGGCCCGGACGTGATTCGCTTCGCCCCGAGCCTGGTGGTCGAAGACGCCGACATCGACGCCGGCCTGGACCGCTTCGAGCGGGCCGCGGCGAAGCTGACGCAAGCCTGATTGTTTACAGACTGTACCGGCTCCAATGTGGAGCCGGGCTTTTGTGGGAGCAAAGCTTGCTCGCGACGGATCGCCTCGACCTTGCAGGTAGAACTCATTGCCTGTATCGCGAGCAAGCTTTGCTCCCACAAACCTGCTCCCACATTTGAGTCAATAGGGAGGCAGGTCCGGTATTTTTTTCTCTGTGTCGACCCAACGGTCGAACCCTTTATTTCAAGTTAAGGAGTGACACCATGCTGGTGATGCGCCCCGCGCAAATGGCGGATCTGGGCGAGGTACAGCGTCTGGCTGCGGACAGTCCGATCGGTGTCACTTCCTTGCCGGATGACGTGGAACGCCTGAGCGACAAGATCGCCGCAAGCGAAGCCTCGTTTGCCGCCGAAGTCAGCTTCAACGGCGAGGAAAGCTATTTCTTCGTCCTTGAAGACACCGCGACCGGCAAACTGGCCGGCTGCTCGGCCATCGTCGCGTCGGCCGGTTATTCCGAACCGTTCTACAGCTTTCGCAACGAGACCTTCGTTCACGCTTCCCGTGAGCTGAAGATCCACAACAAGATCCACGTGCTTTCCCAATGCCACGACCTGACCGGTAACAGCTTGCTGACCAGTTTCTACGTGGTGCCGGAGCTGGTGGGCTCGCCATGGTCGGAACTCAACTCGCGCGGGCGGCTGTTGTTCGTCGCCAGCCATCCGGAGCGGTTCGCCGATTCGGTGGTGACCGAGATCGTCGGCTACAGCGATGAGAATGGCGACTCGCCGTTCTGGGACGCCATCGGTCGCAACTTCTTCGACCTCAACTACGCCGCCGCCGAGCGCTTGTGCGGGCTGAAAAGCCGTACCTTCCTCGCCGAGCTGATGCCCCATTACCCGATCTACGTGCCGTTGTTGCCGGACGCCGCCCAGGAAGCCATGGGCCAGGTCCACCCGCGGGCGCAGATCACCTTCGACATCCTGATGCGCGAGGGTTTCGAGACCGATCACTACATCGACATCTTCGACGGTGGCCCGACCCTGCATGCCCGCGTCTCGGGGATCCGCTCGATCGCCCAGAGCCGCGTGGTGCCGGTCAAGATCGGCGAACCGGTCAAGGGCGCCGGTCGCCAATACCTGGTGGCCAATGCCCAATTGCAGGATTACCGCGCCGTGCTGCTCGAACTCGACTACGCGCCGGGCAAGCCTGTGACCCTGGACATGGAAGCGGCCGAAGCCTTGGGCGTTGGCGAAGGCGCCAGCGTGCGTCTGGTAGCTGTTTAACGCCTTACCGCTGAGTTTCGCGGGTGGCGCAAGCGACCCGTTTGAGGAGATAGCATGATCGTTCGTCCCGTACGCAGCAGCGATTTACCCGCTCTGATCGCCCTGGCCCGCAGCACCGGCACCGGCCTGACCACCTTGCCGGCCAATGAAGAGCGTCTGGCCCATCGGGTCGGCTGGGCCGAGAAGACCTTTCGCGGCGAAGCCGGGCGCGGTGACGCGGACTACCTGTTCGTGCTCGAAGACGATGACGGTCGCGTGGTGGGCATTTCCGCCATCGCCGGTGCCGTGGGGTTGCGTGAGCCCTGGTACAACTTCCGGGTCGGCCTGACGGTCAGCGCTTCCCAGGAATTGAACATCTATCGGGAAATCCCGACGCTGTTCCTGGCCAACGACCTGACCGGCAATTCCGAACTGTGCTCGTTGTTCCTCCATGCCGACTTCCGCAGTGGCCTCAATGGCCGGATGTTGGCCAAGGCGCGTCTGCTGTTCATCGCCGAATTCCCGAACCTGTTCGGCAATAAAATCATCGCCGAGATGCGCGGCATGTCCGACGACAGCGGGCGTTCGCCGTTTTGGGAAAGCCTGGGCCGGCATTTCTTCAAGATGGAATTCAGCCAGGCCGATTACCTCACCGGCGTGGGCAACAAGGCGTTCATCGCCGAGCTGATGCCCAAGTTTCCGCTGTACACCTGTTTCTTGTCCGAAGATGCCCGGGCCGTGATTGGCCAGGTTCATCCGGATACGGAACCGGCATTGTCGATGCTCAAGAGCGAAGGTTTCAGCTACCAGGGTTACGTCGACATCTTCGACGCTGGCCCAGCGGTGGAATGCGAAACCGGCAAGATCCGCGCGATTCGCGACAGCCAGGCGCTGGTGCTGGCCATCGGCACGCCGGGCGATGACGCCACGCCGTTCCTCATCCATAACCGCAAGCGCGAAGACTGCCGCATCACCGCTGCACCGGCGCGCTTCGCCGCAGGCACACTGGTGGTCGATCCGTTGACCGCCAAACGTCTTCAACTCAACGCCGGCGATCAGGTGCGTGCCGTCGCGTTGTCCGCTGCCCGGGAGTCGAAATGATGAACTCGTTGTACATCGCCGGTAGCTGGCTGGAAGGCCAGGGCGACCTCTTTGAATCGTTGAACCCGGTGACCCAGCAGGTGTTGTGGTCGGGCAACGGCACCACGGCGGCGCAAGTGGAGTCGGCGGTGCAGGCCGCGCGCCAGGCGTTCCCGGACTGGGCACGGCGCTCGCTGGATGAGCGCATCCAGGTGCTGGAAGCCTTTGCCGCGTCCCTGAAAAGCCACGCGGACGAACTGGCCCAGTGCATTGGTGAAGAAACCGGCAAGCCGTTGTGGGAAGCGGCGACCGAAGTCACCAGCATGGTCAACAAAGTCGCCATTTCGGTGCAGAGCTACCGCGAGCGGACCGGCGAGAAGAGCGGCCCCCTGGGCGACGCCACCGCCGTGCTGCGCCACAAGCCCCACGGTGTGGTGGCGGTGTTCGGCCCCTACAACTTCCCCGGCCACTTGCCCAACGGCCACATCGTGCCTGCGCTGCTGGCCGGCAACAGCGTGTTGTTCAAGCCGAGCGAGCTGACGCCGAAAGTCGCCGAGCTGACGGTCAAGTGCTGGGTCGAAGCCGGCCTACCGGCGGGTGTGCTGAACCTGCTGCAAGGTGCCCGGGAAACCGGTATCGCCCTGGCGGCTAACCCGGGTATCGACGGGCTGTTCTTCACCGGCTCCAGCCGCACCGGCAATCTGTTGCACCAACAATTTTCGGGGCGCCCGGACAAGATCCTCGCGCTGGAAATGGGCGGTAACAACCCACTGGTGGTGGATGAGGTGGCGGACGTCGATGCGGCGGTCTACACCATTATCCAGTCCGCCTTCATTTCCGCCGGGCAGCGCTGCACCTGTGCGCGCCGCCTGCTGGTGCCGGAAGGCGCCTGGGGCGATGCCTTGCTGGCGCGCCTGGTGGCGGTCAGCTCGACTCTTGATGTCGGTGCCTTTGATCAGCAACCGGCGCCATTCATGGGCTCGGTGATTTCCCTGGGCGCGGCGAAGGCGCTGATGGATGCGCAAAACCACTTGCTGGGCAAGGGCGCCGTACCGCTGTTGGCCATGACCCAACCCCAGGCCCAGGCGGCATTGCTGACGCCGGGTATCCTGGACGTGACGGCCGTGGCCGAGCGTCCTGATGAAGAGCTGTTCGGGCCGTTGCTGCAAGTGATCCGCTACAAAGATTTCGCAGCGGCAATCACCGAGGCCAACAACACGCAATATGGCTTGGCCGCCGGGTTGCTGTCCGATTCCCAGGAGCGTTACCAGCAGTTCTGGCTGCAGAGCCGCGCCGGTATCGTCAATTGGAACAAACAGCTGACCGGCGCCGCCAGCAGCGCACCGTTCGGCGGTGTCGGTGCCTCGGGCAACCACCGCGCCAGTGCTTATTACGCGGCTGATTACTGCGCGTACCCGGTGGCTTCCCTGGAGACCCCAAGCCTTGTCATGCCGGCTGCCCTGACCCCCGGCGTGCGCATGTCTTGAGACCGCCATCGCGGGCAAGCCTTGCTCCCACAGGAGTTATGCAAAACCTGTGGGAGCAAGTCTTGTCCCCACAGGCGTTATGAAAACCTGTGGGAGCAAGGCTTGCCCGCGATAGCCGCGCCGCGGTGTTCGATGAACCGTTACTTGATGCCTATAAAAAACAGATTCTCGTGGAGCCTCGCTGATGAAATCCTATGAAGTCAACTTTGACGGTCTAGTGGGGCCGACCCATAACTACGGCGGGCTCTCGTACGGCAACGTCGCGTCCCAGAGCAACAGTCAGCAGTCCTCCAACCCCAAGGAAGCGGCGCTGCAGGGCCTGGCGAAAATGAAAGCGCTGATGGACATGGGTTTCCAGCAAGGCGTGCTGGCGCCGCAGGAGCGCCCGGACGTGGCGGCCCTGCGCCGCTTGGGCTTTGCCGGCAGCGATGCCCAGGTCATCCAACAAGCCGCGAAAGAAGCGATGCCGCTGCTGGTTGCCAGTTGCTCGGCCTCCAGCATGTGGGTGGCCAACGCCGCCACGGTCAGCCCGAGCGCCGATACCGCCGATGGCCGCGTGCATTTCACCGCCGCCAACCTGAACTGCAAGTACCACCGCAGCATCGAGCATCCGACCACCAGTCGCGTGCTGGGGGCGATGTTCGCCAACCAGCAGCACTTCGCCCATCACGCGGCGTTGCCGGCGGTGGCGCAGTTCGGCGACGAAGGCGCGGCCAACCACACCCGTTTCTGCCGCGCCTACGGTGAGGCCGGCGTCGAATTCTTCGTCTTCGGTCGCAGTGCCTTCGACACCCGTTATCCGGCACCGCAGAAATACCCGGCGCGCCAGACCCTGGAAGCCTCCCAGGCCGTTGCCCGCCTGCATGGCCTGAGGGAGGAGGGCGTGGTGTACGCCCAACAGAACCCGTCGGTGATCGACCAGGGTGTGTTCCACAACGACGTGATCGCGGTGGGCAATGGCGAAGTGTTGTTCTATCACGAGGATGCATTCCTCGAGACCGACAAGATGCTGGCCGAACTGAGCAGCAAACTCGCCAAGGTCGGTGGGAAGTTTCAATCGGTGTGCGTGCCGCGTTCGGCGGTCACCGTCGATGATGCGGTACGTTCCTACCTGTTCAATAGCCAGTTGCTGTCGCGTCCCGACGGCTCGATGCTGTTGATCGTGCCGGAAGAATGCCGCAGCAACGAACGCGTCTGGCACTACCTGCAAGGCCTGACGGGCGCTGGCGGGGTCATCCGCGAAGTGAAGGTCTTCGACCTCAAGCAAAGCATGCAGAACGGTGGCGGCCCGGCTTGCCTGAGGTTGCGCGTGGCCCTCAATGAAACCGAGCTGGCGGCCGTCAACCCAGGGGTTATCATGACCGCGCCGCTGTACGATTCGCTGACCCAATGGGTCGAGCGCCACTACCGCGACCGCATGACCGAAAATGACCTGGCAGACCCGCAGTTGCTGCTCGAATGCCGTGCGGCACTGGATGAACTGACACAAATCCTTAAACTTGGCGCGGTTTATCCTTTCCAGATCAATTGAAAGCGCGCGCGACCTGACTACAGTCAAAGCAGGGCGCGTTGCCTTATCCCCAGACGAGAACGTAAAGACATGAGCGATACCCTGCAACTGATCCTTGAAGACACCGACGGCACCCAACTGGAAACCTCCTGCACCCGTGTCGCGGTGATGTGGCAAGGCAAGGAGTTGTGGATCCAGCAGGACGGCCGCGGTCAGCTGCTGATCGGCGTCGATGTCGAAGAAGGGGATGAGGAATACGCCAACCTGTTGTTGCGTCCATTGGCGACCAACCTGGTCAGCCTGCAACTGGAAATGGAACCGGCGGACGTCGGCGACGATGACCATGTCCATGGCCCGGATTGCGGCCACGACCACTAAGGAAACCGCGCTATGCTCGCCCTCGGCAAACTGCTTGAACTGACCCTCGCCGGCCGTGAACCGGCGGAGAAGACTCAACTGACTGTCGAAGGCGTACGGATGCGCTGGTTGAGCGAGGGCGCGCTGGAGGTCAAGCCGCCCGAAGCCCGGGATAACGGCCTGGACCTGCTGCTGTCGGCCGGTATTCACGGCAACGAAACCGCGCCGATCGAATTGCTCGACCGTCTGTTGCACGACATTGCCCGTGGCGACCTGAAACCGCGGGCACGCATTCTGTTCCTGTTCGGCAACCCCGAGGCCATCCGGCGCGGTGAGCGTTTCGTCGAACAGGACGTCAACCGGCTGTTCAATGGCCGCCATGAACTGAGCGGCGGTCCTGAAGCGTTGCGAGCCTGTGAACTGGAGCGGCTGGCTGCCAGTTTCTTCAGTCGGCCGGAACGCAGCCGCTTGCACTACGACCTGCACACCGCGATTCGAGGCTCGAAGATCGAGCAGTTCGCCCTCTACCCATGGAAAGAAGGTCGCCAGCATTCACGCCGTGAACTGGCGCGCCTGCGTGCCGCGGGCATGGAGGCGGTGTTGCTGCAGAACAAACCGTCCATCGTCTTCAGTGCCTACACCTACGATCAGCTCGGCGCCGAGTCCTTCACCCTGGAACTGGGCAAGGCCCGGCCATTCGGACAGAACGACGGGGTCAACGTCAGCCTGCTGGAAACCCGGCTGCAACAGATCATCGAAGGCAACGAGCCGGAACTGGATGAAGGGCTCGACGGCCTTCAACTGTTCAGCGTGGCGCGGGAAGTCATCAAGCACAGCGACAGCTTCCGCCTGAACCTGCCGGCGGATATCGAGAACTTCTCCGAGCTTGAAAAAGGTTATGTGCTGGCTGAGGACATCGCCCAGACCCGCTGGGTGATCGAAGAGGAGGGCGCGCGGATCATCTTCCCGAACCCCAGGGTGAAGAATGGCTTGCGGGCCGGGATTTTGATCGTGCCGGCGACGGACGAAAACCTGATTTAAAGCCCCCACAAAACCAATGTGGGAGCGGGCTTGCTCGCGATAGCGGTGGATCAGTCAATGCTGAAGGTGACTGACACTCCGCCATCGCGAGCAAGCTCGCTCCCACAGGTTTTTTTGCAGCTTTTAGACCGCTACCGCCCGCTGTTCACTACGCCGCAACGCCCGGGTCTTGTGCAAGGTATCGGCGCAGGTCTTCGCCGCTTCCTGGCCCTTGTGCACGAAATGCTCGAAGAAAAACTTCTGATGTTCTTCCCCTGCATGAAAGTGATGCGGCGTGAGCACGACCGAGAACACCGGCACTTCGGTTTCCAGCTGTACCTGCATCAGGCCGCTGATCACCGATTGGGCGACGAACTCGTGACGATAGATACCCCCGTCCACCACCAGGCCGGCGGCGACGATGCCGGCGTAGCGGCCTGACTTGGCCAGCAGCTTGGCGTGCAGCGGAATCTCGAAGGCGCCGCCGACTTCGAAGAAGTCGATGTCGCTTTCCTGATAACCCTGGTTGATCATTTCGGCGACGAAGCCTTTACGGCTTTGGTCGACGATTTCCTTGTGCCAGCAGGCCTGGATGAACGCGACGCGCTCGCCCGGGTGACTTTTGCTTTTGCTGTCGATTGCAGTGGGTTGCATGTTCTGGTTCCTGTTTGTGTGAAAAACAGGGCGTCATGAATCGAAGGGGATTTGAGGGTACGCCGCGCACGGACAGTCGCAGTCGGCCCTTGGGTGCCAATCCCGTTCTCTCTTCATCCGGACTATGACCGTCGGCCCCGGGATCACACCGGGTCTGCTGACCTTGTCGCTACACCGCCAAAGCCGTGTATCGCCAAGCGCTCGCGGGCTATGCACGTTGCGTGCAATTACCGCCGGTGGGGAGTTACACCCCGCCCTGAGAACGTTTTTGCCGCCATGGTTTGTGGCAGCGGAGGATTTTTAACACATAACCCCCTGTGGGAGCGAGCCGTGGGAGCAAAGCTTGCTCGCGAAAGCGGTGGGTCAGTCAACATCAATACTGTCTGACCCGACGCCATCGCGAGCAAGCTTTGCTCCCACGGCACACAAGGGGAGTGTTGCCCTTTCCGTCGATCAGACTTGATTATTCCGCGCCATGCCCGCAGTAATTGCCCTTCGAAAGGGAATTCCCCCACCAGAACCCGAGGCCAGATTCATGAGCGTTATCGATCTTCGCAGCGACACCGTCACCCAACCTACCGCCGGCATGCTCGACGCCATGGCCAGCGCGCCGACCGGCGACGATGTGTACGGCGAAGATCCGACTGTCAATCGCCTCGAAGCCGAACTGGCCGCGCGCCTGGGCTTTGCCGCAGCGCTGTTCGTGCCCACGGGCACCATGAGCAACCTGTTGGGGTTGATGGCCCACTGCGAGCGCGGCGACGAATACATCGTCGGCCAGCAGGCTCACACCTACAAATATGAAGGTGGCGGGGCGGCGGTGCTCGGTTCGATCCAGCCCCAGCCCCTCGAGGTGCAGGCGGACGGTTCCCTGGACCTGGCGCACGTCGCCGCGGCGATCAAGCCCGATGACTTTCACTTTGCCCGCACTCGCCTGCTGGCCCTGGAAAACACCATGCAGGGCAAGGTGCTGCCTCTGGAATACCTGGCCCGGGCCCGGCGCTTCACCCAGGAACATGGCCTGGCCCTGCACCTGGACGGGGCGCGGTTGTACAACGCTGCGGTCAAGTTGAATGTCGATGCCCGGCAAATCACGCAACATTTCGACTCGGTGTCGGTGTGCCTGTCCAAGGGCCTTGGCGCTCCGGTGGGCTCGGTCCTGTGCGGCAGCGTCGAGCTGATCGGCAAGGCCCGCCGGCTGCGCAAGATGGTCGGGGGTGGAATGCGCCAGGCCGGCATTCTCGCGGCCGCGGGGCTGTATGCCCTGGAGCATCAGGTCCAGCGCCTGGCCGACGACCACGCCAATGCCCAACGGCTTGCCGAGGGCTTGCGTGCGGCGGGCTACGAGGTCGAGCCGGTGCAAACCAACATGGTCTACGTCCAAATGGGCGAGCGGGCCGAGGCGATCAAGGCGTTTGCCGATGAACGGGGCATCAAGCTCAGCGCGGCGCCACGCCTGCGAATGGTGACGCACATGGACGTAAGCTCGGCGCAAATCGACCAGGTGGTCGCCACTTTCGTCGAATTTTCCTGCCAATGACCTGGCAACCGGGCCAATTGACAGTTTCTATCGCATAAACACGCTGTACCCCACGCGCAGGGCCGATATAATGCGGCCCTTTGCCGTTGCTTCGTCTGTTGACGTTTTGCACAGGCCTTTGGCCGCAGCCTCCGTGGAAGAACCTAATGAAAAGCGCAGAAATCCGTGAAGCCTTCCTTCGCTTCTTCGAAGAACAAGGCCACACCCGAGTAGCCTCCAGCTCTTTGATTCCGGGCAACGACCCGACCCTGCTGTTCACCAACGCGGGGATGAACCAGTTCAAGGACTGCTTCCTGGGTCAGGAAAAACGTGCCTACACCCGTGCGGTGAGCAGCCAGAAATGCGTGCGCGCCGGCGGCAAGCACAACGACCTGGAAAACGTCGGTTATACCGCTCGTCACCACACCTTCTTCGAAATGCTGGGTAACTTCAGCTTCGGCGACTATTTCAAGCGCGACGCCATCACCTTCGCCTGGACCTTCCTGACGTCCGACAAGTGGCTGAACCTGCCCAAGGAAAAGCTTTGGGTAACGGTCTACGCCACCGATGACGAAGCCTATGACATCTGGACCAAAGAGGTCGGCGTCCCGGCAGAGCGCATGGTGCGTATTGGTGACAATAAAGGTGCGCCTTACGCCTCCGACAACTTCTGGACCATGGGCGACACCGGCCCATGCGGCCCATGCACCGAGATCTTCTACGATCACGGCGCCGACATCTGGGGCGGCCCACCCGGCTCGCCGGAAGAAGACGGCGACCGCTACATCGAGATCTGGAACAACGTGTTCATGCAGTTCAACCGCACCGCCGATGGCGTGTTGCATCCGCTGCCAGCGCCGTCGGTGGACACCGGCATGGGCCTGGAGCGGATCAGTGCGGTGCTGCAGCACGTTCATTCCAACTACGAAATCGACCTGTTCCAGAGCCTGCTGAGCGCGTCGGCCAAGGCCATCGGTTGCACCAACGACAACCAGGCTTCGCTGAAAGTCGTCGCCGACCACATCCGTTCCTGCGGCTTCCTGATTGCCGACGGTGTGCTGCCTTCCAACGAAGGTCGCGGCTATGTGCTGCGTCGGATCATCCGTCGCGCCTGCCGTCACGGTAACAAACTGGGCGCCAAGGGCAGCTTCTTCTATCAGATCGTCGCGGCATTGGCGGCCGAGATGGGCGACGCCTTCCCGGAGCTCAAGTCCCAGCAGGCGCACATCGAACGCGTGCTCAAGGCTGAAGAAGAGCAATTCGCCAAGACCCTGGAGCAAGGCTTGAAGATCCTTGAGCAGGATCTGGCCGAACTCAAGGGCAACGTGGTCCCGGGCGACGTGGTGTTCAAGTTGTACGACACCTACGGCTTCCCGATGGACCTGACTGGCGACATCGCCCGCGAACGCAACCTGACCCTCGACGAGGAAGGTTTCGAGCGCGAGATGGAAGCCCAAAGGGTGCGTGCGCGTTCCGCCAGCTCCTTTGGCATGGACTACAACAGCCTGGTCAAGGTTGACGTGGCCACCGAATTCACCGGTTATGCCGGCACCACCGGCTCGGCCAAGATCGTTGCCATTTATAAGGACGGACAGTCGGTCGACATCCTGAGTGAAGGCCAGGAAGGCGTGATCGTGCTGGACAGGACCCCGTTCTACGCCGAGTCCGGCGGCCAGATCGGCGACAGCGGATACCTGCAAGCGGGCAGCTCGCGCTTCGACGTGCGTGACACTACCAAGACCGGCGGTGCTTTCCTGCATCACGGCGTGCTGGCGTCGGGCAGCCTGATGATCGCCGCCCCGGTGGCCGCTCATGTCGATGCCAAGGTTCGTCACGCGACATCGCTGAACCACTCCGCCACGCACTTGCTGCACGCAGCGTTGCGCCAGGTGCTGGGCGAACATGTCCAGCAGAAGGGCTCGTTGGTGGACAGTCAGCGCCTGCGCTTTGACTTCAGCCATTTCGAAGCCATCAAGCCTGAGCAACTCAAGGCGCTGGAAGACATCGTCAACACCGAGATTCGCAAGAACTCCCCGGTGGAAACCGAAGAAACCGACATCGAGACTGCAAAGCGCAAAGGCGCGATGGCGTTGTTCGGCGAGAAATACGGCGACAGCGTGCGTGTGCTGAGCATGGGCGACTTCTCCGTTGAGCTGTGCGGTGGCATCCACGCCAACCGGACTGGCGATATCGGTTTGATGAAAATCATCAGTGAAGGTGGCGTGGCCTCCGGCGTGCGTCGGATCGAAGCGGTCACCGGTGCTGCGGCCCTGGCGTACCTCAACGCGGCCGAAGAACAACTCAAGGAAGCGGCAACCCTGATCAGGGGCAGCCGCGACAACCTGATCGACAAGCTGTCGGCAGTGCTGGAGCGCAACCGCCTGCTGGAAAAGCAACTCGAGCAGTTGCAGGCCAAGGCTGCCAGCGCCGCGGGCGACGATCTGTCGGCCCAGGCCGTGGATGTAAAGGGCGTGAACGTGTTGGCCGTGCGTGTGGACGGTCAGGATGGCAAGGCGCTGCTGGCGCTGGTCGATCAATTGAAAAACAAACTCGGCCGCGCAGTGATCCTGCTCGGCAGTGTCCATGAGGAAAAGGTCGTTCTCGTCGCAGGCGTGACCAAAGACCTGACTGGCCAACTCAAAGCCGGTGATTTGATGAAGCAGGCCGCTGCGGCAGTGGGCGGCAAGGGCGGTGGTCGTCCGGACATGGCGCAAGGCGGCGGTACCGACGTCGGCGCACTGGACGCGGCACTGGCCCAGACCGTTGCATTCGTAGAGCAGGGTATTTAAGGCAGCGTCGCGGGCTCGTGGTCTAGTGACGAGCCCAGCCGCTGTTTGAGTGATTATTGGGCGCCCTTCATGGGCAGAGGCGGCTTTGAAATGGCTTTGATCGTACAGAAATTTGGAGGCACCTCGGTCGGCACTGTCGAGAGAATCGAACAAGTCGCCGACAAGGTTAAGAAATTCCGTGAAGCGGGCGATGACCTGGTGGTTGTGCTGTCGGCAATGAGCGGCGAGACCAACCGTCTGATCGATCTGGCCAAGCAAATCAGCGGCGACCAGCAACCGGTTCCCCGTGAGCTGGACGTGATCGTTTCCACCGGCGAGCAGGTGACCATCGCCTTGTTGGCCATGGCGCTGATCAAGCGTGGTGTGCCGGCGGTGTCCTACACCGGCAACCAGGTGCGTATTCTGACGGACAGCGCGCACAACAAAGCGCGTATCCTGCAGATCGACGACCAGAAGATTCGCGGCGACCTGAAGGCTGGCCGTGTCGTGGTCGTCGCCGGTTTCCAGGGTGTGGACGAGCAGGGCAACATCACCACCCTCGGCCGTGGTGGTTCCGACACCACGGGCGTAGCGCTGGCAGCGGCTCTCAAGGCTGACGAATGCCAGATCTACACCGACGTGGACGGTGTCTACACCACCGACCCGCGGGTCGTGCCCGTGGCTCAGCGCCTGGACAAGATCACGTTCGAAGAAATGCTCGAAATGGCCAGTCTCGGCTCGAAGGTGTTGCAGATCCGGGCGGTTGAATTCGCCGGCAAGTACAACGTTCCGCTGCGCGTTCTGCACAGCTTCAAAGAGGGTCCGGGCACCCTCATTACTATCGATGAAGAGGAATCCATGGAACAGCCGATCATTTCCGGCATCGCTTTCAACCGCGATGAAGCCAAGCTGACCATCCGTGGCGTGCCAGACACCCCCGGCGTGGCGTTCAAGATTCTCGGTCCGATCAGTGCCGCGAACATCGAAGTCGACATGATCGTGCAGAACGTCTCGCACGATAACACCACCGACTTTACCTTCACCGTGCACCGCAACGACTACCAGTCTGCCGAAGCGATCCTGAAAAAGACCGCTGGCGAGATCGGTGCCCGGGAAGTGGTGGGTGATACCAAGATCGCCAAGGTCTCGATCGTCGGTGTCGGCATGCGTTCCCACGCAGGTGTAGCCAGCCGCATGTTCGAATCCCTGGCCAAGGAAAGTATCAACATCCAGATGATCTCTACCTCGGAAATCAAGGTTTCCGTGGTCATCGAAGAGAAGTACCTGGAACTGGCCGTGCGCGCCCTGCACACGGCTTTCGAACTCGACGCTGCTGTCCAACCGGGCGAGTAAAGCGTTGTCTTGAGGGCGCGGCTGGACCGCGCCCTTTGTTTTTCTGAATGGCGCGTCCCAAAACTGTTCTTTTGCCCGCGCTGGTCAATACTAGGCCTGTAGGCTTCGACCGTTTCGGTTGTAGGTCCAATGCCTTTTTTTTGCAGACTGTTGTCCCTTAAGTGAATTGCGTGAGGAGAAAGGTATGCTGATTCTGACCCGTCGGTGTGCAGAAAGCCTGATTATTGGCGATGGCGAAATCACCGTGACCGTGCTCGGCGTCAAAGGAAACCAAGTGCGTATCGGCGTCAACGCCCCGAAAGAGGTTGCTGTACACCGGGAGGAAATTTACCTGCGTATCAAGAAAGAGAAGGACGACGAACCAAGCCATTAATTTTTATCGATTTTTATGTTTGCAAACGGGGATGAAGGTGGTTAATATACGCCCCGTGTTGCGGAGAGCTGGCCGAGTGGCCGAAGGCGCTCCCCTGCTAAGGGAGTACACCTCAAAAGGGTGTCGGGGGTTCGAATCCCCCGTTCTCCGCCATTATTCGTTTAGTGCGTCAAAACCTGGCTTGTTCAGTAAGTGATTGAAATTACTGAAAAAAAGCGCTTTACAAAAGGATTTGACGACCTATAATGCGCGGCAACAAATGCACTCGTAGCTCAGCTGGATAGAGTACTCGGCTACGAACCGAGCGGTCACAGGTTCGAATCCTGTCGAGTGCACCATTTAAGAGTCATTTGCAGCAATGCAAATAACTTGGCTTCAACCAGTTGTGATCTGGTATAAAACCACAGCATGCACTCGTAGCTCAGCTGGATAGAGTACTCGGCTACGAACCGAGCGGTCACAGGTTCGAATCCTGTCGAGTGCACCAAACACCAAAAAGCCCGCGTTTAACGCGGGCTTTTTGCTGTCTACGATTTGCCTTTCACGCACCCCCTTTCATCGAACACGACCTCTGCGCTGCGACCTTTCTTCGCCTTGTAGGTATATCGTGTACTCAAATTCCGAATCTTGATTGAGTCTGGCTTGCCCAGGGCGCTCTCGACGTCCTGTTGGCTCATGCCGGCGACGATTCGTCGTTCCAGGATGGCATCGCGGCGTTGCCTGGCATCGATAAGGTTCCCGCAGCGGTCTTGGAATTCGCCAACCACGGTCGGTGCCTTGCGTGTGGTTGTGTTGCCGGATGTTTGCCAACGCTCCGCTTCGGGCAGCATCGCCTCGGTCGCCGGCTCACTCGAACCTGGGCTGTACGGGTGGATCTGCTGGAGTGACAGGGCTTCTCCCGGGCCGCAGCTCAAGGTGGTGAATGTTACGTGCCCCGCGCTACTTTCGCAGCGATGCACGGTCTGCCCGGCGGCCCACACGGGCAGGCAGGGCAGGCTGGCGAGTAGGAACAAGTAGTGGCTGATGGGCATCCGATCGTCCTCCTTGGCGGTGCAGGAGAAGAGGGTAGTCGCTGCATTTCTGCCGGGGCGTGTGTTTTCTTTTCCGAATAAGTCGTCGTAAAGGGGAAGGTTCAGCCTGCGTTCAGGTTTGTCTCGCAAGCGCTTGTTCTTGCCATGATTTTTTAGCGTTTTAAAGCGTCAAGCGGTGTATGATTGCGCCCGTCAGCCCCGCCGGGGCTTTGGAATATCTCCATGGACTTACCCAGTAGTTACTCAATATCTAGTTTTGCCAATCATGAATTAACTGATTGATCCTTCCGGCGTGCTCCACTGCTGGGAGTGGAGTTCGCCTATGACCCAAGTAGAAGTAAAAAAAACGCAGGAAAGCCTTCAGGATCGTCTCGCTCAAGTCGTTGAGCTGCTGCAGCGCCAGCGGGTCGTCGAAGACCTGACGCATCGCCAGGAAGGTCCGAATCATGATCGGGTCGAGAGCCTGGTCCACCGGCAGAATCTCGTCGAGCTGCAACGCAAGCTCGATGACCTGCACTCCGCCGACGTCGCCTACATTCTTGAAGCCTTGCCCCTGGAAGAGCGTCTGACGGTCTGGCAGTTGGTCAAGGCTGATCGCGACGGTGACATCCTGCTCGAAGTGTCGGACTCGGTTCGCGAAACCCTGATCGCCGACATGGATGATCACGAGTTGCTGGCGGCGGCCAAGGAAATGGACGCCGACGAACTCGCCGACCTTGCACCCGAACTGCCACGGGACGTTGTCCACGAACTGATGGAAGCCCTCGACGGCCAGCAGCGTGAGCGTGTGCGCTCGGCGTTGTCCTATGACGAGGAGCAGGTCGGTGCGTTGATGGACTTCGAGATGGTGACAATCCGCGAGGATGTCAGTCTTGAAGTGGTCTTGCGTTACCTGCGTCGCCTCAAGGAACTGCCCGGCCATACCGACAAGCTGTTCGTGGTCGACTACGACGGCGTGCTCAAGGGCGTGCTGCCCATCAAGCGTTTGCTCGTCAACGACCCGGAAAAGCAAGTGGCCGAGGTCATGGCCAGCGACCCGGTGAGTTTTCACCCAGACGAAGACGCCTACGATGCGGCCCAGGCATTCGAGCGTTATGACTTGATTTCTGCACCGGTGGTCGACAAGAACGGCAAGCTGATCGGCCGTCTGACCATCGATGAAATGGTCGATTTGATTCGTGAGGAAAGCGAAAGCGAAGTCCTCAACATGGCCGGTCTGCGCGAAGAAGAAGACATCTTCGCTTCGGTCTGGAAGTCCTTGCGTAACCGCTGGGCCTGGCTGGCGATCAACCTGATCACGGCGTTTGTCGCTTCCCGGGTCATCGGCCTGTTCGAAGGCTCCATTGAGAAGCTGGTGGCGCTCGCGGCGCTGATGCCCATCGTCGCCGGCATCGGTGGCAACTCCGGTAACCAGACCATCACCATGATCGTCCGTGCCATGGCACTGGACCAGGTCAGCACCGGCAATACATCGCGATTGATGCGCAAGGAACTGGCTGTCTCCTTGATCAACGGCGTGATTTGGGGAGGGGTGATTGGCGTGGTGGCTTACCTGCTTTATGGCAGCTGGTCACTGGGGGTGGTCATGACGGCCGCCATGACGCTCAACCTGTTGCTGGCGGCATTGATGGGGGTCCTGATCCCCATGACCCTGGCCCGCATGGGGCGTGATCCTGCCATGGGTGCCAGTGTCATGATTACCGCCGTGACTGACAGCGGCGGGTTCTTCATTTTCCTGGGATTGGCGACGATTTTCCTGCTCTGATCGTCCACAAGAAACCCGCCTGTTTGGCGTAATACTTCCACTTAAAAAACGGTGCTTCCTTCAGAAATGGGAAGCGCCGTTTTTTTTGGGTTTCTTTTGATTGCCGGGGCGTCGAAATCAAGAGCCACCGGCAGATCCAGCCGCTATGCAACTGCACAACCGCTATCGCGAGCAAGCTCGCTCCCACAGGGGGCAGCAGTTGTTCACAACATGTGCGCACAACACAAAAATCTGTGGGAGCGAGCTTGCTCGCGATGAGGCCCGTCAGCCCGACATCCATGTGACTGAACCACCGCTATCGCGGCGGGCCCACGGAGCAGTGACTTCGTTCAGGCATGCCGAGCCTAAGCGAGGCACCGAGTGGTGGGGCAAAAGCGCTTTGGTTACTTTCGACTGGGCCGGCTTCCGGGCTTTTCGAAAGTGACCCGCCGTCAGGGCGGAACCATAAGCAGTCGTTACCGAAGAAACGGATATGCACACCAACCAGCCCCCCCGAACGCTAGATCCAAATTCCCAAGCATGAGCCTGTTGGCCGTTTTTTTATCACGCCAAACCCTCTGTGCATCACTGCATCACTGCATCACTGCATCACTGCATCACCGCCAGTCGCGCTGCCAGCAACACAAAGGCTGCCGAAAATAGGCGGCGTATCCACTGCAACACGGATGGACGCTCCAGAACATGCCGGCGCATCGATGCACAGAACACACCATAAAGGGCGAAGATAGCAAAGGTGATCGCCATAAAAACGAAGCTCAACAGCAGCATGCGCCCCATGGCATTCGTTTCTCCTGGCGCAAGAAATTGCGGCAGAAAAGCCAGGAAAAAAATCGACAGTTTTGGATTCAGCAGGTTGAGCAAAATGCCCGAAACAATCACCGCGCCATTGGAGCGTGGCGTCTTGTCCGGATCAATGTGCAATGCTCCATGACGCTGGAGCGAGCTCCATGCCATCCAGAGCAGGTAAGCGACGCCAAGATACTTGACGACTTCAAAGGCCAGCGGGCTGGCGTGCAACAGCGCCGCGAGACCTGTGATGGCTGCCAGCATGTGTGGCACGACCCCCAGGGTGCAACCGAGTGCGGCTACCACGCTTGCGCGCCAGCCCTGGGCCAGGCCGGCTGCTACCGTATAGACCACACCGGTGCCAGGCGAGGCCACCACGATCAGGGATGTGAGAAGAAATTCGAGGTTCATGCAGCGCGTCCTTGGAGTGATGAAGGCTCCAGCCTGCCTGTCATGAGAAGGGGCATCTTGAATGAAATTGCAGGACGCTAGCGTCCTTGTCGTGCGTACATGCCGGGTGAGAACCCAAAGCTGCGCACGAAGCATCGGGTCATATGGCTCTGGTCTGCAAAACCACTGGCAAGGGATGCATCGGCCAGCGGCATGCCCGCAGCGATCAGGTGCCGGGCTCGCTGAATGCGTCGTTGTAGCAGATAGGCGTGGGGCGTCAATCCGGTCAGGCGGGTGAAGGCGCGTACGAGCTGAAAGCGGCTTAAATCGGCCTCCCTGGCGAGCAAGGCAAGCGACATCGGCGACTGCGGATCGTCGTCGATCATGGCTTTCGCACGGTTTGCCGCTGATTCCGGCAAAGACGATACCGGCATGGGGCGGTCCAGCAAGTGTTCGAGCAAAAGCGCCAGCGTCTCTTCGATTTTCAGGTGATCGCCAACCACCTCGGCTTGAGCAATTGTTCGATACAGGATGCTGAACAGTTCGGCCGCAGGCGGGCTTTGCAGCACCGGATAAGCGAACTCACTGGCGCAGACGCCCCCTTCCTTGGTCATATCCTCGAATGTCTGCCCGATCAGCGGTGGGTCGAAATACAGCATCTGCCAGCGACGCGTTCCGTCTCCGATGGGCGCGCCGTCATGCACTTCGGCCGGATTGACCGATATAAGATCACCTGCAGTCGCCTCTACCGGGCCTCGGCCGCTGGCTGAGCGTTGCGCCCCACGCACAAGCAAGCCAATGCCAAAGTGTTCGTGCATATGCCGGGCAAACGTTCGATCCGAATCGGCCTCGACGATTTCCACGCCCAGCCCTGCGATTCTTCGAACCTTGAATGCATGACCTGTCATGCCGGCCTCCAGGCCTCTGTTGTTGACTGATCAATTTAGCACCCCTGCCATTGAGCAGTGGGCTGTTGGCTTCGATGACGTTCCAAATGCAGGTCTGGGCCAAACGCCAGGCAGAAAAAAGCCAGCACAAGGCTGGCTTGAAGGGATTGGCAGGATCAGGACGCTTCTGCTGCTATTTCCGAGCTATGGTCAATCAGCGAAACGAGGGCGTTCTGCTGGCGGTGGGAGAGTTGTCGGAAGCGTTGAAGCAACTCGCGCTCATGCAAAGACAGCTCCGGGCTGTCCAGGCGCATGCTTAGCTCTTCACCCAGTGCACCTTCCTGAATCAGGCTTTGCTCCAGGCGCGCAATGATTTCGGAGTTCATGCTGCGATGATGATTACGAGCCACCTCGGCAATGCGTTCCCGCATTCCGTCTGGCAGACGTACGACGAACTTGTCAGCCGTACGGCTGGAATAAATTGCCTTTGTCATTGGGCGCATATTTATTTAACCGGTTAGTTCAGGGGAGCGGTTCTCGGGATTGGCCGCAGGATGTCGATAGGACAAGCTCCACTGCCAAATGTTCAACCTGAATTGTTAAGAGGCCCGCATCATGCCTCAAAATTGCCAGATCATTGGCGCCAATTCTGTGACAAATTCTGATCCGGGTAAAGGCGTTATGCCAGCACCTTTCATCAAAAAATGCGGACTGGTTGGAAAAAAAACAACAGGTTCGCATTCTGTGACCGTCGGATCGTGTCGATGTGCCATACCGTCTGGCGGATAACGCAAATGGACCAAAACGCTAGTCGTCCCTGTCTTGTACAGGATAGTGGCAAATGGCCGATTTACTAGGATGAACAGACCAGGGTCAGATGAATGGCCGCCGGGACCAGCCGCTTGGCCTTGTCAGGCTTCCAGGCAGTACCATTTGCCTACACTTAAAAACAGGGACGACATGACAAACGCAGGGTAGGTCGTTAACATGCACGCCGTTCCGCGCACCACGTTTCTCGTGGTCGACTCGTGTCTCAGTAGCTCAATTGGATAGAGCATCCCCCTCCTAAGGGGAAGGTTGGCAGTTCGAACCTGCCCTGGGACACCATTATAAACAGTGGGTTAGCGCAATTGCCGCTAACTTTTCCTGCTTGCACCCCATCCCCCGAACGACCTGGCTCGGCTTGAGCGTGCCGTTCACTGCCTTGTTCAGCGCCTCATTGCCTCAGGCTGTGATCGACCGCCCATTTTTACCCATTGGTATCGAACCTGTTTCGATACCGCGAAACTTTCTCCTCCCTCTGCTATCAGACCGTCTCGGTAAGTTGTAGGACTTTTCCTTCGTTATCGGTGGAATAAGTACCTCTTTTTATCTATGTCAGTGCCAATCCGCGTTCAGCGGAACTGACCCACCGTGTCTTCGATTCAAGCCACAAGGATGTGACATGCAGCCAGCCGCAACCTGCCGAACGTGTAAACCGAGCAGCCCTCGCCGTTGTGCTGACGGAACCCGCTCATCTGCACAAAACGCCAAGCGTCTCGCGCTGCTGCTGATGGTGGCCTGGATGACGGGGGCGTGGAGCACTGCGCAGGCGGCTGGACCTGAAGAAGAACTGCTGCGTCAGCAAGAGCGCGAACGGGTTTTGCGCGATCAGTTGGAGTCCCGGCCGGACGTGCGCCTGCAGGCAGCCCCCGTGGATGAAGGTGCCGAGCGCTTGCCCACCAAGGAAAGTCCCTGCTTTGCCATCAATGACATCCGCCTGATCGGCGAGGCGTCGGAAGAATTCCAGTGGGCGTTGCGCGCCGCCAATCCCAAGGATGATCCCGCCATTGGTCGTTGCCTCGGTGGCGGCGGGATCAACCTGACGATGAAGCGCATGCAGAATGCGATCATCGAGGCCGGCTACGTCACCACTCGCGTACTCGCCGAAGCCCAGGACTTGAACAGTGGGGTGCTGGTATTGACCCTGGTGCCAGGGCGCATTCGCGAGATTCGTTTCGAGGAGGGCACCCGTTCCCGCGCCAATGCCTGGAATGCGATGCCGGCCAATCCTGGCGATCTGCTCAACTTGCGCGACATCGAACAGGCGCTGGAGAACTTCAAGCGCGTGCCGACCGCTGAGGCCGATATCAAGATCGCGCCAGCCCGTGCCGCCGACGCCAGGCCCGGTGAGAGCGACGTGGTGATCGCCTGGAGCCAGCGCTTCCCCGCCCGTGTAAGCCTGTCGGTGGACAATTCGGGCAGCAAGACCACCGGCAAATACCAGGGCAACGTATCGCTGTCCTTGGACAACCTGCTGTCGCTCAACGATCTGTTCTACGCCAGCGTCAACCATGACCTGGGCGGCGGTGAGTCCGGGCACCGCGGCTCCGATGGCCGCACCGTGCATTATTCGCTGCCGTTTGGCTACTGGCAGTTGGGGTTCACCAACAGTGAATACAACTACGAACAGTCTGTCGCCGGCGCCAATCAGACCTATCAGTATCGCGGCGAGAGTCGTAACAACGAGTTGCGCCTGTCACGCCTGCTGTACCGCGACGCCGTTCGCAAGACCACCGCCTGGGGCAGCCTGTGGACGCGCTCGTCGGAGAATTTTATCGACGACACCGAAGTCGGCAACCAGAAACGCCGCATGGCCGGCTGGCAATTGGGGTTGGACCATCGGGAGTTCATTGGCGCTTCGATTCTTGATTTGGGCGTCGCCTATCGTCGCGGCACCGGTGCCCATGATGCGCTCAGGGCGCCCGAAGAAGATTTTGACGCCGGTACGTCACGCTCGCAGATCATCACCGCCGATGCCCAATTG
This sequence comes from Pseudomonas sp. H3_A02, assembly GCF_054671965.1. Classification (NCBI taxonomy): domain Bacteria; kingdom Pseudomonadati; phylum Pseudomonadota; class Gammaproteobacteria; order Pseudomonadales; family Pseudomonadaceae; genus Pseudomonas; species Pseudomonas sp. H3_A02. Next base: position 2,834,371 of record NZ_CP162807.1, read on the forward strand.
CAGGTGCCGTTCCAGGTCGGCGATCAGCGCCTGCGCTACATCGGCGGCTGGCGTGCGCAATGGAACCGTACGCCGCTGGTGCCCCAGGATCGCTTCTCCATCGGCGGACGCTACAGCGTGCGGGGCTTCGATGGTGAAAACATTCTTTCCGCCGACCGTGGCTGGACCCTGCGCAACGAAATCGGCCTGTCCCTGGGGCAGACCGGCCAGGAACTCTATACCGGTATCGACTATGGCGAGGTCAGCGGCCAATCCAGTGAGTTCCTGATCGGCCAGCGCCTGGCGGGGGCCGTGGTGGGTATACGCGGCGGTTACAAGGGCCTGTCCTATGACTGGTCGGTGGGTACGCCGTTGAAGAAGCCCGATGGTTTCGAGACGGCCAACGTGACCAGCGCGTTCACCGTCATCTGGTCATTCTGAGGTGATCCCATGCAGTTCGAGACGCTAGACATTATCGCTCCTGGCCTGACCGACGAACCTTGGAGCGAAGCCGCGGTGTTCGGCTCCGCCACCTGGTTGTGGATGCACTCCAAGGCCCATCGCGATGCGCCGTTGCACACCTTGCCGACGTTGCTGTTGCCGGCGCTCAAGCATCGCCAGTTCGTGCTCGGCTCCGAGCACGGCAAGCCGGTGTTCTACCTGTCCTGGCTCAATCTCGACGAGGCGGCAGAGCAACGTTACTTGCGCCAGTCGCCGTTGGAACTGACCCAGGAGGACTGGAACAGCGGCGAGCGGCTCTGGCTCAACGACTGGGTCGCTCCCTTTGGCCACACGGCGGTATTGAGCCGCTTGTTGCAACGTCACCTTTTCATCGATCGCTGCGCCCGTGCCCTCTATCACCGAGGTGACGAGCGTGGCCTGCGGGTCAAGACATTCCAAGGCATAGGGGTCATCCCCGAACAGGCCCAGGCCTGGTTTGCCGCCCACCCGCTGGCAGTCGAAGCGTAACTCCAACCACTGGTCGTGCGGGCTGGCTCCGCAAATGGAATTGCTATGAACAAGCATCTATACCGAATCGTTTTCAACAAGGCCCGCGGACTGTTGATGGTCGTGGCCGAGAACGTCACCAGCCAGGTCAAGGCGCCGGGGACCCGCTCCGGTCCGACGGCGGGCGCAACGGCTTGCACGGCGACGCTCGGGGCGTTGCGCTTTGCCTTGATGACAGCGATTGGCCTGGTGTCCTTGAGCGTGGCGCCGACTTGGGCCGGCACCATCGTCGCCGACCCTGGCGCTCCGGCCGGGCAGCGACCCATGGTGATACAAAGCGCCAATGGCACGCCGCAGGTGAATATCCGTGCGCCTAGCGCCGGCGGTGTCTCGCGTAACACCTACAACCAGTTCGACGTCGATAGCCGGGGGGTGATCCTCAACAACGGCGCGGGCAATAGCCAGACGAAACTGGGCGGTTGGATCGAAGGCAACCCGATGTTGGGCAATGGCAGCGCGCGGGTCATCCTCAACGAAGTCAATTCCAGTAATCCCAGCCAATTGCGCGGTTACGTCGAAGTCGCCGGCCAGCGCGCCGAAGTGGTGATCGCCAACCCGTCCGGTATCACCTGCAACGGTTGCGGCTTCATCAACGCCGACCGGGCGACCCTCAGCACCGGTCGGGCGCAGTTGGAGAACGGTCGCATCACGGGCTACACCGTGCAGGGCGGGGCGATCAACATCGAAGGCAAAGGCCTGGATGCCCGCGAGGCCGACTACACCGACCTGATTGCCCGTTCGGTGCAGGTCAACGCCGGGGTGTGGGCCAACGACTTGAAAGTCACCGCCGGACGCAATCAGGTCAATGCCGACAACACCCAGGCCACGCCGCTACCAGGCACTGAGGGTGAGAAGCCTACCGTTGCCATCGACGTTGCCAAGCTCGGCGGCATGTATGCCGGGAAGATCATGCTGGTGGGCACGGAGTCCGGCGTGGGTGTGCGCAACGCCGGCCAGATCGGTGCCATGGCTGGCGAGGTAATCGTCAGCGCCGACGGAAAGTTGCAAAACCTGGGCGCTATCAGCAGCACAACGGCGACGCGGATCACTGCCACCAGCGTTGAAAACAGCGGCACGCTCTACGCCAAGGGCGACCTGAAGCTCGACAGCACCGGCGACATCGACAACAGTGGCACTGTTGCCAGCCAGAACCACACGACACTGACCGCCAAGACTATTCGCAGCACCACCGCCTCGAACCTGGCGGCGGGCGTTGGTGTGGACGGCAAGCTGGGCAATAGTGGCAACCTCGCGCTACGGGCCGCCACGGTCAAGGCGCAGGGCCAGAATCTTGCCGGCGGCGATGTCAGCGTCGAGGCGGATGACCTGGACTTGAGCAGCAGCCAGACCCTGGGCCGCAACGTTACCCTGACGGCCAGCACTGGCGATGCCAGTCTCAGTGGCAGTCAAGTCGATGCGACCCAGGTGCTGAATGTCAAAGCGACCAAGACCCTGCGCACCGATGCGGCCAAGGTCAGCGCTGGCAACCTGCAATTGAGCGCGCGAGATGTTTCCAATGTCGGCGGCGAGCTGGTGCAGACCGGCACCGCCGACACATCGATCACCGCCGTCGCCACGCTCGATAACAGCGGTGGCCGTATTGCCTCCAACGCCACCAACCTGAAGCTTGGCGCCAATCGCCTCGACAACAGCAAGGGCAAGGTCGAGCACGCTGGCAAAGGCACCCTGGACATCCAGGTCACCCAGTTGGCCGGCAGCAAAGGCACCCTGGCGAGCAATGGCACGTTGAGCGTCAAGGCCAACGAGGTGGTGGTCGATGATGGCCTGACCCAAGGCCAACAGATCACGCTCGACACCACGACCCTGTCCAACCAGCGTGGACGCATTCTGCAGACCGGCGCACAACCCTTGCAGGTCACCGCCCGTGAACGCTTCGACAATCAGGCCGGGCAAGTCAGCAGTCCCGGCGCGGTGAACTTGAGGGTCGGTACGTTGAACAACCAGGGCGGCAAAGTCCTCGCCACCGATAGCGGTGCGTTGACTGTCACAGCCGACAAAGAGGTCAATAACGGCGGCGGGACGCTGGCCGCCAGCGGTACGACAAAGGTCAGCGGCAAGGCGTTGGATAACACCCAAGGCACGGTGAGTGCAGGCGGTGAGCTGTACGCGACGTTCGACCGCTTGAACAATATCGGCGGCACGCTGGCCGCGACCCAGCGCATGGAGATCATTGCCGGGCAGTTGGATAACACCAACGGCGTGCTGGGTTCGGTGAAGTCCGGTTTGCGGGTCAGCGTTTCGGCCGAACAATTGAACAACAGTGGCGGACGCCTTGAAGCGCTGGGTGATATCGAGCTGTCGGCCCAAGGCCTGAATAACCAGGGTGGGGTGATCAGTGGCCAGGCCTTGGACCTGAACAGCCACGGCCTGCTGATGGACAACAGCCAGGGCACGTTGAATGCCGGCGCGACCCTCGACCTGCGCAGCGGTGAATTGCGCAACGCGGCGGGCCTGATCCAGGCCAAGGGCAAGCTGTTCATCGACACCGGCAGCCAGGCACTGAACAACCTTCAGTCCGGCACCACCCAAGGCATCAGCGGCCAGGACGCGGTGGAAATCCACAGCGCCCATTTCAACAATAGCGCCGGCTTCCTCGGCGCCAAGGGCGCGCTGGTGCTCAAGGCCACCGACCTTACCAACGGCAGCGGCGGCCAGATCATTGGCCAGAAGAGCGTTCAGGTCGAAGGCACCCGGATCGATAACCGCGGTGGTCAGTTGCAGGGCCTCGGCGATGTCCAGTTGGTGCTGGGGGAGACGCTCAACAATCAGGGCGGGCTGGTGCGCAGCGCGGGCGCACTGAGCGTGACCGCTGACGTGCTCGACAACAGCGCCACCCAGGGGACCAATCAGGGGCTCGAAGGCCGCGCCATGAGCCTGGCGCTCAACACCTTCGGCAACCAGGCCGGCGCCGTGCGCGCCGACCAAGGGCTGTCCATCGGCGTCAGCCAAGCGCTGGATAACCAGGGCGGCCTGATTTCCGCGGGGGCCGGCCTGACCATCACCGACCGCGATCCGATGCAACGTCGCCAGTCGGTGCACAACCTCGACGGGACCTTGCTCGCCGGTAGCCTGTTGTCCCTCAACGCCGCCTATTACGCGGGCACTGGCCGGGCGCTGAGCCTGGGCGATCTGACGTTCAGCCTGCAAAGCAGCCTGGACCTGAGTGGGCAGATCCAGGCCAATAACAAGGTTGACCTGAGCACCGACGGGGCTTTCAACAACAGCGGAAAACTGCTGGCAGGCAATCTCCTGCTGGTGCGCTCGCAGACCCTGGACAACGCCGCCAGCGGCGAGATCAGCGCCGGCCAGGTTCGCCTGACCGTCAACGACAGCTTGACCAACCGTGGTCTGATCGACGGCCAGCAGGTGCGTGTGCAAGCGCTGTCGCTCAACAACCTGGGCACGGGACGTCTGTACGGCGATCAACTGGCGATCGCCACCTCGGCACTGAGCAACCGCGATGAAAACGAAGTCGCCGCGACCATCGCCGCCCGCCAGTCGCTGGACATTGGCACCGGCACCCTGGACAACCGCGAACAGGCGATGATCTTCAGTGCCGGGGACCTCGCCATCGGCGGTGCGCTAAGCGCCACCGACAAGGCCCAGGACCGGGCCCAACTGCTGACCAACGCCAGCGCGACCATCGAGGCCCTCGGCAACCTGTCGCTCGATGTGCAAAGCGTGCGCAACACCAACGAACACTTCAGCACCCAACAGGTGGAAGTCAGCCGTACAGCCTTGCAGGAGTTCCAGCTCAGCGGTTCGCCGAACCGCTACCAGGGCGACCAGATCTCCGTGAACAACGACGAGGTCCTTCACCTGACCACCCCCGAGGGGCGCAAAGACAACTGGAACCGCTACGACTACACCCGCGTGGTCCAGGAAACCCAGATCGCCACCTCCGCACCGGCGCAGATCCTCTCCGGTGGGACGATGCAGATCAACGCAGGTGATGTGCTCAACGACAAGAGTCGCATCATCGCCGGTGGGTTGTTGCAGGCCAACATTACCAGCCTGACCAACACCGAACTGACCGGCCAGCGCACCACCAGCGACAGTGGCACGGTCAGCAATTTCTATCGCATCCAACGCAAAGGCCGGGATCGTCAAGAAACGGCCGTCACGGCCTACACGCCGGCCCCCTTGATCCAGGACATCACGCTGCAACCGACCGTGTTCGCCCAGAATGCCGCCGGCAACGGTACCGGCACCCAGATCGGTGCCCGCGCCACCCAGGGCGTCGGCGAGCAGATAGCCGCCGCGGGCACGGTCAGCGCCCCGGTTGACAGGACCTATCAAGTGGCGCCCATCGTTCAGGTCGCGGCCCAGACCACCCTGAACAACAAGGGCGTGGCCGAGCAGATCCGCAGCGGCGGGCCATCCCTGGCATTGCCGAACAACAGCCTGTTCAGCACCAACCCCCAGAGCACCAGCAGCTACCTGATCGAAACCGACCCACGTTTTGCCAGCTACCGCACCTGGCTGTCGTCGGATTACATGTTGCAGCGCCTGCAGGTCGATCCGGCACTGACGCAACAACGTTTGGGTGACGGCTTCTACGAACAGAAATTGATTCGTGAACAGATCGCGCAACTCACCGGCCGACGTTTCCTCGACGGCTACGCCAATGACGAGGTGCAGTACCGTGCCCTGATCGACAACGCCGTGACCGTCGCCAGCCAATGGCAACTGGTGCCCGGCGTGGCCCTGACCTCCGCGCAGATGGCCCAGTTGACCAGCGACATTGTGTGGCTGGTGCACAAGCAGGTCACCCTGGCCAACGGTGACACCCGCAACGTGCTGGTGCCGCAAGTGTACGTACGGGTCCAGGAGGGCGACCTCAACGGCTCCGGCGCGCTGATTGCCGGGCAGCGGTTGAACCTGAACATCGCCGGCGACCTGGTCAACAGTGGCAGCCTGGCCGGGCGCAGTGTCATGGCGATTACCGCGCAGAACATCGAGAACCTCGGTGGGCGCATCCAGGCCGACAAGGTATCGCTCGCCGCGCGGGAGAACCTCAACAATCTCGGTGGCCTGATCGGTGCCGTGGACAGCCTGTCGGTCAAGGCCGGGCAGGACATCAACGTCATCTCCAGCAGCCGGGACAGCAGCAGCGCCCAAGGCACCCGCACCAACCTGTCGCGGGTGGCCGGGCTGTTCGTCAGCGGCGCCCAGGGCACGATGGGGGTGAGCGCCGGCAACGACCTCAACCTCACCGGGGCCCAGGTGGTCAATGCCGGCAAAGGTGGCAGCACCTTGCTGGAGGCGGGCAAGAACATCAACCTGGCCACCGTCGGCGAAGCCCACGAGCAAGCGCTGAGCTGGAACAGCAGCAACTGGCGCAAGGACGCCAGCCAGACCGAAGTCGGCTCCCTGATCCAAGGACAGGGCGACGTTCGCTTGAGCGCGGGCCAGGACCTCAACGCCCGCTCCGCCCATGTCACCAGCGAGCAAGGCGCGGTGTTTGCCGAGGCCAAGCGCGACGTCAACCTGACCGCTGGCCAGAACTACCAGTTCGCCGATGAAGCGCACAAGGTCAAGGGCAGCAACGGGATGTTCTCCAGCAAGACCACCACCACCCGCGACACCATCAGCCAGACCTCGGCCGAAGGCTCCACCCTGAGCGGCGAGCAGACCTATGTGCAGGCCGGTCGCGACATCAACCTCAAGGGCAGCAACGTGGTGTCCACGACCCAGACGGTGCTGGTGGCGGACAACAACGTCAACATCGAAGCGGTCACCGCCAGCAGCAGCGAGCGCCACGACAAGTCGGTGAAGAAAAGCGGTCTGTTCAGCGGCGGTGGTATCGCCGTCACCCTGGGCAGCCAGCAACAAAGCGTCAAGGACCTCACCACCGAGCACACGGCTGTGGCCAGCACGGTCGGTTCGACTGCTGGTGATGTGCTGATCGAGGCGGGCAAGGGCTATCGTCAGGTGGGCAGTCAGGTGTCGGCGCCACAAGGCAACATCGACGTCACGGCGCAGACCATCGACGTCGTCGAGGCGCGCAACACCCGCGAGCGCGAGCGTGAAACCCTGTTCAAGCAGACCGGGTTCACCCTCACCGTGACCAACCCGGTGATCAGCGCGATTCAGACCTCCCAGCAAATGAAACGGGCGTCGGAGAAAACCGACGACGGGCGCATGAAGGCCCTGGCCGCCGCCACCGCCGTCATGGCCGCCAACAATGCCGCCACCGCCGTGGCGATGGATCCGGGCGCGGTGGGCGGGATCAACATCAGCCTGTCGCTGGGCACCAAGAAGAACGAAAGCACCACCACCTACACCAGCGACAGCGCGGCCGGCTCGACCATGACCGCCGGCAACGACGTTCGCCTGCGTGCCACGGGCGCTGGAGCCGCCAGCAACATCACTGTACAAGGCAGCGATATCAAGGCCGGACGCAACGCCAGCCTACTGGCGGACGGTGACATCAACCTGCTTGCCGCCCGCAATATCGACAAGCAGGAGACCGACAGCAAAGGCAGCAGCGCGAGCATCGGCATCGGCTTCTCCCTCGGTGCTCGTAACGGCTTCACCCTGGATCTGGGGGCATCCGGCAGTCGCGGCCAGGCGGATGGCGATGGACTTACCCATACCAACACCCACGTCCAGGCGGGCAATCAATTGCTGCTGTCCTCGGGCGGTGACACCAACCTCAGAGGTGCGGTGGCCAGCGGTAAACAGGTCTTGGCCGACATCGGCGGCGACCTGAACATCGAAAGCCTGCAAGACACCAACACCTACGTGGTCGATGAGAAGAGCCTGGGCGTGGGCATCAGCCTGTGCATTCCGCCGTTCTGTTTCGGCATGAGTACGATCAGTGGTGCCAGCGGCAGCTTCGGTGCCACGGATATCGATTCCAACTACGCCAGCGTGATCGAGCAATCGGGCATCAAGGCCGGGGACGGCGGGTTCGACATTCGCGTGGGTGGCAACACCGACCTGGTCGGCGCTGTCATCGCCAGCAGCGACAAGGCTGTGCAGGACGGCAAGAATCGCTTGGTCACCGCCAGCCTCACCAGTCGCGACATCAAGAACAAGGCCGAGTACGACGCCAGCACCGTCAGCGTCGGTGGCGGCTATCGCGAAGTCGGCAAGGACCAGCAGGGCAACGCCACCAGCGGCGGCACGCAGACCCCGGGCACCGACCTGCCGAAGAACGACAACGACCTCAGCGCCACCATGCCGATCGCCATCAGTGCCAGCGACGATGCCAGCAGCGTCACCCGCAGCGGCATCAGTGGCGGCACCATCGTCATCAGCAACGACGCCGAGCAACAGAGGCGCACTGGCAAGAATGGCGAGCAAACCGTCGCCAGCCTCAACCGTGACGTGTCCAGCGACCGCGACACCAGCAACACGCTCAAGCCGATCTTCGACGAAGACGAAATCCGTGCCGGTTTCGAGATCGTCGGGGCGTTCTCCAACGAAGCCAGCACCTTGCTTGCCAACAAGGCCAAGGAAGTCGACCTCAAGCGCAAACAGGCCGAGGCGGCCCAGAAAGCGGCCCTGGACCCCAACGCCCAACTCACCGACAGTGAGCGCCTGGCCCTGCTCGGCAACGCGCAACGACTCAATGCCGAAGCCAGCGGCATCGCCGACAAGTGGGGCGCGGGCGGCACCTACCGGCAGATCACCACCGCCCTGGTGGGCGCGGCCAGTGGCAACATCAGCGGCGGCAACAGTGCGTTCGTCCAAGGGCTGGTAGTCAACTACCTGCAGCAACAGGGTGCCGGCTACATCGGCGACCTAGTGGCGGACGGCAAACTCACCGAAGGCTCGCCACTGCACGCCGCCCTGCACGGCGTCGTTGCCTGCGCGGGCGCCGCCGCCAGCAGCCAGAGCTGTGGCAGCGGCGCGGCAGGCGCGGCAGCGTCGAGCCTGCTCACCGGCCTGTTCTCCGAAGCCAGCCCCGATGAAAGCGAAGCCCAGCGCGAAGCCAAGCGCAACCTGATTGTCAGCATCGTCACCGGGCTGGCCGCCACCAGCTCCTCGCTGGACCCGGCCACCGCCAACAGCGCGGCGGGCGCTGCGGTGGACAACAATTGGCTGGCGACTCAGCAGTTGGTGCAGGCGGAGAAGGAGTACAGCGCGGCCGACGGTCTCGGAGCCAAGGCGAAAGTGATCGCCAAATGGGCGTACATCAACCAGAAACAAGATGTACTGACCCGCTTCGGCCTGGGCAAAGGCCTGGTGCAGGCGGGTTGGGGCGATGTCGAAGGACTGGCGCAATTTCTCCTCCATCCGGTGGATGGGATCAACGGCCTGAAAGCACTGATCAACGATCCCGAGGCCCGCCAGCAATTCGGCGACGGTGTGGTCAACGAACTCAACGCCAAACTCGACCGTGTTAAAGATGCCCTGGAAAACGGCGGGGATGATCGCGCCGTGCAATTGGGGCAGGACATTGGCGAGCTGGTTTGGCAGGTTGGCAGCATCGCCACGGGCGTCGGCACGGCGGCCAAGGGCGGCGTGGCGTTGGCGAAAGCCGGGATCAAGGTGGGGACGGAAGGGCTTGAAAAAATGGCCGGTATGGCCAAAATTGCGAAAGCTGAAGTGTCGGCTGGTAAGCCGCTGCAGTGGAGCAGCGTGGAGGGGGCGTATAGCGGAAAACTTGAGGGGGGGTATGGCCCTGGTACGACGACTGTTAATGGGAAGGTTGTCGAGAATCCGGGGGAGTATAGTGTTGGGGCAAAAGGGCCGGTGCAGGTTATCCCTGATGCAATCAACCCTCCCAAGGTCAGCCCGGTTGAAGACCTGTTTGGGCAGACGTTTGAAAGTATCCCGTTGTCGCACCTTCCCAATTGGAAGACCGGCTCTCTGGTAAATGATGGCAAACTCGGCGAGCAACTGGCCCTGCAAACCCTTAACGAGAAAACCGGCCTCAATTTCAAACCATTGCAGAACGGTAGCAACCACGGCTGTGATGGCTGCGCGGTGGCGATCAATGGCGATACGATTACCGTGGTGGTGATGGATGCGAAGTCTTCGGTGAATGGCGTGAGTAAGGCCGGTACGCCACATGGGGACCCGAGGACGCGGTTGGAGGGGTGGCTAAGTAATAAATCAATTGCCGACACTGATCCTGCTTTACGCGATGCTTTGCAAGCGGCGTTGGATTCAGGAAAAGCCAAGGTTCAAGGTGTAACAGTCAAAGTCGGTGTTCCCGCCCCCAGTAAAACAGGTGTAGCAGAATTTAAGGTGGAACCATGGACCAAGAAGTAATTCAGTGCGAGCGCTCGGGCGTAAACCCGAAATGGCCCTCCTACAAAAGTGTGCTGGGGCGCATAGCCAAGGGGCCACTCGTCTCAGATGAATACGAGTTGAATGGCATCCGTGAATATGTTGAGCGCGGCGATGCATTTGCGAAGCCATCAATGCCTGTACCGAATAGTGACAACGTTACGCGTAGTAGCTCCGAATGGATGGCCGTCACACGAGCCCACAAGGTATTGGCAACCGCACCAGATAATCCGCAATGGCTTCTGGAATTGGCCCATTGGCTGCGCTATTACCAAGTAGGAATTTGGCAGTTGTTCTTCTGGGCGGGCCAGTTCGACATTATTGCCAAAGCGGCAGGCAATGATCGACGCCGCCAAAACTACAGCATCCAAACCGCCACCAATATGATGGCCGCCATGGCGATTCTAGGCTGGAAGGATGCCGTCATCCATCAGGGCTATCTCACCCATGCGGCTCTCAACCGTGGGCATCAATTAGTGATTGAGTACGAAGAGCAACACCGCCGCGCCCAAGCCTTTATGCTGCGTGTGTTTGCCGATTGGGTGGGCGATGTCTCGCATCAATGGCCTGCTTATGCTTACGACGAACCTATCTACGAAGCCTTGTTGGCCAAGTGGCGCACTCCCAGCCCCGACGACCTGATGCCCTGCCTGTTGGCCGCGTGTGACCGCCACACTTGGCAAACCGGCAAAGAGAGCCAGAAGAATTCCTACGACTTCAATCAGGACTGGCACTTGGAGCGCGTGCCGGTAGAAATTCTCTATATCCTGCGCCTGCGCCAGTGGGAAGGTTTAGCCAATCCGCAGAAGATTGATCATCCGCTGCTGGCCGCGCCCTTTGACAAAATGCCGCCCGAGCAACCAGTGCCTGAGTTGGACGAGTTAATGCAAGGTGTGCTCAAACGCGCGAGGGAAGACTGGCCACAGTACGATGAAGTGCTGTCTTTGCCAGCATTGAAGAGTTGAATAGGGGCAAAAGCAACTAATCCGAAGGTAAAAGCGGAGGGTGAGGTCAATGGCCAAGTGTTCACCGATGTTAACCAGACGGCCAGACCTGACTCTCAAGCAAAGCCTGATCAGCCGACATTGATAGCTGATCGTGTAAATACAAAAATAGAATCATCTGGTAAACCTTTGCCTAACGCAAATATGGCAACTGCACATGCGGAAATTGGGGTCATACAGCAAGCCTACGATGCCGGGAAAACCCAAGGGGCCGCTATGACTCTAAAAGTTGAGGGGCAAGCTGTGTGTGGTTATTGCCGAGGAGATATTGCAGCGGCCGCGGAGAAGGCCGGCTTAAAGTCTCTTGAGATTAATGAGATTGCTACGGGTAAAACGTTATATTGGAGACCCGGTATGCGTTCTGTTAAGGAGCTAAATTAATGAAGAACTATACTTTGTCGTGGGTGGTTGGTGTCGGTGATCAAGCGAAGGGGGGGAATAAAAAACTGCCTGCTTGGCAAGATGTTGAATTTCATTTAGATGAAATTGAGAAGGAGGGCGGTTCTCTTACCTTGAATGTTGTCGACGGCCCGGATGTGGGGCCACAGTTGTTGCAAGTTTTTTCGGATAATGGTAGGTATGTTTTGTCTTTGGGGGAAGATGATGGTGAGGATTATATTGTGCGTTCTTATTTTAATTCAGGGCTTAAAGGCAGTGAATATGAAATTCTAGGTAATAATTGGAGTGGTGAACTGGTCTGCTTGAATTTTTCCGTCGTAAAAGATGCGTTTGAAGAGTTTTTTCTGACCGGGAATGTTAGTCGAAGTTTGTTGAGTTGAGCGTTTGAGGAAGTGGTTGTCGTTTTTAGGGGGAAGTAAGGGGGAAGAGGACTGGTTTATTAAATTTTTAGGTTTTCAGGTTTCCAAATAAATCTGTTTTCGTTTCTTTTGTCCTATTTTCTTGCTTTTCTTGGTCCCCTTTTCTTGGGTAATTGATGCGTAACGATAGTGAAATTTATAATGGTATTGGCGCAATTTTATTCGATGTCGCTCCAAAAGGGGCGTGTAAGGTTGTGATGCGCGCGCAGTTGGCCCAGGAGGCGGATAGCTGCGAGTACGAATATGATTTCGTAGATGGGCAAGGTAACGTGTCTTGGTTTACCGCTGGAGGGCGTGCAAATACGGATATGCTGAAGCTGTTGGTGGAGCTCCGACATTGGTATTTTGAGAATAAGCTAACGGCAGGTATGTCTGTTTGGAGTGGTTGCGAAGTAACGATTGACTTGGGTGAAGGAAAAATTGGGATTGAATTTATATATTCGCAATGAGTAGGGGGAGTTGTGAGTTTTAAGTCTCTTGGGGAAAGAGGCGGGGCAGGTCGCAATAGAAAAAAGGAGATTTATTGTTTGGACGAAGAGGAGTGGGTGTGTTTGATTATTTGGTTGCTAAATAAATTTTCCTCTGCCTTATAAGCTTTCCTGGGGCAAAGTAATGGAAAGGGAAGATGTTATCTTAATTTTGAGCGAGCAGGGCTGGGCTTGTAGTAAGGATGAAATTGGAGATTATTTTTGTGTCACTGATGTCGGAGGAGTCCAACTTCAGATTATCCCATCTGTAGGTAAGCGCTCGGACCATTTTCGTGTTTCGTTTATGTCTTCCATTTCGTCCAAAAAGTTCTCGGAGGCTGTTTCTTACATATTGGGTGGTGGCGGTGGTAATGTTCCGATTATAGTTAGAAATGAAGCTCCAGAGAAATTGTCTAGTTTTTCTAGTGATGATGTTATTAGATTGTCTGAGAAAGCTATATCTTGGGCTCGCTCTCAGAGTATTGACGAGGGGTTGACGGTTTATAGGGAACTGCCAACTGAAGCTAAAGGTGCGATGCCTATCCGACATTTGGCGGCTCTAGCAATAGCAGGGGATGCTGGGCGTTTAGACGAATATAAAAGGAGTTTTGAGAAAGGCGACAGGCTCGGATTTGTGCCTTACATTACTTCCGATATGATTGATCGAGCCCTCATGATAGCTAAAGAAAGCAAATAATCAGAGCCCCATGAGTGCAGCAGATATAGAACTTTGGTTTTATGCGTGTCCTGATAGAATTTTATCTATAGATCAGCGGCATGCTGAAATCATGGATAGGATGTCTCGGATTGGTGCTCCTTTAGGGTTCGCAGGTCTTGAGCTTCCGGCCGCCCCGAGTTGCGGCGACGGGTTGATTGCTACCTATACTGTTAAGCTTCCCATCAGAGGGCTTCGGTTTGTGGGGGACTATGCGTATCGTGGTGATCGATACATATATGAGGATAGGGCCTCCAATGACGAGCACTTGCGTTTTGGATTTAAAATATCAAACAAGACTATTGATTATAAGCTTGTTGTGAATGAGCATTTGCCAAAAGTGATTGAGGCGTTTAAGGGGTATAAGGCTCATGTGACCTATGATTTGTATGGTCTGTATTATCAAGGAGGGTTGAATGATGATAGCTTGGCTTACAATCGGTTGCGTGAGGATAAAACTATAGATGTTGATGGGCGCAACAATATTTATACGCTATTTCCTGCCCAGTTCTGGGATGCAGTCCTTTGTCAGCGTGCTCTAGGCTATGGCCCTGATGAAGTCATTGCACGACTGCAAGGCAAGTGTCGTATGGCGGTTCGGCTGATGGATGGGGTTTATTTGGTTCTCAATGATGACCCGGGCATGTCCTATGAAACCTTTGTGGAAATGAATGAACAGATCAAGCCGATCTTGGGGTTGGTCTAGCGGGCAGATATTGAAGAAAAGTAGAGAGATTATTTGGGGCAGCCGGGGGCAATGTACCGGCATCATTAAGCCATTGTCCAGGGTTAAGCAATGATCATGCGTTTAGAGGAGGTGGAGAAAGGCCTTGTAGAAAAGCTGAAAGTAGCCAGTGAAAAACAGCGACGAAGTGCGGTAAAGGTAGCCTGTGAGCTTGCTTTTCAGGCCTGCCCAGTAGACGGGCCTATTGTTGCCGAGTCCCTTAAACAACTATGTCTTGGTAGTAAGCTCACGGCCGAGCAGGTTTCTGGGCTAGATAATTTGGCTGCGCAGTTAGATGAGCAGTATTTTGACTTGCAAGACAGCCAGAATGAGGGGCAGAACTTAGATGCAGAAGTCCTTCGGTTGTTTAGCCAGGCGCGTGTTGTATCGGCACTGTCGTTAGCCGGCGGAGAGGATTCGCTTATGACAGCAGCCGAAGCAATATATGAGGCATCATCAGCTGTTGATGATAGAGTTTATATTTTTAAATCCGTACTCTTGGTTTTGCCAGAGTCTTGATGGGGAAAGGGGGTGTTTAACTATTCGGTGTTTAAATAAAGCTGTCTTCTTTTTATGGAGGGTTTTGTAATGATGTTGAAAATTGATTTCCCCCAAAATTTGATTACGGATGAGCTGCTCCGACAGGAGCGGATTCCTTGTGTATGCAAGATAGCCAAAGAGTTTGAGGTTTTTTTTGCGGAAACTATTCCTGAATCGTCTGGAGTGGTGTTGGAGTGGGATCGGAAAGAGTTGGAGTTGAGAGCTGTCGCTGGGGCGGGCGGTCAGTACACACATCATGCTTCTGGTTTGATTACCCTGAAAGGCGCTGGGAATGGAGTTTATGAAATAATTGATCTTGAGATGTTTTATAGGAGTTTTGGTTGGTGTGCGATCTTGAAAAATAGTGAATATGCACCGCCAGGGGACTTTTGGGATGAAGAGTGAAAGCTATGGCTGCGCAGACTTATTGCTGTCTCTGTCAAAGGATGGAAAAAATTAGGCATCAACTCTTTATTGTCGGAATGGTGTGCCTACTGTGAAGGCAAGGCATTTTTTGATAAGGCTCATTTTCTAGGTTTGTTGAAGGTACACAGTAGCGCGGAGGAGCTTAAGCGTATATTTAGCTACTTTCCTTTTTCGGAAGAGTTGGTCGATAGAGCTGGGCGCGTTCTGGCCGCTGGAGAGATGGAAAGCTCTCTTTATCTCTTGCCCAAATGTAGGGTGGAGAAAAGCCAGCTGATTCGGTTGGGTGGGGAGTGGTTAAAGGAGCAAGAAAGGGCATGTGGTGTGCTTGGTAATTTGGAAATTTTCGAGCTTTGCCATAATGCTCAAATATTTTTTGTTGATGCGCAATATATGGAGAGTGTGCTTCAGCAAGATATTCCTCATTACTGGTTGTTTGATGAGGTCGGTGATGCAATCAGGGGAAGTAGGATTGCTGAGAGCGAGCAGGTTTATGCGTTGTTTGAGGCGCTCTATGGGGTGGCTGCGGACTATTATCTTGCTTGGTATATTGGGCGGCCTTTGTTTAAGTTTGATATTGATTTAGAACCCTATTTTAAATTCTGGCGGGCTGGCGGAAGGTGTGCTCTTACTGAGAGTGGATTCTTAGTGGCTAACCAGGAGCAAGGTGGTCAGGTCAGTAGATAAAACTTGGTGTTGAGCTACGGGGGCACAGGGTGCGCGACGAAGATTTTGAGTGTTTCATTGGTGTAATGGGTGAAGCAACATCACATCGGCAGGTGCCTGGCTCCCATATTGTGAAATATCGGGGGATACTACCGGACGCGTTGCTCACCTATTGGCAGAAAGAAGGTTGGTGTGGGTATGCCAATGGACTTTTCTGGACGGTGGACCCAGACGATTACAAACACCTGCTCGATATGTGGTTAGCCGGTACTGAATTTTCGCAGATAGATAATTACCACGTTATTGCCCGGAGTGCTTTTGGAACGCTGTATGCTTGGGGCGAGAAATACAATCAGAAAATTGTGGTTTCATGTCCGACGGGGTCTATCGTCGCGTTGATGAATAAACTGAAAGTGCCTAATAAAGATCCGGATCTAGCCATTCAGACGTTTTTCGCTATGTCTGATAAGGAACGTTATGATCTGGAGGATAATCAAGGTGAGTTTTTATTTGATCGAGCGCTAAAAAAATTGGTTGCACTTGACGAGAGTGAGGTCTACGGTTTTGAGCCGGCATTGTTTGTTGGAGGGACGGCTTCGCTGGATCAGTTGGTTAAGTGCAATTTGAAGGTTCACTTAACGATCCTTCGACAGATGCGTTCATGAGTGAGCACGGTAAGCGGAAGGTCGTTTATTGGCGTAAAAGGAGCACATCGAAATGGATGCAATCAACGTCCGGCTTCATCAGCACCGGCACTGGCTGTCACAGTCGGAAGGCATGACGGCTCAAGAGCTTGATTTTATCGATGAGGACCTTGCCAGCGACTCATTAAACGGATTGGACAATGTGGCTGATTCGCTGGGGATGTTGGCGACCTATCACGGCATTCGGGGCGAAGTCGCGATCAGTGATGGAGAGGCTTCTGGCTGGGAGCAGGTCTCTCGCTCGATGATGTACCGTTATTGGACGCTGATGCTCAAGGCGAAGACTTTCTCCAAAACGAGTTTTCTTCAAGGCCTCCGAACCGTCCCGAACCTGACTAACCAGTTGAGTATTGCTGGGTGCTTGCTGGCCGGGTTGATAGCGGTTGATCGTCGTGATCTGGCTGCATCCGTGGCCGATGTGCTTGCCGGAATGTTGTCTGTCAAAGGCGCCGTCGATTCGAGCTATCTTGAACGGCGTCGATTTGAACCTTTCATGCTCTGGCTTTATTCAGTCTATTCGCAAGGTGCTGCGCTTCCAGAGATCAAGTCGATGGATCTGGGGATTTATCAAAACGTGATAGACGAATGGAAAAATGAGCAGGGGCTTGCTGATGCCCTGGAAGCGCTTTGTCGATATCACTTATCCCACGCTGAGGACGACGGTGGGGCGTGGGACCCTGAGTTCAAATACGCGCCTTTCGATTTGTTGCCCTTGGAGGTCCACGCCATTTTTCAGGTTCGGCAGCAACTTGGTTTGGCTGTTCCAGCTGTTTCGAGTCCTTTGTTGTCCACAGAGACGGCCGCAGTAGAAAACCTGGTCATCATTTCTGATCAGCTTGCTATTCGGGTGGAGACGGCCTACGAGCGTTTCTTCGGGCTTTAGACGCAGGCGCGACCCTTTTTTCAGTTAAGCAATGACATGCGGTGAGCTGAAATGAAGTATTACTTGTTGCGGGAAGATGTGCAGTTTCCCGAACGCTGGTATTTGGGCGATATAAAACACTGCAACAACTGGCTCTTCCCTTCGTGGCGAGGGAGCTTGCTCCCGCTCGGTTGCGTAGCCGCCGCCAAAAAACAGGTCCGCTGCGCGGCCCAGCGGGAGCAAGCTCCCTCGCCACAGGGTCTGTGGTTAGCTGATCCTTCGCACGCGGCTTCTCCCACACCTTCCCCTTAACGGAACGCCATCTCCTGCCGATAACCCGATGAGCCCGGTTGTCTTCTGCGTTTTGGCTCGCAATGTGCGTCACGACACAGCCAGGCCAAGCGGTTGCTGAAATCCCTTGAACGTTGCTGGCTGGTGGCTATCATCTGCGCGCCTCGGGGCTGTGACACGGCATTTCGTTGTTATGCCATTGGGTTATTTTCTTACTTGCCTGGACATCCTCGATGCTGGCGTACCACCAAAAAAGTTTTTTGATCGTCGATGATTTCTCGGATTTCCGCAGTTCGATCCGCTCCATGCTGCGTGAGCTGGGCGTCAAGGACGTGGACACCGCCGACACCGGTGAAGTGGCGCTGCGCATGTGCTCGCAGAAGCGCTATGACTTCATCCTGCAGGACTATCACCTGGGCGACGGGCGCAAGAATGGCCAGCAGGTGCTCGAGGACCTGATGGTCGAGAAGTTGATCAGCCATGAAAGTGTCTTCCTCATGGTGACCGCCGAGACCAGCCAGGCGATGGTGCTCAGTGCCCTGGAGCATGAGCCGGATGCGTACCTGACCAAACCGTTCAACCGCTCCGGCCTGGCCCAGCGGCTGGAACGGCTCGAGCAGCGCAAGACCCTGCTCAAGCCGATCCTGCAGGCCCTCGATCGTGGCAAGCCGATGGAAGTGCTCAATGCCTGCATCGCCCTGTGCAAGCAGGACCCGCGCTACGGGCCGTTGTGCCTGCGTTATCGCGCCGATGCGTTGCGTGACCTGAATCAGAACGAGGCCCTGGAGCGACTGTACAACTCCATCATCGCGGATCGCCCGTTGCCGTGGGCCTACGCGGGGCTGGGCAAGTTGATGTTCAAGCGCGGCCAGGTGGGGCAGGCCAAGACCGTTTATGAAAAGGCCCTGAAAGTCTTTCCGATGATGCCGGCGTTGTACGACGGCATGGCCGAAGTGTTGATGGCCGAAGGTGACACCAAGCAGGCGCAGCACGTGCTGGAAGAGGCGGTGCGCCTGTCGCCGCTGGCCGTGCGTCGCCAATCGTTGCTGGGCAAGCTGGCGATGACCAACGAAGACTACGACACGGCTTCCCGGGCCTATCGCCAGGCGGTCGGGCAGGGCGCGCAGTCGCGCTTCAAGGACCCGGAAAGCAACCTCGGCCTGGCCCATGCGCTGATCAGCAAGGGCAGCGAAAAAGGCCTCGACACGCGGACCCGGCTGGAGATCAACACCACTCTCAGCGCCGTGGCGAAGGAAAACCTCAACGATCCGGGGTTGCAGGTGCGGGCGCGGCTGATGAAGGCCACCAGCCTGTTGCTCAACGATGCCGAAACCGCCGAGAAGCTCACTGAACAAGCCTTGCAACGCCTCGATGGCATGGAGCAGTTCATGAGCGCCGAGGCCGCATTACTGGTGGCCAAGCAGTTGCAAATGCTTGGCCAGACCAGCGCCGGCGAGTCGATGCTCAAGAACTGCGCGGAAATCTACGGTGATGACCCGACGGTGATGCAAGGCATCGCCAAGCTGACCGACGACCCGAACATCCTCAACCAAGGCAATGCCGCCGCCGAGCTGAACCGCGAAGGCGTGCGGGTCTACAAGACCGGCGCATTGCCGGAGGCGCGGGAGCTGTTCCGCCGCGCGCTGAAGATGCAACCGAAGAACATCAGTATTGCCCTGAACATGGCGCAATCGCTGCTGCATGGCACCGACACCAGCGTGGAGTCGGAACTGCTGCAGGAGTGCCGCGCCTGCCTGAAACTGGTGGGCATGATGCCCGACACCGATGCGCGTTTTGCGCGTTATCAAAAACTGCGAAGCAAGGCATTTGGCGATGAATGACAGCGAACAGGCCCTCGATTTTTCCACGGTGATCGCGTCGACCGTGCACGACATGAAAAACTCCCTGACCTTGCTCATGCAGGCGCATGGGCAATGGCTCGAGCGCTTGCCCGAATCCGAGCGGCAGACCTCGGAGCAAGGTGTCATTGAGTTCGAGTTCGCCCATCTCAATGGCCTCATGGTGCAGTTGCTGGGGCTGTACAAGCTCGGCGTCAACCAGTTGCCGTTGCACCCGGCCTACCATGAGCTGGACGATTTCATCGAGGCGCAACTGGCCGGTCATCAGGATGTGTTCCGCAGCCGCGGGATCATGGCCACCTACGACGTCGATCCGCTCAGCCCCTTGGGCTTTTTCGACCGTGAGCTGGTGGCCTCGGTGCTCGACAACTGCATCAACAACGCCATTCGCCATGCGCGCCAGGCGCTGTTGATCAGTGTGAGCGACGAAGCCGGGCAACTGGTGCTGACCATCAACGACGACGGCGACGGTTACCCGCCAGAAATGATCGAGCGTCAGGCCGAGTATGTGCAGGGCATCAACCACAGCAGCGGCAGCACTGGGCTGGGCCTGTACTTCGCCGCGCGGATCGCCGGCCTGCACCAGCGCGGCGGCGTGAGCGGGCGGACCGAGATTGCCAATGGCGGTGTGTTGGGCGGTGGGGTGTTCCGGCTTTATCTGCCCTGAACATGCCCTCCATAAATACCCCTGTCACCACAAATCCCCTTGTGGGAGCGGGCTTACTCGCGAAAGCGGTGCATCAGTCACACATTTGCTGACTGATATACCGCTTTCGCGAGCAAGCCCGCTCCCACATTTTCCGCACTCGGTGTTTATTGCCTCCGGGCGCTTGATATTCCGAACAGCCGGAGCCTATTTTGTACGGGTTGCCGTTCGCGGCTCGCACATAACAAGGATTGCGCCATGACGACCGATGGCCAGCGTTCACTCGCGCAGCGACTGACGGGCATTGATGAGATTGAATGTGTCACGCCGGATTTGAATGGCGTGCCGCGGGGCAAGGTGATGACTGCCGAGGGTTTCCTCGAAGGCCGGCGGTTGCAGCTGGCGCGAGGCGTGCTGCTGCAATGCATCATGGGCGGTTATCCGCCGTCGCGTTTCTACGGCAGCGACGACGGCGACCTGGCGCTGGTGGCCGACCCGAAACAGATCCACCGCCTGCCCTGGAGCCAGCAGCCCCGTGCCCTGGCAATCTGCGACGCCGACGAACTGACCGGAGAAAGCTCCCGGCTCTCGACGCGCGGCCAGCTCAAGGCCGTTGTCGCACGTTATGCCGCCCTTGGCCTGGCGCCGGTGGTGGCGACCGAGCTGGAATTCTTCGTGTTCGCCCCCAACCCCGACCCGACCCAGCCGTTCCAGCCGCCAATGGGCCTGGATGGACGTCGCGAAGACGGCCACTCGGCATTCAGCATCAGTTCCAACAATGGCCTGCGCCCGTTCTTCAGTGAAGTCTATGCCTGCATGGCGACGCTGGGCTTGCCTCGCGACACCTTCATGCATGAAATGGGCGTGAGCCAGTTCGAGATCAATCTGCTCCACGGCGATCCTTTACTGCTGGCCGACCAGACGTTCCTGTTCAAGCACCTGCTCAAGGAAGTGGCCCTCAAGCACGGCCTGACCGTGGTCTGCATGGCCAAGCCCCTGGCCCACACGCCGGGCAGTTCGATGCATATCCACCAGAGCGTCGTCGAGGCGGACAGCGGTCGCAACGTCTTCAGCGACGAAGCGGGTGAACCGACGGCCGCGTTCCGGCATTTTATCGGGGGGCAACAGGCGTGCCTGGCGGACTTCACCGCGTTGTTCGCGCCGAACGTGAATTCTTACCAGCGCCTGTGCCACCCGTTCGCCTCACCGAACAATGCCTGTTGGTCCCATGACAATCGTTCGGCCGGCCTGCGGATCCCTGCCAGCTCGCCGGTGGCCCGGCGGGTCGAGAATCGCTTGCCCGGGGCCGATGCCAACCCCTACCTGGCGATTGCCGCCAGCCTGGCCGCCGGGCTGTATGGGATCGAACATCACCTGGAGCCGAGCGCGGCGATCCAGGGCGAATTCGAAGTGCCGGATAATCTGTCGCTGCCATGTACCTTGCATGCCGCCCTGGAGCGTCTGAAGCGTAGTCATCTGGCGAAGGAACTGTTCGGCACGGAGTTCATCGAAGGCTACATCGCTTCCAAGACCCTGGAGCTGACCAGCTTCTTCGATGAAATCACCCCCTGGGAGCGACGTGTCCTGGCGGCCCAGGCATAAAGAACCGCCGCATTCGGGCTATCTTCAACAGATAGCCCTTACTCACCGCAAGGAGCCGCTCGGAACGCCGATGCGCCAAATCTGGAAACCTTTTCGAGCGCTTTATTTCGCCTCGCTGATGATGTTGATCGGCTCGGGCCTCTTGAGTACTTACCTGGCCTTGCGCCTGGCCGCCGACCATGTGGACAGCCTCTGGGTCGGTGCGCTGATGGCCGCCAACTATTTCGGCCTGGTGCTGGGTGGCAAGATCGGCCATCGGCTGATCGCCCGCGTCGGGCACATCCGCGCCTATTCGGCCTGCGCCGGGATCGTCGGGGCGGCGGTGCTGGGCCATGGCCTGGTGGACTGGCTGCCGGCCTGGATCGTGCTGCGGATGATCGTCGGCCTGGGCATGATGTGCCAGTACATGGTCATCGAGAGCTGGCTCAACGAACAGGCCGACGCCAAGCAACGTGGCGTGGTGTTCAGTGGCTACATGATCGCCTCCTACTTGGGCCTGGTGCTGGGCCAGTTGATCCTGGTCATGCACCCGTCCCTGGGGCTTGAGCTGCTGATGCTGGTGGCGCTGTGTTTTGCCTTGTGCCTGGTGCCGGTGACACTGACCCGGCGAATTCACCCGGCGGCGCTGCATCCGGCGCCCATGGAGCCGCGCTTCTTCATCAAGCGGGTGCCGCAGTCATTGAGTACGGTGCTGGGCTCCGGGCTGATCGTCGGCTCGTTCTATGGCCTGGCGCCCCTGTATGCCTCTCAGCAGGGCCTGTCGACCGAGCAGGTCGGTCTGTTCATGGGGAGCTGCATCTTTGCCGGGTTGCTGGTTCAGTGGCCTCTGGGCTGGCTGTCTGACCGTTACGACCGGGCGCTGCTGATTCGCTGCTTTGCGCTGGTCCTGACGATCTGTGCACTGCCGTTGGCGATTCTTCCGACGGTGCCGTTGGAGGTGCTGTTCGTCGCCGGGTTCTTCTGTTCGCTGGTGCAGTTCTGCCTGTATCCGCTGGCGGTAGCCTTTTCCAACGACCACGTCGAAGCTGATCGAAGGGTGTCCCTGACTGCGATGCTGTTGGTGACCTATGGCGTTGGCGCCAGTATCGGGCCGCTGGTGGCCGGCGTGCTGATGAAGATGTTCGGCAGCCAGATGCTCTACGGCTTTTTCGCCTTCTTCGCCTTGGTGCTGGTGTGGCGGATCCGGCCGAAAGCAGTGACCAACCTGCATCAGGTCGATGACGCGCCGCTGCATCACGTGGC
Organism: Pseudomonas sp. H3_A02; assembly: GCF_054671965.1. NCBI lineage: Bacteria > Pseudomonadati > Pseudomonadota > Gammaproteobacteria > Pseudomonadales > Pseudomonadaceae > Pseudomonas > Pseudomonas sp. H3_A02. Next base: position 2,857,188 of record NZ_CP162807.1, read on the forward strand.
AATGCCGGACAGTATGTCGAGTTCGCCTTTGGTGGCGTGCCTCGATCCGCGGGTGGACGAGCAAGTGGTCCAGGAGCAGATGCAGACGCCGATCAATCCGGAGGTGGAGCCCGAGCCCGCCACTGAGACCGCGGCGGAAGCTGAAGTGCAGGACCCTGAGCCCCCCAGCTTTACCCAGGCCAGGCCTTGAAACAGACATAAAAAAACGGGCAGTCACCGCAAGGGACTGCCCGTTTTTTTATGGCTCGACGATTAGAGGTCGTCTTTATCGAAGCGCCGCGCTTCGCGCTGGAGCTGGTAGACGAACCGCTCGACCTGCCGTTGCACCAGGCCACTGATGTTGTGGAAGCGTACGCCGGCGAACGTGGTGTTGATCCTTTCTTCGAAATGCAGGTAACGCAGCTCCACCGGGGCGATCATGTTGCCAAACGGCAGGGCCGCGATGAAGCGCTCGTACACCTGGCCCAGTTGCAAACGTTCGGTGATATCGCCGTCGAAACGCAGCTTGCAACCGGTGGCGGAAATGTCCAGCAGCTTGCCGTCCACGGGGGACTTGAGCTTGTCGCCGCCCAGTTCAACGCTCACCAGTTGCGCCAGTTTCAGGGCGGCACGGAAGGCGTTGCGACGTTGGTGGTAGACCACTTCGTCGGGCAGGGCGCCGCGATAGCAACGACCGTCGCTGGACTCATCAATGGTCAGCGGACCCTTGCCATCCCAGGCGATGCGCACGCCGTCATGGAACCCCTCGACGCGAAACGGCTCGCCGGCCAGCAGGAAACGCTCGCCGTCCCGGGGAATCATTTCATCCAGGGCGATGGAATTGGTCTCGCGATCGACGTTGACCAGATAGCTCTGGAAGCGCTGGGTACGTTCATGGAAGGTGATGATCAGCGGGTCGTGGCTATCTTGCAGCATCCGCAGGTTGCCGGAGATTTCCAGGGGCGTGGTGAGGACCTTGGGGGGCTGCGGAGCATCATCCGCGTTTGAGGCATTGAACACGGTGGGTCAATCTCCAGGCAAAATACGACTACGAATAGCCAGCATTTTGCCAGCATGTATCGCGCGTTGATAGAGCGAAGGCATTGTTCGTTTCATGCCTGGCTGAGCGGGCGGTGCTTGACCATTCGGGCCGTCGAACCGCTAGCGTCATACAGCGTCGGGATCTCGCCACCGTTGAGAATACGCAACTGGTTGGCGGTGGCGGCCTGCTGCATCAGGATCGACTGGCCGTTGCGGGCGTTGGTCGCCTGGCATTGGGCGAGCAGGTCGTTGAGTACTTTGCTCTGGGACCGCAACTGGTCGCCGAGGGTCGACTGGGCAGCCAACTGCTCAAGGCCGTCATGACTGGCGGGCAGGTTGAGGCTGGCGAGGATCTCGCTGCGCTTGCGGCCATGCTGGTCGAGCAAGATGATCAGTGCCTGTTTTTGCGCCAGGATATTTTCCAGCAAAGGCATGTCACGACCGTGCAGGGCCACGGATTCGGCCTGCAATAGCTCCAGCAATTGTTGCGCTGGAACGAAGTCGTCGATGATCAGTTGCAATAAATGAGTGTCGTGCATGGCTGGCCTTGGGTCTTAGCGTCCAAAAGCCTCGCGCAGGCGGCGGCCTAGCGCTGGGCTTCGAAGTTGAGCAGTTTGCTGGCTACGCGGTTGCTGTCGACTTTGTAGCTGCCATCGGCGATGGCTGCTTTCAACTCGGCCACGCGGGCGTTGTCGACGACAGGTTGATCGCGCAGCTTGTCAGTGACCTTCTGCAACTGCTGAGCCTCATTGCTGAGGTGTACCGACTCCCCGTTGCTGACCTTTTCGGCAGGCGTGGACAGCGGCGCGGATTTGTCGGTTTCGACGGTTTCCTTGGTGGCGCTGGTACGCGTAGTGCCTGTCAGCGGTGAAGAGCTGTTTAAACGATTGAAATCGATGACCATGGTAAAAAACCTCAGGGTATTTGGACGCTTGCCATGTTTTCGGCCATCCCCAAAAAAACTTTAGGCTCATTTGTTCAATGAACGTGCGCACGTCTGCGCTTGCCTTTGCGTAAGGCACAGTCTAGGGAACACCGGGATCAAGCGCCAGCTTTCTACCTCCTCTATCGGGTCATTACATCGCCACTTCCACTTGGCCTGGAGCCATCACTTGCGCCTTGATGACGCGCTGGGAATTAAGGTTTTTTACCCGTATCTGCTCACGCATGCCGCCGTTGGACAGGGCCTCGCCGGGCATCCGCACGGCAAGAGAGCCGCTACGGGCGGTGATGACCACCTGGTCACCCTTGCGGACCACCTCGGCCTGTTCCAGGTGCACCAGCGTCACGACCTGATCGGCGACCATTGGTCGGACAAGTTTCTGCCCGATGGCTTGATCGACAGAGGTCAGGAAACCCTGGGTGATCTGGCTGATGTCCCGTTCGCGCAACATCACGTCCTGGGGCTCGACGATCCCGGCCCGCTTGAGTGGACGGGTGGTGGTGACGATTTCCCGGAACAGGCGCACTTGAGCGGGCACGAACACCGTCCAGGGCGCGGCACTGTCACAACGAACCTTCACCGTGACGCGGCCCAGGGGGCGGGCCGGGCTCTCCAGCGACGCAGTCAATTCCTTGTCACACATGGGCATGCGCAAGCGCGGGTCGAGCTGGTTGACTTCGATTTCGTAACGACCTTCGGTTTGACTGCTTGCCAGATAGTCTTCTACGGTGAATTCAAGAAAGCCCTGAGTGACGCCGATAAGGAGATCAGGCAAGGTAACCGGAGCCGCCGCAAGGGCAGGACTGCCCGAAGTGAACAGGCAGGCAGCCAGCAGTGCACCGAGCCAGTGGCGGCAGTGAGTGGTCAGGCGTCGAGAAAATGTCGTTTGTGCGTTCATGCCGGTTCAATAGCAAGCCCCGTGCCGTTTAGTGATGAATGCGCGTCGGACACATTAGCGTTAGGTAGGAGTCAGGGCATGGCGGGAGTAATGGATTCGGTAAACCAGCGCACTCAGCTGGTCGGTCAGAATCGCCTGGAGCTGTTGTTGTTCCGTCTCGACGGCCAACAAATGTACGGGATCAACGTATTCAAGGTTCGCGAGGTGCTGCAATGCCCCAAGCTGACCCTGATGCCCAAGTCCAGCCCCGTCGTGTGCGGTGTGGCCAATATCCGCGGTGCGACCATTCCGATTCTCGACCTGGCGATGGCGACCGGCTCCGGTCGGTTGCTGGACCAGAGCAATCCGTTTGTGATCATCACCGAGTACAACACCAAGACCCAGGGGTTCCTGGTGCGCTCGGTGGAGCGCATCGTCAACATGAACTGGGAAGAGATCCATCCACCGCCCAAGGGCACCGGCCGCGATCACTACCTGACGGCGGTGACCCGGGTCGATAACCAGTTGGTGGAAATCATCGACGTGGAGAAAATCCTCGCCGAAGTGGCGCCCACGCCGGAAGCGATTTCCGTGGGGGTGGTGGATGCCGAGACCCAGCACAAGGCGATTTCGCTGCGAGTGTTGACCGTCGATGATTCTTCGGTGGCCCGCAAGCAGGTGACCCGTTGCCTGCAAACGGTCGGCGTCGAGGTGGTGGCGTTGAACGACGGGCGACAGGCGCTGGATTACCTGCGCAAGCTGGTCGACGAGGGCAAGAAGCCTGAGGAAGAATTCCTGATGATGATCTCCGACATTGAGATGCCGGAAATGGACGGCTACACCCTGACCTCGGAAATCCGCAGCGATCCGCGCATGCAAAAGCTGCACATCATCTTGCATACTTCGTTGTCTGGTGTTTTCAACCAGGCGATGGTCAAGAAGGTCGGTGCCGACGATTTTCTGGCAAAATTCCGCCCCGATGACCTGGCGTCCCGGGTCGTCGAACGGATCAAAGCAGCAGAATAAAGTAGAAGGTCGGGCGCGTTGTGCGCCCGGCAAGTCAACACGATGAAAGAGGCGGTATCTTGTCTACGGGTAATTTGGATTTCGAACAGTTCCGGGTCTTCCTGGAAAAAGCCTGTGGCATCTTGCTTGGTGAAAACAAGCAATACCTGGTGTCGAGCCGTCTCAATAAGTTGATGGAGCAACAGGGCCTCAAGTCATTGGGCGAGCTGGTGCAGCGTATCCAGACCCAGCCGCGCAGTGGCTTGCGCGAGATGGTGGTGGATGCCATGACTACCAACGAAACCCTATGGTTTCGTGACACCTATCCGTTCGAGGTGCTGAAGAACAAAGTGCTGCCGGCCGCCATCAAGGCCAGCCCGGGCCAGCGCCTACGGATCTGGTCGGCGGCCTGTTCGTCGGGGCAGGAACCCTATTCGCTGTCGATGTCCATCGATGAGTTCGAACGCTCCAACCTCGGCCAGTTGAAAGGCGGCGTGCAGATCGTCGCCACCGACCTGTCCGGGACCATGCTCAATAACTGCAAGACCGGCGAGTACGACAGCCTGGCCATCGGCCGTGGCTTGTCGCCGGACCGCCTGCAACGCTACTTCGACCCCAAAGGGCCGGGCAAATGGGTGGTCAAGGCGCCGATCAAGAGCCGGGTGGAGTTCCGCTCGTTCAACCTGCTGGACAGCTACGCCAGCCTGGGCAAGTTCGACATCGTGTTTTGCCGTAACGTGCTGATCTACTTCTCCGCCGAAGTGAAGAAGGACATCCTGCTGCGCATCCACGGCACGCTCAAGCCGGGCGGCTACCTGTTCCTCGGCGCCTCCGAGGCGTTGAACGGTTTGCCGGATCATTACCAGATGGTCCAGTGCAGCCCGGGGATCATCTACCAGGCGAAGTGATTGGCTTGGGTTGTCAAAAAAAGCGGGAGTCCCACGGGGCTCCCGTTTTTTATGCCCGCTAATTTCCTCCCCTCCACTATCCCTGTGGGAGCGGGCTTGCTCGCGAAGGCGGTGTGTCAGTCGAAATAAATGTCACTGTCACACTGCATTCGCGAGCAAGCCCGCTCCCACAGTTTGAGTGTCATTGCCCTTGAGAAGCGGCAGAAAAGCGGCAGCCGGCGGAAACCGATTGCCGCTTTTCTGGCATTGCCGCCTTGCCGGTGCCCGCAAAGCCCCGGTTTATGGGGTTTTTGAAAGTGGCACGACGCTTGCTTTAGCCGTCGTACGTACATTCTGGTCACCCAAAGGTTTCCGACATGAGCATCAGCTTCGATAAAGCGCTCGGTATCCACGAAAAGGCCCTGGGCTTCCGCGCCCAACGTGCCGAAGTCCTGGCCAACAACATCGCCAACGCCGATACCCCGAACTACAAGGCTCGGGATCTGGACTTCTCCAAAGTGCTCGCCGAGCAGAACGAGAAAGCCAAGAACGGCCATTTCGCCTTGAACATGACCAACAGTCGTCATATCGAAGCCGAAGGCTTGGGCAATGGCGATGAGTCGCTGATGTATCGCACGCCGATGCAGCCTTCGATCGACCAGAACACCGTGGACGCTCAACTGGAACAGTCCAACTACGCGGAAAACTCCGTGAACTTCCAGGCCAGCTTCACCCTGCTCAACAGCAAATTCAAAGGGCTGGTATCGGCCCTGCGCGGAGAGTAAGCCATGTCGATTGCGAGCGTATTCAACATCGCCGGCAGTGCCATGAGTGCCCAGACCACTCGCCTGAACACCGTCGCCAGTAACATCGCCAACGCCGAGACCGTTTCGTCGAGCATCGACCAGACCTACCGCGCCCGCCACCCGGTATTCGCCACCATGTTCCAGGGCGGCCAGTCCGGCGGCAGCGACTCGCTGTTCCAGGACCAGGAAGCGGCCGGGCAGGGCGTACAGGTGCTTGGCGTGGTCGAAGACCAGAGCAACCTTGAAGCACGTTATGAGCCAAACCATCCGGCCGCGGACGCCAAGGGTTATGTCTACTACCCGAACGTCAACGTCGTCGAAGAAATGGCCGACATGATTTCCGCCAGTCGTTCGTTCCAGACCAACGCCGAAATGATGAACACCGCCAAAGCCATGATGCAGAAGGTCCTGACCCTCGGTCAGTGATAAGGGGCGAGTCACATGAGCGTTACCAACACTACCAGCGGTTTGAGTCTCAACGAGATTCTGGCCAACTCCTCGGTCAAGACCAACACCACCACCGATACCCTGGGTACGGTGACGGGCATGGCGACCGGCAAGAAGGAGTTGGGCAAGGATGCGTTCCTGCAGTTGCTCGTGACCCAGCTGAAAAACCAGAACCCGCTGGAGCCACAGGATAACGGCGAGTTCGTTGCCCAGTTGGCGCAGTTCAGCAGCCTGGAAGGCATCACCACCCTCAACCAGACGGTGAGCGGCATTGCCGGCAACTACAACTCGTCCCAGGCCTTGCAGGCCTCGTCACTGGTGGGTCGCTCGGTCATTGCCCCAGGTGACAAGGCTGTGGTCGATACCTCCAAGAGCCTCAACGGCACGGTGGTGGTGCCGACATCGGTGTCCTCTGTTGCCGTCAAGATCGTGGACAAGGACGGCAAGACCGTTCGCACCATCGACCTGGGCAGCCAGAAGGCCGGCAACTCCGCCTTCATCTGGGATGGCAAGAGCGACGCGGGCGCGGTCGTTGAATCGGGCACCTACACCTTCGCCGCTTCGACCACCATCGACGGCAAGGCCACGTCGCTGATCACTAACCTGCCGGCCACGGTCAGCAGCGTGACGATCAGCCAGACGGGCGGTGAGCTGATGCTCAACCTGGCCGGGCTGGGCAGCATTGCCCTGTCCAAAGTACAAACTATTGGTATGTAGAGCCGACTAACCGGCAAAAGGAGTCAACATGTCTTTTAACATCGGCCTTAGCGGTCTCTATGCAGCCAACAAACAGCTGGACGTGACCGGCAACAACATCGCCAACGTGGCGACCACCGGTTTCAAATCGTCCCGCGCGGAATTCGAAGACGTCTATTCGGCTACCAAGCTGGGCTCGGGCAGCAAGACCGTCGGCAACGGCGTGCGCCTGGCCAACGTTTCCCAGCAGTTCGGCCAGGGTGACGTGAACAACACCGGCAACGTGCTGGACATGGGCATCCAGGGCCAGGGCTTCTTTGTCCTGAGCAACGACGGCTCCCTGAGCTACACCCGTGCCGGTACCTTCAAGACCGACAAGGAAGGCTTCATCACCAACAGTGATGGCACGGCCCGCCTGCAAGGCTATGGCGTGGATGCCAACGGCAAGATCCAGAACGGTATCCTGACCGACCTGCGCATCGACACCTCGAACCTGCCGCCGCAAGCCACCAGTCTGGTTTCGTCGACCATCAACCTGAACTCGACGGCGACGCCGATCACTGTGGCGTTCAATCCGGCCGACACGGCCACGTTCACCAAGCAGTTCACTACTCCGGTCTATGACACCCAGGGCAACCAGCACTCCATGGACCAGTACATGGTCAAGACTGCCGGCAATACTTGGAACGTCTATACCTTGATTGATGGTCGTAACCTCAATGGCAGCGCGCCGGTTGCTCCGAACGCTCCAGTTCCTTCGACGATGACATTCGACTCGAACGGCAGGCTAACCCAAGTCAGCACCCCGGTTCCGCCGACCGTTCCACCGACTGTTCCGACACCCCCGCCAACCATCAGCAATGATCTGAACCTGGTTGGCTGGGTCCCAGGCACTGTGACCAATGGTACATGGACCGCTAATGGCGCGGGCTCGTCGACTATTACGATTTCCATGGCCAACACGACCCAATTCAACGCCGACACCGCCCGCTCGATTCCGGCCCAGAACGGCTACGCCACTGGCCAGATCACCAACCTGACCATCGACGGCAGCGGCGTCTTGCTGGCCAACTTCAGCAACAACCAGACCAAGCCGATCGGCCAGCTCGCCCTCGCCAGCTTTACCAACGAGCAAGGCCTGCAGCCAGTAGGCGGCACCAGCTGGAAGGAAACCTTCGCCTCGGGTATCCCAGGCTACGATGCTCCACAAACCGGCACCCTCGGTTCGATCGTCTCCAACTCCCTGGAAGAGTCAAACGTCAACCTGACCAACGAACTGGTCGAGCTGATCAAGGCCCAGAGCAACTACCAGGCGAACGCCAAGACCATCTCCACCCAGAGCACCATCATGCAGACCATTATTCAGATGGCTTGATATCGATGGTTGCTTAAAGGCTGCACAAGGAGCCCCTCGCAAGAGGGGCTTTTTTGTAGGCGGCTATTTTTGTGGTGCCTGGACTGGCCTCATCGCGAGCAAGCTCGCTCCCACATTGGAATGCGTCCAATTGTGGGAGCGAGCTTGCTCGCGACGAGGCCGTCATAGGCGCCGACTGTTCTCCAGGCAAAAGAAAACCCCCGATAAACCAGCGGTCTATCGGGGGTTTCTTTTAGCAGGCGCCTTGCAACGCCCACTCGCTCAGCTTATTGGCAAGCTTCGCAATCCGGCTCGTCGATCGCGCAGGCCTTTGGCACTGGCGCGGGACCGGCTGGAGCTGCCAGGACCGAGTCGTCACCGTGGTTGCCGCCGCTGGAAACCGCGTTCAGCTTGCCGGTGTTGATGGTCGACTTCTCGGTGCTGGTGGCGGCCAGGGCACGGAGGTAGTAAGTGGTTTTCAGGCCACGGTACCAGGCCATGCGGTAGGTCACGTCCAGCTTCTTGCCCGAAGCGCCGGCGATGTACAGGTTCAGCGACTGAGCCTGGTCGATCCACTTCTGGCGACGGCTGGCGGCGTCGACGATCCACTTGGTGTCCACTTCGAAGGCCGTTGCGTAGAGTTCTTTGAGCTCTTGCGGGATGCGTTCGATCTGCTGCACCGAACCGTCGTAGTACTTCAGGTCGTTGATCATGACCGAGTCCCACAGGCCGCGGGCCTTGAGGTCGCGAACCAGGTACGGGTTGATCACGGTGAATTCGCCCGACAGGTTCGATTTCACATACAGGTTCTGGTAGGTCGGTTCGATCGACTGCGATACGCCAGTGATGTTGGCGATGGTGGCGGTCGGTGCGATGGCCATGATGTTGGAGTTACGGATGCCTTTCTGTACACGGGCGCGAACCGGTGCCCAGTCCAGGGATTCGTTCAGGTCGACGTCGATGTACTTCTGGCCACGCTGGGCGATCAGGATCTGTTGCGAGTCCAGCGGCAGGATGCCCTGGGACCACAGCGAACCCTGGAACGTCTCGTAGGCGCCACGCTCGTCGGCCAGGTCGCAGGAAGCCTGGATCGCGTAGTAGCTGACCGCTTCCATGGACTTGTCGGCGAACTCGACCGCGGCATCGGAACCGTACGGGATGTGCTGCAGGTACAGCGCGTCCTGGAAGCCCATGATGCCCAGGCCGACCGGACGGTGCTTGAAGTTGGAGTTCTTCGCTTGCGGCACCGAGTAGTAGTTGATGTCGATCACGTTGTCGAGCATGCGCACGGCGGTGTTCACGGTGCGTTGCAGCTTGGCGGAGTCCAGCTTGCCGTCGACGATGTGGTTCGGCAGGTTGATCGAGCCCAGGTTGCAGACCGCGATCTCGTCCTTGTTGGTGTTCAGGGTGATCTCGGTGCACAGGTTCGAGCTGTGGACCACGCCCACGTGCTGTTGCGGGCTGCGCAGGTTGCACGGGTCCTTGAAGGTCAGCCATGGGTGGCCGGTTTCGAACAGCATCGAGAGCATCTTGCGCCACAGGTCTTTGGCCTGGACGACTTTGAACAGCTTGATCTTGTTGTACTCGGTCAGGGCTTCGTAGTACTCGTAGCGCTCTTCGAAAGCCTTGCCGGTCAGGTCGTGCAGGTCCGGCACTTCGGATGGCGAGAACAGGGTCCACTTGCCGTCATCGAAGACACGCTTCATGAACAGGTCGGGGATCCAGTTGGCGGTGTTCATGTCGTGGGTACGACGACGGTCATCACCGGTGTTCTTGCGCAGCTCGATGAACTCTTCGATGTCCATGTGCCAGGTTTCCAGGTAGGCACAGACCGCGCCCTTGCGCTTGCCGCCCTGGTTGACCGCGACCGCGGTGTCGTTGACCACTTTGAGGAACGGCACGACGCCCTGGGATTTGCCGTTGGTGCCCTTGATGTACGAGCCCAATGCGCGAACCGGGGTCCAGTCGTTGCCCAGGCCACCGGCAAATTTCGACAGCATGGCGTTGTCGTGGATGGCGCCGTAGATGCCCGACAGGTCATCCGGAACGGTGGTCAGGTAGCAGCTCGACAACTGCGGACGCAGGGTGCCGGCGTTGAACAGGGTCGGGGTCGACGCCATGTAGTCGAAGGACGACAACAGGTTGTAGAACTCGATCGCACGGTCTTCGCGCTGCTTCTCTTCGATTGCCAGGCCCATGGCCACGCGCATGAAGAAGATCTGCGGCAGTTCGAAACGGATACCGTCCTTGTGGATGAAGTAACGGTCGTACAGGGTTTGCAGGCCCAGGTAGGTGAACTGCTGGTCGCGCTCGTGATTGATCGCCTTGCCGAGTTTTTCCAGGTCGAATTCGGCCAGGACCGGGTTCAGCAATTCGAACTCGATACCCTTGGCGACATAAGCGGGCAACGCCTTGGCGTACAGGTCGACCATTTCGTGGTGGGTCGCGCTCTCGGCGACTTCCAGGAAGCTCAGGCCTTCGGCACGCAGGGTATCCATCAGCAGGCGGGCGGTCACGAAGGAGTAGTTGGGCTCGCGTTCCACCAGGGTCCGGGCGGTCATCACCAGAGCGGTGTTGACGTCCTTGAGGGCGACGCCGTCGTAGAGGTTCTTCAGGGTTTCGCGCTGGATCAGGTCGCCATCGACTTCTTCCAGGCCTTCGCAGGCTTCGGTGACGATGGTGTTCAGGCGGCCCATGTCCAGCGGCGCCAGGCTGCCGTCGGCGCGTGCGATGCGGATCGAAGGGTGGGCCTGGACAGGTGCGTCGGCCGGGGAGCGGGTGGCACGTTCCTTGGCGCGGGAGTCACGGTAGATCACGTAGTCGCGGGCCACTTTCTGCTCGCCGGCACGCATCAGGGCCAGTTCGACCTGGTCCTGGATTTCTTCGATGTGGATGGTGCCGCCCGAAGGCATGCGACGCTTGAAGGTCGCGGTGACCTGTTCGGTCAGGCGGGCCACGGTGTCGTGGATTCGCGACGAAGCGGCAGCGGTGCCGCCTTCAACTGCGAGAAACGCTTTGGTGATGGCGACGGTGATCTTGTCATCGGTGTAAGGAACGACAGTGCCGTTACGCTTGATCACACGCAGTTGGCCCGGCGCGGTGGCGGACAGATCCGGGCTCGAATCGGCGGCCATCGGCGCGGTGCCCTGCGGGTTCTCGCGAGTTGTGTCGGTGTGCATGGGTGTCTCCACGTTCTCTATGTTTGTTTGGGCACCATCACGGTGCCCACCGTTCCGTCCTGAAGCACTACAACCGACTGGCGCCGGGCATAACAACTTCGGGACAGTAGGAAGCAGGCGTTTAATGCCGCTTCCATCCGAAGTTCTCAGGTTGCGAGCGAGGCTCGAAACCGGGTTGCCAGGGTGGCAGCAATTGACTGCAACACCCGTACCGTTTCGGTCGTTTTCGACCTTGAAACAGCTGCCATCCGCAGGGGCGGTCTGGGCTTGGGGAAATGCGATGTTTCAGTTGGACAGAAGCAAGAAAAGCGCTTGAATTCTCTGCCCGACTTGTGTTTGGTTTTTGGCCTAAAACCCTACATGTAGGGTTTTTTACGCGGCGGGCTACAAGATAATGCGTTTTCGGGGGGTATGCAACGTACTACCTGTGGATAAGCCTGTGCGTAATTTGTGTGCGAAACGTGGAACTGCTCTGTAGGCCGCGACCTAGCTGGAGTGGACCTTTTTTCAGCGATTTCGACGATCCGAAAACAGCCTGAAGGTTTTTTGCGGGCGCGGACATTACCACATAAAACCCACCCGGCCGAAACGCATTTGTCCGCTTGTTTTCTGTGCAGGTGACGTTTATACAATCGGCCCATGCATGGGTGTGTTTATCCTCCTTTAACATGACAAAAAGACGGGAGTTGCGCAGGACTCAACCTGTGGGAGCGAGCTTGCTCGCGATAGCGTCGGGTCAGCCGTACAAAGGATGCCTGACACACCGCCATCGCGAGCAAGCTCGCTCCCACAGGGTTCGCGCCTTGTCAGTGATATTGGCGACACGCCTTTCCTTATTTAGCTAATCAGCCAAAAGGTCCCTCAGTGGAACAAGAAGCCTGGCAGGTATTGATCGTCGAGGATGACCAGCGTCTGGCCGAGCTGACCCGGGAATACCTCGAAAGCAACGGGTTGCGGGTCGCCATCGAAGGCGACGGTGCGGTGGCGGCGGCGCGGATCATTGCCGAGCAGCCGGACCTGGTGGTGCTCGACCTGATGCTGCCCGGCGAAGACGGCCTGAGCATCTGCCGCAAGGTGCGCGCGCACTATGACGGGCCGATCCTGATGCTCACCGCCCGTACCGACGACACCGATCAGATCCAGGGGCTGGACCTGGGCGCCGACGATTACGTCTGCAAGCCGGTTCGCCCGCGCTTGCTATTGGCGCGGATCCAGGCCCTGCTGCGACGCAGCGAACCGGAACCGAGTACGGCGCAAAAGCAGCGGCGCCTGCAATTCGGCCCGCTGGTGGTCGACGACGCCCTGCGTGAAGCCTGGTTGCAGGGCAATGGTATCGAGCTGACCAGCGCCGAATTCGACCTGCTGTGGCTGCTGGTGTCCAATGCCGGGCGCATCCTGTCCCGGGAAGAAATCTTCACCGCCCTGCGCGGCATTGGTTATGACGGCCAGGATCGCTCCATCGACGTGCGCATTTCGCGCATCCGTCCCAAGATCGGCGACGACCCGGATCATCCACGGCTGATCAAGACCATCCGCAGCAAAGGCTACCTGTTCGTTCCCGAAGCTTGCGTAGACCTGGCGCCGTGAATTCGATCTTCCTGCGTATTTATGGCGGCATGTGCGCGGCGCTGGTGCTGGTGGCGGTCCTCGGCGTGCTGGCCCTGCACCTGCTCAACCAGACCCGCGGCGAGCAATACCGCGAGCGCCTGGCCCACGGCACGTTTTCGTTGATGGCCGACAACCTGCGGCCAATGAACGACACCGAACGCCGTCGGGCGCTGTTGGTGTGGGAGCGTTTGCTGGGCATTCCCCTGGCGTTGCAGACCTTCGCCCAGACCGACCTCGACCTCGGCCAGCGCACCCGCGTGCTGCGCGGCCAGGCGTTGGTGGAGCAGACCGGGCCGCACGCGGCAAAAGTCTATCGGCTGGTCAATGATGCCGAGCAATTGATGTTGGTGGGGGAAGTCCAGCAGATCAGCGAGCAACTGGCCCGTGCGACCATTTACCTGTTGGCCGATGAATTGGTGCGTTACCCGATAGCCGAGCAGCCCAAGCGGCTGGCGCAGCTGGCGCAGGAAAAAGGCTTTGGTTTCGACCTGCGACTCATGACCGCCGAGCAGGCCGACATGGACGAAGACCAGCGCCGTCGCGTGTCCGAGGGCGATACGGTGATGGCCTTGGGCAAGGGCGGCGATTCCATCCGGGTCTTCGCCGGCATGGTCGGTACGCCGTGGGTGCTGGAGATCGGCCCGCTGTACCAGATGAACCCTTATCCGCCGCAATGGCTGGTGCTGATCGCGGCGCTGGGGTTGAGCCTGATCGGGTTGATCGTCTACCTGTTGGTGCGTCAGTTGGAGCGGCGCTTGCGAGGCCTGGAGTCGGCCGCCACCCAGATCGCCCAGGGCAGCCTGGAAACCCGGGTGCCGGCCCGAGGCGCCGACTCGGTCGGGCGGCTGGCCGCGGCGTTCAACGGCATGGCCGAGCACCTGCAGCAACTGTTGGCGATCCAGCGCGAGCTGGTGCGCGCGGTGTCCCACGAATTGCGCACCCCGGTGGCGCGCCTGCGTTTTGGCCTGGAAATGCTCGGCAGCGCCACCACGCCCCAGGCCCGGGACAAATACCTGGCAGGCATGGACCACGACATCGAAGACCTGGATCGGCTGGTGGACGAAATGCTCACCTACGCGCGCCTGGAACAGGGTTCACCGGCCTTGAATTTCCAACGGGTGGATCTGGATGCGCTGGTCAATCAAGTGATCAATGAGCTGGGGCCGTTGCGGGCCGGGATCACGGTCGAGCGCGGTTTATGCCTGTCGGCCGCCGATTGCGATGGCGCCTGGGTCGAGGCCGAGCCACGCTTTCTGCATCGAGCCTTGCAGAACCTGGTGGGCAACGCCATGCGTCACGCCCATTCCAAGGTCACGGTCAGCTACCAGGTGGGCCAGTTGCGCTGTCGGGTGGACGTGGAAGATGACGGGCCGGGCGTGCCGGAAGCGGCGTGGGAGCGGATTTTCAAACCCTTCCTGCGCCTGGACGACAGCCGTGCCCGCGCTTCGGGCGGTCATGGGCTGGGGCTGTCGATCGTGCGGCGGATCATCCACTGGCATGATGGTCGGGCGCTGATCGGCAAGAGCAAAAGTTTGGGTGGGGCGTGTTTCAGCTTGAGTTGGCCGAGGCATCAGGACAGGTCTTGATAGGTGGGGTGCCTGATCGACCGCCATCGCGGGCAAGCCTTGCTCCCACAGCAAACCACACTTAAATGAGGGAGCGCTGACTTGTGGGAGCAAGGCTTGCCCGCGATGAGGCCCTGAAAAGCAGCACAGCTCTCAGGCCTTGATTCCTACCAAACTCAACAACTGCCCATCCTTCACCCCAAACTGCGCCTGCAGCTCACTGCCATGGCGCCACTCGGCCGACAGGTCCGTCAGCAGGCGCAGCCGCACCTGCCCGTCGTGTGTCCAGTCCAGCACCTCGGCATGCTCGAAATAAAAACGCTGCCTGACGATGGGATACAGCGCCTTGAACAAGCTTTCCTTCACTGAAAAGGTCAGGGTCACCAGTAAGGCCTGGTCATCGCGCGTTAGCCGGGTCATGCGCTGCAACTCTGGCGAGGTGAGGATTTCACCGGCCAGGCGCTCGGCGCGTTCGGGATCGAGCAGGTTTTCCACGTCCATGCCCAAGCCTTGCCAGTGGTCTTTTTTCGCCACGATGGCTGCTGCCCGGCCCGTGCTGTGGGTGATTGAGCCGCTGATATGAGCCGGCCACACCGGGGCGCGGTCTTCGCCGATGGCCGGCACGCAGGCCAGGCCATCGAGGCGCTGCAACGCCGCCCGGGCGCAGATTCGCCCGGCCAGGAATTCTGCCTGACGCTTGGCCACCGAACGCTGGATGCTCGCCGGTGGCTCGATGGCGCTGTTGGGAAAGTCTGTGCCCACCAGCAACAACGGGTCGAAGCGGGTGCTCAGCAGCACCGTATCGGGCAGCGCGTCGGGCAATAGCCAGTGCTCATCCAGGGACGAGCAACAGGCGGGCAGGGTGGGGAGTGTCTTCATGCCGGGCATTTTGCCGGGTTGGTGGGAGGCTGGGTAGTGGCGTGGCGTTTATGTGGGTATGGCTGGCTTTTGTGGCGAGGGAGCTTGCTGTGGGAGCAAGGCTTGCCCGCGATGAAGGCGATGCGGTCTTCCAGAAAACGAGTCGCCTGGGTCGCGAGCAAGCTTTGCTCCCACAATCCCCTCGCCACAGGGGGATGTATTAGAAAATATTTTTGAAGAACTTCTGCATATCCGCCCACGACTTCTCATCGGCTTCCTTGTTGTAGCCGATGTCCGGCCCGCCATGTTCGCCGTGGCTCAAACGGTCGGCGTCGGGGTTGCTGAAGCCGTGCTTGGCACCTTCCAGGCTGACGAATTTATAGTCGGCCCCGGCCTTGTCCATCTCGCTCTTGAACGCGGTGACGTTGTCCGGGGTAACCATGCTGTCCAGGGCGCCATGCTCGACCAGCACCTTGGCCTTGACGCTGCCCGGCGTGGCCGGGGTGTTGGTTACCAGCGCACCGTGGAAGCTCACCACGCCGGCCAGCGGCACCCCCTGGCGCGCGGCATCGAGCACCACCTTGCCGCCGAAGCAGTAGCCGATGGCGGCGAGTTTGTCCGGATCGGTCTGGGGCTGTTTCTTCAGCAGGTCGAGGCCGGCCTGGAAGCGGGCACTGGCCGCCTTGCCGTCCTTGAGCGCTGCCTGCATGAAGGCCATAGCGTCCTTGGGGTGCTCGGTGTTCTTGCCGTCGCCGTACATGTCGATGGCCAGGGCGCTGTAGCCCAGGCCCGCCAGGTCACGGGCGCGGCGCTTGGCGTAATCGTTCAGCCCCCACCATTCGTGAACCACCACCACGCCCGGACGCGGGCCTTTGACGGCGTCGTCATAAGCGTAATAGCCGATCAGCTGGGTGCCGTCGGCACTGGTGTAGGGAATCTCCTGGGTCTGGACGGCGGCGTGGCTCACACCGCTCATGGCCAGAAGTACAACAGCAAGCAGCCTGCGCATGACCGATCTCCTTATAAAAGTGGTCCGCACAGATTAGCCGATTCATTCAGCGCAGGTTCAGAGAACGTTCAAGGGGTGTTCAGGGACCGCTGGTTAAGGTGACGGCGACTTCACGAAACATCCACGCAGCAAAGGAACTTGACCATGACTGCTATGAAAAAACTGCTGTTGGCTTTCACCGTGCTGGGCGCCAGTGCCATGGCTCACGCCGATGACAACTTCGCCAGCCTGACCCTCGGCCAGACCAGCGACAAGGTGAAGAAATCCAACGCCTTGGACAGCGCCCTGAGCAACCCGAACGCCGACGGCATCATCGGCAAGGACACCACCTATGGCCTGCGCCTGGGCAAGCAGAACGACCAGGGCCGCTACTACGCCACCTACGACAACGTCTCGGGCAGCCACAACGGCATCAAGTTGCGCCAGGAAAACCTGCTGGGCAGCTACGATGTGTTCTATCCGGTCACCAGCAGCACCAAACTGTTCGGTGGCGGCACGGTGGGCCTGACCAAGCTGACCCAGGATTCGCCCGGCTTCAGTCGCGACAGCGACATTGGTTACGCAGTGGGCTTGCAAGGCGGCGTGCTGCAACAAATTTCGCAAAACACCTCGGTTGAACTGGGTTACCGTTACCTGCGCAGCAACGCCAGCACCGAGATGAGCCCGCACGGTGGCGACAAGGTCGGCTCGCTGGACCTGACCAGCAGCGCCCAGACCTATCTGTCCGCCAACTACACGTTCTAAGCGGGCGAGGGTGAGGAGATCAGCCGGATCGGTCGAAGACGATCCGGCGCCTTTCGTTGAGGTGCGCCGCGCGCGATTGTTTGATTTGCCTGGGGAGAGGCTCCATGAAATTACTGGTCGTCGAAGACGAAGCGCTGTTGCGTCACCACCTGCAAACCCGTCTCACCGACAGCGGCCATGTGGTGCAGGCCGTGGCCAATGCCGAAGAGGCCTTGTACCAGGTCCGGGAATTCAACCACGACCTGGCGGTGATCGACCTGGGCCTGCCGGGTATCAGCGGGCTGGAGCTGATCCGCCGGCTGCGTTCCCAGGACAAGACGTTTCCGATCCTGATCCTGACCGCCCGCGGCAACTGGCAGGACAAGGTCGAAGGCCTGGCCGCCGGTGCCGACGACTACGTGGTCAAGCCGTTTCAGTTCGAAGAGTTGGAGGCCCGCTTGAACGCCTTGTTGCGCCGCTCCAGCGGCTTCACCCAATCGACCATCGTCGCCGGGCCGTTGCTGCTGGACCTCAACCGCAAGCAGGCGTCCCTTGACGAGGAGCCGTTGGCGTTGACGGCCTACGAATACCGCATCCTCGAATACCTGATGCGCCATCACCAGCAGGTGGTGGCCAAGGACCGCTTGATGGAGCAGCTTTACCCCGATGACGACGAGCGTGATCCCAATGTCATCGAAGTGCTGGTAGGGCGCCTGCGCCGTAAATTGGAGGCCCCGGCCGGCTTCAAGCCGATCGACACCGTGCGCGGCCTGGGTTACCTGTTCAACGAGCGCTGCCAGTGATTCGTTCGCTTCGGTTGCGGCTGATGCTGGCCGCGATGACCTTGGCGGTGCTGTTCATGTTGGCCTTGTTGCCGGCCATGCAAGGCGCGTTCAGCCTGGCGTTGCAGGAATCCATCGAGCAACGTCTGGCCTCGGACGTGACCACGCTGATTTCCGCCGCCCGGGTGGAAAACAACCGCTTGAAGATGCCGGCGCAGTTGCCCGATGAGCGCTTCAACCTCGCCGATGCCCGCTTGCTGGGCTACATCTATGATCGTGAGGGGCGGTTGGTCTGGCGGTCGAAGGCTACCCAGGAAGAAAACATCAACTACACGCCGCGCTATGACGGCCAGGGCAACCAGTTCGCCCGCATTCGCGAGAACAATGGCCAGGAGTTTTTTGTCTACGACGTCGAGATCAAGCTGCTCGGCGGCCAGAGTGCGGCGTTCAGCATCGTCACCCTGCAACCGGTGCGCGACTACGAAGTGACCTTGCAGGGACTGCGGGACAATCTCTACCTGGGCTTTGGCGCGGCCCTGGCGGTGTTGCTGGCGCTGTTGTGGATCGGCCTGACCTGGGGCCTGCGGGCGTTGCGGCGCCTGAGCCAGGAGCTGGACGAAATCGAAAGTGGGACCCGGGAAAGCCTCAGTACCGAGCACCCTCGGGAACTGTTGCGCCTGACCGGTTCCCTCAACCGCTTGCTCCACAGCGAACGGGAGCAGCGCAGCCGTTATCGCGACTCCCTCGATGACCTGGCCCACAGCTTGAAAACCCCGCTGGCGGTGTTGCAGGGCGTCAGCGAAGACATGGCCCGGCGCCCCGAGGACCGTGGCCAGGCCTGGGTGCTGCAAACCCAGATCGAGCGCATGAGCCAGCAGATCGGCTACCAGTTGCAGCGCGCCAGCCTGCGCAAGAGCGGGCTGGTGCGCCATCAGGTGCGCTTGCGCCCGGTGCTGCAAAGCCTGTGCGACACCTTGGACAAGGTCTATCGCGACAAACGGGTCAATGTGAGTTTCGATCTGCCGGAGCACTGCCAGGTGCCGATCGAGCAGGGCGCCTTGCTGGAAATGCTCGGCAACCTGCTGGAGAACGCCTATCGGCTGTGCCTGGGCGAGGTGCGCGTCAGCGTGCACCAGACCCTCGGCGGTACGGAGTTGAATGTCGAGGACGACGGGCCGGGTGTGCCGCCGGATCAACGTGCGCGGATCCTCCAACGGGGCGAACGGCTGGACCGCCAGCATCCGGGGCAGGGCATTGGCCTGGCGGTGGTCAAGGACATCATCGAAAGCTACGGCGCCCGCTTGACCCTGGGGGATTCAGAGCTGGGCGGGGCGGCGTTCCGGATTCATTTTCCGGTGGTTTGACTGGATTGCTGGGGTCGCCGCTGGCCTCATCGCGAGCAAGCTCGCTCCCACACTGGATTTTCGGCGCTCACAAATCCCCTGTGGGAGCGAGCTTGCTCGCGATGAGGCCAGTCAGCACACCACAAAAACAGTCAGTTCTCCATCGCCCGATAAGCCCCCGGCGTCAGCCCCGTCCACTTCTTGAACGCCCGGTGAAACGCCGACGGTTCGGAGAACCCCAACTGCTCGGCGATCTGCTGCAACGACAGCTCCGCACGCCCCAGATGGTAGATGGCGATATCCCGCCGCAGTTGATCCTTGAGTTCCTGGAAGCTGGTACCTTCTTCCCGCAGATGCCGGCGCAAGGTCTGCGGGCTGATGTGCAAATGAGCGGCGACGGTGTCCAGGTCGGGCCAGCGCGCCGTGTCACGGCTGAGCAGGCGGCGCAGTTGGCTGCTCAGGCTGTGGCCATCGTCCGGGCGTGACAAGAGGTCGGCGGGGGAGTGTTCGAGGAAATGCTTGAGGGTGCGTTCGTCCTGCAACAGCGGCATGTCCAGGTAGCGGCTGTGGAACAACAGGCTGCTGCCGGGCGTGTCGAACACCAGCGGGTAGGGGAACAATAAGTCGTATTCGGCCCCGTGGGCGGGCTTGGCGTAGCCGAAAGTCACCTGTTCCAGGCCGATCCGCTGGCCGATCAGCCAACTGGCGAGGCGATGCCAGACCACCAGCAGGCTTTCAGTCAGGAAGTGATCGGGGTCCCACAGCGTCGAGTCGTCCAGCACCAGCCGCACCCGTTCGCCTTCGGTTTCCAGCGTCAGGCGCGGGGCGTCGGGGAACAGGCTGTAGAACAGCAAGCCGCGCTGAAGGGCCTTGCCCAGGGTCCGACAGTGGATCAACGCGTGACACATCATGGCAAACGTCCCGGGTTTACTCGCCGCCCGGCCGAATCCCAGGTATTCGTCCTCCATTCCCAACCACAGGGCTTGCAACAGGCGGGCGAACTGCTCCGGCGCAATTCGCGCACGCGGCTCATCCAAAAGCTCGGGGCTGATGCCCAGCTGTTGCAGCAAGGGAAAGTAGTCGAAGTCTTGCCGACGCGCACCGCCCAAGGCGGCACGGGCGAAGTGGCTGGCAATCGTGCGTTGGCGCATGGCAGAAATCCGTCCGTTAAGCGGGCGATGGTAGCAGGGGGACGAGGTGGAACAAGGCGGAAATCCGCCAAATCCCGGAGCGGTAAACAACCTGCGGGCGGAAATCCGCCACTCTTCACCTTCCTGTTTAATCCCTGATGAATCCGCGAACCCTTCTGTAATCACGGCTGTAGGGCTTTTCAAAAAAATGGCACGGGCCTTGCGATACAGCTTGCAGGTCTGCCGCGTGCAGCCGAAAAAAACAAATCCCTCCAGTGCAGGAGGGTTCGCAATTGAGGTGCCGTGGACGACAGGTGGAAGTCGTCATGCGGGACTCTTGAGGAAGGTTTGCCATGACGACTCGTCAGCCACTGTACAAATCCCTGTATTTCCAGGTGATCGTAGCCATTGCCATCGGTATTTTGCTCGGCCACTTCTACCCGCAGACCGGTGTTGCCCTCAAGCCATTCGGCGACGGGTTCATCAAGTTGATCAAAATGGTCATCGCCCCCATCATCTTCTGTACCGTCGTCAGTGGTATCGGCGGCATGCAGAACATGAAATCGGTGGGCAAGACTGGCGGCTACGCGCTGCTGTACTTCGAAATCGTTTCCACCATTGCCCTGCTGATCGGCCTGGTCGTGGTCAACGTCGTGCAACCGGGCGCCGGCATGCACATCGACGTGTCGACCCTGGACACCAGCAAGATCGCCGGTTTCATCTCGGCCAGTAAAGACCAGAGCATCATCGCCTTCGTTCTCAACGTGATCCCGAACACCATCGTGGGGGCGTTCGCCAACGGCGACATCCTGCAAGTGCTGATGTTCTCGGTGCTCTTCGGTTTCGCCCTGCATCGCCTGGGTGCCTACGGCAAGCCGGTGCTGGACTTCATCGATCGCTTCGCCCACGTGATGTTCATCATCATCAACATGATCATGAAGCTGGCGCCTATCGGTGCGTTCGGTGCCATGGCCTTCACCATCGGCGCCTACGGTGTTGGTTCGCTGGTGCAACTGGGCCAGTTGATGATCTGCTTCTACATCACTTGCGTGGTGTTCGTGCTGGTGGTCCTGGGCGCCATCTGCCGCGCCCACGGCTTCAGCGTCGTCAAGCTGATCCGCTACATCCGTGAAGAACTGCTGATCGTGCTGGGTACTTCCTCTTCGGAATCGGCCCTGCCTCGCATGCTGATCAAGATGGAACGCCTGGGTGCCAAGAAGTCGGTCGTAGGCCTGGTCATCCCGACTGGCTACTCGTTCAACCTCGACGGTACTTCGATCTACCTGACCATGGCTGCGGTGTTCATTGCCCAGGCCACCGACACCCCAATGGACCTGACTCACCAGATCACCCTGCTGCTGGTGCTGCTGCTGTCGTCCAAAGGTGCGGCTGGCGTGACCGGTAGCGGCTTCATCGTACTGGCGGCCACCCTGTCGGCCGTGGGCACCTTGCCGGTGGCCGGCCTGGCACTGATCCTGGGTATCGACCGCTTCATGTCCGAAGCTCGCGCCCTGACCAACCTGGTGGGCAACGCCGTCGCCACGATCGTGGTTGCCAAGTGGGTCAAGGAGCTGGACGAAGACCAGTTGCAGACTGAGTTGGCTTCCGGTGGTCGTGGTATCTCCGATGTCCGTGAAGACGACGAGCAGATCGCGGCGGCGCAGATTGCAGCGGCTGAAACCTCTGCTCCAGGCGCTGTGAGGTAATCTTCAGGCTGCAATAAAAAACCCGCTTCGGCGGGTTTTTTATTGCGCCTCGTTTTTCAGGCGAGAGTGTTTTTGTGGTGAGAGCGCTTTTGTGGCTAGGGGATTTATCCCCGCAGGGCTACGCAGTAGCCCCCTGCGTCTGATCCGACACACTAGGTGGCAGATGAATCCTGGGGCCGCTTCGCAGCCCAGCGGGGATAAATCCCCTCGCCACAAAGAAATCCGTACCTGCCTTGAGCGCAATGGTCATCCCTTGTGACACCTGTGGTAATTGCCCCACCGCCAACCCCTGCCTAGTCTTTCACCATCACCCCTCGGAGATCGCCCATGCAAGGCCCACTGGCATCGCTCAAGGTTCTGGACTTCTCGACCCTGCTGCCTGGTCCGTTCGCCTCGCTGTTGCTGGCGGACATGGGGGCCGAGGTGTTGCGCATCGAGTCGCCGACTCGCCAGGACTTGCTGCGGGTGCTGCCGCCCCATGACCAGGGTGTATCGGCCAGCCATGCCTATCTCAACCGCAACAAGCGCAGCCTGGCCCTGGACCTCAAGCAGCCGGAAGCGTTGGAGGTGATCACGCAATTGCTGGGGGACTACGACATCCTGCTGGAACAGTTCCGCCCCGGCGTGATGGAGCGGCTCGGCCTGGGATACGAAGCCTTGAAAGCCATCAATCCGCGGCTGATCTACGTGTCGATCACCGGCTACGGCCAGACCGGGCCCTATAAGGACCGCGCCGGTCACGACATCAACTACCTGGCCCTGGCGGGGCTGGCCAGCCACACCGGTCGTGCCGGCAGCGGGCCGTTGCCGCTGGGCATCCAGGCGGCGGACATCGCCGGTGGTTCGTTGCACGGGGTGATCGGGCTGTTGGCAGCGGTCATCGCCCGTCAGCAGACCGGCCAGGGGCAGCACCTGGACGTGAGCATGACTGACTGCGTATTCAGCCTCAACGCTATGGCCGGTGCCGGTTATCTGGCCTGTGGTGTGGAACCGGGGTGGGAAAACCAGATGCTCAACGGCGGCAGCTTCTACGACTATTACCGCACCCGCGATGGTCGCTGGATGTCGGTGGGCAGCCTGGAACCTTCCTTCATGCAGGCGCTGTGCGAGGCCTTGGGGCGGCCGGAACTGGCGGCACAAGGGTTGTCGCCCAAGCCTGAGCAACAACAGGCCCTGAAGCAGGCGTTGCAAACCGAGTTCGAGAAGCATGATTTTGCCGAGCTGTGCAGCTTGTTTGCGGGGATCGATGCCTGCGTCGAGCCGGTGCTGAGCCTCGAGGAAGCTGTGCAGCATCCGCAGTTGCAGGCTCGGGAGCTGGTGACACGGGTGCCCCGAGGGGATGGTTCGAACCAGGCGCAGATGGCCTGTCCATTGAAGTTTTCCGAAGGATTGCCCGAGCCTCGGCATATTGGTGCGGGGCTGGGGGCACATACGGATCAGGTGTTGGGGGAATTGGGGATCAGCGTGGAGCGGATCGAAGCGTTGCGTAAGCGTGGGGTGGTTTTGTAGCGCCTGTCAGGCCGTCATCGCGAGCAAGCTCGCTCCCCCAGGGGGGGGTGTGAACACCGCAGACCCAATGTGGGAGCGAGCTTGCTCGCGATGAGGCCAGTCCAAACACTACAAAGAATGGCTACTCGACCCTGGTCTCCCCACTGAACACCAAGGTATTGCGACAGCTACGGCACAAATACCGTCGCCCCTGGCGCACCAGGCTGTGGCGCTGGGCCGAGAACGGGAAGTCGCTGCCGTCGCAAGGGCACTTGTAGATGTAGCGGGTCACGCTGCGGCGTTTGATTTCGTAGGTGTGGCAACGGTTGGGCGGCAGTTCGTACACCCCACGCATGATCAGTTGCCATTCTTCGCCATGGGGCTGGATATGTTCGCCAAACAGTTGGTGGGCGATCAGGTGCGCGACTTCGTGGGCGACGGTCTGCTTGAGGAAGTCTTCGGCGTTTTCCCGGTACAACTGTGGGTTGAAGCGCAGCAGATTTTCATGCAGGTGCGCGACACCGGCCTTCTGGCCGCGCAATTTGAAGCTGACCACAGGGCGTTTGAAAGGACGTTTGAAAAAGGATTCAGCTTGTTGGTAACACTCTTCGACGCGGGTATTGAGTTGCTCGAGCATGCTTTACGGGTCTCCAGAAGCCCGAGTATGCCGCAAGCGTCGGCCGTTGCGAATCGTCCAGGCGCCCAGTGGTCGTTTCAAACACAGGAAGGCCGCCTTGCGGCGGCCTGTGTCGGCAGATCCTGTTTTTTTATTGGCGGGCACTACTTCAATTGGTATAGACCGGGCCGACGCCCAGCCCCCAGACGATCACCGTGAACGCCATGATGGCCACCAGCACCACCAGGCCGACGGCGAGCACCGAACTGGAAAACAGAAAGCCTTCGTCCTGGGGAATGTTCATGAACGTTGGCAGCCCTACATACAGCAGGTAGACGGTGTAGCAGATTGCCGCCGTGCCGACGATCATCCCCAGCCACATGTGCGGGTAGAGCGCCGCCAGGCCGCCGATGAACAAAGGTGTCGCGGTGTAGGTGGCGAACGCGACGCAACGGGCCAGGCTCGGGTTGGCGTCGTAGGTGCGAGCCATCCAGTGGATGAAGGCGCCCATGACCGCCACGCCGCCCAACATGGCCAGGTACGACATGATGGTCATCCACAGCGCGCTTTCCTGCGTGAGCATGACCGGTGGACGATTGCCGATGACCCATCCCACCTGCGTGGTGCCGATGAACGCCGAAACCGCGGGAATGGCCGCCAGGATCAGCGTGTGGGTGAGGTACATGTGGCTGATGCTTTCCTCCTGATCGCCACGGATTTCTTTCCATTCTTGATCAGGGTGGGTAAAGAGCCCCACGACATGATGGATCATAGTCAGTCACTCCTTTGTTATTGCCATCGCCCCCCAACGGAGCGCCTACGGGCCAAACGGCCAAGTAAGTGAAGGTCTGGATAATGTGTGCGACCTTATGTCGCAGTATAGAAAGGAGTTACCCCGAGGGGGATGGGGGGCTTAGAGCAAATCGCGCTGTAGGCAAGGGTGTTAATCGCCGATGGGTCTGTACATAACTGTTGGCAACGAAATTCACTTTGTGGCGAGGCGATTGTGGGAGCAAGGCTTGCCCGCGATGGCAGCGATGCGGTCTTTCAGAAACCGAGGCATCTGCTTCGCGAGCAAGCTTTGCTCCCACAATCTTGACCACAACAGTGGTGCATCAACCCTTCGCCGACGGCGGGTTTTTTGCGTAAAATGCCGGCCTTTCGTCACACCTCACGGATTTCGCGTCATGGGCACTCTTACGGTCAACCAGAACAAACTGCAAAAGCGCCTGCGCCGCCAGGCCGGTGAGGCGGTCGCCGATTTCAACATGATCGAGGACGGCGACAAGGTCATGGTCTGCCTGTCCGGCGGCAAGGACAGCTACACCTTGCTCGATGTGCTGATGCATTTGCAGAAGGTTGCGCCGATCAAGTTCGACATCGTCGCGGTGAACATGGACCAGAAGCAACCCGGGTTTCCCGAGCATGTGCTGCCGGCCTACCTCGAGTCGCTGGGCGTGGAATATCACATCGTCGAGAAAGACACCTATTCGGTGGTCAAGGAACTGATTCCCGAAGGCAAGACCACCTGTTCGCTGTGCTCACGCCTGCGGCGCGGCACGCTCTACACCTTCGCCGACGAGATCGGTGCGACCAAGATGGCCCTGGGTCACCACCGCGACGACATCGTCGAGACCTTCTTCCTGAACATGTTCTACAACGGCTCGCTCAAGGCCATGCCGCCCAAGCTGCGGGCCGATGACGGGCGCAACGTGGTGATCCGCCCGCTGGCTTATTGCAGCGAGAAAGACATCCAGGCCTACTCGGATTTCAAGCAGTTCCCGATCATCCCCTGCAACCTGTGCGGCTCCCAGGAAAACCTGCAACGCCAGGTGGTCAAGGAGATGCTCCAGGAGTGGGAACGCAAGACCCCGGGCCGTACCGAGAGCATTTTCCGCGGCTTGCAGAACGTCATTCCGTCGCAATTGGCGGACCGCAACCTGTTCGACTTCACGAACCTGCGCATCGACGAGAACGCCACGCCGCGGTTCGTCAATGTGGTGAATCTCTGACTCTACCGATAGTTATTACGGCGCTTTCAAGCGCCGTTTTCATTTTTAACCCCCAGGAGAGGGCATGCGCGATTACAAGTGGCTGCACGAGTATTGTCTGAACCGCTTCGGTTCGGCGGCTGAACTGGAAGCCCGTCTGCCGGTGCCCAAGACCCCGGCGCAACTGCGCAAGATCAGCGACGACCGCTACCTCTCCACCATGGCGCTGCGGATCTTCCGCGCCGGGCTCAAGCACAGCCTGGTGGACGCCAAATGGCCGGCCTTCGAAGAGGTGTTCTTCAAGTTCGACCCGGAGAAAGTCGTGCTGATGGGCGCCGAGCACCTGGAGCGATTGATGCAGGATACGCGGATCATCCGCCACCTGGGCAAGCTCAAGAGCGTGCCGCGCAACGCGCAAATGATCCTGGACGTGGCCCATGAAAAGGGCAGCTTCGGCGCGCTGGTCGCCGACTGGCCGGTGACTGACATCGTCGGCCTGTGGACCTACCTGAAAAAACACGGCCATCAGTTGGGCGGCCAGTCGGCACCGCGCTACCTGCGAATGATGGGCAAGGACACCTTCTCGCCCAGTTATGACGTGGTGGCGGCGCTCAATGCCCAGGACATCATCGACAAAGTCCCCACCAGCCAGCGGGACCTGGCGACGGTGCAGGGTGCCTTCAACCAATGGCATGAAGAGAGTGGTGGGCGGCCGATGTCGCAGATTTCGATGATGCTGGCTTATACAGTGAATCATTGAGACTGCGTCGCGGCCATCGCGAGCAAGCTCGCTCCCACAGGGGATTTCGGCGTTTACAAATCCAGTGTGGGAGCGAGCTTGCTCGCGATAGCGGTGTATCAGGCGACGGAGATCTCTCCCTCGCCCGCCAACCGCCGGTTCAACTGAAACCGCCAACGCACATACAGCAGGGCCGAGCAGAACACCGCCACGCTCGCCGCCATTTCCAGCACGCCGAACAGTTGCCGGTTCGGGTCATAGGCCGCCAGCGCGCCCTTGATGAAATACAAATTCACCACGAAGCACATCCACGAGTGTCCACGGGCGCTGCCGCTGAGCATGCCGGGCGCGAGTATCAGCAGCGGCACCAGTTCGATCAGCAGAATCACCCAAGGCCGTGCGCCGTGCAGATCGGCGATCAGCAGGTAGTAGGCGCTGAGCAACCCCACCAGGCCGAAAAAGCACAGCAGGCTGAGGACGCGGGCGATGCGTACGCGCGGTTCCAGCCATTGGATCGAAGGCAGGATCTTCGGCTTCTTAGCCACGGCCGTTCTCCAGCAGCAGGGCGGTTTTCGCCAGGCGCGAACCCAAGGCGCGGCACAGGGCGACTTCATGTTCGTTCAAGCCGCTTTTACCGTCAGCCCCGGCATGATGGCTCGGGCCGTAGGGCGTACCGCCGCCCTGGGTGTCGATCAGGGCCGATTCGCTGTAGGGCAGGCCGGTGATCAGCATGCCGTGGTGCAACAGCGGCAGCATCATCGACAGCAGGGTGGTTTCCTGGCCGCCGTGCAGGCTCGCGGTGGAGGTGAATACCCCGGCCGGTTTACCCACCAGCGCGCCGGTCAGCCACAGGTTGCTGGTGCCGTCGAGAAAGTACTTGAGCGGCGCCGCCATGTTGCCGAACCGGGTCGGGCTGCCCAGGGCCAGGCCGGCGCAGTTTTTCAGGTCGTCGAGGCTGGCGTAGAGCGGGCCTTGCTCAGGAATGTCCGGGGACACCGCTTCGCACTCGGCGGAAATCGCCGGCACCGTACGCAGCCTGGCTTCCAGCCCAGCCTGTTCGACACCCCGGGCGATTTGCCGGGCCATTTCGTTGGTGGAGCCGCTGCGGCTGTAATACAGCACCAGGATGTACGGCGTGGTCACGGCAGGATCTCCAGGATCTTTTCCGGCGGACGGCCGATCACGGCCTTTTCACCGGCTTCCAGAATCGGCCGCTCCATGAGTTTCGGGTGGGCGGCGATGGCCGCGATCAACTGGGCCTGGCTCAGGCTTTCGTCGGCCAGGTTCAGGTCTTTGTATTCATCTTCGCCGGTGCGCAGCAATTGCCGGGCGCTGATGCCGAGCTTGCCCAGCAGGCGTTCCAGTTGCGCGGCGTCGAGCGGGGTTTCCAGGTAGCGGACCACGGTGGGCGTCAGGCCACGGGCCTCCAACAGTTCCAGCGCACCGCGGGATTTCGAGCAGCGCGGGTTGTGATAAAGCGTCAGATCGGTCATGAGCGGGTCGCATCTTGCGTAAGGTGGAGGCTATTCTACTGTGCCGCGAAGTCCCTAGCACCTTAGAGAGGCGACGGGTCGCGGCAGCGCTCACATTCAGACAAGGATTGGTACATGACAAGGCGATTGATGGCGGCACTGACATTCATCGGCATTTTGTTGCTCGCTGGCTGCGGGAACGACTACGGGGTGGATCAGAACGGTCAGGCCATCGCTTCGCAGCGGCTGGACAAGCAATGGCTGGTGCTCAACTACTGGGCGGAATGGTGCGCGCCGTGCCGCACCGAAATCCCGGAATTCAATGCCCTGGCCGAACAGCTCAAGGGGCGCAACGTCGGCGTGTTCGGGGTCAACTTCGACCAGGTGCAGGGCGAAGAGCTCAAGAGCGCCAGCGACAAGATGGGGATTCGCTTCACGGTATTGGCGAGGGATCCGGCCGAGATCTTCGACCTGCCGCGCAGCGAAGGGCTGCCGGTGACTTACATCATCGACAACCAGGGCAAGGTGCGCGAACAGTTGCTGGGGGAGCAGACGGCGGCGGGAGTGATGGCCAGGCTTGAGGCGTTGCAAGCGCTTAAATAGCAGATGGTGGCGAGGGAGCAGGCCTCCCCTATTGGAGCGGACACTTTGTGGCGAGGGGATTTATCCCCGCTGGGGCGCGAAGCGGCCCCAAGATCTATTTGCCACTGCGGTGTGTCAGACGGAGCGCAGGGGGGCTGCTACGCAGCCCAGCGGGGATAAATCCCCTCGCCACAGGGGGCTTTGGCACACTCGGGAATAGCCTCAGCCCTCTTCCAGCCACCACCGCAGCGGCTTGCCCTGGGCCGGCCAGAAGCGCATCTGTTCGATGGGCGAGATGTCCCAGCGTTCGACCTTTTCCAGTGCCTGCAAGAAGCGCGTCTCCTGCTCCATCAACGCCGGGGCGCAGAGCTTGCGGGTGCTGCCGATCTTGCCGAAGCTCAAGCGATGGCCTTCCAAGGTGTAGGGCGCGAACCAGTGGTTGCAGCCGCCGTTGCCATAGGCCCGGCCGTCATCCCCAAGGGTGATGGTCAGGTGGCTGTAGTCCATCAATGGCCGCTCACCGATCCACTCCAGGATGTAGCTGCGGTTATGTTGCAGTTGCACAGGTTCAGCGGCACACCCCATCAGGCTCATGCCGATCGACGCGGACAGGGCCAAACGTTTCATCAGGCGGCTTCCTGGCAGGTCGGGCACAGGTGTTTTTCACCCACGGTGGTCCAGCCCAGTTCGGCGATTCGTGCGGTGGCGGCCGTTTTCTCGGCCTTGACGCCGAGCTTGGCATCGACGGCGAATTCGAAGCTCAGCGTCTTGGCGCAGCCGTCGCAGTTGACCTGCCAAGTGTGGATCGCCAGTTCGCCGAACACCGGACCGGTGGTCATGGCCGTCCATTGGCCCATGGGCTTGAGCAGGTGCCGCACGGTGTCCACGGTCAGGCGCATGGACAAGTCCTTGCTGCCCTTGAGCGTGACGAGCAATACATCGTTGGCCTGGATCGAACCGCCATTGCCGGTGACCTGGTAGCGGCCCGGCGCCAGGGCACGGACTTCGGTCAAGGTGTGCTGCGGGTTCATCAGGGTGTAGCGGAAATCGTGTTCGGCCATGGGTCCTCCAAATAGGCGCGACATGCTAGCACGGGGCATGGCTGGGGATGGTCTCGATGGTGGGGATCTGGAGATCAGGCCGACGAAACTCCATCCCCTGTGGGAGCGAGCTTGCTCGCGATGGCAGTGTGTCAGTCAACATTGAGGCCGGCTAATGCACCGCTATCGCGAGCAAGCTCGCTCCCACAGGGGGTGTGCTAGCTCAAGGTTTAGCCATCTACCAGGTTCTGTGGCGTGCCAGCCGCCCAGGCGGCGATGTTGTCCAGGGTGGTCATGGCAATGGCGGCCAACGCTTCATGGGTCAGGAACGCCTGGTGGGCGGTGACGATCACGTTGGGAAAGGTCAGCAGCCGTGCCAACACGTCATCCTGTAGGGGCAGGTCGGAGCGGTCCTTGAAAAACAACTGGGCTTCTTCCTCATACACATCCAGGCCCAGGTAGCCCAACTGGCCGCTTTTCAAGGCTTCGATCAGGGCCGGTGTGTCCACCAGGCCGCCACGCCCGGTATTGATCAGCATGGCGCCGCGTTGCATCGCGGCCAGGGTTTGGGCGTTGATCAGATGGCGGCTCTGTTCGTTCAGCGGGCAATGCAGGCTGATGATTTGCGCCTGCGCGAGCAGATCGACCAAGGGCAAGTAGCGGGCGCCCAAAGCTTCGACCTCTGGGTTGGGGTAGGGGTCGTAGGCCAGCAGCTGACAGCCGAAGCCGGCCATGATCCGCGCGAACGTGGCGCCGATCTGCCCGGTGCCGATCACGCCGACGGTCTTGCCCACCAGGTCGAACCCGGTCAACCCATGGAGGCTGAAATTGCCGTCCCGGGTGCGGTTGTAGGCACGGTGCAGGCAGCGATTGAGGGCCATGATCAACGCCACGGCATGTTCGGCCACGGCATGGGGCGAGTAGGCCGGGACTCGGACGATGCTCAAGCCAAGGCGCTTGGCGGCGAGCAGGTCGACATGGTTGTAGCCGGCCGAGCGCAGGGCGATCAGCCGCGTACCGCCTGCGGCCAACCGCTCCAGCACCGGGGCGCTGAGGTCGTCGTTGATGAAGGCGCACACCCCTTCATGCCGTTCGGCCAGGGCCACGGTGTCCAGGTTCAGGCGGGCGGGCTGGAAGTGCAATTGAAGGCCCGCGGGCGTCGGGGCCTGGGTGAAACTGTCGCGGTCGTAGGTCTGGCTGCTGAAAAAAATCACGCGCATGGCGGCCTCCTGGCAAAAAACAAACCCGTAGGAGCTGTCGAGCGAAGCGAGGCTGCGATCTTTCGCTTGCGATTCAATCGCCAGGGGTAAGATCGCAGCCTCGTTGCACTCGTCAGCTCCTACAGTCCGGGGTAGGAGCATGGATTTTCAGCGATTCCGGGTCCAGGGGTATTGCCCTGGATCAGGCACTGATACGCGCCTCGCTGGCCAGGCGGTTGATGGCACGCTCCAATTCTTCCAGGGCGACGGCAGCCTTGGGGTCCTGCTGCTTGAGCAGGGTTTCGCTGCGCTGGCAGGCCGCCCGCAATTGCGGCACGCCGCAGTAGCGAGTGGCACCGTGCAGGCGGTGGACCCGTTCGATCAGGGCGTTGTGATCGTTGGCCTCGCAGGCCTGGCGGATCGCCTCACGGTCGGCTTCCAGGGACGCCAGCAGCATCGCCAGCATGTCCGCTGCCAGGTCAGCCTTGCCAGCGGCCAAGCGCAAGCCTTCTTCGTGATCGAGCACCAACAGTTCGCTGCCACCCTGGGCATCGCTGCTGCGCTCCGGCGACTGGTTGCGCAGGGCCAGGCCAGTCCATTTGAGCACCACCTGGGCCAGTTGCCGTTCGCTGATGGGTTTGGTCAGGTAGTCGTCCATGCCGCTTTGCAGCAGGGCGCGTTTTTCGTTGGCCATGGCGTGGGCGGTGAGGGCGACGATGGGCAGCGGCGTGCAGTGCCGCTCGCTTTCCCACTGGCGGATCGCCTCGGTGCTCTGGCGACCGTCCATGCCGGGCATCTGCACGTCCATCAACACCAGGTCGAAGGTTTCCTTCTGCACGGCCTTGACCGCCGCGTAGCCGCTTTCCACCGCCAGCACCTTGGCGCCCATGTCTTCGAGCAGGGTCTGCACCAGCAGCAGGTTGGCCGGGTTGTCGTCCACGCACAGCACTTTCGGGGCACGGCTGGCAACCGGCTCGCTGGGTTCGCTGCGGGTCGGGCGCGGGTTGACCAGGTCGGACAGCGAGCGGCGCAACTTGCGGGTGCAGGCCGGCTTGGCCTGCAACTGACTGTGCGGGTTGGGCACCGAGAGGTGGTACAGCGTCTGCTCGGTGGTGGGGCACAGCACGAGCACTTTGCAGCCCAGGTGCTCAAGGTCCCAGATGTGCTGGTTGAGGCGCTCCGGCGGCATGTCGTTGCTGGTGATGCCCAGCACGGCCAGATCGATCGCCTGGTCGGTCTGGTGGGCGACGGTGATGCCGTTGGTCAGGCTCTCCAGGGTGTTGAACGGCGTCACTTGCAGGCCGCAGTCTTCGAGCTGGTGCTGCAAGGCCTGGCGGGCCAGTTCATGGTTCTCCAGTACCGCCACGCGCCGGCCCAGCAACGGCGGGCCGGGCAGGTCTTCGGCATCGTCACGGGTCTTGGGCAGGCGCAGGCTGATCCAGAACTCCGAGCCTTCCCCCGGTGTGCTATCGACGCCGATCTCGCCACCCATCTGTTCCACCAGGCGCTTGGAAATCACCAGGCCCAAGCCGGTGCCACCCGGTTGCCGCGATAGTGAGTTGTCAGCCTGGCTGAACGCTTGGAACAACGCCCGCACGTCCTGGCTGGACAGGCCGATGCCGGTGTCCTGGATGCTGATGCGCAACTGCACGCTGTCTTCGTGCTCGTCCTCGAGCATGGCCCGGGCGACGATGGTGCCCTCGCGGGTAAACTTGATGGCGTTGCTCACCAGGTTGGTGAGGATCTGCTTGAGGCGCAGTGGATCGCCCACCAGCGACAGCGGCGTGTCCCGATAGACCAAACTCACCAGTTCCAACTGCTTGGCGTGGGCGGCGGGGGCAAGGATGGTCAGGGTGTCCTGCAACAGGTCCCGCAGATTGAACGGAATACTGTCGAGCACCAGCTTGCCGGCCTCGATCTTCGAAAAGTCGAGGATTTCATTGATGATCCCCAGCAGGCTGTCGGCGGA
The DNA here is from genome assembly GCF_054671965.1 of Pseudomonas sp. H3_A02. Classification (NCBI taxonomy): domain Bacteria; kingdom Pseudomonadati; phylum Pseudomonadota; class Gammaproteobacteria; order Pseudomonadales; family Pseudomonadaceae; genus Pseudomonas; species Pseudomonas sp. H3_A02. The sequence continues at coordinate 2,890,222 of NZ_CP162807.1, forward strand.
TTTCTCGATGGTGCCCAAGTAGTCGAGCTGGCGCGGGGTCAGTTCGCTTTTCTGCAACAGGTGGGTAAAACCGAGAATGCCGTTGAGCGGTGTGCGAATTTCATGGCTCATGTTTGCCAGGAACTCGGATTTGATCCGGCTCGCTTCCAGGGCTTCCTTGCGGGCAAGGTCCAGCTCGATGTTCTGGATCTCGATGGTTTCCAGGTTCTGGCGCACGTCTTCAGTGGCTTGGTCGATGCTGTGCTGCAATTCTTCCTGGGCGTTCTGCAAAGTGCTGGCCATGCGATTGATGCCCGAGGCCAGCTCGTCCAGCTCCTGGCTGCCCAGCGGTGGCAGGCGGGTTTCCAGGTGACCGTCCTTGAGTTGCGCCACGGCGTGCTTGATCTGGCTCAGCGGACGGTTGATCGTGCGCCCCATGCGCAGGGCCAGCAGCGCGGTCAGGCCCAGGCAGGCGGCGATCAACAGCAGGCTGGCGAACATACTGCGATAACCGCTTAGCAACATGCCGCTGTGGGACAACTCCAACTCGACCCAGCCCAGCAGGCGGTCGGTTTCTTCGGGAATCAGTTCGCCCGCCAGGTTGCGGTGCTTGCCGAATACCGGCAATAGATAACGCGTAGCGTCGTTGCCGGTGCGTTGCAGCAACTGCGCACTGTTGCCCTCCGGTGCCCGGTTGAGCATGGTCGGGCCGGCGTGGGCCAGCGGCGCGCGGTCGGGGGCGAGGAAGGTCACGGCGCGCACGTCCGTCTGTTCGAGAGACTGGGTGGCGATGCGCTCCAACAGATCGGTGTCCTGGCGGCTCATGGCCGGGGCGACCAGCGGGGCCAGTTGCTCGGCGATCATCTCGCCCCGTTGCAGCAATTGGGCGTGCAGGTCCGCTTGCTGCATCCAGGTGAAATAGCCGCCCAGGACCAGCGCCATCAGGCTGGTCGGCAACAGCGTGAGCAACAGCACACGGCCTTTGATTCCCAGTTTCTTGAGCACACTTGTCTCCTGCATCCAGCGGTCTGATTGAACTGTGCGCGCATCCGGCACGCACCACCTGCGCAGTGTAGCGATTTGCGGGCGGGGGATCTTTGTAAAATTTATGTCCGCTGTGCATCGGTAGTGCTGGGCAATGCCCACAGTGAAAGGCGGCGGTGACGTCTGAAGTCAATCTCGTAGTTGACCGTAGGCAACATCCGAGCATGTGTCGGCTCAGGCTCGCCCATTGACCATCGGTCGGGACTGTCAACCTTGACAGGTGTTGTTTTTTTCTGTTGCTTAAGCTCGGTGTCGTTGAGTTATATAACGACATCGGGAGAAAAACATGAACACCCGGAGCGACAAAGAAAAGATAAAAGTGAAAAAGGCTGCTCCTATAGCCTAATGCGAGCGGCTTAATGACGGCGACAATTAATGGGCAGGTCACTATTACGGCCGAGAATATGTATATTCTGAGTAAGCCTGAAGGCTTCGTGGCGTATATAAAGAAGGGTCAAGGTGCAATTATAATGCAGTTCCACTTCGTGGTAGAACCTGGTACCTATGACATTGAGCAACATAACATTCGGATAGAACTGGATTTTAACGGGTTTGAGGATATCGCGAAAACGGAGTTTTAATTCTTGAGATATTCTGGATGCAAAAAAAATACAAAGGTAGTTTTAATGTCATAACTATCGACGACCAGAAAATTGAGGGGGTATTTTACGTTCGGGTTATATAGATTTGAGTGGCAGATAGGGGCCGGTTCCAGGTATGCGGTCCCCGGCCAGACTCACCTCGCTGCCCGCATTTGCGCCTGCCGGGTCTAGCACTGCGATCTGCAGTGATAGCCTCCCATGAGGCGATCTTGAATATTCGCTCAACTGGCTGTCTGCTGATGAGATCCGGTCACCCAATAGCCATTGATCACGACCAGGATGCCGACAGCCAATTCATGTTTTCCAAACAGGCGACGCAAGTGGAGGAGGGTGTCTTCGTCGGAAATGCACTCCAGTCACCCCCCCGAACCAGTTTGATCCTGTTCTACCTGCCGATGTAGGTCACGTGCCCGCTCACCCTCCCCAGTCACCAGCCACACTTCACTGACACTCAGCAAACGCGCCAATTGCTCCACCCGCAGCCGAGGTATACCCCGCGCGCTCCAGTTAGTCAGGCATTGAGGGCTGATACCGAGCACCTCGGCAAATCCTGAGGGAGAGATGTCGTACTCTTCCAATAGGTTACGCAAGCGTTGCCCGCAAGCGCGCCGAGCGCTGGGGTGTGGATCTTTTTGTTTCGCGTCGACCATCGTTATTGCTCAACACCTACTAATAATACGTTTAGCGGTACGACTGTAAAGAACGCGGTGCAAAGCCAGATAGCTTTAAATGCCTGGTCGTCGATATAAAAGGAACGAGCCCACAAACAGACAGGAAGAGTGCCTACGGACGGTACTTACAACAGAGATACATGCATGATTTGAGCGCTCAGGCCTGTAGGAAAAAGGTTGTGTGGAGTACGGAATCGACCACATAGGCCTGAGCATCACGTGCGCGAGCGCGGATTTGGTGGCGGGGGACAAGCTCCTCCATCCAGCAGCGCCCCCGGCTTCCGCCTCGCTTATTCCCATAAGCCATAACCCCCTTACTTTGCGTGATATGGCCTCGCCGGGTTTGCCGGTATGATAGGCGCCCCCGCAGCCCGGATTGCGAATACGCCATGACTTTGCAGTACCCCACCATCGCCGATTGCGTCGGCAACACTCCGCTGGTCCGCTTGCAGCGCTTGCCCGGCGTGACCACCAATACGCTTTTGCTCAAGCTCGAAGGGAATAACCCGGCGGGTTCGGTCAAGGACCGGCCGGCGTTGTCGATGATCACCCGTGGTGAATTACGCGGGCAGATCCGGCCCGGCGATACGCTGATCGAGGCGACCTCCGGCAACACCGGTATTGCCTTGGCGATGGCGGCGGCGATCAAGGACTACAAGATGATCCTGATCATGCCCGACAACTCCAGTGCCGAGCGCAAGGCGGCGATGACGGCCTACGGCGCCGAGTTGATCCTGGTGACTCAGGAGCAGGGCATGGAAGGCGCCCGGGACCTGGCTGAGCGCATGCAGGCCGAGGGGCGTGGCAAAGTGCTGGATCAATTCGCCAACGGCGACAATCCCGAGGCCCACTACACCACCACCGGCCCTGAGATCTGGCGCCAGACCGACGGCACGATCACTCATTTCGTCAGCTCGATGGGCACCACCGGTACCATCATGGGCACCTCGCGCTACCTGAAAGAACAGAACCCGAACGTGCAGATCATTGGTCTGCAACCGATGGAAGGCTCGGCCATCCCCGGCATCCGCCGCTGGCCCGAAGAGTATCTGCCAAAGATCTACCAGGCCGACCGCGTGGACCGCATCATCGACATGGCCCAGAGCGAAGCCGAGGACGTGACCCGTCGCCTGGCGCGCGAAGAAGGCATCTTTTGTGGCGTGTCTTCGGGCGGTGCCGTGGCGGGGATGCTGCGCTTGTCCAAGGAAGTGGAGAATGCGGTGATCGTCGCGATCATCTGTGACCGTGGCGACCGTTATCTGTCGACCGGCATTTTCGACGCGCCCAACTGATGGCCAAGCAAGAAAGAGGCTTGCGCTTCCAGCCCAGCGGCGGAAGCCGGGCCCCGCAGGTGCCCACCGGTAAGAAGCAGCGCTTGACCATTGAACGCCTGGCCAACGATGGCCGAGGCATTGCGTTCGTCGATGGCCGGACCTGGTTCGTCATCGGCGCCCTGGCCGGTGAAGAGGTCGAGGCGCGGGTGCTCGGTGCCCACGGCAAAGTGGTTGAGGCCCGCACCGAGCGGGTGTTCGTGTCCAGTGAACTGCGTCGCCCGGCGCCGTGCATCCATGCCGGTCGTTGCGGCGGTTGCAGCGTCCAACATTTGCCCCATGACGAACAACTCGCCCTGAAACAGCGCATGCTCGCCGAGCAGTTGTCGCGGGTGGCCGGGGTCGAGCCGGATGAATGGGCCGCGCCGTTGAGCGGGCCGGAGTTTGGTTATCGACGTCGCGCCCGGGTGGCAGTGCGTTGGGACCAGAAGGCGAAAAAGCTCGAAGTGGGTTTCCGCGCCGCTGGCACCCAGGACATCGTCGCCATTGGTGATTGCCCGGTGCTGGTACAGCCCTTGCAGCCGATCATGAGTCGCCTGCCGGAGATGCTTCGACGTTTGAGCAAACCCCAGGCGTTGGGGCATGTGGAATTGTTCGCCGGCTCGGCTATCGCGGTATTGCTGCGCCACATGGCGCCGCTGTCGGAGGCCGACCTGACGATCCTCAAGGATTTCTGCGCGTTTCATGAAGCCCAGTTGTGGTTGCACGGTGAAGGTGGACCGCAACCGGTCGAGCCCGGGCAGGCCCTGGGGTTTCGCTTGGACGCCTGGGACCTTGAGCTGGCGTACCGGCCTGGGGATTTCATCCAGGTGAACGCCGGGGTCAACGAGGCGATGATCGCCCAGGCCCTGCAATGGCTGGCGCCGCGAGCCGAGGAACGGGTGCTGGATCTGTTCTGCGGCCTGGGCAACTTTGCCTTGCCGCTGGCCAAAAGCGTGCGCCAAGTGGTGGCCGTCGAAGGCGTGCAAACCATGGTGGAGCGTGCGGCGGCCAATGCCGTCAGCAACAATTTGAATAACACTGCCTTTTTTCAGGCCGATTTATCCCAGCCTCTGGCGGATGCCGAATGGATCGGCGAAGGCTTTTCTGCGGTACTCTTGGACCCACCCCGTGACGGTGCTTTCGAGGTGGTGCGCAAGCTGTCGTCCCTGGGTGCCAAGCGGTTGGTTTATGTTTCGTGCAACCCGGCAACTTTGGCCCGGGATACGGTCGAACTGATCAAGCAGGGCTACCGGTTAAAACGTGCCGGGATTCTCGATATGTTTCCTCAAACGGCGCATGTCGAGGCCATGGCGTTATTTGAAGCGAGCCAGGATGGCTTGTCCGACTGACCCGCTCGTGCCAATCCGCCACAGTCCTGGGCGCAAACACGGGCATAAAGGTCAGCGAAGTTGACGCATTGAATCTGCGTCGTAGGGAAGGTAAGTAAAGATGGTACAGGTGAGAGCACACCAGCCGATCAACACCGACGGCAGTATCAATCTCGAGGCTTGGCTCGATCATGCGGTCAGCGTCGACATGGCACTGGATCGCGAGGCCTTGAAGGCCGCCTGCGAGTTCGCTCGCGAGGCGGAGCAGCAACACAACGCGGCGAAAAACCTGTGGTCCGAAGGCACCTCGAGTTTCCAGACGGGCCTGGAAATCGCCGAAATTCTTGCTGACCTCAAGCTCGACCAGGATTCCCTGGTGGCGGCGGTGCTGTACCGCGGCGTGCGCGAAGGGCAGATCCAGCTACCGGTGGTCAGCCAGCGCTTTGGCACCGTGGTGGCCAAGCTGATCGACGGCGTGCTGCGCATGGCCGCCATCAGCGCCAGCCTCAGCCCGCGCCAGTCCATGGTGCTGGGCACCCAGGGCCAGGTGGAAAACCTGCGCAAGATGCTGGTAGCGATGGTCGACGACGTGCGCGTCGCGCTGATCAAGCTGGCCGAGCGCACCTGTGCGATCCGCGCCGTGAAGTCCGCCGATGACGAAAAGCGCAATCGCGTCGCCCGGGAGGTGTTCGACATCTATGCGCCCCTGGCCCATCGTCTCGGCATCGGTCACATCAAGTGGGAGCTGGAGGATTTGTCCTTCCGCTACCTGGAACCCGATCAATACAAGCAGATCGCCAAGCTGTTGCATGAACGGCGCCTGGATCGCGAGCGCTTCATCACCGATGTGATGACCCAGTTGCGCGAAGAATTGCAGGCCACGGGCGTGGAAGCCGACATCAGTGGCCGGGCCAAGCACATCTACTCGATCTGGCGAAAAATGCAGCGCAAGGGCCTGGAGTTCAGCCAGATCTACGACGTTCGCGCCGTTCGTGTACTGGTCCCGGAAATGCGCGACTGCTACACCGCCCTGGGGATCGTCCACACCTTGTGGCGACACATTCCCAAGGAGTTCGACGACTACATCGCCAACCCTAAGGAAAACGGCTATCGCTCGTTGCACACCGCGGTGATCGGCCCCGAGGGCAAGGTGCTGGAAGTGCAGATCCGCACCCACTCCATGCACGAGGAAGCCGAGTTGGGCGTCTGCGCCCACTGGAAATACAAGGGCACCGACGTCAAGTCCGGGTCCAACCACTACGAAGAGAAAATCTCCTGGCTGCGTCAGGTGCTCGAGTGGCATGAGGAACTGGGTGACATCGGCGGCCTGGCCGAACAGCTGCGCGTCGACATCGAACCGGACCGGGTCTACATCTTCACCCCCGACGGCCACGCGATCGACCTGCCCAAGGGCGCGACACCGCTGGACTTCGCCTACCGGGTCCACACCGAGATCGGCCACAACTGCCGCGGTGCCAAGATCAACGGGCGGATCGTGCCACTCAACTACAGCCTGCAGACCGGTGAACAGGTCGAGATCATCACCAGCAAGCACGGCACGCCGAGCCGTGACTGGCTAAACCCGAACCTGGGCTACATCACCACCTCCCGGGCGCGGGCGAAAATCGTTCACTGGTTCAAGTTGCAGGCCCGCGACCAGAACGTCGCCGCCGGCAAGACCTTGCTCGAGCGTGAACTCGGTCGCCTGGGCTTGCCGCAGGTTGACTTCGACAAGCTGGCCGAAAAAGCCAACATGAAAACCGCCGAGGACATGTTTGCCGCCCTCGGTGCCGGCGATCTGCGCCTGGCGCAGTTGGTCAACCTGGCCCAGCAACTGGTGGAGCCGGAGCGGGGCAACGAGCAACTGGAGTTGATCCCGCGCAAGGCCACCGGCTACAAGCCGGGCAAGCGCGGCGATATCCAGATCCAGGGCGTGGGCAACCTGATGACCCAGATGGCCGGCTGCTGCCAGCCGTTGCCAGGGGATGCGATCGTCGGCTACATCACCCAGGGCCGCGGCGTGAGCATCCACCGCCAGGACTGTGCCTCGGTGCTGCAACTGGCCGGTCGCGAGCCGGAGCGGATCATCCAGGTCAGCTGGGGCCCGGTGCCGGTGCTCACCTATCCGGTGGACATCGTCATCCGCGCCTACGACCGATCCGGTCTGCTGCGTGACGTCTCTCAGGTGTTGCTGAACGAGCGGATCAACGTGCTGGCGGTCAACACCCGTTCGAACAAGGAAGACAACACCGCGCTGATGTCCCTGACCATCGAGATTCCGGGGTTGGATGCGCTGGGGCGGTTGCTGGGGCGGATTTCCCAGTTGCCGAACATCATCGAGACCCGGCGTAACCGGACGCCGGGTTAAGCGCAGTCCAAAAATGTGGGAAAAAGTTTGTGGGAGCAAAGTCTGTGGGAGCAAAGCTTGCTCGCGATTGTGGTAGTGGTCCCAGCCTATCTGGAGACTGACTCACCGTTATCGCGAGCAAGCTTTGCTCCCACAGGGCTGCTCCCACAGACGTGCTCCCACAGGCGTGCGCTCATTGAATTATTTCCCACAGGGCTTTTTTGTAATGGGATGGATTGATGTACAGCCTCGAAGACCTGCTCCACCTGATGAACCGCCTGCGGGACCCGCAGTACGGCTGCCCGTGGGACATCAAGCAAACCTACGCCACCATCGTTCCCCATACGCTTGAAGAAGCCTACGAGGTGGCCGATGCGATCGAGCGCGGCGATTTCGATCACTTGCAGGGCGAGTTGGGCGATCTGTTGTTCCAGGTGGTGTATTACAGCCAGTTGGCCCGGGAAGAAAACCGCTTCGAATTCGCTGGCGTGGTCGACAGCATTACCCGCAAGCTGATCCGCCGCCATCCTCATGTATTTCCTACCGGTGACCTGTATGCGCCCGTGGATATCCCGCGCCTGAGCGAAGAACAGGTCAAGCAGCGCTGGGAAGAAATCAAGGCTGAGGAACGGGCCGAGAAAGCCTCGGCGCCCGAGCAATTGTCGCTACTCGACGATGTACCGGGGGCGCTGCCGGCGTTGTCCCGCTCGGCGAAGCTGCAGAAGCGTGCCGGCCAGGTCGGTTTCGACTGGCCAGGGCCTTTGCCGGTGCTCGATAAAGTCCGCGAGGAACTGGACGAAGTGCTCGAAGCCATGGCCGACAACGATCCGGTGGCCATCAGCGACGAGATCGGCGATCTGCTGTTCAGCGTGGTGAACCTGGCGCGCCACCTCAAGGTCGATCCGGAAACCGCGCTGCGCGACGCCAACGGGAAATTCGAGCGGCGGTTCCGATTTATCGAACAGGCATTGCGCGACACCCACCGTCCCATGGAAGATTGCACCCTCGAAGAGTTGGACGCCTTGTGGGGCGAAGCCAAACGTCAGGAAAAGAATTTGCCCAGCTGTGGCTGAGGCCGTTGCCTAAGTGAGTAAGCACCATGAGCCTTTCCCTTCGCGACCAGTTGCTCAAAGCAGGGCTGGTCAACCAAAAGCAGGCCAAGCAGGTCGGCAAAGAGAAACAGAAGCAGCAACGCCTGGCCCATAAAGGCCAGATAGAACTGGATGATTCCCAGCAGCGTGCCGCCCAGGAAGCGATGGCCGAAAAGGTCAAGCGCGACCAGGAACTCAACCGGCAGCAGCAGGAAAAGGTCGAGCAGAAGGCCCGGGCCGCGCAGATCAAGCAATTGATCGAAGTCTCGCGCCTGCCGAAGCTGACCACCGAGGACTATTACAACTTCGTTGACGACAAGAAGGTCAAGCGCATCTCGGTCAATACCCTGATGCGTAACAAGTTGAGCAGTGGCTCCCTGGCGATCGTCCACCACGCCGGCGGCTACGAAGTGATCCCGCGCGAGGCAGCCCTGAAGATCCAGGAACGCGACCCCAAGCGCATCGTCCAGCTCAATACCCAGACCGAAGAAGTGGATGCCGATGATCCGTACGCGGCGTATCAGATTCCTGATGATTTGATGTGGTAAGGGTGATCTGACCACAAAACCTGTGGGAGCGAGCTTGCTCGCGATGGCGTCATATCAGTCCATGTCTCTGTCACTGATATACCGCTATCGCGAGCAAGCTCGCTCCCACAGGTGTTTCTGTAATTCAGGAATTCAGGAATTCAGGAATTCAGGATTCTGCCATTTCACGCGAGCGCAGTCGTTCTTCACGCTCCAGCTCAGCCTTGTAGCTGTGGGCGTCCGTTTCGGAGTGGAACATCCCCACCAGTAGATCCTGTTGATGCACGTCCCAAATCCGAATGCCGGCGGCAATGCCTTCGTGGGACATATGGGCGTCGTCGCGTTCAGTTACTTTCACAGTCATCTTGCAAGCTCCAATCTCTGTTATCTGCAGCAAGGCGTGTGCAGGACTTTGTTATAGGTTTGGATAGCGTGCTAAGTAAATGCCTCGGTTCGTTAAGAAGTTTTCATGCAAAGCGCAACAATCCTGCAGGCCAGGCAGTGCGCGGCATTCGGTCGCAGGTGGCGTGCATGAAGAAGTTTTCATGTTGCAGCGCAGTCCTTGATTGAAAGCAAACCCCCCCTGTGGGAGCGAGCTTGCTCGCGATAGCGGTGTATCAGTTGGTGGTGATGTTGACTGTGAAGCCGTCATCGCGAGCAAGCTCGCTCCCACAGGGGGTAGGTGGTGGGTTTGAAACTCGGGCAACAAAAAGCCCCGCATGTGCGGGGCTTCTTGTTATCGGCTTGGATCAGCTGCCTTTCACAGCCTTGCCGTTGACCGTGCCGTCCTGGAGCATGATGTTGTACTCCTTGCCGTCGGTCTCGACCTGTTGCAGGCGCACCAGCAGGTAATCCCAGTCCTTGGCGAACCAGAGCACGGTGATGCGCTTGCTTTGTGTCGGGTCGCGCACGCGCTCGACCTTGATCGCATCGATCTGGCCGGCCTTGGTGTCGACCTTCTCCGAGCCCAGGACACGGAAGTCATAGGTATCGATTTCGCCATCGTCCACGACCTGATAGCTCATGCTTTTCTTGCCAGCCGCCACGTCATGTTGCAGGGCCAACTGGTAAGTGGATTTATCGACCATGCCCCGGTTGAGCGGCAGCTTGACCGCGTCACCGCGATCGGTGCCGGTGACCATCTTGGTATTCCAGTCGAAGTCCAGGTCGGCCTTCTTGGCCTTGCCCAGGCCACCCCGTTCGAAGTGGTAGGACTGCGGCAGCAGAGTGTCCTTGTCCAGGGTCAGGGTGCTTTCTTCGGTCAGGCTGGCGATCATCATCGAAGCCTTGAAGCTCAGCTTCCAGGTGCCGTTGGCTTCCTTGGTCAGGTTGCGCTCGGCGGTGCCGCTCATGGGCAACTGTTTCCAGTCGGCGGTGTAGCTGGCGGAGAACGGTTGAAGTTCTGCGGCCTGTGCCAGGGGCAAGGCAAGCAGAGCGCAAGCGAAGAGCAGGGCGCGACGCATAAAATCTCCTAGTATCGAATCAAATGGCCGCTGGCGGCGAGTAACTGGCCGTCCAGTGAGGCACCGCGATCGTCGAGGGTCAACCGTCCTTCGGCAAACCAACGCACGGCCATCGGGTAGATCTGGTGCTCGCGGGCGTGAACCCGTTGCGCCAGGCTTTGCGGCGTGTCGTGCAACTCTACCGGTATTACTGCCTGTACGACCAGTGGTCCGCCATCGAGTTCCTCGGTGACAAAGTGCACGGAGCAGCCATGCTCGGTGTCTCCGGCCTCCAGCGCGCGCTGGTGAGTGTGTAACCCTTTGTATTTGGGCAGCAGCGAGGGATGGATATTGAACAGGCGGCCCTGGTAGTGACGCACGAAGCCAGCGCTGAGGATGCGCATGAAGCCAGCGAGTACGACCAGTTGCGGATTGAAGGTGTCGATCTGTTCCATCAGCGCGGCGTCAAAGGCTTCGCGGCCCTCGAACGCCTTGTGATCGAGGACGCGGGTGTCAATCCCTGCGTCCCTGGCGCGTTGCAGGCCGTAGGCATCGGCGCGGTTGGAAATCACCGCGCGGATACGGACCGGGCTGTCGCCGGTCCGCGTGCTGTCGATCAAGGCCTGCAAGTTGCTGCCGGTGCCGGACAGCAGCACCACCACGTCACAGGTTGCGGACATCAGTGCGCCTTAAGGTTTTTCAGCTCGACCTGTGCAGCGCCTTCGGCCGCGGTGGCGATCTGGCCGATGACCCAAGGCTGCTCGCCGGCTTCACGCAGGACGTTCAGGGCGGTCTCGACGTGCTCCTGGGCTACGCAGATGACCATGCCCACGCCGCAGTTCAGCACGCGGTGCATTTCGGTTTCATCGACATTGCCTTTCTCTTGCAGCCAGTCGAACACCGCCGGGCGGGTCCAGCTCGCCACGTCGACCACGGCCTGGGCGCCTTTTGGCAGCACGCGCGGGATGTTGTCCAGCAGGCCACCACCGGTGATGTGGGCCATGGCCTTGACGGCGCCGGTGTCCTTGATCAGCTTGAGCAGCGGCTTGACGTAGATGCGGGTCGGGGCCATCAGCAGGTCGGCCAGTGGCTTGCCGTCGAGCTGGGTGTTTTCAATGTCGGCACCCGAGACTTCGATGATCTTGCGGATCAGCGAGTAGCCGTTGGAGTGCGGGCCGGAGGACGGCAGGGCGAGCAGGGCGTCGCCGGCAGCGACTTTCGAACCGTCGATGATCTCGGCTTTTTCCACGACGCCGACGCAGAAGCCGGCCAGGTCGTAGTCTTCGCCTTCGTACATGCCGGGCATTTCAGCGGTTTCGCCGCCGACCAGGGAGCAGCCGGACAATTCGCAGCCAGCGCCGATGCCGGTCACCACTTGGGCGGCGGTGTCGACGTTCAGTTTGCCGGTGGCGTAGTAGTCAAGGAAGAACAGTGGCTCGGCGCCGCAGACCACCAGGTCGTTCACGCACATGGCCACCAGGTCGATGCCGATGCTGTCGTGCTTGTTCAGGTTCAGGGCCAGGCGCAGCTTGGTGCCGACGCCGTCGGTGCCCGAGACCAGGACCGGTTGCTTGTAGCCGGCCGGGATCTCGCAGAGGGCGCCGAAACCGCCCAGGCCGCCCATGACTTCCGGACGCGCAGTGCGCTTGGCGACGCTCTTGATGCGTTCGACCAATGCTTCACCGGCGTCGATGTCTACACCGGCGTCCTTGTAGCTCAGGGAGGGTTGCTTGCTCATGATCCAGGCCTTTAGGGGGGATTTCTGGGTAACGACCGACGCCGGGGCCATTGAATAACCGTTGTACGAATTATTCCGGGAGCCCAGCCATTGCCGGTCTGCGAAGGCGCGCGATTTTATCAGGCTTGAGGGGCAGCGGCCATCCTCGCGCCGACGGGCAGGGACATAATCCACGGAAAAAAACCGATATTTCTTATATTGGTACTGCGCAACGCCTCTGTATAAGGTGTAGCGGTAACCGGTTATGGTGATGACCGTGCGAAACTTCCACCGGGGGTGTGAATGTTTTGCCGGGTGCTGTGGTCACAGCCATGCTCAATCTTCTTCACACGGCCTGTTCCAGCCGTTATGTCCGGGAATCTTCCATGCGTTTGTTGAAATTCTTGTCCGTGGCCTGCTTGTCGTTGATCAGCCTGGCGAGCCATGCCGAAACCGTCAATGGCCTCTATCAAGTGCTCGAACCGGTCACCAGCCAGACGCCGGAGGAGCGCAACCAGGCGACGCTGCGCGCCCTGGACACGCTGGTGCTGCGCCTGACCGGCGACGCCAAGGCGGCCCAGAACCCCGGGTTGGCGGCCATTCGCCAGGACCCGCAACAGATCATTCTTCAATATGGCTACGACGCCGGCCCGCCGGAAAGCCTCAAGGTGGACTTCGACCCGGCGAGCACCGATCGGGCATTGCGCTCGGCAGGCTTGTCGTTGTGGAGCGCGAACCGGCCATCGATCCTGGGCTGGTGGCTGAACGATTCGGCCGAGGGCTCCAGCCTGGTGGGCGACGGCCAGGCCAGCGCCATGCCGCTGCGGCGTGCCGCGCAGCATCGGGGCCTGGCACTGCACCTGCCGCTGGCGGATTTGAGCGAGCAGATCGTCGCCACCGCGCCGAACCTGGAAGGCAGCGACCCGGCGCCGTTGCGCGATGCCTCGGAGCGCTACGCGACGGATGCCTTGCTGGCGGTGCATGCCAAGGAAGAGGGCGGCCAGTGGCATGGCACCTGGCGCCTGTGGCTGGGGGATCAGCGCGAGCAGGGCACGGCCCAGGGCGCCGATCCTGCGGCCTTGGCCGATGCGGTCATGCTTGCGGTGAGTCAGCGGCTGGCGCCGCGTTTCGTTGCCAAGCCGGGCGTGGCCACCGAGCAACTGTTGGAGGTGCAGGGCATGAACCTGGAGCGTTATGCGGCGCTAGGGCGTCTACTCGAACCGTTCGCTGGGCAGTTGCAGCGGGTTGAAGGGGACCGGATCGTCTATCGGGTCAACGGCAGCGCCGAACAATTGAAGGCGCAGTTGGCCCTGGCAAAACTGCAGGAAGTTCCAGCCGGTGAGGCCCTCGCGCCGGTGCCGGTGGCGCCGCCCGCCACCGATGGCTCGACCCCGGTTGCGGCACCAGCGCCAGCACCGGCCGCCAACTTGCGGTTCCGCTGGTAGGTTGTCTTTCTTTATATAGCTAGGAGTGGTTCATGGGCGATACGCGGCGTTGGTTCTGGTTGGGCGGGGTTGCCCTGCTGTTCGCGCTTATCTATTTGTTGCACCCGATCCTCACGCCGTTCCTGGTTGCCTTGTTGTTGGCCTATCTGTTCGATCCGGTGGTGGATCGCCTGGAAAAACTCGGCCTGTCGCGGACCTGGGGCGTGGTGGCGGTGTTTGCGCTGTTCACACTGATTGTGAGCGCTCTGTTACTGGTGCTGATACCGATGCTCGCCAAGCAACTGGTGCGCCTGTACGAATTGGCGCCGCAGATGCTCGACTGGTTGCAGCACAGCGCGGTGCCGTGGGTGCAGTCGAAATTGGGCTTGGCCGACGGTTTCTGGAAGTTCGACAAGGTCAAGGCCGCCATCAGCGAGCACATGGGCCAGACTACCGACATTGTCGGCGTGGTGTTGAGCCAGGCCACGGCCTCGGGTTTGGCGTTGATGGGTTGGCTGGCGAACCTGGTGCTGATTCCGGTGGTGGCCTTCTATCTGCTGCGGGACTGGGACCTGATGATGGCCAAGATCCGCAGCCTGCTGCCGCGTCATCGCGAAGAACGCATCATGACCCTGACCGGTGAATGCCATGAAGTGTTGGGGGCGTTCGTGCGCGGGCAGTTGCTGGTGATGGTGGCCCTGGGTTTCATCTATGCGGCCGGGCTGATGCTGGTGGGGCTGGAGCTGGGGCTGTTGATCGGCTTGATCGCCGGGCTGGCGGCCATCGTGCCCTACATGGGGTTCGTGATCGGGATTGGCGCGGCGCTGGTTGCCGGGCTGTTCCAGTTCGGCGGCGACTTGTACCCGATGGTCGGCATCGTGGCGGTGTTCATGGTCGGGCAGGCCTTGGAGGGCATGGTGCTGACGCCGCTGTTGGTGGGTGATCGGATTGGCCTGCATCCGGTGGCGGTGATCTTCGCGATCCTGGCCGGTGGCGAGTTGTTCGGTTTCACCGGGATCCTGCTGGCGCTGCCGGTGGCGGCGGTGATCATGGTGCTGGTGCGCCATATGCACGATCTGTACAAGGATTCGGACATCTACAGCGGCGCCGAAGACCCTGATCTGTAGGGCAAATGGCCGGCGGGGTGTCAGGGAAACTGACGCTCCACGGCCTTGCCGCTGCAAACCTTTGATTTTGCTCGTGGTCCGGCGCATTGTGCGGTCCGCGCCACGGGTATAAACTTTGCGCACTTTACACAGAGGCCACTAACGGTTCCTTGGGAACTGTTCAGTCAGCATGAAACCGATTCAGCTGCCCCTAGGTGTGCGTCTGCGTGATGACGCCACCTTTATCAATTACTACCCAGGCGCCAATGCCGCTGCACTCGGCTATGTCGAGCGGCTTTGCGAAGCCGACGCCGGCTGGACCGAGAGCCTGATTTATCTGTGGGGCAAGGACGGGGTAGGGCGCACGCACTTGTTGCAGGCCGCGTGCCTGCGGTTCGAGCAACTGGGCGAACCGGCGGTGTACTTGCCGTTGGCTGAGTTGCTGGATCGCGGCGTTGAAATCCTCGACAACCTGGAACAGTACGAACTGGTCTGCCTGGACGATCTCCAAGCCGTGGCCGGCAAGGCTGATTGGGAAGAGGCACTGTTTCATCTGTTCAATCGGTTGCGCGACAGTGGCCGGCGCTTGCTGATCGCCGCCTCGACATCGCCGCGAGAGCTGCCGGTGAAACTGGCGGACCTCAAGTCTCGTCTCACCTTGGCGCTGATTTTCCAGATGCGACCGCTGTCCGACGAAGACAAACTCCGTGCATTGCAGTTGCGCGCTTCTCGCCGTGGCCTGCACCTGACCGATGAAGTCGGGCATTTCATCCTCACCCGTGGCACCCGCAGCATGAGCGCCTTGTTCGAATTGCTCGAACGTCTCGACCAGGCCTCTCTCCAGGCCCAGCGCAAGCTGACCATTCCCTTCTTGAAAGAAACTTTAGGCTGGTAAAACTGTCGCCAGATGATGGCTCATAGCCTGTTCTTGGTGCGGCGAAGCCCGCGGTTTTACTGGGTCGCAGGCCTGCAACCCACTCAAACCGGGCTTAAGCGCTTAGATGTAAACGAGAAATCAAGAAGTCACATTTGCATCGATTGAATTTGCAAATGAGGTTGATAGAGGGCATAGTCTCGCCATCTTTACTACTTCAGCCACGGTCGTGCCCATGCTAAATCGCTTCGCACCCCTCGTGCCTCTCGCACTCGTTACCCTGTTGTTCGGTTGCGCTGCCCACTCTCCAGTGTCCCAGCAAGCGCCACAACCACAGGTCCAGAATTCCGTTACTGCCCAGTCTTCCTCCGTTGCGTTCCAGGAAGAAATGGCCTCCGACAAAGAGCTCGCAGCCTTCGCCGGCAGCAAGCCTTACCAGCTTCCAGTACTGGCTGACAGCATCCTGGAACGTGGTATGTCGTTGATCGGCACCCGCTACCGTTTTGGCGGTACTTCTGAAGCCGGCTTCGATTGCAGCGGTTTCATCGGTTATCTGTTCCGCGAAGAGGCCGGCATGAACCTGCCGCGTTCCACTCGCGAAATGATCAACGTGAATGCCCCACTGGTCGCGCGCAATCAGTTGGAGCCCGGTGACCTGCTGTTCTTCAGCACCAACGGTCGTCGCGGTCGCGTCAGCCATGCCGGTATCTACCTGGGCGACAACCAGTTCATCCATTCCAGCAGCCGCCGCAGCGGTGGTGTGCGGATCGACAGCCTGGGCGACAGCTACTGGAGCAAGACCTTCATCGAAGCCAAGCGAGCCCTCGCCATGGCACCGACTGTCGTCACTGCTCGTAAGTAAGCACACAGTTTGTAAGGCAAACTTAAAGTCTTACTTGAAGTTTGCTGCATAGCCGCTAGAATCCTTGATCATTGATTGATGGCAATCCGCCTGCGTATTACGCAGGCGGATTTGTTTTCATGCCCACGGCAGAAAAGCCGCATCCAGATCAGGATTGTTCTGCATATGTTGACGTCGGCCCGCCTCGCGCTCATCTTCTGCGCCGCACTGCTCAGTGCGTGCGCCAGCCGTACCCCGCCGCCAGCACCTGTTGTGCGGGCCCCGGTGGTCTTTGCTCCCACGCAATCCTTTTCCCCGGCCGCCGAAGATGTGCTGTTCCGGGCGCTGGGCCTGGTGGGGACGCCTTATCGTTGGGGCGGCAACACGCCGGATTCAGGCTTCGATTGCAGTGGCTTGATCGGCTATGTGTACCGCGACGCCGCCGGTATTGCCTTGCCACGTTCCACGCGGGAAATGATCAGCATGCGGGCGCCTGAAGTGGGTAAGGACGCGTTGCAGAGCGGTGACCTGGTTTTCTTCGCCACCAACGGCGGTTCCCAGGTCAGCCATGCCGGGATCTATGTCGGTGAGGGGCGCTTCGTCCACGCGCCGGCCACGGGTGGCACGGTCAAGCTCGACAGCCTGTCCAAGGCTTATTGGCAGAAGGCCTATCTGGGCGCCAAGCGTGTGCTGCAACCGGAGCACCTGGCGCGCAATCCCTGAGTTGTTGTTGCCCTGATCTGTGGAGCAAAGCTTGTTCGCGAAACAGGCGCCTCGATCTCTGACAGACCGCATCGCTTCCATCGCGGGCAAGCCTTGCTCCCACAGATCAGGCGGCGCTCACAAAGGCGTGTCGGCCTTATTTACCTGACACCCGCCAAATCTTGTTCCCCACATCATCAGCCACCAGCAACCCACCCTGCTTGTCGATCACCACGCCCACTGGCCGGCCCTGGGCTTTTTCGTCGGCGTTCAGGAAGCCGGTCAGCACATCCACCGGTTGCCCCACCGGTTTGCCGCCGTTGAACGGTACGAAAATCACTTTATAACCACTGTGGGGCTTACGGTTCCAGGAGCCGTGCTGACCGATGAAAGCCCCTTCGGTAAACGGTGCAGGCAAGGCGCTGCCTTCGGCGAAGGTCAGGCCCAGTGAGGCGGTGTGGGGGCCGACGGCGTAGTCCGGGGCGATGGCCTTGGCTACCAGGGCCGGGTTTTGTGGTTCGACCCGAGTATCAACGTGCTGCCCATAATAGCTGTAGGGCCAGCCGTAGAAGGCACCGTCCTTGACCGATGTGATGTAGTCCGGTACCAGGTCGCTACCGATCTCATCCCGTTCGTTCACCGCTGTCCAGAGCGCGCCGCTGCGCGGTTCCCAGGCCAGGCCGTTGGGGTTGCGCAGGCCTGAGGCGAAGATCCGGTGATTGCCGCTGGTACGGTCCACTTCCCAGATGGCGGCGCGACCTTCTTCGGCCTCCATGCCATTTTCCGCGACGTTGCTGTTCGAGCCGGTGGTGACGTACAGCTTGGTGCCGTCACGGCTGGCAATCACGTTCTTGGTCCAGTGATGGTTGAGCGTGCCCCCGGGCAGGTCGACGACCTTGATCGGTTCGGCCTTGATTTGCGTATCCCCGTCCTTGTAGGGAAAGCGGATCAGCCGGTCGGTATCGGCCACGTACAGGTCATTGCCGACCAGGGTCATGCCGAACGGCGAGTTGAGGTTTTCCAGGAACACCGTGCGGGTTTCGGCGATGCCGTCGTGATTGGCGTCGCGCAACAACGTGATGCGATTGGGGCTGGGCACCCCGGCACCGGCGCGGCCCATGACTTTTTTCATCACCCAGCCACGGATGCCCTTGGCATCATCCGGCTTGGACGGGGCATTGGTTTCGGCTACCAGCACATCGCCATTGGGCAGCACGTAGAGCCAGCGCGGATGGTCCAGTCCTTCGGCGAACGCGCCCACTTGCAGACCCTGGGCCGGGGTTGGCTTGGCGCCTTGCGGCCAGCCGATGGCTTCGGCGATGTTGACGGTCGGGACCAGGGTCTTGTTTGGTTCAGGCAGTTTCGGCGCAGGGCCGGTGCCATCGGACACTTGCAGGGTGGAAGACTCGCCACAAGCGACAAGCCCGGCGGCAAGGGCGACGATCAGAAGGTGCGGTGGCTTGAGCATGCTGGCTTCCCTATGAATGCATGTAGTTATTCATAGAGAAGCGTAGGCACGCGATGGTTCAACTGCAGGACGAGTGTCAGCAGATAAGCCCACCGGTGGGAGCGAGCTTGCTCGCGATAGCGGTCTGACTGGCCCGCCGCTATCGCGAGCAAGCTCGCTCCCACAGTTTCCCCACAGTTTTGGCGTGGATTGAGTCAGCCGTGGGCCTGTTTGAACAACACGGCGATACCCGGGTGATAATGCCCGGCTTCGTTGCGCAACTTGCGATAGGCGTAAGGGAAGTACCAGGCCACGGCGCAGGTGTTTTCCTTCTGCAGGTCGTCGATCATGTCCTGCAGTTCTTCGGGGGTCGCGCTTTGCTGGGCTTTTTGCGGCGAGACGAACAGGCAGCCCAGCTTCAGGTCGCTGGCGTAGCTGATGCGCTTGGCATCGCTGGTGGCTTCCGACAGCGGTTGGGTCAGGTTCAAGTTGTTGACCTTGGGCCAGCGTTGGGTGGCCTGGATGAAGGCCCGCTCCTCGGTGCTGGCGATGAACAGGTCGGCGCTGACGTTGCGTTCGCCTTCTTCATTCTGCTTGCGGGTCGGCGCGTTCTGCAGCGTGACCATCTCGGCCATCCAGGCGGCGGCCGACAACAAGCTGAGGTTGGCCCGTTCATCGAACCAATAGGGCGTGTCGTTATCGCCGCGTACGGCGTTGTAGCGGTCGATACAATCAAACCAGCGTTCCAGCACCGGGCGCAGGAATTCCAGTTTTGGATTGCTGATGAGCATGCCTTGCATGTTTTGCCCTCTTGTTCTTGTGATATCGGGTCGTGATGCCTATTTGATATCACTTGCCGTAGCGTGGCACAAGATTGGCGTCATTTTATTGATCGAGGCCAATGCTCGGTGCATGACCCGTGGCGGCTTTAATTGACGCTCCACCCCCAACCCTCTAACCTTCGCCGCTTGTTTCAGGTGCTCTGTGACGGTGTTCGACAGAGTGAAACAGGGAAGCCGGTGAGTGCACACGAACCCGGCGCTGCCCCCGCAACGGTAAATGAGTCAACGCTGTGCTTAAGCCACTGTGTCGCCGACATGGGAAGGCGCACAGACCGGCATTACGCCGCTCATGAGCCCGGAGACCGGCCTGATTCATCCAACGGCATCACGGTGGGCGATGCCAGGCTTGTTGCCGTCTTTTTTCTGCCCGCCCGCCGTTATCCAATCCCAACGGAGAGCTCCCATGACTGACTCCCTCAGCACCGATACGTCTGATCGCGACGAACGCCACCTGGCGCGCATGCTGCGCAAGAAAGCCGTGATCGACGAGCGCATCGCCAACTCGCCGAATGAATGCGGCTTGCTGCTGGTGCTGACCGGTAACGGCAAGGGCAAGAGCAGCTCGGCGTTCGGCATGCTGGCCCGGTCCATGGGCCATGGCATGCAATGCGGTGTGGTGCAGTTCATCAAGGGGCGCAACAGCACCGGTGAAGAGCTGTTTTTCCGCCGCTTCCCGGAGCAGGTGCGTTTTCATGTCATGGGTGAAGGTTTTACCTGGGAAACCCAGGACCGTCAGCGCGACATCGCCGCCGCCGAAGCCGCCTGGGCCGTATCGCGTCAGTTGCTCAGCGATCCGTCCATTGGCCTGGTGGTGCTCGACGAACTGAACATCGCCCTCAAGCACGGCTACCTCGACCTCGACCAGGTGCTGAGCGATCTGCAGGCCCGTCCACCGATGCAGCATGTGGTGGTGACCGGGCGTGGCGCCAAGCCGGAGATGATCGAGCTGGCCGATACCGTGACGGAAATGGGCATGATCAAGCACGCGTTCCAGGCCGGCATCAAGGCGCAGAAAGGCGTCGAGCTGTGAGTGATGCTCGCCACTGCCCGGCGGTGCTGATCGCCGCTCCGGCCTCGGGCCAAGGCAAGACCACCGTCACCGCCGCCCTGGCTCGTTTGCATCGCAACCAGGGACGCAAGGTGCGCGTCTTCAAGTGCGGCCCGGACTTCCTCGATCCGATGATCCTGGAGCGGGCCAGTGGCGCGCCGGTCTATCAATTGGACATGTGGATGGTCGGCGAGCAGGAAAGCCGGCGGCTGTTGTGGGAAGCCGCCGCCGAAGCGGACCTGATCCTGATCGAAGGGGTGATGGGGCTGTTCGATGGCACGCCGTCCAGCGCCGATCTGGCGCGACATTTCGGCGTGCCGGTGTTGGCGGTGATCGACGGCACGGCCATGGCCCAGACTTTCGGCGCCCTGGCCCTGGGCCTGGCCCGTTATCAACCGGACCTGCCGTTCGCCGGGGTCTTGGCCAACCGGGTCGGCACCTTGCGTCATGCACAATTGCTCGAAGGCAGCCTGACCGAAGGCCTGCGTTGGTACGGCGCGCTGTCCCGGGAAACCGGCATCGAATTGCCCAGCCGTCATCTCGGGTTGGTCCAGGCCAGTGAATTGAACGATCTCGACCTGCGCCTCGACGCGGCGGCCGATGCTTTGGCCGGGAGTTGCGAAGTGGCGTTGCCGCCCGCCGTGGCGTTCGCCGCGCCCGAGGTGATCGCCGTGGAGCCGTGGCTCGCTGGGGTGCGCATCGCCGTGGCCCGTGACGAAGCGTTCGCCTTCACCTATGGCGCCAGCCTTGATCTGCTGCGGGCCATGGGCGCGCAGTTGAGCTTCTTTTCGCCGATCCATGACAGCGAACTGCCCGAGGCGGACAGCCTTTATCTGCCTGGCGGTTATCCGGAGCTGCACCACGTTGCGCTGGCCCGCAATACCCCGATGCTGGCCGCGATCCGTGCCCACCACGCAGCCGATAAACCGTTGCTCGCCGAATGCGGCGGCATGTTGTATCTGCTCGATTCATTGACCGATGTCGACGGCGTGCGCGCCGAACTGCTGGGATTGCTGGCCGGCGATGCGCAGATGCAAAAGCGCCTGGCGGCCCTGGCGCTGCAATCGGTGGATTTGCCGGAAGGCAACCTGCGTGGGCATACCTATCATCACTCCCTGACCAGCACCGAGGTTGAACCGATTGCCCGTGGTCATAGCCCGAATGGCGGGCGAGGGGCGGAGGCGGTTTTCCGGCAGGGGCGGATGACGGCTTCCTATGTGCACTTTTATTTTCCGTCCAATCCCAGGGCGATTGCCGCGTTGTTTGCGCCCGGGCTTGAGGCCGCTATCGCGAGCAAGCTCGCTCCCACAGGGGATTGTGTGATCTCAAGTACAACGCCTGCCAGTGTGGGAGCGAGCTTGCTCGCGAAGCGGCCATGACAGACACCGCTTTCTCCCAGGCCGAACGCGAAGCGGTCTACCGCGCCATTGCCGAGCGCCGCGACATGCGCCATTTCAGCGGCGGCACGGTGGAGCCGGCCTTGCTGCGTCGTCTGCTGGAAGCCGCGCACCAGGCGCCCAGCGTTGGCTTGATGCAACCGTGGCGATTCATCCGTATCAGCGACCGCGCCTTGCGTGGGCAGATCCGCGAACTGGTGGAGCAGGAGCGCATTCGCACCGCCGAGGCCCTGGGCGAGCGCAGCGATGAGTTCATGACACTCAAGGTCGAAGGCATCGACGACTGCGCCGAGGTGCTGGTGGCGGCGTTGATGGAGGATCGCGAGCGACACATCTTCGGCCGCCGGACCTTGCCGGAAATGGACCTGGCCTCGCTGTCCTGCGCGATCCAGAATCTGTGGCTGGCCTCCCGCGTCGAAGGGTTGGGGATGGGCTGGGTGTCGTTGTTCGAACCCCAGGCCCTGGCCGATCTGCTGGGCCTGCCCGCCGGGGCCAAGCCGCTGGCGATCCTCTGCCTGGGCCCGGTCGAGGGCTTTTACCCGGCACCGATGCTCGCCCTGGAAGGTTGGGCGCAACCGCGTCCGCTCCATGAACTGCTGTATGAAAACCGTTGGGGAGTGAGCCCATGAGTGTGGCGTTGCTCAGTGCCGCCGCGGTGGCACTGGATGCGCTGTTGGGCGAGCCCCGGCGCTGGCATCCGCTGGTGGCGTTCGGTCGTTTCGCCGATCGCATCGAACAGCGCTTCAACGCCGGTGGGCGTGGCTGGCGCAGTCACGGGGTGACGGCGTGGGTGATCGCGGTGGTGCCGTTGACCCTGCTGGCCACGGCCCTGTCCTGGGCGCCGATGGTGGGCTGGTTGGTGGAGATCCTGGCGTTGTACTGTGCCCTCGGCCTGCGCAGCCTCGGCGAGCATGTCGAGCCGGTGGCGCGGGCGCTGCGCAGCGGTGACCTGGAGCAGGCGCGCCAACGTGTCGGCTACCTGGTCAGTCGCGAGACGGCTGAACTGGATGAAACCGCCGTGGCCCGCGCCGCCACCGAGTCGGTGCTGGAAAACGGCAGCGACGCGGTGTTCGCCGCGTTGTTCTGGTTCGCCGTGGCCGGCGCGCCCGGTGTGGTGCTGTACCGCCTGAGCAATACCCTCGACGCCATGTGGGGCTACCGCAACGAGCGCTTCGAGCGCTTTGGCTGGGCGGCTGCGAAGATCGACGACGTGCTCAACTACATTCCGGCACGCCTGGTGGCGTTGACCTACGCGCTGCTCGGCAAAACCCGTCTGGCGCTCAAGTGCTGGCGCACCCAGGGCCCGACCTGGGACAGCCCCAACGCCGGGCCGGTGATGGCCGCCGGGGCCGGAGCGCTGGGTGTGGAGCTGGGCGGGGCGGCGGTTTACCACGGCGAACTGCACCAACGTCCGCCCTTGGGCGAAGGCGTGCCGGCGAGTGCCGATTCCATTGATCGCGGCTGGCAATTGGTCCAGCGCGGGGTATGGTTGTGGTTGCTGATTCTCTGCCTGGGAGCTGAGTTCTATGCTTGAGCACGGCGGACGCTTGCGCAATGCGGCCCGGCAATACGGCGTTGCCGAGGCCGATTGGCTCGATTTGTCCAGCGGCCTCGCGCCTTGGCCGTTCGACGTTCCGGCCATTCCCCTGCGGGCCTGGGCGCGCCTGCCGGAAACCGATGATGGATTGGAGCAGGCCGCCTGCGACTACTACGGTGCATTAGATGTGCTGCCGGTGGCCGGTTCGCAGATGGCCATCCAGCTGTTGCCGCGCCTGCGTCGCAGCGGCAAGGTCGGCGTCTTGTCGCCCTGTTATGCCGAGCACGCCGAAGCCTGGCGCCGCAGTGGCTATATCGTGCGCGAAGTACTGGAAGCGGAAGTGGATTTCTTTCTCGACAGCCTCGACGTGTTGGTGGTGGTCAATCCGAACAACCCCACGGGCTTGAGCCTGGCGCCCGAGCGCTTGTTGGACTGGCATGCCCGCCTGGCCCAGCGCGGTGGCTGGCTGGTGGTGGATGAAGCCTTCATGGACGTCACGCCGGCGCTGAGCCTGGCGGCGCACACCCATCTGGTCGGGCTGATCGTGCTGCGTTCGTTCGGCAAGTTCTTTGGCCTCGCCGGGGTTCGCCTGGGCTTTGTCTTGGCCGAGCGCCGCTTGCTCAAGTTGCTCGCCGAACAAGTCGGGCCGTGGGTCGTCAGCGGGCCGACCCGGGTACTGGGCCAGGCCTGCCTGCTGGACAGCGCCGCCCACGCAGACCAGCGCCAACGCTGCCAAGCCACGAGCCAACGCCTGGCGCTGTTGCTTGAACGCCACGGTTTCAAGCCGCAGGGCGGCTGCGGATTGTTCCAATGGCTGGTCACCGAGCACGCCCAGGGGCTGCACGATTTCATGGCCCAGCGCGGCATTCTCCTGCGCCTGTTCGTGAACACCAGCAGCCTGCGTTTCGGGCTGCCGGCCGACGACAGCGAATTCCTGCGCCTCGAACAGGCCTTCGAGGCCTACGCCAAGGACACCCAATGACCACAGTGATGGTGCAGGGCACCACGTCCGATGCCGGCAAAAGTACCCTGGTCACGGCTTTGTGCCGCTGGGTCCGGCGCCAGGGTGTGGGCGTGGTACCGTTCAAGCCACAGAACATGGCCCTCAACAGTGCCGTGACGGCCGACGGCGGCGAAATCGGTCGCGCCCAGGCGGTGCAGGCCCAGGCCGCCGGGCTCGAGCCGCACACAGACATGAACCCGGTGCTGCTCAAGCCCAACAGCGACACCGGCGCCCAGGTGATCATCCATGGCCGCGCCGTCACCACCATGAACGCCGTGGCTTATCACGATTACAAAGCCATCGCCATGCAAGCGGTGCTGGCCTCCCACGCGCGCTTGAGCGCGGCCTATCCGGTGGTCATGGTGGAAGGCGCTGGCTCGCCGGCCGAGATCAACCTGCGCGCCGGTGACATCGCCAACATGGGCTTTGCCGAGGCGGTGGACTGCCCGGTGTTGCTGATCGCCGATATCAATCGCGGCGGGGTGTTCGCCCATCTGGTCGGCACGCTGGAGTTGCTTTCCCCCAGCGAACAGGCGCGGGTCAAAGGCTTCATCATCAACCGTTTTCGTGGCGACATCGCTTTGCTGCAACCGGGCCTGGACTGGTTGGAGGCGCGCACCGGCAAACCGGTGATCGGCGTATTGCCCTACGTGATGGACCTGCACCTGGAAGCCGAGGATGGCCTCGATCAACGCCAGATCGACAAGGCCGAGCAAGTGCTGAAAGTGGTGGTGCCGGTCTTGCCGCGCATCAGCAACCACACCGATTTCGATCCGCTGCGCCTGCACCCGCAAGTCGACCTGCAATTCGTCGGCCCCGGCCAGCCCATCCCGCCGGCCGACCTGATTATCCTGCCCGGCTCGAAAAGCGTGCGCAGCGACCTGGCCTACCTGCGCGCCAACGGTTGGGAGACGGCGATCCATCGTCACCTGCGCTACGGCGGCAAATTGCTGGGCATCTGCGGCGGTTTGCAGATGCTCGGCCAGCACGTCCATGACCCGTTGGGCCTGGAAGGCGCGGCCGGTTCCAGTGCCGGGCTGGGCCTGCTGGATTTTGAAACGACCCTGGAGCACGAGAAGCAATTGCGTAATGTGCGCGGGCGATTGGCCTTGGAAGTGGCCGAGGTCAGCGGTTACGAGATCCACGCGGGAGTGACCAGCGGCCCGGCCCTGGAAAACGCCGCGGTGCACTTGGAAGACGGCCGTTGCGACGGTGCCCAGAGCCTCGACGGACAGGTGTTCGGCACCTACCTGCATGGGCTGTTCGAATCACCGGCGGCCAGTTGCGCGTTGTTGCGTTGGGCGGGGTTGCAGGAGGTGCAGGCGGTGGACTACCACGGCTTGCGCGAGCGGGACATCGAGCGGTTGGCGGATCTGGTGGAGCGGCATCTGGATACTGGATTGTTGCGTGAGCTCTGTGGGATCTAGGGTGGCTGGGCCGGCCCCTTCGCGAGCAAGCTCGCTCCCACAGGGGATTTGTGTGCACAGCAGGCACGGTGTGGGCTCTGTGGGGGGTAGGGTAGCAGGGCCGGCCCCTTCGCGAGCAAGCTCGCTCCCACAGGGGATTTGTGTGCACAGCAGGCACGGTGTGGGCTCTGTGGGGGGTAGGGTAGCAGGGGCGGCCCCTTCGCGAGCAAGCCCGCTCCCACAGGGGATTTGTGTGCACAGCAGGCACGGTGTGGGCTCTGTGGGGGGTAGGGTAGCTGGGCTGGCCTTATCGCGAGCGGGCTCGCTCCCACATTGGATCTCTGATGACCACAGCATTCATGTACACCGTGGATCAACTGTGGGAGCGAGCCTGCTCGCGATGAGACCGGCAGCAACACCGCTAATACAACGTAGCCAATGTCCCAGCATTGGATTTGCGGGGGCACATAAATCCCCTGTGGAAGCGCAATGCGGTTCATTTAAGAAAAATGATGGACCTTTGGCGAGGGAGCTTGCTCCCGCTCGGCTGCGAAGCAGTCGTAAACCGGCGGGAGCGGTGGTTTGATGCTCCGCATTTGGCAGGTTATGGGGCCGCTTCGCGGCCCAGCGGGAGCAAGCTCCCTCGCCACGGGTTTGTCGATGGCCTTAAGTGAACAGCATTACCTGTGGGAGCGAGCTTGCTCGCGATGGCGCCAGTTACCACACCGCCAAATAAAAGGTAATGATCCATGCTGCAACTGATCCTCGGCGGCGCCCGCTCCGGCAAGAGTCGCTTGGCTGAAAAACTCGCGGCGGACACCGGCTTGCCAGTGACCTACATCGCCACCAGCCAACCCCTGGACGGCGAGATGAACCAGCGCATCGCCCAGCACCGCGCCCGACGGCCGGCCGAATGGACGCTGGTGGAGGAGCCCTTGGCCCTGGCCCGGGTGCTGCGGGAAAACGCCGCCCACGGGCAATGCCTGCTGGTGGATTGCCTGACCCTGTGGCTGACCAACCTGCTGATGCTCGACGATACCGAGCAACTGAACGCCGAACGCGAAGCGCTGCTGGACAGCCTGGCCGTGCTGCCCGGGGAGATCATTTTTGTCAGCAACGAGACCGGCATGGGTGTCGTGCCGCTGGGCGAGCTGACTCGCCGTTACGTCGATGAAGCCGGTTGGCTGCATCAAGCCTTGGCCGAACGTTGTCAGCGCGTCGTGCTGACCGTCGCGGGCCTGCCCCTGACTCTCAAAGGTACTGCGTTATGAATCATCGCTGGTGGCTGGACCCGTGCAAGCCCGTCGATACCCACGCGCTGGAAATGGCTGCGGCCCGTCAACAACAGCTGACCAAACCCGCCGGTTCGTTGGGCCGACTGGAATCGGTGGCGGTGCAACTGGCGGGCCTGCAAGGGCTGGTCAAACCGAGCCTGGAACGGCTGTGGATCGCGATTTTCGCCGGTGACCATGGCGTGGTCGCCGAAGGCGTATCGGCCTATCCCCAAGCGGTCACCGGGCAGATGCTGCTCAACTTCGTCAGTGGCGGTGCAGCCATCAGCGTCCTGGCGCGGCAACTGGGCGCGTCCCTGGAAGTGGTCGACCTGGGCACCGTCACGCCATCGTTGGACCTGCCCGGTGTGCGGCATCTGAACCTCGGGCCGGGCACGGCGAATTTCGCCCAGGGCCCGGCCATGACGGTGAGCCAGGGCGAGCAGGCCTTGCACGCCGGGCGCGACAGTGTGCTGCGCGCGGTCGCGGCTGGGACGCAATTGTTCATCGGCGGCGAGATGGGCATCGGCAACACCACCGCCGCCAGCGCCTTGGCCTGCGCCTTGCTCGAATGCCCGGTGGTGCATCTGGTGGGGCCGGGCACGGGGTTGGACGCCGCGGGTGTCAGCCACAAGACCCAGGTGATCCAACGGGCCCTGGCGTTGCACGCTGCCCAAGGCAACGACCCGTTGCAGACCCTGTTCAACCTCGGCGGTTTTGAAATCGCCGCGTTGGTCGGTGCGTACCTGGCCTGTGCCCAGCAGGGCGTCGCCGTGCTGGTGGATGGCTTCATCTGCAGCGTCGCGGCCCTGGTGGCCGTACGGCTCAATCCCGCGTGCCAGCCGTGGTTGCTGTTCGCCCATCGCGGCGCCGAACCGGGCCATCGCCATGTGCTGGAAACCCTCGGCGCCGAACCGCTGCTGGAGCTCGGCCTGCGCCTGGGTGAGGGCAGTGGCGCGGCGTTGGCGGTGCCACTGTTGCGCCTGGCCTGTGACCTTCACGGACAGATGGCGACGTTTGCCGAAGCGGCCGTGGCGGATCGCCCGGCATGATCTTGCGCCTGGACCTGCTGCGTCACGGCGAAACCGAACTGGGCGGCGGCCTGCGCGGCAGCCTCGACGACGCCTTGACGACCAAGGGCTGGGAGCAGATGCACACGGCTGTCGCTCAAGGCGGGCCCTGGGATCGCCTGGTCAGTTCACCGCTGCAGCGCTGCGCCCGTTTCGCCGAGCAACTCGGCGCCCGTCTCAACCTGCCAGTGCATTTGGACAAAGACCTGCAAGAGTTGCATTTTGGCGCCTGGGAAGGTCGCAGCGCGGCGGCACTGATGGATACCGACGCCGAGGCACTGGGCCGGTTCTGGGCTGACCCCTATGCCTTCACGCCCCCCGAAGGCGAGCCGGTGCTGGCGTTTTCCAGCCGCGTCCTGACGGCAATCGAACGCCTGCACGCGGCCTATGCCGGTCAGCGGGTCTTGCTGGTCAGCCATGGCGGCGTGATGCGCCTGCTGCTGGCCCAGGCCCGCGGTCTGCCTCGGGAGCAACTGCTCAATGTCGAAGTCGCTCATGGCGCGCTGTTTTCCCTGACAGTGTCGGCAGGTTCAGTGCTCGAAGAGGCGGTTTGACGATGTTGCCTTTCTGGATCGCCCTGCAATTTCTCAGCAGCCTGCCGGTGCGCCTGCCCGGCATGCCCGAGCCCGAGCAACTGGGTCGTTCATTGTTGTTCTACCCATTGGTGGGGCTGTTGTTCGGCGGCGTGCTGTGGTTGCTCAATGCACTGCTGTTGGGGGCGCCGCCGTTGTTGCACGCCGCCCTGTTGCTGACAGCGTGGGTGTTGCTCAGCGGCGGCCTGCACCTCGACGGCCTGGCCGACAGCGCCGACGCCTGGCTGGGCGGTTTTGGCGACCGCGACCGCACGCTGCTGATCATGAAGGATCCGCGCAGTGGGCCCATCGCGGTGATCACTCTGGTGTTGGTGCTGCTGCTCAAATTCACCGCGTTGCTGGCGTTGATCGAACAGGGGCAAATGTTGGCCTTGATCATCGTGCCGGTGCTGGGGCGTGCGGCGTTGCTGGGCTTGTTCCTGACCACGCCTTACGTGCGGGCCGGCGGGTTGGGCCAGGCCCTTGCCGATCATCTGCCCCGGCGTGCAGCGTGGTGGGTGTTGTTGGTGTGCGCGCTGGGGGGCGTGCTGGTGGCGGGTTGGGCGGGTGTCTGTGCGTTGGCCGTGACCTTGGCGGTGTTCGTTGGCTTGCGGCGGATGATGCTGCGCCGGCTCGGGGGCTGCACCGGGGATACGGCCGGGGCATTGCTGGAGTTGCTGGAGATGGCGGTGTTGGTGGGGGTGGGGGTGGTATTGAGCTGAATTTGCCCTGCCTACCTGTCAACTCTGACAGTATCGCCTCGTTAAAATCTGGCGCTTAATTTGTTCAAGGTCCCGACTATCGAAGTGTCTGCGAGCTGTTGTCTCGATCAAGTGGCTGAATCTATTCCCGACCATGGCTCTGCCCATGGCTGAACCTGATTTGACTCAAGAGTGAGAACAGGCGATGACCCAGGTATATAGAAAACGTCAAGGTGAAGAGGCTCGGCATGCTTATGGCCGGGTATTGGCAGAGCGGCAGCGTGTCGGGGACATGACCCCGCCCACCATTACCGATGCGATCCCCGGCGATCCGGATGGGCTGCTTCCGAGAGCCAGGCTCGATGCGCCGATACGCGTGCAAATTCCAGAGTTTCCATTGGGGCCCATACCAAACCCGTCAAACACAGAGTTTTTCTCGGAGTTGACGTTGCAATGGCGACGTGAAAGTGAGGCGGAGTTCCACGACATCAGCGACATGGAACTGCTCTCGAATTTGACCGGTGTTACATTTCCGCTAAATCGAGAAATTGCCTTGGATAAATTTGAGGGGCAAGAAGGGAAGTTCTTTTTTCGTTATTACGTCAGGATGTATTACACCAATCATGACTGGTCAATAGAAGTCCCCATTCGTTTGGATAAAACCGCACCCTACAGGCAATATAATCATCCGGATGACGTTCCGCCGCCTATAAGGTTCACTTCGAGCCCCATTACTGACGCGACCCTGGCTGCTGAAAACGGTGTTGAATGTGAAATCGATGATTTCAGTGATCCTGATAAAGCACGGATCATCGTTGCGGTGGGTTGGAGCGACGCGCCGCCGGACCCTGGTGAAACTATTGTCCCCGCCTTCTCTGGACAGTTGCCTCCCGACCGAAAAGTAACCGTTACCAGGGACAAAATCGAGCCTTTCGGATCGGGGACTCATTATGTGACCTACGTCCTGATGGATCCTGCCGGCAATGTCAGCAATTTATCGCGGGTACAGAATGTGCCTGTAGCCTTGGGGGCGCTGCCAACCAATCTGCAACCCCATACGGTACCTTTGCATGCTGATTCGCTGATCAATCGCGCGGATGCCTGGGCCGGGGTCAGGGTAGAGATTCCCCTCTACGACAATCCTATGCCCGAGGACGAGATCTTCGTCGAGTGGGGCAGCGCGAAGCTGCAGGGTTATCCCGTGGGGGAGCATCTGCCGCCGGTCATTTCGATTCCCGTGAACTGGGCACGTTTAAAAGCCGAGTACAATTCTACCGCCGGGGGGGTGCAGGTCGTCCCGGTCAGTTACCGGGTCGAACGTGCGCCACAGGTTGACTACTGGCCGAATCCTCGGACGATCAATATCAATGTCGATTTTTCCATGACCGGCCCGATCGACCCTGACGATCCAGATCCCAATCCGGTCACTCCGCTCCTGGATCAGGTGACAGTCTATAGCGCTACAGGCACCGAAGATAATGTACTGCCCGAGCAGGACTTCAATGCGCCAGCAACGGCCAAGTTCAAGGCGCCGGATCCGGTTGTCGATGGCGATACCTTTACCTTGTACTGGAAGGGGGTCGCAGTAGCTCATACGTATACGTCAGATGGCTCGATCAACCCTGGCGATGACATCACCATCAATATCACCTGGGACGAAATTCTTGCCGGCGGAGCCCATCCGCAGTTGCCTGTTTACTATGTGATGAGTCACGCCAACTTTCCGAACAATGATCGGGAGTCCCTGATTACCCCCGTCAAGGTCGAGGCTATTCGGGTTATTCCCTCTGCGCCGTTTTTCACCGACTTGGGCGCAGGTACCTTTCTCAATTGCAGTATGTTGCGCACCGTCAATGGAGTGATCGGTTATCGCGTAACCGTTCCACCCTCGACCTATCTTGAGCCGGGTGAAACGATCCAGTTGCGCTGGAGAGTTTATCAGGCGGATGGTACGACCCTGATTCCTTCTGTGAGCAAGGACACACCCCTACCCATTCCGGCTGATGCGCAGACGGCCGGCATCCAATGGTTCATTGACTATGATCGGCATGTCCTGCCCGCCGACGCAGTATCGAGCCCGTATAGTTATGCGGAAATCGACTACACCACGCCGGTCGAGGGTGTGCCAAAGCCCTCTGCGAAAACTAATCAAATCATGTCCATTGCCCTGGGCACAATTGGGGCCACGTGCGATCTGACGAATATCCCAACACCTTGACAGAGCCATTGCCCCGGGACAGAAAAATAGTCCTGGGGCAATGGAAGGGCAGTGGGCAGGTGAATGAAAGAAGGTTTAAGGAATAATCCCAATGGCAATAGGATTTTTCCTACATAGATTGTCGGGTTCGATCTGTAGTCTGCGGCACCTATTCAACCGTGTCGTACGTAGTTGTTGGAAGTTGCCTACGACGCTGGTGTTAAACCGAAATGTCTCAACGGTGCTTGCCATGACTTGTGTAAAACCCTTTGTGTTGCGACCGCTGTCGCAGGCCTTGAAGCTTCTCTCCATCACGCCCTTGCTGGTGTTCAGTCAACACACTTTTGGATTGATCATTGACGGTGGCAGCCCGGTAGTGATCGACGGCACAAACCCGCCGGAAAGCTACACCTTGCGCAACAATGCCCAACTCACGGCCAATGGCGCCACGACCAATCAGATCCTGGTCCAGAGTGGCTCCCAGCTTGCACTCAATGGCTCAGCAGTCACCGCCACGGGTTCCAATGATGGTGTACAGCTATTGGCGAGCAGCGCAACCATCAACGGCAGCAATATCACCAGCGGAAATACTGGTCTGGCGGTGGGTTACGTCGCGGGTTCAGGCGCAGGCTCCCGGGCCGTGGTTGCCGACAGTGCAATCACCGGTGGCAATATGGGCGTCAGCGTCAGCAGCCTGGGTGTGCTCGAGTTGTCGCGAACCGCTGTCACCGCCGTCAATGCCAGTGGCGTCGGCTTGAATATGAGCGAAGCCTCCGTCGTGGCACGCGACAGCAATATCACTGGCGGCGTTAACGGTATCCGGATCATTGCCAGCGGCGCCGAAGTTGCGCCGCGTACTTTGGAACTGGATGGCACCCGAGTAGAGGGTTTGAGCGGCGCGGCGATCGAAATCAATGACTTTGGCCAGACTGCAGAAGCGGCGAATATCCTCATCGGGAACGGTTCGACCCTGGTCGGAGGCAATGGCGTATTACTCAATGTGGCGGGCGGTGCTACCGCCAATGCAACCGTGGACAACAGCGATCTGGTTGGCGATGTGATCGTCGAAGCCGGGAGCACCGGCAATGTCACCCTGCAGAACTTCGCGACCCTGACCGGACGTTTGCAGAATGTCGAGACCCTGGCTCTCAATAGCCAAGGCAAGTGGATCATGGTCGAGGACGGTCAGCTACAGAACCTGAGCATGGCCGGCGGCTCGGTGCAGTTTGGCCAACCCGGCGAGTACCTGCGCCTGTCGGTAGACAACCTCAGCGGCAATGGCAATTTCATCATGCATACCGATTTCGCCACCGGCCAGACCGACTTTCTTGACGTAACCGGAGCGGCCACCGGCAGCCACACCCTGGATGTCTCCAGCAGCGGCAACGACCCCCTGTCGGATAAGCAGATCCATGTGGTGCATACCGCCAGCGGCGATGCCTCGTTTTCGCTGCTCAATGGTCGGGTTGACCTGGGTACCTATTCCTATGACCTGCTTCAGGTCGGCGGCAATGACTGGTACCTGGACGCCGCCAGCAAAGTGATCAGCCCGGGCACCGCTTCGGTGCTGGCATTGTTCGATGCTTCGCGTTCGGCCTGGTATGGCGAACTGAGCACCCTGCGCAGTCGCATGGGCGAAGTGCGCATGAACAGTGGCCAGACTGGCGGCTGGATGCGCGCCTATGGCAATCGCTTTGATGTTTCCGCCGATTCCGGCATGGCTTACAAACAGACCCAGCAGGGTTTGTCCCTGGGCGTGGATACCCCAGTGCCGGCATTGGGCGATGGCCAGTGGGTGATCGGACTTCTGGCCGGCTACAGCCGTTCGGATCTGCAAATGAAGCACGGTACCTCGGGTGAGGTCGACAGCTTTTATGTCGGTACCTACGCCACCTGGCTGGATGCCGATACCGGTTACTACTTCGACGGAGTGCTCAAGCTCAACCGCTTCCAGAACCAGTCCGATGTCGCCCTCAGCGATGGCGCCAAGGCCAAGGGCCGCTATGACACCCATGGCCTGGGTACCACGCTGGAATTTGGTCGGCATATCAAGCTCGACGACGGTTATTTTGTCGAACCCTTCGTCCAGGCCGCTGCGCTGGTGGTACAAGGTAAGGACTACTCGCTGGACAATGGCATGAGCGCCGATGGCAGCCGCAGCCATTCGTTGCTGGGCACTGCGGGTGCCACCGTAGGTCGCGACATCGACCTGGGCGGTGGGCAAATCCTCCAGCCGTACCTGAAAGCAGCCGTGGTGCATGAGTTTGCCAAGAGCAATGACGTCAAGGTCAACAACACTACCTTCGATAATGACCTGTCCGGTTCGCGCCTGGCATTGGGTGGCGGGGTGGCGATGAAAGTCTCGGACAAAGTCCAGCTGCATGCCGATCTTGACTATAGCCATGGCGATAAGATCAAGCAGCCCTGGGGCGTCAACTTCGGCGCTACGTATGCTTGGTAATAGGGCTGAGTAATAAAAAAGGGCTGGATTTTCCAGCCCTTTTTTATGTGCGTGTCTCGTCCTGAATAAGGTTTACACTTTCTGACCCATTTTCAGGAGGGAGTAATGAGCACGGGGAAAAGGCGCAGTCAGCGCGACTATTCGCTGACCTTTAAATTGTCCGTTGTCGATCAGGTCGAAAAAGGCGAGTTGAGTTATAAAGAGGCTCAAGAACGCTACGGCATTCAGGGCAAATCGACCGTCTTAAATTGGTTACGCAGGCATGGTCGACAGAACTGGAGTCAAGGCGCGTCAATTCGCACCAAGAGATCCCGTTCCATGGATGAGCCCGATAAGCCGCTGACGCCCGAGCAGCGAATCAAAGAGCTTGAAGAAGCACTCGCCCAGGCAAATCAAAAAGCTCAGTTTTTTGAAGCCGTTGTCGATGTTCTAAAGAACGATTTCGGTGTTTCTGTCGTAAAAAAGCGATCCGGCAAGTCCTCTCCCAAGGGAAAGTCAAAGACCTGAGTATCAGTCGGACTTGCCAATTCATGGGGATTTCCCGCCAGGCTTATTACAAGCGCAATCGAGCATGTGATGCCCGGGCCCGCCAGGCCCAGGACGTCATGGTTTTTGTGCGGGAAAAGCGCCTGAGGCAACCTCGGCTCGGTACCCGAAAACTCCATAACCTCATGCATAGCGAGCCCGAAGTCTCGGTAAAAGTGGGACGAGACTGTCTTTTTGATATTTTGCGTGACCGGCGCGAGTTGGTTCCTCGTAAGCGGGCTTATCACAAAACGACAGACAGCCATCATCGCTTTCGCAGGCACTCCAACCTGCTCAAAGAAGGGCCTACGCAGGTGGTTGCTACGGCGCCAGAGCAGGTATGGGTAGCCGATATCACCTACTTACCCACTCAAACGGGCGTGGCCTATCTGAGCCTGGTGACTGATGCTTTTTCTAGGAAAATCGTGGGGCACCATGTTCACGAAAGCTTGCATACAGAGTCTGTGATTCAGGCATTCAGTAAGGCCCTAAAGCAGCGAATAACCGAACAAACTCTTGTTCATCATTCGGACCGCGGCATCCAATACTGCTCTGAGCTTTATCAGCGGCTGCATGCCAAGCACGACATCAGGTGCTCAATGACCGATGGTTACGACTGTTACCAAAATGCTTTGGCGGAACGTGTGAACGGGATTTTGAAAACCGAGTTTCTGTTGCATCGGCCCAGAGACGCAGCAGAAGCCACGCGAATGGTGGATCAGTCGGTGCAAATCTATAACAACGAACGGCCGCATCTATCGCTGAAATACAAAACGCCCGATGCGGTGCATCGGGCGTTTTGATGCTGAAACAGGTGTAAACCTATTTCAGGACTAGACAGCGTTCGATTAGTTTTTATTCAATCCAGTGACTCTATCGATACGCTACAACACCTCACCGACAGCGGCCGATCAAGCCGCTTGCCGGCGCAGCGTATGTGCTCAATGAAAGCTGACGGTAAAGTTCAGCGACCCTTTCACCGCCCCCGCATCCACCTTGGGAGCGGTCTGATACAGCCGTGCACTCAGGTCCAGTACCGTCGTTCCGGGTGAAATGGCCGCCAAGGGCACTTCACGTTGCAAGGGCACCGGTGTCACGCCGTCAGCCTTGAGGATCTGGATCCCAACGCCAGTAGCCCCCGAACCAGCGCCCAGGGTAAAGCCGCCCTCCACCCCAGGGATCGGCACCGAGCCGTTGGTGGGCTCCAGACGAATATTGGCCCAGGCGATGTTGATGTCGCCGGGGTCGGCGTCGCAATTACCCAGTGTGATATTGAACGGCACCGCCGGGGTGCCCGGGCCCACTGCGCCGAAGTCCGAGGTGCGCCAGTCACCCAGAGGCACCGGGTTGGCACTGACGCTGGAAATGCCGCACTGTGCCTGGAGCACGGTACCGCTCAACTGGAAATCGAAACCGTTGCCGATGTTGGAAAAGCGCGTACCGAACAGAGCCTTGTCGAAAGTATGCGGACCAGGGGCGATGGGCCCGGTCTTGATCAGCGTGAGTTTGCCTTGGAGCCGGTCGATACGCAGTGGTGCGCTAGCGGGAACGGCGGCGTGGAGCAAGGCGTTGAACGGAACGGTGGGCTCGGTACTCGGCACAAAGGCATCGGCGGCGATGCCATCGAAGGGATGCTGCAGCTTGATGCGCGCACCGATCCCATCGATCCCGGTCATGAAGACCTTGCCGTTGACGTCCTCACCATTGACCGGCGGCAAGGTGCCGGGAAAGAGGGGGGCGCTGGCGACGGCGTTGAAGGTCAAGGTCGAGCCCAGGTCGTTCTCGCAGTGAATGATCTGGCCTTCGGTACTGGGCATCGAAAAGCTGCGGTCGAACTCCCCGATCACATGCCCCGGCGCTGCGTCCCGGGGTACATAGACGCTGCCCGCGTCGAGGCGGAAGGTCATGCTGGTGGCTGAAGTCACCCAGCGGCAGAAACTGGCGCCCGCGGCCACCTCAATCTGGCAGGCGGCGACCAAGGCAAAGGTCCCGGCCAAACGTCGTGATGCTGATTTCATCTGTCGAATCCTGAAGAGTCAGGGCGCGCGCAGCGTCGCGGCGCCCGACAAGGGAATTAATGCGTCATGGGCTCGGTGCAGGTGAGTGTCTGCAGCCGATAGCCTTGCGCCTGTTCCATGCTTTGCGGCGCGATCTGCAACTGGCAGTGCTGTCCGGCTTCCTTGCCCCAGCGCACATCCAGGGTTTGCGGTTCGGCCGTGGTGGTCAGCAGGACTTGTCCGGCCTGGCCAACCACGCCGAGCCGTTCTCCCTGGGCATCGCTGACCTGGGCGCCGAACGGCACGGGCTGGCCTGCTGGCGTGTGGCTCGTCAGCACCAGTCGGTTGACCTTGCGCGCGGTAAAGGCCGCCTTGACCACGGCCCCGCGCCGGGGCACCACATGGGTGACGCCATTGTCGATCTCCACCTCCGGGTCCAACTGGTCGGTTTGCAGCACCACCTGATTCTGCCGGTAAGGACGCAGATGCGGAGCCAAGGCGTAGCCCTGGGCGTTGGTGCGCACGCCGGTGGCATTGAGTACGCCAACGCCTGGGGTATCGGGCACCACCACCAGGCCCATGGTTTCGCCCAGGTAGGGACCCCACTCAAGGCCATCGCCGTGTAGCAGGAGTGCACCGCTGGCGTTCAATGAAAGGCTGCGATAGCCATTGCCCTGGGTGTAGCCACCGCCCACGCTGCCGAAGGGCGCTTGATAACCGAGGGCCAAGGTCGCCGAGCGCTGGTCGTCATCGCTGTTGCTCAGCGCGGTGCTGTAGCTGAGTCGGTTCTGATCGGCGCTGCCGGTCAGGCGTGCGGTCTGGCTATAGCGCCCGGCATTGTCCTGGAAACCCAGGGTCGCGGTGTTCGAATGGCCAAAGTCCAAGGGAAAAGAAATGCTCAAGCCGGCCTGCCGACGGCTGCCATTGCGCTCATCGCTCAGGGACTGCGAGGCGAACAGGTTGTAGCTGATCTTGCGGTGTTGGGTATTGAAGTTGAACTGGAATTGGCGTTGTTGCGGGTTGGCGCCCCAGTAGTCGTCTTGCGATAACGTCAGGTTAACCGAGCTGGCCAGCCCCAGGTCCTGGAACAGCGCCGCTTCAAGACGGCTGCGGCGGCTACCGGCGAACTTGCCATCGCGGCTACGCTCACGCACGCTTTCGTCGAAATCCCGGTAGCCCTGCGTGGAGTAGCGATAACCGGCGAAACGCAGGCTGGTGCTGGTCTGGAAAGCCTTGCTGTATTTCAGCGCATAGCTCATGCCCTGCACACTTTCCCCGTGCCCCGACTCGGCGCTGGAATGGGTGAGGTCGAAGGCCAGGGCCCCGAGGCTGCCCCAATCCCGGGCGAGGCCCAGGTTGCCGGCCCGATAGAAATCACTGCCCATTGCCCCGCCATACCACGTCGTGCTCCAGGCGCTGCCCATTGCCAGGGTGCCCTGCCAGAGCAAGGGGGCGTCCAGGCCGCTAGCGGCCGAATAGCGCCCCAGGGTCGCGCTGTAGCGCCAGACCCCTTCGCGCAGCAGGTTGCCAAGGCTTGCATAAGGTTGAATAAAACGTTGGACCTGGCCATCGTCCGTCGTCAGCACCACCTCCAATTCACCGCTACCCCCGGCGGTACTCAGGTCGTCGATCTCATAGGGACCGGCGCTGACATAGGTGGAATAGATCGGGTAGCCGTTCTGCTTGATCTCCAATTTGGAACGTGCCTGGGCCACACCGCGAACGATCGGCGCATAGCTTTGCTGCAAGTCGGGCAGCATGCCCATGTCCGAGGCGATGACCAGTCCCTGGATCGGCAGGCTGCGAAACACTTCGCCACCGGTAAAAGTCTTGCCCAGGGTCAGGTTGGCGCGGGTGCCGGGCAAATCGCGCTGGGCATAGGTGTAGGCTTGGGTCCATTCGCGTTGACCGTCGGTGTTCTGGTGCAGCGCATGGTTACTGCGCAAGCGCCAGGCACCCAAGTTGAGACCGCTGTTGAGGTACAGGTCGTCACTGTTGGTGGAACCCCGATAACGGCTGGTGCCTTGTTGGGCCGATACTTGGTAATTGACGAAGGCGGCGTTGATGCCGGCATCCCATTGCTCGGGATCGACTTGTCCAACTCTGTCACGGCGCATGGCGATCTGTGGCACCGAGAGCGACAGCAGCAGCGTGCTGGCATCGAACTCGACTTTAGAATCGGCGATCAATGCAGGCAGATCGACGCAGGCCGCGTCCCGGGACGCGGCAAAGCTCTCGAGCTTGATCCCCAGTTGCTCCAGCAGCTCGGTGTCCAGGCAGGGCGAAAGGTTTTGCCGGTCGGGATCGACATGGAAGTCCAATTCACGTTCACCGAAGTAATGGCGATTGATCTGTATGGCAACCCGATAAGGTCCCGGGACGAGCGCCTGCCCTTGGCTGAGGACTTCCAGCGCCAGCGTGCCGGCAGCGCCACTCTGGTGCATGAAGCCGGTCTGGAATTCGAGGGCTTGGCTGGCAAGCGTTGGTCGCGCTTCGAATAAGCCAACTGCGCTACCAATGACAAATAGAGGAGCGAGCCGCTGGCGCAAAGGCCGGCGGCGTGCAGGTGCATGGATCATGGTGGTCTTCCAGCGATAAAGGCGCGGGGTGTCAGGGGTGCAGTTCAATGGCCATGGGCGCCGGACTGATACGCGCGCCATAATCGTCTACCGCCGAGAAACTCACCTGCAGGTCGGTGGCCGGCTTGATCCCCTCCAACTTATAGGTCTGGCTCGACATCGGGTAAGCCATGACCGGGCTGTTGAAGACTTGCCGCTGGCCCTTGCCGCTGACTTCAATACGCAGGAAGGACACATGAAACGGGCTCGGGTTGGCGACGGCCAGATAGGCTTGGCCGTCGACCTGACTGAGCGACCATCGCAAATCCTTCAGGCGCAGGCTGGGGTTTTCCTTGAGTTGCACGGGGCGATGGAACACTTTGATACGCGTGCGCAGGGCGATATTCAGCACGTTGGTTTCGGTGCTGTCGGCTTGGGGGATTTCCTGGACATTAAAGAAGAACAGCGATTCGCGATCCGTGGGCAGGTCATTCGGAAGGCGATTGATTTGCACCTGTTGCTCCTTGCCCGGATCCAGGCGAAACAGAGGCGGCGAAGCCATAAAAGGTACGGCGGTGGTGGTGTCGTCGCTTTCGGTATTGACCCAGGTTTGCACGGCATAGGTTTGCTGGCTGGGATTGCTGACGATCAGCGCGGCGCTGCGTTGGTCGCTGGTCACGACTACCCGCGTGCCATTGATGCTCAAGGCCGCCTGGCTGCTGGGGATCTGGGCGAACAGCCCGAGAACCAGCAGGCCAGCGGTGCGTGCTTTGGCGTAAATAGAGGAAGTTTTCGGGCTTTGCATAAAACGGATACCTTGGGCCTAGCCACCCGAGTGGGGAGCTGACGCGTGCCGAGGTCCCCGGCTTGCGCCGGGGGATTGCGGGTTAGGTGATGTTGACGATAAACGCCACTTCAACCTGGGCCGCACCGGTGCCCACCGCTGTAGCGGTGGATTTATAGGCGGCGGTAAAGCGCATGTCGGTCGGATCGGTGTCATCCAGCGCATAGTCGGCGGATTCCATGCCATAGCCGATCAGCACACCCTTGTTGTCCTTGATCGCCAGACCCAGCCCGCTGGCATAGCCGCCGCCTGAACGCAGGGCGTGAAGGGTGTTGCCGGTACCCGTCGCGCCGTGTACGCCAGTGAATTTGACGGTGGCGCTGGTGGGCGAGGTGCAGCCCGCACCCGGGGTTACGCGCATGGCGAAATCGCGATGCCCGCCTTCGTCACCGATGGTCGCGAACTGACTGCTGGCAACGCGCCCCAGACGCACCAGATTGCCGGGGGCGCCGGTTTCCGGGTTGATGATTTCAATCGGACAGGTGATGTCGGTGATCATCCCCTCGAAGTTGATGGTGCCGGTGGTGGCAGAGGCAGAAGTGGCGGCCATGGCCAGCAGCATGCCTAATGGAAGTGCGTAAAAGGATTGCTTCATAAAGAGGTTCGACCTGTAAGAAAAGTAGGATTTTGCTGTGAGCCAGCCGCTGCTGACTGCACTGTCCGCAAGTGTTTGCAAAACCGCCTGAATGCTTGGTGCACCTGGAGCAGGCTTTAACCAGCAAGCCCAGAGCTTCAGGTTTCGCCTAAAGTTGCGATGAGTTTGCGGGGCGGAACTCTATGGAATTCTCTTACAGGTCGATATCGGAATATAAGACTTCTTCTGTAGGATGTTTCGTCTTTGTTGAGTGGGCAAAAACTTGTTTGTCAACCTAGTAGTTCTGTTAGTACACATTTGCAGGGGGAAGTGTTAAACGTGTCTCGTTGTGTGACGGCTAATGGATAAAATGGTCTCTTCATCGACCTGATCTTTCCTGCTCGAAGGAGAACGGCAATGGCTGATAACCATCCTCGCGCTCGGCTCTTGAACAAACCGATCGTGTCTGTATTGTTGCCTGATAGTTCTGACTGGGATGAAACGGGTTTGTTGCCTGCTAACTTGGCGAATAAACCATTGAATGTTGAGATTCCTGCCTGGGTCTCTATTCCGAAAGATGAAAAAGATCGTTGCTATTTGCGCGTCTATTGGAATAACGGCAGCAGGCCGGTTTATGAAAAGGTATGGACACCGAGCGAATTTGGGAGTGATGACAAACCGCCTCCCGCTGATTTGTTTTTTGATCTGGAGGCGCAGCACGTCATACATGGTGTGCATGAATTGCGTTATGAGGTGACGTTGTTCAATGCAAACTGGGATCCCTCTGAGGTACTCACGGTTACCATTGACGAAATACCCCCCGACCTGGGCAGTGACCCCCGGCTGATTTTCGACACCACCCAAGTGACCAACCAGTATCTGGAGGCCAACGAAGACAAGTTAATGGGGGATGTGCCAGTGTATGGGGGTGGAGCGCCTGGTGATGTCATCACCTGGTACTGGAGCAAGGTTTCGTTTCCGATAATGCCCGCCGATAAAGTCGCTTCGCGGACACTGTATCGCGGCGAAAGCGGCCAGCCGGCGCCGGTTGAATTTCCTGGCTGGGTCATCCTTGATCGTGGCAATGGTGAGCTGTACGCGATATATGAAGTCAGCGATCGGGCAGGCAATGTCTCCATTTCTCGCGAGAAGAGTCTGGATGTCAACATTCGCCCACCGACCCCGCGCAAATTCCCCACCGTCAAGGAAGCGACGAATTCGCTCACTGGCACCGGCATATTGAACCCATTCAATGGCGGCGCAGGGGTGACCGTGGTGGTGCAGGCCTCGGAGGTCGATCCCGGCGACGAGGTGACCGTGGACTTCATCGGCCTGGGCGGCGAGGACGGTATCGGCTCCATCAAAGGGGTACGGCCGATCAGCGCCGGTGGGTTGGAATTTGCCATTCCCGCGGCGGTGGTCGCGGCGAATATCCGCGTGGATGCCGCCGACCGGCGCACGGTGGAAGCCTATTACTGGGTCGGCAATGCCCCCCAGCATTCGGCGATCTACACCCTGACCATCAACCCCTTCGCCGTCGACGCACTGGGGCAGGTGCAATGCCGCCAGGCGCAGGTGGGTGCGCCGGCGACGATCTCCAAACAGCAGGTACCCACAGGGGGCGCGGACCTGGACATCGAAAAATGGATCTACCAGGCCCGAGGCCAGCGGATGAATGTGTGGGCCATGGCGGGGGGCGTACGGACGGATTTCCTGCGAGGAGAGCCCCATGGGGTCGACGGGACTTTCAACACCAAGATTGCCAAGGACTATGTGGAAGGGCTGGCGCTTAATTCCACGTTTACGCTTTATGCCAGTGTGAGTTTTGATGGGGGGCAGAGTTATATTGCTTTCAAGAGTTTGGCGTTGAAGGTAGTTGCTTAGCTCAGGCCTAAATACCCGGGTAGAGATAATCTCCCGGGTGATTGATTGAAGGGCTTCTGAAGGTGTTTCCTAACGAGGGCTGAGCTTGACTAAGCTCAGCCCCTATTTGTTAAAACCAAAATCGTCCATTCGGGCTTGTTATAGTGCCAAAATGTCCTGCTGGTCCAACGCCGTAGACTTTCTTTTGCCGAATTTCTTCGACTGCCCCGACCACGCCGCCACCCCCACCGCCGCTACCACCGCCTCCACCCCCGCTCCCTTTGCCTCCCAGGTCCTCCACCGAGGTCACAGAGCCGGACCTTGACTGTTGGGGGGGGGGTGGACCCAGAGAGTGGTTTTTCGATTTCAAATAGCGAGTAGTCAATGTTTTCTTTAGGGTTTGTGAATATCTTAGTGTTCTGCCCACCAATAAAGGTGTCTGTCTGGGTGAACCTATCTATGCCCGGCTCGGCGGTACTACCACGTAGTTTGGAAAGTCTCTCCCTCATACTTGGCGTAATAGAGTAAGTGGAACTTATACTACTACTTCGTGATCCTGCAGCGGCTGCATTATCAGCTGCCCCAGCGGCGGCGGCCCCAGCCCCGCCGCCAGGGTTCGTCTTGTTTACACCTCCCATCATAATATTTATGTTTGTGAAGCTTATTTTCGTCTCGGCATTCAAACTCGCTTGGGCGGCAGCTCTGGCCGCGGCCTTCGCCGCTGCGCTTGCGGCTCGCCAGAGCCCCCACAGACTAAGCGCCGTATCCGCCCCGCCACTAATCACCGAACTCAACGCGCGCTTTTCCCGATCCTTCAGCCGGGTGGCATGGGTGGCCGCGATGCCTTCATAGACGCCGTAGGCACCGAACCCGACCCCCACCAAGGTGAAGGTGCTCGTGACCCCGATGGCAAGCGCGCCAACCGGCGGGGCAACCACCACCGCCGCGACCGAAAGGGCGATGCCTATCGCTGAAAGCGTCGCCCCCAAAAAGCCCAACCAATTCATCTTACGATTGGCATGCCCGGTGGGGTCGACAAAATTGATCGGGTCGCCCGCCGTGTACACGTAGGGATTGATCCCCCCGGCATCGAATGGGCTGAGCGAGTCCGGGCTGTGAAAGCACATCAGCGCAGGGTTGTAGACACGGTAGCCGCGGCCCAGCAGGTACCAGCCACTGAGTTCATCGCGCACTTCGCCGTTGAAGCCCAACAGGCATTGCAAGTCGTCTTCGGGACGGCGTTCGCCATAGGCGCCATACACGGCCTTGCGCAGTTCACCCTGGCCGCTCTCGGCCAGCACGCTGTTTTTCGCATCGGTCAGCAGCAGCAACGTCTGCTCGGGATCATCCTGTAGCTGTTGGCCCAGCGCTTGGTTGGCGGCGCTGAGCACGTGAATTTTCCGATCGCCTTGTTCCGTCCGGGTCAGGCTGTCGTCATCGTAGAACCGCAAGGTTTCCGCTTGGGATTGGCGCGTGACGCCCAGCAAGTGGTTGTGCGCGTCGTAACGGTACTGGCTGACGGTGTTACCGCCGCTGTCAGTGACACGCAGCAAGCGCCCCTGGCTGTCGTAGTTCAGGACCTGGCCATTTTCATCGTGCTTCAGGCGACCGTCCTCGTCGTATTCCAGCTCGATGCTGCGCGGATAGTCCTGATGGGTATGGGTGATCCTGACCAGTTGGCAGGGATCGTCGTCGCCGGCAAAAAAGCGCTCGACCTCGTCACGGCTACCGTCTTCAAAGTGGGTGTAGACCTCGGTGATATTGTCCAAGGCATCGAAGGCGAACATCTGTTCAAGAATGGCATTGCCATAACGGTCCTTCGGCAATTCGGTGCCTTCGCAGTTGTATTGCACCAGGCGTCCGCGTGGGTCGTAGTCGAAGGTTTCCAGCAATTCGGTTTCATCGCCTGCTTGCAGGTGGCGGCTTTGCAGCTTGCTATCGGCCCGGTAGGTTTGGCTGAGGGTGCGGTCCGGGTGGCCACCGCTCAAGCTCATCTGGCGCATGGTTTCCCGGCCTTGGTCGTCGAAGGTCAGCCGCGTCTGCAACTCCTGCCGGGTATGGGCATTGCGTGTGGTGATCAGGCTGATCTGGCCCAGGCTGTCGTATTCGAAGGTGGCGCTGATCTGGCCCTGTGTCACGGTCAGGGGCCGGGCCTTTTCATCGTAGCTGTAGGTGCAAGGCAAGCCGTCGTTATTCGCCCGGGACAGCAGACGGCCTTCCAGGGTATGGGTGTAATGGGTTTCCCATGACTTGCCCGAGCGTTTTTCCGTCCAGCTCTCGCGGCGCAATTGGCCACTGGAGCTGTAGTCGAAGTGGTGCTGGCCCTGGGTATTTTCCGAAAGCGTCAGTTGCGCGTTTCTGGCGTCGTAGTTGAAGCTCGATTGCTCGTCCGGGGCGATGCTGGACACGGGGCTGCCGGTCAGGCCCAACTGGTATTCGTAGCTGATGGATTGTTGGCTGGCGGTGATCCGGGTGTCGACCTG
The DNA here is from genome assembly GCF_054671965.1 of Pseudomonas sp. H3_A02. Lineage (NCBI taxonomy): Bacteria > Pseudomonadati > Pseudomonadota > Gammaproteobacteria > Pseudomonadales > Pseudomonadaceae > Pseudomonas > Pseudomonas sp. H3_A02. The sequence continues at coordinate 2,935,026 of NZ_CP162807.1, forward strand.
GAGTTGTCCGCCCTTGTAGTGGAATTGCTGCACGCGCGGGCCGACTATCAGGGTGGTCCGGCGATCCAGCCCATCGAACGTCTGCAGGCCCATGCAGGTGGTGGTGCCATGGGCGATCACGTCCAGGCCCACGGGCAGTTCGTCGCCGCTGTGCCGGGCATAGGTGCGCTTGAGCTCGGTGTAGTCGGGCAGGGTGGTGCTCTGGACCCGACCAAACAGGTCGTAGGTAAAGCGGGTGGATTCGCCCATCGGGTCGATTTGTTCGACGCAGTTGCCCAGGCCGTCGTAAAGCAATTGCACCTCGCTGACCAGCCTGTCCCCAGCGTCCAGGGCCTCGATTCTATCTTCCTTGCCAAACCGGTTGAGGGTCGTGCGGGTCTTGCCGGCGATCTTCGGCGGCGTTTCGCTACTTTGGCTCCAACTGCACAGGGTTTGCGTGGGTGGGTCGTTTTCGGTGACCTGCGCCACGCCATCGGCACCGATCACCTTGTATTGCTCGCCCCAGGTGTCGTACTCGAAAAGGGTGGTCAGGGCAACGTCCTTGGCGCCTTCCCAGTCCGTAAGGGTCTCGCTGGTCAGTTGCCCCAAGTTGTTGTACGTCGCTCGATAGGTTTCGCGAAACGCCGTTGGATCGCCCCCCCAGCCATCGGCGTCCTGGCGTTCGACTTTCAATACGCGGTTCAACCCATCCAGCCAGGTCACGGTCTCGACGCCGTTTACATCCAGCAGTCGTTGGTGCGCCTGCTGCTCCGGCCCGTTGGCCAGTGTATAGCCATAGGTACGGCTGGCCTGGTAGGGGGTATTCGGCGCTGCGGTTTCTTCGATCACCCGACCCAGGTGATCGTATCGGTAGAGCACTTCGGCGCCGACGTCATCGGTGCTGAGGGATTTGCTGCCGTTGGGCAAGGCGTATTCTTCATGGATCACTTTGCGAATCGGCGCATTGGGTTGGTCGTCATAGCCGATCAGGGTGGTTTCCGTGTGCATGACCATCCCCCCGGTCCGGGTGCCCGGGGCGATGCTGTAGGCATATTCGGTGGTGGTCAGGGTATCGGCCTGGCCATGCAGGGTTTGCAGCATTTTGCTGAGCAGGCCATGCCACTGCTCTGCCGGGGTGTTGATGTACTCATGGGTGATACACCGCAACTCGGTTTGCGGCTGCTCATCCACTACCTGGAACAGGGTTTCGTCGTTCAAGGCCAGCCAGCGCCCGACGTTGTCGACGCCGGGGTATTCGACGTAGCGATACTGGGTTTGCAGGGTCGGCGCGGCGCCGTAGTCGGAGGGCGCCGGAGTGATGGTCTTGCTCTTGATATGACGCACGAAGCCTTGCGGATCCGCCGGGCAACCGTCCTCCTCTTCGGAGCCGTACCAAGTGCTGGTTTCAGTCACGCCATTGGCATTGACCTGTACCAGCAGGTTGCCGAAATCATCGTAGGTACGCGTCACCACCTCGCTATACCGGGGAAGCGTCGTGCTTGCGTTGCGCCAGGTCTGGGTGATGCTTTTCGGCAGTTGGTAATACGCCGGTTGATCGCTGAAGTCATCCCGCGGGTTGGCGTAGTATTCGGTCTCGGTGACCAGCAGGGTGTCGTCCTTGTCCGGGACGTTGGCTTTCTGCAAAATTTCTTCGAGCACCAGGAGGTGGTAGCGATTGAATACTCGACGGGTGGTACGCGCCGGTTTGTCGCTGACGGCGTCCCAGAGAATCTCTTTGGTTTCATACTGGTAGCTCCTGATCACGCCATCGCGGAAAAGGTTGTCCAGGCCGTTGTCGCTCCAGGTAACCCCACTGCCATGGCCGAGGAAGTTATTGCCGGTGCGGTCGTACTCGTAGCGGGTTTCGATGACGGGTAGCTCAAAACCCGGGTCGAGCGTGTGCGACCGTACCCGCGGCAGGGTGAGGTCGCTCATGCCGGGAAAGGCATGGTGGGTGCCTGAATAGATGACGGTTTCATGGCCGCCGGAGGGGGTATGGACTTTCTTGAGCAGGGTCAGGCCGCTCAGGGGGATGTATTCAAAACGCCAGGAACCCTTGTTCTCGGTAGGCAGGCCCTCGTCTTCGATGGGCAAGTCGATGCTCCTGGTTTCACCGCCGAGGATGTTCAATACGAACACGGCTTCCTGCGGGCTTCCGGGGTACAGCTTGATCTCCAGGTTGCCGTTGCGCGTCAGACTCAGCAGTTCCGTGTCGTCGCTGTTAAGGATCTTGCTCAGTAACGGGGTCGTGCCGAACGCGGCGTATTCCAGCGTCACGCTATACCCCTGGGGCGAGCGCATTTCCACCGGCATGGCGAACTGGCCCTGGCCGACCTCAAGAATCTCCACCAGCCCGGACTTATGCTCGACCCGGTAGCGCTTATTGCCCAAGTCATGGAAATGAAAGGAGTCGAGTTTCTTCTCCGGAATCTCCATCCCATCCGGTCCCGAGTTGACCTTGAAGGTTTCACCGGTATACAGCGAGATGATCCGGCGGTTGGGATCATAGTGCGAAAGTTGCAGGCTCCAACCCTTGCCGAAACCGCTGTCGGTACGGTTGAGCGGATTGAAGTTCAAAGGCAATGGCACCGTCGGGCCACAGAGATTATTCGCCTTGAGTTCGGGCAAGGAGATGGCGCAGGTGTATTGTCCGGTCCGAGGGTCGACCTGGCTGAGGATAAAGTTCAGGAAGTTGAAAGCATTGGAAGGTACGGAGGTCGGAGTGGTCATGAACTTGTCCTCGTTGAAAACAGAGCAATGGCGGTGCCGGTCAATCCACGGTGGTGATCAGTTAGCGGGTTGCGAGCGTTCGATATAAACGCAGCTAAGCCGTTCGTTGAGATTTTGGTTGGAGAGATTAGAACCCACGAAAGTGCTTGAGGGGGGCTCTAGTTCGACGCGCAGATTTTTCCCCGCAATCAGCTCGCCTGGACGCAGGTGTCGCAAGGCGTCGATGGAAAGCACCACGCTACCGTGGGGAGTCCAGTCAGTGGGTTGCTTGACGGTTTTCAGCTTGAAGAAAAAATTGTTCGCGTCCTTTCCATCCGAGCAGAATTCGTTTTCATAGAATTGAATCAGGGTTGCCGAGGGCACATTCTCCAACCAAAAAGTTGAAACCATATTGTTTTCGCAATATTGACTGCTTTCGGCGAAATTAAACATCTTGCTGGTTTCGGGTATGGGCAAAGTGCACTTTTCGTCGCCCTTGTCATTATTGAAATGGATGGTCCCGAAGGAGGCTTTTGTAGATGTAGAGTTGCCCCGTTCGGGCGCAACGCACGCAACAGTGGCGAGACCACTGACACTAATAAGCGTGATCCAGGCACACGCTCTCAACACTGATTTACGCGGGTTCATAGTCGGATACCTCTATTGACCGGGGCGGCTTGAAGGGCGGTTGTACAGTTGCCTTCTAGCCGAATCTAGCACCGGTCGGCACCTTTGGAACCTAGTAGTTCTGCTAGTACCTGAGCGGATAGTGCAGGCGTATAAATAAAAAAACTCAGGTGGTTGCGTGAATGAATCGTTCACGTATCGGCATGGCTTCGAAGGGTGACGATATGACCAATAGCAATGAGCAAACAGCGAACAATACGCCGGCCGACCCTGGCCGGGATGGCCTGTTACCCGCCCCGCAGATCAAGGAGTCCCATGACCTGCAACTGGATCCCGACACGATCGATGGCAGCATGACCATCGCCGTCGTGCCCTATGGTGGGATGGTCAATGGGGATGTGGTCCGCTTGCTGTGGGTGGGCACCCGGGCCGATGGTAATCCCGGCCCCACGGTCAATTTGCCGATCAAGACCTTGAGCGACAGCGATACCGACCCCAGCAACAACCCCGGCTCGGTGTTGAACTGGCCTGTACTGAAAAGCAACGCCGTAGCGGTGCGTGGCGGCTCGATCAGCCTGCACTACGAGATCACCCATGCAGCCCCAGGCACCCAGGTCGATAGCGAGTCGGCGCAACGCATCATCCAGGTTATCCCGCCCAGTGCCCCTGAGCTTGCCGCGCCCACCATCAAGGATCTGACCGGTAGCGTCATCAACCCCGGTCAGTTCCCTGAAGGCATCCGGGTGGTGGTGACGCCTTATCCGGGGATTCGCGCGGGGGACGATTTGCTGGTGTATGGCACGCGCACCGGTTTGGGCAGTGGGCCGAACAAGAACACCATCCAGTACCTGGAGATCGACCAGGCGATAATCGACAGCGGCCGGATCGAGGTGCCGATACCCCTCCAGTGGTTGCTCGACAATCAGGGTGGTTCCGTGAGCGTGCGCTACCAGTATGGCCGCGACGATGCCGCCGGCTCTGGCGTGCCCCTGGCGCTGACGATCCGTGAGCCTCTGGTCTTGCCGACGCCGACCGTCGATAACAGCGTGGTCACCGAGGGCCGGGACGAGCTGAACCCGGTCGTGGCCATCAACGGCGCCTATATCACCATCCCCCAGACCGCCACCATTGGCGACGACGACTCGGTCATCGCCCATTGGAAAGGCTTTGGCGCCAGTGGCTCGTATGACGCGCAGGAGGCCGAGCCGTCGAACCGGTTGAAGTTCAAGGTCCCGTCGACGGTATTGCCACCCAACTTCGGCAAGACGGTCGAGGTGACCTATAGCGTGTCCGGCCAGGAGGCCCAGCCGCCCTTGCAGCTGTATATCCGCGAACTGGCCAGCCACCCGGATATCACCTGTGAAGGCGCGCAGGTGGGGTCGCCGGCGACCTTGAAGTTGTCCGATATTCCGCCGGGCGGGGCCCTGTTGAGTCTCAGTCGCTGGTCATTCATTTCCACCGAACAGACGATACGGCTATGGCTGACGGCCAGCGGCATTGCCGAGCGCGACGTCATTCCCTTGCGCCCGGTCTTGTCCGCCGAGACGAGCACCGGTGTCACGGCTCGGCTGATGACCACGCACTTGACGGGTATCGCGGCGAATTCGGTGTTCACCTTGCGCGCCAGTGTCAGTTTCGATGGTGGGCACTCCACCGTCGTGTTCAAGAATCCGCTGCAACTGAAACTGTTGGATTGACTGCGCACATTGCCTTTCACGGGCATGGGAGGACTGAATCATGAGCAAGATGTCATTGACGCAGTTGGTCGCCGAGATGCAAGGCAAGTCCATGACCTATGGTTGGGACGCCTTGGTGCTCTACGACCAACGCAAGACCAATGAATTACTCATGCAGCTGTATATCGAGCGGATCAACAGCGAAAACGGTTATATCGAACCGATGTCCATGATTATTGGCTGGGGGGAGGGGGCACCGTACAAGGAATATATCTATGACTTGAGGCTCAGTGCGCCGCGCCTGTCGTTTGAAAATGCCGACCCCAGGGGGCCGGCCAAGGCGCGGCTGACCCTGGACATGATCGGCGGCATGATTGTCAGCGCCAAGAGGGAACCTGGCGGTCCTTTTTTCATATCGAGGCTGCTCAAGGTACTCCCCGTGGGCGGTCCGCAGCTATGGATGGACCAGCCGGTGACCAAAGCCACGGTCGGCGGGCTGGGAGACGTGCTGATCGACCTGAAGAATGCCGAGAACTTCATGGCGAACTTCGTGCTCGGTCCGTTGGCGATGAAAGATGTCGGCAGCCGATTCAAGCAATACTTCGATGACAATATTCCCGCTGAGCTGAAGGTCTTTCCATTGGGGCGCCTGGAGGGACATTCGAACGGGATATTGACCCCGCAAAACTTCGAGGTCAGGGCGATGAAGGCCGACCCTCTCGCCCTGTTCGGTGACGAGCACTATGGCGAGGGGGCGCTGATGCTTTTCATTACCTTGCAGGGCGGGCACGACGGTGATCGTTATCCTGGTTCCGAAGAGCCATACCTGATTCCGGCCGACCAAAGCGGCAGTGAGTACACCGGGACACTGTTGTTATCCAGCAAGGTATTGGCGGAAAAGATCCTCAAGCCGGCGCTGGAAAGTTCCATTGGCAAGGGGCTGGCCTTGCGGGTCGTTTATCAGAGCCACGACATTGCCACGACGCTGGAAGCAACCGCCGGTGGCAGCAATATTGGTTTTAATACGGCGACTTATCAGTATTGGGAAGCAGCCTTTCAACGCTTTGGTTTTGTAAACAGCAAGCTGGACCCATTCGCCTATGAGTTCAATTGGGTGGCCAGTGCCAGCAAAGGCTTGAGGGTCATGTATGGACCCGGCGCAAGCCTGGCGATTTATTGGAAGGGCCAAGTCGCCGGGCAATGTAAAGTGCCGGCGACCAATGACCGGTACAACTTTGGCTATCACTGCAATTTCGATATGGGGATGAAGCTTGAGGCCTCGCTGGATCAGGCGCGCCAACACGTAGAACTGAACAAACCAGAGATTTTTTTATTTGGGGTCGATACCAGCCTTAGCGGGAGTGCTGGTCATTATTGGAACATGGATGGGGAGTCCGTTACCCGAAACCATATTCAAGACCGGGTCAAGTCGGTACTTCATGGTGTGGTCAACAAAATTGACATTCCATCGATCGAGACTTTCCTGCTGGGCAATCTGCTGTTTCCCAGCCATCACGCCTTGCACTTGAGCGAGGCGTTCGTTCCCGGTGATCTGGCGGTATTCGGCCAGATCGAACCCTTGCGCACCAACACGCAACTCACCCCGGTCAACTCGACGGTCGCGGCCGGTAGCGGCTTTCAATTCCGCTTGACGCCGACGCCGACCAATATTACTTGGTCGGCACGGGATATCGATAGCCGGGTATCCCTGCCGCATGTCATCAGTTCCAGTGGCTACTTTACCGCGCCGCCCCAGGACCAGTTGCCCGAGGGTTTCCTTGCCATTGTGGTGACCGCGCGGGGCACCTTGGACGGCAAACCCGTGCAAAGTTCGGCACTGGTGTCGGTGCTCGACAGCATGATCCTGACCAATCCCCTATACGACAGTTGTAACCCTGGCGAAAGCAGGACATTGTCTGCCGAAGCCCTGGACGGCGGCACACTGACGTGGGATATCCTGACCAAGCATTGGGGCTCGGTATTGACCCCGGTAGAGGGTGAGCCGACCAAAAGAACGTATACCGCTGGCGGTAGCTCGGACGATGACGTGCCGTTTTCCCTGGACAAGATCGAGGTCAAGCAAACGTCCACTGGCCAGGTGAGCCACATCCATATCCTGATCCACAACCAGGCCGTCACCACCCCTTTATGGATTTCCGAGGCGAGTGAACCGGCCAGTGGCACGGTGCAGTTTGAGCTACGGCCCAGGGGGGAGCCGACCGATCCTTCCCGGGTGATCTGGAAACTGCTGGGCGGGCCAGGCACTTTCGACGAGCGCACCGGGGTTTATCAGGAGCCGGCGTCCGTGGCGCCGAGCAGTTTTATCGTGGTGTCGGGCACGATCCCCGGTGAATTCCAGGATGTACAGGCCCTCGCCGCGATTCCATTGCCGCTGAGCAAGTATGCAGAGCTGATGGACATACTGCAGGAGGAGGCGCCTCCCCTTGATCCGGGGCTCGAGAAACCGGCGATGCCAACCGGTTTTCGACTGACGGACAATTATCATTACCCCATCCAGTTTCAATGGAATGCTTCCAACCACGTCGCGAAGTACAGGCTTTATCGATGGTGGGTGCCAATCGCCGATATTACCGGAACAGAATATGTAGCAGCCAGCGTACAGGGTTATAACCGTTTTCACCTACGGGCAGTCAGTGCAAATGGACTGTTGTCCGAACGAACGCCCTATGTCTACTTCTATCCGCCCGGTTATTTATCGAGCGAGCAGGAGGAAAGTAGCAGTTAGAGCGCACTAGCTCGGCAAGTAGTTGAATGCGTTCTGCTACTGCTGGATTCATTGGTTGTGATGTTTGTATCGCGGTCTGTCGTATGACACGCCTGGCATCGTGCGCCCTGCGTTTGGCATCACTCGACAGTCAGACGTAACTTTATTGGTGATGGGAGTGAACAGTCATGAGTAAATTGACGTTGACGCAATTGGTCAACCAGATGCAAGGCAAGTCCCTGACTTATGGCTGGGACGCCATAACGCTTTACGATCAACGCAAGACCAATGAGTTGCTGTTTCAATTGTATGTCGAGCGTTTCAATAGCGAAGATGGTTATATCGAACCGGTTACCATGGAGGGCAGATGGGGGGACGGCTCTTATACCGAGCATATGTTTGATCTTAAGCTGGGAGCTCCACGGCTGTCCTTCGAAATCTCCGATCCCAGCTTGCCGGCAAAGACGCGCCTGACCATGGACATGATCGGCGGAATGATAGTCAGCACAAAAAAACTCACGGGAAACAGACTTTTCGTTTCCCGGATATTAAAGGTAATGCCGGTAGGCGGTCCGCAACTGTGGATGGATCAGCCAGTGACCAAGGCGAGGGTCACTGGATTGGGCGACGTCTTCATCGACTTGCGCGATGCCGATAACTTCAAGGCCAACTTTGTGGTCGGTGAACTGGCAATGGCCGACGTCGGGAAACGCTTTGAAGAATTCATCAAGTCATTGGGGACTAAATTGTCATGGTTTCCTTTGGGACGGCTTGAGGGCGATATGAACGGTATTCTGACCCCGAATAACTTTGAAGTCCGAACCATGAAGTCCGACCCCAATGCATTGTTCGGGGACGAACAATACGGCGATGGTGCTGTCATCCTGTTCATTACTTTGAGGGACGGCCAGGACGGCAACGAATATCTTAGTGCCCGAGATCCCTACATGATTCCTGCTGATGGCAATGGTCAGAAATTTACAGGGGCCATGTTGCTGTCCAGCCGAATCCTTGCAAGCAAGGTTCTCAAGCCAGCATTGGAAGCCTCTATCGGTAAAGAGTTGGTACTGAGAGCGGTGGATACTGGCCTGGATAGGGCGACGACGTTGGAAGCCACAGCTGGCGGGGCAGATATCGGTTATGACACGGCATTCTATAAGTATTGGTACGCCCCCACCCAGACCGAGGGTTTTACTAATAGTAAGTTGAACCCGTTCTCTTATGTTTTTAGAAAAATCGACAGCTCTGCAACGGGTTTGACAGTGGATTATGGTTCCGCTGGCAGCGTGGTCATTGACTGGAAAGGTATTGTGTCTGGTCGATGCAAAGTACCGGCAACTAATCCGAAACATGATTTTGACTATAGCTCTAATTATAATATGGGGATGAAGCTTGATGCCGCGCTGGATAGGGAGTCTGGTCATGTAGAACTAATCAATTCAGGTGTTTTACATATGGATGCCGTTACCACCTTTCATGGATCTGCTGATTATTTTTGGAACATGGACGGTGAGGCTGAAACGAAAAACTTCATTAAAGACAGGATCAGCTCAACGATTTCCGATGTGGTTGAAAAAATTGAAATACCGTCAATTGACACCTTCCTGATCAGGAATCTTTTATTCCCAGGTCACAATGCCTTGCACCTGAGCGAAGCATTCGTCCCCGGTGACTTGGCGGTATTCGGCGAGATCGACCCGTTGCGCACAACGATCGTCCTGTCACCGGCAAACTCGACAATCGAGGCGAACAGGGGACGTATTCAATTCAACGTGAGCCCAACGCCCACCAATCTCACCTGGACGGTCCAAGATATTGACAGGCAAGTCAGCATGCCGGAACTGATCAGTTCAACCGGTTATTTTACCGCCCCGGACGCGGACCAATTGCCCGATGGCTTTCTTGCGGTCGTGGTAACTGCCGAAGGGACCTTGAACGGAGTAACAGCAAAAAGCTCGGCACTGGTCACCGTTCTCAGTAGCGCGATCGTTGCCAACCCCCTGTATGACGCCGGCGACCCTGGCGAGGACAGAAAATTTACCGCTGAATCGGTGAATGGTGGAACTCTGGAGTGGAACCTTCTCACGCCGCAATGGGGCTCGACGCTGGCACCGGTGCCAGGTGAACCCAACCAGCGTAAATACGTCGCGGGGCCGGGTGGCACGGATCCCCTGATAGCGTTTTACATGGACAGAATTGAGATAAAACAAGTGGTCGAGGGCGTGACGACGACCTCCTATATCCATTTCCTGATCACCAAACTCGGTGTCAACGGGATCATGTACATTTCCGAGGAGAGCGATCCTGCCAGCGGCAATGTGCGGTTTGAAATGCGGGGCAAGAACGGCCCGATAGACCCTTCAAGGGTGATCTGGAAATTCCACGGTGGGGTGGGAACCTTTGACGATCAGACCGGCGATTACCAGCAACCGGCGTTTGTCCCGCCGGGCAGCCTGGCGGTGATTTCGGGCACGGTCCAGGACTTAGACCTGGACACTCATGCCCTCGCCGCCATTCCACTGCCGCTCGATAAATATATCGACCTCGTCGGCAATAAGAGCAAGGCCCCCGAGTCCGATCAGGACCTTGACTGACCTCCGCGAAGAATACCGCCCCCCGGCAAGTTCTTTTCGCTAACGCTCACCGTTGGTTTTTATTCATTGAAGGTGAAGGCCATGACAACTTATTCATTAGATGCACTGACGAACAGGATGAAAGGCAAATCGGTCACGCTCGGATGGGACGCCGTGGTCTTCATGAATCGAGCCAAGGTCAACAGCCTGTTGGAGCAGCAATATATTACCCGCTTCAATAAGGAGAGCTTTCTCAAGCGCATCTTCGGTGCGCCATTCATGACGCCGGATGAGAGTGAATACCTGGAGATGAGCGGGTTGATCCTCAGCCATCCGCGCTTGAGCTTTGAAAAAGCCTCGCTGCGTAACTCACGGGCGACCGCGACCATGGACATTGTCTCGGGCACGGTCTCCTATGTACGCAAGGGGTCCGGCCAACTGCCCGGGGCGGTTCTCTACAGTTATGTGGTCGGCGCCAACCAGGGTTACACCATGACGATGGATATTGACCTGGCCGCCAGTCGCGGCACGGTCAATGAGCAGGGCAGGGTGATTATCGATATCGGCGATGGCTACAACTGCCGTTGCAACCTGGTTAACGAGAGCCGGGCCCAGGAAATCCTGGGCGATTTCTTCAAGGCTTTGTTTCTCGAACAAAAACCTGAAGACCGGGTGTATGAGCTGGGCATGCTCGACCTGCGCGATGTCGATCTGCTCGCACCGCGCTCATTTTGGATTCGTACCATGGCCACGGACGAAGGCAAGAACCGTGCGTCCGACGACTACGGTGAGGGCGCCGTGGTGCTGTTGGTCAGGACCAAGGGCAATCCGCAGGAGGGCGGTGATCCGGGTGAAGGCGCCTTGGATTATCTGATTCCCGATGATCGGCATCCTACTACCGGCAAGGCGCTGTACTCGGGTTCGTTGGTGTTGGCCAGCCGCGTGGTATTTGACTGGTACGTGCAGTACTCAGTCGGAAGCATGATTGGTAATGGTATTACTTTTGAGCGGATTTTTGAGTCGAATTATACTGCTCGATCGCTCCAAGCCGTTACCGGGGCATTACCATTGCCCGGATATTTGCATCGTTGGCATGACTCGCCAGGGCGAAAAGAAAGTGTGGCTAGTGTAGGGGAACACAAACTTACGTTTTACTCCGCAGATAGCGCATACGCTTTGCGTATTGTTGCAACGCAAGATGCGGCGCTACAAATGAGTTGGTCAGGACTGCAGCTTCAGCCCTTTGTAGTGCATATTTGGGATTTTACCTGGCTGGATGAGTACTATTATCCCGATGTGGAGGTTACCCCGAATGTGAATATTACATTTGATCCTCAGGTGGACTCCTCCAATAATACGCTGACCTTCAAGGTGCGACCTTTGGTGGCCAATTTTTCTTTTAATAGCCGGCCTCTGATAGATAGCTATACGAATCTGGAGTTCTGGCAGGGGGTTTATAAAAATTACGACCCTTCGATGCAGTCCAAACTGGATGAGTACTCGGCACTTTTTCGTGATACAGCTCGATTCAAAAGCTTTGGTATTCCCGAAATCAACGTTCTAGCCATCAGCAACCTGTTGTTTCCTGAACGCAACGCCTTGCAATTAACCGAAGCCCGACTGCCAGGCGACCTACTGATGGTCGGCCATATCGATCCAAAGGAAACCACGTTCACCCTCGATCCCTTGCTGCCCGTGGTCAAGGCGGGCGACACACAAAAATTCACCATTCGGCAACTGGGCTATCGGAGCTCGGATGTCACATGGAGCGTGCGCAGTGTCGATGGCAGTCGTGCGGTGGGCACCATCACCAATGGCGAGTATCTGGCGCCGGACGTTCACTTGCTCGACGGCAGTGCCATACGCAATGTGGTCACGGCCACCTACACCGATTCGACGACGGGCAAGGAGGTCACCGCCTCGGCCCTGGTCGTGGTGGTCCTGACCGGCGTGGTGGTCACGCCCTCGATGTTATTGATCGAGATGGACGATCGCCGCCAGGTACGGCTCAAGGCCACCTCCGTGGGCACCGGGCCGTTCCGCTGGACCCCGCGCAGCAATGTCGGTTCGTTGCACGTTGAGGGCGACGAAGCCGTTTATACCCCACCGTCGTCTGACCTGCCGGATCACACGCTCGAGGCGGTGCTGTTCGATGTCGAGGACACCAGTACTGGCGAGAAAGCCGTTGCCACGGTACTGCTGCGCCAAGGCCATTTCTCCTTGAATGTCACGCCAGCCCTGCACCCAGGGGTGCGCCCCAACGGTACTGCACTGTTGACGCCGCCGAACCCCTACCGCCCGGAACAGTTCACCTGGGAAGTGGTCGCCGGGGAGGGCACCATCGATCCGCAAACCGGCAGATTCACCGCGCCTGAGACAATCACGCTGCCCTACAGCGTGGTGAAGATCAGCAATATCGGTGAGTTTTTCGACCACTTTGGCTACAGCATCATCCACTTGTCCGAGCACGCCCGGCAATCGGAGTGGACCGACTACGATGTCTTCGATTTTGAAGTCAGCACCAAGCCCCCCACGGTGTATGCCAATGGCCTGCAACAGGCCAAGGTGACGGTGCGTTTCAAGCCCGTAGGGGACGCAATGGTGTCGGAGAGCGAGTTCGAGAGTATCAAGCTGGTCACGGCGGAACAGAAAGTCTCATTGCCGGAAGTGGGTGAGGACGGGGTGCCGGAAGGTGGCAAATGGCATTACACAGAAGCCGAGAATGTTTACGACCCCTACCCAACGCCTGCGTTCAACCAGGAGGCGCAACAGAACAGGCCCAAAGGGATGGTGCTCAAGGAGTTTTTTGTCCAGACCCACAGTATTGAAGATTTGCGGGTGTCGGCGAGGATACGCAGTGACAGTTTCGAAACCCTCTATTCCAATCCGACGCCGGAAGATTCAACGGGCACTAAAGTTATCGATCTGTTCGCGATGGAGCCACCAGAGGGAGGAAGTGGGGGAGTAACGGCCTTTACCTTTGGCGATCCTGGTACTTGGCCGATCCGTGTCGACGACGGTAATCCGGAGGATGAAAATGACCTGACTACGCTGGACTATTACTACCTGAAGTTGATGATCAGAAACACCCAGGTTGCCATAAAAAAAGTCCAGTTCGTCGGCAACTGCAGCATGGTGAAATGGGAAAGCGACACTACGCTCGAAGATGTTCACAGTATTACCGGGTATGCCATTTCCGGTGATGAGAACGAGAATAAAGAAACGATCCTGCACATCGATGAAATTCTCCACAGGCGTTTGCTCGGTCAACTTAACGTGCCGGAGCAAACAGTTCATCCGGGAAACCCTGTCCCCCCTGGCGTAGTTTTGTTCAGCCTGCAACGTCGTGAGTTCTGGCGCTATGAGCGTTACACCAAGTCCGATTTCGACCGGGCCCTGGATGTGATCGTGTTTGACCGCTATGGCAACCGGCACAATGTAAAAATCGGTTTCGACGGGAATAATCGAAACAAACTCAGGATTATTGGTTAGTCATACCGATGGCTCAAGGCGCGATCTGTTGCAGGTCGCGCTGTTTAAATATTCCATGCGTTCAGGAGATGAGTCATGTCGACAGAAACTTCGATACATTCCAATGCCTTCAACTTCTTGAGTTTCATCCTCAATCAAGTCGACCCACGGACCGGACAATACACATGCGCCATCTCCTTGCCCGAACTCAAGGCCAATGACTTGTGCGGTCCGGTTGTGCCGCTGCAATTGAACTTCAACCCGCTCAACAATACCGACAGCGGTTTCGGCAAGGGTTGGAACTTGCAGCTTTCGCAATATGATCCCAACCGCCGGATCATCTCGCTGTATACCGGAGAAACGTTCAAGGCCAATACGGGGGCCGACGGGGACAACGGTATGGAGATTCCGGAGAAGAAACTCGACTCCTTTCATTTCCATGACCTGGGCAATCAGCGCTACCGAGTCGATCATAAGTCCGGGCTGGTGGAGATTCTTGAGGTCGGCCAGGGCCAGTTCGCCATGCCGGTGGAAATGCGCTCGCCCCAGGGGCATAGCGTGACGCTGGAATACGTTGCCTTCGGCACGACCCCGCTACTGAGCAAGATCTGCAACGCCGATGGCACGGAACTGATGAGCCTGACGCGCAGCGGCAATACCCTGAAGGTCACGCTGCATCCGGGCACCCGGTATGAAGCGCTGTTCGTGTTCAACATCCTTGGCGGTGAAACCAGGAGCATCGTCCTGCCCATCGAAGACGAGGGCCTGCCGACCGAGAACAAGGGGTCCTGGCGTTTTGAATACATCCCCCTGAGTGGCCTGACCCTGCTCAAGGAGGTCCGTACCCCCACTGGCGGCCATGAAACGGTCATTTACTCAGGCACGCCCCATGCCCTCCCCGGCATAAGCCGCACCCTGCCGCGAGTACAGTCGCACAAACGCGACCCTGGCTTTGAGCAGGCCGTCATCGAAACCCATTACGAGTACGACCGCACCGGCAATAACTTCCTTGGCCATGGCAGTGGCGTCACCTGGATCAATGATGACCTGGACCACCTCTTCCGCGATGGCGTGGTGCGCAGCTACCAGTATGAAACCAAAGAGATACTCTGGGACGCCGTCAGCGAAAAACCGGTGCGTACCACCCGTCGAGTGTTCAATCGCTACCACCTCCTGGTACTCGAAGAAATTTTGCAGAAAGCCAAGGTCCCGGACAATGACGACACCCTGCTGGTCACCGAGACCGAATACTACGCCAACCCGCTGGATGACTTCAGCGAGCAACCGGCGTATTACCAACTGCCGAAAAGCATCACTCAGACCTGGCGCAATGCAAGCGCCACGGTGCCCCGGCATACCGAAGTCGTCACCAGCACTTACGATGATTTCGGCAACCTGCTGGTACAGGTCAATGCCAATGGCGTGACCGAAACCAGCACCTGGTACGACTCCGAAGGGGAGGACGGTTGCCCGAAGGATCCGCAAGATTTCGTGCGCAACATCAAGAGCAAGACCATCACCCCGGCACCTTCCGGCTACGGCGCCGCGCCGACCCTGCAAACCCGCTATCGCTATGACGAATATCCCGGGCTCGGCAGCGTCGGGCGCTGGCTGGCCTTGAGTGACGAACGTTTGATGGAAGGCGAACAGCTACTGCAACAGAGCACCTACAGTTATATCAATGCCCCGGGCAATGCCTTTGAACATGGGCGCAAGTTGCAGGACGCCGTCACCCTCAACAACCTGACCACCACCACCGACTATGCCTACAGCAAGACCCGCAATGCCCGCGCCGGCGAAACCGTCTTGCACACGGTCAATACCCTGCGTGGCTTTGATGGCGAGGAAAAAGTCCTCAACGTGGAGCATTCGCTGCTCAATGGCGAGCCATTGCTCAGCCATGATGACAACGACGTGGCGATTGCCACCGAGTACGACCTGCTCGGTCGGGTGATCAAGGAAACCGTGGCCCCGGACACCCTCTACGAGGCCAGTCGCAGCTATAGCTACAGGCTGGTCGACACGGCGGACCAGCAGGCCACGCAAAGCGCCATCGACGTCAAGGGCGTCGAGACGATCTCTTGGCTTGACGGGCATAACCGGGTGATCAAGGAAATCCGGCGCGATGCCGATGGCCTCGGTGGTGATACGACGGCGTTCCGCGAGATCTACCGGGCGAGCTACAACCAGCTCGACCAGATGACCAGCGAAACCGTGACTGATTGGGAACGGGACAGGGACATCGAGCTGACCAGTGTCTTCAATTATGACGACTGGGGCGAGCAGCGCAGTGTGATCCGCCCCGACGGTGTCGAGGAGCACGAGATCACCGACCCGATTACCCGCACCACCACGCAATGGCTCGAAGGCCAGGGCAAGACCGTTACCGTCAACAACCTGTTCGACAAGCCCGACAGCGTCAAGCGCATCGACTGCGGCGAGCAGATGATCAGCGAGCACCTCTACCATTACGATGGGCTCGGGCGGACCGCCGAGGAATACGATGCCGCCGGTAACTGGACCCGTTATGAATACGATGCGTTCGATCGCATGACCAAGACCCTGTTGCCGGACAGCACCGAGGTCGAGCGCAAGTATGCGCTCCACAGCAGCGATGAAGAGCTGGCGGTCGAGATCAGTGTCAATGGTGCGGTGCTGGGTGAGCAGGTCTTCGATGGCCTGGATCGGATGACGGTGTCGATCACCGGTGGGCGGGAAAGTACCTACACCTTCGATCCGGGGCAAACCCAGCCAAAAAGTGTCAAGCACCCCAGCGGCCAGGAGACCGGTTATGTCTACCGGCCGGAACTCGGCGAAGATCCGGAGCAGCGCATCGCCGTGGAAAGTACCGCGGTCTACAGCTACGACTCGCAGAACGCACGGCTGTTGCAAACCGAGGAGCAAGACCAGCAGGGCATCACTCATCGTCTGCTGCGCGAGTACTTCAGCACTGGCGAAGTGAAAAGCGAAAGCCGCGAACAAACCGGAGAAACCACCCGGACCATGCATTACGAGTACAGCCGGCAAGCGCGTTTGCTCAGCTATACCGATGTGCTCGAACAGACCCAGTCCTTTGAATACGACCGCTATGCCCGCTTGATCACCACCGAGTTGGGCACGACCCGCTCGAGCTTTACCTACGATGATTGGGGACAACTCCAGGATATCGAGACCGTTGACGGCAGCCAGCAGTTGAAGACCCATCTGGAGTATGACGATTTTGGTCGCGAGGTACTGCGCCGCTTCGATCTGGGTGGCGGGGTGATCCAGACCCTGACCCAGGTCTATGACGAAGTCGACCGGTTGACCCAACGCACCCTGGTGCAGGGCAGCGAGACGCTGCGCGACGAAACCTATGCTTATGATTCGCGCGGACGCCTGGTCGACTACACCTGCAGCGGCAGCCAGGCCCCCGAGGACCCTTACGGCAAGATCATCCAGGGCCAGATGTTCGGTTTCGATGCCCAGGACAACCTGGACTTTGTCGAGACCACTTTTGAGGGCGGGCGCAACTCGAGTTACTACGAATATGGCAATCCGGATGATCCCTGCCAATTGACCGCCATCACCAATACCTTCCAGCCGGATTACCCGCAACGGTTGGAGTTCAGCTATGACGCCAATGGCAATTTGTTGCAGGACGAAGCTGGACGGATCCTGGAGTATGACAGTTTGGGGCGCTTGATCAGTGTCAGTTCGTTGACGGGGGAGCCGGCTAACAGTTATCGCTATGATGCGTTGGATACGTTGAGTGCGAGCAGTACGGCTGCGGCCAGCGAGTCACGATTCTACCAGAAGGGTGAGTTGGCCAATCGGCTTCAGGGCGCCCAAGGCAGTAGCACCTTTGTACGGGCCGATGGCATGGTGCTTGCCGAGCAGCTCGGTACGCAGGGAGAGTCGTTGCTATTGGCGGTCGATGACAAGAACAGCGTTTTGCGGGAGTCTGGCGAGACGGTCGCGAACGACCTTGCCTATAGCGCCTATGGTCAAGGCAGAGCCGATCAGTCGCCAGCCAGTCATCTTGGCTACAACGGAGAATTCAGGGAGCCGGAGGTCGATTGGTATTTATTGGGCAACGGCTATCGTGTCTACAATCCCGTATTAATGCAGTTCCATAGTCCAGACAACCGCAGTCCATTTGGCGAAGGCGGTTTGAACAGTTACAGCTATTGTGAGGGGGACCCCATTAACTTTACGGATCCAACAGGGCATGCCCTCGTTGGAGGGCTTGTCAAAAGATTTCAAGCATTGGGTCGGGGCTTGAAACGTATGCTCGGTATTCCCACGGCTCCTAAGGCTTCGGCCTCTGTCGCTACCGATGTGGCGGGTACGTTCGCGCCGCGCGGTTCTGCTGAGGGATTGAATAACGTTGGTGTGAGCACGGGGGCACGTTTATCGACTTCAAGCAAGGATACATGGGAAGGGGTGGAGGCTTTGTTTGAGCCAAGCACTCCGCCACCAGCGAGGTCTGATATACAGCCCTTGAGGGCTGAGGTACCGACGGCGAAGACTAAAAAACGGGCCAAGGTTAGAAAAGATCTGATTCCGCATTCTCAGATAGATTTTTCTAAAAAAAATCTGATCGTTGTAAATAAAAACGGTGAGCAAATATATCCAAAAATCAAACCACACCCGCAATATGAAACAAGAAAAAAAATCGTCGATAAAAAACAACATGAGAAGTTGGGGAGAGAAATGGCGGCCTTGCCCAGGAAAGACCATGAAATTGAATACAGTATTCTACAAGAACGGCAGCAGGCACTGGAGCGGTATATAAAAGTTAGGAGAAGTTGATTGGGAAGTGCCAGCACTTTGTGTTGGCACTTATTTTCGATAACAATGCCGAACGGGCCCTGCGCATGTCTGATTCACGCCACATTTCGTTGGTTCGCTACCGCTACGATCCGCTGGATCGTCTGGTCGACCGCGCCCCGGGCGATCAGCCGGGCCAGCAGAGTTTCTACCAGAAGAATGCCTTGGCGTGCGAGATTCATGGGCAGATGTGCCGACCCGACTGGTCATTTTTCGATGTCTGTATTTCAGGTAGCAGTCGCCGCCGCCGTGGGTGTCGCTTTGCTCTGGGCGGGAGCTGCTAGCAAGGATAAAAGTGCTTCAATTGGATTGTTTATAGCGAGTGGTATCGTTACAGCGGGCAGTTTTGGAATCGCCGGGATGCGGGCACGTCGGACTTGGAGGGGGCGATTGGCCGGGGCGCGGGGTACTGGGGGGCTTGCGCCAGAAGGCGCTATTTCTATGGATGAGTTACGAATGAGGCTCCGGACCCAACACTCGGCAGCTATGGGAGAACGTGCGAGGGTCGCTGAGCTGGCGCCTCCGTACTCTCCACCTAGGAGCCCGGCAGGCTCGATTGGATCAGGAACGGCGATATTTGATCCGCCGCCTCCTTACCTCTCACGTACGCCAAGTTGGTCTGGTTCGATTGGTCAATCGGGGGCGGTGCTATCTGATCTTCCATCATCTGTTTCGCGATCGCACGGGATGTTCGATTCTACTGATGGGATGAGAGGAAGTTTGTCTCGGACTATCTCGTCAGATTCAGGTGGTTTGCCTTCATATGATGACGTCACGTATTCAGCGAGCCAGCAACAAGTCAAACTACTGCGTCGCCTAAGCAACTGAAGAACAGCGTTCGTTCACCATAGCCAGCTCAAGCAGGCTATGGTGCTGGAGTCGCTCGAAATGGCACAAACCCCTGTGGCGAGGGGATTTATCCCCGTTGGGTTGCGAAGCAGCCCCAGCGTTGTTGATTCATCTGCCGGCCACTCCGGGGAGGAAATTTCAGGATTGCTGCGCAGCCCAGCAGGGATAAATCCCCTTGCTACACAATGCGTATGGCTGGTGTTGTCATGTTCGCACATTGGCATTCTGGAGTTGTAGCGTTCGCGTTGTACCTCTTTCTATAAGCGCCGCGTCTTCGGCGTTTAATCGGGCATGTGCGGCTTGAAGTTGCGCGATTTCCTGCTCCTGCAATATTTGCCGGCGACGCATTTCTTGCTCTGCTGCATCGGGCCAATACTCTTTGCGTTCCGGGGCCGTGGTGGTTTGCCGTTGGGCTTGCGTCCTGTGCCGGGAAGCCCTTGGTACTTCTTTAGCGGTAATGGCCGAGTCAGGATAAGGTTTTGGCAACCGCGTGCCAGAGGACAGTCGTTTGTATTGTTGAGCAGAGCCTGACCTGCCGCTGAAAGCGGTTTTCCCGCTTGCACCCGTCAGGTTGCTGGCGGGGCGCCCAGCCCATGCAAGGTACCCCGCGCCCAGGCCTGAGGCAGCGCTGATAACCAGCAGTGCCGTACCGACAGCATTGTCCTTGTTCATCACCGCGACAGCGGCAACCCCGCTGACAACGGCCGTTGCGGTCAATGCCCCTGCGGGCGTTGCCAGGCGACTCAGGAGTGATGCACCTAAACCGAAGATCCCGAGATGTCCGGTGGGATCACGGTAGTTGATCGGGTCTCCCAAACAATAAGCGTAGGCGTTCAAGCCACCACGATCAAACGGACTTGAATCGTCTGGACTGTGAAATCGCCTCAACACCGGGTTATAGGCTCTGTAACCATTGCCCAGGATGTACCAGCCCGTGTGCTGCTCTCGATATTCTCCATTGAAACCCAGGCAGGTTGGGGCGAGTTGAGCGGCCAACCGGTGACCGTAGGGGGAATAGGCCATCTGCCTGAAATCGGTAGGGCTGATTTGCACCAGTATCGATTGGCTCTGGTCGGTCGCCAGAAGGACCGTTTGTGTTTCGTTTTCAACTGACATGGGCTGGATTTCCTGGAACTGCATGACGGCAATTGCTTTGCTAGATCAGCCAATCGGCGTTTCCCTTGACGTACGGTTTATCGATCAACCCCAGCTCCAGCGCCTTGAGCGCCGCCGTCCAGCGAGAGTTCACCCCGAATTTTCGACGAATGTTGCAGAAGTGATAGTTCACCCCGGCCTCGCTGCAATTGATGATCTGGCTGATCTCCCAGGAGGACTTGCCGGCGGCGCTCCACTGCAGGACCTCCGTTTCCTTGCGCGTGAGTTTTACCGCCACTGATTGCGAATCCTCGTGTTGGAAGTTGCCTCGGGCGGAGGAGGAGCGGGTGATGGGGTCGGTGCGATACATGACAAACACTCCCATTTAACGATCAGAAATGGCATGGGGGCGGCGAAATATTCCTACTGCTTGGTGGCACGCTTCGCACGACCCTTCTTCAGACCCTGGGTGGGGCTGGAGGTACGGGGTCGTTATATCTCGATTCAAAGCACCTGAAACCTGTCAGACATTACAGGTCCTGAATCTCAATGAACTGCTATTGGAAAGCCTTCAAGGCAAAAACCTTTGAAAATTATGGTTTTTTTGTGCACGTGAGACAGCGATCAAAAGCGCAAGAACGGATGAAGGGAAGGGCGCAACACTGCCCACATGGGCAGATTCAATCCGTGGCGAGGGAGCTTGCTCCCGCAGGGCTGCGCAGCAGACCCTTTTTTGTGAGCGCTGCGCACTCAGCGGGAGCAAGCTCCCTCGCCACGGACTCAATTAATTTTTCAGTACCAACAGGCGCGGATTTTTCACTTAGAATTTGCATTCAGCCAACCCCGGGTATATACACGCACCATGCTTCCTTCCCAATGTTTGTGCATCAACCTGCGTCGTGCCGCCCGTGGCGTCAGCAGGTATTACGACGGCGCCCTCGACGGCTTCGGGATCAACGTTGCCCAGTATTCTCTACTGAACAACCTGGCGCGCCTGGACCAACCGAGTATTTCCTCCCTGGCCGAGGCCATGGGCCTGGATCGCAGTACCCTGGGGCGTAACCTGCGGGTACTGGAAGGCGAGGGGCTGGTGGCATTGGCCGAGGGCGACGACTTGCGTAACCGTATCGTCGTGCTTACTGACGCCGGGCACGCCCGGTTGGCGGCAGCGCTGCCGGCCTGGGAAGCGGCGCAGCAGAAACTGATCGATAAGTTGGGCGCGGAAAAGCGTGCGACCTTGCTGGCTTTGCTGGATGAACTGGCGTGAAGCCGGTTCGTTCGAGGATAAGTGGGTATATACCCGCGACTGGAGAACAAAAATGACATCGATGTGGCGTACCTGTGGTTGGGTCCTGGTGGGCAGCGCGCTGATCCTGGCGTTGTCCCTGGGCGTGCGGCATGGCTTCGGCCTGTTCCTGGCGCCCATGAGTGCCGAGTTCGGCTGGGGCCGTGAGGTATTCGCCTTCGCCATCGCCTTGCAGAACCTGATCTGGGGCCTGGCGCAGCCTTTCACCGGCGCGCTGGCCGACCGCTTCGGTGCGGCGAAAGTGGTGCTGATTGGCGGTGTGCTGTACGCACTGGGCCTGGTGTTCATGGGCATGGCCGACTCGCCATGGTCGTTGTCGTTGAGCGCGGGCCTGTTGATTGGTATCGGTCTGTCGGGCACGTCGTTCTCGGTGATTCTGGGCGTGGTCGGGCGGGCCGTACCGGCGGAAAAACGCAGTATGGGCATGGGCATCGCCAGTGCCGCCGGTTCTTTCGGCCAGTTCGCCATGCTGCCCGGTACGCTGGGACTGATCGGCTGGCTCGGTTGGTCGGCGGCGTTGTTGGCGCTGGGGCTGCTGGTGGCGTTGATCGTGCCGTTGGTGAACATGCTCAAGGATGCGCCGGCGCCACTGAGCGGCAAAGAGCAAACCCTGTCCGAAGCGTTGCGCGAGGCGTGCGGTCATTCAGGTTTCTGGCTGTTGGCCGTGGGCTTTTTTGTCTGTGGTTTCCAAGTGGTTTTCATCGGGATACACCTGCCGGCCTACCTGGTGGACCAACACCTGCCCGCCAGCGTCGGCACCACCGTGCTGGCGCTGGTCGGGTTGTTCAATATCTTCGGCACCTACACCGCTGGTTGGCTGGGCGGGCGCATGTCCAAGCCTCGCCTGTTGACCGGGTTGTACTTGCTGCGTGCGGTGGTGATCGGCTTGTTCCTGTGGCTGCCGGTGACGACCACCACGGCTTACCTGTTTGGCATGGCGATGGGCTTGCTGTGGCTGTCGACGGTGCCGTTGACCAACGGCACGGTAGCGACCCTGTTTGGTGTACGAAATCTGTCGATGTTGGGTGGGATCGTGTTCCTGTTCCACCAGTTGGGCTCGTTCCTCGGTGGTTGGTTGGGCGGGGTGGTGTATGACCGCACCGGCAGCTACGACTTGATCTGGCAAGTGTCGATCCTGCTCAGCCTGTTGGCGGCGGCGTTGAACTGGCCGGTGCGTGAACGGCCGGTGGCGCGGCTGCAAGTCCAGGTGGGTGCGGCATGAGTCGCATCGGCCCGTGGTTGATCGCCGCCGGTGCTGGCCTGCTGCTGGCGTTCGCCTGGTGGGGTTGGCACCAAGGCGGGTTGGCCCTGATGCAACTGGGTATGGGCACATGCTGAACAAATGGACGGCATCGGACGCTGCGAGTAACGTCGTGGTCTGACATGCTTTTAAGGAAAGCCGACATGTTGATGCGCTGGTTTGCTGTTCCCGCCCTGTTGCTGGCTGTGACCGGGCAAGTCTGGGCCGCCGATTGCCCGCCGTTGCTGGAGGGTTCGTTACCCAAGCTGCGGGCCAAGGAAACCGTCGATTTGTGCCAGCGCTTTGCGGGCAAGCCACTGGTGGTGGTCAACACCGCCAGTTTCTGCGGGTTCGCCCCGCAATTCAAAAGCCTTGAGGCGCTCAACCAGCGCTACAAGGACCAAGGCTTGCAAGTGCTGGGTGTACCGTCCAATGACTTCAAGCAGGAAGCCAAGGACGGGGCTGAAACTGCCAAGGTCTGCTACGTCAATTACGGCGTGACCTTCACCATGACCGAACCGCAGCCGGTGCGTGGCGCGGATGCGATACCGCTGTTCAAGCACTTGGCTGAACAATCCGGCGCGCCGAAATGGAATTTCTACAAGTACGTGGTGGACCGCCAGGGCAAGGTCGTTGGCAGTTTTTCCAGTCGGATCAAGCCTGACGATCCCGATTTCATCAAGGCGGTAGAAGCGGCCATCGCCTCCAAACCCTGACGCCGGCCACGAAAAAGCCCCGCCTCTTTGCAGAGTGCGGGGCTTTTTTTCGCTTCAGGTGGCGAGGGGTTCAGGTTCGCCGTGAAACATCAGAAGCGGTAGGTTGCACCGACACCGAAACCGTTGGCGCTGTTTTCGTATTCAGCGTTGTAGGCTTGGCCCAGCGCGTTGCGCCGGTTGACGTTGACTTTTTCTTCCTTGAGGTAGGAGTACGCCACGTCGATAGTCAGGTCTTCGGTCGGACTCCAGCCGGCGCCCAGGCTGAAGATAGTGCGGTCGCCGGTTGGGATGCGTGGCGAACGGTCAGTGTTGTTGGTAGGCGACTGGTCAAAGGACAGGCCGGTACGCAGTACCCATTGTTTGTTCAACTGGTAGGACGTACCGATGGCGTACGCCCAGGTGTCGTGCCAATTCTGTTCTTCGGTGATGGTGCCGAAGAGGGTTGGGTTCAGGGCGCCGCCGCTCGTTACGTCGTTGTTTACGGTAATTTCTTTCAGGCGGCTCCAGCGGGTCCAGGTGCTGCCGGCGTAGACGGTCCAGGCATCATTGATTTGCTGGGTAACCGAAAAGTCCACCGACTCAGGCGTGGTGATGTCCAGCGAAGCGTCGTAACGCCCGTCACTCAGCAAGAACCCAGGCGTACCTGCAGCCGCGTCCACGTCGGTGTGACCTTCAAGCTTGTACTTGACCTTGGAGTGGTAGGTCAGGCCGACACGAGTGGTATCCGTCGCCTGGACCAAAAGACCGATATTATAGCCGTAGCCAATGTCGTCGCCCTTGATCTTCACATTGCCGTCGTTCGGCGAAAACGGAGTGGTCAGTGATGACTCCAAGGCACCCGAAATCCGGTTGATCGTCGGACCAAAACCAATCGACACCTGGTCATTGAAGGCATAGCTGACGGTGGGCTGGAAGGTCACGACCTTCACTTCGCTCTTGCTGCCGAAGTTACGGCCCTGGAATCTGTTTTCGTAGTCGGTGATCAGGCCGAACGGTGCGTAGACACCCAGGCCGAAAGCCCATTGGTCATCGATGGGCTTGACGTAATAACCCATCGGGACGCCAGTGAGCGGGACCATGTCGCCCTTGTTGGTACCGGAACGGGTGCCGCTGGCATCGTTGATGTCGGTGGAGGCGTCAATGGCGGCGAAACCACCGGTCACTTGCTGGCGCTTGAGGCGCGACATGCCGGCAGGGTTGCCAAAGACAGTGCTGGCGTCGTCGGCGGCAGAAGAACGACCTGCGAAACCAGTGCCCATGCCACTGATGCTTTGTTCGTTCAAGGCAAAGCCACTGGCGAAAAGTTGGGTGGATGCCAAGGTCACGGCAAGGCCAAGGGTGGTTTTGAGCATCATTTTTTTCATTGTTAGAACTCCTGGTGATCACCGGGGCGAAAATTACCAACATTTTCGTTCAGGCGCTATAGCCTGTATCGCTTGATTTAGAGGCATTTTGTAGGACAATCCGACCAGATTCGCGACCGTTGTAGGAACTTTCCAAATTTCCCATCAGCAAGCGACCTGATTCAATGGTGAAACACAGCTTCGCCAGGCACAGGTGAAATCTCGCAGGCGCCCTTGGGGATGAAAGGTCTGACGCCAGATGCGGGCCATGCCCAGCAGGTCGTCGGCGTCGGGAAGCGGGGTGTTCTGTTCCTCCACCAGCAACCAAGCGATGGCGGTGGCGTAGCGCAGGTTGACGGTCAACTCCAGGTGCGGGCCGCTGAGAAAGGCGTGCTGGCTGGCCAGGCCGCGGACCAGGCTGGCCCGTTCCGGGTCTCGTGCCAGGTAATGGTCCCAGAGTGCCTGGTGTCGGAGCTCGGTGATGCGATACAGGCCATGTCCGCGGCGATCATGCAGGGCTGACCCCAGGGCCGACTGGCTGGCGGCAATGCCCAGCAACAAGGATTCCGCAGTTGCGCTGTGACGCTCAAGGTAGAGCAGCGTCGGGCGGATCACATATCGACACAGTTCGCTGGCAGCGATACCCATAAAACCCTCGAAGTGTGAAAGGGGCGGAGCCTGAGTGTGTGGGCTTGGCAGCGGTGGATCGGTCCAGGCCCCGCCGGAAGCGGATCATGCCGCTTGACTTGAAGTGTAGTGTCATATTCCCGCTGTAAAGGTCTGTTTTTAAAACATCTTCGGCGAACGGTTATAACCCTTATATCCCTTGGTGCTTACGCCGTTTCGCTTAATCGAGAAATTTCGGGCAATAAAAAGCCCCGCTTTCTGGGCGGGGCCTTTGGGGTTTCAGCGTTTCTGGCGTCTCAGGCAACCAGTGCCTGGCGAGTACGCTCGATCACGGCCTGCAGCGGTTCGGCGCTGGAGTACTGATCGGGGTACAGGCGTTCGCTGTGACGGGCGATGCCGTGTTCGTTGACCAGCGTGAAGCTGAAGCAGCCTTTGCGAGCGGCCATGATCAGGCAGTTCATCGGGGCAAAAGCGTTGGTGAGGGTGCGGATAGCATCCTGTGCGTGGATTTGAGTAGACATGTTATGGGTGTTCCTACAAATGACACGGTTAAGAACCGTGCAACGTTAAAACGTTCCAGTAACGTCGACCACCATTGGTCGAACGAAGAACCCGACTGGAACAAAGCAGCCAGTTTGAGCGCTATATAAGTGCGCGCTTGGGCTGGCAGGTAGGTACTTAGGAGGGCAGGCAACACATCGAGGGCAAAGGTTCTGGGCCCGGGGTGAAGATCCTGATCAATTTTGCAGGTTGGTTCGGTCAGAGTAATGAGCCTGGCAACACCCTTTGCATTCGATCAAAGGCTGTGTTGACGCAAGGTTTACCTGGAAACCATCGAGGGGGCCGGTCTCCTTTTTTCGGTGAGGCGTCCTTTGGAGGATGGCTGACCGCGGAGATGTGTTCGACCCGGAATTGACTTTCAGCTTGGTACTAACGCTGCGGATACTAACGGATCGAACCCATGAAGGGAAGGGCGTTGGTTAAAAAATATTCAAGTGAGCCATGGCAGGAAAGCCGAGCCATGTTCTGTGGCGAGGGAGCTTGCTCCCGCTGGGCTGCGCAGCAGCCCAGAACAGCGCCGCTGCGCGCTGGAGCGTCAGCCCGGCCCAGCGGGAGCAAGCTCCCTCGCCACGGGTTGGTTTTCAATCCGATTCAAGAGGAACGGGTTAGCACAGGATCCCAACGGTTGCTGGTGCGGTTACGTCACCCACGCTTCACGCATGGCCGCAGGTTATCCCCAGCTTTTACCGCCAGATGCGCCAAAAAATCGCAGCGTTATAACCGGTTCGGCTGTTACTTGTGCACACTCGCTGTACCACCTGTCACCGAACTGTCATGTCGAAACAATCCGGGATGGGTGCCTGTATCCAAAATTTAAGTCAATGAAAAACATCGCTTTTTTTTACTGGTGAAAAAATCGTCAGTTTGAGCGCAGGCCCCGTTCCACAGGGCTTTGCGCGAGTTCAGGGGGGGTTGTCCACTGAGTTATCCACAGCTTCTGTGGATTGTCCCAAGCGCTTGCTCTAGCACGGGCGTGCCGGTTTTTTTTCGGCTTTACCCGTACGAAAAAAGGAGTAGAGTGGCGCGCCTTCCGATCTGTCCCACAGTGTTTTATGAAGTTTCGCTCAGTATCAAATCCTGTTACCTCCACACCCTCTGGTGTTACCCCACCCAAACGTATGTCGATGCGGGTGGCTGAGTGGCTGCTCGATAGCCCACGGCTAGGGGACAGCCCCAGCGTCAAGCACCTGGCCGGTCGTTTGCTCAAGCAACCGGCCCGTGAAGGCGTGGTGGCCGCGCAAAGTCGCCTTGGGCAGTTGATGTGCCGTGAATGCGGTAACGCCCGGGACCGACGCATTGGCCAAGACCTGCTGCGCCAGGCCGCCCGGGCCGGCGATGATCGTGCCCGCCGGGCCCTCGGTGAAATCGAAGACTGAAATCGCAGACTGCGCTGGGCAACCCCCAGCCGCTTGGTTAACCTTCGGGCTTTATTTGATCGGCAGGAATTGTCATGGCTATGGATTTGACCAGCCTGTTGTTTGGCCTGGCAGGCGCTGCGGTGCCGTTGCTGGCACTGGCCTGGCACCTGCAGCGCCAAGCCGCCGCCGCGCAGACCGAACAGGCCTTGCTGGAAGAGCGCCTGGCCACGGCCCACATGGCCCACGATGGCCTCAACGCCCAGCTCGATGCCTGCCGCGACGAAATCAGCGACCTGAGCCAAGCCAACGCCGCCAAGCAAGCCGAGCTTGCCGCAGCCTGCCGGGAAGTCGAGTTGCTGCAGATCGAGCGCGACAATGCCCGGGATGCGGCCCATGCCTGGAATCTCGAGCGCGCCAACAAGGAAGCCGAACTGCGGCGGCTCGATGCCCAGGCGGCGTCGTTGCAGGCCGAACTGCGTGAGCAGCAGGAAAGCCATCAACAACGCCTGGATGACCTGCAAGGTTCGCGAGATGAGCTGAGGGCACAGTTCGCCGAGCTTGCCGGGAAGATCTTCGACGAACGTGAGCAGCGCTTCGCCGAAACCAGCCAGCAACGCCTGGGCCAGTTGCTCGATCCGCTGAAGGAGCGCATTCAGTCCTTCGAAAAACGTGTTGAAGAAAGTTATCAGGCTGAGGCCCGGGAGCGCTTCTCCCTGGGCAAGGAACTGGAGCGCCTGCAACAACTGAACCTGCGCCTGAGCGACGAAGCCACCAACCTCACCCGGGCGCTCAAGGGTCAGAAGACCCAGGGCAACTGGGGCGAACTGATCCTGGAGCGGGTGCTTGAACATGCCGGCCTGGAGAAGGGCCGCGAGTATCAGACCCAGGTCAGCCTCAAGGGCCCGGACGGCGAGCGGTTCCAGCCGGACGTGTTGATTTATCTGCCGGGCGACAAGCAAGTGGTGGTCGATTCCAAGGTCAGCCTCACGGCCTATCAGCAGTACGTGGCGGCTGAAGATGACGCCATCGGGCAACTGGCCCTCAAGCAACATGTGCTGTCGTTGCGAACTCACGTCAAAGGCTTGGCCGGCAAGGATTACAAGCGCCTGGACGGTTTGCACAGCCTGGATTTCGTGTTGCTGTTCGTGCCAATCGAAGCGGCGTTTTCCGCCGCCCTGCAAGCCGAGCCGAACCTGTTCCAGGAAGCCTTTGACCGCAACATCGTGATCGTCAGCCCGACCACGTTGCTGGCGACGCTACGGGTGATCGACAGCTTGTGGAAGCAGGAGCGCCAGAGCCAGAACGCCCGGGAAATCGCCGAGCGGGCCGGATGGCTGTATGACAAGTTCGTCTTGTTTATCCAGGACCTGGACGAGATCGGCAGTCGCGTGCAGCAGTTGGACAAAGCCTACAGTGCGGCGCGCAACAAACTGACGGAAGGGCGCGGCAACCTGATCAGCCGTAGCGAACAGCTCAAGCTGCTCGGCGCCCGGGCCAGCAAGAGCTTGCCGGCGGAGTTGCTCGAGCGAGCGATGACCGATGCGGATGGCTTGCCTGAGTTGCCGGAAGAAGCCGGCGAGAAAACCCAAGGCTGAAACACAAACCCAGGGCTGAAGCAGAAACTTGTGGCGAGTCATCTTGTGGGAGCAAAGCTTGCTCGCGATGATATCCTTGAGACCGACATCGCGGGCAAGCCTTGCTCCCACAAGATGCCCTTGCACAGGGGCATTATTTGCCCGAATTACAACGGCAAATGCCGACTCAACAACGCCCGCAACGCCGCCGGCTTCACCGGCTTGGCCAAGTAATCCAGGCCCGCCGCGTGCACCAGGGCCACCGTCTCGGGCCGGCCATCGGCGCTGATCACCACCCCCGGTATCGGTTCCCCCATGCGCGTGCGCAACCAGGCCATCAGCTCGGTACCGGTTTCGCCGTCGTCCAGATGAAAATCCACCAGGGCCAGTTGCGGTCGGCCGCCCTGGGCCAGCCAACGCTCGCATTCCTCGCGATTGCGCGCCGTCCACACCTGGCAACCCCAGCGTGTCAGCAGGCTGTTCATGCCGATCAGGATGCTGTCTTCGTTATCGACGCACAGCACTTGGGCGCCGCTTGGCAAGTGACCGTTGGGTTCGGCCACGGGGCTCGGTACGACGGCCTGTGTAGAGGCCACGGGCACGCTGACGCTGAACACGCTGCCGCGCCCCGGCCAGGAACGCACACGCAAGGTATGGCCGAGCACGCGACAGAGCCCGTCGGCGATGGCCAGGCCCAGTCCGAGGCCTTTTTCGGCGCGGGTCTGGTGGCTGTCCAGGCGCTTGAATTCTTCGAAAATGACTTGCAGCTTGTCCTCGGCGATGCCCGGCCCGCGGTCCCAGACTTCCAGGCACAACTCGCCGTTGCGCCGGCGCACGCCCAGCAGCACTGGCCCCCTGGCGTAGCGGAACGCGTTGGTGAGGAAGTTCTGCAAAATGCGCCGCAGCAGCTTGATGTCACTGTCCACCCGCAGCTTCGAGCCGCGCACCCGGAACTTCAAGCCTTGTTCCTGGGCCAGCGCCGTGAACTCTGCGCCGAGGGTATTGAACAGCTCGTTGAGGGCGAAGGGTTTGCGGTCGGGGTTGATCTTGCCGTTTTCCAGGCGGGAGATGTCCAGCAAGTCGGTGATCAGGTCTTCAGCCGAGCGCAGTGAACTGTCCAGGTGGTGCACCAGTTGCCGGGCCTCGCTCGGCAAACCATCGTGCTGGTGGGACAGCGCGGCGGAGAACAGGCGCGCGGCGTTGAGCGGTTGCATCAGGTCGTGGCTGACCGCCGCCAGGAACCGGGTCTTGGATTGATAGGCCGCTTCGGCGGTGCTCTTGGCTTCGGTCAGGGCCAGGTTCAATTGGGACAATTCCCGGGTGCGTTCGGCCACCCGTTGCTCCAGCCCTTCGTTGGCTTCGGTCAGCGCCTGTGCGGCCTCACGGAAGGCGGTGATGTCGGTGAAACTCATGACGAAACCGCCACCGGGCATCGGGTTGCCGATCAGTTCGATGACCCGGCCGTTGGGGAACAGCCGTTCAGAGGTATGGGCACGGCCCTGGCGCATCCAGTGCAGGCGCCTGGCGACGTGGACTTCCGCCTCGCCCGGCCCGCAGAGGCCACGTTCGGCGTTGTAGCGGATGATGTCGGCAATGGGCCGGCCGACACTGATCAAGCCGTCCGGGTACTTGAACAGCTCCAGGTAGCGGCGGTTCCACGCCACGAGCCTGAGGGACTGGTCGACCACGCTGATACCCTGGCTGATGTTCTCGATGGCGCCTTGCAACAGGGCACGGTTGAACTGCAGCACTTCCGACGCTTCGTCCGCGATCCGGACCACGTCTTCGAGCTGCATCTCTCGACCTTCGATGGCGGCTTTTACGACCGCCCGTGTCGAAGAGGCGCCGAGTACACCGGCCAGCAGGCGTTCGGTGTGGGCGATCCATTCGCTGTCGGCGTTCTGGTTCGGGTTGAAGCCTTTGCCCTGGCGGTAGGCGAAGCGAATAAAACTCTGCCGCGCCCGCTCTTCGCCGACGAAACGCGCGGCCAGTTGCAACAGGTCTTCGATGTGCACCGCCAGCATTGAGCGGGGGTTGGGGCGGGCGCTGATTTCCTGGCCAATGAAGCGCCCGGCCTGCCAGTGTTCCGAGACGCGTGTGCGCGACAGCACGGACACCCAGGCAAACAGTGTGAAGTTGCCAGCCAGGGACAGGACCACCCCTTGGGTCAGCGGCGTAATCGGCAGGTTCAAGGGATTGCCATGCAGCCAGGCCAGGCCTGGGAAACTACTGAGCGACCAGCCCAGGCTGTGGGCGGCAATCGGCAGCACCAGGGTGTAAAACCACAAAAAGATCCCCGTGGCGAGGCCGGCGAACACGCCGCGGCGGTTGGCCTGTTTCCAGTACAGCGCGCCGAGCATGGCCGGGGCCAGTTGGGTCACGGCGGCGAAGGCGATCTGGCCGATGGTCGCCAGGCTCGCCGTCGAGCCCAACAGCCGATAGCTGACATAGGCCAGCAACAGGATCACCACGATGCTGACCCGCCGCACCGACAGCATCCACTGGCGGAACACCTCGAACGGGCGTTCGGCGGCGTTGCGCCGCAACAGCCAGGGCAGCAACATGTCGTTGGAGACCATGGTCGACAGCGCCACGCTGGCCACGATCACCATGCCAGTAGCCGCCGACGCGCCGCCGATGAACGCCAGCACGGCCAG
Organism: Pseudomonas sp. H3_A02; assembly: GCF_054671965.1. Lineage (NCBI taxonomy): Bacteria > Pseudomonadati > Pseudomonadota > Gammaproteobacteria > Pseudomonadales > Pseudomonadaceae > Pseudomonas > Pseudomonas sp. H3_A02. The sequence continues at coordinate 2,966,924 of NZ_CP162807.1, forward strand.
GGCCGGATGAGCCTGGGCCAGCGGCAGACTGATGACGAACGAGTCCGGCAGCACCGAGCTGGGCAGCATCATCTGCCCGGCGAGGGCGATGGGCACCACGAACAGCGCAGCCAAGGCCAGGTAGGCGGGAAATACCCACTTGGCCAGACGCAGGTCCTGGGGCTCGATGTTTTCCACCACGGTCACGTGGAACTGCCGCGGCAAGCAGATGATCGCCATCATCGCCACCCCGGTCTGCACCACCATGGACGGCCAGTTGATGGTTTCTTTCCAGTACTGCTCCAGGCGCGGCGCGAGCATCGCCTGGTTGAACAGGTCCTCGAAACCGTCGTACAGGCCGTACGTCACGAACGCGCCGACCGCCAGGAAGGCAAGCAGCTTGACCAGGGATTCGAAGGCGATCGCCAACACCATGCCGCGGTGGTGTTCGGTGGCGTCCAGGTTGCGGGTGCCGAACACGATGGTGAACAGCGCCAGGATCAGCGAGACGATCAGCGCGGTGTCCTGGGCGCGGGTACCCATGGCATCGGCACCGGCGCCGATCAGCAGGTTCACCCCGAGCACGATGCCCTTGAGCTGCAAGGCAATGTACGGCAGTACGCCCACCAGGCAGATCAGTGCGACCACCACTGCCAGGGATTGGGACTTGCCGTAGCGGGCGGCGATGAAGTCGGCGATGGAGGTGATGTTCTCCTGTTTGCTGATCATCACCATTTTCTGCAGGACCCACGGCGCCAGCACCAGCAGCAGTATCGGCCCGAGGTAGATCGGCAGGAACGACCAGAGCTGTTCGGCGGCCTGGCCCACGGCGCCAAAGAACGTCCAGCTGGTGCAATACACCGCCAGCGACAGGCTGTAGACCCAGGCCCGCACCCGTGGCGGCAGCGGCGTGCTGCGCCGGTCGCCGTAGAAGGCGATGGCGAACATGATGGCCATATAGGCCAGGGCGACAACGGCGATCAGCCCGCTGGACAACGACATGGAAACTCCCGGACAAAGACACCGGGACTTGCGCCCGGCAGGACAGTCTCGCATGCCCGCTCGGGTTCGTCAGTGTCGACCAAGGTCGAGGCGTGGTGGGGTGTCGCAGGTTGCGATCAGCATTGGGTTAGATGTGTGAACACAAAATTTATGTTCGCCTAAGACTCAGTGTGGGAGCGGGCTTGCTCGCGAAGGCGATGGCACATTCAACATTGATGCAAGCTGACCCAGCGCTTTCGCGAGCAAGCCCGCTCCCACAAGGGACCTGAGGTGAATACAAATCCATGGTTCACCCAGATCACTGTGGGAGCGAGCTTGCTCGCGATAGCGGCCTTACTGACCCAACGCAATATCCACCAACCGATACAACTCCCCCACCTCCAACGGCGCGCTGGCAAAGAGAATGCGGAACACCGTCGGCGCCACCACCACATTGATCAGCCGCTCGACGCCTGGATTGGGTTCATCGGGGTAGCGGTCCAGGATGATCTGCAACTGACGGCTGAGGATCCCCACGCAATACCCCGGCGTGGCGCAGGCCTGGATGTCGCGCATCATGTTGCGACCGGGCTCGGAGCTCATTTCGTCCAGGTACTGCTCGGCCCAGGCGCGCAGGTCGCCGCGCAAGCTGCCGGTGTCGATCGGCTCGCCGTCGGGGCGCATGCGGGCGATGGCGACGTCGGCCAGCAGCGCCGGCAGATCGCCCCAGCGCCGGTAGATGGTGGACGGCGTCACCCCGGCGCGCGCAGCGATTTGCGGCACGGTCAGTGTGGCGCGCTCCTGCTCTTGCAGCAGGGCGCGGACCGCCGAGTGAATCGATTCCTGGACCCGGGCGCTTCGACCGCCGGGGCGTAAACCTTCTTTAATAGCCATGCGTCAGACCTTAACACAAAGAATTTGCTTTAAGCGCGCGCCGGTAGCACACTCCGCAAAAGCAAAAAATTAGCTTTTGCGAATGTTCTTGTGGAGCGTGCCCATGTCCCATCCAGCTTCGACCCGCGCCAGCCTGATCTTCCTGGCGCTCACTTTGCTCGGTTTTCTCGCCGCGTCCAGCGCGCCGACGCCGTTGTATCACCTCTATCAGGAACAGTTGCAATTTTCCCCGGCCGTTCTAACGCTGATTTTCGGTGTGTACGCTTTCAGTTTGCTGGCGGCCTTGCTGACCGTAGGGTCGCTGTCGGATTACCTCGGCCGCAAACCGGTGATCTTCGTGGCGCTGTTGCTCAACATGTTGGCGATGCTGCTGTTTATCTGCGCCGACAGCGTCGCCTGGTTGATCGGTGCTCGGTTGATCCAGGGGTTCGCCACCGGCATGGCCACCAGTGTGCTGGGTGCGGCCTTGCTGGACTTCGACCGTCGCCAAGGCCCGTTGATCACCAGCGTTGCGCCGCTGTTGGGCATGGCGTGCGGGGCGCTGGGCTGTGGCCTGCTGGCCGAGTTCGCGCCGTTGCCGTTGCAACTGACGTATTGGCTGCTGCTGGGGGTGTTCCTGACCCAGGCCGTTTACCTGTGGCGCCTGAAAGAAAGCGTCAGCCCGCAAACCGGTGCCTGGCAGTCCTTGCGCCCGACTTTGCATGTGGCGCCCCAGGCGCGGCAAGCCTTGTGGCGAGTCCTGCCACTGGACCTGGCGGCCTGGGCGGTGGGCGGTTTCTACCTGTCATTGGCGCCGTCCCTGGTGCGGGCGGCCACCGGATCGACCTCCAACCTGATCGGTGGCGCGCTGGTGGCGGTGTTGACCCTCAGCGGCGCGTTAGCCATCTACCTGTTGCGCAACCAGGAGGCCGACAAAATGTTGCGCCCGTCCGCCGGCCTGTTGGTGATCGGCCTGGCATTGGTGCTGGTGGCGGTGCATGGCGCCAGCTTGCCGTTGTTCTTCGTCGGCACGCTGATCACCGGTGGCGGTTTTGGCGCAGGGTTCCTGGGGGCGCTGCGCAGCATCATGCCGCTGGCCTTGCCCCACGAACGAGCCGGCTTGATGTCGGCGTTCTATGTCCTCAGTTACCTGGCCTTCAGCTTGCCGTCGCTGCTGGCGGGGAACCTGACGCGGGTGTTCGGCTTGATCCCGACGACCGATGGGTATGGCGCTGTGTTGATTGTGTTGTGTGTCTCGGCGCTGCTGGGGTTACGCCAGTCGATAAAACCGCTTACCGATGGCGTTCGCCCTTGAAGCCGAGCATGCAGGTGTCCCTGGCAGTGGGTTAGTCTTGGCGCCTCAGACTTCTTCCGGACGGATCCCTTGAAAATCATTCGCAGCAAATCCTTCACCGGTGACCGCGCCTGGGCGGCGCTGGATATCGCCAACATGAACGGCATCACCACACGCTTGCACTGGACCGATCAGCCGTACAAATGGCACATCAACGACGGCCAGGAAGTCTTCGTGGTGCTCGATGGGCAAGTGCAGATGTGCTATCGGGAAGAGGGCGTCGAAAAGGCGGCTTTGCTGGAAGCCGGGGACATTTTCTACGCCTCGGTGGGCACCGAGCATGTCGCCAAGCCTTTGGGCGAAGCGAGGATCCTGGTGATCGAGAGCGAGGGCAGCGTCTGACCATTATCTGTAAAGTAGATAACAGATAGAGAAATTACCCGTTATATAGATATTCAATCCGGCTCTAGCATGGCTTCACCTCATCCGAGGAGAGGAGTTCGCCATGACATGCTGTGCTGCAAAAAACCACCTGCGCCCCTTGAGCCATTTGCCCAGGCCGTTGGAGGCCATTCGCCAATTCACGCCTAACTGGTTTGCCGTGGTCATGGGCACTGGTGTGCTGGCGCTGGCCTTGGCGCAATGGCCGACGACGATGCCTGGCCTGCACGCCTTGGGCGAAGGGTTGTGGTTGTTCAACACGCTGTTGTTCGTGGTGTTCGCCTTGATGTACACAGCCCGTTGGGTGCTGTTCTTCGACGAAGCGCGACGGATTTTCGGCCATTCAACGGTCTCGATGTTTTTCGGCACCATTCCCATGGGGCTGGCGACCCTCATCAATGGCTTGTTGGTCTTTGGGCTGCCGCGTTGGGGGGAGGGCGTGGTGGCGGTGGCCGAGGCGTTATGGTGGATCGACGTGGCCATGTCCCTGGCTTGCGGTGTGCTGATTCCATTCTTGATGTTCACCCGCCAGGAACACCGCATCGACCAGATGACCGCCGTGTGGTTGTTGCCGGTGGTGGCCGCCGAAGTCGCGGCGGCCAGCGGCGGGTTGTTGGCGCCGCATCTGGCCGACACTCATGCACAACTGGTCATGCTGGTGACCAGCTACGTGCTCTGGGCCTTTTCCCTGCCGGTGGCGTTCAGCATCCTGACGATTCTGTTGTTGCGCATGGCCTTGCACAAATTGCCTCACGAAAACATGGCCGCCTCGAGCTGGCTGGCCCTCGGCCCGATTGGCACCGGTGCCCTGGGCATGTTGCTGCTGGGCAGTGATGCCCCACTGATTTTTGCTGCCAATGGCCTGCCCGGGGTGGGCGACATCGCCGCCGGGTTAGGCCTGGTGGCCGGCATCACGCTGTGGGGCCTGGGGTTGTGGTGGATGCTGATGGCGCTGCTGATCACCGCGCGCTACCTGCGCGCCGGCATCCCCTTCAACCTCGGCTGGTGGGGCTTTACCTTTCCCCTGGGCGTGTACGCGCTGACCACGCTGAAGCTTGCGGGCCTGCTGGGCCTGGGTTTTTTCAGCGTGTTCGGTGGTGTGTTGGTGACGATGCTGGTGGTGCTGTGGCTGATCGTCGGGCGGCGTACGGTGCTGGGTGCCTGGCACGGTGAGTTGTTTGTGTCGCCCTGTATTGCAGGGCTGGCGAAATAATCGCTAAAGACAGGTAATGTGTGGCCTGGATCGAAAAACGTTCATTCAATAAGCGTCCACGCCACTCAGGAACATGGAAGATGAGTCACCCTTCGCAGTTCACCTTGCTTCGCACGCGGCGTTTCCTGCCGTTCTTCATCACGCAGTCCTTGGGCGCGTTCAACGACAACATTTTCAAGCAGTCGCTGATCCTCGCTATTCTCTACAAACTGACCATCGAGGGTGACCGCTCGATTTGGGTCAACCTCTGCGCGCTGCTGTTCATTCTGCCGTTCTTTCTGTTCTCGGCACTGGCGGGGCAGTTCGGGGAAAAATTCGCCAAGGACGCGTTGATTCGTCTGATCAAGCTCGGTGAAATCGCCATCATGGCGGTCGGCGCAGTAGGGTTTCTGTTCGATCATTTGCCGCTGATGCTGGTGGCGCTGTTCGCCATGGGCACGCATTCGGCGCTGTTCGGTCCGGTGAAGTATTCGATCCTGCCCCAGGCCTTGCACGAGGAAGAACTGGTCGGCGGCAATGGCCTGGTGGAGATGGGCACCTTCCTGGCGATCCTGGCCGGCACCATTGGCGCCGGGATCATGATGTCCTCGACGCATTACGCCCCGGTGGTGTCCGCCGCGATCATTGGTGTTGCGGTGCTCGGTTACCTGGCCAGCCGCGGCATTCCGCGCGCGGCGGCGGCCTCGCCGCAAATGCGCCTGAACTGGAACATTTTCAGTCAATCCTGGGCCACCCTGAAACTGGGGCTGGGGCAAACCCCGGCGGTGTCCCGGTCGATTGTCGGCAACTCCTGGTTCTGGTTCGTCGGGGCGATTTACCTGACGCAGATCCCGGCCTATGCCAAGGAGTGGATGCACGGCGACGAAACCGTGGTGACCTTGATCCTGACGGTGTTCTCGGTGGGGATCGCCTTGGGTTCGATGCTCTGTGAAAAGCTGTCCGGACGCAAAGTCGAGATCGGCCTGGTGCCGTTCGGCTCGTTCGGGCTCACCGTATTCGGTCTGTTGCTGTGGTGGCATTCCGGTGGAATCCCCGACAGCGTCGAGGGCCACGGTTGGCTTGAAGTGCTCGGTTTCGGTCACGCCTGGCTGGTGTTGATCGACATCCTGGGCCTGGGTGTCTTCGGTGGGTTCTACATCGTGCCGCTGTACGCGTTGATCCAGTCGCGCACCGTCGAGAACGAGCGGGCGCGGGTGATTGCCGCCAACAATATTCTCAACGCGTTGTTCATGGTGGTCTCAGCCATCGTCTCCATCGTGTTGCTGAGCCTGGCCAAACTGTCGATCCCGCAGTTGTTCCTGGTGGTGTCGTTGCTCAACATCGGCGTCAACGCCTACATCTTCAAGATCGTCCCCGAGTTCAGCATGCGTTTCATGATCTGGCTGCTGAGCCATTCCATGTACCGCGTGGAGCATCGCAACCTGGAGGCGATTCCCGATGAGGGGGCTGCGCTGTTGGTCTGCAACCACGTTTCCTTCGTCGATGCCTTGCTGATTGGCGGCGCGGTGCGTCGGCCGATTCGCTTCGTGATGTACTACAAGATCTACAACCTGCCGGTGCTGAATTTCATCTTCCGCACCGCTGGGACCATCCCGATTGCCGGGCGCCAGGAAGACATTCAGATCTACGAAAAAGCCTTCAAGCGAATTGCCCAATACCTGAAGGACGGTGAGCTGGTGTGCATTTTCCCTGAAGGAAAATTGACCGCTGACGGTGAGATCAATGAGTTCAAGAGCGGACTGACACGCATCCTCCAGGAAACCCCGGTGCCGGTGATTCCCTTGGCGCTGCAGGGCTTGTGGGGCAGTTTCTTCAGTCGCGACCCGGCCAAAGGGCTGTTTCGCCGATTCTGGTCGCGGGTGACGTTGGTGGCGGGTTCGGCGGTGGCGGTGGAAGTGGCTGAGCCCGCGAAGTTGCAGGCGTTGGTGGGGCAATTGCGTGGGACTGTCAGGTAAGAAGAACCTGTGGGAACAAGGAGCTGTGGGAGCAAGGCTTGCCCGCGATGACGGTCTCAAGGACGCCATCGCGAGCAAGCTTTGCTCCCACAGGTTTTGCTCCTACAAGCTCCACTGTTCCTAGAAGGTCTTGCTCCCACAGGTCAATTCAGGCGCTGACCTTGAGCCCGATCAACCCTGTAACGATCAACGCCACGCTGGCCAGGCGAACCAGCGCCATCGACTCTCCAAACAAAATGATCCCGGCGATCACCGTGCCCACGGCACCGACCCCGGTCCAGATCGCATAGGCGGTCCCCAGCGGCAGTTCCTTCATCGCCAGGCCGAGCAGGCCGAGGCTGATCGCCATGGCGGCGATGGTCAGTGCGGTGGGGAGGGGGCGGCTGAAGCCGTCGGTGTACTTCAGGCCGACAGCCCAGCCGACTTCGAACAGGCCGGCAAAAAACAGAATGATCCAGGACATCACACACCTCATCGATGGGTGGGGTCGTCCCCGGAGAATGAACGCGATGGCGTTGCGGGGTCGTCCCCGCATTGGGCGCAAGAATGCCCAATGCTGACTGTTCGGTCAAGTCGCTCGGTCAGTCCGCCGCTCGGCCCGCAAGCAGTTCCCGGTCGTGTTTTTCGCTCATGCGCCGGAAGTACGTCGAGAGCAGGGCCCCGGAAATGTTGTGCCAGACGCTGAACAGCGCACTGGGTACTGCCGCCAGCGGCGAAAAGTGCGCGCTCGCCAACGCCGCGCCGAGGCCGGAGTTCTGCATGCCTACTTCCAACGACAAGGTTTTGCGCTGAGCCAACGGCAGGCCGAACAAACGCCCGGTGAAGTACCCCAGCAGATAACCGAAGCTGTTGTGCAGCATCACGATGGCCATGATCAGCAGGCCGGACTCGGCGATCTTCGCCTGACTGGCTGCGACCACCGCTGCCACAATGATCACGATGCTCACCACCGAAATCAGCGGCAACACGTCTATGGCATGACGCACCCGGGCACCCAACAGACGTTGAGCGACGATGCCCAGCGCGATCGGCACCAGGACGATTTGCAGGATCGACCAGAACAGCGCCGAGAACGACACCGGCAACCAGGCCGAGGCCAGCAGCCAGATCAGCGCAGGGGTCAGCAGAGGGGCCAGCAGGGTGGTGATGGCGGAAATCGCCACGGCCAGGGCCAGGTCACCGCGAGCCAGCCAGGTCATGACATTGGACGACGTGCCGCTCGGGCAGCAACCCACCAGGATCACGCCGACGGCGATCTCCGGCGGCAGGCTGAACACTTGGCAAAGCAGCCACGCCGTGCCGGGCATGATCACGAATTGGGCAACCACCCCCAGGGCTACGCGCCCCGGATGACGGGCGACTTCGGCAAAGTCTTCCAGCTTGAGTGCCAGGCCCATGCCGAACATCACCAGGCCCAGAAGCGGCACGATGGCGATTTTCAGGCCGACGAACCACTGCGGTTGCAGGAATGCCAGTACCGCGAAAAACAGTACCCAGTAAGCGAAGGTATTGCCGACAAAGCGACTCAATGCAGCCAATGCGCGCATGACCTGATCCTTATTATTAAGAACACCGAATACTAATGTGGGAGCGAGCTTGCTCGCGATAGCGCAGTGTCAGTCAACATCTAGGTGGCTGTCATACCGCTATCGCGAGCAAGCTCGCTCCCACAAGGGTAACCAATCTGGGGTTTAGATCCCCTGCGGAATCTCTTCCCCGCCCAACGCTTCAACCAGCGCCGGCAGGAACTCGCCGAACGTCAGCATCATCAGCGTAAAACTGGCATCCAGTTGGCCGAGGGCTTCGTCGCCACCGTCCTGCTCCGCCTGGTCCTGCAGCAGGTCTTCGAATTTCAGGCGCTTGACCACCATCTTGTCGTCGAGCACGAAGGACAGCTTGTCCTGCCAGGCCAGCGACAGTTGCGTGACGACCTTGCCGGTGTTCAGGTGCAGCTGGATTTCGTCGCTGGTCAGGTCCTGGCGCTTGCAGCGCACGATGCCGCCGTCTTCGTGGGTGTCGCGCAGTTCGCATTCATCCAGTACGAAGAAATCGTCCGCGGCTTTCTGGGTCTTGACCCAGTCGGTCATGGTGGCGGTCGGGGCCATCTTCACCGTCAGCGGGCGTACCGGCAGCGAGCCGATGACTTCGCGCAGGGTGGACAGCAGGTCTTCGGCACGTTTCGGGCTGGCCGAGTTCACCAGGATCAGGCCCTGTTTCGGCGCGATGGCAGCGAAGGTGGACGAGCGACGGATGAACGCACGGGGCAGGAACGCCTGGATGATTTCATCCTTGAGCTGGTCCCGTTCCTTTTTATAGACCTTGCGCATTTGCTCGGCTTCGATCTCTTCGACCTTTTCCTTCAGGGCATCGCGCACGACGCTGCCCGGCAAGATGCGTTCTTCCTTGCGCGCGGCGATCAGCAGGAAGTCCTGGCTGACGTGCACCAGCGGTGCGTCTTCGCCTTTGCCAAACGGCGCGACGAAACCGTAAGTGGTCAACTCCTGGCTTGCACATGGACGCGCCAGTTTGCTGGCCAGTGCAGTTTCCAACGCCTCGGCATCAAAAGGCAGATCTTGGGTCAGGCGATAGATAAGCAGGTTTTTGAACCACATGGGGTGAGTCTCTCCTTTATACAAAGGGGGGCATTATTCTCTTCGCGGCGCCATAGGCCAACCCTTCGCTAAGCCTTTGGAAGGCCTGAAAAAATTAATTTAAAAAGTGCTTGCCAGCTTAAAGACTGCTCCGTAGAATGCGCGCCACACCGAAAGCGAAGGGTGATTAGCTCAGCTGGGAGAGCGTCTGCCTTACAAGCAGAATGTCGGCGGTTCGATCCCGTCATCACCCACCATTCGTTCAACGTGTTACGCGCAGCGGTAGTTCAGTCGGTTAGAATACCGGCCTGTCACGCCGGGGGTCGCGGGTTCGAGTCCCGTCCGCTGCGCCATATTCGGTTACCTGGAACGCTGAACGCCAGGTCACCACGGAAAGCCCGCTCACGCGGGCTTTTTGCTGTTTGCAGTTCCTGTGGTGTGCGTCGCTCCTTTTTTTGCTGAATTTGCTAATTAAATCAGCACGTTACGAAAAACTGTGAGAGAATGCGCCCCGCATCGAAAGTGAAGGGTGATTAGCTCAGCTGGGAGAGCGTCTGCCTTACAAGCAGAATGTCGGCGGTTCGATCCCGTCATCACCCACCAAACTTTCAATGTTACGCGCAGCGGTAGTTCAGTCGGTTAGAATACCGGCCTGTCACGCCGGGGGTCGCGGGTTCGAGTCCCGTCCGCTGCGCCATATTCGGTTATCTGGAATGCTGAACGCCAGGTGGCTACTAGAAACGACGCTTTTCCTTTTCGAGGGAAGAGCGTCGTTTTTTTTGTTCTTTTTTTGTGTGTATATCCGTTGCTGCGGTTATGGCCACTTAGGGTTCCGCCCTGACGGCGGGTCACTTTTGAAGAGCCCGGAAGCCGGCCCAGTCAAAAGTGACCCGCTTTAAGAGCGGAACCGTCAGCAGCCGTTACCGAAATAACGGATATACGCCCCCCATCTACTGCTCAGCATTACGCCGATGACGATAATCGCTGACCGCCTCATACACCGCTTTACGCAACCGATTGATCCCACCAATAGGCCGATGCGCCTCAATCCCAAACCAAGGATTGAACGACTGATTATCACAAGCCAGATTCAGCTTGGGCGTATCAAAATCCTGAGCCGGCACCTTAATGCGCGCCACGGTCTCGAACGGCGCATCACTTTCCCGCCATTCAATGCTGGTGTCTTCAATCGGCATGTACTTGCTCGGATCCTGACGCTGGATCTGCAAGACAAAACACGCCGGCACCCGGTCTGTGGATAACTGCTGATTCAATGCGCTACGCAAAAAGTTCGGCAGGTCCTGGTTCTGGGGCGGCAGGATGTAGCTAGGGCAACTGTCCGGATCCGGCGCGACGCGAAACTTGGCGTTGGCCTCGCCAAACTTATAAGGCGATACCGAGAAATAAGTGGTCTGGGTCGGGCTGGCCGGAGCCGGCGAGAGTGTCGCCAGAGCGATGAACAAATGACGGATCTGCCAACTGCGCGGGTCCAGGCTCGGAAAAAAAGCCATCGCCTTCTTCCCGTCAGCCTGAGCGGCCACATTCTGACGGTACTCGGCGACATCACTGACAAAGAAGTTCGGATGATTGAACATCACGAAATCCTGCTCGCCAAATGATTGCCGGTCCGCCAGCAATTGCTTGCCGGGTACATTCATCAGCTTGATCGCCATCCCTCGAGCATCGCGCAGGCTGTCGAATTGCGGATAAGCATTGCCATTTGACAGGCGGATCGTTGCCTGCCAAGTCTTGCCCGGTTCGGCAAACACGCCTTGGCGCAACGGTACCGGCAGGTCGCTCGGCACCTGGACTTCGGCCATGACGCAACCATGGGCCTTGGCATGGGCGTCGCGCAGGTAACGCGTGCCTTCGCGGTGCTGATCGACGATGCGGATCGCGGTCTGGATGATGTCCTGGGTCATGGCGGCTTCGCCGGGTGCAACCTGTTCCTTGTCCGGGACCGGTCCCCTGTGCTGCCAGGCAAACCAGGCCGTGGACAGGGCCCAGCCGAGCAACCCGATACCCAGCAGCCACAGGAGCGTCTTGCCTAAAAAGGCGCCGAGGCGCAGCCAGAGGGTGATCAACATGCCAACATCCTTTTACCGGTGAGGTTCATCATTACAGTTGCGACTCCAATGGCCCGCCCAGCACTTTCAAATACTCCAGCAAAGCCCAGCGCTCCTGCGGTTGCAGCAAGCGGCCAATGACGCCGTTACCACGCTCGCCTGCGCGGAATTCATGGCCGCCGTTGTGATTGCCGGTAATCCGGGTGTCGAAGAGAAAGCCGTTGGTGAAGGCTTCGGTGCGATAGCCCAGGTGGCGTGGGTCGTATTCGAAGTTGCCTTTATAGAACGTGGCCGCCCGCTCAGCCTGAGGGGACAGCAGTTGGTAGATCGTCGGCACCGAGCCGTTGTGCAGGAACGGTGGCGTGGCCCAGACACCCGCCAGCGGCCGGGCCTTGTAGGCACGCAGTTCACGCACGCCAATGGGCAGGCCGAAACCGTCCAGGGCCGGGCGCTCGGCGGGGGTGACGCCGGCATCGCGGTAAGCGCGGTTTTCGACGAAGGCGGTGACGTAGGCCAGGCCTTTGGCGACCGAAAGCCGGCTCAGGTCCAGCGGCTCCGTCGGGGTCGGGTGCAGTTGCACGTCCAGCTTCGCCAGCTCGGCCGGGTCCCACTGCAGGCTGGTCAGGTCGAAGCGGTGGTCGGCGATGTTATTGGCGGTGCCCGGGTCGGTGCCGATCACCTGCACGGGCAGCATGTGCAATTGCTGCATCGGCCTGTCAGGCCCCTGGACCACTTTGGGCACATGGCAGCCGGCGCAGTTTTCGGCGAACAGGGCCCGGCCCTTGGCGGCCAGCGGTTTATCGATCGTTCCCAGCAACGCTTCCGGCCACACGGGTGGTTTGAGCAGTTGCAGGGTCTCTTCGATCTTGTTCAAGTCACGCACGCGCACGCTGGAAGGGTATCGCGCGTCGCCCTGCAGCGGTTTGCCCTGGGCGTCGAAGAAATTCAGCGTCGCGCCGACCCCCAGCGCTTCACCAACGTTGCGGGCCATCGGTTGTTGGGCCGATCCGTTCCACTGCACCCAGTCGAAGGTCCACATTTCCCACAACTGCGGGTAATCCACCGGAGCGTTGGCGACCCGGTAGTTTTCCGCCGAGATGGCGTCGCCGAAGCTGGCATTGGCGATGCGGCCGAAGGCGTCGGTACGCCCGGGGCCTTCTTCGGTGGGGTAGAGGCCGCGGTGGGTGTCGTTCCAGGCCGCCTTGAGGAACGTGTCCAGGGAGACCTTGAACGCCTTGCGCAATTCTTCGTGGCGGGCGTCGTAGTCCTTGCCCAGTACCTGGCGGGCGAAGCGTTCGAATTTCCAAGGGTTGTAGTAGGTAGACGCCAGACTGGCGACCAGTGCCTGTCCGAAACTGCCACCGCGTAGCGTAGGAACACTGGAAGGCAGAACGTGTTGGGCCGAGCCGCCATCGATCCGTATCGCCTGGCCCTTGAAGCGCAATTCGCCGGTATGACACGCCGCGCAGGTGATATCCAGGAATTGGTCGGTGCTGCCCGGGTTCTGGTGTCGGGCAAACCCTACCGGCAAGTTGCCGGGATTGTTGGGCGAGGCTTTCTTTGCCGGGTCGATCAGGAAGCCAAAGCGCGCCAGATACTCCGGCGAGGCGAAGCGTTGTTGCGAAAACGGCAATTCGAGGGCGGTGAACCAGTCGTAGCGCAGGCCTTTGACCTGGGTGCCCTGGGGCGTGAAGTAATACGTCTGGCGCTCGGCGGCGCTCCATTGGTCCAGGTAGTGCACCTGTTCGACGGGCGTATAGAACGGCAAGCGAGGATTGGCGACGTAATACAGCACCACGGCCACGGCGACGATCAGCAGTGTGAGAAGCAGCAAGAGAATGCGAGAGAGAAGGCGCACGGTAACGTCCTTGTTTTTTTGATAAGCCCTTATGCCTCAGTGCTGCGCGCCGGGCAAGTGGCCATTACCCTTGGCCTGTGAGGGAGGGGCAATGTGTCCCTGTACGTAACAGATGACAGATGCTTCATTTGTCCAGGATTAAAAAGCGTTTGCTGACCTGAACTTATCATCACTTTGTGGCTCACATGCCGGTAGCCATTGGTCGTGGCCGCCTGATAAGCTCGCGGCTTTATTCGATTGCCCTTTAGGCGCATGAACAAGGAAATAGCATGAAACAGCATCGGTTGGCGGCGGCGGTGGCCCTGGTTGGCCTGGTACTCGCGGGTTGCGACTCGCAGACCAGCGTAGAGCTGAAAACCCCGGCGCAGAAAGCTTCCTACGGTATCGGCCTGAACATGGGCAAAAGCCTGGCTCAGGAAGGTATGGATGACCTGGACTCCAAAGCAGTTGCCCAGGGCATCGAAGATGCCGTCGGCAAGAAAGAACAGAAGCTGAAAGACGAAGAACTGGTCGAAGCCTTTGCCGCGCTGCAAAAGCGTGCCGAAGAGCGCATGGCCAAGATGAGCGAAGAGTCGGCAGCTGCCGGCAAGAAATTCCTCGAGGAAAACGGCAAGAAAGCCGGTGTCACCACCACCGCTTCCGGCCTGCAATACGAAGTGGTCAAGAAAGCCGATGGCGCACAGCCTAAGCCGACTGACGTGGTGACCGTTCACTACACCGGCAAGCTGACCAACGGCACCGTGTTCGACAGCTCCGTTGAGCGTGGCAGCCCGATTGACCTGCCGGTCAGCGGCGTGATCCCGGGTTGGGTCGAAGGTCTGCAACTGATGCACGTCGGCGAGAAGTACAAGTTGTACATCCCGAGCGACCTGGCCTACGGCGCCCAGAGCCCGAGCCCGGCCATTCCGGCCAACTCGGTTCTGGTGTTCGACCTGGAACTGCTGGCGATCAAGGATCCGGCAAAAGAAGACGCAGCCAAGTAATCGCGTCTGCTGTAACGACAACGCCTCGCTTATGCGGGGCGTTGTCGCATCTGGGCGGCGGCAAATGGCAAAAAAACCGAACGCATAAGGCAGGCTACAGTCATAGGCAGTACAGGCGCTGCTCTAGACGCAGTCAGCCGGTCAAGTCAATGAAATATTGGGTTTTTTTATGTGAGTAAAAAACGCCCGATCTAAGCCGGGCCCTTATGAAACGGGGGCTTCAGCGGTGAAATGCAGCTCTGTTCACAAGGTTATCCACAATTTGTGTGGATAACATTTCAGTGGGAGAAAAAATGAAGGCCCCGTGGAATTTTGCGCGATTTCTGCCCTTGGCAGGCCGCCTGCTGGCCCGCGGTCGATTGCCGACGTTGCTCTTCGCCGTCGCCAGCAAAGGTGCCCGGGAGGGCGGGCGGCTGGGCAAGCTCAAGGAGGACCTGCGCCTGTTGCAGGCCCTGTGCCTGGCCTATTGGCGCGGCGAATACCGTGCGGTCAGCGCCAAGTCGATGTTGTCGGTAGTGGCCGGCCTCATGTACTTCCTCAGCCCCCTGGATGCGATTCCCGACCTTTTGCCGATGTTTGGCATGTTCGACGACATCGCCGTGCTGGCGTGGGTCATGAAAACCCTCGACGTTGAACTCGAGGCATTCCGCGCCTGGCGTTATCGGCAATCCCCCGAGAAACTGGCCCAGGTCGAAAGGCTTCCCGATACCCCGGAACAACTCCAGCTCCAAGGCCAGAAAAAGCCCTGATCCCCTGAGAATTCATCACCCCGCGACCTTAGCCAGCATTTAGGATTACACTTCCAAGGAAAAAGGCTGACTCGCTAAGTGTTGTTGTCCTACGGGGTAGACATGGATATTCAAATCATCACACGTGACGGAGAGCCCGAGTACGCGGTTTTGCCGTGGGATCAGTACCAAACGTTGTTGAAGGCAGCAGGCATCGATCAAGCTCCGCCGCGCGAAGCGACAGTCCGTCACGCGGCGGCACCCGGCCAGGTTCTCCCTGGCCTGGATCAATTACGCAGTTTGCGCGAAGGGAAGGGCATCGCCATTGAGGCGTTGGCCCGCACGGTAGGTATCAGCCCGTCTTATCTGGCCTTGATCGAGAGCGGCGAGCGACAGCCCGATGCCGCGATTCGGCGCAGTCTGGCCTGGGAGTTGACGGTGCCGGGTTGGAGGGAAGAATCGTGAGCGTACGCATCAGTCGGCAGCATTGGGATGGGTTGTTGGGTGAGTTGGACCAGGCGCGTCGCCAGCGCCATTTATTGACTTACCGCGCCTTGCTGGAGCGCTTGCAGCTGCCCAGCCCGGCCATGCAGACCTTGACCGCGGCCCTTGAACACCTGGCGGCGCTGGACGCCCGGGCAGAACAGCCGTTGCGCAGTTCCCTGGTGATCAGCCAGGGCGCGAGCCGGTTGCCGCGCACGGGGTTCTTCGAATGCGTTGAACGCCTGGGCCGCTTTTCCGGGCCTTCCGATGGGGTGGCCGCCGCCTCTTGGCACGCTTCGGAAGTGGTCCGGGTGTTTGAATACGAATACCCCGAGTCGGCGGAGGCCTGAGTGCTCTGGCGACTCAAGGCGCGGCTCGGTTACTGGCTGGCGCGTCGGTTGTTTCACTGGTCCTGGTTTGTCCGCCAGCCGCGTGGCTGGGCCTGGCTCGAGGGCCAGTTCTCCCGCATGGCGAACCTGGGTGATGTCGGTGCGCAAAGCTTTTATGGGCACATCCTCACGTTTCGCGGCCAAGGGCTGGGCGCCCGTGAAGAAGGGGTGCGGCTGCTGCGATTGGCGGCATTGGCCGGTGATGGCAAGGCCGCCTACCAGATCGGCGTGATCAGCCTGGCCGGTACCACCAGCAAAGCGCCGGACCCGGTCGAGGCGGCACGCTGGTGGACCTTGGCGGCGAAAGCCGGGCACCCGTTGGCCGAGATCAAGCTCAAGGCCCTCGAAGCGCGCGATCTCTAGCGTTATCCACAGGCTATTCGTTGTGCAGTTGGGTGAATTTAGCGAATCGCCCTACATCCTTTGTCCCGTTCCCCTGACTTAATTCCCCCGTCATCCCCGGCACAGTCTCGCGCTCCCTGAGTGCTGCGAGACGCTGCCCATGTTCGAACGTTTTTTCCTGCCGGCCCTTGCGCGAGCCCTGTCCTGATGGAGCAGGTGAACCGTATCGAGCAGGAACTCGACAGCTTCAAAGACACCCTGTCGGTCTACCGCGAGCAACTCGAACGCTGGTACAGCCGGGCGGCGGACCGGGCCAGCCATGCGGTCGACTTGCCCTCGTTGATGGGCATGGAGCGGTTGATCCGCTTCGGCGACAGCACCACCGCCGTCAGCACGGGTGACGATGATTTCCTCTCCACGGTCGTCCAGTGCCCCCTGGGCGGGGTGATGACGATCGAGAGCAAGTTCGAGTCGGTGTACGACATCCCGCTGGGCGGCATCGTGGTGGATGTGGTGGCGGTGGACAGCGGCGAGGTGACGCCGGTCACCTTGGACGCCCAGGGTCTCGGGACCTTCAAGGGGGAGGCGGGCAAGTCCTATCGGGTGCATGTCCAGGGCGAGGTGTCTCCCCGGCACATCGAGAGCCTGTTTTCTTCCTACGATGGCTTGACCCGCGATCTGACGGACTGGCTACGGGGCGAGTGGCAAGGCTTCAAGCCGCGATGGGCCCAGCAGTCCTTGACGACATCGGCAGCTGCGGTGGGGAACGGGTTGCTCGCTGGCAGTTGGGCGGCGATCGAGGGGGTGTGGGACAGCATCAGCCTGCTGTCGGACATCCTCAAGGATCCCGGTCAGTTTGTAGAGCGGTTGGGCGAAAGCGCCAAGCAGCTGGAGGACCTGGCGGAAAAAGCACCGCAACTGATGGCCAGGCTGCAACTGCTGGCCAGCGATGAAGCGGCGTTGTGCCTGTTGGTGCGCACCGCCAGTCTCTGGTTGGACATGTTGCCGCCCAGTGAGGTTGCCGGCGAAACGGCCGAAGCACTCTCGACCGTGGTGGTGCAGTTGGTGATCGACTTGCTGATCGGCGTGGTCTTGACCTTTGCCGGGGCGGGCGCTGGGATCGCCTATCTATCGATGCGGTTGGCCAGGCACGGCGCTAGCCTGCTGAACGCCGTGCAGCGTTTCGTCAAGGCGATCTTCGCGGTGGTCAACGGCTTCATGACCTACGTGGACCGCTACAAAACCGTGGCGGTACGCGGCATCGCGGCGGGAATAAAAAAAGGTCGGATGCAACTGCGCTGGGATGCACAGCGCAACACCACGCTGAAAAAACACGAACCCCACGACAACGCCCCCGCCCAATCGAAAAATCCCAACGGCGACAGTGCCGACACCTCCGCCCAGACCCAGACCAGCGGCTGCCCGGTGTCGATGGTCACCGGCGAAGAACTGCTGACCCTCGACGACGGCACCCTCGATGGCCGCTTGCCGTTCGTCTTCACCCGGTTGTACCGCACCAGCGCCGCCGACCTGGACGTCGGCCTCGGCCGCGGCTGGAGCCATGCCCTGGCCCATCGCCTTTTGATCGAAGGCGAGCAGGTCATCTGGATCGACCAGGAAAACCGCCGCACCACCTTCCCCCGGCCCACCACCCAGCGTCCGGCGATCCACAACAGCCTGGCCCGCTCGGCAATCTACCTGGGCACCGAGGCGGACGAACTGATCGTCGCCCAGCCCGGGGAAAACGCCCCGTTCCTACACTTTCGCGACGGCCATCTGATCGCCCTCAGCGACCGCTACGACAATCGCCTGACCCTCCAGCGCAACATCCACGGCGACATCAGCCGCCTGGACAACGGCGCCGGGCGTTCCCTGCGCCTGCGTTACGAACAGCGCCACCTGATCGCCGTCGACTACCAGAGCTACCACCCGGCTATCACCCTCGACGAAGCCTGGCGGACCGAACAGACGTTGGTGTCCTACCGCTACGACGGACGTTTCCGACTGATCGAAGCGACCAATGCCGCCGGTGAAAGCGAACGCTACGACTACGACGACCAGCACGTCATCCTCCAGCGGCAACTGGCCGGCGGGGCGAGTTTTTATTGGGAGTGGCAAGGCGTCGGGGCGGCGTCCCGCTGCGTCCGGCATTGGGCCTCGTTTGCGCAGATGGACAGCCGCTACACCTGGGGCGAGGACGGCAGCGTCACAGTCCGGCACCTGGATGGCAGCCAGGAAGTGTATGTCCACGACGATCGGGCGCGGCTGGTGCGCAAGGTCGAGCCCGACGGCGGCGAGCACCTCAAGGCCTATGACGAACAGGGCCGGTTGATCGCCGAACAGGACCCGCTGGGGGCGGTCAGCGAATACCGCTACGACGAAGTCGGACGGCTAGTGGCGCTGATTCCTCCAGACGAGGCGCCAACGTCCTACGAATACCGCAACGGTTTCCTGCATACCCGTTCCCGTGGCAAAGCCGTGTGGACCTACCGGCGCAATGCCCGGGGCGATGTGATCGTGAGCATCGACCCGCACGGCCAGCGTACGGAATATGCCTACGACGCCCATGGGCAACTGCTGGCGCGGTACGACCCGGACGGTGGCGAACATCGCTTCACCTGGAGTCGCCTGGGCCAACTGACCGAAGAGACCCTGCCCGACGGCGGTCGCCGGTGTTTTGCCTACGACGCCCTGGGACGTTTGCTCAGCCGTCGGGACGAACACGGCGCCCTCACGCACTACCTATGGGACGCCGTCGGCCGCCTGCTGCAAGTGACCCTGCCCACCGGCGCCACCCGGGCCTGGAGCTACAACGCCTACGGCAAGGTCATCGCCGAGCGTGACGAGCAGGGCCGGACCACCCGCTACGAATACGCCGACGACCTGCACCTGGTCAGCCGCCGCCTGAACCCCGACGGCAGCGAGGTGAAGTATCGCTACGACTCGGCGCGGCTGTTGCTGACGGAAATTGAAAACGAATCCGGCGAAAAATATCTGCTGGACTACACGCCCAACGGCTTGATCCGACAGCAGATCGGCTTCGACGGCCAACGCACCGCCTACGCCTACGACCTCAACGGCCACCTGCTGGAAAAAACCGAGCACGGCGAGGGCGGCTTGCAATGGGTCACCCGGTACCAGCGTGATGCGGCCGGGCGCCTGCGGGTCAAGACCTTGCCCGACGGCCAGGTCATCGAGTATCGCTACGACGACCTGGGCCGGCTGGTTTACGTCGACGACGGCAGCGACCATCCGCTGGCCTTCGAATACGACGCCCAGGACCGTCTGATCGCTGAGCACCAGGGCTGGGGCACCCTGCGCTATCGCTACGATGCCTGCGGGCGCCTCAACCACCTGCGCCTGCCGGACGACAGCCAGCTCGACTACCACCACGGCCCAGGCGGCGCGCTGACCGCCATCGACCTCAACGGCGCGCGCCTGACCGAACACCGCTTTGACGGCGGCCGCGAACGGCAACGCCAGCAGGGCCGGTTGCTCAGTGACTATGCGTACGACGAGCAAGGCCGCCTCAAAGCCCAGACCGTCTGGCAGAGCTCACAGCAGCAACTGTTCTGGCGCGACTATGCCTACAGCCCCGGGGGCAACCTCCAGACCCTTTCCGACAAGCGAAACCGCCGCAGCTACCAATACGACCCGCTGGATCGCCTGACCCGCATCGACTTTTCCCACAGCGAGCCACCGGAACACTTCAGCCACGACCCGGCCGGCAACCTGCTGATGCAGGACCGTCCCGGGCCGACCACCGTCAAGGGCAACCGCCTGCTGAGGGAGGGCGACCGCCACTACGACTACGACGCCTTCGGCAACCTGATCCGCGAACGCCGCGGCCAAGCCCTGGTCAGCGTCTACCGCTACGACAGCCAACACCGCCTGATCGGCATCACCACCGCCGATGGCCGCGAAACGTCCTACCGCTACGACGCCTTCGGCCGACGCATCAGCAAGACCGTGGACGGCCTGACCACGGAATTTTTCTGGCAGGGCGACCAGCTCGTCGCCGAAAACAGCCCGCACCACCACCGCAGTTATGTCTACGAACCGGGCACCTTCTGTCCACTGGCCCTACTTGAGGGCGAAGGCCCCAACGCCTGCCCGCTCTACTACCACCTCGACCACCTGGGCACGCCCCAGGAACTGACCAACCCCGCCGGCCAGATCGTCTGGTCGGCGCGCTACAACGGCTACGGCCAAGTCACCGAGCTCCAGCACGGTGACGGTGAGCCACTGGAACAGCCCCTGCGTTTCCCGGGCCAATACTTCGACCCCGAAAGCGGCCTGCACTACAACCGGCACCGCTACTACAATCCTGAGACTGGTCGTTATTTGACGCCGGACCCGAGCAAACTGGCGGGAGGGCTCAATGGGTACCGGTACACCCTGAACCCGACGGGGTGGGTGGATCCGTTGGGGTTGGTGGACTGTCCGGGGACGGGCGGGTGTAGGTCGGCGGTTGGGGAGCAGGATCCGGCGGTTAAGGTTGGGGTGGATGAGGGGGAGCCTGCTCTGCCGATGACGGCGGAGCAGCGGCGGGCGCGGATTGATGAGTTGGCGGAAGCGAATGCCAAGAGACGGGTTATTGTTATGGAAGAAAAATATCGCATGCACACTGTTGAAAAACACAGTTCGGAAATATCAGACGTAGCGCTCAAACAGCGTGCCATTAACGGTGCGAATCCGCATACGGGTGAAATTCCCAAGGGATCCAATGGAAGTCTAAGTTCCCAATTCAGCAACTGGCGAATTCATTTGAGTGCGCTAAATAAAGCGATGACAAGAGAGAGGCTTGGACTGGATCCGTTTACTGGTGTGGACCACAAAAACGATAGAGTTGTCAGGCAGGAATTGCCGGGAGCAGGGCGGGGCTACAAACCAAATAAAAAGGATAAGCAGAATCCTAAGTTGAACGAGGATTTAAATTGGTTTGAAGTTAAGTTTAGTAAAGATGGCGTGCCTTACACCGCATTTCCTATGGAGAGAAAATAATGCTAAAGCATCCTTTTCTAAATGAGGAGTTTGTTCCTAATTTGATGTGGTTCATTGGTCAGTTTGATGTGTATGACCGTGAAGAAACACTTGGGGCAATGCTAGCCGTCTACGATCCTAACAGTGAGAGCGACAGATTGGAGCTGATTGTTAGATATGGTCTGGGTTTGGAGTGTCTATCCTATAGACATAAGTATGTGTTGGTGACTTTCTTGGGCGAGAAGCTTAATGAACCGGATTATGACTTTAAAAATTTGTTTGAAATAGACGAAGAGTGCGCAGGTAGTTGGCCTCGCGGAGAATGGTATAGCTTAAAAAATCCTAGAGAGTTTCTTCAGGATGTTTATATGTTGGCAAAAGAAACTTGGAAGGAGGATCTAAGAAAGGCAGCCCTTGAGGATCCATCTACTTGGTAGGCCAGAAGTAGATAATGAGGTTCCTATTGCTAAACACACCACCAAACAGCTTTTCGTGGCGAGGGAGCTTGCTCCCGCTGGGCTGCGCAGCAGCCCCCTTCTGAACAGCACCTCGGTGTGCCTGGTTGATCGAGTAGGTTGTTTTAGGGCCGCTTCGCAGCCCAGCGGGAGCAAGCTCCCTCGCCACGGGTTCGGCGTCAAATGCTTACACCGACACACCCAACTCCACCACAGCCTCCCGCTCAGCCAACCCCTCCACCAGATACACACTCCCCCCCAAAATCTCCTTGGCATGGTGCTTGGCCTGCGAGGCCAGTTCCGCCAACTGACTGGCGTCCAGTGCTTCACAGGCCTCGGCGCGCAGGTGCACCACGCCAATCGACAGCGACAACAACGCGAACTCCTGCCGAATGCCCTGTCGATTCAATGCCGTAAAGCACCCCGCTTCCAAATGTTCGGGCCGGTAGAAGCGGCGGCAGTGGGTCTGGAAGTCGCCGAGCAACTGGTCCAGGCGCCTGCGCCAGTCTTCCGGGCCGAGGACCAGCAGGAAGTCGTCGCCGCCGATGTGGCCGACGAAGTCGCGACTGGGGTCGATGCGTTCGTTCAGGCATTGGGCCAGGCACAGCAGGACTTCATCGCCGCGGCCGTAGCCATAGATGTCGTTGAAGGGCTTGAAGCTGTCGATGTCCACGTAGCAGATCACCGATTCCTGCCGTTGTTGCAGCAGGCGCGTGAGGCATTGCTGGATCGGGACGTTGCCCGGCAGCAGGGTCAGTGGGTTGGCGTAGCGGGCCTGTTGAATTTTCAGCTCGGTGATGAGCTTGAGTACGTCGATCACCCGGCCCAGGCCGAGGTAGCCGCCGTTGAGGGTGATGATGAAGTCTTCTTCGATACGTTGTCGGGCGCGGCTGGTGATCAGGCGGCTGACTTGTTGCAGCGACTGGTTCAACTCCACCGCCAGGAAGTCATCGCTCATCAGCCGACTGATGGGCTTGCGAGCGAACAGGTCAGTGGCGAAGGGCTTGAGCAACGCGTCCGAGAGTGAATGGCGATGGACGATGCCGCAGGGCTGGTTCTGATTGTCCAGCACCGCCAGGGAGTTGAGGTTGGCCTGGCGCCGGAACGCCTCCAGTACGGTGGCGGTTGGCGTGTTGTGGGCCACCGCCGGCTGTTCATTGAGCAGCGCACCGAGGTCGTTGACCTCATCATTCAGCGCTGCCACGCCGCTGTCCTGCCTGGGCATCAGCGCCCTGGCATCGCGTGACGGTTGTTCCTGGGGGCGGGCCAGCAGATAACCCTGGACCAGGTCGACGCCCATTTCGATCAGCACCGCCAGTTCTTCCGGCAGTTCGATGCCCTCGGCAATCACCTGGGCACGGGAGGCCCGGGCGATCTTCAGGATCGAGCCCACGAACTCGCGCTTGAGGGCGTCCTGATGGATGCCGTCGATGAAATGTCGGTCGATCTTCACATAGTCGGGTCGCAATTCGGACCACAACCGCAAGCTCGAATAACCCGCGCCAAGGTCGTCCAGGGCAATCGAGAAACCCATGGCCCGGTAGTGGTGCAGGGCGGTTTGCAGGAGCTGGAAGTCATCGATGGGGGTCTGTTCGGTCAGTTCGATCACGACCTGGCTGGGTGAGATGCCGAAGTCTTGCAGCAGTTGCAGCGTGCGCCCCGTCTGGTGCGCGGACTCCAGCAAGGACTCGGGCGAGACGTTGAGAAACAGCTTGCCCGGCAGTTTTTGCTCGTTGAAGCGTTGGCAGGCGCTGCGGCGGCAGGCCAGTTCCAGCTCGCTGAGGCGTCCGGCCTGGCGCGCTACGGAGAGCAGTGCGATGGGCGAGTGCAACGGGCTGTTGGAAGGGCCGCGGGTCAGGGCTTCATAGCCCACGATGCGCCGTTCGGAAAGGCAGATGATCGGTTGGAACAGACTGTACAAACTGCTTTGAGCCAGGATCGAACTCAAGGCACCCAGCTGTTCTGTCGTGGTCATGGCAATCTCTGGCGATAAAAAAAGGACCGGGTGCGGGGCACCCAGTCCTGTATTTCACGACAGACTGATGTCAGTTTGATGACACTCCGACGAGCATCACCATTAAATGGCCATCATCTTAGTGCTTGGCGATCGCCGTGTTGAGTTTCAGGTAATCCAGCAGGATTCGCCCGGTCTCGCTCAGGTAGGCATCGTCTTCCGGCTTGGTTTTCTCCGGCTCGGTGATCAGGTCTTCGTCCTCTTTCTTCAGCTCTTTGAGCGGTTCTTCGCCCTTGGCTTTGCGACGCAGGTTTTCCATAGTCAGTTGCTTGGCCTCGATGTCGGCATGCTGCGCGCGACGGTCGGCCTCGTTGAGGGTGACGGTCTTTTCCATCATCAATTTCTGCGCCAGAGCCAGCTTGTCGCGGATGAACACGAACTCCGCATCCTGGGACGAGCGCGCGTCGTGGTCGGACTTGAGTTGGGCCAGGAACGGCTTGAACGGGTCCACGGCCGGTTTGATCGCCGGCCGGATGGTGTCCCACGGCATGGCTTCGGGCAGGGCGCTTTCACCGATTTCCTTGGTGTCGATGATCGACGGGTAATCGATGTCAGGCAGTACGCCCTGGTGCTGGGTGCTCTGGCCGGACACCCGGTAGAACTTCGCCAGGGTCAGCTTCAGCTCGCCGTGGTTGAGCGGCTGGATGGTCTGCACGGTGCCTTTGCCGAAGGTCTGGCCGCCGATGATCAGCGCACGGTGATAGTCCTGCATGGCGCCGGCGAAAATCTCCGAGGCCGACGCCGACAGGCGGTTGACCAGCAAGGCCATCGGTCCCTTGTAGAACGCGCCCGGGTTTTCGTCTTCCAGCACATCCACCCGGCCATCGGCGTTGCGCACGAGCACGGTCGGGCCCTTGTCGATGAACAGGCTGGTCAGCTCGGTGGCTTCCTGCAGG
The DNA here is from genome assembly GCF_054671965.1 of Pseudomonas sp. H3_A02. Lineage (NCBI taxonomy): Bacteria > Pseudomonadati > Pseudomonadota > Gammaproteobacteria > Pseudomonadales > Pseudomonadaceae > Pseudomonas > Pseudomonas sp. H3_A02. Next base: position 2,991,448 of record NZ_CP162807.1, read on the forward strand.
GAGCCGCCGCCGTTGTTGCGCAAGTCGATGACCACGCCGTCGACCTTTTCCTTCTGCAGTTCGGTCAGCAGCTTCTTGACGTCACGGGTGGTGCTCTTGTAGTCCGGGTCCCCGGCGCGGAAGGCCTTGAAGTCCAGGTAGAAGGCCGGGATCTCAATGATGCCGAGCTTGTAGTCCTTGCCGTCCTGCTTGAGGTTGAGGATCGATTTTTTCGCGGCTTGTTCTTCCAGCTTCACCGCTTCACGGGTGATGGCCACGATTTTGCTGGTCTGGTCGTTCGGTGCATTGCTGGCCGGGATGACTTCCAGGCGCACCACCGAGCCTTTCGGACCACGGATCAGCTTGACCACTTCGTCCAGGCGCCAGCCGACCACGTCGACCATTTCCTTGTTGCCTTGGGCGACACCGATGATCTTGTCCGCCGGGCTGACCTGTTTGGTCTTGTCCGCAGGGCCCGCCGGGACCAGGCGCACGATCTTCACCTGGTCGTTGTCGCTCTGCAGCACGGCACCGATGCCTTCCAGGGAAAGACTCATGTTGATGTCGAAGTTTTCCGCGTTATCCGGCGACAGATAATTGGTGTGCGGGTCGTAGGACATGGCGAAGGTGTTGATGTACGCCTGGAAAATGTCCTCGGCGCGCGTCTGGTCCAGGCGCGCCAATTGGTTCTTGTAGCGCTTGGTCAGGGTTTCCTGGATCTGCTTGGGATCCTTGCCGGCGATCTTCATGCGCAGCACTTCGTCCTTGACGCGTTTGCGCCACAGGTCGTCGAGTTCGGCTGTGCTTTTGAGCCAAGGGGCGTCCTTGCGGTCGACCTGCAAGGTTTCCTTGGCATTGAAGTCGATTTTGTCGACGCCTTTGTTCAGCTCGGCAAGGGCGTAGTCCAGGCGCGCCTTCACGCGGTCCAGGTAGCGCTTGTAGATGGTGAACCCGGCATTCAGGTCGCCACTCTTGAGGAAATCGTCGAACTGGGTTTTCCACTTGTCGAATTCGGCGATGTCGCTGGCCAGGAAATAGCTGCGCGATGGATCGAGCAGCTTCAAATAGCTGTCGTAGATGATGACCGAGCGCGCGTCATCGAGCGGCGGCTTGCTGTAGTGATGGCGCTTGAGCAATTCGACGACGTTCAGGCTGGCAATCACTTCGTCGCGATCGGGCTGGAGCTTGTCCCAGCTGTTGGCTGCGAACGTATCGTTCGACAACGGTAACAGGCCGAGGCCAATGACGAGCGCGAGGGCGGTGCTGGGGAACAGGTGCTTCATGCTGATTCGACGCAGGGACAATTGATAACGCATATTAGGCCGTCTTTGAAGTCGCCGGTTCCATGTGGCCCGGGCGCATAATGCAAGAAAGCCCGGCGTTGAAGCAGCGGGCCCAGTCGAGACTCACTATGGAGGCACCGTGAAAGCATTGCAAGGCGTTGAAGGCCAAGTGGTATGGGCTGATGAGCCAAGTCCGGCGTGTGATGTCGGGCAAGTTCGCATCCGTGTGGCGGCTGCCGGCCTGAATCGGGCCGATTTGTTGCAAAAAGCCGGGCTTTACCCGCCGCCACCCGGCGCCAGCCAGGTGCTGGGGCTGGAATGTTCCGGGGTGATCAGCGAGGTCGGGCCGGGCTCGTCCTGGCAGGTGGGCGACCGCGTTTGCGCGTTGCTGGCCGGCGGTGGGATGGCCGAGGAGGTGGTGGTCGATGGCCGCCATGTGCTACCGGTGCCCGAGGGCTTGTCATTGGCTGAAGCGGCCGCGCTGCCTGAGGTCTACAGCACCGCGTGGCTGAATCTGTTCCAGCTGGCCGGGCTCAAGCCGGGCGAGAAAGTGCTGCTGCATGCCGGGGCCAGCGGCGTCGGCTCGGCCGCGATCCAGCTGTGCAAGGCGTTCGGGAACCCGTGCTGGGTCAGTGTCGGTTCGACCGAGCGGCTGGCCTATTGCGAGGCCCTGGGCGCCCAGGGGGGCGTGGTGCGCACCGATGGCCTGGAGAGTTTGAACGACCTCGGTCCCTTCGACGTGATCCTCGATCCAGTGGGCGCCAACTACGCCAAACTCAACGTGAAACTTTTGTCAGTTGACGGCCGCTGGGTGTTGATCGGCCTGATGGGCGGGCGCTCGACCGAGCTCGACCTGGCCCAGGTGCTGGGCAAGCGTATCCAACTGCTCGGCTCGACCCTGCGCAGTCGCGACGAGCAATTCAAGGCCGACCTGATCAGTGAGCTGGGGCAACAGGTGTGGCCGCTGTTTGCCGACAAACGCCTCAGCCCGCAACTGGCCCGGACCTTCGCGATCAAGGACGCCGAAGCGGCGTTCGCGGAACTGGCAACCAACCAGGTGTCCGGCAAGTTGGTGTTGCTGATCGATGAGAGCTTGAGCTGACTCCCGGAGCTGGGTGCGGAGCTGTGGGAGCAAAGCTTGCTCGCGATAGCGGTGGATCAGCTTGCAGTGATGTTGAATGTGCGGCCGCCATCGCGGGCAAGCCTTGCTCCCACATGGATCTTCGGGTGCTCACAGAACCGGTATTCACCCCAAATCCCCTGTGGGAGCGGGCTTGCTCGCGATAGCGGTGGGTCAGTTTGCATTGAGGTTGGATGTGCTGGCGCCTTCGCGAGCAAGCCCGCTCCCACATGGTGCTTCGGACGTTCGCAGAGTCGGTGTTCCCCCCAATTTTCACCTTTGACCTGCGACCACGGGCAGGCCGACCTTTGGTCGGCAGCCGGTATCCGATGCGCGCGTCCTGCTAGCGTTAATTAATGGAGGGATGGGGTAACCGCAGCTTTCATTTCACCCGCCAGGTGAAGAGGTTGATCATGGCCATCACCGAATGGCGCATGCAGGGCGTCGAATTCATTGCCTGCAACTGCAATTGGGGCTGCCCCTGTCAATTCGACGCACCACCGACCCATGGCCACTGCCAGGCGGTGGCGTCGATGCGAGTGGAACACGGGTATTTCAATCAGGTGACGCTGGAAGGCTTGTGCTGGGCCGCCACCTTCGCTTGGCCGGGTGCCATTCATGAGGGCAACGGCAGTTGTCAGGTGTTCATCGATGAACGCGCCGACGAGGCGCAACGTCAGGCTCTGCTGACCATCCTCTCTGGTCTGGAGAGCGACCCCGGGGCCAACGTGTTCCAGGTGTTCAGCAGTACCATGAGTGAAGTGTTCGAACCGCAGTTCGTGCCCATTACTCTGTCCATCGATGTCGATCAACGCTTGGCGCACCTGGACATTCCAGGCGTGCTGCAGGCCAGCGGCGAGCCGATCCGCAGCCCGATCGACGGTTCACCTCATCGAGTCCGGCTATCCCTGCCCAACGGCTTCGAATTCCTTGAGGCTGAGGTCGCCAGCGGCAGTTACCAGACGCATTCGGCCCTCAAGCTACAATCCCAAGACAGTCATAGCCACCTCGCCCATGTGCACTTCACTGGCCATGGCATAGAGCCGTAAAGATGGCAGCACCTCAGGTGGCGGCCCAGAGCAGGCGACTGACAGGCGAGCAGTTGCTGTTCCTGGCCTGCCTGCTTGCGCTGACCGCCCTGGCCTGGCTGGTGCTGCTGCACATGGCCCGTGACATGAGCGCGCCGGGCGGCATGGCTGATGCGGCAATGGCTGGCATGGTCATGCCCTGGAGCCTGGCCGATGCGCTGCTGATGTTTGCCATGTGGGTGGTGATGATGATCGGCATGATGCTGCCCAGTGCCCTGCCGATGCTGCTGATCTACCAGCAGATGCTGTGCAAGCGCATGCCGGCACCGCAGCGACACCTGGCCCTGCTGCTGTTCTGCAGCGCCTATGGCCTGGTCTGGGCTGGCTTCGCCCTGGGCGCCACGGCGTTGCAATGGGCGCTCGAGCAGCTCACTTTGCTCAGTCCAGGGATGCGCGTCAGTAGTACCGCGTTGGGCGCCGGCCTGCTGTTGGTCGCAGGCGTCTATCAGTGGCTGCCAAGCAAGGCGGTCTGCCTTGAACATTGTCGCGGGCCGCTGCATTTTCTTCTCAGCTACTGGCGCTCCGACGTGCTCGGCGGCTGGCGCATGGGGCTGGCCCATGGCGCTTACTGCCTGGGCTGCTGTTGGGCCTTGATGGGACTGTTGTTCGTGGTCGGCGTGATGAACCTGCTCTGGGTGGCAGTGATCGGTGCCTTCATTCTGCTGGAGAAAAACCTGCCGCAGGGACTCTGGCTTAGTCGTATCTGCGGTGTGTTGTTGCTTGGCTGGAGCCTGTGGCTGTTGCTGGGCTAGGGGCTGAACCTGTGGGAGCTGAGCTTGCTCGCGATTGCGGTGTGTCAGCCAAATCAATGCCGGCCGATCCACTGCTATCGCGAGCAAGCTCGCTCCCACAGAGGGCACCTGGCCACACAATCCGAGTGTTCTTCCTGGGGCTGTGCAGTGCTTATTTCCAGGTATGAATCGGCCACCCGGCCGATTCGGCATGGGCCTTCAATACCGGGTCCGGGTTCACCACGTGCGGGTGATCGACCTTGAGCAACAACGGCAGGTCATTGCGCGAGTCGGAATAGAAGCTAGCGCCTTCCAGGTTCTCTTCCTCGGCATCCAGCCAGTCCAGCAGCCGGGTGATCTTGCCTTCGCGATAGGTCAGGGTGCCGACGGTCTGGCCGCTGTACACCCCATGAAGCACTTCCAGTTCGATCGCCAGGATCTCGTCGATGCCCAGGCGTTCGGCAATCGGCTTGACCAGGTGCGTGCCAGAGGCCGAGATCACCAGGATCCGGTCACCGGCCTTGCGGTGTTCGGCGATGGCCTTGGTGGCGTCGCTGAAGATGATCGGCTCGATGAAGTCTTCCACCCACGGCGCCACCAGATGCTCGATCTCTTCGGGCGTGCGGCCAATCATCGGTTCCAGGCTGAAGTCCATGTACTCTTCCATGCTCAGCTTGCCGTGGCTGTAGGCGTCCATCAGCTCGTTGTTGCGCCGCATGAACGACTCGGGATCGACCCAGCCCAGGCGACCCATCTGTTCACTCCAGAGGGTGGCGCAGTCGCCATGGATCAGGGTTTCGTCCAGATCAAAAATTGCCAAGGCCATCAGCGTGTTTCCCTTTTCAAGATCAGCTTCAAAATCAACAAAGCCGTCAGGCTACCTCACACAGCGCCGACGGATCGATGGAAAGTGCCAACCGTGCGCCATCGGGGTGCAGGTCGGCGGCCGAACGGTTGAGTACATCCACCACCAACTCCACGCCACGAGCCTCGACCCGGTAGCGAATCACGTTGCCCAACAGGCTGTGGCTGCGGATCAGCGCATCGGCCTGGCCGCTGCGGCTCAGCTCGATGGCCTCCGGGCGAATGGCGATGCGACCGCTCACCGGCCGTTGCAGCAGTTTGCTCGCGCTGTCGGCGTCCAGCAGGTTGTAGTTGCCGATGAAGCCGGCGGCAAAGACATCGACGGGCGCAGTGTAAAGGGTTTCGGCATCGCCGCTTTGTACGATCTTTCCCTGGTTCATCAGGAAAATCCGGTCAGACATGGTCAGGGCTTCTTCCTGATCGTGTGTGACGAAGATCGTGGTCAGGCCCAACTCACGCTGGATCTGTCGGATCTGTTCGCGCAAGTGCTTGCGAATCCGCGCATCCAGGGCTGACAGTGGCTCGTCCAGCAGCAACAGGCGCGGCCGCGTGACCAGGGAGCGGGCCAGGGCGACGCGCTGGCATTGGCCGCCGGAGAGTTGATGGGGATAGCGGGCAGCAAAATCGTGCAGCTCCACCAGGCGCAGGATCTCCAGCACGCGCTGTCGACTGTCCGAGGCGTCTACCTTTTGCATGCGCAGGCCGAAGGCGACGTTTTGCTCCACGGTCATGTTCGGGAACAAGGCGTAGCTCTGGAAGACCATGCCGATGCCGCGTTTCTGCGGGCTCAGCGGGACGATGTCCTGCCCGTCGAGGATGATCTGGCCGGCATCCACCGCGGTCAGGCCGGCGATGCAGCGCAGCAGCGTGGATTTGCCGCAACCGGAAGGGCCGAGCAGGGTGACGAACTCGCCCTTGCCGATCTCGCAGTTGATGTCGCTGAACACCGGTGTGCCGGCATAGCTTTTTTGCAGGTGTTGGACGCTGACGTAGCTCATTGGCTTTTGTCCTTGTTCAAGATGTTGGCCGCCCAGGTCAGGACCAGTACGAAGAAAAAGTAGGAAATCACCAGGGCACTGGTGAAATGGCCGCTGCTGTTGCGCATGTTGTTCAGGTAGACCTGCAGGGTTTCATAGCGGGTGCCGACGAGGATGTTGGCGAACACGAATTCGCCGAACAGGAACGAGAAGGACAGCAGCAGCGCCACCATCAGGCCCTTGCGCAGGTTCGGCAGCACCACCAGGAACGCCGCCTGGAAGGTGCTGGCGCCGAGCAGTTGGGCGGCGTCCATCAGGTCGCGCAGGTTGATGGCTTGCAGGTTGTTGGTGATCGCCCGGTACATGAACGGCAGGGCGACGGTGAAGTAGCAACCGATCAGGATCCACGGCGTACCGACCATCGCCAGCGGCCCGGAACCATAGAGCTGCAACAGCCCCACCGACGACACCACCGGCGGCACCGCGAAGGGCAGCAGGATGAGGATGTTCATCAGTGCGTCGAGCTTGGGGAAGTGGTAATGCACCACGAACAGCAGCGGCAGGATCAACACCACCGAGAGCACCAGCGCACCGACGCAGACCAGCAGCGATTGACCGAAGGCGTGAAGAAAACGCGGATCGCTCCACAACTGCACATACCATTTGAAGGTGAAGCCGCTGGGCAGCACGGTGGCCGACCAACTGCTGGCGATGGAGTAGACGAGTGTGCCGGCCAGGGGCAGCAGCAGGATGGCGAACAGCAGGTACACCACCGCCCGATGATAGAGCCCGACGGAGCCCGGTTCAGCGCGAGACATGGTAGCTCCTCTTGAGCAGCAACTGATGGACGATGGTCACCACGGTCATCAACGCCACCAGCACCACGGCCAGGGCACTGGCCAGGTTCGGGTCGAGTGAAATATCACCGGAAACCATGGCGGCGATGCGGATCGGCAGCACGTTGAAGTTACCGGTGGTCAACGCGTAGACCGTGGCGTAGGCGCCCAGGGCGTTGGCCAGCAGGATCACGAAGGTGCCCAGCAGCGCCGGGGTCAGCACCGGTAAGCCGATGTGCCGCCAGAATTGCCAGCCGTTGGCGCCGAGCAACTCGGCGGATTCGCGCCAATCTTCGCGCAGGGCGTCGAAAGCCGGATAAAGCAGCAGCACGCCCAAGGGAATCTGGAAGTAGGTGTAGAGGATGATCAGCCCGGTTTTCGAATACAGGTTGAAATCCTCGATGATCCCCGCCTGCTTGAGCATGATTGTGATGCTGCCGTTGAACCCCAGCAAAATGATGAAGGCGAAGGCCAGGGGCACGCCGGCGAAGTTGCTGGTCATGTTGGCGAAGGCATTGACGAAGTTGCGCAGCCGCGAATCCACACGGCGCAGTGAATAGCTGCCGAGCACGGCGATGACGATGCCGAACACACTGGACCAGAAGCTGATCTCCAGGCTGTGCTGGATCGCTTGCAGGTAGAACTTGGAACTGAAGATCTTGCTGAAGTTGGCCAGGCCCCAGCCGAACTCTTCCGATTCCAGGCTGTTGACCAGCACCCAGAGCAGCGGGGCGATCTGGAACACGATGAAGAAAATCGCGAAGGGCACCAGGCACAACGCTGCCAGCCATTTGCCGCGCGTCATGGCGTTCACTTGAGTAACTCCTGGCAATAGGGTTTGTCGTGGTCGACGCCGAGCAATTGGCAAATGGTGCCGCACAGTTCGGTCTGCCTCGGCGCGGCAGCGGGATCGAGACTGAAGCCGTCACCCAGGACGAACAACGGCACTTCCCGTTCTTCGGCCAGCAGGCCGTTGTGGGAACGGTCGTTGTTCATGCCGTGGTCGGAGGTCACTAGCACCTGGTAACCGGCATCGAGCCAGGCTTGCAGGTAGACCGCCAGGTTGATATCGGCCGAGCGCGCACTGTTGCGGTATTGCGGGGTGTCGAGGCCGTGCTTGTGGCCGGCGTCGTCGATGTTCATTGGATGCACCAGCAAAAAGTTCGGCAAGTAGCGCTGGCGCAGGTGTTCGGCATCGGCGAACAGGTGGGAATCGGGGTAGTGGTCATTCCAATAGAAATGCCCGTACTGGATCGGCAGGTCGGGGTTGTCGGTGTGACGATCGCGACCGGCGACGAAGGGTGATGCGTTGTAGAGCTCGCTGACCCAGTGGTACGCCGCAGCCGCCGTGCTCAGGCCGGCCTGGGTGGCATAGTGGAAAATGCTGCGCTGGTTCGACAGGCGCGTGACGTTGTTGTGCACGATCCCGCTGTCGATGGGCACGACGCCAGTGAGGATGCATTCGTAGAGCGGGCGGGACAGGGCGGGCAACTCACATTCCAGTTTGTAGAGGGCCGCGCGTCCTGCGCCGACGTAAGCCTGCAAATGCCCCATGGCATGCCGTGCGACCTCATGGTTGAGACCGTCGAGCACCACCAGGATGACGTTGTGCTTCATGGGTAGCGGGACTCCGGACAGATACCAGGAAACTCGGATCCTTCAGGAACCTGATGTGGGCGCGAGCTTCTGTGGGAGCGAGCTTGCTCGCGATAGCGGTGTATCAGTCAACCTCAATGCTGACTGATCCGCTGCCATCGCGAGCAAGCTCGCTCCCACAGGGCCTGCTCCCACAGTTGGATTGCCAGTGGATAGCCGAGCGGGCGCTAGCGCCTCACTTCATCTCGACGATGACTTGTTCATTCCACTGCTGCGGCAGTGCCTTGGAAGTCTTCTCCCACGCATCCGCATCCTTGATCGGGGTCACGCCTTTGTACTGCTCGTTCGGCAGCAGCTTGGCCTGGACCTCTGCCGGCAGTTTCAGGTGCTCGGCGCGGATCGGACGGGCGTTGCCCTTGGCCAGGTTGATCTGGCCGGCGTCGCTGAAGATGTACTCACGGGCCAGCTTGGCGGCGTTCGGGTGCTTGGCGTATTTGTTGATGATGGTGGTGTAGCCGGAAATGACCGAGCCGTCGGACGGAATCAGCACGACGTAATCATCCGGATTGGCCATCTTGGCCTTGTAGCTCAGGCCGTTGAAATCCCAGACCACGCCGACTTCGACTTCACCTTTTTCCATCGTGGCGATGGTCGGGTTGGCCATGGACAGGCGCCCTTGCTTGGCGATTTCGGCGAACATCAACAGCGCCGGCTGAACGTTTTTCTCGTCGCCACCGTTGGCCAGGGCCGCGGCCAGCACGCCGTTGGCAGCTTGGGCGGCGGTGCTCACGTCACCGATGGAGACTTTGTATTTGCCGGTCTTCAGGTCAGCCCATTTGGTCGGCACTTCGGAACCGTGCAGCAGCTTCTTGTTGACGATGAAGGCGATGGTGCCGGTGTAGGCCAATGCCCAGTTGCCGTCCTTGTCCTTGGCCCAGGCGGGGACCTGTTCCCAGGTGCTTGGCTTGTACGGCTGGACCACGCCCTGTTTGACCGCGATCGGGCCGAACGCCGCGCCGACGTCACCGATGTCGGCGCTGGCGTTGTCTTTTTCGGCGGCGAACTTGGCGATTTCCTGGGCCGAGCTCATGTCGGTGTCGATGTGTTTCAAGCCATAGATCTTGGCCAGGTCGTCCCAGGTGCCTTTCCAGTTTGCCCAGTCATCGGGCATGCCGACGCTGTTCACGGCGCCTTCCGCTTTCGCAGCGGCTTCCAACGTTTTCAGATCGGTGTCAGCGGCCATGGCGGCGGTGCACATGGCAATGGTCGAGCCTAACAGTGATGCCAGGAAAAGCTGTTTCATCCGAAGCTCCTATGGGCGTTTTCAACGCTGCGATTGCGGTTGTGTTGGTCTAGGTCAGCAATACCTGAGCCAATGTAGGCGAGCCCTGTGACATTTTGATGTCGGTGTCGCAGGGGGCGGGAAATGCCTGGCTCGTGGAGATTGGCTGCGAATTAAGCGTAGACCATGGTTAAACAGCTGATCTGCAAGGACTTGGCCGTTAATTTGCACGCTCGAAAAACGACCGTTCGGCGGCTCTGTCATCTGCCAGTCATGTGCAGTGCCTAGGCTTGTTGGACCCAGAAGCGGATCGACGGACCGTCGATCCTGCCCCGAAACAGTGCTGGTCTAGTCCAGATAGGTAACGTTGATGCGCATCGATGCAACCAAAGCGGTGACAGCCATCGGACAGGTCCTGCAAGAGCAACTCGATCACGGGTTGCTGGCGCCCGGCAGCAAGTTGCCAGCCGAGCGCAAGCTCAGTGAATTGTTCGGGACCACGCGGATTACCGTGCGCGAGGCGTTGTTGCAGCTCGAAGCCCAGGGGCAGATCTATCGGGAAGAGCGCCGGGGCTGGTTCGTCTCGCCGCCGCGCCTGGCCTACAACCTGATGCAGCGCAGCCATTTTCACGCCATGGTCGCGGCCCAGGGGCGTGTGCCTTCTACCCAAGTGATCTCGGCGCGCTTGCAACCGGCTTCGGCGGCAGTGTGTGCCTGGTTGCAACTGCCGGCGTTGTCCAGCGTGATCCAGATCTGCCGCGTACGACGCATCGATGAGCGGCTGGTGCTGTATGTCGAGCACTACCTGAACCCACAGTATTTTCCGGACATCCTCGAATTCGACCTCAACCAGTCCATCACTGAGCTGTACGCCCGCCATTACGACCTGCACTACGGCCGGGTGAAGTTCGAGATCGTGCCCACCTCTTTACAGCCGGAAGCGGCAGCGGCGTTGAGAGTTTCGGTGGGCAGCCCCGGGCTGCGCATCGCACGGGTCAACTATGACCAGCACCAGCGGCTGATCGACTGCGACCTGGAGTTCTGGCGACACGACGCGATTCATGTCGGGGTGGATGTGCCGGAGCAACCGCCGGTTTGAGGCAGGTTCAGAGCGACTCGTTGAGTTTGCCCAGGATCTTGATCACTACCGTGGCGAGGATCAGCAGCATGCCGATCCACATGGCAAAGACCCCGACGTTCTTGTCACGGAAGTTGAAGCCGATGGCCAGCAGGATCATGCCGGCGATGATGGGCACCAGCATGGCGTTGAACGAAGACATCGAGATCATGACGACGGCCTTGTCGGGGAGGGATAAGGACAGTCTAGTTGGGGTTTGGCTGGGGGGGCTGATGTATGTCAGCACACCCCTCAATCCCGAGGCGAGCGCTGTGTGGGAGCAAGCCTTGCTCCCACAGGGTTCATCATGCCTTCTGAGTGGTTACGGCAACTCGCGAGACGCGTAGAACGCGCTCAGCACCTTCACCAAATGCGCCAGGTCATGGCTGCCGCACAGTTCACGGATCGAATGCATGGCGAAGGTCGGCAGGCCGATGTCCACGGTGCGCACGCCCAACTGGCTGGCGGTGATCGGGCCGATGGTCGAACCGCAGCCCATGTCGCTGCGCACCACGAAGCTCTGCACCGGCACTTCTTCGGCCATGCACAGGTGACGGAAGAACCCAGCGGTTTCGCTGTTGGTGGCGTAGCGCTGGTTGCTGTTGACCTTGATCACCGGCCCGGCGTTGAGCTTGGGGCCGTGGTTGGCGTCGTGCTTGTCGGCATAGTTGGGGTGCACGCCGTGGGCGTTGTCCGCCGACACCAGCAGGGATTTCTGAATGGTCCGCACGAACTCTTCACCTTCGGGCAGCAGGCGACGCAGGGTCTGTTCCAGCATCGGGCCGTCGGCGCCACAGGCCGAGCACGAACCCACTTCCTCGTGATCGTTGCACACCAGTACGCAGGTTTCTTCGGTGTCGGCGGTCAGCAAGGCTTGCAGGCCGGCGTAGCACGACAGCAGGTTGTCCAGGCGCGCGCCGGCAATGAAATCGCCGTGCAGGCCAATGATCGCGGCGCTTTGGGTGTCGTAGAAACTCAACTCGTAATCGAGCACTACGTCGGCATTCAGGCCGTGCTCGCGGGCCAGTTGATCAGTGAGCACGGCCCGGAAATCGACGCGCTCGTCACCGGCGAACTGGGCGAGGATCGGTGGCAGTTCGTTCTGCGGGTTGATGGCCCAGCCCTGGTTGGCTTCGCGATTGAGGTGGATGGCCAGGTTCGGAATCGTGGCGATCGGCGCCTTGAAGTCGATCAACTGGCTTTCGACCTTGCCATCGCGGCGGAAGGTCACGCGCCCGGCCAGGGACAGGTCGCGGTCGAACCACGGCGCCAGCAGCGCGCCGCCGTAGACTTCCACACCCAGTTGCCAGAACCCGTGGCGTTGCAGTTCCGGCTGCGGCTTGACCCGCAGGCAGGGGCTGTCGGTGTGGGCGCCGACCAGGCGGATGCCGTCGTTCAGCGCTGAGTGGCGGCCGAGCTTGAAGGCGATGATCGAGGAGTCGTTGCGCGTGACGTAATAGCGACCGTTGGCCTCGGTGGTCCAGGTCTCGCGCTCGTCAAGACGCTGATAGCCGGCCGCCTCCAGGCGCTTGGACAGGCTGGCGGTGGCATGGAACGGGGTAGGGGAGGCCTTGAGGAAGTCGATCAGGCCTTGGTTCAACTCTGCGCGCATAAGAAACTCCAGACAGCAATGGGCGGGAGTTTACCGTATTGGTGGTCGATGGGGAGGGTGGGAAGTGGGTGATATCCGTGTTGAATGTGCGGGCCTCATCGCGAGCAAGCTCGCTCCCACATTGGAGCGCAGGCGTGTACAGAGCTTGTGTTCACCACAAATCCCTTGTGGGAGCGAGCTTGCTCGCGATGAGGTCGGCACATTCAACATCAATGCAAACTGACCCACCGCTATCGCGAGCAAGCTCGCTCCCACAGGTTTTGTGGTCTGCTTGCGGATACATCCCTCAGAACGGTGCCGGGCACTCGAAGCGCAGGCGCTCGCCGCTTTGCGGATGGGTGAAGCTGAGCATGCTGGCGTGCAGGCACAGGCGTGGCCAGGCCGCGAGCGCTTGCGGATGGGCATAGAGACCGTCGCCCAGCAGCGGGTGACCGATGGACAGCATGTGCACGCGTAATTGGTGTGAGCGCCCGGTGATCGGCGTCAATTCGACCCGGCACCAATCGCCGCAACGTTCCAGTACGCGCCAGAAGGTCAGGGCGTGTTTGCCCTGTTCATGGTCCACCACGTGCCGAGGTTTGGTCGGCGGGTCGTAGCGCAAGGGCAGGTCGATGCTGCCACTGTCCAGTTCCGGCTGACCCCAGCACAGCGCGGTGTAGGCTTTTTCGGTTTCGCGATCATGAAATTGTCGGGACAGTTCACGATGGGTGTCCGGGTCACGGGCCAAGAGGATGATGCCGGAGGTTTCCCAGTCCAGTCGGTGCACGATTCGCGCTTCCGGGTAGCCGTTTTCCTGCAGGCGGGTGATCAGGCAGTCTTTGTTGTCGTCGGCCCGGCCGGGCACGGAAAGCAACAGGGTCGGCTTGTCGACCACCAGGACAGCGGCGTCCTGATGAATGATGCGGATGTTGGACAGGGGCATTGAAAACAGTCTCGTTACAAACGCCAACGGCGGCTCGGGCCCTTTTTCCTGACCCTGTGGGAGAAGGACTTTGGGCCCGAGCCGCCGTGGCTCCCGCCGGCGCGATCAGCGATCCGGCAGGGTGATATTGAGTTCCAGGATCGAGCAGCTGCCCTGGCTTTCCAGCGCCACATGCACGTCATCGCTGCCGATGTTGACGTATTTGCGGATCACTTCCACCAGTTCCTTCTGCAAGGCTGGCAGGTAGTCAGGGGTACTGCGTTGGCCGCGTTCGTGCGCCACGATGATCTGTAGACGCTCTTTCGCGACCGAGGCGGTACTGGGCTTTTTGTTGGCACGAAAGAAGTCAAAAAGGTTCATTACCTACCTCCAAACAGGCGCTCGAAGAAACCTTTCTTCGTTACATCGAGGAAACGATGCTCCACGGTCTTGCCCAACAGACGATCGACGGCATCGCTGTATGCCTGGCCGGCATCGCTCTGGTCGTCGAGAATCACCGGCACGCCGGAGTTGGAAGCCTTGAGTACCGCTTGGGATTCCGGAATGACACCCAGCAGGGTGACAGCGAGGATTTCCTTGACGTCTTCGACGCCCAGCATCTCGCCATCGCTGACCCGTTGCGGGTTGTAGCGGGTCAGCAGCAAGTGTTCCTTGATCGGCTCTTCGCCCTTCTCGGCGCGCCGGGATTTGCTCGCCAGCAGGCCCAGCATACGGTCGGAGTCACGGACCGACGACACTTCCGGGTTGGTCACGACAATCGCTTCGTCCGCGAAGTACATGGCCAGGTGGGCACCTTTCTCGATACCGGCCGGGGAGTCGCAGACCACGAACTCAAAGTCTTCCTTGAGCTGCATCAGGACTTTTTCCACGCCTTCCTGGGTCAGCGCGTCTTTGTCGCGGGTTTGGCTGGCGGCCAGCACGTAGAGGTTCTCAAGGCGCTTGTCCTTGATCAGGGCTTGTTGCAGGTTGGCTTCGCCGTTGACCACGTTGACGAAGTCATAGACCACGCGACGCTCGCAACCCATGATCAGGTCCAGGTTACGCAGGCCGACGTCGAAGTCGACGATGACTGTCTTGTGGCCGCGCAGAGCGAGGCCGGTACCGATAGCGGCGCTGGTGGTGGTCTTACCCACACCACCCTTGCCGGATGTAACCACGAGAATCTTGGCCAAGGTGTTTCACCCCTAAGGAAAAAGGACTTTGTCAGCCCCTGAAAAACATCTCTGGAAAACCGCTGCAATTGGACAGGCTTGGCTGGAATCGGCTGTCGGGCGGGGTCTACCTCCGGTAAACACTGCCTGATCCTTTTTCCTACGTCGTTTAAGCCGTTTTCGCTCGTTTTAGAGATGCTTGGAAAATGCGGCAGTATCCGTTAAAGCCGAATGATGTTCAACACGTCGCCCGACAGGCTGATCTGGACGCCGGCCCCCCACAACGGGTCGCGGCGCAAATCCTCGGAGACCTTGTACTGCCCGGCGATGGAAACCAGCTCAGCGCTCAATTGCTGACAGAAGATCCTGGCTTTGGTATCACCCTTGACGCCGGCCAGTGCTCGACCGCGCATCGGGCCGTATACATGGATGTTGCCATCGGCCAGAAGTTCCGCTCCCGGGCTGACCGAGGACACGATGACCAGATCGCCACCCTGGGCATAAATCTGCTGCCCGCCGCGAACGGGCGAGGTGATGACCCGCGTTGGCTTGATGGTGGGCTCCGGTGGTTTTTCCGGGGTTTTCTTCGCTTCGGCCGGGCTCAGTTCCAGCACGCGCTCCCGGGCGCCGGACGGCGGCAGCACCGGAATGTCCACGGCGATGGCAGCGGCGATGTCTTCGATGCGGCTGGCGCGGATCGCCAGGGTGCGCAGACCGTGCTGGCGGCAGATGCGCATCAGGCCTGGCAGATCCACTGAGCCTTCGCCGGCCGGCAGCTTGTCCAGGGCCAGCACCAGGGGGGCATTGCTGAAGAAGTTCGGGGCCTGGGCGACTTTCGCCGCCAATTGCCGGTCAAGGCTCTCCAGGTCGTTGCGGGCCAGTTCCAGCACCGTAATGGCGAGCATGCTGCCCTTCAGCTGGAACACGGGATCTTGGTCTAGCGGTTCGGTTTGGCTCATGGTCGGCGTACAACGGCTTGTCACTAAAAGTGCCGAGACTTATAACGAGATCGTCCGCCAGCCGCAACCCGGGTCGAACAATGTAGAATGCGCGGCCCATGTCTTAATGGAAGCTGTAATGGATCGCCCGCGTTTTCGAGCTGCATTTTTTCATCCGCGTTTCTGGCTGCTGTGGTGCGGCCTGGGGCTGTTGTGGCTGATCGTGCAATTGCCTTATCCGTTATTGCTGCGGGTCGGTCGTGCATTGGGGGCGCTGATGTACCGGGTGGCCGGCGACCGACGGCGCATCGCTCGTCGCAACCTGGAACTGTGTTTCCCGCAAAAGTCCGCTGCCGAGCGCAAGCGTCTGCTCAAGGAAAATTTCGCCTCCACCGGCATCGCCTTTTTCGAGATGGCCATGAGCTGGTGGTGGTCGCGCTCGCGTTTGGCGAAACTGGCCCACGTCGAAGGGCTGGAGCATCTGAAACAGGCCCAGCGCGAGGGCAAGGGCGTGATCCTGATGGCTCTGCATTTCACCACGCTGGAAATCGGTGCGGCCTTGCTCGGCCAGCAGCACACCATCGATGGCATGTACCGCGAGCACAAGAACCCGCTGTTCGACTACATCCAGCGCCGCGGTCGTGAGCGGCACAACCTCGATTCCCTGGCGGTGGAGCGTGACGACGTGCGCGGCATGCTCAAGCTGCTGCGGGCCGGGCGGGCGATCTGGTATGCGCCGGACCAGGACTATGGTGCCAAGCAAAGCGTGTTCGTGCCGTTGTTCGGCATCCAGGCGGCGACGGTCACCGCCACCACCAAGTTCGCCCGCCTGGGCAAGGCGCTGGTGGTACCTTTCATCCAGGAACGCCTGGCCGACGGCAGTGGCTATCGCTTGGTGATTCAGGCCCCGCTCACCGATTTCCCGGGCGAGACCGAGGAAGCCGATTGCATCCGCATCAATCAATGGGTCGAGCAGTCGGTGCGCGATTGTCCCGAGCAGTATCTCTGGGCCCACCGGCGCTTCAAGAGTCGTCCACCGGGTGAGCCCAAGCTGTACGACAAACGCGGCTGAGTTTTTTTGATATCACCTTGAGCACGGAGCATTGCGATGACCCCAGCTGAACCGGTTACAGGTTTGATTCTTTCCGGCGGCGGGGCTCGGGCGGCATATCAAGTGGGGGTATTGGCGGCGATTGCCGAATTGCTGCCGGACGGGGCGGATAACCCGTTTCCGGTGATCGTCGGCACCTCTGCCGGGGCGATCAATGCGGTCAGCCTGGCGAGCGGGGCGATGGACTTCAAGACTGCCATCGAGCGGCTGACGGCGTTCTGGCAAGCGGTGCGCAGCCATCAGGTCATGCGCAGCGACTGGCGGGGCGTGATCGCCCAGTCAATGCGTTTCATCACCCACAGCCTGCTGGGCCTGGGAGCCAAGTTGCCGGTGGCGCTGATCGACAGTTCGCCGCTGCGCGAACTGCTCGAGGCCCAATTCCACGCCTCGGGTATCGAGCAGGCCATCGCCGAGCAGCAACTACGGGCGGTGGCGGTGACGGCATTCGGTTATGAATCCGGCCAGGCCGTCACCTTCTATCAGGGCCGCGGCACCATCGATGCCTGGCTGCGCCACCGGCGTATCGGTGTGCCGACGCAGTTGTCGGTGGAACACTTGCTGGCCAGTTCGGCGATTCCGCTGTTGTTCGCGCCGGTCAAGATCGGTCCGCAATACTTCGGCGACGGCGCGGTGCGGCAATCGGCGCCCATCAGCCCGGCTTTGCACCTGGGGGCCAATCGCGTGCTGGTGATCGGCGTCAGTGGCAACCCCCGTGGTGGTGGCGGGCAGGATCTTTCCGAACGCAGCTACACCGGCCTGCAACCGACCCTGGCGCAGATTGGCGGCCATATGCTCAACAGCACGTTCATCGACAGCCTGGAAAGTGACATCGAGTTGCTGGAGCGCCTGAACGGGTTCAGCCACTTGCTGCCCGATGACGTCCCGGCCCATGCCCTCGGCGCGGCACCGGTGGACGTGCTGGTGATTTCGCCAAGCCAGCCGATCGACGAAATCGCCGCCCGCCATCGCCAGGAATTGCCCCGTGCGCTTCGGGTATTTCTGCGCGGGCCGGGCGCGACCAAGACCAGTGGCGCGGGGGTGCTGAGCTACCTGCTGTTCGAGGCGGGGTATTGCAGCGAACTGATCGAGCTCGGGCGCCAGGATGCGTTGGCGCAGCGTGAGGCGTTGAGTCGGTTTCTGGGGTTGTCCTGAGGCGTGATGCACGCAGGTCCACCGCCATCGCGAGCGAGCTCGCTCCCACAGGGGGATTTGTGGTGGATGCTAAACCTGCGGTTGGCATGCAACCCGTGTGGGAGCGGGCTTGCTCGCGAAGACGGCGGTACATTCAACATCAATGCAAGCCGACCCACCGCTATCGCGAGCAAGCTCGCTCCCACAGGGGGATTTGTGGTGGATGCTAAACCTGTGGTTGGCATGCAACCCGTGTGGGAGCGGGCTTGCTCGCGAAGACGGCGGTACATTCAACATCAATGCAAGCCGACCCACCGCTATCGCGAGCAAGCTCGCTCCCACAAGGGGATTGTCTGCGATATTGATTCCGGGATCAGAAGTGATACTTCAGCAAAAAGCTGGTCGTGCTCTGGTTGGTCTTGAACCCGTCGCTGTCTTCAATGGCGTACTTGTTCTTCCAGTAGTCGTATTCCACCCCGACATACAACTGCTTGGCGCCGAGCTTCAACGCTTTGCCCAAGTCATATTTGATCTGCGGGACGATGTGCAGGTTGGCGTGGTAGGTGCCCTTCGAGTTGCTGTCGTTGTCCACCACCCAGTCGATGAAACCATCGATCAGGATGTCGGATGAGCCCACCGGCACGGTATAGGCCCAGACCGGGGTGATCTGCCAAACGTTGTCGCCGGCGCGCGGGCCTTCGGTCTGGCGGTTGTAGACGTTCAGTTGGAAGTAGTCGAAGCCGGGAATCGCCAGGTCGAAACCCGGGCCGATCAGGTAAGACTCGTTGTCGCCTTCCCCGAATTCATACGTCATGGCCAGCAGCACATCCTTGATCGGACCCAGTTCCAGCTTCTGGTCGAAGATCTTGCCGAACGACAGACGCGGGCTGAACTCACCGTAGTAGGTGTTCGGGCCGGACTGGCCGTCATCCTGGCCGTTATAGAAGATCCGATCGAGGAAGAAGAAGTTGTCCCCGTATTTCCAGGCGTCGGCGTGTTCGAAGGTCACGGTCTGCTGGATACGCGGGTTGATCTGGAAATCCTTGCCGTACAGGTAGGTCAGGCTGTTGTTCTGCCACTGGAACAGATCGTCGGCCATCGCCTGGCCTGCGGCCAGCAAGGATCCTGCGAGTATCAGGCTGGTGCACGTACGTTTCATTCGGTTTGCTCCCAAAGGTAAGTGGTACCGCTTTTTTTCAGGTCAGCGCTCTGGTGTGGCGCCTTTTTCCATGGATTAAAAACATCCGTTCGGTCAGCTTTTTGAGCGTGGCGAATGCTGATAGCAAGCGCTGAGCCAAGTCCGGAAAAAACCGGAAAAGGCTTGCCCTGCGGTTTTTTGATCAGTCGGAAAGCTGTTTTCAGGGGCGCGTTTATGTCCGCCAACACCGCAACAAGTTGGCGATCCGGTCAGGATCGGAAGGGATTTTGTGGTCGGCCTGCTTCAAACGGCCGCGCAGGATACGGGCTTGCCTTGGAAGGCTCAAGTGCCCTGCAACAGCGCATGCGCGGCGAATTTGGGGCGTGATGGCGGGGCGTGGTCATCGGGTGCTTTGCTCTTGTTTTTATTGTTGAGGCGCAGGCAGTCGCTGACGGGGGACCGGTGGTGTGCCGGTCGACCTGTCAGCGGTATGACGTTTAACGGTGTTGGAGCGCGTGGCTCAGTTAGTGTGGGCGCCCTGGTTGATCCACGCGCCGATCAGATCGCGTTCCTGTTGGGTCATCTGGGTGATGTTGCCCAACGGCATGATCTGGCTGGTCACGGCTTGGGCCTGGATGCGCGCGGCCTGTTGCTGGATCTGCTGCGGCGTATCGAACATCACCCCGCCTGGGGCGGCGCTGAACAGCGGGCTGGTGGGCTTGGCCGAGTGGCAGACCGAGCAGCGTTCCTGGATCACGCTGTGGACCTTCTCGAACGAAGGGCCCTGGGCGTTGGCGGCCTGAGTGGGTGCAGCTGCCGGTGCGGCGGGGGCCGTCGCCGGTTTCGCGCCACCGCCTACTGCCGTTTCCGGCAACGGTTGGTACTCGATCACGCCGGGCGCCTTGGCCACCTCCGGTGTGCTGGGCATGGGCTTGGGGCCGGTGACATAAGCCAGGCAGATCATCGCCAGGGCGCCGACCGGCAGCGTCCAGGCAAACCGGTTGCTGTCATGGCGCGTGTTGAAGTAATGCCGCACCAACACCGCCGCCACGGCGATCCCGGCCAGGATCAGCCAGTTGTACTGGCTACCGTAGGTGCTCGGGAAATGGTTGCTGATCATGATGAACAGCACCGGCAGGGTGAAGTAGTTGTTGTGGCGCGAACGCAACAGCCCCTTGGCTGGCAGCGCTGGATCCGGCGTGCGGTTCTCGGCGATGGCCGCGACCAGGGCACGTTGTGCCGGCATGATGATGCGGAACACGTTGCCGACCATGATCGTGCCGATGACCGCCCCGACATGCAGGTAGGCACCGCGACCGCTGAACACCTTGCTGAAGCCGTAGGCCGCGGCGATCAACAGCACGAACAGGATCAAGCCGAGCAAGGCAGGGCGCTTGCCCAGGGCCGAGTCGCAGAGGAAGGAGTAGACGAACCAGCCGACGAGCAACGAACCGAGGCCCAGGGCCACGCCTTCGGGGCCGCTCAAGCCGCTGCCGGGGGCCAGCAGGTAGACGGTCGGGTTCCAATAGAACACCACGCACAGCAGGGCGATGCCCGACATCCAGGTGAAGTAGGCTTCCCACTTGAACCAGTGCAGGTTGTCCGGCATGGACGGCGGCGCGAGTTTGTATTTTTCCAGGTGGTAGATACCGCCACCGTGGATGGCCCACAGGTCGCCGGCCAGGCCGCTCCTGGGGTTGACGCGATTGAGGTTGTTTTCCAGCCAGACGAAGTAGAACGACGCGCCGATCCAGGCCACGCCAGTGATCATGTGAACCCAGCGAACGCTCAGGTTCAGCCATTCCAGCATATGTGCTTCCACAGTCTTTACCTCTCGCCCGTCACGCTTGTTTTCGCGTGATCGGACCTTCTCTTATTGGTGGGGGGCGAGGATCAAGTACTCATCCTCTTTGAAAAAATGCTCATCGCAGTTATTGCCTGTGCCACTGCGATCAACCACCAGGAAGTCATCCCGCTTTTCGATCGTCAGCACCGGGTGGTGCCAGACGCCGCGATGGTAATTAATGCCCTGCCTGCCGTTGGTGACGAAGGCGCGGACCAAGCCTGATACAGGTTCATCGCCAAGTGGCGCGACCACGATCAGAAAGGGGTTGCCGAGCAGCGGAATGAAGGCCTGGCTGCCCAGCGGATGGCGCTCCAGCATGCGTACGGTCAGCGGCATGTCCAGCGCGTCGGCGCGGAAGATGCTGATGATCGCCTGATCGTCCGGCGTGGCGGTTTCTACCGTCGCCAGGCGATGGAAGCGCATGGTCGAACCGTTGTTGATCATGAAGTGATCGCTGCCGTCGGTTTCGATCACGTCACCGAACGGGGCGAAGGCTTCTTTGGTCAACGGTTCGATCTTGAGTGTGCGCATGCTGGTCTTCTTACCTTGAATTCTGTGTTGTTTGTTGTGCCGCCATCGCGAGCAAGCTCGCTCCCACAGGGGAATGCATTTCAAATGTGGGAGCGAGCTTGCTCGCGATTTGGGTTCACCCTTATTTTGCGACCTTGCCCAGCACCCGCAGGCGACTCACACCACCGTCCGGGAACACGTTCAGGCGGATATGGGTGATCGGTCCCAGGGCCTTGATCTGCTCGGCGAAGGTGTGTTCGGCGTGCATTTCCAGTTTCTGGCTCGGCAGCAGTTCGCGCCAGAACAGCGACTGGGTTTCGATCTGGCTGTCGGTGCCGCCCTTGACGAACGCGGCCTGGATCGAGCAGCTGTCGGGATAGTTGCCCTTGAAGTGCAGGGTGTCGACGATGACTTTCTCGACCTCGCCGGCATGGCCCAGGGCGACGATGACCCAGTCATTGCCCGGGGTACGGCGACGGGCGGTTTCCCAGCCGTCGCCCATGTTCACGCCACGACCCGGGTTGAGGATGTTGCTCATGCGGCCGAAGTGCTCGTCGGAGCAGGCCAGGGCGCGGCCACCATTGAGGGCGGCGGCCAGGTCGATCTGTTCGTTGTCGCCCACCGCCGACCAGTCGCGGTACGGAATGCCGTAGACCCGCAACCGGGCCACGCCGCCATCGGGGTAGATGTTGAAGCGCAGGTGGCTGAAGGCCTGGTCGTTGCTGATTTCGTGGTAGTGGTGGCTGTTGCCTTGCAGCTCGACGGCCGACAGCACTTCAGTCCACTGGGTGTTTTCGTCCGGTTCGCCTTCCGTCAGGAAGCAGGCTTCCAGGGAGGCCGACGGTGGGTAGTTGCCGGTGAAGAATGAGGTGTCGATGTCCACGCCTTTGATCGAGCCCGCCACACCCAGGCGGATCACCGCGCTGTCGTAGCCTTCGAAGCGCTTGCGCCGCGACTCCCAGCCGTCCATCCACTTGCCGTTATCATCGAACACGCCCTCCTTCCACACGGCCGGGGTCGGCTGGAACAGGCGGTTGGCGTCGGCGAACCAGTCATCGGTGACCGAAATGATCTTGGTGCCCAGGCGGGCGTCGGCCAGGTTGACGAACTTCTCGAAAGGTACGGCGTAAGCTTTCATTCTTCTTGTCTGCCTTTAAATAAGTTGGCTGGGGATGCTTGCAGGTTCCTGGGTTCAGGACTGCTCGCTAAAGGGTCAGTAATCGGAACAACGCGATTTTGTTGATCTCTGCCAGGGCGCATTTGAATTCGGCGTCTGCCGAGTGATGGATGCGCGTTTCGAACGCCGCGAGGATCTGGTGCCGGTTGCTGCCTTTTACCGCCATGATGAAGGGAAACTTGAACTTGGCCTTGTAGGCGTCGTTCAGCTCGGTGAAGCGTTGAAACTCTTCGGCCGTGCATTGGTGAATACCGGCGCCGGCCTGTTCGTTCGTGCTGGCTTCGGTCAGTTGGCCCTGGACGGCGGCTTTGCCGGCCAGGTCCGGGTGAGCGTTGATCAGCGCCAGTTGGCTGGCGTGATCGGCACTCAACAGGATGTCGCTCATGCGTTGGTGCAGGGTCTCGATCTCGTCGATCGAGGGATCCTGGCCCAGGTCAAACGCCTTTTCGGCGACCCATGGCGAATGTTCGTAGATATCGGCGAAAGCCCGGATGAAGGCTTCACGGCTCAAGGTGGAGGGCTTGAGGGTCTGGAAGGCGGTCATTTCGACGCTCCTGGTTTCGAAGCCCCTTGATGCGGGTGGACGTGCTGCCAGTGGCGGGCGATGTCGACACGACGGCTGAACCAGACGTGTTCGTGGCCTTTGACGTATTCGAGAAACCGCTTGAGGGAGGCCAGGCGCGCAGGGCGGCCGATCAGCCGGCAATGCAACCCGATGGAAAGCATCTTCGGGGCTTCGGCGCCTTCGGCGTACAACACGTCGAAAGCGTCCTTGAGGTATTGGAAGAAATCGTCACCCTTGTTGAAACCCTGCACCTGGGTGAAGCGCATGTCGTTGGTGTCGAGGGTGTAGGGGATCACCAAGTGCGGCTTGCCGTTGCGGGTATTCGGTTCCCAGTAGGGCAGGTCGTCGTCGTAGGTGTCGCTGTCATAGAGGAAACCGCCTTCCTCCATCACCAGCCGGCGGGTGTTCGGGCCGGTGCGGCCGGTGTACCAGCCCAGCGGACGCTCGCCAGTGATTTCGGTGAGGATGCGGATCGCTTCGAGCATGTGCTCACGCTCCTGGGCCTCATCCATGTATTGGTAGTCGATCCAGCGATAGCCGTGGCTGCAGATTTCGTGACCGGCGGCGACCATGGCGCGAATCACCTCCGGATGGCGCTGGGCGGCCATGGCGACGGCGAAAATGGTCAGAGGAATATCGAATTCCTTGAACAGTTTGAGGACACGCCAGACACCGGCACGGCTGCCATACTCATACAGCGATTCCATGCTCATGTTGCGCTCGCCCTGCAGCGGTTGCGCCGCGACCATCTCCGAAAGGAACGCTTCGGATTCCTTGTCGCCATGCAGGACGTTGCGCTCGCCGCCTTCTTCGTAGTTGAGCACGAAGGACAACGCGATGCGGGCATTGCCCGGCCATTGGGGGTGGGGAGGGTTACTGCCGTAACCGATCAGGTCGCGTGGGTAGTCAGCGCTCACTGCAGTTTTCCTTCTTGTTCGAACCATGTAGGTGGCGCCCTGGCGATGTGTTTCAGGCTGGCGTCACGACGATGGAATGATTGTATACAACTTTATGCGCGATTTGTAAGCCTGATTTTCTGCATTTTTCACTGTGTCCCTGGTGTTGTCTACACTGCAAGAAACCTGCCCACTTGGTCAGTGAATCGTCAGGAGGATCTTGTATTCATTTGGTTTGCTTGAGCCTGGGGCTGACGCGCCGTCGCGCAGTCCATGGGCGAAGTGTTTATTTTTTATTGTGTACAATTTTCTTTTAAAGTGTCTTAATTCGCACATCGCCGTGGCGTTTCGTGCTCCGAAACGGTGCGGCCTGTCTTTCAACTGATTCAGGAGGCGTCGGGCCGGACTGCAGTGCAGCGAGGCGCGCATAAGCAATGGGACGTTTGACTACTCACGTTTTGGATGCCGCACACGGCTGCCCGGGCAGCTCGATCAAGATCGAGCTGTACCGCGTGGAAGGTTCGCAACTGCACTGTGTCGCCAGTGCGCTGACCAACAGCGACGGGCGCTGCGACGCGCCGCTGCTGCAAGGGGATGACTACCGTTCGGGGGTCTATCAACTGCAATTCCACGCCGGCGATTACTACCGCGCCCGTGGCGTCCAACTGCCCGATCCGGCGTTCCTGGATGTGGTGGTGCTGCGCTTCGGTATTTCGGCCGAGCAGGAGCATTACCACGTGCCCCTGCTGATTTCGCCCTACGCCTATTCCACCTATCGAGGCAGCTGATCCCCCAAGCAGCTGCCTCTCCTGGAAGCGACTGCGCATGGCGCTTCTTTGGTTTTCGCCCGC
Organism: Pseudomonas sp. H3_A02; assembly: GCF_054671965.1. Lineage (NCBI taxonomy): Bacteria > Pseudomonadati > Pseudomonadota > Gammaproteobacteria > Pseudomonadales > Pseudomonadaceae > Pseudomonas > Pseudomonas sp. H3_A02. The sequence goes on from NZ_CP162807.1 coordinate 3,016,169, forward strand.
TCACACTGCGGGCTTTTTTTTGCCTGCGGACTTACAGCCTGGCGTCGTCATCCCGAACGATGAAAACGGTGTCCGGATGGTTTGGCCGGATTTGCGAACCGCCCTTGAGCCAGATGAGTTTGTTGTTCTGGTGGGCCTCCCTGACAACGTTCGCGGCGTGTTCGCCGACCTGGGTTTCCAGGCTGATGCCGGTTGTGTTTGGGCTGGTGTGTGCCGGCAGGGAAATCTTCGGGATCCGGGTGCGATGCAGGCTCATGAAAAATACATAGTCATGCCCTGTGCGCCGGAATACCAACGCCGGAAAGCTATTGAAAGAATTGGGTTCAAAGACTGCATAACCGTTACGGGTCATGAGGTTGGCCATGAAGCGCTTGAGGTCCAACGGGGAGTAAGTCATGACGAAATAATCCCACTGCTGGGTGAATCGCTGAGGGTCGAAATCCAGCCGATCCAACGACATTCTTGACGTTGGATTCGGCAGATCGAGCGAGCGTGCAGTGCTGCTGACGCTGCCTGAAGCGGCGCGAAGCACGGGTAGCATCAATAACGGATCGCTCCATTCCGGGTGCGGGGACGGGGTGCCGTCTTTCCAACTGCTGAAAATCTGCCGGAGCGCGGTCAAGCCTGCCGCGTCGGCAAAAGACGAGCTGTTGGCGAGGGTAAATTGCTTTCTGGCGATATTTTCCAGGGTGACGGTGGTGACTTCTGGAAACGCCTCCCTGACGTATTCCGTCAGTGGTTTGTCAAAGGGCAGCCTCGCATCGATTTGCCAGCGATTGTCAGGAGGCACGCGTATCGCGCTTCGGGGTTGCTCGTCGGGCGTATGCCTGATGGTCGCCTCCAGTACGTCAAAATCATACGGTGAATGGGTGGGTTGCTGGACGTAGGCGATCGGATACTCGCGGGCGTCGGCGCGCGTCACTACCTTGTAGTGAACACCGTCTATGGTCAGGAAGTCGGGTACCGTGAGCCTTGGCTCGATTCCCCAGTTTTTAGCGAAGGCGGGGGCGCTCTCCAAGGTGGCTTCGCTTGGTGAAGGGGACGTGTGCTGACGCTTGGGTTCAATGACGTCCGAGGGCTCATCTTCCGCCGGTCTGCGGCGGGTAATCGTCAGTATGGAGTCAGCGGCATCCGGCTCGGCGCGGTGCGCAAGACGCCACAGCAGGCTGCCTTCCACTTGTTCGAGGCGTGGCCCGGAGGCGATGAGTTCGGTGCCTAGTCGGGCCCGGTAATTCTGCTCGGCATCGCGCCCCAACAGCACTGTGCCGCCTTCCGTTAGATCCACATAGGTACGTGTCCTGAATGTGCGGATGCCCGAGGTTGCGTCGGGCTCCGATAGCATGGGGACCAGTTCGGGTGAAAGAAGATAGTGCTCCAGCGGCACCGCCATGGTTGACTCATGGCCGGGTGTCTGTGAGGTGATTTCGGCTATCTGGATGGTGGGGGACTGGGGTTCTGCGGCGTCAGGTTGTCGTCCGGGCGGCGTGACGGGGGCCAGGTCGCCTCCCTCGCTTCGGGCGGGGCTTCTGGGCAGTGTTTCCGGTGACGTATCGCGACTTGAATGGGGCGTGTCGGGGGGCGAGGTTGGAAGCTTGGGGCGGGTGTTTAGTTTTGGGCTCATTGGGATTCCTGTTCCTTCAGGTTTGGAAAGTGATGAATGAGTCATTCATTCGTCGTGGAGCATGCCCTGCCTTGCGATTGACGCACCGACAGGTCACTGGCTTGAGATGTTCCTGGAAACGGCTCAAGCCTGTGCAGTACATATGTATATGGGGCTATAAATAGGCGGGTAAGAACCCATGCAATGCAAGAAGCCCGCTTAATTGAGCCGCGCTCATTCCAAAGGCCAGGCTGAGCGTCAGGGTTTGCACCAGGAACTTCGAATTGCCCGGCGTGAGGCTTTCCACCAGGGCCACGCACTTTTCCCGTAGCAAGCGAAGTGCGCCATCGTTTGCGGGCGGCGTCTGGCTGAGGCCTTCGCGCGCCAAGTCCTGATAGAGGCTGAGATGGTGATCGCAAAGATTGGTTTTTCTCAGGTCCTGGGCAACGATGGGGCGAGCCTTATCGGTCTCAAGGGTCCATTGGCGGGTTTTCAGGTTGTAGGTCAGACCGCCGCGAGTGCCGTCCCTGACGGCAATGTTCAGCACCCTCAATTCCCTGGCAGCGAAGGCGGCCAGTTCGCTGGGCCATGCCGCTGAGGGGGCGAGCGCAAAAGTGAAATACCGAGCGTCGAGCGCCTCGACATACACCCGTTCAAACAGGGTATCGACTGCATGAACGACGCCTTGGGCGGTGATGACCCGTATCTTGTCGACAAGGTCTTCAGCCTCATACGTGGGGAGATGAATAATCGTTGTGCCCAGCTGCAACCGGTTGGAAGCAAGATTGATCTCGACGTGCCCCAGGCGCGTAGCGTCAAGTTCCCAGGTCGAGGCCTGGGGCAACCGGGGATTGGCCCCCGCGAGGGCGCCGGGTGTGGATAACCGTAGCGTCATGTCCGGGCTCAGGTGCACCAGGTAGGTGGCGCCTTCGCCGATCAGGACTTCAATGCCGGTTTGCTCCGAGGGGGAGGTGAGCTGGGCGCAGGTGGCTCGGTTGCGCATGTAATAGGGGGGCTTGTCCGAAGGAGGAAGATAGACATATTGCTTTCGGGTCGCCGTGAGCGGCAATGCCAGGTCGGTTTTCCAGTTTACCGACGATTGGCCAATGAATTTTTCGTCCAGTAGCAGGCCATAGTCGGGTGTCGGTTGGACGAGGCGGTAGGACACGCCGTCCTTCATGATGAGGGTAACGAGATGGTTCGAGCCCAGGGCGGAAAATGCACGTCGCTTCGTGCGGGTATCTTGCGCGCTGTAACGCTCATCGGAGCTGGCCAGGTTCTTCAAGACCACGTGGCGTGAGCCGAAATAAATCGTCAGGCCACATTCCCCATACTTTACGGTGTCCCAACCATCATCGTCGTGAGTGACCAGGACGTTGTAATGGGCCTCGATCCGCGTCAGCTCGGTGCTGGCATAATCCAGATGCACCGTGGTGGTGAAGTCGCTGCGTTGTGTTACCTGCAGCGTCGTCGCCACGGTAAGGCGTGACAGGTAATAGCTCGTGTCCTTGTCGTGTGCGACCCGGTGCGTTTTCTGGTTATTGAGGATAATCGGGTTGCGAGGTGTTCCCTGCTGGGTGATGACCGCTTCAATGGCGAGGGACTGGCTCTGCTCCAGGGTGTCGGGCAGGTCGGGCACCAAGTGATAGCCATCCTTTGTGATGAAGGTCAGTTTGTTGTTCTGGAGGTATCGTATGTCGTCGTCGGGCTGGTAGACCTTTTTGATGATGACTTCACGCAGTTGCCAGTCATCTGCGTCAAAGCCCGAGGTCACCACCAGGTTGTCCCCTTCGATCTTCCAGCCTTCGATCAGGTCGGCTCTCCAGTCCACGGCAATGACGCTATTGCCGATGCCGTCCTCGCTGATGGATACGCGGCCCGGCTTATGGGCGATGGCGTAGACATCGTTGCCCGGCCCACCGTCTGCGTCGCGGTTGTTGGCGCCCAGGAGGAAAATCTGGTCATCGCCTGCACCGGCCTCGATGGCATCGTCGCCGCGGGATTTAATGATGTTGGGGCCGGCGGTGCCCTTGATGATGTTGCGACCCCCCTCCAGTATTTCTACGTGTTCAATGCTCTCCAGGACCGCATGGCGATAGTCCTCGGTGTCTTTTTCCTGGCTGGCTTGGGTGATGAGGATGATCTGCCCGGCCTCCAGGTCGACGCGATAACCAAGCTGTTGTGCCTCGGTATCCCGAGAGCGACCGGATAAAATGACGGTGTCACTGCCTGCGCCACCGACTAATCGATTGGGTGAAGGAGGGTTTTCCGTGAGGCTCTGCGTTGAACCCTCGAAAATGAAAACATCGTCTTTCTCACCCCCGGTCAGCTGTTTAACACCTGCGCCGTAATGGAAAACGTTCGGTTTGCTTTTCGGACCGATGATGGTGTCGTTGCCACCACCGATATACCAGTGGATGCCTTTGTGTTCCGCCGAAGTACCCAGCACGGCCCCGGGGGTATCGGCAGTGACCCCGTCGCGGGCATCGATGAAGTCGTCGCTGTCCGTGATCCTGGGGCGCACTCGGGTCGCCTGGTAGCGTTCTCCCGTCCACCAATTCCAAGTGTTGTAAGTCACCTGTTCGAGTTCTACGCTGAACTTTCCGTTTACGATGGCTTCGGTGCTGTTTTTCAAGGTGCCTTGCAATAACTTCATGGCATTGGCCCGAAGTTGTTTCGTGTGTTCAGCGGTCGCCTTGGCGATGGTATAGCGCTCCTGGATGGCTTCATCGGGGCTGATGGTCCAGAAGGCGAACCAACCTGTGCGCAGGCGCTCATGCACGGTGAGTTCTATGTAGTTGTCGATTTCATCGACTTCACGAATCGCCCCCCAGACTTGTGATCCAACCGCGAGGATCAATCCCGCGGCAAGGCCCACGGGGCCGGCGGAAGTAAAACCCGCCAATGCCGCTGCGCCGATCATCACGGACATGGCGGCGCTGGTGATGCTCAAGGCGGCGTTGACGTAATGATCCGTGGCTTCATTGCCGGTGGCGTTGGCGGCAGCCTTGAAAGCGTCGATGGCCGCGACGATATCGAATGGCAGTGTCAGCACGCTGGCAATCAAGCCGCTGCCACGCCCCAGCCGTAAGGCAAACGAGGTTTTGGCGAAACTCCCGAGGGAACTTTGGCCGGCCTTGAGCATGTGCGTGGCTTGCCGGGTCAGCGCGGCCTCGACACCGATCGAGGCGACCTCGGCACTCACGCTGGCCCCATTGAAGACGGCCTGGTAACCGTTCTTGTTGCGGATGGCATCTTGCAAACCACGCAGGCCGCTGTAGATGCCAAAGGCCTGGAGTCCGAACCCTGTGGGAATCAGGATGTTGCTCTTGGATCTGTTTACCCACTTAAATGTTTTTTCTGCAAGCGAAGCGGTATTGAGTTTTTGGGCAGAATTTAAAAGCTTTTCGAGCGTGGTTCGATAATGGGCTGATTCAGGTTGTGTTTCAGGAGGGTCATTGAGCAACGGCGGGGCGATAGAGGAGCGCTCACTGGCAATTTCGAACAGCAGTGTTGGCAAGCGGTAGTCGTTGGCGTTGTCGATCAGCTTTATACGGGTTTCGATATCAACCGGGTTGAACCGCAACGTATTCAGGAAAAAACGATTGGGGGTGCGGAAAAACGTATTGTCGCCGTTCAGGGGCTGGCCATTGGTCGTTACGCCCAGCGCATCCAGGGCTAAACGAGTCACCGTCACGGAGCCGATACGCAGCGGGCCATACAGTTTATCGACCACTTCGAGTTGGGCTTGTCTTCGCTTATGTTCCGGGCCGATCAGGGTTTCATTGCCTGCTTTGAAATCGAGTGTCTCGACAGAATGATCATTGGCATCAAAGCCTAGATCCGTCACGACGACGGCGTGCTCGTGAGAAACGGAACCGGGGTAAAAAACCTTGGCCATTGTGAACTTCCTTGTTCAACGATAATGAATGGCCTTCTATGTAAGGTGTTTTTCTGACGGGTGTATATCAATGGGTTGTTGCGCCGTTTTACCAGCGCCGCGGCTCAAAAAAGGTCACCGGTACTCAGTGGCTGGACAGTAAGGACGCTGCGCCCGCGCCGCCAAACAGCCCGGCACTGATGCGGTTGAACCAACTCTGGCCTCTGCCCGTGCGCAAATACCGCGCCGCGCCATGGGCGCCGAGGCCGTAGGCAAGCTTGCACAGCAGGTCGAGTACGGTCCAGGTGGCGATCATGATCAGCAGTTGTGGCAGGAACGCGTGTTCGGCGCTCAAAAATTGCGGCAGGAAAGCGGCGAAGAACAGGATGTCTTTCGGGTTGCTCGCACCCAACACGAACGCCCGCCCGAAGAGGGCGCGAAAGCGCGGGACGGCAGCGGCCTGGGGCACTTCGGCGCCTTGGGAGGGTTGGCGCGATTGCTGCCAGCTCTGCCAGGCCAGGTAAAACAGGTACAGGGCACCGACGATCTTCAGGGCGCTGAACAACTGCTCCGAGGCCATCAACAATGCGCCGAGCCCCAGCGCCGAAGCGCTCAGCAGGCAGATCGATGCGATCACCCCGCCGAGGAATGCCGGGTACGAGCGGCGCAGACCGTAGTTCAGGCTATTGCCGATCATCAACAACGACAACGGGCCGGGGATGAGGATCACCACCAAGGCGGCGCCACTGAACAACAGCCAGGTTTCCAGATTCATTGCTTTGCTCCTGATGTACAAAAGCCTCACCCGAGGGGTGAGGCAGGTGGATACGGTATCGCTTACAAGAAGATGAACTTGGCGATGAAGATCGCGCAGAGCACCCACAGGCTGACGGAGATTTCCTTGTGTTTTCCGGTGCCGGCCTTGAGCACCACATAGGTGATGAACCCCAGGGCGATACCGTCGGCGACCGAGAACGTCAGGGGCATCATGATGGCCGTGACGATGGCTGGAATGCTGTCGGTTGGTTCGTCCCATTCGATGTGGGCCATGCCGCCCATCATCAGCATGGCGACGTAGATCAAGGCCCCGGCCGTGGCATAGGCCGGGATCATCCCGGCCAGCGGTGCGAAGAACATGGCGGCAATAAATAGCACACCGACGGTCACGGCGGTAAGCCCCGTGCGGCCACCGGCGGCCACACCGGCGGCGCTTTCCACGTAACTGGTCACCGGCGGCACACCGACCATGGCGCCGAATACGCTGGAGGCGCTGTCGGCTTTCAAGGCGCGGGACAGGTTCTCGATCTTGCCATCGGCCTTCACCAGGCCGGCGCGCTGGGCAACGCCCATCAAGGTGCCGGCGGTGTCGAACATGTGCACGAACAGGAAGGCCAGCACCACGCTGATCATGCTGATGTTGAACACCCCGGCCACGTCCATCGCCATCCAGGTCGGGGCCAGGCTCGGCGGTGTCGACATGACGCCGTTGTACTGCACCAGTCCCAGGCCCCAACCGGCCAGTGTCACGGCAATGATGCTGATCAGGATCGCGCCGAACACGCGGTGATAACTGAGTACGGCGATCATCAGGAAGCACACCGCGGCCAGCAACGGACCGGGTTCACGCAACGAGCCAAGCTTGATCAGGGTGGCGGGGCTGTCGACGATGATCCCGGCGGTTTTCAGGCCGATCAGCCCGAGGAACAACCCGACCCCCGCGCCCATGGCGAAGCGCAGGCTCACCGGAATGCTGTTGAGCAGCCACTCGCGCACCCGTGACAGGGTCAAGAACATGAACAGCACACCGGAAATGAACACCGCGCCCAACGCGGTTTCCCAGTTGTAGCCCATGGTGCCGACCACGGTGTAGGTGAAGAAGGCGTTCAGGCCCATGCCCGGTGCCAGGCCCACCGGCCAGTTGGCGTACAGGCCCATCAACAGGCAGCCCAGGGCGGCGGCGATGCAGGTGGCGACGAACGCGGCACCGTGATCGATGCCGGCGTCGGCCATGATGTTGGGGTTGACGAAGATGATGTAGGCCATGGTGATGAAGGTTGTCAGGCCGGCAATCAACTCGGTCTTCACCGTGGTGCCATGCAAGCTGAGTTTGAAGAGGCGTTCCAGCCAGCCACTGCGTAGTGGCGGCGAGAGGTCCAGCGTCCGGGCGTCGGGTTTGCGGCTTTCCACAGCGAGTACTCCTCAAGAGTCTTATTGTTATTTCCAGCACCGCAAACGCCCTGGGGGTGGCCGCGATGCGTTGAGGCAGGTAAGGCTGGCGAAGTATGTTGACCTGTTGGTCAGGAACTCGCACGAAACGAATTATGCTTTTGTATACAAATAATGCAAATAATGTTTTCTGTGTTGTCGACGAAATGTCTGGCGATAGGGATATATCACCCATGCGGACGCTATCGCGAGCAAGCTCGCTCCCACAGTGGGGTGGGGTGAATGCAAGAATTGGGTTCAACCATGAACCCTGTGGGAGCGAGCTTGCTCGCGATAGCGTCGGATCAGGTGCCTTCAGTCACTGGATTTGCCCAGTGCCAGGTTCACCGCCAACCACCCATTCACCGCCGCCTCCCCAGCCTCGGCAAACACCCGCTCCAGCAATTTCACCTGCTCGCGCCGCAACGCCTGCTCGAACCGCTCGCCCTCGGCCGTCAGTTCCAGCAGCCGCTTACGCTTGTCAGTCTCGGACGCAACGCTGTTCACCAGGTGCATTTCCATCAACTGGCGCAACGGCATGTTCAGCGCCTGCTTGCTCACTCCGAGCAGGGTCAGCAATTCCTTCACGCTCAAGGACGGATAGCGGGCGATGAAAAAGACGATGCGCTGGTGGACCCGGCTCAACCCACGACGCTCGAGCATTTCATCGGCCTTGGCGGTGAACGCCTGATAACCGAAGAAAAACGCTTCCATGGCCATTTGTTGGGAGGTTGGGTTTTTAAGGTCAAGCATATTGACGTATCCAGAGGGGGCGGAGTAGTTTCGGTCAATCAGTTTGACTCATTCTTCCAGCGACCCGCTACAGGTGACCCCATGGCTTTTTCCGAACGTGTCTCGCGCCTCAAAAGTTCTTTGATTCGAGAAATCCTCGCGGCGGCGCAGCGCCCTGAAGTGATGTCGTTCGCCGGCGGCCTGCCAGCCGAAGCCATGCTGCCGAAAGTGGAATGGGCGGCCATGCCGTTGTCCATGGGGCAGTACGGCATGAGCGAAGGCGAACCGGCCCTGCGCGAAGCCCTGGCGGCTCAGGCGCGGGCATTGGGCGTGGTCTGTGAGGCGAGTCAGGTGTTGGTGGTCAGCGGCTCCCAGCAAACCCTCGACCTGGCGGCCAAGTTGCACATTGACGTGGGCACCGAAGTGATGCTCGAAGCGCCGACGTATCTGGCGGCGCTGCAGATTTTCCAGTTGTTCGGCGCCGACTGCATCACCGTGCCCCTGGAGGCCGATGGCCCGGATCTGCATCAGTTACGGGCCCGGCTGGAGCGGCATCGGCCTGCGTTCATCTACCTGATTCCGACGTTCCAGAACCCCTCGGCGGTGCGCTACAGCGAGGCCAAGCGCGACGCGGTGGCAGCTTTGCTGGATGAGTTCGGCGTCACCCTGATCGAGGACGAACCCTACCGCGAGCTGACGTTCGATGGCGGCAGTGCCACGCCGATCGTCAGTCGCTTGAAGAAGGCCAGCTGGATCTACACCGGCACCGTGTCGAAAACCCTGTTGCCGGGGCTGCGGGTGGGCTATCTGATCGCCAGCCCGGATTTGTTCCCGCACCTGCTGCGGCTCAAGCAATCGGCGGACCTGCACACCAATCGCATCGGTCAGTGGCAGGCGCTGCAATGGATCGGCACCGAACAGTACCGCAGCCATTTGAGCGAATTGAGGGATTTCTACCGGGACCGTCGCGATCGGTTCCAGGCGGCGTTGCAAACGCATTTCTCTGATATCGCGGACTGGAACGTGCCCCAGGGTGGGTTGTTTTTCTGGCTGACCCTCAGGCAACCGCTGGACACCCGCACCTTGCTCGCCGCCGCACTGGCGGCCGACGTTGCGTTCATGCCGGGGGAGCCGTTCTTTCCTGAACCGGACCAGCATCCAGGGCACCTGCGCTTGAACTTCAGCCACATTGATCCGGCGCGGCTGGATGAAGGGCTCAAGCGGTTGGCGGGGGTGGTGCGGGAGGCGTTGGCGGTAAAAGCGGCTTGATATCAGGGGCTTTGTGGTGGCTGTCCGGGCCCCATCGCGAGCAAGCTCGGCTCCCACAGGGGACGGTGGTGAATACAAATCTAGCGTTCACCAAGGCCTACTGTGGGAGCCGAGCTTGCTCGCGATGGGGGCCTCCCAGCCACCACAAAACCATCAGGCTGCAGAGAACCGCTTATCCAGATACTCAATAATCACCTTGGACTCATACATCCAGGTGGTCTTGCCATCTTCTTCAATACGCAGGCACGGCACTTTGATCCTGCCGCCTTGCTCCAGCAGCGTCTGGCGATCCTGTTCGTTGTTTTTCGCATCGCGCAGGGCCACCGGCACGTTGAGACGGCGCAAGGTGCGGCGGGTCTTCACGCAGAACGGGCAGGCGTGGAATTGATACAGCGTCAGGCTGCGGGCGGCCTGGTCGACCTGGGCCTGGGCCGCGGCGGGGCGCTGTTTCTTGCCGGGGCGGGTGATGAAGTCGATGAAGATAATGAGCTGGCCCAAGCCAACTCGAAGCGCTTTGACAATCACGGTATTCAGCCTCGCGGCAGGGAAGAAGAGGGCGCGCAGCTTACCTGATTTTTCACCGGCGAAAAAAAACCGGCGATCAACGCCGGTTTTCTTCAAGCGACGGGTTACTTGATGAGGCTGAGGAATTCGCTGCGAGTGGCGGCGTTTTCCCGGAACTCGCCGAGCATCACCGAAGTGATCATCGAGGAATTCTGCTTTTCCACACCGCGCATCATCATGCACATGTGCTTGGCCTCGATCACCACCGCCACGCCCAAGGCGCCGGTCACTTGCTGGACCGCGTCGGCGATCTGGCGGCTGAGGTTTTCCTGGATCTGCAGGCGACGGGCATACATGTCGACGATGCGCGCGACTTTCGACAGCCCCAGCACCTTGCCACTCGGGATATAGGCCACGTGGGCCTTGCCGATGAAAGGCAGCAGGTGGTGTTCGCACAACGAGTACAACTCGATGTCCTTGACCAGCACCATCTCGCTGTTGTCGGAGCTGAACAAGGCACCGTTGGTGACTTCTTCCAGGGTCTGTTCATAACCGCGGCAGAGGTACTGCATGGCCTTGGCAGCGCGCTTGGGCGTGTCGAGCAGGCCCTCGCGGGAAACGTCCTCGCCCAGTTGGCCGAGAATCGCGGTGTAATTCTGTTCCAGAGACATGAAACTACCTGTGGGATGGGATTTTACGCAAAGGGCAAGGGTACGGTGGCGGACACGGCGCTGCAAGCTCGGCAAGCGAGGGCTACTCGTCGCGACCTTCCATCATGGTGCGCTTGAGCATCACGTAGACCGCCCCGGCGCCGCCGTGTTTCGCTTGGCAGGAGGTGAAGCCCAGCACTTGCGGGTGCTGGCGCAGCCAGGTGTTGACGTGGCTCTTGATCATCGGTCGCTTGCCGTCCAGGCGCACGGCTTTGCCATGGGTGACGCGTACGCAACGGATTTCGAACTTGGTGGCTTCGGCCAGGAACGCCCAAAGGGTTTCCCGGGCCTTTTCGACGCTCATGCCGTGCAGGTCTAGGCTGCCTTCGAAGGGGATCTGGCCGACCTTCAGCTTGCGCATCTGGCTTTCCTGGACGCCGTCGCGCGCCCACATCAACTCGTCTTCCGGGCCGACGTCGATCACGAACTGATCGGACAAACCGTCCACGGTCGTGGCGTCGGTGCGCACGGTGGCGGCTTGGCGCAGCTTGGCGATTTGCGCGCGATCGGCCTTGGGCTTGCCGGTCTCGGCACGGTCGTGTTTGATCGGTTTTACGCCCTGGATCGCACTTTTGAACAGGGAAAAGTCGTCGTCTTGCATGTCAGCCTCCGCGAAGCCGGCCAGTTTACCCAACTCTGGCGGGATCAGGCGCGACAAAACGTCGAGTGGCGGATCAGTCGTGCTTTTTCATCAGGTGCGGAGCCATGGCCAGCTCCAGGGATTGGCGGGCGCGACGGCGGCAGCGGCGCCAGAGCCAGACGCCCAACAGCAACACGAAAAGACCGACTGCCAGGAAGATCGCCGAACCCAGCGGGGTGGCATTCAACTCGCCCAATGCGGGTGGACGGCCCAGCAAGCTGGCCGCACCGGCCATGGCCAGCAGCACACCGAGTGTTGCCAGCAGCGCAGCGATCGCCGCGCCAAAACGAAACCGCCAGTTGCTCGGGCCCTTGGGCCGCAAGCGACGTGCGTCAAAACCATCGGATAACTTCATTCCGACCTTCCTCAATGGGTATCGGCCCTTCGACCGGAAGATATTCGGGTTGTTCCTGAGGCTAGGGTAATTGCAGCAAATGAGAGGCTTTTGCGGATGAGCGGCAGGGAGGGCCGCTCATCAAGGCGCATCAGATGAAGTCGCGGGTCAGGGCCAGGGTGGCGAAGTTGTCGGCCATGATCGCCATTTCGGTCTGCTGAACGTGCTCGGCACTGAGGACACCGCCCTTGTACGGCAGGTCGCGCGTGGCGCAGGCGTCCTCCACCAGGGTGCAGCGAAAGCCCAGGTTCTTGGCGGCGCGCACGGTGGTGCTGACGCTGGAATGGCTCATGAACCCGCACACGATCAGGTCCAGGGGGCCGAAGTCTTCCAGGCGCTTTTTCAGCTCGGTGCCGTGGAAGGCGCTGGGCAGCAACTTTTCGACCACGGTTTCGTCGCTCAGGGGTTCGAGGCCGGCAATGAACTCCCCGCGTTCGCCTTGTGGATCGAACAGCCCGCCATGGGTGCCCAGGTGGCGCACATGCACGATCGGGCGACCGGCTGCACGGGCCGCGCCGAGCAGTTGCTTGATGTTCGCGACGGCTGCATCCATGCCGCTCAGGGCCAGGGGCCCGGCGAGATATTCCTTCTGGGCATCGATGATGATCAAGGTCGCTTGACTCAGATTGGCCGCTGCATAACCACGGCCGCTGAGTTGAAACATCGTTTTTGGAACGGACATTCTGGGGCTCCTTCGAGTGGGGCTTTTGCGACATTGTCCTCTGGCTGAGCGGTTCTGTGAATCGCTTCCATCGCAAGGGCCGCCGTTGCTGGCCTACAGCCTTGTCAAGATGCTCGTCTCGTTCAATAGGCGGTGCAAAAAACGGATAAATCCTACGATTGGTCCAGCGCTTTTCGTTCGCCATCGAGGCGTGTTTGGGTGGGGCCGCGTTTGGCTGGTAGACTCGCCCGTCGATTTTTCTGGAGTTTGCCGCCGTGATCACTTCCCGTCTCCGTACCCTGCGCGACCATATCCGTTGGGCCGTCAGCCGTTTCCATGGGGAGGATCTGTTTTTCGGCCATGGCACCGACAATGCGTGGGATGAAGCTCGGCAACTGGTGTTGGGTGCGTTGCACCTGCCGTGGGAAATCGCCGACAGCTACCTGGACTGCCGTCTTGAAGACGAAGAACTGGTGCATGTGCAGCGTCTGCTGCGTCGGCGCATTGCCGAGCGCATCCCGACGGCCTACCTGTTGGGTGAGGCCTGGTTCTGCGGAATGTCGTTTATCGTCGATGAGCGCGTGCTCATTCCGCGCTCGCCCATCGGTGAGCTGATCGAAAACCGTTTCGAGCCTTGGTTGGGCCAGGCACCGGCCCGGATTCTCGACCTGTGCACCGGTTCCGGCTGCATCGGCATTGCCTGTGCCTATGAATTCCCGGAGGCCGAGGTGGTGCTGGCCGACCTGTCGTTCGAAGCACTGGAAGTGGCCAACCAGAACATTGAGCGCCACGGCGTCGACGAGCGCGTGTTCACCGTTCAGGGGGATGGTTTCGAAGGTCTGCCGGGGCAACGTTTCGACCTGATCGTGTCGAACCCGCCCTACGTTGATGCGGAAGATTTCGCCGACATGCCGCAGGAGTACCAGCACGAACCGGAGCTGGGTCTGGCCTGTGGCGACGACGGCTTGAACCTGGTTCGCCGGATGCTGGCCGAGGCGGCCGATCATCTGACCGAGAAAGGGCTCTTGATTGTCGAGGTGGGCAACAGCCAGGTGCACGTCGAGGCGCTGTACCCGGAAGTCGATTTCGCCTGGCTCGACTTCGAGCGTGGTGGCCATGGCGTGTTCATGCTCAGTGCCGAGCAGTGCCGCCAGTATCAGGCGGTGTTTGCTTCGCGGGTTTGATTGCTGCGACCGCTTTTGTGGCTTCAAAGGCTCAAAATAGTACTTGCCAGATTTACGACTGCTGCGCAGCCGAGCGGGAGCAAGCTCCCTCGTCACGGGATTGTCCGCATTTTTCCGCCGCAACCCTACTGTGGGAGCGAGCTTGCTCGCGATGGCGTCGGATCAGCAGCATGGAAGTTGACTGATTCACCGCTATCGCGAGCAAGCTCGCTCCCGCAGGGTTACTCACGCGCTGTTGGGTTCAATGCCGCGTCGCAATCCAGATCAGCAACCCCGCCTGGAACATGGCGAAAGCCACCAGGCAGGTGATGGTGAAGCGCAGGCCGGTGTCTTCGCGCTTGAACTTGGTGACCTTTTCTTCCTGCTGCTTGAGTTTGACTTCCTGTTCCGCCAGGTTCTGCTCGGCTTGTTGCAGCATCTGCGCAGCTTCGAGGATGGTCACGAACTGCAGCTTCTCGGTGTTCCAGTCGCCGATCAAATCGCCGACCTGGGCCGGCTTGATGCTGCCCTTGAGGTGTTGGGCATCGGCGTAGGCCACCTCGAAACCCTGGGCCTTGAGAAAGCGGTCGCGGCGCAGGCGAGTGTCTTCGTTCAGGGCGTCCTTGTTATCCAGGTCGGAGCCTTCAACCTGGTAGGCAGACCAGCGTTTCTTGGCCCAGGTAATACCTTGGGCCGCCAGGAAACGGCCGATGCCACGGTTCAACGGCTCGACTTGCAGGTTGTCCGGGGAAAAAGTCAGGCGTTTTTCGACGTGGTCGGCCCAGACGTCCAGGTGATTCTGTTCCTTGCGCACCCGCTGGTTCGGCAACTGGATGGTCATGCGCAGCAGGCTGCGTTCCTTGCTGTGGCGCTCGACGTAGCTGAACTCGACAAACCGCAGCGGCCGCACACCGGTGGCGCGGTCGGTCTTGAGCGGTGCCAGCCGGAGCATCTTGTGATGCTCGGTGTGCACGTCGGCCCACGGCAGCTCCACCGCAGTCGAGGCGGGGGCTTCGGCAGCGGTGTCGGGGGAAGTTTGAGTTTCAGTCATAACGGCAAAGTCCTGTCCAGGCCGGCGGGTCGGTAGCCATTGCGCTATCCGACACAGTGCTATCGGCCGTTTTTGCCAGGACTGGAGGGCTAGTTGCGACTAAAACCGCTTAACGGGCGGCTAACGAGTCAATAAAACGCAGAATCCGCGTACCGAGCTCGGCCGCCAGGGGCAGGTCGGGGTCCTTGTAGGAGGCCAGTTGCCGTTTCACGTCGTTGGGCACGATGCGCATCACGTGGTTCATGCCCTCGATCAGCGCCAGCTCGGCGTCGGGCTTGGCGGCTTTCAACTGCCGGGCATCATCGACGCTGACCTGGATGTCGTTGCTGCCCTGGATGATCAAGGCAGGCATCTTCAACGCGGCGAAGGCCCGGGCCGGGTCCTGGCGGAACAACGAGATCAGGTAGGGCTGAACGCTGGGGCGGAAAATGACCTGCAATTGCGCCGGCACGTTGTTGTCGAGCTGCCCGGCCTTGAGGCTGTCGAGCAGCTCATTGCTGCGTAACATCAGCGGTGGTGGCAGGCGGTTGCTCAGTTGTTGGCGCAGAACCTGGTCGATCGGCCGGGCACTGCCGGACAGCGAAATCACCGCCGCCGCGTTGGCCTGGGGCGCCGCGAGGCTGGCGATCAACGCGCCTTCGCTGTGGCCCAGCAGGATCAACGGGCCCAGGCGTGGATCGGCGGCGAGCTTGTGGCTCCAGGCCACGGCATCGGCCACATAGGCCTCGACGCTCAGGTTGCGCTCGTCCGGTGTCGCCGCGAGGCTGGCGGCCACACCGCGTTTGTCATATCGCACGCTGGCAATGTTGTGCCTGGCCAGGACCCAGGCCAGGCGCTTGAGGCTGTCGTTGCGCCCGCCCTCGGGGTTGTTGCCGTCGCGATCCGTAGGACCGGACCCGGAAATGATCAGGACAACCGGCACGGGCGTGTCGGACTTGGGCAGCAACAACGAGCCGAAAAGCTCACCACTGCCGGTGTCGAGACTGATCGGGCGTTGCAGCACCGTGGCTTGGGCCAGGCAGGAAAACAGGCCGGTGAACACGGCAAGGCTTAAGGCAAGCAGCTTTAACATCATCACGCCATTAGTTGCGAAGGTGCCGGTTGGACTGGTGGTCGCCGATAAGGTTCGAGGATGAACTACGCGGGGAGCCTGCGTATACTGGCGCCCACTACGAATCCAAGGTTGAGTCTCTCAGCGTTTTTCACGGAGCACCCTGCATGTCCGGCAATACCTACGGCAAGCTGTTCACTGTCACCACCGCGGGCGAAAGCCATGGCCCGGCGTTGGTCGCCATTGTCGACGGCTGCCCGCCGGGCCTGGAGATTTCCCTGGACGACCTGCAGCGTGACCTCGACCGCCGCAAGCCCGGCACCAGCCGCCACACCACCCAGCGCCAGGAAGCCGATGAAGTCGAAATCCTGTCCGGCGTGTTCGAAGGGCGCACCACCGGCTGCGCCATTGGCCTGCTGATCCGCAACACCGACCAGAAGTCCAAGGACTACTCGGCCATCAAGGACCTGTTCCGCCCGGCCCACGCCGACTACACCTACCACCACAAATACGGTGAGCGCGACTACCGTGGCGGCGGCCGCAGCTCGGCCCGGGAAACCGCCATGCGCGTGGCGGCCGGAGCAATCGCCAAGAAATACCTGGCCAGCCAGGGCATCGTCATCCGTGGCTACATGAGCCAGTTGGGCCCCATCGAAATCCCGTTCAAGACTTGGGACTCGGTGGAGCAGAACGCCTTCTTCTGCCCCGACCCGGACAAGGTGCCGGAGCTCGAAACCTACATGGACCAACTGCGCCGGGACCAGGACTCGGTCGGTGCGAAGATCACCGTAGTCGCCGAAGGCGTGATGCCCGGCCTGGGCGAGCCGATCTTCGACCGCCTCGACGCCGAGCTGGCCCACGCGCTGATGAGCATCAACGCGGTGAAGGGCGTGGAGATCGGCGCCGGTTTCGCCTGCGTCGCCCAGCGCGGCACTGAGCACCGTGACGAACTGACCCCGGACGGTTTCCTCAGCAACAATGCCGGCGGCATCCTCGGCGGCATTTCCTCGGGCCAGCCGATCGTGGCGCACCTGGCCTTGAAGCCGACGTCCAGCATCACCACGCCGGGCCGCTCCATCGACATCCATGGCAACCCGGTCGAGGTGATCACCAAGGGCCGTCACGACCCGTGCGTCGGCATTCGTGCCACGCCCATCGCCGAAGCGATGATGGCCATCGTGCTGATGGATCACCTGCTGCGTCATCGCGGCCAGAACGCCGACGTCCGCGTCAGCACCCCGGTGCTGGGACAACTTTGATGGCCGGCCTGCCAGCCGCCGTGGCCTGACGACCATGGCGGCACTGCCGTACTGGCGGCTCTCCAGCTTCTATCTGTTCTATTTCGCGCTGCTCGGTTCGACGGCGCCGTTCCTGGCGCTGTATTTCGATCACCTGGGCTTCAACGCGGCGCGCATCGGCGAGCTGGTGGCGATCCCGATGCTGATGCGCTGCGTGGCGCCGAACATCTGGGGCTGGCTGGGGGATTACACCGGCCGACGCCTGGCGATCGTTCGCTTTGGCGCGATCTGCACGCTGCTGACCTTCTCGCTGATCTTCATCGACAAAAGCTACGCCTGGCTGGCGATGGTCATGGCGCTGCACGCGTTCTTCTGGCACGCGGTGCTGCCGCAATTCGAAGTCATCACCCTGGCCCACTTGAGCGGGCAGGCCTCGCGCTACAGCCAGATCCGCCTGTGGGGTTCCATCGGCTTCATCATCACCGTGGTCGTGCTCGGTCGTTTGTTCGAATGGCTGAGCCTGAACATCTATCCGCTGGCACTGGTGTTGATCATGGCCGGCATCGTCCTTGCCAGCTTCTGTGTGCCCAACGCCCAGCCATTGCAGGGACCGCGAGTCGCGGGGGAGGGCTTCCTGCGGCAACTGCGCAACCCTGGCGTGCTGGCGTTCTACATCTGCGTGGGCCTGATGCAGGTGAGCCACGGGCCGTATTACACCTTCCTGACGTTGCACCTCGAACGCCTGGGCTACAGCCGCGGCTTGATCGGCATGCTTTGGGCGGTCGGTGTGGTGGCGGAAGTGTTGGTCTTCCTGCTGATGAGCCGGATCCTGGCGCGGTTTTCCGTGCGCCGGGTACTGCTGGCGAGTTTCCTGTTGGCGGCGTTGCGCTGGCTGTTGTTGGGCTCGCTGGCCGAGTTTCTCTGGGTGTTGTTGTTTGCCCAGGTGCTGCATGCGGCGACCTTCGGCAGCTTTCACGCCGCCGCCATCCATTTCGTGCAACGTAGCTTCGGCCCTCGCCAGCAAGGCCAGGGGCAGGCGCTGTATGCAGCGTTGGCCGGCACGGGCGGGGCCTTGGGCGCGTTGTACTCCGGGTACAGCTGGAACGCCCTGGGCGCCAGTTGGACGTTCAGTCTTGCCAGCCTCGCGGCCTTCGCGGCAGCCGTTATCATTGCGACACGTATGCAAGAGGACCGGCCATGAGCCTTCGAACCGTTAATTTGCTGGAGCCATTGTCATGAGTAGCCTGTCCGTCTATCACGTTTCGAGCCCTGAGATTCCGAACAAGGTGTTGACTCATTTTGAGGACATTGCCGCGACCTTGGCTGAGCAAGGTGTTCGCTTTGATCGCTGGGAAGCGGCGGCGAACATTCAGCCTGGGGCCAGTGAGGAGGAGATTATTGCGGCTTACCAGGCTCGGATCGATGGGGTGATGACTGAGCGCGGTTATGTTGCGGTCGATGTGGTCAGTGTCAGCTGCGATCATCCGGAACAAGCAGGGGTGCTTGATGAGTACCGCCATAGCCAGGACGAAGTACGATTTTTCGTTGCTGGTCGGGGGTTGTTTAACCTGCACATTGGCGATTATGTCTATGCGGTGCTGTGTGAGAGGAATGACTTGATCACGGTGCCTGCCGGTACGGCGCATTGGTTTGACGGGGGAGAGCGGCCGTATTTTGTTTCGATTCGTTTGTCTGGTGGTTCGCAGGGGTTGGTTGCTGAGCTTACTGGGGATGATATTGCTCGCCGGTTTCCTCGTCTGGAGGATTGACCGCGTTCTTAGGGTTGGTGTGTATATCCGTTATTTCGGTAACGGCGGCTTAGGGTTCCGCCCTTACGGCGGGTCACTTTTGGAAGAGCGCCAAAAGTAACCAAAAACGCTTTGCCGGTATGACTCACCCACATGGGTTACAAATCAGTTCACGCACATAGGTAACAGTTTTTAACTGGCATGGTCGATTTCGCGAGGATTTGACCATGCCTTGGAGAGAGCTGAAACCTATGGACCTCAAAGTGATGTTCATCGCTGAATATCTGTCTGAAAAGCACAGCTTTAGCCGGCTGTGCCAGGACTATCAGATCAGCCGAAAGACCGGCTACAAGTGGGTTGAGCGCTATGAACTGGAGGGCCCCAGTGGGCTCGACGAGCGCAGTCGCCGACGGCACAACCAAACCTATGTGGTGCCGCTGGTTGTGAGACAAGCAATCATTGAGCTTCGCTCTACTGGCGAGACGGTTCCGGGGCCTAAAAAGATCCAGAGCGACCTGATAAAGCGTTTTCCGGGGCAGGATCCGCCGTCGAAAACGACCATCTACAACATCCTTAAGGCAGCGGACTTGATCGCGCCTCGGCCGTTGCGCCGGCGTGTCGCTGTCTACCCCAAACCTTTGCGTAAGGCCGAAACGCCTAACCAGCTCTTCAGTGCAGATTACAAAGGCCAATTTCTCACCGGCGCGGGTGTCTGGTGCTATCCGCTGACGATCATGGACCATGCCAGTCGCTTCTTACTTGCCTGCGAGAGCATGGCTAACACCAATCTCAAGGAGACCCAGCAAACCTTCGAGCGCGTTTTTCGGGAATATGGGATGCCTGAGCGCATCCGCACCGATAACGGCGTGCCGTTTGCCAGTACGGGTCGTGCGGGGCTGTCGCAGTTGTCGATCTGGTGGCTACGCCTTGGGATTATCCCCGAGCGAATTGAGCCCGGTCGGCCAGATCAAAATGGGCGTCATGAGCGTATGCACCGGACGTTGAAAAGTACGCTTCCCAAACCACCAGCCGTTGCCTGGGAGGCCCAGCAAAAACACTTTGATCGATTTATGCAGCACTACAATCACGAGCGGGGACACGAGGCGCTCGGCCAGCAAACCCCGGCCTCCTGCTATACACCCTCAACCCGAGCTTACCCGGAAAAATTACCGGAAATGGGGTATGCGAGCCATGTTGAGTGTTACCTGGCTGATAGTTGCGGAATCATTAGTCGAGATGGTCTGCGGATATACGTGGGGAACCTGCTCAGGCATCAAACTATTGGAATGGAGATGATCAAAGACGGAGTATGGAATGTGATCTTCGGCCCGGTGATCCTAGGTCACGTCAATGCCAGGGACGCAAAGAACGGCTACGTTTCAATCAAAGTGTCACCTATGTGAATGCACTTTTTTGTAACCCATGTGGTTGTCCCGTACATGCCCCACCACTCGGCACCTCGCTTAGGCTCGGTGTGCCCTCACTCCGGCATTGCTCCGTGGGCCGCCGCGAAGGGCCATCCATGGCCCAGCGCGGCTAACCCGGCATCCATGCCGGGTTGCCCACTGCGCAATGCCTGCGTTCGGCCAGCGTGGTTTAACGGGGCGTCCAAATCAAGAGCAAGAGCAAGAGCAAGAGCAAGAGCAAGAGCAAGAGCAAGAGCAAGAGCAAGAGCAAGAGCGGGGCACATGCTGGCATCTATGTGGCTGACCCACCGCTATCGCGCGCAAGCCCGCTCCCACAGGAGAAACGCGATCACCAAGAGCCAGGTCGGCTATCAGGCCGCCTCGTGGTGGACGTTGATCTCGGGCGCCCCGTTAACCACGATGCCTTCGTTCAGGCATGCCGAGCCTAAGCGAGGCACCGAGTGGTGGGGCAAAAGCGTTTTGCTTACTTTTGCGCTCTTCAAAAGTGAGCCGCTGTAAAAGCGGAACCGTCAGTAGCCGTTACCGCAGAAATGGATATACACACCAAAGCAGCCTCTCCCAACGCACAAAAAAACGGCGCTTCCCATCTCTGAAAAAGCGCCGTTTCCAAGTGAACAGCAAAGCGGATTTTCCAGCAGACTCAAGCGCTATGGTAAGTCGGCAGCGCAAACCGATGCTGGCTCTGCAACAACGTGATCTGTGGCAACTCGCTAGCCTGTTCAGCCAAGTCACGACGAATCGCGCTGATCGCCCAAGACAACTGATCCCCAGCATGCAATTGAGCATAGGAAATCGTGCGTTTGAACAGCTTGCCGTCACTATTACGCAAGGTCAGCAAAATGCCGCCATCCGGGCGGGGCTGAGTGGTCACTTCGTAGTTGGAAAACAGGGATGCAAACTTTTCTTGAATCATGTTCATAGTTGACTGCTCCATGGTGTGGCAAACCGTGGAGAGGTGGTTGCACTGTCTGTGCCAGCATTTGCTCTTATAAAAAATACTTTAAAAACAATACGTTATGTTTTTTCTCTATTTTCGCTTTCGTGCATCTTGCATGAATGGTCATCGTGCATCCTGCATTTTGCGGGGTCGAGCAACGATTTTTGGAACCAAATCGTTTTCCGGCGCTCACGCACCTCCTGCCTCCGGCAGCGGATACAAAACATTGCAAAAACCGCATGTACAGCGCCGCAATCGCCAGCGTACTTTCGAGCCAAAATCACCGCCAGCCCGATAACAAGAACCGAGACCCACGAGGTCGAACGGGGAAGAACACCATGAGTCGTACACCCAGCGACGCCATTACCTGGGGCATGATGCTGCGCAAGCTGCCCGCCATCGCCAGAGTCGTACCCCGGATTGTCAAGGGCATGAAGCTGGCCAATGTCCAGGACCCGACCCAGCCATGTGGCCTGGGCTGGTGTTTCGAGCAGGCCACCCAACGCAATCCCCAGGGGCCGGCACTGCTGTGTGGCGATACGGTGTTGAGTTATGCACAGGTCAACGCGCAGGCCAATCGCATCGCCCATTACCTGTTGGCCCAAGGCATCGGCAAGGGCGATTGCGTGGCGATCTTCATCGAGAACCGGCCACAGCTGTTGATCAGCGTGCTGGCGATGGCCAAGATTGGCGCGGTCAGCGCCATGCTCAACACCTCGCAAACCGGTGATGCGCTGGTGCACAGCCTGGCCCTGGTCAACCCGGTCGCGGTGGTGGTCGGGGATGAGCGGGTCGCGGCTTTCAACGATGTGCGAGCGCGCACCGCACTGTCGAGCAGCAGGGCCTGGTGGCTGGCGGATCAGGACAGTACCGATGCCCCGTCCGGTTTCATCGACCTGTTGGCCGGTTGCGAGGATTACCCGGACGATAACCCGGCGTGCAGCCGGGAGGTTTTCTGCAACGATCCGTGTTTTTACCTCTACACCTCGGGCACCACCGGGCTGCCCAAGGCCGGGGTGTTTCGCCACGGTCGCTGGATGCGCACGTCCACCAGCTTCGGTCTGATCGCCCTGGACATGCAGCCCGACGATGTCGTCTATTGCACCTTGCCGCTGTACCACGCCACGGGCCTGTGCGTGTGTTGGGGGGCGGCGATCTGTGGGGCATCGGGGTTCGCGATTCGACGCAAGTTCCGCGCCAGCCAGTTCTGGAGTGACGTACGCCGCTACCGGGCGACCACGCTGGGTTACGTCGGTGAGTTGTGCCGCTACCTGATCGACCAGCCTGTCGCTGCCAATGACCGCCACCACGGCGTAAAGAAAATGATCGGCAACGGCCTGCGGCCCGGGGCCTGGTCGGCCTTCAAGACGCGTTTCGGTATCGATCATATCTGCGAGCTATATGCAGCCAGCGACGGCAATATCGGTTTCACCAACATCCTGAATTTCGACAACACCGTCGGGTTCTCCCTGATGGGCTGGGAGCTGGTGCAGTACGACCATGCCAGTGGCCTGCCGTTGCGCAACCTGCAAGGGCACATGCAAAAAGTACCCAGGGGCCAACCGGGACTGCTGCTGGCGCGGATCGACGAGAAGGCGCCACTGGACGGCTATACCGATCAGGCCTTGACCGAAAAGACTATCTGCCGGGATGCCTTTGCGCCGGGCGACCGTTATTTCAACACCGGGGACCTGCTGCGCAACATCGGCTTCGGGCATGGGCGGTTTGTTGACCGCCTTGGCGACACCTATCGCTGGAAAGGCGAAAACGTCTCCACCACGGAAGTCGAAAACGTTTTGCTGCAACACCCGCAGGTGGCCGAGGCGGTGGCTTATGGCGTGGAGATCAATGGCACCAATGGCCGTGCCGGCATGGCGGCGATCACCCCGTCCGAATCCCTGGCGACCCTGGACTTCAGCGAGTTGCTGCAATTCCTGCAATGTAAATTGCCCGCTTATGCCGTGCCGCTGTTCCTGCGCATCAAGGTGAAGATGGATACCACCGGCACCTTCAAGTACCAGAAAACGCGCCTCAAGGCTGAAGGGTTCGACCCGTGCATCATGGGGGATGAGCCGGTCTATGCCTGGCTGCCGGGCACTGATACGTACGTGCGGGTCGACCGACAATTGGCGACCCGGATTCAGGACGGACAATTGCGTTATTGATTCTGGCTATGGCGGGCACAGTGAAAAAAGGGATGACAGCGCCCAGGTCCCTCGGGAAACTAGCCGCTTTGCGAAGAGCCGAGTGGAGTTTCCCATGTCCGATACAAGCCGCCAGATGACCCCGGAAGAGGCTGCCGAGTTTGCCGAGCAGGTGTTCAACGTCGCACGCCAGGGCGACGCGGCCATGATGGCCGCGCTGCTGAGCAAGGGCCTGCCGCCCAACCTGCGCAACCACAAGGGCGACACCCTGTTGATGCTGGCCGCTTACCACGGGCATGTGGAAACGGTGAAAGTGTTGCTGGAGCACAAAGCCGATCCGGAAATCCGCAACGACAACGGCCAGAGCCCGATTGCCGGCGCGGCGTTCAAGGGCGACCTGGCCGTGGTCGCGGCGCTGGTGGACGGCGGCGCGCAAGTGGAAGGCGCCTCCTTCGATGGCCGTACCGCCTTGATGATGGCGGCGATGTTCAACCGGGTGGAAATCGTCGACTACCTGATCGGCAAAGGCGCCGACCCGAAAGCCAAGGATGCCAACGGCGTCTCGGCCCTTGATGCCGCCCGGACCATGGGCGCGGTGGACACCACGGCGCAGTTGGAAAAGATGTTGGGCTGATAGGCTGTGGGAGCAAAGCTTGCTCGCGATACAGGCACCTCGTTTCCAGAGAAACCGCGTTGTTTTCATCGCGGGCAAGCCTTGCTCCCACAAAATGCTCGTTCACCACAGGTCCTTCTCCAATCCTAATCCGCATGCGAATGCGCTATCCTGCCCGCCCTCAAAACACCCTTCGCCACAGGATTCATCCCCATGAAAGCCGCCCTCATCGAACTCATCGGCAAAATCAGCTCCGGCTGCCTTGGCGAGGCTGACATTGAACGAATCGCTGACGAAGCGGCCCAGGCCTACGCCGATCCGGCGGCTTTCCTTACGGCCAACCCCGATATCAACTACGACGACACCTTCCCGATCCCGTTGGGGGAATGGGTGGTGGCGGGCAGCCTGCCAGACACCGTGCTGTTCCAGGCGGACACCTACGTGGACCTGTTCGAGCAGATCGTTGCCTCGTTCGGCCCTGGCGTGGCGTTCAACCTCAAGCCCAAGCAATTGGCGAAAACCGAAGCCCTGACCGCGCTCAACCGTATCCAGATCCAGATGAGCAGCTTGAACAAGGAAAACGGTGGCTATGTGTTGATGAACTTCAGCCAGTTGCTCGACGATGAGTTGCAAATGGTGCTGGTGTACGGCAACGACGTGCCGCGAGTGCTGGAATTGTGTGCCGAAGTCGGCATCGCCGCCGCGCCGGCCCTGGAAGCCCTCAAGGTCGCGGTTCACGTCTGAAGCAATAAAACGGAACCCATGCCGGGGGCCCGCTATCCTAAGGGGGCACATCACCATTTGGGAGCGACACCATGGGTTCCACCTTCAACGGCCTGGTCGGCCTGATTATCCTGGCGCTCGATATCTGGGCGATCATCAATGTCCTCAAGAGTGGCGCGGAAACCGGGATGAAAATCCTCTGGGTGCTGCTGATCCTGCTGTTGCCGGTCCTGGGCCTGATCATCTGGGCGATTGCCGGGCCGCGGGGCAACGTGCGGATCTGACCGCTCCAATGAAAATGCCCGATCGCTTCAAGCGAACGGGCATTTTTTTATGCGTGGGGTTTCAGGCCGTGGCCAGGGCTGGCTTGCGCGAGGCACTCAAGAAGCGCAGCAAGGCCAACAGCGGGAAGGCGCTGCCGACGATCACCACCCACAACCAGCCGCCGTGCTCGTACACCGCACTGGCAATCGATGAACCGAAGGCGCCGCCGACGAAGATGCTGGTCATGTACAACGCATTCAGCCGGCTGCGGCTCTTGGCATCGAGGGCGTAGATGGTGCGCTGGCCCAGGACCATGTTCATTTGCACGCAGAAATCCAGGACCACGCCGGTCACCGCCAGGCCGATCACGCTGTAGAGCGGATGGATGAACGCCGGCAGGAAACTCAGGCTGGCGAACAGCATCGCCAGCAGCGAGGCGTTGCGGGTATGGCCGGCATCCGCCAGGCGACCGGCGATGGGCGCGGCGATGGCACCGATGGCGCCGACCAGGGCAAACAGGGCGATTTCAGTCTGGGACAGGCCATGGTTGCGTGACAGTTCCAGCGGCACGGCAGTCCAGAACAGGCTGAACGTGGCGAACATGCAGGCTTGGTAGAACGCCCGTTGCCGCAACAGCGGTTGTTGGCGCAGCAGGGTGCCGAGTGAACCCAGCAGTTGGCCATAGGAAGCGCTATGGTCGGGCTGGCGCTTGGGCACGGTCAGCGCCAGGACGATGCTGATCGCGGCCATCAACGCGGCGGCGATGATGAACATGGCCCGCCAGCCGAAGTGATCGGCCACGACGCTGGAGATCGGCCGCGCCAGCAGGATCCCCAGCAGCAGGCCGCCCATGATCCCCCCGACGACCCGCCCCCGGGATTCCTCCGGCGCCAGGTGCGCGGCCAGCGGAATCAGGACTTGTACCGACACCGAACTGAACCCCACCAGCAGCGAGACCAGCAGGAACACATTCGGCTGGTCAGTGAACGCCGCCCCCAACAGGCTGGCAATCGCCACCAGCGTGGTGATGATCATCAGCCGCCGGTTCTCCAGCAAGTCCCCCAGCGGCACCAGGAAAAACAGGCCCAGGGCATAACCGATCTGGGTCAGCGAAACGATCAGGCTGGCCATGGTGCTGCTCAGGCCGACATCGGGGGCGATCAGTTCGATGATGGGTTGGGCGTAGTAGATGTTGGCGACGATGGCGCCGCAGCAAAAAGCGAACAGCAGGACCATGCCTCGGGTCAGGGTGGCGGGGTGGGCACTCATGGCAATCTCGTCAGTGAACAGGAAAGATGGCGTGAGGCTAAAGAGTTGTGCTGCTCTGGAACAGGCTTTGTGGCTGATACCAGACATGCTTGTGGTTGATGATGGTTGCTGTGATGAGCGCTTTATGTGGCGAGGGAGCTTGCTCCCACTTGAGTGCGAAGCGCTCATCGTTTTCAGGGTGGCTTCGCCACCCAGCGGGAGCAAGCTCCCTCGCCACAAAAGCTCTCTGGCAACCCTATGCGATCAGTGCCTCACTGCCCGCTATAGATCTGGTCGAAAACCCCACCGTCATTGAAGTGAGTCTTCTGCACCGTGCGCCAGTCGCCGAAGGTTTTTTCCACGGACAAAAAGTCCACTTTCGGGAAGCGGTCGGTGTATTTGGCCAGCACCGCCGGGTCCCGTGGGCGCAGGTAGTTGGCGGCGGCGATTTCCTGGCCTTCAGGCGACCACAGGTATTTGAGGTACGCCTCGGCGGCTTCGCGGGAGCCTTTTTTCTCGACGACTTTGTCGACCACGCTGACCGGTGGCTCGGCCTCGGCGGAAACGCTTGGGTAGATCACTTCGAACTGGTCGCGGCCAAACTCGCGGGCGATCATTTCCGCCTCGTTTTCAAAGGTCACCAGCACGTCGCCGATCTGGTTGGTCATGAAGGTGGTCGTCGCGGCGCGACCGCCGGTGTCCAGTACTGGCGCCTGCTTGAACAGTTTGCCGACGAAGGCCTTGGCCTTGTTCTCGTCACCGCCATTTTTCAGCACGTAACCCCAGGCCGACAGGTAGGTGTAGCGACCGTTGCCGGAGGTCTTCGGGTTGGGCACGATCACTTGCACGCCGTCCTTGAGCAGGTCGGGCCAGTCTTTCAGTGCTTTCGGGTTGCCTTTGCGCACGATGAATACCGTGGCCGAGGTGAACGGCGCGCTGTTGTTCGGCAGGCGGGTGACCCAGTTCTCGGGCACCAGTTTGCCGTTGTCCGCCAGGGCGTTGATGTCGGTGGCCATGTTCATGGTGATGATATCCGCCGGCAGCCCATCGATCACCGAGCGTGCCTGCTTGCTGGAGCCGCCGAACGACATCTGCACGGTGATGTTTTCGTTGTGCTCGGCCTGCCAGTGCTTCTGGAAGGCGGCGTTGTAGTCCTTGTAGAAATCACGCATCACGTCGTAGGAAACGTTGAGCAGGGTCGGGGCGGCGTGGGCCAGGCTGCCGAAGGTCAGGCCAGCGGCGAGAAGGGAGGCGCCAAAGAAGTTCTTCACTGCGAATTCCTTTTTATTAACGGGGGTTCCGGGCAATTAGCCAGCACACTAGCTGCAAGCCTATAGACCTTCAAGCATCAAAAAGTGCTTTGCTTATTCCAATTTTTTAAACAGCGCATTGCCACAACGGGAGCAGAAGGCGGCGCCATGTTCATGGTTGTTTTTGCTGCACACCGGGCAATCGTGCTTGAGCTGGTCACCGCGCATGGCCGTGGCCAGTTCAGCCGTGAAAATACCCGTTGGCACGGCGATGATCGAGTAACCGGTGATCATCACCAGAGACGACACCACTTGGCCCAGGGGCGTCTTGGGCACGATGTCGCCGAAGCCTACGGTGGTCAGTGTCACGATAGCCCAATAGATGCCCTTGGGAATGCTGGTGAAACCGTGCTCGGGCCCTTCGATGACATACATCAGCGTGCCGAAGACGGTCACCAGGGTCGAGACGCTGACCAGGAACACGATGATTTTCTGCTTGCTCCCGCGCAGCGCCGCCATCAAGTAGTTGGCCTGCTTGAGGTAAGGGCTGAGCTTGAGCACACGGAAAATCCGCAGCATGCGGATGATCCGAATGATCAGCAGGTATTGGGCATCGCTGTAGTACAGCGCCAGGATCCCCGGCACGATCGCCAGCAGATCCACCAGCCCGTAGAAACTGAAGGCATAGCGCAGCGGCTTGGGCGAGCAATACAGGCGCAGGCCGTACTCGACGATGAAGATGAAGGTAAAGCCCCACTCGATAGCGGCCAGCAGGGTCGCGTAGTTTTTGTGCACGCTGTCGATGCTGTCGAGCATCACGATCACCAGGCTGGCGAGGATGATCAACAGCAGGGTGCTGTCGAAGCGCCGGCCGGCCACGGTGTCGGTCTGGAAAATGATCACGTAGAGGCGTTCACGCCAGTTGCTGCTGTCCATACTCGTCGCCTGAACCGGAATCAGCGAAGCCTAGGGTGATTGCCCCGTAGAGCGCAAGGCGCGCTGTCGAGGCTGGCCTGGTGCCACGCCCGGCTGGTGGCCTGGATCAGCCAGCAGGCCAGGATGAACGGTGCCGTCAGGGGCGGCAGGCCAAGGGCGATAAAACCTGGCGTGAGCACGACCGCCAGGCAGATGCCCGTCAGCGGTAGCCATGGGCGGCGGCGTTGGCTGAGGGCCAGCGCTACCAACACCGGGTTATAGCCGCCCAGCCCGGAAAGGGCGGTTGCGTTTTCATGTTGCGACAAGGTGAAGGCCAGGCCGACGGCGGAAGCGAACAATGCCCACGCGACGGCGCGCCGGTTGGCCAGCAGCAGGCCGGCGGCGATCAGCGCACCGGCCGCCGGGTGGCCGAGAAACATGACCTGGCCCAGTCCGCTCAGAAGCGCGGCCAGCAGGTTGGGTATCGTCATTTCAATCGCGGTGGCGGGGGATGACGGCAGGGTGAACCCCGTCAGTAGCCAAGCCAATCCGACAAAGGGCGCGGTGTAGGCGGGCAGGCAGCGAGGGCCTCGGGTGCGTTTGAGCCACTGCTGGGTCAGCATCGCGCTGAGGCCGCCTGCGGCGAGGATCAACGGCGGCAACAGCACGGACCAGGGCAACGCGAGGCTCAGCAGCAAGCCCAGCAGGATGCCGTTGTAGCTGAACAGCCCGGCTTGCCGGTCGGCCTTGGCGTAACCGCGTCGCTGGGCCGTCAGCAACCCGGCCACCCCGCCGAGCAACGCGCCGCCGAACAGGGCGGGCGCCGTGAGCAGGATCGCCAGCAGGCACAGCAGGCCGCACAGCGGATGGCGCTGGAGGAAGATTTGGCTGAAGCCGTTGAGCAGGGCGGTGGCCCAGTCGGGGCAGTGGGTGTTAGGCATGATGGGTATGTCTGATGGACCGAGTTGCCCTTATCGCGAGCAATCTCGCTCCCACACTGGATTTGCGGCGATCACAAACCCCTGTGGGAGCGAGCTTGCTCGCGATGAGGCCAGTACAAACGCTAGAGCAACGTCTCAATGCGCAGCGAATTGGTCGACCCCGGCTGCCCGAACGGCACGCCCGCGGTGATCAGCAAGGTATCGCCGCGCTGGGCCATGCCTTGGGCCTGGGCGATTTCCAGGGCGGTGGAGCAGACTTCATCCACCTGCTTCAACCGGTCATTGACCACCGAGTGCACGCCCCAGGCTACCGTCAGGCGGCGGGCGGCCTGCAGGTTCGGCGTGAGGTTGAGGATCGGCACCGTCGGCCGTTCCCGCGCTGCTCGCAGGCTGGAGCTGCCCGATTCGCTGTAGTTCACCAGCACCGCCACCGGCAGGATGCTGCTGATGCGCCGGATCGCGCAGCTGATGGCATCCGACACCGTGGCCTCGGCTTTCGGCCGGCTGACGTCCAGCTGCGCCTGGTAGTCGGGGCCATTTTCCACCTGGCGGATAATCTTGCTCATCATCTGCACGGCTTCGAGGGGGTAATCACCGGAGGCGGTTTCCGCCGACAGCATCACTGCATCAGCGCCCTCGGCCACGGCGTTGGCCACATCGGTGACTTCGGCACGGGTGGGCGCCGGGGAAAAGCGCATCGACTCAAGCATCTGGGTCGCCACCACCACCGGTTTGCCCAGGGCGCGGCAGGTGCCAATGATATTTTTCTGAATCTGCGGCACGCTTTCGGCCGGGACTTCGACCCCCAGGTCGCCACGGGCGACCATGATCGCGTCGCTCAATTCGGCGATTTCCCGCAGTTGGCTCACCGCCGACGGTTTCTCGATCTTCGCCATCAGGAACGCCTTGTTGCCGATCAGCTCACGAGCCTCGCGGATGTCTTCGGGGCGTTGGACGAACGACAACGCCACCCAGTCCACGCCCAGTTCCAGGCCGAAACTCAAGTCGCGTCGGTCCTTGGCGGTCAACGGGCTCAGGTCGAGCACGGCCTGGGGCACGTTCACGCCTTTGCGGTCCGACAGCTCGCCGCCGTTGAGCACTTCGGTGTCGATGGCGTCGCGGTGCCTGGCGGTCACGCGCAGGCGCAACTTGCCGTCGTCCAGCAGCAGGTCCATGCCGGGCTCCAGGGCCGCGATGATTTCCGGGTGGGGCAGGTTGACCCGGCGTTGATCACCCGGTGTCGGGTCCAGGTCCAGGCGCAGGGCCTGGCCCCGTTGTAGCAGGACCTTGCCGTCGGCGAATTGGCCAACCCGCAGCTTCGGGCCTTGCAGGTCCATCAGGATGCCCAGGGGGTAATTGAGCTGCTGCTCGACGTCACGAATCCACTGGTAGCGCTGGGCGTGGTCGGCATGCTCGCCGTGGCTGAAGTTCAGGCGGAAGATGTTCACGCCGGCCTGCACCAGCGCGCGGATGTCATCGATGCCACGGGTGGCGGGGCCGAGGGTTGCGAGGATCTTGACCTTTTTATCAGGCGTCATGGTTGGGGTTCTCGAGGATCAGGATGGCGCGAAAGTCGTTGACGTTGGTGCGGGTCGGTTCAGTGACGATCAGCGCATCCAAGGCGGCGAAGTAGCCGTAGCCGTTGTTGTTATCCAACTCGTCGCTGGCGTTCAGGCCTAGCTCGGCGGCGCGACGATAGCTGTCCGGGGTCATGAGGGCGCCAGCGTTGTCTTCGGAACCGTCGATACCGTCCGTATCACCGGCCAGCGCGTAGATGCCGGGATGGCCCTTGAGGCTGTCGGTCAGGCTCAGCAGGAATTCGGCATTGCGCCCGCCACGGCCATTGCCGCGCACGGTGACGGTGGTTTCGCCGCCAGAGAGAATCACGCACGGTGCCGCCAGTGGCTGGCCGTGCAGGGCGATTTGCCGGGCGATGCCGGCGTGGACTTTTGCCACCTCCCGGGATTCGCCTTCCAGGTCGCCGAGGATCAACGGGCTGAAACCGGCTTGGCGAGCCTTCACCGCTGCGGCTTCCAGGGATTGCTGGGGGCGGGCGATCAGTTGGAAATGACTGCGGGCCAGGCTCGGGTCGCCGGGCTTGACGGTTTCCGATGCCGGGCTTTGCAGCCAGTTGCGCACCGACGCCGGCACCTCGATGTGGTAGCGCTGGAGAATCGCCAGGGCTTCGGCCGATGTGCTGGGGTCGGCCACGGTGGGGCCGGAAGCGATGACCGTGGCGAGGTCCCCGGGCACATCGGAAATCGCGTAGGTGTACACCGTCGCCGGCCAGCAGGCCTTGCCCAGGCGCCCGCCCTTGATCGCCGAGAGGTGCTTGCGCACGCAATTCATCTCGCCGATGGTCGCGCCGGATTTGAGCAGGGCTTTGTTGATCGATTGCTTGTCAGCCAGGGTGATGCCGTCGGCCGGCAAGGCGAGCAGGGCGGAACCGCCGCCAGACAAGAGGAAGATCACCCGGTCGTCTTCGCTGAGGTTGCTCACCAGCCCCAGCACTCGCTGGGCCACGGCCAGGCCAGCGGCGTCAGGCACCGGGTGGGCGGCTTCCACCACTTCGATTTTCTGACAGGGCGCGCCGTGACCGTAGCGGGTCACCACCAGGCCGGACACTTCGCCCTGCCAGCAGCGCTCAACCACCTGTGCCATGGCCGCCGCGGCCTTGCCGGCGCCGATGACGATCACCCGGCCGCTGCGGTCGCGGGGCAGGTAGGGTTCAAGGACGTGCTGCGGATGGGCCGCGTCGATGGCTGTGGCAAACAGCTCGCGCAGCAGTTGTTGCGGATCGACCGACATGGCGGGCTCCCTGGATTCTTGTTATTTGAAGGGCACGCAGCCTCCTGTGGGAGCGGGCTTGCTCGCGAAGGGGATCTATCTGTCAATGAAGTGTTGACTGACACACCGCCTTCGCGAGCAAGCCCGCTCCCACAAGGGGGGCGGTGTGTCAGTTGTCGCGGATGGAGAAATTGGCCATATGCTCCAACCCCTTGATCAGCGCCGAGTGATCCCAGTTGCTGCCACCAATGGCCGCGCAGGTGCTGAACACTTGCTGCGCGTTGGCGGTGTTGGGCAGGTTGATGTTCAGTTCCCTGGCGCCTTGCAGGGCCAGGTTCAGGTCCTTCTGGTGCAGGCTGATGCGGAAGCCTGGGTCGAAGGTGCCCTTGATCATGCGTTCGCCATGCACTTCGAGGATCTTCGACGATGCGAAACCGCCCATCAGCGCTTCACGGACCTTGGCCGGGTCGGCACCGTTTTTCGCGGCGAACAACAACGCTTCGGCCACCGCCTGGATATTCAGGGCGACGATGATCTGGTTCGCCACTTTGGCAGTCTGGCCATCGCCGTTGCCGCCCACCAGGGTGATGTTCTTGCCCATGGCCTGGAACAGCGGCAGGGTACGCTCGAAGGCGGCGCTGTCGCCACCGACCATGATGCTCAGGGTCGCGGCCTTGGCGCCGACTTCACCGCCGGACACCGGGGCATCGAGGTACTGCGCGCCTTCCTCATTGATCTTCGCTGCGAACGCCTTGGTGGCGGTGGGGGAGATCGAGCTCATGTCGATCACCACCTTGCCCGGGCCCACGCCCGCCGCCACGCCGTCGGCGCGGAACAGCACGTCGTCGACCTGGGGCGTGTCCGGGACCATGACGATGATGAACTCGGCTTCCTGGGCCACTTCCCTCGGGTTGGCCAACGCCACCGCGCCACCGGCCAGCAGGTCGGTTGGAGCTGCGTCGTGGTGCTGGGACAGAAACAGGCTGTGACCGGCCTTTTGCAGGTTCAGTGCCATGGGGTGGCCCATGATGCCGGTGCCGATAAATCCGATTTTAGCCATGTGGAAATCCTCTTGTTGTTATCGCTGCTTCAGGCAAATGAGGGACTGCTTTCCTGTGGGAGCGAGCTTGCTCGCGATAGCGGTGGGTCAGTGCCGGTGATGTTGGCTTTACTGACGTCATCGCGAGCAAGCTCGCTCCCCCAGGGGGAAAGAGTTGGGTCAGATCGCGTTGTGGGTTTTCAGCCAGCCCAGGCCCGCTTCGGTGGTGGTCAGTGGTTTGTATTCGCAGCCGACCCACCCCTGGTAGCCGATGCGGTCCAGGTGTTCGAACAGGAAGCGGTAGTTGATTTCCCCTGTACCCGGCTCGTTGCGGCCCGGGTTGTCCGCCAGTTGTACGTGGTTGATCTCGCCCAGGTGCGCCGACAGGGTCCGGGCTAGGTCACCTTCCATGATCTGCATGTGGTAGATGTCGTATTGCAGGAACAGGTTGGCGCTGCCCACCTGCTCGCGGATCGACAGGGCCTGGGCGGTGTTGTTCAGGTAGAAGCCGGGAATGTCGCGGGTGTTGATGGCTTCCATCACCAGCTTGATGCCTTTGGCCTGCAGCTTCTCGGCCGCGTATTTCAGGTTGGCGACGAAGGTTTTTTCCACCAGGGTTTCACTGCAGTTCTGTGGGCGAATCCCCGACAGGCAGTTGACCTGCGTGTTGCCCAGTACCTGGGCGTAGGCGATGGCCAGGTCGACACCGGCGCGGAATTCCTCGACGCGGTCCGGCAGGCAGGCAATGCCGCGCTCGCCCTTGGCCCAGTCGCCGGCCGGCAGGTTGAACAGCACTTGGGTTAGACCGTTGGCGTCGAGCAGGGCCTTGAGTTCGGCGGAGCTGTAGTCATAGGGGAACAGGTATTCGACACCACTGAAACCGGCCTTGGCGGCGGCTTCGAAACGGGCGAGGAAATCCTGCTCGGTGAACAGCATGGACAGGTTGGCGGCGAAACGCGGCATGGTGGTCTCCTGTAGAAAGTTGGCAGGCCCCCTGTGGGAGCGAGCTTGCTCGCGATAGCGGTGTGTCTGCTTGCATCCGGGTTGAATGTAGCGCCGTCATCGCGAGCAAGCTCGCTCCCACAGGGATGCCGATCGGTCAATCGAGCAACGAAATGGCTGTCGGTGCATCGTTGCCCACAAGCGCCAGGTCTTCAAACTCATTGACGGCGTTGATCTCGGTGCCCATGGAGATGTTGGTCACCCGCTCCAGGATGATCTCGACGATCACCGGCACCTTGAACTCCTCGATCATCGCCTGGGCCTGGCGCAGGGCCGGTTGGATACCGGCCGGTTCGAACACCCGCAGTGCCTTGCACCCCAGGCCTTCGGCCACGGCGATGTGGTCCACGCCATAGCCGTTGAGTTCCGGGGCGTTGAGGTTGTCGAAGGACAGTTGCACGCAGTAGTCCATGTCGAATCCGCGCTGGGCCTGGCGAATCAAGCCCAGGTAGGAGTTGTTTACCACGACATGGATGTAGGGCAGCTTGAACTGCGCACCCACCGCCAGCTCTTCAATCATGAACTGGAAATCATAGTCGCCCGACAGCGCCACGACCTTGCGACTCGGGTCGGCCTTGACCACCCCCAGCGCTGCCGGAATCGTCCAGCCCAAGGGACCGGCCTGGCCGCAGTTGATCCAGTGGCGTGGCTTGTAGACGTGGAGGAACTGCGCCCCGGCGATCTGCGACAGGCCGATGGTGCTGACGTAGCAGGTGTCCTTGCCGAACACTTGATTCATTTCTTCGTACACCCGCTGTGGCTTGACCGGCACGTTATCGAAGTGGGTCTTGCGTTGCAGGCTGGCCTTGCGTTGTTGGCAGTCTTGCAGCCAGGCGCTGCGGTTTTTCAGCTTGCCGGCGGCTTGCCACTCGCGGGCCACTTCGATGAACACCGTCAGGGCCGAAGCAGCGTCGGAAACGATGCCCAGGTCTGGGGTGAAGACGCGGCCGATCTGGGTCGGCTCGATGTCCACGTGAATGAACGTGCGGCCTTCGGTGTAGACGTCCACCGACCCGGTGTGACGGTTGGCCCAGCGGTTGCCGATGCCCAGCACCACGTCCGATTTGAGCAAGGTGGCATTGCCATAGCGGTGGGACGTTTGCAGGCCGACCATGCCGACCATCTGCGGATGATCGTCGGGAATGGTGCCCCAGCCCATCAAGGTGGGGATGACCGGGATGCCGGTCAGCTCGGCGAACTCCACCAGAAGGTCGCTGGCGTCGGCGTTGATGATGCCGCCGCCGGCCACTAGCAATGGACGCTCAGCCTGATTGAGCATCGTCAGGGCTTTCTCTATCTGCACGCGGTTGGCCGCGGGTTTGGCCAGCGGAAGTGGTTGATAGGCGTCGATGTCGAATTCGATCTCGGCCATCTGCACGTCGAACGGCAGGTCGATCAGCACCGGGCCCGGGCGGCCGGAGCGCATCTCGAAGAAGGCTTTTTGGAAGGCATATGGCACCTGGCCCGGTTCCAGCACGGTGGTGGCCCACTTGGTCACGGGTTTGACGATGCTGGTGATATCCACAGCCTGGAAGTCTTCCTTGTGCATACGGGCGCGGGGGGCTTGCCCCGTGATGCACAGAATCGGGATCGAATCGGCCGAAGCGCTGTAGAGCCCGGTCACCATGTCGGTGCCGGCCGGGCCCGAGGTGCCGATGCACACGCCGATGTTGCCGGCCTTGGTCCGGGTGTAGCCCTCGGCCATGTGCGAGGCGCCTTCAACGTGGCGAGCGAGGACGTGATCGATGCCACCCACCTTCTGCAGGGCGGAGTACAGCGGGTTGATCGCGGCACCCGGGATGCCGAAGGCCGTGTCCACGCCTTCACGGCGCATCACCAGAACGGCGGCTTCGATTGCTCTCATTTTGCTCATTATTTTGTGCCTCTTACGTTTTGTAATTGTATACAAGTGGCTTTGTGCAGAGTGTATTCACGGCTAACGACACAGGTCAATCCCTTTCCTCAAGCACCTGTTTCATTCGTCGGAATGCCAGGTTTTGCTGAGGTCTTTTGTCGGTAAAGGTGCTTTGTGAGAATTATTGTATACAAAAATATAGAGTGTTGTGTTCTATTTGTGGTGTTCGGTTTTTCTGAAAGTGAAGCCCGCAAGGCTCTCCCATAACAAAAGAAGGACAGCACCCATGAGCGTTTTAACCTTGAAAATCGCCGTCAACCTGGCCGGGCAAGCCCTTGCCGCGGGTCGTGAAATCAGCGCAGCGCCCTTGACCGTCGCGGTCCTGGACAGTGGCGGACACCTGGTTGCCTTGCAGCGCGAAGATGGCGCCAGCCTGCTTCGCCCGCAAATCGCCATCGGCAAGGCCTGGGGCGCCATCGCCCTGGGCAAAGGCTCGCGCCTGCTCGCCCAGGACGCCCAGCAACGCCCGGCATTCTTTGCCGCGTTGAATGGATTGGGGCAGGGCAGCGTCGTACCGGCCCCGGGTGGGGTGTTGATCAGGGATCAGGACGGGAGGGTGCTGGGGGCGATTGGTGTCAGCGGTGATGTTTCGGATGTGGATGAGCAGGTGGCGGTCAGGGCCGTGGAGGCGGTGCAGTTGAGGGCGGATGTGGGGGTTGCTGTTTGATTTTTCTGGTGAATTGACTGGCGTCATCGCGAGCAAGCTCGCTCCCACAGGGTTCGATGTTGGACACATAATGTCTGAACACCGCAAACCCCGTGTGGGAGCGAGCTTGCTCGCGATGGCGACCTCCCAGACACATCCAGCCAAGAGTCTGCCCGGCATTCAAAATCCACTGACCTAGCCTTTGATCACCTGATCATTGGAGAGGCGAAGGAATGCCTGATCTACCTGCTTCACATCGCTTGCGCACTGGCCGTTACGGTGAGTTGAATCGAATCTATTTATTGACCACTAATACGGTCGAGCGAAAGCCGATTTTCCAGGATTTCGCTTTAGGCAGATTGGTCGTTGAACAATTTCGGCATGCCCAGGATGAAAGATGGGCGAAGTCATTGGCTTGGGTGGTCATGCCTGACCATTTCCATTGGTTGATTGAATTGCAGCAAGGCTCGTTGAATGAGTTGATGCAAAAAACCAAATCCTTGAGTGCTCGGGCGGTGAACATATCCACAGGGTACAGAGGCAGGCTATGGCAGCCGGGCTTCCATGACCGGGCTTTGCGGCGGGAAGAAGAGTTAATATTAATGGCGCGCTATGTCGTCGCTAACCCGCTACGGGCAGGCCTGGTGAAGCGGCTTGGCGATTATCCGCTGTGGGATGCCATTTGGCTTTGACTCGAAATCGAGTTGCCGCTTTCGCGAGCAAGCCCGCTCCCACAGAGCCTGTGGTGAGCATAAAGTATGTGAGCACCGCGAAACTGTGGGAGCGGGCTTGCTCGCGAATGGGGGCACTGCGGTATTTCAGTCTGGCTCACACCCCTTCAACACCAACCGAATAATCGTCTGCGCCGCCGCTTCGTAATCCGCCTCATCCAGCTTCGCCTTGCCAGTCACGGCGCTGATCTGCCAGTCGAAATCGGCATAGGTCTGGGTGGCGGCCCAGATGCTGAACATCAGGTGGTTGGGGTCGATGGGGGCGATCTGGCCGCGGTCGATCCAGGTCTGGATGCAGTCGATGTTGTGCCGGGCCTGGGCGTTGAGTTGTTCCACCAGGTCGGGGCTCAGGTGGGGGGCGCCGTGCATGATTTCGCTGGCGAAGACTTTCGAAGCGAAGGGCAGGTCGCGGGAGATGCGGATCTTGGAACGGATGTAGTGACTCAACACCTCACCGGGTACGCCGTCGGCATTGAACGGTGTCGAGGCCTGGAGAATCGGTTCGATGATGCTCTCCAGCACTTCGCGGTAGAGGTTTTCCTTGGATTTGAAGTAGTAGTAGACGTTGGGTTTGGGCAGGCCAGCCTTGGCCGCGATGTCGCTGGTCTTGGTCGCGGCGAAGCCCTTGTCGGCAAATTCTTCGCTGGCGGCACGCAGGATCAGTTCTTTGTTGCGCTCGCGGATTGTGCTCATAAACCCAGGGGTTCCTTGCCTGTTCTGGCGGTGGCGCATGGTAGCACCGGCTTCGCGCGGCGCTCAAGAATGCCCCTAGTGGCCTGTGTGGCTAATTCGTGCACTCAACTTCGGCGCCAGTGCTTGCCAAGCTGCGTTACCATTCCTCGCCGTAGCGGGCTACGACTCGTCATGGCGCCTTGCCTGGCAATCACTGGCACTCGAACTTGAGTACTCGAATTAACCGTACAGGCCACCAGGCACCGCGGCTCGCGGTATGCTGCGCAACATTATTATTCAAGGAGCCCCCCATGGCTGGAAGCAGTTTGCTGGTACTGATCGACGACATCGCCACCGTGCTCGACGATGTTGCGTTGATGACCAAGATGGCCGCCAAGAAAACCGCCGGCGTGCTCGGCGATGACCTTGCGCTCAATGCCCAGCAAGTGTCGGGTGTGCGTGCCGAGCGGGAGCTGCCAGTGGTGTGGGCAGTGGCCAAGGGGTCGTTCATCAACAAATTGATCCTGGTGCCGTCGGCGCTGGCGATCAGCGCCTTCGTCCCTTGGCTGGTGACGCCGTTGTTGATGGTGGGCGGCGCCTACCTGTGTTTTGAAGGGTTTGAAAAACTCGCCCATAAGTTCCTTCACAGCAAGGCCGAGGACCAGGCCGAACATGCGCAATTGGTCGAGGCGGTGGCGGATCCGGCGGTCGATCTGGTGGCCTTTGAAAAGGACAAGATCAAGGGCGCGGTACGCACCGACTTCATCCTCTCGGCGGAAATCATCGCCATCACCCTCGGCACCGTCGCGGATGCGGCGCTGACCCAGCAGGTGATCGTGCTGTCGGGCATCGCCATCATCATGACCGTCGGTGTCTATGGCCTGGTGGCGGGCATCGTCAAGCTCGATGACCTGGGCTTGTGGTTGACCCAGAAGCCAGGACAGGCCGCCAAAAGCATCGGCGGCGCCATCCTGAGCGCGGCACCCTACATGATGAAAGGCCTGTCGGTGATCGGCACCGCAGCGATGTTCCTGGTGGGTGGTGGCATCCTCACCCATGGCGTGCCGGCGGTGCACCATTGGATCGAAGGCGTGACGGCCAGCGCCGGTGGTGCCGGGTTTATCGTGCCGACGTTGCTCAATGCGGTGGCGGGGATTGTGGCGGGGGCGGTGGTGTTAGCGGGCGTGCTGGTTGTCGGCAAGGTCTGGAAAACGTTGAAAGGCTAAAGCTGGCAACAGGTAAAAGCTCCCGACCCACGAGTCGGGAGTCAGTTAATTACATCTGGAACAATCAATGATCGAAACCTTTCAATTGCTGGCGCTATACGTGCTTTCCGTCGGCGTATTCTGCTTGATTGCCGGGCGTTTTCCTTTGCTCGCCCCTGAAGCACAACACCGAGTATCGTCGTTGGACGGCCTGCGAGGAATCCTCGCGACAGCGGTGATGGTTCATCACTTCGCCATCACTTTTGTATGGCACAACACCGGAACCTGGCAAGTCACTGAAAGTCGCGTGATCAACAATATGGGGGCCGTACCGGTGTCCTTGTTCTTCATGATCACGGGCTACCTTTTTACGCAAAAAGTGATCAGGGGGCAGCCCAAGTGGGGCTCGCTGCTTTCCTCTCGATTGCGTCGCATTTTTCCAATGTACATCGTGTCTGTTCTCTTGGTTGCCGCTATCAGTTTCTACCAGACAAAGGGGGAGCTCATCCCGCTGCTTGATAACTTCGCCGCGCTTGGTAGTTGGTTAATCTTCATGGGAGGACCGATCAATGGATTTCCAGACAGCAAGCTGATCAACGCTTCTGTGCAGTGGACTCTGATGTACGAGGCGCTTTTCTATCTCTCGCTCCCGCTCATGTATTGCCTGTTCCGTCGCCAGTTGCCGATTTTCGCCTTGGTGATTTCCATCGGCACGATCGCGATGTTATGGCCGGAGTATCACCACGTATTCCACAAGCGGTTCGTTAAGCTATTTCTGGTAGGTATGGCTGTTGCCTTTTTTGAACCCCGACTGCGCAAGATGTCGATCGACTTTTCCAATCTCTGCTGCAGCCTCATCGCTGCCGGGGTCCTGCTCGCGAGTCTGAAGATGCGCTCATACTCAACGGGGCAAATGTTGATCCTCGGTATTCCATTTGGGCTCTTCGTTCTAGGCAACAGCCTGCACGGGCTCCTGGAACACAAGGGGCTAAAAGTCCTCGGGGAAGCGAGTTTCAGCATCTATCTGCTGCACGGTATCGTGATTTACAGCGTGTTCAGCCTGCTGAAGATATACAACTTCACAGACGGCACATCTGGGGACTATGCATGGTATCTGCCGCTTATCATTCTGGCGGTGAGCGCGTTGAGCGTTTTGACCTACTGGTCAATCGAGCGGCCCTTCATCATTTCGCCCCTCAAGCGGCTTGATAAGCCAGCCCAAGAAATATGATTCCAGATGATTGCCAAAACGCTGAAAGGCGCCGCGATCTTTAACACTTTTTTACGAGAACGACATGGCCTATCAGCCTCCAGGCATCACATCGAAAAAGCTCCTGATCGTTTGTCGGGACGTCGGCGGTTATGTAAAACGGCTTAGCGATTACTTAGCCAACAATAATGAGGTCACTTTCGTTGATCTTTCTGCACCGCGCGACCAGGTCTCGTTCCTACCCGGAAAGCTGCGGCGATGGTTGAAGAAATTCCTGACAGTTCGTGCGGCACACCGCCAGATTCAAAAGGCCGGGAAAGTCGATTCTGTACTCATCATCAATCCCGCACAAATCGACAGCGCGCTTGTCGATCAGGCAATGGTTGCAGCACAACAGACCATCGCGTTCCTGTCTGACGGCGTTAGAAGACTTGCCATGCCGGTTGCTCAGTTGGCCCGTTTCGACAAGGTCTATACCTTCGACGATGCAGACGCCCGGGAATACGGATTTCGCAAGCTCAGCAACTATATTTACGAGCTCGACGCAGAGCTTGAAACGACGCGTGAGTACAAGGCTTTTGTAGTGATGGCGGGCAAGCACCGCATTGACGTGCTGGGCAGGATAGCCGCTGAATTCGATCGTCTTGGCCACACCAATTACAAGTTCCTGGTGCAAAGCAAGGTGGTCGAAAACTCCAGTCCGGGCATCACTTTTTTCAGGGAAAGGATGTCGCTCGATGAAGTGGGCGACCTGATTAGACGCTCTGAAATCCTGATCGATATCGTCCGGCCGGGCCATGCAGGTCTGAGCTTTCGCTTCTTCGACGCTTTGTTCTACCGGAAGAAAATCATCACCAATAATCCGTCGGTCATGAATTACGATTTTTATGATGCGCGAAACATTCTGGTCATTGACAGCGAGCACCCTGTTATCCCACCGTCATTTCTCGTTGAGGCATACATTGATCCACCTGCGGACGTGGTCCAGAATTACAGCATGAGCAGTTGGGCCCGTGAAGTGTTTGCTCCACTGGCCGATGATCAGCGATAGGGCCGGCTTCATCACAGTGCAACCCATCAAGCTCAGCGGATGATGCTTATCCCCATACGTTAAAAAACCCTCCGTCATCGAGCATGCCGGAGGGCTTTTTGTTTGTGGGTGCCAGGCGGATGGAGTCAGTTATTAAATACATCCGCACAAGGCACAACCTGCTCGCTTTGCAGGGTTATTCGGCAATCTGCAACTTGCGCGACTCGGTGTACACGTAACGCACCTTTTCATACTCGAACGGCGTGTTCAGTTGCCCATAGCGGAAACTGGTCTGGTAGCGCTTGTCGACGCCGCGCAGAAGCAGCAACTCCGGGTGGTTGGAGCTGACTTCAGAGACGTTCAGGAAGTTGATCGCCGATTCGGCTGTGTAGTCCACCAGCAGGCCGGAGGTGTCGCGCAGGTTAGACGGGCCGAAGATCGGCAGCACGAAATACGCGCCGCCCGGCACGCCGTAGAAGCCCAGGGTCTGGCCGAAATCTTCGCTCTGGCGCGGCAGGCCCATGGAGGTGGCTGGGTCCCACAGGCCGGCGATGCCGACGGTGGTGTTGAGCAGCAGTCGCGCCGTGGTTTCCATTGAACGCTTACCCTTGAATTGCAGCAGGCTGTTCATCAGGTTCGGCACGTCCCCCAGGTTGTTGAAAAAGTTGCTGACGCCGGTGCGCACGAAGCCGGGGGTAATGTAGCGATAGCCATCGACGACGGGCAGGAAGACCCATTGGTCGAAGCGATAGTTGAAGTGATAGACCCGGCGGTTCCAGGATTCCAGCGGGTCATAGACGTTCAACGCGTTGAGGGTCGAGCGCTCGAACTCGCGCTGGTCCAGCCCTGGGTTGAACTTGAGCTTGGTCAGCGGTTCCTTGAAACCGTCCGAATCCACCACCACAGGCGCATTGGCTTTGCTGTTGTCGGCGTGGACCATGCCCGCACTCATTAACGCAGCGATAAGCAGCAGATATTTAGCCACGGAAAAACTCCAGCATGGCGTCGCTGTTGACGCGGTAGTTAAGGTTGCCGCAGTGACCGCCCAGTGGATAAACCGTCAGGCGATCGCCAAAAGTCTTGCGTAGGAAGCCCAGGTCGCCCGGTCCGAGAATGACGTCGTCGGCATTGTGCATGACGGCAATCTTCGAGCTGTCGTGCAGGTAATCCTTGAGCGCGTACAGGCTGACCTGGTCGACCAGTTGCAGCAGGCTGCCGCCGTCGGTGCGCGCGCGCCACATCGGGATCACCTGCTCGGTGAGGTAGCAGTCGAAGTCGCATTGCAGCGCACGCTTGAGGAACGGCGTCAGGCTGGTGCTTTCGGTAATCGGGAACTTGGGTGGGATGATCAGGCCGCGCCGGTTGATCAGGTCCGAGGTGAACGCGATGTCGGCCGCCGAAAAGCGGAACGAGGTGCCGATCAACATCGCCATCTGCTCGTTGCTCAGGTGCTGCTTGGACTGTTGGAAGTCATAGAGCAGGGCATCGTTGAGGTCGATGTAGCCTTTTTGCTGGAAGTAGCGGGTCAGCTTGTTCAGCACCAGTTCATAGAAGGTCGTGGTGCTGTTGATGCCCTTGACCTCGGTCTGCACCAGTTTGTCCAGGTTGGTGATCGAGGTGTAGAGGTTCACCGGCGGATTCAGCAACAGCACCTTCTTGAAGTTGAAGCTGCGCCGGGTTTCGTCCAGGTGGGCGACGAAGGCCGCGTCCAGGGCGCCGAGGCTGTAGCCGGTCAGGTAGTACTCGGTGACGGGCACTTTCGGGTTTTGCGCGCGTACCGCCTGCATTACCCGGTACATGTCTTCGGCGTCTTCCTTGCTGATGCCCGGGGTGGCAAAGCGTGAGGCGGCGCTCATGAAGTCGAAGCTGGTGGGCGAGGACAACTGCACAACGTGGTAGCCAGCCTTGTAATAGAGCCGCTTGAGGTATTCATTGATGCTACTGTCAAAGCGCGCACCGGTGCCGGCGATCAGGAAGATCAGCGGCGCGGGCTTGTCCTGGGTGGCCATGCGGTAGGTGAGGCTTTTCACCGGCCAGAAGTTGTCCGGCAGGATGAACTCGCGTTCCGGGCGCAGGGTCAGGCTGTGGTCCGCCTGATTGATGTCTTCGATCAGTGGCAACTCCGGACGCAGGTCCGGCGGGGTGGTGGCGATGGTTGCCTCGAACGGGTTGGTCAAGGGGTAGCCATAGCTGGCGGCGTCAATATCTGCCGCCAGCGCGGACGCACTCAGGATAAGGCCGCCGAGGAGGGCAGCGAAGCGCAAGGAACGGAGCATGACTGGATCCCTTAGAGGAAGGTGCCGAATGAAGTTCGCAGGCTATGACCACCGAAGCGGAGCCAAGTGCCATGACGGGCACAAAACAGGCACGGACGGGGTGCGATAGTAGCGGGACGATACACGGTCATGAGCAGTGGCGGCTAGTTATCTGGCATTTGCCGGATTTGGCCTGCGAATCTCACGCGTGAGAGGGGCGCCAGTTGCCCGTAATCATTAGCTGGCGTTCTGATGTCGTTTCTCGTTGCTTCGACGTCGCAGGCAGAGCAGGTTCCGGAACGGCACAGGTTGATGATCGATCCTGTCAGTACTCCACTGGCGTTCAGACCGGTTTGAGGGCGAGCGTGATGGGGGCGCTGAGCATCATAACAATACGTTGACGCCGTCCGGCATCCGTCGGGCGCAGCACTTTCGGGGAAGTAACGATGAAGATGCGACGACTCTTGGGCGCAGGTGCCGCACTGGTACTGGCCATCAGTTCCACCTTGGCCAGCGCCGAAACCAAAACCCTGAGCATCGGTTACGTTGACGGCTGGTCCGACAGCGTCGCGACCACCCACGTGGCCGCCGAAGTGATCAAGCAAAAACTCGGTTATGACGTGAAGCTGCAAGCGGTCGCGACCGGGATCATGTGGCAAGGCGTGGCCACCGGCAAACTCGACGCGATGCTCTCGGCCTGGCTGCCGGTGACTCACGGCGACTATTGGACCAAGAACAAAGACAACGTGGTCGACTACGGCCCCAACTTCAAGGATGCAAAAATCGGCCTGATCGTGCCGGAATACGTCAAGGCCAAGTCGCTCGAGGATCTCAAGACCGACGACTCCTTCAAGAAGCGCATCGTCGGCATCGACGCCGGTTCAGGCGTGATGCTCAAGACCGAACAGGCGATCAAGGATTACGACCTGACCGGTTATCAACTCAAGGCCAGTTCCGGCGCCGGCATGATCGCCGAGCTGACTCGTGCCGA
This sequence comes from Pseudomonas sp. H3_A02, assembly GCF_054671965.1. NCBI lineage: Bacteria > Pseudomonadati > Pseudomonadota > Gammaproteobacteria > Pseudomonadales > Pseudomonadaceae > Pseudomonas > Pseudomonas sp. H3_A02. The sequence continues at coordinate 3,060,960 of NZ_CP162807.1, forward strand.
GAAGAAAAACGAATCCATCGCCGTCACCGGTTGGGTGCCGCACTGGATGTTCGCCAAGTGGAAACTGCGCTTCCTGGAAGACCCGAAAGGCGTCTACGGCGCGGCTGAGACTGTAAACAGCATCGGCAGCAAGGAGCTGGGCACCAAGGCCCCGGAAGTGGCCGAGTTCCTGAAGAAATTCCAGTGGGCGTCGAAAGACGAGATCGGCGAAGTCATGCTGGCGATCCAAGAGGGTGCCAAGCCAGACGCCGCTGCCAAGGACTGGGTCGCCAAGCACCCGGACCGCGTGAAGGAGTGGACCGGCAAGTAATCGGCCTGGTTTAGCTGTTCCGAAAGCCGCATGACCGTGTGTCATGCGGTTTTTTTTTGTGCCCGCAATTCCTGGTTTCTCCACAATCCCCTTGTGGGAGCGAGCTGGCTCGCGGTAGCGGCGTATCTGCTTGCAGTCATGTTGAATGTAGCGCCGCCATCGCGAGCTGGCTCGCTCCCACAGGAGGGCAACTGCGAAAATGTGCGGGAAACCGGCAGCACCGTCATGTCGTTCTAATACTAAGGTCGTCTGGAACCTAGCCTTGAGCCGCATAGAGTAGGGCTGTTCCAATTAAATCTGTGCTGCGAGGATAAAAACAATGAACGACAGCATTTACCTCTCGATTCAAAACAGCCCGCGCTTCAAGGAGCTGGTGAGAAAAAGGGAAAAGTTCGCCTGGATTCTCTCGGCGATCATGCTTGGGCTGTATTCCGGCTTCATTCTTCTGATCGCCTACGGGCCACACATTCTCGGGGCCAAGATCACGCCTGAGTCCACCATCACCTGGGGTATCCCCATCGGCGTCGGCCTGATTGTCTCGGCCTTCGTCCTGACCGGCATTTACGTGCGACGCGCCAACGGCGAATTCGACGACCTGAACAATGCGATTCTCAAGGAGGCTCAGCAATGATCCGGCGTCTACTGGCTCTTTTGAGCGTCGCAGCGTTTGCACCGGGTGCCTGGGCGGCTGACGCCCTGACGGGTGCCGTGCAGAAACAACCCCTCAACGTCGCGGCTATCCTGATGTTCGTGGCCTTCGTCGGCGCGACTTTATATATCACCTACTGGGCGTCCAAGAAAAACAACTCGGCGGCCGACTACTATGCGGCCGGCGGCAAGATCACCGGCTTCCAGAACGGCCTGGCAATCGCTGGCGACTACATGTCGGCGGCGTCCTTCCTGGGGATTTCCGCGCTGGTGTTCACCTCCGGCTACGATGGCTTGATCTACTCCATCGGCTTCCTGGTGGGCTGGCCGATCATCCTGTTCCTGATCGCCGAGCGCCTGCGTAACCTGGGTAAATACACCTTTGCCGACGTGGCGTCCTATCGCCTCGGGCAAACCCAGATCCGCAGTCTGTCCGCCTGCGGCTCGCTGGTGGTGGTGGCGTTCTATCTGATTGCGCAAATGGTCGGTGCCGGCAAGCTGATCCAACTGCTGTTTGGCCTGGACTACCACGTTGCGGTGATCCTGGTGGGTATCCTGATGTGCCTCTACGTGTTGTTCGGCGGCATGCTGGCCACCACCTGGGTGCAGATCATCAAGGCGGTGTTGCTGCTGTCGGGTGCGTCGTTCATGGCCCTGATGGTTATGAAGCACGTCAACTTCGACTTCAATATGTTGTTCGCCGAAGCGGTGAAGGTTCACCCTAAAGGCGAGGCGATCATGAGCCCCGGCGGCCTGGTCAAGGATCCGATCTCGGCCTTCTCCCTGGGCCTGGCGCTGATGTTCGGTACCGCTGGCTTGCCACACATCCTGATGCGCTTCTTCACCGTGAGCGACGCCAAGGAAGCGCGCAAGAGCGTGCTGTATGCCACTGGCTTCATCGGCTACTTCTACATCCTGACCTTCATCATTGGCTTCGGCGCGATTCTGCTGGTCAGCACCAACCCGGCCTTCAAGGACGCGGCAGGTGCCTTGCTGGGTGGCAACAACATGGCGGCGGTGCATCTGTCCAACGCAGTTGGCGGCAGCATCTTCCTGGGCTTCATCTCGGCGGTGGCGTTCGCGACCATCCTGGCGGTGGTAGCGGGCCTGACCCTGGCCGGTGCCTCGGCGGTGTCCCATGACCTGTATGCCAGCGTGATCAAGAAAGGCAAGGCCAACGAGAAGGATGAGATTCGCGTCTCGAAAATCACCACCATCTGTCTGGCGGTGCTGGCGATCGGCCTGGGTATCCTGTTCGAGAAGCAGAACATCGCGTTCATGGTGGGCCTGGCGTTCTCCATCGCGGCGAGCTGCAACTTCCCGGTCCTGCTGCTCTCGATGTACTGGAAGAAGCTGACCACCCGTGGCGCCATGATTGGCGGCTGGTTGGGTCTGGTCAGTGCTGTGGGCCTGATGGTGCTCGGTCCGACCATCTGGGTGCAGATCATGGGGCACGAGAAGGCTATCTTCCCGTACGAATACCCAGCGCTGTTCTCCATGGCCATTGCGTTTGTCGGCATCTGGTTCTTCTCCGTCACCGACAAGTCGGCTGAAGGCGCGAACGAGCGGGCGCTGTTCTTCCCGCAGTTCGTGCGTTCGCAAACTGGTTTGGGGGCGAGTGGGGCGGTTAATCACTAAGCAGCGACAAGCTGAAAGCTTCAAGTTAAAGCGGTGCGTTTGAAGAAATACCCCGGTCCAGAGGCTGGGGTATTTTTTTGTGCTGGGTTTAAGGGTTGGCAGGGCTGCCGTCATCGCGAGCAAGCTCGCTCCCACAGGGGATCTCAAGTGAGTACAGGTTCTGTGTTCACAACCGGTCAACGGTGGGAGCGAGCTTGCTCGCGATGGCGCCGGGTCTGCCAATGCAGCTTCTGGATCAGATGAAAAGAGACCCAAACAAAACAGCCCCTGCTCTTATATAAGAAGCAGGGGCTGTTTCGGTGCAGCTCAAGACCTCATTGCAAGGCAGGTCTTACTTGCGGTCTTCCAGCTGGGTGATGTCACGCGACTCGTAGCCGGTGTACAACTGGCGCGGGCGGCCGATCTTGTACGGGCTGGAGAGCATTTCCTTCCAGTGGGAGATCCAGCCCACGGTCCGCGCCAGGGCGAAGATCACGGTGAACATGCTGGTTGGAATGCCGATCGCCTTGAGGATGATCCCCGAGTAGAAGTCGACGTTCGGGTACAGCGAGCGCTCGATGAAGTACGGGTCGGTCAGGGCGATCTCTTCCAGGCGCATGGCCAGTTCGAGTTGCGGATCGTTCTTGATCCCCAGTTCCTTGAGTACTTCGTCGCAGGTCTGCTTCATGACGGTGGCGCGCGGGTCGCGGTTCTTGTAGACCCGGTGACCGAAGCCCATCAGCTTGAACGGATCGTTCTTGTCCTTGGCCTTGGCGATGAACTTGTCGATGTTCGAGACATCGCCGATTTCATCGAGCATGGTCAGTACCGCTTCGTTGGCACCGCCGTGGGCAGGGCCCCAGAGTGCGGCGATACCGGCGGCGATACAGGCGAACGGGTTGGCACCCGAGGAGCCTGCCAGGCGCACGGTGGACGTAGAGGCGTTCTGCTCGTGGTCGGCATGGAGGATGAAGATCCGGTCCATGGCCTTGGCGAGCACCGGGCTGATCGGTTTGATCTCGCACGGGGTGTTGAACATCATATGCAGGAAGTTCTCTGCATAGGTCAGGTCGTTGCGCGGGTACATCATGGGCTGGCCCATGGAGTACTTGTAGACCATGGCTGCCAGGGTCGGCATCTTCGCCACCAGGCGGATCGCGGAGATTTCGCGATGCTGGGGGTTATTGATGTCCAGGGAGTCGTGGTAGAAGGCCGAGAGGGCACCGACAACGCCGCACATGACGGCCATCGGGTGGGCATCGCGACGGAAACCGTTGAAGAAAGTCTTCAACTGCTCGTGAACCATGGTGTGGTTCTTCACGGTGCTGACGAACTGGGCCTTTTGCTCTGCGGTTGGCAGCTCGCCGTTGAGCAGCAGGTAGCAGGTTTCCAGGTAGTCCGATTTTTCAGCCAGTTGCTCGATCGGGTAGCCGCGGTGCAGCAGGATGCCGTTGTCGCCGTCGATGTAGGTGATTTTCGACTCGCACGAGGCGGTCGACATGAAACCTGGGTCAAAGGTGAAACGGCCCGTGGCCGTCAGGCCCCGTACGTCGATTACATCGGGACCAACGGTGCCGGTTAAAATGGGCAGCTCGACGGGGGCTGCGCCCTCGATGATCAACTGCGCTTTTTTGTCAGCCATGTGGCCTCCTATTAATGCTTGAAATCATCAGACAGACCCCCCACGCAGGGCCCGCACCACTATAGTGAGATAAATCCGAAAGTCAATTTGCCTAAAGTCTTGCTCCAGAAGGCTTTAACCGCACTTTTTCCGCGAAATTGCCTGCCGTTTACGCCTTTTGCGCCATATGTGCAATGCGCTATTAGGGGAAGGTGAACGCGTTGTCATTAGTAGCCTAACTGTCTATACTCGGCCACCGACCGCCAGGGGCTTTTGGGCCTGCTTTCTTGGGGGTCGTCACTCCCTGGGTGGTGAGTACCTGACCAGTGCGCGCCCCAACAACTTTGCCCTGATTGTTAGGGGCTCTTCAGTGTGAAAAAAAAGCCGTGAAAAGCCAACGACCTGTAAACCTAGACCTAAGGACCATCAAACTCCCAGTCACTGCTTACACGTCCATTCTTCACCGTATTTCCGGTGTCATCCTCTTCGTCAGCCTGGCCATCATGCTTTATGCATTGGACAAGTCGCTCGATTCGGAAGAAGGCTTCGGTCAGGTGAAAGCGTGTCTGACCAGTCCGCTAGCCAAGCTAGTGATTTGGGGCATCCTGTCCGCCTTGCTGTATCACTTGGTTGCCGGTGTGCGCCACTTGATCATGGACATGGGCATCGGTGAGACGCTGGAAGGCGGCAAGCTGGGCTCGAAAATCATTATCGCCGTGTCTGCGGTGCTGATCGTTCTGGCAGGAGTCTGGATATGGTAACCAACGTCACGAACCTTTCGCGTTCGGGCCTGTATGACTGGATGGCCCAGCGTGTGTCTGCGGTCGTTCTCGCGGCTTACTTCATTTTCCTGATTGGATATGTCGTGGCAAACCCTGGCATTGGCTACGCCCAATGGCATGAACTGTTCGCAAACAACTGGATGCGCATCTTCAGTCTGCTGGCACTCGTCGCACTGGGCGCTCACGCCTGGGTCGGCATGTGGACCATCGCGACCGACTACCTGACGCAAATGGCGTTCGGCAAGTCGGCGACTGCCGTACGTTTCCTTTTCCAGGCGGTATGCGGCGTTGCGATGTTCGCTTACTTCGTCTGGGGTGTGCAGATTCTCTGGGGTATCTGATCCATGGCTAACATTCCAACGATTTCTTTCGACGCCATCATCATTGGTGGTGGCGGTGCCGGCATGCGCGCAGCGCTGCAACTGGCACAGGGCGGTCACAAGACTGCCGTGATCACCAAGGTTTTCCCAACGCGTTCGCACACCGTTTCCGCCCAGGGTGGCATCACCTGTGCCATCGCTTCGGCCGACCCGAACGATGACTGGCGCTGGCACATGTACGATACCGTCAAGGGTTCCGACTACATCGGTGACCAGGACGCGATCGAATACATGTGTCAGGAAGGCCCGGCCGCTGTGTTCGAGCTGGACCACATGGGCATGCCGTTCTCGCGTACCGAGCAAGGTCGTATCTACCAGCGTCCGTTCGGTGGCCAGTCCAAGGACTACGGCAAGGGCGGCCAGGCTGCGCGTACTTGCGCGGCGTCCGACCGTACCGGTCACGCACTGCTGCACACCCTGTACCAGGGCAACCTGAAAGCCGGTACTACGTTCCTGAACGAGTACTATGCCGTTGACCTGGTGAAGAACCAGGACGGCGCCTTCGTCGGTGTGATCGCGATCTGCATCGAAACCGGCGAAACCACCTACATCCGCGCCAAGGCCACCGTACTGGCGACCGGCGGTGCAGGCCGTATCTATGCTTCCACCACCAATGCCCTGATCAACACCGGTGACGGCGTTGGCATGGCCCTGCGTGCTGGCGTGCCGGTACAAGACATCGAAATGTGGCAGTTCCACCCGACCGGCATCGCCGGCGCCGGTGTACTGGTCACCGAAGGTTGCCGCGGTGAAGGCGGTTACCTGATCAACAAGCACGGCGAGCGTTTCATGGAGCGTTATGCGCCGAACGCCAAGGACCTTGCCGGTCGCGACGTAGTTGCCCGTTCGATGGTGAAAGAAATCATCGCCGGCAACGGTTGCGGTCCGAATGGCGACCACGTGATGCTCAAGCTCGATCACCTGGGCGAGGAAGTGCTGCACAGCCGCCTGCCAGGTATCTGCGAACTGTCCAAGACCTTCGCCCACGTCGACCCGGTCGTCGCGCCGGTTCCAGTAGTTCCAACCTGCCACTATATGATGGGCGGCGTTGCCACCAACATTCACGGCCAGGCGATCACCCAGAACGGCGAAGGCGTGGACGAAATCATCCCTGGCCTGTTCGCAGTGGGTGAAGTGGCGTGCGTATCGGTCCACGGTGCCAACCGCCTGGGCGGCAACTCGCTGCTCGACCTGGTGGTCTTCGGTCGTGCTGCCGGCCTGCACCTGGAGAAAGCGCTGTCCGACGGTATCGAATATGACGATGCCACCGACGCCAACATCGAAGCCGCCCTGGCGCGTCTGTCCGCTCTGAACGAGCGTACCGAAGGCGAGGACGTGGCAACCCTGCGTCGCGAGCTGCAAAACTGCATGCAGAACTACTTCGGTGTGTTCCGTACCGGCGAATACATGCAGAAGGGTATTGCCCAGCTGGCGCAATTGCGTGAACGAATCGCCAACGTGAAGATCAACGATAAGTCGCAGGCGTTCAACACTGCTCGTATCGAAGCGCTGGAATTGCAGAACCTGCTGGAAGTGGCCGAAGCCACCGCCATCGCCGCAGAAGTGCGTAAAGAGTCCCGTGGTGCCCACGCCCGCGAAGACTTCGAAGACCGTGACGACGAAAACTGGCTGTGCCACACCTTGTACTTCCCGGGTGAAAAACGCGTCGCCAAGCGTGCCGTGAACTTCTCGCCGAAGACTGTTCCGACTTTCGAACCAAAAGTCCGGACTTATTAAGGGTGACCGCTATGTTGCAAGTCAGTGTTTATCGCTACAACCCTGATCAGGACGCTGCGCCGTTCATGCAGGAATTCAAGGTCGATACCGGTGGTAAAGACCTGATGGTGCTGGACGTGCTGGCCCTGATCAAGGAGCAGGACGAAGGTTTTTCCTATCGTCGCTCTTGCCGTGAGGGCGTTTGCGGCTCCGACGGCATGAACATCAACGGCAAGAACGGCCTGGCCTGCATCACGCCGCTGTCGGCCGTGGTCAAGGGCAACAAGCTGGTGGTTCGTCCGTTGCCAGGTTTGCCGGTTATCCGTGACCTGGTCGTCGATATGAGCATCTTCTACAAGCAATACGAGAAGGTGAAGCCATTCCTGCAGAACGACACGCCGGCTCCGGCCATCGAGCGTCTGCAGTCCCCGGAAGAGCGTGAGAAGCTCGACGGTCTGTACGAGTGCATCCTGTGCGCTTGCTGCTCGACCTCGTGCCCATCCTTCTGGTGGAACCCGGACAAGTTCCTGGGCCCGGCCGCCCTGCTGCAAGCGTACCGCTTCCTGGCAGACAGCCGTGACACCAAGACGTCCGAGCGTCTGGCCGCACTGGATGACCCGTTCAGCGTATTCCGCTGCCGCGGGATCATGAACTGCGTCAACGTCTGCCCGAAAGGCCTGAACCCGACTAAGGCCATCGGTCACGTACGTAACATGCTGCTGCAAAACGGCGTGTGATTCAGCTGCTGTACCCGTAGAACCGCTGTACCCGTAAAGGCCAGGCGCGGGCTTCAACCCGCGTCTTGGCTATAACCAGAACAGCCGCTCACAAAGCGGCGGTTCTTATTTTGAAGAAATGAGACAAGCAGGGGCATCCGGGCTGGTACCCGGACTATCAGCGTGATCCTAAGTGGCTTGTTTTAGTCGCTGCACTCGGACTTCTGCAAGTTTGCTCGGTGTTTTCGCCGGTGGTGTTCCCCTAATCGAGGGTGACCAAGCATGCAAGAAAGCGTGATGCAGCGCATGTGGAACAGTGCCCACCTCTCCGGTGGTAACGCTGCCTATGTGGAAGAGCTCTACGAGCTCTACCTGCACGACCCTAACGCTGTGCCAGAAGAATGGCGCACCTACTTTCAGAAGTTGCCGGCTGACGGTAACTCTGCCACTGATGTTTCGCACTCGACGATTCGCGATCATTTCGTGCTGCTGGCAAAGAACCAGCGCCGCGCTCAACCGGTGTCTGCCGGCAGCGTGAGCTCCGAGCACGAGAAGAAGCAAGTTGAAGTATTGCGACTGATCCAGGCCTACCGGATGCGTGGCCACCAGGCAGCCCAGCTTGACCCGCTGGGGCTGTGGCAGCGTCCTGCACCTGCAGACCTGTCGATCACTCACTACGGCTTGACCAATGCCGACCTTGATACGACCTTCCGTGCCGGCGACCTGTTCATCGGCAAAGAGGAAGCGAGCCTACGCGAAATTCACGAAGCGTTGCAGCAGACATATTGCCGCACCATCGGCGCTGAATTCACGCACATCACCGATTCCGAGCAGCGCCAGTGGTTCCAGCAGCGTCTGGAAAGCGTTCGTGGCCGTCCGACGTACTCCGCCGACATCAAGAGCCACTTGCTCGAGCGCGTCACCGCCGGTGAAGGCCTGGAAAAATACCTGGGTACCAAATATCCGGGCACCAAGCGTTTCGGCCTGGAAGGCGGCGAAAGCCTGATTCCAATGCTGGATGAGCTGATCCAGCGTTCCGGTTCCTACGGCACCAAGGAAGTGGTCATCGGCATGGCCCACCGTGGCCGCCTGAACGTGCTGGTCAACACCTTCGGCAAGAACCCGCGCGAGCTGTTCGACGAGTTCGAAGGCAAGAAGAAGGTCGAGCTGGGCTCCGGTGACGTGAAGTACCACCAGGGCTTCTCGTCCAACGTGATGACCACCGGTGGCGAAGTCCACTTGGCCATGGCTTTCAACCCGTCCCACCTGGAAATCGTTTCCCCGGTGGTCGAGGGTTCGGTCCGTGCCCGCCAGGATCGTCGCAACGACCCGACCGGCGAGAAGGTGCTGCCGATCTCCATCCACGGTGACGCGGCATTCGCCGGTCAAGGCGTGGTCATGGAAACCTTCCAGATGTCGCAGACCCGCGGTTTCAAGACCGGCGGCACCGTGCACATCGTGATCAACAACCAGGTCGGTTTCACCATCAGCAACCCGCTGGACTCGCGTTCCACCGAGTACGCAACCGACGTCGCGAAGATGATCCAGGCGCCGATTCTCCATGTGAATGGCGATGACCCGGAAGCCGTGCTGTTCGTGACCCAGTTGGCCATCGACTACCGCATGCAGTACAAGCGCGACGTGGTGATCGACCTGGTCTGCTACCGTCGTCGCGGCCACAACGAGGCCGACGAGCCTAGCGGTACCCAGCCTCTGATGTACCAGCAGATCGCCAAGCAGCGCACCACCCGTGAGCTGTATGCCGAGCGCCTGACCCAAGGCGGCGTGCTGGATGCAGAGCGCGTCCAGGAAAAAGTCGATGAATATCGCAATGCCCTGGATAACGGCCTGCACGTTGTAAAAAGCCTGGTCAAGGAACCGAACAAAGAGTTGTTCGTGGACTGGCGTCCGTACCTGGGCCACGCCTGGACCGCGCGTCACGACACGCGTTTCGACCTCAAGACCCTGCAGGAACTGTCCGCCAAGCTGCTGGAAATCCCGGAAGGCTTCGTGGTCCAGCGCCAGGTTGCGAAGATCTACGAAGACCGGCAGAAGATGCAAGCCGGCGGCCTGCCGATCAACTGGGGTTACGCCGAAACCATGGCGTACGCGACCCTGGCGTTCGAAGGTCACCCGATTCGCATCACCGGCCAGGACGTAGGCCGCGGTACTTTCTCGCACCGCCACGCGGCGCTGCACAACCAGAAAGACGCCAGCACCTACATCCCGCTGCAACACCTGTACAAAGGCCAGCCACGTTTCGACTTGTACGATTCGCTGCTGTCCGAAGAAGCCGTCCTGGCGTTCGAATATGGCTATTCCACCACCGAGCCAAATGCCCTGGTGATCTGGGAAGCCCAATTCGGCGACTTCGCCAACGGTGCCCAGGTGGTTGTCGACCAGTTCATCACCAGCGGCGAGCACAAGTGGGGCCGTCTCTGCGGTCTGACCATGCTGTTGCCACACGGTTATGAAGGGCAGGGGCCGGAGCACTCGTCGGCACGTCTGGAGCGTTACCTGCAACTGTGCGCCGAGCACAACGTCCAGGTTTGCGTACCAACGACCCCGGCACAGATCTACCACCTGCTGCGTCGCCAGGTCATCCGTCCGCTGCGCAAGCCGCTGATCGTGCTGACACCGAAGTCGCTGCTGCGTCACAAGCTGGCGATCTCAACGCTCGAGGACCTGGCCGAAGGCTCGTTCCAGACCGTCATTTCGGAAATCGATACCCTGGACGCGGCGAAGGTGACTCGCCTGATCCTGTGCAGCGGCAAGGTCTACTACGACTTGCTGGAAAAACGTCGTGCCGAAGGCCGCGAAGACATCGCCATCGTGCGTATCGAGCAGCTTTACCCGTTCCCGGAAGAGGACCTGATGGAGGCCATCGCGCCTTACACCAACCTCACCCATGTGGTGTGGTGTCAGGAAGAACCGATGAACCAAGGCGCGTGGTACAGCAGCCAGCATCACCTGCGTCGCAGCATCGGCAACCATAACAAGGCCCTGGGCCTGGAATATGCCGGCCGTGATGCTTCCGCTGCACCTGCGTGTGGTTATGCGTCGATGCACGCCGAGCAGCAGGAAAAACTGCTGCAAGATGCCTTCACTGTTTAACGCCTTCGCGCTGACTGAAACCGAATTTTAAGGACCCACAGATAATGGCTATCGAAATCAAAGCCCCGTCATTCCCGGAATCGGTTGCCGATGGCACCGTTGCCACCTGGCACAAGAAACCAGGCGAGGCCGTCAAGCGTGACGACCTGATCGTCGACATCGAGACCGACAAGGTCGTGCTGGAAGTGTTGGCCGAAGCTGACGGCGTGCTGGGCGCAATCATTGCCGAGGAGGGCGCTACCGTTCTGTCGAACCAGGTCCTGGGCTCGATCGAAGAGGGCGGCGCCGCCGCCGCCGCTCCAGCCGCCGCTGCTGCGCCTGCCGCTGCCCAAGCTGCTGCTCCAGCCGCCGATGGCGAAGACGATCCAGTCGCTGCGCCTGCTGCTCGCAAGATTGCCGAAGAGAATGGCATCAACATCGCTTCCGTTGCCGGCACCGGCAAGGGCGGTCGTGTGACCAAGGAAGACGTGGTGGCCGCCGTTGCCGCCAAGAAAGCCGCGCCAGCCGCTGCCCCGTCCAAGCCTGCCGCGCCGGCCGCCGCCGCTCCGGTGTTCGCTGCCGGTGACCGCGTTGAAAAGCGCGTTCCAATGACCCGCCTGCGTGCCAAGGTTGCCGAGCGTCTGGTTGAAGCTCAGTCGAACATGGCGATGCTGACCACCTTCAACGAAGTCGACATGACCGAAGTCATGGCCCTGCGTTCGAAGTACAAAGACCTGTTCGAGAAGTCCCACAACGGCGTACGCCTGGGCTTCATGTCGTTCTTCGTCAAGGCTGCCACCGAAGCGCTGAAACGCTTCCCGGCCGTCAACGCGTCGATCGACGGTTCCGACATCGTCTACCACGGCTACGCCGACATCGGTGTCGCGGTTTCCAGCGACCGTGGCCTGGTGGTTCCGGTACTGCGCAACGCCGAACTGATGAGCCTGGCCGAAATCGAAGGCGGCATCGCCACCTTCGGCAAGAAGGCCCGTGACGGCAAGCTGTCCATCGAAGAGATGACCGGCGGTACGTTCACCATCACCAACGGTGGTACATTCGGTTCGATGATGTCGACCCCGATCGTCAACCCGCCGCAAGCGGCTATCCTGGGCATGCACAACATCCTGCAGCGTCCGATGGCGATCAATGGTCAGGTCGTGATTCGTCCGATGATGTACCTGGCTCTGTCTTACGATCACCGCCTGATCGACGGCAAAGAAGCCGTGACGTTCCTGGTCACCATCAAGAACCTGCTTGAAGATCCGGCTCGTCTGCTGCTGGATATCTGATTTTCGCCGCGAGGGCCGGTCTGTCGACCGGCCTCTTGCTGAAACAACCGGTTTCGTCCCTCGACGGTCATCACAAGTGATCGTCCGGTTTGATTCGAAAAGGAATGACTCATGACTCAGAAATTCGACGTGGTAGTGATTGGTGCGGGCCCTGGCGGCTACGTAGCGGCCATCAAGGCTGCGCAACTGGGCCTTACCACTGCCTGCATCGAGAAATACACCGACAAGGAAGGCAAACAGGCCTTGGGCGGTACTTGCCTGAACGTCGGTTGCATTCCTTCCAAGGCGCTGCTGGACAGCTCCTGGAAATACAAGGAAGCGAAAGAAAGCTTCAACGTTCACGGTATCTCTACCGGTGAAGTGAAAATGGACGTGGCCGCGATGGTTGGCCGCAAGGCTGGCATCGTCAAGAACCTGACCAGCGGTGTCGCCACCCTGTTCAAGGCCAACGGCGTGACCTCCATCGAAGGCCACGGCAAGCTGCTGATGGGCAAGAAAGTCGAAGTGACCAAGCCAGACGGTTCGGTTGAAGTGATCGAAGCCGAAAACGTCATCCTGGCGCCAGGCTCGCGTCCGATCGACATCCCACCGGCTCCGGTCGACCAGAACGTGATCGTCGACTCCACCGGCGCCCTGGAATTCCAGACCGTGCCAAAACGCCTGGGCGTGATCGGCGCTGGCGTGATCGGCCTCGAGCTGGGTTCGGTATGGTCGCGCCTGGGCGCTGAAGTGACCGTGCTCGAAGCCCTCGACACCTTCCTGATGGCCGCTGACACCGCGGTGTCCAAGGAAGCGCTGAAAACCCTGACCAAACAGGGCCTGGACATCAAGCTGGGCGCTCGCGTGACCGGTTCGAAGGTCAACGGCGAAGAAGTTGTGGTGAACTACACCGACGCCAAGGGCGAACAGACCATCACCTTCGACAAGCTGATCGTAGCGGTCGGCCGTCGCCCGGTGACCACCGACTTGCTGGCTGCCGACAGCGGCGTGGAAATCGATGAGCGCGGCTTCATCCACGTTGACGATCATTGCGCAACCGCCGTACCGGGCGTCTTCGCCATCGGTGACGTGGTCCGCGGCATGATGCTGGCGCACAAGGCTTCCGAGGAAGGCATCATGGTTGTCGAGCGCATCAAGGGCCACAAAGCCCAGATGAACTACGACCTGATCCCTTCGGTTATCTACACCCACCCGGAAATCGCATGGGTTGGCAAGACCGAGCAGGCCTTGAAAGCCGAAGGCGTTGAAGTTAACGTCGGCACCTTCCCGTTCGCCGCCAGTGGCCGTGCCATGGCAGCCAACGATACCGGTGGTTTCGTGAAAGTCATCGCCGATGCCAAGACGGACCGCGTATTGGGCGTTCACGTTATTGGCCCAAGCGCTGCCGAGCTGGTACAGCAAGGCGCGATCGGTATGGAATTCGGCACCAGCGCTGAAGACCTGGGCATGATGGTCTTCTCCCATCCGACCCTGTCCGAAGCCTTGCACGAAGCGGCCCTGGCCGTAAATGGCGGCGCCATCCACGTGGCCAACCGCAAGAAGCGTTAATAGACAATAAGAAACCACGGCGGTATGGCCCGTCGTGAGCCTTGCGAGCAAGACTCACCGCGGAATATCCGCTGGACGCAGCCTTGCGTAGCGGCACCGGTTCACCGGAACGCTGCGCAAGCAGCAGTCACAGGTGGTGCGGCACCAGAACGGTGCAGCACCGAATGCGCAGTACCTAACGAAGACGGTAATAAGCATGAATCTTCACGAGTATCAGGGTAAGCAGCTGTTCGCTGAGTACGGCCTGCCAGTATCCACCGGTTACGCGGTAGACACCCCGGAAGCGGCAGCAGAAGCTTGCGACAAAATCGGCGGCAGCGAATGGGTTGTCAAAGCCCAGGTTCACGCCGGTGGTCGCGGTAAAGCGGGCGGCGTCAAGCTGGTTCGCAGCAAAGAAGACGCCAAAGCCTTCGCACAGCAGTGGCTGGGCAAGCGTCTGGTGACTTACCAGACTGACGCCAACGGTCAGCCAGTCACCAAGATCCTGGTTGAATCGTGCACTGATATCGCTAAAGAGCTGTACCTGGGCGCTGTCGTTGATCGTTCGAGCCGTCGCATCGTGTTCATGGCTTCCACCGAAGGTGGCGTGGACATCGAGAAAATCGCTCACGATACCCCTGAGAAAATCCTCAAGGCCACCATCGATCCACTGGTTGGCGCACAGCCATTCCAGGGTCGCGAGCTGGCTTTCCAGCTGGGTCTGGAAGGCAAGCAGGTCACTCAATTCGCCAAGATCTTCGTAGGTCTGGCCAAGCTGTTCCAGGACCACGACCTGGCACTGCTGGAAGTGAACCCGCTGGTGATCAAGGCCGACGGCGATCTGCACTGCCTCGATGCCAAGATCAACATCGACGCCAACGCCATGTACCGTCAGCCTAAGCTGAAGACTTTCCACGATCCGTCGCAAGACGATCCGCGCGAAGCGCACGCTGCCAAGTTCGAACTGAACTACGTAGCCCTGGAAGGCAACATCGGCTGCATGGTCAACGGTGCCGGCCTGGCCATGGGTACCATGGACATCGTCAACCTGCATGGCGGCAAGCCAGCCAACTTCCTCGACGTGGGCGGCGGAGCTACCAAGGAACGTGTAACCGAAGCGTTCAAGATCATCCTGTCCGACACCAACGTCGCCGCAGTACTGGTCAACATCTTCGGCGGCATCGTTCGCTGCGACATGATTGCCGAAGGCATCATCGGCGCCGTGAAAGAAGTCGGCGTGAAAATCCCGGTTGTTGTTCGCCTCGAAGGCAACAACGCTGAGCTGGGCGCTAAAGTACTGGCAGAAAGCGGTTTGAACATCATCGCTGCTACCAGCCTGACCGACGCTGCTCAACAAGTCGTTAAAGCTGCGGAGGGCAAATAATGAGCGTCCTGATCAATAAAGACACCAAGGTTATCTGCCAGGGTATTACCGGTTCGCAAGGTAGTTTCCACACCCAGCAAGCCCTGGAATACGGCACCAAGATGGTTGGCGGCGTAACACCGGGCAAAGGCGGCACCGAGCACCTGGGCCTGCCGGTCTTCAACACCGTGAAAGACGCTGTAGCTGCCACTGGCGCCACCGCCAGCGTGATCTACGTTCCAGCTCCTTTCTGCAAGGATTCCATCCTTGAAGCAGCGTTCGGCGGCATCAAGCTGATCGTCTGCATCACCGAAGGCATCCCGACCATCGACATGCTGGAAGCCAAGGTCAAGTGCGACGAGCTGGGTATCACCCTGATCGGCCCTAACTGCCCAGGCGTGATCACCCCAGGCGAATGCAAGATCGGCATCATGCCAGGTCACATTCACTTGCCAGGCAAGGTCGGTATCGTTTCCCGTTCCGGCACCCTGACCTACGAAGCTGTGAAGCAGACCACTGACGCCGGTTTCGGTCAGTCGACTTGCGTCGGCATCGGCGGTGACCCGATCCCAGGCTCGAACTTCATCGACATCCTGAAGCTGTTCCAGGAAGACCCGAAGACCGAAGCGATCGTCATGATCGGTGAGATCGGCGGTTCGGCTGAAGAAGAAGCCGCTGCCTACATCAAGGCCAACGTGACCAAGCCGGTTGTTTCCTACATCGCTGGTGTGACTGCTCCTCCGGGCAAGCGCATGGGTCATGCTGGTGCAATCATCTCTGGCGGCAAAGGCACTGCAGACGAGAAATTCGCTGCGCTGCAAGACGCAGGCGTGAAAACCGTGCGTTCGCTGGCAGACATCGGCAAGGCCCTGGCCGAGCTGACTGGCTGGGAAATGAAGAAGTAAGCTTCGGCTGACTTTTTTGTTCCAGCAACAAAGGCCACCTTCGGGTGGCCTTTGTCGTTTCTGGCACGGTGGGAGCAAGGATATGTGGGAACAAGACTGTGTAGGAGCAAGGCTTTGTGAAAACAACTCTCTGTGGGAGCAAGGCTTGCCCGCGATACAGGCGACTCGGTTCTATCTGTCAGATCACGTTGATGCCATCGCGGGCAAGCCTTGCTCCCACAGATAAATCCCCTCGCCACAGGGTTTTGTGAGGAAAAATAGATACGTAAACGCGACACAGGACCGTCGCGCATCGGATAGTTTGCCCCTTTACAGTGCGTTTTATCGCCAGATTCGTTAGGCTAGCAGCCATTTTTGCGACCGCTGCCCACAAGGAAGCGCCGCGCTAAACGGGTCGATCCCATACGGATCGGCAGCATTTCCCTCTACCCATAAGGGAAATCCCTCTCTAAATTCCGATTCAGTAGTGTGGTTTCCTTAATGAAAGTGTTGAAAGGCCAGGATATCCTGGCGCTTGGTTTCATGACATTTGCCCTGTTCGTCGGGGCTGGCAACATCATCTTCCCGCCTATCGTCGGTTTGCAGTCCGGGCCTCATGTCTGGATGGCTGCGCTGGGCTTCTTGATCACGGCGGTCGGGCTGCCGGTCATCACGGTCGTGGCACTGGCCAAGGTGGGTGGTGCGATGGACGCCTTGAGCAGCCCCATCGGCAAGATCGCCGGCGGCTTGCTGGCGGCGGTGTGCTACTTGGCCGTCGGCCCGTTGTTCGCCACGCCGCGTACCGCCACCGTTTCGTTCGAAGTTGGTCTGGCGCCGTTGACTGGCGAAAGCCCGCTGGCACTGTTCCTCTATAGCGCCGTGTATTTCCTGCTGGTGTTTTTCATCTCGCTCTACCCGGG
This sequence comes from Pseudomonas sp. H3_A02, assembly GCF_054671965.1. Lineage (NCBI taxonomy): Bacteria > Pseudomonadati > Pseudomonadota > Gammaproteobacteria > Pseudomonadales > Pseudomonadaceae > Pseudomonas > Pseudomonas sp. H3_A02. The sequence continues at coordinate 3,077,826 of NZ_CP162807.1, forward strand.
TCGCCTGCTGGACACCGTCGGACGTTTCCTTGCCCCCCTGAAGATCATCGCCCTGGCCGTGCTCGGCATCGCCGCGTTTGCCTTGCCGGCCGGCGATATCGGCGTGGCGACCCCCGAATACGTGGCGGCACCGTTCTCCCAAGGTTTCATCAATGGCTACCTGACCATGGATACCCTGGGCGCCTTGGTGTTCGGCATCGTCATCGTCAACGCGATCCGTTCCCGGGGCGTCGAATCGCCGGCCTTGATCACCCGCTACGCGATCATCGCCGGGCTGATTGCCGGGGTGGGCCTGGCGCTGGTCTACGTCAGCTTGTTCCGCCTGGGTTCGGGCAGCCACGAAGTGGCCACGGGCGCGACCAACGGCGCCGCGGTGTTGCATGCCTACGTGCAACACACCTTCGGCAGCCTGGGCAGCGGTTTCCTGGCGGTACTGATCTCCCTCGCATGCCTGGTGACCGCGGTCGGCCTGACCTGCGCCTGCGCCGAGTACTTCAGTCGCGTCCTGCCGCTGTCCTACAAGACTCTGGTCGTGATCCTGGCAGCCTTTTCGCTGCTGGTGTCCAACCTGGGCCTGACCAAGCTGATCGCGTTCTCGATTCCGGTCCTCACCGCGATCTACCCGCCGTGCATCGCCCTGGTGGCCCTGAGCTTTTGCAAGGACTTCTGGCACGAGCAGGGTCGCATCGTTGGTCCGGTGATGCTGGTGTCGTTCCTGTTTGGCCTGATCGATGCGCTCAAGGGCGCCGGGCTGGCGGACTGGATGCCGACGCAACTGGCCCACTTGCCGCTGAGCGAACAAGGCCTGGCCTGGTTGGTGCCTTCGGTGATGACCTTGGCCGTCGCGGTGGTGTGTGATCGCCTGCTGGGCAAGCGCAGCGAAGCGTTGGCCTGATCGGCTTCAAGCAGCTTCACCGATAAAACCGAAATGCCCCGTATCAATCGATACGGGGCATTTTTCTTGAGTGCGGTGTCTTTTTTCGTGGGCTAACGTCGAAGCAGTGTCTTGAAAGGCTTGCACAAAACCTTGTGGGAGCGGGCTTGCTCGCGAATGCGGTGTTTCAGCTACAAATGTGCGGTCTGATACACCGCATTCGCGAGCAAGCCCGCTCCCACAGGGTCCATTGCAAGTTGCCACAGATTAGTTTCGTCACAGGAAATCGAATGTCATTCATCCAAGCCAACCTGATCCATCTGCTTGCCGCCGCCTGGTTCATCATCTGCTGGGCGGGCTACACCCGTTACGCCACCTGGAAGGCCCGCGATACCGCCTGCCTGGCCAGTGTCATGCACCTGTACCGCGAAGATTGGATGCGGCGCATGCTGTTGCGCGAGAACCGCATCGCCGATGCCAGCGTGATCGGCAACCTGGAGCGCAACGCTTCATTCTTCGCCTCCAGCACGCTGATTATTCTGGCCGGCATCCTGACGGTACTTGGGGCGTCTGATCGGGCCGTATCGTTGCTGGCGGACATCCCCATGGTGCAGCAGGCTTCCCAGGGCATGGCGGAGGTCAAGTTGCTGTGCCTGGCGCTGGTGTTTGTCTACGCGTTTTTCACCTTCAGTTGGTGCATGCGCCAATACAACTTCGCGGCGGTGCTGATTGGCTCGGCGCCGATGATCGGTGAGCGGCATGTCTCGGAACAGGAGCGCAAGGCCTTTGCACTCAGGGCGGCGCGGGTGATCTCCATGGCGGCCAACCAGTTCAACTTCGGCCTGCGTGCCTATTATTTCGGCATGACCATGTTGGCGTGGTTCGTCAGCCCCTGGTTATTCATGCTGATGAGTGCGGGTGTGGTGTTTGTCTTGTATCAGCGCGAGTTTCACTCCGACGTGCTGGACGTCATGGTCTATACCCCGACGGAAGCGCCAGCGCCTGAAGTGGGTAAAGAGGCCGCCTGATCGATCAGCTAAATCCCAGGCAAAAGAAAACCCGCACCAGGCGGGTTTCTTTTTGTCACTAAAACCGTATCAGTTGGTTTTAGGCGCGGTAGCAGGTGCTTCTTCCTTCGCAGCGGCTGCGTTCGATTCGGCCTGAGCTTTGGCAGCTTCGGCGTTTTCTTTCGCCGCGTCGTTCACTTTATCCTGTGCTTTGTTCATGTCTTGCTGAGCTTGCTCAGCGTGTTGGTTGGCATCTTGAGCTTTGTCCTCGGATTTTTTATCGCAGGCAGCGAGACCGAGGGAGGCGGCCAACATCAAGGCAATAGCAAAAGTCTTACGCATGGGGTGTTTCTCCTTATGGAAATAACTACTGGCCTTTTGAGCTACCCCCCTCAGGTTAAGTTCCTCTTTTGCTACAGATATATAACTTTGCACGGTCGCGGAACTTTAGCGAACGTGCTGTTGCCAGGCCTCTAAACGAACAAGGGCATTGATGGACATGGCTGAAGATCCCATTTTTGAGCGTGCCACGCGCTTTTTATCCGCCTTGCGGCATTGCCAGGTGCTGGGCTTGAAGTTGCACAGCGCCAGTCGTGACGGGCTAACGCTCATCCTGCCGTTCAGCCCGCAAATCGTCGGCAACCCCCTGACGGGCATCATCCACGGTGGCGCGTTGACCTCGTTGATGGACAGCGCGTGCGGCATGTCGACCTTGTGTGTGCTGCCGCAATTCGAGGTCTGTCCGACCCTCGACCTGCGCATCGACTACATGCACGCCGCCGAGCCCCACAAGGACGTCTACGGCTTTGCTCAATGCTATCGGGTGACCCCGGACGTGATCTTCACCCGGGGTTTCGCCTATCAGGACGACCCCGAGCAACCCATTGCCCATGTGGTGGGCACGTTCATGCGCCTGGGCCAGCATGCCAAGGGGATGGGCAAGGCCAGCCCGATGACCGCCGTGGGCCAACCATGACCGATACCACCCAGGAACAACTGCGTCGCGCCTGCGAGCAGGGCGACTACGCGCTGCTGCTCGCCTCGATCCCCTATGCCCAACTCATCGGCGTCGAATGCGCGCGCCAGGGCGATGACTTGGTGTTTCGCCTGCCAGCCAACAAGGACAATATTGGTAACCCTTTACTGCCGGCCATCCATGGCGGGGTCATTGCCGGCTTCATGGAGCTGTCGGCCGCCGTTCACCTGTTGATCGCCACCGGCACGCCGGGGGTGCCAAAGATCATCGACTTTTCCCTGGATTACCTGCGCACCGGGCAGTTTCGCGACACCTATGCCAAATGCCAGGTCTGGCGCCAGGGGAGGCGGGTGGCCAACGTTGCGATCACCGCCTGGCAAGACGTCGAGGCCGAACCCATCGCCACCGCCCGGGCGCATTTCAAGATCCAGGAGCCATCAAAACCGGATCGCCCTTGAAATCATCAGCGTTGCCCCCACCTTGAGGACATCCCGCCGCCAATCTCAGCGAGGCGGACACCACCATCCACTTGGAGTTTGATGACCATGAGCGTGGAAACTCAAAAGGAAACCCTGGGCTTCCAGACCGAGGTGAAGCAACTGCTGCACCTGATGATTCACTCGCTGTATTCGAATAAGGAAATTTTCCTTCGCGAGCTGATTTCGAACGCCTCTGACGCTGTCGACAAATTACGTTTCGAAGCCCTTTCCAAGCCTGAACTGCTGGAAGGCGGCGCTGAGCTGAAAATCCGTGTGAGCTTCGACAAAGACGCGAAAACCGTCACCCTCGAAGACAACGGCATCGGCATGAGCCGCGAAGAGGTGATCACGCACCTGGGCACCATCGCCAAGTCTGGCACAGCCGACTTCATGAAGAATCTGTCGGGCGATCAGAAGAAAGATTCCCACCTGATCGGTCAGTTCGGCGTCGGTTTCTATTCGGCGTTCATCGTGGCCGACCAGGTCGAAGTGTTCAGCCGCCGTGCCGGCCTCGCTGCGAGCGAAGGCGTGCACTGGTCGTCCAAGGGCGAGGGCGAATTCGAAGTCGCCACCGTCGACAAGGCTGATCGCGGTACCCGCATCGTGCTGCACCTCAAGTCCGGCGAAGACGAGTTCGCCGATGGCTGGCGTCTGCGCAACATCATCAAGAAGTACTCCGACCATATCGCGCTGCCCATCGAGCTGCCGAAGGAAGTCACCGCTGCTGAAGGCGAAGAGAAGCCTGAAGTGGAATGGGAAACCGTCAACCGCGCCAGTGCCCTGTGGACCCGTCCGCGCACCGAAGTGAAAGACGAGGAATACCAGGAGTTCTACAAGCACATCGCCCACGACTACGAGAACCCGCTGAGCTGGAGCCATAACAAGGTCGAAGGCAAGCTGGAATACAACTCGCTGTTGTACGTGCCGGCCCGTGCGCCGTTCGACCTGTACCAGCGCGAAGCGCCACGTGGCCTGAAGCTGTACGTGCAGCGTGTGTTCGTGATGGACCAGGCCGAATCGTTCCTGCCGCTGTACCTGCGCTTTATCAAGGGTGTAGTGGATTCCAACGATTTGTCGCTGAACGTTTCGCGGGAAATCCTGCAGAAAGATCCGATCATCGACTCCATGAAGTCGGCGCTGACCAAGCGTGTATTGGACATGCTGGAAAAACTGGCGAAGAACGAGCCCGAACAGTACAAGAGCTTCTGGAAGAACTTCGGCCAGGTGATGAAAGAAGGCCCGGCCGAGGACTTCGCCAACAAAGAGAAAATCGCCGGCCTGCTGCGCTTTGCGTCGACCCAGGGTGACGATGGCGAGCAGATCGTTGGCCTGGCCGATTACCTGGCCCGCGCCAAGGAAGGCCAGGACAAGATCTACTACCTGACCGGTGAAACTTATGCACAGGTCAAGAACAGCCCGCACCTGGAAGTCTTCCGCAAGAAAGGCATCGAAGTGCTGCTGCTGACCGATCGCATCGACGAGTGGCTGATGAGCTACCTCAACGAGTTCGATGGCAAGAGCTTTGTCGATGTGGCCCGTGGCGACCTGGATCTCGGCAACCTGGATTCGGAAGAAGACAAGAAAGCCGCCGAAGAGGTCGCCAAGAGCAAGGAAGGCTTGGTCGAGCGGATCAAGACAGCCCTGGGCGACGCCGTCAGTGAAGTGCGTGTCTCGCACCGCCTGACCGACTCCCCGGCGATCCTGGCTATCGGTGAGCAGGACCTGGGTCTGCAGATGCGCCAGATCCTCGAAGCCAGCGGCCAGAAAGTCCCGGACTCCAAGCCGATCTTCGAATTCAACCCGGCCCACCCGCTGGTGGAAAAACTCGACAACGAGCAGAGCGAAGAGCGTTTCGGCGATCTGTCGCACATCCTGTTCGACCAGGCGGCCCTGGCGGCCGGCGACAGCTTGAAGGATCCGGCGGCGTATGTGCGTCGCCTGAACAAGCTGTTGGTTGAACTGTCAGCTTAATCTGACGCAGGAAAGTCCCTTGTGGGAGCGAGCTTGCTCGCGATGACGGTCGATCAGTCAACTCATCGTTGAGGGTTGGACCGAATCGCGAGCAAGCTCGCTCCCACGGTTGCATTTCAGGCATTTACCAAGAGGAGTCCGTCATGAGTCAGGTTACGGTTCGTTCGCTGGTCTATCAGATCGATGGTCAAAGTTATGAAGGCCGCCTGGCCTACGACATCAACCAACAGGGCCCGCGCCCGGGTTTGTTGATGGCGCCGAACTGGATGGGCGTAGGGGCGGGTGCCGAGGAGATCGCCAAGTCGGTGGCGGCCAACGGTTATGTGGTGTTGATTGCTGACCTGTATGGGCAGGCGGTGCGCCCGAGCAACGCCGATGAAGCGGGGGCGGCGATGATGCCTCTCAAGAACGATCGGGCCTTGTTGCGCAAGCGCATGCAGGCCGCGTTCGAACAACTGCAGAGCCAGGGCGAAGCAAAGGTCGATGCGTCGAACCTCGCCACGTTCGGTTTCTGCTTCGGTGGCTGCTGCGCCCTGGAATTGGCCCGTACCGGCGCACCGCTGAAGGCTGCGATCTCATTCCATGGCACCCTGGATACACCGAACCCGGCCGATGCGCAGAACATCAAGGGCGCGGTGTTGGTGATGCACGGTGCCTCCGACCCGCTGGTGCCGAAAGAGCAGCTACCGGCCTTCGAGGATGAAATGAACGCCGCCGGGGTGGATTGGCAACTGCTGAGCTATGGCGGTGCGGTGCACTCGTTTACCGATCCGCAGGCCAATGTGCCGGGCAAGATGATGTACGACGCCAAGGTCGCCGGTCGGGCGTTCCGGTCGATGCATAACTTGTTGGGTGAGGTGTTCAAGGACTGAGATAGGGGCTGGATCTCTGTTGTTTGATACACAGCCATCGCGAGCAAGCTCGCTCCCACATTTGACCGAGGTGTTCACAGCATTTGTGAATGACATCGATCCAGTGTGGGAGCGAGCTTGCTCGCGATGACTGCCCTGACAGACAACCCTGAATCTAGGGCAACTCGATCCGCTCGCTTTCTCCTGGCACGGTCGGCCAGTCCCCTGCCGCCCAGCGCCGGCGGGCTTCATCGATCCGGGCCGGGTCGCTGGCGACGAAATTCCAGTTGATCCGTCGCGGTCCATCCAGCGGCGCACCGCCGAACAGCACGGCGTGGCAGTCACTGTCGGCACACAGCGTCATCTCTTGCCCTGTCGGCAATATCACCAGGGAATGGGCTTCTACCGGCTCGCCATCCAATAGTGCCTCGCCGCTCAGCACGTACAGGGCCCGTTCTTCATGCTCAGTGGGAATCAGCAACGTCGTCGCGGTCTGCAGATGCAGTTCGGCATACAGCGTAGGCGAGAGCACCGGCACTGGCGATTCCAGGCAAAAGCCTGACCCGGCGATCATGCGGATGCTGACCCCCAGGTTCTCGCTGACCGGCAGGCTGTGTGCCGGGTGATGACTGTAGTGCCCCGGGCCTTGTTCGTGGGACTTGGGCGAGGCCAGCCAGACTTGCAACCCGTGCATGACGAAAGCGTTGCCCAGCAATGATTCTGGAGTGCGCTCGACGTGGGCGATGGCGCTGCCGGCGGTCATCCAACTGACCTCCCCGGCGTCCACTACCTGATCGGAACCCAGGCTGTCCTTGTGTTGGAGTTTGCCTTCGAACAGATAGGTGAGGGTGGACAGGCCGATATGCGGGTGTTGGCGGATGTTCATGCCTTTGCCGGCCGGATAGGTGGTTTGCAGCATGTGATCGAAAAACACGAAAGGCCCGACGCTGCGGCATTTGGCGGACGGCAGCGGGCGAAGAATCGGCTGGCCTTCTACGTCTTCGGCGCGGGGGCGAACGGTCAGGGGAGTGGTCATGTTGTCTTCCAGGTTGAACAACGGTCGCACGAAGCATAACCCGCCGCCGGCAGAGGCGGCAGATGCGCCTTGAACCCGAGCGGGACGGCGGGGGTCTATGTTGCTTATAGCTTCTGGAGACTGCCCGTGCCTTTGACCCGTTTGATCTTCGCCTGGCTGCTGGTTGTTTCGAGTAGCAGCGCCGTGGCCCGCGAATATGCCTACAGCGATGCGCACCTGCATTACGTCGATTTCTTTCAGGAAACCGCCGGCATGCCCAAGCTGCTCCAGGCGATGGCGGACAATCGCATCGAACATGTGATGATTTCCGGTGTGCCGGTGGCCAAGAAATGGCATGAGGACGAGCCCAAGCGTCCACGTTATTACGCCGGTGACGACGCGGATGCCTACTGGTACAGCGCCACCGATGTGATTGTTGCGGCGGCAGTGAGCAAGCTGACCGAGGAGCAACGCCAGCACTTTCATCCGTTCCTGTCGGGCTTCAATCCCAACGACAAGAACTCCGCCGCCCACATCCAGCGCATGCTCGATCTCTACCCGGGCTTGTGGCAAGGCATCGGCGAGGTCTTCACCCGCCATGACGACCTGACAGCGCTGACCTCGGGCGATACCCCGCGGGCCAACAACGAAGCCATGACCCGGATCTATCACTTGGCGGCCGAGAACGACCTGCCGGTGATGCTGCATTCCAACATCACCTCCAAGCGTGAGAGAAATCCGCTGTACCTGGCTGAAATCGAGGAGCCGCTGCGCAATCACCCGCACACGCGCTTCATCTGGGCTCATGCCGGCACCAGTATGGAAATCCATCGCCACCAGACCCGTTTGGATTTTCTGCTGCCGACCCTGAGCCGCATGCTCGAGGCCTACCCCAATCTGTACATAGACCTGTCCTGGAGCGTGCTCACGCCGTACTTGCTGGACAAGGCGGGCAAGCCCCGGGACGAGTGGGTAAAGCTGGTGGAACGCTTTCCTGAGCGTTTCATGGTGGGGTCGGATGTCGTCGGGCGTTTCAATCAGTTGGGCAAGGAACTGCGCAGTTTCGATCCGTTCCTCGATGCCTTGCCAGAAGACGTGGCGAGGAAAGTGGCGCGGGATAACTTCCTTTCGGTGTTGTGTGGGAGCAAGGCTTGCCCGCGATGAAGGTCATGCGGTCTTGAAGTCTGAAGTGCCGGCATCGCGAGCAAGCTTTGCTCCCACAGACCAACATCGCTTTGTCATCAGCCTGTCACGCCCGCGTCATACCCTCGCGCTCATCTCAATCAAGGAGCGCACTATGCACCTCACCCGTTCAAGCGCACTGGTCGCGCTGTTGTTGACCTGCGGCCTGGCACAGGCCGAAGTCCGCGTCGAAGGCCCGGTGGAATATGGCGTCTTCGAAGGGCCGCAAGCGGAGCTGCAATCGGGAGAGCGGGTCCTGCGGCGCAGCAACGAGCAGATTCGCCAGACCGAGAGCGTGCCGGCGAAGCTGGGCACCAAGTTCGGCATGCGCTATCAGTTGGCCGGCAAGGTCGCAGACGACCAGCCGTTGACCCTGTTGTACTTCACCCCTGGTATCCGCACCCCCGATGGCGTGCGCCACGACAAGTTCGAGGTCATCCAGAAACTGGTGCCCGGCGCGCCTCAGGATGTCATGGCCTACGAATTCACCGAAAGCCACGAAGTGGTGCCGGGGGAGTGGCGGTTCATGGTGTTCCAGGGTGATCGGTTGCTGACGCAGCAGCGGTTTGTCGTGCGCTGAATTCCACCTACTGTAAACCTCATGTGGGAGCGGGCTTGCTCGCGAATGCGGTGTGTCAGCTAGCAAATGTGCCGTCTGACACACCGCATTCGCGAGCAAGCCCGCTCCCACAATGAACTCAGGTATATTTGCCAGGCAAAAAAAACGCCCCGAACCAGTCGGGGCGTTTTTGTGTGTGGCGTTAGCGGCGGGGCTTACTTGCCCTGCCAGCGCTTCAATACCAAGGTGGCGTTGGTGCCACCGAAGCCGAAGCTGTTGCTCATCACGGTATTGATGGTGGCGTCTTCGCGAGTCTTGGTCAGGATGGGCAGGTCGGCCACTTCCGGATCCAGTTCGTCGATGTTGGCCGAACCGGCCATGAAGTTGCCTTCCATCATCAGCATGCAGTAGATCGCTTCGTGAACGCCGGCGGCGCCCAGGGAGTGACCCGACAGGCTCTTGGTGGAGCTGATGGCCGGGGCCTTGTCGCCGAACACTTCGCGCACACCCTTCATTTCCGCGACGTCGCCGACCGGGGTCGAGGTGCCGTGGGTGTTCAGGTAGTCGATCGGTGCGTCGACGGTGGACATGGCCATCTGCATGCAACGTACGGCGCCTTCACCGCTTGGTGCGACCATGTCGTAGCCGTCGGAAGTGGCGCCGTAGCCGACGATTTCCGCGTAGATCTTCGCACCACGGGCCAAGGCGTGTTCCAGCTCCTCGACCACGACCATGCCGCCGCCGCCGGCGATGACGAAGCCGTCACGGTCGGCATCGTAGGCACGGGAAGCTTTTTCCGGGGTGTCGTTGCGCTTGCTGGACAGGGCGCCCATGGCGTCGAACAGGAACGACTGGCTCCAATGTTCTTCTTCACCGCCACCGGCGAACACGATGTCCTGCTTGCCCATCTGGATCTGTTCCATGGCGGTACCGATGCAATGGGCACTGGTGGCGCAAGCGGAAGCGATGGAGTAGTTCAGGCCCTTGATCTTGAACGGCGTGGCCAGGCAGGCGGAAACGGTGCTGCTCATGGTCCGCGTGACGCGGTATGGGCCAACGCGCTTGACGCCTTTTTCGCGCAGGATGTCCAGCGCTTCCATCTGATTCAAGGTGGAGGCGCCGCCCGAGCCGGCGATCAGGCCGGTGCGCGGGTTGGACACTTGCTCTTCGGTCAGGCCGGAGTCAGTGATGGCGTCCTTCATGGCCAGGTAGGCGTAGGCCGCCGCATGGCCGACGAAACGGTAGATCTTGCGATCGATCAGCTCTTCGAGGGGAAGGTCAATGGAGCCGGAAACCTGGCTACGCAGACCCATTTCGGCATATTCCGGGTTGAACCGGATGCCAGGGCGACTTGCACGCAGGTTAGCGGAGACGGTCTCTTTGTCATTGCCCAGGCACGAAACGATGCCCAGACCAGTGATAACGACGCGGCGCATGCGGATAACCCTTAGAAGTTGTCAGTGGAGGTGAAAACGCCGACCCGGAGGCCTTCGGCGGTGTAGATCTCGCGACCATCCACGGCTACCGAACCATCGGCAATGGCCATGTTCAGCTTGCCCTTGAGGACGCGTTTGATATGAATGTTATAGGTGATTTTCTTGGCGGTCGGGAGGACCTGACCAAAGAACTTCACTTCGCCCGAACCCAGGGCGCGACCGCGACCCGGCAGGCCTTGCCAGCCGAGGAAGAAACCGACCAGTTGCCACATGGCGTCCAGGCCCAGGCAGCCCGGCATCACCGGGTCACCTTCGAAGTGGCAGGCGAAGAACCACAGGTCCGGAGTGATATCCAGCTCGGCGACCAATTCACCTTTGCCGTACTTGCCACCCTCTTCGCTGATATGGGTGATGCGATCCACCATCAGCATGTTCGGGGCGGGCAGTTGCGCGTTACCTGGGCCGAACAGCTCACCGCGACTGCAGCGCAGCAGATCTTCCCGGGTAAAGGCGTTTTGTTTGGTCATGCGAGCTCCTCAATAGTCCCATGCGGCAGGGTGGGGCAAATCTTCCCGGCCGATCGAAGCGTTCATGCCTCGAATCGACAGCCTACTCATAGACTATTGCGTTGTAGTGAAAGTCACAGCACACGGGAAATGAATGTACACCTGTGCACTGAAATTTTTATTCAAGCCCCAATCGAGGCTTGTTCGGGTGCCTAAGACTGCCGCACTTTCGCCTTTCACGCCAGTCACAGATGGTCCGGCGTCCTGTTCTAATTCACCCAGCGCTGCAGAATCTGCTGCAGGTCGTTCCTTTTGAACGGCTTGGCCAGGTAATCGTTCATGCCTGCCGCGAGGCAGGCTTCGCGGTCGCCCTGCAAGGCGTTGGCCGTCAGGGCGATGATCGGCACCTCGTCGCAGCCTGGCAATTGGCGGATCTGCCGCGTGGCTTCGTAGCCATCGATGATGGGCAATCGGCAATCCATGAGGATCGCTTCGAAAATCAGGCTTTCGGCGCTGCGTACGGCCTGGGCGCCATCGGTGGCGACGCTGACGGTGAAGCCCAGGCTGCGCAGCATGGCTTCGATCACCGTCTGGTTGACCGGATTGTCTTCCACCAGCAACACGTTGCGACCTTCGCCATTGCCATTGCCATTGCCATTGCCGGTGGGCAGGCGCGGCGCCAGGGTCGGTGGCGTCTGGCGCGACAGGGCCAGCGGGATCTCGAGGGTGAACACCGAGCCTTGGCCTTCTTCGCTCTGGGCCCGCAGTGTCCCGCCCATGCGTTCAGCCAGGGTGCGGGCGATCGGCAGGCCCAGGCCGGTGCCGCCGTAGCGCCGGGAAATCGAATTGTCGGCCTGCTGGAAGGCGTCGAACATGCGCTCCAGGCTCTCGGCGGGGATACCGATGCCACTGTCGCGCACCGTGCAGGTGAACCACAGCAGTTCGTGATCCAGGGCCTGCCACTGGCATTGCACGGTGACGCGGCCTTGCTCGGTGAATTTCAGCGCGTTGCCGATCAGGTTCACCAGGATCTGCCGTATCCGCGTCGGATCGCCCTGCACCTGCAAGGCCTGCATGTCGTCCGGGACCAGCAGGTCCAGGCCGAGCTTGCGTTGCGCGGCGCTGTGCTGGAACGACTGCGCGCAACTGCCCACCAGTTCGGCCAGGTTGAACGGGATGTGCTCCAGTTCCAGGGCCGAGCGTTCGATGCGCGAGAAATCGAGGATGTCGTTGATCACCTTCAGCAGGTGTTCGGTGGATTCCGAGGCCAGTGCCGTGTACTCGTGCTGCTCGTCGGTCATGCGGGTGGTTTCCAACAACTGCAGCATACCCAGTACGCCGTTCATGGGCGTGCGCAGTTCATGGCTCATCATCGCCAGGAACTCGGACTTGGCGCTGTTGGCTTTTTCCGCTTCTTCGCGGGTCTTGATCAACTGCGCCATGGCCTGGTGCTGTTCGCGGCTGGCTTGCTCCAGGCCGTCGGCCAGGTTGTTGATGTGCCGGGACAAGGCGCCCAGTTCGGCGTCATCGACGATCGGCAGCGGGGTACTGTAGTCGCCTTGCTGGATGGCCTTGACCGCGTTGCCGATGTCGCGGATCGGCCGGGACAGGTTGGTCGCCAGCCGGCGCGCCACCAGGAAGGTAAACAGCAGGGCGAACAGCGCGAGGATCGCGGCCTTGAACAGGATCTCCTGTTGCCGCTGGCTGAAGGCGTCACTGGACATGCCGACGATCACGCGGCCCAGGTAGTCTTCGCCGGACGCTTCGACGGCGGTGCTGTTGCCTTGCAGGAAATCATTGTTCAGGGCAATGCGTTGCAGGCGCACCGGGGCCTGGAAGACTTCGATCTGCTGGGCACGGCTGTGGACCTGCTCGGGTTGTTCGACGTACACCAGGACCTTGTCGGTGCTGTCCTGCACCTCCAGGAAACGCACGTGCGGGGTGGCCAGGGTCGCGGTGAGCAGGCTTTCCAGCACTTCGTTGTTGCCGGAAATCACCCCGTACTCCGTGGCGGGGGCCAGTTGGTTGGCGATCAGTTGACCGGTGTGATTGAGCTCCTGGCGCAAGTCCTGGATCCGCACGAAGGTAAAGAAGCTGATCAGCAGCAAGGTCAGCAGCAACGCCGGGCCGAGGGCGATGAGCTGGGTACGGGTGTTGATGTCCCAACGGCGACGCAAGGTCATGGGCGGTGTTCTCCTTCGGCCAGCGTTGCCGCGACGGATTCGGCGTCAATCGGTTCGATTCCCAGCGAGCGGGAGACCTGCCGGTTGCCCAGGACCTTGAAACGGTCCGGATACAACGTGCGCGGCCAGGTCGTGGCGGGGCGGTCGAGCAGGTCGTCGAGAATCGCCAGCCAGTCGTGTTGGTCGCTGTAGGTGCTGGCCAGGCTGCCGGCCTTGACGAATGCGGCGCTCGGCCCGATCAGGGCGCGTTGCCGGGCGTAGCTGCTGAGCAACAGGTTCTTCACGGTCTTGGGGTTGTACAAGTCAGGGTCATCGAGGCCCAGCAGCACGTCGCTCTGGCCCAGCAGGTTTTGCAGGGGACGGCTGTCGCTGGTGTCGTCCCAGCGTTCGCTGACGATCACCAGGCCCAGCGGTGCCGCGGCCTGTCGGATGTCCTTGAGCAGGAATTCACTGTGGGTGTCGTATAGCACGCCGACCCGTCGCACTTGCGGCAGGATGGTGCGGATCAGCCGCAATTGCCGCGCCATCGGTGGGTCACTCCACAGCAGGCTCAGGTGCGCGGGCGTAGCGTCGCCCAGGCGGTCGCGGGCTTGCTGGCGGCTGATGCGCAGGACCAGGGTGGCCGGCCCCTGGGCATCCTGCAGGCGCCACTCCAGGCTGGGCAGGTCAAGCAGGACCAGGCGGACATTGTCCGGCAACTTATCCGGCGTCGGCAGGTTGGCCAGCGACGTAAACCGCACGCTGTCTTCGGGGCGCAGGGTTTTCAGGGCCTGGGTGAAAGACTGCACGCCGGGGCTGTCCTCGGCGCCGGTCAACAGAATTTCGGCGGCCCGGGCTTGGAAGGTTGCCAGCCACCCGGCAAACACCAGGCACAGGGTCAGCCTCAGGCGGCCATGAAATGGCGTCTTGCAGGGTGAGTGCCGGGACATCTAGAACGACAACTCCGCGCTGAAGTACACGACATGGCGGGCGTCGTAGCGGTTGTCGACGAAGGTCATGGGTTGGTTGTCCAGGCGCTGCTGCAGGACGCCCGCCAGCTCCAGGCTGGCCTTGCCCAGGGGAATGCGCCGGGCGACGCGGGTGTCCACCCGTTCGAAGCGATAGCCGTTGAGGTCGTCGGCGGCGTAATAGAACAGTGCGCTGTTCCAGCCCTGGCCCCAATCCCGTAGCCAACCGGCCGAACCGCTGTTGCGGGCGGTCAGTTGTTCATCGTGAGGGTTGCTGGCTTGGGCGTCGACATAGGCGTAGGTCAGGCGCAAGCGATCGGTGCTGGTCATGCGCCAGTCGAGCTGGGTCTCGACCCCGGAGAACTGTGATTCATTGGCGTTGCTGGCAATGTACTGATTGTTGCGCAGCGGCTCGCTGATCATGCCGGTGATTTCGTCATGGAACAGCTTCACGTCGACGGCCAGGCCCAAGTCCACGAAGTAACCGTTGTAGCCCAGTTCCCGGGAGCGCATGTGTTCTTGCTCCAGATTGCCCGGGCCGCGGGTCCGGACGAAGTAACGGGCACTGTTCTGGCCGAAGGCGGCGGGTTGCAGGTTGGTGACCTGATAGCTCCAGTTGACGTTGTTCTCGAACATGTCCGGCGAGCGCACGGCTTCGGAGTACACCGCCCGCAGGCCGTGGCGCGGGGTGATCAGGTAGTTGACCGCGACCCGCGGAGTCAGCGAACTGCCGGTCAAACGGGTGTCTTCGAACATCGCGCCACCCTGCAACAGCCAATGCTCGGTGGCCCGCCATTCGAGCTGGCCGAACAGGCGCCAGGTGGTGTCGTCCAGGGTGCCGTTGAAGTACGTCTCCGAGTCGGCCCGGTCGTAGCGATAGTTGGCGCCGGTGACCAGTCGCAGGCTGTCGGACAGGCTCAGGGTGTCCTGGATCTCCAGGTCGTAGCGCGATTCCCGGGCGCTCTGGTCGATATCGCCGCATAGGGTTTGCGAGGCACCGTTGCGCCACTGGTCGAGCACCTGATTGGCCAGCGCCTGTTCCTGTGGCGTGCCGGTTGGCGCGCCGTTGTTGATGTAGCTGGGGATATTGCGCGCCAGCTTCTCGGCATAGTTGGGGTTGAGCTGCCACAGGTCGGTCAGTTGTGGGCTGAAGGACACCTCGGCGTCACAGGCGCGCCAGGTCTGCTGGCGATCCCAGTGCTGGATCGAGCCTTGTACATAAAGGCTGTGGTCGGGGTCCAGGTCCAGGTTCCAGCGCAGTGAGCCGGCGTAGTCCTTGGCGATGACGTCGGAGTTATCCCCGGCGGCGGTAATCCCGGCGAACACGGGGCGGTAGGTATAAGGCCGCTGGTTGGTCCCATCCTTGGCGTTCAATTGCCAGTCGATGCTCTGCCGTTCGTCCAGGGTCTGGCTGACGGACAGGTTGAAGCGGTTCAGGCGGCGGCTGTCGCGGTAGTCGGCGCCGTTGCGGTCGCTGTCAAAACCATCATCTTCTTGGCCTGACAGCGACAGCCGCAGGTCGCCGCCTTCCCAGCCGCTGCCCTGACTGGCGTACCAGTCGCTGATGCCACGCTGGCCCCGGGTGATTTTCAGCCGGGTGCCGTGGCTGTCGGCCGGGGCGCGGGTGATGATGTTGACCACTGCCATCAGCGCGTTGGCGCCATAACTGACGGTGTTGGGGCCGCGAAAGACTTCGATCCGCTCGATGTCTTCCATGGCCACCGGAATATCGCTCCAGTCCACCGTGGCCAGGCCGGCGCGGTACACCGAGCGGCCGTCGATCAGCACTTGCATGCGGCGCGCTTCGCTGGCGTTGGTGCCATGGTAGTTCACGGCGGCCTGGTTGCCGGTGATGTTGCCGACCATCATGCCCGGTACCAGGCGCAGCAGCTCGCTGATGTCCCGGGCGCCGCTGGCCTTGATCAGCTCGCTGTCGAGCACGGTCATGCTGCCCGGCACCGCCGCCGGCGATTGCTTGAGGCGCGTGGCCGTCAGCACCTGGGGCAGGGGCTGGCTGTCCACGAACAAGTCGTCGGCCAGCACTGGCGGGCTGATGATCAGTGCCAAAAGCAGGGACGAACCTGAACGGGAAGGGCCAACGGACACGGCACAGCCTATGAGAATGGGTGGGTGACGGGCATGTTAACTGAGCTGAACGACTTTTCCATTCACGTTGACAGCATTTTCCTAGGAATTGGTGGTCAGCTTCCTACAGCTGGCGGTAATTGTTGCCGGGGCTGGTCGCCATCCGGCCGCTCCGTATAATGCCCCGCATTGCCACTTGGTATGGATGAACGGATTGCATATGACTGAACAGCGCCCGATTGCGGTCCTGGGGGGTGGGAGTTTCGGTACCGCCGTGGCTAACCTGCTGGCCGAGAATGGTCACCCGGTGCGCCAGTGGATGCGTGACCCGGAACAGGCCGAGGCCATCCGGGTCAATCGCGAGAACCCGCGTTACCTCAAGGGCATCAAGATTCGCCCGGAAGTGGTGCCGGTGACTGATTTGCAGGCCACCCTGGAGGGCAGCGACCTGTTCTTCGTCGCCTTGCCGTCCAGTGCCTTGCGTTCGGTATTGGCGCCCCATGCCGAACGCTTGAGCGGCAAGCTGTTGGTGAGCTTGACGAAGGGCATCGAAGCCCAGACCTTCAAGCTGATGAGCGAGATTCTCGAAGAAATCGCCCCCAAGGCGCGGATCGGTGTGATTTCCGGTCCGAACCTGGCGCGGGAAATCGCCGAGCACGCGCTGACCGCCACGGTGGTCGCCAGTGAGGATGAGGAGCTCTGCCAACGGGTCCAGGCCGCACTCCATGGCCGCACCTTTCGGGTCTACGCCAGCGCCGACCGTTTCGGGGTGGAGCTGGGCGGGGCGCTGAAAAACGTCTATGCCATCATCGCCGGCATGGCGGTGGCGCTGGGCATGGGCGAGAACACCAAGAGCATGCTGATCACCCGCGCGCTGGCGGAAATGACCCGCTTCGCCGTCAGCCAGGGCGCCAATCCGATGACCTTCCTGGGATTGGCCGGGGTGGGCGACCTGATCGTCACCTGTTCCTCGCCCAAGAGCCGCAACTACCAGGTCGGCTTTGCCCTCGGCCAGGGCTTGAGCCTTGACGAGGCCGTGTCGCGCCTGGGTGAAGTGGCCGAAGGGGTCAACACCCTCAAGGTGCTCAAGGCCAAATCCCAGGAGGCGGGGGTGTACATGCCGCTGGTCGCCGGGCTGCACGCGATTCTGTTCGAAGGGCGCACGCTGGAACAGGTGATCGAGCTGTTGATGCGTGGCGAACCGAAGACCGACGTCGATTTCATTTCCACCAGCGGTTTCAATTGAACCGCTATTGACCGCAAGCAGGAGCGAGCCATGAACGATCCGCAAGGGCAACCCCAATACGAATCCATCCTGCTGCGTGTGCTGTGGATGGTGGTCTATCTGCTGGTCTGGCAGGTGGCGCAATTCATCCTCGGCGCCGTGGTGCTGGTGCAATTGATCTATCGACTGATCTACGGCGCGCCTAGTGCAAGCCTGATGAACTTCGGCGATAGCCTGAGCCAGTTCCTGGCCCAGATCGGCCGCTTCGGCACCTTCCACAGCGACCAGAAGCCGTGGCCGTTCGCCGACTGGCCGACCCCGCGCACGCCGGAAGGTGAAGCGCCACACGCCGTGGCACCGGCCCCGCACCCCGTCCGTGACGAGGAGCCGAAGCTATGAAACTGTGGATATTGCGGCACGGTGAGGCCGAGCCCCATGGTGTCCGCCCCGATCCGGAACGGGTCTTGACGGCGCATGGCCGCGAGGAGGTGTTGCTCAGCGCCGGCCGGTTGATGGGCGAGCCATTGCGGGCCATCTATGCCAGCCCTTATGTGCGTGCCCAGCAGACCGCGCAACTGGTGCGCGAAGCACTGGGTTTCGAACCTGAACTGATCACCGTCGATTGGCTCACGCCGGAGACCCGGCCGACGGAGGTGCTAAGGCATCTGGAGGACCAGGACGATGTGCTGCTGGTCAGCCATAACCCGTTGGTGGGCAGCTTGCTGGGCTTACTGCAGCACGGCCATCTGCAACAACCCGAGCAAGTGCAGACGGCTGGCCTGGCCGAGCTGGAAGGCGATATGCCGCTGGCCGGGGCGATGACGCTCAAGGGCATCAGGCACCCCTGAATAGAACGGTTGCAGCACTTTGGGCAAAACGACAATCACACAGGAAGGGCAACGATGAGTCTGTGGCGCACCACCCCCGACATCGAGAAACTGAACGCCGCCGGTAAAAACACCATCAGCGAAGTGCTGGACATCCGGTTCGAGTCCTTCGACGACGAATCCCTGACCGCCAGCATGGTGGTCGATCAGCGCACCCACCAGCCGTTCGGCCTGTTGCACGGCGGTGCTTCGGTGGTGCTGGCCGAAACGGTCGGGTCCATGGCTGCCTACCTCTGTGTGGACCCCACCAAATTCTATTGCGTGGGCCTGGAAATCAACGCCAACCACCTGCGCGGCGTGCGCAGCGGGCGGGTGACCGCCACGGCCCGGATGGTTCACCTGGGCCGTACCACCCAGGTCTGGGACATCCGCCTGGTCAATGACGAGGGCAAGGTCAACTGCGTGTCGCGCCTGACCATGGCGGTGGTGCCGTTGGGCGAGCAGCCGCCGGCGCGTTGAAACGAGGTTAATCCGCCCCCTGTGGCGAGGGGATTCTCTGTGGGAGCAAGGCTTGCCCGCGATGGCGGCGATGCGGTCTTTCAGAAATCGAGTCGCCTGTGTCGCGGGCAAGCCTTGCTCCCACAAGTCTCCTCGCCACATGGGGCAGTGCTTACAGCTTGATAGCCCCATAGCCCAAGCCCGACTGTCATCATTCCTGTCAGTTACGGTCATTGCCGCGCCGTCGGGTTCTGCGGACAATCTGCCGCAGTTCCCCCAATGGATCGGCTGTCATGTCGCAACAGATTTTTTTCGCCCACGCCAATGGTTTTCCCTCGGCCACCTACGGCAAGCTGTTCGCCGCATTGGCGCCGCAGTACCAGGTCGCGCACCTGGAACTGCACGGCCATGACCCGCGTTTTCCGGTGGACGATAACTGGCACAACCTGGTGGACGAACTGATCCATCACCTGGAACAGCAACCGGCGCCGGTGTGGGGCGTTGGTCACTCCCTGGGTGGTGTGTTGCATCTGCACGCGGCGTTGCGCTGCCCTCAGTTATATCGCGGCGTGGTCATGCTCGATTCGCCGGTGCTGACCCGTACCGACCAGTGGGTGATCCTGGCTGCCAAGCGCCTGGGGTTCATCGATCGCCTGACCCCGGCCGGCCGGACCCTGGGACGGCGTGAGGAGTTCGCTGACCTGGAATCCGCCCGGCAGTATTTTGCCGGC
Source organism: Pseudomonas sp. H3_A02 (assembly GCF_054671965.1). Classification (NCBI taxonomy): domain Bacteria; kingdom Pseudomonadati; phylum Pseudomonadota; class Gammaproteobacteria; order Pseudomonadales; family Pseudomonadaceae; genus Pseudomonas; species Pseudomonas sp. H3_A02. The sequence goes on from NZ_CP162807.1 coordinate 3,097,178, forward strand.
AAGACACTGTTCCGCAGCTTTGATCCGGATTGTTTCGACGCCTACCTGCAACACGGCCTGCAGCAAGTCGGCGACCGACTGCGGCTGCGCTTCGACCCGGCCACGGAAATCAGCATCTACCGCGGCGTGCCGCACACCAGCCCAGGTCGGCCTCGTAAGCTCAAGGTGCCGCTGGCCGTGGTGCGCGGCCGGCAGAGTCGCGTGGTGATGCGGCATCACACCCGTTCGGTCGGGCGCATGCTCCATGGCGAATCCCTGAGCATGCCCGGCGGCCATATGTTTCCCCTCGAACGTCCACAGGACACAGCCAACCTGCTCAAGAATCTGTTCCAGCGTTGGGAAGGGCGCAGCGCATGAGTGTGGTCGAGGAGGTCCGCCTGAGCCTGCCTCACATCGAACTGGCGGCGCACTTGTTCGGCCCGGAAGACGGTTTGCCGGTGATTGCCCTGCACGGTTGGTTGGACAACGCCAACAGCTTCGCCCGCTTGGCGCCCAAGCTTGAGGGGCTGCGGGTGATTGCCCTGGACATGGCCGGTCACGGTCATTCCGAACATCGGCCGCCGGGCGCCGGCTATGCCTTGTGGGACTACGCCCATGATGTGCTGCAAGTGGCCGAGCAACTGGGCTTGAAGCGCTTCGCCCTGTTGGGGCATTCCATGGGCGCCATTGTGTCGCTGGTACTGGCCGGCTCTCTGCCGGAACGGGTGACGCACCTGGGGTTGATCGACGGGGTGATTCCTCCTACAGCCAAAGGTGATAACGCGGCCGAACGCATGGGCATGGCCCTGCAAGCCCAGTTGGATTTGCAGCAAAAACGCAAGCCGGTCTACAAGACCCTCGAGCGGGCCATCGAAGTGCGCATGAAGGGGCTGGTGGCGGTCAGCCGTGAGGCTGCCGAGTTGCTGGCCCAGCGTGGCCTGATGCCGGTGCCGGGGGGCTACACCTGGCGCACCGACAACCGCCTGACCCTGCCATCGCCCCTGCGCCTGACCGAGGACCAGGCCATGGCGTTCGTCGCCCGGGTCGGTTGTCCGGCGCATCTGGTGGTGGCGGCCGAAGGCATGCTTGCCCAGCACCCGGAATTGCTGGAGCGTCTACCCTTCAGTCATGAGCAGTTGCCGGGCGGCCATCATTTGCACCTGAACGACGAGGTCGGTGCCGCGCTTGTAGCAGACTGTTTCAATCGGTTCTTCACCGCTCCTTGACTTGCGCCGGGCAACTGTCGAGGCTGGGCGGGTTGAAAGGGAGACAACCATGACAGACCTCTGTTTGCCAGCCTCGCGGCACATCGACGACGCCCGTTGCGTTCAAGCGTCCCAGGCAAAGCCGATCCGATGAAATTATCCGCTCACTCACTCGTCCTGCTGGCGCTGGCCTGCCTCAGCCCGGCGTCGTTCGCCGTCGATGTGCCGGGCAGTCGCGACCTGGATCGCGTGCCGCGCATGCCCGATGCCCAGATTGTCGATTACCGGCAGACCAGCGACCTGGAACGTGTCTACCCCATGGGCTCGATCCGCAAGATCAGTGGCCAGTTGCGCTTTGACGGCCAGGTCGATGCCCGTGGGAATGTCACGTCGGTTACCTATGAACTGCCGCCGGAACATTCCGCCACCCAGGCCTTCACCGCGGCTCGCGAAGCGTTGCAGAAACAGGGTGCCGAGCTGTTGTTCTGGTGCCAGGCCCGCGATTGCGGCGAAAGCAGCCTGTGGGCCAACGACGTCTTCGGCAATGCCAAGCTCTATGGCGCCGACAACGGCCAGGCCTTCCTGCTGCTGCGCCTGGCGCCGCCCGCGGACAACACTCTGATTGCGCTGTATGCCATCACCCGCGGCAATCGCAAGGCCTACCTGCATGTCGAGCAGTTCGAGGCGAATGCTGCGCTGGGGGACTTGCTGCCGACCTCGGCCACCCTGCTGCGCCAACTCAAGGACACCGGTGTCCTGGACTTGCCGCGTCTTGCCGGTGAGCCGGACGACACCTGGTTGCGCCTGTTGTCCCGGGCGCTGAACCTGGACACGGGCCTGCGGGTCAGTATCGCCGGTCCCCGGGCCGAGGACTGGCTTGAGGCGCTGGCGGGCCAGGGTGTCCGGGCGGCGCGCATGGAGGCCGCCAGCGGCGAGGCGGCGGGATTGCACCTGGAATTGCTGCGCTAAGCTGTTTCGGGGCAGCGGGTTCACACCGTTGCCCCGGTCCTGTTCATTTTTTCGAGACCCTACATGCTCAATAACGATCGGCTGTTGGTGCAGATCCTGCTCCTGGTGTTGTTCGGCGCAAGCCTCTGGGTCATGGCGCCGTTCTGGTCGGCGCTGTTCTGGGGTGCGGTGCTGGCGTTCGCCAGTTGGCCGTTGATGCGCCTGCTGACCCGTTGGGTCAATGGCCGCGAATCCCTGGCGGCGGCGTTGCTGACGGTGGGCTGGATGCTGTTGGTGGCGGTGCCGCTGGTGTGGCTGGGGTTCAACCTGGCCGACCATGTGCGCGATGCCACGGCGTTCATCAGGGACGTGCAGGTCGACGGCTTGCCGGAAGCGCCCGTCTGGCTGGCCGGCGTGCCGCTGGTGGGCGGGCGACTGGTCGGCATCTGGAACAGCATCGATCAGCAGGGCGCGGCCATGATGGTGTCCATCAAACCGTACCTGGGGCAGGTGGGCAACTGGCTGTTGGCGCGCAGTGCGCAGATCGGCGGTGGCATCCTCGAACTGACCCTGAGCATCGTATTCGTGTTCTTTTTCTATCGCGACGGCCCGCGCCTGGCGGTGTTCGTCCACGGGTTGCTGGAGCGTCTGATCGGCGACCGTGCCGGTTACTACATCGAGCTGGTGGCCGGTACGGTGCAACGGGTGGTCAACGGCGTGATCGGCACCGCGGCGGCCCAGGCCGTGCTGGCGCTGATCGGTTTCCTGATCGCCGGGGTGCCGGGGGCGCTGGTGCTGGGGATCGTCACGTTCCTGCTGAGCCTGATCCCCATGGGGCCTCCCCTGGTCTGGATCCCCGCCACGGCGTGGCTGGCATGGAAGGGTGAATACGGAATGGCGGTGTTCCTCGGCATCTGGGGCACGTTCATCATCAGTGGTGTGGACAACGTGCTCAAACCCTACCTGATCAGCCGAGGCGGAAACCTGCCCCTGGTCATCGTGTTGCTGGGGGTGTTCGGCGGATTGATCGCCTTCGGGTTCATCGGCCTGTTCATAGGCCCGACCCTGTTGGCGGTGGCGTACAGCCTGTTGACGGACTGGAGCAAAAGCCAGGCTCGATAGTTTGAATGCCGAGCATTTGTGGTCCGAGCACCAGTGGCGAGGGAGCTTGCTCCCGCTGGGTTGCGAAGCGACCCCAAACCAATCACCTTGATCTACCTGACACACCGCGTTATCTGGCTTTAGGGCCGCTGCGCAGCCCAGCGGGAGCAAGCTCCCTCGCCACGGGGTTGCGGCATAGCGCAGTGCCATGTCGGGGGGCGATGAGATTTACCGATCATCGGGTCCCGCACGGGCGCTCGTTCCGCTACAATGCGCGCCGATTTCGACTTGCCTGAGAGCCCGCTCATGTCCGCCTGCCAGACGCCCATTATCGTCGCCCTGGATTTCCCCGCCCGTGACGCCGCCCTGAAGCTGGCCGACCAGTTGGACCCCAAGCTTTGCCGGGTCAAAGTCGGCAAGGAACTGTTCACCAGTTGCGCTTCGGAAATTGTCGGGACCCTGCGTGACAAGGGTTTCGAAGTGTTCCTGGACCTGAAATTCCACGACATTCCCAATACCACCGCCATGGCGGTCAAGGCAGCTGCGGAGATGGGCGTGTGGATGGTCAACGTGCATTGCTCCGGTGGCCTGCGCATGATGGCGGCCTGCCGTGAAGTGCTGGATCAGCGCAGCGGCCCGAAACCGTTGCTGATCGGCGTGACCGTGCTGACCAGCATGGAGCGCGAGGACCTGGCCGGGATCGGTCTGGACATCGAGCCCCAGGAGCAGGTGCTGCGGTTGGCGGCGCTGGCGCAGAAGGCCGGCCTGGACGGTCTGGTCTGCTCGGCCCTGGAGGCCAGCGCCCTGAAAGCGGCCCACCCGTCGTTGCAACTGGTGACCCCGGGGATTCGTCCGGCGGGCAGCGCCCAGGACGACCAGCGTCGCATCCTGACCCCGCGCCAGGCGCTGGATGCGGGGTCCGATTACCTGGTGATCGGTCGCCCGATCAGCCAGGCCGCCGATCCGGCCAAGGCGCTGGCGGCGGTCGTGGCCGAACTGGCCTGATCAAACACTGAGAACCCCTTGATGTGGGAGTGAACCTGTGGGAGCGAGCTTGCTCGCGATAGCGGTGCATCGGTCAATATCAATGTTGACTGACGCGGCGCCATCGCGAGCAAGCTCGCTCCCACAGTTGTTTTGTGTAGACTTGAGAGCCAGCTCCCCCAGTTGATGTGTATCAGACCTTGAGTACGAGTTTCCCGAAGTTCTCCCCACTGAACAACTTGGTCAGCGTCTCGGGGAAGGTCTCCAACCCTTCGACGATGTCTTCCTTGCTCTTGAGCTGCCCCTTGGCCATCCAGCCGGCCATTTCCTGTCCGGCGGCGGCGAACTGGGAGGCGTAGTCCATGACCACGAAGCCCTCCATGCGTGCCCGGTTGACCAGTAGGGACAGGTAGTTGGCGGGGCCCTTCACCGCTTCCTTGTTGTTGTACTGGCTGATGGCGCCGCAAATCACCACGCGGGCCTTGAGGTTCAGGCGGCTGAGCACGGCATCGAGGATGTCGCCCCCGACGTTGTCGAAATACACATCCACGCCTTTGGGGCATTCGCGCTTGAGACCGGCGTGGACGTCTTCGTTCTTGTAGTCGATAGCCCCGTCGAAGCCCAATTCATCGACCAGGAATTTGCATTTGTCGGCGCCGCCGGCGATGCCCACCACACGACAGCCTTTGAGCTTGGCGATCTGCCCGGCGATGCTCCCCACCGCACCGGCGGCGCCCGACAGCACCACGGTCTCGCCGGCCTTGGGCGCGCCGACGTCCAGCAGGGCGAAATAGGCGGTCATGCCGGTCATGCCCAGGGCGGACAAATAACGGGGTAGCGGTGCCAGTTTCGGATCGACTTTGTAGAAACCCCTTGGCTCGCCGAGGAAATAATCCTGCACGCCCAGGGCACCGTTGACGTAGTCCCCGACCGCGAACCCGGGGTTGTTCGAGGCGATCACCTGGCCGACACCCAGCGCTCGCATCACTTCACCGAGACCGACCGGCGGGATATAGGACTTGCCCTCGTTCATCCAGCCGCGCATGGCCGGGTCCAGGGACAGATATTCGTTCTTCACCAGGATCTGGCCGGCTGCCGGCTCGCCCACCGGTACTTGCTGATAGGTAAAAGTCTCGCGGGTCGCGGCGCCTACCGGGCGTTTGGCGAGCAGGAACTGGCGATTGGTCTGGGCAGTCATGGTTGGCACTCAAGATGAATGAAGACTTGTTGATAGACCTTCGAAGCATTTGCCGCAAGGTTCGCAGCCTCAGCGAATGCACTTCGATCCAACCCAGTGATAGTGCCTCCAGGGCCGTTATCACTGGCGCCCATGAACGTTCAACCGGCATCTGGATAGTGCTGCCGTGCCACGGGAGGCTGTGGCTACACTGGCGCGACCCCGCATTCTTCGAGGAATTGACAATGAGCATGACGTTTTCCGGACAGGTCGCCGTGGTAACCGGCGCCGCCGCAGGCATTGGTCGCGCCACGGCCCAGGCGTTCGCGGCAGAGGGCCTGAAAGTGGTTGTGGCCGACCTGGACGTAGCGGGCGGCGAGGGCACGGTGCAGTCGATTCGTGATGCGGGCGGCGAAGCGGTGTTCGTGCGCTGCAACGTGACGTTGGAAAGCGATGTGCAGCAGCTGATGGACGAGGTGATCAAGACTTACGGACGCCTTGACTATGCCTTCAACAACGCCGGGATCGAGATCGAGAAGGGCAAGTTGGCCGACGGTACGCTCGACGAGTTCGACGCGATCATGGGCGTCAATGTGAAGGGCGTCTGGTTGTGCATGAAGTACCAGTTGCCCTTGCTGCTGGCGCAGGGCGGCGGTGCTATCGTCAACACGGCCTCGGTGGCCGGCCTGGGCGCTGCGCCGAAGATGAGCATCTATGCCGCTTCCAAGCACGCCGTGATTGGCCTGACCAAATCGGCCGCCATCGAATACGCCAAGAAAAAGATTCGCGTGAATGCGGTCTGTCCGGCGGTGATCGACACTGACATGTTCCGTCGCGCCTATGAGGCGGACCCGAAAAAAGGCGAGTTCGCCAATGCCATGCACCCGGTGGGGCGTATCGGCAAGGTCGAGGAAATCGCCAGCGCCGTGCTCTATTTGTGCAGCGATGGCGCGGCGTTCACCACTGGCCATTCCTTGGCGGTGGACGGCGGGGTCACGGCGTTCTGAGGACGGTTCCCTGAGCTTGTAGGACGAAGCCCGCACTGGTTGCGGGCTTTTTCTTTGGGCGGTGAAAAAAAGCTCGGAGCGGCCTATCAATGTGTTTCAAAGGGTGAGAATCGGCGGTTTTGGCGACGTTGTCGTACATCGTTGGCGGGTGGCCTGTGCTTAACTGTTTCCGGAAATAAAACAAACGCTTAGGAGCTTGGTTACTCATGGAGTTGAGAATCGACCGGCAGGCCTTGGTGCCTGTCGTGCAGCAAATCGTCGACGCGCTGACCGGCTGGATCCGACAGGATGCGGTGCAACCGGGGACTCGCCTGCCGTCCGTGCGCCAACTGGCGCGGCAGAACCTGCTCAGCCAGTCCAGCGTCAATGAAGCGTGTGAGCGCCTGGTTGCCCAAGGCCTGCTGGCGTCCCGGCATGGCTCCAGCTTTTTTGTCGCACCACCTCCTGCATCCGGGCACACGTGCACTGACCCGGATCGGTGGCAAGACACGCTCGCCGAGGGCGGTGATTCCTCGCAATGGGCGTTGAAGCTGGGATGTGGCGGGTTGCCCGAGAGCTGGCGTGAAAGCGATGACCTGGGTTATGCGATCCGGCAGGTCACCCGCACCGATATGGCGGGGCTGTTCAACTACAGCACGTCGCTGGGGCTGCCCGCCCTGCGTGAACAGCTGTCCAGGCGCCTGAAGCAGCTCAATATCGAGGCCGATAAAGACCTGATCCTGACCACCACCGGGGCCTCCCATGGGCTGGACTTGATCGTGCGGACACTGTTGCAGCCAGGCGCCTGCGTGGTGGTGGAGAGCCCCGGTTATCCAAGCCTGTTCGACCTGCTCAAGTTGCACAAGATCGACATGATCGAACTGCCCAGGACCCCGCGGGGCCCGGACGTTGATGTGTTGCAAGAGTTGTTGGCGACACATCGGCCCAGTGCGCTGTTCGTCAACAGTGCCTGCCACAACCCGACCGGCAGCAACCTGGCACCGGCCGTGGCCCAACGGTTGCTGCAACTGACGAAGCAACACGCCGTGCTGGTGATCGAAGACGATGCCTATGGCGATTTCCAGAACTCGGCGCGGACCCGGCTGGCGGCGCTGGATGCCGACGTGGTCTACGTGGGCAGTTTCTCGAAGACCCTGAGCAGTTCGTTGCGCGTCGGTTTCGTAGTAGCCGGGCCGTCCATCATCGCGCGCCTGAGCGAGGTCAAGGGCATTACCAGCATGGGCGGGTCGCGGTTCTGTGAGTCGGTGCTTGCCAATCTCTTGGCCAACGGGGCCTATCGCAAACTGGTCCAGCGCCAGCGGCAGCGTTTGGGCGTCGATACGGCGGCACTGCTGCAGGTATTGGAGGATGCTGACTGGGAGGTCTTTGGCAAACCCGCTGGCGGGCTTTTCATCTGGGCAAGATCGCCAATGAGTGACTACGCTGGATTACAACGTCTGGCCAAGCGCTTCGGCGTGTTGCTGTCTTCGCCCACGGCCTTCAGCCCCTCGGGCGCCGACAGCGACTGGCTACGGATCAACGTGGCCTATGCCCGTGATCCCCGGGCGCTGGGTTTTTTCCGGGCCGCGGCTCTGGATCGACCTCAAGTGTCCTGAAAACGACGCGGCTGTAGCTTTTTGCCATTATTCCGACGCCAGCACCTTGTGTTGCAGGGCGTCTCGTTGCGAATCTGCAATCAACACACACTGGCAGAGGACTGAGCGCAATGATTTCGGCCGTGCAAGGACGTTTTGCCAACCTGGGTATGGCAAAAAAACTGGGTATCGGATTTGTCCTGGTGCTGCTGTTGACCGCTGTGGTCGCGGCCATCGGCGTCTGGTCCCTGCAGACCATCAGCTATCGCTTCGATGGCCTGAAACAGATGTCGTCCCTCAACAGCGGGTTGCTCAAGGTCCGGCTGCTGGAGCAGGAATACGCCTCGCGTTCCGACCCCAAGACGGCCGATGCCCTGCGCCAAGGGGTCGACGGGCTGCTGGCCCTGGCGAACGAACTCAAGGCGCAGTCGCCTGCCAACGTGCCGGTGATGAACGACGTCGAGCAGGCGCTGGGGGCCTATCGCAAGGCATTCGACGAGTTTGTCGGGTTGAGCCAGAGCAAGGACCTGGCGCTGGAAATGGCCAGTTGGTCGGTGTCCAGCGTGGCCAACAACCTCGATGTGCTGCAGGCCGGGCTGGCGGATGACGGCACCTATACCTTGAAAGACTCCGAAGGCAAGGAAGGAGCCGAGTTCATCGAACAGGCCAACCAGATCAGCGAAGTGTCGCGGCTGATGCTGCAAGCCATGAATGAAGCGCGGGTTCGCTTGGACCAGAGCCGCAAAGGCAATGTTGAGGGCGCCGGTGAAGGCAGCATCGAACAGGCCGAGCAGGCCATGAAACAGGCCGAAGCGCTCAAGACTACGGTCAAGGACCCGGGTTACCAGACCGTGCTGAACGAAGTGGCCGGGCATATCGCCGGGTTCAATGAACAATTGGCCGAATACACCGGCCTGCTGGCGAAGGAAAAAATCGTCTACCAGCAACTGCACGAGCGTGCCGCCCAGGTGGTGGAGCGGGTTGACCAGGCCTTCAGTGCCGAAGACCATGCCATGCAGAGCGAACTGAAGAAGAATTCGCTGCTGATCATCGGTTCGTCGGCCTTGGCATTGCTGGTGGGGTTGATCGCAGCGTGGGTCATCACCCGACTGATCGTGACGCCGCTGCGCAGTGTCATTCGTGTTGCCCAGCGGATCGCGGCGGGCGACTTGAGCGCCACGGTGGAAGTGACGCGCCGGGACGAGATTGGCCAGTTGATGCAAGCGATGCAACAGATGGGCGCCGGGCTGAGCAGTATCGTCAGCGGCTTGCAGGCCGGGATCGAGCAATTGGCCAACTCGGCTCAATCGTTGTCGACGGTGACCGAACAGACCAACCTGGAAGTCAGCAGTCAGAAAGAGGAAACCGAGCAGGTTGCCACGGCCATGAACCAGATGACGGCCACGGTGCACGATGTCGCACGCAATGCCGAAGAAGCGGCACAAGCGGCCCAGACCGCCGACGACAAGGTCGAAAGCGGCCAGCAGGTGGTGCGCCAGAGCATGGTGCGCATCGAGCAACTGGCCGATTCGGCCACGTCGGCCAGTTCCAGCATCGAAAGCCTCAGCGCCGAGATCCAGAACATCGGCACGGTGCTGAGTGTGATCAAGAGCGTGGCCGAGCAAACCAACCTGTTGGCCCTCAATGCCGCTATCGAAGCGGCCCGCGCCGGGGAGCAGGGCAGGGGGTTTGCGGTCGTGGCCGATGAGGTGCGGGCCCTGGCCAGGCGCACGCAACAGTCCACTGAGGAAATCGAGCGGCTGGTGAGTGCCTTGCGCTCAGCGGCCCAGGCTTCCGTGCAGCAGATCCAGAGCAGTGGCGAGTTGGTGAAGATGGCCGTCAGCGACGCACTGCAGACCGAGAGCGCCTTGGGCAGCATTGCGGCGGCGGTGTCGTTGATTCAGCAGATGAACCAACAGATCGCCGCGGCGGCCGAGCAGCAGAGCTCGGTGGCCGAAGAGATCAATCGCAGTGTCACCAGCATTCGCGCCAGCGCCGATCAATCGTCCCTGGCGATGCGCGGCAATGCCGCTTCCAGCATCGAGCTGGCGCAGTTGGGGATTGAGCTGAAAGGGATGGTGGGGCATTTCAAGTTGTGACAAAGACGATGCAGCTTTTGTGGCAGCTCTTGTGGCGAGGGGATTTATCCCCGCTGGGGTGCGTAGCACCCCCAACAAGTTGTCTTGGTCCGTCTGAGCAGATCGAGCTATCTGATTTCAGGGCTGCTGCGCAGCCCAGCGGGGATAAATCCCCTCGCCACAAAGGGGAAGGCTTGATAGCCCGGCCCTAGTATCAGTCGTAGACCTTCTTCTTCTTCCACTCGTCGTTTATTTCGTCGTCCTTCAAGCCCTCGGTCAACTGGTTGACCTCGCCCTCGACCGGCTGGGTGCTGGCCAGGACCTGGGCATTGGCGCGGGCCAGGAGTTTCTCCAGGTAGGCCAGTTGTTCGGCGTAGACCTGTGGTTCCTGTTGCTTGCGCAGGTACTGCACGCCGCGTTCGAAGGCCAGGCGGGCCTGCCCGGGTTGTTCTTGTTGCAAAGCCTGCTGGCCGAGGTTGTTGAAGAACTCGATGTGCAGCAGCACCAGGATGTGCCGCACTTCACGGATCCAGCGCTTGGCTTCGTTGGGTGGCAGGAAACCGTCCTGGGCGGCGCGGGTGATCTGGCCGTGCAAGGCTTCGAGTAGGAAACGAACGTCCTTGGCCTTGGCTTCGGTCTGGATCGGTGCCGGCGGATTGCTCACCGGGATCGACTCCCCCTGGGCAGCCAGTGCGCTCAGTTCGTCCAGGCGTGCCTTGACCGCGGAATTGGTTTTATCCAGGTTCAGCAGGCGCTGGCAGACATTCATCTCAAGGCGGGTCATCAACAACTTCAAGGCTGGCGTCATCAACTGCCCGGGGAAGGTTTCGGTGAGCTCGCCACAGCGACGCATGCGGTCGTTGAGTTCTACCTTGGTGCGGGCCTTTTCCAGCTTGTTGTTTTCCACCACGTGGTTCATGTAGCCAATGGCGATCAACAGGGCGATCCCGGCTACGACGAGCAGGGTGATCATGAGTGGTGTCACCGGTAAGACCTCTTTATTAGGGTACGCATGTCATGAGTGTAGTGGCTTGGCTTTTAAGCGCATAGGCCCGAGCGACGTGATTAGACGGGCGTCGTGCTGTTTATAGGAAGCATGACCGGGTGGGAGCACATTGCCATCATTTGCCGGGCGCGACTATAGCGCCTCGGCGGACGACAGAATATAGGCGTCAGAGACCGGACGAGCAAAATGTGTGGATCGCCCCCTCAAACCGGGCGAAGTCGTTGATTTAAATAAATTTATATCTGGGGGTTGACGACCCTCCAATCCATCCATAGAATGCGCGCCACTTACAGCGTAAAGCACTCAGCCAAACGCTCTAAGTAGTGAATGTTGTACGTGTGTCCCCTTCGTCTAGTGGCCTAGGACACCGCCCTTTCACGGCGGTAACAGGGGTTCGAGTCCCCTAGGGGACGCCAATGCGGGAATAGCTCAGTTGGTAGAGCACGACCTTGCCAAGGTCGGGGTCGCGAGTTCGAGTCTCGTTTCCCGCTCCAATTTTAAGCAGCGTTGCTTTCGGGCAGGGCTGAGTGAAGCCAGAGCCGACATCTTCGGATGCGGGTTTGGGCACTGAAATACACACCATGTGTTTCAGTTAGCGTGTCCCCTTCGTCTAGTGGCCTAGGACACCGCCCTTTCACGGCGGTAACAGGGGTTCGAGTCCCCTAGGGGACGCCATTTGCGGGAATAGCTCAGTTGGTAGAGCACGACCTTGCCAAGGTCGGGGTCGCGAGTTCGAGTCTCGTTTCCCGCTCCAAATTAAAAAAAACGCCGCTCATACGAGCGGCGTTTTTTTATGCGCGTGAAAAGGCCATGGTTTTTAACGAACGATTTTGTTGTCTGAGGGCGCTTTCCGCGCTTTACCTTAATAATGAAGGTGACGCGAACGTACTTCATGCAAAACTTAAGGGAAAACGCTCAAGAAGATTAATAGTTCATTCCTAAAGAAAAGCACTTCTCCTAACCTTCCAGTACCCGTTCTGGAGGTGCACTTATGCTGATTTTTGTTAAATCGATGGTCATTGGGCTGTGCATTGCCGCCCCTGTGGGACCTATTGGGCTGCTGTGCATACAGAGAAGCCTCATGCTGGGATGGCGAGCCGGTTTCGCGACGGGATTAGGGGCCGCCACCGCCGATTCGATCTATGGATTCATCGGGGCCCTGGGGGTCACGGCCATCATCGCGACGCTCATCAGCTTTAAACCTTGGTTGTGTATCTTTGGCGGGCTGTTCCTCGCCTACATTGGCTATCAGACAATACGATCGAAGGGCGGCGCGACCGCCATGGCGGGTGAGCGGGCCAACATGTTCAAAGCCTACTCGACCACGCTGTTCCTGACCCTGTCGAACCCCATGACCATCTTGTCGTTCATCGCGATATTTGCCGCGTTGAGTGATGGCATGGCCAGTGATCAAGGCGGCCAGCACGCCTTGCTGCCAATGGTGACCGGTATATTCCTGGGTTCGGCTGCCTGGTGGCTGGGGTTGAGCGGGTTTTCCTCCATTTTCAAGGCGCGGATTGCCGAATCGAAGCTGAGGCTGATCAACTACTTTTCAGGGGCGACCATCACCATTCTGGGGGCCTACCAGGTCGCCACTGGCGTCATGCTGGCTACGGCAACCTGATCTGATCCGCGTAACGAGGTCTTACTGCAGTCTGGACTCAACATACGCCCTGAAACGGCCTATTGCCTGGGTGACGTCCGGGGCGGTGGCATTGCTGAATGAAAGCCTGACCTGGTTAGCCGCTTCATTCGTCAGCGAAAATAAAGTGGTGGGGAATACGATCACCTTGAACTGCTGGGCGCATTCGCGCATTTCGCAATACCCAAAAGCGAAAGGCAGCTGCAGATTGATGAAGAAGCCCCCTGCCGGATGGTTCCAGCTGACCGTTCTTTGGCCGCCGACCTTGGGTGGGAATTCACGCTCCAGGCATTCAAGCATGTGGTTTCTTTTGTTCGTATAGGACAACACCCTGGGTTGGTTCAGCCCTTTCAACGAGTAGTCGTTCTCGATCAGCAAGCCGGCGACGACCGCTTGGCACAGGGCAGGGGTGTTGACGGTGAGCAAGCTCTTGGCCTTGCACAACTTTGTGCTGAACGACATGACGCCGGGGCCCTGCGGCGGGACCACATACCCCATGCGCACGCCCGGAAAAATCGATTTGGCAAAGGAGCCCAGCAAGAACACCCGACTGCTGTCGATGGACTTCATGGACGCAATGGCATCGCCTTCATACCTGAAGTAACGGTAGGCCGTGTCTTCCAGAATGAAAAAATTCTTTTCACTGGCCAAGGAAAGCATGGCTGTCCTGGCGTGATAGGAAAGGCTGTCGGCGGTCGGATTGCTGAAGTCCGGAATGGCATAGAGTGCTTTGGTTTTTTCCCCTCTGGATTCAAGTTCTTCAATGATCTTGCGCAGGGCGATCGGGTCGAGAAAGGCCGCCATGGGGACGGGGACTATTTTTATGCCCAGCAGTTTTGCGATGCCCGTGACCCCGGAAAACACCGGGTCAGGCACCAATAAAACCCCGCCGCCTTCAAAGATGGACAGGAGCGTCAAGGTACAGGCTTCCTGAAACCCCAGGCACACCACGATGCTTTCAGGGTTGGAGACGGTTATCCCTTCATCCATCTGCAAATGAGTGGCGATTATTTCATTGATGATTCCCGAGGTTTTTCCATATTGGCAAAGCAGCGTCGCCAGTGATTGCTCGGTGCCGGCAACGTGATGTTTGTATCGGGCCAGTCCCCTGTCGATGAGAGAAAGGTCGCACTGCTGATCGTCGGGTCGACCGGAGGCCAGTGAAATGGCCTTCGGGTTTTCCTGGGCGATGGAATTCAGAAGGTGGATGACGTTCAGGATGGGGTCATCGAATATCGTGTTTTCGAATGCGCTGGACACTTTTTTCTCCATAAAAAAAGCAACGAGCCAGTGAAGGCTCGTTGCTTGTGCTGACACGTTATGCAGGATCGAGTGAGTGTTTCTGATCGACCTTGCTTTCCATGGTTTCGAATGCCTGTAGCAGGTCCTCCTTGAGGTCTTCAAGATCCTCCAGGCCAAAGCACAATCGAACCAGGCCTTTCTCGATGCCCATGTCCGCTTTTTCCTGATCCGTCATCGAGGCGTGGCTGCCACTGAAGGGTTGAGCGACCATCGAGGTCACGCAGGCCATACCGGTGCCTGTGCCAAACCATTTGAGTGCGCCGGTGAATGTTTTATAAAAGGGCACCAGGTCGGGCCGTATATCAACAAACACGATGCCGCCATAACCGGTCAACTGCTGGCCATCGATGCGTGGGTAATAGACATGCTCGATAAAAGGCAGCTCGCGCAGATAGTTGAGCATGCTTGCTGTCGTCTGGCTGTGTTTTTCCATGCGCAGGTTGAACGTCTGCATGCTCCTGCGCAGCAACCAGGCGCTATTGGGGGTGAGTATCGTGCCTGAGTAGAAGCGGCCCTCAAGAAGACGGTTGTAAATCGTCTCATTGTTGACCAGCACCAGCCCTCCCATGACATCACTGTGTCCAGAGAAGTATTTGGTGGCGCTGTACAGGGAAATGTCGGCGCCAAAATTCAACGGCTTCTGAAAGATTGGTGTGGCCCAGGTATTGTCGACGACCACCAGCGCCTGCGGGTTGTGTTGCTTGACGGCCCGGCTGACCGCGTGGATATCAATGTCTTTCAGGAACGGGTTGGTCGGTGTTTCGAAAATGACCATGTCGACGTTCGCCGGCAAGTCCTTCAACCCCTCTGCCGTGGTGAGATCCAGAATCGCCAGGTGCGCGCCGATACGTGCCGCATAGCGCTGGAACAATTTATAAGAACAGCCATAGATGTATTTGTTGATGACCAGCGAAGCTCCCGGTTTCAACAGTTCCAACACCATATAAATCGCGCTCATCCCGGTGCTGTAGGCCAGGGCATATTCGCTGCCTTCCAGGGACGCGACGACCTGTTCCAGTTCACTCACATTGGGATTGGCTTTCCTTGAATAGAAGAAGGCCGAGTCAGCGTTGAAAGCGCTGCACTGATAAATAGGTGTTACCGAAGGGTGGGCGTCCCGGTCATCCACCTTGATATGAAGTATTTCAGTAGACGTTTTCATGCTTGGCTGACCAGTTTGATGACCTGTTCATACATGTTTTGCTTGCCCTCGTAACCCACGGTCGGGGTGATGTCATTTTGCGAAATGCCAATCTCTTCAATCGACTCCGTCGGGAAGTGAGCCCTGTCGAAGACTTCATGAAGGTTGGAGTTCACGCCGTTGGGGAGCCAGACCTCAGGGCCTGTTTCATCGATGCGAGCCTTGGCAATGATGAATCGATAGCTTTCATGCGGGCGCAGGGTCAGTGATTTCCACTCGCTGTTATGTCCGTCCGTGTAGTTGCGTCGCAGGTAGACGGTCTGTTCGAAGTCTTCGGTATTCAGCACTTGGGCGTGCAGTGACACGATGTCCCCGTGCCATTCGAACTTGCGTTTCTCGTAAGTGCTCAACGCATCCTCGCGCAGCTCGACGGGGGCGTTCGCCTGGTGTTCGCCGAGTAATTTGAAATGCGCATCATGCCCGCATTGAGAGCAGCACCCTTTACTGTCCAGTCCGATGATTTCAGCGTTCAAGCCATAACGAGTGACGAGCAGGGCGTTACAGTGGTTGCAACTGGTGTTGGTCCCCTCGACGTCATTCACGTTCCCCAGGTACACGTGCTCGACTCCCATGCTGCGAGCTATGTCCCGAGCCTTCAGGAGTCTGTCCACAGGTGTACGGATGCTGTTGCTCATCTTGTAATCGGGGTGAAACCTGACGAAGTGCAGCGGTACGTTCGGGCCCAGTTCATCCAGGACCCACTGGCTGATTTTCCGGGCCGTTTCTTCGTCGTCGCTGATGTCGGTCACCATCAAGGTGCTGACCTCGACATATTTGCCGGCGTCATAGACTTTCTTGATACCAGCCAGGACGGGTTCTACCCAGCCGGTGGTGACCTTGCGGTAGTATTCCGGGGAAATGGATTTCAGCGAAATCGAGAAAATATCGATGACTGGCAATAACTCATCAATGGCTTCTTCACTGATGAAGAATGCCGATTTATAGAGATTGATCAGGCCTGCTTCCTTGGCCAGCTTTGCCGTGTCGAGGATGAATTCGTGCCAGACGACGGGATCGTTATAGGTCCAGGAAATGACGCGTATGCCGTGCTTGAGAGCGGTTTCCACTACCTGCTCAGGGGTGTAGTAGTAAACGTCCTTGTCGGTGACGTATTTGGCCTGCGATGTCTTCCAGTTATGACAGTAACCGCAGTTGAGCATGCAGCCGATATTGCCCAGGGACAGAATCCGCTCCCCAGGGGCAAAGTGGAAAACGGCTTCGGTTTCGATGGTCTCTTCGGTGCTGTGAACGCCTTTGCCGTAGTTCAATGTAACGAGCCTGCCCCCACGGTTTCCGCGCACTTTGCAAAAACCTACCTTGCCTTCCTGGATGACACAGTTGCGTGGGGAAAGATGACACTTCACAGCGCCCCCGGGGAGTATTTCTTCGAGTTTTGCCGGGCTGCTTTCCAAGGTCCAGTTTTTATTTTTTGTAGTGTCCATCTTTCACTCCTCATCACGGAAGTTGCCATCAATAGCATCGGTTTGAAAAAGTCGAGGCGAAACAATTCTGCCGCCCTACAGGGCAGTCATAGTTATGGGTTATTAGTAAGCGGATGAAGCGCTCATCAATCCATAGTTTTTAAGCGCAAAGCGCTTGGCATTCATATTCATGAACGGTTGAATAAGCGGGCCGATCACCAGCAGAAATGCAATCGTGCCTATACCGAAGGGCCCGCCTAAAAGCCAACCGCTGGAAAAGATGCCGATTTCAATGAGCATTTTGGCTTTGGTGAACGACCAGTTCCATTTGGAGACCATGGTCAGCACCACCAGGTCCATGATCCTGATGCCGATACCGCTCATGATGATCAATGCGGAGGAATAGGCACACAGCACCAGCCCCGAGGCCAATAACGCGTACTCATTCAGCCTGACGATCAAGTACTCGCCGAGTCCCAGCCACGACCAGAGATCAATCAACAGCCCGGTCAGCGTGGTGGTAATGAAGGGACTTATCGGCGGGTATTTTTTGTTCCAGAGCATCCACCATGTCAGGAAAAACAGCGACACGATCGCCGAGCAAACACCCATGCCCAGCGTGAGTATTTTATCGATGGAGATGATCAAGACGTCTAAAGGATCAGTACCCAGTTGACTGATGATGAAGCACTTGGCGCCCAGCGAAAAGAAACTGACACCCATCAGGTACATCAGTAACTGATCTTTCTTGAAATACCGAAGACTTAGGACTTGCGTGCCAATGTGTTGAACGAGCGGGTGAGGTTTTTTTTCACACTTTTTCTTTTCATCTTCCATGCGAGCGCCATCCCTGGAGAGAATATTTTATTATGAGTGCGTCACGCAAAAGAGCAGGGCTGTTGATTGCCCGGATTCTTTTCTGGTCTTTCAGGCTGGAAATAGACTAGCGCCATGCTTTATTTTGGTGCATGCTTTTTTTAATGAAAAACGCGGGCTTTTCATTAAAATTTATACTTTTAACCGGGGAAAACGCACATGGATCGTATAGACGTCAAAATCCTGGGTAAGGTACAGGACTGTGGTCGCATTTCCATCACAGAGCTTTCCAAGCACGCGGGGCTTTCTATTCCTGCCACTAACGACAGGTTGCGCAAACTTGAAGACTCCGGGGTCATCAAGGGCTATTGCGCTCAGTTGGATCCGACCAAGCTGGGCTACGGCATATCGGCTGTCG
This sequence comes from Pseudomonas sp. H3_A02, assembly GCF_054671965.1. Lineage (NCBI taxonomy): Bacteria > Pseudomonadati > Pseudomonadota > Gammaproteobacteria > Pseudomonadales > Pseudomonadaceae > Pseudomonas > Pseudomonas sp. H3_A02. The sequence continues at coordinate 3,115,037 of NZ_CP162807.1, forward strand.
TTGGCATCACCACCCTCAAGCCGGCGAAAGCCAAATTGATCGCGACACTCACCGACATACCCGAAGTCGTCGAGTGCCTGCACATCACGGGAAACGACTCCTATCTGATCCGGATCTACGCCAGATCCATGGCAGAGATCGAGGACATCATTGCGAAAATCAACGCGTACGGTGAGACGCGTACCAGCATTGTCCTGTCCATTCCTATCGAGAGAAGAAAGCTCGTCCCGTGAGCCAGGGCGTCGGCCACCATCAACCCTCAAGGCTGTGTACCAGGTTTTCAATCGCTTCCAGGGCCGCCTCATCCGGAGGCGGCGGAGTAGGATTTGCACTGCGCATCTGGTACGCGAGCCGGTACTCACTGGGCGTGCAACTGGCGTATTGCTTGAAGGCGCGGGCGAAGTAGGACGGGTCCTTGAAGCCGGCCTCGTAGCCGATGCTGGTGATGGGCATCTGGCTGTTATCGAGCAGTTCCTTGGCGAAGCTCATGCGTTTGTTCAGCACGTAGTCGGTGAAACCGAGCCCATTGGCTTCCTTGAACACCCGGCTGAAGCGAAACGTCGTCATGCCGCAGCGCTTGGCCAGGTCGCGCTGATCGATGCTGTCGCGAAAATGCTGGTCGATGTACAGCATGATGTGACTGAGGGCCTGGTGCTTCTGGTGCCCTGAGGTCAGGCGAATGCTGTCCGGCAGGGTCGGGGAGTGGTCGATCTGCGAGGTCTTTCCCCGGCCGTTGGCATGGCGGCGCAGCTCACACAGTTGTGACACGGCCGTGAGGTAGCGCTTTCGTTCGGCGACAGACAGGGGCAGCACCATGTATTCCCAGACACTGGAGCGCATGGCCCACACCGCCAGCTCTTCGGAGTGCTGCACGGTGAACATGGTGATGGGCGTGCCCGGCACGATCCGCTTGATCTCCAACAGGCGTCGCAGGCCCGCCGTGTCCGGGCGGTCGAAATGGATGCAGATCATGTCGGCCTGTTCCGCGCTGGACAGCATGGCGTTTTTTGCCAGCGTGCAGTCGCACGTGTCCTGGAACAGGGAGACGAGTTCCTGGGTTGAACGATCATGAGTCAGATCGACCCATAACAGCTTTGGCTTTGCAGTCGGATTTGACGCCATAGGACGACTACCCACAAGTGCTTGCTGCCCTTTAGCTAGCAGTATTGTCACAGTGCCATTACTTCGCCGAATAAATTTTTATAAAAGTCCGATCGTTTAGCGCCATCCGTCGGCATGGGACGCCCGTTCGCGCTGTCCAGGGCGGGATTTCCCGCCCCCGGGGCCTTTCCCATCCGGCGCAAAAAAATCCTAGCGATGTGCAAAATCCTCCTAACGGCGATGACCACCTGCTGACTAGGGTTGCATCAGGCAGTTCGAAATGGATTGCCCCTGATAAACAACCCCGATGAGGTGTGCGAAATGACTCTTCAAACAATCAAGGCTTCGGTGCTGAAGTTCGCCAAAGATGAAGATGGCCTGACCATTGTGGAATACGCCGTGGCCGGTGGGTTGATCACCGTATTGGTGGCCGCGGCGTTTGTGCTTCTGGGCGGTGCCGTGAATACCAAGATCCGCGCACTGTGCCAGGCGGTCAACGGCAACGTTGCCTGCTGACAGTAACTTGCGCTGAAGGGGACACGGTCACTTTCAAGGAATACCGCTTGCGACTCTTTTGCAGTGAGTACAACGAATCAATCAAATGGACTTCGCGCTGTCCCCTCAAACAAGTTTCCTAGCAGTAACTCTGATTAGCGTGAGGTTCATGAAATGACTTTCCAGACAATAAAAACTTCGATCAGTACGTTCGCCAAAGATGAAGACGGCCTGACCATCGTGGAATACGCGGTGGCGGGGGGCTTGATCACGGTGTTGGTGGCGGCGGCGTTCGTCCTTCTAGGCGGTGTCGTGGATACCAAGATCCGGGCGCTGTGCCAAGCCGCCAATGGCAACGTCGCCTGCTAACGATAACCACCCCCTAGGGAGACGCATCATGTCCATGGAACTGCTGGTGTCGACGGTACTGCTACTGGGACTGCTGGGCGTGGCGGTGGTGAGCGATCTGCGTCGCCACCGCATCCCCAACACGCTGGTCCTGTTGGGCCTGGCCCTGGGATTGGCCGGCCAGGTGTATACCGGCGGGATCGGCGGCCTGGGCGACAGCCTGCTGGGCATGCTGATCTGTTTCGGGTTGTTCCTGCCCATGTACGCGGTCGGTGGCATGGCCGCCGGTGACGTCAAGCTGATGACCATGGTCGGCAGCTTCCTGCCTTTTCATTACGCACTGTGGGCGGCGCTGTTCAGCCTGATCGCCGGCGGTGTATGCGGTGTCCTGATCGTCCTGGCCCGCGGCCAACTGCTCCAGACCCTGGGACGCTACTGGTTGATGGTGCGAGCCCAGGCTTATCTGGCGCCGACTTCGGACGAAGTGGCCGGTAAACCCTTTCCTTATTCGATTGCGATCCTGATCGGTACTTTGAACAGCGTTTACTGGCAACTGGTTGCCGGCGGCTGGGGAGTCTAGTCATGCACGTCATCAACGATAGCGATGCCTACCCCAGCGAACGGGAAGCGGTACAACGCCTGGCGCCACAGCCATGCACCATTCGCGACACCGGCTTGAGCGACAGCTTCCTGGGTGAGTTGGTGTGCAAGCACCTGCACGATGGCGGCGTGCTGGATATGTCGCGACTGGTCGAGCGCCTGGCCCTGACCGGCGCGGTGTTGGAGGAAGTCCTGGCGTTCCTGCGCAAGGACGGTCGTGTCGAAGTGCTGGGCCAGTTGGGGCAAACCGGTGGGCAGACGCTGCGCTATGGCCTGACAGAACGCGGCCGCAGTTCCGCCCGCGATGCCTTGGCCCGCAGTGGCTACATTGGCGCGGCACCGTTCCCGGTGAGCACCTATCGCTCGCTGATCAAGATCCAGACCATCCACCACGGCCGCATTACCGCCAAGGACATGAACCAGGCGTTGGCGGGGATGGTGCTGAGCCAAGGCATGCTCGACCAGTTGGGCGTTGCCCTGAATTCAGGGCGGGCGATCATGATCTACGGCCCGGCGGGCACGGGCAAAACCTACGTCAGCAGCCGGCTGATCCGGTTGTTTGCCGAAGCCATCTGGGTGCCCCATGCCATCGTTATCAACGAGTCGGTGATCGAAATCTACGACCCGCAGGTGCACCAGCGCCTGGACGACAACGGCCAAACGAACAACCTGATGCTCAACGAAGGCATCGACCGCCGGCTGCTGTGCTGCAAACGCCCGATCGTCATCACCGGCGGCGAGCTGAGCATGGAGCAGTTGGACGTGCGCTACGACCCGTTCACCCGGCAATACCAGGCGGCGTTGCAACTCAAGGCCAGCAACGGCCTGTTCATCATCGATGACATGGGCCGCCAGCGCATGGCGCCCGCCGAGTTACTCAATCGCTGGATCGTGCCCATGGAGGAGAAGCGCGACTTCATCAACTTGGGCGGCGGTCGGCATTGCGAACTGCCGTTCGACCTGGTGCTGGTGTTTTCCACCAACCTCAACCCCCTCGAATTGGCCGATGAGGCCTTCCTGCGGCGCATTGGCTACAAAGTGCAGTTCGGCTACCTCAAGCCCGAGGAGTACGAACGCATCTGGCGCCAGGAGTGCGAACGCCTGGGCATCCCGTTTGACCCGCTGTTGGTGCGTTATGTGCTGCAGCAGTTGTATGCAGGCGAAGGCATGCCGCTGGTGCCTTGCCATCCCCGTGACCTGTTGAACATGGCGCTCGACCGCCAACGTTACCTGGGCGGTTCCGGCCCCCTGTCGCCGCAAGAACTGGAATGGGCCTGGCACAACTACTTCGTTCAGCTCGACTTCCTTTGATCTGGAGATACCGACATGAGCTCTCGTACGCTTCCCCTGATAGGCGTTTCCCTGGTAATGGGCCTTGGTGCCGCATGGATGGCTGACGCTTGGCTAAGCGCACGACTCAACGCGTCCCCCGATGATCATCTGCGAAGCGTGGTGGTCGCGACGGTGGAAATTCCCTTCGGGCAAATGGTCGAGGCCCAGCAAGTCACCACCGTGCGCATGCCCATGGACACGATCCCGGACGATGCCTTCGATGCCAGCGAACAGGCCGTGGGCAAGATCGCCACCTTCGACATCCTGCGCGGCGACATCGTGCGGGGCGCGCGTCTGAGTGAGCACTTGGGCGGCAGCACCCTGGCTTCGCTGATCGCACCGGACAAACGCGCCATTTCGGTCCGCGTGGATGATGTGGTCGGCGTGGGTGGCTTCCTCTTGCCGGGCAACCGGGTCGATGTACTGGCGACCAAGACCACCAGCGCCGGCAGCAACAGCGCTACGTCCCGGACCATCCTGGAAAACCTGCGGGTGTTGGCGGTGGACCAGACCGCGGGCACCGACAAGACCCAGCCGGTGGTGGTGCGGGCCGTGACCTTGGAAATGTCGGTCACCGAAGCGGAAGCGCTGGTCACTGCGCAGACCGAAGGCAAGCTGCAATTGGCCTTGCGCAACCCGTTGAACCTGGAGAAAAAGCCCGTGGTCGTTGCGCCGCCAGCCCCTGCGCCGGTCATGGCCATGGCGGTCGCCCCGGTACCAAAACCTGTGGTGTTGCGCAGTGCCAAGCCGCAAGGCGGGGCGATCACGCTGATCCGCGGAGTTGAAAGCAGCGTGATCAATGTCCGCTGAATAGCCCCCCCATGCCAGGCCCTTGCGAGCCGTGGCGATACCGATCCTCAAACGTTGTAGATGAGGGCTCGATGATGAATGCCAATATCCGGCGCCAGGGAGGGGCGGTGAGTGTACTGATGGTGATCGCGCTGGTGGCGATTTCCATGATGGCGGCCTTGGCCCTGGATGGCGGGCACATGCTGCTGAACAAGACGCGCCTGCAGAATGCGGTGGACGCCGCGGCCTTGGGCGGCGCCAAGACCCTGAGCCAGGTGAGCGGTGGCATCAACATGGCCAGCACGACCCGCGCGGCGGCCCTGGACACGCTCAACAGAAATGCCAACGCCTTGGGCAATACCGAGCTGGCCACCGCGGTCGCCGGCAACCCGGGCGCGTTTGCCGTGGTGGAGCTGTCCAGCAGCGTCTACGGCCCGTTCTCCTATCCCGGGCCTACTGATGCCAAATACGTGCGGGTGTCGGTTGCCAACTATCAACTCAACGGTTTTTTCTGGAGTTTCGTGCAAACCATGGCCAGCGCCGGCTTGGGTAACAAGAGTGTGGCGGCGATTGCCACGGCGGGCCCCAGCCCCACCTCGCCTTGTGACTTGGCGCCGTTGATGGTTTGTGGCGACCCCACTCAATACAACCCGGCCGCCGGCAACTTCTGGGGGTATCAGTTTGGTGACCTGGAAGTCTTGAAAACGGCGGCGGGGAACACATCGCCCATCGGCCCGGGCAACTTCCAACTGCTGGACTTCGGCTCAGGCGGCAGTGCGGTCCGGGAGGACCTGGCCGGCGGTGGCTCGGTCTGCCGCAGTGTCGGCGACAACGTCCAGACGGCGCCAGGTAACAAAGCCGGCCCGACCTCCCAAGGCTTGAACACGCGCTTTGGTATCTACAACGGCCCGGTCAGTTCTTCGGACTATCCACCGGACCTGGTCACGGCTTCGGGCACCCCGGCGATCACCTACAACGATGCGCTTTCCCAGGCGCAATACAAAGGCCAACCCGTGACGTCGAGCAACGGCGATCTCTCGGCGGGCGGCGAGGCGATACAGGACTACAACGACTGGCGGGCCAGCGTCGCCGCCTGTGTGGCGGGAGGCGCCAGTGGCTGTGAAAGCAACGGGGTTTTCGAACGCCGGATGCTGAAGATCGTGATTGGCGATTGCGCCGGGAAACTGAGCGGTTCGACGTCGATTCCGGTCTTGGGGTTCGGCTGTTATTTCGTCCTGCAGCCGGTGAACGGTGGTGGTTCGGAGTCCATCATCTTTGGTCAGTTCGTCCAGGAGTGCGAGGGCGATAACGTCCCCGGCCCCACGCCGTCCACCGATTCCGGCCCGCAGATCATCCAGCTCTACAAAACCTATCTCAACGGCAGCGGCACTCCGAGCACCGACTCGTAGGAGGCGTCATGGGACTTTCTCATTTCAAACCCGCGCAAGCCCAGCAAGGCGTGGCGCTGGTGGAATTCACCCTGGTGCTGCCATTGCTGCTGTTGTTGCTGCTGGCCTTCGGCGAGTTCGGTCGCATGCTCTACCAGTACAACGTGCTGCTGCAGGCCAGTCGCGATGCTGGGCGCTTCGTTGCCAGCCAGGCGTGGAACACCACCCTTGGCTCCGTCGCCTTGGGCAGCACGCTCATGACCCAGACAAAAAACGTTGCGGTGTATGGCGTGCCCAGCGCGACGGGAGCCGCCGTGGTGTCAGGCTTGACCACGGCGAATGTGCAGGTCGCCGCCGAGGGCATCGATCATGTGCGCGTCACCATTACCTACACCTTCTGCCCGGTGATTGGCGCGGGTAACTGCGCGGGTTCGATCCCTGGGTTTTTCGGCAGTGCCATTCCACTGGGCATCCCGTTGGTCGCGACCACTGTCATGAGGGCGCTGTGATGAATAACAAACACATGCGCGGCACCTACATCGTGGAGTTCTCGTTCGTGGGCTTGCTGGTATTTATCCTGCTGTTCGGCGTGGTGGAAATGGGCCGACTGTACTTTACGGTCAACGCGCTGGATGAAGCCGCGCGGCGCGGTGCGCGCCTGGCGGCGGTGTGCAATGTCAGCGACCCGGTGGTGTTGCGTCGGGCCATCTTCAACGCCGCGACGGACACCGGCACCAGTCAACTGATCAGCAACCTGGCGACGTCTAACCTGGCGCTGACCTACCTGGACATCAATGGCGCCGTGGTGGCGAACCCTACCGACACGTCCGGTGCCTCCGGGTTTCGTGCTATCCGCTATGTCCGGCTAAGCGTGCAGAACTTCGTCTTCAACCTGTTCATTCCCGGCTTGGGCGTGCCCATTACCTTGCCCACGTTCAGGGCAACCTTGCCACGCGAAAGCCTTGGGCGTCATTCCGATTCCGGGGAGATCACACCATGCTGAATACCAGGGAACACCCGCTTTCGACCACCACTGGCAGAGCCGGGCTGCGGATACTGATCAGCAGCCGCGATGCCACGTCCCTGCGTGACCTGCAATGCGTCTGCCAACGCATGCCTGGCCTTGAGGTCAGCACGCGCCTGGTCAGCAACGGCCATGTCGATCCGCTCTACGGCCTGGACCGCATGCCCGACCTATTGCTGTTGCGCGTCAGCCATCTGTGGCGCGAAGAGCTGTCGGCGTTGTTGCAACGTCCGGCCCATGAACGTCCGCCGATGCTGGTGTGCGGTCCCTTGGGCGAGCAGGAGGGCATGCGCCTGGCGATGCAGGCCGGTGCCCGGGATGTGTTGCCCGAACCCATCGCCGATACGGAATTGGTGGCGGCGCTCAATCGCCTGGTGACGGAAGTCCGCCTCGGCAACGGCAACGAAGGGAAGCTGATCGCGGTGATCAGCGCCAAGGGTGGCTCCGGCGCAACCCTGGTGGCGTGCAACCTGGCCCAGCAACTCAGCGCCCGGGCAGGCAATACGCTGTTGCTGGACATGGACCTGCAATTTGGCAGCGTGACCCACTACCTGGACGTGGCGCAGTCCCACAGTCATCTGGAAGTGCTGCAGCAGATCGATGAGATGGACAGTGTCGCGTTGCGGGGTTTTTGCAGCCACTTCAGCCCGACCCTGCACGTCCTCGGAGGCCGGGCTGGCGAGTTGTGCCTGCCCCAGGACGCCCAGCCCGAACAGCTCGACGCCCTGTTGCAACTGGCCCGCGCCAGTTATGACTGGGTGGTGGTGGACCTGCCGCGGCAGATCGATCACCTCACCGGCTCCGTGCTGGAACAGGTGGATCGGGTGTATGTGGTGGTGCAGCAGAGCGTCAGCCACCTGCGCGATGCCAGCGCCCTGGTGCGGATCCTTCGCGAAGACCTGGGCGTGCGTGGGGAGCAGTTGCAGATCCTGATCAACCGCTATGACAAAAACGCCGCCGTCAGCCTCAAGGACATCGGTGAGGCCCTGCGTTGCGCGAACCTGTCGAAATTGCCCAATGACTTCAACCTGGTCAGCCAGAGTCAGAACACTGGCGTGCCGTTGGGGCTGCATGCGCCGAAGGCGGCCATTACCACCGCCCTGCGCGATTTGACCGAAGACCTGGTCGGTCACCAGATGGCCACGGACAAGGGCTTGCTTAAACGTGCCTTCAACCGTTTTTTCGGGGGATGACCCATGATCAGCGACTTTCGTAACCGCTTGCGCAAACAGCCCGCCAAACCTGGCGCCGCAGCGGGCGCCCAGCCCGGCGACGGTTTGCCGGACCCCACGGACGCATTGATGGCCTGGGAGCAGGCCATCCCCGACGTGCTGTATGAAACCCGCAGCCAGGTCACCCCGGTGGAGGCCGAATGGCGGGAAAAGATCTACCAGCAACTGCTCAAGGTCATGGACCTGTCATTGCTCGATGCCCTTGAACCGGTCGAGGCCGCGCGGCAGATACGCGATATCTGCCAGCGCCTGCTCGAGGAACATTCGGCGCCAGTGAGTACCGTCAGCCGGCAGTTGATCATCAAGCAGATCACCGACGAAGTGCTCGGCCTCGGGCCGCTGGAACCGCTGTTGGCCGACCACAGCGTGTCCGACATCCTGGTCAACGGATTTGCCTCGGTCTACGTCGAGCGCTTCGGCAAGCTGCAACGCACCGACGTGCGTTTTCGTGACGACCAGCATTTGCTGAACATCATCGACCGCATCGTCTCCAGCCTGGGACGCCGTATCGACGAGTCTTCGCCGCTGGTGGATGCCCGGCTCAAGGACGGTTCGCGGGTCAACGCGATCATTCCCCCGCTGGCCATCGACGGTCCGAGCATGTCGATCCGGCGTTTCGCCGTGGACCTGCTCAACACCGACAGCCTGATCCAGGTCGGCACCATGACCCCGGCCATTGCCTTGTTGCTCAAGGCCATTGTTCGCGGGCGCCTGAACGTACTGATCTCCGGCGGGACCGGCAGCGGCAAGACCACCATGCTCAACGTGCTGTCCAGTTTCATCCCCCACAACGAGCGCATCGTCACCATCGAGGATTCGGCCGAGCTGCAACTGCAACAGCCCCACGTGGTGCGCCTGGAAACCCGGCCGTCGAACATCGAGGGGCGCGGCGAGGTGAGCCAGCGGGAACTGGTGCGCAACAGCCTGCGCATGCGCCCGGACCGCATTGTCATCGGTGAGGTGCGCGGTGCCGAGGCGATGGACATGCTCACCGCGATGAACACCGGCCACGACGGTTCGCTGACCACCATTCACGCCAACACCGCACGGGATGCGCTGGGGCGAATCGAGAATATGGTGTCGATGACCGGGGCGACGTTTCCGATCAAGGCCATGCGTCAACAAATTGCCTCGGCCATCGATGTGGTGATCCAACTGGAGCGTCAAGAAGACGGCAAGCGACGCGTGGTGAGCATGCAAGAGATCAACGGGATGGAAGGGGAGGTCATCACCATGACCGAAATTTTCTCCTTCGTGCGCCAGGGCATCGGCGAGCACGGCGAGGTGCTTGGCGAATATCGGCCCAGTGGCATGATCCCGGCTTTCCGCGATGTGCTGGCCAAGCGCGGCATCGAGTTGCCGCTGACCTTGTTTCGCCCTGAGTGGATGGAGGGCCGCACGTCATGAACAATATCCCCAGTGAGTTCATCCTGGTTTTCCTTGGCATGGTGTTCATCGCCGTGTTCCTGCTGTCCCAGGGCGTGGTGGTGCCGGTGTTCGGTGAAGCCGGCAAGATGCGCAAGCGTATTCGCGGACGCCTGCATGTGCTGGAGAAGGCCAACCACCTGCCCAACATGCAGACCGTGTTGCGACAGAAGTACCTGACGCGCCTGTCCCCCTTGGAAGCCCGTCTGGAACAACTGCCGTTCATGGCCAACCTGACGCAACTGATCGAGCAGGCCGGGCATGAATACCGGGCTTATCGGGTGATGCTGCTTGGCCTGATCCTGGGGGCGGCGGCGGGTGTCTTGGTGCTGATGGTCTCGCCGCTCTGGTGGATGGCGCTGCTGGCGGCCTTTGCAGTGACCTGGTTGCCGGTACTGAAAATCCTGCGTGACCGCAACAAGCGTTTCGCCGCGTTCGAGGAAGGTTTGCCGGATGCGCTGGACGCCATGTGCCGAGCCTTGCGCGCCGGGCACCCGTTCAATGAAACCTTGCGGCTGGTCGCCGAGGAGCACAAGGGACCGGTCGCCCAGGAGTTCGGCATGACCTTTTCCGACATCAACTACGGCAACGACGTGCGCCGGGCCATGCTCGGGCTGCTGGAGCGGATGCCGAGCATGACGGTGATGATGCTGGTGACGTCGATCCTCATCCATCGCGAGACTGGCGGCAATTTGACTGAAGTGCTGGAGCGTCTGAGCCGCTTGATTCGCGGGCGTTTCCGGTTCCAGCGCAAGATCAAGACGCTGTCGGCGGAAGGGCGGATGTCGGCGTGGGTGCTGGTGGCGATCCCGTTCGTGCTGGCGATCGCCATCGTGCTCACCAGCCCCAGCTACATGCCGGTGCTGATCAATGACCCCATAGGGCACAAGCTGATCATCGGCGCGTTCTGCGCCATGTTGATCGGGATTTTCTGGATAAGAAAGATCATCCGGATCCAGGTTTAAGCGCTGTTGCGCCGCGAGGTTTCAGTCATGGACTTTTTACTCGGATTGTTGAGTCGGTTGACCGGCAACGAAGAGTTGGCACGCCTGTTGTTCATCGGCGCGATTGGCCTCAGTACAGTGCTGGCGGCCGTCGCGCTCCTGCTATTGATGCTGGGCCTGCAGGATCCGGTGCAGCGGCGCCTGGCGCTGATCAAGCGCGGTTATGGCGGCAACACCGCAGGGCAGGAGGCGCCCGGTAACCTGCAGCTCTTGTTGGAACGGGTCGGCCAGCGCTTTGCTTCCACCGACCAGGCCCACACGTCGGCCACCCAGACCTTGCTGACCCACGCCGGTTACCGTTCAGCCTCGGCGGTGCAGATGTATTGGGCCGTGCGCCTGATGCTGCCGCTGTTGCTGCTTGGCGTTGCGTTGTTGCTGCTGCCGATGGTCAAGGTTTCATTGGCTATCGGCTTGCTGGTGGTGGCCCTTATCGCGGGCATCGGCTGGCTGCTGCCGGCGATCTACGTCGGCAAACGCAAGCAGGCCCGCCAAGGCCGGCTGCGCGCCGCGTTCCCGGATGCGCTGGATCTGATGGTGGTCTGCGTCGAGTCGGGCCTGGCCCTGCCCACGACGATTGAACGGGTGGCTGAAGAGATGTCGGTCAGTCAGGTGGAATTGGCCGAGGAGCTGGCGTTGGTCAATGCGCAGATCCGGGCGGGCATCACCAGTACCGAGGCGCTCAAGCAACTGGCCGTGCGCACCGGGCTGGAGGATATCCAGGGCCTGGTCAGCCTGCTGGCGCAAAGTATCCGTTTCGGCACCAGCGTGGCCGATACCTTGCGGATCTATGCCGATGAGTTTCGCGACCGACGGACCCAGGCGGCGGAAGAAATGGGGGCCAAGATTGGCACCAAGTTGATCTTTCCGCTGATTTTCTGCCTGTGGCCGAGCTTCTTTCTTGTCGCCATTGGCCCGGCCATGATTGGTGTGTTCAGGGCTTTCGGGAATATGTAGGACACACGGTATCTATTGTGGGAGCGAGCTTGCTCGCGATAGCGGTTCGACAGTCAATGAAGGTGCTGACTGGGAGACCGCCATCGCGAGCAAGCTCGCTCCCACAGGTTTTCCGGCGCCCACCTACTGATCACTCCAGCCAACACACCGCTCTGTGGCGAGGGAGCTTGCTCCCGCTGGGCTGCGCAGCAGCCCTGCTTTTGCGGCGGCTCTGCACCACTGTGGGAGCGAGCTTGCTCGCGATGGCGGTTCGACAGTCAATGAAGGTGCTGACTGGGAGACCGCCATCGCGAGCAAGCTCGCTCCCACAGGTTTTCCGGCGCCCACCTACTGATCACTCCAGCCAACACACCGCTCTGTGGCGAGGGAGCTTGCTCCCGCTGGGCTGCGCAGCAGCCCCGGCTTTTTGCGGCGGCTCTGCACCACTGTGGGAGCGAGCTTGCTCGCGATAGCGGTTCGACAGTCAATGAAGGTGTTGACTGGGAGATCGCCATCGCGAGCAAGCTCGCTCCCACAGGTTCACGCCTGTGATCTGCCGATCGTTCAAGCCAAAAGACCGCAGCCTCCGGGAGCATCTACATCGGATCGAATGTAGGCACTGCCGAAGGCTGCGATCTTTCCTTTCCCACGTATTTCATTTGCTGCTGGTGATCTCTCCTGCCGAGTCCTGGTCAAAGAACTCCGGGATCGGATAGTTGAAGCTGTTGAGCCAACGCTGCATCGCCATCTCGCGCTCGGCGGCCGAGGCGGTTTGCAGGTTGGTGGAGGCCACCACGCCACGAATCTGCAGTTGCATCCAACCCTCGGTGCCTTGCTGTGCGGCTGAGGAGGGTCCTGGTTCAATGGCCCAGGCGGCGGTGGACAGGCTCACCATGCACACGATCATCAAATGTTTGCTCATCATTTCTTGAACTCCTCGTAACGCTCTACTGGACCGCGCCGGTTGAAGCATCGACGACCTCGGTCAGGCGGTTGGCGGGTGATGTCACTGCCTGAGGTGCCGCGCCCCTGATTCTTTCCGCACGGGCCTGGGCATCTGCCACTTGCTGGGGGCTGAGCTTGGCCATGTTCGCGAGCTCGGCGGCCTGCTTCCAGTTGTCCTGGTAAATCAGCAAGGTCACCATGTTGAACGCGGCCAGCGTGTCGGACTGCTGGAGCTCCATGGCGGTCATGAACTCGAAGCGGGCCTCTGAAATGCGCCGTTGATTGAGGTAGACAACCCCCAGGTCATTGCGGATCTTGCCTTCGGTCGGGGCCATTTTCGCGGCGTGTTCGAGGTATTGCGTCGCCGCCGCATTGTCATTCCTGGCGGCCGCCAACTGACCCAGGCCATGTTCACCATCAGCGGCCAGACAAGTCCCCTGCAGGCTTTTGTACAACGGTTCGGCCTCGTTTCGGCCCATCAGGCGCATCACCCGAGCCTTGCGCAGGCGGACCTGGACCAAGTCCTCGGGCAGGCGTTCGAGGTTCGCCAGGCTGGCATATAAACGACCCTCGTTGGCCATGTCTTCCGCCATGTTCAAGGCCAGTTCCTGGTCGGCTCCGGGCTTGGCGCAATCGGCCGTACGTGAAGCCACCACGCCGCTGCTGGCACAACCGGCAAGCATCAAGGTCGCCGTTAATGCGATCACTGTTTTCATGGAATACCCCTTGGCGAACCGTTGGACGTCGCACGCCTTGCACACCAGGCGCCGGCTCATTGGGAAAGCCCGCTGCGGTTGTCAAACTCGCCATGTTCGAGGAAGTACATGCGGTAGAAATTCGGGTCGTAGTTGCGCAATTGCTCACCCGGCAAGCTCGGCAGTTGCGCGTCGGCCGCCAACGGTTGGACCAGGTGCGGCGTGACGATCATCAGCAGCTCGCGCTCTTCGCGGTTGATGGCGTTGTCCCGAAAGAACGCGCCGAGAATCGGCACGTCGCCCAGCCCTGGAAACTTGTTCACCTGGGAGCTGTTGCGGGTGCTGATCAGGCCGCTGATGACAAAACTTTCGCCATCGGCCAGGGCGATGCTGGTATCGGTACGGCGCACGGTGAGTGCCGGCACCAGGGTCCCGGCGATATTCACCGCGTTGGTGAAATCCAGCTCACTGACTTCCGGCGCTACCTTCAAGGCGATGCGATTTTTGCCGATGACGGTGGGGGTCAGGGTCAGGCGGATGCCGAATTCCTTGTACTCGATGGACACGTTGTCGCTGCCGGCACTGGGCACCGGGATCGGAACTTCGCCACCGGCCAGGAAGCTCGCGCTCTGCCCGCTGAGGGCCACCAGGCTCGGCCGTGCCAGGGTATAGGCAAAACCGCTGCCCTCCAGGGCGTTGATCATCAACAGGGTCTTACCGGTAGCGAAAGACAAGTTGAACATGTCGTTATTGACCGGCAATGAAGGCCGGACAACACCGCCGATGGTGGGCATGGTCCTCGGCGAGCCGAACAGGAAATTGCCACGGCTGCCGAAAATCGAGGTCGAGGCTTCCTTGAGCTTGGTCCGGCTGACTTCAACGAAACGGATGTCGGTCTGTACCTGGGCGAGCAGCATCGGGTCTTCGGAAGGTATGTTCGCAGCGCCCGTCAGCGCCTCAGTGGCCCGGCCTTTGACAAAGACCATGCTCTGGCGCGGTATTTTCGAACAATCGGTCCAGACCATCAGGCTGGTGGCGCCGGGCGCCAGGCCCGTGAGGATGAAGGCATCGCTGCCACTGGGTTGCACATCGGCAATTTTCGGGTCGCCGACGGCCAACTTCGTCACGGGGGCGAGGATGCGCAGTTCGCTCTGGAGCCCTTGGCCGACCTCGAAGGTCGCCGGCAAATTGTCCAGTTGCGAACAGTTTGCCGCTGCGGCCTGAGCCGCATCCAGGCCAAGGCCCATCCAGAACAGGCCATGAATGAAATGTTTTAAAACGGGTGCGGTGCGCTGGGTCATGAAGTGATCCTCAATAGAGAGGCCTTCCCTAGGCTTGCCAGATGCCTCGGATCACTTAAGAGGCCCGGGCTGCCCCTTTCCATCTCGCCAGATCATTTGATCAATGCCGGCTTCAGGCCTCGTCGCTACCAGCAAACGGGCGCATTACACCGACCCGACTGAACGACAGGCAGCTTGCGAACAACCTTTCTGGGCCCCGGGATCTCCGGGAATTGTCGAGGGCCGTGACGGTATCGATCAGGTCGCTTGAGGCACCTTTTACCGGCTCCGTCCTCGCTTCTGTTTCACGTTAGTCCATACATGGCAAAGCGCCACGCCTCAGGACAAAAAAATGACTAAAAGCTGACGGGTGGGAAAAATCGATCAGGATCGCGTCAATAATCCGTCTTTTCTTGCGATTGTTCGCTGACGAATTACATGGAAAGACACGGAACATTTTGATTTATGGGACGCGGAACACCGCCAATCGAGGTTTTCGACGGCAAGGATCTTGGGCCGATCCATTTGAGTCGGCCTGCGAACCGCGATCCAGGCAGCAGGCGGGTGTCAGTCCACATGGTAGTGAACCGACAATGTTCCTTTCTTCTGTGAAAGCGAGGCGATGGTGACGGCACCCAGATCCTGCAGCCGACGTACATGGGTGCCGCCGCAGCCATAGGCCGTCAGCTCACCGAAGCCGACTTCCCGGCTGCCTTGGCTAAGTGTAACCAGGCGAGGCAGGTCCTCGGCGATCCAGGCATCGATGCCCTGCTGGATGATCGATGTGTCCAGCTCCTCGGGATGTTCCCCAGGCTGGAACTGCACGCGGCTTTCGCCGGGCCAGTGGTGGGCCTTGATCGGTTTCCAGCCACGGCTTTCGGCAAAATGGCCGATCAGGTGCCCCGCCGAGTGCAGGCGTGAGTTCAGCAACCGCCGCTGCTCATCCACGCGGATCGTGGCCATGCCCGGGGCTACGGGGCGGTCGACGTAATGAATGATCTGTTGCCCGTCCTGAACGACGCGCAGTACTTGGCTGTCGTCTATCCATCCAGTGTCGCAGGGCTGACCGCCGCCCTGGGGATGGAACAGGGTAGCGCCCAGCAC
This sequence comes from Pseudomonas sp. H3_A02, assembly GCF_054671965.1. Taxonomy (NCBI): domain Bacteria; kingdom Pseudomonadati; phylum Pseudomonadota; class Gammaproteobacteria; order Pseudomonadales; family Pseudomonadaceae; genus Pseudomonas; species Pseudomonas sp. H3_A02. The sequence goes on from NZ_CP162807.1 coordinate 3,130,732, forward strand.
CACCGCAAATTCATTTTCTCGGGGGCCGCAATCCAGGACTTCCACGCTGCCCTTGAGGTCATCGCTATGGAAAAAGAGGCGAAGCGTCATGGTCCATACCCACATCAGAAATTGTGACGGGATTATAGGTAGCGCGTAAAAGGGTGATAATCCGTTCAAATCTCAAAGGACTGTTGCGTCATGAGCACAAATCTTCCGTTGCCGTTGCTCGCCGAAATGGCCGTCTTCGTCAAGGTCGTGGAGACCGGTAGCTTTTCCGAGGCGGCTCGCCAGTCAGGCTCATCGCCGTCGGCCATCAGCCGCAGCATTTCTCGCCTGGAGAAAGCCCTGGCGACCCGATTGTTGCAGCGCACCACCCGCAAGTTGCGTTTGAGCGATGGCGGCGAAGAGGTGTTCAAACGCTGCCAGGAGATGGTCGCCGCCGCGCGGTCGGTGATGGAAATCAGCGGCCAGTTCACCCAGGAAGCGCAAGGGCGCATCCGCGTCAGCGTGCCCAAGGCGGTGGGGCGTTTCGTGATTCATCCGCACATGCCTGAATTTTTGCGTCGTTATCCGAAGGTCGATGTGGAGTTGTTCCTGGAGGATCGGCAGGTCGACCTGATCGATGATCACGTCGACCTGGCCATCCGGATTACCGATCAACCATCAGCCGGGCTGGTGGGGCGTCAGTTGTTGACCATTGACCACCTGCTCTGCGCCACGCCGCAATACCTGGCAGAGCATGGCGTTCCCACGCATCCCCACGACTTGCTGGAGCACAGTTGCATTTACCTGGGAGAAACGCCCAATGACGCACGTTGGAAATTCAAGAAAGGCAGCAAGACGGTCACCGTAGGTGTGCGCGGACGTTATGCGGCGAATCACACAGGTGTGCGGTTGGGGGCGGTGTTGCAGCACATCGGCATCGGCAGCCTGCCGTATTTCACCGCCCGTCATGCCTTGGAGCAGGGGTTGATCGTGCAGGTGTTGGCCGACTGGACGTTCCAGGCTTCCTACCACGGTGGCTTGTGGTTGCTGCATTCACCGACCCGCTACCTGCCGCCCAAGCTGCGGGTGTTCATCGATTATCTGGTGGAATGCCTGGCGAAGGAGCCGACCTTGTACAAGGTGGGGGGAGGGGGGCGGTCCAGCAAGGACGCGGTGCACTATGAGTTGCCGGAGAGTGATGGGTTGTTCTGACGGGCGCCATCGCGAGCAAGCTCGCTCCCACACTGGGCCGATGGTGAGTACACATTCTGTATTCACTGCAGGTCCCCTGTGGGAGCGAGCTTGCTCGCGATGAGGCCCGCCCAGGCAACACACTTCGGCAAGACCAAAAAAAGGCCCGCCGGGTTAGCCGTGCGGGCCTTTGCATGACGGATCGCAATCAGTGCTTGCTGTCCTGGTCCGACATCGCCAGCAGTTGCTTTTCCTGGTTCCAGTCGAAAGGCTCGTCGTTCTGCTCGGCTTCGAAACGACGTTCTTCCAGGGCCTGGTAAAGGGCGATTTCTTCGTCAGGCATGTAGTGCAGGCAGTCACCGGCGAAGTACCAGAGCAGGTCGCGAGGCACCAGGTGGGCGATTTGTGGATAACGGACGATCACTTGGCACAGGAGGTCCTGGCCCAGGTATTGGCTTTCGATCGGGTCGACGGGCAATTGTGCGCGCAACTCGTCGAAGCGCTCCAGGAATAACGCGTGGCTTTCTTCGGGCACCTGTTCGGCTTCACCCACGGCGACCAGGATGCTGCGCAAGTGGTCAAGCAAGACAAGGTGATCGGCAACGATGTTGGACACGAGATAAGTCCTCAAGAGCAAAACGGGCGCAGGAGTATAAAGCCCTTGCGCCCGCTTTTATAGTTGACGAGCGTAGCTGGCCGTCAGGATCAACGGACCTTGTCCTGCGCCAGCGTCAATTCGGCCTTATCGAAATCATCCACGTCGATGACTTTGCGCCGCGCCGCCTCGGCCGCGCGCAAGGTCTGCGCTTCACCGGCTTGCAGCACGCCGGCCTCCAGGGCCGCATCGATGAGGGGTTCGCCAGGTGCCGGATTGAGCTGACCCTGCTTGAGTGCACCGTGCAGTTTCTTGTGCAGCGGATGGGCGGCCGCCAGCAGGTCGGCGGCGTGTTGCAGGGCGCCCACCGGATCATCGGTCGATTGCGGGCGATAGCAGCCCTGCAACAACTCTTCGAGGGTCGGGTCACCTTTGGGCCGGCCGATGACTGCGGCCACCTCGGCGTCGAGTCTGTCGCTCGGACCCTTGTGACGACGGCCGAAGGGGAACACCACCAGGCGCAACAGGCAACCCAGTACCCGGTTCGGGAAGTTGCTCAGCAACTCATCCAGCGCACGTTCCGACTGGCCGAGGCTTTCCTCCATGGCCCAGGTGAACAGCGGCGTCATGTGGTCCGGCGAATCCAGGTCGTGATAACGCTTGAGCGCGGCGGACGCCAGGTACAGGTTGCTCAAGACGTCGCCCAGGCGGGCCGACAGGCGTTCGCGACGTTTGAGTTCCCCTCCCAGCAGCATCATGCTCAAGTCCGCCAGCAGGGCGAATGCCGCCGCCTGCCGGTTGAGGGCGCGGAAATAACCCTGGCTCAAGGCATTGCCGGGGGCCCTCTCGAAATGCCCCAGGCCCAGGTTCAGCACCAGGGTGCTGGCGGCATTGCTGATCGCGAAACCGATGTGCTTGAGCAACAAGGCGTCGAACTCGACCAGCGCCTGGTCCTTGTCTTCACGGGTGGCCAGGGCCATTTCCTTGAGGACGAACGGATGACAGCGAATGGCGCCCTGGCCGAAGATCATCAGGTTGCGCGACAGAATGTTCGCGCCTTCGACCGTGATGAAGATTGGTGCACCTTGCCAACTGCGACCCAGGTAATTGTTCGGGCCCATGATGATGCCTTTGCCGCCATGCACATCCATGGCGTGGCTGATGCACTCGCGACCGCGTTCGGTCAGGTGGTACTTGAGGATGGCCGACAGCACCGAGGGTTTTTCCCCCAGGTCCACCGCGTTGGCGGTCAGCATGCGTGCCGCATCCATCATCCAGGCGTTGCCACCGATACGCGCCATGGCTTCCTGGATGCCTTCGAACGCCGACAACGGTACGTTGAATTGCTCGCGTACCTGGGCGTACTGGCCCGTCACCAGGCTGGTGAACTTCGCCGCACCGGTGCCCACCGCCGGCAGGGAAATCGAGCGCCCGACCGACAGGCAGTTCATCAACATCATCCAGCCCTTGCCGAGCATGGCCTGGCCGCCGATGAGAAAGTCCAGTGGAATGAACACGTCCTTGCCCCAGTTCGGACCGTTCATGAACGCGGCGCCGAGGGGCAGGTGACGGCGGCCGATCTGCACGCCAGGGGTGTCAGTGGGAATCAGGGCGAGGCTGATGCCCAGGTCTTCTTCGTCACCCAGCAGGTGGTCGGGGTCATACGCCTTGAAGGCCAGGCCCAGGAGGGTGGCCACCGGGCCGAGGGTGATGTAGCGCTTTTCCCAGTTCAGGCGCAGGCCGAGGGTTTCCTGGCCCTCCCATTCACCCTTGCAGATGATGCCGGTGTCGGGCATCGCCCCGGCGTCCGAGCCGGCTAGCGGTCCGGTCAGGGCGAAGCAGGGGATATCGTCGCCTCGGGCCAGTCGCGGCAGGTAATGGTCGCGTTGCTCGTCTGTGCCGTAGTGCAGCAACAGTTCCGCCGGGCCGAGGGAGTTGGGGACCATCACGGTGGAGGCCAGGTCGCCACTGCGGGTGGCCAGTTTCATCGCCACCTGGGAGTGGGCATAGGCGGAAAAACCCTTGCCGCCGTATTCCTTGGGAATGATCAGCGCGAAGAAGCCGTGCTCCTTGATATGGGCCCAGGCTTCAGGTGGCAGGTCCATGGCCTGGCCGATCTGCCAGTCGCTGACCATCGCGCAGAGGGCTTCGGTAGGGCCGTCAAGGAACGCCTGCTCTTCCTCGGTCAGTTGCACCTTGGGGTAGGCCAGCAGCAAGTCCCAGTCCGGGCGGCCGCTGAACAGTTCGCCGTCCCACCACACCGTGCCGGCATCGATGGCGTCACGCTCGGTCTCGGACATGGGCGGCAGGGTTTTCTGGAACCAATCGAACATCGGCGCACTGAAATACTGGCGGCGCAGGTCCGGCAGCAGCAACGGGGCCGCGATGACCGCGAGCACCACCCAGAGGATCAGCATCAGCCAGCCGGGCGCATGGCTGAAAATGCCCATGGCCAACAGATAGACCGCGACGATACCCAGCGCGGGCAGCGGGGCGGTGCGCCGATGCGCCAGCCAGGCGATCCCGACGATCAGGACCAGTATCCACAACAACAGCATATGTAATCCTCCGTGAACCAAGGCAAAACCGACCTTCAGAGCTTAGACGGCATCTGCAAAACCGGCGGTCAGCGCGATGTGATTGATTTCGTGGGAAACCCTGGATGTATTGCGCCAGTCTGGTTGGCAACAGCCGTGGGAAATCGTTCGTTAACAAGGTGAGAAAACGCCATTGTTTGGCCGGAATGCCGTTATCGCTGGGCCGAGGGCTGGGGATAAACTCGGACACCGTCAGCCCCAGTCGAACACAGTACTTGTGGCGAGGGGATTTATCCCCGCTGGGCTGCGAAGCCGCCCCAAGGCAGGCCCACTCAATCTGCCTGGCACACCGAGGTGTCAGGTTTAGGGCCGCTTCGCGTCCAGCGGGGATAAATCCCCTCGCCACAAAGACCGAGTTCGACCCTGAGGGGGATGTTTCTCCAGAGGCCTTCCTTATATGCAGCAATACCTGACCCCTAGCCGCTTCATCGACAGCGATCACCCCGCGGTCATCGACTTCGCCGAAACTCACCGCGGCGCCGACCACGACCCGCTGGCCCAGGCGGTCAGCCTGTATTACGCCGTGCGCGAGGCGGTGCGCTACAACCCCTACACCTTCAGCCGCGACCCGGCGACCCTGCGCGGCAGTTACGCGTTGGTTGCCGGTGAAAGCTATTGTGTGCCCAAGGCCACTTTGCTGGCCGGCTGCGCCCGGCATTGCGGCATCCCGGCGCGCATCGGCCTGGCGGATGTGCGCAACCACCTGTCCACTCCGCGTCTGCTGGAATTGCTCAGGAGCGACGTGTTCGCCATGCACGGTTATACCGAGCTGTACCTGAACGACCGCTGGGTCAAGGCCACGCCGGCTTTCAACCAGGGCTTGTGCGCGTTGTTCGACGTGGCCCCGCTGGAGTTCGACGGTCGCCACGACAGCGTCTTCCACCCGTTCAATCGGCAAGGGGCGAAGCTGATGGAGTACATCACCGACCATGGCCAGTTCGCCGACGTGCCCGAGGCATTCTTCTTCGAACACCTGGAGAAGTGCTACCCGCACCTGTTCGGCGAGCAGGTACCGCTCTTGCTCGGCGACATGCAGGGCGATTTGAGTCACGCTTGATCCGGCGTATGCTGCTGCGGCATTTATCCATCGAGGACGCCGTGATGCTGAAGATATGGGGCCGGAAAAATTCATCGAATGTGCGCAAGGCGTTGTGGTGCGCAGAAGAGTTGGGGCTGGCCTACGAGGCCATCGATGCGGGCGGGGCGTTCGGTGTGGTGGACACGCCCGAGTACCGCGCGAAAAACCCCAATGGCCGCGTGCCGATGATCGAGGACGACGGCTTCGTGCTGTGGGAATCCAACACCATCGTGCGTTACCTGGCAGCTCGCCATGCGTCGGGTTCGGCCTGGTATCCCGCTGACGTACAGGCTCGGGCCCTGGCTGAAAAATGGATGGACTGGACCACGTCCAGCTTCGCCGCACCGTTTCGCACGGTGTTCTGGGGCGTCTTGCGCACCCCGGCCGAACAACAGGACTGGGCGGCCATCAATGCGGCGATCAAGGAGTGCGACGATTTGCTGGCTATGGTCGAACAGACCTTGAGTGAACAACCTTACCTGTCGGGTGATGAAATCGGCATGGGCGACATTCCCCTGGGCAGTTTCATTTATGCCTGGTTCGAGATGCCCATCCAGCGCGCCGAGCGGCCTGGCGTACAGGCCTGGTACGCGCGGTTGCAGCAGCGTCCGGCCTACCGCAAAGCCGTCATGACCGCGTTGACTTAATACTTACTATCGACACACTTGACTGTACTTGTGCGGCGACGCCAAGCACCATGGCCTTCGTGCGCTGTGTTGCATTGCTCGCCGCCCGCCCTTATCTATTCTTTTCTTCCTTCCCTTCTTGGTGCGTAATCCGATATGAGTTCCGCTCTGTCCATCCGGCAGCTAACCAAAACCTACGGCAACGGTTTCCAGGCCTTGAGTGGTATCGATCTGGACGTCGCCGAAGGTGATTTCTTCGCCTTGCTCGGCCCTAACGGTGCCGGCAAATCCACCACCATTGGCATTCTTTCCACGCTGGTGAACAAGACCAGCGGCACGGTGAACGTCTTTGGTCATGACCTGGACCGCGAGCCCGCCGCCCTCAAGCGCTGCATCGGCGTGGTGCCCCAGGAATTCAACTTCAACCAGTTCGAAAAGACCTTCGACATCGTTGTGACCCAGGCCGGTTACTACGGCATCCCGCCGAAGGTCGCCAACGAGCGCGCCGAGCAGTACCTGACCCAATTGGGCCTGTGGGACAAGCGTGACGTGCCGTCCCGTTCACTGTCCGGCGGCATGAAGCGACGCCTGATGATCGCCCGCGCGCTGGTGCATGAACCGCGCCTGCTGATCCTCGACGAACCGACCGCCGGCGTGGACATCGAGCTGCGTCGCTCGATGTGGAGCTTCCTGACCGAGCTGAACCAGAAAGGCATCACCATCATCCTCACCACCCATTACCTGGAAGAGGCTGAGCAGTTGTGCCGCAACATCGGCATCATCGACCACGGCACCATTGTCGAGAACACCAGCATGCGCCAGTTGCTCAGCCAACTGCATGTGGAAACTTTCCTGCTGGACCTGAAACACGACCTGAAGACCGCGCCCCAGCTCATCGGTTATCCGGCTCGCCTGGTGGACAGCCATACCCTGGAAGTGCAGGTGGACAAAGCCGTGGGCATCACCGGGCTGTTCACCCAACTGGCCCTGCAAAACATTGAAGTGCTGAGCCTGCGCAACAAAACCAATCGCCTCGAGGAGTTGTTCGTGTCCCTGGTGGAGAAAAATCTGGCGAAGGTGGCGGTATGAGCATGAGTTCCGAACTGCGCCCCAACCTCATCGCCCTCAATACCATCGTTTACCGTGAAGTCCGGCGTTTCATGCGGATCTGGCCGCAGACCCTGCTGCCGCCGGCCATCACCATGGTCCTGTACTTCGTGATCTTCGGTAACCTGATCGGGCGGCAGATCGGCGACATGGGTGGCTTCACGTACATGGACTACATCGTGCCGGGGCTGATCATGATGTCGGTGATCACCAACTCCTATGGCAACGTGGTGTCGAGTTTTTTCGGCAGCAAGTTCCAGCGTTCGATCGAGGAGCTGATGGTCTCGCCGGTGTCGCCCCATACGATCCTCATCGGCTACACCTTGGGCGGCGTGCTGCGCGGCCTGGCGGTGGGCCTTATCGTGACCCTGCTGTCGTTGTTCTTCACCGATTTGCAGGTGCATCACCTGGGGGTGACGGTCTTGGTGGTGGTGCTCACGGCCACGATCTTTTCGCTGCTGGGTTTCATCAATGCCGTGTTTGCACGCAACTTCGATGACATCTCCATCATCCCGACGTTCGTGCTCACGCCGCTGACCTACCTGGGCGGGGTGTTCTACTCCATCTCCCTGTTGCCGCCGTTCTGGCAGACCGTGTCCCTGGCCAACCCGGTGCTGCACATGGTCAACGCGTTCCGCTACGGCATCCTCGGGGTATCGGACATCAAGATCAGCATCGCCATCACCTTCATGCTGGTGGCAACCGTGGTGCTTTACCTCGGTTGCGCGCGGTTGCTGGTCAGCGGGCGGGGGATGCGTACCTAAGCTTTAACCCCTGACCCCTTGTGGGAGCGAGCTTGCTCGCGATGGCGTCAGATCATTCAATAACCTGTTGACTGACATACCGCTATCGCGAGCAAGCTCGCTCCCACATTGATCTTCATGAGGTCGCAGATTTGTGGCCACAAAAAAGGCCTCCATCCCAGGAGGCCTTTTTTGCATCTCACATCCGGCTTTTCTTGCGCCGCTTCCACTGTCGGGTCACCCACCAGCGCCAGTAACTCATGGTGACGAAGTAGGCCAGGGCGCCGAGCACCAGGCCGGTCACCACCGAGCCGAGCAGGAACGGCTGCCACAAGGTGGACAACTGGCCGCTGATCCATTCCCAGGTCAGCTCTTCGGGCAGTGTCCGGGCAGGCACGTCCATCAGCCAGGCACCGGTCTGGTAGGTGCAGAAAAACACCGCCGGCATGGTGATCGGATTGGTCAGCCACACCAGGCTCACCGCAATCGGCATATTGCCGCGCACCGTGACGGCCAACGCGGCGGCCAGCAACATCTGCAATGGGATCGGCAAGAACGCGGCAAACAGGCCAACCGCCATCGCCCGGGCCACGGAGTGCCGATTGAGGTGCCAAAGGTTGGGATCGTGCAGCAGGGTGCCGAGAAAACGTAAGGATTTATGTTCCCGAATGCTCTCTGGGTCTGGCATGTAACGTTTGAATAGGCGCCGGGGCATAAGGCTTCTCGGTCGGTTCAACGCAGTAAAGCCGCAAGTATGTCTGGATTCTACGGCTGGCAGATTCAGACTTTGTGACAATTGATAACGCCAGCGGTGCCGCGAACCGTCTATGCCTGAAGAGGGCACTCTCAAGGACGGGTTATGCGCACAGGGTTAGTCGCGCTTGCACTGGGGCTGGTGGCCCCGATTTTTTTACCGGCACTGCCGCCGTTGTGGCTGATTGCAGCCATGCCGGTGCTGGCATTGATGGCGTTGCCATTTCGAACCTACGCGACGGGTTTTTTCCTGTTCGGGCTGGCCTGGGCCTGCCTGTCGGCGCAGTGGGCGCTGGACAATCGATTACCCGCCGCCCTGGACGGAGAAACCCGTTGGGTTGAAGGGCGCGTCGTCGGTTTGCCGCAACAGGGCGACGGCGTGGTGCGCTTCGAACTGGCCGATGCCCATTCACGTCGTACCCGATTACCGACAACGATGCGCCTCGCCTGGTTCGGTGGCCCGCCCGTCAACAGCGGCGAACGCTGGCGATTGGCAGTGAAGCTCAAGCGGCCTGCCGGGCTGCTGAACCCGCACGGCTTCGACTATGCCGCCTGGTTGTTGAGCCGTGGCATTGGCGCGACCGGTACCGTCAAGGAGGGGCGTCTGCTGCAAGCAGCCCGGGGCGCCTGGCGTGACGAGGTGCGCCAGGCGCTGGCACAGGTCGACACCCACGGCCGCTCCGGTGCGCTGGCGGCATTGGTCCTGGGCGACGGGGGTGGGCTGAGCCGCGAGGACTGGCAGGTTTTGCAAGACACCGGCACGGTCCATTTGCTGGTGATCTCCGGGCAACACATCGGCCTGCTCGCCGGCCTGGTGTACCTGTTGGTGGCCGGTGCGGCGCGTTATGGCCTGTGGCCGACGGGGCTGGCGTGGTTGCCTTGGGCGTGCGCGCTGGCCTTTTGCGCCGCCCTGGGCTACGGCCTGCTCGCCGGTTTCGAGGTGCCGGTGCGACGGGCCTGCGCGATGATCGGCCTGGTGTTGCTGTGGCGCTTGCGCTTCAAACAGCCGGATCCGTGGTGGGCATGGCTGCTGGCCTTCGTCGGGGTGCTGGTGTTCGACCCGCTCGCCAGCCTGCGGCCGGGGTTCTGGTTGTCGTTTGCGGCCGTCGCCATATTGATGTTCACCTTTGGCGCTCGCCTTGGGCCCTGGCGCTGGTGGCAAACCTGGACCCGTGCCCAGTGGCTGGTTGCGGTCGGCCTGTGTCCGTTGCTGTTGATCGTGGGCTTGCCGGTCAGCCTCAGCGGGCCACTGGTGAACTTGCTCGCGGTGCCCTGGATCAGCCTGCTGGTCTTGCCGCCAGCGCTGCTCGGCACGGCGTTGTTACCGGTGCCGCTCATCGGTGAAGGCCTGCTGTGGATCGCCGGCGGGTTGCTCGATCTGTTGTTCAAAGGGCTGGGGCTGATGGCCGGACGAATGCCTGCCTGGGTCCCTGTTGCGGTCCCGCCCTGGGCCCTGGGCATCGCCGCGCTGGGGGCTTTCTTGCTGCTGTTGCCCAAAGGCGTGCCGCTGCGTGTGCTGGGGTGGCCGATGATGTTGCTGATGGTGTTTCCACCGCGAGAACACCTGCCGCAAGGGCACGCCGAGGTCTGGCAACTGGACGTGGGCCAAGGCTTGGCGGTGCTGGTACGCACCCGGCATCACAGCCTGCTTTACGACGCCGGGCCGCGCTTTGGCGAGGCCGATGTGGGCGAGCGCGTCGTACTGCCGACCTTGCGCAAACTGGGTGTGCGCGGCTTGGACCTGATGCTCCTCAGCCATGCCGACGCCGATCATGCCGGCGGTGCCCTGGCCGTGCGCAAGGGACTGCCGACGATGGAAGTCATCAGCGGCGATCCCGACGCGCTGCCCGACGAATTGCAGGCCGGGCCTTGCGACAGCGGCAGGCGCTGGGAATGGGATGGGGTCGGGTTCGAGTTGTGGCGCTGGGCCTCTGCCGTTGAAAGCAACCAGAAGTCCTGCGTCCTGCTGGTGGAGGCTGGCGGAGAACGCCTGCTGTTGACCGGCGACATCGACACCCCTGCCGAGCGCGCCTTGCTTGACGAGGCCCTGGCGCTACCGATCCAGTGGCTGGCCGCACCTCATCACGGCAGCCGCAGTTCGTCATCGATGGCGTTGTTGTCGCGCCTCAAGCCGCATTCGGTGTTGATCTCCCGCGGGCAGGGCAATGCGTTCGGCCATCCCCATCCCCAGGTGATGGCCCGCTACCGTCGCTTGGGCCTGGCGACCTACGACAGCGCCGAGCAGGGCGCCATTCGTCTGCAACTGGGCGCGTTCGAATTACCACGCACCGAGGCCGGGCACCGACGCTACTGGCGCGATCCGCCCGCTGTCGGGACACCGAGGCAACATTGATCCAGCGCAGTTGGCTGATGCGCTTATCGGCGGGGCGGGTCTGCAAGGCGAGTCTGTGTGATAAAGTGGCGCACTTTTTCGAGGGGGCAGTCACTGTGTGGGAATTGGTCAAATCCGGCGGCTGGATGATGTTGCCGATCATTCTGAGTTCCATCGCGGCACTGGGTATCGTTGCCGAACGCCTGTGGACCCTGCGTGCCAGCCGCGTGACCCCGGAGCATCTGCTCGGGCAGGTCTGGGTCTGGATCAAGGACAAGCAGCTGAACAAGGACAAGCTCAAGGAGCTGCGAGCCAGCTCGCCGCTCGGGGAGGTCCTCGCCGCTGGCCTGGCGAACTCCAAGCATGGTCGCGAGATCATGAAGGAGTGCATCGAGGAAGCCGCCGCCCGGGTCATCCATGAACTGGAACGCTACATCAGTACCCTGGGCACCATCGCCGCCATGTCCCCGCTGCTGGGCCTGCTGGGAACGGTGCTGGGCATGATCGACATCTTCAGCGCGTTTACCGGCTCCGGCATGACCACGAATGCCGCGGTACTGGCGGGCGGGATTTCCAAGGCCCTGATCACCACCGCCGCCGGCCTGATGGTCGGTATCCCTGCCGTGTTCTTCCATCGGTTCCTGCAACGCCGCGTCGACGAGCTGGTGGTCGGCATGGAGCAGGAAGCCATCAAGCTGGTCGAGGTGGTGCAGGGTGATCGTGACGTGGACCTGGCTGGGGGCAAGCAGTGAAATTCCGCCGCAAGCCACGGGAAAACATCGAGATCAACCTCGCGTCGCTGATCGACGTGGTGTTCATCCTGTTGCTGTTTTTCGTCGTGACCACCACGTTCACCCGGGAAACCCAGCTCAAGGTTGAATTGCCGCAAGCCGTCAGCGGCTCGCCGGCCGAAGACCAGCAACTGAAGAACCTCGAAGTCACCATCAGCGCCGAAGGGGCGTTCTCGGTGAATAACCAGTTGCTGCCCAAGAGCGACCTGGCGAGCCTGATCGAGGCCCTGCAGAAAGAGTCCGGCGGCGATACCAACCTGCCGCTGTCCATCAGCGCCGACGGCAAGACCCCTCATCAATCGGTGATCACCGCCATGGACGCGGCCGGCAAGCTCGGTTTCAGCCATCTGCGCATGACCACGGTCGAGGCGGCGCCCGCACCCTGATGGCCATGTCCGATCGATTGCTTGCCGCGTGGTATGAAGGCCACCCGGCCCTGACCCTGCTGCGGCCGCTGGAGTGGTTGTACCGGCGGGTGGTGGTGGGCAAGCGCGAGCGTTTCCTGGCGGGTGAAGGCCAGATCTACCAGCCCCCCGTGCCGTTGGTGGTGGTGGGCAACATCACGGTGGGTGGCACTGGCAAGACGCCGTTGATCCTGTGGATGATCCAGCACTGCCAGCGCAGTGGCTTGCGGGTCGGGGTGGTCAGCCGGGGCTATGGTGCCAAGCCGCCGCAACTGCCGTGGCGGGTCAGGGCCGAGCAGGGTGCCGACGTCGCGGGGGACGAGCCGCTGCTGATCGTCCAGCGCACGGGCGTGCCGTTGATGATCGATCCCGATCGCAGCCGCGCGGTCCAGGCGCTGGTGGAGAGCGAACCGCTGGACCTGATCCTGTCCGACGACGGCATGCAGCATTATCGGCTGGCCCGGGACCTTGAACTGGTGCTGATCGACAGCGCTCGCGGCCTGGGCAACCGCCGTTGCCTGCCCGCCGGGCCGCTGCGCGAACCGGTCGAGCGCCTGCAATCGGTCGACGCCGTGCTGTACAACGGCGCCAGTACCGACCGCGAAGACGGCTTCGCCTTCCAATTGCTTCCCACCGAACTGGTGAACCTGGCCAGTGGCGAGCGCCGTCCTCTCGACCATTTTCCACCCGGCCAGGCCCTGCACGCCGTGGCCGGCATCGGCAACCCCCAGCGTTTCTTCAAGACCCTCGAAACGCTACACTGGCGGCCAATACCGCACGGGTTTGCCGACCATGCCGAATACAGCGCCCAAGCCTTGAACTTCACGCCATCCCTGCCGGTGGTCATGACGGAAAAAGACGCGGTCAAATGCCGTGCTTTCGCCGCGCCTGACTGGTGGTACCTGGCGGTGGACGCCGCGCCGTCGCCGGCCTTTGTGGCCTGGTTCGATACGCAATTGATGCGCCTGTTACCGGATCGGCTCGTGCCTTAACACCTTTTACCAAGGGGAATTCCATGGACACCAAACTGCTCGATATTCTGGCCTGCCCGGTCTGCAAAGGCCCGCTCAAGCTCAGCGCTGACAAGACCGAACTGATTAGCAAGGGCGCCGGCCTGGCCTACCCGATTCGCGACGGCATCCCGGTGATGCTCGAAAGCGAAGCCCGCACCCTGACCACCGACGAGCGCCTGGATAAATGACCACCGCCTTTACCGTTGTCATTCCGTCGCGCTTTGCCTCGACGCGCCTGCCCGGCAAACCGTTGCTGTCGATCGCCGGCAAGCCGATGATCCAGCACGTCTGGGAACAGGCCTGTAAAAGCAGCGCCCAGCGCGTGGTGGTGGCGACTGACGATGCGCGGATCGTCGAGGCCTGCAAAGGCTTTGGCGCCGAGGTCGTGCTGACTCGCGAAGACCATAATTCCGGCACTGATCGCCTGGCGGAGGTCGCGGCGAAGCTCGGTCTTGCCGCCGACGCGATCATCGTCAATGTGCAAGGTGACGAGCCGTTGATCCCGCCGAGCGTGATCGATCAGGTCGCCGCCAACCTTGCGGCCCACACCGAAGCGCGCATGGCCACCCTGGCCGAGCCGATCGAGGATGTGCAAACCCTGTTCAACCCTAACGTGGTCAAGGTGGTCAGCGACCTCAATGGCCTGGCGTTGTCCTTCAGCCGTTCGACGTTGCCCTGGGCGCGGGACGCATTCGCCCAAGACCGCGACGTGCTGCCGGAGGGCGTGCCGTACCGCCGTCATATCGGCATCTACGCCTACCGCGCCGGCTTTCTCCAGGACTTCGTCGCCTGGGGCCCGTGCTGGCTGGAAAACACTGAAGCCCTGGAACAGTTGCGAGCCCTGTGGCATGGCGTGCGGATCCATGTCGCCGATGCGCTGATCGCCCCGCCGACCGGTGTCGACACGGCCGAAGACCTCGAGCGCGTTCGTCGCCTGCTGGAGGCCTGATGCGGGTCCTGTTCGTCTGCCTCGGCAATATTTGCCGCTCGCCCACCGCCGAAGGCATCTTGCGCCACAAGTTACGCGTGGCCGGGCTGGCCGGGCAGGTGGAAGTCGCTTCCGCCGGTACCGGTGACTGGCACGTCGGCAAGGCGCCGGACAAGCGCAGCCAGGCCGCCGCCCTGAGGCGTGGCTACGACTTGTCGGCCCAGCGCGCGCAACAGGTGACGCGCGCCGACTTCGCCGCCTATGACCTGATCCTGGCGATGGACAGCAGCAACCTGCGCAATCTCCAGGCCCTGCAACCGGCAAATGGCAAGGCCGAGTTGGATCTGTTCCTGCGGCGATACGAAGCCGAAATCGACGATGTGCCGGACCCGTACTACGACGGCGAGCAGGGCTTCGAGCAGGTGCTGGACCTGATCGAGCGCGCCACGGATCGCCTGGTGATCGAATTGAAGGGGCGGTTATGACCTTGCAGGTACGGGCGGGCGTCAGCCTCAAGCCCTTCAACAGCTTTGGCGTGGACGTCAGCGCCCGGTTATTCGCCGAAGCCCACGACGATGGCGATGTTCGCCAGGCCTTGGCCTATGCCAGCGAGCATGCCGTGCCGTTGCTGGTGATCGGCGGTGGCAGCAACCTGTTGCTGACCGGCGACATCGACGCCTTGGTGGTGCGCATGGCCAGCCAGGGGATCCGCCTGCTCAGCGATAACGGTGAGCAGGTGGTGGTCGAGGCCGAAGCCGGGGAACCCTGGCATCCCTTCGTCCAGCACACGCTGGCGCAAGGCTGGTCGGGCCTGGAAAACCTCAGCCTGATTCCCGGTACCGTCGGTGCGGCACCGATGCAAAACATTGGCGCCTATGGCGTGGAGATCAAGGATGTCTTCGCTGGCCTCACCGCGCTGGATCGCCTGACCGGTGAACTGCGTGAGTTCACCTTGGAAGAGTGCTGTTTTGCCTACCGCGACAGCGTGTTCAAGCAGCAGGCGGGACGCTGGTTGATCCTGCGGGTGCGTTTCGCCCTCAGTCGCGCCGGGCACTTGCACCTGGAGTACGGCCCAGTCCGCCAGCGATTGACCGAACAAGGCATCGATCAGCCGACGCCCACGGATGTGAGCCGGGCCATCTGCGGCATCCGCAGCGAAAAACTCCCCGACCCGGTCGTGCTGGGCAATGCCGGCAGCTTCTTCAAGAATCCGCTGGTGCCGGCCACGCACGTGGCACACCTCAAGCAGCAGTACCCCGATCTGGTGGCTTATCCACAGCCTGGGGGGCAGATGAAAATCGCCGCCGGCTGGCTGATCGAACGGGCCGGCTGGAAGGGCTTTCGTGAGGGTGATGCCGGTGTGCATAAGTTGCAGGCGTTGGTGCTGGTCAACTATGGCAACGCCACGGGCCCGCAACTGTTGGACCTGGCCCTGCGCATCCAGAAAGACATTGCCGAACGTTTCCAGGTCGAGTTGGAAATGGAACCCAATCGGTACTGAGCCGTCTCCACGCAGCACCTGAAAAAGCGCCCTGTACACCCTGCACACGAGTATTTGTGCAGGATTGTGCAGGGCGTTTTGCTTGATCCTGGGTTAATTTAGTTCGCTAACGATGCGACCATCGCATCCCAAAGGCCCGATGCAGACGCCTGCGTGCGTTTGCATAAGAGAGCCCGATCAGCCTGAGCCAGTCTGCGACAACCGAACCGTTACCTAAGCGGCAGATTGCTCGACCCCATAACTCGATAACTATGCGGGCGTGCCCATGATTACCCTGAAACTCAATGGAAAAGACCATCAACTGGATGTGACCGAGGACATGCCGCTGCTGTGGGCTATCCGGGATGTGGCCGGTTACAACGGCACCAAATTCGGCTGCGGCATGGGCCTGTGTGGCGCCTGCACCATCCACATCGACGGCGCCCCGGCGCGCAGTTGCATCACGCCAATCGGCTCGGTGAAAGGGCAGGACGTCAGCACCATCGACGGGCTTCACGCCGACCCGGTCGGGCAAGTCGTCCAGAAGGCCTGGCTCGACACTGCGGTGGCTCAGTGCGGTTACTGCCAGGGCGGACAGATCATGTCTGCTACCGCCTTGCTCAAGACCAACCCCAACCCGAGCGATGAGCAAATCGAAGAAGCCATGGTCGGCAACCTCTGCCGCTGCGGCACCTACAACCGGATCAAGACCGCGATCCGCCAGGCTTCCACTCACCTGAAGGAGGCCAAGGCATGAGCCGCTTGCCCGATGATTTCGTGCTGAGCAATCTCAGCCGCCGTGGTTTCCTCAAGGGCGCGAGCGCCACCGGCGTGCTGGTGCTGGCGGCCACGTGGGGCCTGCCGGATGCCTTTGCCGAGGAAAAGAAATTCGGCGCCGAGGGCATGCCCCATGGTGCGGTCGACGACCCGAAGGTTTACGTCAGCATTGCCACCGATGGCAGCGTGACCGTGATCTGCAACCGTTCGGAAATGGGCCAGGGCGTGCGCACCAGCCTGAGTATGGTGGTCGCCGACGAACTGGATGCTGACTGGGCGCTTGTCAAGGTCAAGCAAGCGCCGGCCGATGAGGCGCGTTTCGGCAACCAGGACACCGACGGTTCGCGCAGCATGCGTCACTGGTACGAACCGATGCGCCGTTGCGGGGCCGCCGCCCGGACCATGCTGGAACTGGCCGCCGCTGCGCAGTGGAAGGTGCCGGTGAGTGAATGCCGTGCGCAACTGCACAAAGTGCTGCACCAGCCTTCGGGGCGTGAACTGGGTTACGGCGAATTGGCCGCCGCCGCCAGTGCCTTGCCAGTGCCGGCCCGTGACAGCTTGCGTCTCAAGCAGCCGTCCGAGTTCCGCTACATCGGCAAGGAAGCGAGCCGGGCCATCGATGGCGCGGACATCGTCAACGGTCGTGCCGTGTTTGGTGCCGATGTGCATTTCGACGGCATGCTCTATGCGGTCATCGCGCGCCCGCCGGTCTATGGCGGCAAGGTCAAGAGCGTGGACAGCAGCGCGGCGCTGAAGGTACCGGGCGTGGTCAAGGTGGTGCAGATCGAAGGGCGCCCGCTGCCTTCGGAGTTCCAGCCGTTGGGCGGCGTGGCGGTGGTGGCGAAGAACACCTGGGCGGCGATCAAGGGCCGCGAGGCGCTGAAAATCCAGTGGGACGACGGCCCGAATGCCGGTTATGACTCCATTGCCTATCGCAAGGAGCTGGAAGCGGCGGCCCTCAAACCCGGAAAAGTCGTGCGCAGCAGCGGTGATCTCGACGACGCGTTGGCCACGGCTGATTCGACGTTGGAAGCGTCGTATTACTTGCCGCATTTGTCCCAGTCCCCCATGGAGCCGATGGTTGCTGTTGCCCGGTTCAAGGACGGCCAATGCGAGGCCTGGGCACCGAGCCAGGCGCCGCAGGTGACCCGTGAGCGTGTCGCCGAACGCCTGGGCATTCCTTTCGAGAAGGTCACGGTGAACATCACGTTGCTGGGCGGCGGTTTCGGACGCAAGTCCAAACCCGACTTTGTCGTCGAAGCGGCGGTGCTGGCCAAGGAATTTCCAGGCCAGCCAATACGGGTGCAATGGACCCGCGAGGACGATATTCACCACTCGTATTTCCATACCGTATCGGCTGAATACCTCAAGGCTGGCCTGAACAAGGACGGCATGCCCTCCGGTTGGCTGCACCGCACCGTAGCCCCGAGCATCACCGCACTGTTTGCACCGGGCATGACTCACGAGGCGCCGTTCGAAATAGGTATGGGCGTGACCAACATGGCCTACGCCATCCCCAACCTGCGCCTGGAAAACCCCGAAGCGGTGGCCCATGCCCGGGTGGGCTGGTACCGCTCGGTGTCGAACATTCCCCATGGTTTTGCGATCCAGAGTTTCATCGACGAACTGGCCCACAAGGCCGGCCAGGATCCGCTGAAGTACCAGGTCAAATTGCTCGGGCCGGATCGTAAGATCGATCCGCGCACCTTGAGCGAAGAATGGAACTACGGCGAATCCCCTGAGCGTTACCCGATTGATACGGCGCGGATTCGCACGGTGCTGGAAACCGCCGCGAAGGCCGCCGGTTGGGGGCGGGAGCTGCCCAAGGGCCGTGGCCTGGGGCTGGCGGTGCACTACAGCTTTGTCACTTACGTGGCGGCGGTGCTCGAGGTGGAGGTCAAGGACGATGGCACGGTGATCGTGCACAAGGCGGACATTGCCGTAGACTGCGGTCCGCAGATCAACCCCGAGCGCATCCGCTCCCAGTTCGAGGGCGCCTGCGTCATGGGCCTGGGCAATGCGATGGTGGGTGAAATCAGCTTCAAGGACGGCAAGGTGCAGCAGGACAACTTCCACATGTATGAGGTGGCGCGCATGTCCCTGGCGCCCAAGGAAGTGGCCGTGCACCTGGTCACGCCGCCGGGGGAGGTGCCGTTGGGCGGTGTCGGCGAGCCGGGCGTGCCGCCGATTGCGCCGGCCCTGTGCAACGCCATTTTCGCCGCCACCGGTCAGCGTATCCGTAATCTGCCTGTGCGCTATCAGCTGCAAGGCTGGCAACAGGCCAAGGCCTGATGGACAGCGTCGATCTGAACGTCCTGCGCAGCGTGCTGGAGTGGCGCCGCGCCGGGCAGCGGGTGGTGTTGTTCACCGTGGTCCAGACCTGGGGCACCGCGCCCAGGCCGCCGGGGGCGATGCTGGCCCTGCGCGAAGATGGCGTGGTGATCGGTTCGGTGTCGGGCGGTTGTGTCGAAGATGACCTGATCGCCCGGTTGCACGACGGCCGCATTCCTGCGGACGGTCCGCCGGTGCAACTGATCACCTATGGCGTCACCCGCGAAGAAGCGGCGCGCTTCGGCCTGCCGTGCGGCGGTACGTTGCGCCTGACCGAAGAGCGGGTGGGCGATCCGCACTGGGTCGCAGAGCTGCTGGAGCGCTGCGAGGCCCATGAGATCGTCGCCCGTGAGCTGACGATCACCACCGGCAATGTGGTCCTGGTCTCGGCCAGCAAGACCGACGCCCTGGTGTTCGATGGGCAGGTGCTGCGGGCCATTTACGGCCCACGTTGGCGGCTATTGCTGATCGGCGCCGGACAATTGTCGCGCTACGTGGCGGAAATGGCCCGACTGCTGGACTTCGAAGTGCTGATTTGCGATCCGCGCAAGGAGTTTGTCTATGGTTGGGAAGAGCAGCATGGGCGCTTCGTCTCGGGGATGCCCGACGAAGCCGTGTTGAGCATCCAGACCGACGAGCGCACGGCCATTGTGGCCTTGACCCATGATCCACGCCTGGACGACATGGCGCTGCTCACGGCCCTGGACTCCAAGGCTTTTTATGTCGGTGCCCTGGGTTCGCGGGTCAACAGCCAGAAACGTCGGGACAACCTGGCTCAGCTAGGCTTGTCTGCAGAGGCGATTGGCCGCTTGCATGGACCGATCGGCTTGCACATCGGCAGCCACACCCCGGCGGAAATCGCCTTGTCGCTGCTGGCCGAAATCGTGGCGATCAAAAATGGCGTGGCACCGCGGCAGAAAAAAACGCTGTAAGCCGTGGGTAAGGAGGGCGTATGAGCGAGTCGATTGGCGTGATCATCCTGGCGGCTGGAACGGGCAGCCGTTTTCGCCAGATTGCAGGCCCCGACAAGGATAAATTGCTCGCCGATTGCACCGGGCGCGACGGTGCCGTGCGCTCGGTGATTGAACAGGTGCTGGTGAATCTGCCAGCCTCCCTGGAAAAGCGCGTGTTGGTGACGAGCAAGAATCGGCCGCAAGCCATTCGCATGGCCCAGGCCTATGGATGTTGTTTCGTGGAATTGGACTCCCCCGGCCTGGGCGACAGCATTGCCGCCGGTGTCCAGGCCTGCCCGGACCTTGATGGCTGGCTGATTTTGCTGGGCGACATGCCGTTCATCCTGCCGTCGAGCATTGAGCAGGTGGCGGCGGGGATTCGCGCGGATGGCATCAGCGTGCCGGTCCTCGCAGGTGCGTATGGGCATCCGGTAGGATTTGGTCGTGGATTTGGGCCGAAACTGATGGCGCTGACCGGGGATCGCGGCGCAAAGGTATTGTTTGCCGGGGCGCAGGTGGTCGAAGTGCCGGTGGACGATCCTGGCGTTGTTTGGGATGTCGATGTGCCAGAAGCACTGACCTTCAAATAACAGACGACGCAAAACCCTGTGGGAGCGGGCTTGCTCGCGAAAGCGGTCTGACATTCACCATTGAGGCAAGCTGGCCCGCCGCCTTCGCGAGCAAGCCCGCTCCCACATTGGATTTTCAGTGGATGTAAGTCTTGTGCCCAACCCACCCCCTTCTGTGGATAAGTCTGAAGGCATAAAAAAGCCCCGCCTGGCATGACCAGGCGGGGCTTTTTACTGGGCGGTGGAATCAGGCGTGAGGTTTAGGCTCGTGCTCTTTTTCCAAGGCTTCAGTGTGACGCGGCGCGATTTCTTCAGCGGTGTGCTGAGGTTCGTCGAACGTCGGAGCCGATTCAACCGGGGTTTCAGCGACCGGGGCAGGGGCTGCCTCGGCGACTTCTTCCACGACTGGCGCAGGCTCGGCAGCAGGCGCTTGAGCGGCGGCAGCGGCAGCTTGTTCGGCTTCCTTCTGCAGACGCTCGGCTTCACGCTTGCGACGACGCACTTCACGCGGATCGTTCGGCGCGCGGCCATTCGCGGTCAGGGCGCTGGCAGGTGCAGGCTCTTCCACCACTGCGGTGGCTTCGGCAACCACCGGCGCTTCGACCACTGGAGCAGGCTCGACCACTTCTGGCTCGACCGCTTTCACGGGCTCTGGTGCCGGTTCTGGCTCGGCAACGGGGGCCGGTGCGGCTGGCTCGGCGGTCCAGTTGAACGCAGTCTGCTCTTCGCGGACAGGCTCGGGTGCCTTTTCCTCGGCCGGTGCTTCGACGACCGGTTCGGCAGCGACCACTGGAGCCTCGACGACCGGTGCGGGCTCGGCGGCGACTTCAGTTTCAGGCTGGGCTTCAGGGGCCGGTGCGAGTTCCACTTCTGGCGAGGCGGTGGCTTCTACCGGGGTAGTGGCTTCGACCACTGGCGCTTCAACCGGCGCGCTTTCCACTGCAGCGGTGGCGCGTTCGGCTTGTTCGTGAGCCTGGGCTTCGGCCGGGGCGCTGATCGCGCTGCTGGCAACGGCCGCAGTTACGGCCAGGCCGGCGGCCAGGTCCGCAGCGCTTGGCGCTTCGGCATTCTCGGTGGATTCGGACTCTTCCGAACCTTCGATCACGTTGCCGTTGGCGTCGCGTTGACGCTCACGACGGTTGCTGCGACGACGCTGGCCACGGGAGCGGCGGCGTGGACGATCGCCTTCGGCGGTGTCCTGGCCATCTTCCTGCAGTTGCTCTTCGGCGTTCAGCACTTCTTCTTCGCTGGCTACGGCGGCCGCCTGCTCGGCGCGTGGCTGGCGTTCTTCACGTGGAGGACGCGGTGCGCGTTCTTCACGAGGCTGGCGGGCCGGACGCTCTTCAGCGGTGGCAGCCGCAACGGCCGGGGCGGCATCCAGGGGCTCGCGCAGTTCGCGAACGCGTTCTTCACGCTCGCCACGTGGCTTGCGATCTTCACGCGGTGCGCGTGGTTGACGCTCTTCACGCGGCGGACGCGGTGCGCGTTCTTCGCGGGCTACGGCTGGCGCTTCCTCACGGGCTTCGCGCGGCTGGCGCTCTTCACGCGGCTCACGTGGCGCGCGTTCTTCACGCGGTGCACGTTCTTCGCGAGGCTTGCGCTCTTCGTCGCGACGACCGTTGCGGTTGCGGGTCTGCTGGCGACCGTTGCGGCGTTCTTCGTTGCGGGCAGGGCGCTCGGTAGCGGCAGGCTTGGCGACGACGGCCGGGGCAGCGGGTTCTTCCTTGGTGGCGAACAGGCTTACCAGCGATTTCACCAGGCCTTTGAACAGGCTCGGTTCCGGGGCTGCTGCGGCCGGGGCGGCAACCGGAGCGGCCACTTCGGTCGGAACCGGAGCGTTGGCGCGGGCCGGAGCAGTCTTGACCGCGGCTTCCTGGCGAACCAGGGTGCGAGTGGCGGCGGCCGGCTGGACTTCTTCCACTTCGGCAGCGGCAGCAGCGATTTCGTAGCTGGACTGGTTGGTGTGGGCTTCCGGGCTGTCATCGCGCAGGCGCTGCACTTCGAAGTGCGGCGTCTCGAGGTGATCGTTCGGCAGGATGACGATACGAGCGCGGGTGCGCAGTTCGATCTTGGTGATCGAGTTGCGTTTTTCGTTGAGCAGGAACGCGGCCACCGGGATCGGCACCTGGGCGCGAACTTCGGCGGTGCGGTCTTTCAGGGCTTCTTCTTCGATCAGGCGCAGGATTGCCAGGGACAGCGACTCGACGTCACGGATGATGCCGGTGCCGTTGCAACGCGGGCAAACGATGCCGCTGCTTTCGCCCAGGGATGGACGCAGGCGCTGACGGGACATTTCCAGCAGGCCGAAGCGCGAGATGCGGCCGACCTGTACGCGAGCGCGGTCAGCTTCCAGGCATTCGCGGACTTTTTCTTCCACGGCGCGCTGGTTCTTGGCCGGGGTCATGTCGATGAAGTCGATGACGATCAGGCCGCCGATGTCGCGCAGGCGCAACTGACGGGCGATCTCTTCGGCGGCTTCAAGGTTGGTCTGCAGGGCGGTTTCTTCGATGTCGCTGCCTTTGGTGGCGCGCGCCGAGTTGATGTCGATGGACACCAGGGCTTCGGTCGGATCGATGACGATGGAGCCGCCGGACGGCAGTTCGACGACGCGCTGGAAAGCGGTCTCGATCTGGCTTTCGATCTGGAAACGGTTGAACAGCGGAACGCTGTCTTCGTAGAGCTTGATCTTGCTGGCGTACTGCGGCATCACCTGGCGAATGAAGGTCAGGGCTTCGTCCTGGGCTTCAACGCTGTCGATCAGCACTTCACCGATGTCCTGGCGCAGGTAATCGCGGATGGCGCGGATGATCACGTTGCTTTCCTGGTAGATCAGGAACGGCGCGGAACGATCCAGCGAGGCTTCTTTGATGGCGGTCCACAGTTGCAGCAGGTAGTCGAGGTCCCACTGCATTTCTTCGCTGCTGCGGCCCAGGCCGGCAGTGCGCACGATCAGGCCCATGTCAGCCGGGGCAACCAGGCCGTTCAGGGCTTCACGCAGTTCGTTGCGCTCTTCGCCTTCGATACGGCGGGAGATGCCGCCGGCACGCGGGTTGTTCGGCATCAGGACCAGGTAACGGCCGGCCAGGCTGATGAAGGTGGTCAGGGCGGCGCCCTTGTTGCCACGTTCTTCTTTTTCGACTTGGACGATGACTTCCTGGCCTTCGCTCAGGACGTCCTTGATGTTGACGCGGCCTTCAGGAGCCTTCTTGAAGTATTCGCGGGAGATTTCTTTGAGGGGCAGGAAGCCGTGGCGCTCGGAGCCGAAATCGACAAAGGCAGCCTCAAGGCTTGGTTCGATGCGAGTAATCCGGCCTTTATAGATGTTGGCCTTCTTCTGCTCGCGTGCACCGGATTCGATATCCAGGTCGTAGAGGCGCTGGCCGTCTACCAGTGCAACACGCAACTCTTCGGGTTGAGTTGCGTTAATCAGCATTCTTTTCATGTAGTACCGTCGGTTTCCGGGCTGCCGGAAACGGCGTTCGGCACACACGACTTCTCACGGTCGGTGTCAGGTGCGTCCTGGAGATGGCGAGGCCATTCCAGTGTCCAGCGAGTTCGACCCAATGATGGCGAAGTCGCGACGGACGCGTCCTGCTTGCTGGTACTCAAGCACTCAGTCAGGAGGAGGAATCAACCGGCGTCTGTGGACGAGATGAAGCGTCTAAATATAAGCCTAGTGCTACACAGTCCGACGGTTGTACGTCTCCACCCTACACGTATCCCTGATAATTCGGGTGCTGCCGCGCGCAGAATCCGCAGCGGGTTGGCATTTACCGTGAGCTCCGGAAGGGGAGGTCACGCATCATGGCTAATTTAGGCGTTGTTTCCGAAGCTCTCGCTCGGGGTCGTTCGCAGCTGACTGCACTTTGTGAACTGGCCGTGAATGTGGCGCGCAAGGCGAGTCAAAACTCTGCTTTGCGGCGTATTTCAGGCCTCATGTCACCTGCGCTCGTTACACCTGAAAACTCTACCGTTACGTAGCGAAAGCCCCGTAGGACGGCCTCTCGTCCTCGTGAATTGCGTTGGTCAGGGCCGGTTTTTGACCGCTGGTCCACTGTCCAGCCACTTTTGGCGGCGTTCGCGACTATAGCAGCAATGATTAAGTGCTTCAATTCCATAAAAAATTGTTATGATCGCCGCCATGACAACTACTGCCCCTTCGACCCCTGGCGTTCAACTGCTCGAGGTCTCGCCGGAATATGCCGGCCAACGAATCGATAATTTCCTGCTGGCCCGGCTCAAAGGCGTGCCCAAGACCTTGATCTACCGCATTTTGCGCAAAGGCGAAGTGCGGGTGAACAAAGGTCGGATCAAGCCCGAATACAAGCTCCAGGCCGGTGATATCGTGCGCGTGCCGCCGGTTCGCGTGCCCGAGCGCGATGAGCCGGTGCCCTTGGCCCAAGGCTTGTTGCAACGCCTTGAAGCCTCGATCGTCTACGAAGACAAGGCCCTGATCGTGATCAACAAGCCCGCGGGCATTGCGGTTCACGGCGGTAGCGGCCTGAATTTCGGTGTGATCGAAGCCTTTCGTCAGTTGCGTCCGGACGCCAAGGAGCTGGAGCTGGTCCATCGCCTCGACCGCGATACCTCCGGCCTGCTGATGATCGCCAAGAAACGCAGCATGTTGCGCCATCTGCACGAGCAATTGCGCGGCGACGGCGTCGACAAGCGCTACATGGCGCTGGTGCGTGGCCGCTGGGAAACCTCCATCAAGCAGGTTCGTGCGCCGCTGCTCAAGAGCAACCTGCGTTCCGGCGAGCGCATGGTCGAAGTCAACGAGGAGGGCAAGGAGGCGCTGACGGTGTTCAAGGTCTTGCGCCGTTTCGACGACTTCGCCACCTTGGTCGAGGCCAAGCCGGTGACCGGGCGCACGCACCAGATCCGCGTCCATACCCTGCACGCCGGCCACTGCATTGCCGGTGACAGCAAATACGGCGATGACGATTTCACCAAGGAAATCCGCGATCTGGGCGGCAAGCGCCTGTTTCTCCATGCCTATATGCTTACCGTGCCGTTGCCTGATGGTGGCGAGCTGAAATTGCAGGCCCCGGTGGATGACATGTGGGCCAAGACCGTGGAGCGGTTGAGTGCATCCTGACTACAAATTGCTGATCTTCGATTGGGACGGCACTCTTGCCAATTCCATTGGTCGGATCGTGGAATCGATGCATGTCGCGTCGGATCGCTCGGGGTTTGCCCGGTGCGACGATTTTGCGGTGAAGGGCATCATCGGCTTGGGATTGCCGGAAGCGATTCGCAGTTTGTACCCGGAGATCGACGACGATGAGCTGGTGGTTTTTCGCCAGCACTATGCCGATCACTACATTGCGCTGGAGGCCGAGCCTTCGCCGTTGTTCGAGGGTGTGGTGGAGACGCTCCGGGCCTTGCGGGCCGAGGGTTACCACTTGGCGGTTGCTACCGGGAAAGCTCGTCGGGGCTTGGATCGGGTATTGAAGTCCCACGGCTGGGAAGATTATTTCGACATCACCCGTGCCGCGGATGAAACCGCCAGCAAGCCGCATCCGCTGATGCTCGAGCAGATCCTGGCGCACTGCAACGTGCGGCCGGAGCAGGCGCTGATGGTGGGGGATTCGTCGTTCGACCTGCAGATGGCGCGCAATGCCGGCATGGGCTCGGTGGCTGTCAGCTATGGGGCTCAGACGATCGAGGCGCTACGGGCGTTCGAGCCGCGACTGGCCATTGATCATTTTCCTGAGTTGCACGCCTGGCTGAGCCAGCGGGCCCTTTAAGTTTTGCTGGGGATTCACGCATGACCGATGAATGGAAAGCACCTGTCAAGGCGAGCGCCGAGAGCGGTGATGACAAAAGCTGGAAGCTGTTGGAAAAAACCTTGCTCGCCAGCGTGCAGGAGCAGCGTCGCTCCCGTCGCTGGGGCATCTTCTTCAAGTTGCTGACTTTTACTTATCTCTTTGCTGCGCTGGCGCTGTTCACGCCGCTGATGGACATGGAGAAAAGCGCCGTCGGCGGTTCGGCGTACACCGCCTTGATCAATATCGAAGGCATGATCGCCGACAAGGAGCCTGCCAGTGCGGACAACATTGTCGGTAGCCTGAGGGCGGCCTTCGAGGATCCGAAGGTCAAGGGCGTGGTGCTGCGTATCAACAGCCCGGGCGGTAGTCCGGTGCAGTCGGGGTATGTTTACGACGAGATCGTTCGGTTGCGCGCATTGCACCCGGATACCAAGGTGTATGCGGTCATTTCCGATCTCGGTGCTTCCGGTGCCTATTACATTGCCAGTGCGGCGGACCAGATCTATGCCGACAAGGCCAGTCTAGTGGGCTCCATTGGCGTGACGGCAGCCGGCTATGGCTTTGTCGGGACCATGGAGAAGCTGGGTGTGGAGCGTCGGGTGTATACCTCCGGCGAGCATAAATCCTTCCTGGATCCGTTTCAGCCACAGAAGCCTGAAGAAACCGCTTTTTGGCAGGGCGTGCTCGACACGACTCACAAACAATTCATTGCCAGCGTCAAGAAAGGTCGAGGTGAGCGCCTGAAGGATAAGGAGCATCCGGAACTGTTCTCCGGGTTGGTCTGGTCGGGGGAGCAGGCATTGCCGCTTGGCCTGATCGACGGCTTGGGCAGTGCCAGTTCGGTGGCGCGGGATGTGATCGGTCAGAAGGACCTGGTGGACTTCACGATCGAAGAGTCACCGTTCGATCGCTTCTCGAAAAAGCTGGGAGCGAGCATCGCCGAGCATCTGGCGATGTGGATGGGGTTCCAGGGGCCGGCGTTGCGCTAGCTCGTTGCCGCGCATGGTCTCTCTGTGGCGAGGGGATTTATCCCCGCTGGGCTGCGAAGCAGCCCCCTCAATCGGCCTGATACGCCGAGGCTTCAGTCTTCAGGGTCGCTCCGCGCCCCAGCGGGGATAAATCCCCTCGCCACAAGTTGGTGTCTGGTCCAGTTGCGCCTGGGTGTGGGTTTTCAGGGAACCTGCACACCCTCGGCCAGCAACATATCCACAAGACGAATCAGCGGCAGCCCGATCAGGCTGGTGGCGTCCGGCCCTTCGGTGCTCTGGAACAGGCTTACGCCCAGCCCCTCGGCTTTGAAGCTGCCGGCGCAGTCGTAGGGTTGCTCGGCGCGCAGGTAGCGTTCGACGCGCTCTGGGTCCAGGGTGCGCATATTGACGGTAAACGGAACGCAATCGACCTGGCAGGCGCCGGTCTGGCTGTTGAGTAGCGCCAGGCCGGTCAGGAACGTGACCCTGGCGCCGCTGGCGGCCAGCAGTTGTTCGCGTGCATTCTCGAAGGTGTGGGGCTTGCCCAGGATGCGCTCGCCAAGCACGGCGACCTGATCTGAGCCGATGATCAGATGCCCCGGATGGCTGCCGGCCAGTGCCAGGGCTTTTTCCCGGGCCAGGCGTTTGACCAGTTCGAGGGCGTGCTCGCCGGGGTGCTGGCTTTCGTCGATATCAGGTGAGCTGCAGACGAACGGCAGTCCCAGGCGGGCGAGCAATTCCCGACGATAGACCGAGCTTGAGGCAAGTAATAAAGGCAGCATGGACATCTCCAGAAGGCAGGCACGAATTCTAGCGAGGCATGCAAGTGACGGACAGGGCTGAATTTCCTTTGACATGGCCGGGGGCATCCCTATAATGCTGCGCCTATGTTGAATGACCCGATTCCACCTCACGTTGACCCGCGCAAATTGGCTGACCGTGGCACCACCCTTCAAGGTGAGCTGCTGCTGGCCGATTTGAAGAGACTTTGCGACCCGCTTTCCGACGATGTCGGTACGGTCCAGGCCAAATTCGTTTTTGAACGAGATGAACGTAAATCTGTGGTTATCCACAGCTTTATCGACACTGAAGTCAAAATGGTTTGCCAGCGTTGTCTTGAGCTGGTCACCCTGCCGATCCACAGCGAATGCAGTTACGCCGTGGTGAAGGAGGGTGCGAATACCCAGTCGTTGCCGAAAGGTTATGACGTGCTGGAACTGGGCGAAGATCCATTGGATCTGCAGTCACTGATCGAGGAGGAGCTTCTGCTCGCCTTGCCCATTGTGCCTGCTCATCATCCGGAAGAATGCCAGCAGCCGGCGGGAGCAGATGAGCCCGAACCGAGCGAGGACGAGGTAACGCGGTCCAACCCGTTCAGTGTATTGGCGCAGTTAAAGCGTGACCCAAACGTTTAGGAGTTAATCAATTATGGCTGTTCAGCAGAACAAAAAATCCCGCTCTGCCCGTGACATGCGCCGTTCGCACGACGCTCTCGAGGCTAGCACCCTGTCCGTAGAAAAGACCACCGGTGAAGTTCACCTGCGTCACCACGTATCGCCAGAAGGCGTATACCGTGGTCGTAAAGTGATCGACAAGGGCGCCGACGAGTAATCACTTGTCCGCTCAAGTCATCGCGATTGACGCAATGGGCGGGGACTTCGGTCCCCGCAGCATTGTTCAGGCCAGCCTTGCTTGTCTGAATGCTACACCCTCGCTGCACCTGACCCTCGTCGGTCAATCCCCCCTCCTGGAAGACATGCTCAGCGGCCAATCGGCTGTGGATCGCGCGCGCCTGACGATTGTGCCGGCGTCCGAAATCATCACCATGGACGAAAAGCCGGCCCAGGCCCTGCGCGGCAAGCCTGACGCCTCGATGCGGGTGGCCCTTGAGCTGCTGCGCGATGGTAAGGTCCAAGCCTGCGTCAGCGCCGGCAATACCGGTGCGCTGATGGCGCTGTCGCGCTACGTACTCAAGACCTTGCCGGGGATCGACCGGCCCGCGATGGTGGCGGCGATCCCGACCCAGCGTGGTTTCTGTCAGTTGCTCGACCTGGGGGCCAACGTCGATTGCAGTGCCGAACATTTGCTGCAATTTGCGGTGATGGGCTCGGTCGCGGCTGAAACCCTGGGCATCGTGCGTCCTCGCGTGGCGTTGCTGAACATCGGCACTGAAGACATCAAGGGCAACCAGCAGGTCAAGCTGGCGGCCACGTTGTTGCAGGCTGCGCGGGGTATCAACTACATCGGTTTCGTCGAAGGTGATGGCTTGTACCGTGGCGAGGCCGATGTGGTGGTCTGTGATGGCTTCGTGGGCAATATCCTGCTCAAGTCCAGCGAGGGGCTGGTCACCATGATCGGCCAGCGCATCGAGACCTTGTTCAAGCAAAGCCTCGCCTCGCGGGTGGTCGGCGCCCTGGCGCTGCCGTTGATGCGCCGGTTGCAGGCGGACCTGGCGCCGGCACGACACAACGGTGCGAGTTTTCTCGGGCTGCAAGGGATCGTGATCAAGAGTCACGGGTCGGCGGGCGTGCAGGGTTTTCAAAGTGCGATCAACCGAGCGGTGATCGAGATCCAGGAGAACCTGCCGGAGCGCTTGCACGGTCGCCTCGAGGATTTGTTAACTTAGGCGTTTTCGTCCGACAATGCTTAAATGTGACCGGTCGGTTCAACCCGCCATCCAACTTGCAGTTTGCTAGCGCCCCCAGGGGCGTCAATTTTTGACGACAAGATCATTAGGGGCTTTGTTTTCATGTCTGCTTCCCTCGCATTCGTCTTTCCAGGGCAGGGCTCGCAGTCCCTCGGCATGCTGGCCGAGCTGGGCGCGCAATACCCGCTGGTCCTCGAAACATTCAAAGAAGCTTCCGATGCGCTCGGCTATGACTTGTGGGCACTGACCCAACAAGGGCCGGAAGAGCAGCTCAATCAAACCGATAAAACCCAACCGGCCATCCTCACCGCCTCGATCGCCTTGTGGCGCCTGTGGCTGGCTGAAGGCGGCGCGCGCCCGGCGTTCGTTGCCGGTCACAGCCTGGGCGAATACAGCGCCCTGGTGGCCGCCGGCAGCCTGAGCCTGGGTGCCGCGGTGAAACTGGTGGAGCGTCGTGGCCAGTTGATGCAAGAAGCCGTTCCGGCCGGGCAGGGCGGCATGGCCGCGATCCTCGGCCTGGAAGACGCCGATGTACTGGCCGCCTGTGCCGAAGCGGCGCAAGGCGAAGTGGTCAGCGCGGTGAACTTCAACTCCCCGGGCCAGGTGGTCATCGCCGGTGCCAAGGCGGCGGTCGAGCGCGCCATCGAGGGCTGCAAGGCCCGTGGTGCCAAGCGCGCCATGCCACTGCCGGTCAGCGTACCGTCGCATTGTGAACTGATGCGTCCGGCCGCCGAACGCTTTGCCGAATCCATCGCTGCCATCGATTGGCAGGCTCCGCAGATTCCCGTGGTGCAGAATGTCAGCGCCAGCGTGGCGCCGGATCTCGAGACCCTCAAGCGCGATCTGCTGGAGCAACTCTACAAGCCGGTTCGCTGGGTCGAATCGGTACAGACCCTGGCAGCCAAGGGCGCGACCGACCTGGTCGAATGCGGTCCTGGCAAAGTGCTGGCAGGCCTGAACAAACGCTGCGCCGAAGGCGTGTCGACTTCCAACCTCAATACCCCAGACGCTTTCGCTGCCGCCCGTGCAGCGCAGGCCTGAACAGGAGAAGCTTGCATGAGTCTGCAAGGTAAAGTTGCACTGGTGACCGGTGCAAGCCGTGGCATCGGCCAGGCCATTGCCCTGGAACTGGGTCGTCAAGGCGCCATCGTTATCGGCACCGCGACTTCCGCTTCGGGCGCCGAGCGTATCGCCGCGACCCTGAAGGAAAACGACATTCAGGGCACCGGCCTTGAGCTGAACGTCACCAGCGACGAATCCGTTGCGGCGGTGTTGGCAAGCATTCAGGAGCAGTTCGGCGCGCCGGCGATCCTGGTCAATAATGCCGGTATCACCCGTGATAACCTGATGATGCGCATGAAAGATGACGAATGGTTCGACGTCATCGACACCAACCTGAACAGTCTGTACCGGCTGTCCAAGGGCGTTCTGCGTGGCATGACCAAGGCTCGTTGGGGTCGAATTATCAGTATCGGCTCGGTTGTGGGTGCCATGGGCAACGCAGGCCAAGTAAACTATGCTGCGGCGAAGGCCGGTCTGGAAGGTTTCAGCCGTGCGCTGGCGCGTGAAGTGGGTTCGCGCTCGATTACGGTAAACTCGGTTGCACCGGGGTTCATCGACACCGACATGACCCGTGAACTGCCGGAAGCACAGCGCGAAGCCTTGTTGACACAGATTCCGCTGGGTCGTCTGGGGCAAGCTCAAGAAATCGCGTCCGTGGTCGCTTTTCTTGCGTCGGACGGTGCGGCATACGTGACCGGGGCTACAATCCCGGTGAACGGCGGGATGTACATGAGTTAAATGTGACGGATTGCTTCAAAAAAATGTCATACGAGCTGTCTAAAATCCGTTATAAAGCTGCAATCAATTTATAGACGGCGGGCCGCTGGGTTTGAGGAGTGAAGCTTTCGGTTGAAAAACCGAAAAGTTCTTCTATACACTTACCCACCGGCCAGCTGCCTGAATTTGTCCATTAGGAGTGAAAACAAGGTATGAGCACCATCGAAGAGCGCGTCAAGAAAATCGTTGCCGAGCAACTGGGCGTTAAAGAAGAAGAAGTTGTGAACACCGCTTCCTTCGTAGAAGACCTGGGTGCCGACTCCCTTGACACCGTTGAGCTGGTGATGGCTCTGGAAGAGGAATTCGAGACCGAGATTCCTGACGAAGAAGCTGAGAAGATCACTACTGTACAAGCTGCTATCGACTACGTTACCAGCCACCAGGCGTAATCGTTTTTAGTCGTCGCTAGCTGTCATGGAAAAACCGCACTGCCGTCACGGCGTGCGGTTTTTTCTTTAGGCCTGATGCAAAGTCGTCATTAGAAAAAGGAGAGTGCTGTGTCGCGTAGACGCGTCGTAGTCACCGGTATGGGTATGTTGTCGCCACTGGGCACGGATGTGCCGAGCAGTTGGCAGGGCATTCTGGCTGGCCGCAGTGGCATTGGTCTGATCGAGCACACTGACCTTTCTGCCTATTCCACCCGTTTTGGCGGCTCGGTAAAGGGCTTCAATGTCGAGGAATACCTGTCGGTCAAGGAAGCCCGCAAGCTCGACCTGTTCATTCAATACGGCCTGGCAGCCGGTTTCCAGGCAGTGCGTAACGCCGGCCTGGAAGTCACCGACGCCAACCGTGAACGCATCGGCGTGGCCATGGGCTCGGGTATTGGCGGCTTGACCAATATCGAAGAAACCAGCCGCACGCTGCACGATTCGGGGCCGCGACGGATTTCTCCGTTCTTCGTGCCGGGCTCGATCATCAACATGATTTCCGGTTTCCTGTCCATCCATCTGGGGGCGCAGGGACCCAACTACGCCATCGCCACGGCGTGTACCACCGGTACCCACTGCATCGGCATGGCCGCGCGCAACATCATGTACGACGAAGCCGACGTGATGATTGCCGGTGGCGCTGAGATGGCCGCTTGCGGTCTCGGCATGGGCGGTTTCGGCGCGTCCCGTGCGCTGTCGACCCGCAATGATGAGCCCGCCCGCGCGAGCCGCCCGTGGGACAGGGGCCGCGATGGCTTCGTACTGTCCGACGGTGCCGGTGCGCTGGTGCTCGAGGAACTGGAGCACGCCAAGGCGCGTGGGGCGACCATCTATGCCGAGCTGATCGGTTTTGGCACCAGTGGCGATGCGTTCCACATGACCTCGCCACCGGCCGATGGCGCCGGTGCGGCCCGTTGCATCGTCAATGCCTTGCGTGACGCGAAAATCAATGGCGAGCAGGTGCAGTACATCAACGCCCACGGCACTTCGACCCCGGCCGGCGACCTGGCCGAAGCCCAGGCGATCAAGACCGTGTTTGGCGAGCACGCCTACAAGCTGGCGGTCAGCTCGACCAAGTCCATGACCGGTCACCTGCTGGGTGCGGCTGGGGCGGTGGAAGCGATCTTCAGCGTACTGGCGATCAACAGCCAGACGGCGCCGCCGACCATCAACCTCGATGAGCCGGACGACGGCTGCGACCTGGACTTCGTGCCGCACACCGCCCGCAACATGGCGATCGATGTGGTGCTGTCCAACTCCTTCGGCTTTGGCGGGACCAACGGTTCGCTGGTGTTCCGCCGGTTCGCCGGTTGATGGAAAGCTGGGTCGACGGTCAGCCGGCCGACGTCCTGTCGCTGAAAGATCGCGGCCTGGCTTACGGCGATGGGTTGTTCGAAACCATTGCCGTGCATGATGGCAACCTGCTGTTGCTGGAGCGTCACCTGCAGCGCCTGGATGCAGGTTGCCAGCGGCTGGCGCTCAACGTAGACATGAGCGCGTTGAGCGCCGAGCTGGACGCCTACGCCCGCTGCCTGGGCGACGGTGTGCTGAAGCTGATCGTGACCCGTGGCGACAGCCTGCGCGGTTATGCCGCTGATCCATCGGCTCCGGCCAGGCGCATCCTGCAAGGCAGTCCTCCGGCCGCTTATCCCGCCGGCCATGCCGAACAAGGCGTCTACCTGTTTCCCTGCACCGTGCGTTTGGCCGAGCAGCCCTTGCTCGCCGGGCTCAAGCACCTCAATCGCCTGGAACAAGTGCTGGCCCGGGCCGAATGGCGCGATGCGCAGTACGCCGAAGGTCTGATGCTGGACGCGTCCGGGCGGGTGATCGAAGGTGTGTTCAGCAACCTGTTCCTGGTGCGCGATGGCGTCTTGTTCACGGCGGACCTGAGCCGTTGCGGTGTGGCCGGCGTGATGCGCGCCGAATTATTGTTTCAAGCCAAGTCCCAAGGCATCGCCACCCAAATCACCGACATCCGCCTCGAACAACTGCACCAGGCCGATGAAGTCTTCGTCTGCAACAGCGTTTATGGCGTGTGGCCGGTACGCGGATGCGGTTCGGCGCGCTGGTCGGTTGGCCCGCTCACCCGTAAACTGCAGACCCTTGCCCGTGCGCTATTGGATGTTTGATTCGTGAGACGTAAATTCTTGCTGCTGCTGGAGACCGGACTGGTCCTGGCAGGGCTGTTGTTGGGTGCTTCGGCCTGGAAGATTCATTCGGCGCTGCAACAGCCGCTGAACATCACCCAGGAAGAATTGCTGGACGTGCCCAACGGGACCACCCCGACCGGAACCCTCAAGCGCCTCGAAGCCGATGGCCTGATCAAGGACGCCTTCTGGCTGCGGATCTATTGGCGCTTCAATCTCGCTGGCCAGCCGTTGCATTCCGGGGAATACCGGATGGTACCGGGCATGACCATGGAAGGCCTGATCGCTGTCTGGAAACGCGGCGAAGTGGTTCAGTACAGCGTGACGCTGGTGGAAGGCTGGAATTTCCGCCAGGTGCGCGCCGCACTGGCCAAGGATGAAAAACTCCAGCAGACCCTCACCGACCTGAGCGACAGCCAGGTCATGGACCGTCTGGGTCATTCGGGGGTATTTCCCGAAGGCCGGTTCTTCCCGGACACCTATCGCTTCGTGCGCGGTACCTCGGATGTCGACCTGCTGAAGAAAGCCTACGACCGCTTGGAGGACGTACTCGCCAAGGAGTGGGCCCAGCGTTCCGCCGATGTGCCTTATACCTTGCCGTACCAGGCGCTGATCATGGCATCCCTGGTGGAGAAGGAAACCGGCGTGCCCCAGGAGCGCGGGCAAATTGCCGGCGTTTTCGTGCGGCGCATGCGCCTGGGCATGCTGTTGCAAACCGACCCCACGGTGATCTACGGCCTGGGCGAGCGCTACACCGGTAAGCTCACCCGCGCCCATTTGAAAGAAGAAAACCCCTATAACACCTACCTGATTCCGGGCTTGCCGCCGACGCCGATTGCGATGGTGGGGCGTGAAGCAATTCATGCCGCGTTGAACCCGGCGCCGGGCAACAGCCTTTACTTTGTCGCGCGTGGCGATGGCAGCCATGTGTTTTCCGATGACCTGGAGTCGCACAACAGCGCCGTGCGCGAGTTCCAGCTCAAGCGCCGTGCCGACTATCGCTCCAGCCCGGCCCCGGCAACGCCGGACGAGCAGATGCCGATCCCGGCGGCATCACCCGACACGGCCCCTGAACCGGACGCCAGCGAGCCACCGAGCCCGCAATGACTTTGATTAAGGATCGCCCCGTGACTGGCTTGTTTATAACGCTGGAAGGCCCGGAAGGCGCCGGCAAGAGCACCAACCGCGAATACCTGGCCGAACGCCTGCGGGCCGCCGGCATCGAGGTGGTATTGACCCGCGAGCCGGGCGGTACGCCGCTGGCCGAGCGCATTCGCGAGGTACTGCTGGCACCCCTCGAAGAAGTCATGAACCCTGACACTGAGCTGCTGCTGGTGTTCGCTGCCCGGGCGCAGCACCTGGCCGAGGTGATTCGCCCGGCGCTGGCCCGTGGCGCCGTGGTGCTCTGCGATCGTTTTACCGATTCGACCTACGCCTACCAGGGCGGCGGCCGGGGCTTGTCCGTGGAGCGCATCGCCGCGCTGGAAACCTTCGTCCAAGGTGACCTGCGACCAGACCTGACCCTGGTGTTCGACCTGCCGGTGGAAATCGGCCTGGCCCGCGCCAGCGCCCGTGGCCGGCTGGATCGTTTCGAGCTGGAGGGCCAGGATTTCTTCAACGCCGTGCGCAATGCCTTCCTGGGGCGCGCCAAGGCCGATCCGGCGCGTTACCTGCTGATCGATGCCGCGCAGCCGCTGACCCAGGTCCAGCAGTCTCTGGATGGCTTGCTGCCGCGTTTGTTGGAGCGTGTCCGTGGCTGAAGCCTATCCCTGGCAAGACGGTCTCTGGCAGCAACTGGCCGGTCGTGCCCAGCATGCCCATGCTTACCTGCTGCACGGCCCGGTCGGCATCGGCAAGCGGGCACTGGCCGAACGCCTGATGGCCAGCCTGCTGTGCCAGCGCCCGGGTGTCTCGAACGCCTGTGGTGAATGCAAGTCCTGCCTGCTGCTCAAGGCCGGCAGCCATCCCGACAATTACGTGCTGGAGCCGGAAGAGGCGGACAAGGCGATCAAGGTCGACCAGGTCCGGGACCTGGTCAGCTTCGTGGTCCAGACCGCGCAGATGGGCGGGCGCAAAGTGGTGCTGATCGAGCCGGTCGAGTCGATGAACATCAACGCCGCCAACGCCTTGCTCAAGAGCCTCGAAGAACCTTCCGGCGATACCGTGCTGCTGCTGGTCAGCCACCAACCGAGTCGCTTGCTGCCGACCATCAAGAGCCGCTGCGTGCAACAGGCCTGTCCGCTGCCGAGCGAGGCGATGAGCTTGCAGTGGCTGGCCCGGGCCTTGCCTGACAACACCGATGAAGAGCGTGTCGAGCTGTTGACCCTCGCGGCCGGTTCGCCCCTGGCGGCTGTCAGCCTTCAGGCCCAAGGTGTGCGCGAACAGCGGGCCTTGGTGGTGGATGGGGTGAAGAAACTGCTCAAGCAGCAACAATCCCCCACGCAGTTGGCCGAGGGCTGGAACGCCATCCCGCTACTCCTGCTGTTTGACTGGTTCTGCGACTGGTCGAGCCTGATCCTGCGTTACCAGTTGACCGAGGATGAGGTCGGCCTTGGGTTGGCGGACATGCGCAAGGTGATCCAGTACCTGGCGCAAAAAAGCAGCCAGGATAAAATCTTGAACATCCAGGACTGGATTCTTGCCCAACGTCAGAAGGTGCTGAGCAAGGCGAACCTCAATCGGGTGCTGTTGCTCGAGGCGCTGTTGGTGCAGTGGGCGAGTTTGCCTGGTCGAAACTGACAGACACGGCCTAGACTGAGCTCAACCGTAGCGGAGATCAGCATGAACGAACCTGTCAGCCCCGGACCACGCAACGGCATCCTGTCCCTGACCATCAAGGACAAGTCGGTGCTTTACGCCGCCTACATGCCCTTCATCAAGAACGGCGGCCTGTTCATTCCGACCAACAAGAATTATCGCTTGGGCGACGAAGTGTTCATGCTGTTGAGCCTGATGGATGAGTCGGAGAAAATCCCGGTCGCCGGCAAGGTGATCTGGCTGACCCCCAAGGGCGCCCAGGGCAATCGGGCCGCCGGCGTGGGCGTGCAGTTCAACGACGGCGACAATTCGGCCCGCAATCAGATCGAAACCCACTTGGCCGGCTCCCTGAAGTCCGACCGTCCCACCCATACGATGTAGCCTGGCCTTTTATGCTTGTAGATTCCCATTGTCACCTTGACCGTCTCGACCTCGCTGCCCATGGCGGTTCCCTGGATGCTGCGCTGGACGCGGCCCGTGAGCGGGGTGTGGGGCACTTCCTGTGCATCGGCGTCAGCGCCGACAACGCCGCCGACGTCAAGGCCTTGGCCGAACGTTATGCCGATGTCGATTGTTCGGTCGGTGTCCACCCGCTGGACGTCCAACCAGACGCCGCGCCGGCGCTCGATTGGCTGTTGCGTGAGCTCGATCATCCACGGGTGGTCGCCATTGGCGAAACCGGCCTGGACTATCACTACGAGCCGGAAGCTGCCGACGTGCAGCAAGCCTCGTTCCGGCTGCACTTGGAGGCCGCCCGGCAGACCGGCAAGCCGGTGATCATCCACACCCGCGGCGCCCGTGCCGACACCTTGGCCTTGCTGCGTGATGCCGCGTTGCCCCAGGCCGGTGTGCTGCATTGCTTCACCGAAGACTGGGACATGGCCAAGGCCGCCCTGGACATGGGCTATTACATTTCCTTGTCCGGGATTGTCACGTTCCGCAATGCCGATGCCCTGCGGGACGTTGCCAGCAAAGTACCGGCTGATCGGTTGCTGGTGGAGACCGACTCGCCTTACCTGGCGCCGATCCCGTATCGCGGCAAGCCGAACCTTCCGCAATACGTACGGGAAGTGGCAGAGTTTCTGGCGATGTTGCGCGGTGAGTCCTACGAGCAGTTTGCCGAGCAGACGACGGAAAACTTTAAGCAATTGTTTCCGCTGGCTCACGTCCGTCCGGTGAATGCCTGAATTTCATGCAAAAAAAACCCGGGTTCTGGGGGGTGAATCCGGGTTAAGACCATTAGGAGTAAAACAAAGGCACGCGGTCCGTTGGTACCTTTATCAGCGCGTCACTTGGGGGAGATGTCGCGCCGACAGTTCAAGTATTGATCAGTATGCCAACCCGTCCAGTCTGGCCGGGGTGGTTTTTAAACAAATTTGGAATACGCTCGCTTCGGATAAGTTCTCACTGTCGCCAAAGCTCGCCAGCGCGGCGCATTGGCGCGGGAAAAGGCGAGCCGGGTGTGTACGGTTTTGTGAAGAACAGTGGCCGAGAACGGATGATCCGTGCATTTTTGCGTAAGTTAGGCATAATACCCGGCTTCGAATTTTGACCCTTCAGACCTTTTTCTTATGCACAAAGAACCCCGTAAGGTCCGTGAGTTTCGCCGCCGCGAGCAGGAAATTCTCGACACCGCGCTCAAGTTGTTCCTCGACCAGGGTGAAGACAGTGTCACCGTCGAGATGATTGCGGATGCCGTGGGTATCGGCAAAGGCACGATTTATAAACATTTCAAATCCAAGGCGGAGATCTACCTGCGCCTGATGCTCGACTACGAGCGCGATTTGAACGAGCTGCTGCATTCGGCCGATGTGGACAAGGACAAGGAGGCCCTGTCCCGGGCGTACTTCGAGTTCCGCATGCGCGACCCGCAGCGCTACCGCTTGTTCGACCGTTTGGAAGAGAAGGTGGTCAAGGGCAACCAGGTGCCGGAGATGGTCGAGGAGCTGCACAAGATCCGCGCCTCCAACTTCGAACGCCTGACCCTGCTGATCAAGGGCAGGATCAGTGAAGGCAAGCTCGAGGACGTTCCGCCTTATTTCCACTACTGCGCTGCCTGGGCGTTGGTGCACGGCGCGGTGGCGCTGTATCACTCGCCGTTCTGGAGCAACGTGCTGGAAGACCAGGAAGGTTTCTTCCAGTTCCTGATGGACATTGGCGTGCGTATGGGTAACAAGCGCAAGCGCGATACCGACCACCCGAGCAGTTGACTGGCCGCACAGGCAACAAGACATTCAGCTGCCTTATTGCGCCATGTCCGCTTACATGGCGCAGTGCCCCAGTAATATACTCAGGCTTGGGTCTTGCGAAATCTTGATTTCTAGGTCAATTTTCGTGAGTCCGTTTTTTCTCATGCCGGAGTGATCCATGATCGTTGACCGTCAAGGCAGGCGTTTCCGTAATCTACGGATCAGCCTGACTTCAGCCTGCAATTATGCCTGTACCTACTGCGTGCCTGATGGCAAGCGGTTGGTGGCTGCGCAGGATGAACTGTCGGCCGACGCCATGGCGCGCGGCGTGGCCTATTTGATCGAGGCGGCCGGTATCGAGCGGCTGCGCATCACGGGCGGCGAGCCGCTGGTCAGCCCCAAGCTCGAGCGTTTCATGACGGCGGTGGGGCAGATGGGCCTGGAAGACATCAGCCTGACCACCAACGGCCAGTTGCTGGCGAAAAAACTGCCTTTGCTGGTAGACGCCGGTATCCGTCGCATCAATGTTTCCCTCGACACCCTGGACCCCGCTGCGTTTCGCAGTATCGCCCGTGGCGGTGACCTGGCGACCGTGCTCGACGGCATGGAACAGGCCCGGGCCGCCGGGCTGAAGATCAAGGTCAACATGGTGCCGTTGCGCGGGCAGAACCTGGACCAGGTGATGCCTTTGCTCGAATACTGCCTGGAACGTGGCTATGAGTTGCGTTTCATCGAGTTGATGCGCATGGGCCACCTGGCCAGCGACTCCAATGCCTTCCTGCAGCAGTTCGTCAGCCTCCAGCAATTGCTCAGCCTGATCGGCGATCAATACGAATACCTGCAAGCCAACGCGCCGGTGGATGCCACGGCGGTGCGCTATGAGATACCGGGGCTGGGGCACTTTGGCGTGATCGCCAACGAAAGCGTGCCTTTTTGCCGTACCTGTTCGCGACTGCGGTTGTCTTCCACGGGCTGGCTGCACGGCTGCCTGTCGTCGAGTAACCGTCACTTCGTCGGCGACCTCCTGGACAAGCCTCGCCACCAGGCCCTGCCGGCGCTTCAGCGCTTGCTGGTCAAGGCCTTGGGGGACAAGCAGGAAGTGGCGTTCTCCGGTGGCGCGACCATCATGAAGATCATCGGCGGCTGATCTATTGCTATCGCGGGCAAGCCTTGCTCCCACAAGTACGACGCTTACCATGTGGGAGCAAGGCTTGCCCGCGATAGCAATTTCCCATTCACTTGGGTTCGTCTGCCCCCCATCTTGATGAGCTGGCGCAAAAGCTGCATCCCACGACCATTCGCCGGTTTTCCGACACCGGTTTTTGGAGGGTAGGATGCGTAGCCTGGTTTTACTGCTGGCCGTTTTGGCGCTTGGCGGTTGCATGAATGTCAGCGACATGGGAGAGGGCGTTCGTTATCACATGAGCGACGCCGGCCTGCTGGACCATAGCGACAGCCGTCGGGTGAACAACCTGCGTATCCAGCCCGACTCGTTCATCTACATCGCCCAGGGCGCCTTCGCTCCGCCGGGCAGTGCCTATCCGCGTCCCAACGTCGTGGCCGAAGAAGCCTTCAATGGCTTCATCGAATATTTCCCCATGGTCCGTCGCGCCCGTGTTCCCGAAGGCCTCGACCAAGCCATGGGCGAAGCCCGTGCCGCCGGTGCCCATTACTTGCTGTACACCCGCTTCGCCAAGGCTGACAACCGCATCGGCAACACTGACGAATGGCAGGATGAAGAAGCCGTGGATCGCCTGGGGGTCGATACCAGCGTGATTCAAATCATGTTGATCGAGACCAGCACCCAGTATTTGATTGATACTGCACGAATCAAGAGTCGTGGCGGTTTACTGACGTTGCACGACAAACAGCCCCAAGACCTCATCGCCCCGCCGTTGCGTGAATATGCCCGTAGCCTGTTGGGGATGAGTGACGAGTAATTACAAGGAGTCACCATGAGCGGACCGCAAAAAGCCAATGACTTGCTGGGGCAGATCCCCAAGACCAAAGGCCTGCCGCCGGTCCACTTGTGGAACCCTGACTTCTGCGGTGACATCGACATGCGCATCGCCCGGGACGGTACTTGGTATTACCTGGGCACGCCCATCGGGCGAAAGCCGATGGTCAAGCTGTTCTCCACCATCATCCGCCGCGACGGCGATGATTACTTCCTGATTACCCCTGTGGAAAAAGTCGGCATCAAGGTCGACGACGCGCCGTTTGTGGCCGTGACCCTTGAGGTCGAAGGGCAGGGGGAAGGGCAGTTGTTGCGTTTCACCACCAATGTCGAGGAAATCACTGAGGCCGGCGCCGAGCACCCGTTGCGGGTGGTGATCGATCCCCAGACCCAGGAACCGGCGCCCTACGTGCATGTGCGCAGCAATCTCGAAGCGCTGGTCCATCGCAATGTGTTCTACCAACTGGTGGAGCTGGCGGTCAGCCGCGAGATCGACGGGCAGCGTTGGTTGGGCGTGTGGAGCGGCGGCGAGTTTTTCCCCATCGGCCTGGAGCCCTGATCCTCTGTAGGAGCGGTGGTTGATCCAACACCTGTGTTGGCTGGATGATCGCTATCGCGAGCAAGCTCGCTCCCACAGTGAATTTGGGGTGCCTGCAATATCTGTGGGCGCCACCAAACCCTGTGGGAGCGAGCTTGCTCGCGATGACGGCAGCATTATCAACATCTCCTGAGCTGACCCACCGCTATCGGCTCGCTCCCCCAGGTGGGCTGCGTAAAAATTAAAATTGACACCCAATCGTATGATGATTAGCGTGGGCCTCCAATAAGAGTGGCCCGCGGGGTTTTCATGTCCAGCAGTTTTCATGCGTCGACCGTCGATTGGCTGGGGGGCTGGATAGCCGCTGGCCAGGTCAAGCCTGGGCAAACCATCAAGGTCGAGGCGGACTTGGGCGAGCAACTGGGCGTCAGTCGCACGGTGATTCGCGAGGCGATCAAGACCCTGGTCGCCAAAGGCATGCTGGAAGTCGGGCCGAAAGTCGGCACGCGGGTGTTGCCGGTGCGCCGTTGGAACCTGTTCGATCCCCAAGTGGTGGGCTGGCTGTCACGCAGCGGCCTGCCGGAAAACTTCGTCGATGACTTGCTGGACCTGCGCCGTACCATCGAGCCCATGGCGGTGCGCTGGGCCTGCGAGCGGGCCACCGCCGATCAGGTGCAGGCGATCCGCCTGGCCTACCATGCGCTGGAGCGGGCGGTGGACAGCGGCGCCGATTACAACCGCGCCGACCAGTTTTTCCATGAGTGCATCCTGGCCGCCAGCCATAATCAATTCATCGAACAAATGGTCCCGGCCCTGGGGGCGCTGCTGGCGGTGTCGTTCGAGGTGTCGGCGGCCGACCCCGATGAACTGCGCCGCACCTTGCCCATCCACAAGGACATCGCCGACGCCATCGCCGCCCGTGACGCGGCGCGTGGCGTCTGGGCCTGCATGACCCTGATCGATAACGCTGACCTGGCGATCAAACGCTTTTACCCCAATGTCATGGCCGGTCGAACAGACGCCGCCGGGCAAGCCGGGAACGGGAGGTTTCAATGAAGTGGACGGCTGTGACGGAACACCGGGCGAGGTTGGGCGAAGGACCCTTCTGGGATGCGCCGACC
Organism: Pseudomonas sp. H3_A02; assembly: GCF_054671965.1. Lineage (NCBI taxonomy): Bacteria > Pseudomonadati > Pseudomonadota > Gammaproteobacteria > Pseudomonadales > Pseudomonadaceae > Pseudomonas > Pseudomonas sp. H3_A02. Next base: position 3,173,329 of record NZ_CP162807.1, read on the forward strand.
CAAGCGTTGTATTGGGTCGATATTGCCGGCAAGCAGGCCCTGCGGCTGATCGGCGCCAATGTGGAGATCTGGCAGATGCCCGAGCATGTCTCCGCCTTCATACCGACCCAGAATGGCGACGCCTTGGTGACCCTGAGTAGCGGTGTCTACCGCCTCGATCTTGATTCGCCGGGCCTGGAACCGCGCCTGACGCTGCTGCGCATGGCTGACCCCCAGCCCGGCAATCGCGCCAACGAGGCCCGTTGCGACCCCCTGGGTCAACTCTGGCTTGGCACCATGCAGAACAACATTGGTGCCGAAGGCGAGGACTTGCCGATCGAGCACCGCTCCGGCGGCCTGTTTCGCATCGGGAGTGATGGCCGGGTCCAGCCCCTGTTGCGCGGGCTGGGCATTCCGAACACCTTGCTCTGGAGCCCTGATGGCACCACGGTGTATTTCGGCGACAGCCTGGATGGCACGTTGTATCGGCACTTTATTTACCCGGAAGGCAACCTGGCGCCTGCCGAGGTCTGGTTCGGCCCGCATCCGCGTGGCGGTCCGGATGGCTCGGCGATGGATGCCCGAGGCTATATCTGGAACGCCCGCTGGGACGGCAGTTGCCTGCTGCGGCTGACCCCGAATGGCCAGGTCGATCGGGTGATCGAACTGCCTGTCAGCCGCCCGACCAGTTGTGTGTTCGGCGGTGAAGACCTCAAGACGTTGTACATCACCAGCGCGGCGAGCCCGGTGGGTCATCCGCTGGACGGTGCCGTGCTGTCGATGCGTGTTGACGTGCCGGGCGTGGCGTGTACGAGGTTTGCTGGATGAATCCCAAAATATGGGATGTAAATATATATATTGAGATTGTTTGGCGGCCGGGTTTATAGTCGGCTCCATCGGCAATACGCACTCACACTAAAAAAACAAAACAGGTGAAGTGATGCAACGATCTTTCCCCGTACGCCCCGGTGGCGTACGCCGGCCACTGTTCTTTCAAGCGCCTTCGCGCCGGTCATCCGTGGATGCCCGGTTTTTGTCGTGCCCGCACGCAGGAGCCTTTAGCCATGGCTGAGCCCTTGGTCTTGCCACCCGTGCCGGAGCCACCCAAGGGCGAACGCCTGAAGGACAAGGTCGTGCTGTTGACCGGTGCCGCCCAAGGCATTGGCGAAGCCATCGTCGCGGCGTTCGCTTCGCAACAAGCCCGGCTGGTGATCAGTGATATCCAGGCGCAGAAAGTCGAGGCGGTAGCCGCCCATTGGCGTGAACGCGGCGCCGATGTGCAAGCATTGCAGGCCGATGTGTCGAAGCAGCAGGACTTGCAGGCCATGGCCCGTCGCGCCGTCGAGCTGCACGGTCGCATCGATGTGTTGGTCAACTGCGCCGGCGTCAATGTCTTCCGTGACCCGCTGGAAATGACCGAAGAGGACTGGCGTCGCTGTTTCGCCATCGACCTGGATGGCGCCTGGTACGGCTGCAAGGCGGTGCTGCCACAGATGATCGAGCAGGGCGTGGGCAGCATCATCAACATTGCCTCCGTGCATTCGTCCCACATCATTCCCGGCTGTTTCCCTTACCCGGTGGCCAAGCACGGCCTGCTCGGCCTGACCCGCGCCCTGGGCATCGAATACGCACCCAAAGGGGTACGCGTCAACGCCATCGCCCCGGGTTACATCGAAACCCAACTGAACGTCGACTACTGGAACGGCTTTGCCGATCCCCATGCCGAACGCCAGCGTGCGCTGGATCTGCACCCGCCACGGCGTGTCGGGCAACCGATCGAAGTGGCAATGACGGCCGTGTTCCTGGCCAGTGACGAAGCACCGTTTATCAATGCCTCATGCATCACCATTGATGGAGGACGTTCGGTCATGTACCACGACTGAATATTCCTGGGTTGCAGTGGGAAACTTCGCCTGTAATCCAATCATCATACGATATGACTATTTAGGCCTATGCTGTGTAGCAACTTGATGTAACCGCCCAGCCTGCGTATTTCCACCGTCGGTGGAGCAGACCCTGGACGTTTGGCTTTCAATAAAAAAAACAAGGAGTCAACTATGAAACATCGTCGTGGGATCCGTTCCCTGTGTCGCGCCGCCCTGGCGGTTACCGCAGTCAGCCTCAGCAGCAGCTTGCTGGCGGCCGATCCCGTAAAAATCGGTTTCCTGGTCAAACAGGCTGAAGAGCCTTGGTTCCAGACCGAATGGGCGTTCGCCGAGAAGGCGAGCAAGGACAAAGGCTTTGAGTTGATCAAGATCGCCGTGCCTGATGGCGAGAAGACCCTCTCGGCCATCGACAGCTTGGCCGCCAACGGGGCCAAGGGCTTTGTGATCTGCCCGCCGGACGTATCCCTCGGCCCGGCCATCATGGCCAAGGCCAAGCTCAACGATCTCAAGGTGATTGCCGTGGACGACCGCTTTGTCGACGCCAGCGGCAAGTTCATGGAAGACGTGCCGTACCTGGGCATGGCCGCGTTCGAAGTGGGTCAGAAGCAAGGTCAGGCCATGGCCGCTGAAGCGAAAAAGCGCAACTGGGACTGGAAAAACACCTACGCCGTGATCAGCACCTTCAACGAGCTGGACACCGGCAAGAAGCGCACCGACGGTTCGGTCGATGCCCTGAAGAAGGCCGGGATGCCGGAAGACCACATCCTTTATTCGCCGCTCAAGACCCTCGACGTACCCGGCAGCATGGACTCCGTCAACTCGGCGTTGGTGAAGCTGCCAAGCGGCGCGACCAACCTGATCATCGGCGGCATGAACGACAACACCGTGCTGGGCGGCGTACGCGCCACCGAAGCGGCCGGGTTCAAGGCGGCCAATGTGATCGGTATCGGTATCAATGGCACCGATGCCATCGGTGAATTGAAAAAGCCTAACAGCGGCTTCTTCGGTTCGATGCTGCCAAGCCCGCACATCGAAGGCTACAAGACCGCCGAAATGATGTACGAGTGGATCACCACCGGCAAGGAGCCGCCGAAGTACACCGCCATGGACGAGGTGACGCTGATCACCCGGGAGAACTTCAAGCAGGAGCTGGAAAAGATCGGCCTGTGGAACTGACGGCCGGTTGATTCAAAAGCGGCCCTGGTCACATGAGTGGCGGGGTCGCTTGATCTCTGTAAGTTCGAGGTGGTTATGCAAGCGCAAACAGCGACACGGCAACACAACATCGGCGGCAGCTTGCGGTTCAACGGGATCGGCAAATCCTTTCCCGGCGTGCAGGCGCTGGCCAATATCAGTTTCGTCGCACATCCGGGGCAGGTGCATGCCTTGATGGGCGAGAACGGCGCGGGCAAGTCCACGTTGCTGAAGATCCTCGGTGGTGCCTACATCCCGAGCAGCGGTGACCTGCAGATCGGCGAACAGACGATGGCCTTCAAAGGCACCGCCGACAGCATCGCCAGCGGGGTGGCGGTGATTCACCAGGAACTGCACCTGGTGCCGGAAATGACCGTTGCTGAAAACCTGTTTCTCGGCCATTTGCCGGCGCGTTTCGGCTTGGTCAATCGTGGCGTGCTGCGCCAGCAGGCGTTGACGCTGCTCAAAGGCCTGGCCGACGAGATCGATCCGCAGGAAAAAGTCGGTCGCCTGTCCCTCGGCCAGCGCCAATTGGTGGAAATCGCCAAGGCCTTGTCCCGTGGCGCCCACGTCATTGCCTTCGACGAACCCACCAGTAGCCTGTCGGCCCGGGAAATCGACCGTTTGATGGCGATCATCGCCCGCTTGCGAGACGAGGGCAAAGTGGTGCTGTACGTCAGCCACCGCATGGAAGAAGTGTTCCGCATCTGTAATGCGGTGACGGTGTTCAAGGACGGTCGTTATGTCCGGACCTTCGAGGACATGAGCGAGCTGACCCACGATCAGTTGGTCACGTGCATGGTCGGTCGCGACATCCAGGACATCTATGATTACCGCCCTCGGGAGCGCGGTGATGTGGCGCTGCAGGTGAAGGGCCTGCTGGGGCCGGGCTTGCGCGAACCAGTGAGCTTCCAGGTGCACAAGGGCGAGATCCTCGGCTTGTTCGGGCTGGTCGGTGCCGGTCGTACCGAGCTGTTTCGCTTGCTCAGTGGCCTGGAGCGCCAGAGCGAGGGAAGCCTCGTGCTGCACGGCAAGGAATTGAAATTGCGTTCGCCCCGGGATGCCATCGCCGCTGGCGTGCTGCTCTGCCCGGAAGATCGCAAGAAGGAAGGCATCATCCCGTTGGGCAGCGTGGGCGAGAACATCAACATCAGTGCGCGCCCGGCTCATTCCACCCTTGGCTGCCTGCTGCGCGGTGATTGGGAGCGGGGCAATGCCGACAAGCAGATCAAGTCGCTGAAGGTGAAGACCCCGGCGGCCAGCCAGAAAATCATGTACCTGTCCGGCGGCAATCAGCAGAAGGCGATTCTCGGTCGCTGGCTGTCGATGCCGATGAAAGTCCTGCTGCTGGATGAACCGACCCGTGGCATCGACATCGGCGCCAAGGCGGAGATCTACCAGATTATCCACGACCTGGCGGCCGACGGCATCGCGGTGATTGTGGTGTCCAGCGACCTGATGGAAGTGATGGGCATTTCCGACCGAATCCTGGTGCTCTGCGAAGGGGCCATGCGCGGCGAGCTGCCGCGTGATCAGGCCAATGAATCCAACCTGCTGCAACTGGCGCTGCCGCGCCAACGCGTTGCCGACGCGGCGAACTGAGAGGTAAATCATGACCATTCAAAACAATGCACTGCCAACGGCACGCAAACCCCTGGACCTGCGCCGTTTCCTGGATGACTGGGTCATGCTGCTGGCGGCCATCGGTATTTTCGTGCTCTGCACCTTGATGATCGATAACTTCCTGTCGCCGCTGAACATGCGCGGCCTGGGCCTGGCGATTTCCACCACCGGCATCGCCGCGTGCACCATGTTGTATTGCCTGGCGTCCGGGCACTTCGACTTGTCGGTCGGTTCGGTGATCGCCTGTGCGGGCGTGGTCGCGGCGGTGGTGATGCGCGACACCAACAGCGTATTCCTGGGTGTCAGCGCGGCGCTGGCGATGGGGCTGATCGTCGGCCTGATCAACGGCATCGTCATCGCCAAGCTGCGGGTCAACGCCTTGATCACCACCCTGGCGACGATGCAGATTGTCCGGGGCCTGGCCTACATCTTTGCCAACGGCAAGGCGGTGGGTGTGTCGCAGGAATCGTTCTTCGTGTTCGGCAACGGCCAATTATTCGGTGTGCCGGTGCCGATCCTGATCACCATCGTCTGCTTCCTGTTTTTCGGTTGGCTGCTGAACTACACCACCTACGGGCGCAACACCATGGCCATCGGTGGCAATCAGGAAGCGGCGTTGTTGGCAGGGGTGAACGTCGATCGTACCAAGATCATCATCTTCGCCGTGCATGGCTTGATCGGCGCCTTGGCCGGGGTGATCCTGGCGTCGCGCATGACCTCAGGCCAACCGATGATCGGCCAGGGCTTCGAGCTGACCGTGATCTCGGCCTGCGTACTGGGCGGGGTGTCGTTGAGCGGCGGCATCGGCATGATTCGTCACGTCATCGCCGGCGTGCTGATTTTGGCGATCATAGAAAACGCGATGAACCTGAAGAACATCGACACCTTCTACCAATACGTCATCCGCGGCTCGATCCTGTTGCTGGCGGTGGTGATTGACCGCTTGAAGCAACGCTGAAGCCAGAAATCGCTGGCGACTGATCTACTGCTATCGCGAGCAAGCTCGCTCCCACAGGTTTTTTGTGTCAGGGCCCTGAACCTCGGCACAGCACAGACCCCCTGTGGGAGCGAGCTTGCTCGCGATAGCGTCCTCCCTGATGCCAACCATCACCCCGCCTTGCGCAACGCTTCGACCAACTCCTGTTTGCGCATCTTCGAACGCCCGGGAATATTTTTCGCCCGGGCCTCCTTCATCAGGCTGTCCACGGTCTGGGTTCCATGGGAGGCTTTGCTGGTGCGCGGGTGACCTTCGCGGGTCTTGGCGGCGCGGCGGGCTGATTCCTTGCGGTCGGTTTTCTTGGCCGTCGCCGGTTTTTCCTTACCTGAGCTACCGGAGCGCTCGCCGCCACCGGACTGCTTGTTCACCGTCGCCCAGGCCCGTGCCTCGGCTTCGTTCTCGGACACACCTTTTTTCTCGTAACTCTTTTCAATGTGTTCGGCCTTGCGCTTTTGCTCAGCGGTGTATTTGTCTTTGCTTCCACGAGGCATGGGATGTTCCTCCTCAACTGTCCGGGCAGAGGCTACTGGCTGGCGGCGCCACCTTCAGAGCCCGAACCACCGGTCGTGGTTTTCGAGCCCACCCCGGTCTCGGCGTTATCAGGCGCGGTCGAGTCCGGCGTATTCATGCCACCCTGGCGCCCCGTGTCATTCCCCTGCACGCGCGGATCGGTGCCGGTGCTGGCCGGTGGCTGGCCATTGTTCAGGCCTCCGCCGCCGTTGCCGTCGGTGTTCAACTTGGGCAGGCCTTGCGTGGCGGGGGAGTTGGACTGCTCCACGGGGTCGGTCGGCCCGGTGCCCGAGGTAGAAGCCGCGAAAGCCACCGAGGACAGCAGCGCGGCGAAGGTGAATGCAGTCAGCCTTGAAGTGATCATGGTGTCGCCTCCATTTTTTAGAATGCTTACCTGGTCTTGGGCCGTGGCGGTTTGGGGTTGGTGCCTGGGGCGCGACGAATGGCATTTTGGAAAGAGGCTGGCGTCTGCGATCAAATAGTTGGATCGGGATGTGACGAGCGGCACCTGGCGGCTTAGTATGGCGCTTTCAATTGGCTACAAGGCCTGTTCATGTCGATCGAGATCCGTCCCGCGCAACCCAGCGATGCGCCTCAAATCCTTGCCTTCATCACCGAGTTGGCCGATTACGAAAAGGCCCGCCACGAAGTCATCGCCAGTGTGGCCGACATCGAGCGCAGCCTGTTCAGTGAAGGCGCGACTGCCCACGGGCTGATCTGCCTGCGTGATGGCGTGCCGATCGGTTTCGCGGTGTTCTTCTTCAGCTATTCCACCTGGCTGGGCAGTAACTGCCTGTACCTGGAAGACCTGTACATCACACCCGAACAGCGCGGCGGCGGGGCAGGGAAGACGCTGTTGCGGCATCTGGCGAAGATCGCCTGTGACAACGATTGCGGTCGCTTCGAATGGAGCGTGTTGGACTGGAACACGCCGGCCATCGAGTTCTACAAATCCCTCGGCGCGCAACCACAGGAAGAGTGGGTGCGCTACCGAATGGACGGCAAGGTGCTACGGGATTTCGCGAACGGCAATTGAGATTCACGAGTAGGCGTTGGATGCGTACTCGGCAAATCCGGGGCGCTGTTCGAGCCGCTTGCAATAAGCGGTCACCGCTGGATAGTCCGGGCGTTCCATGGGCGTCTGGCGCCAGCGGTGGGCGGACAAGCCAATGAGCACGTCCGCGAGGGAAAATGCCGTACCGGCCACGTAGGCGCCGGTGCGGTTCAACTGCTGCTCCAGCAAACCCATCTTCTCGTTCCAGCCTTTGACGCCGGCAGCGATGAGTTGTGGGTCCTGGAAATCCGGGTGTTTGCGCACAAGTCCGTAGAATGCATCACCCCATGACGGGTTGAGTTCTGTGGCTTGCCAGTCCATCCACTGCTCGACACGCGCCCGGGCGGCAGGTTCGACGGGCAGCAGATCGCTGCGCCCATGCTTGCCCACCAAATAGCGGCAAATGGTGTTCGACTCCCAGAGCACGCCATTCTCATCAATGATCACTGGCACCTGGGCATTGGGATTCAAGGCCAGGAATGCCGGGTCATGGGTCGAGGCAAAGCCGATGCCCCAGTCTTCGCGCTCGTAGGCGATGTCCAATTCCTGGCAGGTCCACAACACTTTTCTGACGTTGATCGAGGAAGTGCGACCGAGGATTTTCAGCAGTTGTCCCATCACTTTTTCCCTAGTTGTTTGGCGTCCGGTCAGAAAACGTAGCAGGGTCTTGGGCGGATGGCGATTGGCTTTGTCGTTCGCGGATTTTATCCCAATATATGGGAGTGATATTTATATATTGAGATTATGTCGCGCCCGGGTTTATAGTCCGTTTCACTCACTGCCAAAAAACAGAACAGGTGAAGCGGATGCAGGCGCAATTGATCGCGCTCGATTGGGGGACCACCTCATTACGGGCTTACAAACTCGCAGCCGGTGGCGAGGTGCTCGAGCAGCGTTCGCTGTCATCGGGGATCATGCAGTTGCCCTCCGGGCCGCGAAGCGTGGCCGGTCGGGTGTGCATCGACGGTTTCGAACTGGCCTTCGACGAGGCCTGCGGCGACTGGCTCGACGCACAGCCGGGCTTGCCTGTGATTGCCTGCGGCATGGTCGGCAGTGCCCAGGGCTGGCGTGAAGCGCCGTACTGCGACACACCCGCCAACGTCGCCAATCTCGGACATTCCCTACAAACCGTTCGCAGCCTTCGCGGTGTCGATGTGCACATCGTACCGGGGGTGATTCAGCGCTCACGCTTGCCCAATGTCATGCGCGGCGAAGAAACCCAAGTGCTCGGTGCCTTGCACAGCCTGCCGGACGAAGCGGTGCTGATCGGCCTGCCCGGCAGTCATTCGAAATGGGTAGAAGTGGCCGATGGCTGCATCGTGCATTTCGATACCTTCATGACCGGCGAGATCTTCGCCGTGCTCAGCGACCACAGCATTCTCGGCCGTACCCAGCAACGGAATGTGACGTTCGATGGCGCGGCGTTTGATCGCGGCGTGCAGGTGGCGTTATCGGTAGACGGCCAGATCGGTCCGTTGTCCACCGTGTTCAGCGCCCGCAGCCTGGGCTTGACCGGCGAGCTGGCGGCCAGCGCCCAGGCGGACTACCTCTCGGGCCTGTTGATCGGCCATGAACTGACGGCGTTGGCCGAGGTACAGCGCCGGCGCCGCGACAGCCTGCACCTGCCGACGGTGGTGCTGATCGGCAACTCCCAACTCTGTGTCCGTTATCAACGGGCCCTCGACGCCTGCGGCTTCGCCCGGGTGGTCCTGGCCGAACAGGCCACCGAACGCGGTTTGTGGCAACTGGCCGTGGCGGCCGGGTTGCTCGATTCCACCGCCCCCTGAACCTGACTGGAGGTCTGACATGCTCACACAAGCACTGGCGCACAACGGGCTGATCGCGATCCTGCGGGGTCTGCGTCCCGAAGAGGCGGCGGCCATCGGCGAAGTCCTGTACAGCGCAGGATTTCGCGTCATCGAAGTACCGCTCAATTCCCCCGAGCCGTACGAAAGTATCCGCATCCTGCGCAATACCTTGCCCGCTGATTGCCTGATCGGTGCCGGCACCGTGCTCACGCCGGAACAGGTCGAGCAGGTGAGAGCCGCCGGTGGTCAAGTGATCGTCATGCCCCACAGCGATCCGAAGGTGCTGCGCGCGGCGAAAGCGGCGGGCTTGTACCTGTCGCCAGGCGTCGCCACGCCCACCGAAGCCTTTGCCGCATTGGCCGAAGGCGCCCATGTGCTGAAGATGTTTCCCGCCGAGCAAATGGGCCCGGCGGTGGTCAAGGCCTGGCTCGCGGTGCTGCCGGCCGGGACCGTGCTGGTGCCGGTGGGCGGGATCACACCGGACAACATGGCGGTGTTCGTCGAGGCTGGCGTCAAGGGTTTCGGCCTCGGCTCCGGGCTGTTCAAGCCGGGCCTGACAGCGGATGAAGTGGCGGTACGCGCCAAGGCCTACGTGGCCGCATGGAATGCCTTGAACTGAAGACTTTTCCAGCGCTCCGTGCGCTGCATCTGACAAGAGAGACAACAAGATGAAAATCACCAAGCTGACCACGTTTATCGTTCCGCCGCGCTGGTGCTTCCTCAAGGTCGAAACCGACGAGGGCGTGACCGGTTGGGGCGAGCCCGTGGTCGAAGGCCGTGCCCACACGGTGGCGGCTGCCGTTGAGGAATTGTCCGACTACCTGATCGGCAAAGACCCACGCAACATCGAAGACATCTGGACCGTGCTCTATCGCGGCGGCTTCTACCGCGGTGGTGCTATTCACATGAGCGCCCTGGCCGGCATCGACCAGGCGCTGTGGGACATCAAGGGCAAGGCCCTGGGCGTGTCGGTCAGTGACCTGCTGGGTGGCCAGGTGCGGGACAAGATCCGTGTGTATTCGTGGATTGGCGGCGACCGGCCGGCAGATACCGCCCGGGCGGCGAAAGAGGCGGTGGCGCGGGGCTTCACGGCGGTGAAGATGAACGGCACCGAAGAGCTGCAGTTTCTCGACACCTTTGAAAAAGTCGACCTGGCCCTGGCCAACGTGGCGGCGGTGCGCGATGCCGTCGGGCCGAACGTCGGCATTGGCGTGGACTTCCACGGTCGTGTGCACAAACCGATGGCCAAGGTGCTGATGAAGGAGCTCGACCCGTACAAACTGATGTTCATCGAAGAGCCGGTGCTCAGCGAAAACTACGAAGCCCTCAAGGAGTTGGCGCCGCTGACCAGCACCCCGATTGCCCTGGGCGAGCGGTTGTTCTCGCGCTGGGACTTCAAACGGGTGCTCAGCGAAGGCTACGTGGACATCATCCAACCGGATGCGTCCCACGCCGGCGGCATCACCGAAACCCGCAAGATCGCCAACATGGCCGAAGCCTACGATGTAGCGCTGGCGCTGCACTGCCCGCTGGGCCCGATCGCCCTGGCGGCGTGCCTGCAACTGGATGCGGTCTGCTACAACGCGTTTATCCAGGAGCAAAGCCTGGGCATCCACTACAACGAGAGCAACGACCTGCTGGATTACATCAAGGACCCGCAGGTGTTCGACTACGACAAGGGTTTCGTGAAGATCCCCAATGGTCCGGGCCTGGGTATCGAGATCAACGAGGAATACGTCATCGAACGCGCCGCCATCGGCCACCGCTGGCGCAACCCGATCTGGCGCCATGCCGATGGTAGTTTTGCCGAGTGGTGAGTCACGCCTGATCCACCCAAAGTCCCTGTGGTCCTGTGGTGAATGCAAAGCTCATGCGCACCCCAGGTCCCCTGTGGGAGCGAGCTTGCTCGCGATGGCAATGTATCAGTCACACATGCACCAACTGACACACCGTCATCGCGAGCAAGCTCGCTCCCACAGTTTGATCTTCGCAAGCAGGGAGATCTTCTTCGATGCGCCCGTTTCCTCAATAAACATAAAAAGAGGCACCTCACATGCAAGCGCACACCCTGAGCGCGCAAGCGTCGTTGGTGACGCCCAGCCGCAAGCGTTTTTTCATCATGGTCCTGCTGTTCATCACCGTGGTGATCAATTACCTGGACCGCAGCAACCTCTCGATTGCCGCCCCTGCGCTGACCAGCGACCTGGGCATCGACCCGATCCACGTCGGGCTGATTTTCTCGGCGTTCGGCTGGACCTACGCCGCCATGCAGATCCCCGGTGGCTGGCTGGTGGACCGGGTGCCACCGCGTATTCTCTACAGCGTGGCATTGCTGTTGTGGTCGGTGGCCACGGTGATGCTGGGGTTCGCCGCCAGTTTCATCGCGCTGTTCGTGCTGCGCATGGCGGTGGGTGCCCTGGAAGCGCCGGCTTATCCGATCAACAGCCGCGTGGTGACCACCTGGTTTCCCGAGCGCGAGCGGGCCACGGCCATCGGTTTCTACACCTCCGGACAGTTTGTCGGCCTGGCCTTCCTGACGCCGGTATTAGCCTGGCTGCAACACGCCTTTGGTTGGCACATGGTGTTTGTCGCCACGGGCGCGGTGGGCATTCTCTGGGCGCTGATCTGGTACGCGGTGTATCGCGAGCCCCGGGATTTCAAAGGTGCCAACGCTGCCGAAATCGAATTGATCCGCGAAGGCGGCGGGCTGGTGGATATCCAGGCCGATACCGCCAAGGCCAAGGCGAAATTCAGCTGGGCGGACCTGGGGATCGTCCTGACCCAGCGCAAACTGTGGGGCATTTACCTCGGTCAGTTCTGCCTCAACTCCACGCTGTGGTTTTTCCTGACATGGTTCCCGACCTACCTGGTGAAATATCGCGGCATGGACTTCATCAAGTCCGGCCTGCTGGCGTCGTTGCCATTTCTCGCGGCGTTCGTCGGCGTGTTGTGTTCCGGGTTCTTCTCCGACTGGTTGATCCGTCGTGGTGCCACGGTGGGGTTCGCGCGCAAGCTGCCGATCATCGGCGGGTTGCTGATCTCGACCTCGATCATCGGCGCCAACTTTGTCGAGTCGACGCCGCTGGTGATCGCTTTCCTGGCCCTGGCGTTCTTCGGCAATGGCCTGGCGTCGATCACCTGGTCGCTGGTCTCGACCTTGGCGCCGGCACGACTGCTCGGGCTGACCGGCGGGGTGTTCAACTTCATCGGCAACCTGGCGGCCATCGCCACGCCGATCGTGATTGGCTTCCTCGCCAGCGGCGATTCATTCGCCCCGGCCATTACCTATATCTCTGTCCTGGCATTGGCTGGCGCGCTGTCCTACATCCTGCTGGTCGGGAAGGTCGAGCGCATCGAGTTGTAGTCCTACGGGGCGGGCGACCATAATGCCGCCCGTTTCCCGCTCACTGTTGAAGGCCGGCTATGCAGCAAGACGATCCAAAAATCACCAAGGACGCCGCGCCCACAGGCACGCAAACATTGCTGCGTGGCCTGGGCGTGGTCCAGGCGGTCGCCAGCGGTGCTCGTGACTTGAAGGAAATCGCCCGGCTGATCGGCACCACCCGCAGCACCACCCATCGCCTGGCCAGTTGCCTGGTGGACGAACGTTACCTGCGCGTGGTGCCGCAAGTGGGTTACCTGTTGGGGCCAAAGTTGATCGAGCTGGGCTTCCAGGCCCGGGAAGAGTTGCCGCTGGTGAGCCTGGCGGGGCCGTACCTGGACGAGCTGTCGGCGCTGACCGGAGACACTGTTCACCTGGCGATTCGCGAGGGCGACGAAGTCTTGTACCTGCTGAAGAATCCGGGGCGTAACGGCCCGGAAATGCGCTCGCGCGTAGGCCATCGCATGCCGTTGGCGCGCACCGGGATCGGCAAGGCGCTGATGCTCGATGACACTCAGGAACAATGGAAGCGGCTGTATGAAATCAGCCTCCCGGCGGGTGGGAAGAATCAGTTCTGGCCCCAGCATCAGGAGCAATCCTGGGAACAGTTCCAGCAACGGATGGTGGAGTACGTGGCGGGGGGCTATGCCTTCGACCTGGAAGACAACGAACCGTCGATTCGCTGTGTGGCGGCGCCGATCCGTGACGCCGGCAAGCGTATTGTCGCCGGTATCAGCATCGCCAGCACCGTGCCGTACATGCCGCTGGAAAAGATGGCCGAGCTGATTCCCCTGGTCAAAGGGGTCACAGCCCGGCTGTCGGCGGAACTGGGTGCCAAGGTCTGACGAACGTCAGGCCTTGAGCGTCGCCATGTCGATGACGAAGCGGTACTTCACGTCGCCTGCGATCATGCGGCTGTAGGCCTCGTTGATCTGGCGAATGTCGAGCATTTCAATGTCGCAGCTGATGTTGTGTTCGGCGCAGAAATCCAGCACTTCCTGGGTTTCTGCGATACCGCCGATCAACGAGCCGGCCAGGACACGGCGACCCATGATCAGTTTTGCCGCGTGTACCGGCGGATCGATCGGCTCGACCAGACCCACGATGATGTGCACGCCGTTGAAACGCAGCGTGTCGAGGTAGGGGTTGAGGTCGTGCTGCACCGGAATGGTGTCCAACAGGAAGTTGAAACGTCCGGCTGCGGCAGCCATCTGTTCGGCGTCGGTGGACACGATCACGTGGTCCGCGCCTTGGCGACGAGCCTCGTCAGCTTTGCTGGCTGAGCGGGTGAAGAGCGTCACTTCTGCGCCCATGGCCTTGGCGAACTTGATGCCCATGTGGCCGAGACCGCCCATGCCTAGCACGCCGACCTTGTCACCGGCCTTCACGCCATAGTGCTTGAGGGGTGAGTAGGTGGTGATGCCGGCGCAGAGAAGCGGCGCGGCGCTGGCCGGGTCGAGTGCGGCCGGGATGCGCAGCACAAAGTGCTCGTTAACCACGATGCTGTTGGAGTAACCGCCCATTGTGTGGCCGCCGCTCACGCGGTCCGGGCTGGCGTAGGTCTGGGTCATGCCTTCGAAACAGTATTGCTCCAAGTCAGCGTGACACGCTTCGCACTCGCGGCAGGAGTCGACCATGCAGCCTACGCCCACCAGGTCGCCAACCTTGTAGCGGGTGACGTCCGCGCCGACGGCGGTGACTTTGCCGATGATCTCATGGCCGGGCATCAGCGGATAAACGGCGATGCCCCATTCATTGCGGGCCTGATGGATGTCGGAGTGACAGACACCGCAGTAGAGAATATCGATCGCCACATCGTCGGCTCGCGGGCTGCGACGCTCGAATTTCATGGGGGCGAGGGGAGTGGTGGCCGACTGGGCGGCATATCCGATGGCTGTGTACATGATGGACCTCGCTAAACAATGAACGGTGAGGCGTCCATTCTGGGAGTCCTGGCGACAGGCGGCGATGGCGATTCCTCCGCCTGTCATGCCTAATCCTCCGGTCTTGGCCAGGATTTGATCCTCTGTGGCGCGAGACCTGCGATGATGGTTTCATCCCCTTTTTCGTGAAGTTTTCACCCATGTTGTTGACCCGCCATCTCGATGCCAACGCCACGTTGGTTTCATTGATAGAACCCTTGGCGACCCGCGACGGTTTCGTCCCGACGCCACTGCCCGGCGTGCATACGCTTCGGGCCAGCCAGGACGTCGCCCGTGGCCCGCAGCTCTACGAGCCGAGCCTGGTGATCATTGCCCAGGGCAGCAAACTGGCGTACCTGGGGCCTCGCACGCTGGAATATGGCGCCGGGCATTATCTGATCCAGGCCTTGCCGGTGCCGTTCGAATGCGAAACCTACGCCATGCCCAATGCTCCACTGCTTGGGGTTTCCGTTGCGATCGATCGGGCGATGCTGGGGGAACTGGTGCTGGCCATGGGGCTGGTACCGGGTCGGAACCTGGCGCCGCAGACGCCGGAATCAATGACCTGCGCAGTGCTCGACGACGCCATGCGTGGGTGTGTTGAACGCTTGCTGCGCTGCTTGCACGATCCGTTGGAATGCCAGGTCATGGGCCAGGCACGGCTGCGGGAGTTGCTGTTCGTCGCGTTGCGCGGGCCCCAGGCCGATGTGCTGCGGGCACTGGTGGAGCAGCAAGGCCAGTTCGCCCGGATCGCCGTGGCCTTGAGTCATTTGCATGCGCACTTCACCGAGCCGCTGAACGTCGAGACCCTGGCCAGTTGCGCGAACATGAGTGCTTCGACCTTCCATGAGCATTTCAAGCGCAGCACCTTGCTGTCGCCGGTGCAGTACCTCAAGCGGCTGCGACTGCTCAAGGCTCAGCGGTTGCTGCTGATCGAGGGCATGGGCGTGGCCCAGGTTGCACATCAGGTGGGGTATCAGAGCCCGTCGCAGTTCAGTCGCGAGTACAAGCGCTATTTCGAGCGCAACCCCGGGGAAGAGCGCGTGGCGTGATCCACGCAAATCCCTTGTGGGAGCGAGCTTGCTCGCGATGGCGGTGTGTCAGCCGACATCTGTGTTGAATGATAAACCGCCATCGCGAGCGAGCTCGCTCCCACATTTGGACTGTGGTGTGCCTTGAAATGTAGGCAACAAAAAGGCCCCCATTGCGGGAGCCTCGATGTTCAGCGTGTGGCTTACATGTTCGGGTAAGTCGGCCCGCCAGCGCCTTCCGGCGATACCCAGGTGATGTTCTGTGCAGGGTCCTTGATGTCGCAGGTCTTGCAGTGAACGCAGTTCTGGGCGTTGATCTGGAAGCGCTTCTCGCCGTCTTCCTTGGTCACCACTTCGTACACGCCAGCCGGGCAGTAGCGCTGGGCCGGTTCGTCGTACAGCGGCAGGTTCTTGCTGATCGGGATGCTCGGGTCGGTCAGCTTCAGGTGGCAGGGTTGTTCTTCTTCATGGTTGGTACCGGAGATGAACACCGAGCTGAGTTTGTCGAAGCTGAGCTTGCCGTCCGGTTTCGGGTAGTCGATTTTCTTGCAATCGGCCGCCAGTTTCAGGCAAGCGTAGTCAGGCTTGTTGTCGTGCAGGGTGAACGGTATTTTGCCGCCGAAGATGTTCTGGTCGAGCCAGTTGAAGCCGCCACCGATGATCGCGCCGTATTTGTGGATCGCGGCACCGAAGTTGCGGCTGGCGAACAGTTCTTCGTACAGCCAGCTGTTCTTGAAGTTGTCGACGTAGGCGGTCAGTTCATCACCGCCTTCGGACTCGGCGAACAAGCGATCGGCCACGGCTTCGGCGGCGAGCATGCCGGATTTCATGGCGGTGTGGCTGCCTTTGATCTTGGCGAAGTTCAGGGTGCCGAGGTCGCAACCGATCAGCGCGCCGCCCTTGAAGACCATTTTCGGCAACGAGTTCAGGCCGCCCTTGCAGATGGCACGGGCGCCGTAGCTGACGCGCTTGCCGCCTTCCAGGTACTGCTTGAGCACCGGGTGATGCTTGAGGCGCTGGAACTCGTCGAACGGCGACAGGAAGGTGTTGCTGTAGGACAGGTCGATAATCAGGCCGACCACCACCTGGTTGTTTTCCAGGTGATAGAGGAAGGAGCCGCCGGTGTTCTCGGTGCCCATGATGTCCAGCGGCCAGCCAGCGGTGTGCACCACCAGGCCGGGTTGATGCTTGGCCGGATCGATTTCCCAGATTTCCTTCAGGCCGATGCCGTAGTGCTGGGCGTCGGCCTCGCTGTCGAGGTTGAAACGCTTGATCAACTGTTTGCCGATGTGACCACGGCAGCCTTCGGCGAACAGCGTGTATTTGCCACGCAATTCCATGCCGGGGGTGTAGAGGCCGTCCTTCGGGTGGCCTTCGCGGTCGACACCCAGATCGCCGGTGATGATCCCGCGAACCACGCCGTTTTCGTCGAACAGCGCTTCCTGGGCGGCGAAGCCCGGGTAGATTTCCACGCCCAGGTTCTCGGCCTGCTGGGCCAGCCAGCGGCACAGGTTGCCCAGGGAAATAATATAGTTGCCTTCGTTGTGCATGGTCTTGGGCACAAAGAAGTCAGGGATTTTGCTCGCGGCCTCGGCGTTTCTCAGGACATAAATGTCATCGCGAACGACGGGCGTGTTCAACGGCGCGCCGAGCTCTTTCCAGTCGGGGAACAGTTCGTTCAGGGCGCGGGGCTCGAACACCGCGCCGGAGAGAATATGCGCACCGACTTCGGAACCTTTTTCGACCACGCAGACGCTGATTTCCTTACCGGCTTCGGCGGCCTTCTGTTTCAGTCGGCAAGCGGCAGACAGGCCAGCGGGGCCGGCACCGACGATGACCACGTCGAATTCCATGTATTCGCGTTCCACAGGCTATCTCCTACTCAAGGCTCACAGTTTTTCTAATTGGAGGTTTGGCGTTGCATCCTTGTTTGCTTCGCAAAAAGCGACGAAATCGACAATGGATGAACCGCGGGTCTCTCTTAAGCGGCGCATTATATCTACACCACTCTCAGGGTCCAATACAAACGTTTGTTTGAAATTGCCGCAGCCCAGATAAATCACTGACGTACGGCTTATGACTGACCATTTTGCCGTATTGACCGGAATAGGCGTTCCGGTCAAGATACGGGCGGTTTTGCGCTCGCCGTAGGCTGACTGTTGGTTTCAAGAGCACCTCTAAAGACAGGGCGAAGGCAGCATAAAGTGACGTATTGCGCGGTTCCGAGGCGCAGTTTACACGCCGCGATAATGAATGACTCATCGGTCATCACTGACCAATGGTCTTCACTCCCGTGAGCAAGGTCATGTGTGGTTCATGCCGGCGTTTTTAGAGGTGCCCTTGCGCCCATGAGCATCAACCGCCAGGTTCGCCTAGGCGACTTTTTTTCACCGGAGAGTAACGAGGAATCCATGAAGGTTCTTGTAGCTGTCAAACGAGTGGTCGACTATAACGTCAAGGTTCGCGTCAAGGCGGACAACTCCGGCGTCGACCTCGCCAACGTCAAGATGTCGATGAACCCCTTCTGCGAAATCGCCGTGGAAGAAGCCGTACGCCTGAAAGAGAAAGGCGTGGCAACGGAAATCGTCGTCGTCTCCATCGGCCCGACCACCGCCCAGGAACAACTGCGCACCGCGCTGGCACTGGGTGCCGATCGCGCCATCCTCGTCGAATCCGCCGAAGACCTGACTTCCCTGGCCGTGGCCAAGCTGCTCAAGGCCGTAGTCGACAAGGAACAGCCACAGCTGGTGATCCTCGGCAAGCAGGCCATCGACAGCGACAACAACCAGACCGGCCAGATGCTCGCGGCATTGAGCGGCTACGGTCAGGGCACCTTCGCATCGAAAGTCGAAGTGTCCGGCGACAGCGTTGCCGTGACCCGTGAGATCGACGGCGGCGCGCAGACCGTTTCCCTGAAACTGCCGGCCATCGTCACCACCGACCTGCGTTTGAACGAGCCGCGCTACGCGTCCCTGCCAAACATCATGAAAGCCAAGAAGAAGCCGCTTGAAGTGCTGACTCCGGACGCTTTGGGCGTTTCCACCGCCTCCACCAACAAGACCGTCAAAGTCGAAGCGCCGGCTGCACGCAGCGCGGGCATCAAGGTCAAGTCGGTGGCTGAACTGGTCGAGAAACTGAAAAACGAAGCGAAGGTAATCTGACTATGACTATCTTGGTAATCGCCGAACACGATAACAAAGCGCTGGCTCCGGCCACGCTGAACACCGTTGCAGCCGCCGCCAAAATCGGTGGTGATGTCCACGTCCTGGTAGCCGGGCAGGGCGCTGGCGCCGTTGCCGAAGCCGCTGCGAAAATCGCTGGCGTGGCAAAAGTGCTGTCGGCCGACAACGCCGCCTACGCGCATCAGTTGCCGGAAAACGTTGCTCCGCTGGTCGCCGAGCTGGGCAAGGGTTACAGCCACATCCTGGCTGCCGCCACCTCCAACGGCAAGAACATCCTGCCGCGCGTGGCCGCCGCACTGGACGTCGACCAGATCTCCGAAATCATCTCGGTTGAAAGCGCCGACACCTTCAAGCGCCCGATCTACGCCGGCAATGCCATTGCCACCGTGCAATCGAACGCTGCGGTCAAGGTCATCACCGTGCGTGCCACCGGTTTCGACCCGGTTGCCGCCGAAGGTGGTTCGGCTGCCGTTGAAGCAGTCGCTGCTGCTCATGACGCCGGCATCTCCAGCTTCCTCAACGAAGAATTGGCCAAGTCCGACCGTCCTGAACTGACCGCGGCCAAGATCGTCGTTTCCGGCGGTCGTGGCATGCAGAACGGTGACAACTTCAAGCACCTCTATGCCCTGGCCGACAAGCTGGGCGCCGCCGTCGGTGCTTCCCGCGCCGCGGTCGACGCCGGTTTCGTGCCCAACGACATGCAGGTCGGCCAGACCGGCAAGATCGTTGCGCCACAGCTGTACATCGCCGTCGGTATCTCCGGCGCGATCCAGCACTTGGCTGGCATGAAAGACTCCAAGGTGATCGTGGCGATCAACAAGGATGAAGAGGCGCCGATCTTCCAGGTGGCTGACTACGGCCTGGTAGCGGACTTGTTCGAAGCCATCCCTGAGCTGGAGAAGCTGGTCTAATCCGGCGTCTTCACTTATAAAGAGCCCGGCCCTTTGGCCGGGCTTTTTATTTTCTGCACTGTTTTTTTCGCTGCAAGGGGAGCATATCGCCATGGATCTGCGTCGTTTGACCGGCTGGTCGTTGCTGTGGACGTTGGCGCTCGTGCCGAGCCTGTCTGTCGCCGCCGGCAAATGTGAACGCCTGATCGCCACCGGCAGTCCGGATGCGCCACCTTACCTATGGCAAGACCCCCAGGACCCCAAGCACCTGATTGGCGCTGGCGCCGATCTGCTGGGGCACGTCGCGGCGGAGTTGGGGATCAAGATCGAATTGTTGTATGCCGGCAAGCGCGCCCAGGCGCTGGACGAAGTGCGCAGTGGACGCATGGACCTGCTCACCGACGCTCCGCTGACCGTCACCGGGCTGGAGGCGCTGGATTACGTCCATCCGCCCTTGCTGGAAAACGATTACCTTGTCTGGACCCGCCAGGACTCGACTTTGGTCATCAACCAGCCCGAGGATCTTCACGGTCATCCCGGCGCCTTGTCGGAAAAGTCTCGCATGACCCAAGGATTCGGCGTTTTTGCCGAGCAGAAATTGTCCTTGGTGCGCACGCCCAACCTGACCCAGGCCTTTCAGAAATTGCTGTTGGGAGAGGTGGAATATGTCCTGGCGGGGCGCTATTCAGGCCTGGCGATGGCGCAGACACTGGGGATGGCCAGCGACCTGCAAGCCGCGGCACAACCGGTGGACAAACCCGGGTTGTTCCTCGCGGTTTCCCATAACTCCGCCTGCAATGACCCATGGTTACGCGGACAGCTGGCGCAAAAGATGACAGAATTGGCCGCGTCCGGTCTGACGGAGGCTGTGTTGCAGCGCAATCTAGAGCGTTGGAACACACAGTTGCAGCCACCTGTCAGTGCCCCAAAACAGTAGGGAACATTAGTGACTATTCGACCTCTTTTCGCTGCCCTGGCCGTTCTGGCTCTGGCGGGCTGCGCAGCCGATCCGGCGCCGAATGAACAGATCCGCCTGACCGAACAGGCACTGGAGCAAGCCCGGGCCGTTGGCGCCACTGCCGACGAAGTGCCCGAATTGAAACTGGCTGAAGAAAAATTCGCCCGCGCCAAATCCAACATGGCCGACGAATCCTACAAGAAGGCGCGCATGCGGGCCGAACAGGCTGAACTCGACGCCCGCCTGGCCGAAGCGAAGGTGCTGACCCTCAAGAGCCAGGAGCAATTGAACGTGCTCGACACCCGCATCAAGCGCTTGCGCAAACAGTTGAGGGAGGACGCCCAATGAAGCACTCCCACGTATTGGGCGGTTTGGTCCTCGCCGGCCTGGCCAGCTTGTATGGCTGCGCCGGCCAACGCAGCGAAGCGGCACTCGAGCAGGCCAGCACCGATTTCCAGAAGGTCAAGGAAGACGCCAACGTGTTGCGTGCCGCACCCCGGGACTTGATCCGCGCCGGTGAATCCCTGGCTCGTGCCGATCGCTTGTCCAGCTACTGGGGCAGCGGCGAGGACGTGCAGCATTACGCCTACCTGAGCCAACGCTACAGTGCGATCGCCCGGGAACACAGTAACCAGGTGCTCAACGAAGAACGTGCGGCGAAGCTCGAACTGGAGCGCCAGCGCCTGCAGTTGGCCTTGCGTGAATCCAAGTTGCTGAGTGTGCAGCAGCAGGGCAAATGGCTCGAAGAGCAGATCATGGCGATGGCGACCACCCAGACCGATCGCGGCCTGGTGATGACCCTGGGCGACGTGCTGTTCGACACCGGTGAAGCGGAACTGAAGAACTCGGCCAACCGGGTCGTGCTCAAGATCGTGCAGTTCTTGCAGCTCAACCCCAAGCGCGTGGTGCGTATCGAGGGGTATACCGACAGTACCGGCGGCAAGCAGGAAAACCTCAAGCTGTCCCGCGACCGTGCACAGTCGGTAGCGGATGTACTGGTGGACCTGGGGATTGATGAAAAGCGCATTCAGGTCGAAGGCTATGGGGATGAGTACCCGGTGGACGTCAATGCTTCCGAGCGGGGCCGGGCACAGAACCGTCGCGTTGAAATTGTGTTCTCCGACGAAAAAGGCCAGCTCGGCGCCGCCCGCTAAGGGTTGCGTCACTGGAAAACCCGGCCCCTGTAACAGGCGCCGGGTTTTTTTGGCCCTGCAGTCGACGCAGGATGAGTACAGTTAGAGCTGTCACTCCACTGTACTGTCGAGTAATCTGGCAACTGTCCCAGTACACTTCTAAACTGTTCCGGTATCGTTTCCAACAAGAATAAAATGCCCGTGAAATCGAGTGCTGCGTCATGACCAACCTCCTGCTCTATCAACGTATTGCTCAACAGCTGGCTGAAGACATCCGGCGTGGTGTGTATCAGCCCGGTGAACGCGTGCCTTCGGTGCGCAAAATGAGCTCGCAGCTCAACGTCAGCCATGCCACGGTGCTGCAGGCCTACGCCAACCTTGAAGACCAGGGGCTGATTCGCGCGCGGCCGCAATCAGGCTACTACGTGCACCAGACGCCGGCCCTGACGGCACCGACGCCGGACATTGCCCGGGTAGAGCGTCCGGGGTTGGTGACGCGCAGCAGCATCATCCAGCAGGTATTGGTCGAGTCGCGACGCGAAGGGGTGTTCCCCCTGGGCGCGGCGGTGCCGAGCGTCGACTATCTGCCTGTTCGAGCCTTGCATCAGCAACTGGCCAAGGTCACGCGTTTCCACAGCCCACGGGCGTTCAGCTACATGTTCAGCCCGGGTTTCGAGCCGTTGCGCCGCCAAGTGGCGATTCGCATGCGCGATGCCGGTGTCGTGGTGGACCCTTCCGAGGTGGTGATCACCCACGGATGCGTCGATGCGCTGCAGATGTCCTTGCGGGTGCTCACGCGGCCGGGGGATTTGATTGCCGCCGAGTCGCCGACCTATTACGGCTTGCTGCAACTGGCGGATCTATTGGGCCTCAAGGTCATCGAGATCCCCAGCGATCCGGTCACTGGTATGAGCCTGGAAGCCTTGCAGTTGGCGGCCAACCAGTGGTCGATCAAGGCGCTGGTGCTGACCACGCGCCTGAGCAATCCGCTTGGTGGCACCATGCCGGAAGAACGACAAAAGCAACTGCTGCGCCTGGCGTCGGACTTCGACATCCAGATCGTCGAGGACGATATTTATGGCGAGTTGATGTTCGAGCAGGGGCGTACCAAGGCCCTCAAGGCCTATGACCGACTGGACCGGGTTATCTACTGTTCGAGTTTTTCCAAGACCTTGTCGCCAGGAGTGCGCATCGGGTGGATGATCGCGGGGAAATTCCAGCAGGAAATCCAGCGGCTCCAGACCTTCAGCACTCACTCGGCGTGCAGCGTTACGCAGATGGGCATTGCCGCCTACCTGGAAAACGGCGGCTATGACCGGCACCTGCGCTATATCCGCCAGGAGTACCGCAAGAACCTCAGTGCCTTCCAACTGGCGGTGCAACAATACTTCCCCGAAGGCACGCAAATGAGCCGTCCCAACGGCGGTTTCATCCTGTGGGTCAGCCTGCCGGGGCGGGTCAATACCCAGGAGTTGCATGTGCGGGCGTTGCAACAAGGCATCAGTATCGCGCCTGGACTGATTTTCAGTAACACCGAGCAGTTCAACCACTGCATTCGCTTGAATTGCGGTACACCCTGGAACCGCGAGGCAGAGCGGGCCTTGATGACGCTGGGGTTGTTGGCGACGCAATTGTGTCAAGAGACCGCCAACGGGTTTCTATAGGAATCAGCGGCTTAGCTTGATGTGCTTGTCAGCGCCTCATTATCAGGCGAGCATGGGGATATCTGCCGTCAGTGCCGTTGTGTCTATGAAAGCCATTGTTCCTGTTGCCTGGGTTTTGATCGGCCTGTTCAGTGCCTTCCAAATGGAAGGCGTCGCCGTGGCGGCTCCGGCGCAGGAAAAACCGGCCGTTAGTGCCACGAAGAATGCGTCGAAAAAAACCGCGGTGGCCAAGAAGCCGTCCGCTAAAAAGGCGGTTGCGGCGAAGAAAAAAAGCGTGCCCCCATTGCTTCCAAGAGCAAATCCGCCCACCAGATCGCCAAGACTCCATTGCCACCGGCCAAGCTGGACCTGAGCCTGCCCCATGACATGGTCGAGGAACTGCAGCCTCCGGGTAAGGTACCGCTGCCCAAGCGGGAACCGCTCTTGCCGTCAATGTTCGGAGAGAAACCCGGACCGTTCCAGCTCAATGGCCGGTTGTTGAGCAATGAAATGCAACTGCCGTTGCGCAATCAGGAGCGCAACGAGGTGGAAGGTGCGGCACTGGATTTCGAGTTCAAGCAGTAAACCTTCCACAGGTATGCAGCTCGTCGCTGACCGTTCGGTCATCTCGCCAAGGGCAAAAAAACACGCAGACGGTAATTTAAAACGAGTGTTTTAGCCGTTACTCTGTGTGCTGTTATTCATCATTACCTGTCGTGAGGATGTTCTCGTCATGAAGTGCCGTGAAGGCTGTGGCGCCTGTTGCATCGCCCCTTCCATCAGCTCACCGATCCCTGGCATGCCCCAAGGCAAACCGGCGGGAGAACGTTGCGTGCAATTGTCAGTCGATAACCTGTGCCGGATCTTCGGCCAGCCGGGGCGTCCGGCGGTGTGCTCGGCATTTGAAGCCGACGTCGAGGTGTGCGGCAGCAGCAGTGAAGAGGCCATCCGGTTGATCGGTTGGTGGGAGCAAGTCACGGCAGCGTAGTGAACGGATCCGAAATGAACGAACTTGGACAATAAGGAAAAGACTATGGGTTCGCTGCATCGTATGGCTGTGTTGTGTGGGTTGACCGTGTTGCTGGCAACGGCCACCGCTCAGGCAGAGGACTGGCAGGTTGCCAAGGAGAAGGACGGCATCAAGGTTTCCCTCAGTGAAGTGACGGGCTCCAAGTACAAGGCCTATCGCGGCGTGACGGTGATGAAAACCACCATGGCCAAGTTGCGGAGCCTGCAGGAGGACGTTGCTGGCGCCTGCGCCTGGATCCATGAGTGCAAGAGCCAGAAACTGCTCAAGCACGAAGGCGACAAGAGCTGGACTTATACCCAATTCAACACGCCATGGCCGGTCACGCCTCGGGACTCGGTGCTGGAAGTCACCACCGAGGAGGGCGCGGACGGCAGCCTGACCCGCAAGCTCAAGGGCTTACCTGAGTATTTGCCTGAGGAGAAGGGCTTTGTGCGTGTGACAAAGGTCGACGGTTTCTGGAAGTTCACTCCCAAGGGCGCGGACCAGGTCGAAGTGATCTATCAAGTCCACACCGAGCCGGGTGGTAGCGTACCGTCCATGGTGGCTAACAAGTTTGTAGTGGATGCGCCGTTCAACACCCTCAAGGCCCTGAAGGAACGCGCCGAAAAGTGATTGGCCAGGTTGCACAAAAGAGACCGCCCTTGAGGCGGTCTTTTCATGTGTGCCGTCCAGGCATCCAGCGGAACGATTATCCGGCCCTCAATGTCGAGATAAAGGTAAGCCAGGCCCTGAATTGATCAAGGAGACACCGATGCAGAAGTGGGAAATCACTTTCGTGGATGATCACAGCGAAACCAACGTCCAGGAGTTCGACTATGACCAGGAGCCCACCATGGAGCAGGCTGCACAGCTGATTCGCGAAAGGCTGCTTCCAGTGGCCAACGAACTGGATCTCAATGATCTGGAGGGTCGCACCGAAGACCCGACGGTCAAGAACCTCAAGTCTCAATACAGCATCGAAATCATCAGCATTAAACCGATTTCATGAAATCGTTGTCTGGCCCCGCTTGGCAGTGGCCATCACTTGCGGCTACTCTGCAATTGAGATCAGCGAAAGGATCGCCAAGGTCCGGTCTTGTCAGCTACATGCTTGTGTCCCGACGGCCATTTGATGCCGTATCGCTTGCAGCCTGAGGGCTTCATGCACGGGAAGACGGAAAGTCTATCCATCGGTTTTAGGAGGACGTTTCATGAGCACAGCCTATCAAGAAGACATCAGCACCAGCGTATTGCGCCGCATGAAAGAAGGCGGTTTCGATTTTTCCCGATTCCATCCCATTGAGTTCTACGCCATTTTCCCGGACGAGGAGCGGGCGCGCAGGGCGGCAGGTCATTTTCGGGGCGAATCGTTGAACGCGCAGATCAGTGCACGGGACGACGGGGCTTGGTCATTGGAACTGAGCCGGGTGATGTATGCCACTTACGATGACATAGGAGACTTCGAGCAAGACTTTGAGGCAGTCGTCGAACCCTTGGGTGGCGTTATCGAGGGCTGGGGTGTCAAGCAAGAGATCCGGCGGCTGCAGGCCTGACAGTCTCTCACCGCAACCACAGCAACGGCTGACCTTTGTGTCGGCCGTTTTCATGTCTGCGGATTACCCGAAAATCCTTGTGGGAGCCCGAGCTTGCTCGCGATGACAGTGGGTCAGCTTGCATCAATGTTGAATGCACCGACGCCATCGCGAGCAAGCTCGGCTCCCACAGGGATTTGTGGCAGATGTCGAATATGTGAGTAACACCACAGCCGCCCGGTTTGTACCTAACTGTATCCAGACCGCGCCGCTTCGTTTTTCCATGGCTATGCTCAGGAGAGCGACGCCCCTGCGTCGCAATGAAGCGGGGGGCGGCGGGTTGGGGGCATCTGCTGCACTGTAAAAGTGCGCGGCCTCTCAATGGAGATTCCAACCCGTTGATCATAAAGCGTTTATGCCGATGGCACGGGGCTTGCGAAGCCTTGCTGCCAGGGTGACAAGGAGTACGGCATGATCCGCAGCGGTTTTGATGAAATGTACGATGCCAACGGCCAGGTCCGCCCGCATTACCAGGCGTTTGCCCGCTGGCTGGCCGAAACGCCCGACGAGTTGCTGGCGCAACGCAGGCGTGAAGCCGACCTGTTGTTTCATCGTGCCGGCATTACGTTCACGCTCTACGGCGACGAGCAAGGGACCGAGCGCCTGATCCCGTTCGATACGATCCCGCGCAGCATCCCGGCCAGCGAATGGCGGGTGGTCGAGCGCGGCTGCATCCAGCGGGTCAAGGCACTGAACATGTTCCTGGCCGACCTCTACCACGAACAACGGATCATCCGGGCCGGTATCATTCCCGCCGAGCAGGTGCTGGCCAACGAACAGTACCAACTGGCGATGCAAGGGCTGGACCTGCACCGTGACATCTATGCGCACATTTGCGGTGTCGACCTGGTACGCGACGGTGACGGCACCTACTACGTGCTCGAAGATAATCTGCGTACGCCCAGCGGCGTCAGCTACATGCTCGAAGACCGCAAGATGATGATGCGCCTGTTCCCCGAACTGTTCGCCGCCCAGCGCATCGCCCCCATCGACCACTATCCGAACCTGCTGCTCGACACCCTGAAAAGCTCCAGTCCGCTGGATGACCCCAGCGTCGTGGTGCTGACGCCGGGGCGTTTCAACAGCGCATTCTTCGAGCACGCGTTCCTGGCCCGGGAGATGGGCGTGGAGTTGGTGGAAGGCGCCGACCTGTTCGTACGGGATGACAGAGTGTTCATGCGCACCACCGACGGGCCGAAGGCGGTGGATGTGATCTACCGTCGCCTCGACGACGCGTTCCTCGATCCACTGGCCTTCAATCCGGATTCGATGCTCGGCGTACCGGGCCTGTTGTCCTCCTACCGTTCCGGCAACGTGGTGCTGGCCAATGCCATCGGCACGGGGGTGGCGGACGACAAGTCGGTGTACCCGTTCGTCACCGACATGATCCGCTTTTACCTGGACGAAGAGCCGATCCTGAAGAACGTTCCTACATGGCAGTGTCGTAATCCTGCTGAGCTTTCCCACGTACTGGCCAATCTTCCCGACCTGGTGGTCAAGGAAACCCAGGGTTCCGGCGGTTATGGAATGCTGGTGGGGCCGGCCGCGACGACGGCGCAAATCGATGCCTTTCGCGAGCGGATCAAGGCCAAGCCGCATGCCTACATCGCCCAGCCGACGCTGTCGCTCTCGACGTGCCCGACCTTTGTCGAAAACGGCATCGCCCCGCGCCACATCGACTTGCGGCCGTTTGTGCTGGCTGGCCGCGAGACCCGCGTGGTCCCTGGCGGGCTGACGCGGGTGGCGTTGCGCGAAGGCTCCCTGGTGGTGAATTCATCCCAGGGCGGCGGCACCAAGGACACTTGGGTGGTCGAGGATTGAGGAGCTGCCATGCTGAGTAGAACCGCCTCGGACCTGTACTGGATGTCGCGCTACCTGGAGCGGGCCGAAAACCTCGCTCGGATGCTCGACGTCAGTTATTCGTTGTCATTGATGCCCCAGGACGGGCGTGGCGACGGCCTGCACGAGCTGGCCATGCCGCTGCTGATTACTGGCACGCTGGACGATTACCGGGAGCGACACGGTGACTTGCACGCCGAGCGCCTGCTGCATTTCTTTGCCCTGGAAGCGGCCAACCCGGCCAGCATCTACAGCTGTCTCGGTTCCGCGCGCGTCAGTGCCCATGCGGTACGTGGTCGAATCACCGCCGACATGTGGGAAAACATCAACGCCACCTGGCTGGAAATTCGCGGTATCGGCGAGCAAGGCTTGAATCGCTACGGCATGAGCCGTTTCTGCGAGTGGATCAAGGAGCGCTCGCACCTGTTTCGTGGCGCGACCTACGGCACCATCATGCGTAACGACGCGTTCCGGTTCATTCGCCTGGGAACCTTTATCGAAAGGGCCGACAACACTCTGCGCTTGCTCGACGCCCGCTACGAAATGGCCGGCGACCAGGCCGACGCGGTCAGCGACGGTACGGCCCACGCCTACTACCAATGGAGCGCGTTGTTGCGGGCCTTGTCGTCCTTCGAGGCCTACACCGAGATCTACCGTGAGGCCCCGGGCGCTCGCCATGTGGCTGAGTTGCTGCTGTTGCGCGCCGACGTGCCGCGTTCGCTGCGCGCCTGTACCGAAGAAATCAACCAGATCCTCGCGAGCCTGCCGGGCACCAACGGCCGGCAGGCACAACGGCTGGCGGCGGAAATGGACGCACGCCTGCGCTACACCGGCATCAACGAAATCCTCGACGGGGGCCTGCATGCCTGGCTCACCGAATTCATCCCACTGGTCCGTGAACTGGGCAATGCCATTCACAGTTCCTACCTGGAGGTCATATGAGACTCTCGATCAGCCACGAAACGGCCTACCACTATGAAGACCAGGTTCGCGCCAGCATCCAGTACCTGCGCCTGACGCCCCACGACAGCGAACGCCAGCATGTGCTGAGTTGGCAACTGGATTTGCCCCGGCCGGTGCGGGCGCAACTGGATCCGTTCGGCAACATCCTCCATGTGCTGACCCTGGATGAGCCCCACGAAACGGTCATCATCGGTGCTCGCGGACAAGTGGATATCGATCCGTTGCGCGAAGCCGAACACGAGAGCCAATCGGCGCTGCCGTTCCTGCGCTTCACCCGGCTGACCGAAGCGGACGAGGCCCTTCGAACTTTCGCCGCGCAGCAATGCCAGCAGCGTCGCGATCGCACGGCGCTGATCGACCTGATGCACGGGTTGAACCAGCACATGATCTACATCCCCGGCACCACGGCAGTCGAGACCAGTGCGGCCCAGGCTTTTGCCGGTCGTAGTGGGGTGTGCCAGGACCATACCCACGCCTTCCTGGCCTGCGCGCGCAGCCTGGGCGTGCCGGCGCGCTATGTGTCGGGGTATTTGTTCAGTGAAGAGAGCGAGCACCTGGCGAGCCATGCCTGGGCAGAGGCCTGGCTGGACGACGCCTGGTACAGCTTCGACGTGACCAACCAGTTGGCACGCCCGGAGCGTCACCTGAAACTGGCCGTGGGCCTGGATTACCTGGACGCCTGCCCGGTGCGTGGCATGCGCCGTGGCGGTGGTTGCGAGCAGATGCACGCCAAGCTGGTCGTGACATCGGCGCCAGTGATCACGGTGCAACAACAATAACCGCTTGGTGAGCGAGCTTTTGTGGCGAGGGGATTTATCCCCGCTGGGCTGCGCAGCAGCCCTAAAGCAGTGAACTCAATCTTGCTGGCACACCGAGTTGCCTGGTTTGGGGGCCGCTTCGCGGCCCAACGGGGATAAATCCCCTCGCCACAAAAAAAGCAATCTTACGGGGCCAATGGCTGCTTGCGCCCCGCCATATGCTTCAAATAACCCACCAGCAAATCCAGCTCCGAGTCCGGTAGCACCGCTGCCGAGAACCCGGGCATCTTGCCCTGGGGCCAATGCCGCATGCCTTGCGGGTCGCGAATGTAGCGTTTGAGGAAATCCCCGGAGAAGTATTCGGTGGGATTGAAAGGAATGTTCAGGTCAGGGCCGAACTGTGCATCGCCAGCGCCATTGAGCCGATGACACGCCAGGCAGTTCTTCTGGAACAGCGCGAAACCTTTATTGATCGGGTCGTCCTTGGCCAGGTTGGGCGCTGGTAGCAGGGCCGGGAAGCGTTCGGCCACCGCCGACAGGCGCTTGATGGTCGCTACCGCGTAGGGCCATTGTTCCGGGCTGATATGACCCGCCTGCGGGTCGGTCCAGACCAAATAGAAAGGCCCGGCACTGGATTTGCCTTCCCCCAGCGACGGCCAGGGCTTGGTCGGGTCCTCGATCGCCAGCCAGGCCCGGGCCCCGCTCTTGTTGAGTAATGGCGCCGCGGGCATCTCGGCGGCGAAGCCGTCCAGGGCAACGGCCTGCAGGTGGTCGTCCGGTTGGATGCCCGTCAACAGTGACGTCAGCGGCACGGCTCGATAACTCATGGGTTTCTTGTAGGAAACGTCCTCAGCAATCTGGACCGTTCGAGCGTCCGGGTGCTTGAGCAGTTCCTCGGTTTGCCAGGTACGCGTGCTCGCGCCCAACTCCAGCACCAGTTGCGCGGCATAAATGGGCGTGCTGAGCAGCAACGCCCCGAACACAATGAGAGCTTTCAAATCGATCGCCTTCCATGTCGAGGGGGGGCCGCAAAGGTTGGCACAGCCATCGCAGCTCGAACAGTGAACCCATCACATTTTTTGGCGACACAACGTATTGGATGATGCAGAGGCCCCCGCGCGGGATTTCAGCCAATCACTTTGGTGATATTCGGCAAAATCAACAGCAGCGTCGTGGCAAAGAGAATGAGTCCGGCTTGACGAACTTTCGAATGTTTGAACATGGCTGATCCGCCTTTTTTGTTATGTCCTGAAAACCAGCCTGCATATCCATGACGGCTGGCGGTGCACTTCCTGTTCCGACAAGCGCCTCGGCAAAACCCGACGACTGACTTGTACAAGGATTACATTAGGGGCCGCGGCCGCCTTGGCTTAGATCCAATTCGTATCAGCTTGGTACGTGTCGCTATTAAAACGGCATGAGGCCTATTGCCACCTTCCTGCCGGCCCTTTTGCTAGACAGCTTGCCCACCTGAATCGGTTAACCCGATAGCTCGCTACCGTTCGTCTGAGCGTGGCCGTCAACGCCATTGAGCGCTGTGGTCATTGAATCCGGCGCCGCTGGGCTTATGGTTGGAGGCATCGTATTACCCCGTGGTTCGAGGACGTCATGACCCAAGCTTTGATTTTCGACGCATTACGCACGCCTCGTGGCAAGGGCAAGGCCGATGGCGCCCTGCACAGCGTCAAGCCGGTGAACCTGATGGGGGGGCTGCTCAGCGCCTTGCAGCAGCGCATGGATCTGGACACCAGCCAGGTCGACGACATCGTGCTCGGTTGCGTGACGCCAGTGGGCGAGCAGGGGGCCGATATCGCCAAGACCGCTGCGTTGGTAGCCAATTGGGATGTCAGCGTGGCGGGCGTGCAGCTCAATCGGTTTTGCGCCTCGGGCCTGGAAGCGGTGAACCTGGCGGCCATGAAAGTGCGTTCGGGGTTCGAAGACCTGGTGGTGGCCGGCGGCGTCGAATCCATGTCCCGGGTGCCCATGGGCAGCGATGGCGGTGCGTGGGCGCTGGACCCGCAGTCCAACCTGCACGGTCACTTCATTCCCCAGGGCATCGGCGCCGACCTGATCGCCACCCTGGAAGGCTTCAGTCGCGAGGACGTCGACCGCTACGCGCTGCACTCCCAGCAAAAAGCCGCACGCGCCCGGGCCGACGGTTCGTTCGATAAATCCCTGGTGGCCGTGCGGGACCAAAATGGCATCGTGCTGTTGGACCACGACGAATTCATCCGCGCCGACTCCACCCTCGAAGGCCTGGGCAAGCTCAAGCCGAGTTTCGAAGCCATGGGCCAGATGGGCTTCGACGGCACGGCGCTGCGGGTCTACAGCCATGTCGAGCGAATCCATCATGTGCACACGCCGGGCAACAGTTCCGGCATCGTCGACGGTGCGGCGTTGATGTTGATCGGTTCCGAAGCCAAGGGGCGCGCCATGGGCCTGCAACCCCGGGCACGAATCGTCGCCACGGCCGTCACCAGTACCGACCCGACCATCATGCTCACCGGCCCGGCGCCGGCCACGCGCAAGGCACTGGCCAAGGCCGGGCTACGGGTGGAGGACATCGACCTGTTCGAAGTCAACGAAGCCTTCGCCTCGGTGGTGCTCAAGTTCATCCGGGACATGGCCATCGAGCCTGCCAAGGTCAACGTCAACGGTGGCTCCATCGCGCTGGGGCACCCTTTGGGGGCCACCGGCTGCGCCATCCTTGGCACACTGCTCGACGAGTTGGAGGCGCGTCGCCTGCGCTATGGCCTGGCGACCCTCTGTGTCGGCGGTGGCATGGGCATTGCCACCGTCATCGAACGCCTCTGAGTCCCGATTTCAAGGAACACTTATTCATGACCGCTGCCATCCGTTACGAAATCGCCCAGGACCGGATCGTCGTCCTGACCCTGGACATGCCAGGCCAGAGCGCCAACACCATGAATGCGGTGTACCGTGAGGCCATGGCCGCCTGCGTCGCCCGTTTGCAGGCAGAAAAGGACTCGATTGCCGGTGTGATCATCACCTCGGCCAAGCACACCTTCTTCGCGGGCGGTGACCTCAACGAACTGGTCAAGGTCGGCAAGCCTGAAGCCAAGGCTTTCTACGAGATGGTCTTGCTGCTCAAGGCGCAACTGCGTGCCTTGGAAACCTTGGGAAAGCCCGTGGTGGCGGCCATCAATGGCGCGGCCCTCGGCGGTGGCTGGGAGATCTGCCTGGCCTGCCATCATCGTGTGGCGCTGGACCTGCCATCGGTGCAACTCGGTCTGCCCGAGGTCACCCTCGGCCTGCTGCCGGGAGGCGGTGGGGTGGTGCGGATGGTGCGTCTGCTCGGTTTGGAAAAGGCCCTGCCGTATCTGCTCGAAGGCAAGAAGGTCAGTGCACAACAAGCGCTGCAGGCCGGTTTGATCCATGAACTGGCGAAGGATCGTGACGAACTGCTGGCCAAGTCCCGGGCCTGGATTCTTGCCAACCCCAGCGTCGTGCAGCCCTGGGATGCCAAGGGCTATCAGCTTCCGGGCGGCACGCCGTCCGACCCGAAAGTCGGGCAAATGTTGGCGATCGCCCCCTCGATCCTGCGCAACAAGACCCAGGGCTGCCTGCCGGCACCGGAGAAAATCCTCTGCGCAGCGGTGGAGGGCGCCCAGGTGGATTTCGACACTGCCCATCTGATCGAAACCCGCTACTTCACCGAGCTGACCACCGGCCAGGTGGCGAAGAACCTGATCGGTACCTTCTGGTTCCAGCTCAACGAGATCAAGGCTGGCGGCTCTCGCCCACAAGGTTTGGCGCCTTATCTGACGAAAAAAGTCGGCGTGCTCGGCGCCGGTATGATGGGGGCGGGAATCGCCTATGTCAGCGCCGTGGCCGGCATTGCAGTGGTACTCAAGGATGTCGACCTGGCGGCGGCCGAGAAGGGCAAGGCCCGCTCGGCGGCGTTGCTGGATAAAAAGGTCGCCCGCGGCCAACTCTCTGCCGAGCAGCGCGAAGCCACGCTGGCACGGATTCACCCCACCGACAGCAACGCAGACCTGGCCGGTTGCGACCTGATCATCGAAGCGGTGTTTGAAGATCGCGCCCTGAAAGCCTGCGTGTCGGCTGCGGCCCAGGCGGTGGTGGGCGATGATGCGGTGATCGCGTCCAATACCTCGACCTTGCCCATCACCGGCCTGGCCACGGCCGTGCCGGACCCGATGAAGTTCATCGGCCTGCACTTCTTCAGCCCGGTGGAAAAGATGCCGCTGGTGGAGATCATCAAGGGTGCACGCACCAGTGACGCGACCTTGGCCCGGTGTTTCGATTTTGTCCTGCAGATCAACAAGACGCCGATTGTGGTCAACGACAGTCGCGGTTTCTTCACGTCGCGGGTGTTCGGCACCTTTACCAACGAGGGCATCGCCATGCTCGGCGAGGGCGTGAGTGCGCCGATGATCGAGACCGAAGCCCGTAAGGCCGGGATGCCGGTCGGGCCTCTGGCGATCTCTGACGAAGTTTCCCTCAGCCTGATGAGCCATATCCGCGCGCAAACCGCCAAGGACCTGCACGCAGAAGGGAAAACGCCGATTGAGCATCCGGCGTTCGCCGTGATTGACTTGCTGCTCAACGAATACCAGCGGTCGGGCAAGTCCGCCGGTGCCGGTTTCTATGAGTACCCGGCCAATGGGCAAAAGTACCTGTGGCCGCAGCTCAAAAGCCGCTTCGAGCAAGCCGACGGGCAGATTTCACCCCAGGATATCCGTGATCGCCTGCTGTTCATCCAGGCCTTGGAAACCGTGCGCTGCGTGGAGGAGGGGGTGCTGACTTCGACCGCCGACGCCAACATCGGCTCGATCTTCGGCATCGGTTTCGCCGCCTGGACCGGCGGTGCGTTGCAGTTCATCAACCAATACGGCCTGCAAGACTTTGTCGGTCGCGCCCAGTATCTGGCCGAGCAATACGGTGAGCGCTTCTCACCGCCGGCCTTGTTGTTGGAGAAAGCCGCCCGGCACGAACTGTTCTGACAGACTTGGGAAGGGGCTTGCCTTGGAACCGTGTTTCAGGGCAGGCTCTGGGGTGTGCAATATTCCCATCACGTGTCAGGTATTTTTTATGTCGCTACGCATCTGCATTCTGGAAACCGATATCCTGCGTCCGGAACTGGTCGACCAATATCAGGGTTACGGGCAGATGTTCCAGCGCCTGTTTTCACAGCAGCCCATCGCGGCCGAATTCATCGTGTACAACGTGATGGAGGGGCATTACCCCAGCGATGACGAGGTGTTCGACGCTTATCTGGTGACCGGCAGCAAGGCTGACTCCTTCGGCACCGACCCTTGGATTCAAACCCTCAAGACCTACCTGATGGAGCGCTACCAGCGCGGCGATAAACTGCTCGGTGTGTGCTTTGGTCATCAACTGCTGGCGCTGTTGCTGGGCGGCAAGACCGAACGCGCCACCCAGGGCTGGGGCGTCGGCACCCATCGCTACAAACTTGCGGCCAAGGCGCCGTGGATGAACCCGGTGATGGAAGAGCTGACCCTGCTGATCAGCCATCAGGACCAGGTCACCGAACTGCCCGAAAGCGCGACCGTCATCGCCTCCAGCGATTTCTGCCCGTTCGCCGCCTACCACATCAACGATCAGGTGCTGTGCTTCCAGGGCCATCCGGAGTTCATCCATGATTATTCCCGGGCCTTGCTGGAGATTCGCCAGCAACACCTCGGCGAGCAGATCTACAGCCAAGGCGTGGCGAGCCTGGCCCACGAGCACCACGGCACGACGGTGGCGGAGTGGATGATGCGTTTCGTTGCGCACAAGCCGCAGGCCGAGACCAGCCAAGGCTAAAGATCATCACATCTCTAATGTGGGAGCGAGCTTGCTCGCGATAGCGGTGGATCAGTAGACCTTGGTGTTGGATGTGCCGCCCTCATCGCGAGCAAGCTCGCTCCCACAGTGGATTTGCGTCGTACACCGATCCAGTGTGGGAGCGAGCTTGCTCGCGATGAATGCCACATAAACCTCACCGAAGAGCGCCCGCCTACAGCCACCCCGACCGCTTGAAACTCGCCCACAACCCCGTACACCCCACCCCGATAAATCCAAGCACCAGAAAATACCCATAGTGCCAGGTCAACTCCGGCATATTTTCGAAGTTCATCCCGTAGATCCCGGCCACTGCCGTGGGAAATGCCAGGATCGCCGCCCACGCCGCGAACTTGCGCTGCACCACGCTCTGGCGCGACGCTTCGAGCAGTACGCCGACTTCGATGGTCTGGCTGGCGATGTCGGCCAGGGTCGCCAGGTCTTCCATTTGCCGCGTGACATGAATCTGCACGTCGCGGAAATACGGGCTCATGTTCTTGTCGATGAAGGGGAAGTCGAGTCGCTGCAACTCTTCGCTGATTTCCACCATCGGCGCTGCATAGCGACGCAGGCGCAACACGTCGCGGCGCAAGCTGTGCAGGTTCTGGATATCCCGCTCATTCAGCGAGCTGCACAACACATTGCGTTCAAGCTCATCGATTTCGGCGTGAATGGCTTCACCCACCGGCTGGTAGTTTTCAATCACGAAATCAAGGATGGCGTAGAGGACGAAATCTTCCCCATGTTTCAGCAAGAGCGGACGTGCCTCACAACGCTGTCGGACATGGGCGTAGGACGCTGAGTGACCGTTGCGCGCCGTGATGATGTAGCCCTTGCCGGCAAAGATATGGGTTTCAATGAATTCCAGCTTGCCGTCCTCGCGTATCGGCGAATACGTGACGATAAACAGCGCATCGCCAAAGGTCTCCAGCTTGGGCCGGCTGTGTTTCTCCATGGCGTCTTCGATGGCCAATTCGTGCAGGTTGAATTGACGCTGCAGGTTGGTCAGCTCCAAGGCACTGGGCTCTTCGAGGCCGATCCACACAAAATGACCAGGTTTGGCAGCCCAGGCACTGCCTTCGTCGAGGGTGATATTGGTGACTTTCTTACCGGCGCTGTAGACCGCAGCGGCAACGACTCTACCCATAATGGTGGTTCACTTCTTATTGGAAAATGGCAGTGGCAGGCGACGTCCAGCTTAGCGCGCCCTGTTGCTTGTGAGTCAGCAAAATCTGCAGAGTTCGGCGGTAAAAGAAAACCCGCCGAGGGGGCGGGTTTTCCATTACGCGGCTTGTAACTGCCGGTCCATTGTCGCGATGCATTCGCGCATTTGTTCACGGCATTGGGCGATGAGCCGGGGCATGTCCTCCATGCTCAATCCGGCCGTAGGAATCGTCGGCAATGAGCGTATGAGGATGTCACCGCTGCGCCAGCGATTGAGGCGCATGTGCGTGATGTAGCTGCTGACACACACCGGAATAATCGGGACCCCGGCGGCGATTGCCATCTGGAATGCGCCTTTCTTGAACGGCAGCAGGTCCTCGCCCAGGTTGCGCGTGCCTTCCGGAAAAACCCAGATCGAGGTGTCCTCGTGTTGCAACGTATGTGTGGTGGTCAGCATCGACTGCCGCGCCTTGATCGCGTTGCCACGGTCGATCAACACATTGCCGGCCAGCCAGAACAATTGCCCGAACAGCGGCACCCATTTCAGGCTCTTCTTGCCGATGCACACGGTACGGCGCGGCACCACGTTACCGAACATGAACAGGTCATAGTTGGATTGGTGGTTGGCGATGATCACGCAGCCGTTGGGCTTATCCATCAGCGTGTCGACCTGTGTCCGGACCCGCAGGCCCAAAATGAACATGGCCGGCAATGCGTACAGCCTTGCGCATAAACGGCTGTTGTCCGGATTGAACGGTCGGCACAGACCCAGCATCACCCCGAGCACACCCGCCAGGACAAAGTGCAGGCCCATCAACAACATACGCAGTACAAACAGCATCTACAGGGCCCCATCGGGACAAAAGGTGGCGCAGTGTACGGATGTGCACTGTTTTCGGCAATTGCCCCTATAGAGGTAGGAAATGGACGATGTTTAAGCGCATGTTTCCACATGGCGCGACAGAAGCGGCCTAGAGCGGTTGCGGACTTTTAAACTCTGTACGTATGAAAAATCCCAACTCTAGGGAAGGGCTGGACCCGTGGTGAGGGAGCTTGCTCCCGCTGGGCTGCGCAGCAGCCCCAAAACCATACGCCGCAGTGCATCAGGAACAAACGGCTGGCAAGTTTTTACGACTGCTGCGCAGCCGAGCGGGAGCAAGCTCCCTCGCCACGGTGATCCGTGTAAGCCTTGAGTGACCAGAGAGCGTCAGCCCATATGCTCCTGATCCAGCAAGATCGCGCTGTCCAGGGTATCCAGCAACGCCTTGCGAACTTTCAGCTTGGTGTTCTTGTGGGCGGACATGTTGATTTTCTTCAACTGACGCGCTGCTTCCAGGGCCGCGCCTTGCAGTTCCTCGGCCGACACCACCTTGTCGAGGAAGCCCGCATCCACAGCGCCCTGAGGATTGAACATCTCGGCATTGATCACCGAGCGGTGAAACGCCGACTTGCGCAGACGATCACGAGCCAGTTCGATACCGGCGTGGTGCATGGTCATGCCGATCTGCACTTCGTTCAGGCCAATGCTGAACGGCCCTTCCACACCAATGCGGTAGTCCGCCGACAGCAGCAGGAACGCACCTTTGGCCACCGCATGCCCGGGGCAAGCAACAACGACAGGGAAGGGGTGCGACAGCAGGCGACGGGCCAACGTCGAGCCGGCCGTGACCAGGCTCACCGCTTCCTTGGGACCGGCGGTCATCACCTT
This sequence comes from Pseudomonas sp. H3_A02, assembly GCF_054671965.1. Classification (NCBI taxonomy): domain Bacteria; kingdom Pseudomonadati; phylum Pseudomonadota; class Gammaproteobacteria; order Pseudomonadales; family Pseudomonadaceae; genus Pseudomonas; species Pseudomonas sp. H3_A02. The sequence continues at coordinate 3,211,380 of NZ_CP162807.1, forward strand.
CAGATCGTAGCCGCCCGACAAAATCCCCGGCTGCCCGGTAATGATCACCACCGCCTGATCCTTCGTCGCCTGGTCCAGCGCAGCGTTGAACGCGGCAATCACATCCGGCGAAATGGCATTGACCTTGCCGTTGTTCAAGGTCAGGGTCGCAATACCGTCTTCGAGATGGTAGGCAATCAAGTCGCTCATGACGCTATTCCTTGTAAGAGAAGTGACGCAGACGTTACCCACCGCCGCAGGCCAGGTAAAGCGCCGTGACTGACTCACCGGTCAGCTCCAAGCCCCGCAAATAGCCTGGCCCGCCCATCCCGCTTCGCCTTCATCTATAGAGCAGCGCCTGCATAGCCCCGAAGATTGGCCGGTTTGCCCTGCCCAGGCGCGTTGGAAATGTCCGACCAAGCTTAACCGCATGAAAATTCTGAAAAAAACCTTTGCCATCGGAAAAGCTTTCGACTACATTAGCGCGCCTCGACAGACTGAACAGTTTTTCGAGATACGGTGAAGTGTCCGAGTGGCTTAAGGAGCACGCCTGGAAAGTGTGTATACAGGAAACTGTATCGAGAGTTCGAATCTCTCCTTCACCGCCACATTCGATACACAAAACCCCTGGTTTTCCAAGAAAACCAGGGGTTTTGTGGTTTCTGGCGTCTGGAAAATACACAAGGTACGTGGAAGATCCAGGAATAAGCATGCTACCCCTGTGGGAGCGAGCTTGCTCGCGATGACGGCCATGCATCCAACATCAAAGTGACTGACCCACCGCTATCGCGAGCAAGCTCGCTCCCACAGTGGCCTGATTACCAAACAGCATCAGGCAACCTCACAGCAGCATCGGGCAAAAGCTTCTGGGCACGTGCCGTTAAGGTTCTCTTGGAAGAGCGTCTTATCCACTGCACTGCCGTGAGAGAACATCATGACCACATGGATGAATTTGGCTTGGCGCGTCCAGGCTCTTGCACTGTCTTTAGTGTTTCTAACCAACAACGTCTGGGCTTCGGAAAACGCTGAACATGCCAATACGGATCTGGTCCGCCAAGCGTTCACGAACTGGCAACAAGGCAAAGGCACCGTGTTCGATCTGCTGGCGCCTGACGCCATATGGACCGTTGCCGGATCAAGCCCGGTGTCTACTGTATATAACAGCAAGACAGATTTAATGGAGCGGGCCGTAAGGCCGATCAGCGCTCGGCTGGCCACCCCTATCTCTCCCACTGTCCGAAGCATCATTGCCGAGGACGATGTCGTGGTCGTTCTATGGAACGGAAAGGCCACAGCCCTTGATCAAAGGCCTTACAACAACACCTACCTATGGCACATGACCTTCAAGGACGGCCGGGTCACTGAAGTAACAGCTTTTCTGGATACCTACGTACTGGACGATCTTTTGCGTCGTGTAAAACCTGTGCAGCAATAAGCAACGCTATGTTCCCGACATTCCAGGCACATCCATGTTGATCTTGCGCCAGGCCGCTTCGGAAAAGCTGTAGACCGAAAACGCGATCAGCCCCAACGCCATTACCATTAAAACCACACCGCCGGCTGGCAGGTTTTGCAGTGCATCGAGGGCGTCTTTCATGCCGGGTGGGTCCATGGCTTTATAAGTCGAACCACTGATGATGAGCAGCAGGGCGATTTCAATGAATACGACCCCGCGGGCGATAAGGCCAAAGCGCGACACCGGGCGCACATAGCGCATAACGTCTTCGTCAGCTTCGAAATACTTCTCGAACGACGCCTTCCAGCCCTTGATGATGTGAGCGATGCCGACGCCAAGCGGTATCAGTGCGATGAGGTATATCAGCACATTCGAATGATCCCAGGACAATAGGCGCGCGAGTAAATCCTGAGTCTCTCCCCCTCCGGAATTGCCTGAGCTTTTAAGACCGCTTATGAGCAACCCCAACGCAAAAAACGCCAGGGCGCCGTTGATCAAGCCTCCAGCCAACAAGCCTGCCCGAATCACCAAGCCTTTGAGCTCTTTACCGTGATGATCAACATCACGGGTTGCCTGCAACAGGCGCCATCCGGCGAAAGCAAGTAAACCCATCACCACCAGGCCAACTAAAGCATGGCCGAACGGCTGACTTAACAACGCCTCCAGACTGCTGTGGCTATCCTTCGATTTGCTCGAGTCTTGAGCCGCCAGCAAAGCGAAGATACCAATGATCAGATAGATAACGCCCCGAGCGGCATAGCCACCTCGTGCCAGTAAAACGAGGCTTTGGTGTGGGGACATAGGAGCAGATTCCGAAGCGGTCATACAGGAGCAGACCCATGGTATTGCGAGGGGTTCGATTGGTGTTCGAGCGTCCACGGCTGTGTTTTTTGTGAAGCCGTTCGTTTTTTCGCATAGCGCTAATCAAAAGCTAAGCTTGATCCCGAACAAAAACTGCATATAAGCAGTCTTTTGAAGAGCCGAAATTCCACTCATCCTGAGGTTGCACAATGAGTCTGATCGATTGCCCTGAATGCGCTTCGCGAATTTCCGATAAGGCCTACGCCTGTCCACATTGCGGCAACCCTTTCCGCGAACCGAGCTTCCGTCTGACGGAGAAAAACGTGGGGCAGATTGCCGGGGTGACTGGCGTCTGGCTCACCGCGCCCTGGATCGCACGCATGGTTTTTGGCGTGGTGGCCGTGATCGCAGTGGCCACGGTATTGATCCTGCGCTGATTGCATTTGGGTGGTCAGCTAGCGAGCCGCACAAACGTTCCGCCGAACATAATAATTGTCGAACTCACTGCTTTCGACGAATCGGAAACCATGGCGAATGTAAAAGCGATTCGAGGCGCTTTCTTTAAGGGCGCCAACCCTTATCGGGAGCGCGGCTGCATCCGCTTCCTTGAAAATATGATCGAGGACAGCAGAGCCTATTCCTGACCCTTGCGCATCTGGTATCACATACAAGTGGTCAAGTAAGAGCTCATTGTTGTGATGCTTGACCACAACGAATCCAACCCTCTTTCCCGACACATCAATGTGGTGCGTGTTACGAGGTTCGAAACTACTAATAAACCGCTCGCGTGCGCGTATTGGATCAAATCGCCCCACACGCTCCAGACTTTCGCGCATAGCCTCGATTCGAATACTCACCAGGGAATCCGAGTCGCTTTGTTGAGCGGGGACCAAAATGACTGGATGATTTTGATTGGGCTTGAGGGCCATTCTTCATGCTCTGGTTTGCGTCCGGAAAGCCAGTATAGATAACCTGACGATGCCGGCTCATGGCGTCGAAATACCTAGCCATTGTTCAACGGCAACTGCGGACTGTCCGGATTCAACTGTTGTCGCCTGAACTGCCCCGGCGGCTGGCCATGTATCTGGCGAAAGCGCCTGGAAAAATAAGCCTCGTCGGCAAACCCGCACAACCTCGCCACTTCGCCCACTGGCCGTGTGCCATTGAGCAAGTAATTGCGCGCCGCATGCATTCGACGTTCGAGTACCAGTTCGGTGAAGGTCTTGCCGATTTCCTTGCGCAACCAGTGAGTCAGGTACGTGGGGGACAGGTACGTCGCGGCAGCCACCTTGATCAAGTTGAGATCGGGGTCGGCGATGTTCTTGCGCAAGTACTCGGACATTCTGGCCAGCGCATCGCGTCGGCTGACTTCAGCGGCATTTTCTTCGGCCAAGCGCTTGAGCGGCTCGGCATACAAGGCGCAGACGCTGCCGATCAGTTGCAGCAGCAGGCCCTTGAGCATCTCGCGGGTGCCGAATTGTCGATTCTCGTCCAGTGCGCGCATCTGCGTGATCAACGCGCATACCTTGGCGAAATCGTCGTCGCCGAGAATGAAGTCCAGATGTTCTTGAAAGCGGAACGGTGACAGCTCGGGCGCCAACAGGATCGAAACCTCTTCCAGATCCATGGGATCGCACTGCAAGTGCGGCAGCAGGAACGTCTGGGAGAAGTTGATCACGATGAAATTGCTGTCCGCCGGGTGCGGAATCACGTGCACGCGGTGGGGCAGGATGAAGGCCAGGGTATTGTGTGGAAACGGACGTTCGACGTTGCCAATGTGTTGCACGGTGTCGCCGCCGAGGTTGATCTGGATCTGGAAGTACTCATGGCGGTGTGGGCTGGTTTCCGCGCGCCGGCCCTTTTTGTCGCGGATGTAGAAGTCGGTCAATTCGCTGCGTTGCTGCATGACATAGGTGGGGACTCGGCTCGGTGATGACATCTCCTGGGAATCCTCTGCGGGGCATGGCGGTGACAGCGATTGTGGCGGTGCATATGGCCTATTTTCAAGATGTTATACGATGACTTGGCGCCTGGACTGAATTTTCTGTAGCCCGAGGATGGAGGGCGGTTGTCCAAAACGAAAAATTCGTATTTAGAGTATTTATCCTTTAAAAACATATAGTTATTTACAATGTAAAAACAGTTTTAAAAAACTCAGTGAGCTTGTTTTTTTGGACAGGTTTCTTGGACCCGGTTTAGACCGGGAAAAATGATCTAACACCTCAGTTGATTTTGAATGGTCGTACGACCACTGTTGGGGCCACGCAACCCGACTCTCCCTCCAAAAACAATCAAAGGTGCGCACATCATGAACCTGTTCCTGCTTCACGTTGACCTTCCCGATTGCGCCTGCGACGGATCCTGTTGCAAGGCCTCTTTGAACACCTGACACCGGCTGTTCGCGCCTCTCATTCCTGTAGCGATTGTTCTGCCCCGGCATCGAGGGCATTGATTTCGGCTGCTCGTAAACATTTCGACGCTTCTAACAATAACGAGGTCCACCATGTCGAACTCCCACACTTCCCAAATTGCCAGCGCTCGGGACGCCGCGGTGCCTAAGCGCCTGCCGTCGCGGCGGCGTTGGTTCATGCTGTCGTTGCTGCTGATCGCGACGATCATCAACTACATCGATCGGGTGAATATTTCGATTGCCGCACCGTTCCTCGCCAAGGACCTGGGCCTGGACAAGATCGAGATGGGCCTGATTTTTTCTGCGTTTGCCTGGACCTACGCCATTGCACTGGTGCCCGCCGGGTTCATCGCCGATCGCTTCGGTTCCAGGTTCACCTATGGGGTGTCGCTGATCAGTTGGTCGACCGTCACCGTGTGCCAGGGTTTTGCCACGGGTTTCGCTTCGCTGTTTGGCCTGCGCCTGGCGGTCGGCGCAATGGAAGCGCCGGCGTTTCCGGCCAACAGCCGGGCGGTCACGGTGTGGTTCCCGGCGCGTGAACGGGGCCTGGCCAGCAGCATTTACGTCTGCGGCCAGTACCTGGGCACGGCGCTGTTTACCGGTGCGTTGCTGTGGCTGGCGACCACTTATGACTGGCGTCATGTGTTCTACAGCACCGGGGCGCTCGGCATCGTCTTCGGGGTGGCCTGGCTGTTTCTGTATCGCGACCCGATGAACTGCAAGAAAGTCAGCCAGGAAGAACTCAAGTACATCGAGGCCGGGGGCGGGCTGGTCAAAAGCAGCCAAGAGCGCACCCGGTTCAACTGGCGGCAGATCGCCGAGCTGTTCAGCTATCGGCAGGTCTGGGCGATTTGCATCGGTAAGTTCGCCAGCACCTCGGCGCTGTACTTCTTTCTCACCTGGTTCCCCACGTACCTGATCGAAGAGCGTCAGCTGACCATGATCAAGGCCGGAATCTTCGCCGTGTTGCCGTTCGTGGGCGCGACGGTAGGCATCCTGCTCGCCGGGATCGTCTCCGACCTGCTGATCCGTCGCGGCTATTCGCTGTCCTTTGCCCGCAAGCTACCGCTGGTGGTCGGCTCGATGCTGGGCATGTCCATCGTGCTGGTGAATTTCACCGATTCGAACGTGATCTGCATCGCCGTGCTGACGATTGCCTTCTTCGCCCAGGGCATCGCTTCGTCCTCGTGGGCGGCGGTGTCGGAAGTGGCGCCCAAGGAACTGATCGGACTGACCGGCGGGATCACCAGCCTGGCGGCCAACATCGGCGGGATTGTCACCCCCATCGTGATTGGCGCGATCGTTCACAAGACTGGCTCATTTGCCTTGGCCTTCTGGTTCATCGGCGGTGTGGCGCTGATTGGCACCTTGTCCTATTCGTTGCTGCTTGGCCGTTTGTATCGCATTGAACTCAAGGCGCGCTGAGCCCGGAAAAAAGCTGTTTTTCTCCAACACGAGGCGGCATTCCTCCAACTTAGCCAGGGATTGCCGCCGTACGCTGACACTTCTATCAGGACTTTTACCAGGATGAACATGCCCGAGTATGTCTTTACCCCGGACCTGCCAGTAACCCTACCGGTTGTCGGCACCCCGCAGCGTTTTCCCGTCGGCCGGGTCTTTTGCGTCGGTCGCAACTACCCTTGGCCCGATACCCAGGGTGAATCCCGCGTGCCACCGATGTTTTTCATGAAGCCTGCCAGTTGCGTAGTGGACGCGGTCGGTGACGTGACGTTTCCACCAGTGACCGAGGAGTTCGCTCATGAAATCGAATTGGTCGTGGCCATCGGCGAGGGTGGCGCCAATATCCCTGAGGGCCAGGCGCTGGCCTATGTGTGGGGCTACGCGGCGGGTCTGGACCTGACCCGGCGTGATGTCCAGCGCCAGGCCAAGCGCAACGGGTTACCGTGGGAGGGCGCCAAGGTGTTTGACGGCGCCGCGCCGATGACGGCCATCGTGCCGGTGTCGCGGGCAGGGCACCCCGAGGGCGAGTTGTGGCTGAGCGTGAACGGTGAAGAACGCCAGCGTGACAGCCTCGACAGCCAGATCTGGTCGGTCAGCGAAGTGATCGCCCGCATCTCCCAATCAGTGGCGCTGCGGGCCGGCGACCTGATCATGACCGGCAGCCCGGCAGGCGTCGATGTGCTGCAGCCGGGTGATGTCATCACGGCCGGCATCGATGGCATCGGCGAACTGGAAATGCGCGTCGGTCCGCGTTTGTCTGACTGAATTCGAGAAGGGAGAATCCACATGTCCAACACATTGAAAGTGGCTTTGGTGACGGGCGCCGGCAGCGGGATTGGCCGAGCGGTGGCCCTGGGCCTGATGGCAGACGGCTACACGCTGGTGCTGGCCGGGCGCCGCCCCGAGCCCTTGCAGACATTGGTCGAGTTGGCGGCTTGCGAGGGGCGCGAAGCCCTGGCGGTACCCACCGATGTGCGCGATCCGGCCAGTGTCGATGCGCTGTTTGCCGCCATCGCCGAGGCCTTCGGACGCCTGGACGTGGTGTTCAACAACGCCGGCGTCAATGCGCCCGCCGTGCCACTGGATGAGCTGACGTTCGAGCAGTGGCGAAACGTGATCGACACCAACCTCAACGGCGTTTTCCTGTGCGCCCGTGGTGCCTTCGGCCTGATGCGCCGGCAACAGCCCCAGGGTGGACGGATCATCAACAACGGATCGATCTCGGCCCACACCCCACGGCCGTTCAGCAGCGCCTACACCGCCAGTAAACACGCGGTGCTGGGGCTGACCAAATCCCTGGCCCTGGACGGACGCGAATACAACATCGCCTGCAGCCAGATCGACATCGGCAACGCCCTCACCGAAATGTCCGTGCGCATGACCAAGGGCGTGCGCCAGGCCAACGGCAGCATCGCGGTGGAGCCGATGGTGGACGTCAAACACGTGGCCGACGCGGTGCGCTACATCGCTGGCCTGCCGTTGTCGGCCAACGTCTTGAACATGACCGTCATGGCCACGGCCATGCCATTTGCCGGTCGCGGTTGAGCCTGCGCGGTTCATTTTGAGGACATGCACTCGCCACACTGATTCGAGCACGTCTTGGTTGCGCTTGAATCCGTTTTTTCCTATTTCGTTACGAGGTCTACATGAAGCCAGAAGTCTTGCAGCTCAGCCCAATCCTGATCCCCGAAATCAATGTCCGGCTCAACGAACTGTTCACGGTGCGGCGCTATTTCGAACAGGCTGACAAACAAGCCTATCTACAAGAACACGGCGTCAACATTCGCGGTGTGATCACCGGTGGGCATACCGGCATCAGCCAGGCGCTCATGGCACAACTGCCCCAACTGGAAGTGGTCGCGGTCAACGGCGTGGGCACCGATGCGGTGGACCTGGCCTACGCCAGGGATCGCGGAATCCGCGTCACGGCCACCGTCGGCGCGCTGACCGAAGATGTCGCCGACCTGGCAATCGGCCTATTGATTGCCGTGTGCCGGGGGCTGTGCACCGGTGATCGCTACGTGCGCTCCGGCCAATGGCCCCAGAGCCCGACGCCACTGTCTCCGCTGCCATTGGCCCGGCAGGTGTCCGGCATGCGCATCGGCATCGTCGGCATGGGTCGGGTCGGTCGCGCCGTGGCGACGCGCACCGCCGCGTTCGGGTGTCCGATCAGCTACACCGACCTGCAGCCCATGAGCGACGTGAACCACACCTTTGTCGCCGATCTCAAACAACTGGCCCGCGACAGCGACGCCTTGATCCTCGCGGCGGCCGCCGACAAGGCTGAGGCCATCATCGATGCCGAGGTACTGCGTGCCTTGGGCCAGGGCGGATATCTGATCAACGTGGCTCGCGGCAAATTGGTCAACGAGGCTGATCTGGTGGCGGCGCTGACTTCTGGTGACATTGCCGGCGCGGCGCTGGATGTGTTTGTCGATGAGCCGCGTGTGCCTGAGGCCTTGTTCGGCAATGAGCAGGTGGTGCTGCAACCGCACCGGGCGAGTGCGACGTTGCAGACCCGCACGCGGATGGGGGAGATGGTGGTGGCGAGTCTGGTGGATAGTTTTGCTGGGAAGGTGCCGCAGGGGGGTGTGACGGGTTGAACGGGAGCCACTTCAGGGAAGCTTGAAGTGGCGATGCAATCGCGTCAGTCATATCCGGGTGGGAGCCGCGTCGCGACCTGGTTCCAACACCTGTCGACCTCCTTGGCAATGCTGCCGCTGCCTTTCCTGGGCTCGAGCCCATCGCTTGCGATGAGGTGCTCCAGCAACCACTCATCTGTCCATCCCACCCATTCGCCCGCGACGGATCTGAGGTTGGCTTCGAGCACCGGGAATACTTCATTCCACAGGATGCTGCGTATTTCACTGGGCGAATAGCCGCTTTCAAGGACGACGCGGGCGATGTAATCGTAGGTCAGGTCGTCCATCTCAGTGTCGAGAAAGAGCGATGAAAGGGCTTGCCAGATTTTCAGGCGGGTCGGGTCGGCAGGGTTCATGTTTTTGTCTCGGGATGTGTAGGTGATAAACCCATTTGGCCCAATGGTGCCGGCCAAATCGCCTGCTTGCCACAGTGTGAGTCCCGTTGCCGCCAATAAATTCGAGTTGTGAAAAAACACAACCAGAGTACCATCGGCTCAAAGACAAGGAAGCCCATGGATATACTCACGCCATCACGTTTTGACGACGCTGCGATTTTGTACCCGAACGACAAGGCCGGGCTTGAGCGTTGCCTGCGCATTTTGAGGATGGCTCGCCCCAAGGCGTTCGCGGACCTGCAAAAGCTTTTCGGTACGCAGGGTGTCGACTTGTTCAAGCCCAGGGCCGCAATGAATTGGGTAGTGATCGACGTAGGCGGCAATAATCTCAGGGTGATAGGTGGCGTCAACTACACCCGGCAGAAGTTCTACGTCAAACACATCTACACGCATGCCGATTACGACGTTGCCAACGTCTGGTATGCAAGAAACAAAGGGGTAAGACGATGAGCGCAGCCCGGAACGACTTTCAAACCGTGATCGCAACGCTTGGCGAGCTATACGCGGTATTGGATCGCCTGCGCGGTGAGTTTGTGCATGGCATCAAGACCTCTGCCGACTATGAGCGTGCGACGGACTTGCTCGATGAACTCACCGACGGGCGCGAGCTGAGCAAGACCGAGGAGAGAATTCTCGTTGAACTCGAGGATGAAATCCTGGCCTACCAGCGCGACTCCGATCAGTTTCGCGAATCGAATGCCGCTTTTGAGGCGACCTGCACGCCTGTGCAATTGATCAAGGACCTGATGGAGACACTCGGGCTGACCGGTTCAGACCTTCCTGAAATCGGTGATAAAACGGCGGTGTCCAAGGTGCTCAATGGCGATCGGCCTATCAGTCACAAGATGGCGTACGCGCTGGCAGAGCGATTTGCGATGGAGCCGAGTGCTTTCTTGTCAGCGTCCTCGGCAAAGATGGCGGCTCATATCGAAACTGTTCCTCTTTCCGGCAGTAAAACTTCAGCTCTCTACCGTTTGCACGAGGGCTCTCTGACCGCATATTCAGTGAAAGAGGTCGGCATCGGTGAGTACAAAACGGTGACTTCGAAGGGCCGCAAAAAGACAACCAAAGAGCCAGACAAGGAGTAGGGCAATCGTCTGTTGATCAAGGGGCAGAGGCGCTTGTCGATCCGCTGGAGTTGAGGATGATCCGCACCCCCATGATCACCCCAACAAGCACCGCCGCAAGACCTGACGTCTCCAGAAGTGTCGGTAGCCGACCATGAAACCACAAGCCAAGTAGCGTCGCGAACAGCGACTCCAAGGCGATCAATTGTCCGGAAAGCACCATGGGCAAACGCCGTGACGCGGCGTTCCAGGCCCAGGCTCCGACAACGGATGACATCAGCGCAATCACCAAACCCCAGAGATATAAATCCCCCGCAACGGAAACGCTAAAACCCAGGCTCGGCAGTTTGAGCAGGTCGAGTGCTTGTACCGCCGGTAACAAGCACAAGGTACCGACTCCTGCGCCCGCCATCATCAGGCCGGTCCATGCGCCTGACGCTTTGGGTGGCAGCGTTAGCAGGGCGCGCTGGTTCAACCAACTGAAGGCGAGCCACAAGACCACGGCACCGATTGAAAACAACAAACCCATCAGCCAAGAGCCCTCGCTTGCAACGGGTTGATGGACAGCGCCGAGATTCGACAGCAGAAGACCCACCGTCAAGAAAACCAGGGGGATTGCCAGTTTGCGCCACTGGAGGGTTTTGGTTGTGGCGTTGCCCAGCAGTGCCAGCAAGACTGGCACCATCCCAATAAACGCCGGGGTCAGCACCGGCCCGCCGAAAATGATGCCGGCGGCGATGCAGGCGCTATAGCCGAGGTAGCCGACAACGCCCAGGCTTGCGGCCAGAAGCACCTGATTGCGGCGCAGCAGCCGCAGCTGGCTCCGATAGAGCAGCACGACACCCAGGCCCAGGGCACCGGCGATCAAGAACCTTACGATCATCAAGTCATAGATCGTGTAGGCGCCGGTGACGTAGGGCGCAATGAAGTTCAACGCCCAGCTCAGCGTCGCGACCACCGCGAGGGCCAATCCGGTGATGAGGTTTGAGTGGGGCTTCACTATCACGCAGGTTCCCCGATGCACCACCCATGAACGTCGATTTCATGGGGGAAACCTCGGAGTTTGTTGTCGCTGAGGGTAAGTTGTCGCAAGGTGATGTCCTTATGCGGTTCAATGGGATTGAGCGCATCCAGTGTAGGCAGTGATGTGATTGAGTGTGCAACTTGGTTTTTCCGACATTCGCTCCGCAAGGCGACGGATAATTTCTAATAGGGAAGTTTCCCTGGACGCCATAACGTTAGAAAAGGAATTCACTTTGGAACCTATCCCCACCTTCCAAACCAGCCGCCTCATCCTCACACCCCTGGAACTGACGGATGCACCAGCGATTCAACGATTATTCCCACACTGGGAAGTGGTTCGCTACCTCGACAGCCGCGTGCCCTGGCCCTACCCGGATGATGGCGCGCTGACGTACGTTCGTGACCATGCGCTCCCCGCTGTCGCCGCCGGACGCGAGTGGCACTGGATGATCCGTCTTGCCGAGGAGCCGACACAGCGCATCGGCAGCATCAGCCTCTACGATCAGCCTGGCAACAACCGGGGTTTCTGGTTGTCGCCGCCATGGCAGGGGAAAGGCTACATGCGTGAAGCGTGCGAGGCGATCAACGCCTATTGGTTTGAAACCCTGGGGCGCCCCGTCATGCAGGTGCCCAAGGCAGTGGGCAACCTGGCTTCACGTAAAGTTTCGGAACATGAAGGCATGCGCATGATTGCGACGCAGCAGGGGGACTTCGTTTGTGGGGCGTTGCTTAAGGAAGTCTGGGAAATGACGCGGGAAGATTGGCTTGAGAGATAGCCATTAGTTACCCGCCAAAGGACGCCACGCGGTGGTCTGTAAATAAGGCCACTGTTTGAGCAGTAGACCGCGCGTTGTTTCTACGCCCTGTAAGGTTTCAGTGCAATTGACCATCGTGGTAAAGCTGCGAGTGGTCAGCATGAAGCTTTCCGAGCCCAGCGCCTGGCACTGCTCGCTGGCGCCGATGGGTTGGCAGAACATCGGTTGCATTTTCACGTCGTAGCCTTGGGCCCGAGTGAATGCCTGGAACTCAGGCATGGCAAGACGAGCTGGTGTGCCGCTCAGTGCCGGGCCTTGCCAGACGGGGGTGATAAGCCCCCTTGATGGATAGTCGCTCAGCCCCTGGACTTGCCTGGCCTCGAACAGGGCAAAACAGAACGAAGTATTGGTCGCGCTATTGCTCGCTGGGGATGTAACGGGGGCGGCCAAGGGAAGGCCCGGCGTCGGCGTGACGGCTGCCGCAGGCGCTACCGAGGGTGCCAAGCCCGAGGAGTCGCCTATTTCCACCAGTACATCGATGGCCGCCCGGTAACGCCATACCTTCAGCGGCGCCGTGAAACCAGGTCGAATACGGCTGGCGACAGCGGTCAGCTCGGCCGGGCTATTGACCGAGGTCCCGGCAATTTGCAAAACGATATCGCCGGCCAACATGCCTGCTTTTTCAGCGCCACTTCCTGGCACGGGCCCCAAGACCAATACGCCGCTGACAGCGGCTAAGCCGAATTGCCGAGCCACCGTTGGTGTAACAGGGGTGATGTGCAGGCCCAACACACCCGACTGATTAGACACCGGTACGGGCATTGCCGCTGACGCTACGGGAGTCGGTTGCACTGTGGCCGCACTGGGCGCAGGAACGCTGTCGGCTGAACAATCGCGCTGTGTGGCGACCTGTTGGATCACGAGGTTGACAGGGTCGGTCGCCATGTTGGGGTATTTTTCCCAGCCCCGTTTGGTCGCCAGGAACGTTTCACAATCCATGGCGTAGTAGGTCGCCGGGTCTCTGACCTTGCGCAGGTATTCCGCTGTTTCGGCTCGCTCGGCGGCGCTGTACATGGGGTTGACGCAAGACGCCAGGAGAGGGGAGAGCACCAATGTTGCGGCAAGGCACTTTGTTGACATGGGCTTCTCTGAGGTCGTGGCGTTTAGGCAGGTCCAGGCAAGGTACTATTTGGCCATCATCCTGTCCAACCTGTGATTGAGACGAGCGGCATTCGGGCAAACGTGCATTCGATATACAACTTAAAGGCACTTCGCCATTATGTGGCACGATCCTTTCGAACCAATCACTGAGACGCGAAATGTTTGCTCCTGCCTTCAAATCAAGCACCAGGCTCGCCGTTGCACTTTCGCTCACTGCCTTGGCTGGCTGTGCCTCTGATGGCGGTCTCGGTGAGGCGGCGGTAGTTGGTGCGATGCTGCTTCCCATGCCGGGTGGCGTCGACACCAGCGTAATGACCAGTGCCGTAGGCCTGGCGGCCGGCGCCTACGTGGTCTCCTCGGTTGCGACTGCGGACTCTGCCAGCGTCTCTCCTGCGACCTCCACCGTCGCCGCGCCCCAAGGCCTGCCGCCCATTGACCTGCAGAAACTGGTGACCCGGGAAACGCCTGACCGGTATCGCTCCAAGTCCTGTGAGTACATCGAAATGTCCCTCAGCGAGGTGCCGATGTACCAGGCGAGCGCTGAGCCGATCATGAAGCAGGTCGCCACGGCTCGAAAAGAAGCGGCCAGTCAGGTATGGCTTGAAAAGGGTTGCCAGCCGGCCAACTTACCTCGCGGTCGGATCGGCGCCAGCATCGACACCATCGATCCGAAGCGGGCCATGGCCCTGTCACTTCCCCCCGCTGGGGTCGTGGTGCTGGCGACCGTTCCGGGGAGCGGTGCGCAGCAGGCCGGGATCTTGCCTCAAGACGTGATCGTGGCAGTGGACAATGGGCTTATCGCCGACTCAATCGATTTCAGGGTGGCCGTTGCAAAAGCGCCAATTGGTTCGCGGGTGAACCTGAAGATATGGCGAAACAACGCGTTTAGCATCGTTCCGGTTCTGGTGGGGCCTGGCGGCACTCAAGTCTCGGTGACCCCGACGGTGATGGCGAACGGTGTAGCGGCTGCGATCCCGGCAGATGCAATGTATTGCACCGCCGTGCTGTCCACCCAGCATACTTACGGTGCTAGCGTCAGCCCGGTCAAATTGATCGCCGGGGCCGCGAGCGACATGCAACCCTCGCTCAAAAACTACATCGCCAAGGTGAAGCGGGAACAACCTGGCGTTTGGGGGGATTTCAAACTTAACAGCGCCATTTGTGCACCAGGTGCGGTGGTGTGCATGGCCGAGGCCAAGGGGCCGACCGGCAAGACCCAGAACGCCTTCGAGTTCTGCCACGCGACGCAAGCCAAGGCGGATGCTGAGTTGGCCCAGATGCGCCAGGGCGATCCGAAAGCGGTGCTTGTTGATTGGCCTTGATGGGGACGCTGTTGGTGCATTGCTTAAGGAGGTGGGTAATCAGGAGTACCAGTCACCGGCGATTGGCGTCCAAATCCGTTAACGACGATGTACAACAGCGGACCGATTGATACGAAGATGGCCGTGATCAGGAGGTAAGGCAGCAGCGATGTGAACGACCTGCCTTTCGAACGTGCGTCCCGGTACATCCAGATGCACGCCATGCAAGCGAGCAGATAAAGGTCGATGACGACCTGCGCGGTGTCTGGGCGGGACATGAGCCCGAGACCGAATGCCAGGAGCGATTGTTCGGCGAAAAACAAAGTGCCCGCCGTGTACACGGAAAAAAGCAGCAACGTGACAAGTGCGATGTAAGGTTTTTTCACTGTGCTTCCTCGGACAAGTGCATTGATCAGTGGAAATAGGCTAGTGATTTAATCGTCATGGTTTCAATGACCTCTGAGGTCATCGACGCCGCTCACCCGCAATGCCAGAGTCAACGGATGACCAGTCGACCTTTCTCTCGAACAACGCCACCCACCTCAGCTGGAGCGCAACTGCGTCACTTGCGTCAACAGGCCGGACTGAGTCAGCTGGACTGTGCACTGATCACAGGGCTATCTCAGCGTCACCTTAGTTGCATTGAGACGGGACGCGCCAAGCCAAGCCCCGGCACTCTGCATAACTTGTTGACTGCCCTGGATGTGCCCTTGGAGCGATGCAACGACATCTTCCTAGCCAGTGGTTATGCCCCGCGCTACGAAACGACGCCGCTCACGTCGTCGTCAATGGAAGTGGTACGTGATGCCATTGATCATGTACTTCACGCCAACAACCCCGCTCCTGCGATTGTTCTGGGTGCCCAATGGGACATCCTTGCCGCCAACACCAGCGCGGGTGTTCTGTTCGATCTGGTTGGGCTTGCCAGAGAGGCGGCAGAGGGACTCAACCTCTTGGTGACATTGCTGCAACCCGGTGGCTTGGGTGACCATTTGAGCAACGCCGAGGAAATAAGATTAGTGGCCTGGCAACGAGCATCCCGGGAAGCCTTGAACAATCCCGCGTTGGCTGAGATTCTGAAGTGCCTGCCGGCCCCGTACAGCGCTGCGGCGCTGGTTAACGAGCTGCCTCCGCTATTGCTGACGCGAGTCGAGTCTCCCCAGGGTGAGCTGACGTTCATGTCAACGTTCACAACCTTCGGCATGCCGCTCGACATCACGATGAGCTCATTGCGTATCGAGCATCTGATTCCTGCCGATGCCAAGACCTGGGAGGTCATGACCAAGGCATATGAGCAAGCGCAACACTCACAATGATCAAGGAAGAACACATGCAACCGTCACCCAATCGAATCATCCTGTATGTCCGAGACGTCCAAGCAATCAGCAATTTTTATTACGGTAATTCCGTCTCCAGCAGAGCGTTTGCATGCAACTGACCTTTCATAAAATGCATGCCAATGGCGATGACTTCGTTATTGTCGATTCGCGAAACTCGGCCAACCCGGTGACAAGCGCCATCGTCCAGCGCATGGGGGATCGGTACCGAGGCGTGGGCTTCAACCAACTCGCGGTGTTGCTCGATTGCGATGATGCCGATGCGCGGGTGATGTTCTGGAACGCAGATGGCTCTGCGCTGGACGTTTGTGGCAGCGCGACGCGGGGGGCGGCGGACTTGCTCATGCGCGAAGCCAATGTGACTTCGGTAGCCCTGCGCACCAACCGTGGTCTGCTTACTTGCGAACGTACCCCGACCGGCGACATTTGCGTCGACATGGGCGTGCCGCTTTTCGGCTGGTCGGACATTCCCTTGGCGCAAGAACTGGACACCGCTGTCTTGCCACTGGCCGGCAGTCCAACTGCGTGCAGCATGGGTAATCCCCACTGCACCTACTTTGTCGATGACCTGGCTGGCGTTGATATCGCGACGATCGGACCGGCCATCGAAACCAACGCGCTATTTCCACTCAAGACCAACGTCCATTTTGTCCAGATCATTGATCGCACGCATATTCGTTTGCGTATCTGGGAGCGCGGGGCGGGTATTGCGCTGGGGTCGGGGTCCTGTTCGTGCGGTGCGGTTGTTAACGGGATTCGTCGTGGTTTGTTGGACAGTACCGTCGAGGTTGAATGTGATGGCGGCAGCGTGACGGTGCAATGGGATGGTGTAGGCGCGGTCGTTCTTATCGGGCCGGTGGAGGCGAGTTTTTCGGGGACGATGAGTCAAGGCTGAGTCGGGCGTTTTAACCCTGATACTGGGATTTGCAGGACGTTGTTGATCATTAAATCAGAAGGAAGTTTTATTCATGTCGGAGCAACGCATTCGCCCCCTCGCTCTTTGTATCTTTCATCATCATGGAAAAATACTGGTCAACCAGTTTTACGATGCCATCAAACAGCAGATGTTTTTTCGTCCGGTTGGTGGTGGCATTGAATTCGGCGAGAGGAGCCACGATGCCATCGTCCGAGAAGTGCAAGAGGAACTGGGCGCCTCGATCAGTGACCTTCGGCTGGTTGGCACTTTGGAAAGCATTTTTACCTACGACGGCAAGCCTGGGCACGAGATCGTCCAGGTTTACGATGCGAGGTTTGACGACACTGATCTCTACGAAAAACCCTGGCTGGAAGGCTTTGAAAGCAACGGAGCATCATTCAGAGCAACGTGGTGCTCCAGTGCCAGTTTCACTGCTCTATCACCGCTGGTGCCTGAAGGACTTTACGATTTGCTCAAGTCGGCTTCGCTCCTGGAGTGAGTCGGATCAGTGAAGGTCATCCATAAATTCTGAGCCACTGCCAGCGAGCTTGATAACTCTTGGCTTTCTCATCGAACAAATCCGGCTGGGGATTTTTTGGATTCATGCGAAGAACGCCTTGCTCTATGTCGTCCAGGCCATAGGGCGCATAGACCTCACCTGTTTCAACATCCAGCCCAATACACGTCCCCGCAATCAAGTAACGATCAATGCCATCCTTGGCCGACTGAAGCTGAGGATAAGGCTTGCCAAACCGCTGACCGTACCAAAGGTGGACGCGGGCCTGGTTCTTGACCTCGATGTTGACGTCCAGGTCCTGAAAGAGCAGTTGGGCGGCGTTGATCACTTCATTCTCGGCTTCCCAAGACAGGTCAGGGTCGAAGTAAAAAACATCGTAGTCCTTCACGCCCCATGCGGGTGGCTGCTGCGTCTGATGATTCCAGACGGCTTGGAACAGGCAGCCGGCCGTAAGCATGCATTGATTCAAACCGAGTGAAGGCAAGCGCGAAGTGATTTGGGCGTTGATTGGGTTGGTCATTGCAGTGCTGACCAAGGTTTCGACTGTCAATGTCATGTTCATCCTTTTTGTAATCAATCCGGTCCTGGCGACTGATATACATACCTGAAAACCCAAGCCCAGCCCAACCCCACTGATCTACAATAGCGCTCCTTCGACAGAGGCCGGCATTTCGTGGATGCGTTTTCCCTTGTCTATCAACACCTGAGCGCATGGGTAATCGCACCGATCACCCAGCAGTTCCTCGGCATCTTCAACCTGAACGGCCGCCTCGGAATCCTGTTTCTCTGCGCCTCCTACGGTGTCGCCTATGGCCTGTTCCGTTTCAGAAAACACCGCGGCCTGACCGACGCCCATTCATTCTGGCAATTCATCGGCGGCAGCCATGTGTATCTGCATCGTTCGGCATTGCTGGATTATCGCTACTACTTCGTCCGGGCCATTCTCAAGATTGCCTTGGTGCTGCCCATTGTCCATCTGGTCGATCCGTACATCCTGCGTTCCGGGGATTACCTGGCTTTTTTCAGCAACCTCTGGGGCGCGCGTCCGCGTCTGGGGGAGAACCTTACGCTCGCTTTGCTCTATGGGCTGGGGGTGTTCCTGGTGAAGGATTTCGTCCACTACTGGGCGCACCGGGCGTTTCACTCGCGCTGGCTCTGGGCGTTTCACAAGGTGCATCATTCGGCGCCCGTGCTGGTGCCGGCCACGGCGAGTCGGGTGCATTTTGTGGAGAAGATCGTCGAGAAGCTTGGCGTCACTGCCTGCCTGGGCCTCTTCGCGGGTGGTTTCTGGTACGCCTGTGGTGGTGAGATCAGCCGCTACACGTTGTTCGGTGTGACGTACCTGGTGTTCATCTTCAATAGCCTGGCAGCCAATTTGCGTCACACCCATGTCTGGCTGTCCTTTGGCCCGGTGCTTGAACATGTGCTGAACAGTCCGGCCCAGCACCAGATCCACCACAGCGATGCACCGCGTCATTTCAACCGCAATTTCGGCGTCAACCTGTCACTGTGGGACTGGATGTTCGGCACGCTCTATGTCACCAGCTCGCAGCCTGAACACCTGCGTTTCGGCACCGGAGAACAGGACCACCAGCGTTACCTGACGGTGTATAGCCTGATTGTCACGCCTTTCGTCGACACTGCGCACAAGGCGCAGTCTTGGTTTTCATCTCAACGCCAACACACCACAATGCCCCCGACGCCTGCCATCGGATCAGCGAGTGCTGACACCGGTGAAGCCGAGCGAAAATCCAGCAAGGAACGCCCATGAATTTCTTCAAGAAGCTCTTCGGTTCATCGAAAGCCCCTGAAACCCAAGATGACCAGCCCGCGCCACAATCCCCCGAGCTAGGCGACCTGACCGAGGCTGAAGCAGCCAACCTGGCCGTCCGGGAAGCTGGCGCAGCGTGCCTGGATCGTCATTGGAGCGCCGTCGGCACGGTCGAGCGGGATGTCCTTGCCTACCTGATCAGCCCGACCTTTTCCGGCGGCCCGTACTGGCCTTCGACCCGTCAGGCCTACCGCGTGGTTCGCCGTGGCGACACGATCATTCTCGCCACTGAAGGCCTGTCCGATCCGTTCGATGATACGGAAGGCATGGGCAACGGCTTCGAGATGGAATTGTTCGTCGAAACCGCGGATATCCCCGAGCACGCCCGTGGTCCTGTGGGAGAGGTCGATCCTTTCAAGCGCAGTTGGGCATTCGAATTGTTGGAACACGTCGCCAAAACAGTGGCCGACGCTGGCGGTATCACCCACCAACTCGACCAGCACGGAGCGCTATCCCTTGAGCTTCCAGGGCTCAGCCAATCGCACCACATGAGCGATCAACTGCCCAAGCTGTTCGTGACCGATGACGACTCCACCGGCGTTCTAATCGGCGCCCCGGCGCCGGATTTCCCAACCCAACTGGATGACATGCCCTTGTCCCCGGTCAGATTGGTGCCGGTGGTATTGATTACGGCGGCGGAGCTGGAGTACGTGCGTTCGGGAGGGCGAGCGGCGCGGGAGGATCTGGTGAGCCGTTTGAAGGCGGCGGGTGTTGGGCATATGAGCAGTCTGCATCGGGCGAGTGTGGTGTGATACATAGCAGCTATTGTTCAGATACGGATGCGCAAGCGTGTCATTGCTCGCTCTAGTAGTAATCGTCGCATTGGGCATTCAAGGAGAGTGAAGCGCCCATGGAATTGATGAAAGAAATTGAAAGAGCTTGGGGCTGGGTCGGGCTCAAACCTGCAGTAGTTATTGGGGATAACGATTTTGGCAACCTCATCGTCAAAGATGCATCAGGTAGTTACTGGCGCCTATGTCCCGAAGATCTTTGCTGCAATCGTGTCGCCAATGATCGCGCGGAGTTTGACGCTCTCACTCAGACTCAGGAGTTCTTGCATGATTGGTACATGGAGGCATTGGTCAACCAGGCAAGGGATAGACTCGGCCTGCTTCGTCCTGGGTATAAGTATTGTCTGAAAGTCCCTGCCGTGTTGGGTGGAAAGTACGAGGGGAGCAATCTGGCGATCATCTCACTTCACGAACTAGTGGCAGTTTCAGGCTACCTTGCTGAGGAAATCGACGGTTTACCCGATGGCGCACAAATCCGCCTTAGTGTTACGGAATAGCGTTTCGGGTCGAGCTTCATCGCTGTTTGGGTCATTGGAAAATCCCCTACCTATAGCCCTGTAATGCGCACTTAAGAAAACGATGAACCTGTGGCGAGGGAGCTTGCTCCCGCTTGAGTGCGCAGCACTCACAAAAGGGGCCGCTGCGCAGCCCAGCGGGAGCAAGCTCCCTCGCCACAGGTTGTCGGCGTGCAGGCTTATTTGGCGGGCAGGCCCATGTATTGGTTCATGACAATTCCCTGTGTTGTTGGAAAATTGTGTCAATCGAGTCGCCAAACCCGGTCGCCATCTGGGCGACGCCAAGACTATAGTCGCCACCGTAAAAAATACGTAAGGGATTGATAGAGAAGGGGATTCCCAATCATATGTAGGATGTTTCCATAGTCGTAAGCATCCGAACTGTACGTCTTACAAATCAGCAGGGCCACCACCTACATCTTCCGCGGGCAAGAACATCATCCCGTGCTGTGCGAATACTGGGGGCGAATGGCAGCGTTCACAGCGTTTAAGGAATGACGAGAGACGTAAAATTGATTGATACCGCGTTCCACCCAATACCCTTCCGAGACATCAGTGATTGATTACCGTGGACTGATCCTTGAAAACACCCGTGAAGGCGCCACCGACCGTGCCATCGCGCAACTGGAAGCCAGCCTGGGTGCCCGGCTGCAGGACGACTATTGCCAGTTCCTCAAGACCAGCAACGGCACCCACGTGGAATACGATGTGCTGGCCAAGCTCGCCAATGGCGATGAGGAGTTGCTCAGTTTTTCGCTGTACGGGCTGGATCCGGACAAAGAGTATGAATCCAACCCCTTCGAACCGGAGCAACTGCGGGCTCAGCCCGGCTTTTCCGCAACGGGGTTACTGCCGTCGGTCGCGACGGCAGCGCGAGTATTTTGCTCTGCGGGAAGGGCGCCAGGATGTGGCTGCGATGGTGGCGGGAGCGGTATCGGGGGTTGTGGAATGCGAGGGTTGTAGCTCGGACGATTTGAAGTCTTGCCGGTGAAAATGAGTCCCTGCTTCATGGATGTATACAGGTTCCTTTGGGTATCGGGCGAGTGTGGTGTGATGCCGGACGGGGATAGGCCAAAGGCTAACCATGGCGAATGGACGCTGCAGTGCTACAGCCCCAAGGTTTTCGTCATGATGATCGTGCGCTCCGATTTGTGAAACTCATCCCGGACTTTTTTAAAGCCAAGCGAAGCATAAAAGCCTTCTGCGGTGATTGAAGAGGGAACCCGTAGCAGGTTCAGACCTGCGTTTGTGGCGATCGATTGAATCCTCTCCATCAGGTGTTTCCCGAGCCCCTTCCCTTGGTGGCTCGGGTCGACAAACACGCTTCGGACCACGTCCTGATCAAGACTCGCTGTTGCAACAATATGATTGTCGACTATTGCTACGAGCATCTGACGTTGAGCCAACAATTGAAGAATTGCCATGGGGGAAAAATTTTGCGCCACTTGATCGATAATTTCGGATGAGTAGTCTTGAACATTGGACTGGCGCAGAGCATTGATGATCGTTTGACTGATGGCCGGGGCATCGGCAGCCATAGCGTTTCGAATCAGGTAATCCATCAAGGTAATTCCTTGCGCATAATGGCTGAGCATAGAAGGATTCGGCCTCACTGACCAAAACGAAAGGCTCAATGGCTGCTGTCGTCCACGATCTCTCTTTCACGAAGGGTAGCTATGGATGACAGCTCTCGTTCCGAAGCGATCATCGAACCTAGCGGTATCTCTTTTGCATTCTTGCTGACCCTTTCAACTCCACCCTCAAGGACGAACCCGTGACCGCATCCCCCGCCAAACTCATCTTCCTGCCCGGCGCCTCAGGCAACACCCAGTTCTGGCGTCCGGTTGCTAAGCGCTTGGCCCACCCGGCGCAGCAAGTACATATCGGCTGGCCCGGATTTGGAGACACGCCGCCCGTGGCTGGCGTTATCGGCATGAGTGACCTGGTGGCACGTGTGCTGGCCGAGATCGACCGACCCACAGCGCTGGTGGCGCAATCCATGGGCGGTATCGTCGCTGTGCTCGCAGCGCTTGAACGCCCTGAGCTGATCACCCACCTGGTGCTGACCGTCACCTCGGGCGGGGTGGACATGTCGGCGCTGGGCGCGCAGGACTGGCGCCCGGATTTTGCGGCGGCCAACTCGACGCTACCGAGTTGGTTTCTCGACGACCGCACCGACCTCACATCCCGCTTGGTCGAGTTGCGCATGCCGGTCTTGCTGCTCTGGGGCGACGCTGATCCGATCAGCCCCGTTCGCGTCGGCCAGTACCTTGCCCAACTATTGCCCCGCGCTCAATTGCACGTTTTCCCCGGCGCCGATCACAACCTGGGCTTTACTCACGCAGATGAGGCGGCGAGGCTGATCGAGAGACATCTGGCCAGCGAGTGAGTGGAACACTTGTTACCGATGTGTCGGACTGATTGTGCGGCGCGGTGTGTTTCAAGACCTCTAGGACCCCAATACCTTTTCGAGACAACAATGACTGACTACCGTGGACTCATCCTCGAAGACACCCGGGAAGGCGCCATCGACGGTGCCATTGCGCAACTGGAAGCCAGTCTTGGTGCCCGACTGCCGGACGACTATCGCGAGTTTCTCAAGACCTGCAACGGCGCCTACTTGGAATACGATGTGCTGGCTACGCTCGCCAATGGCGATGAGGAATTGCTTAGCTTTTCACTGTACGGGCTGGACCCGGACAAAGCGTATGAATCCAACCCCTTTGAACTGGAGCAACTGCGGGCGCAGCCCGGCTTCCCCGAGACGGGATTGTTGCCGATTGGGCGCGATGGCGGTGCGAGTATCTTGCTGCTGGATTTGCGGGAAGGGCGCCAGGACGTGGCGGCGATGGTGGCGGGCTTACCTGCCTGGACCGGGCGCCGTCAGCAGGGTGATGAGTATGTGGTGCTGGCGGATTCTTTCAATGGTTATTTGGACTCGCTGCATCTATCGGAAGAGCGAATTGAGGAGCATATCAATCACTTCATCATTAGCCCTGAGAGTATTGAGGCGACGTTGGAGTGGTTGGATAAGGGGAGTCCGGGGTGGCGGGAAAGATACCGGGAGCAGTGGAATGCGAGGGTTGTGGATCGGTTGATTTGAAGTCTTGCCGGTGAATGAGTTCCGGCTTCATGGATGTATACCGGCTCCTTTTGGGAGATTCTTGCCTGTCCTGAAGGGCTGCAATCGACCCAAAGTGGAAATTGGCCACTCTGTTGCCTGGAAAGCCTTATGAGTGATGCAAGCGCTACCTTTGCATCTAACTGGAAGAAGCTCATGATCAAGGTATTACCGAAGAATGAACTTGAGAAGCTTTCGATGAAAGCTGAAGCAGACGGTTTAACGCTGAGTGATCTTGCCGTCACTTGTGAGAAGTTTGATGTTACGCCGCAAGATGTGCTGAACGAGCTGTCCGTTGCGGTTGCGGAAGGCTATTTAGAGGGATCTTTGATCTACGATTTTTGCGACGGTGTCATGAACGGAATCATAAATGCGGTGGTTGAAGTGGGCATGACTAACGAAATGCCTCAGCCCGCCTTCTCGCTTTACCAAGCGTTCGATCAAGGTGAGTGGTTCCGCAGTAACGACCCACCCGGGACTGATCCCAGTGAGAAATACACGAAGCCGGTGGTCCGCGAAATAATGCAGGCACTTAGAGGCTAGCTCTCAAAAATTGAGAGTTTTTCGTTCTTGGGTTGGAAGCAGACTTGGATCGGGCTTGCGCTTTGGCTGGGTCTCGCCATTCGCCGCAGACCTTCGATTTCTTTTAGAGGTCGGTTAATGAGTTCGAATCTTACAGTCTCAAATCTTTTAGGTCCGTGGTGTGGGGATTCACCTACAGGTCTGATGCAGCGTTGCAGGGAGGTCTGGGACACCCCTTTAGAAAATTTGAACGACCTGATGGTTGCTACTTTTTTGAATCAGAACATCGCTGTCACGCAGATGCTTATCGAAGCAAAGCGCCGCATAAAAGAGCAGGAACGAGATGGGAGCGAGTACTTTGAGGGCCAGCTTCTCGAAGCGATGAAGCGAGTGCAGTCAGGGGAGTAAGTTATCCCTTTTCCGCTTGAATCCAGTCCTCAGTCGAGGCGGTCGATGGCGCGTGCAAGGTTTGCGCGTGCCTGCTGCTCGAATGCGTCGAAGTACGGTGCGGTCGTATAAATGCGTCCGCGTGCCAGGAAGCCTTCAAGGACCTGGCGCCGCTTTTGGCGGTACACAGGTAAAGGCACAAACTGATACTCGCGGCGAATTTGTTGGTCGTATTCCTCGAACCGCTCGAACGATGCCCCAAGGATTGCCAGATCCGTGTCCACCAGCACCGCTTGGTCTGTCGACGCTGGGGCGCCGTCGTGTCGCGTCACCATGATCAGATCGTAAAGCCTGCGTCGCGTTTCATCGCCCAGCCCACTGTCGCGTGCCACGTCATCCAACCATTGCGCACTGCGCAGCTCGTTGTCGCTGCGAAGGGGGTCGTAGATCGCATCATGGAACCATAGCGCGAGGTCGACTTCGGCGGGGGCCTGGCAGGTAGCGTTGACGAATCGGCGCACTTGAAGGCACTCCTTCAGATGCTGGAGGTTGTGGTAGGCACGGTGCGGCTCGCAGTAGTGTCGAACGAGTTCTTCGTACGTCTCTGGTGGCGCGCATACAACGCCAAGCTCTGCCCAGACGCGAGCCCAGGCTGCGAAATCCACGCCATCAGCCACGTCGAGGCTCCCGCGTGCCTTGGGGAAAGGGGGCTTTTCGCGGCGGCTCTACGCGAGGCGTCTTCCCGACACTCGACAGAAACAGTTTGGCCTGGCGGTTGGACCGCAGACAGATAACGCGACATGTCGGTGGGGCCGTTGCTACAAGCTGCTTCATCTTCGTACGCGCCGATTTACGAGTCGTCCACATGAATCTGAAAAACTCCGGGAGGTTTCCAAGCTGCTCTGGGCAATTCTCTGGAAGGTCGGGGCGCGGGCGGCCTCGCTGGGTCAACGTCCTGAGAAATACACGCCAGAACCGAAGCACCGATGAGCGATCAATCCATACCAAAAGATCGGCTCGGGCAATACGGTTGTCCCAGGTAGCAGAATGACCACCTTCAAAAATCCATTGATCGCGAGCTTCGACCTCGTAACACAGTCGAGTCTTCTCGTCTGCGTTTCGCTCGATCCACCCAGGTTGCCAATGGATAGTGTCGATATGGATAACCGGCAGTCCGGTCTGTTTGCCCATTTCCCGAGCCAGCGTGCTTTTTCCTGACCCGGGCTGGCCGATAATCATGACACGCTGCATTAGTCGCCTCGACTCATTGAATATCCTGGTAATACTGGGCGTTTGATCGTCATCTAGCCTCCTTATCAATCGCTCCAGGTGATTGCGCAAGAAACTCTGCGATCAATGATGCAACCTGCTGCTGAATCACCCTCCGAGCACGCCCGCCATCGCCATCCCGGCAAATGATCCCATCCCCCGGCACGTCCTCTTCAAGCATTTCCTCCGCACCGGGCTTACACATCGACATGAAGCTGAAATGGCTCGCGTCCTTGATCTCAACGTAACGGCTTGACGCCGGGGGCAGTCGCTTGGCCAGGTTGGCAGACTCCAACTCAGCCGGAAGTTCTTGCGACGGTACACCGGCAGCGATCACCAGAGCGGGGACAGGCAGCGCGGCCAAGCTTTCATCCGTCAGGCCCCGGGAAAGGCCCAGGTCCAATGTCACCACCGCAGTCACGCGTTTGTCGCGCCAGTCGGCGGCCAGCTCGGCTTTTGCTTCAGCGGTGCTGGCGGGGTTCATCTGCTGGTAAACGGTGCAACTGGCTAACTGCGAATGGGCTTTGCAGTCTTGGGCGAAGCGTTCTGGGTCGAAGCGAGCGCCGGCGATTTCCAGGGCGGTCCAGCCGCCGAGTGAATGGCCCACGGCTGCAATTCGATCATTGGCGACTTGGCCAAATTTTTCCGGTTGAGTCGTGACCGCATCGATGGCTCGACGCAGGTCAACGGGACGCTGCCATAACTGCGCCGCTGCTTGCGGGCTGCGGTCATGGGTGGTGCTGCCGGGGTGGTTGAGGGCGGCGACGATGTAACCCTTCTGGGCCAAGGAGCTGGCCAGCCAGATCTGGTTGCTCCAGTTGCCCCTGTAGCCGTGGGAGAGCACCACCAATGGATGTTCACCGGCAGTGGGGGGCGCATTGCGCACGGCAGCGGCGCCGACAAACACCGCGTTATCGGCGATCAGTTGCGGGGTTTCGGTGGTTGCGCTGGGGTACCAAACGACCATCTCCAGTGCGCGGCCATTGTGCGGATCCGGCAGGGTGGAGGATTGGAAACCGATGGGGTTTTCGTCAGCAAATGCAGTGGTCGTCAGGCAAGCCAACAACAGGGCGCCGAAAGCTGTTTTCAATGTCGTTTCTTCCTTGATTAGACGAATGGGGTTGTCGACAAGCTCGGGCATTAAAGCTCAAATTCGAACCGCTGCGCATAACTTTTATCGACTAAAAACCTAGCCTCCGAAAGCAAACTCCGAGGGGGCGAAGCGGTCGCTGGTGTCCATACGAATATTGCGCAGCGCCACGGTCTCCAGGTGTGACGGGTAGAGCGACTCCGAGAAATAGCTGATCAGGATGGAGCGACGGCGTGCGCCGATCACGTTCAGGCTGCCCGCGTGCACCAGATCGACATCGAACACCAGGATGTCGCCGGCGCCGCCTGACAGCTGTACAGCGCGGGACTCGTCATTGAAGTCGAAGGGTGGGGCGCCCAGCTCGGAGCGATGGCTGCCGGGGACGATCCGTGTCGCACCGTTTTCGGGGCCGTAATCGTCGAAGAAAGCCAGGGCGATGGCGATGTCGCCTGGCCGTTGAGCTGACAAGTCACGGTGCAGTTGTTGCTGGCCGCTACCGGCAAGGGGTTCGCGACCTTCGACTTGGGAGAGAAAGAACCGGTCGCCGATCAACTCACCTGCCACCGCCAGTAGCTGGGGGAGACGACATACCGCCTGAATCTTCGAATCATCGTCCAGCATCGAATAGCGCCAGTCCATGCCGCGAGGCACTGGCCATTGATCCGACGGTCGCACACCTGAATCGAACACGGCACGAAGGTCAGCCAGCCACTCGGTCGGGATCGCTTGACGGAGCAAGGTGTAGCCATCTCGATGGAGTTGTTCGCGGTCAGCCATGGTGGCCTCGACTTCCTTGTGGGGACGTTTGCAAGGCTAGTATTCAAACCAACGTAGAACCACCCGAGACTGGAAATTGGCGGCGACCAGAGACAAACCCGGAAGGTTTGCAGTTATCATCCAGCCACCATCCAAGAAAAGGACTTCACCGATGAAGCATTTGTTTGCCTGCGCTCTTCTGACATTGGCCGTTGTTGGCTACGCCAAGGCCGATCAAAGCACCTTTGAAGAAACGAACCAGTGTTCGGAAGACATCGATTGCCAAGGGGATTTCATCTGCAAAAACGGCCTATGCGATAGTCCTCAACTCCAGCGAAGCCCTGTTGCAAAACCCGCCGCCACGATTCAAGCCGCGCCTCCCGCGCCCCCGGGTGTTGCCTATCAACCGTTGCCCGTCAACACCGAGCGTGCAGGGCCTTTCACGACCCAGACCGAGGCGATGGGGACCGCGCTGAATTATCAGTCGCGGGCGGGCGTGATGAACGTCATGGAATCCATTGTTGAGCAGGCCGAGTACACCGGTTATGTGACGATTGAAAAGGCTTATACGTTTGGCCCGAGCAAGTATGTGCTGGTTGTTTCCACCGGAGAGGGGGGAAATGCGTGCCCTGCTTCGACCTATGTATTCAGTTTCGACACCCAGGCCGAGCGCGTTGATGGGAAGCGTGAGGTGCAGGGATGTTCTGAATTGGTCGAGGCCATGGCGCAGGGGAATAAGCTCGTGGTCAAGAAGGAGGGGAGTGCGATGGTTGTTTATAACGGGGTTGTTGAGTAGTTCAGGTAGACGATGCACTCGTGGCGAGGGAGCTTGCTCCCGCTTGAGTGCTCTACGAATTCACGCGGCTCGCGTAAAACTTGCTCCAAAATTGTGGATCTCGAGCCGCTTTTCTGGCGTAGAAAGGGACCGATGAGTAAGCCTCTTTTAAACCTTGCGAGCCTTGCGCCCGCCTTTCGGCTTCTTGGATACTCAAGGCTCCACTTTGCCAGATTGCCATCCAGAAGCTGTCCGCTTGCAATGTTGTGGAAGGTTTTACCTCAAGCATTTTGTACTTCCGGCACGTAGAAGGTTAAGGGTCGAGGGGCTTTACCCTGTGTGTCTTATAAATTTGCTGGACTTCTGGGTTGTCCAGGCTCTCGTACGTGATGTCTTCTTTGTCCAGGCCATCTAGGCCTCGGATGCCACTGATGGTTTCCGGCCACTCGTCGCGGCTGGATATGGCTACTCTGAATGGTTTCAGGTAGTTGTCGAGATGCCCTTGGCCAGGCTCGCGGATCTCATCGCTGAGTGCTCGTAGGTAATCGTCTTTGTTCGTTTTTGACCAATCGATAGCAAATTTGGCTCGATAGCAGAGCTCCATGAAGACTAATAGAATCGTACGTCCATTGCCGTCAAGAAAGGGGGGCGCGAAAGCCAGTTGACCCATCACCTCGCCAGGATGCTCTTTGAAGTGTTTCTTATCGGCTGCCAGTTTAAGTGCATAGTCGACAGACCTCTTAATGAGTTCCGGGCGCTCGAAAGCCGTACTGCGGGGATCGTTATGGGAACCTTTGAAGACGGCTAGGTGAGGTACGAGCTCGTTTCGATCTTTCCCTGCCCAAGGATAAAAGCCCGAAAATAAAATTTTGTGAACTTCGAGCACTGTCTGGAAGGTAATGGGTCTCCTTTTCGCCAGACAAGCAAGAGCATCTTCGATACTTGCCTCGAAGGAAAGATGCTCAGATTCTTTTACTTCTATAGGATCTTTAAGTCGCAATGAGTTTTGAAGATACCCGGCGGTTCCGAAATCACCGAACGGATCAAAACTCATGCGCTACGTTTCTTGGCGCGTCTTTTCTCCTGAAGGTACTCGCCTTGCAGCGTCAGGATCTGCGACTTACTCAGAACACCTTTTCTCTTGAGATTGACAAGCAACTGTTCGATGCCATCCAGCTCGACGACATCCCCAGCCAGACGAGTGATGGTCGCAGCCATGCGACTCATACCGTCAAGTTCAGCAGTGACATTGTGGGCTTTAGCAAGCTTTCGGACCTGAGTCGCGACGCTAGCAGTAGCTGTTTGGGTCATTGGAAAGTCCTCTACTCACGGCCAAACCATAGCATGGGGCTGTTTTTCTGTCTCCACGGGCTATGGGTAAAGCATCTCCGTGGTGTGCTGTATAGATCAATGGCTTGTTTCAAAAATGTCGTGGTGCGGTCGTAATTCTGTGTGCTTAAGAAAACGATGAGTCAGTGGCGAGGGAGCTTGCTCCCGTTTGAGTGCGCAGCGCTCACAAAAGGGGCCGCTGCGCAGCCCAGCGGGAGCAAGCTCCCTCGCCACGGGTTGTCGGTTGGCAGGCTTATAGAGTGGAACCTGCCGGTGCCGCATCCAATCGTCGTGCAATCACATCCATCACGTCGCACCCGTCACGCAGCGGGATGCAGCAAAGTTGTGCCAAATCTTGCAAAGTCGCGGGGTCGATGGTCAGTTCATCGCGCATTGCCAAGTTTTCCAGGAACTGGGTGGCGGCACGGATTCGGTAGGCGGCTGAGTCGAGCAGGATGTGTAGCGGGGCGGCGGTATCGACGTAGAGGGGTTGGTCGTCGGCGTTGCTGGTAAGGCCCATGTATTGATTCATAAGTAAGCTCCACTGGAAAAGTTTCACCACCTAATCGTCGCCAAACGAAGGTGGCAACTGTACGCAGGTTGGCGAACCGGAGTGGAAGCCGGCAGACCCGAAGGTCTCCCGCGTACAGCTGCCATAACGACAACTCTACAGATGCAAGAACGCCTGCAACAACGCAAGCGCTTTGCATCCCACTGCGGGTCGCCAAACCCGGCCGCCATCTGGGCGACCGCAAGACTATAGACGTCACGGCAAAAAATACGCAAGGGATTGATAGGGAAGGGGATTCCCAATCATATGTAGGACGTTGCCATAGTGGTAAGCATCCGAGCTGTACGTCTTACAACTTTGAAGATCCCTCACCTACATCAGGCCCATTGCCAACGATATGTAGGATATTTCTGTAGCCCAACCTCCCATTTCCGCCCTTAACCCCCCATTTGTCCCCCGACGCATCCCACAATCCAATCGCGCATTCCCACCCCGGCACGGGATAATACGGCCCTGCTTGGGGTCACAAGCTTTTCCCCTCGTTGGTATTGGCGTCTCAGAAGGATCGAACGCGATGACAGATTGGCTCCAGAGCTATGGAGAAATGGCCGAACGGCTTCGCCGTCATCCGTGGGAGGACACGCCGCTCGGGCCGCCTGCGCAGTGGCCCGATATGTTGAAGACCACCGTGGCGCTGAGCCTGGCCTCGCATTTTCCCCAGGCCATCATATGGGGCCCGGACCTGATCACCTTGTACAACGATGCGTTCCTGCCGATCCTCGGCAATAAGCCCGAGGCGCTGGGGCGGCGGTTCGATGAGGTGTGGCAAGAAGCCTGGAGCGATATCGGGCCGATCGTGCAGGGCGCCTTCGACGGGCAAGCCACTTATATAGAAAACTTTCCCCTGGTCATCGAGCGCGGTGGCGGTCCTGAGCAGGCTTATTTCACGTTCTGCTACAGCCCCATCCGCGACCAGTTCGGCACGGTGGTGGGCATGTTGGATACGGTCACCGAGACCACTTCGACGGTGTTCATGACCCAGCGCCTGGCCGTGCTGGATGCCATCGGCAATGCCGTGGCGAACGCCACCGACCCGCAGACCATCATGGCGACTACTACGCGGATCTTGGCGGCGCACCTGAACCTGTCCAATTGTGCCTACGCGGACATGGATGAGGACGAGGACGGTTTCACCATTCGCGGCGATTGGGCCAGGGCCGGTTCGCCCCTTATTCTCGGGCATTATCGGCTGGCTGATTTCGGTCGTCTGGCCGTCACCAATCTGCGAGCCGGCAAACCGCTGGTGATCAACGATAACCTCAAGGAGCTGGCGCCGGAGGAAGCGGCGACGTTCCAGGCCATTGGCATCGCGGCCACCATCTGCGTGCCGTTGATCAAGGGCGGGCGATTGACCGCGCTGATGGCGATCCACGATAAAACACCGCGGGTCTGGTCATCCAACGACCTGGCGCTGCTGATGGAAGTCACGGAGCGGTCCTGGGCTCACATCGAGCGCGCCCGTGCCGATGTTGCCGTGCGCGAAGGCCTGGCGGCCCTGGCCGAATTGAATGCGACGCTGGAAGAGCGGGTCGAGGAACGCACTACGCGCTTGAAACAGACCGAAGCGGCACTGCGCCAGTCGCAAAAACTCGAAGCCATCGGCCAGCTCACCGGTGGCGTGGCTCATGACTTCAATAACCTGCTGACGATTATCCGTTCTTCGGTGGACTTCCTGCGCATGCCCAACTTGTCCGAAGAGCGCCGGCAACGCTACATGACGGCGGTGTCCGAAACCGTGGATCGCGCCTCCAAGTTGACCAGCCAGTTGCTCGCGTTTGCCCGGCGCCAGCCGTTGAAGCCCGAGGTTATCGATGTGGGCAAACAAGTGCAGAGCCTGGGGGACATGCTGCAAACCGTTACCGGGGCACGGATCCAGGTCAACGTCGAGTTGTGCGATCGACCCTGTTACATCCGCGCGGATCTGAGCCAGTTCGAGACAGCGCTGATCAACATGGCCCTCAACGCCCGGGATGCGATGAATGGCCAGGGCACGCTGTGGCTTCGGGTCAGTTGCGGCGGTGGCATGCCGCCGATCCGTGGTCATGCCGGGGCCGGGCAATCCTTTGCCGCCATAGCCTTGGCTGACACCGGTACCGGTATTGACCCGCAAGTGCTTGAGCACATCTTCGAACCCTTCTTCACCACCAAGGAAGTGGGCAAGGGCACGGGGCTGGGCTTGTCCCAGGTGTTCGGCTTTGCCAAGCAGTCCGGCGGCAACGTCGATGTTTCGACCGTGGTGGGCGAGGGAACGGTGTTCACGTTGTACCTTCCGGAAGTGGCGCCCGAGAACAACCACGAGCCGGTCAGGGAAGAGGTCACGCACCTGGTGCTGAAAAAGGGCAAGCGTCGGGTGTTGATCGTGGAAGACAACCTGGAGGTGGGGCGTTTTGCCAACCAGATCCTCCAGGACCTGGGCTACGAAACGGCCTGGGCGACCAACGCCGAAGAAGCGCTGGAAATGGTCGGGCCGGAGGCGATGGCCTTCGACGCGGTATTTTCTGACGTGGTGATGCCAGGCATCAGCGGTATCGCCCTGGCCCGGGAACTGCACCAGCGTCGCCCGGATCTACCGGTGGTGCTCACTTCCGGCTACAGCGAAGAGCTGGCCCACAGGGGGCATGAGGGCTTTGAGTTCTTGTCCAAACCCTATTCAGCCGATCAGGTTTCCCGGGTTTTGAACCGGACGATGCTGGGCACTGAATGAGTGTTTCCTTTTTGAAACAGTGAGTTCCATTCGTCGGCGAAGGGTGTTGTGGAATCAACGGTCTGTTGATGACCGACTAGTCTCATTGTCGTGAAGGTCGATATTGTCAGGCAACCGTTTGTTGCCGGTATGGACCTCAATGAAAGGGGAAAGGCAATGGGAACACCGTACAGCGAGGAGCATGGAGCCGCGTATCCGATCAATGAAGGGTTGCAATGTGGCCAGTCGACCTACCATGCAGACTTTGGCGACGAGCCGATCAAGTCCATCAGGACGAAGGTGGCCAAAGTGCAGCGAGGGGAGAAGGCCAAGTTTTTACCCAGGGTTCCGGTCAAGAAGTGACAGGAATTGTGGTAGGGGAGCTTGCTCCCACCGGGCTGCATGGCAGCCCTTTTTTATGGGCGCTTGGCGTTGGTGCGCCAGCCCGGTCAAGCGGGAGCAAGCTCCCTCGCCACGGGGAATATTTCGGTTTCTAGATAAATATTTTTCATCTTTTCTCAACTGGCGATTTCTTTCACGTTTCTTTCACAAGCAGGTACGTACTCTCAGCTCATCCGTTAGAAAGCAGTACCTGCCCGTTTCCCCAGCGGGCTTTTTTTTGCCTGTCATAAAATAATCCGCCGTTTCGTTGTCCAACCGTCATGGCTGACGCTGTTTGGCGTACACTCGCGCCCGCGCGCACTGGCCATTTTCCCCCGATGCGGCATTCTTGAGGTTTCTATCATGCGTTTGACTTTGTCCACCTTGGTACTGGGGCTGGTGGTTGCCCAGGGCGCGATGGCTGCCGGCGACGGTACCGCTGCCGTCGGCGGCGGTCTGGGCGGTGTGTTGGGCAACGTGGTCGGCCAGCAAATGGGCGGCAGCACAGGCGCCGCGATCGGCGCGGGCGTCGGCGGCGCAGCCGGCAGCGCCGTGGGCGCGCGCAAGGGCAGCCGCACCGAAGCCGCCATCGGCGGTGGCCTGGGTTCGGCCGGTGGCTCGATCGTCGGTAACCGTCTGGGCGGCTCCACCGGCTCCACCATCGGTGCTGGCGTCGGCGGCGCAGCGGGCGGCGCGTTGGGCAGCAACCTGTCCAATGACAACGACGGTCACTCCGGTGGTAAGAAGCACAAGCATAAGCACAAGAGAAATCATCGTTAAGCGGATGCTTGGATGAATGGACTCGGCCTTGTGCCGTAATGCTGTTCACTTAGAAAAAACGGCGCTTCTTTCAGAAATGGGAAGCGCCGTTTTTTTGCTTTTTTTATTGACGGAGCGTCGAGCTCAAGAGCCCAAAGCAAGAGCAGCAGACAGCTCCAGCCGCTGTGCAACAGCACCACCGCCATCGCGAGCAAGCTCGCTCCCACACAGTTTTTTGATCGTTTATAAGATCAGTGTCCACCGACGATCCCTGTGGGAGCCGAGCTTGCTCGCGATGGCGGTGGGTCAGCTTGCATCAGTATTGGATGTGCCGCCGTCTTCGCGAGCAAGCCCGCTCCCACAATCGGATCGGGGGTATAACCGGAGAGCCAGGTCGGCTGTCAGGCCGCCTCGCGAGCAAGCTTTGCTCCCACAGGTCCAGCTCAAACAAGTCTGATGGGTGTACACCCCCCCGCAAGAACCAGGTCGGCTATCAGGCCGCCTCGCGGTGGACGTTGATCTCGGCGCCCCGTTAACCACGATGGCCGAACGCAGGCATTGTGGAGTGGGCATCCCGGCATGGATGCCGGGATAGCCGCGCTGGGCCATGGATGGCCCTTCGCGGCGGGCCCACGGAGCAATGCCTGCGTTCGGGCACACCGAGCCTAGGCGAGGTGCCAAGTGGTGGGGCAGAAGCGTTTTGGTTACTTTTGCCTGGGCCGGCATTCCGGCTTCTCAAAAGTGACCCGCAGTCAGGGCGGAACCATAAGCAGCCGTTACCCAAAAAACGGATATACACACCAATCCTCAGGAACGATTGCCACCCCCCCACCTCAAATTCATACATCCATCAGCAATCGCGAGGTGCGCCATGACACCGGAAACCGAAGGCAAGGAAGAAAAAGGCCCAACGGGCGTTCCCTTCATCAATGATCCGGGCCTCAACGACCCAGGCAATGAAGACCCCGGTTCCCTGATGGACGACGCCCAGGTGCCTTTGCTCGACGACGAAGACGCTGAACTTGAGGACGAATCCTACAAGTGAAGTCGCTCAAACGGATCGTCCGCGTTCTTTAAGCTGCAGGACAGGTGCATGCACCTGCCAGGAGATTGTATGACTGCCGATTCCCCCGTTCCCAATGACGAAGAAACCCCGGAATACCCGCTGCCATCGCCCACCAACCCGCTGAGCCGCGACCAGCTCCCACCCGATGACGAAGCGGGCGTCGAGCAGGTGCCCAGCGACGACGAGGATGTCGAAGCGACCCCGGATGATCCGGACATCGCCGGTGACGACGCCTCCGGCACGCCGAGCTGATCGGCAGGCCCGCCTGTCGATCCAGTGGCACCATCGGCCCGCCACGCCTGCCAGACATCAGGTAAGTACCTTGAAAAGGAGACTCACCATGATGAAGTCCAACATGACAGCGCTGACACTCGCCGGGATTCTTTCCGTCAGTTCGTTGGCCGCTTTCGCACAGTCTTCGAGCAGCACGCCGCCTGTGGACAAGGGCGGGATGCCGCCTTCCTCGGAAATGGAAGCCGGCTCCAAGTCCGGTGCCAGCGGTAACGCCTTGCCTCCGGGCTCCGTGGGGGGCGGCAATGGTGGCGATGCCAGCGGCAGCAGCACCAGCCCCGGCACGGGCAGCGGTTCGATGAGTGGCGGCAGCACGATGGGCGGCGCCGACGCAGGCGGTGGGACCAACGGCGGAACCGGTACCAGCGACAGTGGTGGCAGTTCGGGCGGCAGTGGCTCGGGGTCGGGCGGCTCCGGTCAGTAACCTTTCATCCGACACGATCCGCTTTTGTGGCGAGAGAGCTTGCTCCCGCTGGGTTGCGCAGCGACCCCAAGATCCAACGGCCGCTACGCAGCCGAGCGGGAGCAAGCTCCCTCGCCACGGACCCCATTCACCGATTTCCCATTGCCGGTTCCAAGCCCCCTTCGTTATCCTGCTGAATCCTTTAAGGCGAACACGCCGCCCTGGCCGCACCTGAGCCATCCCTGGAATGTTGTGTTGATAACGGATCAGATGCGATGAATGCACCGCTGAAAGAGTTTGGCCCGATCAAGGCTGTGATTTTCGACATGGATGGGCTGTTGCTGGACACCGAGGGGATCTACACCGAGGTCACCTCCATCATCGCCGAGCGCTACGGGCGCACGTTCGACTGGAGCGTCAAGCAGAACATCATCGGGCGCGGGGCCACGGACCTGGCCAATTACGTCGTCCAGGCACTGGAGTTGCCGATCACCCCCCAGGAATTCCTGGTCATCCGCGAGCCCTTGATGCGCGAGCGTTTTCCTCACGCCCTGGGCATGCCCGGCGCCGAGGAACTGGTGCGGCATCTCAAGGCCCATAACATTCCGATTGCCGTGGGGACCAGTTCGTCGAGCCCCACGTTCGCGCTGAAAACCACGTTGCACCGGGACTGGTTCGCGCTGTTCGATTGCATCGTGACGGCGGACGACCCAGAGGTCGGTGCGGCAAAACCGGCGCCGGATATCTTCCTCACCGCCGCCCGGCGCCTGGGTGTCGAGCCGCGCGACTGCCTGGTGTTCGAGGACTCTCCGTTCGGTGTGACGGCCGCGAAAGCCGCCGGCATGACCGCCATTGCCATTCCGGACTCGGCCATGGCGGACGAAAAATATGCCCATGCCGATGGGATCATTCGCTCCTTGAAGATGTTTCAGCCAAGCCTTTGCGGTTTGCCGGAACTGGAGTGGGCCTGATAGGAAAGGGCTGCTGCGCAGCCCAGCGGGAGCAAGCTCCCTCGCCACATGGTTAGCCCGGATCAGGCGCCAAAACCACCGTCGATGGTCAGGCTGGCACCGGTGATGTAGCCGGCTTCCGGTCCTG
The DNA here is from genome assembly GCF_054671965.1 of Pseudomonas sp. H3_A02. Classification (NCBI taxonomy): domain Bacteria; kingdom Pseudomonadati; phylum Pseudomonadota; class Gammaproteobacteria; order Pseudomonadales; family Pseudomonadaceae; genus Pseudomonas; species Pseudomonas sp. H3_A02. The sequence goes on from NZ_CP162807.1 coordinate 3,248,239, forward strand.
CCAGGTAAGCCACGAAACTAGCGATTTCATCGACGTTGCCGTAGCGCCCGATGGCCATCAGCGACATCAGGCTGGAGGCGAAGTCGCTGTCGGCCGGGTTCATGTCGGTGTCCACCGGGCCGGGCTGCACATTGTTGACGGTGATGCCGCGCGGGCCGAGGTCACGGGCCAGGCCTTTGGTCAGGCCCACCAGCGCGGATTTGCTCATGGCGTACGTGGCACCTCCGACGAAGGGCATGCGGTCGGCGTTGGTGCTGCCGATATTGATGACGCGTCCGCCTTCGGTCATGTGCCGCGCGGCCGCCTGGGTGGCGACGAACACGCTGCGCACGTTGACGGCCAGGGTCTGGTCGAAATCTTCGAGTTTGAATTCATCCAGCGGCCCCATGGCCAGCACGCCGGCGTTATTGACCAGAATGTCCAACCGGCCAAAAGCCTCGACGGTGGCGGCGACGGCGTTACGGACGGCCTCGGCGTCGGCGCTGTCGGCCTTGATTGCCAGGGCCTTGCCGCCGGCGGCGATGATGCTGTTCTGCAATTCTTCGGATTTTGCGCCAGAGCTGACGTAGGTGAAGGCCACGGCGGTGCCTTCTGCGGCAAGGCGTTTGACGATGGCGGCGCCGATGCCGCGAGAACCGCCCTGGATCAAGGCGACTTTGCCGTTCAGTGCTTGGGTACTCATGATGTTCTCCAAAAAGTGCCGGGGCGAGGTGCCGCGGTGATGGAGCGAGTATCAAGAAGACGTCATGGGCTGTGTAGACCGCCATTGCTATAGTCTGTCTAAACCAAAAGTTTAGAGTGAGGCCCATGGAGACCTTTAACAGTATCGAATGCTTTGTGCGCAGCGCCGAAGTCGGCAGCTTTGCCGAGGCGGCGCGCCGTTTGAGCGTGACCCCGGCGGCGGTGGGTAAAAGCGTCGCCAAGCTGGAGGCGCGCATGGGGGTACGCCTGTTCCAGCGCAGCACCCGCAGCTTGAGGCTGACCGAAGCCGGCCAGTTGTTCTTGAGGGAGGTCGGCAGCAGCTTCAACACCATCCAGAACGCCGTCGCCAACCTGGCCAGCGTCGGCGGGCAACCGGCGGGGACCCTGAAGGTGAGCATGGGCACGGCGTTCGGCCGATTGTATGTCGTGCCGTTACTGGGGGAGTTCTTGCGGCGCTACCCGGCGATCAACCCGGACTGGCACTTCGATAACCGCCAGGTGGACCTGATCGACCAGGGCTTCGATGCCGCCATCGGCGGCGGCTTCGAGTTGCCCCAGGGCGTGGTGGCGCGCAAGTTGGCGGTGGCCCATCGGGTGCTGGTTGCCTCAACGGACTATCTGCAAACCCATGCTGCGTTGGTGGCGCCGGAGGATCTGGCGCAGCACCAGGGCATCCTGATTCGTTCGCCACAAACCGGGCGGGTGCGTTCCTGGCAATTGACCAGCCGTACCCAGCAACACAGCCCGCTCATGCTCAAGACCCGCATGACCATGAGCGACTCGGAAGCCGACTGCGCGGCCGCGGCCCAGGGGCTAGGCATCGGCCTGGTGAGCATGCCGGTGGCCGTGCCCTACCTGGAGTCCGGCGCGTTGCAACGGGTGCTGCCGGACTGGTACGTCGACGATGGCAACATCTCCATCTACTACGCCGAACACAAATTGCTGCCGGGCAAGACCCGGGCGTTCGTGGATTTCATCATCGAGCAGTTTGCCGAGCAGGGGCTGGCGCGGCGGTTCAGTGCGGTTTGAGTTGGGCTCTGGACCGAGTGGCCTCAATCGCGAGCAAGCTCGCTCCCACAGGGTTGGTGGTGTTCACAAAACGGCTGATCACCACCCATCAACTGTGGGAGCGAGCTTGCTCGCGATTGAGGGCACCTCGGTCTAAACCTGTGAACTCACCGCCCAAACCGCCCCGGCCAGCCAATGATGGTCTTGGGCCGAGGCGTGGCGTAGGTGCGCACTTTCGACGTCGACAACCCCAGCCGCACCAGCGACTCGGCAATGGTCACCGCCGCCGTCACGCCATCCACCACCGGCACCCCGGTGCGCTGGCGGATCTGCTCATCGAGCCCGGCCATGCCGCCGCAGCCCAGGCAGATCACTTCGGCCTTGTCCTGGCTGACCGCCAACTCGGCCTGCTGCACGATGGCTTCAATTGCCCGTTGCGGGTCTTGCTCCAGTTCCAGCACCGCCAGGCCACTGGCCCGTACCGAGGCGCAGCGGTCGAACAGGCCGGACAGCTTGAGCCGGTCTTCGATCAGCGGCACGGTACGGTCCAGGGTGGTGACCACTGAATAAGCGTGACCAAGGAACATCGCGGTGCTGGCGCCGGCATCGGTAATGTCCACCACCGGCACGTTCAACAGTTCTTGCAGACCTTCGCGGCCATGTTCTCCGTAGCCGGCCTGGATCACCGCGTCGAACGGCTGGTCGTAGGACATCACCCGGTCCATCACCGCTATGGCCGCCAGGTAGCTTTCAAAATTGCCCTCGATGGAATCGGCACCGAAATGCGGCGTGAGCCCGACGATCTCGGTGCCCGGCGCGGCGACGGCCTGAGCTTGTCGGGCGATGGCCTGAGTGATGGATTCGGTGGTGTTGACGTTGACCACGAGAATGCGCATGAGCTGTCCTCCTTTACACATAAAAGTAAGCGGCCCGAACCTGGCGGGCCGTTTGAGCAATCAATGATGGACGTTATCCACAGCGATGGATTCGCCGCTGACGTCCTCGTAATACGGCTGGCGCTTGGCGATGATCAGGTACAGCAACCCTGCAATCGAAGCGCCAATCAGCCAGGAAAACGGTGAAACGGCCTCAAAACCGGGCGCCAGGGCCAGGATGATCGCGATCAGCGCCGCCGGAATGAACGCCGCCACCGCACGCAGGTTGACCCCGTTGTTGTAGAAATACGCACCGTTTGGGTCCTCGCTGTACAGTTGCGGCACGTTGATGCGGCCTTTTCGCAGCAGCCAATAGTCGACCATGATCACCCCGTACAGCGGCCCGAGCAGGGCGCCGAGGCCGGACAGGAAATACACGATCACCAGTGGGCTGTTGTAGAGGTTCCACGGCAGGATCAGCACGGCAATGGCGGCGCTGATCAGCCCTGCGCGGCGGAACGTCAGGTACTTGGGCGCCAGATTACTGAGCACGAACGCCGGGGCGACGAAGTTGGCCATGATGTTCACCGCCACCGTGACGATCAGGAAGGCCAGGCAGCCGAGCACGAGGAAGAAAGTGTTGGGGATCGAGGCAATGACCTGGGTCGGGCTTTCGATGATTTGCCCATTGATCTGGAACTGTGCACCGCAGAGCAGGATGGTGATCCCGGCAAACATCAGGATGTTCACCGGCAGGCCCCAGAAATTGCCGACGATGATGGTCCGGCGGCACGGTGAGGAGCGGGCGAAGTCGCAGAAATTGAGGATCAAGGTGCCGTAGATCGACAGCCACAGCGCGCCGCCGGCAAAGATATTGCGCCACATTTCGCCACCGGTCAGCGGCTCGCGAATCGACCAGGCAATGGTGGCGCCGGCCTGGGTGTACATCCAACCGGCCAGGGCCGCAACGGTCACCAGGATCACCGGGCCGGCAAAGCCTTCATAACGGCGCACCATCTCCATGCCGTAGGCCAGGATCACCAGTTGCACGAACCAGATCGCCACGAAGCACACCCAGCCCAGGCTCGACAGGCCGAGGATCGAGTCGCGGTCGTAGTCGGCGAAACCCGGGTGGATCGCCACCAGCAAGACGCGGAACACCACCGAGGCCAGGTAGGTCTGGATCCCGAACCAGGCAATGGCGATGACCGCCCTGATCAAGGCCGGAATCTGCGCGCCGTGGATCCCGAAGCTGATCCGGCTGATCACCGGGAACGGCACCCCGGTTTTCTGGCCCATGTAGCCAGACAGGTTCATGAAGCCGTACACCAGTGCCGCGCCTATGCCTAAGGACAGCAGGATCTGCCAGCCACCCAAGCCCAGGGCATAGAGGCCAATGGCGAAGGAATAGTTGGCGATGTTGTGCACGTCATTGGTCCACAGGGCAAAGATGCTGTAGCGACCCCAGCGGCGACCTTCGGCCTTGGTCGGCGCCAGATCCTTGTTGTGCAGTCTCGGGCTCAAGGCCAGGGACGCTGCGCTGTTGTCATCGAGGGCAGGGGTGGTGGAGGGCAGATCCAGCGCGATGTTGTTGGAGAGACTTGTACGCATTCCGGCAGGCTCCTGATTCTCGGCGCAGCGATGACTGTGCATGAGCGCGGGGCTCGACAAATCTTCGTCGCGGCGGGCGAGCATCATTGGTTACGGGGCATCTGCAGCCTGTACGGGATAGGGCGCTTCAGGCTTGCGGATCTAAAGTGTGTGTATGTTTTATAAATGTTGTATACAAAACACTTGTCGACTCAAGCCAGATTTATGCCACTTACGGATCTATCCGTTACGGAAATAATTTCGTTTTGTTATGTTGGATTAATAACTAACTGAAATACGGCGATTTAAAACTGACCGTTTAAACAGGTATTTATTTTTCGGCGAACGCCAGGGGATGTAGAAGGACAGGCGAAGCGGGAAGGTCGGTGTAACCTTTCGGGGCAGCGACAAGATAAGTGCACACAAAAATGCCACTTGTGGTGACATTTTTGTGTACAGGGTAGGGCGGACGCTTAGACGGTCTTGGATTTGGCGATGATGTTCCCGGCGTGCAGCCCGCATTCTTTCTGCGTGGCTTCTTCCCACCACCAGCGGCCTTCGCGCTCGTGCTGGTTCGGCAGCACCGGGCGGGTGCAGGGCTCGCAGCCGATGCTGATGAAGCCGCGCTCATGCAGGCTGTTGTAAGGCAGCTCGAGCATGCGGATATAACCCCAGACTTCCTCACTGGTCATCTGTGACAGCGGGTTGAACTTGTACAGGGTGCGTTCGGGGGTGGAGAACGCCGTGTCGATTTCCAGCACCGCCACCTGGCTGCGGGTGCCGGGGCTCTGGTCGCGGCGCTGGCCGGTGGCCCAGGCGCGGACATCGGTCAGTTTGCGCCGCAGCGGCTCGATCTTGCGGATGCCGCAGCACTCGCCGTGACCGTCCTTGTAGAAGCTGAACAGGCCTTTTTCTTTCACGAAAGGTTCAAGTTTCGTGTAGTCCGGCGACACCAGTTCGATGTCGATCTTGTAGTGCTCGCGCACTTGATCGATGAAGCGATAGGTCTCCGGGTGCAGGCGACCGGTGTCGAGGCTGAACACCTTGACGTTTTTGTTCAGTTTCCAGGCCATGTCCACCAGCACCACGTCTTCGGCGCCGCTGAAAGATATCCACAGCTCGTCGCCGAATTCGGCGAAGGCCAGCTTGAGGATGTCCTGCGGGGACTTGTTGGCATAGGTCGTGGCGAGTTCCACGACGTCAAACGATGGGCTCATCAGGGCGGTTTCCTACAGGTCGGTGGCGCTGGGCGCTCTATATGGGGCTGATGGTAACAAAAGCTGTCGGGGCTGGCGCGTTCCTGTGCGTTGCGCGGGCTTCGACGAATGGCTAGAGTCGGCAAGCCTTTATTCGCTCAACCGATAAACATCAGAAAAAATGGGAGTGTCTTGTGGAAATTGCCTGTCTCGACCTGGAAGGTGTGCTGGTCCCGGAGATCTGGATCGCCTTCGCTGAAAAAACCGGGATTGACTCCCTCAGGGCAACCACTCGGGACATTCCCGACTACGACGTGCTGATGAAGCAACGGTTGCGCATTCTCGACGAGCATGGCCTCAAGCTCTCCGACATCCAGGAAGTCATCGCCACCCTCAAGCCGCTGGACGGCGCCATCGAATTCGTCGACTGGCTGCGCGAGCGCTTCCAGGTGGTGATTCTTTCCGACACGTTCTACGAATTTTCCCAACCGTTGATGCGCCAGCTGGGTTTTCCGACTTTGCTCTGCCATCGCTTGATTACCGATGACAGCGGGCGGGTGACCGGCTACCAGTTGCGTCAGAAAGATCCCAAGCGCCAGTCGGTTTTGGCTTTCAAGAGCCTGTATTACCGGGTGATTGCGGCGGGGGACTCCTACAACGACACGACGATGCTGGGCGAGGCCGACGCCGGGATTCTGTTCCATGCGCCGGAGAACGTGATCCGCGAGTTCCCGCAATTCCCGGCGGTGCACACGTTTGCCGAGTTGAAGCAGGAATTCCTCAAGGCTTCGAACCGCAGCCTCAGTCTGTAAACCCAATCCCCTGTGGGAGCGGGCTTGCTCGCGAAGGCGGTGGTCCAGCCGGCATTGATGTCGACTGACACACTGTCATCGCGGGCAAGCCTTGCTCCCACAGGAGCTCTATCAGGCACCTTTTTGTGAACAGGTAACCTGTGGGAGCAAGGCTTGCCCGCGATGTTTTAGAGGTTCTGCAAGGTCTCGAGCAACACCCGAACCTTGGTAATCGATTCCTGATACTCGGCTTCCCAGTCCGAGTCCGCGACAATCCCGCCGCCGCCCCAGCAGCACACCTGCCTATCCTTGACCAGCAAACTGCGGATGGCGATGGAGCTGTCCATTTCCCCGCGCACGTCCAGGTACAGCAGCGAGCCGCAATACAGCCCGCGCCGGGTCGGTTCGAGTTCGTCGATGATCTGCATGGCGCGGATTTTCGGCGCGCCGGTGATCGAGCCGCCGGGGAAGCTGCCGGCGATCAGGTCCAAGGCGTCCTTGTCGTCGGCCAGTTCGCCGGTCACGCTGCTGACCAGGTGATGCACATTCGGGTAGCTTTCCAGGCTGAACAACTCCGGCACCCGCACCGAGCCGATGCGGCAGGTGCGGCCCAGGTCGTTGCGCAGCAGGTCGACGATCATCAGGTTTTCCGCCCGGTCCTTGGGGCTGGCCAGCAGCTCGGCGGCATGGGCCGCGTCTTCTTCGGGCGTTGTGCCGCGGGGGCGGGTGCCCTTGATCGGTCGGGTTTCCACCTGGCCTTCGCTGACTTTGACGAAGCGCTCGGGGGACAGGCTCAGCACCGCGCCACCCTCCGGCAGGCTCTGGAAGCCGGAAAATGGCGTCGGGCAGGCCGCCCGCAACGCCTGGTAAGCGGCCCAGGCATCACCCTGGCAAGGCGCGCGGAAGCGTTGGGCAAAGTTGACCTGATAGCAGTCACCGGCCTGTATGTACGCCTGGATACGTTCGAACGCCTGTTGATAGGCCTTCGCGCTTAGGTCCGGCGTCATCGGCCCTTCAAGGCTGAACGGCGAAACGGGCGCGGTGGTCGGCTGGCTGAACAGCGCGATCAGGCGCTGGCGTTCGCCTTCGGCACAATGGGGGTGGAACACCAGTTGGCTGGTGCCCGCCTGGTGATCACTGACCAAAGCCCAGTCGTACACGCCAAAACGCGCGTCGGGCAGTTGCAGGTCGTCCTTGGCGTGGGACGGCAAGGTTTCGAGGTGTCGGCCGAAGTCGTAGCTCAAGTAGCCGATCAGGCCGCCGGCGAAGGGCAATTGCACCGTGGCCGGCATTACTGCTTCGCCCAGTTGTGTCAGCTGAGTGCGCAGGCGTTGCAGGAAATCGCTGCCGCTCTCGTCCGGCAACACCGCCAATTGTGCCAGCGGCCAGGCGCTGAGCAGGTCGTAACGCCCGCGCTTGGCACTCGGCCGGCCGCTGTCGAGCAGCACGCTGCCCGGGGCATGACGGATCGCCGCGAAATACTCGGCGGGGTTGGTGCGGTAGGGCAGCGGGTGTACGGAGCAGGTTGGCATGGGCGGGGCGGGTCAGCCGTTCAGGCGGGGGGGCGATTGTAATCCCCTGTGGGATTTGCTCCTAGAGGGGTGTCGGAGATGAGTAAGTACGGGGCCATCTAAAGTAATTTGGCTGTGAACACCTTGTGTGGCGAGGGGATTTATCCCCGCTGGGTTGCGAAGCAACCCTAAAGCCTACCACCTCGGCGTATCAGGCTGACTGCATGAGGCCTGTTTGGGGTTGCTGCGCAACCCAGCGGGGATAAATCCCCTCGCCACAGGTGTTGTGGTAGGCAGGTTTAGACCCTCAACCCTCAACCGGCGGAATATGCCCAAACAACTCCTGGGCAAACGCCACGCGTTCTTCTGCGGTTTCGATAACGCCCCGGGCCTGGAGTTCTTCCAGGCGGGCTTCCACCGCGTGGGTGCGCAGGGTCAGGCCGCAGTCGTTGGCGATCTGGATGTTCAGGCCCGGCCGGGCATTCAGTTCCAGGATCAACGGCCCTTTTTCCTGGTCCAGCACCATGTCGACGCCGATGTAGCCCAGCCCGCACAGTTCATAGCAACCGGCGGCCAGTTTCATGAAACCGTCCCAGTAGGGCAGTTGCACGCCATCCACCGCGTTGGTGGTGTCGGGGTGTTTGGTGATGATGTTGTTCAGCCAGGTGCCGCGCAGGGTCAGGCCCGTGGCGAGGTCGACGCCCACGCCGATGGCGCCCTGGTGCAGGTTGGCCTTGCCGCCGGACTGGCGGGTCGGCAAGCGCAGCATGGCCATCACCGGATAGCCCATCAGCACGATGATGCGGATGTCCGGCACGCCTTCGTAGCTGATGCTCTTGAAGATCTGGTCCGGCGTCACGCGGTACTCGATCAGCGCCCGGTCACGGTGCCCACCCAGGGAATACAGGCCAGTGAGGATGCTGGAGACATGGTGCTCGATCTCCTCATGGCTGATGATTTTGCCGGACACCGTGCGATAGCGGCCTTCGAAGCGGTCGGCGATGACGATGATGCCGTCGCCGCCGGCGCCCTGGGCCGGCTTGATCACGAAGTCGGTGCGCCCGCCGATGATCTCGTCGAGCTTGTCGATTTCCTTCTCGGTGGAGATCACCCCGTACAGCTCCGGCACATGAATGCCGGCGGTGATGGCCCGTTCCTTGGTGATGATCTTGTCATCGACAATGGGATACAGGCTGCGCTTGTTGTACTTGAGCACGTAGTCGGCATTACGCCGGTTGATGCCCATGATGCCCCGGGCTTCCAGGGCCTTCCAGGTCTTCCAGAAGCCGAACATCAGGAGTCTGCCTTGAGGAAGGCCTTGAACCGGACCAGCTCGGTCAGGCGGTAGCCGCGATAACGCCCCATGGCCAGCATGAAGCCCACCAGGATCAGCAGGATCGCCGGGAAGGTGAACACGAAGTACACCAGCTCCGGCACGCTCATGATCAGGTGCGCCAGGGACGCGGCGAACAGGGTGCCGATGGCGACTTTCATCGCGTGGCCGGCGCCGCGTTCTTCCCAGGTGATGGACAGGCGTTCGATGGTCATGGTCAGGATCACCATCGGGAACAGCGCCACCGACAGGCCGCGTTCCAGGCCCAGCTTATGGCTGAACAGGCTGATGGCGGCGATCAGCACCACCACGAATGTCAGCACCACCGAGAGCCTTGGCAGCATCTGCAGCTTGAGGTGCTCCAGGTACGAACGCAGCGATAGACCCAGCGTGGTGATCACTGTGAACAGAATGATGCCGAAGCCCAACTGGGTTTCACGGAAGGCCAAAGCGATCAGCACCGGGGTGAAGGTCCCGAGGGTTTGCAAGCCGATCAGGTTGCGCAGTATCAGGATCACCAGCACGCCGATCGGGATCATCACCATGATCATGAACGTCTGTTGGGTCTGCAGCGGCAGGCCATAGAGCGAGTATTCGAGGAAGTTGGCGTCGGTGTTCTCGTCCGTCAGCTTGGCCAGGCGAATGGCGTTCATTTCGCTGTTGTTCATGCTGAAGGTGACGGTGGCTTTTTTGCCGCCATCGACGGTGATCAGGTTTTCATCGCCGGTCCACCACAGCAGACGGTCGGTGGGCAGGCCCTGTTCGCCGGAGTCCGGGTTGAAATACAGCCAGTCGGTGCCGTTGAAACTGCGCAGCCACAGCTCAGGTGTCTGCGGCTGGTCGGCCACCAGGCGAATGGTGTGGACCTTCTCTACCGGCACATGGGCGATGGACAGCACCAATTCGACGATGCGCGCCTTGTTGGCCGAAGAAGGATCGCCAGCCAGCAACAGCTTGACGTTGTCGTCGTTGAGGTTGTTGACCCGTTTGATCGCTTCGCTGATGAACGTCTCGACGTCGGCCGAGTGCTGACGGATCGGCGCGAGCAGGGCTTCGGCGGCCAGTTTCTCCGGGCCTTCGACGGCGATGCTGTCGCGGAAGGTCGGGCCCTTGACCTTGGTTTTCTCGGCGCTGTAGCGCTTGGTCAGCACCAGGCGGTAATAAAGGGTCTGGTTACCCTTGGCGCGACGGGCCGACCACGTCACCTTGCGGTTACCGTCGACCCGGTTCACCGCCACGCCGTAATTATTGGAAATGAAGCTCTCGTTGAGGCTCACGTAGTCGCGGCTCAGGGGCGGCACGAACATCTGGATCTTGACCGGATCCTTGGCGTTGGGCACGAATTCGACCTTGGCGTCGATGTTCCACAGGTCGTCGGTGGCGTCTTCGGTGACCGGGATGCCGAGCACGAAAATCTGATAGGCCGTTACCGACAGGCCCAGCACCACCAGGATGGCGATCAGCATTTTCAGATGGAGGGTAAGGGAGCGCATTGGAATTACTCTGCGGTTTGAGCGGCATTGGCGCAGGCGGGTTTGCCGGCAGCGTATTTAAGACTGGGGTCGACCAGCGCGTCGAAGCGCTTGAGCGCCTCGGAACCGATCAGCAACGGGTATTGGAAGGCGCTGCGGTCGGTCAGGTTCACTTCGATGCTGCGCAGGGCCGAGCCCATGCAGATATCCAGTTCGATGACCGGCCGGGCCGTGTATTTCTTGCCTTCTTCCGGGTCGTAGTCACCGGCGCGGCGCTTGATCTTGCTGACCCTGGCCAGCGGACGTTCGATGGGGTGCGAGTGGGCCGCGTCGATGGCCAGGTAAAAACGCACCCAGGATTCGCCATCGCGCTTGAAGCGCTTGATGTCCCGGGCGCTGAGGGACGCGGTCTTGGCGCCGGTGTCGAGCTTGGCGGCGACCTCCAGGTCGATGCCCTGCAGGGCGGCGTACTCGTTGAGGCCGTACACGGTTTTTTCACCCGCCACGGCAAGCCCCGGCAGGCACATGAAATAGAAAGCAGCAGATAAGGGCTTGAGTGTCATAGATCCTGGTGCGCAGCGTTCCGTTTATCGGTTCAGGCCCTGGCATTACTGCACAAGCTCCCTAGGCAGCCTTTCTCTATAAAAGGAGAGCGGCGAATAACCGCGGCATTCTAGCACGGTGGTTTTCTGACGCCACCGCTGGCCCGAGGCTACGATCTCTTCATGCAACGGGGTTATCGACAAGGCGTTTATTAGACGATTGTCGACAATGTTGATTTTTGTTTTGACGTTAAGGGTGCTATTGGTTAGTTTTTGCCATATTGATTTTCAAGGTGTCGACAATATGCTCGATCAGCTCGAAACCCCGGTGATGGCCCAAGACGACTCGGAGACCCTGTCCGAGAACGTCTTCCGGCGTATCCAGGCCGCCATCGTCAAGGGTGAGATCGCCCCCGGCAGCAAGATCTCCGAGCCCGAGCTGGCGCGCACCTACGGCATCAGCCGCGGGCCGCTGCGCGAGGCCATTCACCGCCTGGAAGGCCAGCGCCTGCTGGTACGCGTGCCCCACGTGGGTGCCCGGGTGGTGTCGCTGAGCCACGCCGAGCTGCTGGAACTCTACGAAATCCGTGAATCCCTCGAAGGCATGGCCTGCCGCCTGGCGGCCGAACGCATGACCCTGGAAGAAATCGACGAACTGCGCCGGGTGCTGGAAACCCACGAGCGCGATGCGGCGTTCCAGGCCGGTGTCGGTTATTACCAGCAGGAAGGCGATTTCGACTTTCACTACCGGATCATCCAGGGCAGCGGTAACCGCACCCTGACGCAAATGCTGTGCGGCGAGCTGTATCAACTGGTGCGCATGTACCGCATCCAGTTTTCCACCACGCCCAACCGTCCGCGCCAGGCCTTTGCCGAGCACCACCGGATTCTAGACGCCATCGCCGACCGTGACGGTGAGTTGGCTGAATTATTGATGCGCCGGCACATCGGCGCCTCCAAACGCAACATCGCGCGTCATTTCCAGGACAGCGCCGCCACTGAACGAGGTGAGTCATGAGTTCCAGCAACAGCACGCCAGGCCAGCGTTTCCGCGATGCGGTCGCCAGCGAACATCCGCTGCAAGTGGTGGGCACGATCAATGCCAACCACGCGCTGCTGGCCAAGCGCGCCGGTTTCAAGGCGATCTATCTGTCGGGTGGCGGCGTGGCGGCCGGTTCCCTCGGCGTGCCGGACCTGGGCATCACCGGCCTGGATGACGTGCTGACCGACGTGCGCCGCATCACCGATGTCTGTGATCTGCCGCTGCTGGTGGACGTGGACACCGGTTTCGGTTCCTCGGCATTCAACGTCGCGCGCACGGTCAAGTCGATGATCAAGTTCGGCGCCGCGGCGATTCATATCGAAGACCAGGTCGGCGCCAAGCGTTGCGGCCATCGTCCGAACAAGGAAATCGTTTCCCAGCAAGAGATGGTCGACCGCATCAAGGCCGCCGTCGATGCCCGTACCGATGACAGTTTCGTGATCATGGCGCGTACCGATGCCCTGGCGGTGGAAGGCTTGGAATCGGCCCTGGACCGCGCCGCTGCGTGCATTGAGGCCGGTGCCGACATGATTTTTCCCGAAGCCATCACCGAGCTTGAAATGTACAAGCTGTTCGCCAGCCGCGTGAAAGCGCCGATCCTGGCCAACATCACCGAATTCGGCGCGACTCCGCTGTACACCACCGAACAGTTGGCCGGTGCCGACGTGTCCCTGGTGCTGTACCCGCTGTCGGCCTTCCGGGCCATGAACAAAGCGGCCGAGAACGTCTACACCGCGATCCGCCGCGACGGCACGCAACAGAATGTCATCGACACCATGCAGACCCGCATGGAGCTTTACGATCGCATCGACTACCACACCTTCGAGCAGAAGCTCGATGCATTGTTCGCGGCGAAAAAATGAACAGATCGCAGCCTCGCTTCGCTCGACAGCTCCTACAGAGTTGGGCCGCGTAGGAGCTGTGTAGGCGCTGTCGAGTGCAACGAGGCTGCGATCTTTTTCCTCCATTCTCTACAAATCTAAAAACTGGAGACAGCAAATGGCCGAAGCAAAAGTACTCAGTGGCGCCGGGCTCCGTGGCCAGGTGGCCGGGCAAACCGCATTGTCCACCGTGGGCCAATCGGGCGCCGGCCTGACCTATCGCGGCTACGACGTCCGCGACCTGGCGGCAGATGCGCAATTTGAAGAAGTAGCCTACCTGCTGCTGTACGGCGAACTGCCGACCCAGGCACAGCTGGACGCCTACACCGGTAAACTGCGCCAACTGCGCGACTTGCCCCAAGCCTTGAAAGAAGTGCTGGAGCGCATTCCCGCCGACGCCCACCCGATGGACGTGATGCGCACCGGCTGCTCGTTCCTGGGCAACCTGGAACCCGAGCAGGATTTCTCCCAGCAACACGACAAGACCGATCGTCTGCTGGCGGCGTTCCCGGCGATCATGTGTTACTGGTATCGCTTCAGCCACCAAGGCCAGCGCATCGAATGCGTGACCGACGAAGTGTCCATCGGCGGTCACTTCCTGCACCTGTTGCACGGCAAGACGCCGAGCGAGCTGCACGTGAAGGTGATGAATGTCTCGCTGATCCTTTACGCCGAGCACGAATTCAACGCCTCGACCTTCACTGCCCGGGTCTGCGCCTCCACGCTGTCGGACCTGTTCTCCTGCATCACCGCCGCCATCGGCTCGTTGCGCGGCCCGTTGCACGGCGGCGCCAACGAAGCGGCGATGGAAATGATCGAGCGCTTCAGCTCACCCCAGGAGGCCATCGAAGGCACCCTCGGCATGCTGGCGCGCAAGGACAAGATCATGGGCTTCGGTCACGCGATCTATAAGGACAACGACCCGCGCAACGAGGTGATCAAGGGCTGGTCGAAAAAACTCGCCGACGAAGTGGGCGACACGGTGCTGTTCCCGGTCTCCGAGGCCATCGACAAGACCATGTGGGAGCAAAAGAAACTGTTCCCCAACGCCGATTTCTACCATGCCTCGGCGTACCACTTCATGGGCATCCCGACCAAGCTGTTCACACCGATCTTCGTCTGCTCGCGCCTGACCGGCTGGGCCGCCCACGTGTTCGAACAACGCGCCAACAACCGCATCATCCGACCGAGCGCCGAATACACCGGCGTCGAACAGCGCAAGTTCGTGCCAATCGAACAGCGCTGAGCTGGAGGGCGCTGACGCTGCAACTGAAGGAATCTAAAACCCCTTGTGGGAGCGGGCTTGCTCGCGAATGCGAACTGACATCCAACATTGATGCCGACTGATACACCGCCTTCGCGAGCAAGCCCGCTCCCACAGTGGACCGAGTTTACTTCAGTAGCTGCGCCAGCCCCTTCTGAAACCACCGTGACCCGAGTCCTGACGATGAACACAGAATTTCGCAAACCGCTACCTGGCACTTCGCTGGATTATTTCGACGTTCGCGGGGCAGTGGAGGCCATCCGCCCTGGCGCTTATGACGGCCTGCCATACACCTCCCGCGTGTTGGCGGAAAACCTGGTGCGGCGCTGCGACCCGGCCACGCTGCGCGAGTCGCTGCTGCAACTGATCGAGCGCAAGCGTGACCTGGACTTCCCATGGTTCCCGGCGCGCGTGGTGTGCCATGACATCCTCGGCCAAACCGCCCTGGTGGACCTGGCCGGCTTGCGCGATGCCATTGCCTTGCAGGGCGGTGACCCGGCGCAGGTCAACCCGGTGGTGCCAACCCAATTGATCGTCGACCATTCCCTGGCGGTGGAAAGCGGTGGTTCCGACCCGCAAGCCTTCGCCAAGAACCGCGCCATCGAAGACCGCCGCAACGAAGACCGCTTTCACTTCATCAACTGGACCAAGAAAGCCTTCAAGAACGTCGACGTGATTCCGCCGGGCAACGGGATCATGCACCAAATCAACCTGGAAAAAATGTCGCCGGTGATCCAGCAGCGTGACGGCGTGGCGTTTCCCGACACCTGCGTTGGCACTGACAGCCACACGCCCCACGTCGATGCCTTGGGCGTGATCGCCATCGGTGTCGGTGGTTTGGAAGCCGAAAGCGTCATGCTCGGTCGCGCCTCGTGGATGCGCCTGCCGGAAATCGTCGGCGTCGAGCTGACCGGCAAGCTGCAACCGGGCATCACCGCCACGGACATGGTCCTGGCGCTGACCGAGTTCCTGCGCAAGCAAAAAGTGGTGGGGGCGTGGCTGGAGTTCTTCGGCGAAGGCGCCAGTGCCCTGACCTTGGGCGACCGTGCGACCATCTCCAACATGGCCCCGGAATACGGCGCCACGGCGGCGATGTTCCATATCGATCAGCAGACGATCGATTACCTGAAGCTCACCGGCCGCGAAGACACCCAGGTGCAGTTGGTGGAAACCTATGCCAAGCACGTGGGCCTGTGGGCCGATAGCCTCAAAAGCGCGCAGTACGAGCGTGGCCTGACCTTCGACCTGTCCTCGGTGGTGCGCAACATGGCCGGCCCGAGCAACCCCCACGCCCGCGTCGCGGTGTCGGATCTGGCCGCCAAAGGCATCTCCGGTCAGTGGGACGATGTGCCCGGGCAAATGCCCGACGGCGCGGTAATCATCGCCGCGATCACCAGTTGCACCAACACCAGCAACCCGCGCAACGTGATCGCCGCTGGCCTGCTGGCGCGCAACGCCAACCGCTTGGGTCTGGCCCGCAAGCCGTGGGTCAAGTCGTCCCTGGCGCCGGGCTCGAAAACCGTGGCGCTGTACCTGGATGAAGCCGGTCTGACGTCCGAACTCGAGAAGCTGGGCTTCGGCGTGGTGGCGTTCGCCTGCACCACCTGCAACGGCATGTCGGGCGCGCTGGACCCGGTGATCCAGCAGGAAATCATCGACCGCGACCTGTACGCCACGGCCGTGCTGTCGGGCAATCGCAACTTCGACGGGCGTATCCATCCGTACGCCAAGCAGGCGTTCCTTGCCTCGCCGCCATTGGTGGTCGCTTATGCCATCGCCGGGACCATCCGCTTCGACATCGAGAAAGATGTGCTGGGCGTGGTGGACGGCCGCGAGATTCGCCTCAAGGACATCTGGCCAAGCGACGAAGAAATCGACGCGGTGGTCAAGGCTTCGGTGAAACCGGAGCAGTTCCGCCAGGTGTACATTCCGATGTTCGCCATCCAGGAAGACACCGGGCCGAAAGTGACGCCGCTGTACGACTGGCGCCCACAAAGCACCTACATCCGTCGTCCGCCGTATTGGGAAGGCGCGCTGGCCGGTGCGCGGCCGCTCAAGGGGATGCGCCCGCTGGCGGTGCTGCCGGACAACATCACCACCGACCACTTGTCGCCGTCCAACGCCATCATGCTGGACAGCGCCGCGGGTGAATACCTGGCGAAAATGGGCCTGCCGGAAGAGGACTTCAACTCCTACGCGACCCACCGCGGCGACCACCTGACCGCGCAACGCGCCACGTTCGCCAACCCGAAACTGTTCAATGAAATGGTCCAGGAAAACGGCAAGGTCAAGCAGGGTTCCCTGGCCCGGGTCGAGCCGGAAGGCCAGGTCATGCGCATGTGGGAAGCCATCGAAACCTACATGGAGCGCAAGCAGCCGCTGATCATCATTGCCGGCGCCGACTACGGCCAGGGTTCGTCCCGGGACTGGGCGGCCAAGGGCGTGCGCCTGGCCGGGGTCGAGGCGATCGCCGCCGAAGGTTTCGAACGCATCCACCGCACCAACCTGGTGGGCATGGGCGTGTTGCCGCTGGAGTTCAAGCCCGGGACTGATCGCAAGACCCTGGGCATCGACGGGAGCGAGATTTACGACGTGATCGGCGAACGCACCCCGCGGGCGACGCTGACCCTGGTCATCACTCGCAAGAATGGCGAGCGCGTCGAAGTGCCGGTGACCTGCCGTCTCGATACCGCCGAAGAAGTGTCGATCTACGAAGCCGGGGGCGTGCTGCAACGCTTTGCCCAGGACTTCCTCGAATCGGCGGTGGCCGTTTAAATCGCTTGGGTGGTCCGTTCTCTGGCCGCCCGTTTTTTCAGGAGTTGGAGCACATGGCTCACTCGCCTCAAATCAAGATCCCCGCGACCTACATGCGTGGCGGCACCAGCAAAGGCGTGTTCTTCAGCCTGCAAGACCTCCCCGAAGCGGCCCGTGTTCCCGGGCCGGCCCGGGATGCCCTGTTGCTGCGGGTGATCGGCAGCCCCGACCCGTACGAGAAGCAGATCGATGGCATGGGCGGCGCCACGTCCAGCACCAGCAAGACCGTGATCCTGTCCAAGAGCACCCGGGCCGATCACGATGTCGATTACCTGTTTGGCCAGGTGTCCATCGACAAGCCGTTTGTGGACTGGAGCGGCAACTGCGGCAACCTGTCGGCGGCGGTGGGATCGTTTGCCATCAGCAGCGGCTTGGTGGAAGCCAGTCGTATTCCGCAGAACGGTGTGGCCGTGGTGCGGATCTGGCAGGCCAACATCGGCAAGACCATCATCGCCCATGTGCCGATCACCGAGGGCGCGGTGCAGGAAACCGGTGACTTCGAACTCGACGGCGTGACTTTTCCAGCGGCCGAAGTGCAATTGGAATTCATGGACCCGGCGGCCGAGGAGGAGGGCGGTGGCGGCTCGATGTTTCCAACCGGCAACCTGGTGGACGACTTGGAAGTGCCCGGTGTTGGCACGCTCAAGGCGACGCTGATCAACGCGGGGATCCCGACGATTTTCATCAATGCTCGCGATGTCGGCTACACCGGCACCGAATTGCAGGGCGCTATCAATGGCGATCCCAAGGCGTTGGCGATGTTCGAAAGCATTCGCGCCCACGGTGCCTTGCGGATGGGCTTGATCAAGCACCTGGACGAAGCCGCCCAGCGCCAGCACACGCCGAAAGTGGCGTTTGTCGCACCACCGGCGGATTACCTTTCCTCAAGCGGAAAAACCGTGGCGGCGGGGGATGTCGACTTGCTGGTGCGGGCGTTGTCCATGGGCAAGCTGCACCACGCCATGATGGGCACCGCAGCGGTGGCTATCGGCACGGCCGCGGCGATTTCCGGCACCTTGGTGAACCTCGCGGCTGGCGGCATCGAGCGCAACGCCGTACGTTTCGGCCACCCGTCCGGCACCCTGCGCGTCGGCGCCGAGGCCAGTGTGGTCAACGGCGAATGGACCGTAAAAAAAGCCATCATGAGCCGCAGTGCGCGGGTGTTGATGGAAGGGTTCGTGCGGGTGCCGGGGGATGTCTTGAATTGACATAAAACCTGTGGGAGCGGGCTTGCTCGCGAAAGCGGTCAGACATTCCACATTGATGCAAGCTGATCCACCGCAATCGCGAGCAAGCTCGGCTCCCACAAATCTGTGATGGATTTGAATTCTGGGTCCGCTGCAATCCCCTGTGGGAGCGAGCTTGCTCGCGATGAGGCCGGTAAATCCAGCATTGATGTCGACTGACACACCGCTATCGCGAGCAATCTCCCGCAATGGATCGCATTCCAGCAGTCAGCCCCCTGCCAGTGCCGCGACGACCAGTCCCACATTATTTTCCAGCTCTACCACGGGGTCAGCGGCGTCGGTGCTCAGCACCAGTAGCCGGCTGCCGCCCTCGTTGATGGCCGCCTTCACCGCATCCGAAGGTTGCCGATGGTGCAGCACCAGCGCCACGTCGTTATCTTTCAAGGTGGCGGTCAATTGCTTGAGGGCTTCGGCTGTCCAGTCGGCGTCCGGGCGGGCATCGGTGCTGATGCTGTCCAGGTTGAGCCCGCTGATCAGGTAGCCGAAATGCTCACTCAGGCTGACCACGCTCAGGTTATCGGCGCTGGCGAGGCGCTTTTCGCTGTCGGCGCTGAGTTTGAGCAAACGTTGCTTGAGGGCCGCGAGGTTGGCATCGATTTTCGCTTTGTCCGCCGGGGCCAGGCGCACCAGGTCGGCGGCGATCACGTCGGCCATGCGCCCCAGGTTATGGCTGGCCATCCATGGCTGGCTTGCCAGGCCGTCGGCCATGCCCGGTTGTACGGCGATGCCGGGCAGGGCGCCGTCCACCGGGCGCGCGGCATCGACTTCGACGATGCGGATATTGCTGCGGCGGGCCATGGGGTACAGCGGATCGTCCGGCCACAGCGAACGCAGGCCGATCACCCCGTCGGCAGTGCTGGCCAGTTTGCTCAAGGCCGGCGCGCCACGGCCGCTGAAGTAGGCACTCTGGCGGCTGCCGGGCAGGTTGGCGGGCGCGGCCCGTTCCAGGCTGACCTCGGTGCCCTTGAGCAAAGCCTCGCTCAATCCATAGGTGACCGGCAGCGCTGCCAGCAAACGAACCTTTTCGCTGGCGAATGACGAGGTGACGGCCACGCCACATAACGCGACGGCCAGGGTCAGTTGTCGCAATGAAAAAACCATTTATCCAAGATTCCCTTTGAGGCTGGGGACGACACCGCGGGCGATGGCGCTCAGGGCGAAAGCGATGCCGGCCACCAGGATGATCGCGGCGCCGGACGGGATCGGCAGGTCGAACACAATCGGCGCGAGGATCCCGCACAAGGTGCTGACGGTGGCGATCAGCACCGAACACCAGAAAAAGCCTTTCAATGATTGGCTGAGCAAGCGCGCCGCCGCCGCTGGAATCACCAGCAACGCACCCACCAGAATGGCACCGATGACTTTCACCGCCGCCACGGTGATCAGCGTCACCAGCACCACGAACAGGTAATCCAGGGTCTTGACCGCCACCCCGCGCACCGCCGCCAGTTGCGGGTTGAAGCTGGCGAGCATGATGCGGTTGTACAACGGCAAGGCCAGGGCCATCACCAATGAACCGACCACCGCCAGCACGACCAGGTCGTTGCCATTGACCGTCAGCACCGAGCCGAACAGTACGTTTTCCAGGATGTGCACGTTGATCTTGCCCGCCAGGATCAACAGCAGGCTGGCGCCCAGGGCCAGCGACACCGAGAGGAAGACGCCGATCAGCGTGTCCGGCGCCAGGCCGGTGCGGTTGCGCAGGTAATTGAGCAGGATGCCGAACAGCAGGCAGTAGCCGAACAGGCTGCCGTAGGGGCCAGTGTAGGGTTCGCCGAGGAGGATGCCGATGGCCACGCCGGTCAGCGCCGCATGGCCCACCGCCTCGGAGAAAAACGCGAAGCGCTTGACCACCACCAGCGTGCCGAGGCCGCCCAGCACGGGGCCGATCAACAACCCGGCCAGCAATGCATTGACTACGAACCCATAGGCCAGCGCCTCAGGCAGGTAACCGGCCGAGGCCCAGCCCTGGACCATCAAACGAAAGGCTTCATAACTCATCAGGTCGCGCTCCCGTTCGTGCGTGGATGGGTGGAAAACAGCGTCAGCAGCCGGTCCGGGGTCAGGGTCTGGCGTGGCGGGCCGTCGAACAGCACGCGACGATTCAGGCCGGTGACACGGTCGGCCAGACGCCCGACGGCTTCCAGATCATGTTCGATCCACAGCACGGTGATCCCGGCTTGGCGCCAGTCCTGCAGCAAGCGTTCGAACACCTGGATGCCGGCCTCGTCCAGCGCCGACATCGGTTCATCCAGCACCAGCAACTGCGGCGAGGGAATCAACCCCTGGGCCAGCAACACCCGCTGGCGCTCGCCGCCGGACAGCGCGCCCATGCGCCGCTTGCGCTTGTCCTGCATGCCGACCCTCTCCAGGGCCTGGCCAATGGCGCCAGCGTAATGTTTGCTCAAGCCGAGAAAGGCCGGCCGGCGCTGACACATCGCTGCCATGAAGTCATCCACGGTCATGGGTAGGCCCCGGTCGAATTCCAGCGCCTGGGGCACGTAGCCGATCACACCAGGTTCGCCCGGCCATTGCAGGCTCAAGCGGCCCTGGTGCGGCATCTGTCCCAGCAAGGTCTTGATCAGCGAACTCTTGCCGCCGCCATTGGGGCCGACCAAGGCATGGATGCTGCCGGGCTCCACCTGAAAGGCCACGTTGTCGAGAATGGGGGTGCGGCCCAGGTTCAGGCTGACCTCGGCGAACTCGATCCGGGGGCCGACGCGTGGCAGGGTGAGGGGTTCCTGGACGGTCATGCGCCGGACTCCTGGATTGCCCGGACCACGGTGTCGAGGTTGCCGGCCATTTCCTTTTCGTACTTCTCGGCGCTGTAGTCGCCGTAGGAAATGTGCGAGAGCGGGTACAGCTTCACCCCCGACTCACGCTGGATGGTGTCGACGTAGGTGGACGGGAAATCCATCTCCGAGAAGATCACCTTCACGTCCAGCTCCCGCAGTTGGTCGATGGTTTTCTTCAATTGGCTGGGGCTCGGTTCGATGCCATGGGCCGGCTCGACCACGGCGGTCACTTCCAGGCCGAACTCACGCAGCAGGTAGTCGTAGGCGGCGTGCACCGTGGCGACCCGCAATTGCGCATTGGGGGCTTGGGTCAGCTTCGCCAGGGCAGCGGCGCGCATCTGCCGCAGGCGCTTGCCATAGGCGCGGGCGTTCTGGGTGTAGGCCTTGGCATTGTCCGGGTCGAGCTTGCCCAACTCCCGCGCGATGTTATTGACCTGGGCGATGGAGGCGCTGATGGACAGGAAGGTGTGCGGGTTCACGACCTTGCCCGCGCCTCGGGCCGCCGTGCCGGTGGCGGCCAGCAGGGGCACGTTTTCGTTTGCCTCGATCACCTTCACGTTCGGGGTTTCGCTGGCGGCGATCATACGGTCGGCGAAGTCGTCATGGCCCACGCCGTTGAGCACGATCACGTCGAGGTCGCCGATACGCTTGATGTCTTCGGCCCGTGGTTCATAGGCGTGGGGGTTGAAACCGGCCGGGATCAGCGGCACGACTTCGGCCTTGTCGCCGACGATGTTGGCCACGTAGCTGTAATACGGGTGCAAGGTGATGCCAATGCGCAGGCGCTTGGCTGTTTCGGCGTTCACCGGCGAGGTGAACAGGCAGGCCAGCAGGCCGATCAACAGCAGGCGCAGCAAGGGTCGGCGTTGGGATGCAATAGGCATGGGCAAACGGTCTTCTCTCGAATGAGGGCGTGGGGTCAGTGCCGGTGCTGGCGGGTTACGCCGGCATCGAATTGCGCGACGATCCGTTGCCAGCCGGCGGCGGACAACGCCGCGTCGTCCAGCGCGGTGGGCGTCGCGAGGCCAGTGCCGCGGTTGAGCCAGATGTCCGGGGCAGCGTCGGACGTTTCGCCGATGCGCATCAGAAACGAACCGGCCACGGACGGATTGGCACTGGCGCCGACGTAGGCCTGGTCCTGCAGTTGTTGCCAGGCGTGGCCACCGCGGCTGATGGAACTGGCGTCCTGGGCGAACGGCGCAAAGCCTTCTTCGGCCAGGGTTTGCGGGGCGGGCAGGGTGTGTTGGTCTTCGCGCAGCAAACGGATTTCATCCAGGGTCACCCGCAGGTCGGCATAGATGCCTTGCTCGGCGGCGCTGAGGTCGCGGCGGGCGTCGAGTTGGTTTGAGGCCACGTGAGGGGTGTCTTCGGTTTTGCCATGCCAGGCCACCACAGACCCGGCCACCAGCACGATGACCAGGCACAACAGCAGCACGTACAGGGTTTCATGGCCCGCGCCGGCGGGGCGGATGATTTGAGTCGTGGCGTTGCTCATGGGGCCTCGATGTCGGCTTGGTCGATTTCCACCACGTGGCCGGGGCCGGCGTCGAAGAGCACGTAGAATTCAGCGTTGGGTTTTTTGAACGTCAGTTTCGAGTCGGCACCGAGCTTGCCCGGGACGAGGATGGTTTCGTCATAACCGATCACGTCCAGGGTCACCCCAGGCGCACCGCTGCCGTCGGAAAAGCCACCGGTGCATTGGATCTGCTCGGCGTCGATGGCCTTGCACTCGCACATCGGGTTGTGGGCCAGGACGCTGGTGCTTGCGCCTGCGCAGAACAGCAGCGCCAAGCCCTTGGATAAAGCGCGGAAGGTCATTGTTTGGGTCCTTGGTTCTTCAGCCAGGCGACGGTGGCCGGGGAGGCCTGGTTCAGGGGAATGGAGGCTTGATGCATCGAACCGTCCCAGCCCTCGAGGGTTATCCACAGTTCGGCATCGGGCTGGGTCTTTGGCGGGACCGGCAACAAGGCGCCCATGCGATAGGGCGAGCCAAAGAAAATCACCCCGGCGGCCCGCAGGCTCCGGGGCTTGCCAATGCGCAGGTAGGTGGCCTTGACCTGGCCGATACAGCTTTGGCACAGGGCCGCGTTGAAGTGCTTCATCGGCCCGGCAGGCCCTTGGACCCGTGGGGCTTCGTTGCGAAATTCCGCCAGGCGCAGGCTCCAGGGACCGACCTGGACTTCGCCGACATCCCGTTCGCCAAGCCCGGCATCACCGCGGAACAGTGCGGCTTCGGAAAGGTATTTGGGCATGAACCCCAGGGGGATCAGCAGCAGTAACACGTTGAGGTGGAAGCGCCATTTATGCCAGAACAGGCTCAGGCGCGACGGTGATGACGCAGTATTGGACGGGTTCACAGGCTGCCCCCCGACGATTCACGGTGGACGGATGGTTGCAGTGCCTGGGCGATTCGAGTGCCACGGGTGGGTTTCTGGTTACGCTTGAAGGCATTGGCGGTGGCCAGGGCCGTGCGTTTGGTCCAGATCAGCAGCCCGCTGAGGACCATCATGCTCAGGACCAAGCCGAAGAAGAACCAGATAAGCTTGATCCAGAGGCCGCCGAAATCCCCGGTGTGCAAGGGCCGCATGGATTCGGTGACGAACTCCAGGGTCGTGCGGTCCGACAGCAGCCGTGAGGCGGCCACGTCGCCGTTGTAGGGGTTGATGGTGGCGGTCTGGAACATTAGCGGATACCAGCCGCGGCCGCCGATTTCCAGATGGCTATAGGCGTTGCTGGGAAGGTTGATGAAGCTCGCTTCCAGTCCGGGGATGCGCTGCTGGGCGATTTCGATGGCCCGGTCCAGGTTCAACTGCGGTGGCGCCTGGCCGTCAACGGCCAACGGAACGTTTTCACGGGCCACCACCGGGATGACCGGTTCGCTGGAAATGGAGATCTGGTTGTCGCCTAGCAAGGCCTGGATCAGGAACCAGGTGCCGGTGACGGAGATGACCGCGATGAACCAGATCGACCAGATACCGCTGAGCCGGTGGAAATCACCCCAGAAAATCCGCGCGCCATGGCGAATCCGCAGGGTCGGACGGAAGAAGCCTTTCCAGAAACGCTTGTAGACCACCAGCCCGGTCACCAGGGACGCGAGCAAGGGCAGGCCCAGGAACGACACCAGGTACCAGCCCCAACTGTAGCCGTTGGTGAACGGCACCAGCCACCAGCCATGCAGGGCGCGGGTGAAGGCTTGGAAGTTGAACGTCGGCGCCGAGCCCTGGATGACGCCGCTGTACGGGTTGACGTAGACCGTGTCGGGGCGCCCGTCGGGGTAGGTCACGCCGACTTCCAAAGCAAAATGCGACTCGTCCGGGCGAATGATGCTTTGCACCTGGGTTTGCGGTTGGGCTTGCTTGATCGCGGCGATCACCTGGTCATAGCTGAGCAGCGGGGCATCGTCCGATGGCTTGCTGGCCCGCATGTCGGGGTTGGCCAGCCAGACGATCTCCTGGCTGACCACCGCCAGGGTGCCGGTGACGCAGACGATGAGCACGAAGAACCAGATGGGCAAGGCCAGCCAGCTATGGACCAGGAACCAGAGTTTGGAGCGGGATTTCTTCGACATGATTGAACGTCTTGATTCGATGAAAGGTTCCGTATTACGGGCTTCGCAACACCGTGAACCGAAAAAAGCAGACCGTGGCTTTTGCCGACGCGGCCTGCTGCATCTAATTAAGACGAACGAGCGATCGCAATCCTGAAGGGGAAGATGAAAGAAAATGTTTCGCGTTTAGTTTCGGCGTCTTTTGTGGCCAGGGAGCAAACCCCCTAGCCACAGGAACGGTCAGCCTTGTTGAAACATCTCCCTGGCCCGTTGCTCGATCTGTTCCTGGCTCAGGTCCTCCTTGTGTGTCGCGAGGAACCACAGGTGCCCATAGGGATCCTTCAAAGTGCCGGTGCGATCTCCGTAGAACTGGTCCTTGACCTCGGAAATCACCGTGCCACCGGCGGCAATGGCCTGGGCAAATGCGCTGTCCACGTCCTCGACATATAGATGTAAGCCGACCGATGGCGATTGGTCCGGGTTACTCAGGGGGCCTTGATCGCAAGGGGTGCCGAGCATGATCGGATAACCGTTGATCCGCAGTTCGGCATGCCCGATGCCCCCGTCCGGCATGGCCAGGCGCATGACCTCGGTGGCATTGAAGGCTTTTTTGTAGAAGTCGATGGCTTCGGCAGCTTTTTGAATGCCCAGGTAGGGGGTGATGTTATGGAAACCTTCGGGAATGGCATTGACGCCCATGACGTTTCTCCTTTTGTTATGGAGGCGAAGAGAGTCTTCGTCGATTTGCGCCTTTCCACTATAGGCCAGCGACTCTGGCTGGGCGCGGGGGCCGACGAACGCTTCACGGTTGTTCCAGCAGATGTGCCCCCGGCCCGTGTTGGCCCAATACGTCGCCCTGATTGCGCAGCGGACACGCTTCCATCGACAGGCATCCGCAGCCGATGCAGCCGTTGAGTCGATCACGCAGCGCCACCAATTGGTTAATGCGCTCGTCCAGGTCCCGGCTCCATTGCGCCGACAAGGTCTGCCAGTCGGCGGCCGTCGGGGCGCGGTTGTCTGGCAGGTTGTTTAACGCTTCGCCGATTTCCGCCAGGGGAATGCCCAGGCGCTGGGCGACCTTGATCAGCGCCACGCGACGCAATACCGCCCGTGGGTAACGACGCTGATTACCCGGGTTACGCGTGCTTTTGATCAGCCCCTTGGATTCGTAGAAGTGCAGGGCCGTGACCGTCACGCCGCTGCGGGCGGCCACTTGGCCGACGGTGAGCTCCTTGTGGATATCGATCTGCGTCATCGTTTCAATTCACTGCTTGACCTCAAGTTAACTAGAGGTTTTACCCTGCATGCTTTCGGATCGCAAGATCCGACTTACCTGCATAGGGGACCTTTCATGCAATCGCCAAGGAACAATCGCAGTTTCACCCAACTGATGGAGTTCGACATCGAACCTCAATGGCAGCACGCGCTGGTCACCGCCTTGTCGGAGCAGACCGAGCGCCTGGCCCGGGACCACCAGGGGTTCCTGAGTGCCAGTATCCAGGCCAGCGACGACGGTCGGCGTGTGCTCAATTATTTGCAGTGGCAAACCCGCGAGGCCGGCGAGGCGGCGCTTCGAAGTTTCGAAAGTGGCGAGCAGGATTTCTGGCAACTGATCCAGGCTCACCGAGCCAGAGCCGTGACGTTCGGTTCGTTCCAGGTGTTGCGCAACATCGAGCGCAGCCTGGACAACGCGCTGCAGTGCCAGTTGGTCGATTAAGCGAAACGGCTGATCCAGGCAGGCAATACCCACTATCGAGAGGGTTGATTTCTGCCGCGCAGGGCCGGCGGGTAGCCTTTGTTCATCGCCCAACTCCAGAACACCGGACACTCGCCATGAACCGTACCCTTGCCGTTTTGTTGCTCTTGACCGCCACCCTCCTGGGCGGCTGCGCCAGCTCTTCCCCGGAGCTGCGCCCCTACACCGCCGATGAGACCCGCGAGTTGGCCCTTGAAGCCTTGAATCGCCGTGGCCTGTCGTTCGAGGAATACCACGCGAAAAAAGCCGAGCTGCTTGGCTCGTCGCAGAAAAACGTGGGGTTCGACGATCAGGGCCAGATGAGTGCCGAGCAGGTCGTGCAACAGCCTGGCCGGTCCAGCTGAGGGACTGTACCGCTCAAAGTTTTGCCCAACTGTCCGTGGGTTTGGGTCAGGACGTGGGGTAGGGTCATGACTTGACTGACTGCCCCTGATGGACTGACCTGACATGACCCTTTCGCTTGACCTGCTGCTGGGCTTCGCCCTGTTTGCCCTGGTGACTTCGATCACGCCAGGCCCTAACAACACCATGTTGTTGGCCTCGGGTGTCAATTTCGGTTTCAACCGCACCATTCCGCACATGCTGGGTATTACCTGCGGCTTCTTTTCCCTGGTGCTGGCGGTGGGCCTTGGCCTGGGCGCGGTGTTCCAGACTTATCCACTGCTCTATACCGCGTTGCGCTACATCGGCGCGGCGTACCTGTTATACCTGGCGTGGAAAATAGCCCACTCCGGTCCGGTTTCGGAAGGTCAGCCGGGGAACAATACGCCGATCAGCTATTGGGGCGCGGCGGCGTTCCAATGGGTCAATCCCAAGGCCTGGATCATGGCCATTGGCGCCATTAGTACCTACACGCCACTCCAGGGTTATTTCTTCAATGTGCTGGTGATTGCGGCGGTGTTTGCCTTGATCAACCTGCCAAGCGTGAGCCTGTGGGTGGTGTGCGGCAGCCTGTTGCGCAATTTGTTGCGTGATCGTCGCTGGCTGCGTCTGTTCAACTGGGGCATGGCGCTGCTGTTGGTCGCTTCGATGTATCCGTTGTTGCTCGAAAGCATCAGTTGAGGGCTGAGCTTCGACGCGATGCCTGCTAAGCTCGCTGTTCAGGAGCGTTCCTACGCACTTTTAAACGAAGTCCGACTTCTTTAAGGTCTTCGATCAGGTATTGCTAGTCTCGAACCCAACGAGGGCGCCTGATCCCGGAGCAGGCTCTGCGAGTTTCCTATGAATAAACGTCCTTTGTATTTCGATTACGCCGCCACCACGCCGGTGGATGAGCGAGTCATCCGGGTCATGGTCGAGTGTCTGGGCTTTGACGGCAACTTTGGCAACCCGGCTTCCAGTTCCCATGCCTTTGGCCAGGAGGCCCGGCGCTCGGTGGAGCGTGCCCGCCAACAGGTGGCGCAATTGGTGGGAGCCCAGCCCGAACAGATCGTCTGGACATCCGGCGCCACCGAATCCAATAACCTGGCCCTCAAGGGCGTGGCCCAGGCACGCAGTGGTTGCGCCGGCCATGTCATCACCAGCCTGATCGAGCACAAGGCGATTCTCGATACGGCGCGCCAGCTCGAGGAAAGTGGCGTCGCGGTTACCTGGCTGGCGCCGGACGCCGAGGGGCTGATCAGTCCGCAAGCGGTTCGCGAGGCGTTGCGCGAAGACACGTTCCTGGTCTCGCTGATGTTGGTGAACAACGAGCTGGGCACCGTCAACGACGTCATCGCCATTGGCGAGATCGTTCGCGAGCACGGGGCGCTGTTCCATGTGGACGCGGCCCAGGGCGCCGGCAAGGTGCAGATCGATCTGTCTCGCTGGCCGGTGGACCTGATGTCTTTTTCCGCGCATAAAATCTACGGCCCCAAGGGCATCGGTGCGCTTTACGTCGGCGACCGTGCCCGGCCACGGCTGTCGGCGCAGATTCATGGCGGCGGGCATGAAGGCGGTTTGCGTTCCGGGACCCTGGCGACCCATCAGATTGCAGCCATGGGTGCTGCATTCGAATTGGCCGCCACGGCATTCGACGAAGAACTCGCTAAAATCGCCCGGTTGCGCAATCGTTTGCTCGAGCCGCTGCTGGCGATGCCCGGTGTGCGGATGAACGGCAGTGCGAGCCGCCGGATCCCCCATACGCTGAGCCTGACGTTCAACGAAGGCGAGTTCAACCCGGCGACCTTGGGCGCATCGATTGCATTTTCCGCGACCTCGGCCTGCAATTCAGCGCAGAACACTCCGTCCCACGTGCTGCTGGCCCTGGGGCACGATGCCCGTGCCGCCGGTCGAACCATTCGCTTGAGCCTGGGACGCTTTACCACCGAGCAGGAGATCGACGAGGCGGTGCGGCTGATCAAGGCGGCGTGCGCGACTGCGCCGGCGTTCTGGGCCACGACCCCCTAAGCCGAATTCGGCATCGAACAACAATATCAACGAGCAGGAGAAACAATGAGCACCGAGCCTTTGCCCCACGGACTGGTTCCCCAGCGCCTGGCCCGAATCCGCCAACTGATGAGCCGAGAGGGTATTCACGCGCTGCTGGTGCCATCGGCCGACCCGCACCTGTCCGAATACCTGCCGGGCTATTGGCAGGGGCGGCAGTGGTTGTCGGGCTTCCATGGTTCGGTGGGTACCTTGATCGTGACCGGCAGTTTCGCCGGTGTCTGGGCCGACAGTCGTTATTGGGAACAGGCCACCAAGGAGCTGGAGGGCAGCGGTATCGAGCTGGTCAAGCTGATTCCAGGCCAGCCCGGCCCCTTGGACTGGCTGGCCGAACAAACGCCTGAAGGCGGGGTGGTTGCGGTCGACGGTGCGGTCATGGCCGTGGCATCGGCCCGCACCCTGGGCGGCAAGCTCGCGGAGCGCGGCGCGCGGTTGCGCACCGACATCGACCTGCTCAAGGAAGTCTGGACTGATCGCCCAAGCTTGCCGGATCAACCGGTCTACGCCCATTTGCCACCCCAGGCGACCGTCAGCCGCGTCGAAAAACTCGCCAAGTTGCGCGAGTCCCTCCAGGAGCGAGGTGCCGATTGGCATTTCATCGCCACGCTGGATGACATCGCCTGGTTGTTCAACCTGCGCGGTGCGGATGTGTCATTCAACCCCGTGTTCGTTTCCTTTGCCTTGATCAGCCAGCAACAAGCAACGCTGTTCGTGGCCCTGGACAAGGTTGACGCAGCGCTGCGTGCCGTTCTGGAGCAGGACGGCGTGACCCTGCGCGATTACAGCGAAGCCGCCGCCGCGTTGCGTGAAGTGCCGGACGGCGCGAGCCTGCAGATCGATCCGGCGCGGGTGACGGTCGGCTTGCTGGATAACCTGGGCAGCGGCGTGAAATGGGTCGAAGGGCTCAATCCAACGACGCTGGCCAAGTCCCGCAAAAGCCTGGCCGACGCCGAGCACATTCGTCGGGCCATGGAGCAGGACGGCGCGGCGCTCTGTGAATTCTTCGCCTGGCTGGAAGGGGCTTGGGGGCGTGAGCGCATCACCGAGCTGACCATCGACGAGCACCTGACTGCCGCTCGCACGCGTCGGCCGGACTTTGTCTCCCTGAGTTTCAACACCATCGCTGCCTTTAACGCCAACGGCGCGATGCCCCATTACCACGCCACGGAAGAGGCCCATGCGGTCATTGAAGGTGATGGCCTGTTGCTGATCGACTCCGGGGGCCAGTACCTGGGGGGCACCACTGACATCACCCGCATGGTGCCAGTCGGAACACCCACCGCCGAGCAAAAACGTGACTGCACCCGCGTGCTCAAGGGGGTGATTGCCCTGTCCCGGGCCAAATTTCCGCGGGGCATTCTTTCGCCCTTGCTCGATGCCATCGCCCGTGCGCCGATCTGGGCGGAGCACGTCGATTACGGCCACGGCACCGGTCATGGCGTCGGCTATTTCCTCAATGTCCACGAAGGCCCGCAGGTGATTGCCTATCAAGCCGCTGCCGCGCCGCAAACGGCGATGCAGGCCGGCATGATCACCTCGATCGAACCGGGCACTTATCGTCCCGGCCGCTGGGGTGTGCGCATCGAGAACCTGGTGTTGAACCGTGAAGCCGGAAGCAGCGAGTTCGGCGAGTTCCTTGAGTTCGAAACCCTGACCCTGTGCCCGATCGACACCCGCTGCCTGGAGCCTTCGCTGCTGACCCAGGATGAAAAAGACTGGGTCAACGCCTACCACGCCGAGGTTCAGCGTCGGTTGAGTCCGTTGCTGGACGGTGACGCGTTGCAGTGGCTCAACACTCGAACGATGGCGATTTGAGGTAGAGGATCAGGCGAGGGCTTCACGGACGAAGTCCAGCCGATCCTGGCCGAAGAACAGCTCGTCGCCGACAAACATGCTCGGGGCGCCGAACACGCCTCGTCCGATGGCTGCTTCGGTGGCGCTCTTGAGGGCTTGCTTGACCTGCTCGTCGTTCGTCAGGGCCAGCACAGAGTCGGCGTCGAAACCGCCTTCGTTCAGGACCGCTGCGACAGTCGCCGGGTCATTGAGGTTGCGGGCGTCCACCCAAAAGGCGCGGAACAGGCAATCGACGAAGGCCTCGAAGCGTTCGGGATGGCGCAGTTGCATGCCGGTCACCGCGCGCATCAGCAGCAGTGTATTGATGGGGAAGTGTGGATTGAACTGGAAGGCGACGCCGTAGCGTTTGGCGAAGCGATTCAGGTCCTTGAACAGGTAAGGGTTCTTGGCCGGCACGGTCGCCGGCGATGCGTTGCCGGTTGCCTTGAAGACGCCGCCCAGTAACATTGGGCGATAGATCAACTGGGCGTTTGTCTGTGTACACAGCGTCGGCAACTGGGTATAGGCCAGGTACGTGGTCGGGCTGCCGAGGTCGAAGTAAAACTCCACCGATTTGCTCATGGTATCTGCTCTCTTGTTGTTGTGAGGGGAGGGGTTACCAGCGTTCGTTCCAGGGGCGCAGGTCCAGCTCGAAGGTCCAGGCGTCGCGAGGTTGGCTGTGCAGATACCAATAGCTGTCGGCGATGTGTTCAGGGTTCAGGATGCCGTCCTGATCCTTGGTGGCATATTTTTCCGGGAAATTCTCGCGGATGAAGTCAGTGTCGATAGCGCCATCTACCACCACATGGGCCACATGGATATTCAGCGGTCCCAGCTCCCGGGCCATGCTTTGGGCCAGTGCGCGGATGCCATGTTTGGCGCCTGCGAATGCAGCGAACCCCGAAGCGCCACGCAATCCCGCCGTTGCCCCGGTAAACAGGATGGTTCCGCGCTGGCGCTTGACCATGCGCTTGGCCACTTCCCGTGCATTGAGAAAACCTGAGAAACAGGCCATCTCCCAAATCTTGAAATACTTGCGTGCGGTTTCTTCGAGGATGCTGCAGGGGACGTTGGCGCCGATGTTGAACACAAAGGCTTCGATGGGGCCGATCTGGTTCTCGATTTGCTCGATGAGTGCGATCACATCGTCTTCTTTGCGTGCATCACAGGCAAACCCATGGGCTTCGCCGCCTTCGGCGCGAATACCATTGACCAGCGGCTCGAGTTTGTCGGCGCTGCGACGGGTCACACAGGCCACAAAACCTTCCTGTGCAAAGCGTTTGGCAATCGCTCCGCCGGTGGCATCGCCCGCGCCAACAACCAGTACGACCTTCTTGTTATTCATGGTCAGCCTCATTGGTAAACGATCGTTAACTAAACGGACGTTATGCTAAGATCCGGCAAGCGTCAAGGTGAGGAATCAGGGGCAGGACCATGCGTTATTCAGCCAATCACAAAATGGAAACCCGCGAGAAACTACTCGCCAGCAGTGCCGTGTCCGCCAAGAAATCAGGTTTCTCTACGGTCGGTGTCGACGGCCTGATGAAAGCGATCGGGTTGAGCGGCGGTGCGTTCTATAGCCACTTCTCGTCCAAGGATGAGCTGTTCAAGGCCATTGTCGAGCGGGAGTTGGCTCAAAGTCTGGATCGCTTGAGCGGCGACGGTGCCATGGACTCCGTGAAGCTGGAGCGCTGCCTGAAGCAGTACTTGAGCATGAGTCATGTCGAGCAGCCCGAGGCGGGATGTGCCTTGCCGGTGCTGGGCGCCGAGATTGCGCGGTCGGATATGGCGGTGAGGGAGGCGGCCCAAACGTGGATCTGTCGTTTGCACGAAAGTTGGGCGCGGATATTGGGAAGCGACAGCCTGGCCTGGGCCATCCTGTCTCAATGCGTGGGAGCCTTGGTTGTTGCGCGGATGCTGGTCACGCCGCAGGTCCAGCGTGAGGTCCTGAAGTCCAGCCATGAGGAAATCAGTCGGCGAATCGCCGAGCAAGGGCTCGACTAAGATCGCTTATTTGCAGATGACGATCATGCTGCGGCTGGTATAGCCGGCGGGATTGAGCCCGAAGGGATAATCCCCGGGCTCTTCGACGGCGTCCCCAGACTTGGCAATGACCTTGTAACCCTTGGGGGCACATGAGTTGGCGGCGCTGGCGGCGCACTGCTCCCAGGATGAGGACAGGCCGGAGCAGTTGATGTGCAGACCTTTTTTGCCGCGCTTGACTTCAGTTTTCGATGTCGCCGCACAGCCCGCTACTGCAAGTACGGCGATCAGTATCAAAATTCGTTTCATTCCCGTCCTTATAATCGCCGTGGATCTTGTGTCCGCGTACGATCGTGTTCGCTCTTGCGTGAAGCGTTCATGACGTCCTGTATGAAAAAATCCATGTCTGACATTGGGTTACTGGTCTAAACATGGCCTAAATGCGCGGCAAATGCCAGACCTTCGTTAAATCCTGCTTCAATCTGCCGCGACAGCAGGCTTTGCGGTGTTGGCCATGGTCAGCGTCGCGCCCACCGACGCGAGGATGATGCAGGTAATGGCCATCCATTGGGCCAGGGACAAGTACTCCTGAAGAAAGACGAGCCCCGACAAGGCCGCGATTGCCGGTTCGACGCTCATCAATGTGCCGAAGGTGCGGGCAGGCATTCGAGTCAGGGAGATCATTTCCAACGTATAGGGCAGGGCTGTGGACAGGATGGCGACACCAATGGCGATTGGAATCAGACTCGGTGTGAGCAATGCGGCGCCCGCGTGAACAATGCCGATCGGAGCGACAAACAGGGCTGCGATCATGACCCCCAATGCGGCTGTCTGCACGCCATTGTCCGCACCGGCTTTCTGGCCAAACAAGATGTACAACGCCCAGCAGAAACCGGCACCCAGCGCGTAGCCGGCGCCCACCAGGTCAATACCGGTACTGGTCGCGCCGGTCGGTATGAGCAGCAGCAGGCCAACCACTGCCAGGGCAATCCAGAGAAAGTCGATTGCCCGGCGCGAGGCGTAAATGGCGACTGCCAGAGGCCCGGTAAATTCCAACGCAACGGCAATGCCCAGTGGAACGGTGCGAACCGACATATAGAAGAGGAAGTTCATACCGCCCAGTGCCATCCCGTAGACGATCACCGTGCGCAGGGACTGGGCGGTGAGCTTGGCGCGCCAGGGGCGTAGCATTAACAGCATGATCAGGCTGGCGAAAATGAGTCGCAGCGTCGTAGTGCCTTGTGCACCCACTACCGGGAACATGCTTTTGGCGAGGGAGGCTCCTCCTTGAATGGAAGCCATGGCTATTAATAGCAAGGCAACCGGATATAGGGTGGAGGCCAGGCTGCGATGTGGAGGGGGTGTCATTACGAAGTGTCGTCCAGAATAAAGGCGGGGGAGGCTGCGTTGAGCAGTATATTGCGCATATGCAGCGATTCCGTCTATATACCGGGCATATTTAAGTGTCATTCTGGGCTATAGGTAGAAAGATCAAATTAAGGGTTGACGGCAGATTCTGGACGTCTATAATTCGCCCCACTTCCGGCGCAGCCGAAACGGAAAACTCCTTGAGATTCAATGAGTTAAGTAAGTTTCGAAGGGGTTTGGCTTCAGTTCATCGAGGCCTGGAAGGAGCAAATAGAGCAGTGTTGTTTGGCTCTATCAGCGGTTCGATCTTCTCGGTCGAAAGCGGTGAAAAAGAGGTGTTGACAGCAGCGAGTAACGCTGTAGAATTCGCCTCCCGCTAACGAGAGATCGGAAGCGCAAGTGGTTGAAGTTGATAAGGAAACTTTGAAAACTTCTAAAAATAACCGCTTGACAGATACACGGGGCGCTGTAGAATGCGCGCCTCGGTTGAGACGAAAGACTCAGCCAACCGCTCTTTAACAACTGAATCAAGCAATTCGTGTGGGTGCTTGTGGAGTCAGACTGCTAGTCAACAGATTATCAGCATCACAAGTTACTCCGCGAGAAATCAAAGATGTAACCAACGATTGCTGAGCCAAGTTTAGGGTTTTCTCAAAACCCAAAGATGTTTGAACTGAAGAGTTTGATCATGGCTCAGATTGAACGCTGGCGGCAGGCCTAACACATGCAAGTCGAGCGGTAGAGAGGTGCTTGCACCTCTTGAGAGCGGCGGACGGGTGAGTAATGCCTAGGAATCTGCCTGGTAGTGGGGGATAACGCTCGGAAACGGACGCTAATACCGCATACGTCCTACGGGAGAAAGCAGGGGACCTTCGGGCCTTGCGCTATCAGATGAGCCTAGGTCGGATTAGCTAGTTGGTGGGGTAATGGCTCACCAAGGCGACGATCCGTAACTGGTCTGAGAGGATGATCAGTCACACTGGAACTGAGACACGGTCCAGACTCCTACGGGAGGCAGCAGTGGGGAATATTGGACAATGGGCGAAAGCCTGATCCAGCCATGCCGCGTGTGTGAAGAAGGTCTTCGGATTGTAAAGCACTTTAAGTTGGGAGGAAGGGCATTAACCTAATACGTTAGTGTTTTGACGTTACCGACAGAATAAGCACCGGCTAACTCTGTGCCAGCAGCCGCGGTAATACAGAGGGTGCAAGCGTTAATCGGAATTACTGGGCGTAAAGCGCGCGTAGGTGGTTCGTTAAGTTGGATGTGAAAGCCCCGGGCTCAACCTGGGAACTGCATTCAAAACTGTCGAGCTAGAGTATGGTAGAGGGTGGTGGAATTTCCTGTGTAGCGGTGAAATGCGTAGATATAGGAAGGAACACCAGTGGCGAAGGCGACCACCTGGACTGATACTGACACTGAGGTGCGAAAGCGTGGGGAGCAAACAGGATTAGATACCCTGGTAGTCCACGCCGTAAACGATGTCAACTAGCCGTTGGGAGCCTTGAGCTCTTAGTGGCGCAGCTAACGCATTAAGTTGACCGCCTGGGGAGTACGGCCGCAAGGTTAAAACTCAAATGAATTGACGGGGGCCCGCACAAGCGGTGGAGCATGTGGTTTAATTCGAAGCAACGCGAAGAACCTTACCAGGCCTTGACATCCAATGAACTTTCCAGAGATGGATTGGTGCCTTCGGGAGCATTGAGACAGGTGCTGCATGGCTGTCGTCAGCTCGTGTCGTGAGATGTTGGGTTAAGTCCCGTAACGAGCGCAACCCTTGTCCTTAGTTACCAGCACGTAATGGTGGGCACTCTAAGGAGACTGCCGGTGACAAACCGGAGGAAGGTGGGGATGACGTCAAGTCATCATGGCCCTTACGGCCTGGGCTACACACGTGCTACAATGGTCGGTACAGAGGGTTGCCAAGCCGCGAGGTGGAGCTAATCCCACAAAACCGATCGTAGTCCGGATCGCAGTCTGCAACTCGACTGCGTGAAGTCGGAATCGCTAGTAATCGCGAATCAGAATGTCGCGGTGAATACGTTCCCGGGCCTTGTACACACCGCCCGTCACACCATGGGAGTGGGTTGCACCAGAAGTAGCTAGTCTAACCTTCGGGGGGACGGTTACCACGGTGTGATTCATGACTGGGGTGAAGTCGTAACAAGGTAGCCGTAGGGGAACCTGCGGCTGGATCACCTCCTTAATCGACGACCGCAGCTGCTCCATGAGCTCCCACACGAATTGCTTGATTCATTGAAGAAGACGATAGAAGCAGCTTTAAGCTCCAAGCTGATAGCTCACGCTAACAGTTACAAGCTCGAAATTGGGTCTGTAGCTCAGTTGGTTAGAGCGCACCCCTGATAAGGGTGAGGTCGGCAGTTCGAATCTGCCCAGACCCACCAATTTTGTAATGGGGCCATAGCTCAGCTGGGAGAGCGCCTGCCTTGCACGCAGGAGGTCAGCGGTTCGATCCCGCTTGGCTCCACCATAAACTGCTTCTGAAAGCTTAGAAATGAGCATTCCATCAACGTGATGGTGAATGTTGATTTCTAGTCTTTTGATTAGATCGTTCTTTAAAAATTTGGGTATGTGATAGAAAGATAGACTGAACGTTACTTTCACTGGTAACGGATCAGGCTAAGGTAAAATTTGTGAGTTGCTCTTTGAGCAAGATCGAATTTTCGGCGAATGTCGTCTTCACAGTATAACCAGATTGCTTGGGGTTATATGGTCAAGTGAAGAAGCGCATACGGTGGATGCCTTGGCAGTCAGAGGCGATGAAAGACGTGGTAGCCTGCGAAAAGCTTCGGGGAGTCGGCAAACAGACTTTGATCCGGAGATGTCTGAATGGGGGAACCCAGCCATCATAAGATGGTTATCTTGTACTGAATACATAGGTGCAAGAGGCGAACCAGGGGAACTGAAACATCTAAGTACCCTGAGGAAAAGAAATCAACCGAGATTCCCTTAGTAGTGGCGAGCGAACGGGGACTAGCCCTTAAGCTTCTTTGATTTTAGCGGAACGCTCTGGAAAGTGCGGCCATAGTGGGTGATAGCCCTGTACGCGAAAGGATCTTAGAAGTGAAATCGAGTAGGACGGAGCACGAGAAACTTTGTCTGAATATGGGGGGACCATCCTCCAAGGCTAAATACTACTGACTGACCGATAGTGAACTAGTACCGTGAGGGAAAGGCGAAAAGAACCCCGGAGAGGGGAGTGAAATAGATCCTGAAACCGTATGCGTACAAGCAGTGGGAGCCCACTTTGTTGGGTGACTGCGTACCTTTTGTATAATGGGTCAGCGACTTATTTTCAGTGGCGAGCTTAACCGAATAGGGGAGGCGTAGCGAAAGCGAGTCTTAATAGGGCGTCTAGTCGCTGGGAATAGACCCGAAACCGGGCGATCTATCCATGGGCAGGTTGAAGGTTGGGTAACACTAACTGGAGGACCGAACCGACTACCGTTGAAAAGTTAGCGGATGACCTGTGGATCGGAGTGAAAGGCTAATCAAGCTCGGAGATAGCTGGTTCTCCTCGAAAGCTATTTAGGTAGCGCCTCATGTATCACTGTAGGGGGTAGAGCACTGTTTCGGCTAGGGGGTCATCCCGACTTACCAAACCGATGCAAACTCCGAATACCTACAAGTGCCGAGCATGGGAGACACACGGCGGGTGCTAACGTCCGTCGTGAAAAGGGAAACAACCCAGACCGTCAGCTAAGGTCCCAAAGTTATGGTTAAGTGGGAAACGATGTGGGAAGGCTTAGACAGCTAGGAGGTTGGCTTAGAAGCAGCCACCCTTTAAAGAAAGCGTAATAGCTCACTAGTCGAGTCGGCCTGCGCGGAAGATGTAACGGGGCTCAAACCATACACCGAAGCTACGGGTATCACGCAAGTGATGCGGTAGAGGAGCGTTCTGTAAGCCTGTGAAGGTGAGTTGAGAAGCTTGCTGGAGGTATCAGAAGTGCGAATGCTGACATGAGTAACGACAATGGGTGTGAAAAACACCCACGCCGAAAGACCAAGGTTTCCTGCGCAACGTTAATCGACGCAGGGTTAGTCGGTCCCTAAGGCGAGGCTGAAAAGCGTAGTCGATGGAAAACAGGTTAATATTCCTGTACTTCTGGTTATTGCGATGGAGGGACGGAGAAGGCTAGGCCAGCTTGGCGTTGGTTGTCCAAGTTTAAGGTGGTAGGCTGGAATCTTAGGTAAATCCGGGATTCTAAGGCCGAGAGCTGATGACGAGTTGCCCTTTGGGCGACGAAGTGGTTGATGCCATGCTTCCAAGAAAAGCTTCTAAGCTTCAGGTAACCAGGAACCGTACCCCAAACCGACACAGGTGGTTGGGTAGAGAATACCAAGGCGCTTGAGAGAACTCGGGTGAAGGAACTAGGCAAAATGGCACCGTAACTTCGGGAGAAGGTGCGCCGGTGAGGGTGAAGCACTTGCTGCGTAAGCCCACGCCGGTCGAAGATACCAGGCCGCTGCGACTGTTTATTAAAAACACAGCACTCTGCAAACACGAAAGTGGACGTATAGGGTGTGACGCCTGCCCGGTGCCGGAAGGTTAATTGATGGGGTTAGCTAACGCGAAGCTCTTGATCGAAGCCCCGGTAAACGGCGGCCGTAACTATAACGGTCCTAAGGTAGCGAAATTCCTTGTCGGGTAAGTTCCGACCTGCACGAATGGCGTAACGATGGCGGCGCTGTCTCCACCCGAGACTCAGTGAAATTGAAATCGCTGTGAAGATGCAGTGTATCCGCGGCTAGACGGAAAGACCCCGTGAACCTTTACTATAGCTTTGCACTGGACTTTGAATTTGCTTGTGTAGGATAGGTGGGAGGCTTTGAAGCGTGGACGCCAGTTCGCGTGGAGCCATCCTTGAAATACCACCCTGGCAACTTTGAGGTTCTAACTCAGGTCCGTTATCCGGATCGAGGACAGTGTATGGTGGGTAGTTTGACTGGGGCGGTCTCCTCCTAAAGAGTAACGGAGGAGTACGAAGGTGCGCTCAGACCGGTCGGAAATCGGTCGTAGAGTATAAAGGCAAAAGCGCGCTTGACTGCGAGACAGACACGTCGAGCAGGTACGAAAGTAGGTCTTAGTGATCCGGTGGTTCTGTATGGAAGGGCCATCGCTCAACGGATAAAAGGTACTCCGGGGATAACAGGCTGATACCGCCCAAGAGTTCATATCGACGGCGGTGTTTGGCACCTCGATGTCGGCTCATCACATCCTGGGGCTGAAGCCGGTCCCAAGGGTATGGCTGTTCGCCATTTAAAGTGGTACGCGAGCTGGGTTTAGAACGTCGTGAGACAGTTCGGTCCCTATCTGCCGTGGACGTTTGAGATTTGAGAGGGGCTGCTCCTAGTACGAGAGGACCGGAGTGGACGAACCTCTGGTGTTCCGGTTGTCACGCCAGTGGCATTGCCGGGTAGCTATGTTCGGGAAAGATAACCGCTGAAAGCATCTAAGCGGGAAACTTGCCTCAAGATGAGATCTCACTGGGACCTTGAGTCCCCTGAAGGGCCGTCGAAGACTACGACGTTGATAGGCAGGGTGTGTAAGCGCTGTGAGGCGTTGAGCTAACCTGTACTAATTGCCCGTGAGGCTTGACCATATAACACCCAAGCAATTTGTGAACTCGGAAGAGACCAGATTGCGGTGTGTGAAGACGAAACGAACCGAAAGTTCGAATCTCACAAAACACCGACGCTATCACATACCCAATTTGCTGAAGCGAGGCCAACGGGCCACGACTCAGTACCCGAATTTCTTGACGACCATAGAGCATTGGAACCACCTGATCCCATCCCGAACTCAGCAGTGAAACGATGCATCGCCGATGGTAGTGTGGGGTTTCCCCATGTGAGAGTAGGTCATCGTCAAGATTAAATTCCGAAACCCCTATCTGCTGACGCAGGTAGGGGTTTTGTTTTTCCGCAATAAAAGCTTTGGACAAAAAAGGATGACCTGTAGAGGTCATCCTTTTTCACATCCTGGCTGTTAAGCCTCGGGTACGGGGCAGCTCAGATCCCCTTCCTTGCACTTGAGATAGGTCTTGAATGCCTCGACCCGGGCTTTGGTCTGGGCAGTGATGCAATTGCTGTAGATCAGCGGATAGACGCTGCCGCCCTTGACCCCGGAGGCGGAAAAATCGCATTCGGCGTCACGGAAGGCTATCCAGGCGCGCTGAGTCTTGACCAGCATTTTCTTGGCCTCGGGATTGTCCTTCAGGCGTGCGGTGATCTGCTTGTACAAGCTGTTCAGCTCGTTGTCTGCAGCTTTGTTTTCTTTGGCTGCGCATTGGTTCATTTCGCCTTGAGTGATGGCGTCGGCACAGTCATCGGCCTGAGCAACGGCGACAAAAAGCAGCGGCGTCAGGGCCAGAAGCAAGCGTGGGAACATGTTTGGTCTCTCCTTGAGGGGTTGAAAGCGCCGGGGAGTGTACATCGCGCCATGCTCTTTTAAAGTCAACGAGCGCTAAACAACGGTCAGATACAACTTTCCGGTTGGCCTTGTGGTCTTACAAGCCTACTGTTGAAACACAGGAGGTGACTCATGCATTCATCCGATCGCATTGAAAGAAAGATCCTGCTCAAGGCCCCGCGCTCCCAAGTCTGGCGCGCCCTGGCCAATGCCGAAGCCTTCGGCCAATGGTTCGGTGTCGCCCTTGAGGGGAAACGGTTTGTGGCAGGTGAGCGGACCCAGGGGCAAATTACTTATCCAGGTTACGAACACCTTATCTGGGACGTAGCGGTGGAGCGGGTGGAGCCCGAGCGGGTCTTCTCGTTTCGCTGGCATCCTTACGCTGTCGAGCCGCAGGTGGATTATTCCCAGGAGTCCGAAACCCGGGTGCAATTCGAACTCGAAGACATGGATGGCGGTACCTTGCTCAAAGTCGTGGAGTCGGGTTTCAACAACATTCCTGAAGCTCGCCGGCTCAAGGCTTTTCGCATGGACAGCCGTGGCTGGGACGAGCAGATGGCCAATATTGAAGCATTCCTGCACAAGCCTTGAGTTGACAGGCTGACGGAGCTAAGGGTTTTCGGAGGGGCAGGTATAGCGAATGTCTTACACGCGATGGTAGCTATGTCGTCTATTTCATTTTGGATCCGAGGCGTAATCTGGACTTATCCACTGAAGCACAGGAAGTGCTCAGGATCAGGGACGATCGACCATGCAAGGATTAGCTATCGACAGGGAGTCGTAATGGTCTTGGAAAAACCCGCTTCGGCGGGTTTTTTTTCGCCCACTGAAAAGTCAACAAAGAGTCCTATAGCGAAACGCTTACACGCCGTTACTGCTTTCTCGTCTTTTTCCAAATCACCGGTGGGCCTAATCTATGTTCATCCACTGAGTACAGGGAGTGCTTAGGGTCATGGATGATTGGACCAGGCATGGAATGCCGGACAGGGAGTCAAATTGGTCCTCAAAAAACCCGCCTAGGCGGGTTTTTTTTCGTCTGTGGAAAAGTGGCCTGATCCTGTTTGTGTGCAGGATCAAGCGCTACTAGCTTGCAACGCCTGGGCACGCAAGCGAGCGATGTCCTTGCTCGGCGAGGCGCCAAATAGGCGGCTGTATTCGCGGCTGAACTGCGATGGGCTTTCATACCCCATCTTGTAGCCAATTGACGAGACGTCGCAGTTCTCCGCCAACAACAACCGTCGGGCTTCCTGCAGGCGCAGCTGTTTCTGGTATTGCAGCGGGCTCATGGCGGTCACAGCTTTGAAGCGGTGATGCAGGGCCGAAGGGCTGAGATTGATCATTTGTGCCAGGCGGTCGATGCTCAGTGGCTCGGCGTAATGGGTATTGAGCCACTCGATGGCGCGGCTGATGCGATGGGTCTGGGTGTCGGGAATGGCGATTTCGTGCAAGCGCTGGCCTTGGGCGCCACGCAGCAGCCGGTAGAAAATCTCCTGTTGGGCCAACGGCGCGAGGGTGGCGATATCATCCGGGCTGTCCAACAGCCGCAGCAAGCGCAACACCGCGTCGAGTAATGGCGCATCGATGCGATCCAGGAACAACCCGCGTCCGCTTCTTTCAGCCGGCACGCCGATAGGGCTGGCGTCGGCAATCAGGTGGCAGATCTGTGCCGGATCGATGTCGAGACGAATGCACAGGTAGGGACGCTCGGGACTGGCTTCAATCACCTGGCCGGCCAATGGCAGGGTCACCGAGACGACGAGGTAATTGAGCGGGTCATACACGTAGCATTCGTCCCCCAGGCGCACTTCCTTGCGCCCCTCGATGATCACGCATAAACCAGGCTTGTGCACGGTGTGCAGCGCTTCGGTTGGCTGATCGCTACGGATCAGGTGCAAGGCTTCGATGGCCGTGGGGTGGACGCCAAATTCCGGTGCGAAGCGCATCATCAGGCTCGCCAGTTCGGCGCGACGAAGATTAACGCCGTCGTCTGGCGCAATGTGGATGGACGTGGATACCGACATGCCGATCAACCTCCCTGGCCAAATGAGTGGACCGCGCTAGTAAAACCGATTGCGCGGCTGTCGGCCAGAGTCGGTTTTATCGCTACAGGATCGTGCAAGTGCGCAGGAGGATCCGGCTAACCCTGGCCTCGGTCGGTTCCCTAATCTGGACCTGTCAAAACGCTCCTACCGGGGGCCAACACATCCAGACGAGGGAACCATCATGTCCGATATTCAAAATAAAGTAGTGGTCATCACCGGCGCCAGCAGCGGGATTGGTGAAGCCGCGGCGCGGTTGCTCGCGGCTCGCGGTGCTCGTGTCGTGCTTGGCGCCCGGCGCATCGATCGTTTGCAAACACTGGTGCAGGCACTCGAAGCCGCCGGCCAGCAAGCGGTCTGCAAGGCTGTGGACGTGACCCGTCGCGATGATGTCCAGGACCTGATCGACTTTGCTGTCGAGCGGTTCGGTAAGGTCGACGTGATCATCAACAATGCCGGGGTCATGCCGCTCTCCAAACTCGAGGCGCTGAAAGTCGAGGAGTGGGACCGTATGATCGACGTCAACATCCGTGGCGTACTTCACGGCATCGCTGCCGGCTTGCCGCTGATGCAGCGCCAGCGTAGCGGCCAGTTCATCAACATTGCGTCCATCGGTGCCTATGCTGTCAGCCCGACGGCCGCCGTGTATTGCGCCACCAAGTACGCCGTGCGGGCGATTTCCGAGGGTTTGCGCCAGGAAGTAGGGGGTGATGTGCGGGTGACGGTGATTTCCCCCGGCGTGACCGAATCGGAACTGGCCGAGAGCATTTCCGATGAAGGTGGACGTGCCGAGATGCGTGAGTTCCGCAGGATCGCCATTCCGGCCGACGCCATCGCCCGGGCGATCGCCTACGCCATCGAGCAACCGGCGGACGTCGACGTCAGCGAACTGATCGTGCGGCCCACCGCCAGCCCGTTCTGAATCGAGTTGATCCGACAGGGAAAACCTCATGAGCGAGCGGTATCGCCAGGAGGGGAAACCTGACCCTTGTGGCGAGCCTAGCTCTGTGGGAGCAAGGCTTGCCCGCGATAGAGGCGATGCGGTCTTTCAGAAATCGAGGCGCCTGTTTCGCGAGCAAGCTTTGCTCCCACAGCACGGCACAGCACAGCACAGCACAGCACAGCAGTGCCTGGCTAGGGCTTATCGTTACGCCCGTTCCAACCGCGCCGCAGCACGTTGGGTGATTTGCGAGCGCACCCGGAACGACTCGGCCGAACGCCGGTTTGCTTCTTCCAGCACGTGCGCCGGCGCGGTGTCGGGGCTGCCGGCGTTGAATGGCGGGGCAGGGGCGTATTCGAGTTGCAGTTGGACCAGTTCGGCGGTGTCCTGGTCGAACAGTTCGGCCGCCAGGGTCAAGGCAAAGTCGATCCCGGCCGTGATGCCGCCACCGGTGAGCAGGTTGCCGTCGCGAACCACGCGATCCTTGACCGGTGTCGCGCCCAGGGTTTGCAGCAGGCTGTGATAGGCCCAGTGGGTGGTGGCGCGCTTGCCTTGCAACAGGCCCGCCGCGCCGAGCACCAGCGCACCGGTACACACTGAGGTGATGTATTTCGCTCCGGCGGCTTGTCGCTTGATGAAGGCCAGCGTCTGCTCGTCTTCCATCAAGGGGCCGACGCCAGTCCCGCCGGGGACGCAGATCACGTCGAGTTTCGGGCAGTCCTCGAACGTGGTGGTGGGCAGCAACACCAGCCCGGTGCTGGCGGTGACCGGGGCCAAGTCCTTCCAGATCAGATGGACCTTCACGTCTGGCAACGAAGCCAGTACGTCATAAGGGCCGGTCAGGTCCAACTGCTGGACTTGGGGGAATAACAGCAAACCGATCTGCAGCGTCATGTCGCGTGCT
Organism: Pseudomonas sp. H3_A02; assembly: GCF_054671965.1. Classification (NCBI taxonomy): domain Bacteria; kingdom Pseudomonadati; phylum Pseudomonadota; class Gammaproteobacteria; order Pseudomonadales; family Pseudomonadaceae; genus Pseudomonas; species Pseudomonas sp. H3_A02. Next base: position 3,292,533 of record NZ_CP162807.1, read on the forward strand.
CCTTTGGATGATGTGATGGCCGAGGGGTGGACGGTTTTACTTTAGATCCGTAGGCTCTGGCGTATACGCCAATAAGCCCACGAATCACGCCAATATGCCCCACTCACCGAAAACCGTTCATGTCCTGGCCTTCGCCAACGTGCAAGTGCTGGATGTCACCGGGCCTTTGCAGGTGTTTGCCTCGGCCAATGACCTGGCCCGCCAACAAGGCCTGCCGTTGCCGTACACGCCGACGGTTATCGCCGTGGGTGGCGGGGCGGTGATGTCTTCGGCGGGGTTGGCGCTGATGGCCGAGCCGCTGCCGAGCGAAGGCAGCGACACGCTGTTGATCGCCGGTGGCTGGGGCGTGTACGAGGCGGCGAAGGACCCGGCGCTGGTGGCCTGGGTCAAGGATCACGGCCTGCGTTCGCGGCGGGTGGCGTCGGTGTGCACCGGGGCGTTCCTGCTGGCCGCCAGCGGTTGGCTGGACGGACGGCGTGTGGTGACGCACTGGACCCGTTGCGAACAATTGGCCGAGCAACATCCGCAGTTGCGGGTCGAACCCAACCCGATTTTCATCAACGACGGTCCTGTGTGGACCTCGGCGGGGGTCACGGCTGGCATCGACCTGGCCTTGGCACTGGTGGAGGAAGATCTGGGCCGCGCGGTAGCGCTGGAGGTCGCCCGGCACCTGGTGGTGTTCCTCAAGCGTCCTGGCGGGCAATCGCAGTTCAGCGTGACGTTGTCGCTGCAAAAACAGGGCAGTCGGTTCGATGACCTGCATGCCTGGATCGCCGAAAACCTCACCCGTGACCTGGGCCTGTCGAGCTTGGCTGCCGAGGTGGGCATGAGCGAGCGCAGTTTTGTGCGGCACTACCGCGCCGACACCGGCCAGACCCCGGCGCGGGCGGTGGAGTTGATTCGCGTGGAAACCGCTCGCCGTCTGTTGTCCGACACCGCCGTGTCGATCAAACGGGTGGCGGTGCAATGCGGCTTCGGCAGCGAAGAAACCCTGCGCCGCAGTTTCCTACGGGCCATGGGCGTGACGCCTCAGGCCTATCGCGAGCGGTTCGCCATCAGCCCTCAAGCAGATCAAGCAATGCCTTGAGCGTGGCCTCGGGGGCTTCCTGGGGAATATTGTGGCCGACACCGGCCAGCACTCGCCGCTCATAGAAACCGGTGAAATGCTCGACGTCTTCATCGTGTGCCGGCGCGGGCCCCACGCCGTCGTCGGCGCCGCACAGGGAAATGCTCGGCACGCTGATGGCCGGTTGTGCTGCCAGCCGTTCCTCCATCCACTCCAGCGTCGGGTCGCCCGGTGCGTACATGAAACGATGACGGTAGGAGTGGATCACCACGTCGACGAAGTCCGGGTTGTCGAACGACGCGGCGCTGAGGGGGTACAGTTCAGCGCCGCGCTTCCAGGTCGGGGACCACAGGCGCCAAAGTAATTCACACAGTTCACGTCGATTTTGCGTCAGGCCTTCGACACCCCGTGCGGTATGGAAATAGTACTGGTACCACAACCGATGTTCGGTTTCCGGGTCCAGCGGCTGCGTGGAGCGGGGAATGTCCTGCAGGTTGTAGCCGTCGCCGGTCACCAGGCAGCGCACGCGCTCGGGACACAGGGCCGCGACGATACACGCCGCCCGACCGCCCCAGTCGTAGCCGCACAGTGCCGCTTGGGGAACGGAGAGCGCGTGCATCAGGTCCAGCAGGTCCTGGGCCAACGCCGCTTGCTGGCCGGAGCGCAGGATGGTCGGGTTGTTGAAGCGGGTCGGGCCGTAGCCGCGCAGATAGGGCACGATGACCCGGTAGCCACGCTGGGCCAAGGCCGGCGCGACTTCATCGAACGCCCTGGGGTCGTACGGAAAACCGTGCAGCAGGATGACGGGGGCACCGCTGGCGGGGCCGTGTTCTTCGTAGGCGATGCGCAGCAACGGCGTGACGGCGAAGTTGATCCTGGGCTCAAGGTTCATGTCGGCCTCCGGCAGTGTGCGGTTGCGTTCAGGCAGGTTCCTGGTTGACGTATTTGGCCCGATCCGGGGTAAACGTCACGATCATGTTCGTGCTGGAACAGGTCAAGGTGCGCTCCTGGGTCAGGTCGATGTCCAGGTCTTCACCGCGCAGGCCCTGCCATTGGGCGAGGTACTTGAGGCAACCGAATTTTTCGTTTTTCTTCAGGCTGCGGCTGACGCCACCTTTCCAGCCCAGCACTGGCAATTCACCGGCCAGACAGCGTTGCGCCAGTTCGGGAAATTTCATCGCCCGGTCGCGGCCGATTTCCCAGCACTTGATCAGGCCCCGGTCCTGGCCTTCCCAGAGGTCTTCGCGGGTCAGGCCTGTTCGGGGTGGGGTGGTGATGGGGCGTTTGATATGAGTCATGTCAGATCCTTGAGTCGGGTTTTTATCGGGCAGCTCCGCTGCACCCGTGAGAGCATCGATCTTAGGAGCGGTTGGCGGGGCTGGCAACTTGAAAGGGGGCGTAACGATAAATGGGTGAATTGCGGTGGTTGCTTCTGTGGCGAGGGGATTTATCCCCGCTGGGCTGCGCAGCAGCCCCCTAAACAGCCAACTCAATCTGCCTGATGCACCGAGGCGCTGGTTACAGGGGCTGCTTCGCAGCCCAACGGGGATAAATCCCCTCGCCACAGTGGTGCGGTGTTCCTACAAAAAAATAGGTGAACCGGAATTTTCTGACGAGTCGCGTCGGTTGCCGGTTCGGAAAGGGTGGGGATAGGCTTTGCCCGTCGCTGCAAAATCAGCGACCGGGTTTGGTCACCCGTCCAATGTCAGGCGCACACGCGCCAACCTCAGCATGTCGGCGCTTTTTTGTGCGCTTGTCGGTATGCTTTGCGGTGGGCTGTGCGCGGGGCACTTTCGAGTGCGCCGGGTGCCTGACTTCCCGGTTGACCAACCTGCGTATAGCCCACCACCTCGTTTGGTCACGAGGCGAGTGAGCTCAACTTCAAGTCAGGAGTTTCACAATGGTCAAGATCACCCCCAACCCTCCACGCGCCGAAGACCTCTCTGCCTACACCACCCTCGATACAAAAAAACTCCGCGAAGCCGCCGACCGCGCGCTGAACATCCACTTGTCGCCCACCCCGCCCAAACCCGACACCCAGGAGGGCCAGGTTTTCACCGTGGTCCCGGGCCTCAACACCGAATCGGTGCTGACCACCCTGAGCGAAACCCTGGCCTCGGCCGATGCGCTGGTCAGTGACCTGGGGTTCGAGTTGGAAGGTTCCCGGCGGCATGTTGCGCTGGGGATTCAGCAGTTGATCGAGCTGGCCAGATTGTTGGCCAACCGAGCGTTGGATGATATCGAGCTGGCCGACTCGACACGCTAGCTGGCGCAGTGCTTTTGTGGCGAGGGGATTTATCCCCGCTGGGCTGCGTAGCAGCCCCTCAAGAGTCCCCAATCAATCTGATACACCGGGGTGCAGCTTTTGGGGCTGCTGCGCAGCCCAGCGGGGATAAATCCCCTCGCCACAGTGTGTTCACTCGAAAGTGGTGCCGATCTCGCTCATGGCTGCCAATGATTCTTCTCCCCGCTCAACTTACGATCCAGGAAGCTCGCCGCGCTGATCAACGCCAGGTGAGTCAGGGCCTGCGGAGTGTTGCCCAGGTGATAGCCGTGGCTGTCGAACTCTTCGGCGTACAACCCCAGCGGGTTGGCGTAGCGCAGCAACTGTTCGAATTCCAACTGGGCTTTTTCCACGCGACCGGCGCGGGCCAGGCATTCGACGTACCAGAACGAGCAGGCCGCGAATGAGCCTTCGATGCCGCTGAGGCCGTCGATGGGGCTGTCGTCGTTGCGGTAGCGATAGACCATGCCGTCGCGCACCAGGCTTTTTTCAATGGCATCGAGCGTCGAGAGCCAGCGAGGGTCGCGGGCGCTGACGAAGCGCACCAGAGGCATCAACAGCATCGAACCATCCAGGGCGGTGCTGCCCAGGCGCTGGATGAAGTGTTGATGTTCGTCGTTCCAGAAGTTGGTCCAGATGTCTTGGTAGATGGCCTGGCGTGTCTCGTCCCAGCGGGCGAATGGGGCGGGCAGGGAGCGTTTTTCGGCCAGGCGGATGGCGCGGTCGACGGCGACCCAGCACATCAGCCGCGAATGCAGGAAATGCTGTTTTTCGCCGCGCATTTCCCAGATGCCCACGTCTTTGTCCTGCCAGACCTTGCACACCTGGTCGACCACCTCGACGGTGTGTTTCCAGCCTTGATGGGAGATGGCTTCGCCGTATTTGTTGACCAGGTACACCGCGTCCATCAGCTCGCCGAAAATATCCAATTGCACCTGTTTGTAAGCCAGATTACCGATGCGCACCGGCTGCGCATTGCCGAACCCGCTCAAGTGCGACAGTTCGGTTTCCGGCAGCTCCAGCCTGCCGTCCAGGCCGTAGAGGATGTTGAGTTTGGTCGGCTGTTCACAACAGTCGCTGACCCGCCCGCGCAGCCAGCGCATATAGGCGTTGGCTTCTTCGACGAAGCCCAGGCGCATGAACGCGTAGACCGTGAACGAGGCGTCGCGGATCCAAGTGTAGCGATAATCCCAGTTGCGCTCGCCACCGCGGGTTTCCGGCAGGCCGAAGGTGGCGGCGGCGAGGATGGCGCCGTGTTTGCGCGAGGTCAGTAGCTTCAGCGCCAGGGCCGAGCGGTTGACCATTTCCCGCCAGCGTCCGCGATAGTTGGATTGGCCGATCCAGCCGCGCCAGAACGCCAGGGTCCGTTCCAGGCATATCGTGCTGACGTCATCCTGAAGCCGTGGGTCGTCGATGCCGCCCAGCAGGAACTCGGCGCTCTGGCCCTGTTCCAGGGTGAATTCGGCCACCGCCGCGTTGCCGTCCAGCGTCATGGACTGATCGGAGCACAAGCGCAGGCTCGGTTGCCCCTGCGCCTCGAAACAGATGTGGGCACCGTCCTGGCGCGCCGTGGTGGCGGCTCGGGCATAGTCGTGACGCACCGCGCAACGCAGGCGAAACGTTGCGCTGCCGATGGTCATGCCCACACGGCGGATCAACACCGGCAGATCATCCTCGCTATCGCCGATGGGCAGCAGGTCGGTGATCTCCACCACGGCGCCGTCGCTCAGCCAGCGGGTTTGCAGGACGTTGGTGTCAGGCAGGTAGATTTGTTGGCGACGGGCATCCGGCAGGTCTGGCGCGAGCTGGAAGATGCCCGCCTCCGGGGTGTCGAGCAGAGAGCAGAAAATCGACGGGCTGTCGAATTCCGGCCAGCAGAAAAAGTCGACACTGCCTCGGTCATTGACCAGCGCAGCGGTGCGCATGTCGCCGATGATGCCGTGGTTCTCGATGGGGCTTTGCGGTTCGTCATGATCAGCCATTGCCGCGAAACCCCGGATAAAGGCTCATCCCGCCATCGATGAACAGCGTGGTGCCCACCACATAATCGGACAAGTCCGAGGCCAGCCAGACCACCGCGTTGGCGACATCCTCCACATCGCCGACGCGACCGTAAGGAATCAGCTCCAGCAGCTTCTGCTCCTGCTCGCCCTCGGTGGCTTCACGGTTGATGGCGGTGCGGATGGCTCCGGGGGCGATGCTGTTGATGCGGATGCGCTGGTGGCTGGTTTCCTGGGCCAGGCTCTGCATCAGCAGATCGACACCGCCCTTGGACGCGGCGTAATTGACGTGGCCGGCCCAGGGAATGCGCTGGTGCACCGAACTCATGTGGATGATCTTGCCAGCGGCCCGGGACACGCCCTGGCGAATGCCCTGGCGGTTGAAGATCCGCAGGGCGGCGCGGGCGCAGAGGAACTGGCCGGTGAGGTTGGTGCCGATCACGGTGTTCCAGTCTTCCAGGCTCATGTCGACGGCGGGCGCGTCTTTTTGCAGGCCGGAATTGGCCACCAGGATGTCCAGCGTGCCAAAGGCTTCAAGGGTCTGGGCGAACAACTGTTCGACCTCTTGTTCCTTCGACACATCGGCACCCACGGCGATGGCACGGCCGCCATTGGCATTGATTTCACGGGCCAGGTCTTGCGCCGGGCCGGCGCTGGAGTGGTAGTTGAGTACCACCGCGGCACCGGCGTCAGCCAACGCCCTGGCCGCGCCTGCGCCAATGCCGGAACTGGCGCCGGTGACCAGGGCAACCTGGCGGGCGAGGGATATCTGCATGGTTTAGCACCTTGAATGGAGGGCCTTACCTGCTGACTGGTGGGAGGTGGGTGGAGTTCACTTGGGTGAAGCAGTCTTCATATTTCAGGTCCAAACACAAACCTGTGGCAAGGGGACTGTGGGAGCAAAGCTTGCTCGCGAAACAGGCGACTCGATTTCCGAAAGACCGCATTGCCTTCATCGCGGGCAAGCCTTGCTCCCACAATCTGCCTGCTACAAAGAATGTTTCTTCAGACCGGCTGTTACCAACCCCGCCCCGAATTCACCCAGAAATTCACCGACAACGACGTCGACACCGACTCCACTTGGTGGAACCAGCCTTCCGGCAAAAACAGCAAATCCCCAGCCTCCAGCGTCACGCGCATGAAGGTCACGTCGCGGGCGTGGGGGAAGCGTTGGTAGTCCGGCGCGTCCGGGTTGAAGTCACAGCCGTCCAGTCCGCCTTGGGGCGCCGTGGACCAGGTGCCGAGGGCTTCGCGGTGGTGAGGCGCGGCGAGGGTGAAGGTTTTCCTGCCCCAGACTTGGGCGAACAGGTTGTCGGTGTCGTCGCGGTGCAGCGGCGTCAGGGTGCCCTTGGGGCCGATCCAGATGCGCGGTGGGATGAACAGCGACGGGTCGAAGTAGGGCGGGTACTTGATCTGCTTCATCAGTTGCGCCGGCAGGATGTTATTGCCCATGTAGGCCGGCGGTTCGCCGTCGGCGCCCTTGGCCGCCGGGTTGTCGAGGGAGGCGATGAAGTCGGCCATGGAGGTGGAGCGAAAATCCCGCTCGGTGGAGAAGGTCTTCTTCACGTAGTCGCCGTGGCGGGTGATGCCTTGCAGCTCGGCGAAATGCACCAGGGATTCTTCGCGGCTGAGCTTGAACAACGGCCAGTCCTGCAAGGCATCGCCGATGACCAGCGGAGTGCCGTGGGGCAAATACCGTGCCTGGAACTCCTGCACCGAGAGCCCGCTACGAGGCCGCCGTTCCACGCTGCGTTGGGTCGGCAGACTGGCGGTGAGTTTTTCGCTGAAGCGCGGCGGGGTGGGGTAGCGCTTGTTCATGTCGACCTTATCCACCACGCCACCGCCATGCCGGGCATGGTCGATGATCTGCGGCAGCAACGTCGCCAGGCCCATGTTGCCGCCGATCTTCAGGCGACCGCTGGCGAACAGTTCCTCGACATTGGCCATGCCGGCCATGATCCCGAGGAAGTCCTTCTCCGCCACCTCGATGGTGACGTCGGGGCTGGTATGGCGGCCAGCTTCGGTGCGGCTGCTGGCCTTGACCTCGGACCAGTACGCCTGGTGCGGGCCGAACACGAATTGGAAGACGCCTTCGATACCAACGGCGCCGGCATTGGCGAACAGCTTGCCCAGGATGGTTTGCAGGTCCACGGCGGTCACTCTTGCGGGTTTTTGGTCTTAGCAGGTAACGAGGGCCCGGATCAGAAATTTAGGCCCCTCGTCGCTGCGTCATCGACCCTCGCCCTAGCGCGTCGCGACCATGAACACCCGGGGAAATGGCAGCAGCACCGTCCCATCGTCCAGGGCCGGATAAGCCTGTTCGATCGCCTGGAGATAGCGCGTCAGGTACTGCTCGCGTTGCGTCTCATCCAGCGGCTCGAGAAAAGGCCGCAAGGCGCTGCCCTTGAACCATTCCACCACGCCCGCGGCGCCGCCGGCCAAGGGGTGGTGGTAGGTGGTGCGCCACACATCGACACGGCTGCAGTGGGGCTTGAGGATCGAGTAATACGTGCTGGGGTCCGCCATCTCGGTCCGCGATTCAGCCGCCGCGGCCAGTTGGCTGGCCCAAGGCCCGTTGGCTGCGATTTCCCGCATCAAGCGGTGGGAGGGCTGGTGCAGGTTGTCGGGCATCTGGATCGCCAGGCTGCCGCCGGGGGCGAGTTTGCCGATCAGCGCGGGCAGCAAGGTGGCGTGGTCGGGCAGCCATTGCAGCACTGCGTTGGCGAAGATCACGTCGAACGGCCCGGGTTCATCCCATTGGCCGATGTCCGCAGTGTCGAACGCCACGGCGGGCAAGCGTTTGCGTGCGGCGTCGACCATGTCGCTGGAACTGTCCAGGCCGCGCACCGTGGCGCCGCTGAAATGCTCCACCAACAGTTCGGTGGAATTGCCCGGGCCGCAACCCAGGTCGATCACCGAACGGGCCTGCGTGGGAGGGATGGCGGCGAGCAGGTCCCGGGACGGACGGGTGCGTTCCTGTTCGAAGGTGACGTATTGCTTGGCGGACCAGCCCATGGCGTTCTCCTGTGCGGTGTGCAGTGATCGAGGTTTCGCCAGTATAAGGTCGGGTGGGAAGATGAACCGAGTTATCGTTCATCGCGGGCAAGCCTTGCTCCCACAAGGTGCCGTCATCTCGTAGCGAACGTAACGGTTTTGACTAATTTTGTGGGTTACGATTTCGTTATCTTCCTTACACGACCGATCGGAGAAAACCGCAGTGACCCAACTGACCCTGCTGTGCCTGCCTTATTCCGGCGCCAGCGCGATGGTGTACAGCCGCTGGCGGCGCACGTTGCCGCAATGGCTGCACGTGCAACCGGTGGAGTTGCCGGGGCGCGGAGCGCGCTTCGATGAACCGCTGCACACCGACATGGGCCCGTTGGCGATGCAACTGGCGCGGGAGTTGTACCCGACGCTCCAGGCCCCGTACGCCTTGTTCGGTCACAGCCTGGGCGCGCTGCTGGCTTGTGAAATCGCCCATGCCCTGCGTGAGCTTGGCAGCCCGGAACCGGTGGCGCTGTTTGCCTCCGGCACCGCGGCGCCGACGATGCGGGCTGACTACGACCGCGGTTTCGCCGAGGCGAAAACCGACGCGGAGTTGATCGAACAACTGCGCACCCTCAACGGTACGAGCGAGGAGATCCTGGCCAACGAAGAACTGATGGACCTGACCCTGCCGATCCTGCGGGCCGACTTTTTGCTGTGCGGACGTTTCCAGCCACGCCAGCGGCCTTTGCTCAACTGCCCGGTGCATGTGTTCGGCGGCACGGCCGACAAGGCCACCACGGAGCAACTGATGGGCTGGCGCCAGGAAACCACGGGCAGCTTCTCGGTGGACATGCTGGCGGGCGGGCACTTCTTCATTCATGAGCACGAGGCCAAGGTGCTGCGGCTGATCAAGGATCAGTTGAGCGTGCATCATCGGCGGCATGGGTTGGCCACTGTGGCGAGGGGATTTATCCCCGTTGGGGCGCGAAGCGGCCCCATTCAAACTACCTGACGCAATACCGCCTCGGTTTTTGGGGCTGCTTCGCAGCCCAACGGGGATAAATCCCCTCGCCACAATGTGACTGTCCTGCCTGTCGGGAAGCTCTTCCTGACACTTGTTCTCAAACGCTAATTTTTCCGGTTTGCATTCGTTTCATAGGGACGACTTGCCTTTGTGCCTTGTGCCCACTGATTCCGGATACCTCAGAAATGAATGCTGAAGACGCCTTGAAACTTGCTCGCCGGTTTATCGGGTTGCCCCTGGAAAAGCGCCGGATGTTCCTGGCCGCGTTGGCCAAGGAGGGCGTGGAGTTCAGCGGTTTTCCCATTCCCCGGGGCGTCGAGGCCGAGGATCGCCAGGCGTTGTCTTATGCCCAGCAGCGCATGTGGTTTCTCTGGCAACTGGAGCCGGACAGCAGTGCCTACAACCTGCCGGGAGCGGTGCGGCTCAAAGGCGCGTTGAGCCTGCCGGCGCTGGAGCAAGCTTTCGCCAGCCTGGTGGCCCGTCATGAAACCCTGCGCACGGTGTTCCAGCGCCAGGCCGACGACAGCCTGCTGCAAGTGCCCTCCAGCACCGCGCTGGTGATCGGAAGCAAGGACTTCAGCGCCTTGCCGGCGGCCGAACGCGAGCAGGCAGTGCGCCAGGCCGCCGAAGCCCAATCGCTGCAACCCTTCGACCTGTCCAGCGGCCCTTTGCTGCGGGTCGAACTGCTCACGCTCGATGAGCGGGAACATGTCCTGCTGCTGACCTTGCACCACATCGTCTCCGACGGCTGGTCGATGAACGTGCTGATCGACGAGTTCATCCGTTTCTACGACGCCCATGAAGCGGGCGTTGCCCCGCAACTGGCCGACTTGCCGATCCAGTACAGCGACTACGCCCTGTGGCAGCGGCGCTGGCTGGAGGCCGGCGAGCTGCAGCGTCAACTCGATTACTGGCAAACGCAGTTGGGCGACGAGCACCCGGTGCTGGAGCTGCCAATCGACTATCCACGTCCGGTGCTGCCGAGCTATCGCGGTCGTCGCCTGGAGCACGTGGTGGACGCCGCGTTGGTCGAGCAACTGCGCGGCGTTGCCCGCCAGCATGGGGTCACGTTGTTCATGCTGCTGCTGGGGACTTTCAATATCCTGCTGCATCGCTACACCGGACAAGACGACTTGCGGGTCGGCGTCCCGATCGCCAACCGCAACCGCCGGGAAATCGAAGGGCTGATTGGTTTCTTCGTCAACACTCAGGTATTGCGGGTGCAACTGGACGGCCAGACCCGCCTCGACGACCTGTTGCGCGACATCAAGGAAACCGCCCTCGGTGCCCAGGCCCACCAGGATCTGCCCTTCGAACGGCTGGTCGAGGCGCTGAAGCTCGAGCGCAGCCTGAGCTACAACCCGTTGTTCCAGGTGATGTACAACCACCAGCCGGAAGTGGCCGACGTCACCACGCTGAAAGTCGGCAGCGGCCTGGAGTTGGGCGTCATCGAGTGGGAATCCCGCAGCACCCAGTTCGACCTGAGCCTGGATACCTACGAAAAGGGCGGGCACTTGCACGCGGCGTTCACCTACGCCAGTGACTTGTTCAACCCCGACACCATCGAGCGCATGGCCCGGCACTGGACGCTGCTGTTGCGCAACATCGTCAACGACCCACAGCAGCGTGTCGGTGAACTGGCGTTGTTGGCGCCGGCCGACTATCGGCAGTTGGTGACGGAGTGGGGGCGCCACGACACGACCTGGCCGAGTGAGCGCCCGGTGCATGAGCTGTTCGAGTTGCTAGCTGAACGCAGCCCGGACGCCATCGCCTTGATCTGCGATGGACAACGATTGAGCTATGGCCAGCTCAACGCTCGATCCAATCGCCTGGCGCGCACGTTGGTGGCGGCGGGTGTCGGTCCTGACGTGTTGGTGGGCATCGCCGTCGACCGGAGCCTGGACCTGGTGGTGGCCATTCTTGCCGTGCTCAAGGCCGGCGGTGCCTACGTGCCGTTGGACCCCCAATACCCGGTCGATCGCCTGCGATTCATGATCGAAGACAGCGCCAGCCGTTTGCTCTTGAGCCAAAGCCATCTGCTTGAACGACTGCCTGTGCCCGACGGCGTGCGTTGCCTATGCCTGGATCAGGCCGAGTCCTGGGAGAGCGCTGAGCCAGGCAATCTGCAACGCAAGGTGTGGGCCGAAAGCCTGGCCTACGTGATGTTCACCTCCGGCTCGACCGGACGGCCGAAAGGTGTCGGTATCAGCCACGGTGCGCTGAGCAAGCACGCGTTCGCCTCGCAGTACTATTACGGCTTGAGCCGCGCCGACTGTGTGCTGCAATTCGCGACGTTCAACTTCGATGCCTTTGGCGAGCAACTGTTCGGCCCGCTGACCTGTGGCGCCTCGGTGGTGCTGCGGGGCAACGAGGTATGGGACAGCGAAACCCTGTATCGCCAGATCGTCGAGCAGGGCATCACGGTCATGGACTTGACCACCGCTTACTGGAACATGATCGCCAAGGAATTCGCCGCTGTCGGTCCGCGTGACTATGCGGCGCTGCGCCAAGTGCACAGCGGTGGTGAAGCCATGCCGCCCGAAGGCGTGCAGGCCTGGCGCCGGGCCGGGCTGGAGCAGGTCAAGCTGCTCAACACCTACGGCCCGACTGAAGCCACGGTCACGGCCACCACCCTCGATTGCAGCGATTATGTCTTCAATCGCCGGCCACTGCCGCTGACCTTGCCCATAGGTCAGCCGCTTCCAGGCCGGCATGCCTATCTGCTCGATGCGCACCTCGCACCTACGCCGGTGGGGGTGACCGGCGAGCTGCTGATTGGCGGCGAGTTGCTGGCGCGCGGTTACTTCCAGCGCCCGGCGTTGACCGCCGAACGTTTTATCCCCGATCCGTTTTCCACCAGCGGTGCGCGCTTGTATCGCACCGGCGACTTGGCGCGTTTCAATGCCTTGGGCGAAATCGAATACGTGGGCCGCGTTGACCATCAAGTGAAGATCCGCGGCTTGCGCATCGAGTTGGGCGAGGTCGAAGCACGTTTGCTGGAACTGGCGGCGGTCAGTGAAGCCGTCGTACTGGCGGTGCAGGGCGGCAGCAGCCTGCAACTGGTGGGTTATGTGGTGCCCCAGGACACATCGCTGGTGTCGGCCTCGGCGGATGAACAGGGCGCGGCGCGGGAAACCCTCAAGGCGCAACTCAAGGACCGCCTGCCGGACTATATGGTGCCGACCCAGCTGTTGTTCCTTGGGCAAATGCCGCTGAGTCCCAACGGCAAGCTCGACCGCAAGGCCTTGCCTTCAGCGGATGCCAGCCAACTGCAACAGGCCTTTATCGCCCCTAGCAGTGAACTGGAGCGAGGCATCGCCGCCATCTGGCAGGACGTGCTCAAGCTTGAACAGGTCGGCTTGACCGACAACTTTTTCGAGCTGGGTGGCGACTCGATCATCTCGATCCAGGTGGTCAGCCGCTCGCGTCAGGCCGGGATCCATTTCACCCCCCGTGACCTGTTCCAGCATCAAACCGTGCAAGGCCTGGCGAGCGTCGCGCAGCAGGGCGGCAGTGGGCTGGTCATCGATCAGGGACCGGTCATTGGCGAGCAGCCGTTGCTGCCCATCCAGCAAGTGTTTTTCGAGGACGCCATTGCCCAGCGTCACCACTGGAACCAGGCGGTCTTGTTGCGCAGCCATCTAACGTTGCAGGCACCGGCGCTGCTACAGGCCCTCAACGCACTGCTGGCGCATCACGATGCCTTGCGTTCGCGCTTCATCGAAACCCCTGACGGCTGGCGTGCAGAGGTGGCACCGATCGCGGTCGATCCTGAGTTGCTGTGGACGGCGGACAACCTGAACACCGCCGAGCTGGAAGCTCTCTGTGTCAAGGCCCAGCGCAGCCTCGACCTGCAAAATGGCCCGCTGCTACGGGCGGTGCTGGCGAGCATGGCCGATGGCAGCCAACGTTTGTTGTTGGCCGTGCACCACCTGGCGGTGGACGGCGTGTCGTGGCGCATCCTGCTGGAAGATCTGCAACGGGCTTATCAACAGGCCAGCGCTGGCGCCGTCATCAAGTTGCCGGCCAAGACCAGCGCCTACAAGGCCTGGGGCGAACATTTGCGGGCCTACGCCAGCACTGAGAGCGTGCAGGCCGAACTGACGTTCTGGCAGCAGCAACTGCAAGGCGCTGTGGTCGATCTGCCGTGGGATAACCCCCAAGGCAGCCGGCAAAGCCGTTACGCCAAAGTGCTGCACAGCCGTCTCGACAAAACCCTCACCCAGCAATTGCTGCAACAGGCTCCCGCAGCGTATCGCACCCAGGTCAACGACCTGCTGCTGACCGCCCTGGCACGGGTGATCTGTCGCTGGACCGGGCATGCCGACACCTTGATCCAACTGGAAGGCCATGGCCGCGAAGAGTTGTTCAGCAACGTCGATCTGACCCGCACGGTCGGCTGGTTTACCAGTCTGTTCCCAGTGCGGCTGACCCCGGCCGATAGCGTGGGTGCCGCGATCAAGCAGATCAAGGAACAGCTGCGGGCGATCCCGAACAAGGGCATTGGTTTCGGTGTGCTGCGCTACCTCGGCGACGACACTTCACGGGCCCGTCTCAAGGCCTTGCCATTGCCGTGCATCACCTTCAATTACCTCGGCCAGTTCGATGGCAGTTTCGATGCCCGGGAAGGGGCGCTGTTCAGCCCCGCGGGCGAAAGCGCTGGGCTGGAGCAGAGCCTTGATACGCCCTTGGACAACTGGCTGGGTGTCGAAGGCCAGGTCTACGATGGCGAGCTCGACTTGCGTTGGACGTTCAGCCATGAGCAATTCAACGAGGCGACTGTCGCCCGTCTGGCCGATGACTATGCCCGTGAACTGGAAGCGCTGATCGACCATTGCTGCCAGGCCGATTCCATGGGCACCACGCCGTCGGACTTCCCGCTGGCGCGCATCACCCAGGTGCAGTTGGACGCGATCCCCGTGCCGGCTGCCGCCATTGAAGACATTTATCCCCTGTCGCCGATGCAGCAAGGCATGCTGTTTCACACCCTGTACGAGCAGGGCACCGGTACCTACATCAACCAATTGTGCGTGGATGTCGATGGCCTGGACCCCGAGCGCTTCCGTGCGGCGTGGCAGGCGACCATGGATGCCCATGAGATCCTGCGCAGCGGCTTCATCTGGCAGGGCGAGTTGCAGCAACAGTTGCAGATCATCCACCGCCGTCTGGCGCTGCCCTACACCGTGCTCGATTGGCGCGAACGCCATGACGCCGCCCAGGCCCTCAAGGATTTCATTGCCGCTGACCTGGCCCGGGGCTTCGACCTGACCCAGGCCGGGCTGCTGCGGGTCACGCTGATTCAACTGAGCGATGAGCGTCATCACCTGATCTTCACCAACCACCATATTTTGATGGATGGCTGGAGCAGCGCGCAGATGCTCGGTGAAGTCCTGCAACGTTATGCCGGTCAACAACCGCCGCGCCCGGTCAGCCGCTACGCCGATTACATCCAGTGGTTGCAGCGCCAGGACGCCGCCCTTAGCGAAGCGTTCTGGCTGGAGCAACTGGCCGATCTGCAGGAGCCGACCGTGCTCGCGAACGCTGCGGCGGCGAGTGCTGAAGTGCGCAGCGAAAGCGGCCACGCGCTCAAGCATTACACGCTGGCCGCGCCGCGCACGGAACGGCTCAACGCGTTCGCCCGCCAGCAGAAAGTCACCGTCAACACCCTGGTGCAAGCGGCGTGGCTGTTGCTGTTGCAGCGTTACACCGGCAGCGCCTGTGTGGCGTTCGGCACCACCGTGGCCGGGCGGCCGGCGGAGCTGGTGGGCATCGAGCAACAGGTCGGTCTGTTCATCAATACCTTGCCGGTGATCGCAGGCTCCCGCCCGGACCAGACGGTCGCGGCCTGGCTGGCCGCCGTGCAGGCACAGAACCTGAGCTTGCGCGAGTTCGAGCACACGCCGCTGGCGAGCATCCAGCGCTGGGCCGGGCAGGGCGGTGGTGCGCTGTTCGACAGCCTGCTGGTGTTCGAGAACTTCCCGATTTCCGCGGCGTTGCAACGTGG
The DNA here is from genome assembly GCF_054671965.1 of Pseudomonas sp. H3_A02. Classification (NCBI taxonomy): domain Bacteria; kingdom Pseudomonadati; phylum Pseudomonadota; class Gammaproteobacteria; order Pseudomonadales; family Pseudomonadaceae; genus Pseudomonas; species Pseudomonas sp. H3_A02. Next base: position 3,307,899 of record NZ_CP162807.1, read on the forward strand.
CACCGCCCAAGGTTTGGTATTCGGCGAAGTTGCCAACCAGGATCAGACTCACTACCCGCTGACCCTGGGCGTGACCTTGGGCGAGACGCTGGCGCTGCACATGAGTTTCGACCAGGCGCATTTCAGCGTCGCGACCATTGAGCGCCTGAGTGCACAACTGCTGCACCTGCTGGAGCGCTTTGCTGACTCCGGCGAGCGTCGCCTCGGCGAGATCGCCCTGGCCGATGACGAGGAACACAGGGCGCAACAGGCTGCCAACCACCCGCAGCCATACCCGACCGACATCGCCGTACACCAGCGCATCGCCCATCTGGCGGCGCTCAAGCCCGACGCGACGGCGGTGATCTTCGACGGCCAGCGGTTCAGCTATGGTGACATCGACCGGCGCGCCAACCAGTTGGCCCACGCCTTGATTGCCCGTGGCGTGGCCCCGGAAACGCGGATCGGCGTGGCCCTGCCGCGCAGCGAAGGGGTGATTGTCGCACTGCTGGCGGTGCTCAAGGCCGGTGCGGCCTATGTGCCGCTGGACACCAGTTACCCACGGGAACGCTTGGCCTACCTGATCGAGGATTCGGGGCTGGCGCTGTTGCTCACCGATTCCCGAGTGTCGGCGCAATTGCCGCTGGAGGGCGCCGATCAAGTGCTGGAACTCGATCGCCTGGACTTGAGCCAGCAATCGGCAGATGCACCGTCGGCCAGCGTCGATCCGCAGAACCTCGCTTATGTGATCTACACCTCTGGTTCCACTGGCAATCCCAAAGGTGTGAGCGTGGCCCATGGTCCTCTGGCGATGCATTGCCAGGCCATCGGTGAGCGCTACGAGATGCGCGACAGCGATTGCGAATTCCATTTCATGTCCTTCGCCTTCGACGGTGCCCATGAGCGCTGGCTCACCAGCCTGACCCACGGTGCCTCGCTGCTGATTCGCGATGACAGCCTATGGACCCCGGAGCAGACCTACAACGCGATGCGCGAGCACGGTGTGACGGTGGTGGCGTTCCCACCGGTGTACCTGCAGCAACTGGCCGAACACGCCGAGCGCGAGGGTAACCCGCCGAAGGTGCGCATCTACTGCTTCGGCGGCGACGCGGTGCCTAACGCCAGCTTCGAACGGGTCAAGCGGGCCCTGGATCCGGACTTCATCATCAACGGCTACGGCCCGACCGAAACCGTGGTCACCCCGTTGATCTGGAAGGCCGGTCGCGAGGTGGCGTGTGGTGCTGCCTATGCGCCCATCGGCAGCCGCATTGGCGACCGCAGTGCCTATGTGTTGGACGCCGACCTGAACCTGCTGCCCCAAGGCATGGCCGGTGAACTGTACCTTGGCGGCAGTGGGCTGGCCCGGGGTTACCTGAACCGTCCGGGCCTGACCGCCGAGCGTTTTGTCGCCGATCCGTTCAGCACTGAAGGCGGCTTGCTGTACCGCACTGGCGACCTGGTGCGCCAGCGCGCCGACGGCACCTTCGATTACCTGGACCGCATCGACAACCAGGTGAAGATCCGTGGCTTCCGCATCGAACTGGGTGAAGTCGAAGCCAGCCTGCAAGCCCTCGACGGCGTGCGCGAAGCGGTGGTCGTGGCTCAGGAAGGGGCAGCTGGCAGTGGCAAGCGCCTGGTCGCCTACGTGGTGGCCGATGAGTCCGTGGGTGATGCTTTCGCCGAGCTCCTGCGCGAACAACTCAAGGCGACCTTGCCGGCGCACATGGTCCCGGCCTATCTGCTGCTGCTCGACCGCCTGCCGCTGACCCCCAACGGCAAGCTCGACCGCAAGAGCCTGCCCAAGCCCGATGTCAGTCAACTGCAGCAAACCTACGTGGCACCGCGCAGCGCTCTGGAACAGCAACTGGTATCGATCTGGCAAGACGTGCTCAAGCTCGAGCAAGTGGGCCTGCGGGACAACTTCTTCGAACTGGGTGGCGATTCCATCGTCTCGATCCAGGTGGTCAGTCGCGCACGGCTGGTCGGTATCCATTTCACGCCGAAGGATTTGTTCCAGCACCAGACCATCGAGGCCCTGGCCGCCGTGGTACAGACGGGCGCGCCTGTGCAATTGATCGACCAGCAACCCGTGACCGGCGAAACCGCACTGTTGCCGATTCATCAATGGTTCTTCACCCAGCCGATCCCCGACCGCCATCACTGGAACCAGTCGGTGATGCTCAAGCCGACCCAGGCGTTGGATGCCCAGGCGCTGGAACGGGCCTTGGATGCGCTGGTCGTGCACCACGACAGCCTGCGCCTGGACTTTATCGAACAGGGCGAAGGTTGGATCGCGCGTTATCGTGATGTCGAGGCGCCGGCCGCCGGCACGCTGCTCTGGCAAGCCGACGTCACCGATCTCGCTGCACTGGAAGTGCTGGGCAACCAGGCCCAGCGCAGCCTGCGACTGGAGGGCGGGCCGCTGATCCGTGCGCTGCTGGCGAACCTTGCCGATGGCACGCAGCGGCTGTTGCTGATTGTCCATCACCTGGTGGTGGACGGTGTGTCCTGGCGGATTCTGTTCGAAGACCTGCAAAGCGCTTATCGCCAGACCCTCGCCGGCGCGGCGGTGCAACTGCCGGCCAAGACCAGCGCGGTCAACGCCTGGACTGCAACATTGCAGGGCTACGCCGCCAGCGCGCCCTTGCAGGCTGAGTTGGGCTTTTGGCAGCAACAGTTGCAAGGCGCCTCGGCGGGGTTACCGTGGGACAATCCCCAGGGCGGCCAGCAACACTGCCAAGCCGTGACGATCCGCACGGCACTGGATAAAACCCTCACCCGGCAACTGCTGCAGCAAGCCCCGGCGGCCTATCGCACCCAGGTCAACGACCTGCTGCTGACGGCGCTGGCGCGGGTGATCGTGCGCTGGACCGGTGATGACAGCGTGTGGGTGCAGCTCGAAGGCCACGGTCGTGAAGATCTGTTCACCCACGTCGACCTGAGCCGTACCGTTGGCTGGTTCACCAGCCTGTTCCCCGCGAAACTGACCCCGGCTGCCGATCTCGGCGCCTCGCTCAAGCAGATCAAGGAACAACTGCGCACCATCCCCAACAAGGGCATTGGCTTCGGGGCCTTGGCGCACCTGGGCGATGAACATGCGCGTCAAACCCTGCAAGGCTTGGCGAAACCGCAACTGACTTTCAACTACCTCGGTCAGTTCGACGGCAGTTTCGATAGCGCCGACGATGCCTTGTTCGTGCCCACCACCGAGCGCGGCGGTGAAGAAGTGAACCTGCAAGGCCCGCTGGGCAGCCCGCTGGCCCTCGACGGCCAAGTGTTCGGCGGTGAGCTGGACTTGAGCTGGACCTTCAGCGGCGACCTGTTCAATACCGCGACCATCCAGCGCCTGGCCGATGACTACGTGCAAGAACTCACGGCGCTCATTGCCCATTGCTGCGACAGCCACAGCGGTGGCGTGACGCCGTCGGATTTCCCGCTGGCGCGGCTGACCCAGGCGCAACTGGACACCCTGGTCCGACATCCCCAAGCCATCGACGACCTCTATCCGCTGTCGCCGATGCAGCAGGGCATGCTGTTTCACTCCCTGCTAGGGCAAGGCAGCGGCGACTACATCAACCAGATGCGCCTCGATATCGAGGGCGTCGATCCGCAACGCTTCCGCGCGGCCTGGCAAGCGGTGGTCGATGCCCATGACATCCTGCGTACCGGGTTCTTCTGGCAGGGCGACCTGGCGCAGCCGGTGCAAATCGTCCAGCGTCAAGTCGAGGTGCCGTTCCGTGTGCTCGACTGGAGTGAGCGGACTGATATCGAGGACGCCCTGCAAACGGTTGCCGACGAAGAGCGTGCCCAGGGTGTGGAGCTGACCCTGGCGCCGTTGATGCGCCTGGTGCTGGTGCGCACGGCGACTGATCGGCATCACCTGATCTACACCAACCATCACATCCTGATGGACGGCTGGAGCAGTGCGCAGTTGCTCGGCGAAGTGTTGCAGCACTACCGCGGTGACAGCGTGGCCCGTCCGGCTGGCCGTTATCGCGATTACATTGCCTGGCTGCAACGCCAGGACGCGAGCCTCGGCGAAGGGTTCTGGACGCAACAGTTGCGCACGCTGGACGAGCCGGTGCGCCTGGCCCAGGTGTTTGCGCGCCCGGCGCAGGACGCCTCGGCGAAGCTGTACGGCCATCACCGCGTACAGCTGGATGTGCAGCAGACCCAACGCCTGGCCGAGTTCGCCCGGGAATCCAAAGTCACCGTCAACACCTTGGTGCAAGCGGCCTGGCTGTTGCTGTTGCAGCGCTACACCGGCAAGTCCAGCGTGGCGTTCGGCGCGACGGTGGCGGGGCGGCCGGCGGACCTGGTGGGCGTCGAGGGCCAGATCGGTCTGTTCATCAACACCTTGCCGGTCATCGCCAGCCCGCGTCCGGAACAGAGCCTGGGCGACTGGCTGCACAGCGTCCAGGCGCAGAACCTGGCCTTGCGCGAGTTCGAGCACACGGCGCTGTTCGATATCCAGCGCTGGGCTGGCCTGGGCGGCGAAGCCTTGTTCGACAACATCCTGGTGTTCGAGAACTATCCGATTTCCGAAGCCTTGGAGCAGGGTGCGCCTGAAGGCTTGCGTTTCGGTGCCGTGGATAACCTGGAACAGACCAATTATCCGCTGACCCTGCTGGTCAGCCTCGGTGCCGAGTTGGCGGTGCAGTTCAGCTACCAGTGCGCCAGTTTCACCGAGGCCTCTGTCGAGCAGATCGGCCTGCACCTGCAACGCTTGCTGCTGCAAATGACCGACGCCGGGCAACGTTCCTTGGGCGAGCTGAGCTTGCTCGACGAGCGCGAAACCCGCCAGCACGTGCAAGGCTGGAACGCCACCGCAGCCAGTTATCCACAGGCGCGTTGCGTCCATCGGCTGTTCGAGGCCCAGGCCCGCCAAACGCCGGATGCCACGGCGCTGGTGTTCGCCGAGCAGGCGCTGAGCTACGCCGAACTCAATGTCCGGGCCAACCGCCTGGCCCATCGCTTGATCGAACAGGGCGTGGTGCCCGATCAATTGGTCGGTGTCGCGCTGGAGCGCGGCGTGGAGATGGTTGTCGCCTTGCTGGCGATCCTCAAGGCCGGTGGCGCCTACCTGCCACTGGACCCGGCGTTCCCCCAGGACCGCCTGGCGCACATGATCGAAGACAGCGGCATCGAACTGCTGCTGACCCAACGTTCGCTGCTCAACCAGCTACTGCTGTCCGGTGGGAGCGAGCCTGTGGGAGCAAAGCTTGCTCGCGATGGCGGTGGTTCAGTCAATGGTGATGGTGGGTGTACCGACGCTATCGCGAGCAAGCTTGGCTCCCACAGGCTATCCCCCACAGGGGCCGGGGTTGGGGTCGAGACATTGGTGTTGGATCAGGAGGGTGACTGGCTCGACGGTTATGCCTGCGAGGCGCCGACGACGCGTCTGGACGCGGAGCACTTGGCCTACGCGATCTACACCTCCGGCTCCACTGGCAAGCCCAAGGGCGTGATGGTGCGACATGGGGCGCTGGTGAATTTCGTCGCCAGCATGGCCCGCGAACCGGGCATCACGGCCGGTGATCGAGTGCTGTCGCTGACCACGTTTTCGTTCGATATCTTCGGCCTGGAACTGTACGGCGCGCTGCTGAGCGGTGCCTGCGTGGTGCTGGTGGACAAGCAGAGCGCTCACGACCCCGAGGCGCTGCTCAAGACCATCGACTGGCAACAGGTCAGCGTGGTCCAGGCCACGCCGTCGACCTGGCGCATGTTGCTCGACCACCCGGCGTCCGTCTTGCTGGCCGGGCGCAAATGCCTGTGCGGTGGCGAGGCGTTGGCCGAGGACCTGGCCGAGCGGCTGCTGGATGTCGCCGGCGAGGTCTGGAACCTGTATGGCCCGACTGAAACCACCATCTGGTCAGCGGCGTACCGCTTGACTGAAGAGCAACGCGTGCCGTACCTCGGCCGGCCGATTGCCAACACGTCGCTGTACATCGTCGGCGATCATTTCGCGCCGAACCCGGTCGGGCTGATCGGCGAACTGCTGATTGGCGGCGACGGCCTGGCCAGGGGTTACCACGACCGGGCGGCGCTCACCGCCGAGCGCTTCCTGCCGGACCCGTTCGGCAACGGTGCGCGGGTGTACCGCACCGGTGACCTGGCGCGCCAGCGTGGCGACGGCGTGATCGAGTACAACGGTCGGGTCGACCATCAAGTGAAGATCCGCGGTTTCCGCATCGAACTGGGGGAAATCGAAGCCTGCCTGCTGGCCCAGGACGCGATCCGCGAAGCCGTGGTGGTGCCCCAGCAAGGGCCGGGTGGCCTGCAGTTGGCGGCCTACCTGATTGCCGCCCATCCAGAGACTGCGGAACCTGCGACCCTGCGCGAAACCCTCAAGGCGCAGCTCGCGCCGTTGCTGCCCGACTACATGATGCCGGCGCATTGGCTGTTGCTCGAACGCTTCCCGCTGACCCCCAACGGCAAGCTCGACCGCAAGGCCCTGCCGCTGCCGGACGCCCGGCAACTGCTGCGTGCCTACGTGGCGCCACAAGGCGCGCTCGAACAGGGCATCGCCGACATCTGGCAAGACGTGCTCAAGCTCGAACGGGTAGGGCGCGACGACAACTTCTTTGAACTGGGTGGGCATTCCCTGCTGGCGACGCAAGCGACCGCGCGCCTGCAAATGCAGCAAGGCGCCGCGGTGCCCCTGGACTTGCTGTTCAGCACCACGTCCCTGGCCGACTACGCCGCACAACTGGCAGCCCACCTGACCCCTCACTCCAGCGCCGACCTGAGTGAGATGCATGATTTCCTGGCAGACCTGGAGACCCTTTGAATGACTCAGCTCGATAACCTGTCTCTGGTTCAGCGATTCATCCGTTTACCGCTTGCCCAACGGCAAGCGTTCCTGCACAAGCTGCACAGCAAGAACATGAGCCTGGCGGCGTTGCCGATCCCGGCGATGCGCGACGAATTCGAGACCCTGGACCTGTCCTACGCCCAGGAGCGCCAGTGGTTTCTCTGGCAACTGGACCGTCACAGCGCCGCCTACCACGTGCCCACGGCGCTGCGCCTGCGCGGTGCCCTCGACCTGCCCGCGCTGCAACGCAGTTTCGACGCCTTGCTGGCCCGTCACGACGTGCTGCGCACGGTGTTCGTCGACAGCCCGCAAGGACCCCAACAAGTGGTGCAGGCGCGTTTGAGCCTGGCGATCGAGCCGGAAGCAGCGGATGAGGCCGCGCTCAAAGCGCTGATCGACGACGAAATCTGCGGGTTGTTCGACCTGCAGCAAGGACCGTTGCTGCGGGTCAAGCTGCTGCAATTGGCTGCCGACGACCATGTGCTGGTGCTGACCCAGCACCACATCATTTGCGATGGCGCCTCCGCACGGATCATGGTCAACGACCTGGTCCAACTTTACGCCGCCCACCGCAGCGGTCACGCACCGACCCTGGCACCCTTGCCGATCCAGTACGCCGACTATGCGATCTGGCAGCGCAAATGGATGGAGGCCGGCGAGCTGGAGCGACAGCTGGCCTACTGGACCGAACGGTTGGGCGATGGCGGCGAAGTCCTGCCGTTGCCAACGGACCGCCCGCGCCCGGCACGGCAAAGCCATCACGGCGCACGCCTGGACCTGCGCTTCGACGCCGGGCTGACCCAGGGCCTGAAACACCTGGCCCAGCGCGAAGCCTCGACGTTGTTCATGGTCTTGCTGGCGTCGTTCCAGGCCTTGTTGCACCGTTACAGCGGCCAGTCGGACATCCGTGTCGGCGTCCCGGTCGCCAACCGCAATCGCCCGGAAACCGAAGGCCTGATCGGCTTTTTCGTCAACACCCAAGTGCTCAATGCCCAGGTGCGGGGCGATCTGCCTTTCGCGCAATTGCTGGCGCAGGTCAAGCAAGCCTCGCTGGGGGCGCAAGCCCATCAGGACCTGCCGTTCGAGCAGTTGGTGCAGGCCCTGGCACCGCAGCGACAGGCGAGCCACAGCCCGCTGTTCCAGGTGATGTTCAACCACCAGAGCGGCGGCACAGCCCAGGCTCTGCAACTGCCGGGGTTGCAGGTCGAGAGCCTCGACTGGAGCTCCCACACTGCCCAGTTCGACTTGACCCTCGACACCCACGAGACCGACGGTGAGCTGGCCGCGTCCCTGAGCTACGCCACTGACCTGTTCGACGCCAGTACTGTGCAACGCATGGCCGAGCATTGGCAGAACCTGCTGCACGGCATTGTCGCCACCCCCCGGCAACGCATCGGTGAGCTGCCACTGCTAACGGCCGCCGAGCAAAAGCAACACATCGCCCAATGGAACCCGGCACCGCGCAGCTTCCCAGGTGAGGCCTGCCTGCATCAGCGCATCGCCGAACAGGCGCGCTTGCGTCCTGGTGCCGTCGCTTTGCGTTTCAACGCCCAAACCCTGACCTACGGCGAGCTCAACGCCCAGGCCAACCGTCGCGCCCATCAGTTGATCGCCCACGGCGTCGGCCCGGATGTACTGGTGGGGCTGGCGGCCGAGCGTGGTTTCGACATGCTGGTGGGCCTGTTGGCGATCCTCAAGGCCGGCGGTGCTTATGTGCCGCTGGACCCGACGTATCCCCAGGATCGTTTGGCCTACATGATGCAGGACAGCGGCATCCGCTTGCTGCTGACCCAAGCGGCCCTGGTCGATCTATTGCCGGTGCCGGATGGCGTGCAGACGCTGCTGCTGGATGCTGATGTCAGTGCGTTTGCCGACAGCGATCCGCACGTAGCAATGGACGCTACGAATCTCGCTTATGTGATCTACACCTCCGGTTCCACCGGCAACCCGAAAGGCACCTTGCTGCCGCACCACAACGTGCTGCGCCTGTTCGAGGCCACCGCGCCATGGTTCAACTTCGGCGCGGCGGATGTCTGGAGCCTGTTCCATTCCTACGCGTTCGACTTCTCGGTCTGGGAAATCTTCGGCGCGCTGCTCCACGGTGGCGAGCTGTTGATCGTGCCATACGACATCAGCCGTTCCCCACAGCAGTTCCACGAGTTGCTGTGCGACGCCGGGGTGACGGTGCTCAACCAGACGCCCTCGGCGTTCAAGCAATTGATGCACGAAGCCTGCGCTGATGACCGGGCCAATGCCTTGCGTTACGTGGTGTTCGGTGGCGAGGCGCTGGACGTCAAATCCCTGCGACCATGGTTCGAGCGTTTCGGCGACGCGGCGCCGCAACTGATCAACATGTATGGCATCACCGAAACCACCGTGCATGTGACCTACCGTCCGCTGTCGCTGGCGGACCTGGAGCAGGAGGCCAGCAGCCCGATTGGCGAACCGATTGCCGACCTGTCGTGGTACTTGCTGGACGGTGATTTGAATCCGGTGCCGAAAGGCTGCATCGGAGAGCTGTACGTCGGTCGCGCCGGCCTGGCCCGGGGCTACCTGAATCGCGGCGACCTCACAGCGTTGCGGTTCATCCCCGACCCGTTCGGCGACAGCGGCGCACGCTTGTACCGCACCGGCGACCTGGCGCAGTACCGCAGCGATGGCGTGATCGAGTACGTCGGTCGCATCGACCATCAAGTGAAAATCCGTGGATTCCGCATCGAACTGGGCGAGATCGAAGCGCGCCTGAATGCCCTGGCAGCGGTGCGCGAAGCGTTGGTGCTGGCCCAGGATGGGCCGAGCGGGCAGCAACTGGTGGGTTACGTGATTCCGGCGCAAGTCGGCGAGGACGAAGCCGGCCTGCGCGAGCAGATCAAGACCCAGCTCAAGGCCGAGCTGCCGGACTACATGGTGCCAACGCACTTGCTGTTCCTCGAGCAATGGCCGCTGACCGCCAACGGTAAGCTCGACCGCAAGGCCTTGCCAACCGCCGACGCCAGCCAGGTCCAGCAGGCCTACGTGGCGCCGCGAAGTGAACTGGAGCAACAGATCGCAGCGATCTGGCAGGACGTGCTCAAAGTGGAGCGGGTCGGCTTGAGCGACAACTTCTTCGAGCTGGGCGGCCATTCGCTGCTGGCGACGCAGATGGTCTCGCGCATTCGCCAGGCCCTCGGCCTGAACCTGCAACTGCGCCAGTTGTTCGAGAACGCCAGCCTGGAGGCCTGTGTGGCCGCGCTGGTGGACGGCGACGAGGCACGGCCGGCGAGCATCCCGCGGCTTGCCCGGGACGAGGCGCGGCTGCCGCTGTCCTACGCCCAGCAACGCCAGTGGTTCCTCTGGCAGATGGAGCCCGACAGCGCGGCGTACCACATTCCGGCGGCGCTGCGGATTCAGGGCGATCTGGACCTGGAGGCCTTGCAACAGAGTTTCGCCACCCTGGTGCAGCGCCACGAGAGCCTGCGTACCACCTTCGTCCAGGTCGATGAGCAAGCGTTCCAAGTCATTCACGAGCAGATGAACCCGATGGTGATCCCGCGGATTCTCGACGGTGGTCACGAACAGATCCAGGCCTTCGTCCGCCAGCAGATCGCCGAGCCATTCGACCTGCAAAACGGCCCGCTGCTGCGGGTCGGCCTGTTGCGGGTGGCGGCCGACGAGCATGTGCTGGTGCTGACCCAGCACCACATTGTCTCCGATGGCTGGTCGATGCAATTGCTGGTGCAGGAACTGATCCAGGGGTATGCCGCGTGCAGCCAGGGCGAGCCCTTGGCACTGGCCGAGCTGCCGATCCAGTATGCCGATTACGCGGTGTGGCAACGTCAGTGGATGGACGCCGGCGAACGGGAACGGCAACTGGCGTACTGGACCGATGTGCTAGGGGGGAGCAGCCGTTGCTGACGCTGCCCACCGACCGGCCGCGCCCGACCCGGCAGAGCTTTGCCGGCGCCCGCCTGGCTATCGACTTACCGCAGGTTCTGGGCCAACAACTGCGACAGCTGGCCCAGCGCGAAGGCAGCACGTTGTTCATGGTCTTGCTGGCGTCGTTCCAGGCCTTGCTGCATCGCTACAGCGGCCAGTCGGACATCCGTGTCGGCGTGCCCATCGCCAACCGCAACCGGGTGGAGACCGAAGGCCTGATCGGCTTCTTCGTCAACACCCAGGTGCTCAAGGCCGAGGTCGATCCGCAGCAGCGTTTCAGTGCGTTGCTGGCGCAGGTCAAACAGGAGGCCATCGGCGCCGAGGCCCATCAGGACCTGCCGTTCGAGCAATTGGTCGAGGCCCTGCGGCCTGAGCGCAACCTGAGCCACAGCCCGTTGTTCCAAGTGTTGTACAACCACCAGAGCGTCGCGCGCCAGGCACTCCCGGCGCTGCCCGGACTGGTGATCAAGACCCAGGACTGGGAAAGCCAGACCGCCCAGTTCGACTTGACCCTCGACACCCTGGAAGCCGAGGGTGAACTCAGTGCGGCGCTGACCTATGCCACTGACTTGTTCGACGCCAGCACCGTGCAACGCCTGGCCGAGCACTGGCTGAACCTGCTGCACGGCATTGTCGCCGATCCTCGCCAACGCGTTGGTGAATTGCCGTTGCTGACGGCCGCCGAGCAACAGCAACACATCGCCCAATGGAACCCGGCACCGCGCAGCTTCCCAGGCGAGGCCTGCCTGCATCAGCGCATCGCCGAACAGGCGCGCTTGCGTCCTGGTGCCGTCGCTTTGCGTTTCAACGCCCAAACCCTGACCTACGGCGAGCTCAACGCCCAGGCCAACCGTCGCGCCCATCAGTTGATCGCCCACGGCGTTGGCCCGGATGTATTGGTGGGGCTGGCGGTCGAGCGTGGTTTCGACATGCTGGTCGGCCTGCTGGCGATCCTCAAGGCCGGCGGTGCCTACGTACCGCTGGACCCGACTTATCCCCAGGACCGTTTGGCCTACATGATGCAGGACAGTGGCATCCGCTTGCTGCTGACCCAAGCGGCCCTGGTCGATCAACTGCCGGTGCCGGACGGTGTGCAAACGCTACTGCTGGACGCCGACGTCAGTGCATTCGCCGGCAGCGATCCGCAGGTGGCGATGGACGCCGAAAACCTCGCTTATGTGATCTACACCTCCGGTTCCACCGGCAACCCGAAGGGCACTTTGCTGCCGCATCACAACGTGCTGCGCCTGTTCGAGGCCACCGCGCCATGGTTCAACTTCGGCGCGGCGGATGTCTGGAGCCTGTTCCATTCCTACGCGTTCGACTTCTCGGTCTGGGAAATCTTCGGCGCGCTGCTGCACGGTGGCGAGCTGTTGATCGTGCCATACGACATCAGCCGCTCCCCGCAGCAGTTCCACGAGTTGCTGTGCGACGCCGGGGTGACGGTGCTCAACCAGACGCCCTCGGCGTTCAAGCAATTGATGCACGAAGCCTGCGCTGATGACCGGGCCAATGCCTTGCGCTACGTGGTGTTCGGCGGCGAGGCGCTGGACGTCAAGTCCCTGCGTCCGTGGTTCGAGCGCTTCGGCGATGCGGCGCCGCAACTGATCAACATGTATGGCATCACCGAAACCACCGTGCATGTGACCTACCGTCCGCTGTCGCTGGCGGACCTGGAGCAGGACGCCAGCAGCCCGATTGGCGAACCGATTGCAGACCTGTCGTGGTACCTGCTGGACGGCGATTTGAATCCGGTGCCGAAAGGCTGCATCGGAGAGCTGTACGTCGGTCGCGCCGGCCTGGCCCGGGGCTACCTGAATCGCGGCGACCTCACGGCGTTGCGGTTCATCCCCGACCCGTTCGGCGACAGTGGCGCACGCTTGTACCGCACCGGCGACCTGGCGCAGTACCGCAGCGATGGCGTGATCGAGTACGTCGGTCGCATCGACCATCAAGTGAAAATCCGTGGATTCCGCATCGAACTGGGCGAGATCGAAGCGCGCCTGAATGCCCTGGCATCGGTACGCGAAGCGTTGGTGTTGGCCCAGGAAGGGCCGAGCGGGCAGCAACTGGTGGCTTACGTAATCCCGGTCCACACCACCGAAGACCCAGCCAGTCTGCGCGAGCAGATCAAGACCCAGCTCAAGGCCGAGCTGCCCGACTACATGGTGCCGACGCACCTGCTGTTCCTCGAACAATGGCCACTGACCGCCAACGGCAAGCTCGACCGCAAGGCCTTGCCAACCGCCGACGCCAGCCAGGTCCAGCAGGCCTACGTGGCGCCACAAAGTGAGCTGGAACAACAGATCGCGGCAATCTGGCAGGACGTGCTCAAAGTGGAGCGGGTCGGCTTGAGCGACAACTTCTTCGAGCTGGGCGGCGACTCGATTGTCTCCATCCAGGTCGTCAGCCGCGCCCGTCAGGCGGGCATCCGCTTTACCCCCAAGGACTTGTTCCAGCACCAGACCGTGCAGGCGCTGGCGAGCGTTGCCCAGACCGGTGGACAGGCGCCGGCCATCGATCAGGCGCCGACCGAAGGGGCGACACCGTTGTTGCCGATCCAGCAGGCATTTTTCGCCGAGGCGATTCCCGAGCGTCACCACTACAACCAGTCGGTGCTGCTGACACCGGCCAGTCCGTTGCAAGCGTCGGTGGTGGAGCAGGCCCTGCAGGCGTTGGTGCTGCACCACGACGCCTTGCGATTGTCTTTCCGTGAAACCGCCGAAGGTTGGCGCGCCGAGCATCGTGAGGTGGCGGCGCAACAACAGGCTTGGGCGGGCAACGGTTTGCTGTGGCAACGTGACGTGGCCGATGCCAGCGCGCTGGAAACCCTCGCCAATCAGGCCCAGCGCAGCCTCGACCTGGACACCGGGCCGCTGTTGCGCGGGGTGCTGGCGACCTTGGCCGATGGCAGCCAGCGCCTGTTGCTGGTGGTTCATCACCTGGCGGTGGACGGTGTGTCGTGGCGAATTCTGTTCGACGACCTGCAAACCGCCTACCAGCAGTTGCTCGCCGGCCAAGCGCTGCAATTGCTGGCCAAGACCAGCTCGGTCAAGGCGTTTGCCGAGCAGCTGCAAGCCCATGCTCGCAGCGCGCAACTGCAGCAGCAATTGGCCTACTGGCAAGGGCTACTGCACGACGCACCGACCGACCTGCCGTGCCTCGACCCGGAGGCGATCGGGCAAAACCGTGAGGCCATCACCGTTCATACACGGCTGGACGCGCACTTGACCCGGCAATTGCTGCAAGAAGCGCCAGCGGCCTATCGCACCCAGGTCAACGACCTGTTGCTCACGGCCCTGGCTCGGGTGATCTGCCGCTGGACCGGCCACGACAGCCTGTTGCTCCAGCTCGAAGGCCACGGTCGCGAGGAGCTATTCGCCAACGTCGACCTGACCCGCACGGTCGGATGGTTCACCAGCCTGTTCCCGGTGCGGTTGTCGCCGGCCGTCGAACTGGCGGACTCGATCAAGTCGATCAAGCAAGGGCTGCGGACGATTCCCGACAAAGGCGTGGGCTTCGGTGCGCTGCGCTACCTGGGCGACGATGCCTGTCGGGCGGCCCTGGAAGCCTTGCCGGTGCCGCGCATCACCTTCAACTACCTCGGTCAATTCGACGGCAGTTTCGATCAGGACCAAGGCGCGCTGTTCAGCCCGGCCAGCGAAAGCGCCGGTGACGAGCAGAGCCCGCTGACCAACCTGGGCAACTGGCTGACGCTCAACGGCCAGGTGTTCGATGGCGCGCTGCGGTTGGGCTGGACGTTCAGTGCGCAACAGTTCGAGCCGGCGACCATCCAGCGCTTGGCCGATGACTACGCCCGTGAGCTGGCGCTGTTGATCGCCCATTGCTGCGACCCGACGAGCCAGGGCATGACGCCGGCGGATTTCCCTTTGGCCGGCCTGACCCAGGCGCAACTCGATGGCCTTGCGGTGTCGGCGCGCGGGGTGGAAGACCTTTACCCGCTGGCGCCGATGCAGCAAGGCATGTTGTTCCACAGCCTGTACGAAGCGGGCAGTGGCCAGTACATCAACCAGATGCGCCTGGACATCGACGGCCTCGACCCGCGGCGTTTCGAGGCGGCCTGGCAAGCGGCGGTCGATGCCCATGACAGTCTGCGCAGCAGTTTTATCTGGCAGGGCAGCGAGCGCCCGGTGCAAGTGGTGCACAAGCAGGTGCGCGTGCCGTTCATTTCCTTGGACTGGAGCGCCCGCGCCGATGTCACCCAGGCCCTGGCCGAACGGGCGGACGCCGAGCGCGAGCAGGGCTTCGACCTGGCCTGCGCACCGTTGCTGCGCCTGGTGCTGGTGCGCACCGCTGAGCGGCGTTACCACCTGATCTACACCCATCACCACATCCTGATGGACGGCTGGAGCAACTCACAGTTGCTCGGCGAAGTGCTGCAACGCTATGACAGCCAGGCCCTGCCGCGCCCGGCCGGGCGGTATCGGGACTACATCGCCTGGCTGCAAGGCCGCGACGCCCAGGCCAGCGAAACCTTCTGGCTGGGGCAGCTGCAAAGCCTGGAGGCGCCGACCCGCCTGGCCGAGACCGGTTTCGCGCCGCTGCAATCGACGTTGGAAAGCAGCCATGCCAGCCACTATCACGACCTGACGCCCCAGCAGACCCAACGCCTGAGCGAGTTCGCCCGTCAGCAGAAAGTCACCCTCAACACCGTCGTCCAGGCGACCTGGCTGTTGCTGCTGCAGCACTACACCGGGCATGCCACCGTGGCCTTCGGCGCCACCGTGTCGGGACGCCCGAGCGAGCTCAAGGGGGTTGAGCAGCAGATCGGCCTGTTCATCAACACCTTGCCGGTGATCGCCAGCCCGCGTCCGGAGCAACCGCTGAGCGCACTGCTGCAACAGATCCAGGGCCTGAACGTGGCCTTGCGCGAGCACGAGCACACGCCGTTGTTCGAGATCCAGCGCTGGGCCGGGCAGGGCGGTGACGGTTTGTTCGACACCTTGCTGGTGTTCGAAAACTACCCCGTGTCCCAGGCCCTGCAAGCGCAGGCGCCCTCGGGCTTGAGCTTCGGCAGTGTGGCCAGCCAGGAACAGACTAATTTCCCGCTGACCCTGGCCGTCAATCTAACTGACATCCTGAGCCTGCACTTCACCTATGCCCATGCTGCTTTCCCTACACACACCGTCGAGCGCCTGGCTGAGCAGGTGGCCCACGTGCTCGCACAAATGGTGAGCCTGCCGGCCGACCGTTGCGTGGGCGACATCCAGCTGTTGGATGAGGTGACCCGCGACAGGCTGCTGCACGACTGGAACGCCACCTCGGTGGTGGAACCGCCTCGGCGCCCGGTCCATCAATGGATCGAGGCCCAGGCCCGCAGTACCCCCGACGCGTTCGCCCTGGTCAGCGAGCAGGAGACGCTCACCTACGCCCAGCTCAACGCCCGGGCCAATCGCCTGGCCCATGGCTTGATCGAACGCGGCGTCGGCCCCGACGTGCTGGTGGGGTTGGCGCTGTCGCGCAGCGTGCAGATGGTCGTCGGCTTGCTGGCGGTGCTCAAGGCCGGTGGTGCCTATGTGCCGCTGGACCCGGCTTATCCACAGGATCGCCTGGCGTACATGGTCGAGGACAGCGGCATCGCCTTGCTGCTCACTGAAACCGATGTGCTGCCGCTGTTCGGCGACGCTGCCGTGGCCGCGCTGCTGTTGGATCAGCCCGACCAATGGCTGGCCGGCTACAGCGAACGCGACCCGGGCGTAATCATCGACGGCGAGAATCTCGCCTACGTGATCTACACCTCCGGCTCCACCGGCAAGCCCAAGGGCGTAACCCTTCGCCATGCCGCCCTGAGCAATCACATGGCGTGGATGCAAGGTTGCCTGAAACTGACCGCCGATGACCGCGTCCTGCAAAAAACCGCGATCAGTTTCGATGCCTCGGTCTGGGAGTTCTGGCTGCCGTTGATGAGCGGCGCGCAACTGGTGCTCGCCAGCCCGCAGCTGAACCTCGACCTGACCACCCTCTGGGCCGACGTGGCGCGCTGGCGCATCAGCGTGCTGCAAATGGCGCCTTCGCTGTTGCAAGCGTTGCTGCCCCTGGCGACTCGCGAGCAACTGGCCTCCCTGCGCCTGCTGCTGTGCGGTGGCGAAGCCCTCAGCGCGCACTTGTCGCGCCAGGTCATGGCGCTGTTCGATGGCGAGTTGCGCAACCTCTATGGCCCGACCGAAGCGACCATCGACACCAGCAGCCATGCCGTGGTGCGCGGCAGCGAAGACGACGCCGAGCGGATCATCGCCATTGGCCGTCCCATCGATAACGTGCGCACCTTCGTGCTGGACGCGGCGTTGCAGCCTTGCGCCGTGGGCGCCGTCGGCGAGTTGCACATCGCCGGTGATTCCCTGGCCCGTGGTTACCACCAACGACCGGCACTGAGCGCCGAGCGCTTCATCCCCGACCCGTTCGCGCCAGCCCCGGGTAGTCGCCTGTATCGCACCGGCGACCTGGCCCGTTATGGCGCGGAAGGGGTGATCGAGTACCTCGGCCGGATCGACCATCAAGTGAAGATCCGTGGCCTGCGCATCGAGTTGGGGGAAATCGAAGCGCGCCTGCAGGCCGATGCCGATGTGCGCGATGCGGTGGTGCTGGCGCGGGACGACGTGAGCGGGCCGAACCTGGTGGCCTACCTGGTCGGCCAGGACAGCACGCTCGACAGCCCTCTTGAGCAGGCCAGCCTGAGCGACCGGCTCAAGGCGCGACTGGCGGCCCAGGTGCCGGACTTCATGGTGCCGACCCATTGGGTCTTTCTCGACCACTTGCCGCTGACCCCCAACGGCAAGCTCGACCGCAAGGCCTTGCCGGCACCGGACACCCGTGCTCTGCAGTCGGCTTACCTCGCACCGCAGAGCGACCTGGAATGCCGGGTCGCGGCCATCTGGCAAGACGTGCTCAAGGTCGAGCAGGTCGGGCTGGGCGACGACTTCTTCGAGCTGGGCGGGCATTCGCTGCTGGTGGTGAGCGTGGTCTCGCGCCTGCAACTGGAACTGGGCCTGACCTTGACCCCGCAACTGATTTTCCAATTCCCGGTACTCGGCGCGTTCGTGGCGCAACTCGAGCCTGCCGGCGAACCCATGAGTACGTCGAAATTGAGCAAGCTTGAAGCGCTGCTCGATGAATTTGAGGAGGTTTGATGGACACCGCTGTCGCACAACGTATTGCCAGGCGCTTCATAACGCTGCCGCTGGAAAAACGTCGCTTGTACTTGCAGAAGATGCTCGAAGAGAACGTTTCCCCGGCGAACCTGCCCATTGCGCCCGTCAGTGCCGAGTTCGACACGTTGTCGCTGTCGTTTGCCCAGGAACGCCAATGGTTCCTGTGGCAGTTGGACCCCGAGAGCGCGGCTTATCACATGCCCACGGCCCTGCGCTTGCGTGGGCCGCTGGACATCGCTGCGCTGGAGCAGAGTTTCACGGCGTTGGTGGCGCGTCACGAGAGCCTGCGCACCACCTTCCAGACCCAGGGCGAGCAGGTCGTGCAGCAAGTGCATGCGGCGGCGCCGGTGCGTTTGCAGGCAGACACTTTGGAACAACGGCCGGACGAGACGCAACTGCGCCAGTTGATCGAAGCTGAAACCCGCCAGCTCTTTGACCTGCAACAAGGGCCGTTGCTGCGCACACGCCTGCTGCGGTTGGCGGCGGATGACCATGTGCTGATCGTGACCTTGCACCACATCGTTGCCGATGGCTGGTCGATGCAGGTGATGGTCGAGGAACTGGTCAACGGCTACGCCGCCTTCAGCCAGGGCCACGCGCCGGAACTGCCGCCGCTGCCGATCCAGTACGCCGACTACGCCATCTGGCAGCGGCACTGGATGGAAGCGGGTGAGCGTGAACGCCAGTTGGAGTACTGGACCGCACGCTTGGGTGGCCAGCAACCGGTGCTGGAATTGCCCACTGACTTCCCGCGTCCGGCGGTGATGAGCTATCGCGGCGCGCGGCTCGAACTTGCCATCGATGCGGTACTGGCCGGCGACCTCAAGCACATGGCCCAGCGCGAAGGCGTCAGCCTGTTCATGCTTCTGTTGGCCTCGTTCCAGGCGCTGTTGCATCGCTACAGCGGCCAGAACGATATCCGCGTCGGCGTGCCGACGGCCAACCGCAACCGGGTCGAGACCGAGCGCCTGATCGGCTTTTTCGTCAATACCCAAGTGCAGGGCAGCGATATCCAGAGCCAGGATTCGTTTGGTGCCCTGCTGCAACAAGTGAAGCAAACAGCCCTGGGCGCCCAGGCTCACCAGGAGTTACCGTTCGAACAACTGGTCGAGGCGTTGCAGCCTGAGCGCAACCTGAGCCACAGCCCGCTGTTCCAAGTGATGTTCAACCACCGGACCGAAGGCCCGGCGGGCGAGGGGCCGGTCGGTGCGTTGAAAGTCGAGGGGCTGCATTGGGACTCGCACACGGCGCAATTCGACCTGACCCTGGAAACGCTGGAGCACGGCGAAGGGCTCTCGGCAGGGCTGATCTATGCCACCGATCTGTTTGGTGCCGAGACGATTGCGCGCATGGCCGGGCATTGGCAGAACCTGTTGCGGGCGATCGTCGCCGACCCGGCGCAGCGCATCGGTGAGTTGCCGTTGCTCGACGCGGCCGAACGCCAGGCCCAGCTCGACGACGGCCAGCGCACCCCGTCGCCGGCACCCGAGGCGGGTTTTGTCCATCAGCTATTCGAGCTACAAGCGGCGCGCACCCCGGACGCCCCGGCGCTGGTGATCGACGGCGAACGCTGGAGTTACGGCCAACTCAATGCCCGGGCCAATCAGTTGGCGGGGAAGCTGCAGAGCCTCGGCGTGGGCCCCGATGTCCTGGTCGGCATTGCCGTGGAACGCAGCGCTCACATGCTGGTGGGCTTGCTGGCGATCCTCAAGGCCGGCGGCGCCTACCTGCCGCTGGACCCGGCGTTCCCCCAGGACCGCCTGGCGTACATGATCGAAGACAGTGGCATCGAGCTGCTGCTGACCCAAAGCTCGCTGCTCAACCAGTTGCCCCTGTCCTGTGGGAGCGAGCTTGCTCGCGATAGCGGTGGTTCAGTCAATGATGATGCCGGGTGTGCCGACGCTATCGCGAGCAAGCTCGCTCCCACAGGGGCCGGTGTTGGCGTTAAGACATTGGTGTTGGACCAGGAGGGTGACTGGCTCGACGGCTATGCCTGCGAGGCGCCGGCGACGCGCCTGGATGCGGAGCACCTGGCCTACGCGATCTACACCTCCGGCTCCACCGGCAAGCCCAAGGGCGTGATGGTGCGCCACGGCGCGCTGACCAATTTTGTCGCGAGCATGGCCAAGGCGCCGGGCATGACGGCCCAGGACCGGGCGTTGTCGCTGACCACGTTCTCGTTCGATATTTTCGGCCTGGAAATCTACGTGCCGCTGATGGTCGGCGCGTGCATCGTGCTGACCGGCCAGCACGTCGCCCAGGACCCGTACGCGGTGTTGGCGCTGATCGCGGCGGAGCAGGTCAACGTGGTGCAAGCCACCCCGTCGACCTGGCGCATGTTGCTGGACAACGAGCACGCCGAGGGTTTGCGCGGCTGCAAGTGCCTGTGCGGTGGCGAAGCGCTGCCCCGGGAACTGGCCGTGCGCATGCTCGCCCTCGGCGGTGAAGTGTGGAACCTCTACGGCCCGACGGAAACCACCATCTGGTCGGCCCTGCACCCGTTGCAAACCCAGGCTGCGCAACCGTGGCTGGGCGGACCCATCGACAACACCGCGCTGTACATCGTCGGCGCCGATCTGATGCCGGTGCCCTATGGCGTGGCCGGTGAATTGCTGATCGGCGGCCAGGGCCTGGCCCGGGGTTATTTCCAGCGCCCGGCGCTGACTGCCGAACGTTTCGTGCCCCATCCGTTTGTCGCCGGCGAGCGTCTGTATCGCACCGGTGACCTGGCGCGCCAGCGTGCCGACGGCATCCTCGAATACCTCGGGCGCATCGACCATCAGGTGAAGATCCGCGGGTTCCGTATCGAACTGGGAGAAATCGAAGCGCGCCTGCTGGAACAGGGCAGCGTGCGCGAAGCGGCGGTGTTGGCCCAAGAGGCACCGGGCGGTCAGGCGTTGGTGGCGTACATCGTTCCAAGCGCCGAGCTGAATGACCTGGACGCCACCGCCCAGAGCGACCTGCGTGACAGCCTCAGCGCAGGGCTCAAGGTCAACCTGCCCGACTACATGGTGCCGGCGCACATTGTGCTGGTGTCGCGCTTCCCGCTGACGCCCAACGGCAAGCTGGATCGCAAGCAGTTGCCCAAGCCCGATGCCAGCCAGTGGCAGAAAACCTATGTCGCGCCGCAGACACCCGTGCAGCAGGCGGTGGCGACGATCTGGGCCGATATCCTCAAGGTCGAGCGGGTGGGTCTGGACGACAACTTCTTCGAACTGGGCGGCCATTCCTTGCTGGCCACCCAGGTGATGTCGCGGATTCACCAGCAACTCAATATCCAGGTGCCGTTGCGCCTGCTGTTCGCCCATCGCAGCCTGCGGGGGTTTGTCGAGGCCCTGGGCACGGCATCGGCGAATGATGAACCGAGCATTCCACGCATTGCTCGCGACCAGCCGCTGGCGCTCTCGTTCGCCCAGCAACGGCAGTGGTTCCTCTGGCAACTGGAACCCGCCAGCAGCGCCTATCACATTCCCGCCGCGCTGCATTTGCGCGGGCCCCTTGACCGTGCCGCGCTGCAACAGAGTTTCGATGCACTGGTGGCGCGTCACGAGAGCCTGCGGACCCGCTTCGTGCTCGACAATGAGCGTCCCCTGCAAGTGATCGATGCACCGGCGGCGCTGACCCTGGCGGTCGAATCGGTGCAAGCCGGTATCGATGAACCGGCCTTGCGCGGCTTGATCGAAGCCGAAACCCGACGACTGTTCGATTTGCAGCGCGGTCCGTTGCTGCGGGTCAAGTTGTTGCAACTGGGGGCTGATGATCATGTGCTGATCCTGACCCAGCACCACATCGTGTCCGATGCCTGGTCGATGCAGATCATGGTCGACGACCTGCTGCAGTTGTACACAGGTTTCAGCCAGGGCCGGCCCGTGGCGTTGGCGCCGCTGCCGATCCAATACGCTGACTATGGCCACTGGCAGCGGCAATGGCTGGCGGCGGGGGAGCAGCAGCGTCAACTCGATTACTGGATCGAGCAGTTGGGCGGCGAGCAACCGATTCTCGAACTGCCGACCGACCATCCGCGCCCGGCCCAGCAAAGCTATCGCGGCGCACGGCTGCCCATCGTCATCGAGCCGGCTTTGGCCGAAGGCCTCAAACGCCTGGCCCAACAGCACAACAGCACGCTGTTCATGCTCTTGCTCGCCGGCTTCCAGACCTTGCTGCACCGCTACAGCGGCCAGGACGACATCCGTGTCGGCGTGCCGATTGCCAACCGTAACCGGGTGGAAACCGAGCGCCTGCTGGGCTTCTTCGTCAACACCCAGGTGCTCAAGGCCGACATCGACGGCAACCTGCGGTTCGACCAGTTGCTCGATCAGGTCAAGCAACGCGCACTGGGCGCCCAGGCCCATCAGGATCTGCCGTTCGAACAGCTGGTGGAACGGCTGGAACCGGCGCGCAACCTGAGCCACACGCCGCTGTTCCAGGTGATGTTCAACCATGCCAGTGAGGCCCGCCGGGATCTGTCGGTGTTGCCGGGCCTGAGCCTGGAGCAACTGACCTGGGACTCAGGCACCGCGCAGTTCGACCTGACCCTGGACACCTTCGAATACGCCGATGGCCTCAGTGCCGCGTTGACCTATGCCAGCGACCTGTTCGAACCGGGCACCATCGCCCGCCTGGGCGAGCACTGGCTGAACCTGTTGCGTGCCATCGTCGCCAACCCGACTCAGCGCATCGCTGAACTGCCGATGCTGGACGGCGTGCAGCGGCGCCTGATCGTTGAGGAGTGGAACCGCACCTACGCCGACTACCCGAACCATCTTCCGGTGCATCAGTTGATCGAAGCCCAGGTCGAGCGCGACCCGCACGCCGAGGCATTGGTGTTCGAAGGGCAGTCGCTGAGCTATGCCCAGCTCAACGCTCGCGCCAACCAGTTGGCCCACGCCTTGATCGCCCGCGGCATTGGCCCGGATGTGCTGGTGGGCATCTCGGTGCAGCGCAGCGTGGAGATGGTCGTCGGCCTGCTGGCGATCCTCAAGGCCGGCGGCGCCTACGTGCCGCTGGACCCGGAATACCCGCCGGAGCGCCTGGCCTACATGATCGAGGACAGCGGCATCGAGCTGCTGCTGACCCAAAGCTCATTGCTCAACCAACTACCGCTGTCCTGTGGGAGCGAGCTTGCTCGCGATGGCGGTGGTTCAGTCAATATTGATGTTGGAGGTGAGGGCCTCATCGCGAGCAAGCTCGCTCCCACAGGAGGGAGTGGTGTCACCACGTTGGTGCTGGATGGGGACGACGACTGGCTGCGGGGCAATCCCACCGACAATCCGCCATCCCGGGCCAGCGCCCAGAACCTGGCCTATGTGATCTACACCTCCGGCTCCACCGGCAAGCCCAAGGGCGCCGGCAACAGCCATGGCGCGCTGACCAACCGCTTGTGCTGGATGCAACAGGCCTATGGCTTGGAGGCCGGTGACAGTGTCTTGCAGAAGACCCCGTTCAGTTTCGACGTGTCGGTATGGGAGTTCTTCTGGCCGTTGATGACCGGCGTGCGCCTGGTCGTCGCGGCACCGGGCGATCATCGTGATCCGCAGAAACTGGTCAGTCTGATCCAACGGGAAAGCATCACCACCCTGCATTTTGTGCCGTCGATGCTGCAAGCGTTCGTGCTCGACGCCAACGTCAGTCGTTGCACCCGCCTGACCCGCATCGTCTGCAGCGGCGAAGCCCTGCCGGTGGATGCCCAGCAGCAGGTGTTCGCCAAGTTGCCCAATGCCCGGCTGTATAATCTGTACGGTCCGACCGAAGCGGCCATCGACGTGACCCATTGGACCTGCTGCGACGAAGGGCGCGATGCGGTGCCGATTGGCGAGCCGATTGCCAACCTGATGACCTACATCCTCGACGATGAACTGAACCCGGTGCCAAGCGGCGTCAACGGCGAGCTGTACCTCAGCGGCCAGGGCCTGGCCCGCGGTTATCACCGCCGTCCCGCACTGACCGCCGAGCGTTTCGTCGCCAGCCCGTTCGTGGCCGGCGAGCGGCTGTACCGCACTGGCGACCTGGCGCGCTATCGCCCTGACGGGGTAATCGACTACATCGGCCGGATCGACCATCAGGTGAAGGTCCGCGGGTTCCGTATCGAATTGGGTGAGATCGAAGCGCGCCTGCTTGAACATGAGACGGTGCGCGAAGCGGTGGTGGTGGCCCAGGACAGCCGCAGCGGCAAGGTGTTGAGCGGCTACGTGGTCGCTCACGCCGATGCAGCCGGCGACTGGTCGCTGCTGCGCGAGACGCTCCTGGCCCATTTGCGCCTGAGCCTGCCGGAGCACATGGTGCCGACGCACCTGACCCGCCTGGAACACATGCCGCTGAGCCCGAACGGCAAACTCGACCGCAAGGCGCTGCCGGCGCCGGACCTGGCCGAACGCCAAGAAGCATTCACCGCACCGGTCAACGCCATCGAGCGGGCGCTGGTGGACATCTGGCAAGGGGTGCTCGGCGTCGAGCGGGTGGGTACCGCCGACAACTTCTTCGCCCTGGGTGGCGACTCGATCAATTCGATCCAGGTGGTCAGCCGGGCACGTGCCCAAGGCATCGGCCTGACCCCCAAGGACCTGTTCCTACACCAGACCATCCAGGCCCTGGCACGGATCGCCACGGCGGCCGATGAAGGTGTGAGCGACCAAGGACCGGTCACCGGTGACAGCTCGCTGGTGCCGATGCAGCACTGGTTTTTCGCCAGCGATATCCCGCACCGCGATCACTGGAACCAATCGGTCCTGCTGACCCCGCGCGAACCTTTGGAGATCGCCCCTCTGCAACAGGCCCTCCAGCACGTGGTGGCCCATCACGATGCCCTGCGCCTGCGGTTCACCCAGGCCGACGATGGCCGCTGGCATGCCAGCCATCAGGCCGTGGATGAGCAATCGCTGGAGATCTGGCAACGCACCGCCCAGGACGCCGTCGAGATCGTCGCCATCGCCGACCAGGCGCAACGTAGCCTCGACCTGCAACACGGCCCGTTGCTGCGCTGCAGCCTGATCGCCGTGCAGGACGGCAGTTCGCGTCTGCACCTGGCGATTCATCACCTGGTGATGGACGGCGTGTCGTGGCGGGTACTGCTGGAAGACCTGCAAAACGTCTATCGCCAACTGCGGGCGAACCAGGCGCCGGCCTTGCCGGGCAAGTCCACGGCGTTCAAGGCCTGGGCCGCTCAGTTGCAGGACTACGCCCACAGCGAAACCCTGAACAAGGAACTGGATTACTGGGTCGGGCAATTGGATCAGCCTCTGCCACCGTTGCCGCGGGCTCGTCCCGAGGGCAGCCAGGCCGCGGCCCATGGCCGTTCGGTGAGCACACGCCTGGGCGCCACCCAGACCCAGCGTTTGCTCAAGCAAGCGCCGACGGCCTATCGCACCCAGGTCAACGATTTGCTGCTCAGCGCCCTGGCGCAAGTGGTCTGCCAATGGACCGGGCAACCGGCCTGCCTGGTGCAGCTCGAAGGCCATGGCCGCGAAGAGCTGTTCGATGGCATCGACCTGAGCCGCACCGTCGGTTGGTTCACCAGCCTGTTCCCGGTGTTGCTGACACCGGCCAGCGACCCCGCCGAGTCGATCAAGCGGATCAAGGAACAACTGCGGGCGGTGCCGAACAAGGGCCTGGGCTACGGCGTCCTGCGTTACCTCGGCGCCGAAGCGGTCCAACAGCGGCTGGCAAAACTGCCGCCAGCGCGCATCACCTTCAACTACCTGGGGCAATTCGACCAGAGCTTCGATGAGCAAGCGCTGTTCGTGCCGAGTGAGGAGGGCAGTGGCGCAGGGCACGGCGATGACGTGGCGCTGGGCAACTGGCTGACTATCGACGGCCGGATCTTCAACGGCCAGTTGTCCCTCGACTGGACCTTCAGTGGCGATGTCTTCGACGAGGCCACACTCCAGCAATTGGCCGATGCCTACGCCGTGGCGTTACAACAACTGATCGATCACTGCTGCACCGACGGGCACCAGGGCCTGACACCTTCCGACTTCCCGCTGGCGCGCTTGAGTCAGTCGCAACTCAACGGCTTGCCGGTGCCGGTGGCGCAGGTGGAGGACATCTACCCGCTGTCGCCAATGCAGGACGGCATGTTGTTCCACACCCTGGCCGACGACAGCTCCGGCTTGTACATCAACCAGATCAGCCTGCCGGTGCACGGCCTGGACACCGAACGTTTTGCCCGGGCCTGGACTTCGGTGATCGAACGCGAGGACATCCTGCGTACCAGTTTCCACTGGCAGGATGGCTTGAGCGTGCCGGTACAAATCGTCCATCGCCACGTCGAGTTGCCATTGCAGATCGAAGACTGGCGTGGACAGGACATCAGCGAGCAGGCCATCAGCGCCCGGGCGACCGCCGATTACCTGGCCGGTTTCGACTTGAGCCGCGCGCCCTTGCAACGGGTGCTGTTGCTGCGCCTGGAAGACGATCGCTACCAAATGATCTGGACCTGCCATCACATCCTCATGGACGGCTGGAGCAGTTCGCGCTTGTTCGGTGAAGTGCTGCAGTTCTACGCCCACGGACAGGTGCCAAGCCGCAATGGTCGCTACCGCGAGTTCATCGAATGGCTGCAACGCCAGGATCAGGGCGCGCTGGAACGCTTCTGGCGCAGCCGCCTCGACCCATTGGAGCAGGCGACCTCCCTCAACCAGGCGATGTACCCACGGCATGTCGCGGCATTGCCGGGGCACGAGGCGCTGTATTCGCGCTGGGACGTGGCGCAGACCGCGCGTCTGCAACAGGCCTGCCGCGCCTTGCAGATCACACCGAATACCTTGATCCAAGGGGCGTGGTTGCTGTTGTTGCAACGCTTCACCGGGCAGAACACCGTGGTCTTCGGCGCCACCGTCGCCGGGCGTCCGGCGGGGCTGGTCAACGCCGACAACATCCTTGGTCTGTTCATCAACACCTTGCCGGTGATCCAGACCCTGGACGCCGAGCAGCCGCTGGATCAATGGCTGCAGCAGTTGCAGGCCTACAACCTGGATCTGCGCGAGCATTCCCATGCGCCACTGGCGGACATCCAGCGCTGGTCGGGCCTGGGCGGGCAGGGCTTGTTCGACAGCATCATCGTGTTCGAGAACTACCCCATCGACGAACGCCTGGGCGAGCAGCAGGACACTGGCCTGAGTTTCGGCGACTCACGCAATCATGACGTGACCAACTTCCCGATGGACCTGGCGGTCAACCTGGGCGACACGCTGTCCATCGAGTACCTGTTCCTGCGCAACGCCTTCAGCGTCGAAGCGGTGGAGCGAATCCGCCGGACGATGGAAGACACCCTGGAAGCGATGATCCATGCGCCCCACGCGTGCCTGGGCAACCTGCAGCGCTTGTCGCTGGAACAGTGGCAGGCCTTCGAGCAATGGAGCGCGGCGCCGAACGGCTGCTATCAGCCACAGTTGTTGCCGGAATTGATTGGCCGGCATGCCCAGTCGCGTCCGCAGGCCACGGCGCTGGTGTGTGGCGACGACGCGCTGGACTATGGCGAACTGGAGCGTCGGGCCAACCGCCTGGCCCACCGTTTGATCGAACTCGGTGCCGGCCCGGAAGTGGTAGTCGGCGTGGCCCTGGAGCGTTCGGTGGACATGGTCGTGGCGCTGCTGGCCGTGATGAAAAGCGGTTCGGCCTATGTGCCGCTGGACATCGATTACCCGCCCGAGCGCCTGGCGTTCATGATCGAAGATTCGGCCATGGCGCTGTTGCTGACCCACAGTCGGGTGCAGGGGCGTTTGCCTGATCTCGACGGTTTGGCGCGCCTGGCCATCGACGGTTTCGACAGCCGTGGCTACAGCGACTTGCCGCCGCGCAGCGGTTTGCTCGGCGGCAATCTGGCCTACCTGATCTACACCTCGGGTTCCACCGGTCGACCCAAAGGCGTCGCCGTGGCGCACGGGCCGATGAGCATGCATTGCCAGGCCATCGCCGGGCTGTATGACATGGACGAACACACCCGCGAACTGCATTTCATGTCGTTCGCCTTCGACGGCGCCCATGAACGCTGGCTGAGCACGTTGTTCAGCGGTGGCACCCTGGTGATTCGCGACGGCGCGCTGTGGACGCCGGAGCAGACCTTCGACGCCTTGCACCGCCACGGCATTACCATCGCCTGCTTCCCGCCGGCCTACCTCAAGCAACTGGCCGAATACGCCGCCCACAGCCAACTGGCGCCACCGCCGGTGCGGGTGTACTGCTTCGGTGGCGATGCGGTGCCGGACCAGACCTTCGAGCAAGTGAAGGCGGCGCTGTGTCCGCAATTCTTCACCAACGGCTACGGCCCGACGGAAACCGTGGTCACGCCGATGCTGTGGAAGGTGCCAGCCAGCGAACGTTGCGAAGCCGCCTACGCGCCGATCGGGCGGGCGGTGGGCGAGCGCGCCTTGTATGTGCTGGACGACAACCTCAACCCGTTGCCGCCGGGCATTGCCGGTGAGTTGTACATCGGTGGCGAGGGCATCGCCCGTGGTTATCACCGTCGTCCGGACCTGAGTGCCGAGCGCTTCGTGCCAGACCCGTTCGGCCAGCCGGGCGATCGCCTGTACCGCAGCGGCGACCTGGTGCGCCAGCGCGCCGACGGGGTGCTCGATTACGTCGGGCGTATCGACCACCAGATCAAGGTGCGGGGTTTCCGCATCGAACTGGGGGAAGTCGAGGCCAGCCTGCGGCAACTGGACGACGTCAGCGATGCGTTGGTGATCGCCCGCGACAGTGCCTCGGGCAAGCAACTTATCGGCTATGTGGTCACCCCCGATGGGGTGGCCATCGGTGATCGGCTCAAGGCGGAACTGCGGGTGCAATTGCCGGATTACATGGTGCCGGCCCAGGTCATCTGCCTGGAGGCGTTGCCAGTCACGCCGAACGGCAAGCTCGACCGCCAGGCCCTGCCAGAGCCGGAATTCAAGGGCGCCGAGTATGTGCCGGGGCGCAACCGCGATGAGCAGCTGTTGGCCGAGATTTGGGCCGAGGTGTTGCAAGTCGAGCGGGTGGGCATCACCGATAATTTCTTCGAGTTGGGCGGTGACTCGATCCTCAGCCTGCAAGTGGTCTCGCGGGTACGCAACCATGGGGAGCTGAAGATGGAACTCAAGCTGCGGGACCTGATGCGCGGCCAGACCATCGAGGCGATTTTCGACCAGCGTTCGAACACGCTCGCCGTGACAGTCGAGGACGTGACCCAGGTGGCCGCCGAAGGGCAATTCAACCTGATTCCGATCCAGCAATGGTGGTTCGACCAGCGCATGAGCGAACCCCATCACTACAACCAGGCGTTGATGTTGCGGGCGCGCCAGGCGCTGAACCTGACGGCGCTGGAACTGGCGTTGCGTGGCATGCTGCAGCAGCACGACGCCTTGCGCCTGCGCTTCAGTGAGGTCGGCGGGCGTCAGTTGCAACATTACCAGGCGTTGGAAGAGATGCAGGCGCAGTGGGCCAGCGAACCCTTGCTGTGGCAGCACACCGTGGCCGATGAAGCCGAGCTGGAGTTGTATGCCGAACAGGTGCAACGCAGCCTCGATGTGCACAACGGGCCGGTGTGGCGCACGGCGCACGTGACCTTGGGCAGTGGTGAAATCCGCGTGCTGATGGTCATTCATCACCTGGTCATCGACACGGTGTCGTGGCGTTTGCTGCTGCAGGATTTGCAGACGGCTTATACGGCCTACTGCGACGGCCAGACACCGAACCTGCCGATTCGCACCAGCAGCTACCGGGCCTGGGCCGAGGGCTTGCAAGCCTATGCACGGGATTATCCGGCGCAGGAAAAAGCCTGGTGGCTGGAGCAGATCGACCAGCCGGGCAGCGAGTTGCCGTGTGACAACCTGCGGGGCAAGAACCAGGTGCAGTACCAGTCGGTCGCGCATTTGAGCCTGTCGGAGCAGCACACCCAGCAATTGCTCAAACAGGTGCCGGCGGTCTACCAGACGCAGATCAACGACGTGTTGCTGGCGGCGTTGAGTCGGGTGTTGTGCCGCTGGAGCCAGCAGCCTTCGGTGCTGATCCAGCTGGAGGGGCATGGTCGCGAGGACCTGGTCAAGGACATCGACCTGAGCCGCAGCCTCGGCTGGTTCACCAGCATGTTCCCGGTGCGCCTGGCCCCGAGCCCTGAAGCCGATATCGGCACGTCGGTGCGGGCGGTGCAACGGCAGTTGGCCGCCGTGCCGAACAAGGGATTGGGCTATGGCGTGTTGCGCTACATGAGCGGCGAGCCGATGGCCGCGACCTTGGGCCGCGCGCCCCAGGCGCGGGTGACGTTCAACTACCTGGGGCAGTTCGACCAGAGCTTTGACGACAAGGCGCTGCTGGTGCCGGCGGCGGAAAGCTACGGCAGCTGCTACAGCCCCCACGCCGCGCTGGGCAACTGGCTGGAAGTGGTGGGGCAGGTGTACGACGGGCGACTGGCGCTGCGCTGCATCTTCAGCGCCCGCCGCTACCGTGCCGAGACCGTCGAGGGATTGATGCGCGCGTACCAGGAGGAACTGGAAGCGTTGATCGAGCACTGCGTGGCGCAGGCGGCTTAAGTCTTGGGGGGGGCTGTGGGAGCGAGCCTGCTCGCGATGGCAGCGCATCAGTCAACCTCGATGTTGGCTGGACCAAAGCTATCGCGAGCAAGCTCGCTCCCACAGTGGATCGTTGGTGCTCATGCATGCGATGCCCCACCACCATTCCCTTGTGGGAGCGAGCTTGCTCGCGATGGCGGTGTATGAGTCAACCTCGATGTTGACTGAACCAAAGCTATCGCGAGCAGGCTCACCCCCACAGGGTTCTGTAACCGGTCTCATGGATTTTTCTGTCTTCTATAGTTTTTCACAAGGAACCCCTGCGATGTCCCTGCATCCGGAACTCAACGCCTTTCTCGACCTGGCCGAAGAAAGCCAGGCCGACGGTCCCGGGCCGTTTCACCTGTCGACGCCGGCCCAGGCCCGTGAGGCGTTCGAGCGCACCACCGGGCAATTGCGCTGGAACGCTCCGGCGGATGTGCAGTGCGCCGCTCACGCATTCACCGCCCGTGACGGCGCGCCGCTGACGCTGCGTCTGTACCGTCCGGCGACGGCTGCGGCACAGGCACTGCCAGTGCTGGTGTACTTTCACGGCGGCGGCTATGTGGTCGGCAGCCTGGACTCCCACGATGGTGTCTGCCGCGAATTCTGCGCCCGGACACCGTGCGCGGTGTTGTCGGTGGGCTATCGCCTGGCCCCGGAGCACACCTTCCCGACCCCGCTGAACGACGGCGCCGACGCCCTCGACTGGCTGGCCCGGCAGGCCCGTGCCGAAGGCCTGGACCTCAGCCGCGTGGCGTTCGGCGGCGACAGCGTCGGCGCGACACTGGCGACGGTGCTTGCGCTGCAAGCGGCCCTGGAACCCGCTTCCCTGGCGATCCAGCCATGCTTTCAATTGCTCTGCTACCCGGTGACTGATGCGTCCACCAGCAGCCCATCCACCGAGCTGTTCGGCGAAGGTTATCTGCTGGAGAGCGAAACCCTCGAGTGGTTCTACCGGCACTACGCCAATGAGCCCACCGATCGCCTGGACTGGCGTTTCTCACCGTTGCTGGCACCCGGTTACCCAGGCCTTGCACCGGCCCTGATCGCCCTGGCCGGCCATGACCCGCTGCTCGACGAAGGCCGCGCCTACGCCCAGCGTTTGCGAGAGCAGGGGGTGAGCGTGGAGCTGATCGAATACACCGGCCTGATCCACGACTACCTGCGCTTGCAGAGCGTGGTGCCGGAGATTGACGAAGTGTACGCGCAATTGAGCCAAGCCTTGCGGACTGCACTCACTGCCTGAAACACCACAAATCCCTTGATGGGAGTGGTCTCAGGATTTGCATATGCCACAGATCCGCTGTGGGAGCGAGCTTGCTCGCGATAGCGGCAGGTCAGCCAGCACTTAAGTGCCTGATACACCGCCATCGCGAGCAAGCTCGCTCCCACAGTGGTTATGTGATGGTTCCAGGATTTGCAGGCACAAAAAAACCGGGCCTGGCCCGGTTTTTTTGTGTGTGGTGTTGCTTAGAAGTCGTAGGTCACGTCCAGCGAGGCCACGCGTTCCTGGCCGTAGTAGCAGCCGAACGAGTAGTTGCAGTTGGACACGTACTCGCGGTCGAAGACGTTCTGCACGTTCAGGCTGGTGGTGACGCCACGCAGGCTTGAGGTGGCCTTGCCCATGTCGTAGCTGATGGTGGTGTCGAACACCGTGTAGGCCGGGACGTCGAACGAGTTGGCCGCGTCGCCCGGCTTGCGGCCGGTGTGGCGGGCGCCTGCGCCGAAGGTCAGGCCGTTGAGGACGGCCTGGGTGAAGTGGTAGTCGACCCACAGCGTGGCGGAGAACGGCGCCTGTTGCTCGCTGCGGTTGTCCTCGTTGCCGTAGTTGTCCTTGGTGTAGAACGAGTCGAGGTAGGTGGCGGCGGCCATGACTTCGATGTTGTCGATGGAGGATTTGACTTCCAGTTCAACACCCCGTGAACGCACCTGGCCCGACTGGATCGAGTTCTGGGGATCAGCAGGGTCGCCGGTGACCAGGTTCTTCTGTTTGATCTGGAACACCGAGGCGGTAATCATCGTTTTGTCGAACGGCTGATACTTCACACCCACTTCGTATTGCTCGCCTTCGGTCGGTTTGAAGGCGTTGCCGCTAGCGTCCGTGCCCGTGGTCGGCAGGAAGGATTCCGAATAGCTGATGTAGGGCGCCAGGCCGAAATCGGTGACATAGGTCAGGCCGATCCGGCCGGTGAACTTGTTGTCACGCAGTGAGGAAACAGTGCGTGCCAGCAGATCCTTGTTATCCACTTCGGCCCAGTCCTGGCGGCCACCTACGGTCAGGATCCACTTGTCCAGCTTGATCTGGTCTTGCAGGTAGACGCCAGTCTGGCGAACGGTGTTGTCCCACTGGGTGTCCAGCGTCGGGGTCACGCCGCTGGTGTCGTAGTTGTTGTTATTGCCGTACAGGTCGATTGGCGCCCCTGTGATGTTGTAACCCTTGTATTTTCGGTTGAAATGGCGATAGTCCACGCCCGCCAGGGTGGTGTGCTCGAGGGCGCCGGTGTTGAATTTGTATTCCAGGTTGTTATCGACGGTGTAGGCGGTGTTGTGCTGTTGCCAGTCGAGTTTGTTGCGAGTGGCCTGGGTCTGATCATTCCCAACGAAACCACGCAGATAGAAGCCCCGATACTGGTCACGCACATCGGTGTAACGGGCCGTGGAGCGGAACGTCAGGTCATCGGTGAGGTTGTGGCTGAAGTCGTAGCCAAGGATGAACTGGTCACGCTTGTAGTCGTTCCACCGCGTGTCGCCGGAGAAAAAGTCCCGGTCGATCCGCTGGCCGTTGGGGCCGCGCTTCAGGGAGCCGATCATCGGCAGCGCCTGATAGTCTTCCAGGCCGTCATCGCGCTGGATCTGCGCCAGCACCGTCAGCGAGGTGTCTTCGTTGGGCGCCCAGGTCAGGCTTGGCGCCAGCAGCATGCGTTCGCTGTGGGTGTGATCGACCTGTTGGTTGCCTTTTTTCCCCACGCCGATGACGCGGTAGCTGAATTCCTTCTGGTCGTCGATCGGGCCGCTGGTGTCGAACGCGCCGTTGATCCGGTCATAGCTGCCCGCGCCCAGTTTGATCTGGCTGCGCTGTTCAGTGGTCGGGCGCTTGGAGACCATGTTGATCAGGCCGCCGGGCTGGTTCTGCCCATAAAGCACCGACGACGGGCCCTTGAGCACTTCGATGCGCTCCAGGGTATACGTATCGATTTGCGGCGCGCCGCCCAGGCTGCCGGCATAAGGCAGGTAGGCGCCATCGAGGTACAGCTGTGTGGGGGCGAACCCGCGGCTGGTGATTTCGTCGGCGATGGCGTTGCGGTCGGTGAAGCCGCTGGTGTCCAGGCCCGGCGTGTAGCGCAAGGCCTGGGTCAGGTTGCGCGCGCCCTGGGTGGCGATCTGGTCGGCGGTGACCACGTTGATGGTCTGCGGGATCTCCAGGATCGGCGTGTCGGTCTTGGTGCCGGTGGCGCTGCGAGTGGCGACGTAGCCGTCCACCGGGCCGTAGGCCGATTCCGCGGATCTACCAGTGATGGTCGTGGCGCCCAGTTCCAGGGAATCGCCCGCCGTCCTGGCGCGCACGCTGGCCGTGTTGCCTTGGATAGTGAACATGACGCCGGTCCCCACCAGCATCTGCGACAGCGCTTGCGCCGGCGACAATCGGCCGCTCACCGGCTGACTGCGCAGGCCCTGGACATCATCGGCGCTGTAGAGCACTTGCATGTTCGATTGATTGCTCAACGCCTGCAGGGCACTCGCCAGCGACTGCGCTGGAATGTTGAGGTCGACTTCCTGTGCCTGGACCTGTGCGCTGAATGGCATGGCCAGCGCCAGGCTGAACGCAGTGGCGCTGAAGCCTGGTTGCAACAGGCGGCGCATGATCAGTGCCTTGGTAAAACGTGGAATCCCCGGAGTTGCTGGCATGTGTTTCACTCTTGCAGGTTTTAGTTTTAATAGGGGTGTAGTTGTTATCAATTCTTAATTAGGACGCACGACCCCGGAAAAACCAGAATGAGAATCGTGATTATTTACGCAGATTGCAGTTCGGTGATGACGCGGCCGGCTTCCATGCGCACCAATTGGTCGGCCACGTCGAAGTAACGGTCGTCGTGGGAAATCACGATGATGGTCTTGCCCAGGCGCTTGAGGTCCGGCAGCAGCTCGGTATAGAAAATCCGCCGGAAGGTCGGGTCCTGGTCGGCGGCCCATTCGTCGAAGACCAGCACCGGGCGTTCTTCCAGCCACGCATTGACCAGCGCCAGGCGCTTGCGCTGGCCGGTGGACAGGTCGGTGGTGGTGAAGGCGCCGTCGCGCACACTGACCTTGTGAGCGATCTCCAGGCGTTGCAGGTATTGGTTGGCATCGTCCGGGATATGGGTGTCGCCCTGGACGATGTCATCGAACAGGTAGTAGTCGGCGAAAATCGTCGTGAACAACTGGCGATAGTCGTCGCGGGTCACGGCCGTCACCACGTGGTCGTTGAGGCGGATTTCCCCTTGTTGCGGCGCATACAGGCCCAACAGCAGCTTGATCAGCGTGGTTTTACCGCAACCGTTTTCACCCACGATAAACACGATGTCGCCCTGGTCGATCCTCAGGTTCACCGGCCCCAGGCGGAACGGCGCGGCGCCTTCCACCGCCGGGAAGCTGTAGGCCACATTGCTCAGTTCCAGCGTCTGCACTGGCGTTTTCGGCTGGCCCTGGTCGTTGATCAACAGGTGCGGTTCAGGGGAGGAAAACTGCTCCGACAGCTCGGCGATGCGGCGGAAGGCGATCTGCGCGCGGCTGACGATCGGCAGGGTGCCGATCAGGTGCTCCAGCGGACCTTTCATGTACAGCAACACCAGCACGAAACCGCTCATCACCGCTTTGTCGGCGCTCGGCCACAGCGATTGCAGGGCCAGGGCCAGGCCGATCACCACGAAGAACAGCATCGAGCCGAAGGTCTTGGCGATCACGAAGATGTTCACCGAACGGATCTGCGTGTCGCAGATCTTGTCGGCGGTGTGCTCGATGCCCGAGACGAACATGCGTTGTCGACGAGGACGATGGATGCGCAGTTCCTTGGCGCCTTCGGCGATGGCGTTGTAGTGCTTCTGCAATTCGTCCTCGGAGTCGCGAGCCTCCATGAAGCCCTTGATCCCACGACCGCGGGCGATGTACTGCACCACGGTGCCGATGACAATCGCCACGACCATCATCAGAAACATCGGCCACGACAGCACTGCCAGGTAACCCATGCACCCGAGGGTGACGGTCAGGGAAATGGCCAGGGGGGCGAAGGCGAAGGCGAAATCGCTGATGGTGTCGACGTCGTGGGTCAGCACCGGGATCAGGCGATGGCTGCGGTAGCGTTCGATCTGCTGGATGGGTGCCGACAGGACTTTTTCCCCCAGCTCCTTGCGCAGCTTGGCGATGATCTTCTGGCCGACGTAGTTGGTGCCGATGTCGGAACAGATGGAACTGACCAGGGCCAGCAGGCACAACCCGGCGAACACGCCCACCACGGTGTGGCTCAGCCCACCGTCGGCGTGCAGCACCTGGTTGATGGTCGCCAGCAGCACGGTCACGCTCAGGCCACCGACCATGCCCAGCAGGATGGCGCCGATGACAATCAGCCGGAAGGGTTTGAGCAGGGTGAACAATTCATTGATCACCCCGCGTTTTGGTTGGCTCATGGAGGTTTCCCTGCTAGATGAAAAGGGCGAAGGCCATCGCGGGGCATTCACCACATGGCTGGAGGACGGCGGCACGCCGGGTTGGGGCGCGCCCACCTGTAGAACGATTGGGAGGGGAGGGGATTTAACGAGGAGCCGCCTGACACACATTATTGTGGCGAGGGAGCTTGCTCCCGCTCGGTTGCGCAGCGACCGCAAAATCTTGGGGCCGCTGCGCAGCCCAGCGGGAGCAAGCTCCCTCGCCACAAAAGCCTGTCTGTGTCCGGCAGGTTGATTTACATATCCCGTGCCACCCGAAAACCGATCCAGTCGCCGCGATCACCCGGCACCAGCGCATTGCGGTTGCCGGAGCGGGAGAACACCGGTGCTTCACCCCAGTCGTTGCCGCGAATGCGCTTGAACTCGCACTTGCCGGTCAGCCAGGCGCTGCCGTCGCTCGGCGCACCCACGTAGTTTTCGTTGTAGCAATCGGCGGTCCATTCGTAGACGTTGCCGTGCATGTCGTACACACCAAAGGCGTTGGGCGCGAAGCTGCCGGCCGGGGCGGTGAAGTTGTAGCCGTCGGCCGCGCCGTAGGTGTTGGCGTGCTGGGCGATGCTGTATTCCTTGCCTTCATCGAACGGGAAGGGGAACGGCCCGGTGCTGCCGCCGCGTGCCGCGTACTCGCGCAGGGATTCGCTGACCAGCCGGTAGTGCTTGCCGGTCTTTTTCGACAACCACGCCACGTAGGCATTGGCCTCGGCGAAATCCATGCACACCGCCGGGTGCCGGTCGGTGTATTGCTTGCGTGGGTCGCTGCCCTGGTAGTCCGGAATGCCAGCCTTGCACGCCCGACCGGGTCGTTCATCGCCGTCGGGCATGGTGTAGCCGGTGTCGCGCAGGTAGGCGGACCATTCGCCCTTGAGCACCTGGAAGCGACTGATTGCCAGCGGCTTGGCAAACGTCACCGGGTGCAGCGGACCTTCGTCGGGCTCGCGGCCCACTTCGTCGTCCGGGGTGCCCATCTGGAAGGTGCCGGTGGGCAGCACAACCATTTCCGGGCAGTCCTTGCAGTCGCGAAAGACCTGGCCCGGTTGCGAGGCCTGGGCGCCGGAGGGCAGCAGGGCGGCGAGGGCCAGTGCCGGGAGTAGCGTCAAGGAAAAACTGTTCATCCATTTCTCTCGATAAAGTCAGGTTCAGAGTGTCTTGGCCAGCAAGCCCATGAAGCGATCGATCTCGGCTTCGGTATTGAGCAACCCCGGCGCGGTGCGGATTACCGGCCCCGCATCACGATGCACGGCGTCGGCGATCACACGGTTCTTCATCAGGTAACCGGCGATCTCATCGCTGTCGCGACCCTTGACCCGGAAGAAGCTGAAACCGGCCGACAGCTCCGGGCTCAGGGGCGTGACCAGCTCGATCTGCGGCTGTGCCACCAGCTGTTTTTTCAGGTAGCTGTTGAGGGCGTGGATGCGCGCCTGCACTTCGGCCTTGCCCAGTTGCAGGTGCAACTTGAACGCTTCATCCGCCGCCCAGCGATGTTCAAAGGCGTGGTAGCCGCCGGGCGTCATGGTGGTGGAAAACGCCGTGGCTTCGGAGAAGGTCGGAATGATCGGTGTGACGTACTTGACCTCTTCGCTACGGCTGCACACCAGGCCGGTGCCTCGCGGGCCGAACATCCATTTGTGAGTGCCGGCGATGAAGAAGTCGCAGTTCATCGCCGGGAAGTTCAGGTCCTCGACGCCGAACCCGTGCACGCCGTCCACCACGTAGATGATCCGTTGCTCATCGCTGCGGCCCAGGTTGTGCTTGTCCACCAGGGCACCGATTTTGTCGATGGGCAGCTTCACGCCGCTGCCCGAATGCACCCAGGTCATGCCCAGCACCCGTGTCTCCGGGCGGATGTTGCGCTCGATGGCCGTGAGGATTTCCTCGTGGCTGGCGTTGTGGGCGTTCTCGAACAGCTTGATTTTGCGTACCCGGGTGCCGTCCCGTTGGGTGCGCAGGTCGAGAATGGTGTGGGTGGCGTAATGTTCGTGGGTGGTGGTGAGGATTTCCTGATCGGCTGCCACATGGACGCCGCCGTAGATGATCGACAGGCCTTCGGTGGTGCTGCCGGTGAGGGCAATCTGCTTCGGGGTCGCTTGCAGGTAGCGACCGGCCCAGGTGCGGACGTTTTCCTCGCGTTCTTCGGTGACGCCCAGGTCCCAGTCCATCAACAGCCCGGGGTTTTTATCCAGGGCGGCGCGGTGCCGCTCGATGGCCTCGCGCACCGGGCGCGGGTGGGTGGTGACCAGGAAATTGGAGAAGTGCAGGTAGTCGGGGTCTTGGTCGAACAGTGAGCGCAGCTGTGCCCATTTATCCTTGGGCAGCGGTGGCAGGGGATCGGCGCTGGCCGTGTTGGGCAGGCTGGCAGCCAGGGGCAGGCCGGCAGCGAGGATTGCGGCCTGCTTCAGGAAGGTGCGACGCTCATTCATGGCTGGGCCGCCTTCTGGGTCGAGGCGATGGCGGGGCGGGCGGCTTTCTGGACCTGATCCCAGACCCGCAGGAAATTGCCGCCCCACAGTTTGGCGATGTCGGCTTCGGAGTAGCCGCGGGTCAGCAGTTCGGCGGTGACGTTGCGGATGTCGCCGACGTTCTCCCAGCCTTCCACACCGCCGCCTTCGTTGAAGTCCGAGCTGATGCCGACGTGGTCGATGCCGATCTTGCGTACGGTGTAGTCGATGGCGTCCCCCAGGTCCTTGAGGCTGGCCTTGGGTTCCTCTTCGAGGATGCCGTAGAGCTGGCCGGCGTATTCGCCGAACTTCTGTTCCGGCCAGGCAGCGATGATCGGGTCGCCGGGCATCAGTGCCATCGCCAGGTTGGGCAGCGGCGGCAGGTCGAAGCGTTCGCGCAGGGCGTTGAGTTTATCCTGGGTCTTTTGCGTCAGCGGGCGCAGGTATTGGGAGAAACCGACGATCTGCACCACGCCGCCACTGGCCTTGATCAGTTGCATTTCCTTGTCGCTGAGGTTGCGCGGGATGTCGACCATCGCCCGTGGCGCCGAATGGGAGGCCACCAGCGGCGTGCGGCTCAGTTGCGCGACTTGCTCCAGGGCCTGGGTCGACATCTGCGACACGTCGATGATCACGCCCAGGTCGTTCAGGCGTGTCACCGCCTGCTTGCCAATCTCCGAGAGGCCGCCGAGGGCGTCGGGCGAGTCGTTGAAGAACGGCAGCGGTCGTGAGGAGTCGGCCCAGTCGTTATTGCCGATGTAGCTGAAGCCGAACATGCGCATGCCGCGCGCCGTCCACAGGTCCAGCAGGTTCAGGTCGTGGCCCAGGGGGTAGGCGTTGAGCATGCTGATGAAAATCGCGAACTTGCCTTCGCCGTGCAGGCGGCGGAAATCATCCGGGGTGTAGGCGATGGCGACCTGGTTGGGAAAGTCCCGGACCAGGCCGGTGATGATCTTGTAGCGCACTTCCTGCTGGTTGCGCGCCTCCTCGACGAAACCGGCGGTGGGCTTGTGCGGGGCGTTGGGGCCGTTCCAGATCTCGGGCCAGCCGAACACCGTCAGTGCCGCGCCGGACAGCTGCCCGCGGTTGGCTTTCACCAGGTCGAACTGGCCGCTGCCGTCCTTGTCGGCTTCATTGCCGGCGGTGCCGAAATCCAGCGGCACGGTGATGTGGCTGTCGAAGGACAGCAGGCGTTCGTGCAGTTCCCTTGCCTCTTTCATCACGTTGACCGGGTAGCCGGGATTGTCCCGCCACCAGTGGTCCCAGGCCGCGACGCCTGCACCGACGGCCAACGCCAGGGCCAGGGGCAGGCCGATGAAAAGAGCCTTTTTCGAACGAGGTGTTGTCATTGCCGATCTCAGTCAGGTTCGCCTTGGAAGGACAGGCGCAGGGGCCTTTGCTATCTGGGGAGAACGAGTGGTCGGGCGGGAAATTTAGGTGCCCTTGGGGCCGCCATCGCGAGCAAGCTTTGCTCCCACAGGTGGGCGTGTTGCAAATTCCCTGTGGGAGCAAAGCTTGCTCGCGAGGCGACCTTACAGTTGCCCGGTTTCTTGCGAATGCACTCAAACCCATTGTGGGAGCGAGCTTGCTCGCGATGAGGCCTTCACAGCCCCTATAAATTTGTCAGCCCCCTCATCGTTCTAGCTTGGATAAAGCCCGCTCCAGGGCCGAACACAGGTAAGGCAATGACGATTTCTCGACGATGGTTCATGGCAGGCCTGGCGCTGACCGGTGCCGCCGTGCCTGCGGTGTATTACGGGCATCGCGAACTGACCCGGCCGGACCCGACCATCACCCCCGGCGAGGCCTCGTTCGACGTGGCCGACGTGGCGGGTCAGCGCCGGGCCGATACGTTGCGGGGCATCTGGACGATCCGTTTCACCGGCCGCGACGCCGGTCTCGAAGGCTTGCCCCAGGACGATCTACAGATCTTCCTCGATATCGGCCAAAGGGGCCGTGGCCTGGTGGGGTACTTCGACAGCGCCGAACGCTTGCGCGGTGCCGATGAGTCGCGTTACCGGGTGTTGGGCGACTTGGCCGGCACCGACCCGAAGCAACTGAGCTGGCGGTTGGTGAGTACTCGACAGGACGCGCCGGACTATGAATTCATCATGACCCTGGACGAAGTCTGGGCCGGCTTCGGCAATGCCGGCAGCGCCACCCTCAGCGGCCGGGCGTTGCGCCTGGACCGTCCCTTGGCGTTGCCTGAACAGGACAATCAGTTCGTCGCCGTCAAGCAGCGCTTCCCCGAGGCCCGCGAGCGCACGCCGCTGAGCCCGGCGCTGCTGGCCTGGCTGGTGTCGCCCGAGCACCGGTTGTTCCACCAGCTCTGGCACGCCTCGCGGGACAAATGGCACACCCTGGACGAAGACAAGCGCAATGCCCTGCGCGGCATCGGCTGGCAGCCCGGCCCAAGGGATCAGGAGCGCGACGCCCGCGGCCCGCACAAGGATCGCAACGGCTCGGGGGTGGACTTCTTTTTCATGCACCGGCACATGCTCGGCACCGCCCGTTCGTTCCAGCCGCTGCCGTCGTGGCCGCGCTTTCCTTTGCCGCAACCGGAGCTGGAGCGTGATCGCCAGGGGTTCGCCCGCTATTTCGACAACCACGACGGCACGGCCTTGCCGCCTACCTGGCTGGCCGATGGCGATGAGCAATACGCCCAGTGGGTCAGCGACATCAAGACCGCCGAGACCTACCACAGCAATTTCCAGGTCTGGGAATCGCGCTATCGCGACCCGCGCTACCTGTCGAAACTGACCCTGGGCCAGTTCGGTTCAGAAGTGGAACTGGGCCTGCATGACTGGCTGCACATGCGCTGGGCCTCGGTGCCGCGCGACCCGTCCAACGGCCATCCAGTGCCGTTCGCCCGCGACCCGGACGACTTCGCCGCGCGCTGGTATGCCCCGGAAAACGACTTCCTCGGCGATCCGTTTTCCTCCCACGTGAGCCCAGTGTTCTGGGCGTTCCACGGCTGGATCGACGACCGCCTCGAAGACTGGTTTCGCGCCCACGAGCGTTTCCACCCGGGGGAAGTGAGCCGGCTAAAGGTCAGCGGTGTGCCCTGGTTCGCCCCGGGCCGCTGGGTGGAAATCGCCGACCCTTGGCTGGGCCCGGACACCCACGGTTGCAGCACCACGCCGGGGCTGCAGCTCGGACGCTCGGTGGAAATGGACCCGGAAACCATGAAACTTGCCCTGCGCATTACGTTCGGCAGCGATGACAAAAAGCTCTCCGAACTGTTTCGCCGTGTGCCGCAACGACCGTGGTATGCGCGCAATCTCAAGTCCAAACCGGTTTAACTCCCTCTGCACGCTGTCCACAGAACTTAAGGCAAACACTGTTGTGGCGAGGGGATTTATCCCCGTTGGGCTGCGCAGCAGCCCCAATCATCAACACCTCGGTGTGTCAGATATTTTTGAGGGAGCTGGTTTGGGGCTGCTGCGCAGCCCAACGGGGATAAATCCCCTCGCCACAAATGTCGCTTGGTTTGAGGTTAGTGTGAGGTGTTAACGCGGCGCGGCAATGTCCAAGGCACGGTTTGCCAGCAGCTCACTCAGCTCGACCATCTGCTGGATCCCCAAGGCGAAACTCCGCCGTGCGCCTTCCAGATCAAAGGCCAGTTCGTTGGCCATGACATTGACCGAGGCAAGGGTTTCGCTGAGGTTGGCCAGCAGGCATTCCAAGTCCGCACTCTCTGCAACGGTGAACAGCTGGCCCGGCGGTGGAGTGGGTTTTTCAGGTTTGGGGTCGAGGTAGTAGGAGAGGGCGCGGTCGGCGGCTTCGTCGAGTTTTTTGGAATCGCCTTCGGGAGGATTGGGGGTGATCTTGAACATGGTGCAGCTCCTGATTATTCAAAGGGCGCTGCCAGACATCACTTGCAGATGATGGGTGGCAGCTATGCGCGGGTCTGCAAGACCGGGAAACCAGGAACCCGGCAGACCCGGAGGTCTCCCGCACACAGCCGCCATTGAGCGACACGGACGTGTCGATTGGCTTGTGGCTATGCGCCTGGTATTTCGTCGGGCTTGCAGACCCGATCACTGATGGGCAGTGACGGGAAACAAGTTATCGACAGGAGGTTAGGCGCACAAGCCGGCGGATTCTGGCGTAGTTGTAGGCAGTGACGCAAGGCAACGTAGCCTCACTCGGGAGTCCTACATGGTCGGATAAACAGAACCAAAGCCGAACACTATTTGTGGCTAGGAGATTTATCTGTGGGAGCAAGGCTTGCCCGCGATGCAGGCACCTCGGCCCTCGGAAACCGTGTCGTCTGCATCGCGGGCAAGCCTTGCTCCCACAGGAGATCACCCTAGCCACAATGTATTATTTGGCTTGAAGGTGGGTTCGCGGCCTACATCACCCGCCAGCCCCCGCCCAACGCCTTGTACAACGCCACACTCGCCTGCACCCGCGCCAATCTCAGCTGCACGTTCATGTCCTGGGCGGCGTACAGCGTACGTTGGGTTTCCAGTACGGTGAGCAGGTCTTCGGCGCCGGCCTGGTAGCGGCGCTGGGCGATGTCGAAGGCGGTCTGGGCCTGGTGCAGTTCTTCGCTTTGCCATTGCCGTTGGCGGTCGAGGCCGTTGATGCCGTTCAGGGCTTTTTCGACGTCGGCGAAGCCGTTGATGATGGCGGCGCGGTAGAGCTCCAGCAGTTCCTCCTGACGGGCGCTGGCTTTGTTTCGTTCGGCTTTCAGGCGACCATTGTTGAAGATCGGCGCGGCGATTCCGGCGGTGAGGTTGTAGACGTTGTTGCGCAGCAACTGGTCGGCGATGTCGGCGCCAGTGCCCAGGCTCAGGCCCAGGGTGACAGAGGGCAACATGGCGGCGCGAGCCACGGTGACGTCGGCCTGGGCGGCGGTGAGGCGCGCTTCGGCGGCGGCGATGTCCGGGCGACGGCGCAGCAGTTCGCTGGGCACGCCGACATCGATGGCCGGCCAGTGCAGGCGGTCGAAACTGTCGTCATCGAGCCTGACCGACTGCACCGGTTGCCCCAGCAGCGTCGCCAGGGTGATCACGGCTTCCCGGGCCTGTTGCTGCACTTGGGGCACGCGGCGTTGCTGGGCCGCCACCAGGCTTTTTTGCTGGGACAGTTCCAGGGCCGTGGCGCTGCCGGCGTCGTAGCGGGTCTGCACCAGGTCGAGCACGCGCTGGGCGTTGTCCAGGTTCTGTTCGGCGATGCGCTGTTGCTCGCGCAGGGACAACGCCTGAGTGTAGCTGTTGGCGACGCCGCTGAGCAGAGTCAACTCCACCGTCGCCCGGTCGAACTGGCTGGCCGCCAGCGTGCTCAGCGCACTGTCCCGAGCTGCCCGTTTACCACCCCAGAAGTCCAGCTCATAGGTGGCACTGAGGTTGGCGTCGTAGTAATCGATGGTGCGGTTGTTCCGATCCACGTCCAGCTGGCTGTAGCCCTTGCCCCGCAGCAACTC
This sequence comes from Pseudomonas sp. H3_A02, assembly GCF_054671965.1. NCBI lineage: Bacteria > Pseudomonadati > Pseudomonadota > Gammaproteobacteria > Pseudomonadales > Pseudomonadaceae > Pseudomonas > Pseudomonas sp. H3_A02. The sequence continues at coordinate 3,351,862 of NZ_CP162807.1, forward strand.
CTGGCGATTACCGTTGAGCCCGGCCGTGACCGCTGGCAGCAACGGCGCCCCGGCAATCACCGCGCTGGCCTGGGCCTGGCGCACCCGGGCCATGGCGGCGGCCAGGTCGTGGCTGTCCCGTCGCGCCTGTTCGATCAGCCGGTTCAATGGCGGGCTGCCGAAATGTGTCCACCACTGCTGGTTGTCCGCGCGGGCGCTGGGTGTATCGAGGTGCTGCCAGGCCGGTGGCGGCTGGATGCCGCTGTCCGGTGCCGACACCGGGGTGGCGCAGGCCGCCAGCAACAGGCTGGCGGCCAGGAGGGTCAGGTGCGCTTTCATAGGGTGGGGTTCATTCACTGGTGAGGGCCGCGACCGGGTCGAGGCGGGCGGCCTTGCGGGCGGGCATGAAGCCGAAGACGACGCCGGTGACCAAGGCGCAGCCGAAGGCACCGAACACCGCCAGCCATTCAAAGGCCACGGCGATCTTGCCCAGCAGCAACGCGCCGCCCACCAGCAGGGCCAGGCCGATACCGGTGACCCCACCGACCACCGAGAGCATCACTGCTTCGGTGAGGAATTGGCGCAGGATGTCGCGCTGGCGGGCGCCGGTGGCCATGCGGATACCAATCTCGCGAGTGCGTTCGCGCACGGTCATGAGCATGATGTTCATCACGCCGATGCCGCCCACCAACAGCGAAATCGCGGCAATGGCACCGAGCATCAGCGACAGCGTGCCCTGGGTGCGCGCTTCGGCCTGGATCATCGCGGCGTTGTTGGTCAGCTCGAAATCCTGCTTGCCGTCGTGCAGGCGCAACAGGGTGCGGGAGATCGCCTGTTCGGCCTCCTTGACCTTGCCGGCGTCCCGGGCGGCGATCACCACGTATTCGGGATGACGCGTGCCGAACAACCGCACGCTGGCGGCGGAGTAGGGCACGGCGATGCGATTGTCGGCGTCCGAATCCCCGGAGCTGGAGCCTTTTTCCGCCAGCACGCCGACCACCTGGAACGGCATGTTCTCGATCAGGATGTAACGGCCGATGGGGTCGGCGACGTCCTTGAGCAGTTTCTGCCGGACCTTGTGGCCGATCACCGCCACCGCCGCGGCGCCGCGTTCATCGGCGTCGGTAAAGTAACTGCCCTCGGCCACCGGCCAATTGAAGATGGTCGGGAAGTTCGTATCGTTGCCGCCCACATAGCTGGTGTGGTCGAGGTTGCCGAAGCGCACGCTGGCTTCGGCGCCGTTGACCGGCATGATCCGTTGCACTTCGGGCAGGGCGGCGAGGGCGGCCAGGTCATCGTCGCGGATGATGCCCTTGGCGGCACGCGGGCTGGGGGCGCTGCCGTTAAGGTAGATGATGTTGGAGCCGAAGGCGCCCATCTGGGCCATGACCTGGCGCTTGCTGCCTTCGCCCACGGCCAGCATCACCACCACCGAGGCCACGCCGATGACAATGCCGAGCAGGGTCAGGGCGGTGCGAAAGCGATTGATCCACATCACCCTCCATGCTGCCTGTATGGCGTCCAGCAGCTCGCCTTTCCAGGCACCGTTGTGTTCGCTGCCGGCACTCAGGCGCTGGCGCAGGTCCACGGCTTGCAACGCCTTTGGATTGGCTTGCGCGTCGTGGGGCAAAGCGGTGGCGCTGTCGCTGATGATCAGCCCATCACGGATCTCGATGATGCGCTTGGCCCGGGCCGCCACTTCACGGTCGTGGGTGATCAGGATCACCACATGGCCCTGGCTCGCCAGTTCGTCGAGCAAGGCCATGACCTCGATGCCGCTCTGGCTGTCGAGGGCGCCGGTGGGTTCGTCGGCGAGGATGATGTGGCCGCCGTTCATCAAGGCCCGGGCAATCGACACCCGTTGCTGCTGCCCGCCGGAGAGCTGATGGGGACGGTTGCCGGTGCGGCTGGCCAGGCCCAGGCGCTCGAGCAGGGCGCTGGCCCGGACGTGGCGCTCGGCGGCGGAGATGCCGGCGTAGATGGCCGGCATCTCGACGTTCTCCTGGGCGGTGCCGGAAGGAATCAGGTGATAGCCCTGGAACACGAAGCCGAACGCTTCGCGTCGCAGCCAGGCCAGTTCATCGCTGCCCAGATGGGCGACGTCTTCGCCGGCGAAACGGTACTCGCCGCTGGTGGGGCGGTCGAGGCAGCCGAGGATGTTCATCAGGGTCGATTTACCGGAACCGGAGGCGCCGACAATCGCCAGGAATTCCCCGGCGTGGATGGATAAATCGATGCCGCGCAGCACCTCCACCCGGGGGCTGTCGCCACCGCCGTAGGCCTTGCGAATGTCCCGTAGTTCGATCAGGGGCGTGTTCATTCAGCCCCCGCTGCCGACAGCCGAGCCGATCAGCACCCGCTCGCCCTCATTCAGGCCGTCGACGATCTGGGTGCGCAGTCGATCACTGACGCCGGTACGCACGGTCCGCGGCTGAACCTCGCCGTTTTCGGCCAGCACTTGCACTTGGCCGGCATTGTCTTGCAATGCGGCGCTGGGCACGGTCAGTACGTCTTGGGCCTGGGCGGCGACGAAAAACACCTGGGCAGTCATGTCGGTCATCAGCGCGCGGTCGGCGTTGTCGACGTCGAGCAACACGGTGTAGAGCACCACCCGTTCGCTGCCACTGCGCCCACCGGTGGGGCTGCCACCCTGGCTGGCTTCCAGCGGGCGCGGTGGCACCGGCAAGATCTGCCGAACGGTACTGCTCCAGCGCCGGCTGCCGCCGGCCAGGGTGGTGAAGTAGGCGGTCATGCCTGGCTTGACGTGGCCGATGTCGGCTTCCGAGACTTCGGCCCAGACGGTCATGGGCGATAACCGGGCGATGCGCAGGATCAACGGGGTTTGCTGCTGGGCGTTGAGGGTCTGGCCCTCCCGGGCTCCGACGGCGACCACGGTGCCGCTCATCGGCGCATAGATGCGCGTGTAACCCAACTCGGCCTCGTCGCTGCGCAGGCTGGCCTGGGCCTGGCGGATCTGCGCCTGGAACATGTCGATGCGCGCCTGGGTCGCCCGCACTTCGGCCTGGGCGGTCTGCACGTCTTCCTCGCGGGTGGCGCCGCCGGCCTTGAGTTGCTGCTGGCGGCGGAATTTCTGCTGCGCCAGGTCGTGCTGGGCGCGCTGCTCCTGGAGCTGGGCCTTGAGGTTTTCAATCGAAAAACGCCCGGCGTCGAGCTTGGCTTTTTGCGTGGACGGGTCGATTTCCACCAGCAGTTGGCCTTCACGCACCTCGTCGCCGGCTTCCACGTGAATCTTCTGGATCTGCCCGGACGCCTGGGCGCCTACATCCACGTAACGTCGGGGTTGCAGGGTGCCGAGGGCGGTGACGCTGTTTTCGATATCGCCACGGGTAACGGGCGCGGTGACCAGGGGCGCACGGCTGGGCACGACTGCTTGCCACGCGGCGAAGGCCACGGCCGGAAGCAGGGCGAAGGTGAGAAGCCAGGCGCGTCGGGTAGGGCGGGGACGTTTCATGCAGGGTTCCGGCCGGTGATATCGGGCCCATCCCAGGAAGGGCGGGGACGGGGGGCTGTTCTGGTAAACGAGCGTTCCGGGCGGGAATTTAGCGAGGAAGCACTTGGTAGTAGGCGGAAGGGCAGCGCAACAACCAAGCCAGGTGATGTTGTGGCGAGGGAATTTATCTGTAGCGAGGGGACTTATCTGTGGCGAGGGGATTTATCCCCGTTGGGCTGCGAAGCAGCCCCCCCCCTGGCCAACAACTCGGTGTGCCAGATGTTTCGAGTAGCAGGTTTTGGGGCTGCTTCGCAGCCCAGCGGGGATAAATCCCCTCGCCACAACAGCGGTGCTTGGCGCCAATAGAAAGGAACGAATCTGCCTTGATACAAACCAACGCTTTAAATCTATATGAGAATTACTATAAATTACGCGATTGAATCTGCCACTATCGTGCCATGCCCTTTTCCGGCATGCCGGGTGGCACAGGGATAGCTGTCGCAGTCATTGCGCACGGGAGTCATGTTGGAAAACTACTATCGCGAGCTGGTGTGTTTCCTGAACGCCAAGCTAGGCAACCGCCAGGCGGCCGAGGATGTGGTGCATGACGCCTACGTGCGGGTGCTGGAGCGTGCCAGCGACACGCCCATCGAACAACCGCGAGCGTTCCTCTACCGCACGGCGCTGAACCTGGTGATCGACGGGCATCGGCGCAATACCCTGCGCCAGGTCGAATCCCTGGATGTGCTGGACAGTGAAGAACGCTTCTTCACGCCGTCGCCCCACACCAGCCTCGATCATGGCCAGCGCCTGGACATGCTGCAGCGCGCCCTGGCCGAGCTACCGCCGCTGTGCCGCGAGAGTTTCCTGCTGCGCAAGCTCGAAGGCCTGTCCCACCCGCAAATCGCCGAGCGCCTGGGCATTTCCCGGGCATTGGTGGAAAAGCACATCGTCAACGCCATGAAGCACTGTCGCGTTCGCGTGCGTCAGTGGGACGCGCCCTGATTCGATCGTCGCCGGTCACCCGGCGGTAAATTTTTTTTCATTGTCCTCGTTCCTCTCAACAGACGACTTGCCGGCGCCGCGAATGCCGGTCAGGTTCCCCAGGCTTTTCGTGCCCTGTTGAGGGGCTTTTCCAGAGGACACTGGACATGACACAGGCAATTGCATCGCCCATCGTTCACGACTTGATCGGCATTGGCTTCGGCCCTTCGAACCTGGCGCTGGCCATCGCGCTGCAGGAGCGGGGGCCGGTCCAGGGTGAACTGGACGTGCTGTTCCTCGACAAGCAGGCCGACTACCGCTGGCACGGCAACACCCTGGTGACCCAGAGCGAGTTGCAGATTTCCTTCCTCAAGGACCTGGTGACCCTGCGCAACCCCACCAGCCCGTATTCGTTCGTCAATTACCTCAAGCACCATGGTCGCCTGGTGGACTTCATCAACCTGGGCACCTTCTACCCGTGCCGCATGGAGTTCAATGACTACCTGCGCTGGGTGGCCGGGCACTTCACCGAACAGAGCCGTTATGGCGAAGAAGTGCTGCGCATCGAACCGGTGCTGCACAACCAGCAGGTCGAAGCGCTGCGGGTGATTTCCCGGGATGCCCAGGGCGAAGAGTTGGTGCGTACCACCCGTTCGCTGGTGGTCAGTGCCGGTGGTACGGCGCGCATCCCCGAGGCGTTCAAGGCCTTCAAGGATGACGCGCGGGTATTCCACCATTCCCAGTACCTGGAACGCATGGCGAGCCAGCCATGCGTGAAGGGCCAGCCGATGAACATCGCCATCATCGGCGGTGGGCAGAGCGCGGCGGAGGCCTTCATCGACCTCAACGACAGCTTCCCTTCGGCACAGGTCGACATGATCCTGCGCGGCTCGGCCTTGAAGCCGGCGGACGACAGCCCGTTCGTCAACGAAGTGTTCTCGCCGGAGTTCACCGACCTGGTGTTCCAGCAACCCCACAGCGAGCGCGAGCGCCTGGTCAACGAGTACCACAACACCAACTATTCGGTGGTGGACATCGACCTGATCGAACGCATCTACGGGATTTTCTATCGTCAGAAAGTCTCTGGCATTGCCCGTCATGCGTTCCGCACCCTCACCACGATCGAGAAAGCCACGGCCACTGACGCCGGCGTGGAACTGGCGATGCGCAACAATGCCACCGGCGAGCTGACGGTGCGCCGTTATGACGCCGTGGTGCTGGCCACCGGTTACGAGCGGCAGATGCACCGCACCCTGCTGGAGCCGCTGGCGCAGTACCTGGGGGATTTCGAGGTGGATCGCAACTACAAGCTGATCACCGACGAACGCTGCAAGGCGGCGATCTACATGCAGGGCTTCTGCCAGGCCAGCCATGGCCTGAGCGACACCTTGCTGTCGATCCTGCCGGTGCGTGCCGATGAGATCGCCGGTTCGCTGTATGAGCATGGGAACAATCGCGGGCAGGCGCGTCCGGTGCGTGATCGGTTGCTCGCCGCCGTATAGGCCCTGTGGGAGCGAGTCACTCGCAAGAAATCTATCAGTCAACGCACCCCCCTGTGGGAGCGAGCTTGCTCGCGATGGCGTCGTGTCAGTCACTTCAATATTGGCTGAGCTGACGCCTTCGCGAGCAAGCTCGCTCCCACAGGTTCGGGTCCTGGCCTCCAGTCACTCACAGGAAATTCTTCAGAAACTTCCTACACTCATGTCATGCGTCTGTTCGACAGGCGCATCGACGGTTCGCTGTTCCCTCGTATTGGCAGTCTGAACCCGCAGCCGGTCACCCTGACTGAATGTGCAGTCGACGGTGTTCCGGGCCGACTACGCCAAGCGAAACACCCTGACCAGATGATGCTGCTTCTACGCACAGGCCTGGTGGCGCTGTTGCTGGGCTCTTTGAGTGTGGCGCCACCGGTGGACGCGGCGCCTGAGTCGTTGCAGGTGCTCGGGCGCTCCCACGTGGATGATTATTCGGTGTCCCTCGACGCCGCCGACTGGGCCTGGCTGCGCCAAAAGGGCACGTTGCTGCTGGGTGCCTCGGCGCCGGACTATGCGCCTTTCAGCATCACCGGCAATGGTCGCGACTACGAAGGCCTGACCGCCGACTATGCGCAATTGCTGGGGCAACTGTTGCACGTCAAGGTGCAGGTCCAGCGCTATCCGTCCCACGCCGAATTGCTCCAGGCCTTGCGCGGCGGTGAGATCGACCTGCTCGGCACCGCCAACGGCTTCGAAGCCGCCGATCCGGACCTGACGATGTCCCAGCCCTATGCCGATGACTTGCCGACCCTCGTGGCCCGCATCGACGACAGCCAGGACTTGCCCACGGACCTGGCGGGCAAGCGGGTGGCGATGCTTTATCACTACTTGCCGCCGGAAACGGTCGAGGCGTTTTATCCCGAGGCTTCCTTGCAGTTGTTCCCCTCGACCTTGAGCGCCATCGGAGCCGTGGCGTTTGGTCAGGCCGACGTCTACCTGGGGGATTCGATCAGTTCCAACTACCTGATCAGCAAAAATTACCTGAACAACGTCCAACTGGCTGATTTCTCGCGCCTGGAAGTGCAACCGTTCGCCTTTGCGGTCAATCGCGACAATGGGCGCGTGTTGCGCATCGTCAACGCCGCGTTGCAAGCCATTCCCGCCAGCGAACGCATGATCATCCTGCGGCGTTGGAGCGCTGGCGGGGCGAGCATGCCCGGTCAGCAGGCGCTGCATTTCAGCGTCAACGAGCAGCGTTGGCTGGATGCCCATCCGCGGATCAGGGTGGCGGTCAACGAAAACTTCCTGCCACTGACGTTCTTCGACGAGCAAGGCCATTTGCGCGGCATCGGCGCCGATGTGCTGGCCCGCGTCAGCTTGCGCACTGGTTTGAAATTCGATGTGCAGCGGGGTGATTCGGTTGATGATTTGATCGGGCAGATCAAGAGCGGTAAGGCCGACGTCCTGGCGACCGCCATCCCCAGTGCCGAACTCGAGGACGAGTTGCGCTTTACCCGACCGTACCTGGCGAACCCGTTCGTGCTGGTGGTGCCGGTCAGGGCCAAGGCGCTGACCTTGGACCAGATGGCGGGCAAGCGCGTGGCCCTGGTGCGTGGCAATGTGCTGCGCGAGTTCCTGCTGGAGCAGTTCCCCCGCGTGCAGCTGGTGGCGGCGCAGAATGCGGCCGACGCCATGGCCATGGTCGCCGCCGGCACGGCGGACGCTGCGATCAATCCGCTGATCAGCGCCCGCTACATGATCTCCCGCCAGTACCGCGACACGCTGCAAGTCACCAGCACCGTGGGTACCTTGCCCGCGCACGTTGCCCTGGCGACGAACCGGGGCGCCTTGGAGCTTTACTCGATCCTGGACAAGGCGTTGTTGAGCATCACGCCGGAAGAGATGGACGAGCTGACCAACCGCTGGCGCAGTGAGGTGGTGATCGACGACAGTTATTGGCTGCGCAACCGCACCACGATCCTCCAGGGATTCGCCGTTGCTGCGCTGCTGTTGCTGGTGGCCTTGGGCTGGGGTGTTTATCTGCGGCGCCTGCTGGAACAATTGCGCGTGGCCAAGGAAAGCGCCGACGAGGCCAATCGGGCCAAGACCACCTTCGTGGCGACCATGAGCCATGAGATCCGCACACCCATGAATGCGGTGATCGGCCTGTTGGAGCTGGCGCTGAAGAAAGCCGACCAGGGCGTCGTGGACCGATTCGCCATCGAAGTCGCATCGGGTGCTGCCCACGGCATGCTGGACTTGATCGGCGACATCCTCGACATCGCCCGCATCGAGTCGGGCAAGCTGTCGCTGGCGCCGCAACGGGCCAATCTGCACACGTTGATCGAGTCGGTGGCGCGGATCTTCGAGGGCCTGGCCTGGCAGAAGCACCTGCGTTTGCACTGGGTGCTGGACGTCGGGGTCAACCGCGACGTGTTGATTGATCCATTGCGCTTCAAGCAGATCGTCTCGAACCTGTTGAGCAACGCCATCAAGTTCACCGACCAGGGCGAAGTGCGCCTGAGTGTGCGCGGCGAGCTGGACGCTGAACACGGGCGTCTTGGCATTTGCCTGCGAGTCGAGGACACCGGTTGCGGCATTTCCCCCGAGGATCAGCGCCGCTTGTTCAGCCCCTTTACCCAGGCCGGCCATCACCCTCAATCGGTCCGTAGCGGTTCCGGGTTGGGGTTGGTCATCAGCCGCACGTTATGCGAGATGATGGGCGGCACCCTGACGTTGCGCAGCGTGCCGGGGGAGGGCACGCAGGTCGAGGTTCTGCTGGACCTGCCCTTGCTCGATGCGCTGCCGGCGGCGCCTGCCGAGGTCGAGGCGCTGCTGCCGGTCCCGGCGCTGAGTATTCTGGTGGTCGACGACTACCCGGCCAACCGCTTGCTGTTGTCCCAGCAACTGGGCTACCTGGGTCATCGCGTCCGCGAGGCACAGAACGGTGTCGAAGGTCTGCAGGCCTGGCGCGGCGAACACTTCGATGTGGTCATCACCGACTGCAACATGCCCTTGATGAGCGGCTACGAACTGGCCCGGGCCATTCGCGACGAAGAGCGCGACCGCAACCTGTCGCCGGTGCTGATCCTGGGGTTCACGGCCAACGCCCAGCCCGAGGAAAAGGAGCGTTGCGCCGAGGCCGGGATGGATGATTGCCTGTTCAAGCCCATCGGCCTCAGGGCACTCAATGCGTGCCTGGCCTCGGTCATGCCGGATGCGCGGGCGCCCCAGTCCAGCGATGGCCTCGACTTGACCGGCCTGGAGCAATTGACCGGTGGTGACACGCGTGCCATCAGGGCGCTGTTGGAGGAGCTGGTCAACAGCAATGCCGAAGATCAAGCGCGACTGCTGCAGTTGGCCACCCGACAGGACTTGCCAGGCCTGGCGGACCTGGCACACCGGATCAAGGGCGGGGCGCGGATCATCCAGGCGCAACGTCTGATCGCCGCCTGCGAGGCACTGGAAAGCGCTTGTCGAGAAGGCGACAGGTCGCTGCTTGCTGAAGCCGTGGAAGACCTTCGCCAAGCCATCGAGCACCTGGCGGAACGACTCAAGACCTACATGGAAGGCGTCGTAGCCGAGTAGGAACTGTAGGAGCTGACGAGTGCAACGAGGCTGCGATCTTTCCCCAGACACTTGAATCCCAAGCAAAAGATCGCAGGCTTCGCCAGCGCCTACAAAGCGTCGTGCAGGATAAATTCCATCGTCATAGGGGCTGTGTCTGGCTTCATTTTAGGAATAGTCCTACATCGCCCTTCAAACGCTTCCTCTAGCCTGAGCGCCCTTAATGTTCTTGAGCCGGTGCCTACCTGGCGCATTGCTATTGGAAAGCTTGCCATGCCGAACAAAGCACTCCGTATCCTGATTGCCGATACCCAACATACCCATCGAATCGTGCTGGAGCGTCTGTTCAACCAACAGGGCTATTTCCGGATTGTCCCCGTGAGCCATTTGCAGGAGTTGCTGACGCTGGTGGAATACGGCAGCGAGCCGTTCGACCTGATTGTCGTCAACGCCCAACTGGCCGGTGGTGCACTGGATCTGCACGATTTTGTTGTCTATAACCCACAGGTTCGCCACGGGATGATTTACAACACGCAACCGGCCAGTCAGTCGCCGGTGCCTGTCGCGCGTCGATCGAGCCTGCACTTGAGCCAGGCGCCACTGCCTGACCTGGCTTCACTGCGGCGCTTGATGGAGCGGGTTGATCCTCAGGTCCATGAGCCGCTGCCAGCATGGGGGCGTCCCCTCAGGCAGGGGCATGGACACTGAACCTGACCGTTGGTCTGCCCTGTCAGGCCTGACAGGTGGCAAGGCCCGGCGCTTGTGCAAGAGTCCGGTGTGGTCATGGTGCCGGTGCCGTTTGTATTGTTTTGGGGAACTGCCTTGAAAGACGTGTTGATCGTGGATGACCACCCTGTCATACGAGGGGCGCTGCGGCTTATTTGCCAGAATGAGGCGTTCACCCAAATCAGGGACGCCAGCGGCGCGGCCGATGCCAGGGCCCTCATCAAGGAGGGCGCGCCAGACCTGGTGATCCTGGACCTGGTGATGAACGGTTTCGACGGCCTGGACCTGCTGGTCTGGATCATCGCCCAGTTTCCTGAATGCAGCGTGTTGGTGTTCACCTCCCAGGATGCGCAGCACTTCTGCAACCGCTGCATCTCGGCCGGAGCCCGAGGCTTTGTGACCAAGAAAAGCGACCTGAAGGAACTGACCAAGGCCATCCAGGCATTGAAGTCCGGTTATGCCTATTTTCCCCAGATGTCCGTCCGGCTGGACTTCCAGCAACGCAGTGAGCAACAGGCGCTGGAAAGCCTCTCCACCCGCGAGCTGTCCATCTTGCGCATGCTGGCCATGGGCATGCGCGGCAAGGACATCGCTGAAAGCCTGTTCCTGAGTCCGAAAACCGTCAGCACCTACAAGACTCGGCTGTTGGAAAAACTCGGGTTGCAATCCTTGGTGGGGCTGTCGGAGTTTGCCAAGCGCAATCATCTTTGAATGAGCTACCCCCAAACCTGTGGGAGCGAGCTTGCTCGCGATAGCGTTCTGTCAGTCGATGCATCTTCGGCTGAGACACCGCTATCGCGAGCAAGCTCGCTCCCACAGGTTTTTATTCGTCGTTCTCTGGATAGAACGCTAAGGCCGGTTTTTACCGTCTAGTGCATAAAGGGTGTCGGTTTTAAGCTGTGTCCATCAAATCGCAGTACCTGATTTTGGAGACACAGCATGAAAAACATCATCGGCCTCTACACCAGCCCGCGGCCCCATTGGGTCGGCGACGGTTTCCAGGTGCGCACGCTGTTTTCCTACGACAACCTGGGCAAGCACATCAGCCCATTCCTGCTGCTGGACCACGCCGCCCCCACCGAATTCACGCCGACCAGCGAACGTCGTGGCGTCGGCCAGCACCCCCATCGTGGATTCGAAACCGTGACCATCGTCTACCAGGGCGAACTGGAGCACCGTGACTCCACCGGCAGCGGCGGCAAGATCGGCCCCGGCGACGTGCAATGGATGACCGCCGCGTCCGGCATCATCCACGAAGAGTTCCACTCCGAAGCCTTTGCCCGGCAGGGCGGGTTCATGGAGATGGTCCAACTGTGGGTCAACCTGCCCGCCAAGGACAAGATGGCCCCGGCCGGCTATCAGACAATCCTCAAGGGCGATATTCCGAACATCGCCTTGAAGGACAACGCCGGCAGCCTGCGCCTGATCGCCGGGCGCTTCGAGGGGCACCAAGGCCCGGCGCGGACCTTCACCCCCATCGACGTCTGGGACATCCGCTTGAATGCCGATAAAAACCTCACCCTTGACCTGCACGAAGGCCACAACACCGCCCTGGTGGTGCTGCGGGGCTCGGTCCAGGCCAATGGCCGCGAACGGGTCGAGGCCGGGCAGATGGCCCTGTTCGACCGGGCCGGCGACCAACTGAACCTGCAAGCCAATAACGACGCGGTGGTGCTGTTGCTCAGTGGCGAGCCGATCGACGAACCCATCGTTGGCCATGGGCCGTTCGTGATGAACAGCGAACAGGAAATCCACCAGGCCTTCAATGATTTCCACTCCGGGCGCTTTGGCCGGATGGATGACTGAACGCGAAAACAACAGCCACTTAGTACCCACTGTGGGAGCGAGCTTGCTCGCGATAGCGATCTAACTGTCCATGCATCATTGACTGACACACCGCAATCGCGAGCAAGCTCGCTCCCACATGGGTATCTGCATGGGGATCTGCGGGATCTCTACAGCGTCGTCAATCTGTGCCAATCTTCGCCAATCGCCCTCCTGGAGCTGTCCCGATGCTGTTTCTGATCTCCGAGCACCCGCTGCTCTGTGCCCTGGCGCTGCTGGTCTTCGACCTACTGATGTGGCACCTGGTCAGTGCGGATCGGATCTATTGGAAAGTCGGCGCAAGGCTGGTGATTTTTTCGTTGTTCAGCGTGCTGCTGTTCAATGAAGGCCTCAACCCCATGGTGCCGGCGCAGTGGGTCGACGACGTGCCTCGGCACCTGGCCGCTACCGGTTTGCAGATTACCTGGTGGCTGTTCGCCGCGCGAACCCTGACGGTGCTGATCGTGGTGGCGTTGATGCAGCGGGTCGGCCACACCGGACGCTTGTTGCAGGATTTGCTCGGCGCGGTGATTTTCCTGATCGCCGTCATCGCGGCCCTGGCCTATGTGCTGGATTTGCCGGTCAAGGGCGTGCTGGCCACGTCCGGTGCGATGGCGATCATCGTCGGCCTGGCCTTGCAGAGCACCCTCAGCGACGTGTTCTCCGGGATCGTGCTCAACACCACCAAGCCCTACCAGCTCGATGACTGGATTTCCATCGACGGCACCGAAGGCCGGGTCACTGACATCGATTGGCGGGCCACGCGCTTGCAGACCGCCCAGGGCAGCATGGCGGTGATCCCCAACTCGTTGGCGGCCAAGGCCAAGGTCATCAACTTCAGCCGACCCAGCGATGTCCATGGCTTGTCCATCAGCATCCAGGTCAGCCCTCACGCGCGGCCACAAACCGTGATCGACGCGTTGGAGCGGGCCATGATCGGCTGTCGTTCCCTACTCGCCATCCCGGCCCCCAGCGTCGCCCTCAAAAGCAGCGGCAGCGGCGGGGCGGAGTATGAAATCAGCGGGTTCGTCGCCTCCATGGCCCTGAAACGCACGGTGCGCAATCAGTTGTTCGACCTGGCGTTCCGGCATTTGCAAGCATCGGGCGTGAGCCTGCTGTCCACCAGTGAAAGCGCCACGCCCCAGGTGGCGTCGCGGCCTCGGGCCTTACTGGAAAGCTCGAACATTTTCTCCACCCTGCGCCAGGATGAGAAAGACACCTTCAGCCAGAACATGACCCTGCAAACCTTCCGCGCCGGCGACGTGATCCTGGCAGCGGGGGAGGTCAGTGATCATCTGTTCATCATCGAGTCGGGGGTGGTCAGCGTGACCCTCATGCGCAACGGCCAGCCACTCGAGGGCGGCCGCATGGGGCCGGGGGAAGTGATCGGCGAAGCCGGGATCGTCGCCGAGCAGGCGGCCCTGGCGAATTTTTCCGCCAAGACTTTCTGCACCCTGTACCGCATCGAAAACAGCTACCTCAAGCCGTGCCTGGAGGCCCGTCGCGACATCAACGACGCGATGAAAAACCTCCTGGACGTGCGCATGCACCTGGCCCAGAACCTGACCCGCGAAGTCCCCAAGCCAATCGCCAAGAAGCGCTTTCTGCAATGGTTGCGCAGCCGGGCCTGAAGCCTATCTGAACGACAAGCACCGCTCCCTCGCTGTGTGGGAGCAAAGCTTGCTCGCGAAACAGGCGCCTCGATCTCTGAAGGACTGCATCGCACCCATCGCGGGCAAGCCTTGCTCCCACAATCCCGTCGCCACGATAGATTCGTGTTCTTCCCAAAGGAATAGCATCGGTCTGCCATTGGCCACCCGAACTTCCCAACAATTGGCTATTTGTACCGCGCCACTGCACGGCTAACGTAGCGCTACACCCAATTGTCCTGGAGTTCACCATGCAACCGCGTATCGATTTCTACACCGCTTCCCCCGACGCTTTCAAAGCCATGCTGGCCCTGGAAAACGCCGCCTCGAACCTGGGCCTGGAGAAGTCCCTGCTGGAACTGGTCAAGCTGCGCTCCTCGCAAATCAACGGCTGCGCGTTCTGCATCGACATGCACACCGCCGACGCCCGCAAGGACGGCGAGACCGAACGTCGCCTGTACGCCGTGACCGCCTGGCGCGAAGCGCCGTTCTTCACCGGCCGCGAGCGCGCCGCACTGGCCTGGACCGAAGCCCTGACCCGCCTGAGCGACACTCACGCACCGGACGCCGACTATGCCTTGCTGAGCGAGCATTTCAGCCCCAAGGAAATGGTCGACCTGACCGTGGCGATCAACGCCATCAATGGCTGGAACCGCTTGGCGGTGGGCTTTCGCAAGATGCCTGAGGCGTAATCAGAGAAAAAATACCTGTGTGGGTAGCCTGTGGGAGCAAAGCTTGCTCGCGATAGCGGTCCAACAGTCCATGCACCATTGACTGACACACCGCCATCGCGAGCAAGCTTTGCTCCCACATAGATTTAATCCTCATTTTAAGCTTCGGACGACAGGCGCCGTAATAGGTTTGCTTCTCATTAATAGTAACCATTACTATTCACGCCCCGTTCCCACAGCGCGCCGTGATGACCCCCAAGCTGCCCCGCAGACCCGGCTTTTTCGAGCACTACGAAGAGTTGATCGGCACCTGGACCCGTCGCCTGCGTAATCGCCAGCAGGCCGAGGACCTGGCCCATGACACCTTCGTGCGGGTGCTCGAGTCCGATTCGAGTGGGGTCGAGCAGCCACGGGCGTATCTGCATCAGACGGCGCGCAACATTGCAGTGGATGGCTATCGGCGCGAAGATCGACGGGGGGCCATGGAAGAGGCTGTCATCGACCCTGGTCAGTCGTTTTCGGGCGACCCGGAGCACTTCATGCATGCGATCCAACTGGCGGACTCCATCGAACGGGCGCTTGCCGAGCTGCCGGCCAACTGCCGCACGGTGTTCGTCTGGCAGAAGATCGAAGGCCTGACCCAGGCAGAAATCGCCGAGCGCCTGGGCCTGTCAAAAAACATGGTGGAAAAGTATATGATCCGCACCCTGCGGCATCTGCGCGATCGCCTGGACGGTCCAGGCCAATGATCCGTCGCCCTCTTTCACCTGAGCCACAGGACCTTCCATGATGGATAGCCGTGAATGCCCGTGCGGGCAGGACAGGGTTCGCGACGCGGCGGCGCAATGGTTCGTGCGTTTGCAAGCGCCTGCCATGAGTGTCGAGGAGCGTCAGGGTTTCGAAGCCTGGCTGGACGAGCATCCCAATCACCGTGACGAGATTCAATTGCTCCAGGGCATTTGGAGCGCCACGGACCTGCTGCCCAAGGAACGCCTGCGAGCGCTGTGCGAGCCACCTGCCGAACGTCCCAAGCGCCGGCCGCTGTTACGCTACGCCGTCGCCGCCGGGTTGCTGGCGGTGGCGGTCGGCCTGGGTCTGTTCAGTGGCTTGAGTTCTTCTACCGATTACAGCGGTGAGTTTGCCACCGCCCTCGGCGAGCGTCGGCATATTGCCTTGCCGGACGGTTCGGTGATCGACCTCAACAGCCGTAGCCGGGTGCGGATTCAGTTCGCACACCGTCAACGTCGGGTGGAACTGGCCGAAGGCGAGGCGTTGTTCACGGTCGAGCATGATGCCGGCCGGCCTTTCACCGTCGATGCGGGCAACGGCCAGGTGACGGTCACCGGGACGCGCTTCGATGTGCGCCGCGATGCCGACAAGACCCGGGTGGCGGTGGCGCAGGGCAGCGTCAAGGTCCGGGGACGCGGCGCGCCCAAGGCACCGTTCGTCAGCCTCACGCCGGGCCTCGGCACCCAGATCGATGCCCAGGGCAACGTCGCCGCACCGTACGCGATCAACGCCGATGCACTCACGGCCTGGCGCAACGGCAAGCTGGTGTTCAATGACGCGCCCTTGAGTGAAGTGGCTGAAGAAGTCTCCCGTTATCGCCTCCAGCCCCTGCGGGTCGGCAGTGCGGCGGTGGGTAAGCTGCGCCTGACCAGCGTGTTCCGCGCCGACGATCCCGAGGCATTGCTCAAGGCGCTGCCGAACATCCTGCCGGTGGCCGTGCGCAGTCTGGATGACGGCAGCCAGGAAATAATCGCACGATAAATTCAGGTTTTTTCCGAGTTCTTCGTCTTCTTGTCCAACTGCAACTGGTTTGCATTAACAGACGCGTATTCTTGCGATCAACAGGACAAGGTTCGACGTGAAAACAACCGCCAAAAACAACAACCGTACCTCCGTACGCTGGCTGCCCCTGCCCCTGCCCCTGGCCCTGACCCTGGCGGTCAGCGCCGCCGTGTCCCAGGCGTTCGCCGATCAGGCCGCCACCGCCATCCACATTCAGGCGCAGCCGTTGGGGCAAGCCTTGAGCCAGCTCGGCCAGCAGACCGCGTTGCAAGTGTTCTTCAGCCCCGAGCTGGTGGCGGGCAAGCAGGCGCCGGCGGTGGATGGCAACTTGTCCCCGGAAGCGGCCTTGCGCCTATTGCTGCAAGGCAGCGGCCTGCAATACCAGATCAATGACGGTTCTGCGACCGTGTTGCCGACACCCTCGGCATCCGGTGCCGGCCCGTTGGAGCTGGGCGCGACTGAAATCCAGGTGGTCGGTGACTGGCTCGGCGATGCCAACGCCGAAGTGGTGCAGAACCACCCTGGTGCGCGTACGGTGATCCGCCGCGAAGCGATGGTGGAGCAGGGCGCCATGAACGTCGGCGACGTGCTGCGGCGGGTGCCGGGTGTGCAGGTGCAAGAGGCCAACGGCACCGGTGGCAGCGACATTTCCCTGAACGTCGGCGTGCGTGGCCTGACCTCGCGCTTGTCGCCACGCTCCACGGTATTGATCGACGGCGTACCGGCAGCGTTCGCGCCTTATGGCCAACCGCAACTGTCCATGGCGCCGATTTCCTCGGGCAACCTGGACAGCATCGACGTGGTGCGCGGCGCCGGGTCTGTGCGCTACGGGCCGCAGAACGTCGGCGGGGTGATCAACTTCGTGACCCGTGCCATTCCGGAAAAAGCCACCGGTGAAATCGGCACCACCCTGGAAACCTCCCAACGCGGCGGCTGGAAACACATCGACACGGCTTTCCTCGGCGGCACCGCCGACAACGGCTTGGGCGTGGCACTGTTGTATTCCGGCGTCAACGGCAACGGGTATCGCCAGAGCAACAACGGCAATGACATCGACGATGTCATCCTCAAGACCCACTGGGCGCCAACCGATGTCGACGACTTCTCGCTGAATTTTCACTACTACGACGCCAAGGCCGACATGCCCGGCGGCCTGACCCAGAAGCAATACGACGCGAACCCGTACCAATCCGACCGCGACTGGGACAACTTCAGCGGCCGGCGCAAGGATGTGTCGTTCAAGTGGATTCGCGAGATCAACGAGCGCACCCAGGCCGAAGTGCTGACCTACTATTCCGACAGCTATCGGGGCAGTACCATCGCTTCCCGGGACCAGCGCAACCTGGTGTCCTACCCGCGCACCTATTACACCTTCGGCATCGAGCCCCGGGTGTCCCATGTGTTCGATCTCGGCCCTACCACCCAGGAAGCCAGCGTCGGTTATCGCTACCTCAAGGAAGGCATGCACGAAGAGGCCAGCCGCCTGGCGTTGCGCAATAACGAACCGGTTGTGCGCCCGGGGGCCGACGGCCACGTCTACCAGGACCGTACTGGTGGCACCGAAGCCCACGCGGTGTACATCGATGACAAGATCGACGTCGGCAAATGGACCATCACCCCGGGCATCCGCTTCGAAAGCATCAGCACCGAATGGCATGACCGCCCGGTGCTCGACACCGCCGGCCGCCCCGTGCAGGAAAAACGCCGCAGCATTGACAGCAACGAACCGTTGCCGGCCCTGAGTGTGATGTATCACCTGTCCGATGCCTGGAAGCTGTTCGCCAATTACGAGACCTCGTTCGGCAGCCTGCAATACTTCCAGCTCGGCCAGGGCGGCGATGGCAACAACACCGCCAATGGCCTGAGCCCGGAAAAGGCCAAGACCTACGAAATCGGCACGCGTTACAACGATGACGTCTGGGGCGGCGAAGTGACGCTGTTCTACATCGACTTTGACGATGAGCTGCAGTACATCAGCAACGACGTGGGCTGGACCAACATGGGCGCGACCAAACACCAGGGCCTGGAGGCTTCGGTGCACTACGACATGGCCGCCCTCGACCCACGCCTCGAAGGCCTCACCGCCAACGCCGGTTTCACCTACACCCGCGCGACTTACGAAGGCCAGATCCCGAGCTTCAAGGGCCGTGACCTGCCGTTCTACTCCCGCCAGGTGGCCAACGTGGGCCTGCGCTACGACGTCAACCGCTGGACCTATAACCTCGACGCTTTCGCCCAGTCCAAGCAGCGAGCACCGGGCAACAGTGTGAACGCCGATGGCAGTTTCAGCGGTGACTACATCACCGATGGCACCGCCGATGGGCAGTACGGCGACATGCCGGGCTACGTGCTCTGGAACGTGCGCGCTGGTTATGACTTCGGTGCACAGCTGTCGAACCTGAAAGTCGGCGCCGGGGTGAAAAACCTGTTCGATCACCAGTACTACACCCGTTCCAGCGACAACAACTCGGGCATCTATGTCGGCGCACCGCGTACGTTCTTTGTGCAGGCCAGTGTGGGTTTTTGATGAAAATCCAGGGTTGATGCGTACTTTTGTGGCGAGGGGTTGATCTGTGGCGAGGGGATTTATCCCCGTTGGGCTGCGCAGCAGCCCCAATCTTCAACACCTCGGTGTGTCAGATATGTTTGAGGGAGCTGGTTTGGGGCCGCTTCGCAGCCCAGCGGGGATAAATCCCCTCGCCACAGATAAATCTCCTGTCCACTGAGGATGGTGAGAGGCCTCAGACCTTCAACACTTTCCCACTGGCCGCCACCGCCACCAGCGATATCGCAATCAGCCCGAAGGCAATGCTCAAGCTGCTGCCATGGGCCACGAAACCAATCAGCGCCGGCCCCGCAAGGATGCCGGCATAGCCGATGGTGGTGATGGCCGGTACGGCGATCGCTTCGGGCATCAGGGTCTGTTTGCCGACGGCGGTGTACAGCACCGGCACGATGTTCGAACACCCGGCCCCGACCAACGCATACCCCAGCAGCGCCGCTTGCCACATCGGTGCGAGGGTCGCCAGCAGGAACCCCGCGGCTGCGATTGACCCGCCATAGATGATCACGCGCTTGGCACCCAGGCGATGCACCACCGAGTCGCCGGTCAGGCGGCCGACGGTCATGGTCAGCGCGAAGGCGGCATAACCCAGCCCGGCATAGGCGGTATCCACACCCCGCTCGGTGGTCAGGAACACGGCGCTCCAGTCCAGCACCGCACCTTCGGCCAGGAACACGATGAAGCAGAGGATGCCGATGAACAACACCACGCCATGGGGAATGGCAAACGCCGGTCCCGAGCTTTCACTGCCGTAGGGCAACAGGTGCGGCGCGGCCTTGAACAGCGCCACCAGCAGCACGCCATTGACCACCAACGTCGCCCCCAGCGGCGAAAGCCCCAGGCCGAGCAAGGCGCTGACGCCAGCCGCGCCAATGATCCCGCCGAGGCTGAACATGCCGTGGAAACCCGACATCATGGTCTTGCCACTGGCCCGCTCGACGATCACCGCTTGCAGGTTCACGGTCGAGTCCACGGTGCCGAGCCCGGCGCCAAACAGGAACAACGCGGCCACCAGCCAAGGCAGGGAGGTCATTGTCGCCAACAACGGCAACGCCAGGCAGATCAGAATCGTGCCGCCGCTGAGCACTCGACGGCAGCCGAACCGCCCCGCCAGTGCGCCGGAAATCGGCATCGCCAGGATCGACCCGACCCCCAGGCATAACAGCAGCAACCCGAGGGTGCCTTCATCCAGGTTCGCCCGCACTTTGGCGTAAGGCACCAGCGGCGCCCAGGCGGCGATGCCGATGCCGGCGATGAGGTAAGCGATGCGGGTGGACATCTGTTCCAGGCGTCCTGGAATAAAGGTGGGCGGGGGCGTGATGGCAGTCATGAAACGTCCTTGGCTTTCGTGCGGTGCGGTGGTGCAGGCAGGGGCCTATGCTTGCATATCCACTGACCGCACCGCGACCCCAAGGTGCCGATCAACGCGCAGGCTTTGCTCCCGCAGCCTATGCCAGCATAAAGTACCGGCCCTTGCTGGCTGATTTTGGGTCTGGTCCATGACGCAGTTTTATGATGCACGCGGCAATATGTATGGTGTCGTCTCCCCGCGACAGGTGCGTGACCACGGTATTGATCTGCCGCCGTCAGCCGCCCTCGCGGCACAGCGGCGCGAGTCCTGGGCCATGGCCGCCGTGCATGCCTTCTGCGGTTGGGCGCCGGGCGAAGCACCGCCGGATGCCAAGGCCCATCGCAGCGACGGCCTGTTGGTCGGCCCGTTCCAGGATGAACCGCCCTTTGACGTTTTGATCGTCAACACCGACGGCACCCTGGCCGAACGCAGCGGCAACGGCTTGACGATTTTCTCCCAGGCGCTGAAAGAGCAAGGCTTGATGCCGAGCGAGGGTGATTGCTTGTTGCAGGTGCACCACGACAAACACCAGGGCTTGTCGCCGCTGCAGACATCGGTGCGAGCCGCCGAATTCGAGGGTGTGCAGGGCTTCTGGCTGGACTTGGGGAACCCGCTTTTTGGGCCTCAAGCCGTCGCTGCCCAACGCGTGGAGAGCGTGGTGTTCAATCAGCGCGATGTCAGTCGGGTGGCGGCACTCCACGCATTGAGTCCGGCGTGGGGCAACAGTCAGTTCGTGAACATCGGCAATCCGCATTGCGTGACCCTGACGGAGGCTGCCGAGGCGCTGCCGAGCAACACGCAAATGCGCGCCCCGGCGTTGTCGCAAAACCTGACCCGCATCGCTTATGCGGTGCCCGCTGGGGCCGGCGTTCCGTGCCCGGCGGGTGTGAATCTGCAATGGGCTTGGCGCGAGGCCGAAGGGCGGATCGTTGCTCGAGTGTTTGAGCGCGGCGAGGGGCCCACCGCGTCCTCGGGCACCAGCGCCAGTGCGGTGGCCAGTGCTGCGTGGCGGGTGGGCTGGGTGAAGGCGGGGGCGGTGAGGGTGGTGATGCCCGGCGGCACTGCGCCGATTTTGCTGGAAGAGCAGAGTGGGGAGTTGGTACGGGTGAGTTTGTTTGGCACGGCTAAGTTCGTGCCTTAGCTTTCTATATTCCAGATGGTCCTGTAGTGCGACTGATGACGCCTTCGCGAGCAAGCCCGCTCCCACAATGATTTTGTGTCGTGCGCTGAGTTTGTGTCCACTAAAGATCAACTGTGGGAGCGGGCTTGCTCGCGAAGACGGCGGTACATTCAACATCAATGCAACTGACTTACCGCTATCGCAAGCAAGCTGCTCCCACAGGGGACATCAGCCCAGCTGCGGTCCGAACTCCACCACCGGCATCTGCCGCTTCATCAGCACTTCACCATTGCGAATCGAGTACAGCGGCAAGCCCTGGCTGCGGATCACTTCGTAGTCGCTGTCCGCCGACAGGATCAGCAGGTTCGCCGGGCGGCCGGGCTCCAGCCCGTAGCGCTCGCCCAGGTTCATGGCCTTGGCGCTGTTGTCGGTGACCAGGTCCAGGGCGCTTTGCAGGTTGCGGTAGCCGAGCATGTGGCAGATATGCAGCCCGGCTTCCAGCACCCGCAGGATGTTGCCGTTGCCCAGCGGGTACCACGGGTCGACGATGGAGTCCTGGCCGAAACACACGTTCATCCCGGCTTCGAGCAGTTCATTGACTCGGGTGACGCCGCGGCGTTTGGGGAAGGTGTCGAAGCGGCCTTGCAGATGAATGCTTTCGGTCGGGCAAGAGACAAAGCTGATGCCCGAATGCCCGAGCAGGCGGAACAGCTTGGCGCAGTAGGCGTTGTCGTAGGAGCCCATGGCCGTGGTGTGGCTGGCGGTGACGCGGGCGCCCATGTCGCGGCTGCGGGCTTCTTCGGCGAGCACTTCGAGAAAGCGCGAATGCGGGTCGTCGGTTTCGTCGCAATGCACATCCACCAGACACCCGGTGCGTTCGGCCAGGTCCATGAGGAATTTCACCGAACTGACGCCCTGGTCGCGGGTGTACTCGAAGTGAGGAATACCGCCCACCACGTCGGCGCCCATGCGGATCGCTTCTTCCATCAGCTCGCGGCCATTGCGGTAGGACTCGATGCCTTCCTGGGGAAACGCGACGATCTGCATGTCGATCAGGTGGCGACTTTCCTCGCGCACTTGCAGCATCGCCTTGAGGGCCGTGAGTTCGGGGTCGGTTACGTCGACGTGGGTGCGCACATGCTGGATGCCATGGGCGGCGAGGGCCTGGATGGTTTTCTTGGCGCGGGTGCTGGTGTCTTCCTGGGTGATGGTGGCCTTGCGTTCGCCCCAGCACTCGATGCCTTCGAACAGCGTGCCGCTCATGTTCCAGCGCGGTTCGCCGGCGGTGAGGGTCGCGTCCAGGTGGATGTGCGGTTCGACGAAGGGCGGGACCACCAGGTTGCCGCCGGCATCGAGGTCTTCCGGGCCGAGGCTGGGGGCTTCGGTCTGACGGGCGATGTTGGCGATCAGGCCGTTTTCCAGGTGCAGTTCATGCAAGCCTTCGCGGTTGCGCAGGCGGGCGTTGATGATGTGCATCGGGCGAATCCTTTAGAGGTCTTGTAGGGGCGCGTCAGCGGTGCGAATACCCATTACGCCGATCAATAGCACATACGTTAGCGCGCCTGCAGCGATTCCTACCAGTGGCGCGACCCACGGCGAATTGAACGCGGCGACCGTGCCGAGCCCATAGGCCAGCAGCCCGGGCCAGTTGAATGCCGGCAACCGGGCTTCGGCCAGGCGTGGATAGCGGCCGCGCCAGCGGAAGAAGAAATCGGCCATGATCACCCCGCCAATGGGGGGGATCACGGTGCCCAGCAGGATCAGGTATGGCACCAGCATGTCGTACATGCCCAGCAGCGCCAGCAACGTGCCGATCACCGCGCCGCAGAGGGTCACGGTCTTGCGTCGGCGGGTGCGCAGCAGGTTGCAACCGGCCACGGCGAAGTTGTAGATGGTGTTGTCCTGGGTACTCCAGATGTTGAGCAGCAGCATCGCCATCGCCGCCATGGCGAAGCCCTGCAGCAGCAACACTTCGACCACGTCCGGTTGTTGATAGACGATGGCCCCGTAGGCGCCGATCAGCACCATCAGGCCGTTGCCCAGGAAGAATCCAATCAGGCTCGCCAGCACCGCGACCTTCGCCGAGCGGGAGAACCGCGTCCAGTTGGTCGCCTGGGTCGCGCCGCTGACGAAGGTGCCGAACACCAGCGTGATGGCGGTGGACCAATCGAGGCTGCCCGTGGGCACCACCGCCAGCAAGCCGTCGAAGCCGCCGACCTTCACCGTCGCCACCCACATCGACAGCATCAGCAGCAACATCATGGCCGGCACGGCGAGGTACGAGAGGATTTCCAGCCCGCGATAACCGACATAGGCCGTGGCGCAGAACCCCAGGCCGAACAACACCATCAGCCACAGCACCGTGCCCTGGCCCAATTCGAAGTACTTGCCCAGCACCACCGCGGCGGTCGCCGTGCCCCAGGCGTACCAGCCGATCTGGGTGAACCCCAGGATCAAGTCACTGAGCTTGCTGCCCACCTCGCCGAAACAGAAACGCCCCATCAACACCGAATTGAGCCCGCTCTTGAAGGCGATGTAACCCAGGCCGGCGGCATACAGGCCCAGCAGCAGGTTGCCGATGACGATGACCGTGAGCATCTCGGCAAAACCGAACGCCACGCCCAGCTTGCCACCGGCAAACATCGTCGCGGTGAAGAAGGTGAAACCCAGCAGCACCATGGCCGTGGAGGCCAGGCCCTTGCGAGCGTGCAGCGGGACTTCGCTCAGGGGGTAGTCATTGCCTGGATCGTTCTGAGTCATGGGGCGGTCCTTGCGGGTGAGGGATGTCGCAAGCGTGCAGCGGCCGTGCCAAACGGGTGATCGCGAGATTATTTATAGACAATCCTGGGGATGGGGTGGGCGAAAGGGGCGAAAGCGGTGCGGCGGTGATTCAAGTTGGAACACAGTTCTCACTGTCCTATGCGGTTTCCTTGTGGGAGCGGGTTTTTTCAGGAGGAAGGGGGTAATGGCAAGAAGCGCAACACCGCCGCGACGACGGCCTCCGGCGCATCCTCCTGAACCAGGTGTCCGGCGTTCGGCACAGGGTGCAGTTGCGCGCCTGGAATCAGCTGGTGCAAGGCCTGGCCGCGCTCGATGGGGATCCATTGGTCGTCCTCGCCCCACAGTATCTGGGTCGGGCAGCGTACGTTCGGGTACAGGCCTTCGACCTCGCGGGTGTAACGCTCGTCCATCTGCGCGATCTGCCGGTAGAACGCCGCCTGCCCCGGCTCGCCAAGCCACGGCTGCACGTAGGGCGCCAGTTCCGCGTCGGGGATGTCCCGTTTGATCGCGCCGCGAATGTAGGTCGGCACGATCGCCCGCTGAATGTAGTCGGGCAGGCCGCTGAAGGCCGCTTCATGCTGGCGGACATGCTGCACAAAGGGCGAACCCCAGGGCGACAGCGCCACGGGGTCAATCAGGGTCAAGCTGCGGTAGTCCTTGCCGTTGAGCAGGTGCGTGCGCAGGGCCGTGGCGCCACCGAAGTCATGGGCCACCACGTCCGGGCAATCCAGACGCCAATGCGCCAGCAATTGTGCGAGCAGCAGGTTTTGTACGCCGAGGGACACGTCGGCATCGGGTTGCGCGGATTGGCCATACCCCAGCAGGTCGAAGTAGTGCACCCGGTGGGTGGTGAAGAACAGCGGAGCGATCCGGTGCCACACATAGGATGAGAAGGGTGTGCCGTGGACAAACACCAGCGGCGGGCCATCGCCGTGGATGGCGTAGCGGATGGGGTGTCCGTTGAAGTCGTATGTTTGATCCAGCGGCCAGTGGGTCATGCTCGATACTCCCCTGAGAATGGCTCAGGGGACCAAGCATAGGCCAATGCTGGCGGGACAGGAAAACCCAATGGCGGCGCTAGATTTTGTGGGAGCAAGGCTTGCCCGCGATGCAGGCGCCTCGGTTCCGAAGAGACCGTGTAATCCTTGTCGCGAGCAAGCTTTGCTCCCACAGGTGGGACCCTACAAGCGGGCCCCAAAGGTTTTACTCGCCGTGATAGATGCAACCGCTGGTGCAAGTCTCGTGGATGCGAATGGCACTGAGCTCTGGCAGCAACGGCTTCAACTCATTCCAGATCCACTTGGCCAACACTTCGCTGGTGGGGTTTTCCAGGCCAGGAATGTCGTTGAGGTAGTTGTGGTCCAGGCGCTCGTAGAGGGGCTTGAAGATCGCCTTGATCTCCGAGAAATCGCGAATCCAGCCGGTGTGCGGATCGATATCGCCGCTCAGGTGGATCGCCACCTTGAACGAGTGGCCGTGAAGGCGGCCGCACTTGTGGCCGTCCGGCACGTGGGGCAGGCGGTGGGCGGATTCGAAGGTAAACTCTTTGAAAATTTCCACAGGTTCGGGCTCTTTAAGGTAGCGGTCGCGAGGCAGGCGGCGGAGTTTATCAGTTTGATAACCGCGTTGCGCGACCGTGCTGACTAAAGGGTCAGCAAACGCTCGCCCAAGCCACCGTTGGCCGTCAGCTCCAGGAACTCGTCACCGAGCCGGCGGCTCTCGTCCATCGCCGTGCGCCAATATTTGCGGCGGCTCGGGTCATCGCCCATGAAGCGCTTGAAGTCGTTACGGTCTGGCAGTTTGCCGTAGGGCAGGCGCGCCAGGTATTCCCGCGACGGTGCCAGTAGCAACACGTCCTGCAGGCGGTCGACATTGCCCCGGCGCCACGGCAGGCCCTTGTCGAACCAGCCGGGAATGACCCGGTCGGTGAAGTGCGGATAGAGCACGATGTCCTCGCCGCTGTACGGCAGGTCGAGGTGGTAGTCCAGCAGACCGCCGTCGCGGAAGGTGCCGGCACCGGCGCCCGGCAGGTCGCGCACGCCTTCCATGACCATCGGGATCGAGCCCGAGGCCAGCAGAGCCTGGCGCAGGTTGCCGGCCGCCAAGGGCACGAAGCGCGACGGAAAGTCATTTAGCGGATGCAGGGGCGGGGCCAGGCGCGGGTCGTGGATGATCAACCGTTCGAAATGCCGTGACAGCCGCGCACGACCCCGCAGGTTGTCGGCGATCACCGACGACAGCCCCAGCCCCAGCCGGCCGCGATGATCCTGGGCGAGCAGGCCGTGGCTCTTGACGACCATGATGTTGAGCCGGTACCGCGGGTTATCGAGGATCGAAGTGTCGCGGCCGTCGAGCAAGTCATCGAGCATGCGTTGCGAGCTCTGGCTGACGCCGGCCATGGTCACGCCTTTGGCGAAGCTTTGTTCGTTGTACAAGGTGCCCAGGCGCCGGATCCCCTCGGCGGCATCCGGCAGGCAGGCGCTGGCGAAGCGCCAGGCCCCCACCGAAGCCCCGATCAGCGAGCGCTCCCGGGGCGCGGCGGGCAGCCATTCACCGAACAGCGCCAGGTCCAGCCCCTGGATGCCCAGGGCCTTGGGGCCACCGGCGGCACCGGGCAGGATGCCAACATCGGCGGCGTTCAGGCCGGCCTGGCGAATGCGCCCGAACGCACGGGGGCCGGCCTTGAGGGTGAGGGCGGGGAACTTGATGTGGATGGCGGTCATACCAGTCTCGAATGCAAACAAGCGGACAATTATAGCGACACAAAACCTTGTGGGAGCGAGCTTGCTCGCGATGGTGGTCTGTCAGTTGATATTGATGTGACTGAGCTGGCGCTATCGCGAGCAAGCTCGCTCCCACATTGATGTGGGTTCAATGATGGCGATTCAGTTTCAGTTAAGTTCATCCCGATACAGTCCCCCCTGTGAAAGATTATAAAAAGGAGACAACCCGTGAACCGCCTGACTGCCTTTTTCATCGCGACCCTCATGGCCCTCGGTACGAGCCTGGCTCACGCACGAGACCTGAGCGCGGACGAAGCCCGCAAACTGCAAGACGCTGGTACCATCCTGTCCTTTGAAAGACTCAATGCCGCTGCCCTGGCCAAACACCCTGGCGCCACCTTGACCGAGACGGAGTTGGAGGAAGAGTACGGCAAGTACATTTATCAGGTGGGCTTGCACGATAAGAAGGGCATTGAGTGGGACGTGGAATTGGACGCCACCAACGGCAAGGTACTCAAGAATCATCAGGATCTGTAATGAAGCTTAATTTATGCGCCCGCAGCCGATGGGCGCTGGCGCTGCTGGTGTTTTGTTCACTGGCCGTGGCCCGGGACCTGGATCAGGACGAGGCCTTGCAACTGCGTCAGCAGGGCGTGATCCTGCCGCTCGAACAGCTTCTGCAACAGGCGCTGGACCGCCACCCCGGCGCCAAGCTGCTGGAAGCCGAGTTGGAGGAGAAACACGGCGTCTATATTTATGAGGTCGAGCTGCTGGACACCGACGGCGTCGTGCGCGAACTGGACCTGGAGGCCAAAACCGGCCGCTTACTCAAAGATAAGGAAGACTGATGCGCCTGCTTCTGGTGGAAGATCACGTGCCCCTGGCCGATGAACTGATGGCCGGGCTTGCTCGCCAGGGCTACGCCGTCGATTGGCTGGCCGATGGTCGCGACGCGGTGTACCAGGGCAGCAGCGAGCCCTACGACCTGATCATTCTCGACCTCGGTCTGCCGGGCGTGCCGGGGCTCGACGTGCTGGCCCAATGGCGCGCCGGCGGCCTGGCCACGCCGGTGCTGATCCTCACCGCCCGCGGGTCCTGGGCCGAGCGCATCGAGGGCCTCAAGGCCGGGGCCGACGACTACCTGACCAAACCCTTTCATCCTGAAGAGCTGCACTTGCGGATCCAGGCGCTGCTGCGCCGCTCCCATGGCCAGGTCAACCAGCCGACGCTCAAGGCCGCCGGGTTGCACTTGGATGAGAGTCGCCAATGCGTGGTCCGCGACGGCACCGACATCCAGCTCACGGCTGCCGAGTTCCGCCTGTTGCGCTATTTCATGCTGCATCCCGAGCAGATCCTTTCCAAAAGCCATCTCGCCGAACACCTGTACGACGGTGAGACCGAGCGCGATTCCAACGTGCTGGAAGTCCACGTCAATCACCTGCGGCGCAAGCTGGGACGCAGCGTGATCGAAACCCGTCGCGGCCAGGGTTACCTGTTCGGCGGGCAGGCGCAGTGAGATCCATCCAGCGGCGCCTGAGCCTGGGCCTGATCGGTGTGATGGTGGTGGTCGGCCTGGTCCTGGCGCAGACCAGTCTGTGGTTGTTCGAGCTGGGCCTGCAGCGTTACCTGGAAGCCGGGCTGCGTAACGACAGCGAGAACCTGCTGGTGGCCCTGGTGCGTGGCCCGCAGGGCTTGCAATTGGATGAGCGCCGCCTGTCGCCGGCCTATCAGCGGCCGTTTTCCGGGCACTATTTCCGCATCGATTTTGCCGACGTGCACTGGCGCTCCCGCTCCCTGTGGGACCAGGAATTGCCCCGGCTCGACCACCCGGGCCTGCACAGCAACCTGCAACTGGGGCCCGAGGGCCAGAAGCTGCTGGTGCTGCGCACCGACTATCGGCGGCTGGGCCAGGCGATTTCCATCAGCGTGGCCCAAGACTACACACCGGTGCGTGACAGCTTCCGCCGGATGCAACAGATCGGCCTCGGGCTCGGGTTAGCGGGGCTGTTGCTGATTCTGTTGCTGCAACGCATCACCGTGCGCCGTGCCTTGCGTCCGCTGGACCGGGCCCGGGAGCAGATCGCTCAGTTGCAGCGCGGACAGCGTTCGCAACTCGACGAACAGGTGCCACGGGAGCTGGAACCGCTGGTGACGCAGATCAACCATCTGCTGGCCCACACCGAAGACAGCCTCAAGCGCTCGCGCAATGCCTTGGGCAACCTCGGCCATGCCTTGAAAACCCCGCTGGCGGTGCTGCAAAGCCTGGCGTCGAACGAGAAGCTCGACCCGAACCCCGAGCTGCGCAAACTGTTGCTCGACCAACTGGAGCAGGTCCGCCAGCGCCTGAACCGTGAACTCAACCGCGCCCGCCTGTCCGGTGATGCCTTGCCCGGTGCGCACCTGGACTGCGACGCCGAACTGCCAGGGTTGCTGGCCACGCTGAACATGATCCACGGCGAACACCTGCACCTGAGCTACGTCGCGCCACCAGGCCTGCACCTGCCCTGGGACCGTGAAGACTTGCTGGAGCTGTTGGGCAACCTGCTGGACAACGCCTGCAAATGGGCCGATGCCGAGGTGCGCCTGACCATGACCGAGACAGCCGAGGGTTTCAGCCTGGCCGTGGAGGACGACGGCCCGGGCATCCCCGCGGACCGCCGCGAGCAGGTGTTCAGTCGGGGTACGCGACTGGATGAACAGACCGATGGACACGGCCTGGGCCTGGGCATCGTGCGGGATATCGTCGACACCTGGGGCGGCCTGCTGGCGTTGGACGACAGTGAGTGGGGTGGGTTGAAGGTCGTGATCGAGTTGCCCAAGCGCTGACAGCCATTCCATGGCACAGCCTCCCTGTGGGCGAGCCTGTGGGAGCAAAGCTTGCTCGCGATAGCATTTTTTTTGGCCAACACAGATGTTGTAGGTGACGACGTCATCGCGAGCAAGCTTTGCTCCCACAAATCCCTCCATACAGGGGGGGCAGGACTTGAAAACCCGCTCCACGGCCCTTGCAGCTTGCCGCCGCTTGCTGCAAAGTCGCGACCTTTTTGTCCGGTGGCTTTCCATCGCTGTGCTCTGAGGTAACGATGATAAATGCAGTAATTGCCGCGGTTGGCGTCATGCTGGTGCTCAGCCTGTCCCGCGTGCATGTGGTGATCGCGCTGATTATCGGCGCGCTGGTGGGTGGCCTGACGGGCGGCCTGGGGATCGAGGCGACGCTCAAGGCGTTCAATGCCGGCCTGGGGGGCGGTGCGACGGTGGCGTTGTCCTATGCTTTGCTCGGTGCCTTCGCCGTGGCGATTGCCAAGTCCGGCATGGCCCACGCCCTGGCGGACAAAGCCCTGGCCCTGGTGGATCGCCAGGATGCCGCTGGCGGTACGGGCGTCAAGTGGGTGCTGATCGGCCTGCTGGGGACGGTCGCGGTCGCTTCCCAAAACATCCTGCCGATCCACATCGCCTTCATCCCGCTGCTGGTGCCGCCGTTGCTCTACGTGCTGACCAAGCTGCAACTGGACCGTCGCTTGATCGCCTGCGTCATGACCTTCGGCCTGATCACCCCCTACATGTTCCTGCCGGTGGGTTTCGGCAACATCTTCCTCAATGAAATCCTGCTGGCCAATGTCGCTCGCAGCGGCGTCGACATCAGTGGCATCAATATCACGCATGCCATGGGCATCCCGGCGTTGGGCATGGTGTTTGGCTTGGCGCTGTCGTTTTTTACCTATCGCAAGAAACGCGTTTATGACTTGAAAAAAATTGCCCGGGCCGAGCAAGTGACCGTGCGCTACAACCCCCTGAGCCTGCTGGTGGCCGGGCTGGCGATTGCGGCGGCGTTCGCTGTTCAGTTGTTACTCGATTCAATGATCATCGGTGCCCTGGCCGGTTTCCTGATTTTCTCGCTGTCGGGGGTAGTGCGCTGGCGCGAGACCGACGATCTGTTCACCGAAGGCATGAAGATGATGGCGATGATCGGCTTCATCATGATCGCCGCCTCAGGTTTTGCCGAAGTGATGAAGGCTACCGGTGAAGTCCAGAGCCTGGTGGAAACCTCGGCGGCGTGGATCGGCCACAACAAGGGCATCGGCGCGCTCCTGATGTTGCTGGTGGGGCTGTTGGTGACCATGGGCATTGGCTCGTCGTTTTCCACGGTGCCGATCCTGGCGACGATTTTCGTGCCGCTGTGCCTGCAACTGGGTTTCAGCCCGCTGGCGATCGTCTGCATCGTCGGCACCGCCGGCGCCCTGGGCGACGCCGGCTCGCCCGCCTCGGACTCGACCCTGGGCCCGACCTCCGGCCTGAACATCGACGGCCAGCACCATCACATCTGGGACACCGTGGTCCCGACCTTCATCCACTACAACCTGCCGCTGCTGGCGTTTGGGTGGGTGGCGGCGATGGTGTTGTAATTCGAGACCGAGTCGCCTCAATCGCGAGCAAGCTCGCTCCCACAGGGGATCGGTGTGGACACAAGTGTTGTGGACGCCACCGGGCCCTGTGGGAGCGAGCTTGCTCGCGATGAGGCCCTTGAATTCAGCGACTCTGCCAACTGACCGTTCACCTTGTCCTACAGTTTTGCCGCGCGGTGCCGTTAATACAGCTAACCACGCCATA
The DNA here is from genome assembly GCF_054671965.1 of Pseudomonas sp. H3_A02. Classification (NCBI taxonomy): domain Bacteria; kingdom Pseudomonadati; phylum Pseudomonadota; class Gammaproteobacteria; order Pseudomonadales; family Pseudomonadaceae; genus Pseudomonas; species Pseudomonas sp. H3_A02. The sequence continues at coordinate 3,383,125 of NZ_CP162807.1, forward strand.
AAACCAACAAGAGTGAACAGCATGCGCCTGAGCTTGAAGGCTAAAGTCCTGTCCCTTGCGATACTGCCGGTATTGCTGTCCGCCGTGATCATCAGCCTGACCACGGCCTTCATCTTGAAGGAGCAAGCGAGTAAAGAAGTCCAGGAGACCCGCGAGCGCCTGCTCAGCGAGGCCAAGGCCACGCTGCAGAACTACGTGGCGGTGGGCCTTACCGCCATCAAGCCGCTCTACGATGCCGCCGCGCCTGGCGATAACGAGGCGCGCGCCCAGGCGATCAAGCTGCTGTCGAATATCAGCTATGGCAAGGACGGTTATTTCTTCGGCTACGATTCCGAGACCATTCGTCTGTTCAAGGCCAACAGCCCCGATGGCGTGGGCAAGAGTTTCAAGGACAACCGCGACCCGAACGGTGTCTACGTCAACCGTGACCTGGTGAAAGTCGCCAAGGACGGGACGCATTACCTGGAATACAGTTCGCCGTTGCCCGGCAGCAAGGACTTGGTGCCCAAGCTCGGCTACACCGACTACTTGCCCAAGTGGGATCTGGCGGTCGGTAGCTCGGTCAACCTGGACGGCATCGAAGCCCAAGTGGCGCTGGTGGAAGCCAAGGTCCACGATCGCCTGCAAGGCGTGATCTTGAGCATCGTCGGGATCGCTGCGGTGGTGTTGCTGGTGATCGCGGTGGTAGGCCTGGTGCTCGCCAACACGATCCTGCGTCCCCTGCACCTGATGAAGGACAACCTCGACGACATCGCCGCGGGTGAGGGTGACCTGACCCGTCGGCTGACCATCACCAGCCAGGACGAGCTCGGCCAACTGGCCGGTTCGTTCAACCGCTTCGTCGACAAGATCCACGGCCTGGTGCGGCAGATCACCGACATGACGTCGCAACTGACCGGCCTGGTGACCCAAGTTTCCGAGCAGGCCCAGCGCTCCGAGCAGGCCATGGAGCGTCAGCGCCACGAAACCGATCAGGTCGCCACGGCGATTAACGAAATGTCCTCGGCCGCCCAGGAAGTCGCCCGCAGTGCACAGGGCGCCGCCGTCGCGGCCCAGCAGACCGACGAAGAAGGCCAGTCGGCCAAGCGCGTGGTGGCCGGCAGCATCCAGCAGATTCATGCGCTGGTGAACGATATCCGCAGCAGTGGCGTGTCCCTGGACAGCCTGCAGCAGGACGTGGCTTCGATTGTCAGTGTGCTCGGGGTGATTCGTTCGATCGCCGAGCAGACCAACCTGCTGGCCCTCAACGCCGCCATCGAGGCCGCGCGTGCCGGCGAGGCGGGGCGTGGGTTCGCGGTGGTGGCCGATGAAGTGCGGGCCCTGGCCAGTCGGACCCAGCAGAGCACCCAGGAAATCCAGGGCATGATCGACCGCCTGCAATCCGGCACCCATGCGGCGGTGGAAGCGATGCGCCGTTCCAGCGAGGCCGGTGATGGCACCTCGGAACGGGCCAACGAGGCGGGTGCCTCCCTCGACACCATGGCGCAGTTGATCGGCACCATCAACTCGATGAACGCCCAGATCGCCAGCGCCGCCGAAGAACAGACCGCGGTGGCCGAGGAAATCAACCGCAGCGTGCATCAGATTGCCGTGGCCGTGGACAGCGTCGCCGACGAAACCCAACTCGGCGCCCAGACCTCCCGCAGCCTGGCCGACCTGGGCCAGCGCCTGGGTCAACTGGTGGGGCAGTTCCGGATCTGATTCCGGCGCAGCAGGAGCTGCCGAAGGCTGCGATCTTTCGCTCTCGATCCAGATGTTTTCGCCTGGGCTACCAGGCCCTATCGGAAGCGGAGGATCGCAGCCTTCGGCAGTTTCTGCCGGGCTCAACAGGCACAAACACAACCAAACCCTGTGGGAGCGAGCTTGCTCGCGATGGCGGTGTGTCAGTCAAATGAGTATTAGCTGATCCGGCGCCATCGCGAGCAAGCTCGCTCCCACAGTTGTTTGGCGGTGCCTGCATGATCGGATCAGTGTCAGAGCTAAGGTTCGCGCACATCCCGCATCAACAACCCAAACCGCAAATCCACCGCATCCGGGATCGGCACGTAGACCACATGCCCATCCCCCGGTGCCACATCGATGCCCTGGCCTTTGATGTCCTGCAACTGGTGCAGGTCGAAGTGGAAGTTGCCCTTGGGGGTCATCAGTTCCATGTGATCGCCCAGGCCGAAGCGGTTCTTCACCCGCACTTCGGCCAGGCGTTCGCGCCGTTCGCCGGTCAGTTCGCCGACGAACTGCTGGCGCTCCGAGACCGAGCTGCCGGTCTGGTAGTTCTGATATTCATCATGCACATGGCGCCTTAGAAAACCTTCGGTGTAGCCGCGCTGGGCCAGGGACTCCAGGTCGGTCATCAGGCTGCGATCGAATGCCCGACCGGCCACCGCGTCATCGATGGCCCGGCGATACACCTGGGTGGTGCGTGCGCAATAAAAGTGCGACTTGGTCCGGCCTTCGATCTTCAGCGAATGCACACCCATGCGCGCCAGGCGCTCGACGTGTTGCACGGCCCGCAGGTCCTTGGCATTCATGATGTAGGTGCCGTGCTCGTCCTCGAAGGCCGGCATGGACGCTTCCGGGCGGTTGGCTTCCTGGAGTAGAAACACCTGGTCGGTGGGCGCGCCGAGGCCCAGCGTCGGCTCCGGCTGATAGGTCTGCACAATGTCGCCCACGACGTTTTCCACCGCCGGTTGCGCCGAATACTTCCAGCGGCAGGCATTGGTGCAACTGCCCTGGTTGGCATCACGCTTGTTCATATAACCCGAGAGCAAGCAGCGCCCGGAGTACGCCATGCACAGCGCCCCGTGGACGAACACTTCCAGCTCCATGGCCGGCACCTGCTCGCGGATCTCGGCGATTTCCTCCAGGGACAGTTCCCGGGACAGGATGATCCGGCTCAAACCCTGCTGCTGCCAGAACTCGACGCTCGCCCAGTTCACCGTATTGGCCTGCACCGACAGGTGAATCGGCATCTGTGGAAAATGCCGGCGAACCAGCATGATCAACCCCGGGTCGGACATGATCAGCGCATCCGGCGCCATGGCGATCACCGGTTCTAGGTCTTTGAGGAAGGTCCGCAGCTTGGCGTTGTGCGGGGCAATGTTCACCACCACGTAGAAACGCTTGCCCATGGCCTGGGCCTCGGCAATGCCCAAGGCCAGATTCCCGTGGTCGAATTCGTTGTTGCGCACCCGCAGGCTGTAGCGCGGTTGGCCGGCGTACACCGCATCGGCACCGTAGGCGAAGGCATAGCGCATGTTTTTCAGGGTGCCGGCGGGCGCCAGCAGTTCGGGGGCGGCGAGGGTCATGGTGGGGTCAGCTCGCAAAAAGTGCCGAGGGTACGCCAGGGCCGGCCAGGCCTTATTGACCTGAATCAATGCACAGCACAAACGTGAAGGCACTCCGGCGAGTCCTGGCGGACTAATGTGTATCCCGCCTTTGGACATGGAAAGCTGATGAATCGAAAGATGCTGCAAAACAAAGCCCAGATGTTGCTCCTGGTGCTGGTCACGGTCGCCTTCATCTGGATTCTGCTGCCATTTTACGGTGCGGTGTTCTGGGCGGTGATCCTGGGCATCGTCTTTGCGCCGATGCAGCGCCGCCTGCAGTTGAAGTTCGGCTGGCACCGCAATGTCACCTCGTTGTTCACGTTGAGTATCTGTGTGGTCAGCGCGATCTTGCCGGTGATCATCATCAGTACGTTGCTGGTCCAGGAAGGCGCGGCGCTGTACAAGAGCCTGGAAAGCGGTGAGCTGGACATTGCCGATTACCTGGCCCGCTTCAAGGATGCCTTGCCGCCGTACTTCCAGCATCTGCTGGACCGCTTCGGCCTGGGCAACCTGAACGGCTTGCGCGACAAGATCGTCAAGAGCGCGATGCAGGGCAGCGAGTTCTTCGCCACCCAGGCCTTCAGTTTTGGCCAGGGCACGTTCCAGTTCCTGGTCAGCTTCTTCGTGATGATCTATCTGCTGTTCTTCTTTCTGCGCGACGGTGCGGAACTGGTGCGCAAAGTGCGCACGGCGATTCCCTTGGGGGAACATCAAAAACGCCGCCTGCAGTTGAAGTTCAATCGAGTGGTGCGGGCCACGGTGAAAGGCAACCTGCTGGTTGCCATCAGCCAAGGGGCGCTGGGTGGGCTGATCTTCTGGATCCTGGGGATTCCGACGGTGCTGCCCTGGGCGGTGTTGATGGCGTTCCTGTCGTTGTTGCCAGCGGTGGGGGCGGGCCTCGTCTGGGCGCCGGTGGCGGTGTATTTCCTGCTCTCGGGGGCGATCTGGCAGGGCGTGGTGCTGACGCTGTTCGGGGTGTTCGTGATCGGCCTGGTGGACAATTTCCTGCGGCCGATCCTGGTGGGCAAGGACACCAAGATGCCCGACTACATGGTGCTGGTCTCGACGCTGGGCGGACTGGCGGTGTTCGGGCTGAACGGCTTCGTGATCGGGCCGCTGATCGCCGCGCTGTTCATGTCCTGTTGGGCCTTGTTCGTCGAAAGCACGCCGCGTGTGCAGTTGCCCTAGGCACTCAATAGGTAGGGGCCGATACGTTGCGACAGTGCTTGGGCGGCGGGCAGTGAAGTCAGCGGACCGCTGATGGTCACGCCGTCCTGCACCAGGTACCAGCAGGCCAGCAGTCCGAGCTCCCGGAGTGGGGCGGGGACGGCGCTGCCAATGACAGACATGATTTGAACCTTGGGCATGGGAAACCTCCATCAATCGATGGGGTTACCTTACGGCTCAGGGGGAAGGACGGAAAATCAACTGGCTCAATAGTAGGAATCGATGCCGCTCAATCGACGACCAGATCGAGCATGTGCACCACTTCCTGCTCGTTGAGCAGGCCCTTGCGCACCAGGTTTTCCGCCAGCAGGGAAAGGAACTTGGCGCTGCGGTGGCCTTCCAGCTGCTTGAGTTCAGTCAGTACGTTGTACACCTTGCTGGAAGTGCACAGGCCGACAATGCGATGGGGGTTTTGTGTAGGCATAGCTTCGTCCTTGTTGTTATGAAGCTGTTGTTGGCGGACAGTGCCAGTTTGCGGCCCTGTCATGACGCTCATGTGACAGCTTGGTGGTCGGAAAAAGAAAGCAGGATCCGGACCATATTGCCTTTTTGGCGCCGGATTATTGTTCCGGCAGCGACATCGGCCAGGCTTATATGGCCATTCACCTGTTTTTTTGCACAAAAAAAAGCCCCTGGATCTTTCGATTCAGGGGCTTTTTGTATTGCTGTCTGGCTCCACGACCTGGACTCGAACCAGGGACCCAGTGATTAACAGTCACTTGCTCTACCAACTGAGCTATCGCGGAATGGCGCGTATGTTACTGATTGGAAAAGAGAAGTCAAGCGTCTATTGCCGGACGGCGCATTCCTGATGCCCATTGACGGTCAATCAACGATTGGCAGTTACCGCAAGGACAGGAGAGGGCTACCATGGTTGCCCGGAAGTGGCAGGACGCACTGCCGGCCATTCGCCGACATTGAGGTACGTGCCATGAACCACCTGTTACCGCTTCACACAGCTCGTTGCGCCGAGGTGTGCCTGTGAGCACCGCCCAGATCAGTTTACCCAAGGGTGTGGGGCCTCACGCCGAGAAGCTGTACGACGCCATCATCCAGGCCAGCACCGCCGAGGAGCTGAACCGCGCCGGCGGCAAGGCCGAGGGGTTTGTCCTGGGGCTGGAAAGCACCAAGGCGATCAAGAGCCAGGTGGCCGAGTCGTTGTATGTCATCTATGACGATGCGGCGAGTCAGCGGGCGACGGAGCTTTAGCCTGATTTGAATAGGAGTGTCAGGCCAGACGCCTTTGTGGCGAGGGGATTTATCCCCGCTGGGCTGCGAAGCAGACCCAAGACAGTCAACTCACTCGGCCTGACATACCGGGTGGTCTGGTTTAGGGCCGCTTCGCGCCCCAGCGGGGATAAATCCCCTCGCCACAGGTTGGGGGGGCTACCGGACCTGATAGGCACACTCAAAAAAAACGGGAAGCCCAATGGCTTCCCGTTTTTCATCCAGTGCCGAAAGCGTCAAATCACCTGAACGATGGCCTTGGTCACCGCATCGATGTTGTTCTGGTTCAGCGCGGCCACGCAGATGCGGCCGGTGTCCAGGGCATAGATGCCGAACTCGTTGCGCAGGCGCGTCACTTGCTCAACGGTCAGGCCGGAGTAGGAGAACATCCCGCTCTGGCGGGCGACAAAGCTGAAGTCGTGCTGCGGGGCGGCCTTGGCCAGCATGTCGACCATCTGGTCGCGCATGCCGCGAATGCGCAGGCGCATCTCGGCCAGTTCGGCTTCCCACTGGGCCCGCAGCTCCGGGCTGTTGAGCACGGCGGCGACGATGCTGGCGCCGTGGGTCGGCGGGTTGGAGTAGTTGGTGCGGATCACGCGCTTGACCTGGGACAGCACGCGGGCACTTTCTTCTTTCGATTCGCTGACGATCGACAGGGCGCCGACGCGCTCGCCGTACAGCGAGAACGACTTGGAGAACGAGCTGGAGGCAAAGAAGGTCAGCCCCGACTCGGCGAACAGGCGCACGGCCGCCGCGTCTTCGTCGATACCTTCGCCAAAGCCCTGGTAGGCCATGTCCAGGAACGGCACGTGGTTCTTGGCCTTGACCACGGCCAGCACGTTTTTCCAGTCTTCCGGGCTCAGGTCCACGCCGGTCGGGTTGTGGCAGCAGGCGTGCAGCACAACGATCGAGCGGTCGGGCAGGGCGTTGAGGTCTTCCAGCAGGCCGCTGCGGTTCACGTCGTGGGTGGCGGCGTCGTAGTAGCGGTAGTTCTGCACCGGGAAGCCGGCGGTTTCGAACAGGGCGCGGTGGTTTTCCCAGCTTGGGTCGCTGATGGCGACGACGGCGTCAGGCAGCAGTTGCTTGAGGAAGTCGGCACCAATCTTCAGTGCGCCAGTGCCGCCCACGGCCTGGGTGGTGATGACGCGACCGGAGGTGATCAGCGGCGAATCCTTGCCGAACAGCAGGGTCTGCACAGCCTGGTCGTAGGCGGCAATGCCGTCGATCGGCAGGTAACCACGGGAAACGTGCTGAGCCACGCGAGCCGTCTCGGCTTCGACAACGGCGCGCAAGAGTGGAATGCGCCCCTCCTCGTTGCAGTAAACACCTACACCCAGGTTGACCTTATTGGTACGGGTGTCGGCGTTGAAAGCTTCGTTGAGGCCCAGGATAGGATCGCGGGGTGCCAATTCGACAGCGGAAAACAGGCTCATTAGTGCGCGGCTCTGAATGGAGAATGAGGGGACGTGTGACGCTCCAGCCGAATGCACTAGAGCGGTGCACAAACGGGGAGCTAGTATAGAGGCCATCACCCGGCACGGCGACAGGCGATTCGGTTTTTACGCTAAGTTTTTACGATTTTTTTCGACCGTTAGTTCTCTCGCAGCGTCAAAGTCTTCAAGGCGTGTAGGACGTTCGTCTTGAAAGCGAAGGCATTCACCTCCACATTGTGTGCATCCCAGCTTTTTCCTCGGGCGACATCAGTCGTTTCGGTCTTTCTCGTTCCTGTCGGCTGGCCGACAGGGGTGAATCCAGAGGTTATGTCATGTCTGAATTCCAGCTAGTCACCCGCTTCCAGCCCGCCGGCGATCAGCCGGAAGCCATCCGCCTGATGGTCGAAGGCATCGAGGCCGGGCTGGCGCACCAGACGTTGCTCGGTGTGACCGGCTCGGGCAAGACCTTCAGCATTGCCAACGTGATCGCCCAGATTCAGCGCCCGACCCTGGTACTGGCGCCGAACAAGACCCTGGCGGCGCAGCTGTACGGTGAGTTCAAGGCGTTTTTCCCGAACAACGCCGTGGAGTACTTCGTTTCCTACTACGACTACTATCAGCCCGAGGCCTACGTGCCGTCGTCGGACACCTTCATCGAGAAGGATGCCTCGATCAACGACCACATCGAACAGATGCGCCTGTCGGCGACCAAGGCGTTGCTCGAGCGCAAGGACGCGATCATTGTCACCACGGTGTCGTGCATCTATGGCTTGGGCAGTCCGGAAACCTACCTGAAGATGGTGCTGCACGTGGACCGCGGCGACAAACTCGACCAGCGCGCCTTGCTGCGTCGCCTGGCGGACTTGCAGTACACCCGCAACGACATGGACTTCGCCCGGGCGACGTTCCGGGTGCGCGGCGATGTGATCGACATCTACCCCGCGGAATCGGACCTGGAAGCGATCCGCATCGAGCTGTTCGACGATGAAGTGGAGAGCATTTCGGCGTTCGACCCGCTGACCGGTGAAGTGATCCGCAAGTTGCCGCGCTTCACCTTCTACCCCAAGAGCCACTACGTGACGCCCCGGGAAACCCTGCTGGACGCCATCGAAGGGATCAAGGTCGAGTTGCAGGAGCGCCTGGAATACCTGCGTTCGAACAACAAACTGGTGGAAGCCCAGCGCCTGGAGCAACGGACCCGGTTCGACCTGGAGATGATCCTGGAGCTGGGCTACTGCAACGGCATCGAAAACTACTCGCGCTACCTGTCGGGTCGCCCGGCGGGGGCGCCGCCGCCGACCTTGTATGACTATTTGCCGGCCGATGCCTTGCTGGTGATTGACGAATCCCACGTCAGCGTGCCCCAGGTCGGCGCCATGTACAAAGGCGACCGTTCGCGCAAGGAAACCCTGGTGGAATACGGTTTCCGCCTGCCCTCGGCGCTGGATAACCGGCCAATGCGCTTCGACGAATGGGAAAGCGTCAGCCCGCAGACGATTTTTGTCTCGGCCACCCCCGGCAACTACGAAGCCGAACATGCCGGCCGGGTGGTCGAGCAAGTGGTACGCCCTACCGGGCTGGTGGACCCGCAAGTCGAGGTGCGTCCGGCGTTGACCCAGGTCGATGACCTGCTCTCGGAAATCAGCAAGCGCGTGGCGGTGGAAGAGCGGGTGCTGGTCACCACGCTGACCAAGCGCATGGCCGAAGACTTGACCGATTACCTGGCCGACCATGGCGTGCGGGTGCGCTACCTGCACTCGGACATCGACACGGTGGAGCGGGTCGAGATCATCCGCGACCTGCGCCTGGGCACCTTCGATGTGCTGGTGGGCATCAACCTGCTGCGCGAAGGCCTGGATATGCCGGAAGTGTCGCTGGTGGCGATTCTCGACGCCGACAAGGAAGGTTTCCTGCGTTCCGAGCGCTCGTTGATCCAGACCATCGGTCGCGCGGCGCGTAACCTCAACGGCCGGGCGATTCTGTATGCCGATCGCATCACCGGCTCCATGGAGCGGGCCATCGGCGAGACCGAGCGTCGTCGCGACAAGCAGATCGCCTTCAACCTGGCCAACGGCATCACCCCCAAGGGCGTGTTCAAGGACGTCGCCGACATCATGGAAGGCGCCACCGTGCCCGGCTCGCGCAGCAAGAAGCGCAAGGGCATGGCCAAGGCCGCCGAAGAGAGCGCCCGCTACGAGGCCGAACTGCGCTCGCCGAGCGAAATCACCAAGCGTATCCGGCAACTGGAAGAGAAAATGTACCAGTTGGCCCGGGACCTGGAGTTCGAGGCTGCGGCGCAGTTGCGTGATGAGATTGGCAAGTTGCGCGAGCGGTTGCTGGCTGTCTGAGGTTTTGTGGTGGTTTTGAGGGCCTCATCGCGAGCAAGCTCGCTCCCACACTGGATCTACGGCGTTCACAAAACCCCTGTGGGAGCGAGCTTGCTCGCGATGGGCGCGACTCGGTCGACGACTGGCCACACAAATCCCGCTCTCACTGGAGCCCGCCCGCCATCGCCTGTTACCATTCGCCCCCTGTTTGATCTTTGCTTTTATATTCTTTCCGAGACATGCCATGACCACCGTCCGCACCCGCATCGCGCCTTCGCCCACTGGCGATCCCCATGTCGGCACCGCTTACATCGCTTTGTTCAACTATTGCTTTGCCAAGCAGCATGGCGGCGAGTTCATCCTGCGGATCGAGGACACCGACCAGTTGCGTTCGACCCGCGAGTCCGAACAGCAGATCTTCGACGCCCTGCGCTGGTTGGGAATCGACTGGAGCGAAGGCCCGGACGTCGGCGGCCCGCACGGTCCGTACCGCCAGAGTGAGCGCGGCGATATCTACCAGCAGTATTGCCAGCAACTGGTGGACATGGGGCATGCGTTCCCATGTTTCTGCACCGCCGAAGAGCTGGACCAGATGCGCGCCGAGCAAATGGCTCGCGGCGAAACCCCGCGCTACGATGGCCGGGCGCTGCTGCTGTCCAAGGAAGAAGTCGCCCGTCGCCTGGCCGCTGGCGAGCCCCATGTGATCCGCATGAAAGTGCCGAGCGAAGGCGTCTGCGTGGTGCCGGACATGCTGCGTGGCGATGTCGAGATCCCGTGGGATCGCATGGACATGCAAGTCCTGATGAAGACCGACGGCTTGCCGACGTACTTCCTGGCCAACGTGGTCGATGATCACCTAATGGGCATCACACACGTCTTGCGCGGCGAAGAATGGCTGCCGTCGGCGCCGAAACTGATCCTGCTCTACGAATACTTCGGCTGGGAACAACCGCAGCTGTGCTACATGCCGCTGCTGCGTAACCCGGACAAGAGCAAGCTGTCCAAGCGCAAGAACCCGACCTCGGTGACGTTCTACGAGCGCATGGGCTTCATGCCCGAGGCGATGCTCAACTACCTGGGGCGCATGGGCTGGTCGATGCCGGACGAGCGTGAGAAGTTCTCGCTGCAGGAAATGGTCGAGCACTTCGATCTGTCGCGCGTCTCCCTGGGTGGGCCGATCTTCGACATCGAGAAGTTGTCGTGGCTCAACGGCCAGTGGCTGCGGGACCTGCCGGTGGAGGAGTTCGCCGCTCGTGTGCAGAAGTGGGCGTTGAACCCTGAGTACATGATGAAGATCGCTCCCCACGTGCAGGGCAGGGTAGAGACCTTCAGCCAGGTCGCCCCGCTGGCCGGCTTCTTCTTTGCCGGTGGCGTGACGCCGGACGCGAAGCTGTTCGAATCCAAGAAGCTCTCCGGCGACCAGGTGCGCCAGTTGATGCAACTGATCCTGTGGAAGCTCGAAAGCCTGCGTCAGTGGGAGAAGGACAGCATCACCGCGACCATCCAGGCCGTGGTCGAGTCCCTGGAGCTGAAATTGCGCGATGCCATGCCGCTGATGTTCGCCGCCATTACCGGTCAGGCCAGCTCGGTGTCGGTGCTCGATGCGATGGAAATCCTCGGGCCGGACCTGACCCGTTTCCGCCTGCGCCAGGCCATCGATCTGCTCGGTGGCGTGTCGAAGAAGGAGAACAAGGAGTGGGAAAAACTGCTGGGCGCGATCGCGTAAGCGTTCGATGAGGCAGGGCATACCCCGGTTTTCCGGGGTTTGTCGGTAAGTGATTGTTATCCCGGCAAAAAATTTTTAGATTTGTTGAAAATAAATTTGACAGCCCTCCGATACGCCCTTAAGATTCGCCCCGTCCTCAGCGATGAGGGGCTATAGCTCAGCTGGGAGAGCGCTTGCATGGCATGCAAGAGGTCGACGGTTCGATCCCGTCTAGCTCCACCAATTTACACTTCAAGGCCTGGCCACACCGGTCTTGAAGCGATCAACACTCAGCGTTGATCAGTTGTATAGAAGGGTTTGCGTCCCCTTCGTCTAGTGGCCTAGGACACCGCCCTTTCACGGCGGTAACAGGGGTTCGAGTCCCCTAGGGGACGCCAGTTTTACAGAAGCGATGTTGCAAGACGTCGCTCCGCCGCGAGGCGAAAAATCCGGGGCTATAGCTCAGCTGGGAGAGCGCTTGCATGGCATGCAAGAGGTCGACGGTTCGATCCCGTCTAGCTCCACCAATTACAGGTTCAAGGTTTGGCCACACCGGCTTTGAATCGATCAGTTCTCAGCACTGATCAAGTTAGAAGGTTTGTGTCCCCTTCGTCTAGTGGCCTAGGACACCGCCCTTTCACGGCGGTAACAGGGGTTCGAGTCCCCTAGGGGACGCCACGATTACCCGCTCTGCGGGATTTTATAAGGGTCATTCAATTCTTGAATGGCCCTTTTGTTTGTCTGGCGTTCGGCCAATTCCCTTATCCTTTGAAAAAGTCTTCTGACCAGCGGTGAAAATTTCCGCTTGCGGAAAATTATTACATGGATAATATTTCAGTCGTAATATTCGGAGGCGACGATGAGCGATAAAAAGGCACAAACCCGTGAACGCATTCTCAAGGCCGCCAGCGATGCGCTGATTCAGCGTGGGCCGGCAGAGCCGAGCGTGGGCGAGGTGATGGGCGCGGCCGGGCTGACGGTGGGAGGTTTTTACGCCCATTTCGAAAGCAAGGATGCCTTGATGTTGGAGGCCTTCAAGCAATTGCTCAATCGGCGCCGCGGCTTGATCGCCGATATGGACGGCGAGCTGACAGGCGAAGAACGGCGCGCCCTGGTTGCCGCGTTCTATCTGTCGCGAAAGCACCGCGATTGCACCGAGCAAGCCTGCCCGATCCCGGCGTCGGTCGGCGAACTCGGGCGGCTGCCGGAGGCGTTTCGTGAGGTGCTCAATGAGCATATCGAGTTGATGGTCGCGCAGTTGGCGGCCAGCCCGGAGGACGCCGACAAGGCTTTGGCCGACATCGCCTTGATGGTGGGTGGCCTGGCCCTGGCGCGGGCATTGGGCCCGGGAGAGTTATCGGATCGTTTGCTGCGCGCCGCCAAGTCGGCGGTGCGTTGAGCTGAGGCGCGAGCCCTGGAGATGAGCGATGGACAGGTTGAGCTGGATTCGTAGTGTCAATGGCACGCTTGGCTGGGTGGCTCCGCACCTGGTGGCGAAGCAGATGCGTTCGTTGTTCATGCGCCCTCGGAACTTGCCGCCGCGAGATTGGGAGCTGCCGTTGCTGGCGACGTCCGAACGTATCACCTTACGCTTCGGTCTCTCGGCCTTGCGCTGGGGCAAAGGTCCGGCGGTCTTGTTGATGCACGGTTGGGAAGGGCGGCCGACCCAGTTCGCGGCGCTGATCACGGCCTTGGTGGATGCCGGTTACATGGTGGTGGCGCTGGACGGCCCGGCTCATGGTCGCTCGCCGGGTCGTGAGGCGAATGTCCTGTTGTTCGCCAGGGCCATGCTCGAAGCCGCCGCCGAGTTGCCGCCGTTGCAGGCCGTGATCGGGCACTCCATGGGCGGCGCCAGTGCCCTGTTGGCCGTCCAGTTGGGGTTGCGTACCGAGACGTTGGTCAGCATCGCCGCGCCCGCTCGCATTCTTGGGGTGCTGCGCGGTTTCTCCCGGATGATGGGCCTGCCGCCCAAGGCGCGTTCGGCCTTCATTCGCCAGGTAGAAAGCGATGTGGGCATGCCGGCCTCGAAGATGGACGTGGCGCATTATCAACTGGACGTGCCGGGGTTGATCGTCCATGCCGAGGACGACACGTCGGTTTCGGTCAAGGAGTCGCAGTTGATTCATGAGGCGTGGTTCGACAGTCGGCTGCTGCGACTGCCACAGGGCGGGCATCAGCGGGTGCTGGCCGATCCTCGTGTGATTGATGGGGTGTTATCACTGCTGGCCGGTCGCAGCCTGCAAGCGCGGCAATCGGCTTGATCATCCGTTACACTGCCCCCATCCAAATTCGACCGGGAGAGGGGCATGGGCTGGGATCGGGCAACGCCATTCATCATTGATCTTCAGGTCAATGCCGAAGACATCGACGGGCTGGGCCATGCCAACAACGCGGTGTACGTCACCTGGCTCGAGCGCTGTGCCTGGCGCCATTCCCAGCGCCTGGGCCTGGATCTGGTGGAATACCGGCGCCTGGACCGGGCCATGGCAGTGGTGCGGCATGAAATCGATTACCTGGCGGCCGCCTATGAAGGCGACGAACTGCAATTGGCGACCTGGATCGTCGACTGGGACCAGCGCCTGAAAATGACCCGGCATTTCCAGCTGGTCCGTCCCAGCGACAACGTCACGCTGCTGCGGGCCCAGACCACCTTCGTCTGCATCGAACTGTCCACCGGTCGGCCCAAGCGCATGCCGCAGGAATTCATCGAGGGTTACGGCGTGGCGCTGAATCCATCTGGCATCTTCATAGACTGACCCACCGCTATCGCGAGCAAGCTCGCTCCCACAGGGGATTGTGGCGGACTCCAATTCCGTGAACGCCCTGGAACCATTGTGGGAGCGAGCCTGCTCGCGATAGCGCCAGTCCATTCAACGTCAATGCAAGCTGATCCACCGCTTTCGCGAGCAAGCCCGCTCCCACAGGGGATTGTGGCGGACTCCAATTCCGTGAACGCCCTGGAACCATTGTGGGAGCGAGCTTGCTCGCGATAGCGTCAGTCCATTCAACGTCAATGCAAGCTGACCCACCGCTTTCGCGAGCAAGCCCGCTCCCACAGGGATTTGTGGGGAATGCCGGAAATGTGGGCAAAATCCGGTAAACTGCCGCACGTTTTTTCGTTGAGTGTGTGTTTCCATGCAAATTGCCCTGGCGCCCATGGAGGGGTTGGTCGACAACATCCTGCGGGATGTCCTGACCCGTGTTGGCGGGATCGACTGGTGTGTCACCGAGTTCATCCGCGTCAACGACCGTCTGCTCACGCCGGCCTATTTCCATAAGCTCGCCCCTGAGCTGCTGGCCGGTGCCCAGACCGCTGCCGGCGTGCCGTTGCGGGTGCAGTTGCTCGGCTCCGATCCGGTGTGCCTGGCGGAAAACGCGGCGTTGGCCTGTGAGTTGGGCTCGGAGGTGATCGACCTGAATTTCGGTTGCCCAGCCAAGACCGTGAATAAATCCCGGGGCGGGGCGGTGTTGCTCAAGGAGCCGGAACTGCTCAACGAAATCGTCGAACACGTGCGCCGCGCGGTGCCGAAACACATCCCCGTCACCGCCAAGATGCGCCTGGGCTTCGATAGCCCGGACGGCGCGCTGGTCTGTGCCACGGCGTTGGCCGAAGGCGGCGCGGCGCACATCGTGGTGCATGCGCGGACCAAGGTCGATGGCTACAAGCCTCCGGCCCATTGGGAATGGATCCCCCGCGTGCAGGAAGTGGTCAAGGTGCCGGTGTTCGCCAATGGCGATATCTGGAGTGTTGAGGATTGGCGCCGTTGCCGCGAAATCAGCGGTGTCGAAGACATCATGCTCGGTCGCGGTCTCGTTTCCCGCCCGGACCTGGCCCGGCAAATCGCCGCCGCCCGGGCTGGCGAGGACGTGGTCGAGATGTCCTGGGTCGAGCTGCAGCCGATGCTCCACGACTTTTGGCAGCAAGTGGTCGAACAACTGACACCGCGCCAAGCCCCGGGCCGGTTGAAGCAGTGGCTGGCAATGCTGACCCGCAATTACCCCGAAGCGGTCGAGCTGTTTACCGCGCTGCGCCGGGAAACCGACCTGGACGCGGTGGGGCATTTATTGGGTGTGCAGCGCACCAAAGCGGCCTGAAAAAATTTCAAAAAAACCTCTTGAAAAGTTTTTGGCGGACCCTAGATAGGGGTTACGCGATGCCGAATTCGGGTCGCGGAGACAAAAAAACTTGCTGAATTTTTCAGGAGATTTGAATCATGAGTACTGCATTTTCGCTGGCCCCGCTGTTCCGTTCCTCGGTAGGCTTCGATCGTTTCAACGACTTGTTCGAAACCGCCCTGCGCAACGAACCAGGTAGCAGCTATCCACCCTACAACGTGGAAAAACATGGCGATGACGAGTACCGCATCGTGGTCGCCGCCGCCGGATTCCAGGAAGAAGACCTGGACCTGCAAGTGGAAAAAGGTGTGCTGACCATCAGCGGCGGCAAGCGTGAAGCCAGCAACGACAGCGTCACCTTCCTGCACCAGGGCATTGCCCAGCGTGCGTTCAAGCTGTCCTTCCGGTTGGCCGATCATATCGAGATCAAGTCCGCCGGCCTGAGCAACGGTCTGTTGAGCATCGACCTGTTGCGGGTGGTTCCGGAAGAGGCAAAAGCCAAGCGCATCCCGATCAACGGTGCGCAGCGGCAACCCGCGCTGCAAAACTGATGCATCGCAACTGAAGAAGGGCGCCCAAGGGCGCCCTTTTTCATTTTGGAGAACGGTGGAAGATTCATTGTGGCGAGGGGATTTTATGTGGGAGCAAGGCTTGCCCGCGATAAAAGCGATGCGGTCCTTCAAATACCGAGTCAGCTGCAGTCGCGAGCAAGCCTTGCTCCCACATAAAACCCCCTTGCCACAAGCGTTCCCCGCAGTGTCTCCATGTCACGGCAACAACCGCTCAAACGCCTCCAGCGGCAGCGGTCGGCTGTGCAGGTAACCCTGGTACAAATGGCAATCGAGTCCTTGCAGGAACTGCAATTGCTCCAGGGTCTCCACACCTTCGGCAATCATCACCAGGTTGAGGCTGCGGGCCATGGCGACGATGGCCCGGATGATTTCGGCGTCGTTGGGGTCGCTGGTGGCGTCGCGCACGAATGACTGGTCGATTTTCAGCGTGTCCACCGGCAGGCGCTTGAGGTAGGTCAGCGACGAATAACCAGTGCCGAAATCGTCCATGGCGAAGCTTACGCCCAGTTTCTTGAGCCGGCGCATCTTGGCGATGGTGTCGTCCAGGTTCTGGATCACGATGCCTTCGGTGATTTCCAGCTTCAGCATGGAGCAGGGCAGGGCATGGGTGGCTAGGCAGGTTTCAATGCGTTCGACGAAGTCGCTCTGGCGGAATTGTCGCGGGCTGATGTTTACGCACAGGCTGAATTGCTGTGGGTCGATCTTGCCCTTGGCGATCAGTTGCTTGAAGCCGTCGCAGGCTTCATCAAGGATCCAGGTCCCGACTTCGAGGATCAGGCCGCTGTCCTCCAGCACTTTGATGAATTCGTTGGGCGATTGGGCGCCGAGGTCCGGGTGATGCCAGCGCACCAGGGCTTCGGCGCCGACGATGCGGTTGTCCCGGGCATCGACCTGCGGTTGGAAATGCACGCTGAACTCGCCACGGGCCAGGGCCTGGCGCAGGTCGGTTTCCATGCGCAGCCGTTCGCTGGCGGCTTTTTGCATGGTGGTGTGAAACATCTGCGAGGTGTTGCGTCCCGAATCCTTGGCGCGGTACAGGGCAATGTCGGCGCGCTTGAGCAAATCGGTGGGCGTGGAGCCGTGGTCGGGGATCAACGCGATACCGATGCTCGGCGTGACCTGCAGTCGCTGGCCATCGAGAAACATCGGCTCAGAAAGCAATTCGCGCAGGGTGTCGGCCAGCGTCTGCACTTGCTTGCTGACTTCGTTACGCGAGCCTTCCAGGCCGCTGAGCAACACCACGAACTCGTCGCCCCCCAGGCGCGCGACAGTGTCTTCCAGGCGCACGCTGGCTTCCAGGCGCGCGGTGATGATTTTCAGTACGGTGTCACCCACGGGATGACCGAGGGAGTCGTTGATGTGCTTGAAGTGGTCCAGGTCGAGAAACAGTAGGGCACCGCGCAAGTTGTGGCGCTTGAGCAGGGCGATCTGCTGGCTCAGGCGGTCCATCAGCAAGGCCCGGTTGGGCAGGTTGGTCAGCGAGTCGTGGTAGGCCAGGTGGCGGATCTGGGCTTCGGCATTGCGCAGCAGGCTCACGTCCCGGGCGGTCAGCAGCAGGCACGCGGTCTCATTGAGGGTGATGGGCTCGACCGAGACCTCCACCGTAAGGATTTCCCCCCGTTTATTGCGCCCGAGCATTTCCTGGTGGACGACGCGGCCCTTGAGCTGCAGTTCGGCCAGCAGGGCCGCTCGCTGTTTTTCTTCGGCCCAGATACCCACCTCGTAGACCGTATGCCCGATCACTTCATCGGCGCGGTAACCGGTCAGCCGGCAGAAGCCATCGTTGACCTCAAGGTAGCGACCGCTTTCGAGCTCGGTGATGGTAATGGCGTCGGGGCTGGAGTGAAACGCCTTGGCGAACTTCTCTTCACTGGCCTTGAGGGCGGCTTCGGAGCGTTGCTGCTGCGTGATATCGCGCAAAGTCGTGACGATGCACGGCTGATTGCCGACGTTGATTTGCCGGCTGGAAATCACACAGGTCAGCGGCTGGCCGTTCTTGTGGTGAACGACGATGGCGACATTGTTCAGCGATTGTTCGCGGATCACCCGTTCGATGCGTTGCAGGCTGCTGCCCGAGCCGCCCCAGAGGCCGATTTCGTCGGCGCTGAGGCCGATCACGTCGCCGGTGGTCCAGCCGAAGGTCTGGGTGAAACTGGAGTTGATCTCAAGGAACCGGCCGCTGTCCTGGTGGGTGACGCAGATCGGATCGGGACTGACCTGGAACAGCGTGGCGAATTTCTCTTCCGAGGCGGCCAGGCTTTGTTCGCGCTCCACCTGGTCGGTGATGTCCAGCAAAGTCCCTGCCATGCGCAAGGGGCTGCCGTCGTCGTTGCGGTAGAGGCGGGCGCGGCTTTCCAGGTAGCGCGAGCTGCCGTCGGGCAGTTGCACGCGGTAGGTCAATTGATAATTGCCCGCCGGGCCTTCCCGCAGGCTGCGGTAGGCGTTGCGCATGTTGTTGCGTTCTTCCGTGGGCACCCCCTCGAAAAACGCATCGAATGATTCGTGGAACGCCTTGGGTTCCAGGCCATGGAGCTGCGCGGCCCGGGCCGAGCCGTAGAGCATGCCGCTGGGAATGTGCCAGTCCCAGGTGCCCAGTTGCGCCGAGTCGAGGGCCAGGTCCAGGCGCTCCTGGCTGTCCTTGAGGGCCTGCTCGGCCAGTTTGCGTTCGGTGGTATCGAGGAATGTGCTCAGAAGATAAGGCTGGCCCTCGAGCTCGACTCTCTGCGCGCTGAGAAGGCCGCTGTGGATCTGGCCGTTACTGGCCTGCAGTTCTACCTCCATACTCGTCATTTCGCCCTTGGCCTTGACGACCTCCACCAATTTTGCCCGCTGCTCGGGATGGACCCATAAGCCCAGTTCCAGGGTCGTGCGGCCGATTATGTCGTGCAGCGGCCAGCCAAACAGACTTTCGAAATACTGGTTGGCCTCGATGATCAGGCCATCTTCCTGGCGGGTCAGCAGCACCATGTTCGGGGTCAGGTGAAATAGCGTGGCGAAACGTTTTTCCGAGCTGCGCAGCGCCTGTTCCCGTTCGCGCTGATGGGTGATTTCGCGAATCACCCCGATCATGCGCGGCCGGCCGTGCTTGTCGGGCAGCACGCTGCCACTGATTTCCAGCCAATGCAGGCTGCCGTCGGGCCAGACGATGCGGTGATGCATCGCCTGTTCCAGTGGCGCCCCGGCCACTGCCGCGTGAAACGCGCGCACGGCCCTGGCCCGGTCTTCGGGTAACAGCAAATCGAGGTAGTCCACGTCCGCCGGCAACGGTTGGCGCGGATCGAAGCCGAACAGCGCCTGGGTGCCGCGGGACCAACTGATCTGGCCGCTGTCGATGTCCCACGACCAGGCGCCCAGCCGCGCACCGTTCAGGGCGGCCAGCAACTGTGGCGCGCTGTCCCAGCTTTGCTCGGACCGCTTCGGGTCGAGCGCCTGAATGCGTGGCAAGGGCGGGAGATGGTCAGCAGGTTTGGGCATTTCTAGCGAGCCTTGAGCGGTTTTGGGCATTAAGCACAAGCCTCCAAGGCCCTACAGGCGCGGCACAACCTATGCCTTTGTCCCTGGCAAATCGATTTGTGCGTCCAGTAAGGCCATGAAAGCCCGTGCGGCATTCGATAGCGTCCGTTCGGTGTGCAAGATATAGCCTAGCTGGCGACTGAGCTGTATGCCCGGCAAAGGAATGCGTGCGACCTGTTCGTCGAGCATGGTGCGCGGCAGAACGCTCCAGGCCAGGCCGATGGAAACCATCATTTTTATGGTTTCCAGATAATTCGTGCTCATGGCGATGTTTGGCGTCAGGCCCTGGGCCTCGAACAGCCGTTGCACGATGTGGTGGGTAAAGGTGTTGCCCCCCGGGAACACTGCCGGATGCAAGGCAATGTCCGCCAGGCTCACCGAACTGTTTTCCAGCAAGGCATGTTCCGGGGCGACCACGAAATCCAGGGGGTCGTCCCACACCGGTGTGGCCCGTACCAGCGTGTGGGGCTCGGGGGCGAGGGTGATGACGGCCAGTTCCGCCCGGCCATGGAGGATTTCTTCGTAGGCCACTTCCGAATCCAGGAACTGGATATCCAGCGCCACCTGGGGATAGCGCCGGGTGAACTCGCGCAATAAAGGTGGCAGGCGGTGCAGGCCGATGTGGTGACTGGTGGCGAGCGTCAGGCGCCCGGTCACTTCGCCGGTCAGGTTGGTCAGGGCGCGGCGGGTGTCGTCCAGCACGTTGAGGATCTGATAGGCCCGCGGCAACAGGGCCCGGCCGGCCTCGGTCAGGCCCACTTCACGGCCCAGGCGGTCGAACAGGCGCACCTTGAGTTGTTGTTCAAGGCCGGCGATGCGCTTGCTGATGGCCGGCTGGGTCAGGTGCAGGCGTTCGCCAGCGCCGGAGAAACTGCCCGTCTCGGCGATGGCAATAAAGGCATTGAGGTTGGCGAGGTCCATGGCGGTTCCGGTCGGATTCCAGTTGGTTATGCAAAGCATGAAAAATATGAATTTGAGTTATTTAATGTAACCCCATAGGATCAGCCTCACAAGCCAAGGGGTTATTGATTCGTTCAAGGCCCGGGGCATAGAAACAAGCTGATGAGGAAACCGTCTGATGGCCGGCAAAACGCTCTACGACAAGCTCTGGGATTCGCATTTGGTCAAGCAGCGCGACGATGGCTCGGCGCTGATCTATATCGATCGTCACATCATTCACGAAGTGACGTCGCCGCAAGCCTTCGAAGGCCTGCGCCTGGCCGGGCGCAAGCCGTGGCGCATCGATGCCAACATCGCGACCCCGGACCACAACGTACCGACCACGCCGGAGCGCAAGGGCGGCATCGAAGCCATTGCCGACCAGGTCTCGCGCCTGCAGGTCCAGACCCTCGACGATAACTGTGACGAATACGGCATCGTTGAATTCAAGATGAACGATGTGCGCCAAGGCATCGTCCACGTCATCGGCCCGGAGCAGGGCGCGACCTTGCCCGGCATGACCGTGGTCTGCGGTGACTCGCACACTTCGACCCACGGTGCTTTCGGCGCCCTGGCCCATGGCATCGGCACCTCCGAGGTCGAGCACGTGCTCGCCACCCAGTGCCTGGTCGCCAAGAAAATGAAAAACATGCTGGTGCGCGTCGAAGGCCAGTTGCCGTTCGGCGTGACTGCCAAGGACATCGTCCTGGCCGTGATCGGCAAGATCGGCACCGCCGGCGGTAACGGCCATGCCATCGAGTTCGCCGGCAGCGCGATCCGCGACTTGTCCGTCGAAGGCCGCATGACCATTTGCAACATGTCCATCGAGGCCGGCGCCCGCGTCGGCCTGGTGGCCGCCGATGAAAAAACCGTGGAGTACGTCAAGGGCCGTCCATTCTCGCCCAAAGGCGCGGAATGGGACATGGCGGTCGAGGCCTGGAAAGACCTGGTCTCCGACGCCGATGCCCAGTTCGACACCGTGGTCGAGCTCGACGCGACGCAGATCAAGCCGCAAGTCAGCTGGGGCACTTCCCCGGAAATGGTGCTGGCGGTGGACCAGAACGTACCGGATCCGGCCAAGGAAATGGACCTGGTCAAGCGCGACTCCATCGTCCGCGCCTTGAAATACATGGGCTTGAGCGCCAACCAGGCGATCACCGACATTCAGCTCGATCGCGTGTTCATCGGTTCCTGCACCAACTCGCGGATCGAAGACTTGCGCGCCGCGGCAGTGAT
Organism: Pseudomonas sp. H3_A02; assembly: GCF_054671965.1. Lineage (NCBI taxonomy): Bacteria > Pseudomonadati > Pseudomonadota > Gammaproteobacteria > Pseudomonadales > Pseudomonadaceae > Pseudomonas > Pseudomonas sp. H3_A02. Next base: position 3,404,746 of record NZ_CP162807.1, read on the forward strand.
CGCCAAGGGCCGCAAGGTCGCCTCGACCATCAAGCAGGCCATCGTGGTGCCGGGCTCGGGCCTGGTGAAGGCCCAGGCCGAAGCGGAAGGGCTGGACAAGATTTTCCTCGAGGCCGGTTTCGAATGGCGTGAGCCGGGGTGCTCGATGTGCCTGGCGATGAACCCGGACCGTTTGGAGTCGGGCGAGCATTGCGCCTCCACCTCCAACCGTAACTTCGAAGGCCGTCAGGGCGCCGGTGGCCGTACGCACCTGGTGAGCCCGGCGATGGCCGCGGCGGCGGCTGTCAACGGCCGTTTCGTCGACGTCCGCGAATTGATCTGAAGGAGCGCAGCATGAAAGCTTTTACCCAGCACACCGGTCTTGTCGCGCCTTTGGATCGTGCCAACGTCGACACCGACCAGATCATTCCCAAGCAGTTCTTGAAGTCCATCAAGCGCACCGGTTTCGGCCCCAACCTGTTCGACGAATGGCGCTACCTGGATGTCGGCCAGCCGTACCAGGACAACTCCAAGCGGCCGTTGAACAAGGATTTCGTGCTCAACGCCGAGCGTTACCAAGGCGCCAGTGTGTTGCTGGCCCGGGAGAACTTCGGCTGCGGTTCGAGCCGCGAACACGCGCCATGGGCCCTGGAAGAGTACGGTTTCCGCAGCATCATCGCGCCGAGCTACGCCGACATCTTCTTCAACAACAGCTTCAAGAACGGCTTGCTGCCGATCATCCTCAGCGATGCTGACGTGGATGAGCTGTTCCAGCAGGTCGAGGCCAACCCGGGCTATCAACTGCAGATCGACCTGGCGGCCCAGACCGTGACCCGTCCTGACGGCAAGGTGTTGGGGTTCGAGATCGATGCGTTTCGCAAGCATTGCCTGCTCAACGGCCTGGATGACATCGGCCTGACCTTGCAGGACGGCGAGGCGATTGCCGCGTTCGAGGCCAAGCACCGGGCGAGCCAGCCTTGGTTGTTTCGGGATGCTTGATGGATTGATGTAGGCAGTACCGGCCTCATCGCGAGCAAGCTCGCTCCCACAGGGGATCTATGGTGTTCACAAGACACCTGTGGGAGCGAGCTTGCTCGCGATGGGGCCCGCCCAGGCAACACAACACCAAAAAGGTAACCATGCATGACCAGCACCGCCCACAGTCAGGTTGTACAAAAGCAATTCGGTGAACAGGCCTCGGCCTACCTGAGCAGTGCCGTGCACGCCCAGGGCGCTGAGTTCGCGCTGCTACAGGCGGCGTTGGCCGGGCGTGGCGATGCCCGTGTGCTGGACCTGGGCTGTGGCGCCGGCCATGTGAGTTTTCACGTGGCGCCGCTGGCCGGTGAAGTGGTGGCCTACGATCTGTCCCAACAGATGTTGGATGTTGTCACCGCAGCAGCGGCTGAGCGTGGCCTGGGCAACATCAGCACGGTCCGGGGCGCCGCCGAGCGCCTGCCGTTCGCCGACGCTGAGTTCGACTTCGTGTTCAGCCGTTATTCGGCGCATCATTGGAGCGACCTCGGCCTGGCGTTGCGGGAAGTGAGGCGAGTGCTCAAGCCGGGCGGGATGATGGCGTTCATCGACATCCTGTCGCCGGGTACGCCATTGCTGGACACCTACTTGCAAAGCATCGAAGTGCTGCGTGACACCAGTCATGTGCGCGATTATTCGGCTGGCGAGTGGTTGCGCCAGGTCAGCGAAGCAGGGCTGCACACCCGCAGCACCTCGCGCCAACGCCTGCGCCTGGAGTACCACTCCTGGGTCGAACGCATGCGCACGCCCGAGGTGATGCGTGGGGCGATCCTCCAGCTGCAGCGTTCGATGGGCGATGAAGTGCTTGAATATTTTGAGATTGAGGCCGATGGTTCGTTCAGTACAGATGTACTGGTGCTGTGGGCCGAGCGATAGCATTTTTCCCGACCCGGCCTTGGGTACGAAGCCCAGGCCCGTGTCGACAGAGCAAACGAGGAAAGCATGAGCAAGCAGATTCTGATTCTCCCAGGTGACGGTATCGGCCCGGAAATCATGGCCGAGGCGGTCAAGGTCCTGGAGCTGGCGAACGACAAGTACGACCTGGGCTTCGAACTCAGCCACGACGTGATCGGCGGCGCCGCCATCGACAAGCACGGCGTGCCCCTGGCCGACGAAACCCTGGACCGTGCCCGTGCTGCCGATGCCGTGCTGCTGGGCGCCGTGGGTGGCCCGAAATGGGACAAGATCGAACGCGACATCCGCCCTGAGCGCGGCCTGCTGAAGATTCGTGCGCAACTGGGCCTGTTCGGCAACCTGCGTCCGGCGATTCTTTACCCGCAACTGGCCGACGCATCGAGCCTGAAGCCGGAAATCGTTTCGGGTCTGGACATCCTTATCGTCCGTGAGCTGACCGGCGGTATCTACTTCGGCGCCCCGCGTGGCACCCGTGAGTTGGATAATGGCGAGCGCCAGGCCTACGACACCCTGCCGTACAGCGAAAGCGAAATCCGCCGTATCGCCCGGGTCGGCTTCGACATGGCCCGTGTGCGCGGCAAGAAGCTGTGCTCGGTGGACAAGGCCAACGTGCTGGCGTCCAGCCAACTGTGGCGTGAAGTGGTCGAGCAGGTGGCCAAGGATTACCCGGACATCGAGCTGAGCCACATGTACGTCGACAACGCCGCCATGCAACTGGTGCGCGCACCGAAGCAGTTCGACGTGATCGTCACCGACAACATGTTCGGCGACATCCTGTCCGACGAAGCGTCGATGCTCACCGGTTCCATCGGCATGCTGCCGTCGGCCTCCCTGGACGCCAACAACAAGGGTATGTACGAGCCGTGCCACGGTTCGGCACCGGACATCGCCGGGCAGGGCATTGCCAACCCATTGGCGACCATCCTGTCGGTGTCGATGATGCTGCGCTACAGCTTCAACTTGAACGATGCCGCCGACGCGATCGAAAAAGCCGTCAGCGTGGTCTTGGACCAAGGCTTGCGCACCGGTGATATCTGGTCGCAAGGTTGTACCAAAGTCGGTACGCAGCAAATGGGCGATGCAGTAGTCGCCGCGCTGCGGAATCTGTAATCTTTCGGGCCCACCGCTTCGACGGTGGCCCACTTTTGTATAGGTGTAGTTGCGATGAAACGTGTAGGTCTGATCGGTTGGCGCGGCATGGTCGGTTCCGTGCTCATGCAGCGAATGCTGGAAGAGCAGGATTTCGATCTCATTGAGCCGGTGTTTTTCACCACTTCCAATGTCGGTGGCCAGGGCCCGTCCGTGGGCAAGGACACCGGTGTGCTCAAGGATGCCTACAGCATCGAAGAGCTCAAGACCCTCGACGTGATCCTGACTTGCCAGGGTGGCGACTACACCAGCGAAGTGTTCCCCAAGCTGCGTGAAGCCGGCTGGCAGGGTTACTGGATCGACGCCGCTTCCAGCCTGCGCATGCAGGACGACGCGGTGATCATCCTCGATCCGGTCAACCGCAAGGTCATCGACCAGCAGCTGGATGCGGGCACCAAGAACTACATTGGCGGCAACTGCACCGTCAGCCTGATGCTGATGGGCCTGGGCGGCCTGTTCGAAGCCGGCCTGGTGGAGTGGATGAGCGCCATGACCTATCAGGCGGCGTCCGGTGCTGGTGCGCAGAACATGCGTGAGCTGATCAAGCAGATGGGCGCCACCCACGCCGCCGTCGCCGATGACCTGGCCAACCCGGCCAGCGCCATCCTCGACATCGACCGCAAGGTCGCCGAGGCGATGCGCAGCGATGCCTACCCGACCGAGAACTTCGGCGTACCGCTGGCCGGCAGCCTGATCCCGTGGATCGACAAGGAACTGCCCAACGGCCAGAGCCGCGAAGAGTGGAAGGCCCAGGCTGAAACCAACAAGATCCTGGGTCGCTTCAAGAGCCCGATCCCGGTGGACGGCATCTGCGTGCGCATCGGCGCCATGCGCTGCCACAGCCAGGCGCTGACCATCAAGCTGAACAAAGACGTGCCTATCGCCGACATCGAAGGGCTGATCAGCCAGCACAACCCTTGGGTCAAGCTGGTGCCGAACAATCGCGAAACCAGCATGCAGGAGCTGAGCCCGACCAAGGTCACCGGCACCCTGAATGTACCGGTGGGCCGTCTGCGCAAATTGAACATGGGTTCGCAATTCGTCGGTGCCTTCACCGTCGGCGACCAACTGCTGTGGGGCGCGGCCGAACCGCTGCGCCGCATGCTGCGGATCCTGCTCGAGCGTTGATTGGATATTGCTGTGAAAGAACCCGTGCCTTGTGAGAGGTGCGGGTTTTTTATTGGGGGCAGTTGTGTGTCAGGGCTGGCCTCATCGCGAGCAAGCTCGCTCCCACATGGGATCTTCAGTGACCACAAAACCTGTGGGAGCGAGCTTGCTCGCGATGAGGTCGCCCCAGGCACTGCAAACCCTCCGGCCAATTGCCTGCATACCCACCACCCGGTAAAGTGCCGCTCCCCACGTTTTACCTGAGGTAGACCCATGAGCCAGTCCTTTGATATTGCCGTGATCGGCGCCACCGGTACTGTCGGCGAAACCCTTGTCCAGATTCTCGAAGAACGAAACTTTCCGGTCGGCAACCTGTACCTGTTGGCCAGCAGCGAATCGGCAGGCAGCTCGGTGATGTTTCGCGGCAAAAACGTGCGGGTGCGCGAAGTCGACGAATTCGATTTCAGCAAAGTCCAATTGGTGTTCTTCGCCGCCGGCCCGGCGGTGACCTTGAGTTTCGCCCCGCGGGCCACGGCGGCTGGCTGTGCGTTGATCGACTTGTCCGGGGCCTTGCCGCCCGAGCAGGCGCCACAGATTGTGCCGGAAGCCAACGCCCAGGTCCTGGCCGGTTTGAGTAAGCCGTTGCAAGTCACCAGCCCCAGCGCATCGGCCACGGCCTTGGCGGTGGTGCTGGCGCCACTGCGCGAATGCCTGGATCTGCAGCGCATCAGCCTGACCGCCAGCCTCGCGGTGTCGGCCCAGGGCCGCGTGGCCGTGAGCGAGCTGGCGCGCCAGACCGCCGAGCTGCTCAACGCCCGTCCACTGGAACCGAAATTCTTTGATCGGCAGATGGCGTTCAACCTGCTGGCCCAGGTCGGCGCCCCGGACGAACAGGGCCATACATCGCTGGAAAAGCGCTTGGTCCGCGAGTTGCGCCAGGTGCTGAATCAACCTTTATTAAAGATTTCCGTCACTTGCATTCAAGCCCCGGTGTTTTTTGGCGATAGCTTTAGCGTGACCGTGCAGTCTGCTAGCGCCATCGACCTGGCCAAGGTCAACGCGGCCCTGGAAGCGGCGCCCGGCATCGAGCTGGTGGAGGCGGGCGATTACCCGACTGCAGTGGGTGATGCGGTGGGGCAGGATGTGGTCTACGTTGGTCGTGTGCGCGGTGGGATCGACGATCCGGCTGAACTAAATATGTGGCTGACGTCAGATAACGTGCGCAAGGGCGCGGCGCTCAATGCAGTGCAAGTGGCTGAGTTGTTGATAAAAGACCTGCTGTAAAAGATACTTGGCAACAATTTGTCGAATGATTCTAGCTGGGCGCTATGCTTGGCCAGAGCGTTGAAGGCGAACATCCCTGCGGGGACTTGCCCGGGGCATGAGTGAAACGATCGCGCGCACCGTTGCTTCGGGGCTGCGCGCAATGCCTTACGGCAGCGGCATCAATACCTTCTCGCTGGCCGAGGAATGTTCAAACAAAGGAAGAGGCTATGGTTCAAGTTCGCAAACTGGTGTTAGCAATAGCGGCCGCCTCGGCGCTGTCCTCCGGTATGGCGCAAGCGCTCGGGCTCGGGGAATTGACCCTGAAGTCGACGCCGAACCAGCCCCTGGTCGCCGAGATCGAGTTGCTTGACGTCCAGCAACTGACCGCCGCCGAAGTCGTGCCGAGCCTGGCCTCGCCCGACGACTTCGCCAAGGCCGGGGTCGACCGCCAGGCCTTTCTCAATGACCTGAGTTTCACCCCGGTGATCAACGCCAACGGCAAGAGTGTCCTGCGGGTCACGTCCAGCCGGCCGTTGTCAGAGCCCATGGTCAAGTTCCTGGTGCAGGTGATGTGGCCCAACGGCCGTCTGCTGCGCGACTACAGCGTATTGCTCGATCCTTCCAAATTCTCGCCACAGGCCGCCGACGCTGCCCGGGCAAAACCGCCCCAGGTCGTGTCCACGCCGGTTACTGGGGCCACCAAGCCGTCCCAGTACACCACCACGCCGCGCGATACCCTGTGGGAAATCGCCGCCAAGGTGCGCAACGGTGGGTCGGTCCAGCAAACCATGCTGGCGATCCAGGCGTTGAACCCGAACGCGTTCATCAACGGCAACATCAACCTGCTCAAGACCGGCCAGGTGTTGCGCCTGCCAGATCCGGTGCAAAGCACGGCGTTGCCGCAACCCCAGGCCATCGCCGAAGTGGCTGCGCAGAACGCCGCCTGGCGCTCGGGGCGTCGTGGCGTGGCGGGTGCTGGCAAGCAGCAGTTGGACGCCACCAAGCGTGGCCGTGGCGAAGGCGCGCCGGCACAGGCGGCTGGTCGCGACAACTTGAGTCTGGTGTCGGCCGACTCGGCGAAGGCGGGCGGCAAGGGCAAGGGCGCTGCCGGCGATGCCCAGGCGCTCAGCAACAAGCTTGCAGTCACCCAGGAAAGCCTCGATTCGGCTCGCCGGGACAACGAAGAACTGAAAAGCCGCATGGCGGATCTGCAGAGCCAACTGGACAAACTGCAGCGCCTGATCGAGCTGAAGAACAACCAACTGGCCAAGATGCAGGCCGAAGGTGCCGCCGTTCCGCCTGCTGGCGAAGCACCTGCTGGCGAGGCGCCTGCGGCGATGTCCGCCGAGCTGACCCCTGCGCCAGCGGCACAGGCCCCGACGACTGCGCCTGCACCTGCGCCAGAAGCGACCCCGGAAGCGACGCTGCCTGCCGCATCGGTCGAGCCGACGCCTGCCGCGTCCAACGAGCAAAAATACAACGACCTGCTGACCAATCCGATCCTGCTAGGGTTGATTGGCGGCGGCGCGCTGCTTTTGCTGTTGCTGCTGTTGTTGCTCGCCCGTCGCCGCAAGGCCCAGCAGGAAGCGGAAAAACACTTGCGCATGGCCCGGGCCCTCGAGGAGGAGGCTGACTTCTCCCCGGAGCTCGATCTGCCCCCGAGCAGCTTCGAGGGCATTGAGGTTCCACCGCCTAGCGTAAAACTCGAGCCAAAACCGGCCCCTGCGCCAGCGCCCAAGCCGGCCCCGGTGATCGCGCCTGTGGTGGTCACGCCGCCTATCGCCGCGCCATTGGTGGCGCCGGCCGCCGAGCGTTCCGACGACGTGCTGCCCCAGGCCCAGTCCCATATCGACCGCGGCCGCTTGAACCAGGCCGCCGACTTGCTTGAGCAGGGCATCAAGGCCGAACCCCAGCGCAGCGACTTGCGTCTGAAACTGATGGAAGTCTACGGTCAGCAGGGCGACCGCGACGCCTTTGTCGCCCAGGAACGCCAACTGGTGGCCAATGGCGACAACTTCGCCCAGGTTGAACAGCTGAAAAGCCGTTTCCCGGCCATGGTGGTCGCTACCGCCGCTGCTGGCCTTGCTGCGGCGACAGTGGCTGCAGAGCTGGACGCGCAGTACGTCAAGGACCTGCTGGAAGACAAATCGCCCACCGATGAGGAGCTGGACAGCGCCTTCGACCTGAGCCTGGATGATCTGGAGACCCCGGTCGCGCCTGCACCGGAGCCTGTCGCCGAGCTGGACGCATTCCCGGAAGACGACGACCTGAGTTTCGAGTCGGTGCTCAAGCAGCAGACTGAAGCCAACGAAAGCCTGGACGACCTGTCGGAATTCGACCTGGACCTGGGCGCCGACGCGCCGACCCCGGTCGCGGCGCTCGATGACGAAGACTTCCTCCTGGATCTGGATGATGACCTCAAGGGCCTGGATCTTCCTGCAGCTGAAACGCCAGCCCTGGACGATACGCCAGCCGACGATCTCGAATTGCCGGCGGATTTCGATCTGTCCCTTGCCGACGAGATGGATGCCCCTGACCGGCCAAAGGATGCCTTCGAATCCGAGCTGGACGATGTAAACGCCGAACTGGATCGCCTGTCCGACAGCCTGGGTCAACCGACCTTCACCGCCGAAGATGCCTTGGTTGGCGCTGAAGACGAGCCGGACTTCGACTTCCTCAGCGGTACCGATGAGGTGGCGACCAAGCTCGATCTGGCCCAGGCCTACATCGACATGGGCGACAACGACGGCGCCCGCGACATCCTTGGTGAAGTCCTCAGCGAAGGCGATGCCACTCAGAAGAGCGAAGCGCAGGAAATGTTGTCGCGCTTGGTCTGAGAGGATCGGGTGAACAAGAACGGCAGCCGATGAGGCTGCCGTTCTTGTTTGGGGCAGGGGAGGTAATGGCGTTTGGGCTGGCCCCATCGCGAGCAAACTCAGCTCCCACATGGATTTGTGCTGGACATAGGATATTGTGAATACCCGAGAACCCCTGTGGGAGCCGAGCTTGCTCGCGATGACGGCGGCATATTCAACATCTTCGCAAGCTGACCCACCGCTATCGCGAGCAAGCTCAGCTCCCACAGGGATTTGTGCTGGACACAGGATTTATGAGCACCCGAGCCCCCCTGTGGGAGCCGAGCTTGCTCGCGATGACGGCGGCATATTCAACATCTTCGCAAGCTGACCCACCGCTATCGCGAGCAAGCTCAGCTCCCACATGGATTTGTGCTGGACATAGGATATTGTGAATACCCGAGAACCCCTGTGGGAGCCGAGCTTGCTCGCGATGACGGCGGCATATTCAACATCTTCGCAAGCTGACCCACCGCTATCGCGAGCAAGCTCAGCTCCCACAGGGATTTGTGCTGGACACAGGATTTATGAGCACCCGAGCCCCCCTGTGGGAGCCGAGCTTGCTCGCGATGGCGGCAGTCGATTCAACCCAGGACCCCTGGTTGCACTGGCATCCCGCCCCGACGGCCTTATAATGCCCGCCTTTGCGTACCTCAGCAGGCTGTAATTCCTTGGCAAACATAGACAACCCGGCCGCCGAAATGGCGGCCGACGGCTTTTTCCGGATCGCCTTGGGCGTTGAATACAAAGGCTCGCGCTACCGTGGCTGGCAGCGTCAGGCGTCCGGTGTATTGACGGTGCAGGAAACCCTCGAAAACGCGCTGTCCAAAGTCGCCGACTCGCCCGTGTCGCTGCATTGCGCCGGCCGTACCGATGCCGGCGTGCATGCCTGCGGCCAGGTGGTGCATTTCGACACCCAGGTCGAGCGTTCGATGAAGGCCTGGGTCATGGGCGCCAACATCAACTTGCCCCACGATGTCAGCGTCAGCTGGGCCAAGGTGATGCCGGCGCATTTCCATGCGCGCTTCAAGGCCATCGCCCGGCGTTATCGCTACGTGATCTACAACGATCAGATCCGTCCGGCGCACCTGAACGAAGAAATCACCTGGAACCACCGCCCGCTGGACGTCGAGCGCATGGCCGAGGCCGCACAGTACCTGGTCGGTGTCCATGATTTCAGCGCCTTCCGTGCCGGCCAGTGCCAGGCCAAGTCGCCGATCAAGGAGCTGCATCACCTGCGCGTGACCCGTCACGGCAAGATGATCGTGCTCGACATCCGCGCCAGCGCCTTCCTGCATCACATGGTGCGCAACATTGCCGGCGTGCTGATGACCATTGGTGCCGGCGAGCGGCCGGTGGAATGGATCAAGGAAGTGCTCGACAGCCGTGTCCGCCGTTCCGGTGGTGTCACGGCGCATCCGTTTGGCTTGTACCTGGTACAGGTCGAATATCGCGATGAGTTCGAGCTGCCGGAGCGTTACATCGGGCCACATTTCCTCACTGGCTTCTCGGAACTCGACGGCTGACGCCCTCCGCAGCATTTGTTACCATCCGGGACTTTCACGGATTTGCCTGAGGTTTTACCCACCATGCCCGTCGTTCGCAGCAAGATTTGCGGGATCACCCGCGTCGAGGACGCGTTGGCGGCGGTCGAGGCCGGGGCCGATGCCATCGGGCTGGTGTTCTACGCCAAGAGCCCGCGGGCGGTGACGGTGCAGCAGGCGCGGGCGATCGTCCAGGCCTTGCCGCCGTTCGTGACCCCGGTGGGCCTGTTCGTCAATGCCAGTCGTTGCGAGCTGGGCGAGATCCTCTATGCGGTGCCGCTGGGCTTGTTGCAGTTCCATGGCGACGAAACCCCGGCCGACTGCGAAGGCTGGCATCGTCCGTACATCAAGGCGTTGCGGGTCAAGGCCGGTGACGACATTGCCGCCGGTTGCGAAGCCTTTGCCAGTGCCAGCGGTATCTTGCTGGACACCTATGTAGAAGGCGTTCCCGGCGGTACCGGCGAAGCCTTCGACTGGTCGCTGGTGCCACAAGGCCTGGGCAAGCCGATCGTCCTGGCCGGCGGCCTGACGGCGGAAAACGTCGCCGCGGCCATTCGTCAGGTTCGCCCCTATGCAGTGGATGTGAGCGGTGGGGTGGAGCAGGGCAAGGGCATCAAGGATCCGGCAAAGATTCGTGCGTTCATGGCTGCTGTTCGCAACAGCCAGTAGTCAATGTGACGGCTGGCAGACTGCCGCCGTCCATACCTGCACTGTACAAAGCAGGCAGGCACCGCCTCCGGGTGGGCCGATAGCGTAGGGGCAACCGCGGTGCAGCGGTTGCCGGGATGGCAGAGGAGGTTGGGCTGCACGCAGGTCATGTTTCGCGCTGACCGTGGTGGCCGTTCGACCCTCGCCGCACAATGAATTTAGCTCAAGGGCATACGCGGGGCCGCGAACCAGAGCGTTCGGGCCGCCGGTACTGGAGAAAGAAAGCATGAGCAACTGGTTAGTAGACAAACTGATCCCTTCGATCATGCGTTCCGAGGTGAAGAAAAGCTCGGTGCCTGAAGGTCTGTGGCACAAATGTCCATCCTGCGAGGCGGTGCTGTACCGTCCCGAGCTGGAAAAGACCCTGGACGTTTGCCCTAAGTGCAACCACCACATGCGCATCGGCGCGCGTGCCCGTATCGATATTTTCCTGGACGCAGAAGGCCGCGTGGAGCTGGGCGCCGACCTGGAGCCGGTGGACCGTCTGAAATTCCGCGACGGCAAGAAATACAAGGATCGCCTGACCGCTGCCCAGAAGCAGACCGGTGAAAAAGACGCCCTGGTGTCCATGAGCGGCACCTTGCTGGGCATGCCGGTGGTGGTCTCGGCTTTCGAGTTCTCCTTCATGGGCGGTTCCATGGGCGCCATCGTCGGCGAGCGTTTTGTTCGCGCGGCCAACTATGCCCTGGAAAACCGTTGCCCGATGATCTGCTTCGCCGCTTCCGGCGGTGCGCGGATGCAGGAAGCGCTGATCTCCCTGATGCAAATGGCCAAGACCTCCGCGGTCCTGGCGCGTCTGCGTGAAGAAGGCATTCCGTTCATCTCGGTACTGACCGACCCGGTCTACGGCGGTGTTTCCGCCAGTCTGGCCATGCTCGGCGACGTGATTGTCGGCGAGCCGAAAGCCCTGATCGGCTTTGCCGGCCCACGTGTGATCGAGCAGACCGTGCGTGAAAAACTGCCGGAAGGCTTCCAGCGCAGCGAGTTCCTGCTGGAACACGGCGCCATCGACATGATCATTCATCGCCAAGAGCTGCGTCCGCGCCTGGGCAACCTGCTGGCGCAACTGATGGGCCTGCCGACGCCGACATTCGTCGCCGCACCGATCGAGCCGATCGTGGTTCCGCCAGTGCCTGCCGGGCTATGACCCAACGCACCCTGGGCGACTGGCTTGCCTACCTCGAGCAGTTGCATCCATCGGCCATCGACATGGGGCTGGAGCGCTCGCAAACGGTAGCGTCCCGCATGGGACTGGCCAAGCCGGCGCCCCGGGTCGTCACCGTCACCGGCACCAACGGCAAGGGTTCGACCTGCGCCTTCGTGGCTTCTCTGCTGCGGGCCCAGGGGCTGAGCGTCGGTGTGTACAGCTCGCCGCACCTGTTGCGCTACAACGAACGGGTGCAAGTGAACGGCGTCGAAGCCACTGACGCCCAGCTGTGCGAAGCCTTTGCCGCGGTGGAAGCCGGGCGAGGCGATACAACCCTCACGTATTTCGAGATGGGCACCCTGGCGGCGTTCTGGTTGTTTGCCCGTGCCGGTCTCGATGCGGTCGTGCTGGAAGTCGGTCTGGGCGGGCGGCTGGATACGGTCAACCTGGTGGACGCCGACATTGCACTGGTCACCAGCATTGGCGTGGACCATGCCGATTACCTGGGCAATACCCGCGAATCCGTAGCCTTCGAGAAGGCCGGCATCTTCCGCCAGGGCGCGCCTGCGCTCTGTGGCGATCTCAATCCTCCTCAGCCATTGCTGGACAAGGTTCGCGAGCTTAGCTGTCCGTTCTTTCTGCGAGGGCGGGATTTCGATCTGGCGATGACCGAGCAGCACTGGCAATGGCGCGGCAGCGATCTGCGCGGTAATCCAGTGGAGTTGCGCGACCTGCCACTGTTGGACCTGCCGATGGAGAACGCCGCGCTGGCGCTCCAGGCCTATTTGTTGCTGGGCTTGCCCTGGGAGGCCGGGCAAATCGTCCAGGCGTTGCAGGCGACCCGTGTGGTCGGGCGCCTCGACCGCCGTCAGTTCGATTGGCAAGGCAAACGCCTGAACCTGTTGCTGGACGTCGGCCATAACCCCCATGCGGCGCAGTACCTGGCCGAACGCCTGGCGCGGCGGCCCGTGGCGGGACGGCGCCTGGCGGTGTTCGGGCTGTTGTCCGACAAGGATCTGGATGGCGTTGTCGATGCGTTGGATGCTAGTGTCCAGCACTGGGCGGTGACGCCGCTGGATTCGCCGCGCTCACGTACGGCGGCTGAGCTGCAGGAGGCCTTGCAGCGTCACGGTGCTTCAGTGCAAGCCTACGCCAGCGTGGCTGACGCCCTGGAAGGGCAGTGCGCCCTGGCGACGGCCAATGATGAAATCCTGCTGTTCGGATCATTTTTTTGTGTTGCCGAGGCCCTTCAATGGTTGGCCCGGCGCTCCACGGAGGAAGCTGCAGATGGCATTGCTGGATAAAGCGTACAAGCAGCGCATGGTCGGGGCCCTGGTATTGGTGGCCCTGGCGGTGATTTTCCTGCCGATGCTGTTTTCCCGCCAGGACGAGCAACGCCAGGTCACGGTCGACGCGCCAGCCGCGCCCCAGGCACCTTCGGTGCCGCCCGTGCAGGTCGAACCGGTGGCCGTGCCCGAGCCCCAGGTCTTGCCCCAGGAGCCGGTGCCAAGCGACGAGGAACTGGCTGAGCAACCTGCTGCGCCTTCCACGCCGATTGCACCTGTTCCTGCCACGCCAGCTCCGGCTGCACCGAGCAAACCGGCTGTCGCGCCCGTGGCTGTTCCAGCGGCGCCGGCGATCAAACCGGCTCCGAGCCAGCCGATCACCGCCGCGCCGACCAAGCCGGACACGACCCAGAGTCGCGTGGACGCCAATGGCCTGTCGGTCAGTTGGTCGGTGCAACTGGCCAGCCTGACCAGTCGCGAAAGTGCCGAGAACTTGCAGAAAACCCTGCGCAGCCAGGGCTACAACGCCTATATCCGCTCCGCCGATGGCAAGAACCGGGTGTTTGTCGGGCCGTTGATCGAGCGTGCCGAGGCCGACCGCCTGCGTGATCTGCTCGGCCGCCAGCAGAACCTCAAGGGGTTCGTCGTGCGCTTCCAGCCTGAGCGCGGTTGACGGCGATTTAGCTGATTTGAATCACGCAGCTTACCGACAGCCCTGGGCTCTGCTAAAATGCGCCGCCTTATCCGTCTGTAGGCTGCACCGTGCCATTTACCTGGGTTGACTGGGCGATCGTTGCGATCGTCGCCATCTCCGCATTGATCAGTCTGAGCCGCGGCTTCGTCAAGGAAGCCCTCTCGCTGCTGACCTGGATCATCGCGGGAGTCGTAGCCTGGATGTTTGGTGGTTCGCTGTCCCAGTACCTCGCCGGATACATCGAAACTCCCTCGGCCCGCGTGATCGCGGGCTGCGCCATCTTGTTTATCGCCACCTTGCTGGTTGGCGCAATGATCAATTATCTGATCGGCGAACTGATTCGCGTCACCGGGCTTTCCGGGACGGACCGGTTCCTGGGCATGGCCTTTGGCGCGGCGCGTGGCGCGTTGCTGGTGGTCGTGGCCGTCGGGCTCTTGAGCCTGGGTCCGGTGCAGCAGGATACGTGGTGGCAGGAGTCCCGGCTCGTGCCACAATTTCTATTGGTCGCAGACTGGTCCAAAAACCTGATCCTGGGTTGGAGCAGTCAGTGGCTTGCCAGCGGTATCAGCGTACCCGCTGAAATACCGTTCAAGGAACACCTCTTGCCGACGGCCAAAACGCCGCAGTGAGTGTTGTTCAGTTCAGATCCATTAAGTAGGGGTTGCGTCGCATGTGTGGCATCGTCGGTATCGTCGGTAAGTCGAACGTCAATCAGGCGCTGTATGACGCGCTAACCGTGCTCCAGCACCGCGGCCAGGACGCTGCCGGTATCGTGACCAGCCATGACGGCCGGTTATTCCTGCGCAAGGACAACGGCCTGGTGCGTGACGTGTTCCACCAGCGTCACATGCAGCGTCTGGTCGGCCACATGGGTATCGGCCACGTGCGCTACCCGACCGCGGGCAGCTCGACGTCGGCTGAAGCCCAGCCGTTCTACGTCAACTCGCCTTACGGCATCACCCTGGCGCACAACGGCAACCTGACCAACGTCGAGCAACTGGCCAAGGAGATCTACGAATCTGACTTGCGCCACGTCAACACCAGTTCCGACTCGGAAGTGATGCTCAACGTGTTCGCCCATGAGCTGGCCCAGCGCGGCAAGCTGCAGCCCACCGAAGAAGACGTGTTCGCCGCCGTGACCGACGTGCACAACCGTTGCGTGGGTGGCTACGCGGTGGTGGCGATGATCACCGGCTATGGCATCGTCGGTTTCCGCGACCCCCATGGCATCCGCCCGATCGTGTTCGGCCAGCGTCACACCGACGAAGGCGTCGAGTACATGATCGCCTCCGAAAGCGTGTCCCTGGACGTGCTGGGCTTCACCCTGATTCGCGACCTGGCTCCCGGCGAAGCGGTCTACATCACGGAAGACGGCAAGCTGCACACCCGCCAGTGCGCGACCAACCCGTCCCTGACCCCGTGCATCTTCGAACACGTCTACCTGGCGCGTCCGGACTCGATCATCGACGGTATCTCGGTCTACAAGGCGCGCCTGCGCATGGGCGAGAAGCTGGCCGACAAGATCCTGCGCGAGCGTCCGGAGCACGACATCGACGTGGTCATCCCGATCCCGGACACCAGCCGCACCGCGGCCCTGGAGCTGGCGAACCACCTGGGCGTCAAGTTCCGCGAAGGCTTCGTGAAGAACCGCTACATCGGCCGGACCTTCATCATGCCGGGCCAGGCCGCACGGAAAAAATCCGTACGCCAGAAGCTCAACGCCATCGAACTGGAATTCCGCGGCAAGAACGTGATGCTGGTGGATGATTCCATTGTGCGTGGCACCACCTGCAAGCAGATCATCCAGATGGCCCGCGAAGCCGGCGCCAAGAACGTGTATTTCTGCTCCGCGGCCCCGGCCGTGCGCTACCCGAACGTCTACGGCATCGACATGCCGAGTGCCCATGAGCTGATCGCTCATAACCGCACCACCCAGGACGTGGCCGACCTGATCGGCGCCGACTGGCTGATCTATCAGGACCTGCCGGACCTGATCGAAGCGGTGGGCGGCGGCAAGATCAAGATCGAGCAGTTCGATTGCGCAGTGTTCGACGGCAAGTACGTCACCGGCGACATCGACGACGCCTACTTGAACAAGATCGAGAACGCGCGTAACGATGCGTCCAAGGCCAAGACCCAGGCGGTCAGTGCGATCATCGACCTGTACAACAACTGAGTACGAACCGGCCCCGAGGGGCCGGTTTGCGTTTAACCGATTAAAGGAGTGACAGCATGAGTCAGGATTGGGATGCCGGTCGGCTGGACAGCGACCTTGAAGGCGTAGCGTTCGATACCCTGGCGGTTCGCGCGGGTCAGCACCGTACACCGGAAGCCGAACATGGCGATCCGATGTTCTTTACCTCCAGCTACGTGTTCCGCACGGCTGCCGACGCTGCGGCGCGGTTTGCCGGCGAGGTGCCGGGCAACGTCTACTCGCGCTACACCAACCCGACCGTGCGGGCCTTCGAGGAGCGCATCGCCGCCCTGGAAGGCGCCGAGCAAGCCGTGGCGACCGCCACCGGCATGGCCGCGATCATGGCCGTGGTGATGAGCCTGTGCAGCGCCGGCGACCATGTGCTGGTGTCGCGTAGCGTCTTCGGTTCGACCATCAGCCTGTTCGAAAAGTATTTCAAGCGTTTCGGCGTGGAAGTCGATTACGTGCCCCTGGCGGATCTGTCCGCTTGGGATGCGGCAATCAAGGCCAATACCAAGCTGCTCTTCGTCGAGTCGCCTTCCAACCCCCTGGCTGAACTGGTGGACATTGCCGCACTGGCGGAAATCGCCCATGCCAAGGGCGCCATGCTGGTGGTCGATAACTGCTTCTGCACCCCGGCGCTGCAACAGCCGCTGAAGCTGGGCGCGGACATGGTGGTGCATTCGGCGACCAAGTTCATCGACGGCCAGGGCCGTTGCATGGGCGGCGTGGTGGCCGGTCGTGGCGAACAGATGAAAGAGGTGGTGGGCTTCTTGCGCACCGCAGGGCCGACCCTCAGCCCGTTCAACGCCTGGATCTTCCTCAAGGGCCTGGAAACCCTCGGCCTGCGCATGAAAGCCCATTGCGCCAATGCCCAGGCCCTGGCCGAGTGGCTG
This sequence comes from Pseudomonas sp. H3_A02, assembly GCF_054671965.1. NCBI lineage: Bacteria > Pseudomonadati > Pseudomonadota > Gammaproteobacteria > Pseudomonadales > Pseudomonadaceae > Pseudomonas > Pseudomonas sp. H3_A02. The sequence continues at coordinate 3,421,518 of NZ_CP162807.1, forward strand.
GAGCAGCAGGACGGCATCGAGAAGGTGCATTACGCCGGCCTCAAGAGCCATCCGCAACATGACCTGGCCTTGCGTCAGCAACGCGGTTTCGGTGCGGTGGTGAGCTTCGAGGTCAGGGGGGGCAAGGAGGGCGCCTGGCGCTTTATCGATGCGACTCGGTTGATTTCCATCACGGCCAACCTGGGTGACAGCAAAACCACCATCACCCACCCGAGCACCACGTCCCACGGTCGCCTGTCGCCCCAGGAACGTGAATCGGCGGGTATTCGTGACAGCCTGATCCGCGTCGCGGTCGGCCTGGAAGACGTGGCGGACCTGCAAGCTGACCTGGCCCGCGGGTTGGCGGCCTTGTGATCGAGCTGGCTGCGCCGCCGAGCGGCACTCATGGCCGGGTTGCACTGGTTACGGGCGCCGCGCGGGGCATCGGCCTGGGCATCGCCGCCTGGCTGATCTGTGAAGGTTGGCAGGTGGTGTTGACCGATCTGGATCGCGAACGCGGGTCCAAGGTGGCGAAGACCCTGGGCGACCACGCTTGGTTCATCGCCATGGACGTGGCGGACGAGGCGCAGGTCGCCACCGGTATCGCCGAGGTGCTCGGGCAGTTCGGGCGGCTCGACGCGCTGGTGTGCAACGCGGCCATCGCTGACCCGCACAACATCACTCTGGAAAGCCTCGACCTGGCTTACTGGAATCGGGTCCTGGCGGTGAATCTCGGTGGGCCGATGCTCCTGGCCAAGCACTGCGCGCCGTATCTGCGTGCTCACAACGGCGCTATCGTCAACCTGGCCTCGACCCGCGCCGCGCAATCGGAACCCGACACCGAAGCCTATGCGGCGAGCAAGGGCGGCCTGCTGGCCCTGACCCATGCCCTGGCCATCAGCCTCGGACCGGAGATCCGGGTCAACGCCGTCAGCCCTGGCTGGATCGATGCACGGGACCCATCCCAGCGCCGCGCCGAGCCGCTGACCGACGCCGATCACGCCCAGCATCCCGCGGGAAGGGTGGGCACGGTAGAGGACGTGGCGGCGATGGTGGCGTGGCTGTTGTCGCGCAATGCCGGTTTTGTCACGGGGCAGGAGTTCGTGGTGGACGGCGGCATGACCAAGAAAATGATTTATGAGTGAGGGCGGTCGCGGGTGCCGTTTGAAACTGTTTTGAAAAAACTTCAACCCTGCTATTGACTTAGCTTCGGTACCTGCGTAAATTTCGCGGCCTCAGCGAAGCAAAGGGTGATTAGCTCAGCCGGGAGAGCGTCTGCCTTACAAGCAGAATGTCGGCGGTTCGATCCCGTCATCACCCACCATGTTTTACGAGAGTTTTGCGAAAGCAAGACGGAAGCTGTCAAAAGCCTCCACCGACGCGCAGCGGTAGTTCAGTCGGTTAGAATACCGGCCTGTCACGCCGGGGGTCGCGGGTTCGAGTCCCGTCCGCTGCGCCATATTTTCCGAAGCAGGTTCGCCTGGTTCGAGATCCAGACCCCAGGGTTTTGATCAGACGAGTTAACTGGACGCAAGTCCATAGCGATACGCAGCGGTAGTTCAGTCGGTTAGAATACCGGCCTGTCACGCCGGGGGTCGCGGGTTCGAGTCCCGTCCGCTGCGCCATATCTGCTTCGAGGCCCACTGAACGCCTTGAAGCTACGGAAATAGCGGCCTTGAGCCGCTTTTTTCGTTTCTGAATTCCCTGAAATCTATCTTCAACCGCGGTTTTCAAGTACACCGCTGGCACAGCCTTTTTACGATTTCTTGCACATCAATTTCGTATTGGTGCGTCTACCGCTGGGCGGTATTCCCCTTCTTGGCATTTCCGGTCCTTATCAACGCCAGGCAACACTGGCGGGGAGGAGGAGCACTCAACTAGATTGATAGAGTATTCGCTCTACCTGAATACAAGGCGAATCCCACTACCAGCCAGCCCTTTCGAAAATTACGAAATAGTCGCCATATGAATATTACATCGCCAGGAACAGGAACGTTATTGGCGAAAGTGTGTTTGGCGTGGTGAGGGGAGCGAGGAAAACTTTTATAAGTTCAACACAGCCTATGAGATTAACTTTTTCTTGGTGGGGCCGTTGTAGTCGCTCTTCTCCATTAGAGGGGCGAGGCAATTCTTAAGATACTGATACGCGGCGATGGCTTATTGGTATCATTTTGGCGCTACAGTAAAAGCGTCATGTAAACTTAATGTGATCGTTTTTTTTGCTGTAACACTCTCCGTGATACTCCTTTCATGATCCTGCCGCTACGCAGATTTATCATCCGATTAATATCAACTTAATGGCACTTTGAGCATGCGTATTTACGCCGGCTGATGTGTCGCAGGTGTTGCGCCTTTGCGGGCTCGCACCTTGCACTTATCCGTGCCCCAGAAAAAGGAGTTTTTCATGTCCGTTCAAGATGTCAGTTTTGTAGGCATAACTTCTAGGCCGCAAGACCCGAAACTTGCCGAAGCCTGGGACCAGGCGATCAAGCAGGCCAAGGATGCGGGCATTGAATGGGAGCGGCCGGAAGGCGACGACCGCTCGGCCCAGGACATCATCAATGACACGCCAGTGCTCAAGAACCTGGGTAACCAGAGCGATGTGAAGGATAACCTCAAGGATCGTGTCGGCGATTTCGAGACTGACCCCGATGCGGCCTACCGCGCCAAGCAGGTGCTTGAGCACGTGGAAAAATATGATGAGGGCGGTGAGCGGATTGCCAGCAAAGACATCGATAACGGCCGGGTCGACGGCTTCACAAAGGGCGGCGATGCCAAGCACGGCACCGAGGCGGGTCGCCTGCAGGATTTTGGTCGACAAGGGTTCTCGCACCTCAAAGGCGAGCTCAAGGATCTATCCAAGCCTGGCGATGATCCCAAGGTACGCGAGCAGGCCGAGGCCTTGGGGATCAAGTGGGAGCGCCCTGAAGGGGATGATCGCTCCGCGCAGGACATCATCGATGGCAATGCCTTGCTCAAGAACCTCGGCAATCAGAGCGGTGTCAGGGACATGCTCAAGGAGCAGGTCGGCGATTTTGAAAATGATCCCGACGCGGCCTATCGGGCGACCCAGGTGCTCGAGCACATCGAGACCCTCAATGGCGAGGGGGGCAAGATTGCCGGCAAGGACGTAGGCAACGGTCGTGTCGATGGTTTCACCAAGAGCGGCGAAGCGAAGCATGGCACCGAAGCCGGCCGCCTGCAGGACTTCGGCAAGATGGGGTTTTCTGCCCTCAAAGGTGAAATCAAGGATTCGTCGTCGGCTGGCGACAACAAGGAAGCCCGCGAGCAGGCCGAAAAGGTTGGCATCGTCTGGAAGCGTCCGGAAGAGGATAAGCGCTCAGCCCAAGACATCATTGAAGACAACCCGCTGCTCAAGAACCTGGGCAACCAGAGTGGCGTCAAGGACATGCTCAAGGACCAGGTCGGCGATTACGAGAACGACGCCGACGCCGCCTACCGGGCTGCGCAGGTCTTGGATCGCATCACGATGTTCGATGACAAGGGCAATGCCCAGTCCGGTGGTGATGTGTTCAACTGCAGCGTGGACGGTTTCACCAAGAGCGGCGAAGCCAAGCACGGCACTGAGGCGGGTCGACTGCAGGATTTCGGCAAGGAAGGCTTTTCGAGCCTGCCGGAACTCAAGAAAACCGATGATATTGCCAGCTACAAGGATTACCTCAAGACCAACAAGGATGCCGATCCGGCGTCGCAGCAGATCGCCAAGTATGCAGCGATCCTCGATGAAAACTTTGAGGCCATCAAGGGCAAGACCGGTGCGGGCAAGTACCTGACTGCCGAGGATATCAAGGAGTACAGGAACCAGAATTCACAGCTGAGCGAGGAGACCAGGCAGGCACTGGATTTCTGGTCTCAGCCAGGTGCGTTCAAGGTTATCGACAACGCCAAGAACCCACTGGACAAGAATCCTGATGGCGAACTGAGCAGGGGGGATGTCCAGAGTTGGCTCAAGAGTGCCAACGTGCCCAAGGATGCGACCTCCGTGACCGCGCTGCTTTCGGGGATCGCCGGCAACAATGCCTTGGCCAGGGTCGATACCGCAGGCTTGAACAAGGACGTGTTTGATCATCCGGAGAAATATTCGGCAGAGGAAAAGGCCGCTGTTCTGCAGGATCTCAAGGCCGCCCAGCAGTTGATTATCCAGGGCAGCGCCGCCGGGATGTGGAGGGATGACAAGTCGCAGGTCACGATTGCCAACAAGGTGCGCAGCCATCCCGATGCCCAGAAGCTGCTGGACGATGTCAACAAGCACATTGGTCTCTTGGAAAGTGATCCTGCTGTCAGCCAGTACATGGGCGAGCATGGCTCCAGTGAGCTGACCAAGCTGGTGGACGGTAACAAGGGGCTCAAGGAGTCCCTGCGAAAAACCTACGATGACCAAATCAAGTCTGGCAAGTCACTTGATGCACTGTGGGAGGCCAAGTCCAAGGATGGCAAGACGACCCACACGGAAATTCTTGCCGAGTTCTTTGGTACGGCACAGACCCTCCAGGGCGCGTTGGGCATCAATAATGCCGGTGAGATCCAGGCCGCCGTCAAAGGCTCCAAGGCGAATGCCGAGTTGGAAAGCTTTTACGAGAAGTCGCTGGCTTCAGGCGATCGCCTGAATGAGCTGCTCAAGGACCATACCCCTGACGAAGCCATGAGTGCCTTCAGCCTTGAAGTCGCGCTGTACAACTCGGCGCTGGACCCTGAGTTCACCGGCAAGTTCGACACACAGCTCAACGAGAACTTCACCAGGATCGCCAAGGAAAATGCCTTCAAGGATGCGTCCTTCGACGACATGAAGGCGGCCTTCGGCGTCAATGGTGGGAGTGAGCTGGACGAGGAGAAGGTCAAGAAAATCATCGAGCAGATCAGCAAGGAAAACCCGCAGATGCTGGTCAATGCCGACGGCACCGTCGCCACGCCAGACCAGATCCTGACTAATTTCAGGGGGGACTGGGACCTGCTTCGCCAGGGCACCAAGACCCTGGATGCGCTGGATGTCTTCAGCAAGGATTCCTCGATCAAGGGCGCTGCCAGCAAAGGTGTCCTGCACGGTGTGAGTGGGCTGTTCATGGCCGGCGTGACTATCGCCAAAGGTGCCAACAACGCCGGTAAGCTGACCGAGCGGCAAATCGTCGACATCGCCACCGGCTCAGTGCAGGCCGCCACGCTCCTGGCTGAAGGGGGGCTGAAAAACTATCAGGAATACCTCAAGGATGTGAAAGGTAAGCTGACAGGTGATCGGCTCGGCGACCTGGGCAAGAAGATGGACGATCCGCTCAAAAGCGTGACCGCCAACCTCAAGGGCATGGAAAACGCGGCCAAGGGGATCGGTGGCATTGCCGCTATCACAGCCGGTGCCTACGGCATCTTCGATGGTGTCAAGGCGCTCAGGAAAGGCGATACGGTCTCCGGTGGCATGAATATCACGGCCGGTTCGTTGGGGATCATGGCTGGTTTGGCTTCGGTGGCTGAGGTGGGCGCCAGCGCGATGAGCGTTTCGGCGATTGCCGCTTCGCGAATCTCGATGATAGCGGGTGGCTTGGGCTTCGCGGCGGCGGGTGTGGCCGCGCTGGCGCTGCTCGTGCCGGGCTTGATCGAGGAAGGCAAGCAGGAGACGCGGGTGGGCAAATTCGCGGATGCCTTGAGCGATTACCTGACTCAGTACGAAATCGACGGCGTGCCGCAAGGCGATATCTGGGATATCCCTTACGAGGAGTGGCCGGGCGAAGATAGCACCATCGCTTCCTGACGCCGGCTCAGTCGGTCGCTGCTGCAGCATGATGGGTGGACGACCCCGGGCAATTGCCTCAAGGCATTGCCCGGGCCACCAGCGTGCTGGCGAGTGCCTGTAAGAAACTGGGGGGTTGTCCAGGATATGAAGCGTACTGAAGTTATGTGAAGTTGATTGCAACTGGCCATCAAGGCGAAGTTGCTAATCGAGTGGCTTTTATTTGGAAAAAGCTCTGTAGATGTATTTTATTCAGTGGCCACGCTGTTTATATCGTCTGCCCCTAGGCCTGTAAGTATCTGTTCGCCAGAAGTGTCAGGTGACGTACTTACTAGGGCGCTGACGCAGTCCCGTCTCATTAATGCAGGGGCGTGCTCCAGCCCTGCATGCGGTGATTTGAATTTTCTCTGCAAGCAAAATATTACCCAAGTGTGATGTGGTTCTTGTTTTTCATCCGACCAAGGCAGTGGTGGGCCTGGGATTAAAACAAGTGTTAGACGTTGAACTGTAATGTTTGGCCCTTACTCTTCGCTTGGCAACATTAGTTGGCCGCTTGGCGGCTCAAATATTCTTATGTTAGGAGAAACAGCATGAGCACGACTCCCCCAGTAAGTTCCGGCAACGCTGACTCGGCTATCGCTAAGATGGAAGCCACCTTCAACATGGCGATCGAGAAATCGGCCAAGATCACCGAGCTGTCCACGGCCAAGAAAGCTGAGCTCGACGCTACCAAACAACGGCCTCAGAACTGATGCCGTCATGCAGGCGGCCCGACGGCTGCCTGCATGCTTGTTGGTTGCGGTGCTAGATCTTGAAAAACGACAGCTTACTTGTGCCTCACAGGTGTCTGTCCGCACGCCTCATTCCGGTAATACACCATGACAGCCCTGACTTTCTTCGCCACGGCTCCAGTCGTCGCTGCCACGGGTAAAGCTCTGCCAGTGCTGGGTATCACCCACGGTCTACATCAGGGGGTTTGCCTGTCCCTGGACAAGCCCGTCTACATGCTGGGCAGCGCCGCCAATGCTGATCTATTGCTCAGCGACGCAGGCATTGCCGAGCGTCACGTGGCGCTACGTTTCACCGAAGGCCAGGTGGCCGTTGAGGCCATTGGCGGCGATGTGTTCGTGCGTGGTCGCCGCGCCCGGGAAATTCTAATTCCCGCAGGCAAGGGGCATCGAGCGCACCTGCCTGTGGACATCCGCATCGGCGAGGCCCGCCTGACCCTCAGTCACGGCGCCGCGAGCGTGGAGCCGATAGCGGCTGCGGTCACATCGCCCCCACAGCGTAGGACGCGGTGGTTCATCGCGCTGCTGCTGATGTTCCTGTGCGTGGGCGCTTTTGCTTTTCGGGATGAATCGGTTGCGCCGTTGGCGTTGAGCACCGCCGCCAAGGTCGCTCTGCCGACCGTGCACCCTGAATCGACGAAGACTGTCGCGCAGGCCAAGGCTTGGCTCGAACAGCAGCTTGGCGCGTTGGGCCTTCACCACATCAAGGTCGGCGAGGTCGATGGCCAACTCAGTGCCCATGGTTTTTACGGTCCAACCCAGAAGAGCCAGTGGCTGGGCCTGCAACAAGCCTTCGATAGCCGCTTTGGCCAGAAGGTCCTGTTGCTCCCCGATGTGGTGGCACGTCACGAAATCGCCAAGCCCCGCGTACGTTTTCAGGCGGTGTGGTTCGGCGATAACCCGTACGTGATCAACGACAACGGTGAGCGCCTGTATCCAGGGGCCGCCCTGAGCGATAACTGGATGCTCGAACGCATCGAGAACCATGAGGTGGTTCTCGCCCGCGGTGAAGAAAGGTTCACGTTGACCTTATGAGAATCGACCCTGGTGCTCCCTTACCGGCAACCGCCGAAAGAACCCCCGCGGTAGAAAGCCTCCAGCCGGCCAAGGCGCGCCAAGATGGACGCTTCGATGCAGTGCTGGGCAAGCGCGCGGTGTCGGCGCGTCGTTCGCTGCGGGCCGACATTGAGCAGTCGGGCGTCGTCGAGGGCATGACCGCAGAGTTGTTCGGCAGTCGCCGCTCAATGGAGATTCTCGAATACGTCTTGGCCAATGTGATCCCCATCCTCGATGCCGAGCCCGAAATCAAAGCGTTGGCCCATGAGCTCATCAGCGAAGAAATCGACCTGCGTCGCTTGCTCGAAGAACAACGTGCCCAGGTGGTCGAGTCATGAATCGCCAGGAGCAAGACTGCGTCGATCTGCTCAAGGGCATGGGCGAGCTGTATCGCCGCAGTGGCCAGTCGCAGCGTGCCTTGGTGCTGCTGTTGATCGCCGTCCAGATGACGCCCGCCGACACCGCGCTGCTGCGCAATCTGGTCATGGCCTTTACCGACAGCGGCCAGGCCGAGCGTGCCCTGTCGGCGCTGGACCGCCTGCTCGAACTGGAAGGCGAGTCCAGCGGCCTGTTGCTGTTGCGCAGTCGTGCGCTGTGGAGCGGTGGGCGCAAGGATGAGGCGCGCCAGTGCTTCAAACGATATCTTACCGCCCGCAGGGCCGCGCAATGATGTTCCTCGACCGCCTCAACGCCTTGGCCCGCATGGCCGCCCAGCGCAGCGACGTGATTGTCGTCGCCTTCATGCTGATGGCCATCGTGATGATGATTATTCCGCTACCCACTTGGCTGGTGGATACACTCATCGGCCTGAACATCTCGCTGAGCATCCTGATCCTCATCGTCGCCTTTTACATCAAGCACTCGGTGGAGTTCTCGGCGCTGCCGCCGCTGATTCTGCTAAGCACCCTGTTTCGCCTGTCCCTGTCGATCACCACCACGCGACTGATCCTGCTCGATGGCAACGCCGGTCACATCGTCAAGGCGTTCGGCGATTTCGTCATCGCCGGCCAGGTCGTGGTCGGTCTGGTGGTGTTTTTGATCATCACCGTGGCCCAGTTCGTGGTGATCACCAAAGGTGCCGAGCGCGTGGCCGAGGTCGCGGCACGTTTCACCCTGGATGCGATGCCAGGCAAGCAGATGAGCATCGACAATGACTTGCGCAACGGTGACATCGATCAGCATGAAGCCCGCCGACGCCGCTCGCGTCTGGAGCGTGAAAGCCAGATGTTCGGTGCGATGGATGGCGCCATGAAATTCGTCAAGGGCGATGCGATTGCCAGCCTGGTCATCCTGGCGGTCAACCTGCTGGGTGGCATGATGATCGGCATGGTCGAGCGCAATATGTCGTTTGCCGATGCGGCGCACACCTACTCGTTGCTGACCGTCGGTGACGGCCTGATCGCGCAAATCCCGGCGCTGTTGATCTCGGTCGCGGCCGGTATGGTGGTCACCCGGGTCAACAGTGGCACGACCGAAGGCAACCTGGGCAACGAGATCTTCCACCAGTTGGGATACAGCCCCCAGGCGTTGGGCTTGACCGCGTTTATCCTGCTGGGCGTGGCGCTGTTGCCGGGCTTTCCGGCCATCGTATTCATCGGGCTGTCGGCGTTGCTGGGCGTTGCGGCGTTCATGATCTATCGCCGCGACGAAGCGCTCCGGGAAGAGGTGGTCGAAGGCGTCAGCGAAGTCGCGACGCCCGAAGACGAACCGCTCGAACAGTACGCAACCCTGGCTAAGCCACTACACAGCCGCGTGCTGCTGAGTATCGGCCTGGCGTTGGCCCAGGCTGCGCCCGAACTGCCGTTGCGCCAACGCATCGAAGCCTTGTGCCATGAGATTCGCGGCGACCTGGGTATCGAGGTGCCGGTGCCGGACATCTACATCGACCGCAGCCTGCCTGCCAACGGCTTTTCGGTCGAACTCGAAGGCGTGCCCATCAGCGAGGGCGAGATACCGGTTGATTGCCTGATGCTCAAGGACGATCTGGTGCACGTCCAACTGTTGGACATTCATGCGTTGGAGGCGCCGTCGCCGTTGCACAGTCGCCCGGCGCAATGGATCGAGCGCACTCACCAGCCGCTGCTTGAGCAGGCCGGTATCGGTTTTCTCAGCGCCGCTGAAGTCCTGCGGGCCATCCTCGAACGCAACCTGCGTCGCAATGCCGCGACCTTTCTGGGCATTCAGGAAACCCGCAGGATTCTGGAGCGCATGGAAGCCAGCTATGACGAGTTGGTCAAGGAAGTCTCGCGCAACGTGCCCTTGCAGCGTTTGGCTGAAACCCTGCGCTTGTTGATCGCCGAGGGTGTGTCGATTCGCAACCAGCGCGCCTTGCTCGAAGCCATGGTCGAGTGGGGCGCCCGCGAGCCGGATGCGGCGCGCCTGGCCGACCACTTGCGCGCCAGTCTGGCGCGGCAGATCAGCCATCAGTACGCCGATCGCAACCGGGTCATCACGGCCTTCGTGCTGACCCCCGCGGTGGAGGAACAACTGCGTGCTTACCTGCGCCGTGCCGACAACCCGCGCGAGTTGCTCAACGAACATGCCAGCCGTTCATTGCTGATCCAGTTACGTGCCGTTTGCAAGGACTTGGCCGAGGGTGATCGCACTGTCCTGCTGGTGCATCCCGAGTTGCGTCGCAGCCTGCGTCGACTGGTGGTGCGGGGCGAGCTGGAGCTGGCGGTGTTGTCATTTCGCGAGCTGGCCGGCGAATACAACCTGCAGGCCATCGGTTCCATCAGCCTGACCGAAACGACCGGCCGCCGGACAGCCGACGACGCTTCCCTTACTTCAATGGCGACTGCTTGATGATGTGTTTTACGCTGTTTCGCGTCCCTGTCTGCGTCGGCTTCTGGATCGCTGCCGCGTCATCCATGCTGCTGCCGCAGCTGGCCAGCGCAGAGTCCATCGCCCCGGGCAGCCAGGTCACGCTGGACCTTGCCCAGGGCGAAGGGCGGATCCTGCGTTTCCAGGATCCGGTCGAGTCGGTGCTGGTCGCAGAGCCTGGTATCGCTGACCTGCGGGTGGTTTCGCCTGGCGTGATCTACGTGTTCGGCAAGGCGCCCGGACAAACCAACCTGATTGCCTTGGGCGCCGAGGGTGAGGAACTGGCCAGCCTGAGTCTGGCGATCAATAGCGGCACCCAGGCCGTGACGCGGTCCCTGAAAGACCTGCACCCCGCAAGCAATGTCCAGGTGACCGCTGCCGGCAATCGTATGTTGGCCAAGGGCGTGGTCCAGAGTGTCGATGAAGCCACCGACCTCAACAGCCTGCTCACCAGCGACGGCCAAGGCTTGGGCTCGGCCCTCAACACCGCCTCTTACGCGGGCTCGGCCCAGGTGAACCTGCGGGTGCGCTTCGCCGAAGTCTCGCGGTCGGAGTTGTTGCGCTACGGCGTGAATTGGAATGCCCTGTTCGACAACGGTACCTTTTCCTTTGGTCTGTTGACGGGCGGAGCCCTGGCCTCCAGCGCGGCTTCTGGTGCCTCCAATGTGGTCAGCGCCGGGCTGGCCTCGGGCAATGTCAACATCGATGCGATGCTCGAAGCATTGCAAAGTAACGGCATCCTGGAAATCCTCGCCGAACCCAACATCACCGCCATGACCGGCCAGACAGCCAGCTTCCTGGCCGGAGGCGAGGTCGCGGTGCCGGTTCCGGTCAACCGCGACACCGTAGGGATCGAATACAAACCCTTCGGTGTCTCGCTGCTGTTCAACCCGACCTTGCTACCCAACGGTCGCATCGCCCTGCAAGTGCGCCCGGAAGTCAGCAGCCTGATGGGCTCCAGCACTGTGGACGTGAGCGGCTACCAGGTGCCGTCGTTCCGCGTGCGGCGTGCCGATACCCGCGTCGAGGTCGGCAGTGGCCAGACTTTCGCCATTGCCGGGTTGTTTCAGCGCGAGAGCACCCAGGACATCGAGAAAGTGCCGATGCTGGGCGAGATGCCCATCCTCGGCAATCTGTTCCGCTCCAAGCGCTTCCAGCGCAACGAAACCGAACTGGTGATTCTGATCACGCCGTACCTGGTGGAACCGGTTCGCACCCGCAGCGTGGCCACGCCGCTCGATGCCCAGCCCGAGGGCGCGACCCATGCGTCTGGTGGGCCGCGCAGCAGCGACATGTTCGGTTTCTACATCAATTGAGCCAGGAGCGAGCATGAACCCTTCATCGTCCCATCTGTCTCTGGTCGCTCTGACGTTCGGCGCGCTCGTGCTGCTGAGCGCCTGCAAGACCCAGCTTGAACCGGTGAGTTATTCACCGGACTACCAGGCGTTCACCCACGCCGATGGTCGCATTGAGTGGGCGCCGGTGGCTTGCCTTGAGCCACCGGTCGAAGACAGCTTTTATACCGATCAAGCGCGCTATGTGCGCCTGCTGCCGCCCGGTTGTGCGAATAACCGGACGCTGCTGCAGATGGTTGAGCAACGTTCGGATGTGATCGAGGGGCGGGCTACCGGCCCAACCATGGCCGCGCCGGTGGGGCGGGCGGCCCTGGTTTACATCGAAGGTTATGACCGTGAGGAGCTGCGTCGCCGTCTGGCCGAACAGCAGGCCAAGGCCGACAAGCAGGCGGGCCAATGAACGCGTTTGGCTCAGCGGCTGCCGACCAACCCCAACTCCCGGGCCTGCATCGCAGGGTCCTGAATGGCCTTGATGCGTCGGGCCTCGGTCAGCAACCGGGTGTATTGCTTGGGCGTGATGTCTTCCAGGTTCTGAGTCTTGAGGTCCTCTTCGCGGCCGGCCAGCACCATGACCAGCAGGGCGTTGCGTTGATGACTGGCTTGGACGCGGGGCGAGTCGCTAACTTCCTTGATGGTTCGCAGCGCCTGTTGCGCCTGGCCGCCCAACGCGTAGGCCAGTGCCAGGTTGCATTGCGTGTCCAGGTTGGTGGGCGCCAGGGCCAGGCTTTGGATGAATGCCACCTGGGCCGCGGATGGCTTGCCCCGCAGCATTTGCGCCACACCCTGGCGATTGAACGCTTCGGGGTGGTTGCCCGCGCTGGCCTGGGTCAGGGAAGTGACCGCGCGCTCCAGTTTGCCCTGACGCAGTTGGGCGGTGCCCACGCCGAGCAACGCCGCGGCATTGTCGGGCTGATGTTCCAACGCTTGCTGGTAGGCGAGCTCGGCGGCCCGCGCATCGCCGTTGGCCAGGCGCGCCTCACCCAGTTTCAACCACGCCTCGATCCGGGCGTCCGGTTCCTGGGTGGCTTTTTCGTACAACGCGGCGGCGGATCCCACATCACCACGCTTTTGCAGGTCGCCGGCCAGTTGCATGTAGCGCTGGTAGCTGCCATCGGAGACTGGTGGGTGGGCGCAGGAGGCCAGGGTGATGCTGGCAAACAACAACGATGTGCAGGCAAAACGATTTGGCATGAACAGGGCTCTTTCGGCGAATTTTGCAGTGGGCAAAACCAAGGAGTGTTGAGCACTCAGGCGGAACAGGGTGACCGACGTTTAAGTCATCTTCTTGACATCATCCATAAGAGTGCCCGTTTTTTGTTCGGGGCGTGCCCTCAGGCCGGCGGCGGGGAGCGCTTCCATGCGTAAGGTCTCGCGGGCGGCGATCGGCGTGGCGCTGGTGTTTATCGCGCTTAACCTGCTGGCCGCCGATCGAACGCAAGTCGACGATGCCAACCCGCAGCCGGACTGGTTCGCTCGGCCCTATGCCTATGTGCTGGTCGAGCAGGACGTGCGCGCCGCGCTGCAAGAGTTTGGCCGAAATATGGACCTGAGCGTCGTCATGTCGGACAAGGTACGCGGCAAATCGCGCAGCCGGATACGTGCCGAGTCCGCCGGCGATTTCCTGACGGCGCTGTGCGACTTCAACGGCCTGACGTGGTACTTCGACGGCAATGTGCTTTACCTCTCCGCCGACTCCGAAACCGATACGCGACGCTTCAAGGCCCAGGGCCGGGAGTTGGAGCAGTTGCAGGATTACGTCACCAGCCGGGATGTCTACGGCACGCATATGTCGGTGCGCACCGGACCCGATGGCGATGAGTTGCTCGTTTCCGGGCCGCCGGCCTGGCTGGCCATGATCGAGCAGCACTTCGACCAACCGCTTACGTCGACCCCGACGCCGATGGCGACGACTCGCGAGCGCGGCGTGCGTGTGTTCAGGGGCGGTGCGGTGACACAAGAGTGAAAGCACTCGCCTGTAGGCTCCATTAACCGATCGATCTTCCATCAACCCCGTCAAGGAGAACCACCATGTCAGTCACCCCCATCAGCGAAAATTCCGCTGTCACTGCCAACTCCGAAGCGCAGTTCAACGCAGCGGTGGACAACGCCAAGAGCGAGCTGAGCGATGGAGAACTCACCGAGGCCCTGATCACCCAGGCCGTCACGATTGGTGGCCAGTTCATCATCATGCCTCGTGCCCAGGAAATCCTGAACGAAGCCCAGTCGGACGATGACGAATAGGCCCACGCCATGACGGTAAGTCTCGGAACAACAGCCACGGCGGCGCTGCCGCCGTCAGGAGGGCAGGTCGATTTGCAGGCCTCCCAGAACTTGTTCGAACACATGACAAACAGTGCCAAGGGCATGCCTGCCGGCGCCAGTCCGCACCAGATCGGCGAAGGCTTGATGGAGCGCCTGAATGGCTTCATCGACCGTTCGCAAAACTTCGCCAAGCGTGCCGATGCGCTGACCAACGGGCCGACGGCTGGCAACGCTGTGGCGCCCTCCGGTACGCAACAGATCGCGTCACTTCCTGAGGGCGCGGCGGGCGAGTCGGGAAAAAAGGTCGGCGATCAGCAGGTCGACCAGATCGTCCAATCGCTGGGCCGCATGTTCGATTACTCCATTGAAACTCAGATGGTCGTTCGTGGCGCGACGCAGATTTCCGGCGCAGCCAACACGCTCTTGAAAGGTCAATAAAGCCATGTCCCGCCGTTGCCATGCCGTGCGTCTGATGATTGTCCTTGCCTTTGCCAGCATGCTGCAGGGCTGCGATATCGACCTGTACACCAACCTCAGCGAGCGCGAGGCCAATGCCATGGTCGCGGTGCTGCTGCGCGAAGGTGTGCCGGCCTCGCGCAAGGTCCAGGAAAACGGCCAACTCACCTTGGTGGTGGACGAAAAACGCTTTGCCGAGGCCATGAGCCTGCTCGACGAAGCCGGCTTGCCGGGCCAGACCTTTTCCAACATGGGCGCCGTGTTCAAAAGTGGTGGCCTGGTGTCCTCTCCCGTGCAAGAAAGGGCCCAGATGGTCTATGCGCTCAGTGAAGAGCTCTCGCACAGCGTCTCGCTGATCGACGGTGTGGTCTCCGCCCGGGTACATGTGGTGCTACCCGACAATGACCTGCTCAAACGGGTGATTTCCCCGTCGTCGGCTTCAGTGCTGGTGCGCTACGACCCCAATACCGACATCAACGCCCTGATCCCGCAGATCAAGACCCTGGTGGCCAACGGCATCTCCGGCTTGAGCTACGAAGGGGTGTCGGTCACGGTAATCAAGGCCACCACCGGCAGCGGTCAGGCCAACGCACAGCCGCGCCTGGCCAGCTTCCTGGGCATATGGATGCTTGAAGACAACCTGCCCCGTGCCTGGATGCTGTTCGGCGTTCTGCTGCTGGTCGCGCTGTCGATGGTCGGTGTGTTGGGCTGGCAGCACTGGCAACGACGCGCCTCCCGTGCCTTGTATGAGCTGGAGGGCGTGAAATGAGTGCCGACGCGTTGCAGCAGTGGCACAACTTGATCGAACAGCCGCTGGATTTCGTCGGCACGCCGCCTCTTGCGGCGTGCTTCCCCGACGACCTCGGCAGTGCGCAGCTGAGTGCATTGCGCCAACAGCCGCGCTTCCAGGCGCGATTGATACGCCTGTTGCTCAGCCGCCATGCGCTGCAGGCTCCCGGTCACCTGCCGCTGCCCGATGTGGACGATCTGCCGGTGCTGACGCTGTCTCCCGAGGCCTTCAAGCGCCTGCCGCGTCTGTGTGGCGCGATTGTGCATAGCACCACTCTGAGCCGCGAGATCCGTGGCGATGTGGTCAACCAGTTGCGCGATTCGCTGGGCAGTGACGTGTTTGCCCTGGCCCTGGCAAACCGGGCCCTGGGCGGCGGCGCCGATTTGCTGCGCCAGCCGGCTGAACTGCTTGAAGCCATCGACCATGATGGCGGCCGCTGCATCGCCGTTTGGCTGAGCGCCCAGCCAGTGCCACTTCAGTCCTGGCTGCGCCTGCGGTTTGCCGAGCTGCCGGATGAGAGCGCACCGATAGGCTCCACGTCGGCAGCCAATGCCCAGGCCATCGTGCGCAGCGCCGCCTCGAACCTTCAACAGCTTGACGAGCAGGGGACCCGATGAGAGCGCTTCCGACCCGTCCTGCCGCCCGTATTCTGCGTGCCGAACAGGCAGACCTGTGGATAGACGGCTACGCCTTCCTGCAGGCCGCCCGTGACGAGGCTGAGGCCATCAGGCAAGACAGTGAGCAGTGGTTGCAACAAGCCCACGCCGAAGGCTTTGAAAGCGGACGCCGGGAGGGGGCCGAACAGGTCAGCGCACTGCTGGGCGAAACGTCGTTGAGGATCGATGCCTGGCTGGCCGGGCTGGAAACGTCCCTGGCCGATCTGGCGTTGGGCATTGTGCGCGAAATACTCGATGACATGGACGATGCCGAGCGCGTGATGCGCTGCGCCCGCAAGGCATTGGGGGCGTTCCGCCAGGACCAGGCCCTGACCCTGTTCGTCTCCCGCCAGGACGCCGAAGCGGTGCGTCAGCAGCTCAAACTGCAAGAGGATGGCTTGCCGGCGATTGCCGTGGAGCCAGACGATCGATTGCAAGGCGGTCAGGCACGGCTGAGCAGTCCGGTGGGTTCGGTCGAGCTGGGGCTTGAAGCCCAGTTGCTCAACCTGCGCCGTAACCTGCTGCCGTACGCCGACGAGGCACAGCCGTGACTACTATCCCCCACGACCTGCTGCCGCGCCTGGCCGAGCGTCTGACCAATGCCCGACCGCGTCCCATGAAGGGCACCATCCGCAGCATCCGTGGGGTGCTGCTGCGCGCCAGCGTCGCCGGTGTGCACATCGGTGAACTGTGCCAGTTGCGCGAACCCGGCAGCGGCCGCAGCCTGGCTGCCGAAGTCATTGGCTTTGAAGATGACGAAGCGATCCTTTCGCCCATCGGCTCGATGGACGGCCTGTCGACTCGCACCGAAATCATCGCCACCGGCGAGACCCTGGGGGTGAGCGTCGGCGATGCGCAGCTGGGCCGAGTGATCAGCCCCATGGGCGAATTTCTCGATGGCAGCCCGCCGCTGGGCGTGTTGCAACGCTACCCCTTGCATGCCGAACCCCCAGCGCCGTTCAGTCGCCAACTGATCGCCCATCCGATGTCCTTGGGGGTGCGCAGCATCGACGGCCTGCTGACCTTGGCCCAGGGCCAGCGCATGGGTATTTTCGGTGAGCCGGGGGTGGGCAAGTCGTCACTGCTGGCGAGCATCGTGCGCAATACCAATGCCGATGTCATCGTGATCGCCCTGATTGGTGAGCGCGGCCGTGAAGTGCGCGAACTGCTGGATGTGCAGTTGGGCGCCGAGGCCCGGGCGCGTACCGTTGCCGTGGTCGCCACCTCCGACCGTCCGGCCGCCGAGCGGGTACGCGCCGCCTTTGTTGCCACGGCACTGGCCGAATACCACCGCGACCAGGGCCGCAACGTACTGCTGTTGATGGACAGCCTGACCCGCTTTGCCCGGGCCCAGCGGGAAATCGGCCTGGCGGTGGGCGAGCCGCCGACCCGACGCGGCTACCCACCCTCCTTTTTCTCCGCCTTGCCGCGCTTGCTTGAACGCGCCGGCCCCGGCGAGACCGGCAGCATCACCGGGTTGTATACCGTGCTCACCGAAGGCGATGCCTCGATGGACCCGGTGGCCGAAGAAACCCGCTCGATCCTCGATGGGCACATCGTGCTCAGCGCCGAACTGGCGCAACGCAACTTTTTCCCGGCGGTGGATGTGCTGCAAAGCCGTAGCCGGTTGATGGACCAGGTGTGTGACGACGAGCAACGCCACCTGGCCATGCGCATGCGCGAGCTGATGGCGCGGCGCAACGAGATCGAAATGCTGATCCGGGTCGGCGAATACGCCGCCGGGAGCGACCCACTGGCCGACGAGGCGATTGAGCGGCATGAGGCCATTGAGGCGTTCTTGCGCCAAGGAGCCAACGAGCCAAGCAGCCCCGATGAAACCCTGCGACACATGCGCAGGGTGATGGCTTGATAACCATGGAGGTCTTATGAAAACCAGTGACATGCGCAGCCTTCAAGCGTTGCGCCAATTGCGTGAGCAACGTGCGTCCAGCCAACTGGTCGCTCAGCAGCGACGCTGCCGGGAAACCAACGTGGCACTGGATGACGCCAAGGAAAAACTGCGCCTGCACCGTGAGACCCTGGCCCGTGAAGCTGAGCGTATCTACGGCTCGATCAGCGAAGGCATGTCGATCAGTGACTGGCGTATGGCCCAGGAGCACCTGGAGGCGCTGTACGAGGGCGGACAGCGACAGCTGGAAGTGAGCATCAGTGAAGTGGCGCGCACCTTGGAAATCCACGAGCATCAGCGCGAAGTGTTCCGGGTTGCCCATGTGGCTCGACAGCGCCAGGCGCAGGCCTGCGACACCTTGCTCGAAGGCCGCGAGCGTGTCGAGCGCCTTATCGACGAACACCGGTTGGAAGCCGACGAAATTCCTCGCGCTGCCCTCGGAGGCCGTGCGTGAGCTGTCACCAACCCCCACTCTGGACACCTTTTGCCGAGTCATTGGCGCCTGTCGATCCCCAATGGGTGGACCTGCACAACCGCCTGCATCGTAGCCGCGAAACCTGGAAGGGCGAATGTGCAGGTCAGGCCATTGCTGTGCGCTGGGGTTGCGTTGCCGAAGCTGACGTCACGGCGGTTGAGCTGTTGCTGGGGCTGGGCGAGGAGGGCGACGCGTCGGCCATCAGGCTGCACCTGCCAGCGCAGGCACTGCACGCCCTGGGTATGCCCGTCGCCCTGGACTTTCAAACCTTGCCTGGCGCGATGCTGCTGGAGCTGGCCCTGCTGAGCCTGATCGAACCGTTGGAGCGCCTGACCGGGCAATCGATGCGTTTCATTGACCACGCAGACCCGGCTCACGCCGCCCTGGCCGCGCAACCTTGCCCGTTGCGCCTGGCCACTCAAGTCCAGCTCGATGGCTCGTCCATGCCCGTTGCGCTGCACTTGAGCGCTAACGCTGGCGAGCGGGTCGCGCAGTGGCTCGGTCGGTATGCGCCGCCGGCTCCCCATGCGCTGACAGACCTGCGCCTGTGGCTGGTGGTCGAGGCCGGCGAAGCCGAGCTGAGCGTCGGCGAGCTGCGCAGCCTCAACCCGGGCGACGTGGTGATGCTCGACCCTTGGCCCATGGGCCAAGTGCGGCTGGTGGTGGCCCATCGTCTGCACACCCGGGCCCGCCAGGACGGCACCAGGCTGACGCTGCTTGAAACACCGATGATCATCAATTTTTCCAAGGAATTTTCCGTGAACGAAGCACCCTCCATGAGTGAAACCCCTGACGGGCGAAATCTGGATTCGCGCCTGGACGAACTGCCACTGAAAATGGTTTGCCAGGCCGGCAGCGTCGAGTTGACCCTGGCGCAACTGCGCGAACTGGGGGAGGGCAGCCTGCTGTCGTTCACCGAGCAACGCCAGGACAACGTCGACCTGATGATCAACGGGCGTCGCGTCGGCCTGGGGCAATTGGTCAGGATCGGTCCAGGCCTGGGCGTGCGTGTGTTGAGCATCGCCGCGTCATGAACGGCTACCAGCCAAACCTGATTGAAATCATTGTTGTCGTCGCCACCATCGGTCTTATCCCGCTGGCAGTGGTGACCCTGACCGGTTTCATGAAAATCTCCGTGGTGCTGTTTCTGATTCGCAACGCTCTGGGCGTGCAACAGACGCCGCCCAACATGGTGCTGTACGGCATCGCCCTAATCCTGTCGGTCTATGTCACTACGCCGTTGCTGGGCGACATGTACCGGCAGGTGCAGGGCCGCGATCTCAACATCGAGAGCATCGAGCAGTTGACCGCGTTCGGTGATGCACTGAGGCCGCCATTGCAGGCGCACCTTTCGCGCTTCGCCAACGAAAGCGAGCGTGGTTTTTTCATCCAGGCCACGGAGACCATCTGGTCCCCTGAAGCCCGGGCCGATCTGCGCGATGATGACTTGGTGGTACTGGTGCCGGCGTTCGTCAGCTCCGAGCTGACCCGTGCTTTCGAAATCGGTTTCCTGCTGTACGTCCCCTTTCTGGTGGTGGACTTGCTGGTGGCGAACGTATTGATGGCCATGGGCATGTCCATGGTCTCACCTACGCTGATTTCCATACCGCTGAAGCTCTTTCTGTTCGTCGCCTTGAGCGGCTGGTCGCGCTTGATGCATGGCTTGATTCTTAGCTACGGGGGTACCTGATGGGCCAGGATGTATTTCTTTCGTTGATGAATCAGGCGCTGATGACGGTGCTGCTGTTGTCCGCCCCGGCACTGGCTGTTGCGATCATCGTCGGTCTGGGAGTGGGGTTGCTGCAGGCACTGACCCAGATCCAGGACCAGACCCTGCCGCAGGCGGTCAAGCTGGTGGCAGTGCTGCTGACGATCGTGTTCGTGGGGCCGCTGCTGGCCAGCCAGGTGCTTGAGCTGGGTAACCAGGTGCTCGACAACTTCCCGTTGTGGACGCGCTGAATGGCATGAATACCGAGCTTGCCAACCAGTTCATCGAAGTCGCCTACCCGGTCATCAGCTCGGCGGCGCTGTCTGCCAGCCGCGCCATGGGCGTGGTGGTGATCACCCCAGCCTTCAACCGCCTGGGCCTGACCGGCATGATCCGCAGCTGTGTCGCGGTATCCATTTCCATCCCCATGTTTGTTCCGGTGTATGGCGCTTTCACGGCACTGCCAGAGCATGGTGGGTTTTTCTTGGCCGGCCTACTGATCAAGGAATTTCTGATCGGTATCCTCATCGGGCTGCTGTTCGGCATTCCGTTCTGGGCGGCGGAAGTCGCCGGCGAGTTGGTCGATCTGCAACGCGGCTCGACCATGGCCCAGTTGGTCGATCCCTTGTCGTCGGCAGAGTCCAGTGTCATGGCCACCTTGCTGACGGTGATGTTGATCGCCCTGTTCTTCATGTCCAGCGGCTTCATCATGATGGTCGACGGCTATTACCACAGCTATCTGTTATGGCCGGTGACCGAGTTCACACCGTTGTTTGCCAGCTCGGCGTTGATGGCGGTGCTGCAGATTCTCGACCAGGTGACCCGCATCGGCGTCATCATGGTCGGGCCGCTGATCATCTGCATGCTGGTCACGGACCTGATGCTCGCCTACTTGTCGCGCATGGCGCCCAACCTGCACATTTTCGATCTGTCGCTGCCGGTGAAAAATCTGTTCTTCACTGTGTTGATGGTGGTCTACATCAGCTTCCTGATTCCGGTGATGATCGAGCAACTCGGCGAATTCCGCGGTACGGTGGAGCTCCTGAAGACGCTGGCCGATTCGGTATGACTTCCCTGTTTCGGGCGAAGCGTCCATGAGCGATAGCAGCGAAGAGAAATCACAGCCGGCCACCAGCAAGAAGCTCAGCGAGGCGCGCAAGAAAGGCCAGGTGTCCAAGAGTCAGGACCTGGTCTCGGGCATGGTCATCCTGTTTTGCACGCTCTGCATCTCGATCATGGTGCCCAAGGCCCAGGCACAGATCACCGCGTTGCTGGACCTGATCGCGCTGATCTACATCGAACCTTTTCACACCGTCTGGCCACGGGTGCTGGACATCGCGGGGCAGTTGCTGATCAACCTCACCCTGCCGGTGGTGGCCGTGACGGTGGGGGCGGTGATCCTGACCAACATCATCAGCATGCGCGGCGTGGTGTTCTCGGTCGAACCCCTCAAACCGGACATCAAACGTATCAATCCGATCGACGGCTTCAAGCGCATTTTTTCGATGCGCAGTTTCGTCGAATTCCTCAAAGGCGTGATCAAGGTCGTACTGCTGGGGCTGGCGTTCTACGTGATCGGGCGCGGAGCCTTGCAGGCGCTGATGGAGTCCTCGCGCTGCGGCGCCGGTTGCATCGAATCAACCTTCTACCTGGTCCTCAAGCCTCTGGTGTTCACCGTGCTAGCTGCCTTTCTGCTGGTCGGGGCGGCAGACGTGATGATGCAACGCTGGCTGTTCGGCCGTGACATGAAAATGACCCGCAGCGAACAGAAGCGTGAGCGCAAGGACAGTGACGGCGATCCGCTGATCAAGCAGGAACGCCAGCGCCAACGTCGGGAAATGCAAGCCCTGGCCACCAAGCTGGGCGTGGGGCGTGCATCGTTGATGGTCGGCTCCGACCCTGGTTGGGTGGTGGGTATACGTTACGTACGCGGTGAAACCCCGGTGCCGGTGGTGGTGTGCAAGGCCGAACTCGAAGAGGCGGCGCAGATGCTCGTGCAGGCCAGGGGCCTGGGGATCGCCCATAGCCTTGATACCGTCCTGGCCAAGGACATCGCCCGACGAGCAGTACCGGGGGACCCTGTGCCGGATAATACCTTCCAGGCTGTGGCGGATATCCTGGTGGCCGCGCGGTTGATTTAAGAGTGGCTGCCGGGTGGTGCGGTACAACGAGGCAAGTGTCATGAAATGGAGAGCAGCGCTGCTTTATAGGGGTTGTAGGGCCAGTTGTCTGCCTGGGTACATCCCCCTGTAACGTTCAACGGTAATAGTTGATTCCCCTAGCGCTATCGGTGCCATGATCAGGAGGATGTCCCCTTGCGAATCGACAGCAATGCACGCCCCACAGATACCCAATTCCCTGATTCTGAAGCGGGTCAGCGCTTCGAGAAAATTCTTGGCGCGGCCCGCAAGCAAGTCAGCGATAAAACGCCTGACCCACGCGGTGCGGCAGACAAAGAGGCTTCGCCGTCCCTGCCTGACAAGGTGCTCCAGGCGTTGCGAGAAGCGGGCGGCACCATAGCTGAAGCGCTGAAGCCGCCTTATGGACGCACGCTGCGCGACGACGAAACCGTGCCGCTCCAGGATCTCGAGATTTTCATGGGATGGTGGACAGATGGCGAGGTGACGGCATACTCGGCTCGGGACAAGGAGGGCAATGAATTCACCATCAGCAAAGAGGCGACGCCTGATTACTTCGCCAAGGTTGATGCGTTGCAAAAGGGCAACGACGAAGGCTTTTTGTTGTGCGCAGATGGCGCGCTTCTATCAGCAGAAGCACTGGCGAGCGCAGAAATCTTGCCCCCGGATGAACACACTGGCTTTATCCGCCTGACGATCAACGGCGAAAAGATCAATGTCTCGAAGGATGTGACGCCCGACCTCTACAACCAATTGGTCTGGAAACAGGAAGGCTACCAGAGCAAGTTCTACGAGCAGAACAGTGAGGTCATCGATACGATCCGTGATCGATGGGACGACTGGAACGCCTCCGACAGCATTGTCAGTGACAAGGATTTGAGGAAGTACGCGGCCGATGAAAATCGAAGCGCGGAAGATCGCGAGGCGGCGCAGTTCCTGCTCGATAACAAAGGATTTTTTGACCTGCTTGATACCAAGGCACACAACAACAAGGCCGACGGCAAAATCAGCAGCAACGACCTGAATGCATGGCTACGACCTGTTGCCTCTAAAGCCGAAGATATCGGCGCCTATAACGACTTTCTGAAAGCCTCCCCGAATGCTGATGCAACCTCCCTGGAGCTTGCGAAACATTCGGCGCTGCTGCTGGAGAACTTCGACGAGATCAGCGAGCGGACCGATAGCGGTAAACACCTGACGCGTGAGGCCCTGCAGAAATACCTGGATGAAAACCCGAACATCAGTGATGACTTGAAGCAAGCCCTGACTTTTTGGTCGCAGGCGGGTGCGTTCGAAACGCTTGAAACCAGTGGGAAACCATTGGAGAGCAAACCCGATGGGAAGCTCGACAAGCGCGACATCCAGAACTGGCTGAAGAGCGCCAGCCCCAAGACCGCTGGGGATGCTCTGCTGTTCATCAACCAGATAGCGAATGCCAGCGGGGTCTCCGGCATTGATACCGGTGACCTGGGTAAGGACGTCTTCGAAAACCCTGGCAACTATTCCGCCGAACAGCGGGCTGCGGTGTTACAGGATCTGCTCAAGGCGCGACAGTTGATCATCGACGGTGCGGCTGCCGGTCTGTGGAGTGATGATTACGGTAAGGTTTCCATCGCCAACGCTGTGCGCAGCCATCCAGATCCCAACAAGCTGCTTGCCGATGTCAATAGCCACATTGACCAGCTACAAAGTGATCCCGAGGTGGTCAAGTTTCTTAATGAAACCACCTCGACGCAGATGGCCAATCTATTTGAGGCAGTACCTGGGTTAAAGGACTCGGTGCAAAAAAACTACGAAGACATCAAGTCCGGTGCAGCTCTTGATGCGCTATGGGACAAGCATACGAAAGACGGCAGCACTGACCAACAGGCGGTGCTGGCCGAATACTTCTCCAGTGCAACGCTTTATCAGGAAGCGCTCGGCATCAATGATCGGGCAGAGATTCAAAAGGGCGTCGGCGCCTCTCAGCATGCCCAAGCGTTCCAGGATTATTACGAGCACTCGCTTGCTTCCGGGACACGACTGGAAGAACTGATGCAAACCGGCACCTTCGAAGAAGCGGTCAGCACCTTCTCCGCGGAGGTCGCGCTCTACAACGCGGCACTGGACCCTACCGTCACCGCACGTTTCGACACGCAGTTGAACGACAACTTCAGCAGGATCGGGCGCGACAACGCCATGAAAGACGGCACCTTCGATGACCTCAAGCAAGCCTTGGGTATCAATGGCGGCGACGAACTTGACGAGGCAAAAGTCAGGACGATGGCCGAGACGCTTATCCAGTCCAATCCGGAACTGGTGACCAATCCGGATGGCACCGTCGCAACGGCCGACCAGATCGTCGCGGGCATCCGTTCTAATTGGGACATCCTGCGCCAAGGCACCAAGTCGCTTGCGGAATTGAAGTCGTCCTGGCTCAACCCCGACCTCAAGAACTTGTCCGACAAAGGCGTACTGCATGGCGTTAGCGGCATCTTCATGGCTGGCGTTACGATCGCCAAAGGCGCTCAGAATGGCGCAAACCTGACCGAACGAAACATCATAGACATCACCACTGGATCGGTCATGACGACGACCCTGCTCACCGAGGGTGGTGCCAAGAACCTGAAAAGCTATCTGAAAAACATAGGCAACGCTGATCTTGATCCCAACATCAAAGCCTTTTTCGACGACCCCATAAAATCTCTCACCAGCATCGCCGACAAATTTGAAAGCGGTGCCAAGGGTATCGGCGGTTTGGCCGGCATGGTTGCGGGTGCGTACGGAATCTTTGATGGCGTTCAGTCGATTCGCAAGGGCGACCCCGTCAGTGGTGGTATCAGCATCACTTCAGGCGCACTGGCGTCATTGTCAGGCCTGGCATCCGCGATTGAGGGCGGCGCAGGCCTTTTTGGCCATCTGGCAGTCAGGGCGGCGATGGCCCCGCTGGCTGGAGTCCTAGGCACCGTGGCGGCGGGCGTCGGCGCGGTTGCCCTGTTGCTCCCGGGCCTTATTGCAGAGGGCAAACGGCAGACTCAGCAAGACCACTTCGGCGACCTGCTCGGCGACTATCTGACACAGTACGAAATCGATGGCGTGCAGGGCGGTGATTTCAGTGACATTCCCGATGAGGACTGGCCGCAAACCGACTAAAGCCTGTTCCCAGGCTTGCCCGGTGAGCCCTTGCCCTCCATCGGAACCCGTGTCGGATGGAGGGCTCAGCCCAACTAAAGTGCACACCATGTTTGGCTTTGCAGGGCTGGGCAGATGACTTGGTCGAAGGGAGACTCACTTTTTCCCCTCGCACGTTAAGTGTTATCAGGAATCGAGAGGAGTACTCCCCCGACGGCAGCAGGACCCAGTTCTTGCCTGTAATAGTGGATTCGAGCATTTCCCTGCTGCGTCTGTGGCATACCCGCGGAAGATCGGTAATGCGCAACCAACCGCGGGTGGCCAATGCCATCTTAGAACCCGAGTCTATCCCGCAGCCCGTAATACCAAGCCCCCATCGCCGCAAACGGTGTACGCAGCAACTGACCGCCAGGGAAGGGGTAGTGCGGCAGGTCTGCAAACGCATCAAAACGCTCAGCCTGACCGCGAAGCGCCTCGGCCAGGACCTTGCCCGCCAGGTGCGTATACGTCACGCCATGGCCGCTGCAGCCCTGGGAATAATAAATGTTATCCCCCAGCCGCCCGACCTGCGGAAGACGCGACAGTGTCAGCAGGAAGTTTCCGGTCCAGGCGTAATCGATCTTCACATCCTTGAGCTGCGGGAAGGCCTTGAGCATCTTCGGCCGAATGATCGCCTCAATGTTCGCCGGATCCCTTGCGCCATACACCACGCCACCGCCGAAGATCAGCCGCTTGTCCCCCGTCAGCCGGTAGTAATCGAGCAAGTAATTGCAGTCCTCGACGCAATAATCCTGAGGCAACAGGCTGCGAGCCAACTCATCGCCCAACGGCTCGGTGGCGATCACCTGGGTGCCACAAGGCATGGACTTGGCCGCCAGCTCCGGCACCAGATTGCCCAAGTAGGCATTGCCGGCCACGATAATGAACTTGGCCCTGACCTTGCCCTGCGGCGTATGCACAACCGGGCTGGCGCCACGCTCGATGCGCACCGCCGGCGATTGCTCATAGATCACCCCACCCAGGGACTCCACCGCCGCCGCTTCGCCCAGCGCGAGGTTGAGCGGATGAATATGCCCGCCACTCATATCGAGCATGCCGCCCACATACTCATCACAAGCCACCACTTCGCGAATACGCCGCTGATCCAGCAACTCCAGCTGGGTATGCCCGAAACGCTCCCATAAACGCTTCTGCGACTCCAGGTGGCCCATCTGTTTAGTGGTGAGGGCAGCGAATACACCGCCGTCCTTCAAGTCGCACTGAATCTGATACTTCGCCACCCGCTCGCGAATAATCCGCCCGCCCTCGAACGCCATGTTGCCCAGCAACTGCGCCTGCTGAGGACCGACACTGCGTTCGATTACATCAATGTCGCGGCTATAACTGTTAACGATCTGCCCACCGTTGCGACCCGAAGCCCCAAAGCCGACCTTAGCTGCCTCCAGCACGGTGACCTTGAAACCGTTCTCCAGCAAAAACAGCGCAGAAGACAGCCCGGTGTAACCGGCCCCGATCACGCACACATCAGTCTCGACATCGTCCTGCAGAGCCGGGCGCGCCGGAACCGGGTTGGCCGATGCGGCGTAATAGGACGCTGGGTAGGATGTGTTCGTCATTCTGGAACCTCTGTTTTATATTTTTTACGAATGCAGCGATCCTACCCGAGATAAAAATCGGCCGCCAGCCACCTCCAAATCTTCGTTGCCCCGGTGAAATTAAATATTTTGCATATTCATAGGGTTAGGTGAAAAAAAGGTGTTGACACCCCTCCGGAATTCCGTAGAATGCCGCCTCACAGCAGGCACGTAGCTCAGTTGGTTAGAGCACCACCTTGACATGGTGGGGGTCGTTGGTTCGAGTCCAATCGCGCCTACCAAACAAAATCCGCTCTGCTGGGCGGTCTAGAAGGGGTAACCAGAAATGGTTACCCCTTTTTTGTTTCTGCGATTTTCAAAATGGTGAGCGTTTACGTAGGAGGCGTCTGAAAAACTCATAAAAAATCTCAATTAGTCCTTAAGCCTATCGCTGGTTTTGTTTTGTCGCGTTACGCTCTGAATGTCGCGATACCGCTCTCAAGAGCTCTGGAAGGCTTTGACTGTTAGCCTCTCCAAGCTGAAGAGAGGTAGCCGATGCTCCTTTAGTAAGTGCACTGATGGCGCTAGAATCTGGAATGTGTATCACCCCCTACCGAGCACTGGAGGCAATCATGGCCGGATCTGAAAAAGAAAAGCTCTCTGAAGAGGCTATCTGGAACCTGGAAGTTCAGATCCCGGACGTGGCAGCGGGCGCTACCCATGCAGCCTTTGTCCGCGCCCTTGCAGCTGGGCACACGGTACTCATGGTTGAGGGTTCCCACCTGGTTGAGTCGAAGGCTGACGGCAGCATCCGTGTAGTGGGTGAAGCCAAGCCCCGCCGTAAGGTAACTGTCGGAGAAGTCGTCAAGGTTCGTCGTCTCAGTGCCTGTGCCTAGGTTGCGGGTGTTTGCCGGTCCTAATGGTTCCGGTAAGAGCACCATCAAGGACCAGATTCCCTCCAATCTCATTTGCACCTATGTAAATGCTGACGAGATAGAGAAGGAGGCTAGAGCATCTGGCTTTGTTGATCTTTCTCAATTCAATGTCACTACAACTCAAGAGGTTGTGCGGAAGTTCTTCGCGGAGCACTCCTTGCTTCAGAAAATCGGACTGCAAGACCAGGCTCGGTTAATTGGTTTGAATAATCAGCAGGTCGATTTTCGCGGCGTTCAAATGAGCTCCTATTATGCTTCTGTGATTTCCGACTTTATCAGACATAACCTGCTTATCCAGACCGTCAACTTTACGTTTGAAACGGTGATGTCATTTAAAGACAAAGTTGAATTCATGCGTCTGGCACAGGCGAATGGCTACAGGACCTATCTCTACTTCGTGGCAACCGAGTCCCCCGAAATCAACATCAACCGGGTTGCAAACCGTGTTGATGATGGCGGCCATGATGTTGCGCAAGACAAGATCGTCGAACGTTATTATCGCTCGCTTGAGCTTCTTCCCTCGGCCATCGCGGCTTCTGATCGCGCGTATATTTTTGATAACTCCGGAGAAAAAGCGGTCCTGCTGGCAGAAGTCACGAACGGCACTGATCTTCAGTTCCACGAAGAAGAAATACCTGACTGGTTTATGCATACGTATGTAGACCAAGTCCTGTAAGTTAGCGCTCTGTGAGTGATAATCTACGAGTTCTTCTATAAGTAATATTGGATGCAGTCATGAAAAGCTGTTTGAGGACGCTCGGAGCTAGCCTCGCTAACAGAGTAGTGATTCCCGCCGCTTGGGTATCGGGGCTTGCGATGATAGGGCTTTTGTGGGGCGTGATAGAGTTTTCGCCCGGTAAGCTTACAGTCGAAGGACGTCAGCTCTTCTTGGCTTCTGTTTCTATTTTTTGCCTCGCCATATGGCACTTGATATGGCGCAAGAGACGAGCAAAAGCACTTGTAGCATCCATCAACCTAAAAGAAGGCCTGAGCCTTGACGATACTCAGTTGCTCGGCTATCCAAGCCCCATATTTCTTGCCTTTGATCTCTCCAACAAGAAACTCGCTCAATGCCAAAGCGCCACCGGCGACTATCAAATTCGAGACTTCACGTGGGTAATAGGCTGGCAGTGTGAGTGGCAACGGATTGACAGCAGGGTGTCGGGCGGGGTTCTTCAAATAGTCGATGGGGCGAGCATCAGTGTTCCAGCCGACGAGATTCGGCGTAGATTCATAAGATTCTCACTGGTTTTGACGGTTGCCGATACAAGTCATCCTCCCCTCCGTTTTCCAATGAACCGGAGCGCAGCTGAAGGGTGGTGTACCCGGTGCAAGGTACTTTTTAAGTGCTAAACGCGAAGCATCACACCGGGGGTAACAGGGACAGACCACGATGGTGGGAAGAGCCAGGTACAAGTGATTTCAATTCTTGGTCTGTTCCCCGGTTTCCCCGTACGGCACTGATCTTCAGTTCCACGAAGAAGACATACCTGACTGGTTTATGAATACGTATGTAGACAAAATTATAGGCGCCAGCGATAGGTGCATCACACTAGAGGCAGCGAGCCTCTCAGAGTGACGGAATCAAGCGTTGGAATTTCGAAGTCCTCCAGGACCAGCATGTTCCCGTTTGAGAGCTGCCATTGGTAAAAATCTGAAAAGTCCCCTTTAGCCAACGCGCGGATTACCTTCGCAACGAAGCCGTGCGCGACGAGCAAAACAGTTTTTGACGGGTATTTCGATCCCAGTTCAACCAAAACGTCCCGCACTCGCTTCACAACATCAGAGATCGACTCGCCACCGGTTGGCCCGGCATCCCAACGTCGAGTGATATTTTGTGACCAAAGCTGTGGATATCGCTCTCTAGCGTCAGCTTGAGTCAAACCCTCAAAAACCCCGACATCCCGCTCTCGGAAGCACTCCATTATCTCGGGCGGGAGCTTCAGCCCTTCGTTAAGAATGTTCGCAGTTTCTACGTAAGCGTCCGCCAAACACACCTTGCGCAATTGGCCGGGCGACCATCTAACCGTCTCGATACCTTTATTCTCGCTTTACTTCAGTTGCTTCTCAAAACGAATGTCACCTTCCGGTAGGTTCTTCACGGGCTGCCAGCCAAGGTTTCTATAGAATCCGCTCGCACGGCTTGCTTCAGCGGTTTCTAACCATATCTTCTGATGGCGTTGAAATAGAAAAGACTCTGCTTCGTGCATCAGATTGCGCCCCAACCCGTACCCTTCGAATTCCGGCAAGACGAAGACCGCGAATACGCAACCATCTTCAATATCGACCATCGAAAAACCGACTGGAACACCATTGACCTCCGCGACCCAAGCGCACGGAGTCTCTGAAATTGCCTGACTTATCGCTTCAGGCGTTATGCCTATCTCCGTTAACTGATCTTGAGATAAGTGATTTTCCCGAACACTGGTTCGAATCTTAAAAATCGCATCGATATCGGCAAGTTTGGCAAGCCGGATTACTGCGTCCATGGCATCTTCCTTTTTTCTATCCGTGTGATGAAAGCATACTTACATATCCGGGCTATCAAGGGTGGTTCCAATTGTGTGGCAACAACTCCCCAATCTCACTTGCCCGCTGTGTCGGCAGTCGTGTCAGCACATCCTTAAGAGAAAAAAGGGGACAGATTTATTTTTTTGCTTCGCTGTGCTGCGAGCTTCCATCGAATGGATTCGCTTGGATCAACTAGCTGCTGGCTAGAAAATAAATCCGTCCCATTTCCCCCTAAAGATATTTTTTTGCTTCGCTGCGCTGCGAGCTTCTATCGAATGGATTCGCTTGGATCAACTGGCAGCCGAGCTCGAATCAAGATCTGTCCCTAATTCACATGGGAGTGTTGATGCGTCAGTCTGGTCCAATTCAATACTTAGCTACGATTGCGTGGGCCAGTTGCATGTCATTCATCAGCGGTGAGTTGTAGGCCGAGCGATAGTAGCGAGACGCCTGCTCAAACTGTGCTCCGCGGATCTCACCATCAGAGCCTATGAATGCGAGAGCATCGTCCTTCGCTTTTTTCATTATTGCTGGGCCGTTGACTGTAAGTGCCGTTGTTGCGCCGAGGATCATGGTCGGAGCAAGTGTAGTTACGGTCAGCGCGCGCTCCACTGGATTTTCGACATACCACGCCGTCGCGTCAGCACTGATCGTTACAGTGATGATGGTTGTCAGCGCCTTCCAGAGATCCATTCTTCGTTGCTTCCATTGCGATCAAAGGGCGCCAACATAGCAGAGTAGGGTACTGCCATAAACAAGAAGCACAGCACTGGGCCGGGCTTCTAAGCTTGCAGGTGACATGCCGCCAGTCGTTCGTGAGCTGGTCGTTCGTCATGTCGCCTTCGGCGCCACAATAAACGTGGTCGGGCATATCCTGGTCAGCCTCGGTGCCGCCATCCCACGGGTAGAGGTGAATCGCGCGCTTGCTCATGGCGTCACCTCGCGCCGTGCCCACCAGCAGACCGGACCGTCGTCAGTATCGTGAGTCGCCAGGCAGAACCAGCCGTCGCCTTCAGGCCGATGCGGCTCCCAGTGTCGGCATATTCCAAGAAAAGGGGACGGATTTATTTTTGCCCCGTGTCTCTGAGAGTGCCCATCAATGGATTCGCTTGGGTCAACTGGCAGCCGGCTAATGGGTGTCCCCTTTTCCATGTCTATAAGTCCCTTCGCTATGCCTTATGAACGCTCAACCGTGCGCCGCCCGCGGCATTGACGCAAATTCCTACGCAAACCTCGGAAACCAGCGCATTGCGGCATCTGGATGGGCGGCTTATTGTCTCTCTGTCGCCCAGATGGCGATTCGGGTTTGGCGACTCGATTGAATGAAGCGCAGAAGCTCCTGCTCCTAAATCAATTGAATGAAGGTACTGCTCATGACCCGATACATGCCCATCACCGGCATCGACTGCATCCCCGCAACCCTGCTCATCGACACCGAAGCGCCTCCAGACGTCCTTTTCGAAACCGCCGATTACCGCATCCGCACGGTGACCCAAGTCTTGGAAAATATCGCGTTCCGCTCGGACATCAGCTCAGACACGGTGGTACTGACTGATTTTTGTAAATTGCTGACCACATCGTTACGCGATGGTTGTGATGTCATGGATGTGATTGGAAGACGATTGCGGGCGCAGGCGGCGGAATAATGAAGACGGGCGACTTATGAGCCGCCCGTTTCATAAGAGGAGAACGGGACCGACTACGATTATGAGACGGTCGATTACAAGTGAACTCAAAATCGTGGTGTGTCCCCGGTATCTAATCCGATCGTCAGGCAGGTGAATGATTAGCCGCATGCCCAGGCTGAGCATGAAGATCAATGCCTAGCGCATGAATGACCTTGAGTACGGTATCAAATCTCGGCTTTGATCCGGGTGCGAACGCCTTGTACAAGCTTTCTCGCCCCATGCCAGAGTCCTTAGCGATTTGCGCCATGCCTCGGGCCTTGGCGACATAGCCGATCGCTCGGAGAAACTCCTCGCTATCACCATCAGCTAGCACCTGAGAAAGGTACTCACTGATTGCTTCGTCGCTATCGAGTAGTGCCGCCATGTCAAATGTCGTCAGGTGTTGGCTCATGTTCAAATCTCTTTGGCCAATTTCTTCGCTCGCCGGATATCAGCACTCTGTGAAGACTTGTCACCACCCGCCAGTAGCACGATGACCACTCCACCGCGCATGGTGAATAGACCCGGTAGCCAGCGCCTACATCCACACGCAACTCTGAAATACCATCACCGACAGGTTTCACATCGCCCAGGTTACCTGCTGCGGCGCGATCAATGCGGCGGGCAATAGCGATTTTTGCTCGCAGATCACGGACCGATGAATGCCACGCAGTGAACGTCTGCGTTTGCTGGATGAGATAATTCATGAGTGGACCGTATCCAGTTGGATACTGGAGGTCAAGATGCTGATGCTGGTCGTCCCCCTGTATTCTCGATCCGGGGGGCTGGGGGGAAACGAGGACAGACCACGATCTGATGATGAGTGAACTCAAAACCGTGGTCTCTCCCCAGTCTTTGCGTAGCAGCAAAAAGGAATCAGTGGGATGTATTCGAGGGCTTGTTACGGACTGCGCGGAAACGTCGAGAGGGCGGGTACGGCACGCATAAAAAAGCCCGCGAGAGAGGCGGGCTTATTCAGGGCTGACCTTCAAAGGCAATCGGACTTGTCTATCTGAAAGTCTGTGATCGGAGCACTGCTTGAGTCATTGATCGTGTATTTGATCAAGAGCCCTGACTTCACGAACTGTCCTAGACCTTTTTCATCGCAGGATACTGAGGCCGCAAGGGCCTTTTTGTCTTTCGTAAATGCGTCGGAATCGATTTCATCTTTCGAGGTTTTTGTAAGTGTGTAGGAGATACGCATGATCCCGTCGTTATAGGTTACCGAATCAAGACGTGTGTCATCGATCATCTTCGGGGACTGGGCATTCATGATGAGCGCGGTCCCTTTAAGCTGGCGTTCTCGCTCCTCCTTTTTGTCTTCCGAAGCAGACCGTGCATGCCAGAGTTGAAGCAGTACAAAGAGTGAGATCATTGCTGAAAAAAATAGGATGGGGCCGCGGTATTGCTTCAATTGGAATATCCATATCAAAATGCTATCAGTTATTTGACCATGCCGTTCCCCTCATCTCAAGCTGGAAAAAATGCTGATGATTCGTGTGGGTAAAAAAGGGATCGTGGTCTGTCCTCAGCGCCGCCCTGTTCCCTCACAGGGCGTGCACTGGGCACGCTCGATGACCCGTGTGGCAATTGCCGGACACGTCAGCAGCTCCGCGAGCAGTCGCCAGAAGAAATTGAGCATTGGTAATCCTGACCTGATAGCGTTGCGTGAACGGGTCATGGATGGGGACAGCGAATGGGCAAAGCATGTGTTCCGATGTCTATTCGGAATGAGGACCCTTAATGCCGTACAACTACACAAACGGTCGCTACCTGGTCTTCAAAGGCCGGGGCAGTGATGGGGCGCCCTTTGGCCGGATTCACCAGGACGGAAAAGTTCGAAACCTCCTGGGTGAGCCGCTGTACTACATAGACATGGACGAACGTGCGTTCATTTCGGTCGATTTTGTCTTTCAGGGTGAAATACAAAAATGTCGCGACACGTTTTGTGTGCTCAGCGACAAAACGCTTTTCACATTTTCCGAGATGAAGGTTAAACCACTGGGAAACGAGACCGAGGAGCAGGCGCTTCACAGGGAGTTCAAAAGAAGGGCGCTAAGTTTGGCAGGGCAGATCGTTCAGGCGAAGAGTGAGATGGTGCAGGCACGCTTGGATATGACCTGGTCCAATTTAAACCCTTGCCGTCGTTTCGGTGCCTTCTTCACGAGCCGAGCCCGCAGGGAGCGAGCATCGCTAGGGTGGCCTTACAGTGGGCTGGAAAGTGATCATGAGTTCAAATCGGAGTCTGTCCCCGTCTCCTCATCCTCGCTCGCGACAATGGTTTTGTGGGCTGCGGATGCAAGGAAAGCGCGGGCAGACCACGATTATGAGGCGATTCGATTACACGTGAATTCAAATCGCGGTCTGCCCTCAGCTTTCTGGTTTCCGCCGATCGAGGTGGGTTCTATAGCGGCACTTGCAGGAAGTCCTCGTCGTAGCTCGCGCTGGGAAAACATCCAGTCAATCTATACTCCGCGTTTTGCCCGGACACTCGCCAAATTAATTGGGACTTAAATGAAAAAGGTAGTTTTGGCTCTCTCGCTGGTCACCCTAGTAGCCTGCATGCCTTATCAATCAGTCAGCTCGCCAGATCCAAATTGGATGCGTCTGGGTGGAGAAAAGCCTGAGGGCTATCCAAGGACGTTTGTTGAGAACCTGAGCGGCCATTGCGCTCTGGTTACCGAGTCATGGACTGATGGAAGAATCAACGGTCGTCTTCTGTGGACCAAGAAGCAGTCTCGAAAAGCTATTACCTGCCCATAGGCGCCTGTGTAGGGGCTGATTTCGCGCCGGGAAGAACGGACAAGACACGACTGTGAGACCGCCAAATAATGTACGCAATATCGCGGGCTGTCCCAGTTTTTGCTGACCCCACCCTTGGCTCGTAGCAGCGAAGTAATGGTGCTAAATTCTGCGCGTCCAGCGTGTGGGCCCATCTGGCTCGGCGGGATATTAACGCCTCTCTCAACCGATTTTGTGGATATGGAAATTCAATGAACACACCCAAGCTTTCGATTGCGCTGTCCTGTGCTGTTGCTGTTTTGATGTTGAGCGGATGCGCTGCCTCTGTAAAAAGCGGCGGGACTGAAACGCTCGTCATTCAGGAGTCAGCCAAGCAGAACCTGGTCGTGAACTTTGAAGGAAATAGCAAGGTTCAACAAAATGAGGACTGGCCTCGCTTGAAGCGGGAGTGGAATGATGCCCTGCAAGTCGAAGCGACTCGCGCCGGCTACAGCCTTACAGAGACTCAGGCATCAAGCCAAGCGGGCAAGGACGGTGTCGGTATCAAGATCAACGTGACCAATTTCCGTTACCTGACCCCAGGCGCTCGCTACGGAGCGGGGGTCATGGTGGGGAATGCGTGGGTCAATTCCAGTGCAGATTACTCGGACTTGAAATCAGGCCGCCTGATTGGAACTCGAACGTATGACACCTCGTCGTCTGCTTGGGAAGGTGTCATGTCGGCCATGACCCAAGAGCAGGTTCAGGCTATTTCTCAGAAAATCATAAGTGACATCAAGGGCGCAAAGGCCAAGTAATGCGATCTTGGTTAACCGGCGTCATGAGTAGACGAATAAAGCGGGTTGCGGAAGAGCACGGATGACTCAATGGAAAACACAGGGATTCTGGAGCAGGGCGTGGATCTATACGCTGTTGCTATTTCTCATAGGGTTTATCACTGATTCCGATGCGACCTGGTTGGGCGACGGCTCATCCAAGCCCAAGCGGGTCTTCAGCCTTGGCTTCATCGCGTTCTGTGCGTTGGTGGCTGTGTTTGAGCTGATAGTGCTGAATCACTTCTATGGTGTGAAGTAGGTGAGGCGAGGGTTAAAGGATTGAGGGGAGGCGGGGCAGATCACGATGATGAGGCGAACTGATTACAGATGAACTCAAAATCGTGATTTGTCCCCAGTTCTCTCACTGATTGGGGGGCATCGGCGGCGGAATAGGTATGGAACCCTGCATAGCGTTCTGCCGTGCGATGCATTCGCATCGAAGCCGATGAAGCAACGCGCCCGAGGACGATTAATCAATGCCCAAGAAACTTCAGGAAAGCAAAACAGCGACGGCTGCTGACATTGAGCGCTCTATCCAGGCACTGAACAAAATGGCTGAACGCCTCTGGGGTGATGGTCGGGAGGCTGAGGCGAAAGCCCTGCTCGATGCCTTGGATGCTTTAAACAGGGCGCTCGACAGGATCAGGGTTGGGGAGAGCCGCAGGGTTCTTCATTAATGCTTGAAGGGAAATGGGGGCGCTCACGATGTGACACGGACCTATTACAAGGGGCCCAAATCGTGGTCTGTCCCCGGTTTACTCCTGACGCTCCAGTCCAATTTTTAAAGCCTGAATCCAGTGACAACCTGCTGGGTGGGGGCACTGGATGACGTCCCATAACACTCTTGCCAAGCAGCGTTAAATTCATTGATTAAACTATAGGTTCCAAGCTCATAGACATCTATGGAGTCCGGGTCGGTCTTGGACTTTCTCATGGGTTGAACAATCATGCCCCGCACTGGAATGCCTGGATTAATCAGGGCAAGCAAGATTTTATTAACCAACGCTTTCTTTGCGTATACGTCTGAAGTTGATGTGCTTGCCAGGTTTCCGTTGCTTCCAAGCAGGCCGAGCAAGCAATAAAAAACCCAGCGTGTAGACATTTGTCGACCATAACTGGCATCGCCGAGATGGGCGTCCACACTTCCTTTACATTCGACAATGAGGTACTCCTCCACCGCGCCTGTTCGCAAATTTCGCTTGACCCATATTTGGTCTATCCCATTGGTTCGCCCTGATGAGGCTTTGCCAATTTTCAGCTGATAGTGGGTACCCATAACGGTTACCATTAGTTTGGCAGCGCCATATTCTCCTCTGTTCTCCGATGCGTAGTGTTTGGCATTTGAATCTCTTAAATTTGAATAATGGTTGTTAAGTCTATTGCCAGATTTTACGTCGTTTTTGCGAAATTTTAACCAGCCGGAAACCTCAGAATACGCGGCCGGATCTTTAGATAACGCATGCACGCACTGTTTTATATTTGGATGGTTAGGGCCGAGTAGATGAAGGTTTTTGGCGATGTAATCGCCAGCACTCTTTGATACGGGGTTGGAGAAGTTGAAGTTTGGCTGAATAGAGCTGCCCGAGGTGAAATATGCATCGGCGTTCAAGGCATTCTTTATTTGTTGAACATCATCCGTGTCGAGGAGAACTAATTGATCGGTACGCCAAGAAGCGTATTGAGCGTGAGGGTTGTAGGGGACGCAGTGCCTGTTTTGGAGCTGATTTATTGCCACGCTCTCTTGGCGCGAAGAACTCAGGTAGAACCCACCTAATTGACCGAGCGAGGTAAACGGATAGCCGCCACTATGGATGGCTGGGGACGGATTGCTCGATTTAGGTCCGCCAAAAAATACGGTATTGCGTTCTTGTATGATAACGTTGTTTGGTGCAAGTGATAGTATTGTGCTGTTTAAGATTTCACTCGGATCATAGCTGTTAAGATAGTTCATCGGATTCCATCCCGAAATTTAATTTTGCATTTTAATATAGTCGAGAAAACGTAGTCGTCAAATCGCAATCCGATTGTCGGGAGATATTTGAGCGCGCATTCCGAACAGATGAATCAAGAAGCTCAGGCATTGGAATTTGTGAGGGCTGGGTCTGTTCCCGGTTTCAAGTGGCCCCCGTTTGAGCATCTACAGTGTTTGGCCTGTGTTCAATGCCATCACCATTCCGCTGCTGCCACTCATCGACAACTTCTCCCAGTGTTTTAGGTACGCCATCACGTATCCAGGCCATAAAGCCTCTATCAAATTTAAACTTCGCGCCGCAGTGCTCCACCATGAATCTGCGGACGTTCTGTGTGTTTCGGTAATGCTTGCAAACTGGCGTCTCTCTTGTGAGCTGATCGCTGTGCCAATTAAAACTCATGGGGCAGGCTCCATGCTGAGTGGTCTGATTCATGAGTCCATGGCATGGGATGCTTGGCGTTTTGCAAGCGGTATCCACACGTCCACGTAACCCGTCCCTCGGGAAGGTTCGAAATCCGGACTGTACTGCTCGAACTCAGGCGCGTCGGCAAGTTCGTATTCGGATTCAGGCAACCAGTGATTGAAAATGGTGAAGAACGTCTGATGGATCGTCGAGATATGGCCTTGGTGTCGAAACACCACATAGTCTTGCCGTGGCACCCTGAAATACCGAAAAGCCGGAGGCAGACCGTCGACGCAGGACACCTCTGTGCCAGCAATGTACTCAAAACTACCGTCCAGTTCAGGATTGCAGCACAAGCCATAGCTCCAGTTGTTTACCTGATCGGGTACCTGTCCCAAGTAGGGGGAGAACGCTTGCCATAAGCCGACGATGCCTTCGTTCTTATCGAAGGTAAAACGCTCCCCCAGACCTGCGATGAAAAATGCTGCTCTGGTTTCAAAGCGAGGTTCAGAGAGTGTTGTGAGCTTCCTTTCTTTCATACGTAATGGCTCCACCAGCGAAAGATGTACGTCCTCGTGCCCACGCACCTGCTTCGGAGTGAAGCCAAACAGATCGCAGAAGGCGCGCGTAAAAGCTTCATGGGAGCTGTAGCCTGCATCCAGCGCTACTTGCAGGATATCCGGCGCACCTCGACGCAAGGTCAGTGCTGCTTGGCTCAAACGCCGTGCGCGGATGTAACGCATCACCGACCAGCCCGTCGACAGTGCAAACAAACGGGCCAAGGCAAAGGGAGACAGGTTGCAATGGCGCGCGACACGTCCCAGATCGAGTTGGGATCCCAGCTCCAACTCGATGTACCACAGGGCCCTTTCGATACTCAGCATGACGAATCTCCATGAATGCTGAAGCGACGTTATCAAATGAATGGGGACGGCATTTGATCGTTCTTGCGGTTTCTGCTTTCCATGCTGGAGCGTATGAACGACCCTCACGTCTCTTCGCTATGGTTTACGAAGGCTCATTGGTGCCTATCAAGAACGAGTCATAAGGCTACTGCCTACACTGGATTAACTCACTTATCGAAGGACACCGAATGCTCATCGTCTTCAGCGGCCTTCCCGGCACCGGAAAAACGACTATCGCCAATGATCTCGCCGCTACAACAGGCGCCGTGTATCTGCGGATCGATACGATTGAGCAGGCGATTCGAAACTCGGGCGCGCTTGCGCACGATGTGGGGCGCAGTGGCTATATGGTTGCCAATGAGCTCGCCCTGAGTAATCTTCGTTTGGGTCGCATAGTCATCGTTGATTGTGTCAATCCCGTCCTCGAAAGCCGAATCGCGTGGAGCGAAGTTGCCTCACGGGCGGGTAGTCGGTTGGCAAATATCCAAGTGATTTGTTCCGAAAAACATGAGCATCGGCGCCGGGTAGAAGCCAGGAGGGGTGATATTCCCGGGCTGACGCCACCCACCTGGCAGTCTGTACTGGATCATGAATATGAGCCGTGGGATGAAGTTCCGTTTTGCGTAGACACAGCCCTGGTCTCTTCAATGCAAGCGGTCTCGATGATCATCAACCGATTCCTGCCTAATGAGTAGCGCAATTCCAAGGACAGACCCCAGCAGGTTGTGAGCATCGCCTCGTAAAGAATTGACCGGCGGTCCGACCCTTTGGAATTACTGCCGCCCGGGGGACTCAACTCATCGAGGAATATGTATTCCCCAATGGCGGTGAACACCGCCCGAGGTAAATGGAATGACGTCGTTCGAAGAATTCAGGGCCACATCCCATGAGCTTCTCAAAGAGCTGGATGCCGCAACGATAAAAATGATGATGCTGGTTTCTGCGAAAGAGGTATCCGGTCCTTCTTGGGAGGATGCTACCCAGCGGCATCATGACGCTGTAGATGCTTGGCATGCCTTTCTCAATATCCCTACGAATTTCTCGGCGAATCCGCCTCTTCCCTGAGGGCGCGGAAGGAAGAGGGCGGATCGAGCTTCGTTGTTCTTCTGTACGGAAGAGGCTACAGGGATCAGTTAGGCTCGTACGGCCACAGATTCAGGGGATAGATTTCCCTTCTTGGTTCGGGGTGAGGCGGGCAGGCGCATCCGGTTCTGCGATGCGCCGCCCCAACAACCACTCACTAAACACCCGCACCTCCACCTGCCGCTCCCGCCCCGGCACGCACACCACCGTATACCGCGCACCCGCCAAGCGGACCTCAGGGCGATAATCAACCAACTGCCCATTCGCAACAGCCTCAGCAACCAGCACATTGCTGGCGAGCACCAGCCCGTGCCCGGCGATTGCCGCCTGCAGGGCATGCTGCTCTTCGTCATAACGCCGGAAACGCGCGTTCTCCAGCCAGTCGAGGGTGTCGGCCTTGGCGCACCATGCCGGCCAGTCAACCGCTACGTTCGCGCTACTCAGCCACGGCACGTCGATCAGTTCGATAGGTGAGCTCGCTGTGGGCGGTTGCCACCCGGGGCGGCAGTAAACGCCGAAGTGCTCATCCAGCAAAGGCTGTTCGAACAGCTGTGGGTCCGGCCTGAACAGGGCGCGGATTGCCAGGTCGATGCTGGCGTCTCGTCGCAGGTCGACCACGTCGTTGCTGCTGTGCAGGCTGACGTCGATCTCCGGGTGCAACCGATGAAAGTCCCCGAGTCGGGGTATCAGCCACAGGCTGGCGAACGCTGGCGTTGTGCTCACCACCAGGGACTGCGCGGTACACGATGGCGACAGTATTTGCAGACCCTGCTGGATATCGAGCAGAGCGCGGTGCATGTAAGGGTGAAGGCGCTCGCCGTCGGCGCTCAGGCGCACGTTTTGGCTGGAGCGCTCGAACAGACGCACGCCAAGGAAGGCTTCAAGGCTTTTGACCTGATGGGAGATCGCCGCCGGGCTGATGTTCAGTTCCTGGGCCGCCGCCTTGAAGCTGCCCAGCCGTGCGGCGGACTCGAAGCCGCGCAAGGCGGTGAGGGGCAGTTTGGCGAACATGGCGGGTAGGTTACTCAGGTTGAGCGTGGCTCAATTTAGCTCAATTGTGCGCAGGGGCTCAACTTGCCAGGCTGTGGTCTCCCAACCCCCTCTTAAGGAACCTGCCGATGCAAGGCACGCCCCGTAAAATCCTCCAGGCCATCCTCTACGAAGCCGGCGGTGTGCTGTTCGTGGCACCGGCGCTGGCACTGACCTACGAACAAGGGATGGGCTATTCAACCCTGCTGTCGCTGGTGATTTCTGCCGTCGCGCTGGCCTGGAATATGCTTTTCAACGGTCTGTTCGAGTGGTGGGAACGCCGCCAACCCAGCCGTCAGCGCAACTGGCAGCGACGGTTGCTTCACTCCCTGGGATTTGAAGGCGGCTTGACGTTGATTCTTACCCCGGTGATTGGGGCCTGGTTGGGCATCAGCTTGTGGCTGGCGCTGGTGACTAATCTGGGGCTGTTCGTATTTTTCTTTTTTTACGCGCTGGTTTTTCAATGGGTGTTCGATCGAGTGTTTGATGTTCCGCTTTCGGCGCAGGCTGATCAGGGTTCTGTCTCTAGCGCCCGCTGAGGCAGGCGCATGATTTGCCCAGGCGAAACGTTATTGGGGATCCAGGCAGGCACCTGCCTGGCTCTCTCTTATGGTTTTTCGAGTCGCTAATAGCACCAGCCATAAAAAAGAGGACAGCCATACGTAGAATCCGTAGCTGTAGCCCGTGACGGTCACTCGTCCGTCTCCATCATTCCACATGCTCGTGTACAGGTACGACGATAGACCGAGGAGGGTGGCGCACAAGGCGCTGATCAGGCGTCGTCTCGCACTCTTGTGTGAGAAAAATGCCACGATGAAGAAGGGATTGGCCAACCAAGCAGCACTATCACCCAGTAGTGCTAGAAACCCGAAGCAAAGAGCTTCGTAGCCGTAGGTGACGCTCTCAAATTCCCATACTTCGTTTCGCGTGTTGATGGCTGGCAGCATGAGGCTGACGGCAAAAAGGGCCAGGCTCAAGTCTCGAGCTTCTAATCGAAGTGGGTGGAATTTCATCAGCTCTCCCTGCTGTAGAAAAGTCATCGTCTGGCAAAGGCTACTGCAAGAACGCCATTGCTCATATTTGAGCTAGGGCAGCCCATCAGATAATGAGCGCCGCATTCGCGGTTAAATCAATTTCACCTGATTTTCGGTACTCTCTAGCGCTCAACCCCCAACTCAAAACTCCACCATCAGGGATGGCTATGTCACTCAGACTCGTTTCGTTAATGGCAGTAGCCTCCCCGTTGCTCGTGGGCTGTATCTTTCTGCCCATGGGCGCAGAAGAAAAGGCGAAGTATGCCGAATATCATCGTACTACCGAATCTCCGGCGACCTACGAGGCCATGGACTGCAATACGTTGTTGATTACTCGGGATAGCTATGACCAGTACCCCACGCCTCGAACAGAAAGAATCAGGCAAGTGATTCATCAAGTGGTCGCTCAGCGAGACTGCTCCCGCAGCAGCGCAACCGAGCCAAGCGTCGCCACCAGTCCTGTTCCCACTGCGCCGGCCGCGCCAGCCCCGATACCTGCCAAAAGCATTGCCGCTCCCGTGCCCGTTGCGGCTGGACATCTAGGGGCGCATCTCGGCGTGGTCACACCTGCTGTTGTAAAAAGCTTCGGTTTGCCTTCCGAGAAAGGGGTGCTGGTGTTTGGCCCGGAAGCAGGTGCCGATACCGCGAAAATGGGGCTCTTGGCGGGGGACATCATTTTGGAGGTCGCCGGTGCGGCGGTGAACAGTCCTTCCGAGGTCACGGCCATCATAGGTCGCATGACGCCAAGTGACAGTGCCTTGATAAAGGTCTGGCGCTATCGGGCTGTGACGGATGTGTGGGTCGTTGTTTCTG
This sequence comes from Pseudomonas sp. H3_A02, assembly GCF_054671965.1. NCBI lineage: Bacteria > Pseudomonadati > Pseudomonadota > Gammaproteobacteria > Pseudomonadales > Pseudomonadaceae > Pseudomonas > Pseudomonas sp. H3_A02. The sequence continues at coordinate 3,464,247 of NZ_CP162807.1, forward strand.
ACGCCCGGTCTTTGTAAACGCAAATTCCCACGACTCACAAACAACAAACCCGCACACTCATGACGAGGTGCGGGCTCTTGGTGACCCAAGCCTGCAATCAGAGACGCATGCCTTTGAACGGGTTCCAGCCTTGCTCGCCTTTCACTTCCTTGAGGTAGTAGGCGTAGTTGGCCATGAGTGCGTACATCATCGACATGGCGATGCTTAGGCCCGTGCTCAACGGACGGGGAAACTCCATGCCGATGATTGCGAAAATCACGCTCAATGCGATGTGGATCGCCACGAAAATACCCAGCAGGGCCAGGTTTTTCTTCCAGAGGCCCAGGACGAACAGGTAGATAGGGCCGAAGAAAAACGCAATCACGTTGGCATTGATGAGGATTTTTTTCTTGAAGCCAGGCAGCGCATTGACGGCTTCCTTGTAGCGCGGGTCGTTTGGTGCACCATAGGTTTCAAAGAAATCAAAGCGTTCCTGCCACTTGGCGCTGTATTTACCCGTGCTTTGTACTTGTTCAGTGGTGCTCATTTTTAACGCTCCTGCTTTCCATGAATAATTTCTCTTTCTTCCAAGAAATCCTGTGCTCTGTTTCTAGCGCATTGATTGCTTTGATCTTTGACGAAGGGCGCGAGTGAATCGCCTGAGGTGCTTATCTTGCCGTTTTATGGCCCTTGGTGTGGAACATTCCGCACTGGCCGCTGGAGCGGTCGCCTGGTCTGTGACGTGCTTCACTCTATTTTTTCAATGGGGGCGCCGGCCGACCTTCAGGAGCGGCTGACGCTGTCACCGTAGACACGGATCATGTCCAGCAGGTTCTTGACCCGCAACGGCAGGTTGCCGGCGGGATAGACCGCATGCATGCGCGGATCTTCACCCGTGCTGGAGGTCAGCTTGTACTCGGGGAACACCCGCGCCAGGCGTCCCGCCGCCACTTCCGGCTCCGCGAGCCAGTCGGCCAGACGGGCAATCCCGGCACCGGCCAGCGCAGCCTGGAACACCGCCGCGCCGGAACTGAAACGAAACTTGGGGTGCACGCGAAAGCTGCCGGCCTGGCCCGGCCCACGAAAATTCCATTCCTTGAGAATCCGCGGCGCCGTGTGCAGGATCAATGCGTGCTGTTCCAGCGCCTCGATGGACGCTGGCAGCCCGCATCGCTCCAGATAGCCAGGGCTGGCGTAGAGGTAGCGCGAATAGCTCCACAGCGGGTAGCCGATCAGGTCGCTGGATTGTGGAAAGGCGCCGCGAATCGAAAAGTCCAGCTTGCCCTTGACCGGATCGACCGCTGCATCGGTGAAGATCACATCCACGCTGACATCGGGATAACGCTGGCTGTACTGGGCGATCAACCCGGGGACCACTGTGTGGGCCAAGGATTCCGGTGCGGAAAAGCGGATCCAGCCGGTGGCCAGGCCGTTGAGCCCGGCCAGGTCCTCGTCCGCTTCACGTTGCAGATCGAGCATTCTGTAGGAGTGGGGCAGTAGCCGCTCGCCGGCCTCGGTCAGCGTCACGGCATTGGCCGAGCGATTGAACAGCTTGACCCCGCTACGTTCTTCCAGCCCTTGAATGGCGCGGGTCAGCGAGCTAGGGGAGCGCCCCAGGCTCCGGGCTGCGACGACAAAGCTGCGCTTGCGGGCCACCGTCGCAAAGGCTTCAAGATCAGCCAACATATCCAGTGCCATCGGCCACCTCATTGCACTTTTCACAATATGACATTGCAACACAAAAAAGCCCCTTCCGTTAGCCTTCCCGCTCTCACCACAAGGACGTAGCTAAATAGGAGCGATGGATATGTCAACGCTGGATGAAACACTTAGAAAAGCAACCGCCCTTGCGGGCGAAGCGACCCACGAATGGCTGGTGCCAAAAGCCCCTCTCTCGACAGAACTGCCTTTGGTCGAATTACAGATTTCCTACGAAGAAAAAAGAAAACTCCACGCCGAACTCAAGCATTTCGCAATCGGCGACAGCGCCTGCGGCCTGCGGCAGATGCCGGCCCTCGGACGCTGCCTGGAACAACTGCTGGCTCCGGAAAAATCCCGCTTGCTGCGTGACTTCCAGCACTGCGACGAGGTGGCGCTGGTGATCCGTGGCCTGCCGGTCGATGCGCAGTTGCCGGCGACGCCCTACGGCGGCGACCCGGATATTGCCGAACTGCCGGTGGTCGCAGGGGCGATCCTCGCGGTACTCGCCGTGCTCGGCACCTGCCCGGTGGGTTACCAGGGAGAGAGCGAGGACAGCGTATTTCGCCATGTCTCGCCCAGGCAGCAGCGGGAAACCGAGAAGAGTTCTTACGGCTCGCTCCTGGACCTGGGCATGCATGTCGACAACCCACACCTGCCGCTCAGCTGCGAGGCCGTGCAGCAGTTGTCCGCCTGTCCCGAGTACCTGAGCCTGACCGGCTTGCGCTGCGAACTGACGGTGCCGACACGGATCGTCGCGATTGCCGACGTGCTCAACATGCTGCCGGACTTCGTCGAGCAGGAGCTGCTGCGCCCGAGCTTTTCGGTACGCCGGCCGGACTCGTTCGACCACCAGGGCAAGGTCCTGGAACATGTCCCGCTGCTCTACCGGCCCAGCAGCGGCGGCCTGCACTGTCGCTACAACATGGCCAGCGTCAGCGCTCACTGCGAGCACTCGCGACTGGCCCTGCAACTGTTCGCCGCCGCCGCCAGTCACCCTGACGTGGTCCGCTCGGTACTGCTGCAGCCCGGCGACATGCTGATCTTCAAGAACCAGCAGACCTTGCACGCGCGCGATGGCTTCGCGCCGCGCTACGACGGTCTGGACCGCTGGATGCTGCGGGTCTTCGGCGTCAACGACCGCAAGCGTCTGCTCCCGATCTCAACCACCCACCCCTTTATCGCCAGAGCCTGATTCAATGTTCGATATCGTCCTGCTATGTGTCTTCGCCTTCGCCGCCGGTCTGATCGATGCGGCCGTCGGCGGCGGCGGCCTGATCCAGATCCCGGCACTGTTCAATGTGCTACCCAGCGCCCAGCCCGCCGCCCTGCTCGGAACCAACAAGGTCGCGGCGGCCTGCGGCACGGCCTTTGCCGCACGCTCGTTCGTGCGCAAGGTGGTGATCGACTGGAGCCTGGTAGTTCCTGCCGCCGGCGCGGCTTTTGTCATGGCCTTCGCTGGCGCGGCGACGGTATCGATCGTGCCGCAGGCACTGATGCGCCCGGCGGTATTGGTGCTAATCATGCTGATGGCGATCTATACCTTCTGGAAAAAGGACTTCGGCAGCCTGCACAAGCCCATGCACATCGGCACCAAGGAGAAGCTGCTGGCGGTACTGGTCGGTGGCGCCATCGGCTTCTACGACGGTTTGTTCGGACCGGGCACCGGCAGCTTCCTGATCTTCCTGTTCATTCGCTGCTTCGCCTTCGACTTCCTGCACGCCTCGGCGTCGGCCAAGCTGGTGAATATCGCCACCAATGTCGCAGCGCTGCTGTTCTTTATACCGAGCGGCAACGTTCTCTACTTGGTAGCGCTGCCGATGGCGCTGTTCAATATCCTCGGCGCGCTGACTGGCACCTGGCTGGCGGTGCGCAAGGGAGTGCCCTTTGTCCGCGCGCTGTTCCTGGTGCTGCTGGTGATCCTGATCAGCAAGCTGTCCTATGACCTGATCCTCCAAGGCTGATCTGGAAGGACTATGCAAGGATTTGACGTTTACCCACTTTGGCGGTTTGTCACGCGCAATCTCTAAGGCTCGGCGGGTTGAGTTGCCCATTGCCCCGCCAAAAAGTGTTCGACAAGCAGATTCAGCCCCATACTCTCGGTTTTTGTACCGCAGATATTCAGAAGAGGCCCTGTTTTGTCGAATGTTGAATCCCACCTGCACGCGCTGACGTTGAATCACATCTACGACGGTTTCAAGCAACTGATCCCCATCTCTCTTTTCGTCGTCGTGTTCGGCGTTGCTTTCGGCCTGGCGGCTGCGCAAACGGGCTTGAGTGATACGTCCGCTGTGCTCATGAGCACCCTGGTTTTTGCCGGCGCTTCTCAATTTGCCGCGCTGGATCTGTGGGGACAGCAAGTTCCGGTCGTTCCGCTGATGATCACGGTCTTCGCCATCAACGCCCGGCACTTGTTGATGGGCGCGACGCTTTACCCCTGGCTGCGGGAGTTGCCCGTTGCCAAACGCTACGGTGTGATGCTGGTTGTGTCGGACGCCAACTGGGCAATGGCGATGCAGGCGTTCAGTCGCGGCAAGCCGGGGCTCGGGCTTTTATTCGGCGGCGGCATTGCACTCTGGGTCGCTTGGATCCTGGGCAGTTGGCTGGGGCTTCATTTTGGCAGCGCCATCGAGAACCCGGTCAGTTTCGGGCTCGATATGGTGATGGGCTGTTTCTTGTTGGCGATGGTTGTCGGCGGGAAAAAGAACCTGCGCATGTTCATCATCTGGACCGTGGCGGCCTGCTCATCGCTGTTGGCCTACTGGTATTTGCCGGCGAACAGTCATGTCGTGGTGGGGGCTTTGGCGGGAGGCGTTCTGGGTGCACTGTGGATGGAGAAACAACAATGAACATCGAAACGGCGGGTTATGGCACCTTGCTGATCATCTTGATAATGGCCGCGGTGACATTGGCGACTCGGTGGGGCGGTGTTTTCGTGATGTCGTTCGTGCCGATCAACTATCGGGTGCAGCAGTTCATCACGGCCATGTCCGGTTCGGTGCTGGTGGCGGTGCTGGCTCCGCTGGCGGTTAAAGGTGACAACGGCGCACGCCTGGCTTTGCTGACCACGGCAATCGTCATGTTGACATTGAAAAAACCGCTGCCAGCCATTGCGGCCGGCATACTTGCAGCAGCTTTAGCCAGACAGTTCTGAACGGCCAAGTCGCCCGCTTACAAACGGGCGACGGGGCCTCCTCAACACCCAGGTCAAAAACTCAGCGCAGATGCGTCCCCAAACGAGTGATCCTGTACACCCGTCATGAAGTGCAGCGACATTTCCTGTGGCGCCTCGATGGGTGGAATTTCAAAACTCCCCACCACCTGGCCCTGAAGCGCGCTCAGCCGCATCGACTCTTCTTCCTTTAACTTTGCCATTCTCGCGTGGTTCGCTGCGATTTCGTTGAGAGTTGACACGGTACATCTCCGTTTGCTGACCAAGCATTGATTAATTTGCCGCCGCGTCAGAATTACGTCGTTCTTGGCTGCTGAGACAGACCAGTGCAAGCCCTGAGCCAGACAGGGCCGCTGGGTGGTCACGCCATTTGACAGCTGACGAATGGCGAGGCAGACGTACCTCGACGCTGGCAACGTTTCAACCATGCCTCAACAATAAGTCACTGATAATACAAACCGACCCTCGGACTGGGTCAGTCGGTTTCGGTGTTGTAGACGCTGGATGCATGTATTGAATGCCTGTTCAGCACGCCCACTGCGATTCCGATCAGGCTGGTGGCAACCGCCAGCAGCAGAATCACTTTTTGCGTCCCAACAGGCGCGGCCAGCGCCGCGACGAGCAGGCCAGCGAGCGGTTGCGACAGGTTGTTAAGCAGCGTGATGACGCCGACGGTCTTGCCGAAGTCCTGGGGTGGAATGACTTGTTGGCGCAGGGTGCGGAAGTAGACGTTGAACATTTTGTCGAAACCGACGATCAGCAAGAAACCGACGACGTAGCCCCCTGTGTTCGGGCTGAGGGCGGTGATGAAGGCGCCGACGGCGATCAGCGTGTAGGAGAGGGCCCCCAGCAGCTTCAACGGCAAGGTCACCCGGGCCAGGATAAACAGGATGACGATGGTGGTCACCGCACCGGCCGCCTGCAACCCGGCGTAATCATCCTTTCCAGCGCCGTAGTGGCCGATGACCATGGCCGCCGACGTGGCGAGGGTGACACCGATGATCAGGTTGACGCCCACCGCCAGGCTGATGATTTTTTTCAGTTCCGCCAGGTTGCGAATGTGACCGAAGGCAACGCGCAGCGGGTTCAGCCAGAGGTCGTGATGTTGCTCGAAGGCTTCCAGGGTGACCGAGCTGGTGCGTTGCCAGTACCCCATGGCCAGGTCCGCCAGCAGGAACAGCCCGGCAATCGCCAGCACCACCCAATGCCACGCCCACACTTCAAGCAGCAGCGCAGCGATCAGCGGGCCCAGCACCAAGCCGGTCTGGTCGGCGATTTGCGAGTAGGACAGGGTCTTGGTGTAGGTGTAGTGCTTGAAGATGTACGGCATCACCACTTCGCGGGCCATGATGCCTTGCGTAGTCAACACGCCGCACAGGGCCGAGAGCGCCACGATCCAATAGATGCCGCCGAAGACGCCATACAGCACGACCGCCACGCCGCAGGCCGCGGCGCGATAGACCTGGCTGATGTGCAGGATGCGAATCGGAGGGAACTTGTCGCACAGTGCGCCGCAGATCGGGAACGCCAAATAGCGTGGCAAGGATTCGACGAAAAAGGCCAGGCCTGCCCAGGCGACGCTGTTAGTGGTTTGGAAAACAATCAGCGGGACGATGAACAGCAAGATCTGGTCGGCCAACCGGGAGAGGAACATCGAGGCGAAAAAAGCCAGGTAATCCTTGCGCATGGCGCTCCTTGATTGTTGTGTTCTGGTGTTATCCGGTTCAGGCACGCGGCGCGCAGTGTGATATGGAACTAATATCACGGTGAGTCTCTATATCTTTACAGGGGACATCCCTTTTTTGAGAGAACTGCCATGTTCAAATCGCGCTCGTTGATTGCTGCAGTGACCTGTTTCGCCCTGGTGGCGGGCCCTGGCATTGTTGTCGCAGACCCGGGCAACGGCAAGGGAAACGCTCAATTCGATCAAGGCCCCGGTCATGGACAGGGAGGTAAAGGCGGGCAGGGCAACAAGGGCGGTCAAGGAAACCCCGGTAACAAGGGCAATCAGGGCGGCAAGGGAAACCAAGGCGGTGGCGGCGATTGGCATAACGGTCCGAGCATCGACCGTGGCGGTATTTTGGGTGTGATTGGTGGCTATCGCGATTATTGGAGCCCCGGTCCGGCATTGCCGCCGGGCATCCAGAAAAACCTCGCCCGCGGCAAACCGTTGCCACCTGGCATCGCCAAGAAGCTCGACGGCCGGTTGCTGGGGCGGTTGCCGCACTATGACGGTTATGAATGGCAGCAGGTTGGCACGGACCTGATCCTGGTGGCGATCGCCACTGGCATCATCTATGAAGTGCTCAATGGCGCGTTCGACTGACCTGGTGCTTCAATAAAAGGTAAAGGGTGGCCTCTTCGGAGTGGTGCCCGTCAGTGAAACGAACCTCCTGTGGGAGCGAGCCTGCTCCCACGGGTCTTGTATCAGCTTTCGAGTTGTCGCAGGCGCTTGTACAAGGTGTTGCGGCTGACCCCCAGTCGGCGCGCCAGGTGGGAAATATTGCCGCCCACTGCCTGCAATTGACGGTTCAGGTCTTCGGCATCGTTGAGGTCCACGGTCAGCGGCTCCGGTGTTTCCACCGGTTCCATTTCCAGGTCGACAAAAAAATCATCGGGCAGGTGCTCCGGGCGGATCGGCTGTTCCTCGGCCATCGCCAAGGCCACTTGCAGCACGCTGCTGACCTGTCGCAGGTTGCCCGGCCACGGATGGCGTTCGAACAGGTCCAGCACCTCACGGCTCAGGCCGGCCCATTGGGTCGGTTCGCGGTGGTGTTCCCACAGGCGTTTGAACAGCGCCTGCTTGTCGCTGCGTTCGCGCAGGGGCGGCAGTTCCAGGGTCAGGCCGCCGATGCGGTAGTACAAGTCTTCGCGAAACCGCCCCAGTTGCACCTGTTCGCGCAGCGAGCGGTTAGTGGCGGAGATGATACGGATGTCCACCGGGAACAGCTCGGCGCTGCCCACCGGTTGCACGCAACGCTCCTGCAGGACCCGCAGCAGTCGGGCCTGGGTCGGCAGGGGCATGTCGCCGATTTCGTCGAGGAACAGCGTACCGCGGTCGGCCTTGCGGATCAGGCCTATGCTGCCTTTCTGGTTGGCGCCGGTGAACGCGCCTTTTTCATAACCGAACAGTTCCGATTCCACCAACTCGGCGGGGATCGCCGCGCAGTTGACGGCAATGAACGGCTGTTTGCAGCGCGAACTGGCCTGGTGCAGGGCTTTGACGAACACTTCCTTGCCGACGCCGGTCTCGCCATGGATCAGCAGCGGAATGTCCTTCTCCAGCAAACGCTCGGCCTGGCGCACGGCTTTCTCCACACGGCTGTCACCGAAGTGCAGGGTGTTGAGGCTGATGGCATTGCTGGCGGGCGCCGGCGCAGGCGTCGCCTCGGTGAAGACGCGGGCCCTGATCGACACCTGGCTCGGGCGCCTGAGCAAGCACTGGAATCGATTGCTGCCGGACGCTTGCAGGGCGAACGGCAGGCCGTCGGGTTGGTTCAGCAGTTCCAGCAGCGAGACCTTGAACAGGCTTTCGATACTGACCCGTGACAGGCTCAGGCCCAGCAGGTTGTCGGCCCGGCGGTTGGCGGACAGGACCTGGCCGCTCTCGTCGAAGATCAGCAGCCCGGCCCACTGGCTGTCGAGGTTGTTCAAGCCGGTATTGAACGTCAACTGGAAGTGTTCACCGCGAAACAGGTTGAGGATCAGCCGGTTCTCCACGGTCTGGCTCATCATTTTGACCATGCCCAGGGTGTGGGACGGCGGCAGGTAGCTGTCGCTGGAGACGTCCAGCACGGCGATGACCTTGCGCTCGGCATCGAAGATCGGCGCGGCGGAGCCGGTCATGAAGCGGTTGGCCTTGAGGAAGTGTTCATCGTGTTCGATGTGCACCGCCTGTTCGCAGGCCAGCGCGGTGCCGATGGCGTTGGTGCCGGTACAGCGCTCCATCCAGCTCGCCCCGGCGCTGAAGCCATGGGCCAGTTTCGGCTCGATGAAGCGCTGGGTGCCCCAGGAGGTCAGCACCTGGCCCTGGTTGTCGGCCAGCATGATCAAGCAGTTGGAGTTGCTCAGGATGTTCTCGTAATACGGCAAGACCTCCTGATGAGTGGTCTGCACCAGCGAATGCTGGCTCTCCAGCAATTGGGCGATGCCTTGGGCGGGCAACTGATCGAAGGCCGGCACGCTCTGGTGATTCAGGCCAAAGGCGCGGCAACGGGACCAGGAGGCCTGGATGATGGCCTCGTGGGACAAGGCAGGAGCTGGTGCGGCCATGGGGCACTCTCGCAGGAGCTGTTTTTATTGTTGTGGCAAGTCTCGCACAGACTCCTTGTGCTGGGGCAGATCCAGGCACTACTTAATATGCACCGACCCTGTGGGAGCGAGCTTGCTCGCGATAGCGGTGGATCAGTCACATTGATTCAACTGACCCACCGCTATCGCGAGCAAGCTCGCTCCCACAGGTCCTATTCAGTGTTGTTCAAAATTGTTCATTGTCAACCCGCGAATTGTTCAGTTGTTCAGTCATGGTTGTTCACTTGTGTTCATCAACGAACGTATTTTTCTGAAGGATTTTATAAAAAACCAATAAGATCAAAGGCTTTTGATTTCTGGCACGGCTTTCGCTTTTAGATTCGGGTCGCTTGACTCCAAATAATAAAAAGGCCGAGCCATGTCATTAAAGCTTGAGCACATCTGTCGCACCGTCGAAGGCCAGACCTGGATCGACGATGCCAATCTGAGTTTCGAACCCGGATCCTTCAACGTCCTGTTGGGCCGCACGCTGTCCGGCAAGACCAGCCTCATGCGCCTGATGGCCGGTCTGGACAAGCCCGACAGCGGCCGCATCCTGATGAACGGCGTCGATGTCACCAACCGCCCGGTGCGGTTGCGCAACGTGTCGATGGTTTACCAGCAGTTCATCAACTACCCGACCATGACCGTTTTCGAAAACATCGCCTCGCCGTTGCGCCAGGGCGGGGTGTCCGAAGAGGTCATCCAGAGCAAGGTCCTGGAAACCGCAAAAATGTTGCGGATCGAGAAATTCCTCAAGCGTCATCCACTGGAATTGTCCGGCGGCCAGCAGCAGCGCACGGCCATGGCCCGGGCGCTGGTCAAGGACGCCGAGCTGATTCTGTTCGACGAGCCACTGGTGAACCTGGACTACAAGCTGCGTGAAGAGCTGCGTCAGGAAATGCGCGAGCTGTTCCAGGCCCGCCACACCATCGCCGTCTACGCCACCACCGAGCCTAACGAAGCGCTGGCTTTGGGCGGCACCACGACGATCCTGCATGAGGGTCGGGTGATTCAGAGCGGCAAGTCGTCCTCGGTCTATCACCAGCCACAAACCGTGTTGGCCGCCGAGTTGTTTTCCGAACCACCGATCAACCTCATGCCAGGGCGTATCGCCGGCAATGAAGTCAGCTTCGCCAACTTTGTCCACTTTCCGTTAAACGTCGACCTGCGCCCGGTGGGCGAGGGTGAGTTCCGCTTCGGCGTGCGCCCCAGCCATATTTCCCTGGTGCCGAGCAACGATGACGACCTCGAACTGGCGGTGACCGTCGAGGTGGCCGAGATCAGCGGCTCGGAGACGTTCCTGCACGTGCGCAACGAGCATTTCCTGCTGGTGCTGCACTTGCCAGGGGTGCATGAGTACGACGTGGACACGCCGATTCGCATCTACATTCCGACCCATAAACTGTTTGTCTTCGACGCCCAGGGCAAGTTGGTCCAAGCCCCTGGCCAGCGTATCGCGAGGGTTGCCTGATGGCCGAAATTCGTTTGCAGAACCTCGCCCACAGCTACACCAGTACCCCGGCGGGCCCCGAGGACTACGCGATCCGCGAGATGAACCACATCTGGGAGCAGGGCGGCGCCTATGCGCTGCTCGGGCCTTCGGGTTGCGGCAAATCCACCTTGCTCAACATCATTTCCGGCTTGCTCAGCCCCTCCGAAGGGCAGGTGATGTTCGACAGCAAAGTCGTCAACGACCTGACCCCGGAACACCGCAACATCGCCCAGGTGTTCCAGTTCCCGGTGGTGTACGACACCATGACGGTGTTCGACAACCTGGCGTTCCCGCTGCGCAACCAGGGCATGGCCGAAGCGCGGATCCACACCAAGGTGCAGGAAATCGCCGAGGTCCTGGACCTGCAGAACCTGCTGGACAAAAAAGCCCGCAACCTCACCGCCGATGAGAAGCAGAAAGTCTCCATGGGCCGCGGGCTGGTGCGCGACGATGTGTCGGCGATCCTGTTCGACGAACCGCTGACGGTGATCGACCCGCACCTGAAATGGAAACTGCGGCGCAAGCTCAAGCAGATCCATGAGCAGTTCAACATCACCATGGTCTACGTCACCCACGACCAGTTGGAAGCCTCGACGTTCGCCGACAAGATCGCGGTGATGTACGGCGGCCAGATCGTGCAGTTCGGCACGCCTCGGGATTTGTTCGAGCGCCCGAGCCACACCTTTGTCGGCTACTTCATCGGCAGCCCGGGGATGAACCTGATCGAGGTCACGGCGCAGCCCGGTGGCGTCGGTTTCGCCTCGACTCACTTGCCGCTGTCGGACGCCTTGCAACGTCGGGTCGCCGAAGCCGAAGGCAAAAGCCTGAAGGTCGGTATCCGTCCCGAGTTCGTGCATGTCTGGGATGGCCCTTACGACGACGCGATGCGGGCTGACGTGGTTCACGTCGAAGACCTGGGCACCTACAAGATCCTGACCCTCAACCTCGATGGCGCACCGCTGAAGGTCCGCCTGGCCGAAGACAAGCCGGTGCCCGAAGGCACGGCGTATATCAGTTTTCCGGCCCAATGGCTGATGGTCTATGCCGATGAGTATTTGCTGGAACCGTTGAGCGAGGTGCAGCCATGAACAAGGTGCAGAACAACAAGGCCTGGTGGCTGGTGTTGCCGGTGTTCCTGCTGGTGGCTTTCAGCGCCGTGATCCCGATGATGACCGTGGTCAACTATTCGGTGCAGGACATCTTCGACCAGTCCAGCCGCTACTTCGTCGGCGCCGACTGGTACAAGCAGGTGCTGCTCGATCCACGTTTGCACGACTCGTTGCTGCGCCAGTTCATCTACTCGGCGTGCGTGCTGCTGATTGAGATTCCCTTGGGCATCGCCATCGCCCTGACCATGCCGACCAAGGGCAAATGGTCGTCCCTGGTGCTGATCATCCTCGCCATTCCGCTGCTGATCCCGTGGAACGTGGTGGGCACCATCTGGCAGATCTTCGGCCGCGCCGACATCGGTTTGCTGGGCTCGACCCTCAACGGTCTGGGCATCAACTACAACTATGCGGCCAACACCATGGACGCCTGGGTCACCGTGCTGGTGATGGACGTCTGGCACTGGACGTCGTTGGTGGCGCTGCTGTGCTATTCGGGGCTGCGGGCAATTCCCGACGTGTACTACCAGGCCGCGCGGATCGACCGGGCATCGAACTGGGCAGTGTTCCGTCACATCCAGTTGCCGAAGATGAAGAGCGTGCTGCTGATCGCCGTGATGCTGCGCTTCATGGACAGCTTCATGATCTACACCGAGCCGTTCGTACTCACCGGCGGCGGCCCGGGCAACGCCACTACGTTCCTCAGCCAGACCCTGACGCAGATGGCCATCGGCCAATTCGACCTGGGCCCGGCGGCGGCGTTTTCCCTGGTGTATTTCCTGATCATTCTGTTGGTGTCCTGGCTGTTCTACACCGCCATGACGCACTCCGACGCCAACCGTTGAGGCCCGCACGATGAGCAAGAGAAAGCTGATTCCGTTGCTGATCTACATTCTGTTCCTGCTGGTGCCGATCTACTGGCTGCTGAACATGTCGTTCAAGAGCAACACCGAGATCCTTGGCGGCCTGACCCTGTGGCCGCACGATTTCACCTTCCACAACTACAAGGTGATCTTCACCGACCCGAGCTGGTACACCGGTTACCTCAACTCGCTGTACTACGTGAGCCTGAACACGGTGATTTCCCTGGGCGTCGCGCTGCCGGCGGCCTATGCGTTCTCCCGCTATCGGTTCCTGGGGGACAAGCACCTGTTCTTCTGGCTGCTGACCAACCGCATGGCGCCACCGGCGGTGTTCCTGTTGCCGTTCTTCCAGCTGTACTCGTCGATTGGGCTGTTCGACACCCATATCGCCGTGGCCCTGGCCCACTGTCTGTTCAACGTGCCGCTGGCGGTGTGGATCCTCGAAGGGTTCATGTCCGGGGTGCCGAAAGAAATTGACGAGACCGCCTACATTGACGGCTACAGTTTCCCCAAGTTCTTCGCCAAGATCTTCATTCCGTTGATCGGCTCCGGCATCGGTGTCACGGCATTTTTCTGCTTCATGTTTTCCTGGGTCGAACTGTTGCTGGCGCGCACGCTCACCTCGGTGAATGCCAAGCCGATCGCGGCGGTCATGACCCGCACGGTGTCGGCGTCCGGTATCGACTGGGGTGTGCTGGCGGCGGCGGGGGTGTTGACCATCCTGCCGGGCATGCTGGTGATCTGGTTCGTTCGCAACCACGTGGCCAAGGGCTTTGCCCTGGGCCGGGTCTGAGGAGTCGATGATGGAATGGATGAACTGGACCGGCCCGACGGCGGCTTTTTTTGCGGTCATCGCCTTGCTGCTGGCGGGCATGACCACCTGGGAACTGCGTTCGCCGAGCATCCCTCGGCGCGGTTTCCTGCCGATTGCCACCACCCGTGGCGATCGGTTGTTTATCGGTCTTCTCGGTAGCGCCTACCTGCATCTGCTGGTGATCGGCGCCACCGACTGGAGCATCTGGATAGCGTTCGCGTTGTCTTGGGTGTGGCTGTTGGCAGTGATGCGGTGGGGCTAGTCGCAAAGGTTCGACGAAAGCTCTTAAACCCAAACAGGAGGTCTCTATGTTCGATAAAAACAATAAGCTGCGACATAGCGTTTCATTGGCAGCCATGCTGGCACTCAGCGGGCTGAGCGCTACGGCCTGGGCCGACGCCTATGAAGACGCCGCTAAAAAATGGATCGGCAGTGAATTCAAGCCGTCGACCCTGACAGCCGAGCAGCAGCTCGAAGAACTCAAGTGGTTCATCAAGGCCGCCCAGCCGTTTCGCGGGATGAAAATCAACGTGGTGTCGGAAACCATCGCCACCCACGAATATGAATCCAAAGTGCTGGCCAAGGCCTTCAGCGAAATCACTGGGATCCAGCTAACCCACGACCTGCTCCAGGAAGGCGACGTGGTGGAGAAGCTGCAGACCCAGATGCAATCGGACAAGAATATCTATGACGGCTGGGTTAACGACTCGGACTTGATCGGTACGCATTTCCGCTACGGCAAGACCGAATCGATCACTGACCTGATGGCCAATGAAGGCAAGGATTACACCTCGCCGACCCTCGACCTGAAGGATTTCATCGGCATTTCCTTCACCACCGCGCCGGACGGCAAGATCTATCAACTGCCTGACCAGCAATTCGCCAACTTGTACTGGTTCCGCGCCGACTGGTTCGAGCGTGCGGACCTGAAGGCCAAGTTCAAGGAGAAGTACGGCTACGAGTTGGGTGTGCCGGTGAACTGGTCGGCTTATGAAGACATCGCCAAGTTCTTCTCCGAAGACGTCAAGGAGATCGACGGCAAGCGCGTCTACGGTCACATGGACTACGGCAAGAAAGACCCGTCCCTGGGCTGGCGCTTTACCGATGCCTGGTTCTCCATGGCCGGTGGCGGCGACAAGGGCCTGCCCAACGGTTTGCCGGTGGACGAGTGGGGCATTCGCGTCGAAGACTGCCATCCGGTCGGTTCCAGCGTGACCCGTGGCGGCGACACCAACGGTCCCGCGGCCGTGTTCGCCACCACCAAATACGTGGACTGGATGAAGAAATACGCGCCACCGGAAGCGGCGGGCATGACCTTCTCCGAGTCCGGTCCGGTGCCGTCCCAGGGCAACATCGCCCAGCAGATCTTCTGGTACACCGCTTTCACCGCCGACATGACCAAGCCGGGCCTGCCGGTGATGAACGCCGATGGCACGCCGAAATGGCGCATGGCACCTTCGCCACGCGGTCCGTATTGGGAAGAGGGCATGAAGCTGGGGTATCAGGACGTGGGTTCCTGGACGTTCATGAAGTCCACGCCTGAGAAGCAAAAACTCGCGGCCTGGCTCTATGCGCAGTTCGTGACGTCCAAGACCGTGTCGCTGAAGAAGACCATCGTGGGCCTGACGCCGATTCGTGAGTCGGACATCAACTCCCAGGCGCTGACCGACCTGGCGCCGAAACTCGGTGGCCTGGTGGAGTTCTACCGCAGCCCGGCCCGCGTGCAATGGACCCCGACCGGGACCAACGTGCCGGACTACCCACGCCTGGCGCAACTGTGGTGGAGCCACATCGCCGAAGCCGCCAGTGGCGAGAAGACCCCGCAGCAGGCCCTCGACGGGTTGGCCAAGGATCAGGACGCGATCATGACCCGTCTGGAACGCTCCAAGGCCCAAGCCACTTGCGCACCTAAGATGAACCCTGAGCGCGACGCGCAATACTGGTTCGATCAGCCGGGCGCACCGAAGCCGAAACTGGCGAACGAGAAGCCTAAAGGCGAAACCGTGAGCTACACCGAGCTGTTGAAATCATGGGAGGCGGCACGCAAGTAAAGCCCCGAGTGTGAAAACGAACGGCACCGAAAGGTGCCGTTTTTTTGTCTGGGCTTACCGCGGCCGACAGACCGCCGCCGTCGCGAGCAAGCTCGGCTCCCACAGGGTTTTGTGGCGAGCATAGCGGTTGTGTATCCCCTGGCCCCCTGTGGGAGCGGGTTTGCTCGCGAAAGCGGTGTATCTATCACTGGGAGGCTGAATGTACTGCCGCCATCGCGGGCAAGCCCGGCTCCCACAGGGTTTTGTGGCGAACATAGAGGTTGTGTACCCCCTGGTCCCCTGTGGGAGCGGGCTTGCTCGCGAAAGCGGTGTATCTGTCACTGGGAGGCTGAATGTACCGCCGCCATCGCGAGCAAGCTCGGCTCCCACAGGGTTTTGTGGCGAGCATAGAGGTTGTGTACCCCCTGGCCCCCTGTGGGAGCGGGCTTGCTTGCGAAAGCGGTGTATCTGTCACTGGGAGGCTGAATGTACCGCCGCCATCGCGGGCAAGCCCGGCTCCCACAGGGTTTTGTGGCGAACATAGAGGTTGTGTACCCCTGGTCCCCTGTGGGAGCGGGCTTGCTTGCGAAAACGGTGTATCTGTCACTGGGAGGCTGAATGTACCGCCGCCATCGCGGCCAAGCTCGGCTCCCACAGGGTTTTGTGGCGAGCATAGAGGTTGTGTACCCCTGGCCCCCTGTGGGAGCGGGCTTGCTCGCGAAAGCGGTGTATCTGTCACTGGGAGGCTGAATGTACCGCCGCCTTCGCGAGCAAGCCCGGCTCCCACAGGGTTTTGTGGCGAGCATAGATGTTGTGTACCCCCTGGTCCCCTGTGGGAGCTTGCTCGCGAAAGCGGTGTATCTGTCACTGGGAGGCTGAATGTACCGCCGCCATCGCGGACAAGCCCGGCTCCCACAGGGTTTTGTGGCGAACATAGAGGTTGTGTACCCCTGGTCCATTGTGGGAGCGAGCTTGCTCGCGAAAGCGGTGTATCTGTCACTGGAAGGCTGAATGTACCGCCGCCATCGCGAGCAAGCTCGGCTCCCACAGGGTTTTGTGGCGAGCATAGAGGTTGTGTACCCCCTGGCCCCCTGTGGGAGCGGGCTTGCTTGCGAAAGCGGTGTATCTGTCACTGGGAGGCTGAATGTACCGCCGCCATCGCGGGCAAGCCCGGCTCCCACAGGGTTTTGTGGCGAACATAGAGGTTGTGTACCCCTGGTCCCCTGTGGGAGCGAGCTTGCTCGCGATGGGGTCGGCAAGCCATGCACATAAACCAGCAGGCAAAAAAAAACCGGCGCAACCGAGGTCGCGCCGGTGGTGGTGCCAGTGGCTGCGCGGATATTCGTGGGTCCGTGCAGCCACCGTTGTACCCGTGTCGGTTATGCTCGCTCCAGTGCCAGGGCCACGCCTTGGCCGCCGCCGATGCATAGGGTCGCGAGGCCTTTCTTGGCGTCGCGCTTGATCATTTCATGCAGCAGCGACACCAGGACCCGGCAACCCGAGGCACCGATAGGGTGGCCCAGGGCGATGGCGCCGCCATTGACGTTGACCTTGTTCATGTCCCATTTCAGTTCCCGGGCTACGGCCAGCGACTGGGCGGCGAAGGCTTCGTTGGCTTCGATCAGGTCAAGCTGCTCCAGCGACCAGCCAGCCTTGTCCAGGCAGCGACGGGTGGCCGAGACCGGGCCAATGCCCATGATGGCCGGGTCGACGCCGGCATTGGCGTATGCACTGATTTTCGCCAGGACCGGCAGGCCGAGGGCCTTGGCTTTTTCCGCGCTCATCAGGATCACGGCGGCGGCGCCATCATTCAGCGAGGACGCATTACCCGCAGTGACGCTGCCGTCCTTCTTGAAGGCCGGCTTGAGCTTGCCCAGGGATTCAGCGGTGGTACCGGCGCGCGGCTGTTCATCCGTGGCGAACGCCACGGGATCGCCTTTGCGCTGGGGAATCAGGATCGGCGTGATCTCATCGGCGAACCGACCGCCTTCAACGGCGGCGACGGCTTTCTGCTGGGACGCGGCGGCGAAGGCGTCCTGCTCCTCGCGACTGATCTCGTACTTGTCCACCAGGTTCTCGGCGGTGATGCCCATGTGGTAATCGTTGAAGGCATCCCACAAACCGTCGGTGATCATGCTGTCGATCATCTTCGCGTGGCCCATGCGCAGGCCGGTACGGGCGGCCGGCAACACGTACGGAGCCAGGCTCATGTTTTCCATGCCGCCAGCGATGATGACCTCGGCATCGCCACAGCGGATCGCCTGGGCGCCCAGGTGCAACGCCTTGAGCCCTGAGCCGCAGACCTTGTTCAAAGTCAGCGCCGGCACGGCGTGGGGCAGGCCAGCGAGGATCGACGCCTGGCGCGCCGGGTTTTGCCCAGAACCTGCGGTCAGCACCTGGCCAAGAATCACTTCATCGACCTGCTCGCCGGACAAACCGGTCTGCTCCAGCAGGCGACGAATCACCGCCGCACCGAGTTCCGGGGCGGGAATGGCAGCCAGCGAACCCTGGAAGCTGCCGATGGCGGTACGGGTAGCGGCGACAATCACGACTTCTTGCATCGAATCTCTCCTCACTGGGCAGCGAACTGCATTTCAGGCACGTGGTCCGGCACGATCAACTTGCCGGCGGTCTTGGCGACGATTTCCTCGACGCTGACGCCTGGAGCGCGTTCTTTCAGGATGAAGGCGCCGTCCTGGATTTCCAGGTAGGCCAGGTCGGTCAGCACGCGCTTGATGCACCCGGCACCGGTCAGCGGCAGGCTGCAGCGCGGCAGCAGTTTCGACTCACCGTCCTTGGACGCATGGGTCATGGTGACGATGATGTTCTCGGCACCGGCCACCAGGTCCATCGCGCCGCCCATGCCCTTGACCAGCTTGCCGGGGATCATCCACGAGGCAATGTTACCTTCGACATCCACCTCGAATGCGCCGAGCACGGTCAGGTCGATGTGGCCGCCACGGATCATGGCAAACGATTCGGCCGAAGAGAAGATCGACGCGCCGATGCGTGCGGTGACGGTCTGCTTGCCGGCGTTGATCATGTCAGCGTCGACTTCGGCTTCGGTGGGAAACGCGCCCATGCCGAGCAGGCCGTTTTCCGATTGCAGCATGACTTCCATACCTTCGGGAATGTAGTTGGCGACCAGGGTCGGAATGCCGATGCCCAGGTTCACGTAGTAGCCGTCCTGCATTTCGCGGGCGACGCGTTGAGCCATTTGTTCGCGGGAAAGTGCCATGTTCTTATTCCTTCATTCGGGCCGGGGGCAGGGGGTCACTTGCGCACGGTGCGCTGTTCGATGCGTTTTTCGAACGTGCCGCAAATGACCCGGTCGACGTAGATGCCAGGGGTGTGGATCTGCGTCGGGTCCAGCTCGCCGGGTTCGACGATTTCTTCGACTTCCACCACGGTGATCTTGCCCGCTGTGGCGGCCAGCGGGTTGAAGTTCTGGGCGGTGTGGCGATAGATCACGTTGCCGAAATGGTCAGCCTTCCAGCCTTTGACGATGGCGAAGTCGCCAGTGATGGATTCTTCCATCAGGTACTGGCGGCCATGGAATTCACGCACTTCCTTGCCTTCGGCCACGGGTGTGCCGACGCCGGTGGCGGTGAAGAAGGCCGGGATGCCTGCGCCACCGGCGCGCATTTTTTCGGCGAGGGTGCCTTGGGGGGTGAGCACGACTTCGATTTCGCCGCTCAGCAGCTGCTTCTCGAACAGGGCGTTCTCGCCCACATAGGAAGCGACCACCTTGCGGATCTGCCGGTCTTCCAGCAGCACGCCGAGGCCGAAACCGTCGACGCCGCAGTTGTTGGACACCACGGTGAGGTCGCGGATGCCCTTGCGCTTGATCTCGGCGATCAGGTTTTCCGGGATACCGCACAGGCCGAAGCCGCCGGCGATGACGGTCATGCCGTCCTTCAAGCCTTCCAGCGCTTGCTCATAAGAGCTCACGCGTTTGTCGAAACCTGCCATAGACACCTCTTTTATTCTTGATGGGGTCGCAATGGAATGCAGTGTTGCGCCAAGTCATATATTTGTTAAGTTGATTTTTAGATTGAATTGATTGATAAAACTCAATAGTTGCCTCCCTCCGTAGGAGCTGTCGAGTGCAACGAGGCTGCGATCTTTCCAATAACGCGTGAATCTCAAGCGAAAGATCAAAAGATCGCAGCCTTCGACAGCTCCTACCCAACCGGACACAAAACGACCATGACCCTCAAGCAAGTCCGCGCCTTCCTCGCCGTGGCCCAGAGTCTGAGTTTCGCCGTGGCCTGCGAGCGGCTGCACCTCTCCCAATCGGCCCTGAGCTTGACCATCAAGGCCCTGGAAGAAGGCCTCGGTGGCCGCTTGTTCAGCCGCAATACCCGCAACGTGGCGTTGACCCCCGAAGGTGAGTCGCTGCTGCCCCTGGCCCGCCGACTGGTGGCCGACTGGGACAACGCCGAGGACGAAATGCGCCAGCGCTTCACCTTGCAGCGCGGTCGCGTGACGCTGGCGGCGATGCCTTCGTTTGCCGGCAACCTGTTGCCGCCGATCCTCAAGACCTTCCGCGCCCGCTATCCGAATGTCAACGTCACGGTCAACGATGTGATCAATGAACAGGTGCTGGAAATGGTCCGTGATCGCCATGTCGAACTGGGCGTGGCGTTCGAGCCGATGCAGGGTTCGTCTTTGGCGTTCACGCCTTTGTACCTCGATCGCTTCGTCGCGGTGGTGCCGCTGGACTCACCGTTTGCCCAGCACGACGAAATCCACTGGGAAACCCTGCTGGAGCAGCCCTTCATCACGCTGCAACGGCCCTCCACCGTGCGGGTGATGTTGGAAGAGCATCTGCAGGCCCGAGGGATGAAGCTGCCCGTGGAGTTCGAGAGCCACCAGTTGGCGACCGTCGGGCGGATGGTCGCCAGTGGGCTGGGGGTGAGTGCCGTGCCGGCGCTGTGTGTCGGGCAGATGCATGAGCTGGGGGCCCGCTGCATCACCTTGAGCGATCCGGTGATCGAGCGAGCCATCGGGGTGCTGACCAAGCCGGGGCATGAACTGTCAGCGGCGGCGCAGGCGTTGTTCGATACGCTCAGGGATCAGGATATAGGGGCGCAGTTGACAGCGAAGTAGCCACAATTCCTGTGGGAGCGGGCTTGCTCGCGAAGGCGTCGGATCAGCCAGCATGGATATTGACTGACACACCGCCTTCGCGAGCAAGCCCGCTCCCACAGGGGGATTGCGTGGTGTCAGATCAATAGCGGTAACAGTTTCTCACAGGGTTCTTCCAGCTTGAGGTCCAACAGCTCATCAGCCCGGGTCTTGCCTCGGTTGATCGCCAGCAGCGGCTTGCCCTGGTCCTTGATGGCCCGGCACAGGCGAAACGCCGAATACGCCATCAGCGACGAACCCACCACCAGCAGGCCGTCCGCGTGCTCGACGGCTTGCATGGCGCGGGTCGCGGTGAGGGGGGCGACGTTCTCGCCGAAAAACACCACGTCGGGTTTTAACCGCTCGCCGCCGCAATGGGGGCAATGGGGGACTTGGAAGCGCGCCTCGAGCGCGGGGTCGAGCAGGGTGTCGCCATCAGGTGCCTGTACCGCATCGACGCCGGCCAGGTAAGGGTTTTGGGTTTCCATCAATCGCTGAATCTGCTGTCGCTCGCTGCGTTGGCCGCAATCCAGGCACAACACGCGATGCAGGCTGCCGTGCAGTTCGATGACGTCCTGGCTGCCGGCCTGGTCATGCAGGGTGTCGACATTCTGGGTAATCAGGCCGGTGATGCGTTGCTGCGCCTGCAACTCGGCCAAGGCTTCGTGAGCGACGTTCGGCCTGGCCTGCCTGACCCGTGGCCAGCCCAGCATCGCCCTGGCCCAATAGCGCCGTCGTGCCTCGGCCTGGGCGAGGAACTCCTGGTACATCATCGGCTGTAGACCCCGACGCACGCCGTCGCTGTCGCGATAATCGGGGATGCCCGAAGGGGTGCTGATGCCGGCGCCGGTGAGCACGAGGAAGCGGCGCCCGGCGGTGTACGCCAGTAACTGATCGATGGGGGCTCGGTGAAAGTCGTCGGGCATGGAAGGTGTCTGCGCTGGCCTTGAGCCGTTGAGGTTAGCACCTGGAGCGAGCAGACGCCTTTCGTCGCCCTGGCTGCTGGTTTGTTCAAACTTTCCCCCGCGCCGCGATATCCACCTTTATGTGCGGTATTTCAGAACCGTCGCGCTGCGCCGCAGTGGCGACCAGGGCTAAGGAGAAGGAAATGGCAACGCCTAAAGAGAACCTGTTGGATTGGCTCAACGATGCCCATGCCATGGAACAGCAAGCGGAAAAAATGCTCAAGGCCCAGGCCGCGCGGCTCGAGCATTACCCGGCGCTCAAGACCCGGATCGAACAGCACCTGGAAGAGACGCTCGGGCAGCAGAAGCTCGTGGAGCAATGCATCCAGCGCCTGGGCGGCAGTACGTCGACGCTCAAGGACCTGGCCGGCAAACTCATGGCCTTTGGTCAAGCGGTGGGCGGGATGACGATGAGCGACGAAGTGGTCAAGGGCGCCATGAGTGGCTACGTGTTCGAGAACCTCGAGATTGCCTCCTACACCGTGTTGATCGAGGCCGCGAAAATGGCCGGCGATGTGGAGACGCAACGGGCCTGCGAACAGATCCTGCCACAGGAAATTGCCATGGCCGATTGGTTGCGCGACCACCTGCCGCAGATTACCGCGGCGTTCCTGGAGCGTTCGGCTACCCCACATACCGAAGCCAAACGCTGAGCAGCAAAGAGCGGTCGGCCCTGTGGTGTCGCTGCTCCTGAAACTGCCGAGAGAGGAAACGTATGAAGCGGACCCAGGGTGAAGTACGGGCCATCAATCGAGAGAGCTCAATGGTGGGTGTGTATGTGAAGCAAGAGGACCGCCATACGGTGCTGAAGCTGAGTTCAGCCAATGACATCGATATTGGCGACATTCTGGCGTGGGACAGCGGCACGGCCCTGGGCACCCAGTCCTATCACAACCTGACCAAGGGCTGGACTGCCGATGTGTATGTGGCCAACCACGGTGTAGCAACGGCGAACCTCGATGTCCAGTTTTGACGGCGCCTTCAACCCGTTACCTCGGGAGAAAGAGCATGAGCAAAGTAAAGTGCGGTTGCCCCGATTGCCAATGCGAGGTGGATCCGCAACGGATGTTCAACCACGACGGCGAGGCGTATTGCAGCCAGGCCTGCGCCGAACAACATCCCAACGGTGAACCTTGTCCTTCACTCGATTGCCATTGCGAGCGCAGCGGTAAGGTGGGGGATCGGAATGTCACCAACAACCAACTGGACGACGCGTTGGAGGAAACGTTTCCAGCGAGCGATCCGATTTCACCCTGAGCATTCTTGAATCCGGGTATCGGCGACAGGGTATCCGGACACCGCAAGCCGGTCAGTGCGGTGGTGCAGGACAACACCGGCAGCCCGCGAGTTTTGGCTTCCTGGAACGGCGCGAGGCCAGGCTGACGAGACCGGTGCAATGGGGTGCCGGCGTGGCCCGGCCTTTGGCGGACAGCGTGGAAAGACACGCACTGTTTTTCCGTAGATCCATGTGGGAGCGAGCTTGCTCGCGATAGCGATCAATCACTCACTATCACTATCGCCTGATACACCGCTACCGCGAGCAAGCTCGCTCCCACAGGTTTTTCGTTGGATCAAGTTTTAGCGTTAAGACTGTTAATCGGTCGCCGCTTGTTTAATAGCCTGTTGCAATAACTATCAAGGGTACAGGTGTAAATAGAAGCGTTGACCATTCGTCGCCGTTTGCCGCGTTTCCTTAAAACCTTGGCGGCGTCATGTTTTCCGAATAAGACGAGTCAGCAAGATTCGTTGATATCAATTTAACGAGGTGAATGAAATGGCTAACACAGGTAATAACAACCCTGGCAATTTCGCTAACGATCGTGAAAAGGCATCGCAAGCCGGGAAAAAGGGCGGCCAGGCATCAGGTGGTAATTTTGCCAATAATCCTGAGCGCGCTTCCGAGGCTGGGCGCAAGGGTGGCCAGGCCTCGGGCGGCAATTTTGCCAACGACCCGCAACGCGCCGCAGAAGCCGGACGCAAAGGCGGACAAGCCTCGGGGGGTAACTTTGCCAACGACCCTGAACGGGCTTCTGAAGCCGGCAGAAAAGGTGGTCAGGCCTCGGGCGGCAACGTTACCAACGACCGGGAGAAAGCCTCTGAAACCGGCAAGAAAGGCGCTGAAAACAGCCGCGGTGGCGGTCGTAATTCGTAATGTTTCGCGGTCTCGCAGGTCCCGTGCCATTGGGCAGGGACCTGTTTCGGCGGTGATATTAAGTCGGGTATTCATGCCCGACTTCGCTGATGGATTTTATTGTTTGAAAATAAGCGAGTGTGCTTGAGTTGCAATAGACCACTCGTCCTCTGTTCTGAATAAAAACTAAATTTTATTCGTTTAACTTCTTCAGACTTTCATGGGCCTGCCGTTGGCAGTGTTCTCATGCCGTGTACCTGAACGAGGAGTTCAATCATGTTTTTACATAACAAAAGATTGCAGTACACCGTGCGTGTCGCTGAGCCTAATCCTGGCCTCGCCAACCTGCTGCTTGAGCAGTTCGGTGGGGCCCAAGGGGAACTGGCGGCGGCGTCGCGTTATTTCACCCAGGCCTTGTCCGAGGACGATCCGGGTCGCAAGGATTTGCTGATGGACATCGCCACCGAAGAGCTCAGCCACTTGGAAGTGATCGGTTCGATCATCGTGATGTTGAACAAGGGTGCCAAGGGCAGGATGGCCGAAGGGGTGGAGAAGGAAGGGCAACTGTACCGGGACATCAACGGTGCCGGTAACGACTCTCACATCACCAGCCTCTTGTATGGCGCCGGCTCGCCGCTGACCAACTCTGCTGGCGTGCCCTGGACTGCCGCCTATGTCGACACCATCGGCGAACCTACGGCGGACATGCGCTCTAACATCGCCGCCGAGGCCCGGGCGAAAATCATCTATGAACGGCTGATGAACCTCACTGACGATCCCGGCGTAAAAGAAGCACTGGGCTTTTTGATGACTCGTGAAATCGCGCACCAGTTGTCGTTCGAAAAAGCCTTGCATTCGATCCAGCCCAATTTCCCCCAAGGCAAATTGCCCGGTATGCCAGAGTTCAGCCATGTGTATTTCAACATGTCCCAAGGCGAACCTTCCGTGCGCGGTCCATGGAACCAGGGCGACGATTGGGAGTTCGTCGAAAACCCAACGCCCGCCGTGGACGGCGGCGATGGGCTCGCCAGTGTACAGTTGAGTAAAAAAGACGAAGCGTTGTTGATGGACATGAAGGCACGGACGATGTCCAACCCCGATAGCGACCCCACCACAGGTGCCGACTTGGGTTCAGGGTTACAAGGTGACAAACTTTAGGAAACCGGCGAGGGGGCTTGGCTCCCTCGCCTGAACATTGCGTTTGATCGTTCAAGCCGTGGCGCGAACGACCAGACTTGGCCTGGCTAACCCCAGTAAGGACATTCGATGGACCAGCCCACCTCCCGGATCCGGTCGCCCTGGCGTACCTGGCTGGATCCTGTGCAAAACAATCTAGTGCTAGGGGTGACCTTCTGGCTGGGGCTGGCGGTGATTGCCGGGCTATTGCTCTACAGCGGTTACAACGCACTGGTGGGAGCAGACCGGCAAAACCTGGGCTACGCCGTGCTGGGCGGTACATCGGGTTTTGCCGCCACCGCCTTGGGCGCGTTGATGGCAGTGGTATTGCGGGACATCTCGTCCCGAACCCAGGACATCATGCTGGGTTTCGCCGCGGGCATGATGCTCGCCGCCAGTTCATTCTCACTGATTTTGCCGGGGATCGAGGCTGCACAGGTCATTTGTGGCAATCAATTGCTCGCCGCGTTTGTCGTCGTGGTCGGCCTGGGGTTGGGCGTCGCCTTGATGATCGGCCTCGACCGTTTCGTCCCCCATGAGCACGAGTTGAGTGGTCGGCGCGGCCCGCAAGCCGAGCGCATCAATCGCGTCTGGCTGTTCGTGCTTGCCATCACCTTGCACAACTTGCCGGAAGGCATGGCCATCGGCGTCAGTTTTGCCGATGGCGATTTCAAGGTCGGTTTGCCCCTGACCACCGCCATCGCCATCCAGGACATCCCCGAGGGCCTGGCCATCGCCATGGCGCTGCGCGTCACCGGCATCAGCACCTTGCGTGCTGCGCTCATCGCGGTCGGCTCGGGGCTGATGGAGCCACTGGGGGCGGTGATCGGCCTGGGCATGTCGTCGGGTGTGGCCGTCGCGTACCCCATCAGCCTGGGGCTGGCGGCGGGGGCGATGATCTTCGTGGTCTCCCACGAGGTGATTCCCGAGACCCATCGCAACGGCCATGAAACCCCGGCCACTCTGGGGTTGATGATGGGCTTTGCGGTGATGATGTTTCTCGACACGGCGTTGGGTTGAAGGCCTGCCAGATACCTGTTGGATTAGATCCTGTGGGAGCGAGCTTGCTCGCGATAGCGGTGGGTCAGTAGCGTTGATAGCAACTGATACACCGTTATCGCGAGCAAGCTCGCTCCCACATTGGTTTTGTGTGTTTAACCCGGATCCCTGTTCCTCACGACCTATACTCAACCCCGTGGATCACATGAATCCGGGGTGGCGCGACTGTGCTGCGTTCGCTGATGTTGGCCGTTGTGCTCGTTCTGGCGGGGTGCGCCGCGCCACAGCGCGGTCAATCGGTCGCCACGGTAGTGATTGCCCAGGACACGTGGCGGCAGGTGGACCAACAGATCATCGCGGCATCGAAAAGCGCCGTCGAACAGGCGGCACTCTACGCCCGTGGGTCGATGGAGCATTGGCGCGTGTTGGTCTACGAGCGCACCGAGGTTGAATTCATCCCCTGGTTCAGCAGCTATTGGACCCAGGAGTGGCTGGCGGTGAAGGTCAGTTGGTATGCCGCCAGCGCCGAGGGCGAGGCGGATTCCTCGGCCAGGCGCCTGGCGGTTTACCTGCAGGAACAGTATCGCGATCAGGTGCTGGAACCGGTGGCGGTGGAAATCGATCCCGAAGCGATCAGGGCCAACGCAATGGACTACTACCTGCGCCAGCTCAATCAGCAGGTCCAGGTCATCGCCCTGCGGCATCGCATCCCGAACGAACTGATGAATCGGCGCCTGCACGGCATCCCGGCCATCCGCCTGGGGCCGCCGGCGGCGCGTGACGCTTCGTTGTACGAGATGGTCCACACCGAACCGTTGACCACCCTGCCGGCCTATGCGGCCCTGATCGATCACGTCAACAAGGCTGCAACCACAGGTGCCGGGCCATCGGAGGCAGTGATCGCCACGGTGGCGCAACGCACCAGCGAAAAAATCGAGGCCCAGTTCGCCACGCGTGGGGCAACCGGTGCGGCGGCGGCCGTGGCCGGGAAGGCGGCCGGGGCGTTGATCTCGGTGGGCGTGGCGGGTATTCGCGCGATCATCCATGAGGGCGAGCGGCCGGAAATGGAGGCGCAGATCCGCAAAAGCCTGAGCGCTGCGTTCGACGAGGCGTGGTCCAAGTCACTCAAGCATCCCCTCAGCGGGGTGATGGCACCGGTGTACTACCTGGACGAAGAAATAGGGGGCAGCCTGGTGGAGGCTGACCTGGCCAATCGGGCGGTGGCACTGCCGGACATCAAGCCGTGACGGGCCGGTTCATTCTGAGCCGAGGGTGACGCGACAGCCCTTGCGATGGCGGATCTGCTCGTCCGATGGACGTTCCTTGATGAATTCGAAACGTGGCTCGCCTTCGCTGTAGATCACCAGCCAACCCCATTCCAGCTCGCTTTCATCCTGCCCTGGCTTGGGCGGCGAGGCCCACCAGGGTTCTTTTTGCATGATCTGACGCATCGTCTGCTCCTGCCGATTGATCCTTTGAACTATAGACCGCTCGATTTGATGACCAGCGCCCATGAAAACGCTTGCATCCTGTGGGAGCAAGGCTTGCCCGCGAAGCAGGCGACTCGGTTCCAGATAGACCATGTCATTTTCATCGCGGGCAAGCCTTGCTCCCACAAAGTCTGCACCCACAGATCCCCTTGCTACAGGGTTGTATGCCTGAAGCTTGATAATCAGTGTGCTCTGACCCCGTCCACCAGCGTCTAGCGTCTGTATCCCCGCACTCGAACGGGGAATGACTGGACCCCGCGCGTATGCAAGCACTGTTGAACGAGATCCTCGATGCGGTTCGCCCCCTGATTGGTCAGGGCAAGGTAGCCGATTACATTCCTGCCCTGGGCACCGTGGTGCCCAACCAGTTGGGTATTGCCGTGTATGGCAATGATGGCGAGTTGTATTGCGCTGGCGACGCCGACACAGCGTTTTCGGTGCAGAGTATTTCCAAGGTGTTCAGCCTGGTGCAGGCCATCGGGCATTCCGGCGAAGCGATCTGGGAACGCCTGGGCCATGAGCCATCTGGCCAGCCCTTCAATTCCCTGGTGCAACTGGAGTTCGAGCGTGGTCGGCCGCGTAACCCGTTCATCAATGCCGGCGCGTTGGTGATCTGCGATATCAACCAGTCGCGTTTTGCGGCTCCGGCGCTGTCGATGCGTGATTTCGTGCGCCGCCTGTCGGGTAACCCGCAGGTGATGGTGGACGGCAAGGTCGCCGAGTCGGAATACCAGCACCGCGCCCGCAACGCGGCGATGGCGTACCTGATGCAATCGTTCGGCAACTTCCATAACGACGTGGAAGCCGTGCTGCGCAGTTATTTCAGCCACTGTGCCTTGCGGATGAGCTGCATCGACCTGGCGCGGGCATTCTGCTTCCTGGCCAACGATGGGTTCTGCAAGCACAGCGGCGAACAGATTCTCAGCGCCCGGCAGACCCAGCAGGTCAATTCCATCATGGCCACCAGCGGCTTGTACGATGAGGCCGGCAACTTCGCTTATCGCGTCGGCCTCCCGGGCAAGAGCGGTGTCGGCGGCGGGATTGTCGCCGTGGTGCCAGGAAGGTTCACCGTCTGCGTCTGGTCGCCCGAACTCAACGTCGCCGGCAACTCCCTGGCCGGCATGGCGGCGCTGGAAATGATGAGCCAGCGAATCGGCTGGTCGGTGTTCTAGTTTCCGGTCTCACAAAAAAGGGCCCGCTCCTGATCCAGGAACGGGCCCTTTTGTTAGGGGATATCAGCAGAGGCGGTCGATGACCCGGACCTCGGACGTGTTCTGCATCGACTGCCAGGCCTGGGTCAGCGTTTGCAACACGCGGCCCATGAAGTCTTTGTCAGCGGCGGCCTTCTTGCCAACGTAGCCCTGGCCACGGCGGTACATCTTCAGCCGGGCACACAGCTCTTGCGTGTTCTTTTCGAACTCGTCTTCTTGGGTGTAGGGCGACAGGCAGTCCATGTGGACCTGGCCAGTCTTGCTGATCCACAGGATATGGCTGTCGAGTGTGTCCTTGTGTGCGGCGAACATGCGAGCCAATTCATCAATAGATGGTTGATTATTCAGATTCATGTGTAAGCCCCTTGACCATTTGGTTGATCTGTCTGGTGGTTCGCAAAAACTTCGCTACTCGGTAAGTGCCTGCCTGCTACCGAAACCAGGCCGTCAGCGTTCGTCCGTCGAACTTCGACGGGGTCGTGCATCGGTTGTGTAGTGTTATCGAAGGGCTGCTACGCAAATGCGCTACAACGAAGAGAAACAGCGAAGAATCATCAGGCAGTGTCAACTTTCGAGGGTCGACCACGCGCGTCATGAGGATCTTCGCCGACGTTTCTCGTCCTTGTTACCGGACGGTCATGCCAGGTCAGCACCTTCAATCTGCCTTGTGGGCAGTCCCTTATCCATAAAACAGCTCGGCGGTCAGACGAGCTTGCTCAAACAGTTGCCTGTACTCCCGATCGGGGAGACGTCTGCATCATGCAAGGGCAAATCGGAGGCGTCAACGGTTTTGTAGTGATTATTTTTGCTCACTACATATTGTCGGACAAAATGGTTTGGGTATGAAGATTTTCAGTCAGACCTCGTCAATGTGGGAGCGAGCTTGCTCGCGATAGCGGTGGATCAGCCAACAGATAATTGACTGACACGCCGCTATCGCGAGCAAGCTCGCTCCCACAGGAGGAATCAGGGTGGGCCTGATTTTTGTTCAGGTGGCCTTGCTCGCCTTGCGCGGTGCGCCGCCGGTCTTGCGCTTGGCCGGCTTGCGTTTGTTTTTCCATGGCGTTGCGCCACGCCCGGCGGGGCTGGCCGGGCCGCTGATGGTCAGGCTCATGCCCTGGCAGCGGGCGACGTGCTTGCTCATCCAGGCGGCTTGCCGGGTGACGAACTCTTCAAGGCTCATTTCCCCGCTCTGCACCATGTCCAGGGCCTGCTCCCAGATGGCGGTGGTGCCCGGGTCGGCGATGGCCCGGGGCACGGCGTCGATGAGGCTGAAGGCCGCCGGTGTGGCGGACAGGGCCTTGCCGTTTTTCACCAGGTAACCGCGGTCGAGCAGCCCCTGGATGATCGAGGCTCGGGTCGCTTCGGTGCCGATGCCGGTGGTGTCCTTGAGCTTCTGTTTGAGCAACGGGTCTTCCACTAGCTTGGCGACGTTCTTCATCGCCTTGATCAGGTCGCCTTCGGTGAACGGCTTGGGCGGCTGGGTCCACAGGTCTTTGGGTTTCACCTCGTCCACCGCGCAATCGCGACCTTCGGCCAGTGCCGGTAAGGTTTGCGGCGCCGGTGCTTCACGGCCCTTTGCCGGCGCCAGAGCTTCGGGCAGGGCGCGTTTCCAGCCGGGTTCGACGATCTGCTTACCCACGGCACGCAGCGCCTGGCCGGCACAGTCGAAGTCAGCCTGGGTCCGGTCGTATTCGTGGTTGGGCAGGAACTGCGCCAGGTAGCGCGCGCGAATCAACGTATAGACCGCACGCGGCTTGCCGGTGAGTTTGTCGAGGTTCTTGGCGGCCGCGGTGGGAATGATGCCGTGGTGAGCACTGACCTTGGCGTCGTTCCAGGCCCGGGATTTGCGCTGCGGCTGCAAATGTTCGCGCAGCGGCGCCAGGCTTGGGTCGGCCTGGGCGAGTGCGGCCAGGATGGCCGGTGCTTCGCTGTGCTGGCTCAAGGGCAGGAAACCGCAATCGCTGCGGGGGTAGGTGATGAGCTTGTAGGTCTCATAGAGCGACTGGGCAATGTCCAGGGTTTCCTGGGCGCCGAGGCCGAGTTTCTTCGAGCAGACTTCCTGCAGGGTGCCCAGGTCGAAGGGTAACGGCGCCGCTTCGCGCAGGCGCTCGGTACGCACCTTCAGCGTCCGGGCGGTGGCGGCGTTGCTCATGGCCTGGGCGGCGTCCCGGGCCAGGGCCTGGTTCAGGCAGCGTTCCTGGTCGTCGCAGGCATCCGGGTCGGCGCGCCACTGGGCAGTGAACGCCGTGCCTTCGTGGCTCAGTTGCACGTCGATGGCCCAATAGGCCACCGGCACGAAGTTGGCGATGCTGCGGTCGCGGTCCACCACCAGTCGCAGCGTCGGTGTCTGCACGCGGCCTACCGGCAACACGCCTTGGTAGCCGGACTGGCGCCCCAGCAAGGTGAACAGGCGACTCATGTTCATGCCGATCAGCCAGTCGGCCCGGGAGCGCCCCAGGGCCGAGTGATACAGGTTGAAGGTTTCGATGCCCGGCTTGAGGGCGGCCAGAGCTTTGCGGATCGACGCTTCGTCCAGGGCCGACAGCCATAGCCGCCGGATCGGTCCGCGATAGCGGCAATGTTCCACCAGCTCCCGGGCGATCATTTCGCCTTCGCGGTCGGCGTCGGTGGCGATCACCAATTCCTTCGCTTCCCCCAACAGGCGCTTGACCGCCTTGTACTGGCTGGCGGTTTTCGGCTTGACGGTCATTTTCCATTGCGCGGGCACGATGGGCAGGTCGGCCAGGACCCAGCGCTTGTAACGCGCGTCGTAGGCGTCGGGTGGGGCGGTTTCCAGCAGGTGGCCGATGCAC
Organism: Pseudomonas sp. H3_A02; assembly: GCF_054671965.1. Taxonomy (NCBI): domain Bacteria; kingdom Pseudomonadati; phylum Pseudomonadota; class Gammaproteobacteria; order Pseudomonadales; family Pseudomonadaceae; genus Pseudomonas; species Pseudomonas sp. H3_A02. Next base: position 3,495,612 of record NZ_CP162807.1, read on the forward strand.
CAGGTAACCGTGACGCCAGGGCCCAGCCAGCAACCGTCGCCACGGCGCGTGGCACCGAGCACGGCGGCGATGTCCTTGGCCTGGGACGGCTTTTCACACAGGTACAGCTGCATAGCGCCCTTTTCCTGAGCAGATTTCTTGGGGCTGTAGCATGGTCATGGATGGGCGCCAGGGCAAGTTTTATCTGTATGGATATACAGATAAAAGCGTTGCGCTGCGTTGCCAAGGAGGGGGCTGGCGTGACATTCGGCGGCCTGTCGGCACGCAGAATGAATTTCTCGCAGGGGGATGGCTCATAACTTCAAGGCGGTTGAAACCGCAAAGAAAGTTTATGAGGTCAAGGAGAGTCACTTTCATGAATTCGATGCCAAATGGCAACGGCCAGGCGACTACACGTTTGATTCTCGTGGTGGAAGATGATCCAACTATCCTGGAATTTCTCTGTGAAATCCTTGAGGAAGAAGGATTTGTCGTGGAGCCTCAGAAAAACGCTGATGATGCTTTGGAGTTCCTCGAAAAGAGCGCCCATTTCGTCGATCTGTTGCTCACCGACATCACCATGCCCGGCAAGATCGACGGTGCGGACCTGGCCAACCTGACCGGAGACCGCTGGCCGCAGATCCCGCTGCTGATCATGTCCGGCTTCGAGACGCCGGAAAGCGCCGGGATCAAGCACCACGCGTCGTTCATCGCCAAGCCCTGGGCCCTGGGACAGATGCTGGACCTGGTGGAGAGCACGGTGAAAAATCACGCCATCCACTAAAGTGATGCCAGAGGATGGAGGCGGCCGGGCACGTTTGGGTTGCAAGCGGCGATGGGCTCTATGACAATGCGAGTCATTATCAGTCGCGAATTATTCCATTGCCATGCCCGCCCACGATCTGTCCCTACGCAGTGCTGTCGACGTTCTGTACAGTGATCATCACAGTTGGCTCCAGGGCTGGTTGCGCAAGCGCTTGGGCAACACGTTCGATGCCGCCGACCTGACCCAGGATACGTTCGTGCGGGTCATCAAGGCGCGCACCGCGCTGGATATCCGCGAGCCGAGACCGTACTTGTCGATGATCGCCAAGGGGCTGCTGATCGACCTGTTTCGCCGCCGCTCGCTGGAGCAATCCTACCTCGAAGCCTTGGCCGCCATGCCGCAAGAGCAGCACCCATCGCTGGAAGAGCAGGCGATCCTGCTCCAGGCCCTGATGGAGATCGACCGTCTGCTCCTGGGGTTGGGGCCGCGCGTCAGGCAAGCGTTCATCCTGTCGCAGTTCGATGGCTTGACGTACCCGCAAATTGCCGAGCGCTTGGGCGTCAGCGTCCGCACGGTCAACAATCACATGGCCAAGGCCATGGAACATTGCTGCCTGATGCAGATTCAATTGCAGCTTTCATGAACCTGCCGCCCGAAGAGTTGCAAGCCATCCGTGTGGCGGCGCGCTGGTACGCCCGGCTGCATTCCGGCATTACGACCGACGCGGACCGGGCCGACTGGCGCGCCTGGCTCGCCGCCGATCCGTTGCACGGCCAGGCCTGGCAGCGCATGGCCGCGGTGGCCGAGCAGATGGCGAGTGTGCCGGGCGCCCTGGCGGCACCGACCTTGAGTGACACCCACCAGCGATCCCGGCGGCAGGTGCTGCGCAGCGCCTTGCTGCTGACGTCCGCCGGCGGCCTGGGCTGGTTGGGTTGGCGCAGTCAGGCGACGCAGAACCTGTTTTGCGATTACCGCACTGCGGTGGGTGAGCGTCGCGAGTTTCAGTTGGCCGATGGCAGCACGCTCATGCTCAACACCGACACCTCGATCAATGTTCGTTTCGATGGGCAGCAGCGGCGTCTGGAACTGTTGCGCGGTGAGGTGCTCGTGACGACGGCGGTCGATCCCTTGCGACGTCCGTTCAAGGTGGTCACGGGGCCGGCCGAGGTGCTGGCGCTGGGCACGCGTTTCATCGTCCGTAGCCAGGCGCGGGGCGGCGAAGTGGCGGTGCTGGAGAAAGCGGTCGAGGTGAGCCTGCCGGCGAGTGGCTCAAAGATGCGGGTCGAGGCCGGCCAGCGCCTGGATTTCAATGAGCGGTCGTTGGGGGCGCTGCGCGGCAACGATGTGTCGGTGGGTGCCTGGCAGAAGGGAAGCATCATCGCCATTGACCGGCCTCTGGCAGCGCTGCTGGGTGAACTGTCGCGCTATCGACCCGGTGTTCTGCGCTGGGATCCGGCGATTGGCGACTTGAAGGTGTCCGGTGTGTTTCCCGTCGATAACACCGATCTCGCCCTGGCCGCGCTGGAAAGTGGCTTTTCGTTGCGGGTGACCCGCTACAGCCGCTTCTGGGTCCAGGTCTCCGCTGGCGTCGGTGGTAATGCTGCGTAATAAAAAAACCAGCCCCTGCACTTTTCATCCTCATCGTTCGGCTCTTCCTCAGTGAGTTTTTATCGACCGTTTGGGGGAGGGGAAGTATGACGTGGGTGAGCGCGCCAGGCCGTCTGGTGTTTGCAGTGAAAATCGGTTTGCTGGCGGTCACGACTGCCGGTGCCACGGTCGTGAACGCCGGGTCGGCTCCAACGGCTGTGGCGCAGCAGCGTGCGGTGCAGGCCTACGATATCGGCGCCGGTAGCCTGGTGGATGTGCTGACCCGTTTCTCCAGCGCCGCCGGTGTCGCCATTTCGTTTGATGCCCGGCAACTCGAAGGTTTGCGATCGCCCGGCCTGAAAGGTTCTTTCGGCGTGGGCGACGGCTTTGCGCGCATTCTGGGGGGGAGCGGTCTGCAAGCTGCCCTCCAGGCTAACGGCACGTACGTGCTGCGCTCCGTGCCGGTCAGCGGTTCGGCACTGGAGCTGGATGCCACCACCATCGAGGCTCAGCGACTCGGGGCAACCACTGAGCAGAGCAATTCCTACACGACGGGCGCGGTCACCATCAGCAAGGGTGCGCACTCCCTGCGTGAAACGCCGCAATCGGTGACGGTGATCACTCGCAAGATGCTCGATGACCAGAACCTCAATACCATCGAACAGGTCATGGAAAAGACCCCCGGCATCACCGTCTACGACTCGACCATGGGCGGCAAGTATTTTTACTCCCGCGGGTTCCGCATGTCTGGCCAGTATCAATACGACGGCGTTCCGCTGGACATGGGCAACAGCTATGTCCAGGCCGACAGTTTCAGCAGCGACATGGCCTATTACGACCGTGTCGAAGTGCTGCGCGGCGCCGCCGGGATGATGAAGGGGGCGGGCGGCACGTCCGGCGGCGTCAACTTCGTCCGTAAACGGGGGCAGACCACGGCCCAGACCGAGCTCAGCCTTTCGGGCGGCACCTGGGACAACTACCGTGGGCAGGTCGATACCGGTGGCCCGTTGAATGATTCTGGCACCGTGCGGGGCAGGGCGGTGATCGCCGAACAGAGCCGGCATTATTTCTACGACGATGCCCGGCGCAAGGACCAGATCTATTACGGTGCCCTGGACTTCGATCTGTCGCCCGACACGACGCTCGGCTTGGGCATCGCCTATGAAGACGTCGATGCCAGCCCCTGCTGGGGCGGCCTTCCTCGCTACCGGGACGGCAGCGATCTGAAACTCAGTCGCTCCACCTGCCTGGACCCCTCGTGGAACACTTGGCGCAGCCAGCGGACCACGGTGTTCGGCGATATCGCGCATCAGCTCAATGACGACTGGGCCGTGAAGGTCGCCGGGGTCTATACGAAAAATACCCAGGACATCAAATACGCCTTTGCATCGGGCTCGGTGGCGCCCGGCACCTCGACCACCAACATGCTGGGCAGCATGTATGACTATGACCAGGTCGATTACGGCCTCGATGCCTACCTGGACGGCAAGTTCGACGCCCTGGGGCAGCAACATGAGTTGATCATCGGTTTTAACGCCAGTCGTTCGGACAAGGATGATTTCTTCTCAGTGGCACTGCTACCACAGAAGCAGAATGTGTTCGATCCGGACCGACATATTCCCGAACCGGACGACAGTTACTTCATCGAAAACTCGACGCGCGGTGGTCCGGTCAAGACCGTGACCGAGCAGCAAGGGATGTATTCGACCCTGCGCCTGAAACTGGCGGACCCGTTGACGTTTGTCGTGGGCAGCCGGGTGAGCTGGTACAGCTCCAAGACCGACTCGGTGTTCCTCACCGGCGGTACGGAACACGCCAAGAGCACGGAGACGGGGCAAGTCACGCCGTTTGCCGCGGTGTTGCTGGACCTCAATGAGCACCTGACGGCCTATGCCAGCTATTCGGATATCTTCACGCCCCAGGGCAATTACCGTTCGCAAAGTGGTTCGGCGCTCAAGCCGTTGGTGGGCGAGAGTTATGAGTTGGGGATCAAGGGCGAATGGTTCGAGGGACGTTTGAACACGGCTTTCAACCTGTTCCGCACCGTGCAGAAAGACCAGGCCCAGACCGACTACAACTCCAGTTGTGCGTCCTCGGACGGTTACTGCTACGAGAACGCCGGCAAGGTGCGCGCCCAGGGTTTCGAAGCCGAGATCAGCGGTGAAGTCATCGAGCGTCTGCAACTGTTGGCCGGCTATACCTACACTCAGACCAAGACCCTCGACGACATTGATACCAGCCTCAACGGCGGCTCGTTCAACAGCTACGTGCCGCGCCATGTGCTGCGCCTGTGGGGCGATTATGCCCTCGGCGGGGCGTTGGAGCGGTTCAGTGTCGGTGCCGGGGTCAATGCCCAAAGCGACAACTTCCGGGTATCGCCGGCGACCGGCGAGAAGATCACCCAGGCCGGTTATGCCGTGTGGAACGGTCGCGTTGGCTACCGCATCGATGACACCTGGTCGGTGGCCCTCAATGGCAACAACCTGTTCGACAAGCGCTACTACACCACGATTGGCACCGAGAGTTTCGGTAACTATTACGGTGAGCCGCGCAACTTCACCATGACTGTGAAGGCGCACTTCTGAGGCAGTGGCGAGGGCGCCGAGGCCCTCGCCACGGTGTTGCCCTCAGTTGGTATCCAAGTCGACGTTGCGGGTTTCCCGCAGGCAGATCATGCCCACCACCAGGCTCACCCCGGTAATCACCACCGGGTACCACAGCCCGTAGAAAATATCCCCGGTGTAGACCACCAGGGCAAACGACACGGTGGGCAGGAAACCGCCGAACCAGCCGTTGCCGATGTGGTAGGGCAGGGACATGGAGGTGTAGCGGATCCGGGTCGGGAACAGTTCGACCATCAACGCCGCCAGCGGTCCGTAGCACATCGCCGAGATGATGATCAGCGCCACGATCAAGGCCACGATCATCGGCCGGTTGATCTGCTGGGCGTCGGCTTGCTGCGGGTAGCCGGCCAGGGTCACCGCACCGCGCAGGGCGGCTTCGTCGTACCCTTCGAGTTTCACGTCACCGACGCTGACTTGCACGGCGCTGCCGGCCGGAGCCGCGACGCTGCTGTAGGGCAGGCCTTGCTTGACCAGGAAGGTCTTGACCTTGTCGCATGGGCTGTCGAAACGCGCCTTGCCCACCGGGTCGAACTGGAAGGTGCAGGTGGCCGGGTCGGCGACCACGGTGATCGGTGCCTGGCGGCTTGCTTGATCGATGGCCGGGTTGGCGTAGTGGGCCAGGGTCTTGAAGATCGGGAAGTACAGGGCGGTGGCCAGCAGCAGGCCGATCATCAGCACCGGTTTGCGCCCGACCTTGTCTGACAGCCAACCAAAAAAGATAAAGAATGGCGCGCCGATCACCACGCTGACGATCAGCAGGCTGTTGGCCAGGGCTGGGTCCATCTTCAGGAACTGGGTGAGGAAAAACAGCACATAGAACTGCGCGGCGTAGAAGGTCACCGCTTGCCCGGCGTTGATGCTGAACAGGGCGATCAGCACCACCTTCAAGTTTTCCCATTTGCCAAACGACTCGCGGATCGGCGCCTTGCAGCACTTGCCTTCCTCTTTCATTTTCAGGAAGGCCGGCGACTCATGCAGGCTCAGGCGAATCCAGGTGGAGATGCCCAACAGCAGGATCGACAGCAGGAACGGAATGCGCCAGCCCCAGACTTCGAATTGATCGCCGGTGAAGTAGCGGCAGCCCAGCACCACCAGCAGCGAGAGCAACAGCCCCAACGTGGCGGTGGACTGAATCCAACTGGTATGGAAACCGCGCTTGCCCATTGGCGCGTGCTCGGCCACATAAGTCGCCGCGCCACCGTATTCACCGCCCAAGGCCAAGCCCTGGAGCATGCGCAACACCACCAGGATGATCGGCGCGGCGATGCCGATGCTGGCGTAGTTGGGCAGCAGGCCGACGCAGAACGTCGCCAGGCCCATGAGGATGATGGTGGCCAGGAACGTGTACTTGCGCCCGATCATGTCCCCCAACCGACCGAACACCAGGGCCCCGAACGGCCGCACGATGAAACCGGCGGCGAAGGCCATCAGGGCGAAGATAAACGCGGTGGTGTCGTTGACCCCGGCAAAGAACTGCTTGCTGATCACCGCCGCCAGGGCGCCGTAGAGGAAAAAGTCGTACCACTCGAACACCGTCCCCAGGGACGAGGCGAAGATGACTTTCTGGGTTTCCTGGCTGGTGCCGGCGCTGCGCGTGGCTTCCAGGGGCTGAACATGCTCGGACATAGCGGTATCCCTCACAGTGATTGTTTTTGTTGTTCCACTGCGACGCCGGGGTGGCGTCTCCTGATTTGATACGTTCCCTTTGCTTACACATTTCCCCCTGTGGGAGCGGGCTTGCTCGCGAAAGCGGTGCGCCAGTCGACATCATCGTTAGCTGACACACCGCCTTCGCGAGCAAGCCCGCTCCCACAGAGGGGGCTCTGTTGTTTTTCAGACCGTGGCAGGTTCCTCTTGGGGCGTGGTGATTCTTGTGTCCGCCTCAAGCATCATCTGCGCCGCCTTCTCGGCAATCATCAGCGTCGGCGAGCAGGTGTTGCCCGAGGTGATGCGCGGCATGATCGAGGCATCGGCGATGCGCAGGCCCTTGATGTCGTGGACGCGCAGTTGCGCGTCCACCACCGCGTCGCGATCCTGGCCCATGCGGCACGTGCCCACCGGGTGGAAAATCGTCGTGCCGATGCGGGCGGCGGCCTGGTGCAGTTCCTCTTCGGTTTGCAGGCCGGGGCCCGGCAGGTATTCCACCGGTTTGAACGCGCTCAGGGCCGGGGCCGCGACGATGCGCCGGGTCAGGCGGATGGCGTCGGCGGCGACCCGCAAGTCTTCGGGGTGGCTCAAGTAATTGGGTTGGATCAGCGGCGCTTCGTGCGGGTCGGCCGAACGAATGTCCACCCGGCCACGGCTTTGCGGGCGCAGGTCGCAGACCGACGCGGTGAAGGCCGGGAAGCTGTGTAGCGGTTCGCCGAAGCGTTCCAGGGACAACGGCTGCACGTGGTATTCGAGGTTGGCCGAGGTCTGCTCCGGGCCCGAGCGGGCGAACGCGCCGAGTTGGCTGGGGGCCATGGACAGCGGGCCGCTGCGGTCGTACAGGTAGCGCAGGCCCATGCCCATCTTGCCCCACAGGGTGCCGGCGATCTGGTTCAGGGTGCGGGCGTTTTCCAATTGGTAGATCAGCCGTAGTTGCAGGTGATCCTGCAAGTTGCCACCGACACCGGGCAGCTCATGGGTCACGCCGATGCCCAGGCGTTGCAGCAGGCTGCGCGGGCCGATCCCGGAACGTTGCAGGATCCCCGGCGAGCCGACGGCCCCGGCGCACAGGACGATCTCCTTGCGGGCCTTGAAGGTCATGCCCTTGCCTTGCCAGCGCGCGCTGACGGCGTGGGCGCGGTCGTCACGCAGCAACACGCGGTCGACCTCGATGTCGGTCAGCACCGTGAGGTTGGCGCGCTGGCGAACCGGCTTGAGGAACGCCTTGGCCGCGTTCCAGCGCACCCCGGCTTTCTGGTTGACCTGGAAGTAGCCGCAGCCTTCATTGTCGCCGCTGTTGAAGTCGTCGACGTTGGGGATGCCGCTCTGCTCGGCGGCGCTGCGGAAGGCATCGAGAATCGGCCATGACAGGCGCTGGCGTTCGACCCGCCATTCGCCGCCGGAGCCATGGAATTCGGATGCGCCGGCAAAGTGGTTTTCGCTCTGGCGAAACAGCGGCAGCACGTCTTCCCAGGCCCAGCCGGGATTGCCCTCGGCCGCCCAGCCGTCGTAGTCCGCAGCCTGGCCGCGCATGTAGATCATGCCGTTGATGGAGGAGCAACCGCCCAGGACCTTGCCGCGCGGGTAGCTCAGCGCGCGGCCTTGCAGGCCCGGTTGTGCTTCGGTCTTGAAGCACCAGTCGGTGCGCGGGTTGCCGATGCAGAACAGGTAGCCGACCGGGATGTGAATCCACGGATAGTTGTCGCGCCCGCCGGCTTCGAGCAGCAGCACCCGGTGCTGCGGGTTGGCCGACAGTCGATTGGCCAGCAAGCACCCGGCAGGGCCGGCGCCCACGATCACGTAATCGTATTCATCGACGACAGGTTGCATTCGCGACCTCATTCTTGTTGTTGTGGGATCCATCCTAGTTGTTAGTTTTCGTCAAAAGAATGTTAGTTTTTGCGCAGCCGCTGTGTGTTTATAAACAGCCATGCCTTTCAGACGTGTTCAAGGATCGCCTCATGTTCGACTGGAATGACCTGCGCTATTTTCTGGAACTGCAACGCAGTGGGCGTCTGTTGACGGCTGCACGACGGCTGAACACCACCCACGCCACGGTGGCCCGGCACATCGAGGCCATCGAGAAAAGCCTGGGCACCGCGTTGTTCATCCAGCATGCCCAGGGGTATGAACTGACCCCTGCCGGCGAGACATTGCTCAAGCACGCCGAAGCCATGGAGAACGTGGCGTTGCTGGCCCAGGAGGACATCACCCAGTCCAGTGCGCCCTTGGGCAAGATCCGTTTGGGGGTGACCGAAGGTCTGGGCATCATGTTTCTGGCCAGTCGCATGGACGGGTTGTTCCAGCGTTATCCGGGGCTGGAGGTGGAACTGGTGGCGGTGCCGCGCTTTGTCAGCATCCTCAACCGTGAGGCGGAAATCAGCATCCACCTCGAACGCCCGGCGGCCGACCTGCTGGTGACGCGAAAACTCACCGACTACAGCCTGGCGCTGTACGCCAGCCAGGCCTACCTGGACCGCTCGCCAGCCTTGCGCAGCCGCGAAGACCTGGCCCGCCACGCCTGGATCGGTTATGTCGACGACCTGCTGTTCAGCCAGGAACTGATGTTCCTCAACAGCTTTTGCCGCAATCCCCGGGTGGTGTTCCACAGCACCAGCGTCATCGCTCAGCAGCAGGCCGCGCGCTCGGGCCTGGGAATCGCCGTGTTGCCGTGCTACATGGCCAGCGGGGACCCGACGCTGGTGCCGTTGCTGCCGGACGAAACCATCCGCCGCAGCTACTGGATCAGCACCCGCCGCGAACTGCACAAATCCGTACGCCTGCGGGTGTTGTGGGATTACGTGGTGCAGTTGTGCGAGCGCGAGCAGGGGTTATTACTCCCCTGAGCACGCAATGCCCGTGTGGCGAGCCGCTCTGGGGGAACAAGGCTCTGTGGGAGCAAGGCTTGCCCGCGATGAAGAACACACGGTCTATCTGGAACCGAGTCGCCTGCTTCGCGGGCAAGCCTTGCTCCCACAGAACCCATAGAGCCCACAGATAAAGCCCCTCGCCACAAAGGTCATTGATAGGCCGGCAACTGGCCGCCCAAGCCCCCTTTTCTGGCCCCCAATGACCTCAAGCCGACGTGCTGGCGTGCCTTAGTGTTGACCCACAACAAGAAAAGCGCAGCCAAGAGGGCCCCATGCCGGCAACGACACCTTCCACCTGGCTCAACCCAGCCGTCATCCTCCTGCTTGGCACCTTGCTCGCCGGCTGCGGCGAAGAAGCCAAGCCGCCCATGCCCACGGTGTTCACGGCCATGCCCAGCGATGCGGCACTGGCCCAGGTCTATGACAGCAGCTGCAAGCTCTGCCACGCCAACCCCAGCGCCGGGGCACCGTTGACCGGCGACACGAACGCCTGGGCCCCGCGGGTCGCCCAGGGCGCCGAGACCCTGCTGGACCACGCGATCAACGGCTACAACGGCATGCCGCCGATGGGCCTGTGCATGCACTGTTCCGAAGAGCAGTTCCTGGCCCTGATCGCCTTCATGTCCGGTCAACACTTCCAATAATGCATACGGGTACTACGGCATGACGATGGACTACTCACGGCGTCGGTTGCTGCAACAGGCCGGCGTTGTCGCCGCCTTCACGGCGTTGGGCAGCCAGGGCGCCCTGGCCGAGCTGATGCGTGCGCCGCGGTTGATCCCGTGGCGCAACTGGTCCGGTGCGCAGAGTTGCCTACCGGCGGCGCGCCTGGCGCCCAAGGACCTCGATGAACTGGTGCAGGTGGTGCGCCGCGCCGAAGGGCGGATTCGCCCGGTGGGTTCAGGTCATTCCTTCAGCGCCCTGGTGCCCACCGATGGCACCTTGTTGTCGCTGAGTTTTTTCAGTGGCCTGCTGGATCACGACGAGGCCAGCCTGCAAGCCGAGTTTGGCGGTGGCACGCCTATGTCCCGCATGGGCCCGGCGCTCAAGGCCATCGGCCAGGCCCTGCCGAACATGGCCGACGTGGATTACCAGACCCTGGCCGGAGCTATCGCCACCTCGACCCACGGCACCGGCAAGGCCTTTGGCTCGTACGCGTCCCAAGTGGTCGGCCTGCAACTGGTGACGGCCAGCGGCGAGGTGCTCGATTGCGATGCCCAGCGTCATCCCGACGTGTTCAAGGCCGGCCGGGTGTCCCTTGGCGCGCTGGGGCTGGTGACCCGCGTGCGCCTGCAGAACCGCGCCGCCTATCGCTTGCGCGAGCACCAGTGGGTGGCGAAGATCGAGGAGTTGCTCGAGGACGTAGACGCCAACACCCGGGACAACCAGCACTGGGAGATGCAAGTCGTCACCCATTCCGACTATGCGCTGTCGATCACCCTGAACGAGACCACGGATCCGGCCACGCCGCCGATCAGCCCCGAGGAGGAGGGCGGTAACGAATTCGTATCCCTGATCGAAAACCTCGACAAGTACGGCAGCGATTTTCCCGCGCTCCGGCGAGCGCTGCTCAACAGCCTGCGGCTGGTGGCCGATTTCGATGACCGCGTCGGTGATTCCCATGACATCTACGCCAACGCCCGCACCGTGCGCTTCAACGAGATGGAGTACTCGGTGCCGGCCGAACACGGCCCGGCGTGCCTGCGGGAGATCCTCGCACTGATCCGCGACAAGGACCTGCGTACGTGGTTTCCCATCGAATACCGCTACGTGAAGGCCGACGACATTGCCTTGAGCATGTTCGAAGGCCGGGACAGTTGCTCGATCTCCGTGCACCAGCATTACCAGATGGACCACCACAATTTCTTCGCCGCCATCGAGCCGATCTTCTGGAAGTACCAGGGCCGTCCGCACTGGGGGAAACTGCACTCCCTGAACGCCAAGGCCCTCCAGGTGCTATACCCGCGCTGGACTGAATTCATCCAGGTGCGCCAGGCGCTGGACCCTGGTGGCAAGTTCCTCAATGGGCATCTTTCATCGATTCTGGGGGTGAGCTGATTGGCTTCAATCGTCGCGGGTCGAGCGCTGGCTGGCCTGCAGCTGATGCATTTCTGTCAAACACAAAACCTGTGGCGAGGGGACTTATCTGTGGGAGCAAGGCTCTGTGGGAGCAAGGCTTGCCCGCGATGAAGAACACACGGTCTATCTGGAACCGAGTCGCCTGTTTCGCGGGCAAGCCTTGCTCCCACAGAGTGGCTCGCCACAGGTGCTGTGAAACACTCTAGAACGCAAACGGAATACTGATCTTGGCCCAGAGCATCTCGCCTTCGGGGCGGTTTTCCACGTCGAACTCCTTGGCCCAGCGAATTTCGGCGCTGGCGTACTTGAGGAAGGTGAAATGCAGCGCCGGACCTATGGCGAAGACCTGGCCGCGTACGCCATCGTCCACGTCCTGCCCGGCGAATTGCACGTTGCGACCGTACTGTTTGTCGTCGGTGGTCTGCTTGAGGTAGTAGCCGTTGAGCCCCAACCTCAGGTTGTCGGTCACGCGGTAGCTGGCGGAATAGTCGAAGTGGAAAATCTGCCCCGAACGGTAGTCGGTGTCCTTGTTCTTGCGGTTGAAGCTGTAGGTGCTTTTCATCGACACCTCGGTGTCTTCCGTGGGCAACCAGGTGAAGGAGAACAGCGGCTTGTAGGTGTAGAAATTGTTGCTGGTGTTGGCCAGTCGATCGGTGCTGTATTCGCCGGTCGGTACGGTGATTTCCACCGCCGCGGCCAGGGTCAGATTCTTGCCCATGTCCCAGAGCACGATGGGCGAAATGGTGGTGTCGCCCATGCCCTCGCGGGTGTCATGCAGGCCGAACACCGAAACTTCCTGCTTGATCCAGGGCTGGGCGATGTAGATCCCCGCGCGCCCACCGGCCACCCGCAATGGGCTCAGGTAATCGATACGCGGGACCACTGCCGTGGATTCGATTTCGACATCCGGCAGCTCGCCACCCAACGAACTGATGTTGAATTTCCGGGCTTTGTAATGGTTGTAGTAGAGGTTGAACGCGACCATGTGGTCGGGAAGGCTGTCGACTTCCAGGGGCAATACGAAAAAGCCGTCGGTGCCGGGGCCGATGTTGTCCACCCCCGATTCGGTAGCCAAGGCGGGCAGGGCATAGCCGCAGGCCAGGCCGAGGGTCAGTTGCAAGGCGAATGTCGTGCGGATCGGGTTCATGGGAGGGCTCATTATTATTGTTGGAAATGCACCGGAGGTCCGAGTCATACAAATAAGCCGTTCGCCGCCGACAGGGCAGGGTATTGGCGGCCAGACAGGGGACTTGGGCGGCCAGATTTTTATGCCTCCCAACCCAGCGGCTCATGCTAACTTTATGAAATAACCGGTTACAAAAACGCCACCTAACGTGCTCCGGAATTCGCCCCATGCAGATGAAAGTCATCGACCCCACCTATGAGTTGGCGCTGGTATCGCCCTTCCTGCTGCAAACCCTGGCCGAGGTGGTGGCGGACAAGGGTTTCGATGCCGCCAGCCTGTGTCGCGGCCTGGGCTTCGACCTCGATGACCTGCAAGATCCCGCCCAGCGCATTTCCTACCGCCAGGCCGTGGTCATGATCCAACGGGCGCTCAAGCTGTTGCCCGACCAAGGCCTGGGGTTGTGGGTGGGTGACCGCAACGTGCTCGGCACCCTCGGCCTGCTGGGCCACGTCTTGTCGTTGTGCGAAACCCTGCGCGATGCCTTCGCCCTGGGGGTTCGTTACCAGCACACCACCGGCGGTATCGCCGTGACCCGGGTCGAAGAAGCCACTGACCGGATCATGGTCGAGGCCACGTGCCGCCTGCCTTTCGCCGAGATCCAGGTGTTTGCCGTGGAAGAATTCTTCGCCAGCCTGATGGTCTACGGCCGGGCGCTGGCAGGCCCCGATTTCAAACCCAAGGCCGTGGAGTTCATGCACGCTGCGCCGTCCTATGCCCAGGAATATCAGCGGATCTTGGGGCCGGATGTGCGTTTCGGTTGCCGGCACAACCGCATGCTGATCGATGTGCGTTGGCTGGATATGCGCCTGCCCAATCATCATCCGTTGGCCCTGCGCCAGGCATTGGCCTTGCTCGAGCAGGAGGCCTGCGAGGTCCATCAGAAGATCGACCTGATCCAGACCGTGGAGCGGGCGATTGCCCGGGACCTGACCCGGGGCAGCCACATCGAGAAAATCGCCGGTGACCTCAACATGAGCAGCCGCACCCTGCGTCGACGCCTGACCGAACACAGCCTGACCTTCGAGGCCTTGCTCGAACAAGTGCGCCGCGGCCGCACCCTGAACCTGCTGGCCAACCCAGAGCTGTCCATCGAGCGCATTACCGAAGAAGTCGGCTACAGCGATGTGCGCAGTTTCCGCCGGGCGTTTCGGCGCTGGACAGGCATGAGCCCGAGCGCGTTTCGCAATGAGAGTGCCGACGCTCGGCTCTAGTATTTCTCAAGCTGGGTCGGCTTCCCTAAGGTCCCGTCCTAACTCGTTATGACAAGTGATAAGGCCATGCCCGACAACGTGCTTTCCCTCAGCAGCGTGCCGCTGCATACGCAACTGCGAGACGTGCTGCGTGCAATACCCTCAAGCAGCCAGGTGCCCTCGGAAAGCAAGCTCGGTGCGCTGTTTAGTGTCAGCCGTACAGACCACCATAGGGATTGGTGGTGGGCTCTGAGTCTGTGAACTGACTGGCGGCGCTTGTCAGAAAAATCCCGGAAGAGTACAAATGTACTCCATGACGACTCTCACGCTCCGCCGTACCGCCATCCTGACTTTTATCCGCGAACGCATCGCTGATCAGGGTCAGCCTCCCAGTCTCGCTGAAATCAGCGAGGCGTTTGGTTTTGCCTCCCGCAGCGTGGCGCGCAAGCATGTGCTGGCGTTGACCGAGGCTGGTTTCATCGAAGTCAATCCGCACCAGGCCCGGGGCATCCGGCTGCTGAACCAGCCGCCACGGCCCGAGTTGCTGGACGTGCCGGTGCTGGGGCGAGTGGCGGCGGGCCTGCCGATTGGCGCCGATGCCGAGGTCCACAGCCGCCTGATGCTGGACCCGGCGATTTTCACCAAGGCCCCGGATTACCTGCTGCGGGTCCAGGGCGACTCGATGATCGAGGACGGCATTCTCGACGGTGATCTGGTGGGCGTGCAGCGCACCCCCCAGGCTGCCAACGGCCAGATCGTCGTGGCGCGCCTGGACGGTGAAGTCACCATCAAGCGCTTCGAGCGCATCGGCGAGCGGGTGCGTTTGCTGCCGCGCAACCCGGCCTATCAGCCGATCATCGTCGAGGCCGACCAGGACCTGGCGATAGAAGGGGTGTTCTGTGGCTTGGTGAGGCAAGGGTGATGGGGGCTGTTGTTGCGCTGGATACGCTGTTCAACGGCGGCCAGGTCTGGAAGGGCCGGCCTGCGCCGCCGGCCGCCAGTCCGCAACCCACTGGCCATGGAGCACTGGATGCGGCGTTGCCCAGTGGTGGCTGGCCGGAAGCGGCGTTGACGGAGCTGCTCATCGCTGCGCCGGGCGTGGGCGAGTTGCAATTGGTGTGGCCGACCCTGGCGCGGCTGTCGGCGGCGGGGGAGCGGATCGTGCTGGTGGCGCCGCCGTTCGTGCCTTATCCCCAGGCCTGGCAGAACGCGGGTATCGACCTGCGTCAGTTATCGGTGATCCGCGCCGATGAGCGCGAGGCCCTGTGGGCCACCGAACAATGCCTGCGTTCGGGCAGTTGTGGCGCGGTGCTGTGCTGGCCCCGACAGGCGGACGACCGGGCCTTGCGCCGTTTGCAAGTGGCGGCGGAAACCGGCCAGACCCTGGCGTTCGCCTGGCGCTCCATCCAGGAAGCCATCAACCCATCGCCGGCGGCCCTGCGCATTGCCATCGATACCCGGCCTGCGCAGTTGCGTGTGCTCAAGTGCCGGGGCGGGCTGGCCCGTTCGGCGCCGATTGCCTTTGCCACGCTCGCCCCACAAACCGGGCATTGAGGTTGCGATGCGCTGGGTCTGTATTCTCTTCCCGCAATTGGCGCTGGACGCCGCGCTGCGTCAGCGCCCCGATCCCGACCAACCCCTGGCATTGCTGACCGGCCCGGCCCAGCGTCGGGTGCTGCAAGCGGTGAACGCGCCGGCCCGGGCCCTGGGCTTGCGGCCCGGCCAGACCATGACCGCCGCCCAGGCCTTGAGCAAAGGCTTTGCCACCGCCGAATACGACGCGGCGCAGATCGAACATTGGCAACAGTTCCTGGCGGCCTGGGCCTACCGTTTCAGCTCCCAGGTCAGCGTGCATTACCCGCGAACGTTGCTGTTCGAGATCGAGTCGAGTCTGGGCCTGTTCGGACCCTGGCCGGTGTTCGAGGCGCGCTTGCGGGCCGAGCTGACCGAGCTGGGCTTTCGTCATCGCATCGTCGCCGCTCCCAATCCGGTGGCGGCACGGGTGTTGGCCAATGCCTATGACGCCCTGGTGGTGCCCGATGTCGAGACCTTGCAACAGTACCTGGGACACATGCCCGTGGAGCGAGTCGGCCTGGAGCCCGATGTCGCCACGGCGCTGTCGCGCATGGGCCTGCGCCGCCTGAGCCAGGTCCAGGCCTTGCCCCGGCAGACCCTGGCACGGCGTTTCGAGGCCCAGGTGCTCAAGCACCTCGATGCGCTGACGGGCAATCGCACCCTGGCGCTGTCTTTCTACCTGCCACCGGACCGTTTCGATGTGCGCATCGAACTCAACTATGACGTGCAATCCCACCAGGCACTGTTGTTCCCGTTGCGTCGCCTGACCGGTGACCTGTCGGCCTTCCTCTGCGGGCGCGACAGCGGCGTGCAGCGCTTCGACCTGCACCTGGAACACGCCGGGTTGCCGGATACCGTGATCAAGGTCGGTCTGCTCAGCGCCGAACGGGACCCGGCGATGCTCTTCGAACTGGCCCGCGGTCGCCTGGAACAGGTGCAGGCCGAGGCCCCGGTGCGGGGCTTTCGCTTGTGTGCCGAAGACTTGCCGAGTTTCGTGCCCCAGCGCCTGGAGCTGTTCGACGAACGCCCGCAACAGTCATTGCCCTGGGAGCAATTGCGCGAACGTCTGCGAGCCCGGTTGGGGGATGACGCCGTGCAGGGCTTGGGGTTTCGCGACGACCATCGGCCTGAGTGCGCCTGGCAGATGACGTCCCAACCCAAATCCCAGACGTGTCCGGTGCGCGACGGCGTGCAGCGTCCCGGTTGGTTGCTGGATGCGCCCCAGGCATTGGCGCAAGGCCAGGCGCAGATCCTCATGGGCCCCGAGCGTATCGAGACCGGTTGGTGGGACGGTGCGGATGTGCGCCGCGACTATTACCTGATCGAAACCCGTAGCGGGCAACGGGGCTGGGCCTATCGACCGGTGGGCGAGGGCGGGCCGCTGTGGCTGCAGGGTTGGTTTGCATGAGCATTGAGTATGCCGAGCTGCATTGCCTGTCGAACTTCAGCTTCCAGCGCGGCGCCTCCAGTGCCCTGGAGTTATGCCGTCGCGCCAAGCAGCAGGGCTATCAGGCCCTGGCGATCACCGACGAATGCACCCTGGCCGGGATCGTCCGGGCCTGGCAGGCGGCCAAGGAACTGGCGCTGCAACTGATCGTCGGCAGCGAAGTCCAGGTCGAGAACGGTCCGAAACTGGTGTTGCTGGTGGAGAACCTGGACGGTTATCAAACCTTGTGCCGGTTGATCACCCGCGCCCGGCGTCGCAGCGAGAAGGGCCACTATCGCATCGTGCGAGAGGACTTCGACCAACCCTTGCCGGGGCTGCTGGCCTTGTGGGTCGCCGAGGGCAAAGACGCCGAGGAACACGGGCGTTGGCTCCAGCCGATCTTTGCCGGGCGCCTGTGGCTGACGGTCCAGTTGCATTGCGGGCAGGACGACCGTCACCGGTTGGCAGAGTCGTTGGCGCTGGCCGAGTGCTTGGCTCTTCCGGCCGTGGCCAGCGGCGACGTGCACATGCACGTGCGTGGCCGTCGCGCCTTGCAGGACACCATGACCGCCATCCGTCATCACGTCACGGTGGCCGAGGCCGGCCAGCGCTTGCACCCCAACGGCGAGCGCCACTTGCGCAGCCGCAAGGATCTGGCCGAGCTCTATCCGCGGGCCTTGCTCGATGAAACCCTGGACATCGCCCGGCGCTGCACCTTCGACCTCGGCCAACTGCGCTACCAATACCCCCGCGAGCTGGTGCCCGAGGGGCATGACCCGGCGTCCTGGCTGCGGGAACTGACCGAGCGCGGCATGCGTGAGCGCTGGGACAAAGGTGTACCAGACAAGGTCCGGGTGCAGATCGACAAGGAACTGAGCCTGATCGCCGAGTTGGGCTATGACAGCTATTTCCTCACCGTGCAGGACATCGTCAGCTTCGCCCGCAGCCGCCATATCCTTTGCCAGGGGCGCGGCTCGGCGGCCAACTCGGCGGTGTGCTACGCCTTGGGCATCACCGAAATCGACCCCAGCCTCACCAGCCTGTTGTTCGAACGCTTCCTGTCCCGGGAGCGCAACGAGCCGCCGGACATCGATGTCGATTTTGAACATGACCGTCGCGAGGAAGTGCTGCAGTACGTGTTCCAGCGCTACGGTCGTCATCGTGCGGCCTTGACGGCGGTGGTCAGCAGCTACCACGGCGCCGGGGCGGTGCGCGATGTGGCCAAGGCCCTGGGCCTGCCACCGGATCAGGTCAACGCCCTGGCCGATTGCTGTGGCCGTTGGAGCGACGAAGCGCCGCCGGTGGAGCGTTTGCGTGAAGGCGGTTTCGACCCGGACAGCCCGGTGTTGCGCCGGGTCCTGGGCCTGACCCAGCAATTGATCGGTTTTCCCCGGCATTTGTCCCAACACCCTGGCGGTTTCGTGATTTCCGAACAGCCCCTGGACACCCTGGTGCCGGTGGAAAACGCCGCCATGGCCGAGCGCACCATCATCCAGTGGGACAAAGACGACCTGGATGCGGTGGGCTTGCTCAAGGTGGACATCCTGGCCCTGGGCATGCTCAGTGCGATTCGCCGGTGTTTCGACTTGATCGAGCAGTACCGGGGGCAGCGTTATGCCTTGGCGTCGTTGCCCAAGGAGGATCGGGCGACCTACGAAATGATCAGCCGCGCTGACACCATCGGTGTGTTCCAGATCGAGTCCCGGGCGCAGATGTCGATGTTGCCTCGGCTGAGACCCGAGACGTTCTACGACTTGGTCATTGAAGTGGCGATCGTGCGGCCCGGGCCGATCCAGGGTGGGATGGTGCACCCGTATCTGCGGCGTAGAAACAAAGAAGAGGCGGAGACTTATCCTTCTGAAGCATTGAAGGAAGTGCTCAACCGCACCCTGGGGGTTCCCTTGTTCCAGGAACAGGTCATGCAGATCGCCATCGTCGCGGCCGACTACACCCCGGGTGAAGCCGACCAGTTGCGGCGTTCCATGGCCGCCTGGAAACGTCACGGCGGGTTGGAGCCCCATCGGGAGCGCCTGGCGCAGGGGATGAAGAAAAACGGCTACACCGCAGAATTCGCCGCGCAAATCTTCGAACAGATCAAAGGCTTCGGCAATTACGGTTTTCCCGAATCCCACGCCGCCAGTTTCGCCTTGCTGACCTACGCCAGCAGTTGGCTCAAATGCCACGAACCGGCGGCGTTCGCCTGTGCCCTGATCAACAGCTGGCCCATGGGCTTCTACAGCCCGGACCAGATCCTCCAGGATGCCCGCCGGCATCAACTGTCGATCCACCCGGTGGACGTGCGCGCCAGCGCTTGGGAGTGCAGCCTCGAGCCCATGGACGGCCGGCAACCGGCGATTCGCATGGGCCTGCGCCTGGTCAAGGGCTTTCGCGAAGAGGATGCCCGCCGTATCGAAGCGGCGCGCCGGCATCGACCCTTCAGCGACGTGGCCGACCTGGGCGAACGCGCGCAGCTCGATGCCCGGGCCCAGGCGCAACTGGCCGACGCGGGGGCCTTGCAGGGCTTGGCGGGGGATCGCCATCGGGCCCGCTGGGAAGTGGCCGGGGTGCAGAAACAACTGGGCTTGTTCGCCGGTTTGCCCAGCCAGGAAGAACCGCCCGTGGCCTTGCCCGAACCCACGCTGGGAGAAAATCTGTTTGCCGATTACGCCACGCTGGGCACGACACTCGGGCCTCATCCGCTGGCCCTGCTGCGTTCCGAGCTGCGCGCCCGGCGCTGTCGCAGCTCCCGGGAATTGCAGGACGTGGAGCATGGCCGCAACGTCAGCGTCGCCGGGCTGGTCACCGGCCGCCAACGTCCGGGCACGGCCAGCGGCGTGACCTTCGTCACCCTGGAAGATGAATTTGGCAACCTCAACGTGGTGGTCTGGCGCGACCTGGCCGAGCGCCAACGCAAGACCCTGGTGGGCTCGCAATTGCTCAGGGTCGACGGGCGCTGGGAAAGCGTCGGCGAGGTCCGTCACTTGATCGCCGGGCGCTTGAGCGACCTGACTGAATTGCTGGCGGGTATCCAGGTGCAGAGTCGCGATTTCCGTTGAGCTCGCCAACCCTGTTTGGATCCGGGACATGATTCCTGTGGCAAACAAAGAACTCTGTGGCGAGGGGATTTATCCCCGCTGGGTTGCGAAGCAGCCCCATGTTTCATCAGCCACAGTGATGTGCCAGGCAGGACGCAGGGGGTTGCTGCGCAACCCGGCGGGGATAAATCCCCTCGCCACAGGTCATTCCTTTTGCCCCAGAAAGCATGTCCCCAGTCCAGACAGGTCGTCATCATGACCTCACCATGAAACCAAACGCCAACCCGGCGCTCGAAGCTCTGATCGCAAGGGGTTTGTGTAGGCCGATTCCCTGCAGGCATTTTGAGGTTCAGAGTCGACCATGGAGTTTCTATCCCAGAATCACGGCTGCCCTGGATGGGGCGGTGAGATGGCCGGGCGTATCCGGGCGTTCGATTGGAGCCGGACCGAGTTGGGCGCCATTGAGCACTGGTCCGCCAGCTTGCGCAGTGCTGTCCAATTGTTGCTGGCTTCGCCCCTGCCGATGGTGATGTTGTGGGGCCGCCAGGGCTTCATGATTTACAACGATGCCTATGCCGAGTTCGCCGGCGGCCGCCATCCTTACTTGCTGGGGTGCGCGGTGGAGTTGGGCTGGCCGGAGGTCGCCGAATTCAATCGCCATGTGCTGGACGTCTGTCTGGCCGGCGGCACCTTGTCCTACCGCAGCAAAGAGCTGGTCCTGCTGCGTGATGGCAAGCCTGAAGACGTGTGGATGGACCTCTACTACAGCCCGGTGCCCGATGACGACCAGTCCCCGGCGGGCGTGCTGGCGATTGTGGTGGAAACCACCGAGCACGTATTGACCGAGCGCGCCCGGCAAGCGGCCGAACGCAGTTACCGCGCGGTCAATGAGCGCATCCAACTGGCGCTCTCGGCCGGGCCCTTGCTGGGGTCGTTCGTCTGGGACATCCAGGCCGACACGCTGTCGGGGGATGAGCGTTTTGCCCGCACCTTCAACTACCCACCCGATTGTTCGCTGGACGCACTGCCCATCGAGATTGCCCGCCAGGGCATCCACCCGGATGACCTTGACGAGGTCAACCAGCGGGTCGAACTGACCGTGCGCACAGGCACGCCTTACAGCGCTGAGTATCGGGTGCGCCGCCTGGGCGGTGACTACCGGTGGGTGCTGGCCAGCGGTCGATGCGAGTTCGACGGGACGGGCCGGCCCCTGCGGTTTCCGGGGGTGTTGATTGATATCAACGAGCGCAAGACGGCCGAAGCTTCGCTGCTCAAATTCACTCGCGACCTGGAACAACGGGTCGCCGACGAGGTGCAGGCGCGGTTGGCTGCGGAAGAGCAGTTGCGCCAGTCGCAGAAGCTCGAGGCCATTGGCGGCCTCACCGGTGGCGTGGCCCATGACTTCAACAATTTGCTGCAGGTGATCGCCGGCAACCTGCATTTGCTGGCCCGCCACGAACGGGACAACGCCAATGTGCAACGGCGGGTCAGTGCCTCCATCGAAGCCGTGGAGCGCGGCGCAAAATTGTCATCGCAGTTGCTGGCTTTTGCCCGGCGTCAGCCATTGTCACCGGCGGTCTACAACCCTCGGCGCATCTACGAGGGCATGGGTGAACTGCTGCAACGGGCCTTGGGCGAAACCATCCTGATTGAAGTGAGCCTGCCCCAGGAGCCTTGGCGCATTCACGTCGATCGCAATCAACTGGAAAATGCCTTGTTGAACCTGGCGATCAATGCGCGTGATGCCATGGGCGGCGAGGGCACCATCCATCTGATTGGCGAGAACATTGTGCTCGATGAAGCGTTCTGCGCCGGCAAGGGGATCCCGGCCGGCGATTATGTCCGGCTGTCGGTGATCGATCGCGGTGCCGGCATGCCGCCCGATGTCCTGCAGCAGGTGTTCGAACCGTTTTTCACCACCAAGACCGATGGCCAGGGCACCGGGCTTGGATTGAGCATGGTGTTCGGGTTCGTCAAGCAGAGTGGCGGCCATATCGAGGTATCCAGTGACCTGGGCGAGGGCACGCGAGTACGGATGTATTTCCCTCGAAGTCTTGCACCCGAAGTAGGGGAAGCCGAGCAACACGACGCGCTTCAGTCCGGTCGGCAAGAGACGATTCTAGTGGTGGAGGATAACGACGAGGTGCGCAGCGCGTCGGTGGAACTGCTGGAACAGTCCGGCTATCGGACCCTCACGGCCGCCAACGGTGATGAGGCGATGAAGTTGCTGCTGGACGGCACCTCGGTCGACCTGATCTTCACCGACGTGGTCATGCCCGGCCTGATCAAGAGCTCCGACCTGGCCGCCTGGGCCAAGGTACAGAATCCGCCGGTCCCCGTGCTGTTCACTTCGGGGCACACTCGGGACATCATTTCCCGGAACCATCAATTGAGCCCCGACACCCATTTGTTGAGCAAACCCTACGGCCCGGACGCACTCGCCCGGATGGTGAGGAGCGTGCTGGGCGGTTGAGCGCGACGCTGCAAACAAATGGAACCGAAGCCGTCGCGTCACCTTCGAATGATCAAGACCGGTCATCCATCCGGCCCTGCCATGAACGAGGTGCCCATGAACGACGATCCCGCAAACACTCAGCAACAAGGCCAGGCACAGACGCCATCCCCGCGTAACGATCCGGCCATCGACCCCCAGGTCCCGGGCCAGCCGTCGAGCGCCGAGCCAGCCAGTCCCGCCGGGGCGGATCAGGCTGACAGCGCCGCCACTGAGGTCGATCAGAAGCAGCATCATCAGGACAATGACAACACCTTCAGCCCTGGCTTCAAGCCTGACCCGGACCGGCCGAAATCCAGTGACGACACGGATGCCGATATCGATACCGATGGGGGCTAGACAAGCAAGGCTGTACAACATCGCATCATGGTGGGAGCGAGTCTGCTCGCGAAGGGGGGAGCTTGAATCGGTGTTGATTGTGCCACCGCCATCGCGAGCAAGCTCGCTCCCACAAGGGTACTGTGGTGGATGCAAAACTCATGAGCTTCCAATATCCCTGTGGGAGCGAGCTTGCTCGCGATAGCGGTGGGTCAGCCTGTTTATTCAGCCTTGAAGCAATAAATGGCATCGCAGCCCTTGATTACAAAGTCTGTGCTGACAGGAAAAAGTCCCTCTGATTGCAACGCCGTTGACTTCCGCGACACCGTCCCAGTAATCCAACAGCTGTGTTGCAGTTCGGTGCCCTTGGCCAGGCGTGAAGGGGTCCGGATGTATCGATGGGCGTAAAGCAGTACTCTCAAACCACGGCCCAGGTTTGGGCTGCCTAAGCTAATGCAGTCCGGCTCAGGATGGATTCGAAACCGATGATAAACAGTACCGAGCACTTATCGTTGAGACAGGATGTGATTGCCAGCGGGAAGTCACTTCAGCGTTCACTTCATGCGGTTCTATTGAATCGGGTTCGCAATGGCGCGCCGGATTCGATACAGGCGCATGCGAGTGCCCTGGAGACTGCCCGATGGACCTTGAAACAAACATTGGAAACGCCACGTGCATTACCAGAGGCCCTGGCGCCCAGTTTGTCCCAGGCACTCAATGTTGCACCCAGAACCCACCCGCATCTCGTGTCGATACTGGATGCGTTGAGCACACTCTTGCCCCATCTCACCTGGATAAATCGCCAAGCCCGGGCTGACCAGGACAGCGCTTTCGTGGAGCGGCATCGTCACGGGATGATCACCGGCCCCGAAGGGCTATTTGAGTGTCCCACCTTGACCTTGGGATTGGCGCTCATGCTGCCCGAGACCTGCTACCCCTACCACCAACACCCGCCTGCCGAGTTCTACCTCGTTCTGTCACCGGGCGAGTGGTATCGGGAGGATGTGGGGTGGTGGAGTCCCGGGCCGGGGGGCCTTGTATTCAATCCGCCGTCCTGTGTCCACGCGATGAAATCGAGGCAGGCTCCATTGCTGGCGTTGTGGGGCTTGCTTCATTCAGAAGCTGAGTTATGTCGGTAACAACACTGGGTATCAAATTGGATAAGCAAACGCGTGCCAGGCTGAAGTTGGCATCGGCAAAGTTGGATCGCACCTCAAACGGGTTCAGAAAGGGTAGTTGCGGGTGTCGATCTAGCCGCGAGCCGTCCCTGGCCTCGGCTATATCACTTAGAACTTGAAGCGCCCAACCAAACCCTTGAGCTGCCCGGAAATATCCGTCAAACGCCCCGAACCGGTCTGCGCCGAGTGGGCGTATTCCTCCACCAGCTGTGCATCGGTATGGATCTGCGCGATGTGCCGGTTGATGTCTTCGGCCACTTGGTGCTGTTCCTCTGCCGCCGTGGCGATCTGGGTGTTCTGGTCGCGAATCGAGTCCACCGAGTTGCGGATCTTGTCGAAGCTGTCACGGGCCTGCTGAATGCGCTCGACGCTGGTGTGCGACACCTGCAGGCTGCTTTGCATCTGCTGGGTGACTTCCTGGGTGCGCCGTGCGAGGTTGCCCAGCAGGCTGTCGATCTCGCCGGTGGAGTCGGCGGTACGGCGGGCCAGGGCCCGCACTTCGTCGGCCACCACGGCGAACCCACGACCTTGATCGCCGGCCCGTGCGGCTTCGATGGCGGCGTTGAGAGCCAGCAGGTTGGTCTGTTCGGCAATCGAGCGAATGGTGTCGAGGATGGTGTTGATGTTCTTGCTGTCCTGCTCCAACGCCTGCATGGTCTGGGTCGACTTTTGCAGGTCCTCGCTCAGTTTCATCACGCTGCCGGTGGCTTCACCGATGTGATGCTGGCCGTCGTGCACGTCGCGGTAGCCTTCGTCCGCACTGGAGGCGGCCTGGCTGCAAGAGCGGGCCACTTCGTTGGCGGTGGCGACCATTTCGTTGAATGCCGTGCTCACCAATTCAACGGCCTGGCGCTGGCGCCCGGCCGCATCGTTCATGTTCTGGGCCACGTGGCTGGTATCGGCCGCGGCGGTTTGCAAGTCGGAGGAAGCGCTGCCGATGCGCTGCATCAGTTGCGCGATCATGCCCAGGAACTGGTTGAACCAGCCCGCCAGGGTGGCGGTTTCGTCCTTGCCTTGCACCGAGAGCTTACGGGTGAGGTCGCCTTCACCTTCGGCGATTTCCTGCAGGCCATTGGCAACACCACGAATCGGCCGCACGATGACGCTGGCGAAACTGGCGCCCACCACGGCGAAGACCACGGCCAGCACGGCAGCGATGGCGGCGATCAGCCAAGTCAGGCTCGAAGCCTCGGCCATCACTTCATCGCGCTTGATCAGGCCGATGAAGCGCCAGCCCAACCCTTTGGAGCTGACCACGTTGGCCATGTAGGGCACGCCGTCGATTTCGATCTGGGTCACGCCATCGCTGCTTTTGGCCAGCTCGGCATAGTTGGGGCCCAGGTCGGCCAGCGGCTTGAAGTTGTGCTTGGCATCGGCAGGGTCCACCAGGACGTTGCCGTTGGCTTCCACCAGCATCAGGTAGCCGCTCTCGCCCAGCTTGATGTTCTTGACCAGTTCGGTCAGTTGTTTGAGCGACACGTCCAGGCCGACCACACCCACCAGTTTGCCGGCGGCGTCTGAAACCGTATGCACGATGCCGATCAGTGACACATCATCTGGCGCCCAGTAATACGCGTCTGTGCGCACGGTGGTGCCCGGCGCGGCGATGGCGGCCTTGTACCATGGACGCACCCGTGGGTCGTAGTTGGAGATTTTCGGGTCGTCCGGCCAACTGGCATAGCCGCCGTCGGCCAGGCCTACGGAAAGATAGGCGGTGGTCGGATGGCTCTTGGCGAATCTGTCGAAGATCTCCAAAAGCTGTTTGTTGTTCTCGGGGAGAGGGATTTGTGCGGCGTCGGCACCCGAGTAGTTTTTCAGATCCTTGGCGGCGACGATCCGTGGATCCTTGGCGAAGAATTCGACGTTCTGGCTGATCCCGTCGAAAAACTGCTTCATGCCGTTGTCGATCTGGCGGATTTCACGGCCGCTGCTGTCCAGGAAGTTGGCCTTTGCGGCGTCGCGCAAGTTCAGTACGACAAGCACCGCCACCAGGATAACCGGGAGGCAGGCGATGGTCGCGAACGCCCATGTCAGCTTCTGTTTGATATTCATGACTTCTCCCGCGGAATATTTTAAGTGTTGGAACGGCGGAAACAGCAGTGGTTGGCGTTGCGAGTCTCTGGAAGGGAAAAGCGCCCATGCCTACTGCCAGTGTATCGACCAAAGTCGTAGGCACTTGAGGCTTGCCATTTTGGCGCGGGACGATCGGTAGACGGCGCAGGCGCGATTGCAGCCGGCTTGACTAGTCTGGAAGATAGCGTGGTTTGCCCTGCGCCTTCGCCCTGGGGTTCAGGGCACCCACGTGCAGCAAATCCTCATCGTCTTTAATGTATTAACGAGGCCCTATGCCAAGCGCATTCGAGAGCGTACTCAAAAACAAGAACATGGCTTATCGCCCGCTCGGCGCGGCGCCCGCCAGCCAGGCGCCGATCCGCGTCGCGTTCGTATTGATGGACAACTTCTCGATGATGTCCTTCACCGGCGCGGTGGACGCGCTGGTGACCGCCAACCTGATGAGCGACATGCCCCTCTATGAGGTGCTGACGGTGGGGGTTTCAGGTGGGCAGGTGACGAGCGACCTGGGCATTGTCATCTCGACGGACATCGAACTGGCGCAGATGCCGGAAAACCACGACGTGCTGATCGTCGCTGGGGGCTTTCGAGTGAAGTTGCAAGGCCATCCCTTGCTGCGCCGAAAGCTGCGTGCGAATGCGGCGTCCGGGGCGATCCTGGGCGGGTTGTGGAACGGTGCCTTTTTCGTGGCCGATGCCAATCTGCTGGATGGTTTCGAGTGCGCCGTCCACCCGGAAAGCCGCGCCATGATGGCGGAGGTGTTTCCTCATGTGAAGGTGTCCAGCCGGGCCTATGTGGTTGACCGGGAGCGGGTCAGTTGCGCCGGCGCCAACAGTTCGCTGCGCATGATGCTCCAGTTGATTCGCCAGACGGGCGGAGCGGCGCTGGTGGGGGCCATCGAGGAAATTCTGCGTTGCGATGAGTCAGGCGACGATGCGACGGACTTGCCGCCGGTTTTCGTCGAGACCGACCCGACGCTGCCGGAAAGCCTCAAGTTGGCGTTGGAGCTGATGTGGCAGAACGTAGAGGAGCCTTTGACCATCGATGAGCTGGCGGCGTGCGTGAAGATTTCCAAGCGCCAGTTGGAGCGACGGTTCTGCAGTTTTCTCGGCGCGACCCCAACGCGCTATTACCTGGAGCTGCGCCTGACGCGTGCGCGCCAACTCATCCAGCAAACCAATCGGTCCGTGACCGAAATCGCCGTGGCGACAGGCTTCGTCAGCTCGCCGCACTTCCAGCGTCGTTTTCGGGATTTCTTTGGTGTGCCGCCTGGCAGTTACCGCTCGAAATCGGAGCGCAAACAAGCCTTGCGATAAAACCGCTGTTCGATCAGGGATGAGTTTTTAGGGCGGGGAGAGGCGTTGCCGCCGCGCTATAGCGCGGGACCTGTGTGGGAGCAAGGCTTGCCCGCGATGAAGATGACGCGGTTTTCTGGGAAAACGAGGCGCCTGCATCGCGAGCAAGCTTTGCTCCCACACAGCTCCCGCGTCAGCTGTTATCGTCGGTTTGTGCTTCGGTGGGCAGCCATTGTGTGGGAGCGAGCTTGCTCGCGATGGCGGAGTGTCAGCTACATGAATATCGGCTGACCTGAGGCCATCGCGAGCAAGCTCGCTCCCACAGGGTTTACAGGTAACTTCATAGCATCTGTGACAGTTTCTCCCACAGAGGTTAAAGGGTGCTTCATGGCATCTGTGGCAGTTCCTGCGGCCGCAGATCGAACACCAGTACCTCGGCATCCTGGCCATTGCTTAAGTTCAGGACCTGCTCCTCGCGCACCCGCACGCCATCACCTTCGCGCAGTTGCACGCCGTTGAGCTCGACAGCGCCTCGGGCCACGTGCACGTAGGCATAACGATCCGGTGGCAGGGTCAGGGTGGCGCTTTGCTCGCCATCGAATAACCCGGCGTAGACCCGCGCATCCTGGCGCACCTGGAGCGAGCCGTCGGCGCCGTCCGGGGAGATGATCAATTGCAGGCGACCCTGTTTCTGCTCGCGACGAAAGTGCTCCTGTTGATAACGGGGGGTGGCACCGCTGACGTCGGGCACGATCCAGATCTGCAGGAAGTGCACCGGCTCGTCCGCACTGTGGTTGAACTCGCTGTGGGCCACGCCGCTGCCGGCGCTCATCAATTGCACGTCACCGGGGCGAATGACCGAGCCCGTGCCCAGGGTGTCCTTGTGTTCCAGCGCCCCTTCGAGCACATAGGAAAAGATCTCCATGTCCCGGTGGGGATGCTGGCCGAAACCCTTGGCGGCGGCGACCCGGTCGTCGTTGATGACCAGCAGGTCGGAGAAACCCTGCTCGTTGAGGTCACGGTAACTGGCGAACGAGAAGGTGTGGAACGAGGTCAGCCAGCCGTGACGGGCAATGCCGCGGTCCGAAGCTTTGCGAAGGGTCAGCATGATGAGTTCTCCTGATATTCAAGGGCGGCGGCTGGGGCCGTTCGCCGGGTTCAGAAGAAGGTTAATGGTTATCCGTAGGTTCAATAAGCAGGTGAAAAACGAAAGACTGTCCGTTTTGAGTGGACAATGCTCAAATGTCACCAGCAGTCGCTTCGCTTCGCCATAATGCTGAGGCGTTTACGCTACACAACACCTGTGGGAGCGAGCTTGCTCGGGATAGGGATGCCAGTCACCTTGATGCTGGCTGATCCAACGCTATCGTGAGCAAGCTCGCTCCCACAGGGGGCATTTACAGTTTCTGGATTTTTTGGCGTCTTTTTTAATGAAAACCGTTGCAATGGTGCTGTTCCCGGATTTTTTGCTGCTCGACATGGCCGGGCCTCTCGAAGTGTTTTCCATCGCCAATCGTTACCTCGAACCGGACCTGCGTTATCAACTGCTGACCCTGGGCACCGATCGCGGGCCGTTGCGAGCGTCCAACGGCGTGTCGGTGCAGGCTGATATCCATATCGACCAGGCGTGGGCGGCGTATGACGTGTTGCTGGTGCCGGGCGGGCCGGGGGCCTATAACAACCAGCATCCGGGGTTGTACACCTGGCTGCGGGCCGCGGCGCAGCGGGCTACACGCTATGGTTCTATCTGCACCGGTGCCTTTATGCTCGGTGAGGCGGGCTTGCTCGACGGTTATCGCGTCACCACCCACTGGCATTACACCGAACGCCTGATACAACGTTTCCCCAAGGCCCTGGTGGAAACCGACAAGATCTTCCTGCAGGACCGCCGCCTGATCACCTCGGGCGGCGTCACGGCCGGGATCGACTTGGCCCTGGCCATCGTCGCCCAGGACCATGGCCGCAAAGTCGCGTTGGACGTGGCCAAGGTGCTGCTGGTGGTGATGAAGCGCCAGGGCGGACAAGCGCAGTTCAGCCCCTTGGTGGCGGCGGTGTCGACGCAGGAATCGGCCATTACCCGGGTGCAGAACCACGTGATGGAGCATCTGGAAGAACCGTTCACCATTGAGCGCATGGCTGCCTTGGCCGCCATGAGCGCGCGGCATTTCGCCCGGGTCTTTGCCCGTGAAGTGAAGATGACGCCTATGGAATTCCTGCAAGGCGCGCGCATCGACCGGGCGCGTCATCTGCTGGAAACCACCGATCTGCCGCTCAAGACCGTGGCGTTTCGCAGCGGTTTCGGCAGTGTGCGGCACATGCGGTTTTTGTTCGGTGAAAAGCTCGGCCTGACCCCGGTGCAATATCGTCAGCAGTTCAGTTGAGCCGTCGGTGTCCGTCCAGGGCACCGTGATGTCCGTGGCGCTCCCAGTGCCAGCATTGTCCTGAAGCCTGTGCCTGCCAAGATAACGGCGAACCCTTTGGAAAGGATGCGCAGGAGCCAGGGCAAACGTGTTCGGTGATCCGCACGCTGACGCCCGCACCGGTTATCCGGCGCTGGATCGCATGAATAGTTTCGTCAAACCCGATAGTGAGCCGGCGGTGAGCTTTGGTCCGTTCGCCTTCTACCGCCAGCAGCGGCTGGTCACCCGTGACGGCCAACCCCTCGCGCTGGGTGGCCGGGCCCTGGATGTTCTACAGGTGCTGGTGGAGCACGCCGGCCATTACGTCAGCAAGCAAACCCTCATCGCCCACGTCTGGCCTGACAGCGTCGTGGAAGCCATCAACCTGCGGGTGCACATCGCGGCGCTGCGGCGGGCCTTCGGCGACGGGCGGGACGGCGCTCGTTATATCCTCAACCATCCGCGACAAGGCTATTGCCTGGCGATGCCCCTGGTGGTGCAAGGAGGCGTTGAGTCGCCTTTCAGACCCAGGGCCGAGCGACACAACCTGCCCACGCGCTTGAGCCCGGTGGTCGGCCGCGACAGAGTCCTGGGACGGCTGTTGGCGCAAGTGCCCCGTCAAGCCCTGACCACCGTGACCGGCCCGGGCGGGAGCGGCAAGACCACCGTGGTGTTGCGGGTGGCGGAGCTGCTGCTCGAGCACTTTGAGGACGGGGCCTGGTTTGTCGACCTGGCGGCCGTCAGTGATCCCACGCAGGTGACGGCGCAGGTGACCAGCACGCTGGGCCTGGAACCCGGTTCGTTGGGCCGGCGCCTTGAGTCTTGCCGCCTATTGCTGGTGCTCGACGGGTGCGAGCACGTCCTCGATGCCTGTCGGGAGTTGGCCCAGGCACTGGCTACGGCAGCGCCGGGGGTGGCGCTGTTGTGCAGCAGCCGCGAGCCCCTGGCCCTGCCGGGCGAAAAAATCGTGCCGCTGTCGGGCCTGGCCGTGGCCTCGCCCCTGGAGCCCGAGCACCAGATCGTCGCGTGCCCGGCGGTGCAGTTGTTGGTCGAGCGGGTGGGTGCCCGGCTGCAGGGGTTCCAGCCCCATGGCCGCGACTGGCTGATCTTGGCACAGATCTGCCAGCGCCTGGACGGCTTGCCGTTGGCGTTGGAACTGGCGGCGGCCCAAGTCGACGCCTTGGGGCTGGCCGGGGTCCTCGAACAATTGGATTACGGTCTGTCACTCTTGAGTCACGGGCGGCGTACGGCGGTGGCCCGGCATCGAAGCCTGGAGGCCGTGCTGGATTCGAGTGTCGAGCGTTTGAGCGCTGACGAACAAACCGCGTTCCAGCGCCTGGCGGTGTTCGAAGGGTCGTTTACGCTCAAGGCGGCGCTGGCGGTGATCAGTTGCGCTGAACTGAGTGTCGGGCAATTGCCCTCGTTGTTGTCGCGGCTGGCGAGTGTGTCATTGCTGATGGTCGAACCGCTGGCCGAAGGAGGGCGTTTTAGACTGCTGCACACCACGCGCGCCTATGCCATGGACAAGCTGCGGCGCAGTGGTCAGTGGCCTACGTTCCATCGGCGTTACGTTCTGCAAGGTGCTTGGGGGGCGCGTCACTCAAGGCCCCAACCGGTAACTCAGCGCCTGGAGCAGGGCGCCGGCCTCCAATAAGTCGGGGGTGTCGAACCCCTCGCTGAAGCGTCGATAGACCGGCCCGAGCAGTTCCTGCGCGGCGTGCACTTGCCCGCGACGTTGCCACAAGCGGGCCAGGGACGTGGCGCTGCGCAGTTCCCAAGCCAGGGCATGCTGACGACGGGCGACATTCAGGGCAGCCAGCAGTTGCGCTTCGGCGGCGTCTTCCAGGGAGGGTTCGTTCCGGGCCAGCCAGGTTTCGGCGCCGGCTCGCAGGATCTCCGCCGAACACCAGCCTGCGGCGCCACTGCGGGCCCGTTCCAGTTGCGCCGGGCTGACGAATTCCGGGCGCAGGGTGACGGCGATGTCCTGGATCAGCCCGTTTGTCGGGCTCATCTCCAGGGGCTGGCCATTGAATGCGCTGTCGTAATGGCAGGCCCAGTCATGGAACAGCATCACCGAATGTTTCTTGGCCTGCTGCTTCAACAGGTCGAGCCTTTCCCAGGCGGTCGGATGATCGCCGTTGTAGTGGGCGATCACGCAACCGGTTATCGCCAGGGTGTAGCAGATCGAAATGCCGTGGTTGATCTGCAAGGCGATCTGCAACGCCAGGTTGGCGGTGCGCCGGGCTTTCTCGGCGAACCCTTGCAGCCAGAGGATGCGCGCCAGAATCGTCAGTGCAGCCACGCTCTGATCGTATTGCACGCCGAAACCGTGGCTGAAGCGGCTGAGGTGGCCGCTCTGGGCCAGGCGCTGGATCACCTGTTCGGCTTCGCGCCGCGCCGCGCCCTGGTCGCCGGTGAAGTGCAGCGCCAGCACCCGCAGGCGTTGGGCGCTCAAGGACAGGGTCGGGTCGCCCTGCAAACCCAGCCGGTCGAAATCCAGGCTGTGTGCCAGGGCCTGTTGGTAGTTGCCGCAGCTGAGGTCGACCGTCATTTGCCCGGACACGGCCCGCAGTTCGCTGGCCAGGTCTTGGCATTGCCGGGCCCGTTGCCGGGCGGTGGCGAAGGCTCGGACCGTGGCCGGCGTGCCGCCCTCGGTATGGTAGTTGAAACTGGCGTGGGCCAGTTCCAGGGCCAGGGTCAAGCGTGGGCATGGCGTGGGGCTGGCCTGCAACCATTTCAGCGCCTTGTTGACGTAGAGGCCGTGCTCCTTGAGCAGCGACAGTTCCTGCCAAAGGGGCAGGGTGCGGGCGGTCAGGCGGATCGCCACGGCATGTGAACCCTGCGGGCCCAGGCCTCGGTCGAGTGCCGCACGGATGTCGTCGCGATAGTCGGCGTAGCGGGCGATCCACAGTCGGGTGGGGGTGTTTTCCCAATCATTTTCCGCTTGCCCCATGAGCGCCAGGCAGCGTTCGGCGTGGCGTTCCTGGCTGGCCGCCAGTTCCCCGGCTTCGGCCAGTTTTTCCAAGGCGTAGCGGCGGGTGGTGTCCAGCAGGCGATAGCGCACCTCTTCATCGCCGATCTCGACGTTGAGCAACGATTTGGCGACCAACTGGCTGACCGACACCAGCACCTGTTCGGGCGCGACATTCTGGCCGACGATCACCGCCGCGGCCGAGGCCAGGTTGAAACTGCCCATGAACACCGCCAGCCGCCGCAGGCAGGTTTGCTCGCAGGCCGTGAGCAGCGCGAAGCTCCAGTCCAACGTGGCGCGCAGGGTCTGCTGGCGCGGAGCGGCGTCGGTGTCGTTGTGAAGCAGGGCGACGCTGTCTTGCAGTTGCCGGTGCAGTGCTTCGAGGTTGAAGCGGCCGAGTTGTCCGGCAGCCAGTTCGATGGCCAGGGGAATGCCGTCCAGGCGCTGGCAGATGTCGACCACCAACGGCACCTCGCGGTCGGTCAGTTCGAAGTCGTCACGGTTGGCCATCGCGCGTTCGGCAAACAGTTGCAACGCCGGGTACTCCAGGGCGGGATAACCCTCGACGGGCATTTCCCGGGGCGGGAATGCCAGGGCGTCCAGGCGTTGCACGTGTTCGCCTTCGGCGCGCAGGCCTTCGCGGCTGGTGGCCAGGATGTGCAGGTGAGGGGCGCCGCGCAGCAAGGTTTCGCTGAGCTGGGCGATGGCGTCGATCAGGTGCTCGCAGTTGTCGATCACCAGCAGTAGATGCCGCTCCCTGAGTTGCCGGGCGATGGTGTCCGGCTGGTCACCGTCGTGCAGTGGCAGATCCAGCACTGCGCATAGGTTGGGGACGATCATGGCCGGATCGTTGAGCGATGCCAGGTCCAGTAGGTAAGTGCCGTCGTAGTAGTGGCCGATCAACCGTTCAGCGACCCGCAGGGCAACGGTGGTCTTGCCGATGCCGCCGGTGCCGACCAGGGTAATGAAACGCTTTCGCGGCAACTGGGCCACCAGGTTGTCCACCAGGGCCTGGCGTCCGATCAGGCGCGTGCGCTGCAGCGGCAGGTTGCGCGCCAGGGACGGATGAGGAATGCGCGCCAATGGGTCGAGGGATTCGAATGACAGTGGCGCGACAAAGCTGTAGCCGCGCTGCGCCACGGTGACGATGTAGCGCTGCCCGGCCTGGCCGTCCCCGAGGGCCTTGCGCAGAGCCGCGACGTGCACGCGCAGGTTGGTGTCTTCCACCACGCTCCTGGGCCAGACCCGGGCGATCAGTTGCTGCTTGCTCACCACTTCGCCGGCGTGTTCGAGCAACACCAGCAGAATCTCCACGGCCCGCCGTCCCAGGCGCAACGGTTGCTCGCCCTCTAGCACCAGGCGCTGGCGCGGATGGACTCGGTAAGGGCCGAAATGCACCGTCTGTTCGACGGGCAGGCTGAGGTAGTGGCTCATGGTGCTCTCAATGTTCTGGTCCCGATGCCTGGGCTTTATCCGAGCATATTCCTCAGGTTTGGCTTCCAGCGCAACGGCGCAGGCTCTACTCCCAGCCTTCCAGCCGCCGAACCCTGTGGTGAGGGAGCGTGCTCCCGCTGGGGCGCGAAGCGGCCCCAAAAGGTCTCCAGCCCAATCAATCTGGCACACCAAAGTGACAGTCCTGGGGCTGCTGCGCAGCCCAGCGGGAGCGGGCTCCCTCGCCACAAAAGCACGCCAGTTCCAAAAAAATTAACAACGTTTAACTCACGCAAATGCTTCCTCTGACCGGACCATAAAGCGATCCACCCATCTCAAGGAATCCTGTCATGAGCACCTTCATCACCCGCGACGGCACCGAGATCTACTACAAGGATTGGGGCAGTGGTCAACCAGTGGTCTTCAGCCACGGCTGGCCGTTGAACTCGGACAGTTGGGAGGCGCAGATGATGTTTCTGGCCTCCAACGGCTATCGGGTGATCGCCCATGACCGCCGTGGGCACGGGCGTTCCAGTCAGCCCTGGGACGGCAACGACATGGACACCTATGCCGATGATCTGGCCGAGCTGATCGAACGCCTGGACTTGAAAGAGGCGGTGCTGCTTGGTTTCTCCACCGGCGGTGGCGAAGTGGCTCGCTACATCGGCCGTCATGGCGCGGCCCGTGTCGCCAAGCTCGGCCTGATCTCGGCGGTGACGCCGCTGATGGTCCGGACCGCGGCCAACCCTGGCGGCTTGCCCATCGAAGTGTTCGACGGTTTCCGCCAGGCCTCCCTGGCCGACCGTTCTCAGCTATACAAAGATGTGGCCAGCGCGTTTTTCGGCGCCAACCGTCCGGGCGCCAAAGTCTCCCAAGGCATGATCGACTGGTTCTGGATGCAGGGCATGCTCGCCGGCCACAAGAACACCTACGACTGCATCAAGGCGTTCTCGGAGACCGACCTGTCCGAAGACCTGCGCAACATCGACGTGCCGACCCTGGTGGTCCACGGCGATGACGACCAGGTGGTCCCCATCGAAACTGCCGGCATCGCCGCCGCCAAGTTGCTGAAGAATTCGCAGCTGCTGGTCTACCCGGGCGCGCCCCATGGCCTGACCGACACCCACAAGGACCGCTTGAACGCGGACCTGCTGGCGTTCATCCAGGGTTGATCAAGCCATGAAACTGTGGGAGCGGGCTTGCTCGCGAATGCGGTGGCACATTCGACATAAGTGCCAACTGACCCACCGCTTTCGCGAGCAAGCCCGCTCCCACAGGATTGGCATTCAACAGGAACAACACCCATGAACCGCAACGATTTACGCCGTCTCGACATGAACCTGCTGGTGATCTTCGAGGCGCTGATGTTCGAGAAAAACCTGACCCGCGTCGCCGAAAAGCTGTTCATGGGCCAGCCGGCGGTGAGCGCGGCGCTGGGGCGGCTGCGGGACCTGTTCGATGATCCGTTGCTGATCCGTCACGGTCGTGGCATGGAACCGACCCCGCGTGCCCTGGCGATCCTGCGAGAGCTGCAACCGGCCATGGACACCATCTCCGGCGCGGTCAGCCGGGCCAAGGCGTTCGACCCCTCCACTAGTTGCGACGTGTTTCGCATCGGGCTGTCCGACGACGCCGAATTCGGCCTGTTTCCTCCATTGTTGAGTCAACTGCGCGAAGAGGCGCCGGGGATCATCGTGGTGGTGCGACGGGCCAATTTCCTGCTGATGTCATCGCTGCTGGCCAGCGGTGAAATCAGCGTCGGCGTGAGCTACACCACCGATCTGCCGGCCAACGCCAAGCGCAAGAAACTGCGGGACATTCCTTGCAAGGTCTTGCGTGGCGACAAGCGCCCGGGGCCGCTGACCCTGGACGAGTACTGCTCGCGGCCCCACGCCATGGTTTCGTTCTCGGGTGACTTGAGCGGCAACATCGACCTGGACCTGGCCCGCATCGGCCGCAGCCGCAAAGTGGTGTTGGCGGTGCCGCAATTCAGCGGCCTGCGGGCCTTGCTGGCCGGCACCGAACTGATCGCCACCGTGCCCGACTATGCCGCCTGCGCGCTGGTGGAAGGCTGCGCGCTGCGTGCCGAGGACCCGCCGTTCGAGATCAATGCCGCCGAACTGTCGATGGTCTGGAGCGGCGTGCATGACAACGACCCGGCCGAACGCTGGCTGCGCTCGCGCATTGCCAGCCACATGTCCCAACCATTGCCGGCCGAAGCCTCGGCCGCCCCGGAAGGAGCCCACCGATGAACATGACCGATGAGCGTCCATTGCAGGACCTGGGCTTGTTGTTCCTGCGCCTGAGCGGCGGGTTGTTCCTGCTGTGGGTTCATGGGCTGCCGAAGCTGTTGCACTACAGCGTTGAGCTGACCCGCATCGAAGACCCGTTTCACCTCGGCGCGGCGCCAACCCTGATCCTGGCGATTTTCGCCGAAGTGCTGTGTCCACTGCTGATCATGGCCGGTGTGCTGGTGCGCCTGGCGTGCCTGCCGATCCTGTTTTTGCTGGCCGTGGCGCTGCTGGTGGTGCACCCGCAGTGGAGCCTGGAGGAAGGCCAGTTCGGTTGGTTGCTGTTGATTGTATTTACCAGCGTGTTCATTGCCGGGCCTGGGCGCCTGGCGCTGAACGCGCGTTTTGATGGAGTGCTGCGCCATGCCTGAATCTCAAGCTGTTGAATCCACCGCGAGCCCATCCCGGCCCGGCTTCGACGAAATCGTCACCCTGGTGGTCAAGCACCGGGTCAAGGCCGGCCAGGACGCTGCCTATGAAGCCTGGTTGCGGCGCATTGTCAGCGTGGCTGGCCAGTGGCCGGGCCATCTGGGGGTGGATGTGGTGCGGGGCAAGCAGGGTGGTTTGTCGCTGTTCACCTGTGTGCTGCGGTTCTGCTCCACCGAGGCCATGCAACGCTGGCTGGATTCGCCCGAGCGCCGCGAGTTGGTGGAGGAGGCCGCGCCTCTGCTGGCCGACGGCGACCAGACCGAAGTCGCCTCGCACAAGGAGTTCTGGTTCGCCCCGCTGGCCGATGCCGCCACGCCACCGCCGCGCTGGAAGCAATCGGTGGTGACGCTGCTGGTCATCCTGCCGCACACCTTGCTGGTGCCGTTGCTCTGGGGCCCGCTGCTGCAACTCCACGCGTTTCTGTCCAACTATGTGGTCGCCACGTTTCTGATCACCGTGACCATCGTGCTTTCGGTGGTGTACGTGTGCATGCCGCTGGCGACCCGTCTGTTCGCGCCGTGGCTGGAAGCGTCCAAGGCCCATGAACACCTGGAGTCCGGCCATGGCCAATAAGGACGATCCAACCGATCCGCTGCGCCGCCAGTTGCTGGCCGCCGGCTCCTTGCTCAGCGCCGCCGCGGCTTTCTGGCCACGCCTGTCACTTGCCTCTTCCCATTCAGAAGGAAATCCCATGAACGCCGATCTGATTCTGTTCAATGGCCAGTTCCATACCGTCGACCGTGAGAAACCCCGCGCCAGCGCAGTAGCCATCAGCCAGGGGCGCTTCGTCGCGGTAGGCACCGACGCCGAGGCCATGGCCCTGCGCGGCAGCGGCACCCAGGTCATCGACCTCAAGGGCCGCACGGTCATTCCCGGCCTCAACGACTCGCACTTGCACCTGATTCGTGGCGGCCTGAACTACAACCTGGAGCTGCGCTGGGAAGGCGTGCCGTCCCTGGCCGACGCCTTGCGCATGCTCAAGGATCAGGCTGACCGCACGCCGACGCCGCAGTGGGTTCGCGTGGTGGGGGGCTGGAACGAATTCCAGTTCGCCGAAAAGCGCATGCCGACCCTGGAAGAACTCAACCAGGCGGCCCCCGATACGCCGGTGTTCGTGTTGCACCTGTATGACCGTGCCTTGCTCAACCGCGCCGCGCTGCGGGTGGCCGGCTACACCCGTGACACGCCGAACCCGCCGGGTGGCGAGATCGTGCGCGACAGCAAGGGTGAGCCCACCGGCATGCTGGTGGCGCGGCCCAACGCGATGATCCTTTACTCGACGCTGGCGAAAGGGCCGAAGTTGCCACTGGAATACCAGGTCAACTCCACCCGCCAGTTCATGCGTGAACTCAATCGCCTGGGCCTGACCAGCGCCATCGACGCTGGCGGCGGTTTCCAGAACTACCCGGACGACTACGCGGTGATCGAGCAGTTGGCCCGCGAGCAGCAGTTGACGGTGCGCATCGCCTACAACCTGTTCACCCAGAAGCCCAAGGAAGAACTCAGCGACTTCAAGAACTGGACCGGCAGCGTCAAGCTGCACCAGGGCGACGACTTCCTGCGGCACAACGGTGCCGGGGAAATGCTGGTGTTCTCGGCGGCGGATTTCGAGGACTTCCTCGAGCCACGTCCGGACCTGCCACCGGGCATGGAGCAGGACCTGGAACCGGTGGTCCGGCACCTGGTGGAACAGCGCTGGCCGTTCCGCTTGCACGCCACTTACGACGAATCCATCAGTCGCATGCTCGACGTGTTCGAGAAGGTCAACCGCGACATTCCGTTCAACGGCCTGCCGTGGTTCTTCGACCACGCCGAGACCATCACCCCGAAGAACATCGAACGCGTGCGGGCCCTGGGCGGCGGCATCGCCATCCAGGACCGCATGGCTTTCCAAGGTGAATATTTCGTGGACCGCTACGGTGCCAAGGCCGCCGAAGCCACGCCGCCGATCAAGCGCATGCTCGCCGAAGGCGTGCCGGTAGGCGCCGGCACCGATGCCACCCGCGTCTCCAGCTACAACCCCTGGACCTCGCTGTACTGGATGGTCAGCGGCCGCACGGTCGGTGGTCTTTCGTTGCACGAAGAGGGCCTGCCGCGCCTGACCGCGTTGGAATTGTTCACCCATGGCAGCGCTTGGTTCTCCTCGGAGCAGGGCAAGAAAGGCCAGATCAAGGTCGGCCAACTGGCGGACCTGGCGGCCCTGAGCGCGGATTTCTTCAGTGTCGAGGAAGAAGCCATCAAGTGGATCGAGTCCGTGCTGACGGTGGTCGACGGCAAGGTGGTGTACGCCGCTGGCGACTTTGAAAAGCTAGGGCCGGCCAGTGTGCCGGTGCTGCCGGACTGGTCACCGGTGGTCAAGGTCCCGGGGCACTGGCGTCCGACATCACCGTTGCAGGCCCAGGTCCACCAGTGCAGCGGTCCGTGCACGGTGCACTCCCACAGCCATGAACGCGCACGACTGTCGAACGTCCCGGTCAGCGATTTCCAAGGTTTCTGGGGCGCGTTTGGTTGTTCCTGTTTTGCTTTCTGACTGATTACACACAGATCCTCCTGTGGGAGCGGGCTTGCTCGCGAATGCGTCGGCACATCCGACAACGTCGCAAGCTGACACACCGCTTTCGCGAGCAAGCCCGCTCCCACAGGTTTCGTAACATCCATCCCAAAGGAGTCATCCCATGAGCAACGTTCCCGCTTACAACCGTCTGAACAAAGACGACGCGGTCGTCCTGCTGGTCGATCACCAGACCGGCCTGATTTCCCTGGTCCAGGACTTCTCGCCCAACGAGTTCAAGAACAACGTGTTGGCCTTGGCCGACCTGGCGAAGTTCTTCGAACTGCCGACCATCCTGACCACCAGCTTCGAACAAGGCCCCAACGGCCCGATCGTGCCGGAACTCAAGGAAATGTTCCCGGACGCGCCGTACATCCCGCGTCCAGGCCAGATCAATGCCTGGGACAACGAAGACTTCGTCAAGGCGATCAAGGCCACCGGCCGCAAGCAATTGATCATCGCGGGCGTGGTCACCGATGTCTGCGTGGCGTTCCCGACCCTGTCGGCGCTGGCTGAAGGTTTCGACGTGTTCGTCGTGACCGACGCTTCGGGCACGTTCAACGAAACCGTGCAACAGGCCGCCTGGGTCCGCATGACCGCTGCCGGCGCGCAGATGATGAACTGGTTCTCGGTGGCCTGTGAGTTGCACCGCGACTGGCGCAACGACATCGAAGGCCTGGGCAACCTGCTGTCCCAGCGCATTCCGAACTACCGCAACCTGATGAACAGCTACTCGGCGTTGACGGCCAAGTAA
Organism: Pseudomonas sp. H3_A02; assembly: GCF_054671965.1. Classification (NCBI taxonomy): domain Bacteria; kingdom Pseudomonadati; phylum Pseudomonadota; class Gammaproteobacteria; order Pseudomonadales; family Pseudomonadaceae; genus Pseudomonas; species Pseudomonas sp. H3_A02. Next base: position 3,535,778 of record NZ_CP162807.1, read on the forward strand.
GCGGTTCATGCTGGATGGCGCCCGCCTTGTGCGGGCGTTTTTGTGTCTGGCATTAGGTTTTTGCAAGCTGTACCGCCGCTATCGCGAGCAAGCTCGCTCCCACAGGGTTCCCGGTGATTACAAGATCCGAGTACACCCACGAACCTTGTGGGAGCGAGCTTGGTCGCGATGGCGTCGGCACATTCAACAGCTAGGCAATCAGACTCATCAAGACCACAATGCCCAACTCATCCCCCTGACTGTCCACCCCAGGAATGACAATGAACCCCTTCGAAGAAATGCGCATCTTTGCCCAGGTCATGGAGTCAGGCAGTTTCACCGCCGCGGCGGATAAGCTGGGGCTGTCCAAGCAGTTTGTCAGCCGCAAGCTCATGGCCTTGGAACAACGCCTGGGCGTGCGCCTGCTCAACCGCTCGACTCGCCGGCTGGACGTCACCCCGTTGGGCCAGCGCTATTACGAAGCGGCGCTGCGCCTGCTCAATGACGTCGAACAGGTGGAGCAGGGCATCAGCGGCCAGACCAGTGAGCCCCGCGGTACCGTCCGGCTCAGCGCGCCGCTGTCTTTCGCCGTGGCGCACTTGGGCAGCCTGTTGCCGCTGTTTCTGCAGCGGTATCCAGGCGTCAGCGTCGAAGTGGACCTGAGCGACCGTTCGGTGGACTTGCTGGGGGAGGGTTATGACCTGGCGCTGCGCATCGGCGTGCTGGAGGATTCGACGCTGATTGCCCGGCGCATCGCGGCCATCGAGCGGGTGTACTGCGCCAGTCCCGCCTACCTGGCGCAAAAAGGCACGCCCACGCGACCTGAAGACCTGCGCCATCACGACTGCCTGCCCTATGGTCACAGCCGCCAGGTGCAATGGCGTTTCGCAGGCGCCGGCAAACCGTTGACCCTGGAGGTCACGGGACGCATGCGCGCCAATAACGGTGATTTGCTCAGGGACGCGGCCATTGCCGGGATGGGGATCACCTACCTGCCCACCTTCATCCTCGGCGATGCCTTGAAGGACGGTCGGTTGATCCAGGTGTTGGCGGGGTTTGAAACCGAGCCCTTGGCGTTGTCGGCGGTCTACCCGCAACATCGCCAAGGCTCACGCCCTGTGCAGGCGTTCGTGGAATTCTTGCGTGAACACATGCAGTAAAGCGTTAAAGCGTCGCAACGCATTCAGCCGTCACATGACGGCTGAAGCATCCACGGCGCTTTGATCAGGCGGCGAGATTGGCGCTGCTCAGTTCTTTTTTGTACTGCGCTTTCATGGCTTCCATGTCCGCACCCAAGGCGTCCAGTTTGGCTTTGCCCAGCAGTTTTTTCGCTTGGGGGAACATTTCCTTTTCTTCCTCCTCGATGTGGTGCTCAAGCAGCTCCTTGACCACTTTCACGCGACCGGCGAACTCCGGCTGGGTCGGATCGGTGGTTTTCAGATCCGGCAGCACCAGCGAGTCGACGGTACGGTGTTCTTCCTTGGCCTCGTAATACATTTCGGCCTCGTCTTTTCCGCCTGCTTGTTTGAAAGCCGGGTACAGAATCTCTTCTTCCAGGCGGGTATGGATGGAAATTTCCATTTCAAGTTTCGCCAACAGGTCGGTGCGTTTTTTCACGGCGCGGTCGGTCGACTCGCTCAGTTGAGTCAGGATGGCTTTGACACGTTCGTGGTCGGCTTTCAACAGATCGATGGCATTCATGTGTAGCTCCTCGGCAATTCACGGATGCGGGCAGGCTTTGAGCGCCGACGCCGCGTAAAGGTTGAATTGCATCAGCCGTGCCAGCCGAGACGGGTTTTAAAACTCTTTAAAAACAATGGGTTGAGACGCTCAGGATTTTCAGTGTCGTGCAAGCTGCATGAGCCGGGTAGGAAACGCGTTGCACTTTGCGCTGATGGTCTGCGGCGACGCTTCACTCTCGAGACTCATCTGAGCGGATCTGCGGATGGAAAAAGCCACTGCGCTTTGGCAATCAGGCGGGTCGAGCCGAAGTTATCGATCCCCGCTGAGACTATCGGCCCAAGCCTGGACTGCCTGGTGGTCAATCACTCGGCCAGCGTCAACATCGGCCAAGGCTTCATGAGTCAGGAGACTTGCGCTTGTTTGACGATCCAGTCCCTGGAGCGCCCAAGGTTCTCGGTCATCAGATCGACTTTTTCGGCCAGGTGCACCGGGACCTGAACGGTGACGGACCGAGTTTTTGCGAGGGTTGTCATGACGGATTTCTCCTTTGGCAATTGGCAATGCTAGCCAGTCTTCTAAAGCAGTCGCTTCTGAGCGGTGATTCGTTCTGGCCCTCAGGGCAGCAAAATAAATCATATTGAATAAGGTGCTGCGCCGGGGATTTATCCCACCCCTTGTGAGAGCAAGCCGTGCTCCCACAGATAGATCCTCTCGCCACAATGGCTCAAACATCAGCCAGGGTTGGTAATTTAATCGGCAAAAAAAATGCCCGTATCTCGCGATACGGGCATTCTCAGTGGTTACAACGCTTGGACGATCAACCCGTCAAGCCAGCCTGCTGGACCAGGGTCAGCAACGGCTGCGGGTACACACCGAGGAAGAACGCCAATACGGCGATGGCCAGCAGCATCACGCCGCCTGCTTTCTGTTCCCAGTGCAACTCGGCATCGTGGCGACGCAGGTTCGGTTCCATCAGGTACAGGGTGACCATGACGCGCAGGTAGTAGAACACGCCGATGGCACTGCCCAGCACCAGGGAGCCGACCAGCCACCATTGGTGGGCCTCGACGCCGGTGGCGATGATGTAGAACTTGCCGATGAAGCCAGCAGTCAGCGGGATGCCGGCCAGGGACAGCATCATCACGGTCAGCACGGCGGTCAGGTACGGACGGCGCCAGAACAGGCCGCGGTATTCGTACAGGGCGTCGGCGTCGCGGCCGTTGTACGGCGAGGACATCAGGGTGATCACGCCGAAGGCGCCGAGGCTGGTGATCACGTAGGTGACCAAGTACACGCCGATGGCTTCCACGGCCAGACCTTTACTGGCGATCAGGGCGATCAGCAGGTAGCCGAAGTGGGCGATGGACGAGTAACCCAGCAGACGCTTGAGGTTGCTCTGGGTCAGTGCCAGCAGGTTACCGAACAGGATCGACGCGATGGCGATGATGGTCAGCACGTTGCTCAGCACACCGCTGCTGGCCACGGGCGAGATCTGGAACAAACGCACCATGACCGCGAACACCGCCACTTTCGACGCGGTGGCCAGGAACGCCGCCACTGGCGCCGGGGCGCCTTCGTAGACGTCCGGGGTCCAGAGGTGGAACGGGACCAGCGACAGCTTGAACGCCAGGCCGATCAGCATCATGCCCAGGCCCAGTTGTGCGATCGGGCTAGGCAGGCCGGTGGCCGCCAGGGCCTGGCCGATGCCGACGAAGCTCAGGGTGCCGGCTTCGGCGTAGAGCAGGGCCATGCCGAACAACAGGAACGCGGAACCGGCCGCCGACAGCACCATGTACTTGATGCCGGCTTCCAGGGAGCGCTTGTTGAAGAAGGCGTAGGCCACCAGGCCGTAGACCGGTACCGACAGCAGTTCCAGGCCGATGAACAGGCTGGCCAGGTGCTGCGCGCTGACCAGCACCAGGCCACCGGCGGCGGCCATCAGGATCAGCAGGTACAGTTCTTCGCGGTTGCCCGGGTAACCCGAACCGCCATCGCCGAGGTAGGCGTGGGCGAGGGTGACGCAGGCCAGGGTGGCGACCAGGATCAACGCCATGTAGAGGCAGGCGAAGCTGTCCACCTGCATCAGTGGCGTGACCGCCAGTGGCGCGACTTTCAGGGCCGGCAAAATCGACAGCAAGGCCAGGTTCAGCCCTGCCACCGACAGCAGGAAGGTCTGCGAGTGATTGCGCCGCCAGGCGATCGCCAGCATCACCACGATGATCGTGGCGCTGGTGATCAACAGCGGCGCAAGCGCGATAAAGTGTTGAATCGTGAATTCCATAGCGCTCTTACCGGGCCGAAGCGAGTTGAGAGAAGGCGGTGCCGAGCCACTGCTGCACGCCATGCATCGTGGCGGCAGAGGTGTCGAGGAACGGTTGCGGGTACACGCCGAGGTAAACCAGCAGCACCGCAAGGCCGAGCACCATGATCAGTTCGCGACCGTCCATGCCACGCAACACTTCATCCGACTTGGTCGGACCGAAGTAGGCGCGGTGGATCATGATCAGCGAGTAGACCGAACCGAACACCAGGCCGGACGTAGCGATCGCCGTGATCCATGGCGCGCTGACGAACGAGCCGATCAGGATCAGGAACTCGCCGACGAAGTTGCCGGTGCCCGGCAGGCCCAGGGAAGCGGCCGCGAAGAACAGGCTGATGGCCGGCAGGTAGGCGATGCGCGACCAAATGCCACCCATTTCACGCATGTCCCGGGTATGCAGGCGCTCGTACAACTGACCGCTGAGGATAAACAGTGCGGCGGCCGACAGACCGTGGGCGAGCATCTGGATCACCGCGCCTTGCAAGGCGAGCTGGCTGCCGGAGTAGATCCCGATCAGCACGAAGCCCATGTGCGAAACGCTGGAGAAGGCGATCAGGCGCTTGATGTCGGTCTGGGCGAACGCCAGGAACGCACCGTAGAAAATCCCGATCAGGCCCAGGGTCATGGCGATCGGCGCGAACTCGGCCGAGGCATTCGGGAACAGCGGCAGCGCAAAGCGCAGCAGGCCGTAGGCCGCCGTTTTCAGCAAGATACCGGCCAGGTCCACGGAACCGGCGGTCGGCGCCTGGGCGTGGGCGTCCGGCAGCCAGGAGTGGAACGGCACCACCGGCAGCTTCACCGCGAAGGCGATGAAGAAGCCGAGCATCAGCACGTACTCGGTGGTCTTGGACATCTGCACTTTCAACAGGTCGGCGTAGTTGAAGGTGATCACGCCGGTGTTGTTGAAGTTGACCAGTACCAGACCGAGGATCGCCACCAACATGATCAGGCCGGAAGCCTGGGTGAAGATGAAGAACTTGGTCGCCGCGTAGATCCGGGTTTTCTTGCCGTCCGAAGAACTGTGACCCCAGAGCGCGATGAGGAAGTACATCGGCACCAGCATCATTTCCCAGAAGAAGAAGAACATGAACAGGTCCAGCGCCAGGAACACGCCGACGACACCGCCCAGGATCCACATCAGGTTCAGGTGGAAGAAACCGACGTGACGCTGGATCTCTTTCCAGGAGCAGAGGACCGAGAGGATACCCAGCAGGCCGGTCAGCAGGATCATCAGCAGCGACAGACCGTCGAGGGCCAGGTGCACGCTGATGCCAAAGCGCGCGATCCAGGCGTGCTTGAATTCAAGCGCCCAGGTCGGATCGGCGCCAGGGGCCGGAGCGAATGAATAGTCGCCGGTCGCCCACAGCCAGAGGCCGAGCGCGAGTTCCAGGGACATGGTCAGCAGCGCAATCCAGCGCGGGAGCGTGGAGCTGGAGCGCTCCGCGATCCAGCACAGCAGGCCGCCGATGAAGGGGATCAGGATTAGCCAGGGCAGAATCATGACGGGCTCGTTTCCTTTCGCAAGTTCGCAAGGTTCATATCAGACCGCTACCAGCACGATGGCGCCGATAACCAGCACGGCGCCAGCCGCCATGGAAGCCGCATACCAACGCAGTTGACCAGTCTCGGTACGGCTCAGGGCAGTGTGGCCGCCCTTGGCCATGCGCGGGATCAGGCCAATGGTCTGGTCGAGCGGGTCTTTGCGCAGAATGTGGCTGATCGCAAGGTATGGCTTGACGAACAGTTTGTCGTAGATCCAATCGAAGCCCCAGGCGGCGAACCACCAGGCCGAAAGGAAACGCCCGATGCCGCTGTTGGCGATCGCCGTGACGAAACGACGCTTGCCCAGGAACAGCAGGGCGGCCAGCAGGATACCGGCCAGGGCGATGGCACCCGAGGCGATTTCCAGGCTGTGCTTGGCTTCGCCGCCGGCATGGCCGACGCTTTGCGGCAGTACATCGGCCAGCGGTGGGGTGATCAGGGCGCCGACGAAGGTCGACAGCACGATCAGCACCGACAGTGGCAGCCAGTGGGCAATGCCGTGGCCGGCATGGGCTTCGGTCTTGGCCTCACCGTGGAACGCGATGAAGATCAGGCGGAAGGTGTACAGCGAGGTCATGAACGCACCCACCAGGCCGGCATACAGCAGGCCTTGGTTACCGCTGGCGAACGCTTCCCAGAGGATTTCGTCCTTGGAGTAGAAACCGGCGGTGACCAGTGGCAGGGCCGCCAGGGCCGCGCCGCCGACGATGAAGCTGGCATAGGCCAGCGGCAGTTTCTTCCACAGGCCGCCCATCTTGAAGATGTTCTGCTCGTGGTGGCAGGCGACGATCACCGCACCGGAGGCAAGGAACAGCAGGGCCTTGAAGAAGGCGTGGGTCATCAGGTGGAAGATCGCGCCTTCCCAGGCACCGACGCCCAGGGCCAGGAACATGTAGCCGATCTGGCTCATGGTCGAGTAGGCGAGGATGCGCTTGATGTCGGTCTGCACCAGGGCGGCAAAACCGGCCAGCACCAGGGTCACACCGCCGACGATGCCCACCAGGTGCAGGATGTCCGGCGCCAGGGCGAACAGCCCGTGGGTACGGGCGATCAGGTAGACACCGGCGGTCACCATGGTCGCGGCGTGGATCAGTGCCGAGACCGGGGTAGGGCCGGCCATCGCGTCCGCCAACCAGGTTTGCAGCGGCAGTTGCGCGGATTTACCGACGGCACCGCCCAGCAGCATCAGGGTCGCCAGGACGATCCAGAAGTCGCCGACCTTGAAGTGCTCGGGTGCCTTGACCAGCAGTTCCTGGATGTTCAGCGTGCCCAGTTGTTGGAACAGGATGAACAGGCCGATGGCCATGAACACGTCGCCGATCCGGGTCACGATGAACGCTTTGAGTGCGGCGTTCCCGTTGTTGCGGTTGCTGTAGTAGAAACCGATCAACAGGTACGAGCACAGGCCCACGCCTTCCCAGCCGAAGTACAGGAACAACAGGTTATCGCCGAGCACCAGGAACAGCATGCTGGCGATAAACAGGTTGGTGTAGGCGAAGAAGCGCGAGTAACCGGCTTCACCACGCATGTACCAGGAGGCGAACAGGTGGATCAGGAAACCCACGCCGACCACCACGCCGAGCATGGTCACCGACAGGCCGTCCAGATACAGGGCGAAGTTCGGCGTGAAGCCTTCCACCGCCATCCACTGCCACAGCACCTGCACGTACCGGCCACCTTCCGGCGGGGCGACGTTGAATTGCCAGATCACGTAGGCCGTGACGATGGCAGACAGGCCGATGGAGCCCACGCCAACCAGGGCCGAGAGGTTTTCCGACCAGCGTCCACGGGAGAACGACAGCAGCAGGAAACCGACAAGGGGAAATATGAAAGTCAGGAAGAGAAGGTTCATCCGCGCATCTCGCTGGCAGCGTCAATATCGAGAGTGTGGAAGCGGCGATACAGCTGCAACAGGATCGCCAGGCCGATACTGGCCTCGGCGGCTGCCAGGCTGATCACCAGGATGAACATGATCTGTCCATCCGGCTGTGCCCAGCGAGCGCCCGCGACGATGAAGGCCAGGGCGGAGGCATTCATCATGACCTCCAGGCTCATCAGCACGAACAGAATGTTGCGGCGGACCATCAGGCCAACCAGACCGAGACAGAACAGGATGCCGGCAACCGCCAGACCATGCTCGAGAGGGATAGCAGGCATGTGATTACTCCTTCGCCTCGTTACGGCCCAAATGGAACGCCGTGACGGCTGCGGCAAGCAGCAGCATCGAGGCGAGTTCGACCACCAGCAGGTACGGGCCGAACAGGCTGATGCCCACGGCCTTGGCGCCTACGGTGGTGTGGCCGATGGCCTGGCCGCTCTGGTGAGCGAACAGCACATACAGCAGTTCACCCAGCAACAGGGCGGACAGGATCACCGGCCCCGCCCATATGCCGGGCTTGAGCCAGGAGCGTTCCTGCTGGACCGCGGCCGGGCCGAGGTTGAGCATCATCACCACGAACACGAACAGCACCATGATGGCGCCGGCGTAGGCGATCACTTCCAGGGCACCGGCGAACGGCGCGCCGAGGGCGAAGAAGGTCATGGCCACGGCGATCAGCGAAATGATCAGGTAGAGCAGGGCGTGCACAGGGTTGGTGTTGGTGACCACACGAAGCGTGGACACCACCGCGATACCCGATGCGAAATAGAAAGCGAATTCCATCTTTCTTCCTTAAGGCAGCAAGCTCTTCACGTTGATCGGTTCGGCTTCGTTCTGCGCGGCGCCTTTTGGCTTACCGGCAATGGCCATACCTGCAACACGATAGAAGTTGTAATCAGGGTTTTTACCGGGACCGGAAATCAGCAGATCTTCTTTCTCGTACACCAGGTCCTGACGTTTGAACTCGGCCATTTCGAAATCCGGCGTGAGCTGGATCGCGGTGGTCGGGCACGCTTCCTCGCAGAGGCCGCAGAAAATGCAGCGCGAGAAGTTGATGCGGAAGAAGTCCGGGTACCAGCGACCGTCTTCGGTTTCAGCTTTCTGCAGCGAGATGCAACCCACCGGGCACGCCACGGCGCACAGGTTGCAGGCCACGCAGCGTTCTTCGCCGTCGGGGTCGCGGGTCAGGACGATGCGGCCACGGTAGCGGGGCGCCAGGTAGACCGGCTCTTCCGGGTATTGCAGGGTGTCGCGCTTGCGAAAGCCATGGCCGAAGATCATGACCAGGCTTCGCAGTTGGGTACCGGTACCCTTAACGATGTCGCCAATATATTTGAACATGGGTCAAATCCTCACTGAACCGCGGCCGCAGGCGCGTTCATCAAAACGATCGCAGCGGTCACCAGCATGTTGATCAGGGTCAGCGGCAGGCAGAATTTCCAGCTGAAGTCCATCACCTGGTCGTAGCGTGGGCGCGGGATCGAGGCGCGCAGCAGGACGAACAGCATGATGAAGAACGCGGTCTTCAGGGCGAACCAGACGAAGGACAGTTGCGGCAGGATGCCGAACGGACCGTGCCAGCCACCGAAGAACAGCGTCACCAGCAGTGCCGAGATCAGGATGATGCCGATGTATTCACCGACGAAGAACATGCCCCATTTCATGCCGGCATATTCAATGTGGTAACCGTCGGCCAGTTCCTGTTCCGCTTCCGGCTGGTCGAAGGGGTGACGGTGAGTCACGGCCACGCCGGCGATGAAGAAGGTACAGAAACCGAAGAACTGCGGAATGATGAACCACAGGTTCTGGGCCTGGTACTCGACGATGTCGCGCATGTTGAACGAGCCGGCCTGGATCACGATGCCCATGAGCGCCAGGCCCATGAACACTTCGTAGGACACGGTTTGGGCCGAGGCCCGCAGGCTGCCCAGCAGGGCGAACTTGTTGTTGCTCGACCAGCCGGCGAACAGCACCGCGTACACCGACAGGCCGGCCATGGCGAAGAAGAACAGCAGGCCGATGTTCAGGTCCGCCACGCCCCAGGTCGGGGTGATCGGGATGATCGCGAAGGCGATCAGCAAGGCGCTCATGGCCACCACCGGTGCCAGGGTGAAGATCACCTTGTCGGCAAACGGTGGTGTCCAGTCTTCCTTGAAGAACATCTTGATCATGTCGGCGGCGATCTGGAACATGCCGAACGGGCCAACGCGGTTCGGACCGTAGCGGTCCTGCCACCAGCCCAGCAGGCGACGTTCGACGAAGCTCAGCAACGCGCCGCAGACCACCACGGCCAGCAGGATCACGATGGCCTTGAGGACCGTCAGGATCACATCGATCACTTCAGGGGTGAACCAGCTCATTGCGCTGCCTCCTGCAGACCGTCGACGGTTTTGCCGAAAATCGCCGGTGGAATACCCGCCAGGCCAGCCGGCAGGGCCACCAGGCCAGCGCCCAGTTCTTCATTGATGCGCAGCGGCAGACGCAAGGTCTGGCCGGCCACGTTCAGGCTCAGCAGGGCGCCGTCGTTGACGCCCAGGCGATCGGCTTCGGACTTGGCCAGCGACACGTAGGCGGCCGGGATACGTTCCTGCACCGGTGCGGCCTTGGAAGAGTTCTCTTCGCTGCCGAACAGGTGATGGAACGGCACGACCTGCCAGGTGCCCGGTGCCGGGTTGAAGGCGCGTGGCACGCTGGCGAACCAGCTCAGGCCATCGCCCTGGCTTTCGATCAGGCGGGTGCCCGGATCACCGGCACGCAGGTGACCACCGACTTCGTCCTGGAACTTGTTCCAGGCCTGCGGCGAGTTCCAGCCCGGCGACCAGGCGAACGGCACTTGCGAGCGCGGTTCGGCGGAGCCCGAGTAACCTTCCATGGAGAACGAGAACGCCGTGTCGTTGTCCTGGGAGGTCCGTGGTTCGTGGACGCTGATGTTGGCGCGCATGGCGGTGCGACCGGAGTAGCGCAGCGGTTCGCGCGCCAGTTTCAGGCCCTTGATGCGGAACGCGGCCGATGGCGCGGCATCGACGATGCGCGCCAGTTGCGGGCTGCTCGAAGCGACGGCGGCGGTGACGTGGTCCAGTTGCGTCCAGTCGATCGGCTGGTCCAGCAGGGTGGCGCGCAGGGCATGCAGCCAGCGCCAGCCTTCGTGGACCAGGATGCTGGCGTCCAGGTAAGTCGGGTCGAACACCTGGAAGAAACGTTGGGCGCGACCTTCCTGGCTGACCAGCGTACCGTCGCCTTCGGCGAAGCTTGCCGCCGGCAGCACCAGGTGGGCGCGGTCGGTGGTGGCGGTTTTCTGATGGTCGGCGACGATCAGCACTTTCGCGGCGTTCAGGGCGGCGTCCACCCGGGCTTTGTCGGTGCGGGTATAGAGGTCGTTTTCCAGCACGACGATGGCGTCGGCGCTGCCGTCGATCACCGCTTGCAGGGCCGCGTCCAGCGATTCGCCACCGAGCATGGCCAGGCCGAGGCTGTTGGCTTCCGGCACGATCAGGCTGATGGAACCGTTCTTCTCACGCAGCTTCAAGGCCTTGGCAATGTTGGCGGCGGCTTCGATCAAGGCTTTGGAACCCAGGGAGGTGCCGGCGATGATCAATGGGCGCTTGGCCGCCAGCAGGGCGTCGGCAATGCGTTGGGCGAGGGCGGCCGCTTCGCTGTCCAGGCCGTCGACGGCCGGGGCGCTGGCGTCCAGGGCGTGGGCCACGGCGAAACCGATGCGGGCCAGGTCGTCCGGGGCGGCGTGGACACATTCTTCGGCCACGTCGTCGAGCTTGGTTTCAGCGAGGCTGGCGATGAACAGCGGGTTCAGTGCGTCCTGGCCGATGTTCTTCACGGCGGCGTCGAGCCACGGCTGCACGCGCATGGCGTCGGCCATGTCCTCGGCCTTGCCCTTGACCGACTGGCGCAGGGCCAGGGCCATGCGGGCGGCGGTCTGGGTCAGGTCTTCGCCAAGGACGAACACCGCGTCGTGGTCTTCGATGTCGCGCATCGTCGGCACGGGCAGCGGGCTGTCCTTGAGCACTTGCAGCACCAGGCGGATGCGTTCCAGCTCGCCGGCTTCGATGCCACTGTAGAAGTGCTCGGCGCCGACCAGCTCACGCAGGGCGTAGTTGCTTTCCAGGCTGGCCCGTGGAGAACCGATGCCGACGATGTTGCGTCCGCGCAGCAGCTCGGCGGCCTTGTCCAGCGCTTCGTCCAGGCTCAGCTTGGCGCCATTGGCCAGCAGCGGTTGGCGTGGACGATCGGTGCGGTTGACGTAGCCATAGCCGAAACGGCCACGGTCACACAGGAAGTACTGGTTGACCGAACCGTTGAAGCGGTTTTCGATGCGACGCAGTTCACCGTAGCGCTCACCCGGGGAGATGTTGCAACCGCTGGAGCAGCCATGGCAGATGCTCGGCGAGAACTGCATGTCCCACTTGCGGTTGTAGCGCTCGGAGTGGGTCTTGTCGGTGAACACACCGGTCGGGCAGACCTCGGTGAGGTTGCCGGAGAACTCGCTTTCCAGGGTGCCGTCTTCAACGCGACCGAAGTACACGTTGTCGTGGGCGCCGAATACGCCCAGGTCGGTGCCGCCGGCGTAGTCCTTGTAGAAGCGCACGCAGCGGTAGCAGGCGATGCAGCGGTTCATCTCGTGGGAGATGAATGGCCCCAGTTGCTGGTTCTGGTGGGTGCGCTTGGTGAAGCGATAACGGCGCTCGTTGTGGCCGGTCATCACGGTCATGTCTTGCAGGTGGCAGTGGCCGCCTTCCTCACAGACCGGGCAGTCGTGAGGGTGGTTGGTCATCAGCCATTCGACGACGCTGGCGCGAAACACTTTCGCTTCTTCGTCGTCGATGGAGATCCAGCTGCCGTCGGTGGCGGGGGTCATGCAGGACATGACGATCCGACCACGCTTGTCGTTTTCGTCGGTGTACTGCTTGACCGCGCATTGGCGACAGGCGCCTACGCTGCCAAGGGCGGGGTGCCAGCAGAAATAAGGAATGTCGAGGCCCAGGGACAGACATGCCTGTAACAGGTTGTCTGCGCCATCGACTTCGAGCTCTTTGCCGTCTACGTGGATAGTGGCCATGGTTCAAAGTTCTTCGTTGGCCCGGTGTCAGCGGGCGTGGCTAATGGAATCTTGTTGTTCGTCCGAATCCAAACAGCCTGGGTAAAAGGCGTCATCGGACGAAAGGCGAAGGGCACGGACCCTTCGCCTTTTAAAGCGTCATTACGCGCCGACCATGGTCGGCGTGACCACCTGATTGAGGTCGCCCGCGCGGGTTGGCGCGATGCCGGCCTCGAATTCAGGGCGGAAGTATTTGATCGCGCTGCCCAACGGCTCCACGGCACCCGGTGCGTGAGCACAGAAGGTCTTGCCTGGGCCGAGGAAACCCACCAGACCCAGCAGGGTCTCAATGTCGCCGGCCTGGCCTTCGCCGTTTTCAATGGCTCGCAGCAGCTTGACGCTCCACGGCAGGCCATCGCGGCAAGGGGTGCAGAAGCCGCACGACTCACGGGAGAAGAACTCTTCCATGTTGCGCAGCAACGAGACCATGTTGACGCTGTCGTCTACCGCCATGGCCAGGCCGGTGCCCATGCGGGTGCCGACCTTGGCGATGCCGCCGGCGTACATTTGGGCGTCCAGGTGTTCCGGCAACAGGAAACCGGTACCGGCGCCGCCGGGCTGCCAGCACTTGAGTTTGTAGCCGTCGCGCATGCCGCCGGCGTAGTCTTCGAACAGTTCGCGGCCAGTGACGCCGAATGGCAGTTCCCACAGGCCGGGATTCTTGACCTTGCCGGAGAAGCCCATGAGCTTGGTGCCCATATCTTCGCTGCCGTCGCGGGCCAGGGATTTGTACCAGTCCACGCCGTCGGCGATGATCGCCGGTACGTTGCACAGGGTCTCGACGTTGTTCACGCAGGTCGGTTTGCCCCACACGCCGACGGCGGCAGGGAAGGGCGGCTTGGAACGTGGGTTGGCGCGTCGGCCTTCGAGGGAGTTGATCAGCGCGGTTTCTTCACCGCAGATGTAGCGCCCGGCGCCGGTGTGGACGAACAGCTCGAAATCAAAACCGGAGCCCAGGATGTTCTTGCCCAACAGGCCGGCGGCCTTGGCTTCTTCCACGGCACGGTTCAGGTGCTTGGCGGCGGTGGTGTATTCGCCGCGCAGGAAGATGTAGCCACGGTAGGTCTTCAGCGCACGGGCGCTGATCAGCATGCCTTCGATCAGCAGATGGGGCAGTTGCTCCATCAGCATGCGGTCCTTCCAGGTGTTGGGTTCCATTTCATCCGCGTTGCACAGCAGGTAGCGGATGTTGATGGATTCGTCCTTGGGCATCAGGCCCCACTTCACGCCGGTGGGGAAGCCCGCACCGCCGCGACCCTTGAGACCGGAGTCTTTCACGGTCTGGACGATGTCGTCGCCGGCCATGTCGGCGAAGGCCTTGCGCGCGGCGGCGTAGCCGTTCTTGGCCTGGTACTCGTCCAGCCACACCGCTTCGCCGTCGTCACGCAGACGCCAGGTCAGGGGGTGGGTTTCGGCCGAACGCTGGATGCGGTTGGCGGGCCCGAAGGAAGTCAGGGTCATACGTAGCCCTCCAGCAGTTTGGCGACGCCGTCAGGCTGGACGTCACCGAAGGTGTCGTCGTCGATCATCAGCGCCGGTGCCTTGTCGCAGTTGCCCAGGCAGCACACCGGCAGCAGGGTGAAGCGGCCGTCGGCGGTGGTTTGGCCCAGGCCGATGCCCAGCTTGCCTTGGATCTCGCTGACGACAGATTCGTGGCCGCCGATGTAGCAGACCATGCTGTCGCAGACACGAATGATGTGACGGCCTACTGGCTGGCGGAAAATCTGGCTGTAGAAAGTGGCGACGCCTTCGACGTCGCTGGCCGGGATGCCGAGGATCTCGCCGATGGCGTAGAGCGCGCCGTCGGGCACCCAGCCACGTTCCTTCTGGACGATCTTCAGGGCTTCGATCGACGCCGCGCGCGGGTCTTCGTAGTGATGCAGCTCGTGCTCGATGGCCGAGCGCTCGGTTTCGCTCAGGGCGAAACGGTCAGTCTGGATAAGCGTGCTGTTCATGCTTAGCGGTCCACGTCGGCCATAACGAAATCGATACTACCCAGGTACGCGATCAAGTCCGCGACCATGCTGCCTTTGATCACGGAAGGGATCTGCTGCAGGTGCGGGTAGCTTGGGGTGCGAATCCGGGTGCGGTAGCTCATGGTGCCGCCATCGCTCGTCAGGTAATAACTGTTGATGCCCTTGGTCGCTTCGATCATCTGGAAGGACTCGTTGGCCGGCATGACCGGGCCCCACGAAACCTGCAGGAAGTGCGTGATCAGGGTCTCGATGTGCTGCAGCGTGCGCTCTTTGGGCGGCGGCGTGGTCAGCGGGTGATCCGCCTTGTACGGGCCTTCCGGCATGTTGCGCATGCACTGGTCGATGATCTTGATGCTCTGGCGCATTTCCTCGACGCGAACCATGCAGCGGTCGTAGGCGTCACCGTTGGCGGCCAGTGGTACTTCGAATTCGAAGTTCTCGTAGCCGGAGTAAGGACGCGCCTTGCGCAGGTCGAAGTCGCAACCGGTGGAGCGCAGGCCGGCACCGGTGACGCCCCATTCCAGGGCTTCCTTGGTGTTGTAGGCGGCGACCCCGATGGTACGACCCTTGAGGATGCTGTTCTGCAGGGCGGCCTTGGTGTATTCGTCCAGGCGCTTGGGCATCCACTCGACGAAGTCCTTGACCAGCTTTTCCCAGCCGCGCGGCAGGTCGTGGGCCACGCCACCGATACGGTACCAGGCCGGGTGCAGGCGGAAACCGGTGATGGCTTCGATCACCGTGTAGGCCTTCTGACGGTCGGTGAAGGTGAAGAACACCGGGGTCATGGCGCCGACGTCCTGGATGTAGGTACCCAGGAACAGCAGGTGGCTGGTGATACGGAAGAACTCGGCCATCATGATGCGGATGACGTCGACCTTCTCCGGGACCTTGATCCCGGCCAGTTTCTCCACCGACAGCACGTACGGCAGGTTGTTCATCACGCCGCCGAGGTAGTCGATACGGTCGGTGTACGGGATGAAGCTGTGCCAGGACTGGCGCTCGGCCATTTTCTCGGCGCCACGGTGGTGGTAGCCGATGTCCGGGACGCAGTCGACGATCTCTTCGCCGTCCAGCTGCAGGATGATGCGGAACGCACCGTGGGCCGAAGGGTGGTTCGGGCCCAGGTTGAGGAACATGTAGTCCTCGTTGGCGCCCGAGCGCTTCATGCCCCAGTCTTCAGGCTTGAAGCGCGCGGCTTCTTCCTCGAGTTGTTGCTTGGCCAGGGACAGGCTGAACGGGTCGAACTCGGTGGCACGGGCCGGGAAGTCCTTGCGCAGCGGGTGACCTTCCCAGGTCGGCGGCATCATGATGCGGGTCAGGTGCGGGTGGCCGGGAAAGTCGATCCCGTACATGTCCCACACTTCACGCTCGTACCAGTTGGCGTTCGGCCAGATGCCGGTCACGGTCGGTACGCTGAGGTCGCTCTCGGACAAGGCGACCTTGATCATCACGTCACTATTACGTTCGATCGACATCAGGTGATAGAACACGGTGAAGTCGACGCCGTCGGGCAGCCCTTGACGCTTGGTGCGCAGGCGCTCGTCCACGCCGTGCAGGTCATAGAGCATGACGTACGGCTTGGGCAGGTTGCGCAGGAAAGTCAAGACTTCGACGAGTTTGGCGCGGGCGACCCAAAGCACCGGCATGCCGGTACGGGTCGGCTGGGCGGTGAACGCCTCGGGGCCAAAACGGTTGTTCAGTTCGACGACCACATCCTGGTCGTCTGCCTTGTAAGGCGGGATGTACAGAGCACTGCCTGTAGTCATGGTTATTTATCGCTTTCGGTCAACGTAAAGAATGAAGCCAGGTTCTCGTTTCTTGTACAGAAGCAGAGCTGGATCAGACTTCGTCGGGGCTGCGCAGGTTGGTGACTGCGATACGCTGTTCGCGGCGCTGTTCCTTTTGCGAGGGCATCTCGGCGCGATAGACGCCTTGATCGCCAACGACCCAGGACAGAGGGCGACGCTCCTGGCCAATCGACTCCTGCAACAGCATCAAGCCTTGCAGGAACGCTTCAGGGCGAGGGGGGCAGCCGGGCACGTAGACGTCCACGGGCAGGAACTTGTCCACCCCTTGAACGACAGAGTAGATGTCGTACATGCCACCGGAGTTGGCGCACGACCCCATGGAGATGACCCACTTGGGCTCGAGCATTTGCTCGTAGAGACGCTGGATGATCGGCGCCATCTTGATGAAGCAGGTACCGGCGATAACCATGAAATCCGCCTGGCGCGGCGAAGCCCGGATCACCTCGGCGCCAAAGCGCGCGATGTCGTGGGGCGCCGTGAAGGCGGTGGTCATTTCCACGTAGCAGCACGAAAGGCCGAAGTTGTACGGCCACAGGGAGTTCTTGCGACCCCAGTTGACCGTGCTGTTCAGCACGTCTTCGAGCTTGCCCATGAAGATGTTTTTGTGGACTTGATCTTCTAACGGATCGGCGACGGTTTCCCGTTCGCCAATCGGATACTGCTCGTTAGGAGCATCGGGGTCGATCCTGGTGAGATTGTATTGCATTGCCAAAGCCTCATTGTTTCAGCTTCGCTTGCCGCTTGCGCCGAGCTTCCGGAGCCCAATCAAGTGCCCCCACCCGGTAAAGGTAGACAAGACCTGCCAACAGAATTGCTATGAAAACGAGAGCTTCGACGAATCCGGTCCAGCCGCTTTCGCGGACGGACACAGACCATGCAAAGAGAAAGAGGGCTTCGATATCGAAGATCACGAACAGCATCGCGACCAGATAGAATTTGGCTGAGAGCCGCAAGCGGGCGCCACCGGTAGGCAGCATGCCGGACTCGAACGGTTCATTTTTGCTGCGGCCCCAGGCTTTTGACCCAAGCAGGCTCGAAACGCCGAGCATGAAAGCACACAGGCCAACAACGCCCAGAAGGAAAATGGCAAAGCCCCAATTGTGGGCCATGAGTCCTGTCGCTTCGGACATGCTGGAAATCCTTAACAGAGAGCAAAGGTCTCTGAGCTTGAATGAAATAACGCAGTGACGATATGTCGCAGCAATCAATCGCGGTGATTTTATGGCTAAACACCGGGCAAGTAAAATTCCTATAGCGAAATTATTTATTGGAATAAGGACATAGCGCTCCCCCAGGCCCCTGCGGCCCCGGCCCCGTGGGCGTTGGCCGGCTATTGATCAATAATATTTCGTGCGGATGTAACAATGATAATGGCTTCCAAATGATAATTATTGTTATCTGCGGCGGCTTTTCCGCGCTGCACTTAGTGTTGTGTCTTAGGGGCTGTCTTACATCGTCGCTACTGCAATTGTCAGCGCCGCACGTTTTACTCCTTTTCGGACTGCCCAATACTGCGTTCGATCAATTTTTCTATCCATGCGCCGAAGTTTTGGGGAAGGTCTTGATGAAGGTTGGATTGGCATGAGGGCTGCTCCTGTGGGAACCAAGCTTGCTCGCGATGCCGGCAAAGCGGTCCCGAGGCAGACTGCCTTATCGTTCATCGCGGCCAGGCCTGGCTCCCACAGGTGCAGCCTTGCTCTTACAGAGTAGGTCGCTTCAAAAAAAACGGGTGAAAAAACCAAGGGTCGTCAGCTCAATGTCGAACGGTCAAGTCAACCCAGAACCTGTGGCCAAGGGATTCGCGTTTAGGCGACACCCGCCTTGCGAGCAAAAATCGGCACGAGGCCAGGCTTAAAGCCTTGAAGGATTGATGGCAAATAGCTATCTTTGCGGCTCATTCATCTAATCATATATATCAATATTGATTGGATTCTCGCCCCTTCTCAGATAAACCGCGTCAGTTTTCATCGTTCGCGGCTGATAACCAAAGGAATGTCATGAACTCTTGGATCGCGAATATGAGCGTTATGCTCAAGCTGGCTTTGGGTTTTGCCGTTGTGCTGATTCTGACCGCTATCCTCGCCGCGACCGGCTGGTTCAGCCTGGGAAAAATGATCGAGCGTACGGATCGAATGACCAGCATTACCGAACTCGGCAACCGTCTCGATCACTTGCGCAGGGCTCGCTTGCAATACCAGCTGGACAGGGGCGATGAACAAAAGGGGGCAATGATCCAGGCGTCGCTGGAGCAGTTTGTCGCCAAGCAAAAAAGCCTCGCGAACGAGTTGAGAAAACCTGAAAACCAGAAAAAACTTGCGCTGATCGAGCAGGCCAGCACGCAGTATCAAGTGGCACTGAATACGATGCGCGAGGCTTATCGCAATGACGCAGCCATGCGCAAGGAGATGGGCGTCAATGCGGTCAAGGGCGCTGCGCTGATTGCCAAGGTCATCAGTGACGTAGAAGCGATGCCCGCTTCGGATGAGCGCCGCTTTGACCTTTATAAGCTAATCCTCAAGGCCAAAGAGGACGTGGCGCTGGTGCGTTATGAAGTGCGTGGCTATACCGGCAACCCCAACAGCACCACCGAACAAGCCGCCACCCGCCAGCTCGAAAATGCGCTCAAGAGCATCGAAGCCCTCAACAGCGCTTTCGGCTCGACCTATGCCGACACCATCCAGCAGCTGGAAACCGCGCTGATTGCTTACCGCCGTTCGGTGCAGGACTTCACTGCCAGCAATCAGGCCATTGGCAAGGCCGTGCAGGACACTGTCGATTTAGGTGAAACCATCACTCGTCTGTCTGACGAAATGTATGCCAGCCAACTGGTCTCCCGGGATGAAGACAGCGCCCAGGCTCGCATCCTGCAGCTGAGTTGTACGGCCTTGGCGATGTTGTTGGGGATTTTTGCCGCCTTGATCATCACCCGCCAGATTACACGGCCGTTGCAGGACACATTGGCTGTGGTCGATCGCATTGCAGCAGGCGACCTCACGCAACACATGATCGTGACCCGTCGTGATGAGCTGGGTGCCTTGCAGCAGGGTATTCAACGCATGGGCATCACCTTGCGCGATCTGATCGGTGGCATCCGCGATGGCGTCACCCAAATCGCCAGTGCCGCCGAAGAGCTATCGGCTGTCACTGAGCAGACCAGTGCCGGGGTCAATAGTCAGAAGACCGAGACCGATCAGGTGGCGACTGCCATGCACGAAATGTCGGTCACCGTGCATGAAGTCGCGCGTAATGCCGAACAAGCTCGCGCAGCCGCATCGGAGGCCGATGCACAGGCCCGTATTGGCGACCAAGTGGTCGCGCAAGCCATCGTTCAGATTGAGCGCTTGGCCAGCGAGGTCGGGCGCTCGGTCGAGGCCATGAACGAGCTGGAACAAGAAAGCGGGCGCATCGGCAAGATCATGGACGTGATCAGGGCGGTGGCTGAGCAGACCAACTTGCTGGCCCTTAACGCCGCCATTGAGGCCGCTCGCGCGGGTGACGCCGGGCGCGGTTTTGCCGTGGTCGCCGACGAAGTACGCGGGTTGGCCCAGCGTACCCAGCATTCCACCGAAGAGATTGAAAGCCTGGTGGCGGGCTTGCAGAACGGCACGCGCCAGGTATCGACTATCATGCAAAATAGCCGCGAGCTGACCGACAGCAGCGTGGCGTTGGCATCCAAAGCCGGCACATCTCTGGGTAGCATCACCCAGGCGGTTTCTGGCATTCAGGCCATGAACCAACAGATTGCCGCCGCCGCGGTGCAACAAAGCTCGGTGGCCGAGGAAATCAGCCGCAGTATCCTGAGCGTGCGCGATGTATCCGAGCAGACCGCCTCAGCCAGCGAAGAAACCGCAGCCTCCAGCATCGAGCTGGCGCGCCTGGGCAACCAGTTGCAGCAGTTGGTCAGTCATTTCAAGGTGTAAAAAGCGAACCGGGTAAAGCCGGCAAAAAAAAGCCCCGAACCAGTCGGGGCGTCAGATCGTCGGCTTTGCGGTTAGCTTTTATTCGGTCCGCAAGGGCCGTTTACCTCAAGGATCAGTGGAACTGTTCTTCTTCGGTGGAGCCGGTCAGTGCGGTCACCGACGAAGTGCCACCCTGGATCACGGTGGTCATGTCGTCGAAGTAGCCGGTGCCCACTTCCTGCTGGTGAGCCACGAAGGTGTAGCCCTTGGCGGCGTCAGCGAACTCCTGCTCTTGCAGTTTCACGTAGGCGGTCATGTCGTTGCGGGCGTAGTCGTGCGCCAGGTTGAACATGCTGTGCCACATATTGTGAATGCCGGCCAGGGTGATGAACTGGTGCTTGTAGCCCATGGCGGACAGTTCGCGCTGGAACTTGGCGATGGTCGCGTCGTCCAGGTTTTTCTTCCAGTTGAAGGAAGGCGAGCAGTTGTACGACAGCAGTTGGTCCGGGTATTCCTTTTTGATCGCTTCGGCGAAGCGACGGGCTTCGTCCAGGTCCGGCTTGGCGGTTTCGCACCAGATCAGGTCGGCGTACGGCGCGTAGGCCAGGCCACGGGCGATGGCCTGGTCGAGACCGGCGCGCACCTTGTAGAAGCCTTCCTGGGTGCGGGTACCGGTCACGAACGGCTGGTCGTACGGGTCGCAGTCGGAAGTCAGCAGGTCGGCGGCGTTGGCGTCGGTACGGGCCAGGATGATGGTCGGTACACCGGCAACGTCGGCGGCCAGGCGGGCAGCGGTCAGCTTCTGTACGGCTTCCTGGGTCGGAACCAGTACCTTACCGCCCATGTGGCCGCATTTCTTCACCGAAGCCAGTTGGTCTTCGAAGTGAACGCCGGCGGCGCCTGCTTCGATCATGCTCTTCATCAGCTCGTAGGCGTTCAGGACGCCGCCGAAACCGGCTTCGGCGTCAGCCACGATCGGCGCGAAGTAGTCGATGTAGCCTTCGTCGCCCGGGTTCTTGCCGGCTTTCCACTGGATCTGGTCGGCACGACGGAACGAGTTGTTGATGCGCTTGACCACGGTTGGAACCGAATCCACTGGGTACAGCGACTGGTCGGGGTACATCGATTCGGCGGAGTTGTTGTCCGCGGCCACTTGCCAGCCCGACAGGTAGATCGCCTGGATGCCGGCCTTGACTTGCTGCACAGCCTGGCCGCCGGTCAGGGCGCCCATGCAGTTGACGAAATCTTTCTCGGGACGGAAGGCTGGCTTGGCGCCCTGGGTGACCAGGTTCCACAGCTTCTCGGCGCCCATTTTCGCAAAGGTGTGCTCAGGTTGAACCGAGCCACGCAGACGGACGACGTCAGCAGCGGAATAATTGCGCTTCACGCCTTTCCAGCGCGGGTTTTCAGCCCAGTCTTTTTCAAGGGCTGCAATTTGCTGTTCGCGTGTCAGTGCCATGGAGATAAACCTCGTCGCATAGGTCTTGGTGGAAAATTCCTGCTCCTGCCGACCAGGGGTTGGCGTACAAGTCGGTTCAGGCGGGGCGGCGACGGGAAGAACGATGGGCTCGAGGGGAAAGTGAGCAGGTAGGGGCGAACTGCGGGCGCATTCGGGCGTCGTGGGCCTTGATACGAACTCAGAGTGATGCCGGGTTACCTAGTTACGCTTCCGTCCCTCGGGACAACTTCGTTCCAGTCGCAACCTCGTCAAACACACCTTGTGGGCGGTACAGACACGAATCGGCTCGCAGGGTAGTTGCAAGCGTCGACCCGAAGGCCCTTGCCAGGGCCCCTGATTAGCGGGAGCGAGGCCATCATGCCTTCGGTTTTTTGGCTCGTCAAACGTTTTGTAGTGCTTTTTTTATAGCACTACATCTTTGGTCTAATACGACTCATCAGTCAGTTTTTGGTGCTTCAGTTCAGGGTGTCGACCTTGACCCGCAAAATCATGTCATCGCGGCCCTGGGTCGAGTAGCTGCGGGTCAGGCCTTGTTTGTCGGCCTGAGTCTGGCGATT
This sequence comes from Pseudomonas sp. H3_A02, assembly GCF_054671965.1. NCBI lineage: Bacteria > Pseudomonadati > Pseudomonadota > Gammaproteobacteria > Pseudomonadales > Pseudomonadaceae > Pseudomonas > Pseudomonas sp. H3_A02. The sequence continues at coordinate 3,557,990 of NZ_CP162807.1, forward strand.
CACGCCGGCCAGGGTGATCCATTCGCCCAGGCGTCCGCTGACAGTTGTGTCGGTACTCTGAACGTTCACTACATCGGGACGTTCCTGGCTCATACGGTCACGGTTGGTACTGATGCTCAGATGAACGGTCTCGCCGGTGACGCTGGCCGTGACATAGAAACCTTGGGTGACGTTGCGGTATTCGGTCTGGCTTTGCATGCGCCCGTAGTTGTCGGTCTGGTTGCTGGTGAACGGCACGCTCTGGCCCACCTGGATCAGCGCTGGCTGGCCCTCGCTGGCCTGCACCTGCTGCACGCCGCCGTCACGGCTGGCGGTGCTGCGGTTGATGATGCGGGTCTGGCTGGGGGCTGCACCGTTGACCGAGTAACCCTGGTTGCCCTGCAGGTTGTTTTCGTTGGTGTCGACCGTGATCAGCAGGCGCTTGGGGGCGGTGTCCAGTTGGGCGAGGAATTGCCGGAGTTCTTCGATCTTGCCCGGCTCGGCGTTGACGATCAGTTGGTTGCCGTAGGCGCTGACCTGGCCGTCCTTGCCGATGAAATTCTGTGCCACCGGTAACAGGTCGGCGCTGGTGCGGTAGTTCAGCGGCACGATTTGCGTGTCCGCCATGACCGACAGGCTGCAGCCGAGCAGCAAGGTGGTCAGCAGGGTGCGTAAGGACATGTCCATTTCTCCGCGAGACAAAGGCTTGATATTGCCAGTTTGTCGGCCTGGGGTGGGGCAAGTTGAATGGTAGACGGCAAAACGCCCCGGCATCGGAGGATGGCGGGGCGTTTTGTGGTGTTCTTCAGGGCCTCATCGCGAGCAAGCTCGCTCCCACATTGGAATAGTGATGTACACGAAATCTCTGTTCACCGCAGGTCCCTGTGGGAGCGAGCTTGCTCGCGATGGCTGCGCTGCGGTGTCAGGCCGAATGGCGAACCATGTCCACATGAGGAATTCCGGCTTCCAGGAACTCCTCGCTGACCACCGCAAACCCCAACCGCTCATAGAACGGCGTGGCATGCACCTGGGCGCTGAGCATCTGCTGCTGGAGCCCACGCTTCTCGGCTTCTGCGATCACCGCATGCATCAGCGCATCGCCCACCTTCAGGCCGCGCCAGTCCTTGAGGACCGAGACTCGGCCGATGTGACCGTCAGTCAGCAGGCGAGCGGTGCCAATGGGAAAATCGCCTTCGAACGCCAGGAAATGCACTGCGCTCTGGTCATCGGCATCCCATTCCAGCTCGGGCGGAACGGACTGCTCGGCGATGAACACGGTCTCACGAATGCGCCGGATCTCGGCGTTATCCTTTTGCCAGTCTGCGACACGAACGTGAATTTTATTCATCGGCGAACCCCAGGCTGCCTTGCTTGACCAGCTCGCAGACCAGGCCGCGACCGTCTTCGTCGGCCAACCACGGGCCAAGGTTCTCGATGTGCAGGGCGTCGGCGGCACAGATCATCTTCAGCAATTCGCGCAGCTTGCCCGGCAGGTAACGGCTCTGGCCGCTGGCGAACAGCAGCAGGTCATCATCGACTTCCGACCAGGCAAGGCGCGCGCTCGGGTTGCGGATGATCACGGCGCCTTGTTCCAGGCTGGCCAGCAGGTCGTCTTCTTCCAGTTCCGGGCCCACCACCAGTTCCGGGTAGCGCGGCTCGGTCATGAACTGGCCGAACCAGGTCAGCAGCAGGCGTTCGTCGCTCATGTGCTCGGCCAGCAGGCCCTTGAGGCGGTCGAGGGCGTCGTGCTGGATCTGGTGCGGGTCGGCCACCGGGCGCGCGTCGGCATCGGTGTAGCGTTCTTCGTCCGGCAGGAACTGGCTGAGGAAGTCGGTGAAGTGGGTCAGCACTTCGGCGGCGCTCGGCGCGCGGAAGCCTACCGAGTAGGTCATGCAGTCGTCCACGGCCACGCCGCAGTGCGCCAGGCGCGGCGGCAGGTAGAGCATGTCGCCCGGTTCAAGGACCCACTCGTCGGTGGCTTCGAAGTCGGCGAGGATGCGCAGGTCTGCGTGCTGCAGCAGCGGGCTTTCGGAGCCGCACATCTGGCCGATCTTCCAGTTGCGCTGGCCATGGCCCTGCAGCAGGAACACGTCATAGTTATCGAAATGCGGACCCACGCTGCCACCCGGGGCGGCGAAGCTGATCATCACATCGTCGATGCGCCAGCTCGGCAGGAAGCGGAAGTTCTCCAGCAGTTCGCTGACTTCCGGCACGAACTGGTCGACCGCCTGCACCAGCAGGGTCCACTCGCGCTCCGGCAACTTGCTGAATTCGTCTTCGGCGAATGGGCCGCGACGCAGTTCCCAGGGACGCTCGCCGTGCTCGATCACCAGGCGCGATTCGACTTCTTCTTCCAAGGCCAGGCCAGCCAGTTCATCGGCATCGATCGGGCTTTGGAAGTCAGGAATCGCCTGACGGATCAGCAGGGGTTTTTTCTGCCAGTAGTCGCGCAGGAACTCCCGTGCCGTGATGCCGCCCAGGAGTTGCAGAGGAATATCAGGATTCATGTGTAACCTATTGAAAAAATATACTTTTCAGACGCGAATAAAAACGCCCGGCGCGGCCGGGCGTCTCAAAGGTAAAGCCGTGGATCAGATGCGCTTGGCTTGTGCCGCCGCGTTGCCGATGTAGCTGGCCGGCGTGAGCTTCTTCAGCTCCGCCTTGGCCTCGGCAGGCATGTCCAGGCCATCGATGAAAGTCTGCAGCGCTTCAGGGCTGATGCCCTTGCCACGGGTCAGCTCTTTCAGCTTTTCATACGGGTTTTCGATGTTGTAGCGACGCATCACGGTCTGGATCGGCTCGGCCAGGACTTCCCAGCAGGCGTCCAGGTCGGCGGCGATCTTCTGCTCGTTCAGTTCCAGCTTGCTGATGCCCTTGAGGCTGGCTTCGTAGGCAATGACGCTATGGGCAAAGCCCACGCCCAGGTTGCGCAGCACCGTGGAGTCGGTCAGGTCACGCTGCCAGCGGGAGATCGGCAGTTTGCTCGCCAGGTGCTGGAACAGCGCGTTGGCGATGCCCAGGTTGCCTTCGGAGTTTTCGAAGTCGATCGGGTTGACCTTGTGCGGCATGGTCGAGGAACCGATTTCGCCGGCGATGGTGCGCTGCTTGAAGTAACCCAGGGAGATGTAGCCCCAGATGTCACGGTCGAAGTCGATCAGGATGGTGTTGAAACGGGCGATCGCATCGAACAGCTCGGCGATGTAGTCGTGCGGTTCGATCTGGGTGGTGTACGGGTTGAAGCTCAGGCCCAGCTCGTCTTCGATGAAGGCGCGGGCATTGGCTTCCCAGTCGATGTCCGGGTAGGCTGACAGGTGGGCGTTGTAGTTGCCCACGGCGCCGTTGATCTTGCCCAGCAGCGGCACGGCGGCCACCTGGGCGATCTGGCGCTCCAGGCGATAGACCACGTTCGCCAGCTCCTTGCCCAGGGTGGTCGGCGATGCCGGTTGACCGTGGGTGCGCGACAGCATCGGCACGTCGGCGAAGCGGATCGCCAGTTCGCGGATGGCCTGGGCGGTCTGGCGCATCAGGGGCAGCATCACTTCATCACGGCCTTCGCGCAGCATCAGGGCGTGGGACAGGTTGTTGATGTCCTCGCTGGTGCAGGCAAAGTGGATGAACTCGCTGACATTGGCCAGCTCCGGCAGCTTGGCCGCCTGCTCCTTGAGCAGGTATTCGATGGCCTTGACGTCGTGGTTGGTGGTGCGCTCGATCTCTTTGACGCGCTCGGCGTGTTCCAGCACGAAGTTTTCGGCCAGGGCGTTCAACACCGCGTTGGCTTCGGCCGAGAACGCCGGCACTTCGCCGATGGCAGGGTGGGCGGCCAGGCGCTGGAGCCAGCGCACTTCAACCAGGACGCGGGCACGGATCAGGCCGTACTCGCTGAAAATCGGGCGCAGGGCCTGGGTTTTGCCGGCGTAGCGGCCGTCAACAGGGGAAACCGCAGTGAGCGAAGAGAGCTGCATAGGGTGTTCTCGGACAGTCGGGCAACGAAATGGGGCGCGTATCATACATGAAAACAATCGCCGGTCCGTCGCCAACTGACCGGCGTGTTACGCGTAACAAGCTAAAAAATGGGTTGAGGCGACTTATTCGTTGCGCATCAACGGGTAAAGCTCTTTCAGCAATTTGCGTCGGCTGATCACCAGTTGCCAGCGATGGCCACCCAACTGCCGCCACAGCCGTGCCGAGCGAATCCCGGCCAGCAGCAGGGCGCGGATCTTCGAGGCATTGCTCGGCTGTTGCAGGTTGCGCATGTCGCCATGCACCTGGATGCGCTGGCGCAAGGTGCTCAGGGTGTCCTGGTACAGCGAACCGCAGGCCGCGACGACGTTTTCGTGAGCCGGGCCGAAGTGCTCGACCTGGGACTGGATCTGCGGCAAGCGTTTGCCGATGGTCTCCAGCAGGTCGTCGCGCTTGGCCAACTGGCGCTCAAGGCCCAGCATCGACAGGGCATAGCGCAGCGGCTCGCGTTGCAAGGCGCTGGGATCGCGCTCCAGGGCGCCGATCAGCGCACGATAGCCTTCGCGCAGGTTCAGGTCGTCGCCGCCATAGACTTCCAGGGTGTCCTTGGGGTCGCGAACCAGCAGGCTGCCGAGCATGCAGGCCACGCCCGCTTCGGTGGCCTGGCCGGTCTTGGCGATCCTGTCCACCAGCACGGCAGCGAGAAACACGCCGCCCAATGCCGTCAGTTGTTCCTGGATGGGGTTCATGCCTTGCTGCTCCAGGGCTCTGCGACTTCGATCACGCCGCCGCCCAGGCAGATGTCGCCGTCGTAGAACACCACCGACTGGCCGGGTGTGACCGCCCGCTGCGGGTCGTCGAAGGTGGCACGGTAGCCTGTGGCGGTTTTTTCCAGGGTGCAGGGCTGGTCGCTCTGGCGGTAGCGAACCTTGGCCGTCAGGCGGCGTGGTTCGCTGAGGTCGACCGGGTTGACCCAGTAGATGTCGGAGGCGAGCAGGGCACGGGAAAACAGCCAGGGATGGTCGTTGCCCTGGCCGACGATCAGCTCGTTGTGTTCCAGGTCCTTGACCAGCACGTACCACGGCTCTTCCCCAGCGTCTTTCAGCCCACCGATGCCCAGGCCCTGGCGCTGGCCGATGGTGTGGTACATCAGACCATGGTGACGGCCGATGACTTCACCTTCGGTGGTCTTGATCTCGCCTGGCTGGGCTGGCAGGTATTGCTTGAGGAAATCGCTGAAACGGCGCTCGCCAATGAAGCAGATCCCGGTGGAATCCTTCTTTTTGGCGGTGGCGAGCTGGTGTTTCTCCGCAATTGCGCGCACTTCGGGCTTTTCCAGTTCACCTACCGGGAACAGTGTCTTGGCGATCTGCTCGCCGCCGACGGCATGCAGGAAGTAGCTCTGGTCCTTGTTTGGGTCCAGGCCCTTGAGCAGTTCGGTGCGGCCGTCGATGTCGCGACGGCGCACGTAGTGGCCGGTGGCGATCAGGTCGGCGCCGAGCATCATGGCGTAGTCGAGGAACGCCTTGAACTTGATTTCGCGGTTGCAGAGGATGTCCGGGTTCGGCGTGCGCCCGGCCTTGTATTCGGCCAGGAAGTGCTCGAACACGTTGTCCCAGTACTCGGCGGCGAAGTTGGCGGTGTGCAGCTTGATGCCGATCTTGTCGCACACGGCCTGGGCGTCCGCCAGGTCATCCATGGCGGTGCAGTATTCGGTTCCGTCGTCTTCTTCCCAGTTCTTCATGAACAGGCCTTCCACCTCATAACCCTGCTCGATCAGCAGAAGGGCGGAAACGGAAGAGTCCACGCCGCCGGACATGCCGACAATGACGCGCTTCTTGGGTGTGTCAGAAGGGGCTGGATCACGCATAGGAATTCAATGAGTGTCTTGAAAAAGGACGCGATTCTATCAGGCCCGGGCGCGCAAGGCTAAAGAGAAGGACGGATCAGCGTCAGACTGTGGTGGTGGCCGTCCAGATAATCGTCGATGCAGCGGATGATCAGCTCGCTGCGCCAGTGCTCGCGCTGTTCGAGCAGTTCGTCGCGGCTCAGCCATCTGGCGCCGAGGATGCCGTCGTCCAGTTGATACTCAGGGTGGTGTTTCAAGGCCTTGGCGGCGAAACAGACCCGCTGGTACGTCACGCCGTTGCTGGGGGCGGTGTACAGATAAATGCCCACCACGCCGGTGGGCTCGACGTCCCAGCCGGTTTCTTCCAGGGTTTCGCGCACGGCGGCTTCGATCAGCGTTTCGTTGGGGTCCAGGTGTCCGGCGGGCTGGTTGAGCACCGCGCGTCCGCCTTTGGATTCTTCCACCATCAGGAAGCGGCCGTGGTCTTCGACGATGGTGGCGACGGTGATGTGGGGTTGCCAGTCCATGGGGTCTCTATTTTCAGATTGGAATATGGGCCACTGTGGGAGCGAGCTTGCTCGCGATGGCGGTGGATCAGTCGATATTAAATGAACGATGGATCGCCGTCCCGAGCAAGGGCCCCTACAGGCAATTACGTCCTCCTTTTCAGCGAGACTGGTCTTGAACGTAAATTGCAGTAGCCCTTCGCAGGCCTGTGCGGGTTCTGATCATCCTTAAAGAGCAATGCATATCGCATTCGGAAATGGTTTGTTGCTGAGTGAGAAGTCTCGGATGTCACAAAGCTTGCTCGTAAATGATTCGATTGTCATGGTGACCTGTTTTTTTGATGCGTCGTGGTCAAATTTGACGATGGCGGTTGCCTCCGAAAATCCATCTTTTATCGTCAGGGTTGTGACTCCTGGTGGATAACCCTTTTCCGGTGTGAGGTAGCAGTCGGTAGATGCCCCAGCTCGTTTGTCAACTTTGTGCATTTCACCTGGAGGGAACTCTTGGTATACATCGCAGCCCGAGAAATAGAGGTTGACATTGAATAGCAGCGAGAATTTATCTGTGTTTTTGATAACGACTTGTGAGGCCTTTTTTTGCGGAGCAGGATGCACGGGGTCGTTTGAAGCATATTGAAGGACCTGATCGTAAGTCTGGGCCTCGAGTCGCCTATTGGTCTTATCTGTCTTTCGGTCGGCCTTTGTACCTGGCTCACGCATTTCAAGCTGAATTTTCATGGAGAAGTCATCGAAAATCCAAGGATTGGCCGTGACGCTAGCACCTGGAGAATTGGTTGAATAGGTGACCTGGTTTCCAAATTTGTTCAAATTGAATCTGTATTCGGCATGTGCGCTTTTAAATAGAAGCTCTTGGGAAGCTGTGATGTAGTTGTATCTCTGTCCGTGGTCGTTGTGGCGAACATCTGTAGAGCAGTAAAGGGTATACGTATCGGTGAATTCATCTATTTTAGGATATTCAAAAGGCTCGCCCTGGCCCTCTCTCTTGTATAGGGCGGGAGAGCCTAGCAGCTGTTGATTGTCGATATTTGCAATGCTGAAAGGCATTTGAGCGGTCATAGTAATTTGCGCATTCTTCTTCACAATGTGGACCCTCAGTGTATGAGCTGGGTGCTGAGTTTTAAGCATGTGTTGCTCGCTGAAAAACTCAAACCCTGGACAAGGATTGCTATCGCTACGTAGCGGATTCAGCAACCCGGTTTCGCTCCGCTTGAGGTCGCTACATCTTTAGGTAATCAGGATGACACCTGATCCGACGCTCTCTCGTTCTCTTGCCGAGACATCCCGCATCCCAAAAGGCTGAAAGGAGCGTGTTTGGGTCACGCCGGGGCCTTCAATCTTCATGGTCTATTTCATGCGCCTTCAGTGAAGAGGGCGTACTTAGAACGATGCTGTCAAGCCTAGGCTGCCTCCTGATTCTGTCAAGCTGATGCCGCGCACAGGAACAATGCCCCTATCTTGCTATGCGTTGGCCGCCACCCGTCTGCCGTTGCATCCACGTCATCTGAAAACGGCCTTGGTCCTCAGCGAGGGGGGCGGTAATGTGGGATTGCCAGTTCATGGGGGCCTTTATTTCTCAGATTGGAATTGGGCCATTGTGGGAGCGAGCTTGCTCGCGATAGCGGTGGGTCAGTCGATAATGAATGACCACTCGCCGTCCCGAGCAAGTCCCGCAGGCGGGTGCAAGATCCGGAGATCCTTAAAGCGCGATACATATCGCATTGGGAAAGTATTGTTCGAGGTATGAAAAGTCTCGGATGTCACACAGTCTGCTGGTGAACGATTTGATGGTCACGGTTACCTGTTTATTGAATGTGTCGTGATCGAACTCGACGACAGCCGTTGCTTCCGAGAACCCGTCTTTTATAGTAAGAATTGTGATGCCAGGGGGATAGCCCTTGTCCGGTGTGAGGTAGTAATCGGTGGCCGCGCTGGGATTGCCCTCGCCGTGTCGGTCAACCTTTTTTATTTTTTCTGGCGGATATTCTTGGTATACATCGCAGCCCGAAAAATAGAGATTTACATTGGATAAAAAGGAAAATCTATCCGTGTCTGCGATAACGATTTGTGACACCTTTTTTTTAGGAGCGGGATGCACAGGGTCCCCTGTAGAACATTGAATGATCTGACCGTTGAGCTGAACTTCGTACTCCCTGTTGGACTCATCTATTTTATGGTCGACGGGATCATCTAGTTTACGCATCGTAAGTTCAATCACGCGTAGAAAATCATCGAAGATCCAATAAAAAGCTTCGACGGAGGCGCCCGGTGAGCTGGTTGAGTAGGTGACTTGGTTTCCGAATTTGTTCGCATTGAATCTGTATTCGGCAGATGCGCTTTTAAACAGTAATTCATGGGAGGCGGTGGCGTAGCTGTATCTCTGGCCATGGTCATTGGTGCGAACATCTGTAGAGTATCTTCCACCCGAAGAGCTAAGCTTATTTATTTCGCGATATGCAAAGGGTTCGTTGTCGCGATCTCTAGCATATAGGGTTGGGGAAACTGTCAGCTCCAGAAAGCTCCAGTTCCCAATAGAGAAGTGCCGTTGAGCAGGTATGGTTACTTGCGCTTTTTTTTCCATTACGTGTTTCCTCAATGTACGCGAGTCAGGTGATGAGTTGTCAGCGCTTGTTGTTCGTTGAAAAAACTCAAACCTTGTACACGGATTGCTATCGCTACGTAGGCGATTTCAGCAGCCCGGTTTCGCTCCACTTGAGGTCGACACTGCTGCAGGCCCTTCCAGTTTCAGAATGACACCTGATCCGACGCTCTCTCGTTCTCTTGCCGAGACATCCCGCATCCCAAAAGGTTGAAAGGAGCGTGTTTGGGTCACGCAGGGGCCTTCAGCCTTCATGGTCTATTTCATGCGCCTTCAGTGAAGAGGGCGTACTTAGAACGATGCCATTGAGCCTAGGCTGCCTCCTGACGCTGTCAAGCAGTCTCTCTAACGCACGGTCCGTGGGCAGCAAGTGTCCTCGATTCAATAGTCAAGCACGGTCAACTGTGGGAGCGAGCTTGCTCGCGATAGCGGTGGGTCAGTCAATATCAATGTTGAATGCTACATCGCTATCGCGAGCAAGCTCGCTCCCACAGGGTCGGGTTCTGTCTGATGAATGGTGTAAATGCCGGAAACACAAACCCCGGCACAAGGCCGGGGTTCGTGGTGCTTCCTTACAACTTTATACCAGCGCAGCGATCGCCGCGTTGAAGGTGTTGCTTGGGCGCATGGCCTTGCTGGTCAGCTCCGGGTTGGCGAAGTAGTAACCGCCGATGTCCACGGGCTTGCCTTGGACGGCATTGAGTTCGGCAACGATTTTTTCTTCGTTGTCGGTCAATGTCTTGGCCAGGGTCGCGAACTGGGCCTTGAGGGCTGCGTCGTCGTCCTGGGCGGCCAGTGCCTGGGCCCAGAACAGGGTCAGGTAGAAGTGGCTGCCGCGGTTGTCGATGCCGCCGACCTTGCGCGATGGCGATTTGTTGCGGTCCAGGAACTCACCGGTAGCCTGGTCCAGGGTCTTGGCCAGCACCAGGGCTTTCGGGTTGTTGTAGGTCACACCCAGGTGCTCGAGGGACGCGGCCAGGGCCAGGAACTCGCCCAGGGAATCCCAGCGCAGGAAGTTTTCTTCCAGCAGTTGCTGGACGTGCTTGGGTGCCGAGCCGCCGGCGCCGGTTTCGAACAGGCCGCCGCCGTTCATCAGCGGCACGATCGACAGCATCTTGGCGCTGGTGCCCAGTTCCATGATCGGGAACAGGTCGGTCAGGTAGTCACGCAGCACGTTGCCGGTCACCGAGATGGTGTCCTTGCCTTCGCGGGTGCGGCCCAGGGTGAACTTCATCGCGTCGACCGGCGACATGATGCGGATGTCCAGGCCGCTGGTGTCGTGGTCCTTCAGGTAGGTCTGGACTTTCTCGATGACCACGCCGTCGTGGGCGCGCATCGGGTCCAGCCAGAAGATCGCCGGGGTGCTGCTGGCGCGGGCACGGTTGACGGCCAGTTTGACCCAATCCTGGATCGGCGCGTCCTTGGTCTGGCACATGCGGAAGATATCGCCAGCCTCGACGTTCTGCTCCAGCAGAGTGCGGCCGTTGCTGTCGGAAACGCGCACCACGCCGTTGACCTTGATCTGGAAGGTCTTGTCGTGGGAACCGTATTCCTCGGCTTTCTTGGCCATCAGGCCAACGTTCGGCACGCTGCCCATGGTGGTTGGGTCGAAGGCGCCGTGTTGCTTGCAGTCTTCGATCACCGCCTGGTAGATGGTGGCGTAGCAGCGATCCGGGATCACAGCCTTGGTGTCGTGCAACTGGCCATCGGTGCCCCACATCTTGCCGGAGTCACGAATCATGGCCGGCATCGAGGCGTCGACGATCACGTCGCTCGGCACGTGCAGGTTGGTGATGCCTTTGTCGGAGTTGACCATCGCCAGGGATGGGCGCGCCGCGTAGACCGCCTGGATGTCGGCTTCGATCTGCGCCTGCTGCTCGGCCGGCAGGGCCTTGATGCGGGCGTACAGGTCGCCGATGCCGTTGTTCAGGTTGAAGCCGATCTGCTCCAGCACTTGAGCGTGCTTGGCCAAGGCGTCTTTATAGAACTCGGCAACGATCTGGCCGAACATGATCGGGTCGGAGACCTTCATCATGGTGGCCTTGAGGTGAACCGACAGCAGCACGCCTTTTTGCTTGGCGTCTTCGATTTCAGCGGCGATGAAGTCGCGCAGGGCGTTTTTGCTCATCACTGCGCAGTCGAGGATCTCACCGGCTTGTACGGTGGTTTTTTCCTTCAGGACAGTGGCGGTGCCGTCCTGGGCGATCAGCTCGATTTTCACGCTGCCGGCGGCGTCGATCAGGGCGGCTTTTTCGCTGCCGTAGAAATCGCCGGTGCTCATGTGGGCCACGTGGGACTTGGAGTCCGCGGCCCAGGCGCCCATCTTGTGCGGGTGCTTGCGAGCGTAGTTCTTGACCGACAGCGGCGCGCGACGGTCGGAGTTGCCTTCGCGCAGGACCGGGTTCACGGCGCTGCCCTTGACCTTGTCGTAACGGGCGCGTGCATCTTTCTCGGCATCGCTGGTCACGGTTTCCGGGTAGTCCGGCAGTGCGTAGCCCTGGGCCTGCAATTCCTTGATCGCGGCCTGCAGTTGCGGCACCGAGGCGCTGATGTTCGGCAGCTTGATGATGTTGGCTTCTGGCGTAACGGCCAGGTCGCCCAGTTCGGCGAGGTGGTCGGCTACGGCTTTGTCACCCAGTTGCTCGGGGAAGCTGGCCAGGATGCGCCCCGCGAGGGAGATATCGCGGGTTTCCACGGCGATATCGGCCGAAGCGGTAAAGGCTTCGACGATCGGCAGCAGCGAATAGGTGGCGAGGGCAGGCGCTTCGTCGGTGAAGGTGTAGATGATCTTCGAGCGGGTGGGCATATTCGGATTAACTCTCTTCTTTGCTAAAGCATGCGCAGAAACTCGAGGGGCGCCGGGTAAGCGCGTTCGTTCAAAGTCATCCGTGAGCCGAATGTCGAGGTTTCTTCGCGGTGATGTTGGGTGCATCAGTCGAGCGTCAAGCGGTCGGGCCGCGGTAACGGTCCGGCTTTTAAGTTGGCGGAAAGTCCTGTGATAGAGCCGTCAGCCGTCGTGACCCTGTGGTCAGCGGCGGCATTATACATAGGTAGCTGGCGATCTGCCGATGGTTCATAGACTTCCGTACACGTCCATTGGTCTAAACGTCGCAGTACTCCTGGGGCAAACTATGCTCATGTTTGGCGCTTTTCCCTTGGTTTTCGCAGGTTGTACGCGGCGAAGTGCAAGACTTTGCCGCTGATGGGCCTAACGTAGGGTTTGCGCGCCGATTCAACTGGGGTACGCTCGAACGCAGCCAGATGTTCAATCCAAGCAATGGAGTTCAGCATGGGGTATCAAAAGATTCAGGTTCCAGCCGTCGGTGACAAAATCACCGTCAATGCAGACCATTCTCTTAATGTTCCCGACAACCCGATCATCCCCTTCATCGAAGGCGACGGCATTGGCGTCGATATCAGTCCGGTCATGATCAAGGTTGTGGACGCTGCGGTTCAGAAGGCCTATGGCGGCAAGCGCAAGATTTCCTGGATGGAAGTCTATGCCGGTGAGAAAGCGACCCAGGTCTACGACCAGGATACCTGGCTGCCCCAGGAAACCCTGGACGCGGTCAAGGACTACGTGGTGTCCATCAAGGGCCCGCTGACCACGCCGGTCGGTGGCGGTATCCGTTCGTTGAACGTAGCGCTGCGCCAGCAGCTCGACCTGTATGTCTGCCTGCGCCCGGTGCGCTGGTTCGAAGGCGTGCCAAGCCCGGTCAAGAAGCCTGGCGACGTGGACATGACGATCTTCCGTGAGAACTCCGAGGATATCTACGCCGGCATCGAGTGGAAGGCCGGTTCGGCCGAAGCCACCAAGGTCATCAAGTTCCTGAAAGAAGAAATGGGCGTGACCAAGATCCGTTTCGACGAGGATTGCGGCATTGGCGTCAAGCCGGTTTCCAAGCAGGGCACCAAGCGCCTGGCTCGCAAGGCCCTGCAATATGTGGTCGACAACGATCGCGATTCGCTGACCATCGTGCATAAAGGCAACATCATGAAGTTCACCGAAGGTGCCTTCAAGGAATGGGCCTACGAAGTGGCGGCCGAAGAGTTCGGTGCGACCCTGCTCGACGGCGGGCCGTGGATGCAGTTCAAGAACCCGCGGACCGGCAAGAACGTCATCGTCAAGGACGCCATCGCCGATGCGATGTTGCAGCAGATCCTGTTGCGTCCGGCTGAATATGACGTGATCGCCACCCTGAACCTGAACGGTGACTACCTGTCCGACGCTCTGGCGGCGGAAGTGGGCGGTATCGGCATCGCGCCGGGCGCCAACCTGTCCGACACCGTGGCGATGTTCGAGGCCACCCACGGTACTGCGCCCAAGTATGCCGGCAAAGACCAGGTCAACCCGGGCTCGCTGATCCTGTCGGCGGAAATGATGCTGCGCCACATGGGTTGGACCGAAGCGGCCGACCTGATCATCAAGGGCACCAATGGCGCGATTTCGGCCAAGACCGTGACCTATGACTTCGAACGGCTGATGGAGGGCGCCAAGCTGGTGTCGTCCTCGGGCTTCGGTGATGCCCTGATCTCGCACATGTAAGCGAATCGGCGCTCAGCGCGAATGCCCGGCTAGAGTGATCGAGCCGGGCATTTTCATATCATGCAGGGTGGTGATGATCAGTCAATGGGGCTCGGTGACCCTGGCATGGGTATGAACAAGGGGGGCGGCGTCTTCGACGACGATTACCTTGATGTTGGTGGCGTGCAGGCCCTTGGGTCCCTGGATGACTTCGCAAGTCACAGGCTGCCCGGCTTTCAGGGTTTTATAGCCCTCCATCTGGATGGTTGAGTAATGGGCGAAAAGGTCTTCATCCACCCCGTCGACGATAACGAAACCAAAGCCCTTGGCGTTGTTGAACCATTTAACCCTGCCATTCTTGACGAGCGACATAACCCATTTCCCTCTGCAACGCACTCCATCACTGGAGTATCATCCAGTCCATCCGCAGGCTAATCTTGTTAACAGGATAGATTCCACGGACCTTTTTAACCCACGATGGGCTCTATTGGTTGTAACACCGTTTTCCCGATAGTCAAGGTGGCTCCGGTGGTCGTGGTTGAAATCGCCCACAAGCGCCCCCATCACTGTATTCGCCAACTAAACGAACCTTTCTTTCCATGCATGCAGTCAGCCAGATTCGACTAACATTCAATCAGGATCGCCCGGATCTACACGACGACGATTCCGCAGGCATTGCTGTTCAGGAAGCAAAGCCCGCATTACAGGCGCCACCGATGTACAAGGTGGTTTTGTTCAACGATGACTACACACCGATGGATTTCGTCGTCGAAGTGCTCGAGGTGTTTTTTAACCTGAATCGCGAGCTGGCGACCAAGGTCATGCTGGCCGTCCATACAGAGGGACGGGCAGTATGTGGAGTGTTTACCCGCGACATCGCCGAGACGAAGGCCATGCAGGTCAACCAGTACGCCCGGGAAAGCCAGCATCCGCTACTCTGTGAAATCGAGAAGGACGGTTAACGCCGACCACTTGGGTATGAGGTGAAGCTATGTTAAACCGCGAGCTCGAAGTCACCCTCAATCTTGCCTTCAAGGAGGCTCGTTCGAAGCGTCATGAATTCATGACCGTCGAACACCTGCTGCTGGCCCTATTGGATAACGAGGCTGCCGCCACCGTTTTGCGTGCCTGCGGCGCGAACCTCGATAAACTCAAGCATGATCTGCAGGAGTTCATCGACTCCACCACGCCATTGATCCCCGTGCATGACGAGGATCGCGAAACCCAGCCAACCCTGGGCTTCCAGCGTGTCCTGCAGCGTGCTGTCTTCCACGTACAGAGCTCGGGCAAGCGTGAAGTCACCGGCGCCAACGTGCTGGTTGCCATCTTCAGCGAGCAGGAAAGCCAAGCGGTGTTCCTGCTCAAGCAGCAGAGCGTTGCGCGTATCGATGTCGTCAACTACATCGCCCATGGCATCTCCAAGGTGCCGGGGCATGGCGATCATTCCGAGGGTGAGCAGGATATGCAGGACGACGAGGGCGGTGAGTCTTCTTCTTCAGGCAACCCATTGGATGCCTATGCCAGCAACCTGAACGAACTGGCGCGCCAGGGGCGGATCGATCCGCTGGTCGGGCGCGAGGCGGAAGTCGAGCGCGTGGCCCAGATCCTGGCCCGACGTCGCAAGAACAACCCATTGCTGGTGGGCGAGGCGGGCGTGGGCAAGACCGCGATTGCCGAAGGCCTGGCCAAGCGCATCGTCGACAACCAGGTGCCGGACCTGCTGGCCAACAGCGTGGTGTATTCCCTTGACCTGGGTGCCTTGCTGGCCGGTACCAAATACCGCGGTGATTTCGAGAAGCGCTTCAAGGCGTTGCTCGGCGAACTGAAAAAACGTCCGCAGGCGATCCTGTTTATCGACGAAATCCACACCATCATCGGTGCCGGGGCGGCGTCGGGCGGGGTCATGGATGCGTCGAACCTGCTCAAGCCGCTGCTGTCCTCGGGTGATATCCGTTGCATCGGCTCGACCACGTTCCAGGAATTCCGCGGGATCTTCGAGAAAGACCGTGCCCTGGCCCGGCGTTTCCAGAAAGTCGATGTGTCGGAGCCCTCGGTGGAAGACACCATTGGCATCCTGCGCGGCCTGAAGGGGCGTTTCGAGCTGCACCACAACATCGAATACAGCGATGAAGCCCTGCGCGCGGCGGCTGAACTGGCCTCGCGCTACATCAACGATCGGCACATGCCGGACAAGGCCATCGACGTCATCGACGAAGCGGGTGCCTACCAGCGCCTGCAACCCGTGGAGAAACGCGTCAAGCGTATCGAAGTGCCTCAGGTCGAGGATATCGTGGCGAAAATCGCGCGGATTCCGCCCAAGCACGTCACCAGTTCCGACAAGGAACTGCTGCGTAACCTGGAGCGTGACCTGAAGCTGACGGTGTTCGGCCAGGATGCGGCCATCGACTCGCTGTCGACCGCCATCAAGCTGTCCCGCGCCGGTCTCAAGTCGCCGGACAAGCCGGTGGGCTCGTTCCTGTTCGCCGGTCCTACCGGTGTCGGCAAGACCGAGGCGGCGCGGCAATTGGCCAAGGCGATGGGCATCGAGCTGGTGCGCTTCGACATGTCCGAGTACATGGAGCGCCACACCGTGTCGCGTCTGATCGGTGCGCCTCCGGGCTATGTCGGTTTCGACCAGGGCGGCCTGTTGACCGAAGCCATCACCAAGCAACCGCACTGCGTATTGCTGCTCGACGAGATCGAGAAGGCGCATCCGGAAGTCTTCAATCTGCTCCTGCAGGTGATGGACCACGGTACGCTGACCGATAACAACGGGCGCAAGGCGGATTTCCGCAACGTGATCGTCATCATGACCACGAACGCCGGTGCCGAAACCGCGGCTCGCGCTTCGATCGGTTTCACCCATCAGGACCACTCGTCCGATGCGATGGAAGTGATCAAGAAGAGCTTCACGCCTGAGTTCCGCAATCGCCTGGACACCATTATCCAGTTCGGTCGCCTCAGCCATGAAGTCATCAAGAGCGTGGTGGACAAGTTCCTTACCGAACTTCAGGCGCAACTCGAAGACAAGCGTGTGTTGCTGGAGGTGACCGATGCGGCCCGCAGTTGGCTGGCCGAAGGCGGTTACGATGTAACGATGGGCGCGCGGCCGATGGCTCGCTTGATCCAGGACAAGATCAAGCGTCCACTGGCGGAGGAGATCCTCTTTGGCGAGCTGGCCGAACATGGCGGTGTGGTTCACATCGACATCAAGGACGGCGAACTGACCTTCGACTTCGAAACCACGGCCGAAATGGCCTGACCGTTAATAGCAATAAAGCAAAAGGCGCCGAAAGGCGCCTTTTTGCTGTTCCAGACTCACGCCAATCGCCCCCTTGTGGGGGCGAGCTTGCTCGCGATGGCGGCGGCACACTCAGCATCGATGCAAGCTGACCCACCGCTATCGCGAGCAAACTCGCTCACAGTTTGTTTGGGTAAGGCACAAGATTGGCGTTCCACCGCCAAGTCCCTGTGGGAGCCGAGCTTGCTCGCGATGGCGTCGGTTCAGTCGACATCGATGTTGTCTGATGCTCCGCTATCGCGAGCAAGCTTAGCTCCCACAAACAAAAACGCCCGGCATCAGCCGGGCGTCTTGTATTGACTTGTTAGCGAGCGCGGTAAGTGATGCGCCCTTTGCTCAAGTCATAGGGCGTCAGCTCGACGCGCACTTTGTCACCGGTAAGAATACGAATGTAGTTCTTGCGCATCTTGCCGGAGATATGCGCGGTTACGACGTGCCCATTTTCCAACTCCACACGAAACATGGTGTTGGGCAGGGTGTCGACGACAGTGCCTTCCATTTCGAAGCTGTCTTCTTTCGACATGCAGTAAAGCCCTCGGTATCCAGTGAATGGCCCGGTGCAACTGCGCCAGGCAAAAGCGGCGTGCATTGTGCCCGAAAAAGGGGGGGCAAGCCAAGGGGTTCTAGCTTTTAAGCCGAAGGGTTCTAACTCAGGACGACCCATCGCTGGTTAATCAGCAATTCAATCGGGCGATATTGGGTCTTGTAGTTCATTTTCTTGCAGTTCTTGATCCAGTAGCCCAAGTACACCGCTTCCAGTCCCAGGCGCCGGGCTTCGTTGATTTGCCAGAGAATGGCAAAGCGCCCCAGGCTGCGCCGTTCTTCTTCCGGCTCATAGAAGGTGTACACCGCTGAAAGGCCGTTGGGCAGCAGGTCCGTCACGGCGATGGCGACCAGTCGCCCCTCCAGCCGGAACTCATAGAAGCGGGAAAACGGCAGGTCACGCACCAGGAACGTCGAGAACTGATCCCGACTGGGCGGGTACATGTCGCCGTCGGCGTGGCGTTGTTCGATGTAGCGTTGGTACAGGTCGAAGTATTCTTCGGTGAACTGCGGCTTGGCCGGGCGCACCTGAAGGTCGGCGTTGCGCTTGAAAATGCGTTTCTGCTGGCGATTGGGTAAAAATTGCGCCACGGGAATGCGCGCCGGGACGCAAGCGTTGCAGTGTTGGCAATGGGGCCGATAAAGGTGATCGCCGCTACGACGAAAGCCCATTTCCGACAGGTCTGCGTAGACATGCACATCCATGGGCTGGCTAGGGTCGAGGAACAGCGTCGTGGCCTGCTCCTCCGGCAGGTAACTGCAAGAGTGGGGCTGAGTGGCATAGAACTTCAAACGCGCCAACTCGGTCATGATCGACCCTCGGGATAAGCTTTGAATTTAATTGTAAGCCAGGAGCGCGAATGTCGCTCAGCAAACCCATGTCGCATGGTTGGGTTGGTCCAGATGTGCCTTTAGATAATCGGCAAATTCACTGCGTGGGATCGACCGTGCACCCAGGCTGTGCAGGTGCTCGGTGGGCATCTGGCAGTCGATCAGCACGAAACCGGCGGCCTTGAGGTGTTGGACCAGAGTGACGAAGCCGAATTTCGACGCATTGTCGGCCCGGCTGAACATGGACTCGCCAAAGAACAGCTGCCCCATGGCCAAGCCATACAAGCCGCCCACCAGCACCCCCTGGTCCCAGACTTCCACCGAATGGGCAAAGCCGCGTCGGTGCAGTTCCAGATAAGCGGTTTGCATGGCGTCGGTGATCCACGTGCCGTCGGCATAGTCCCGCGGCGCGGCGCAGGCCTGGATGACCGCGGCAAAATCCCGATCGAACGTCACTTTATAGCGCTGCTTGCGCAACAGTTTGCCCAGGCTGCGGGATACATGCAGTTCGTCGGGAAACAACACCGTGCGTGGGTCCGGCGACCACCACAGGATCGGTTGCCCCTCGGAAAACCACGGGAAGCAGCCGTGGCGATAGGCCTGGATCAGCCGGTCGGCGGATAGATCGCCACCGGCGGCCAATAATCCGTTGGGATCGCGCATGGCTTTTGCCAGTGGCGGGAATTCGAGGCTGTTGCGTTGTAACCAAGTCAGCATGAGTGTCCGGCTTGTAGAAGGGGAGGGCGGCGGATGCGGGTCTCGCCCGTCAGCGAGTACCCGCCGGGAAGGTTAACCGTCAAACGGCAGGGATGTCATCGAGATACTTCTCCGCGTCGAGTGCGGCCATGCAGCCGGCGCCGGCGGAGGTGATCGCCTGGCGATAGACATGGTCGGCCACATCACCTGCGGCGAATACGCCCTCGATAGCGGTCGCGGTGGCGTTGCCTTCGCTGCCGCCGCGCACGAGCAGGTAGCCGTCGCGCATCGTCAACTGGCCCTGGAACAGATCGGTGTTGGGTTTATGGCCGATGGCAATGAACACCCCGGCGAGGGACAAGGTGCTGGTTTCGCCGGTCTCGCTGTGCCGCAGGCGCGCGCCGGTCACGCCGCTGGCGTCGCCCAGGACTTCATCCAGGTTCTGGTTCCAGTGCAGCTTGATATTGCCGCTGGTGGCCTTTTCGAAGAGTTTGTCCTGGAGGATTTTCTCGGCGCGCAGCTTGTCGCGGCGGTGGATCAGGTGCACTTCCCTGGCGATGTTCGACAGGTACAGGGCTTCCTCGACCGCGGTATTGCCGCCGCCGACCACCGCCACCACCTGGTTGCGATAGAAAAAACCATCGCAGGTCGCGCACGCGGAAACCCCTTTGCCGGCGAAGCTTTCTTCCGAGGGCAGCCCCAGGTACTGGGCCGAGGCGCCGGTGGCAATGATCAGCGCATCACAGGTGTAGGTACCGCTGTCGCCGATCAATTCAAACGGGCGCTGCTGCAACTTGGCCGTGTGAACATGGTCGTAGACGATCTGCGTGTCGAAACGCTCGGCGTGCCGCTGCATGCGCTCCATCAGAACCGGGCCGGTCAGGCCTTCGACATCGCCGGGCCAGTTATCGACTTCCACGGTGGTGGTGAGCTGGCCACCGGCCTGCACGCCAGTAATGACTACGGGTTTGAGGTTGGCGCGGGCGGCATAGACCGCCGCGCTGTACCCCGCGGGGCCGGAACCGAGAATGATCAGGCGTGAATGCTTCACTTCGCTCATAAAAAACACCTCATAAGCCTTTGTCACAAAAGAGAATGCATGGTCCAATTGGCGCTTGTGCACCCTGTATCCGGCGATGCTGTCACTCAGCGAGCGGGCAATGCCTTGGCGTCGACAAACCCGTACAATGCTTGGGTTTTGAACGCAGGATGGGCTAAAGATCAAATTTTCGGCCGCGCCTGCAGTTTTCTGGATGCACCTCACAGTGGTAAAAGTAGTACCGGTTGTGCACATTCACTTTTTTACCTGCTCGTCATGGGCAGTTTTTTATAGTCATTCAACAGATGGACGCGCCATTGGCGCAGGAAAAGAAGCGTTTTGAAGAAATCCACCGCAGCACCTAAACCAGTCGTTCCGCTCTGGCGCCAGCAATTGCACTACCGGCTCAAGGAAGGTGCATTGATCGCCATCGGTGCCCTGTGCCTGTTCCTGATGATGGCCCTGCTGACCTACGGCAAGGACGATCCGGGCTGGAGCCATAACAGCAAGATCGACGATGTGCAGAATTTCGGCGGTCCGGCCGGTTCCTACAGCGCCGACATCCTGTTCATGGTGCTGGGCTATTTCGCCTACATTTTCCCGTTGCTGCTGGCGATCAAGGCCTACCAGATCTTCCGTCAGCGCCATGAACCGTGGCAGTGGAGCGGCTGGCTGTTCTCCTGGCGCCTGATCGGCCTGGTGTTTCTGGTGCTGTCGGGGGCCGCGCTGGCCCATATCCATTTCCATGCGCCCACCGGCTTGCCGGCCGGGGCGGGCGGGGCGCTGGGGGAAAGCCTCGGCGACCTGGCCAGGAACGCCCTGAACATCCAGGGCAGCACGTTGTTGTTCATCGCCCTGTTCCTGTTCGGCCTGACGGTATTCACCGACCTGTCCTGGTTCAAGGTCATGGACGTCACCGGCAAGATCACCCTCGACCTGATCGAACTGATCCAGGGCGCCATGAACCGCTGGTGGGCGGCGCGCACCGAGCGTAAGCAACTGGTGGCGCAACTGCGTGAAGTCGACGACCGGGTCCACGACGTGGTGGCCCCGACGACGCCGGACAAGCGCGAGCAGGCCAAGGTCAAGGAGCGCCTGATCGAGCGTGAGCAGGCGTTGAGCAAGCACATGTCCGAGCGCGAGAAGCAGGTGCCGCCGGTCATCACCATGGCCCCGGCCAAGCCGCCGGAGCAAAGCAAGCGCGTACAGAAAGAGAAACAAGTGCCGCTGTTCGTCGACAGTGCGGTGGAGGGCACCTTGCCGCCGATCTCGATCCTGGACCCGGCCGAGAAGAAACAGCTCAACTATTCCCCTGAATCCCTGGCGGCCGTCGGCCACTTGCTGGAGATCAAACTCAAGGAGTTCGGCGTCGAGGTGTCGGTGGACTCGATCCACCCGGGCCCGGTGATTACCCGCTACGAAATCCAGCCGGCCGCCGGCGTGAAGGTCAGTCGCATCGCCAACCTGGCGAAGGACCTGGCGCGTTCCCTGGCCGTGACCAGCGTGCGGGTGGTGGAAGTGATTCCCGGCAAGACCACCGTGGGTATCGAGATTCCCAACGAAGACCGGCAGATCGTGCGCTTCTCTGAAGTGCTGTCGACGCCTGAGTATGACAACCACAAATCGCCGGTCACCCTGGCCCTGGGCCATGACATCGGCGGCAAGCCGGTCATCACCGACCTGGCGAAGATGCCCCACCTGCTGGTGGCCGGTACTACCGGTTCCGGTAAGTCGGTGGGGGTGAACGCGATGATCCTGTCGATTCTGTTCAAGTCTGGCCCGGAAGACGCCAAGCTGATCATGATCGACCCGAAAATGCTCGAACTGTCGATCTACGAAGGCATTCCGCACCTGCTGTGCCCGGTGGTCACCGACATGAAGGACGCCGCTAACGCCTTGCGCTGGAGCGTCGCCGAGATGGAGCGCCGTTACAAGCTGATGGCAAAGATGGGCGTGCGCAACCTGTCGGGCTTCAACGCCAAGGTCAAGGAAGCCGAAGAGGCCGGTACGCCATTGAGCGATCCGTTGTATCACCGCGAAAATATCCACGATGAAGCGCCGCTGCTGCACAAGTTGCCGACCATCGTGGTGGTGGTGGACGAATTCGCCGACATGATGATGATCGTCGGCAAGAAGGTCGAAGAGCTGATCGCCCGTATCGCCCAGAAGGCGCGGGCGGCCGGTATCCACTTGATTCTCGCCACGCAGCGGCCGTCGGTGGACGTGATCACCGGCCTGATCAAGGCCAACATCCCGACCCGAATGGCGTTCCAGGTGTCGAGCAAGATCGACTCGCGGACCATCATTGACCAAGGCGGCGCCGAGCAGTTGCTCGGTCATGGTGACATGCTCTACATGCCGCCGGGTACCAGCCTGCCGATCCGTGTCCACGGTGCGTTCGTTTCCGACGACGAAGTGCACCGCGTGGTGGAGGCCTGGAAGTTGCGCGGCGCCCCTGAATATAACGACGATATCCTCAACGGTGTCGAAGAAGCCGGCAGCGGTTTCGAGGGCAGCAGTGGCGGCGGTGACGACGATGCTGAAACCGATGCGCTCTATGACGAAGCGGTGCAGTTCGTCCTGGAGAGCCGCCGGGCCTCGATTTCCGCCGTTCAGCGCAAGCTGAAGATCGGCTACAACCGCGCCGCCCGCATGATCGAAGCCATGGAAATGGCCGGGGTGGTGACGGCCATGAACACCAACGGCTCGCGCGAAGTACTGGCGCCGGGCCCGATGCGCGACTAATGACCCGGGCGGCCTGCTGAAGCGCCGCTCGACCCCCCACGACTTCATGAGGACTCCCATGCGCCTGATTCGCATGTTGCTGTTGCCCGTACTGGCCCTGACCACCTTGTCGGCCCACGCCGATGAAAAGGACGTGGCCCGCCTGACCCAGTTGCTGGAGCGTTCCCAGACCCTGACGGCACGCTTTTCCCAACTGACCCTCGACGGCAGCGGCACCCAGTTGCAGGAAACTGCCGGCGACATGGCCCTGCAGCGTCCAGGCCTGTTTTAC
Source organism: Pseudomonas sp. H3_A02 (assembly GCF_054671965.1). Taxonomy (NCBI): domain Bacteria; kingdom Pseudomonadati; phylum Pseudomonadota; class Gammaproteobacteria; order Pseudomonadales; family Pseudomonadaceae; genus Pseudomonas; species Pseudomonas sp. H3_A02. Next base: position 3,580,852 of record NZ_CP162807.1, read on the forward strand.
TGGCACACCGATGCACCGGCCGAACAACTGATGGTTTCCGACGGCAAGAAAGTCTCGCTGTGGGACCCGGACCTGGAGCAGGTCACCATCAAGACTCTTGACCAGCGCCTGACCCAGACCCCGGCATTGCTGCTCTCCGGTGACGTTTCCAAGATCAGCCAGAGCTTCGACATCAGCTCCAAAGAGGCGGGCGGCGTGATTGACTTCACCCTCAAGCCCAAGACCAAGGACAGCCTGTTCGACAGCCTGCGCCTGTCGTTCCGCAATGGCCTGGTCAACGACATGCAACTGATCGACAGTGTCGGCCAGCGCACCAATATCCTGTTCACCGGGGTCAAGGCCAACGAGCCGATCGCCGCGTCCAAGTTCAAGTTCGACATCCCCAAGGGTGCGGATGTGATCCAGGAATAAACAAAGCCCGGTGGGAAAAGGCTGTGGGAAATGGTCTGTGGGAGCAGATCTGTGGGAGCAAGGCTTGCCCGCGATACAGACACACCTCGGTGCATCTGATAGACCGAGGCGATGCAATCGCGGGCAAGCCTTGCTCCCACAGACCACTTCCCACAGATCTGCTCCGGCAGAGAGGATCGGCACCAGGACCCAGTGGAGGTTGCACAAGTAGTGATGGACCTGTTTCGAAGCGCCCCGATTGCCCAGCCATTGGCCGCCCGCCTGCGCGCGACCAACCTGGATGAGTACGTCGGCCAGGAACATGTGCTCGCCCGCGGCAAGCCCCTGCGCGAAGCGCTGGAGCAGGGCGCGCTGCATTCGATGATCTTCTGGGGCCCGCCGGGCGTGGGCAAGACCACCCTGGCGCGACTGCTGGCGGAAGTCTCGGACGCCCACTTCGAAACGGTGTCGGCGGTGCTGGCCGGGGTCAAGGAAATCCGCCAGGCGGTGGAAGTGGCCAAGCAGCAGGCCGGCCAGTACGGCAAACGCACCATCCTGTTCGTCGACGAAGTGCACCGCTTCAACAAATCCCAGCAGGACGCCTTCCTGCCCTACGTCGAAGACGGCACGCTGATTTTCATCGGCGCCACCACTGAAAACCCTTCGTTCGAACTCAACAACGCCTTGCTCTCGCGGGCGCGGGTCTATGTGCTCAAGAGTCTCGACGAAACGGCGATGCGTAAGCTGGTGCACCGTGCGCTGACCGAGGAACGCGGCCTGGGCAAGCGGCAGTTGAGCCTTAGCGATGAAGGCTTCCAGATCCTGTTTTCCGCCGCCGATGGCGATGGCCGGCGCTTGCTCAACCTGCTCGAAAACGCCTCGGACCTGGCCGAAGACGACAGTGAGATTGGCGTCGAACTGCTGCAAAGCCTGTTGGGCGATACCCGCCGGCGTTTCGACAAGGGCGGCGAGGCGTTCTACGACCAGATTTCGGCGCTGCACAAATCCATCCGTGGCTCCAACCCCGACGCGGCCTTGTACTGGTTTGCGCGCATGATCGACGGCGGCTGCGATCCCCTGTACCTGGCGCGCCGGGTGGTGCGCATGGCCAGCGAAGACATCGGCAACGCCGACCCCCGGGCCCTGAGCCTGTGCCTGGCGGCGTGGGACGTGCAGGAGCGCCTCGGCAGCCCGGAAGGTGAGCTCGCCGTGGCCCAGGCCATCACTTACCTGGCCTGCGCGCCGAAGAGCAATGCGGTGTACATGGGCTTCAAGGCGGCGATGCGCAGCGCCACCGAGCACGGTTCCCTCGAAGTGCCGCTGCACCTGCGCAACGCGCCGACCAAGCTCATGAAGCAGTTGGGCTATGGCGAAGAATACCGTTACGCCCACGACGAGCCGGACGCTTATGCCGCCGGCGAAGACTATTTTCCTGATGAACTTGAACCCCAGCGCTTCTATCAGCCGGTGCCTCGTGGCCTTGAGCTGAAGATCGGCGAGAAGCTCAACCACTTGGCGCAACTGGACCGCTTGAGTCCACGGCAGCGGAGAAAACCTTGATCCCCTTGATACTGGCTGTTTCCGCTGGCGGCGTCGCCGGCACGTTACTGCGTTTCGCCACGGGCAACTGGATCAACGCAAATTGGCCCCGGCACTTCTATACCGCGACGCTGGCCGTTAATATCGTGGGCTGTCTGCTGATCGGCGTTCTATACGGTCTGTTTTTGATTCGCCCGGAAGTGCCCATCGAGGTACGCGCGGGGCTGATGGTCGGCTTTCTCGGCGGCCTGACGACTTTTTCATCCTTTTCACTGGATACGGTGCGCCTGCTGGAAAGCGGGCAGGTGCCGCTGGCCCTGGGCTATGCGGCCATCAGCGTATTCGGCGGGCTGCTCGCCACGTGGGCCGGCCTGTCCCTGACCAAACTTTGATAACGAGAGACCGACATGCTCGATTCCAAACTGTTACGTAGCAACCTTCAGGACGTAGCGGACCGCCTGGCTTCCCGTGGCTTTGCCCTGGACGTCGCGCGCATCGAAGCGCTGGAAGAACAGCGCAAGACCGTCCAGACCCGCACCGAAGCCCTGCAGGCTGAACGTAACGCGCGCTCCAAGTCCATCGGTCAGGCCAAGCAGCGTGGCGAAGACATCGCGCCGCTGATGGCCGATGTCGAGCGCATGGCGGGCGAATTGAGTGCCGGCAAGGTCGAGCTGGACGCGATCCAGACCGAGCTGGATTCGATCCTGCTGGGCATCCCGAACCTGCCTCACGAATCGGTGCCAGTCGGTGCAGACGAAGACGGCAACGTCGAAGTGCGCCGCTGGGGCACGCCGACAACCTTCGATTTCCCGGTGCAGGACCACGTGGCCCTGGGCGAGAAGTTCGGTTGGCTCGACTTCGAAACCGCCGCCAAGCTGTCGGGCGCCCGTTTCGCCCTGCTGCGTGGGCCGATCGCCCGTCTGCATCGGGCCCTGGCGCAGTTCATGATCAACCTGCACGTCACTGAGCATGGCTACGAAGAAGCCTACACGCCGTACCTGGTCCAGGCCCCGGCGCTGCAAGGCACCGGCCAGTTGCCCAAGTTCGAGGAAGACCTGTTCAAGATCAGCCGCGACGGCGAGGCTGACCTGTACCTGATCCCGACCGCCGAAGTCTCGCTGACCAACATCGTCGCTGGCGAGATCGTCGACGCCAAGCAACTGCCGATCAAGTTCGTCGCCCACACGCCGTGCTTCCGCAGTGAAGCCGGGGCGTCGGGCCGTGATACCCGCGGCATGATCCGCCAGCACCAGTTCGACAAAGTCGAGATGGTCCAGATTGTCGAGCCTTCGAAGTCCATGGAAGCCCTGGAAAGCCTGACCGCCAACGCCGAGAAAGTCTTGCAACTGCTGGAACTGCCGTATCGCACTCTGGCGCTGTGCACCGGCGACATGGGCTTCAGCGCAGTCAAGACCTACGACCTGGAAGTCTGGATCCCGAGCCAGGACAAATACCGCGAGATTTCCTCGTGCTCCAACTGCGGCGACTTCCAGGCCCGCCGCATGCAGGCGCGTTTCCGCAACCCGGAAACCGGCAAGCCGGAACTGGTCCACACCCTCAACGGTTCCGGCCTGGCGGTGGGCCGGACCTTGGTGGCAGTGCTGGAAAACTACCAGCAGGCCGACGGTTCGATCCGGGTACCCGAGGTGTTGAAACCCTACATGGGCGGCATCGAGGTCATCGGCTAAATGGACTATTTGCCACTGTTCCACAACCTGCGCGGCAGCCGCGTGCTGGTGGTTGGCGGCGGGGAGATTGCCTTGCGCAAGTCCCGCCTGCTGGCCGTTGCCGGCGCGTTGCTGCGGGTGGTCGCACCCGACATCGAACCGCAGTTGCGGGAGCTGGTCAGTGGCAGCGGCGGCGAGTGTGTCCAGCGCGGTTACCTCGAGACGGATCTGGACGGGTGCGGGCTGATCATTGCCGCCACCGACGACGAACCGCTCAATGCCCAGGTCTCGGCCGACGCCCACAAGCGTTGCGTGCCGGTCAACGTGGTGGACGCGCCGGCCCTGTGCAGCGTGATCTTTCCGGCGATTGTCGACCGCTCTCCATTAGTGATCGCGGTGTCCAGCGGCGGGGATGCGCCGGTGCTGGCGCGGCTGATCCGGGCCAAGCTGGAAACCTGGATTCCATCGACCTACGGGCAACTGGCCGGGCTGGCGGCGCGCTTTCGCAATCAGGTCAAGCAACTGTTTCCCGATGTCCAGCAGCGCCGGGCGTTTTGGGAAGAGGTGTTCCAAGGCCCTATCGCCGACCGCCAACTGGCCGGGCAGGGCGGCGAAGCCGAGCGCTTGCTGCGGGAAAAGATCGACGGCCAGGCGCCGAACGCGCCGGGCGAAGTCTACTTGGTGGGAGCCGGGCCGGGGGATCCGGACCTGCTGACCTTCCGCGCCTTGCGCTTGATGCAGCAGGCGGACGTGGTGCTGTACGACCGCCTGGTGGCACCGGCAATCCTCGAACTGTGCCGGCGTGACGCTGAACGCATCTACGTCGGCAAGCGCCGCGCCGACCACGCCGTACCCCAGGATCAGATCAACCAGCAATTGGTGGACCTGGCCCGCCAGGGCAAGCGTGTGGTGCGATTGAAGGGCGGCGATCCGTTCATCTTCGGCCGTGGTGGCGAGGAGATCGAAGAGCTGGCGGCCCATGGCATCCCGTTCCAGGTCGTCCCGGGCATCACCGCCGCCAGTGGTTGCGCGGCCTACGCCGGGATCCCGCTGACCCATCGCGACTACGCCCAGTCGGTGCGTTTCATCACTGGCCATCTCAAGGACGGCACCAGCGACTTGCCGTGGGCAGACTTGGTGTCGCCGGCGCAGACGCTGGTGTTCTACATGGGCTTGGTCGGCTTGCCGATGATCTGCAACGAGCTGATCAAGCACGGTCGCGCGGCGGATACGCCGGCGGCGTTGATCCAGCAGGGTACGACGTCCAACCAACGGGTGTTTACCGGCACTTTGGCGGACTTGCCACGGCTGGTGGCCGAGCACGAGGTGCATGCGCCGACGCTGGTGATCGTTGGGGAAGTGGTGCAACTGCGCGAGAAACTGGCGTGGTTTGAAGGGGCTCAGGGGCAGGTCTAGAAAGACCGTGTCGCCTCCAATCGCGAGCAAGCTCGCTCCCACAATTGATCGTGTTCAACCATGAATCTGCGGTTGCACACAGTCCACTGTGGGAGCGAGCTTGCTCGCGATGAGGCCCTCAAATACAGCGAAAATCCCGGATCAGCCCCTAACCCCACGCCAAATCCCTTTCCCACTCAACCTTTCCCGATCATGGGCGAGCGTAAAGTCCTGCTTCGGCCCCTTGGGCACGATCCCATTGGGGTTGATGGTCTTGTGGCTGCCATAGTAATGGCCTTGGATGTGGGTGAAATCCACGGTCTCGGCAATGCCCGGCCACTGGTACAGCTCCCGCAGCCAGTTCGACAGGTTCGGATAATCGGCGATGCGCCGCAGGTTGCATTTGAAGTGACCGAAGTACACCGCGTCGAAGCGGATGATCGTGGTGAACAGGCGGATATCCGCCTCAGTCAGGTATTCGCCGGCCAAGTAGCGCTTGGTTGCCAGCAAGGCCTCCAGCCGGTCCAGTTCGGCGAATAAACCGTCGAATGCTTCTTCGTAGGCCGCTTGGGTCGTAGCGAATCCGGCCCGGTAGACACCGTTGTTCACCGCCGGGTAGATCCGCTCGTTCAGCGCGTCGATATCGCGGCGCAGGTGCTCGGGATACAGGTCCAGGTCGTTGCCGGTCAAGCCATCGAAGGCGCTGTTGAACATGCGGATGATTTCCGCCGATTCGTTGTTGACGATGCGCTGTTGCTGTTTGTCCCACAGCGCCGGCACGGTGACGCGACCAGTGTAGTCTGGCGTGTCGGCGGTGTAGCGCTGATGCAGGAATTGCAGATCGTCGAGTTTGTCGCCTGTGGAGCCGTGGGCCTTGTCGAAGGTCCAGCCATTTTCCAGCATCAGGTAGCTGACCACCGAGACATCGATCAAGTCTTCCAGGCCCTTGAGCTTGCGAAAGATCAGCGTGCGGTGGGCCCAGGGGCAGGCCAGGGAGACATACAAATGGTAGCGCCCGGCCTCGGCGGCAAACCCGCTCTCGCCCGAGGGGCCGGCACTGCCGTCGGCGGTGACCCAGTGACGGCGCTGCGCCTGTTCGCGCTGGAAGGTGCCGTCCTTGCTTTCATACCACTGGTCCTGCCAGCGGCCCTCGACTAACAAACCCATCTCGATCTCCTCGGCCAATAAACGTTGGAGGCGAGTCTATTCCGATAGGTTCGAACTAAAAGCGCAAAGGTTGGGCGTTAATGATCGGTTAAATCGAACGGTCTCGGGCATCCCAATACTGCCGGGCTTTGTCGAACGCTTCGTCGCGGGTATCGCCCAGGCCACGCAGGGCCAATGCCATGGTGGCGATCAGCGCCAGTTGCGGGTAGCTGTCCTCGACCTCACCACGCCAGATCGCCTTCAAATGCTCGGGGTCGAGGCTCTCCGGTTTGACATGGCGCTGTTCGGCCAGGCGCGGCCATTCTTCGTCCCAACTGGCGCCGCCAGTGGTGCCGTACAGGTGACTGTCGGCGTCCGGGTTGATCTCGATCTCGCCGCCGTCGCCCTTGATCACGATGGCAGTGTCACCGAGCAAGCCGCTGGCATCGCGATGCACAGCCTGGTAGCCCGGGTGGAAGATGCTTTGCAAGCCGCAACGGGCCGCCAGTGGGTTGAGGATCCGCGCCAGGGAGTGGATCGGCGAGCGCAGGCCCAGGGTGTTGCGCAGGTCGATCATGCGCTGCATCTGCGGCGCCCAGTCCACCAGCGGCATGAAGGCCAGGCCGCCGTTGTCCAGCGCACTGCCGACCTGCTGCCAGTCCCGGCACAGTGGGATCTGCAACAGGCCCAGCAATTGTTCGGTGTAGAGGCGACCGGCGGTGTGGGCACCGCCGCCGTGCATGAAAATCCGCACGCCGTTCTGCCCCAGGCACTTGGCCGCCAGCAGGTACCACGGCAAATGGCGCTTCTTGCCGGCGTAGGTCGGCCAGTCGAGGTCCACCGTCAACGTCGGGACCACCAGGCGTTCGCGCAGGGCTTCGGTGAAGCCGGCCATTTCCTCGGCGCTTTCTTCCTTGTGCCGCAGCAGCATCAGGAAGGCGCCCAGCTGGGTGTCCTCAACCTGTTCGTCGAGCACCATGCCCATGGCTTCGCGGGCCTCTTCGCGGGTCAGGTTGCGGGCGCCGCGCTTGCCTTTGCCAAGGATACGCACGAATTGGGCGAACGGGTGTTCGGCCGGGGTCTCAAGGGTCAGTGCTGGAAAGTCGGTCATAAGCAATTCGTCGGTTTGGGCAGGCCCGCCAGCTTGGCGGCGAGTTTGGCGGGAGTGCCTTTGAACAATCGGTTCAGGTGCAGGCTGTTGCCTTTGTCCGCCCCCAGTTTCAACGCCGTGTACTTGATCAGCGGCCGGGTCGCGGGGGAGAGCTGGAATTCGTCGTAGAAACCGCGCAGCAGTTCGAGGATTTCCCAGTGTTCGGGACTCAACTCGATGTCCTCGGCGGTGGCCAGGGCCGTGGCGACTTCGGCCGACCAGTCGTCCAGGTCGGCCAGGTAGCCGTCCTTGTCCAGCGCGATGGCGCGGTCGCCCACGTTCAGCGTGTTCATAGCCAGGTGTTGACCTTGTCGTGCTCGATCGATAGCTCGACGAAACCTGAGTAGTTGATGGCTTCGGCCCAGTCTGGCGTGTCCAGGGCGCGGGCCTGGAGGTCTTCGGCGAGCACGAACAGGTTCACGCCGGCGGCCTGCAGCACTGCAAACGGTGGGCTGCCCGGCTGCAACGCATACGTCGCGTCGCCGCACAGCAGCAGCGCATCCTGATTGCCCAGTACTCGTAGGCAACTGGCGAGGCGGTTATCGCCGAAGGGCGAATGAGACAACACATGCAAAGTCGACATCAGAGGGTGATCACCTGGTCGTAACGGTCGATGAGCGCGGCGATGTCCGGCGCGTTCAGTACTTTCACCTCGCCCAGCGCCAGGGCAGCGCTGGCAACGCCACGTTCGGCGGCGCTGTCGGCGCAGAGGAACAGTTCCTCGACGCCGAACATAGGCAATGCCTGCAGGTTGGCGCTCAGGTCCTTTTGCTGGACTGCCTTGGCGTTTTGGCCGGCGCTGAGCTGGAACACCCCGTCATCGAGAAACAGCAGGCCGATGGGCAGGTCGAACGCCCCGCCGGCGAGGACGATGTCCAGCGCTTCACGGGCACCCGGGCCCGACCAGGGGGCCTGGCGGCTGATGAGCAATAAAGACTTGGCCATCACGCGCCTCCAAAACAGATCAAGCGGTCGGCGTCCTGGATCGCATCGTGCAACTGGCCCAGTCCGGACAAGGCCCAGGGCGCTTCGACGCTGGCCGCCGAACGCTGGTAGCGCTGGGCTTCTTCCTCGTTCAACACGCCACGACGCAACGCCGCCGCGATGCAGACCACGCCGTCGAGCTGGTTTTCGCTGACAAAGGCGCGCCATTGTTGGGGCAGGTCCTGTTCGTCCTGGGGCGTGACGACACTGGCGCAGGCGTTATAGACGCCGTCCTGATAGAAAAACAGCCGCACGATCTCATGCCCACCCGCCAGCGCCGCTTGGGCAAACAGCAAGGCACGGCGCGAGGAGGGCGCATGGGCGGCGGAAAACAGCGCAATGGCGAACTTCATGACAGACCCGATCAGCAAAACTGCGGCCATGATAAAGCTTTATGGGCGGGGGGGCGATTGTGTATGCCTGTGTGGGAGCAAGGCTTGTGCAGCGAGGTCTGTGTGGGGGCAAGGCTTGCCCGCGATGAGGGCCATGCGGTCTCCGGAAAACCGAGGCGCCTGTATCGCGAGCAAGCTTTGCTCCCACAGATGGGCGTGTGATCAGGCTACTGCTTGAGGCCATGCAACTCGCAATACTCCACCCATTCCATCCCGGCCATTTCCGCCACTTCCCTGTGCACCTCCAGGCGCTGGGCCTGGTACTCCTCAGGCGAGGCGGCGGTCAGTTGCAGGGTCAGTTCCCAGGCAAACAGGCCCAGGCGCTCGGCCTCGGCTTCGAACGCTTCATGCAAGCGCTCGGCACGGTACTGCGCGGTGGTCTCGCCCTTGGCCTGGGCCAGCAGTGGGTTGAGGTGGTCCAGTTCGAGGCGCAGTTCGGGGCGCTCATCGAGAAACTTTTCCAAGGCCCGTTCGTGTTGCTGTTCGGTTGCCGCCATGGTCACTCCTTGGGAGACGAGGACTGTTTCTTGCTGGCCTTGGCCGCAGCCGCCAGGCATTCGAGGGCGAATTGTTCGGTGTAGGTCATCTGGATCGGCGTGGTTTCGCCCTTGACGGTACGTTCGCCGTCGAGGATGTAGCGAATCCGTTTGTCGGTGACGCCGATTCGCTTGGCGATCCAGGAAGGTGTCTGGCCGATCTGGCTGATCAGTTTGTCGGCATATTCCGGGGTGGGCTTGTAGAACTCGGCGTTGGGGGTCATGGGGTGTTCCGCGTGGCTGGTGGCAATGGCGCGACAGATTGCGTGAATCGGTGCTCGCTGTCGCGGGTAAATTTCAGTAAAGCAGCACGATGGCTTGGGCCGCAGTGCTACAGTCCGTTTTTTTCTCGATGAGTGATCGCAATGCGAATGTTGACGGTGGCCCTGGCCGCCACTTTGCTGGCCGGCTGCGCGGGCTCGGCGATGAACGAGGCTCGGACCCAGGCCCCTTACAAGACCCTGACCTCGGACAAACCGGAACAGGTCGTGGCCCAGTGTGTGCAATTTTCCTGGCAGGACGAAGCGGTATTCGGTGTCGATGCCGGCGCCTACCTGCAAACGGGCAAGAAGGGCGGCTCGACGGTCTATACCCGCTCCGCCGAGTCGTTTGTCGACTTGCACGCCGGTGCGACGGGCACCGAGTTGAGCTATTACGCCAAACATGACGACTTCGTGGCCAAGCGCCGGTTGGCGGCGTTGGCGACGTGTCTATAAGCAACTCGAGTTGAACACCGGATCGAATGTGGGAGCGGGCTTGCTCGCGAAAGCGGTTAACCATTCAACATTTTTGTCGACTGATGCTCCGCTTTCGCGAGCAAGCCCGCTCCCACACTGGTCCTGGGTGGCCGAAAGATTGCCATCCACCGCAATCCCCCTGTGGGAGCGAGCTTGCTCGCGATAGCCATCCAACAGTCAACATGTCTGTCGACTGACCCACCGCCATCGCGAGCAAGCTCGCTCCCACAGGGGTTGGGTTTCAGTCAGAGGGCGTTAGGCGTTTCTGAAAGAAGAAGTGCTGGTGGCCCGGCGGGTAGTCGTCGATCTGGCCGATTTCCGTGAAACCGTGTCTGCGGTAGAACGCCGGGGCCTGGAAGTCGAAGGTGTCCAGCCAGATGCCCACGCAGTTCTTCTCCCGGGCCAGTTCTTCGGCCATCTGCATCAGGGTCGAGCCGGTGCCCTGGCCCCGGGCCTGTTCCGGCACCACCAGCAATTCGATATACAGCCAACCAAAAAACACTCGGCCGTAGAGTCCCCCGACGATTTCGCCCTGTTCGTCCCGCACCAGCCAGGCCACCAGTTCAGGCACCGTCCCACCGGTCTTGGCGGTGTTATAGGCGCGTAGCGGGGCGAGGATGGCTTGGCGTTCTTCGTCGGTGGGCGTGTCGGTGCGTTCGATTCGTAGCGTCATCGGCGATGTCCTTATGCGTTGGGGGATGAACCGCAGGAGCCTATCCCAAAGGTTGTCGTGACGTCATCCGGTCGACGAGCGAACAGGCGCATTACGCAAATCGGGCCATACTGCCTAATGCTTTTGAAGCGATCCCTATCCCTAAAAACAAGAAGAGACCGACTCATGAAGTTCGAATCCTTAGCTCGAACGCTCATCGCTACGTCATTGACCCTCGGTTGCTTATCGACGTACGCCGCTTCCCAAGCGCCGGTGGCCGCCGAGAACGGTATGGTGGTCACCGCCCAGCACCTGGCGACCCATGTCGGGGTCGACGTGCTCAAGAACGGCGGCAATGCCGTGGATGCGGCGGTGGCGGTGGGCTATGCCCTGGCCGTGGTGTATCCGGCGGCGGGCAACCTGGGTGGGGGTGGTTTCATGACCCTGCAACTGGCCGATGGTCGCAAGACGTTCCTGGATTTCCGCGAAAAAGCCCCTCTGGCCGCTACCGCCAACATGTACCTGGACAAGGACGGCAACGTCGTGCCCGAGCTCAGTACCCGCGGCCACCTGGCGGTAGGCGTGCCCGGCACCGTGTCCGGCATGGAACTGGCGTTGAGCAAGTACGGCAGTAAACCCCGGGCGGAACTGATCGCCCCGGCCATCAAGTTCGCCGAGGAAGGCTTCACCCTGGAACAGGGCGATGTCGATCTGCTGGAAACCGCCACCGATGTGTTCAAGAAGGACATGCGCGACTCCGGGGCGATCTTCCTGAGCAACGGCGAGCCCATGCAGGTCGGCCAGAAGCTGGTGCAAAAAGACCTCGCCAAGACCCTGCGGGAAATCTCCGCCAAGGGCGCCGACGGCTTCTACAAGGGCTGGGTCGCCGATGCCCTGGTCACCTCCAGCCAGGCCAACAAAGGCATCATCACCCAGGCCGACCTGGACAAGTACAAGACCCGCGAGCTGGCCCCGGTGGAGTGCGACTACCGCGGCTACCACATCATCTCGGCACCGCCGCCCAGTTCCGGCGGGGTGGTGCTGTGCCAGATCATGAACATCCTCGACGGCTATCCGATGAAGGAGTTGGGGTTCCACTCGGCCCAGGGCATGCACTATCAGATCGAAGCCATGCGCCACGCCTACGTGGACCGCAACAGCTACCTGGGTGATCCGGACTTCGTGAAGAACCCCATCGACCACCTGCTGGATAAAAACTATGCCGCCAAGCTGCGGGCCGCGATCGAACCGCAGAAGGCCGGCGACTCGCAGAAGATCAAGCCCGGCGTGGCGCCCCACGAGGGCAGCAACACCACCCATTACTCCATCGTCGACAAGTGGGGCAACGCCGTTTCGGTTACCTACACCCTGAACGACTGGTTTGGTGCCGGCGTCATGGCCAGCAAGACCGGGGTGATCCTCAACGATGAAATGGACGACTTCACCGCCAAGGTCGGCGTGCCCAACATGTATGGCCTGGTGCAGGGCGAGGCCAACGCCATCGCGCCAGGGAAGGCGCCGCTGTCGTCCATGAGCCCGACCATCGTCACCAAGGACGGCAAGACAGTCATGGTGGTGGGCACCCCGGGCGGCAGCCGGATCATCACCGCGACGTTGCTGACCATCCTCAACGTGATCGACTACGGCATGAACCTCCAGGAAGCAGTCGATGCGCCGCGTTTCCATCAACAGTGGATGCCGGAGGAGACCAACCTGGAGACGTTCGCGGCCAGCCCTGATACCCAGAAGCTGCTGGAGAGCTGGGGGCACAAGTTTGCCGGCCCGCAGGATCCCAACCACATTGCCGCGATTCTGGTTGGCGCGCCGTCATTGGGCGGCAAGCCCGTGGGCAAGAACCGCTTCTATGGCGCCAACGACCCCCGTCGCAACACCGGGTTGTCGCTGGGTTATTGAGGGAGTGCGCGGCTCCAACACGGTTTGAAGAGGGAAGGTCATGAACACCGCATTGCTGATCATCGATGTCCAGAACGCGCTGTGCAGCGGCGAAGAGGAGTGCTTCGACAGCCAGCGCATCATCCGGACCATCAGTGACCTCGGTGCCAGGGCCAGGGCGCTCGGCCGGACGGTGATCCTGATCCAGCATGAAGAGCTGGAAGGGGCGCTGACCCATGGCGCTGTCGGCTGGCAACTGGCCGACGGCCTGTCGACTGCGGTGGATGACCTGCGGGTGCGCAAGACCACGCCCGATGCCTTCTACCAGACCGACCTGCAACCCTTGCTGCAGGCACGAGGCATTGACCGCCTGGTGATCTGCGGGCTGCAAACCGACTGTTGCGTCAATGCCACCGTGCGCCAGGCCCATGCCCTGGGGTACGACGTGGTCCTGGCGGCCGACGCCCACTCCACCGTGGACAATGGCAGCATGGCGGCCGAGCAGATCATCGCCAACCACAACAATCGGCTGGGTCGGCTGAGCAGTGCGGTGTCGCGGATTGATGTTATGCCGGCTGCTGAGATCCGCCTGTAACCGATTACCCACAGCCTGAGTGCGGCGCAGGTTTGGGCTGGGGCAAGCCTGTGGCGAGGGAGCTTGCTCCCGCTCGAGCGCGAAGCGGTCGCAAATGCCTTGGGCCTGCTTCACAGTCCAGCGGGAGCAAGCTCCCTCGCCACAAAGGTTATCGTTCATGAATGACGAGATCACCACGGCAGCGCAAGCATTGGCAGCGGGCGATCCCGTGGCCGCGCTCAATCGCGTGGCCTTGCGCAACGATGCCCCGGCCCTCGCGCTTCGCGGCATCGCCATGGCGCAGTTGGGCGATCTGGCCAAGGCTCGGGCCCTGATGCGTCGGGCGAGCGCGGCCTTCGGGCCCAAGGAGGCCGTGGCACGGGCGCGCTGTGTAATCGCCGAAGGCGAGATTGCCCTGGCGTCCCGCGACCTGACTTGGCCGATGAAACGCCTCGACGCCGCGCGGGCGGTGCTCGAAACCCACGGCGATCGAGCCAACGTCGCGCATGCCCGCACGATCGAAATCCGCCGGCTGTTGTTGATCGGTCGACTTGACGAGGCCGAGCTCAAACTCGTCGAGCTGGATCTTGCCTGCCTGCCCTTGGCATCACGGGCGGCTTGCGAGTTAGTGGCCGCGGGAATCGCCATGCGGCGGTTGCAAACACAGACCGCCCACGCCGCCCTCGAACGGGCCGGGCACGCCGCACGGCAAGCGGGAATCGGCGCGCTGAGCGCCGAAATTGACAGCGCCTGGCAACTGCTGCACACGCCCGTCGCGCGTCTGATCGCCCGAGGCGAAGAGCGTTTGCTCGTGCTGGAAGAGGTACAAGCGCTGTTGGCCGGGACGGCGCTGGTGGTGGACGCATGCCGCTATGGGGTCAGTGGCGCTGGCATTCAGCTCAACCTGTCCCGGCGCCCGGTGTTGTTCGCCCTGATATGTGGGCTGGCGCAAGCTTGGCCCGGCGATGTGTCGAGGGCAGCGCTCATGGCCCAGGCCTTTGGCTTGAAGCTGACGGATGAGTCCCATCGCGCCCGGCTGCGGGTCGAGATGGGCCGGTTGCGAGCGATGCTTCGCCCGTTGGCGGAGGTGAAGGCTACCCCGCGCGGTTTTACCCTGGTGCCGCGGCAGGCCGATGAGGTCGTGGTGCTCACGCGCCCCGTCGAGGAACCCTACGGGGCGGTGTTGGCGTTGCTGGCCGACGGCGAAGCCTGGTCCAGTTCGGCCCTGGCGTTGGCCCTGGACATCAGCCAGCGTAGCGTGCAGCGGGCCTTGGAAACCCTGGCCGCCGCCGGCAAGGCGCAGTCGTTCGGGCGCGCCAGGGCCCGGCGCTGGATGGCGCCACCGATGCCTGGATTCGCGACGGTATTGTTACTCACTGCACTGCCATCCGATGGCTAGGATGCACTCAACCCCCACCGATGAGGCGAGTGAGATGAAACGTTCAGAGGCACAAATCCTGCGTGAATACGGCCCGTTTCCGGGCGTTGATTGCGTGCACGGCGTGAGCCATGACGGCGAGCGCGTCTGGTTCGCGTCGGGCGACAAACTGCACGCACTCGATCCCGCCAGCGGCCAGACCGTGCATTCCCTCGATGTCCCGGCGAATGCGGGCACGGCGTTCGATGGCGAACATCTGTTCCAGATCGCCGGTGACAGCATCCGCAAGATCGACCCCCGCACCGGCCAGGTCTTGGCGACGATCCCGGCCCCCAACAGCGGGGACGATTCCGGCCTGGCGTGGGCCGAAGGGTCGCTCTGGGTCGGTCAGTACAAAGCGCGCAAGATCCTGCAGATCGATCCCGCCGACGGCAGAATTCTGCGCACTATCGAGTCCAACCGCTTCGTCACGGGCGTGACCTGGGTCGATGGCGAGCTTTGGCATGGCACCTGGGAAAACGACGAGAGTGACCTGCGGCGCATCGATCCGCAAACGGCGCAAGTGCTGGAAAGCGTGACGATGCCGCCAGGGATCGGTGTGTCGGGACTGGAGTCCGACGGGGCCGATCGGTTTTTCTGTGGCGGCGGTGGCAGTGGCAAGGTGAGGGCGGTGCGTCGGCCGGCGTGAGCGCTGGCAGATTTGTCATAGCCCCCCTGTGGCGAGGGAGCTTGCTCCCGCTCGAGCGCGAAGCGGTCGCAAATGCCTTGGGCCTGCTTCGCAAGCCAGCGGGAGCAAGCTCCCTCGCCACAACAGCCGATGGCTCAATAGCGGGAATGGTTTTTCATGGCGCGCCAAGCACCATCGTCCAGTACACCCCCGCATCGCTGCGTGAATCGCTGGCGGACGCTGCGCCCATCTGGGTGAACATCGGGTTCATCAGGTTGGCGCAGTGCCCGGGGCTGGCGAGCCAATCGTGCAGGGCCTGGCTCGGTGAGCGTTGGCCGGCGGCGATGTTTTCGCCCAATTTACGTCCGCGAAAGCCGGCGCTCTTGGCGCGATCGGAGGTGGAGCGCCCGTCCGGGTCGCGATGGGCAAAATAATTGTCCCGTGCCATCGACCGACTGTGGGCTTGGGCAGCGGTGCCCAACGCGGCGTTCCAGCTCAGCGGCCGAGTTGCCGCAAAGCGCTGGCGTCCGCACATCCGGGGCTTGGCCCTGGCGGCATTGACCTGGGCCAGCAGCGTCTTGTCCGCCGAGCCCACGTCGCTCATCCGCGTGCCGCCCATGGGCTGCGCCAGCACCACGCGCCATTCATCACCGACTCGATTGACGCCGATGTCGGCGTATTGGTTGTCCAGCAGCGCCGCGCAATGCTCGTCGGCCAGCATCTCGAAGGCCTCTTCGGCATCCCGCGCATCGGTCAGGCGGATGCTGCGCACGGCCCGGGCTTGATATCCGGCGTCGTGCAAGGTTTCCCGCAGGCCACCGCGAAAGCCGATCGGCAAACCCAGGCTCGAACGCAGCACCAGCGGCGGCGTGGCCCGCACCGTGCGCCATTCACAGCGGCGGGACTCACTACGGAAGTCGTTGATAGCCTCCACCAACTGCCCTTCGCCACGGGCATGGGCGGGGCTGGTGAATAGGGGAAGCAGGGTCAGCAGGCACAGCGAAACGAAACGGCAAGAGCGAACAGGGTGGCGCATGGGACGAGCGGCTCAAGAGGGGGAGTTGCTTTAGCGCCAGGCTTGGCGCCGATCAGCTGGAAAACCCGTGGCTGCAGTTGGCGAGGTTTTCACGGCTGGGGTAGGACTGTGGGGTTGGGAACAAGTTTCAGCACGGTGAAGACTTAATCCTCAACTACGCAGGGGGCTATCTGGGAACCATGACAGGGCGGACGCTGGGGCACGGACTGAACACACTCTTGTGGCGAGGGAGCTTGCTCCCGCTGGCCTGCGAAGCAGGCCCAAGGAATTGGCGACCGCTTCGCGCTCGAGCGGGAGCAAGCTCCCTCGCCACAAAGGCGTTCAGTCAGTTCAGTTCGCCGTTTCAGCCACAGACGCCTTGACCCGCTCAACCTTGCGATAGGTCAGCAACACGATGCCCGTCACCACAATCGCACCGCCCATCACCTGGCCCGGGTTGAGCATCTGGTCCAGTACCAGCCAGCCGATCAGCAGCGTCGCCAGCGGTTCGATATTCATCACCGGGGCGTTGCGCGGCATGTCCAGGCGGGGCACGGAAATGAACAGCACGATGAACCCGGTGCCATAGAGCACCACCAAGGTCGCCAGGGCGATCCACCCGGTGCTGCTGGCCGGCAGGTCGAAACCGCCGGGCAGGGCACCGGTCAGGCCGGCGAGGTTGACGCTGCTGAATACGATGAAAATCGTCAACAGGCTGCGTACCGAACCGCGCACTTGGGACAACTTGTGATCGGTGATCCACAGCGCGCAGGCGAACACGCAGGCGGCGCAGAACGCCAGGCCCACCCCGAGCAGCCACTGCGGGCCGACGTCCTGCCCGGACGATAAGCGTGTCGGCACTTCCAGCACGAACACCAGCCCCACCAGGATCATGCCCATCAACGCGGCGGTGCGAGCCGTCGGGCGCGGCCCGCCCAGCGCCCAGGTCAGCAGGGCCAGCAGGATCGGAAACACGTTGCCGACCAACAGCGCCAACGCCACCGGCACTCTCGCCACGGCGGAGTACAGGCACAGGCTCTGGGCGCCGATCAACAGCCCCAGGGTCAATTGCCAACGCCACGCGCCGGGCGGCAAGCGCAGGCTCTGTCGCTGCCAGAGCACCATCGCCGCCAACACCAGCAGCGTCCCGCCCGAACGCAGCAGGATCGCCAGCAGCACCCCGGCACCGTCGTCGAAGGCGGCCCGGGCGGCGACATGGTTACCTGCGAAGGCACAGCCCATGCACAGCAGGACGAGCACCGCGAGGTGGCGGGGTAACGGGGTGGGGGTATCCGGTGTGGCAGTGGAACGGGTCATGGCAGGTGTCTCGAAGGCGGCCGCCAAGGCAAAAGGCCTCGGATCAGCTATTTTTAGTTATAGGTTGTCGTACAACTTTAAGGTTTCTGCCTCATGGGTTGCAAGGGATAAGGTCTGCAGGCCTGTACGCTGTGTTGCAGCGGTGCCGTCACCTTGCAATATCTACACGAGGCGGCCTTATAGCCGATCTGGTTCTTGATGAGACCGCGTGTCCCCTGTGGGAGCGAGCTTGCTCGCGATGGCGGTGGTTCAGTCACATGGATGTTGGGTTTGCTGGCCTCATCGCGAGCAAGCTCGCTCCCACAGGTTTTGCGGTATACATAAGTTTTGTGTCTGCTGAAGATCCAATGTGGGAGCGAGCTTGCTCGCGATGGTGGTGGCTCAGTCACATCGATGTCGGCATGTGTCCCGCTCTTGCTCTTGCTCTTGCTCTTGCTCCTGCTTTGGATCTTGATCTGGACGCCCCGTTAACCACGCTGGCCGAACGCAGGCATTGCGCAGTGGGCATCCCGGCATGGATGCCGGGATAACCGCGCTGGGCCATGGATTGCCCTTCGCGGCGGGCCCACGGAGCAATGCCGGAGTGAGGGTATGCCGAGCCTAGGCGAGGCACCAAGTGGTGGGGCAAAAGCGTTTTGGTTACTTTTGCGCTTTTCAAAAGTGACCCGCTGTAAGAGCGGAACCCTAAGCAGCCGTTACCGCAGAAACGGATATACACACCAATCCAACTAAAAACGACGCCACTCGAAACGGAAAATCAAAACCATGGTAAGCACCTTAAGTGAACAGCATTCCGCACATTGCCCAGCGCTTTGCTGTACAACAATCTGACCCCTGTGTCGTTTACAGCCTTACCCTTCCAGCGGAACCACTCATGCGCCTGGCTGATTTCATTCTCGACAATATCGAGCCGATTCTTCAGGCGTGGGAAGACTTCGCCAAAACCATCACCCCCGCATCCATTGGCATGGATTCCGTGGCCCTGCGCGACCACGCCGAGCAGATGCTGCGCACCATCGCCGCTGACCTGTGCACCTCGCAAACGCGCAAGGAGCAGATTGCCAAGTCCCACGGGGAGGCGCCGGCGGCTGATGCCGAAACCGCCGCCGAAACCCATGCGGTCATCCGTCAGTCCTCGGGTTTTACCGTGGAGCAAATGGTTTCCGAATACCGAGCCCTGCGCACCAGCGTGCTCATGCTCTGGATGCCGCACACGCAGCTGGATCACAAGCAGGTCATGGACGATCTGATTCGATTCAACGAGGCGGTGGACCAGGCCTTGGCCGAGTCCGTCGTCAGTTACTCGGGGGCGGTGGATGCGTCGCGCAACATCTTTCTGGGGATTCTCGGGCATGACCTGCGCAGCCCCTTAGGGGCAATCCTGCTGAGTTCAGAGGTGCTGCTGCGGGCGGGGGACCTGCCCGCCAAAGCCACCAAGATCACGTCGCGCATCTACACCAGCGTCAAGCGGGCCAACAAAATCGTTGGCGATCTGCTGGATTTCACCCGTACGCAACTGGGCTCGGGCATTCCGGTGCAGCGCTTCAACGGCGATCTGGTGGCCGCCTGCGAAGGCATGGTGGAGGAGGCGCGGGCCTATCACCCGGAAAACAGAATCCTCTTTGAAACCACCGGTCCCTTGGAAGGGTTGTTTGACCAGGCACGCATGGAGCAGGTGTTCTCCAACCTGATCGGCAATGCCGTCCAGCATGGTACCGAGGGCACGCCGATTACTGTTTCGTTGAGCGCTGAAGAGGATATGGCAGTGATTGCGATCAACAACCAGGGCAAGCCTATCGAGAAAGAGGCCATTGCCAGCATCTTCAACCCGATGGTCCGAAATCTGCGTGAAACGCAGTACGGTTCCACGGCCGGGCTCGGACTGGGCCTGCACATCGCTTCGGCAATCGTATTGGCCCATAAGGGCACCATCGAGGTGCATTCGAAGGCGCGAGTTGGCACGACCTTTACCGTTCGCATACCGCTGCACCCGGACTGATTGACTGTACGGATGGACCATTTCATATACTTGTACGATGTCTTATCACGGAGTAAAACTGTCGTCCCGTCCAATAATAATTAACGGAGACGCACGATGGATGCTTCGCAATCTGCAACCGCCGCCGATCAGGGCCGCCGGGTGTTCCTGAAAAAATCCCTGGTGGTCTCGGCCGCCGCCGCCACCCTTGGTAACTTGCCCGGGCTCGCCCAGGCCGAGCCCTTGAGCCAGCGTTACCCGGACCCACTGATCAATATCCTTGACCCCAGCTTCATGGACTTGCGCCTCTTCAACGCCAGCGTGGAGAAGCTCGCCACCGGCCTGCGTTGGGCGGAAGGGCCGGTATGGGTCGGTGATGGGCGTTACTTGCTGGTCAGTGATATTCCCAACAACCGCATCGTGCGCTGGGATGAAATCACCGGCGGCCTGTCGGTGTACCGCGAGAACTCCAATTTTTCCAACGGCATGTGCCGCGATCGCCAGGGCCGATTACTGGTGTGCGAAGGCTCCACCACCGCCAGCGAGGGCCGGCGCATTACCCGCACCGAGCACAACGGCACGCTCACCGTGCTGGCGGACAGTTTCGAGGGCAAGCCTTTCAACTCGCCCAACGACATCGTCTGCAAGCGGGACGGTTCGGTCTGGTTCACCGATCCGCCGTTCCAGACCGGCAACAACTACGAAGGGCACAAAGTCACACCGGTCCAGCCCCACGCGGTGTACCGCATCGACGGCGAAACCGGCAAGGTCAGCCGGGTGATCGACGACCTGGCGGGGCCGAACGGGTTGTGTTTTTCCCCGGACGAGAAAACCCTCTATGTGGTCGAAGGCCGGGCCAAGCCCAACCGCTTGATCTGGGCCATCGCCGTCAAGGACGACGGCACCCTGGGCGAGCGGCGCAAGCACATCGAGGGCCTGGATTACGCGGCGATCGACGGGATCAAGTGCGATGAAAGCGGCAACCTGTGGTGCGGTTGGGGCGGCAATGGCGACCCCAAGGCCGACCTGGAAAAGCTCGACGGCGTGCGGGTGTTCAACCCCGAAGGCAAGGCCATCGGGCACATCTCCCTGCCGGAGCGCTGCCCCAACGTCTGCTTCGGCGGCCGGGAAGGCAATCGGTTGTTCATGGCCGGCAGCCACTCGTTGTATTCACTGTTCGTGAATACCCGAGGGGCGACGTTTGCCTGAGTGAATAACTGATCTTCAGGTTGTTAACCATTGTGGCGAGGGGATTTATCCCCGCTGGGCTGCGAAGCAGCCCTAAGCTCAGTCAACCTCATGAGCCTGACACACCGAGATGTCAGGTTTTAGGGCCGCTTCGCAGCCCAGCGGGGATAAATCCCCTCGCCACAGATGCGTCAACTCTTTGGTGATTCACAACCCCACAGTTCCACGGTCGGCCCGCCCGCCGTCGGCGGCCCCAACCAATGGCTCATCGGCCGACAACCACCTTCGAAACACAATTGATAATCGCCAGCCTGGGGCGTGCGGGCCAGTTTCAGCGGTTGCAGGGGCGGCACCTGGCGCCGATAGTGCCAACTGCCATTCTCCAGCCGGGCATTGTCGGGAATCTCCATGCCCGCGCCATTGCCTTTGACCCTGGCTTCACCCAGGACCAGCCCCTGTTCGGTCACGCGATAGTCCTCCTCCCAGCGGACCTTCTCGATGGTGTGGTTCCACGCCAGCGTGAAATCGGCAACCGCAAGCTGGGCCCAGACCACGCCGGACAGGCCCACGCACAAGCCGATCACGCCAAGGCCCGCCCATTGCGTCGCGCGCGCCAGACGTGCTGGACAATCAGCAGCCCACCCAGCACGAAGCCAATCTCATCAGTCAGGGGCAGGGCAACCACCAGCAATGCGCCGGCGGCAAAGCACAGCAGGCGTTCCCAAACCGGCATTTTCTGTTGCAGGTAACCGGTGGATGCCATCCCCCAGAGTCCAACCGCCAACAACGTCTTGATCAGCATGTACGCCGTCATCCACAGGTTGTCGCCCTGGAGCATCAGGGCCGGGTTATAGACCGTCATGAACGGAATGACGAAGCCGGCGAGGGCGATGCGCACCGCCCAGAAACTGATTTTCAGACCACTTTCCCGGGCAATGGGGGCGGCGGCGAAACACGCCAGTGCCACCGGTGGTGTCAGGTCAGCGAGGATGCCGAAATAGAACACGAACATGTGCGACACGATCAGCGGCACGCCCAGTTCCAACAGGGCCGGCGCGGCGATGGAACTGGTGATGATGTAGTTGGGAATGGTCGGGATACCCATGCCCAACACCAGGCAGGTGAGCATGGTGAGGATCAGCGACAGCAACAGGTTGTCCCGGCCGATGGCGAGGATGTAGCCGGCAAAGGTGGAGGCCACGCCGGTCAGCGAGACCACCGCGATGATGCTGCCCACCAGGGCGCAGGCGATCCCCACCGGAACGGCGTGACGCGCGCCGTCCACCAAGGCATGCAAGCAGATGACAAGGGTTTCCCGTGTGCCTTGCATGAACCAGCAGGCCACCACCAATACGCCGATCACCGCAAACACCACACCGATGCCCAGCCGGAAAAAACCGACGCACAGTAGCCCCAAGGCGATCCAGAAGGCACAGCGCAACGCGTAGTTCGAGACCTTGAAAATGATCGCTGAGCCGAGAATCACGATAGCCGTCAACGCCAGACCCACCATGCCGGAAAACAGCGGTGTGCGTCCGGAAAACAGCAGATAGACCAACACCCCGAGCGGGATCAGCAGGTACCAGCTTTCCTTGACCGCGCCCCAGGCGCTGGGGCACTGGTCCTTGGGCAGGCCTTTGAGGTCGGAGCGCTTGGCCTCCAGGTGAACCATCCAGAACACCGAGCCGAAGTACAGGCATGCCGGTATCAATGCCGCCTTGGCGATCTCAACGAACGGCACATTGATGGTTTCGGCCATGATGAACGCCACCGCGCCCATGACCGGCGGCATGATCTGGCTGCCCATGCTGGACGTGGCTTCCACACCGCCGGCAAACGCCGCCTTGTAGCCGAAGCGCTTCATCAGCGGGATGGTGAATTGCCCGGTGGTGACCACGTTGGCGATGCCCGAGCCGGTGATGGTGCCCATCAGTGCCGATGACACCACGGCCACTTTCGCCGGCCCGCCCAGTTTGTGACCGAACAGGCCCATGGCGAAATCGGTGAAGAGCTTGATCATGCCGGCCTTCTCCAGGAAGGCGCCGAACAGGATGAACAGGAAGATATAGGTGGCCGACACGTAGGTTGGCGTGCCGTACAGCCCTTCGGTGCCGAACGACAGTTGGTTGATGATTTGATCGACGCCATAGCCGCGATGGGCCAAGTCGCCCGGCAAGTATTCGCCCAACAGGCCATAGGCCAGGAATACGCCACAAATGATCGGCAGCGCGATGCCCATCACCCGTCGCGCGGCTTCGAAGACCAGCACGATCAGGACCACGCCAATGATCATGTCGGCGGTGGTCAGGTCGCCGGAGCGCTGGATCAGGTCGGCTTCGAACACCCATTGATAGAGCGCCGTCGCCACGCCCCCCAGGCTCAAGACCCAGGCCAAGGGTTGCCAGGGACGCTGCTTGCCATAGGCGGGGTAGCTGAGGAACACCACCCACAGCAGGAAGCCGACATGCACCGCCCGCAGCACGATGCTGGAGACTGGAGAAAACGCGGCGGTGACGATCTGAAACACTGAAAACAGCAAGGCCACGTAGAACAGTGTCTTGGGCCAGTCTCGCGGGTCCGTGGCGATGCCATGCGGGTCTTCACTCATGAGGTGCCTGCCTTCTGTTCACATCCAAGGGGCGAAAACACGACGGCCAACGGCGTCGAGTGCCGTTGACCGAAGCGGGCTACAGCGCGCCCACTTCCTTGTAGTAGCGCTCGGCACCGGGGTGGAGTGCGATCGGCAGGTTTTTCGCGGCGTTTTTCAGGCTGATGTCCTTGGCCGCTGAATGGGAGGTGCCCAGGCGAGTGAGGTTCTCAAACAGCAGCTTGGTCATCTGGTACGCCACCTCATCCGGGACATCTTCGCGGGTGACCAGGATGTTGGTGATGGCTACCGTGGGTACGGCGTCGGTCTGGCCGTCGTAGGTATTGGCCGGAATTATTGCGCTCTGGTAGGCCGGGTTACCGATTTTCTCCACCACATCGGTGGGCACCGCTACGTAGCTCAGCGCCATGGTCGAGGCCAGGTCACGAATGGCCGCCATTCCCAGGCCCGAGGATTGAAGCGTGGCGTCCAGTTGGCGGTTCTTGATCAGGTCCACCGACTCGGCGAATGGCAGGTACTGGACCTTCATGTCCTGGTAGGTCAGCCCCGCAGCCTTGAAGATTGCCCGGGCATTGAGTTCGGTGCCGGATTTTGCCGCGCCGACGGAAACGGTCTTGCCTTTGAGGTCGGCCAATGTCTTGATGCCGGACTCCTGGCTGGCGACGATCTGGATGTAATTGGGATAAGCGCCAGCGATGGCGCGCAACTTGGTCAATGGCGCCTTGAAACCGGCGTCTTCCACGCCGTTCTTGGCATCCGCCACCGAGTCGCCCAAGGCCAGGGCCAGCTCCCCACGCCCGGCTTGCAGTAGATTGAGGTTTTCCACCGAGGCCTTGGTGGCTTGTACCGAGGTCTTGGCGTCCTGGATGCCGGTGCTGTAGATCTGTGAAAGCCCGACCCCGATCGGGTAATAAACGCCGCTGGTGCCTCCCGTCAGGATGTTGATGTACACCGGGCCTGCTTGGGCAGCAGTCGTAACCGCCAAGGCTGCCGCGGCGGCCAGGAGGGTGAAGCGCTGGTTGACTCGCATGGGGAACTCTCCGTCTTGTTATGGCTTTATGCAGAGTCCTTCCACTGTAGTTCAAACGCGGGTGATGGCGAGTCGAGCGGCCGTAAAGGCTTTTTGTGGCAAGGGAGCTTGCTCCCGCTGGGCTGCGCAGCAGCCCTGAAACCAGGCAGCCCGGTATGTCTGTTTGATTCAATCAGCTTCATTCGGGACCGCTTCGCGCCCCAGCGGGAGCAAGCTCCGGGTTCCATTCACTGTCTGGCTCTAGGGGCCGTACTGCCACGCACCGTCAACCCAAACGGCAACACTACATGGCGTTCGGCAATCGGCTTCTTCTCGATCAGGGCGATCAGCATCTCCACCGCTTTTTGACCAAACGTTTCGGCAGGCTGTGAAATGGTGGTCAGGGGTGGGTCGCAGTAGGCGGCGAACGGGATGTCGTCAAAACCCACCAGGGAAATATCCTCGGGCACCCGCAGGCCCATTTGCTTGATGCGCCTGAGCGCGCCGATGGCCATTTCGTCGTTTTCACAGAACAGCGCGCTGGGACGGTCGGCCAACTCCAGCATCGCGCCGGCGCCGTCGTCACCGGCCTTCAAGGTGAAGTCGCCATGGCAGATCAGGCTGGGGTCGACGGCGATGCCAGCCTGGCGCAGGGCATCCTGGTAGCCGGCCACGCGGTCCAGGGTCAGGGGGCTGCTGCGCGGCCCCTTGATGATGCCGATGCGGCGGTGGCCGAGGCCGATCAGGTGCTCGGTCATGGCTTGGGCGGCGGCCCGGTTGTCGAGGCTGATGGTCGGGTAGGGGGCACCTTTGACCACTTCGCAGGCGTTGACCAGCGGCAGGCTTTCGGCGCCCGTGGGCATCGATTCGAAAGGATCGCTGGCGCGCAACTGGATCACCCCGTCGGCCTGGTGGGCGTAGACCAGGGCGGCGAATTCCCGCTCGATCTGCGCCCGGCCCTGGGTGTCGCACAGCAGCAATCGATAACCTGCTGCCTGCGCGGCCTGCTGCGCGCCACTGATGACCCGGGCGAAAAACGTGTTGGCAATGGCCGGCACCAGGATCACCAGGTTGCCAGTGCGGCGGGAGCGAAACTGCACCGCCATCAGGTTGGGCCGATAGCCGGCCTGTTCCACTGCCGCGTTGACCTTGTCCCGCGTCTCGGGAAGCACCCGCTCGGGCGATTTCAGCGTTCTGGACACCGTGGCCACCGAAACACCCGCCAGCCGGGCCACTTCACGAATGTTGGACAAAATCACCTCAGGGGACAGGGGTTACGGTGGGGGAGCTTACCGCAGGTTGAGCGCCTCACAAATATTGCGCGGTGAACCCTTTGGGTTTGACACGCGGGAAAACTGAGCCTAGATTTCCGCCATGATGTAACCGGTTACATCATCATCCTGACAGGAAGAGAATCGCGATGAATCCTGTAGCACCGAAAATAAGAATGGGCTTCGTCGGCGGTGGAGAGGGCGCGTTCATCGGCCAGGCCCACCGTCAGGCCGCGGGCCTGGACGGCGGTTTCGAACTGGTGTGCGGTGCGTTCAGCCGCGACGCCCACAACAATCGGCAGACCGGCGCGGCCCTGGGCCTGCCAGCGTCCCGTTGCTACCACGACTGGCAGCAGATGCTCGACACCGAAGCGCTGCTGCCGCTCGACCAGCGCATGGAACTGCTGGTGATCGTCACCCCCAATCATCTTCATGCACCCATCGCCAGCCAGGCCTTGAAAGCCGGTTTCCATGTGTTCAGCGAGAAACCCGCCGCACTGGACCTCAACGAGTTGCTGGCCCTGCGGGAGGTGCTGCAAGGCAGCCGTTGCCTCTACGGCCTGGCGCACACCTACCTGGGCTATCCCATGGTGTGGCAGGCCCGGGACATGGTGCGTTCGGGCGTGATCGGTCAGGTGCGCAAAGTGCTGGTCGAGTACCCCCAAGGCTGGCTCAGCCAGGATGTCGCGGCCCAGGGCAATAAACAGGCCGAATGGCGCGACGACCCGGGGCAGTCCGGGTTGGGCGGTTGCATCGGCGACATTGGCACCCATGCGTTTTCCCTGGCCGAGTTCGTCGCGGACCAACCGATCCAGCAGCTCTGCGCCACATTGGGCACCCACGTCCCGGGCCGGCAATTGGATGACGATGCGGCGATGCTGTTCAAGATGGCGGGTGGCGCCAGCGGTGTGTTGATCGCAAGCCAGGTCTGCACCGGCGAAGAGAACCCGCTGAAGATTCGCGTCTACGGCGACAAGGGTGCCTTGGAGTGGCGCCAGGAAGAACCGGCGAGCCTGATCCATCGCGCCTTCGATCAACCCCTGCACATCCTGCGTAGCGGTGTCGGCCAGCCGTGGCTGTGCGAGGCGGCCACGCGGCGCATGCGCCTGCCGGCCGGGCATCCCGAAGGTTATCTGGAAGCCATGGCCAACCTCTACGGCGATTTCGCCCAGGCCATTCGCAGCCATATCGAAGGCCCTGACGCCCCAGGCGTACCCGGCATCGAAACCGGCTTGCGGGGCATGGCGTTCATCGAGGCCGCCATCCTCAACCACCGTGGCGACGCGAAATGGACCGCCGTGCAAACCGGAGCATCCTTGTTGTGAATACCTCCAATAAAACACCGAGCGGCCTGCGCGGCCCGGGCATTTTCCTGGCGCAGTTCATGTCCGCCGAAGCCCCGTTCGACACTCTGGCCAACATCGCCCAATGGGCCGCTTCACTAGGCTACAAGGCCATTCAACTGCCAACATCTGGCACCCAATACATCGACCTGGCCCGGGCCGCCGAGAGCCAGGCTTATTGCGATGAGCTCAAGGCCACCTGTGCCCAGGCCGGTGTCGAAATCAGCGAACTATCGACGCACCTGCAAGGCCAGTTGGTGGCGGTGCACCCGGCGTTCGACGCGCTGTTCGACGACTTCGCCCCGGCCCATCTGCGCGGCCAGCCCCAGGCGCGGACCGAGTGGGCGGTCGAGCAACTCAAGCTGGCCGCCCGCGCCAGCCAGCGGCTGGGGCTCAAGGCCCATGCGACGTTTTCCGGCGCGCTGCTGTGGCCGTATTTCTACCCCTGGCCGCAGCGCCCGACGGGCCTGGTGGAACAGGGTTTCGCCGAACTGGCGCGGCGCTGGTTGCCGATTCTCGAATGCTTCGATGCGGCCGGCGTGGACCTGTGCTACGAAATCCACCCCGGCGAAGACCTCCACGACGGCGCCTCCTTCGAGCGTTTCCTGGAGGCGGTCGATCATCACCCTCGGGCGGCGATTCTCTACGACCCCAGCCATCTGCTGCTGCAACAGATGGACTACCTGGGCTTCATCGACCGTTACCACGAACGCATCCGCATGTTCCACGTCAAGGACGCCGAATTCCGCCCCGATGCCCGTTCCGGGGTGTACGGCGGCTACCAGGGCTGGGTCGATCGCCCTGGGCGGTTCCGTTCGTTGGGCGATGGCCAGATCGATTTCAAATCGATCTTCAGCAAGCTGACTCAATACGATTTCAGCGGGTGGGCGGTCCTGGAATGGGAATGTTGCCTGAAGGATTCGCAACAGGGTGCGGCAGAAGGCGCGGCGTTCATCCAGCGGCACATGATCAGCAAGACCGGCAAGGCGTTCGATGATTTCGCCAGCGTTACGGCGGATGAGGACTCCAACCGGCGGTTGTTGGGTTTGTTGAGGTAGCTGGCGCAAAGCAAACCCCTGTGGCGAGGAAACTCATTGTGGGAGCAAGGCTTGCCCGCGATGAACGAATACGCGGTTCAACTGTGAGACGGCGGCGCGGCCATCGCGGGCAAGCCTTGCTCCCACAGTTGAGGTCCCTTTGTAACAAAAGCGGTGCGGCTTTTTTTCACAAGAACAACAATAAAACGGTGACTGTCATGACCACGATGAACGCACGCCTCAGCGTGATGATGTTCTTGCAATTCTTTATCTGGGGTGGCTGGTTCGTCACCCTCGGCACCTTTCTGTCCAGCACCCTGGGCGCCAGCGGTGGGCAGATCGGCATGGCGTTCTCCACACAATCGTGGGGGGCGATCATTGCGCCGTTCGTCATCGGCCTGATCGCCGACCGCTTCTTCAACGCCGAACGGATCCTGGCGGTGCTGCACCTGCTGGGCGCGGTGTTGCTGTATCAGCTGTATTCGGCAGCGGATTTCAGCGTGTTCTACCCGTACGTGCTGGTGTACATGGTGGTCTACATGCCGACGCTGGCCCTGGTCAATTCCGTGGCGTTCCGGCAGATGCGCGACCCGGCGCTGGAGTTCTCCCGCATCCGAGTCTGGGGCACCATCGGCTGGATCGTCGCGGGGGTGGTGATCAGTTTCGTGTTCGCCTGGGATTCGCGCGAAGCGATCTCGGCAGGCGGCTTGCGCAATACCTTCCTGATGGCGGCCATCGCGTCCCTGATCCTGGGCCTCTACAGCTTCACGCTACCGGCCACGGCACCGCTCAAGGAACAGGCCAGCGCCGGCGGCGTCAAGCAACTGCTGGGGCTGGACGCGTTGGGGCTGCTGAAGGATCGCAGCTACCTGGTGTTCTTCATCGCCTCGATCCTGATCTGCATTCCCTTGGCGTTCTATTACCAGAATGCCAACCCGTTCCTGGCCGAAACCGGGATGACCAACCCAACGGCGAAGATGGCCATCGGGCAGGTCTCGGAAGTGTTGTTCATGCTGCTGTTGCCGCTGTTCATCCAGCGCTTCGGCATCAAGCTGGCACTGTTGGTGGGCATGCTGGCGTGGGCGTTGCGCTACGTGTTGTTCGCCTACGGCAATAACGGCGACCTGGCGTTCATGCTGTTCACCGGCATTGCCCTGCACGGTATCTGCTACGACTTCTTTTTTGTCTCGGGGCAGATCTACACCGACGCCAAGGCACCGGAGCGCTTTCGCAGTTCGGCCCAGGGCCTGATTACCCTGGCGACCTATGGTGTGGGAATGCTGATCGGCTTCTGGGTGGCGGGGCAGGTGACCGATCACTTTGTCGTGGCCGGTGGTCATGACTGGCAGAGCATCTGGTTGTTCCCGGCCGGTTTCGCGTTGCTGGTATTGGTCTGCTTCCTGTTTACCTTCCGTGGCCAGCAGGCGCTCGTTGCGCCGTCAAAGGCCTGAAGCAGCGCCGGGCGTCAGTCATTTGTGGCTGACGTCCAGTTTGGTGTAGGTCACTTTTCCGCCTTCGTTGGAATACCCCTTGTTATCCAGCGTGTAGACGCCGGCCTTGAAGTAGAAGTTATAGCCGTACCAGGACGGGTCCAGCTTCACCTGTTTGCCCGTGCTGCCGATCAGCACCGAGAGCTTGCCTTGCTTGTCCATTTGCAGCGAGTAGGAGAAGGCCTTGTTCAGCGGCACGTTTGGCACGGTGTAGATCACCGGGCTCTTTTTGTCCTTGGGTTTGACCCGGTATTCCACGTCGATATTGCCGGTGCCCTTGGCGTAGCGGTACACCAGCTTCAACAAAGGCGTGGGGGCGTCCTTGGCGTGGATCTGCGCCACCACCACGCGGCCTTCGGAAGGGACCTGGTTCACCGCCAGGGTGCCCTTGAGGGTGTTGGTGCCGCTGTTGTAGCGCCAGTTGTGCAGCTTGCCGTCTTTACTGGTTTCCCGCAGCTCGGAGCGCGGGTATTCGCTTTTGCCGGTATGGGAGCCGGTGACCGGCGCCCAGAAGACGATCCGCTGGCCGTTATTGTCGAAATACTTGTTTTTCAGGGCCGGCATGGCTTTGGTCGCCACGACCTGCGCCGGCGTTTGCACGGGCAGGGTAATGTTCCAGACAGTCAGGTCAATCATGATAAAAACCCTCCAACGGGACCGGCCGTTACCTAGCGGCCGTCAAGACAAGAACTGCCTTCCGTGGCGCAGTTTTCATGTTATCGACGAGGGGCTGTTTCGCTGGAGGTGCACCTGACGGATGGCTCTGCGATGAGCCTTTGAGGTACTGAATTGGACGGATTATGGTGTGTCAATTTATTGCTGATCGGTTAGAGTACGCGCCGCCCGAGAGACGGATCCCGGGCGTCTTCTTATGGAGCTTCAAATGAATCACATCAGCAAAGTTGTTGCCTGCGCCCTGTTTGGTCTGGCCCTGGCGGGTTGCACCGGCACCCCGATGAAAACCCAGCAATACGACAGCACCCAATACACCGTTGTCGGCCACAGTGAAGCCAAGGCCACCGGCCTGCTGCTGTTCGGCCTGATCCCGATCCAGCAGAACAACCGTTTCGTGCGCGCCCAGACCGCCGCGATCAAGGCCAAGGGCGGCGACGCCATGATCAACACCCAAGTCCAGGAAAACTGGTTCTGGGCCTGGGTCCTGACCGGCTACACCACCTCGGTGTCCGGTGATGTGGTCAAGCTGAAAAACGTTCAGTAACACCCTGCTTGAAAGGCAAGCCTGCCGGTTGTAAAGGCGCTTGTCTGTGGCGAGGGAGCTTGCTCCCGCTCGATCGCGCAGCGATCGCAAAAGGGGCCGCTTCGCAGCCCAGCGGGAGCAAGCTCCCTCGCCACAACAGCCCCGATCATGCCTGACCCTCGATTACTGTCCTCCCACCACCATATGCGTGAACGGCGCCACATACGCCTGCAACGTCACCAGCCCGCCCACCAGAATCGCCAGCACCACCGAGTGGAAAAACACGTAGCGCAGGATTTCGCCTTCGTGACCGTACCAACGGGTCGCGGTGGAGGCGACCACGATCGACTGGGCGTCGACCATCTTGCCCATGACGCCGCCGGAGCTGTTGGCCGCGGCCATCAACACCGGGCTGATCCCCAACTGTTCCGCTGTCACCCGTTGCAATCCACCGAACAGCACGTTGGAGGCCGTGTCCGAGCCGGTCAGCGCCACGCCGAGCCAGCCCAGCAGGGTGCCGAACATGGGGTAGAAAATGCCCGTGGCGGCGAAGGCCAGGCCCATGGTCGCGTCCAGGCCTGAATATCGCGTGAGAAATCCCAACGCCAACATCGCCACGATGGTGATCAGCGAGTAGCGGACCACCCAGAGCGTTCGCAGGTAGTGGCGCACCAGTTGCGGGATGGAATAGCCCATCAGCAAGCCACCCAGAATCGCCGCCAGGAAGATGCCGCTGCCCGTGGCGGTGAACCAGTTGAACTTGTAGACCGCTTCCTCGGTTTTGGGTTGGGGCACTACGGGCGGGACTTTTTCGATCTGCTGGTGAATGGTGCCGAAGGTCATCAGGGGCGAGAAGATCGGATTGGCCTCGCGCATCGGCTTGCCTTGGGGGTCGAGCTTGGCCGATTGGGTTTGCGGGTCCAGCGCCGGACGGGTGTCGAACAGGTTCTTGAAGCCCTGGGTGCCCCAGGCGAAGACGAATACCGTGAGGATGATCCATGGCATCCAGGCCCGCAGCACGGCGGGGCGGTTGTCGCTGCCGAAAGCGCCGGTGGTGACCGGTTGCTGTTGCTCGCTCGCCTCGATCTTCGAGTCATCGTGCCGACCCGTCAGCGCCGCGGATGTATGCACCGTGGCCGGTTTCCAGACCTTGAGGAAACCGGTGAGGCAGGCCATGGAAATCAGCGCGGCGATGACATCCACCAGCATCGGCCCGTGGTAGTTGGACACCAGGAACTGCGGGATGGCGAAACTGACACCGGCCACCAGGATCGCCGGCCAGACCTCCAGCATCTTGCGCCACCCGGCGAAGGCCCAAATCAACCAGAACGGCACCAGCACCGAGAAAAACGGCAACTGCCGACCGACCATCATCGACAGCTCCATTTCATCCAGCCCGGTGACTTTGGCCAGGGTGATGATGGGTGTACCCAGGGCGCCGAAGGCCACGGGCGCGGTGTTGGCGATCAGCGCCAGGCCCGAGGCGGCCAGGGGCGAGAAGCCCAGCCCGATCAGGATCGCCCCGGTCACCGCCACCGGCGTGCCGAAGCCCGCCGCGCCCTCGAAGAATGCGCCGAAGCAAAACGCGATCAGCAGCAATTGCAGGCGCCGGTCGTCGGTGATGCGGGCGAGGGAGTCCTGCAGGACCTTGAACGAACCGTTCTCGGTGGTCAGCCGGTGCAGGAAAATGATGTTGAGCACGATCCAGCCGATGGGCAGCAACCCATTGGCCGCGCCATACAAAGCCGCAGAACCGGCCATGTCGGCCGGCATGCCGAAGGCGAAAATCGCAATGAGCAACGCCGAGGCCAGGGCGTACAATGCCGCCAGGTGCGCTTTGACATGAAAGAAGGCGAGGGACGCCAGCATCACCACCACCGGAACCGCCGCCAGAAGCGTCGACAGCACCGCATTACCGAAGGGATCGTAGACTTGTTGCCAGACCATGTTCCACCTCTGCTTTTTATTGTTGGAAGTGCAGGCCCCAGGGGGGATTGGCAGAGAAGTATAGGCGGGGATTGGTGGAACGGATTGCCAGGCAAACCCCTGTGGCGAGGGGATTTATCCCCGCTGGGCTGCGAAGCAGCCCTAAAAAGGCAGGTAGGGATAAACCTGACACACCGAGTTGACAGATATTGGGCCTGCTGCGCAGTCCAGCGGGGATAAATCCCCTCGCCACAGGGGGGCTATGTCGATGGGCGTGCTTCGACGTTATCCAACGCACGGTTTGCCAGCTGTCCACTCAACTCGATCAATTGGTGGATGCCCAGGACAATGTGGCGCCTTGAGCCTTCCAGGTCGAAGGCCAGGTCGCTGAGCATGGCGTTGGCCGAGGCCAGGTTTTCGCTGAGGTTGGCGAGCAGGATTTCGGTGTCGACGCCATGGGCGACGGTGAAGAGCTGGCCGGGATCGGCCTCGGGTTTGTTGGGTTTGGGCTTGAGGTAGTGATCGAGGATGCGGTCGGCGGCTTTGTCGAATGCTTTTGAGTTGGCTGGATCGGTGTCCGGTGGGTTGGGTGTTGGTTTGAACATAGATGAAACTCCAGATAAGAAATTGGAGCCATCACTCTCGCTACCAAACGAAGGGTGGTGGCCATACGAAGGTTGGTAGACCGGTTACCTGGCAACCCGGCGCGTCCGAGAACGCCCTGCGCATGACCACCATAAAACAGAGGACGTAGAAGTCCGTTGCATCAGGATTGCACGTGCGCCAGGAAACCGGGCTACCAAACCCGATCGCTGATTCGTCAGCGACCCGGAAACGATAGAGCCCGGCCCCCCAGGCGCACAAGCCGGCGGATTCTGGCGCAGTTGTAGGGAATGGCGCAAGACAACGTAGCCCGATCCTGAACGCTCCTACACCGGGATAAACACAAGCCCGTTTGGACCGGAGATAGGGTTCAGAACACACCTTGTGGCGAGGGGATTTATCCCCGCTGGGCTGCGAAGCAGCCCCAATTACTGTCGCCGTGGGGTGTCAGGTTGATTACATCTGAACTTCTTTTAGGGCCGCTGCGCAGCCCAGCGGGGATAAATCCCCTCGCCACAAAGGAGTCGTGTCTGTTGGCGCGTGGTCAGTTCAGCCCTTCGCCGCCATTGCCGTCACTTCCACTTTCATTCCCTCGACCGCCAGCGCGGCCACGCCCACCGCTGCACGAACCGGCCAGGGCTTGGCGAAGAAGCGTTTGTAGACTTCGTTGAACGCGGCGCGATCGGCCATGTCGGTCAGGTAGATGGTCAGGTGCAGGACCCGGTCCATGGAACTGCCGGCGCCCTCCAGGGCGGTCTTGAGGGCTTGCAGCGTGCATTCGCTCTGCAACGTGATGTCGCCCAGCTCCAGGCTGCCATCGGCGCGGGTGGGGATTTGCGTGGAGACCAGCAGGCCGCCGAAACCGGCGACGTCGGAGGAAATGGAATCGGCATCTGGATCTGGAATAAACGTGATGTCTGGGTTGCTCATGCAAAGCCTCATGCAGGAAAAGTAAAAAGACCGCCGCAGTTTACCGTCCCTTGCTGCGCTGTTCCTGCATTCCTTTGGCCGTGCGCTTCCAGTCCGCTGTTCCCAGCATCAAAGCCCCTGGGCCGGACGTTGGGTTGTCATCGTCGGTTCAAGGGGCGGTTGCGCGCCGTTCAGGCGGGCGGCCAGTTGTTGTGCCTGCTCCCATCCGAGCTCGGGCGCCAGCCAGTCGAGTGCCTCTTCGGCGCTGAAGGCCAGCACCCGCTGTTGCTGGTTGGCGATGTCGCCGTACGTGATCAGAGCCAGGCCGTCACAGCCAAACGGCGTCTCGCTGGCCTGGGCCAGGGCGGCCAGGAAGATCGGGGTCGACTGCCGGGCGGTGGTGTAGGTGAGGCGTTGCGCCTGGGAGGGCGAGGAGGACGCTTGCGCCTCATACCAGCCCTCCACAGCGACCAGTACGCGGCCTTCGTGCTTGATGGGATCGAAGACTTTGGAGCGCATGACCAGATGCAAGGGCAGATGCGTCAGTGGCGGCATCGTTCCCACCGACCAGATCGGCGACCAGCCCCAGCGAACCTTGATGCACTCCAAGTGCCCGCCGCGACGGCGAATGGCACTGACCTGCATGTTTGGCTTGATCAGGCTGTGCTGCTCCTGGGTCTTGGGCGGCGTTGTCACGCACAGCTCCAGGGGCGTCACGCTTGTACCGAAACGGCTGCCGGGCGTGTCTCGTTGGGCGAAATACGCCAGGGAGTCTTTTGAAGAACCGTGTTGAACAAGACCGTCACACATAACGAAAACTCCCGGCAGTGAAGCGCAAAGAAGCCTTGATCTACCCGCTGTTCAAGCCGTGACGTCGAAGCGCGTCAGCGTGGCTTTCAGCGGTGTCATGTAGGTCCGAACCGTGGCGAAACGCTTGGTTCGAAAATCCTCGTGGCGGGGAGACGAGCGGGCCATTGGGGTGGATGCACTACCGCTATCGCGAGCATGCTCGCTCCCACAGAGATTTGTGGTGGGCGGGATTTTCAGCTACACCGCCGAACCCTTGTGGGAGCGAGCTTGCTCGCGATGGCGGTGTATCAGCTTGCGGGGGAGGTTGACTGTGCCGACGCCTTCGCGAGCAGGCTCGCCTCCACCCCGTTGTGCATGGATGAAGTCCACGAAAGCCCTCAACGGCGAGGGCAGGTAGCGGCGGCCGGGGTAGTAGAGGAACGGCCCGGTAAAACGCTGCCACCAGGGTTCGAGCACCGGTTCGAGGGCGCCGCTGTCCAGGTGGGGCCGTAGCCAGTCCTCGAACAAGTGGACAACGCCCAAGCCATCCACCGCGGCCTGTACCGCCAGGTCCATCGCACCGCCGATGCGCACGATCAACGGGCCGCTCGGGTCGACGCTCACGGTTTCGCCGTCACGTTCATATTCCCACAGGGGCAGGGCACCGCTGGGAAACTTGCCCGTCAGGCAGGCATGCCCCAGCAGGTCCCGTGGATGTTCGGGCCGGCCCCTGACATCAAGGTACGCCGGTGCCGCGGCCGTGGCGAAGCGCTGGAACCGGGGGCCGATGGGGATGGCGATCATGTCCTGCTCAAGGCGCTCGTCGTAGCGAATGCCCGCGTCACAGCCGGCCGCGAGCATGTCGACGAAACTCTCTTCGGTGACCACTTCCAGGCGGATGTCGGGATAGCTTTTCAGGAACGGCGTGATGATCGCCGGCAACACCAGCCGAGCCGCGCTGACCGGCACGTTCAGCCTGAGGGTGCCGGAAGGACGGTCGCGAAAATCGTTGACCACGTCCATCGCCGCCTCGACTTCGCCCAGGGCCGGGACGATGCGTTCCATCAACCGGGCACCGGCCTCGGTCGGTACCACGCTGCGGGTGGTGCGGTTGAGCAGGCGCACGCCGAGCCGGCTTTCCATCCGGCGTACGGCATCGCTGAGGCTCGACGCGGACTTGCCGCTCACCCGCGCGCCTTCACGAAAGCCCTTTGCATTGACCACGGCCACAAAGGCCAGCAAGTCTTGAATATCCGTCGCCATTGTTCTCTCCCCCGTACAACCCGTGCTGATTGCACCTGATTATCAAGGAAATGGTCAACGCCTATAGTCGGCCCACTTACATTGATCCGAGGGCTACGAGATGAACATTGCAGGCAAGGCGGGCAGTTTTTTACTGGGTGATCGCACGGTCAATCGCATGGGCTATGGCGCTATGCAGTTGGCGGGGCCCCAGGTCTTCGGGCCGCCCAAAGATCCGGTGGCCGCCGTCGCCGTGCTGCGCGAAGCATTGGCGAGCGGGGTCAACCACATCGACACCGCAGACTTCTACGGGCCCCATGTCACCAACCAATTGATCCGCGAAGCGCTGCACCCTTATGCCCAGGATCTGGTCATTGTGACCAAGGTCGGTGCCGTGCGCGGTGTCGATGCGTCCTGGAACCCGGCCCACAGCCCCGCCGAGCTGACCCGTGCGGTCCACGACAATCTGCGCAACCTCGGCGTGGAGGTTCTGGACGTGGTCAACCTGCGGGTGTGGGGCGACCTGCATTCGCCTTCGGAGGCTTCCATCGAGGAATCGTTCACGGCACTGGCCGAGTTGCAGCGCCAGGGCCTCATCCGCCACTTGGGCCTGAGCAACGTCACGGCCACGCAGGTCAAGCAGGCCCAAGGCATCGCCCAGGTGGTCTGCGTGCAGAACCACTACAACCTGACCCATCGCGACGACGAGCAGCTCATCGTCGACCTGGGCCGGCAGGGCATCGCCTACGTGCCGTTCTTCCCCCTGGGCGGCTTCACACCGCTGCAATCGGAAACCCTTTCCAGCGTGGCGGCGCGCTTGCAGGCGTCACCGCTGTGCGTGGCCCTGGCGTGGTTGCTGCAACGTGCGCCGAATCTCCTGCTGATTCCCGGTACATCGTCCCTGGCGCACCTGCGTGAAAACCTCTCGGCCAGTGAGCTGAAGATCCCGGCGCCGATGCTCGCCGAGCTGGACGCATTGGTCTAGGCCGCCTGGAAAACCAACGTCTCGCCATCTTCCGGTATCAACAACCGGCCCCCAACACCGGCCTTCACGGCGGCTGCAGCCAGGGCCTGGCGTGTCGTCGGGCAGTGGCTGATCGCTTCCAGGTGATTGGCCACCACGGTCCCGCGGGACAAACGGGTGAATTCCAGCGTCTCGTCGATGCCCATGATGATGTCGCCGCCGATATCGAACCGTGCCCCACCTGCCGGCACCACGCTGACCTGCGGCTGGTGACGCAAGACGAACTCGCACACGGTGGGGGTGAGCACGGTGTCGCCGGTGAGGTAGACACTCGGTTCGCCGGGCAGCTCGATCAGGTAGCCGACACCGTGCTCCATCAACTTGCCCACCAGGCCCAACCCATGGGTGCATCGGACCGAGCGAATAGTGCCGCCCAGAAACGGGTGGGGTTGATCATGGGCCTGGGCAAGCGCCTGGACATTCAAACCACGCTTGGCTAGGTACGGGGCGTCATGGGGTGTGCAGATGACCGGGATCTGTTTTTCCCTCAGCCACCGCTTGGCCGCGCGGTCCAGATGGTCGAAATGGCCTTTCTGGCAGTGGGTGATCAGGCAATGGGTGACGGTCTCGAGGGCCTGCGCTGTCGAGGCCGGAAGCGCCACCAGCGGATTGCGTTGTGTGGCGCCAAACAGGCGAAGCGGCGGCAGCGTGCCCTTGCCAGCCAGCATCGGGTCGACGAGCACGCGATACGGGCCGAATTCAAGAATGATCGTGGCGTTACGGATCTGCTGGATGTTCATGAGGCGTTCCTGTTGAGCGAGCGCTTCATGGTGCCGATCCGGCTCCGTGTGCATAATGGCCGGATCTGACATCTTTGATTCGTTTCAAGCCATGATCAAAAAACTTCGAGTCGGTCTGCTCCTGTTTCCCGGCTGCATGCCTGCGGGCCTGTTCGCCTTCGCCGATCTGCTGCATGCCGCCAACCGCAGGAGAGGGCAGGCGCTGTTCGAGGCGCGCTACATCGCCTTGCAGGCCGGCCCCGTGGTGTGTGCCCATGGCGTGACCTTGCACGCGGAAGCGGCCTTGGGCAGCACCAGGCTGGATGCCGTTCTGGTTCCCGGTTTCTGGGCCGAATCGGCGGAGCAGGTGAATGCGCTGCTGGCTGATCAGGCAGCCCTCGTGAGCGCGCTGTCGAAGCCTGCCCGAGCACTGAAGCTCTGGTCCTACTGCACCGGCGTCTGCCTGCTGGCCGCCAGTGGCCG
The DNA here is from genome assembly GCF_054671965.1 of Pseudomonas sp. H3_A02. Classification (NCBI taxonomy): domain Bacteria; kingdom Pseudomonadati; phylum Pseudomonadota; class Gammaproteobacteria; order Pseudomonadales; family Pseudomonadaceae; genus Pseudomonas; species Pseudomonas sp. H3_A02. The sequence continues at coordinate 3,619,101 of NZ_CP162807.1, forward strand.
CCTGGACGGGCAGGGCGCGACGGTGACCTGGTGGCTGGCGCAAGCGATGCAGCAGCAGTATCGAAAAGTCCTTTGGCAAAGCGAGCAGAACTGCGTGTTCAATGAACGCACGGCGACGGCGTCCGGAGTGAACGGCTACCTGCCCATCGCTGAAACCCTCATCGAGCGCAGCGTCAGCAGCGACGTCCTGCGGGACATCACCCGGCTCATGGTGCTGCCGCGCCCGGCCATTGCCCATGTGGCGTTCCAGGGCAGCACGCTGATCGAGCAACCCAGTGGATGGTTGCGACAGTTGCATGGGTTGATCGAACAGATGCCGGCCGAGGGGATCACCGCCCAGGTGCTGGCCAGCGCGCTGGCGGTGTCCGAGCGCACCTTGGCGCGCAAGGTCAGCCGTGAAACAGGTCAGCCCGTCGCAGCCTATGCCCGGCGCATCAAGTTGAATCAGGTCAGCGAGCGCCTGATGTTGACGGCGCTGCCCCTCGCCAGCATCGGCGCCGAGCTGGGTTTCAGCAGCAGCTCCAACTTGCAGCGGATGTTCAAGGCACTGACCGGACTGACGCCGATGGAATACCGGCGCAAGTTCGGGCGTGTATGACGCCGGTCAACTCGGCGTCTTGTCGGTTTCGTTGCGATGGTGTTCCGGCCAGCTGTCGACGGGGTGGGCACGGTCTTCGTTGAACATCTCCGTGAGCAGCGCATTGGCGCGGCGGTAGGCGTCGTGGCGGAACTTGAGGTCGTCTTCCGGCTGGGCGACGATTTCCTCCAGCATCTTGAGGTTCAGCCGCCGGAACTGATCCGCCCGCTCACGGGCTTCGTAAGCCCCGACCCCCATGCGTTCCAGCGCACTGCGACCCAAGGACAGCGCGCTTTCGAAGGTTTCGCGCTCGGCCGCTTCCACGCCCATCTGCCGCAGGGTGATGAGGTGCCCCATGTCCCGCGCCCGCACGATCAACTGCAACGCGGGGAAGTGTTCCTGGGCCAGCCGGGTCAGCGTGAGGTTGTCTTCCTGATTGTCGATCGCATTGATCAACACCACCGCTTGGGCCGCACCGGCCGCATGCAGCAAGTCGAGGCGCGTGGCATCGCCATAAAAGACTTTCACGCCGAACTTGCGCAGCGTCTCGATGTTGTCGGGGTCGTGATCCAGTACCACCACCTCGACGCCGCAGGACATCAGCAGGCGTCCGGCGATCTGCCCGAAGCGGCCGAACCCGGCGATGATCACCCGTGGGTTCTGCTGGTCGACGAGGTCGGATTCGCGTTTGTTTTTCCGGGTGACGGACTCGAAGCGATCCAGCAGCAGGATCAACAAGGGCGTCAGGCACATGGACAAGGCCACTGCCAGGGTCAGGCTCTTGCCCCATTGATCGGTCAAGATGCCGGCCACGGTCGCCGCGCCAAACACCACGAAAGCGAATTCGCTGCCCTGGCCCAGCAACACCGCCTGCCAGGAACGCTGGCCGGCGGGGACGTTGAGGAACCGGCCCGCCAACTTGATCACCAGCAGCTTGATCAGAATGAAGCCCAGGGTCAGGGTGATGACTTTGAGCGGGGCGTTGACCAGGGTGCCGAAATCGATCGACATGCCGACGCCGATGAAAAACAGACCCAACAGTAGGCCCTTGAAGGGCTCAATGTCGCTCTCCAGGGCATGTCGATATTCAGAGCTGGCGAGCAACACCCCGGCGAGGAATGCGCCCATGGCCATCGACAAGCCGGCTTCCTCCAACAAGAAGCCGAAGCCGAACACCAGGAACAGCGCGACGGCACTGAAAATCTCCCGCAAGCCTGAGCGCGCGGCGAAGCGCAGCAGTGGTCGCGTCACGTAGCGGCCCAACAGCACGACGATGGCGATGGCGGCGACGATTTTGCCAATCGATAGCAACAGCGCGGTGCCCGAAGGCGTGTCGCCGTGGGCCGACAACAGCGGGATCATCGCCACCAGCGGAATGGCCGCGATGTCCTGGAACAGCAGCACGGCAAAGCTGCTGCGGCCGACGGCGGTGGCGGTCAGGTTGCGTTCGCTCATGGCCTGCATGGCGATGGCCGTGGAGGACAGGCTCAGGGTCAGGCCGACCAACAGCGCTGCCGTCCAGTTCAGGCCCAGGGCTGTGCAGAACAAGCCAATGGCGGCGCCACAGGCGAGCATCTGCAGGGCTCCGCCACCAAATACCATCCGGCGCAGGGCCCAGAGCCGTTTGGGGTCGAGCTCAAGGCCGATGATGAACAGCATCAGGACCACGCCGATTTCAGCGAACTCCAGGATCGCCTTCACATCGGTAATCAGCTTCAACCCCCACGGGCCGATGATGCACCCGGCGAGCAGGTAACCCAATACCGGGCCCAGGCCAAACCGAACGGCAATCGGTACGATCAGCGTCGCTGAGGCCAGGTAGATGAGCATTTCAATCAGGCTGTGAGTCTCCATTTCAATCTTCCTTCCAGGCGGCCAGGCGTTCGCCGTAATGTTCGATTTGGGTGCGTTGGGCCTCGGACTCGGCGGCATACGCGCCATGCACGACTACGGGTTCCAGCCAGCGCATGCCGCAATAAATGGCCGTGGCGTGGAGAGGTTGGGCCAACGCCGAAAAGCCCGGGTAGGCGCCGATCTGGAAATGATCCTGTTCGCCGCCGGTGGTCACGGCCCACAACAGGCTTTTGTCCTTGAGGACCGTGGCGCCTTTGCCGTAGGCCCAGCCGTGGGTGAAGACTTTATCGATCCACAGTTTCAGCAGGGGCGGGGTGCTGTACCAGTACATCGGGTGCTGGAGGACGACAAGCTCTGCTTGTTCCACCGCACGCTGTTCCGCCTCGACGTCGATATCGAAGTTGGGGTAAAGCGCGTAGAGCGAACGTATGACGACGTCCGGGTTGCTGGATGCTTGCGTGAGCATCTGCTGGTTCACCCGCGATTTGTCGGGGTAGGGGTGCGCATAAATGATAAGAATCATCGGTGAATTCCTTGGTTTGGCTCCGTCGATTCTTGTCTGTCGTGAGCGCGAACGATGGCGCTTGGAGCCGGGCGATACAAACAAGAGCGCCTTCCCGGGACAGGGGCGAGGCCGGAAAGGCCGGACATCCTACCGAGGAAGGCGCGGATTGTTTAGCGCGGATCGATACATCCGGGGCTTCAGTCAAGCGGCAAGGAGATTCTGGCCTCCAATCCGCCGTCCTTTCGATTCCTCAGGGTCAGCGTCCCGCCATGTTCCAGCACCGTCGCCCGGGCCGCCGACAGGCCCAGCCCGACGCCGCCGGTGTGCTTGTTGCGCGAGCCTTCGATGCGAAAGAACGGCGTGAAGACCTGCTCAAGGTATTGGGCGGCGATGCCCGGCCCTCGGTCGAGGATGCGAATGTCCACACGGTGGGCGTCGGCTTCGAGGCGAACCGTCGGCTCGCCGCCATACTTGATCGCGTTGTCGATCAGGTTGACCAAGGCGCGCTTGATGCCGATGGGCCGACCAACATAGACGAAGCGCTGGGCACCTTCGAACCCAACCTCGGTGCCGGCGTCCTTGAGGTCATCGACGATGGTGTGCAGTAGCTCGGCCAGGTCGAACGCGGTGGCATGTTCAAGCCGGGCATCGTCGCGGAAGAACTCCAGGGCGGAGTTGACCATCGCCTGCATTTCGTCCACGTCCCGGAACAAGCGCGATTGCTGCTCGGCATCCTCGATGAACTCCCCGCGCAGGCGCATGCGGGTCAGCGGCGCACGCAAGTCATGGGAGATGGCGGCGAGCATCTGCGTGCGGTCCTGCAGGAAGTGCTTGAGCTGGGCCTGCATGGCGTTGAACGCGAGGATCGCCTGACGGATTTCGTGGGGGCCGATGACCGGAATCGGCGGCGCCTGGTGGTCGACGCCAAAGCGCCGGGCGCCTTCGGCAAAGCGTTCCAACGGTGCGGCCAGGTGCCGGGTGGCGATCAGCGCGACGATCAATGTCGAGAGCAGGATCAGCGCGATGATGATCCCGTTGCGCGCCCATTCGCTCAGCCCCCAACTGCGCGAGGGTACGGAGAAGATCACCCACGAATGGTCGGCCAGTTCGATGATCACCGCGTAGCGTGCATCCGGTTGGTCGGCTGGCCAGTCGCCCGGTTCGTAAGCCTCGATCCTGGCGTCCGGTCGGCCTAGTTGCTGGCGCAGGAACGCCGAACCTTCACGGAACTCCGGGTCGTCGATCATTGGCAAGCGCGCCTCTTCACGACGCTGCAACCATTGCGCGTTGAACGCCTGATCACTGGCGGCCGCGGTAATCGCCGGGCGTTGTGCGGGGGCGACGGAGTCGATGATGCGGGTGATGGCGGCGGCCTTTTCCATCAGGCCGGTTTCCATCAGGGGAGGGCGCGCCCAGGCGCCGGCCAGCAGGCTGAACAGCTCGTTGAGGGCCAGCAAGGTCAACATGGCGATCATGGTGGTCAGGGCAATCCAGCGCGCCACCGTGTCCCGTGGTCGATGAGTGCCCGGGCGCGAGGGCTTCATCGTTTCACCACGTGGGGGCTAAAGAGGTAGCCGCTGTTGCGCACGGTGCGAATCATCGACGCACCGCTGATGTCGGTCTCCAATTTGCGCCGCAGGCGGCTGACCTGGACGTCGATGCTGCGGTCGAACGCCTCAAACGTTTCGCCGCGGGCCAGGTCCAGCAACTGTTGGCGGGTCAGCACCCGCTGCGGGTGTTCGGCAAACACCAGCAGCAGTTCGAACTCACCGGTGGACAGCGGGATCATGACCTTGTCCGGTGAGCGCAACTCGCGCCGGGTAACGTCCAGTTGCCAGTTTTCGAACTCCAGGATCGGCCGGGAGACGTCGGTCAATGCGCTCCTGGCCTCACCGGTGCGCCGCAGCACGGCGCGTACCCGGGCCAACAGCTCCCGCGCATCGAAGGGCTTGGTCAGGTAGTCGTCCGCCCCCAACTCCAGACCGACGACGCGGTCGCTCAACTCGCCCATGGCGGTGAGCATGATGATGCCGACCGTGTGCTCGGCCCGCAGCCGTTGGCAGAGCACCAGCCCGTTGTCGCCCGGCAACATGACGTCGAGGATGATGAGGTCCGGCACCTGGCGCGCCACCGCCTGCCAGAGCGCGTTGCCGTCGGCCGCCACGTCCACGCTATAGCCATGTTGTTCGAGGAACTTGCGCAAGAGGGCGAGGACTTCGAGGTCATCGTCCACCAGTAATAAATGGCTCACGGTGGGCACGCAGGGTAATGAATACAGGAGGGGATACTAGGGTCAATCCAGGGCCCGCGTCATATATTTCAACTCGGTAATAAAGTTGCCGGCGGGCAATATTCTGGAAATCTGCGGGCAAAAAAACGGCGGCAGGATGGCCTTGATGTCGGTCAGTTAAAAACAAGTCAGCCCTGCACAACCTTTGTGGCGAGGGGGTTTCTGTGGGAGCAAAGCTTGCTCGCGAAACAGGCGCCTCGATGTTTGAAAGTCCGCGTCGCCTGCATCGCGGGCAAGCCTTGCTCCCACAGCAAGCATCCCCCTCTTCACAAGAGCTGTGTCCGGCACCGTTTATTTAGCTGATCGGCAGCATCCCATTCCTCGCCGAGATAACCCTGTATGCCGATCACCAAGCCCGCTCCGTTGTTCGTTCGATCCACCGTCGTGGTTGTATTGGCGGCACTCGCCAGCGGTTGCTCCAGCACACCCGCTGCAAAACCAGGCTCGTGTGAACGCGCGACCTACACCGTTTACGATCCCGCGGAACCGGTCAACCGTGGCATTTTCGCGTTCAACCGAACCGTGGATGACTATGCGCTGGCCCCGGTGGCCCGGGGTTATCGCAAGCTGCCAGAGATGTTCCAGGTCGGCGTCCACAACTTCGTGGCGAACTTCGGCGAGCCCAAGGTGTTCATCAACGACTTGCTACAAGGCAACGCCCAGCGATCGGTCAATACATTGGGCCGTTTCGTCATCAACACCACCGCGGGCATCGTCGGGCTGATCGACGTGTCGGGCAAGCTGGGCATTGAGCGCCACAAGGCCGATTTCGGCCAGACCTTCGGCGTCTGGAACCTCGCCCCCGGGCCCATCGTGGAACTGCCGCTGCTGGGCAGTGCCAACCTGCGGGACGCGACGGGTAAAGTGCTGAGTTCTGCGGTCGACCCGTTTGGCGACAACAGCAGCACCGTCGACACCCTGGGCACGATCAACACCGTCGGCGGCATTGTCGATGGCCGCGCCGAGGCATTGCCACTGACAAACGAGTTGCAGACCGAACCGGATTACTACGCGGCGCTTCGCGATGCCACGGCGCAGCGGCGTGCCGATCTTGTCGCCCAGGGCAAGTTGGGAGCAGTGGTGGAGGACGCCCCGCAGTGCCAGGATGGAGCCGCTGCCGATGAATAACCAAGCGTTGGTCTTGCATCGACGAATGCGCTCGCTCCAGCCGGATGTCCTGCACTGTCGTGAAGTTGAATTGCGCTTGGCCGAGGATGGTCGCCATGTGCTGCTCAACCGTTACGTCGAGCTGTATCGCCATGAACATGTCAGTTGGTGCGCCATCCAGCAGCATCGGGTGCCGTTGGCGCGGATGGTGCGCTGGCTGGTCGATAACGGCGAACCTCTGAGGGATTAGTGGCAATTTGCTCCTGAGGACAGCGGTATCTCGGGAGCGGATACCCTTGAAACATTTTTACATAATTACGCATTAATTATGGTTGTACGACGTCGTATCTAATATGTTCGACTGTGGCCGTTTCTCACAAAAAAAATAAACGGAGACTCCATCCATGACGAGCATTCCTTCCGTTGAAGGCAAGGTTGCGGCGCCCGTGCAAGGCCGTTTCGTGCGCCTGCTCAAGCTTCTCGGTCCCGGCATCATCGCCGTCCTTTCCTGGCTGGGTGCCGGCGACCTGATCACCTCATCCGTGGCCGGGGCGAACTACGGCTACGCAATGATGTGGGTGCTGGCGATCTCTCTGCTGCTGCGCTACCTGATCGTCAACATCATCGCGCGCTTCCAGCTCTGCAATAACCAGGGCATGACCATCCTGCAAGGCTATGCCCAGCTCAATCCGTTTTTCGCCTGGTTCCTGCTGGTGTATGCGCTGCTCATGGGGCACCTGATGAATGCCTACATGATCAAGGGGGCCGGTGAAGCCTTAGCCATGTTGCTCAAGATTGACTATCCACTGCTGTGCTCGGTGGCGGTGGTCTTGGCGGTGTGGATGCTCGTCGGGCGCAATATCTATTCGATGATCGAGGGCGTGATGAAAGGCCTGCTAGCGATCATGACGCTGGCGTTCCTGGCCCTGGCGGTGATGTCCGGCCCGGATGTCGCGGGCATCGTCAAGGGCACCATCGGCTTCAGCATTCCGCCCGATGAAGGTGTGCACGGTGCGTTGCTGGTGGCCGTCTCGGTGATCGGTGCGGTGGCCGGTTCCATTGCCAACTTCGTCCATCCGTATGTCATGCGCCAGAAGGGCTGGGTGGGGCCTGAACACAAGCGTATCCAGCGTAACGATCTGCTGTTCGCGGTGTTTGTCGGGATCATCATCAACCTGGCGATCTGGATCGTCGGGGCGGAAATCCTGCGACCCAACGGTATCGAGGTCAAAACCCTGGGCGATCTGGGCAAGGCCCTGGAAATGTTCTTCGGCTCGATCGGTTGGTACGTGTTCTTTATCGGCGTGTTCGCCACGCTGTTCGCCAGCATCTCCGGCAAGACCACAGCGTTTCCGATGCTTATCACCGATGCCTTCCAGCACGTGCGGCCCGAGCGCCGGGAGCGTTACGGCAAGGAATTCCACCATGATCCGATGCACAAGTGGTTCATGCTGTTCATTCTCGTGACGCCGCTGATCTGGTCGCTCCCCGGCATGCCGGACTTTGTCACGCTGACCATCGGCGTCAACGCGCTGAACATCATCGGCTTGCCAGTGATTTCCCTGGGCCTGCTGATCATGTCCAACCAGAAGTCCCTGCTGGGCAAGGAGTATCGCAACAACCTGTTCGAGAACATCGCGCTGATGTTTGCCACGGGCCTGGCGTTGTGGGTCGCGTTCCAGTTGGGCGTGGATCTGTTTACCTGAGGTCGGGTCATCTGCAACTTTTGGGGGGACTGCTAGACTTTATCGTCCAGTCCCTTTCGGAGAAGCGGAATGAATAATAAAAACAGGATCTGCCTCTGGTACGACGGCAATGCGCAGGAAGCTGCGGAGTTCTACGCCAAAACGTTTCCCGACAGTGCGGTGAACGCCGTCTACCAGGCCCCGAGCGATTATCCGTCGGGCAAGCAGGGCGATGTGATCACGGTGGATTTCACGGTGATCGGCATCCCTTGCATCGGCCTCAACGGCGGGCCGGTGTTCAAGCACAGCGAGGCCTTTTCATTCCAGATTGCAACGCAAGACCAGGCCGAAACGGACCGCTTGTGGAACGCGATCATCGACAACGGCGGCCAGGCCAGCGCCTGTGGCTGGTGCAAGGACAAGTGGGGCTTGTCGTGGCAGATCAGCCCGCGTGTGTTGCTTGAAGCGGTCGCCAGTTCCGATAAAGCCGCCGCCAAGCGGGCCTTCGAGGCGATGATGACCATGACCAAGATCGACATTGCCGCGATTGAAGCCGCGGTGAAAGGCTAGCCGGCGAAAACCACCACCATCCCTTGTGGGAGCGAGCTTGCTCGCAATGACGACGGCACAACCAACTTCGGTGCAAGCTGACCCACCGCTATCGCGAGCAAGCTCGCTCCCACACTTGATGGGTGGTGACTTCGATTTTTCGACCTGTCCAAATCCCCTGTGGGAGCGAGCTTGCTCGCGATGACGGCGGCACAACCAACTTCGGTGCAAGCTGACCCACCGCTATCGCGAGCAAGCTCGCTCCCACACTTGATGGGTGGTGACTTCGATTTTTCGACCTGTCCAAATCCCCTGTGGGAGCGAGCTTGCTCGCGATGACGGCGGCACAGCCAACACCGATGAAGCTGACCTATCAGTCGGCCTCGGGCAACCTGGCAATCACCTTGATCTCGAACTGAAAACCATACAGCCACGTCACGCCCACCGCCGTCAGTGTCGGATGCGGCGCGCTGCCCCAGAACTCGGGCACGACGCTCCAGATCCGTTCGAAAGTCGACTGGGGATCGACCATGAACACCGTGACGTCCACCACATCGTCAAAACTGCAATCGGCTGCGGCGAGGATCGCCTTCAGGTTGTTGAACGCCAACCGGACCTGAGCCTCCAGGTCGGGCTCTGGTGAACCGTCGGCGGTGCTGCCGACTTGCCCCGAGACGAACAGGAAACCATTGGAACGAATCGCCGGTGAATAGCGATTGCGCTCATACAGTGCCTGGCGTCCAGGCGGGAAAACCACATCGCGCTGTGTCACGACTACCTCCATCAAAGAGTGGGTTTGAAACGATGAACTCACTCTAGGGGCTTGTGTCCTGGCGATAAACGAGCAACCTTGGCGATCACTGTTTGTAGAATCCAAACAATCGGATCGATACCCGAGGCAGAAATGGATCGTTTTGATGCGATGCAAGCGTTCGCGCGAGTCGTGGAGGCGGGCAGCTTCACCAAGGCGGCGGAGACCCTGCACATGAGCAAGACCACCGTGACCCAACTGGTGCAGCAGCTCGAGGCACGGTTGCGGGTCAAGTTGCTCAACCGCACCACGCGCAAGGTCAATGTCACCGCCGACGGCGCCGCCTATTACGAACGGGTGATCCGCTTGCTGGCCGACATGGACGATGCCGAGACCAGCCTGTCCAGCGCCCAGGCACGACCCCGCGGGCGCCTGCGGGTGGACGTGCCGAGCCCGTTGGCGGCGATGATCCTGGTACCGGCCTTGCCAGCGTTTTATGAACGATTCCCGGACATCCAGATCGACATGGGCGTCAGTGATCGCATCGTCGACATGATCGATGAAAGCGTCGACTGCGTGGTGCGCGGTGGTGAGCTGACAGATCAGTCGATGGTCGCCCGGCGCGTCGGTGATCTCGCCCTCGGTGTCTTCGCTGCACCGAGTTACCTGGCACGATTCGGTCGGCCCGCGCATCCGCGCGAACTGGAAGATTCACACCATCGCATCGTCGGTTTCTTGTGGGCGCGCACTGGCAGATCCTTGCCCTACGCCATGCGCCGTGACAATGAGCGGCTTCACGTCAAAGGGCGCTACGCCCTGGCCATCGACGACGGCAACGCCTACCTCGCGGCCGGTTTGGCGGGGCTGGGCGTGCTCTGGTTGCCTAAATACATGTCCAGGCCTCATGAAGCGCAGGGTGAGTTGGTGCCGCTGTTCGAAGACTGGCACCTCGACCCGATGCCGCTTTATTTGGCCTATCCCCCGAACCGGCATATCAGCGCCAAGTTGCGGGTGTTCATCGACTGGGTCGTGGAGCTGATGGCGCAGCATGCGCCAATCATGAGTCGACCTGTTTCGTGAAATCTGGCTGTTCAGTTGTAGAGGAGATACACCATGGACCGATTCACCGGCGGTTGCCTGTGCGGCAATGTTCGACTTGAAGCCTTGGGGCGCCCGTATCGCGTCGGCCTTTGCCATTGCCTCGATTGCCGCAAGCATCACGGGGCGCTGTTCTATGCGGCGGCCGTGTTCCCTCAGGAGGCGGTGACGATCGAGGGCGAGACACGGGATTACGCCGGGCGATTTTTCTGTCCCCGCTGCGGCTCGTCGCTGTTTGCCCGCTCTGGCGACGAAATCGAAGTGCACTTGGGAATCCTGGATACCCCCGATCAACTGATGCCCACCTACGAAAGCTGGACCGTGCGCCGTGAGTCCTGGTTACCGGCGTTTCCGTTCACCCGATGCTATGAGCGTGATCGTGAGAGTACGGGGCGGTCTGAGGAATAGATGCAACCTGTTTCATCGCTATCGCGAGCAAGCTCGCTCCCACGGTTTGATCTTGGGTGTACGCCAATTTTGGATTCCCAACCAAACCCCTGTGGGAGCGAGCTTTCTCGCGATGACGGCGGCCCATTCAACACTGATGCAAGCAGGCCCGCCGCTTTCGCGAGCAAGCCCGCTCCCACAAATGATGTGTGTATTTATTCCTTGAGGAATGTCAGCAGATCCTGGTTCAGCCGGTCCTTGTGGGTCTCGGTCAAGCCGTGCGGTGCGCCAGGGTAGACGATCAGTCGGGCGCCCTTGATCAGTGCCGCCGAGGCCCGGCCTGCGGCGTCGATAGGCACGATCTGATCGTCATCGCCATGGATGACCAGGGTCGGCACGTCGAACTTCTTCAAGTCGCCGCGGAAGTCTGTCGCCGAGAACGCCGCGATCGAGTCATAGGTATTCTTGCTGCCACCTTGCATGCCTTGCACCCAGAACGATTGGATCAGCCCCTGGGATGGCTTGGCGCCCTTGCGGTTGTAGCCGTAGAACGGGCCGGAGGCGATGTCCAGGTACAGCTGCGAACGGTTTTCCAGGGACGCCTTGCGCAGGCCGTCGAACACTTCGATAGGCAAGCCGCCGGGGTTGGTTTCCGTCTTGAGCATCAACGGTGGCACCGAAGAAACCAGCACGGCTTTTTTCACCCGGCCGGTACCGTGGCGACCGATATAACGCGCTACTTCACCGCCCCCCGTCGAGAAGCCCACCAGCGTCACGTTCTTGAGGTCCAGCGCTTCAATCACCGCCGCCAGGTCGTCGGCATAGTGGTCCATGTCGTTGCCTTCCCAAGGCTGGCTGGAGCGACCATGGCCGCGACGGTCGTGGGCAATCACCCGATAGCCTTTCGAAGCGAGGAACATCATCTGGCCTTCCCAGCTGTCGGAGTCCAGCGGCCAGCCGTGGCTGAAGGTCACGACCTGGCCATCGCGCGGGCCCCAATCCTTGTAATACAGCTGCACGCCGTCCTTCGTGGTGATGTAGCTGGCAGACTGGATCACGCTGCCGACAGCGGACGCGCTGGCAGGGGCTTGGACCAGCGAAGCGGCCTCGGCGCTGAGGCTGGCCAATGCCAGGGTCGCGACAGCCAGGGTGCGGTTGAAGGTGTTCATCGTGTTTCTCTCCATAAGGTCGGTTTGATCTGCGGCGGCCGTCATCGATCGCGTTGGTGGGCAGATTAGAGAGAGAGGACGATGGCGAGAACGGCGCGGGTATCGATAGCAACTATGGGAAAAACCGATAGCTGCGTTTCGCTTCGGTTGCGGGTGAGTATTCGTGGCGAGGGAGCTTGCTCCCGCTGGGTGGCGAAGCCGCCCCAAACGGATCGATGCGTGTCTTCCAGGCAAAGCTCATTTGGCCGATTTACGACGGCTGCGCCGTCGAACGGGAGCAAGCTCCCTCGCCACGATGGGTTTTCAAGTGCTCTGGAGCCATCCTCAACCAAAAGAAGGCATCGGCCCCAACGAGTGGAATATCCACATGACCGCCGCCACGGCGGCCAGCACCGCGACCACAAAACCGATCAGCACCCATTTGAGGATTTTCCACCCTTTCGACGGCTGAGACCTTGGCGCGAGCGTTTCTACCGTGAACGTCATCCCCCCGTCGCATCGCTGGCAAACAGCAGTGTCGTGAGGAAGGGGGGACCCGCATTGATCACAGTTTGTCATGTCGTCACTTCGAGGCTCAAAGGAAGGGTAGCCCTTTATGGGCTGGTAAAAGCACAGGGCGCCAGTCGCTTAATATTTGTAGACAATGCCCAGTCTGCCCATGATCTCCAGGGCATTGACCAAGCCCAAACCGTTCATGGGCAGGCAGGCGAAGGCCTGGTACTCATCGAAGTGCGTGCCGATGGCCAGCAACTTCAAGTCATGGGCCTCCAGCTGTGCGTTGAAATACTGCAGGAGCGCGCGTTCCCAATCGTCGGCGCGGTTGACGGCCTCGATGGTTTCACGTTCAGGCGCAGTGATTTCAATGCCCAGTTGCCGCAGCGGGGCCAGGGCATTGACCGCATCGACGCCGCAGGACGACCACTCCTTCCATTCGAACCCCGCCAACTGATTGGCCTCGGTGAGCGCTGACTCGATTTGCGTCCAGGCCCAATCCCACTGTCCGCCAGGCGCCGGCAGGTTCTCAATGAGGGCTTGCGCGTGTGCCTCGTCGAACAGGCTCTCGAACAGATCGGCCAGGGTATCGGCCAGATCGGGCTGTGGCCCTTGCCCCTGGGTATCCAGGTCGTGGCTCAAGCGCTGCCACAGGCTGCCCAGCTCGTCCCAATCCTCGTCATCCATGTCGTCCTCGATCACCTGGGCCTTGTGTCCGCGCAGGTAATTATCCAGCCGCGTCTTGCGCACTCGCACGCTGCCCTCGGCGAGATCGACCTCATAGCTGCGGTAATCCAGGTAGTTGGTCTGGAACACGATGCGATCAGGGAACACCTCATGGGCGAGGCTTTCCTCCACATCGAAATACGCCGCCCCTTCGAAATTGCCATGGGCGGTGATGATGCGTTGCAACGACAATGGATCGATTGGATTCATATGGGCTGGGTCACAGGGAGGAGGGCGAAAGGGGAGCGCCGCGTATCTGGTTCGCGCCGATCCTACACCAAGGTCCAGAGGTTGCTAAGGGGCGGAATGTGGACTGCGTCAACTGTCAGGCAAGTGTTTGGGTCTATGCTTACCTTGCCCTCTTGAATCAGGCCTACCCATGCACGAACACCGAACGGTCCACAGGGAGTACGCGTGAGACATTCGATACCGGCTGCAGCACTGCTTTGTCTATTGCTCGGCACGGTCGCCAGGGCCGAGCAGTATCAAATCGTCACCGAAGAATGGGCACCGTACAACTATCAGGAAAACAACCGGCTCACCGGCATGACCACCGAGATCGTCCGGGCCATCATGGCGCTGACCGGGGATGACTTCGAGGTGGTGCTGCAACCCAGCATGCGGGCCACCCAAGTACTCAAGCATCGTCCCAAGACCATCATGTACTCCCTGTTTCGCACGCCGGAACGCGAGTCGTTGTACAAATGGGTCGGGCCGATCGTGGAAGAATCCATCCACCCCTATCAACTGGCCAATGCGCCGCCGCTGAGCTCCCTGGAGCAACTCCTGAACGCCCCGCAGATCACCACGCGCCACGCCGGCCTGGTGCCCCAGATGCTGCAGTCGCTGGGCTTCAACAACCTGGACAAAAGCGCCACCGAGAGCAAGCTGCTCTACCGCATGCTGCTTGCCGGACGCACCCAAGTCATCGTCGGTGACACTGATGCGGGGGTGGCCTACTACAGCCGCCAACTGGGCATCGCCCCGGGCACCCTGCGACGGATACCTATCGAGCTGTATCGCTCATCGTTGTACATCGCCTTCAGCCCTGACAGTGAAGATGAAGTGGTGGCGGCGTGGGCCCGGGCGTTGGAGCAGTTGCGCCGTTCTGGGGAGTTGGCGCGGATTCAGCGGCGGTATGAGGGAGGTGATCGGCAATGAAGTCATTCATAAGGCATATTGAGTGCGAGCCGCACGGATTGTCGTTAGCTGCCAACGCTCGGGTTTACACTCGTGTCCATACTCATGCGGTATCTAGCCGCAATTGATGCTCGGCTAATCGCATCCTGTGATCTTGGTAGGTTTGTTCAAGAGGCGTTTGTGAGGAGCTGAACTTGCGTGGTGCGCCAGAAGCTACCCTTCGGAAGTGGGCAGGTAAGAGCTATCCTGAGCGTATCTCAAAGGCGCTTAGAATGGTCGGTAACCATGGCTTCGTTTCCACAGCTTTTGAAAGAAAGAAAAAAAGCTATCCTGGACGCATGATCGCGAAGCAGGATATGAGTTTTCTTGATGCTAATAATTTCAAGGAACTTTCAAGCTTGGTTTTTCCAGATATTTTGTAACGGCAACTAGATCCTGCAAAATCGCATAGCTGGGTCAGTCCATGGTTGTCATATTGTGGTCTGGTCCTGATTTGCTGCTGAGGAATACGCCTCTGCTTGCTGGAGGCCAGTTCAATTCTGGACATGTAGGCAAGACAGAGCCAGGCGCCTGATGAAGTCAAGGGTGGCAGACTCTCTACCGCTCTTGATAGAGCTCCGCTCTACGCTTGGCATTTTCCCGCTGCATGTCTTCAAAATGCTTGCGTTCTTCTCGCTCCCTCTCTTCATGGCGTTCGCGGTGTTTCCTGTTTTCTGCTCTATTCATTTCCTGTTGGCGTTCCCAGTAGCGCCTGTTTGCCTCTTGATAGTCCTTGTGCCGATCACCGGCAAATGCTCCCACTGAGCAGAAGCCAATCCAGGTGAGTACAAAAATGGCAGCCATTTTCATATGATTTGCCTCTGGTGGGGCTGGGGTAGGTGATGCCGTTGGCGGCTTCCGGTAGACCATAAGAATGATCGTAAGTGCATGCTTTAGACGGAAAGGGGGCGCTCCATGTCATGCCCCCTTTTGCCTGTTTTTTTTCTAGAAACTGTACTTGGCGTTTTTCCAGCGGGCCCTGGAAGTGGTAGCGGGTGGTCAGTTTGAACAGATGCTCCGGTGTGTCGGTGTCGAACTGCTTGTTACCTCTGTGGGTTGGCGGCATCCTTGATGGTGTGGGTGCGCGCGTAGGTATAGCCACCGCCCATGCTGATGCGTGGTTCGATCGAGTAGCCCAGAGACTCATCGGACGTTTTGGCGTTCTCATTTGCGCTGACCATTTGCAGGTTGATCTTCATGCACCCTCGAAGGCGGGCAGCTTGCTGGCTACGTGGGGCTGCATGTGAGATCTGTCTCCCTTATTCGATCCCATGTTCTCCGGATGGCAAAGATTGAATGTGAGTGTCCGGTTTATTTCTGCGTGCCGGTTATTTCCAACGTCGAAGCAATAAGGTCGCGTAGCCACATATGGGCAGGATCGCGATGCAGTCGCTCGGGCCATAACATCAGCATTTCAAACCCGGGAATGGCGAGCGGAGGTGCCTGGACGTGAAGCGCTGGCTCATGTTTCACCAGCCTTTCCGGCACCACCGCAACCAAATCGCTGTGCAGCAATGCTGAGACCAGCGAGTTGAAATTGGACACGGACAATACCACTCGCCGTTCCAGACCTTCAGCTGCCAGCGCGTGGTCGGTACTGCCAACGAAGCCGGCGCCATCAGGTGACATGACGGCATGTTCAAGCGCGCAGAACGCTTTGAGCGACAGCTTGGTTGCCAGAGCGGGATGGTCGCGCCGCGCGGCCAGCACATAGCGTTCGTGAACCAAGGAGCGCTGACGCAACTTGGGCGGCGCTTCATCGCGGGTGTGCAGCGCCAGATCGATAAGGCCGTTTTCCAGATCCTTGGCAAAGTCGACAGTCGGTTTATTCATAAGCGCCAACCGCGTGTACGGCGCCAGGTGCCTGAGCTGCGAGAGCGACGGCCAGATCAAGGCAGTCGTCGCATAATCACTGGCAGCGATCTTCCACGTTTGATGGGACCGTCCGGGTTCAAAAGCGGCCACAGGACTCAGTGCGCTTTCCAGCGCGGCCAACGCGTCACGTAGGGGCCCCTGCAATTCGCGAGCTCGCTCGGTGGGCGACATCCCTCGAGGGCCAGGCAGCAAAAGCGGATCATCAAGAAGCTCTCTCAGCCTGCCCAGTTGCAGGCTGACGGTCGGTTGCGCGAGATTGAGCAGGCGCGCTGCCCGCGTCACATTTTGCTCGGCCAGCAAGGCATCCAATGTGACCAGCAGATTAAGATCCAGACGGCGCAAGCTATTGTGCATGTAAATACCATGTGTTTCGGGAATTCATTTCTATCATAGCGGATACAGGCTTACGGTGAGGGACACATTCAACGCGGAAGCCCTCATGAAAATACTGCTGATCTACGCCCACCCCGAACCTCGTTCGCTCAATGGAGCGCTCAAGGATTTTGCGATCACTCACCTGGAAACAGCAGGCCACGAGGTCGAAGTCTCAGATCTCTACGGCATGCAGTGGAAAGCATCCCTCGATCCGGACGACGCCCCAGGTTATGACGCAGAAACGCCTTTCAACCCAGCACTGGAATCCCAGCGTGTATTTGCCGCTGGCAGCCAACCGGCCGACATCCAGGCAGAGCAGGCCAAATTGCTCTGGGCCGATGCCGTCATCTTTCAATTTCCGCTGTGGTGGTTCTCGATGCCCGCGATTCTCAAGGGCTGGATCGAACGCGTCTACGCTTACGGGTTTGCCTATGGTGTCGGCGAACATAGCGAAAGCCACTGGGGCGATCGCTACGGCGAAGGCAGCATGACAGGCAAGCGCGCCATGTTGGTGGTCACAATGGGCGGTTGGGAATCCCACTACAGTGGGCGAGGGGTGAACGGCGCGTTGGATGACCTGCTATTTCCTATCCAGCACGGGGTGCTTTTCTATCCTGGCTTCACGGTCATGCCGGCCTTCCCAATCTATAAGACCAGCAAGATGGACGCCGCCCGGTTCCAATCCATTTGCACGGCTTATGCCGCTCGCTTGAATACGCTCTTCAGTGATCAACCCTTGCCATTTCGTCGCCAGAATCATGGCGATTACGAAATCCCGGCGTTGACGCTTAAGCCGCATCTTGCATCTGGTCGTTGTGATCTTGGTATTCATATCAGTGACGGCGAGAGTGTTTGAGGTAAAACGTGCAGTGGAGGCTTGAGCCCAAGGGCGTTGGTAGTCGGGTCGCGGGTCTCAGGATTGATCATTCTTGGAGGTCAGTAATGACCGTCCCAGCGATGCTCAGGGCGAACCCTTCTCCGAAGACCCTGGCCTCCGCCTATGAGCGAGAGATTATCTTCCGCGTACTCCAAGGCCTCCATGGCTGGATGTTGCGAGACATCGCCGCGCCGGATACCGCGATGGCCCGAATCAACCTGGCAATCCAATGAATCTGCGCGACTTCGCCGAGCCCATTGGTGTTGAGCGATTGGCGCAACGCGCTTCAATGAGCGTCTCGGCATTCCATCGTCACTTTAAAGCTGTCACCAACCTAAGCCCCTTGCAGTACCAGAAGCGGGTTCGCCTGCTCCAGGCCAGACCCTGATGGTGGCGAATGCCAAAAGCATCATGGCGGTTGCCTTCGAAGTGGGCTACGAGAGCGCGACGCAATTCAGCCGGGATTATGCGCGGGTGTTTGGACTTCCGCTCGGACAGGATGCCGGGAGGATACTTGGTAATATGAAAGCGGTTAGAGGCTAGTCGGTTGGTGGGTTGATGAGGGGATGGCTATTTTCTTGATCGGCGGCTTTCGGCCGATAGGATTAGACTACACCGCATTCCTGTCAGAGATTATTTTCATGCTGATTGAGTGCCAAAGGTGCGGCCAAGGTTACGTTCGAGCAATGCGGGTCCGCTCTACACAACTTTTGCTGTGGGTGTGTGAAGAATGTGAAGCAACGTGGGTTAGCCAGGCTGAGGTGAATGTCTGTAATTTTGAAGACTACGGAACATTAATGGCCGGCATTGGGCGCAGAGGTTTATGGTCAGAATTGGAACCACAGTGAAACTTTCGTCATCGGAACGGAAAAGTGCGGAAAGCGGACGGATTTATTGCTTGTAAATAGATCCGTCCCCTTTTCTATGCGTCCCCTTTTCTAATGGTTCCCACGCAATATGAGTGTTTGGCAATTTTCGGTTTTCGCCAGGGCAGAAAGTTATGGGGTAACACAGACTGCACGTTCAAGAGAGCCTAGGTCTTCATTTCTCGAAGTGGTTAGGTGGGGGATTTCTTGAAAGGAATAACGATTGAGGCTTTGGATTTAATGAGTGATGAGTTGATGGTTTCAGCAATTTGTTGGGAAATGGATGCAGCGGTGTCTGCCAGTTTTGCCCACGCTGTTAAGGTGACGGAAGAATTCCTGTTCTTTTGCCCTGAATGCCTGGTTGACGTTGCTGCTTCAATATCTACAAAGAAAAACTTCTTTTTCCGGGCACCTAAACTACACAGGCCAGGCTGTAAAAATGAGAAGCGTCAAAGTGATTCTACGCTGCCCGCTCGCTATCCTGTAAATCGGACCTCTCCTGACCCGGAACCGATCACCCCCAGTCACTTGGGCGATTTACCTAAACGCCGTAAGAAAAAGAAACCGTCAATGCCCGAGCGTCAGGCACTGGCGAAAAGCGTTCAGCCTGGCGCTGTCCTGCATCCAGGAACCCTACGGGAAGTTGTAGATGCATGGTTCACGATGAATATCTATCATCGTAAGCATTGTCTGCTGACCGTGGGCAGTACTCAAATGACCTATTATGATGCTTTTGCTTTATTGAGTTCGGGTGGAGATATTTCGACGCTAGGATGTGCAGTAAATGTAGTCTTTGGTTCGGCCTCGGTGAATAAGTATGGCGATTCTTTCTACGTAACCACTCGGAGTAAGTTCAAATTCGGGGAGCAGATGCTACCAATCAAAGCGCGGGTTCGACCTAGTGATCCTGATTTCGATTTGCTCAAGGACGGCCGTAAGAGCGTCCAAATCTTCGTACACGGGTCTACTCCGATTCCTGATAGTCAAATCCGTTATTTTCACCCACCTGTAGCAACACTCTACACAGGTTTCGTTATCAAACCCGAGTAGGCAGGTTAAGAAAAGGGTCATCCTTACTGCAAGGCCGTCGTCTGGCGCTGACGGGCTAGGGCGGTCTCTGCCGGGGCGAGCTACCCCAAATATGCCATCGAACGAGTAGATCGATTGCTGGGTAATCAGCACCTCAGAGCAGAGTGTCCACTGTTCTACCTGGGTGATGTTACGAGCGTTGCTGGGCTCGCTAAACATCCATTTATTTTGGTCGACTGGTCTCGAGTTGACGCCCCAAGAGGACGCGTTCTTGTTGAGAGCAGCGATCCCGTTGGCAGGACGCTCATTTCCCATTTATGAAAGTGTGCATGAGCGTGTGAGTCGCCCGAGATACCAAAAACGATTGCTCAACACACTGGCCGAACTACTGCCTAACGGCTGTATTCCCATCCTGGTAACTGACGCTGGTTTTCGGCGTCCATGGATAAAGGCGGTGGCAGCACAGGCCTGGTATTACGTGGCTCACATACGAAATCGTGAGCTTTATCGCAGTGGTGGCGCTGACTGGCAACCGGTGAACAGCCTGTATGCTCGGGATTTTTCCTCCTTGAAGAGATCAAAACAATAATGACATAGTAGCAAACCCATATTGATACCTCAGCATAAGGACGTGGCCGTGGCCATCAAGCCGTCTATCAGCATCTCATCTAGACACTATCTGTCGATCTCGCATCTATCAGCGGCTGCACTTTTCTCCCAGCGGGCGATGGCACTTGAGCCTGTATTAACGCTTGGAGAGCCTGCTTCAAACGAAGGTCTCCGTGAGCACCAAGCATGCGTGGTCACTAGCATTATGTTGTCAGTTGCGTTCTTGGAGGCGGTAATCAATGAGTTATGGGCTGATTGCAGTGAAGCTTTCGATTTTTCCCGGCATAAGGATCTCCAAAATGCTGAAGTGATGGGAGCTTTATGGAAGAGGTCACCTCTCAAACGGTCAACAATGCTTGAAAAATTTGAGCTGGCGCTTGAGTTGAATATGAAGCCGGCACTGTCGAGGGATGCTAGCCCATATCAGGATGTGAAGCTACTGGTCGAACTTCGAAATGCCTTGGTTCACTATGAGCCAGAGACCATATTTAATTTCAGTAATGACTCTGAGAACACCGAGGTCGAGCACAGGTTTGAAAAAAGACTTCGTGGGAAGTTTGAAATCAATAGGCTTACTGGGCCTGGCAATCCGTTTTATCCGGATAAGGTGCTTGGGGCAGGGTGTGCTCGCTGGGCGATAACAAGTGCGGTCGCATTTACAGATGATTTTTTCGGTAAGCTTGGTGTTCCGTCTATGTATGGTGACGTCCGTAAAATGTATGGGGTTTAGCTCGCAATCATGGATAATGGGTCGACTGTTTATATCTTCTCGAAAAAGGGGACGCCCATTAGCCGGTCTCAAGTCAAGGCTAAAAGCCAACTCGCCCTGCAGCTTTTAACTGTAGGGTTTCCCTTTGTCTCAACCTGCTCGGTTGAACCCGTCGTACCCGTTTTCTCATCAATGGCTACGACCGAGTCGTGCCTGACACCCATATGGATCAAGCGGTAGCAACACAACACGCACCGCCCTGGCAGTGAACTGTCCCAGAGAAACGTTGGTACCGCCAATGTGTCCAAAACGTGTCACAGAACTGTGGCTCGTGCGCATGGGGGATCGGGGACAGACCACGATTATGAGACGGTCCGATTATAGGTGAACCCAAATCGTGGTCTGTCCCCGGTTTCCCTAGGTGAACCCAAATCGTGGTCTGTCCCCGGTTTCCCACTGCCTGAAGACTGGATCAAAGAGGCCACTCGCTGGGCTTTCTGTTTCAAATGGCTTCACCAGAACTCTTATTAAGCGCGTTGCCACACATCAATCGGTCACCAATAGCCACACCTTGCGCAGCAATACAAGCGGGAGTGGTCGAAGTCGCATCGGCAAAAGCTATTACCGCATTACTGATGACAGTTCGCTTATGTTAGGCTTCGATTTTCGGTGACAGGTGCCGCTTGAGTCCAAAGCCCAGAAGGTGACTGTGACCAGCTTGAGTCCCTCTGTAGCAATTCTGAAAGTTTTGCAAAATCCATGAAGCTCATGGTTTCTGTATGCGCGCTATAGCTTTCTACAACCCCTTTCGCTATAGCGGAAGACGTTACAAGTAATGATTTATCGCGCTTATCGCGGTGTTGCACCCCAAATAGACGATCAGCAACTCCGATTCCTACATTATCTTTATGCCGCTTCACCTCTACGACTACAGTTTTATTTACACCACCTTCTACATAAAACGCGAGTATGTCTGTACCACCGTCTTTAGAGAAACGACTAAGCTCCACTCTATCAAACCCGATATCTCTCAGCACTGCTGATACAGCAATTTCAAACACCCTGGCATCGAGCTGCCTAATAAGAGCTGGGTCTTTTTTCAGGACGCCCAAAATACAGTTCTCGGCCTCGCCAATTGAAATATCTCGTTTATGCCTTTTCCTTTCGCCATTCTCAATTACGGTAAAAGCGTCTAGAAAAAAGTGATCAAATGTAGTATCGATAGGCATTTGGCCGCCTAACGAGCGATCACTTTTGTTGAACGCAAGGTTGGCGGAAGTAATATCTAAAACTCCGGATTTTGTTCCCTTAATTGAGGCCATTTCGCCATTACGGGCTTTTGCTAGACCATTGAGAAGCTGTTCAATCTCAAAAACGTCAGAAAAATAGTCCTGATAATCGGGATCCAAATACTCAAATGATGCTTCTATGGTATCGACCCTTTGAGTTGTAACCCTATCTACCTTGATAACAAACTCGTCAAGACCATTTTTATATATATTCTCAAGCTTACTCAAGCCATCCTCCTTAACTCCTGAAAAACAGGAGAGACTACACCAACCTTCAAAAGCAATTTAATTTAAAGACTGGCAAAAAATAACTTAAAAATTAGCAATTGTCCGGTTTAATACAATAGAGTTCTTTTCATACGCCTGATATTACATTGCATCGTCCACCAACTCCAACCCATTTGTAATTTTTGACTCGGGCTCGATACTTCAATGGTAATCAATTAGTCGACAATATTCCGGGTCGCCATGCAGTGGTTTGCAAACTGACCTGGTTGCAGCTAGACGGACTGAATCGCCCCAGGTTTCGTAGATACCCGACTGACCGCTTTTGGCCGATCTCTGCCGGTTAGGACCTTTAAACTAGGTGATCAGATCTGATGCACAGTGCAGATACCGTTCCTAATTACGTAAAACGGGCGCCTTCAGACGCCCGTCGTTCCATCAGCTTTCGACCTGCGCCTGAAGCCTCCGACCAATCACCTCCAGCAAATCACAGCCATCACGCAACGGAATCACCAGGAGCTGTGCGAAGTCCGAAAGCACCACCGTATCGCTGGTGATTTCAGAGCGAAATGCAATGTTTTCCAGTACCTGGGTCACCACACGTATTCGGTGATCAGCGGTTGCATGCAGAACGTCAAGCGGGGCTTGGGTATCAATAAGCAGGGAAGCGGGAGTGCAGTCGATGCCGGTGATGGGGATGTATCTTTCCATGGGATTGCTCCGATCAGGTTAATGGGCTGATCCGATCCTCAGGTCGCCAAACCTGATCGCTATTGAGCGATGGGCATCACTATAGATTTTGTCGGATTGGGTGGGGAAGGTGACGGGTTCCTAAAGCTTCGTAGGAGTTGCGATCGTTTTTTGCCGGAGGGATCTGACATGGCTGGCTCGGCTGATTCAAAACCATCAACAAACCGAGGTGTCAGCTTCAGGTCTGCTTCGCAGCCCAGCGGGAGCAAGCTCCCTCGCCACAGGGGAGAGTGCTGCAACTAGCCTTCGAACTCCGTTTGCAGCATCGTCAAAAACGCCTCCCTTGCAGGATGCCGGCCAGCGTTTTCATGCCAATAAAAAAGGTTATCAATCCCCGTCAGCTCAGGAAATTCATACCCCGTCCAACCCGCCCCCTGATGGTATTGCTCATAGATCCCCCGAGGCACCAACGAGACGCCTGCACCCGCGCTGACACAGCCTACGATGGCGCCATAACTGGCAATGCTGGTGATCGGTTGCACTTGGTCATGACGCAGCAGCCACTGCTCCAGCGCCAAGCGATATGGGCAACCCGTGGGCCACATGAAGATCGCCTTGCCTTGCAAATCGGCGGCGCTACGCAACGGGCCGTGGGACTCGGAGGCGATGAGCACCAGGTCTTCGCGGTACATCACGGCCCGCTTGAGCCCAGGCCGTTCGATGTCCACCGCCACGATCACGCCATCGAGTCGGTGATGCTGGATATCGTCCAGCAACTGCGCCCAGGTACCGGTGCTCAGTTCCAGTGACACTTGCGGATACTGCGCGTGGTATTTGGCGAGCAACTGCGGCAGGCGCCCGGTGGCGCTGGACTCGATCGCGCCGATGCGCAGTGGGCCGCTCGGTGCGCGGGTGGGGGCGACTGCGCGGCGGGCTTCTTCCGTCAGGCTCAGTATTTTTGTCGCGTACTCCAGAAACACTTCGCCCGCCGGGCTGACCCGCAGCCCGCGACCTTCGCGGAAAAACAACGGCGTGCCGAGCTCTCGTTCCAGGGACTTGAGGCGTGCGGTGATGTTGGACGGCACGCAGTGCAGCACTTCGGCGGCGCGGGCGATGCTGCCGGTGTCGCAGACCGTCTTGAGCATGCGCAGTTGGGACAGTTCCATAGCTCACCAAAAGTGAATGATGGACTGAGTTTAAGTCACTTGTGCTGAGGTGGGGTGGTTTCGATACTTCGAGGCAAATCGGCTAGTGAACAGGAACTCTAGATGGAAATGCGTTTTGCGCTGGTTGAAGGTTCCTCCGGCAAAACCGGTGTGAAGGTTATCCTAGCGACGCTGTTGGTGATCGTTTGCTGGGCCTATTCGCCGATTGGTATTCGCATTGGCTTGCAAGCTTACGAACCCGGTCAACTGGCGCTGATGCGTTTTCTCATCGCTTCAGTGTTCATGGCTCTTGTGGCGATGGTGAAGGGGATTTCCTGGCCGCGTCTCAGGGATTTGCCGTTGCTGGCGGTATTGGGTTTCTTTGCCGTCAGCCTGCACCACATCGCCCTCAATTACGGTCAGCGGTGCGTCAGCGCCGGGGCGGCCAGTGTGCTGGCCCAGTCCACGCCGTTGTTCAGCACGCTGCTGGCGCATTTTGTCTTCAAGGACAGGGTCAGTGGTTGGCAGTGGGGGTGTGTGCTGTGCGGCTTGCTTGGCGCGGGCGTGGTGGTCACGGGGGATCGTGGCTTGGGTGACCTGGACGCCCATGGACTCTTGATCCTGTTGGCGGCGCTGTCCTGGAGCCTGTATTTTGCTTTGCAGAAGCGCCATTGCCATCGTTATGACGGTTTGACCCTGGTTTGTTACACCGTTTGGTCGGGCACGGTTCTGTTGTTCATTTTTGCGCCGGGCATGTTGAGCGCGGCGCGACAGGGTTCGGCTTCGGTGAATCTTGCGGTGTTGGTTCTCGGTATTTTTCCCAGCGCCCTGGCGTACCTTGCTTGGGCTTACGTGCTGGCGCACAGCAACGTGAGTCGCGCTTCCATGGCGCTTTACCTGATACCGCCCACGGCGATGTTGATGGCTTCTTTGGTGCTGGCTGAGCGCCCGTCAGTGATGGTTGTTGTTGGGGCGGTGATTGTGTTGATGAGCGTGCTGGCGTTGAGGCTTGAGCCGGGGAGTGGGGCAAGAGTCAGATGATTCTGTCGTGGGTTTAGACAATGAGGTTGGATGTTGTAGCGGCTTTTTTTGGGGCTGTTGCGCAGCCCAGCGGGGATAAATCCCCTCGCCACAGGTTGCGTTGTGCCTACAACTTTTTCCATCCTCGGCCATCGCTCGTGCGGTAGGTTCCCCCAGTGGCGCAGCATCCACCGGCTCCAAATGCCATACGCCCCAGCTCAACCGTGACAGTCTCCTTTCCCTTACTCAGCGACTGCCGATCGCAACGGGTGAAAAAAGGGTAGGGCTCCGTTTCCAGCACCACGGCCCACGTCATGGCTTTCGCAGACTGGCCTTCGATCTTGTAAACCGCACAATCGTGAACAACCAGGTGAGCAAACTGCCCATTGAGCAGACCCTTGAAAACGAGCTCAGGTGGAGCGTCGAGCAGGGCGTTTTTCAGCGGGTCCGGCTCCGCACCGTATTCGCAAGCCACAAGCATGCACATGGCGAGAACCAGGCACGTTACCCGGACACGCTGCCGCACTATTTCTTGACCGAGTAATCCTGCCCCCACATCCGTACCGAACTGACTGCCTCGTTCATGCCTTCAAAAACAAACTTCTGCCGCACGGCGGTCTTCGGCGGAATAGTGACTTCGTCCGGGTTGTCCAGGCCGGTGAGGCGGTTGGAGTAACCCGCCTGGTCGATGGCCAGCAGCACGCCGGTCTGGCCGAGGTTGACTACGCGCAATTGGGTGTCGGTGCTGTTCTTGAAGCCGAGGGTGATGCTGACGTTGTCGTCGCTGGGTTCGAGCTTCAACACTTCAACGGCGATGCGATCTTTCATTTGCTCGCCGGAGGAAATGATCGCGGCACCATCGGTGCCTTGGGCCGATTCGCGGCCATCGAGCACGCCCTCGCTGACGCCACCCAGCAGGTTCTTGCCAGCGGTGATGAACGTTGAAACGGCTGCCTTGGTCGAGTCCTTGATGAGGCTGCCGTCCGTCGGTTCGCCTTCGGCAAAGCACAGGGAGCTGAGCAGGAGGCTGGAGACGAAGAGGGTGGAGCGTGACGGCAGAAAAGTCATACATGAATCCTTGAGGGGGGCCTGCGACATCGCCTGTCATAAGGGCGAGCGGCAATGATAGCCGTGATCGAGGCCCGTGAGCGATATACCTCCTTGAGTATTTCCGGCCTTGTGTCGTTCCCGGTCGCGGAGCAGGCACTGGTTGCATTGAGCGAGTCCTGTGCTGGCCTGGGGGCGTTCGTCTGATCCGTAGTTTCCTGCGTCAGGTGCCACTGTCACGAACCCGCGCCCCACCCTCAGAATAGCCACACGGTGAGCCTATCGGGCGGGCTGTGTACTGCAATTTTCTAGTCCAGGAGTGCGCATGACGAAGATGGCGATTTTTTTAGGTGGGTTTTTGGCACTGACCCTATTGATCGGCGTACTGGCGACGATTTCGCCGGTATAGGCAACGGATGTTGGCGCTTTCTCCTGGCGACCGACATGACGATTTCATTGAACACTGCGGTGCTCATAACGACTAATCCCCAACAGGCCACTTGATTTGCGCGATGGATCAAGCGGCGTTTTACCTGCCGCGGCTGCGTTCCCCATGCGCAGCCGCAGGACTTCAAGGGGTAAGCGATGATTGAGGGATTCGAGGGTTTTTTCACCGGGTACACGTTGCTGGGTATTTCGTTGGCTAGCTGGATCCTTGCATTTTGCGCTGCTGTGCTCAGCTACGTGTTTGCAAGAACCGCGATCCGGTTTGTTTTCCGGAGAATCCAGGCAAGGGCGAGTGCGGGCAATGGTCATCTTAGTTTCATTGCCAGCCAAGTGCTGTCAGCCACCAGCAACACGCTGCTGTTATTGGCGTCGATTCTGGTCGGGATAGGCATACTGGATTTGCCTGAGCGCTGGCTCAGTCGTGTCAGCAGCCTTTGGTTTGTGGTGGCCGCGTTGCAGGTCGGCTTATGGACGAACCGAGCGTTGGCGCTTTTGCTGCATCGCTATTTCTCTGTCCATGGCGCGAATGGGACATTTCAAGCCAGTGCCTTGGCGACCCTGAGTCTGTGGGGCGCAAGGGTGCTCCTATGGGCGGTGATTTTACTCGCAATGCTGTCGAACGTTGGCGTTAACATCACGGCCTTCGTGGCGAGCCTTGGCGTGGGTGGTATCGCAGTGGCACTCGCGGTCCAGAATATTCTTGGCGATGTGTTCGCCTCGCTGTCGATTGCCGTCGACAAGCCATTCGAGGTGGGCGATTTCATCGTGGTGGGTTCGCTTGCCGGTACGGTGGAGCACGTTGGCCTGAAGACGACCCGCATACGAAGTCTGGGGGGCGAACAAATCGTCATGGCGAACGCCGATATGATCGGAAGCACGATTCAGAATTACAAGCGGTTGCAGGAGCGTCGGATCGTGTTCGAGTTTCGCCTGACTTATGAATGTTCAACCGAACAGATCAGGCAGGTTACGCAACGGGTTGAAGCCATCATCAGGGATGAAGACCAGGCGCGGTTCGATCGGTGTCATTTCAAGAGTTTTGGCCAGAGCGCCCTGGAGTTCGAGACGGTCTACATCGTCCTGGACGCCAGCTATAACGTCTACATGGACGTCCAGCAGAGGATCAATCTGAAGATCATGGAAGCGGTTGCCGAGCTGGACACGAAATTTGCTTTTCCGTCACAGACCGTCCATGTCGCTTCATTGCCCGACTCCGTAGCACTTCGCCCGGTCACGCAGCATTCATCGCGCGCCGGGCATGCTTGATGTCACGCCCTTGTTACCGATGCAAAATCACCTGCGCAATCTCCTGCAACCCCATCACCCGTTGCGCCGCATTGAGTTTGATCGCTTCCTTGGGCATGCCGAAGACCACGCAGCTGGCTTCGTCCTGGGCCACGGTGCTGCCGCCGGCGTCGAGCATTTCCTTCAGGCCGCGGGCGCCGTCGTCGCCCATGCCGGTCATGATGATGCCGGTGGCGTTGCGGCCGGCGAATTTGGCGACTGAGCGAAACAGCACATCCACCGACGGGCGATGGCGGTTGACCAGCGGGCCGTCCACCACTTGCACGTGATAGAACGCGCCGCTGCGGGTCACCATCATATGTTTGCCGCCCGGGGCGATGAGCGCCAGGCCCGGGTGGATGCGGTCGTTGTTGCGGGCTTCGCGCACTTCGATCTGGCACAGGCTGTTGAGCCGGGCGGCGAACGAGGCGGTGAATTTTTCCGGCATGTGCTGGACGATAACGATGCCCGGGCACACCCGTGGCAGGGCGGTGAGCACCGCTTCCAGGGCCTGGGTGCCGCCGGTGGAGGTGCCCAGGGCGACGATGCGCTCGGTGGTCTGCGCCATGGCGTGGCCATTGGCGGCGGGCAGCATGGCGTCGGCGGTGAGTTTGGTGGCCGGGGTCAGCGCGGCTGGGGCGGGGCGCTTGCCCAGGTTGCGGACGTTGACCTGGGCGGCGGCGCGGATCGCCGAGACCAGCTCCGGCGCCGACTCCAACAGAAAACTCTTCAGCCCGGTGGTGGGCTTGGTGATGATTTCCACCGCGCCGGCGGCCATCGCCTGCAATGTGGTTTCCGCGCCCCGAGGCGTCAGGGACGAGCAGATCACCACCGGTGTGGGGCGCTCGCTCATGATTTTCTTCAGGAACGTGATGCCGTCCATGCGCGGCATTTCCACGTCCAGCACGATCACGTCGGGCCATTCCTTGGCCAGTTTGTCCATGGCGAAAATCGGGTCGGACGCCGCGCCCATGACGTGGATGTCCGGTGTCTCGCTCAGGATCGCCAATAACACCTGGCGAACCACGGCAGAGTCATCCACCAGCAGTACATTGATCTTTTTTGACATGGTCAGTGCCGGGTCCTTATGGGTTGGTGCCTGACCCACACATCGCCGCTGCACAGGTCGAAGATGATGCTGCGGTGGCCGGTGCTGCCCATGTCCTGGGCGATCAGGTCGAGGCGATAGAGGGCGGCCATTTCCAGCGCGGCGTTGACGTTCAGCCGCGCCACATCGCCGTAGGGCACATGGCGTTGCAGCTCGGGGAACATCTCACCGCCGCCGAACAGCTTGAGTTGGTAGTCCTCGGGTTCGGTGCGGTGGGCCCGGGCCTGGCGGATGAACAGTTCGATGGCTTCGTCGGCGTAGAGGCCGTTCAGTGCAGTGGAGCAGCGCACCCGACGGGGCAACATGAAGTGGCACATGGCGCCGATCCGGCGTTCGGGGTGCCACAACGTGATCGCCACGCAAGAGCCGAGAATGGTGCGCAGGCGAGTCGGGCAGGTGGCGAAGCGAAACTCCCCTGGCGCCAGGTACTCCTCGGCCACTGCCCTGATGGCGGCGCTCATGGTTTGCGGTAAATCGAGGGCGCCACCAGTTTCAAGGCATCGGACACGCCGTTGAGGCTTTCCGAGTGGCTGACGATGAAATACCCGCCGGACTTGAGCCGGGGGATCAAACGGGCAACCACTTTGCTTTTGGTGGGTTGGTCGAAGTAGATCATGACGTTGCGCAGGAAGATCACGTCGAACTCCCCCAGCTCCGGCAAGGTGTCGTTGAGGTTGACCTGGATGAAGTTGACCCGGTTGCGCAACGCCCGGTCGATGAGGAACGTGCCTTGCTGGCTGCCGGTGCCCTTGAGGCAATATTTCACCAGCAGTGGCTGGGGCAGGGTGCGGGCACGTTCCATCGGGTAATGCCCGGAGCGCGCCTTGGCCAGCACCTGGCTGCTGATGTCCGAACCGATGACTTCCCAGGGCGTGGTGCCCAGCCCTTCGGCCAGGGTCATGGCCAGGCTGTAGGGTTCTTCCCCGGATGAGCTGGCCGCGCTCCACAGGCGGAAGGTCTTGCCCGGTGTCGCATGGGGCAATACGTGTTGGCGCAGGAAATCGAAATGCTTGGGCTCGCGGAAAAAATAGGTCTCGTTGGTCGTCAGCAGGTCCAGCGCCACCTGTAGCTCATCGGTGCGCTGGCCGTTCATGATCAGCTTGAAATACTCGCCGTAGCTGTCCAATCCATAGTGCTTGAGGCGCTTGAATAAACGCCCGGCCACCAGGGCTTTCTTGGCCTCGGACAGGCTGATGCCGGCGGCCTGATAGAGCCAGGACTGGAACTGGCCGAACTCTCGGTCACTGAGCGCCAGCGAGCTCGCCGTGCGTTCCTTGCAGGTGTCGGCGTTCACGGGGCATCCACTTCCAGCACGTTCGGGCTGGCTTCTGCGAGTTGAGACATTTCGTCGATGGACAACACGCGGTCCACCTCCAGCACGATGACGAACTTGCCATCGACCTTGGCCATGCCACTGATGAAATCGGCGCGGATCTTCGCGCCGAAGCTCGGTGGCGGCTCGATCTGCGAGGCCGGGATCTCCAGCACCGCCGACACCGTGTCCACCAGCAGGCCAATGTCCTGGGCCTGCCCGTCGGCACTGGCCGCCTCGATGATCACCACGCAACTGCGGCGGCTGATCGCCGAATTCGGCCGGCCGAAGCGAGCCGAGAGATCGACCACCGGCACGACCGCGCCCCGCAGGTTGATCACCCCGCGCACGAAGGCCGGCATCATCGGCACCACGGTCAGGTTGCCGTACTCGATGATTTCCTTGATGCACAGGATGCCGATGGCAAACATCTCCGTGCCGAGCATAAACGTCAGGTATTGCGCTTCTTCCTCGACCGCGAGGGCGGTTTGACGTGTGGTCGCGATGGCGCCCATTGCTTCTTCTCCTTTAAGCAAGCCAGTGGAACCGGGCCATCAGAACCGGGTGAATTCCGACTCGTCCGGGGCGCTGGCCATGTTGTAGGCAAACGCTTTGGGCATGATCGGTGCCGGTGCCCGCGCCGGTTTGCGGCCGGACGGACCTGGGGTGTTATCGACCCTGGCAACTTGCACAGCGGACTTGGGCGGCGTGTCGAGGGTGAAGAAGCTCATGGCCTGTTGCAGCTGTTCGGCCTGGCTGCTCATTTCCTCGGCGGTGGCGGCCAGTTCTTCGCTGCTGGAGGCGTTTTGCTGGGTCACCTGGTTGAGCTGGGTCATGGCGGTGTTGATCTGCGCCACACCGGCGGCCTGTTCTTCGGAGGCGGCGCTGATTTCCTGCACCAGGTCCGAGGTCTTGTTGATCGAGGGGACCATCTCGTTGAGCAGGTTCCCGGCCTTTTCCGCCATGTCGACGCTGCTGGACGACAGCTCGCCGATTTCCTGGGCGGCCACCTGGCTGCGTTCGGCCAGCTTGCGCACTTCGGCGGCGACCACGGCGAAGCCTTTGCCGTGTTCACCGGCACGGGCTGCTTCGATGGCGGCGTTGAGCGCCAACAGGTTGGTTTGATAGGCGATGTCGTCGATGATGCTGATGCGCTGGGCGATTTTCTTCATCGCCACCACGGTCTGCTGCACCGATTCGCCGCCGTCGGTGGCTTCCTTGGCGGCCTTGCTGGCCATGCCGTCGGTAACCTTGGCGTTCTCGGTGTTCTGGTTGATGCTGGCACTCATCTGCTCGATGGACGCACTGGTTTCCTCAACGCTGGCCGCCTGCTCGCTGGTGGCCTGGCTCATCGATTGCGCGGTGGCGCTGACTTCTTCGGAGGCGCTGGCGAGGTTGTCCGCGGCGTTACGCACTTCGCCGATGATGTGCGAGAGCTTGCCGACCATGTTCTGCATGGCATTGAGCACCATGCCGGTTTCGTCCTTGGAGCCATTTTCGATTTTCGCGTTCAGGTTGCCTTCGGCCAATTGTTCGGCAACGGTCGCGGCCAGTTTCAAGGGGCGGGAAATGATGCGCGAGATGAACAACGCCAGGCCCAGGCCTACCAGTAGGGCGGCAGCCAGTACGGCAATGATCGACAGGCGTGCGTTTTCAAAAAGCTCGACGCCGTGTGCACTGGCTGCGTCCGCGCCAGCAGCGTTGAGCTCGACAAGTTTTTGCAAGTCGCTGGTCACCAGATCGAACCGACGCTTGGACTCGCCCTTGAGCATCGCATGGGCCTGCTCGGTCAGATTCTGCCGGGACAGCGCGAGCAGGTCTTTGCTGATTGCAAGGTAGGCTGCCCAGTCAGTGCGAGTGGTTTCGAAGACCTGACGATCCTCAGCGCTGGAGAGCAGTTTTTCGTAAGTGTCCAGGCGCGTTTCGAAGGCTTTTTTGGCTTCGTCGGCTTCTTGCTCCAGGCCGACGCGCTCCTGTTCGGAGTCGGCGGCAATATGGCGGTTTTCCTTGAGGCGATAGTTCGCCGCATAGAAGCGCATGCCCGAGGCGGCGCGCATGGACGGCATCCAGTTTTGACGAATGTCGAGGGCGGTGTCGTTCACCTGGCCCAGTTGAATGATCGAGAACACCCCCATGACGGCGGTCAGCGCCAGCACCACAAGAAATGAAGTGATCAGTTTGGTGGCGATTCTAAGATCGTAGAACCATTTCATTGGGAATTACCTCTCCATGGAATTGCTAAAGCGTCAGCGAGCGTTGGCTTGTTGTAATTGCGTCGGGTTGTAGCGGTTTTCGGTCTGGGCGATCTGGGTGAGCAGCGCCGGTACGTCGAGAATCAACGCCACGGCGCCACTGCCCAGGATGGTCGAGCCACTGATGCCGCGAAGGGCGCCAAACAGCTTGCCCAGCGGCTTGATGACGGTCTGGAACTCACCCAGCAAGTCATCCACCACTAGCCCGGCCTTGAGTTCGGCGTAGCGCACCACCACCACGTTCTGCCGGCGCGCGGCCGGGCCTTCGTGGCTGAAGTGATCGCGCAGGTAGACCAGCGGCAGCACCTCGCCGCGCAGGTCGAGGTAGCCTTGTTCGCGACTGGCGAGTCCATCGTCTTCGCTCAGCTCGATGCATTCCTGGACCATGTCCAGCGGAATCACATAGGTCGACTGACCGATGCCCACCAGGAAGCCATTGATGATCGCCAGGGTCAGCGGCAGGCGAATGCGCACCACGGTGCCCTTGCCGGGCTGGCTGTCCAGGTCGACGGTGCCGCGCAGCAGGGTGATGTTGCGCTTGACCACGTCCATGCCCACGCCACGCCCCGAAAGGTTGGTCACGGCCTGGGCGGTGGAAAAGCCGGGTTCGAAAATCAGGTTGTAGATTTCCTGGTCGGTGGGGCTGGCACCCGGCGGCACCAGGCCACGTTCCTGGGCTTTTTCCAGGATCCGGTCACGGTTCAGGCCGGCGCCGTCGTCGGCGATTTCCAGCACGATGCTGCCGGAGTCGTGATACGCGTTGAGGTGCAAGTGCCCCTTGACCGGTTTGCCGGCCGCCAGCCGGGCCTCGGCGGTTTCAATGCCGTGGTCCATGGCGTTGCGCAGCAGGTGCATGAGCGGGTCGCCGATTTTTTCCACCACGGTCTTGTCCAGCTCGGTCTCCGCGCCGCTGATGATCAGGTCGATGTCCTTGCCCAGTTCCTGGCTGACATCGCGTACCACCCGACGGAAGCGGTTGAAGGTTTCGCCGATGGGGATCATGCGCAGGCGCAGGGCGCCGTCGAGGATTTCTTCCACCAGCCCGGAGACTGACGAGGTGGCTTCCTGCAACGGGTCGTTTTGGCAGGTACGGGCCAGCAGGCTGGCACCGGCGCTGGCAATGACCAGTTCGCCCACCAGGTTGATCAACTCGTCGAGCTTGTCCGCATTGACCCGCACATAGGTGCCGTCCTTGCCCTTGCTGTCGCTGGTCACCGCTTGTTTGTCAGTGGCGATCTGGGCGGGCATGCGCGGCGTCTTGCGCTGGTCGGACAGCAACTCGCCGGTAGCGACCAACGCGGTGCTTTCCTCGGCCGGTTCCGGCGACGTGGTGACCAGGCCGGTGTTGGCCGCAAGCGTGATGTCGTCATCCTGGGCAACGATCTCGATCTCGCAGTCTTCGCGGACGAAATCGAACACTTCGTTGATCGCCCCGTGGCTGGCGGCCGAGCGAAACTCGATGTCGAAGCCCAGGTAACAGGACTCGGCGTCCCAGGCGTCGGCGGCGGGCAGGGCGTCAGTCAGGGTGGTGATCTCGACGATTTCACCCAGGGTTTGCAGGTAGCGCAGGAACGACAGCGGGTCCATGCCGTTGCGGAACACGTCTTGGCCGAAGCGCAGGGAAAGGTGCCAGAGGCGCGTTTCGCCGGATTCGTGGGGGGCGGTTTCCTGCGTAGGCGTCGGCGCCGCGGTCGGCGAGGGCGCCTGGTATTCCTGAAGGATCTGACACAGCTCCACTTCCCGTTGCAGAGCCGGCGGCGGCAGTGATCCGCCCTGGTTGGCGGCCACGTTGATCAGTTCCAGCATGTGGTCGCTGGACTTGAGCAACACCGCGATCAGGCTGGCGTCCACCTCGACGCTGCCGTTGCGCAGGCGGTCGAGCACGTCTTCGACGATGTGGGTGAAGCTGACGATCGGTTCCAGGCCGAACAGCCCGGCCGACCCTTTGATCGTGTGGGCCGCCCGGAAGATCGCGCCGATGGCGTCATCGTCGCCGGGGTCGGTTTCCAGTTGCAGCAGCGATTCTTCCATCGCCTGCAACTGTTCCCGTGCCTCGACGATGAAGGTCTGTTGTGCCTGATCGAGATTGATGCTCACGCTCATTTCCTTTGTCGTGTCCGACGTATTGCGGTCCTAGGCAACCAGGTTGCACAGGGCAAGTGTCTCCGTGACGGCCTTGCTTTGGCCGGTCAGTGTCAGTTGGGTCCCGGCCCTGGAGGCCTCGCGCTGCACCATCAGCAGCAGTTGCAGGCCGGCGCCGTCCATCTCGGTGATCTGCGACAGATCGAGGGCCATTCGCGGCGTTGCCCCCAGGTGCGGCAGCCACTGCACGGCCAGCTCGGCCGCGGTGTAGATCGTCAGCTCGCCGTCGATGTGCACCTGGGCGGTGTCATCCTGTGCTTCGTATTGCAACGGCATTGGAGCCTCCGGCTATCAAGGAAGAATCAGCTTGGACACCGCCGCCAGCATCTGCGCCGGCTGGAACGGCTTGACCACCCAGGCCTTGGCCCCGGCGGCCTGGC
This sequence comes from Pseudomonas sp. H3_A02, assembly GCF_054671965.1. Lineage (NCBI taxonomy): Bacteria > Pseudomonadati > Pseudomonadota > Gammaproteobacteria > Pseudomonadales > Pseudomonadaceae > Pseudomonas > Pseudomonas sp. H3_A02. The sequence continues at coordinate 3,654,151 of NZ_CP162807.1, forward strand.
CTTCCTGTTTCTTCGATTCCTGGGATTCGGTGGTGAGCATGATGATCGGCGTGAACTTGTAGCTGGCCAGCTTCTTGACCTCCTTGACGAAGGTGATGCCGTCCATGTTGGGCATGTTCACGTCACTGATGATCAGGTGCACTTTCTGCCCATTGAGCTTGCCCAGCGCGTCCTTGCCATCGCTGGCTTCGATCACGTCGTAGCCGGCACTTTTCAATGCGATGCCGACCACCTGCCGAACGCTCGCGGAGTCGTCGACAACCAATACACTTTTAGCCATGAGCGGCTCTCCTAAAAGAAGGTTATTTCCTGTGAAGTCTGTTGCGCGCTCGAGTCGCCGTGATGATTGCGGCGTTGCTCGTCGGTGGCGTAAGTGGTTTCCATGCGTGCCAGCCATTGGCGGGCATCGATGGAGACAGCCTCGTCGGGCGACTGACTGGCCTGCTGCATATGCACGTGCAGGTCCTCGATGTTGTCGCGCACGTGGCTGAGGATCTGGCTAACCCGATCCTGGAATTGCAGGCTGACCAGCACCTCGGTGAGTTCATCGCGAATGCCGAAACTTTCCCGTTGCAGCATGTCGGCCGAGTCGGCCAGGCGGCCGGTGACACTCTTGAAGCGCTCCAGTACCTGCTGGATGCTTTGCTCGGAGGCACTGACCGAATGGCTGTCCTGGTCCGCTCCGCTGGACGCGGCATGCACCAATTGGGTGATGGCGGTGTTGATGATGTCGACCTTGGCCGACATCTGCTGGCCGGTCTCGCTGGACTTGCTCGAGAGGCTGCGTACGGCGTCGGCCACCACGGCAAAACCACGCCCGGCCTCGCCGGCACGGGCGGCTTCGATGGCGGCGTTGAGGGCCAGCAGGTTGGTCTGCGCGGCAATCGCCGCGACGTCGGCGGCCATGGTCCGCAGCTCGCCGGTATAAGCCGTCAGGTTGCGCACCTGGGCCAGGGTTTCGTCGCGGCTGGCCTGGGTGGCTTTCAGGGAATCGATGACCTTGACCAGTTCGCCTTCGCTTTGGGCCAGCACCTGCACGGCGCCGCCACTGCTGCTGCCAGCCAGTTCACCAGCGGCCAGTTGCGAGGCTTGCACGGTGTCTTCCAGGCGTGACGAAATGCCGGTGAAGCGGCTGGTCAGGGAGACGATCGCGGTCTCGGTCTGTTGCCGGGAGCTTTCGACCTGCTTGGCCCAGATCGGCATGGCACCGAGGATGACTTCGTTGAGTTGTGCGTTTGTTTTATGGGCCAGGTGCTCGCTGCCTTGCAGGTCGTGGCAAGCAATGGCGGCGGCGACGGCGCTGTCGAACTGCTGGCGTTGCGAGCGCGCACCCCATACGCCGGCCCCGACGCCCAAGGCCAGGATCGCCACGCTCAAGCCGATGTTTTGCCCACTCGCGCCATTGAGCGCCAGCACGCCAATGCTCGCGGCAATGGCCACTAGCACGGCACTCCAGAGGATGCGTGGTTTTGATGGGGAAGGGGAATGACCGTGAGAATACGACGTCATGGTTCGGTCCTTGAACAGTGTTGCCAACAGGTTATTTGCGAATAACTGGTTATCTGCCAAACCGACCCGGTCTTGAGGACCAATCGTCCGGTTTCGATAAAAATAATGGCACAGTGCTATCTAAGGATAGACGAGATTGGAAAATTGTCGAGATGGCCTGACCTGTGGAAGTCCCGTGGCGCGGGCGCTTGCTCCCGCTGGAGCGAGAAGCGGTCCCAAAAATGGCTGGGGCGGTTAGCCTGATACATCGCGTGTTCAGGTATTGGGGCTGCTGCGCAGCCCAGCGGGAGCAAGCTCCCTCGCCACAGGAGCGGTTTGCGCCGAATCTTCTGAAACGATTTGTATGGATTGAGCTAAATTACCCCGCATCGGATTTTCGAACCTGCCATCAGAGTCCCCATGCCGACCCAGCCCCTCTGGAAAACCTATCTCCTGTTCCTGATCCCCATGGTTCTGTCCAACTTCCTGCAGTCCATGTCCGGCACGTTCAACAGCATCTACATCGGCCAGATGCTCGGCACCCAGGCATTGGCGTCGGTGTCGGGCATGTTTCCCATCGTGTTTTTCTTTATCGCTTTGGTGATCGGCCTGGGCGCGGGCGCGGGGGTGCTGATCGGGCAGGCCTACGGTGCCGGCGAAACCGGCACGGTGAAGGCGATTGCCGGTTCGACGTTGTTGCTGGGGGCGATTATCGGCCTGATGGCGGCGGTGCTGGGCAGTGTCTTTGCGCGTCAGGCGTTGCAAGGGCTCGGCACGCCGGCCGATGTACTGGAGGATGCCGTTGCCTATGCCCGGGTCATGCTGTGGATCCTGCCGATGTTGCTGGTTTTCGTGCTGTTCACCCAATTGCTGCGCGGGGTGAGCGATACGGTGTCACCGATGTTGGCGCTGCTGGTGTCCACCAGTGTCGGGTTGCTGCTCACGCCAGCGTTGATTCGCGGCTGGCTGGGGTTGCCGCAGATGGGCATCCAGAGCGCGGCATGGGCGGGGCTGGCGGGGACGACGTCGGCGATGCTGATGCTGGCATGGCGCCTGAGTCGCCGCCAGCATGCCCTGGCGCCGGACCGCGCGTTGTTCGCGGCGATGCGCCTGGACCGGGACATCCTCGGCAAAGTGCTGCGCATTGGCCTGCCCACGGGGTTGCAGATGGTGGTGATCTCGTTGTCGGAGTTGGTGATCCTGGCACTGGTCAATCGCCATGGCTCCGAGGCTACGGCGGCCTACGGCGCGGTGACGCAGATCGTCAATTACGTGCAGTTTCCGGCGCTGTCGATTGCCATCACCGCCTCGATCCTCGGCGCCCAGGCCATCGGTGCCGGCCGCCTGGAGCGCCTGGGGCCGATCCTGCGCACGGGGCTCGCGATCAATCTCTGGCTCACCGGTGGGCTGGTTCTGCTGGGCTATCTGTTGTCCCACTGGCTGCTGGGGTTGTTCATCACCGCCCCGGCGGCCCGGATCCAGGCCGAACACTTGCTGCATATCATGCTCTGGAGCTTGCTGGTGTTCGGCTTCCAGGCGATCGTCGGCGGCATCATGCGTGCCAGCGGCACGGTGCTGGTGCCGGTCGTCATCTCGATTTTCTGCATCGTCGCCGTGCAAGTGCCGGCCGCGTATCTGCTGGACGCGCACTTCGGGTTGCAAGGGGTATGGATGGCGTTCCCGGTGGCTTACTTGAGCATGCTGCTGTTGCAGACGCTGTACTACAAGCTGGTCTGGCAGCATCAGCCGATCGAGCGCCTCGTTTAGATCGCCGTTTTGTAAAACAACACAAACTCCCTGTGTGCGAACCTGTGGGAGCAAAGCTTGCTGTGGGAGCAAAGCTTGCTCGCGATGCAGACACCTCGGTTTCTGAGAGACCGCGTCAACTTTATCGCGGGCAAGCCTTGCTCCCACAGGTTCTGCTCCCACAGGTTCTGCTTCCACAGGTTCGGTGCCTGACGATGTTACAGTGGCCATCACCCGCCACGCCGCCACCGAGGATCCGATGCCTGCCAGTCTCCCCACTCACATCGCCTACCGCGCCTTCCTGTTCGACATGGATGGCACCCTGCTCAATTCCATCGCCGCCGCCGAGCGGATCTGGACGCGCTGGGCCCTGCGCCATGGCGTGGACGTGGCGACGTTCCTGCCGACCATCCATGGCGTGCGCGCCATCGACACCATCGCCCGCCAGCACCTGTCGGGGGTGGATGCCCAAGCGGAAGCCGAGCAGATTACCCGCGAAGAAATCGAAGACGTCGAAGGGGTGGTGCAAGTGCCCGGTGCGCTGGCTTTCCTGGAAAGCCTGCCGCCAGAGCGTTGGGCAATCGTCACCTCGGCGCCCATGGCGTTGGCCTTGCGCCGGATGGAAGCGGCGGGGATCCCCCGTCCCGGTGTGATGGTCACCGCCGAGGATGTGAGCGACGGCAAGCCCAACCCCACCTGCTATCGCCTGGCCGCCGAGCGCCTGCAAGTGGCGCCCCAGGACTGCCTGGTGTTTGAAGACGCCGAGGCCGGAATCCGGGCAGGCGAGGCTGCCGGGGCTGACGTGATGGTGGTAACGGCAACGCACACGCACCCGGTGGTCAGCCGTCATCCGCAGATCAAGGATTACCGTGGACTGGGCCTTGAAGTGGATGGCGCCGGCTTGATGCGAATTCTGTAGCCACCGCAAATCCCCTGTGGGAGCGAGCTCGCTCGCGATAGCGGTGGTTCAGCCTGCATCAATGCTGAATGTGCCACCGCCATCGCGAGCAAGCTCGCTCCCACATTGGATTTGTGGCCCTCAGATAGGTCAGGTCACCACGCGATAGCACGGCACATACGCCGCGCCGCCCGGCAGTTTCATGCGGTGTTGGGCGACGAAGGCCTGGAGCAGGCGGTCGAGGGGTTCCATGATGGCGGCGTCGCCGTGGATCTCGTAAGGGCCGTGCTCTTCGATCAGACGGATGCCCTTGTCCTTGACGTTACCGGCCACGATCCCCGAGAACGCCCGGCGCAGGTTGGCCGCCAGTTCGTGGGCGGGCAGGTCGCGGCTCAGGCCCAGGCTGGCCATGTTGGCGTGAGTCGGGTCGAACGGGCGCTGGAAGCCCTCGTCGATCTTCAGCAGCCAGTTGAAGTGGAAGGCGTCGTTGCGTTCGCGGCGGAACTGCTTGACCTCCTTGAGCCCCTGGGTCATCTGCCGTGCCACTTCGGCCGGGTCGTCGATGATGATCTGGTAGTGCTTCTGCGCTGCTTCGCCCAGGGTCGCACCGACAAACGCATGCAACTGGTCGAGGTACGGCGCGGCGCTTTTCGGCCCGGTAAGCACCACCGGGAAGGGCAGGTCCTGGTTGGCCGGATGCATCAGGATGCCCAGCAGGTACAGGAACTCTTCCGCCGTACCGGCGCCACCCGGGAAGATGATGATGCCGTGGCCGACACGCACGAAGGCTTCCAGGCGTTTCTCGATGTCCGGCAGGATCACCAGCTCATTGACGATCGGGTTTGGCGCTTCGGCGGCGATGATGCCCGGCTCCGTCAGTCCCAGGTAACGGCCGCCATGGATGCGCTGCTTGGCGTGGGCAATGGTGGCGCCTTTCATCGGGCCTTTCATCACGCCCGGGCCGCAACCGGTGCAGATGTCGAGGCTGCGCAGGCCCAGTTCGTGGCCGACCTTCTTGGTGTATTTGTATTCTTCGGTGTTGATCGAGTGACCGCCCCAGCACACGACGATTTTCGGCTCCACGCCAGGGCGCAGGGTACGGGCGTTGCGCAGCAGGTGGAACACGTAGTCGCTGATACCCTGGGACGAGCTGAGGTCGATGCGCTGGCTGTCCAGTTCGTTCTCGGTGTAGACGATGTCGCGCAGGGCGCTGAAGAGCATTTCTCGGGTGCTGGCGATCATTTCGCCGTCGACGAACGCATCGGCTGGCGCGTTCAGCAGCTCCAGGCGTACACCGCGGTCCTGCTGGTGAATGCGGATCTCGAAGTCCTTGTAGGCTTCCAGGATGGTCTTGGCGTTATCGACATGGGCGCCGGTATTGAGGATGGCCAGGGCGCACTGGCGGAAGAGGTCGTAGATGCTGCCGGAACCGGCTTCGCTCAGTTGCTGGACTTCGCGCTGGGACAAGGTTTCCAGGCTGCCCTTGGGGCTGACCGAGGCGTTGATTACATGTCTTTGAGTCATTCAGCTTTCCTTGAAAACGATGCCATGCACACAACGACGGCATCTTGAAAAAAACGTCCACACCGAAAGATCGCACGATCCTTGCGCTATCGCCATGGACTTTGTTCCTCGCCCGGCGAGTCGGTAGCGATACAAAATGAGCCCCAGCATAGCTAAATCGACCGGGCAGGCGATAATGCGTGACTCTTTTGATGCCGTACAAGGAAATTGCGCCGCGATGTTCGAGATCAAACCGTGGGATGGCGACACCTACCGCAGGCAGACCCGCCGCAGCACCCTGATCATCGCGGTGGTGTTCCTGGCCCTGGCGATGTTGCTGTCCAGCCTGGCCGTGATGCTGTTCGGTACGCCCGGAGGCGATAACTTTCGCTTCAACCTTGGCGGGGTGATGGTCGCCGTGTTGGCGATGGCGGTGCTGATGCGCCAGTATTTCTGGTCGCAGCCGTGGATGGCCGCCGCGGTGTACGGCTGGCAGCTCAAGCGCAGCCTGATGAAAATCACCAACGTGATGCACCAGGTGACAGCCGGCGTGCAGGTCCAGGATCCGAGCGCCATGAAGCTGCTGCGCTTCTATCACCTGGGGCTGGCCCAGATGCACCAGTTGGACGCCAACTCCAGCGCCCAGTCTTCCCTGGCGCGAGAGGCCGACGCGCACCTGGCGAAGCTGCAGGCGCTGGGCCTGGACACCGAACAGTCGCGCCTGGACCCGAGCTGGATCGAGACGGTGAAGCAGGCCTATAGCGTCGGTTGATCGGTCAGAGGCTGCCGATGCGCGCCGTTCGTCGGTAGGCCGTCAGGAAAATAAAACCCGCCCCAGGCACTGTCTTTCTCATGAACAGTCATGCAAAGGAGAGATGACATGCCAGATCGAAGCGTTTATGGCGCCTGGACACTGCTATGGGCGACGGCGTTGGGATTGACCGGTTGCGCGGGCGGCACGAGCGATTCGCCCGTTGATGCGCCGGGCGCCGCGAAGACCCCCACCACCGCGACGCTGGAAACAGGGGCGCGGATCATGCAGGACAAACCGCCGTTGCGGGCCCTGGACACCTACCTCGATGGTTTTCATTTCTATAACGGGCGCATGTCCGGGCAGATGGAAGCACATCACTACTGCACGGCGCTGAACGAGGAAGTCTTTCAGTGCACGATCTTCGACGGCAATACCTCCAGCGCCAAGCTGATGGGCGTCGAGTACATCATCAGCAAGCGCTTGTTCGAGGGATTGCCGGCCACTGAAAAACAACTGTGGCACAGCCATGTGCATGAGGTGAAATCCGGGCAGTTGATTGCACCCGGGATTCCCCAGGCAGCGGAAACCCGATTGATGAAAAACCTGATCAGCACGTACGGCAAGACCTGGCACACCTGGCATACCGAACAGGGCAATGTACTGCCTTACGGGGTGCCTCAGTTAATGATGGGGTTCACTGCCGATGGGCAGGTTGACCCGCAGTTGGTACGCGAGCGGGACGGTCGTATGGGTGTCGACAGCGAAGCGAAAAAGCGTGCCCGAGCGGGTATCGACACGCCGGCGATTGATCCGGGTGCCGATGCTTGGCAGAAAGGGCAGGTGTGGCAGATCAAGGATCCGACTGGCGAACACGCACATTGAAGGGGGAAATACTAATTTGTGATAAGGGATTTATTTGTGGCGAGGGGATTTATCCCCGCTGGGCTGCGAAGCAGCCCCATCTGACCACTTTGGTGGAGCAGGGAAATCCGGGTTGCTTCCATAAGGACTGCTTCGCAGCCCAACGGGGATAAATCCCCTCGCCACAAGAGCCCTTTGCCACAAAGAAAGGTGCGAAGTGCTTGTGATGATATAGGAGAAGTACAACTACGGCTGTTTGAAATGCCCAGGCACACCATGCTCTTTTTCATTAGGTCTGGTTTTCTTCTGAACTTGCACATCGCTGAGTTCAACCTCCTTGAGTTCATTGAACGTCGCCCTCAATAAGGCTTCGGCTTCGCTGACACTCAATGTCTCGGAGTTGGCCTCGACCACGCGATTGTCGGGTTGGCCATTGCTGATGAAACTGATGATGAATCGATCCTGGCTGCTCATGGGCGACCTCGGTACGGTTAAGCGCCAGGGCGCAGCGTGCCTGCGCCCCGACGGTTTTCCAGGTTACGATTTTCTGCCGCCGCCTTGGCTGCGTCCGCCACCTTTCCTGCCGGCTTCAGAGGCTTTTTCCCGGTCGTTCGCAAAATTATTGCCGCCCGAAGCTTGTCCACCTTTCTTCCCGGCTTCCGATGCTTTTTCACGATCATTTGCGAAATTACCTGGGTTCTTGTTTCCGGTGTTAGCCATTTTGAGAATCCTCATTTTGGTTAAGCGAGCAACGGCCTCGCTTAATTGTGAAAGAAAATGCCCGAGGGAAGTTTAATGAAAAAGCTTCGTTAGCGACGAACGGTGATCCGAGCAAATAACGCCATAAAAAACTTGTACAGCCGCTTCGCTTGAAAGTTGTACAGGATTACTGGAGTTTATTAAGGGGGGCATCAGAATTTTATTTATTAATGCCTCGGTTTAATCTTCGCCGCCGCTGACTTTCCAATGTTTGGCTTCCACAGGGAACACGACTTGTTCGACCCGATGGGCGATGCCAAAGGCCAGGGAATTTTCGGCCGGAATCACCCGTTCCTCGGCGCACAGGCATTTGAAGATATCCAACTGGGTCGCGGCGCCGGCGGTTTCCTTGACGTAGATCTCCACGTACCGCGCCACGTCGTTGTCCAGGCTGGACAGGTATTCGCGCAAGCGTGAATGGTCCACGGATTTCTGGCCGAAATACCAGTTCATCGGATGAATCAGGAAACGCGAATGCGGCGTGGTGGTACGGTCGCTGGCCGCCAGGAACATGATGATGCCCATCGATTCGATGTTGCCGGCATTGACCGCACGCACCGGTACTGGAAGGGACTTGATGAAGGTATAAAGCGTAAAACCGAAGTTGGTGCTGCCGCCGACGGTGGAGAGGTTGAGCATCAGCGAGTCGGCGCCTTTCTCGATGGCTTCCAGGCAGTTGTCGCGAAAGCGTTCCGTGGTTCCCTGATCGATCTGGCAATGAAAATGGACAATGTGTTCGGACATCTGAAACTCCTGTCGATTTCACCCTTTTAAGTCTGCGCAGTGGCCGTGCCGTAAAGTTGGGAGTCCGGTGGTCTGCGGATGTTCCGCCTCCTTGGCTCGCTGCGGGTGAATCGCGTCAACCCGATTGTGCCTGTTCGCACGCCTCGGCGGCTCGTGTCATACGCTGCAAGAATAGCGTCAGTCCGGCTTCTTCTTCGCTGAGGCCTTTGCGGGCCCGGGGTTTGGGCAATGCCTTCAGGGCGCCGAGCAGAAAGCCTTCCACCACCGCCGGGTGGATGTAGCATTTACGACAGACGGTCGGTGTGTTGCCCAGTTGTCGGGAGACCTGCCTGACCATCTCGGTGACGTGCCTCTTGGCTTCGGTCTCGGTTTCCCAGCGCAGCGCCCGCAGCCCGGCCAGAGCGGCTGCGCTGCCAGCCCAGGTGCGGTAGTCCTTGGCGGTGAAATCGGCGCCGGTGAGGGTTTTGAGGTAGGCGTTGATGTCCGAAGAGCTGATGGAGTGCCGCTCGCCGTGTTCGTCCAGGTACTGGAACAGGTTCTGCCCGGGAATCTCCTGGCAGCGCTTGATGATCCGTGCCAGGCGCCGGTCTTTCACGGTGATTTGGTGCTCGACGCCGCTTTTGCCGCGAAACTGGAAGGCGATGGCGCTGCCGTTGATCTCGACGTGTTTGTTGCGCAGCGTCGTCAGGCCGTAGGAGTGATTGGCGCGGGCGTATTGGGGGTTGCCGACGCGGATCAGGGTTACGTCCAGCAGGGTGATAACCGTGGCCATGACTTTGTCGCGGCTGAAGCCGGGCGTGGCGAGGATTTCTTCCAGGCGTTTGCGCAGGCGCGGCAGGGCACGTCCGAATTCCAGCATCCGTGAATACTTGTCCGCATCGCGCACCTCACGCCAGCGCGCATGGTAGCGGTACTGCTTGCGCCCGCGGGCATCGCGGCCAGTGGCCTGGAGATGACCACGGGGGTCGGTGCAGATCCAGACATCGGTATAGGCCGGCGGTACCGCCAGGGCATTGATGCGCTGGATCTCGGCCGCGTCGGTGATGCGTCGGTCCTGCGGGTCGAAATAACAGAATTTGCCCCGCAGCTTTTTACGGGTGATGCCTGGGGCCGTGTCATCGACGTAATGCAGGTCGGCCGGCAGAGCATCCGGTGTCAGGGTGTCGGGCATGAAAAAATTCCTTGGCAACGAATCCGGTGGCCTGTGAATTCATTGACCGCAGTCCGTTGTGGTCGTGCCAAGATTCTGAGGTTGCCGCAAAACCTGTGGGAGCAAACCTGTAGGAGCAGACCTGTAGGAGTAGACCTGTGGGAGCAAGGCTTGCCCGCGATAGTATCGCCTCGGTCTATCAGCTACACCGAGGTGCTTGCATCGCGGGCAAGCCTTGCTCCCACAGCCTTGCTCCCACAAGTTCCCACAGTGTGATCCGCTGGTTACGGGCCCTACGCCAACACCGCCACCGCCTTGATCTGCGCCCACAACACCTGCCCCGGCTGCAGATTCAACTGGTCTCTGGAATAGCGGGTGATGCGCGCCAGCAGCGGGGTGCCGGCGGCGTCCAGGCGCACCAGCACATGGGCAGCGTTGTCGGCGGCCTGTTCGCTGATCACGGTGACCGGCAGGCGGTTGAGGATGCTGGTCTGGGCATCGTTCGCCAGGCTGAGGCTGACGTCCCGGGCCTGGACCTTGAAGCGCAGCGGCTGGCCGAGGGCCAGGGACGTGTGGGCCACGCGTACGTTCAGTTGGCTGTCGGGCAGGTTCAGGGTCAGCAATTGATACGCCGGGTCATAGCCGCTGACCTTGCCCTCGATCACCACCCCGGCGTCATCCCCCAGGGCCAACGGCAGGTCGAGCCGGGCCAGGGTTTCGCCGATCGGCCCACTGGCCAGCGCGCGGCCAGCGTCGAGCAGCACGATGTGATCGGCCAGGCGCGCCACTTCGTCCTGGGAATGGCTGACATACAGCACCGGGATGTCCAGCTCATCGTGGAGCCGTTGCAGGTACGGCAGGATTTCGTTTTTGCGCCGGCTATCGAGGGCCGCCAGCGGCTCATCCATCAGCAGCAGTTGCGGGCTGGTGAGCAAGGCGCGGGCGATACCCACCCGTTGGCGTTCGCCGCCGGAGAGGTTGTGCGGCTGGCGATCGAGCAAGTGCCCGATGCCCAGCAGATCGGTGGCCTGGTCCATGTCCACCCGCCGTTGTGCCGGAGCAATACGCTTGAGGCCGAACGCCAGGTTGGCCCGTACCGACAGATGGGCGAACAGGCTGGCCTCCTGGAACACATACCCCACCGGCCGCTTATGGGGCGGCACGAACACAGCGTGCTCGCTGTCCTGCCACACTTGGCCATTGACCTCGATAAACCCCCGGGCCGGTCGCTCCAACCCGGCGATGCAGCGCAGACAGGTGGTCTTGCCGGAGCCGGAAGGCCCGTACAGGGCGGTCACGCCACGGCCTGGCAGTTGCACATCCAGGTCCAGGGAAAAAGCCCCATGGTCGAGCTGAAAACGCGCGTTGATCATTGATCAGCTCCAACCGGCACGGGTTCGGCGGCTGGAGTACAGCGCCAGCAGCACCAGGAATGAAAACACCAGCATCGCCGCCGCCAGCCAATGGGCCTGGGCATATTCCAGGGCTTCGACATGGTCGTAGATCTGCACCGACACCACTCGGGTTTTCTCCGGGATGTTGCCGCCGATCATCAGCACCACGCCGAATTCGCCGACGGTGTGGGCGAAGCCAAGAATTGCTGCGGTGATAAAGCCGGGGCGGGCCAGGGGCAGGGTGACGCTGAAAAACGTGTCCCAGGGCCCGGCCCGCAAAGTCGCGGCGACTTCCAGCGGACGACTGCCGATGGCGGCAAAGGCGTTCTGCAACGGCTGCACCACAAACGGCATGGAATAGATCACCGAGCCGATCACCAGCCCGGTGAAGCTGAAGGTGAGAGTGCCCAACCCGAGGGCCTGGGTGAGCTGTCCGATCCAGCCGTTCGGCCCTAATGCCAGCAACAGGTAAAAGCCAATCACCGTGGGCGGCAGCACCAAGGGCAACGCCACCACCGCGCCCACCGGCCCGCGCAGCCAGGAGCGGGTGCGCGACAGCCACAACGCGATGGGCGTGCCGATGAGCAGCAGGATCACCGTGGTCAGGGACGCCAGTTTCAGGGTCAGCCAGATGGCGGCATAGTCGGCGCTGGTCAGGGGCATTTAGCGTTGGTAACCGTAGGCTTGGATGATGGCGGCGGCTTTCGGCCCCTTGAGGTAATCCACCAGGGCCACGGCGGCGGGGTTGTCCCGGCCCTTGGTGAGGATCACCGCGTCCTGCTTGATCGGGTCGTGCAGTTCGGCCGGGACGATCCACGCCGAGCCGCCCGTCACCTTGCCGTCCTTGTACACCTGGGACAAGGCGACGAAGCCCAGTTCAGCGTTACCGGTGGAGACGAACTGGTAGGCCTGGGTGATGTTCTGGCCTTCGACGAGTTTGCTTTTGACTTGGGCGGTCAAACCCAGTTTGTCCAGCACCTGGGTCGCGGCCAGGCCATAGGGCGCGGCTTTCGGGTTGGCGATGGACAGGTGTTGGAAATCGTTGTGCTTGAGGACTTGGCCCTGGTTGTCGACATAACCGGCCTTGGCCGACCACAGCGCCAGGGTGCCAACGGCGTAGGTGAAGCGTGAGCCCTTGACGGTGTCGCCTTCGCTTTCGAGCCGGGCCGGGGTGGTGTCGTCGGCGGCGAGGAACACCTCGAAGGGCGCGCCGTTCTTGATCTGGGTGTAGAACTGCCCGGTGGCGCCGTACGCCGCCACCAGCTTATGCCCGGTGTCTTTTTCGAAATCGGCGGCAATGGCCTGGATCGGCGCAGTGAAATTGGCGGCGACCGCCACCTGCACCTCGGCGGCCTGGACGGCGCCAATGGCCAGGCACGGGATCAACAGCAACGGCGCGAAGCGGATGAGGCGCATAGGTGAGGCTCCGAGGGCAGATTCGCTATATACCGGAATATATAGCGAATGACTGACAAACGGAACGCGGCATTTTGCCTGGGGAGCGAGGGTGCAAGGGTTGGCCCCATCGCGAGCAAGCTCGCTCCCACATTGGATCCGTGGCGAACCTACATCTTGCTACCACACCAGAACCCCTGTGGGAGCGGGCTTGCTCGCGAAGACGGCGGTATATTCAACATTCCTGTCGACTGACCCAGCGCTTTCGCGAGCAAGCCCGCTCCCACAGGTACAGTGGCGTCACCCAATGTCGTGGTTGCCAGCAATCCCCCTGTGGGAGCGAGCTTGCTCGCGATGGCGTGCTAACGACCGATGATGACCATCAGGCTCGACCCAGGCGATTGAGCCGAGCCTGCGCCTCTTCAGCCAACCGCCGGGTCAACTCGGCCGTCGACAGCTCGCGCCCCAATGGGAAGGCCTGGCCGGCCCAGAGGTTGCTGAAATCCTCTTCGCCCTTGGCACGCAACGGCATCAGCGCACCGCCCGCCAAGGGAAAGGCCGGAGCCAGCGGGCTCATCGGGCCCACTTCGCGCATCACCCGGTTGACGATGCCTCGGGCCGGGCGACCGGTGAACAGGTTGGTGACAGCGGTCTGGCTTTCCTTGGCCGTACGCAACGCCCGGTGATGGGACGCGCTGATCTTCGCCTCAGGCGTGAACAGGTAAGCGCTGCCCAATTGCACCGCCGAGGCACCCAAAGCGAACGCTGCGACAATCCCGCGTGCATCGCCAATGCCACCGGCGGCGATCACCGGCACCTTCACCGCATCCACCACCTGCGGCAGCAAGGCAAACAGGCCGACCTGGGTATCGAGGTCGTCGCTGAGGAACATTCCACGATGACCACCGGCTTCATAGCCCATGGCGATGATCGCATCGCAACCGTGCTGTTCGAGCCAGATGGCTTCCTCGACGGTGGTGGCTGACGAGAGGATTTTCGCGCCGGTGGCCTTCACCCGATCCAGCAAGGATTTTTCCGGCAGGCCAAAGTGGAAACTGACGACCTTGGGCCGCATCTCTTCCAGCACCCGGCAGGCAGCATCATCGAAGGGCGTGCGGTTGGACACCGGGGTCGGTGCGTCGAAATCGACGCCCAGTTCCTGATAGTACGGTTTGAGCCGTTGCTTCCAGGCCTCGGCCCGCTGTTCGTCGAAGGCCGGCGGCTGGTGACAGAAGAAATTCACATTGAACGGCTTGTCGGTCTGTTCGCGGATGGTCGTCAGTGCCTGGCGCAACTGCTCGACATCGAGCATCGCCGCCGGCATCGAACCCAGCCCGCCGGCATTGCAGGTCGCAACCACCATGGCCGGCCCGGTCACCCCGGCCAGCGGCCCCTGGATGATAGGCAGCTCGATACCGAGCAGGTCAAGAATGCGGGTGTCTGGCCACTGGCTCATGTGCGGGGTCTCCGACGGCAGAAGGAAACAGCGTTTTTAGCAGGTGTGAGCCGGCAAGGGCCAGTCGAGTTTTTCAATCGGGCGCTGCACCTTGATCCCCATGGCGGGAGGGTTACCATGCGGGCTCCATACATCAAGGAGCCTGACTCATGGAAGTGAAACTCAAGACCGTCAAACCCTTCACCGTGGCCGGTCTGCAGGTGCGCACCCGCAACACCGACGAGCAGCGACTCGACACGGCAAGGATCGCTCCGATGTGGCAGCAGTTCTTCACCGAAGAGCTGTTCGACAAAATCCCGGCCCGGCAGTCGGAGTCGTTCGTCTACGGGGTGTATTCCAATTATGAGTCCGACGCCACCGGCCACTTCGACGTAACGGCCGGGGTGCAGGTGTATGAGGCCAGCGCAGGCTACCCCGCCGTGGACATCGAAGGCGGGGAATACCTGGTGTTTTCGGCCAAGGGGAAGATGCCCGATTGCGTGATCCAGGCCTGGGGCCTGATCTGGGCGTACTTCGCGGATAACCCGCAGACACTGCGCCGCTTCACCACCGATTTCGAGGTCTACAGCGCCCCCGAATCCGTGGCGATCTACATCGGCGTTCAGTCCCCGGCCGAGCGCTCCAGTTCCAGCAACTGACGCTTGCGCTCCACCCCCCAGCGATAGCCCGACAGGTTGCCGTCGCTGCGCACCACCCGGTGGCAAGGGATCGCCACCGCCAGGCTGTTGGCGCCGCAGGCCTGGGCCACGGCGCGCACGGCCTTGGGCATGCCGATGCGCTGGGCGATCTCGGCATAGCTGGCGGTACTGCCGGCGGGAATGTCCCGCAACGCTTGCCAGACCCGCTCCTGAAAGGCAGTGCCGCGCAGGTCCAAGGGCAGGTCCAGGCCCAGGGCCGGCGCTTCGATGAAGCCCACCACCTGGGCGATCAACTGCTCGAATTCGCGGTCGGCACCGATGAGGTTGGCCCGGCGGAATTTGTCCTGCAGGTCGCGCACCAACGCATCCGGATCGTCGCCCAGCAGGATCGCGCACACGCCACGCTCGCTTTGCGCCACCAGGATCGCCCCGAGGGAGCATTGGCCGACGGCGAAACGGATGTCGGTGTTCTGCCCGGCAGCGCGGTAGTCGGCGGGCTTCATGCCCAACACTTTGTCGGCCGCCTCATAGAAACGGCTGTTGGAATTGAAACCGGCGTCGTACAGCGCCTCGGTGATCGTGCCGCCATCGGCCAGGCGTTCGCGTACCTTGCGTGAGCGGTGAGCGGCGGCGTAACCCTTGGGGGTCAGGCCGGTGACCGCCTTGAAGACCCGGTGAAAATGGAAGGGACTCAAGCCCGCGCTGGCTGCCAGTTCATTCAGGCCTGGCAGTTCCTCGGCGGCTTCGATCTGCCGGCAGGCGGCCGCGACCCGTGCCGCTTGTTGGGCGGCGATCTGGGTCTGGTCCCGGGCCACGCGCTTGCTGGGCCTGTAGCCGGCGGCCTGGGCCTGTTCCGGCGTGTCGAAAAATTCGACGTTGCGCGGGTTGGGCAGGCGCGACAGGCTGCTGGGGTGGCAGTAGATGCCGGTGGTTTTCACGCCATAGACGAATTGCCCATCGGCGCGTGGATCGCGGGCGAGCACGGCGGCCCAGCGCGGATCCAGTTCAGGGGCGAGATTGTTCGAAGTGCTGTTCATGGTCGTTATGTCCATTGGCCCGTTTTGTCTACAGTAGCGAGCCTGTGGGGTGGCAGCACTCCGGGTCTTGCGGTTGAATTCTGCATCTTCATCCGGCGGTGCGAAACGTCAGGTTGATCCGCTGGGCGCCCAGGCGCGGGTGCTGTCCTTCCTTGAGCGGCAGTACGCCGTGGTAACGCAACCGATCCAGGCCGCCCCAGACCACGATGTCGCCATGGAACAACGGGATGCGCAGGCTCTTGTCGCTGCGCTCGAACCCGCCGAACTGGAACACCGCCGGCAAGCCCAGGGACATCGAGACGATGGGGGCGGAGAGGGAGCGTTCGTTCTTGTCCTGGTGCAGCGACATCCGGGCGCCGGGCACGTAGCGGTTGATCAGGCAGCTGTCGGGCTCGAAATGCTCGAACTGTGCCTGCCGGGCGGCGGCCTGGGCCAGTTCGCGAAACACCGCCGGCATGTCGGGCCAGGGCTGGCCGGTCTGCGGGTCATGGGCGGTGTAGCGATAGCCGCTGCGGTCGGTGGTCCAGCCCAGCGCGCCGCAACTGCTCAAGGCCACCGACATGGTAAAGCCGCCGGGCGTGACCATCTGCCGGAACGGCGCAGCCTGCAGGACGCTTTCCAGCGCTGGCAGCAAACGCTCGAGCCAGGGCAGGGTGAAGCCGCGCAGCACGAAGGATTGTTGGCCAATCTGTTCGATCTGGCCGGGCGGATTGGGCGCTTGGTCGGCGAACAGGTCCAAGGTGATCGGTGTGTCATTACTGCGCATCATGAAAAATGATTCCCAAGGTGTGCCGTCTGCCGCTGTGCACGCGGCTGACGCCATGGCGCATGTTCACTCGATAATAACCGCGAACGCCTTTGACCGGCCGTTGGTGCACGGCAAATACCACGGCGTCGCCCTGTTTCAGATCGATGACCTGAGGCCGCGACTGCATGCGCGGGCGCTGTTCGGCGAGGACAAACTCGCCGCCGGTAAAGTCCTGGCCCGGTTCCGACAGCAGGATCGCGACCTGCAGGGGGAATACCTGCTCGCCGTACAGATCCTGATGCAGACAGTTGTAGTCCTGCGGTCCGTATTGCAGCAACAGCGGTGTAGGACGCGATTGTCCGGCAGCGTGACAGCGCTGGATGAACTCGGCGTGTTCAAGGGGGTACCGCGCCTCCAGGTCCATGCATTCATTCCAGCGGTTCGCCAGCGGCACCAGCATCGGGTACAACGCCTGACGTAGCTGTTGGATGAGGTCTGGTAGCGGATAGCGAAAATACTGATACTCACCGCGCCCGAATCCGTGGCGGGCCATGATCACTCGGGAACGAAAAAGTCCGCTATCGGCGTACAAATCACCGAGCAGCCGGCATTGCGCTGGCGGCAGCAGGTTGCGAATGATTGCACAGCCGTCCTGGTCGAGGCTCTGTTCCAAGGCGGGCCAGTCCAGGTTGGCGAGGTGTTGGGGCAGGGAAGGCGTAGGGGGCACGATAGCAATCCTTGTTGGGAAGGACTGTTCAGTCTGCGCAGTGCTGCGTTGCCGGGCACTCCGATTCTTGCGGTGCGGCATTGAGCACAATGCTCTTGTGGCGAGGGAGCTTGCTCCCGCTGGGCGGCGAAGCCGACCCAAAATCGCTGAAGCGTTCTTCCAGGCCGCCCACGCCAGCAGGTTTTACGACTGCTGCGCAGCCGAGCGGGAGCAAGCTCCCTCGCCACAAGAGCATTGCGTCCACCGGTCATGGGGCCAATCCCTGAAGTCAATCGGGTGAGCCGTTACAGCGCTTTGCTGACACCGATTTCGCTGATCGCATCGTCGGTTTCGCCATGCAGTTTCTGCAACGCAGCCTTGGCTTCTTCCTCGGTGCCATTTTCCAGTTGCGCGAACTCGAAGCGGCGTTCGCCGTTGAGCTTGTACTTGATGACGTATTTGGTCGTCTGGGCCACGGTCTTGCCTTTCTTGAAAGGGGCGATGCTCAGCTCAGTTTCGAGCTGGAACGCCGGATGATTTTGATCTTGTGAGTCAGGGTCGGCTTGCGCGTGACGCTGATTGCACGGCGGTTGACGGTGTCGATGGTGATATTCCAGAAACCGGTGCTCGGTGCCGTGATCCTGGCCGGGAAAGTGTCGAACGCGCCACCGTGATACGTGTGCCGGCCGCCGTTCTTGAAGCTGCGGAAGTTGGCGTCGTTCATCAAACGGATGTTGCACATTTGGGAGCATTCGATGACGACAATGTCGTCTTCGTTCAGGTGCTCGCGCTGGTGAATGAATTTCATGGGCGCCTCCAGAAGGGCTTTTTCTACAAAATCAAAACGATAGCAAGGGGCAATGAGGCGCAGTTTATCAGCCCCGAGTGTTAATATCCGGCCCGCGCTCCAGGCTTTGTTCATTTATCGCAGGTGGCGGGGAAAAAAAGCGGTGCGGCACCGGAGCAAAACGGTGTTTGCACTGTCGGAGGATCTTTATTGGAGGAAACATATGAAGCGCAGCGTGTGGGTGTTGGCATTGGCATTGGCCATGAGTGGATGTGCATCGGTATCGGACATCAACCAGACGCCTCCCACCATGAGCGTCATCTCCGGAAAGAAACCTCACGAATATGCCAAGTGCGTTGCCGACAAGCTGGCCAGCAGCCGTGGCTCGCTGCAAATGGAGCCGCACAAGAATGGCGTGCGGCTGATCGTCCCGGGCAAACTGTCGACCCTGCCGGCGGCGGTGTTCGACATTGACGAGCGCTCCAGTGGCAGCAGCATCAAGCTGCACGAAAGCATGTCCAACGTGCCGGTGCGTCCTGGCGATGTGCAGGATGCGGCCAACGCTTGCATTTCCGGTTGAACACCGTCAGCGCCTGACGAGCGGCCCGGCCATCGGATAGACTGGCGCCCTCGACAAAAAATGCCGCCACGGTCAACGTTGGCGGCATTGTCATTCATGGAGTCAGTCGATGAAACGCGAGCAGGTGCGCGAGCGCCATGCAGAAGGCCTTATCTGTGCCACCCACGTGATCCAGAACCCGGCGAGCCCGGGCGAATGGATCGTGTTCTTCAAGAAAAGCGCCGGGCGCAGTTTCTTCCTGGTGGATGAGCAGGACGAAGTCGAGTCCTTCAGCCGGCTCGACGATTTGATCGAGACCATACGTGGCTTGGGGATCAAGTTCGCCGAGATTCACATGTAGGGTTCTGTCTCGCGAACACCGAAAGACAGGACACGGGCTCTTATTTGCACACGACCAGGACGCTGCGGCTGGTGTAGTTGCCGACATCGACACCTAGGGTCTTTTCACTTTCCTTGGCTTGCGGCGTCCCATCGGTGCCGACGATGCGGTAGCCAGTGCCGGCACAGGAGGCATCGGCCTTTTCATAACAAGTGGCCCAGTCATTGGCTTCGCCGGAGCAGTCGATGGTCAGGCCTTGCTCGCCATTGTTCAGGTAGGTTTTTTCGGCAGAGGCACAGCCCGCCAAGGCCAGGACGGCAAACAGCGCCAGCAGTGTTTTCATGGAGTCGTCATCAAGAAGGGAGGGGCAGGCGCGAGAGTATAGCGAATGGCCATTCCGGTACAGAGAAACAAAGCCCCGTTCAATGCCGGGCGTCATTTACTTGGGGCTTGTCTGTTTATTTCTTGCGGCGGGGGCTGCGTGCGGGGGCGCTTTCGCGTTCTTTCGTCGCAGGGGCAGCGCGTTCGTCCTGGAATACCGCAGCCACTTCTACCGCCATGGCCTTGCTGGGCAAAGGACCGGCGACCTGCTCGCCGTGGTAGTTGATAATCCACCACTGGCCGTCCTTGCCCTGGCTGACCGAATAACCGTTTGCGTTTCTTGCCGACATCTAACTGCCTCAATTGGCGTGATCAAGAGCGCCATGATACGTCAAATGCTCGCAAACAGTGCTCACTGGCGTACAGTGGACCGCTGCAGCCATCGAAACGAAAGGCGATTGAACTATCCGCCGTTTTTTATTTCTCTATGATGGCACCGGTTGGCCAGTGCGGGCATTGTAAGGTGCCCGTCGCCTGATTAGACTGCGCCGAAACTCGTACACACCGCCTTTTCAAGGACTTATATGATCAAGAAATGCTTGTTCCCAGCAGCCGGTTACGGTACTCGCTTCCTGCCAGCGACTAAAGCCATGCCCAAAGAAATGCTGCCGGTGGTGAACAAGCCACTGATCCAGTACGGCGTCGAAGAAGCCCTTGATGCGGGCCTGACTGAAATCTCCATCGTGACTGGCCGTGGTAAACGCGCGCTGGAAGACCATTTCGACATCAGCTACGAGTTGGAAAACCAGATCAAAGGCACCGATAAGGAAAAGTACCTGGTCGGCATCCGCAAACTGCTGGATGAGTGCTCGTTCTCCTACACCCGCCAGACCGAAATGAAAGGCCTGGGCCACGCGATCCTGACCGGTCGCCCACTGATCGGTGACGAACCGTTCGCCGTGGTCCTGGCGGACGACCTGTGCGTCAACCTCGAAGGCGACGGCGTCCTGACCCAGATGGTCAAGCTGTACAAGCAGTTCCGCTGCTCCATCGTGGCGATCCAGGAAGTCGATCCGCAGGAAACCAACAAGTACGGCGTGATTGCCGGCGAGATGATCCGCGACGACATCTACCGCGTTCACAGCATGGTTGAAAAACCAAAGCCTGAAGACGCGCCGTCGAACCTGGCGATCATCGGTCGCTACATCCTGACCCCGGACATCTTCGACCTGATCGAACAGACCGAGCCAGGCAAGGGCGGCGAAATCCAGATCACCGACGCCCTGATGAAACAGGCCCAGAACGGCTGCGTCATGGCCTACAAGTTCAAGGGCAAGCGTTTCGACTGCGGTGGCGCCGAAGGCTACATCGACGCGACCAACTTCTGCTTCGAGAACTTCTACAAGACCGGCAAGGCTTACTGATAGCCTGGGCCACGCCTTGAAAAACGCCCCGACTGGTTCGGGGCGTTTTTTTGTGTGGAACAGTTGCTCGCAGATCACTCAAGCAACCCCCCTGTGGGAGCGAGCTTGCTCGCGATGGCGGTGGGGCAGCTTGCATCAATGCTGAATGTGCCGACGCTATCGCGAGCAAGCTCGCTCCCACACTGTATCTTCAACAGGCATAAATTTTGTGCTCACCGCTCCACAGGTTTTGGGCCTGACCGATCGACATGAGCCGGTCCAGCTGGCTTTTCCGTTTTCCGCCCCCATAACCATCGCAACGCTGCCTCAGGTGAAAACAGCAGGTATGCTGATGACCTGCCGAAGGAGATAGAAAATGGCCTACGATTTTGACTTGTATGTGATTGGCGCCGGTTCCGGTGGTGTGCGGGCTGCGCGGTTTGCCGCCGGTTTTGGGGCCAAGGTGGCCGTGGCGGAAAGCCGCTACCTGGGCGGGACCTGCGTCAACGTGGGCTGCGTGCCGAAAAAACTGCTGGTCTACGGCGCGCATTACGCCGAGGACTTTGAGCAAGCACCGGCCTTTGGCTGGACGGCGGGCGAGGCGAGTTTCGACTGGGCCACGCTGATCGCCAACAAGGACCAGGAGATCAATCGCCTCAACGGCATCTACCGCAACCTGCTGGTCAACAGCGGCGTCGTGTTGCACGAAGGTCACGCCAGGCTGACCGGCCCCCATGAGGTGGAGATCAACGGCCAGCGCCACACCGCCAAGCATATCCTGATCGCCACCGGCGGCTGGCCGGTGATCCCGGACATTCCGGGGCGCGAGCACGCCATCAGCTCCAACGAGGCGTTCTTTCTCAAGGACCTGCCCAAGCGTGTCATCGTGGTGGGCGGTGGCTACATTGCGGTGGAGTTCGCCGGGATTTTCCACGGCATGGGCGCGCAGACGTCGTTGCTGTATCGCGGTGACCTGTTCCTGCGCGGCTTCGACGGTGCGGTGCGCAAGCACCTGGCCGAAGAACTGACCCGACGTGGCCTGGACCTGCAATTCAACGCTGACATCAAATCCATCGAAAAACTGGACGATGGCAGCCTGAGGGTCGAGCTCAAGGATGGCAAAACGTTGATCACCGATTGTGTGTTCTACGCCACCGGCCGGCGGCCGATGCTCGACAACCTTGGCCTGGAAACCACCGGCGTCACGCTGGATGAGAAAGGTTTCGTGAAGGTCAACGAAAAATACGAGACCACCGAACCGTCGATCCTGGCCATTGGCGATGTGATCGGTCGCGTCCAGCTCACCCCCGTTGCCCTGGCCGAAGGCATGGCAGTAGCGCGGCGTCTGTTCAAGCCCGAGCAGTATCGGCTGGTGGATTACCGGATGATCCCCACCGCCGTGTTCAGCCTGCCGAACATCGGCACGGTGGGCCTGACCGAAGAGCAGGCCCGGGAAGAGGGGCATAAGGTCGAGATTTTCGAAAGCCGCTTCCGCCCAATGAAGTTGAGCTTGACCGACTGCCAGGAGCGCACTCTGATGAAACTGGTGGTGGATGCCCAGACCGACAAGGTCCTGGGTTGCCACATGGTTGGTCCGGATGCCGGTGAAATCGTCCAAGGCTTGGCCATCGCCCTCAAGGCCGGCGCCACCAAGCGCGACTTTGACGAGACCATCGGCGTGCACCCAACCGCCGCCGAAGAGTTCGTGACAATGCGTACGCCCGTCGCCTCCTGACTACCCGGCGGATAGATGGCGAGCCAGCCTGCTCGCCATCTATATTAAGTTTTCTTCTATCTATTTAGCGGCTGATAGCCAAAACCAATCATTCACATCAGGTTTGCCAATGAGCCAGCCTGGGGATGAGTGGTTAAGATTCCCTCCATCAACTTTTCAACCCTGATGGAGAAACATCGATGCCTATCATCAACAGCCAAGTTAAACCGTTCAACGCTACCGCCTTCAAAAACGGCGAATTCGTCGAAGTATCGGACGCCAACCTGAAAGGCAAGTGGTCTGTCGTGTTCTTCTACCCGGCTGACTTCACCTTCGTTTGCCCAACCGAGCTGGAAGACCTGGCTGACAACTACGCTGAATTCCAGAAGCTGGGTGTCGAGATCTACAGCGTTTCCACCGACACTCACTTTGCCCACGCTGCCTGGCACAACACTTCGCCAGCCATCGGCAAGATCCAGTACACCATGATCGGCGACCCGACCCACGTCATCTCCCGCAACTTCGACGTGCTGATCGAAGAAGTTGGCCTGGCTGACCGCGGTACTTTCGTGATCAATCCAGAAGGCCAGATCAAGATCGTTGAAATCAACGACGGCGGCGTAGGCCGTGACGCTTCCGAGCTGCTGCGCAAGATCAAGGCCGCTCAGTACGTTGCCGCTCACCCGGGCGAAGTCTGCCCAGCCAAGTGGAAAGAAGGCGAGGCCACCCTGGCGCCGTCCCTGGACCTGGTCGGCAAGATCTAAGTCTGTGAGTCATCCGAGGGCGATCCGCTCTTAATCAAGTAAGCCGCTTCGCCCCAAAAAACGCCCGGGCGAGATTCGCTCGGGCGTTGTTTTTTCTGAAATTCAAAAAATGGAAATCGCCCGTATGTTGGACGCCAATCTTAAAGCTCAGTTGAAGTCATACCTGGAACGGGTCACCCAGCCGATCGAGATCGTCGCTTCCCTCGACGACGGTGCGAAATCCCAGGAAATGCTCGCGTTACTCCAAGAAGTTGCCAGTCTTTCCCACCAGATTACTTTGCTCGACAACGGTACCGATGCGCGCAAGCCGTCGTTTTCGTTGAACCGCCCGGGCGCCGATATCAGCCTGCGTTTTGCCGGCATCCCCATGGGCCACGAATTCACTTCGCTGGTGTTGGCTTTGCTGCAAGTCGGCGGCCACCCTTCGAAGGCCAGTGTCGAAGTGATCGAGCAGATCCGCTCCCTGAAGGGTGAGTTCAACTTCGAGACGTATTTCTCGCTGTCGTGCCAGAACTGCCCGGACGTGGTCCAGGCGCTGAACCTGATGGCGGTGCTGAACCCGAACATTCGCCACGTCGCCATCGACGGCGCGCTGTTCCAGGCCGAAGTCGATGAACGCCAGATCATGGCTGTGCCAAGCATTTACCTCAATGGCGTGAACTTCGGCCAGGGCCGCATGGGCTTGGAAGAAATACTCGCCAAGATCGACACCAGCGGCATCGAACGCCAGGCCGAGAAAATCAGCGCCAAGGAAGCCTTTGATGTGCTGGTGGTCGGTGGTGGCCCGGCTGGCGCTTCGGCGGCGATCTACGCCGCTCGTAAAGGCATTCGCACGGGTGTGGCGGCTGAACGTTTCGGCGGTCAGGTACTCGACACCATGGCCATCGAGAACTTCATCTCGGTCCAGGAAACCGAAGGGCCGAAACTGGCCGTTGCCCTGGAAGAACACGTCAAGCAGTACGACGTGGACATCATGAACCTGCAGCGTGCCGACGGCCTGGTGCCGGACAAGGACGGAGGGCTGCATGAAATCAAGTTCGCCAGCGGTGCGAGCCTCAAGGCCAAGACCGTGATTCTGGCGACCGGTGCCCGCTGGCGTGAAATGAACGTGCCGGGCGAGCAGCAGTATCGCAACAAGGGCGTGGCGTACTGCCCGCACTGCGACGGCCCGCTGTTCAAAGGCAAGCGCGTGGCGGTGATCGGTGGGGGTAACTCCGGCGTCGAAGCGGCTATCGACCTGGCCGGTATCGTGGCCCACGTCACGTTGCTGGAGTTCGATGTGCAATTGCGTGCCGACGCGGTGTTGCAGCGCAAACTGCACAGCCTGCCGAACGTGACGGTGATCACCAACGCCCAGACCACCGAAGTGACAGGCGACGGCCAGAAGGTCAATGGCTTGCGCTACAAGGACCGTCCGAGCGGTGAGGTGCGCGACGTGGAACTGGAAGGGATCTTCGTGCAGATCGGCCTGTTGCCCAACACCGACTGGCTCAAAGGCACCGTCGAGCTGTCGCCACGGGGTGAGATTATCGTCGATGCCCGGGGTGAAACCTCGATCCCTGGCGTGTTCGCCGCCGGTGACGTGACCACCGTACCGTACAAGCAGATCGTGATCGCCGTGGGCGAGGGCGCCAAGGCTTCGCTGAGTGCCTTCGACCACTTGATCCGCACCTCCGCGCCGGCTTAATAGTCGATAGCGGAAAACACAAAACCCCATGAGCCAATGGCTCATGGGGTTTTATTTTGGATCACCCATCACCCTGTGGGAGCGAGCTTGCTCGCGATAGCGATGGGTCAGCTTGCATCAATGCTGACTGAACTGCCGCTATCGCGAGCAAGCTCGCTCCCACGGAAGGCCGTGGTGAGTGTTAGAGCGGCGCAGGCTGGATGATTTCGACCCAGTAGCCATCCGGGTCCTTGATGAAGGCCAGGCTTTTCATGCGGCCGTCGGTCAGGCGTTTCTGGAAATCGCAGCCCAGTGCTTCGAAGCGCTCGCAGGCTGCGACGACGTCCGGTACCGAGATGCAGATGTGGCCGAAGCCGCGTGGGTCGGTGTTGCCGTTATGGTAGGCGAACGCCGGGTCGCTTTCGGTGCCGTGGTTGTGGGTCAGTTCCAGGATGCCAGGAATCGATTTCATCCATTCGGTACGCGCCGCTGCGTCCGCCGGGATCTGGTTCTTGTCCACCAACGCCAGGAAATACAGGCTGAATTCGGCTTCCGGGAAGTCGCGTTTTTCCACCAGCGAGAAACCCAGCACGCGGGTGTAGAAATCCAGGGACTTTTTGATGTCCTTGACCCGCAGCATGGTGTGGTTGAAGACGAACTGGGCGGTGGCGGCGTCAGGCTGTGCGGTGACGCCAGGGAAAGTATTGAGTTCGTGCAGGCTCATGGGCCCTCCGGAAAATAAGTGGGGCAAACGGCGTCGCAAGTGGGGTTGCGACGGTTCCTGGGCTTGCGTCAGACGGCTTCCTTGCAGGTGCGCCCATGATACGCAAGGGATGCGGCGGCGCCAAACCGCGCGTGGCTATTGCCTGGTTCTGCCTCGGGCTTCAGACTTCCCGAT
Organism: Pseudomonas sp. H3_A02; assembly: GCF_054671965.1. NCBI lineage: Bacteria > Pseudomonadati > Pseudomonadota > Gammaproteobacteria > Pseudomonadales > Pseudomonadaceae > Pseudomonas > Pseudomonas sp. H3_A02. Next base: position 3,679,880 of record NZ_CP162807.1, read on the forward strand.
TCGTCCTTGGGTGGTGCCAACGCAATGATTCGACCGTTCCTTTCGCTGTTTGTCCTGCTGTTTACGAGTGTCGGCAGTGTCCTGGCGGCTGAACCGCAGGTGACGTGGCCTCAGGGCTGGGTTGTCGAACCGCTGCCTGCGGACGCATCGGCCTCGGCGGCACCGGGAACCCTGCGCCAACGAGCAACCAAGAATGATCCGGCAGGCAACGCCGTGATGGTCATGGAACTGACCACCACCCCCGTCGAACCCGATCACCAGGTCAACTTGCAAGGCGTGTTGCTGGAAATGCGCAAATCAATCCAGAAGGATTTTTTCCAAGGTGGTTACCAAAGTGTATGCACTAAGGTCCATGCCTCGATGTTGGGCGGCGTAACTGCATTGGAAACCACTTGTACGATCACGCAAAACGGACGACATGTATTGTCTCAAGCACTCGTCGCGGCCCTAAATGAGGGCAAGGCTTATGTGCTGTCCTATGCAGGGCAGGCGCAGGTGTTTGTTGAAAGCCAGGATGAAATACAGTCGGTGCGAAACAGTTTGAAACTATGACGCCTTCAGCGTAATACGCCAAAGGGTTTAATCCTAAAGTTTAGTCCATAAAAAAGCCCTGAGTGTGTTCAGGGCTTTTTGCGTCATGGGGCTGTCAACCACGCAACCAAGAATCAACAGTCGCTGCACCGTACTGTTCTTTCCAGGCTTTCAGGCCGCGGTGATTGCCGCCCTTGGTCTCGATCAACTCGCCGGTGTGCGGGTTCTGGTAAACCTTCACCACTCGCGCGCGACGGGTCTTGGTGGGCTTGGTCGATTGCAGGCTTGCCTTGGACGGGTTCGGGTCGAGGATCGCGACGATGTCGCGCAGACTCTTGCCGTAGGTTTTCATCAGTCCCTGGAGCTTTTCCTCGAATTCGATTTCCTTCTTGAGCCCGGCATCGTTCTTCAGTGACTCCAGCTGCTTGAGCTGTTCTTGAAGGGCCTTTTCGGCTGCACGAAATTCAGCGAGTCTGGACAAAATGATTACTCCAATCAAAATATTTGGCTGATACCAACCGCAAACAAAGCTATAAGCCAAGCGCCTTGAAGCGACTCGGTGTTAATGACCCTCTCCTGTTATGTTGCACAGGTAGAAAAATTGTAGTAGTTAATCCGTAAAGTGTAAATCGTAACTTTTTCGTTATGTAACAACAGCAAACGTTTTTATCAATTGGCAGGTCATCGTCAATAGACCGACGGCGGTTAACTGCCATTAGTGCTGTTCAAGGTCTCAACGAACGCCTGCCCGCTAATCGGTCGGCCAAATAGATAGCCTTGTAGAAAGTTCACCCCATGGGCGCTCAGGTAGTCGCTTTGTTCGACGGTTTCGACGCCCTCGGCAACCATGTCCAGGCCCAACTTGCCCGACAGTTCGATGATGCTGTCGAGGAGGTGGCGCGACAGGGCGTCGGCACCGATCATCGCGACAAAACTCTGGTCGATCTTCAGGAAATCCACGTTGAACTGGCGTAAGTACGCCAGGCTGGAGTGACCGGTGCCGAAATCGTCGAGGGCGATCTTCACGCCCAGTTCCCGCAGTTGGTCGAACAGTTGCCGGGTTACTGGCGTCGGTTCGATCAGCTCGCGTTCGGTCAACTCCAACACCAGGGTAATCGCCCCCGGCGCGAAGGCGCCGAGAAACTCGCGGCAATCGTCCACCAGCGCCAGATTCTGGCAGTGGCGGGCGGTGATGTTGATGCCGACATGAAACGGCGCTTCCAGTTGCGACGCAAGCGGCACCAGCAGGTGCATGGTTTGTTGCATCAGCGCGCGGGTCATCGGCACGATCACGCCGCTGTGTTCGGCGAAGGGAATGAATAGATCCGGGCGGACCAGGCCTTCCGTGGGATGGTTCCAGCGCATCAGCACCTCGACGCCGGCCCAGCGCTTGCTATCACTGTGCACGACCGGTTGCAGGTACGGCACGAACTCGCCGGCTTCCAGCGCCCTTTGCAATTCACGGCTGGGGGACGATGCGCGTTTTTGCAGCCAGTGCCCGAGCGTCCCGGCCACAACGCCAAAGAAGATCAGCAGGCTGAACAGCGGCGGATATTCCCTGGCCATGTAGCGCCAGGTTTCACCCTCGTCGAATCCGGCTTCTATATTGAAGGCGTAGCGGGCTGAGCCCAGTTCGGTCGGGGCCACCGGCGACCCGGGCAGGGGCGCTGACCGGACCTTGCCGTCCGCCGCCAGCCAATTTGGCCCGACTTGCAGGCGCAGCCGGGTCTGGCGGCCGATCAGGCGCAAGACGTTGGCCAGGTGGTACCCATCAAGCGTGGCCAAGGCGCCTTTCTGGCCCTCATTGAGCCGGTAGATCAGCAACGCGGTGTCCGGCGTGATCGGGTTGCCGTTCATCAGCCACAGCGTGCCTTGGTGATAGTCGCTCGGGTTGACGCGCTCCTCGAAGGCCCCGAACAGCGAGCTGCAATAGAGGTTGTTGTCCCAGATCAGGTTGGTCGAACGGACAAAGGGCCGGCGCGTCACTTGTTCGCGTAAGGCCAGCTTCACCGCTTCGCAGGGTTGGCCGGCCAGGGACAAGAGTTCACGGGCCGCCAACGCGGTGTTGTCGAGCATCAGTTCGATCTGCCTGACCGACTCCTCGGCGGTCTGCCGGGTGTGTTGCGCCAGCGTCCGTTCGGCTTGCATGTACAAAATGGCCAGCCCTGACAGTATCGGCACCAGGGCGCACAGCAGGGTGACCAGGTAGCGGCGGGGCCGGGTGTGCGAGCGGGTGGCGGTCAAGGGCATCGGCACAACCTGGGGAAAAGGAAAGAGGAGAAGCGTTGGATGCCGACCATGATAGATGGCTTGACGAGTGCTTGCTGACTGCAGGGTGACTGTGGGAGCGAAGTCTGTGGGAGCAAGGCTTGCCCGCGATGAACGATTATGCGGTCCAGCTGGAGAACCGAGGTGCCTTCATCGCGAGCAAGCTTTGCTCCCACAGGTTCAATGCCTGACTCCCCCAGGTTTGATGCCGGGCTCATGGCTGCCGGGCCAGTTCGATGAACGCCAGGGTGGCGGGCGAGGCCTGGCGGCTGTCCAATACCGCCAGGCCGATCTGGCGTGGTACCCGCGGCGACAAGGGCCGGGCGACGTAGCCGGGATTCTCGTCGTCCGGCAATGACCCTTCGGACACCACGCTCACCGCTTCGCCGCGCCTGACCACATCCAGAGTGCTGAGCAACTGCGAACAACGAAAACGCACGTTCGGTGTCAGCCGCGCGGTATTGAACAGGCGCGTGACCAGCTCCGACGATCCCGCCTCGGTGTGCACGAAGGGGTCGTTGCACAGGTCCTTGAGGCTCAGGCTGGCCTGGGCGGCGAGGGGATGTGAGGCGGGCAGCAGGGCGACCATCTGATCTTCCATCAGCATGAACGTATCGAAACGCTCCTCCGGCAGCACCACGAAACCGACGTCGATCCGCCGTTCGTCCAGCCACTGGATGACTTGCCTGTCCGGTCCTTCGTCGATGTGCACTTCGATCCCGGGATGCAAGGCTCGATAGCGCCGCAGGAGCTCGGGCAGCAATTTCATCGACGACGTCGGCCCGAACGAGCCGATGCGCAAGGTCCCTCGGCGCATGCCCCGGGCATCGGCGGCTTCCTGGCACAAGGTGTTGGCCAGCCCGAGCATCGCCCGGGCCCGTAGCAGTAACTGCTGGCCGATGTCGCTGAGCTCCACCACCGACTGATGGCGTCTGAACAATTCCACCCCCAACTCTTGCTCCAGGGATTTGATCGCGTGGGACACCGCTGACTGGCCAATGCCTAGACGTGTGGCCGCAGCGGTGAAACCCCGCAGCTCGGCGACCAGGGAGAAGATTTCGAGTTGGGTGAGGGTCATGAGGGATTGCTCATTTTACGATGATCAAACATGAGTCGAATAATGAGGCATCTGACCTGAATCAGAAAGCAGAGCCGCGCCGTTGTGTGGGAGCCTGTGGGAGCAAAGCTTGCTCGCGATGAACGATGACTCGGTTTACCTGCTGAATCGCGCCGCCTTCATCGCGAGCAAGCTTTGCTCCCACAATTAATCCCCCTCGCCACAGGTTCTGTGTTGTTCTCATTAGCGTGCCGTGGTGAAACCATGAAAACCCTCGAGCAAACCGTCCCAATCCCTTCAGACCTGCCGGTCTACCTGAAGCTCGCCATGGTCACCATGATCTGGGGCGGGACCTTCGTCGCCGGCCGGATTCTTGCCGATGCCCTGGCGCCAATGTTTGCCGCCAGCCTGCGGTTCCTGCTGGCGAGTATCGCGCTGCTGGCGTTTCTCGCCCTGGCCGGGATCCCGCTGGCCAGGCCCAGTGTGAAGCAAGGGCTGCAATTGGCGGCGCTGGGGTTCTTCGGCATCTTTTTCTACAACCTGTGCTTCTTCTATGGTTTGCAATACATCAATGCATCACGGGCCTCGCTGATCGTGGCGTTGAACCCGGCGGTGATCGGGCTGGCGTCCTGGTGGTTGTTCAAGGAACGGCTGAGCCGTTTGAAAGTGGCGGGCATCATGCTGTGCATCGGCGGCGCGGGTTTGGTGATCGTCAGTCGTGATCCGTCCTTGTTGCAAGGCGCGGCGCAGGGCTGGATCGGCGACCTGTTGATTTTTGGCTGCGTGCTGGGCTGGGGGATCTATTCGCTGTTTTCGAAAACACTCAATGACAGCCTCGGCCCCTTGCAGACCGTGACCTGGTCGATTCTGCTGGGCACGCTGATGCTGTGGCTGACTTGCGCGGCCGCGGGCGAGCTTCGACTCGAAGCCTTGCACGCGCTGGACATGGAGCAATGGCTGAGCCTGTTGTACCTCGGCGTGCTGGGCTCGGCCCTGGCCTATATCGCCTGGTATGACGGCATTCGTCGGATCGGCGCGACCCGGTCCGGCGTATTCATTGCGCTCAACCCGCTGACGGCGGTGCTGCTGGGGGCGCTGCTGCTGGACGAACGGCTCACGGCCTTGATGTGTGTGGGCGGGGGCGTGATCCTGGTGGGTATTTTCCTGTGCAACAAACCCCTTGCGCGATCGAAGGAAAAGGCGATTTGATACAGAAGGCGGACAAATCCGGTTACGCTGTGTAGAATCGATTTACGCATATAAGAATAACGTCTTCTGGCAGCAGAAGCCTCGCCCACAAGAGCCTTGGGTCGACAATGAAGATACTTGGGTTTCAACTGATCTACGGCGATTTCCTCGCCCGCAGCGTTCGTGGCATTTCCTGCGCGCCGCCCCGTGCCCTCAGCACCGCCTGCAACTAACGTTTTTTGTTAATTGACCAGCATGATGAGGCGCCGACATGGCAGATCTATACGAAAACCCCATGGGCCTGATGGGCTTCGAATTCATTGAATTCGCATCCCCGACACCCAACACCCTGGAGCCGATCTTCGAGATCATGGGCTTCACCAAGGTGGCTACCCACCGTTCCAAGAATGTGCACCTGTATCGCCAGGGCGCGATCAACCTGATCCTCAACAACGAACCCCACAGCGTGGCCTCGTACTTTGCCGCCGAGCACGGCCCGTCAGTGTGCGGCATGGCGTTCCGGGTCAAGGATTCGCAACTGGCCTATAAGCGCGCCCTGGAACTCGGCGCCCAGCCGATCCACATCGAGACCGGCCCTATGGAGCTGAACCTGCCGGCCATCAAGGGCATCGGCGGTGCGCCGTTGTACCTGATCGACCGTTTTGGCGAAGGCAGCTCGATCTATGACATCGACTTCGTATTCCTCGAGGGTGTGGACCGCAACCCGGTGGGCGCGGGCCTGAAGATCATCGACCACCTGACCCATAACGTGTATCGCGGGCGCATGGCCTACTGGGCCGGTTTCTACGAGAAACTGTTCAACTTCCGCGAGATCCGGTACTTCGACATCAAGGGCGAATACACCGGCCTGACCTCCAAGGCCATGACCGCCCCGGATGGCATGATCCGCATCCCGTTGAACGAAGAGTCGTCCAAGGGCGCCGGGCAGATCGAAGAGTTCCTGATGCAGTTCAACGGCGAAGGCATCCAGCACGTGGCCTTCCTCACCGATGACCTGGTCAAGACCTGGGACCACTTGAAAAGCATCGGCATGCGCTTCATGACCGCACCGCCGGACACCTACTATGAAATGCTCGAAGGCCGCCTGCCGAACCACGGCGAACCGGTCGATGAACTGCAATCGCGGGGCATTCTGCTGGACGGCTCGTCCAACCCGGATGACAGGCGCCTGCTGCTGCAGATCTTCTCGGAAACCCTGATGGGGCCGGTGTTCTTCGAGTTCATCCAGCGCAAGGGCGACGATGGCTTCGGCGAGGGCAACTTCAAGGCGCTGTTCGAGTCCATCGAGCGCGACCAGGTGCGGCGTGGTGTGTTGGCGACCGAATAAGGCCTACCCCATGAAAAAGCCCGCCCGGCAGTGATGCCGGGCGGGCTTTTTACTGCCGATGCAGATCCCTTTTGTTGCCAATACAGAACCAGTACCCCTTGTGGGAGCGAGCTTGCTCGCGATAGCGGTGGTTCAGCTTACATCCATGTTGAATGTGCCGCCGTCATCGCGAGCAAGCTCGCTCCCACAGGGGGGGCGGTGCTGCGCTTAATTCCGGCGCCGCTGCCGCACCAAGTGCTTGAAGCCTTCGAACACCAGCACCGCCACGGCCAGCCAGATGGGGATGTAGGTCAGCCATTCACTGGCCTTGATGCTCTCGCCCAACAGCAGCGCAACGCCCAGCAGCAACACAGGTTCGACATAGCTCAACAAGCCGAACAGGCTGAACGGCAGCAGCCGGCTGGCGACGATGTAGGACACCAGCGCGCTGACGCTGATCAACCCGAGCAACGGGATCAGCCATGTCAGTTGCGGGTATTGATCGAACACGCTGAAACCCTGTTCACCGCTTTGCACGAACCACAGCGCCAGGGGCAGCATCAGGGTCATGTCCAGCCAGAGCCCGCCGAGGTTATCGGTCTTGATGCGTTTGCGCAGGATGAAATAGATCGGGTAGCCGATCACCACCAGCAAGGTTGCCCAGGAAAAACCACCCACCTGGTACAACTCGTTGAACACGCCGAGGGTGGCGAAGAACACGGCGACTTTCTGCAGGTAGGACAGGCGCTCGCCATAGACCATTCGGCCGGTCAGGACCATCGACAGCGGCAACAGGAAGTACCCCAGCGACACGTCCAGGCTGTAGCCGTTGAGTGGCGCCCACATGAACAGCCACAGTTGCGCGCCCATCAGGGCCGAAGAGGCGATCGCGGCGATCAATAGCCGTGGCGTGGCGACCAGGCGTTGGATCAGCGTCGTGACCAGGTGCCAGTCTCGCGTCGCCAGCAGGAAGGCGGTCATGCACGGCATCGTCAGCAGCATGCGCCAACCGAAGATCTCCACGCCGCTCAGCGGTGCGAGCAACGAGGTGTAGTAGTACATGACGGCGAACAGCGCGGAGGCCGAGACCGATAGAGCGATGCCTTTGGACACAGTGATTCTCTTGAGGGCGATCAACCAACACCCTACCTGTGGCAGGGGTGTTGATTGTGGGTGCGAGTCATGTGGGAGCAAGGCCTGCGGTAGCAAAACCTGTGGGAGCAAGGCTTGCCCGCGATAGCCACGCCGCGATTCAACAGGTGAACCGCGTTATCGTTCATCGCGGGCAAGCCTTGCTCCCACAGGCACGCGTCCCGGCACGAAATGCCCCACATCATTGAACCCCGGCGTCGAAGCATGCCCAGGCGTCACCAGCGAATCGATAAAGGCTTCATCTTCCGCGCTGATCTTCACCGCCTGCGCCTTGGTGTACGAATCCCACTGCTCCTCGGTGCGCGGTCCGACGATGGCCGAGGTCACGGCGCTGTTGTTCAGCACCCAGGCGATGGCGAACTCGACGATGCCCACGCCCCGGCCCTGGGTATATTGCAGGATCTGCTGGGCAATGCGCAGGGACTCGACCCGCCATTCGGTTTCCAGGATGCGTTTGTCCTGGCGACCGGCACGGCTGTTGGCGTCCGGCGCCACGTCCGGCGCGTACTTGCCGCTGAGCACCCCGCGGGCCAAGGGGCTGAACGGCACCACGCCGAGGCCGTAGTTCTGCGCCGCGGTGATCTGCTCGGTTTCCGCCTGGCGGTTGACGATGTTGTACAGCGGTTGGCTGATCACCGGTCGGTCGATGCCCAGGCTGTCGGCGATCCGGATCACTTCGGCGATGCGCCAGCCACGGTAGTTCGACAGGCCCCAATAGCGGATCTTGCCCTGGCGAATCAAGTCGCCGATGGCCGACACGGTAACGTGCAGTGGAGTGTTATGGTCTTCGCGGTGCAGGTAATAGATGTCCAGGTAATCGGTGCCCAGGCGCGTCAGGCTGGCCTCGATACCATTGAATAGATGCTTGCGGCTCAGGCCGCTGCGGTTGGGCACGCCGTCCGGCGGGCCGAAACCGACCTTGGTGGCCAGCACCCATTCGTGGCGGTGACGGGCGATCGCCTCGCCGACGATTTCCTCGGAGCGACCGTTGGTGTAGACGTCCGCCGTGTCGATGAAATTGATGCCCTGGTCCCAGGCCTTGTCGATGATCCGCAGCGAATCCTCGGTGCTGGTCTGTTCGCCGAACATCATCGTCCCCAGGGTCAGCGTCGAGACTTGCAACCCGGAATGACCTAGCGTGCGGTAACTCATGACAAGATCCTTTTATCCATGGGAAAGGCTCAATCAAACCCCAGAACCACCGCCTGGATCAAACACAATTCTCAAACCACCTCCAAATCAACTGTGGGAGCGGGCTTGCTCGCGATAGCGGCGTGTCAGCTGACATAGGCATTGGATGTGGCGCCGTCATCGCGAGCAAGCTCGCTCCCACAGTTTGATTCGTGGCGTACGCAGGCCCTCGGTCCACAATTCTCCTTTGTGGGAGCGAGCCTGCTCGCGATGGGGCATCACTTTCGAGCACAATCCTCTTGCCCACCCGATCTTTGTGAATTTGAACAATAATGCCCAGTGCATTTTGTGCGGCGGACCGGCGTCACGGCTGCGGTCAGCCGGCAGCCTGCTGTGCATCGGAACCGGAGAATAATATGAAAATAATCATCGCCCCCGACTCGTTCAAGGACAGTCTAAGCGCCCAGGGCGTCGCCGATGCCATCGCCCAGGGGCTGGCCGAGGTCTGGCCGGATGCGCAGTTGATCAAGTGCCCAATGGCCGACGGCGGGGAGGGGACGGTGGAGTCGGTGCTGGCCGCCTGCAACGGCCAGTGGCGTCACACCCGGGTTCGCGGGCCCTTGGGTGTCGCCGTCGAGGCGCGCTGGGGCTGGTTGGCCGAGAGCCGCACCGCGATCATCGAAATGGCCGAGGCCAGTGGTTTGCAACTGGTGCCGCCGGGACAACGCGATGCCTGTTCCAGCAGCACCTACGGCACCGGCGAGCTGATTCACGCGGCCCTCGATGCAGGGGCCGTCCGGGTGATCCTGGCGATTGGCGGCAGTGCCACCAACGATGCGGGCGCCGGTGCGATGCAGGCCCTGGGCGTGGCATTACTGGATGACCAGGGCCAAGCCCTTCCTCCCGGCGGCCTGGCCTTGGCGAACCTGGCGCGCATCGACCTGAGCGACCTTGATCCTCGCCTGGCCCACGTCAGTTTCGAGATCGCCGCCGACGTCGACAACCCCCTGTGCGGGCCCCACGGCGCGTCCGTGGTCTTCGGTCCGCAGAAGGGCGCCTCGGCCCAGCAAGTGCAGGAACTGGACCGGGCCCTGGGGTATTTCGCCGAACAGTGCGCCCGAGCGTTGAGCAAGGATGTGCGCGACGAGCCGGGCAGCGGCGCCGCCGGAGGCCTGGGGTTCGCGGCCAAGGCGTTCCTGGGGGCGCAGTTTCGTACCGGCGTGGACGTCGTTGCTCAGTTGACGGGGCTGGCCGAGGCGGTCAGTGGCGCCGACCTGGTGATCACCGGCGAAGGCCGTTTCGACGCCCAGACCCTGCGCGGCAAGACCCCCTTCGGCGTGGCCCGCATCGCCCGCCAGCATGGCGTACCGGTGGTGGTCATTGCCGGCACGCTGGGGGAGGGCTACCAGGCGTTGTATGAACACGGCATCGACGCCGCCTTTGCCCTGGTCAACGGGCCGATGACCTTGCAAGAAGCCTGTGCCGACGCCCCGCGCCTGCTGAGCGAGCGTGCCGGGGACATTGCACGACTTTGGCGGGTGGCGGCGCGGTAAATCCTGTGGGAGCAAGGCTTGCCCGCGATACAAGCGCTGCGGTCCCCCAGGAATCGAGTCGCCAATATCGCGAGCAAGCTTTGCTCCCACACGGTTGAATTTGAGATAGGGTTGAGGCTGGATATCGCGCAATCAGGAGAGATACATGCGCTTCTCAGTCTTGACCCAACGCATCACCGGCGAAGGTGCCGCCGCCTGGCAGATTCACGATCGGGCGCTGGCCATGCGCGAACAGGGCATGGATGTGTTGTTGCTGTCAGTGGGCGACCCGGATTTCAATACGCCGCGCGCCATTGTCGACGCCGCGGTGGGCAGCCTGCGGGCCGGCGACACCCACTATTCGGATATCCGTGGCCTGCACACCTTGCGGGCCAGCATTGCCCGGCGTCATCGCCTGCGTTGCGGCCAGGCGGTGGGGGCCGAACAGGTCGTCGTGCTGCCGGGTGCGCAGTGCGCGGTGTATGCGGTCGCGCAATGCCTGCTCAACCCTGGCGACGAAGTCATCGTCGCCGAGCCGATGTATGTCACCTACGAAGCGGTGTTCGGTGCCTGCGGCGCGAACGTGGTGCCGGTGGCGGTCCGCCCGGAGAACGGTTTTCGGGTCGAACCGGCGGACGTTGCCCGTCTTGTGACCCCCCGTACCCGGGCGATGCTGCTCAACAGCCCGAACAACCCATCTGGCGCCAGCCTGCCGATGTCCACCTGGCAAGCATTGGCGCGGTTGTGCATCGAACATGACCTGTGGCTGATCAGTGACGAGGTCTACAGCGACTTGCTGTACGAAGGCGAACACATCAGTCCGGCCAGTCTGCCGGGCATGGCCGGGCGCACCGCAACGATCAACAGCCTGTCCAAATCCCATGCCATGACCGGTTGGCGCATTGGCTGGGTCATCGGGCCTGACCCCTTGGCCGAGCATCTGGCGAACCTGTCCCTGTGCATGTTGTTCGGCTTACCGGACTTCGTGCAACGGGCCGCCCAAGTCGCGCTGGAGCAGGATTTGCCGGAAGTGGCGCAGATGCATGAAGAATATCGTCAGCGCCGGGACCTGGTCTGCGCCATGCTCGATGACTGCTCGGGCCTCAAGCCGGTGCGGCCCGATGGTGGCATGTTCGTGATGGTCGACGTGCGCCAGACCGGCCTCGACGCCCAGGCTTTTGCCGAGCGACTGCTGGACGGCTACGGCGTGTCGGTGCTGGCCGGCGAGGCGTTTGGGCCCAGTGCGGCGGGGCATATCCGCATCGGGCTGGTGGTCGATCAACTGAAACTGGCGGATGCATGCCAGCGGATCGCCTCGTGTGCGGCGGATTTGCTGCGGGTCCAGGGGTAAAGTTTTGTAGAGGCTGTGTGAAATTGTGTAAGGGTTTTGCTCGTGGATGGGCGAGGGCGTATATCCTTGGCAGCTTGAGATTTTCTGCGCCAGTGAGATCGCCATCGCGAGCAAGCTCGCTCCCACAGTGATTTTGTGTCGTACCGAACATCCCTGTGGGAGCGAGCTTGCTCGCGATGAGGCCCTGCCAGGCGCCACAGCACTTTTCTGGAAACACCCATGCCCAACATCCTCCTGGTCGAAGACGACACCGCACTCTCCGAGCTGATCGCCAGTTACCTGGAACGCAACGGCTATCAGGTCAGCGTGCTCAGCCGTGGCGATCATGTGCGCGAACGGGCGCGCGTCGATCCACCGGACCTGGTGATCCTCGACCTGATGCTGCCGGGGTTGGACGGTTTGCAGGTCTGCCGCTTGCTGCGGGCTGACTCGGCGACCTTGCCGATCCTGATGCTCACCGCCCGGGACGACAGCCACGACCAGGTCCTGGGCCTGGAAATGGGCGCCGACGACTACGTCACCAAACCGTGCGAGCCTCGAGTGTTACTGGCGCGGGTGCGTACCTTGTTGCGCCGCAGCAGCCTCACCGAGCCGCAGACGGCCAAAGATCGCATCCTCATGGGTAACCTGTGCATCGACCTGTCCGAGCGCACCGTGACCTGGCGCGGACAGCCAGTGGAGTTGTCCAGTGGCGAATACAACTTGCTGGTAGTGCTGGCCCGGCATTCCGGTGAAGTGCTGAGCCGCGACCAGATACTGCAACGCCTGCGGGGCATCGAATTCAACGGTACCGACCGTTCGGTGGACGTGGCGATTTCCAAGTTGCGGCGCAAGTTCGACGACAACGCCGACGAAGCCCGCAAGATCAAGACCGTGTGGGGCAAGGGCTATCTGTTCAGTCGTTCCGAGTGGGAATGCTGAGCCAATGTGGAAGCTGCTGATTCGCCTGTACCTGGTTACCATCGTGTCCTACAGCGCGGCGATCTACCTGATGCCGGAACTGGTGGTCCGCCTGTTCCACGAGCGTTTCCTGACCTACAACCTCGATTACTCCCGGGGCCTGCAAACGTTGATGGTCAAGCAGTTCCGCGCCGTGCCCAGCGAACAGTGGCCAGCGCTGGCGGCGCAGATGGACAAGGAATTCGAGCCGCTGCGCATCGAACTGGCCGCTGTCGATGACGAGGGCTTCAGCACCGATGAGCAGGCGCGTCTCAAGCGCGGCGAGAATGTGGTGCGCCTCGGCGACTGGGCATGGCGAACCTTGGCGGCGGCGCCGCTGGACGAGCGCACGGCGGTGAAGATGGTCGTGCCGCCGGACCCGGCCGACGTCAGTTGGTTGTACTGGAGCATCAACGTGTTGATCGGCGCGACGATGCTGGCCTGCCTGTTGCTCTGGTTGCGGCCGCACTGGCGCGATCTGGAACGCCTGCGGCGCACTGCCGAGCGTTTCGGTAAAGGTCACTTGGAGGAACGTACGCACATCGCTTCCAGTTCGAACATCGGTAGCCTGGCCCACGTGTTCGACACGATGGCGGGGGACATCGAGAACCTGCTCAACCAACAACGAGACCTGCTCAACGCCGTGTCCCACGAACTGCGCACGCCCCTGACGCGGCTCGACTTCGGCCTGGCCCTGGCGCTGTCCGATGACTTGCCGGCGCCCAGTCGCGAGCGTCTGCAAGGGCTGGTGGCGCACATTCGCGAGCTGGATGAATTGGTGTTGGAACTGCTCTCCTATAGCCGTTTGCAAAACCCGCAACGCTTGCCCGAACGGGTCGAAGTGGCGCTGGACGAGTTCATCGACAGCATCCTTGGCAGCATCGACGAGGACCTGGCGGCGCCGGACGTGGTGATCGACGTGCTGTTGCATGGAGCGTTGGAGCGTTTCGTACTGGACCCACGCTTGACCGCACGGGCGTTGCAGAACCTGCTGCGCAATGCCATGCGTTATTGCGAAAAGCGCATCCAGGTCGGTGTGCTGGTGGGTGATCAAGGCTGTGAGATCTGGGTCGACGACGACGGCATCGGCATACCCGACAGCGAACGCGAGCGGGTGTTCGAGCCGTTCTACCGTCTGGACCGCAGTCGCGACCGCGCCACGGGCGGCTTCGGCCTCGGCCTGGCCATCAGTCGCCGGGCCCTGGAAGCCCAGGGCGGCACACTGACCGTCGAGGCCTCGCCACTGAGCGGGGCACGCTTCAGGCTGTGGCTGCCCACCCCGCCCTGAGGCTGTTTGCTTGACGCGTGACCCTGTGGCGAGGGAGCTTGCTCCCGCTGGGCCGCGAAGCGGCCCCAATGCTCTTCACCCAAACAACCCCGCCGCAATATTGATCGAAAACCCCAGGATCGCCGTGTTGAACACAAACCCGATCAACGATTGCGCCAATACGATCTTGCGCAATTGCCGCGTGGCCACGCCCAAGTCCGAGGTCTGCACCGCCACGCCGATAGTGAAAGAGAAATACAGGAAATCCCAATAGTTGGGCGTAGTCAGCCCTTCGGCAAACCGCAGCGCCGGCTCCTTGCCCTCCCAGGTGTAATACAACCGCGCGTAGTGAACGCTGAAAATCACCCCGATCAGCAACCATGAGCCGATTACGGTCATTGCCGTGAAACCGTAATGCAACAGCTTGCCGGCGGCTTGCAGGTCGCGGCTGCCGGCCAGCTCGAAGGTGATGGTCGCCAAGCTGGCCAAGGCCGCGATGCAGACCACCAGCAAGACCAGTCCGGCATTTTCATCTTCGATTTCAGCGATGCGCCTCACATCGGGCGCCTTGGCCCGCACGGTCAGCCACGACATCAGTACCAGGTAGGTCCAGACCCCGGCATTCCAGCCGATCAGGATTTTGCTGGTGATCGAATCCACGGGAATCAGGATTCCCACCGCCAGGCCAAGGACCGTGGCGCTGGAAAGACGCGGGTGGGTGCGGGCGAGGAAGGGCATGGCGGCTCACTGTCCGGAAAGGAGATGCCTAGTATGAGCCATCAAGCGAAGGGGCGACCGTCTATTGCGCCGGACTCGATCAATTGCACACCCGCTTCCTGCATCCGCCGGACCGCCGCCTCCAACGAGCCATCCCTGTCAATGCCCCGGCAGGCGTCCAGCACCACAAACGCGTTGAACCCGGCCAACCGGGCATCCAGTGCCGAATACATCACGCAGAAATCCAGGGCCAGGCCCACCAGGTATACGGTGTCGATGCCGCGCTCCTTGAGGTAGCCGGTCAACCCGGTCGGGGTCTGGTGGTCCGCTTCCATGAAGGCTGAATAACTGTCGATGTCCGGGTTGCAGCCTTTGCGAATGATCAGCTTGGCGTGGTCAAGCCTGAGTGCCGGGTGCAGTGCGGCGCCGTGGCTGCCCTGTAGGCAGTGGTCGGGCCAGAGTGTCTGCTCGCCGTAGGGCAATTGGACGGTGCCGAAAGGTTGCTTGCCCGGATGACTGGACGCAAACGAAGCATGCCCGGCCGGGTGCCAGTCCTGCGCGAGGACGACGTGCCTGAATGAATGGCCGAGCTGATTGATCAACGGCACGATCTCATCACCGCCCGGCACGGCCAGTTGACCGCCGGGGATGAAGTCGTTCTGTACATCGATCACCACGAGTGCGGTGCTCAAGGCACGATTGGCTGGAACGCCCATGATTGGAATCCTCCTTGAAGTGGTTCTTCGATGGTAGCTGAACGGCTCTGGGGCAGTGCGCAGGCTGACCCACCGTCATCGCGAGCAGGCTCGCTCCCGCAGGGATTTAGGCTGTGCACAGGATTTGTGTTCACTGAAGATCCAATGTGGGAGCGAGCTTGCTCGCGATGGCGGCGGCATATTCGACACTGAAGCAAGCTGACCCACCGCTATCGCGAGCAAGCTCGCTCCCACAGGGGATTTGGGTCGGGTACAAGTTTTATATTCACAGGAGATCCAATGTGGGAGCGAGCTTGCTCGCGATGGCGGCGGCATATTCAACACTGAAGCAAGCTGACCCACCGCTTTCGCGAGCAAGCTCGCTCCCACAGGGGATTTGGGTCGGGTACAAGTTTTATATTCACAGGAGATCCAATGTGGGAGCGAGCTTGCTCGCGATGGCGGCGGCATATTCAACACTGAAGCAAGCTGACCCACCGCTTTCGCGAGTAAGCTCGCTCCCACAATGGATCTGCGGTGAACAGATGATTGATGCTCTTCACAAAAAATATTCACCCTGCTAGGGGTAGTGTCTTTCGTCGAAAATATTCCAGGTTTGATGGCTTTTTGATATTTGGTTCGTGCGTCCCTGTCAGGATTCAGTACAATCGCCGGCCTCCACCGGGCATGGAAGCAGTCCGGTTCTCCAGTTACGAGAAAAAACCATGCTCATCGGCAGTTACTCCCCCGCCCTTGTTTCGATTTCCTTGTTTGTTGCAGTACTGGCTTCCTACACCGCGCTGGACCTGGCCGGGCGTATCGCGACCGCCCAGGGGCGTGCCGCGCATTTCTGGATGACCGGGGGCGCGCTGGCGATGGGGGTGGGCATCTGGTCCATGCACTTCATCGGCATGCTGGCGTTCACCTTGCCGATAGAGCTTGGCTACGATGTACCGATCACCGCGCTGTCACTGCTGACTGCCATTCTTTCCAGCGGTTTCGCCCTGTGGCTGGTCAGCCAGCCGCGATTGCCGGCGTGGCAACTGGCCTTTGGTGCGCTGATCATGGGCGCCGGGATCAGCGCCATGCATTACACCGGCATGGCCGCGCTGCGGATGCAGCCGGGCATCGATTACGACCCGACGTTCTTCGGGGCTTCCTTGGTGATTGCCGTCGGCGCGTCTGCGGCGGCGCTGTGGATTGCCTTTCGCCTGCGCCAGAACACCCCTCACGTGCGTCTGGCTCGCGCGGGCGCCGCGGTGGTCATGGGCATCGCCATCGTCGGCATGCATTACACCGGCATGGCCGGGGCGCGGTTCAGCGAAGGCAGTTTTTGTGGCTCGCTGGACGGCTTGAGCGGCAAGGGCCTGGATAATCTGGTGTTGATCACCACCCTGGCGGTGCTGGCCATTGCCTTGCTCACCTCGATTCTCGATGCGCGCCTGGAAGCCCGCACCGCCGAGCTGGCCCAGTCCCTGACCCGGGCCAACCGGGAATTGACTCAGTTGGCCCTGCACGACCCCCTCACCGGACTGCCCAATCGTGTGCTGCTGGCCGACCGGATCGACCAGGCCATGCATCGGGTGCAAGAGCAGGGCGGCTGCTTCGCCTTGATGTTTATCGACCTCGATGGTTTCAAGCCGGTCAATGATGCCTTTGGTCACCACATGGGCGACTTGTTGCTGCGGGACGTGGCCCTGCGCCTGCGCGAAGACCTGCGCAGCCAGGACACCCTGGCACGGATCGGCGGTGATGAGTTCGTGCTGCTGGTGCAACTGGCCGAGCCCGACGATGCCCTGCGACTGGCGGCACGCCAGGTCGGCTTGATCGGGCGCACGTTCCGGGTGACGGAGCATGATTTGCAGATATCCGCCAGCGTTGGCATCGCCCTTTACCCCGGCAACGGCCAGAGCGCCGAAGAGCTGCTGATGAACGCCGACGCGGCGATGTACCACGCCAAGGGCGCCGGCAAAAACGGCTACAGTTTTTTTGACGCCTCGATGAACAGCAACGCCCGCAAGCAATTACAGCTGCTGCAAGACTTGCGCTTGGCCGTCGAACAGCGCCAGTTCAGCCTGCATTACCAGCCCAAGTTCGACGCGGCCAATGGTCGTCCGGTCGGGGCCGAGGCCTTGTTGCGCTGGACCCACCCGACCCAGGGCTTGTTGATGCCCGACACGTACATCGACCTGGCAGAAAAGACCGGGTTGATCATCCCCATCGGCGAATGGGTATTGAACGAAGCCTGTCGGCAGATGCGCGAATGGTACGTGCTCGGTTATACCGACTGGCGCATCGCGGTGAACCTCTCGGCCTTGCAGTTCTGCCACGCCGGCTTGGTACAGAGCGTGGCCAAGGCGCTGGAGACGCATAAGCTGCCGGCCAACAGCCTGACCCTGGAAATCACCGAGACCACCGCCATGAGCGATGCGGACGCGAGCATGACAGTGCTGCAGCAGCTCTCGGACATGGGCGTGGACCTGTCCATCGATGACTTTGGCACCGGCTATTCGAGCCTGATGTACCTCAAGCGCCTGCCGGCCAACGAGCTGAAGATCGATCGCGGTTTCGTGCGCGACCTGGAGCACGACAGCGATGATGCGGCGATCGTCTCGGCCATCGTCGCCCTCGGTCAGGCCCTGGGTCTGCGGATCGTCGCCGAAGGCGTGGAGACCGATGTGCAACAGGACTTCCTGACTCAGTTGGGCTGCGATTCGTTGCAGGGTTACCTGCTGGGGCATCCGCTGCCGGCCGAGCGCTTTCTGCAGGAAATTCGCCAGGCGAAAACCGTGGCGATGGCCTGACACACCCTCAGGG
The DNA here is from genome assembly GCF_054671965.1 of Pseudomonas sp. H3_A02. Classification (NCBI taxonomy): domain Bacteria; kingdom Pseudomonadati; phylum Pseudomonadota; class Gammaproteobacteria; order Pseudomonadales; family Pseudomonadaceae; genus Pseudomonas; species Pseudomonas sp. H3_A02. The sequence goes on from NZ_CP162807.1 coordinate 3,697,852, forward strand.
GGCGATATCGAACGCCGTGCTCCCCAGCCGCTCGCCGTTGACCAGCAGGTGCACGGCGTGCCGGCCCGCGTAGTGTTTGCGCGTGGTCAGCTCGCGAATGTATTGGGACCGACTGAGGTTGACGCGACCCAGGGCGGGCAGGTCGAAGGTCTTGAGCTTGAAGACCTTGGCCGAGGTGCCGCCCGAGGCTTTCACGTAGTCGATGGCGTAGTCGATCACCAGGCGCTGGCTTTGCTCGAGGGTTGATTGCACCGTGAAGGACAGCGTGACCTGTTCCCCCAAGCGAATCACCGCCGGCGTCACCTGCAAATCCAGCACCTGGACCTGCGCTTTGCCACCGGCGCCGATGACCCCCAGTGCCCTGGGGTTGCCTTGTTTGATCAGGCTACGCAGCGCATGCCGGGCAATCCATGCGGTGTGGCGGTCTTGCAGTGGCCAGCCTTCGATCTGGTCCAGTACCCAATCGGGATGCTGTTTGGTGACGTCGTTGAGGTGGTTGGCCACGGATTTGCGCACATAAAGGCTGTCGTCGGCCTTGAGCGTGTCGAGGATCGCGGCGGCCAGGTCGGGGTTGGCCTGGATCGGCTCCAGGTGAAACGACCACGGCAGGCGCGGTCGACTGCCTTCGCTGGCCAGGCGGCGCACGTGCTCGTTGGCGTCCAGGGCCCAGCCGTGCATGACCTTGAGGGTGCGCTCCAAGTCGTCGCGCAGGAAGTGCCGCACGGCGAACTCCGACGAGCCGAACCGGGTGAAATACTGGAGCGCGTCCAGCGACACGTCGAAGTGATGTCGACCGTAAGACGCCACGTAGTGCGGCAGGAACATGCTGACAAACATGCTGTTCAGGCGGGGGGCCAGGGCACGCAGCACCTCCAGCGACGCTTCATAATCGAAGGGCAGCACCGCGTGCAGGCACTCACTGACCCGGGCCATGCGCTGCATCACCGACAGTTCCGCCAGGCCGTCGTTGGCCATGTGCAAGAACGCCTTGGCGTCGAATGCCGGGTACACCGCACGCATTTCGCCGGCGATGTGCTCCAGGCGGGCGTTGTTGAAGATTTCCTTGAGGGCAGGGGAAGAAGTGGTGGTGCTCATGGTGGGGCCGTCCGGCGAGTGTTGTAGTCCAGGCTTGTCACTATGCCATGCACGACCCGTGGCGAGGGAGCTTGCTCCCGCTCGACAGCTCCTACAGGGGCCACCAGGAACAAGCAGAGGAGAGTTTCCAGGAATTAAGGAATGATTTGCCGCCCGCGAAGTCCCAGTTTCAGTCCCTCGAATAACTGGAGTTTTTTCTATGCGCAAACCCACCCTGATCGCCAGCCTGGTCCTGATTGCCGGCCTCGGAGCCCTCGGGCCTGTTGCGCAAGCGGTCGAGAAAACCGGAGACGCCCTGGAGCATTCGCCGAGCAATGGCCGCAGGCTGGTGGAGAACGACCGGGTACCAGCGGACTACCAGCGTGCGGACCGGGCCATGAAAGACTGGAAACAGAAGAAGCTCGAACAGCCGACAAACGAGCAGCAATGGGTGCATATCGACGACAAGTACCTGCTGATCGAAACCGTGTCCGGCGCGATCGTCAAGATCGTGCCGGCCACGCGTTAGTTCAGAGCACTTCGCCTTTGTCCCACAGGTGAACCAACTCGCCGGGTGCCTGATCCTCGGGCACCTGCAGCACCATCTCGTCGTCCTGGTCGTTGGCGCGATAACGCACCTCGATCTGGAAAAACCGCTGGTCGCCGCGCCCGGGCGTGGAGGAGGTCAGCGGCAGGCAGCCCTCCAAGACCGAACAGATGCGGGTACGCTGGTCGAGGTCGCACTGGGCGAACTCGATTTCCCGTGGCCGGGTCAGTGCATGGATGGCGGCCACGCCGCCCTGGCGCGACAGCCGTACCACGGCCTTGTCGTCGAGGTCTGGAAGGGTTTTCATCAGCTCTCCTGTGTCAGGTCGACGCCGACCTGGGCCCAGCCGTTCTGTACCGCCTGCACTTCCCGCGTGCCGAAGCGCTGGCGGGCGTGCTCGACGGTCAGGCGGGCGAAGGCGCTGAAGGACGCGTCGTTCGCCAGTCTTCGGTCGCACAAGGTTTCATACCAGATCCGGCCGGCTTTTTCCCAGGCAAATCCGCCGAGTGTGGTCGCCACCAGATAAAAGGCCCGGTTGGGGATGCCGGAGTTGATGTGCACGCCGCCGTTGTCTTCCCGGGTAATCACGAATTCGCGCATGTGCGCCGGTTGCGGGTCCTTGCCCAGCAGCGGGTCATCGTAGGCGCTGCCGGGGTTGGACATGCTGCGCAGGCCGTCGCCGTTGATCTTGTCGGTGAGCAGGTCGGCGCCGATCAGCCAGTCGGCCTGGTCGGCGGTCTGTTCGAGCACGAACTGCTTGACCAGCACACCGAACACATCGGAGATGGATTCGTTCAACGCACCGGACTGATTGGCGTAGATCAACCCGGCTTCGCTTTCAGTGACACCATGGGCCAGTTCGTGGGCAACCACGTCGAGGGAGCGGGTGAAGCGCTGGAAAATTTCGCCATCGCCGTCGCCGAACACCATCTGCGCGCCGTTCCAGAAGGCGTTTTCGTAGCCCTGGCCGTAATGCACGCTGCCCACCAGGGCGAAGCCTTTGTTGTCGATGGAGTCACGCCCCAGGACCTTCCAGAAAAAATCATAGGTGGCGCCGAGGGCATCGTAGGCCTCGTCCACGGCCGGGTCGCCACTGGCCCGCTGGCCTTCCAGACGCACCGGCTGGCCGGGCAGTTCCATGCTGTTCTGGGCGTCATGCACGCTGCGTTGCGGATGTCCGGCCTTGCCGGGCTTGGGCAGCGCCGCCGCGACGGGCGGGGCGCTGGGCGGGCCAGGGTTGTGTCGCAGGCTGCGCACGTGGGTCAAGGTGCCGAGGGCGCTGGAGCGTTGCTGTTCGGAGCCGTGGGCGATGATGCGATTGAGGATGTACGGAGGAATGAAACTGTGGTGTGGACGAGAGTCGATCATCAGAAAATCCTTATCTGAAATGCAGGGCCGATACCCATGTGAACCGAAGAGGCCGCCGCGGTTCCCTGATGCGGGGCAGACAACGTTTGCCATGCGTGCTGATTTCTGCGAAAACCCCGCGCCAGGATCACACGAGGGATATGCCATGAATGAAGAACTGCAAATCATCGACCTGCAACAGGGCGACGGCAAAAGCGTAGTCAAAGGTGCGCTGATCACCACTCAATACCGCGGCACGCTCGAAGACGGCACCGAATTCGATTCGTCCTACAGTCGCGGCAAACCTTTCCAATGCGTGATTGGCACCGGTCGCGTTATCAAAGGCTGGGACCTGGGCCTGATGGGCATGCAAGTTGGTGGCAAGCGCAAGTTGTGGGTGCCGGCCCACCTGGCCTACGGTGAGCGGTCCATGGGCGCCCATATCAAGCCCAACGCCAACCTCATCTTTGAAATCGAGTTGTTGGAAGTCCTGACCCGGGACGATTGAGGGGGCTGGAGCGGGTCATGACCGCTCGCTGAACAGCGGGATGCGTGCGTTGACCGAAGGGCGGTAGCGCCAGGTCAACCGCTCCAGTGGCGGTTCGCCCTCAAGGATCATCGCCAGGGTGGCGCGGGCGATGCCCATGGCCAGGGTTTGGCCTGGACATTCATGGCGTCCGCTGCCGAAGCTGAAACTGCGGCGGTTTGGGCGGTCGAGCAGCAGGACGTCCGGCTGTGTGTTGAGCTGCGGGTCGCGGTTGGCTGAGGCCAGTAGCACCAGGATCGTTTCTCCAGGGTTCAATGCGCTGCCGAGGAGTTCGCAAGGGGCGGCGACGAAGCGGCGGGTGTTTTGCACGGGCGGGTCGAAACGCTGGACTTCGGCCAGTAACGGGCCGACCTGTGCCGGGTCGTCCCGCAGTACCTGACGTAACGCCGGATCGCCGATCAGCGCCAGCAGCGCGTTGCCGATCAGGCCAGCGGTGGCTTCATAGGTTTGCGAGAGCAGGCCGATCAGGTTGGCGATTTTGCTGTCCGCGTCTTCGAAGCCTTGCCCCATGCGCATCAATAAAGGATTGTCCTGCGCCTCGATCCGCTCCTGGAACAACCTGGTCAGTTGCTCGCTGGCCCGGTGCGCGGCATCCAGTTGCGGCGCCTGGCTCAGGGGCGACAGGCAGGCGACGAAATCCCCGGTCAATGCGCTGATCAGGCGGCTGCCCGTCGGGCTGAAACCGAGCAATGCCGCGACCACGCTGGCCGGCCCGATGAATTGAGCCTGGTGCAGGCCTTCGGCGCCGTCCTGGAGGCGACGGGCCCTGACCAATGCTTCGATCTGCCGGGGGGTGGTGTCTTGCAACGCCGGCGCAATCGCCGCCCTCGGGCAACGCTGCCGTTCACCTTCGTTCATGCGCATCAAGTGCCCGAACACGTGGCCGGCCGGGCCCTCGGCAATGGCCTTGGGCACGGGCTCGTGGACCGGGCGCACCAGGCAGTCGGTGTGATGCAATACCGCGCACACGGCCTCGGCGCTGCTGGCGACCCACAGGTTCAACACAGGGTCGAAGGCCAGTCCGCCGGCAGCGCGCAGGGCGGCGTAGAAAGGGTAAGGGTCGGGATGTGTCGCGGCGGTGATCGGGTCCATGAAGCGCGGCCTTGTTCGTGAGGGCGAAAGTGTTGCTACTATCCCCAGTCGATGCATGGCTTGATTCGTCGGGGAGCGAAATATGAACGCAGAACAGCATGATCTGGGCGTGTCCCACGTGGCCGCAGCCATCGCCGAGCCGGCCCGCACCCGGATGCTGTGTGCGCTGATGGACGGCCACGCCCGCACCAGTACCGAATTGGCGAGCATCGCCGAGGTCAGCGCCTCGACCGCCAGCGCCCATCTGGCGAAACTCAAGCAAATGGCCCTGGTGCGCCTGCATGTCCAGGGGCGTCATCGTTATTACAGCCTGGCGGACCCGCGCGTGGCCCAGGCGCTTGAGGCGCTGATGGTGATCGGCCAGAGCGCCACGCCGACGTTCACGCCGCGCACACCGGATCGCCTGCAATTTGCCCGCACCTGCTACGACCACATGGCCGGCACCTTGGCGGTGCGCCTGCATGACCGCATGCTCGAGGCCGAGTGGCTGGTGGACATGGAGGGCGAGGGCTATCGGCTGAGTGAATCCGGTGAGGCGGTGTTCGAGGGATTGGGCGTCGATGTCCAGCACCTCGCCACGCAACGCCGCCGATTCGCCTGTCCTTGCCTGGATTGGAGCATGCGCCGCCCCCACCTGGGCGGGGCCTTGGGCGCGGCGTTGCTGCAAGTGGCGATCAAGCGCAAATGGGTAATCCAGGACCTGGACAGCCGGGCGCTGGGGTTGACGGCCAGTGGCCGCAAGGCGATGGCGGGGCGGTTTGGGGTCAGTGCCGAAATCGATGCCAAACCCACTGGCGCTATCGCGAGCAAGCTCGCTCCCACAATGGAGCTGCGCTGAACACAAAACCCATGAACGCCCAAGCCCCCTGTGGAAGCGAGCTTGCTCGCGATGACGGTGGAACATTCAAGCCTTAGCAAACTGACCCACCGCTATCGCGAGCACCACCCATATCATCCAGCCATATGCCTGCGCCGATACTCATCCGGCGTGGTGCCCATCATTTTGCGAAACATGCTGATAAACGCCGAGGCGCTGCTGTAGCCCAGGTCCAGGCCGATGGTTTCCACGCTCTGGCCACGTTCGAGCAGGGCCAGGGCCTCGATGACTTTCAGGCGCTGGCGCCATTCCACCAGGGACATGCCCAGGTCCCGTTGGGCCCGGCGCATCAGCGTGCGTTCGGTGGTGTTGGCGGCGCGGGCCAGTTGCGGCAAGGAACGCGGGTCGCTGGGGTTCGCCTCCAAGGCCCGCAGCACGGGGCCCAGCAGTGGATCATCCGAGGAGGGCAGGTAGCTGCCGGCATGGGGCGCCCGCGCCAGCTTGTCCACCAGCACCTGCAACAAACGCTGCTGTTCGGGCGTCTGTGGCTGGCTTGGCGGGTCGCTGCGCAGTTCTTCCAGCAACGCGCGAATCAGCGGGCTCAAGGTCAGCGCACAGGGCACGGCAGGCAGTGCGTCGCACAGTTCGGCGGCCAGGTACAGCGAGCAATGGCAGGCCTCATGCCGATTGAATCCAACGTGTTCCATGTCCGGTGGCAGCCAGATGCCGTACTGCGGTGGCGCCAGGTAATGGTGTTGGGCGATCTCGATTTCCATCACCCCGCTGTAGGAGTAGACGAACTCACCCCAGGCATGCCGGTGCCGGGGGTAAGTCGCATGGGCCGGCATGCAGGCGCTGCGAAAGTAGATCGGCGAGGGCAGGGCTGCGTCGAACGGAGGAATCTTCAGATGTTGGGCTGGAGGCTGCATATCGACCGCAATGGCGGATTACCGGGATGGCTTGTCGGGTAATCACTATATCCAGCAAAGGTGTCAGGCAGACAATCCTTTCATCTCTTTCTGCCCAAGGACCTTTCCCATGACCACCCGCCGCGCCCTGGATGGCCAGGTCTGCGCCCTGATGACCGGCCTCTGTGCCATCTGGGGTTTCCAGCAAGTCGCGATCAAGGCCAGCGCCGTCGACATGGCGCCGATGCTGCAACTGGGCGTGCGCTCAGCCATCGCCGCGGTGCTGGTCTGGTTGTTGGTGCTGGTGCGCGGTGAACGCCTGTCCCTGGCCGATGGCAGTTGGCGCCCGGGCCTGTTGGTGGGGTTGTTGTTTGCCTTGGAGTTCGTAATGGTGGGCGAAGGCCTGCGGCATACGACGGCTTCGCACATGGTGATTTTCCTCTATACCGCGCCGATGTTCGCCGCCCTCGGCTTGCATTGGAGATTGCCGAGCGAACGCCTCAAACCGGCGCAGTGGTTGGGCATCGCGGTTGCATTCGGCGGGATCGTGGTGGCCTTCAGAGGAGGCTCGGGGGCGGCGAACGGCAGCTCGTTGCTCGGTGATGGCATGGGCTTGCTGGCCGGCGCGCTGTGGGGCGCAACCACGGTGACGGTACGCTGTTCGCGGTTGACGAATCTGCCGGCCAGCCAGACGCTGCTCTACCAACTGGTTGGCGCCGGGGTACTGCTGATCGGAATGTCGGTGGCTCTGGGGCAAACGACGATCACCCCCACGCCGCAACTCATCGCCAGCCTGGCATTCCAGGTGTTGCTGGTGTCCTTCGCCAGTTTCCTGATCTGGTTTTCCCTGCTGCGCCGCTACCTCGCGTCGCAATTGGGGGTGCTGTCGTTCATGACGCCGTTGTTCGGCATCGGTTTTGGTGTCTGGTTGCTGGATGAGCCGCTGGAGCCGAACTTCATCGTTGGCGCGGCTTTGGTATTGAGTGGGATTCTGCTGGTCAGCGGTTATGGATGGTTTCGCCAGCGTTGGGGGCGATGGCTGGTGTTGCGGCGGGAGTAACTGAACGAAATGTAAAAAAGCCACCCCTGCTGAAGCAGGAGTGGGCTTTTTTTTGAGGCCGCGCAATCTCTGTGGCGAGGGGATTTATCCCGCTGGGTTGCGAAGCAACCCCTAGTACTTGGGTGAGTCACAAAAACCAAGCGAGCGCTTCGCACTCGAGCGGGGATAAATCCCCGCGCCACAAAAAAGCCTTCAGGTGCCTGGAAGGGCTTGGATCAAACCTTGACGATCCAACCCGCCGGCGCTTCCACGTCGCCGGTCTGCACGCCGGTCAGCTCTTTGTAGAGCTTCTGGGTGATCGGGCCGACTTCGGTTTCGCTGTGGAACACGTGCAGCTTGTCCTTGTAGCTGATGCCACCAATCGGGGTAATCACCGCAGCGGTACCGCAGGCGCCGGCTTCCTTGAAGTCCGACAGCTTGTCGATGAACACGTCGCCTTCGATCACTTCCAGGCCCAGGCGCGATTTGGCCAGTTCGATCAGCGACAGGCGGGTGATGCCCGGCAGGACCGAAGGGGACTTCGGGGTGACGAATTTGTTGTCGTGGGTGATGCCGAAGAAGTTGGCCGAGCCGACTTCCTCGATTTTCGAATGGGTCATCGGGTCCAGGTAGATGCAGTCGGCGAAACTGGCCTTCTTGGCCTGGGAGCCGGGCATCAGGCTGGCAGCGTAGTTGCCACCGACCTTGGCCGCGCCGGTGCCTTGTGGGGCGGCGCGGTCGAAGCTGGAGATCAGGAAGTTGTGCGGGGTCAGGCCGCCCTTGAAGTAGGCGCCGACCGGGATGCAGAAAATCGAGAAGATGAACTCGGGTGCGGTGCGCACGCCGATGTTGTCACCCACGCCGATCACGAACGGACGCAGGTACAGCGCGCCGCCAGTACCGTAAGGCGGGATGAAGCGCTCGTTGGCGCGGACCACTTGCTTGCAGGCTTCGACGAACTGCTCGGTGTCGACGTGCGGCATCAGCAGACGGGCACAGCTGTTCTGCATGCGGGCGGCGTTCTGGTCCGGGCGAAACAGGTTGATCGAACCGTCCTTGCAGCGATAGGCCTTCAGGCCTTCGAAGCACTGCTGACCGTAGTGCAGGGCGGTGGAGCCCTCGCTGATGTGCAGCACGTTGTCGTCGGTCAGGGTGCCCGCGTCCCAGGCGCCATCGCGCCAGTGCGACAGGTAGCGCTTGTCGGTCTTGATGTAGTCAAAGCCCAGTTTGTCCCAATTGATGCTCTCGTTACCCATGACACCCTCTATTTCTTAACAACCGTCGAAACGGTTCAAGGCTTCTGACGTTTTTTGGATGGGGACAACAATACTTCATTCCGGGGTTGTTTCGCAGCCTGTAACATGAATCCTGCAGCTGGAAACAGCCCTGCGGTCGTTGTGAGGGATTGTGGGAGCAAGGCTTGCCCGCGATACAGGCGACTCGGTTTCTGAAGGACCGCATCGCCTGTATCGCGGGCAAGCCTTGCTCCCACAAGTTATTCACCCACAACTGTCACAGATGCAACGCATGCCCCAACGCCCGCAACGCCGCTTCCTGCACGGCCTCGCCCAGCGTCGGATGGGCGTGGATGGTGCCGGCGATGTCCTCCAGGCGCGCGCCCATTTCCAGGGACTGGCCAAATGCGGTGGACAGCTCCGACACGCCGACGCCAACCGCTTGCCAGCCGACGATCAAATGATTATCCCGGCGCGCCACGACCCGCACGAAACCGCTTTTCGATTCCAGAGTCATGGCCCGGCCGTTGGCGGCGAACGGGAAGCTCGACACCATGCAATCGAGCCCGGCCGCCTTGGCCTCGTCCGGCGTCTTGCCGACCACCACCAGTTCCGGATCGGTGAAGCACACCGCGGCAATGGCGGTCGGGTTGAATTCCCGATGCTGACCGGCGATCAACTCGGCGACCATCTCGCCCTGGGCCATGGCCCGGTGGGCAAGCATCGGTTCACCGCTCAGGTCGCCAATGGCCCAGACATTGCGCATGCTGGTCTGGCAACGGCTGTCGATTTTCAGCGCCGAACCGTTCATCGCCAGGTCCAGTGCTTCAAGGTTCCAGCCCTGGGTGTTGGGTTTGCGACCAACGGCCACCAGCACCCGGTCGGTGTCCAGGTTCAGCGTCTCGCCATTGGGATCACGCACTTGCAAGGTACTGGCCTGGGCATCGAAACCTTCGACGCTGTGCTTGAGGTACAGCTTCACGCCCAACTGCTTGAGCGCCTCGTGCACCGGTTGCGTCAGCTCACCGTCGTACGCCGGCAGGATCCGCTCCTGGGCCTCGACCACGCTGACCTCGGCGCCGAGCTTGCGGTAGGCAATGCCCAGTTCCAGGCCGATGTAACCACCGCCGACCACCACCAGGTGCTTGGGCACCGAGGTGGGGGCGAGGGCTTCGGTGGAGGAAATGATCGGCCCGCCCACGGGTAACATCGGCAGGTTGACGCTTTTCGAACCGGTGGCCAGCAGCAGGTGTTCGCACTGGATGCGGGTATCGCCGACCTCGACTGTCTTGCCATCGATCACCTTGGCCCAGCCCTGAATGACCTGGACCTTGTGCTTTTTCAGCAATGCCGCGACGCCGGTGGTCAGGCGATCGACGATGCCGTCCTTCCATTCCACGCTCTTGTTGATGTCCAGCGTTGGCGCCGCCACGGTGATGCCCAAGGCCGAGCCCTGGCTATGGTGCCGGGTCTGGTGGAACTGTTCGGCCACATGGATCAATGCCTTGGACGGGATGCAACCGATGTTCAGGCAAGTGCCGCCCAGCGCCTGGCCTTCCACCAGGATGGTCGGGATGCCCAACTGGCCGGCGCGGATCGCCGCCACGTAACCGCCAGGACCGCCGCCGATGATCAGCAGCGTGGTGTTCAAAGTCTGCATGGCTTACTCCACAAACAAGGTGGCGGGTTGTTCGAGCAGACCACGCAGGGCCTGGATGAATTGCGCCGCGTCCATGCCGTCGACCACTCGGTGATCGAAGGAGCTGGAGAGGTTCATCATCTTGCGGATCACGACCTGGCCCTTGATCACCATGGGCCGCTCGACGATTTTGTTCACGCCGACAATCGCCACTTCCGGCAGGTTCAGCACCGGCGTGCTGACGATGCCGCCGAGGGCACCGAGGCTGGTCAGGGTGATGGTCGAGCCGGACAGCTCATCGCGACTGGCCTTGCCCGTGCGGGCCGCCGTGGCCAGGCGTGAAATTTCCGTCGCACTGTCCCACAGCGTACGGGCCTCGGCGTGACGCACCACTGGCACCATCAGGCCCACATCGCTCTGGGTCGCGACGCCAACATGCACGGCGCCCGAACGGTGGATGACCTGGGCCTCGTCGTCGTAGCGCGCGTTCATCTGCGGGAAGTCCCGCAGGGCCACCACCAACGCACGGACCAGGAACGGCAGCAGGGTCAGCTTGCCGCGACTGGCGCCGTGTTTTTCATTCAAGTGAACCCGCAGCTCTTCCAGGGCTGTGACGTCGATTTCCTCGACGTAGCTGAAATGGGCGGCGCGTTGGGTTGCCTCCTGCATGCGCTGGGCGATCTTGCGGCGCATGCCGATCACTGGGATCTGCTGCTCGTCGTGGCGTTCGGCATAACCCGAACCGCCCTTGGCCTGGGGCGACGGACCCTGGGCCAGGTAGGCGTCGAGGTCTTCGTGCAGGACCCGTCCGGCGGGGCCGCTGCCCTGGACCAGGCGCAATTGAATGCCCAGGTCCAGCGCGTGTTTGCGCACGGCCGGCGAGGCCAATGGACGCTCGTCGGGATCGCGGGCCACCGGGGCTTGCGCAGCCGGGCGGGGCACGGCAATTTTTTCCAGCACCGGTTCAGGCGTGGCCACTGGCGCCGGCTTCGGTGCCTGCGCAGCCGCGGCGGCTGGAGCCGGTTGGGCCGATTCTTTCAAGTTACCCGCACCTTCGACTTCAATGCGGATCAGTTCACTGCCCACCGCCATGACTTCACCGGGCTCGCCACCCAGGGCGATGACCCGGCCATGCACCGGCGAAGGGATGTCCACCATCGCCTTGTCGGTCATGACATCGGCCAACACCTGGTCTTCGACCACCATGTCGCCGACCTTGACGTGCCACACCGACAGTTCAACTTCGGCGATGCCTTCGCCAATGTCCGGCATCTTGATAACGTGCGTGCCCATTCAGACCTCCATGACCCGTTTCAACGCCGCGCCCACACGGGACGGCCCTGGGAAATACGCCCACTCCTGCGCATGCGGGTAGGGGGTGTCCCAACCAGTGACACGCTCGATGGGCGCTTCCAGGTGGTGGAAGCAATGTTCTTGCACCAACGACACCAGCTCGGCGCCGAAACCGCAGGTGCGGGTGGCTTCGTGGACGACCACGCAGCGGCCGGTCTTCTTCACGGATTTGACGATGGTCTCAAGGTCCAGCGGCCAGAGGCTGCGCAGGTCGATGACTTCGGCGTCGATGCCGGTTTCTTCGGCCGCCACTTGGGAGACGTAGACCGTGGTGCCGTAGGTGAGTACCGTCACGTCCTTGCCCGGACGGGTGATGGCGGCGACGTCCAGCGGTACGGTGTAATAACCGTCCGGCACCTGCGCCGAAGGGTGTTTCGACCACGGCGTTACCGGGCGGTCGTGGTGGCCGTCGAAGGGGCCGTTATACAGGCGCTTGGGTTCGAGGAAGATCACCGGGTCATCGTTTTCGATGGAGGCGATCAGCAGGCCCTTGGCGTCGTAGGGGTTGGACGGCATCACGGTGCGCAGCCCGCAGACCTGGGTGAACATCGCCTCGATGCTCTGGCTGTGGGTCTGGCCGCCATAAATGCCGCCGCCGCAGGGCATGCGCAGGGTCATCGGCGCGGTGAACTCGCCGGCCGAGCGATAGCGCAGGCGCGCCGCCTCGGAAATGATCTGGTCCGACGCTGGGTAGACGTAGTCGGCGAACTGGATCTCGGCCACCGGGCGCAGGCCATAGGCACCCATGCCCACCGCCACGCCGACGATACCGCTTTCGGAAATCGGCGCGTCGAACACCCGCGAGGTGCCGTATTTGTTCTGCAGGCCTTCGGTGCAGCGGAACACGCCACCGAAGTAACCCACGTCCTGGCCGAACACCACGACGTTGTCGTCGCGCTCGAGCATCACGTCCATGGCCGAGCGCAGGGCCTGGATCATGGTCATGGTGGTAGTGGTCATGGCGGTGTCCAACGCAATAGTGTTGTTGTGATCGTTCATGTCAGATCCCCAACTGCTGACGCTGGCGCTTCAAGTGCTCCGGCATCTCTTTGTAGACGTCTTCGAACATGGTCGCGGCGCTTGGAATCTGCCCACCGGCGAGGGTGCCGTACTGTTCGGCCTCCTTCTGCGCGGCGATCACCTCGGCTTCGAGTTCGGCGCTGACCGCCGCATGTTCCTCTTCGGACCACTGGCCGATTTTCACCATGTGCTGCTTGAGGCGCGCGATCGGATCGCCCAACGGGAAGTGGCTCCAGTCATCGGCGGGGCGGTACTTCGAAGGGTCGTCCGAGGTGGAGTGCGGGCCGGCGCGGTAGGTGACCCATTCGATCAGCGCCGGCCCGAGGTTGCGGCGGGCGCGTTCGGCGGCCCAGCGCGAGGCGGCGTAGACCGCCATGAAATCGTTGCCATCGACACGCAGGGAGGCGATGCCGCAACCGACGCCGCGTCCGGCGAACGTCGTGGCTTCACCGCCGGCAATGGCCTGGAAGGTGGAGATTGCCCACTGGTTGTTGACCACGTTGAGGATCACTGGCGCCCGGTAGACGTGGGCGAAAGTGAGAGCGGTGTGGAAGTCCGATTCGGCGGTGGCGCCGTCACCGATCCAGGCCGAGGCGATCTTGGTGTCGCCCTTGATCGCCGAGGCCATGCCCCAACCCACGCCCTGGATGAATTGCGTAGCGAGGTTGCCGGAAATGGTGAAGAAACCGGCGTCCTTGACCGAGTACATGATCGGCAATTGCCGGCCCTTGAGCGGATCGCGCTCGTTGGACAGCAGTTGGCAGATCAGGTCCACCAGCGGCACCTCGCGGGCCATCAGGATGCTTTGTTGGCGGTAGGTGGGGAAGCACATGTCGTCGATGTTCAACGCCAGGGCCTGGGCGCTGCCGATGGCTTCTTCGCCAAGGCTTTGCATGTAGAACGACATCTTTTTCTGACGCTGGGCGACCACCATGCGGTTGTCGTAGATGCGCGTCTTGAGCATGGCACGCATGCCTTTGCGCAGGATCTCGACGGGGATGTCCGCGGCCCAGTCGCCTAGGGCATTGCCCTGGTCGTCGAGCACGCGGATCAGGCTGCGGGCCAAGTCGGCGGTGTCGGCGGGTTCGACGTCGATGGGTGGTTTGCGCACCGTGCCGGCATCGGACAGATGCAGGTAGGAAAAGTCGGTCTTGCAGCCGGGACGGCCCGAGGGTTCGGGGACGTGCAGGCGTAGCGGTTCGTACGCTGGGTTCATGGCTTTCTACGCTCGATCTTGTGAATTTCTTGTAGTGGGCGCGCTAGCTGACGAATTTCCCCGGGTACGGGAAATTGTCCTACAACAATCATAGGCTCGACGAAGAAGAATATTTTTCTCTGTTAGCTTGCTGTTCAGATCATTTGCAGATAAAAAATCTGCACAACGATAAAAAGCAGGATTATTTGTCTCATGCGTAAATTGGATCGCACCGACATCGGCATTCTGAACAGCCTTCAGGAAAACGCCCGTATCACCAACGCGGATCTCGCCCGTTCGGTCAACCTGTCGCCGACGCCGTGCTTCAACCGCGTCCGGGCGATGGAGGAGCTGGGGGTGATCCGCGAGCAGGTCACGCTGCTGGACGCCGACCTGCTGGGGTTGCACGTCAACGTGTTCATCCATGTGAGCCTGGAGAAGCAGGTGGAGGAGGCGCTGCAGCACTTCGAAGAGGCCATCTCCGACCGGCCGGAGGTGATGGAATGCTACTTGATGGCCGGTGATCCGGATTACTTGATCCGCGTGCTGGTGCCGACCATCCAGTCGCTGGAGCGGTTCATGATGGACTTTTTGACCAAGGTCCCGGGCGTGGCGAACATCCGCTCAAGCTTTGCCCTCAAGCAGGTGCGCTACAAGACCGCGCTGCCGTTGCCGGCCAATGGATTGACCTTGGGAACCTGATCAAAAGACCAGTCCCTGAGGGAGCTAGCTGTCATTCAACAATGATGCAAGCAGACCCACCGCCATCGCGAGCAAGCTCAGCTCCCACAGGGATTTGCGGTGTTGCCGGGTACTGCGACCGCCGCCGATTCTTGTGGGAGCAAGCTCGCTCCCACATGGGATTTGCGGTGTTGTCGGGTACTGCGTCCGCCGCCGATTCCTGTGGGAGCGAGCCTGCTTCACCTCCAACCTCCGCACAAGCAGACCCACCGCTGTGGTCAGAGATTGCTCCCGCTGGGCTGCGCAGCAGCCCCCAAGCATCTAGAGCTGGTTGATCGGAATCTTCAGGTAAGTCACGCCATTGTCCTCAGCCGGCGGCAGGTGCCCGGCGCGCACATTCACCTGGATCGCCGGCAACAGTAGCGTCGGCATGCCCAGTGTCTTGTCGCGCTGGGTACGCATGGCCACGAACGAGGCTTCATCGATGCCATCGCGAACATGGATGTTGTGCTGGCGCTGCTCACCCACGGTACTTATGCAGTGGGGCTCGCGCTCCTCCGGTGGATAGTCATGACAGACATACAATCGCACCCCGGCAGGGAAGGCCAGCAACTTGCGGATCGAGGCGTAGAGCTGATGGGCATTGCCGCCCGGGAAGTCGCAACGGGCCGTGCCTACGTCGGGCATGAACAGCGTATCGCCCACCAGGATCACGTCGCCGTCGATCAGATAGGCCATGTCCGCCGGGGTATGGCCGGGCACGTGCAGGGCGGTGGCCTTGAGGTTGCCGATCAGGAAGGACTCGTCGGGCGCGAACAGGTGGTCGAATTGCGAACCGTCGACGGCGAAGTGCGGCTCCAGGTTGAACAGCGTCTTGAACACGTTCTGCACCTGGCCGATGGACTCGCCAATGGCGATCTTGCCGCCCAGCTCTCGCCGCAGATAAGGCGCGGCGGACAGGTGATCGGCATGGGCGTGGGTTTCCAGCAGCCATTGCACCGTCAGTTGATGTTCCTTCACGAAAGCGATCACCCGATCAGCCTGTTCGGTGCCGCTGCGGCCCGAAGCCGGGTCGTAGTCGAGCACTGGGTCGACCACCGCGCACTGCCCGCCGTCGTGTTCATACACGACGTGGGTATAGGTCTTGGAGGCGGGGTCGAGAAAACTTTGGATCTGCGCGGGCATGACAGCGGACCTGTGCGGGAAGAAGCGGTTGCTACGCTTGAGGTTACAACATATGGTCCGCAGCTTAGTGAGGGCCAAGGCGTCCTGCAAATGCGATCGCACCTGCCAACAGGTGTGCGCGGCTTGAGAGAACCTGAATGTTACTGGCAAGTTTTTTTGGTGTGGTCATGGGGCTGGTCCTGGGCCTTACGGGGGCGGGCGGCGGCATCCTGGCGGTGCCGGCGTTGGTGTTGGGCCTGGGGTGGAGCATGACCGAGGCCGCGCCGGTGGCGCTGTTCGCGGTGGGCAGCGCGGCGGCGGTGGGCGCCATCGATGGGCTGCGCCATGGCCTGGTGCGCTACCGTGCGGCCCTGCTGATTGCGTTGCTGGGCGCGGTGTTTTCGCCGATGGGCATCTACCTCGCCCATCAGCTCTCGGAAAAAATCCTGATGATGCTGTTCAGCCTGTTGATGGTGCTGGTGGCGGCGCGCATGTTGCGGCGGGAAACGCCACAAGCGGGGCCCAGCGATCATGGCGCGGCCAGTTGGGGCCAGAAGAATTGCATGCTCGACCGCGAGACCGGGCGCCTGGCCTGGACTGCCCGATGCACGGCCACACTGTCTGCATTGGGCGCGGTGACGGGCCTGGTCTCGGGGCTGCTGGGCGTGGGGGGCGGCTTCCTGATCGTGCCGGCGTTCAAGCAATTGACCGACGTACAGATGCGCGGGATCGTCGCGACTTCGTTGATGGTCATCAGCCTGATTTCGCTGATTGGCGTGGTGGGTGCGTTTCATGCCGGGGTGAGCATCGACCGGGTCGGGGCGGTGTTCATTGCGGCGAGCATCGTCGGGATGGTGCTCGGGCGGCGAGTGTCGACCAAGGTCCCGGCCCGGGCGTTGCAGGTGGGGTTTGCCGGGGTGTGCCTGGGGGTGGCGGTATTCATGCTGGTGCGGGCGTAGCTTCTCTACGCAGACCCTTTGTGACGAGCGCCCTCTCTGTGGGAGCAAGGCTTGCCCGCGATGAAGGTGACGCGGTCTACCGGGAAACCGAGGTGCCTGCATCGCGGGCAAGCCTTGCTCCCACAGGGATGTGGGCGTTAGAGCAACCGACACTGCATCGAAAACCCCAACGCCACTGACTGCCCTTGCTCCAGCAAACGCAGCCCCGGCCGTCCAGGCAGGTGATGGGCATTGACCGGATGGCTGACCGGTTCGATGCAGAAGAAATCCAGGCCCACGGGGCAGTACAGCAAGAAGTACGTGCTACCGCTGGCGCGGCATTGCAGTTCATACCCCAGGTCCGGTTGCTGGATCAGGCAATCGCCGTCCCAGCCACCGAAGCCATTGTCCACCAGTGTATCGGGCAGCGCCCGGGTCTCCTGGAAATCCCACTCGGCAGGAATAACACTCAGCTCCGTAGGCAGCTTGCTGGCATCGCATTTCCAAACTTCGCTCGCCCGGGTTTGCAGGCGCGTGCGGGCGGTGCGCGGAAAATACGGATGCAAGCCCAGCCCATGCCAGGCGGGCTGCTTCGCCATGTGGGTGACGAACATTGCGATCTGCAATTGGCCGCCGCTGAGGCGAATCCGCAGGCTGGCGCAATAGGCGAACGGGGATTGGCTGTCGAGTTGCAACAACACTTCCTGGGCGCTTTGCTCGATCACTTGCCACGGTTGCTGCCAGGCGCTGCCATGGATCGGGAACGGATCGTTAAGGCTGTTGGCGTTCAGGGCCAGCCAACCGCCGGGGCAGTCGAAACCGCCTTGGGCGATCCGGTTCGACCACGGGATCAACGGAAAGCAGCCGAGTTTGCCCGGCAGACCGTTTTCCAGCGCTTGCGGCGCGGGCGGGCGCAGCAGGGGGGCGCCGGTGCTGCGCAATGTCCATTCAACCAGACTGGCGCCCAGGTGCGGGGCCAGGGTGAGGCGGGTGAGGTCGTCTTCGAGGTGGAGAAGGGGCGGCGTCATGATGGCCTTGTTTTGCAAGGTTGAAAAAACTGTTGTGGGAAAAGCCGGATTCCTGTGTGCGAACCCTGTGGCGAGGACTTGTGGGAGCAAAGCTTGCTCGCGATGCAGGCTCCTCGGTTTCCTGGGAGACTGCGTCATTTTCATCGCGGGCAAGCCTTGCTCCCACAAGGGGATCTATCCTTGTCTGTTACAACACCAGGTGCGGCAGCCACAGCGAAATGGCAGGGACGTAGGTCACGAGCATCAGCACCAGGAACAGCATGGCGTAGAACGGCAGCAGCGCCTTGACGGTGCTTTCGATGCTGACCTTGCCGATGGCGGAACCAACGAACAACACCGCGCCTACCGGTGGCGTGATCAGGCCGATACCCAGGTTCACCAGCATGATCATGCCGAACTGCACCGGGTCCACACCGATGCCCACGATCACCGGCATCAGGATCGGCGTCAGGATCAGGATCAGTGGCGCCATGTCCATCACGGTGCCCAACAGCAGCAACATGACGTTGATGCACATCAGGATCACGTAACGGTTGTCCGACAGTGTCAGGAATGCGGTGGTGATTTTCGCCGGAATTTCCATCAGCGTCATGATGTAGCCGAAGCTGGCGGCGAAGCCGATGAGGATCATCACGATGGAGATGGTGCGTACCGTACGGTGCATCAGTTTCGGCAACTCGCTCCACTTGTAGTCGCGATAGATGCACATGGTCACGAAGAACGCCCACACCACGGCAATGGCGGCCGATTCGGTGGCGGTGAAAACACCCGAGAGAATGCCGCCAAGGATGATGAACAAGGTCATCATGCCCCACATGGCTTCCCGGCAGATCTTCAACGCTTGCTTGAGGGGAATCACTTCGCCCTTGGGGTAATTGCGCTTTTTCGCGAAGACCAGGCACAGCGCCATCAGGCAGAGGTTCATCATGATGCCGGGGACGATGCCGGCCATGAACAGCGAACCGATGGAGACGGTGCCGCCCGCGGCGAGGGAGTACAGCACCGCGTTATGGCTGGGCGGTGTCAGCAGTGCTTGCACCGAGCCACTGACGGTGACGGCGGTGGCGTAATCACGCGGATAGCCGCGGCGTGCCATTTCCGGGATCAGCACCGAGCCGACCGAGGCCGTATCGGCCACCGAGGAGCCGGAGATCGCGCCAAAAAAACTCGAGGCCACGAGGTTGACCAATGACAGGCCACCGCGCACGAACCCCACCAGCACACTGGCGAATGCCACCAGTCGGCGGGACATGCCGCCCTCGGCCATGATCGCACCGGCCAGCACGAAGAACGGGATGGCCAGCAACGAGAATTTGTTCACCCCGCCCGTTACCTGGATCATCATGGCCTGGAACGGAATATCGATCCACCACGCCCCGATCAGGGCGGCAGCGCCCAGCGCGTAGGCCACCGGCATGCCGATCAGGATCAACAACAAAAAACTGCCCAGCAGAATCAGCGCGTCCATTAAGCGGCACCTTCGTTTTCTTCAACCAGATCGAACTGCACGACCCGACGCTTGCTTTGATCACCCAGCAAGAGTTTTTCCAGGACAAAAATCAGGGTCAGGAAACCACCGATCGGGATCGGCATGTAGGTGATGCCGACGCGCAGGGTGGGGATGGCGCTCATGAATTGATTCCAGGTGGTCATGCACAGCTTGGTGCCCCAGATGGTCATGAAAATGCACACCGCCGCCATCAAGAGTTGGGTGAAAACCGAAGCCAAGGTTTGCCAGTGCGGTGGCAGGCGGCTGGTGACCATGTCCACGGCCATGTGCGAGCCGGAGCGGTAGCTGGCAGCGGCGCCGATGAAGGTAAATACGATCATCAGCAAGATGGCGGTGGGCTCCGGCCAACTTGAGCCAGTACCCAGTACGTAGCGGGCGAACACCCCCCACGGAATCATCAGTGCAACGGCGAGGACAGAAAGGCCGGCCACCCAGATGCAAGTCATGTAAATCGTGTCGTTGATACGCAGCAGCAAATTCTTCATCGGGTTCCACCGTAACCGGGCGCGCCTTTTAGCCGCGGGCGCGCCCAGCCTTTTCGTGAGTACAGATCGAGAGGTGTTACTGGACCGCTTCGATACGCTTGATCAGGTCGGCATACGGCGCGCCGTATTTGGCCCGGATCGGTGCGGTGGCGTCGTAGAAAGGTTTCTTGTCGACGGTGATGAACTCGACGCCGGCGGCCTTGAGTTTTTCTTCACTGGCGGTGGATTTTTTGTCCCACAGCACGCGCTCTTCAGCCTGGGCGGCCTTGGCGGCTTTTTTCACCATGTCCTGCTGCTCTGGTGTGAGCTTGTTCCAGGTGATTTTCGACATCACGATCGGCTCGGGCAGGATCAGGTGACCGGTCAGGCTGTAGAACTTCGCATTCTGGTAGTGGTTGTGCTCAAGCATGGTCGGCGGGTTGTTTTCCGCGCCATCGATCACGCCGGTCTGCAGGGCACTGAAGATCTCGCCGGTGTCCATCGCAATACCGTTGCCGCCCATGGCATTGATGGTCTCGATGAACATCGGGTTGCCTTGGACGCGAATCTTCATGCCCTTGAGGTCTTCGAGCTTGCGCACAGGCTTCTTGGTATAGAGGTTGCGCGTGCCGCCGTCCATCCAGGCCAGGGCCACCAAGCCGAATTCGGAGTTAGTGATCCGATCGAGGATCGCGTCGCCGACTTCACCGTCGATGACGGCGCGCATGTGGGCCTGGTCGCGGAAGATGAATGGCATATTGAATACGTTCACGTCCGGCACCACGGGGCCGACGATCCCCAGGCTGACCCGGGACATCTGGATCGCGCCGGCTTGCATCTGCTCGATGACTTCTTTTTCAGAACCCAGTACGCCACCCGGGAAATACTTGAACTTCAGCTCGCCGTTGCTCTCCTTTTCCAGGGTTTTACCCATGGATTCCTCGGCGACCACGGTCGGGTAGCCCTTGGGGTGGATGTCGGCGATCTTGATGTCGAGGGCATGCGCCGCCTGGGCCAGGAAGGCTAGGGGCAGGGCTGCGATCAGAAGCGTGCGTTTGAAATTCATGGTCAATCTCCAGTGTTGTTGTTTTTATGTCTATCGATGTGAAGCGGCAAAGCAGATCAATTCGTGGAGGGTTTCCGTCCTCCGAAAGCAGGTTCGGCCAGGCCCTTCACGCCGGGGTTGAGGGCGAACACACCACCGGCCAGGGACTGCGGGTCGCTGTCGTCGCCCGGGCGGATCGAGGTGACGAAGAGGGTGTCCAGGCGGCTGCCGCCAAAGGCGCACATGGTCGGTTTTTTCACCGGCACTTCCAGCGAACGGTCGAGACGTCCATCCGGGGTGAAACGGTGAATCAGCCCGGCATCGTTGGCGCAGATCCAGTAGCAACCGTCGGCGTCGACGGCCGCGCCATCCGGGCGACCGGCCAACGGCAGCATGTCGACGAACAGCCGCCGGTTGGACGGAGTGCCGCTGTCGATGTCGTAGTCGAAGGCCCAGATCTGCTGGACCAACGGATGCGAGTCGGAGAGGTACATCGTGCGGCCGTCCGGGCTGAAGCCCAGGCCGTTGGGTACAATGAAACCGCTCAGTTGTGCCTCGACCGGGCTGCGTTGCCCGGCCTCATAGCGGTACATCCGGCCTTCGTCGACGTTGGCGCCCATGTTCAAAACCATGCTGCCGGCCCAGAAGCGGCCCTGGCGGTCGCAACGGCCATCGTTGAGGCGCATGTCGGCGCGGCTGTGCTCAACGCTTGCACAGAGTTCGCTGTCGAGGCTGCCGTCATCATGGGGGTGCAGGCGGAAGAACCCGCTTTCCATGCCCGCGACCCAGCCACCGTCCTGGTGGCGGGCAATGCAGGCGAGCATTTCGGGGGCTTCCCAGCCCTGGATTTTTCCGCTGCTGGCATTCCAGCGTTGCAGGCCGCCGCTGGGGATGTTCACCCAATACAGGGCGTTTTCCTCGGGGACCCACACCGGGCTTTCCCCGACGGCGTTGCGTGCATCGACAATCAATTCGGCTTGCATGGCGATTCCTTGGTTCGTTCGTATCCCATGAACAACAGGCGAATCAGTCGTCGAACGGGCCGGCGGCGACAAAGGCACCGCCCTGGTAGATCCTGGCCGGGTCATCGGCGGCCGGCATTGGCTGCGCTTCGATCTTGTCGCGGAAAATTTCTGAGGTGTCCTTGGGCTGGTAGCCCAAGTGCGCGGCGTGGCTGTTGTCCCACCAGACGTCGCGGTTGGCGGACATGCCGTAGACCACGGTGTGGCCGACTTTCGGCGTGTAGAGCGAGCATTCGAGCAGTTGGGTGAGGTCGTCGAAGCTCAGCCAGGTGCTCATCATCCGGCGGTTCTGCGGTTCCGGGAACGACGAGCCGATGCGGATGCTCACGGTCTCGATGCCGTAGCGATCGAAGTAGAAACTGGCGACGTCTTCGCCGTAGGACTTGGACAGGCCGTAGTAGCCATCCGGGCGGCGAGGGGAGAGGGCGTCGAGGGTCTGGTCTTGTTTGTAGAAGCCGATGACGTGGTTGGAGCTGGCGAAGATCACCCGTTTTACGCCGTGCTTACGGGCGGCTTCATAGATATGGAACACGCCACTGATGTTGGCGCCGAGGATCTCCTCGAACGGGCGCTCCACCGAGACACCGCCGAAGTGCAGAATGGCGTCGACACCTTCCACCAGTTGGTGCACGGCCTGTTTATCCGACAGGTCGCATGGCACCACTTCCTCGCTTTCGTCGATGGCCGGAGCCATGTTGGCGATGTCCGACAGGCGAATGTGGCGGGCGTAAGGCTTGAGACGTTCGCGCAAGACTTTGCCAAGGCCGCCGGCGGCGCCGGTCAAGAGCAGGCGATTGAAGGGGTGGCGAATTTGTGTCGTGGTCATGGCATTACCTGAGCAAACAATGAGAGGTACAGTTGTTATAAGTTGTCGTACGACCGAGAGGGAATATCCTTATCCTTCCGCTACCTTGTCAACGTTTGATCGACGAACCGCTCTGGATCGGCGTCCTTGCCGCAGGTTGCCATGGGATGCGCTCATGGCAGTGGGTCCTGGTATTACAGCAGCGACAGCGGGTAGCTGATGAAGATACGGTTCTCGTCGAATTCATTGGTGCTGAAGTCGCGACGAATCGATGCGTTACGCCATTTCACGTTGAGGCTCTTGAGCGCGCCGCTCTGCACGGTGTAGGCCAGTTCGGTCTCGCGGCCCCATTCCTTGCCGTCGTCGACGGTGGCGGTGTGCACGTTGTCACCGCTGATGTAGCGGTTCATCAGGGTCAGGCCCGGCACGCCGACGGCGGCGAAGTTGAAGTCGTGGCGCAGTTGCCAGGATTTTTCCTTGGCGTTGTCGTAGCTGGAGTTGTAGCTGTCGTTCGCCAGGGTGCCGCCGCTGGTGCCGTTGACGCGCATCCAGGCGTCATCGCCGCCGACTTTCTGCAGGCCGACATAGAAGGTGTTGCCACCGTATTTGGCCGAGAGCATGGCGAACGCGGTTTTGTTGTCCAGGTCGCCGGCCAGCGCGCTGCCGTTTTCCTTGCCGGTGAAGTAGCCGAGGTTGGCGCCCAGGGTCCAGTCGCCGATGGGTTGGCTGTGGGTCAGGTTGAAATATTGCTGCTGGTAGATGTCGGACAGTTCCGCGTACCAGACACCGACCTGGGTGCGTTTTTCGTTGAAGGCGTATTCGCCGCCACCGAAGTTGAAACGGTCGGAGGTGAACGCGCCGCGGCCGTTCATCGACATGTCTTCCATGCTCGCGTCGTTGCGCGGGCTGTTGCCACGGAACTGGCCGCCGTAGAGGCTCAGGCCGTTGATTTCGGTGGAGGTCACCTGGCCGCCACGGAAGGTTTGCGGCAGGGAGCGACCGTCGTCGGAACGCAGGATCGGCAGCACCGGCATCCATTCGCCGACCTTCAACTCGGTCTTCGATACCTTAGCCTTCAGGGCTACGCCCAAACGGCCGAAGTCATCGGCGGGGCGACCGTCGTCATGCACCGGCAGCAACTGGGTGCCGGCGGTGCCGCGGCCGCCATCGAGCTTGACCGAGTACATGCCCAGGATGTCCACGCCGAAACCGACTGTGCCTTGGGTGAAACCGGACTTGGCGTCGAGGATGAAACTCTGGGTCCATTCTTCGGCTTTGCCTTGGGCGGCATTGTCGTTGACGAAGTTGCGGTTGAAATAGGCGTTGCGCAGGTTCAGCGTGGCCTTGGCGTCATCGACGAAGCCAGCGGCGCTGGCGGCCGTTGGCAGAAACGCGGCGAGACTGCTGCAACCCAGCAGGACCAGGGTGGGGCTGGCGTTGAGAAGGGTACGGCGGTTTGAACGGTGGTTGGGCGAAAAACGGACACGTGTGCTCACTATGACGCTCCCTACTTTTTTGTTGTTTTTATTTGTCATACGTCGTCGTACAACATGAAGTGATTATTTGGAAGCGGCTGCTCATTGTCAACTGGCCATTATCGGAATTATCCAACTCGGGGGTGCTTCAAAATGAGGCGCTGCAATGGTTGGCGCGGGTCGAGGTCAAGATTGCAGGCCGTGGGGCCGGATAGATCCGAGGATTGAGGATAGCGGGGAGGGTGCCTGGTTATGCGATGACTGGTCTAAGACATTAGTCGAATGTTGGTGATCGGAAGGCTTAGGGGCTCTTGTGGCGAGGGAGCTTGCTCCCGCTGGACTGCGAAGCAGGCCCCAGTTTTTTGTTCCAACGTAGAATTTTTGGGGCGGCTTCGCCACCCAGCGGGAGCAAGCTCCCTCGCCACAAAAGCCTTCCCACAGGGATCCCCAGTGTTTTCAGAAGTGGGTGAATGCTAGTCTTGACCAACGCTGTTGCCAGGGAGCCCTCATGGGCAATCACAAGATCGAGATTCGTCGCAGTAACGTCGAGAAAATCCTGTTGGCCGCCGAGAAGGTCTTCGCCGAGAAAGGCTTCGGCAGCACCGCCATGGCTGACATCGCCGCCGAAGTGCAATTGCCGCGTTCCAACTTGCATTACTACTTCAGCACCAAGAGCGAGCTGTACAGCGCCGTGCTGTTCGACCTGCTGGAAGTCTGGAAACAGGACGCCTTGTGCTTCGAAATGTTCGACGACCCCCGGGTGGTCCTCAGCAGCTACATCCGCGCCAAGATGAACCACTCCCGCAGCCGCCCTTACGGCTCCAAGGTCTGGGCCAACGAAATCATCCACGGCGCCCCGACCCTGGGCCAGGCGCTGGACGCCAGCCTCTATGACTGGGCCAAGATGAAGGAAGCGAAAATCCGCCAGTGGGTGGAGGACAAACGCATCCTCCCGGTAGAGCCTTCAAGCCTGCTCTACATGATTTGGGCCTCGACCCAGCATTACGCCGACTTCGATCACCAGATCAATATCCTTAATGATCATCAGCCGCTGTCCGACATGCAATTCGAACGGGCGGTGCAGACGGTGACCAGTGTGATTTTGCGGGGGATTGGGTTGGAGCCGTAGTTTTTGCACCAACGTAATGACGTCGGTAGCGTGAGGTTGAAAGTAAGTTTGTTCCCGATATTAATTGCTATTTTTTCACGTTGTATCTCTGATTTTTTTTAGATTATCGATTTTGAGTGCACGTCGGGCGGTTTGGAATTTTGACGCTGCATCCGTATATTCACTCCGATCACTCTGACCAGATTTCTTGTTGCGTTTTGTAGTTCTATAGCGTTTTCTGGTTGCTTTGAAATTTTCTCGAAGAATAGGATCTTCCACGATTGGAGGTATTTGCTCGTTTCTTGCGAGGATGTCGTAAGCGTATGCTTCATTCGCGCGACGTCTATGTATCAGAGTTGTACCATTTACCTCGCCTGCGGCATCTGTTCTTTCCTGTATCCAAGGTCTACGACGTCCTTCGTAAGTAATTTTTTTAGGAATTGCCGGGGAAGGGGCGGACGTTGAGCTAGCTCCGACCCGGGGACTGGGGCCAGGCTGTTGTAGTAATTCTCTTAATCTGGGGGCAACGGGGGCAACGGGTTTGGGAGCAGCAGGTTGGAGAACAGCGGGGCTTAATGAAAGATCCAACACGCCTGGCATGTTTGTCGTCAGCCTGTTCCATGGCTTAAAGGCAGAAGTAATAAGAGTGATGGGATTATTCCCACTCGGATCATACCGATTAACCGGATCCCCCCCACAATACGCATACGCATTAATCCCCCCATCCCCAAAGGGACTGTACGCATCCGGACTATTAAACCGCATCAGCACCGGATTAAAAGCCCGGTTACCCTGTCCCAATAAATAATGCCCCGTTATCGGATCAGGGCGCTCACCATTGAACCCGAGCAAACTGCTCAAACCACTTTCCGCCGGCCGATGACCATAGGCGGTATAAGCCATACGCTGGGTATCGACGCCAGCCAGTGTCTGCATAACCGACCGTTGTCGGTCCGTTGCCAGCAGCGTCGTCTCGGTGACGTTGGCAACGTGCAGGCGTTGCGCCAGGGGCTGGGCTTCATGGCGAAGGATCGTGAGTTCTACCTGGCCTTCGATCTCATTGACCAACTCGTCGTTCTGGTAAAAACGCTGCGTGCCCACGTGTTCCGCAGGCTTCAAGCCTGTCAGGCGGTCCAGGGGGTCGTATTGGTAGCGGCACAGTATCTTCATCGTTGACGTCGACATAGGCTTGGCTCTTGCTGATTGGCTCGGCCGTGTCAGGCTCGGGTATTTTTCGGGGGGTGTCTACTAGCAGAACTGTTAGTCCGAGGGGGAGCCTTGAGATTTGTGTTGGGGCTGATGGCCTCATCGCGAGCAAGCTCGCTCCCACATTGGGTCTCTGGAGTACACAATATCTGTGAACGACAGGATCCCCTGTGGGAGCGAGCTTGCTCGCGATGGCGTCAGTCCAGACACCCCAACCCTCAAGCCGTTACATGATAGGGATTACGCGGATCATGGTTCCAATCCAGAAACGGCTTGCCGGTGTCCACCGTCACCATCTCGATGCAGTCCTGCACCGGGCAGGTGATCTGGCACAGGTTGCAGCCCACGCATTCCTCATCGATCACCTCATACACATGGGTGCCGTCCGCCTGCTTGAGGCTGGCGATGGCCTGGTGTGAGGTGTCTTCGCAGGCGATGTGGCAGCGACCGCAACCGATGCAGGCCTCTTGGTCGATCTTGGCGATGACCTGATAGTTGATGTCCAGATACTTCCAGTCGGTGGTGTTGCCCACCGCGCGACCGGAAAACGCCTGCAGGTTGGCGTGGCCCTGGCTGTCCATCCAACGTGACAACCCGTCCTTCATCTCTTCGACGATGCGAAACCCATGCAGCATCGCCGCCGTGCAGACCTGCACCGCGCCGCTGCCCAGGGCGATGAATTCCGCGGCGTCGCGCCAGCTGCCGATGCCGCCGATGCCGCAGATCGGTAAGCCTTGGGTCTGCGGGTCGCGGGCGATTTCGGCGACCATGTTAAGGGCGATGGGTTTGACCGCCGAGCCGCAGTAACCGCCGTGGGTGCTCTGGCTGCCGACGCTGGGCAGGGCGACCATGCGGTCCAGGTCGACGCTGGTGATGGAGTTGATGGTGTTGATCAACGACACCGCATCCGCGCCGCCCCGATGGGCCGCCCGGGCGGCGACGCGGATGTCGGTGATGTTCGGTGTGAGCTTGACGATCACCGGCAGCGAGCAATAGGTCTTGCACCAGCGGGTCACTTGCTCGACGTACTCCGGCACCTGGCCGACCGCCGCGCCCATGCCTCGTTCCGGCATGCCGTGGGGGCAACCGAAGTTCAGCTCGATGCCGTCGGCACCGGTGGCCTCCACCAGGGGCAGGATAGATTTCCAGGACTCTTCGACGCAGGGCACCATCAGCGACACGATCAACGCCCGGTCCGGCCAGTCCTTTTTCACCTGGGTGATTTCCCGCAGGTTGATCTCCAGGGAACGGTCGGTGATCAGCTCGATGTTGTTGATGCCCAAGACCTCGCGATTGGCCCCGTAATGGGCCGAATACCGCGAGGACACATTCACGGCTGCAGGGTCCTCACCGAGGGTTTTCCAGACCACGCCACCCCAACCGGCCTCGAAGGCGCGGACGACGTTGTAGGCCTTGTCGGTGGGCGGCGCGGAGGCCAGCCAGAACGGGTTGGGGGCTTTGATGCCGGCGAAGACAATCGACAGATCGGCCATTTACGCAGCCTCCACATTGAGCATCAGTTGAGCGTTGATCGCCTCGGCGGCGAGCTTGCCGTGCTGCACGGCTTGCACGGTGAGGTCCTGGTCCAGGCTGGTGCAATCGCCGCCGGCGTAGACCCCGGGAACGCTGGTGCGCAGGTGTTCGTCCACCAGAATTCGCCCGTCCTGGCGCTTGAGTTCCCGGGCCAGTGGGTCCACCAGCGCGTTGTCGTCGAAGGCCTGGCCGATGGCTTTGAAGATGGCGTCGGCAGGCAAGTCGAAGGTTTCGGCGCCGATGACCAGTCGACCGTTTTCCAGATGGGTACGGGAAAAGCGCATGCCGCGCACATGGCCGGCGTCATCGAGCAGCACCTGTTGCGGTTGGGCCCAAGTCAGCAGGCGCACCTGGTTGGCCTTGGCGATGTCTTGCTCGTGCAAAGTCGCGCCCATGTCCTCAAGGCCGCGACGGTAGACCAGGTTGACGTCCCGGGCGCCGAGGCGGGCCATTTGCACGGCCATGTCGATGGCGGTGTTGCCGGCACCGAGCACGATGCAACGGTCGGCCAAGGGCAACTGGCTGAGGTCGTCGGCCTGGCGCAGTTCGCGGATGTACTCGGTGGCGGCCAGCAGCCCCGGTGCTTGTTCGTCGCTCAGGCCCAGTTGTTTGCTGGCGGCCAGGCCGAGGCCGAGGAACACCGCGTCGAACTGCTGGTGCAGGTCGCTCAGGCTCAGGTTCTCGCCGAGTTTCTGACCATGGCGGATTTCGATGCCGCCGATGCCCAGCAGGAAATCCAGCTCACGTTGGGCATAGTCGTCCACCAGTTTGTACTTGGCGATCCCGTATTCGTTGAGGCCTCCGGCCTTGTCCCGGGCTTCGAAGATCACCACGTCATGGCCGTGCATCGCGCTGCGGTGCGCACACGACAACCCCGCCGGCCCGGCGCCGACCACGGCGATGCGCTTGCCGGTGGCGGCAGCCCGTTGGAACGGGTGTTCGCTGAAGTGGGCGTTGTCCACCGCGTAGCGTTGCAGCGAGCCGATCAACACTGGCGCGCATTCATGGGCGTTGTTGCGCACGCAGGCTTGCTGGCACAGCACCTCGGTGGGGCAGACCCGGGCGCAGCTGCCGCCGAGGATATTGGCCGAGAGGATTTTCTGCGCCGCGCCTTGGACGTTGTCCTGATGGATGTTGCGAATGAACGAAGGAATGTCGATCTCGCTCGGGCAGGCGTTCACGCAGGGCGCGTCGTAGCAATACAGGCACCGGGAAGCTTCCAGGTGGGCCTGGCGCGCATTGAGCGGCGGCGCCAGGTCGCTGAAGCGGGCGGCGAGGGTGGCCGGGTCTTCCTGGGAATGGGGGAGGTGATTCAAGGGCTGGATCATGGAATGGGCCTCACGGTGTTTGAGGTGCTGCCTCTGGTGGGCAGTGGTTTTTTCGGTGTCTGGACTGACGTCTTCGCGAGCAAGCCCGCTCCCACAAGGGATTTGCTACACACCACACATCTGCGTCTATCCCAGATCCAATGTGGGAGCGGGCTTGCTCGCGAAGGCCGAAGGCCTGGGTTTCAGCGTTTCACAGCAGTTGGCTTATTCAGCTCCGCCCGCTTACTCAGCAAATCAAACACCGCCGGATACGCCGGCCGTTCGATGTAGCGCCCGGCGCCGCGTTCGGCCCGCAGGTCGCCGTCGGCCCACACCAGCCGACCCTGGCTGATGGTGTGGCTGGGCACGCCGCGCACGGTCTTGCCTTCGAAGATGTTGAAGTCCACTTGCTGGTGGTGGGTCTTGGCTGAGATCGTGCGGCTGCCCTGGGGATCCCAGAGCACCAGATCCGCATCGGCGCCGACGCGGATCGCGCCCTTGCGTGGGTAGAGGTTGAAGATCTTCGCGGTGTTGGTGGAGGTGAGGGCGACGAAGTCTTGCATCGACAATTTGCCGCTGTTGACCCCTTCTTCCCAGAGTACGGCCATGCGGTCTTCAATCCCGGCGGTGCCGTTGGGGATCTTGCTGAAGTCATCACGCCCGGCGGCTTTCTGCTCGGCGCAGAAACAGCAGTGGTCGGTGGCGGTGGTGTGCAGGTTGCCGGACTGCAAGCCGTGCCAGAGTGCCTCTTGATGCCCGCGTGGGCGGAAGGGGGGCTCATCACGTAACCGGCGGCGGTCTGCCAGTCCGGGTGGCGATAGACGCTGTCGTCCAGCAGCAGGTGTCCGGCCAATACTTCGCCGTAGACCGGTTGGCCTTTGCTGCGGGCGTAGGTGATTTCGTCCAGGGCTTCCTTGGTGGACACGTGCACCAGGTACAGCGGCGTGCCCAGGGTTTCGGCGATGCGGATGGCGCGGCTCGCGGCTTCGCCTTCCACTTGCGAGGGGCGCGACAGCGGATGGGCTTCGGGCCCGGTGATGCCCTGGG
Source organism: Pseudomonas sp. H3_A02 (assembly GCF_054671965.1). Classification (NCBI taxonomy): domain Bacteria; kingdom Pseudomonadati; phylum Pseudomonadota; class Gammaproteobacteria; order Pseudomonadales; family Pseudomonadaceae; genus Pseudomonas; species Pseudomonas sp. H3_A02. The sequence continues at coordinate 3,727,998 of NZ_CP162807.1, forward strand.
CCAGCAGCTTGCGTTGCAGGTGGTAGACCAGCTCGCCGTTCTCCGCGTGCACGGTGGGCACCGCACCCAACTCCAGGCAGCGCTCGAAGCTCGCGACCAAGGTGTCGTCGGCGGCCATGATCGCGTTCTTGTAGGCCATGAAATGCTTGAAGCTGTTCACCCCGTGGTGGCTGACCAGCTCGGCCATTTCTTCGCGGACTTGTTCGCTCCACCAGGTGATCGCCACGTGGAAACCGTAGTCGCTGGCGCTTTTCTCGGCCCAGCCGCGCCATTGATGAAAGGCTTCCATTAGCGACTGCTGAGGGTTGGGAATCACGAAGTCGATGATCGACGTGGTGCCCCCGGCGAGGCCCGCTGCCGTGCCGCTGAAGAAGTCTTCACTGGCGACCGTGCCCATGAACGGCAACTGCATATGCGTATGGGGATCGATGCCGCCGGGCATCAGGTATTGACCACTGCCATCGAGCACTTCGACAGTGGCCGGAACATCCAGGTTGTCACCAATGGCCTTGATTACGCCGTCGGCGCAAAACACATCGGCGCGATAACTTTCATCATGGGTAATAACGGTGGCGCCACGGATCAACAGAGACATTCCGAGTTCCTCGCAGGCATGACCGACTGTTGCCGGTTCTTTATGTTTTATCCATCACGGTAGATAACGTCGTGCCGGTTTATATTCTTGTCACGACTGTCAGGATTAGACGCTAGCTGGAGTTTTTGAATTGAGCAAGATTATTTTTTATAAGCTTATGCGTTTATTAACTTATTGAAATTAAACGATTAAATTTTAAATTCACCAAAATGGTGAGCCTGCTCACCATTTTGACGCACTTGACAGGATCGTTATTTGAGCGAGATTTATCATGGTAAATCAGCGGCTTGAAAGTGCTGAAAGTGCTGTCTAGACACCTCGCGTTGATCCGGGGTGCACCACTTTGAATCTCCTCCTCGACAAGGCGTGAAGGTCATCTAGCCTCAAGGGCGGTAAGCAGGGAGTGAAACAAGGCAATCACGTGGCTTTAAAACGTTAAACATCAAAAGGTTGAAAGGGTTATATCGATCATCCGGTCAGCTCGGAGCGTTATTCGGCACGGTTATTGAGTGCCGTCGTGGCCTGGCGGGGTGGTCGGTAGCACGCGTGCAAGTACTCCGGCCATCGCCCGTCGATGAGCAAAAATAATGAAAACAGTGGAGCGGACATGACCAGATCAACAGTGACCGAGCGCGACGGATTGTTCGAGCTTGAAGCCGGCAGCGACGTCCTCGACAGCCCCCGTTATAACCACGACATCGCGCCGACCAAGGTGCACGAGCGAACCTGGAACAAATGGCACATCACCGCACTGTGGGTGGGCATGGCGATCTGCGTGCCGACCTACACCCTCGGCGGCGTGCTCACCGCCTATTTCGGCCTGACGGTGGGCGAGGCGCTGCTGGCGATTCTGTTTGCCAACATCATCGTGCTGATCCCCCTGACCCTCAATGCCTTTGCCGGAACCAAGTACGGCATTCCGTTTCCGGTGCTGTTGCGCTCATCCTTCGGTGTCATCGGTTCCAACGTGCCGTGCCTGATCCGCGCCTTGGTGGCGTGTGGCTGGTTCGGCATCCAGACCATGTTCGGCGGGCTGGCGATCCACCTGTTTCTCGGCTCGGTGTTCGACGGCTGGAAGAGCTTGGGCGGCACCGGTGAGGTGATCGGTTTCATGGTGTTCTGGGTCATGAACCTGTGGGTGGTGTTGCGCGGTGCCGAGTCGATCAAGTGGCTGGAAACCTTGTCTGCGCCCTTGTTGGTGCTGGTGGGGGCCGGGCTGTTGGTGTGGGCGTTGCCCAATGTCTCGTTGACTGAACTGATGGCGGTCCCGGCCAAACGCCCCGAAGGCGCCGGGGTGACCGGCTATTTCCTCGCCGGGCTGACGGCCATGGTCGGTTTCTGGGCCACCTTGTCGTTGAACATTCCGGACTTCAGCCGTTATGCCAAGAGCCAGAAAGACCAGATCGTCGGCCAGATCATTGGCCTGCCGTTGACCATGTTCCTGTTCGCTTCCCTCGGCGTGGTCATGACCGCCGCCTCGGAAAAACTGGTGGGGGTGACCGTCTCCGACCCGGTGAGCTTGATTGGGCACATCCAGAGCCCGGTGTGGGTGGCGCTGGCCATGGTGCTGATCATTGTCGCCACGCTGTCGACCAACACCGCGGCCAATATCGTTTCGCCCACTAACGACTTCCAGAACCTGGCGCCGAAACTGATCGGCCGCACTAAAGCCGTGATGTTGACCGGGCTGGTGGGGCTGGCGCTGATGGCTCACGAGTTGCTGAAGAAACTCGGCCTGATCGTCTCCGAGGTCAGCCTGGAGTCGGTCTACTCCAACTGGCTGCTGGGCTATTCAAGCCTGTTGGGGCCGATTGCCGGGATCATGGTGGTGGATTATTTCCTGATCAAGAAACAGCAACTGGACCTTGCCGGGCTGTACCGCGACGACATTTACCCGGCGTGGAACTGGAACGGTTTCATCGCCTTTGGCGTACCGGTGGTGCTGACGCTGTTGTCCCTGGGCAGCGATGCGTTCAGCTGGTTCTACAGCTATGGCTGGTTCACCGGCTCGGCGCTGGGTGGGGTGATTTATTACGGGTTGTGCAGCCTGGGAGCGAGCCCGTCCGTCGCTAAAACCGCGGTGTGAAGGAGGGCCTCATCGCGAGCAAGCTCGCCCCCACAGAGGATCCGCTGTGCACATGGATTTTGCACCCACCCCAATCCAGCGTGGGAGCGAGCTTGCTCGCGATAGCGGCCTCAAGACACCAAAAAAATGCCTGAAAAAATGGAGATCCCCATGAACGCAGCCATCGACGTCCTGCAATCGACCCATCAGCACATCAACCGCGACCGCCTGTGGCAATCGCTCATGGACCTGGCCCAGCTCGGGGCCACGGTCAAGGGCGGTGTGTGCCGGCTGGCCCTGACCGACCTCGACCGCCAGGCCCGCGACCTGTTCGTGCAATGGACCCAGGCGGCGGGCTGCACCGTCAGCATCGATGGGGTGGGCAATATCTTCGCCCGGCGCCCGGGGCGCAATCCGAACCTGCCACCGGTGATGACCGGCAGCCACATCGACACCCAACCCACCGGCGGCAAGTTCGACGGCTGCTTTGGCGTTCTGTCCGGGCTGGAGGTGCTGCGCACCCTCAACGACCTGAACATCGAAACCGAAGCACCGTTGGAGGTGGTGGTCTGGACCAACGAAGAGGGCTCGCGCTTCGCTCCATGCATGATGGGCTCCGGCGTGTTCGCCGAGAAATTCACCCTTGAAGAAACCCTGGCCAAGACCGACGCCGAGGGCATCAGCGTAGGCCAGGCGCTCAACACCATCGGCTATGCCGGCCCGCGCCCGGTCAGTGGGCATCCGGTGGGGGCGTATTTCGAGGCGCACATCGAACAGGGGCCGATCCTCGAAGACGAGGGCAAGACCATCGGCGTGGTGATGGGCGCCCTGGGGCAGAAGTGGTTCGACCTGACCTTGCGGGGCGTCGAAGCCCACGCCGGCCCGACGCCGATGCACCTGCGCAAGGATGCCCTGGTAGGCGCCTCGATCATCGTCGGCGCCGTCAATCGTGCCGCCCTCGGTCATCAGCCCCATGCCTGCGGCACGGTCGGTTGCCTGCAGGCCTACCCGGGCTCGCGCAACGTCATCCCCGGCGAAGTGCGCATGACCCTGGATTTCCGTCACCTGGAACCGGCGCGCCTGGATTCGATGATCGCCGAGGTCAAGCAAGTGATCGAGGACACCTGCCGCCAGCACGGCCTGACCTTCGATTTGAAACCCACCGCCGACTTCCCGCCGCTGTATTTCGATCAGGGCTGCGTCGACGCCGTACGCGGCGCCGCCCAAGGGCTGGGCCTGTCTCACCTGGACATCGTCAGCGGTGCCGGCCACGACGCGATCTTCCTCGCCGAACTGGGCCCGGCGGGGATGATCTTCGTGCCCTGCGAAGGCGGCATCAGCCACAACGAAATCGAAAACGCCGCCCCGGACGACCTCGCCGCCGGTTGCGCGGTGCTGCTGCGAGCGATGCTGGCCGCCTCCCAGGCGATTGCCGAGGGGCGCATGGCGGCGTGAAGGGCACGATGCACTATTGCAAACCCATGTGGTCGTAACTTTCAACGCATCCATGCTTGAACCCTACTGACCACATGGAGACCCAATGAATCAGCAAGTCCCGACCACCGATACCAACCGTCGTCAATTGCTGCAGATCATTGCCGGACTGTCCGACGGGGTAATGTTGATCGAGGTCGACCAGACCATCGCCTGGGCCAACGCAGCGGCCTTGACCATGCACGGGGTCAAGGACCTCAGTGAACTGGGCACCACGGCCAAGCAATACGCCGAGCGGTTCAATTTGCGTTACCGCAACAACCACCCGCTGACTGAAGACAACTACCCCATCGCCCGGGTTGCCCGTGGCGATGAATTCAGCGATGTGCTGGTGGAAGTCACGTCCCAGGCCGATCCGGATCGCACCTGGGTGCATCGGATCCGTAGCATGGTCCTGGCCGACCGCAACGGCGAGCCGGAACTGCTCGTGCTGATCCTCAGCGATGCCACCGAATGGGCCAGTGCCGAGCAGCGCTTCGAGAAAACCTTCGGGGCCAACCCGGCGCCGGCGGTGATCTGCCGCCTCAGCGACCTGCGCTACATCAAGGTCAATCCGGGGTTCCTGGAGATGACCGGCTACAGCCGCGAGCAGGTGATCGGGCGTTCGGTGTATGAGCTGGATGTGCTTGAAGCCGCCGAAAAACGCGACCTGGCCATCGAGCGTCTGGGGCAGGGCGCGACCATTCCGCAAATGCAGGCCGAGTTGAAGTTGCCCGATGGCACTATCAAGCAGGTCATCGTCGCCGGCCAACCCCTGGACCTGCATGATGAAGATTGCATGCTGTTTTCCTTCATGGACATGGAGCCGCGCCGCAAGGCTGAAACGGCGCTGCGCCAGAGTGAGGAGCGCTTTGCCAAGTCGTTCCGACTGTCGCCTGTGCCCACCCTGGTGTGCAGCGCCGAACAGCAGTTGCTGGAAATCAACGAAGCGTTTCTCCAGACCACCGGTTACGCCAGCGAAGAGTTGTTGGGTAAAACCGTGGAGGAAATCGGCTTTCTCGACAAGGACGCCGGCGCCGCGCTGTTTGCCCGGCTGGAAAAGGCCGCCGCGGTCTCGAGTATCGACGTCAAGGTGCATAAGAAGGGCGGCGAACTCATCGACTGTGAGGTCGCCGCCGACACGGTGCTGATCCAGGACAAGCCCTGCTATCTGCTGGTGCTGATGAACATCACCGAACGCAAGCGCTCGGAGCTGGAGCTGGTGGCAGCGATCGAGGAGGTGATGAAAGACGCGTCCTGGTTCAGTCGGACCCTGATTGAAAAACTGGCTAACGTGAAGAGCATCAACGCCCAGGTGCCCAGCGTGTCATTCACCGAGCTGACGGCCCGGGAGCGAGACGTGCTGGGGCTGATCTGCGAGGGCCTGGCCGATAAGGAAATCGCCGCACGGCTGAAGCTTGCGCCCAACACCGTGCGCAATCATGTGGCGACCCTGTATTCGAAGCTGGATGTCCATAGCCGCAGTGAGGCGATTGTCTGGGCGCGGGCACGGGGGTTATTCGCCAATGAATGGCGAATGAAGGCACCATGATAGCCAGTGCAAATGCACCTGATGGGCTGGTGCAAATTCGGGTTTTGCAGGGAGGGGCGGTTCCTTAGGCTGTCAGGGTGCGACATCGTCGGTGATGTCGCGTCCCCGACGAAACACTTAAGGAATACGCCGCGATGTACAGTGAACGAACCCAGTATGAGAGCGACAGGATGTCTATGCAGGCCAGGAGGTCGGAGCTGTCCACTGTTTATTTGCCTCCCCGGGGCTGAGGTGCATCACATGACCCATTTGGCTCCCTTGCGTACCCGCCTCGAAGAAAGTTTTACGCCGTTGGCCTGCGAATGCAGCCTCAATGGCGACGGCACCCTCACCGTGCGCCTGTATCACCGTGAAAGCGGTGAGGTGGACCTGGTGGTGAGCGGCATGAGTCTCGACAGCGTCCGCTCGGAAGAGAGCATTGCGAAGCTGATCGATGAGTTGCGTTATGAGCTGCATAACACCCCGCTGCATCGCAGTGATGCCTGATAGATAAAGATCAAGCACACCACACCCTGTGGCGAGGGAGCTTGCTCCCGCTGGGTCGCGCAGCAGCCCCAAAAACCTGCCGAATACGCGCGTCTGGTTTACGACTGCTTCGCAGCCGAGCGGGAGCAAGCTCCCTCGCCACAGGTGCTGCTCCAGCCCTATGACTACAACAACGTCCCCCGGCAATCGAGCACCAACCGCGCGCCGCCGTGTTCGCTGCTGTCCACCTCCAACGTGAACCCATGCAGATTGACGATCGCCGCGACGATCGACAGGCCCAGGCCGAATCCACCGTGCTGGCTGCTGCCTTCGGCGCGATAGAAACGGCGGAACACGGCCTTGCGCTCTGCCTCGGGAATGCCGGGGCCGGAATCGAGCACTTCGATGCGCGTGCTGTCGCCCTGATCGACCCCACGCAGGATCACGGTGCCCCCCGGCGGGGTGAACTTGATGGAGTTGCTCAGCAGGTTCGACACCGCCTCGAACAGCAAGGCCCGGTCGCCGTTGAGCAGGGGCAGGGCGTCGGGAGCCTCCAGGATGAAGGTCAGTTCGCCTTCCTCGGCCAAGGGCAGGTAAAAATCATGCAACTCCTGCAATAACTGCAACGGATCGAGGCGCACGAAGCCCGAGCGCCGTTGCTGGTCTTCCAGTTCGGAAATCCGCAACAGACCACGAAATCGCGCCATCAGGGTGTCGGTCTCGGCGATTACCTGATCCATCTGCAAGGCCTCGGGGGAGCCGTCCGGCGCTTGCTGCTGGATGCGATAAAGTTGGGCACGCAGGCGCGTCAGCGGGGTGCGCAGGTCATGGGCGATGTTGTCGCACACGCCCTTGACCTCATTCATCAAGCGTTCGATGCGCTCAAGCATGGCATTGACGATCGCCGCCAGCATGTCCAGTTCATCGCGTCGGCTCGACAGCGGCAGGCGATGGGTCAGGTCACCGGCGACGATGGCTTCGGCGCTGGCCTGCAACTGGCGAATCCGCCGCAGCGGTCGGCGGCGCAACAGGTGCCAGCCAGCGATGCCTGGCAGGATGGTCAGCGATACCCCCCAGAACAGCGCGTGCAAGATGATCCGCGTCACCGCGAACAGCGAACCGTTGTCCCGGGCCAGGACCAGCCAGCGGCCGTCCTGGGTCCGGGTCGCCACTGCGTCGCAGCTGTCGGAAGGCACGCCCGGTTCATCGGAGTCCACGCAGCCGCCAAGCATGTGGATCTTGCCGTCCAGCGGCAGGTCGGCGGGCACGCGCAGGATCGGTCCGCTCAAATGGCGCAATTGCGGATCGAACAGCCCATAGGCGTCGACACCGCGCTCGTCCAGCGTCAGGCTGGCCATGAGCGCATCTTCCAGTTGGTCGCCGTGGATCCGGGCGAACAGGTGCTGGCGCTGCATCAGGGAGTGCTTGGCCAGGCTGTCGAGGTAGCCAAACACTTCGTAATACATCACCCCCATCAGGATCGCGCTCCAGATCACGAACAGCGAACTGTACAGCGCCAGCAGGCGACTGCTGGAGGAGCGCCAGCCCTTAGCGGGGTTCAGCAATGACATAGCCGGAACCCCGTACCGTGCGAATCAGCGGTTCCAGGCCCGGTGGGTCGATTTTCTTGCGCAGGCGGCCAATGTGGACGTCGATCAGGTTGGTGCCGGGGTCGAAGTGATAGCCCCAGACTTCCTCGAAAATCATCATGCGCGAGAGGATTTGCCCGCTGTTGCGCATCAGGAATTCCAGCAGCTTGTATTCGGTGGGCAGCAGGCTCAGCAGTTGCCCGTTGCGGCTGGCCTCGCGGCTGATCAGGTTCAGCTCCAGGTCGGCTACCCGTAGCGCGGTTTCCGGCTCGCGGGTGCCATTGTTGCGCCGTAGCAGCACTTCGACCCGCGCGGCCATTTCGTCGGTGGCGAACGGCTTGGTCAGGTAATCGTCGCCGCCGGCCCGCAGGCCACGCACGCGTTCATCCACATCGGAAAGGGCGCTGATCATCAGGATCGGCGTGGCCACGCCCATGGTGCGCAGCGTGGTGACGATCACCAGGCCGTCGAGCTCAGGCAGCATGCGGTCCAGCGTGATCAGGTCGTAGTCGCCGCTGACCGCCCGTTCCAAGCCTTCTCGGCCGTTGTCGACCCAATCGACATCCAGGCCGTTGCGGGTCAGCTCGGCAACGATTTCACGGGCGGTCACGGCGTCGTCTTCGATGGTCAGGATGCGGTTCATGGGCGGTACCGTGTGGGGAAGTTGGAGCGATTGCGCAACATTCTGCCAAAAATTACCTGTCGGCTTTCTGAAAAAAAGTTCATGGACCGGCAGGCCGATTCGCTGGCCTGGATCAACACTTGGTCACAAATTATCCCTAACATGAATTTCGTGCGCACTATCATGTCGCGTCTGTTGCCCCGCTTCGGTGCGCTGTTGCCGGGTACCGACGCGAACCGGTGGATGTGTGCCGCAAGGAGCCGAAACCTCACTGAACCTTCAAGGAAGAGCAGCATGATGCAACCTCAAGACGTTCTACGCCGAACATTCGATATCCAGCCGTTGAGCCGCGCCGACATGACGGTGCGCCTGGACGGGCAAGTCGTCAACGCCGCCCACGGTGAAACCGTCCTCACCGTCATCCAGTCCCTGGGTCAGCGCCAGGTCGCCCGCAACGACCACGACCAGATCAGCGGCGCCTACTGCGGCATGGGCGTGTGCCAGTGCTGCCTGGTCAAGATCGACGGTCGCCACAAGCGCCGCGCCTGCCAGACCCTGGTGCGCCCTGGAATGCAGATCGAAACCCGGGCCAACCGCATGACCGAAACGGAGGCGCCATGAGCCTCGATCCGGTGATTGTCGGCGGTGGGCCGGCGGGTATGGCTGCAGCCATTGAACTGGCCTCTCACGGGGTGCGTTGCACCGTGCTCGAAGAGGCGCCGCGCCTCGGCGGCGTCGTGTACCGCGGGCCATTGCGCGATGGTGTCAGCCTGGATTACCTGGGGCCGCGCTACCGCGAAGCCCTGGAAAAGCTCCACGGAGAATACCAGCGCCACGCCGGGTTGATCGATGTGCGCTTGGGCAACCGTGTCATCGGTGCCGAAGGTTTCCGGGCGCTGATGCTGCTGGATGCCGACGAGCGCCTGGGCGAGGTCGCCTATTCCCATCTGGTCCTGGCGGCCGGTTGTCACGAACGCAGTGTGCCGTTTCCTGGCTGGACGCTGCCGGGGGTGATGATGCTCGGCGGCCTGCAATTGCAGATCAAGAGCGGCGTGGTCAGGCCGCCGAGCCCGGTGGTGATCGCCGGCACGGGGCCGTTGCTGCCGCTGGTGGCCTGCCAGTTGCACGCTTCGGGCGTGGCGGTGGCGGGTGTCTTCGAAGCCTGTGGGTTCAGCCGGATCGCCAAGGAAAGCCTGGCGTTGCTGAACAAGCCGCAACTGTTCCTCGACGGCCTGAGCATGCTCGCCTACCTCAAGCTCAAGGGCATTCCCGTGCGCTATGGCTGGGGTGTGGTGCAGGCGGACGGCGAGGGTGAGCTGAGCCACGTCACCGTCGCGCCTTATTCCAGTACCTGGGAACCGGACCTGAAACGCGCCGAACAGGTCCCGGCCCAGACCCTGGCAGTCGGCTACGGGTTTATCCCGCGCACGCAATTGAGCCAGCAGATGGGCCTGGAACACGGTTTCAGCGAGGACGGCTATTTGCGGGCCGTGTCCGATGCCTGGCAACAAAGCAGCGAAGCGCACATTCACCTGGCCGGCGACATGGGCGGGATCCGTGGCGGTGAAGCGGCCATGCTCAGCGGGCGCATCGCGGCGCTGTCGATCCTCATGCAACGCAACGTGCTGGACCTGTCCACGGCCCTGGCCCAGCGGGATCGCTACCAAGCGCAACTGCAGCGGATCGTTCGCTTTCGCGCCGCCGTGGATCGCTACACTCAGCGTGGTGCCGGGCAAACCGCGTTGCCGGCCGCCGATACGGTGATCTGCCGCTGCGAGCACGCCACCCGCGCCGACATCGACCGGGCGCTGCAGCAAGGCGTGCAAGACATGGCCAGCCTGAAGATGCGCACCCGCGTGAGCATGGGCGATTGCCAGGGGCGGATGTGCGTCGGCTATTGCAGCGACCGCTTGCGCGAAGCCACCGGGCGCGCCGACGTGGGTTGGCTGCGGCCGCGTTTCCCCATCGATCCGATTCCCTTTTCAGCGTTCCAGAACGTCGGTACGGAGGCCGCTTCCCATGATTAAGGACTATGACGTAGTCATCGCCGGTGGCGGTGTGATCGGGGCCTCGTGCGCCTATCAACTGTCCAAGCGCAAACACTTGAAGATCGCCCTGATCGACGCCAAGCGGCCCGGCAACGCGACCCGCGCCTCGGCAGGTGGTCTGTGGGCCATCGGTGAGTCGGTGGGCCTGGGGTGCGGGGTGATCTTCTTTCGCATGATGTCGGCCAACCGCAAGCGCCAGACCCAGGGCGCCGCCGTGGCGGTGGATGCCAGCACGCCGCACATCCTGCCCCAGTCGTTCTTCGATTTTGCCTTGCAGTCCAACGCGATGTACCCGCAGTTGCACCGCGAGTTGATAGACAACCATGGCATGGATTTCAAGTTCGAGGAGACCGGGCTCAAGTTCGTGATCTACGACGACGAAGACCGTTTGTACGCCGAGCACATCGTCGCTTGCATTCCCCACCTGGCAGACCAGGTGCGCTGGCTTGACCAGGCGGCCTTGCGTGAGGCAGAGCCGAATGTGAGCCATGAAGCCCAGGGGGCGCTGGAGTTTCTCTGCGATCACCAGCTCAGTCCGTTTCGCTTGGCCGATGCCTATACCGAAGGCGCCCGGCAGAACGGCGTCGACCTGTTCTTCAATACTAACGTGACCGAGGTGCTGCGTTGCGGCACACGGGTGACTGGGGTAAAAACCGCCGAGGCGGGGACCTTCCACTGCCGGACCCTGATCAACGCGGCCGGTGCCTGGGCGGCGGACCTGAGCGAACAGGCCACCGGTGTGAGGATTCCGGTCAAGCCGGTCAAGGGCCAGATCCTGCTGACCGAACGCATGCCGAAAATCCTCAACGGCTGCCTGACCACCAGCGACTGCTACGTGGCGCAGAAAGACAATGGTGAAATCCTGATTGGCAGCACCACCGAAGACAAAGGCTTCGATGTGACCACGACTTATCCGGAGATCGAAGGGTTGGTGCAAGGTGCGGTGCGCTGTATTCCGCAGTTGCTCGACATCAACTTGAAGCGAACCTGGGCCGGCCTGCGCCCGGGTTCGCCTGATGAATTACCGATCCTGGGGCCGATGCGCGGGGTGCAAGGCTATCTCAACGCCTGCGGGCATTTCCGCACCGGTATCCTCACCTCGGCCATCACTGGGGTGTTGCTGGACAAACTGGTGAACAATGAACCGTTGCCGCTGGACATCACGCCGTTCCTGGCGGATCGCTTCGAGGTCGCGCCGCCGGTAAAGCCCAAGGAAATGGAACTGGCCTGAGTGAATCCTGATGGAGTGAGCCCTCATCCGGCGGTCACTCAGGAACCAACTGTAGGAGCCTGTGGGACCCTGTGGGAGCAAAGCTTGCTCGCGATAGCGCTGGATCATCCAGCAACAATGTTGACTGGTATACCGCTATCGCGAGCAAGCTTTGCTCCCACAGGTACTTTGGCTACCCCCAGGTACTTTGGTTGCCTCAGGATTTTTTGTTTACAGCCAGTTATTCCATCGGTGTGCTGACAAACGCCTCCAGCCCTTCGGCATAGGCGGTGAACGCGCTGATCGACGCAAATGACTTGCCCTGCACCTGGTCCGGCACCACCAGGTTGGTGAAGCTCCAGGCCACCGCCACGGTGATGCCTGCCTGATCGAGGGTGCCATCGGTGGCCAGGGGTTGTTTCACCAGTTCCTGTTCCAGCAGGCCATAGGCCGCCGCCAGTTGGCCTTCCACGCGTTCAACCCAGGGGGCGTGCTGGATTTCTGTCGGCCGCAGGTTGCGTTCGTAGTAGATCTGTACCGACTTCTCGCACGCCGCCAGGGCCAGGCCAATCACGCGCAGTGCGCGCAGCCGTTGCCCACTGTCCACCGGCATCAGGCTTTTGCCCGGCGCGGCCAAGGCCTCGAGGTAATCGATGATCAACGTGGAATCCATCAGCACGTTGCCATCGTCCAGCACCAGGGTGGGAGCCTTGACCACCGGGTTGATGCGCTGGAACTGTTCGAAATGCCTGAACACCGAAACGGACTCGTGTTCCAGGGCAACCCCCAGGCACTTGGCGGAAATGGCGACGCGTCGCACGTAGGGCGAGTCCAGCATGCCGATCAGTTTCATGATGTCTCCTTCAGAAAAATCTTGCGGGCGTTAATCCTCGAACCCGACCTGTTCATGGATTTCATCGACTTTGAGTTCCAGCCGGTAAGCCACGGCGATGAACAACGCCTGGCACAGGCACAACGTGGCACTCAACGAACGGAAGGCGAACGAACTGCCTTCGTTCACCAGCAGCACCGCGTTGGCCCGCTTGGCCAGGGGCGAAAGGTTGCTGTCGGTGATGATCAGGGTCTTGGCCTGGTGATGCTGGGCAATGCGCAGGCAGTGCTGGGTTTCCTTGCCGTAGGGCGTAAAACTGATGGCAATCACCAGGTCGTTGGCCCGCACGCTGCGCATCTGCTCGCGGTAACTGCCCCCCAGGCCGGACACCAGGTGAATGCGTTTGTTGGTGTGTTGCAGGTTGTAGACCAGGTAGTCGGCGACCGCGAACGAGCGGCGCACACCCACCACATAGATGTTGTCGGCGTTGACCACCAGGTCCACGGCCTTTTCGAACGCCTGGTCGTCCAGCTCCAACCCCAGGCGCTCGATGCCCGACAGGGTCGCATTGACGCACTCGCGGGCCAGGTCGCCGCCGCTGGCTTTCTGCGACTTGTTGGCGATCATGCTGCGGATGCGCTGCTGGTAGTTCTGTACCGGGGTGGTCTTGTGGGTGTAGGCCTCGCGGAACAACGCCTGCATTTCACTGAAGCCACTGAAGCCGAAGCGCTGGGAAAACCTGACGATGGCCGAGGGGTGCACTTCGCATTCCCGGGCGATGTCGCTGATGCGGTCGACCATGATCCGGTCGCTCTGCTGGCTCATGTAGCTGGCGATGCGTTTGAGCTGGCGCGGCAGGCTTTCGTATTCATCGGTGATCAGTTGCAGCAGACGCTCGGCATTGATCGGTGGGCTCGGGAGGGCGGGTTCGGACGCGCTCTCGGACGGCGCCGGCAGATCATCGGGGCGGGTCATAGAAAATCCTTCTGGCTTGTTCTTATAGGGCGGCCCGAACAAAGGCCGGCCCTCGACAATAGGTTGGCTGATCGCAGTCTACAGCGTAGGCGCAGGGAAAATCATGGGCGGACAAATGTTGCAGCAGCTGCTGAAACGATGCACTGCGTCTGGTTGGCTTCGGTCATAGCGTATTGGAAAAAATATTCCACGTAAAAAATTTATAGAATAAATATTGATTATTGCCCGCTGCTCGTTTTAGTCTGCATTCACCAACAGCGTTGGCGCCGGTGTCGGCGACCAGCGCAGGCTGATAAAAATAACAGGAGCCAGCATGGGCCAGACTCGTTTTGCCAGTGGGCGTCAATTGGATGTGATCTGCCTGGGACGCCTGGGCGTCGATCTCTACGCGCAGCAAGTCGGCGCGCGCCTGGAAGATGTTTCGAGCTTCGCCAAATACCTGGGCGGTTCCTCGGCGAACATCGCGTTCGGCACGGCGCGCCTGGGGCTCAGGTCGGCGATGCTGAGCCGGGTGGGCGATGACCACATGGGCCGCTTCCTGGTGGAGTCCCTGGCCCGCGAAGGCTGTGATGTCAGCGGCATCAAGGTCGATCCCGAACGCCTGACGGCCATGGTCCTGCTGGGGATCAAGGACCGGGAAACCTTCCCCCTGGTGTTCTACCGGGAAAACTGCGCCGACATGGCGCTGCGCGCCGAAGACATTGACGAAACCTTCATTGCCTCCAGCAAGGCCTTGCTGATCACCGGCACCCATTTCTCCACCGACGGCGTCTACCAGGCCAGTCTCCAGGCGCTGGACTATGCGCAAAAACATCAGGTCAAGCGGGTCCTCGACATCGATTACCGGCCAGTGCTTTGGGGCCTGGCGGGCAAGGCCGATGGCGAAACCCGTTTCGTCGCCGACCAGAAAGTCAGCCAGCACGTGCAAAGCATCCTGCCGCGTTTCGACCTGATCGTCGGCACCGAAGAAGAATTCCTCATCGCCGGCGGCAGCGAAGACCTGCTGACCGCGCTGCGCACCGTGCGCTCGCTGACGGCGGCGACCCTGGTGGTCAAGCTCGGTCCCCAGGGCTGCACGGTGATCCATGGCGCCATCCCGGCCCGGCTCGAAGACGGCGCCATTTACCCTGGCGTGCGGGTCGAAGTCTTGAACGTACTGGGTGCCGGCGATGCATTCATGTCGGGATTTCTCGCCGGCTGGCTGGAGGATGCCAGCGATGAACGCTGCTGCCAGTTGGCCAATGCCTGCGGTGGCCTGGTGGTGTCGCGCCATGCCTGCGCCCCAGCGATGCCGACCCGGGCCGAACTCGACTATTTATTCAAGAGTCCGGTGCCGATCACCCGACCGGACCAGGACGTTGTGCTGCAACGGCTGCACCAGGTCAGCGTGCCCCGCAAGACTTGGAAACAGCTGTTCATCTTCGCCTTCGACCATCGCGGGCAACTGGTGGAGCTGGCCCAGAAGGGTGGCCGCGAGTTGAGCAGCATCGGCGAACTCAAGCAGTTGTTCATCCAGGCCGTGGAGCGGGTCGAAGCTGACCTGCGGCGTCAGGGCATCGAGGCCGACGTCGGTCTGCTGGCCGACCAGCGCTTCGGCCAGGATTCGCTGAACGCGGCCACCGGACGCGGTTGGTGGGTGGCGCGGCCGGTGGAAGTGCAAGGTTCGCGGCCACTGGCCTTCGAACACGGGCGCTCCATTGGCAGCAACCTGATCGCCTGGCCCCAGGAGCAGATCATCAAGTGCCTGGTGCAATTTCACCCTGACGACGAACCGCTGCTGCGCCTGGAGCAAGAGGCGCAACTGATGGGGTTGTACAAGGCCGCCCAGGCCAGCGGTCATGAATTGCTGCTGGAAGTCATTCCGCCCAAGGATCATCCGTCACCGCACCCGGACGTGCTCTATCGCGCCCTCAAGCGCCTCTACAACCTGGGTATTTTCCCGGCGTGGTGGAAGATCGAAGCCCAGGGCGCGGATGAATGGCAGCAGCTCGATGAGCTGATCCAACAGCGCGACCCGTATTGCCGTGGCGTGGTGCTGCTGGGCCTCAATGCCCCAGCCGCCGCACTCGCCGAAGGTTTTCGCCAGGCCAGCCAGAGCGCCACCTGCCGTGGGTTTGCCGTAGGTCGGACGATCTTCCAGGAGCCGAGCCGGGCCTGGCTGGCCGGGGAAATCGATGATGAAACGTTGATCCGCCAGGTGCAGGGCAGGTTTGTGGAGTTGATCGAGGCGTGGCGTGCTGCGCGGGCGTGACAGACACCGCAGTCTCTATTTGGAATGCAGTTCAATGTGGGAGCGAGCTTGCTCGCGATGACGGTGAAACATGCAACATTGACGCGACTGTCAAACCGCTATCGCGAGCAAGCTCGCTCCCACAAGGTTCCGTGTCGCCTTCAATGGCAATGTAAAAACAATAAAAGGTGCAGCCATGCCCGCTATTCGAATTGGCATCAATCCGATTTCCTGGAGCAACGATGACTTGCCGTCGTTGGGCGGCGAGACGCCGTTGAGTACGGCGCTGAGTGAAGGCAAGGAAATCGGCTACGAAGGTTTTGAGCTCAACGGCAAGTTTCCCAAGGACGCCAAGGGCGTTGGCGATGTGCTGCGGCCCTATGACCTGGCGCTGGTCTCCGGCTGGTATTCCAGCCGCCTGGCCCGACGCTCGGCGGCGGAGGAAATCGACGCCATCGCCAGTCACGTCGAGCTGCTGGCGCAGAACGGCGCGACGGTGCTGGTCTACGGCGAAGTCGCCGACTCGATCCAGGGCCAGCGGATTCCATTGGTCGAGCGGCCGCGTTTCCATACGGATGAAGCCTGGCAAACCTACGCCGACAAGCTCACCGAACTGGCGCGTTTCACTTTGTCCCACGGCGTGCGCCTGGCCTATCACCACCACATGGGCGCCTACGTCGAATCACCCGCGGACATCGACAAGCTGATGGCCCTGACCGGCAGCGAAGTGGGCCTGTTGTTCGACTCGGGTCACTGCTACATGGGCGGCGGCGAACCGTTGCAGGTGCTGCGCAAACACATTGAACGAATCTGCCATGTGCACTTCAAGGATGTGCGCAAACCGGTGGTGCAACTGGCGCGCAACAACCTCTGGAGCTTCCCCGACTGCATCATCAACGGCACTTTCACCGTGCCGGGGGATGGCGACATCGACTTCGCCGCGTTGCTCGATGTACTGCTGGCTGCCGACTATCAAGGCTGGCTGGTGGTGGAAGCCGAGCAGGACCCTGCCGTAGCGCCGAGTTATGCCTACGCCAAGAAGGGCTACGACACACTGCGTGCCTTGCTGCAAGAAAGGAGTCTGGCATGAGCCTGTTGATCAAGAGCCATTCCAGCGGCCGAACCATGGTCCAGTTGCCAGCGGGTGAGCTGGAATACGTCGGGTTCGCCGCCTACCGCCTGAGCCTGGGGGAAACCCTGCCGGTGGCCGCCGCAGACAAGGAATTGTGCCTGGTGCTGCTCAGTGGTCGCATCAGCCTCAAGGGGGAGGCGCCGGGGCAGGGCGCCTTCGATTGGGACAACCTCGGTGATCGCCAATCGGTGTTCGAAGACAAGTCACCTTATGCCGCTTACCTGCCGCCCGGCAGCCAGGCCCAGGTCACTGCCCTGAGCGATGTGCAGATCGCAGTGTGTGCCGCACCGGGTTCGGCGGGTAACGAATACGGCCCGCGGCTGATCCGCCCGGACAGCATGAAGCGCAGCGTGCGCGGCAAGGGCGCCAACACCCGCTATGTCTGCGACATCCTGCCAGACAGCGAACCGGCCCACTCACTGCTGGTGGTGGAGGTGCGCACGCCGTCGGGGCACTCCTCGAGCTATCCGCCGCACAAGCACGACACCGACGACCTGCCGCACCAGAGCTTCCTGGAAGAGACCTATTACCACCAGGTCAACCCGTCCCAAGGCTTCGTGTTCCAGCGGGTCTACACCGACGACCGCAGCATCGACCAGGCCATGGCCGTGGAGAACAGCGACCTGGTGGTGGTGCCCAAGGGGTATCACCCGGTCAGCGTTCCGTACGGTTACGAGTCGTATTACCTGAATGTCATGGCCGGCCCGAAGCGGGTCTGGCAGTTCCATAACGACCCGCAGCACAGTTGGCTGCTCGACCTCTGAATTCCACTTTTCCCACGGAGACAAGAACAATGAGTGACGCCCCGGTAGTAGGCCATTACATCAGCGGTCGAGTGCAGGACAGCGACGATGCGCGGTTCAGCAAGGTCTTCAACCCGGCCACCGGTGCGGTGCAGGCCCGGGTCGCCCTGGCCGAACCGGGCACCGTCGATGCGGCGGTGGCCTCGGCGCTGGCGGCATTCCCGGCTTGGTCCGAGCAATCGTCCCTGCGCCGTTCGCGGGTGATGTTCAAGTTCAAGGAACTGCTCGACCGCCATCACGACGAACTGGCGCAGATCATCAGCCGTGAACACGGCAAGGTGCTGTCTGACGCCCACGGCGAAGTCACCCGCGGCATCGAGATCGTCGAGTACGCCTGCGGTGCGCCGAACCTGCTCAAGACCGATTTCAGTGACAACATCGGCGGTGGCATCGACAACTGGAACCTGCGCCAGCCTTTGGGCGTTTGCGCCGGGGTCACGCCGTTCAACTTCCCGGTGATGGTGCCGCTGTGGATGATTCCCCTGGCGCTGGTCGCCGGCAACTGCTTCATCCTCAAGCCTTCGGAGCGCGACCCGTCCGCCAGTCTGCTGATGGCCCGCTTGCTGACGGAAGCCGGCTTGCCGGACGGCGTTTTCAACGTGGTCCAGGGCGACAAGGTGGCGGTGGATGCGCTGTTGCAGCACCCGGACATCGAAGCGATTTCCTTTGTCGGCTCCACGCCCATCGCCGAGTACATCCACCAGCAGGGCACGGCGCACGGCAAGCGCGTGCAGGCCCTGGGCGGGGCGAAGAACCACATGATCGTCATGCCCGATGCCGACCTCGACCAGGCGGCGGATGCGTTGATCGGTGCGGCCTACGGCTCGGCCGGTGAACGCTGCATGGCGATTTCCATCGCCGTGGCGGTGGGGAATGTGGGTGATGAGCTGATTGCCAAACTGTTGCCGCGCATTGATCAGCTGAAGATCGGCAACGGCCAGCAACCCGGCACCGACATGGGACCGCTGGTCACCGCCGAGCACAAGGCCAAGGTCGAAGGTTTCATCGACGCTGGCGTGGCGGAAGGCGCACGCCTGATCGTCGATGGCCGTGGCTTCAAGGTGCCGGGGGCCGAGCAGGGGTTCTTTGTCGGCGCGACGCTGTTTGACCAGGTCACCGCCGAGATGAGCATCTACCAGCAAGAGATTTTCGGCCCGGTGCTGGGGATCGTCCGTGTACCGGATTTCGCCACGGCGGTGGCGCTGATCAACGCCCATGAGTTCGGCAACGGCGTGTCGTGCTTCACCCGCGACGGCGGCATCGCCCGGGCGTTCGCCCGCAACATCAAGGTCGGCATGGTGGGCATCAACGTGCCGATTCCGGTGCCCATGGCCTGGCATTCGTTCGGTGGCTGGAAGCGCTCGCTGTTCGGCGATCACCATGCCTACGGCGAAGAAGGCCTGCGTTTCTACAGCCGTTACAAAAGCGTGATGCAGCGCTGGCCCGACAGTATCGCCAAGGGCCCTGAATTCAGCATGCCGACTGCCCAATAACGCATTTTCGAATGACTGCCGGAGGGAGAACAACAATGAACAAGCCCCTGCGTTTTGCTTTGAACCGAATGGTTGCCCCGCGCCTGTCACTGCCCGCGTTCATCGACTTGGCCCTGGCATTGAAAACCGATGCCATCGAGATCCGCAACGACCTCAAGGGCGTCGAGATCGAAGACGGCATGCCGCCGGCCCGCGTTCGTGAGCTGTGCGAGGCGCGCGGTATCAAGGTGCTGTCGATCAACGCCCTGTACCCCTTCGATGTGTGGAACGAAGAGCGCCGCGCCCAAGCCGTGCGCCTGGCTGATTACGCCCGTGAATGCGGCGCCGAGGGGCTGGTGATGTGCCCGCTCAACGACCGCGCCGACCCGCGCAGCGAGGCTGAACGGGCGTCGGGGCTGCGGACTGCCCTGAGTGAACTGGCGCCGATCCTGCGGGCCTTTGGCATCTACGGGTTCATCGAGCCCCTGGGTTTCGAAGAATGCTCGTTGCGGCGCAAACGCACGGCGGTGGAAGCGATCAAGAGCATTGGCGGGCTGGATGTGTTCCGACTGGTGCACGACACCTTTCACCATCATCTGGCGGGCGAGCAGGAATTCTTCCCTGAGCTGACTGGGTTGGTGCACATCTCCGGAGTCGAGGACGCCCAGGCACCCTTGGCTACCATCCGTGACGGTCACCGGGTGCTGGTGGGCGAGGCTGACATCCTCGGCAATGCCGCGCAGATCGAGGCGTTGCGGGTCGCAGGCTACGAGGGCTACTTGTCCTTCGAGCCGTTCGCCGAGAGCGTCCATGACCTGGCTGACATCCGCCAAGCGTTGGGGGCGAGCATGAACCATCTGCAAAGCTCCCAGGCCTGACCTGATTTCCTGAACGATGGAGCCCCCCTGTGGGAGCGAGCTTGCTCGCGATGGCGGCAGCACATTCAACACATAAATCGCCTGACACACCGCTATCGCGAGCAAGCTCGCTCCCACAGAGGACTGAGCCAGCCGCCAAATTTTGCATTCCAGACAAGGTGCAAGCATGACCACAACACGACTGACCATGGCCCAGGCCCTGGTGAAATTCCTCGATAACCAATACATCGAGGTCGATGGCGTCCAGAGCAAGTTCGTCGCCGGGGTCTTTACCATTTTCGGCCATGGCAACGTACTGGGCCTGGGCCAGGCGCTGGAGCAGGACAGTGGCGACCTGGTGGTTCACCAGGGCCGCAACGAGCAGGGCATGGCCCACGCCGCCATCGGCTTTGCCAAGCAGCATCTGCGGCGCAAGATCTATGCGTGCAGCTCGTCGGTCGGCCCCGGTGCAGCGAACATGCTGACCGCCGCCGCCACGGCGACTGCCAACCGTATCCCGTTGTTGCTGTTGCCCGGCGATGTCTATGCCAGTCGCCAGCCAGATCCGGTGCTGCAACAGATCGAGCAGTTCCACGACCTGAGCATCAGCACCAACGATGCCTTCAAGGCCGTGAGCAAATACTGGGACCGCATCAACCGCCCCGAGCAATTGATGACCGCCGCGATCCAGGCGATGCGGGTGCTGACCGACCCGGCCGAAACCGGCGCGGTGACCCTGGCGCTGCCTCAGGACGTGCAAGCCGAAGCCTACGATTATCCGGATTACTTCCTGCAAAAACGCGTGCACCGCATCGACCGCCGCCCGGCCACCGAAGCGATGCTCGGCGATGCCTCGGCGCTGCTCAAGGGCAAGCGCAAGCCGTTGATCATCTGTGGCGGCGGCGTGCGTTACTCCGGCGCCAACGCGGCATTGCAGGCCTTTGCCGAGCGCTTCGACATTCCTTTCGCCGAGACCCAGGCGGGCAAGAGTGCGGTGGTGTCCAGCCATCCGCTGAACGTTGGCGGCGTCGGCGAAACCGGCTGCCTGGCGGCGAACCTG
The DNA here is from genome assembly GCF_054671965.1 of Pseudomonas sp. H3_A02. NCBI lineage: Bacteria > Pseudomonadati > Pseudomonadota > Gammaproteobacteria > Pseudomonadales > Pseudomonadaceae > Pseudomonas > Pseudomonas sp. H3_A02. The sequence goes on from NZ_CP162807.1 coordinate 3,748,978, forward strand.
CTGGCCAAGGAAGCGGACCTGATCATTGGCATCGGCACGCGCTATAGCGATTTCACCACCGCGTCGAAATGGCTGTTCCAGCACCCCGACGTGCAGTTTCTCAACCTCAACATTAGCCCGTGCGATGCCTTGAAGCTCGATGGCGTGCAATTGTTGGCCGATGCCCGTTCGGGCCTGGAGGCCTTGTCGGCCGCGATGGGTGACTATCGCGCCGATTGGGCCGGGCAGATCGCCGACGCCAAGGCGCAACTGGACGCGGAAGTGGACCGGGTCTATCAGGCGGATTTCCAGACCGAGGATTTCGTCCCGGAAATCAACGACCACATGGACCCAGCGGTGTTTCGCGAATTCATCGAACTCACCGGTTCCTGTCTGACCCAGAGCCGGGTGCTGGGCACGCTCAACGAAGCCTTGGCGGATGACGCCATCATCGTCGCCGCCGCCGGTAGCCTGCCCGGCGATTTGCAGCGCAGCTGGCGCAGCAAGGGCGTGGACACCTATCACGTCGAGTACGGTTATTCGTGCATGGGCTACGAGGTGAATGCGGCACTGGGGGTGAAACTCGCCGCGCCGGACAAAGAGGTCTACGCGTTGGTGGGCGATGGCTCGTACATGATGCTGCATTCGGAACTCGCGACTTCGATCCAGGAGCGCCGCAAGATCAACGTGGTGCTGTTGGACAATATGACGTTCGGTTGCATCAACAACCTGCAAATGGAACACGGCATGGACAGCTTTGGCACCGAGTTCCGCTTTCGCAACCCCGAGACCGGCAAGCTCGATGGCGCGTTCGTGCCGGTGGATTTCGCCATGAGTGCCGCGGCCTATGGCTGCAAAACCTACAAGGTCAAGACCCTCGACGAGCTGCACGCGGCCCTGACCGATGCGCGGAGCCAGAGCGTCTCGACGCTGATCGACATCAAGGTTTTGCCCAAGACCATGATCCACAAATACCTGTCGTGGTGGCGGGTCGGCGTGGCGCAAGTGTCCACCAGCACCCGCACCGATGCCGTCGCCAATACCCTCAATGAACGACTGGCCAAGGCCCGTCAATACTGATTGCCCCAACCCTACGAAAGGAGTTCCAAATGTCTTTGAAGCTGGGCGTCATCGGCACCGGGGCCATCGGCCAGGACCATATCCGTCGTTGCAGCCAGACCTTGCTCAACAGCCAGGTGGTGGCGGTGACCGACATCAACCTGCAACAAGCGGCCAAGGTCGTTGCCGATCTCAAGCTGACCGCCGAGGTCTACCCCGACGGTCACGCGTTGATCAAGGCGCCGGACGTGGAGGCGATCCTCGTCACCTCCTGGGGCCCGAGCCATGAAGAATTCGTGCTGGCGGCGATTGCAGCGGGCAAACCGGTGTTCTGTGAAAAGCCCCTGGCGGTCACGGCCGAAGGCTGCCGCAAGATCGTCGACGCCGAAGTGGCCCACGGCAAGCGCCTGGTGCAAGTCGGCTTCATGCGCCCCTACGATGAAGGCTATCGGGCGCTCAAGGCGGTGATCGACAGCGGCCAGATCGGTGAACCGCTGATGTTGCACTGCGCCCACCGCAACCCGAGTGTGGGCGAGAACTACAAGACCGACATGGCGATCACCGACACCTTGATCCATGAGCTGGATGTGTTGCGCTGGCTGCTGGCCGATGACTACGTGTCGGTGCAGGTGGTCTTTCCGCGCAAGAGCAGCAAGGCCTTGGCTCACCTGCGGGACCCGCAGATCGTCCTGCTGGAAACCGCCCGGGGCACGCGCATCGACGTCGAGGTGTTCGTCAATTGCCAGTACGGCTATGACATCCAGTGCGAAGTGGTGGGGGAGACCGGTATCGCCAAGCTGCCGGAACCGTCCCAGGTACAGCTGCGCAGCGGCGCCAAGCTGTCCAATGCGATCCTGATGGATTGGAAGGACCGCTTCATCGCCGCCTACGACGTCGAATTGCAGGCCTTCATCGACGGCGTGCGCGCCGGGCAAGTGGGCGGGCCGTCGGCCTGGGACGGCTTCGCCGCGGCGGTGGCGGCGGATGCTTGCATTCAAGCGCAGCAGAGCGGGCAGATCGTCAAAGTCGAACTGCCCGAGCGGCCGCGTTTCTACGGTTAACCACAATCCCCCGGTGGGAGCGGGCTTGCTCGCGAAGGCGTAGTGGCAGTCGAGTCAATGTTGAATCTACCGCCGTCTTCGCGAGCAAGCCCGCTCCCACAGTCGGCCGCGTTCACCCAAAAGGTACTCGGTCAAATTGTGGGAGCGAGCTTGCTCGCGATAGCGGTGGGTCAGTCAACATAATGCAAGCTGATCCGACGCTATCGCGAGCAAGCTCGCTCCCACAAGGGGCGGCGTTATATTCAAACAAGGAGCTTTCATGCGAATCGGACTAGTGGGCTACGGCAAGGGTGGGCGGTTCTTTCATGCGCCGCTGATCAGCAGTCTGCCGGGGGCTACATTCGTCGGCGTGGTGACCCGGTCCGCCGAGCGCCGCCAACAACTGGCCAGCGATCACCCGCAGGCCCAGGCCTTCGACACCCTCGAACAGTTGGTGGCGGCCGGTGTCGATGCGGTGGTGGTGTCCACGCCTTTGGACGGTCGCCCGGCCATTGTGCTGCAGGCCATCGAACTCGGCGTGGCGGTGGTCAGCGACAAACCGTTCGCCCCCGACGCCGCGCAGGCCGAGGCAATGGTGTTGGCTGCCGAACGTCGCAACGTGCCCTTGAGCGTGTACCAGAACCGCCGCTGGGATTCGGATTTCCTGACCCTGCGCAAACTGCTGGCTTCCGGTGCTCTTGGGCAAGTCATTCGTTTTGAATCCAGCGTCGAACGCTATTCGCCGACCTCGGTGGGCAAGGGCAGCGGTGGGGGATTCCTGCGCGATCTGGGCAGCCATCTGGTGGACCAGGCGCTGCAATTGTTCGGGCCGGTGACCAGGGTTTACGCCGAGCTGGATTACCGGCAGCCCGGCCAGGTGTTCGACAACGGCTTCTTCATGTCCTTGTCCCATGCCAGTGGCGTGATCTCTCACTTGAGCGGCAATTGCGTGCAAAACGCAGCGCGCCCGCGCTTTCGGGTCAACGGCAGCCAGGGTTGCTACACCGTCGAAGGCCTGGACGGGCAAGAGGCCCAGGCACTGGCCGGGTTGAGCCCGGCGACCGAGGGCGAACGCTGGGGGGCTGAAGAACATCGACGCTGGGGCTGGTTCGAACACGGCACCGAGCGCGAGCGGGTGACCTCGGAACGTGGCTGCTGGCTGGCGTTCTACCAACACTTGCAAACCGCGTTGCAGGGCGCTGGCCCGCTGCCGGTGGAAGCCCGTGATGCACTGGCGACCACACGCATCCTCGACGCGGCCAGGCAGAGTGCCGAGCAGGGCGAAGTGGTGCGTTTGTCCGTGTCTGTAGGGCATGGAATAAAAAACGAATAAAATTCTAAAATGAGTTGATATGGAAAATATTTTCCAATAAAGTCGAATCCAGGTTACCGACAACCCTGTCTGCCTCCCGCCAAGCCAACCTTGAACGGACGACAGACGAAACAAAAACAAGAAACACAGCTAGGTACCGTCGATGAAAACCTTCAGCCGTTCTGCGTTTCACCTGCCACGTCTGCCGCACCTGTCCGCAGTCCTTCCCTTGTTCGAATCCCTGTGTATCCAGCGCAACGGCGCCGTGGTCTGTTGCATGCCCGGCGCGCCCATCGTGCGCTTGCCCCGTTCCTGATCCGTCACGCCTTATCCATAAAACCAACAAAAAAGTGGAGAAAGACCGTTCATGAAGACCAAGACCCGTATCGCCTCGCTGGCCCTGTCGTTGATGCTCACCAGCGGCGCTGCCCTGGCGGACCTGAAAATCGGCGTCAGCATGTCCCAGTTCGATGACACCTGGTTGACCTACCTGCGCGAATCCATGGACAAGAAAGCCAAGTCCCTGCCGGACGGCGTCACCCTGCAGTTCGAAGATGCGCGCAGTGACGTGGTCAAGCAACTGAGCCAGGTGGAAAGCTTCATCAGCCAGAAGGTCGATGCGCTCATCGTCAACCCGGTGGACACCGCCGCGACTCAGCGCATCACCAAGGCCGCGGTGGCTGCCGGCATCCCCCTGGTCTACGTCAACCGCCGCCCGGACGAACCGAAGTTGCCGGAAGGGGTGGTCACCGTCGCCTCCAACGACCTCGAAGCCGGGCACATGCAGATGCAATACCTGGCCGACAAGATGGGCGGCAAGGGCAACATCGTCATCTTGCTGGGTGACCTGGCCAACAACTCCACCACCAACCGCACCAAGGGCGTCAAGGACGTGCTGGCCAAGTACCCGGGCATCAAGATTGAACAGGAACAGACTGGCACCTGGTCGCGGGACAAGGGCATGACCCTGGTCAACGACTGGCTGACCCAGGGCCGCGACTTCCAGGCCGTGGTGTCCAACAACGACGAGATGGCCATCGGCGCCGCCATGGCCCTCAAGCAAGCAGGCACCAAGAAAGGCAGCGTATTGATTGCCGGGGTCGATGGCACGCCGGACGGTTTGAACGCCATCAAGAAAGGCCAAATGGCGGTCTCGGTGTTCCAGGACGCCAAGGGCCAGGCCGATGGCTCCATCGACACAGCGGTGAAAATGGTCAAGAAGCAGCCGGTCGAGCAGGCCGTCTGGGTGCCGTACCGCCTGATCACGCCGGAAAACGTCGATCAGTTCAAGTGACGTTCAACCCGGTCCCACCACAACAATAAGCAGGCAAGGTTGCCACGCCGACCTTGCCGAGGGAGTACCTGATCATGTTCGCTTCAGCGACTGCTTCGAGCGCCCCGGCCATGACTTTCCAGCCGGATGTATCACTTGATGAGCCGTACCTGCTGGAAGTCGTCAATGTCAGCAAGGGCTTTCCCGGTGTGGTGGCCCTGTCCGATGTACAACTGCGGGTGCGCCCTGGCTCCGTGCTGGCCCTGATGGGCGAGAACGGGGCGGGCAAATCCACCTTGATGAAGATCATCGCCGGCATCTACCAGCCGGACGCCGGCGAACTGCGCCTGCGCGGCAAGCCGGTGACGTTCGACACGCCGCTGGCGGCGTTGCAGGCCGGCATCGCGATGATCCATCAGGAACTGAACCTGATGCCTCACATGAGCATCGCCGAAAACATCTGGATCGGCCGCGAGCAGCTCAACGGCCTGCACATGGTCGACCATGGCGAGATGCACCGCTGCACCGCCCGGCTGCTGGAGCGCCTGCGCATCAACCTCGATCCCGAGGAGCAGGTGGGCAACCTGAGCATCGCCGAGCGGCAGATGGTGGAGATTGCCAAGGCCGTCTCGTATGACTCCGACATCCTGATCATGGACGAGCCGACCTCGGCCATCACCGAGACCGAAGTCGCCCACCTGTTCTCGATCATTGCCGACCTCAAGTCCCAGGGTAAGGGGATCATCTACATCACCCATAAGATGAACGAAGTGTTCGCCATCGCCGATGAAGTGGCGGTGTTTCGCGATGGCGCCTACATCGGCCTGCAACGGGCCGACAGCATGGACGGCGACAGCCTGATCTCGATGATGGTCGGGCGCGAGTTGAGCCAGTTGTTCCCAGAGCGTGAGGCCCCCATCGGTGAGTTGGTGCTGTCGGTGCGCGACCTGAGCCTGGACGGTATCTTCAAAGGCGTGTCCTTCGACCTGCATGCCGGGGAAATCCTCGGCATCGCTGGCTTGATGGGCTCGGGCCGGACCAACGTGGCCGAGGCGATTTTCGGCGTGACCCCGAGCACCGGCGGCGAAATCCTGCTGGACGGCCAACCGGTGCGCATCACCGACCCGCACATGGCCATCGAGAAGGGCTTCGCGCTGTTGACCGAAGATCGCAAACTCAGCGGCCTGTTTCCGTGCCTGTCGGTGCTGGAAAACATGGAAATGGCCGTGCTGCCCCATTACGTCGGCAACGGCTTCATCCAGCAGAAAGCCCTGCGCGCCCTGTGTGAAGACATGTGCAAGAAGTTGCGGGTCAAGACCCCGTCGCTGGAACAGTGCATCGACACCTTGTCCGGTGGCAACCAGCAGAAAGCGCTGCTGGCGCGCTGGCTGATGACCAACCCGCGCATCCTGATTCTCGACGAACCGACCCGCGGCATCGACGTCGGCGCCAAGGCCGAGATCTATCGGCTGATTGCCTACCTCGCCAGCGAAGGTATGGCGGTGATCATGATTTCCTCGGAACTGCCGGAAGTGTTGGGTATGAGCGACCGGGTCATGGTGATGCACGAAGGTGACCTGATGGGCACCCTCGACCGCAGCGAAGCGACCCAGGAACGAGTGATGCAACTGGCCTCGGGCCTGTCCTGATGCCCGTCAGTCCAGATAAAAAAGGTAAGTGGCTATGAACGCGATATTGGAAAACAAACCCGCAGCAGCACCGACCCGGTCTCGGCGGCGGCTGCCGACGGAGCTGAGTATCTTTCTGGTGCTGATCGGCATCGGCCTGGTGTTCGAAATGTTTGGCTGGATCATGCGTGACCAGAGTTTCCTGATGAACTCCCAGCGCCTGGTGTTGATGATTCTGCAAGTGTCGATCATCGGCCTGCTGGCCATCGGCGTGACCCAGGTGATCATCACCACCGGTATCGACCTGTCGTCGGGCTCGGTGCTGGCGCTGTCGGCGATGATTGCCGCCAGCCTGGCCCAGACCTCGGACTTCGCCCGGGCGGTATTTCCCTCGTTGACGGACTTGCCGGTGTGGATACCGGTGGTGGCGGGGCTCGGGGTGGGGCTGCTGGCCGGGGCGATCAACGGCAGCATCATCGCCATGACCGGCATCCCGCCGTTTATCGCCACCCTCGGCATGATGGTCTCGGCCCGTGGCCTGGCGCGCTACTACACCGAAGGGCAGCCGGTGAGCATGTTGTCCGATTCCTACACCGCCATCGGCCATGGCGCCATGCCGGTGATCATCTTCCTGGTGGTGGCGGTGATCTTCCACATCGCCCTGCGCTACACCAAGTACGGCAAGTACACCTACGCCATCGGCGGCAACATGCAGGCGGCGCGCACATCGGGCATCAACGTCAAGCGCCACCTGGTGATCGTCTACAGCATCGCCGGGTTGCTGGCGGGCTTGGCTGGCGTGGTGGCTTCGGCACGAGCGGCGACCGGGCAGGCGGGCATGGGCATGTCTTATGAGCTGGACGCGATTGCGGCGGCGGTGATCGGCGGCACCAGCCTGGCGGGCGGGGTGGGGCGCATCACCGGGACCGTGATCGGCGCGCTGATTCTCGGGGTGATGGCCAGCGGCTTTACCTTCGTCGGTGTCGATGCCTACATCCAGGACATCATCAAGGGCTTGATCATCGTGGTGGCGGTGGTCATCGACCAGTACCGCAACAAGCGCAAACTCAAGCGCTGATCCCCCCGAGGTTGCGACAAAGCGCCACGCCTGACCCGCGTGGCGTTGCCATTTGTCTTCTTAATACAGCTATTACACCGAATTTCTTGTTATAAACGCACTCCGATGACTGCTAAAAGCCTGTCAGAGAACATTTGAGGGGGTTGTCGGACATTTTCCCTATGTTTTCAGTTGCTGAGGCCTCGACTCGGCCTTAGACTGCCGCCCCTCGTAAATTGAGTGCCGGGTGGCGCTTGGAATAAACGGCGCCTTTCCCGATGAGCGTGGCAGCTGCGCTGCGGGACGCTCCATAATTCGCCTTAATGCACGTTTTTTTATAGAGAAATCAATGACAAAGGAAAAGTTGCTGGCCATGCCGGCGGATGACTACATGAATGCCGAGCAGCTGGCTTTCTTCACCAAGCTGTTGCAGAACATGAAGGTCGAAACCCACGAGCGCATCGAACAGAACCGAATCGCCATTGAGAGCCTGGACACCCCGGCCGACCCGGCGGACGCTGCTTCCGTAGAAGAAGAGCGTACCTGGCTGGTCAACGCCATCGATCGCGACCAGCGCATGCTGCCTCAACTGGAGCAGGCCCTGGACCGCATCAACGACGACAGCTTCGGCTGGTGCGACGACAGCGGCGAGCCGATCGGCCTCAAGCGCCTGCTGATCAGCCCGACCACCAAGTACTGCATCGAAGCCCAGGAACGTCACGAACAGATCGACAAGCACCAGCGTCAGGCCTGATTCGCGTTTTCCGAAAAAAGATCGCGACCTTTTGACGAAGGCCGCGATCTTTTGCTTTCGCCCGTGCGCGTTCGTCTGCTCCCGTTGATCTGCTGCAAGAACACGACTAATGGACCATGGATAATGGCTCGGTAGTGGCGTTTAATGCGGTCATAACAACGAGAGTGTGGGTGACGAACATGGCGACAGACGGAACGCTGGCGGGTGCGGTGCCGGCCTCGGTACCCGAAACGAAAGGCGCGGCGCGCTGGTTGACGCCGACCTTGCAGAGTCTCGCCCTGGCCTTGCTGCTGTGCGGCATGGCTTTGGGCGGCTGGTCGCTGTACCTGGGCCTGCCGCTGGTCATGCTCATCGTCTGGTTGCCGCGCCTGCGTTCGCGCGTGGCCGCGTCAGCCGCACCCCCCACCGACACGTTGGCCGAGCTGACCCGCGACCTGTCCTACACCACCAGCCATAACGCGCTGTCGGCAGCCGGTGTCGCCTATTCGGTCAAGCAACTGGCCGGCAAGGTCCAGTCCCAACTCGATGCGGCGGCGCAGATCGTCAGCAATGCCGAGTCGATGATCGCCACTGAACAAGCCACTTCGCAACTGAGCCAGCAGGCCCTCGGCGCCGCTAGCGAGGCCCATCGCAGCAGCGTAGCCGGGCGCAGCGAATTGGTGGAGTCCATCAGCCGCATGCACCAGCTCAGCCAGCGCGCCAATGACAGCCGTGAGTTGATCGAGGCCTTGAGCGTGCGCAGTGATGAAATCCAGCGGGTCAGCCTGGTGATCCAATCGATTGCCAGCCAGACCAACCTGCTGGCGCTGAACGCGGCCATCGAGGCGGCCCGGGCCGGTGAGCATGGCCGTGGGTTCGCGGTGGTGGCCGATGAGGTCCGCGGCCTGGCCGGGCGCACCGCCGCGGCGACCGGGGAAGTCGGGGTGATGGTGGCCGACATCCAGCAGCGCACGACCCAGGTGGTGGAGCAGATTCGTCAACTGGCCGCTGACCTGGACAGCGGCGTGCAGCAGGTCGAGCACACCGGCCAGCACCTGGAAAACATCGCCCGGCTCGCCGCCGGCGTCGAAACCCAGGTCAGTGCCATCGCCCAAGGCACCGACACCAATCGCGAACAACTCGACAGCCTGTTCCATGCGATCGAGCAGATGCGCAGCGACCTGTCCATCAGCGACCAGCAGACCCAGCGTCTGGCCGAGGCGGCGGTGCAGATGGAAGGCCAGGCCGAAACCATCAGCGAACGCCTGGCCGAGGTAGGGCTCGATGATTATCACCAACGGGTCTACGACCTGGCGCGGGAAGGGGCGAGCCAGATCGCCGCGCAGTTCGAGGCCGACATCGACCAGGGTCGTGTCAGCCTGGAGGACCTGTTCGACCGTAACTACCAGCCGATCCCCAATACCCAACCGGCCAAATTCCAGACCCGTTTCGACCGCTACACCGACCAGGTCCTGCCGGCGATTCAGGAACCGTTGCTGGCCCGCCACGAGGGCCTTGTGTTTGCGATTGCCTGCACCCAGCAGGGTTATGTGCCGACCCACAATAAGGTCTTCAGCCAGCCGCTGACCGGCGATCCCCAAGTGGATACGCTAAATAACCGCACCAAGCGCAAATTCTCCGATCGCACCGGGATTCGCTGCGGCAGCCACCAGCAGCCGGTGCTGCTCCAGACCTACACCCGGGATACGGGGGAGTTGATGCACGATCTTTCCGTACCGATCATGCTCAAGGGGCGGCATTGGGGTGGTTTGCGCTTGGGCTACAAACCCGAGAAGCCACGCTAGGTTTTATAGCACCGAGTGGCAAAGGCGCTTTTGTGGCGAGGGAATTATCTGTGGGAGCAAGGCTTGCCCGCGATGAAGGCGACGCGGTTTCATGAGGGATCGAGGCGCCTGTATCGCGAGCAAGCTTTGCTCCCACCAATCCCCTGGCCACAGGGGACTCATGGTTCCTGGCGTTACTTACCGTCGTGTAGGCGCACGTTCAGTTGATCCACCACCACCGCTTCTTCGCCGTCGGCGCGCATCCATTCCTTGAGCAGGACTCTCTGGTGTTCCTCCCAAAAATCGGCATCCACCAGCTTGATCTCCGGCGCCAGCGGGTGGGCCATGATGAAGTCGTCGATGGCTTTGTCGTCCGAGGGCAGGCCCAGTTGGTCGAAAAGGGTAGTGAGTTCGTAGGATGGTTGTTCCATGGGGGACTCCTTTGAGCGGGCGCCGTCATGGCGCCTCGGTTGCCTCTCTTTATCTGAGGCAAGCGATCATCAGGAGTTCGATTGGAATCAGGCTTTCAAGGCGCCTTCATCCACGGCGGTCTTCAACGCCCTGGCCGCTTCCCTGGCAGCCTCAGCCGCGAGCTGCGAAGTCTTGAACCAGCGATCCTTTTCCACTTGGTGGCAAGTGACGGTGGTCAACGGTGGCTTGGCACGCATCACGATGACGGCCTGGAACTCGCCTTCGACTTCTCTGGCCTCGCCCCGGATAAAAAACTCGCCAATATCAAATTCCGTCACGTCGCGCCTGCTCCTCGAAACCATTGTGGGTGCGCGATCCGCCGATGAACGACGGACTTCGCTGGGCGGGCAGTATGGCAGCAGTTGCCCGTCGGTGGCTGAGTTAAGTCATGGACGGGCAAATAGGCGGTCAGGCGCTGTGTTCCAGACGCCTGGCCAGGTAGCAGGCCTCGTTATGGTCGGTTCGGAATCCTCTTACACGTCCAGTCGATGTTTCTTCTATGTGAAAAAAACACTTGCCGGCCAAGACGACTCGATAACGCGGTTGAATCAACGAAATTGGCAGGCAATCGACCCCGTCAATGCCGTTGGCTGTTTCAACGATGCAAGGTGCGACGGGGTGGGGCAGGGTGGTAAAAGTGGCCATAATGAATTCCTTTTCATGGTTTACCGACGAATTGCCGGGTACTTCGAGTAGTCTCCACGCCTTCCGCTGCTCTAGAATCGGCAGCGTCGTGTGGACGGTTGCGCCTATCTAAAGCAATTTTTTTTGGGCTCGATGTCAGAAAAATGCTTTTTTAAGTGAGAAATTTCCCTAAAGTTAGTCGTCCCAACTTTTCCGATGCTCAGAGTGGCGTTTTCCTTCAGCCTCTGGCGACCCCCCGGGAAAGACGGCGAGAGCGGCAACCTTTAGTCTGCTCTCGGCCCGGGACAGGGCGCGCCGTTCATTTCGAATTTCAGTGACAGGTCCATTACGACACTACAGTCGGTACGGGTTCTCGTGGTCCGTCCTTTGCGCAGGGCGGGTCTTTTTCAAAAATGGGGATGTTTCCTTGGCAGTAAGTAATCTCGACATGCATGCGTTATTTGTACTTGGTGACCTGCGGGCAAAACTGGTCAAGCAATTCCAGTCACGTTTCGTCTACATCACTGAGCAGACCGCCGAAGGTATTTATGTCGCCGAAATCGACACCGAGTCGGCCCTGGTGGTCGATGACAAGCCCAGGCTCGAGCTCAAGGTCGGTGATCATTTTCGCGCGGCAGTATTGCCCAGCCGCGAAGGTGGCAAGTTTGAAATCCGTTTTCGCGAAATCAAGCTGACGGTCTATGGCCTTGGCGATTACGCCTTCGTCACGACCCCTGGTGGCCATGCCATCCTGTTCAAGGAAGGCCACAGCGTGGTGACCGTGTTCGCGGCCAACGAACAGTTGCAGGAAGGCTTGACCAAGACCTTGAAGGCGGTCACCGCCAAGGCCGCCAAGTGGCGCAAGGGCGAACTGGTGACTTTCAAGGCCAGTGAGTGACCGTTTCAGAGCCTGTGCGCCCAAACCGCTGACAGTTTCGCAAGGCCTCGCTGGAACCTCGGCTACAGTCAATTGACTGAATTATTCAAGGCTTGCGTTCGGTTACGCAGGGCCGTTCAGCGATTGCTGTATCTGGCATGAGGTGCAAAGCATGAAACGAGTTCGACAGTGGCTGGCCGCCTGGGCCACCTTCGCTGTGTTGGTTTCACCCCTTCCGGTGTCGGCCGCCACAGCGCCGATCCACTTTGCCGACTTGAACTGGGAAAGTGGCAGCCTGATCACCGATATCCTGCGAGTCATCGTCGAAAAGGGCTATGGATTGCAGACCGATACCTTGCCCGGGACCACCATTACCCTGGAAACCGCCCTGGCCAATAACGACATCCAGGTGATCGGTGAGGAATGGGCCGGCCGCAGCCCGGTGTGGGTCAAGGCCGAGGCCGAAGGCAAGGTGGTCGCCTTGGGCGATACGGTCAAAGGCGCGACCGAAGGCTGGTGGGTGCCCGAGTACGTCATCAAGGGCGATCCGGCCAAGGGCATCAAGCCCTTGGCGCCGGACCTGCGCAGTGTCGAGGACCTGGCGCGCTACAAGCACGTGTTCAAGGACCCGGAGAGCCCCGACAAGGGCCGCTTCCTCAACAGCCCTATCGGCTGGACCTCCGAGGTGGTCAACAAACAGAAGCTCAAGGCGTATGGCTTGTCTGACAGCTACGTGAATTTTCGCAGCGGCTCGGGGGCGGCGCTGGATGCGGAAATCAGCTCGACGATCCGCCGGGGCAAGCCAATCCTGTTTTACTACTGGTCGCCCACGCCGCTGCTCGGGCGCTTCAAGCTGGTGCAGTTGCAAGAGCCGCCGTTCGATGCCGAGGCCTGGAAGACCCTGACCGACGCCGATAACCCCAACCCGAAGCCGACCCGTTCACTGGCCTCGAAGCTGTCGATCGGTGTCTCCGTGCCCTTCCAGAAGCAATACCCGGACATTGCCGAGTTCTTCAGCAAGGTCGACTTGCCCATCGAGCCGTTGAACAAGGCCCTGGCCGACATGAGCGAGAAGCGCACGCCACCCCGTGAAGCCGCCGAGGCGTTCCTCAAGGCCCACCCTGAGGTCTGGCAGGCCTGGTTGCCCAAGGAGGTCGCCGACAAGGTGTCCGCCGGTCTGTAGTGTCCCAGCGGGTTGAACGCTTGATCCTGGGCAATGAATCATTCACTGGAAACTGGCAACCTGCGTCCGTCCAGCGAAATGCCAAATTCGAGCTAGGATGATTGTTCAACCTTTTTCAGGAGGCTGGCGAATGACGCTTTTCTTGGCTCGGTCGCTGGTCGCAGTGTTTGCGACCATCAGCTTGATTCATTTGTATTGGGCCCTCGGCGGGCGGTGGGCGGCCCTGGCGGTGGTCCCCCAGGTACCGGTGAAGCAAGGGGAGGCGCTGCGACCGGCGTTCGACCCCTCGGGCTGGCTGACCTTGCTGGTGGCCCTGGCACTGCTGATGATTGCGCTGCTGGTGTGCCTGCGGGTCGGCCTGCTGGCGCAGCCGGTCACCCACCGGGCCTTGCAATGGCTGATCAGTGCGATCGCCTTGCTGATGTTCGCCCGGGCCATTGGCGAGTCGGAGCTGGTGGGCTTCTTCAAGGAGGTCAAGGGCTCGACTTTCGCCAGGCTCGACACCTGGGTCTATTCGCCGTTGTGCGTGGTGCTTGGGGCTGGGTTGCTGACGGTGGCGTGGGCCTGAGTTTCCAACTCACCCAGGGCTGCATGTAATTGCAGACAAACCCAGCCAACCGCAATCTTTGTGGCCAGGGAGCTTGCTCCCGCTGGGCTGCGCAGCAGCTTCAAAAAGGCCGAACACAAGTCAGCCTATCCGCCATAACAGTTCTCATAAATGGCTTTGGCTTTCCACCGGTCCGTATCCGTAAATTCATTCAGCATCGCAAAATGTCCCACCATCAGATCGTTGCAAACAAAAACCTTTTTTATGGATTGATCATGCTGGTAAGTGCAAATGCTGCCAAAACTATGGTTTCCTCTTGCAATCCCAACAGGGAAGTCATAGATGTCAGAGCAGTCTTTTATGGCGCCTGAGTAGCCTTTGCGCTTCAAGCTTTTATTGAATGCTTCTGTGCGCTCGATCATTACTTTTGGATCTTCTATAGTCCTCACAACCGACGCATTCTCCTTCCACTCGATTTCTCGAGAAAAAACGCCAGTGGAAAACCCTGAAAGCATCAAAAAAGCAACCAAAAAGAATGATTTTTTCTTCATTGAGCTTCCTCTGAGAGACTATCTTGCTAGGCAATTTTCCATGCTGCGCCTGAAGTGGAATGCGCCCTCTTTGGCCCCAAGATCCATGTAGTAGGGGCCGCTACCTTTAATGTCCACTATGAGTTGATGTGCTTCGGGCTGGAAAGTGACACGGGTTCTTAATCCAGTTGCATTAGTGTTTGGATAGTCGCCTGTTTCCAGTGTCCCGTCATGAATGTCCAGTCGAGTCACAGTCGTTTCCCATTTGGGATTCTTAACTGATAAAGCTTGAATGGTTTTTTGCGCGCATGACATAACTTCTTCGGTCGACACTCGTGAATCTGTCTCCCAGCTTGCTCGTGAATGTGGCTCGAGTTGGCTGCAACCGCTCAGGGCCAGCCCATATGTCAGCCAAACAATCATCCTCGTTAAAAAAGAAGTTCTCATAGGCGGACCTGTTATTGGCCGAGTGCTCCAGTTTGCCTGATGGGTATGACCTGAGCGGATGTACTTGGCACAAATGTTTGCCGCCCCAATATTAAGCGTTCCATTGTTACCGTTTCGAGTGTTGTCGCTGACTCTACTCATATAAGTAACGGAGGTTCTGGTGGTCAGCTATCGACCAAACCCGGCAGCTCAGAATTGCTGAACACATGTAAGCCTGACACACCGAAGTGGCAGGTCTCAGGGCTGCTGCGCAACCCAGCGGGAGCAAGCTCCCTCGCCACAAAAGCTGTACCGGCTCGAGATACCTGTCAGTCGGTTCGGCGGCTGCTCACTTCCGCCGGCACATCATCCCCAGCCATGCGTTTGCGGAACAAGGCCGCCCGGGCCAGCAGCAGGGTGGTCACCGGGACGGTGATCGACAGCAGGATCGGGATCAGCCATGCATGCAACACCGGCCCGGACTTGAGCGCCGAGAAATAAATGATCGAGGCCAGTGCCACGCTCCAGGCACCCAGTGTAGAGGCCAGGGCCGGTGGGTGCATGCGCTGGAAATAGTCCTTCAAGCGCACCAGGCCGATCGCTCCGGCCAGGGCGAAGAGGCCGCTGAGCACCAGCAGGATCGCCACCGGGATTTCCACCCACATCGACAGTTCGCCGTTCATTCGATCACCTCGCCACGCAGCAGGAACTTGGCCAGGGCGAACGAGCCGACAAAGCCGAACAGGGCGATCAGCAGCGCCGCCTCGAAATAGGTGTCACTGGCATAACGGATGCCCAGCACCAACATCATCAGCATCGCCACGATGTACAGATAGTCCAGGGCCAATACCCGATCCTGGGCCGACGGGCCCTTGAACAGCCGCCACAGGGTCAACACCATCGCCAGGGAGAACAGGAACAGGCTCAACAGGATCGCATTGGACAGCAGCGGGCTCATTCGAAAATCTCCATCAAGGGGCGCTCGTAGGTGGCCTTGAAATGCGCGATGAATGACGCCTCGTCTGCCAGGTCGAACACGTGCATCAACAGGATGCTGCGATCCAGGGCCAGTTCCGACCAGACGGTCCCGGGAATCACCGTAGTGATCATCGACAGCGCGGCCAGGCCGTTGGCATCGCGCAGGTCCAGTGGCACCTTGATGAACCGCGAGCGAGGCGGGCGGCGCCCGGCGTTCAGCACGCCCCAGGCCACCGCCAGGTTGGACACCAGCACGTCGCGGCCCACCAGCAGGAACAAGCGCAACATCACCCACGGCCGGCGAATACGGATGGGCCGCGGTCGCAACGGGCGCATCATCAATGGGGCGAGGAACCCCAGCGCGGCGCCCAGCAGCAGATGGCCGGCGCTGAGAGACACATTCAACACCAGCCACAGCACGCACAGCGCCAGGGACAACCACGGGGCGGGAAACAGGCGCTTCATGGCTGCACCTCCCGCAACGCGGCGCGGGTTTCCGGGTTGGGCACGGCGCGGGTGGCGAGTACCGACATCACGTAATGTTCCGGGGTGTTCAGCGCATCGGCGGCGGATTGGGTATAGCGCAGCAACGGCTCGGCCTTGAAGGCCAGGGCGATGCCCAGGCCCAGCAGCACGATGATCGGCAGGCATTCGAATGGCCGCAGCAACGGTGACGGTCGCTCTTGCGGCGTCCAGAAGCGCTGGATGCCCAGGCGCGAGAACGCGATCAACGAGGCCAGCCCCGACAGGATCAACAACGCCAACAAGCCCCAGGCCTGGTTCGACACCGGTGCCCCGGCGCTGGCCTCGAGCCCTTGGGGATTGAGCAAGGCGCTGAGCAGGCTCAGCTTGCCGATGAACCCCGAAAGCGGCGGCATGCCGATGATCAACAGCGCACAAAAGATAAAGCTCAAGCCAAGGAAAGCCATGGTCCAGGGAATCACTTGCCCGACCACGGCTTTCTGCTCGTCATCGAGATTGATGCCCTTGGGCGGCTGCAAGGATTCCAGCGGTCTCGGCAAGGTGTCGAAGTCGTCGTCCAGGGACAGCTCGTTGGCCGAGCGCGAGCGTTCGATCAGCTCGGCCAGCAAGAACAGCGCGCAGAGCGCCAGGGTCGAACTCACCAGGTAAAACAGCGCCGCACCTATCAGGTTCGGTTGGGCGAAGCCGATGGCCGACAACAGGATTCCGGCCGAGACCAGGATGCTCAGGCTCGCCATGCGTTCCAGGCGTTGGGCCGCGAGAATGGCGATGGCGGCGCAGACGATGGTCGCCATGCCGCCGTAGACCAGCCAGTCGGCGCCGAAATACGCCGAGGCGCCGGCCTGGCCGGAGAACAGCAGTGTCCACAGGCGCAGGATCGTGTAGACGCCAACCTTGGTCATGATCGCAAACAGCGCCGCCACCGGTGCGCTGGCGGCGCTGTAGGCCGGCACCAGCCAGAAATTCAGCGGCCACATGCCGGCCTTGGCCAGGAACGCCACCGCGAGAATGCCTGCCCCGGCGTGCAGCAAGCCGCGGTCGGCCTCCGGCACCAGCGGGATTTTCAGGGCCAGGTCGGCCATGTTCAACGTGCCGGTGACGCCATAGATCAGCGCCGCGCCGATCAGGAACAACGACGAGGCCAGCAGATTGATGGAAATGTAATGCAGCCCCGACGATACCCGCGCCCGACCTGACCCGTGCAGCATCAAACCGTAGGAAGCTGCCAGCAGTACCTCGAAGAACACGAACAGGTTGAACAGGTCCGCCGTCAGGAAGGCGCCGTAGAGGCCCATCAGCTGGATCTGGAACAGCGCATGGAAACTGGCACCGGCGCGGTCCCAGCGGGCCGTAGCGAAGAGCAGGGCGCTGACGCCGATGATGCCGGTCAGCACCAGCATCAGCGCTGACAGGCGATCGACCACCAGGACGATGCCGAACGGCGCCTGCCAGTTGCCGGGCAGGTACACGCCAATGGAAGCGGGCAAGGCCTGGTCCTGGGTCCAGTACAGCAACAGCACGGCGATGCCCAGGCCCAGCAGGCTGGAAAACAGATTGATCCGGGCCTTGAGCGGGCGGTGTTTCTCGCCCAGCATCAGCATCATCGCGGCGGTCAGCAGCGGCAGCAGGATGGGGGCGGCGATCAGATGGGGCGTCAATATCATTCCTTGGGCTCCCGACCGTCCACATGGTCGGTACCGGTCAGGCCCCGGGACGCCAGCAGTACCACCAGGAACAGCGCGGTCATGGCGAAGCTGATCACGATGGCGGTCAGCACCAGTGCCTGGGGCAGCGGGTCGGTGTAGTGCAGCAGGTCCTGGGGCACGCCGTCCTTGATGATCGGTTCCTTGCCGATGAACAAACTGCCCATGCTGAAGATGAACAGGTTGACGCCGTAGGACAATAGGCACAGGCCCATGACCACCTGGAAGGTCCGTGGCCGCAGCACCAGCCAGACACCGGAGGCGGCCAGTACGCCGATTGCGATTGCGATGACTTCTTCCATCAGGCGGTGGCTCCTTTGACGGGGGCGACGGGTTTGGCTTGCAGGCCCGGTTTATGGGCGCGCACCGACTGGTGAGCCAGGGCGGTGAGGATCAACAGGGTGGAACCGACCACCACGGCGTACACCCCGATGTCGAAGAACAGCGCGCTGGCCAGATGGATATCTCCCAGCAGCGGTAATTCGAAATGCCAGGTGTGGGTGGTCAGGAACGGATAACCCACGGCCATCGATCCCAGGCCCGTGGCGGTGGCGAACAACAGCCCGGTACCCATCCAGCGCAGCGGCCGCAGGCTCATTTGCGCCTCGACCCACTGGGTGCCGGCGACCATGTATTGCAGGATGAATGCCACGGACATCACCAGCCCGGCCACGAAGCCGCCACCGGGTTGATTGTGACCGCGCATGAACAGGTAGAACGACACCACCAGGGCAATCGGCAATAGCAGGCGCACCAGCACCGACGGCACCATCATGAAACCCAAGGCGGTGTCGCTGGCATGGCGCGGGTTGACCAGGTCGGTGACCACGTCCGGTGCCAGCAGGCGCTGTTGCGCCGGCAGTTGCATGCTTTCCTTCGGTGGGCGGAAACGCCGCAACAGGGCGAACACCGCCAGGGCCACCGCCACCAGCACGGTGATTTCACCGAGGGTGTCGAAGCCGCGGAAGTCCACCAGCATCACGTTCACCACATTACTGCCGCCGCCTTCGGGCAGGGCGCGGCTCAAGTAGAACGACGAAATGTCGTTGGGCGTCTGCCGTGTCAGCATCGCATAGGACAACAGCGCCATGCCGCCGCCGACGGCGATGGACAGCAGCAAGTCCCGCAGGCGGCGGATGCGCGCGCGGCGCTCGCTGTTGGGCAGCGGCGAGACGTCCTCGATCCGCCGTGGCAGCCAGCGCAGGCCCAGCAGGATCAACACCGTGGTCACCACTTCCACCACCAGTTGCGTCAAGGCCAGGTCGGGGGCGGAGAACCAGACGAAGGTCACGCAGGTCATCAGGCCGCAGACACTGACCATGGTCAGGGCCGCGAGCCGGTGATACTTGGCCTGCCAGGCCGCCCCCAGGGCACAGGCGATCGCTAGCAGCCACAAGGTGACGAAGACGATGGAACCGGGGATCTTCGGTCGGTCGCCCCAGACCAGCGTGCTGTGCAGCATCGGGATCAGCCCGGCCAATACCGCCGCCAGCACCAGGAAAAAAAGTTGGGCTTGCAGGCGCCGGGTACTGATCTTGCGTTCCAATCGTCGGCCCTGGCGCATCATCAGTACCAGGCAACGTTCGAACAACCGCTTGCCGCTGAGCCGACCAATGAACGGCGGATGCTTGATGTGACCTAGCCGGAGTTGCTTGCGCAACAATAGGTACAGGACGATGCCGCCGGACATCGCCACCAGGCTCATGATCATCGGCGCGTTCAGGCCGTGCCAGATCGCCAGGCTGTAATCGGGCAGCGTGCCGCCCACCACCGGCAACGCGGCGGCCGCGAGCAACGAGCCGACCACCTGGGCCGGAAAAATCCCCACCAACAGGCAGGTGAACACCAGCAATTCCACTGGCGCACGCATCCAGCGCGGTGGTTCGTGAGGGGTATGGGGCAGGTCGGTGGCGGTGGGGCCGAAGAACACATCCACGGTGAAGCGCAGGGAATAGGCGACACTGAAGGTCCCGGCAATGGTGGCGATGATCGGCAACGCCAGCTCGACCCAAGCCGTGGCGGAAATGAACACCGTCTCGGCGAAGAACATTTCCTTGGACAGGAAACCATTGAGCAGCGGCACGCCGGCCATGGCCGCGCTGGCGACCATGGCCAGGGTCGCGGTGAACGGTATCAGCCGCACAAGGCCGCTGAGCTTGCGAATGTCGCGGGTGCCGCTTTCGTGGTCGATGATCCCGGCGGCCATGAACAACGATGCCTTGAACGTGGCATGGTTGAGGATATGGAACACCGCCGCCACGGCCGCCAGCGGACTGTTCAGGCCCAGCAGCAGGGTGATCAGCCCGAGGTGGCTGATGGTGGAGTAGGCCAGTAAGCCCTTGAGGTCGTTCTGGAACATCGCGCAGTAGGCGCCCAGCAACAACGTACAGGCCCCCGCGCCGCTGACGATGTAGAACCATTCTTCACTGCCCGACAGCGACGGCCATAACCGCGCCAGCAGGAACACCCCGGCCTTGACCATGGTCGCCGAGTGCAGGTACGCCGACACCGGCGTGGGAGCGGCCATGGCGTGGGGCAGCCAGAAGTGGAAGGGAAACTGGGCGCTTTTGCTCAGGGCGCCGATCAGGATCAGTGGCAACAGAATGGGGTAGAGGGCATGGGCACGGATCAGGTCGCCGGCGGCCAGGACCTTGTCCAGCTCATAGCTGCCCACCACATGGCCGAGCAGCATCACCCCGGCCAACAGGCAAAGCCCGCCGGCCCCGGTCACCATCAAGGCCATGTAGGCACCGCGTCGAGCGTCGGCGCGGTGGTGCCAGTAGCCGATCAGCAGGAACGAGAACAGGCTGGTCAGTTCCCAGAAGAACACCATCTGGATCAGGTTGCCGGAAATCACCAGCCCGAGCATGGCGCCCATGAACGCCAGGAAAAAGGCGAAGAAGCGCGGCACCGGATCGTCCGGCGACATGTAATAGCGGGCGTACAGCGACACCAGCGTGCCGATGCCCAGCACCAGCAACGAAAACAGCCAGGCAAAGCCGTCCAGGCGCAGCACGAAGTCCAGGCCCAGGCTGGGCAACCACTCATAGTGCTCGCGGATCACGCCGCCGTCGGCGATTTGCGGGTACAGCAAAGCCACCTGAACCGTGCCGGCCAGGGCTACGAGGCCGGCCAGCAGCGATTCGGCGTTACGGGCGTTATGCGGCAGCAGCGCCGCGACACAGCTGCCGATGAAGGGCAAAAGCAATAGAACTATCAGTGACATAGGCTTCTATTCGGCGGGAGGTTGTGAAGGATCATACGTGGCGTATTCCCGATCACCAACCGCGAGGGTGTCGCAGAATCCTACAAGGTTGGTTGAATTTTCGGGCTTTGCGTTGTTTGGGGGAGGGGAGATAGAGTCAGAGCTAGCCACAAATACCGCGTGATACACATCACCTGTGGCGAGGGGATTTATCCCCGCAGGTCTGCGCAGCAGACCCAAAGCAGGTAATTCCATAGAGCTGACACACCGCACCGGCAGGTTTCGGGGCCGCTACGCGACCCAGCGGGGATAAATCCCCTCGCCACAGGATTTTGCCCGCCGCTATTTCGCTGGTCCACCGGCCTCACTGCTCGCGCTCAAGCACCTCATCAACCTCGACCTCACCTTTGCTCCGGGTCTTCAGCTCACTGACAATCACCGCCGCCACGATCAGCGCCGCGCCGAACAAGGCAATGGCCGGCAGCCGCTCACCCGCCAGGCGTCCGGCAATGCCGGCCCAGACCGGTTCGCCGGCATAGATCAGCGTGGCGCGGGTGGGCGAGACGCTTTTCTGTGCCCAGTTCATCGCCACCTGGATCGCTGCGCTGGCGGCGCCCAGGCCCACGGCGCTGATCAGCAGCAACATGGAAAAATCCGGGATCGCCTCCTGGGTCGGCACCACCATCAGGAACGCCAGCACCGCCGTGCTCGCCAGTTGCACCACGGTCACCCGGCGCACATCGACCTGGCCGGCATAGGCGCTGATCAGGATGATTTCGGCGGCAATCGCGATGGCGCTGATCAGCGTGGCGATTTCACCGGGGCTGAAGTTCAGCGAGGCCCCGGCCGGGCCCGATACCAGCATCAGTCCGGTGAACGCCAGCATGATACCGAGGCTGGGCATCAAGCCCGGTCGACGGCCCAGCACCAGCCATTGCAGCAAGGGCACGAACGGCACGTAAAGCGCGGTGATGAACGCCGATTGGCTGCTGGGGATGGTTTGCAGGCCGACGGTCTGCAGGCCGTAGCCGAGCATGATCGCCACGCCGATGAAGCCCCCGGCCTTGAGTTCGAACAGGGTCAGGTCTCGCAGATGCCGCCAGGAAAACAGCGCGACAAATGCGGCCGCGGCGGCGAAGCGCAGGCCGACGAAAAACATCGGCCCGCTGACCGTCATGGCATGCTGCACCAATAGAAAAGTCCCGCCCCAGATCATGGTAATCAGCACCAGCACGCATTCGGCCTTGCTGAACCTTGAGAAACGGGGGGAAGCTTGCGGGGAGTTCGCCGATGCCATGACCTTGCGCGCCACTTGAGGCGGACGCACAATGCGTCCGAAGTTGGGCAGTATAATGCGCAACCCAGCCATGTGAGCAATATAGTGCACAAAGAATCCGGCCAGCGGGCCTCCGTCCTGCAACACGTCAGCCAGAACGTCCGTCGTCTGCGGCATGCCGCCGAGCTCAGCCAGACGGCGCTGGCCGAGCTGTCGGGAGTCAGCCGGCGGATGCTGGTGGCTATCGAGGCCGGCGAAAAGAACGTCAGCCTGACCACCCTGGACCGGGTCGCCGAAGCCCTCGATGTCGCCTTCAGCGACTTGATTCAAGCGCCCGACGCCCGCGACCCGAGCCGCATCAACGAACTGGTCTGGACCGGTGTGATCCCGGGCAGCAAAGCTGTGTTGCTCGCCAAGGCCACCGCCAGCCGTGAGGTAGAACTTTGGGAATGGCGGCTGGAGCCGGGCGAGCATTACCATTCCGAGTGCGACGCAGATGGATGGAGCGAACAACTTTATGTATTCGAAGGCTGCCTGACGTTGCTGCTGGGCAGCGAAGAGCGCCGCATCGGCGTCGGTGAGTTCTTCATGTTCGCCAGCAACCAGCCCCATGCCTATCGCAACGATGGCTCGGTGGCGGCGAGATTCGTACGCAACGTGGTGATTTGATGCCTGGGGAGAGCGGTATGGACACAGCGCTGGAGCGACAGGGCGGCGGGCTCATCCGCGAAGCCGATATGCTGATCATCGGCGGCGGCCTGAGCGGTGCCATGCTGGCCGCGCAGTTGCTGCGCCTGCCGGGCCGGCGCGAGGTGCTGATCGTCGAGCCGCGCAGTGAATTGGGCCGGGGCGAAGCCTACAGTGCCGTGGAACTGGGCCACACCTTGAACGGCAACGCGGCGCGCATGAGCGTTGACCCGGACAACGCCGATGACCTGACTCAATGGCTCACCGCGTTCATCGAAGCCGGCGGCTGGCCCGAGTCGGATCAGCAGCACGTGCCCATCAGCGAGTTGTTCCCACCCCGGGGGATGTTTGGCCTCTATGTGCAGCAACGCCTGGCCGAAGCGCGCGAGAGGGGCGCACAAAACGGTTCGACCGCCGAGCATGTGCGTGGGGAGGCCGTGGACCTGCGGCTTGTCGACGATGCCGTGATGGTGACGCTGGACGATGGCCAAATCTTGCGTGGCCGTTTCGCGGTGCTGGCCACCGGCATGTTCCCGGCGGCGCGCACCCCGCAAACCGAATCCAGCGGCTTGAATGCCGCGGCCCTGGATCCCTGGGATGTGGCTGCGATGCGTCAGCTCGACCCGCAGTCCACGGTGCTGATCATTGGCTCGGGGTTGACCATGGTCGATGCCGTCGTGTCCCTGGAACAGGCCGGGCATCGCGGGCCGATCGAAGTGTTTTCCCGCCACGGCCTGCTGCCCCATGTGCGCCGCCAACCGCCGGCCTGGGTGGATTTCCTCGCCGAGGATCACAGCCTGCGTTCGCCCCGCCAACTGATGCGAGCCCTGCGCGAGCAATGCCGCCAGGCCCAAGCCCAAGGGATCGATTGGCAGGCGCCGCTGGATACGGTACGCGCGCACATCGGGCGTTTGTGGAACCAGGCCAGCGATGTGCAGCGCCGACAGTTCGTGCGGCATGTGCGGCCATGGTGGGAGAGCCATCACCATCGTTCGCCACCGTTGAGTGCGGAGCTGGTGGCGCGTTTGCACGGGGAAGGGCGGTTGCGGATTCATGCGGCGTCGTTCAAGGGGCTGGCAACGTCTGCCGAAGGCTTAGTGGCCATTTGCATTCGCCGACGGAACGAGGCTGGACTGGAAGTGGTGCAGGGCGCCGCGTTGATCAACTCCAGCGGCATCGAATATGACTGGCGTCGCGTTGCCAGACCGTTACCGCAACAGCTATTGGCGCGAGGGCTGATCCAGCCGGGGCCGCTGGCCCTGGGCATCGCCGCGCGTGCCGATGGCGCGGTGCGGGATGCCCACGGCGAGCCGGCCAGCCGCCTGTTCGCCATGGGCCCGCCACTGCGGGGGATGTGGTGGGAAAGTACTGCCGTGACCGATGTGGCGAGCCAGGCCAAGGCGTTGGCGGCAAGGTTGGTTGAATTGCAAACCCAAGATTGAAGTTGGACACCCTCTGTGGCGAGGGGATTTATCCCCGCTGCGTGGGAGCAAAGCTTGCTCGCGATGCAGGCGCCTCGGTTCCCAGGGAGACCGCGTCATCTTCATCGCGGGCAAGCCTTGCTCCCACAGGTGGGGATAAGTCCCTTTCCAACGGTTCACAAAATGGGCACAAATGAGCGGTTATAGCTCACCTCACCTTGACCCAACGCTCCTCCCGCGCCGCCACACGAATCGCCGCCGCCAGCCGCTCCACTTCCCAGGCCTCGTCGAAGTCTGTCCCGCCGGCGCCTTCGCCAGTGAGGGCCATGATCAGCTCCTGCACCTCCAACGTCTTCAATTCGTTGTAACCCAACTGATGCCCGGCAGCCGGGCTGAACGCGGCATAGCCAGGCAAGTCCGGGCCCGCCAGCAGGCGCTGGAAGCCTGGCTGACCGGCGCGACACAGGCGCAGTTCATTGAGCCGTTCCTGATCGAACGCCAGGGTGCCGAGGGTGCCGCTGATCTCGAAACTCAGGTGGTTCTTGTAGCCGTGCTTGAGCCAACTGCTGCTCACCGTGCCGCGGGCGCCATTGGCGAAACGCAGCAGCCCGTGGAACTGGTCATCCACGGCGATGGCCCGTTGTTCGGCACTGCCGACGCTGGCAGGGCGTTGGTTGTGCACGGTCTGGCTGTCGGCGCACACGGCCTCGACATCGCCCAACAAGTGCCGGGCCATGGCCAGCAAGTGGCTGCCCAGGTCCGCCAGTGCGCCACCGGCGTGGGTCGCTTCGCAACGCCATGACCACGGCGAGGCGGGATCGGCCATGAAGTCTTCGCTGAACTCGCCCTGGAAACTGATGATCTGCCCCAGTTCGCCGCGTTGAATCATGTCCCGCGCCCGTTGGATGATCGGGTTGTGCTGGTAGTTGTAGCCGACCCGCGTCACCACCCCGGCGACCTTGGCCGCCTGGCGCATCTGCTCGGCCTGCTCCAGGGACACCGCCAGAGGCTTTTCACAATAGACCGCTTTGCCAGCCGCCAGCGCGGCCATGGCCATCGGGAAGTGCAGATGGTTCGGTGTGGTAATGGCGACCAGATGAACCTTCGGGTCGTCGATCAGCCGTTGCCAGTCGCTATGGGCCGTCTCGAACCCCCAGCTTTGGGCACATTGCCGGGCACGCTGCGGATCGGCGTCGGCCAGGGCCGTCAGTGTCAGGTTCAGGGGGAGGTCGAACACCGCTTTGGCATTGTGGAACGCCAAGGCATGGGCACGGCCCATGAAGCCGGTGCCAATCAGACCGATGCCGAGTTCGCGCATGAGAAAGAGCCCTTTGAATTTTTGTTTTCAGGAGGGCTATTTATGGAATAAATATTCTTTAATTGCAAATGTTGGAATAAATATTCATTTCTGCGATCCCAGAGAATCCATTGTGGGAGCGAGCTTGCTCGCGATAGCGGCGGGTCAGCCAGTACTTGTATGACTGATGAAACGCTATCGCGAGCAAGCTCGCTCCCACAGGTGATTTCACAGGAATTCCATTAAGCCCGCCGTCAGGACAGGAACCCACCATCCACATTCAACGCCACGCCCGTGGTATAGCTCGACGCATCGCTGGCCAGGTACAACACCGCGCCGGCCATTTCGCTTGGGTCGGCCACGCGCTTGAGGGGGATCTGCGCCAGGGCGGTCTTCAGGATCGCGTCGTTCTTGACCAGCGCCGAGGCGAACTTGGTGTCGGTCAGGCCTGGCAAGAGGGCGTTGCAGCGGATGCCGAACTGCGCGCATTCCTTGGCGAAGACCTTGGTCATGTTGATCACCGCGGCCTTGGTCACCGAGTAGATGCCCTGGAAGATCCCCGGCGAGATGCCGTTGATCGACGCCACGTTGATGATGCTACCGCCGCCGTTTTCGCGCATCAGCTTGCCGGCTTCCACGGACATGAAGAAATAGCCGCGGATGTTCACATCCACGGTTTTCTGGAAGGCACCCAGGTCGGTGTCCAGCACGTTGCAGAACTGCGGGTTGGTGGCGGCGTTGTTCACCAGGATGTCCAGGCGCCCGAACTGTTCGCGGATACCGGCGAACACCTGGCTGATCTGCTCCATTTCACCGATGTGGCAGGCGATGGCGGTGGCCTTGCCGCCGGCGGCGATGATCGCATCGGCCACGTGCTGGCAACCGTCGAGCTTGCGGCTGGATACGATCACATGGGCGCCTTGCTGGGCCAGCAGTTTGGCGATGGCTTCGCCGATGCCGCGGCTGGCCCCGGAAACGAAGGCGATTTTACCGTCGAGGTCGAACAACTGGGTCTTGGACATGCTGTTTCCTTGTTATGGGGGCGCTCAGAGCGTGGATTTACCGATGACCTGCAGGCTCATCTGCTCCAGCAGTGTGTTCATCTGAACGAACTGCGCGAAGCGTTTGTCCTGGGTCTGGCCGTGGAAGAAGCGGTAGTAGATCTGCTGGACGATCCCGGCCAGGCGGAACAGGCCGTAGGTGTAGTAGAAGTCGAAATTGTCGATGCGGATCCCGGCGCGCTCGGCGTAGTAATCGACGAATTCGCGGCGGGTCAGCATGCCGGGGGCGTGGCTCGGTTGGCGACGCATCAGTTGCACTGGCGCCGGGTCGTCGGCCTCGATCCAGTAGGCGAGGCTGTTGCCCAGGTCCATCAACGGGTCGCCGAGGGTGGTCAGTTCCCAGTCCAGCACACCGATGATCTGCATCGGGTTCTGCGGGTCGAGGATCACGTTGTCGAAGCGGTAGTCGTTGTGGACGATGCTGGACGTCGGGTGGTCGGCGGGCATCTTGTCGTTGAGCCAGGCCTTGACCGTCTCCCATTTCGGCGCATCGGGGGTCAGGGCTTTTTCGTAGCGGTCGCTCCAGCCACGGATCTGCCGGGCCACGTAGCCTTCGGGCTTGCCCAGGTCGGCCAGGCCGCACGCGTTGTAGTCGACGCGGTGCAATTCGACGAGCCGGTCGATGAAACTCTTGCACAGCGCTTCGGTGCGGGCCGTGTCGAAGCCCAGCTCCGGCGGAAGGTCGGAGCGCAGGATGATGCCGTTGACGCGTTCCATCACATAGAACTCGGCGCCCATCACCGCTTCGTCGGTGCAATGCACGTAGGCTTTGGGGCAGTACGGGAACGCTTCGCGCAATTGGTTGAGGATGCGGAACTCACGGCCCATGTCGTGGGCGGACTTGGCCTTGTGGCCGAACGGCGGCCGGCGCAGGACGAATTCCTGTTCGGGGTATTCCAGCAGGTAGGTCAGGTTCGACGCGCCCCCGGGAAACTGGCTGATCCGCGGCAGGCCGGTCAGGCCGGGAATGTGGGCCTTGAGGTACGGGTCGATCAGGTTGGCATCGAGTTCTTCACCGTCGCGCACGCGGGTGGACTGATCAGTAAACGCCATGCTTATCCCTTCTGCTTATTTTGGAGGCCATCGATCATTGGCTAATCTAATGGCGCGTGGGAGGCGTCACAAGCACGCCAGGGTCTTATAGGTTAGCGTGTTGCCGGATAATCAGCGGGCTTGATGCATGGCGACGTGCGCGTTGGAGGCGGGCGAGCTATGGTTTGGGGTGAGTCGCTTTCAAAGGAGCCGCCGCGATGGGATGCCCGCAAGTCTGTGGCACCGCGACCCTGCAATGCAGCTTCGGTGCTGCCCCGGCGGTGCTCAATGTGCTGCCGGTCAATCGCCTGCTGACCGGCGGGATGCCGGCGGCGAACATCATGGATCACATCCCGCTGGTGAACATCACCACCTTCGGCATGTGCATGAGCCTGGCGAACCCCACCGTGGCCGCGGCCACCGCAGCGGCCCTGGGCGTGCTGACCCCCATGCCCTGCATCCCGGCCACCGCCGCCCCGTGGATCCCCGGCGGCGCACCGACCCTGTTGCTGGGCAACATGCCGGCCATCGATGCGAACAGCACCTTGATGTGCACATGGGCGGGGGTGATCAAGATCGTCGTGCCGGGGCAGGTGCAGATGTTGATTCCCTGACGGTGACGGCTGCGAGCAACCACAAGCTCCCAGTGGGCACAAATCCCTGTGGGAGCTCAGGGTAATTGTGATGCCTGCGGGCAACTCAAAAACTGTGGGAGCGAGCTTGCTCGCGATGACGGCGGCACAGTCAACATCACTGCAAACTGATCCACCACAGCAGGATCTGCGGTGGTCGCCCAATCTCGATCCAGTGCCTGGGCGACTCGGCCTCAAGCACTGGCGTGAGTCAGCCCGGTCAAGGTGTCCGCGATGGCCTTTGTGCGTTGTGCCGTGCCTTCGGTGGTACGGCTCGAGTCTTCCAGTGCATCGAGCATCTCGCGCAGGGCGCTCACGGCGACGGACTGGTCTTCGATCTGTTGGGCAACCCCTTGGATCTCCGTCGAGAGCAGGTCGATGTCCACACCGATTTCCGCAGCATTCTGGCGGGTGATTTCCGCGAGCTTGCGGACCTCATCGGCCACCACCGCAAACCCTCTGCCCATCTCACCCGCCCGCGCGGCTTCGATGGCGGCGTTGAGGGCCAACAGGTTGGTCTGTCCGGCGATTTGCTGGATGACCTGCACGATCGACTGAATACGCAAGCTCGAACTGGCGAGCGCTCGGGCACCGACCACGGCTTCACCCGCTTGCGTGGCCAGTTGCTCGACGGTCGTGCCGGCCTGCTCGGCGACGCTGTTTTGCCGGTCTATCGTGCCCGTCAGGTCATCCATCGACAGGTGAAGCTCGCCCGAGTAATGCTTGATTTGCGTTGCCATCTGCGCTTGCTGCTGGCTGGCCTGCGCCAACACCATGCCCAGGTCTGTCAG
This sequence comes from Pseudomonas sp. H3_A02, assembly GCF_054671965.1. Lineage (NCBI taxonomy): Bacteria > Pseudomonadati > Pseudomonadota > Gammaproteobacteria > Pseudomonadales > Pseudomonadaceae > Pseudomonas > Pseudomonas sp. H3_A02. The sequence continues at coordinate 3,778,067 of NZ_CP162807.1, forward strand.
GCCGTCGAACACCGGCAGGATTGTCTGGTCCAGGCCGCGAGTGTCCAAGGCACTGCTGAAATCATTCATCTTGAAGGCCATGATCTGCTTGACCACGACATGGTTCAGGCCCGCCAATTTCTTGATCTGGCGGCGCAGGAAAAACGCCTTGAACTCGCCATAGTGGGCGATGAAGTTATCGACGTATTCATCGACAAAACCGGCGCCCTTGGTGACTCTGAAGAAGAAAATCGCCGTGAGCGTCTGGTTAAGGTTCAGGCCGAGGATTTCACCAAACGTCGAGAAGCCGGCCAAAGGCACATCCCCGAAAATGCCGGCCATGCTGCCCAGATCGCTGCTGTTGTTGAGCCGGCGCAGGATGCAATCGTTGAGAATAGCGGCCACCGGCCGACCACCTTTACCCTTGAGGAATTTCTCGTAGTCGAGCCGGGTCGCCTCGCGCAGGGGCGTGCGCTTGACCATCACCAGCTCTTCGCCGGGCGCCACGTCGCAGAACAGCTGGATGATCTGCTGCTGATAGTCGATGCGGGCAATGGAACGGACGAACAGCTCATCACCCACGCGGATGGCGAATGAATAATCGGCCAGCTTCTTCTCCAGCGCCTGGGCACTGCACTCGAATGCCTCGCACAGCGCCTGGACCATGCTCTTGATGTTCCCGCGGCTGTCGATGACCTGGTCGATGGTGCGGTCCTCGACCGACGCGGTCAGCACGCTGAAGGTCAACCCGGCCGGTTGGAAGTTCTGGCTCTTGAACACCCCGAAGCGCACGTCCGCCGCGGTTTTCAGGAAGACAATCTGCGCATGGTTCTGATAGCTACGCTGCCCATCGCTGATCAGGGTCTTTTTGAAATCCGTCTTGCCACCGGCTGAACCGCCGACGAACAGGCAAGGGAAGCGCCCCGATTCATAGAGCGCTTCCATAAAAAACGACTCGGAAGCCGAAAGACCATCGAACACCACGTAGGCCAAGGTATCGCGATGGTCGATGGGCGTGCTCACCTGCGCCTGCTTGATGTTATTCACCAATCGGGTGATTCGCTCACGCATGGCCAAGCGTTTGCCGCCCCCGCGAATGTCTTCGCACTCCAGCGGCACCATCACCACCTCGGCCGACACAATCACACTGGTGTCAAACAGCTGCAGCACCACCCGGTCCCAGGTTTCGCCGGTCTGGCAATACAGTGTGTTTGCAGCGTTGCACAGCTCTCCCGAGGTCGTGCACAGGCTGATTGCGCTGTGGGGGAAGCGCTTCTTGATCTTGGCGGCGATCTGGTCGATGTCCAGGTGGGGGGAGACGAAACCGGTGATCAATACAGGGGTGATACGTACGTTGGCCAGCGCCTGGTCGAGTTCACCCGAAGTGCAGGCCACGCTGACCGTCCCTTGAGTGCGGGTTCGGGCTTGGTTGAAGAGGTTCGGTAGGTTCATGGCTGGACTCGGTTGAGCGCGACGTGATGCGTACGAGGGATGCGTGCGGGGTCCTTTCGCTGTAACGGTCACGGCTGAGGGGCTTGTGTGGGCGTGAGCTTGTGCTATTTGCGGGGGTGGTCCATAGGGGCTTTTGGTTGGGGTTTGCTCCGTCTGTTGGGCAGAGACTTTCGTATAGGTCTCGGGGAAACCTACGGAAGAACCAGTTCTTGCTGGACGGCAAAGACTCACCCGCTATGCTTCGACGATGGCGTCTTGCCATTCACCACAACCAACCCCAAGCGCGAAACGAGAACCTGCTCGTCATCGCCCAGAGACAATCCATGAATACATACAAGGCCATGTCGGGAGTTGCTTGGGGTGTTTTGTTGGGTTGCATCTGCCAGGCCAACGCTTTTCAGCTCTCGCCGGATGGCACCTTGGCTGAGCGGGAGATGGCCAAGAAATATGGGGTTTCCTATAAGGCGACGGTGCCTTTCGCCAGTTTTGCGCTGCATAACTTTTCCGATCCTGCCCATGAGGCGCTGACGCAGAAGATCTATGGATGTGACGGGGATTGGCAGGATTGCAGTAACCCCAACCTGGAGAATGCCGGCGCCTACGTTATTGCCGGGGTTCGCTGGAACGATGATCCGGTATTCATGCCGGGCGCGGAAGACGCCAAGACCAAGGGCTGCAATGGGCGTTACTCGGTTGGGTTTATTTCGCAGACGCGGTGTTGGGTCAATCTCTTCGAGAAAGCAGAGGCCATAAGCGTTTCCGATCCGATGGCGTTCATGGGAGCGGGGAACTACATCTCTCGTTCGCATTTTGGCGATCTGCAATTCTTGCATGCAATGGCGTCCCAAGAGGGCAACGCGCCGGAGAAGACCAAGCGTGAAATCATGATGTGGGCCGAGTTCGCCTGGGGGGTTGCCGATGGAACCTATCCCATCAATACCTATTTGAAAGACATCAAGATCGAAGGCTGGGAACAGCATTTCAATAACGGCCAGACCGTGCAGGATCTTTTTGCGGTGGGGCGTCCATGGTTGCGGGCGAATGTGAATCAGGTGGCGTTTGGCAGTTTGCTTCACCTTGTCCAGGACAGCTTTGCCGGGGGGCATGCGCAGCGGCGCGAAGAGGTGCTGGGTGACAAGTGCATGGGAGGCGCCGAGGCTGTGCTGGGGCGGATCGAGGAGTTTCATTCTTACGCGCGGCAGGATCATGCCAAGCACAAGGACGATGACGCCAGTTCAGTCGCCAGGCTCATGTTGATGGCGCATGAACCGGATGTTGTGGATGCCGGCAAGAAGCTGCGGGGGTTTATCGCCGATCGCAAGAAATGGGCAGATGTCAGGCCTTATCTGGATGAGTGTGTTTTTGCCCTGGCCACTGAAACGACTCCGGCGTCGGCGGGCGATGGGTACAGGCTGGAAGCCAACCGCTGAACACTTGACGAAAATCTGGGGAAAGAACTGTGGGAGCGAGCTTGCTCGCGATGGCGTCGATACATTCAGGATTCAATGCCAACTGATCCACCGCCATCGCGAGCAAGCTCGCTCCCACAGGGGGACTGTGCCAGTCGAGGAGCCGAGGGTCACCACCCATCCAGTGTGGGAGCGAGCTTGCTCGCGATGGCGTCGATACATTCAGCATCCAATGCCAACTGATCCACCGCTATCGCGAGCAAGCTCGCTCCCACAGGGGGGCTGTGCCAGTCGAGAAATCGAGGTTCACCGGCGACCTTGCATGGGGCCTCAGCCCAAATCCCCAGCCTCATGCCGCTCCGGCACCTGGCTCGCCTCGTCACCCCACGTGCGATTGACCCGCTGTCCGCGCTGGACAGCTGGGCGCTTGGCAATTTCTTCTGCCCAGCGCTGCACATGGGTGTATTCGTGGGCACTCAGGAATTCGGCGGCGCCGTACACGTTGTTGCGCACCAGTTGCCCATACCAGGGCCAGACCGCGATGTCGGCGATGGTGTAGTCGTTGCCTGCCAGGTATTGGCTTTCGCCGAGGCGGCGGTCCAGGACGTCGAGTTGGCGCTTGGCTTCCATGGTGAAGCGATTGATCGGGTATTCGAGTTTCTCCGGCGCGTACGCGTAGAAATGTCCGAAGCCACCGCCCAGGTACGGGGCGGAGCCCATCTGCCAGAACAGCCAGTTCAGTGTTTCGGTGCGGCCCGCCGGGTCGGTGGGCAGGAAGGCGCCGAATTTTTCCGCCAGGTAAAGCAGGATCGAGCCGGATTCGAAGACCCGGATGGCGGGTTCCACGCTGCGGTCCAGCAGGGCCGGGATCTTGGAGTTGGGGTTGACCTCGACAAAGCCGCTGGAGAACTGGTCACCTTCGCCGATGCGGATCAACCAGGCATCGTACTCCGCGCCCGTATGACCCAGCGCCAGCAGTTCCTCCAGCAGGATGGTCACCTTCACGCCGTTGGGCGTGGCCAGGGAATAGAGCTGCAGCGGGTGCTTGCCAACCGGCAAGGTTTTGTCATGGGTCGGCCCGGCGACAGGGCGGTTGATGCTGGCGAACTGGCCGCCAGACGGGGCGTCGTTTTCCCAGACCTTGGGCGGAACGTAGGACGCTTTACTCATCGGGACATACCTCATCGTTGCTTGCGGTGTGATCCCCCAGAGTCTACCGCTGTTCGTTCATGATCCGTGCGACTTCACCGGACGCCTTGAGTTTTTCGAAAGCGAGTTGGGCCTTGGCGACGACGTCATCCGGCGTGCTCAGGCTGAAGGCCAGGTGGACCCTGTGGGGTTGTTCATCGAGGGTATAGACCTCTTCCAATGAAGTGAAATCCACTTGGGCATCTTGGCTCATCAGGCGCGCGGTGTTTTCCGGCATCGGCAGCAACTGGATCTGCCGATTCAGCAGTTTTTGAAAGTTGTCGTGGTTGTTGGCCGAGATGACCAACCGGGTAAACCCACGCTGTTGCAAGTAAATCTGCTTGGCGTCATTGCGCACCACACCGATGCTGTACTGCTTGGCCTCTTCGAGGTTGTTGACGGCGATATCTTTATTGTCACGCATTTTATAGAGCCGGCTCGCCACCCGATGTATTTCACCCACCCATTTGAACAATGCCTCGCGGGCCGGGGTGCGGTCCAGTGGGAAGATCAGCACGTTGGGCTCGTGCAATGCTTTTTCGTAGGCCCGGGCCCACGGGTACAGCGACAGGCTGTAATCGGTGAGCTGCGCGTTTCTCAGCGTCTCCTCGGCGATGAGAATGCCCGGCCCGACGACCTTGTTGTCACGCTGATAGGCGTACAGGGAGTCTTCGGTCACGACTTCGATTGCCTCGGCGTGGCTTTGCAGGCTGATCGAGGCGAGTAGCAAGCATGAGCAGAGTATCAGGCGAACGTGCATAGGCAGACCTCATGACGGCGTGATGGTTGTTACAGGGCAACGCGGTCGCGTCCCTGGTGTTTGGCCCGGTACAGCGCCTGGTCGGCGCGTTGCAGCAATTGATCGAAATGGTCCATGGTTTCCGGGTCCAGCTCGGCGACGCCAATGCTCACGGTGACGAAAGGCGAGACCTTGGAGCCGCTGTGGGGCAGCTCACGTTCCGCCAGGCTGGTGCGAAAGCGTTGAGCCGCCTGACAGGCCTGGGCGGCGTTGATGTTGGGCAGGACCACGACGAACTCTTCGCCGCCTACGCGCGCGGTCAGTTCGCCAGAGCGGCCGAACACGCTGCGCAAGGTTTCGGCGATCTCTTTCAGGCACAGGTCGCCCTGCATGTGGCCGTAGGTGTCGTTGTAGATCTTGAAGAAATCGACGTCGCACATGAGCACGGCCAGCGGGGTGTTGTGACGGATTGCCCGGCGAAACTCGATTTCCTTCAATTCGTCGAAGTAGCGACGATTGGCCAGGCCCGTCAAGGCATCGTGACGGGACAGGGCTTCGAGGGATTGGTTGGCTGCTTTCAGTTCCGCGGTGCGTGCCTCCACCAGTTCGGCCATTTGATCGCGGCTGGCGGCCAGGGCCAGTTCATCCGAACGCTGGCGTTCGAGGTGGGCGCGCAGATTGTCCTGGAGTTCATTGACCTGGAATTCGAGCAGGCTCAGTTCGTCCTGGCGATGCACCGCCCGTTGCAGCTTGAGGTGACGCTTGAGGGTATGCGGCGCGAGTTCGCCCAGGTGACGGGCGATATGCACCACATGCACGGTCACCAGTCGGTTGAACATGGTCATGATCAACCCGGCCAGCAGCAAGGACTGGATGAGCTGGGTGATGACGATGCTGCGCGCTTCGCTCCAGAGGCGCTCCCACAGCAGGTTGTTGTCGCCTTCGATGGTCAGCTCACCGACTTTTTCATGGGCTCCGGCGTAGGGCTGGGCGATGAGCTGGCGATGCAGCACCGGCACCACGCCCGATTGATCGACGGCGTAGCGCTTGAGCTCGATGACTTCAGGCGCTTGCCCGGGGCGCAGGATGTTCAACACCACGCGACCCACGGGGGCTGCCCCGGCAACGCTGGTGATTTGTTGGTCGAGAGATTCGCGATCCAGTTCCCAAATGGCATGGGCCAGGGTGTTCTGGAACACCTGGTCGATCAGGGCCAGCTCCGAATTCATTTCCGCCAGGTTGTTTTCCCAGGCCAGCCAGGTGCGCCAGGTGACCATCGCCAGGGTAAAGAACAGGCAGAACAGCAGCGTTGCCAGCACCAGGCGTCGCCCCAGGGAGCTGAACGCCTTGGTCGGTGGTGGCTGGGAGGACGCCGTGCGGAAAGGGTCACCCATGTCATAACCATTTGCGCAGGATGGCGTCGTAGACCCCGTTGCGACGGATGATCTCAAGGCCGGCGCGGAATTTCTCCACCGTCTCGGTCGGCGTCTTGCGACTGAACGCCATGTTCAGGCCGTCTGCGCTGCTCAGCTCGGGAAGTGCCAGGGAGCGGATCAGCACCTTGTCCGGATCTTCGCCATTCTGGCGCGTCAGGTACAGCGCGTTGAGCTCGTTGGAAATCCACAGCTCCACATGATCGACCTTGAGCTTGCGGTAGTTGTGTTCGTACTTGGTGCTCGACTGCAATTCCTCGCCGATGCGGAAACCCTTCGAGACCAGGTATTGCTCGCCCACGTCCTGATTGACCGTGGCGATCTGGTGACCATGGGCGTCGGCCAGCGAGTCGAGTTTTACCGGCCGGTCCGCCAGCGAGTAGATATACCACTGCGTCGGGCCAATGGTGCCCACCCACTGGAAAAGCGATTCGCGTGCAGGCGTGCGGACGATCGAATAGATCAACACGTTGCTTTCATTGAGCGCCAGGTCGTAGGCCCGGGCCCAGGGCATCGGCTGAATGGGCGCGTCCATGCCGACTTCCTTGAGCACGGCCTGGACCACTTCGGTGCTCATGCCGGTCACGCGCCCGTTCTGCGTCATGTTGTAGGGCGGCAGCTCCTCCGTCACGATGCGCAGCGGTGTCTCTGCCGCGTAAGTGCTTGCAGCGAGGAACATCAGGACGCCCCACATCAGCAGGCGATTAAGCGGCAAACCCATTGATTATTACCCTATGCAACTGGCAGAGCCCGGCGAGGCCTTGGGCTGTTATTGATAGGGTTATCGGCTGGACTGACGCCTGCTTGAGTACGGCCCGTCGAAACCGACAGCCCAGCCGACGGATCAACCGTTCAACAACGTCATCGTCTGCGCCTGGTATCGGTCGCCCGCCACCACACCGTCGCCTGTGAAAATCCCATCCAGCTGGGCCAATTCGTCAGCGTTCAACGCCACCGAAGCCGCCGCCACATTGCTCTCCAGGTACTTGCGCTGCTTGGTGCCCGGGATCGGAATGACGTGGTCACCCTGGGCCAATACCCAACCCAGGGCCAGTTGCGAGGCGCTGATGCCCTTGTCCGAGGCCAAGGCCTTGACCCGTTCGACCAGCGCCAGGTTGCGCTTGAAGTTGTCGGCCTGGAAGCGCGGGTTGAAGCGGCGATAGTCATCGGCGGCAAAATCCTCCGGTGACTTCAGCTCGCCGGTCAGAAAGCCCCGGCCCAAGGGGCTGTAGGCGACGAATGCAATGCCCAGGCGTTTGCAGGTATCGAGCACGCCATTGTGTTCAGGTTCGCGGGACCACAACGAGTATTCGCTTTGCACCGCAGCCAGTGGGTGCACGGCGTGGGCTCGCTGGATGGTCTCGGCGCTGGCCTCCGAGATGCCGATGTGGCGGACCTTGCCGGCCTTGACCAGCTCGGCCATGGCGCCGATGGTTTCTTCGACGGGCACCTCCGGGTCGATGCGGTGCTGGTAGTAGAGGTCGAGGTAGTCGGTGTCGAGGCGCTTGAGGCTGCCGTCGATCGACTGTCGCACATATTCGGGGCGGCCATTGACGCCACGGGCATGGGGATCGCTGCTGCGCACCAGGCCGAACTTGCTCGCCAGGTACAGGCTTTCACGCTTGCCTCGCAGGGCACGTCCGAGCAGTGCTTCGTTGGTATGCGGCCCATACATGTCGGCGGTGTCGAACAGCGTCACACCCAATTCCACGGCGCGGTGCAGCGTGGCAATCGCTTCGCCCTCGTCCGTGCCCGTGGTGTAGAAGTCCGACATGCCCATGCAGCCCAGGCCGATGGAGGAAACGTAAGGGCCGCGATGGCCGAGTTGGCGGGTCTTCATGCTGATAGCTCCTGGAAATGAACGACCTGTGCAGTCTCCAGCAAGGGATTTCCTGGATAAATCCCTGTTTATTGGTTTAACTATTCGGAATATCTAAATAATGAGGCGCGACAGTGGACCGATTACAGGCCATGCAAGTGTTTCGGCGTATCGTCGAGCTGGGCGGTTTTGGCAAGGCGGCCGATGACCTTGGCTTGCCCCGAGCCACGGTCAGCCTGTTGATCCAGCAGTTGGAAGCCCATTTGGGCGTGCAACTGTTGCAGCGCACCACCCGACAGGTGCGCGCAACGCTCGATGGCCAAGCGTATTACCAGCGCAGCGGCCAGTTGCTGGACGACCTCGATGACCTGGAAAGTTCGTTGTCGGCGCAACGGAGCCAGCCGCGTGGCACCTTGAAGGTGGACATGCCCATCGCCTTTGGCTGTACCTGGATCCTGCCGCGCCTACCGGATTTCTATCGCCGCTACCCGGCGTTGCAACTGGACATGGGTTTTCATGATCACCAAGTCCATCTGCAGCGCGAGGGCGTGGATTGCGCAATCCGCGCCGGCACTATCCTTGATCAAGGCTTGGTGGCGCGGCCCATCGTGCGCCTGCATCAGTTGACCTGTGCCAGCCCCGGCTACCTCGCTCGGGTCGGCACGCCTCGGCGGCTGGAGGATTTGCCGACGCATCAGGCCATTGGCTTTGCGTCGGGTAATGGACGGTTCTTCCCGTTCGAATTCGAGGTGGCGGGGCGGGTGCGGGAAATGCAATTGCCGAGTGAGTTGACCGTCAATAACGCCGACGCTTATGTAACGGCCTGTGAAGCGGGATTCGGCTTGATCCAGGTGCCGCGTTACCACGTGCAACGGCAGTTGGCCGAGGGCAGGCTGGTCGAAGTGTTGAGCGAGTACAGTGTGCCGGTGTGGCCGATCTCAGCGGTGTACCCGCCTCATCGACAGCTGTCGCCCAGGGTTCGGGTGTTTATCGATTGGGTGGTTGAGTTGTTGCAGGGTGAGGCGGATGTGCAGCCGGCGTTGATGGAGAGGGCGTAGAGCCATGGGAAAACTTTGTGGGAGCGGGCTTGCTCGTGAGGGCGGCACATTCAGTATTGATGCAAGCAGACCCATCGCCATCGCGAGCAAGCTCGGCTCCCACAGGGATCGGCGGTGGACACTGATCTTATAAACGACCAAGAACCTGTGTGGGAGCGAGCTTGCTCGCGATGGCGGTGGTTCAGTCACATGGATATGGATGTTAAGCCTACCGCCCTCATCGCGAGCAAGCTCGCTCCCACAGGAAAAACGCGGTCCCCATCAAGAGCCAGATCGGCTATCAGGCCGCCTCGGGGTGGACGTTGATCTGGGGTGTCCCGTTAACCACGATGGCCGAACGCAGGCACCGAGCGGTGGGGCAGAAGCGCTTTGGTCACTTTCGCCTGGGCCGGCTTCCGGATTTTCGAAAGTGACTCGCCGTCAGGGCGCAACCCTAAGTGGCCGTTACCGCAGCAACGGATATACACACCAAAAAAACGATGCCTCTCGGAATGAAAGACCAGGATCTCGGGAAGGCTTTTATCGAACGTGTTGGTTTTACCCCAACACCTCAAGCCTTGACCCAACGCTGGCGACTCCAACCGCTCAACGTATCGACCGCCAAAACCAGCAACAGCATCGCCAGGATCACCGTGCTGCCTTGGGCTTCCTGGAACAGGCTGAGGCTGACGTAGAGCATTTGCCCCAGTCCCCCGGCGCCGACGAAGCCGAGCACGCTGGCCATGCGGATATTGTTTTCCCAGCGGTACAGGACATAGGCCAGTAGCTGGGGCAGGAGGTTGGGCAGCGTGCCGTAGCAGAACGCCAACACGGCATTGCCACCTTGCAGGCGGATGGCATCGGCCGGTTCGGAGGGGGTATTTTCCAGGGCCTCGGCGAACAGTCGGCCGAGCACGCCAGTGGTATGCAGGGCCAAGGCCAGGGTGCCGGCGTTGGGACCAAGCCCGGCGGCCAGGACCATCAGCGCCGCCCAGACCAGTTCTGGAACGGCGCGCAAGGCGTTGAGCACCAGGCGCGAAGCGCTTTGCAGCAGCCAGCCGAAGCGCCCGGCCGCCGGCAAGGCCAATAGCAGGCCGAACACCGCCGCGAGCAGGGTGCCAAGGGCGGACATGGCAAGGGTTTCCAAGGCGCCATGACCGATCGCCTTCAGATGGCTCGGGCTCAGGTCCGGGCTGAGAAAGCGCTGCGCATAAGCCGCCATCCGCTGCAGATTGCCGCTGTCGCCGAGCTCGCCCAGGTCGATGCCCAGGTAGACGAACGAAGCCACGACTGCCGCACCGATGCACAGGAGCATGACCGCGTTGAGCAGGCGATTCATGCCAGCCTCCAGCGCAGCAGGCGGCTGAGTTGATCGGCGAGCAGCACCAGTGCGAGGAACGTCAGCAGCAAGCTGGCCACTTCACCGCCGGCGAACATGCGCAGCGACAGGTCCATTTGCTGACCCAGCCCTCCGGCCCCGACGAAACCCATCACCACCGAGGCGCGGATCGCACATTCCCAGCGGTACACCGTGTACGACAACAGTTCCGCCGCGACATTGGGGAGGATCCCGTAGCAGAAGGCCGCAAGTCGGCTGCTGCCGGACTGCAAGAGGGCGTGGGCCGGACGCTGGTCGACCGATTCGTAGATTTCCGCATAGACCTTACCCAGCATGCCGCTGTAGGTAATGGCAATCGCCAGTACGCCGGCCGTTGGGCCGAGGCCTACGGCGCGCACGAAGAGCAAGGCCCAGACGATTTCCGGCACGCTGCGCAAGAAGATCAACACGCCGCGTACCGGCCAGCGCAGTAGTTGACCCCAATAACCCGGGTGCCCGGCGCGGGAGGCCGCCGACAGTGAGAGGGCGCGGCTGGCCAGTAGGCTCGCGGGCACCGCCAGCAGCAATGCCAGGGCCATGCCGGCCGTGGCGATCGCCAGCGTTTGCAAGGTGGCCTGCCACAGCAATTCAACGAATTCGTCGCCATGGGCGGGCGGCCAGAACGCCGCGACGAACCGGCCCATTTCGCTCTGGCTGTCGCTCGCCAGCAGCACGCCGAGATCCAGCTCGCTGAACCGGATGCCGGGCCACAGCAGCACAAGCGCCAGCAGACTGAGCAGCAGGCGCGGGCGGGTGGCGGGGTCTCGGGTATCGCGTGTCAGCATCGGGGAATCTGCACGCTCAAGGGCGCGTGGGGCGTTGTTGGCGAAGACTGCAGCTGTTCGTTGGCGTAGAGCGTGTCGAGCAACGGCCGGTCCACCGCCTCGGTGGGCAGGTCGAAGAGGATCTGCCCGTCCCGAAGGCCGATGACCCGGGAAAAGTGTGCCAAGGCCAGTTCCACCGCGTGCAGGCTGGCGACCAGGGTGACGTTGTGTTCCCGGGCGTGACGGCACAGCACCGAAAGCGTGTGCTCGGCCAAGACCGGGTCCATGGCCGAAACCGGTTCGTCGGCCAGCAACACCTCCGGCGCCTGGTACAACACCCGGGCAATGCCCACGCGTTGCAGCTGTCCGCCGGACAGTTGCTGGCATTGCGCGAACAGTTTGTCCCCCAGGTCCAGCCGGGCCAATGCCGCCCTGGCGCCTGGAATATCCAGCGGGAGCAGCAGGTTCAACAAGCTTTTACCGATGCCCCACTGACCCAGTTTTCCGGCCAGGACCGCCGTCACCACACGCTGGCGTGGCGGCAGGGGCGGCGATTGGTGAATCAGACCGATGCGCGCGCGCAGGCGCTGACGCTGACGGGCGGACAGTTGCCAGGCGCGTTCGCCGAGCAACTGCAGCTCGCCGTTGCCCGGGCGCAGGGCGGTGGCGAGGAGGTTGAGCAGGCTCGACTTGCCCGCGCCGGACGGGCCGATGATCGCGACCTGTTCGCCGGCGCCGATGTGCAGGTCGATGCCCCGTAGCGCCTGGACGCCGTTGGCATGGGTCACGCTGACCTGGGTCAGTTGCAGGGTCATTTGAGCAGTTCGGCGGCGCGTGCGGCTTCCTCGATGCCCTTGTAGTTCTCAGGCTTGGTTTCGATGAAGCGACTGGCGGCTTGCAGGTCGAGGATTTCCTTGTCCTTCGGGTTGGCCGGGTCGAGGGCCAGGAAGGCCGCCTTGATCTTGGCCGCCAACGCCGGGTCGAGGGTTCCACGCACCGTCCAGTTGTAGTCGAAGTAGGCAGGGGTGGTGGCGAAGACCTTGACCTTGGTCGTGTCGACCTTGCCGGCCGCGACCAGTTTTTCCCAGACGCTGGCGTTCAGCACCCCGGCGTCGACCTTGCCGGCCTGGACCCAAGCGACGGTGGCGTCGTGGGCACCGGAGTAGCCCACACGGCTGAAGTAGCTCTCCGGCTTGATGCCGTCCTGCAGCATGAAATAGCGCGGCATGAGGCTGCCGGACGTCGACGACACCGAGCCGAAGGCGAAGGTCTTGCCCTTGAGGTCGGCGAGGGATTTGACGGCGGGGTCGGCGGTGATGAATTTGCTGGTGAACTGGGCGTCCTGTTCGCGCTGGACCAACGGGATGGCGTTGCCGGTTTTCAGGCGCGCCTGGACGAAGGTGAAGCCCCCCAGCCAGGCCATGTCGATGCGGTCAGTGGCCAGGGCCTCGACCACCGCCGGGTAATCGCTCACGGGGACGAACTCGACCTTCATGCCGGTTTGTTGTTCCAGGTAAGCACCCAGCGGCTTGAACTTGCGCAGCAGCTCGGTCGGGGCCTCATCGGGAATCGCGCTGACTTTCAGGGTGTCGGCGGCCTGCGCCAGAAAGCTGCAAAACGACAGGGCAACACCAGCGGCCAATGCCAGGGAAGGCTTGAGCATGGAAGATCTCCGGTACGGGAAGGCAAGGAAAGTTGAAGCATCACGCCCACAGGGATGGCGGTACGCCGTTCTGTGAGGGTAGCCGAAGGAGAGGGATGTTAACCGTTTCTGGTTGTGAACTCACCCAATCCCCTTGTGGGGGCTTGCTCCGGGCGACGACCCGACGATAGCGATGGTTCATGTGGGAGCGAGCTTGCTCGCGATAGCGGTGTGTCAGTCACCAACCTTGTAACTGATCCTTCGCTATCGCGAACAAGCTCGCTCCCACAGGGGGCCGTGGCGGGCGGGAGAACCGAGGCCTCGTCAGGTGAGGCCTCGGCGAACAGGCGGTCAGAACAGCTTGGTGAACAACCAGTAGAGGCTGCCGGACAGCAGGATGGCGGCCGGCAGCGTCAGCACCCAGGCCATCAACAGGTTGCGGATGGTGCGCATCTGCAAGCCAGAGCCGTTGGCGACCATGCTGCCGGCCACGCCGGAGGACAGCACGTGGGTGGTGGACACCGGCAAGCCGAACATGTCGGCGGCGCCAATGGTCAGCATGGCGACGGTTTCGGCTGAAGCGCCTTGGGCATAGGTCAGGTGGGTCTTGCCGATTTTCTCACCCACCGTCACCACGATGCGCTTCCAGCCGACCATGGTGCCCAGGCCGAGGGCGATGGCCACGGCGATTTTCACCCACAGTGGAATGAAGCGCGTGGAGTTGTCGATCTGCTGCTTGAACAATTGCAATTGGGCGCTGGTGTCGGCGTCGAAGTTGCCGACCTTGTTCTTGTCCATCAGGCGAATGGTTTCGCTGGTCAGGTACATGTCGTTGCGCACGTTGCCCACGGCTTCGGCCGGTACCTTGGCCAGCGAGCCGTAGCCCTTGACCTCGGCGCCGATGCTGCCAGTCATGGCGGCCAGGGCCGGCACCAACTGCGGCGTCGCCTCCTTACTGCCAACGTAGGTGGTCAGGATCGCCCGCGGGTCCGTCGGGGCCGGCAGCGGCGAGTGCTTCACCAGGGCCTGCTGGGTGACTTGCGCCACGGCGGCGAATTGCAGGGCCTGGTCGGCGGGCATGGTGCGGTTCAGCGCATAGGCCATCGGCAGGGTGCCGACCAGGATCAGCATGATCAGGCCCATGCCTTTCTGGCCGTCATTGGAGCCGTGGGCGAATGACACGCCGGTGCAGGTCAGGATCAGCATGCCGCGAATCCACCAGGGCGGCGGGGTGTTGCCTTGCGGAGCCTTGTACAGCGAGCGGTTCTTGACGAAGGCCCGCAGCGCGAGCAGCAACAGCGCGGCGCAGCCGAAGCCTACCAGTGGCGAGAGCAGCAACGCGTAGCCGATCTTGGTCGCCTGGGCCCAGTCCACGCCGCTGGTGCCGTCACGCCCGTGCATCAGGGCATTGGCGACGCCGACGCCGATGATCGAGCCGATCAAGGTGTGGGACGAAGAGGCCGGCAAGCCCAGCCACCAAGTGCCCAGGTTCCATAGGATAGCGGCGATCAGCAGGGCGAAGATCATGGCGAAGCCGGCGGAGGAGCCGACTTGCAGGATCAGTTCCACCGGCAACAGAGCGATGATGCCGAAAGCCACCGCGCCGCTGGCGAGCAGCACCCCGAGGAAGTTAAAGAAGCCCGACCAGGCCACGGCCACGTTCGGCGCCATGGAGTTGGTGTAGATGACGGTGGCCACCGCGTTGGCGGTGTCGTGGAAACCGTTTACGAACTCGAAGCCAAGGGCAATCACCAGGGCCACGCCCAACAGCAGGAACGGCGTCCAGGTGGTCACCACGGTGCCGAGCTCGTTCATGTCGTGCATCAGGCTGTAGGCGGTAAACAGCAGGCCACTGCCCAGTACCGCGAAAAACACCACCAGGGTGAGCACGCTTGGCTTGCGGTTGAGTTGCGGCCTTGAACTGGGGGCGATGGCACTCGATGAGTCCATGGCCAGGGTCTGGTTCGTCATGATGCAGTCCGATTCAGTGGGCAGTGAAAGTGGGGCTCGGTGCCGGGCGTCCCTGCCTGGCGGGTTTCAATAGAGCTGGGGCACGATGAGCTCCGGTGGCGTCGGACTGCGGGAGTAGTCTTCCTGTCGAACTCGCTGCGGCAGTTCGATGGTCGGCAGTTCCACTTCTTCGTAGGGCATTTGCCCTAGCAGGTGATGGATGCAATTGAGCCGGGCTTTTTTCTTGTCGTCGGCGTGCACCACCCACCAGGGGGCTTCGCTGATGTGCGTGCGTTCGAGCATGATTTCCTTGGCCTTGGTATAGGCCTCCCAGCGCCTGCGGGACTCCAGGTCCATGGGGCTGAGCTTCCATTGCTTGAGCGGGTCATGGATGCGGCTGAGAAAGCGCAGATGCTGTTCCTGGTCGGAAATGGAAAACCAGTATTTGATCAATTGGATGCCGGAGCGGGCGAGCATCCGCTCGAATTCCGGCACGGTACGGAAGAACTCTTCGTACTGGTCGTCGGTGCAGAACCCCATGACTTGCTCGACCCCGGCGCGGTTGTACCAACTGCGGTCGAACAGCACGATTTCCCCCGCCGCCGGCAGGTGCGAAACGTAGCGCTGGAAGTACCATTGAGTCCGTTCACGGTCGTTCGGGGCGGGCAGGGCGGCGACGCGACACACCCGGGGGTTGAGCCGCTGGGTGATGCGCTTGATCACGCCACCCTTGCCGGCGGCGTCGCGCCCTTCGAACAGGATCACGACCTTGTGCCCGGTCTTGACCACCCAGCTTTGCAGCTTCACCAGTTCGCCCTGAAGGCGGAACAGTTCGCTGAAATACAATCGGCGGATTTCCTTCTCGCTGCCATCCGGGGCGTGTTCATCGAACAAGGCGTTCAGGTCATGCCCGTCTTCAGATAACTCCAGCTCCAGTTCTTCGTCATTGTGATCCAGCAGCTCGCGGTGGATGCGCTGTACCAAGGTGTCCTGGGTTGAAAACATGATGGAAAACTCGGTCGTGGGGGCGCGACCCACGCTAGTTGCAATTTGTTACATAGTAGTGACGGTCATCTGCGCTTCATGGGCCTGTCGCAGGCTAAAACAGGGGGTGTCATCCAGGTGTCATCGAACCCATGGCAGGATCCTCGCAAACCATCGTGGGATGCCCGCAGCGCTTGTGCCTGCTGGCTGATGAATCAAGGAACACCCCTATGAAAGGCGACGCCCCCCTGTTCGCGGCCATTGACCTGGGCTCCAACGCCTTTCGCCTGGTGATTGGCCAGTCGGTCAAGCGCAATCGACAGTTGGTGATCCAGGAAGTGAAAACCCTGCGCGAGCCGGTCCGATTGGCCGAGGGCCTGCAAGCCGGGGCTCTGGACGAGTTGGCACTGGATCGAGGCTGGCAGGCCCTGGCCCGCTTCGGCAAAAAGCTGCGTGGCTTTGAAGCCGGACGGGTACGGGCGGTGGCCACCAGTGCCGTGCGCGAAGCGGCCAATGCCCAACTGTTCCTGGCCAGCGCCGAGCGGCACCTGGGGTTTCGGATCGACGTGCTGTCCGGGCATGAAGAAGCCCGGCTGGTGTATGCCGGTGTGGCCCATGCGGTGCCCGGTGTCGAGCAGACACGACTGGTGGTGGACATCGGCGGTGGCTCGACCGAACTGATTCTGGGACAGGGCGCTCAGCCGTTGTTGACGGAGAGCATTGCCATCGGCAGTGGCACCTTTGGCGCGCGTTACTTTGCGGGCGGACGTATCACCGCTCAGGCGCTGCTGGAGGCTGAACGAGTAGCAGTCCTGCAGTTTGAAGAAGTGGCGGCGCGTTATCGCGCGCAGGGCTGGCAGCAGGTGATCGGCTCATCCGGTACGGCGCGGATGTTGGCCAAGGTGCTCAAGGCCAATGGTCTCAATGACGCTGGGCAAGGCGGTATTACCTACAGCGGGTTGTTGCGCCTGTCGTTGCGGCTGCTGGAAGTCGGGCATGTCGACCGCCTCAGGTTGGCCGGTTTGCAGAGCCATCGCCTGGGCATCCTGCCCGGTGGCCTGGCGATCATGCTGGCGGCGTTCAAGGTCTTCGGTATTACAGACATGCTCGCTTGCGAAGCGGGTCTCAGGTTCGGTGTGCTTCATGGCCTGATGCACAAGCACTGATCCCGAACGGTTGTCCCGCTGTGCCGAACATGCGCAACGGCTCAAGGTCGAGCATCGGCGCTCTGCGGTTACCCCCCTTTGTCAGATCATCCAGCATTTCGTCGCCTGGGCAGCCGGTATGTCCGGTGATCGCAAAGCGTCGGCCTGGATCAGGATGATTGCGCGAACGGGGCTTTTCGCTCTTTCGATCTGCAGTCAGTGAAGGCACAATGCGCATCCTTTTTTGGCTCGCCTTGCCCGGAGGCCTCGAAAATGATCAAAACGCCGTACTACCTCATCGACAAACAAAAGCTGCTGGCGAACATGCAGAAGATCGCCTATGTGCGTGAGCAGTCCGGGGCCAAGGCCTTGCTGGCGCTCAAGTGCTTCGCCACCTGGTCGGTGTTCGACCTGATGCAGCAGTACATGGACGGGACCACGTCGTCGTCGCTTTATGAACTCAAGCTTGGCCGGCAGAAATTCGCGGGCGAGACCCACGCCTACAGCGTGGCCTGGGCTGACGATGAGATCGAGGAGATGCTCGCCAACTGCGACAAGATCATCTTCAACTCCATCGGTCAGTTGCAGCGCTACACCGAGGCCTCGACCGGCAAGGTCCGCGGCCTGCGGGTCAACCCGCAAGTGAGCAGTTCCGATTACCTGCTGGCCGACCCGGCGCGACCGTTCAGCCGCTTGGGCGAATGGGATCCGGTGAAAATCGAGCAAGTCATCGAGCATATCTCCGGGTTCATGTTCCACAACAACTGCGAGAACGGCGATTTCGGCTTGTTCGACCAGATGCTGGGCACTATCGAAGAGCGCTTTGGTCACTTGTTGCATAAGGTCGAGTGGGTCAGCCTCGGTGGCGGCATCCATTTCACCGGCGAGGGCTACGCCCTGGACGCTTTTTGCGCACGGCTCAAGGCCTTCTCGCAGAAGTATGGCGTGCAGGTCTACCTGGAGCCGGGCGAGGCCGCGATCACCCAGAGCGCGTCGCTGGAAGTCACCGTGCTCGACACGCTCTACAACGGCAAGCACTTGGCCGTTGTGGACAGTTCCATCGAGGCGCACATGCTCGATCTGCTGATCTATCGCCTGGACGCCAAGCTGGCACCGAGCGAAGGCGAACACACCTACATGGTTTGTGGCAAATCCTGTCTGGCCGGCGACATCTTTGGCGAGTACAAATTCGATCGTCCGCTGTCCATCGGCGATCGGCTGTCGTTCATCGACGCAGCGGGCTACACCATGGTCAAGAAAAACTGGTTCAACGGCCTGAAGATGCCGTCCATCGTTGTGAAGCAACTCGACGGCAGCGTCGAGGTGGTTCGCGAGTTTGTTTACGACGACTACTTGTCCAGCCTCTCTTGAGCTGGCGGAAGGAGAAATAAAGAAATTGAAGAAGAACGTACTTATCATTGGTGCAGGAGGTGTCGCCAAGGTGGTGGCCCACAAGTGCGCGCAGCACAACGACGAGCTCGGTCGTATTGCTATCGCGTCGCGCAACATCTCCAAATGCCAGGCCATCATCGACAGCGTCAAGGCCAAGGGTAGCCTCAAGCAACCCGCCGACATCAAGGCCTTTGCACTGAACGCTCTGGATGTCGAAGCGACCAAGGCGCTGATTCGCGAAACCGAGTCGCAGATCGTCATCAACGTCGGCTCTGCTTTCCTCAACATGTCGGTGCTGCGTGCCTGCATCGATACCGGCGTGGCCTACCTGGACACCGCCATCCACGAAGAGCCGGGCAAGGTCTGCGAGACGCCGCCCTGGTACGGCAACTACGAGTGGAACCATCTCCAGGAGTGCCAGGAGAAGAACATCACCGCCATTCTCGGCGTGGGCTTCGACCCGGGTGTGGTCAATGCCTATGCGGCACTGGCGCAACAACAGCATTTCGACCGCATTGATTCGATCGATATTCTCGACGTCAATGCCGGCTCCCATGGCAAATATTTCGCCACCAATTTCGACCCGGAAATCAATTTCCGCGAATTCACTGGACAGGTGTGGAGCTGGCAGGACAGCCAGTGGACCAGCAACACCATGTTCGAGGTCAAGCGCACCGACGACCTGCCAGTGGTCGGCTCGCAGAACCTGTACCTGACCGGTCACGACGAAGTGCACTCGCTGTCGAAGAACCTCGACGTGCCCAACGTGCGTTTCTGGATGAGTTTCGGCGAGCACTACATCAATGTGTTCACCGTGCTCAAGAACCTTGGCCTGCTTTCCGAGCAACCGGTCAAGACTGCCGAGGGCTTGGAAGTCGTGCCGCTGAAAGTGGTCAAGGCTGTGCTGCCTGACCCGAGCTCGCTGGCACCGGGCTACACCGGCAAGACCTGCATCGGTGACCTGGTCAAGGGCACCAAGGATGGCCAGCCGCGCGAAATGTTCATCTACAACGTGGCCGACCACGAGGACGCTTACGCCGAAACCGACAGCCAGGGCATTTCCTATACAGCCGGCGTGCCACCCGTGGCCGCGGCCTTGTTGGTGGCCCGTGGCGAGTGGGACGTGCAGCGCATGGTCAACGTCGAGGAGCTGCCTGCCGAGGCGTTCCTCGAGGCGCTGGACGTGATGGGCCTGCCGACGCGCATCAAGGACGAGCATGGAGACCGTCCCTGGAACCAGAACGCCTGAAGGACTCCAGGCAGGTTCCGCCCTGGCTCCCCCGATAGGAACTGTAGAGTCGCTCTGGACTCTGCAGGCGATTGAACCAGTCGCCTCACCGTTGCGTGAAGCCCTGGCAATCCGCGGGAAGCCTTGAAGAAATGCTCCGTATCGAAAGGTACGGAGCATTTTTCGTTCATGGCTCCCATCAAATGAACCCCGTGGCGAGGGAGCTTGCTCCCGCTGGGGCGCGCAACGGCCCCCCAACAAAAGACCGCTCAAGCAGAAACCCTCGCCATGAACGATCACTCGACCTTACGATTGAGCTTCACGACCCAGGAGAAACAATCAGTGAAACCATTCAGGATCCGCGAGCTGGAAATGACCGATGTGCAAGCCCTGCTGGCCTTCGAAATCCATAACCGTGAATGGTTCGAATCGCAGATTGACCCACGGGACCCTAGCTTTTATTCATTGACGGGCGTCACCGATCACATTGAAAGCTATCTGGCCGATTTTGCCGAGGGCACTTGGCATCCGTTTGTGATCGAAGATTCCAGCGGGCGAATCGTGGGGCGGGCGAATTTGAAAGGCATCCATTCACCGCACGGTTGCGCCGAGGTGGGCTATCGCATTGATCAACGCGCGAGTGGGCAAGGGTTGGCAACGCAGGCCCTGAAACATCTGATCGAGGCGGCGCGGATACGTTGGGGGCTTACGCAATTGGTGGCTTATGTCTATGAGAGCAACGTCGGCTCAAGGAAGGTCCTTGAGCGGTGCGGGTTTGTGCCTGGAGCGCTGTCGGGTGGCGAGGAGATCGAGGCTGGATGCCGCTTTGTGCTTTCGATCTGGAACTCGATCCACGCCGGACAGCGTCAGGCGTCGCTCGTACGTTTCCTCAATACTGAGCCTTCACCGCCGTGTTATAGCGCGATTGCAATTCGTCATAACCGGCCCGAGCGGCGGCGAGGTCCTGGTTCAGTTCATCGGCGTCGGCGCCTGAAGCCCAGTGTTGCTGCAAGCGCTCCAGAGCGCTGATCCATTCCTTGGCGGCGAAGCTGATGTGGGTCCACACGGGCCGGTTGCCGTTGGCCGAGCGCAACCGGGGCAGGGCCTGTATCAAGGTCTCGGCGTCCGTCCAACGGGTCGTGAGAGTCTGCTGCGCCGTAAGCAGTTGTTCCGGGCTCAGCGGTGCGCCTTCGGTCATGGCGTCGAGTGCATTGATGGTCTGACGTGCCAGGATCATGAAGCGCAGGGTCTGCCAATGCTGGTCACGGCCCAGGCGTGTTTCGATGGCCGCCAACTGTTGCTCGCGAACATGCAATTGCGGTTGCTCCAGGGCCTGGCGCAACGGTATCGCTTGGGCACGTACGTCTTGCAGGCCCAGGTTGAAGGCTTGTTCGAGTCGGTCGAGTTCGGGGGAAGGCAGTTCGTTCGACCGGTCCCCCAACCAACGCTCGATGGCCAGTGCGTCGGGCCGTAGGCGGTCATAGGCCTTGACGTAGTTTTTGGCCTGGGTGTTCAGGTCGGGATCGTCGCTATGGAACCAGGGTTTGCAGGGGGCCTGGGTCCTCAGGATATCGTCAGAGCCCATGCCGAACCCGACAAAGCCCCGCCAGGTCGGCCATACATCCTTGGACGGCGCAAGAACGGCGTGATAGTCGGCGTAGCGCTGTTCCAGCAGCTCCGCACCTTCCACCAGGCAAGTGTTAATGGCCTGGATGTCGGTCCAGGATGAAAGAGTCGCTTTGTCGACGGTTTCCGAACTGGAGACTCGCTGCACCAGCCAAGCCATCGTTAACAGGACGACAACCGCCGTGATAAAGGCGCGGGTGCTGATCATGGCTGTTTCGCCTGGGTGGTGTCGGGCTTATGCCACTGGGTGGCTGAAAGTTTGGAAGGACATGGCGAGTCCGTCAGTTGGCGGGCGGCGCAGGTACGCTGTGGCCAAGCCTGGAGTCCTTGATTTGCGGCAAGACTCGAGTGGTTGGCCAAGGCATTGCCCAGCATGACCAGGGGCACGAGTATCCCCAGGAACAGGCCGACCAGTACATCCCCGGGCACGCGCTCATAGGCGCGAGCCATAAAGGACTTGCCGTGTCGGGCGGCGGTGCGTCGGCTCAGGGCCGCGAGCGCAGCAAGGATCCCGAAATAAGTTGCAGCGGCGAAAGCACCTCCGGCCAGGTAGATGGGAACACCCAGCAACCCGACCCAGAGACTTTCACGAATCGGCAGGGGCGCAGGACGTCGCAGGCTCAGCCAATGACCAAAGCGCGTCTGGATCGATCGGTCGAGGCGCCAGGCACCGCGGCCCAGTGCTTTGCAGAACGCATGCAGGCCCCAGGCGACGACACCCAGTAGCAGCGCGCGCAGGAGCAGGTCGATCAAACTGGTGAGGAACGCGCCGCCCAGTTGATATTCCAAGGCCCAGCTCATGTAGGTCGAGGTGCCGAGCAGGGCCAGTGGCACGGCTAGCATCGGCGGTTCGCGACGCAACGGGCGCCATAGTTCCGGGGCCAGTTGAGGCATTTCGTCCAGTAGATGGGGATAGCGAAGCTGGACGTTGCGATACAGCGTTTCGCAAGCAGCCCAATCCTCGGCGCTGAAGCTCATGCTCAAGCCCATCCGGGCGTCTTCATCGAGCGAGCCAAACAGCATGCGTGCAGCCTGGGATTCGCTGCTGTCGGTACCCTGGGCGAGGCGAACCTGCTGCTGAAGGAACGTGGCGCAGTGGCTGCGGGCAAGCAGTTGACTCCACCGGGGTTCCGGACACGGGCTATGGTGGCCGGTCTGCTTCCAGCCCTGTTGCGCGCAGATGGCATCGAACAACTGCTCCGACCAACCCGGTGCTTGCAGGAGGGCCATGGCCAGGCAGCGGTTCAGCCATTGCCGAGCATCCAGGGTTTGTAGCCACGGGCTGGCGTCGAGCTGGCGGGCGAGATCGAGAAAGCGTTGGCTATCGTGGCAGGCCCCGGTCAGGCGGGACCATGCCAGCTCCATGAGCTTGCCGCGCAGTTGCTCGGTGCTGGCGCTGGGCAGGTCCTGGCGCTGCCAGGGGGTCAGCCAGTGCAACTGCGCAATGGCCGCTTCGGCCAGGTCGTAGGTATCTTCCTGCGTCAGGCAACGCTCCAGCAGGCCGTGTTCGAATTCACGTTCGCAGGCATAAAGACGCGCCTGCGTCAGGCGGCTGGCGAGATTGGTCGCGTCTATCGCCTCCAGGCATTGCGCTGCCAGGCGCTGGCTGGGGGAGGGCCCTGTCGGTGCCTGCCTCGGGGCAGGCAGTTCTACGAGGGGCGGCTCGATGGGGACTGGCTGCTCGTCGTCGACCACCACTTCCTGCTGCCAGTCAGCCCACTCCAACGCCTGTTCGTAAGCCTCTCGCAGGCGCTGGAACCCTTCGGGATCTTCGTCTGGCCGATGCTGTTTGAGCAGGCTTGCATACTGGCGCTTGATGCTGCGCTTATCGGCGTCCTCCGGCAGCCCGAGTACCACCCAGCAGGTCATCGCCAGACACCTTCTTCCAGGCTGTCGAGCTGGGCGCTGATCTGCAGCCGGAGCGCCCGGATGTCGTGCAGTTCCTGGGTATCGAGCATCTGGGCGAAACGGGTCGCCAACTCATCGATCCGTTGGCGCAGATCACCGCGGCTTTCCTGGTAAAGACGTTCCAGCCGGGCGATCAGCAGGGTATTGGGTTGTTCGTCCCGTGGATGGATCTTCAGTGCTTCCAAGGCCTTGAGGCGCTGGCTGATTTCTTCGCTATTCAGCACGCCGGCGTTATTGGCGATCACCAGGTTGCGTCGCTCTCCAGTCTGGACGATCTGCGCATCGGCTTCCAAGAGGCCGTTGGTATCGTAAGTGAAGCGCACGTCGATCCCCACTTCCCCGGCAGGCATGGGCGGCACGGGAATTTCCAGTTCACCCAGGAGAATGTTTTCACTGATCCGACGGCTTTCGCCCTGATAGACCTTCAGCAGCACGACCTTTTGCTGATCCTGGAGGGTGAACACGCGCTTGACCTTGCTCACGGGCACCACGCAGTTGCGTTCGATGATCGGCAGGTAATGGCCGTTTTCGAGCTTGCCGCCATACTCGACCGCAATTTCGATGCCCAGGGAATAAGGGCAGACGTCGGTGAGCACGACTTCTTCAAGTGCCGCGTCGCGGCTCTTCAGCCCTGCCTGCACGGCGGCGCCCAATGCCACGGCTTCATCGGGGTTGAGCTGGATCGAGGGGAAACGTCCGAACAGGCTGGCGGCCAACTTGCGCACGAGCGGCATGCGGGTGGTGCCGCCCACCAGCAACACTTCGTCCAGCTCACTGGCGCGGATGCGGGCATCGCGCAAAGCGGTTTCGATAGGGGCTCGAAGGCGGCTGAACAGGGGCGCATACAGATCGGTCAGGCCGGCCTGGGTGTATTCGCGACGCCATTCGCGCTCGCCCTGGCGTACTGCGAACGTAGCGCTTGACTCCTGGCCCAGGGATTTGCGCACGCGTTCGGCTTCACGGCGCAGCCGACCGTAGAGCTGCGCGTCTTCGAGGGCCAGCGGCCCCTCGGTGTTGCCCGCCTGTGCGGCAACGAAATCCTGGAGCAGCAGCGTGTCGAAATCTTCCCCGCCCAGGTAGTTGTCGCCGGCGCTGGCGCGAACTTCCATGATGCCTTCGAACAGCTCCAGGATGGACACGTCGAAAGTCCCGCCGCCGAGATCGAAAACCAGGAAGGTGCTGGCGCTATCGCGCTGATGCAAGCCATAGGCGAGTGCGGCCGCGGTGGGTTCGTTGATCAGTCGCTCGACCTTGAACCCGGCCAGTTCGCCGGCAATACGCGTGGCCTTGCGCTGGGCATCGCTGAAATAGGCGGGGACGCTGATGACGGCCTCTTCCACCGGTTCGCCGAAATGCCGCTCGGCATCCTCGCGCAAGCTGCGCAGCACCATGGCCGAGAGCTCCTCGGCCCGGAACTGTCGATTGCCAAGCGTGGTGAGACGAGCGCTGCCCATATAGCGCTTGAAAAGCGAGGCGGTGACCTGGGGGTGGGTCTGCAGGCGCTCCAGGGCTGCGCGGCCGACCATGACGCGGCCCTCGTCGTCCAGGCCGACCACGCTCGGGGTCAGCCACTCGCCCAATGCGTTGGGTACCAGTTGCGCCGCGCCGTCGCGCCATGCCGCGATCAGGCTATGGGTGGTGCCCAGGTCAATGCCGACAATCATGTCCGTTGGATCTCCTTAATCATTGCGTCGCAAGGGCGTACCCGCGAGCCGGTCAGTTTATCAAGCCTGTATCGGCGTATTCGTTGAAATCTTTGGGGCGATCATGGGCGAGTTTTGCATGGCGGATCAGCCCAACGTGTCGACCAGCCTCGGCAACCTGTGGGTCGCATCGCCCACCAGCGCTTTATCGGAAACGGTCTCTATCGGTTCGATATTGATAGGCAACGAGCGCTGGCCAGATCACTCTGGTTCCTTAAGTAATTCCAGTGTTCTTGAGTCGACACTCACCCCACCCTCCAGCGCCTGGGCATACACGGAGTGCTCGCCCGCGGCCGCTGCAAACAGCGTCATGCAGGACGCGAACTTCATGGCATCGAGGGTCCCCAGGAGTTTTTCTACAGCGACTTCCGAGTCCAGGACGGCGCGGGTTGCGCGTTCGAGTCGCGGTCCCAGAAGCGGGTGATGCAAATAATCGCGCGCCTCTTTCAGGCCGCGCAGGCCGTAGTAAGTGGCGTTCTCGCTGACACCCAGGCCGCGTAATTGCGGAAAGATGAACCACATCCAATGGCTTTCCTTGCGCCCGCGCCGTAGTTCGAGCAAAGCGCGCTCATAGGTTGCCGCTTGCGCCTGGACAAAGCGCTCCAGTGTTTCGGTCATACGAGCCTCTGATACGGTTTCAAGGCTGAAGAATGAAGCGCGTCCAGGCTCGATCCAAGTGGTGGCCTTATGATGTCATTGTCTGGCGCGTATCGGTAGTCCCGATCATCCCCCCCAGCCCGGACGAGGGCAAAGCCTATAGCACACTTGCGCTATAGCGCCGGTCGGCACTCGACCCTAACCTATGGGCGCTGTCGGGTTTTCGATCGATCGCAACGAGCCTATTTGAACAAGGATCTGTTTTTTGAAAAGTACACCTGCCAGAAAGTCCAACGCCGACACGGCTTACCGCATGCGTCTGGCAACGGTGTTCGCCGTCTCGGCCCTTGCCACCAGTGGCTGGGGTTCTTTTATTGCCGATGCGTCGGCTTCCACGGCCAGTGAGACGTCCTCCGCGGCTTGCACCAACGAAGCGGATTTTCAGGCCGGGACGGTGGTGGAGTATGAAAGTCGCGACAACCTGTCGCCAGCCACCAGTCGCGGAAAAACCGAGACGCTTGGGCGTGAGGCATTTGCCGGTGCCAATCCGGTTGCTTCGGTGCACACGTCGTTCTTGAATAATGTGCCGTTTTTCCTGACGACCACCTTCGCCGAGATCAAGGACGGTCGGCTGGTTCGTTACGGCGATCGCCATGGTGCCGGGGCATCGTTGGTGACCACCACCTACCAGCCTCCCGCTTCCACACCGATTGATCTGCAACCCGGGCAAACCGTCACCGTCAGCTACAAAAACAAAGCGGTGAGCGCCGGGGCAACGGTCGAGTTCGATGTCGTCGAGAAGCTGACGTATAACGGGCGTGAGACGCTCAAGACAGCCCTGGGTACGTTTGATACCTGCAAGTTCACCAATGAAATCTCCACGGGCCCGGCTTCGGCCGAGCAACCGAAACAGGTTGTCGTTGTCCAGAATTGGTTTCCCGCGGACGGACCTTATCGCGGTCAGTCGATCCGATCTGTCACGCCTCCCACCAATGGCATTGCGCAGAGAATCAGTGAAGTCGTCAAGATGCAGTATGGGACGCGATGAGAGACGCGCCTCGGGTCGGAAGATGTGCCGGATGATCGTAGCAGACGAGCATCCGCTGTTCCGAGAGGGGATGATGGTGTTGCTGGAGCGCCTTATACCGGGCGCAATGATCGAACAAGCAGGGAACCTGGAGGAAGCGCGGACGCTGGCAACGAATGGGCAACCGCTCGATACGCTGATTCTTGAAATACGTCTTCCCGGCCTGGGTTCCATCAGCGAGCTCGCGCAGTTGCGCCAGGCACTCAAGCACACCGTGATGATTGTGGTATCGACCCTGGATGACAGCGATGTCATTGGCCGTGTCATGGAGACCGGTGTAGATGGCTTTGTCGGCAAGAGCCTATCCCCTGATCAGGTTGGCAAGGCCATCGTCGATATTCGCCGTGGCGAAGTGCTGGTCAAGTACGAGCCTTCGGGCCCGCTGCCGCTCGGTTCCGACGATGATATGAGCCGGCTCACGTCTCGCCAGCGAGAGGTCTGGCAATTGATTGCCGAAGGCAAGACCAACAAGGAAATCGCCGCGGCGCTTGAGATCTCTCCCTTCACCGTGCGCATCCATGTCTCTTCGTTGATCCGCGCGCTGGACGTTCCCAACAGGGCAGTGGCCGCTGCACGATTTGCCGGGCGCCAGGTGCCGGGTACCTTGCGCTAGGCGTGCTGATCAATCGGCGCCTGCCCAAGGCCAGGCACCGATCCGTCTAGCGCTTACAACCAATACCGCAAACCAAGCATCAAGGACTGGGCGTTGTACTCCGTTTGCACATCGCCCTGGGGCAGGCCCTGGATGTTGCCGAAGTGCGCTTCGCTGGTCTTGAAGTAGCGATAATCCAGGGACATGGACCAATGCTCGCTGAGTTCGTAAGCGACCCCGGTGCCGAGTTGCCAGGCCGAGACGGTGTCGCGATGGGTGTCGCCGAACTCGACGCCGCCGGCTTCCAGGCCGGTGATGGTCAGCACGGCGTAGCCCAGGCCACCGCCCACATAAGGGGTGAACCGGTTCAACGGGGCTGGCAGGTTCGTGACGTCATACCAGAGGTTGGCCATGAGGCTGGTGGCTTCCTCTTCGCCTTTGCCGTCGATGCTGCCACCACCTTCGTAGACCCGATGATTGAACTGGGTCAGGGTGTTGCGACGGTAGCTCAGTTCCACTTCGGGTCTTAGCCCGACCGGGAACCGCCAGCCCAATGCCAGGCCGGTGGCGAAGCCGGAATGCAACGGTTGGTTGAATTCCATCTCGACGAAGTCAAGGTCGTTCTGGTTAAGGTCCTGCTCAGCGACCCAGTTCACGCCGCCCATACCACTGACATAGGGACCGAGGGTGTCGGCGAAACTCGAGGCTGGGGCGATGACACCCAGGCCCATGATGCCCATGATGAGATAGTGGGTGTTTTTCTGTAGGTTCATGCTTGGTCCGAAATGTTGCTGTTATCGATAAGTAGGCGAAGCGTCGAATGCCAGTCAGCTAAGCGAAATAAAGCCGGGCAATCATCCTGTGGCGAGGGAGCTCGCTCCCGCTGGGCTGCGCAGCAGCCCCAAAACAGGGCCGCTTCGCGACCCAGCGGGAGCAAGCTCCCTCGCCACGGTTTGTGTATCCCCGTGACATCCAATTAACGGATCGGCATTGGACGAGGCGTCGCGGTTTTCCCGAGCCCCGATGTATCGATGGCCCGCAGTTCAGCCAGCCTGCACAGGTTGTCCAGGGCTGTGGTCATCGCCGTGGCCAGCGCTTTACGCAGCAGCCCGCGGTACAGGAAACTCAACGGCCCCGAGATCTTCGCGCTATGGATGACATGGGTTTCATCGGCAGAGAGCCTGCGCATCCGATGATCGAATTCGAGGTCGATCCAGAGCAGCCGGGCGCTGTTGCGATAACTTTCATACGGGCTCACGGCATCCAGTTTCAGGGGCATCGTCAAGCCATTCTTGAGGACACATCGGCCGCGGGTTCCCGCCTGGAACGGACCGTCGAGTTGACACTGGCGGACGTCGGTATCCCAGAGCGGCGCGTCGGGAAAATTGCTCCAGAGCTTCCAGATTTCGGAAGGGGGCGATTTGACTATGACTTGCACGTTGACATCGTTCACGGCGACACCTTGGTTGTGGGGGGCACGGTCATGCGGGGTGGGCAGATCCATTCAAGGCTCAGGCTGCCGGCGCCGATTGACTCAGCACCTGGGCGGTAATACTGGCTTGACCGATTTTTTCGCCCCGGTTGAACAGGTCGATATAGATGCGGTTGGTCTTGAAGGCCTGGAGCGCAGTATCGAAACCGGCTTGCGGCGCCAATGACAGCGGGCTGTTCCTGGGGATGGGCCGATCCAGGGTGAAACTCAAGGCCAGCAGGTTCATCGGGGTATTGAGCGGGATCCGCAGGTGGCTGTGGGCGATCTGCATGTAGCACTGGCGAGCCACTTCGAGGAAATACACCATCGAATAGTGCTGGGGATCGCCTGCCTGGAAGAAGTGCTCCGGCGGCAGTTTCACGGTGTCCACGCTCAGGCCCTGGGCGACGCTGCTCATGTCACTGACGATGACGTTTTGCGCCCTGGCCTTGTGCAGCAGGGCCTTGTCGCGGCAGGGCGTGGCGCTGAATTCGCCGGCTGGTGAGGTCTCGAACGCCGAGCTGTAGGCCATGGCGAGGACGCAGGTGCACATCACTTTCCCGGCCTGCATGACCTTGGCACTGAACACCTGGGGATCGTCGCCTTGCTCGACGTGCAGATCGACCGTGCCCTGCTTCTGTACGTAGTGCTGGAACTTGATCGTCAGGGTCTTGATGTAGGCGACCCGTCCGCTCAGAGGCGGCATGGCCAGTTCGAGCAGTTGCAGCACGCCCTCCAGCAGCAAGATGCCCGGGATGTGATCCAGGGGATGATCGAAGAAGTACGGGTGCGCTTCATTCACCACGAGTTGGGCGTGCAGCGACTGAGGGGTGCGCTGGGCGTTGGTGATCACGCTATGTTCCGCGCTGCGCTGCCAGTGCGCCGGGCGCTGGACGGTATCGCCACGGTGCAGGGCGAACAGGCTTTCCATGGCGCGCACCCGTACCCGCAGCCCGGAGAGCAGGGTGCTGGTGAGCATGTCGCTGAGCTGCTGCACGTCGACGCCATCGTTCTGCGGCTCGCGGACCCGGCTGACAGGCGTGATGACCTGCTGCAGTTCCTGGGATGAAGAATGGGCAAAGCGCAACATGAAAGGATGCTTGATGGCCTCGGCCGTGGTCGGGTTCCATTGGCGAAGCTGCTCGGTAAACAGCCACATCACCGCCTTGCCAGCCTCGCGCACCTCGATCACGCTATGGGTCGTGCCCCGCAACATCACCGCCAGCAGGGTTTCGATGCCACTGGCTTCGGCCAGGAAACCGGTGATCTCCTGCAGCGATCCGCTGGCGGGCGTCGCAACGGGCTGCAACTCGCAGACCTCAACGTTCGAATAGTCGCTCGGCTCCTTGCCCAACAACCGGCAGGCTTCTTCCAGCGAGCCGGCTGCATGGGCGAGGACCGCGGCGCGGATCACCAGCAAGGGTTTTTCAGTGGCCTGCGGTTGATAGCGACGCAGCGCAAGCAACCCCAGTCCTTCACCTTGCTGGATCGCGCTGTACCGAGCGCGCTCGACCTCGATTTCGCCGCTGAAAAAACGCCCGGCGCCGAGCAGGAGCGTGGTGATGCCGTTGTCGAACCATTGCGGCGAGGCCAGCATGGTTTGCCAGAACAGACCCGCGGTGCCGACCAGGGTCTGATGGAAACCCTTGAAGTCAAAAATCTGCGCCGGGTAGCCGGACAACATGTTCGGCAACATGGTCGCCACGTCAGTCACCTCGACGCCCGGCGCCGCGCCTTGCGTCCGGGAGTAGAAGTTGTGGGCGCTGCTATAGGCGTTGCTGAAGCGCTCGCCGCCCATGTTGCAGCACATCACCATCGCGGTGCCGGACGAACCGGCCACGCCGGGCAAGCGTCGCAGCAAGTGATTGACGCGATCGGTGATTAACAGCTTGAACGGGTCGACATGGGCCAGCGGCTTGGGGCCCATGCCGAAACCGTCGATATCGATGACGTGGTCCTGGGCGAGAAATTTGCCCAGCAAAGGCTGACCGGGCGCCGGGGTGTAATCAACGAAGCGCCCATAAGGAAACATGACCGAGGGGGCGGCGGGTTGCTCGAGCTGCTGCTGGAATGCTTGCAACGAGCGATGGCTGCCCAGCGCTGCTTCAGCCTCGACAATGGCAAGGTCCAGCATCAGCACGCCGCAAGTGGTTGCGGGGGCTGCGGCGGGGTGGTCGTCGGGCCGGTATTCGTCCACCACCAGGTGCGCGTTGGCGCCACCAAAACCAAAGCTGGAAATGCCAATCCGGATTGCCGACGGACGCTCTTCCAAGGGCTGCACTTGCTGGGTGGCAAGTCGCAGGCAGGTGTCGTCGACCTTTGTGCTGGGACGGTAGCCAGGCTGCGGAGGAATGCCTTTGTGGCGCAGTATCATCAAGGCCTTGGCGAGCGAAGCGCCGCCGGCAGCGGCCAGAGGATGGCCGATGACCGACTTGATCGAACCGATGGTGATTTTCTCGCCGTCCGGGCGATGGGGGGCGAAGAAGCTGTTCAGCGAGGCCAGCTCCGTCGCATCCCCCAGCGGTGTACCGGTGCCGTGGGTCTCGATGTAGTCCACGTCCCTTGGATCGAGGCCGCGATAGGCACGTTGGTAAGCCGAATACTGGGCCTGTTTGCCGGGGGCGAATACCGAGCCCTCGGCGCCGTCGGCGGACATGCCCAAGGCGCGCAAGACGCCCAGGGGACGGCGCTGCGCCGTCAGGGCCAGGGCGACGGGTTCGACCAGAAACGCGACCGCACATTCGCCCGGCACGATGCCGTCGGCGTCCTGGCCGAAGGCTTCCATCCGCGCCCGGGCGGAAAACGCCGTCAACTGCGAGAACCCCAGGAACAGCGCCGGTGGCAGCACGGTGTTGAGGGCCATGACAATCGCGTTGTCCGCCTGGCCACTGTTGACCAGCGCCTGGGCCATGTCCAGGGCGTAGGGGAACGAACTGCAGGCCGTGTCCACCGATAACGCCGGCCCACCCAAGGCAAAGGCCGCGGCCAATGTCGCCACTTGTTCGCCCGGTGTAAAGCCCGCCGATGCAGCGGTTTTTCCGGACAGGCCGGTGACGAAATAGCTCTCGTCACTCCAGGATGTCGCGACCACCAGCGCCGTGCGTTCGCCGCTCAGTGGCGAGCCTTGCGCGGCGAGTTGGCTCAACAGCGTCTGGAGCACTTTCTGGCCGATGGCGACCTGCCGTCCTTCGTGGCGGGAGGGGATCGAGGCGTCGTCGGTCAGGCAAAACGCGCTGTCCAGGTAGGTACGATCCTTCTCGCCGGCCTTGGTTGAATAGATCGACGCCTTGTCCACCTCCCAGCGTGTCGGCATCGATTCGATCGGTGCGATCTGCCCTTGGGCGAGCAACTGCCAGAGCGCCTCCGTTGACGGTGCCCCCGGAAACTCGCCCGCCATTGCGCTGAAGCAAAAATCGCCCGCTGTTGTTGCTGCGCCACTCATACCCTGTCTCCTGATCGCCAAAATGCTGGGTGACCTGTTTGTCACCCGGATTCCATTCCTATTGCTGCTGGGGTTAGCTCAGCCTGGCCAGCAGGGCCAAGGCATCCTGGGGCGTGCGACGGGACATCAGCGCTTCGCCGGCAAACTCGCTGGCCGAGCACCGTTGTGCCATGGATTGGCAGAGCGCTTCCCGGGCGAAGCCGTTGAGACCCAGTTGGGCGAAAGGCGTCTGGATATCGATCGACTGCGCGGCGTCGGGGATCAACGGCGACAGGGCGTTGAGCAGCAGGTTTTCTTCCTGTTCTTGGGGGACTGTCGCGGCAGGTGAGGGCGCCGCTTGCGGCTGGGAATCGGCCAGGGCGGCTTGAATCAGCGCAATGGTTGCCTGCGGGAACTTGGCATTGGCCAGCTCGGAGCTGTGAGCCTTGAGCTGTGGCCACAGGGCGACGACTGATTCGAGGAAATCCAACTGCACCAGCGAATCCAGGCCCAGGCTTTCATAGCTGTGTGTTGGGTCGATCTGCTCAACCGTAAAGCCGGTGATCGCCGCCAGTTGATTCAATACCCACTCCTGGACATCCACCGCCGATGCCTGCGGATCGGCTTCCAGCCGTGCCAGCAGGGCGGTTGGGGTAGGGGCATCGAATAGCTGCGAGGTGAGGTCTTTCTTTTCCGGGAAGTGCTGGGCCAGGGATTCGAATATGTCCACCAGCCCCAGCGAGTCGATCCCCAGGCTTTCGAAACTTTGATCGAAGTCGATCTGTTGTGCCTGGAACCCGGTGACTGTGCTGATTTCGCCGCGCAACCATTGCCCGTAGCTGAGTGCGGCAGCCTGTTCGACGGTTTCGGTGGCAGGCACCGGGGCCAGGATTGTCGGGCTCGAGTGAACGGGCTCCAGCACAGCGACATTCTGGCTGACGGAGGTTTCGATCCCATGGGCATAAACACCCTCGAGAACTTGTTGATGAGCATTGAAATAGTGGGCAGTGACGGATTCGGCCTGTTCCAACACGCGCAGCAATATCGCTTCCTTGGCGATATTGGATTCGCACAATGACTCAATGATTTTTTCGGACAGAGAGAAATAGCTATGGGCTATTTTCCCATTGGACACAATGAATTCCTGCACCACATCGTTAAGTTGCACGCGCATAAGGTTCTCCTAACCAAGTCGGTCGATATTTCTATACAAAAGAAAGATCAAAAATCATGGCCCAGGACTGGGCCTTGTTTGTATCAGTGAAGTAAATCGGCCGTAGCCATGGAGCGACTTAAAGTTGGAGTTCCACTGCGTCGTTCTCGCAAGATAATGTTTTTTGGGCGCCCTTGAGCAAACCGGACCTTACGTTCAGATAAGTCACCAGCGTTATCGCATCAGCGCCCTGGAAAGCGATGTAGCCGTCAGGACGAATCAGCATCAACGTGCCTTCCTTGGCGTGGTAGCGCTTGTGCAGCCGCCAATCGGGGTCCAGCAGTGTCGAGTGCCAGGCTGGCAAGCCGGCGCTGCTCAGGGCGTCGATCACGCAATAGGCCTTGATGCCTGGGTAGTCCTTTTCCACCGACTCGGCTAACGCGTAATAGCCCGGCAATAAAGGCGAAAACTGATCGGCCGCGCTGAAAATCAGCAGCGTGAACGTTCCATGGAACAGGTCGATCAAGCGTTTTGTGGGCATCCCTTGCAGTTGCCACAACTCGACATCGGGCGCCAGTTGTCCAGCGCGAGGCGCTGCGGTTTGGAACTGGGTTTTTTTCCCCTTTTTGTTCCAGTTGTTGCGCTGCTTTTTTGTCAGCGATTCTTGGATGTAATCACTTTTCTCGTAGTGATATTGATGACCGGAAATCATCGATGGCAGTTTGCGCTGGACCTTTTTCCGGTTGCTCAACAGCGGCAGGACATTGTCACGCAGCCAAACGAGGGCGCGCCGCCGGACGGTAATCAGCCCCGTCAGGCGGTGTGCGGTGTTTTCAACTTCCAAAGCAACCGGATAACGCTCTTCGTTGTAGCTGTCGAGCAAGGACGGATCCGCCAAGCCTTGATCGACATAAGCCATTTTCCAGGCCAGGTTATAGGCCTCGGAAACCCCCAGGTTCATCCACTGGCCACCGATGGGGCTGCCGATATGCGCCGAGTCCCCCAGCAGGAACACCGAGCCTTGTTGCATCGATTGCACGCGGCGATGCTGGAACGAGGCGATGGTGGTCGATGAGATATTGGACAGCGTCATCTTTTGCCCACGTCCTTCGCACAGGCGCTGGAAGTTCTCCAGGCTCAAGGACGGGCGCTCACCTTCGGGTGGCAGGTTGTAGGGCATTTCGATGAATAGTCGATAACGGGACTGGGCGCTGATCGGCGCAACGGCCACGTAACCGTCCTGGGCACCCAGGAAGAACGCGCCTTCGTCCTTGCTTCCGGACCACTCGATATCGGCGTCGGCGAGCATGAAGAAGCGATCGTAGGACGAACCTTCGAAGGTCATGTCCAGGCGTTTTCTGATGTTGCTGCGAGCCCCGTCACAGGCGGCCACCCAACGACTGGTGAAGGTTTCGTCGGTGCCGTCGGCATGCTTGAGCGTCATGCGCACCGAGCCCGGCAGGTTTTCGATGTCCACCAGTTCGGTGTTCCACTCCACCTCTGCGCCCAGTTCCTTCAGCCGTTCCAGGAGAATTTTCTCGGTTTGCGGCTGTGGCAGGCTCAAGAGCAGGGGATAGGTCGCGTCCAGGTAGGAGAAGTTGTAGTTCAGCACCCGCTTGGCATTCGACTGCACGGAGAATTGGTTGATCGTGAAACCGTCGCTGATGGCTTGTTCGGCAACACCCAGGTCTCGGAAGATTTCCAGGGTGCGGGAATGGATCGCCATCGCCTTGGTCGCGGTCGAGGGGCCGGCGTTTTTTTCAATGATGCGAAACGCCACGCCCCATTTTTTCAGCATGATCGCCAGGGACAGGCCAATAGGGCCGGCGCCGACGATCATGACGGTGGGGGCGCTGCCGGGGCGCTTGAAATGCTTGGGGGCCAACGTGCTCAGCGTGTTCATCGATCAGTACCAGTTTCTGTAGAAGGGGGAGTTGGCAATGCCGAGCAGGGCATCGTCGCCTGATGAGTCGCCGTAGGCATAAATGTAAAAATCATCCAGGTTGTTCAGGCAGCCCTTGAGCCGCGTAACTTTCTCTCGCTCTACACAGTTGGTACCGGCTATCCCGCCAGTCAGTTTGTTCTTTGCCGTGGCCAGGCGCGTGCCGCACACATAGTCAAACCCTGCGGCCTGGCCCCAGGGGATCAGGTAGTTTTCCGGCGAGTTGCTGACCAGCGCGGTGATGTGCCCCATGGATTGATGCCATTGCAGCCGTCGCAACGCCTCGGGCCTGAGCCAGAGTGGCAGTTGTTCGCTGATGAAGTATTTGGCGTGCTCGCGTTCTTGCTCCACCGACAGGCCGCCCAGGTAACAGGCAATGAAGGCCAGGCGCGCTTGCATCAGCGGTGTGATGCCAAGGATCACGCTGAGCATCTTGGGCAGCAGGGGAATGATCCTGAGCCAGAACGAACGGGTGCCCACGATATAGCGCATGTAGCGCCAGAACGTGTGCCGGTCGGTCAATGTGCCGTCGAAGTCGAAAACGGCCAGGACCGGTTGGGTGCTGTTAGTGTGCATGCGCCTCTTCCTTGAGCGAGATAATCTCGATGGTCTTGGGCAGCTTGAAGCCCGATAGGTAGCGCGAAAGCAGGGTGCTCAGCGCGTTCTGGGTCAGCTCGCCGGTTCCTTCGACGCACAGGTGCAGCACGTTGACGTCCTTGTGGTCCGGGACGATATAGGCCCTGGCGCGCACCACGTCGGGGTGCTTGAGGGCGATGGATTCGATTTCCACCAGGTCGACCATCTGCGCCTTGATCTTCGAGATGCGCAGGCGTTGGCAAAAGAAAAACACATGCCCATCGTCGTCCCGCCAGACCAGGTCACCACTGTGGAACCAGCCATCGCGGAAGAACCGGGCATTGGTGTCCTCGGCATCGTGGTAGCCGTCGATCACCATCGCGCCGCGGATCAGCAATTCGCCGATGCGCCCGGGTGCCACGTCCTGGCCTTCGGCATCGACAACGCGCAGTTCCACGCCGCTGATCGGCTGGCCCATGGCGCCGCGGTGGACCGGGCCAATCGAGCTCTGGACGATCACCGGCATGCTTTCGGTCAAGCCGTAGCCCTGCAGTACCGGGTTGCAGCCCAGCAGCGTGCCCAGTTTCTCGGCTTCATCGGCCGGCAGGTGGCTGCCGCCCGAGTAGATCATCAGTTGCGGGTGCAACGGCAACCGCGCGCCTTTGCGTTTGGCCAGTCGTGTATTGAAGTAGCGAATGACGTCAGGCACCAGGCAGGCGAAGGTGACCTGATGCTCGGACAGGACTTCTGCCAGGTCCCGGTTGAGCAGGGTGTTGGTCATGAGCAGGGTGGCGCCCACGCTCAAGGGAAACACCATCATCACGGACAGGCCGAAGATGGCATACAGCGGCAGCGTCACCAGATGCACGGAGCCGACGCCTTGCAGGTGAAAGTGTTCGTGCAGCCCATCGCTCGATTGCGTCAGGTCGAGATAGCGGTGTGAAACAGCCAAGGGCCTGCCGAGGCCTCGATAGGTGAACTGCACCGAGACGATCGGATTGCCTTCGGGCAACAGCAAGGGTTCGAGCTGTTGAGGCAGTTGAGAGGCGGCCGTTGCATTGGCGGGCAGGGGCGATGACGGTTCGCTCCCACCGTCCAGCACCAGGGCGTGCTTGACGCCGTTGTCCGGCTGGAATACCTCGCGGTGTTGCACCCATAGCGCTTCGGTCGTGACCACCAGGGTCGGCCTGGCGAGGCTGACCACACTGTTCATTTCAAAAGGGGTCAACTTGTAGTTGAGGATGACCGGAATGGCACCCCGCCCGATAATCGCCAGGTAGTAAGCGATGAACGCCACCCCGTTGGGCAGCACCAGCGCTACTTTATCGCCTGGCAATACCCCGAGCGCCGTCAGGGCACCGTTGCAGGCTTCGGCCTTGATGCGCAGCTCGCGATAAGTGACGGTATCCTCTTCCGTGTCCAGGTGCCGGATAGCAACTTGCTCGGGGAACGATTCCGAAAAACCGACAAAACGATGCAGAAAACCTTCTTTATATGAAAGGCTTTTCATTTACCAACCTCTTTCAATCCTTGGATATAGAACGCGTCAAAAAAATTACTACAGAGGCAGGCTTTATATGAATTGTCTCAATCAAGCATCTGTGTAGTTGTTGTTTCGATACCAGTCCAGGGTATCGGTCAGGGTTTCAGCGACGGGGCGGAACTGGCATTCCAACTCCCTTGAACTTTTTTTGTGGCTGAAATGCGTACGGCCTTGTTCCTGCGCCATGAGCTTGACCGTAGAAGTACTGATGAGTACCGGTTTCTTGGTGATCCGGTAATAACCTTCATAGATAAGCGCGATGATTCGCAGCATGAACAACGGCACTTTTCGTTCGGGGGCTTTTACGCCGCTGACGCTGGACAGCGCCTGGAAAATGCTCTTCATGTCCATGTGATTGCCGGCGGCGAGGTAACGCTCTCCGGACCTGCCGCGGGTGATGGCCGCGATTTGATGTTCGGCTACATCACGGGCATCGACCACGGAAAAGCTTCCGGGCAGTACGCCGGGCAGTTTTTGTCCGACAAAGTCGAGCAGGAACTGTCCAGAGGAGGTCGGGCCGATATCCCCCGGGCCGAACATCCACCCTGGCAATACCATGGCAATGAACATGTCCGGGTGCTGCACCAGGAATTGTTGGACCTTTTGTTCGGACAATATTTTGCTCAAGTAGTAATCGTCAGCCTCCTGTTCACTGCGAGACATGGTTTCATCGATCACTTGATCTTTATTGCCCTTCAACACGGCAATGGAAGAGGTGTGGACGGCGCGACGGATACCGGCGGCATAGGCGGCTTGCAACAGTCGCTCGGTGCCGGTCACATTCGTGTCATACAGTTTCTGCCAGTGTTTCCCGCCTTTGTAACTGTCGCGGAAATAGGCCGCCGTATGAAACAAGGCGTCGCACCCTTGCAACGCATGACTGAAGGCATCGACATTGAGCATGTCGCCTTCGACCCATTCGACGGGCAGGCCGCCGAACTGTTTCTTGGCTTTCTCTGCGGAACGAACCAGTGCTTTTACTTTGATGTTTCGTTTTAACAGCGCACGAACGACATTATTCCCGAGCAGGCCAGTAGCGCCTGTAACGAAGGCATATTCCATTAAAATACCGCTCCTGTGAGATGACCTGCCATTGCATCGAAACCCGTGTCACGGACGCGGTGCCAGGGGCAGGCGTTGGGCTTCACCAACGGCGCAATTAAAAACCATTCGGTATCTGAGAATCAAGCGGTATTTCGTGATGGTGTCAAATCGGTGGCTCTGCACCGGGCTTTACGCGGATTTTTTCACGCTGCGGTGTGTCGTGGGACGGCGGGAAAATACTTCTTGGGGGCGGTAGAGGAGGGCTCCCATCCAGCTTGTCAGGGGCGGTTTTGACCTGCCCTGTACCCAGGCCAAAAGTGACTGAATAGTCATCTTGCGTTCGTTCCAGGTTGTCCCGGTTACATGGCACATACATGGCACTGAATGAAAGTTAAAATGTAAATGATTGAACGAGGTGCGTATAAGATATGATGGCGAAAATGGATTCCATACAGTGAGTAGCCGCTTCGTCGCATTTAGTTACAGGTGCACATTTTGACTGGCCAAAGGAGCCGAGGGCGTGATTAAAAAGAGACTAGGTCGAGAAGAGAGCCAGCAACTAACAAGAGACAAACTATTTGACACCGCCACTGAGCTGATGATCAGCAAAGGCTTTCATGCCGCCAGCGTCAACGTTATTGCCGAGGCGGCCGGCTTTTCCAAAGGGGCCTTCTTTTCCAATTTCGCCAGTAAATCGGACTTGCTCCTGCAACTGACTCAACGCTTCAAACGAGTTGAAATCGATCGCTTGAGCACG
The DNA here is from genome assembly GCF_054671965.1 of Pseudomonas sp. H3_A02. Taxonomy (NCBI): domain Bacteria; kingdom Pseudomonadati; phylum Pseudomonadota; class Gammaproteobacteria; order Pseudomonadales; family Pseudomonadaceae; genus Pseudomonas; species Pseudomonas sp. H3_A02. Next base: position 3,817,026 of record NZ_CP162807.1, read on the forward strand.
ACCCTGGCGTCGGGCTATTCGGCGGAGCAGTTGAGCCATGGCTTGAATGCCTATATCGACACCCTGAAGAACAATACCCGCTGTGCGATCCTCGATGCCGAGTTGCAGCTGATCGCCCTGCGTGATGAAGAGTTCTCACAGCATTACTACGACTTGCATGAGGAAAACAGCGAGGCCTTGGGCAAGTTGATTACCATCATATTCAACCATGCCGGCAAGAAACCGCCGCTGGAACATGCCGCGCTTGCGAAGACGTTCACGGCCTTGGCCGAAGGCTTGATATTGCAAGGGCACAAAGATCCGGCGATTGAGATAAAGCTGGTGCTTAACTCGCTCATCCAGACCGCGGAGCCTCTGTAGTCCGCCGCTGTTATTCCCGACAGGCCAGGGGCTGGCGTCCGCTAGTACCGCTGCCTGGATCAACGCCCCATGAATCGATGTTGAGTGCAACCGTCATCGCGAGCAGGCTCGCTCCCACAATGGTCCAGTGCTGAATACAAAACTCATGAACAACCTCGATCCCCTGTGGGAGCGAGCTTGCTCGCGATAGCAGTGGGTCAGCTTGCATCAACATTGATTGTGCCGCCGTCTTCGCCCCCCCGAGCCTGGTTGACACCGGCCGGTGTCGTTGTCAGAGCTGCACCCGACGAAGCCTGCCGCTTAACGGCACCACGCGTTCATCGGGCGTGGGCAAGGGGCGTCCGACCAGGCCCATGCCTTCGCTGACCAGTACCGCATCGGGTAACAGGCACAGGTTGGACGGGGTATCCAGGCCGCGGGCGAGCACCGTGACCTGGGCTGTTTGCATGTCGCAGCCCAAGAGTCGCCCGCTGAACCGGGTAAAGCCGCCATGCAGTGGTTCGCCGTGCCAGTCGGAGAGCAGGGGTTGTTGCAGGTGCTCGCACAGTTCCAGCACTAGCAACTGGCCGTTGGGACGCAGCGCCAGCCCGGTGGGCAGTTGCAGGCCGCGAATCAGGATGTCGATCTCGGCGCTGGCGGGCCAGACCCGAATCACCTGGCCTGCCTTTTCGGCAAAGTCGATGCCCTTGCGGCTCGGGTCGCCGTGCAGTTCCCCCGAGAACAGACTGATCAGCACCGCGTCTGTCGCCGGTTCGTACACCAGCGTCACGGGAACGGCTTCCTGGCCTTGATCCAGCTCGGGCAGTTGGGCCAACACGTGCTCTTCTTGGCCCGTGGCGAACTCCACCAACTGATTGGTATCGGGCTTGACGGCCAGCCAACTGCGGCGGGTCGGGTGGTAGCACAGCGCATTCAGGTTGCCGCGGCTATGGAAGACCGGCTCGGGCGGTGTGAATTGCAGGTCCAACAGTTTGGAGCCCGCGACGTAATCGGTCTGGCTGACCAGGCAGCGTCCGTCACCGCAGGCGATGTCCGACACCCCCATGATTTCATCGCGCAGCATGCGCGCCTGCATGTTCATGGCGCGAAACCCTTGCGCCAGAGTTTCGCGGGGCAGGTAGGCACCGGGCCGCTGCGGATCCGGTCGCAATCGACTGATACGGCCGCTGAAGGGCTGGTCGGGCAGCCCCGAGCCTGCTTCGGTCAGCAGCAGGCTGCCATCGGCTTGCAGGCAGAGGCCGCGAGGGTTTAGCAGGTCCTCGGCGATGAGGGTGCTGGGGCGCAGGTTTTCCCCAGGGTGTGCGGGGATCTGAAGGGGAGCGGGCATAGGTTCTCTCCGTGAACAAAATCCGTGAGCAAAAAGGGGCGCGGTCATTGCGGCGGTTGCCACGGTTCGCCGGTGAGATAGGCCCGCAGCAGCGCCCGCTGACAGGGCGACATCGAGCGCACCACTGGCATGAACAGCGTGGTGCCTTTGTAGGCATCCGAGGTGCGGGCGAGGATGGGGTTTTTGGCACCCATGATGGCGTCGGGCTGATTCAGCGGGATATAGCGCGACATGGCGGGGAACGCCAGGTAGTGAAAGCGCAGCACGTTGGGGTACATCAGCGGCCAGGTGATGGTGGTGCCCTGGGGAATGCCGAAGTCGGTCTGGGCGTATTTGCGAAAGTTGGTGAAGTAAGCACCGCTGTCGAGGCCATTGGCCGTGCAGGTCAAGGCGACAAAACCCGCCTGGGCGGTGCTGCCCGGCTTGAGGGTGACGGGAAAACTGACAGAAAGCTGGCCACTGCTGACGGTCAATGAGTCAGGGAAGTCGAGAAAGTCCCAGTACTGCGGTTGATCATAGACAGCGGGAGCCGCTGCTTTTAGGCCGATTTCGGTGGTGCAGGGGACCGCGCCGCCCAGGTACCTGACTTGCAGGGTGATCGACAGGCCGTTGGGGTAGTCCTCCAAGTAGACGTTGCGCTGGTCGGCATAGATCCGATAGGTCGACTCGGTGGCTTGCAACGTGGTCCCAGCGACCTTGTCCGGCGCATTGATCGCCAAGGCGTTGGTCCGCACCGCCTGTTGCTGGTCGACGGTCAGGGGCAGGTCGACGATGCCGCCATACACGTAGTAGTCCAATAAAAAACCGCTGGTCGGCTCCAGGGTCGTCAGGGTGGTGGTGCCGGCGCTGATGGTCACAGTCCCGTAATTGGCGTTGGGGCCGATCGGGCTGGTGATGTCGTCCCTGACCGCCCGGAAGGTTTCCTTCGGGATGACGTTCACCATGTCGATGCTCAGGTAACCGGTATTGTCCAGGTCGGCATAGCCGGCATTGCCCGTGCTCTGGTTGACCAGTTGCCGGCCCGGCTGGCAGTTCAGCGGCTCATCGGCGAAGGCCGGGGCCAGTGTGCCGATGACTCGGCCGATGCTCGGGTTGGGGGTGTACTTGCCGGCGGCGTAGTCGGCGTCCAGCTGTTCGGTGGTCATCGTGGGGCACATTTCGAACATGACGAAACGCAAGACGATGCCCGTCGCGCCCGGTGCCTGGATGATCGAGCGCAGGCCGCTGCTGTTCTGGTTCCAACTGACAATGCTGCTCAAGGGGAAGGTCAGTTGAAACGTGCCGCTGGCATGGAAAGAGCCCGGCGCGTCCATCTTTTTCGGCAATAGCACACGTCCCGCCACGTCGAAACTGCTGCACACGGCGTTGCTGCGGATCAGCAATTGGATGTTGTCGTTGCCACCGATTTGCAGGCCGCCGACGAAGATCTGAGTGGTCGTCGAGGCGGTGGGGTCCAGGTCTACCATCATCGGGCCGGACACCGGTCCCTGGCCGGTCACCGGGTCCACCGAGCCGAGCAGGTAGACGGCCTGGCCCACCAGGTCGCCGGTGGTGCTGATACTGCCGGGTTTGCCTTGGGAGCTGATCAAGGCGTTCTGCATGTCGACGACATGTTGCCCGTAGTGATTCCAGCCACCGGCGGTGTAGTAGTTGCCGGTGGGGGCGTTGATCATGTTGTTCAACTGGTCGTCGGTGTAGGGCTGGGCACCTGGTGCCAGGGTCGAGGTGGTCAGGTCGAAGAGCGGCCACTCATCGTTGCCATCGTAGGGAATGGTCGGGGAATTGTTCGGCAGGCTGACGTCCGTGCGGATGCCGCCCCAGAAATTCAGCCGTGGTCCGTTCAGGATGCTCATGAGTTATTCCTCGTCCTTGATGGTCTTGCCGACAGGCGCGTTGGCAAATTTGAACAGGTAGGAGTAATCGGATTTGTAGGGACTCTTGACCGGTGTCGCCATGGAGTGGCAATTCATGCAACTGCTGTTGGGCTGGATGTAGCTTTCCATGGTCACGTTGGCCGAAAGGGCGGGTGTCGGCTGTCCCAGTGGGTTGCTGGGGTTGTCTGGCATCAGCGGGCGCTGGGTGGTGATGAGTTGGTAGTACTTCAACACGCTGCGTTGCAGGCCTGGGTCGCTGCGGTAGCGGGTGTTGACCTGGTTGGTGACCTCGGCGATCGGCGTGACGCGGTTCAACGGGTTCGGGGTCTGGAAGGTCGTGCCGGGTTTGGGCACGCAGACCAGGTGCGCGCCCTGGGTCTGCCAGTCGCAGGGTGACTGGTTGAGGGTGGCTGCCGGCGCGCTGGGGTTGAAGTAGGAATAGGTCGTGCCGGATGCCGGCTGGTCGACCCACACGCCGTTCACCTGCACTTTGGGTGGAACGTTGTCGATCTGTTCGAAGGTCGACCAGATCCACTGCGGATAGCCGTTCACCTTGGTGATGATATGCAGCCCCACCAGGCCCAGGTAGGCCTCGGTGACGCCGCTGCGCTGGCCTTGATCGTCGAACGTGGCTACACGGGCGAGCAGGGTCAGGTAGCGGCTGGCGTTGTCATGCGTGGTGAGGATGCGCCAGCTCGATTTGACCTCGATGACCCCGTAGGGAAAGAGGATGTTGTTGGCTTTGGAAACGACATCGGCGTTATAGAACTGGTTGGCGACGATGTAGTTGTAGGAGGTTTCGTTGGCCGAGATGTCGTAGTAGGTCGGGTTGCCAGCCTGGTCGATCAGCCAGCCGCCGACGGCCTGGTCGACGGCATTCACCTGGGAGCTGTTCTTCAGCGCGGCGATGTTGATGATGCCCAGGCTCTTGGCAAGTAGCGGGCTGTTCCAGGGGCCTGGATCTGCCCCCCGTGGCAGGAAGGTTTCTTCTACGGTCTTGTAGGTCTGCCAGACGGTGTAGCCAGGGTCCCCCGGTTGTTTGCTGCAGTCGGGATCACCTCGCTGCCCCGCCTGGGCGGGCCAGTTCACGGCGATGAACAGCTGCCAGCTGTATTGATCGAACAGATCCTGGCTGGCATTGGCTGCCGGTGCCGTGCTGGGAGGCTGGCAATTGAGGCGGGTGGCTTGTGTCGACGGCACGGCCTGTCCCTGGGGTTGTTCCAGGGCGAGGGCTGAAAGATTGACCAGGCCCAGTAGCACCATGGTGAAACGAAGTGAAGTGTTCATGGCGATCCTTCCACGTAGGTGAGGACAACACTAATCAAATGTGGGAGCGGGCTTGCTCGCGAAAGCGGTGGGCCAGTCAACATTGAGTCGACTGACATTCCGTTTTCGCGAGCAAGCCCGCTCCCACATTCAGGGTTTGCGCTGCATGAGCTTGTTCCACTGCGCCTTTTGGCCGTTGCTCTGGGAAGCCGGTGGCTCGAATAACTGGCAGGGCGGCGGATTCGCCGGGCACATCGCGGCCACCTGGGCCCAGGTCTGGGCCGGGTCCGGTTTGGCGATGCGGAAATTGGTGTAGTTCTGGCTGACAATCGGCGCATTGGCGACGCTGGTGTCACCGGAGAAAAAGAACGACTGGGGCTGCCGGTAGGGTGGTTGTCCCGTCATCTTTTTGTAGAAGGCATAGCCAAACAGGATCGGACCCTGTGGCGACTGAAGGTCCAGCGCATAGGCCTGCACGCTGGCGTTGAGGTTCTGGCTGCGCTCGGCGCTGTAGGGCAGGTGCTGGATGAAGTCCTGCCGAGGTGGATGATTCATTGGCGAGAACATGCAGCAGGCCGGCATGTCTTTCGGACGATCCTGCGGGTAGGTCAGGAAGTAAGCCTTGTTGCCCAGGGACACGAAGGAGCAGGTGTAGTTGTTGTTCTTGATCGGGAAGATCGGCAGGCAGTACTTCTCATAGTGCTCCATCATCGCGCCAAAGCCGTCGCCATCGGCCGGGATATACGCCGTGTCGTAGTAGCTGGTCCCCCGGGAGACGGTGTAGTCCGCCGGGGTGAGGGTGGTGGGGGGATTGCTGTAGGGCGGCGGGTTCTTTTCGTAGTTGTGCATCACCCGGTACATGGTCCAATCGCTGATCCAGAACGCTGGGAAAAACGGATCGGAGGGCTCGCCCGGGATGCGTTTGGCGATGCAGTTGCCGTTCTGTTCGTTACAGCCCTCGGTGTTGTGCACGCCCATGGTGAAGTAGACGGCACCGCTGTCTTGGGCGAACAGCGATGGGCTGAACAGCAGGATCAACAGCAACAGCCGGTTCAAGAGACTGGTTTTCATAGGTCATTCCTTTGAAAAGTACCGGGTGACACTGTGGGAGCCTGTGGGAGCAAAGCTTGCTCGCGATGAACGATAACGCGGTCATTCGAAAGACCGCGGTGCCTTCATCGCGAGCAAGCTCAGCTCCCACACAAGCTCGCTCCCACAGTGGTTTATCCTCCTTGGGTAAACAGCGTTACGGTCAGAGGTTGTCGTAATCGCTCATCTTGAGTTGTTGTGGCGGATAGTTGCGCTTCACCAGCTTCTTGGCCCACAGCTCCAATACCGCGCGGCGGCTCTGGGACATGTCACGGGTGATGGGCATCGAGAGCGTGCTTTCTTCCTGGTAGGGCTTGCTGATCAGCACAATCAGCTGGTCGATGGCGCCTTCGACGCGCGCCTGGGAGTTGAGCGGCATGTACTTGTTCATGATGGGGTACAGGTAATAGAAGGTCTGCAGGATGCGTGGGTAGAGGAAACCCTCCCACAACTGCGTGGCGGCGTCCTTGTCCTTGTAGACGGTGTTCCAGAAGTTGATGAAGTCCTGTTGCAGTTGCACGTCCAAAGGCAGGACGCGCAGCGGGGCGAGGAAGTCGATGTAGGCTTGGGGAAGCGGGAAGCTGAAGGGAATGACCGGATCGCTGTCGCCTTCCTTGACAAAAAAACGCAAGGTCGGGAAGCCCGGAGCCACGGCCCTGAAGCTTACCTGGGCGATGCCGTTGGCGTCGGTGGTGGTGGTTACATAGGAGTAATCCACCGGGGTGGCCTGGTAGTTGTTCAGTGTCCCGGTGACGTAGACGCCGGCGTCGAATGCCAGGCAAGGGCGCAAATTGACCGCAATCGGTTTGCTCTCGCCGTTCAGGAAATCCTGATACCCGACCGGGGTACTGGTCGGCCGATGCACGTTTTGCAGGGCGGTAAGCCGGCGGCCGCTGCCAGTGGCCAGGTAGTTCGATACGGGGGGCGCATCATTGAACTGCGGCAGATTGGCATGGTTCAAGTTGCGGTCCGTCGGGTCGTCGTAGAACAGCGTGAAGTTGGCGGCGTTACTGAACGCCAGGTAGTAATCGCTGGTGGTCACCATGTAGGGGTTGCCATATTCCGCTACCCACAGCGTGGTCTTGGCGGCTGGCACACCATTTTTCTGCACCATGATGGTCAGCGTCTTGTGGTCGCCCACGTCGATGAAACTGCCGCTTTCTATGACCTCGGCGGTCCAGGTCTGCTGGGTGGCGGCGATCTTCGGCGCATCCTGGGCCGGGGGTTGTACTTGCAGCGCCAGCGGGCCGGACTGCAAGGTTGTCTTGTCGGCGTCGGTCAGGGTGAAGTCCAGCAGGCCGGAACGTTTGTCGAAGGCGGCCTGGTTGTATTGGTCGAAACCGAAGCTGACCACCGGATTGAACTGTTGATTCTGCAGAACCCCCAGTTTGTAGTCGCCGGCCTGGAATTTTTCGGCGGTCAGGATATCGGCCTTGGGGAGCACCGGATAAAACGGGAAAGTGTTAGCCAGGTCCAGCGACAGGGTGTTGTCGGTAATCTGTGCCGACACCACGCCCAGTGTGGCGCTTTGGGGATCCTTGCCTGGTTGAGAAACCGCTACAGGTTGCGCGGGCACCAGGCGAAGGCCGGCGGGGGCGGTAGGGTATTCGTCAGTGAGCCAGAGGCCCAGGGTTGCGGCGGTGCGGCTGTAGGCGGGGTTGAAGAAAATATTGGAAACGTTGTCCAGGCCCTTCTGATACATCGCTTGCACACGATCCGTATCCGTGGGGGCATTGGAGTGGGTGTTGACGTACGGGAAATCGTTGAAAACACCGTTTCTGTCGTAGCACGTCAGGTAAGTGGAGAACCGAAACATCAAGCCCTGTACACCTTGCTGCGTCATCTGCTTTTGAAGGTTACTCAACAGCGCCGAATCGCCGATGACCCATTCCAGGTTTTCCTTGGGAAAGCAGGTCTGCCAGGTGGTGGTGACATACACCAGGCCACCAAAGGCACCCCAGTTGAAGTTCAGGAAGCGATCCATCATCCGATATTGGCGATTGAGGGTCAGGCCACACGTGGCATCTCCCAGTATCAGCTTGTCGAAATACAACGCAGTGAAGGTGTTCTGCCACGGGCTGACATCCACGAAGCGCGCGGCAGTCGGAGTGTTGCTGCCAAAGGGATTGCCGAGCAGTTGGTAGTCCCTGCCGACCAGCGCATCCTGGGTGATGTAGGTGTTGGCCTGCAGCTCGCCACCGATGATCGTTGAGCGAGTGCCTTTGTAGCTCACCGTGCCGCAGGCATTGTCCCCAAACAGATCCCATTCGGCGGGCATGTACGGGTAGGTCTTCGGGTTGGCATTGGTCGGTACCTGCAGCACATAGGTCGGCAGCTCGTTCATTGCCAGGGGCTTGATGGCCCAGGGCATCAATTTGGTGGGGGCGTTGGTGGACGTGATGTCGAAGTGGCTCATGAACGGCCAGTTGATGTCCATGTTGACCGCGTCATACAGCGGGAACACATCATTGTTGTTGGCCGTGGGTGGGTTCCAGAACATATGGCCGTTGAGGTAGATACGGGGGAAATTCAATACGCTCATGTCATGCTCCTTAGCGTTGCCACTGGGCGCGTTTCAGCGACCAGACAAAGTCCAGTTTTTTGTAGCCGTCGAAGTCTGAGGCTGGCAGCGGGGCTGTCGGGTAAACAATGCCGTCCCCCTTGTTCAGGGCGAAATTGAAGTAGCCGTCGTCGTTCGAGTAGGCGGCAGTGCTGTGGCAGGCCAGGCAGGACGAGGTGTTCTGGAACGCCGATTCCAGCTGCGAGTTGGCCAGTACCTGGGTGATGGGTTGGAACTCGACTCCGATCAATTCGTATTTCGACAGGCTCGGGTTATTGGCCTGGAAGCTGACATTGACCGGCTTGGCGGCCGGAGTCGGCCCGGTGGTGTTGGTCATCGGCGCGGGTGTTGGCGCATTGGTCACGGTGTACTTGCTGTTGTTGATGTTTTCGAAGGTGGTCCAGACCCAGTTGCTGTCCAGCTTATTGACGACATGCAGGCCACTCAGTGCCGCGTAGCCAACCTGGTATTTTCCGTCCTGCTGGTAATAGGCCTGGGCAATGTAGTAGCCGTCGTTGACCAGGGTTTGTCGGTAGGTTGTGTCTGAGCCGATCCACAGCCACGCGGCTTTCAACTCCCAGGCGGTGGGCGGAAAGTTCAGGTCATTGGCCAGGGCGGCCTGGCCATTCACGTTGTAGACCTGGTTCTTCACGATGTAGTCGAAGGTGTCCTTGCCCATCAGCAGTTGAAAGCGTACGGGGTTGCCCTGTTGGGCGTCGGGCACGGCACCGCCCATTTGCAGGATCAAGCCGTCGACCTGTTGGGTGGCGTTGAGGTTATGGAAGGCACGGGACAGGTTCATGCCTTGCGCCTTGGCTTGTGTCACCACCTCGGCCGGCAGCGGTGCGGAGGTGTCATAGGCCCCCGGCGGGGCGCCATCGGGCAGGTAGACCTGGTCCGAGGGCTTCATCGTCTCCCACACGAGGTTGCTGCTCTGTGCCGTGCTGGGCTGGTTCAGGCAGGCGAACCAATTCCAGGCCATGGTCTCGGGGCTCTGGGCAAACGCGGTCCGGGTCTTGTTGATGTCGGCTCCAAACTGCAGGAAATTGCTGCAGTCGAAGTTGTTGGGGTCCTGTGCCTGGGCCAAACCGGCCAGGGCACTTAGAACAGTGATGGAAATGGCTCGCCGCATGGAAGCTCCTTGGCATTCGCCGTATCGGCATGAGGGTGCCCCTGGAAGTGTTCCAGGAGCAGTTGCTTCACCGCCGTGACCGCAAGGTGCTGCGGCAACGACAGATCACAATTGGTGATGAGCAGCGGGCCGGTCTTCGTGCTCTCCGGCAGCCGGCCGTGGCTGCCGCGGACCAGGCGGGTGTCCAGCGGAATCAGGTCCATGTAGTAGCGAAAGCCGAGCTTTTTCTGCAGCAGGCGGCGCGCCACTTTCAATTTTGGGAAGCGAATGGCTGGGTCGATGAACAGCTCAAGCGGGTCGTAGCCTGGCTTGCGATGGATGTCCACGGTGCGGGCAAAGTCGGGGGCCTTGCGATCGTCGAACCAGTAGTAGTAATCGAACCAGTAATCGGCGGCGGCCACGGCCACCAGCTCGCCGCTGCGGGGGTGATCCAGTTGCCAGGCCCGTTGTTCGGTTTTATCGAGCACCTGCTCGATGCCGGCCTGGCGTTGCAACAGTGCCTTGACCCGAGGGATGTCGCGCGCCTGCTTCACGTAAATGTGCGCGATCTGATGGTCGGCCACCGCAAACGCCGCACTGGCACCGGGATCGAGCAATTCCCAAGTCAGCGATTGGCGTACCTGCAACAAGCCTTCGGCACGTAACAACCGGTTGATGGAAACGGATTGGGTGACGGCTTCGATCCCGTATTCGGACAGCAGCATCACCGCCGCGCCTTGCGCTTGGGCAAAGGCCAGCAGACGTCCCACTTCGCTGTCGATGGCCCGTACCTCGTTGGCAATCGACGGGTGCTCGGGGCCCAGGCGTTGCAGGCTGTAGTCGAGATGGGGCAGGTAGATCAACTGCAGGTCGGGTCGATTGAGCTGGAATTCGGCGATGGCGCAATCGACGATCCAGCGGCTCGAGGCGATGCCGGCCGCCGGCCCCCAGAAACCTGGAAAGGGAAATTCGCCGATCTGCTGCTCGATACGCTCATGCAACGAGGCCGGCGTCGAATACAGGCCGAACATTTTTCGGCCATCGGCCGGGTAATGGGGGCGTGGGGTAATCGCGGCATCCACGTCCGCGTACATGTTGTACCACCAGAACAATTGGCTGCAGCGAAACCCGGGGTATTGACGCTTGAGTGTCTGCCAGACCTTTTCCCCCTGGATCAGTGCGTTGGGTTGCAGCCAGAAGCGGACTTCGGCCTGATCGCGAAAATACCAGCCGTTGCCGACGATGCCGTGTTCCGAGGGTGGCTGGCCCGTGAGGATCGAAGCCTGCACGGTAGAGGTGACCGCCGGGAACACCGGTTGCAGCGTGGCCATCCTGGCCGTTTTCAGCAGCGCATTGATGCAGGGCGTCGCGGCGCCCAGCAGCGCGGGGGTCAGGCCGACCACGTTGATCAGCAACAGCGGCTGGCGCGCAGGATCAGAGGGCATCGGCGCAGGCCTCCAGCGCTTGGGGTTGCAGCAACTGGCGCTGTTGCAACTGAGCCTCGACCCAGTGCAATTCCGCCGCGATGCCCTGGAGTTGGGCGTGCTCGGTCGTGGGCCGCAACTGGCTGGGCAGGACGCCCCAGCTGTAGGTTTCCACTTCCAGAACCGGGCGAAAATCCCCATGCTCGGCCAGAAAGTCGAAGGTTTGCGCCAGGGCGACCTGGCTGCCGCTGAGTTCAGGCAACAGCAGGTGTTCGCTGAACAACGGAATGTGGAAGTGAATCCTCAGTTCGGGATGGGCGGCGCCGTTCTGCTCACAGTCATCCAGCGCCGCAGGGAGGTCGGCCCAGGCCGATAACCGCGCCTGCCCGTCGTGGGCTTTCACTTGATGCAAGTAGGTGGGTTCGGCAAAGCCTGCCAATGTCTTGAGCACCTGTTCGCGCCGCGACTCGTCCTCCGGCAGGCGACAAATCAGCGCGTTGGATAGCTGGATCTTGCCGATGGGGATCCGGGCCCGACGCAATCGGTCCAGTGACTGATAGCAGTCTTCAAACATCACGGCCTGGTGACAGACGTCAAAACACAGCGCCAGGTACTCATGGTGCGGGTCCGTGGCTTGCCAGTGGTGGAAGAAGGCAATGGCTTGGTCGGTGTTTTCCAGCACGCAATCAGGTTCCATCTCCAGGCAGACCACGATCTTCTTGCCCGTCTCCCGTTGCAGCCGGGCCAGCGCGGCGGTGAGCTCGCGCAATTGACGCTCGGCACGTTGCTGTAGCGTCGGGTTCCAGTGCGCGGCATAACCCAGCGGCACGCTGGAAATCACCCCCTGGGCACAATCCGCCGGCAAGGCCTGGGCGAGAAACCGGGCCAGGTCCAGGCTGTACGTCAGTCGCTGTGGATCGGCCCAACTGGGCAGGTAGACGTCGGCTTTTACCGCGCCCTGGTGAAACTGGCCGTAGGGAAAACCGTTGAGCGAGGTCAGGCGCAGCCCGCTGCGTTGCAGCAGGTCGAGAAACTCCCCACGGGCCTGCGCCTGCTGGAGTTCGGCGGCAGCCACGGCGCTGATCCACAGGCCGCTGTCCTGGGTGTCCAGCCCGCGCAGGGTGCGTACGGTCTGGAAATGCCGTTCGACGGATGCGCGCAGCCCGCCCAGGTCACGGGTCGGGTGCACGTTGCTGCAATAGCCGATCTGCGTGGCCGTCCAACCCGTGCGGGCACTCATTTGATCACCGGCTCCTGGCCCCGCAGGGCGGAGTTGTCCTGCCACTGCCGCCGCTGATCGATGGGCAGGGGTGTGCTGACCAGGGTTTTGTCCAACTGGCCGCTCTGGGCAAAAAAGTCCACCGGGTTGTGGAACAGCACTTGTTCGACCTGGGTTTCACTGAAGCCGGCGGCCAGCATCGCCTGGCCGGTCTTGGGCACCTTGAGCGGGTCGCTGATGCCCCAGTCGGCCGCGCTGTTGACCACCATTTTTTCCGTGCCGTACTGCTGCAGCAGCGCGACCATGCGCTGTTCCGACATCTTGGTGTTGGGGTAGATGGAATGGCCGCGCCAGCAGTCGCTGTCCAGCACCAGGGGCAGGGTCAGTTCGTTGAGGTGGTCGATGATCACCAGGTGTTCGGAAATGCCGACCTCGCGGATGACCGCGAGCGTGCGTTTGGTGCCACCGATCTTGTCGCGGTGCGGGGTATGCACCAGCACCGGTAGATTGAATTGCCTGGCCAGCTCCAATTGGGCGGCGAGAAAGCGATCCTCTTCCGGGGTGATGTCGTCGTAACCGATTTCACCCACCGCCACCACGCCATCTTTCACCAGATAGCGCGGCAGAATCTCCAGCACTTCATTGGCCACCGACAGGTCATTGGCCTCCTTGGGGTTCAGGCCAATGGTGCAGAAATGATGGATGCCAAACATGCTGGCGCGAAAACGCTCCCAGCCCAACAGTGTGTCGAAGTAGTCGATAAAGCTGCCGACGCTGGTCCGGGCCTGGCCCTGCCAGAAGGCCGGTTCGATCACGCCGGTGATGCCAGCGGCCGCCATGTTCTGGTAGTCGTCGGTGGTGCGGCTGACCATGTGGATATGCGGGTCGAAGTACTTGAGCATGGTGAATCCTCGTCAAAAAGGCAGGGGACGGGCGGGTTTCAGTTCGGCAAAGTGCCGCCCAGGTGCGCCTGCCAGAGCGGCGGCAAGCGTTGTTGCTGGGCCAGGCCGGCCAGGCGCTGACGTTGCGCCGGGCTCAGCAGGGTGAAGGCAATCACGTGAGGCAGGCCGACGGACACCGTTCGTTCGGCGGCGAGTTGTTCGTCCAACAAGTCGAGGGCCAACTGGTTGAGGGTGACGCTGTGGCGTTGCGTCAGGCCGATCAGGCGTCGCACGTCGAGGCCCATGCCCAGCGCCTTTAACACCAGTTGGTTGAAGGCCCGTTCGTCGTAGTGACGCGACGGATAGGCGGTGTCCAGGGCGAGGGCGGCGAACACCTGACTGTTGCTGGTGCGCCCGGCCTGAAGGGCAAGCTCGACGCACAGCCCTCGGCAATCGAGCCAGTCAAGGGCCTTCAAGGTGGCGATTTTTTCCTGGTCGTCGCCCCACAGGAACAACTGGCGCAGCAGGGGCACCTGCTCGGCGCCGGGTTGTTGCTCCAGGACCTGGGCCAGCAGCAACGCCCGCGCGAGCTGGACATTGCTCCAGCCGTCAGTGCCGGGCTGGGCACGCTCCTTGAGGTTGCGCTTGCACTGGCCGCTCAGGAGCGCCGCGGTGTTGGCGTCCGGGTGTTGGGCAAGTTGCGCCTGTGCCAAGAGCCACCATTGCCGTTCGCTTTCATCGAGTGACTGGATGAAATTCCGGCGTTGTTCGTTCAGACAGTCGTGGCGCATGTCGAGGGCCGCCGATGCCGGTGCAGTAACGTCCGTGTTCATGTTGGTTTGATCCAGCGTTGGAAATGAGGAAGCAGGAAAAACACCAGGACACATAACAGGCTGCCCAGCGGCTGGTTGGCGACGGCCAGCACCAGGGCATCGAACAGCGGCAGGGCGGCCAGACCTGCACCGATAAAGGCGCGAACCTTCCGTTGCCGCGGGTTGGCCAGGTTGCGCCAGTAGTGCCAGCCCAACCAGCCAAGCCATATCAGCAGGACCGGCCAGAACCAGGCGTTGTCTGCGTAGATCGCCAACGCCAGTGGGCTCAGCATCAGCAGCAGAGGGAGGCGGCTGATCAGTTGGTTGCGGTGTTCCTGGCGGGCCAGGTAGGTCAGGCCGCTGATGTAGACGCCGAGTAAAATGGCGCAGAGCCAGATCGGTTCGGGTGGCATCGCCAGGCTGGCCGCCGCGGTGAGGTAGAGCGTTGAGCGGCAGGCACCCATCAGCCAGACGCTGTGGGCATATTTTTTGTGCAGCAGGTTGTAGCCGAGAATGCAGCCCACCAACAGGGTGGCGCTGCCCAGCAACCAATGCGGCTGCTCGATCAGCCGGCTCAGCCCCAGCAGCGCGACTGCGGCTAGCACCAGCAGCAGCGCCGTGGCCAACCGCACTTGCTGGCGGCTGACCAGGCCCAGGGTGATGGGGCGGGGATTATGGTGTTGTTGGTCCCAGTCGGCGTCCAACAAGTCATTCAAGAACATGCCGGCCAGGTACAGCAGCGACAGGGCCGCCAGCAGCAGGAGCCACACCAGGGACGACGGCGGTGCCAGGGCGCCGGCACTGCTGGCGAGCAGGGCGGCGGCCAAGGTGTTGGTCCATACCGTGGGCAGGTTGGACACGCGCCCGAGGGTCATCCAGGTCTTGAGGTCCGGCGACGACGGGTTCATTGCGCACAGCTCTCGTTCAGCGTCAGCGTAAGATCGACCTGGGTGGACAGCCGCTGCAAGGCTTGCTCCATTCGTGCGGTATCGATTTCGTGCAAGTCCACCGACTCGCCGATCCGGCTGAGCATGGGGATGGAGAGTTGCCCGCCCAGATGCTGGCGGAACTCCTCCAGCCCCAGCAAAACCAGTGAACGCCCCCGTGCATCTTGCAGGGTCAGTTCCGGCGGGTTCAGGCAGAAGCCGAGCTTGAGTAGCAGGCGCAGCACCCGGTCGCTGTCGGCGTCGCTCAACAGCCCCAGGGCATTGGCATAGAGCCCATCCAGGGCCATGCCCACCGCGACGGCTTCACCATGGCGCAGTCGATGGTGACTGAGATTTTCCAGTTTGTGGGCGGCCCAATGCCCGTAGTCCAAAGGCCGCCCATTACCGCGCTCGAAGGGATCACCGGCACCGGTGATGTGCGCCAGGTGCAATTCGGCGCAGCGGCGGATCGCGTAGCGGCTGGCTGCATGATCGAACTGGGCGAGGGCGTCGGCCTGTTGCTCCATCCACTGGAAAAACGCCGGGTCCTTGATCAGCGCCACCTTGACCGCCTCCGCCAACCCGGCGATCTGGTCGCGCCGGGTCAGGCTGGTCAGCAATTGAAAATCGTTGATGACCGCGGTGGCGGGATAGAAAGCCCCGAGCAGGTTCTTCTGGCCAAAGGCGTTGATGCCGTTTTTCACACCGATCCCGGCGTCGTTCTGGGCGAGCACGGTGCTGGGGATGCGAATCAGGCGAATGCCGCGGTGGAAGGTGGCGCAGGCGTAGCCCACCGCATCGAGCACCGCGCCGCCACCGAGGGCCAGCACATAGCAATGCCGGTCCAAGCCATGTTGCAGCATGTCGCTGTACAGCTGCTGCAACACCTGTGAATCCTTGCTCGACTCGCCGGCCGGGACCGCGATGGGCGGTGCCTGCAAATGCAGGTCCGGAAAATGACTGGCAAAGTAGGCATTGATTTGTTCCAGCAGGTGCGGGGTGCTGTGCAGCAGTTGTTCATCGGCGAACACCAGCACCGTGACCTGGCCCCGGTGCCCGGTCATGAGCTGGCGGTGCAAACAGGGATTGAGCGGGTCGAATACATGATCGGTGAACACCACCGGGTAGTCGTAGCTGACCTTGAAACGCCCGTGCAAAGGCGGCTCCGCGCCGTGCCGGCGAATGCTCTTGAACAGGCTGTACCCGGCGATGAACAGCCCAGGCAATACCATGCTGGCGAGCAGCGTCACCAACAGCGCATTCTGTTCGACGAGGAAGGTGCCGATGGCACTGTAGGCCAATGCGAGGCCGGCATTGGCCAGGGTGGTGACCAGGATGAATGCGCGTAATGGATAACGTTGCATGCCGGCGGCGACGACCGAGGTTTCCGCCAGTACCGGGACGCCGCGCAGGCAGATCAACGACAGCGTGCCCAACCGGTAGGCCAGTTGCCCCGGTTGGCGTTGATGCAGGCCCAGGCGGCCGGACAGCAGACGGAAGTAGCCGGCCCCCAGCGCATAACCCAGCCCGGCGCCCAGGCACAGGCCGACGAAAATCACCAGGTAACCCCCCAGGCTGCCGAGCATCGCCACGGCCAGCAGCGCGACCATGCTCGACGGCACCGGCAGCACCACGTCCAGCGCCAGCAGGGCAATCAGCAGCAAGGCCAGGTTGAGTTTCTGCGCGGGCGTCGAGGGCAGGTACAGGTTGATATGGGTCAGCAAGCCCTGGATCTGTTGTTCGAATAACAGGAAGCTGGCGATCACCAGGCCTGAAAAGCAAACCAATGACAGCCAGAAATGTACGGCTGGTCCTTTTTGCGAGAGCAAACGATACCCACGGCCATGCTTCATCAAGCATCCCTCTTGTTGTTATGACTGATTCCGTGTCAGTAATTAAAAGCAACGCCAAGTGTGTTTTTCAGGCCAATAGACGCTCTCGCCCAAGGGGCTGTCAGGTGTGGTTGAAGATGTGGTTGGAGACAGGTTTGAATCTAGACGGCCAGGGTATTTTTGCAAGGCGATCTGATGGCAATTTGATTGGGGGGACTTCGCCCTTCAGCTGACCCGCATCAGCCGCTTGTGCTGCGCATTCAGGGCCTCGAATACCCGCGCAACTGCGCCGGGCTGACGCCAAGGCGTTGCTTGAACAGCGTGGTCATGTGCGCCTGGGAATTGAAGCCGCAGGTGTGCGCGATGTCGGTCAGCCGGGCGCTTGAATCACGCATCAGCGCCCGTGCCTTGGCGAGGCGTCGGTCGATCAGGTAACTGTGTGGGCTTTTGCCGGTTGCCTGCTTGAAGGCCCGCATGAAATAACCCTCGGACAAACCCAGTAGCCCAGCCATTTCCTTGACTCCCAGCGGACCGCCGAGATCGGCGTCGATGAATTCATCGAGCAGGCGCATCCGGTTGCCCGTGATGGAACCTTGAGGGCGTGCCGAAAACGTTTTTTGGTCTTTCACCCGTTCAGCCAGCCCGAGCGCCCAGGCTTCCCAATCGCCCTCTGTCGTTGCACGCAGCAGTGCGCTGCGCATGCTCAAGGCGAGGGTGATGGCCTGCGGGTCAATACGATTGTTGAACGCATGTTCTCCCGGCAACGTCATGCCGTCGGTGCGCGCCACTCGCAGGTATTCACCGCCCCTGGGGGATTCGGAGAACACGTCGCATCCGGCGGGGACGAATGCCAGGCCGTTGGGTAGCGCCTCGAAGGGCAGCACACGATCACTGCCGATGGCGTGCATGCCGCGCTGGCTGTCGAAGGCAAAACCGATCGCCGACTGGGTCGCGACATAGCGGGTCGCGTAGGCGCAACCGGGCAGCAATTCGATCGCCCAAGGCCCTGCCTCGATACGACGGACCGATTCAGTTTGGGGCGGTGGTTGGCGGTTTCGCGGGTTCATGAGCAGCATAGTAGTGAAGAGCGGGCCCGAAAGTCAGGTCAGTTTTCTGAAAGCCTGCCGCTGGCGCGCTGATTAGACTGGGCAAAACCTGGAGGCCCATCATGCACACACTGACCCGCGACGACATCGAACACGCTGCCCGCCATCTCTACCAGTTCATGCCCGCCACTGCCCAATACGCCTGGCCGTTGCTGGCTGAACGGTTGGGTTGCACGGTGTGGGTCAAGCACGAGAATCACACCCCGACGGGGGCCTTCAAGGTGCGCGGTGGCCTGACCTTCGTGCGCTGGCTCAAGCGCGAGCACCCCGAGGCGAAAGGCATTGTCACAGCGACGCGCGGCAACCATGGCCAGAGCCTGGCGCTGGCGGCCACTGCACTGGGTTTGAAAGCCTTGATCGTTGTGCCGCAAGGTAACTCGGTGGAGAAGAACAATGCCATGCGTGGCTTTGGTGGCGAAGTGGTCGAGTATGGCCGCGATTTCGATGAGGCCCGGGAAGAGGCTGCACGCCTGGCCCATGCACAGGGGCTCTACCTGGTGCCGCCGTTCCATCCGGAGTTGGTCAAGGGCGTGGCGACCTATGGGCTTGAGCTGTTCAAGGCGGTGCCGGACCTCGACACCGTCTACGTGCCGATAGGCTGTGGCTCGGGGATCTGCGCAGTCATCGCCGCTCGCGACGCCTTGGGGCTGAAAACCCAGGTGGTGGGCGTCGTGTCCACCGAGGCCGTCGCGGCGAAGTTGTCCTTTGAAACGGGAAGGCTGTGTGAGACCCCTTCGGCGAATACCTTTGCCGACGGTTTGGCCGTGCGTAGACCCATCCCCGAGGCCTTTGCCATCTACGGAGCCGCTGCGGCGCGGATCGTCGCGGTCAGCGACGGGGAAATTGCCGAGGCCATGCGGGTGTATTACACCGATACGCATAACCTCGCCGAGGGAGCAGGCGCCGCGGCCTTGGCGGCACTCATGCAGGAGCGTGAAACGATGCGGGGGAAAAAAGTGGGGGTGATTCTGTCCGGTGGGAATATTGACCGGCCGGTGTATGCCCGATTGATTGGCTGAGCCATGGGGGCGGGAGATTCCTCGTCCGACTCTCGAACTTACAGGGAACACCTCCATGATGAACGCCATGCCGATGCCGATGATGGTCTGCACCTGCTGATTTGTTGCTAAGGACGGTGTGTATATCCGTCTCTGCGGTAACGGCCACTGACGGAAACCTGTGGGAGCGAGCTTGCTCGCGATAGCGGTGGGTCAGCTTGCGATGATGTTGAATGTGCCGCCGCCATCGCGAGCAAGCTCGCTCCCACATTGGATTTTCAGCAGACACAAAACTCATGTACACCGCAAAACCTGTGGGAGCGAGCTTGCTCGCGATAGCGGTGGGTCAGCTTGCGATGATGTTGAATGTGCCGCCGTCATCGCGAGCAGGCTCGCTCCCACCGTTTTCAAAGACGGATGTCCTCGGGCCCACGGATCGGCGCTTCAATCCTCGTCCCGGTCAGTCGTTCTTCGTTGGAGAAGCCGTCATAGTCAGCCAAGCCGGCAAAGCGGATACCGGTCAGCGCTTCGATTTGATCGACGCTGCGCCGGTAGGTCTTGAGTGCCCCGAACACCAATTCCAATTGTTCCAGCTCCTGGCGCTGGTCAATCATGTAGGCACTGGCCGAAGGTTTGCCGTCGTCACCGAGAAAGGCCACGACTTTCCAGAAGGCGGTGGGGATCTGTACGCCTCTGTACGTTTGATCATCGTCCCGGAACAACGGCCCGGTAAATATCGTCGCCCTGGCTTTCCACCGGCGTGTGTTATCGAGGATGTAATCCTCAAGTTCAAGCCAGGTTTTCTGATTGAAGGCTGCCATCTGCGGCGAGCAGTTGGTGAAGTGGAAGGTGTCGTTGTTGGCGGTCTGTGCGTCAGGCCCCCAATTGGGATCCTGTCGTCTGACCAGATGACCGCGATCCAGTAAATTGCCGGCGTACAGCGCTTCGCCAATCTGGGCGTCGCTGGGGATTCGACCGTCGTAGGCCCAGGCATCACGACGCCGGTCGATCTCGACGCTGCTGGCGCCATCGATGTTGACGCCCGCCACCAGGGCCAGACGTCGCCGTCGCGAAAGCATGATGGAGAAGTGCTGATAATCCAGGCGATTGTCGGCGGTGCCGGTCGGGTAGATGTCATCGACCAACGTCGCTTCCACGCTCGGCCAAGGCACTATGAAGTCGCCCAGAAAGCCGCTGTCGTATCCCTGCCGGTCTTGCAACTGCACCGCCGGCGTGACGGTGGGCTCTGCCTGTTTGCGCAGGGTGCCGGACACGCGCCTGGCGGTTTCCTGCAGCGGATGCAGATCGGCAAGCCGTGGTCGGTGGGCGAAATCCACCTGGAGTCCTTGCGGTGGCATGATCCTACCTCGCTGAATGGGAACGAAAGTAATCAGCAAACCTAGCGATCATGCTCCGGCACCATGAAATTTTTATGATGCTGCGTGGGAACAAAACACCGCGCAGTGAAGTTGATCGTCGACCTGTGGCTATGCCGCCTCCGCTGCCATCGCCGCCCGAACGCTGGGGCGTGCTGCGATTCGGGCCATGAACGACGCCAGCACCGGCCAGTCCCCGATCTCGATATTGAACAACGGCAACCAGCTCAAAACGGTGAACAGATAGCCATCAGCCAGGCCGAAGCGGCCCATCAGGTAGTCCTGTCGTGCAAGGGCCTGGCTGAGGTAGTCCAGGCGCTTGAACAGTTTTGCCCTGAAGATCGCTTTGCTTGGTTCGGCAATGTCGGCGTTGAACAGCGGGGCGCAACCGCTGTGGATTTCGGCGCTGATGAAGTTCAACCACTCCTGCAGGCGAACCCGCTCCCAGGTGCCGTTGGCCGGGGCTAGCGTGTTTCCGGGCACCAGGTCGGCCAGGTACTGGACAATGACGGGCCCCTCGGTCAACACGCTGCCGTTATCCAGCACCAAGGCGGCCACGTAACCCTTGGGGTTGATGGTCAGAAAGTCGAGCGCGTCGGCGGTGCGCTTGGTCTTGTTGTCGACCCGGATCAATTCAAAAGGCAGGCCCAATTCTCGCAGCACGATGTGCGGGGACAATGAGCAGGTCATGGGGGCAAAGTACAGTTTCATGGTTTCCTCACAGACGGGGAACGGGCCGCCAGAATCGGTGAGGCTCGGAACATTTTCAAAGGACATCTTCAGTGCTAGCGTATGACAAAATCTCATGAGCACAGCAAACCTCCATGGCCAGCCGAATCCCTTCTCTCAACGGCCTGAAAGCATTCGAGTCAGCCGCCAGGCACATGAGCTTTACCCAAGCCGCAGCAGAGCTGAACGTCACTCAAACAGCCATAAGCCATCAGATTCGCCGGCTCGAAGAGGAGTTGGGCGTGCGCTTGTTCCTGCGGCTCAAGGACGGTCTGGCCCTGACCCGTGAAGGTCAGGCCTATTTCCCAGGCGTTCGGTCGGCCTTCCATGAACTGCGCTATTGCACGGAGACGTTGCTGGAAAGCCGCAACAACAGCGTCTTGACGATCAGTACTCTGGTTTCGTTTGCCTCCAAATGGTTGCTGCCGCGGCTGGCGTCCTTCCAACAAGCGTTCCCGCATATTGATGTGCGTGTCACCGCATCCACGGAACGGGTGGACTTTCGTAAGGGCGGCGTCGATGCGGCCATTCGTTACGGCGTCGGTGACTGGAAGGGTGTGCGGGCCGACTGGCTGATGGCCGACGAAATCTTCCCGGTGTGCAGCCCCAGGCTGCTGCAAGGTCCCGCCCCCTTGCAGGACCCTGGCGACCTGGCCCAGCACACCTTGTTGCAGGTCAGCGGGGTGACCAGTGGCGACTGGGCTTCGTGGTTGAGTGCCGCTGGCCAACCGAAAAGACTGGCCGAAGGCAGCCGGCTGACCTTCGACCTGGCCATGATGGCCGTACAGGCGGCGGTTGATGGCCTGGGGGTGTGCATCGGCCGTTCAACGTATGTCGAGGATGACCTGAAGGCGGGACGCTTGGTTGCACCCTTTGATCTGCGGTTGAAGGATGGCCTGGGCTTTTACTTCGTCACCCTCCACGAACTGGCCGATGCGCCAAAGGTGCAGGCCTTTAGAACCTGGTTGATGGATTCGGTGAGTTTTGGCGCCGAAACATGATTACAGATACCGTTCAGTCCCCAGCCAACCAGCCGATATACACATAGAAGGTCCGGTTGTTTTCAGGGTTCACCGAGGGTACGTCATGTTTAATAAAAAACTAAAAAATGAACTGACGGCTAGGACGGCCGAATTGGCAACTTACAAAGGACTGGTCGGGGCCTTGGATAGGTCGATGGCTGTTATCGAGTTCAGCCCCGACGGCAAGGTCCTTCGGGCGAACGAGAATTTCCTGAGCACGATGGGGTACCGTGCAGAACAATTGGCCGGCCTGTCCCATCGGGATTTCTGCACCCCTGCGCTGGCGGGCAGCGCCGAGTACCGCGAGTTCTGGAACCAGTTGCGCGCCGGTCAATTCGTGTCCGGCACGTTTCAACGCCGCAGCGCCTCAGGCCAGAACGTGTGGCTGGAAGCCAGCTATAACCCGGTGGTGGACGAGCAAGGCCGCGTCGTGAAGGTGGTCAAGTACGCACTGGATGTCACCGCCAGGGTGGCCAATGAGGCCGAGACACGTGGCCGGCTGGCGGCCCTCGACCGGGCCATGGCGGTTATCGAGTTCGACCTGGACGGCAACATCCTGACCGCCAATGACAACTTCATGAATGTCATGCATTACTCACTCGCTGAACTCAAGGGCAAGCACCACCGGATGTTTTGCGAACCGAGCCTGGTGGGCAGCTCGGAGTACAGTGATTTCTGGCGTCGTCTCAACGCCGGTGAGTTTTTCAGCGGTCAATTCAAGCGCCTCGGCAAAAACGGCAAAGTCGTCTGGCTGGAAGCCAGCTACAACCCGGTCTACGACGCCGAAGGCAAGTTGTGTAAGGTTGTGAAGTTCGCCAGCGACATCACCGAACGGGTGGAGAAATTCGAAGAGGATTCGCGCGGCGCCTCCCGTGCGTACCACATCTCCGCCGAAACCGAACGCGTGGCCGAGCAGGGCGCCCAGGTGATCCACCAGACCGCCAAGGAGATGCGTGAGATCGCCGACAACATCGGCGCCTCCGCACGCCTGGTTGGACAATTGGGGGCTCGTTCGGAAGAGATCACGGCCATCGTCAACACCATTCGCGGCATTGCCGACCAGACCAACCTGCTGGCCCTCAACGCGGCCATCGAGGCGGCGCGGGCCGGCGATCAGGGAAGGGGGTTCGCGGTGGTGGCCGACGAAGTCCGGCAACTGGCCGGGCGTACCAGCCGCTCCACCTCGGAGATTGCTGAAATGATCGGCATGATCCTCTCCGAAACCCGCGATGCCGTCGCGAGTATGAACGTGACCCATGAGGGCGCCTTGCGCGGCGTCACCCTGGCAGACCAGGCCGGATCGGTCATCGTGCAGATCAGGAACGGGACCACCGACGCCCTCGATGCGGTCAGCATGTTTGCGTCCAAGCTCGACGAGTCCGAGGTGATCCCCAAGACGGCTATCGGCTGGGTGGGTTGAAGTGAGCTGAGTCCATGCCCTGGCGATCCATGTGCTTGACCCGTTCAAGCAGTACCGCTCGCAGCTCTGGCGGTCGCACGGGCTTGGCCAGCACCGAGATGTTCAGGCTGTGCAGCGATTGGCGTATCCGCTCGATCTCATGCCCGGTGATGACCAGCGCCGGGACTTGCCAGCCGCGCTGCTCGCGTATCGCGGCGATGCATTCGGAGCCGGAAACCTTCGTACCCAGGTCGAAGTCGGCAATGATGATGTCGCAATCGCTGGTCAGCCCTTCGCCGTCGCTGTGGGTTTCCACCTCGCAGCCCCATTTTTCCAGGAGCGCCGATGTCGCCATCAGGACGTTGGCGTCGTCTTCCACCAAGCACACCCGTAATCCGTCCAAGCGATGCTGGACGGGTAACACCTTGGGCTCCATGGCCCTTGGCGCCGCCAGTTCCAGGCCGCTGATCGCCACCTGGGTGCCTTGTCCTACGGTGGAACGGATATGTATATCGACACCGAGTATCTGGCTGATGCGCTTGACGATGGACAGGCCCAGGCCAAGGCCCTCGACATCCTTGTCGCGCACATGGCGCACGCGGTAGAACTCCTTGAACACTTCGGGCAAATGTTCGGCGGCAATGCCGCGCCCCTTGTCGTAGATCACCACGGCCAGGCGCGTGCCCTGGCGCCGCACACCGATCAGCACCGGTTGGCCGGGCGCGTATTTGAGGGCGTTGGACAGCAGGTTCTGGACCATTGTGGTCAGCATGCCTGGATTGACGCTGACCCAGTAAGGACAGGCGCGCAGGCGCAATTCGACCCCGGCCCAGCGAGCCGCCTCGGTGTTCTGCTTGACGACGTCCTGCAATAACGCTCCCAAATGGACGGTGTCCGCCTTCGGCATCAGTTGGCCGTGGTCCAGGGTGTAGATGTCGAGGATCGAACGGAACAGCTGCGATACGGTGTGCAGCGAACGGTCGATGTTGTCCACCAGCCGCAATTCTTCCAGGCCCAGCCTGGCGTCACGCAGGCAGGCGGTGAACAGGCCGATGGAATGAATGGGTTGGCGCAGGTCATGGCTGGCCTGGGCCAGGAACCGTGATTTCTCCTGGTTGGCCGCCATGGCTTCTTCGGAGGCAATGCGTGTGCGCTTGAGCAAAATGTGTGCGTAGGCGGGCACCACGATGGTGGTGACGATCACCATCAGGAACATGTAGGGCTGGGTGTGCCAGAATGGGTTGAGCCAGAAAACCAGCACCAGGGTCGACAGCGCGATAACGGTTGCCAGTGCCAGGTAGCGCGAGCCGAAGCGCATGCCATTGCCCAAGGTGACCCAGAGCAGCGCGGCGTAGATCGGCAGTGCGCTTTCACCGCCCAGCACCATGGCGAAAGCGATGCCTGTGTAGTCATGCAGCATCGAGAAGAGGCGTCGCCAGAAGAAGTGTCCCGGCCAACGCTTGATGATCATGCGCAGGAATACCGAGGCGACGATAAACGTCACGATGTAGACGATGATGGGCACGTAGCTTGTGGCATCACCGGGATGGAGACTGGCCAATACGACGATATACAACAGCGCACAGGCGCTGACGGTCAGGCGTAACGTCGCCTGGTCGAGTTCACTGTTCTTTTCCACTGGCTTTGGCATCTCATGATCTCTGATGCCTCCAAGCGTAGCGGCTAGTCTCGGTGAGGGTTGGGGACAGGCGTGATGCTGTCCCCAATGGACGAGCCATTGCGTCAGTAGACCCTGTAGTACTTCACGACGTCATCGACGAAATAAATGGTCAATACCGAGCCTTGGGTCTGGCTTTGGCCCGTTCTCGTGCCGGTCGCGCTGCTCATGTCATTGGCCACGGTCTGTACCTTGGACAGTTGGGCCGAGGTTTCATACATCTTCAGGCGCGTCTCGGGCGACACGTACTTATGGGCCAGCTTCATGTATTTATCCAGGCCCTCATCACCCTTTTCATAGGTCCAGTTCGACTCGTTGCTGGTGCTGGTCGAATTGAGTTCTTCATTGCTCGGCACGCCGAACATTTGAGTGATCTGGCCTTTTGTCGTCTTGCCCGGAATGATCGTTTGCTTGAGGTAAGCGACGTCGTATTTTTGCGCACCCTGATTCAAGGTGCTCATCAAATTACCCAAGTCAGCGGTGTTTGCACAGCCGTTGAGTACGCCCGCCAGCACGCACAGTGACAATCCGTTTCTAAGTGTTTTTCCATATACGAAGGACATGATGACTTTCCTTGAGTTAATGTCAGGACCCTTCCACTTCAACCGGGCAGTCGGTGAAGTTGACCCAGCATTGCGCCGCCTTTGGGTTTATTTAATCCATAGGCTTTGCACGCCATAACGTTTCGATAGGCACAGTGATACCGCATGGCGAATGGCGCGTTGGCTTTCTTTATGTTTGGCTGTTTGAACAGCCTTTTTAGGGAGCGTCCACAGCTTAGGGGGAGAGTACTGAGCGACGCTATAGTACAAGTGTGCTATCGCCTCGGAGGCGAGCAAAGGGGGGTAATGCTCAATGAGTATTGGCGGCTGTTACACATTTAATTGTCTGGTTTTTCCGACCATCCGCTATTGCTTGGGAAGTTGGAAAATTGCGCCGCAGCCGCTGCGCGCGTGGGGACACCCAGGGATTTGAGCAGGCTCGAGACATGGATGCGCACCGTGAACGGGGAAATGCCCAGGTCCCGGGCTATCTCCTTGTTGGTCTTGCCGGCCGCGATCAAGCCAAGTACCTGTCGTTGACGCGCAGTCAGTTGGGAAAACGCATCGTCCTGGACCGCGTTTTCGGCTTGATACTTCACCACCACTTCGCCTTCGCGTATTGCCATGATGGCGTCGGCAATGCCGGCGGGGTCGATATTCTTGCCGATGAAACCGTCAGCCCCCAGGGCCATCACCTGGGAAATAACATCGATGTCATCCATCATTGAAACCACAATAATGGAAGTCCGTTTGAACTCACTGCGCAACTGGCCGATGACGTGCAGCGATTTGATCCCGGGAAAGCGCAGGTCGAGTATCAGGGAGTCCACTTCCACCCCGGAACGCGCCAGCGTCAATACTTCCTCCAGATTGCCCGCTTGTTCTATGGTGGCTGCCGGCAGAAGCCGTTCGAGGGTTCTCAACATACCTTCACGAAACAAAGGATGGTCATCTGCCACAATGACTCTGCATGTCATGCTTCAGATCCTTCTGATTACAAGTTCGCGCATCGTAACCTAAACGGCCCTTCGGGTTTCAGTTTGAAACAAACTTTCATGTTGGAATAAACCTGTGAATATGACGGAAAAGAATAGCGAGCTTGATCAGGCCACATTGAGGTTGACGGTCGGGGCATGTACTGCGCTGTACATCATTGTGGTGGCCTTTCTGGCCAGTGACTTCGAAACCTATGTACCGATCCTGTGGTACATGGTCTTTTTCTTCGGCACCGCGATCCCGCTACGCATGGCGGTCAAGCGCTGGCCTGGGCACTTCTTCCTGCGTCGTCTTTTTGCCATGACACTGGATTACGCAAGCCTCGCCTTCGCCTTGATCGTGGGCGGGGAGGGCACGCTGCCGGCGTACGCGGCATTGCTCTGGGTAACGTTGGGCAATGGCATGCGTTTCGGCTCGCGCTACCTGGCGCTGGCAACCGGTATCGCGCTGTCGACCCTGGGGGTGATTTTCCTGCTCACACCGTTCTGGCGTGGCCAGCCCTACCTGTTCCTGACGTTGATCGTCACCACCATCGTGGTGCCTGCCTACGCGCATATCCTGCTGACCCGTACCCGCATCGCTTCGCAAGAGGCGATTGCCGCGAACCAGGAAAAATCCCGCTTCCTGGCCCAGGCCAGCCATGACTTGCGCCAGCCCATCCACTCGATCGGCCTGTTCACCGCCTGCCTGCGCGATGCCCGGCTGGGCCAGGAAGAGTTGCGACTGGTGGACAATATCGACCGTTCGCTGCACATCGTGTCACAGCTGTTTCGTTCGATCCTGGACATCTACACTCTCGATAACGGGCAGCTTGAACCGCAGGCCGAACCCGTGCACCTGGGGGCGCTGCTCCAGGACGTGGTCAAGCAGAACACCGAAGCCGCCCGCTGGGCCGGTGTCGAGTTGCGCCTGCGCGCCTGTCCTTACTGGGTCAGCGTCAATCCAGGCATGCTGACCACAATGGTCCAGAACCTGCTGTCCAACGCCCTCAAATACGCGCCCGGCCAACCGGTGCTGATCGGTGTGCGGCGCCAGGGCACGCGCCTGGCCGTGGTGATCTACGACAAGGGGCGCGGCATTGCCGCCGAACATCTGCCTGATGTGTTCAAGGAGTTTTATCGGGTACGCCACGTCCGTGACAAGGACGTCGAGGGTCTGGGTCTGGGGTTGTCTATCGTCAAGCGAATCAGCCACCTGATCCATCTGGACATCCAGCTGGACTCCCGGCTCGGCCAGGGCACACGTGCCATGATCCAAGGGCTGGAAAGGGTCGCGCCAAGGGTGGTGATAGACAGACCGCTGCCCACGCAAAGCCGCTTGCAGGGCTTGCGGGTGTGCCTGGTGGAGGATGACGACAATGTGCTGATGGCGACGTCTGCGCTGTTGGAGAAGTGGGGATGCGAAGTGGAAACCCACAGCGACGGGGTGGGCGTGACCAGTGACTGCGACATCATCATTGCCGACTTCGACCTGGGTACGAAGGTCTCGGGGGCCGAATGCATCGCCGCGATTCGCGAACAACGGGGCTGGGAAGTCCCCGCCATGATCATGACCGGCCATGAGATCGAAAGAATTCGCCACGCTTTGCACCACATGAATATTTCGATCCTCCCCAAGCCGGTGCGACCTCCGGAGTTGCGGGCGACCTTGCTCGAATTGACCAAGCATTTCGCCAGTGTCAGGACCTGAGCCCACCATTCCATTTTATGAAACGGTGGATTGCAGTTTGTGCGTATTCCTGCGCAACCGCTTTGGGCAGAAGATGACTCCAGCCACTTGCATACCCATGCAGAAGGTGGCGGAGAATCCCTAACCGTAGCGCACTGGCGCAGGCGTTCATGCTGCGAGCGCGAGGAGTAGCTGATGGACGAAGCCTTGCAAGCAAAAAACTCGCCCTGGCACGAAGGAGAGCTGACCTTGCAGCGCTCCGTCGGGGCCGTCGACATGATGGCCGGTGTCGGCCAACGGCAACTGGCGCGTACGTGGATGCCGGACCAGCACCGGGAGTTCTACGCCCAACTGCCGTTCGTGGTGCTGGGGGCGGTGGATCGGCAAGGCGATGTGTGGGCGACCCTGCGCGCGGGACAACCGGGGTTCATGAGCTCGCCCGATCCGCAGACCCTGCACATCAACCTTGAGCCCGAGCCGAACGACCCGGCCCAGGAAGGCATGGGCGAGGGGGATGCCATCGGCATGCTGGGGATCGAGTTGCACACCCGTCGGCGTAATCGCATGAACGGCGTCGTGCGCCGTCAGCTTGCCCCGGGGCTGGAGATTGCAGTGAGCCAGGCCTATGGCAACTGCCCTCGCTACATCAACCTGCGCCAGTACCAATTTGTCGACGCGCAGGCCGCCGCACCGCGTCAATTGACCGTGTCAGACCCGCTGGTCCGTCGCCTGGTGACAGCGGCCGATTCGTTCCATATCGCCACCTACGTGGTGCGCGATGGCGAGCGGCAGGTCGATGCTTCCCACCGTGGCGGCAAGCCGGGGTTCGTGCGCATGGATGAAGACGGATCGCTGACCATTCCGGATTTTTCCGGCAACCTGTTCTTCAATACCTTGGGCAACATCCTGCTCAATCCACGGGCCGGGCTGGTGTTCGTCGATTTCCAGACCGGCGATCTGCTGCAAATGAGCGGCTCGGCGCAAGTCCTGCTGGACGATCCCCAGATCAATGCCTTCCAAGGCGCCGAGCGGCTGCTGCGCTTCACGCCGCAACGCATCGTCTATCGCCCGGCCGCCATCGCGCTGCGCTGGAAGGACCAGGACGAGGGCGATTCCCCCAACTCGTTAATGACCGGCAGCTGGGAGCAAGCCGCCGAGCGCTTGCAGGCCGAGGCGCTGCGTAGCCGCTGGCGTTCGTTGCGGGTCGAGCGGGTGGTGGATGAGAGCCACAACATTCGCTCGTTCTACCTGCAGGCGAGCGATGGCTTGGGTTTGCCTCGGTTTGAAGCCGGACAACATTTGCCGGTGCGAATCCAGCTGGAGGGGCAGAAAGCTCCGTCGATCCGGACCTATAGCGTCTCCAGTGCGCCGTCGGATGATTTCCTGCGCATCAGCGTCAAGCGCGATGGATCGGTGTCGTCCCACCTGCATGAGCAGGTGCGGGCGCTGCAGGAGATCGAAGCGCGGGCGCCCCAGGGTCATTTCACCGTCCAGGCCACCGAGCGGCGTCCATTGGTGTTGCTGGCAGCGGGGGTGGGTATCACGCCGTTGTTGTCGATGTTGCGTGAGGTGGTTTACCAGGGACAACGCATCAGTCGTATGCGTCCGGTCTGGTTGCTGCAAAGCGCCCGCTCGGTGGCCGACCTGGCGTTCCGTGAAGAGATCGACGAACTGGCCGCCCGTGCCGGCGACAAGCTCAAGGTCGTGCGCATGGTCAGCCAACCGCCCACTGAGGGAGGGGGCGCGGAAGGCTATGACCTGGCGGGCCGGATCGATGTGGAGTTGCTGAAGAAACTGCTGCCTCTCAATGACTACGACTTCTATTTGTGCGGGCCGGGCAGCTTTACCCAGGCCCTGTACGACGGGCTGCGCAAATTGCGCATCCCTGACGATCGCATCCATGCGGAAACCTTCGGTCCCTCCACCCTGGTGCGGGATCTGGAAGTCAGCATGTCGGCGCCCCAGCAAGTGCCGGCCGCGACTGAAGCGGTAAAGGTCTTGTTCGCCAGTTCCGGCAAGGAGGCCCGTTGGGAGCCCGGCGGTGGAACGCTGCTGGAACTGGCCGAAGCGCGCGGCCTGAACCCGGAATTCAGCTGCCGCGGCGGTTCCTGCGGCACCTGCAAAACCCGCTTGAGCCGCGGTCAGGTGCATTACCTGAGCCAGCCGGCCGAACCGGTTGGCGAAGGTGAAGTGCTGATCTGTTGTGCGGTGCCGGCCCAGGGGAGTGAGCCGTTGGTGCTCGAGGTCTAGGGTTTCTGATCGTTTCACCAGGTGAAATGCTGGATTGTAAAAGCTGGTTATTCCGCTGTCCGGAGCAGGAGCGGAGGATAGCGCCATCGACGCGATCACCGCTTCGAGCCCAAACCACATGGAGTACGTCATGTCTGAGAACGCGATCAAACTTTATCGCCACCCGTTGTCGGGTCACGCCCATCGTGTCGAGCTGATGCTCTCGCTGCTGGGTCTGCCGACCGAGCTGGTATTCGTGGACTTGATGAAAGGCGAGCACAAGACCCCGGAGTTTCTCGCCATCAACAGCTTTGGGCAGGTGCCGGTGATCGATGACAACGGTGTGGTCCTGGCCGACTCGAACGCGATCCTGGTCTACCTCGCAGCCAAGTACGGCAAGGGCCGATGGCTGCCCAGCGATCCGCTCGCCCAGGCTCGGGTGCAGCGCTGGCTTTCGGTGGCCGCGGGCCAGATCAACCAGGGGCCGGCCAATGCCCGGTTGATCACCGTGTTCGGTGCGGGCTATGACGCCGAAGACGCCATCAAACGTTCCCATGCCCTGTTGAAGGTGATGGAGACGGAGCTAGGGCAAAGCCGGTTCCTGGCCGGTGAGCAACCGACCATTGCTGACGTGGCCGCGTACACCTACGTCTCCCATGCGCCGGAAGGCAACGTCGCGCTGACCGACTACCCCAACGTCCGGGCCTGGCTGGGCAGCATCGAAGCCCTGCCGAATTTCGTCGGCATGCAGCGTACCGCCAAGGGCTTGCAGCAAGCCTGAGTCAAACGCAGGAGCTTGCCGGGACGCGTCCTCCGGCAAGCCTCCAGACATAGCAAGTATGTTCAATCTCCCTCAAGCAAGGCTGGATCCCATGGATCGCTTTCAGGAAATGCAAATTTTCATGGTGGTGGCCGAAGAGGAGGGGTTCGCCGCTGCCGCCCGGCGCCTGCGCATTTCGCCACCGAGCGTGACACGGGCCATTGCGGCGATGGAAGAACGGATCGGCACCCAGCTGTTGTCTCGCACCACCCGCAATGTGCACCTGACCGAAGCGGGGCAACGCTACCTGGAAGATTGCCGGCGGATCCTGAGTGAACTCGAAGAGGCCGAGGAGGCAGCCGCCGGCAGCTACTCGATCCCGTGCGGGTATCTGACGGTCACCGCGCCGGTGCTGTTCGGCGAGTTGTACATCGCACCTTTGTTGACGGATTACCTGGATCAATTTCCCTCGGTACACCTCAACGCCTTGTTGGTCGACCGCGTGGTAAATATTGCGGACGAGGGCATTGATGTGGCGATCCGCATCGGCCATTTGCAGGAAAACAATCAGCACGCCATCAAGGTCGGTGAGGTACGCCAAGTGATCTGCGGTGCCCCGGCCTATTTCCAGCGCCATGGACGGCCAACCCATCCTGGCGAGTTGAGCAAGGCCAATATTGTGATGTCTTCGGCCAGTCATCTGCTGAGCCACTGGCAGTTCATGGACGCCGCAAACTCGCTGAGCCTGCGCGTTGAGCCACGCCTGGTGGTGACCGCGAATCAGGCCGCGATCAACATCGCCCGCCAGGGCTGGGGCGTTACCCGGGTATTGTCCTATCAAGTGGCCCGGCAGGTCGCCGAGGGTGAACTGGAAGTGGTGCTCAAGGCCTTCGAACCACCGGCGTTGCCGATCCACGTGGTGTATCAGAAGAGCAATCGAGTGCCGGCCAAGGTGCGCACGTTCGTGGACTTCCTCGCGGATCGGCTGGGAGGCGACGTCACGCTCAAGCCTGTCGTAAAAGGCGCCGGCTGATGGCGCGCCACCAGGAAATGCTGATATTCCACGCGCTGTCGCAGTGCCCCAGCCTCGCCTCGGCCGCCCAGCGCCTCAACGTTTCCGGACCCACCGTGATGCGTGCGGTCGCTCGGCTGGAGGCGCGACTGGGTGTGCAGTTACTGTCACGAAGCACGCGCGGGGTGGTGTTGACGGAAGCCGGGGTCGGCTTCATGGCCGATTGCTCACGCATTCTCAAGGCCGTCGACGAGGCTGAAGCATCGGCCAAGGGTTGGCATGTCCAGGCGCAGGGCAATTTGACGATTCTGTTGCCCGCGTTGTTCAGCCGTTATGTCATGGCGCCGGTGTTGGCCGGCTACATGGATCTCTTTCCCGAAATCAAGGTATTTGCCCACTACCATGATCGTTTCCCGAACATGCATGACGAGGGGCTGGATGTGGCGGTGCTGGTGGGACCTCTACCCAGTTGCTCATTGATCGCACGACCTGTCGGCAGCGTTCGCTCGCTCGTCTGCGCCAGTCCTGGTTACTTGGCGATGCAGGGTGAGCCGGTTGTGCCGCAGGATCTGCACGATCATCGATTGATCGCCACGCAGGCCAACCAGGATTGGGTCCAGTGGTCTTTTCAACAACAGGGCGAGGCCAACTGCGTGAAGGCACGCACGCGGCTCAGTTGCGCAACGCTACAGGCGGCCATTGACGCTGCGGCTCATGGGGCCGGGTTGACGCGCTGCTTGAGCTATCCGTTGTACGACTATCTGAGCAGCGGACGCTTGCGCAGGGTCTTGCAAGCCTATGAACCGCCCTCGATACCCGTGCATGTGGTCTACCGTGAAAGACGCAAGGCGCCGATGCGCGTGCGCAGTTTCGTGGACTACATCGTCGAGCACCTGCGCGCACACCCGGCCCTGCGAGCGGATAGCGCTTGATGGTCAACGCGTGCTTGGGGCTTGAATCCCACGGCGCACCCGCCCTGGCGCCTCGCCGTAGATTTCCTTGAATTTCTTGCTGAATGCAGCCTGGGATTGGTAGCCGACCTGTACGGCAATATCGCTCAGCCCCAGGTGTGAGTGGCTGAGCAGGCTGAAAGCCAATTCCATTCGCACTTGCGTCAACAGCACCCACGGCGAGACACCGGCCACCTTGACGAATGCGCGCATGAAGTTGGCCCGGGACATGCTCGCGAGGTCCGCCAGGCCTTGAATGGTCCACTCGTGCGCAGGGTCCGCCAGCATCGCCTGCCAGGCCCGGCCCAGGCGCTTGTCACTGAGCAGGGCCAGCGAGCCGCTGTCCTGGCCGTGGCTAGCCAGGTGCGCACGCAGAATCAGGGTGAACAGCGCCTGGGACAAGGCGTCGAGCAGGAAGCGCGCGCCGGGCTGGTCCCCATCCGCTTCCCCGCGAAGGATCTCCACCAATGCCGGCAACGGCCCGTTGGCCGGTAACGCGCCGCTGGGAATCACCAGGTATTCGGGCAGGGCGCTGAACAGCAACGAAGCCCGGTTGAAGTGAAAACCCCCGCAAAGCATGTCCAACTCCGCGCTGGCACCGCCAATGCGATGAATCGGCAAGGTGCCCCCGGCCACGACCCGGGGTGAGGTCGGCGTCACCGTTTTTCCAGGGCTGTGCATGAGGTGCGGGGCGCCTCGCGGCAACAGCAGGATGTCACCGGCGCGCATGGGCAAGCGCTGCCCATCGGCAAACTCCACACGGCATTCGCCGGCCAGCACGATGTGATAGGGCGCCGTGCCCAGGGCTTGCTGCCCGTGATCCAGGGCCCAGTCGCCCTGGAACTGACAGCGCAGGTCCAGGCTGCCGCGAACGTTGGCCAGGCTGATGAGTTTATCGATCGCATTCATTTGAGCGTTTCGCCAAAAAAACTGAGCGGATTGAGCAAAACCGAGTGGCGCCAGGGTGAAAAACTGAGGGCGTCAAAACAGTACACCCAACCCACTCAGGAGTTAATGCCATGTTCAATAACTGGTCCGAATTATTACCCACCATCCAGAAAGCGTTTGGCGCGCTGGGCCGCAGCAACCCGAAAATGGTCAAGGCCTATATGGCACTCGGGGAAGCCGCCAGCGAAAACAATGTGCTTGATGCCAAGACCCGCGAGCTGATCTCGATCGCCATCGCCGTGACCACTCGTTGCGATGGCTGTATCGCGGCCCACACGGATGCGGCGATCAAGGCGGGGGCGAGTCGTGAGGAGGTCGCTGCAGCCCTGGCAACCGCGATCTCGTTGAATGCGGGGGCTGCCTATATCTACTCGCTGCGGTCGCTTGAGGCGTATGACATGCTGAAAGCATCGGCGTGATTGGTGTGCATATCCGGTTCTGCGGTAACGGCCACTGGCGGTGAGGCGGCCTGATAGCCGACCTGATTCATGGTGGGGCCGCGTTTCTCCTGTGGGAGCGGGCTTGCTCGCGAAGCGGAGGGTCAGTTTCGGTGATGGTGGATGTGCGGGCCCCATCGCGAGCAAGCTCGCTCCCACAGGTGATCTTGGGTGTTCATGAATCTTGTGTTCACCGCAGGCCGACTGTGGGAGCGAGCTTGCTCGCGATGGCGGTGTTTCAGCCACATGGATATTGGGCTGCTGGCCCAATCGCGAGCAGGCTCGCTCCCACAGGAGAAACGCGGTCTCACCAAGAACCAGGTCGGCTATCAGGCCGCCTCACCGCCAGTGGCCGTTACCGCAGCAACGGATATACACACCAAAAAAACGACGCCTCTCTGAACGGAAAATCAAAACCCCGCAAACAGCATTACAACGCCCCCGGGACTTTTAGTGCTACCCGGTGCGATTGTTTCATGTGGCGCAATCAAGTCATGAGATTCCTGGGCATTCTCTAAAAACTGTCCGCCAGTGAAACTGATCCCAGAAGCGATCGACCGTTTCGGGCCGTCGCAGCGTTCTCCATTCTCCAGGAGATTTCCCATGAACGACGTTATCTGCACCGGCAACCCTTGGCCGGACACCGCTGTCGCGATTCACCAGGAGCACGAAAGCGGATTCCTGCTGCCCCAGTTGATGGGCGCCCTGGCCAACGAGTCCGTAGCGCCTGTTTCGAACGACCTGTGCCAACAACACACCGGCGGCGTATTGCTGGCGAAGGCTGGCGCCTTTGTAATGCGGGCTCTGAGGCGAATACCGATCAGCTAACGTAGAACCTGTGGCCTGATGACCACCACCGAATAACCGATCACCTGAGCGGCAGAAAGAGTTCCGTAACGGCTTCGTTCTCAGCAACGTCCGGAAAGAACGTTATGCGCTGGCAGTAGAGCGGAAAGTCCCTAGGCTCCTCACCGCTGGCCGGCAGCCAGTCCCTGTACAAGTACAGTGCAGCGGGCTCGAGGTTGTCTGCGCCCCCTTCGACCCGCAGCACTGCACAACGCCCGGCGGGGATACTGCCGGCCTTGATCGCTTCGTCGTTCGGCACGATGGGCTGCTCCGTCCCTGCGCATAGATCCAGGCGATAGTCTTCTGGTGGCGTCGTGCGCGGGTCGGTGTGAAATACATTGAACGTCGAACTGATCGACGGGATCAGGCCGACACTCCGCCGCCAGGCAATGAAGCGTTGGAGGGTCGTACCGATTGTCGAGGGATCGCCTCGGTGTTCCATGATGGCGACGGGTGTCGCGGGAACTGTGCGGATCTGTACGTCACTGGGCTGATAGAGCGTGGGCATGAGGCGGTTCCTCGCAGTGTGCAATGGCGTGAACGTGGTGTTCCAACGCTGCCAGTCGGGAGACGTACGGAAGTTCGAGGGTGGTTGCCCCACGCGCTGTCGAAATGCACGGGCGAAGGCGTCTGGCGCTGCGTAACCGGCGTCCATGGCGATCTCGGTAATCGTTTCATGTTCGCGAAATGCCAGTTTGTAGGACGCGCGTTTCAGGCGGGCGAGCTGGACATAACGATTCAAGGGCAAATTGAACGTCGCCATGAACTGCCGGTGAAAATGGTATTTCGAAAAAGCCGCAACGCCGCTCAACGTATCCAGGTCCAGGCAGTCATCAAGATGCTCGTCGATGTAATCGAGCACCTTCTGCATCCGGGACGGGTAGTGCTTTTGTGTGTCGGTCATGGTTTTCCCCCGTGAGGACACCAGCATGAGGCCGACAAGCAAAATGCGCTCGACCGATCTTGCTAACTTGAGCGCCCCTCCTGGTGACAGGCCATGCATTACGTCTTGGCCGGAGAGTCGATCAGCCGGCAAGTACCCAGGAAATAAAACATACCACCGGCAACAATGAAGAGCGCGAGCATGTAGAAGATGTAGTGAGGCGGCTGCGTCGCCAATACCAGGCCACACAGCACCGGTCCGGAGGCGGCGCCGAGGTTGCCAAGATTTTGCGCAGCGTAGTACATGCCTCGCAAGTGGTCGGGAGCGATGTTGTCGATGAACATGTATTCGGCGGGGAAGACGATGATCTCTCCGAGCGTGAACACCGCCATGGCGATCACCCACAGCACGAGTGTGTCGGCCAGGGCAAAACCGGCCAATCCGAGGATGAACAAGCTCAACCCCGCCGCCAGCCACAGGTTTAGATGGCGGTGGGATATCTTTCGGCCAATGGCGTACTGCAGGCTGATCACCATCAGCGCGTTGGTCGTCACCATGGCACTGATGATGCGGTAGGTGAACTCCGCTGTTGTCGTGACCACCAGGTACTGCGAGAGATAGGCCGTGAACTGGCCGAAGACCACCGCGCTGAGCAGGCCGCCGAGGGTGAAGCACACTAAGCGGTAATCCCGCAGCAGAAGCTTGCCCACGGCCAGGAAAGGCACGGGTTTGTGGCTCGCATCGACGACCGCCAGGTCCCTGTCGCCCCAGACGAAATACACCAGGCAAAACCCGGCCCCCAGCATGCTGGACAACAGGAATGGCAGGCTGATGTCCAGCTTGGCCATTCCTGCCCCGAGAAACGGCCCAACGGCATAACCGATATTAGTCAGCGTGTATTTGATCGAGAACGCTTCGCTGCGATCGGCAACTGCAAGCAAGCTGCCAAATCCAGCCTTGACCGCGATATCGATGACGGCATAAGCCAGGTTGATCAGTATCAGGCAGCCGTAGAACAGCCAGAGTTCGCGAGCCAGGAATGTGCCGAGAAACCCTGCTGTGAACAGGCCGCTAAACCCCAGGATGAGTCGGTGACTGGACATATTGTCCACGAGAAAGCCGCCATAGAGGCTCAACAGGGAGCCGATGATCAATGTGCTGCCGATCACCAGGCCGATGTCGGCAACGTTCAATCCAAAGCTGTCCGACAGGTAGATCACCAGGTAGGGCAGTGTGATTGCCCGGGCCAGCGTCAGGATAAGTGACGCCGAAAGCAGCAAATTGACTGACGTGGGATAGCTTTTGAGGGTGGCGAGCATCCTTGCCTCATACGACCGGAGATGTTTATAGGGGGGGCAGCGTCGTCTCGCGGACGGATACGCAGCTGCCAAGCTTACTGAGGAAACCAGTTCTGATTTATGATGTTTTTTCTCGTCTTGATTGAATCCAGTTCATGAATGAAGGATGTCCATGTTTTCCTCGGAGCGTTTGAAGGGCATCGATGTATTCGTCTGCGTCGCCGAAACCGGCAGCTTCAAGGCCGCCGCTGAGCGGATGAATCTCACGGGTTCTGCCATCAGTAAAAGCATTGCTCGCCTGGAGAGTCGGCTCGGCGTTCGACTGTTCGAACGTACGACTCGACGTATTTCGCTGACCGATGCAGGCGTCGCTTTTCTTCGCACCTGCACCGGCGTGCTGGCCGACCTCGAAGAGGCCGAGCTGTCGCTACAGGCTGAAAACGCCGAACCCCATGGCAGGGTTCGGATCGACCTTCCCGGTGCTTTTGGCCGTTCCCAGGTACTGCCTGTCGTCTTGCGATGCCTGGAGCAATACCCGCAACTGGTACCGCACATTTCGTTCTCCGACGGTTTCATCGACGCCGTGCAGGAGGGCGTGGATATCGTTATCCGGTTGGGAGGCGCGGAGGTTTGGCCGGATACGCTGGGGCATCGGTACCTTGGCAGGGAATGGCATATTTTCTGCGCATCACCTGCGTATCTGGCCAGGCATGGCACGCCCCTGACTGACCTTGATCTGGAGCAGCACCGGTGCATCGCCTACGGTTGGCGGGATGGAAATGTCAGCCCCTGGAATTTCGCCGGGCGCCACCGGGGCGAAACGCTCAGGAAACAGGTGTCGCCAAAGCTGGTGGTGGGCGATGGCGAGGGCTTGGTGGCTGCGGTATTAGCGGGTTGCGGTATTGCCCAATTGCCGTCCTGGTTGGTCCAACGGCAACTGGACGAAGGGACATTGGTTGAAGTGTTGCCCCAGTTGGCAACCGATGGGATGGCGATCAGTCTTGCCTGGCAGAAAAGCCGTGAGATGCTTCCCAAGGTCGCTGCTCTACTGGACGTGCTGACGGCCAGTTTGGCTCAGGCAGCAGGAGGGCCGGCACAACGGTTATAGAGGTTCTTGCCCGTGGTGCGACGACTACGTCGACACCGAATCATGGCAACAGACGCAAAGCTTGTTGCCATCGAGATCCCGAAAGTAGGCGCCGTAATAATCGGGATGGTAGTGGGGTCTCAAGCCGGGTTCTCCCTCACACGTCCCGCCCAGCGCCATCGCTGTTGCGTAGCTGCTCCTGACAGTTTCCCGGCTGGCGGCAAGCAGAGCCACCATCTGTCCGTTGCCGGGTTCGCTTGCCTTGCCGTCAAACGGTTTGCCAATCACGAAGATCGGGCGAGGCGAGTTTTCGGCAATCCAGCCAGCCCAGCCTTTCGTGGCGTCGCAAAATTTCAAGGTAAGCCCCAGTTCGGCCATGAGTTTTGAATAGAACACGAAGGCGCGATCAAAATCGGCGATACCTAAAAAGACGTGGGAGATCATGATGGCTACCGTTTTGTCTGTGGGCGCGAAGGGGTGTTTTGACATCCAGCGTACGCTGCCACAGGTATCATCGCGCTGCCAAGTTCGGGCTGTTAAGACTTTCGCCCAGACGCTTGAGGCCTGGCCTGCCGCGCTTCGGTACCGACGACCAGCCAGATGCCCACCCCGGACACCGCCATCCCGACCACCATCTGCCAGGAAAGCGGTTCGTCGAACATGGCCCAGGCCCAGAGCATCGTAATGGGCGGGCTGAGGTACAGGGCGCTGGCGACCCGGGTGGCCGTCGCGCGGCGCAGGCATAGCCAATAAAGGCCGTAGCCGCCCATCGTCGACAAGCCTGCGGTCCACAATACGCTCAGTGCAAAGCCTGCGCTGGGTAGTGGGGCCAGGCTGCCATGGACGCCCTCGACCAGGGCGAAGGCCAGGCCCGACACGCAACACTGCAGCCAGAGGTTGGGTAGCAGGCCCAGCGATTGTTCGGCGGGCAGGTATTTCTGCCACAGGGTCGCGACGGCGAGCGAAAGCATGCCCAACAGCGGCAGGCCATAGGCCCACAAGGGCGCGTTACCCCACGCCAGCGCGCCTTGGGTCACCAGCATGACGCCGAGCAGGCCGATAAGCAGCCCCGCCCAGACCTGCCAG
This sequence comes from Pseudomonas sp. H3_A02, assembly GCF_054671965.1. NCBI lineage: Bacteria > Pseudomonadati > Pseudomonadota > Gammaproteobacteria > Pseudomonadales > Pseudomonadaceae > Pseudomonas > Pseudomonas sp. H3_A02. The sequence continues at coordinate 3,856,757 of NZ_CP162807.1, forward strand.
GCCAGCCGTTGTCGGAGTACGCCGGCGGCCAGCAGTGCCAGGCCCATCGGCAACAGGTCGGCGACCAGCGCGGCCAAGCCCGCAGGCACACCCAGGGCAATGCCTTGGGTGATACCGCCCAGATAGCCCGCCATCGCCAGGAGGCCGATGCCCGCGTTCTTCAACAGCACGGCGGGAGAGGTCCGGCGTAGCGACCTGGCGACGAAGGGAAGCAGGACGAGCGTGACCACGACGCACCGCCAGAACACCACCAGCAGGGCCGGCGCGTAATCGATGGAAAAGCGCGCGCCGACGAAGCCGGAACTCCACGACACAAGCAATGCCGCTTCGAGCAACGGCAACGGAATCAGCCAGTACCAGGCAGGCCGGGGCAGGGAAGTGCAGGTCATCGATTTATTCGGGTTCATGCCCACAGGCTACGAAACCCGGCTAATCTAATAAATCAAAATGTAATGCATCAGTTGTTCACGAAGATTGAATCATGACGGCCATACTCGATATCGACTTGATACGTACTTTTCATGCGGTGGCACGAATCGGGAAATTCAGTGCGGCGGCAGAGCAACTGCACAAAAGCCCGGCGGCGGTCAGCGTGCATATCCAGCGTCTGGAAGCGGTCGCTGGCGGGCGGTTGCTCAACCGGGACAATCAGTCGGTGTCCCTCACCGCGTTGGGCAAGCGTCTGCTCGTGGCGACGGCGGAGCTGCTGAGCACCCATGACCGGGTGCTGGCCGACCTGCACGGAACCCGTTTGGCGGGACGCATCACCTTGGGGGTGCCGGATGAATACGCAGACCATGTCATCCGCGACATCCTCCCGACTTTCGCCGCCGCGTGGCCCAACGTGGTGCTGGAGCTCAAGACCGCGCCAAGCTATGCGCTACGGGACCTGGTGCGGCGCGGCAAGCTCCAGGCGGCGGTTGTTGCCCAACCGAAGGGACAGATGAGTGCAGAGGCGCAAGTACTGGTGTCCACCACCCCGGTCTGGGTCGGGCCGGCCCACACGATGGCGGCCTCGATGGAGCCGCTGCCGCTGGCGGTACATGCGGCGCAATGCCCTTATCGGCAAGCGATGATGGAGGCCCTCAGGCAAAGTGGGCGCAAGACCCGCATCGTCCTGGAAAGCCCCTCCAACCAGGCCGTCAAGGCCTGCGTGGAGGCTGGGCTGGCGATCAGCCTGATAGACCGGGCGCGGGTGACGGATGCCATGCGGATCCTCGAAGGCCTGCCGGTGATCGCGGAGCATGAGGTGGTGTTCATGCGAGACCAGGCGTCACAGGGTGACGAAGCCGTGAGCCTGCTTGCCCGTGCCATGCAGCAGTATTTCCGGCTGTAGAACCGGTCTGGGGACTGCTGCGCAGTCCAGCGGGAGCAAGCTCCCTCGCCACAAAAGCCCGCAGGTGCAATACCCGAGGGCAATTGTGGCTAGGGTGGCGTTTGAATGGTCCACGCTGTCACCCAGCTGAACCCCTGTAGCGAGGGAGCTTGCTCCCCCTGGGCTGCGCAGCAGCCCCAAGACCAGCCCCAATGACCGGATCAAGCCGACAACGGCGGTGTCCGAGGCGGGACCCGGCGCTTGGAGCCAATCGACTCGAACGCCGACGCCAGTTGCAACAGCTTCGAATCATCATAGGCACGCCCGGCGAATGTCAGCCCGACGGGCATGCCGATGTCCGCCATGACGCCCATTGGCACGGTGACAGTGGGTACGCCCAGGTGGCGGATGGCGAGGTTGCCATTAGCGACCCAGACTCCGTTGCTCCAGGCGATATCGGCAGATTCCGGATTGATATCCGCATCCGCCGGCCCGACGTCGGCGACGGTCGGGAAGATCACCGCGTCCAGGCCCAGCCGCTCCATCCAGTCTTCCAGATCGATCCGGCGGGTCGCTTCAAGCCCCCGCAACCCGTCGGGCAGTGTGGGGATCTGGTCCCAGGGCGTGATGCCACGTTGGGCCATATTCACGTATTCATCCATGCCGGCGGCCAGATCGTCCTCCCGGTTGGGCAGGGTGCCGGGGTCGTGGGGGAAGATCTTCGGTCCGTCGACATCGGCCAGGCAGTTCAACGTCGGATCACCGTTGGCCCGCAGGAAATCATCGAATGCCCAGGCCGACAGGTCCCACAGCTCATGGTGCAGGAACTCCTTGGACACCAGGCCGCGGGTGAACACCGTCGGTGCGCCGGGACGATCGCCCTCGCAGTTGGACACCAGCGGGAAATCCACCTCGACCACTTCGGCGCCACAAGCCTCCAGGGCCTTGCGGGCTTGTTCCCAAAGGTCGATCACCGAGGCGCGGGTGATGATTCTCTGCCCCGTCGGGCCGCCGATGCCGGGGGCCTCGGCCGTGCCGGCTTCAGGGTCAGCGTTGATGTACATCCGTGGCACGCCGAACCGAATGCCGGCCAGCGCCCCCGGGTTGCTGGCAAGGCTCGGATATGAGGCGGGACGAACCGAGTCGACGCTCGGAATCGGCACCCAGGGTTGCAGGCGCCACAGGTCGCCACGGGTGTCCGGGTCCTCGGCGACCACCACGTCCAGCACTTCGAGCAAGTCGGCCATGGTCCTGGCGAAGGGCACGACGACGTCCATGGTCGGCGTCAACGGCCAGTTGCCGCGCACCGAAATCACCCCACGCGACGGCGTGTAGGCGCACAGGCCGTTGTTCGACGCCGGGCCGCGTCCGCTCGACCAGGTTTCTTCGGCAAGGCCGAACGCCGCGAAACTGGCGGCGGTTGCCGTGCCTGCACCGTTCGAGGAGCCGGAGGCAAAGGGCGCTGTGAGGTAGTCGCCGTTGTACGGGCTTTCCGCACGGCCATACACCCCGCGCTGCATCCCGCCGTTGGCCATGGGGGGCATGTTGGTCTTGCCCAGGCAGATGGCTCCGGCGGCGCGCAGCCGTTCGATGGTGAACGCATCGCGATAGGCCACCAGGTCCTTGAACGCCGGGCTTCCGGAAGCGGCGGTGAGCCCCTTGACCAGGTAACTGTCCTTGGCCGTATAGGGAATGCCGTCGAGCGGGCCGAGGGTCTGGCCGCTGGCCCGACGGGCATCGGAGGCCTGCGCTTCCTTCAGCGTATCCGGGTTGCGCACCACCACCGCGTTGAGGGCGGTGGGCGTGTCGGGGCCGTCGTAGGCATCGATCCTGGCGAGGTAGGCCTGGACAAGCGCTACCGCCGTGGTCTGGCCCGATTCCAGCGCGGCGCGCAGTTGGGCAATGGAAACTTCGGTGATGTCGATCATGCAGTTACCGCCGCGGTGGAAGGATGACGGGGGTGTCCGGGTCCATTGACGGTGGGGCCTGGCACTTCAGGTCATCTCAAGGTGGATATTTATCGGGTTTTGCTTACTGTACTACGGAAGAACGAACAAGGGCAGCCCATGTTTGATCGGACTTTTTTTCAAGCGTGCGCAAACTTCCCATCTTCAGACTTCGTTAAGAAACGGCCTCGATACTTCTCCCCAATAGCCCGAGGGAGAACGTTGCGCCATGCCCGATTTTGACTGGAATATTCACTTGCCGCTGGTCTTCGGTGACGCCGGGCTGCCGGCTCGCCATTTGCACCGAGCCTTGCCGGGACAACCTCGGCGGGCTGAGTTCGAAGCGTTCATCCAGCAGCGTTTTCGCCACGTCCATGGCGCCGACATTCGTCACTTCATGCCAGAGTTGTTCGGGCTCGACGATGTGCACGGCACGCTCTGCGCTGCGGCTGGCGTGCGCCGGGCCGCCCAGGGACCGCTGTTTCTCGAGCGTTATCTGGACAGCCCCATCGAGCCTTTGATCAGCGCCGCCGCCGACCGGCCGGTGGACCGCGCCGCCATCGTCGAGGTCGGCAACCTGGCCGCCAGTGACACGGGCAGCGCCCGGCTGAGCATTATCGCGATCACTTATCTGTTGGCCATGGGCGGCCTGGAGTGGGTTGCGTTTACCGGCAACGTCGGTCTGGTCAACAGCTTCCACCGCCTGGGCCTCAAGCCCGTGACCCTGTGCCCGGCCGACCCGCAACGCCTCGGCGAGGACCGTCACCTTTGGGGTCGTTACTACGAAAGCCAGCCGTGGGTTCATGTCGGAAACATTCGCGCCGGTTTTATTCATCTGCGCAATACCGGCTTGTTCAATCGACTGGGACTGCCCACGGACCTCGGAGAAACCAGCCATGTCGCCTGAGGTGGAACGGTTCAAGCGCACCTTGCGTGGGCATGCCGAGCGCAGGGGCCACGCTATTGCGTTGTGGGGCGACGGTTCGCAGCTCGACTACGCAACGCTTTACTCCGAAGTGGTGTACCGCCAGCAACGCCTGCGCGATGAACACATCAGCGTTGTCGCCCTGGCCCTGGACAACGGCATCGAAGCGATGCTCTGGGACCTTGCCGCGCTGTTTGAAGGGCTGGTCTGCGTCATCCTGCCCGGTTTTTTCAGCCAGGCTCAACGTCGCCACTGTCTGGAGCAGAGCCAGGCCGAGCGGGTGATTGCCGAGCCTGCGTTCGAAGCGGAACTGCAAGCCGCCGGATACCAGCACAGTGGCGAGTTCTGGCGGCGGCATTTCGACGGGCCGAGTCGTCTGCCGACAGGCACCGCCAAGTTGACGTTCACCTCCGGTACCACCGGCACGCCCAAAGGCGTCTGCCTGAGCGCCGACAGCCTGTTGCGGGTGGCCCGTGAACTGGAGCAGGCCAGCCAACCGGTCGAGGCCAGGCATCACTTGGCATTGCTGCCCCTGGCGATTCTGCTGGAAAACCTTGGCTGCTACGCGGCGCTGTATGCCGGTGCCATGCTGAGCCTGCCCAGCCAGAAGAACCTCGGCATCCAGGGCGCGAGCGGGGTTGATTCGACGCGCCTGCTGGGATGCCTGGCCGAGCGTCGGGCGCAGAGTCTGATCCTGGTTCCGCAACTGCTGTTGATGTTGGTCATGGCCGCTGAGCAGAGGGCGTTCAACCCGCACATCGTGCGATTCGCCGCCGTCGGCGGGGCACGGGTGTCCCATGATTTGTTGCAACGGGCCCAGCGCGTCGGCCTGCCGGTGTTTGAGGGCTATGGACTGTCGGAATGCGCCTCGGTGGTGTGCCTCAATCGGCCACAGGCTCATCGTGCCGGCAGTGTCGGTCAGCCGTTGCCCCATGTGAAGGTCCGCTTGGCCGATGACGGCGAAGTCCTGATCAAGGGCTCGACGCTGCTCGGTTACCTGGGTGAGCCACTGCACGCCAGCGAATGGTGGCCCAGCGGCGACCTGGGCGAGTTTGACGCAGACGGTTTCCTTTACCTGCGCGGTCGCAAGAAACACCAATTCGTGACCAGTTTCGGTCGCAACGTGAACCCCGAATGGGTGGAAGCCGAACTGACCCAAGGCGGTGACGTCGCCCAGGCCTTCGTTTATGGCGAAGCCTTGCCGCACAACCATGGGTTGCTCTGGCCCGCCCGCGCCGACTGTACGGATCAAGCGCTCGAACTGGCCGTGGCCAAGGCCAACGACACGCTGCCCGATTACGCACGGGTCCATCGCTGGACACGTCTGGACCAACCCTTCAGCACTGCCAACGGCATGCTCACCGCCAATGGCCGGCCACGCCGGGAAGCCATCGTGGAGCGGTACCGGGCGCAGCTCACTTCACCTGTCTTGTCCGAGGAATCCCCATCATGAGTTTTTTTGACACGTTGCAAGCAGCTACCCAGCAAGAGCGTCAGACCCTGTTCAATCTGCCGATCATCCGTGACGCTCTCAACGGCCAGGTCAGCCTGAATAGTTATCGGGGTTTCCTGGTCCAGGCGTATTACCACGTGCGCCATACGGTGCCGTTGATGATGGCGTGCGGAGCGCGCCTGCCAACCCATCTGGAATGGCTGCGCAAGGCCGTGTGCGAATACATCGACGAAGAGTACGGCCACGAGCAATGGGTGCTGGATGACATCGCCGTGTGCGGTGGCGATCAGGACGCGGTGCGCAACGGCCAGCCATCGTTGCCCATCGAATTGATGGTCAGTTACCTCTACGACTTGATCGCCCGAGGCAACCCGGTCGGCCTGTTCGGCATGGTCAATGTGCTGGAGGGAACCAGTATCGCCCTGGCGACCCATGCCGCCGACAGCATCCGCCAGCGCCTGGAGTTGCCAGCCACGGCGTTCAGTTACCTCAGCTCCCATGGTTCGCTGGACATCGAGCATATGCAAACCTATCGCGGCTTGATGAACCGGTTGGACGCTCCGGCGGACCAGGCTGCGGTGATCCATGCCTCCAAGGTGGTGTACCGGTTGTACACCGACATGTTCCGGGGCTTGCCTCGTGACGGGGAGCATGAACATGCGCCTATGTGATGCGCGTGTCGTGCTGACGGGCGCCAGCGGTGGAATCGGCCAGGCCATCGCCGCCGCCCTGTGCGCCAGTGGCGCGCGGGTACTGGCCGTGGCCAGGCATCGCGAAGCCTTGCAGCCGTTGCTGGAGCGTTATCCGCAGCACTTGAGCTGGGTCGAAGCCGACCTGACCTTCCTCGCCGACCGACGCAAGGTACTGGCCGCCGCCGAGAGCCAGGGCGGCATCAATCTGCTGATCAATGCCGCCGGCGTGAACCACTTCGCCATGCTCGAACAACTCGACGACAGCGAGATCAACGCCATGCTGGCGCTGAACATCAGCGCGCCGATCTGCCTGACCAAACTGTTTTTGCCGCGGCTCAAGCAGGCCGACAGTGCGATGGTGGTGAACGTCGGTTCGACCTATGGATCAATCGGCTACCCGGGCTATGCCAGCTACTGCGCCAGCAAGTTTGCCTTGCGCGGTTTTTCCGAGGCCTTGCGCCGGGAGTTGGCCGACACCCGCGTCGGGGTGCTCTACGTGGCGCCCCGGGCCACCCGTACCGCGATGAACAGTCCGGCGGCCGACGCGCTCAACCAGGCCCTCAAGGCCAACGTCGACGACCCGCAAACCGTGGCGGCGGCGGTGGTCCACGCCATTATCGGCGACCGGCGCGAGCTCTATCTGGGCTGGCCCGAACGTTTTTTCGTCGGCCTCAACAGCCTGCTGCCCAACCTGGTGGACCGTGGCCTGCGCAGGCAATTGCCACTGGTGCGCCGGCTCAGTCACAAACCCGAAAACGAGCACCTCAAACCATGAAAAGAATCCTCGCTTGCCTATTGATCGGCACCTTGAGCCAAAGCGTCTGGGCGTTGGAGGCGGCCGACCAGCAACGTCTCAGCGACATCCAGCAGCGCTGGGCCCACATTCAATATGAAGTGCCCGAAGGCCAACGCGCCGATGCGTTCGAAAAACTCTCCGTCCAGGCATCGGCGTTCAAGCAGGAACGCCAATCGGTGGCCGAAGCGTGGATCTGGTCCGGCATCGTCAACAGCAGTTGGGCCGGCGCGAAGGGTGGGCTCGGCGCACTGGGCAAGGTCAAGGAAGCCAAGGGCGACCTGGAAAAAGCCCTGGCCCTGGACCCCAAGGCCCTGCAAGGCTCGGCCTACACCAGCCTCGGCGCACTCTACGACCGGGTGCCGGGCTGGCCCCTGGGTTTCGGCGATTCGGACAAGGCCGAGCAATTGCTCAAGCAGGCCTTGCAACTCAACCCGAACGGCATCGACAGCCTGTACTTTTGGGGCGATCACCTCTACCGTCAGAAGCGCTATAGCGAAGCCAAGGCGGCGCTGCAAAAAGCCTTGCAGGCAGCGCCGCGGCCGGGTCGGGAAACGGCCGATGCCGGGCGCCGCAAGGAGATCGACGCGTTACTGGTGGATGTGAACAAGCAACTGAGCTGACAGGAGCGCGTGTGCGTTTATTACTGATCGAGGATGACGTGGCCTTGGGCGAAGGTATCCATCAGGCCCTGAGCCGCGAAGGCTATACCGTCGACTGGTTGCAGGACGGTAGCAGCGCCTTGCATTCGCTGCTCAGTGAAACCTTCGACCTGGCGGTGCTCGATCTTGGCCTGCCACGCATGGATGGCCTGCAAGTGTTGCGGCGTTTGCGTGACAGTGGCTCCAACTTGCCGGTGCTGATCCTCACCGCCCGGGATGCCACCGAGGATCGCATCGCCGGGTTGGACGCCGGGGCTGACGACTATCTGGTCAAGCCCTTCGACCTGGCGGAGCTCAAGGCCCGGCTCAGGGCCCTGCTGCGCCGCAGCGCTGGCCGTGCCCAGGCGTTGATCGAACATGCCGGCATCAGCCTGAACCCCGGAACCCAGCAAGTCAGTTACCAGGGCAAGCCGGTGGCCCTGACGCCCAAGGAATATCAACTACTCCATGAACTGCTTTCGCCGCCGGGTCGCGTCATGACCCGTGATCATCTGATGCAGTTGCTCTACGGCTGGAGCGAGGAGGCCGAGAGCAACACGCTGGAAGTGCATATCCATCATCTGCGCAAGAAATTCTCTACCGACCTGATCCGTACCATTCGCGGTGTCGGTTACCTGGTGGAGGAGCGTCGATGAGTTCGATCCGGCGTCGCACCCTCACGTTGATTCTCGGCCTCTTGTTCCTTGGCTTGTTGATCATCACGGTATTTAACCTGCATGACAGCAACCACGAAATCGCCGAGGTCTACGATGCCCAGCTGGCGCAGAATGCCCGGCTGCTGCAGGGCGTGATGCGCATGCCGATGGCGAGCAAGGAGCACGCCGAGCTGTATCAGGCGTTCAATGCGGCGTTGGGGCAGGCGGTGCCTAAAGTCGACGGTCATCCCTATGAAAGCAAGATCGCTTTCCAGGTCTGGAGCTCACAAGGTTCGTTGCTGGTTCATACCTCCAGCGCACCGTCGTTCACCTCACCGCCGAGTTCGCCCGGTTTCAGTGAGATCGTGGACCAGAAGAACCGTAAGTGGCGGGCGTTCGTCCTGGACGACGCGCAATACGGCTTCAAGATCTGGGTGGGCGAGCGTGACGACGTGCGTGCCGACTTGGTCGACCGCATTGTTCGTCACACCGTCGTGCCCAACCTGATCGGCAGCGTGGTGCTTGCCGCGGTGATCTGGCTGGCCATCGGTTGGGGGCTCAAACCCCTGGTCGATATGGCGGCGAAGTTGCGCGCCAGGCACCCCGGCTCACTTGAACCCCTGCAGATGATGCCACTTCCTACGGAGCTTGAGCCCATGCAGGCGGCCCTCAACCGCGTATTGGCGCAGATCCAGGAGGTGATGGGCCGTGAGCGGCGTTTCATCGCCGACGCCGCCCATGAAATGCGTACGCCCTTGGCCGTGCTGCGGGTGCACGCACAGAACCTGATGGAGGCGGGAAGCGAGCAAAGCCGTCGCGAGTCCCTGGAACATCTGATAGCCGGGGTCGACCGCACCACGCGCTTGGTCAACCAACTGCTCACCATGGCGCGGCTCGAACCGCAGGCAGGTGTTCCGACGCCCGCGGTCATCGACTTGCCTGCTACGGTTCGTGCGAGCCTGGTCCAGATGACCCCTTGGCTGTTGAGCAAGGGGCTCGAACCGGTGCTCGATGTCAGCGATGACATCGGTCCGGTTCGAATCGACCCGGTGGCCATCGACATCGCCTTGAACAACCTGGTGACCAACGCGGCCAATTTTTCTCCGGCCAATGGCACGATCACCGTACGGCTGGCCAGGAAGGGCGATCACTACGAACTGTCCGTCGAAGACCAGGGGCCGGGTATTGACGAGGCCGAGCGTGAGCGGCTCTTTGAGCGTTTCTACAGCCGTGGCAATGACCAGGGGGCCGGCTTGGGATTGACGATAGTGCGCACTATCGCCGATCGCCTGGGTGGCCAGATCCGGCTGGAGAACCGGGCCGAAGGCGGGCTGTGCGCGACCTTGGACATAGAGCTCTTTTAATCAACGTTCCCGGCGTCATGACAGTTTGCCGGTCTGGGTGGGTGGTTCAAGCGGGCGCATCGGCGGTGGATGGTTCGGTGAGCAAAGCGACTATCTCGCCGACCGTGCTGCGTGCGGTGCGTGTAACGCCGATCAGCGTGGCTGAAGCCGATCCCGTCCACTCGCCGTAGCCGACCAGCCACAGCCCGGGCTCTTGTATCGAGCGAGTACCCTCGACCTCCACACGGCCGTCGTCGTTGAGCACTCCCAGCGCATCCAGATGCTGCAGGGCGGGCCTGAATCCGGTGCACCAGATCACCACGTCCACGGCCGATTCGCGGCCGTCGGCCCAGATCACGCCGTTGCGGGTAAAGCGCTCGAAAGGCCTGACGGCCTGAAGGACGTTGCGTTCACGGGCCTCGACAACCGGTGGCACCATCACGATGTCGCCCAAACCTCCCACGGGTTGGCCAATGACGCGACCTTCCTGCTCGGCCTTCCAGCGTTCGGTGGCGCGCTCGAACAACACGCGCCCATCCACTTCGTCGGGAAGGAACAGCGGCTCGACGGGAGTAACCCAAGTGGTCTCGGCGACTTTCGACACCTCGGCCAGAATCTGCGCCCCTGAATTGCCGCCGCCCACCACCAGGACTTTCTTGCCGGCGAAAGGGGACGCCTCGACATAGTCCGCCGAATGCAGTTGCTGACCAGCGAACAAGGCCGCATCAGGGTAATGAGGGATGTAGGGGTTGCTCCAGGTGCCCGTTGCGCTGACCACGACCCGGGCGTCCCAGTGCCTATCCGGGGCATGTACTCGCAAGCCCGTTTCGGTGTGTTCCACGCGGGTGACCTGCACGGGCCGCTCCACTGGAAATCGATAGCGCTGTTCGTACTGCTTTAGATAGTCGATCACATGGTTTCGCGACGGATAGCCATCCTGCGTGGGGGGCATCATCCAGCCGGGGATCGAACTCCAGGTCGCCGGGGAAAAGAGTCGTAGCGAGTTCCAACCATGGCGCCAGGCACCACCGGGTTCTTCCTGGGCGTCGAGGATGACGAACGAGAGAGGCGTGCGTCGCAGGAAATAGGCCACCGCCAAGGCCGCTTGGCCGCCACCGATGATGACTACGTCAAATGTATCGGGGTGTGAGCGGGACATGAGGCTGAATCCTTTGGTTAAGACAGGAAGAGAGTCCGTTGCAGGACTCCCAGGGTTCCCATGTTGGTTTTCATGGCAATCTCCCGATCAATGGTTGCGCCGGGTTTCCAGCGCGGTGAACAACAACATGCCCGCCAACATGGCCAGCATGAACACAAAGGCTTGCCAGTGCCCGGTCAGCATGATGGCCACGGCGGGGCCGGGGCAGATGCCGGCGATGCCCCATCCGATACCAAACACCAGGCTGCCACCGATCAGGCGTAGGTCCAGTTCTCGCTTGAGCGGCAACTGCATGGAGCCGCCCAGCAGCGAATGAGTCTGTTGGCGCGCCCAGGCCAGCGGGACAATGGCGGTGCCAATCGCGCCGATCATCACCAACGCCAGAGACGGATCCCAGGCACCGGCCAAGTCCAGGAAACCCAAAACTTTTTTCGGATCGGTCATGCCTGCCAGGAGCAGGCCGAAGCCAAAGAGCAGGCCTGCGATGAATGCCGTCAGTTTGCGCATGTTCAAACCCCTATCACGTGACGCAGGACAAATACCGTGGCGAAACCGCTGAGGATGAAACACGCCGTGGCGACCATCGAACGCGGTGAAAGGCGTGATAGACCACAGACACCATGGCCACTGGTGCAGCCCGAACCGTAACGAGTGCCGACCCCCACCAACAGGCCCGCGACAGTGAGGCCGAACCAGCCGCTCTGAAACTCGATGGGTGGCAACGTCGCAAACACGCCCCATGACAGCGGCGCGACGAGCAGGCCCAGGAGAAACAGAGCCTTCTCGCCCAGCCCTTCGCTACCACGCTGCAGTAGGCTGCCAATCAGCCCACTGATGCCGGCGATCCGGCCGTTGGCGACCACAAACAGGCTGGCCGCCAAGCCAATCAACATACCGCCGGCAAGGGATGACCACGGCGTAAAGTTGAGCCAGTCAATATTCATCAGCGTTCTCCGGGGGGAGTGATCGTCACGGTTGACGATCGGACTCGGTTAAACGCAGTCGAAGCTGTTTTTCAATTTCGATGATAGCGAACAGCGCAATGCCCACCGCGATGATCAGCAGTCCGTCCTTGAAGGGGACCGGTTGGGTTGCGAACACAGCTTGCAGCGGTGGCGCGTAGGTGATGGCGAACTGGGCTACGGTCACTGCCGTGACGGTCGCCCACACAACCTTCGTACCTCGAAGGCCCTTCCAGGTCAGCGACGTGCCGTAGAGATTGCGGATAAAGAACAGATGGAAAATTTCCATCACGACCAAAGTGTTCATCGCCAGGGTGCGGGCCAGTTCGACGGGGTAGCCTCGGTCCAGGGCATAGGTAAAAATGCCGTAGACGCCGCACAGGAACAGAATGGAAACGAGCACCATATGCCAGACCAATGCACCGCTGATCAACGGCTCCTGTCGTGAGCGCGGCGGCCTGCGCATGGTGTTGTCTTCGGTCGGTTCGAACGCCAGCGCGATACCCAGCGTGATGGCGGTGATCAGGTTGATCCACAGGATCTGTATCGCTGTGACTGGCAATGTAAGGCCAAACAGCAGCGCGACAATCAGGGTCATTGTCTCGCCCGCATTGGTGGGTAACGTCCAGCTCAGTACTTTCTTGATGTTGTCATAGACCGTCCGGCCTTCACGCACAGCGGCCACGATGGAGGCGAAGTTATCGTCCGCCAGTACCAGGTCCGCGGCTTCTTTGGCTGCTTCACTGCCTTTGCCGCCCATGGCGATGCCCGCGTCGGCGCGTTTGAGCGCTGGCGCGTCGTTGACGCCGTCGCCGGTCATCGCCACGGTCATGCCGTTGAGTTGCAGCGACGTCACCAGCCGCAGCTTATGTTCGGGGCTGGTACGCGCGAAGATGTTCACTTGCTTGAGCGATTCCCTGAGAGTGGCATCGTTCATGGCGTCCAGGTCGTTGCCGGTCAGGACCTTGTCGGGGTTGTCCAGGCCGATCTGATTACCGATGGCGCAGGCGGTGCCGGCGTGGTCGCCGGTGATCATTTTCACGACAATGCCGGCCGCCTGGCATTGCTTGATCGCCTGGATCGTTTCCGGGCGGGGCGGGTCGATCATTCCCACCAGGCCCAGCAAGGTCAGTGTCCCTTGCACATCGGCAAATTCCAGGATGGCGTGTTCGGGCGGGACGGACCTGACGGCGAGCGCCAACACGCGTTGGCCTTTGCGGGCAATGGCATTGGCCTGCGCGTGCCAATAGTCGGCATCGAGCGGTGCCGTTGCCCCCGTGCTGCTACGTTGGCATTTGCACATGGTCAGAATCTGTTCCGGCGCGCCTTTGACATAAATCGCGGCTTGGCGCTCATGGTTGTGATGCAGCGTCGCCATGAAGCGGTGTTTGGCGTCGAACGGAATGGCATCGGTGCGGGGCCAGGTGCCGCGTTCCTCTTCGCCGTTGATGCCGGCCTTGGCGCAAAACACCAGGAGTGCGCCTTCCATGGGGTCCCCTTCGACTTTCCAGGTGTCTTCGTGCTGCCTCAAGCTTGCGTCATTGCACAGGCTGGTCGCGCGCCCCAGTTCGGCCAGCACCGGGTGATGGGAGGTATCGATCAACTGATCGGCAAGGTTCATGTTGCCCGAAGGCTGATATCCGACACCGTCGACCATGAAGGTCAGGTTACTGGTGACGACGGACGCCACCATCATTTCGTTACGGGTGAGGGTGCCGGTCTTGTCCGTACAGATGACCGATACCGAGCCCAGGGTTTCGATGGCCGGCAGGCGCCGAACGATGGCGTTGCGATGGGCCATCGCCCGCACGCCCACCGCCAGGGTGATGGTGAGTACGGCGGGCAATCCCTCGGGTATGGCTGCGACCGACATACCCACCACGACCATGAATATCTCGCTGAAGACGTAGCCCCCGATAAAGTGGCCATAAGCGAGTAGCAGGCCGGCGATCAGCAAAATCAATAGCGTCAGCCAGCGGGCGAAGACATCCATTTGCTGTGTCAGGGGCGTTGTCAGTGGCTCCACTGCCGACAACAGGTTGCTGATGCGCCCGATTTCAGTCGATGTTGCGGTGGCGACAACGACCCCTGTTGCTTGTCCGCAGGTCACCAGGGTGCCACTGAATGCCATGCAGGCACGATCACCCAGGGCCGCTTCGATGCGCACCGGTTCGATATTTTTTTCAGCCGGAGCGGATTCTCCGGTCAGGATGGCTTCCTGGACCTGTAGCCGATTGGCATGCAGCAGGCGCAGATCCGCCGGGACTTTGTCGCCGGCCTCCAGCAAGACGATATCGCCGGGTACCAGTTCCTCGCCTGCGATGCCCAGGCGTTCGCCGGCACGTATCACCGTTGCACGGGGCGCGAGCATGTTGCGGATGGCATCCATGGCCTGTTCGGCCTTGCCTTCCTGGACATAGCCAATGATTGCATTGGCCACCACGACAGCGAGAATGACCACCGTGTCCCACAGGTGTTGCAGCGTTGCGGTGATAGCAGCGGAACCCAGCAGCACATAAATCAGGATGTTATGAAACTGCAGCAGAAATCGCCGCCACGCTGGCCGCCGGGCTGACGCTGACAACCGGTTGAAACCCGTACGCTCAAGCCGGGCCTGGACTTCGGCGATGTCCAGCCCGGCTTGCCCATCGACACCAAGGTGTTTGAGTGCCTGTTCGGCGGGCAATGTGTACCAGGCCAGGCCCTGCGAAGGCATTGTCGGGTGCGCCGCTGGTATATTGCTCGGTCGGTTCATCAGCCACGTTCCTGTGGGTAGGGAGCGGTTGTTCTACAGGCCATCGACGCAGGTCTGCCTCAGCCAACCTGCTGCGGCGCAATTACCCAAACGCTGCAGGGCATCTTGTACAGCAAGCCTTCCACGGTGCTGCCGATCAGCTTGTCCAGGCTGCCGTAGCGCACGCGCCCCATGACGATGACATCAATGTCATGGGACGCGGCGTAGCTCGCCAACACCTTGGCCGGGTCACCCATGATCATGCGTCGCTGGTCCGGGGCGATGCCATTGCGTTCGGCCAGTGCATCGAAGGCCGCACTCTGAGACTCGTAGAGTTGGCGGGCCAGGGTGGAGGAGAAGAACATCGAACCGTTGCCAAAACCGTATTCAGCGGCGGTAATGGACGAAAGATCGTAGGCGTAGATGACTTCCAGCGTTGCATCGCAGCGGGTGGCCAGCTTGTTGGCTTCGCTCAGGATCCGGTCATTGAGGCCTTCATAGCGTCCGTCCTGATGAAACGGGTCGACAGCCGCCAGGATCTTGCGCGGACGCGCGTGGGCGGCCTTGTTGACGAAGTGCAGCGGCACTTCGCATTCGCGTAGCAGATGCACGTCCAGCGGCGTGAACATCAGTCGGGAAAACCACGACTCAGGGTCCACTGACTTGATCAGTGCATTCATCGGCGCTTCCTTGAGGTGGACCAGGATCTCTTGCAAGGGACGCTCCACCCACGTCACTTCTGTTGTGACCTCGATACCGAGTTTACGCAGGGGCCTGGCCTGTTCCTCCAGCCACTGCCGATGGCGCTCGATGTAGCCCAGGCGCATCTGTTCCAGTGCTTGCTCGTTGACCAGGCCGGCCGTGGCCAGGCCTTCGAGGTAGTCAAAAGCGACAATATGCAGCGCCGCGCCTTCGGCCTTGGCCAGTGCGGCCGCCCGATCGAACGCCGGGCTGTGTTCCATCAGTGGCGAGACCACCAGCATCAAGCGTGATTGCGTAGACATGACAAACCTCCCGGGCAAGGACCTGTTGGTGCCGGGCGACGTTTCGCGCGGCGTAGTGTCTGTCATCGATCATGAGCGTCATGGAGCCCGGTAACTTGATTTGCATCAAACACACTTCAATGCGTTGCATCGGGGGACAGCGGCGGCGGGGTAATCGCGCTATGTTTGAGCATGATCCGTCGTCCCAGGGCATGAGTGCAGCCGGCTCGGGCGGCCCTGGATTCAGCTACAACCGCAGGCCGCGCAGAGAGCCGTTCCTATGACTGAAACCCTGGCCTTCGCCAATGCCGCCGCCGCGCTGGGAATCGGCCTGCTGGTAGGGCTTGAGCGCGAACGCCGCAAAGGCGAGGGCGACCGGCGCGACTTCGCCGGCCTGCGCACCTTCGCCATCACGTCGGTGCTCGGCTATCTGGCGATCCAGGCGGGCGGTCCCCTGTTGCTGGGCGGCATGACCCTCGCCCTGGGCGCCTTGGTGACCGTGGCCTACTGGCGAAATCTCGACAAGGACCCGGGAATCACCAGCGAAGTGGCCTTGTTTGCGGTACTGGCACTGGGCGCGCTCTGTGCGAGCGCTCCGGGCCTGGCGACCGCCATTGGGGTAGTGATGGCCGGGCTGCTCGCCAGCCGCCAGGCGTTGCACCACTTTGCCCGCAAGCAGTTGACCGCTACCGAGATGCGCGATGGCCTGGTGCTGTTGATCGCCGCGCTGGTCGTGCTACCGCTGGCACCGGACCGCTTCCTCGGACCTTATAACGCAATCAACCTGCGCACCCTGTGCACCCTCACCGTCATGCTGATGGCGGTGGGGGCGTTGGGGCATGTCGCGGTTCGCACCCTGGGGACTCGCTACGGCTACGCCCTCAGTGCGATTGCCTCTGGGTTCGCCTCCGCCACGGTGACGGTCGCGACCATGGGCGGCATCGCGGCCAAAGAACCGATCAATCTCAAGGTGGTGAGCGCCGCGGCAGTGTTATCCAACCTGGCGACAGTGGCGCAGATGGGGCTGATCCTCGCGGCCGTGGACCCCGTGCTGCTGCGTTGGATGTGGGGGCCATTGCTGTGCGGGATGCTGATGGTATTGCTCTACGCCGGCGTGCTGATGTTTCCCCGCCCAAGGGCGCGGGCCGATGAACCGATCAAGCACGGCGGCGCCTTCAGCCTCAAGCTGGCGTTGACGGTGGTCCTGGCGATGACCGGTATCACCGTCCTGTCGTCGGCGATGCTCGATGCGTTTGGCCAGTCTGGGGTGACCGTCACTGCGATTTTCAGCGGGTTGCTCGACGCCCATGCCTCGACAGCCTCCATTGCGTCCCTGGCCAAGGGCGGGTTGTTGCCCTTCGACGGTGTCGCCGTGCCGGTCTTGATGGCGCTGAGCAGCAACTCCCTGAGCAAATGCGTCGTCGCCTGTCTCAGTGGCGGGCGAAGGTTCGCCGGCTATGTGATTCCCGGCCAGGTGCTGATAACGCTGGCAATGTGGGCGGGGCTGTTGCTTCCGAGTTTTCCAGCCTGAATGAATGATGGCCGCTTGATGAAGATCAAGTCCTGTCTCTGGCAGGCGTCCATTCTGGAATCCTCAATCCCCTAGGTGGCTGTCGCCACGTGCCGAGGTGTTCCATGTCCCAGACTCAACGTTTGTTGCTATTGGCGCCTGACGCCATGATCCGTACGCCGGCGTTCGACCGCGCCACCGAGTTGGCCCTGGCGCTGGATCTGCCCCTGCACATCGTGGCGATCGACTACCTGGAGTTGCTCTCGGTGGCCGGTCTTTTTGCCCCGGAGCAGGTCAAGCAAGCGCGTGAGGGCTATCTGGAAACCCATCGGCATTGGCTGTGGCAGCAGGCCGAACTGGTGCGTCGGCACGGCGTCGAGGTGACCTGCGAGGTGGTTTGGAGCAAGGATGCCTTTCAAGCCTTGCAGCAGTACGTCAAGGAGATGCCGATGGCGTTGATCATCAAGGACGCGCAGCCGGAGCCGGTGATGAAACGGGTTTTTTTCACACCCCTGGACTGGCGCTTGCTGCGTGACTGCCCGGTGCCGGTGCATCTGGTCACGGATTCGAGTCACCCGCGGCCTCGGCGGGTCCTGGCGATTGTCGATGTGCTGCGCAGCGAGGACCAGGACCTGGTGTTCAACGACCAGATCGTCGACGCTGCGGTCAAACTGGCGGAACAATGCAACGCCCAGGTCGAGTTGCTGCACGCCTTCGATTGGACGGCTGTCTACGCCTCGGACATGGGCATTGGTGCGCTGCCTCTGGCCACCGGGCTCTATGAAGCATTGGGCCAGGCACAACATGAGGTGTTCGAGTCCCTGGCCGAGCGGCATGGGGTCGCACCGCAGCTGCGTCACTTCATCGAAGGGGCACCGGTAAACAGCATTTGCACGTTCGCCACCGATCATCAGATCGATGTCATCGTCATGGGGACCACGGCACATCGTGGCCTGGACAAACGCCTGGGCACCACCGCCGAGCTCCTGCTGCAACGGGCGCCTTGCAGCGTGTTGGCGATCAAGCCGCAAGCGTGACGCAACCAACACTGGCGTGAAGCCTTGGTACGGCCTCGCGCCAGCGTCCCGGGCTAGATGTAGAGTCGGTGGATGACCTGCCGGGTGTCGTCGGGATCGCTGTGGGTTTCAAAACCCAGGCTATGGGCCAAATCGCGCATCGGGGCATTGCTGGCCGCGTCGACGGAATACATCTGGCGATAGCCATTTTTACGCGCGGTGTCGATCAGGTGCTCCATCAACAATGTCCCCAGCCCCAGGTGCTGCCAAGGGTCGGCGACGGTCACTGCACACTCGCATTCGTGTTCCTGGGTCGCGCAATAGCGGCTGACACCGATCTCGATCAACTCGCCGTTGTCATGGACCAGGGCGATGTAGGCCATGCGCGTCTTGCAGTCGACATCCATCAGATTATCGAGCAGCGCCGCGCCTGGCTCATTGATCTGCGCCAGGAAGCGCATGTGCCGGGACTCCGGTGACAGGCGCATGATGAAGTCGTATTCGCGCTGGCGATCCTGCTCCCTGAGTGGCCGGATCAAGACATGCCGGCCGTCCTTGAGTGCCTGGATCCAGTGCTTGCCACTGATGCTGGCATACAGGGCAGCGGCGCGTTCGTTGTGGTCTTTGACAGTGAGCATGGTGCGATCCTCCCTCGGATGTGCACGTGCGGTGCGACGAAAAGCTACGCATTCGATACTGTTCTACGCCCCGTCACGGCGACCGAATCTGATCTGGATCAGTGCTTACGTATCCGTCTGTCGATTGCCCTGCGCTGCTCCAGGAGAAAGGCCTGGATGTGACGACTCACGTAGTGATGGGCACTGCGCACCGAGTCGGTCTTGAACGTTTGCTTGGCAGCACGACAGACGTCTTGTATTTGGTGCCGGGCAGTGTGCTGGCGGTCAAGGGATGAGTACGTGGCCTCGTTGCGCCGTCCGCTCCTCGGGCACTCCAGGGCTTGGTTGGCTTGGACCAATGGGCAGCAGGTCACGTTGCAATGCATGGGCGTGCATTGGATCTGCTCGAAAAACGTCATGCCAGTGAGCGGGCGCCAGAGCATCGAGCAAGCACCTTGTATGACCTCAGCGTCCTTGTTTCTGATGTAAATCAAGTCGCGCGTATTCCTGCGCTCCAGAATCAAGCATGGCAACCCTGTTCTTTGCGGAGAACGTGATGAGCGATTTTCTCAGCCCCGACCAACTGGAAGGCATTGACGGCTACAGGCGTGCGTCCAATTACCTGGCCGTGGGACAGATCTACCTCAAGGACAACCCGTTGCTGCGCAAACCGCTGCAGCAGGGGCACGTCAAACCTCGCTTGTTGGGATCGCTACTGGGCAACGATGGAAAAGCACCAGCTGTACCTCATCGAGCATGGGCAGGACATGCCCGAAGTCTTGAACTGGCGCTGGACGCCGACGCCGCAATGACCACCCACACGCCTGATGGCATCGACGCTGCACCCTAGCGTTCGAGCCTGATTCTGGAGACCCATCATGAGCCAGTACCAACGTCTGCTGCTGATCCTCAATCCGGCACAACGCCATTCGCCGGCCCTGCATCACGCCGCGGCCCTGGCGGCGGCCAGTGGGGCGCATTTGCATGTCACGGCATTGATCCCCTCACTGGAAATCCTGTCGTTGCTTGAAGAGGAGCCGCGCGAAGAGGCGCGGCAGAACTATCTCCAGGACCATCGCCATTGGTTGGAGGATGAGGCTGACAAGATGCGGCGCCGTGGCCTGCGGGTCACTACGGAATTGGAATGGGCCCAGAAGATGAGCAAGCAGATCCTGCAACATGTCACGCAGATCCAGCCTGATTTGCTGATCAAGCAGGTACAGCACGAGCCTTTGCTCAAACGCGCATTTTTCACGCCACTGGACTGGCAACTGCTGCGCAATTGCCCGGTGCCGATGTACCTGGTGGGGGCCACCGGTCATGCGCTGCCGCGCACAGTGGTTGCGGCGGTGGACGCTTCCAGTGCATTTGCCCGGAACAGCGGGCTGAACGACCGGATCATCCGCCAGGCAATGGGGCTGGCCCTGCAATGCAATGCCGAGCTGCATCTGGTTCACGCCTATGAGGTGTCGTCAGTCTATCTGGGGGATGCCGGCGGTGGTGGTCTGTCGCTGTCGCAGCTCGGCAAGGAGCTGCGCAGGAGCCTGGAAAAAACCTTCCTGGAACTGGCGAACCTGTTTGGCGTGCCGGCCGAACGCAGGCATTTTCTACTGGGGCATCCGGTTTCGGCCCTGAGTGAATTTGCCCTGGCGCATGAAGTGGACGTGATCGTCATGGGGAGATTCCAGCACGATGATCTACATGGGCTATTGGGCAGCACGACCGAGCACATTCTCTACCAGGTGTCATGCGATGTTCTGGCGGTCTGATGAAGCGGGCTTGGCTGCTGGGTTGTTGACAAAAATCAACGGCAACTCGGGCAAACAATGTGACCAATAGGCTTCCTATCGATTGTTCAGGAGCACCGTCATGCGCATGACCTTTCTGGGAGCAGCCGGCACTGTCACCGGTAGCAAATATCTGCTGGAACAGGGCGAACAGCGCATTCTGATCGATTGCGGCCTGTTTCAGGGGTACAAGCAACTGCGCTTGCACAACTGGGACCCGTTCGACCTGCCAATGCGTGAGCTGGACGCGATCGTATTGACCCATGCGCACCTGGACCACAGCGGCTATCTACCGGTGCTGGCGCGCAATGGTTATCGCGGTCCGATCTATGCCTCGCCGGCAACCTGTGAACTGGTGAAAATTCTCCTGCGGGACAGCGCCCGCCTGCAGGAAGAAGAGGCCGAGTACGCTAACCGCAAGGGATTCTCCAGACACGACCCGGCCTTGCCGCTGTACACCCTCGAGAACGCCGAGCGGGCGCTCAAATTACTACGGCCGATCGCGTTCGAGCATCCGGTGGAAATTGCCCGAGGGGTGACGATATTGCTGCGCCGCGCCGGGCATATCCTCGGCGCCGCCACGGTTCAGGTACAGGCTGGCGGCCTGACGCTGGTGTGTTCCGGGGACCTGGGACGGCCGGAGGACCCGGTGATGTTTGCCCCACAGGCCATCGAGCAGGCGGATTATCTGCTGGTGGAATCTACCTACGGTGACCGTCGGCACCCACGCGAAGCACCGGAAGATCTACTGGCCGATGTCATTACCCGCACGGCGTTGCGCCGCGGCATTACCCTGGTACCTTCGTTCACGGTCGGGCGCGCGCAGTTGCTGATGTATCACCTGTATCGCCTGAAACAGCGCCACGCGATCCCGGATATCCCGATTTACCTAAACAGCCCCATGGCTATCGATGTCACCCGGTTGTATCAGCGCTTTGGCGATGAGCATCGGCTGTCCAGGGAAGAGTGCGAAGGCATGTGCCACATCGCACATCCGGTTCGCTCGACCAAGGACTCCATGGCCCTGGACCTGCAACGCACCCCGGCGGTGATCATAGCCGCCAGTGGCATGGCCACCGGTGGACGGGTGCTGTACCACCTCAAGAGCCTTGCCCCCAGCCCCATCAACACCTTGTTGATGCCGGGGTTCCAGGCGGGTGGGACGCGGGGCGCCAGGATTGTGGCGGGCGAGCCCTCGGTGCGTATCCATGGCAAGGATGTGCCGATCAATGCCGAAGTGGTGCCCATGCAAACGCTGTCGGCCCATGCCGATGCGGACGAAATCATGCAGTGGCTGCGCGGCTTCAAGACTCCGCCGCGCCATACCTATGTCGTCCATGGGGAGCCAAACGCCTCCGATGTCCTGCGCCATCGCATTCACGACGAACTGGGTTGGTCGGTATCGGTGCCGGAGTACCGCGATAGCGTCGAACTCTGAGCCACCGTCTTCGCGAGCAGGCTCGTTCCCACAGGGATTTTCTGTAACCGCCGGATTTGTGCCCGCCGCAGTCCCGTGTGGGAGCGGGCTTGCCCGCGAAGGGGCCGGCAGCTTCAACGACGCATTCGGCCTGAAATAAGCACAGGCATGAAAAAGCCCCTCGTCTTTGGCTGGCGAGGGGCAGGGTCCAAAGCGATCAATCGGCCTTTATCGGCACGACCTTTTCCGCTTTCAGTGCTTCTGGTTTTTTTGGCAGTGTCAGCGTCAGCACGCCTTTGCTGAACTGGGCTTCGATCTTGTCGCTGTCGACGCCTTTTGGCAGGTTGAACACGCGTTCGAAGGCGCCGTAATGGCGTTCGGACAGGTGATAACCCTTTTTCTTTTCTTCCTTGGTTTCTTTTTTCTCACCCTTGATGATCAGGTTGCCGTTGGCCAGGCGGATTTCGATGTCTTTCTGATCTATGCCGGGCAACTCGGCGGTGATTTCAAAGCTCTTTTCCTTTTCGCTGATGTCAACGGCCGGCAGGCTGCTGGTGGAGAGTTCGCGGCGCCAAAAGGGTTCGACATCGAACAGCCCACGACTGAAGGGAGAAAGCCCTGTACCCCGGTTGAAGTCATCGAACAGATGATCGACCTGCTGGCGGAGTTTTTCCAGCGGATGCCAGAGGTCAGTCTTAGCGGGATGCGGAGCGTTGTCTGCAGTTTTGACCGGCATTTTTTTCACTGAATTGGACATTTGATTTTCCTCTTTGGTGATGTTCGGGCGAGTACCTGGCCGGATGGCCAGGCACCGTTGCCGAACGGGTCAATGCACGCTTGCGAACTTACAAAGACAGTTGGCCGGACCAGAGCATCCAGCCGGCGAAAATCGCCGCCGCCCAGATCACCACCAGCAGGCCCCAGCCAAAACCATTAAGGGCACGGCTCGTCCTGGCCCGTTGAGCGCTCAAGTAGATCAGCGAGCCGGGGGCATAGAGCAGGGCACTAAGCAGCATGTACCGGGGGCCGGCGGCGTAGAGCAGCCAGACGCAATAGCCCGTCGCGACCACAGCGATGGCCATGTCACGCAGTTGCAGGCCGCGATGGCCGGCGTAGGTCTGGCCTTGCCAGGTCATTTTCAGTGCATACAGGCCACTGAACAGGTACGGCAGCAGGATCATCGAGGTGGCGAGTGAAATCAGCGCCAGGTAGCTGGCGCTCGAATACAGGGTCAGCAACAGGAATAATTGAATGCAGCCGTTGGTAATCCACAACGCGTTGGCCGGTGCGCCCTGTTGGTTTTCCGTGGCCAGCAGGCGCGGCATGACCTTTTCCTTGGCCGGGGTGAACACCGATTCGGCTGCCAACAGCGTCCAGGCCAGCAACGCGCCGCCCACTGACACAATCAGGCCAATGCTGATCAGCACCGCGCCCCAAGGACCGGCCACCGCTTCCAGTACTCCCGCCATGGAAGGGTTCTTCAGGGCGGCCAGTTCGGGCTGTCTGAGGATGCCCAACGACAATAGGGAAACGGCGATCAGCAGCATCAATGTAAGGATGAAGCCAATCACGGTGGCGCGGCCGACGTCGGCCCGTTCGGCGGCCCGGGCGGAGAATACGTTGGCGCCTTCAATACCGATGAACACCCAGACAGTCACCAACATGGTGCTCTTGACCTGGTCCAGCGTACTGCCCAGTGCCGGCGTGCCCCAGAAATCCACCGTGAAGGTGTCCTTGGAGAAACCGGCAATGACCAGGCCGATGAACAACAGCAACGGCACCACCTTGGCGATCGTTGTCAGGGCGTTGGCCTTGGCGGCGGTGCGCATCCCGCGCAAGATCATCCAATGCAATGCCCACAGCACCACCGAAGCGCCGACGATCGCGGCTTTGTTATTGCCGTCGCCAAACAAGGGGAAAAAGTAACTGAGCGCAGCGAACAGAATCACCAAGTAACTGACGTTGCCGATCCAGGCGCTGATCCAATAGCCCCACGCCGAATTGAAACCGAGGAATTCACCGCCCAGGGCACGGGCGTAGGCGAACACACCGTTGTCCAGTTCCGGTTGGCGGTTGGAGAGAGTCTGGTAGACCAAGGCCAGTGAGAGCATGCCCACGCCGGTGATGAGCCAGCCAATCAGGATCGCGCCAGCGCCAGCGCTGGCTGCCATGTTCTGGGGCAGGCTGAAGATGCCGCTGCCGATCATCGAACCGACGACCAGGGCGATCAGCAGGCTCAGCGACAGGCGCCTGGGCTCGACCTTTCGCAAACTGCCGGCCAAAGGGTGAGGTGTGACGGTCGGGATGACCGGTTCTGTACCTTGCAGTTGCGTTGCCATGATCAAAGCCTCCATGAGACGGGAGGTTCGGTAACCTTCGTCGATACAAAGGTTCGAACGCTGAGTCTTAATTTCGTCTTGGAGGTGCTCAATGGTATTGACGTAGATCAGATGTCATGCACAGCAGGCATCACAGTTGCGCATGACGATGGCAACCGGCGACTTTTTGCTTGAGGCCGGGCAAGTCCAGAATGGTGACATTGCGCCCATGCACGTCTACCAGTTCTTCCTGGCGCAGGTGGGCGATACCCCGGCAGATGGTTTCCAGGCGTAGGCCCAGGTAGGAGCCGATGGCTTCGCGGCTCATGCGTAGTACAAATTCCTTGGAGGAATAACCTCGCATGTTAAGCCGCTGGGACAGGTTCAATAGAAACGCCGCCAGGCGTTCGTCGGCGTTCATGTTGCCGAGCATCAACAACATGCTGTGGTCGCGCACGATCTCCTGGCTCAAAAGCTTGTTCAGGTTGTGCTGCAACGACGGTAAGTCGTGGGCCAGTTTTTCCAGCAGGTTGAAAGGCAGTGGGCAGACGTCGCTGTCTTCCAGGGCAATGGCATTACAGGCGTAGTGATCGGTACTGATAGCGTCCAGGCCAAGCATTTCGCCTTGCATCTGGAAACCGGTGACCTGTTCGCGACCGTCTACCGAAAGGACACTGGTCTTGAAGAAACCCAATCTTACCGCGTACAACGAGCGCAATGGGTCGCCGGTGCGATATAGCGCTGCGCCTTTCTTGACCTTTATGCGCTGGGCGATCAGCGTATCGAGGCGCTCGACTTCACCGCCCGTCAGGCCAATCGGCAGGCACAGTTCAAGCACGCTGCAGTTCGAGCAAGCGGTCTTGAGGGCATGTGCCCGCAGAAGTCGCGGTTCGGACTCGGCCATGGGAAAATTCCTATAGTTGGAGCAAGCATAGAAGAACAACTCATCCATGCCTGTTTTTTGTCGCCTAAACCGATACCGACTGTCGATTGGCGCAGAGTGGGTCGCAATTGATGGGTCGAAAACCGGTCTGCAAGACGACGCAGTTGCATCGTGGGCGGGCGTACAGGGGGGGATTTCAGCCGTTCTTCAACGTTCGGAGGCGCGCGGCGTTAGTTGCGCTAACGTCAGAACGGCCCCAGCTTGAGCGGGTACTGGACGACGATATACAGCCGGTCGATGTCATCGCCGCCCTGGCTGCTGTTGGCGCGATGGGTGACATGGGACAGTTGTAGCGACAGGTCCTTGGCCGGGCCTGACTGCACGATGTAGTGCAGGTCCAGGTCGCGCTCCCAATGGCGTCCGCCGTCCCCTTGTTGTGGACGGTAGCTGCCGGTATCCGCATCGAACGGGTTGTAGGCACCGCCTTGGGGGGCATGGCTGCCGTCTATCCCGCGTCCAGTCACATAGCGGGCCATGAAGCTCAGGCCGGGGATGCCCAAGGTGCCCAGGTCGAGGTCGTAGCGTGCTTGCCATGAGCGCTCGCCCGGGCCGTTGAAGTCGGCATATTTGATCGAGTTGGCCAGGTAGATGGAGTCGCCGCCGACGAAATCGAAGGGCGTGTCGCCGTTGATTTTCTGATAGGCCAGGGTGAACGCCTGGGCATTGAGCCGGTATTTGCCACTCAGGCTATAGGCTGTGGTGTCGATGGCCCCGGCGACGGCCTTGCCATAGTCGCGGGTGTGGTAGAGGTTGCCGTCGAGGAACAGATCGCCAAGGGTGGTATGCAGGTTGGCGTAGTACTGGCGCCAGGTGTCACTCAGTTCGGATGCATAGAGCGCACCGCCCAGGGCTTGGCCGGTGAACAGGTCGGCGCCAATGAAGTCGATGGCGCCGTTGCGCGTCGTCGCCCCGTAACCGGAAAAGTCACCCTTGCCGGTCGAGGCATCCTGATTCTTGAACGCGCTGAAGTGACCCGCCTGCAGGTCGATCCCTTCGAACTCGCGGCTGGTGACCAGCAGGCCGCTGGCGTATTCCGGTTGCAGGCGCTTGTCTGCGGTGTCGAATACCGGACTTTCCACGGTCATTTCGCCGATGGCCAGGGTGGTGCGTGAGGCGTTAAGTTTCAGCGCGCCACCCGCGCTGGAATACTGGTCTTCGCTTCGCCCGTCCTCATCCAAGGGCAATAATCCCGTTCCGGAGTGCCCCTTGCCGCCGTCCAGCTTCAACCCCAGGAAACCGTGGACATCAATACCTACGCCGATCGTGCCCGGGGTGAAGCCGGACTCGAACGAGGCGATGAAGCCCTGGGCCCATTCCTGTTTGTAGCTTTTGCCGGCCGGGGTCGGGGAGCGATAGTCATTGTTGAGGTAGAAGTTGCGGCTGAGGACTTCCAGCGTTGCCCCGTCGAGAAAGCCAGGCGTGCTTTGCGCGAGTTCCGCTGCCATCGCCGGTGCGGCGCTGCCTGTGAGCAGGGCAAGCAGCCAGATCGGCTTCAGGGCGACGGTTGAGTGGTGGGGTGCAGACAACATGCTTCATTTCCATGTGAAATTAGGCGGGCAATGCCCGACGCACCGTACGGTGGGGCAGCAGCTCCCGCTTGAAAAAACAGCTCTGAACAGAGGGCTTCATTCTTGGGCGTGCAGCGTGGGCGTGCGAGTTAAACGTTGTTAATTGCGTTCAGCTGCAGGGCCGGGCATTGCCCCAACGCAGTGCGGGCTTTATCAACGGACAGCGAAGGTGCCGATGAGCGAGTGAAATTCAATGGCTTGCGCTGTTAAAAACAGGCGTTGCCTCGCTGCTGGAGACCCTTTGTCAATCAGCTAGCCTGCGCATTCTTGACAAGCAATCGACCTTCAGCAAATACTTGCTCGCATATTCATATATATGACTAGATAACAAGGTGAATAAGGTCAATGAAATCTCTCTCCAGTGATGTCCGCCTGCCGCTGTATCAACGTCTGCGCGACCAATTGGCTGAACAGATCGCCAATAACCGCTGGCGTCCGGGGGAGGCGATTCCTACTGAGGCGGTACTCTCAGCCGAATACCAGTTGTCGACCGGTACGGTGCGCAAGGCCATCGATGCGCTGGTCAGCGAGGGCGTCCTGGAGCGTCAGCAGGGGCGCGGCACCTTCATTCGTCGACCGCAGTTTCAATCGTCGCTGTTCCGTTTCTTCCGTTTTCAAAGCGCTTCAGGCGAACGCCGAGTTCCCGAGAGCCGCATCTTGTCCGTGGAACCGGTGGCCGCGCCTTCGGCGGTAGCCCAGGCGCTGGGATTGCCGGTGGATGCGCCAGTGATCCGCCTGGTGCGGGTGCGTCTGCTGGACGTGAAGCCGGTGCTCGCCGAAGAAATCTGGTTGCCCCGTAATCGCTTCCAAGCCTTGCTCGAAATCGACCTGAGTCAAAAAGGCCCGTTGCTTTACCCCATCTATGAAGAAGTCTGCGGCCAGGTTGTTGCCTATGCCGAAGAAACCCTCACCGCCGAATCGGTGAATGAGGTGCACGCAAGATTGCTGCAGGTGCCGGTCAACAGCCCGGTGGTGGTGATCGAGCGCCTGGCGCGGGACTACGCCGGCAACCCTCTGGAGTGGCGACGCTCTCGCGGGCATGCCGAGCACTTCCGCTACAGCGTGGAAATTCGCTGACGCAGCCCGGCTAGGGGCGTTCAGCGGCGAGTCGGTCGCCGCTGTCCTTATCGTTTTTTGTTTGCCATGACTGGCCCTGTAGCGGCGCGGTTCGCTCTCGGCTGCCTTTCGTTCCACTTACAAGGATAAGAAGCATGTTCAGTTGGTATCGCCAAGTCACTGCGCGGGAGCGCAAAACGTTTTGGGCCTGTTTCGGCGGATGGTCGCTCGATGCCTTGGAAGTACAGATGTTCGGCCTGGCGATACCGGCGTTGATCGCCGCGTTCGCCCTGACCAAGGGCGATGCCGGGTTGGTCAGCGGCGTGACCTTGGTCACTTCGGCCATTGGCGGTTGGGTCGGCGGGACGCTGTCGGACCGCTACGGTCGGGTGCGCACGCTGCAATGGATGATCTTGTGGTTTTCGTTCTTCACCTTCCTGTCGGCGTTCGTCACCGGCTTCCACCAACTGTTGATCGTCAAGGCCCTGCAGGGCTTCGGGATCGGCGGGGAATGGGCCGCCGGCGCGGTGTTGATGGCCGAGACCATCAACCCCAAGTACCGCGGCAAGGTCATGGGCACAGTACAGAGCGCCTGGGCGGTGGGTTGGGGGCTGGCGGTCGGCGTCTTCACGCTGATCTACTCCCTCGTACCGCAGGACATGGCCTGGCGGGTGATGTTCGTCGTGGGTCTGCTGCCGTCGTTCCTGATCATCTGGGTGCGCCGCAACGTTGAAGAGCCCGACAGTTTCCAGCGCCTGAAAAAAGACAATGTCATTGCGCAGAGTTTCTTCAAATCCCTGGCCGGCATCTTTCGTCCCGAGTTGATCCGTGTGACCTTGTTCGGCGGGTTGCTGGGCCTGGGTGCGCACGGCGGTTACCACGCTGTGATGACCTGGCTGCCGACCTTCCTCAAGACCGAGCGCAACCTGTCGGTGCTCAACTCCGGCGGCTACCTGGCGGTGATCATCTTCGCCTTCTGGTGCGGCTGCGTGGTCAGTGGCCTGTTGATCGATCGCATTGGTCGCCGGAAAAACATCGTGTTGTTCGCGCTGTGCTGCGTGGTCACGGTGCAGTGTTATGTGTTCCTGCCGTTGAGCAACACCCAGATGCTGTTCCTGGGGTTCCCGCTCGGCTTCTTCGCGGCCGGTATTCCGGCGAGCCTCGGGGCGTTTTTCAACGAGTTGTACCCGGCGGATGTGCGCGGCGCCGGCGTGGGGTTCTGCTACAACTTCGGCCGGGTGCTCTCGGCGGTGTTCCCGTTCCTGGTCGGCCACATGAGCGACTCCATGTCCTTGGGCTCGGCCATTGGCATCGACGCCGGGATTGCCTACGGCGTGGCGGTGATCGCAGCGCTGTGCCTGCCGGAAACCCGTGGCCGCAGCTTGGAAGCCACGGCTGCATCGGCGCCTGTGGTTGAACGTGACAGCCAGGGCGCCCGGGCCTGATTTTCCTTATTGTCGATAGATGAGCCTCATGCCTGATACCTGTACTAAACCGATCACCGGCATTGACTGCCACGCCCACGTGTTCAGTCGTGATCTGGAACTGGCCGCTGTCCGGCGCTACACACCCGGCTATGACGCCACGCTCGCTCAATACCTGAGCCACCTGCACGCCCACGGCTTGAGCCATGGCGTGTTGGTGCAGCCGAGCTTTCTCGGCACCGATAACCGCTACCTGCTGGCCGCGCTACGGCAAGCACCGGAGCAGTTGCGCGGGGTCGTGGTGGTGGAGCGAGACGTCAGCCGCGCCGAGCTGGACGACATGGCCCGGCTGGGCGTGGTCGGGGTGCGCTTGAATCTGATGGGCAAGGCCCTGCCTGATTTTCGTGACGCCGCCTGGAACGGTTTTTTGGGTCACATCGCGGAACTGGATTGGCATGTCGAGTTGCATGCCAACCTGGTGGACTTGCCGGGGTTGATGGCTCAGCTGTTGCCATGGGGCCTCAAGTTGGTGGTCGATCATTTCGGTCGCCCGGATGCGCGTTTGGGGCTGGATCAACCTGGCTTTGCTCAATTGATGGCGCTGGGGCAGGGCGGGCAGGTGTGGATGAAGGTGTCCGGTATCTATCGGTTGGGCGCAACGGCCCCGCGCAACCTTGAATTCGCCCGCGCCTCGTTGACGTTGTTGGAGCGCCATTTCGGCCCCGAACGCCTGGTGTGGGGCAGCGATTGGCCGCACACCCAGCATGAAGAACATGTGGGTTTCGAGACGGTCATGGCGCAGTTGCACGCGTTGGAGTGTTCGGCGTCGTTGATGCATGCGTTAATGGTCCAGGCACCCCAGGCACTCTTCAAGTTTTGAGGCGCGAAGGTCATGGCGTCGATTTTCCTGAACTCGTCCGATGAATAGCGATCTAGACTCCATTGAAGCCCTGTGAGCAGTCGCCGTATCGGCCTTTAAAAGGGATTCTGCGAGCTGAAACCACCGACCCGGGTGATGGCCCTGGCGCGAAGGACAGCGAGGGTGCTTCAGCCAGGCGGTTTGAGGATGACTGATGTCGAACATTGAAGAGCTACCCACGCAAACACAGGCGCCGAGTGAGTACGAAAGCTTGATCGCGATGGGAATGAGCGCGCTCGATGCCATTCCCGGTGCGGTGTACCTCTGCGATCGTCAGGGGTGGCTCGTGCGGTACAACAGCGAGGCGGCGGAGCTGTGGGGCAGGGCGCCAGCACTCGGAGAGAACGGCGCCCGTTTTTGCGGCGCCCATCGATTGTTCCAGGCCGACGGTACGCCGCTGGCATTCGAACACTGCCCGACGGCCTCGGCGCTCGATACGGGCGTTGCGTCGCGCAACCAGGAAGTGATCATCCAACGTCCGGATGGCTCGCGGTTCGTGGCGCTGATGAACATCCGCGCTCTCAGGGATCGTTGGGGCGTCATTCAAGGGGTGATCAACTGCTTCCAGGATGTTTCGGCACACCATGCCATGGCCGAGGAACTTCGGCGCAAGAGTGCCGACCTGGAAGACTTCTTCGAAAACAGTGCGGTGGGCCTGCATATCGTCAGTGGCGAGGGCATCATCCTGCGCGCCAACAAGGCGGAGCTGGCGCTGCTGGGCTATCACGCAGAAGAATACATCGGGCGGCACATCACTGAGTTTCATGTCGACGAACCTGTTATTGGCGACATCCTCACCAAGCTGGGCAGTGGCGATTGCCTGGAGAGCTATCCGGCGCGCCTGAGGGCCAAAGACGGCTCGATCAAACATGTCACGATCACTTCAAACGGACGCTTCGAGGACGGAAAACTCTTCAACACCCGTTGTTTTACCATCGACAGAAGCTGCGTCCATGCGGCCGAGGCGGCGCGCCAGGAGAGCGATGACCGGCTTTCGGCGACCTATGAGGCGGTGACCATCGGGATTTCCGAAGCCGATACCGACGGTCGCTTGCTCCGGGTGAACGACGCCCTGTGCAACATGCTGGGCCGGTCGCGGGAGGAGCTCCTGTCGATGACATTCCTGGACTACACCCACCCGGACTGCATCCCGCAGGATGCGCAGTTGTACGCCCGCCAGGTGGCCGGTGAACTGGATAACTACGTGCTGCGCAAGCGCGCTCTGAAGCCCGATGGCGAGGTGGTCTACCTCGACATCCACAGCTCGTCGGTGAGGGACGCCAACGGTACGTTTCGTTATGGCGTGCGGGTGCTGCAGGACGTCACGCTGGCGCGGCGGATGGAAAACCAGATCCGCGAAAGCGAACGGCACATGCGCAATCTGCTCGAAGCATTGCCTGCCGCGGTGTACACCACC
Source organism: Pseudomonas sp. H3_A02 (assembly GCF_054671965.1). Taxonomy (NCBI): domain Bacteria; kingdom Pseudomonadati; phylum Pseudomonadota; class Gammaproteobacteria; order Pseudomonadales; family Pseudomonadaceae; genus Pseudomonas; species Pseudomonas sp. H3_A02. The sequence goes on from NZ_CP162807.1 coordinate 3,888,351, forward strand.
GACGCCGAAGGGCGCATCACGTTCTACAATCGCGCCGCTGTCGAACTGTCGGGGCGCACACCGCAATTGGGTGACATGTGGTGTGTGACCTGGAAGCTGTTCAATACCGACGGAACCGCACTGCCCCACGATCAATGCCCGATGGCGGTGGCGCTGAAGGAAAACCGGCCGATACGCGGCGTCGAGGCGATCGCAGAACGGCCCGATGGCAGCCGTGTACCGTTCACGCCGTTTCCCACGCCTTTGCATGATGCCGATGGAAACCTGGTGGGTGCCATCAACATGCTGGTCGATATTTCCGAACGAAAGCAGGCGGAAAGCCGGCAGAAGACGCTGATCGATGAGCTCAATCACCGGGTCAAGAACACCCTGGCCACGGTGCAATCGCTGGCGGCCCAGACCGCGCGCAATGCCGAGGATGCGAAGGACGGCTACAGGCGTTTCGAGGCAAGGCTTTTGGCGTTGTCGCGGGCACACGACCTCTTGACCAAGCGCCATTGGGGCCAGACGCCGCTCGACACCCTGGCCCATGAAGTGCTGCTACCGGTCTTTGGGCATGAGCCGGGCCGTGTCGTGATCGAAGGGGCGGCCGTGGACGTCGGCACTCGCGTGGCGCTCAACCTCACGATGACCCTCAATGAATTGGCGATCAACGCGCTCAAGTACGGGGCCATGTCGGTCGAGACGGGGACGCTAGCCGTCACATGGCACCTGCAAACTCAAGCGGACGGAACGCTACTTACTCTTGACTGGCACGAGCGTGGAGGGCCGCTGGTCTCCCCGCCGGAGCGGGAAGGGCTGGGTTCGCGCCTGATGAAACGCTGCATCGAGCGCGACTTGGGCGGCACGTTTGACCTTACCTACGCCCCACAGGGCGTTTGCTGTCGCTTTGCGTTCCTGATTGGAGCGGCTGGGGCATGATCCCATTGGCTGGAACCAGGGTGCTGGTCGTCGAAGACGAAGGCGCGATTGCCCTGTTGATCGAGGAGATGCTGGAGGAATTCGGGTGCGAAGTGGTGGCCTCGGTCGCCCGGCTCGCGACTGCATGTGAAATCGCCGGCTCGGTGCAGGTGGACCTGGCGATCCTGGACGTCAACCTGGCCGGCGAGCGCGTGTACCCGGTGGCCGACATTCTTCGCGGTCGCCAAATCCCCTTTCTATTCAGCACCGGATACGGCGCTAGCGGGCTGCCAGCGGAATACGCCGGGTGCCCGGTCCTGCACAAGCCGTTTTCGGAGAACCAATTGCGGCAGAAAATCGCCGTCACGCTGAAGAAAACCCGTGAAAGCGGCCTGGCATCCAGCACTGATGCCAACTGACCCGCCGCCATCGCGAGCAAGCTCGCTCCCACAATGACCGGCGGTGGACAGTGACTGAGTGACCACCACAAATCCTCTGTGGGAGCGGGCTTGCTCGCGATGACGGTGGCACAGGCAATACATCACCCACTGATACAACACCATTCCCAGCAAGCCGAGCCCTGACCTTCAAGCAGGCCTACGAGACGTTGCCGCTGGACTGTGCTAAATCTCTTACCGGCAACCCACTTCTCCAAACCCATTCAAGGAGTGAACATGAGTCTCCACGGTCATTACGATCCACAGAACATCTTTGCGCTGATCCTGCGCGGCGATGCGCCGTGCTACAAGATTTACGAAGACGCCGATGTGCTGGCCTTCCTGGATCTCTTTCCGCAATCGCGCGGCCATGTCCTGGTCATCCCTAAAGCCTCCCAGGCGCGAAACATCCTCGAAGTCGAACCCGCCGTCCTGGGCGCGATGATGGCTGCCGTGCAACGCCTGACGCGGATTATCGTGGACGAGTTGCAGCCGGACGGGGTCCAGGTCGCGCAGTTCAATGGTGCGGTGGCCGGGCAAACGGTCTATCACATTCATGTGCACATCATCCCGCGCTGGGAAGGTGAGGAGGCGGGCGTGCATGGCCGGGGCAAGGCCGATCCCGAGGAGCTGGAAAAACTCCAGGCCCGCCTGGTCGAACGTATCCGCTCAGAGGCCTGACGCCGGGCAGAGCAAGCTCGCTCCCACGGGGATTTCGGATGGATAGACAATGGCGGTTGTCCCGGTTTCCAGTGTGGGAGCGAGCTTGCTCGCGATAGCGGCAGTACATCCAACATTGATGCTAACTGACCCACCGCTTTCGCGAACAAAGGTTGTGCACCCCACCACAAAACCCATCAACAATTCGCCACCCAATTCCTTTTCCAACCGCTACCATTGCGCGCGGACCTCCCGACACCCCCGGACTTCACTTCCATGAAATTGCGCTTTCTGACCGCTGCCTTATTTTTTACCTGCACCTTGGTTAACGCCGCTGAACCGAAACCCGTTCCAAAAGCCCTGGAAGAACAGATTGGGCACCTGGTCGCGCTCATCAAGGACAGCTATGCCACCGGCTATCCCGAAGCGACACTGATGCAGACCCTGGACACCGGCGAGGACAGTCAGGTCACCCTTGCGGTTTTCACCATCGAGGGTTTCGGCATGGGCAACAACTACAGCCAATACCTAGCCGCCTTCACGCCCGAGGAGAACGAAGAGGGCGTGCCGCACTACAGCCTGCTGGACGTGATGCGCATCGGTGGCGACAGCTGGCGGGCCATCGACAACCTCGATGCCAAATTGGTCAGCGACCCGACCGGTGAGCAGACCCTGATCGACATTCCCGTGATGGAGAACACCGATGAGGATGCGCCGAATTTTCCGAGCCGGGCCGCCGTGATTCACCTATCCCTGGACGGGTCACAGGCAGTGCGATTGGTTGAGATTAAGTAAAGCGGTACGTCCGATCGGATTTATGCGATTGCGATAGGAGTTGTGATCTCTCCGGAAAGGGCGTTAGAGCTGGACAAACGTTGCAACCTTTTTCGGTGGTGGAACGGTTAAACGAGTTTGTAGGAATTGACGGAGCGATTATTACCCATTGACTTGCAGGACATTTCCTAGAAATTCCAGTCCCTTGCGCCTGCTGATTTCGGTACCTAGTCTTTGTCCACCGCTGCCAATTCAGCAGTCGGGTTTAGTCGCTCGGTATCTCGTTAGGCGCAAGGTCTCCTTGAAGTCAGGCTACGATTTTCTCGCTGATTTTATGGTGGCTGTGCGCAGGGCACTTTCGGGGGCGCCGGTTTCCTAACGTCCCGGTCGACTAACCTGCGCACAGCCGCCACCCCACTTCGTTTAGTCGCGAACAGTGGCGGACCCGACTGACGTTAGCTGGATGTCATCGACCCTAGGTAAGCGTCCGGTGGAATAGATTCCATTTTCCCCAAGATGGATCGGGTCGGAAGCGAAGGGCTGCTTCCGACCCATTGCGGCCCTTCATCGCAGTCAATGATTGGTCAATAACTTGCCCATTTTTAGGCACCGAGCACGAAATGGACAATTAGCGCATCCAGGCACGAATAGCTTCGAATTCAATTGGGTTCGGATGGCGCAGTCGGGCGGCTAGAGATTCCTCTTCTTCTTGAGAAATAAAGGCTTGGACAGTTGTCGGAGTACTTCGAGGCCCAGCCTGGTAGTTCATAGCCACACACTGCCGACTGAACAGGGCCTCAAGAAGTGAATAATCTGCGGGTAGTAGGGCGGCTTGGATTAATGCTACTTCACTTTTCAGTGCAAAACTGAAGTCTGCTTTAGGCGGTAGCCAAGATAGATCCCTAGCGACGCGCACGTACTCCCTTGTCACGAACGAAGAGACATCGCCGTAGGCCAATGAGGATGGCTGTGCAAAATGAAGTACTTGAGCAATCCCCGAAGCGCCGTTTTCCAATCGCACCACGCAGTAAGGCTCACCGCCGCCTGTAGCCGCAAAGGGAAGAAAGGTTCGACCTTGCTGGTCATCAGGATTAAGCCACTCATTGATTTCTCGCCCGGCCTGTTCGGCATCAAGCCATAGAAAATCTTCAAGGCTACTCAGTGCTGCCGTTCCTGTATGTGCAATTCCCATTAGAGTCGCGAGGCGCTCTGGAAACTCAATGTCAATTGATTGCGCAAGCCTTTGAAAGGCCTCAACAACTGCAACATCTTGTCCATAACTCAAAGTGACAGATTCTCCGTATCAGATAGTAGGGCAGTCAAAGGTTTGGAGTTTTTCGCAGCTTTCCGGCCGTTTAAAAACGTATCTTAAGCTGTTTAGACGAGTGTCAACACGCGAGAGACTGCCGATTGTCGATGCCAATCACTCTGAACTGAATGTCTGCTCCTGGCCGAAAACTGCCGTTCCCAACGGGTCGCGTTTTGCTCGAAGATGGCCCTGTAAACCATCTCTCATTCAATCGGGATCCATTCACATGCCTGTCTTGATGGCGCGAATGGCTGCCATGTAAGCGCTGGTTCCGATGCCGACCTGACCCCAGACTTCACGGCTTTCTCCTCCTTGGCGGTCATATTGTTCATCCGCATCCCATAGCGTCAGGATTTGGTTTGGAAACAGGTATTCATAGGATGAGAATTCGTGCTGGCCGGAATTGTCCGAAGCAGCCATCACTGAAAATACATGTGTGGCAGAGTTCGCAAAGATATCGACTCCCTTGAACATGAACGTGACGTTCGGGTTTCCGGAGACACCAATGAAGCGTACTTCATCGTTCGGCCCGTGGGAAACCTGCACGCAGGACTCGCAAAAATAATCGACGCGGTCCTGGGAATGCTCGAGAGGGAATCCGATGGCAGCCATCTTTTGCCTCGCTGTAGCGCGTGCAGCGCCAAGACGAACAGGACCAATAGCCTCGAGCGGTAAAATTTCAAAAACCTGCATTTCCTGGGCTCCATGGGTGAATGGCTAGCCAACCGCTCCGCTATGTAGGGCGCGGAAGTTGTGCTTTAGATTGTCCGAGAGCGGGCACCTCGGTACGCTGTCGACCTTATCCGATATGGAAATGCTTAACATGGATCCGCACGCTGTGATCGCAAGAAATTTCGTTGGGAGCGAAGCATACGAAGACGCCTCGTTCATCGGACGATTACACGAAGCGGGACTCTGGGATCGTGAAGAATACTGGCTGCTGGAGTGGGCACTCTATAAAATCGCAACAGAAACAAGCTTCAGTCAGGCACTCTCACATAGGGTGTTCGAGATATTCAGCTACAGTTCTCTGCTATTCGGTTGCCACTTTGATCGGAAGGATCGCTTCAAGATCCGAAACCTGAAAAGAAAGCAGATCTACGATTTCCGCGAGAGATTCCACTTGGTGTTTGAGGGTTTCTTCGCTGGAAAAATGGCGACACCGGCTCGCTTTGACGAACCCAATCCGTGGCTCGTAGGTGGCCCGTAATCTGACCGGACGGGGTTAATGATCGCTGATGTCAATCAACCGCTCCTCGGCCAGCCTTGCGCGTGCCGAGAATAAACATCTAGAGCCTTTCATAGACTACTTCAAACTCGGCACCTAGCTCCTCTTGGATAGCCGCAAGCAGAGCCTTGGCAGCGTCGTCAAATTCCGTATATTCGGCCGCATTCCAAGGACTTGGATCTGGTGGGTATTCCCAGTTCAAGGCGGTTTCGTGCCAGCGTGTCATTACACTCAGCCTCTCGAGAGTAGTGGCGCTCAATGGCAGTTTCTCTTCGATTGATCCCACCGAGAATCTTGCTAAAGCGACCTGATTCCCGCACCACAATGCACCGCCTCCCCACTCAAACATCAACCGTATGCGAAACCGTTCAGCCATGTGCACTCCTGACATCCAGCGAGAAGAATCAGACCCTGGGTCATTATGGCTTTTTTGGCTCTTCGTTTGGGCTGAAAGGCAGCTTCGGGTCGAAAGCGCTCATCCACGTCCGGCAGCTATCGACCCATAACGGCCTTTCGCTTTTGACAATCTGAAAGTTTATGTAACCTTGCGAAGTCCGTTCGCAAATTCGTTGTGTTACCCGGGATACGTTTATGCAGACTGCTCAAACCAGGCTACTCGCGCTTGCACTAATAGAGATCAGGACGTTGCTTGCTGATTATCTGGGCAGTGATGTAGATGCTCCAATGAGCGTCCGTGTCGCGGCCCATATGGCCTATGCGCTCCACAATGAGGCGGAGGCTGCATACGGCAACGCTGACTTTCAACTCGAGTGTGCGACCCAGAAAATATGTGCAATTGATCAGATTCTTGGTGTTTCGGATGGAGCCGCATTGTTGAGTAGATTTGACGTCGAAGACAAAATCAATCCGGATAACGCTCTACCTAGATGACCGCTTATGGCCGATTGCTGCCAGTCACTAAGGGCGGCAGTCGAACCAAAGCGGACTGGGTCTCCCCAGCCCGCAAACTAGGATCAGCTTTGGCAGAACCGAATTCGGTTGCCGAATGGGTCATACACTTCCAGAACTTGGCCCCAGCCCTGTTGAACAATATCCGGACGTCCGTATCCGTATCGTTTGCTCTGTAATTCGTCCCGGAGCAGTTCGATGTTTTGCATCGGGACAAATATCGTCGATCCCGGGCTAGCATCGCCATGATGTTCGGAAAGATGGACCTGCAGACCGTTTCGGCTGATACCTAGGTACAGCGGTAGATCAGCTTCGAATCGGTGCTCGAATTCGACGCTGAAACCAAGAAAATCAAGATAGAACTCGCGCGCCTTGGTTTCGTCAAACATCCGCAATATCGGGATGGCTTTGTCGAATGTAATGGCGGGTTGGGTATCTTCCTGGGAAAGCATCGCTGACGCAGTGTTCCAGTCCTTGTAGCCCAACTGGTGCGCTACTGTTTCCAGAGCCGTGGAGTGAGTCAATGCTTGATTGCGCGACTCTAGCGAGGCACGCAGCCTCTTGGCCATCTGCTTGGCTTGTTCGATTGAAAACATCGTTCCTCCTGTAGTCGAGGCATTTTGGTGCTCGCGTTGCCAAACCTCGACTCTCAAGAGATGCGATAGGATCTGGGAAGAGAAGAAATGCTTTCACCTTTCCTTTCGGAAGCGAGCGGCGGGCAGCATCAGCCCGCGCTGATGATACACAGCGGCTCCCGCCAGCGAAAGTTCTCCCGGTTGCAAGTCTCCGGTGCGAATCATCCGTCCGCTTTTGGCCGAAAGCTCCCCGTTGTGAAGGACAACTGACGACCCAAAACACCCACTTGCAGATCACCCCAAGCCATCCACGCTCATACCTGATCCATCGCCTCGCTCACCCACCGATCCTCACCCAGGAACCCGCCACTCTGATGGTGCCACAGCCGCGCATAGATACCGTTCTTGGCGAGCAATTCAGCGTGGGTACCCTGTTCAATAATGCGTCCATCATCCATGACGATCAGCCGATCCATCGCCGCAATCGTCGACAGTCGATGAGCAATGGCGATGACGGTCTTGCCTTGCATCATTTCATCGAGGCTTTCCTGGATGGCCACTTCGACTTCCGAATCCAGCGCGCTGGTCGCCTCGTCAAGGAGCAGGATCGGAGCGTTCTTGAGCATCACTCGGGCAATCGCGATGCGTTGGCGCTGGCCGCCCGACAGCTTGATGCCGCGCTCGCCCACCAAGGTGTCGTAGCCGCTGTGACCTTGTCGGTCGCTCAGTTGACTGATGAACTCATCGGCCTGGGCATTGGCCGCGGCACGGCGAATTTGTGCGTCGCTCGCATCGGGTCGGCCGTAGGCGATGTTGTCGCGAATGGAACGGTGCAGCAGGGACGTATCCTGGGTGACCATGCCGATGGCGCTGCGCAGGCTGTCCTGCGTCACGTGGGCGATGTCTTGGCCGTCAATGCGAATCTGCCCGCTGTCGACATCATAAAAGCGCAGCAGCAAGTTGATGAGCGTGGATTTGCCGGCGCCGGAGCGGCCCACCAGGCCGATTTTCTCGCCCGGGCGAATGTTCAGGCTCAAGCCATCGAGCACCTGGCGTTCACCGTTGTAGTTGAAGCTCACATTGTCGAAGGTGACCGCTCCGCCAGAGGTCACCAGCACCCCGGCGTCCGGCGCGTCCTGCACCTTGGGGCCGCGGGTCAGGGTGTCCATGCCATCCTGCACGGTGCCGATGCTCTCGAACAGCGAGGTCATCTGCCACATGATCCAATGCGACATGCCGTTGATGCGCAACGCCATGGCGGTGATCGCCGCCACCGCACCGGCGCCGACATCGCCCTGATGCCACAGCCAAAGGGCATAACCGCCTGCAGCCATGATCAATCCCACTACCAATGCTTGGTTGACGATTTCGAACTGGCTGACCAGGCGCATCTGGCGAAAGCCGGTCTGTTTGAAGTCCTCCATGGCCGCGCGCGCGAAGTGCGCTTCACGATTGGAGTGGGAGAACAGCTTCACGGTCGTGATGTTGGTGTAGGCGTCCGATATACGCCCGGTCATCGAGGAGCGCGCATGGGCCTGTTCCTGTCCGACTTTCCCCAAACGGGGCACGAAGTAGAGCATGGCCAGTCCGAACAACACGATCCAGGCCAGGAAAGGCAACATCAGTTTCAGGGCGAAGCCGCCGGCCAAGGCGATGATCGCAATGAAATACACGCCAATGCCGGGTGCGATCTCGATCAGGGTGAACAGCACGTCACGCACGGCCAGTGCCGTCTGCATCACCTTGGTGGTGACCCGACCAGAGAACTCATCGGAAAAAAATGAAAGGCTTTGCCGCAGCATCAGGCGGTGAAAGTCCCAACGCAGCCGCAACGGCAGGTTGATGGCCAATATCTGGTGCTGAACCATGGTGCGCAACGCCACCAGCCCGATGCTTGCCACCATGACGATGCCCATGCCCCACAGCACGCGACTCTCCTGCGCCGCCGCCTCACCCCCGGCCTGCCAGGTCGAGAGCAGATCCACGACCTGGCCGAGGAAGGAAAACAGCCAGGCTTCGTAGATCGATACACCGGCGCTGAGCAGCGCGAATGCAAGGATGTAACCGCGGGCGCCCCGGGTGCAGGCCCAAAGAAACCGAGCCAGGCCTTCGGGTGGCGGGGGTACTTCGTCGGGTGGGAAAGGGTCGAGTCTTTGTTCAAATACGCGAAGCATGGGGGTCTCCGAAAGATCGATTACGGGGATTCTGCCATTTAAAGACTGCTTTGAGGGTTATATGAAGTGTGGATATGGCTCTATTAGCGTGTTGCCCAGGATGTTGGGGGGCTGCAGGGGGGGACAAAACAGGGTATTGACATATCGAAAAATCTCGATATTCTCGGGGCATGGAATTGATCGAAATATTCAAAGCGCTCTCGAACCCTACACGCCTGGAAATCTTGAAAGGCTTGAAGGATCCCGCAAAGAACTTCCCTCCGCAGGATGAAGGTGACGTTCTCACGGTTGGAGTCTGCGTCAGCAGTATTCAAGAAGGTATCGGCCTGTCGCAGTCAACGGTGTCTGGTTACCTTGCAACGCTGCAACGAGTGGGCTTGGTCGAAGTCCGGCGTATCGGTCAGTGGACCTACTACAAACGCAATGAAGCAACCATCAGCGCGCTTGCCGAGGTCATAGGGAAAGAGCTGTAATTTTTTACTGTAAAATATCGAGATATCTCGATATTCCTTTTTCTAGATTCGAGGGTTTTGCAATGAAAGCAATGGTACTTAAATCATTCGGTGGGTCGGGATCGTTCGAACTCCGCGATGTGCCCAAGCCTGTACCGCACACCGGACAAGTCTTGGTGCGAGTGCACGCAACCTCCATCAATCCGTTGGATTACCAGGTTCGACGCGGCGACTATCCCGACTTGGTGCAACTGCCGGCCATTACCGGACACGATGTATCGGGCGTCGTCGAAGAGGTTGGGCCAGGCGTGACCACCTTCGCTCCAGGAGACGAAGTCTGGTACACCCCGCAGATATTTGACGGGCCAGGCAGTTATGCCGAGTACCACGTTGCCGCCGAAACCATCATCGCGAAGAAGCCTTCCTCGCTGAGCCATCTGGAGGCGGCAAGTCTGAGCTTGGTTGGCGGGACGGTATGGGAAGCATTGATCGTGCGTGCGGCGCTCAGAGTGGGGGAAAGCATCCTGATCCACGGCGGCGCGGGGGGCGTCGGTCATGTGGCGATCCAGGTGGCAAAAGCCATGGGGGCAAGGGTGTTCACGACCGTGCGTGAGTCAAACGCTGGGTTCGTGCGAAGCCTGGGAGCCGATGTGGTCATCGACTATGAAAAGGAGGACTACGTCGACGCCATCATGCGGGACACGGGTGGTCGCGGAGTGGATGTTGTGTTCGACACCATCGGCGGCAATACCTTGTCGCGCAGCCCCGACGCGCTGGCACAGCTTGGCCGCGTTGTCTCGATCGTGGACATTGCGCAGCCACAAAACCTTGTCCAGGCCTGGGGCAAGAACGCGAGTTATCACTTCGTTTTCACTAGACAGAACCGCGGCAAACTCGACGAGTTGAGCGCATTGGTCGAGCGAGGTCAGCTGCGGCCACACGTTGGCGCCGTCTATTCGCTTGCCGACATTGCGCTCGCCCATGCCCGGTTGGAGAGTCCCAACAACGGCGTTCAAGGAAAAATCGCGATAGCAGTCGAGCCATCGCTCATCGCGTAAGTGCGCACTTTTAACCGTTCAAGTCATTTTCGAGGAACGCCATGATTTATGAGATCGCTCTGCTCCCCATTTACAAAGAACGCATTGAACTGTTCAGGCGTGCATTTGCCGAGGTCGCTCCCTTGCTCACCCGCGCAAAGGGTTACTGCGGTCACCTACTAGCGCAAGGGATTGAGACCCCCGAGCAATTCAACCTGATCGTGCAATGGCAGTCACTCGAGGATCACACGCCGGGTTTCGAAGAGAGTGAAGACCATCGGCTGTTCATGATGGGCTTGGAGGAATATTTTTCGGAAGAACCGAGGGTCTACCATATCGAGGGAGCAGCTTCCTGTTCACCGTTTCTGACCGAGCGGCGGCCGAATTGACCACCTTCAGGGATTGGAACTCATCCGGCCCCGGATCGCCATGTGCAGACAACCCCAGGCGATGAGTCCGATGATCAACACCTCGGCCATGCCCACCAGCATGTTGAATGAGAAGGTGAGCGGTTGCTCGGCCCAGTAGAAGGTGGTCGTGCCCGTTCGACCGCCGACACGCAGCCGTCCGGCAAACAGAGCGGGCACCAATGCGATGACGTGACTCAGCTCCAATAGTGCCAGGAAAACACCCATGAGAAGGAGCAGGGCGCGTGCGGGTGTGCCGAGTTTTTCGGTGGACTCATCGGAAGGTTTGAGCCCCTTGGTTTTGCGCTGTCTGGCTTCCCTCACCGCTTTACCGCTGGTTGGGGCTGGAGCGCGCCTGTAGGTTGCCTTCTTCACAGCCGCCGCCGAGCCCACCACGACTTCGGTGGGCACTGCCACGTTCAGGTAGTCGGCCAGTTCACGCAGCCACATGTCGGTGCGTTGACTTCCCGGCACTACCGGAACGTTGTCAGTAGTCAGGCGGTGCTCGGTGCCATCGCGCATCACCAGCCACAGCTGGGTGTAGGCGGGCTCGGCATCTGGGGGGCGGCGAAGTTCGAGGTAGTTGGGGGTATCGATTCTAAAGACCGAATGAACACGCTCGCGACGCCCAAAAAAGTTTCGGGTGCGGCGCTTGCCTTCACCGTCGCGTCGCGATAACAGCAAGGTCTCGCGGATGCCGGTGTACACCATCAGGAGTAGGCCGAGTGCAGGAATCAGCAATAGCCCGAGCACGAACAGCAGTGAAGTCAGCGGATCCAGGTCAGTCAGGGGCGAGCCTTCATCCGCGATCACAAACACGGCGAACGCCACCGGCAAAATGAAGGCAAGCGCGCCTGTCAGCAGCACGAATGCGCTCTGCACCAGATTGCGCGAATGGATGTGCAGGTCATCCTGCGCGGTGCGCTCGAACCGATGTCCAAACAACATGCAAATCTCCTGATGCACCGTCTTTCAGGACCATTCGAGGGGCCTTGACAAGCGGTTGCACCCCCGCAGGCCTGGATCGTGTTTTTACGCCGCGCAGAATACCTCATGCCCAGACAAAATTACTGCGCACTCAACTCCCACAACACATCCAGCACGTGTTGCGTAGGCCGTTCGATGTCTTGACGGCGGTGGGCAATCCCCAGTTGACGCCACAACAAGGGCTTTATTGGCCGCATGACGATCCTGGTATCGGGCAATGGCGTGGAAGCCTCATGGGGCAACAACGTCGCCCCATATCCCGCCGCCACCAGGCTCTTGATCGCATCGTTGTAATTCAATTGAATGCGCGGCACAGGCTGTCGACCGTCACTGGCGAACCACTCCGACGTCAAGCGCGAAAGGCGAGTGCTGGTGTCGTTCAAAATCAGCGGCTGGGCGGACAGCCAACCGGGCGTCACGGTAGCCGGGCATTCCCAGCGAGCCGGCAAGAAGGCCATGACCGGGTCCCGTCGCCACGGCTCGATCCGCAAGCCCTTCACCGGCGGCTGCGGCAGCGCGACCAGACCGATCTCCAAGGAGCCCTCGGCAAGCTTCTTCAGGGTTTCCTGGGAGGTGAGCACCGCGACCTGCACATCGATCGCGGGGTGGCGTTGGTTCAACGTCTCCAAAGCGTTCGGCAGCAACTGTGCGATGGCCCCGGTGGACGCGCCTAGCCGCACACGCCCGGCCAATCCCTGTATCTGACGTTCCACTTCCTCAAGCGCCTGCTCCGCATCCGCCAACAGGCGCCGCGCGCGTTCCACCAGCGTGTTCCCTATCGCTGAAGGCTGAACGCGCCCACGGGTGCGCGACAACAGCTTGCCGCCCAGCCGTGCCTCCAGGTCGGCGATATGCAGGCTGACGGTGGGTGGCGCGAGGTGCAGCACACGCGCTGCTTCGGCAAACGATCCCAGGTCGGCAATCGCCACCAACGTGCGCAGACGGTCCAGGCTGATTTCCCGCATAAGTGCGTCCTTATTCAGAAAAACTGAATTACAGCGTTTATAAATTCAACTTTTCCTATCTTAGCGCCTCGCTGAACATTGGGACTCCTGATTTCCACTGTTCGAGAGCATGCCCATGGCAAGTCCCCTTGTATTCATCGATGGCGACCAAGGCACCACCGGGTTGCAAATCCATCAACGTCTGCACGACCGGAGCGATCTGCGGCTGCTCACCCTCAGCGCCGAATATCGCAAGGACCCACAACGTCGCGCCGAAGCCATCAACCGCTGCGACATCGCGATTCTGTGCTTGCCCGACCAAGCCGCGCGCGACGCTGTAGCGTCCATCGAAAACCCCCTCGTTCGGGTGATCGATGCGAGTTCGGCGCACCGTACCCATCCAGACTGGACCTATGGTTTTGCGGAAATGAATCCGCAGCAGACCCAGCGCATTGCCACCGCGCGACGGGTCAGCAACCCTGGTTGCTATCCAACGGGGGCGATAGGCTTACTGCGCCCATTGCTGGAGGCCGGACTAGTGCCGAGGGATTACCCGATGAACATTCATGCCGTATCGGGTTATTCCGGAAAAGGGCGGGTGGGCGTGCAAGAACATGAAGGGGCGGGCGCAGCACAGGCGTCGGCATTTCAGGTCTATGGGCTGGAACTGGCACACAAGCATATTCCGGAGATTCAGCAGCAAAGCGGACTGACGGAGCGGCCGATGTTTGTGCCGGCCTATGGCGCTTTTCGACAGGGAATCGTGCTGACCATACCTGTGCAAACCCGGTTGTTGGCGCCAGGCGTGAGCGCGATGCAGTTGCATGCGTGTCTGACGCAGCACTACGCCGATGCGCGCCATGTACACGTAATGTCGATGCAGGAAGCCAAAGCGCTGACGACCCTTGATCCTCAGGCGCTTAACGGGACTGATGATTTGCGGTTGTCGGTGTTTGAGAATGATGAGACCGGGCAGGTTTTGCTCGCTGCGGTGTTTGACAATCTTGGGAAGGGCGCCGCTGGCGCGGCGGTGCAGAATCTGGACTTGATGCTAGCAGGCGCGTGACAGCGCCAAGTAGCCTGATGCCCTGACTTCAATGGGTAGCGGGAACATTCTGTTTTGGCATGAAAAATCGAGCAAACAGCTCTGATTGTGACCTGAGAAAATCCAAGAAGAAGATCGTCCAGTCGAGCTTTACCTATGGGAACGTACTGTCCAGCTTGCCGCCGTATTTTTTGCCTGGCTCAATCTTTATTTTGTAATCAGTACTCATCGCGGTTGTTCCCGGAACTGTGCCTTCACTTCTTCGTAGATGTTCATCGTCCTTTCTTACCGGAGCGCAATTTGCCAGCGAGCCATGACAGCGTTATCGCCGGAATTGAGAGAAAGGCCGCATAGATGATACCGACACCTAGCAACGGGGATGTACCAGAAATCACTAAAACCACTGGGATCTGAGAGAGCATTACGACGCCGCCTGCGGACCACTGGGCGCTTCTTAGCACGGCTCCAAGGATCACTGACAAAGCTAGCGCGGCGGGATAGATGATGGTCCAGTAACTAGCCAGGTCCCAAGGCTCCTCAGCCCCTGTGATTGCTGAAACAACAGTCCAAAAAAATAGCGACACAACGCAGGTAGCAATGAATGCCATGAACAATTCCTAGACCGTCGGAGCAAATCGGCTTTGGTCGTTATCGTTATCGTTATCGTAATTGTGGTTGTGGTTGATGGTCCAGTCTTTTGATTTTGTTCTTAACCACCCAGTGGAAAAAATGACAAATTCCTGCGAACTCTGACATTTATCGGCATGTCAGCAGATGTGGATTTCGCGTAGATGAGCGATTTCCAGTCCGGTAGTGAGCTCCTGTCGCGCTCGAAAACGTTTTTACACAGCCGCGGCCAGAAACGGATGATCACGAAAAAAATAGGCGTAATCACTTTTTCCGAGCGTAGGCGCTTGGACCAATTCGAGTTCATCCCAGTCCATTTGAGGCCTTCAGGACCACGGGAGCTACCTTTGAGGCCATAGTTGAGACGCGCATGGCGAACTCTTACTAAACACCCGTGGCTGATCTAGAGCGTCTTAAATATTTGTATACGGTAGCCCGCGATAGAGATAACAGCTCGCAGATGTAATTGGTTGCATTGCGGAGCGCGAAGACTCCGCCTTTATCCATTTCGCCAATCAGTGCCACCATTTCTTCTGAAGTTAGCGACGTTAAAGTCACCCTACGAGCCCTCAAAAATTCATCCATAATCGAGTGCGCTGACTCTTGAAAATCTGTGGCAAATAATGCCGGAGGCTTCTCAACTGTAGTTTCAAAACCTAAAAATGATGCAGCGATTTCTGCCATCCCGCTCATGACAGTGATGTCAAAATTTACGCATAAGAGCCCAATCTGGATTCCGTCTGGATCTCGGAGCACCGCTGTAACCGACCTTAACTGCCGGCGATCAAAATTCACCTTTCTGTAAGGGCCCGAAACATCTCCATCGAATGATGCCCCATCGTTGATATCAGTCAATGAACTGTCGCCAACCCGGCGCTGAGAGAACACATTGAAGATATGTGCAATCTTTCCGGAGGCCAGGTCATGAATAATAACCTCGGCGTGCGGATCCAGGAGCTTCGCAATCGCTTGGGCGATGCTGATGTAATTATCTAGATGTTTATTCACGGTAAAACTCTGCCCCAAAAAATACAAAATGTAAACCGGAGACGAAATATATTTTTGTGTTATGGTTGTGCCCGCTTTCACTGAAGCGCCCGATTGTAGCGCCATATCCCCGCTAACGGCGGCGAATAACCGCTAGTCAGCCGGGTAAGCGCAACGCCCGTCTTTCAATGGTCGATGGAGCAATTGATGAATATCTACACCCAAGCGCAAATCATGAGTTCCTTGTGCCCGGGAGACGCTGCTGCGCTGATTGCAGAAGGATTCATTGCCCATGCTAACGGACTGGTACAGCTACCTCCGATTCAGAGCCTTCAGTTTCCGGCTAGCAACGGTGACTGCTGCGTGAAGTCGGCTTGGATGCTGGGAGACGAGGTTTTTTCGGTCAGGGTCTCGGCAGGTTTCTACGACAATCCCGCGAAGGGTTTTTCCAGTAATGATGGGTTGACGCTGATTTTCTCGGCCTTGACGGGGCAACCCGTCGCTTTGCTTCGGGATGGCGGCTGGCTGACCTCAATGCGTACAGCGCTAGCGGGGCAAATCGTGGCGAGGGCTATGGCGCCTTCACATGTGAGTGGTATTGGTGTGGTCGGTACTGGCGACCAAGCACGCATGCAACTGGAACAACTGATGCCCGTCACTGCATGTCGACGCTTGACGGTTTACGGTCGTAACCGGCAAGGCTTGGAGCAATACTGTGAATTCGCCGAGGCTTTAGGTTTTGATGTTGCTGCCACCCAGGATGCAAAGGACGTTGCGACCAACTCCAACCTAATCGTCACTGCTACACCTTCTCGCGAAGCAATCATAGCGAATGAATGGGTCAACCCTGGGACACACATCACTGCTATTGGCGCAGACAGCCTTGGCAAGCAGGAGCTGGATGTGCGTCTGGTTGAACGTGCAGATGTCATTGTCGTGGACTCAATAGAGCAATGCTGCCAATTCGGTGAAATTTCGGGAGCCCTCAAATCCGGCCTAATCGACAAGGGCAGACTTGTAGCTCTTGGCAGCGTATTGAGCGGTCACGCCATCGGACGGCAGGACGACACGCAGATCACCGTTGCAGACCTCACAGGCTTAGGCGTTCAGGATGCTCAGATTGCGAAATGCGCCATGAGCGCACTAGTGGATAGCGAAGCGATTAGACGGGGTTTAAATGATGAAGCTTGACCCATCAGGAGTCAGTAAGGCCCCGATGATTCAATGGGAGGCCCATGCGTGCTTGCCATTGATTCCCGGACAGGATATGTCCCGCCTGAATAGGTACCGAGAAGCCGGCTTCCATCATGTGTCGATCAACGTGGGCATGGACATGACCCCGTTTGAAACCGTGATGCGAACGATTGCGGGTTTTAGACGCTGGCTGGCTCATCATCCTGAAGACTTTGTCCTGGTGGCCACCGCTGACGATATCTACCATGCGCATAAGTGCCGAAAGCTCGCGGTCTCCTTTGACCTCGAAGGTACCAATATGCTGCTACAGGACCCTGCGATGGTGGAACTATTCGCAAGCTTAGGGGTTCGCCAAATGTTGCTTGCTTACAACCGCGACAACAGTTGTGCTGGCGGCTGTCATGGCGCGGGTACCGGATTGACCACCTTGGGACGCAAGATCGTACAGGGTATTAATACAGCGGGAATTATTATCGACTGTTCGCACGCCAGCAAAAGCGCCAGTCTTGAAATTATGGAAATTTCACAGCTCCCCGCCATTTTTTCTCACACCAACGTTAAGGCGGTTTTTGACCATCCGCGAACAATCGACGACGAACAAATATTCGCGTGTGCGGCTCAAGGTGGAGTAATCGGGCTTACGGGTATAGGCATATTCTTAGGCGACCCATCCGCTTCTGTAGACAGTTACATTCGACAAATCGACTATCTAGCAGAGCGCATCGGGACACGCCATATTGGCATCGGTCTGGATACCGAGTTGTACCCTGAGCATAAAGACTTGCCAGAAGGTGAAGAAGAGGGCGACTGGTGGCCGATTGAACACTATGGCCAGATGAACGGACATGCTCAGTTGCAGCCAGAGGCACTTGGTGAGGTCGCACAACAATTAACACGCTTGGGTTATTCAGATGCGGATATCCAAGCGATCTACGGCAATAATTTCATGCGTATTGCAAAGGCAACCTGGCCAGGATCGAAAGCGGTAATTTGAATCGCACCCCGTTAATTGGGCTCACGGTCATGAAAGCGCAGCCAGCAAGTCGAATTACAGCGATTGACTCTTGCATCATTTGATCAATTGATTGGGCAATTCAACGCGCTACAGAAGCGTGCAGCCGTTCCAGGCTGTCAATCGAGTGCTGGCGCAGGCGCTCCGCGGCCAACGCTGCGTCTGAATCCACTATCGCCTTGAAGATTGCCTGGTGCTCGCCTAACGAGATATGTATGGATTGCGGTGTGTGTCGCAACGAATAGCTTCTGAACAGCTTGAGTTGCACGACCAAGCGACGGTAAGTGTCGTATAGCGCTTCATTGGTCGTGAACCGGGCGAGCAGATCGTGAAACTCGAAGTTCAGGACAATGTAGGCCGATATATCCTCTCGTTGGACAGCGTCAGCCATGCTATCGAGCACTCTGCTGATATGAGTAGAAGCATCCGGCGTAAGATTTTGAGTGACCAATTCGCCAATCAGACTCTCGAGCGAAATTCGTACCTGATAGATCTGGACGGCCTGGCTCAAGTCAAGCTGGCGCACACGAACCCCGCAATTCTTCTCGAAAATCACCAAGCCTCGCTCTTCCAGCATACGAAATGCCTCGCGCACCGGCCCCCTGGAAATCCCCAAGTCATTGGCAATTGCCGCTTCGCGTAACGGATCGCCAGGCGCTAGTTCGCCGGTGGCAATACGCTGCTCAAGGCGCTCATGCGCCAACGTCGTAAGCGACTGGGTACGCAGCAGGGCTATGGCTTCGAGAGAACTCATCAAAAACGTCCGGCTTAGAGATAGGTGGCAAAGCCTACCAAACCTCCAATAGATTTGCATATTGTCAACAATATGCAATAAATAGCGTCTAGGATGCTCCTACTCCCCGCAAACTTTTTAAGGACGTCCGACCATGTTTCGAAAGCTTCTGCACACCGGCGTAATGGCGCTTGCTCTTACCGGCACTTCTCTGGTCGCCCAGGCAGAGTCCGTCAAGCTCGCCGTCACTGACCTTGTCGGGCTTGAAGAACTACAGCGCGAATTTGGTCCGTTTAAAGCCGAGTTGGAGCGTGCGAGTGGGCTGAGCATTGATTTTTTGCCTGTTACCAATCGCACTGCCGCCCTAGAGGCTCTTCGCTTCAAAAAAGTAGATTTTGTTCTGGCGGGTCCGGCGGAGTATGTGGTGATGCACAAGCGTGCGAATGCCACAGTGGTAGCGGGCTTATATCGACCTAATTACTACTCAATGATCGTGGTTAGAGCCGATAGCCCGCTGTTTTCTCTGCAAGAACTCAAGGGGCAGCGCCTTGGCATGGGGCCGGTCGGTTCGACCTCGCGCTACCTCGGCCCCATGCAGTTACTCGCCGATGCCAACCTCGATCCGCTCAAAGACGTCAGTGTTACTAGCACCAATTTGCGCTTAGCGTGGGAGGGGCTTAAAGGTGGCGACCTGAACGCCATGGGCATGGGGCGCTCGGACTACGAAACCTTTATTGCGCAGGAGCCGCAAGACCAACGTAATGCCTTCCGAGTACTGGCACGCAGCGGTGATTTGCCGAGCGATCTGCTGATGGCTGGTGAACATGTTCCCGCCGAAACGGTTGCGGGTTTACGCAAGGCGATCGTGGATAACTCGTCAGCGCTGATCAACAGCATCAGCCAAGGTCCGGAGCAAGTAAAACGTTATCAGGGCATGCGCTTTCTCGCCGCTATCGCTGACAAGGACTACAACGTGGTGCGCTCGATGTTTAGCACTGTGGGGTATCCGGAATTTTCTGACTTCATAGGTGAGTGACATGAATGCCTTGGCACATCCGAACATTATGAACACCGCATTGCGGGTAAGTGGCCTGAGCAAGCAGTTTGAAGGCGCTCCAACACCAGTGTGGTCCAACGTTTCCTTCGAGGTCCCCCGAGGTCAGCGGGTCGCCATCGTGGGCGGAAACGGCGCTGGCAAAAGTACCCTGTTGCGTTGCTGCATGCGGCTTGTAGAACCAGACAGCGGCAGCGTCGAATTTGCCGGGCAGAGCGTCACTGGCCTGGGCCTGAGGCCGCTGGCAAAAGCTCGCGCGCAGGTGGGCTTTGTGTTTCAAAAACACAACCTGGTCAGCCGCCTTTCGGTGTTGACAAATGTGTTGCACGGCGCAATGGCCTACTCGCGTACCCCGCGTTTGTGGTTCCACTCCATCGCCACTCGCGAACACCGCGACTACGCCATGCATTGCCTGGAGCAAGTTCATCTCGGGCACTTGAGTGGCCGCTATGCCGGCGAACTGTCGGGCGGGCAGTCACAACGAGTCGCTATTGCTCGCGTATTGATGCAAAAGCCGAAAATGATCTTTGCCGACGAGCCTGTCGCCAGCCTTGACCCACAAGCGGGAGAGGACGTCATGCAGGTGTTCTCGGAGTCAGTGCGTAGCCAGAACCTGACCTTGGTATTCGTCACCCATCACTTGGATCACGCCTTGCACTACGCCGACCGCGTACTGGGACTGCGCGACAGCAAACTGCATCTGGATGCGGTGAGCCAGCAGTTAAGCGTTCAGCAATTGCGAGGCATGTATGAGTGAGAAACCCACGGCCAGCCTGCCATCTCGTTTCGAGCGACCCTCACTGATTTCAGCCTTGCTGTTCGCGGGCTTTATCGCGTTGTTCTGCTGGTCAGTCTCGGCGGCGGGCCTGTCGTTGCCACAACTGCTCAGCGGTTTGCCGAACATGGCGAAGATTGCCGGAGAAATGGTGCCACCCGCCACCGACCGCATAAGTCCAATGCTGGTGGCAGTGCTGGTCACCTTCCAGATGGCGTTGGTCGGTACTGTACTTGGCGTGTTGATCAGCCTGCCCCTGGCGGTGCTGATGGCGCGTAATTACACCCCGCATCCGTTGGTGCGCTCCTTCGTTCGCAGCGTGGTGAGCTTTATCCGAACCGTTCCGGATTTGGCGTGGGCGCTGTTTTTCGTTGCTTCCGTGGGCCTGGGCACCTTTGCCGGCACGCTGACCTTGGTAATGGACACTGTGGGCTTTTGCGCGCGTTTTTTTGCCGAGGCCATTGAGGAGGTTGATGACGGGGCGCCCGAAGCATTGACCGCCATCGGGGCGCCGCGCGCATCGATAGTGGTCTGCGCCGCGCTGCCGATGGCAATGCCGAGCCTTATCAATACCAGCCTGTTCGCCCTTGAAAAATCCGTGCGAGCCTCCGTCGTACTGGGTCTGGTAGGCGCCGGCGGCATTGGTGCGGAACTCGCTACGGCAATGGAGATGTTCCGCTTCGACCAAGCCGCCACCATCATTCTGCTGGTGTTCCTGCTGGTTCTGACGGTGGAAAAACTCTCGTCCCGCGCGCGCGTAGCGTTACTTAAAAAACGCCGCTGAACGCCTCATTCGAATTATTCAAAAGGAGTCATCATGAACAGCACTCTCACCATCAATGGGAAATCCTACCGTCAACCTGAACGCCCCGTCGTAGTGGTGTGCATCGATGGGGGCGACCCGGAGTATCTTCACCAGTTTCTGGCAGAGGGGACGGTACCCAATATCCAGCGGTTTGTTGAAGAGGGTTACTCCACGGTAGCCATGGGGTCGATGCCTTCGTTCACTTGCCCAAACAACATGTCGATCATTACTGGGACGTCTGTGGCCAAGCACGGTATATCCGGCAATTACTACCTGGATACCAACACCTGGCAACCGGTCGTAATGACGGGCCCTGAACTGCTGCGCGGAGAAACCATTCTGGCCGGATTTGCCGACTCAGGTGCCAAGGTGGTGACCATTACTGCCAAGGACAAACTGCGCCGCCAACTGGGCAAAGGTCTGGATGTCAGCCAGGGTCATGTGTCGTTCTCATCGGAATTCGCCGACCGTTGTACGCTTGCGGAAAACGGTATTGAAAACGTATTGGAGTATGTCGGCATGCCCAAGCCTGACATGTACTCAATGGAGCTTTCGCTATTCGTATTGGAAGCGGGGATCAAGTTGCTTCAAGACCGCCGCCCGAACCTGATGTATCTCTCACTGACAGACTTCGTTCAACACAAGTGGGCACCCGATCAGGACCAGGCTCGGCAGTTCTATCAAGCATTGGACGATGCCTTCGGCCGGCTGGTAAACGAAGACATTGTGTTGGGACTGATTGCCGATCACGGCATGAGTGACAAAAGCACCGAAGACGGTGAACCGAATGTAATCTGGCTACAAGATATTCTCGATGCTGAATTTGGACCAGGCGAAACCACAGTGATCTGTCCCATCACCGATGCATTTGTTGCCCACCACGGTGCACTCGGCGGGTTTGTGCGGGTTTGGACACGAGGTAATGTCAGCGCTCAAGCGGTCATTGATCGAGTAGCGGCAATCGACGGGGTTGATCTCTCCTTGGATAAGAAAACCGCATGCCGACTGTTCGAGCTGCCGGAAGATCGCGAGGCGGATGTGGTAGTGGTTTCGAGAAAAGATGTCTGCATCGGCAGCTCTGCCAAGCTGCATGACCTAGAGGGCTTGAAAGGCAACCGCCTGCGAACCCATGGCGGCGTCTCAGAAACGCGAGTTCCATTCATTCTTAACCGACCATTGAATGCAGAATACCGTCAGCAAGTCGCTTGCAGCGAAATCAAGAGCTACCAAATCTTCGACTTTGCTATTAATGGCACGCAGTAGTCTCTGCGGATTGACTGGTGTGTCAATTAGCTTGATGACACACCTTACTCCCGCTGTAAAACTCCCAAGCCGCACGTGAGCGTCTGCTTTTGGCCGAGAAACGATGTGGCTCAGAGTCCGCTTCTGGGCCGAAAGCCGCCAAAGGCACGCGACAGTGCAAAGGCCGCTCCATCCATACGACTCACCCACGACTTCCGCTCGACTTCACGAAACAACCGACTGCCTCGACTGACGACTCAATCCAGGCGTCTTTCCCGTAATGCGCTTGAATGCGCGACTGAACGCGGCCTGAGAGGTATAGCCCAGGCGCTGCGCCACCTCTTCAATCGGCAGCCTTTCGAGCGTCAGCCACTGGCTCGCAAGCCGCATCCGCAGTTCGGTGACGTAGCGCAGCGGGGCCATGCCAATCGTCACCTGGAAACGGTCCGCGAAGACCGAGCGCGAGGTATTGCATTGCTCCGCCAGTTGCGCAACGGTCCAGTCGCGCCCCGGTTGTTGATGGAGCGCGAGAAGCGCACCGGCCAAGCGTGGATCGCGCAATGCGGCGACCAGGCCAGAGGCATTACCGCAGGCGCACTCCACCCAGCCGCGGACGACCATGGCGGCCACCACGTCGGCCAGACGCGCGAGGATGCCGGCGAAGCCGATACGTGCGGCGCTGACCTCGCGTTCCATGGTGGTCAGGATAGGCACCAGCCCGGGATAACGCTGGCCGCCGGCATCGATCAGCATCAGACCCGGCATCAGCCGGCCAAGGCCATGGATACTGCCCAGTTCAAATTCCATGCAGCCACTGAACAAAAGGGTGCTCGGCGTGGGGCCGGCATCGGTTCCGGTCTCCACCGCGCTGACGGCATCACCGAGGGGGGCGCCATCCAAACGGTCGACGTCCTGAACAGGCACGTCCGTATGGGAAAGCAGTTGGTGAGCCGCGCCATGGGCGATGAATACGGCGTTGCCGGCAGACAGTGCGTACGTTGTCCCGTCCTCCATCCGCAGCACCGCATTGCCGACCGCCAGGAAGTGGAACCACGCATGCCCGGGTTTGTCAGCGAAGCCCAGGCCGAAGGCTGGACCGGCTTGGATACGTCGGTATTCGACGCCACGCAGGCGCATACCGCGCAGCAGCTCATTGATGAGATCCGAGGAGAGGGCAAACTGATCGGTAGGCATCGTTCAGGTGTTTTGGTCAAAAAATTGAGGTTTTCGATCATAGATCATCCAGATTCCCGCGCCTAGACTGCGGGTCGCGATTAAGATTGGGAGATCCGTGCAATGAATGACTGTGTTTGTAATGCCATATCCGACAACCGTCCCGGCGCCGCGCTGGATATGGAACCTGCAACCCCTGCGTGGATGGCAGTGTTCTCGTTGGCAATGGGTGTGTTCGGATTGCTCACCGCTGAGTACCTTCCGGCCAGCCTGTTGACGCCGATGGCTACCGATCTGGGCGTGTCCGAAGCGCTGGCGGGACAGGCGGTAACGGTGACAGCCGTGGTGGCACTGTTCGCGGGCTTGTTGGTGCCAGGCCTGACCCGCGGTATCGACCGCCGCTGGGTGCTGCTGGGTTTTTCCACGTTGATGATCGCATCCAATCTTCTGGTCGCCGTTTCCTCCAGTTTCGCGGTGCTATTGGTGATGCGTATCTTGCTGGGTATCGCCCTCGGCGGATTCTGGAGCATGGCGGCAGCGGTGGCGATGCGCTTGGTACCGGGGGCGTTGTTGCCCCGAGCGCTCTCGATTATTTTCAGCGGCATTGCCGTCGGGACGGTGGTTGCGGTCCCGCTGGGCAGTTACCTGGGCGGCTTATATGGCTGGCGCAGCGCGTTCTTTGCAGCGGCGGCGGTCGGTGTGGTGACCCTGGCTTTCCAGTCGTTCACGCTGCCGCGCCTTGCGCCGCGCACGCCGGCACGCCTGCGCACCGTACTCGAAGTGTTGCGACGCCCGGGCATCGCCATGGGTATGTTCGGTTGTGTGCTGGTGCACAGCGGCCATTTCGCGATGTTCACCTACGTTCGGCCATTTCTCGAGGGCACTACCGGCATCGGCCCGCAAGGGCTGTCGCTGATGCTGCTGGGTTTCGGTGTGGCGAACTTCGGCGGCACGCTGTTGGCCGGGTGGCTGCTTGAGCGTCATCCTCTGGCCACCTTGGTGTTGATGCCCGCGCTGGTGGGCGTTGCCGCACTGGCGTTGGTGCTGTTGCCGGCCTCGGTGCCGGGGCAAGTGGTACTGCTGGCGGTCTGGGGACTGGCCTTTGGTGGTGTGCCGGTGGCGTGGTCGAACTGGGTCGCCAGCGCAATACCTGATCAGGCGGAAAGCGCCGGGGGGATGGTGGTGGCCTCTGTGCAGTCGGCCATCGCAACAGGCGCCGCCGCTGGCGGTGCGGTGTTCAGCCTCGGTGGCAGCGCAGGCGTATTCGTAGCGGCGGCCGTGCTGATGCTGCTGGCCGCGTTGCTGATTGCGTGGCGTGTCCGGGTTCCTTCTGCTGGTGGCGGTGCCCAGGTCAGGCCGGCACTGCACCTTTGATCCGGCTTTGTATATTCAGTAACGATTAGCTTTCCTTCAATCGGTGAATTGAATCGAAGATGCCATTCGGCGATATCTGAACACATCACACCTGAAGGGATACGAGGACGGATGTCTTCTGCGGCTTTATTGCCTGAAATAGGTCGCCAGCCAGATCCGACAAAGGAACCCTATGAAGAGGGCCTGGTCGCGTATGTTCGAAGCCTCGCAGAGTTATTCCAAAATCCGAAGTCTGAACACAATCAAAAACGGGCGATAGCGGTTTTCAGCCTTATGGCCGGCACGCTTCAAATTGCCAGGGCAGTAGCTGATCCACTGCTAGCTTGCTCCCCTGGCTCTGGTTGCAACGACGCTCGCTCGGTGAGGAGATGTTCCATGCGCTGCTACGACCGTTGATCGATGCGCCATACCCCCTGGTGTCCGAACAGTCGGGAGGCGAATGGCAGAGGCGCCTTGTTCGTATTACTGTCTTGGGCGAGCAAATGCTGCGCGGACATATCAACTGGCTCGATTACGCGCCAGCAGAGCGTTGGGTCGGCGGGGTGCGTATTCTTGCTGATCAATCACCTTGGGTGGTGAGCGATGACGGACGGGTGTGGCGTCGCTGAGCAAGCCGGGTGCGTTCGTGTCCAGGCAAACCTTCATGCTTTTGGCCGAAACCGCCGCCTGATCAAACATTCGATCCGCATCTGAATCGATACCATTCACCTCACGATCACACCCCAACACCCATTACGACCAAGGAGCCCCCCAATGCCTACCGTCCATGTCTTCATCGCCACTAGCCTGGATGGCTTCATCGCCCGGCCCGACGGTGACATCGACTGGCTTCTACAGCGCGACGACCCCTCCGAGGACCACGGCTATTCAGCTTTCATTGCCGACAAGGACGTCATCGTGATGGGCCGCGGGAGCTATGAGAAGGTGCGGACTTTCGACACCTGGTTCTACGACCGGCCCGTGGTGGTGCTGTCCGAACAGTTGGCCGAATCGCCGGTGCCCGAGGCGTTGAAGGGCAAGTTGCGTTTCTCCAACCTGGCCCCCAAGGAATTGCTGACGGAGCTGGAGGGCCAAGGCGTGCAGCGTGTCTATGTAGATGGTGGGCGGGTGGTGCAGTCGTTCCTGCGCGAAGGGTTGGTCACCGATATGGTGCTCACTACCATCCCCGTGTTGATTGGCTCAGGGCGGCCATTGTTTGGCGGGCTTGAGCGGGATCTGGATTTGAAACTCGTATCCAGCCGCAGCTTTCCTTCGGGATTGGTGCAATCCACCTACCGAACCACCGGTGGGACTTGACAGCCCTGGGATACTGGACGCGTCGCCGCATCCATCGCGGTACATCCCATCACGACGAAAAGGAAGGTGCTCCATGCGCGATGAAGAACTCAAGGCCTTATTCGACCAGCAGGCAGCCGGCTACGATAAGCAATGGGCGGGGATGGCACCCATTCGTGACGCCCTGTACACCTTGCTTGATGCTCTCTTCGCTGAGTTACCGGAAAATGCCCGGGTTCTCTGTGTCGGCGTGGGCACCGGTGCGGAACTGGCCCACCTGGCCAAGCGCTGCCCCGGTTGGCATTTCACTGCCGTCGACCCCTCGGGCACCATGCTCGATATCTGCCGGCAGAAAGCGGTACAAGGAGGCTTCCTTTCGCGTTGCAGCTTTCACCAAGGTTACCTCGACTCGCTGCCTGCCGAGTCTGGCCATGACGGTGCTACCTGCTTTCTGGTGTCTCAGTTTTTGCTCGAGCCACAAGCACGCATCGCGTTCTTCCACGAGATCGCCCGTCGGCTTAAGCCGGGCGGAGTACTGGCATCCGTCGATCTCGCCGCTGACATCGATTCACCGGCGTATGAGGCGTTGTTACGCAACTGGATGACATTGATGTCCTCTGCAGGCGTCGAGCCGCAAATGCTGGAGAGAGCCCGTGCTGCCTACGCCCGAGACGTGGCTATACTGCCGCCACAGCAGGTCACCGCCCTCATCGAGACGGCCGGGTTCGAGGCTCCGGTGCAGTTCTTCCAGGCGGGGCTGATGCATGGGTGGTTTTGCCCGCGCAAGGCAGACATGGTCTTGAGTTAGCCGTGACCTTCCGGCACAGCGGCCCAGCCCCTGCTTTTTTTGGCTGGTGCAGTCCACCTGACTTTCAACGCACGCGATCACGGCTTTGCGCAGCCAAATCCAGGGCCTTTTGCATGTCCAGTCGCGCCGAGCGGCCGACGTCTTTGTCGTTGAGTTGGTAACGACGTTCCGACGGCAGGATGGGCGCGGTGAGGTCTTCGGCGTCCATCTGTTCGAAATCGTGGTTATCGCCGATGGTCATGGCGCTGCGGCGTAGCAGCATGCGCAACTGCTCGGGTTGCAGTTGCGGGTTGATGGACAGCATCGCCGCCAACAGGCCCGCGACCATGGGCGTGGCGTAGGACGTGCCGCAATGCACGGCGCTGTCCTGGCCGGCGTTGGTCGTCGAGGCGTGGGTGCACGCGGCGGCGGTGATGTCGACGCGCATGTCGATGTTCGAGGAGCTACGTTTGACCGCATAGGCCGGGTCGTCGACGGAGACGCCGGTGTGATCGCTGCGCTGGTGTCCGCCGACCACCAGCAATTGTTCGGTAATGAAGGAGGAGGGCAGGCGGTATTCATCGCTGCCCGAGAACGAAGATCCATTGCCGGCGGAATTCACCACTATGACGTCGGGATGTTCCTTGCGCAGCCAAAGGAAAAACTCTTCCAGCAGTTCTTCGTAGCCACCCATGGCGAGGCCCGAGCGTAGCAACGAGTCGACGTCATCGCCTTTGATATCCTTGGCGCCGACGCGGTGGATGCCCCAGCTCCAATTGAGCACGCGTACGCCATCTTCCACGAGGTTGACCGAGGCGGCGATGTTGGCGGTGATCCCGGCATCGGAATTGCGCTCGACGATGACCTCGAAGCCACCGCTGGCCTTGTCCAGGCCACGGAGAAAGCCGGTGTTGCCGCTGTCGTCCCAGCGTGCGGCAAGGATGCCGGCGACAGTCGTGCCGTGGTTGTCCGGTTTGTTTGCATCACGGGCGTAGACACAGGTGCGCGGTGGCGAGCAGGCACCGAGGTAGTCCGCGAAATCCGTCGTGTCGAAGTCCACATCGCGCTCGATCAGGCCGATGCGCACCGGTTGCGGCTGGATGGGCGGTTGTCGTCCGGGAATGCGTCGTTGGTAGTAGTTCACCGCATCGAGAAAGCGGTTGGCGGCCCATTCGTCGGAGTCCAGGGCCGGTTTCTTCGGTTCTTCAGTCTGGGCAGGGGCCTGTTCGGTTTCTTCGGCCGAGGACTCCTCGGTGACCACGGCATCTACGCTGGTCTCGCTGCCCAAACGCAGCACCAAGGCGTCACGCTGCACCAGATCCTTGGCCGGCAGGCGGAGCTGGTACAGGTTCAGGGGCGCGATGCTGCCGACCACTTTCGCGCCGTACTTCCGGGCCAGGCGCTCGGCTTCCTGACGGCCATCTCGGTCTTCCTCGATCAGTATGCTGACCAGGTCGACGTAGGTGGTCAGGCCGTCCATGTTCTTCGCCACTTCGTCCGGCCCGGCGGCCAGT
Source organism: Pseudomonas sp. H3_A02 (assembly GCF_054671965.1). Classification (NCBI taxonomy): domain Bacteria; kingdom Pseudomonadati; phylum Pseudomonadota; class Gammaproteobacteria; order Pseudomonadales; family Pseudomonadaceae; genus Pseudomonas; species Pseudomonas sp. H3_A02. Next base: position 3,916,741 of record NZ_CP162807.1, read on the forward strand.
ACGTGACTGTTGCGCAGGGTCAGCCAGGCGGCATTGCTGGTACGTGGACCGTCCTCCAGCCAAAGCGGGCCGCTTTGGTAATCGGCGGTGTCCAGGCGCACGCGCAGGTTTTCCCCTTCGCGCTGGACCGTGTCTGCGGGTATCGCCTTTGCCCCTAGCTTCAGTTGCGGCGCTCCATCGCCCATTCCGCGCGCTGTCAGGCACCAGTCCTGGTGCTGGCTTTGCAGCAGGTCGCCGCAGCGTTTCAGACTTTCCAGGCGCAGCGGTTCCGGCGCCGCGGTCGCCGTGCCGACAGCCAAGGTGAACAACGCAGCGAGGGCAGTGGATCGTAGGAGCATGGCCAGGTTTCTTTGCCGAGGGTCTTGTTGCTCCGACTGTTACGTGGCTCGCTTCGTTCAGCGGGATAACGCTACTCAGCGAAGACCCGTTCCGGTTCAGAAGCTCTCGAGGCGCACTTCAACACCTGCCTGGCGTGCAAGTTCGATCATGGCTTCGACCTGGTCCGCATCGGCGATGAACCCGACATATTCATCGCCACCGGAGTCCAGGTGCAGGTAGCGTTTGTCGAATGCCACCAGCCATTGGTCGAAACTCGCCAGCGTCTCCGACATCGACAGAGTGCCCTCATAGCGGTAGGGATAAACTTCTTTTACCCCGCTGGCGCTGACCAGATAGGGCACCAGATACTCGAAACCATCAAAGCCTCTCCAGTCGACACCTAGCAAAGCCAGGTGTTCGAGCTTCTGGCCCCGGTCTGCATCCAGCAATCCTTCCACCAGCGCAGTAGCCGGCTCTTGGCCCGAACCGTATAGGCGCATCACACGCCTGACCAGCCTGGCGCGTTCGCCTTCTGGCATGCGGGCCAGCATGGTTTGAACAAGTGTCTTGAGTTCGGCGCGATAGGGATGCAGCTCCCGCATGATCGCCGCGTCGCTGACAGTTGTTTCCTCCGGTGGCGGCAGGGTAAAGCGGCCGCCGAACAAGCGATCAAGAATGCCCATTTCCTTTCCTTGGTTTGTCCATTTCCTTCAGCCTACCGTTATACGCATTCCACGTGAACGCGATACCTGATATCCCGATCAAAAGGGTCTTCCGGGTTTTCGTAAGCTTCCAGTGTTTCCAAGAATCCCGTCCGCTCAAGGCTCACCAGATCCTCAAGGGTCCAATCAAAGGGGAAGTCGCTGGAAAAGCTTTCACCCTGGTATTCAATCCAATGAAAAACCGGGAAGGGCAGGTAACCGAGCCACTCTGATCGATAGGTGATCTCGTCGGATTCGTTACTCGTCACCACGGCGCGGATCTTGTTCTTGATGGCTGCTTGGCGTTCATCCATGGTGTTTCGATCCCGGTTGTTGATTGACCACTGGCGTCAGGCAGTGAGATAGGGCGTCACTGCGCTTTCGAGCATGTCCACCAACTCAGGATCCATGTAGCGAAAGTCGTCGGGTATATCCAGGGAGTGGATCCGTTTGTATTGAAGTAGGCGGGTGTATTCGGCTTGCAGGCGATTCAGGTGTTTTCGTTCCATGACAAAGATGATATCGGCCCAGCGAATATCCGCCGGGCCGATGGGTTTGCGTGCGTTCGGGCTGGTGCCCGCCGAGCGAGCATTGAAGCCCGGACGGCGGTGCCAGATCGCTTCCGCCGTGGGGCTGCGCCACTGGTTGCGACTGCAGACGAACAGGAGGTTTGTCATGCTTGATCCAACAGTTGGCGAGTCGTGCGGATGGGATAGCTCATGCCAAGCTGACGTGCCCTGGCGAGCTTGTCGGCACGGGTGTACATCAGCTTCCAGTTTTTTTCCGGCTTGAATTCCAGCCGACGAGCCGGTTTGTCATTGCCGTGTTTACGGGCCTGGGTACGTCTCCAGGCGCGAGTTCTTTCCATGGTCATTTCCTCGTGAGTACCGGGTTCAGCAGCCGCGGTAATACGAGTTGTGGATAGGATAAGCATGAATCGGGGCCGTGGCTAGATTGTTGTTCCTGATATTGGTCGCGCTCGCTTATGGTCAACGGCAATCACCGACGACATACCTCATATCCTGTGTAGAATCCGGTTTTTTAGATATCAAAGGATTGAGTCTGTGATCACGTTCCGTTCCTGATTGAGTCGATTAACCGGTGCTTGAATCTATGACCAAAGACCTGAGCGATGCAGATCTTCATACCGTGATGCTGGAAGCCATCGAAGAAGGCTTGAACATCAACGTGCACGCCATCTGTGAGCGTCTGCAGGTCGATGTCTGCAGTCTCTTGAATCAGGTCACGATTGCGGTGGCCGAGAGCTTCACTTCAAATACTCAAGACTTTGAATTTTGCGATGAGGTCATGAATGCGTTGTTCGTCGCTATCGTGGATGTATCCATGCAGGCGCCGATGCCAGAGCCGGCATTTTCGATATACCTAGCATTTGACGTCGGAGAGTACCGGCACAGAGGTGATTCGGCGGATGTGTGCCCTTGGGAGAAATACACTCGGCCGGAGATAGAGCGGATTCTGCACAGCATTGGGAGAGGTTTGCCGACACTTGTCAGGTAAGCATTGGCACCATGCCTGATTGAATAAATGAGACGAGTAGAGATGGACAGGAATCCGAAACTGGAAATCGAGTATGCCACCTACAACGATTTTCTCAGCCTCTGGGGTCAGGGAGCGTTTGATCAGCAACGATTCGGCCAAGCGTTCTACAACTATTTTCAACTGCACAAACTAGACGACCAGTCCTATCTGTCCGGGCTTCACGAAGCTGATGGAAAAAAGGCGCGGGCTGTGATTTCGAGGCTATTTGAGATCAAGTAAACCCTGGCGTCTCGACGAGGTAATAACCATGACCGATCAGCTTTGCGCTGTATTTATCCCCGCACTTGCGTTGCTACTCAAAGATGCCGAAACAAACAAAGGCTCGCCACTTTCGGAGGCAGAAGTGCTTGCCATACGTGATGGGGCTACTTGTATCGCCGTTCCTTTTGACGTCGCATTGCAGATGGAGAGTGACCGAGGCCTGAGAGATATCGTTGCGGAGGACTGCTGGAGTGAATGGCAGCGCATACGGCTTATTATGACTGAGCCGACTCTCTGAGTAGCTCCTGCGCTACGGATGCTTCTGCCCTTCAAAAACCACCGCTTTGTTGATAGGACATTACCTTGCAGCCCATTGAACCTGAACTGTGCCCACGCTGTGGAAACGCTCAACACGTTCGGCCGAAAGAGCTGCTGATCGGCGCAGCAAGCCCGAAGAAACGCTTCAACGGCGAAGAAAAAGCAGGCTATCGGCGTACGGATCAACTGGCTATTGATGAATGTAAACCTGAAATGTTGAAGCCGCCGCCGCTGCAACAGCTAGTGTCGGGTTTTTACTGCGAGCATTGTGGCATCGGCTTTGTCAGGGATAGTCTGGTCCAAGGAAGTTAACGACAGTGTTCTGCTGGATGGGTGCCAGATTCGCATCACCCAGGCGCGGACATCACAACGACAGGGAGTGTCACAACATGAAAACCATTGACCGTGCTTTGCTAGGCTTCGGAATCTTGATTCCATTCTGGCTGCTTTTAGGTGTCGCACTGACTGCGCGGGCCTACCCAGGCTACAACCATCTGGATCAAGCCATGAGCCAACTGGGCGCCGTTGGAGCGCCAACCCACGGCTTCTCTGGCTGGGTGAACAACTTTCCGCTAGGTGTGATGTTCGTGCTTTTCGCAGTCGGCGTGGCGAGACGGTTCAAGGCATCGCGGATGGCCTTGCTTGGCGCAGCCCTGATCTTCGTCCATGGGTTGGCAAGCTTCGCGGCCGGCTATTTTTCCTGCGACCAAGGCTGCGCGCCGGTTCAGCCGTCGGTCTCGCAACAGAACCACAACCTGGCGGGACTGGTGATGTTCATCTCGCTTACCCTGGCGAGTGCGTTGTGGATGCGCCTCGGCAAGCCGCTGCTGTCGTCGTCCGGGTTCGCCATGTTCTCGGCGATCTGCGTCATCCTGGCCATCGTGACGGTTACGCTGATGGTGACGGCATTGGCCGACGGTCATCTGTTCGGCTTGTACCAGCGGTTCAATTACGGGGTTTCGGTGGTCTGGATTGCGTCTTTGGCCGTCGTTGCCCTAAAGGATAAGGCCGATATGAAGGCCACGTACGTCCGATAAAACATAGGGGCAATGTATTTCCATCTTCGAAAACCGCAATTGGCTGACAGGCAAAATTCTGCCGAATGAAAACCGATATTCCTGATGGGAATGCCGCGCATAAAATTAATAAATTTTTATTATTCCCAAGCGAGGCGTAGCTTGATTCCAGAACACGGAGAACTGCGCTTTGAAATCATCCTCGTTTAATTCAGCGGAAAAATTTGATACTTCACGGGCTAATGAGTACGCCCGGCAGAGCCGCATTGCGCTCGCTGGGTACGACGCCTGTCAGGACCTGGCGGCGTGCATGCTGGCGGCGACCCTTGGAAACGTGAGCTCGGCGAAAATACTGGTGGTGGGCGCCGGCGGTACGGCGCAGGAGATCATTGCAATGGCCAAGCTTGAACCGGGCTGGCATTTCACTGCCGTCGATCCGTCCGGGCCTATGCTGGAGGCCGCGAAGCAGCAGTTAGTCGCAAACAACTTGCTTGAAAGAACCGCCATGCATCTTGGGCATGTGGAAGACTTGGTAGCAAACGGGTCGTACGATGCTGCTACCTTGATCGGTGTACTCCATCATCTCGATGGGGATGAAGCCAAGCTGAAAATATTACGGTCCATCCAGGTACATCTGAAGCCGGGCGCGCCGCTGATTGTCGCCGCAAACCAATATGCGTATGCCAGCCAGCCGTTACTCCTCGCGGCCTGGGGGCAACGGTGGCGACAGCATGGCGCCAGCCCGGAAGAAGTGACGGTCAAGCTTGGGAAAATTCTTCAAGGTGCCGATCCTCCACATTCCGAGGCCGCAGTTCAAAAACTGTTGAGTGATGCAGGATTCGGCAGTGCTACCCGGTTCTTCAGCAGTCTTTTCTGGAGCGCCTGGTTAACGTGTAAAACGGCCTGAGGATGGAGCTTAAGCGACGTGGATCAGCTTTCCGGGAGCGTGATGGGCGCGTCACTGGTTTCAGCCGCCAGTTTCAGTCGGTCGGCTTTACTGATGTACTGATTCTTGCTTTTGGGTGCCAGCTTGGCACTGGCCTTTTTGGCGTTGGCCTTCAATAACTGGTTTATTTTCTTGCGGCGATTCATGTCGTTCTGCTCAGCGTGTCAATGTTTGGATGGTATCAGCTTTCGGTTTTCTCAGGATTTTTCCTGATGTTGGCAACGGGCTTCACCCGGCGCTCGATGATGATCGAGTCATTTGGAATCTCCAACCGGATCGCCGTTTCTTCGGTGCGCATTTCAATGAGCGTCGAGTTGCCCACGCCTCGGAAAATCACCGTCGCATTTTCAAAGCGTTTGTAGTTTTCCAGCGGGGAATCCTTAGGGGCTGGCAACAGGTTGGCGTAAGGCGGTTTCACCAGAATCGTGGCCCTTTCTATGCGTATTTGCGCGAAGCGCATGGCCGCTTGCAGCAAGTCCGAGGTCACGCCACCCATGAGCAGGGGCGTCAGGAGGATGACACAGACAATCATCGCCCTGGTTTTTTTCAAGGGTTTCATTTCTGCGTGGGGCTTGTGCTCATGATGTTCCGAACCGCCGACCTCAAGCGCTGCTTTTATTTTCTTGTTCTGCTCCAGATAGGCTGAGTAAACGATGTACTGAAAAACGGGCAGAAGGATAAGCGGGATGTGTTCCAAGGGGCTTCTGCGGGTAAGGAGATAAATGGTCACTGCGCCGCATATTCCAAAAAACACCGAGAGGAATGTAATTTTCGGTCGTTTGAATTCCAGTATGGTTTTTTTACGGGTGACTTTTCCATGTAGCCAGGCGAAGCCTCTAAGCGCGGGAATGAAGAACGGGGAAAGCAACACCCCGGCCGCGGTGACGGAGACTGAAAAATAAACACACACCAGCCCAAAGCAAAACGCCGCGACCAGAAATAACATACTGTCTCCAATGGAGACGCCCTGTGGGTAATGGCCGTTGCCCAAGAGATAACTGACAATGCACGTGCCGCCAATCAGTAATCCGATTTTGGCGCAGAGGGAGAGCAGTTTTGTTGCAACATCGATCTGCTTTTCGAGTCCAGTGGTTGCTTCCTGCATCATCCCGTCTCCTTGATAGAACGCATCGGCTGGTCGTTCCTGACTCATCGCCCTGATGGGTAGCATAGTGATGATTTGGCGCCTTGTGGCGTGACGGCAGTCGAGGCTTGTTGTGGGAATGGATCAGTGGACTGGCCCCTGTTCTTCGGCCGCGCTATCCCACGTAATACTTATCCCAGAGCTTGTTCCGGAATCGCTTCTGCGGATCGAACCGTGCTTTGAGTGCGAACAATCGTTGTGCGCCGGGATAGGCCCGGGAGAACTGTTCTCGTGTTGCATGCAACTGATAGGGCAGGTAGTAGGTGCCCCCAAACGCCAGGGCAATATCGATCAGTTCGCGTGTCCATACGCTGACCTTCTCGCGGTCAGCCACGCCAACGTGTTGCCAGTAATAAAGTACGAATGAAAAAACTTCCTCCCGTGCCCAGGACAGGCACGAGTCAGGGGCAGGTGGCGCATGCCGGATGGAGACGTTGATGGCATCGACGTCATGGGCCTTGAGTAGATCGGCCATTTGTATGACAAATGCGTTGAGGTGGGCCACCGGTACAAAATATTCCTGCAACGCGTAGGTGCTGTTGCGTGTAGCGATCGGTCCGAGGGAGGCGACGTCCCGACTAGCCTCGTAATTACGGCGTACCACCGGGTGGCTGAGGTAGCGCAATGGATCGACCACATCCTTTCGAATCAACGGGCCGCCAGGGAGTCTGGTCACGCCCCACAGGATGGTTTGATCGAATGTGTACGATTGCCCCGGTGCAACCAGTCGATCTTCGACGGTCAGCGCTTTTTCCGTGGTGCACCAGGTGATGGCGGTGGCTTGGTCAAAATAGGGCGGCGCCAGATCGGCGTTGTGCAGGATTGCCTGGTCGTTTCCGCGGATCTGGTCATTGAAGAACTTGGGGTAATCGGCAACCGGCATGTGGTGTACCTGGCGCTCCATCGTGACGTTGGATGCCAGGTCCAATTCGATTTCGGTGATGACGCCCATCGCGCCATAGCCACCGATGGCTGCGTGAAACAGGTCGGTATTTGTGCTGTGAGAGGTTTCCACGACTGAACCGTCGGCGAGCACCAGTTGCAGGGCGCGTACCGAGTTGCTCATCGGGCCGGCACCGACGTAACGCCCATGAGCGTTGACTGACAACGCCCCACCGACGGTGAAGTTGGCATAGCTCTGCATGATCTTTACCGAAAGATCGTCCGGGTCGATGACGGTCTGAAGGTCGCGCCAGCGCATCCCTGACTGTACGCGTATGACCTTGTGCTCAGGCGAATAGCGGATGACTTGATTGAACTGACGCATATCGAGGTGCAGGCTGTCTTCGGTGGCAATCTGTCCACCCATGCTGTAGCGGCCACCACCGATGCTCACCGGGCCTGCCCACAGGGCCAACGCCTGGCGGATCTCATCGGTGGTGCGCGGAGCCAGCAGGCGATTCACCCAGACCGGGTTGAGCAGTGTCACATCGTTGACCAGGACGCCCGAAGAGGCTGCCCAGGACGACCAAGGCGACAGCACGCCGAAGGCAACCCCGGTCATGCCTGCCTGAAGCAGGCTGCGCCGGGTGAGACAGGGCGACGATCTTGAAGGGTCAAACACCTGTGCATCGTTGGTCATGCGGTGTCACTCAGTTGTGAATCGAAAATGACACGCACGTCCGGGCTTTGAAGCAGGCTGGCCGGCGTGACGGTACGACGTTGCCAAGGAACTCGGCCGAAATACCAAAGCCGCCAGAAGGCCAGGTTCGGATCGGCATTATCTTGCAGCAAGGTCGCGAACGTCTCCACCTCACCGAGCTGGATGTTCGTCGCTTCATCGATCACCTCACGCACGAAACGAGAGCAGAACTGGCGCCGCGAGCTTATGTTGAAGCCGGTGTCATAGAACGTACCCAGCCGATGATCGGCGGCGTTCTGAAGCGCCTTGCGTTGCGTGTCGGTGAGTGGCTGCGTGAGCCTCGCCACTGTGCAGCGTCCATGCTCGGAGCGCTTGATAAACCGGGTGAGCGAGGTGGTGCGCGAAAGCGGAAACGTGCTTTCTGCAATCAACGGCTCACCGCCATGGTTGTCGACCACCACGCCCACATGGTTCGTCCACGAGTTCGTCGCGTTGGCGACCTCCAGGAAGGGGCGCGCGGTGACCCGGATGAACACCATATCGCCAATCTGCAGATCGCCCATGGAGGGTCCGCCTGATGTTGGAGAAACGTGCGCTGCATTTTTGCTGAACATGCTGACCTCTCGGCTCTGTTGAGCTTCAAGCATGGGGAGGGGGTTGCGTAATTCGCAACTTGTTCGTGCGTATTTCGCTAAGCTGATACCAACGGTATCGGATATCAATACTTATGACCCAGATTACTCAACTCATCTCCACCCTGAAGCAACGCCTCAAGGCCGCCGGCATGACCTATCGGGACGTTGCCCAAGCGCTCGACCTGTCGGAGCCCAGTGTTAAGCGTCTGCTGGCCAGCGGTCGCCTGACGCTCGAACGCCTTGCCCAGTTCTGTGATTTGCTGGGCCTGACGATGGCGGAACTGCTTCAGGAGGCAGAGCGATCGACCCCGCGCCTGCACATGCTGACACGTGAACAGGAAGCGCAACTGGTCTCAGACGAAAAGCTGCTGCTGGTGGCGGTGTGTGCGCTGAATCACTGGTCACTGGAAGACATGGTGTCTGCCTACTGCGTGTCAAAAGCCGAGTGCATCAAGCATTTGTTGGTGTTGGAGCGGATGGGCCTGGCCGACCTGAAGCCGGGAAATCGCATCAGGTTGCTGGTCGCGCGGGATTTCGATTGGCTACCGGACGGCCCTATCCGAGGGTTCTTCCTGCGCCAGGGTTTGCCGGATTTCATGGCGAGCCGATTCGACGCCCCCGATGAAACCCTGCACTTTGCCCATGGCATGCTGACCAAGCCCGCTTACGCCCAGTTGCAGGTCGAAATCCACAAGTTGCGCAGCAAACTGGCGGCGCTTCACAACGAATCGTTGAGCGCGCCGCTGTCAGAGAAACGTGGGACTGCGTTGTTGCTGGCGATGCGAGTTTGGGAGCCGCAGGTGTTCAGGAAGCTTAAGCGAGGGTAGATGGATAGGTCATTTCGGCGTGGGTATTCTGGTCAGGATGTGTTGCTTTTGTGGCGAGGCGGGAGTCCACCTCCCGCGGACACAGAACAACTTTTTACGCCTAGTCGCTTTCAGAACACGTTTCGTCGTCCATGTGCAATCGCCAACCCCCGGGAGTGGCAAGCTGTGAGGATGCCCCGGACCAAGTGCGCCAAGACACTGGCCGGAGAGCGAGAATGGCGATCGGATGTGCCACGCTACCGTGACGTGGGCCGGACGCCGCAGCCAAGACTCCGGACGGCTGCCGCTATGCGGCGGTGGCGTTCGAGATGCCGAGGTACTTTATGCCCGATGAGACGCTTCACCTGCCTTTGATCCATAGCGTGCTAGCGCGCGAAAAGGACACCCCCGGTGCCTTGCTGCCTATTCTCCATGCCATCCAGGCAGGCTGCGGGTATGTCCCCGACAGCGCGGTCCCGGAGATCGCCCACGCCCTGAACCTCAGCCTGGCTGAAGTGCGCGGGGTCATCAGTTTCTACCACGATTTTCGCACTACGCCGCCGGCGCGCCATACCCTGCGCCTGTGCCGGGCCGAATCCTGCAAGAGCATGGGCGCCGAAGCCCTGGCTGCGCAGTTGCGCGAGCAATTGGCGCTGGACGACCATGGCACCAGCGCCGATGGGAGCATCAGCCTGCGGCCGGTCTATTGCCTGGGCGCCTGCGTCTGCTCGCCGGCCCTGGAACTGGACGGGGAGTTGCATGCCCGGATCACGCCCGAGCGTCTGCGTCAGTTGGTGAATGACTGCATGGAGGAGGGCGCATGCTGACGCTCTGTATCCCCCGCGATTCGGTGGCCCGTGCCGTGGGCGCGGACAAGGTGGCCGATGCATTGGCCCGTGAGGCTGAACGTCGCCAGCTGCCGCTGACGGTGTTGCGCACCAGTTCCCGTGGCCTCTATTGGCTGGAGCCGCTGGTGGAGCTGGATAACGCCGGCGTCCGGCTGGGCTTCGGCCCTGTCACGCCGGCCGATGTGCCGGGCCTGCTGGATGCGTTGGCAGGCGATCCCGGCAGCCATCCGCTGGCCCTGGGGCCGGTGGAGGAAATTCCTTATCTCAAGAGCCAACAGCGCCTGCTGTTCGCTCGCGCCGGCATTACGCAACCACTGTCCCTGGACGACTACCGTGCCCGGGGTGGCTTCTTGGGCCTGGCCCGGTCCATCCAGATGGATGGCGCGGATGTCGTCGCCAGCGTGCTGGATTCTGGCCTGCGCGGCCGGGGTGGCGCGGCGTTCCCGGCGGGCATCAAGTGGCGCACTGTGCGCGATGCTCAGGGGCCGCAGAAGTACGTGGTCTGCAACGCCGACGAAGGCGACTCGGGCACGTTTGCCGACCGCATGCTGATGGAAGGCGACCCTTTTCTGCTGATCGAAGGCATGATCATCGCTGGCATCGCCGTAGGCGCGACGATGGGCTATATCTATGTACGCTCGGAGTACCCGGACGCGGTCAGTACGCTGAACGACGCGCTGCACATCGCCCGTGAGGCCGGTTACCTGGGGGCGAACGTCGGCGGCAGTGGTCACACCTTCGAGCTGGACGTGCGGGTCGGCGCCGGTGCCTATATCTGTGGCGAAGAGACGGCGCTGCTGGAATCCCTCGAGGGCAAGCGCGGCACAGTGCGCGCCAAGCCGCCGCTGCCGGCGCTGCAAGGCCTGTTCGGGTTGCCGACGCTGGTGCATAACGTGCTGACCCTGACCTCGGTGCCGATCATCCTGGAGAAGGGCGCGCAGTTCTATCGCGACTTTGGCATGGGCCGTTCCCTGGGCACGATGCCGTTCCAACTGGCCGGCAACGTCCGTCACGGCGGCCTGGTGGAACGCGCCTTCGGCCTGAGCCTGCGAGAGTTGGTGGAAGGTTACGGCGGTGGAACCGCCAGCGGTCGGCCGCTGAAGGCCGCGCAAGTGGGCGGGCCGTTGGGCGCCTGGGTGCCGCCTTCGCAATTCGATACGCCGCTGGACTACGAAGCGTTCGCCGCCATGGGCGCGATGCTCGGCCACGGCGGCGTGGTGGTTGCCGACGACAGCCTGGACATGGCCCAGATGGCCCGGTTCGCCCTGCAGTTCTGCGCTGAGGAATCCTGCGGCAAGTGCACGCCGTGCCGGATCGGCTCCACCCGTGGGGTGGAAGTGGTGGATCGCCTGATCGCCAGCACCGAAGCCGGTGCCCGCCAGGAACAGGCCCTGCTGTTGCAGGACTTGTGCGACACCCTGCAATACGGTTCGCTCTGTGCCCTCGGTGGGATGACGTCCTACCCTGTCGCCAGCGCCCTCAAGCATTTCCCCGCCGACTTCGGTCTGGCGACCACGGAGGCCGACCAATGATCACCATCTTCGATCCCAGCACCGATATCGACCTGGGCACCCCGGCGCGTGAAAGCGACGTGCAGGTCAGCCTGACCATCGACGGGCGCGAAATCAGCGTCGCCTCCGGCACCTCGGTCATGCGTGCCGCAGCCTTGCTCGGCACCACCATTCCCAAGCTCTGCGCCACCGACAGCCTGGAAGCCTTCGGCTCCTGCCGCATGTGCCTGGTGGAAATCGACGGCATGCGCGGTTATCCCGCGTCCTGCACCACGCCGGTGACCGAGGGCATGGTGGTGCGCACGCAAACCTCCAAGCTCGCCACACTGCGCCGCAACGTGATGGAGCTGTACATTTCCGACCACCCGCTGGACTGCCTGACATGCTCGGCCAATGGCAACTGCGAATTGCAGACCGTGGCGGGGCAGGTGGGCCTGCGTGAAGTGCGCTATGGCTACGAAGGTGCCAACCACCTGGACGAGACCAAGGACGTTTCCAACCCGTATTTCGATTACGACCCGAGCAAGTGCATCGTCTGCAGCCGCTGCGTGCGTGCCTGTGAGGAAATCCAGGGCACCTTCGCCCTGACGATCACCGGGCGCGGCTTCGATTCCCGGGTGGAAGCGGCCGGCGGTGACAACTTCCTCGATTCCGAATGCGTATCCTGCGGCGCCTGCGTGCAGGCGTGCCCGACGGCGACCCTGATCGACAAGAGCGTCGTCGAGATCGGCCAGCCGGAGCGTAGCGTCATCACCACGTGCGCCTATTGTGGCGTGGGTTGCTCGTTCCGTGCCGAGATGAAAGGCGAACAACTGGTGCGTATGGTCCCGGACAAGAACGGCCAGGCCAACCACGGCCATTCCTGCGTCAAGGGCCGCTTCGCCTGGGGCTACGCCACGCACCCGGACCGCATCACCAAACCGATGATCCGCAAGCACATCAATGATCCGTGGCAGGAAGTCAGCTGGGACGAGGCGGTCACCTACGCCGCCAGCGAACTGCGCCGAATCCAGCTCAAGTACGGGCGCGACTCCATCGGCGGCATCACCTCCAGCCGCTGCACCAACGAAGAAACCTACCTGGTGCAGAAACTGGTGCGCACCGCGTTCGGCAACAACAACGTCGACACCTGTGCCCGTGTCTGCCATTCGCCGACCGGTTACGGCCTCAAGCAGACCCTGGGCGAGTCCGCCGGGACCCAGAATTTCGACTCGGTGATGAAAGCCGACGTGATTATGGTGATGGGCGCCAACCCCACCGACGCGCACCCGGTGTTTGGCTCCCAGCTCAAGCGGCGCCTGCGCCAGGGCGCGCGACTGATTGTCATCGACCCACGGCGCATCGATCTGGTGGATTCGCCTCACGCCCGCGCCGAGCTGCACTTGCAACTACGCCCCGGCACCAACGTGGCGATGCTCAACGCGCTGGCCCATGTCATTGCCACCGAAGGCCTGATTGACCAGCCGTTTGTCGAGGCTCGCTGCGAGGCGACGGACTTCGCCCGCTGGCGCGATTTCGTCAGCCAGCCGGAAAACTCGCCCGAGGTACTGGGCCCGGTTTGCGGTGTGCCTGCCGAGCAGATCCGCGCCGCCGCACGGCTCTACGCCACCGGCGGCAACGCAGCCATCTACTACGGCCTCGGCGTCACCGAGCACAGCCAAGGCAGCACCTCGGTCATGGGCATCGCCAACCTGGCCATGGCCACCGGCAACATCGGTCGCGAAGGTGTCGGGGTGAACCCGTTGCGTGGGCAGAACAACGTCCAAGGCTCCTGCGACATGGGCTCGTTTCCCCACGAGCTGCCTGGCTACCGGCACGTTTCCAACGACGCGGTCCGTGCCGAGTTCGAGCAGGCCTGGAACGTCACCCTGCAACCCGACCCGGGCCTGCGTATCCCGAACATGTTCGAAGCGGCGCTGGACGGCACCTTCAAGGCGCTTTATTGCCAAGGTGAAGACATCGCCCAGAGCGACCCCAACACCCAGCATGTGACGGCTGCGCTGTCCGCGTTGGAATGCGTGATCGTCCAGGACATCTTCCTCAACGAGACCGCCAAGTTCGCCCACGTGTTCCTGCCGGGCAGCTCGTTCCTTGAGAAGGACGGCACCTTTACCAACGCCGAACGCCGCATCTCCCGTGTTCGCAAGGTGATGGACCCATTGGCCGGCAAGGCCGACTGGGAAGCCACCATCGCCCTGGCCGATGCCCTGGGCTACAAGATGCACTACAACCATCCTTCCGAAATCATGGATGAGATCGCGCGCCTGACACCCACATTCACCCGCGTCAGCTACGCTGAACTGGAGCGCCACGGCAGCCTGCAATGGCCTTGCAACGATGCCGCGCCGGACGGCACGCCGACCATGCACATCGAGCAGTTCGTGCGCGGCAAGGGCCGCTTCATGCTCACCGGCTACGTGCCCACCGAGGAGAAGGTCAACAACCGCTATCCGCTGCTGCTGACCACTGGCCGCATCCTCAGCCAGTACAACGTTGGCGCCCAAACCCGGCGCACCGAAAACGTGGCCTGGCACGAGGAGGACCGCCTGGAAATCCATCCGACCGATGCCGAGAACCGCGGGATCGTCGACGAAGACTGGGTCGGTATCGGCAGCCGTGCCGGGCAGACTGTACTGCGCGCGCGGGTGACCGAGCGGGTGGCACCGGGTGTGGTCTACACCACGTTCCACTTCCCGGAATCGGGCGCCAACGTGATTACCACCGACAACTCCGACTGGGCCACCAACTGCCCGGAATACAAGGTGACAGCGGTGGAGATCGTGCGGGTCAGCCAGCCTTCGGAATGGCAGAAGCGTTACCAGGCCTTCAGTGATGAACAAGGCCGCCTGCTGCGCGAGCGTCGTCAAGCCGAGAAAGCCGAGGTACGCCGATGAGTTCTGACAGCTTGATCAAGATGGCCAACCAGATCGCGCAGTACTTCTCCAGCGAACCGGACCATGCGCTGGCGGTGAATGGCGTGCGCCAGCATATGAAAAACTTCTGGACGCCGGGCATGCGCCGGGAGCTGGGGGGATGGCAGGAGAAACATCCGGAGGCTGTCCTGCACCCCCTGGTACTGGCTGCGTTGGTGGAGCCGGAGGGGACGAGCTAGCGCAATTTACTGGCGCCAAGTTATCTGCGTTGCGCTTATCAGGTGGCTGTCCTACTCTCCGAGACAAGGCATTGTGCCAGTAACGACTAGGGGAAAGGGATGTTCACCGAAAACGCACCGGTTCAGGTTGCCAAGGCATTGTGCTCAGCCGTCAGCGCTCGATTCGCATTGGTATGCGGGCTTTCACTCTTCATCGCGGGTTGCGCCGTTCCAACAGGGACGGCGCATCTTTTTAAGGTTCAGCCCACTCGTCCCGCGACGGACGTCAATAAGTTTGAGGCTGCGGAGAAACTGAAGGACGATTGGGAAAGCGCCCAGCAGGCTCAGACAGACGTCGTGAAAAAGAAAGGGGTGACAGCCGCTGAAATTGATGCCGCCAATACACACACGCTCCAAGCCAAAAAGAAATTCGAAAACGCCATTCGCGATTGGAAAGCCGACCGCCTGCGCATTGATGGTGAGATTTTCAGCACCGATAAAGCCGGTGCCATTCGTAGACCCGACGGTAGTGGTAACGGTGGCGATGTGTTCGCTATCTATTTGACGGATGCTTACTTTAAATACCTCAAGGATCTCGGCGGGGTGAACGAAGTTGTGATCGTTGTCGAGTTCACAGAAGTGGGGGGCGAGGATAAAAGCGCAACGGTGACCAAAGTACTCGGGCCTTACCTCGGGGTTGCCGATAACTCCAAGCCGAATTTGCTGAATAAGTTGTTGTACGGACCCAAAAAGCTCGAGTCCGATCACCTGTCGATGAAACTGACCGTGTTGGAGTACGACCAGGGCGAGAACGAAGACTCTGCTGCTTTCCTAGACTTTATCGGATCGGCCAGCAAGACATTGTCCTTGGCCAACCCGATAACAGCCGCTGAACAGGTGTTTGCCAAAGAAGTCGCCAAAAGTCTGTTAGCTCTCAACAAAGATGATGTTGTGTTGGAGATCGACGTGGATATGGTGGCAGGCCCTGACGATGAGGCCGTGGAAGGTAACGGTTCGATACTGACGCTTAAGCCTGGGAATTACGTGCTGATTAACCAGGAGCGCTGTGCTCCCACCAACTGCTATTTTTATTTGACCAATCGGGGCAATAAAGAGAATCCGTTGGCTTGGCTGGGGGACACATTGATGTTAGTGCCTACCGCCATGCGGCGCGGTTGGACTGACACGCCAGACGGTACATCGTTGAAGGACATCCAGGCTGGCGAGATCGAGTACGCGAATCATGGTCTGCAACAGCGCGGCAAAAACGAGACGTTCGTTGACAAGACTTGGTTGTCGTTTGCGGTCCACAAGGGTGGCGATGATGTGCTCTGGGGGCGGCGACGTGCGTTGATCGAGGCAGAAAAAGCCGTCCAGTACATCAACAGGCAAGAGACGAGTGCGCTGTTGAAGAGTGCCGACTATGAGCGTGCCAGGACGGCACTGGATGCTGCCCAGCAGGCCGAGCAGGAGAGCCGGAGTGGGATAACCTTTGTTTCACCGTTGGATGCCAAGGGACGATTCGCGCCTTCAGTCCAGAGTGATTCATTTTGCCTTACGCACGCTAAGCCGGTCAGCACCCCCAAATACTCGCTCTATCGATTAAACGAGGCTGCTGCACCCACGCCGATCGATAGCGTGGCTATTGTTCCTGACAAGTCCACATCCAGCGTATCGTGCTTCAGCTATACCGCAAACGAATTGAAGTCTGGCAAGTATCAATTGGTCGTGACCACGCCCGGGGAAATGATCCCGGTGACCCAGACTGCGGTATTTGAGATGTTGCCATGAGTGAGGGGGAGTGAAACCGGTTCGATAGGCAACCCTGACCGGCATCGTCATGGCGAATAGCAAGCCGGCCAGGGTTGTTTACAACTCAGCGGACAGTCAATTGACCGTGATGTACGGGTCCCACGTGTTGGTCGGGCCAATCTGGTTCAGGTCACGATCCAGCAGAACGAAGTAGATTTGGTACCAGAGCTTTCCTGGGCTCAGCGCCGTTGATTGCCACATGGTGTACATCACATCAGTTTTGGAAATACCGCCGGGGGCAGCCTTGTTCAGATAGGGCACCACGCCGGGGATGTTGAAAGAATTAGGTTTCGAAATGGTGCCCTTGTAATCACCTCCCTGGTGGGGGTCGCCGATCTCGACGTCCTTGATCAATGCGATGCGGTCGAAGTTGCGCGACAGCGTGGTGGCGCGCCAGCGAATGATGTCACCGGGATTTACGTCGAACCACAACTCGTTGCCGCCTTCGCCTTCGCCGGTATTGATGTTGGCATGGCTGTCGACGGCACTGCGGGTCACCAGCATGGCAATCGCGCCGCCTACGTCGTTGGGGTGAGCGAGCAGGTAATCGGCGTCAACGTTGACGAGCACATCAATGGTTTGGGTCGCTCCAGACATTTTGTTGCTCCTTGAGGGGAATGACATTGACGACCGCGCCTGCAAAGGCGTCCGGGCCACCCGGTCCCTGGGTGCGGTCTCGAGAGGAACGATAGGTGATGGCTTTGTAGTGTCAAATTTCGAATTCTTGACGCTGGTAAAGCCGAGCGAAGCGCAACACAACCAAGGCTTTGATTTACCTGTGGCGTGGTCAATCACTCAATGGGTTTTGTCTGGTTTGCGGGCGGTATCAGTAGCCAAAGGCGCACGGACGTTGTCGGCGATTGCTCCCGATCTCGCCGAAGACTAGGATGGTGGCCAGGGGGTAGATGCCCTTGCCAGCGAAGCAGGAAAAATCAGTTCGGGGCTTGATCGGCCGCCCACTGCTTCCATTTCTTCGGCAATGAAGTGGTTCACCAGGGCGCTGTACATCTTTTCGATGGCATCCGGGCTCAGGCCCTCGGCCACGGCCCATTCCCGCCATGTCGCGAGCATGGCCTTGAAACGCTCCGGCGCCCGTACCGACGTGGCCGAGCAAGGCTTGGCTGACACAGCAAGTCTGATGGAGATGGAGTTTATTCAGCATGGATAGCGGTGTTTTTGGCGGGCTTATGGTCATGTTGTGCTGGGGGATTTCAGACTTTATTCAAAGCCTGATGATTCGCCAGTTAGGTACCGCAAAAACAATGCTGGTGCGCAATATATTCACCTTTGTGGTGGCCTCCCTCTTGGGGGCCTATTTGATCATTTCAGACCAGCTCAGGTTCGACACCCACGCCGTGTTGATCATCACCTGCAGCTCTGCCGCCTACGTATCAGGGTATTATTTCTACATGCGAGGGTGCGAAGTCGGCAACTTATCCCTGGTTTCTCCGATTGCTTCTACCTACAGCTTGGTCACTATCCTTTTTTCCATCATTTTCCTACAAGAAAGATTGGCCCCGGTTGCCTGGATTGCCGTATCTATTATTTTTATTGGTATTGTCATGACCTCCGGCAATATCTTCCGGTCACTGCGTGGTGGCTCGCAAGGTTTCCTTCAGGCTATCTTGGCCATGGTTGGCTTTGGCGTGGCCTTTTTTATTCTTGGTTTTTCCGCTAAAGCACTTGATGTCACGAATGCTTTCTTTTACTCGGCATTAACCCAGGCTGTTCTTTTTACTTCATTGGCGCTGACCAGGAACGGCAAGCTGGAGAAAGGGGACGTGACTCAGCGTCGCGGATGGATTTTCTTCGCGCACTCTTTGTTGGTCAATGCAGGCTGGGTGTTTTATATATTCGCCTCCAAGATGGGTGACCTGTCGTTAGTGACGCCTATCAGTTCGGTGTACTCCGGTGTGACTGTGTTGTTAGCTATCGCGATCTACAGAGAAATAACGACAGTAGTACAGAAGGTTGGGATAGGTACTGTTCTTGTTGGCGTATTTCTACTAAGTTACAAGTAATCGAAAATTATCCAGTAGGCACTCCTTGCTTTAAGGGATGGCTAATATTGTTGTGTTGAATGCATCAGTTGGTCATTTAGTACTGCATGCATAGCCCGTTTAAGTTTTATGTACCGATCACAGTAGAGGGATGCGGTGTGTTTGGCGAAGCGGGTGGCCGGTTTGGGGCTGCCTTGCAACCCCACGTGGCGGTGCGACGTTTTGCTAAATCCTCTCGACCCCCAGAGAGGTGACGATCAGGTGTCGGATTGCCGGGCCGTCCAGTGTTTCATCTCTTCGGCAATGAAATGATTCACGAGGTCGCTGTACATCTTTTCGATGGCATCCGGGCTCAGGCCCTCGGCCTCGGCCCATTCTCGTCGTGTCGTCAGCATGGCCTTGAAACGCTCTGGCGCCCGTACCGAGGTGGCCGAGGTCTTGAACTTCGAGGCCGCGAGTACGTATTGAAAACGCTTGCCCAGCAGTTTGATGACCGCCTGGTCGAGGGCGTCGATTTCGCCTCGGATGTCCTCCATGTTGGCGCACTCCGAGGGTTGCAGCCGATTGCAGACTTCCATGTAGATCACTCCATTGGTTTGAGTACATCGGCCCAGCCTGGGCCGATGTGTTGATGGGGGTTAAAAATGCCAATCCTCGGCACGAACGACCCGGCAAAAGGGGCCGGCCAGCGTTGCGTTGTGATGGGCGATGATCACTGGCGCCTTCACGTCCGGCGTGTCGGCGCACGTATGCCCATCGGCGATCAGCACGGCATCGAAGCCCAGGTCCCGGGCGGCGCGGCACGTGCTGTCGACACAATACTGGGTTTTCATGCCTGCGATAACCACGCCCTCGGCGCCACGGGCCTTCAGTTGCTCGACCAGATCCGTCATGGCAAACGCATTGGGGCGGTTTTTTTCGAAGATTACCTCATCGCCTGTTAGCCGCAGTTCCGGCAGCAGTTGTACCAATGGACTTCCCGGTTCGATAGGCGAGCCAGGCGGACCGACATGGCGAGCCAGGAAGATAGGGGCACCAGCGCTACGAGCCTTGGTCAACAGGTTATTTAACCTATCCAGCAGTGCTTCACCTGCCCAGGGTTTATCCGGGCCGTGAAACAACCCAACTTGCATATCGAGAATCAACAGTGCGTGCATCGTGCTTTCCTTGCGTGTGGGCCAGCGACGCAAGGGCAAAAGAAAAGGCCCTTACCATCACTGGCGGGCCTTTGAGATTCGTGGGTTTATGCGCTCACGACACCTCACGACCCGCCTGGGCGGTCGTGGTTGTGGTGGTCGAGGTAATCATTGGGCGATTCATGGTGCTGACAATATCGGCACTCCATCGGGTTTGGCAAGTGTGGGAGCTTGCTTGTGAAAGCGGTGGTTCAGCTTGCAGAGAGGTTGGCTGTGCTGCCGCCATCGCGAGCAAGCTCGCTCCCACAGGTGGCTTGGGCTGGCCCGCAAATCGAGCCGCGCCACCGATCAAACTGTGGGAGCGAGCTTGCTCGCGATGGCATTTGATCAGTCAACCAAAATCTCAGAACCGCAGGTCTAGTCGTCCATATCTTCCGGCTCCAGCGCTTGCAGCCAGCGGTTCTCCGAACGGCTCAGATGCTGGCGCATCGAGGTTTGGGCGCCGAGTACATCCTTTTGGGCTACAGCGCGCAGAATCGCCTCATGTTCGACGACCGCAGCTTCCCACGTCAGGGCGTTCTCCGAGTGTTTGCTCAGGTGAGCCGAAATCGGGTTGTGTCGTTCATCGAACAGGGCAGTGATGATCCGCACCAGGGCGCAGTTGCCGCTCATCTTGGCCAGGCGCTGATGGAATTTACGGTCATCCTCCAGCGGAGGCAGGCCGTTGGCGATGCTCGCGCGCATGGCATCGATGCAGTCCTGCAGGTAGCGGTAGTCGCTTTTCTTGCCATGCAGACACGCCAGGATCACCGACTCGCCTTCGATCAGCGCACGCGCCTGCATCAGTTCCGAAGGGCTCTCGCCCAAAGTCATGCTCGGGGTTTTTCCGTCCTTGGAGCGGGCTCGCACATACACGCCGGAGCCCATCTTGATCTCGATGTCGCCGTCTATTTCCAGGGCGATCAGCGCCTCGCGAAGCGACGGCCTGGAAACCCCCAACAGTTGGGTCAAGTCGCGCTCGGGAGGAAGCCTGGAGCCTGCTTTGAAATCCCCCTGGGCGATGTAGTTGCGCAGTTGATCGGCGATTTTCTGGTAGGGCTTGCGTTCAGCTGCGTTGATCGGTGAGACCATGGGTGGAAGTCCATCGGAGAGTGCGCAAAGGCTACCATAGCGGCTGAGGTGGGAGCGGGCTTGCTCGCGAAAGCGGCGGTACATTCAGCATTGATGCAAGTTGACCCACTGCCTTCGCGAGCAAGCCCGCTCCCACAGAGAACGGCGCAATGACTTCGCCATTCACATGACCGCGCCGATCTGCCAAGGTAGGAACTCGTTATCGCCCAAGCCGTTTTCCTCGCTGCAGGTGCGATGCCCGGATGCGGTCGCGAGCATCAGTCGGAATAGCCGCTCACCCGCTTGGGCCACCGATTCCAGGCTGTCGACAATGCCGCCGGCGTTGAAGTCCATGTCCAGCTCCATGCGTTGAAACAGCCGGGTATTGGTGGCGATTTTCAACGAGGGCGTGGGCTTGCACCCGTAGGTCGAGCCGCGGCCCGTGGTGAAGCAGATCAGGTTCGCGCCACCCGCCACCTGGCCGGTGGCCGACACCGGGTCGTAGCCGGGGGTGTCCATGAACACCAGGCCCCGGGCATCGACCGCTTCAGCGTATTGGTAAACGCCCATCAGCCCGGTCGCACCGGCTTTCGCCACGGCGCCCAGGGATTTTTCCAGTATGGTGGTGATGCCCCCGGCCTTGTTGCCCGGAGAAGGGTTGTTGTTCATGTCACCGTCGTTGTGGCGGACGTAGGCTTCCCACCAGTGGATGCGCGCCATCAATTTTGCTGCGATGTCAGTAGACGCGGCGCGGGCCGTCAGCAAGTGTTCGGCCCCATAGATTTCCGGGGTTTCCGAAAGGATCGCCGTGCCGCCCTGTTGCACCAGCAGGTCCACGGCCGCGCCGAGTGCCGGATTGGCCGTGATGCCGGAGTAGCCATCCGAGCCGCCGCATTGCAAACCGACGCATAAGTGACTGGCGGCAACGGTCGTCCGCTGGCATTGGTTGATGAGGGGCAGCATCGCTTCTATGTGGGCGATGCCACGTCGCACGGCGTCGCGAGTGCCGCCTTCGTCCTGAATGACCAGGCTGGCCTTGAGCGCCGCAGGGCGATCCCCCAGTTCATTCATCAACGGGGTGAGTTGATTGACCTCGCACCCCAGGCCGATCAACAGCACACCGGCGAAATTGGCGTGATCGGCATAGCCGCGCAGGGTTCGCTTGAGGATGTCGATGCCTTCACCCTGGGCGCCCATGCCACAGCCGCTGCCATGGGTGATCGCAACGACGCCGTCGACGTTGGGGAAGTCTTTCAAGCGCTCGGCGGAAAAGGCGTTGGCGATCTGCTTGCAGACGGTTGCCGAGCAGTTGACGCTGGAAATGACCCCGATGTAATTGCGTGTGCCGACGCGTCCATCGTCGCGGACGTAACCTTCGAAGGTCGCGGGCTGCTTGCTCAACGACGTTGGGACATAAACGTTCCGTACGCGGTGTTCAGCCGTGCTGGTTGGCATGTCCAGGTTGTGCACGTGGACGTGATCGCCAGGCTCGATGGCCTGGGTTGCCTGGCCGATGGTCTGCCCGTACTTGAGCACCG
Source organism: Pseudomonas sp. H3_A02 (assembly GCF_054671965.1). NCBI lineage: Bacteria > Pseudomonadati > Pseudomonadota > Gammaproteobacteria > Pseudomonadales > Pseudomonadaceae > Pseudomonas > Pseudomonas sp. H3_A02. The sequence goes on from NZ_CP162807.1 coordinate 3,939,014, forward strand.
GCTGGCCGGCCAACACCGGGCGCAGGGCGATCTTGTGGCCGGACGGAACCGCCTGCCGGGCGATCAGGCTGATGCCGTCGGCACTCACTGGCTGACCTTCGGCGATATCGCCTCGGGCCACTGCGACGTCATCGCCGGGTGTTAGAACAAGCAAAGAAGAAGGCGGGTTCATGGGGCGTCCTCTGATGCCTAGCACTCGATGATTGCCTTGACGACACCTTGCTTGGGGTCGAGCAAGGTGGCGAACGAATGGGGCACGTCGACCAGTGTCAGTCGGTGGGTGTTCAGGGCTGCATCCGGAATCAAGCCGTCGCGCAAACATTGCTCGACGTGCCGGAAGTCTTCCTGGGTGGCGTTGCGGCTGCCCATCAACGTGGCTTCGCGCTTGTGGAATTCAGGGTCGGAGAAGGTGATGGAGTCCCGAACCACCGAGATCATCACATAGGTGCCGCCGTGGGCGATGAACTCGAACCCACGCTCCATGGCCCGGGCATTACCGGTGGCGTCGAACACCACGTCGAAAAAATCTCCTTCGGTCAGTTCGGCCAGGGCTTGCTTGTCGCCTTCGCCGATGTGCACCGCCGCGTGGATATCCAGGTGTGCCTTGCAGAACGACAGGCGATCCTCGCGGGTATCCAGGACGGTGACTTTCGCACCGCGCAGGCTGGCGAAGATCGCCGCCGCCATGCCGATTGGGCCGGTGCCGACCACCAGGGCGTGTTTCTGCGCCTGGATGTTCGAGCGCCGCACCGCGTGAGCACCGATCGAGAGGAATTCGATCATCGCAGCCTGGTCCAGGGAAATCCCCACGGCTTTGTGCACGAACGCATGGGGAATGCTCAGGTATTGGGTGAAAGCGCCGTCGCAGTGAACCCCCAATACCTGGATACGGGTGCAGCAGTTGGTCTTGCCCTGACGGCAGGCGATACAAGTCCCGCAGGACAGGTACGGCATCACATAGACGACATCGCCGACAGCCAGGTCGCTGGCTTCGTCGGTGTCCTCCACGACGCCGGAGAACTCGTGGCCCATGACCCGCGGATATTCGAGGTACGGTTGATTGCCGGTGAAGATATGCAGGTCGGTGCCGCAGACCCCGACGCGCTTGACCCGGATCAGGATCTCTCCCGGTTTCCTGAGGGGGTGTTCACGTTCGATGGCGGTGAGCGAGCCGGGTTCGTTACAGATGACTGTCAGCATGGCGATGCTCCTTGGCTGGCCTACGGACAGTGGCTGCCTGCAGGCGGGAGGAGGGTTGTGAGCGTGCGGCTGCCGGGACCGGGGCTCTCTTTTTTGTTGTAGGCGAGCGGTGACCTGCACCCATGACCTGGGTCCGAAACTACAGGCCAAGAAAAATATTGGCAAGACCAATTAATAAAAAATAAAGATTGGACTGACCAGTGTGTGGCCTGGGCGCCGCCCGGCACTGCATCATTTAGTGAACCCAGGTCCATCCCGACGGGTCACTCGTTTGTCAGGAACGAAAAACAGGATGGATCCTCTGATGCGACCTATCGATCTCGCCAGCCTCTCCTTTGCCACGCTGCTGTGCGTGGCGTGCTCAAGCCAACCGCCCGCGACATGGAGCTACGCCGACGCCCAAGGGCGAGCCAATCTCCCCCCCGACCAGGCCTACCCCGAGCTCTTTGAAGCGGTGCAGCGTGGGCAAATGTTCACCGACCAGAAGCATTTCGTGGACGCATTGCCCAACCGTGATCCGGCGCAGATCCGCGCCGATTACCTGGTCCAACGTGGCCGCGACGGTTTCGATATCAAGGCCTTCGTGAAAGGCAATTTCATTGAATCCGGCGAAGCCGAAAGCCCGGCACCCAAGCCCGGTGCTCCGATCAAGGAACACATCGACAGCCTCTGGCCGGTACTGAGTCGGTCCTACAGCCAGGTGCCGGCCTACAGCAGTTTGCTGCCCTTGCCACAGCCTTATGTGGTGCCCGGCGGACGCTTTCGCGAGATGTACTACTGGGATTCGTATTTCACCATGCTGGGGCTTGAGCAGAGCGGCGATAAGGCCCAGGTCCGCCAGATGACCGATAACTTTGCCTACATGATCGATACCTACGGCCACATTCCCAACGGCAATCGAACCTACTACCTGAGCCGGTCGCAGCCACCGTTCTTTGCCCATATGGTGGAGTTGCAGGCGCGCATCGAAGGTGACCAGGCGTATGGGCGATACCTGCCACAGTTGCAGAAGGAGTATGCCTATTGGATGGAGGGCGCCCAGGCACTCAAGCCCGGTGCGGCCGATCGGCACGTGGTCAAACTCGCCGATGGCAGTGTGCTCAACCGCTACTGGGATGCCAGCCCGACGCCGCGGCAGGAATCCTGGCTGCAAGATGTCAGCACCGCCGAACAGGCGCCGGAGCGGCCCAAGGAGGAGGTCTGGCGTGACCTGCGCGCCGGCGCCGAAAGCGGCTGGGACTTCAGCTCGCGCTGGCTGGACGATGGCCAGCACCTGGCGAGCATTCGCACCACGGCCATCGTGCCCGTGGACCTCAATAGCCTGATCTATCATCTGGAACACACCATCGCCAAAGCCTGCGAGACGGTGCAGAACAGCCCCTGCGTCCAGGCTTACGGCCGGCGCGCCGAACGGCGCCAGCGGGCCATCGAGCAGCATTTGTGGAATGCCGACAAAGGTTTCTATGTGGACTACGACTGGCAGCGCAACCAGCAACGCCAACAGCTCACGGCCGCGACGCTTTTCCCGCTGTACACCGGCCTAGCCACCACCGAGCATGCCAATCGCACCGCCGATGCGGTCCGTGACGGCCTGTTGCGTGCCGGCGGTCTCGCCACCACCCAGGTCAGCAATGGCCAGCAGTGGGACGAACCCAACGGCTGGGCACCGCTGCAATGGATCGCGGTGGAAGGGCTGGACCGCTACCAGCAAAAGGCGCTGGCGCAGCAGATTGGCAGTCGCTTCTTGCAGCAAGTCGAGAACCTCTACCGCAAGGAAAACAAGTTGGTGGAGAAATACGACCTGTCCGGACGCGGCGACGGCGGGGGAGGTGGCGAATATGAATTGCAGGACGGCTTCGGCTGGACGAATGGGGTGACGCTCAAACTGTTGGGTAAATATGGCGGAACGTCCCCAGCCCTTGTGAGTGAGTGAATGCAACATACATCCCCTGTGGCAGCGAGCTTGCTCGCGATGGCGGCGTGTCAGTCGCCCTCAATGCTGCTGAACCGCCGCTATCGGAGCAAGCTCGCTCCCACAGGATTTGAGGTTTGCATTCAATCTCGCCATCACCCGAATGGAGAGCTCTTTGATCGTTCCCACGCAGGTGAACTCCACCCACCACTAGGCCTCAGACTGAAACCGTGGCGAGGGAGCTTGCTCCCGCCGGGCTGCTCAGCAGCCCATGAGCTCCCTTCACCACAATGAACCCGCCAAGTCTCAAGTAAGCGCCATCGCACCATTCGGAACATCACCCTCCGGCAACACCACGTGCGGGCTGCCTGGCGTCAAAATGACCTTCCTGCAATCCTCCTGCTTCTTGTCGAAAAGCTTGTAGCCCTCGGCGGCCTGCTCCAGCGACATCCGGTGGCTGATGATCACCTCAGGGGACAAGCGACCGGTCTCGATATGGCCAAGCAGTTCGGGCAGATAACGCTGTACGTGAGTCTGGCCCATCTTGAAGGTCAGGCCTTTGTCGAACGCATCGCCGAACAGGAAGCCGTGGATGAAGCCGGCATACACCCCCGGCACGCTCACCACACCGCCGCGCCTGACTGCCGCAATGCATTGGCGCAGCGCCTTGCCGCTGCTGCCTTCGAGCTTGAGCGTGGCCAGCACCGTTTCGGTGGTGCTGCCCTTGGCCTCGAAACCCACCGCATCGACCACACCGTCCACGCCGCGCATGCCTCTGGTCTGACGAATGATCGTGTCTGCAGGGTCGTCGTCTTCATCGAAGTTGATTGGTATCACGCCGTAGGTTTGCTGCGCGTAGGCCAGGCGATAGGGATGATGATCGACCATGAAGATCTGGTCGGCGCCCAACATCCGCGCGCAAGCGGCACTCAACAGACCGACGGGCCCTGCGCCGTAGATCGCGATACTCGAACCCTTGCCGATCCCGGTGTTGGTGACCGCTTGAAACGCGGTCGGCAAGATGTCCGAGAGGAACAGTACCTTTTCGTCCGACAGGGTTCCCGGCACCTTGAACGGCCCGGTGTTGGCCTTTGGAACACGTACGTACTCGGCTTGGCCGCCCGGTATGCCGCCGTACAGGTGGCTGAAACCGAAAAGCGCCGCGCCCGGTGGGATGGCCTTCTTGTTCAGGATCGCGCCACGCCCGGTGTTGGTGGTTTCACAGGCGGCAAACAGATCCATCTGGCAGAAAAAACAGCTGCCGCAGGCGATCACGAACGGAATCACCACACGATCGCCGGGTTGCACTGCGGTCACCGCTGAACCCGTTTCCTCGACGATCCCCATGAACTCATGTCCGAAGATATCGCCGTGCTCGACGGCGGGGATTTTCCCGCGATAGAGGTGCAGGTCGGAACCGCAAATCGCCGTTGCCGTAACGCGCAGAATGATGTCGTCGCTGTCCACCAGGACGGGGTCGGCGACCGTATCGACTTTCACACTGTGGGCACCGTGATAGGTGAGTGCTCTCATGACGTCCTGCCTCTCTTGATAGTGGGTAAAGGGCAGAGGGGCAATTCTGGACGGAAGTTCAGAGAGATGATGGGGCGTGGGACTAGCGGTCGTTCTGTGTCGCGAGGGTACTCTTGGACGGGGTCCGGTAGCGCTGCCTGTGTCCTATCGTCGGCTTGTCCAATACCGGACGACAGCTCCCTCGCGCCCCTGCACCGGATCCCTCTCGGGAAATGGCAGGGTGGCGATCTTCGCCAGTTGGGCTTCGTTCGGTGCTTCGCGGCAGATGTCGGCTTGTTGACCGGGAGGGTAGGCGCCGACTACCAGGAAATTCTCGCTGGCGTGCAGGTTGCAGTGGCCTGTACCGGCGGGGAGCAGCAATACGTCACCGGCTTTCACCTCGAGGACATGTCCCTGCGGCCCGCCAATCATCAAGCGCGCCTGGCCACTGGCGACGCCCAGTACCTCATGACCTTCGGTATGGTAGTGGTGGTAGCTGTAAATCCCATAGCGCCATTGCGGGGGCCAACCATTGGCGCGAAAAGTCTCTTCGATCAACGCCGCCGCATCGCCGTCTCGAACGGCGATGGCGCCGGGGTAGACGAGCACGGGCAGGCGCGGGTTGTTGGGGACCCAGTCGTTGCGCTCCAATATCAGAGCCTGCACGGAATCCGATCTTGCGTTAAATGTGCTCATCGAACAATCTCCGCAGGCTAAACCTGCTCGTACACCGTCACCCGATTGCGCCCGGTCTTCTTCGACGTATACAGCGCCTGGTCGGCCCTGGCGATCAGGTCGGCGTGGTCGTTCGAGGGCTGGCTCAGGTCGGCCACGCCCAGGCTGACGGTGAAGCGGATAGTCTGGTCGTTGAACTGCACTTGCAGCGCTTCGACAGCCTTGCGCAGGCGCTCGGCGAAAATCTGTGCGCCGGCCTTGTCGGTGTCCGAGAGCACCACGCCGAACTCTTCACCGCCATAACGCCCGGCCACGTCGGACTCGCGCACATGCTCGTGCAGCAGCCTGGCGACGTGCTCGATGACCTTGTCGCCGGCCTGGTGACCGTAGGTGTCGTTGACCCGCTTGAAATGGTCGATATCGAGCATCACCAGGCTCAACGCATGACCGTAGCGCTGGTGCCGGGCGTAGGCGGCTTTCAGGTTGCTCTCCCAATGACCGCGGTTGTACAGCCCCGTCAGCCGATCGGTGCTGGAGAGTTGCTGCAGCTGTGCGTTGGCGGCCTGGAGCTGATGCCGGTTGGTGGCGACGTCGGTGACGTCATAGATCACCAGGCAGATGTGCTTGATGGTGTTGTCGGGCGAGCGCAGCGGCAGCAGCGTGGTGTTCTGGTACATGAACGCCTCCTGGCCGGTGATCGGCTGGTAACTCTTGAAGCGCATCAAGTACGGGCGCTGCTCCCAGACCGTGAACGCGGGCGTGCCCAGGGTCGCGACGCTTTCCACCTTGCGGCTGAACCATTGGTGATCGATTTCAGGGAACAGGCTGAAAAAATGCTGGTTGTGGGCGTCCTTGGGTTGCACCCCGGAGCGGTTCTCCATGAAGGTGTTCCAGACTTGCACGCGGTACTCGCGGTCGAGCACCACCACGCCGACGTCGATGCTCTGAACGATGGCCAGCAACCAGTGGAATTCGTTCAGATCGATGGATTCACTCATGGCTCAGTTCATCAGGTAGGCGAGTTTGTGGGTCAACCGTTCGATGGAGTCCTCCGTGAACAGCAGCAACAGGTCGAAACGAATATCGTGCCCTTCCAGGCTGTAGCTGATTTCCACCGCCAAGGTCTTTTTCCAGTGCTTGCTGTTGTCCCGGATCAGTTCCTCGATAGCCGCGTGCTGGCCGAGAATCTGCGGGTGGCCCTGGGAAAACACCACGTCGATCTGTTCGGCAATGCTGCTCAGGCACGCGCCGATCAAGACGCTGGAAAGGTCCAGCAACATCTCCAGGTCCGAATAGTCGGCGCTCTGGCGCTGCATCAATTGCGCGATGTCGGCGACTTCCGAGTCGTGAAAGATCAGCAGGGCTTCGCCAGCAATGCCGCTGCCGATAAAGCCCTGGCAAATTGCGGTGAGTTGCTGGGAGCTGCCGACGTCGTTCAGTGCCATGTGCAACTCACCGACCTCAAGGAGGTTCACGTTCGGCACCGGCAACTGCACAAAGACCCCCAAGACCTTGGCAATCAGCGCCGCCGCCCGACCGATGGCCACGTTGACCGTCTCGCGGAACACATCGTGAAAACCGATGGCCGTGTTCGTGGTCGAACGATTCTGGACCGGCACCTGACCGGGCTGGGCCAGGAGCCCCAGCCGCGCCAGTGTCTGGCGCAAATCGTTTTCGTCGAACGGTTTTTTCAGGAACGCCAGCGCGCCCAGCTCAAGCACGCGGCGCACCGCCTCATCCTGGACGTCACCGGAAATCACGATGACCTGCGCCTTCAATCCCTCGTCGCGCAAGGCGCTCAACACCTGGTAGCCATCCATTTCCGGCATGGTCAGGTCCAGCAACACCACATGCCCCAGGCCCTGGCGTATGGCGTCCATGGCCTGGCGTCCGTTGACCGCCTCGGTGACCGAGACCGGCCAGTCTGCCGGCAGGGCCCGCAACACCTGTTTGCGCGCCATGTTGGAGTCGTCACATACCACCAGGGGAATCAACGACACAGGGATGTCCATCGACATTCAACGGCAGGGGAGGAGGCGCTACTGCGTACGTCATTCATAGCCTTGCAAGGACCCTTTGATTAACAACCGGGTTTATCAAGCTTAGCGTCCTGTCCGAGAATTGCAGGGCACGGTTGTATTAAAAACTGGACCAATAAGTCAGGGCCGTCAACTGCACTTCGTCACTCACACCCCACGCAAAGCCACGGTCGGCGTGCGATTGGCGTGGCAGGCACGGTTTGTGGTCTATAGTTTTCAGCAGACCCGGAATCCTTCCGTGCCGGCGATCAGGGACGACGCACGCCCGCGCCGTAGCTGCATCGGATACCCGCAGGCCGTCAGCAGTGGACAATGCAGGGAGCAGACCATGGCGATCCAACGGGCGAGTGTAATGACGTCGACCCCGGGTATCGTTCATCGTGAAAACGCCCTGGCCGATGGGACGAACAATTTGCTTGGGCGCGGCTTCGACCAGGCCAGGGAAGCCTACATCCTGTTTCCGCTGCTGGCCGTTCTGCTGTTGCTGGTCATCTGGGCTGGCACCTTGTACCTGATCAAGGTCGAACAGGTCCGCGCGCAGCAGGAGATCGCTGAGGCGAGCCTGGAAATCGGCGCCACCTACGAAGCGCAGATCCTGCGGGCGATGCGTGAAATCGATCAGACCCTCAAGCTGGTCAAATACGCCTACGAGTCCGAGCGCGAGCCCAACCCGCTGCCCAAGCTCAAGGCACGCGCCTTGCTGCCTTCGCCTTACTTGTTTGACGTCAGCGTGGTAGACGCCAGCGGCCGGGTCGTCGCCAGTACCCAGCCGAACGAAGCCGGAAGCCAAATGGCCAAGGATGAGCTGCAGACACTAGGGCCGGACACGGCGCTGTCGATCAGTCGCCCGTGGAAAAGCCCGGTGACGGGGGAGTGGAAGTTGCGGTTCAGCCGACGGCTCGATGGGGGCGATGGCGCGTCCGCCGGGATCGCCATGGTCGAGGTCGATGCGGCCTATTTCGTCAGCAGTTATGACGCCTCGAAACTCGGCAATCACGGCTTGCTCGGCCTGTTGGGAGTTGACGGCATCTTCCGGGCACGGCGCAGCGGGGAGGACGTATCGGCCGGTGACTCGATCGATTACGCCACCGTGGTACCGGACACGGAAAACACCGAAGCCGTACGCGCGATCGATGCAGGGGACGGTGTGCGGCGCTACACCAGTGCCCGCCAGCTCTACGACTTTCCACTGGCGGTGATCGTCGGGTTGTCCGAGGAGGAGCAACTGGCCGCGGTGAACCAGCAAGCGCGTACCTACCTCTGGCGCGCCGCGGGCGGCAGCCTGGTGCTGGTGTTGCTGGCGGGGTTGCTCGCCCGGATGAGCTGGCAACTGGCGCAAAGCCGCTTGCGTGCCGGCGCAGCGAAAATTGCCTACGCGCAAAGTGTCGAGTACCTGGCCTATCACGACGGCCTGACGGCGTTGCCCAATCGCAGCCTGTTCAGCAAGTTGTTGAGCCAGAGTATCAGCGAGGCCAGCCGTTACGATCGGCAACTGGCGGTGCTGTTCCTTGACCTCGACCGCTTCAAGCAAGTCAACGATACGCTGGGGCACGATGCTGGCGATCAACTGCTCAAGGAGGTGGCGCTGCGCCTTGAGGCGTGTCTGCGCGGCAGCGATACGGTGGCCCGATTGGGCGGCGACGAATTCGTGATCTTGCTGCCGGAGTTGTCGCAGGACAACGACGTGGCGACCACTGCGCAGAAAATCCTGACCTCCATTGCCCGGCCTTTCAACCTCCAGGGCCAGGAGTTCCGGGTGACCGCCAGCGTCGGCATCAGCGTGTTTCCACAGGATGGCCTGGACGAGCAGACACTCACGAAAAACGCCGATATCGCGATGTACCAGGCCAAGCAACGTGGCAAGAACAACTTCCAGTTTTACTCCGCGAAGCTGAACGCGGACTCACTGGAACGGCTGACGCTGGAACTGAGCTTGCGCCACGCCCTGGAGCGCCACGAGTTCCAGTTGCATTACCAGGCCAAGCGGGACATTCGCAGTGGCCAGATCACCGGCACGGAAGCGCTCCTGCGCTGGAATCATCCCGACCTGGGGATTGTGGCACCCATGCAATTCATCCCGGTGGCGGAAGAGACCGGTTTGATCGTGCCGATCGGCAAGTGGGTGCTCAAGACTGCCTGCCAGCAAAACGTTGTCTGGCAACGACAAGGGCTGCCGCACCTGGGCGTCGCCGTGAACCTCACGGCACGGCAGTTTGCCGATGAGAACCTGCTGACGGACTTGGCCGAGATACTGGCCGAAACCGGCATGGATGCGCGCCTGTTGGAACTGGAGATCGCCGAGAGCCTGCTCATGCAGGACGTAAAAAGGGCGTTGAGTGTGTTGACCGGGCTCAAGCGCTTGCAGGTCCGCATCGCCATCGATGATTTCGGGATCGGTTATTCGTCGCTCTCCGCGCTCGAGCAGTTTCCGCTGGATGTCATCAAGATCGACCGCTCGTGTATCTGCGATACCAGCAGCGTGTCGGAAGACAAAGCCCTGACCGAGGCCATCATCGCGATGGGCCGGACCCTCAGCCTGACCGTGGTGGCCCAAGGCGTGGAAACCAAGGAACAGGCCGATTTCCTGCGGGACAACGCCTGTGATGAGTTCCAGGGTTTCTACTTCAACAAACCGGTGCCCGCCGATCAGTTCAAGCTGTTGCTGCAAGCCCAGGCGGCTGACACGGGGCTCGGCACGTAAAGTAAAGCCCCGTTGATACGTAAAGCCTCGTACTCATTGCGACTCAAGCGGCAGTGCCCTGACGCTGCCGTCCAGCTCCCGTGCCTCGATATAGCCGATGGTGTCGGGGTTCTCTGCAATACGTTTCTTGACCTCCGCCCCGCTTGAAACCGCCTGCGGCGGCTGGCCCCGGCCGGTGAAGATGATCTTCGACCAATGCGCCTTGAGCTGGGCTGCGGACTTGCCGGTGAACGTTGTGTAGAACTCATCACGGGTCGGTGAATCTTCTGTCTGGTCAATGGGAATCGCCTGTCCGCCGCCGGGAAAACGACTGGCCTTGCCCAGGAAAATATCCGCCACCTGATTGCGCGCGAGTGTCTTCACCGGGCTGGACGTGGCGACGACCACCACCACCTCGGCCTTGACGGCAACGCTGGTGGTGCTCAGGGCGAGCCCAGCCATCGCGAATCCGATGAGTCTCACAACCCACATGGCCTGCTCCATCAGAAGACAAAATCCACAGCCAGGCTGATGACGTTGAGCGAGCCCCCCGACCTGAAGTCCGGTTGGGGATTGATCAACGGACCGACCGAGTTGCCCTTGAAACGTGTGTGATCGAATTGCACTTTGGCGTCCATGTTCTTGGTGAAATCCCAGCGCATGCCAAGGGAAAGGGTCTGCTGGCCTTCGTTCGAGCCCAGGACGCTGTTGAGCGCACCGTTGAGTTCGGCGGCCGTGCCCGCCAGGGCCGGAGGCAAGGCCGCTATCGTCAGGCCCGGGCTGGAGACTTCTGTTTCGGTCCTGGAGCGCGCGTAGGTGACATAGGGGGTGAACGCTTCGATGCGGTACCCGCCGCTGATGTACCAGGCGCTGGTCCTGCCCAGGCCGGAACGGCTGTCGAGACGGCCCCATTCACTCATGACGAACCAGTCACCCGGATCGTAGCTGGCGCCCACGCCGATGAAGTCGACGGGGGTGTCATCGGAGTCGTAACGATCGGCGATGGCGATGCCCTCCGGACCGAACGCCCTGAACGTGTCGAAGAGTGAGTTGAACTGTTCCAGGGTCAGGTCGGCTTTCATGTAGGTGATTCGTGTGGTGAGAACGTCGAACTCGGTGGTGTTGGTGACACCCCAGAGATTTCTCGTCAAAACCTTGCCTGCACCGTCGGGTTGACGGGTGTCGTTCTGGCCGTAGTGCGCCTGCACGGTGTTGGTGATTGCATCGACACGAAACCGGTAGCTGCCATCGATGCCGTCGCTGCTGGAAATCGGCATCAGGCTGTAGACCTCCATGGGCGCGCGCACCCAGGGCAGTGTGTAGCCCACTTTGCGGGTGTCGGAGACCAGGAACGTCGGCAACACGGTACGGCCAATACGGGCGTTTAAATCCGGGGTGAACTGGTACTTGATGTTGGCCCACTCGACGAAGGGCCGGTAACTGTTGTCGTAGCGCTGTTCGGAAATGACCTGCACCACGGCTGAAAGCTGTGGGGTGAAGGTGGCGGTCAGTTGCGCGCCTATCAGGCTGTCGACGTCGGCGCTCCAGTTGCGCGAATGCCCGGCGCCGTTGGGCTTGAAGATACTGGAGGTGAAGTCGGCTTTCTTCTCGCTGGAATGGACAATCCCCACCGTGCCGAAACTGCTTAGCGAGAACATGTCGGCCGCGTCAGCATTGGCGCCGCCGGCGTACAGCGTCACGACTACCAGGGCCAAGGTCTTGGGCTTTTTCACCATGGGGTCAAGGTAACCTCGTTGCGTGGATCGCCATTCGTCTGTTCCTTGTAACGTTGGCTGAAGCTGCGCGTTTACCACGCACTCTAGATTGCCAGTTTGAGCGTAAAGGTCGCGCCCGTTCCCGGGCCGTCGCTGTGGGCCTCCAGCGAGCCGCCCATCTCCATGGCCGCCAGGACGCAGCTGTGCAGGCCAAAACCATGGCCGTCCTTGCGCGTGGTAAAGCCGTGGGCAAAGATCCGCGTCAGGTTCTCGGGCGCTATGCCTTCGCCGTTGTCGATGACCTTGATGACCAGGGTGTCTGCTTGGGGGATCTCGCTCTGAAGGATGATCTGGGGGGTAAGCTCCGGCCGATCACCCATCGCCCTGCTGGCGTTTTTTATCAGGTTGATCAGGATCAGCAGCACCCGGTGCTTGTCCAGTTGCAGCAAGGGCGTTTCGGCCAGGTCCCGCACCACGGTGATCCGATGCGCCGCGATGATGCCAGCGTTCATGCGTAGGGCATCCTCGATCAATTCCTTGACCTGCACGGTTTCGGCAAGGCTGGATGGGCCTGCGTAAGATTGCTGGGCGGCGACGATTTCCTTGATGTGATCGACGCTTTTGCTCAGTTGGCCGAGTTCTTCGGTCATGCTCTGTTGCTCGACCGCAAGCGCGTCCACCAGCTGGTTCAGGTAGCCGGGCAGCAGCTTGCCTTTCTCGTCGTGGGCGATGAAGTCGCCGAGGTCATCGGCGTGCTCGTTCATCATTTGCACCGCCTTGCCGAGCCCCAAGGCCTTGCTGGTGCGCAGTTTGCGGGTGACCAGGTCGGCGGAGATATTCACGCTGTTAAGCACATTGCCCACGTTGTGCAGGACGTTGGTGGCGATTTCGGCCATGCCGGCCTGACGGGCGGCGGCGGCCAGTTGGGCCTGGGCTTCGGCGGCGCGCAAACGGCTTTGCGCCAGTTGCCAGCTCATCCGGGCGAGCACGCCCACCAGCAACACCAGCAGCAGGCTGCCGCCCGCGGCGCGCCAGAGGTAGGTACGCGCTTGCTGGTTCACCGCGGCCAGTTGCTCCTCCTCGGACAACCCGACGATCACCGCCAGTGGAAAGTCGTAGAGCTGGCGGGCACTGGTGTAGCGCCGCACACCGTCCCATGCATTGACCGAGAGCACCGCCGCGGTGTTTTCAGCGTCCGGCACCACGGCCGTGTAATCGACCGTATCGCCGGCCAGTACCGTTTCTCCGGTGCGCCGTACGCGGAAGAGGCCGTCCGTGCCCAGCAGTCCGAGCGCCCCCTGTTCGCCGAGTTTCGAGGCGTCGTAGCTGCTGACGAAATAGGCCGCATCGACCTCGACCCTGGCGATCCCGGAAAGCCTGCCATCCACAGCGTCGAGTCGTCGGCTGAAGCGCAAGCGCCATTCTCCGGTGACCGGGCTCTTCCACGGGTGACTGATGGACAACGAGTCGCTGCGCCGCAGCGTTTGCTGCTCATCCAGGTCAGCGATGTTCTCTCGGTCGTTGACCCGCGTACTCGCCACGAGCCGGCCGTCCGGATTGACCACACTGACGTCAAACACCAAGGCCGGCGGCAACAAGGCCCGCTCCTGGAGCCGACGCAGGGGATTGGGTTCGCCCTCGGTCTCGTAGGTGTATTTGACCAGCTTAAGGGTCTGATCGATTTCATGGATGGCACGCAACATTTGCGCTTCGTAGGTGGCGCCCATTTCCAGGCTGGCCCTCGCGGCGCTCTGCTGCGCGCGAAGGTGTTCGACCTTGATCAGGTAGAGGGTAGCGCTCCAGATGGCCAGCAACAGCAGAGCGGCCAGCAGCGGGAACAGGATGTAGGCTTCCTTGGCCTGGCCGAAGGCGCGCCGAAGCACGCCGGCTTCGGTGGCGCCATCGGCCTCTGCACAATGAGCAGTGCCAGGGGCCAACCTCAATGTCTCAGGCCGCTGGATCGGCATGGTGTGCTCCCTGCATGGTTCGACCGAAGGCTGGTGGGCATCCGACACGGTACGGCTCGAGGGGGTGTAGCTCCTGAGGGCTCGAGCGAAAGATCCTGGGATCTGTCAGGAACTATAGACCACAAACTCTGCATGCCAATGAACGAATGGCGCCCCGATTGATGGGAGCACGGGAGACTTTTGTGGCGAGGGGATTTTGTGGGAGCAAGGCTTGCCCGCGATGCCCGCGACGCGACTTCAGGAGGACCGCGTCGCATTCATCGCGGGCAAGCCTTGCTCCCACAACTCCCTCGCCACAGGTTATTCAGTGTTTGCGTTATCGGGGCTCACACCGCTTGCTTGACCTTGCGCTGCACCCACTGCGCCTCGTCCTTCAGCTCAAGGACTTGCCAGTGGAAGTGCTCCAGGGAGGCGCTGTGGCCGACGCTGATCAGGATCGTGTCCGGCAGCGTTTGCCTGAGCAGCTGATAGCAGCGCGCTTCGTTTGCCGCATCCAGCGCCGAGCTGCTCTCATCGAGGAACAGCACCGTGGGCCGGGCCAGCAAGGCCCTGACGAACGCACAGCGTTGCTGTTCGCCGACGCTGAGGGTCTGCGCCCAGTCCCGCTCCTGCTCCAACTGATTGGCCAGGTGTTGCAGGCCGACTTGCTCCATCACCTGGCGCAGCGCGGCATCCTCTTCGGGACGGGCTGGGTTGGGGTACCAGAGCGCTTCGCGCAGGCTGCCCAGCGGCAGGTAGGGTTTTTGCGACAGTGTCAGGGCGTGCTCACGGTCATAGCTGCTCGAACCGCGCGCGTGATGCCAAAGCCCGGTAATCGTGCGGATCAGCGTCGACTTGCCGTAGCCGGATGGCGCGCTGATCATCAGGCTGTCACCGGGCTTGAGTGAGAGGTTGAAGCCTTTGAACAACGGCCGGCCGTTGGGCAGCCAGATGTCCAGGTCCTTGATGTCAAGGCCGTGGGCCTGCTGCTGGTGGCGGACCTGGGACGTGACCTCGACATTGTCCAGGCGCTCCTGGAAACCAACCAAACGGTCGATCACCGACTTCCATTCCGACAGTTCCGGAAACACGCTCACCAGGTAGGCGATGGCCGCGTGCACTTCGCCGAAGGCCGCGCTTATCTGTGTCAGGCGGCCGAGGGGAAAGGCGCCGGCAAAAAACTGTGGCGCCATGATGAACATCGGGATGACCGTTGCGCTGCGCAAATAGAAGGTCGAGTAACCCATGATCAACTTCTGTTTTTTCACCAGCGCCCAGAAGTTCTCCAGCGCTGCGTCGAGCCGATGGTTGAAGCGTTCGTTCTCCACGACTTCGCCGCGGTATTGAGCCACTGAGTCAGCGTTCTCCCGCAGACGGATAAGCGAGAAACGAAAATCCGCTTCACGCCGCTGTTGCATGAAATTGAGGCTGGGCAGTGCTCGTCCCAGCCAGAAGGCCAGGCCGGTGCCCAGGAGTGCATACACCAGGGCGACCCAAACCAGCAGCCCAGGAATGACGATCGACTCCTCGTTGAACGGCACGCTGACGAGGCTGGAGGCCTGCCAGAGGATATGCAGGAAGGAAAACAGCGACACCACTGACGTCAACAGGCCCAGGCTCAACTTCAGCGACTTGACGATAAACAGGTCGATGTCCTCGGCGATCCGCTGATCGGGATTGTCGACGTCGGTTTCGGTCAGTTTCAGCTTCTGGTAGCGCTGGCTGTCCAGCCACTGATCGAGCATGTTGCGGGTCGCCCAGCGCCGCCAACGGATGGTCAGCTTTTGCTGAAAGTGAAACGCACCCACGGTAAAGGCGGCCGTGCCGATCTGCAGCAGGATGAACTGCAGGCTGCCGATCAGGAAACCGTGGTAGTCCAAGGCCTGCAAGGCGTTATAGAAGTGCAGGTTCCAGAAATTGGTGAGGATGTTGACACCGACCAGGCACAGGGTCATCAGCACGGTGGCCAACAGCAGCAACAAGGCCGGGTACTTTTCTTCGGAAGCCCAGAAGGGCCGCGCGAGACGCCAGAAATTGCGAAGTGTGTGCATGGGGTCTTGGTGAGCCTGGTCGCTAACGACGTTGAGTTTGCAGGGGAGGGAGGATAGGATCAGCCAATGCTAATCGTTTGCATTAATTAGGGAAAGCCACGGGAGCCCGTTATCGAATTTCCAGAATGGCTTAACCAGGCCTGGCCGCCGATACAGCGGGTCATCCGGCAGGCACCTGGCGACCAGCCTTCCATCGCGTTGAGCCAGCTTGCCGATCCTGCCGCGCTGCAACCCTTGCTGGCCCGATTCGCCCTGCGTTACCCGGGGGTGAACCGCGCCGCCGTGGTGTCGCAGTGGTCGATGAACTACATGAGTATTGTCCTGCCGGCCACCCTGGCCTGCGTGTTGACGCGTCATTGCGCCATCGAGTTCTGGGGCGAGGACGCGCTGCTGTTGCACGACGACGGCCAACCGTCGGCGTTGGGCCTGGCCGCCGGGCTGTCGGCCTTGGATGCGGATGACCGCGGGGCCTATTGGTCGCGGCTGGTCCACGAGCACTTGGCGCCCCTGTTCGGCACATTGGCCGCCGCCGGTGGCCTGGCCCCGAAAATACTGTGGGGCAATTTCGTCGCCATTTGGGACGGTGCCTTCGCCAGGATGGACCCGGACCTGTCCAGGGACGGCTTCGCCGAGGCGCACCAGTGGCTGGAGCCGGTCACCGTGAACAACGGCCGCTTGAAGCTGCGGGGCCTGCAACGCATGGTCGAGTCACCGGCGCCGCAGATTTGCCCCTGCTTGCCTTTGCGTCGGCATTGCTGCCTGCATTATCAACTGCACGAGCCGGTCGAAGGTCAACCGCCGGTGCTCTGCGAATCCTGCCCCAAGCTGCACCGCCTGCCGGTGGCGGAGCAGGTGAGCTATCTGCATTACATCTATGAGTAGGCTTGAGCGCGGGTAGGGCCTTTTCTGGCAACAGCCAGTCCCCGTGGGAGCGAGCTTGCTCGCGATAGCTGTGGCTCAGCTTGCATCAATGCTGAATGTGTCGACGCCATCGCGAGCAAGCTCGCTCCCACAATGGGGCTGGGGTTGCCCTGGCATTATGGGCGCATTCTCAAGTGGACAGCATTTCGGCCACGGGCATCGCATCAGCCTGCGGGGCGACTTCGCTGAGCTTGCCCTGTTCGATGCGGATCAACCGGTCGGCCAGGCCGAAGTAGGCATCGTCATGGGAGATGACGATCAGCAATTTGCCGCGCTCGCGCAGGTCCGGCAGGATCCGAGTGTAGAAAAAGTGCTTGAACACCGGGTCCTGGTCGGCGGCCCATTCATCGAACAGGTAGCAGGGACGATCATCCAGATAGGCACTGAGCAGCGCCAGGCGCTTGCGTTGCCCGGTGGACAGCGCCAGCGTGGTCAGCTTGCCTTCCTCGATTTGCACCTTATGGTCCAGTTGCAGGTGGACCAGGTAGTCCTGCGCCTGCTTCACCAAGTGCGGATCGTCGCCATCGAACAGGTTCTCGAACAGGCAGAAGTCGGTGAAGATCGCCGAGAAGTGCTGCCGGTAATGGTGGTTGTCGTTGCTCGAGGACACCTGCTCGTCAAGCATGATCTCACCGCTTTCCGGCCGGTACAGGCCGGTCAGCAACAAGGCCAGGGTGGTCTTGCCGCTGCCGTTGCCGCCGGTGATGAACACCACTTCGCCGGCATTGAGGGTGAGGTCGATGGGGCCCAGGGTGAAATGCCCGTCCTCGCGCTCGCGGTAGTAGGTGTGGGTGACATGGCGGCACACCAGGCTGCGCACCTGGGTCGGCGAAATGGTGTCGCGGGTCTCGTCGGCGGTTTGCATCTCGCCTTCCAGGGCGCGGATCTTGTTCAGGGCCACACTGGCCCGGCCGAGGGTCGGCAAGGCGTGCATCAGCTCCGACAACGGCGTGATCATGTAGAGGATCGCCAGGATATAGCCGGTGACCAGGCTCGCGCTCAAGTCGATGAAATGCGGCGCGGCGAACAGCACCACACCGATCAGCATGTAGAACACAGCATTGCCCCAGTTCAATACCAGGGCGTAGATGCTCATGCCCCGTACAAAATCGCGGCGGTATTGCTGGCTCACCGGTATCAGCAGGCGGGTGAAGAAGTGCTGTCGGCGGGGATGGTTGAGTTGCAGCTCCTTGCTGCCATCGGTGAGCAGGCGGTATTGATTGAACAACTGGTCCTTGAGCTCGCGAGCGCGGGAGATCGAGGTCAGTGCCCGGCGTTGCGGCCAGTGGAAGCTCAGGCTGCCCAAGGCGATCAGCAGCAGCGTCAGGCCCAGCAGTGGCAGGCTGAGCCAGCCCAGGTAAGCGAGGCATGCGGTGATGATCCCGACGTTGACCAGCAGGATCGGCACCAACTCCACCGCCTGGCTGATGGTCTGCGTATCGTCGGTGAGCATCGCGAGCAGGCGATGCTTGCCCAGGCGCTGCAATTGCGCGTAGGGCGTGTCGATCAGCTTGGCGCTCAGGTGCAGGCGCATGTCGTTGACCGCGGCCTGGCCCAGGCGCAGCAGGCTGATGTCGGAGATGATCCGCGACACCGCGACCAACACCACCAGGCCGGCGAAGAGCAGGCCATCCACCGGGCGCAGCTTATCGAACACCTCCAGGCTGTGGTTGATGTTGGCGATCAGGCCGGCCGCCGCGAGGCCGCAGGTCAGACCCGTGAGGGTCGCCACCAGCAGTGCCCGCCAGGAGCGTTTAGCCATGAGTAACAACAGATCCATTTCAAACCGCTCCGTGTGTAGCAGTGGCTGTGAGGCGCGCCGCCAATTGTTCGTGCAAGACGTGTTGCTCAAGGATGGTCAGGTGTTGCGCCGAGATGACCTCGCGGGTCAACGGCCCACTGCTCAGGTCTTCCCAATGCGGGTCGGCGAACTCAGCCTGGGCCAGGGTATCGCTGGCCCACCAGACATGCACCGGGCAGTTCAACCGTACGGGCTTGAACGTGGCCAGCAGATGTTGCGTATGCTGCTGGTAGTTTAGCCGCGTCTGCAGGTGCTCCCAACTGTCGCCATCGAGTTGCAGGCCTTGTTGCCGTGCCCACTGGACCAGTTCCGGCAGGCGTGCCGCCGGGGGCAGGGCGCCCAGTTGCTCCAGCAACGCGGCCATGATCGGCGGCGGCAACTGGCGCAACACGGCCTGGCTGTCCGGTGTCAACGCTTGGGACGCCGATTCCAGCAGCGCCTCGACACTGTCTTCCGGCGCCTGATGCTGGTATTGCGAATCGATGATACCGAGAAACGCTACTTCTTCGCCCTGGCTTTCCAGGCGCGCGGCCGCGGCAATCGCGAGCAGGCCGCCGAGGGAGAAGCCCAGCAGGTGATAAGGCCCCTGTGGTTGCTGTTGGCGCAGGTGCTCGACATAGCATACGGCGAGACTCTCGATATCGCCGCCCAGGGTCGTGCTATCGTCGGTCAGGTACGCCGCCTGCAAGCCCCACAGATGCCAGCCCGCAAGCGGCGCCAGCAGCGTGCGGTAATCCTGCACGTGGCCGGTGGAGGGGTGGAAGCAGAACAGATTGGCGGTTTGTACGGCATCGACGGTGGGCGCCGACAATCGCACCAGCGGCGAGAGCTTGAGCTCGGCCTGCACCAACGCTGCAAACGCCGAGACGCTCGGGGCGTTGAACACCGCATTGACTGTTACCGGTGCCGACAGCGCGGTTTGCAAGCGACTGGCAAGCGTCACCGCCGCCAGGGAGTGGCCGCCCAGCTCGAAGAAGTCATCGTCGATGCCCACCCGCTCCAGGCCCAGCACCTGTGCCCAGACCTCGGCGAGCAGGGCTTCCAGAGGCGTGCGCGGCAAGGCGCTGCCGACCGTGTCGAGGACTTTGTCGGCCCATTGCTGCAAGGTCTTGCGGTCGAGCTTGCCATTGCCCATCAGCGGCAATGCCTCGACGATCCGCAGGGTGGGCAGCATGTAGTCCGGCAAGCAATCCTGGGCCTGGCCATGCAGCCGGGCGACCGTGGTCGAATGCCCGGGCGCCAGGGTCATGAAGGCGAACAGTTGCTGGCCGAGCTCGCCCCGGGGAATGCATTCCACCGCAGCCTGGGCCACGCCGGGAAGGCCGGTCAGCTGCGCCTGGATCTCGTCGAGTTCCACGCGGAAACCGCGGATTTTTACCTGGCGATCCGCACGCCCGGTGATCTCCAGGCTGCCGTCATGGCGATAGCGGGCCATGTCGCCGGTGCGATAGAGACGTTCACCTGGCCGTTGTGCCAGCTCGATAAACCGCCCGGTATTTTGCTGTGCGTCCAAGTAACCGCGGGCCAGTTGGGGGCCGGCGATATACAGCTCGGCGCTTTGCCCGGGAGCGGCCGGCGCTTGCTGCTCGTCGAGCAGGTACAGGCGCATGCCGTCGAGGCGGTCGCTCAGGGGCAGGCGGCGATAGTCCATGGTTGGTTCGGCTTTGTGCATCACCACCCCCACCGTGGTTTCGGTCGGGCCGTAATGGTTGAAGACCGTGAGCGCCGGCGCGAGGCTGCGAATGCTTTGCAGCAGGCGCCGCGAGCAGCTTTCGCCGCCGAGGATCAATTGCTTGCGCGGCAACACGGCAGCGCTTTGGGCGTGGATCAACCAAGCGTCGAGCAACGACGGCACGACCTTCAGGTGGTCGATCGGGTACTGCGCCTGCCAGGCTGCCCAGGCTTGGGCGTCCATGGCTGTTTCCTTGTCCAGCAGGTGCAATTCGCCGCCGCTGAGCAGCGCCGGGAACAGCAGCGTGTAGCCCAGGTCGGCCGCCAGGGAAGTGACCACCGCGCTGCGCTCACCCAGCCCCAGCGTCAGGCGTCGGGACACGCTGGCGACATAACTGGCGAGCTGCCGATGCTCGACGATGACACCTTTGGGTGTGCCGGTGCTGCCGGAGGTGAACAGCACATAGGCCGCGTCCTGCCCTTGGATCTCGACGTCGGTTGCCGTGGCAGGTGCTTGCTGCCAAGTCGCTTCATCACGCAGGTCGAGGCTGCCGATGCCGGGCAAAGCGGGGGCGCTGCCGGCCGAACCACTGAGGACGAAGACCGGCTGGGCCTGTTGCAGGATGGCCAGGGAACGTTGCGCCGGTTGATGCACATCCAGGGGGACGAATGCCGCGCCGCTCTTGAGCACGGCGAGCATGGCCAGGACCATCTGCGCGGAGCGATCCAGGTACAACGCCACGCGATCTTCGCAGCCCACACCCTGGGCGCGCAGGTAATGCGCCAATTGGTTACTGCGGGTCTGCAATTGGCCGTAGCTCAGCGGTCCGTGGTGGTCGCGCAGGGCCAAGTGTTCGGGGAACTGCGCGGCGCAGGCATCGAAACCGGCCGGCACGCTGGCAAACGGCGGCACTGGGACGTCGTCCTGCAGGGCGGCCAGCGTCGCGGTGAAGCTCGGCGCTTGCAAGGACAGCTCGGTCAGGGGTTTGCCTGGGTTGGCGAGGGCATCGAGCAGCAGCGATTGGAACTGCTCCAGCAGGACCCGCGCGGCTTGTTCGCTGTAGCGGCCGGGCAAATGACAGAGGTTCAGGCGATAGCCGCCAGCGGTGGTTTCGGCCACCAGCAGCAGCTCCATGCCCGCGGGAATGGCTTGTGCATCCAGCACCGTGAGCGTCGACGCCATGCTGCCCAAGGTGTCGAGCCGATCGGGCAACTGCCCGCCCCACTGGAAGCCGTACTGCAAAGTGTCGGCCGGCAGTGCAGCGCTGACGCCGTAGTACTCCTGCCATTCGGTGGCTTGCTCGCAGAGCACCTGCAGGTTTGCCAGCGCCTGTGCAAAATGGCTGTCCGCCGTCGGTTGCCAGCGCAGGGGCAGGGGCTTGGCGAATAATCCCCAGCAGTCGGCGAGCTCTTCATAGTCGTCGCGGCAATCGTGGACCCAGTTCAAGGTCAGTGCCGGGTTGTCGCCGGTACTCAGGCGCTGCAACAGTACGCCCCAGACTGTCATCAGGACCTGCTCGGGCGAGGCGTCGTGACGTTGGCAAAAAGCCTCAAGGGCCATGCTCAACTGTGGCGTGGCGCTCAGGCGAGTGGTGACCGGGGCGTCGGGGCGGTCGCTGCGTACCTGGCGGTAGAGCAGCTCGCTGACGGCCGGCTCGTCCAGGGCCTGGCTGGCCCAGAAGCGCCGGCCATCCTCGGCGTCTTCATCGGCCTGCAATTCGTAGAGCCAGGCGCTGTACTGGGTATAGGTCATGGCCTCGTCATCCGCCGTCGGCGCATCCGTCGAGGCCAAAGCCTGCGCCAGGCGCAGCAAGGTCCCGCGATCGGCGCTCAGCGCCGGCAGTTGCAGCGTCACCCGGTGCCGATCGTCACCGACCGCTTGTACCTCAATGCTGATGGCGTCCGCGGCCATGACCGTGGGTTCCACCATCTGCAACGGCATCAGCAGGCCCGGCTCAGGCCGCACCCGCAGGCGCAGGGCCTCGTGACATGCGCTTAGGGCGACGAGCCGCTGCTGCAGGCGCTCCATGGCCAACGGGCCTTTTATTTCCAGTTCCAGGCGCACCGCGGGCAACCCTGCCAACCACTGACTGCGTTGTTGGGGCGAGAGGGCGAAGGCTTCTTCACGTTTCTCGAAAGCGCTCATGCCTGCACCTCCGCAACCGGCGCCGGCGGTGCTTCGGGCAGGCAGCCGGTCAGTTGTTCGCGGCGCATCATCTGGCCCATGGCGACACAGATCTTGCGCTCACCCTCGAAGGGATCGCGGGCGTGGGCCACCAACATATTGTCCAGCATTACCATGTCACCCTTTTGCCAACTGAAACGTACCGCGCAGTCTTCATAGGCCTCGCCAATGACGTGCATTACCGCATCTTCGATCACGCTGCCGTCGCCGTAGTAGACGTTGCGGGGCAGGTGCCCAGGGCCGAACAGGCTGATCAGGTTGCTGCGCACTTCCGGCTCCAGGCAGGCGGTGTGGTGCAGTTGCACCTGGTTGAAGAACGACAACTCACCGGTCTCGGGATGCGCGACGATGGCCGGGCAGTGCTGGGCGATCCGCAGGTTGTCGGGGCCCAGCCATTCCCAGCGCATACCCGACGCCAGGCATTGGCGCTCGACTTCCTCGCGCTGTTCGGTCTTGAAGAAGTCCTGCCAGCGCACATCCAGCTTGTCGGTGAAGTGCCGCACGTAAAGCAGCCCCAGGGCCTGGAAGCGAGCGACGATGTCCTCGGGCAAGCGCGCCAACACCTGCCGGCAATCGACGATGGGCGTGCAGCCGCCACGTGGTGCCGGTGTTTCGCAGTAGAACCACTGCTTGCGTGGCCACTGCGGCAGATGGGAGCTCTCGTTGTGGAAGAGAATCATGTGCTGTTCCGGGTACGGCGTGGAGTGGTAGATGTTCTTGCCCGAGGTGTTTTTCGGCAGGTCGCCGTAGGTCCCGTAGAGGTCGGGCTCGATGGCCTGGGCGAACTGTTCGAAGGCGGCGGCATCCGGCAGGTTGAAGCCCCGGAACAGCAGGCCGCCGTGGGTCAGCAGCTGTGCATTGATCCATTCCCTGGCTTGCAGCGCCCAGTGCACCGGGTCCAGGTCGCCGAGCAACGGCTCGATCACCAACGGCAAGGCTTGCCCGACGTTGAGGGTGCGGGTACGGACCTGCTCGTGGGCCACCTGGCTTACGGCGGTTGCACGAGTCTGCTTGAGCTTGCTCAGTTTCGACTGCTTGCGCGCGCTGCGGGCCGTGGCCTCGTCGAGCGACGAGTCAGGCTGTGGCGCGGCGTCGGCGGCGGTGCCCTCAAGGCGCCACGACCAGTTGTCCAGCGCCTGCGCCGGGGCTGAGACGATCTGCTCCAGCAGGTGCTCGAAGCCTTGTTCGAGGCGCTGGATGGTCTGCGCCTGCAACACGCTGGTGCGATACACCCAGCGTACGTTCAGGCCTTGTTCCTCGTCCTCTTCGACGAACACGGCGAGGTCGAACTTGCTGCTCTCCTGGGGCGATACCAAGTGCTCCACCTCAAGGTCCGGCAGGCTGGCATTGCCGCTGGGCGTGTTCTGCATGACGAACAGCACCTGGACCAGTGGGTTGACCCCTGGCGTACGCGGCGGCTGCAACTCCTCGACCAGTTTGTCGAACGGCACTTGCTGGTGCTGGAACGCCGACAGGCAATCCTCGCGCAAGCGTTGCAGGCGGGCGTCAAAGGTTTCGCCCTCGTTCAGGCGGGCACGGATCGGCAATACGTTGACGAAGAAGCCGATGAGGTGTTCCAGGGCCGGATGTTCGCGGTTGGCCAGGTCGGTGCCGACGATAAAATCGGTGGCCCCGGTGGCTCGCTGCAACAGGCTGTTGAAGGCATTGAGCAAGACCATGAACAGCGTCGCCCGT
Organism: Pseudomonas sp. H3_A02; assembly: GCF_054671965.1. NCBI lineage: Bacteria > Pseudomonadati > Pseudomonadota > Gammaproteobacteria > Pseudomonadales > Pseudomonadaceae > Pseudomonas > Pseudomonas sp. H3_A02. The sequence continues at coordinate 3,963,017 of NZ_CP162807.1, forward strand.
TGTTCCTGCGCGTAGGCCTTGAGCACCTGCGTCTGGACCGCAGTGAAGCGTTGCTCGAGGGCCGCGCCCTGGTAGTCGGGGCGAGCCGGGCGTGGCTGGTCAAGCGGCAGCGGGATCACCGTGGGCGCGCCGTCGAGCTGGCGGCGCCAGTAGTCGATGGACCTTGCCAGCAGACGTTGTTGCGCTTCGCTGCGTTGCCAGTAGGCATAGTCGGCGAATTGGATCGGCAACACCGGCAGCACCGGTGTCGAACCACTGGTGCGCGCCTGGTAACCGACAATCAGCTCTTGCATCAGGATACCCATGGACCAGGCGTCGGTGGCGATGTGATGCAGCACCAGTTGCAGCACATGATCGTCGCTTCCCAGGCGCAGCAGGTTGACGCGCAGCATCGGCGCCTGTTGCAGGTCGAACGGGCGCCCGGCCTGTTCATCGATCAGGCGCTGCAGGGTTTGCGCCTGTGCTTCGCTGTCGAGGTGACTCAGCTCGGTCGGCGTCAAGTCGACCATCGGCGCCGGGCTGATGACCTGGCAAGGCTGGTCGCCGTGGAGGTGGAACGCGGTGCGCAAGGACTCATGGCGTTCGAACACCGCCTGCAAGGCCCCTTGCAGCGCGGCGATGTCCAGCGCGCCACGCAGCCTGACGGTGGTGGTCATGTTGTAGGCGGCGCTAGGGCCTTCGAAGCGATCCAGGAACCACAACCGTTGTTGGCTGTAGGACAGCGGCAACGGCTGGTTGCGCGGCGCCAGGGCGATCTCGGTGTCGCCGTCGGCCTCGGTCTGGGCGTCGCGCTGTTGATCGACCGCTTGGGCCAGTTGTTCGAGGGTGCCACGTTCGAACAGCGTGCGCAGCGGCAGGTTCACGTTCAACCGTCGGCGAATCCGCGACAACACCTGGGTGGCCAGCAGCGAGTGACCGCCGATGGCGAAGAAGTCGTCGTGCACACCCACGTTGTCCAGGCCGAGAATCTCTTGCCAGAGTTCGGCCAAGACGTGTTCGGTTGGTGTGCGCGGTGCCATGGTTTGCGCCTGCGCCGTCTCGTCCTGGGGCACGCCCAGGGCGGCGAGGGCGCGACGGTCGACCTTGCCATTGGCGTTCAGCGGCAATTGCGCAAGGCTCAGCCAACGAGCCGGGACCATGTAGCTTGCCAGTTGCTCGCCCAGGTACGCGCTCAAGACCTGTTGCGCGGGCTCGCCGTCCAGGTCGGCCGCTTCGTCGAGCACATACCAGGCCAGCAGTTGCAACGCGCCACGGGCGTCGGGCAGCGCCAGCACCGCCGCGCTGTCCACCACCGGGTGCTGCATCAGGCGGTTTTCGATCTCGCCCAGTTCGATGCGGTGGCCACGAATCTTCACTTGCTGGTCGCGACGGCCGAGGTATTCGATCACGCCATCGGCGCGCATCCGACCGATATCACCGCTGCGATACAGGCGCGCATCGGCCTGGAACGGATGCGGGACAAAGGCTTCGCGGGTGCGTTGCGGGTCGCGCAGATAACCGCGTCCCACGCCGACACCGCCGATGCACAATTCGCCGGGCACACCGACAGGGACCAGGCGCCGCGCCGAGTCGAGAACGAACACCTGGTTATTGGCGGTCGGCTTGCCGATGGGCATGTGCAGGCAGTCGTCGGCGGGGGCTTGGGTGATGGGGTAGAAGGCGACGTCGTCCGAGCATTCGGCGGGGCCGTAGGCGTTCATCAACGGGATCGCCGGGAAGCGCGCGAACCAATCCCGGGCCAGGGCCGGCGGCAATGCCTCGCCGGTGGGCAACAGCCAGCGCAGGCTTGCCAGGGAGTGGTGCGCCTGGCTTTCCTGGAGCATGCCGCGAATCAGCGCCGGTACGGTTTCCAGCAGCGTCAACTGCTGTTCTTGAACGGCGTCGAGCAGGGCCACAGGGTCGTGGGCCTGGGCATCGGGAAGAATGTGCACGGTGGCGCCGAACAGCGGCGCGGCGAGGAATTGCCAGACGCTGATATCGAACGCCGCCGAAGCGGTCTGGGCAATGCGGTCGTGCTCACCCAGGCCCAGGCTCGGGACTTTGCCGAACATGTTGTTGAGCATCCCCCTTTGTTCGACCATCACGCCTTTTGGCGTGCCGGTGGAGCCCGAGGTGAAGATCACATAGGCCAGTTGATCGGGGTTATGTGCATAGCTCACCGGCGGCTGCTCGCGGCCTTGCCAGAGCGCCTGGGCGATCAGGCAGGTGGGTTGCTGGCGCATCTGTGGCAGGACATTGTCCAGTGCCGAGGTCGCGTGCTCGCACGCCAACAAAAGCGGCGCTTCGCCGAGGTTCAGCACCTCCGCCAGGCGGGCGTGGGGCTGTTGGATGTCCAAGGCCTGGAACGCCGCGCCGACCTTGAGCGTGGCGATCATCATCGTCAGCAAGGCCAAGCCTCGCTCAGCGAACAGCGCCACCAGGGTTTCCGGACCGGCACCGGCGGCTTGCAGCGCATGGGCGATGGCGTTGGCGCGGCGGTCCAGTTCGGCGTAGGTCAGCGATTGTCCCTGGCATACGGCAGCCAGGTGTTGCGGGCGGCTGCGTACTTGCTCGGCGAACAGCGCCGCATAACCGCGCTCCAGCGGGAAGTCGACGTCGCTGCGGTTGCAGTCGATCTGCAACTGCCGACGTTCCGCTTCGGGCAGCATGTGCAGGCTGCCCAGGGGCGCCTGGGGCGTTTCCAGCATGCCCGAAAGCAACTGCACCAAATGCCCGAGCATGCGCTGTACGGTGTCAGTGCTGAAGCGCTGGCTGTCGTAGGACAGGCGAATGCCCAGGCGGTCGCCGGGGTACAGCACCACCGTCATCGGGAAGTTGGTGTGCACGCGGTCTTCATAGATGTCGATGCTGAAGGCGTCCAGTTGCACGCTGCTGATGTCCAGCGGCGCGTTCTCGAACACCACCAGGCTGTCGAACAACTGCTGGCCGCGCGGCACTTGGCTGCAACGCTGGATGTCCACCAGCGAGGCGCTTTCGTGTTCGCGCAATTGCGCGTTGTGGGACAGCAGCGCCTGCAACCAGTCGGCCACTGGCGCCTCTGGGTCGACATCGATGCGCAGTGGCAGGCTGTTGATGAACAGGCCGACCATTTCTTCTACACCGGCCAGGTCAGTCGGGCGACCGGCCACGGTCACGCCGAACAACACGTCGCGGTTGCCGCTGTAGCGCGACAGCAACAGCGCCCAGGCGCCCTGGATCCAGGTGTTGGGTGTCAATTGATATTGCTGGCACAGCTGCTGCAGGCGCTGGGTCTGGGCGATGCTCAGGGTCTGGTCGAAGTCGCCGACCTGTTCCGGTGCCTGCTCCGGACGGGCCACGGGGCTGTCCACATGCAGCGGCGTTGGCTCGCTGAAACCGGCCATTTCGGCCTGCCAGAATGCGTGGGCGGCGGCCATGTCATGGCGTTCCAGCCAGCTCATGTAGCCGCGGAACGAGCGCAGGCGCGGACGGGCCACCGGCTCCTGGCGCACGATGGCCTGGTAGATCGCCAGCAGGTCTTCCATCAGCAGGCCGAAGCACCAGGCGTCGGTCAGGATGTGGTGGAAGCTGCGCACCACGGCGAAGCGTCGCTCATCGAGTTGGAACACCCGCAGGTGGGTCAGCGGCGCACAGGCCATGTCGAAACCTTGCAGGCGTTGTGCTTCGAGGGCCTGATCCATCGCCAGGCGCTGCTGCTCTTCGTCGAGATGGCGCAGGTCCTGCCAGTCGAACGCCCGATGGGTCTGGCGGTACACGCATTGCAGCGGCTCATGGTCGTCTTGCCACCAGAAGGCGGTCCGCATCATGGGGTGGCGCTCGAGGAACAGCTGCCACGCGGCTTCCATCGCCGGGCGTTGCAATACTCCGTCCCAGCTGTAGCGTTGTTGCATCAGGTAGATGCCGCTGTGGGGCTGCAACAAGGTGTGCAGGAGCATGCCCTGTTGCATCGACGACAGCGGGTAGACGTCTTCGATGTTCAGCCAGTCCAGCGGTTCGGCGGCCAGGGTCGCCGCTTGCTTGTGGCACAGCGGGAATGCCTGGCTGGCAGGACGCAACTCGGCTGCGGTGACGAGCCCGGCGAGGTCGTTCAGGCGTTGGGCCAGGCGCGGCGCCCAGTCGGCGGCGAGGACACCGTGGCTGCGCAGGTGCAGGCAATCGCCCTGCCACCAGGCGTCCAGGGTCAGCGGGCAAGTCGATGCCGTCGATGGGCTTGCGGCTTCGACCTGGGCCAGGATGCCGCGTTCTTCGCGATGGCTGTCGAGGTTGCCCAGCCAGCGAATGGCGACCGAGGCCGCCGGCAGCTCACGCAGCGGTTCTTGCAGGTAGGTATTGTCCGACAGGTAACGAAGGGCGCCATAGTCGACGCCGTGTTGCGGGTAGGCGCGCATCTGCGCGACCAGTGCCTGCAAGCGTTGCAGCAGGCTGTCGCCTTCGGGCTGGAGGAAGTACGGCACCGCCAGGGCCAAGGGCCCCATGATGCGCGCCGGGTCGAGGTCGGCCACGGCAATCGGCGCATCGACCGGCAAGCGCTCGGCGCTCGGCCGGGCATCCTGCACGCTCAGCGCGACCCGGCCGTTGCCGCACAGTTCACGGCACTGTTCGGTCACGGCAGCGGCCAACAGGCTGTTCCAGTCCAGTTGCAGCACCTCGCCCAGGCGCTTGAGTTCGCCTGAGGTGGTGGCTGGCAAGGTTTGTTCGGCCACGCTGGCCGGCTGCTGGCTGTCAGGCAGTTGCAGCGGTTCCAAGCCTGCATATTGCAGCCAATGTTCCCAGGCGTCGTCCAGGGCGTCACCCTGAGCGTGGGCCTGCTGGTGCCGCGTCCATTGGGTAAAGTCGCCCCCGGTGTAGGACAGGCGCACCGGCCGCTGATAACGCAGTTGCGCCAGGGCCAGATTGAGGTCGGTCAGCAGCAGCGACCAGGACGCCTCGTCCAGGCACAGCGGATGAGCGGCCAGCAGCAGGGAATACTTGCCGCCGACCTCCAGCAGGCTGGCGTGCAGGGTTTGGCCTGCGTCCAGTTCCAGCGCGTCGACCCCGGCCTGGGCCAAGGTTTGCAGTTGCGCCGGGGCGCAGGTCTCCAGTTTTTCGGTGGTGATGACCGGGGCCTTGGCCGCGACCAGCACCCGTTGCTGCCACTCGCCGTCCGGCAGGGCCTTGAGCGCCAGGCGCAGGGCCTGGTGGTGTTGCTGCAACGCGGCGATGGCCTGGGTCAGCAGCTCGCTATCGATGGCCTGGGTCAGCGCCACGCAACGCCAGGTGGCGTGCAACGGCCCTTGTTGCAGGCGTGCTCGTTGCCCGGCGGCCAGTGGCAGGTCATAGCCATCGGTAATCTCGTGTGCCACGCCATGGCTGGCATCGGCGCCGAGCACCCGGGCGATATCAGCGATGGTGCGGTTTTCGAAGAGCTGGCGGGGCGTGAGTTTCAGCCCTTGCTGGTTGGCGCGGGCGATGATCTGCAAGTTGATGATCGAGTCGCCGCCCAGGGCGAAGAAGTTGTCATGCACGCCGACACGTTCAAGCTTCAGGACGTCCTGCCAGATAGCCGCCAACTGCGCTTCGACTTCATTGCGCGGGGCAACGTGGGTGGCGCTGTCGTCCGTGGTTTTTTGCGGGAGCGGCAAGCGTTGCACATCGACCTTGCCGTTACGGGTCAGGGGCAGTTCGTCGAGGGTGATGAAGTGCGCCGGCACCATGTAGTCCGGCACCCGCGCCGCAAGGTCGTTACGCAGTTTCGTGGCGGACAGCGACTGGCTGGCGACCAGGTAGGCCACCAGGCGCAGGCTGCCGTCCAGTTCCACGGCACGGACCAGTGCCTGTTCGATCAGCGGCGACAGGCGCTTGAGCTGCGCTTCGACTTCGCCCAGCTCCAGGCGGTTGCCGCGGATCTTGACCTGGCTGTCGACCCGACCGAGGAACGCCAGTTGGCCGTCCACTTGCCAGCGCACACGGTCGCCGGTGCGATACCAACGTTGCCGATCGGCGTCGAGGTGAAAGCGTTCGGCGGTCAGGTCCGGGCGGTGCAGGTAACCCCGGGCCAGGGCGCCGTTGATCAGCAGTTCGCCGGATACCCCGGTGGGCACCAGGCGGCCGTTGGCATCCACCACTTGCAGTCGGCGGTTCGGCAGCGGCCGGCCGAGGGCGATGCTGCGCAGGCCCGCCGGCAACTCGGTGGCAATCGCCCCGACTGTCGCTTCGCTCGGCCCATAGTGGTTGAACACCCTGAGCCCTGGCGCCAGGCGGTTGACCTGTTCCAGCAGCGCCGGGCTGAGAGCGTCGCCACCGAAGACCAGCAGGGCGCGGGGCAGCAGGCGGGCATCGGGCAACGCCTGCAACAGGCCGGCCAGATGGCTTGGGGTGATCTTCAGCACATCCACCGGGTGTTGGTCGAAGAGTTCGGCCAGTGCCAGAGGGCTGAAACCGCTGTCTTCATCCACCAGCAACAGGCTGGCGCCGCTGCACAGGGCGCCGAACAGTTGGGTGTGGCCAAGGTCGGCGGCGATGCTCGACAGCAAGCCGTAGCGGGCCATCGGTGGCGGGTTGAGGACCGCGTGCACCGCCGTCAGGTAATCGACGATGGATTGGTGCTCGACCACCACCCCCTTGGGGGTGCCGGTGGAGCCCGAGGTGTAGATCACGTAGGCGGCGTCAGTCGGGCTGTGGTCCACGGCCGGTGGCGTGTCTGGCTGGGAGGCGATGGCGTCGGCCTGTTCCGCCAGCCACAGCGTTGGCGTGTGCTCGGCCAGGCCTTTGAGCAGCGGTGAGGCGGCAGCGCCGATCAGCAGCGCGGCTCGGCTGTCCACCAGCACGTCGGCCAGGCGCCCGGCAGGCTGTTTGAGGTCCAGCGGCAGATAGGCGGCGCCAGCCTTGAGGGTGGCCAGCAGGGCAATCACGAACTCGGCGCTGCGTTCCAGGGCCAGTGCCACGACGCTGTCGTGGCCGATGCCCTGGGCACGCAAATACTGGCTGAGGCGGTTGGCTTGCTGGTCCAGTTCACGGTAAGTCAGGGCGACCTGAGGGTCGCGGACCGCCAGGTGTTCCGGATGGGCGACCACCTGTTCTTCGAAGCGCTGGTGCAGGCACGCAGAAGGCAATGGCAGTTGCACGCCACGACCCTGCACGAGCAGTTGCTGGCGTTCTTCAGGGCTCAGCCACTCCAACTCGCTGACCCGGCACTGCGCTTGCGCCGTCATCGCCAACAGGATGGCGCGCAATTGGGCCGACAGCACCGAGACCTCGGCATCGCTGAAGCGACTGCGGTCGTAGCTGATCAGGTAGTGCAGTTGTTTGTCCGGCACCACGATCAGCGACAACGGGAAGTGGTTGCGGCCTTGGGTGAGGGTGATGCCGTCCGCCTGCTGGTCGTTGCTCGGGGCACTGAAACTCAAGCCGCCGGTGTCCTGGTTGAGCGCGTCGGTGACCGGGAAGTTTTCGAACACCAGGATCGAGTCGAACAGCGCCTGTTCAGCGGCGATGCGCGTCATCGACTTGAGCTTGCCCAGCGGCAAATAGGCGTGGTGGCGCAGATCGCTGTTGGCTTGCTGCAAGTGTTGCAGCCAGGCCACCAGCGTCGGCGCGTCCGCCCATTGCACGCGCAGCGGCAAGGTATTGATGAACAGCCCGACGGTGCTGTCCACCGCCGCCAGGTTCTCCGGACGCCCGGCGACGGTGACGCCATAGACCACGTCGTCACGCCCGGCGTGCTGGCCCAGCAGCAGTGCCCAGGCGCCCTGGATCAGTGTGTTGATGGTCAGGTCGTTGTGGCGGGCGAAATGCGCCAGTTGCTCGGTTTCGCTGGCCGTCAGCAGACTTTCCCGCTCGGCGAACGGCGCCCCTGCCGGTGCCGGCTGGCGTGCGGCGAAGGTGGGCAGCGGGGTCGGCTCGCTCACGTCCTGTAATTGCTCGCGCCAGAAGCCTTCGGTGGCGGCCATGTCCTGTTCCGCCAACCAGGCGATGTAGTCCCGGTAAGGACGGGTCGGCGCCAGGTCGGCGGGGCGGCCATGAGCCTGCTCGTAGTACAGCGCCAGCCATTCCTGGACGGCGATGCCGACGCTCCAACCGTCCATGAGGATGTGATGGAAGGTCCAGATCAGGTGCCAGCGTTCGGGTGCCAGGCGCACCAGGCACACGCGCATCAGCGGCGAGTCATTGAGCTCCAGGGGTTGCGCCCGCTGCTCCAGTGCCAACTGTTCCAGCGCGGCCTGGGGCTCGGCGCGGTCTTGCCAGTCCAGTTCGGTCAGGGGCAATGGCACTTCCTGTTGCACCACCTGATAGGCATCGTCCAGCTCTTCCCAGAGAAACGCACTGCGCAGCACGGCGTGGCGCTGCATCAGCGCCTGCCAGGCGCCGCGAAACGCGCTCAGTTGCAGCGGGCCGTTCATGTCCAGGCTCAACTGCTGGTAATAAACTCGCGAATCCGGTTCATAGACGCTGTGGAACAACAGGCCGTGCTGGGTCGGCGAAAGGGAGTAGATGTCTTCGATGTTGTTCATGCTTGCTTGGTCCATTTCAAAGTCTTGAAAACTCAAGTGAGTCGATCAAGGCGCCTGCGCAGGCGCCGTGTCGCTCGCTAGCTTTGGGAATTGGGTTTGGTCTTGAGCTTGCCCAGCAGCTTGTCCAGGGATTTCTGGTTCAGCGCCTTGGCCAGCGGGAAGTCCGCAGGCATCAGCGAACCGGCCTGCGGGTCGAGGCAGTGTTCGACCAGTGCCTGCAAACGTTCCAGCAGGCGAGCGGGCAAACGGCTGTCGGCGTTCGGCGTGACGCTGTGCCATTGCACACGCAATATGCCGTCCTCCAGCCAAGCCACCACTTCACGGGCATGGGTCACTCGGTTCGCCGAGGCCACCTCCGGCGGCGGGGTCAGGCTGCTGGCGCGTAACCAGCCCGCTGGCGTTTGTTCATGCCCCAGGTAGTTGAACAGCACATCGCCGTGGCTGGCCGGCAACTCGCCGCGCTGGCGCAGCAAGCCGTAGCCCAGCCCCAGGCCGGGTACATCGCGCAAGGCTTGCTTGGCGTTGCGCACCTGATCACCCGCAGCGCCGCGGGCGTTCACCCGCAGTGGGTAGAGGGTGGTGAACCAGCCGACGGTGCGGCCGACGTCCAGCCCGGCAAATGGGGCGTCACGCCCGTGGCGCTCCAGGTCCACGACGATGTCGCTGCGCTGTTCGACCTCGGCCAAGGTCGCGGCGAGGGCGGCGATCAGCAGTTCTTCCGGTTGTGTGCGGTAAGCCGCATGGGACTCGGTCAGCCATTGGTGCGTGCGGCGGGCATCCCAGCGGGCCGAGAGGGTCTGGCGCTCGGCGACCGTGGCCATGGGCGGCGGGTTTGCAGAGGTTTGGGCACTCCAGTAGCGATGCTCGGTAGCAGCCTTGGCGGCATGGGCTTGCAGGTGCTCGGCCCATTGGCGATACGAGGTGGTTTTCGCCGGCAACGTCGGCTGCTCGCCACGTTCCAGGGCGCAATACAACTGTTGGAAGTCTTCCAGCAGCGGCGTCCAGGACACCGCATCGACCACCAGGTGATGGGCCACCAGGTACAGGCGCTGCGGTGTGCCTTCCAATAGGGCCGCGGCAAACAGCGGGCCGTGTTGCAGGTCCAGGCTTTGCGCGACGTGCAGCAATTGTTCCGACTGCTCGCAGCAGGTCAGTGGGGCCGGTGCCACCGGCGCGATGTGTGCCTGCCATTGGCCGTCGACGTGGGTGAAACGCAGGCGCAGGGCGTCGTGGTGGGCGACCAGCCGATCCAGTGTGGCTTGGACAATGGCCGGTTCCAGGCGACGGTCGCTGTCGGCGAGCACCGATTGGTTCCAGTGCGCGGCCTGGACCTGCTGCTGGTCGAAAAACCACTGGTGCAACGGCATCAGCGGCATCGGCCCGGTCACGTCGCCTTGTTCGGCCTGGGTCAGCAGTGCCGTGGTCACGTGAGCCAGGGCCGCCGGGGTCGGCGAACGGAACAGGTCCCGTGGCGTGAGCGAATAGCCCTGTTCCCGCAAGCGCGAGATCAGTTTCAGGCCAAGAATCGAGTCACCGCCCAAGGCGAAGAAACTGTCCGAGGTGCCGATTTCGCGGCCGCCGGTCAAGGTTTCGCCGAGCAGTTCGCCGAACAACTGACAGAGCAGGCGCTCCAGGTCATTGCGCGGTGCCGCGTAGTCTTTCTGGGTGTTTGGCAAGGGCAGGGCGGCCAGGGCCTTGCGGTCGATCTTGCCGTTGGTGCTCAGGGGCAGGGCCGGGATTTGCACCCACACCGCCGGTACCATGTAGGCCGGCAGCTCGGCCGCGAGCTGAATGTCGAGGTCCGACTGCGCGGTGCTGCTGTAGAACGCCACCAAGCGGTTGTCGATGACCAGGGTGCAGGCGCCGGTGATGGCCGGCAGGTTCAGCAGGGCTGAGTCGATTTCCCCCAGCTCGATGCGCTGCCCACGCAGCTTCACCTGATGGTCGAGACGCCCCAGGTACTCGATGTTGCCATCGGCCAGGAAGCGGCAACGGTCACCGGTGCGGTACAGGCGATCACCGTCCACGAACGGGCTGGCGAGGAAGCGTTCTTCGGTGAGGTCCGGGCGTTTCAAATAGCCGCGAGCCACGCCGACGCCGCCGATGTACAGCTCGCCGATGCTGCCAATCGGTAGCGGTTGCATGGCTTCATCGAGGATGTACAAGCGCAGGTTGGCGATGGGCTTGCCGATCGGCACGATCGTGTCGTTGGCCGAGCAGCGCCAGACCGAGACGTCGATGGCCGCTTCGGTGGGGCCGTACAGGTTGACCAGCGCCGCCGGGTGTTGGCCCATGAAGCGCCGCACCAGGTCCACCGGCAAGGCTTCGCCACTGGCGAATACCTGGCGCAGGCTGTGGCAGTTGACCAGGCTCGGCTCTTCGACAAAGGCCCGCAGCATCGACGGCACGAAGTGCAAGGTCGTGACCCGTTCCTGCTGGATCAACTGGCTGAGGTAGGCCGGGTCGCGATGACCGTCCGGACGGGCAACCACCAGGGTCGCGCCAGTGATCAGCGGCCAGAAGAACTCCCACACCGACACGTCGAAGCTGTATGGGGTTTTCTGCAGCACACGGTCGTTCGGGCCAATCGGGAAGGCCTCCTGCATCCAGTGCAGGCGGTTCATCAAGGCGCCGTGTTCGTTCATCACGCCTTTGGGTTGGCCGGTGGAGCCGGAGGTGTAGAGCACGTAGGCCAGGTCATTGGCCTGGACGCTGATCGGTTCTGCGACTTCAGCGTTTGGCAACGCATCCAGCGTCCAGGCTTGATGAGCGGCTGGCAGGCGCGACAGCCATTGCGCTTGAGTCAAGGTGACCTTGGCGTCGGCGTCTTCGATCAGAAAGGCCAGACGCGTGGCAGGCAGTTCCGGATCCAGCGGCAGCCACGCGGCGCCGGCATGGACGATGCCGAGCAAGGCCACGACCATCTCCACGGAACGCTCCATGCACAGCGGCACGATGCTGTCGCTGCCTACGCCGACGGCGCGCAGGGCCCGGGCGACGGTTTGCGCCCGCTGGTCCAGTTCGGCATAAGTCAGGCGCTGGCCTTCGAACACCAGCGCCGGGGCGTTGGGGCTCAGGGCTGCTTGCTGGCTCAGGGCGGTGTGCAGGTTGGTTGGGCCGCTGTAGTGACGTTCGGTGGCGTTCCAACGGTCGAGTTGTTGCTGATCCTGCTGTTGCGGGAACAGTTCGACCAGGGTGCCCCCAGGGGTTGCCACCAGGGCGTCGAGTAGCGCGCACCACTGCGCGCTCCAGCGTTGCATCGTCGCTTCGTCGTACAAGGCCGATTGGTATTCCAGCGCCAGCGTCATGTCGCTGCCGTCGTCCTGGACTTCCCAGCTCTGTTCGAACTTGGCGTCGATCACCGGCAGCATCTGCTCTTCGACGTTCAGCCCCGGCCATTGGCTGCTGTCGACGCGGCCGTAGTTGAGGGAGAACAGCACTTGGAACAACGGCGTGCGGTTCAAGTCGCGGTTTTGCGCGATGGCTCCGACCAGGGTGGCGAAAGGCAGGTCGGCGTGGGCCTGGGCGGCGCGTAGGTCGGCCTCGAGGCTGGTGAGCAGTTGCTCGGCCGGGGCCCGTTGGTCGACGTCACTGCGGATCACCAGGGTGTTGACCAGGCAGGCCAGCAGCGTCTGGGTTTGGGCGTGGTCACGTTGGTCCGCCGGGGTGCCGAGGCGAATCTCCCGCTGGCCGCTGTAGCGGGCCAGCAGCGCGCTCAGGGCTGTGGCCAGCACCACGTAGGTGGTGGTGCCGCGCTGACGGGCGAACTGTCGGATGGCTTCGGCGCGCTGGCTGCCCAGGCGGACAGTCAGTTGCTGGGCGCGACGGTCGGCTTCGGCGCCGCGTGGATGGTCGATGGGCAGGTCGAGTTGATAGTCCTCCTGGCCCAGATGGTTTTTCCAGTAGTCCAGGCTGTCGCTGCGCCGGGCTTGGGTGTCCGGGTGCTGTTGCCACAGGGCAAAATCGACGTAGTCGATCTCCAGCGGCGTCCAGGCAGGCGACTGCCCGTTGAGGCCGGCGGCGTAGGCCTGGGTCAGTTCGTCGATGAGCAACTGCATGGCCCAACCGTCGGTGGCGCTGTGGTGCAGGCACACCAGCAACAGGTTTTCGTCGCTGTCCTGGCGTTGCAGCAGGTGCGCACGCCAAGGCGCGGCGGAGGCCAGGTCGAACGGTGTCATCAGTTCGTCCTGGGCGTGGGCGCAGGTCGCTGCCCAGTCCTGGGTCGCAACGCGAGTGACCGCGAGCGCCGGCCCGTGGTCGTCGATCAGCAATTGCGGTTCGCCGTCGACGTCGACGATCCGGCTGCGCAGCACCAGGTGGCGCTGGCTGACTTGCGCAAAGGCCTGGCGCAAGACCTGGACCTGCAACTCGCCGCGCAAGGTCAGGGCAAACGGCATGTGGTATTCGCGGGACTCCGGCACCAGGCGGCTGAGCATCCAGAACCGGCGCTGGGCCAGACCCAGGGGCAATTGCGCCGGGCGCGGTTGTGCGCTGATCGATTCACCGGGCGTCGCCGCGCACAGATGCTCGGCCAGGGCCACGACTGTCGGTTGGGCGAACACCAGCGGCAAGGGCAGGGACACCCCCAGGCGCTCACGGACCCGGCTGACCAGGCGGGTAGCCAGCAAGGAATGGCCGCCGAGTTGGAAAAAGTGGTCCTCGATGCCGACGTCTGAACAGCCCAGCACCTTGCTGAACAGTTCGCAAAGCACGGTTTCAGTGGCATTACGCGGCGCGGTGCGTGGCTGGTCGCTTTGGCTGTGTGGCAGCGGCGTGGCGGCCAATGCCTTGCGGTCGAGCTTGCCGTTGCTGTTGAGCGGCAGGCGGTCGAGCTGCACGAACACGCCTGGCTGCATGTGCCCGGGCAGGCTGTCGCTCAAGTCGGCACGCAGGGTCGCTTCATCGGCGTCACCGCACCAGAAACTCACCAGGCGTTGGTCGAGCAACAAGGTGGCGGCGTCGCGAACACCGGCCTGGGCCAGCAGCGCAGCATCGATTTCACCCAGCTCGATGCGCTGCCCACGCAGTTTCACCTGATGGTCGAGACGCCCCAGGTACTCGATGTTGCCATCGGCCAGGAAGCGGCAACGGTCACCGGTGCGGTACAGGCGATCACCGGCCACGAACGGGCTGGCGAGGAAGCGTTCCTCGGTGAGGTCCGGGCGTTTCAAATAACCCCGGGCCACGCCGACGCCGCCGATGTACAGCTCGCCGATGCTGCCAATCGGCAACGGTTGCATGGCTTCGTCGAGGATGTACAAGCGCAGGTTGGCGATGGGCTTGCCGATCGGCACGATTGCATCGTCCGCCGAGCAACGCCAGACCGAGACGTCGATGGCCGCTTCGGTCGGGCCGTACAGGTTGACCAGCGCGGCCGGGTGTTGGCCCATGAAGCGCCGCACCAGGTCCACCGGCAGGGCTTCACCGCTGGCGAATACCTGGCGCAGGCTGTGGCAGTTGACCAGGCTCGGCTCTTCAACAAAGGCCCGCAGCATCGACGGCACGAAGTGCAAGGTCGTGACCCGTTCCTGCTGGATCAACTGGCTGAGGTAGGCCGGGTCGCGATGACCGTCCGGACGGGCAACCACCAGGGTTGCGCCAGTGATCAGCGGCCAGAAGAACTCCCACACCGACACGTCGAAGCTGTACGGGGTTTTCTGCAGCACACGGTCGTTCGGGCCAATCGGGAAGGCGTCCTGCATCCAGTGCAGGCGGTTCATCAAGGCGCCGTGTTCGTTCATCACGCCTTTGGGTTGGCCGGTGGAGCCGGAGGTGTAGAGCACGTAGGCCAGGTCATTGGCCTGGACGCTGATCGGTTCTGCGACTTCAGCGTTTGGCAACGCATCCAGCGTCCAGGCTTGATGAGCGGCTGGCAGGCGCGACAGCCATTGCGCTTGAGTCAAGGTGACCTTGGCGTCGGCGTCTTCGATCAGGAAGGCCAGACGCGTGGCAGGCAACTCCGGATCCAGCGGCAGCCACGCGGCGCCGGCATGGACGATGCCGAGCAAGGCCACGACCATCTCCACGGAACGCTCCATGCACAGCGGCACGATGCTGTCGCTGCCTACGCCGACGGCGCGCAGGGCCCGGGCGACGGTTTGCGCCCGCTGGTCCAGTTCGGCATACGTCAGGCGCTGGCCTTCGAACACCAGCGCCGGGGCGTTGGGGCTCAGGGCCGCTTGCTGGCTCAGGGCAGTGTGCAGGTTGGTCGGGCCGCTGTAATGACGTTCGGTGGCGTTCCACTCGCTCAGTTGGCGATGACGCTCGGCCGCTGGCAGCGGTGTCCAATCCCCGAGGCGGGTGTCTGGCGCGTCGAGCATGGTTTCCAGCAGTTGTTGCCATTGGTCCAGCCAACGCCGGGCGGTGGTTTCGCTGAACAGCGCGGCGCGGTATTCCAGCAACACCGACAGCACCTCGCCGTCGTGCACTTCCCAGTTCAGGTCGTACTTGGTGGCCTGGGCGGTCACCGCGCGTTCGCTGACCTGCAATTGCGGCCATGGCTGGTTCGACGAGTCGGCGTTCTGCATGGCGAACAGCACTTGGAACAGCGGCGTCTGACCGAGGCTGCGGGAAGGTTTCAAGAGCTCGACGACCTGGTCGAAAGGCACGTCCTGATGCTGTTGGGCATCCAGCACACGGTTGCGCACCTGATTGAGCAAACCTTCGAAATCCAGCGCTGGATCGAGGTCGGCACGCATGACCACGGTGTTGACGAAGCAACCAATCAGCGGCTGCAGTTCGGCGAATGGACGCTGGGCCACCGGGCTGCCGACCCGCACGTCGCGCTGGTTGGCGTAGCGGCCCAAGAGCAATTGCGCGGCACCGAGCATGAGCATGTACAGGGTGGCACCGCGTTGCTGGGCAAACTGCCGCAGGCGTTTCACCAGGGCGGTCGGCAATTGCAGTTGCACCGCGCCGGCCGCCGGGGCGAGCTGGTTTGGACGGCCCTGTTCGGTCGGCAGGTCCAGCAGGTAGTCGCCGTCCTCCAGTTGGTTGCGCCAGTATTCCAGTTGGCTGCTGAACGCGGTCTGTTGACCGGGCTCGCGCTGCCAGAGGGCGTAATCGGGGTATTGCAGCGCCAGCGCCGGCAGTGCCGCCGGAGTGCCTAGGCACTGGGCGGTGTAGCACTGGCGCAGTTCATCCAGCAGGTTCTGGCTGGAGGCGTCATCGGTGGCGCAGTGGTGCACGCTGAGCAACAGCAACGACTGGACGCCGCCGCTGCGTTGCAGCAACGTGGCCCGGACCGGCACTTCGGCGGCGAGGTCGAAACGGCGGCCGGTTTCTGCGTGGATCGCCGCGTCGGTCAGTTGCTGCCACTGCTCGTCGCTGGCGGCCTGCAGTGGCGTGACTTGCAAGGTGATAGCGACTTGCGGTTCGACGATCAACGCCAACTCGCCGTCGGTATCGCGCACGATGCGGCTGCGCAGAATCTCGTGGCGCTGGACCACGCTGTTCAGGGCTGATTGCAGGGCCTGGACGTTGAGTTCGCCGTCCAATTGCACGGCACTGACCACGTTGTATTCACCACCGCCGGCGCTCAGTTGTTCGAGGAACCACAGGCGTTGCTGTTCGAACGACAGCGGCAGGCGGGCGGGCCTTGGCACTCCAGTCCAGGTGGAGGCTGGAGTATCCAAGGGATCGCCGAGCAGGCTCGCGAAGGCAGACAGTGTCGGGTTTTCAAAAAGACTACGCAGTGGCGGCACCCGAGTGAACCGTTGACGCAAGCGGGTAAACAGCATCGCGGCCAACAGCGAGTGACCGCCAAGGCTGAAGAAATTATCGTGGACGCTGACATCCGGGCGTTCCAACACTTCGCAGAACAGCCTACTCAGCACCGCTTCGGTGGCGTTACGCGGTGCCACATGAGGTTGGCTGTCGTCGATGTTTGGCAGTGCGGTAGCCGCCAGGGCCTTGCGGTCGAGCTTGCCGTTGCTGTTGAGCGGCAGGTTATCGAGCTGCACGAACACGCTTGGCTGCATGTGCGCGGGCAGGCTGTCGCTCAAGTCGGCACGCAGGGTAACCTCATCGGTTTCACCGCACCAGAAACTCACCAGACGCTGGTCCAGCAACAAGGTGGCGGCGTCGCGAACACCGACCTGCGCCAGCAGCGCAGCGTCGATTTCCCCCAGCTCGATGCGCTGGCCGCGCAACTTCACCTGATGGTCGAGACGCCCCAGGTATTCGATGTTGCCATCGGCCAGGAAGCGGCAACGGTCACCGGTGCGGTACAGGCGATCCCCGGCTACGAACGGGCTGGCAAGGAAGCGTTCCTCGGTCAGGTCCGGGCGTTTCAAATAGCCGCGAGCCACGCCGACTCCGCCGATGTACAGCTCGCCGATGCTGCCAATCGGTAGCGGTTGCATGGCTTCATCGAGGATGTACAAGCGCAGGTTGGCGATGGGCTTGCCGATCGGCACGATCGTGTCGTTGGCCGAGCAGCGCCAGACCGAGACGTCGATGGCCGCTTCGGTGGGGCCGTACAGGTTGACCAGCGCCGCCGGGTGTTGGCCCATGAAGCGCCGCACCAGGTCCACCGGTAAGGCTTCACCGCTGGCGAAGACCTGGCGCAGGCTGTGGCAGTTGACCAGGCTCGGCTCTTCAACAAAGGCCCGCAGCATCGACGGGACGAAGTGCAGGGTGGTGACCCGTTCCTGCTGGATCAACTGGCTGAGGTAGGCCGGGTCGCGATGCCCGTCCGGGCGGGCGACCACCAGGGTCGCGCCGGTGATCAGCGGCCAGAAGAACTCCCACACCGACACGTCGAAGCTGTACGGGGTCTTTTGCAGAACACGGTCGTTCGGACCAATCGGGAAGGCCTCCTGCATCCAGTGCAGGCGGTTCATCAAGGCGCCGTGTTCGTTCATCACGCCTTTGGGTTGGCCGGTGGAACCGGAGGTGTAGAGCACGTAGGCCAGGTCGTGAGCTTCGACGCTGATCGGCTCTCCAACTTCAGCGTTTGGCAACGCATCCAGCGTCCAGGCTTGATGTCCGGTTGGCAGGCGCGACAGCCACTGCGCCTGGGTCAAGGTGACCTTGGCATCGGCGTCTTCGATCAGGAACGCCAGGCGTGCAGCCGGCAATTCCGGGTCCAGCGGCAACCACGCGGCGCCGGCATGGACGATACCGAGCAAGGCCACGACCATCTCCACCGAACGCTCCATGCACAGCGGCACGATGCTGTCAGTGCCCACGCCGGCGGCGCGCAGGGCCCGGGCAACGGTTTGCGCCCGTTGATCCAGTTCGGCATAGCTCAGGCGCTGGCCTTCGAACACCAATGCCGGGGCGTTGGGGCTCAGAGCTGCCTGTTGGCTGAGCGCGGTGTGCAGGTCGGTTGGGCCGCTGTAGTTGCTTTCGGTGGCGTTCCAGTCAATCAGTATGTGCTGACGTTCCGCAGAACTCAGCAGAGGCCATTCGGCGATTGGCCGTTGCGGTGTTGCGATCATCCCCTCAAGTAATTGCTCCAGGCGCGTCAACATTTGGCGGCCGCTGTCGGCGAAGAACAAATCCTGCGCGAACAACAGCTCCAGCCGAATCGGCGCATTGGCCGGGCACAGCACGTGCAAGTCCAAGTCGCATTCGGAGTGCCGCAGTGGCGTGTCCAGGGCTTCGAATTCCAGCCCGGGGAAGCGCAACCGCGACTCCATGGCCAGTTGCTGGGCGACCATCACTTGGTACAGCGGTGCATGGCTGAGGTTGCGTGGCAGTTGCAGGCTGTCGACCAATTGTTCGAACGGCAGGTCCTGATGCAGCAAGCCATTGCGCAGACGCTCGGCCACTTGTTTGACCAGGGCGGTGAAGTCGGCTTGCGGCTCGAAGTCCGCGCGAATCGCCAGGTTGTTCAACAGAATGCCCAGCAGGCCTTCGGTGCCCGGTTGTTCCCGATGGGTGACCGGGGTGCCGACCAGCACCGTGGCATCGCCGCTCAAACGGTGCATCAACACGGCAAAACCTGCGAGCAGGACGGTGAACGGCGTGGTGCCGAGGCGACTGGCAAAGGCGTGTACCCGGCCACTGAGGTCGGCGCTGAGTTCTCGCTGCACGATCCCGGCGCGGTAGCTTTGCACCGAAGGCCGTGGATGATCGGTGGGTAAGGCCAGCAGTGGGCTGGCGTCGCTGTCGCGCCGGTCCAGGGTGGTGGTCCAGTAATCGAGCTGGCGCTTGAGTTCGGCGCCTTGCAGGTGTTCGCGCTGCCAGAGGGCGAAGTCGGCGTATTGCAGTGGTAGGGCCGGCAGTTCGGCCGGTGCGCCGTTGCAACGGGCTTCATAACCCAGGGCCAGTTCGCGCAGGGCGATGGTGGCCGACCAGGCGTCCGAGACCAGGTGATGCAGGGCGATGCCGAGTACGTGCTCGCCCGGCGCCAGGCGCAGCAAACGCGCACGCAGCAGCGGTGGGCAGGTCAGGTCGAACGGTTGCTCGAAGGTGTCTTGCAGGGCATTGAACTGCGCGCCGGCGCGGGCGGTGGCGGTCAGGCCCGACAAGTCTTCGAAGGGCAGCGCGATGTCCAGTGCTGGGCTGATGCGCTGGCATGGCACGCCGTCGGTGCTGTGGATGCCGGTGCGCAGTATTTCGTGGCGCGCCAGCAGGTCGTTCAGGCTGGCGTGCAGCGCTTCGACATTGAGTTCACCCTTGAGGTGCAGGGCGAACGGGATGTTGAACAGGGTGGTGCCCGGCGTCAGTTGCTCGATGAACCACAGGCGCTGTTGCGAGAACGACAGCGGCAGCAACGTCGGGCGTGGCTGGGCCTTGGGCATGCTGAGCGCATTGGCTTGCGGTGCGGCGGCCTCGGCCTGGCGGGCGGCGATGGCCACGGCCAGCAGGGCCACGGTCGGTTGTTCGAACAGCACCCGCAGCGGCAGGTCCAGTTTGAACTGGGTACGCAGGCGAGCGACGATCTGGGTCGCCAGCAGCGAGTGTCCGCCAAGGGTGAAAAAGTTGTCTTCCACGCCCACCGTGTCGCGCCCCAGGACCTCGGCCCAGATGGACGCCACCGTAGTTTCCAGCGCGTTGCGCGGGGCGATGCTCTGCTGGGTGTCGGCCTGCCAGTCCAGCTCGCGGGCGGCGAGGGCCTTGCGGTCGACCTTGCCGTTATTGTTCAGGGGCAGTTTGTCCAGGCCGACGAAGGCTGCCGGCACCATGTACGGCGGCAGTTGCGCCCGCAAGTGTTCGCTCAGGCCGTCGCTGCCCTGGGTCTCGTCATGGGCCGACCAGTACGCCACCAGCCAGGCTTCGCCGACGGTGTTTTCCCGCAGCAGGACGGCGGCTTCGCGCACGTTCGGGTGCTGGGCGAGACGGTGTTCAATTTCCGTCAGTTCGATCCGGTGCCCGCGCAGCTTGACCTGCTGGTCGCGGCGGCCGAGGTATTCGATCACCCCGTCCGCACGCCAGCGTCCCAGGTCACCGGTGCGGTACAAGCGACCTTCGAGTTGAGGGTGGTCGATAAACGCCTCGGCGGTGCGTTGCGGGTCGTGCAGGTAGCCGCGGCCGACGCCGACGCCACCGACACAGATTTCCCCGGCCACGCCCACCGGCACCGGGCGCAGGGCTTCGTCCAGCACATACAGGCGGTTGTTGGCGGTCGGCTGGCCGATGGGCATGTGGCTGACCTCGGCCCCTGGTGCTTTGAGGATCGGCTGGAAGGCCACGTCGTCGGCGCATTCGGCCGGCCCGTAGGCGTTCATCAGGGCGATGTCGGGGAAGCGGGCGAACCAGTCCCGGGCCACGGTCGGCGGCAGGGCTTCACCGGTGGGCAGGACCCAGCGCAGGTCCGGCAGTTGCAAGTCGCACGGGCACAGCGCGAGCACGGTGCGCATCAGGCTCGGGACGATTTCCAGCACGTTCAAGCGCTCGCTGGCGAGCTCTTGCAGCAGGCGTTGCGGGTCGTGGGCGACTTCATCTGGAAGAATGTGCACGGTGGCACCGAGCACCGGCGCGGCGAGGAACTGCCACACCGAAATGTCGAACGCCACCGAAGCGGTCTGGGGAATCCGGTCGTCGGCGCTGAGCCCCAGGGCCGGCACCTTGCCGAAGATGTTGTTGAGCATGCCGCGCTGTTCGATCATCACGCCCTTGGGCGTGCCGGTCGAACCCGAGGTGAACAGTACGTAGGCCAGGCTATCGGGGCGGGCGAGCACCGGCAGTGGCGCGTCGTTGCCAGACGCCCAGCAGGCCTCGGCGAACAGCGCCGCGGGCGCTTGGTCGAGGCCGCTGAGCAATTGATCGAGCAGGCCGCTGCAGACTTCGCTGGCGACCAGCAACGGGGCGCGGGACAGTCCGAGGATTTCCCGCAGGCGCTCGGGCGGGTGATTGACTTCAAGGGGCAGCATCGCGGCGCCAGCCTTGAACACCGCCAGCATCATGGTCAACAGCGCCAGGCCACGAGGGGCCGCCAGCGCGACCAATTGATCTTCACCGGCGCCGGCTTCGCGCAGGGCGTGGGCCAGGCGCGTGGAACGCAGGTCGAGCTCGGCGTAGGTCAGCGACTCACCGGCGCAGATCGCGGCGACCTGATCACCGCGCTGGGCGACCTGGACGGCAAACAGCTCGGCGTAGCTTTGATCCAGCGGAAAATCGTGGGGGTTGAGCGCCCATTCACCCAGCAACTGTTGGCGTTCGTCGGCGGCCAGCAGTTCGAAGCTGGCCAACGGCGCATCGGGGGCGGCGAGCATGCTGCGCACCAGGCTGGTGATGTGGCCCAGCAGGCGCTGCACAGTGGCGGCCGCGAAACGTTCGCGGTCATAGGACACGCGGATGCCCAACTGTTCGCCCGGCAGGATCACCACGGTCAAGCCGTAGTGAGTGTGCACGCTGTGGTCCATGCCTTCGAGGCTGAATTGGAAACCGCCTTCGAGGATCTGTTCGTCGATGGGCGCGTTTTCGAACACCAGGATGCTGTCGAACAGGGTCTCGCCCCGGGGGAAATCGCTCCAGCCCTGGATGTCGGTCAAGGGTGTGTGCTCGAAGTCGCGCATGTCGACGTTGAGCTTCTGCAGGTCGCCCAGCCAATTGCCGAGTGAGGCGTTCGGGTCCACGCAAACCCGCAGCGGCAAGGTGTTGATGAACAGACCGATCATTTCCGCGACGCCGGTCAGGTCGGCCGGACGCCCGGCCACGGTGACACCGAAGACCACGTCCTGTTGCCCGCTGTAGCGCGACAGCAGCAACGACCAGACGCCCTGGAAAAACGTGTTCGGCGTGATCCGGCGACTGCGGCAGAACGCCGCCAGCGCTTGGGTTTCCTGCGCGTCGAGGTGAATCAGTTGGTCGTCCACCAGCACCGCATCGGTGTAGCGGTCGCGGGTCACGCCGTTGTCCACGGTCAGTGGCGTTGGGGCGTTGAGACCTTGCAGCTGGCCGCGCCAGAATTGCTCGGCCTTGCTCGCATCCTGGCGTTGCAGCCACTGAATGTAATCGCGAAACGGTCGAGGGCTTTTCAGTTCCGGCGTACGGTCGTTGCACAGCGCTTCGTAGACTTTGAGGAAGTCCACGGTCACCAGGGAAATGCACCAGGCGTCCATCAGGATGTGGTGGAAGCTGCGAATGAATTCGTAGGACTCGTCAGCCAGGCGCACCAGCCGGAAGCGAATCAGCGGTGGCTTGGACAGGTTGAAGCCGACTTTCTGCTCGTCTTCCAACAAGGTGCGGATCCGCGCTTCCTGCTCATGGGGGGCTAGCCCGCGCAGGTCGAGAGTATCCAGCGGCACCTTGACCTGGCGGTGGATCACCTGCACCGGTTGCTTCTGGCTTTTCCACTGGAAACTGGCGCGTAGGGAAGGGTGCAGCGCCACCACCTGGCGCCACGACTCGAGGAACGCCTCTTCATCGATGGCCCCACCGATGCGGTAGCGATCCTGCATCAGGTACACACCGGAGTCTTCGTGCAGCAAGGAGTGGAACAGCATCCCTTGTTGCAGCGGCGACAGCGGGTAAATGTCTTCGATCGGGTTGCCGGTGGTTTTTTCGGTGGTCATTGAAAGCGTCCTGCGTAAAAAGGGGCAACGGTGATGGCGGGGCGACGGGAGGAACCGTTCACAGGTCGGCCTCGTCCAGTTCGGCCATCAGTGCTTGCATTTCGTCATCGGATAGGCCCGACGCGCTGAACTCGGTGCTGTCGGCTTGGGGCTCGGCGGCGCTCGGATCCAGCGGTTGCGCGACCTCGGCCATGGCTGCGATGGTCTGGCGTTCGAAGACTTGCTTGGCCGACAGCGCAATGCCTTGCTCATGGGCCTGGGCCACCACTTGCAGGCTCAGGATCGAGTCGCCGCCGATGGCGAAGAAGTTGTCGGTGACGCTCACCGTCGAGAGCTTCAAGACCTTGGCGACGATCGCTTGCAGGGTGGTTTCCATGGCGTTGCGCGGCGCCACGTGGGTGCTTTCGTCGAACTGATCGGGGTCGGGTAACTGGCGGATGTCGAGCTTGCCGTTGGGCGTGCGCGGAAAGCTCGCCAAGGTCAGCACCAGGGCCGGCACCATGTACGATGGCAGGCGTTCACCGAGGAAGCGCTTGATCGCTTCCGAATCCGGCGCGTAGCCATGGGCGGCCAGGACGTAGGCGAGCAGGCGTTTACCAGCGGCCTGTTCCTGGACGATCACCGCGGCTTCGCGCACGTCGCTGTGGCTGCACAACTGGCGCTCGATTTCGCCCAGCTCGATGCGGTAGCCACGCACCTTGACCTGATGGTCCTTGCGCCCGAGGAACGCCAGGCGCCCGTCGGCCAACCAGCACGCCAGATCACCCGTGCGATAGGCACGGGTGCCGTCGGCCAGGGTGACGAAGGCCTTGGCGGTTTCTTCGGGCTTGTTGCGATAGCCGAGGGCCAGGGTCGGGCCGGCGAGGACGATTTCACCCGGTTCGCCAATGCCGCAGGCGCTGTCGAATTCGTTCAGCAGGCGCAGGTCCATGCCGGCAATGGGGCGGCCGATGCTGACGTTCCGGCCCGGCTCCAACACCTCATAGGTGGCCCAGACCGTCGCTTCAGTGGGGCCGTATTCGTTCACCAGCCGGGCGTGTGGCAGGGTCTTGTTGTGTTGCGCGATCAGTGACGGTGGGCAAGCCTCGCCGGCGACGATCCAGCAGGCGAGGCTGTCGGTTTCCCCGCTGCGCTGCAATTGATCGAGTAGGGCCTGGTACAGCGACGGCAAGGATAGGCCATGGCTGACCTGATGCTGGGCAATTAACTGCGCCAGGCGGGCCATCTCCAGCTCTTCACCCGGGGCGGGCAACACCAGGCGTCCGCCTTGGGCCAGGGTCCAGAAAATCCCGGCGACCGAACTGTCGAAGGCAAACGACGACAACAGCAGGTAGGCGCGCACCGGCGTCTCGTAGGCCGCCATGCGCACCTGGGTCGAGAAACTCAGCGCGCCGTGGCTGATTTCCACAGCTTTTGGCGCACCGGTCGAGCCCGAGGTGTAGATCAAGTAGGCGAGGTCGTTCGCGTCTGGCAACGGCAGTGTTGGCAAATCGCCGAGGTCCGGCGTTGCCAGGTCATCCAGCACGAAGCGTTGCAGGTGGGCCGGCACGCTGTCGGCCAGTTCGGCGCTGACCACGATGTGGGCGATGGCGCTGTCGGCGAGCATGTAGGCGCGGCGGTCGGCGGGGTAGGTCGGGTCGATTGGCACGTAGGCGCCACCGGCTTTCAAGACGGCGAGCATGGCGACAATGGCCGCGTTGCTACGGGCGAACAGGATGCCGACGGGCACCCCGGGACCGATGCCGGCGGCGACCAGTCGATGGGCCAGCTGCGTGGCGCAGGCGTCGAGGCGGCCGTAGCTCAGGTCGCCGTCCTGGTCGCTGAGGGCGATGGCGTTCGGTTGCTGGCGAACCTGGCGGGCAATCAACTCCACCAGTGTCACTGGTTCGATGGACGGTACGCTCGCGCCAGTGCCGATCAGTTGCGCTTGCAGCGCGCCACCCAGGGGCAATTGGGCCCAGGCCCGTTGTGGTTCGGCGAGGGCACCTTGCAACAGTTGCAGCCATTGTTCGGCGAGGCAACCCGCGGCCTCGGTGCTGAGGGCATGGCGGTCGTAGACCAGCTGCGCGTGCAGGCTGTCGGGCAATTGGCGGACGTTCAGGCACGCTTTCAGCGGGTTCATCACCGCACTGGCCTGACGCTCCCGGGCATCGCCCGAACGCCAGGCAAAGGCGTATCCGGCATCGAGGGTGCCGGTGTAATAGTCCTGCCAGCCGACCGCCCGTTCCAGGGTGGCGGCCACTTGCGTGCTTTGCTCCAGCAGGGTCGCCTGGGCATCCAGTGCGATGCTCACGGGCAGGCATTGCTCGAACAGACCCAGGGTGTTCTCCAGTTCCGCGCCGCGACTTTCATGGATCAGGGTGAGCGGCACCTGTTGCTGGCCGGCCAGTCGTCCCAGCACCGCTGCCCATGCCGTCAGCAGCAGCTCCGGGGTCAGGGCCGGGTGGCGGGCGAGGTCGGCCGGCAGCGCCAGGTCCAGTCGGGTCGGCGCAAACCGGCCTTCGAGGGTCGCTTCGAGGGGCAGTTGCAGGGTGGCCTGTTCGGTTTCGTCCGAGGGTTTCCAGAAGCTCACGCCCGGATGGTCCGGCGCGTCTTCAACCAGGCTCCAGCGCCATTCGGCGTAGTCGGCGTATTGCAAGGTGTCGGACAGGTCCGTGGCGTTGTCTTGCAGCAATGCACCGGCCAGCCATTTCAGGCTGGCGAGGTCGAAGTGGCTGCTGGCTGCCGCCAGGTCCAGGACCGTTTGTTCATCGGACAGGCGTACCAGGGTCACGCACAGGGGCGCCGTCCAGTCGCGGGGCTGGTCGACGAGCCGGGTCAGCGCGGCGTCCTGGTCGGCGCGGCTGTGTTGGCGCAGGTCCTGGAGGTTCACCGCCAACGCAGCGGTTTCGTCGATCACCTGCACCGGGTGACGCAAGCCGGGCACGGGCATCAGGCGCGTGCGCAGGATTTCACTGCCGGCCACCAATGCCTGCAGGCGCTTGTTCAAGGCATCGACGTCCAGCGGTTGCGACAGCGACCATTGCAAATGGCTGCTGAATGGGTGCTGCGTCGCGCCGTTGATGTGGGGGTAAACCGATGCCTGTTGCGGCGAAATACGAAAACCTTGAAGTCCGCTCATGTTCATCTCGACTGGAAAAGGGCTTGAGCCTGATCACCGCACAGACGCCGGGCTTGCTGGACAGGGGTCGGGCAAGCCTCCTGCGAACGGCGGGTGGCCTCGTTGAATGTCAGACGGCAACGTCGCTCGACAGCAGGGCTTCGGCCATGCCGGTCATGATGGCGCGCTTGCCGGTGAAGGGTTCACGACCGTGCACAGCGAGCATGTTGTCGATGAACAACACGTCCCCCTGTTGCCAGCTAAACCGCACCAGCGAGTCGAGGTAGGCCGCGCGTAGCGATTCCAGGACCTGCGGTTCGATGGGTTCGCCGTCGCCATAAAAAGTGTTGGTGGGCAGGTCGAGGTCGTTGAAGTTGCTTTGCAGAGAATCGCGGATCCGCCCGGGCAGGGTGCTGATGTGGAAGAACGTGGCGTGGTTGAACCAGACCTCTTCGCCGGTGCGCGGGTGGCGCACCACGGCCGGCCCGCGTTGGCGGGTGCGCAGGCGATTGTTGTCTTTCCATTCCACTTCGATGCCGACGCTGGCGCAGTAGGCTTCCACTTCGCCACGGTCCTCGGACTGGAACACGGTCTGCCACGGCAGGCCGAAACCGTCGCCGTAGTTGCGCACGTACAGCACGCCTTTTTCCCGGAACCGCGCTTCGATCTGCGGGCTGATCCTGGCCTTCACGGCGCGGGTCGAGCCAATGGGTGTTTCACCACCGGTCTCGGACGGCAGTTGGCAGTAGAAGAACAGTCGCAGCGGGAAGCGCGGCGAGTAGGAGTGTTCGTTGTGGGGAAAAATCATCTGGTCGGCCGGGTAGTCGGTCGAGGTGTAGATGTTGCCGCCGACCCGGGTCCGGGGCGAGGCGCGGAACATGTATTCCAGCGCGCCGGGGGAGAGGGCGGTGATCACCTGGTCGAATTGTTCCACGGACGCGACGTTGAAGCCGCGAAACAACAGGGCGCCGTATTGCAGCAGTTTCTTTTCCAACGACTCGCGTTCCCGGGCCGCCCAGGCGACCAGATCGACACCACTGACCGCGGGTTCGATCACCAGGGGCAGGGCGTGGTCCGGGCTGAGCAGGCGCTCGGTCACCAACTGTTGTTCCGAGACGTTCATGGCTTTGCGACGCACTGCACCGAGGGCGCGTGGCGATGGGGGCACGATAGACATAATTGCATCCGACTCGGTTAAAGGGACAAGGAGCGACGTTTGGCTTGCATCATCTGGCTGCGACCGGCCAGCGCCTGGGACTGTTGTCGCTCACGGGCAAAGGCTTGGTCCCAGCTGTCGATGCGCTCGGCCAGCGCCGGCAACGGCTCGTCCAGCAGCGTGTGTAGTTGTTCCAGCAGGCACGTCCACAGGTGTTGCAGACGCAAGGCTCGGCCCTGGTCGAAGTATTCGCCGCGATACTTGAGGGTCGCGGCGAGGCCATCGCTGCCGTGCACGAGGTCGAGCACCAGGTGGAAATCCCCCGGTGCCTGGGCCACGTCCAGCGCGCTCAACTGCGCGCCGGCGATGGCGGTCGGCGCCACCCGTGACGGTTGATAGTTGAGCTTGACCTGGAACAGCGGCGAGTGACCGGGCCGGCGCTGCGGCGCCAGAGCCGAGACCACCAGGTCGAAAGGCAGGCCTTGATGGGCATAGACCAGGCGCGCTTCATCGCGAACCCGCTCCAGGAAACCGGCCACGGTCGGTTCGCCGCGCAGGTCGCAGCGCAGGGTCAACTGGTTGACGAAGAAACCGATGACGTCGTTGTGCTCTGCCAGTGGCCGGCCGCTGACGTCGGTACCCAGCAGGAACTGCTGCTGGCCGCCCAGTTGCTTGAGCACCAGTTGGTAACTGGCCAGCAACAGCATGAACAAGGTCATGCCTTGCTCGCGGGCCAACGCTGCCAACTGTTCGCAGCTGGCCTGGGGCACGTTGAAGTCCAGGCTGTGCTCGCCCGGGGCCTGGCCGCTGCCACCCAGTTCCAAGGTTTGGGGCAGGCCGGCCAGGTGTCCGCGCCAGAAGTCCTGCTCGGTGGCGATCCGCTGTTCGCTCCAGTGCCGGGCCTCCCATTGAGCGAAATCGAGGTATTGCCCTGGGAGCGCGGCGTCCGCCGACCCCGCCAGTTCCGCCAACAATAGTTGCGCCGAGCGCCCGTCGAAGGCGATGTGGTGCAGGGTCAGCAGCAGGTCATGCTGTTGGTCAGGACGGCTGAGCAACTGTGCCCGCAGCAGCGGGCCGGCTTGCAGATCGACCGGGGTGGCGTGTTCGTCGGCCAAGCGTTGGCTCAGCGCTTGTTGTTGCTGGGCTTCATTGTGCTCACGCAAATCATGATGGACCAGCGCTACCGCTGTGGCCGGCAATACCTGTTGTTGCGGGCCATCGACACCATCGCGGTACACCGTGCGCAACACGCCATGCCGCTCGACCAGCGTGTTTAACCGCAGGGTCAGCGTCTCGATGTCCAGCGGACCTTGCAGGCGCAGGTGCAGCACCAGGTTATGACGGGTGTCGTCCGGGTTCAGTTGGCGCAGGAACCACAGGCGACGCTGGGCGAACGATTGATGCCCCTGGCTGAGGTTGGCCTGCTCGGTCGAAGCCTCGGCCGTCGGCACCGCCTCATTCAGGAAGCTTTGCAGGGCCAGTGCCCATTGCCCGAGGGTGGTGTCCCCGAACAGGCTTTGGGTATCGAGGTTCCAGCCCAGGTCCTTGTGCAGGCGCGCGGCAAAGTCGGCCACGCCGATGGAATCAAGGCCCTGGCCGATCAGGCTGAGGTCGAAGTCGGCGGAAAAATACGGGTTGACCTCGCGCAGCGTCTGTTCCAGCCATTGGCGGCAGGCCGCTTGGGCCTGTTGCGACGTTTCGGTCGCCAGGCGCTTGAACTCGGCAAGGTCAAGGGCTTCGCCGTTCGAGGCGAGCGTTCCACCGCTCTGGGCGATGATGCTCAACGTGCCTGCGGCCAGCTGTTTACGTGCGCCTTGACGGGCGATCTTGCCGCTGGTGGTCATCGGGATGGTGCCGGCTTGCACCAGCACGATCTGGTCGATGCCGCAGTCGGCGGCTTCGCGCACGGCGTTTTGCATCGAGGCGAACAGCGCCGGGTGATGCGCCGGGTCGACGAACTTGCGTTGCGGCTCGGCGACAATCACAAGCTTCTCGCGGCCCAGTGCCGGGTCCATTTCCGAGAAGGCGGCGATGCGCCCGGTGCGGATGCCCGGCTCGGCGTCGGTAATGGCGAATTCGATGTCGTGGGGGTAGAGGTTTCGCCCATTGAGAATCAACAGGTCCTTGAGCCGTCCGCAGATGACGACCTGGCCTTGGTGCATGAAGCCCAGGTCGCCGGAGCGCAGGTAATGTTCCGATGAGCCGGCAATCCGGGCTTCAAAGGCTTCGCGAGTGGCTTCGGGATTCTTCCAGTAGGATTCGGCGTTGCTCGGGCCTTTGAGCCAGACTTCGCCGATGCGATCGGCGGCGCATTGCTCGAAGGTCTGTGGGTCGACGATGGCGATGCTGTGCAAGGCTTGCGGGTAACCACAGGCGACGAACTCCACGGCGGCGGCATCGGTCGCCGCCAGCGCCACGCGGCCGGTTTCCAGCACGGCCTTGTCCAGGCGCAGCACCACCGGCAGCGCGTCGGCCGGTGTGGCGCTGACACACAGGGTCGCTTCGGCCTGGCCATAACCGGGGCTGATGGCCAACGGGTTCAGGCCACAGGCGGCAAAGCGCTGGGCGAAGGCTTCCAGGGTGCCGGGGTGGATCGGTTCGGCGCCGTTGATGGCGTGTTTCCAGGCGCTCAGGTCGAGCTGCGCGATCAGGTTGTCGCTGACCACGCGGTTGCACAGGGCATAGGCGAAGTTGGGGGCGAAACTGGCGGTGGCGCGGTAGCGACTCAACGCTTGCAACCAGGTCGACGGCGCATTGACGAAGGTCTGGGAGGCCATCAGGTAGCACGGCATGCCGCTGTAGAGCGGGGCCAGCATACCGCCGATCAGGCCCATGTCGTGGTACAGCGGCAGCCAGTTGACCATGGCGCCGTGCTCGTCGAAGGCGTAGGCCTGGCGCATCAGTTCGACGTTGGCGATCAGGTTGCGCTGACGCACCTCGACGCCTTTTGGCGAGCCGGTAGAGCCCGAGGTGTATTGCAGGAAGGCCACCGTTGAGCCATCGATGGCCGGACGCTGCCACTGGCTGGCCGGTGGCGTGCCCAGGTCCTGGACGGTCAGCACATCGACCCGGCCCTCCACCAGTTCCAGCAAACCTTCGCGATAATCCGCCGGGGCGAAAATCAGCGCCGGTTCGGCATCCACCACCACGTTGCGGACGCGGTCGAGGTGACGCGGTTTACGTGACGGTGGCGGGAACAACGGCACCGCGATCAGGCCGGCATACAGGCAGGCACAAAACGCGCGGGCGTAGTCGAGGCTGCTGGGCAGCATCAACAGCACGCGATCACCCGGGGCATAACGCGCTTGCAGCGCGGCCGCCAAGGAGCGGGATTGTTCGTGCAACTGGGCAAAAGTCAGGGTTTCGCCGATCTCTACGCCGTCCGGCAGAAAATGCAGGGCAGCACGCAGAGGGAAGTGCTGGGCGTTGGCTTCCAGCACGTCGATCCAGTGTTCGAAAGAAAACATGTGCAATTCACGCCATGGCCACGATGACTTTGCGGTCACCGGTGAAAGGATTGCGACCGTGTGCCACCAGTCGGTTGTCGAGCATCAGGATATCGCCGGGCTGCCAGGGAAAACTGATGGCCGTCTCGCGGTAGACCTCGCGCACGGTGTCGAGCATGTCGTCGGCAATCGGCGAGCCGTCGCCGAAATAGACATGGCGCGGCAGGTTCTCTTCGCCCACCGCCGCCAGCAGGCTGGCGCGTACGCTGGGTTCGATGGCCGAGACATGGAACAGGTGCGCCTGGTTGAACCAGACCCACTCACCGGTTTCGGGATGCTGCTGCACGGCGGCGCAACGCTGGCGGGTGCGCAGGTCGCCATCGGCTTTCCATTCCCACTCGATGTCGTTGTCCTGGCAGTAGCGTTCGACCTCGGCACGGTCCTGAGTGTTGAAGACTTTTTCCCAGGGCAGGTCCAGGGCGCCGCTGTAGTTGCGTACATAAAGCAGCTCGCGGCTGGCAAACAGCTCGCGGATCTCGGCAGGCATGCGCTGGTAGATCAGGCGGCTGTCGGCAATCGGGGTTTCGCCGCCGGTTTCGCTGGCCTTGATGCAGTGGAACCAGATGCGCGAAGGCCAGGGGCGGGTGTAGGCCTGTTCGTTGTGCAGCGGAATGAATTGATGGGCCGGGTACTCGGTGGAGCTATAGACCCCGGCGAAGACTTTGCTGCGCGGCGTGGAGCCGAATTCGTAGCTGGCCAGCGGCGCGCCGAAGCTGGCGGCGAAGCGCTTGAAGTCGATGGGGGTGGCGACGGTGAAGCCACGGAACAACACGCCGCCCACCGTAGTCAGGACCTGGGCCAGGCTGTCGCGAATCGAAGCGTCCAGGTCATGGATCGACTGTCCCGACGTCCCCTGCACCAGCACGGGTAGCGATTGGGCGCTTGCATCCGTGGGCGCCATTGAAAAAAGCTCGGAACGCCCGTTCAGGTGTTCGATTGAGGTCATCCTTGTGCATCCTCTTATAGCGTCTTCGACCAGTCACACGACCATGAAAGCAAGGCAGCGGTCAGCGATGTAGGACTCGTCTGTAATGTATGTAAGGCAATACAAGACGACATACTAGGTACAAATGAGATGGATTATCAATACTATTTATTTAATTTTTTTTTTGGATTAGACTCCGCTCCGCTGGCGCCAAACAGCCTTCGGCCAGCTCAAAAAACCAAAAATATCTGTCGCAGGGGAGCGGGGCGTGAATTTCAAAAAGAACACAATTGCGTTGGCTGTAGGGTCGGCCATCGGCCTGAGCAACGGTGCTTGGGCGGCTGAAGAAGCCGGCAAGATGGAGATCGCTCCAATCACCGTAACCGGTGAAAAGATCGACCGTACCCTTGATAAGACCCAGTCCAGCGTCGTGGTCGTCACCGACAAGAACCTGCGTGAGCACGGCGACAAGGACCTGGTGGATGTGTTTGCCCGCACGCCCGGCGTCTATAGCCAGGCCGGCAATGAGAACTGGGGTATTCGTGGCGTGCCGGTGTCCGGTTTCGACGACCAGGGCCCTGCGGCCCTCAACGGTGCGGTGTCGGTGTATGTCGACGGTGCCGTGCAGCCGAACCGCGCGCTGACCCTCAGCCCGGTCCCGCTCTGGGATGCCGAGCAGGTCGAGGTTTTCCTGGGCCCGCAATCCACCACCCAAGGCCGTAACTCCCTGGCCGGCGCGGTGGTTATCCGAACCAAGAACCCAACGTTCGAACCGAGCTTCTCGGCGCAGACCAACGTGGGCAACTACGGTGAACACGGCGCGGCCGTGGCCGGTGGCGGGGCCATTGTGGATGACAAGATCGCCGGTCGTATCGCCGTGGATTATTCCGACGGTGACGGCTACATCCGCAACACCACGCTCGATAAAGACGCCAACCCGCATCGCACCAGCAACGCCCGCGGTAAATTGCTGATCCTGCCCAATGACGACACTGACGTCTTGCTGACTTATGCCCATAACGAACATCGCCAGGGTGACCGCTCGACGATGCGCGGCGCCGATGGCAAGCCGAGCTATTACGACATCGCGTCCAATACCGAGGCCTTCGACAACCTCAAGCAGGACACCCTCAGCGCCAAGGTGGATTACCGCCTGAACGATGCCTGGTCGCTGACGAGCATGACCGCCAATACCAGCACGGACTACAGCAACCGTTTGGACTTTGACCAGACAGCGGTGGACAACGAGGTCGTTCTGCGTAAGCAGGACGGTAACCTGTTCAGTCAGGAGTTGCGTCTGAATTACGACTCGGACACGGTGAAGAGTTTCGTCGGTGCCTACTATGGCCATAACACCAACGCCTTCCACGACCGGTTGTTGTTCGATGACGTGCTGGTTCGTACCGTCAAAGGTGATACCAAGATTGAAAACAAGGCGGTGTTCGGTGAAGTCAACTGGACGTTCGCGCCGCGTTGGACGTTGATCACCGGCCTGCGTTACGACCACGAGACCAACGATACCGACATTGAGGCAGACGGCCGCTTCGTTCCTGAGAAAATCAAAAAGTCGTTTGATGCCGTACTGCCGAAGCTCGGCATCGACTACGAACTGGCAACGGACCAGTACCTCGGTTTCACGGTGCAGAAGGGCTATCGCGGTGGCGGTGTCAACCTGCGTTCCGGTAGCGGTCACCAAGCCTACGACCCGGAATACACCACCAACTACGAGCTGTCCTATCGTGGTTCGTTCTTCGACAAGACCCTGCGTACTCGCGCCAACCTGTATTACACGGATTGGAAAGATCAGCAGGTCAGCGTGCGCCAAGCCGGTAGCAACGTCATTGATATCTACAACGCTGGTCGCAGTGACATCAAGGGCCTGGAAGTCTTCGTCGAAAAAGACATCACCGAACAGCTGACCCTGAATGTCGGTGGCGCCATTACCGATAGCAAATACAAGGATTTCGTTGCTGACAATGGTCAGGACAGAAGCGGCGAGGCGTTCCTCTACGCGCCTAAATACAAGGCCTCGGTGGGTGGTGTCTATCGCTTCGACGATCGCCTGATCTTCGGCACGGACATTGTCTATCAGAGCACCGCGCCTTCGGAGTACGAGTTCGACGCAAGCGGCAAAGTCACTGGTGAACGTAAGAGCGACGCCTATGTGCTGGTGAATTTCAACACCGAGTACAAAGTCACCAAGAACGTCGCGGTATCCGCCTACGTGAAGAACGCGTTCGACAAGGAATACGTCACCAACAACCGCAACGACGACATCATCGACGTTGGCGCACCGCGCACGGTGGGGATGATCCTGCGCTACGACATGTAAACCCATGGGCGCGGGGAGGCAATCTCCCCGCGCCTGTCCTGCAACATTTCGGATGTTTGTTTCCAGGCTGTTCGTTCCCTTCCAAACCCAGCCTCCATGGAGGAAATCATGAGTGCTTTTTCGAATGTCACAGCAGGTGGCGCGCAACAGCTACGCCTGTTGCACACCGGTCTGTCGAGCCCTTACTGCCTCGACTCGACGCCGCTGCTGGAGCGTCAGCAACAGCAGGAGTCCAACGCCCGCAGTTACCCGCGACGCATTCCTCTGGTGCTTGAAAGGGCCCATGGCATTTATGTGCAGGACAGCCGAGGGCAAGTGTTCGTCGATTGCCTGGCCGGTGCTGGAACCCTGGCCCTGGGGCACAACCACCCGGTGATCGTCGAAGCCATCACCCAGGTCATGGCGGCCGGTGTGCCGATGCATACCCTGGACCTCATGACACCTGTGAAGGACGCCTTCGTCCAGGAAATTTTCGCGTGCCTGCCCAGCGAGTTCGCTCGTCACGCACGCATTCAATTCTGCGGCCCGAGTGGAGCTGATGCGGTCGAGGCCGCGCTCAAGTTGACCCGTACCGCCACCGGGCGGCATTCGGTCCTGGCGTTCGAAGGGGCCTATCACGGGATGACCCTGGGCACGCTGGCCATCAGCGGCAACCTGTCGCCGAAAAATGCCCTGGGCGCGTTGATGCCCGGGGTACAGCGCCTGCCGTTCCCTCACGATTATCGTTGCCCGTTCGGGGTGGCCGGCGATCAAGCGGTCACGTTGAACGTGCGTTACCTCGAACATTTGCTCAACGACCCGGAAAGCGGGGTGACCGCACCGGCGGCGATGATCCTGGAGCCGATCCAGGGCGAGGGCGGAGTGATTGCCGCGCCGGACCGTTGGCTGCAGGAGCTGCGCCGGTTGACCCAGGCCCACAGCATTCCGCTGATCGTCGACGAGATCCAGTGCGGCATTGCCCGCAGCGGCCGGATGTTCGGCTTCGAGCAATCGGGCATCACCCCGGATGTCATCACCCTGTCCAAAGCCATTGGCGGCGGGTTGCCGCTGTCGGTGATGGTCTACCACGAGTCGCTGGACGTCTGGCAGCCGGGTGCCCACGCCGGCACGTTCCGTGGCAATCAGTTGGCGATGGCGGCGGGTACCGCGACCTTGCGCTTCATCCGCGATCAAGGCTTGGTCCAGCACGCCGAAACGGTGGGGGCTCACCTGCAAAAGCAATTGCAGGCACTGCAAAACGAGTTCGCCTGGATCGGCGATGTGCGTGGACGTGGCCTGATGCTCGGCATGGAAATCGTCGACCCGCAGGGCACCCCTGATGTACAGGGTCATCCGCCGGTGGACACGGCCCGGGCCAAGGCTTTCCAACAGGCGTGCCTGAAGCACGGACTGATCGTTGAACTGGGCGGCCGCCACGGCGCGACCGTGCGCTTCCTGCCGCCGTTGATCATCACCGAGCGGGAAATCGATTTCGTCGGGAAAATCCTGTTCCAGGCCGCGAGCACGATCAACGAGCGACCCGCACGCTGATCATCGGGTTAGGACCGGCGTCCGGTTTGGACGCTGGCCCCGCCTCGAAGCGCAATCAGTAGTCCCAATAGGCCGCAACCCAGCGAAAGGCGTCACCGTCGACCGCCACTCGGCCAACGGAGGGGAACGGCAGGTGAGTGGCGACCAGCAGCTCACCGGACGCCGCCGCTTCTCGCATCAGGCGGACCCGAACGCGGACCGATTCTTCAGGATCATGTTCAAAGCCGTTGTGCCAGTCGGGGTGGTCGAAGGCGACCGGGAACAAGGCATCGCCGGCGAACGTCAACCGCTCCTCGCCGCAGGTCACGTGGACCACGCTGTGCCCCGGGGTATGGCCGCCGGTGCGCTTGACGACCACGCCCGGCGCGACCTCGTAGGTTTCCTCGAATGTGCACAGTTTGTCGTGGTACTCGTGCATGAATTGCTCGGCGGTGGCGCGCAGCACGTCCGGTACCGGCGAGGGCATGACGGTGTGGGAGAAATCCGGCGCCGCCCAAAACGCTACCTCGATCGCCGCGACATGGATCCGTACGTCCGGACGCAGCCGGTGCTTCACCTCATCGACCAGCAGCCCGCCAATGTGGTCCATGTGCATGTGGGTAATCACCACGTCGGTCACCGAGGCGAGATCGATACCGGCGGCAGCCAGGCGCTTGGGGAACTGCCCGGCCCGTGGGAAACCGGGGAACTGGCCGCCAAGCCCGGCATCCACCAGTATGGTTTGTTCGCCGCTGCGCACCACCAGCACGTTCAGCGCCCAATCGAAGGCGTCCGGGCCCAGGAACATGTCCTTGAACCAAGCCGCGCGGGCGGCTGGGTCGGCATTGGTGGACATCGTCGAGGTCGGCAGCGGCAATACCCCATCGCTGACCACCAGCACGTCGATCTCACCAATCTTCAGCGCATAACGCGAAGGGACCAACTCCTCGTACGCAGTCGCGTGCACGTTCATGTTTGAATCCGGATGCATTCCATCCTTTGCAGCAGGGGTGTTCAAATGGGTGGTCATGGTCGTTCTCCGATGGCTTGGCTCAGGGACTTGGCGAAAGCCGCCTCGCTCGACATGAGAGAGTAGGGATCGCCTGGAGAATGAGTCTGCATCGCGCCGGACCGCGTTCGATACCATACGTGGGTATGTTGCGCAGGCGCTTTAGCGTGATTGACCCCAGCAAAAGGTATGGGCATTTCAGTGAGCCGGGGAGACGGTGGCACAGGCACCATCTATGCAAACTGACGCACCGCCATCGCGAGCAAGCTCGCTCCCACAGGGGATCTGGGGTGTTCAGGCGTTTTGCATTCAACGCAGGGCCATTGTGGGAGCGAGCTTGCTCGCGATGGCGGCGGCACCGTCAACATCAATGCAAGCTGACACACCGCTTTCGCGAGCAAGCTCGCTCCCATAGGGGATCTGGGGTGTTCAGGTGTTTTGCATTCAGCACAGGGCCATTGTGGGAGCGAGCTTGCTCGCGATGGCGGCGGCACCGTCAACATCAATGCAAGTTGACACACCGCTTTCGCGAGCAAGCTCGCTCCCACAGGGGATCTGGGGTGTTCAGGCGTTTTGCATTCAACGCAGGGCCATTGTGGGAGCGAGCTTGCTCGCGATGGCGGCGGCACCGTCAACATCAATGCAAGTTGACACACCGCTTTCGCGAGCAAGCTCGCTCCCACAGGGGATCTGGGGTGTTCAGGTGTTTTGCATTCAGCACAGGGCCATTGTGGGAGCGAGCTTGCTCGCGATGGCGGCGGCACCGTCAACATCAATGCAAGCTGACACACCGCTTTCGCGAGCAAGCTCGCTCCCACAGAAAAGCTGGGGGCATGCTTAAGCGGGGTCATTCCAGCGCCTGAACCACCAACGCAGCCGGGAGATCGGTTTACCCTCGGCGTCCAGTGGGCGGCCGTCTTCGGCGTAGGCGTGGGGCGGTTCCAGCAGTTGGCCGTTGAGGTAGCGGGCTTCTACCGCCGGGTTGCCGTTGGGGTGCAGGCGGCGGTAGCGACCGTCGCGCACGCCGTCGCGATAGACCTCGGCTTCGGCCAGTTGCCCGTCGGGGAAGTAGTTGTTCGCCTCACCGTGCAACAACCCGCGGCGGTAGGTGGCCTGGCGTTGCAGGCCGCCTTCGGCCGCGTAGAAGCTCGCCACGCCCTGTAATTTGCCCTTCACGAACGGCAAGACCGCCGAGACCTTGCCATTGGGGTGATACAACGTGCTGGTGCCTTGCAGTTCACCTTGGCTGTAGTTGAGTTTTGCTTGCGGGCGTTGCGCTTCTTCGATCTGCAGTGGGCCGTCGAGCCGGCCATCGACCAGTTCCCCGTCCAGCCGACTGTCACCACGTTCCACATCCAGTCTTTTCGTGGTCATCGTTGTGCCCCTGTCAGTTGACCTTCACCAGGCCACCCTTGATGGTCAGCATGCCGCCGCCGTCCACGGTCTGTTCGGCGGCCGCCTTGTTCACCAGGCTGATGCCGGCGTCGTTGGTGAGGGTGGTTCCGGCCTTGTTTTCCAATGACGTCCCGGCCTGGTTGCTCAGGGCCGTGCCGGCTTTGTGGCTGATGGAGGTGCTGGCCTGGGCCGCCAGGTCCGCGCCGCTCTTGATGGCGAAGCTGCCGCCGCTTTGCAGGGTCAGGGTGCCGCTGACCTTGATGGTCAGGTTGCCATCCACCGTCAGGCTGTAGTTACCGGTGACCTTGTGGTCGTAGTTGCCACCGGTGCTGTGGGTCTGGTCCGAGCCCACGGTGACGGTGCGGGTGTCCTTCACATCGAGGCTGTCGCTGCCGGTCTGGATGGTCACGCTGCGCTTGCCTTTCTCCAGGGTGACGGTTTCGTCGCCATCCTTCACCGTGCGGGTGCGGGCATTCTGCACCGTGAGGGTTTCGTCGTGGCCGACGGTGGCGGTGGTGTCGTTGAGCACGTTGATATTGAAGTCCTTTTGCGCCTGGAGAAACACCTCTTCGGCGTCCTTCTTGTCTTCGAAGCGCAACTCGTTGAAACCACCGCCACCCTTGGACGAGTTGGTCTTGATTCCGGATTGGGTCTGGTTCGCCGGCAGCGCGTAGGGCAGGGCGTTGTCGCCGTTGTAGACGCAACCGGTGACCAGGGGGCGATCCGGGTCGCCGTCGATGAAGGTCACGATGACTTCCTGGCCGATGCGCGGCACGAACTGCATGCCAAAGCCTTTGCCGCTCCAAGGCAAGACCACGCGCACCCAGCAGGAGGAAGTCTCGTCGTTCTTGCCGGTGCGGTCCCAGGGGAATTGCAACTTGATCCGGCCGTATTCATCGGTCCAGATTTCTTCGCCGGCCTTGCCCACCACCACGGCCGTCTGGGTGTGCATGCGCGGTTTTGCCGTGACGCGGGCCGGTCGATAAGCCGTGGCCTTGGGGATCGCTTCGAAGCGGTTGCGGTAGCTGTCGTGGCTGGCTTCATGGTTGACCGACGTCACCACCCAATCGATATTCAACGTCGTATCTTCATGGCCGGCGAGGGTGAACCAATACCCTGGCACCAGCCAGCGGCAATCGCTTTCGCCGACAAAACGTTTCTCCTGGCTGCGCAGGCCATCCACTCGCTGCTTGGTCAACGCATCGCCCTGCGCCTTGGCGGTATAGCTGCCCGGATGCTCATACATCGAACTCGGCCCGGCCACAGCTTCGGCCTGGCTGAAGAGCGAGGTGGTCGGCGTGGTGAACTCATAATCGGTGGCCTGGTAAACCCCGGCCACCGCTTGCAGGCACACTTGCCCTGAGCGGATGCCGTGCAGCTCTCGCTCCCCCAGTTTCTGTCCGAGATAATTCACCGTCGGGCCATTGGGGATGGGCACGAAGGCGTCGTTGCTGTCGGCCAGTATCAGTGTGTGCTTGCCGTCTTCATGGCTGAAGAACCAGAAAATCCCGTCTTCCTCCAGCAGGCGCGAGACGAAGGCCAGGTCGGTTTCGCCGTATTGCACGCAGTACTCGCGGGGTGTGTAGCTACCGCTGAGCTTGAGTTGGAAATCGGTGAAACCGTGGGCCTTGAAAATCGTGGTGACGATGTCCGACGTGGCGAGGTTCTGGAACACGCGGTTGTTGCTGGCCAGGCTCAACCACCAGAGCCAGGGCCGGAGCAAAAGCTGATAACGCTCGGCGGTGGCATCGGCCGGCAGTTGGCGAATCTCGGCCACCAGCCAATCCAGCGGGCGCAGCAAGGCGTCCTGGTGCAGCGTGGTGGTCACATGGCTGGCGACGGCCGTCGTGAGGTCCAGCGAGGCGCCGTCGTTGATGCCGTTGAGGGTGTGCGAGCCCAGGGCGTTGAGGCGTTCTTCGCCGGACAGCGAGTCGGGATACAGCGCCGACAGCGAGCTGGCGGTGAGGGAGAGGGTGGTGTTGCTGTCGGTGGAGCGGGGCATCAAGCGTCCTCGGCAGGGCGTGGAAAACGGCGACCGTTGTCGTTCAGCTCGTCACATCGAAGAGGATGGGGCGGTGATCGGGTCCGGACATATCGAACACCTGGGCAAGCCCGGTGATGTCGACCGGCACGACCTTCACGTCCGCCGATGCCAGAACCCAGTCGAGAATGCCGCCCTTGCTCTGGGTCTGCTGGCCGTTCCAACACTCATAGGCAAGCCCCGCCGTATCGAGCTGCCCGACGTTTTGGTAATCCAGATTAAGGTCACCTGTCGCGACCCATTTACCGCCCAGGGCCGTACAGGATTTGAGCTGGCTCTTGGTCACGCCATTCTGGCCGGACTTGAAGTGTGCGAGGAACACGTAGCCGGTATAACCCTTCACACCGTTGGCCTCCACCGCAATCAAGTCCCTGTTCAGGGTAAACAGGCTGCCCTGGCTGATCACTTGCAATTGCTCAAAGCTCTTGACCATGACGATGTAGGCGTTCGAGTAGCCGCCAGTAAACGCATGGACACTGTAGTTCTTGTAGATGGCCGCCAGGTTTGAGCGGTAGTTGTCGATTTGTGCCGAATGTATTTCGCACAAAAAAATGATGTCCGCGTCCCAGTAGTTACTGGAGCAACAGTTGTAGAGAAAGATATC
Organism: Pseudomonas sp. H3_A02; assembly: GCF_054671965.1. Classification (NCBI taxonomy): domain Bacteria; kingdom Pseudomonadati; phylum Pseudomonadota; class Gammaproteobacteria; order Pseudomonadales; family Pseudomonadaceae; genus Pseudomonas; species Pseudomonas sp. H3_A02. The sequence goes on from NZ_CP162807.1 coordinate 4,003,029, forward strand.
CACCTGGGTTTGCTTTTCCAGGGTGGAAGACTTGCCGTTTTTTTCAACGTTGAAGCTGCCGATTCTCATGAGTCCTGTACTCCTTACTCCAGTACCCACTCCGCCAATTTTCCCGTCACCTGCGTCATCAACACATTCTCGACGTCCCGTGCCCCCGCCGCGCTGCATTTGGCCAACACGGCCTTGACGATCCCGGCATCGAACTCGAACTGTTTGCCGGTCGCGGCCTTGTAGCGCCCGCGCAATTTCTCCAACTTCGCCAGCACGATGCCTTCCAGCGTCGCTTCATCCAGCGGCCGGTACGCGACCACCGTCATGCGCGCCAGGAACGCCGGGCGGAACGCTTGCAGCAGCACCTTGTGCAAGGCTTCGTTGAAGTCGTCGCTGCCCACTTGCGCCACTGGCGTGTCCAGCAGCAGTTCGGCGCCGACGTTGCTGGTGGCGAGCATCACGGTGTTCTTGAAGTCCACCACCAGACCGGTGCCGTCTTCCATCAGGCCTTTGTCGAAGACGTTGTAGAAGGCTTCGAGCACGTCCGGGTGGGCCTTTTCGATTTCATCCAGCAACACCACGGAGTAGGGTTTGCGCCGCACCGCTTCGGTGAGCACGCCGCCGCTGCCGTAGCCGACGTAGCCGGGCGGGGCGCCTTTGAGTTGGCTGACGGTGTGGGCTTCCTGGTACTCCGAGAGGTTGATACTGATCAGGTTGCGTTCACCACCGTACAAAGCATCGGCCAAGGCGTAGGCGGTTTCGGTCTTGCCCACGCCGGTGGGCCCCACCAGCAGGAACACGCCGACCGGTTTCTGTGGGTCGGTGAGGCCGGCGCGGTAGGCTTGCAGGCGTTGGGCGATGGTGTTCAGGGCCGTGCCCTGGCCCATCACCCGCTGGCCCATGCGCTGGCCGAGGGTGCGCACGGCGTGGGCTTCGTCGGCGAGCATCTTGCCGACCGGGATGCCGGTCCAGCCGGCGATCACCGCGGCGACGGTCTTGCTGTCCACCTGTTCCGGCACCAGCGGATCGTCCTGGCGAATGGCATCGAGGCCGGCTTCCAGGCGCAGCAGCTCGGCGGCCAAGTGGTCGATGCGGTTATCGATCTCGGTGTCGGCTTTTTCACTGTCGGCACGTTCGCTCAGGGCGAGCAGTTCGCGCCGGGTGTCGAGCAGTTCGCGCACCGCTTCGCGCTCTTCGCCCCAACGGGTTTCCAGCTCGCGGATGGCTTGTACGTTGCTGGTCGATTCGCTCTCCAGCAGGGTGATGCGTTCGCGGTGATCGAGCCCGGTGGCCTGTTCGCGACGCAGGCGTTCGACTTCATCCTTGAGGCTGTTCTGCCGGTGGCGCAGGCTTTCTAGCGGCGGCGGTACGTCGTGCTGGCCGAGGGCGACTCGGGCGCAGGCGGTGTCGAGCACGCTGATGGCTTTGTCCGGCAACTGGCGCCCGGAGATGTAGCGGTGGGACAGCTTCACTGCCTCGTGGATGGCGGCATCCAACACCTGCACGCCGTGGTGCTGCTCCAGTTTGCTCGCCACGCCACGGAGCATTTCCACGGCGGTGAGTTCGTCCGGCTCTTCGACTTGCACCAACTGGAAGCGGCGGGCCAGGGCGGGGTCTTTCTCGAAATATTTTTTATATTCCAGCCAGGTGGTGGCGGCCAGGGTGCGCAGTTCGCCCCGGGCCAGGGCCGGCTTGAGCAGATTGGCCGCGTCGCTGCCGCCTTCTGCACCGCCCGCACCGATCAGCGTGTGGGCCTCGTCGATGAACAGGATGATCGGTTTTTCGGCGTTGCGTACCGCATCGATGACGCCCTTGAGGCGTTGCTCGAACTCACCCTTGACGCCCGCGCCGGCCTGCAACAGGCCCAGGTCCAAGACGCGCAGGGTGACTTCCTGCAACGATGGCGGCACATCCCCGGCGGCGATACGCAGGGCCAGGCCTTCCACCACGGCGGTCTTGCCGACGCCCGGCGCGCCCACCAGGATCGGGTTGTTCTGCCGGCGTCGGAGCAGGATGTCGATGCACTGGCGAATTTCCCCATCGCGGCCGACGATGGGGTCGATGCGGCCGTCCCGGGCGTCGGCGGTCAGGTCCTGGGTGTACTGGTCGAGCACCGGGTCCTGTTTCTGTGGTGCCTCGCCGGGTTTGGCCGAGCGCACGCCACCGACATGCTCGCGGGAGCTTTCGGTCCATTCCAAGAGATGGGCGCGCAGGGCGTCGCGAGGAATACGCAGCAGCGACGAGGCGCTGTTGAGCAGCAGGCTGCGGCGTTCATCACGGTCCAGCAGTGCCAGGAGCAACAGCCCGGAGCGGATGCTCTCCAGACCCAGCACACTGGCCTGGACCACGGCGTCTTCCAACAGGCCGATGGTCTGCGCCGACAGGGCGGGTGTACGAGTGCTGCCGGACTTGAACAGGTCCAGGGCCTTGTTGGTTTCCGCGGCCACCGCGTCACGCTCCAGGCCGAAACGCGGCAGCAGGCAGGCGAAGTCACCGCCTTCGATGTCGAGCAACTCCAGCAGCAGGTGTTCGATTTCCACATAGTGATGGCTGCGCTGCATGCAGCGTTGCGCGGCCCGTTCCAGGGCGCGGCGGTTGTCCGGGTTGAGGCGCCCGATCAGGCTGGCCAGTTCCATTTCAGGCGATCTCCGGCTGACGAAGGCGGGTTTCGATCCGTTGCACGGCCAGGCTCGACTGGCGTTGCAGGCCGCCGTTCCAGTTCAGCCGTGGCGCTGCCTGACGGCCCAGTTGCAGCGGGCCGGCACCGCGCACCAGCAGCACCAGGGTGCAATCCAGGTCAGGGCCGAAATACAGGGCGTAAAGGCTGGCGAGCAGCGGATGAGTCTCGCCGGTGGGCAGCAATCCGCTGGCCTGGGCCGTGCTCAGTGGGCCGAGGGTCAGGCGCACGCCGGCGTGTTCGTCCCAGACCCGGGTGCCGGCCACCGCGTTGCGGCCCAGGCGCAGGTTGCGTCCGCCCGGTTGCAAGCGGCTACGGCTGGCCGGTGGGATTTCACGCCAGCCCCCTTCATAGGCACTCAGCTCCACGGGCAAGCCGAACTGTTCACGGACAATCGCCGCGAACCCGTCCAGGGAGCGCCGGCCATCGGCGTACAGCGCGGTGCAGGCCAGGACCGCCGAGTCGGGCGCGGCCTGGCGTTCCTGCAAGGCCTTGGGCAGCAGGCCGGTCAACGCGCGCAGTTGCGCGTGTACGGCGGACGCGCCTGGGGCGGTGAAACCGAGGGCGATGCGATGCTTGCGCATCACCTTGTAAAGCAGGCTGAGCAGGCGATGCTGGAACAGGTCGAGGAATTCCGCCGGGGCATGATCCTTCGCCCGCGCCCGTTGTTGCAGCCATTCCTGGTAGACGTAGGGCAACGGGCCGTCCGGGCCGCCGAGGCCGAAGATCGGTGTGATCAAGGTCGGTGGCAGACCGGGTTCCTGGCTCAGGCTCTCGACTTCACTGGCGGCGAACAGCGGCGTCAAGGGCCCGCGCAGGCGCAAGGCTTCGGCGTGCGGCGCGGTGCCGCTGCCCAAGGGCTCGGCCTGGGGGTGTTCGCGTTCGAGCAACAGCAAGGCCTGGAGCCATTCGAAGCGTTGCGGGTCGCGCCGCAATCGCTCGTTCAGGTTCAGAGCACCAGGGGTTTGCCGGCTTGGGGTTGCCATGTCTTCACCTCCTTGTCGGACTGGACCAGTACGGTGCGCACGAAGCGATTGGCGGTGGCATAAAGGGAAAAGAACTGCGCCAGTACGCCGGAAAAGAGCACGGCGCTACTGCCGACAAAGTGTTGCGGATCCAGTTGCAGGCGTACCTCCAGGCCGTTTCGCCAGCCGCGCCAGGCGTCTTCGCCGACATGGGCGATGACGCGGTCGCAGCTCAGCCCCGATACTCCTTCGATCTGGCGATGGGCGCTGGCCTCGTCCCGCAGGTTGTGCAATTGGAGAATCTCGCGCAGTGCGTCCAATGCCTGGGGGCCCTCGACCAATGACAGATGGTTGAGGGTCAATTGCGACACCAGCCGCCAGCGCGATTCACCGTCCAGGCGCGGCAAGCTTTGCGGGCTGGGTGGGTTGCGCAAGCGCGCCCAGGCCACCGGCCCCGGACGCTCGAAACCCAGCGGCGTACCGGCCGGCAGGCTTTGGGCCAGGTGGCGGTTGGTGCACAGCAGTTCGGCGGTGAGGCTGTAGTCGCGGGTGTCGGCCAGCGGGTCGAACTGGGTGTCCACCAGGCTGACCATCACGTCGGTGCCCAGCCGGTTCGGGCTCATGCCGCTGACCCGGCGCGCATGCCAGTAGCAGGTTTGGTCGTTGCCATGCTGGCTGCCGTAGTAGGCCGGCACTTTGCGCACGCCCTGGCCGGAGATGGCGCGCATGCCCCGGATGCTATGGATCTCGACGCTGTTTTCCCGATGACTGTCGGCCACCAGCCGGTACTCGCTGCGGGTGCCGTCCGGGCGCAGGGGTTCGGACGTTCGGGGAAACAGGTTGATCACCGGGGTGCAGCCCAGGGCAATGTCGCTGGCCTGGAGCGGCAGGCGGCTGGTGGGGGCACGGTCGAACACGATGTACAGGTACAAGGACTGGCTGTCGCTGGTGGCGCCGGCCAGGGGCAGGTCGAAGAAGCTGAATTTATCCGGGAAGGCAAAGTATTCGGCCAGCAGGCGCATGCCAGGGTGCACGCCGTCCTCGTCCGGCAGCAAGACCTGATCGCTGGCGAAGCCGACGATCTGCGGCAGGCCAGCCAGTGGCTCGGGTACGCTGCCCGGCGCGCCGGCCAGGACCTTGATGGCGTGAGCGCCCAGCAAATCGTATAGCCCGGCGTTGATCATCGGTGACGCCGCCAGGTGCACCCGTAGCGAGTCGATCCCCAGCGTCGACCACTGGCTTTCCCCCAGGCAACGCAGTTCCAGGCGCAAGGCCGAGCGGGCCTGGACCACCCCGGTCAGCGCCTGGGCTTCATCACTGCCCAACAGCAGTGCTTCGCCGATGTGTACTGGCCACAGATGCACGGCGGCCGTAGTGCGAAAATGAATGCTCTGGCCTGTGTCGGTGGTGACGAACAGCGGCGTGTCGCGAGGCAGCGGATAGCCCTCGTTCAAGTTGCCTTTGCTCGGGTCGGGCTCGAACTGCACGATGGCGCAGGACGGCAAGGGCCGCATGGCCAACGGGTAAAGCTGTTCGAGCAGGGCATCGCTGAATTCGGCGTAGTCGTCATCCAGCCGCCGTTGCAAGCGCGCGGCCAGTAGGGCGAACCCTTCCAGCAGGCGCTCGACGTGGGGGTCGGGGCATTCGCCGGGAGACAACGCCAGGCGCCGGGCGACCTTGGGGTAACGCTCGGCGAACAGGCTCCCGGCGTGGCGCAACCAGGTCAGCTCGCGTTGGTAATAGTCCAGCAGTTGCGGATCAATCGAGTCGCTCATGGCGTACCTCCAGGCCGTCGCCGGCGGGCTCGATAACAAAGGCCACGGGCCAGGCGTGCAGGTCGCCGCGCAGCTCGCCCGACAACCGTATGCACAGTTGCTGCGGCTGGCCCGGCACCGGGCAGACCTCGACCTCACCCAGGCGCAGGCGCGGTTCGAAGTGGGTGATGGCCTGGCGAATTTCCCGGGTCAGTTGACGGCGGTCATCGCTGCGCTGCTGTTGCAGCGCGGTCCAGTCGGCGATGCCATAGTCCAGGATGCTCGGTGGTTCGGTCAGTGCCCGTGGGCCACGACGGGTATTGAACAGGCGCGACAGTTCGGCATGCACCGAGTCTTGCAACGCCTGTCGGTCGAACGCCCGCCCGGGATCGTCCGCCAGGCTGGACAGGCGTTCGAACAGGGGCGGGCGCAGCCCGAAGCCAGCCATGGGCGCGGCTGCCTTACTTGGTCATTTTGTTGGCGGCCAGGTCCCAGGTCGTGCCCGCCGTGCCTTCCTTGGTGCCGTCGTCTTTCTGCGCGGTGAGTTCCCATTTGATTTTGGTGAAGTTCAGCGACAGGGTTTCCACTGGCTTGCCGCCAGTGCCGCCGCTGACACTGACGTTGGACAGCACGACGTTGGTCAGGGTGTAGATGATGAACGGCATGAGTTTGCCGCTGCCTTCGGCGGCGTTGCGGCCGATGGTGATGACGGCTTGCGGGATTGGCTTGCCGGCGCAGCAATACTCATTGAGGGTGGGGGTGGAGCTGTCGACGAATTTGGTCAGGGTGAATTCGCCGATGTGGGGCCGGCCGGAGGTGCGTTCCGAGTTGCTGACGTCGTTGGTGACCTGCATTGCCACGTTATGGCTGTAGGACATGACCTCGATCTTGTCCGTGAACCCTTCCAGCAGGCTGTCGCCCTTGATGTCGCCGCCGAGGTCGAGAATGATTGCATCCATTGTGTGGAACTCCTGAAGTCGAGTGGATTGTTACCCGATACCGATCCGTTAAAGACGAACGCCGAACCTGTGGCGAGGGGATTTATCCCCGTTGGGCTGCGCAGCAGCCCTAAGCAGTCAGCTCAACTTGCCTGACACACCGGGTTGCTGGTATTCAGGGCCGCTTCGCGCCCCAACGGGGATAAATCCCCTCGCCACAACAAGCCCTCTCGCCATAGGTTTTTATTGATCAGGCCGCCACTGGTGGCGGCAGGGTCGCCACCAGGCGGATCGAGGCAGTCAGTTCCTCCAGCTGGAAGTGCGGCCGCAGGAACACCGTGGCCTTGTAGGCGCCGGGCTTGCCGGCCACTTCCGTCACGTCCACCCGTGCTTCACGCAATGGGTACTGCGCCTTGATCTCTTGCGGCGCGTTGTCGTTGATCAGCACATAGTCGGCGATCCAGTTGTTGAGGTAGGTCTGCACGTTGTCGCGGGTCATGAAACTGCCGACCTTGTCGCGCATGATCACCTTCAGGTAATGGGCGAAACGCGAAGCCGCCAGCACATACGGCAACATCGCCGAGATCCGCGCGTTGGCGTTGGCCTCGTTGGTGTTGTAGAGCTTGGCCTTGTTGGTGGTCTGGCCGCCGAAGAACACCGCCACGTCGCTGTTTTTCTTGTGGCACAAGGAGATGAAGCCCAGATCGTTGAGCTCTTTTTCACGACGGTCGGTGATCGCCACTTCGGTCGGGCATTTGAGCGACAGGTCCCCGGAACTGGTGCGGAAGGTGTGGGCCGGCAGGCCTTCGACCGCGCCACCGCCTTCGGCCCCGCGAATCGCCGCGCACCAGCCATATTTGGCGAAAGCTTCGGTGATCCGTTGCGCCAGCGTCCAGGCGGCATTGCCCCACAGGTATTTGCTGTGGTCGGTGCCGTTGACGTCTTCGACGTAGTTGATGCCTTCCACCGGCAGCGTGTCCGGACCGTACGGCAGGCGCAGCAGGAAGTGCGGCAACACCAGGGACACGTAGCGCGAGTCTTCGCTTTCGCGAAAGGCGCGCCACTTGATCAGCTCCTGGCTCTCGAAAATCTTCGACAGGTCTCGGGGGATCGCCAGTTCGGTGAAGCTGGTCATGTCGAACAACCGCGGGCTGGCGGCGGCAATGAACGGGGCGTGCGCGGCGGCGGCGACGTTCGAGAGTTTTTCCAGCAGGCCGATGTCCTGCGGATGCCGGCCAAAGGTGTAGTCGCCCACCAGCAGGCTGAACGGGTGCCCGCCGAAGGTGCCGTATTCTTCCTCGTAGATCTTCTTGAACAGCGCGCTTTGGTCGAATTCGACGGCTTTTTCCAGGTCGTTCTGCAGTTCTTTCTGCGTGACGTTGAGCAGGCGCAATTTCAGCCGGGTGCTGGTTTCGGTGTTCTGCACCAGCAAGTGCAGGCCGCGCCAGGAGGCTTCGAGTTTTTGCAGGTCGGGGTGGTGCAGCACTTCGTTGAGCTGGGCGCTGATCAACTCGTCGATCTGGCTGATGCGGTCGTTGATCATTGCCACCGTGTCCTTGTCGATGGCCATGCCTTCGTCGAGGACCTGGGTAGCGAATTCGGCCAGCATGTCGCGGGCGTAGTCTTGCTGGCTGTCGTCGTGGGCCATGCGGCCTTCGGCGATGATCTTGTCCAGCAAGGACAGGGTCTGGGTCGTGCTCTCGCTGGTTTGAGCGCTGGATGAAGCAGGCATGGCGTTATCTCCCTTGAATGATGCGCGCGATCAGGCCTGTGGTTCGGCCGGGGCAGGGTCATCGTTGGCGGCGACGGTCGGCAGCTCTTGCGTGGCGTCCTGGGGCCGGGCCGACTTGATCTCCTGCAGGCCTTCGGTGTTGGCGATCACGTCACGCAGCAATTTGTCCAGGTCATCGTTGCCGTCGAGCTTGGTCAGCAAGTCCCGCAGGCGTTGGCGCGCTTCGAACAACCGGCGCAATGGCGTGACCTGCTCGACGACCTTGACCGGGTCGAAGTCGTCGATGTGGCGGAAGTTGAGCTCGATGTTGAGCTTGCTGTCGTCGCCGCTGAGGGTGTTGTTCACCTGCAGCGTGGCTCGGGGGGAGATGGAGGCGAGCACCTCATTGAAATTGTCCCGATCGATTTCCGTGAAGCGCCGCTCGGCGAGCTTGGGCAGCGGGTCCAACGGCTTGCCCGAGAGGTCGGCCAGAATGCCGACGACTAGTGGCAATTCTTTTTTCTCGATGGCGTTGCCGATTTCCACGTCATAGGTGATCTGGACGCGGGGAGGGCGGACTCTGTCGAGCTTGTGCTGGGTACTTTCTGCCATGGCGGCCGACTCCGATGCATGTAGGAAGCAATGCATCGGGCGGCCCGCTCATCGCATTCCCTTGCTGATCCGCAGGTTGCAAATGGAGGGCAGAAAACCTGTCATTCCCTTGACGAACCTGGTCCATTCGACCGTGCTGGTCGAACTATCCAAGACGCTAGAACAGGTCTATAAAAATGCAAGCGAAAACAATTTTTGACCGCTGAGAAAAGGAAGATTCATTTTGCGTGTCTTTTTTTCCGGATTTTTTTGAGCCTGACGCTCACCGGTTGCTCGCTTTTTGCCCCCAGTGTCGATCTGGACAGCCTGACCCTGGACGTCGCGCCCCGGGCCAATGACGACACGCCGATCGCGGTGGATTTCATCGCGGTGAACGACCCGGACCTGCTCAAGCAGCTGTCAGGCATCACCGCCAGCCAATGGTTTGCCGAGCGCGAACAGTTCCAGCGCGACTATCGTCAACTCATGGCGGTGTGGGGGCTGGAGCTGGTGCCGGGGCAATTCATCGACCGCCAACCCTTCCCATTGGAGGGCCGGCGCGCCGCTGGACTTTTGGTCTTCGCCAGCTATAACACTCCCGGAGCGCACCGGCTTCGGCTGGACGATCAGCGCAAGGCCTGGCTGAAGTTCGACAGTCGCGAGATGACCCTCGTCAACGATGGCCAGCGCGACGACAGTCAACCTTGAGTAAACCGCGGGCCGCCCTGCGCGGCGACACTGGGATGTCGAAGGGAGTCGTATGAGTCTGTTACCTGACGCGGTGTGCTGGCATGAGGGCATGCAATTGCTGCCCCAGCATTTTCAACTGCAAGGGCTGCGTGCCGAGGCCCTGGCCGCGCATTTCGCCGGCGCCTGCAATCCTTGGTTCTGGGGCGTCAGCCAGTTGGAAGTCGACCCGTCGGCCCTCAGCGCCGGCCAGGTACGGCTGCTGCAACTGCAAGGCACCTTGCCGGACGGCTTGCCGGTCAACCTGCAGGCGGGCGTCGGGCCGTCCCTGGAGCTGGACATCACCGAGGCCATCGACAAGACCGCCGATGCCACCGTGACCATTTACCTGGCCGTCAGCCCCCTGTGGCGCGCCGGGCAACTGCTGCCACTCAAGGGCCGTTTGCAATCGGTGGTCGGCGAGGCGTTGCCGGACCTGACCAGCGGTGAATTTCCCGAGTCGATCACCGTCTGGCGACCCAACCCGAGGCTGTGCACGCAACTGAGCAAAGCCGATTCGATCTGCCTGCCGCTGCTGCGCATCCGCAAGGAGGGCGGTGGTTTCTGGCGCGTGCCCTACACGCCACCGACGCCAATCCTGTTGCCGGAGTCGGCCCTCGGTCGACGGGTCGCCGGGGTGTGTGCCCGGGCCCGGGAAAAATGCATGTTTCTCGCCGGTCGCTTGCGTCAGGCCCAGGCGGCCGGCAACCAGGACGATGCCATGGAGATCCGTCGGCAGTTGACCGCCTTGTGGGCCCGCTTGCCGGAAGTCGAGGGCGCACTGAACACCCGGGTGGCGACGCCCCAGGCACTCTACGGTTTGCTGCTGGGGCTGGCCGGGAGCTGGTCGGCCCTCGATCCGTTGGCGGGCGTCCCGGCCTTCGCACCGCTGGATTTCCTTGAGTTGCAGCGGGGCTACGAGCCGTTGCTGGACTGGCTGGAAACCACCCTGGAACTGGTTCGCGCCGGCTATCGCAGCCTGGCCTTCGAGCGCAACGAACAGGTCTTCTCGATCCAGTTGCCGGACGATCAGCCGGATCAACGCCTGGTGATCGGTCTGCGCATGCCCAACGGTGCCAGCGAGCAAGCGGCGGCCGACTGGTTGCGCGGGGCGATCATCGCGTCGGCGCGGCACGTACCGCTGCTGAGCCGGCAACGCATGAGCGGTTTGCCCCATCAGGCCATGAGCCGCAACGAACAGGTGGCCTACAGCGTCGGCGACGACACCCGTTTGTTCGTGGTGGCTGCCAGCGGGCAATGGTTCGACGGGCAGTTGCCTCTGCACATCGTGGCGCCGGCATCGGCCCAGGCCAGCAGCCCGTGGCAAGTGGTGTTGTTCGTGGCGCAAGCCAGTGAAAGTGCCTGATCGCAAAAGGGGAGTCGTATGCCTGACGGAAGTGGCGGGGCGGTTCGGAGTCTGCATGAGGCGCCGCTGAGCAGCGCTTTTCGCCAAGCCTGGTTGAAGTGGTCCCAGGAGTGGCAAGACTTGCCCAAGGACAGCGACCCCGCAGTATTGGTCAATCGGGTGGTGGAGTTTTCCGGGCGCAGCGCCCAGCGCCTGTGGCGGGTAGCCTTCGCCACCGTCGGCGATGCGGCCACCGAGCAGGTCAAGGCGCTGGTCTATGCCTTCGTGGCGCTGGTGGACGAAACCCTGCTGTTCAGCCCCTGGCCCGGGCAACTGGCCTGGCAGCAGCACCCCCTCGAATCACGCATGTATGCCAGTCGCCAGGCGGGCGAGCGCTTGCCGGCGGCGATCAAGAAATTGCTGGACGAGCAGATGCCCGGTACCCGGGACCTGGCGAATGTCTACTTGCAGTGCCTGATCCTGGGGTTCCAGGGGCGACTGCGTGGCGAGCCCGGCCAGCTCCAGCAGGCTAAATGGCGCGCGGCGCTATTCACCTTTGCCTGGCAACACGACCCCGATTACGTCGATGTCAGCCAGCGTCTGGCGTTGGCTGCGGCGGCACCGCCGGTGCGCATGCCGGTGCAGCAGTCGTTGCCGGACGGCTTGCGCCTGGGGCTGGCGATCCTGGCAATGGTGTTGTTGCTCACCGGCCTGGGGCAGGTGTTCTGGCGTGACATTCGCCTGGAGCTCGAACCGGTGCTGCAACTGGGCGAATCAGTGGTTCAGGAGCAGGATTCATGAGCACCTTGAACATCGTCGTCCTGGTGTTGCTCGCCATCGTCGTGGTGTTGTCGGTCGCGGCCCTGATCTGGTGGCTACGGACCCAGGGCGGGGCGGCCATCCGCAGTTTCTATGGTGCGGTGCGTCACATGGAGCAGGAGCAGGGCACCCGCGACCGCTATCAGATGCCCTGGCTGATGATGCTCGGCAACGAAACCGACGGTGCCCAACTGTGTACCCAGTGGCGCTTGCAACCGACCGACAAGGTGGCCTGGTTCGGGCGTTGGTTTTGCGATGCCGAAGGCGCGGTGCTGGTGGTGCCCCAGGCGCTGTTCCTGCCCGATGAAGGCATGAACCGGCAGCGGGGCAACTGGTGGCGCCTGCTCGGGCTGATGTTGCGCTTGCGCAGCAAGCGGCCATTGGATGCGGTGATCTGGACCGTGCCGTTCAGTACCCTTGATGACATCGAGCACACCACCGAGCTGAGCCTCAAGGTCCGGCGCTGCTTCATCGACCTTCTGCAACGCTTCGGCCTCAGCCTGCCGGTGTATGTGGTGATCACCGGGATGGAAGAACTGCCCGGGTTCCAGGAACTGGTCAGCGCGCTGCCCGCCGAGGCGCGGGAGTCGATGCTGGGCTGGTCGTCGCCGTATTTGCCGGACGCGGCGTGGCAGTCGCAGTGGAGTGACCAGGCGCTGGACCAGGTCAACGCGGCACTGTCGCAGTCGATCATCGAGATCGGTGCGCTGTCGGGACAATTGGGCACCGATCTTTATGGCTTGCCGGAGCGTTTCGAAAGCTTGCGGCGGGCCTTGCAGATCCTGCTGGAGCCGGTGTTCCAAGGCAACGCCCAAGGCGAAGCGCCGCGTTTTCGCGGGGTGTATTTCACCGCCAGCCAGGCGCCGGCCGTCAGCGGCGACGGTTTGACCGCCGCCGACAGCGCCCAGCGGCAAACCGTGTTCGCCCGGCAGTTGTGGTCGCGGCGGCTGGTGGCCGAACGTGGCCTGGCCCAGCCGGTGCCACGGCTGTTGCGCTTGCGCCAGCGCGGGCATCGCTTGGCCGCGGCGGCGGCGTTGGTGGTGGGCCTGGTCTGGCTGGGGAGCATGGTCTGGGTCTGGCACGATTCGGTGGAAGAAGCCGAGGGACTGTCGCGGTTGATCCTCGGCGCCCATAAGAACCACCTGGTGGTCGACCCTGACGAACCGCAACTGGAGCCGACCCGGCACAACGTGCAGAACTACTGGAACGTGCTGGAAAAAGCCCCACGCTGGCGCTTCGTCTCGGTGGCCTTTCCCACCTCGTGGTTCTCTTCCGTGGACACGCAACTGGAGAATGGCTTGCGCCTGACCGCCCGGCATCATTGGATATTGCCGTTGCGGGATTTGTTGAACGCCGACCTGGAACAGCTCAAGTCCATCCGTAACACCGAGCGGCGGGGCAACGTCGAGAGCGAAGACCCGGCGCAATGGCAGAGCTACGTGAAGGCCAAGGCACTGGTGGACCTGGCGGTGCGCCTGGAACAGCATAACCAGATGTTCAGCCAGGTGGTGAACGATCCCAAGGCGCCGCTGGACGAACTGGTGCAACTGAGCAATACCGCGTTGTCCCTGGGCCTCAACACCGGCACCTTGAGCCGCGCCCATTTCTACAACCGGGTGCTGTTCGATGCCCAGAACAGCGATTTGAAAGGGCTGGACCTGAACGCCGCGCGCCCGGTGATCGCCGATAACTTCACCGGCCTGATGCAGCGCTGGCTGGACCATTACTTTCTGGCGGACAACTTCGTGCGCCAGGCCGGTTATCTCAAGCTGCACCTGCAACAGCTGGAGGCCGGCAGCGGCAATTCCTTGAGCGAACTCGAAGACCTGATGGCGCTGATCGACGATTTGCAGACGCTGGTCAGCCTGACCAATTCGGCCTGGGGCCGAGGCAAGGGCCAGGATTTGGTACCCGGCTACAGCCAGATGCTGGACAAGGTCAGTCACAGCGCTTTGCTGGGGCCGGATATCGAGCAGGACCTGGAGAGCCAGGCGGCGAAGTTGCAGCAGAGTTTTCGCGACCAGTGGATCGTCCAAACCGGTTCCCGAGACAACCTGCTGGTGCAACAGGGCAGTGGCTTGCTGGTCCTGCAGGATCATGTCACGGCACTGGACGGTGCGGTGCAGGCGTTGTTCAAGCGCGACTTCGTGGCGTTGGCCCTGCAGAAGGCCCCGTCGGACAGTAACCCCGATGCGATGGGCCAGGGTAATGGCGGCGATGATTTCAGCGTCGCGCTGAACTACTTCGCCAGCTACAAGAGCTATGCCAGTGAAGAACTGCCGCGCATTCCGCCGGATTACCGTGACGCGCTGATGCAGGCCGCCGAAGGGGCCGCCGCACAGGCCATGTGGTTGAGCCTGGATGAAAGCGAGGAGTCGTTGCCCGGCATGGGCTTCAACGTGCAAACGGCCCAGGCCGTGGCGTTGCAAAAAGCCTTCATGGATGTGCACCGCGGCGACCTGGCGATCCGTTTCCAGCGTCTGCTCAATCGCCGGGCATTGGCGCAGATCAAGAGTGGCCTGGACGAAATCGATGCCCAGCCGCTGTTCAGCCAGCGGGCCGATATCCAGCGCTGGGATGGTTCGAAAAACTTCGGCTTGCAGCTCTACGGTGCCAGCGATCCACAAGACTTGAAGCTGAGCCTGAGCCAGCAATTCGGCGTGATGCTGCAGGTCGCCGAGCAACGAATGCCTGCCCTGGAATGGCTGATCGTCCAGCAGGACAACCTGTCGGCCCTGGAGCACGACCAGGTGGCGCGTTTCATGGCCCTCAACGATGAGTTGCTCAAGTACAAGAACCAGAACCCTGCCAGTTCGGCGGCCCAATTGGAGCAATTGGTGAGCCGGGATTTTATCGCCATGGACACCACCTCCTGCGCGCAGATCTTGCAGACCTCCAGCCTGCCCAGCGGGCGCGGTGACCTGGCCCAGCGCACGATCGCCTTGCAGCAGGGTGCCCTGCAACGCTGCCTGTACCTGCAACAGAACCAGGCGGCGACCGCCTGGAATGACCTGGCCAACTATTTCAATCAGTACCTGGCCGGGCGTTTTCCGTTTGCCCAGGATGCGCGAGCCAGCGATGCCGACCCGGCGCGGGTTCAGCACCTGCTGGAACTGATCGACACGCGCCTGCCTCTGGCCCAGGCCGGGTTGGCGTTGAGCCAGACGCCGGAGCGGCTGGCGGCCGAGGATTTTCTCAACCGTTTGAAACAGGCCGGCACCTGGCTCGGGCCGCTGTTCGTGCGTGACAAGAGTGGCATTCTGGGCGTGGAGATGGACGTGCGCTGGCGCACCGATCGTGATGAAGAGCGCGGCGCCGACCAGGTGATCGCCTGGGGCCTGAACGCCGGCAACCAGCAGATCAGCTACCCCGGAGGCAGCCAGCAGAACCTGCGCTGGATGGTGGGTCAGCCCGTGAGTCTGACCTTGCGCTGGGCCCGTAACGGGTACCAGCGTCCGGCCAACGACCCCTTGCAACCGAACCTGGTGGTGCGCGACCTGGAGGCCGGTTGGCAGTACCAGGGGCCCTGGTCATTACTGCGCCTGATGCGCTCGCTGGGGGCGGCCCAGCGCCAGCCGAATGTCGACTACACTGATTTTCCCCTGGCCCTGCAACTGCCGGTCACTGCCCAGACCCAGGCCCGCACGGCGGAGCGGACACTGATGTTCGTGCGCCTGTCGTTGATGAGCCAGGGCTCCAAGCTGCCGTTGTCGATCCCGCCGCTGCCGACGCGGGCACCCCGTTCACCTTTCATGGCGACCGCATCGAGCCCCGCCATCGCCACCCGTGAGGAGGGCCTGTGAGCTTGCCGATATCACCTTTGCCCGAGCTGGTCACTCAGTTGCTCGAGCCGATCAGTACCGAGTCGCCCTGTGGCGAGGACCTGCGCTACGCGCCGGAATACGACCAATTGCGTGAGTTGCGCCGGGAGGACGACACCAGCTTGCCTACCGGTGTGTGGCAGTCTTCGATCAAGCGTGCCCTGTGGCCGGATCTGGAACGGCTCGCGACCACGCTGCTGCTGGAGCGCAGCAAAGACTTGATGATCAGTGCCTGGCTGGGAGAGGCCTGGTTGCATAGGGCCGGGGTGGAGGGGTTGCCGGGCAGCCTGGCGCTGGTGGCGGGGTTGTGTGAACGCTATTCGGAGCAGTTGCATCCCCTGGCCGATGAAGGCGACCAGTCGTGGCGGGTGATCCCGCTGGAGTGGCTGGCCCGTCGCTACAGCGAAGTGTTGCTGACGCGGGTGCCATTGCTCGATGGCCGGGACCCGGATTTTTCCAGTTTTTGCCTGGACGACTGGCAACGCTTGCAACGTCAGCAGGTGTTGGTCAACGACAGCAAGAACGCCAAGGCGTCGGCGGAAGCGGCGCGCAACGACCACAAGAAACTCAGCGAACTGATTCGCAGCACCCCCTTGTCGTTCTGGTTGCATCGCCAGGGCAGCCTGATGTTGAGCCTGCAGCACCTGCAACGGCTCGAAGCCTGGAGCGACGCTTACCTGGGCAACCTGGCCCCGGGCTACAAATCCCTGCAGGACGTGATGCAGGCGTTGCTGACACTGGTAGAGGAGTTCATCGCGATGCACCCACAGCAACCCACCGTCGTGCCGGTGCAAGCGTCCCCGGCGGCGACATCGACACCTCAACCGCAGGCGGCCCCTGCCCAGGTCTTCCTGGAGCCGGCCAATCGTGAAGAGGCCTATCGACAGCTACTGGTGATCGCCGGCTACCTGGCCCGTACCGAGCCTCACAGCCCGGTGCCTTACCTGATCCGGCGCGGCGTGGAGTGGGGCAACAAGCCGTTGAGCGAGTTGCTGGGGGAACTGATCAGTGCCGATGCCGAATCCCGGCGGTTGTGGACCTTGCTGGGGGTGCTTTAACGCTGCGCGTCGGGTAGCGGCACCGGGGTCAATACCGGTTTTCCGGCAAAGAACGCGTTCAGGTTCTGGCCCACCAACTCCACCGTGCCCCGCGTCGCTTCCGGCGACAGGCCGGCCACATGAGGCGTCAGTACGACGTTGGGCAGGTGTTTCAGCGCCTCCGGCACGTCGGGCTCGTGATCGAACACGTCCAGGGCCGCACCGGCGATTCGCCGCTGTTCCAGGGCGCTGACCAGATCGGCGGTGGCGACCACACTGGCGCGGGCGATGTTCACCAGGAAACCATGGGGGCCCAGGGCGTCGAGGGCCTGTTTGTTGATCAACTGCCGGGTATCCAGGCCGCCCGGCGTGGCGACGATCAGGAAGTCCGAGACCCGGGCCAGTTCGGTGGGCGTGGCGCAGAAGGTATAGGGCACGTCATTGCGCATCCGGCGATTGTGGTAGCTGACGCTCATGTCGAAGCCGAGGGCGGCCCGCTTGGCGATCGCCATGCCCACTGCGCCCAGGCCCAGCACGCCCAAGCGTTTGCCGGCCAGGGAAGGGCGCATGACCTTGGCCCATTCGCCGCGGCGCACACTCGCATCGGCCCGGGGGATGTCGCGCACAAGCGCCAGCAGCAGCGCCATGGCATGGTCGGCCACCGACGACGCGTTGACCCCGGCGCCGTTGGTCACCACGATGCCCCGCTGGCGTGCGGCCTGCAGGTCCACCTGCTCGTAGCCGGCGCCGATCACGCAGATGATTTGCAGGTTGGGCAGGGCGGCGATTTCTTCCGCCGTCAAACCCAGGGGGCCGCGGGTCAGTACCGCGCTGAAGCGTTCACCGTGTTCGAAAATCGCTGTCTTGCGTTCGGCCGGCGTGGGCGCCAATTCCAGGTGGTAACCCTGCCGCTCGAGAATCGGCAGGTATTCATTGACGGTTTCAACCAGTACCAGAACGGTTGCGGTCATGCTGGGCTCCTGTGGGCGCTGGATCGATTGCGGTATTCAACCTGATTGTAGGAGCCGGGGGCAGGGGGGCTTGGCTTTTTATGTGCATTTCGGTTGCTGCGTCGTTCGTGTGGGAGCGAACTTGCTCGCGATGGCGGCCTTGCAGCTTGACCGGGAACATATCCATTGCTGCGGTAACGGCTGCTTAGGGTTCCGCCCTGACGGCGGCTCACTTTTGAAAAGCGCAAAAGTAAGCAAAACGCTTTTGCCGGTATGACTCACCCACATGGGTTACAAATCAGTTCACGCACATAGGTAACAGTTTTTAACTGGCATGGTCGATTTCGCGAGGATTTGACCATGCCTTGGAGAGAGCTGAAACCTATGGACCTCAAAGTGATGTTCATCGCTGAATATCTGTCTGAAAAGCACAGCTTTAGCCGGCTGTGCCAGGACTATCAGATCAGCCGAAAGACCGGCTACAAGTGGGTTGAGCGCTATGAACTGGAGGGCCCCAGTGGGCTCGACGAGCGCAGTCGCCGACGGCACAACCAAACCTATGTGGTGCCGCTGGTTGTGAGACAAGCAATCATTGAGCTTCGCTCTACTGGCGAGACGGTTCCGGGGCCTAAAAAGATCCAGAGCGACCTGATAAAGCGTTTTCCGGGGCAGGATCCGCCGTCGAAAACGACCATCTACAACATCCTTAAGGCAGCGGACTTGATCGCGCCTCGGCCGTTGCGCCGGCGTGTCGCTGTCTACCCCAAACCTTTGCGTAAGGCCGAAACGCCTAACCAGCTCTTCAGTGCAGATTACAAAGGCCAATTTCTCACCGGCGCGGGTGTCTGGTGCTATCCGCTGACGATCATGGACCATGCCAGTCGCTTCTTACTTGCCTGCGAGAGCATGGCTAACACCAATCTCAAGGAGACCCAGCAAACCTTCGAGCGCGTTTTTCGGGAATATGGGATGCCTGAGCGCATCCGCACCGATAACGGCGTGCCGTTTGCCAGTACGGGTCGTGCGGGGCTGTCGCAGTTGTCGATCTGGTGGCTACGCCTTGGGATTATCCCCGAGCGAATTGAGCCCGGTCGGCCAGATCAAAATGGGCGTCATGAGCGTATGCACCGGACGTTGAAAAGTACGCTTCCCAAACCACCAGCCGTTGCCTGGGAGGCCCAGCAAAAACACTTTGATCGATTTATGCAGCACTACAATCACGAGCGGGGACACGAGGCGCTCGGCCAGCAAACCCCGGCCTCCTGCTATACACCCTCAACCCGAGCTTACCCGGAAAAATTACCGGAAATGGGGTATGCGAGCCATGTTGAGTGTTACCTGGCTGATAGTTGCGGAATCATTAGTCGAGATGGTCTGCGGATATACGTGGGGAACCTGCTCAGGCATCAAACTATTGGAATGGAGATGATCAAAGACGGAGTATGGAATGTGATCTTCGGCCCGGTGATCCTAGGTCACGTCAATGCCAGGGACGCAAAGAACGGCTACGTTTCAATCAAAGTGTCACCTATGTGAATGCACTTTTTTGTAACCCATGTGGTTGTCCCGTACATGCCCCACCACTCGGCGCCTCGCCTAGGCTCGGCATGCCCGAACGCAGGCATTGCTCCGTGGGCCCACTCCACAATGCCTGCGTTCGGCCAGCGTGGTTAACGGGGCGCCCGAGATCAACGTCCACCACGAGGCGGCCCGATAGCCGACCTGGTTCTGGGTGACCGCGTTCCTTCTGTGGGAGCGGGCTTGTTCGCGAAAGCGGCCTTGCAGCCGACCTATTTCTCCGGTTGCATCCCGATCCAATGTGGGAGCGAGCCTGCTCGCGAAGACGGCCTGACAGCCGACCAGTCTCTGGCGGTTGTACTTCAAACCAACTGTGGGAGCGAGCTTGCTCGCGATGGCGATGGCACATCCAGCATGAATGTCGACTGATTCTCCGCCATCGCGAGCAAGCTCCCCACAGGGAATGCAGGGAGATACAGGGACAATTTTTATGACAGTGATCTGATCCGCATAGCCACTCCTCAGCTAAGTCTTTGCTTCTGCTCGTGAATCCCGGACAATCGCGCCCCTGTTTCGGCCAGGGCGCTGCCTGTCGGGGTTTTCCGACTCGTCCTGGCCGGGTGCATGTGACCGGAAAGCGGAGATCCGACCGGATGAATGATCAGGCCAATAGCGTCGAAGAGCGCTTTGAAACGACAGTCCCAGCCACCCTCAGCCAATGGAGTCGCCAGGACACCACCTGGATGCTGGGTCTGTTTGGCACCGCCATCGGTGCAGGCACTCTGTTCTTACCCATCAATGCGGGCCTGGGCGGCTTTTGGCCGCTGCTGATCCTGGCGCTGCTGGCGTTCCCCATGACGTTCTATGCCCACCGGGGCCTGACCCGTTTCGTGTTGTCCGGTCGCGACGGCGCGGACATCACCGAGGTAGTGGAAGAACATTTCGGCCTCAAGGCCGGTGCGCTGATCACGCTTTTGTATTTCTTTGCCATTTTCCCGATCTTGCTGATCTACAGCGTGGCGCTGACCAATACGGTGGGCAGTTTCCTGGAACATCAGTTGCACATCCAACCGCCCCCTCGGGCCGTGCTGTCCCTGGTGTTGATCCTCGGTCTGTTGGCGGTGGTCCGCTGTGGCGAGCAGGCGATCGTCAAGGCCATGAGCCTGATGGTCTATCCGTTCATCGTGGCGTTGCTGTTCCTGGCGGTGTTCCTGGTTCCCCACTGGAGCGGCGGCATCCTGAGCACGGCGTCGACGCCGCCTGCACCTTCGGCGTTGTTGCATACCTTGTGGCTGGCGATCCCGGTGATGGTGTTCTCGTTCAACCACTCGCCGATCATCTCCGCGTTTGCGGTGGACCAGAAACGTCGTTACGGCGATCACGCCGAGGCGCGCAGTTCGCAGATCCTGTCCCGCGCCCATGTGCTGATGGTGGTGATGGTGCTGTTCTTCGTGTTCAGCTGCGTGCTGACCCTGACCCCGGCGCAGTTGGCCGAGGCCAAGGCGCAGAACCTGTCGATCCTGTCGTACCTGGCCAATCACTTCAGCAACCCGACCATCGCCTTTGCCGCGCCGTTGATTGCGTTTGTCGCCATCTCCAAATCGTTCCTGGGGCACTACATCGGCGCCAGCGAAGGCCTCAAGGGCCTGATCGTCAAGAGCGGCCGCCGCCCGGCACCCAAGACCCTGGACCGCCTCACCGCCGCGTTCATGCTGGTGGTGTGCTGGATCGTCGCTACCCTCAACCCGAGCATCCTGGGCATGATTGAAACCCTGGGTGGGCCGGTTATCGCGGCTATCCTGTTCCTGATGCCTATGTATGCCATTCGCAAAGTCCCGGCCATGGCTCGTTATCGTGGTCAGGCTTCGAATGTCTTCGTTACGTTGGTGGGTTTGGTGGCGATTACAGCGTTGGTCTATTCCTTCTTGGCGTAGGCTTTTTTGTGGGGGCGGGAATTTTTGAGGTCAGTGTGCATATCCGTTGCTACGGTAACGGCGACTTATGGTTCCGCTCTTACAGCGAGTCACTTTTGAAGAGCGCAAAAGTAACCAAAACGCTTTTGCCCCACCACTCGGCACCTCGCCTAGGCTCGGTGTGCCTGAACGAAGGCATTGCTCCGTGGGCCCGCCGCGAAGGGCCATCCATGGCCCAGCGCGGCTAACCCGGCATCCATGCCGGGTTGCCCACTGCGCAATACCTTCGTTCAGCCAGCGTGGTTAACGGGGCGCCCGAGATCAACGTCCACCGCGAGGCGGCCTTAGAGCCGACCTGGCTCTTTTGGTCGTACACCCGTCAGATCTGTGGGAGCAAAGCTTGCTCGCGATAGCGGTGGTTCAGCCACATAGATGCTGGCATGTATCCCGCTCTTGCTCTTGCTCTTGCTCTTGCTCTTGCTCTTGCTCTTGCTCTTGCTTTAGATCTTGATCTGGACGCCCCGTTAAACCACGCTGGCCGAACGCAGGCATTGCGTAGTGGGTACCTCGGCATGGATGCCGAGGTAGCCGCGCTGGGCCATGGATGGCCCTTCGCGGCGGGCCCACGGAGCAATGCCGGAGTGAGGGCATGCCGAGCCTAGGCGAGGCACCGAGTGGTGGGGCATGTACGGGACAACCACATGGGTTACAAAAAAGTGCATTCACATAGGTGACACTTTGATTGAAACGTAGCCGTTCTTTGCGTCCCTGGCATTGACGTGACCTAGGATCACCGGGCCGAAGATCACATTCCATACTCCGTCTTTGATCATCTCCATTCCAATAGTTTGATGCCTGAGCAGGTTCCCCACGTATATCCGCAGACCATCTCGACTAATGATTCCGCAACTATCAGCCAGGTAACACTCAACATGGCTCGCATACCCCATTTCCGGTAATTTTTCCGGGTAAGCTCGGGTTGAGGGTGTATAGCAGGAGGCCGGGGTTTGCTGGCCGAGCGCCTCGTGTCCCCGCTCGTGATTGTAGTGCTGCATAAATCGATCAAAGTGTTTTTGCTGGGCCTCCCAGGCAACGGCTGGTGGTTTGGGAAGCGTACTTTTCAACGTCCGGTGCATACGCTCATGACGCCCATTTTGATCTGGCCGACCGGGCTCAATTCGCTCGGGGATAATCCCAAGGCGTAGCCACCAGATCGACAACTGCGACAGCCCCGCACGACCCGTACTGGCAAACGGCACGCCGTTATCGGTGCGGATGCGCTCAGGCATCCCATATTCCCGAAAAACGCGCTCGAAGGTTTGCTGGGTCTCCTTGAGATTGGTGTTAGCCATGCTCTCGCAGGCAAGTAAGAAGAGACTGGCATGGTCCATGATCGTCAGCGGATAGCACCAGACACCCGCGCCGGTGAGAAATTGGCCTTTGTAATCTGCACTGAAGAGCTGGTTAGGCGTTTCGGCCTTACGCAAAGGTTTGGGGTAGACAGCGACACGCCGGCGCAACGGCCGAGGCGCGATCAAGTCCGCTGCCTTAAGGATGTTGTAGATGGTCGTTTTCGACGGCGGATCCTGCCCCGGAAAACGCTTTATCAGGTCGCTCTGGATCTTTTTAGGCCCCGGAACCGTCTCGCCAGTAGAGCGAAGCTCAATGATTGCTTGTCTCACAACCAGCGGCACCACATAGGTTTGGTTGTGCCGTCGGCGACTGCGCTCGTCGAGCCCACTGGGGCCCTCCAGTTCATAGCGCTCAACCCACTTGTAGCCGGTCTTTCGGCTGATCTGATAGTCCTGGCACAGCCGGCTAAAGCTGTGCTTTTCAGACAGATATTCAGCGATGAACATCACTTTGAGGTCCATAGGTTTCAGCTCTCTCCAAGGCATGGTCAAATCCTCGCGAAATCGACCATGCCAGTTAAAAACTGTTACCTATGTGCGTGAACTGATTTGTAACCCATGTGGGTGAGTCATACCGGCAAAAGCGTTTTGCTTACTTTTGCGCTCTTCAAAAGTGAGCCGCTGTAAGAGCGGAACCGCCAGCAGCCGTTACCGCAGAAACGGATATGTACCCAAAAAAGGCATTTCCCAGAAAAAGACAGGCATAAAAAAACGCCGCCCCTCGCAAGAAGGGCGGCGTTTTTAGTCGGGCGTTTTAAGCTTTAGGCTTGAACGACCGGGATGTTGGCATTTGCAGCCGCTTCACGGAACTCGGCGATCTGGTCGAAGCTCAGGTAGCGATACACGTCCGCTGCCATGCTGTCGATCTTGCCGGCGTATTCCATGTACTCCTCGACGGTCGGCAGGCGACCCAGGATCGAAGCCACGGACGCCAGTTCGGCCGAAGCCAGGTAGACGTTCGCGCCGTCACCCAGACGGTTCGGGAAGTTACGGGTCGAGGTCGACACCACGGTGGAGTTCGGCTCGACGCGTGCCTGGTTACCCATGCACAGCGAGCAGCCTGGCATTTCCATGCGTGCACCGGCCTTGCCGTAGATGCCGTAGTAGCCTTCTTCGGTGAGCTGGTGAGCGTCCATCTTGGTCGGCGGCGACAGCCACAGACGGGTTGGCAGCTGACCCTTGACCTGCTCCAGCAGTTTACCGGCAGCGCGGAAGTGACCGATGTTGGTCATGCACGAACCGATGAACACTTCGTCGATCTTCTCGCCGGCAACGCTGGACAGCAGACGGGCGTCGTCCGGATCGTTCGGCGCGCAGAGCACAGGCTCGTTGATGTCGGCCAGGTCGATTTCGATGACTTCGGCGTATTCGGCGTCGGCATCGGCTTCCATCAGTTGCGGGTTGGCGATCCAGGCTTCCATCGCTTGGGCGCGGCGTTCCAGGGTACGTGCATCACCGTAGCCTTCGCCGATCATCCAGCGCAGCAGGGTGATGTTCGATTGCAGGTATTCGGTGATCGACTCTTTCGACAGCTTGATGGTGCAACCGGCAGCCGAACGTTCGGCCGAGGCGTCGGACAATTCGAAAGCCTGTTCCAGGGTCAAGCCTTCCAGGCCTTCGATTTCCAGGATGCGGCCGGAGAAGGCGTTTTTCTTGCCTTTCTTCTCGACGGTCAGCAGACCGTTCTGGATGGCGAAGTACGGAATGGCATGAACCAGGTCACGCAGGGTGATGCCAGGTTTCATTTTGCCTTTGAAACGCACCAGGATCGATTCCGGCATGTCCAGCGGCATGACGCCGGTGGCAGCGGCGAACGCAACCAGGCCGGAACCGGCCGGGAACGAGATGCCCATCGGGAAACGGGTGTGGGAGTCACCACCGGTACCGACGGTGTCTGGCAGCAGCATACGGTTCAGCCACGAGTGGATGATGCCGTCGCCCGGACGCAGGGAAACGCCGCCGCGGGTCATGATGAAGTCAGGCAGGGTGTGGTGGGTGGTCACGTCGATCGGCTTTGGATAGGCCGCGGTGTGGCAGAAGGACTGCATCACCAGGTCAGCCGAGAAGCCCAGGCATGCCAGGTCTTTCAGTTCGTCACGGGTCATTGGACCGGTGGTGTCCTGGGAACCCACGGTGGTCATTTTCGGTTCGCAGTAGGTACCAGGGCGCACGCCTTGGCCTTCCGCCAGACCGCAAGCCTTGCCGACCATCTTCTGCGCCAGGGTGAAACCCTTGGTGCTTTCAGCAGGTGCTTCAGGCTTCTTGAACAGATCGAACGGTGGCAGACCCAGCTCGGCACGAGCCTTCTCGGTCAGGCCGCGGCCGATGATCAGCGGGATACGGCCGCCGGCACGAACTTCGTCCAAAAGGACCGGGGTCTTCATTTCGAAGGTGGTCAGGACTTCATCGGTGCCGTGCTTGCAGACTTTGCCAGCATGCGGGTACAGGTCGATCACGTCGCCCATGTGCATGTTGGACACATCGAATTCGATCGGCAGGGCGCCGGCGTCTTCCATGGTGTTGTAGAAAATCGGGGCGATCTTGCTGCCGAAGCAGAAGCCGCCAGCGCGCTTGTTCGGAACGAAAGGAACGTCGTCACCGAAGAACCACAGCACCGAGTTGGTCGCCGATTTACGCGACGAACCAGTACCGACCACGTCGCCGACGTAGGCGATCGGGAAGCCTTGGCCGCGCATTTCTTCGATCTGCTTCATCGGGCCGGTCTTGCCTTGCTCGTCCGGAACGATGCCGTCACGGGCCATTTTCAGCATGGCCAGGGCGTGCAGTGGGATGTCCGGGCGGGACCAGGCGTCCGGGGCAGGGGACAGGTCGTCGGTGTTGGTTTCGCCGGTGACCTTGAATACGCGCAAGCTGATCTTGTCGGCCAGCACCGGGCGCTTCTTGAACCACTCGCCGTCAGCCCAGGATTGCAGCACGGCCTTGGCGTGAACGTTGCCGTTCTTGGCTTTCTCAGCCACGTCGTGGAAGGCATCGAACATCAGCAGGGTGTGCTTGAGTTCTTCGGCGGCGACGGGCGCCAGCTCGGCGTCGTCCAGCAGCTCCACCAGGGTCACGATGTTGTAGCCGCCCTGCATGGTGCCGAGCAGTTCAACGGCACGCTTCTTGTCCAGCAGAGGGGATTGGGCCTGGCCCTTGGCCAGGGCGGACAGGAAACCGGCCTTGACGTAGGCGGCTTCGTCGACTCCAGGCGGAACGCGATTGGTGATCAGGTCAACGAGGAAAGCTTCTTCGCCAGCCGGAGGATTTTTCAGCAGCTCGATCAGGCCTGCGGTTTGTTCGGCGTTAAGCGGCTGGGGAACGATACCCAGGGCTGCACGCTCTTCGATATGTTTGCGGTAGGCTTCAAGCACAGTTATTACCCTCATCAGTGGTCCCAAATGGGTGTCCGGGACGCTCATCCAGAAACCCACGGTACTCATGCGCGTCTGAGGCTTTTTGAGCCACTACGCCAGAGTTTCCGGGGTTCCTCACAGAAGCTGCTTTCAAAGTTTTACGCCTGCAGAACGGGAGCTGATGAGGGTTGGCGTTGGGCTTTCCCCGCTGGAAAGACCCTTCGCCAACACCGCTCTGAAGGAACGACTGTGCTCGTGACGCTTTGAAAACAGCTTCTAACGGACATTGGCGCCTTAAAAGGCTGGCTGATTCTACGGGAAAAAAAAATTAAAGGTAAGTTGGGCGCTCAAGTTTGAGGGGTGATCAATCTTAGACAAAGGGCTAACATGCCGGTCTGTCCTGCTTTTGCGTGTGCTTTTTCTTATGCCCAACCAGCTCATCAAGACCCCCTGCGTCGGCCTTTGCTCCACTGTCTACGGTGACCTGGTGTGTCGCGGCTGCAAGCGGTTCCATCATGAAGTGATTCACTGGAACGGCTACAACGAGGACGAAAAACGCGCGGTGTGGATGCGGCTCGAGCAGTTGTTGGTGCAGGTGATGGTGGCCAAGTTGGAGGTTTTCGACCCTGGGTTGCTGCGCCAGCAACTGGAATCGCGCAAGATCCGTTTTGTGCCGCACCAGTCGGAATACTGCTGGGCCTACCAGTTGATTGCCCGAGGCGCGCGGGTGATCAACAACCTGGAGGCCTATGGCATGGTGTTGATGCCGGAGTTTCGCGATTGGGACCTGCCAGACCTGCGCGATGCCATTGATCGGGAGTTTTTCCTTCTGTCCGAAGCCCATTACCAGCGTTACATCGCGCCGGGGTTCCTGAAGGATGCGATCGGCGGCTGACAGCTTTTGTGGCGAGGGGATTTAGCAAAACGTCGCACCGCCCCGCTGTGGGAGCAAAGCTTGCTCGCGATGCAGGCGCCTCGGTTCCAGAGAGACCGCATCGTTTTTATCGCGGGCAAGCCTTGCTCCCACAGATAAATCCCCTCGCCACAGGTTGGCGTGTCAATCCTTGACCGCCAGTTCCACCAGATGATCCTCGACCTCCTGGGGCTTGAGCACCAGCACATCGCTTTCCAGCGTATCGAGCACGGCCTCGGCGGTGTTGCCGATCAGCACCCCGGACAACCCCGAGCGAGCCACGGTACCGATTACCGTCACGGCCGCCTGCAGCTTGCGCGCCATGTACGGAATCAAGACATCCGCCGGGCCTTCTTCGATGTGCAGGTGCTGGTCATCGATGTCGAATTCGGCCTGGAACGCCCGGCATTGCTCGCGATACCGGGCCTCGATGGTTTCCTTGAGCTGGAACGTCGGGTCGGCGGACGAGAGCATCGGCGCGGGGTGGGCGCTGATCACATGCAGGTGCGCCTTGGCGAGGAGGGCGATGTCATAGCCATGGTCGATGATGGTGGAATGCAGGTGGCGGTGTGAATCGTCGGCATTGCCAACGTCGACGGCGGCCAGGATCACCTTGTCTTTCCAGGAACCGGCGGTTTTCACCAGCAGCACCGGGGTTGGGCAATGGCGTAGCAGTTTCCAGTCCGCCGGGGTCAACAGGGCTTTTTTCAGCGGGCTGTCGGGGAAGTGCTGTTTGATCACCAGCCCGCAACCTTCAGCCTGCTGCACGTCGATGATGGTTTCGTAGAGGCTTTCGTTCCAGGCCTGCTCGGTGGTGACGCTGTAGCCGTCGGCCAGCAGTGCGCTCTTGAGTACGCTGAGCAGGCCGGCATGGTCATGCTTTTTGTCGCACACCAGCAGGTGCAGGTGGGCCTGGGTCACACCGGCGATCAGTTTGGCGCGCTTGAGCGCCAGGCTTTCCGAATGTTCGGGTTCAATGACCACCAGGATGCTGCGAATGGCTTGCATGATCGGCGTTCTCCTGCAATGAAAAGGCTGGCGTTGCTCAACTATAGTTGTTGTGGGGCAGTCTAGTTGCTGTGGGTGAGTCGTCGACTTGATGCATATCAATAGCGGTGGCTGGTGGTCTGGGGGCAGGCCGGTATAATCGGCGCCCTTCGCTCGATTACCTTTGCCCGTGAGCCCCATGAATCTTCCCGAAATCCACGAATTCCTTGGTTGCCGCACCCCCGATGCCTGGGTCCAGGCCGCGCTGGCCGACCAGGAAACATTGCTGATCGACCACAAGAATTGCGAATTCAAGGCCGCCAGCACTGCCCTGAGCCTGATCGCCAAATACCATTCCCACGTCGACTTGATCAATCTGATGTCGCGCCTGGCCCGGGAAGAGCTGGTGCATCACGAGCAGGTCATGCGCCTGATGAAGAAACGCAAGATCGGCTTGCGCCAGCTCTCTGCCGGGCGTTATGCCTCGGGGCTGCGCAAGGTGGTGCGCAGCCACGAGCCGGTCAAACTGGTGGACACCCTGGTGGTCGGTGCCTTCATCGAAGCCCGCAGTTGCGAGCGTTTCGAGGCCTTGGTGCCGCACCTGGACGAGGAGCTGGGCAAGTTCTATTTCGGCTTGCTGAGAAGCGAAGCCCGGCATTTCCAGGGTTACCTGAAACTGGCCTACCAGTACGGCGACGCCAAGGACATTGCCCAGGTGATCGACAAGGTCCGTGAGGCCGAGCGGGAACTGATCGAATCGCCGGATGTGGAATTTCGGTTCCACAGTGGTGTGCCGGTGGCGGCCTGAATTGTTAAAAACTCTTAAAAACATGAAATTTCTCTGAAAACCGGCCCTTGAGGCCGGTTTTTGCTGCCTGCGTTACCCGTCCCGTCGTTGGTTGACGCCATAATGTGGCCCTTCATTCATGGGTTGGCGGGCGGTTGGTATGGATAACCTGGGTTCGGGCAAAGTGTTGCTGGTGGAGGATGACGAACGGCTCGCCGGGCTGATCGCGCATTTTCTCTCCCAACATGGCTTCGACGTGCGTATCGAGCACCGAGGCGACCTGGCGCTGGCGGCGTTTCTGGCATTCGAGCCGAAAGTGGTGGTGCTCGACCTGATGCTGCCGGGGCAGAGCGGGTTGCATGTGTGCCGTGAGATTCGCAACGTTGCCGACACCCCGATCGTGATCCTGACTGCCAAGGAAGATGATGTGGACCATATCCTCGGCCTGGAATCCGGTGCCGACGACTACGTGATCAAACCCGTCAAGCCAGCGGTACTCCTGGCGCGCCTGCGGGCGCTGCAACGCCGTCAAGCGCCAGACACTACGGTGCGCGGTGCCCTTGAGTTCGGCCGATTGACCATCGACCGCAGCAGCCGGGAGGCGCGCCTGGCCGGTGACGTGGTCGAGCTGACCACCATGGAATTCGAACTGTTATGGCTGCTGGCAAGCGCGGCAGGCAAGATCCTTTCCCGCGACGACATCCTCAACCGCATGCGTGGCATTGCCTTCGATGGCCTCAATCGTGGCGTCGATGTCTATGTCAGCAAGCTGCGGGCCAAGCTCAACGACAACCCCAGGGAGCCGATGCGGATCAAAACCGTCTGGGGCAAGGGGTATCTGTTCAATCCGTTTGGGTGGGAGCTTTAGATGCTGCGGTTGTTCCTGGGGTTGTTCCTGGCCATGACGATTGGCCTGGTGCTGGCGCTGCAAACGGTCGATCGCACGTTCGATGCGCTGCTCGACGGCGAGATGCAGCGTTACAACCAAGAGGCGGTGCGTGGTCAGGCTTGGTCGTTGGTCGAGCAGTTGCGTGGCCTGGACGGCCCGGCGCGGGAGCGGCAGTTGGAAAGCGTGCGGCCTCACTACGGCTTGGGCCTGGCCCTGGTTGAGCGCGATCAACTGGCCCTGACCCCCCAGGAGCAAGCCGAGTTGATCCAGGGGCGCGTGGTGATGCGTGAGCAGTACACGCAGTTCATCTCGCGCATTGACGACGGCTCGCAGCTATTGAGCATCCATTTGCCGGCGGAGCCGAGCCTGATGCCGTTCTATATTGCCGTGGCTTACCTGATGATCGCGATCATGATTGGCTTCGTGCTGCTTTTCTGGGTGCGCCCCCACTGGCGCGACCTGGAAAAGTTGCGCCTGGCGGCCGAGCGCTTTGGCAGCAACGATCTGTCGGCGCGTATCCAGTTGTCCAGGCGTTCGAACATTCGCGACCTGGCGGAACGCTTCAATTTGATGGCGGCGCGCATCGAGGGCCTGATCGCCAATCAGCGCGAGCTCACCAATGCGGTGTCCCACGAGCTGCGCACGCCCATTGCACGGCTGTCATTTGAACTGGATCAACTCAAGCAGCAGTCCGATCCGAGCCAGAACCGCGAATTGATCGCCGACATGTACGCCGATCTCGGCGAGTTGGAAGAAATGGTTTCCGAGCTGCTGACGTACGCCAGCCTAGAACAGGGCGCCACGGTGATTGTGCGGGAAGACATCCAGGCGCGCGATTGGCTCGACAGCGTGGTGGGCAGCGTGGCGCTGGAGGCGGAGGCCGCGGGGGTGCAACTGTTGATTGTCGAGTGTCCGGCCGGGACGGTTCGTATCGAGCCCCGCTTCATGGCTCGTGCGGTGATCAATTTGCTGCGCAATGCCATTCGTTATGCCGATGAGCGGGTGCACGTGTCATTGACGCGTGCGGGGGATCATTATGAAGTGCGGGTCAACGACGACGGCCCAGGTGTGCCACCGGACGGACGGGAGAAAATTTTCGAACCGTTCGCGCGCCTGGACGCCAGCCGCGACCGTCGCACCGGTGGTTTTGGCCTGGGCCTGGCGTTGGTGCGACGGGTGTCTCAATCTCACCGAGGGCACGTGGAAGTAACGGACTCGTCCTGGGGTGGGGCGTCGTTTCGCATGACCTGGGCGCACCTCGATTAGATCGGGCAGCGTTCGTCCGGGCGGGCTTCTTTCAGAAGGTATACACCACCTGCCCAGCCAGTGACGCTTGCATCCGCCGCGCCACAATCGGGCTGCTGGCGGCGTCGCCAGCCAGGTACTGCACGGCCAATACCGTTGTGACACTCCATTGGTCATTGAACGGCAGTGACCAGGTCAAATCCGCTCCGCGACTCACCAGCCCGCCATAAGTGTCATGGGCTCGCAATTGACTGCGCGAAGCCTGGGCAGTGCTCACGCCGTACCAGGTCCGGACGTAGTCGCCGTCGCCGAACTGACTGTTGAGGCTGCCGATGAGCGTGCCATGGTTGCCCTCGTACAGCGGCGTGCTGATGCTCAGTTTCAGGCGGTTCCAGGCCGAGCCGGTGTCACGGTTGTCGTTGTCTTCCTCCAGCGCATGCTCGAAGGTGGCCTCAAGGGTGATCGGGCCCATTTGATAGGTTCCATCCAGCCCCAGCACCGGTCTGGCCTTGATCGAGCCCATGCCGTTGAGCTCATCCGAGCCCTTGAAGCCACTTTTGCGATCCTTGCGCACATCGCTGGCGCCGATGTACACGCTCAAGCCGAAGTCTTCTTCGTCAAACGCCCAGCCCAGACCCTTGTCGGTGTCGAGAAAGATGCCATAGGGGCTGACGACCTCCAGGCCCAACGCGGGCGCCACGACCCGTTCGTCGCTGCCACTGTAGCGTGGCACGCTGGCGGCGCCGGCCCGCAAGCTGTAGCGCCAGTCTTCGGCCTGCAATGAATCGCAGAGCAGAAGCAGGCCGCATGAAGACAACGACAGACACAATGAACGGACCATGGGAGCACCCGGATACGAAGTTGGATGCGCCCATGCTAGGTGGTGACCGGCGGGCAATCTTTGGCAGCTTTGTCGGGAAATTGTCAAAGACTGTGAAGCGGCCTAGCGGCTCAGATCCAGGCGTTCATGCCACTGGGCAATCGACTCTTCGGGGTAAACATCGAACTGCTGGTCCCCCGGATGCGTCTCGACCTCCACCCACGGCGCCTTGGAACCAAGCATCAGGTGAGTGTGCTCCGGCGGTACGGGCAGTGGCGTGTCGATGGCCGAGGCAAAGGGGTGAATCAGCTCCGGCCATTCAGGGCTGAATAGCCATAGCCCCGAACCGCACAGGGAACAGAAATGCCGTTCGGCACTGCTGCGGTGGGCGCGTTTATCGCCTTCGTCCTTGAGCCGCGCATGGTAGATCGAGATGTGCTTGCGACCGTGCACCTTCAGGCTTCGGGCATCGCCCCCCAGGTTGATCGCAAAACCGCCGCCGCCCTGGGTCTTGCGACAGATCGAGCAGTAGCAGCGTTGATAAGGGTAGGGGTGGGCACAGGCCAGGCTGAACGACACGGCGCCGCAGTGGCAGGATCCTTCGAGCTGCATGGGAACCTCCGATTGGGGACTGTCATGACTCTGGACAGCCCGGATGGCCCGATGTTCTGGACAGCTGAACTCATGACTGACGTGCGGACGCCATCGCGAGCAAGCTTGCTCCCACAGGGGATATTCTGTGTAGATACAATTTGTGAACACTGAGGATCAACTGTGGGAGCGAGCTTGCTCGCGATGAACGATGACACGGTCTAGCGAGCGGGCACCCGCCACAAATACCACGCCGCCACCGTCCTATAAGGGCTCCAGGCCAGACCGATTTCGACCATCTGCTTGCGGCTGGGTTGTTGCGCCAATCCCTTGAGCCGGCGATACCCCTCGCGCACTCCAAAGTCATCGGCCGGCAGGATGTCCGGTCGCTCCAGGCTGTAGATCAGCAGCATCTCCACGGTCCAACGTCCGACGCCGCGCAAGCTGATCAAACGCTCGATCAACGCTTCATCCTCCATGGCCAGTGCCGTGGCGTAATCCGGCACCACCCCGTCCAGGGCCGCTTGGGCGATGCCCTGGATGGTTGCGATTTTGTTGGCGGAGAACCCACACCTGCGCATTTGCGCAAAGTCCGTCGCCAGGAGCTGTTCAGGCCTGGGGAAGGTCAATGCCGGGAACAGCGCCAACAGTCGACCGAGGATCGCATCGCCTGCCTTGGCGTGCAGTTGCTGGTAGGCGATCGCCCGGACCAGGGCCTCATAGGGATCGCGGGCCGGCTTGGGTTGCAGCAGGCAAGGGCCGATCGTCTCGACATGCCGTCGCCAGTCTTCGTCGAGATTGGCCAGGAAGGCACTGGCGTCGTGGTAGGGCACAGGCATCAGGTGTTCGTTCTCCGGAGGCATTCAAAACGCCAGGGGCAGTGACACCTGCACCGCGGCTTTTTCCAGCCGCAACAGAAACGCCTTGCGCGGCTGGCCGCCACCATAACCGGTCAACGAGCCATCCGCCCCGATCACCCGGTGGCAGGGAATGACGATGGCCAGGCGATTCTGCCCGTTGGCCAGGCCCACGGCGCGGCTGGCACCGGGGCTGCCAAGGGCTGTGGCGACGCCGCTGTAGCTGCGGGTTTCGCCGTAGGGAATCTTTTGCAACTCGGCCCAGACCCGCACGGCAAAGGCGCTGCCGGGCATGTGCAGCGGGACCTCGAACGTGGTGAGTTTGCCGGCGAAATAGTCGGCCAGTTCGGTTTCGATCTGTTGCAGGTGAGCGTTATGCCCCGGTGCAACTGTGTAGCCGTAGCGTTGCTGCAGTTCTTCCAGCTCCTTGGTCAGGGCCGGGCGGTCGAGGAATTCCAGTAGCACCAGGCCCCGTCGTTCGGCCATGGCCAGCATCGGCCCCAATGGCGTGGTCAGGCGGGTGAACAGCAAGGGCTCGCTGAAGGCGGCGCGGCCCGGCGTGATGTGGAAGGACTTCACAAAGGCATCTCGAAAACCGCTCAACGACTCATAACCGGAATCGAACGCGGCATTGTCGATGGAAATGCCGTCCTTGATGCCGCCCAAGGCGATGCCCAGGCGACGGGTGCGCAGGTAGGCATGAAAGGTCATGCCGAAATGTTGCTTGAACCAGCGGCGCAATTTCAGCGGTTCGATGCCTTGCTCCAGCAGCAGGGCGTCAGTCCAGCGTAGGTCGGGTTCGGCGTCCACGGCTTTGAGCAGCGCCTGGATCCAGTCCGGCGCAATGGCCGCGGCATCCAGCGGCTTGCAGCGCAGGCAGGCGCGGTAGCCGGCCGACATGGCTTCGTCGGCGTGGGCGAAGAACTCCACATTCTCCGGCTTCGGCTTGCGCGCGGTACAACTGGGGCGACAGAAAATGCCGGTGGTCTTGACCGCAGTGAAGAACACCCCCTCGTAGGCGGTGTCTCGTTCGAGCATGGCGCGGACCATCTCGGTGTGGGGCGGGAGCAGCGAGTCTTGTCGGTTCATGGGGCAGAGCATAGAACCGTGTCCGGGACGACTCCACCGAAAAATCGACAGTGAATTTTCCGCGCACTCGGTCGGATGCTCACGAACAAAAATTGAACCTTGAGTCTTAAAGGTTCACCCGCTGTTTTTGTCTTTCGCAGACATCATGTCGCCAAGAACCGTGATAAGCACGGATCAATACCTCCAGAACACCGGCGTGAACAACACGAGCACGGTCAGGATTTCCAGTCGACCCAGCAGCATGCCAATGGTCAGCAGCCATTTGGCTGCGTCCGGCAAGGTCGAGAAGTTGCCGGCCGGGCCGATGATGGTGCCGAGCCCCGGCCCCACGTTGCACACGGCGGTGGCAGCGCCGGTCAGGGCGGTTGTCCAGTCCAGACCGATCAGCGCCAGACCCAGGGCGATGGCGCCAATCGTGATGGTGAAGAAGAACGAAAATGTCAGCAGCGAGCGGACGATTTCTTCATCGATGGGGTGGTTGTTGTATTTTTTCCGGATCACCGCCCGGGGGTGGATCAGTTGTTTCAAACTGCCCATCAGCAGTGCCCCGGCGACTTGAAAGCGAAAGATTTTCAACCCACCGGCCGTAGATCCCGAACAGCCACCCACGAACGTCAAGTAGAAGAACAGCAGCAGTGCGAAGCTGCCCCACAATGTGTAATCACCCAGCGCCACGCCAGTGGTGGTGACGATAGAGGTGACGTTGACGGCCACGATGCGAACCGCGTCCCACCACCCGTGGTCGCTGTTCAGGCTCAGCCAGGTGCCGACCACGAGCCAGGTAATCACCAGAAATCCGACGAAACCCCGAACCTGCTGATCCTTGAACAATGCGCGCCTGTTTCCCCTCAATGTCGCTACATACAGCGTAAAGGGCAGTGATCCCGCCATCATGACAACGACGGATACCCAATGAATGGCCGGTTGAGGCCAGTGCGCCAGGGACGCATCGGAGGTTGAGAAGCCGCCGGTGGAAATCAGCGACATCGCATGATTGATCGCCTCGAAGGGGGTCATGCCGGCCAGCCACAGCGCCAAGGTCGCGAAGGCGGTCAATGTGACGTAAATCCACAGGATGTAGTTGGCCGCGACGTGAGAGCGCGGCGTGACTTTCTCCGACCAGTCCGATGATTCGGTCTGGAACAGGCGCATGCCGCCGACCCGAAGCAGCGGCAGGATTGCCACGGCCATGCCGATAAAGCCGATGCCGCCGAGCCAATGCAACATTGATCGCCAGATCAGCAGGCCGGGAGACGTGGTATCCAGCCCGGTCAGGATGGTCGAGCCCGTGGTCGTGATGCCCGACATGGTCTCGAAAAACGCATCGGTATAGCTGATGTGCTGGATGAACACCATCGGCAGGGCGGCGAAGGCGCACACGAACACCCAACTGGCGGTGGTCAGCAGGTACATCTCCCGGGGGCGCATCTGGACGTGGTCCGGTCGTCCACGGGCGACCAGTGCGATACCGCAGACGAAGGTAATCAAGCTCGACCAAAGAAACGCCGACAAGTCATCGTTGCGCTCGTAAAGCATCAGGGTGAACAGCGGAATCGCCATGCTGATCGCCAGGGTAATCAGGAAAATGCCGAGTATGAAACCGATGAGACGCAGAACCGCAATGGACATGAATAACGCCTGATTCAATGAGCTGCACAGTATCGATAGGGGCAATGGGGCATTGCGTAAAATTTGCGTAAAAAAATTGAGCTTGGACGCCCAATAGACAAGGCAGTTTTCTTCAATACCCGCAGAGGAGGCCCCTTTACCTTGGGGCCTCTTTCCTTGAATGAAGAAGGTATGTGATGAGCTTGATATTTTCCATGGCGGCCTTTGCCTTGGTGGCCTCCATTACACCGGGGCCGGTCAATATCGTCGCCCTCAGTTCCGGGGCGCGGTACGGGTTTCGGGCCACATTGCGCCATGTGGCCGGCGCGACCCTGGGGTTTGTGTTGTTGCTGGTGCTGATGGGGCTGGGCTTGCATGAAGTGTTGCAGCGCTGGCCGGGGGTGACCCGAGTGGTGCAACTGGGCGGCGTGGCGTTCCTGTTGTTCATGGCCTGGAAACTGGCGATGGATAACGGGCACTTGGGCGGCGAAGACGCGGGGCGGGCGCCCTCGATGTTCCATGGCGCGCTGATGCAATGGCTCAACCCCAAGGCCTGGTTGGCCTGCGTGGCGGGGATGGGGGCATTCGTGGCCGACGGCGAGGCGCGGCTGGTGTGGCAGTTTGCGGCGATCTACCTGGTGATTTGCTACGTCTCGGTGGGCTGCTGGGCCTATGCCGGCAGTTTCCTGCGCACATGGCTGGGCAATCCGGCGACCTTGCGCCTGTTCAACCGGGCGATGGCGGTGTTGTTGGTGGCCAGTGCGGTGTATCTGTTGTGGCCTTGAGCTGAAGTGGGCGGCAACCTTGCATCTGAGAAGAAAGCGCTGTTTTGGCTGCAGTCCGCGCTTTAGAGGCGGGAATGCTGTTGTGGCGAGGGAGCTTGCTCCCGCTCGACTGCGCAGCAGTCGCCCAGAATCGAGGGCTACTGCGTAGCCCAGCGGGAGCAAGCTCCCTCGCCACAGAGGGCCCCGAGCCCCCGATCCATGCGGTATCAGCCGCGATATTGGCCGGGCGTAGCCGCCAGGTGTTGCTTGAACGCCCGCTGGAAGTGCGCCTGGTCGGCGAACCCGCTGTCCAGCGCCACGTCGGCGATCAGCTTGCCCTCGCGCAATTGGTGGCGGGCAAACTGGATCCGGCGGTTGACCAGGAAGGCGTGGGGCGTCATCCCGTAGTGGCGCTTGAAAGCTCGGCTCAGGTAGGACGGCGACAGCTGCGCGGCGGTGCAGATGTCTTCGAGCTTCAAGGCTTCGCTGCAATGGTCATGGATAAATTGTGCCGCACGCATCAGCCCCGGATGACTGCCCCGGTCCGGACGCCCGGCAGGGTTGAGCCGTTGTTGCAGGTCAATGAAAAACGCCTCGGCGGCGGTGTGCTTGTGGGCCGTGTCGAGGTGCTCGTCTACTAATTGGCCATACAACCTTCCCAGGGCGGCAAATAGCTCCACGTCGCGGCTATGCGTGGTGGCGAAACCCTGGAAATCCAGGCTTTCGTCAAAACCGATACGGCGCTGCAAGTCCCTGAGCCACAGGGTGTCGACGTACAACATCACGTAGGACCACGGCTGATCGTCGATCGGGTTGCAGGCGTGGACGTCACCGGGGTTCATCAGCACCACCGTGCCGCTTTCCACCTGGAAACTCGAGCGCTCGTGGATGTAGGTACTGCGCCCGGCGGTGATCGCGCCGATGGAGAAGTGATCATGGGAATGACGCGAATAGCAGACTTTGCGTCCATCGTCGATGGCCCGGGCTTCGATGAAGGGCAGGGCCGTGTCGCGCCAGAAGCGTGGGGCGGCGTCAGGGTTGGCATGCTTCATCGGTCGGCGTCCTCGTCTTGAACCTGAGTGGCAGTGTATTAGCCTTGGCCGGCAAATGCCCATTGGATTTAGCCGTTCGGCTCCAAGGGCGGTGGTCCTGGACTAGACTTCATGAAGTCCCGCCCATGGAGTTCCCGATGCTTGCGCCAGGTAAACCGGACAACGAAGCCGTTCGCCTCAAGAATCTGCACTCGCTCAAGCTGCTCGATACCGCACCCGAAGAGCGGTTCGACCGCCTGACCCGTCTTGCCCGGCGTCTGTTTGACGTGCCCATCGCCCTGGTGTCCCTGGTGGACGCCAACCGGCAGTGGTTCAAGTCCAGCGCCGGCCTGGATGCCAGTGAAACCCCGCGGGAAGTTTCCTTTTGTGGGCATGCGATTTTGCAAGATCAGATCCTGGAGATATGCGACGCGGAACAGGACGAGCGCTTCCACGACAACCCGCTGGTCACGGACAAGCCCGGCATTCGTTTCTACGCCGGGCATCCGCTGGGGCTGGAAGACGGCAGCAAACTCGGCACGCTGTGCCTGCTCGACACCAAGCCGCGCCAGCTCAATGACGAAGAACGCGAACTGCTGCGCGACTTGGCGCGCATGGCCGAGCAGGAAATGGTCGCGGTGCAGATGGCGAGCATGGACGAGCTGACGCTGTTGTCCAATCGGCGCGGCTTCAGGACGTTGGCCCAGCATGCGTTGAATGTGTGTGATCGCTTGTCGCGACCGGCGACGCTACTGTTCTTCGACCTCAACGACTTCAAGCCGATCAACGATCGATATGGGCATGCCGAGGGCGACAGCGCACTGAAAACCTTCGCCGACGTGCTGCGTATCGCCTTTCGCGAAAGTGATGTGGTCGGTCGCCTGGGCGGAGACGAGTTCGTGGCGCTGCTCACCGGTTCTTCCCATGTCGAGACAACGACGATCATGGCGCGCCTCAAGGAAATCCTCGATGAGCGCAATGCGATGTTGCAGCGTGGCTACGACATTCGGTTCAGCGTCGGCCAGATCGAGTACGACGCCCAGCGCCATCGGTCAATCGACAACCTGCTGGCGGACGCCGATGCGGCGATGTATGCGCACAAACAGGCGCTTCGCAGCTAGCACAGGCCAACCGCCGATCCAATGTGGGAGCGAGCTTGCTCGCGAAGGCGGCGGCACATTCAACATCAGTGCCAGCAGATCCACCGCCATCGCGAGCAAGCTCGCTCCCACAGGGAATGCGGTTCGCTTAAGGCCGCCGACAAGCCCGTGGCGAGGGAGCTTGCTCCCGCTGGGTCGCGGAGCGGTGTAGTGGGCATAAAAAACGCCGCTTGGCCTTTCCAGGGCAAGCGGCGTTTTTGCTGCAACGTGAAGATTACTCTTCGATGTTGCCCATGGCGGTGGTGTTGAAGCCGCCGTCCACGTACATGATTTCACCGCTGATACCCGACGCCAGGTCCGAGCACAGGAAGGCACCGGCGTTGCCGACTTCTTCGATGGTGACGTTGCGACGCAGTGGGGTTTGCGCCTCGTTGGCGGCCAGCATCTTGCGGAAGTTCTTGATGCCGGAAGCGGCGAGGGTGCGGATCGGGCCTGCCGATACGCAGTTGACGCGGGTGCCGTCCGGGCCCAGGGAACCGGCCAGGTAACGTACGCCGGCTTCCAGGGACGCCTTGGCCATGCCCATGACGTTGTAGTTCGGCATGGTGCGCTCGGCGCCCAGGTACGACAGGGTCAGCAGGCTGCCGTTGCGGCCTTTCATCATTTCGCGACCGGCCTTGGCCAGGGCCACGAAGCTGTAGGCGCTGATGTCGTGGGCAATGCGGAAACCTTCGCGGGTGGTGGCTTCGGTGAAGTCGCCGTCCAGTTGGTCGCCCGGGGCGAAGCCCACGGAGTGCACGATGCAGTCCAGGCCGTCCCACTTCTTGCTCAGCTCTTCGAAGACCTTGGCGATTTCTTCATCGCTGGCCACGTCGCATGGGAAGCACAGCTCAGGGCTCGAGCCCCAGCCTTGTGCGAACTCTTCGACACGACCCTTGAGTTTGTCGTTCTGATAAGTGAAGGCAAGCTCAGCGCCCTCGCGATGCATGGCGGCGGCGATGCCGGATGCGATGGACAGCTTGCTGGCGACACCGACGATCAGTACGCGCTTACCGGCGAGAAAACCCATGTGTTGCTCCTCTTTTCAGGTTATTCGGCAGTTGTTGGGGCCAGGAAGGCGGCCTCCAGCAACTGCTGTGTATAGGGGTGCTGCGGCGCGGCGAATATGCTGCGGGCATCACCTTGTTCGACCACTTGGCCATGCTTGACCACCATCAGTTGGTGGCTCAGCGCTTTGACGACAGCCAGGTCATGGCTGATGAACAGGTACGTCAGGTTGTACTTGGTTTGCAACGACCGCAACAGCTCCACCACTTGGCGTTGCACGGTACGGTCCAGGGCCGACGTTGGTTCATCCAGCAGAATCAACGCCGGCTTGAGCACCAGGGCCCGGGCAATGGCGATACGCTGCCGCTGCCCACCGGAAAATTCATGGGGGTAGCGGTTCCGGGTCTCCGGGTCCAGGCCTACCTCCTTCAATGCCGCGATTATCGCTTGTTCCTGCTCGGCCGCGGTGCCGATCTTGTGAATCCGCAGGCCTTCGCCAACGATCTGGCTCACACACATCCGTGGGCTCAGGCTGCCGAACGGGTCCTGAAACACCACTTGCATCTCCCGGCGCAGCGGTCGGACCTGTTGCTGCGTCAGGCTGTCCAGCTGTTTGCCTTCGAAGCGGATCCCGCCCTGACTGCCGATCAACCGCAGGATTGCCAGCCCCAGGGTGGATTTGCCGGAACCGCTTTCGCCGACGATGCCCAGGGTCTGGCCCTGGGGCAGGCTGAAGCGGATGCCGTCCACGGCCTTGATGTAGTCTACCGTGCGTTTGAACAGGCCTTTCTTGATCGGGAACCAGACTTTCAGGTCCTCGACCTGCAACAGCGGCGGGCCGACGACGTTGGTCGCCGGGGTGCCGCTGGGTTCGGCGCCCAGCAGTTCCCGAGTGTACGGATGCTGCGGCGCGCGGAACAACTCTTCGCACGATGCCTGTTCGACGATGCAACCGCGCTGCATGACACATACGCGATGCGCAATTCTTCGCACCAGGTTCAAATCGTGGCTGATCAGCAACAGCGACATGCCCAGTCGCGCCTGCAATTCCTTGAGCAATTGAAGGATTTTCAGCTGGACGGTGACGTCCAGGGCGGTGGTCGGCTCATCGGCGATCAGCAGTTCCGGCTCGTTGGCCAGGGCCATGGCGATCATCACCCGCTGGCGCTGGCCGCCGGACAGCTCGTGGGGCAGGGCCTTGAGACGCTTGTGGGGCTCGGGGATGCCGACCAGCTCCAGCAACTCAAGCGTCCGACGGGTCGCGACCTTGCCACTCAAACCCTTATGGATGCCGAGCACCTCATTGATCTGTTTTTCAATGCAGTGCAGCGGGTTGAGGGAGGTCATCGGCTCCTGGAAGATCATCGCGATCCGGTTGCCGCGGATATGACGGATGGTTTTTTCCTTCAATCCCAGCAAATCCTGGCCGGCGTATTGGATGGTCCCGGTGGGGTGATGGGCCAGTGGGTAGGGCAGCAGGCGCAGGATCGAGTGGGCGGTGACCGATTTGCCCGAGCCGCTTTCACCCACCAGGGCCAGGGTTTCGCCGCGCTTGATGTCGAAGCTGACGCCCTCGACCACGCGCTGGCGGCGTTCGCCGACAACGAATTCCACCGCCAAGTCGCGCACTTCGATCAGATTGTCCTGGTTCATATCACTTCCTCGGATCGAAGGCATCGCGAGCGGACTCGCCGATGAACACCAGCAGGCTCAGCATCAGGGCCAGCACGGCGAACGCGCTGATGCCCAGCCACGGCGCCTGGAGGTTGGATTTGCCTTGGGCCACCAGCTCGCCCAGGGACGGGGCGCCCGGCGGCAGGCCAAAGCCGAGGAAATCCAGGGCGGTGAGGGTGCCGATGGCGCCGGTGAGGATGAACGGCATGAACGTCATGGTCGAGACCATGGCGTTGGGCAGGATGTGGCGGAACATGATCGCGCCGTTCTGCATGCCCAGCGCCCGCGCGGCGCGCACGTATTCCAGGTTGCGCCCACGCAGGAACTCGGCGCGGACCACGTCCACCAGGCTCATCCAGGAAAACAGCAGCATGATGCCCAGCAGCCACCAGAAGTTGGGCTGCACGAAGCTGGCCAGGATGATCAGCAGGTACAGCACCGGCAGCCCCGACCAGATCTCCAGGAAGCGTTGGCCGGCCAGGTCCACCCAGCCGCCATAGAAACCCTGCAGCGCACCGGCGATCACGCCGATGATCGAGCTGAGCAGCGTCAGCGTCAGGGCGAACAGTACCGAGATGCGAAAGCCGTAGATGACCCGGGCCAGGACATCGCGGCCCTGGTCGTCGGTGCCCAGCCAATTGATGGAAGAAGGCGGTGCCGGTGCCGGGACCTTCAGGTCGTAGTTGATGCTCTGGTAGCTGAACGGAATCGGTGCCCACAGCACCCAGGCGTCCTTGGCCGCCAGCAGTTCACGGATGTACGGGCTCTTGTAGTTGGCTTCCAGGGGGAATTCGCCGCCGAACGTGGTTTCCGGGTAGCGCTTGAGGGCCGGGAAGTACCAGCCGTCGTCGTAATGCACCACCAGCGGCTTGTCGTTGGCGATCAACTCGGCGCCCAGGCTCAGCCCGAACAGAATCAGGAACAGCCACAGCGACCACCAGCCACGCTTGTTGGCCTTGAACAGTTCGAAGCGACGACGATTGAGAGGGGACAGGTTCATCTCAATGCTCCCGGCTTTCGAAGTCGATGCGCGGATCGACAAAGGTGTAGGTCAAATCGCCGATCAGTTTCACCACCAGCCCCAGCAAGGTGAAGATGAACAGGGTGCCAAACACCACTGGGTAATCGCGGTTGATGGCCGCTTCGAAACTCATCAGGCCCAGGCCGTCGAGGGAGAAGATCACTTCCACCAGCAGGGAGCCGGTGAAGAAGATCCCGATGAACGCCGACGGGAAACCGGCGATCACCAGCAGCATGGCGTTGCGGAAGACATGGCCGTAGAGCACCCGATGGCGAGTCAGGCCCTTGGCCTTGGCGGTGACCACGTATTGCTTGTTGATTTCGTCGAGGAAGCTGTTCTTGGTCAGCAGGGTCATGGTGGCGAAGTTACCGATCACCAGGGCGGTCACGGGCAAGGCCAGGTGCCAGAAGTAATCGAGGATCTTGCCGCCCATGCTCAATTCGTCGAAGTTGTTGGAGGTCAATCCGCGCAACGGGAACCAGTCGAAATAGCTGCCGCCGGCAAACACCACGATCAGCAGGATGGCAAACAGGAACGACGGGATCGCGTAGCCGACGATGATTGCCGAACTGGTCCACACATCGAAATGGCTGCCGTGGCGCGTGGCCTTGGCGATCCCCAGCGGGATCGACACCAGGTACATGATCAGGGTGCTCCACAGCCCGAGGGAGATGGACACCGGCATCTTTTCCTTGATCAGGTCGATGACCTTGGCATCGCGGAAGAAACTGTCGCCGAAGTCCAGGTGGGCGTAGTTCTTGATCATGATCCACAGGCGTTCGGGGGCTGACTTGTCGAAGCCGTACATGTGCTCGATTTCCTTGACCAGCGCCGGGTCCAGGCCCTGGGCCCCGCGGTAGGAGGAACCGGCCACCGACACTTCGGCGCCGCCGCCGGCAATACGGCTGGTGGCGCCCTCGAAGCCCTCGAGCTTGGCGATCATCTGTTCCACCGGCCCGCCGGGCGCGGCCTGGATGATAACGAAGTTGATCAACAGAATGCCGAACAGGGTCGGGATGATCAGCAGCAGTCGCCGAAAAATGTAAGCCAGCATTTCGTTACTCCACGCTCGCAGGGGCGGCGATTTGCTGCTCGATGACCTGCTTCTCTACTTCATCGGCCGGCTTGACCTCCGGCTTGACCCACCAGGTGGTGGTGCCGATGTCATAGGTGGGCGTGATTTTCGGATGGCCGATGTGGTTCCAGTAGGCCACGCGCCAGGTCTTGATGTGCCAGTTGGGAATCACGTAGTAGCCCCATTGCAGGACCCGATCCAATGCCCGGGCATGGGCCACCAGGCTCTTGCGCGAGTCGGCGTTGATCAGTTGCTCCACCAGTTGGTCCACGGCCGGGTCCTTCAGGCCCATGGTGTTGCGGCTGCCAGGCTTGTCGGCGGCGGCGGACATCCAGAATTCGCGCTGTTCGTTACCCGGCGAGCTGGATTGCGGGAAGCTGCCCACCACTAGGTCGAAGTCCCGGGAGCGTACGCGATTGATGTACTGGGACACGTCCACCCGGCGGATCACCAGGTCGATGCCCAGGTCGCTCAGGTTGCGTTTGAAGGGTAGCAATATCCGCTCGAACTCGGTCTGGGCCAGCAAAAACTCCAGCACCACCGGTTTACCTTGGGCGTCGACCATCTTGTCGTCGACGATGCGCCAGCCGGCTTCTTGCAGCAGTTGATAGGCCTTGCGCTGCTGGTCGCGAATCATGCCGCTGCCGTCGCACACCGAAGGTTGGAAGGCTTCGCTGAAGACCTGCTCGGGAATCTTGCCGCGCAAGGGCTCGAGAATCTTCAGTTCGTCTTCGCCGGGCAGGCCGGTGGCGGCCATTTCCGAATTCTCGAAATAGCTGCGGGTGCGGGCATAGGCACCGTTGAACAGTTGTTTGTTGGTCCACTCGAAATCCAGCAGCAGGCTCAAGGCCTTGCGCACCCGAACATCCTGGAAGACCGGCCGGCGCAGGTTGTAGACAAAGCCCTGCATGCCGGTGGGGTTGCCGTTGGGGATCTGCTCCTTGATCAGCCGGCCTTCGGTCACGGCCGGGATGTTGTAGGCGTTGGCCCAGTTCTTGGCGGTCATTTCCAGCCAGTAATCGAACTGCCCGGCTTTCAATGCCTCGACCGCGACGGTGTTGTCGCGGTAGTAGTCGGTGACCAGCACGTCGAAGTTGTAGAAACCGCGATTGACCGGCAAATCCTTGCCCCAGTAGTCCTTCACCCGCTCATAGCGGATCGAGCGACCGGCCTTCACTTCGGCGACTTTGTAGGGGCCGCTGCCCAGGGGGATCTCCAAGTTACCCTTGTTGAAGTCGCGCTCGGCCCACCAGTGCTTTGGCAAGACCGGCAATTGGCCGAGGATCAACGGCAGTTCGCGGTTATTGGTGTGCTTGAACTTGAAC
Organism: Pseudomonas sp. H3_A02; assembly: GCF_054671965.1. Taxonomy (NCBI): domain Bacteria; kingdom Pseudomonadati; phylum Pseudomonadota; class Gammaproteobacteria; order Pseudomonadales; family Pseudomonadaceae; genus Pseudomonas; species Pseudomonas sp. H3_A02. The sequence continues at coordinate 4,047,373 of NZ_CP162807.1, forward strand.
AGCACCTTGAGCGGGTCTTCGGCGATGACGTCGGCAACGTCGTTGTAATAGCCGCGGAACATCGGTGCGCCGTCCTTGGTCAGGGTCTGGAAGCTGAAGACCACGTCTTCGGCGCGTACCGGATGGCCGTCGTTGAAACGGGCTTCGGGGCGCAGGTAGAAACGCACCCAGCCATTGTCCGGAGCTTTCTCGATTTTTTCGGCGATCAGGCCATATTCGGTGAAGGGTTCGTCCAGGCCCTGCTTGGCCAGGGTGTCGTAGATCAGGCCGATGTCATCGGCCGGCACACCTTTGCTGATGAACGGGTTGAGGCTGTCGAACCCCCCAAAGCCGCCCTGGCGGAAGATACCGCCCTTGGGCGCGTCCGGGTTGACATAGTCGAAATGCTTGAAGTTGGCCGGGTATTTCGGCGGCTCGTTGTACAAGGTCACGGCATGTTGCGGCGCGGCGCAGGCCAGTCCGGCGAATAGCAGGCAGCTGGCCTGCAGGAGCAGGGCGCGTAGAGGCTTCATTGATCTTTCTCCGAAGATTTCAGCCACCAGGCGCTCAGACCCAGGGTGTAGGGCGGCGTGGTGACGAAGGCGAACCGGTTGCGGTACGCCAGGCGATGATAATTGAGATACCAGTTGGGAATGCAGTAATGCTGCCACAGTAGTACGCGATCCAGGGCCTTGCCGGCGGCGACCTGTTCGTCGCGGGTCTGGGCGGCGAGCAGTTTTTCCAGCAAATGGTCGACCACCGGATTGGCGATCCCGGCGTAGTTCTTGCTGCCCTTGATCCCAACTTGGCTGGAGTGGAAGTACTGCCATTGCTCGAGGCCCGGGCTGAGGGTCTGGCCCAGGGTCAGCAGGATCATGTCGAAGTCGAACTGGTCCAGGCGCTGCTTGTATTGGGCGCGGTCCACCGTGCGCAGCCGGGCTTGGACGCCGATGCTGGCGAGGTTTTCGACGTAGGGTTGCAGGATACGCTCCAGGTTCGGGTTCACCAGCAGGATTTCGAAGCTCAGGGGCTGGTGCTCGGCATTTAGCAGGCGTTGGCCGTTGAGGTTCCAGCCGGCTTCCTTCAAGAGCCCCAATGCCTTGCGCAGGGTTTCCCGGGGAATGCCGCGCCCGTCGGTCTTGGGCAAGCTGAAGGGTTCGGTGAGCAGTTTGGGCGGCAATTGATCCCGGTACGGCTTGAGCAGCAGCCATTCATGGCCCACCGGCAGGCCGGTGGCGGAGAATTCGCTGTTGGGGTAATAGCTGAGGGTGCGCTTGTAGGCGCCGCTGAACAGGGTGCGGTTGGTCCACTCGAAATCGAACATCAGCCCCAGGGCTTCGCGCACCTTGACCTCGGCGAACGTGGCGCGCCGGGTGTTCATGAACAGGCCTTGGGTCTGGGTCGGAATCTGGTGGGGTATCTGCGCCTTGATCACATCGCCCCGGTTGACCGCCGGGAATTGATAGCCGTTGGCCCAGTTCTTGGCCTGGTGTTCGATGTAGATGTCGAACTCGCCGGCCTTGAAGGCTTCGAAGGCGACTTCGCTGTCACGGTAGAATTCCACGTCCATGCGGTCGTAGTTGTACTTGCCGCGATTGACCGGCAGGTCCTTGCCCCAGTAGTCCTTGACCCGTTCGAACACCAGTTGGCGGCCTGGCTGCACTTTGGTGATGCGATATGGCCCGCTGCCCAGGGGCGGTTCGAAGGTCGTTGCCTTGAAGTCGCGGCCTTTCCAGTAATGCTGGGGCAACACCGGCAGCTCACCCAGGCGCAGGATCAGCAAGGGATTGCCCGCGCGCTTGAAGACAAAGCGGATTTTCAGCGGGTTGAGGATGTCGACTCGCAACACTTCCTGCAGGTTGGTGCGGTATTGCGGGTGGCCGTCCTTGAGCAGCGTCCGGTAGGAGAACGCCACGTCATAGGCAGTGATGGGCACGCCATCGTGGAACCGCGCCTCGGGGCGCAGGTTGAACACCACCCAGCTGCGGTCTTCGCTGTATTCCACTGATTGGGCGATCAGGCCATAGCTCGACGTCGGTTCATCACCGGACGGTGCGTACTGGCCAGTGCCGACCATCAGCGGTTCGTTCAGCTCATTGATGCCGTACTGAAGGAAGTTCGGCGTGGAAACCGGGCTGCTGCCCTTGAAAGTGTAGGGATTGAGCGTATCGAAGGTGCCGAATGCCATGACCCGCAAGACTCCGCCCTTGGGCGCTTGCGGGTTGACCCAATCGAAGTGGGTGAACCTGGCCGGATACTTGAGCGTGCCGAACTGCGCATAGCCATGGCTTTCGCTGATGGTTGCGCTGGCGGGAGCGCTCAAGGCCAGGCTGATCAGGAGCAGGAGGAGGGGACGTATCAAGTCTGAGATTCGATCCAGGCGGCTTGGGCTTTTATGGCCTGTACAGTAACAGCTTGTATCGGCAGGAAAAAGGCGGGGTTTAGAGGGGGACAGTCGGCTAAGTGGATACCGGCCGAGCGCAGAACCTTTGGTGAGGGGATTTATCCTCTTTGTGGGAGCTTGACCTGTGGGAGCAAGGCTTGCCCGCGATGAACGATATCGCGGTTCAACTGTTAAGCCGCAGTGTGGCCATCGCGGGCAAGCCTTGCTCCCACAGATGAACCCCTCACCACACAAAGCTCCCCGGTCACCTTAGTGCGGGGAGTAGACCGTCAGCATCTGCCCAGGCTTGAGTGCCTTGCCCATCCGCGGGTTCCAGCGCTTGAGGTGCTGCATTTCCACGTTGAAGCGCTTGGCGACGACATACAACGAATCGCCCTGTTTGACCTTGTACTGGGTCTGCTTCTTCTGGTTCTTGCTGTTGGCGGCCACCACGGTGCTGATGCGCTTGCCGGTGCTCTTTGTGGGCTTGGTGTCCTGCATCACCAGGGTCTGGCCGACCTTGAGCTTGTGGCCGCTGAGTTTGTTCCAGCGCTGCAGGTCCTTGGTCTGGACCTTGTTGGCCTTGGCGATCTGGGCCAGGTTGTCGCCGCGCTTGACGCGGTAGGTGCGCCTGGCACCTTCCACTTCGCTGTCGTCGACGTTTTCAAAGACCGGTTTGAGCGCGCGCTGGCTGATCAGCTCTTCCGGGCGCATGGTCGACAGGCTGGCGGTCAGCAACTGAGCCTTGGACGTCGGCACCAGCAGGTGCTGGGGGCCGTCGATAGTGGTGCGCTGCTTGAAAGCCGGGTTGAGCTGGAACAGCTCGTCTTCGTCGATGTTGGCCACCGCCGCGACCTTGGACAGGTCCATGCGCTGGTTGATCTCGACGACCTGGAAGTAGGGTTCGTTGGCGATCGGGTTGAGGTTCACCCCATAGGCGTCGGGCGCGAGCACCACTTGGGACAGCGCCAGCAGCTTCGGCACATAGGCCTGGGTCTCGCTGGGCAGCGGCAGGTTCCAGTAGTCGGTGGGCAGGCCCAGCTTCTCGTTGCGCTCGATGGCGCGGCTAACCGTGCCTTCACCGGCGTTGTAGGCCGCCAGTGCCAGCAACCAGTCGCCGTTGAACATGTCATGCAGGCGCGTCAGGTAGTCCATGGCGGCCGTGGTGGAGGCGGTGATATCGCGTCGCCCGTCATAGAAGCGGGTCTGGCGCAGATTGAAGTAACGCCCCGTGGACGGGATGAATTGCCACAGCCCCACCGCGTTGGCCCGGGAATAGGCCATGGGGTTGTAGGCACTCTCGATCACCGGCAGCAGCGCCAGTTCCAGCGGCATGTTGCGTTCTTCAAGACGTTCGACGATGTAATGGATGTACAGGCTGCCGCGCTCACCGGCGTTTTCCAGAAAGGACGGGTTGCTGGCGAACCACAGGCGCTGTTGTTCGATACGCGGGTTGACGCCGGCCGTTTCCTGAAGCTGGAAGCCCTGTCGCATGCGTTCCCAGACGTCCTGGGGCACTTGGGGGCTGGGTTTCTCGGTGAGCCATACCGGCTTCTGTTTGGCGCGAGCGGCGATATTCGGGGTGTGCACCGCGTCGGTCTGCGGCAGCTGGCTCGTGCTCTGGCAGCCCGCCAAGGTGGCGGACACAGCCACCGCGATGGCTTGAGCCAAGCGGGTCAATGTGTCTGACTGGACGGACCTGCATATAGATGACGACATTGGCTGGAAGTAAGTTCCGGGCAAAAATGTCGGCCGATTCTAGGAAGCGCACCCCAACAGGTCAACCTTTCAGAATTTTTGTATCAATCGATAGCTGCCTTAGAACGTATCTTTCCAAGCCCTCAAGGCCGCAAAAACCTCACTCGGCGTCTGGTTTCGCTGGCCGTTCCGTTCGTCTGCTTTTTGTTTAACGGATGTTTCAGCGGTGCGCAGGAACGGATTGGTGAGTTTTTCCAGGGCCAGGGTCGAGGGCAGTGTCATGATGCCTTCGCTGCGTTGGCGGCTGACTTTTTCCAGGCGGGCGGCAATGTCCGGATTGCCTGGCTCCACGGCGACCGCGAACTTCAGGTTGCTGAGGGTATATTCATGGGTGCAGTAGACCAGCGTATCTTCAGGCAACGCGGCGAGGCGACCCAGGGAATGGTGCATCTGCGCAGGCGTGCCTTCGAAGAGCCGGCCGCAACCGGCGGCGAACAGGGTGTCGCCGCAGAAGAGCAAGCCATGGTGGTAGTAGGCAATGTGCCCCAGCGTATGGCCCGGAACCGCGTAGACATCGAAGTCCCAGCCGAGCACGCTGATTTGGTCGTTGTCATTCAGGGCCTGGTCCCGCGCCGGGATGTTTTCGCTGGCGGGGCCGTAAACGGTGGCGTTCGTCGCATTCTTCAGCGCCTGGACGCCGCCGACATGATCATGGTGATGGTGGGTGATCAGGATGTCGCTCAGGACCCAGTCCGGATGGGCGTCGAGCCAGGCCTGCACGGGGGCGGCATCACCCGGGTCGACCACGGCGCAGCGCTGGGTGGAGTGATCCTGTAACAACCAGATGTAGTTATCGGTGAACGCGGGCAGGGCACTGATCTGTATCATCGCGGAATTCGCCAAGCGGAAAACAAAGGCGCATCTTAGAACTTCCTGACGCGTTGGAGAATGCAATGACCGATGAAGCGTTCGCTCAGGCTGATCCTGACTGGCTGGCGTTGATCAGCGCCGCCCGTGAATGGCTGTCCGGCCCTGTCGGGCAATTTTTGCTGGAAGAAGAACGGCGCATGCTCGAAGACGAGTTGGGCCGGTTCTTTGGCGGTTACCTGGTGCACTACGGGCCTTCGGCGCAAACGCCGCCGTCGGCGCCGCAGGTCCAGCGCAACGTACGCCTGGGCGCGCCGTTGCCTGGGGTGGAAATCGTCTGCGAGGAGCAGGCCTGGCCGCTGAGCGAGCATGCCGCCGACGTGGTGGTCATGCAGCACGGCCTGGATTTCTGCCTGTCGCCCCACGGTTTGTTGCGCGAAGCCGCCAGCAGCGTGCGCCCCGGCGGGCATCTGTTGATCATCGGGATCAACCCCTGGAGCACCTGGGGATTACGGCATGTGTTTGCCCACGACGCCCTGCGACAGGCCCGCTGCATCTCGGCATCGAGGGTTGGCGACTGGCTCAACCTGCTGGGCTTCGCGCTGGAGAAACGCCGCTTCGGGTGCTATCGTCCGCCGCTTGCGTCACCCAAGTGGCAGGCTCGCCTGGCCGGCTGGGAGCGCAAGGCCGGCGACTGGCAGCTGTCCGGCGGTGGTTTCTACCTGCTGGTGGCGCGCAAGATCGCGGTCGGGCTGCGCCCGGTGCGACAGGCGCGACGCGAGCCGATGGGCAAGCTGATTCCCTTGCCGATGGCCAAGGTCAATCGCCGTCACATCGAGCCGTAACCTTTTTCTGAGGGTTCTTGTCGGCATTGGGCTGTGGATGTGTCGGGCCCGATGGGCGGGCCTTTGCATTTTTTCTGGATAGATTGGCATGAGCGATAGCGTAGAACTCTTCACTGATGGCGCCTGCAAGGGCAACCCCGGCCCGGGTGGCTGGGGCGCGTTGCTGGTGTGCAAGGGCGTGGAGAAGGAACTCTGGGGCGGCGAAGCCAATACCACCAACAATCGCATGGAGCTGATGGGGGCCATCCGTGGCCTGGAAGAGCTCAAGCGGTCTTGCGATGTGCTGCTGGTGACCGACTCGCAGTACGTGATGAAAGGCATCAACGAGTGGATGGCCAACTGGAAGAAGCGCGGCTGGAAGACGGCGGCGAAGGAACCGGTGAAAAACGCCGACCTGTGGATGCTGCTGGATGAGCAGGTCAATCGCCACAACGTCACCTGGAAATGGGTGCGCGGCCACATCGGCCACCATGGCAACGAACGGGCCGACCAGTTGGCCAATCGTGGGGTGGATGAGGTGCGGGGCTACAAGCAGGCTTGATTCAGCCGGATGTACCTCCTGTGGCGAGGCGCTTATGTGGGAGCAAAGCTTGCTCGCGACACAGGCGCCCCGGTTTTCCTGAAAGACCGCATGATCTTCATCGCGAGCAAGCTTTGCTCCCACAGTGTTTGCTCTCGCTCATCACTTGCTTCCACGCGCCTGGCTCCCAGGTAAATCCCCTTGCCACAAGAGCGTGTTAAGATCCGCGCTTTTGCAAGACTGCCCGTTGAGAGCTGAACACTGATGGCCAACAGATCTGTAGTACTGGATACCGAAACCACCGGCATGCCGGTGACCGATGGTCACCGGATTATTGAAATCGGTTGTGTCGAGCTGATCGGCCGGCGCCTGACCGGTCGCCATTTCCACGTTTACCTGCAACCGGACCGCGAAAGTGACGAGGGCGCTATCGGCGTCCACGGCATTACCAACGAATTCCTGGTAGGCAAGCCGCGTTTTGCCGAAGTGGCCGATGAGTTCTTCGAATTCATCCAGGGCGCGCAGTTGATCATCCACAACGCGGCGTTCGACGTGGGGTTCATCAACAACGAATTCGCGTTGATGGGGCAACACGACCGGGCCGACATCACCCAGCATTGCACCATCCTCGATACCCTGATGATGGCCCGGGAAAGACATCCGGGGCAGCGCAACAGCCTCGACGCCTTGTGCAAGCGCTACGGCGTCGACAACTCCGGCCGTGAACTGCACGGCGCCTTGCTCGACTCCGAGATCCTGGCCGACGTCTACCTGACCATGACCGGCGGCCAGACCAGCCTGTCCCTGGCCGGCAACGCCTCGGACGGCAACGGTACCGGCGAAGGCTCCGGCAACCAGGCCACGGAAATCCGCCGTTTGCCCGTCGACCGCCAGCCCTCGCGGATCATCCGCGCCAGCGAAAGCGACCTGGCCGAACATGCCGCGCGTCTGGAAGCCATCGCCAAGTCCGCGGGTGCTCCGGCATTGTGGACACAACTGGCCGAGTCGCAGGCCGCTTCGCACGGATGAACCCTTCCTTGTGGGAGCGAGCTTGCTCGCGATAGCGGTGGTTCAGCTTGCATCATGATCAAATGTGCCGCCGCCATCGCGAGCAAGCTCGCTCCCACAGAGTTATCCATCGTTCATTTCTCGCCACAATCGCCACGACCTTCTAACCTGAGGTAACGGGCAGGCTACGGATCCCGCTTGATGTGTGAAGATTTGAAAGACAAGGGCAATGGATGGCACCACGCCGTTGGTTGCTTCAAGGAATGAGGACCTTCCCCAGTATGCAACCGGTCATGAATCCCAAGTACCCCGGACTGTCGGTGCGCATCGTCGATGATGGCTTTGCCGCCTATATCTGGGGCAGTGATTTCAGTTTTGAAGTCAGCGACTACGCGACGGCGCAGATCGGCCGTCCCGTCAGCCAGTGGCCGGTGACGCCCATTGTTCCCTATCGCAAGTGCTATGGCATCGACCCCGAGGAGTTCAGCAGCTTTCGCGATGCTCCAGACAGCGAGATCTTCATGGCCTATCTTGATGACCAGCCCGTAGGGCATCTGGTGGTCAGTACCAACTGGAACGGCTATGCCCACATCGACGAGTTGGCGGTGCACGCCCCGGCCCGTCGCCACGGGGTGGCCAAGGCGTTGCTCGATGTCGCCCAGTTCTGGAGCCGCAAGAAAAAGCTGCCGGGCATCATGCTTGAGACCCAGAACAACAATCTGGGCGCCTGCCGGCTCTACGAGCGTTGTGGTTACGTGCTCGGCGGTATCGATCACCTGCGCTATCGCGGCATTGACCGGCATACCGCCGAAGTCGCGCTGTTCTGGTACCGGCTATTCGACGACCCGCTCGGTATGTCGATCAGTGGCTCAGCAACGCCTCGGCTTGTTCCGTGACCCGTTCCAGCAGCGATTGAAGGGCGGGCGAGGAAGGCGCGCCGTTGAGGCTCAAGGCATAGAGGCCAATCGCGATGGCGGGCGATACCGGGCAGACGTCCAGGCCCCCGCCCTTGGCGCCCGAGGCGGTGAAAGGGTCGACAATGGCAAGGCCTTCGCCGGCCTCGACCATGGCGCGCATCATCTGGTGGGTCTGAACGCGGATCTGGATCATGGGCGCGGGACGCAGCGCCGCCAGTTTATGCTCGAACGCAGGGCTTAGCGGGTCATGGCCATCCAGACCCACCAACGGCTGGCCCGCCAGGTCCTGAAGCGAAATGTATTTTTGCCGGGGTTGCAGCCAGCCGTGGGGCGCGAGCAATTGCAGTTTGCCTTGGGCGATCATCTGGCAATGGATGTCGGGGTGTTCGGGGTCGTGCAGGCTCAGGCCCAGGTCGCTTTCGCGCAACAGTAGGCTGTGGACGATGTCCCGGGTCGGTCGACTGAGCAGGGTGCACGGTACATCCGGATGGCGCCGACGCAAGGCGGCGATGCTCTGGGGTAGCAACTGCTGGGCCAGCGGTGGGGTGCAGATAATGCGCAAGGGCGTTGCCTGATGATGTTTCAGGCTGCTGGCCAGGCGCTGTACCGGTTCAAGGGTGTCGTACACCCGCGTGATGCCGTCGCGCAATTCAAGGGTTTCCCGGGTGGCCTGCAAGCGCCCGCGCACGCTGGCAAACAGCATGAAGCCCAACTGGGCCTCGGCATCGCGCAGGATCGCCTCGACCTCCGCCACCGGCAGTTGCAGCCATTCGGCCGCCGTGCCGAGGTGGCCGGTCTGCAGCAGCGCCTGAATCACTTCGATGTGGCGTAAACGCATGCAAGAAGTCCATGTTCGGCGGGTGAGCCATTGAGTGGCTGAATCCTAACCCAAGTCCGGGCATGACTTCTGCTCATAACCAACGGTTATGAAGCTATTTGCGTTTCAGTGGGCGTCTGAGTTGGCAGTGGCGTTTCCGGTTCGCGCGTCAATTCGATTTGAGATTGCACCAGAATAAATTTGTCGTCGTCGAGTTTGCTGACTCGATCACCGATAGCCAATTTATAGGTAGTGACAGGCTCCTTGCCGTTTCCGTCGGGCGACGGGGTCGATTCCTGGAACTCATGCACCGAATAGACGCGACCTTCGGCGTCCCGCGCATGAAATTGTCCGACAAGTACTGCTGCCATTGCTTAGAACCTCTGGAAATAAATCACTCGATTTGCGGTTCTGTAGACCTTGGTCAAGCGCGGTAAGTTTTCCTACATGAAAAAAATAGTCCAGCCGGCCGATTTTTGTCGCTCCGCTGGTCCAATTGTCACCCCGATCATCTATAACTACAGGCTCCTTTGAGCCGACAGTCGAGAAGCCTCTCATGAGTAATGTCTACACAGTGGCCGTTTTGGTGGGCAGCCTGCGCAAGGCATCGATCAACCGCAAGGTCGCGCTGGCACTGGCTGACCTGGCGCCAGCCAACCTCAAGCTGAATATCATCGAGATCGGCGAGTTGCCGCTCTACAACGAAGACATCGATGTTTCCCCTCCGGCAGCCTACAGCACTTTCCGTCAGCAGGTGGGCGCGGCCGACGCCTTGTTGTTCGTCACGCCGGAGTACAACCGTTCGGTGCCGGCACCGTTGAAAAATGCCATTGATGTGGGCTCGCGTCCCTACGGCCAGAGTTGCCTGAGCGGCAAACCGGGTGCGGTGATCAGTGCTTCGCCGGGCGCCATTGGTGGGTTCGGTGCCAATCATCATCTGCGCCAATCGCTAGTGTTCCTTGACGTTCCCTGCATGCAGCAGCCAGAAGCCTACCTGAGCGGCGCCGGGACGGCGTTTGACGAGGCGGGCAACCTGTCGGAGTCGGTACGGCCGTTCCTGCAGAAATTCATCGACGCTTATGGCAAGTGGGTTGAGCAGCACAAGAAGGTTTGATACCCGAGATTCCAGGTAAACCCTGTGGCGAGGGAGCTTGCTCCCGCTGGGCTGCGAAGCAGGCCCCTTTTGGCGGTCGCTGTGCAACCGGGCGGGAGCAAGCTCCCTCGCCACAAATGCACCTGCATCGGCCATTCAATCCGCGCTTTACTGGATATTCGAAACTTCCCTATATTCGCCCCTTCGCTCCACCAGCCGTCCTTCGTCATGTGCGAATCCGCAATCGCGTCGATGCCTTCAGGTTGAACGCCATGGCTGATTTTCCGCTCACACGTTGCTGCTGATTTCCTCTTTTCAATCTTTTCAAGGCTGTTGCGCATGTTGATCGCGTCGTTGATTTTCCTGCTGACCATTACGTTGGTGATCTGGCAGCCCAAGGGGTTGGGCGTTGGCTGGAGTGCGACGCTGGGCGCGCTGCTGGCTTTGTTGAGCGGGGTGGTGCAGGTCGGTGACATTGCGCTGGTCTGGCAGATCATCTGGAACGCCACCGGTACATTTGTCGCGCTGATCATCATCAGCCTGCTGTTGGACGAGGCGGGGTTCTTCGCCTGGGCGGCCCTGCATGTGGCCCGTTGGGGCAAGGGCAGCGGACGCAAGCTGTTTGCGTTCATGGTGCTGCTGGGGGCGCTGGTGTCGGCGTTGTTTGCCAATGACGGGGCGGCGTTGATCCTGACCCCCATCGTGATTTCGATGCTGCTGGCGTTGCGGTTTTCCCCGGCGGCGACCCTTGCGTTCGTGATGGGGGCCGGCTTCATTGCCGACACCGCGAGCTTGCCGCTGGTGGTGTCGAACTTGGTGAACATCGTCTCGGCGGACTTCTTCGGCATTGGTTTCAACCGCTATGCGGCGGTCATGGTGCCGGTGAACCTGGTCAGCGTGGCGGCCAGCCTGGCGATCTTGCTGTGGTTCTTTCGTCGCGACATCCCGCGGGACTATGACCCCGATCAACTGGATGACCCGGCGACGGCGATCCACGACAAGGCAACGTTTTATGCCGGTTGGGTGGTGCTGGTGATCCTGCTGCTGGGCTGCTTTGCCCTGGAGCCGCTGGGGATTCCCATCAGTGCGATTTCGGCGGTGTGTGCTGCGTTGCTGTTGGCTGTTGCGGCCTATGGTCACAAGATTTCCACCCGCAAGGCGATGAAGGAAGCGCCCTGGCAGATCGTGATTTTCTCCCTCGGTATGTACTTGGTGGTCTATGGCTTGCGCAACGCCGGGCTGACCGGTTACCTGGCCCAGTGGCTCGACGGTTTCGCCGAATATGGCGTGTGGGGTGCGGCCATGGGCACCGGTGTGCTGACGGCGCTGCTCTCGTCGGTCATGAACAATTTGCCAACGGTGCTGATCGGCGCCTTGTCCATCGACGCCAGCCAGGCTACCGGAGTGGTGAAGGAGGCGATGATCTACGCCAACGTCATCGGCAGCGACCTGGGCCCGAAAATCACCCCGATTGGCAGCCTGGCGACCTTGCTGTGGTTGCATGTGCTGGCGCGCAAGAACATCCAGATCGGCTGGGGGTACTACTTCAAGGTCGGGATCGTGCTGACGGTGCCGGTGTTGCTGGTGACGTTGGCGGCGCTGGCTTTGCGGTTGTCCTTTTAGACCGAGTTGGCTTCATCGCGAGCAAGCTCGCTCCCACAGGGTTATGTGCAGATCATCAATGCTGCAAGCAACACAAATCCACTGTGGGAGCGAGCTTGCTCGCGATGAGGTCCTGGCAGGCAGCACAAGGCTCAGCCATTACCCGGCACATTCGGCCAAAGATCCGCCACCAGGAACACCCGCTCGGCTTCTTCCCACTTGCCCTCGGCATTTTCGCTCAGGCGCACCATCAACTGTGCCGGCGCCATGGGGTCCAGGGCCATTCGCCAGGCGTCTAGTTGCGCGGTGCTCCAGGTCTGCTCGGCTGGATAATGCGCCGGGGCCAGCCAGGCGGCGCGGGGCAGGGGTTGCCAGCGGCCCGGCGGACGTTGGGTGATGAACGCCGGCCAGTCCCGTTGATGCAACCAGCGACCGCGCAAATGCCTTGGGTGGGCGCCGGCCGGTGGCTCGGCCTGGCCCGGCCAGGGGTACAGTAGATACCCGCCCAACCAGAGCTCGGAGCGAAACAGTTCGAGCCCCGAGGGCTCGATCCCCAGTGCCGCCAGGGCCTCGCGGCTTTCAGGGCGGGCCGAGATCGGCAGTTGGTGCTCGCGCAGATGCGCTAGCTTGCGGTCGAGCCGGTCATGGCAACCCGGGCCCAGCCATTGCGCGGCGTCCAACCCGTTTCCGTGCTGGGGCCCGAGGTACAACTTGATGGCCAGTTCCAGGTGGTGGATGCCGTCGCGATCGCGCAGCAACAGGTCCAGTTCGCCCAGGGTATGGCCTTCGCGTCGGATCGGCAGGTTCGCGGCGATCAATTCGATGCCCGGGGCGTGCTGCGCGGCAAACTGCCACAGCCTTTCGTAATACAGGCCCAGGCGTCGCGTTCGTCCTTGGGACAGGCAGTGCAGCAATGGGTAGCTGTCGCGGTCCAGTTGCCGCAGCCAGTGTTCCAGTTGCCCAGGCTCCTGTACCCAATCACTGCCGGCCAGGGGGTGGCGCTGGGGCCAGGGCGTGTCGATGAGCATCGGCGGGGCGATGATCGCCCACGCGAGGTCGCGCACTTCGGGATGGTGCAGGCGTCGGGGCAGGTCCAGCAATTCAGGGAACAGGATCATCTTGCGAGCATAGCCGTTGCGCTGAAGGCTTAAAGGATTTTGTCTACGGCGCGCTTTCGCCCATAATCGTGTTTTTCGCCCGCCGCAGACCTTCGCAGGAGCCTCATGGAGCAATTTCGCAATATCGGCATCATCGGTCGCCTGGGCAGTTCGCAGGTGCTGGACACCGTTCGCCGTCTCAAACGTTTCCTCCTGGAGCGGCACCTGCATGTGATCCTCGAAGATACCATCGCCGAAGTACTGCCGGGCCATGGCCTGCAGACGTCGTCGCGCAAGATGCTCGGCGAAGTCTGTGACATGGTCATCGTGGTCGGCGGCGACGGCAGCCTGCTGGGCGCCGCTCGGGCCCTGGCGCGGCACAATATCCCGGTGCTGGGGATCAACCGCGGCAGCCTGGGGTTCCTCACCGACATCCGCCCTGACGAGCTAGAGATCAAGGTCGCAGAGGTGCTGGACGGCCACTACCTGGTGGAGAACCGTTTCCTGCTGCAAGCCGAGGTCCGTCGTCACGCCGAAGCCATCGGCCAGGGCGATGCCCTCAATGACGTCGTGCTGCACCCCGGCAAGTCCACGCGCATGATCGAATTCGAGTTGTACATCGACGGTCAGTTTGTCTGCAGCCAGAAAGCCGACGGCCTAATCGTCGCCACCCCCACCGGTTCCACCGCCTATGCGCTGTCGGCCGGCGGGCCGATCATGCATCCCAAGCTCGACGCTATTGTGATTGTGCCCATGTACCCCCATACCTTGTCTGGGCGACCGATTGTGGTCGATGGCAACAGTGAGCTGAAAATCGTCGTGTCCAAGGATATGCAGATCTACCCGCAAGTGTCCTGTGACGGCCAGAACCATTTCACCTGCGCGCCAGGTGACACCATCACCGTCAGCAAAAAAGCGCAGAAGCTGCGCCTGATCCATCCGCTGGATCACAATTATTATGAAGTCTGCCGGACCAAGCTCGGCTGGGGCAGTCGGTTGGGGGGTGGAGGCGACTGATGCTCGATCCTGCGCGCAGTTACGATTTGATCGGTGACGTGCACGGATGCGCCCTGACCCTGGAACACCTGCTGGACCGACTCGGTTACCAAAAGCAGGGCGGGGTCTGGCGGCATCCGTCGCGCATGGCCGTGTTCCTGGGGGACATCATCGACCGTGGCCCGCGGATTCGCGAGGCGCTGCACATCGTCCACGACATGGTCGTGGCCGGCCAGGCGCTGTGCATCATGGGCAACCACGAGTTCAACGCCCTGGGCTGGAGTACACCGGCATTGCCGGGCAGCGGCCAGCGCTACGTGCGCGAACACACGCCGCGCCATGCCCGACTGCTCAACGAGACCCTGACCCAATTCGAGCAACATCCCGGTGACTGGCATGACTTTCTCAAATGGTTCTATGAGCTGCCGTTGTTTGTCGACGCCGGCCATTTCCGGGTGGTGCATGCCTGTTGGGATGCGGGCCTGATCGAACCGCTGCGCGGCCTGTTCCCGGACGGTTGCGTCGACGAGCATTTCCTCCAGGCCTCGGCGCAACCGGGCAGTTTTGCCTGCACGGTGTTCGATCGCTTGCTGCGTGGCACGGACATGCGCCTGCCCCATGGCCTGACGCTGACCGGTGGCGATGGCCTGACCCGTTCGTTTTTCCGCACCAAGTTCTGGGAAGACAACCCGCAGACCTACGGCGACATCGTGTTCCAGCCAGACGCCTTGCCGGAGCCGGTGGCCCGAACGCCGCTGTCGCCGGATGAAAAAAACAACCTGCTGCGCTATGGCGTCGATGAGCCGCTGTTGTTCGTCGGTCACTATTGGCGCAGCGGCAAACCCGCGCCGATCCGCCCGAACCTGGCCTGCCTGGATTACAGCGCGGTGCTCTACGGCAAGCTGGTCGCCTATCGCCTCGACCAGGAAACCCACCTGGATCCGCACAAGTTCGTCTGGGTCGATGTCGAGCGGCCGGAGGTGGTGCAATGAGACTGTCTGTCACGCGAACGCATTGTTTGAGGAAGTGCCATGGATGATTCGACGTTCGACCAACTGGAGGCCGCGCTCCTTGCTGCGCCCGGTAACGTCGCGCTGCTGACACTGTTGCTCAACGCCAGTGTCGAGCGCGGCGAGTACGAGCGCGGGCTTGAGTTGCTGCCTGCCGATCTTGAGCAATGGAGCGATGCCCAGGCTTTGAAAATGGCCGCTGCCGGGTTATGTATCGCCGCGGGCCAGGCGCAACGGGCGCTTGGCCTGATTGAAGGCGACGAGCCTGCCGCGCGGATGCTCAGGGCGCGCGCCTTCGCGGCCCTGGAGCGGATGAAGGAGGCCCAGGTGGAGTACCGCGCCGCGGTGGATGCCAACCCGGCCCTTGAAGACATGGCGCTATGGCGTCGATTGAACGTATCCGTGACTGACTTTTCCGCAGCACAAGGGCGTCCGCGCTTGCGCGTGATCTCCAATGACAACACCGACCAGACCGAGGTCCGTCGCCTGTTGGTGCCGGAAAAGGAAGTCCTGTCCTTCGATGACATTGGCGGCCTGGACGAGCTGAAGAAAACCATTCACAAGAAAATCATCCTGCCTTACCAGAAGCCCGGCCTGTTCCAGCGCTTTCGCAAGCGGGTCGGTGGCGGCGTGTTGCTCTACGGGCCTCCGGGATGTGGCAAGACCATGCTGGCCCGGGCCACGGCCGGGGAGTGCAAGGCGACATTCTTCAACGTGGCTATTTCCGATGTCCTGGACATGTACATCGGCGAATCCGAACGCAAGTTGCACGCGCTGTTCGAGCAGGCTCGTGCCCAGGCTCCGGCAGTGATGTTTTTCGATGAAGTCGAGGCCTTGGGTGGCAAACGTTCCAATACCCGGGATTCGACGTCTTCGAAGCTGGTCAGCCAGTTTTTGTCCGAGATGGACGGTTTTACCAAGGACAACCACGGCGTACTGATCCTCGCGGCAACCAACGTGCCTTGGTCGGTGGACTCGGCTTTCAGGCGCCCGGGGCGTTTCGACCGGGTGTTGTTCGTGCCGCCGCCCGACCGGCCGGCCCGGGAAGCCATGCTCAAGTTGATGATGGCAGGCCGTCCGATGGCCGAGGATATCGACTTTGCCTTCCTGGCGAAAAACACGTCGGGCTTTTCCGGCGCGGACCTGGGTGAGCTGGTGGAAACCGCCGCTGACGAAGCGATCGAAGAGTCCATCAGCGACGCGAGCGAACAACCGATCTGCGATCGGCATTTCAAGCACGCCCTCAAGGAAGTGCGGGCAACCACCCTGGAATGGCTGACCACGGCGCGCAATTACGCGCGTTATGCCAATGAAGGCAACCAGTACGACGAGGTGCTGGCCTTCCTCGACAAACATGGGAAGGGTCATTGATGGCGCAGTACGGTGGTTATCGCATTGAAGACGAACCGCGTCCCGGCGCCCTGGCCAAGTGGGCCGTCTCGCCTTTTTGGCCGCTGCTGGGGCTGATGCTGGGGGGCGCCTGGCTTGGCTTGCCGTGGTTTGTCTTCAACGCCATCGCGGTGGGCAGCCCGACCCGCGTACGTGAGTGGCTGCTGGCCGGCCTTTGCCTGGTGGGCAGCCTGGTCATCGGCGCGGTGCTATTGCAACTGGTGGGCGCCGGTTACATCCAGAGCCAGGCACAGATCCAATACGCCTTGTTGACCCTGGTGGTGTGGAAACTTGCCATCGGCTACCTGCTGTTCATGCAGCAAAACGCGACCATCGAGATCTACCAGTACTACGGTGGCGTGCTGAACCGCTTTGGCTTGCCTGTCGTGCTGGTTGGCGCGTTTGTGCTCAAGGGCATGGTCATCAAGTGGGTGCCTGCCACTCTCTGGTATCTGGTGGTGAGCTGATGAATACCGATTATCTGCTGCAACTGGCGTATCAACGCTTGCAAGCCGACCATTACGACGGTGCCATCGACGCGCTGCGCCAATTGCTGGCGAGCGATCCGGGTTCGGCCGAAGCCCATGCGTTGCTGGCGGTCTGCCTGATCAATATGCGCCGTGTGCATGCCGCCAGGCGCGAGGTGCAGTTGGCGCTGGCGGCCGATGCACAATTGCCGATTGCCCATTACGCTGCCGCCCAGGTTGCCATTGCCCTGCGCAAGTTCAAACTGGCCCAGGAACACTTGACCCAATTGCTGGACATGGAACCGCTCAATCCGGTCAATTACCGCACGCTGGCCGATCTGTACCAATTGACCGGCCGCCTGGAGCAAAGCCGCGAGCCGTTGGAAAAAGCCCTGGAGCTGGGCCCCGACGATGCGTCCAACCTGGTGGCCATGGCCCAGTTTTATCGTGCCAGCGGCAACTGGGGGCAGGCGCATCAGTTTGCCCGCCAGGCCTTGCAGTCCGAACCGGGGCATACCGGGGCCGTGGTGGTGCTTGGACATCTGTTGTTGCGCGAAGGTGACGTCGAGGGCGCGCGTGAGCACGCCATCTGGGCCTTGCAGGAAAACGCCAATGACCGGGCCGCGCTGCACTTGCTGACTGCCGTCAAGGCCCGCAGCAGTCTGTTTTTAGGAGCATGGTGGCGATTCAACAGTTGGATGAGCGAGCGCAGCGCCAGTCGCGCCATCGTGGTGCTGTTGCTCATGTTCGTGGTCTATCGGGTAGTGGTCATCACCCTGACGGCCCAGGGCTATCCGCAGGTGGCCCAGGTGATTGATTGGCTATGGCTGGGGTTTGCCGTGTACACCTTTGCCGCGCCACAGATATTCAGGCGCTCCCTGGAAAAAGAGCTGGCCCAGGTCAAGCTGTCCAGAGAGTTCTAAATAGTGGGTGGCCACACGGCTGTCAGTCGTGCCTTGCCTTGGAAACCCACGACATTATTGGAGATTGCTTAACATGTCGTCTTTTGCAGAAATGATCAAGAACATCACCCCCGACATCTACCAGAGCCTGAAACTGGCGGTGGAAATCGGTAAATGGGCCGATGGCAACAAGCTCACCGCCGAGCAGCGCGAGTTGTCGCTGCAGGCGATGATCGCCTGGGAAATCCAGAACCTGCCCGAAGACGAGCGCACGGGCTACATGGGCCCGCAGGAATGCCAGTCGAAGTCGACCACCGTTCCGAATATCCTGTTCAAATCGGACGCCATCCATTGATCGAGATTGGCCGCGGTGCAATCAGCAAGATGTCGGCGCGCCTTGACGGGCCGACCGTTCAATACGCCTTTCGCCTGGACGAGGTCGAGGTGCCGGTCAACCCGTTGATCGGCAGCACGATCCGCCTGGAATACCTCGGTGCGATCCACTGCACCCATTGCGGACGACGGACCAAGACCAGCTTCAGCCAGGGCTATTGCTACCCGTGCATGACCAAGCTGGCCCAGTGCGACCTGTGCATCATGAGCCCCGAGCGGTGCCATTTCGACGCAGGCACCTGCCGTGATCCGGCCTGGGGCGAGCAGTTCTGCATGACCGATCATGTGGTCTACCTGGCCAACTCCTCGGGCGTGAAGGTCGGCATCACCCGCGCCACGCAATTGCCGACCCGCTGGCTGGACCAGGGTGCGAGCCAGGCGCTGCCGATCCTGCGGGTCGCCACCCGTCAGCAGTCGGGGTTTGTCGAAGACCTGTTCCGCAGCCAGGTGGCGGACAAGACCAACTGGCGTGCCTTGCTCAAAGGCGACGCGACAGCGGTGGACCTGCCGGCGATCCGCGACGCGCTGTTCGAAAGCTGCGCCCAGGGATTGCAGGGCTTGCAGGAACGATTTGGCCTGCAAGCGATCCAGACCATAGCGGACGTCGAGCCCATCGAGATCCGTTATCCGGTGGAGCAGTACCCGACCAAGATCGTCAGCTTCAACCTGGACAAGAACCCGATCGCCGAAGGCACGCTGCTGGGGATCAAGGGCCAATACCTGATTTTCGACACCGGCGTGATCAACATTCGTAAATACACGGCCTACCAGCTCGCCGTGCATCAGTAGAAGGATTCGACCCATGCGCACCGAACAACCGAAGATGATTTACCTCAAGGACTATCAGGCCCCCGAATACCTGATCGACGAAACACACCTGACCTTCGAGTTGTTCGAGGACCACAGCCTGGTCCATGCGCAACTGGTGATGCGCCGCAACCCCGAGCGCGGCGCCGGGCTGCCGCCGCTGGTGCTCGATGGCCAGCACCTGGAGCTGGTCTCGCTCAAGCTCGATGATGCCGACCTGGGGCAGGGCGACTATCAACTGGACGACAGCCACCTGACCGTGCACCCCAAGGCCCAGGCCTTCACGGTCGACACCACGGTCAGGATCCACCCGGAAACCAACACCGCCCTGGAAGGCCTGTACAAATCCGGCAGCATGTTCTGCACCCAGTGCGAGGCCGAAGGGTTCCGCAAGATCACTTATTACCTCGATCGCCCGGATGTGATGAGCAAGTTCACCACCACCGTGGTGGCCGAGCAGCACAGCTATCCGGTGTTGCTGTCCAACGGCAACCCGATTGCCAGCGGCCCCGGCGAAGACGGTCGGCACTGGGCGACCTGGGAAGACCCGTTCAAGAAGCCGGCCTACCTGTTTGCCCTGGTGGCCGGTGACTTGTGGTGCGTCGAAGACACCTTCACCACCATGACCGAGCGTAATGTGGCGCTGCGCATCTACGTCGAGCCGGAAAACATCGACAAATGCCAGCACGCCATGACCAGCCTGAAGAAGTCGATGCGCTGGGACGAAGAGGTGTACGGGCGCGAGTACGACCTGGACATCTTCATGATTGTCGCGGTCAATGACTTCAACATGGGTGCCATGGAGAACAAGGGCCTCAATATCTTCAACTCCAGCGCCGTGCTGGCCCGCGCCGAGACCGCCACCGATGCCGCGCACCAGCGGGTCGAGGCGATCGTTGCCCACGAATACTTCCATAACTGGTCGGGCAACCGCGTGACCTGCCGCGACTGGTTCCAACTGTCGCTCAAGGAAGGTTTCACGGTGTTTCGCGATGCCGGGTTCTCGGCCGACATGAACTCCGCCACCGTCAAGCGTATCCAGGACGTGGCGTACCTGCGCACCCACCAGTTCGCCGAAGACGCCGGCCCCATGGCCCACCCGGTGCGTCCGGACAGTTTTATCGAGATCTCCAACTTCTACACCCTGACCGTGTACGAAAAGGGCTCGGAAGTGGTCGGCATGATCCACACCCTGCTGGGGCCTGAGGGTTTCCGCAAGGGCAGCGACCTGTACTTCGAGCGCCACGATGGCCAGGCCGTGACTTGCGACGACTTCATCAAGGCCATGGAAGATGCCAACGGTGTCGACCTGGCCCAGTTCAAGCGCTGGTACAGCCAGGCCGGTACGCCACGGCTGGCGGTGAGCGAGTCTTACGACGCCGCCGCCAAGACCTACAGCCTGACCTTCCGCCAGAGTTGCCCGCCGACGCCGGACAAGATGGAAAAGCTGCCGTTCGTGATTCCCGTGGAACTGGGCCTGCTGGACAGCCAGGGCGCCGAGATCCCGTTGCGCCTGGCCGGCGAGGCCGCGGCAAACGGCACGTCCCGGGTGATCTCGGTGACCGAAGCCGAGCAGACGTTCACCTTCGTCGACGTCGCCGAACAACCGCTGCCTTCGTTGCTGCGTGGTTTCTCGGCGCCAGTGAAGCTGAGCTTCCCGTACAACCGCGATCAGCTGATGTTCCTGATGCAACACGACAGCGACGGGTTCAACCGTTGGGATGCCGGCCAGCAGTTGTCGGTGCAGGTGTTGCAGGAACTGATCGCCCAACATCAGCAGGGCGCCAGCCTGACGCTGGATCCGCGCCTGGTCAGTGCGCTGCGCAGCGTGTTGTCGGACGAATCCCTGGACCAGGCCATGGTCGCGGAAATGCTCTCGCTGCCAAGCGAAGCCTACCTGACGGAAATCAGCGAAGTGGCCGACGTCGAGGCGATCCACGCCGCCCGTGAGTTCGCTCGCCAGCAGTTGGCCGAGAACCTGTTCGAAGCCCTGTGGCTGCGTTATGAAGCCAACCGCGATCTGTCGAAACGCACGCCATACATGGCCGAGGCCGAGCATTTCGCCCGCCGCGCGCTGCAGAACATCGCCCTGTCGTACCTGATGCTCACCGGCAAGCCGGAGGTGTTGAGTGCGACCCTGGAGCAGTTCGACACTGCCGACAACATGACCGAACGCCTGACCGCACTGGCGGTGCTGGTCAACTCGCCATACGAGGCCGAAAAGGCCAAGGCCCTGGAAGTGTTCGCGGAAAACTTCAAGGGCAACCCGCTGGTCATGGACCAATGGTTCAGCGTCCAGGCCGGCAGCCCGTTGCCGGGCGGCCTGGCGCGGGTCAAGGCGCTGATGGAGCACCCGGCGTTCAACATCAAGAACCCGAACAAGGTGCGGGCGCTGGTGGGGGCATTTGCCGGGCAGAACCTGATCAACTTCCACGCCGCCGACGGTTCGGGTTATCGCTTCCTGGCGGACCTGGTCATCCAGCTCAATGGCTTCAACCCGCAGATCGCCTCGCGGCAACTGGCCCCGCTGACCCGCTGGCGCAAATACGACAGCGCCCGCCAGGCGCTGATGAAAGCCGAGTTGGAACGCATCCTGGCGTCCGGTGGGCTGTCTGCCGATGTGTTCGAAGTGGTGAGCAAGAGCCTGGCGTGACCTTGATGCCGCGGTCTGCCTGGCGGACCGCGGTGCCTTCATCGCGAGCAGGCTCGCTCCCACAATGGATCTCAATTGTTCACGAAATATGTGCCCACTGAAGATCTACTGTGGGAGCGAGCCTGCTCGCGATAGCGTCAGCCGCTTCACCGCTTTAGTTGCTCAGCCATCACCCCACCGAATACCCCGCCATTCACCCCCTGCGCCAACCCCCGTGGTTAACAAAAGATAACGCGGCGTCGATTGTCAGACCTTTCGAAAGCCCGATAGGATAAGGCACCGCTTGCGAAGTGGCTCTAGATTGCAGGTTTCAGGACTATGCTCCAGGACTGGCAACGTACCAAGCCATAACAATAATAATGGGGGAAAGGTCTATGAATGAGCCTGTCATGGCTGTGGGCCGCTGCCGGCCGCCGATGCTGCGCAGAATCGCGTTGCTGGCTTCGGCGCTCTCGCTGTTGGGCTCTGCGCTGTTGTCGGCACCGGTGATGGCCGTTGCGGCGTCGACGTCCGATGTCATCTATTCCGTCGAATCGGCCAAGGCCAGCAAAACCCTGATGCTCGATGTGGTCCACGCCGGCCAGCGCCTGGTGGCGGTCGGTGATCGTGGGCACATTGTCTATTCCGACGACCAGGGCACCTCCTGGACCCAGGCCAAGGTGCCGACCCGCCAACTGCTCACTGCGGTATTTTTCGTCGACGACAAGCACGGCTGGGCCGTGGGGCACGACGCGCAGATCCTTGCCAGCGATGACGGTGGCAGCACCTGGAGCAAGCAGTTCGAAGACCTCACCCGTGAAGCGCCGCTGTTGGATGTCTGGTTCAAGGACGCCAGCAGTGGTTTTGCCGTGGGGGCGTACGGCGCGTTGTACGAGACCACCGACGGCGGCAAGCACTGGGAAGACGCCAGCGACCGCCTCGACAACGAAGACCAGTTCCACCTTAATGCGATCGCGGCCGTGAAAGACGCCGGGCTGTTCATTGTCGGCGAGGCCGGCAGCATGTTCCGCTCCGCCGACGGGGGCCAGACCTGGGAGAAGGTCGAAGGCCCGTACGAAGGCTCGCTGTTCGGGGTCATCGGCACCGCCCAACCTTCGACGCTGCTGGCCTACGGCTTGCGTGGCAACCTGTACCGCTCCACCGATTTTGGCGGCACCTGGGAGCAGGTCGAGCTCAAGGCCGCCCGGGGCACCCTGGAATTCGGCCTGTCAGGCGCCACGCTGTTGGCGGACGGTTCCATCGTGATTGTCGGCAACGGCGGCAGCGTGGTGCGCAGTACCGACGATGGCGAAAGCTTCAGCGTGTTCAACCGCCCGGACCGAATCTCCGTGGCGGCCGTCACGGCGGCAGGCAACGGCAACCTGATCCTGGCGGGGCAAGGCGGCGTGCGCGCCACCACCTCCACCGGCGCCGAACTGAGCAAATGAGTCAGGCCTGCAAGACGGGCATAAAAACAAGAAGGCGGACCCCATGAGCAGTCATCACCAAGACAAGGCGACGTTCCTCGAGCGCCTGATTTTCAACAACCGCCCGGCAGTGATCGTCATTTGCCTACTGGTCAGCGTTTTCCTGTTCTGGCAGGCCACGCTGATCCGCCCCTCCACCAGTTTCGAAAAAATGATCCCCCTCGAGCACCCCTTCATCCAGAAGATGCTCGAGCACCGCAACGACTTGGCGAACCTGGGCAACACGGTGCGCATTTCCGTGGAAGCCACCAATGGCGACATCTTCTCCAAGGAATACATGGAGACCCTGCGCCAGATCCACGACGAGGTCTTCTACATCTCTGGTGTCGACCGTTCCGGGCTCAAGTCATTGTGGAGCCCGAGCGTGCGCTGGACCGAAGTGACGGAGGAGGGCTTCGCCGGCGGCGAGGTGATCCCCCAGAGCTATAATGGCTCGGCCGACAGCCTCGACCTGCTGCGCAACAACGTGCTCAAGTCCGGCCAGGTCGGGCGCCTGGTGGCCAACGACTTCAAGTCGAGCATCATCGACATTCCGCTGCTGGAGTCCTATCCCGACCCGCAGGACCAGGGCAAATTGCTCGCCCTCGACTATCGGAAGTTTTCCCACGAGCTTGAAGACAAGATCCGCAACAAGTTCGAAGCCCAGAACCCGAATGTGCAGATTCACATCGTCGGCTTCGCCAAGAAAGTCGGTGACCTGATCGACGGCCTGGTCATGGTGGTGCTGTTCTTCGGCGTGGCCTTCGTCATCACCCTGATTCTGTTGTACTGGTTCACCAACTGCATGCGCAGCACCGTGGCGGTGCTGACCACCACCCTGGTGGCGGTGGTCTGGCAACTGGGGCTGATGCACGCGGCCGGTTTCGGCCTGGATCCGTACTCGATGCTGGTGCCGTTCCTGATCTTCGCCATCGGCATTTCCCACGGCGTGCAGAAAATCAACGGTATCGCCTTGCAGTCCAGCGAGGCGGACAACGCCCTGACGGCGGCACGCCGCACCTTCCGCCAATTGTTCCTGCCGGGGATGATCGCGATTCTGGCGGACGCCGTGGGCTTCATCACCTTGCTGATCATCGACATCGGCGTGATCCGCGAACTGGCCATCGGCGCCTCCATCGGCGTGGCGGTGATCGTGTTCACCAACCTGATCCTGCTGCCGGTGGCGATCTCCTACGCCGGCATCAGCAAGCGTGCGATCGAGCGCAGCAAGAAAGACGCGACCCGCGAACATCCGTTCTGGCGCCTGCTGTCGAACTTCGCCAGTGCCAAGGTCGCGCCGGTGTCCATTGCCCTGGCGGTGATCGCCTTTGGTGGTGGTCTCTGGTACAGCCAGAACCTGAAGATCGGCGACCTGGACCAGGGCGCGCCGGAACTGCGTCCGGACTCGCGCTACAACCAGGACAACAACTTCATCATCAGCAATTACTCCACCAGCTCCGATGTGCTGGTGGTGATGGTCAAGACCAAGGCCGAAGGCTGCTCGCGCTATGAAGCCATGGCCCCCATCGACGAACTGATGTGGAAGATGCAGAACACCGAGGGCGTGCAGTCGGCGATTTCCCTGGTGACCGTGTCCAAGCAAATGATCAAGGGCATGAACGAGGGCAACCTGAAGTGGGAGACCTTGTCGCGCAACCCTGACGTGCTGAACAACTCCATCGCCCGGGCCGATGGCCTGTACAACAACAGCTGCTCCCTGGCACCGGTGCTGGTGTTCCTCAACGACCACAAGGCTGAGACCCTGGACCGCGCAGTGAAGGCGGTGCAGGACTTCGCCAAGGAAAACAACCGTGATGGCCTGGAATTCATCCTCGCCGCCGGTAACGCCGGCATCGAGGCGGCCACCAATGAAGTGATCAAGGAGTCGGAACTGACCATCCTGATCCTGGTGTACATCTGCGTGGCGACCATGTGCATGATCACCTTCCGTTCCTGGGCAGCGACGCTGTGCATCGTGCTGCCGCTGGTGCTGACGTCGGTGCTGGGCAACGCCCTGATGGCGTTCATGGGCATTGGCGTGAAGGTCGCGACCCTGCCGGTGGTGGCCCTGGGCGTGGGGATCGGCGTGGACTATGGCATCTACATCTACAGCCGTTTGGAAAGTTTCCTGCGGGCCGGGTTGCCGTTGCAGGAGGCTTACTACCAGACGCTGAAATCCACCGGCAAGGCGGTGCTGTTCACCGGTTTGTGCCTGGCCATCGGCGTGTGCACCTGGATCTTCTCGGCCATCAAGTTCCAGGCCGATATGGGCTTGATGCTGACGTTCATGTTGCTGTGGAACATGTTCGGTGCGTTGTGGCTGCTGCCGGCGCTGGCGCGGTTCCTGATCAAACCTGAAAAACTGGCGGGGCAGAAGGGCAATTCGTTGTTTGCGCATTGATCGAGAGCGAACCCGTCCAGCACAGCCCTAGTGGCTAAACCAATGTGGGAGCGAGCTTGCTCGCGATAGCGGTGTGACAGTCAATGAAGGTGTTGAATGTCTGTCCGCCATCGCGAGCAAGCTCGCTCCCACAGGTTTTCCGGCCAAACACGACCCTGTGGCGAGGGAGCCCCTCGCTTGAGGTGAAGAATCAAGGCGCCAACGGCAAGAACTTGTCCTGGGCCAAGGACTTGCCGATCTGTCCTCGATGCACATTCACCACCGCGTAGGGGCTCTGCGCCTTGGCGATCAGCGAGTGGTAGTGCTCCCGGCGTTGCTCCTTGGTTTTCAGGTGCGCGACGCTGTAGTCGGCTTTTGGTGTGTCGACCGTTGCATAGTGGAAGTGCGCATACCAGAGGGGAAACCCGTCATGGTCGTTGATGGCGTATTCCTGGAGGAAATCCTTGCGCTCGCCTTTCAAGGCCACGCGTTCGCCGAGCAGCGCGACCTGGATCAGGTTCTTCTCGAACAGGAACCGAAGGTTGCTATCAGTGGGCGGCAATTGCAGGCTCAACTCGGTGCGCAGGGCGCTGCCCTTGAGCGTCAGCCTGGTCATCGCGTCCGACAACTGCTTGGCCAGCGCCTGATCGGCCGGCGTGCGCGTGGTTGGCGATGCGCTGAAGGCCCGGTCGAGTTCGGCGGCGAGGGCGCGGAAGCGGTCCGCCTCATTGTTCATGATTTCCTCGATTTCCTGAGGATGGCGGCAGTGCTTCTTGTAGCTTTCAGCGTGGCGTAGGCGGCCTTCCAACTCATCGAGGATCTTTCGCGCATCGGCCTTGATCGCCTTGAGCGATCGCGTCTTGGGGGCCGGCGTCGGTCGGCGTACCTCGACCACGTCCCAGACGTCGTCATGGCGCGAATAGGTGGCGATCACCTCGTCATTGGCTTCGGAGCGCACTTCGACGACTTCAATCGGCAAGGTCGTGCCGGCGGGTTTCAGGTCGCCAATCAAGACACCACTGTGGCGGGTCTTGATCACCTTTTTCTGCGGACGCCCGGCGGATAGCTTGGGGTGCTTGGGTGCACGCTTGCGTGGTTTGGGCTCGGGTTTGAGTTCCGCAGCCAGTCTCCCGGACGCGTCCTGGTAAAGGCTGTCGACCAGTTTGATCAGCCGGTCGAAATAGCCTTCGTTGAGGTCGTCGGCGTAGAGGACCTTCAGCCCCTGCAAGCCGTCCAAGGCCTTGCCATAGTGCTCGGTCAGGCTTTCCAGTACCGCCAACTGCTCCGAGGGCGACAGCTCGTAAAGGCGTAGCTCAGCCTGGGAACGCATGTGTTCCCCCAGTGGTTTGACGATGCGCAGCAGGCTGTCGGTAAAGTCGGAGACGGGGTGTTTGACCGACAGGAGCGGCAGTGTGCCCAGCAGCAGGACTCTGCTGCCGGTGACATTTCTTTCATCCAGCGGGCGGTCTTTGGTCAGCCGTTCGAACGCTGCCGCGCCAGCGTCATCGAGGTTCAACAGCCGATCCAAGTAGTCGTCCTTGAGTTTCAGCCAATGGACCGCACGCTCGTGGATGTCACTCAACGTATCGAGGAACTGCAAGTAGCTCTCGAGGTGATCGGTGAGCGCCGCTTCCACGTTATCTTCTCCTAGGAAACGGGGATGGGCGTCATTGGTGGCGATGTAATCCCTTTGCGTCACCAAGAAGGCTTTACGGGCATTGTTCACCACGTTTTCCAACAGCCCAAGCATGAATTTAGGCGCCAGCGCGATACCCAGGCCGGCCCGTTCGGGGGCGCTGTTGACCAGGCTCACATACAGGTCGGTCTGCTCCTGGAGCAGGTCATAAAAGACTTTGCGTTTCGGCGCGCGCTGGGCCTCGGTGTAGGGGCCTTCGTCAAGGCGTGTCATGACTTGCTGGGCGACGTCCACGGCTTTTTGCAGGTCGGCGTCCTGGGCAATGCGTCGGTTCAGTTCCGCGGTCAATTCGAAGCTGCGCTGGGTATTCAGACGACTCAACGCCGCCACGCGTTTGGGGGGCGCACCGCCCAGCAGGCGCAAGCGCAGGTCCAGGGACCAGTGGCCTTGGGTGTCCGACTTGAGCGCCGGACCGTTTTTGCTCGGGTCGCGCGGGTCGACAATGGTCGCGCTGCCGTCCTCTTCTGGAGTGACTCGATACAGTACGCCGTCGACCTCGGCGTGCCAGGTGTTGTTGATCACGTAAAGGCCCTTGTAAGGCCCGTAGGTCACCGGGTCGGGCAGTGCTGCCGGGCGCGTTGCCTGCAAGCGCAGCAGGCGGGTGCGTTGTTCCGGCGTCAGGCGCTGACGCGGGCTGGCGAAACTGAAGTCCAGGACCCTGCTGGCGGCTTCGGCGTGGGCGCCAGGCAAGGCAACGGGGCCTTCGACAAGGCTGGGCAAGGCCGGGGCGGGCCATTGATCAGGTACAGCGCGTGGCGCCGGGGGACGCATCGCCTGGGCTTTGATCGATTCGGGCAACGCCGCGCGAGCAGGTAGGTGGACGGTGGGAAACTGGCTCACCAGCAGCGCCAGGTTGACCAGCAGATCAACAGTGGCAAGTTCCCGTGCCGCCGGGTCTTCGCTGCTCAGGGCTGGGATGTCGTTTCGGGCGCTGGCCATCAGGTTCCACAGCCAGACGGTGGTCATGGCCGGGCCACGCAGCAAGGGGAACAGCAGCGTGTTGAACAACAGGCTGCCACCCTCGAGCAGCACCGCCCAGCGGCTCTCGCTGTTGGAGACCGAGGCCCGGTCGGCCTGGGTAACCAGGGCCTGAGCGTTGCAGCCGTAGAGGTACTGCATGAGTTGGCCTTTTTGCAGCGATTGCAGCAGATCGTCGTGGCTGTCGTCGTTGGCGAGGGTCGCCGGGGCGGGCTTTTCAGGCTGCTCGAACTCGTCACCCGGGAAAAACCGCACGATGTGTGGCTCCAGGAAACCACCGTTGGCGTACACCGGGCGTGCGGCATCGGACAGCCAGGTCAGGACGCTGTCCTGCAGCTCCCCGGCACTGGCGATGGCCTGCATCAGCGCCTGGCGCGTGGGGAACTCCCGCAGCGTCGGCGCATGCAGCGGTCGGTACAGCACGTGCGGGCCGGTGGTGATGTCTTGCGGCTCGACAATGAACATGTTCATCACGACATCGGCTTGGGCCTGGGGCTTGCGCAGCAACGCCAGGTGGCGCATGACCACGGTGCGACCGTCGACCTGTTGGTCGTGCGGGTCGGTTTGCAGGACGGCTTCCATCAGCCGCAGGCCTTTGCGGGTCATGCCGTTTTCATTGGCGAGCACCTGCTTCAACGTCTCCAGCGCCAGTTGCGCCGGGATCTGTTCGGCGAACATCTGTCGACGCCGCTGCGCCTGGGGCGAATCGCCAAGCAACTTGTCTTGCAGGTAGTGCGGGTAGGTGGTGCCAATGTCGACCTGTTCGATCAACCCGTCCCGGCGGGTGATGAACTCCGGCGTCAACCATGCAGGCAGCGCCAGGCCCAGGCGATGGCTGATCGTCAGGCTGCCGCTTGGCCGGGCGACGAGGTTGCGAATGGCCAGGTCGGTCAGGCTCATCTTCCTTTTTTCGCTGATACCGGCGGTGCCGGGATACCCCGCTGACACGGTGAAGATCAGCACCACATCGTCGGGTTGGTAGCGGTTGGACGGCACCTTGTCCGGGCTGCTGTCGTTGGTTTGCTGCATGCGCTTGAACAGGGCGTCGGCCGTGAAGGCCTTGATGTCCTTGATGTCACTGAGAAAGGTCTGGCCCTGGTGCCGTTTTTTGGCGCTGGCCAGTACCAGGCTGTGGTGCTGGAACGTTGTTTGGTCGACGACGGAGGCCTGTTGCAGCCATTTGGGCAACAGTGGTTCGAGTTGAGCCGAGGCTTTAGGCGTAAGGCGTGGGGCATCGAGCAGAGCGCGGGCCGGGTCGCTCAAGTCGTTGTAGAGCTTTTTCAGGTTTTGCAGGCCGATCCGAGCGGGCAGTTGTACGGTCTTGAGGTCGGCCAGTTGCTGTTCCAGCAGCATGGCTGCCTGGATTTCGAAGGTATTGCCGCTGATCTCGTAGCGCTGGCAGGTGACGGTGTCGACCACGTACCGACTGGCGATCCGTTCGCGCCAATGTTGGTTGAACGCCTCCAGGGAGGTGAAGGCGTGCACCGCGCTGCCGGGGCTGCACAACAGGAAGACGGTGGCGTCTGTGGTAGCGCGGGTCAGGAGGATGTCGCTGCCGATCAGCACGGTGCTGGTCGTGCCTTGGGTGACCAGGGTCTCCAGGCTGTAGGCGTATACCGGCGCCTGGCGGTTGTCACGCAAGCGTCTGTCACGGTCCGGCCAGCGGATCACCTGGTCCAGGGCTTCACGTGCCGGGTCGGTGAGCCCCGGTTGTTGCAGCCCACGGATATGCAGCATGTTCTTGAAGGTGTCGCTGAGCCATTGCCAGCGGCTGATAGGGCTGTTCGCCTCGGTGGGTGGGCTGGCATCGAGGTCGTCGCTCCAGTAGCGGGACAGCGCCTCTTCCAGCCCGATGGGTACGCTCCAGGACAGCTCACGCAGTACCTTTTCGATGACCTTCATGTCCAGCGTTTGATTGCCTGACCAAAGACGGTGGGGAACGCTGTCGGAAAGGTAGTAATCCAGATTGCCCTGTGGGCTCAGATCCAGGGGGGTACCAAGCGCCAAATAGTTGAGGACCCATGCCATGAACGATTGAAAGTGCCAACCGCGCCCGACCACGTCCGGTGTTGCCAATTGGGTCTTGGCGAGGTCGAGGGTCAGCCAGGGGTATTTGTCCTTGAGGGCTTGCTCAAGCATGCGCTGGGCGACCTGTTCGAAGGTCGGGCGGCTGGCGAATTGCAGGCTGACCCGTTGTGCCAATGCGGCGGCGGTGTCAGCCGTGGGGAGGGCGGTCATGAGAAGTCCTTTTCATAAGTGCCATGGCCGTCGGAATGACGACCAGAAAAGTATCGACTTCGCTGTTCCGGGTGGGTGGTATATACATACCACCCTGTCGAATGCGGGTTGTGGCAGGTCTCGCCCCAGCCCGCAAAGCCGAGCCCTTGATCTTGCGCTGTGATCAGGGCGCCAGCGGCAGGAACTTGCTTTGCGCCAAGGATTTGCTGAGCTGTCCTCGATGTACGTTCACCACTGCGTAGGGGCTGTCCGCCTTGGCGATCAGCGAGTGGTAGTGCTCCCGCCGTTGCTCCTTGGTTTTCAGGTGCGCGACGCTGTAGTCGGCTTTGGGTGTGTCAGCCTTTTCGTAGTGAAAGTGCGCATACCAAATGGGAAAACCGTCACGGTCGTTGACGGCGTACTCCTGGAGAAAATCCTTGCGATCGCCTTTCAAGGCCTGACGTTCGCCGAGTCGGGCGATTTGTATCAGTTCTTTTTCGAACAGGAACCGAAGGTTGCTATCGGTGGGCGGCAATTGCAGGCTCAATTCGATGCGCAGGGCGCTGCCCTTGCTCGTCAGGCTGGAAACGGCGTCTGACAGCTGTTTGCTCAGTGCCTGGTCCGCTGGCGTAGGCGAGGTTTGCGCTGCGCTGAAGGCTCGGTCGAGTTCTCCGTGGAGCGCGCTGAATCGACTCGCCTCATTGTTCACGATTTCCTCGATTTCCTGAGGGTAGCGGCAATATTTCTTGTAGCTTTCAGCGCGGCGTAAACGTTCGGCCAACTCGTCCAGCAGCTTTCGCGCATCAGTCTTGATGGCTTTGACCGACCTCGTTCGGGGGATGGGGGCGGGTACCGGCACCGGAGGCCGCACGTCAACGACATCCCAGACATCGTCGTGGCGCGAATAGGTGGCGATCACCTCGTCACTGGTTTCGGAACGCAGCTCGACGACTTCAATCGGCAAGGCTGTGCCGGCCGGTTTCAGGTCACCAATCAAAACACCGCTTTTGCGGGTCCTGATCACCTGTTTCTGCGGGCGCCCGGGCGCTGCCTTGGGGCGCCTGGGCGCACGCCTGCGTGGTTTTGGCTCGGGTTTGATTTCAACCGCCAGTTTCCCTGACACGTCTTGGTACAGACTCTCGACCACCTTGATGAACCTGTCGAAATAGGCTTCGTCGATATCGTCGGCATAGAGGGTTTTAATGCCCTGCAAGGCATCCAGGGATTGGCCATAGCGTTCGGTCAGGCTCTCCAGTACCTCCAGTTGTTCCGAAGGGAGTAGCTCGTAGAGCCGCAGCTTGCAATGAGAAATCATGTGTTCTCCCAGCGGCTCGATGATGTGGGACAGGCTCTCGGTCAAGTCGGAATCAAGGTCCTTGATCGCCAGTACGGGAAGCGTAGAGAGCTGCAAGGATTTGGTGCCTGTCGCATCTATCCCGCCTGGTGGGAACTCCGTGGTCAGGCGTTCAAACGCTTGGGCTCCGGCTTCATCCAGGTTCAATAACCTTTCCAGGTAGTCGTCCTTGAGTTCCAGCCAATGAATCCATTGATCGGTGACATCCGTCAGTGTGTCGAGGAACCTTCTGTAGCCCGGCAGGTCATGGGTCATGGCCGCCTCTATGTTGGGTTCCGCGTATTGGGGATGGGTGGCCCTGATGTTCGTATAGTCTCTTTCTGTGATCAGGGAGGCTCTGCGGGCATTTCTGACCACGTTTTCCAGTAGCCCGCGCAAGTATTCGGGCGCAAACGCGATACCCAGGCTGGCGCGTTCGGGCGCGCTGTTCACTAGGTGCACATACATCTCGGTCTGCGCCTGGAGCAGGTCATAGAACACTTTGCGCTTCGGTGCGCGCTGCGCCTCGGTGTAGGGCCCTTCCTCGAGTCTCGCCAGCACTTGAAGGGCAACAGTCATGGCTTTGTGTCGATCGGGCTCTTGCGCGATGAACTGGTCCATCTCCTCGATCAATTCCTTGCATCGTTGGCTATTGAGACGACGTTGTGCAGCCACGCGCTTGGGCGGCGCCCCTCCCAGCAGGCGCAGGCGCAGGTCCAGGACCCATTGGCCCTGGGTATCGACGCGTAACGGCGGACCTTTTTGGGTCGAGTCGAGCGGGTCGACGATGGTGGCGCTGCCGTCCTCTTCCGGGGTGACTCTATACAGCACGCCTTCAACCTCGGCGTGCCATTTGTTGCCGATCACGTACAGGCCCTTGTAGGGCCCATAGGTGATCGGTTCGGGCAGTGAAGCCGGGTGTGGTACTTGCAGGCGCTGCAGGCGGGTGCGTTGTTCCGGCGTCAAGCGATCGTGGGTGCTGGCGAAGCTCAAGTCCAAGGTCCTGGCAGCGGTTTCAGCGTGGGTGCCCGGCAAGGCAATGCTCCCCTCGATGATGCGCGGCGAGGACGGCGCGGGCCATTGCTCGGCAATGGCGCGTGGCGCTGGCGGGCGCATGGCGTGTTTCTTGATCGATTCGGGTACGGGGGCATGAGCAGGGATGTGGCTAGAGGGGAACTGGCTCACCAGCAACGCCAGGTTGACCAGCAAATCGACGGCCGCCAGCTCCCGAGCCACCGGATCTTCACTGATCAGGGCCGGGATGTCGTTTCGGGCGCTGGCCATCAGGTTCCACAGCCAGACGGTGGTCATGGCCGGGCCACGCAGCAAGGGAAACAGCAGCGTGTTGAACAACAGGCCGCCGCCCTCGAGCAACACCGCCCAGCGGCTCTCGCTGTTGGAGACCGAGGCCCGGTCGGCCTGGGTGACCAGGGCCTGGGCGTTGCAGCCGTAGAGGTACTGCATGAGTTGGCCTTTTTGCAGCGATTGCAGCAGATCGTCGTGGCTGTCGTCGCTGGCGAGCGTCGCCGGTGCGGGCTTTTCGGGTTGCTCGAACTCATCACCCGGGAAAAACCGCACGATGTGTGGCTCCAGGAAACCACCATTGGCATACACCGGGCGTGCGGCATCGGACAGCCAGGTCAGGACGCTGCCCTGCAAGTCCCCGGCAGCGGTGATGGCCTGCAACAGGGCCTCACGGGTCGCAAATTCCTGTAGGGCAGGCGCGTACAGCGGTCGATACAGCAGGTGCGGGCCGGTGGTGATGTCTTGCGCCTCGATGATGAACTGGTTGGCCACCACATCGGGCTGGGCCTGGGGTTTGCGCAGGAACGCCAGGTGCCGCATGACCACCTGACTTCCGTCGACCTGCTGGGCGTCTGCCGCGGGTTGGAGGACGGCTTCGACCAGGCGCAGGCCTTTGCGGGTCATGCCGTTTTCGTTGTCGAGCAGCTGTTTCAATGCCTCCAGCGCCAACTGCGCCGGCATCTGCTGGGCAAACATGTGTTGACGCCACTGTGCCCGAGGCGAACTGCCGAGCAACTTTTCTCGCAGATAACGAGGATAGTTCGCGCCTATGTCGACCTGTTCGATCAACCCGCCTTTGCGGGTAATGAAATCCGGCGTGATCCAGGCCGGCAACGTCAGGCCCAGGCGATGGCTGAGCTTCAGGTTCCCACTTGGCCGGGCGACGAGGTTGTTGATGGCCAGGTCGGTCAGGCTCATGTTGCGCTCTTCGCTGATACCGACGGCCCCGGGATAACCCGCCGAGACAGTGAACGTCAGGCGCACATCGTCGGGCTGGAAGTGGCTGAAGGGCACCTTGTCCGGGCTGCTGTCGTTCATTTGTGTCATGCGATTGAGCAAGGCGTTGGCGGTAAAGACCCTGATGTCACTGGTGTCACTGAGAAAGGTCTGGCCCTGGTTGCGTTTTTTCGCGCTGGCCAGGGTCAGGCTGTAGCGCTGGAACGCGGTCTGATCTGCGATGGAGGCTGTTTGCAGCCATCCGGGCAATAGCGGTTCGAGTTGCGCCGACGTTTCAGGCGTGAGACGTGGGGCGTCGAGGAGGTAGCGGGCCGGGTCGCTCAAGTCGTTGTAGAGCTTCTTCAAGTCTTGTAGACCGATCCGAGACGGCAGTTGTACAGCCTTGAGGTCGGCCAGTTGCTGTTCCAACACCATCGCCGCTTGAATCTCGAAGACATTGCCGCTGATCTCGTAGCGCTGGCAGGTGACGGTGTCGACGATGTACTCGCCGGCGATCCGTTCGCCCCAATATTCATTGAAGGTTTCAATGGATGCAAAGGACTGCACGGGACCACCGGGGCTGCACAACAGAAGTTCGGTGGCGCTGCGAGTGGGCCAGGTCAAAAGGATCTCGGTGCCGACCAGCACGGTGCTGGAGGTGCCTTGAGTGATCCTGGTTTCCAGGCTGTAAGCGTACACAGGCGCCTGATTGTGGCGACTGAAACGCAGGTCACGGTCCGGCCAGCGGACGATCTGGTCCAGGGCCGCACGTGCCGGATCGCTGAGGCCCGGCTGTTGCAGCCCGCGGATGTTCAGCGTGTTCCTGAGCACATCGCTGAGCCAGCCCCAGCGGGTGATGTTCGTACCGGTTTGGCCGCTGGTGTCGAGGTCGGTGCTCCAGTAGCGGGTTAGCGCATCTTCGAGTCCGATCGGCAGGCTCCAGGCCAGTTCAAGGAGCAATTTTTTGATGACTTTCATGTCCGGTTTTTCGTTGCCTGACCAGAGGCGGCGGGGAATGCTGTCGGAAAGGTAGTAATCCAGATTGCCCCGTGGGCTGAAATCCATGGGGGTGTCCGAGGCCAGGTAATCGAGGACCTGGGGCATGAACGGTTGGAAGTGCCAACCGCGCCCGATCACGTCCGGCGTTGCCAATTGGGTCTTGGCGAGGTCGAGGGTCAGCCAGGGGTATTTTTCCTTGAGGGCTTGCTCAAGCATGCGTTGGGCGACCTGTTCGAAGGTGGGGCGGCTGGCGAATTGCAGGCGGACCCGTTGTGCCAATGCGGCGGCGGTGTCAGCCGTGGGGAGGGTGGTCATGAGAAGTCCTTTTCATAAGTTTCATGGTTGTCGGAATGACGACCAGAAAAGTATCGACTTCGCTGTTCCGGGTGGGTGGTATATACATACCACCCCGTTGCGGGCGGGGTATGGCAGGTCGCGCTGGAGTTCGGGGGATGTCAGGCGGGATCGCTGCCCAGCACCACATTCAGCGCGCTGCGGGCATCGTCCAGCTGCACCAGCGTGGCATGGCGGGCGCCGAGGGCGTCGCGGTTCTCGATGGCGGTGAGGATCGCCTTGTGTCGCGGCATCGCCAGCTCATGCAGGTTGGGCCGCTGGTTGGAGTGCTTGAGCGCTTCGGCGATGGCCACCGACAACATGTTGCAGAGGTTGGCGAGCAGGTCGTTGTGGGTGGCGTCGGCGATGCGGCTGTGGAAGTCCAGGTCCGGTTGCAGCACGGCCTCGGGGGTCGGGGCTGCCTCCATGCGTTGGTAGGCTTCACGGATGGCGGCGATGTCGGCTTCGTCGGCGAACTGGGCGGCGAGGGCGGCGGCGGCTGGCTCGATGATGCTGCGCACACTGGTCAGCAGGTTGAAGAATTCATTCTGCGGGCTGCTCTGCATCAGCCAATGCAGCACATCCGGGTCGAGCATGTGCCATTCCCGCCGGGCCTTGACCACCGTGCCCACGCGCGGACGCGAATACACCAGGCCCTTGGCGACCAGCACCCGCGTGGCTTCGCGCAGCACCGGGCGGCTGACCGCATACTCTTCGCACAACAAGGCTTCGGCGGGCAGTTTATCGTCAGGTTTGAAACGCCCGGAGACGATCTGCATGCCCAGTTCCTGGACGATGCGCGCGTGCATGCTTTTGCGGTCGGAGGGTTTGCGGTAATCCATGGGACGCGGCGCGATCCTGTGCGAGGGGAATGTTGCGCATGATAGCAGGCGCGGCGATGGCGGGTCGCTAATGCGATTTTTTGAGGTGGATGCAGACCCCATTGTAGGAGCTTATGTGGGAGCTGAGCTTGCTCGCGATGAGGCCCTTCCAGTCAATATCTCTGTTGTCTGGTACACCGCAATCGCGAGCAAGCTCAGCTCCCACAAAAGCTTGCATCCCACAGGGGGATGCCACAAGGGGATGGATGGGGTCAGTGGGAGTGGCGTGGCACCTCGGCGCCGCGGCAGCCGACCAGGAAGTCGAAATCACAGCCCTGGTCCGCTTGCAGGACGTGGTCGATGTACAGCTGGCGATAGCCCCCCACGAGCAGTTGCTGCGGTGGCACGAGGTCGGCCAGGCGCGCGGCGAGTTCAGCGTCCGGGATGTCCAGATGCAGACGCCCGCTGGCGCAATCGAGTTCGATCCAGTCGCCTTCCTTCACTGCCGCCAGGGGGCCGCCGGCGGCGGCTTCCGGTGCCACGTGCAGCACCACCGTGCCGTAGGCGGTGCCGCTCATGCGTGCGTCGGAAATCCGCACCATGTCCGTCACGCCCTGGGCCAGCAGCTTGGCCGGCAAGCCCATGTTGCCGACTTCGGCCATGCCCGGATAACCCTTCGGCCCGCAGTTCTTCATCACCAGGATCGAGCTGGCGTCTACGTCCAGTTCCGGGTCGTTGATCCGTGCCTTGTACTCGTCGAAGTTCTCGAACACCACCGCGCGACCGCGATGCTGCATCAGCTCGGCGGTGGCGGCGGACGGCTTGAGTACCGCGCCCAGTGGCGCCAGGTTGCCGCGCAGCACGCAGATACCGCCGTCGGCGCGGATCGGGTTGTTCAGGGTGCGGATGACTTCGTCCTGGCCGTAGATCGGTGCGTCCTTGGTGTTTTCGCCGAGGCTCTTGCCGTTGACGGTCAAGGCGTTCGGATGGGGAATCAGGTTGGCTTCGCCCAGACGCCGCAGCACGGCGGGCAGGCCGCCGGCGTAGTAGAACTCTTCCATCAGGAAGCGCCCGGACGGCTGCAGGTCGACGATGGTCGGCATGCCGCGACCGATGCGGGTCCAGTCGTCCAGGTCCAGCTGCACGCCGATGCGTCCGGCAATGGCCTTGAGGTGGATCACCGCGTTGGTCGAGCCGCCGATGGCCGCGTTGACGCGGATGGCGTTTTCGAAGGCTTCCTTGGTCAGGATCTTCGACAGTTTCAGGTCTTCACGGACCATTTCCACGGCGCGCATGCCGGACATGTGGGCCAGCACATAACGTCGCGCATCCACGGCCGGAATCGCCGCGTTGTGGGGCAGGGAGGTGCCGAGGGCTTCGGCCATGCAGGCCATGGTCGAGGCTGTGCCCATGGTGTTGCAGGTACCGGCCGAGCGGGACATGCCGCCCTCGGCCGCGAGGAAATCGTCGATGGTGATCGTGCCGGCCTTGACCTGTTCGCTCAATTGCCAGACTACGGTGCCCGAGCCAATGTCCTGGCCCTTATGCTTGCCGTTGAGCATCGGCCCGCCGGTGACGACGATGGCCGGGACGTCGCAACTGGCGGCGCCCATCAGCAACGCCGGGGTGGTCTTGTCGCAACCGGTGAGCAGCACGACGCCGTCAATCGGGTTGCCGCGAATCGCCTCTTCCACGTCCATGCTCGCCAGGTTGCGGGTCAGCATGGCGGTGGGACGCAGGTTCGATTCGCCGTTGGAGAACACCGGGAATTCCACGGGGAAGCCCCCGGCTTCGATCACACCGCGCTTGACGTGCTCGGCGATCTGCCGGAAGTGCGCGTTGCACGGCGTCAGCTCCGACCAGGTGTTGCAGATGCCGATGATCGGCTTGCCGTGGAACTGATGGTCGGCGATGCCCTGATTTTTCATCCAGCTGCGGTACATGAAGCCGTTTTTGTCGGCGGTGCCAAACCATTGGGCCGAGCGCAGGGAGGGTTTCTTATCAGACATGATCGATTCTCTTATTGTATGACTATATTGTTCTAGCTGAAGCGTAACATAAGCGCAATTTGTGCGGTTTGGAAGTGTTGTTGGGTAAATAGTATTACTATATAGTCCGATTCAACGGAGGGGTTGTCCTGGCGGTCATTCGCGAGAGAAATCCCCCGAGGTTCCATAACAACAACAATCGGAGACCGGTCCCATGAGCCAGGAATTGCGGCTTATTCGTCGCATCACGCTGAAACTGATTCCCTTCCTGATCCTGCTGTACCTGATCGCCTACGTGGACCGCTCTGCAGTGGGCTTCGCCAAGCTGCACATGGGCGCCGACCTCGGCATCGGCGACGCCGCCTACGGTCTGGGTGCCGGGCTGTTTTTCATTGGTTATTTCCTGCTGGAGATCCCCAGCAACCTGATGTTGGAGCGCTTCGGTGCCCGGCGCTGGTTTGCCCGGATCATGATCACCTGGGGCGCCATCACCATCGGCATGGCCTTCGTGCAGGGACCTCACAGTTTCTATGTGATGCGCTTCTTGCTGGGGGCGGCCGAAGCCGGGTTCTTCCCGGGCGTGCTGTACTACATCACCCAGTGGTTCCCGGTGCGCCATCGCGGCAAGATCCTCGGTCTTTTCATACTTTCCCAACCTATCGCGATGATGATCACTGGCCCCGTGTCCGGCGGCTTGCTGGGCATGGACGGGATCCTTGGCCTGCACGGCTGGCAGTGGCTGTTCATCGTCATCGGCCTGCCGGCGGTGCTGTTGACCTGGCCGGTGCTACGTTACCTGCCGGATGGCCCGCAACAGGTGAAATGGATGGACCAGGCCGAGAAGGACTGGCTCACCGGTGAGCTGAAAAAAGACCTGCAGGAATACGGCCAGACCCGCCACGGCAATCCGCTGCACGCCCTCAAGGACAAGCGTGTCTTGCTGCTGGCGCTGTTCTACCTGCCGGTAACCTTGAGCATCTATGGCCTGGGTCTGTGGTTGCCAACGTTGATCAAGCAGTTCGGCGGCAGCGACCTGGTGACCGGTTTCGTGTCGTCGGTGCCGTACATCTTCGGCATCGTCGGCCTGCTGATCATTCCCCGCAGTTCCGACCGTTTGAACGACCGCTACGGTCACCTGGCCGTGTTGTACGTGCTGGGCGCCATCGGCCTGTTCCTCAGCGCCTGGTTGTCGGTGCCGGTGCTGCAACTGGCGGCGTTGTGCCTGGTGGCGTTTGCGCTGTTTTCCTGCACGGCGGTGTTCTGGACCTTGCCGGGACGTTTCTTTGCCGGCGCCAGTGCGGCGGCGGGCATTGCGCTGATCAACTCGGTGGGCAACCTGGGCGGCTACATCGGCCCGTTCGTGATCGGTGCGCTGAAGGAGTACACCGGCAACCTGGCCTCGGGGCTGTATTTCCTGTCGGGCGTGATGGTCTTTGGCCTGGTGTTGACTGGCGTGGTTTACCGGTTGCTGGAGCGCAAGCATGTGCTGCCGGCGGATCAGTTCGCGGCCAGCGCCCGGGGGGCGACGCGTACCTGATGTGGAGTGGGCTGCCAGGAGGTTAAGTGTTGAGCCTGCTGACGCTTTCGCGAGCAAGCCCGCTCCCAC
Organism: Pseudomonas sp. H3_A02; assembly: GCF_054671965.1. Lineage (NCBI taxonomy): Bacteria > Pseudomonadati > Pseudomonadota > Gammaproteobacteria > Pseudomonadales > Pseudomonadaceae > Pseudomonas > Pseudomonas sp. H3_A02. The sequence continues at coordinate 4,086,853 of NZ_CP162807.1, forward strand.
ACTGGATTGGTGGTGGTCACAGGATCTGTGTATTGCGCAGATCCAATGTGGGAGCGGGCTTGCTCGCGAAGGGGCCCTTATGTTCACCACACCTATTGATGTTTGTTTACAGGGAGAAAACCCATGCGTTTAGTTCAGTTCGAATTGAGTAACGGCGAACGCCGCGTCGGTGTGGTCGAGGGCGATCAGGTTCGCGAAGTACAGGGCGCCGGCACCGTGCGCGAGCTGGCGCTGACGGCCATCGAAGCGGGTGTGAAACTTGAGCAGCAGGTCGGCAGCCTGGGCCTGGGGGCGAGCCATGATTATGCGCAGTTGCTCGGTGAGCTGCGCATCCTGCCGCCGCTGGATCACCCGGACCCGGCGCACCTATTGGTCAGCGGCACTGGCCTGACCCACCTGGGCAGCGCCTCGGCTCGGGACAAGATGCACCAGCAGGCCGGCGACGAAGCGACCATGACCGACACCATGCGCATCTTCAAGTGGGGCGTGGAGGGCGGGAAACCCCAGGCCGGGCAGGCCGGCGTGCAACCGGAATGGTTCTACAAGGGCGACGGCAGCATTGTGGTCCGCCCGGGCCATCCGTTCCCGCTGCCACCCTTTGCCGAAGACGCCGGCGAAGAGCCGGAAATCAGCGGCCTGTATGTCATCGGCCACGACGGCAAGCCCTATCGCCTGGGCTTTGCCGTGGGCAACGAGTTTTCCGACCACGTGATGGAACGCAAGAATTACCTGTACCTGGCCCATTCGAAATTGCGCAGTTGCAGTTTTGGTCCGGAACTTCGCGTGGGTGAACTGCCTCAACATCTGTCCGGGACCAGTCGTATTCTGCGCAACGGCGAAGTGCTGTGGCAGAACGAGTTCCTCAGTGGCGAGGCGAACATGTGCCACAGCCTCGAAAACCTGGAATTCCACCACTTCAAGTACAGTCAGTTCCTGCGCCCGGGGGACGTCCACGTTCACTTCTTCGGCACCGCGACCTTGTCGTTCGCCGATGGCATCCGCACGCAGCCGGGGGATGTGTTCGAAATCAGCCAGGCTGAATTCGGTGCACCGCTGGTCAACGGCATTGCCCCGGTGGACGCAGTGTTCAACCCAGGTACTATCGGCACACTTTAAAGGAGACTTGCGATGACCCAGATCCTTGGCCACAACTACATCGGCGGGGCGCGCAGCGCGGCCGGCCAGACTCGCCTGCAAAGCGTCGACGCCAGCACCGGCGAGGCCTTGCCCCATGAATTCATCCAGGCCACGGCCGAAGAAGTCGACGCCGCCGCCAAGGCCGCCGCAGCGGCTTATCCAGCCTATCGCAGCCTGAGCGCGGTGCGCCGGGCCGAATTCCTCGAGGCCATTGCCGATGAATTGGATGCCTTGGGCGATGATTTCGTGGCCGTGGTCTGCCGTGAAACCGCGTTGCCAGCGGCACGGATCCAGGGCGAGCGCGGTCGCACCAGCGGCCAGATGCGCCTGTTCGCCAAGGTCCTGCGTCGCGGTGATTTCTACGGCGCGCGCATCGACCGGGCATTGCCTGAGCGCACGCCGTTGCCGCGTCCAGACCTGCGTCAGTACCGCATCGGCCTGGGGCCAGTGGCGGTGTTCGGCGCCAGTAACTTTCCTCTGGCGTTTTCCACGGCCGGTGGCGACACCGCGTCGGCCCTGGCCGCCGGTTGCCCAGTGGTGTTCAAGGCCCACAGCGGCCATATGGCGACCGCCGAGCACGTGGCCGATGCAATCATCCGCGCGGCTGAAAAAACCGCGATGCCGGTCGGTGTGTTCAACATGATCTACGGTGGTGGCGTCGGCGAATGGCTGGTCAAGCATCCTGCGATCCAGGCCGTGGGTTTCACCGGTTCCCTCAAGGGCGGGCGTGCCCTGTGCGACATGGCGGCCGCACGGCCGCAGCCGATCCCGGTGTTCGCCGAAATGTCGAGCATCAACCCGGTGATCGTATTGCCGCAGGCGCTGGAGACCCGCGCCGAGAGCATCGCTCGCGACCTGACCGCTTCGGTGGTGCAGGGCTGCGGTCAGTTCTGTACCAACCCGGGCCTGGTGATCGGTATTCGCTCGCCGCAGTTCACTGCTTTCACCCAGCAAGTGGCTGCGCTGATCGGCGACCAGGCGCCCCAGACCATGCTCAACGCCGGCACGCTGCAAAGCTACGACAAGGGTCTGCAGAAACTTCTGGCGCACTCGGGCATCGAACGCCTGGCCGGGCGCGAGCAGCAGGGCAGCCAGGCCCAGCCGCAGTTGTTCAAGGCCGACGCCAGTCTGTTGATCAACGGTGATGAGGCGCTGCAAGAAGAAGTGTTCGGCCCGACCACGGTGTTTGTCGAAGTCGCCGACCAGGCGCAACTGACCGCCGCGCTGAACGGCCTGCACGGCCAACTGACGGCCACGATGATCGGCGAGCCGGCGGACTTCGAACGCTTCAGCGAACTGACGCCGCTGCTGGAACAGAAAGTTGGCCGCATCCTGCTCAACGGTTATCCGACCGGGGTGGAGGTGTGTGATTCGATGGTGCACGGCGGGCCTTACCCGGCGACGTCCGATGCCCGTGGTACGTCGGTGGGCACATTGGCGATCGATCGTTTCCTGCGCCCGGTGTGCTTCCAGAACTACCCCGACAGCCTGTTGCCCGAGCCGCTGAAGAATGCCAACCCGCTGGGGATCCTGCGGTTGGTGGATGGGGTGCCGGGGCGCGAGGCGCTCTGAGGGTTGCGGGGAGGCCGTTGCATTCAAGTTGAATGTGTCGGCCTCATCGCGAGCAAGCTCGCTCCCACATTTTGATCTTCAGTGGACACAAAATTCGTGTTCAACACAGAACCGCTGTGGGGGCGAGCCTGCTCGCGAAGAGGCGGGCCCATCCAACATTTTCCTCGACTGGGACGCCGTCTTCGCGAGCAGGCACACCGAGCCTAAGCAAGGTGCCGAGTGGTGGGGCAAAAGCGATTTGCTTACTTTTTCCTGGGCCGGCATTCCGGCTTTTCAGAAGTGAGCCGCTGTAAAAGCGGAACCGCCAGTAGCCGTCTCACAGCTGCTTCGACCCCCCGCCAATCTGCCAGACATAAGGCGGTTCCGTCCCGTTGATTTCCCAATCACCAATAATGCGCTCCTTGTAGATCAACGGATTGTGCGAGGCCGCGGTGCGGGCATTGCGCCAGTGGCGGTCGAGAGCCCTGCTGGTGCTGGTGGCTGAAGCACCGAGGGCATTGAACAGGTCGCTGGTGGCACGTAATACCAAGTCGGAGATGACCACCTGGGCCTGGGCCGACTCCAGCTCGGCGGCGATGTTGGCGGTGTGTTCGGTCTCGGCGTTCTGGCTGAAGCGGCTTTCATAGGCGCGTTGGGAGGCGCTCGCGGCTCGCAGGGCGGTGGCTTCGGCGGCGTAGACCTGGGCCGATGCCCTGCCGACCACTTGTTGCACCTGCACGTCCTGGCTCACTTCGCTGGCATTGCCGGTGCTGAAGACCCGCGTGCGTTTGCGCACTTGCTCGGTGATGTCGTGGACCGCAGCGCGGCCGGCGCCGGTCAACACGGCCAGCAACACCAATTGATAAAACGCGGTCTGGTATTTGAAGCGGGTGGAGAAGTCGATGAGGTTTTCCACCTCGACCAACGCATTCTCGAACAGCGACGTCCCACTGCCAGTGGTGCGTTGGCCGAAGCCGTCCCAGTCATCGTTTTGCTTGACGCCCGGCTGGTGCACGCGGACGGCGGCAATCACGTCGGCGCCGTTGTCGTCGCGCTGGGCATACACGTCGATCCAGTCGGCGAAAATACTGCCGGTGCTGTAGTACTTGGTGCCATTGACGACCCATTGATCCCCCAGGCGGGAAACCCGAGTAATGACCTCGCCGATTTTCACCGTGCCGACTTCCGTCCAGGCGTTGCCCACCAGCTCACCCTCGACAAAGCGCTTGAACCAGGTGTCCTGTGGGCTGCTGGCGTGGGCGTTGAGGCGGTCTTCGACAAATGCAAAGTGCCCGCGCAAGGCCTGGGGCAGGTTGGAATCGGCTTCGGCCAGTTCGATCAGCAATTGCAACAGCTGCGGCAACGAGGCCCCGGCGCCGCCATATTCGACCGGTACGCGGATGGCGCCAAAGCCGGCTTCCTTCAGCCATTTCACCTGTTCAAAGGGCAGGCTGCGCGTCTGCTCACGCGCCAGGGCGCCGGCCTGGATGCGCGCAAAGATCGGCCGGAAGCGTTCGGCCAAGGGTTCATAGTCGGCGCCCGTGGAAAGGATCGGCGGCAGGTGTTGTTGCTGTGCGGTCATGTTGATGTTCCTTCTGGATGGCGAGTAGGCGGGCAGGGTGAAAACCTGCCGGTGCCCAAGGCCATTGCACAGTCCATGCCCGGGGCCCGACGCCCGTAAATGCGGGGTCTTTAGGGCATTCATCGATGAAAGGCTGTGCTGGCTGCGGACAATCTGTTGCGCAACTGTGTGCCGGGCAACAGTTGCCGCGACGGGCATCGGCAGGCCAGGTGTTCGCCAGGCAACAGCGGACCAACAGCTTGCCCGTCAGGCGACAGTGCAGTGGTTCGATGATTCATGTAATCCATTGATTATTAAGGTGATATTCAACTGGCACGGTTGCTGCTCTACACCTCATGCAGACGCTGAGGTGGCGTCTCCAGGCATGGGGTAAACGATGAGCAAGCAATTCAAAGTGGTGGCGGTGTCAGGCAGCGTGCAGTACCCGTCACGCACCCTGGCACTGCTCCAGGCGTTGGTGGACCGGCTCGGGCAGCAATTGCCGATCGAGGTGCGCTTGATCGAACTGGCCAAGGTCGGTCCACAGTTCGCCGGGGTGTTGCGTCGCGAGGCGTTGCCGGCTGCCGTGCAGGAGGATCTGCATGCCGTTGAATCGGCCGATCTGCTGATCGCCGCCAGTCCGGTGTACCGAGCGTCGTACACCGGCCTGTTCAAGCACCTGTTCGATTTCGTTCATCACGAAGCCCTCAAGAATGTACCGGTGCTGTTGGCCGCGACAGGGGGCTCGGATCGCCATGCCTTGATCATCGATCACCAGTTGCGGCCCCTGTTCGGTTTCTTCCAGGCCTTGAGCCTGCCGGTGGGGGTCTATGCCAGCGAAACCGATTTCAGCCAGTACCGAATCTCCAATGCGCAGGTGCTGGAGCGCATCGAGCGCGCCGTCGAGTCGGCGTTGTTGAGCCTGGACCCGAATGCCCAGCGCAACGCCAATGCCGCCTGATCCATTTTTCCTTTCAAAACGAGCCGTGGAGTACATGCAATGAGCCAGGACACGATCAAATTTGCCTACTGGGTGCCCAACGTCAGTGGCGGGCTGGTGGTCAGCAAAATCGAACAACGCACCGACTGGGGCATCGACTACAACCGCAAGCTGGCCCAGATCGCTGAGGCGGCCGGCTTCGACTACGCCCTGTCCCAAGTGCGTTTTACCGCCGGTTACGGCGCCGAATACCAGCATGAGTCCGTGGCGTTCAGTCATGCCTTGTTGGCCGCCACCACGCGCCTGAAAGTCATCGCCGCGGTGTTGCCGGGGCCGTGGACGCCGTCGGTGTTGGCCAAGCAGATCGCGACCATCGATCACCTGACCGGCGGCCGTGTGGCGGTCAACATCGTGTCGGGCTGGTTCAAGGGCGAATTCACGGCCATTGGCGAGCCGTGGCTGGAGCACGATGAGCGCTATCGCCGTTCCGAAGAATTCATCACTGCGCTCAAGGGCATCTGGACCACCGACAACTTCACCTTGCGCGGTGACTTCTACCGCTTCCACGACTACACCCTCAAGCCAAAACCACTGCAACAGCACCCGGAAATCTTCCAGGGTGGCAGCTCACGTGCGGCTCGGGACATGGCTGCTCGGGTATCGGACTGGTACTTCACCAATGGCAATACCGTGGAGGGCGTCAAGGCGCAGATCGATGACCTCCAGGCGAAAGCCGCGGCCAACCACCACAAGGTCAAGGTTGGCGTGAACGCCTTTGTCATTGCCCGCGACACCGAAGAAGAGGCCCGTGCGGTCCTCGCCCAGATCATCGACCAGGCCGATCCCGAGGCCGTCAATGCCTTTGGCGATGCGGCGAAGCAGGCCGGCAAGTCCAGCCCGGAAGGCGAGGGCAACTGGGCCAAGTCCAGCTTCGAGGACCTGGTGCAATACAACGATGGCTTCAAGACCAACCTGATCGGCACACCGCAGCAGATCGCCGAACGCATCGTCGCCCTCAAGGCCGTGGGTGTGGATTTGATACTCGCCGGTTTCCTGCACTTCCAGGAAGAAGTCGAGTATTTCGGCCGCAAGGTCCTGCCGCTGGTGCGTGAGCTGGAGCAACGCAAAGTGGCAGCCAAAACGGCGGCGGTCGCTTAAGCGCGGGAGGCAGCATGGGCACGTTCACCGAAACACTCGACGCGGTCCCGGCCAGCTTGCCCCAGTGGTTGCAGCGCCAGGCGCATCGGCACGGCATGGACGTCGCGCTGCGCCATAAGCACCTGGGTGTCTGGCAGGAGCGAACCTGGGCGCATGTGGCGGACGAGGTGCGTCGTTTGGCGAGTGCCCTGCAAACCCGTGGTTTTGCGGCGGGCGCGACCCTGACGATCATCAGCCGACCCAGGCCGCAGGCGCTGCTTGCCGCATTGGCTGCGCAGTGGCTGGGGGGCGTGGCGAGCCTGTTCGACCCGCTGGACGCAGCGGCCGAACAGGTGCAACGGCTCGCCACGCTGCAACCGGGTTTCGTCCTGGTCGAAGGCGTGGAAGAAATGCGGCGTCTGCATGCGGCGCGGGTGGCCGTGGGAGTGTGGGTCTACCTCGACAAGCGTGGCCTGTCGGATTCGGCGCCATTTGCGCAAGCGCTGGATTACGCCACGCTGGTTGCCGAGCGGCCAATCGATGGCCTGGCGCCGCAAGGGCGAGTGCTGCAAACGGCCTTTGTCTTTTATCGCGGGGCCGGTCAGGCGATTGAGGAGCAACGCGTCAGCCACGCCGAGCTGTTGCAGGAGGGCCAGCGGTTGGTGACGCGTGAAGGCCTGGACCGGCACGAAGAGGCATTGGCCGCACGGGCGTTCGCTTCGGGCGGGCAAGCTCGCTACCTGCTGGCGCCTTGGTTGATGGCCGGTTTTCGGCTGAACTTCCCTGAGAACCTGGCGACCCGTGATCGCGACCGGCGCGAGCTGGGCCCGACATTGGTGGCCGGGACGCGGGAAACCTACGAGCGCTTGTACCGTTATGCGTTGGAGCGTTTGCCGGAGTCGGGCAGTTGGCCGCGCCGGCTGGTGGACTGGGCGTTGGCAACGCAAGCGGGGCCGCTGCAACGGCATCTGGGGGACTGCCTGGTTCGCCGGCCTTTGCGCGACGTGCTGGGCTTTTCCCGGACTCGTGCGCCGTTGCTGGTGGGCGATGCTTTGCCGCCCGAAACCCAGGCCTTTTTCCAGGTATTGGGTATCAGGGTTCGCCAGTGGGAGGACGCGGCCCACTGGGAAGCACCGTCGAACCTGGTGCAGCACACCACCGATGACTGGAGCGGACTCCAGTCGCAACTGGCCTGAGAGGAGATGCCCCCATGACCGAGACGGCCGTCACGCATTTGCTGGAGCTGGAGCATATTTCGCTGTCATTCAAAGGCGTCAAAGCGGTCACGGACATCAGCTTTCGCGTCGCCACCGGTGAGATCTGCGCCTTGATCGGCCCCAACGGCGCCGGCAAGAGTTCGCTGCTCAATGTCATCAGTGGCGTGTACCAGGCCCAGGATGGGCACATCCGTTTTGATCGACAGGAGCGGCGCCGGATGCGCCCCCACGACGTGGCGGTCCGTGGCATTGCCCGGACATTCCAGAACATCGCGCTGTTCAAGGGCATGAGCGTGCTCGACAACGTGCTTACCGGACGCAACCTCAAGCGCCGCAGCACCTGGATCGAGCAGGCGCTGCGCATCGGTCGCGCCCGGGCCGAGGATGACAGCCAGCGCGAAGCGGCCGAACGGGTCATTGCGTTCCTGCATTTGCAGCCTTGGCGCGACGTCCTGGTGGGCACGCTGCCCTATGGTTTGCAGAAACGGGTGGAGCTGGCCCGCGCGCTGGCGGCGGAGCCCCGGCTGTTGCTGCTGGACGAGCCCATGGCCGGGATGAACGCCGACGAGAAGCAGCAGATGAGTCGCTTCATCGTCGACATCAACCGTGAGCTGGGCACGACGGTGGTGTTGATCGAGCACGATATCGGCGTGGTCATGGACATCAGCGACCACGTGGTGGTGCTCGATTACGGTCGCAAGATCGGCGACGGCTCGCCTGAAGACGTACGGCAGAACCCTGAGGTCATTTCGGCCTACCTGGGCACTCGCCACTGACACCGGATATTCGACGCCTTCCCGTCAGGGAGGGCAGGCAAGTTGCGCCCGCCGAATAGGAGCGACGATGGATTTTTTCTTTGAAGTATTGATTGGCGGATTGTTGGCGGGGGTGATGTACGCCTTGGTGGCCATCGGTTTCGTGCTGATCTACAAGGCCTCCGGGGTGTTCAATTTCGCCCAGGGCGCGATGGTGCTGTTCTCGGCGCTGACCTTCGTCAGCCTGCTGGAGCGCGGTGTGCCGTTCTGGCTGGCGTTCGTCATCAGCCTGGCGGCCATGGTGCTGATCGCCGTGGCGGTGGAGCGGGTGGTGCTGCGGCCCTTGGTCAACCGTTCGCCAATCACGCTGTTCATGGCCACCCTCGGGCTGTCCTACGTCATTGAAGGCTTCGCCCAGGCACTGTGGGGCGCCCAGGTGCATGGCCTGGAACTGGGTATCAGTGATGAACCGCTGGAACTGGGCGGGATGTTGTTGTCGCAGTTCGACATTTTTGCCGCATTGACTGCGGCGTTCCTGGTGCTGCTGTTGTCCTGGTTGTTCAACAAGACCCGGCTCGGATTGTCGTTGCGGGCGGTGGCCGATGACCCACTGGCGGCGCTGGCCGTGGGCATTCGTTTGCAGCGGGTCTGGGTGGTGGTGTGGGCGGTGGCGGGGTTTGTCGGGTTGGTCGCCGGCCTGCTCTGGGGCGCTCGCCTCGGGGTGCAGTTCTCGCTCTCGCTGGTGGTGCTCAAGGCCTTGCCGGTGTTGATCATCGGCGGCTTCACCTCCATCAGCGGGGCGATTGTCGGCGGCCTGATTATCGGTGCTTCGGAGAAGCTGGCGGAGGTTTACCTCGGGCCCTTCATCGGTAGTGGCATCGAGAACTGGTTTCCCTACGTGCTGGCGCTGCTGTTTCTGCTGGTGCGTCCGGCGGGGTTGTTTGGCGAACGGGCCATCGAACGGGTTTAGGGGAGCGCATCATGTTTTATCGAGAAGCAGGCCAGTTCAACACCCGTTATGCCCAGGACCGCCGGGTCTTCGCCCTGCGCCAAGACCGTCACGGACTGGCCGCGTTGTTGCTGTTTGCCTTCGTCGGGGTGCCCTGGTTGGGTAACGACTACTGGTTCAGTGCGATTCTGATTCCGTTTTTGGTGCTGTCCCTGGCCGGGTTGGGGCTCAATTTGCTCACCGGTTATGCCGGGCAGCTGTCCCTTGGTTCAGCGGCGTTCATGGCGGTGGGAGCCTTCGCCACCTACAACCTTGAAATACGGGTTACCGGCTTGCCGTTGTTGTTCAGCATCGCCCTGGGCGGGTTGGCGGCGGCGCTGGTGGCGGTGCTGTTCGGCCTGCCGAGCCTGCGCATCAAAGGTTTCTATCTGCTGGTCTCGACCCTCGCGGCACAGTTCTTCGTGACCTGGGCGCTGACCCGGTTCAGTTGGTTTTCCAACAACAGCGCCTCGGGCGTGATCAGCGCGCCGCGCCTGGATGTGTTCGGGGTGAATCTCGACGCGCCGGCCGGCCGCTATCTGCTGACCCTGAGCGTGGTAGTGGCGCTGTTCTGGCTGGGCAAGAACCTGGTGCGCAGCGAGTTGGGGCGCAACTGGATGGCGGTGCGCGACATGGACACCGCCGCCGCGGTCATCGGCATTGCGTTGGCGAAAACCAAGCTGCTGGCGTTTGCCATCAGCGGCTTTTTCCTCGGGGTGGCCGGCGCGCTCTGGGCCTTCGCTTACCTGGGGACGGTGGAACCCCATGGTTTCGACCTGAATCGGTCGTTCCAGATCCTGTTCATCATCATTATCGGCGGCCTCGGCAGCCTGCTGGGCAACTTCCTCGGCGCGGCTTTCATCGTGCTGTTTCCGGTGTTGCTTTCGAACCTGGTGTCGCTGCTGCCCGGCGGGCTGGTGGACGCCGGCCAGGTGGAGAACCTGCAGAAGATGATATTCGGCGCCCTGATCATCCTGTTCCTGATCAAGGAGCCAGAGGGCCTTGCGCGCCTCTGGCAGAGATTTCGCCAGCGCGCACGGCTGTGGCCGTTGCGCTACTGAGCGATGCGCACAGCGCGGGTTTGCAGTTCCATTTTGTTGGCTTATCCATGGCTTCATAACAAGGAAAATCCGATGTTCAAACGATCATTCGCCAGCAGCCTGGCACTGGCCCTGAGCCTCACCGCCGCGGCCTTCACCGTCCAGGCGGACAACGAACAATACTTCCCGCTGCAAAGCTATCGCGTCGGCCCTTATGCGGCCGGCGGCACTGGTTTCTTCGGCGGCTTCATCGACTACCTCAAGTACGTCAACGCCAACGGCGGGGTGAACGGCGTCAAGCTGACCTGGAGCGAGTGCGAAACCGAATACGTGGTCGAGAAAGGTGTCGAGTGCTACGAACGCCTGAAGAAAGGCTTGAACGGCGCGCCGGCGGCGGCCACCAACCCGCTGTCGGTGGGCATCGCCTACGCCACCCTGGAGCGTTCGACGGCCGACAAACTGCCGCTGATCACCATCAACCATGGGCGTACGGATTCCACCGATGGCAGCGTATTCCCCTACGTTTTCCCGTTGCAGTTGAACCCGTATTCCGAGGTCTCGGCGATCATCAACTACATCGGTCAGCGCGCCGGCGGGTTGGACAAGCTCAAGGGCTTGAAGATCGTCACCCTGTATCACGGCTCGCCCTACGGCAAGGAAACCAACGAGGTCCTGCAAACCCTGGCCGACAAGTATGGCTTTGCGCTGACCTTGCTGGAGGTGCCGCACCCGGGCAACGAGCAACAATCGCAATGGCTGAATATCCGTCGGGAAAAACCCGATTGGGTGATCCTGCGCGGTTGGGGCGTGATGAACCCGGTGGCGCTGAAAACCGCGCAGAAAGTCGGTTTCCCGGCCGACCACATCATCGGCAATATCTGGAGCAACTCCGAAGATGATGCCGCGCCGGCCGGTGCCGCGGCCAAGGGTTTCATCGCCATCACCACGCACCCTTCGGGCACTGACTTTCCGGTGCTGCAGGGCATCAAGCAGCAAGTGGTCGACGCCGGTAAGGGCGACCTGGCCGATCCCAAGCGGTTCGGCACCGTGTATTACAACCTCGGCGTGGTCAACGGCATTCTCAACGTAGAAGCGCTGCGCATTGCTCAGCAGAAATTCGGCAAGCAACCCCTGACCGGCGAGCAGGTGCGCTGGGGCTTCGAAAACCTCAAGCTCGACGACGCGCGACTCAAGGAACTCGGGGCGTTGGGCCTGGTGCAGCCGTTGCAGTTGTCGTGCTCGGACCATGAAGGCGGCGGCGCGGTGCGCTTCCAGCAATGGGACGGGACCCAGTGGAAGCTGATCAGTGACTGGGTGCAGGCCGACCGCGCCCTGTTGCGGCCGATCATCGAAGCGTCTTCGCACCAATACGCCCGGGAAAAAGGCATTACCCCGCGTGATTGCAGCAAGGAATCCTGAGGCATCGCGGCGACCGGGCGCACGCGTCCGGTCGCTATCTGAAAAGGCGAAACAGTATGGCGACGAACGTGCCGATCCTGCAGATCGACGACATTGAAGTCCTCTACGAACAGACCATCCTGGCCGTGCGCAGCGTGTCGCTGAAGGTGGCGAAAGGGCAGGTCGTGGTGCTGCTGGGCGCCAACGGCGCGGGCAAAAGCACCACACTGAAGGCGGCTTCCAACCTGGTGCGCGCCGAACGGGGCGACGTGGTGCGGGGGCGGATTGTCTACCAGGGGCGCGAGGTGACCCACAGCGCGCCTCACACCTTGGCGGCGAACGGCCTGGTACAAGTGCTGGAAGGTCGGCATTGCTTTGCCCAGTTGACCGTGGAGGAAAATCTTCTGGCCGGCGCCTTGGCGCGACAAGTGCCGCGGCGCCAGTTGCTGGCCGACCTGGAGTTGGTCTATGGCCATTTCCCTCGCCTGAAATTGCGGCGCAAAAGCCTGGCCGGCTACACCTCGGGCGGTGAGCAACAGATGATCGCGATAGGCCGCGCGCTGATGGCCAGGCCGCAACTGGTGTTGCTGGACGAACCTTCGATGGGCCTGGCGCCGCAGATTGTCGAGGAAATCTTCGAGATCATCCGCCAACTCAATCAGAACGATGGCGTCAGTTTCCTGATCGCCGAACAGAACATCAACATCGCCCTGCGCTACGCCCATTATGGCTATGTGTTGGAAAGCGGTCGTGTGGTCAGTGAAGGCAGCGCCGAACAACTGGCGGCCCGTGGTGATCTCCAGGATTTCTACTTGGGTGCGCGGACACGGGACCAGCAAGCGGCTGGGATGGAAGCACAGCGCTCCCCATAAAAGAGCCCTCGCCGAATCGCTTTTGTGGCGAGGGAGCTTGCTCCCGCTGGGCTGCGCAGCAGCCCCAAAGCCAGTCACCACGTTGTATCAGGTGGATGTCATCTGCTTGATTGGGGGCGCTTCGCACCCCAGCGGGAGCAAGCTCCCTCGCCACGGGGGACTCAGGTCGACAGGTTGACCACCTGGCCATCCCGCGTGTCCAGTGCCGGGCGGCGTCGATTGACCACCAGCTCGCCAATCCTGATCAGCAATGTGCGGGTGACGTTGCGACTCAGGCCCAGCAGGCTGGCGGTATGGACCTGATTGCAATTGGCGTATCGGTAGGCGGTGCGCAGCAACTCGGCCTCGACCTTTTCATACACATCGCCATGCTCCTGCTCGAGCAGTTTCTCAAAGGCTTTGTGCAAGAGTGCCTCTGCGCTTTGAGGGGCCGCCTCCGGTGGGTTGTCCTGGCGTTCGATACGGAGGTTCGACAGGTGCAGGTCCTGCGCGCCAATCACTTTGTTGCGGCAAATCAGCAGCGTGTGATGAATGACGTTTTCCAGCTCGCGGATATTCCCCGGCCAGGAGTAATCGAGCAACTTGCGTTGCGCCTGGGTGTCCAGCGTCACCTCGCCGTGACCGAGCCTGTGGCTGTACTGCGCAATGAAGTGGTGTATCAACGGCAGGATGTCGCCGGGACGTTCGCGCAGCGGCTTGAGCGCCAGGCTGACCACGTTCAGGCGGTAATAGAGGTCTTCGCGAAAGTGCCCGGCATTGATGGCTTTTTCCAGCTGTACGTTGGTGGCCGCCAACACACGCACGTCGATCTTGATGCTCTTGCGCGACCCCAGCCGGACCACTTCGCGTTCCTGCAACACCCGGAGCAACTTGACCTGGATCGGCAACGGCAAATCACCGATTTCATCGAGAAACAGGGTGCCGCCGTCCGCTTCCTCGAACCAACCGGCCTTGGCCGTCAACGCGCCGGTAAAGGCGCCTTTTTCATGGCCGAACAGCTCGGCTTCCACCAGAGTCTCGGAAAACGCTCCGCAGTTGACCGCAACGAATGGCTTGTGGCGACGGGCGCTGAGGTTGTGGACATGGCGCGCCACCAGCTCCTTGCCGGTACCGGTCTGGCCGATGATCAACACGCTGGCCTCACTGGGCGCCACTTGTTGCAGATGAGCCAGCAAGGCGCGGGAAGTGGGGTCTTCGAAGACCTGGGCAGTGGCACGAATCGAGGTGGCCAGGCTGGGGGAGGGAGGTAGTGTTAGAAGCTGCATGACGGTGGCCCGTTAATGAGATTGCCGTGACTGAAGGTGGGGAGTGCCAACGCTCCTTGATGGCAGCACCGCGGGAAGCCATTGGGCTTAAGACTTAATCTAGATGATCTAAAAAAATGATAATAAATAACTTTAAGTTATTTGCTTAGGACTGAGCCTGCACATCGAATCGGTAACGAGGGGATTCACTGTCGGGTTCTGTAGGAGCTGGCGAAGCCTGCGATCTTTTGATCTTCGCTTGCGATTCAAGTGTCTGGGGAAAGATCGCAGCCTCGTTTCACTCGTCAGCTCCTACAGAACCCAGCTCGTCACAAAAGCCCTGAGGTATTTATCCGTCAGTACGGATATGTGGGGTAACGGACATCCCCACGCGCAGTTTCGCCGCCGCGGGCTGGTCGGGGTCGATGCGAATGCGCACGGGCAAGCGCTGGACGATCTTGGTGAAGTTACCGGTAGCGTTGTGCGGCGCAATGGCCGAGTAGCTGACGCCGCTGGCTGGCCCCAGGCTTTGCACGGTGCCGGCCAGCGACTCGCCCGGCAACGCATCGACCGTGATGTCCACGACCTGGCCCATCGCGACGCGTGCCAGTTGCGTCTCCCGGAAGTTGGCGGTGATGTAGACGGCTTCGAGCGGCACAATCGCGAGCAAGGGTTCCCCGGTATTCACGAACGCGCCGATGCGCACGGACTTCTGCCCGATCGTGCCGGCTATCGGCGCCGTGATGCGGGTATAGGACAGCTTCAGTTCCTCGATGGCCTGCGTGGCCTGGGCGTGGGTGAGGGTGGCCCCGGCTTTTTCCAGATCGGCCTTGAGGACATCCACTTGCTGCCGGGCCGCCTGTAGACCCGCCTCGCTCCTGTTGCGGCGCGCGAGCTGAATGCTCAATTGCGCCTCGGCCTGTTGTTGCGCTTGCACGGTGCCCGAGCCGTCGTTGGCCAGATTGCGATACCGCGCCTGGTTGGCACTGGCCAGCTTGAGCGCCGCTTCATCCGCAGCCACCGCCGCTTGTGCCTGGGCAATGGCGGTCTGCTGTCGGCTCAGGTGCGCTTGCAGGCTGGCGATGCTGGCCCGGGCACTGGCGACCTCGGCTTTGGCTGCGGTCACCGCGGCGACGAAGTCACGGTCGTCAAGTGTCGCCAACAGGTCGCCTTTCTCGACCCGCTGATTGTCTTCGATCAACACCGTCTCTACCGTACCGGATACTTTCGGCGCGACCGCGGTGAAGTCGGCGTGGACATAAGCATCGTCCGTTGACTGGGTCGAGGCATTGGATTCGGGGCGATTGAGGTAGAGCACCCCAGCGACTGCCACGGCGAGCAGTACGACACTGACGATTTGGGCTTTTTTCGGTAAGGCCATGATGAATTACCCCTGTGAGGAGGAAGATGAGGCTGCCTGCGTGACAGGTGCCGGGATGTAGGCCAGCCGAAGCACGAGGGGAATCAACAGCAGTGCCAGTAGGGCCAGCGCGTGATAGGCATCGGCGATCGACAACACCATCGACTGCTGGCCGACGATTCCCAGCAGGTGTGAGGGCTGCGGCGCAGAGACCAGGGCATTGCTTGCCAGGGCCGCCTGGTCCAGCAACATTTCCCCATGGAAGCGGCTGCGCACCACCACGAACTGTCCGACCAGCGCCGCGCCGAACAACGACCCGAAGGCGCGCAGGGTGTTGATGGTGCCGGACACATAAGGGCCTTCGGCAGGCTGTACCACGCTGGTGATCAGAAACAGCATCGACACCACTGTCATTGGTTGCCCCAGGGCTTGCAGCGTTTGCGCCACGACGAACTGGTCGCGGTTCCACTCGCTGGTCAACTGCGCGCCGCAAAGGCAGGCCAGGGCGATCAGGCACAGCCCCAAGGCGAATACGAAGCGCGCATCGACCCATTTCTGGTAGAGCAGCAGCGCCACCAAGGCTCCGAGGATTAATTGCGGCAGCGCGACGATCAGCCCGATCGAGGCCATCTGCAACGGGCGATAGTCTTGCAGCGGCCCCAGGTAAATCGCCGGCAGCAGCGAGCTGGACATCAGCACCACCAGCAGCGATACGAACAGAATGCAGCCCAGTCCCAGGTTGCGGCGCCCCAGGATCTGCAACTTGATGAACGGCGAGGGATGAAACCACTCGGTCAACAAGTAGACCGCCAGCAAGGCTAGGCCAGCGACCATTGACGAGGTGATCAACGGCGAGTGAAACCAATCCAGCCGTATGCCTTGATCCAGGGCGACGGTCATCAGGCCAAGCGCCGGGACACCGCAGGCCATGCCGGCCCAATTGGCCTGGCGAAAGCGTGGGCGCTGAACCGGTTCCCTTGGCAGCCCCCAGGCGATCAGGCCGGCAGCGATCAGGGCCAGGGGGATGATCTGCCAGTACACCCAGCGCCAGTCCTGCAGTTCATCTGTCCACTGTCCCGCCAGCCAGATGGCCAGGTTGGGCGCGAAGGTCGCGGTCATCGCGTACATCGCCAGACCGTACAAGCGAATGGGCGGCGGCAGGAATTTCAGGGCCGCCATCATCAGCAGCGGGATCGTCGTGCCGCTGGCGACGCCTTGTATAAAGCGCAGGCTCAGCAGCAGGTCGAGGTCGTGGATGAACGGCAGGAGCAGCGCCAGCGAGGTACAGGTGGCGAGCATCCACAGCTCGAGGCGCCGGACCGAGAGCGTCAGGGCAAACCACGCCGAAAAGGGCATGGCGATCAGCTCCCCGGCGCTATACGCCGTGGTGAGCCAGGATGCATCGTCCAAGCCAAAGCCCAACGCGCCTCTCACGTCCGCCAGCGCCAACGCACCGACACGAGTGTTCAGCCCAGCCATCATGGCCGCGAGGAAGATGCCGACCAGGCCAACCAGCGGGCGTTTCGAAGACTGGGTCAAGGGGGCTTCTCGGGGCGCGATCTGCGCGGGCGACAAAGCGAGGCTGTTCATGGATGCAGCTCCGGGTCCCAGCCGCCACCCAGGGACTTATAGAGATTGACCACCGTCAACGTGGCGTTGGTGGCGCTGCTATTGAGGTTGGTCTGGCTGGCGAGCAGGTTCAGTTGCGCCGTGAGGACGCTCAGGTAGTCGGCTGCACCCTGTTGGTAGCCGCGTTCGGCTGCGTGTAGTGCTTGCTTGTTCTGCTCATACGAAACTCGCAACTCGTCGTGTTGACGCTGTTGCGCGGCCCAGGCGTCCAGGGCGTCGTCCACTTCGTGCCAGGCGCGCAATACGGTTTGCCGATAGGCAAGGGCGGCGGTTTTTTGCCGTGATTCGTTCAGGGCCAGGCGTTGCATCAAGCGACCGCCCTGGAAAATCGGCAGATAAACTGTTGGCCCGACGGAAAAGAAGCGAGAGTCCCAACTACTCAGGTCACCGCTATCGAACGCTTCCACGCCGATTCGCCCTTTCAAGCCGAGGCGTGGGTAGAAATCCGCCTTGGCCACGCCGATGGCCGCGGTGGCGGCGTGGAGCTGCGCTTCGGCGCGCAGGATGTCGGGGCGCCTGTGGGCCAGTTCCGACGGTATCCCGACCGGAACCCGGGTGGGCAGCGAGGGCAGGGGCATGGCTTGGCGCAGTTGTGCATCGAGTGCGCGGGGTGGTTCACCCATCAACAGCGCAAGGGCATTCATCTGGGCGTTGCGACGCTGGGCCAGGTCGGGAAGCAGGGCCTTGATCGTCGCCAGCTGTGCGCGAGCGGATGCGGTTTCGAAGCGTGTCGCCACGCCATTGCGCTCGCGGCTTTCGGCCAGGCCCAGGGTACGCTCGGCGATCGCCCGGTTCTGTTGGGCGATGTCCAGTTGCGCCTGGGTGCCACGCAGTTGCAGGTAGGTCCGTGCCACTTCGGCGGACAGGGCAATCCGAGCGGCTTCGCGATCATAGACTGTCGCCTCCAGGGTCGCCGCCGCACTTTCGCGCGCGCGACGGGCCCGGCCCCACAGATCGATTTCCCAACTGGCATCGAAGCCCAGCTGCCAAAAATTGCTGGGGGCCGTGGGAGCGCCCAGTGCGGCGAACTTGCCATGTTCGCTGAGCGCCTCCCGGGCGTAGCTGGCGTTGGCACCGACGCTGGGCAGCAGTTGCGAAGCGGTAATCCCCAGTTGCGCCCGGCTTTGATCGATGCGATCGGCGGCCATCTGCAAATCAAGGTTGTGGGCTTGTGCCCGTGATTGCAGTTGGGTGAGCAGCGGGTCGTTGAACAGTTGCCACCATTGGCTGGGGACGGCGGCAGGGAGCAGGGCAGTGTCGCTCCCGTGCTCGGGTCGGGGCGTCAGTTGTGCGGCGTCAAGTTCGCTCTCGGGCTTCATGAAGTCGGGGCCCACCGCACAGCCGGTGAGGAGGAGTGGGGTGAGCACGATCATGGGTTTCAAGCAGCGTTGAAGTAACTCGAAAAAAACCGACATGGGCAGTTCCCCGCAAGGTTGCAGCGCAGCTGCGCGAGCGTGCGCCTGGGCTCAATCGATCCTGGATAGCGAGTCGTCCGCTGTGGGGTCATGGTATTGAGCGATTGCGGCGAGGGCACTTCTACATCGGTTCAGCCAAGCCATACCTCAGTGGTGGGGATGTATACGAAGGTATGTGTTGGACCGGGGGGCAGGGTGTTCAGCCATCGTGGTTAATGGAGCACCGAGATCAATGTCCTGCGCGAGGCGGCCTGACAGCCGGCCTGGTTTTTGCGAACGCATTTAGCCTTTGGGAGCGAACCTGCTCGCGATGAGGCCAGCAAGCCCAACATCCATGTAACTGAGCCACCGCCTTCACGAGCAGGCTCGCTCCCACAGGAGAAACGCGGTCTCACCAAGAACCAGGTCGGCTCTCAGGCCGCCTTGTGGCCCCCGGAGCAATGCCTTCGTTCGGGCATGCCGAGCCTAAGCGAGGCAGAAGCGCTTTGGTTACTTTCGTGCTTTCAGTGTGTCGGACGCAGCGCCACCTCGATGCAGTCCAGCAGCTTGTCGGCATCACAGGGTTTAGGCAGGCAGGCGACCAACCTCGGTATGTGTGCACCAAGGTCCGGGTAAGCGGTAATGAAAATGGTGGGGATCCGCAACCCCATGGCACCGAGCCGTTCATGCAGCTCAACACCACTCATGCCCGGCATCTGGATGTCGGAAATCAGGCAGTGCGTGCCTGCCGGGGCATTGGCGTCAAGGAACTCGATGGCACTGCAATAGGTTCGAACCTTGTAACCACTGGAACGCAACAGGCTATCCAGGGCTGTCCGAACGGATTCGTCATCGTCAACAACGGCGATAGTTGTCGTGTTGCGCATCTGCGTGGCTTGCGTCATAGGGGTCGCTCGTAACAGCGCCTGTCGTGACTACACGATACGCGGTCCCATAAGGCGCAGAAGTATACCTACGTATAACGCGCTAAAACCAAAGGGTTGGCGCCGGGTGCCGGGTATGTCGCCCGGCCACGAAAAAATTGTGAAGGGCTTTCGTGAAGCGCTAATCTAGAGGGCGCAACACGCCCCGTCCTGGATCCCGGCACACGCTTCACCTTCAGGCATCCAGCGCAGCCACGGAAGTCGCCTCCAGGCGACGACATCGGCAAGTGCGACATGACACTGGACGACAGCCGACGGCAAAGTGCGGCAGAACAGACAATAGTGTTCCTGTGCCGATGGAATAACAGCATGCAAATATTATGGGACGATGGTGAGCGTATCTTCTGTCGAGAATTGCGCTCGGGTACAGACGGCGACAACACGGTCCTGGTGGCCCGGCCCGCCACCGAACAACCTCGCCCCGGCTGCCTTGAGCGGCTCACCCATGAGTTCGGCCTGAAGGATGAACTCGATCGCGCCTGGTCGGTGCAACCGCTCGACATGGTGCGCGAAGGGCCCCAGGTGCAACTGGTGCTCGAGGATCCCGGTGGCGTGCCGCTCGTGCAACTGCTGATCGCACCGATGGAAACGGCGACGTTCCTGCGTCTTGCGGTGAGCATTGCCGTAGCGCTGGGCAAGCTCCACCAGCGTGGCATCGTCCATAAAGATATCAAGCCCAGTCACATCCTGGTGAACTGCGCCGATGGCCAGGCCCGACTTACCGGGTTCGGCTTGGCCTCGCGACTGCTGCGGGAACGACAGGCCCCCGAAACCCTGGCTGGCACGCTCGCCTATATGGCCCCCGAGCAGACCGGCAGGATGAATCGCTCGATCGATTCGCGCAGTGACCTCTATTCCCTCGGTATCACGCTGTACCAGATGTTGACCGGCTCGCTGCCGTTCACCGCGTCCGACCCGATAGAGTGGGTTCACTGCCATATCGCAAAAAAGCCCTTGGCGCCCAGCGTGCAGGTCGAAACCATCCCCGAGATGCTGTCCCGGATTGTCATGAAGCTGCTCGCCAAGACCGCCGAGGAGCGCTACCAGACGGCCGCGAGCGTCGAACATGATCTGCGCCGTTGCCTGGCGGAGTGGACGCAATCGCGGCACATCGAGGCCTTTGCGCTGGGTGAACAGGGCGCATCCGATCGGCTGTTGATCCCCGAGAAGCTCTACGGCCGTGAGCGTGAAGTCCAGACGCTGGTCACGGCGTTCGGTCGGGTGGTCGAAACCAGCGCGCCGGAACTGGTGCTGGTGACCGGCTACTCCGGTATCGGCAAGTCCTCGGTTGTCAATGAATTGCACAAGGTCCTGGTGCCGCCGCGGGGACTCTTCGCCAGTGGCAAGTTCGATCAATACCGGCGCGACATTCCTTATTCGACCCTGGTGCAGGCCTTCCAGAGCCTGGTGCGCACATTGCTGGGCAAGAGCGACACGGAGCTGGCGAGTTGGCGCGAAACGTTGTTGGAGGCGCTGGACGTCAACGCGCGGCTCATGACCGATCTGATTCCCGAACTCAAGCTCATCATCGGCGAGCCGCCGGCGGTCCTGGCCCTTGACCCTCAACAGGAACAACGCCGATTCCTGTTGGTGTTCAGGCGTTTCATCGGGGTGTTCGCCCGCGCGGACCATCCGCTTGCCCTGTTTCTCGATGACCTGCAGTGGCTGGACGCGGCAACGCTGGACCTGCTGGAGGATCTGCTGATCAGCGCCGATGTGCGGCACCTGATGCTGGTGGGCGCCTACCGCAGCAACGAGGTGGATGCCTCGCACCCGCTGACGGGCAAGCTCAAGGCCATTCGGAACGCGGGGGGCAAGGTTAGTGAGATCACTCTGGCGCCCCTCGCCAAGGAGCATATCGAGCAGTTGATCGCCGAAGCCCTGCATGACGCGCTTCATCGCATCGAGCCGCTGGCGCAACTGGTGCTGGACAAGACCGCGGGCAATCCGTTCTTCGTGATCCAGTTCCTGCAGGCGCTTGCTGACGAGCGATTACTGACCTTCGACCACGAAGTCCGGCAGTGGTGGTGGGATCCGCAGCGCATTCACGCCAAGGGCTACACCGACAATGTCGTCGACCTGATGGTCGGCAAACTGGCCCGCTTGCCGGCCGACACGCAGCAGGCGCTGCAGCAACTGGCCTGCCTGGGAAACGTGGCCGGGCTCAAGGCGCTTGCCACCGTTTTGGACATCCCCGCGGCGCAAGTCCGGGCGGTGCTGTGGGAGGCGGTTCGCCAGGAACTGGTCGAGTGGCTCGACGATGCCTATGGATTCGTTCACGACCGTATTCATGAGGCCGCCTACTCGCTGATTCCCCAGGCCGCGCGTGCCGAGACGCACCTGCGCATCGGACGGCTGCTCACGGCGCAAACGGGCGCGCAAGCGCTTGAAGAGACGATTTTTGAAATCGTCGGCCAGCTCAATCGCGGCGCGGCATTGCTCACCGACCGGGTTGAGCGGGAGCAGTTGGCTGAATTCAACCTGATGGCCGGCCAACGGGCCAAGGCCTCGACGGCCTATGCTTCGGCACTCAACTACCTGGCCACTGGTGCGCAGTTGCTGGATGAGGATTGCTGGACATGTCGTCATGAATTGATTTTCGCGTTGGAATTGAACCGGGCCGAATGCGAGTTCCTTACCGGGCAACTCGGTGCCGCAGACGAACGCCTGAAGGCCCTTGCCGATCGCGCCTTGACGGTGATCGAACGGGCCAACGTGGCGTGCCTGCTGATGGACGTCTACCTGCTCCTGGATCGCAGCGATGGTGCGGTGGCTGTCTGTCTCGACTATCTGCGTCATGTGGGGATCGAATGGTCGGCCCATCCGAGCGACGACGATGTGCGAGACGAGTACGACCGCATCGGCGAACTGCTGGGCGACCGGGCCATCGAGGACCTCATCGATCTGTCGTTGATGAAGGACGCGACGTCCCTGGCGACGCTCAACGCACTGGGCAAGCTCTTTGCGCCGGCGTTGCAGAGTGAAGCGAACCTGGCGGACCTGTTGATCTGCAAGGCGGTCACCCTGAGCCTGGAGCAGGGCAACTGCGATGCGTCCTGCGTGCTGTACGCCAATCTGTTCCGGGTCGCGGGCCGGCGGTTCGGGGACTACCAGCTAGGGTTCCGCTTCGGCCAGCTCGGTTGCGACCTCGTTGAAAAACGCGGCCTGAGGCGATTCGAGGCCAGCACTTATCTGTGCTTTTCCTGTTTTGCCGTGCGTTGGATGAAGCCCGTGGGGCAGTGCCGGGACCTGTTGCGTCGGTCGTTTGCGGCGGCGAACCGGATCGGCGACCTGCCGTACGGAGCGTATGCGGGCAATAACCTCACCGCCGATCTGCTGTTCGCTGGCGAGCCGTTGGCCGATGTACAGGGCGAAGCGGAGCGGGGCCTGGCCTACGCCAGGACGGTGCACTTCGGGCTGGTGACGGACTTTATCGTCGCGCAGTTGGCGCTGATCCGGATGCTTCGCGGCGTGACGCTGACCTTCGGCGGCCTGGACGATGGCCAGTTGAGCGAGCCGGCCATCGAAACCCATTTGTCCAGCAACCCGGACCTGGTGCTGGCTGAATGTTTGTACTGGGTCCGCAAACTGCAGGCCCGCTACCTGGCTGACGATCCTGAAGCGGCCCTGGCAGCGGCGGCAAAGGCCCAGGGTCTGCTCTGGGTTTGCCAGTCGTTCTTCGAGGAGGCCGAATACCATTTCTACGGCGCCCTGGCGCGAGCTGCCTGTTGCGACCGTGTGCCGGTGGATGAGCGCGAACCTTACTGGGTAGCGATGGCGGTCGATCACCGTCAACTCCAGACGTGGGCGCAGCAATGTCCGGAGAACTTCGCGAGCCGCACCGCATTGGTCGGTGCTGAAATTGCCCGGGTCGAAGGGCGTGTCATCGACGCCGAGCTGCTGTACGAGCAAGCTATCCAGGCCGCACAGGACAGCGGTTTCGTCCATATCGAGGCGTTGGCCAATGAACTCGCGGCGCGCTTCTATGCCGCCCGTGGCTTCGGCAAAATCGCCCGTCTCTACCTCCAGGATGCCCGCTACGCCTACCAGCGTTGGGGCGCCGACGGCAAGGTGCGACAGCTGGAGAACACCTATCCGTCGCTGAGGACCGAAGCGGCTGTGCCCGGTCCAACGACGACGATGACGACACCGGTCGAGCACCTGGATCTTGCCACCGTGCTCAAGGTCTCCGAGGCGGTGTCCGGTGAAATCGTGCTGGATAAGCTGATCGACATGGTCATGTGCACGGCGATTGAACAGGCCGGCGCCGAACGCGGGTTATTGATTCTGTCGAACGAAGGCGAGCACCGTGTCGCGGCGCAGGTGACCACCGGCAACCACGCAACGCAAATCCACAATGCCCCGGTGAGCGCGGCACTGTTGCCGGAGTCGATTCTCTACCACGTCCTGCGCACTGGAGAGAGCGTTTTTCTTGACGATGCCCAGATCGCGGCGCCGTTTGCCGCAGACCCCTACATCCGCCAGCAGCATGCCCGCTCGATTCTCTGCGTGCCGTTGCTGAACCAGGCCAAGCTTGTCGGCGCGCTCTACCTGGAAAACAATTTGGTCGCCCATGTATTCAACCCAACCCGGATCGCCGTGTTGAACCTGTTGGCATCCCGTGCGGCCATTTCGTTGGAAAATGCCCGTTTGTACCGTGAGGTCGCCGGGCGTGAAGCGAGAATCCGGCGCCTGGTAGACGCCAACATCATTGGGATTCTGTTTTGGAACGCCGATGGCGACATTATCGAAGCCAACGATGCCTTTCTGCGTATGGTCGGCTACGAGCGCGAAGACTTGGCCTTGGGCCGCCTGGGCTGGCGGGACCTGACGGTGCCGGAGTTCCGGGAACTGAGCGAACGCTCCTTGGCCCAGGCGCTGCTCACCGGGCACGCCCGGCCCTATGAAAAGGAATATTTTCGCAAGGACGGCAGCCGCCTGCCGGTCATCGTCGGCTTGGCGCTGTTCGAGCCCAACAGCCGGGAAGGGGTCGCTTTCGTGTTGGATCTGACCGAACGCAGGCAGGCAGAAGAAAAAATCCGCGAAAGCGAGCGACGTTATCGCGAGGTGCAAACCGAGCTCGCTCACGCCAACCGTGTCGCGACCATGGGCCAGTTGGTGGCTTCGATCGCCCATGAAGTCAACCAACCGATTGCCGCAACGATCCTCAATGCCGATGCCGCGCTGCGTTGGCTGAACACCCAGCCCCCTGAAATCGAGGAAGTCCGCCAGGTGCTGGGGCGTCTCATCTTCGACGCCAATCGCGCCGCGGACGTGCTGGGCCGGATCCGTGGGCATATCCGCAAGGCGCCACCGCAAAAAGGCCCAGTGGACATCAACGGTGCCATTGGCGAAATGATCGAGTTCACCCGTGGCCAGATCATCAAGCGTGGCGTCTCGATCCAGACGCAATTGGCCGCCGGCTTGCCGCTCATCGAGGGTGATCGGGTCGAGTTGCAACAGGTGTTGCTCAACCTGATCATGAATGCGCTCGAGGCGATGAGCAGCGTCAACGAGGGCGAACGGCAGTTGTGGGTCTGTGCAACGTTGGCGGAGGCCGGTTGGGTACTGGTGAGCGTGAGCGATTCGGGGCCGGGGTTCGCCTCGGAAAATGTCGATCAAGTGTTCACTTCGTTCTACACCACCAAGCCCACCGGCCTGGGCTTGGGGTTATCGATCTGTCGTTCGATCATCGAGTCCCACGGCGGCCGCTTGAAGGCCAGTGCCAACCAACCCCGTGGCGCTACCGTTCAATTCACGTTGCCCATCGTCCAGGGGCAAATGCATGCCTGAGGTCTGGACAGCGTCCGATTCATACTTAGGTTTAAAGGCCGCATATCAATAGATCACCGGCACCACTCCCACGTACAAATGCAACTACGCGACCCCGGCGATAGATTGGCCTCAAGGGTTGCGGAGTATGCGCCATGATCGATTTAACTCACCGGGCAATGGATGGACTTTCTGCGCTTCGTTCGATCGCGCTGATTTTCATGACGCTCGTGACGTCGAGCGCTTTCTATCGCCTGGGGACGCCGATGCTTGACGGGCAGATGTGCGCAGCGGCCTGCAACCGCGGCCTGTCTGACATGGCCTTGAAGTGGGTGCATGTCGAACAGGCGGGGGACACGTTGCCGATCGGCGCGCACCTGATCAGTCCACGCGGATTCTACCTGCATCACGGGATCTACCTGGGCGGCGCGAAAGTCGCTCACTACTCTGGGTTCAGCGGTTCGCTGAGATCCGGCCCCATCGAAGTGATCGAGCTTGAACATTTCGCCCATGGCAAACCGGTCTGGATAGCGCAAGAGCCGTATGAATATTCCAACGATGAAGTCGTCAAGCGGGCGCGTTCACGGCTCGGGGAAAACCAATACCGGATCCTGTCCAACAACTGCGAGCACTTTTGCAACTGGTGCATCAGCGGAAAACACTACAGCGCCCAAGTCGATGCCTACTTCCAGCGTCCCCGTTATCTTTTCGCTTTTATTTCGATGTTGGAACCGCATCTGATTGCCTAGTTTCTCCCCAGGGCACGGGGCAAGTCACGCAAGGTCGCTGTGCTACACTTTTTTTCGTTTCACTCGTCGGAAGGGGCGTGAATGAACGGTAATTCTTCATCCAATGAGCCGGGTTTCAAAGGTTCCATTGTGTTCGTGGTGGATGACGATGCCTCCATGCGCGATGCGTTGAGTAACCTGCTGCGCTCTGTCGGGATTCGCGTCGAGACATTTGCTTCCACGGCGGAATTTCTTCGGCAACCAAAGACCGAGTGCCCCAGTTGTCTGGTCCTCGATGTGCGACTGCAAGGCGCCAGTGGCCTCGACTTCCAGGCGCAGTTGGCGGAATCGGATTCGAATATCCCGATTATTTTCATCACCGGCCACGGCGACATCGAGATGTCAGTCAAGGCGATGAAGGCCGGTGCCGTGGATTTCCTGGCGAAACCTTTCCGTGAACAGAACCTGTTGGATGCAGTGTCCGCCGCGCTTCAGGCGGATGTCCGGCGGCGGCAAGTCGAGCAACAGTTTTCCGATTTGCATGCCCGCTACCAGACACTCACCGTGCGTGAAAAAGAGGTCATGGGTTTTGCGGTCACGGGGCTGATGAACAAGCAAATTGCCGGGCAGATGAACCTGAGCGAAATCACCGTGAAGATCCATCGCGCCCACGCCATGAAAAAAATGTGTGCCAAGTCGTTTGCGGACCTGGTCCGGATGGCCGAAGCATTGGGCACGGGGCAGAGTCGATGAGGGTTCACGAATTGAAGGCTGATAAGTAATGTAGATAAAAAGTTTTATTGACTAAAAAATTACATCGGGTAATTATTCCCCTGCATCTGCTTTCACGCAGAGTCATTTCGCAGGGGCAACCCAATGAATCAGAACACCGTGCCTTCACTGGCCAGTCTTTACGTCGAGACTCACGAATCGCCCTCTGACGCGCGCCTGGCGCCTTCGCTCATGCAAGGCTTTCCCGCCGAACCCCACCACCGTGTCACCTGGCATAACTGGATGAGCCCACCCTTCAACCAATGGGGCTTCCGCAATCTGGCGCGCTTGCGCCCCTCCATCGACGTGCAGGCCGGCACCGGGCCGGTCAGTGCATTCAAACAGGCGCTCCAGCCGCTGGATGCGCTGCACTTCGACAGCGAGTGTGGCTTGAGCATCAGCGTGATCGATCACCTGATCGCCAGCCAGACCGATGCGTTCCTGGTCCTCAAGGGCGACACCGTCCTGTTCGAGCGCTACTTCAACGGCCAGCGCCCCGAGGACCGGCACATCATGTTTTCGGTGACCAAGTCGCTGATCGGCACCCTGGGCGAGCAACTGGTCTGCGAAGGCCTGCTGGACCCGACGTTGACGGCCGCTCATTACGTACCGGAACTGACGGGCAGCGCCTTCGGCGATGCGACCGTGCGCCAGCTGTTCGACATGGCTGTGGCCGTCGATTACAGCGAGGTCTATGAGGACCCGGATTCAGAGAGTTCCCAATACGGCTACGCCTGCGGTTTCCAGCCAGCGCCGGCGCAGTACACGACGTTCGAATCCCTGTACCAATACTTGCCGTCATTGAGAAAGCGCGGCAGTCACGGTGGCTTTTTCCATTACGTGACGGCCACCACCGAGGCGTTGGCTTGGGTCATGGAGCGGGCGTCTGGCAAGGCGTGTCACCAATTGCTGCAGGAGATCTGGAGCCAGTTGGGCTGTGAGCGTGACGGCTACTTCCTGGCCGATCCCTGGGGCCGTAGCGTGGCCGGTGCCGGGTTCAGCGCGACCTTGCGGGACATGGCGCGGTTAGGCTGCTTGCTGGCCAACGATGGCCGCCAGGGCGGGCGACAACTGCTCTCGGCCGAGGCGCTTGCCGGTATCGCCGCCGGGGCCGATCCCGCGATCTATGCCGCCTGCGCCGACTTCTCGAGTTGGACCCCCGGCGCGTCCTACCGCAGCCAGTGGTATGTCTTCAACGACCACAGCCAGGCGCTCATGGCCGGTGGCATCCACGGCCAATACCTGTTCATCGACAAACCGTCCGGCGTGGTGATCGTCAAGCAGTCGTCCCTGGGCGAAGCCGTGAGCCCGTTCGACGGTGACAGCGTGCGCATGCTGCGTGCCATCGCGGCGCAACTGACGCCCTGAGTTCATCCGATAAACACAACAATTTCGTTCCGTTCACCTGGCCCGGCCAGGTGTTGGCGCGGGTTTGCGCCGCCATTCACTGCCCTGTAACAACAATAATCAACAGGAGCTTCATATGGTTTCCATGACGCGTTTGTCCCGAACGTTCCTCGTGCTCGGTTTACCCTTGACCGCCCAGGTTGCCTGGGCGGGCTACACCTTCGAGGAGGGCAACCTCAAGGGCGAGGTCAACTTAACGGCCAGTGGCGCAGCCGTGTCCACCCGCAACGTCAACTTTGGCGGCGGCGTGGTGGACATGCGCAGCGGCAAGAATGGCGGCACGAAAATCGACTGGCAGGAGTTCTACGTCAAGCCGGGCATCAAGTTGGAATACGCCGTACAGCCGGATTTCAGCCTGCTGGCCGGCGGCTCCCTGGTGGGAGCGACCACCTTCGGTGATGGCGATGCCGGTGGCTTCACCCGCAGTTCCGACGGCAAGGTGTCGACCGAAGAGTTCTATGGCGGTTTCCGGGCCGGCGAGTGGACGGTCACGGGTGGTCGCCAGAATTACATGATCGGCAACGGTTTCATCGTGATGGATGGCAACCTCGACCAGTTGAACGACGGCGCCTATTGGCTCGCCCCACGCACCGCCTTCAAGGATTCGGCGGTGGTCGCCTGGGACCATGGCGCGTGGAAGGTCCAGGGCTTCAGCCTGGGGACCGACAGCGACCTGGGTGACTTTCGCATGAGCGGCGTGAACCTGGACTACAACCTCGACGACCAGGTGACGCTGGGTGCCACCGCGTTGAAGGTCAAGGCCATGGGGCCCAAGGGCAGCACGTTGCCGCGTCGCCGCGATGGCATGCTGGTGTACAACGTCAGGGCGTTGGGCGCCAAACTCCCGGGCATCCCGGACCTGACCCTCAATGCCGAATATGCCTTGGAGCGAGGCAGCGGCGAAGGCGTGGACTACGACGCCAAGGCCTGGTACGGCCAGGCGGATTACACCTTCAGCACGCTGCCGTTGACCCCGGTGATCGGCTACCGCTACGCGAGTTTTTCCGGCGACGACAACCTCACCGACAACCGTCAGAAAGCCTGGGATCCGTTGAGCAAGGGCTTCGTCGACTGGAGCACCTGGCTGATCGGCGATGTCGTCGGCAACTACCTGATGTTCAACAGCAACGAAAACGTCCAGCAGTTCTCACTCAAGACCCACCTCAACGAAACCCTCACCCTCGGTGCGATCCACTACCAGTTCTGGCTCGACGAAAAAAACTACATGGGCACCGCCGTCAGCGACAAACGGTTTGCCGACGAGAGTGTAGTCTTCCTGGATTGGGCGCCGTCGAAGTCGTTGTCCACCTCGCTGTCGTATAACTGGGTCAAGCCCATGGCAGCGGCCAAACAGGTCTTCGGCGACGACCGGAAATTCAGCGCGCTGGAACTCTACTTCACCTATCGCTATTAAGTGCCGCGAGCCTTCGCGGCCGCGCTGGAGTGTTTGATCATGAACATGTTTTTGCGCAACACCTTGCTGGGCGCTGTCGTTTCGATGCTGGTCAGTGGCGCGAGCCTGGCCGAAGAGCGGACGGTGCGAATCTACAACTGGATCGAGTACCTGCCACCGGAAATTCTCAAGAGTTTCGAGGAGGAAACCGGCATCCGCCCCATCTATGACGTCTTCGACAGTGTCGAGACATTGGAGTCCAAGCTGCTGACCGGCAACTCCGGGTATGACGTGGTCTACCCGAGCAGTTCCAACGTCAGTCACCTGATTGCCGCCGGCGCCGTCCAGCCCCTGGACCGCAGCCAGTTGCCGAACTGGCAGCATCTGGACCCCGAGTTCATGAAGTCGCTGGAGGCGGTGGGTGATCCGGGCAACCGCTATGCAGCGCCGTACCTGTGGGGCACGACCCTGATCGGCTACAACGTCGACAAGGTACGCCAGGTGCTGGGGGCCGATGTGCAAATGAACACTTGGGACATCCTCTTCAAGGAAGAGAACATGGCCAAGCTGGCCAGTTGTGGCGTCGGCCTGCTGGACGCCGCCAACGAGATCGTGCCCATTGCCTTGCACTACGAAGGGCTGGACCCCAATAGCCAGAAACGTGAGGACTATGCAAAAGCACAGGCGGCCATGCTCAAGGTTCGCCCCTATATCACCTACTTCAATTCGTCGCGCTATGGCATGGACCTGGCCAACGGCGAGATCTGCGTAGGAGTGGGTTGGTCCGGTGGGGTGGCCCTGGCCAAGCGACTGGCCGAAGACGCAGGGAAGGGGGTCAAGGTGGAAATGGCGTTGCCCAAGGAAGGCGCGCCGATGTGGTCGGATGTCATGATGGTGCCCACCAACGCCCCTCATGCCAAGGAGGCCTACGCGTTCATCAACTACATCTTGCGTCCGGATGTCATTGCGCGAATCAGCAACAAGATCGGTTACCCCAACCCGAACAAGGAGGCCACGGCGTTGGTCAATGCCGACATTCGCAATAACCCCGCCATGTATGTGCCGGATGAGGCGCGCAAGACTCTGTTTGCCTTGGAGCCGGTGCCAGCCGCCGTGGAGCGGATCCGCACCCGCACCTGGACTGGCATCAAGACTCATCGCTGATCAGCGTGACCCGGCGTTGCGGCGCCGGGTCCGTATCGGTGGGTGACGCCCTCAGGCGCGCATGCCCAGGAAGAGCAATTCGGTGATCCGCCGGACCTGGGTGGAGTGTGCCTCGATGTCCGGTTGTTCCTGGTTGACCAGCCTGAACAGCTGCAAGTGCGAATAGTCGTTCAGCAGGAACGCGGCAAGGTCGACGTCCAAGTCGGCGCGCAGTTTGCCGGCCTGTTGCAATTCCCTGATCAGCCCACTGATTTCCGCCCTGAGCGCATCGTTCATGGCGCGATACCCCTCCGGCAGCCCGTTGTCGCCACCAAACAGGATCAGCGGCAGCAACTCGCGCCACAGGCTCGGGTGCATGACCTCCAGTGCGTAGCCGGTCAACAGCCGCTCCAGATAACACAACGCCTCGACCGGGTCTTCGATTTCAGGCATCTGGCTGCGGGTATCCGTGAGCGCGCGCTGGTCGGCGTCGTGGAGGATTTCCAGGATGATCTCCTGTTTGTTGCCGAAGTACTTGAACACCGTGGGCGCCGATACGCCGGCCTGGCTGGCGATCTGTTCGATGGTGGTGTTCTGGAAACCCTGACGCTCGAACAGTTCGACCGCCGCCTTGCTGATGGCTTGCCGGCGTTCGGCTTTTTGACGTTCACGCAGTCCGCTCACGGGAGGTCCTTGTTGGAAGAAGAGGTTAAGTGCCTTGGCGCAGCAACCCTGTGGGAGCGAGCTTGCTCGCGATAGCGGTGGATCAGTTGCATTGAAGTTGACTGAAACACGGCCATCGCGAGCAAGCTCGCTCCCACAGGATTGCTGGTTAAGTACAGGCCGGGTGTAGGCATGCAAAATACTTAACCCAGTAAAGTTTTTAAAGGGTTTATTTCATTACTGCCCCCATAGACTCGGCTGAATGCCGCGGTCCAGACGCCTGGCAGGAGGCAAAACGCCATGCCCCACATGGCGAAATCAGGCACAGAGATGGCGCGTTCAGGTAACTAACTCGGGAGGGAAGGCAGGTAACGTGGCGCGACTTTTCACCGCAAGCGCGCACGTTCGCCCTGGGTGGATCAATACAACCATGCGGTGCCGCTTCCAGGAGGGCGGCAAACCAGCAACACCGACTGTCCCTGCGCGCGTCTCAATGTTCGATCACAAGAGAATAAGAAAATGACCAGCCCCAGCTTCAAGGACTCGAACGGCCATCTGGCACAGGGCTTCAAGCCTCGTCACGTCACCATGTTGTCCATTGCCGGCATCATCGGTGCGGGTCTGTTCGTGGGATCGGGCCATGCCATTGCCGCCGCCGGCCCGGCGGTCATGCTGGCTTATCTGTTTTCCGGATTGTTGGTGGTCCTGGTCATGCGCATGCTGGGCGAGATGGCGGTCGCCAATCCGGACACCGGCTCCTTCTCGACCTATGCCGACCAGGCTATCGGACGCTGGGCCGGCTTCACCATCGGTTGGCTCTACTGGTGGTTCTGGGTGCTGGTGATTCCCATCGAAGCGCTGGCCGCCGGTCATGTTCTCAACCAATGGTTTCCCGCCGTCGATGCCTGGGTATTCGCCTCGGTGTCGATCGTTCTGCTGGCGGTGACGAATCTGTTCAGCGTGTCGAAGTACGGTGAGTTCGAGTTCTGGTTCGCCATGGCCAAGGTCGTGGCGATCATCGGCTTCATCTCCCTGGGGTTCGCGGTGCTGATGGGCTGGATTCCCGAGCGCGAAGCCAGTGGCCTGAGTCGGTTGATGGAGGAGCACGGCGGGTTCGCCCCCAACGGCCTGTCGGCGGTGGTGGGCGCGTTCATCACCATCATGTTCAGCTTCATCGGCACGGAGGCGGTGACCATCGCCGCCGCCGAATCCGATAACCCCGCGCAGAACATTGCCAAGGCCACCCGTTCGGTGATCTGGCGTATCGGTGTGTTCTACCTGCTGTCGATCTTCGTGGTCATTTCCGTGGTGCCCTGGAACGATCCGCTCCTGGCTTCAGTCGGTTCCTACCAGCGGGCGCTGGAGTTGATGAACATTCCTCACGCCAAATTCCTGGTGGATGTGGTGGTGCTGATCGCCGTGGCCAGTTGCATGAACTCCTCCATCTACATCGCCTCGCGGATGTTGTATTCCCTGGGGCGTCGTGGCGATGCGCCAAAGGCCTTGAAAGTGACGTCCTCGGCCGGTGTCCCGCGGTCGGCGGTGATTGCCAGTACCGTATTGGGCGCGGGCGTCACCTTGTTCAGCTACTTCATGCCCGCCGGCCTGTTCCAGTTCCTGCTCGCCAGCTCCGGCGCCATCGCCTTGCTGGTGTACCTGGTGATCGCCATCTCGCAACTGCGTATGCGCCGGATGTTGCAACGGCAGAATATCGAGCTGCCTTTTCGCATGTGGCTGTTCCCCTGGCTGACCTGGTTGGTCATCGTGTTCATCTCGGCGGCGTTGGCGGTCATGATGATCACGCCCGAGCACCGCAGCGAGGTCAGCACCACCCTGGGCCTGGCGCTGATCATTTCCTTTATCGGCCTGGCGACGTCGCGGCATCCTCCTCAACCCGAGCGTGTCGCTTCCCTCGGCTAGCCCCTCATTTTTTCCTGTTGACGCCACGTTACTGGCGTCAACAAAACTGCCTTTCAAGCCCATTCAAGAGGCAAAAAACGCCTTCTTGAAGCGCGGCCCTTCCGCCTGTCACCCACTTGCAAACCCAGCCTTGCGAAGCGGCACTAACCCGTGGCCGCGTTGTCAGTAATGGGCGCCTGTAGGGATGAGGATCGTCCCTGGTATCGGCACATCGGCTGAATAGTTTTTTCTCGAGCCTCCTCGGGAAAAAGAGCCTCGCGACGGATTGCGTCCTAGACCGACAATTTCTCTTGCAGGCTATTTCCCATGGGGTTTCTACTCGATCCGCGTCATGACATCGATGCTGCCTTATTGAGCTACCGCCGGGTGTTCTGGGCCCTGGCGCTGTTCAGTGGCGTGATCAATCTTTTGGTGCTGGTGCCGTCGCTGTACATGATGCAGGTCTACGATCGGGTCCTGACCAGTCGCAACGAAACCACCTTGTTCATGCTCACCTTGATGGCCCTGGGACTGTTCATGTTCAGTGCCCTGATCGAATGGGTGCGCGGCGAGGTGATGATTCGCATGAGCGCGGGGCTGGACGACGCCTTGGGCGAACGGATTTTCGACGCCGCCTTCGCCCGCAGCCTGCGCGAACACAACGCCAACCCGGCGCAGGTGCTCACCGACCTGGCGACGTTGCGGCAGTTGATCACCGGGCAGGGCTTGATCGCGTTGCTCGACGCCCCCTGGCTGCCGATCTTCCTGCTGGTGGCGTTCATCTTTCATCCCTGGTTCGGCGTGCTGACGGTGGTGCTCGCCCTGGTGCTGATCGGCTTGGCGCTGTGGGGCGAACTGGCGACGCGCACGCGCCTGGGCGAAGCCAATCGCCTGGGGGTGCAGTCGTCGATCTACGTCAACAGCACGCTGCACAACGCTGAAGTCATCCAGGCCCTGGGCATGCTCGGGCCGTTGCGCCAGCGCTGGAGCCTGTTGCAGCAACGCATCATTGCCGCCCAGGCCCATGCCAGCGACCGCGGCGCGCGCATCACCTCGGCGACGCGTTTCGTGCGGATCTCCGGGCAGTCCCTGGCCTTGGGGCTGGGCGCCTTGCTGGTGCTCGAAGGCCAACTGTCGGCGGGCATGATGATTGCGATGTCGCTGTTGCTGGGGCGAGCCCTGGCGCCCGTGGAAATCGCCATCGGTTCGTGGAAGCAATTCAACGCCGGGCGCCAGAGCTACCAGCGCCTGAGCCAATTGCTGGCCCAGCACCCGCGCGAACGCCTGCGCATGCCGTTGCCGCCACCCACCGGCGCGGTGCGCCTGGAACAGTTGTATATCGGCCCACCGGGTGCTTCGCAGCCGATCCTGCGCGGGATCAATTTCAGCCTCGCCAAGGGCGACGTGCTGGCCGTGGTCGGGCCCAGCGCCAGTGGCAAATCGACGTTGGCCCGGGCCCTGGTCGGGGTCTGGCCGGCCATGGGCGGGTCGGTGCGCCTGGACGACGCCGAGATCAGCCAGTGGTCCCACGACGCCCTGGGCCCGCACCTCGGCTATCTGCCCCAGGACATCGAGTTGTTCGACGGCACGGTCGCCGACAACATCGCTCGTTTCGGTGAGCAGGACGCCGACCAAATCATCGCCGCCGGACGCCAAGCCGGTATCCACGAAATGATCCTGCGGTTTCCCAAGGGCTACGACACGCCGCTGGGCCCCGGCGGGCTTGGCTTGTCCGGTGGACAGAAACAACGCCTGGGCCTGGCGCGCGCGCTCTATGGGCAACCGTCGCTGATCGTGCTCGATGAGCCTAACTCCAATCTCGATGATGCCGGTGAGCTGGCATTGGTCCAGGCGATCAATGCACTCAAGGCGGCCGGCAGCACTGTGGTGTTGATCACTCACCGGCCCAGTGTGCTGGCGGTGGTCGACCACATCCTGGTGCTCAAGGACGGTACTCAACAAGCGTTCGGCCCTCGGGACCGAGTGCTCAAGGCATTGATGCCGGGGCCGCGACCGGCCGCGGTCAGGGAGGCGGGCGGGGATGCGTGATCTGACTCCAGGGGCACAAGCGTACAGCGAGCACGGGCTGAGCGTGCTCGGCACCACAACGCTGCCCAGTGCCAGGACCGACGCCGGGAACGCAGCGCGTTATGGCATGGGATTCCTGATCCTGACGCTGGGTGGTTTCCTGCTCTGGGCCTGCCTGGCACCCCTCGACCAGGGGGTGGTGGGCAGCGGCACCGTGGTGGTGGCGGGGGAGCGCAAAGCGGTGCAGTCGTTGGTCGGCGGGGTGGTGGAAAAACTGCTGGTCAGTGATGGCGACCGCGTCACCCAGGGGCAATTGCTCGTGCAACTCAACACGGTGCAGGCGCAGTCGCAACTGGACGTGACCCTGGGCAAGCTGCTCAACGATCGCAGCATCGAGGCGCGCTTGATTGCCGAGCGCCTGGGCAGTGCCGAGATCCAATGGCCCGCCGAACTGCTGGCCCACGCCGACGAGCCGCGAGTCAAGGCAGCCATGGCCTTGCAGAGCCAGTTGTTCATCACCCGACGCGCGGAGTTGGGCAGTCGCTTGCAGATCATCGAGCACGAAGCCGCGGCGTTGCAGCAACAGCTACTTGGCTACGAAGGCGTCAAGCGCAACTACGACGCGCAGATGCGTTTCCAGCAACAGGAGCTTGAAGGCCTGCGTGATTTGGCCCGGGAAGGCTACGTCCCTCGCAACAAACTGTTCGAGGCCGAGCGCAACGCGGCCCAATTGGCGGGGCAGATCGCCTCTGGGGTGGGCGATGTCGGCAGGACCCGGCAGGCGATCAACGAAAGCCGGCTCAAGGCCTTGCAGGCGCAGCAGGAATTCCGCCGCGATGCCGAAACCCAGCTCAGTGAAGTTTCGGCCGAGGCGGCCGGTTATGCCGATCAGATTCGGGCCTTGCAGTTTGAAGTCGACAACGGTGCGATCCGTGCGCCAGTGGCCGGGCAGGTCATGGACGTGAGCATTCATACGGTCGGCGGTGTCGCGCAGGCCGGGCAGACCCTGATGCAGGTGGTGCCGCTGGATGCGCCGATGGCGATCACCGCCCGCTTCGAGCCGCTGATGGCCAACAAACTGCGCCCGGGTCTGCCGGTGCACGTGCATTTCACCGCGCTGCAACGGGTGGATACGCCGACGGTCACCGGCACCGTGACGACGGTGTCGGCGGACCAGTTGATCAATGAACAGACGCACCAACCGTACTTCTCCGCCAAGGTCGAGATTCCTGCCGACACCGTGGCCGCGTTGCAGAGCGCCGGCCTGCTGGTACGCCCCGGCATGCTCGCCGATGTCACGGTGGTGACGGGCGAACGCACCTTGATGAATTACCTGATGAAACCTTTGCGTGAACGCTTGCTGGCAGCCTTCAAAGAGGAATGAGCATGGTCGACCGTTGCCGCTACCGTTGGCGTGTGTTGCTGGGCCTGTATACCGGTTGGGCGGTGATCAATCCGCTGTGGGCCGCCGAGGCTGGCCTGAGCCTGACCGCCGCCTACGACGCCTCGCGCCTTAACGATCCGACCGTGCAATCGGCGGCCCACGCTTTCGAAGCTTCGCGGCATGAAGAAGACATTGGCCGTGGTGGCCTCTACCCGCAAGTGTCGCTGACCTCACGCTACGGCTATGGCGGGCGTACCGACGGCGGCGATGACAGCACTTACGTCAACAGCAACGATTACCAGGCGAACAACGTCACCCTGGCGGCGCAACAACCGCTCTACGACAAGGCCCGCTGGGCGGCGTACCAGGAAGGCAAGGCGCGTGGGCAACTGGGCACCCAGGTGTTCGACGTGGCCGGTCAGACCTTGTATGACCGGGTGGCAAAGGGGTATTTCGACGTCGCCCGGGCCGAGAACGAGATCAAGTTGATCGCTCAGCAAAAGGCGGCCATCCAAGGCTTGGTCATCCAGAGCAAAAAGCTTTATGAGGGCGGCCAGGGCGCGATCACCGATATCGATGAGGCCCAGGCGCGGCTCGACCTGGTGCACGCCCAGGAGGCCGAAGCCCAGGCGCGCCGCGTGGCCGCCTTGCGGGCCTTGTCCGGACGGGCCAGCATGCCCATCGATGACATCCTGCCGATGCGCGAGGAATTGGCCGCCGGCAGCCCGATCCCGCCGGAGCAGGATTTACCGTACTGGACGGCGATTGCCCGCCAAGCCAGCCCCGAGCTGGCCGCCCGGCTGGCGGCGGTCAAAGTTGCTGAAGCTCAGGCCGACAGCCAGCGTGCCGGGCATTATCCGACCCTGTCGCTGACCACTCAGTTGACCCGCCGGGAAACCCGTCAATACCAGGAACTCGACCCGCGCCAGGACACCTATTACGTGGGCGTGCAGCTGGACATTCCGTTGTATCGCGGCGGGGCGGTGCGGGCCTCGGTGGCCAAGGCCGAAGCGCAACTGGCCGGCGCCCAGTCCGACTACGATGTGCAGCGCCAACAACTGGCCGAGGATATCGAGGCCGATTATCTGGGCGTCGTCGCCGGGTTTACGAAGAGCAAGGCCATGCAACGGGCGGTGGAGTCCAACCAGCGAGCACTGGCCTCGACGGAGAAAGGCTTCCAGGGTGGCGTACGTTCTACGGTGGATATTCTTGACGCCCAGCAGCGGTTGTTCCAGGCCCGTCGAGATCTGCTCAACACTAAGCTCGACATGCTGCAAAGCTATGTGAGCCTGCACACCCACACCGGCCAGATGAACCGCGCGGTGCTGGAGCAGGTGCAAAGCCTGTTCTAGACAATCCAGGGGGCAACTTTGCACTTATCCCTGTGGTGAGGGGGTGGCCGCCGCGTCTTCGACGCTGCGCTGTCGCGCAGTGAACTTGACCCTGTGGCGAGGGGATTTATCCCCGCTGAGCTGCGCAGCGGCCCTAAAGCAGTGAACTCAATCTTCCTGGTGCACCGAGTTGGCTGGTTTGGGGGCTGCTGCGCAGCCCAGCGGGGATAAATCCCCTCGCCACAAAAACGGTCAGACCCTGTGCTTGCCTTCAACCTTTCAGGTACAACACGACCCCCCCTGTGGGAGCGGGCTTGCTCGCGAAAGCGGTGGTTCAGTCAGCATCTTTGTTGGAGGTGCCGACGCCATCGCGAGCAAGCTCGCTCCCACAGTTTGATCTGCGGTTGACCTGGATTTTTCAGGCACAGCACTGAACCGCCTGTGGGAGCGAGCTTGCTCGCGATAGCGGTGGGTCAGTCAACATCAATGCTGAATGTACCGCCGTCATCGCGAGCAAGCTCGCTCCCTGTGGTGGGTTTCAAGCCCCCTAGTGGGGGCTTGATTCAGGCGGTGAAGTCGCTGGCGTGCAGCTCCTTGACGCCGACCAGTTCGAATTCGAACTCGGGGGTGGCGTCGGCGTTGGTGCTGCCGGAGAGGATGCCATCGACGAAGCGCAGCTGGCCGGTGGCGTTGGTGGCGTCGAAGGCGTTGCTGCCGATGAACGTGAAGGCATCGACCGTGGCGGTCAACGGGTTGGCATCCAGGCCGGTGAGGTCCAATTTGTCGAACTCCGCGCTCTTGAAGCCGTTGATCACATCGCGCAAAGCCCCGACGCCCATGTCCGACAGCGCACCAAACGCGTAGGTGTCCGCGCCGGTGCCGCCGGTAAGGTTGTCGGTGCCCGCGCCGCCGATCAAGCGGTCATCGCCGGAACCGCCCACCAACGTATCGTTGCCGGCCCCACCGTCGAGGACGTTCGCCGCACTGTTCCCCGACAACGTGTCGGCGTAGGCACCTCCTTTCAGGTTCTCGATGAATTTCAAGGTATCGAGCCCGGACCCCACGGTGTTTTGTTGCGCAGACGTCGAGAGGTTGACGGTGACGCCGGACAGCGCGCGTTCAAAGCTGGCTGTGTCAATGCCATCGCGTCCATCCAGGACATTGTTGCCGGCACCGGCGAACAGCGTATTGCCCAACGCGTTGCCGATGCCATTGGAGGCACCGGTACCATCGACATACAGGTTCTCGACGTTGTTGCCCAAGGTGTAGGTCGCCAGACTGCTGTGCACGCTGTCGATCCCGCCCGTCACCGTATTGCTGTTGGTCTCGATCACGCTGTCATCGGCATTGTCGACAAAGTAACTGTCGTTGCCATCGCCACCGCTCATGCTGTCGGCCCCCGCGGCGCCGTCGAGCACGTTGTTGGCGGCATTGCCGGTGATGAAGTTGCGCCGTTCATTGCCGGTGCCGTCGATGTCCGAAACCCCGGTGAGTACCAGGTTCTCGAGATTGGCCCCCAGCGTCCAACTGACCGAGGCCTGCACCGTGTCGATCTGTGAGGTCGAAGTGTTGGTTTCCACCACGCTGTCGAAGGCGTTGTCGACCACGTAGATGTCGTTGCCATCGCCACCGGTCAGGGTGTCCGCGCCGAGGTCGCCATCCAGCGTGTCGTTGCCCGCGCTGCCCACCAGGGTGTCGTCCTGGTCGGTGCCGGCGATCATCCCGCCCTGGTTCTGGCCTTTGTCGAAGATGTCCTGCACGCTGTTGTTGTCGTTGGGGTTGCCTTGGAAGCCCAGGTCATCGGCGATGTAGTCCGCCAGGCGCTGGCCGACGATTTCCGCCGATTCTTCGTGCAGGTGCCAGACGTCATCGGGGTACACCAATGGATCGACTTCATAGCGCAAGGGCAGGTCGGTGTAGTCCACCGCCAGCTTGACGTCGGCGCGTTCGGCGGCCATGGCTTCCTGGGCGGCGCGGACATAACCGACGCCTTCGACGATGGCAGCGATCTTCTCTTCCGAGTAACCCCGGGCCCGGGCCGCGTCCTCTGAGTAATGACCGGTTTCCATCAGGTACACGCTGAAATTGCCGAATTGGGCATGCAGGTAATCGAAGACTTTCAGGGTCGCGGCCTTGTACGCCGCCGCGGCCGCGGCCTTGTCCGTGGCGCGGGCGATTTCCTGGGCGGCTTCCTCGCCCTGACCCCAGATGATGCCCATGGTGACGTTATCGATCGACTGCAGTTCGGTGCGCTGGTCGCGCAGCAACGTCACCGCCCGCAACAGCGCCTGCCCCGGTTGGTTGGTGTCGGTCAGCCACCAGCACAGCTTGAGTTCCTCGGCGCTGAGCGTGGACAGGCCGTTGACCGTGCTGCCGCCGACCGCGATGTCGATACCGTTGCCATCGGCATCGGTGAACTGGCTGCGCACGTCGTAGGTGGTGTAGCGGCTCAGGTCATTGACCAGCATCGAGGTGCCGGATTGGTTGTCGTCCTCGGTCATGCGCAGCAAACGCGCATTGGATTGGCCGAGGGTCGGCAGGTAGAGAATGTCCTGCTGGGCACGCTCACCGAAGACGAAATCGTTGGCGGTGAGGGTGTTGAGGTAGTTGCCGTTGAGGGCGATCTCGAAGCGATTACCATCGGCGTCGGCTTCGGCGGACTTGACGTAGGTCTTGTCGCCGGCAGCGTTCAGGGTCATGTACAACGTGCCGTTGCTGCCATCGCCGAGGCCGAGCAAGCCCAGCCCCGAAACGTCGATTTTGTCGACGCCGACGGTGAAGTCATAAATCGTGTCGGTGGCCGTGACACCCCCGGTGTCGTAGTCGCGGTAGCTGTCGGACAGGTTGTTGTAGCGAAACGTGTCGGCGCCATCGCCACCGTACAACGAATCCCGTCCGGCGCCGCCGTCGACGATGTCCGCACCGGTCCCGGCCTTGATCGTGTCGTTGCCGCCGAGGCCGAGGATCAGGTCCGCTCCCGTCGTGCCGTTGAGGGTTTCGGCGTTGTTGGTGCCGGTGATGGTATTGGCGGGCGCATCGGCCACCACCAGGGTGAAGTTGTCGCTGACCGAGGCGCCCGAGGGATCGGTGGCCTTGACCAGGACGTCGTAGTTGCCCGCCGCGGTGCTGGTTGGCGTGCCGCTGAAGGTCAGGTTGGTGGCATTGAAACTCAGCCAGGCGGGCAGGGCGTTGCCGTTGGCGAGGGTCGCGGTGTAGGTCAGCACATCCTGGTTGGCGTCGGTGAAGCTGTTGCTCGCCACGGTGTATTGGAATGGCGTGCTTTCACTGGCGTTCTGGTCCAGGAGTGGGGTGGCCACGACTGGCGCCACGTTGGTGGGGTTGGTCTGGTCGGCGAAGACGAAGTGAGTGGCCGTCAGGCTGCTGACCAGGTTGCCCGCTAGCGACACTTCGAAGCGATTGCCGTTGGCATCGACCGTGAGGTCCTTGAGGTAGGTGCGGTTGGTCGACGAACTGTAAGTGACCTGCAGGGTGCCGTTGAGCCCGTTGCCCAGGCCGGTATAGCCCAGGGCTGACACATCGATCTTGTCGGCGGCCACGTCGAAGTCGAGGATCTGGTCACTGGCGCTGGTGGAGCTGGTGCGGTAGCTGTCGAGTTTCGAGGTGTAGCGGAACACGTCGGCCCCGGTGCCACCGGTGAGTTTGTCGACCCCGGTGCCGCCGACCAGGATGTCGTTGCCGGCGCCTCCATTAAGGGTGTCGTTGCCCGCGCCACCGAACAGTTGCTCATTGGCCGCGGTGCCGGTCAGCGTGTCGTTGTTCGGCGTGCCATTGATCACAATGGCGGCGGGGACGTCCTGCACGGCGAGAGTAAAACTGTCGCTGACGGTGGCGTTGCTGCCGTCGGTCGCCGTGACCTGGATCGAGTAGGTGCCCGACGCGGTGTCGGGCGGCGTGCCGCTGAAGGTGCGGGTGGCGGCATCGAAGATCAGCCAACTGGGCAGGGCGCTGCCATTGGCGAGCTTGGCGGTGTAGCTCAGGCTGTCGTTGTCCGGATCGGTGAAGCTGGTGGCCGGCACCACGTAGCTGAACGGGGTGTTTTCGCTGGCGTTCTGATCCACCAGCGGCGTAGCCAGCACCGGCGCCTGGTTGGTCGGCGACGTGGTGGCGAAGACGAAGTTGGCGCTGGTCAGGGTGTTGAGGTAATTACCGTCCAGCGCCACTTCGAAGCGGTTGCCATTGGCGTCGGCCTCCAGGGATTTGATGTAGGTCTTGGTGCCGGCACTGTTGAGCACCAGGTACACGGTGTTGTTCTTGCCATCTCCCAGGCCGGTGAAACCCATGGCCGAGAGGTCGATCTTGTCGGCGCTGACGTTGAAGTCGGTGATCAGGTCGCCCAGGTTGGCACCGCCGGTGTTGTAGTTACGGTAGCTGTCCAGGCGATTGGCGAACACAAAGGTATCCGCCCCAGCGCCGCCGGTGAGGGTGTCCATCCCGGCGCCACCGTCGAGCTTGTCATCGCCGGCGCCGCCACTGAGGCTGTCATTGCCCGCCAGGCCGAGCAAGGTGTCGGCCGCATCGCTCCCCAGCAGCGAGTCACTGCCGCTGGTGCCGGTGATCACCCGGTTGAAGATGAAGTTGTTGGCGGTCAGGGTACTGGCCAGGTTGCCCGAGAGGATCAGCTCGAAGCGATTGCCGCTGGCATCGGCGTCGAAGTCCTTGATGTAGGTGCGGTTGCTGCTGGCGTTGTAGCTGACTTGCAGGGTGCCGCCACGGCCATTGCCCAGGCCGGTGAAACCGAGGCCGGCGAGGTCGATCTTGTCCTGGGTGACGTCAAAGTCGGTGATGGTGTCATCGAAGCTGGTGGTCGCGTTGCGATAACTGTCCGACTGAGCGACGAAACGGAACGTATCGGCGCCGGTGCCACCGGTGAGTTTGTCGACGCCCGCGCCGCCTACCAGGATGTCGCTTCCGGCCCCGGCGTTGATGGTGTCGTTGCCCGCCGCGCCATAGAAAATCTCGCTGGCGCTGGTGCCCGTAAGGATGTCGTTGCCGGCCGTGCCTTGCACGGTGGTCATGGGCACCGTGGCGCTGACGTAGCTGCCGTCGCCATAGACCAGCGTGGCGCCCTTGCTGGTGTGGCTGATGGTGTTGGCGATGATGGCGTTGCGGTCGGTGCCGTCTTCATTGCGCTCTGCAACACCGTAGGTCGACAGGTCGCTGCCGCTGATGCTGTTGCCCTGGATGAGGTTGTCGCTGCCGTTGAAGTACTTGCCGGACACGCCCAGGGTGTCGTCATAGGACTGGATGATGATTTCCGGTACGGCACTGCCCAGTGCGTTGTTGTTGAGGGTGTTGTCGATGACCTCGACGTGGTTGCTGCCGTAGATGCGGATCCCGGCGCTGGCGTTGTCATGGATATCGATGCCCGTGACGGTCACTTCGCTGGAGAGCTTGATCAGCACGCCTTCGGCGCCGTTGCCATACACCTCGCCGCCGGTGATGGTGATGTTGCTGGGCGAGGGGATGTCCTCGCTGCCACGCTGGACCACGATGCCGTTGCCGCCGTTGTCGTAGGCGACGTTATTGGTCATGGTGAAGTCGTGGGTGCTGGTGACGACGTTGAAACCGTGGCGGTCGTTGTTGTAGGCGATGTTGTTTTCGAAGGTGCTGTCGCTGAGGAAGTCGGCGACGAAACCGTCCAGGCCGTTGCCGTGGGACACGCTGTTCTTGATGACCATGTTGACGGTTTGCTCGTGGGGGTCGAAACCGTACCCGGAGCAATCCTTGATCTCGACGCTGTCGAGGGTGACGTTGGAGTCGTAGCCTTCTTCGCCGGGAATATAGCCGTTGAACCAGCCGTCGACCTTGCCGGTGGTGCTGTCGCGGTTGCCGTCGATGGTGAGGTTGCTGACGCCGAA
The DNA here is from genome assembly GCF_054671965.1 of Pseudomonas sp. H3_A02. Classification (NCBI taxonomy): domain Bacteria; kingdom Pseudomonadati; phylum Pseudomonadota; class Gammaproteobacteria; order Pseudomonadales; family Pseudomonadaceae; genus Pseudomonas; species Pseudomonas sp. H3_A02. The sequence continues at coordinate 4,130,418 of NZ_CP162807.1, forward strand.
ATCGTGGGTTTCCTCGCCATACGCCGAGCGGATGATGCCGGTGATCTTGGTGTCGGAGCCATCGGCCAGCTTGACCGTGGTGTCACCCATGCCGTCGCCGTACAGGTAGACGTTGCTCTTGAGCATCAGGCAGCCGTCGGAAGGTTCTTCGCCCCCCGAAACGATGTAGGTGCCGGTCGGCATGTACACCTGGCCTCCGCCGGCCGCAGCCGCCGCATCAATCGCACTCTGAATGGCTGCCGTGTCGTCGGTGATGCCATCTCCTTTGGCGCCAAAATTTTGTACGTTGAAAATCATGAGCTTATCTCCGTATCAGGCTTAAACCTCGGTAGACGCCAATATTCCATCGACGACCTCGGTGTTATGACCCAACGGAGCGCAAAAGTTGTGACCGCATATCGGGGAAAGTGTCAAAAAGCCGGACTAACTGATCAGCGGTTGTTTGGGGATGGGCAGGAACAACGTTCCGTTGACGCTTTCTTAACGCTGACGACGCCCTTTGTGGGAGCGAGCTTGCTCGCGATAGCGGTGTATCAGTCGCCATTGATGCCACTGAACCGACGCTATCGCGAGCAAGCTCGCTCCCACAGGGTTTGGTGGTGGGGCGGACATACGGTTTCCTTGATTGGCATCAACCCCGCTTCAGGGACCGCGCGATACCCTCGACTAAACCATCGCCCCGCTGAACAGGGGCGGCCGAGGACGCTCATGAGTTATCCGCTGTTTCTGACCTTGCATCTGTTTGCCGCGCTGGTGTTCATCGGCACGGTGTTCTTCGAGGTCCTGTTCCTGGAAAGCATCCGCAAGCAACTGCCCGCCAAGGTCATGGTGTTGCTGGAACAAGGCATCAGCCGGCGCGCCCGGCAGTTGATGCCTTGGGTGCTGCTGGTGTTGTTTGGCGCAGGCGGTGGCATGGTCTGGTTGCGCTATTGGTCGGCGTTGTCGGCACCGTTGCAGTCGTCCTTCGGTGTGCTGCTGGGGCTGAAGATCCTGTTGGCGGGCAGTGTGCTGGGGCATTTTCTCTGGGCCATGTGGCTGTTCAGACGCGGGCGAATGAACGCCCGTTACGTGCACATCATCCATGTCAGCGTGTTCCTGCATATGGTCGCGATCGTGCTCCTGGCCAAGGCCATGTTCTACGTCACCTGGTAAGCGCTGGCGGGGGCGAGGCGCTTGATACAGGTCAAGGTGGCCCGGCGGGTTAGCGCGCAAACTGCCCCCGCACAGCTACTCGGAGATTGTCATGTTCGACCCGTTCCATACCCTCGGTGAGCGACCCTCGGAACGTGTCCCTGTGGTGGCTGATTTCGATTGTCCGGTTGGCACGCGCAGGTTCCATAAAGGTATCGGCTCCCTCGACCTGCTTCGAGGGTTGCGCACCAGTCGCCAGAAACGACGGCCCCTATCCGTGGCGGTGCACTTGCCTTCGCGCTTGCGGCTGGCGTCATGTTCGCCCCTTGCCAGCGACTGCCGATGCGGCGAGATCGAAGGCTATCTGCAACGCCTGGCGTATGAGATGGGCCTGGTCGGTTGCCACCTGGGGGCAGGGCGGCGGGTCGAGCAGTTCTGCCTGACCGGCGGCACGCCGGTGATCGCTCATTTGCAGAAGCTGATGAGTGATCTGCGCAAACGCTTCGACTTCAGCGAGTACGACGGCGCCGATCACAGCATCGAGGTGGACCTGCATCACACGGACTGGTCGACCATGGGGCTGATCCGTGACCAGGGTTTCACCCATGTCAGCATCGGCGTGCCCGACATTGGCGTCGACAGCGAGCTGCCAGTCGATTGCTACCAGAATCCGGCGCCGATCCATTCGCTGATCGATGCGGCGCGCACGTTTGGTTTTCGCTCCATCAACATCGATTTGGGCTACGGCCACGCCTGGCAGACGCCCAGCAGTTTTGCCCTGAAGCTGGCAACGTTGATCGAACTGGAACCGGACCGGTTGCACGTTTTCGACTATGCCCGCGCGCCTTATCGTTATCGCTCGAAGAACGCCGGGGTGGCCGGTTCCTTTTGCAGCCCGGCCGACAAGGACGCCATGCGGCGCATCTGTTGCGAACAGTTGATTGGCGCCGGTTATCACTACATCGGCCTGGGCCAGTTCGTCAGGGCCGACGATGACTTGGCGGTGGCCCAGGAGCATGGACGCCTGCACCGCAATTGTCAGGGGTTTACCCGTCACGGTTGCTGTGATCACGTGGGCTTCGGTTTGTCGGCCATCACTCAGATCGAGCACCTGTACGTACAGAACACCGACGACCTGCTGCACTATTGCCAGCAACTGGACGCCGGGCAATTGCCGGTGTGTCGCGGCTGGCGCTGTGAAGCGCAGGATCAGGTCAAGGCGAGCGTGACCGAGCAGCTTTCCTGTGATCTGGAACTGGATATACCCGCCATCGAAGCGCGTTTCGGCCTGGTGTTTCGCGAGCACTTTGCGTCCGTCTGGCCGTCGCTGGAAGCGTTGCAAGATCAGGGATTGATCGAACTGTCGAGCCGGTTTATCGGCATCCTGCCCGCCGGACGCTTGAGCGTGGATGCGATCTGCGATCTGTTCGATTCAGCGCCGGATGACGCAAGCCCACCCGTTTTTGAAAAGTTGACCCCATCATGAAAACTGCTTCCGGTTTCAATCGGGCCCTGGTGGAGAAATACGACCGCCCGGGACCGCGCTACACCTCCTATCCGACAGCCCCGCAGTTCCACCAGGCCTTCGCCATGGACGAATACCGCCAGGCCGCCCAGCGCAGTCACGAGGCTGCGCTGCCCAAGCCGTTGTCGGTGTACATCCACATCCCGTTCTGCCAGAGCCTCTGCTATTACTGCGCGTGCAACAAGATCATCACCCGCAAGACCCATCGCGCCGTCGAATACCTGGCCTACCTCAAACGTGAAATAGCCCTGCAGTCCGCCTTGTTCGACCGCTCGCGCAAACTGACCCAGTTGCATTTGGGCGGCGGCACGCCGACTTACCTGACCCATGAGCAACTGGCCGACCTGATGGACTGCCTGCACCAGTCGTTCGATATGGACGACAGTGATGCCCATGAGTTTTCCATCGAGGTCGATCCGCGGACCATCGATGGGCAACAGATCCAAGGCCTGCGCCAGTTGGGGTTCAATCGCCTGAGCTTCGGCGTCCAGGACTTCGATGCCCAGGTGCAGCTCGCTGTCAATCGGGTGCAAAGCGAGGCCCAGGTCGTCGAACTGGTGGAGGCCGCGCGCCGGGCGCGCTTCAAGTCCGTCAGCGTCGATCTGATCTATGGCCTGCCGTTGCAGACCGTCGCCAGTTTCGATGTCACCTTGAGCAAGATCATCGCCCTGCGTCCGGACCGGATCGCGGCCTACAGCTATGCCCACCTGCCGCAACGGGTGCGGGCGCAGCGGATGATACGGCCCGAAGACATGCCGCCGCCCGAGCGCAAGCTGGAGCTGCTGGAGCTGACCATCAATCGCCTGACCGAAGCCGGCTATGTCTACATCGGCATGGACCACTTCGCCCTGCCGGATGACGAACTGGTGCGCGCTCGCGCCCAGGGTACTTTGCAGCGCAATTTCCAGGGGTATTCCACTCATGCCGATTGCGATCTGATTGGTCTGGGGGTGTCGTCGATCGGCAAGGTCGGTGACAGCTACAACCAGAACGTCAAGGAGCTTTCCCAGTATTACGCCCGGCTGGACCAAGGCCTGCTGCCGGTGCAGCGCGGCTATCGGTTGAGTGACGATGATCGACTGCGGCGCGAGGTCATCAATGAACTGATGTGCCATGGGCGCATCGACTTCGGCCGGATCGACAACGCCCACGGCATTCGATTCGGCGAATACTTCGCCGATGCCCTGGACCGGCTCCAGGAGCTGGTACGCGATGGGTTGCTGGAGATTCGCGACGCCGAGCTGGTGTTATTGCCCCAGGGACAATTGATGATGCGCAACGTGGCGATGGCGTTCGACGCGTACCTGGGGGCGGACCAGACGGTTCAGTATTCGCGTACGGTCTGATGTCCGAACCGCTCTTGTGGCGAGGGAGCAAGCTCCCTCGCCACAGAGGTCGATTTTGTCCCGCCAGGACCATCCTGTATCCGGCATCTGGGAGATGGACGATGAAAGTTTGACCACCATCGTCTTGCCGCCGCAGTGTAAAGTGCGCGTTGTAAGCGGCGCTGGGGCTGCAGTGGTGATGGATTGACCTGCCCCTGAACGTTCGCCGTGCAGGTTTCTGGTATGGAAAATTCTATGGATTATGTTGCGCTTTCGTTGTTGGCCGTATTGTTGGTTCCGGGGCCGACGAACTCATTGTTGTTACAAGTCGGTGTGAGTCGAGGGCTCAATGCGCGCTCGATGCGTTTCGTCGCAGCCGAATGGTTGGCGTACGTTATCCAGACGACGATGTGGGGGGTGTTCATTGATCTGCTCATTGCGGAACACTCGTGGGTGGTGACCGCCACCAAGATTTTTGCCGTGTGCTTCTTGTTTCATATTTCCCTCAAGCTTTGGCTCTCGGTAAAAAATGACGCGCCTGGCGCAACTGCGGGTATTGCCGTTGCGGATCTGTTTGTGGCAACGCTGACCAATCCCAAAGGGTTGTTTTTTGTTTCCTTCGTTGCGCCGGCGGGTACGTTCTTGTCGCTGGATAACTGGCTGTCATTCATGTTGCTGTTTTCAGCCATTGTTTTTCCGGTAGGGCTTGTGTGGATTGCGGCTGGCGCTTTTTGTGGCCGAAAATTTCACGCGATTGTGTCTGGACGATTTTTGAATCGAGCCATCTCTGTGGTGATTGGGTTGTTCGCTTGCAGCATGCTTTTCAATATCGCATCCCAGGTACATTTCGCCTGAATCTGGGCCGATATTGACGCCAGGGCGCCTGACAATTCGGAGTTGGACCTTCAATTTGCAAGCTGCAAAGCCCTTTCCAGGAACCCTGCCGTTCGACTCTCCCGGCATTTCGCTACAGTCTCCGGAGCCCCGCAAACCACCACGTTTCCGCCCTGGGTGCCAGCCCCCGGGCCGATATCGATGACCCAGTCACTCTGCGCCACCACTCGCATGTCATGTTCCACCACAACCACCGTATGATCTTCTTCCACCAGGCGATTCAACTGCACCAGCAAACGGTCTACGTCCTGGGGATGCAACCCGTTGGTCGGCTCGTCCAACACGTACAAGGTTGCGCCACGAGCCTTGCGCTGCAGTTCTGTCGCCAGCTTGATCCGCTGGGCTTCGCCGCCGGACAGCTCCGTGGCCGGTTGGCCAAGGCGCAGGTAGCCCAGGCCGATATCTTGCAGCACTTGCAACGAACGCCTGGCCGCCGCTTGTTCGGCAAACACCTCGAGGGCCTGGTTCACGGTCAGTTGCAACACCTGGGAAATGTCCAGGCCCTGCCAGCGAACTTCCAGGGTCTGCGGGTTGTAGCGCGCGCCGTGGCAGGTGGGGCAGGGGGCGTACACGCTGGGCATGAACAACAACTCCACGCTGACGAAGCCTTCACCTTCGCAGGTCTCGCAGCGCCCCTTGGCGACGTTGAAGGAAAACCGCCCGGCATCGAACCCCAGCGCCTGCGCCTGCTCGGTCGCGGCGAACAGTTTGCGCACGTGATCGAACAGCCCGGTGTAAGTGGCGAGGTTGGAGCGCGGGGTGCGGCCAATGGGTTTCTGGTCCACCTGCACCAGCCGCTTGATCGCGTCGAGCCCCGCAGCAACGCGCCCAGTGCTGGTTTGCACGGGTTCGTCTTCCAGGCTTTGCTCATCGGGTTCGGCGTTGGGGCTGGCTTGACCCAGGTGGGCGCCGACCAGATCCAGCAGGGCCTGGCTGACGAGACTGGATTTGCCTGAGCCAGAAATGCCGGTCACGGCGGTGAAGCAGCCCAACGGGAAGGCTGCGCTCAGATTGTCGAGGTTGTTGCGGGTGATGCCTTCCAGGCGCAGCCAATCCTTGGGTGCTCGCGGGCTGCGTGTCGCGGCGTGTGCTTCGCCAAACAGGTAGGCGCGGGTGCGTGATTCAGGCACCTGGCCAAGGCCTGCCGGCGGGCCGCTGTAGAGGACTTTCCCACCTTGTTCGCCAGCGTCCGGGCCTACGTCGATGAGCCAGTCGGCGCGGCGCATGGTATCGAGGTCATGTTCGACCACAAACACCGAGTTACCCGCTGCCTTGAGGCGTTGCAGGGCACCAAACAACGCTTCGCTGTCAGCCGGGTGCAGGCCGGCGGAGGGTTCGTCCAGCACGTAGATCACGCCGAACAGTTGGGAGTTGAGCTGGGTCGCCAGGCGCAGGCGTTGCAGTTCGCCGGAGGAAAGCGTCGGCGTGCTGCGCTCCAAGGCGAGGTAGCCGAGGCCCAGGTCGATCAGGGTGGTGATCCGCTCCAGCAGCTCGGCGGCGATGCGCTGGGCGGCCAGGCGTTTTTCCAGGGAGAGGTTGGGTGTGTGACGGGCGTCAGGCCCGCCCGCATGGGGATTGTCGCCCCTGGCGGCACGTTGCTCACGGGCCTCGCGAGTTTGCCGGTGGCTGAGGACTTCTCCCGTTTCTTCGGCCTGTTCAAGGTAGTCGGGGGCCAGGACCTGCTTGAGCACCTCGGCCAGTTCCAGCAGCGGCAGGTGCGACAGCTCGGCGATGTCCAAGCCGGCAAAGGTCACGGTTAGCGCCTCGCGTTTGAGGCGCTTGCCCTCGCACACGGGGCAAGGGCTGGCGCGCATGTATTGCGCCACGCGCTTGCGCATCTGGGCGCTTTGGGAGTGCATGAACGTGTGCAGCAGGTAGCGTCGGGCGCCGCTGAACGTGCCCTGATAGCTGGGCTCGAGCTTGCGCTTGAGGGCGGTGCGGGTCTGGGCCGGCGTCAGTCCGGCGTAGACGGGAACGGTAGGGGTTTCTTCGGTGAAGAGAATCCAGTCCCTTTGCTTTTTCGGCAGGTCGCGCCAGGGGATGTCGACGTCATACCCCAGGGTCACCAGAATGTCCCGCAGGTTCTGGCCCTGCCAGGCCATGGGCCAGGCAGCCACGGCGCGTTCGCGGATGGTCAGCGATGGGTCCGGCACCATGGACGCTTCGGTCACTTCATAGACCCGACCCAGGCCGTGGCATTCCTGGCAGGCGCCCTGGGGCGTGTTGGGCGAGAAGTCCTCGGCGTAGAGCATCGGTTGGTCGGCCGGGTAGCTGCCGGCGCGGGAGTAGAGCATACGAATCAGGCTCGACAGGGTGGTGACGCTGCCCACCGATGAACGCGCACTGGGGGTGCCGCGTTGTTGCTGCAAGGCGACTGCTGGGGGCAGGCCTTCGATGCTGTCCACGTCCGGCACGCCCACCTGGTCGATCAGGCGCCGCGCATAGGGCGCGACGGATTCGAAGTAGCGACGCTGGGCTTCGGCATAGAGCGTGGAAAAGGCCAGCGACGACTTGCCGGACCCCGACACGCCGGTGAACACCACCAAGGCATCGCGAGGGATGTCCACATCGACATTCTTGAGGTTGTGTTCGCGGGCGCCACGCACCCGGACGAAACCGGTGGCTTGCGGCAATGAAGAGGCGGTGGCGGGGCCAGAGCTTGCGGGCATGGAGCGTTCCTTGTGGGCGTCTGCTTAACGCATTGAGGCTTTCAGGTGAAACGGCGTCACGGAGAGAATGGAACCTGGGTCACAGCGTTGACAATTATGCGACCGGGTTCGTCCATGCTCGTGCGATAAAAATTTACTCCGGACAAAAGAGATGAGAAAAGCTTCGCAGTTTTCCCCCGGATACGGACCTCCCCATGCCTCGTTCAAAACTGCTTTCTAGATTATTTGTCGCCCTGCTGGCCGGCGCGGCGCTGTGGTACATGTGGATGCTCACCAGTGCCAAGCTGGAGTGGGGTGGTGCCAGCCCCGATCAGCAGCAAGTGGGCGTCGTGAAGGATACCCGCTTGCGCGCGATGACCCAGTATTGCACGGGCGTGACGGTGACACCGCAGGGGACTTGGCTGGTGGGACGCCTGGAGGACGAGGCCCAAGCGCTTGAACCGTCCACTGATGTGGTGGACCTGGATGCGCTGGTCTATGGCAAGCCCGCCGAGCCTGAAGAACCGGAGATGCCCGGGACGTTTGCCCATTTGTTCTCTCGTCCCGAAACGGAAACCTCGCTCATTTCCCGCCTGGATGCCCAGGGGCAATTTCAGTTCGTGGCCCATGTCAGCGGCGCCGCCTGCCTGGTGGCGAGTCCGGACGGGAGCAGTGTGTTCCTGCTCACCGGCCTTCGTCGGCCTGAAACGGCGAATACCCATGAGCCCGATCAAACCGTGGTCTTTCGCAGTGATGACCAAGGCCAGCGCTGGACGTGGTTGACCCAGGGGTGGTTTCCCGAGGCCGATTCGTTGGCCTGGAGCCTGGTTCCCTATTTCCATGGCGCGAATGAAGTCTGGGCCGTGGGCAGGCCGGACGTGGTGGACACCGATGAAGAGAAACCGAGTGCCGTTTCCACTGGCGTCTTTTATTCGGCTGATCGCGGTGCGCACAGCTCGCCGATCATGGGCCCCGAGTCGTTGCTGGTGTCCGCCGAATACGCCCACGGCAAACGTCCCGACATCACTGAGTGGGGCACGAGTGCAGGTGAACACGGGGACATCCAGACCAGTGTCCTGCAGCTGGATGCACAGACGGCCTTTATCTGGGTGTCCCAACGCTTCTGGGGCGGCCATCCGGATGGCGTCAGCCACAATGTCGCGGTCAACGTCACGACACGGGCCCGGTTGCAAGCCCAGGCAGGGCAGTGGCAGGTGGTGGATAGGCAGCGTGACGACAACCTGTTCGTGAGCAAGCTGCTACAGAACGATGCCGGGCGGGTGATGGGGCTGATTGACCAGGGGGACCGCGGGCAAAATGTGGTCGCCGAACTGGATACCGCCGCGCTGACCTGGACGCTCTTGGGTGACCTGCCCAGTGTCTTTGCACCTTTGGCATCGGATACCCAGGTGCGTGGCAGCAACGTCTGGATGGGGCAAAACACCCTGCTGATCAACACCACCAGCGATCACCAACCACCGCGCTGGCTCTACTGGTGGTCGGACGCGAACATCTCCGCCGATGGCGTGTTCTATTCCAAGGATTGGGGCCGCTCCTGGCAACGCCTCGCCATCGGCGGCTACCTGGGCATTCTTGGCTTTCAACCGGCGCAGGACCGGGTGTTCTGGGCCAACGGTAACTGGTACGACAGCAATGACGGCCGCATCTATTCCTATGGGTTGCGCTGAGTACCGGACCGCGCATTATTATTTGAATTGACACCAACTTGTGGCGAGGGGATTTATCCCCGCTGGGGTGCGAAGCGCCCCCAATGAGGCTGATCAGGATCAACCTGACAAACCGCAGGGACGGGTTTTGGGGCTGCTTCGCACCCCAGCGGGGATAAATCCCCTCGCCACAGACTTTTTGTGAGTCGGGTTTAGTCTTCCCAAGTTGATTTCAATCAAGGGCCCAAGCCAGGGGCGGCCCCCACAATGATCGCCAAGATCCTGCCTCCAAGCCCTGGCGCTCATGACCCCTCCCTTTGTGATGCTGCACCTATCCCGCTCCTGGCTCCCCGGGCTGTTCGTTCTACTGCTGATGTTCGCCGCAATCGTCCAGGCCAAGGACTACGGTGACCTCCCGCAACAGCGCATCCATCATGTCCTGAGTCCGGTCGATTCGATCTCCGAGCCCGACGGTTCCTTCAAGGTCCGCAAACTGTCCGCCGCCGGCAAGGTCGTGGGTTATGTCTTCCAGAGCTTGGACGTGGTGGACATTCCGGCGTATTCAGGCAAGCCGATCAATGTCCAGGTGATCCTCGATCCTGCCGGGGTGATCCTCGATGCCTACGTGCTTGAACACCACGAACCGATCCTGCTGATCGGCATCGCCGAAGAAAAACTCCACGCTTTCAGCGCGCGCTACAGCGGCATCAAGGTCAACCAGCGGGTGGTGGTGGGGCATTCCCGCGACCCGAATGCGGTGACTGTCGATGCGATCGCCGGCGCCACTGTGACGGCCATGGTGGTCAACGAAGTGATCATGCGCGCCGCTCACGATGTCGCGGTGTCCCTGGGCCTGGTCAAGGGTGACGCAGGGTTGGCCGTGGCGCCGGCCCGGGTGCGCGAGGATATCTACCAGCCCGCCGACTGGAAGACCCTGACTGGCAACGGCGCTGTCCGTCGCCTGCACCTGACCCGTGGCCAAGTCGATGCGTCCTTCAAGGGCACCGAAGCCGAGCAGGTCGAAACCGCCAGCGGCGAGCAGGTGAATGACACCTTCATCGACCTCTACGCCACCCACCTCAACCCTCCCACCATTGGCCGCAACCTGCTGGGCGATGCGCAGTACCGCGCGCTGATGAGCGAGCTCAAACCCGGTGAACACGCCATCGCGGTGATGGGCAGCGGGCGTTATTCCTTCAAGGGCTCGGGATACGTGCGTGGCGGTATCTTCGACCGGGTGCAGCTGCGCCAGTCGGGCGACACCATCAGCTTTCGCGACCTGGATTTCCAGCGCCTGAATGATGTGGCCCTCGACGACATGCCGGACTTCGACGAAATGGCGATCTTTATCATCCGCGCCTCCCACCGTTTCGACCCCGGCTCGCCCTGGACCCTGGAGCTGCTGGTGCGCCGCCAGACCGGCCCGGTCAGCGGCACCTTCAGCAGTTTCGAACTGGCCTATCAACTGCCCGAACCCTACCTGGAACGGCCATTGCCAACCGCCGAGCAACTGGCGGCCGCCGAGGAAGCCAGCCGGCCAATGTGGCTGACGCTCTGGTATCAGAAAAGCGTCGAGATCTCCGTACTCGGAGCGGCGCTGCTGGCGCTCACGATGATCCTGTTTTTCCAGGACTCACTGGCCCGGCGACCGAGGCTGCTGCATTGGCTGCGTCGCGGTTACCTGTTGTTCACCGTGGTGTTCCTGGGCGGCTTTGCGCTGGCGCAACTGTCGGTGGTGAACGTGCTGACCTTCGTCCACGCCTTGTTCGAAGGCTTTCGCTGGGAGCTGTTCCTCACCGATCCGCTGATTTTCATCCTCTGGGTGTTCACCGCCGCCAGCATTCTGTTGTGGGGGCGCGGGGTGTTCTGCGGGTGGTTGTGTCCGTTCGGCGCGTTGCAGGAGTTGCTCAACGAACTGGCGCGCACGCTCAAGGTGCCGCAATACGAGTTGCCGTTCGCCGTCCATGAGCGGCTGTGGGCGATCAAGTACATCATCTTGCTGGTGCTGTTCGGCGTCTCGCTGGAGTCGATGTCCAGCGCCGAACGGCTGGCCGAAGTGGAGCCCTTCAAGACCGCCATCACCCTCAAGTTCGACCGCCAGTGGTGGTTCGTGGCGTACGCGGTGGGCCTGCTGCTGATCAATCTGTTCACCCGCAAAGTCTATTGCCGCTATGTCTGTCCGCTGGGCGCAGCCCTGGCGATGCCGACCCGGCTGCGGCTGTTCGACTGGCTCAAACGCCGCAAGGAATGTGGCAACCCCTGCCAATTGTGCGCCAAGGAATGCGAGATCCAGGCGATTCACCCCGATGGCCGGATCAATGCCAACGAATGCCATTACTGCCTCGACTGCCAGATGACCTGGCACAACGAAAACAAATGCCCGCCGCTGATCAACAAGCGCAAGAAGCGCGGCAAGGCGAGCGTGACCGATGCGCAACTGATTCCCGTGGTGCAGGTGAACCCGGCGCCTTGAGGCACCCCAATGGCCTGTCCCTTGACCGTTTCATTCTTCATGGAGCACACAGCATGAGCGACAAAAAAGACCAAACCCCTGGCGCGGTGGAGGAACCCCGGGGTTTCAGCCGGCGCAGTTTTCTCGGCACCGGTGCGGTAACGGGGGCGGTACTGGCCGGCGCGACGGCGCTGGGGGCCGGGACGTTCACCCGTGAGTCCTGGGCCGCGGCGGCCAAGGAGGCCAAGTCCAAGATCCACGTCGGCCCAGGTGAACTCGATGAGTATTACGGTTTCTGGAGCGGCGGCCACCAAGGCGAGGTGCGGGTGCTGGGCGTGCCGTCGATGCGCGAGCTGATGCGCATCCCGGTGTTCAACGTCGACTCGGCCACCGGTTGGGGCCTGACCAACGAGAGCAAGCGCATTCTCGGCGACAGCGCCAAATACCAGAACGGCGACTGCCACCATCCGCACATCTCCATGACCGACGGCAAGTACGACGGTAAATACCTGTTCATCAACGACAAGGCCAACTCCCGGGTCGCGCGCATCCGCCTGGACATCATGAAGTGCGACAAGATCCTCACCGTGCCCAACGTGCAAGCCATTCACGGCCTGCGATTGCAGAAGGTGCCGTACACCAAGTACGTATTCGCCAACGCCGAGTTCGTGATCCCGCACCCCAATGACGGCCACACCTTCGACCTGCAAGACAAAAACAGTTTCACGATGTTCAACGCCATCGATGCCGAGAAAATGGAAATGGCGTTCCAGGTGATCGTCGACGGCAACCTGGACAATTCCGACGCCGACTACACTGGCAAATACGCCGCCAGTACCTGCTACAACTCCGAGAAGGCCTATGACCTGGGCGGCATGATGCGCAACGAGCGCGACTGGGTGGTGGTGTTCAACATCCCGCGCATCGAGGCGGCGATCAAGGCCGGCAAATTCATCACCCTGGACGGCTCCAAGGTGCCGGTGGTCGATGGTCGCAAGACCGATGGCAAGGACTCCGAGTTTACCCGCTACATTCCCGTGCCGAAGAACCCCCATGGGCTCAATACCTCGTCGGACGGCAAATACTTCATCGCCAACGGCAAGCTGTCGCCGACGGTCTCGATGATCGCCATCGACCGCCTGGACGACTTGTTCGCCGACCGCTTCAAGGACCCACGCGAAGTGATCGTCGCCGAGCCGGAACTGGGGCTGGGGCCGCTGCACACCACCTTCGACGGGCGTGGCAATGCCTATACGACGTTGTTCATCGACAGCCAGGTGGTGAAGTGGAACATGGACGAGGCCATCCGCGCCTACAAGGGCGAGAAGGTCAATTACATCAAGCAGAAACTCGACGTCCAGTACCAACCCGGCCACAACCACGCGTCCCTCACCGAAACCAGTGAGGCGGACGGCAAGTGGCTGGTGGTGTTGTGCAAATTCTCCAAGGACCGTTTCCTGCCCACCGGCCCATTGCATCCGGAGAACGATCAGTTGATCGACATTTCCGGTGATGAAATGAAGCTGGTGCACGACGGGCCGGCCTTCGCCGAACCCCATGACTGCATTCTCGCGCGGCGCGACCAGATCAAGACCCAGAAAATCTGGAACCGCAATGATCCGTTCTTTGCCGACACCGTGGCCCTGGCGAAGAAGGACGGCATCAACCTGGAAACCGACAACAAGGTCATCCGCGACGGCAACAAGGTGCGGGTGTACATGACCTCGATGGCGCCGGCCTATGGCCTGACGGAGTTCACCGTCAAGCAAGGCAACGAGGTGACGGTGACCATCACTAACATCGATCAGATCGAAGACGTGTCCCACGGCTTTGTCATGACCAACCACGGCGCCAGCATGGAGATCAGCCCGCAACAGACCTCATCCATCACCTTCACCGCCGACAAGGCCGGCTTGCACTGGTACTACTGCAGTTGGTTCTGCCACGCCCTGCACATGGAAATGGTCGGGCGCATGCTGGTTGAAAAGGCCTGAGTCGGTTCATCAAGGAGACAGGTGCAATGACCGGGAAAAAGCCGCAACACGCCCGCCAACCGGTCATTGCGCTGGTGCTTTGCCTGTTATCGGGCGGGGCGTTCGGCGCACCGCAGCCGATCACCGATTTGCCTTTGCAGGCCGAGGGCACCCAGCAATGGCGCCTGCCTGCGGGCCACTACCGGGGCTCGTTCAGCATCGACCAGCCCATGACCCTCACGTGCGCGCCGGATGCAGTATTCCAGGGGCAGGGCGAGGGCAATGGGTTGATCATTCGCGCCCCGAACGTCCAGGTCCAGGGCTGTACCTTCCTGGACTGGGGCCACGACCTCACGGCCATGAACGCGGCCGTCTTCATCCAACCGGTCGCCCAAGGGGCCGTGGTTCGTGGGAACCGGATGCAGGGCCAGGGCTTCGGTATCTGGGTCGATGGCACGCGGGACGTCAGCCTGATCGACAACCACATCCAGGGCGACCCCAGCCTGCGCTCCCAGGACCGCGGCAACGGCATCCATTTGTATGCCGTACACGGCGCCCGGGTCATCGGCAACCAGGTGCGCGAAACCCGCGATGGCATCTACATCGACACTTCCAGCGGCAACCTGCTCCAGGGCAACGTCCTCGAAGACCTGCGCTACGGCGTGCATTACATGTTCGCCAACGATAACCGCCTGCTGGATAACGTCACCCGGCGTACCCGCACCGGTTATGCCTTGATGCAAAGCCGCCAGTTGACGGTCATCGGCAATCGCTCCGAACAGGATCAGAACTACGGGATCCTGATGAACTACATCACTTATTCCACCCTGCGCGACAACTTCGTCAGCGACGTGCGCGACGGGTCCACCGGCGACACCATGATCACCGGTGCCGAGGGCAAGGCCCTGTTCATTTACAACTCGTTGTTCAACCGCATCGAAGGCAATCATTTCGAGCGCAGCGCCGTGGGTATCCACCTGACGGCCGGCTCGGAGGATAACCGCATCGCCGGCAATGCCTTCGTCCATAACCAGCGCCAGGTCAAATACGTGGCCACGCGGTTGCAGGAATGGTCGGCGGATGGGCGTGGCAATTACTGGAGCGACTACCTGGGCTGGGATCGTAATGGTGACGGTATGGGGGATGTGGCCTATGAACCCAACGACAACGTCGATCGCCTGCTGTGGCTGTATCCCCAGGTGCGATTGCTGATGAACAGCCCGGGGATCGAACTGCTGCGCTGGGTGCAGCGGGCCTTCCCGGTGATGAAATCCCCCGGGGTGATGGACAGTCATCCGCTGATGCAAACCCCTGTCCAGCCCCCGTCACGCAACAGTACCCAGGAGGACGCGTCTTGAACGTCGTCGAGATCGAAGGGGTCAGCCAGCGCTATGGCGATGTCACCGTACTGCGCGGGCTGGACTTGAACCTGGCCCAAGGCGAGGTGCTCGGGCTGTTCGGGCACAACGGCGCGGGCAAGACCACCACCATGAAGTTGATCCTCGGTTTGCTGCGGGCCAGTGAGGGCGAGGTGCGTGTCTTCGGCCGCGCGCCCAGCGACCCGGGCGTGCGACAGATGCTCGGTTATCTGCCCGAGAACGTGATGTTCTACCCGCAATTGAGCGGGCTGGAAACCTTGCGCCATTTTGCCCGGCTCAAAGGCGCGGCACCGGAGCAGGTCGAGCGTTTACTGGACGAAGTGGGGTTGGCGGGCGCTGCTCAACGGCGGGTAAGGACCTACTCCAAGGGCATGCGCCAACGCCTCGGCCTGGCCCAGGCCCTGCTTGGCCAGCCGCGCCTGTTATTGCTGGACGAACCGACCGTGGGCCTGGACCCCATCGCCACCCAGGACCTCTATCAATTGCTCGACCGCCTGCGTTGGCAGGGCACCAGCATCATTCTCTGTTCCCACGTCTTGCCTGGTGTGGAAGCGCACATCAACCGCGCCGCGATTCTTACCCAAGGTCGCCTGCTGGCCCTGGGCAGCCTGGCTCGGTTGCGGGAGGAGGCGGGGCTGCCGACGCTGATCCGAGCCTCGGGCCTGTCACGGGCCGATTGGCTTCGCCAGCATTGGCGCAGCGAAGGGCATGCCACCCAGGGTTGGGGGGCGGAAGGGGTGCAAGTGTGCGCGCCGGACGGCAGCAAACTGAAATTGCTGCGCCAGTTACTGGCCCAGGACGACCCGACGGATGTCGAGATCAAGCCGCCGTCGCTTGAGGATTTGTACCGTCATTACATGCTCCGTGCCGCGGCCGAGGAGGTCAGCCTATGAATCCGGTCTGGAACATGGCCCGCAAGGAGTTCAGCGATGGCCTGCGCAATCGCTGGTTGTTGGCGATCAGTTTGTTGTTCGCGGTGCTGGCGATTGGCATTGCCTGGCTCGGCGCTGCGGCGTCCGGTCAACTGGGGTTTACCTCGGTGCCCGCGACGGTGGCGAGCCTGTCCAGCCTGGCGACCTTCCTGATGCCGCTGATTGCCTTGCTGCTGGCCTACGACGCGATTGTCGGCGAGGACGAGAACGGCACCTTGCTGCTGTTGCTGACCTACCCGTTGGGGCGCGGCCAATTGCTGCTGGGCAAGTTTGTCGGCCACGGCTTGATCCTGGCCCTGGCCACGTTCATCGGTTTTGGCTGCGCCATGCTGGCCATCGCCCTGTTGGTGGATGATGTCCAGTTGAGCCTGCTGCTCTGGGCTTTCGGTCGCTTCATGCTGTCCAGCACGCTGCTGGGCTGGGTGTTCCTCGGGCTGGCCTATGTGCTGAGCAGTTTGTCGGCAGAGAAATCCACCGCGGCCGGGCTGGCGCTGGGGGTGTGGTTTTTCTTCGTGCTGGTGTTCGACCTGGCGTTGCTGGCGCTGCTGGTGCTGAGCGAGGGGCGCTTCAGCCCGCAGCTATTGCCATGGCTGCTGTTGTTCAACCCTACCGACGTCTATCGGCTGATCAATCTGTCCGGATTCGATGCGGTGTCCAGCGGCGCCGCGGTGCTGACCCTGGGCAGCGACCTGCCGGTGTCGGGGCCTTGGCTCTGGTTGTGCCTGGGTTTATGGATGGCGGTCCCGTTATGGCTGGCCTATCGGTTGTTCAATCGCCGGAGCCCGTGAATTTCAATCTTGATAAGGGAGCATGCAACGATGAACAAGGTGTACCTCAAGGGGGGCCGCCTCCTGGCCGGGTTATTGATGTGCCTGGCGCTGACGGCTTGCGACAAAGCCGAGCCACCTGCGGCCAGCGAGGCGGCGCCGGGGTTCCATCCCAGTGACGAGTGTCATGTGTGCGGCATGATCATCACCGATTTTCCCGGCCCCAAGGGTGCGGCGGTCGCGGCGAGCGGCGTGAAGAAGTTCTGCTCGCCGGCGGAGATGCTGGGCTGGTGGCTGCAGCCGGAAAACCATCGGTCCGACGTCAAGCTGTATGTCCACGACATGGGCCGCAGCCATTGGGACACGCCGGATGACGCCCACCTGATCGACGCTCGTAGCGCCTACTTCGTCATCGGCAGTGGGCTCAAAGGCGCCATGGGCGTGGTCCTGGCTTCGTTCTCCGATCCCCAGGCGGCACAAAAACTGGCGAGCGATACCGGCGGCCGGGTGCTGCGCCTGGAAGACATCGACCAGAAACTGCTGGGGCAGGCGAGCGCCATGGCGCCGATGAACCACTGATACTGCCTGCACACCGAACCGCTCTTGTGGCAAGGACGCTTGTGGGAGCAAAGCTTGCTCGCGATAGAGGCGCCTCGATTCTGCCAGACCGCATCGCCTTTATCGCGGGCAAGCCTTGCTCCCACATAGCGGGAGCAATCTCATCCCATGGAAGCGTCCACCCGCTACCCAAGTAGCATTCGTCGACCCGGCGCGGCTTCGTACACTCAGGGTTCCTATCACGCACCCGCCGGAGGCGACGATGCAGCAGGCCCAGAGCGAAGGTGTGGTGAGCGCCATGTCCCAGGCGACCGACGTCCAGCAGGTGGCCCAGGCGCTGGCGCGGCAGTTGTTGCACCCACACCTGGGGTTCGTGCTGTTTTTCTGTTCCGCCGAATACGACTTGCCGGCCCTGGGCCAGGCGCTGTCCCAGAGTTTCGGCGGGATTCGCCTGGTGGGCTGCACCAGCGCCGGGGAAATCACCTCCCAGGGCTACGGCCGCAACTGCGTGACGGCGGTGGGGTTCGATCATCGGCACTTTTCCATCGCCGCCGAGTTGATCGGCGAAATGGAACACTTCAGCCTGATCGACGCCCAGCAAATGGTCGAGCGCCTGGCCAGCGGCTGTCGCAGCAACGCCTTGGCGCCGATCAAGGGTCACAGTTTCGCCTTGACCCTGCTCGATGGCCTGTCCAGTCGCGAGGAAATGGTGCTGGCGGCCTTGAGTGCCGCGTTGGGGGACATCCCGCATTTCGGCGGTTCGGCCGGCGATGACAACTACCTGACCCACACCCACGTCTACTTCGAAGGCCAGTTCCACAGTGGCGCCGCCGTGGTGCTGTTGATCAACACCTGGCTGGAATTCGAAGTCTTCACCACCCATCACATCCTGCCCAGGGAAGAGAAACTGGTGGTGACTGGCGCCGACAGTGCTTCGCGGCGGGTCTATGAGCTCAACGCCGAACCCGCCGCCGAGGAATACGCCCGGCACATCGGCGTGCCGGTGAGCGCCCTCGACTATCGGGTTTTTGCCGCCCATCCACTGGCGGTGCGCATCAACGACCAGTACTACGTGCGGGCGATCCAGCAGGTGCATCCGGACCTGAGCCTGAGTTTCTACTGTGCGGTGGAGAACGGCATCGTCCTCACCGCGATGACCCCCGGTCCCTTGCTGCACAACCTGCAAACGCTGTTCGAGGGCTTGCAGGCGCGCCTCGGCGATTTGCTGCTGACCATCGGCTGCGATTGCTTCCTCAGGCGCCTGGAGTTGGAAGATCGCGGCGGCCTGGAGCAGATCGGCCAGTTCCTGCGCGAACAACGGGTGATGGGGTTCAACACCTATGGAGAACAGTTCAATGGCATGCACATCAACCAGACGTTCACCGGAGTTGCCATTGCCCGACATCGCGTCCCCGGCCATCGCTGACCTACAGGCCCAGCTTGCCAGCCTGCAACATGAAAACCGCAAGTTGCGGCGCATCAACGAGGCGCTGATCGAGCGGGTGGAGTCCGGCGCCACCCGGGGCAACGACCCCTATGCGGCGTTCCAGCACTCGGTGGTGTTGGCCGAGCAGGTGCGTGAGCGCACCGACGCCCTGAACCAGGCCATGGCTGAACTCAAGGCCGGCAATCACTTGCTGGGCGAGGCGCGGCTGCGGGCGGAAACCGCCCACCGACACCTTATCGACGCCATCGAAAGCATCTCCGATGCATTTGTGCTGTTCGATGAGCAGCAACGCATCGTCCTGTTCAACAGCCGCTTCAAGGCCTTCTGGGCCAACAGCCGGGTGCGCATCATCGCCGGGATGCGCCTTTGCGAGGTCAAGCGCTTGATGACCGCCAACGGGCTGTTCAGCGAAGAACCCCGCGGCCAGGCCGACGAGCACGTGTTGTATCGCTTGCAGAACGGGCGCTGGCTGCAAGTCAGCGAGCGGCCGACCCAGGAAGGCGGGCGGGTGATCCTGTTTACCGACATTACCGACGTCAAGCTCAGCGAAACCGTGCGTCGCGAGCAGGCCATCGCGCAGAAATCCCACCTGTTGCAGCGGGCAGTGGACAACCTGTCCCAAGGCGTGGCGATGGTCAACGCCCAAGGCGTGCTGGAGCTGTGGAACCGGCGCTTCCTCGAACTCAGTGGCCTGGCACCGGTGGCGGCCCATCGACCATTCAATGAGGTGATCGGCGACAGTGAGTTGCAGCTGCTGACCCCGGCCAGTCGCGACAGCAACGGCCGGCTGGTCCACGAATGCGAGCAGCGCCTGTCCGATGGCCGGGTCCTGGAGATTCGCACGCATCCGTTGCCCACCGGCGGCTACGTCAACACCTTCACCGACATCACCGAGCGCTACCAGCACGCCGAGGCACTGAGCGAAAGCGAGCGCTGGATCCGCCTGATCACTGACCATGTGCCGGCGCTGATCGCCTACCTCAACGCCGACCTGGTCTACGAGTTCACCAACAAGGTCTACGAGCAATGGTATTGCTGGCCTCGTGGCGTGATGCTCGGCCAGAGCCTGCGCGAAGCCCATAGCGAGCAGCATTACCAGCGCCTGGAAGCCTATGTGGCGCGGGCGTTGGCGGGGGAGAGCGTCACCTTTGAATTCGCCGAGACCAACATCAACAACCAGGAGCGCTACATGCTGCGCTCCTACGTGCCTAACCGTTTGGCCAATGGCGAAGTGGTGGGGATTTTCGTGCTGATCCGCGACATCACCGAGCGCCGCCGCACCGCCGAAGCGCTGCACCAGGCTTACCAGAACCTGGAACAGCGGGTCCAGGAACGCACGGCCGAACTGACCACCCTCAACGACCAGTTGCTACGCGAGATCGACGAGCGCAGCCGGGTGGAGTTGCGCCTGCGAGAGGCGAAGCGCGAGGCCGAGCAGGCCAACCTGTCGAAGACCAAATTCCTCGCGGCGGTCAGTCATGACCTGCTGCAACCGCTCAACGCCGCCCGGTTGTTCACCAGTGCCTTGCTTGAGCGCCGCGAACCGGTCGCCAATGCGCAACTGGTGCGCAACGTCAGCAACTCGCTGCAGGACGTGGAGAACCTGTTGGGCACCCTGGTGGACATCTCCAAGCTGGACGCCGGAGTGATCAAGGCCGATGTCGCGCCGTTCGGCCTCAGTGAGCTGCTGGACAATCTGGCCGCCGAATACGCTCAGATCGCCCGCAGCGAAGGGCTGGAGTTGCACTTTGTCGGTTGTTCGGTGCTGGTGCGCAGCGACATGCAATTGCTCGCGCGGATATTGCGCAACCTGCTGAGCAATGCCATTCGCTACACCCCCAGCGGCCGGGTGGTGCTGGGCTGCCGCCGACATCGCCAGCGGGTGTCGATCCAAGTCTGGGACAGCGGCATCGGCATTGCCGAGAACCGCCTGGAGGAAATATTCCAGGAGTTCAAGCGCGGCGACGTCCAGCGTCCGAACCAAGACCGTGGGTTGGGCCTGGGCCTGGCAATTGTCGAGAAAATCGCCGGGATCCTCGGGCACCGGATCCAGGTGCGCTCCTGGCCGGGTAAGGGCTCGATGTTCGCCATCGACGTACCGCTGAGCGCCACCGCGCCCAAGCCGTTGCCGTGCCTGGACATGAGCGAGCCGATGCTCGAACGTCTGCGCGGGGCGCGGGTCTGGGTGCTGGATAACGACGCGGCGATCTGTGCGGGCATGCGCACCTTGCTGGAGGGTTGGGGTTGCCAGGTCGTGACCGCGTTGTCGGAACAGGACCTGGCCTGCCAGGTGGACAACTACCACGCCGAGGCCGACCTGCTGATTGCCGACTATCACTTGGACCATGATCAGAACGGCATGGACGCGGTGGCCCGGATCAATGCCCGCCGGGCTTCACCGATCCCGGCCATGATGATCACCGCCAACTACAGCAACGAACTCAAGCAGCAGATCCGCGAGCGCGGGCACACCCTGATGCACAAGCCGGTGCGGCCGATGAAGCTCAAGATCGCGATGAGTCATCTGTTGGGCCAAACCCAGAGTCATTGAGCCAAATGGCTTTTGTGGCGAGGGAGCTTGCTCCCGCGGGGCTGTGAAGCAGCCCCCAAGGTCTGTCTGGCATATCGAGTTGTCAGGGTTTAGGGCCGCTTCGCGCCCCAGCGGGAGCAAGCTCCCTCGCCACAGGGTTGTGCGCCTCAACGCCGCAAATAAGCCCCGAAATCAATATCCCCGGCACTGAGGATAGCCTGTACCCGGTTGTGCACATTGAGCTTGCGCAGGATCGCCGAGACGTGGGCCTTGACCGTGGTTTCGGCGATGTCCAGGGTGTAGGCGATCTGCTTGTTCGACTCGCCCTTGGTCATGCGTTCGAGCACCAGCAGTTGCTTGCGGGTCAAGGCCTGGAGCAGTTCCGGTGGGAAGGCCGGGGTTTCGTTCAGGCGGCGGCCCATCGGGCTTTTCTGCGTGCGGATGATGTCGGGCGGCAGGTACACGTTGCCGTTGAGGATCTGCTCGATGGCGTCGGTCATCTGCGAGCGTGGCGAGGATTTGGTGATGAAGCCCACCGCGCCATAGGTAATGGCTTGCAGCACCACTTGTTTGTCTTGCTCGGCGGAGACGATCACCACGGGGATGGTCGGTGCCTCGTTGCGCAGGTTGATCAGGCCATTGAGCCCGTGCATGCCGGGCATGTTCAGGTCCAGCAGGATCAGGTCCAGGTCGTCGTGCTCGGCGGTCAATGCCAGGGCACTGTCCAAGTCGGCGGTCTCCATGACCTCGCTGCCCGGAAAACCGTCGCTGATGACGTTGTGGATGGCTTCGCGAAACAGTGGGTGATCGTCGGCTATCAGGATTTTATACATGGCCATTCACCTCGTTATTGTCGTGTGGGGCAGGGCAGTTACGCGCATTTCTGTGCAAAATCAGGGAAAGGGTTCGGGCCGGGCCGCTTGCAGGGGCAGGTTGGCTGCCTCCCAGGCGTCGAGGCCATCGCGGTACCAATACAAATGCTTATAGCCCATGGCAGCGGCGCGTTTTACCGCGTTCCAGCTTAACCAGCAATCGGCGCGGCAATAAAAGACCAGCGGTCGATCCAACCGCCCGCCGGTGGCCGTGCGCAGGTGATGGCTGAAGTAGTCCTGCCAGGTCGGGTCGAGATCGCCGTCTCCGGTATTGGCCAGCCATAAGCTGCCGGGGAGGTTGGCATGGGGTTCGTTGTCGATGAAACGCCCCTGGACCCACGGGCGACGATAAACGTCGATCAGCTGCGGGGGTTGGGCTTGGTTGAGCAGGCGTTGCAGGGCCTGGGTGTCGAGGGTCTGGGCGCCGTCGACCGTGGAGGGCGTCGGGCTGCGGTATTGGGCGATGCGATAGCCTTGCGCCGAAAACAGCACGGTCTCGGCCTGGGCGACATTCAGCGCCAGGCCCAGCAAGAGGATCGCCAGCAAACGGGGCATAGGATTTATCCTTTTTGTTATGCGCCCATTACATGCCAGGGTCGAGGTCTTGTGAATGCGACCATAGACAGGAAAACCGGTACTAAAGTAGTAATTTGAGTGTTAACGACCCGCACGACATGGAGAACATGCACCGAACCCTGTGGGAGCAAAGCTTGCTCGCGATAACGGTGTGCCAGTCAACATCAATTCTGGATGAACCGCCGCCATCGCGAGCAAGCTTTGCTCCCACAGACTGTCTGTGCAACGAGGCGTCAGCTGCCGGCCTTGCGCAACGCCGCATGCTGCGGATTGAACGTCCACACCGCCAACAGCGCGAACACCAGGGTCAACCCCACGCACACCACCATCGCCAGCAGGTTGAACTGCTCATACAGCGCAAAACGCACCAATTCCACGCCATGGGTGAACGGGCTGACCGCGCAGAGCCAATACAGCCACGGGCTGGCTTCCTGCATTTTCCACAGCGGGTATAGCGCCGAAGACAGGAAGAACAGCGGGAAAATCACGAAATTCATCACCCCGGCAAAGTTCTCCAGTTGCCGGATGGCATTGGACAGCAACAAGCCCAGGGCGCTGAGCATCAGGGCCACCAGCAGCAGGGCCGGCAAGGCCAGCAGCAGGCCCATGGCCGGCGGTTGGATGCCGTACAGCCAGGCGATGGCGAGAAAGGCGTAGACCTGCAACAGCGAGATCAGCGACGTCGCCAGCAACTTGCTCGCCAGCAGGAAAGCCCGCGGCAGGGGGCTGGTGAGCAGGACGCGCATGCTGCCCATTTCCCGGTCGTAGACCATCGACAGCGAGCCCTGCATGCCGTTGAACAATAGGATCATGCAGGCCAGCCCCGGTACGATGTACACCTCGTAAGGGATGTAGGTGTCGTAGGGCGCGATGATGGCGATGCCCAATGCCGCGCGAAAACCGGCGGCGAACACCAGCAGCCACAGCAGTGGTCGGACCAGGGCGCTGAGCAGCCGGGTACGTTGCAGCACAAAGCGCAGCCATTCGCGCATGACGATGCCGCTGAAACAGTGCCAATACGCGTTCATGGCCGGACTCCCGAGGCGGTCAAATGGGTGAAGGCCGAACCGAGGGTGCCACCGTGTTCCAGGCTCACCGCATCGGCCTGGCCGCTGGCGACCAAGCGGCCCTGGTGCACGATCAACAGGTCGTCGCTGGGCTGCACTTCGTCCAGCAGGTGAGTGGTCCAGAGCACACTGATGCCCTGTTCGTTGCACAGTTGCCGGATGTGCAGGCCCAAGGCGAGGCGGCTGGCCGGATCGAGGCCGACGCTGGGTTCGTCCAGCAGCAACAGGCGCGGCTCATGGAGCAAGGCGCGGGCGATTTCCACCCGGCGCCGATGCCCGCCATTGAGGTCGCGCACCCGCTCATGGCGGTGCTCGATCAGGTGCTGGCGGGTCAGTTCGGCATCAAGACGGACGCTGCCCTGGCGCCGGGAAAAACCATGCAGCGCCAGGTGGTAGCGCAGGTTCTGTTCGATGCTCAGGTCCAGATCCAGGGTGCTTTGTTGGAACACCACGCCCAACTGGCGCAAGGCCGGTCGTGGTGACTTTTGCAGGGAATGGCCGCCGACGCGGATGTCGCCGCGCTGCAGGTCATACAGGCGCGTGAGCAGGGCGATCAGCGTCGACTTGCCGGCGCCGTTGGGCCCCAGCAGCGCGGCGAAACGTCCGGCGGGCAGGCTGAAGTTCATCTGCTTGAGAGCTTCGCGTGCGCCATAGGCAAAGCTCAGGTCGCTGACTTCCAGGGCGTTCATGGCGTGACCACCACGCCCCAAGGGTAGCGCCCGACTTTCACCGACTTCAGGACTTTGCGGCTCTCTACATCGATCACCGAAACATCGCCGCTCACGCCATTGGTCGCCAGCAATTGCTTCTGGTCCGGGGTGAACGCCAGTTGCCAGACCCGTCGACCCACCAGCAGGTAATCCAGGACTTCGAAGGTCTTGGCGTCGATCACCGCCACATGGTTGGCCGGGCCCAGGGCGACGAACGCCAGCTTGCCGTCAGCACTGAGCTTGATGCCCACCGGCTGCACTTTGTCTGGATGCACACCCTTGATCTGGAACGTCAGGGTCTTGAGCACCTGGCGCGTGGCGACGTCGAGAATGGTCAACGTCCCGCCGATCTCCGCCGAGGCCCAGAGCTGCGTGCCGTCGCGATTGAATTCGACGAAGCGCGGCCGTTGGTCGACGAGGGTGTTGTCGGCCAGGGTCTGGGTGCTGGTGTCGATCCAGTGCAGCATGTTCGTGGTTTCACTGGTGTTGACCGCCCACTTGCCGTCGGGGCTGACGGCCATGCCTTCGGGCTCGACACCCACGCCAATCTGGCCCAGCACTTCGGAGGTCTGGGTGTCGATCACCGTGACCAGGGCGTCGTCTTCGTTGGACACGTAGAGCCAGCGGTCGTTGGGGTGCAGGGCGAACTGCTCCGGGTCCTTGCCGGAAGGCAGTTCCTTGATGATCTTGCGGGTGGCGACGTCCATCACCTGGACTCGGTCCGAATCGCTGGCGCAGATGTACAGCAGGCGACTGTCGTGGGACAGCAACAGACCCCGGGGACGCTGGCCCACCGGCAGGGTCTCGATGACTTCCAGGCTTTGCATGTCGATCAGGCTGAGGCTGTTGTCTTTCTCGTTGGACACCCAGGCGATGCTGGCGGCCGCGGGGCCGGCGGCGAGCAACGCAGCGCCCAGGGCGAGGGCTTTGCACAACTGGGCCGGTTGGAGCAGGGAGCGGCGCATGGCGGTTTTCCTTATTGTTGTTATCGATCAGGGGTAACGGCAGCTCACTTCGGGCCGGTCATGGCCCAAGCTGTCCATTTCATTGGAAGGGTGCAGGAAGCCGTCCTGGGGCGAGGTGCTCACCAGTGCCCGGGGCTGGACCAGGGGAATCGGCTGGCGCAACTGGCCGTTCCACGGCCGGTAGCTGAGCTTGCGACCCTTGAAACCGTCCAGGGGCAACTGGTCGCTGAGGGCCAGTTGGCGGATGGCGAACGGGTCGTCCTGACGCAGTTTGCTCACGGCGGCGGCGATGCTGCGCACGGCGATCCAGGCGGCGAAGTCACGGTCGTTCATCCAGCGCCCGGCCAGGGCTTCGAAGCGTTTTTGCAATTGCGCCGCGCCGTAGGTTTCAACGGTCTTGTGCCAGCCGGTGGGCGTCAGCCCTTGGGTGCCGGCCACTGGGCGCGGGTACCAGGTCTGGTAGGGCAGGTATTCGCCGAAGTCACCGCGCTCGTCGGCCACCAGCACCACATCGTACTCGGCAGTCTGGGTGAACAGCGGCATGTCGGCCTGGGCGCTGCGGCGCTGGTCGTTGTCGAACTGCCAGGCTTTCTCGGCGACGATCTTCATGCCGAAGCGTTTCATGGCTCGGCGCAATGCGGCGGCATAGGCCTGGTCCTCGGGCGTCTGGCCAACGATCAGCAAGGCCCGCTGCCATTTGCGCACCACGCTGAACTGCACCAGGGCATCGGCAAGCATGGCGCGGTCGGGCAGGCTGTGCAGCACGTTGCCCAGACAGTCGGTGGTGCGCAGGCTGTCGTCGGGGCTGCCGGCGTTGAACAGCAGGCTGTCGGGCAGGGCGGCGCTGAGCTGGCGCAGGCTGGCGGCCGGTGCGTTGACCACGAACAGCCGCAGGCCCTGGTCGTGCTGGGCACGGGCGGCCTGGAGCAAAGCTTCGGGACTGTCGACGCTGGCGCTTTCCAGGCGGTAGTCGTGCTTGAGAAAACGCCCAGTGCTGTTGCTGTCGACGATCGCCAACTCAGCGCCGCGCAACCCGGCATCGGCCGGTTCGGCAATGACGTTGGAGAGCAGCGGGCCCGGGTCGGGACGATAACCCAGGTAGCCGATGCGCACTTGCAGCGGCGTGGCCTCGCCTGCGTGAGCGGTTGCCGCTGCCAGCAGAATAACCAGGGCGTAACTGACGAGCCGGCGCATGACGTCCTCCATTGCGGGTAGCGCCAGCATAGGAAGGCGATGGCCCTGGGGAAATATGCAGAAAGTACCGCCGGGGCAGTACCAAGGTAGTAACTCGCCGTGGAGGCCGGGGTTTTAGGATGCAAGGCAATCGTCATTGACCAGGAGGGGACAGACCATGCGGATTCTCAAGACCCTGCTGCTGCCGTTGCTGCTGATCCTGAGTTTGATCGGGGTTGACCGTCCCAAAACCTGGAAACCCCCAAGCCCCCCTGTGGGAGCGAGCTTGCTCGCGATGACGACGGCACAGCCAATACTGAGGCCGACTGAACCACCGCTATCGCGAGCAAGCTCGCTCCCACAGGGGGTAGGTATCAATTCAGGGGTGGAACGCTAGCCATGTCAGCCCTCTGGCGTATCAACCTCTGGGTGTCAGCCTTCTTCGCCCTGGTCACCCTGGCCTGTGCCGTCCTGTTGTTGCATCAGGCCACGGCCGATGTGAAACGAGAGCTGCAATCGGCCGAGTCGGTGGTGCATTACCTGCGCGAAACCGCCGAGCGCGACCCAGCCAGTCTCCAGCCGCGGTTGACCGGCAGCCTGCGTCATGTGCGGGTCCGTTGGCTGGCCCCTGGGGAGCGGTTCCCGGCGGATGAAGACGGGATGAAGGCCTGGTTCGGCCGCCGTCTACTGGACGACGGCCCCGCAGCCCAGGTGGTGGAGTTGCCTGACGGTCGACGGGCGTGGATTGCGGTCGATCCACGGGACGAAATCGACGAGATTATCGATTCGTTGGTGCAACTGTTGTATGTCTGCGCCTTGGCGTTGTTGCTCAGTTTGCTGGTGATCCGCTGGGCGGTCCGCCGGGGCATGCGTCTGCTCGATGAGTTGCTCCATGCGTTGCGTCAGGTGTCTGCCGGGAACCTGCAGGTGCGTCTGGGCACTGACGGTCTCCCGGAAGCGCAGCAGCTGGCAGGGCATTTCAACCGCATGACCGCTGCCTTGGCCGAGGCCCAGGCCGATAACGCCCGGCTCACCCAGGCCTTGCTGGCCGTGCAGGAGCAGGAGCGCACCCGGCTGGCCCAGACCCTGCACGACGACCTGGGTCAATACGTGGCCGGCATTCGTGCCCGCGCCTGCCTGTTGCGGCTGGTGATGGATCAGCCATCGGCGCTGGAGCAGACCGTCCGCCAGCTCGAAGACCATTGCGAGCATTTGCAACACGGTTTTCGGGCACTGGTGCATGACTTGTACCCGGTGGTGTTGCAGCACCTGCCATTGTGCGAGGCCATCGGGCTGTTGGCCGGGCAATGGCAGGCAACCCAGGGCATCGCCTGTCAGCTGCGGATCGACGAAGCCCTGCCGCCTATGTCCGGGGCGGACAAGACCCACCTGTATCGCTTGTTGCAGGAGGCGCTGACCAACGTTGCCCGGCATGCCGGTGCCACCCAGGTGCGGATTCGCCTGCAACATCGCGCCGGGCGCCTGCGGTTGCTGGTGCGCGACAACGGCCGCGGTGCGACACAACCATCGCGCGCCGGTGTGGGCTTGCACTCGATGTCCGAACGGGCGCGCAGCCTCGGCGGTGAGTTGCGCATCATCAGCCAGCCTGGCGCCGGTTGGGCGCTGGCTTTGAATATTGCCCTGGAGGCGTGATGAATATTTTGTTGGTGGATGACCATGCGGTGGTTCGGCAAGGCTACGCCAGCCTGCTGCGGGTGTTGATGCCGGACCTGCAGGTCCGCGAAGCGGCCAGCGGTGAAGAGGCGCTGAGCCAGGTGCAGGAACAGGTGCCTCACCTGGTGATCATGGACTTTGGCCTGCCCGGTATCAGTGGCCTGGAAACCACCCGCCGGCTGCGCCAGCGTCTGCCGCAATTGCGGGTGTTGTTCTTCAGCATGCATGACGAACTGCCGCTTGTGCGCCAGGCATTGGACGCCGGCGCCGCGGGCTACCTGACCAAGAATTCGGCGCCCCAGGTGCTGGTGGAAGCGGTACGCCGGGTGCTGGCCGGCCATGCCTACATCGAACAGTCCCTGGCCACGCAACTGGCCTGCGCCAGCTCCCGGCAGGCTGTCGACCCGCGCCTGCAATGCATGACCCAACGGGAGTTGGAGATCTTCGTCATGCTCGCCAAGGGCACCCCGGCCCGTACCATCGCCGAACAGCTATGCATCAGCGCCAAGACCGTGTCCAACCACCTGACGCTGCTCAAGAGCAAGTTGCGGGTCAGTTCCCATGCCGAGTTGGTGCATTTGGGGATTGATATGGGGGTGGTGCGGGTGGCGGGGTGAAAATGCGCACTCGAAAAGTGATGATGATCCCTTGTGGCGAGGGGATTTATCCCCGCTAGGCGCGCAGCAGCCTCCGATACATTCAATTGAGTGAGTCTGACGCTGTGAGGTGGTGGTCTTGGGGCTGCTGCGCAGCCCAGCGGGGATAAATCCCCTCGCCACAGGGTTGTGTGTCTCTGGAGCCTTCACTGATCCCAGGAAGACGGGCACCCCGTACAGCCTTGCATATTCGCATCCTGGAAATTCCCATAATGCTGGCGAGAACCGCTCAAGTTGGCCTGTTCCAGGTTGCTTTCGCCGAGCTTGGCTTCCTGCAGGTTGGCGTCGCGCAGGTCGGCGCCCTTGAGGTCGGCCTTGCTCAGCCAGGCCATTTCCAGGTCCGCCGCCTGCAGATTGGCCTCGTGCAGGCGGGCGCCGGACAGGCGGGCAAACTGCAGGTAGGCCGCCGTCAGGTCGGCACGCTGGAACTGCGCGCCCTGGGCGAACAGGCCCCAACCCTGGATTGCCGTGAGCGTGGCACCGCTGAAGTCCGCCAGGCGCAGGTTGCTTTGCTGCAGGCTGGCACGGGTCAGGTTGGCGCCCTGTAGCTGGGCTTTCTCAAGGTTGGCCAGGTCCAGCCGCGCGTGCCGCAGGTCGGCATCACGCAGGTCGGCGCCGCTGAGGTTCATCTTGCGCAAGTCCTGGTTCGCCAGTTTTGCGCCCCGCAGGTTGGCGCCGGGGCATTGGCTGGATTCGGCGATGAGGCAGCCGTTGATTGTCAACGGGGTGTCGGGGTCATCGGCATTGGCAAAGGCGCCGATGAACAGAAGCAGCAGTGGTAATGATTTCATGGCATGAACTCAGGCAATTGTGGGGCGGGCTTGCTCGCGATGGCGGTGTGTCAGTCAACATCATTGCTGAATGAGTCGCCGCTATCGCGAGCAAGCTCGCTCCCACAGGAGAGGGTGTTTTAGCTCAGTTACTTCTGCGCTGTTGCCTTATCCCAGCTCGGAATCTTGAACACCCAGAACGAGCCACCCTGGGCCACGGGTTTGGTCAGTTCGGCCATGTCGCCGCCCCACAACGGCACGGCGCCGCCATAGCCGACGGTTATGCCGATGAACTGCTCGCCGTCCTGTTCCCAGGTGATGGGCGGGGAGACAATGCCGCTGCCGGTCTGGAATTTCCACAGCTCCTTGCCCGTTTTAGCATCGAAGGCCTTGAAGAAGCCGTCGCCGGTGCCGGTGAACACCAGGTTGCCCTTGGTCGCCAGCACGCCGGCCCACAGCGGCAGCGGTTCCTTGTGCTCCCACACCACTTTGCCGGTGGTGGGGTTCATCGCCCTCAGGCTGCCAACGTGATCGTCGTACATGCGTTTGATACGGAAGCCCATACCCAGGTAAGCCGAGCCTTTCTTGTAGTTCACTTCCTCGGTCCAGTATTCCTCTTTCCACTGGTTGCCGGGGACGTAGAACAGACCGGTGTCCTGGCTGTAGGCCATGGGGTTCCAGTTCTTGCCGCCGAGGAAGGGCGGCGAGACTTCCACCGGCTTGCCCTTGGTCTCACCGGGCAATGGCTTGGCCGGACGCTGGCCGGGGTTTTCCACGGGGCGGCCGGTCTTCAGGTCGATGTGGCTGGCCCAGGTGATGTTGTCGACGAAGGGGAAGGCGTTCTGCAGCTTGCCGTTGTTGCGGTCGACCACGTAGAAGAAACCGTTGCGGTCGGCGTGGGCGGTGGCCTTGACCACCTTGCCGTCCTTGTCCTTGTAGTCGAACAGCACCAGCTCGTTGTTGCCGGAGAAGTCCCAGGCGTCGTTGGGCGTGTGTTGGTAGAACCACTTCACCTCGCCAGTGCTTGGGTCGACACCGACCTGGCCCGAGGTGTAGAGGCTGTCGTAATCGTGAGGGTTGCCGTCCTTGGCCGTGCGTGCCCAGGTGTTCCATGGGCCGGGGTTGCCCGCGCCGACGATGATGGTGTTGGTCTCGGGATCGAAACTGGCGCTCTGCCAAGGTGCGCCGCCACCGTGGCTCCAGGCCTCGACCTTGCCGGTCTCGGTGGTTTTGTCGTCGGGCCAGGAGGGTGCCTTGACGTCGCCGGTCGGCGTGCTGTCCTTGCCGTTGAGGCGGCCCATGTGGCCTTCGACGAACGGGCGCATCCAGACTTCTTCACCCGTGTCCGGGTCGCGGGCGAACAGTTGCCCGACCACACCGAATTCGTCACCGGAACTGCCGTGGATCAGCAGGACCTTGCCACTGGTCTTGTCCTTGATCAGCACCGGGGCGCCGGTCATGGTGTAGCCGCCGGCGTGGTCGCCGAACTTCTTGTTCCACACCACCTTGCCGGTGTTTTTATCCAGGGCGACCACCCGCGCGTCGAGGGTGCCGAAGTAGATCTTGTCGCCATAGATGGCTGCGCCGCGATTGACCACGTCGCAGCACGGGCGAATGTTGTCCGGCAGTCGGTGGTTGTAGGTCCACAGGCGCTTGCCGGTCTTGGCGTCGAGGGCGAACACCCGCGAGTACGAGCCGGTGACGTACACCACGCCGTCGCTGACGATGGCCTGGGATTCCTGGCCGCGCTGTTTCTCGTCGCCGAATGAGTAGGACCAGGCCGGGGTCAGCTTGAACACATTCTTGTCGTTGACCTGGGCCAGCGGGCTCCAGCGCTGGGCGTTGGTGCCCATGCCGTATTGCAGCACGTCCTGGGTGGTCAGGTGATCGTTGGCGATGTCTTCCCAACTGACCCCTGATGCTGCGGCGTTGGCCAAGGGGCTCAGCGACAGACTGCCGGCCAGCAGCAAGGCAACGGTCAGGGCGGAGAGGGCGGGTAGCGTTTTTATTCTCATGGTGGCAGTTCCCAGTGAAAGGTTTTGGCCTGACTAGGTTGGGTCGCGCCGGGGCCCGCCGATACGGAAAAAGTCCCGCCTTTGCCGGGAAAACTTCCCGAACCGCCTGTCTTTGCGACTTGCGTCGGATGGCCTGCTACCAAGGAACTAGACCCCGGCCACCAAAGCAGCATTCGGCTGGTGGCACAGGGTTCCTAAGATGACGGCACGGCCTCTGCCAAGAGGTCTTGCGTGCAATCCAGAGGGCATAACAATGACAACAAAACGCAACGCCATCATCGCGACCGCATTTCTGATGGGGCTGACCGGCGCAGGCTCCGCATGGGCCCATGGCAACGTAGTGCCCCAAGCAGTGGAAACCAAGGGTCTGACTCCGATCAAGGACACCAACTTGCCGTTGGATGCCGATGGATGGGCTGCCCAGAACCCGTATCGCAATTCCCCCGAGCGTGACAAAGCCGTGGAAATCGGTGCCTCGGCCTACAACCAGAACTGCGCGGCCTGCCATGGCCTGGAGGCCAAGTCCGGCGGGATCGCCCCGGACCTGCGCATGCTCGACGCCGCCGAAGCCGGCGATGAGTGGTTTGTCGAGCGCGTGCGCCACGGTGCGGTGCGCGACGGCCGGGTCTACATGCCGAAAATGGCCGATTACCTGAGCCAGGAAGCCTTGTGGGCGGTGCGCACCTATCTCGACAGCGTGCACGTCGAGGAGTGATCGCCATGCGCCTGTTCGCGTGGGTAATCTGCAGCCTGCTGCTATGTGTCCAGGCGGTGCAGGCGCAGGTGCGCAGCTACGACCAGATGATCGCCGCTGGTGAGTTGAAGGTCGCGGTTTACAAAGACTTCGCCCCCTACAGTTTTGAAGACCAGGGCCAGCCCCGGGGTGTCGATGTTGAATTGGCGCAGGCTTTGGCCAAGGTCATGGGTGTGCGTCTGAAACTGCTCTGGGCGCCGCCCGGCGAGAAGCTCGATGACGATCTGCGCGACTACATCTGGCGCAGCAGCCCGCTGCACGACCGACAACTGGCCGACCTGATGATGCGTGTGCCGTACGATCACGACTATGTGCAAAAGCGCAACGACATCGGTGAGCTGGAAAACGCCCAGGTGGTGATGTTCGGGCCTTATCAGCAGGAGTGCTGGCAGGTCGCGTATGACCGTCGTCGACTGGATTCGGTGGGCAGCGTCGCGGTGTTCCAGCAACACCCCATCGGGGTGGAAGTCGACAGCGTGCCGTCGTTCTACCTGACCTCGGTGTTCAACGGCATGCTCAGCGCCAGGACCCGCCATTACCCCAGCGTTGCCAAAGCCTTTGGGGCCATGCAGGCCGGGGAGGTCGACGCTGTCATGGCCATGCGCGGGGAAGTCGACTGGCAAGTGCATGAGGCGGCCGATCCGCAACTGGCACTGGCGGAGAATGCCTATCCGAACATGGGCAAGCAACGCTGGGAAATCGGCATGGCGGTGCATGAAAGCAACCGTCAGTTGGCCTATGCGGTGGAAGAGGCGCTGGAAGGCTTGATCCGCGACGGCAGCCTCAAGGCAATGTATGCCCGCTATGGCCTGCGCTACGAAGTACCCGAGATGTACCAATAGGAGCGCAGGGATGAACTGGCGAGCGTATGGCCTGCTGTTGTGGTGCCTGCCGTGGCTGGCGATGGCGGTCGAGCCAGGGAAGGATCCGGTGCCGTCGGTGATGTGGGCCTTTTATCACAAACAATTGCTGGGGGACGCGCCGTTCGTGTTCGACGACCGGGTGCGACTGCTGGCGCCACCCTTTGCCGAAGATGCGCGCCAGGTGCCGCTGGAAATCGATGCCCGGGCATTTACTGGCGACGTTGTGCGGGTGCTGGCCTGGGCGGAGCTGAACCCGTTGCCGAAAATCGTCGACTTCCAACCGGGGGAGCGGGTGCTGCCCTGGCTGTCGATCCGCATTCGCATCGAACAGGCCACGCCGTTGCGCGCCGCCGTGCAGACCCGCGATGGCCTGTGGCACGTCGGTTCGACCTTGATCGACGCGGCGGGTGGTGGCTGCACTGCGCCCAGCGTGGTGCGCACCCAGCCGGGTTGGGAGGAACACTTGGGCGAGGTGCTGGGCGGTCGTTATCCGCGAGGGGATTCGAGTCGCTTGCGCCTGCAAATTGCCCATCCGATGGACAACGGCCTGGTGAGCGGCATCCCGGAGTTCTTCATCAACCAGGCGCAACTGCTGGACGCTGACGGTCAGGTGTTGGCGCGCCTGGAGCTGTTCCCGGCGGTCAGCGAAAACCCCAACCTGGGCTTCGACATCCAAGGCCCGGGACAGACCCGCCTGGTGCTGCGCGACAACAGTGGCAACGCGTTCGAGGCGGCCATTCCCTGACCAGAAGGAGCGCACCATGCGCTGGCTGTTACTGATCTGTCTTGGCCTGTGCCTGCCGGCATGGTCCGCCACCGAGTATTCACTCAAGCCCCGGCAGATCGCCGAAGGCACCTGGCTGCTGGAAGGCAGCACCGAGAACTTTGCCAAGACCAACGGCGGCAATATCGTCAATACGGCGTTCATCGTCACCGATGTCGGTGTGGTGGTGATCGACACCGGTCCGTCGAAACGTTATGGCGAGGCGCTGCGCCAGGCCATTGCGGCGACCACCGATAAGCCGGTCATCCAGGTCTTGCTGACCCATCATCACCCCGACCACGTATTGGGCAACCAGGCATTCAGCGACGTGCCCATCGGTGCCTTGGCGGACACCACCGATCTGCTGCGACAACAGGGTGATGCGCTGGCGGAAAACATGTATCGGCTGGTGGGCGATTGGATGCGTGGCACTGAAGTGGTATTGCCGACCCAGGTGGTCGCGGCCGGGACGCTGACGGTGGGCAATCACTCGTTGCGCTTGTTGCAACTGGCCGGGCACACCGGGGCCGACCTGGCGATCCTCGACGAAACCACCGGCGTGCTGTTCGCCGGCGACCTGATGTTCTACGAGCGCGCCCTGACCACCCCCAACAGCCCGGGGCTGGAGGTCTGGCTCAACGACCTGGACACCTTGCAGGCGTTGCCCTGGAAGCAGATCGTGCCCGGCCATGGCCCGGTTGCGACCAACGCCCGGCCTTTCTCGCAGATGCGCGACTACCTGGGCTGGCTCGACCAACTGATGCGCGACGGCGCGGCGCGGGGCGACGACATGGCCGAGATGATCCGCAGCCCCATCCCCGAGCGTTTTGCCGGGATCAGTTTGAGTCGCTATGAGTTGATTCGAAGTGTCAGTCATCTTTACCCGCGGTATGAGCGGGCGGGGATGAAGCGGGTGGACACCCAACCCGAATGATTCCCGTGGCGAGGGAGCTTGCTCCCGCTGGGCTGCGCAGCAGCCCCTGTATCAGTCACCCCGGCTATCAATATTGACTGGGCCATTTTCAGGGCCGCTGCGCGCCCCAGCGGGAGCAAGCTCCCTCGCCACGGGGGGGCGCTGCTCCTCCACATGTACCAAGGAACTAGAAAACTCAACACAGCGGGCAATTGTTGGCGACGGCCCCGAGGCCAAGAATCTGTGGCAGACCGGGAAAATTTCCCGGGTATAACAATAACCGCAGAGGTAGCCGTCATGAGTCATCCCGCACGTCGCCAACCCTTCGCCGTGAGCCTGCTGCTCAGTGCCATGCTGCTGTCCGGTTCGGCCCTTGCAGCCGTGACCGATCAGGAAATTCTCCAGGACCCGAAAAACCCGCAGCAGGTCGTGACCAACGGCCTGGGCGTCCAGGGCCAGCGCTACAGCCCGCTCGATACCCTCAATGTCAATAACGTCAAGGACCTGCGCCCGGTCTGGGCGTTCTCCTTCGGCGGCGAAAAGCAGCGCGGCCAGCAGGCCCAGCCGATGATCAAGGACGGGGTGATGTACCTCACCGGTTCTTATTCGCGGGTGTTCGCGGTGGATGCGCGCACCGGCAAGAAGCTGTGGCAGTACGATGCACGCCTGCCCGATGATATCCGTCCTTGCTGCGACGTGATCAACCGCGGCGTGGCGCTGTATGGCGACCTGGTGTTCTTCGGCACCCTCGACGCCAAGCTCGTGGCGCTGAACAAGGACACCGGCAAAGTGGTGTGGAGCAAGAAGGTGGCCGACCACAAGGAAGGTTATTCCATCAGCGCCGCGCCCATGGTGGTGAACGGCAAGCTCATTACCGGGGTGGCCGGCGGCGAGTTCGGCGTGGTCGGCCAGATCAGCGCCTACGACCCGAAGAACGGCGAACTGCTGTGGACCCGTCCGACCGTGGAAGGCCACATGGGCTACGTCTACAAGGACGGCAAGGCGGTCGAGAACGGTATCTCCGGCGGCGAGGCCGGCAAGACCTGGCCGGGCGATCTCTGGAAAACCGGCGGTGCCGCGCCGTGGCTGGGCGGCTACTACGACCCGGAAACCAACCTGCTGCTGTTCGGCACCGGCAACCCTGCGCCCTGGAACTCCCACCTGCGTCCTGGCGACAACCTCTATTCGTCGTCGCGCCTGGCCCTGAACCCGGACGATGGCAGCATCAAATGGCACTTCCAAAGCACGCCTCACGACGGCTGGGATTATGACGGCGTCAACGAACTGATCTCGTTCAACTACAAGGAAGGCGGCAAGGACATCAAAGCGGCGGCGACCGCTGACCGTAACGGCTTCTTCTACGTGCTCGACCGCACCAACGGCAAATTCATCCGCGGCTTCCCGTTTGTCGACAAGATCACCTGGGCCACCGGCCTGGACAAGG
The DNA here is from genome assembly GCF_054671965.1 of Pseudomonas sp. H3_A02. Classification (NCBI taxonomy): domain Bacteria; kingdom Pseudomonadati; phylum Pseudomonadota; class Gammaproteobacteria; order Pseudomonadales; family Pseudomonadaceae; genus Pseudomonas; species Pseudomonas sp. H3_A02. The sequence continues at coordinate 4,166,861 of NZ_CP162807.1, forward strand.
ACGGGCGGCCGATCTACAACGAGGCCAGCCGTCCGGGCGCACCGGGCAGCGAAGCCAAGGGCAGTTCGGTGTTCGTGGCACCGGCGTTCCTCGGCGCGAAAAACTGGATGCCCATGGCCTACAACCAGGACACGGGCCTGTTCTACGTGCCGTCCAACGAATGGGGCATGGACATCTGGAACGAGGGCATCGCCTACAAGAAAGGCGCGGCGTTCCTCGGTGCCGGTTTCACCATCAAGCCGCTGAACGAGGATTACATCGGCGTGCTGCGGGCCATCGACCCCAAGACCGGCAAGGAAGTCTGGCGCCACAAGAACTTCGCGCCGCTGTGGGGCGGGGTCCTGACCACCAAGGGCAACCTGGTGTTCACCGGCACGCCTGAAGGGTTCCTGCAGGCGTTCAACGCCAAGACTGGGGAAAAGGTCTGGGAATTCCAGACCGGCTCCGGCGTGCTCGGCTCCCCCATCACCTGGGAAATGGACGGCGAGCAATACATCTCCGTGGTTTCCGGCTGGGGCGGCGCGGTACCGCTGTGGGGCGGCGAGGTGGCCAAGCGCGTGAAAGACTTCAACCAGGGCGGTATGCTCTGGACCTTCAAGTTGCCGAAAGAGTTGGTGGCCAAGCGCTGAGCCAACCTTGGCAAATGTAGAACCTGTGGGAGCGAGCTTGCTCGCGATGGGGCCAGAACATCTTGCATTGATGTTGACTGATCCGCCGCCATCGCGAGCAAGCTCGCTCCCACATAAAAGCTCCGGTTCATCCCCGGATCGCGGCAAAACCTACGACCAAATAACGAGAGTCCCCCCTGCCAACGACGCATTCGTCCGGCTGGCGGGGCTCTCTACCATCGGCCTATCGCCTGTCCCGTGACAGGCATCGACCAGGCAGAGGCCCCATCATGATCTACGCACAACCCGGAACCCCAGGCGCCGTCGTTTCCTTCAAACCGCGCTATGGCAATTTCATCGGCGGCGAATTCGTCGCGCCGGTCAACGGCGAGTACTTCACCAACACGTCCCCGGTCAACGGCGAAGTCATTGCCGAATTCCCGCGCTCCAGCGCCGCCGACATCGACAAGGCACTGGATGCCGCCCATGCCGCCGCCGACGCCTGGGGCAAGACCTCGGTGCAGGACCGTTCCCTGGTGCTGTTGAAAATCGCCGACCGCATCGAGCAGAACCTGGAAATCCTCGCCGTCAGCGAAACCTGGGACAACGGCAAGGCCGTACGCGAAACCCTCAATGCCGACGTGCCGCTGTCGGCCGACCATTTCCGTTACTTCGCTGGCTGCATCCGCGCCCAAGAGGGTGGGGCGGCCGAGATCAACGAACTGACCACGGCCTATCATTTCCACGAGCCGCTGGGCGTGGTCGGGCAGATCATCCCGTGGAACTTCCCGCTGCTGATGGCGGCCTGGAAACTCGCCCCGGCCCTGGCTGCGGGTAACTGCATCGTGCTCAAGCCGGCGGAGCAAACACCGCTGTCGATCACGGTCTTCATCGAGCTGATCGCCGACCTGCTGCCACCCGGGGTGTTGAACATCGTCCATGGTTTCGGTCGCGAAGCTGGTGAAGCCCTGGCCACCAGCAAGCGTATCGCCAAGATCGCCTTTACCGGATCCACGCCGGTGGGTTCGCACATCATGAAGTGTGCGGCCGAGAACATCATCCCGTCCACCGTGGAACTGGGCGGCAAGTCGCCGAACATCTTCTTCGAAGACATCATGCAAGCCGAACCTGCCTTCATTGAAAAGGCCGCCGAAGGCCTGGTGCTGGCGTTCTTCAACCAGGGCGAAGTCTGCACCTGCCCGTCCCGGGCGCTGGTGCAGGAGTCGATCTACGAATCGTTCATGGCCGTGGTCATGAAGAAGATCGCCAAGATCAAGCGCGGCGACCCGCTAGACACCGAGACCATGGTTGGCGCCCAGGCGTCCCAGCAGCAATTCGACAAGATCCTGTCGTACCTTGAAATTGCCCAGCAAGAGGGCGCCGAACTGCTCACCGGCGGTGCTGCCGAGCGACTCGAGGGCGATTTGTCGAGCGGCTATTACATCCAGCCGACCCTGCTCAAGGGCCACAACAAAATGCGCGTGTTCCAGGAAGAGATCTTCGGCCCGGTGGTGGGTGTGACCACCTTCAAGGACGAAGCCGAAGCCCTGGCGATCGCCAACGACACCGAGTTCGGCCTGGGTGCCGGCCTGTGGACCCGCGACATCAACCGCGCCTACCGTATGGGCCGGGCGATCAAGGCTGGTCGTGTGTGGACCAACTGCTACCACCTGTACCCGGCCCATGCCGCGTTCGGTGGCTACAAGAAGTCCGGCGTGGGGCGTGAAACCCACAAGATGATGCTCGACCACTACCAGCAGACCAAGAACCTGCTGGTGAGCTACGACATCAATCCGTTGGGGTTCTTCTAACCCGAGACCACAGCACCACCCCCTGTGGGAGCGAGCTTGCTGTGGGAGCAAGGCTTGCCCGCGATACAGACGACTCGGTCAGCCGATCAGGCCGAGGGCGATTCATCGCGAGCAAGCTTTGCTCCCACAGCAGGCCCCACATTTGAATATGTATGCCCCTGAATTGATACCAACGCACCCCACCCACCGCTTCGAAAGTAGCATTCGAGCCCCAGGCTTGGCGTGCATTAATGACCTTGCCGGAATCGCCCGGTACAAGAAGAGGAAAGACCCATGTGGACTAAACCCGCGTACACCGACCTGCGTATCGGCTTTGAAGTGACGATGTACTTCGCTAACCGATGAGTGCCGGCCCGGCCTGGGACGTTCAGGCCGGGCTACCCCATTGGTCTGATTGCATTCACAGCGGGATGCTTTAGGCTCAAGGTATCCCCTGACAATAACAACAGGCTTACCGATGAGCCACGTAACTGAAAAGATGAGCCTCAGCCCGCTGCGCAAGTTCGTTTCTCCTGAAATCATGTTCGGTGCCGGTTGTCGGCACAATGTCGGCAACTACGCCAAGACCTTCGGCGCACGCAAAGTGCTGATCGTCACCGACCCCGGGGTCATCGCCGCCGGTTGGGTGGCGGACGTCGAAGCCAGCCTCCAGGCCCAAGGTATCGATTACTGCATCTACAGCGCGGTCTCGCCCAATCCGCGGGTCGAGGAAGTGATGCTCGGGGCCGACCTGTACCGGGAAAACCATTGCGATGTCATCGTCGCGGTGGGCGGTGGTAGCCCGATGGATTGCGGCAAAGGCATCGGCATTGTCGTTGCCCACGGACGCAACATTCTCGAGTTCGAAGGCGTCGATACCCTGAACGTGCCCAGCCCGCCGCTGATCCTGATTCCCACGACGGCGGGGACGTCGGCTGACGTGTCGCAGTTCGTGATCATCTCCAACCAGCAAGAACGCATGAAGTTCTCCATCGTCAGCAAGGCGGCGGTGCCGGACGTGTCGCTGATCGATCCGGAAACCACCCTGAGCATGGACCCGTTCCTGTCCGCCTGTACCGGCATCGATGCGCTGGTGCATGCCATCGAGGCCTTCGTGTCCACCGGTCACGGCCCGCTGACCGACCCCCATGCACTGGAAGCCATGCGCCTGATCAATGGCAACCTGGTGCAGATGATCGCCAACCCGGCGGACATCGCCCTGCGGGAAAAAATCATGCTGGGCAGCATGCAGGCCGGGCTGGCGTTCTCCAACGCGATCCTCGGGGCTGTGCACGCGATGTCCCACAGCCTGGGCGGTTTCCTCGATTTGCCCCATGGCCTGTGCAACGCGGTACTGGTGGAGCACGTGGTGGCGTTCAACTACAACTCGGCACCGGAGCGTTTCAAGGTGATAGCCGAGACCCTGGGCATCGATTGCCGAGGGCTCAACCACCAGCAGATCCGCGGCCGCCTGGTGGAGCACCTGATTGCCCTCAAGCACACCATTGGCTTCCACGAGACCCTGGGCCTGCACGGCGTGAGCACCTCGGACATTCCGTTCCTGTCGCAACATGCGATGCATGACCCGTGCATCCTCACCAATCCTCGGGAGTCGAGCCAGCGGGATGTCGAGGTCGTCTATGGCGAAGCCCTCTGACGAGCAGCAAAAAGCCCTGGAGGGGCTGCTGGGACTGGGCAATCACTCGACGCGCAAGAGTCACTATCCGGAGCTGACGGCGCGCCTCGATGAGCTGGAACAGGCCCGGCGACACCTGCAACAGCTCAATGACCAACTGGAGCAGCGGGTGGCCGAGCGCACCGATGCGCTGTTGGAAGCCAACCACAACCTGCAGCAGCAGATTGCTCAGCGCGAGCTGGTTGAACAGCAATTACGCGACGCTCGGGACGTCGCCCAGGCCGCCAACCGCAGCAAGGACAAATACCTGGCCGCCGCCAGCCATGATCTGTTGCAGCCCCTCAACGCGGCCCGTCTGCTGATCGCCACGTTGCGTGAGCGCCAACTGCCTGCCGCCGAGCACGTGCTGGTGGAACGCACCCACCAGGCGCTCGAAGGCGCCGAAGACCTGCTCACCGACCTGTTGGACATTTCCCGGCTGGACCAGGCAGCGGTCAAGCCCGACCTGGCGCCATATCGGCTGGATGAGTTGCTGGGGCCACTGGTATCGGAGTTTCAATCGGTGGCCGGTGCCGCCGGGTTGGAGCTGCGGGCGCGGTTTGGTGACGAAGCGGTGCTGACCGACCTGCGGTTGATCAGCCGTATCCTGCGCAACCTGCTGAGCAATGCCTGCCGCTATACCGACCAGGGTGGCATTCTCCTGGCGGCCCGGCGGCGGGGAGGGCGCTTGAGCCTGGAAGTCTGGGACACGGGGCGCGGCATCGCAGCCGATTGCCTGGAGTCGATTTTCCTCGAATTCAACCAACTGGACGTCGGCCGGGCGGCGGATCGCAAGGGCGTGGGCCTGGGGTTGGCGATTGTCGAACGCATCGCCCATATCCTCGGCTATCGGGTGCAGGTGCGTTCGCGACCGGGGCGAGGCTCGGTGTTCAGTATCGTGGTGCCGCTGTCGGATGAAAAACCGCTGCCCATGGCGCTGGCCCCGGTACAGGCGGTCGCCGGCAACCCGCTGCCGGGGCGGCGCTTGTTGGTGATCGACAATGAGCTGAGCATCCTGCAAAGCATGGCCGCGCTGTTGGGGCAGTGGGGCTGCGACGTGTTGACCGCCACCGACGAGGCGGGTGCCCTTGACGTGCTGCAAGGCCGTGCGCCGGAGCTGATCCTGGCGGATTTTCACCTGGATCATGGGGTCGTGGGCTGTGAAGTGGTCAAGCACCTGCGCGAGCATTTCCACCAGGCGATCCCGGCGGTGATCATCACCGCCGACCGCAGCGACCAGTGCCGCCGCGCCCTGCGCAAGCTGGATGCACCGCTGCTCAACAAACCGGTCAAGCCTGGCAAGTTGCGGGCGGTGTTGAGTCAGATGCTTGGGTAGCGCCACTCCCGGAAATCCCATCAACCCTGAACCCCTGTGGGAGCGAGCTTGCTCGCGATAGCGGCCGATCAGTCAACATCATTGTTGAATGTCCCGGCCTCATCGCGAGCAAGCTCGCTCCCACAGGAGGTCTGCATCGGGCAAAGGGGATTGATATCAGGCTCACTGCCGATCAGGGCCATTAAAATGCCGTCATTTGGTCGGCGTTTTTGCCCAGAATGTAAAAATGCGCTTCGGTCTGTTTATTTCCTTATGTAAACTCCCCCCGCTGCGACAATCGGGCACGGCCACGTCAGGCCCGATGAGCACCGTTTGCAGCGTCCCTCACCCAGCTGAAGCCAAGACCTACAAGAAGTCAGCGCCGGAGAGACATAAACGAGAGGTCGACGAATGTGCTCGGCCCTGTAGGTCCATCCTCCAGTCCGTCTCGATCCCATCCCCCTGGCGTTGCTGGCCGTGGATGTGGTCTATCCTTGATCAGGACCGGTGGATGGAATGGCGTTCATCTAGGGATACACACATGTTGAAGAAAACACACACGGCGCTACTGGGCCTGGCGATGGCGATGGGTCTTGCGACCACGCACGCCGCCGAGCCAAAAAAAGTGGATGTCTTGCTCATCGGTGGGGGCATCATGAGCTCGACACTCGGCGTCTGGCTCAATGAGCTGGAGCCGGGCTGGACCATGGAAATGGTCGAGCGCCTGGACGGTGTTGCCGAAGAGAGCTCCAACGGCTGGAACAATGCCGGTACCGGTCACTCTGCGCTGGCCGAACTGAACTACACGCCGGAAGACAAGAACGGCAAGGTTGATATCTCCAAGGCCATCGAAATCAACGAAGCCTTCCAGATCTCCCGCCAGTTCTGGTCCTGGCAGGTCAAGAACGGCGTGTTGAAGAACCCGCGTTCGTTCATCAACTCCACCCCGCACATGAGCTTTTTGTGGGGCGACGAGAACATCGCGTTCCTGAAGAAGCGCTACGAAGCCCTCCAGGCCAGCCCGTTGTTCGCCGGCATGCAGTATTCCGAAGATCGCGAGCAAATCAGCAAGTGGGTTCCGCTGATGATGCAAGGGCGTGACCCGAGCCAGAAAGTCGCGGCTACCTGGAGTCCCCTGGGTACTGACGTGAACTTCGGCGAAATCACTCGTCAATTCGCGGCTTACCTGCAAACCAAGCCGAACTTCTCCCTCAAGCTCTCCAGCGAAGTGGAAGAGATTACCCGCAACGAAGACGGCACCTGGCGCGTTTCGTACAAGAACCTGAAAGACGGTACCGAAACCGAGACCGACGCCAAGTTCGTGTTCATCGGCGCTGGTGGCGGTGCGTTGCACCTGCTGCAGAAGTCCGACATCCCGGAAGCGCGTGAATACGCAGGTTTCCCGGTGGGTGGTTCGTTCCTGGTCACCGAAAACCCGACCGTCGCCCAACTGCACCTGGCGAAGGCGTATGGCAAGGCTTCGGTGGGCGCTCCGCCGATGTCGGTTCCACACCTGGACACCCGTGTGCTCGATGGCAAGCGCGTGATCCTGTTTGGCCCGTTCGCAACGTTCTCCACCAAATTCCTGAAGAACGGTTCGTACTTCGACCTGCTGACCAGCACCACCACCCACAACGTGTGGCCGATGACCAAGGTCGGTATCGAACAGTACCCATTGGTCGAATACCTGGCCGGCCAGCTGATGCTGTCGGATGAAGACCGCTTCAACGCCCTGAAAGAGTACTTCCCGGAGGCCAAGCAAGAAGACTGGCGCCTGTGGCAGGCCGGCCAGCGCGTGCAGATCATCAAGCGTGACGAAGAGAAGGGCGGCGTCCTGAAACTCGGCACCGAAGTGGTCGCGTCCCAGGACGGCAGCATCGCCGGCCTGCTGGGTGCCTCGCCTGGCGCCTCGACCGCTGCACCGATCATGCTGACCGTGCTTGAGAAGGTCTTCAAGGACAAGGTCGCAAGCCCAGCCTGGCAGGAAAAACTGCGCCAGATCGTGCCGAGCTACGGCACCAAGCTCAACGAAAGCCCTGAGCGCGTAGCCCAGGAATGGGCGTACACCAGCGAGGTCCTGCAACTGGACCCGCCACCGGCGATCGGCAAGCCAGGCGCCCCAGCGGCACCGGCCAAGCCGGGCCCAGCCCCTGAGGCCAACCCAGCGGCTGACATGGCGCTGTAAGCCGGACGCTGTCTGGTGAGGCATAAAAACGCCGCTCGTTGAGCGGCGTTTTTTTTGGGGTTCGGTAAACCCTGTGGGCGCGAGCCTGATCGCGATGACGGTTTACCTGAACAGGTGATGTTGAATGTGCCGGCGCTTTCGCGAGCAAGCTCGCTCCCACAATGTTCCCGGCTGTCTGCGAGTTTTGTATTGGCCACCGACCCCTTGTGGGAGCGAGCTTGCTCGCGATGATGCACGGTCAGTCAGCATCAATGCTCGATCTGCCCCCGGTGCGTCAGATCATCTGTGCTTGTTCCGCCTATCTCCCTGAACCGCGCATCAAAATCCTCCGCCAACTGCGCCAGGGTAATCGCCCCCAAACGCTTGAGCAGCAACGCCTGGGCCTCATCGAACGCATCCGTCAACGCCGCATTCACCGCTTGTTCCACCAGGCATTGCGGATGATCGGTGGACAGGCCAATGGCAAAGATCGACGTGCTGCCCAAGGCCTGGTGGATATCCAGCAACGTCATCTCCGACAACGGTTTGCTCAGGGTCCAGCCGCCGCGATGGCCTTTCTCCGAAGTGACATACCCCTGTTCCTTGAGCAGCGCCATGGTCCGGCGCACCACCACCGGGTTGGTGCCCAGCATCTGCGCGAGGGTGTCAGACGTGGCCGATTGTTGGTGGCGATCCATGTGGATCAGCACGTGGAGCATGCGGGACAGGCGGGTGTCGGTTCTCATGAGCGTTGCAGTGTTTTGTGGTGGAGACGGGCGTGAGTATCGCCTGTAATTGCAAAAGTTACGAGATCGTTGACAGCGGCTTTTCAAGGAACTTACGATGTGTCGAGACTTTTTCGATTCCGCCAAACCACCTTGGAGATTGATCATGCGCTACGACGTCATCATCGCCGGCGGCAGCTACGCCGGTATGTCCGCAGGCCTACAACTGGCCCGTGCCCGCCGCAACGTGTTGGTGATCGATGCCGGCCAGCGGCGCAACCGGTTCGCGGCCAGCTCCCATGGTTTTCTCGGGCAGGACGGTCGTGCCCCCGGGGACATTGTCGAAGAGGCCCGTCGCCAGCTATTGGCCTATCCGACGGTGGAATGGGTATCGAGTACCGCGATCGCGGCCAGCCAGGAGGCGGGAGGGTTCGCCGTGGAAACCGTCGATGGGCAACGCTACAGTGCCCAATGCCTGTTGCTTGCCTGCGGTGTCATCGATGAATTACCAGACGTGGAAGGGTTGACGCAGCGCTGGGGCAAAAGCGTCTTCCATTGTCCGTATTGCCACGGCTACGAGCTGGAACAAGGCCCCATCGGCGTGTTGGCGACCTCGCCGATGTCGCTCCACCATGCCTTGATGCTGCCCGACTGGGGCCCGACGACGTTCTTCACCCGTGGCGTGTTCGAACCCGATGCAGAACAACTGGAGAGCCTGGCGCGACGCGGCGTGGTCGTGGTGCCGGAACGTGTCGAACGTCTTGAAGGCGAACGGGCCGATGTGGTGCTGGCCGACGGACGTGTGGTCGCCATTGACGGCCTGTTTGTCTTGCCGCGTATCCAGGTGGCGGGCTCACTCGCGGCGTCCTTGGGTTGCGCGCTTGAAGACGGCCCGCTCGGGGCGTTCATCCAGGCCGACCCGATGACGCGTGAAACCAGCGTGCGGGGGGTATTCGCCTGTGGCGATGCGGCGATGCCGTTCGGCTCGGTGGCGTTGGCGGTCGGCGATGGGGTGAGGGCGGGATCAGGCGTACATCGGTCGTTGATCTTCGGCGCGCACTGAGGGCATCCATGCTCCCACAGGATAGTGGCCTGTGGGAGCGAGCCTGCTCACGATGGCGTCGCTACTGCTGAGTACCAAACATCGCCGTCCAATAGATCCCCGCATCGCTTTTCGGATCGGTCGCATACCCGGCGCCCAATTCGCGAAACTGTGGGTTCATCAGGTTGGCGCAGTGCCCCGGGCTGGCCAGCCAGCCGTCCACCACCTTGAGCGCAGTGTCTTGTCCGGCGGCAATGTTCTCGCCGATCAATTGGCCCAGATAGCCGGCCAGTTCGGCGCGGTCGCCCGGCGTGCGGTTGTCGCGGTCCTTGTGGTCGAAGAAGTTGTTGTTGGCCATGGCCCGAGTGTGAGTGACGGCGGCCAGGGCCAAGGTGGCGTTCCAGGCCAGCGGCGTGGTGGCGGCGAAGGCTTCGGTGCCGCAGCGACGCGGCTGGGCGCGGGCACTGTTGATCAGCTTCAGCAGTTTCTGGCCCTCGGCTTGCCAATCACCCAGGCGCGCCGACAACAACGGGCGCGCCAGCACGATGCGCCATTCGCGATCCAGGCGGCTGACGCCGATGTCGACGAACTGCGGGTCGAGCACCACCTGGCAGAAGCTTTCCTGCACGGCTTTCATGGCCGATTGGGCATCGCGGGGCCCGGACAGGCTGATGGCTTGCACGTTGACCATGGGATAGGCCGCCCGCGCCAGCGCCTGTTGCAGGTCGCCGATGCCATTGGCCGACAGGATCAGCCGGGAGTCCATCGCCAGCGGCGGCAACTCCAGCGAGGCCTGGCCGGCACAGCTTTGGGATTGGCTGCGGTAAAGGTTGATGGACTCGACCAGTTGCGTCTCTTCGGTGGCCGTCGCGCTGGTGGCGAATACCAGGCCCAGCGACAGCACGACAAGACCCATGACGGATGAAATGGCACGCATGTAAATCTCCCTTGAGCGGACGGCGCCTATGATGCGCAATTTTTGCCCCGCTGGGGCAACGGTATTCACGCTCTCTTGAAATCCCTTGAAACGGTACCGTTGGGTACCGTTCGGGACAATCCTCAAGTAGTGGGATCAATTTTTAAGCGAATAAGTCCATTTCCGTCGTTTCAAGGCCATAAAAACACAGATTATTAGCTCATCCAGTTACCGCCATCGACGTTATACGTCTGCGCCACCACGTATTCGCTCTCGGCCGAGGCCAGGAAAATCGCCATGCCGGTGAGGTCCTCCGCGGTGCCCATCCGGCCATAGGGTACTTGCTGGCCGACCTGGCGCTTCTTTTCCCCCAGCGGCAGGTTTTCGTGGCGGGCGAACAGCGCGTCCACGCCGTCCCAATGCTCGCCATCCACCACGCCGGGGGCGATGGCGTTGACGTTGATCCGGTGCTTGATCAGATCCAGCCCGGCGGACTGGGTCAGGCTGATCACCGCCGCCTTGGTGGCGCAATAAATCGCCACCAGGGCTTCGCCACGCCGGCCGGCCTGGCTGGCCATGTTGATGATCCGGCCGCCATGGCCCTGGCGGATCATCTGCCGGGCTGCCGCCTGCAGCGTGAACAGCGTGCCGGCGACGTTGATGGAAAACAGCCGCTCGTAGCTCTGACGGGTAATCTCCACGATGGGCGCCAGGTCGAACAGCGCGGCGTTGTTGATCAGGATATCCAGCTTGCCCGCCCGAGCCACCACTGCTTCGATGGCCTGGTCGATGGAGGCCTGGTCGGTTATGTCCATTTTGACCGCGTAGGCACCGTCGCCCAGTTCGGCGGCGGTGGCCTGGGCCCGCTCAAGGTCGATATCGGCGATCGCTACTGTGGCCCCTTCGTTGATATAGGCCTGTGCAAACGTCCTGCCGATACCACGGGCGGCGCCGGTCACCAGGGCACTTTTTCCTTCCAGTCGTTTCATGGGTTGGTCCTCTTGGAGTGAAATCAATAACGAGAGAGCGCTGATATCTTTTGTGGCGAGGGGATTTATCCCCGCTGGGCTGCGCAGCAGCCCCAGACCAGGCAATTGGTGTGTCAGGTTGATCAAGTCGCGCTTTTTTGAGGGCTGCTGCGCAGCCCAGCGGGGATAAATCCCCTCACCACAGAGCGGGTACCAATCGTTATTGCTTTGGATACCCAGCCCGCTTCATCTCCTGCTCGGTACTCGATTGCGCCGAGGCCAGTGCCTGGTCGACAGTGATCTGTGGCACGCCGATTACAGCAGCGCCCGTGGAGGCCGACAAACGCAGGGAGGATCGCGGGCTGGTACTTTTTTAACGCCCTTGAGTGCGCCAGGTGTGGGTTAAAAAAGTATCGGTGGGCGGTCAGGCCGAGGCTGGCGAAACGCTGCGCACTCGGCGTAAGGTGCCCCCTATAACGATAAAAGAGGCGCGACATGCCTGATCACCGAACGCCCCTGTTCGAGCAGCGACCGGCCGAACTGGAAGTCATCCTGCCCGAGCCTGAACACAGTTTTCGCTGGTACGAGCATGACTACCCGTACCCGCTGGCGCGCTGGAACCATCATCCTGAATTTGAAATCCACCTCATCCGCCAGGGCAGCGGCAAACTGTTGGCGGGCGATTACATCGGCCCGTTTGGCCCAGGCCATGTGGCGATGATCGGCCCGGACTTGCCCCATGACTGGATGGGCGACCTGGCACCGGGCGAGTATTTGGCGGGGCGCGACGTGGTGTTGCAATTCGACGGCACCACGCTGCTGACCTTGCGCCGCACCCTGCCTGAACTGGGGGATCTGCAGGGGCTGTTCGAACGCGCGCGCCGTGGCCTGGCCTTCGCTGGCAATACAGCGCAGCAAGCCGCGCACCTGCTGGAAGCCATCGGTCCGGCCCAGGGGCTGGCGCGGTTGACGCTGTTCCTGGAGCTGCTCCACATCCTCAACCAGGCTCCCGGCGACGAGGCCCTGAGCCTGGCGAGCCCTTGCTACGCGCCGATCCTGGATGCGCGCAGTTCCGAGCGCATCCATAAAGCGTTCGAGTACCTGCAAGCCGAACTCACTGGCGACCTGCGCCTGTCGGTGATCGCCCGCCGACTGGACATGAGCGAGCCGGGCTTCTCGCGGTTCTTCAAGCGCATCACCGGGCACGGTTTCATCGATTTGATGCGCAAGCTGCGGGTCCAGCGTGCCTGCCGTTTGCTGTTGCAGAGTGAAATGCCGGTGACTGACGTCTGTTTTGAAGTGGGCTACAACAACCTGTCCAACTTCAACCGCCATTTCCGCATCGAAATGAACCAGACCCCCAGCGAATATCGGCGGGGGGCTTTTGCCCTGCCTGACGGAGCCTGCCATGTTGACCGTCGTTGAACAGGCAGCCAGCGCATCCCTGCGCCAGCGAATGGAAAAGGCCGGGTGCGCCTTCGAATTCCTGGTGCTCGCGCCCGAGGCGAGTGAGGCGGTTGACGAGGCGCGCCATCGCCAGGCCGTGGGCCTGCTGTTCCAGCACATCGAGGCGCAATGGCTGGAGCGTCACCGTCAACTGACCCTGGACCCTCGCTATGTCGAGGCTGCGCCCCCGACCATGGATTGGGATTTGAACAAGGCTATCGCCAAGCCGTTGAATCGGGACGAAGTGACCCGACTCATGCGCGTCGACAAAGATGATCAGCAGCATACTTATGCCTTGTACGCTGCCTTCTGCGAACCGCCCTATGGCACTCGCTTCGCCGACGACACCCCGCAAGCGCTGTTCAAGGAATGGCTCGACCTGCTCGGGCTCGAGGACGACGCTGATGTCGTGGTGTTGAATTGGGTCGACAACTTCAACGTTAACTGGACCGCCAGCGACAAGCACGATTCAGCACGGGAGCCCTGGAGCGATTATTTCGAAGATGGTCTGGAGTGGTGGGGCGTCTGGTGCCTGAGCATCTGGAACCCCAAGCGCCGAACGCTTGCTGTGCTGGCGGCGAGCACGACGGATTGAGCGGCTTGGACACATACCTTGCAGTCACCCAGAAACCAATGTGGGAGCGAGTTTGCTCGCGATGATGTCAGCACAGTCGACATCAATGCCAACTGACCCACCGCCATCGCGAGCAAGCTCGCTCCCACAGAGGACTTGTGGTGGATACAGACCTTGCAGTCGCCCGGAGACCCGTGTGGGAGCGAGCTTGACACAGACCTTGTAGTCACCCAGAAACCAATGTGGGAGCGAGCTTGCTCGCGATGACGTCAGCACAGCCAACCTCAATGCCAACTGACCCACCGCCATCGCGAGCAAGCTCGCTCCCACAGGTAATATTATTTACTTAAGGCCGTCGACAAACCCGTGGCGAGGGAGCTTGCTCCCGCTGGGTCGCGAAGCGGCCCCAAATTTTGCAGCATTCCCCCTTGGGTCGGTGTTTACTCTGGGACACCCCGTTGATGCTTCTTCAACCGATACGCGAACTGCGCCCGGCTCAGTCCCAACGAGCGCGCGGCCGCCGCCAGGTTGCCGCTGCTCAGTTGCAGAGCTTCGTTGATCAGGCGTGATTCCAGGCCGTCAATGGAGAAGTCCGAGTCCAGTTGGCTGAGGGACTGGAGCAGCGCCGGTTTTTCTGCGGCATCGTTGGCGGCCAGGCCCATCGGCGAGAGGCCGCCGAGGTGGTCCACGGAGTACGCATCCACCGGCAATTGCTCATTGCGAAACAAGTGGACCAGGTCAATCGCCTGGCCTTCCTCGCTGGCGATCAGGCCCCGTTCGATGAGGTTCTGCAATTCCCGCACGTTGCCCGGAAAGTCGTAGCGCAACAACACCTTCAACGCACGCATGGTCAGGCCCATCGGTGTGCGGCCGTATTCCTGGCAAAAGCGCGTGAGAAAGGCATTGATCAGCAACGGTATGTCATCACGGCGCTCGCGCAGGGGCGGCAGGGCGATGGGGTAGACGTTGAGCCGGTAGAACAGGTCTTCACGGAACGCGCCGTCCGCCACTGCCTTGCGCAGGTCGATGTTGGTGGCCGCCACGACCCGCACGTCGACCTTGATGCCGTGACCGCCGCCGACCCGTTCGATTTCCCGCTCCTGCAAGGCACGCAGCAACTTGCTTTGCCCGGCCAGGCTCAGGCAGGTGATCTCGTCCAGGAACAACGTACCACCGTGAGCGCGCTCGAAACGACCGGGGCGTGAATGGGTGGCGCCGGTGTAGGCACCGCGCTCGACGCCGAACAGTTCAGCCTCGATCAGATTGTCGGGGATGGCCGCGCAGTTGAGGGCGATGAACGGGCCGTCACGGCGCCGGCTCAGTTGGTGCAACTGGCGGGCGAACATCTCCTTGCCCACGCCGGATTCGCCGCTGACCAGCACGGTGGCAGGGGTCAAGGCCACCCGTTGCAAAGCCTGGGTCGCGGCGTTGAAGGCGGCGCTGGCACCGATCAGCGGCTGTTCGCTGTCCGGCAGCAGGGCGGCTCCGGCCACACTGTCGGACTGAGTGTCGGCGCGCGCGACGACCGTCGGCGGGGAGGCGTTGAGGTAATTCAGATCCTGCTCGATGTCACCCCATTGCTCGGCGGTCTTGCCGACGACTCGGCAGCGTTCGTGGCCCATGCCCCGGCATTCCACTTCGCGAAAGACCACCAGTTGCCCGAACAACCCGCTGACGAAACCGATGGCGTAGCCCAGTTCGGTCCAGCACACCGGATCCTGCCCGATGCCATAGGCGGCGACATGCTCGTCGGCCTCGCAGGAGTGATGCCAGAGAAACTCCCCCTCATAGAAGCCCGAGTCGGCGTCGAACTTGAAATGCAGCGGCTCGACCTTGGTCATGCCTTCAAGGGTATGCAGATGCGTGCCGGCGCGGAACACCGCCGCGGCATCGGCGTGAGGCCAGCGTTCACGAATCAGCCGGGCATCCCGGGCGCCGGAGGAATAGCCGGTGCGGGTGAGCATGCCTCGGGCCTGCTCCAGCCCCTGGCGTTCGATGATTTCCCGGCGCAACGCACCGAAGGATGAACTGTGCAGCAGCAACATGCGTTGGTCGTTGAGCCAGATACGGCCATCGTCGGGGGAGAAAAACAGGCACGCGGTGAGTTCTGCCGTTGTGGGCGAACTGCTGTCGCTCAGCTCGTTGCTGTCACCCCGTGGATGGTAATGCTCGGTGGTGATCCGGTGATCCGGCAACTGGCAGTGGGGATTATTCATTGTTATGCCCCTGATGACGGGATGATCGAAATGATCACCTGGCGAGATAGTTATTAAGCATAACTTTATCAAATGAACAAGCGGCAGCTGGCCAACGGCCAGGTTGGCGCAGGCGCCCTGTGCGTCATACCTGGCGAAGAACCTTGAGCCAGAGCCTTTCGCCAGGTTTATCAAGGCCTGCGGGCAAAACCGGCACAGCGCTTGCTCAAGCACTTGCACGGCGTTTGCGTCGATACCTTCCAGGTGCGCCAAACGATGACAACAACAAAGAGCCGGGAGTGTTAAATGTCTGCACCCAAAAGCCACCTGCTGTCCCAGGTGATCGAATCGGAATGTGTCTTCAACGGGGATTGGGTGCCTGCCTCGGGCCCGCTGCAATCGATCATCGAGCCGGCTACTGGTGAGCGACTGATGCGCTGTGCCACCGCCGACACCGCCGACATTGCCAAGGCCAGTCGCGACGCCGCCCTGGCCCAACCGGCATGGGCGGCCCTGGGCCCGCGACAACGGGCGGCGATCTTCCGCAAGGCCGCCGACGTGGCCGAGCAGTCCTTCGATGAGTTGGCGCTGTACGTGGCGCGGGAGACCGGTGCCGCGCTGTTCAAAGGCCAGCACGAAGTGCGCGAAGCCATCGTGCTGTTGCATCAGGCCGCCGGCCTGCTGTCCCAGGCCCATGGGGTGGTCTTGCCCAGCGAGGCGGGGCGTCTGTCCTTTGCGCGGCGCCAACCCCATGGTGTGGTCGGAGTGATTTCGCCCTTCAACTTTCCCCTGGTGCTGTCCATGCGCTCCGTCGCGCCGGCCCTGGCGGCGGGCAACGCGGTGGTGCTCAAGCCGGATCCGCAGACCCCGGTGAGTGGCGGTTTCCTCATCGCCCGGTTGTTCGAAGTAGCAGGCCTGCCCAAGGGTTTGCTGCAAGTGTTGCCCGGCGCGGCGGATGCTGGTGAGGCGCTGTGCCGTGACCCTAACGTGCGCATGATCGCCTTCACCGGCTCCACCGGCGCGGGTCGCAAAGTTGCTGAGGTGGCCGGGCGCAACCTGAAGAAGGTCGCCCTGGAGTTGGGCGGCAAGAACCCACTGATCATTCTCGAAGACGCCGACCTCGACCTCGCCGCCCGAAACGCGGCGTGGGGCGCCTGGCTGCATCAAGGGCAGATTTGCATGGCCACCGGCTTGATTCTCGCCCATGAATCCATCGCCGCCGAGCTGACCCGCAAACTGGTGGAAAAGGCCCAGGCCATGACCGTCGGCAACGCCGCCCGGCAAGAAGCCGCGATGGGGCCGCTGATCAACCAGCGGCAGTTGCAACGGGTCCACGACATCGTCAGTGACACCGTGCGCGCCGGAGCCCGGCTGGAAGCAGGCGGCGGCCATGATCGGCTGTTCTACCAGGCCACCGTGCTCAGCGGCGTGAAGCCGGGCATGCGCGCTTTTGACGAGGAGGTCTTCGGGCCGGTGGCAACGGTGGTCAGCTTTGCCACCGATGACGAAGCCATCGAGTTGGCCAATCGCACCGAGTACGGTTTGGCGGCGGCGATCATTTCACCGTCGGTGGGCCGGGCCATGGCCATTGGTGAGCGGTTGCAGTGCGGCATGTTGCACATCAATGACCAGACCGTCGCCGATGAGTGCGTCAACCCGTTCGGTGGGCGCGGCGCCTCGGGCAATGGTGGCAGCGTCGGTGGCCCGGCGGACTGGGACGAATACACCCAATGGCAGTGGGTGACGGTCAAGGATACGGCGCCGGTCTACCCGTTCTGACAGGTCGGTTTTACCGGGCCCGATGAGCTGAGGGCCCGTGGGTACACAAAAATAATAAGAGGACTCAACATGAAACTCGACAACAAGATTGTGCTGGTGACCGGTGTCTCGTCGGGTATCGGTGCCGCCACCGCGAGCCTGCTGCGCGCTCATGGCGCCCAAGTGATTGGCGTGGACCTCAAGGCGCCCCACATGACCCTGGACGGTTTTGTGCAGGGCGACTTGAGTAGCGCCGAGAACATCGATCGGTTGCTGCCACAGCTGCCCGCACGGCTCGACAGCCTGTGCAACATTGCCGGCGTGCCGGGCACCGCCAACCCGCAACTGCTGGCGCGGGTCAACTACCTTGGGCTGCGTCACTTGAGCCGTGCGCTGCTGCCACGTATCAGCGCTGGCGGCAGCATCGTCAATATCGCCTCGATCCTCGGCGCCGAATGGCCGTTACGCCTGGAACAGCACAAGGCGCTGGCGCGCATCGACGATTTTGCCGCCGCGCAAGCCTGGCTGGCCGACCACCCGGTGGCGAACCAGACCTGCTACCAGTACTTCAAGGAAGCCTTGATCGTCTGGAATTACCTGCAGGCCCAACCCTGGTTCCTTGAGCATTCGGTGCGCATGAACAGTGTCGCCCCAGGCCCGGTATTCACGCCCATCCTCGACGACTTCGTGAGCATGCTCGGCGAGGCCCGGACCCAGGCCGATGCCCACCGCATGAAACGTCCCGCTTACGCCGATGAGGTGGCGGCGGTGATCGCTTTCCTGTGTGCCGACGAATCGCGCTGGATCAACGGCGTCAACCTGCCGGTCGATGGTGGATTGGCCTCTACCTACATCTGAAATGCGCACCCGTAGAAAGCGGCGCAAGCCGCGACCTGAGCGTGTTGGCTGCCAAAGCCATGCCCAAAAATAACAATAATGAGAAGCGTCCATGGATAACCTCAAAGATAGCTTTCGTTTCAAGCATTGCGCCCTGTTCCTGGCGTTATGCAGCACCGGTGTGATGGTCGATCGGGTCGAGGCCATGCAAATGGACCTGGGTGACTCCGATTGGAAATTGCGCTGGGACAACACCATCAAGTACAGCCAGGCCTGGCGCTTGCAGGGGCAGGACAGCCGCTTGGTCAACGCGCCAACCGCCAACGGCCTGTACCCCTCGATCCAGAGCCAGGGCGATAAGAACTTCAGCCGTGGCCTGGTCTCCAACCGCCTGGATCTGTTCTCCGAAATGGACCTCAGCCGGCAAAACTATGGCCTGCGCGTGAGCGGCGCGGCCTGGTACGACGATATCTATAACCAGGACACCGACAGCAACGAGCAACCGCACTTCCTCAGCGAAACCCGCAAGCTCCACGGTCGCGACGCGGAAATTCTCGATGCCTTCGTGTTCTTGCGCGGTGACCTCGGTGAAGACTCCCAGGGCGTGGCGCGCCTGGGCCGACACAGCCTGATCTACGGGGAAAGCCTGTTCTATGGTGGCAACGGCATTGCCAATGCCCAAGGCCCGACCGACGTCGTCAAGTTGCTCAGCGTGCCGGGGACTCAGTTCAAGGAGATCCTGCGCCCGGTCAATCAAATCTCCGGGCAGTTGCAGATCAACCCGCAGCTGTCGGTGGGCGCTTACTATCAGTTTGAGTGGGAGCGTTCCAACCTGCCCGGTGCCGGCAGCTACCTGAGCGATGTCGATGCCATCGGTTACGGCAGTGGTCCGTTGCGCGAAGTGTTCGGTAACGACACGGTCAATGGCGGCGATCTGAAACCGCGCAATTCGGGGCAGGGCGGCATGCAGATTCGCTACAAGCCGAGCGGCACCGAACTGGAGCTGGGTTTCTACGCGGCCCAGTATCACGACAAGGCGCCGATCGGGTTGTACGCGTACTTGGACGGTCCGGCGGCAGCGGCCACCGGCTTGCCGATCCTGGGTTCCTATCGGCAGGTCTACGCCGAAGATATCAAGACCGCCGGCGTCAGTTTCTCCACCGCCTACGGCCCGTTCAACTTTGCCGGTGAAACGTCGGTGCGCTGGAACGCACCGCTGGTGAGCAACCTGCAAGTGGTGACCCCCGGCATGGAGGCCGATGGTGGCGACAATGAGTTGTTCGCCAGGGGCAAGACCGCCCATGCCAACCTGTCGGCGATTTACCTGTTATCGCCCACCGCGTTCTGGGACGGCGGCTCGGCCCTGGCCGAACTGGCTTGGAACCGCACCTTGAGCGTGACCAAGAACGCTGCCGCGCTGGATTCCAACACCACCCGCGATGCCACGGCGCTGCGGGTATTGATCGAGCCGGCGTACTTCCAGATTGTCGACGGGATCGACCTGACCGTGCCGATTGGCATGGGGATAGTGCTCGATGGGCGTTCATCGGCGGTCAACAAATCCGGCTTCGGCAACACCCATTCCGGTGACTGGAGTGTCGGGCTCAAAGCCACCTATCTGCAACGCTGGGATGTCGGCCTCAACTACGTGAACTTCTTCGGCGCACCGAAAGCCGGGCTGCGCGAGGACGGCAATTTCAGTTACGGACAGTCGTTGGCCGACCGCGACTTCGTCTCGCTCTACGTGAAAACCTCATTCTAATAAGGTGGATTCGCCATGCAGAACACAGCTTTCCTGAACACCTGCGTCCTGACCCTGGCCCTGGCCGGCATGGGGCTGGCGCAGGCGGCCGTATCGCCTGAACAGGCCGCACGTTTGAAAACCGATCTGACCCCCCTGGGCGGCGAGCGTGCCGGTAATGCCGATGGCAGTATCCCGGCGTGGCAGGGCGGTTATACCCAGGTCACGCCCGGCTATAAACCGGGTGACAAGCGTCCTGATCCATTCGCCAGCGAGAAACCGCTGTATTCGATCAAAGCCGCGAACATGGAGCAGTACGCCAACGAACTGGCCGAAGGCACCAAGCTGCTGCTCAAGAAGTACCCGGACTATCGCCTGGACGTGTACCCGACCCATCGTTCGGCCGCGGCGCCGCAATGGGTGTATGACAACACCAGCAAGAATGCCACCCGCGCCACGCTGGACGTGGACAGCGAGAAGGTTTCCAACGCCTACGGCGGCATCCCGTTCCCGATCCCGGAAAACGGTGCGCAAGTGCTGTGGAATTATCGGTTGTCGTGGCAGGGCGGCGACACCATCAGCTCACCTTTCGATACCTGGCTGATGACCGCCGGCGGCAAGAAAGTCCAAGCGACCCGTGCCCAATACACCTACCAGTTTCCCTACTACGTCGAAGGCGGCAGCCTGGAAAGCTATTCGGGCAAGTACCTGCTGGGCAAGCTGTTCACCGAGTTGCCGTCGTCCAAGGCCGGCGAAGGCCTGATGACCCACTGGGACCTGGACCCGGCCAATCGGGCGGCCTGGCAGTATCTGGTCGGCCAGCGCCGGGTTCGCCGGGCGCCGAACATTGCCTATGACACGCCGGACTTCGTGACCTCCGGTGTCGGCCTGTTCGACGAGGCGTTCATGCTGTTCGGACCGACCGATCGCTACGACCTCAAGCTGGTGGGCAAGAAAGAGCTGATCGTCGGCTACAACAATAACCGCGCCGCGCTGGCCAAGAGCGACGACCTGGTCAAGGCGAACTTCCTCAATCCCGACTTGGTGCGTTGGGAGAAGCATCGGGTCTGGGTGGTCGAGGCCACGCTCAAATCCGGCAAGCGCCATGTCGTGCCGCGTCGGACCTACTACGTCGACGAAGACTCCTGGCAGATCCTGATGGCCGACGGTTATGACGCCCAGGGCAAGCTCGGCCGGCAGATGTACTCGCTGACGCTGCTGGCACCTGATCTGCCGGCCCTTACCGCACAGGTCATGTGGGGCAGCTACAACCTCGACACCGGGGCCTACTTCCTCAACTCATCGAGCAACGACCTGGCGGTTCAGTACCAGAAGGTCGCGAAGCCTTCGGCGTCCTATTTCACCCCAGATGCCATGGCCAACGAAAACATGCGCTGAACCTGTGGTGGCCGTGGCGAGGAGGAGGTTCGCCACGGTCGCTTACGATTTTCCAGGCGGAATAACGATATGAACGTTGAAAAAATCTTTGCGCGCCGCGGTTCGCTATGGGGTGCTTGCGCCCTGGTGGGGTGCTTGTTGGCAAACGTACCCTGGGGCGCACAGGCCACGACATTGGCGGTGTTGCAGCAACCGGCACTGCCGACGGCCAAGGCCCCGCGCGCGGTATTGCTTGGGCTGGCCCGGGCCGGCGAACGCCTGGTGGCGGTGGGGGAGCGTGGGATCGTGCTGCTCTCCGATGACGCTGGCGTGAGTTGGCGCCAGGCCAAGGTACCGGTCAGCGTCAGCCTGACGGCGGTGCAATTCGTCGATGCCGAGCAGGGCTGGGCGGTCGGTCACCTGGGCGTGGTGCTGCACACCCAGGACGGCGGGGAAACCTGGCAAAAGCAACTCGACGGTGAGCGCGCCATCGCCCTGGCGGTGCAGGTCGCTGAGCGCGATGCCAATCAACCCGGCGGTGCCAGCCACCTGGCACAGGCACGGCACATGCTCGATGACGGACCGGACAAACCGTTTCTCGACCTGTATTTCAGTGACCGCCTGCACGGCTACGTCGTGGGTGCCTACAACCAGATCTACCGTACCGATGACGGCGGGCGAAGCTGGCAACCGTGGATGCGGCATGTGGAAAATCCCCAGGGTTTGAACCTGTATGGCATTCGCGCCGTGGGCAAGGACCTGCTGCTGGTGGGGGAGCGCGGCCTGCTGTTGCGTTCGACCGATGCCGGGCAGTCATTCCAAGCCTTGAAGTCACCTTATGAGGGCAGCTTTTTCGGCCTGCTCGGCACCCGCGATGGGGCCTTGATCATCTATGGCTTGCGCGGAAACGCCTGGTGGTCCGATGACCGTGGCGGCAGTTGGCGACGCCTCGATACCGGTATCGAATCAACCCTGGCGAGCGCCCTCGAACTGCGCGACGGCGGCCTGTTGCTGGCCAGCCAGAGTGGCGAGCTTCTCTTCAGTCATGACCAGGGCCGCAGCTTTGACAAGCGTCAGAGCCGCAGCGGCGGGACCGTCGCTGCCATGCAACAGGCGGTCGACGGCAGCCTGGCCAGCGTCGGTTTGACCGGCGTGGCCGCTGACCAGGATCCGCGGGCCTCCGGTCAACCTTGAAACTTCACGGTGTAGCGCTATCGGGCCACGGCTCGTGCAACAGGAGTCAAACTTGAAAGACGACAGAATCCAAACCGTGATCGGCCGCCAGGAAGACTTCGACCGGGCGTCGGGCAACTTCGCCGAGCGGGCGATCTTCAACCATCGCCCGCTGGTGATCCTGCTGTGCCTGCTGGTGACCTTGGTGCTGGGTTGGCAAGCCACGCGCATCGGCATCAATGCCAGCTATGAGAAGACCATTCCCACCGGGCATCCCTACGTCGCCAACTTCCTTGAGAACCGCAGTGAATTGAGCGGCCTGGGCAACTCGCTGCGCATTGCCGTGGAGGTCAAGCAGGGGAGCATTTTCACCAAGGACTACCTCGATACCCTGGCCAAGCTCAACGACGAGCTCTATCTGCTGCCGGGTGTCGACCGACCCTACATGAAATCGTTATGGACTCCGACCACGCGCTGGACCGCCGTGACCGAGGAAGGGCTCGACGGCGGCACGGTGATCCCTGACGACTACGACGGATCGGCCGCCAGCATCGAGCAGGTGCGGACCAATGTGGCCCGCTCCGGGGAAGTCGGTCAATTGGTCGCCGGCAACTTCAAGTCCAGCGTGATCTTCGTGCCGTTGCTGGAAATCAATCCGCAGACGGGCAAGGCGCTGGACTATGGCGAGTTTTCCCGGCAACTGGAGGCGTTGCGCGACAAGTACCAGACCGATGACCTGCGCATCCATATCACCGGCTTTACCAAGATCGTCGGCGACCTGATCGAGGGCATGACCCAGGTTCTGCTGTTCTTCGTGGTGGCGGTACTGGTGACGGTATTGGTGCTGTTTGGCTACACCCGTTGCGCGCGCAGCACCCTGGTGGTGGTGACCTGTTCTCTGGCGGCGGTGCTTTGGCAACTGGGGCTGCTGGCCTTGCTCGGTTATGAGCTGGACCCTTACTCGGCACTGGTGCCGTTCCTGGTGTTCGCCATTGGCATGAGCCATGGCGCGCAGAAGATGAATGGCATCATGCAGGACATCGGCCGTGGCACCCACCGGGTGGTCGCCGCGCGCTACACCTTCCGCCGACTGTTCGCTGCCGGCATCACCGCGTTGCTCTGTGACGCGGTCGGTTTTGCGGTGTTGCTGCTGATCAATATTCGGGTGATCCAGGACCTGGCGATCACCGCCAGCCTCGGCGTGGCGGTGCTGATCTTCACCAACCTGATCCTGCTGCCGATCCTGCTCAGCTATATCGGCGTCAGCCCGGCGGCGGCGCAACGCAGCCTCAGTGCGGAAACCACCGAGCAGCAGGCGCAGATCAAGCATCCACTGTGGCGCGTGCTCGATCTTTTCACCCAACGCCGTTGGGCCATGGGTGCCATGTTGGCGGGCTTGCTGTTGGCCGCGTTTGGTTTTGCCGTGAGCCTGCACCTGAAAATCGGCGACCTGGACCCCGGTGCTCCAGAGTTGCGTGCCGACTCGCGCTACAACCGCGATGCGTTGTTCATGACCCAAAACTACGCGGCCAGCTCGGATATTTTCGTGGTCATGATCAAGACCCCAGAAGATCAATGCACCCGTTACGCCAGTCTGTCCGCGGTAGATGCGCTGGCTTGGCAACTGGAGCAATTGCCCGGCGTGGAATCGACCACCTCGATGGCGGCGCTGAGCAAGATCGCCACGGCCGGTTATAACGAAGGCAACTTCAAATGGTATGAACTGATCCCCAACGACGGCGCACTGGGTGCCGTGCAGACCCGTGCTCCGCGAGAGTTGTTCAATCAGGGCTGCTCGATGCTGTCGTTGTACGTCTACCTGGCCGATCACAAGGCTGACACCTTGAACCGGGTGGTGGAGGCCAGCGAACGATTCATTGCCGGGCATCAGATGCCAGAGGTCAAGTTCATGCTGGCGGCCGGCAGCGCGGGGATCGAAGCGGCGACCAATATCGTCGTGAAGAAGTCCATGCGCGAGATGCTGTTCTGGGTCTACGGTGCGGTCAGTCTGCTGTGCTTGCTGACCTTCCGCAGTTGGCGGGCGACTCTGTGCGCGATGCTGCCGCTGATGCTTACCTCTATCCTGTGCGAGGCGCTGATGGTAGGGCTGGGCATGGGGGTGAAAGTCGCAACATTGCCGGTCATTGCATTGGGTGTGGGTATTGGCGTCGATTATGCGCTCTATGTGTTGAGTGTGATCCTGGCGCGGATGCGTGCTGGCGACACCTTGGCCCAGGCGTATTACCAGGCGCTGCTGTTCACCGGCAAGGTGGTGTTGCTGACGGGTATGACATTGGCGGTGGCGGTGTCGACCTGGGCGTTTTCGCCGATCAAGTTCCAGGCTGACATGGGGGTTTTGCTGGCCTTTATGTTTTTGGTGAATATGCTTGGGGCTTTGATTCTGCTGCCGGCCTTGGCTTGGTTGTTGCTGCCGCAGAGGGTGTTTTTAAAAAAGCCTGAGTTGAGTCGGCGGGAGCGGTGGGTTCAGGGGTGATGGCATTTTTTGTGGGGGGTGAATATCCGTTATTTAGGTAACGGCTGCTTAGGGTTCCGCCCTTACGGCGGAACCATAAGTCGCCGTGACCTAAACAACGGATATACGCACCAAAATCAGGAATTCCCCACAACCGACTTCGCCGCACCCAACCGCGGCCCGGCCGAATAACGAATCACACTAAGAACAGCCAACGTAGCAACCACCAACCCCGGGGAAGTCGCCAGCAATACAGCAGTGGTCCCACCCCCGGCCGCGAGGATCTGCCCGGCGGCCAAAGGCCCGGCCACCGACCCCAGGCGCCCGATGGCCACCGCTGCACCCACCCCCGTCGCACGCACGGCCGTCGGGTAGGAGGGCGGTGCCAACGCATAGAGCACCAACTGTGCAGCCATGACAAACAACCCGGCGGCAAACCCGGCAATGGCCATGGGCACGATACCAACGGACAACCCAACCCCGGCCAGGGCGCTCAGCAGACCGGCATAGACGAACAGCACCACCTTGATGCCATTGCAACGGTCCAGCAACAGCCCCCCCAGCAACGAGCCAAGGGCGCCACCGATGTTGAACAGCATCTGCACCAGACCAGCCTGGGGTTTGCTGAAGCCCTGTTCCAGCAGCAATGACGGCAGCCAGTTGAGCAACATGTACATCACCGTCAGGGTGAAGAAATAACTCAGCCAGAGCGCCACCGTGGTACGGCCGCGACCTTCACCAAACAACGCCTGGGCGGTGGAGCCCCGCGAGGAGCCGCCATCCCGGGCCTGGCGAAAGGCACTGGATTCGGGAAGCCACAGAAGCATCAGCGGGACTACCAGCAAAGGCGCCAACCCACCGATGAAAAACGTCATCTGCCAATGCTCGCCAAACAGCATCGCGACCACGGCGGCCAACGCACCGCCCAACGGCACCCCCGCATACATCACGCTGATGGCCGTGCCCCGGCGCTGTTCGCCCACGGCTTCGGCACACAGGGCAATGAGGTTGGGCAGGGCGGCGCCCAGGCCCAGGCCGGTCATGAAGCGCACCAGCAACAGGCTGGAGAAGTGTTCGACATAAGCGGTACTGAGGGAAAATACGCCGAACAGC
Organism: Pseudomonas sp. H3_A02; assembly: GCF_054671965.1. Classification (NCBI taxonomy): domain Bacteria; kingdom Pseudomonadati; phylum Pseudomonadota; class Gammaproteobacteria; order Pseudomonadales; family Pseudomonadaceae; genus Pseudomonas; species Pseudomonas sp. H3_A02. The sequence goes on from NZ_CP162807.1 coordinate 4,192,751, forward strand.
AAGACAGCCGCGATGAGGATTTTCTTGCGACCGATGCGATCGGCGATCCAGCCACCAAAAAACGCCCCCGGTAGCAATCCGATGATGCCGGCGCTGAACACCCAACCCATCATTTTCGGGTCAAGGGCAAACGTCTGCCGTAGCCCTGCGGCAGCGGTACCGGCTGACTGCAGGTCGAAACCCTCGATCAACGCAACGATGAAACACAAGGCAATGGTCAGCGTCGCACGACGCGCCGGACGGTCCATGGCAAATCCTCTTATTGTTTTTGTGAGGGACACCGGCTCGGAGGAAACCGGGCGGGGTACTTTTAAGATTAACAAAGCTAACTAAAAAATGAAGGGTGCCAGGAGGACGTCAATATGCGGCCAGTTCATGATGAAAATCAGGTGCTTGGCAACAATCCATGGATTAATTAGTAAATTAGTTAATTATATTAATGTTCGATTATCGGACGTTCGTGATTGACGAAGCGCCCGTGCCGTTTCCATTCTTTGTCCGCACGGCCCTCCATCGCCAAGGCAGGGTCGATCAAAACAACAACAATAAATGGACACCGAACATGCCAAACCTTGCTCGGGACACGCTGACGGCGCGCCCTGTTTCATCTCTCGTCCCTCTGCTGGCCTGTCTCGGGCTGAGCCTCGGTTCCCCCGTATTGTGGGCGGAAGGCTTCATCGACGGCAGCCACGGTACCCTGACCCTGCGCAACTACTACATGGATCGCGACTACAAGGACAACGGCGCCAAAACCGCAGCCCGGGAATGGGCTCAGGGTGTGTTCATGAATATGGAGTCGGGGTTCACCCCGGGCACGGTCGGGTTCGGCCTGGATGTCAGGGGATTGCTGGGCATCAAGCTGGATTCGTCGCCGGATCGCAGCGGCACCGAACTGTTGCCGGTCTCCAGTAGCGACAAGCGTGCGGCGGATGAGTATTCGCGCCTGGGCGTGACCGGCAAGCTGCGTTTCGCTCAAACCACGGTGAAGACCGGCGATGTGTCGATCTTCCTGCCGTTTGCCTTTGCCAGTCCGTCGCGGTTACTGCCGCAGACCTTTCGCGGGACGACGCTCAGTTCCAAGGATTTCGACGGTTTGACGTTGAACACCGGTTATATCGATCGCATCGCCCGGCGCGATTCCACCGATTACCAGCCGATGAGCATCGCCTCGCCCAACCGCCGATTCAACGGCGCGGCGACCTCTTCTCATATGGCGTATGTAGGCGGCGACTATCAGGTCAACAAAGACCTCAGTCTGCGGGCCTACCACGCTGAAGTGGCGGACCTGTACCAGCAGAACACCCTGGCATTGCTGCATAACCTGCCCCTGGGCGACGGCGTCCTGACCACCGACCTGCGCAGTTTTTTCAGTGACGAAGACGGCGCGGCCAAGGCCGGAAAGGTGGATAACCGCAATGTCTCGGCGCTGGTCGGCTATCGCCTGGGCGGGCATCGCGTGAGCCTGGGCTACATGCACGCCAGTGGCGATACGGCCACGCCGTATGTGTCCGGCACCGAGTTGATGGGCTTGAGTGAAATGACCATGAGCTCGGACTTTCTCAACGCCAAGGAGCGCACCTGGCAGGCGATCCATGACTACGACTTCGCCGCCGTAGGCGTGCCGGGCCTGAGGACTCGCCTGCGTTATGTGCGTGGCGATCACATCGAGCTGGCGGCCCTGAATGCCGAGGATCGCAAGGAGCGTGAGTTCCAGATGGAGCTGGGGTACGTGATCCAGAGCGGCCCATTGAAGAACGTCGGGCTGCTGGCGCGCAAGTCGATCTATCGCAACGACTTTCCGGGCACGGCGGCGTTTCGCGATGAGAACCAGACCCGGTTCCTGGTGACGTACAGCGTGCCGATCTGGTGACTTTCGAGTGGCCTGGCTAGCTTTTGTGGAAGCAAGGCTTGCCCGCGATGAACGCACTGCGGTTTTTCAGAAATCGAGGTGCCTTCGTCGCGAGCAAGCTTTGCTCTCACATAGCGGGAGCAAGCTCCCTCGCCACAGGGGGAGCGGTGTTCTGTTACTGGTAAACCTTCTTCAACAACCGCAACAACTCCTCACGCTCAGCCCCTGAGAGGGCCACGGTGGAGTCGAGGTCGCTCTGGGCGGCGATGTGCTTGAGCTCCTTGAGCAGGGTTTCGCCGGTCTTGCTCAGGAAAATCCCATAGGAGCGCTTGTCCGGCTTGCAGCGCACGCGCACGGCCAGGGCACGGCTTTCCAGTTTGTTCAGCAGCGGCACCACTTGCGGCGGTTCGATCGCCAGGGCCTTGGCCAGGTCGGCCTGCATCAGCCCGGGGTTCTGGTCGATGATCGCCAGGGCCGAGAACTGGGCGGGGCGCAAATCGTGGACGGCGAGCCGGCCGATCAGGTTCTGGAACAGTTTCAACTGGGCGCGGCGCAGGGCATAGCCGATCAGGTCGTCCAGCGCGGAGTCCAGCGGTGCCTGCGCGTCGGTACCGGCGACCAGGGTCTCGGCGGGTTCGGCAGGCTTGGAAGACTTGGCCATCGAAATGAGCTTCCTCAAGATAAGTGATTAACAAGGCTATCCAGTTTGCCGGGGTTGCGGCGCCGTGGCTACGGGCTTGTGCATATTCGAATTTTTTAACCTTCGACCCAGCCCCGGAAAAATACAGATAAACAGATTAATAGTTAATTGACATAACTAAATTTCCGGTTTAATTTTTGATCATCTTCAGCCAAGAACAAGAGAGCACGCATCATGAGCAATTACGAAGGTCGCTGGAAAACGGTCAAGGTCGATATCGAGGAGGGCATCGCCTGGGTCACCCTCAATCGCCCGGAAAAACGCAACGCCATGAGCCCGACCCTCAATCGCGAGATGATCGACGTGCTCGAGACCCTGGAGCAGGATCCAGCCGCAGGCGTATTGGTGCTGACCGGGGCCGGCGATGCCTGGACCGCTGGCATGGACCTCAAGGAATATTTCCGCGAAGTGGATGCCGGGCCGGAAATCCTCCAGGAAAAAATCCGTCGCGAAGCGTCGCAGTGGCAGTGGAAATTGCTGCGCATGTACGCCAAGCCGACCATCGCCATGGTCAACGGCTGGTGCTTCGGTGGCGGTTTCAGTCCGCTGGTGGCATGCGACCTGGCGATCTGCGCCGACGAAGCGACCTTCGGTCTCTCGGAAATCAACTGGGGCATCCCGCCGGGCAACCTGGTCAGCAAGGCCATGGCCGATACCGTGGGCCATCGCCAATCGCTGTACTACATCATGACCGGCAAGACCTTCGGCGGGCAGAAAGCCGCTGAAATGGGCCTGGTCAATGAGAGCGTGCCTTTGGCGCAGCTGCGTGAAGTCACCGTGGAACTGGCGCGCAACCTGTTGGAAAAGAACCCGGTGGTGCTGCGGGCGGCCAAGCATGGCTTCAAACGCTGCCGCGAACTGACCTGGGAGCAGAACGAGGATTACCTGTACGCCAAGCTCGACCAGTCGCGCCTGCTCGACACCGAAGGTGGCCGCGAGCAGGGCATGAAGCAGTTCCTGGACGACAAGAGCATCAAGCCGGGCTTGCAGACCTATAAGCGCTGAATCGACCGGCGAATGGCGGGCCGCATCCCGCTGTTCGCTGCCTCGCCCTGGCGCTACTGTTACACCACTGCGATGTATTCCCGATAAAGACAAAAAAGAGGAATCACCATGCTGGACGTGCCCCTGTTGATTGGCGGCCAGTCGTGCCCGGCCCGCGACGGCCGGACCTTCGAACGCTGCAACCCGGTGACGGGTGAGGTGGTGTCTCGCGTGGCCGCCGCCACCCTGGAAGACGCCGATGCCGCCGTGGCCGCCGCCCAAGCGGCGTTTCCCGCCTGGGCCGCGCTGGCGCCCAACGAGCGCCGCACGCGTCTGTTGCGTGCGGCCGAACAGTTGCAGGCCCGTAGCAGTGAATTCGTCGCTGCTGCCGGCGAGACCGGTGCCATGGCCAACTGGTACGGCTTCAACGTGCACCTGGCGGCGAACATGCTCCGCGAAGCGGCGTCGATGACGACCCAGATCAACGGTGAAATCATTCCTTCGGACGTGCCTGGCAGTTTTGCCATGGCCCTGCGTCAGCCCTGTGGCGTGGTGCTGGGCATCGCGCCATGGAACGCCCCGGTGATTCTCGCCACCCGTGCCATCGCCATGCCCCTGGCCTGCGGTAATACCGTGGTGCTCAAGGCTTCCGAGATAAGCCCGGCCGTGCACCGGCTGATCGGCCAGGTGTTGCAGGACGCCGGGCTGGGTGACGGCGTGGTCAACGTGATCTGTAACGCACCGGCGGATGCGCCGGCCATTGTCGAACGGTTGATCGCCAACCCGGCGGTGCGCCGGGTCAACTTCACCGGTTCGACCCACGTTGGGCGCATCGTCGGCGAACTGTCGGCGCGCCATCTCAAACCGGCTTTGCTGGAACTGGGTGGCAAGGCGCCGCTGCTGGTGCTGGACGACGCCGACCTGGATGCAGCCGTGCAAGCGGCCGCCTTCGGGGCCTACTTCAACCAGGGCCAGATTTGCATGTCCACCGAGCGCCTGATCGTCGACGCCCGGGTGGCGGATGAGTTCATCGCCCGGCTGAGCGCCAAGATCGCCACCTTGCGTGCCGGTGATCCGGCGGCAGGTGATTCGGTGTTGGGCTCGTTGGTCGATGCCAGTGCCGGCCAGCGCATCAAAGGGCTGATCGACGATGCCTTGGCCAAAGGCGCAACGCTGGTCACCGGTGGCCAGTTGGAAGGCAGCATCCTGCAGCCGACTTTGCTCGACGGCGTCACTGCGCAAATGCGCCTGTACCGCGAAGAATCCTTCGGGCCGGTGGCGGTGCTGTTGCGCGGTGACGGCGATGAAGAACTGCTGCGCCTGGCCAACGATTCCGAGTTCGGCTTGTCGGCCGCCATCTTCAGCCGCGACACGAGTCGTGCGCTGGCTTTGGCCCAGCGGGTCGAGTCGGGCATTTGCCACATAAACGGGCCGACCGTGCACGACGAGGCGCAGATGCCCTTCGGCGGGGTCAAGTCCAGCGGTTACGGCAGCTTTGGCGGCAAGGCGTCCATCGAACATTTCACCCAGTTGCGTTGGGTGACCCTGCAGAACGGTCCGCGGCATTACCCGATCTGAAACCCGTTGCATCACGGGCGGTCGAGCCTTGAAAGCCGTCGCCCGGATGCAGGCCAGAATAACAATGACAAGGCCGCAGCCCAGCGCTGCCACGCTCCGCTCGCATCGCGACCCGAGTGTGCCTTGGTGGAGGAAATGTACGTGAGTTCCGAGTCCAGATCGTCCTCCCGACCCGAGGCCGGGCGGTATCGCCAGGTGTCGATTGGTCACCCTGCCGTCGAAGTCCGGGAAGAGCACGGCATCTTGCACATGCGCTCCCTGGAACCCCTGGCTCCGTTGCCGGCGCGTTTGCTAGAGCGCCTGGTGCACTGGGCCGAGGTGCGCCCACAGCAGACGTTTATCGCGGCCCGTGAAGCGGGCGGTGACTGGCGCCGGGTCAGTTATGCGCAGATGCTCGACAGTGTCCGCGCCATAGCCCAAAGTTTGCTCAGTTACGGTTTATCGGCGGAAAAACCCCTGGCGTTGCTCTCCGGCAACGACATCGAACACCTGCAAATGGCCCTCGGCGCGATGTACGCCGGCATTCCCTATTGCCCGGTGTCGCCGGCTTATTCATTGCTGTCCCAGGATTTCGCCAAGCTGCGCCACGTCTGCGATCTGTTGCAGCCGGGGTTGGTGTTTGTCAGCGAAGCCGCACCGTTCGAGCGGGCGATCAATGCCGTATTGCCGGCGGACGTTCCCTTGATCACCGTGCGTGGAGAGATGCCGGGCCGGTCGAGGACAAGCTTCGCCAGCCTGCTGGCCCAACCCGGCGGCGCGGAGGCCGAGCAGGCGTTCGCCGCCACCGGCCCGGACAGTATCGCCAAGTTCCTGTTTACCTCCGGCTCCACCAAGTTGCCCAAGGCCGTGATCACCACCCAGCGTATGTTGTGCGCCAATCAGCAGATGCTGCTGCAGACCTTTCCAGTGTTCGGTGAGGTGCCGCCGGTGCTGGTGGACTGGCTGCCGTGGAACCACACGTTCGGCGGCAGCCACAACCTCGGCATCGTGCTGTACAACGGCGGCACGTTCTACCTGGACGACGGCAAACCCACCGCCCAGGGCTTCGCCGAGACCCTGCGCAACCTCAAGGAAATATCGCCCACCGCCTACCTGACCGTGCCCAAGGGCTGGGAGGAACTGGTCAGCGCCCTGGAGCAGGACGGTGAATTGCGCGAGCGTTTCTTCAAGCGCATCAGCCTGTTCTTCTTCGCCGCGGCGGGTCTGTCGCAAACTACCTGGGACCGGCTCGACAAGGTCGCCGAGCAGCATTGTGGCGAACGTATCCGCATGATGGCGGGCCTGGGCATGACCGAGGCGTCGCCGTCCTGCACCTTCACCACCGGCCCCTTGTCCATGGCCGGCTACATCGGCCTTCCGGCCCCCGGGTGCGAGGTCCGCCTAGTGCCGGTGGACGGCAAGTTCGAAGGGCGTTTTCGTGGGCCGCACATCATGCCTGGCTACTGGCGTTCGGCGCAGCAGACGGCCGAAGTGTTCGATGAGGACGGTTTCTATTGTTCAGGGGATGCGATCAAGCTGGCCGATGCCAGCAATCCGCAACTGGGGCTGATGTTCGATGGGCGAATTGCCGAGGATTTCAAATTGTCTTCCGGTGTCTTCGTCAGCGTCGGGCCGTTGCGCAACCGGGCGGTGCTGGAAGGCACGCCCTATGTTCAGGACCTGGTGATCACCGCACCGGATCGCGAATGCCTGGGCGCGCTGGTGTTTCCACGGCTTGCTGAATGCCGACGCCTGTCTGGCCTGGGGGCGGAGGCCAGCGACACCCAGGTCCTCGCCAGTCCGCCGGTACGCCAATGGTTCGCCGACTGGCTGCAACGCCTGAACCGCGAAGCCAGCGGCAACGCCAGTCGCGTGGAGTGGATTGCCTTGCTCGATGAACCGGCGTCCATCGACCGTGGTGAAATCACCGATAAGGGGTCGATCAACCAGCGAGCGGTGTTGCAGTGGCGGGCGGGGAAGGTCGAGGCGCTGTACCGCGGGGAGGATGCTTCGATCCTGCGGGCGGGGCCTGTGGCTTAAGGCAAGACCTTGTGCGGGTTCACACAGTACCTGTGTCACTCACAAATCCCTGTGGGAGCGAGCTTGCTCGCGATAGCGGTGGTCCAGCAGCATTGATGTTGCCTGACATACCGCCATCGCGAGCAAGCTCGCTCCCACAGTTTTAACCACTCATAAAATCGCAGTGAGGGTTCTGGGGCAGTTGTTTAACGCCGTCCCAGCAGCAACCCCACCACCAGCCCGAACCCAGCGGAAATCGCCACGGTCTGCCAGGGATGGCCACCAATATAGACTTCAGTGGCATCGACCATGGGACGAGTGCGCTCCCGTGCGCTGGTGACCGAGTCGCGCGCCTGTTGCAGTTTCTGGGATATCTGGCCTCGCAGGTTCTCGGCCTCTTCGCCCACCAGCGAGGCACTGCTCTTGAGCAGTTTTTCCGATTCTTCAATCAGCGCCGTCAATTCGCTGAAGGCTTGATCCTTGATTTGCTCTCCGTTCGCTTGCACGGTGCCTTTACGGGCCATGGAAGTACTCCTTGTGTGGATGATGGCATTGAACAATGGAGTGCTGCGGCTCTAAAAAAGTTGCAGCGCTGGGCGCTGGCAGGGCAGTCCATCGCAAATCGTGGTTAAGACGTTTCCCAGCAAGGTGTAAGATGGCGCCTATTTACGCAACAGGTAATTCCCATGAGCTTCAATCTGGCTGACAAGCCCCTGGCCGAGCGCGCCGCGCTGGAAGACGAAAAATCCCGACTCTTTGAACTGTGGCAAAACAACCTGGGCAAGGCCAAGGGCGATGCCGCCCGCCTGTTCGGCGAGCGCTCCAAACGCAAGGGCAAGTGGGCCGAGTGGGTGCGTGCCGAACTGGACGGCATGTCGCCGCCGGAATACGCCAACATGGTGCGCAGTGAAGTCAATCGCCTGATGGCCGCCAACAAGTAAACCTCAGGCAAACGTCGCGGTAATGGCCTCGCGTACCTTGAGCACTGCCGGATCCATTTGCGTGTGGGTCCGCCAGCCCAGTTCGATGGGGTAGCGGGGCAAGGCCAGGGGGCAGGGCAGCAAGGCCAGGCCGCTGAGGGCGGCGATGGCCCGGGCGGCATGGGCCGGAATCGTCGCCACGGCCTGGCTGCCCTTGAGCAGGAACGGCAACGCGGCAAAGTGAGTGGTCGAGGCACAGACTCGCCGACTCAGGCCAAGCCCGGCCAGCCCCTCGTCGGTGATACCGATGAACCCTCCCGAAGACACCAACAGATGCTCACGGGCCACGAACGCCTCCAGGCTGAGGGATTGTTGGTCTTGCGCCAGGCTCGCCGCGTCCAACAGGCAAGCGTAATCGCCTTCGCCCAATACCTGGCGGCTGAGCAACCGCTGCGCGAAACCGCCCGCCGTGATCGCCAGGTCGAGGTCGCGCTCCATCAGGGCCCGGCCGACGATCTGGCTGTGGGTCTGTCGGAAAATCAAGCGCAGGCCCGGTGCGCGACGGGCCACCTCCTCGATCAGGCGGCGCCCATGGGCAATCTCGAAATCGTCCGACAGGCCGACGATGACCGAGCGGCCCTCGTAATGGCTGGCATCCGGATCGACCATCGCCAGGCTCTGGCGGCATTTGTCCAGTGCTTCGCTGATCACCGGCTTCAGCTGGTTCGCCCGTAGCGTCGGCGCCAAGCCCCGGCCCGTGCGCACGAATAATTGATCGCCGTATAAATCGCGCAGCCTGCGCAATGCGGCACTGATGGCCGACTGGGTCACGCCCAGGCGCACGGCGGCGCGGCTGGCGCTGGATTCGTCGTGCAGGGCTTCGAAGGTCTTGAGCAGGTTGAGGTCGATGTCGGCGATATTCATTAGGCTCATATCATTTAGCAGCATTTTGGGCTTTATTCATGATCGGCCGCTCCTTGAGAATCAGCAACACCTGATGATCAAGGAGTTGAAAACCATGCCCAAATCCATTGTGGCTGCCCTGCAGATCGGTTCGTTGCCTGGTGGCAAGGGCGAGACCCTGGCGCAGATCCTTTCCTATGAAGACGCCATTCGCCAGGCTGGCGCACGCCTGGTGGTGATGCCTGAAGCGTTGCTCGGTGGTTATCCCAAGGGCGAGGGGTTCGGCACTCAACTGGGTTACCGGTTGCCGGAGGGGCGCGAGGCGTTTGCCCGTTATTTTGCCAATGCTATTGACGTGCCCGGCGTTGAAACCGAAGCGCTGGCCGGACTGTCGGCGCGTACGGGGGCAAGCCTGGTGCTGGGCGTTATCGAGCGTGTCGGCAGCACCCTGTACTGCACCGCGCTGTATTTCGAACCCGATGCGGGCCTGGTGGCCCGGCACCGCAAGTTGATGCCCACCGGCACCGAGCGGCTGATCTGGGGCAAGGGCGATGGTTCGACCTTGCCGGTGATCGACAGCCAGGTTGGTCGGGTTGGCGCGGCGGTGTGCTGGGAAAACATGATGCCGCTGCTGCGCACCGCGATGTACGCCAAGGGGGTGGACGTCTGGTGTGCGCCAACGGTGGATGAGCGGGAGATGTGGCAGGTGACCATGCGCCATATCGCCCACGAAGGGCGTTGTTTTGTGGTCAGTGCCTGTCAGGTCCAGGCCTCGCCGCAGGCCCTGGGCATCGACGTTGCGCACTGGCCGGCCGAGCGGCCGCTGATTGCCGGTGGCAGTGTGATTGTCGGGCCCATGGGCGATGTGCTCGCCGGGCCGCTGAAAGACACCGCTGGGTTACTGACCGCCGAAATCGACACCGATGACCTGGTGCGGGCGCGCTACGACTATGACGTGGTCGGACATTACGCCAGGCCGGACGTGTTCGAATTGGTGGTGGACGAGCGCGCCAAGCCCGGCGTGCGCTTCACGGCGTGATTCACCACGTCGCCGCGGAACCCGGCAGTTCGAGGGTCCCGCGGTCGACGAAGCGCATCGTGCCGAACACGCCGCCGGCGAGCTTGCCCTTGAGCACGTAGGGCAGGTTGTCCAGGCTTTGGGTCTGGCTCAGGCCCAGGGTCTGGCGCAGCACGGAAAACGCCGAAATACTCACCGGCACGCTCAGGATCGCTTCGGAGAAGCGCGGGATCGAGCCGGTTTGGTCACTGACCCCCGTCGCCAGCGTACGGCCGTTGACCTCCAGGTCCAGCGCCACACCGTTGTAGTCGATGGCGGTTTCGTTGGGGTTCTGCACGCGCAGCTTCACGGCGAAGCGCACTTCCAGGCCCTGGTTGGGCAGCGGTTCGATGCCGACCACGTTGATGTTCAGCGGATCGCGGTGGGGGAAGAGGGCGCAGGCGCTCAGGCTGAGCAGGATCAGGAAAACGGAAAGGCCGAGGATTCTGCGCATGGATAAACTCTCAAGGAATGAAAAAACCGGCAGCGATTGAGCACGATACCCCAAAGCGTTCCGACGACAACCGTGCCCTGCTGTGGGAGCAAGGCTTGCCCGCGATGAAGGTGGTGCGGTCTTTCAGGAACCGAGGTGTCTTTTTCGCGAGCAAGCTTTGCTCCCACAGTCTTGCGAGGCTCTCGGTCCTAACAAGGCTTATGGCTCCTGACAGTTTCTGACACCAGCCTCTGCTAATCTGCGTCATCTTTTTTCTTCCCGGACAGACCATCGTGTCGCGTACCACTCGGCTGCTCACTTTGCTGCAAGTCTTGCGGGGCAAGCGTTGCCCGGTCACCGCTGCGACATTGGCGGGCGAACTGAACGTTTCCGAGCGCACCTTGTACCGCGACATCGCCGAACTCACGGCCCTCGGCGCGCCGATCCAGGGCGAGGCAGGCATCGGTTATGTATTGCGCAGCGGCCTGTTCCTGCCGCCACTGATGTTCACCGCCGATGAAATAGAGGCCATTGTGCTGGGCTTGCGCTACGTGGATCAACGCGCCGACGAGGTGCTGGGCAAGGCCGCCGCCGACGCCCTGGCGAAGGTCGCCGCGGTACTGGCCCCGGATGTGCGGGATGCTCTGCGCAACCCCACGGTGCTGCCTGGCCCGCCGGGTTATGGCTATCCGCAGAACACCGTGGAATTGAATGTGTACCGCCAGGCCATTCGCGCCCAGGCCAAGCTGTACATTGACTACGCCGACGTGAACAAGACCCCGAGCCAACGCCTGATCTGGCCGCTGGCCCTGGGCTTTTTCAATGAAGCGCGGGTGGTGGTGGCCTGGTGCGAGTTGCGCGGCGCCTACCGGACCTTTCGCACCGACCGGATTGCCTCGGCCACCGAGCAGGGCGAGCGGTATCCGGGCCGGCGCAGCGATTTGTTGCGGGACTGGTTTGCGCTGATGAAGTTGGACGAAACCGGGCGTTTCACTCCTGACAAAAACTGACACAACGCTGTTCTAGCATGGTGCCAGATCGATAAAACAAGGAGCCGTACCATGTCCAATCCCGTCTCTTCCCTGGCCCCGGCCATCGCCGGCTACATCGCGGCTGCCAATGCCCGTGACAGTTCGGCGGTGACGCGTTTCTTCGCCGAGGATGCCAACGTGTTCGATGAAGGCCAGCACCGCGTTGGCACCCAGGCCATCGCCCAATGGATGGAAGACACCGCCCAGCGCTTCCAGCCGCGGGTGGAGGTCCTCAATGTGCAGCAGCGCACTGGCAAAGTGTTGGTGCAGAACCTGATTTCCGGGACGTTCCCCGGTAGCCCGCTGGAGTTGCGCTATACCTTTCGGCTCGATGAGCAGGGTAAGATCAGTCGGTTGGATATCTCGGTTTAAAGTTCTGCACTCAGGTCTGTGGGAGCAAGGCTTGCCCGCGATGAACGATAACGCAGTTTGGCTGTTAGACCGCGGCGCGACTATCGCGGGCAAGCCATGCTCCCACAGGCCTTGCTTCCACAGATAAACCCCTTGCCAGGGTTCTGTGCAGGGTTTCTGCAGTCGCCCGCCATGGCATACTCCCCACCTTCGTTTTCCGGACCCGGGCCGTATGACTTTCGACTCCCCCTTGACTGCCTGGCAGCATGCCATCGAACACCACGGCTTCGTCCAGGACGAAGCCCAGGAATTGGCCATCATGGCGCTGGAGCAGTGCCACCAGGCGTTGCACGAGGGGCGCAAATCGATCAAGGGTGTTTATCTCTGGGGCCCGGTGGGGCGTGGCAAGACCTGGCTGATGGACCGCTTTTATGAAAGCCTCAAGGTGCCGGCGCGCCGTCAGCACTTCCATCATTTCATGGCGTGGGTGCACCAGCGCTCGTTCCAGCTCACCGGCACGCCGGATCCTTTGCAAGCCTTGGCCCGGGAGTTGAGCGCGGAAGTACGGGTGCTGTGTTTTGACGAACTGTTCGTCAACGACATTGGCGACGCGATCATCCTCGGGCGCTTGTTCCAGGTGATGTTCGAACTGGGCATGGTGATGGTGAGCACCTCCAACCTGCCGCCGGAAGAACTCTATGCCAACGGCCACAACCGTGAGCGCTTCCTGCCAACCATCACCGCGATCAAGCAGCACATGCAGGTCGTGCCAGTGAACGGCTGGCAAGACCATCGCCAGCACCCAGGCCAATTGGCGCAGCGTTATTGGTTGCGCGATCCCGGGCAACCCGATCCGCTGGCCAATGTCTTCAACCAATTGACCGCAGGGCAAGCGTCGAGCAGTGCACCGATTGAAGTCGGCCACCGTCTGCTTGAACCGGTCCAGGCCAGCGATACCGTGCTCTGGAGCCGCTACGCCGACCTGTGCGAGCAACCGTTCTCGGCGTTGGACTTCATGGCGCTGTGTGACCGCTTCAGCGTCATCCTGCTCAGTGACGTGCCCTGCCTGAGCGCCGAACAGCGCGAAGGGCGCATCGCCCGGGGTACTGAGGACGGCGTTGAACGGGTCGTGGCCGGTGACCGTGAACTGCCACAGTTGTCGGTCCACGACGACGGTGTGCGGCGGTTCATCGCTCTGGTCGACGAATGCTACGACCGCAAGGTACCGTTGTGCCTTTCGGCTGCGGTGCCGATGGATGAGTTGTACACCGAGGGCTATCTGCAATTCCCGTTTCGCCGTACGCTCAGTCGCCTCCAGGAAATGCAAATGCAACGTTTTGGTCAGCCCGCCTGACCTGTATCCCGCCGACGGCGTCGAGCCGCCGGTACTACCGAAGTGAGATGGAAGGTCATGGAAGAAGCCAAGGACATCCTTGTTCTGCAAGCCAGCTACACCAACCCGGTCCACGCCGAAGCGATCTGTCATGTGCTCAACGGCTATGCGCAGGACCCGATGGGCGGGGGACATCCGTTGTCGGCCGAGGTGCTGCTGCACCTGCCCGAGGAACTGGCCAAGCGTCCTCATGCTTTCAGCGTGCTGGCTTTCGTCAACGGCGAACCGGCGGGGCTGGTCAATTGTTTCGAAGGTTTTTCAACCTTTGCCTGCCGGCCCTTGGTAAATATCCACGACGTGGCGGTCATGCCGGAGTTTCGTGGCCTGGGGTTGAGCCAGAAGATGCTGCAGAAGGTCGAGGACATCGCCCGCCAGCGTGGTTGCTGCAAGATTACCCTGGAAGTGCTCGAGGGCAATGCCGTGGCCCAAGGCAGCTACGCCAAATTTGGTTTCGCCGCCGGCATGTTCGACCCGGCTCACGGTCATATGCAGTTCTGGATCAAGCCCCTGTAAAAGCGGGCTTCTGATCGGGTTCGGTTATTTCTGCACGACTTCAGCCAACGGCGCCTTGGGTTTCATCAGGCTAAAGTCGATCAAGGCCTTGCGCTGGGTTTGATACGGATCGCCGATCAGCAGCGGACGGGCCTTGAAGTCATCGCTGACCAGGCTTTTGCTGTGGTCCAGCTCATCAAAACTCAAGCCGGCCAGGTCCGCCCAGGTGTGAATCAGGTGCGAGCTGCTGTAGGGCCGGGACAGGTCGCCCGCAAAGTTCCAGTCATGGTTTTCCCGCCACTTGGGCGAGGCCCAGGCCATGAAGGGAATGGTGTACATCGGCGCGGTCGGCTTGCCTTCGTTCCGGCCAAGCGTGCCGTGACCCTGCGAATCGAACACGTCTTCACCGTGGTCCGACAGGTACAGCAGGAAGCCGTTGGGGTCGGTCTTGGCGTAATCCTTGATCAGGCTGGACACGACGAAGTCGTTGTACAGCACCGCGTTATCGTAGCTGTTGTAGGTCGGGACCTGATCATCGCGCAGGCCTGCCGGTACACCCTGGCGGTCAGTGAACTTGTTGAACGTCGGCGGATACCGGTACTGGTAGCTCATGTGGGTGCCGAGCAGGTGCACCACGATCAGCTTGCGTGGGGCGCTGTCGGCCATGGCCTTGTTGAACGGTTCGATCACGTCGCCATCGTACTGCGCGGCATTCTGGTTGCGGTTGTTGTTCAGGTACACCTGCTCATCGGCCTGTTGGGAAAAAGTCGTGAGCATGGTGTTGCGCTTGGTCATGGTCTGCTGGTTGGTGATCCAGAAGGTCTTGTAGCCGGCCTGCTTCATCATGCTCACCAGCGATGGCGTACTCAGGTACAGGTCTGGATTTTCCTCGTCGGCGAACGTCAGCACCTGTTGCAGCGCTTCGATGGTGTAGGGGCGCGGGGTGATGACATTGTCGAACACCGAAAGCTGGTCCTTGAGCTTGTCCAGCTCCGGCGTGGTTTCTCGCGGGTAGCCGTAGAGGCTCATGCGTTGGCGATTGGTGGATTCGCCGATCACCAGCACCAGGGTAGCCGGCTGTTCCGCCATGGCATCCTTGAGGTTGCTCAGAGGGGGAATCTTGCTGGCGCTGTGGAGCATGCCTTGCATGTTCTCCAGTTGCTCACCGTAGCGGCGGTAGGCCACCAGCATCTGCCACGGCACCGCCGGTTCGATGCGATTTTCGAATTTCTCCAGGCCACCGGCGAAGCTGCCGGTGCGCAGGGTCTGCTTGACCAGCGGATAGCCGACCACGGCGAGCACGAGAACAGTTGCCGCCACAAAGGCCTGGCCCCGGGGCAGGTATACCGGGCGCAGACGGGTCCAGAGCCAATAACCAACGGCGGTATGGGCCAGGAACGCCGCCACCATCCACCAGGCAAAATACTGGGTCAGGTACTCGCCGGCTTCAGACACGTTCGATTCGAACATGATGAAGATGACGCTCTGGGAAAATTCCTGCTGGTAAATGAAGAAGTAGCCCAGGCTGGCCATGGAGCAAGCCCACAGCACCACACCGATCAATGCCGCGAGCAAGCGTGTGCGGGCGGGGAAGAGCAGCAGGGGCGCAAGCCACACCGCACTCATCACGAACGCCTGGCGAAAGCCGGTGAAACCTGAGGTGTCGCTCAGCAGGATGAGCAGTTGGGTGATACCCGAAAAGTACCAGAAGAACAGAAACAGCCAGCCGAATCCGGCCCAGTCAAAACCTTTCGCAGTCGTTTTGCTGCGTTTGAACAAGCTCATCAAGCGCTCCAGCCTTTGTCGACGAAGCTGCCGGCACCGGATTGGTGACCGCAGGCTTGCGTCGAGCAACCTTAAAGGCGGGGAGTATTACGAGCCGGTTGTGAAAACTTTGTGAGTTTTTCGGATACAAAATGCAGATCAGATGCGAATGCACCTGGGGTAAGGAGGGATCTGTGAAAGCGAGGCCTGTAAGAGCATGGCCAGTGGGAGCAAGTCCTGTGAGAGCAAGGCCAGTGGGAGCAAGGCTTGCCCGCGATGAACGATAACGCGGTTCAGCTATTCGACCGCGGCGCGGCTATCGCGGGCAAGCCTTGCTCCCACAAAATGACACCGGTCTGGCCAGTGTCATTTCCCGACGCTATGTCTCAGGGGCGGTTACCGAGCCAGGGACTGGCTCTGATGGGACAGCTGTGAGTGTTGCAGCTGCATGCGCAGTTGCGTCACTTCATCGAGCAGCAGATCGCGTTCTTCCTTGAGTAGGCGCAATTCATCGCGACGAATGGTCACATAAAGGGTTTGGGGAGGACGTGCGGTAACGACAGGGCCCATTGCTCACCTCGCAAATGGCGTACATCAACTATAGAGATGTCGCCATGATTTGGTCGACACCTCTACTATCGGCGCCGATTCTGATTTCTTTTGCTTGTGATTGGAACTTTTTTATTTTTCATGGTCGCTGTGTCTTTGGCCGGATCTTGAGCGTTATCCCTTGTGATCGCTCGAATTACCCGGAAACTATGCAGCAATGCTCTGGACTAACCTCCTTTAGTCGATAGTGTTAAATCTTTGACACACCTTTATTTGTAGTAGGGAGCATCAGCACATGCAACTCGGGATCATTGGACTGGGCCGCATGGGCGGCAATATTGCGCGGCGCCTGATGCTCAATGGGCACGCCACCGTCGTCTATGACCGCAATGCCGCTTTTGTCGAAAACCTGCGCCAGGAAGGCGCCACGGGCGTCGCGGACTTGCCGGCGCTGGTCGCCGGCCTGGAAAAACCACGGGCGGTCTGGGTCATGCTGCCGGCCGGAGCGCCCACCGAAGACACCATCAACGTTCTCAGCGAGCTGCTCGAGCCGGGTGACGTGATCATTGACGGCGGTAACACGTATTACAAGGACGACATCCGTCGCTCACAGGCCCTGTCGGAAAAAGGCCTGAGCTACATGGATGTCGGCACCTCCGGCGGCGTTTGGGGCCTGGAGCGCGGTTACTGCATGATGATCGGCGGCGAGGCCGAGGTGGTGAAGCGCCTGGACCCGCTGTTCGACAGCCTGGCGCCGGGCATGGGCGACATCCTGCGCACCCGTGACCGCAAATCCGACGATGACCGTGCCGAACGTGGCTACATCCACGCGGGCCCAGCGGGTTCGGGGCATTTTGTGAAGATGATCCACAACGGCATCGAATACGGCATGATGCAGGCCTTCGCCGAGGGCTTCGACATCCTCAAGACAAAATCCAGCGAAAGCCTGCCCCCCGAGCAGCGTTTCGACCTGAACGTGGCCGATATCGCCGAAGTCTGGCGTCGTGGCAGCGTAGTCTCGTCCTGGTTGCTGGACTTGACCGCCGACGCGTTGGCCAGCGATCCGAAGCTGGACGGTTTTTCCGGTGAAGTTGCCGACAGCGGTGAAGGGCGCTGGACCATTGAGGCCGCCATCGAGCAAGCGGTGCCGGTTCCGGTCCTGTCCAGTTCGCTGTTCGCCCGTTTCCGCTCGCGTCAGCAAAGCACCTACGGCGACAAAATGCTCTCGGCCATGCGTTTCGGCTTTGGTGGCCACGTGGAGACGCCGAAAAAATGACCTCGATCGCCAGCAAATCCAAGGCAGAACCCGCGCCGCCGACCACGTTGTTCCTGTTCGGCGCCCATGGCGATCTGGTCAAGCGCCTGCTCATGCCGGCGTTATACCACCTCGGTCGCGACGGTCTGCTGGGCGATGGGCTGCGCATCATTGGGGTTGACCACAACGCCATCAGCGATGTGGATTTTGCCAAGAAACTCGAGGACTTCATCCGTAACGAAGCGGCGAGCAAGGGTGGTGATGCCGACCGCGCGCTCGACCCGGCGCTGTGGGCCAAGCTGGCCCAGGGCATCAGCTACGTTCAGGGTGATTTCCTCGATGACGGCACCTACCAGGCGCTGGCGGCGAAAATCGCCGCCAGCGGCACCGGCAACGCGGTCTTCTACCTGGCGACCGCGCCGCGCTTTTTCAGTGAAGTGGTCAGCCGCCTCGGTGCGGCCGGGCTGCTTCAGGAACAGGAGGGGGCCTTCCGGCGGGTGGTGATCGAAAAACCCTTCGGTTCCGATCTGCACACCGCCGAAGCACTGAACGCCTGCCTGCTCAAGGTCATGAGCGAGAAGCAGATCTATCGCATCGACCATTACCTGGGCAAGGAAACGGTGCAGAACATTCTGGTTAGCCGTTTTTCCAACAGTCTGTTCGAGGCGTTCTGGAACAATCACTACATCGACCACGTGCAAATCACCGCCGCCGAAACCGTCGGCGTGGAAACCCGTGGCAGTTTTTATGAACACACCGGTGCCCTGCGGGACATGGTGCCCAACCACCTGTTCCAACTGCTGGCGATGGTGGCCATGGAGCCGCCAGCGGCATTCGGGGCCGACGCCGTGCGTGGGGAAAAGGCCAAGGTCGTCGGGGCGATCCGGCCCTGGTCGGTGGAACAGGCCCGCGCCAACTCGATCCGCGGCCAGTACACCGCCGGCGAGGTCGGCGGCAAGTCGGTGACCGGCTATCGCCAGGAAGCCAACGTCGCCGCCGACAGCAACACCGAGACCTACGTCGCCCTCAAGGTCATGATCGATAACTGGCGTTGGGTGGGCGTGCCGTTCTACCTGCGCACCGGCAAGCGCATGAGCGTGCGGGACACGGAGATCGTCATCTGCTTCAAGCCGGCGCCTTACGCGCAGTTTCGCGACACTGAAGTCGACGAATTGCAACCTACATACTTGAGAATCCAGATTCAGCCCAATGAAGGCATGTGGTTCGATCTGCTGGCCAAACGGCCTGGGCCAGCGCTCGACATGGCCAATATCGAGTTGGGTTTTGCCTATAAGGACTTCTTCGAAATGCAGCCGTCCACGGGTTACGAAACCCTGATCTACGATTGCCTGACCGGTGACCAGACCCTGTTCCAGCGTGCCGACAACATTGAAAACGGCTGGCGCGCCGTGCAGCCGTTCCTCGATGCCTGGCAGCAGGACGCAACGGTCCAGCCCTACGAGGCCGGTGAAGATGGCCCGGCCGCCGCCGATGACTTGCTGGCCCGCGACAATCGCGTCTGGCATGGCCTCGGATGAGTGATCCGGTGAAGCGTCCCATCCGGTTTTTACTCAGCGACATGGACGGCACCTTGCTGCTGCCTGATCACAGTCTCAACCAGCGCACCATCGAAGCGGTTCGCGCATTGCGGGAGGCCGGGGTGCTGTTCAGCCTCGCCACTGGGCGGCCGCCACGGGCCATGTTGCAGCAGATCGAGGCCCTGGGCGTCGATCTGCCCACGGCGGCGTTCAATGGCGGCACGCTGGTTCATCCCGACGGCAGTTTCCTCGCCGTCCATTACCTGCCACCCGAGGCTGCATTGGCCACGCTGGCGCTGTACGCCGATCAGCCTGGCATCGAAGTCTGGGTATTCGCCGATGGCGACTGGCTGGTGCGCGACGCCAACGGTCCGATGGTGCCGGTGGAGACGAGAGGCCTGGGCTACCCGCCGGTGGAGGTCGAGAGTTTCGAGCCTTACCTGGAGCGGATCGACAAGATCGTCGCCACCAGCGCTGATACGGACTTGCTGGTGGAACTGGAGGCTCGGCTGCATCCGTTGCTCAAGGGGCAGGCCCAGGTGTCGCGTTCACAACCGATCTACCTGGATGTGACGGCGATGAAGGCGAACAAAGGCGAAGCGCTGTCGACCCTGGCCGCTTTCCTCGACGTGCCGCTGGAGCAGACGGCGGCGATGGGCGACGGTGGCAACGATCCGGCGATGTTTCACCGGGCGGGATTGTCGATTGCCATGGGCCAGGCGGAGGAGGCCATCAGGCGCCAGGCGGATGTGGTGACCGCCGCCGTGACCGAAGACGGCGCGGCATTGGCGATAGATCGTTACATCCTGTTGAGGTAATGCGATTGCGAACCCTGCGCAAGGCTGCTTTCTCCGTAATCCTCTTCGATCTGAACGAGTTGTAAGACAACTACTACAGCTCGTCCAAGTATTGGGTAGAATCCAGGCCTGATCGGATTATGGGAGGAAATGATGGGGAACACTTCAACTCAGGGCGGTAATTCGCGCAAGGCCACGCCACTGGAGCGCTTCATGCAAGCGGAGTCCTCTGGCGGCATCGTGCTCATGCTTTCGGCGCTCGCTGCGTTGATCGTGGCTAACAGCCCGCTATTACCCACTTATACCGGTGTGCTGCATTCGTCCTTTTGGGGAATGTCACTTGAACATTGGGTCAACGATGCGTTGATGGCGGTGTTCTTTCTGCTGGTAGGCCTTGAAATCAAGCGAGAAATGCAAGTGGGGGAACTGGCCAAATGGAGCCAGAGAGCGCTGCCGGGGTTCGCTGCGCTGGGAGGGATGATCGTGCCCGCCCTCATCTATGCCTGGGTCAACAGAAACTCTGCCGAAACGTTGGCGGGTTGGGCCATTCCGGCGGCCACCGACATCGCGTTTGCGCTCGGAGTGCTCTCGCTTCTGGGCAGCAGAGTGCCGATATCCCTGAAGGTTTTCCTTTCCGCGCTTGCCATTCTCGATGACTTGGGCGCGGTCGCTATCATCGCCGTGTTCTATACCTCCGGCCTGGATGTGGCCATGCTTGCCGCCTCCGCCGCTGTGATCGCTGTGTTGTTCATCATGAACAGGGCCGGAGTCACTCGGTTGTTGCCTTATCTGGTGCTGGGTGTGGTGCTCTGGGTACTGGTGCTTAAATCAGGCATACATGCGACCTTGGCGGGTGTCGCCCTTGCTTTTTGCATCCCGTTGAACAAACACCTCGACGAAGCGCAGTCCCCGCTGCTCAGACTCGAACAGCGCTTGTCGCCGTGGGTTGCGTTCGTTGTCATGCCCATTTTCGGCTTCGCCAATGCCGGTGTTTCTCTGGCAGGGGTGTCCCTGAGCAACCTGCTTGATCCTGTGCCGCTGGGTGTTGCTGCCGGGTTGTTGCTGGGTAAACAGATAGGCGTCTTCACCTTCGCGCTGGTAGCGATCAAGACAGGGCTGGCGCAAATGCCGACCCACAGTTCGTGGCGACAGGTGTATGGGGTGGCGTTATTGTGCGGCATCGGCTTCACGATGAGTTTGTTCATAGGCAACCTGGCATTCCCCGGCGCCCAGTTGTTGATCGATGAAGTGAAGGTCGGCGTATTGGCCGGTTCTACCCTGGCCGCACTCGCGGGCATCCTGGTGTTGCGGTTCTGCGCCTCTTCGAGAACATGATTGAAGCCCGCCTGATGGTGGGCTTTTCAGTTATGCAAGCTTCAATAGAGGCATACGCCGCTCAATAGTGCTGAACCGGGGGACATTGCTCAGGCCCAATACCGCGCAACCACCGCCCGATAATGCCCCTGGAGCGAGTAGCCGCCCACCAGGATTCTGCCGTCAGCCTGCACAGCCAGGACGGTGGCGGTGTCCAGGCTGTAGCCGAGTCGCGTGCGGACCCAGCCTTTGCCTTCACCGAAATCCGGATCGAGGCTGGCATCCGGCAAATGCCGGGCAAGCACAAAATCGGCTTCAATACCACCGATGGTGGCGCCGGCGGTCACCAGCTTGCCGTCCGGTTGAAGCTGGGCGGCGGTCCATTGGCTGGCGTTGCGCCCGATTGCCATGAGCTGGCATTGGCCCTGGTTGCAATGACGATCCGGCTTGCCGTCCGGTCGCACTTTCAGCGACAGGCTATGCATCGGGTCGCGGCTGCTGCCGAACGCCTGCAGATCACCGTTCGCATCCTGGACGATCTGGCTGACCATCGCGCTATGACCCTGCGCCAGGATGGACAGGAAGCCCTCTTCGCCGAAGCTGTCGTCGAGCTTGCCGCTACTGTCATAGCGGGCGATCAGGCCATGCTGGGGCAAGTCGATGGCGCCACCGACGACAATATGCCCGTCAGCCTGGAGCATCAGGCAGCCGAGCCAGGTATTTTTCAACAAGCGTCGGACCATCACGAAACCACGGCCGTTGAATGAGGTATCCAAGGCGCCGTCCGGCAGGAGCCGGATCAGTACACCGACATGGTCGGACAATTGATAGTGATGGTTGGCGAGCAAGAGGATCCGGCCATCGGCCTGTACTTGCATGTCGCAGGCCTCAAGCCCCGGCACGCCGGGCGGCAGCCAGGGATCGCGCAGGCCTTGGGAGAGATTGCCGCAGAGCCGGATGATGTGCCTGCCCGCGTTGCCGAAGCTCGGGACGGCACGGCCCTGCTGATCGAACAGCGCCAGGGCAGGAAGGGTGTGTTCGTTGTTTTCGTAGTGCAGGCCGGACAGCAGGATATGCCCGTCGGGCAGCTCGATCACTTTACCCGCCGTCGCTTCGAAGCCCTGTTCGAACGCGCCGATCACGCAGCCGCGGCTGCCGAAACCCGGATCGGTCGAACCGTCATGGTTGAGTCGCGCCAGCCCGAACCGGCTGCCATGGGCGGTCTCGATCCTCGCCGCGACCAGAATTCGGCCGGCGCGGTCGAGGGTCAATCCGGTGATCAGGCTTGAGGTGCTGTCTTCGAAATGCACCCAGGCTTTGCCGTTGGCGGCAAAGCCTGGGTCAAGTTGCCCGGCGTGGGCCAGGGGCTTGGGAAGTACGAACGCGAACTGATCGAGCATGCCAGCCTCTCCTTGCGTGTCGATCGGCCCGAACGGGCGATGACTGCATGAGGGCAACATTCAATCCCTGAATGTGACAATGCACAACTGTCAGGTCCTGTAGTTACAGGGGCGATGCGTGCCATAACAATGGCTTTACAACCCAATGCCAAGCCTGCAATCGATAACAGGCTCTACCGGCGTTTTATTCAGGCATCGACCAGGATTGCAAGGTGTAGCCTTCCTGGCTCAATTCAGCACGGGCTTGTTTCAACAGATCAGCCAGTTGGACCGGGTCGGTATAGGCGCTGCTTGGAATCTGAGTGCGACCAATATGAGTATTGGTACGGTCGATGACGGTCAGGCTAAGTTCGCCGTTACCGTCCTGTGGAGCCCAGGCCACGCATTGGAAGGGACGGAATGCGCGGTCGGCAATCAAAAGAGCTTCGTTGATACGGAGCGGGGCGTTCATGGCGTTTTCTCTTAAGTGTGCCCAAACAAATGATGTGCCGTCGGTTGGGCGTACCGTGCGGCTGGTTACTTGTACTGATGTCCCGAACCCGTAGGCGGGTCACACATTATTTAAATAAATTTCGATTTTCTTTCAGACCAGGCTTTTGGACTTTTGTTTGAAAGTGCCGTGAAAGAAAAGCGTCCGCGATAACTAACGAACCCGTCGCTTATAACCAGTTTGAGATGATCTCGATAATCAATTGATACAAGGGCGCGTCAACTTCTTGCTACTGTTACATGCAGGTTAGCCAAACGACTGTTTCTACTCACATTTCTTTATTTTGGCGCCAAGGATCAGTCATGATCGAAGCCAGTACGTCACGTCGTCTGCTCGTGGTTGATCCCTGCGACGATTGTCATCGCCTGTTGCCAGGGCTGCGCACCATTGGGTGGGAGGTGGACAGTTGTGCCCTCGAACACGCCGGTGATCGGAGCTGTGACGTCGGCCTGTTGCGCTTGCAACCTTTTCACCTGGAGCGCCCGGAAGCGGTCAAGGAGTTGATCAGCCGCAGCGGCACCGAGTGGATTGCTGTGCTCAACCAGGAAGTCTTGCGCCTGCAGAACGTCGGTGATTTTGTCTGCGAATGGTTTTTCGACTTCCATACCTTGCCCTTCGACGTGTCCAGGGTCCAGGTGACACTGGGCCGGGCATTTGGCATGGCGCGCTTGCGGGGACAGGGCTCGATTCACATCGATCAGCCCGAACATGAACTGCTGGGCGACAGCAAGCCGATTCGCGAACTGCGCAAGTTGTTGAGCAAGTTGGCGCCTGCCGAGTCGCCGGTGTTGATTCGCGGTGAGAGCGGCACCGGCAAGGAGCTGGTGGCGCGCACCCTGCATTGTCAGTCTCACCGGCGCAATAAGCCTTTCATCGCCATCAACTGCGGTGCGATTCCGGAGCACCTGATCCAGTCAGAATTGTTCGGTCATGAGAAGGGCGCATTTACCGGTGCTCACCAACGCAAGATCGGACGGATCGAGGCGGCTCATGGGGGCACGTTGTTTCTCGATGAGATTGGCGACCTGCCGTTGGAGTTGCAGGCCAACCTGCTGCGTTTCCTGCAGGAAAAACACATTGAGCGGGTCGGTGGCAGCCAGCCGATTGCGGTCGATGTGCGGATCTTGGCGGCCACCCATGTGGACCTTGAAGCGGCCATCGAGCACAAGCGATTTCGCGAGGATCTGTATTACCGCTTGAACGTATTGCAAGTGGCGATGGCACCGCTGCGCGAGCGCCATGGTGACCTGGCGATGCTGGCCAGCCACTTTTCCCATTTCTACAGCCAGGAAACCGGCCGCCGTCCCCGCAGCTTCAGCGAGGATGCGTTGGTGGCGATGGGCATGCATGACTGGCCCGGCAATGTACGGGAGCTGGCCAACCGCGTCCGTCGTGGATTAGTGCTGGCCGAAGGGCGACAAATCGAAGCCCGGGACCTCGGCCTGGCCAGCCAACAGGGCGTTGCGGCGCCGATGGGCACGCTGGAGGATTACAAGACCCGCGCCGAACGCCAGGCCCTGAGCGATGTGCTCAACCGCCACAGCGACAACCTGAGCGTGGCCGCCAGGGTGCTGGGCGTGTCCCGGCCGACGTTCTATCGTCTGCTGCACAAGCATCAGATCCGCTAGAACTGTCAACCAACACCTCATTGTGGGAGCGGGCTTGCTCGCGAAAGCGGTGTGTCAGTGATATTGACTAACCTGACACTACGCCTTCGCGAGCAAGCCCGCTCCCGCAATGGTTTTGCAGTGCGCTTGGGATATGTGTTCGTCACATATCCCTGAGGGCATCAGAAGTAATACGGGAATTTCAGGCTAAAGGTGAAATCCGGCGCATCGTCGGTCAGCCCTATGGACAGGTTGGGCACGATGGTCAGGTTGTCGGACGCGGCGACGGTCATGCCGATGTTGAAGTAACCGGCGTTGGCGTCGCTGGAGGTCACCGACTCCCAGTCGCCACCGTCCTGTTTGAGCTTGCTTTTCTTTTGGATCAGGTCGGAGACCGAGAACGACATGCTCATCTTCTCGTTCAAGGCAAAGGCAATACCCGCGCCGATCTGGAAACTATCGCCGATCCGCACTTTGCCCGGGACCTTCTGGTTGACCGTGGAGCTGATGTCGTCGAACGATTCTTCGAAGTTATGGGTGTAGGAAAGGGTGCCGAACAGAACGGCCGGGTCGAAGGTCTTGACCAGCGAGAGCCCAGGCGTGATCGACCACACGCCGTTGCCGGTGGGCAGGTCGTCAGGTACGAACAGATTGGTGTTGGCCTGGGACTGGCGCAGCTTGATGCCGAACGGGTCCTTGCCGGTGGGGGCCTTGACTCGCAGGGTGACCACCGCGTCCGGAGAGTTGATCGACTCATCCATGAACTTGTAAGCGATGCCGAAGTTGACGTCGCCAATGGTCGGGTCGCGTGTCACGGTTTCTTCGCTGGTGACACCGGCCGCGCCGCTGTTCGCGCCGCCTGACTGGTACGTGGATTCGCGGTAGACCACCGGCACGTTGAGGTCGAACTGCCAGCGATTATCGAAGTTGTAGCGGCCGGTGAGGTCCAGCGTCCAGGTGTCGGCCTTGATCCGGTCGAGGTTGATGTTGCCCAGGAAAATCGAATCCAGGGCCAGGAAACCGTTGAGGATCAGTTGACGCGTGTCGTAGCGCGAATAGGTCACGCCAGTCTCGAAACTGAATTTACCCCCGCCAAAGAAACCGCTGGCCTCGTCATAGAGGTTGGAGACGCTCTGGGCCGGTTGGGAATCATCGGCCAGGGACTGCCCGTAGCCGCTGCCACCAGCCGTTGCCGTGCCACCGCCGGCCACGGTCTGGTTGCCTTTCATGTCGGCCGGGGATTTGGCCAGGCGCTTGGGCGGCGGCGCGGCGGGTTGGTCCTCCACCTGGCGAACCCGTTGTTCGAGCACCGCCAGGGCCTTTTGCTGGACCTCGTATCGTTGCTTGAGCTCGAGAAGTTCCTGTTTCAGTGCTTCGATATCGGCATCCGGGGCCGCCTGCAACACGGCCGCCGGGAACAACGTGCTTAAACAGATCACAGCGCGCAACGATACGGATCGATACATGAAATATGCCGTCCCTATTTGCCCAATGGTCGGAAATCAGCGTAGTTCAATAACCGAGGTTACGGAGGCCGCGCAGTTGGGTCAGATTGCAGTCCAGTGCCCCGACACTGGCGCCGTTGTTGTTTAGCACCACATTGAGTTGCGTCATGTTGTTGACCAGATTGCTGTTGCCCAGCAGGCGGGTGTTTTGCAGCAAGCCGCCCTGGGCCACTTGTTGCAGGCTGCCGCCCTGGTTGTGGCTGGCCTGGATCGCCATTTGTACGCCGCTGCCGGTGGCGGTGACCGCGACGCTGCCGGCGGCGTTGCTGCCGCTGATGGTCTGGCCCTTGGTCAACAGTTGGCCCTGGGAGGGGACGAGCGCCGGTGCCTGGCTACTCTCCTTCACATTGATGTTGACGTTGTTGTAGGCCGTGTTGCCGTCGCCGGCGGCACGCACGCTCTGGGTCACGCCTTGGCTCGTGCCAAGGCCGGCACCACCGGTAATGTTGCCGCTGCCCTGTTCCGGGACGCTGCCGTTACCGGTCTGCTTGATGGTGGAGACATAGAACTCGGGTTTGACGGTGGCGGCCTGGATCTGCATGGTGCTGGTGGCGCCGATCAAGTCGCCGCTGGCGTTGCGCCAGGTACTGCTCATGACGATGCCGAAGCTGATGACTCGGCCCGGCATGACATAACGACCGCGCAGCTCGGCGAGCTCCTGGTCCTTGACTTCGATGGGTTTGAAGCCGGCATGGGCATAGCCCGAGGCGGTCGCGAGCAGGCAGGCCAGCGACAGCCAGTGTGAAGTTCTCATGTGCTGCTCCCGGAGCGTCCTGCTCCTTTTTGTACTTATTGTTGGCAGTGGTCGGCGATTAGAAAAAGTCGCTCTGTATGAAGCCGAAATCCATCAGTTCCGCATCCCTGACCGGGTTGAAACCGTCCAGCTTGTTACGGGCTGTCAGGGGTTGAGGAGGGCTGCGTAGCGCATTGGTCTTGTCATAGCCCGGGCCGACGATCGCGAAGACGATGCCGTTCCAGCCTTTGACGAACTCATCGTGGGAGTAGCGCTTGTGGCCCAGCACCGGGTCGCCGATGTAGACCCATCGCTTGTCGGCCCGCTGCAACACCACGAAGTGCTTGTAGCCGCGTATTTCCATCAGGACCACCACCGGAATTGTCACCGCTTCGAGTTTCTCTGGCGGTATCCGGTAGCCTCGGGCGCGCATGCCGATGGTCTCCACGTAGCGCTTCATGTCCAGCATGGAAAACCCCTGGGTGCGAACCAGGTTCTGGTCGGCATTGACCAGCATGCCTTTGATGACGTGCTCTTCATCGACGTCAAGCCAATAGGCCTGGCGCAGTACCGTGGCCAGCGCGGCGGCGCCGCAACTGAAATCGGTTTTCTGCTCGACAATGTCGCTGAATTTGCGCTCGCGTACGCTTTGCACCGGTTTGTAGACCAGCATGCCGCCAGGCAGGGCGGCGACCGGCATCTGCGCCGCTTCGGCCACACAGGCCAGGCAGAGCAGCAGGGAAACGGCAGTGACACGCATGATCGATACGCCTAATGGACATCCGGGAAAAAAGCCCCGTTTCCAAGCCACACCCTTTGTAAAGCGTTGAAATGAGTCCGTGGCGAGGGAGCTTGCTCCCGCTGGGCTGCGAAGCAGCCCCTTTTTTGTGAGTGCGATGCACTCAAGCGGGAGCAAGCTCCCTCGCCACAAGACTCATCCCAACCCTAGGTGAACAGCATTGCTGTTGCCGGGGCTTCGTTTCATGCACGCTTACATGCAAGCCCTGCAGCCGGCCGCAATGGACAGCGAGTTGCTTTGCTGGTTGCCCACGCCCGCCGACACGTTGGCGCCGCCGTTACCGGAGAAGCCGTTCATGGAGTTGGTCATGGTGGCGTTGTTGATCACAGGGTTTTTCCAACCGTCGCGGGTCAGCACCTGCTGGGTGTTGCTGCCGGCCAGTTCGAAGGACCCCACGGCGGAGAACTTGAACTTGTCGTCATCGTGACCGCCGCCGTAGCCGCCTTTGTTGCCCCAGCCGCCATGATCGTTGTCTTCGACGGTGCCGGTGCCTTTGGCCTTGAACGTGCCAGAAGCGGCGTAGGTGTTGGTAAGCGTGTCGGTTTTGTAAGTCCGTACGCCCTTGTTGTCGACCACAAGGCCGGTGGAAGACTGGTCAGCCGAGGCAGAGGCCTGTGCGACACGGCCCCCGGATACGGCGATGGCCAGGTTGTTTTTCTGCTGGTTGAAGTTGCCGGCGGTCACGTTGATGCCAATGTTACCGGAGCCATTGTTGCCGGCATTGGTGAGCGAGGCATTGTTTTGCGTGGAGTTGTTTTTGACGTAGTTGTTGTTATTGACTTGCGTGGCGCTGGAGACAGCGACAGCCGAACCGAAGATGAAGCTCTCGTCAGCGGTGGCCAGGGCGGCGGCGTTGTCTTGCTGGTTACCGTCGCCGGCCGCGATGTTGGCGCCCATGTTGCCGTTGCTGCCATTGAGCGAGTCAGTGGCCTCAGCGGTGTTGCGGGTGGCTTGGTTGGTCACGACGTTGCCGTCGCTGTTCTGCACATCCAGCACGGCCGCGCCAGCCCCAGCGGTGATCGAGAGCAGTTGCTCGAACGACGGACCTCTTGGGCCTTGATTGCCGTGGCCGTTACCGTGGCCGTTGCCACGCCCGTTACCGTCGGCCTGTGCAGCCATTGCCATGACAGCGGCGAGAGCGAAAACCAATGGTTTGAGTGCCATTGTAGGTTTCATGGTGTTTCTCCTTGCGTGTCGTTGGTTAAGTGTCGGTACTTTCTTATGTAGCCCCCGGATCAATCAGCGACCCGGATGCTCAGGGTGTTAGCCATGCGGTTCCCCACCCCGGCACTCTGGTTCACCTGGATTACCCCTCGGCTGCCGGTGAAGGCCTGGTCGCTGGTAACGACCTGGCGACTGCCGGTTGGGGTGCCAGTTGCTCCTGAGTTCGGTAGCAGCGCCACGTTCTGTTGGGACAGGGCGCTGTCGTCCATGCTCTGCGGATGGGCACTGATGCCCACCCGCATGACATTGGCCATCTGGTTGTTGGCCCCGGCGGACTGGTTGACGCCCAGCACGCCGTTGCCGTTGCTGAAGGAGTGGCCACCGATGCGGGCGGTGGCGTTCATGGAAGGGTTGGCCTGGGTGTCGACACGTTGCTGCACGTGGGTGCTGGCCTGGGCGTGGCTGCCAATGGCGATGGCCCGGGTGTTGGTTTGCTGGATCTGGTCGCCGGCCGCCTGGTTGACGTTGAAGTTGCCGGTGTAATGGCTGCCGGAATCCTGCAGGTTGGCGCTGCTGACCACCGCGACACCCGAATCGGCAAATACGGTGAAAGAGCTGAGCAGCGAAAGCATGAGCAGGGTGAGTAGAAACAGGACGGGCTTCATGTCACTGGCCTCCCGCCAGCCGGCCCAGCGGGGCCAGGCCGGAACTCAGCGAGCGGTTGATGGTGCCGGAGATCGCGCCACCACTACCGCCACCATGACCGGCATTCATGCCCGGCATGCCGTTGGGGTTGGTGACCACGTTCAGGCCCTGCACACCGGTATTCGGGCTGACGATGTTGCGGATCGACGAGCCGCTGGCCACGCTGGCGAACTCGCCATCGCTCAGTTCGGTGCTGGCGGTCGCCTGGTTGATTCGTTCGGAGGGGTTGGCATTGACGGTGGTCGGGTAGGGATCTTTGCCGCCGTTGCGACCGATTGCGATGGGCTGCACGTCACGGCTGAGCACGATGACGCCGTTGCCCTCGGCCTGTGCTGGCAGGCTGAGCGTTGCGCTGGCGGCGCAGCCGATCATGAGCAGACAGGTCAAACTTCTTTCGAAAGTCCCCACGGCATCGATTCCTTCTTCGGTGGGCTGGCCTTGGTCCAGCGTTGCGAAATGGGGAAGAGCAGGTGTTGTGCCGTGTTTTGAAATACCCGGCAATTCAATGGGTTGGATTAAGCCAGGGGGCGTCGAGGAGGGAACCTGTTTCAGCGTTGAGACAGGGCGGATGACGATCAAATGGCCACCAACCGTTGCAGGGCTCTGGCTCCAGGCTTTTGGGAGGGTGTTTCAGCAGCGTGACAGTCTTGATGACAAGGACATGAAACGTGGTTGAATCCGGGTTTGCTGCGAGTGCGTTGTTTCAGAAGTGAAACAAATCAAGCGGCGGTCAGGCTTCAAGCAGTTGGGTAACGGTTGCAAACACTTGCTTCCGGCGTTGCACCCAGTTGCCCTGAATGACCTGGAAAGGTTGCCGATGTTGGCTCAGCCAAGTCTCGATCGCCTGGAAAAACGTCAGCCGCTCTGCCAGCTCGGGCTGGCAACGCAAACCGTCGCCGGTCCATTCGACCTCCTCGGGACTCAACAACAGGTGCAGGTCGTAATGGCGGGCCAACAACGCCGGCTCGAGCCAGTCCGGGCAATCGCCGAACAGGGTCTGGCTCCAGAGAATGTTGCTCAACAGGTGAGTGTCGAGGATCAACAGCGCCGGTCGGCCGGCACGTGCCTCGTCTTCCCAGGCCAATTGGCCGGAGGCGATGTCGGTGATGTCGGCCAGGCAGGTATCGCGTTGGGTCTGTTCCATGAAATGGCGCACGTACTCGTCTACCCGCACGCCACCGAAATGCGCCTGCAATTGCGCCGCCAACCAGCTCTTGCCGCTGGATTCCGGGCCGGTCAGTACCACCACCTTCATGCGCGCAGGGCCGGGTCGGCGCGCCATTCCCGCCAGCCTTGCACGGCGAGCAGGGTGAACAGGGCGTAGAGCGCGGCGGTCAGGTGCAAGCCTTTGTAGATGAACAGGCCAACGAAGATCACGTCCAGGGCGATCCACAGCGGCCAGCATTGCACGCGTTTCTGTGCCATCCACCACTGGGCCACGAGGCTGAACCCCGTAAGCGCGGCGTCGAGCCAGGGCTGGGCGGCGTCGGTCCAGTGAGCCATGGCAGCGCCCAACAGCAGGCTGCCCACCGCGCCGATGGCCAGGCCGAGCAACACCGACGGCCCACCGAGGCGGCTGACCTGACGCCCATCATGATTGCGTCCGGCACGGGTCCATTGCCACCAACCGTAGAGTTGCAGCACCGCGTAGACAACCTGCAGCAGCATGTCCGAGTACAACTTCACCTCGAAAAAAATCCAGCTGTACAGCAACACCATGACCAGGCCGATTGGCCAGCACCAGGGGTTCTGCTTGACGGTCAACCAGACGGCGATCACGCCGAGGGCTGCGGCAAACAGTTCAAGCCCGGACATGGCAGTTCCTTGGGGAAAGAGGAGAGGGCGGCGATTGTAAACGCTATGGCGTGGAGAGCTCCAATACCAATGTCGTAAATGGGCTGGCGCTATCGCGAGCAGGCTCGCCCCCACCGCGGTTTTGCGTTGGTCTCTGGTTTGGTACTCGCCACAAATCCCCTGTGGGAGCGAGCTTGCTCGCTCCCACAGGGTTGGCTACCGATCTTTAGACTCGGAATTGCTTGAGCAACCCATTCAACTGTTCACTCAACGCCTTGAGGCGGCTGCTTGCCTGGCTGGACTGTTCGGCGGCCATGGCGGTGCTATGGGACAGGCCGGCGGCCTGGGTGACGTTCTGGTTGATGTCTTCCACCACATGGGCCTGTTGCAGGGTGGCGCTGGCGATGGAGGCGTTCAGGCTGTTGAGGTTGCGCAGGGCCTGGCCGATGGCGTTGAGGCTGGCACCGGCGAGGCCGGCCTGTTCGATGGTCAGTTGCGAGGCACGGCTGCTGTCGCCGATGACTTTCACGGCGGCTTCGGAGTGGGTTTGCAGGCGCTCGATCATCGCCTGGATCTCGGCGGTGGATTTCTGCGTGCGCTGGGCCAGCAGCCGCACTTCATCAGCAACCACCGCAAAGCCCCGGCCTTGCTCGCCGGCGCGGGCGGCTTCGATCGCGGCGTTGAGGGCCAACAGGTTGGTTTGTTCGGCGATGGAACGAATCACCTCCAGCACACTGCCGATCTGGGTGCTTTCACTCGCCAGGGTGCGAATCACTTCCACGGCTTGATCGATGGTCTGGGACAAGCGGTCGATCTGCTGCAAGCTCCCATCGATGTTGACCTGGCCTTGCTGGGCCTGGGATTCGGCGTCGCGCATCTCACTGGCCGCGTGCTCGGCGTTCTTGGCCACGTCCTGCACGCCATAGGTCACTTCGTTGATCGCGGTGGCCACCAGTTCCATTTGTTGTGACTGTTGCTGGCTGCGTTCCTGGGCTTGAGCCGCGTCGTTGCCCAATTCGTTGGAAGATTGCCCCAGCTCGCTGGCCGAGGCCTGCAACTGGCTCACCACCTGGCGCAATTTGGCGGTAAAAGCGTTGAAATGCCGGGCCAGTTGCGTGACTTCGTCCTGGCCGTGGGTGTCGAGGGTACGCGTCAGATCGCTTTCGCCGCTGGCGATATTGGCCATGGCGTTGACGGTTTCTTGAAGCGGGCGGACGATGCTGCGCACAATCAGAGTCAGCAGAAGGCCCATGACCAGGGTGATCGCCAAGCCAATCAACGAAGCCTTGATCAACTGGGACTGGAACTCTGCCTGGACGTCGTCTACGTACACGCCGGAACCGATGATCCAGCCCCACGGTTCGAACAGTTTGACGTAGGAAGTCTTGGCGACCGGCGCTTCGGCGCCCGGCTTGGGCCAGAGGTAATCGATGATCCCGGCACCCTTGGCTTTGGCGATGGCGACCATCTCGTTGAACAGCGCAAAACCGTTCGGGTCGCGGATCGCCGAGAGGTTCTGGCCTTCAAGCTTCGGGTTGGTCGGGTGCATGACCATGACCGGCGTCAGGTCGTTGATCCAGAAGTAATCGCTCTGGTCATAGCGCAGGCCTCGCACGGCGCTGAGGGCTTGCTTCTGCGCTGCCTCGCGGGTCAGGGTGCCGGCGGTTTCCAGCCCATGGTAGTAGCTCAGTACACCACTGGCGGTCTGCACCACATGCTGGGTCTTCTGCACCTTGGCCTGATACAGGTCCGTGTGGATCTGCTTGAGCATAAAGGCGCCTAGCGTGAACAACATCACGATGGCCACGACCAGGATGAGCCACAAGCGTCGGCTGATCGACACACTGCGCAAGCTATTCATACGCTGTCACTCCGGTTTCTTATTCTTGTCATTAACGACGGCCGGCACTTTAGCGCCCGGCGGCTATCCATGATTGACCTGGGTCATAACGCGGCAGCGTTATCAGGGCTTGTCTGATAGGATTTCGGCCCCGCAGCGCAAAACCTGAGTCTGTTCTGATTTTTCATTGGTTTTTTTTGAAAGGTCGCGGTTATCGTGCAGCCGCTGCGTGTACCTGCATGACACTTGAATATTGATAAGACCTGCTTGAACAGCGTCTTTTTTGGGGGATGAATGGATTTGTGGACGGCCTTTTCGGCATTGATTCTTGGCGTAGTGGAAGGCTTGACGGAGTTTCTGCCGATTTCCAGCACGGGGCACCAGATCATTGTCGCCGACTTGCTCGAGTTCGGTGGCGAACGCTCGATGGCATTCAACATCATCATTCAGCTGGGCGCGATCCTCGCGGTGGTCTGGGAGTTCCGGCGCAAGATCTTCGACGTGGTGCTGGGGCTACCGACGCAACCCAGCGCTCGCCGGTTTACCGCCAACCTGCTGATCGCCTTCCTGCCGGCCGTGGTCTTGGGCGTGCTGTTTGCCGACTGGATCCACCATTACCTGTTCAACCCGATCACCGTGGCCGCCGCGCTGGTGGTGGGCGGTCTGGTGATGCTCTGGGCCGAGAAGCGTCAGCACCAGGTGCACGCCGAGACGGTGGACGAGATCTCCTGGAAGGACGCACTGAAGGTTGGCCTGGCCCAATGCATAGCGATGATCCCGGGCACCTCCCGTTCCGGCGCGACCATCATTGGTGGCTTGCTGTTCGGTCTGTCGCGTAAAACTGCTACCGAATTCTCGTTCTTCCTGGCGATGCCCACCATGGTCGGTGCGGCCGTCTACTCGGGCTACAAGTACCGCGAACTGTTCGTCCCGGCGGATTTCCCAGTGTTCGCCATTGGTTTTGTCACGGCGTTCATTTTCGCCATGATCGCGGTCAAGGGCCTGCTGCGGTTCATCGCCAGTCACAGCTACGCCGTGTTCGCCTGGTATCGAATCGCTTTTGGCCTGCTGATCCTGGCCACCTGGCAGTTCGGCTGGGTGGACTGGACCGCCGCCAAGCCATGAACGATTCAGGCAACCGCAAACGTGCCGGGCGCAACGCCGACGGCGCCGTGCAGCACCTGCGGCTCAAACTGACGGTGTTTGCCCTGGTCTGTGCCTTGCCGCTGTTCGGTTCGCTGCTGTTCGGGCTGCGGGCGGTGTCGTGGGTGCCGATGGGGGCCTATGGCGTCGTCAGCGTGGTGGCGTTCCTGCTGTACTGGAGCGACAAGCGCAAGGCGCGCGCCGACGCCTGGCGTACCCCGGAGAATGTGTTGCATGCGGTAGAGCTGGCCGGCGGTTGGCCCGGCGCCTTGCTGGCCCAGCAGCTGTTTCGCCACAAGACCCGCAAAGTCTCATTTCAAGTGGTGTTCTGGTTCATCGTGCTGTTGCACCAGGTGTTCTGGATCGACCAGTTGTTCCTGGGCGGTTATCTGTTGGCGTTGTCCTAGTGGGGGAGCGAGCTTGCTCGCGATAGCGGTGGTTCAGTCGCTGCCGCCACTACAGCAATAACCCAACCTGGGTACGCTTCGGTAACTTGCTGACCACCAATTGATGAGAGCGGCGCAGCAAATTGCGCAGCTCTTCAGCCCCCAGCGGGTAGGGCACCTGCATGATGACCCACTGGGCCCGCGCCAGGTACGGCGCGGGGTGAATGTCCGGGCGGTCGCAATGACCCAGGAACAGATCCTTGTCGACCTTGAACGCCAACGAGTCGCCCCGCAGGCCCTGGAGGGCGAACATTTTGTTCCCGGCAATGGAAAATACCCGCACGCCACCCCATTTGTAGTCTTCCCTGGCACCGGGCAAGTCCAGGCAAAACCGCGCGACATCCTCTTCGCTCAAACTCATAGCGTTCTTTCTCCACAGCCCTCGAAGGCTTCCACCAAATGATCGATCCAGGCACGCACCGCCGGCAACATGCCGCGCCGATGCGGGTAGACCGCCTGGAGCCAGCCGTCGGGCAATGACCATCCAGGCAGCAGCTCCACCAGTGTGCCGTCACGCAATTCCTGCTCGCAATACATGCTTGGCAATAAAGTGAAGCCCAGGCCGGCGAGGGTGCAGGCCCGACGCACAATGAAGTCGTCGATGCCCAGGCGGGCCTCCAGGCTCAGTTCGGCCTGCTGCCCATCGGCCTTGACCAGACGCAGATGCACCAGGCGATCGGCTTCCAGCGCCCCTAACACCGGTAAGGGCTTGAGGTCGTCCGGGGTTTCGATCCGTCGCCCTTCAACGAACGCGGGGCTGGCCACCAGCATCAGGCGTGCCCGGCGCAAACGCCGGGTCATCAGCAGTGGGTCTTCGTCCCCCAGGTCGCGCACGCGCAGCGCCACGTCGATGCCTTCGCCGATCAGGTCGACCCGGCGGTTGAGCAGGGTCATTTCCAGCTGTACCAGGGGGTATTTCACCAGGAAAGTTTCGATCACCACCGGCAGGAACTGATGGGCCAGGCCCACCGGGCTCGACACCCGCAAACGGCCACGGGGCTCGCTGGACATGCTCGCCACCGCTTCGTCGGCCATCTCGGCCTCCAGCAACATCGCCTGGCAATGGCGCAGATAAGGTTCGCCGACCGCGGTCAATTTCAACTGGCGGGTGGTGCGCTGCAGCAGGCGGGCGCCGAGGCGTTCTTCCAGCTCGGCGATACGCCGCGACAGTCGCGACTTGGGAATGCCCAGCAAGCGCCCGGCCGCCGCGAATCCGCCGGCTTCGACGACTTTGGCGAAGTAATACAAGTCATTGAGGTCTTGCATGGTGAGCTCGATTGTCCTGTCAGTAGGACAAACTATCGCATTTATGCCGACTTATCGATCATTGGCTTCATCGATAGGATGGTCGCCAATTGATCGCCTGGTCGGTCCTCACTTGGAGAGCACTCACATGAAACTGCTGCACATCGATTCGAGCATCCTCGGCGACAACTCCGCTTCCCGCCAATTGAGCCGTGAAGTGGTTGAAGCCTGGAAAGCGGCCGAGCCAGGTATCACCGTCACCTATCGTGACCTGGCCGCCGACGCCATCAGCCATTTTTCCGCCCAGACGCTGGTTGCCGCCGGTACCAGTGCTGAATTGCGCGACGCCGCGCTCAAGTACGAAGCGGACCTTAGCGCCGAGACAATGGCAGAGTTTCAGGCGGCGGATGCGCTGGTTATCGCCGCGCCGATGTACAACTTCAGCATTCCGACCCAACTCAAGGCCTGGATCGACCGCATTGCCGTGGCCGGCCAGACGTTCCGCTACACCGAAGCTGGCTTCGAAGGCCTGTGCGGTGGCAAGAAGCTGGTGATCGTTTCCACCGCCGGAGGTTTGCATGCCGGGCAGCCTAGTGGTGCAGGCCATGAGGATTATCTGAAAGTGATGTTTGGTTTCCTGGGCATTACCGAGATCGAATTTGTCCGTGCGGAAGGGCTCGCCAAGGGCGACGACATGCGTAGCAAGGGCATGAGTGAAGCCCATGCGCAGATCGGCGAACAATTCGCCGCTGCGTAAAACCTGCGTAAAGGCACCAAGTGCTTCGGGCAACCTTCGCAAAACCCTGTATTCTCGTGGTCATTGGATGGCCGGGATGCAGGGTTTTGCTGCATTCGGCGCCGGGGATTCTGGCGCAGGTTATGCACGGCCAAGGCGACGAGCGACGGAGCCTTCCCGTGCGCTGGTGAAGGTGGACGATTCGATGACACGTTTTGGTGCAACGCTGCTGCTTTGCTTGTTTGCCAGTCTCGGTTCCGTGCAGGCCGCACCGGGGCCGCATCCGCATTGGAGCGCTGGCTTCCATGAGCTGAGCTTTCTCGATCCGCTGGATCAGCAGCCGATGCACGCTATCGCCTTCTATCCGTCCATCGACCGGGAACAATCCAGCCTGCTAGGTGGCTACCAGATCGACGCCGCGCCGGACGCCCAGATCGCCATCGGCCGCTTTCCGCTGTTGATGTTGTCCCACGGCAATACCGGCACGCCGCTGGCCCTGCATGACTTGGCCACTTCGCTGGCGCGCAAGGGATTTGTCGTGGTGGCGGTGATTCATCCCGGCGACAATGCCCAGGATCACAGCCGGCTTGGCACCCTGAGCAACCTGTATGGGCGGCCGATCCAGATTTCCGAAGCCATTACCGCAACGCTCAATGATCCGATGCTGTCGCCGTTCGTTAACGCCGGGCAGGTCGGGGTGATCGGCTATTCGGCCGGTGGCGAAACCGCGCTGATCCTGTCCGGCGCGACGCCGGACCTCAATCGCTTGCGCCGTTACTGCGTGGAGCGGCCGGACGACCGTGATGCCTGCAACACCCAGGGCGAACTGATCGCTGACCGCGATGACCTGCAACCGGTGGCCGATCCCAGGGTCCGGGCATTGCTGCTGATGGCGCCGTTGAGCCTGAAATTTGGCCGTCACACCCTGGCCGATGTCCATGTGCCGGTGCTGTTGTACAGCGGCGATGGCGACAAACTCGTGGCTTTCGACAAGAATGCCGCCGCTTTGGCCCGCAAGCTGCCCACCGCACCGGATTTCAAGACCTTGGCCGGCGCTGGCCATTTTGTCTTCCTGGCGCCGTGCACCGACGAGCAGATTGCCGCGATGCCAGCACTGTGCACGGATGCTGACGGGGTCGACCGCAAGGACATCCACCGCACCATGATTTCCGAGGCCGGCCGCTTCTTTGGCGAGGCCTTGGGCAAGCCGACCCGGGCGGGGATGAGGACGGCTGATCAATGAGGATGACCGATCAATTAGGATGGTGTGTATATCCGTTGCTGCGGTAACGGCGGCTTAGGGTTCCGCCCTTACGGCGGGTCACTTTTGGAAGAGCGCCAAAAGTAACCAAAAGCGCTTTGCCGGTATGACTCACCCACATGGGTTACAAATCAGTTCACGCACATAGGTAACAGTTTTTAACTGGCATGGTCGATTTCGCGAGGATTTGACCATGCCTTGGAGAGAGCTGAAACCTATGGACCTCAAAGTGATGTTCATCGCTGAATATCTGTCTGAAAAGCACAGCTTTAGCCGGCTGTGCCAGGACTATCAGATCAGCCGAAAGACCGGCTACAAGTGGGTTGAGCGCTATGAACTGGAGGGCCCCAGTGGGCTCGACGAGCGCAGTCGCCGACGGCACAACCAAACCTATGTGGTGCCGCTGGTTGTGAGACAAGCAATCATTGAGCTTCGCTCTACTGGCGAGACGGTTCCGGGGCCTAAAAAGATCCAGAGCGACCTGATAAAGCGTTTTCCGGGGCAGGATCCGCCGTCGAAAACGACCATCTACAACATCCTTAAGGCAGCGGACTTGATCGCGCCTCGGCCGTTGCGCCGGCGTGTCGCTGTCTACCCCAAACCTTTGCGTAAGGCCGAAACGCCTAACCAGCTCTTCAGTGCAGATTACAAAGGCCAATTTCTCACCGGCGCGGGTGTCTGGTGCTATCCGCTGACGATCATGGACCATGCCAGTCGCTTCTTACTTGCCTGCGAGAGCATGGCTAACACCAATCTCAAGGAGACCCAGCAAACCTTCGAGCGCGTTTTTCGGGAATATGGGATGCCTGAGCGCATCCGCACCGATAACGGCGTGCCGTTTGCCAGTACGGGTCGTGCGGGGCTGTCGCAGTTGTCGATCTGGTGGCTACGCCTTGGGATTATCCCCGAGCGAATTGAGCCCGGTCGGCCAGATCAAAATGGGCGTCATGAGCGTATGCACCGGACGTTGAAAAGTACGCTTCCCAAACCACCAGCCGTTGCCTGGGAGGCCCAGCAAAAACACTTTGATCGATTTATGCAGCACTACAATCACGAGCGGGGACACGAGGCGCTCGGCCAGCAAACCCCGGCCTCCTGCTATACACCCTCAACCCGAGCTTACCCGGAAAAATTACCGGAAATGGGGTATGCGAGCCATGTTGAGTGTTACCTGGCTGATAGTTGCGGAATCATTAGTCGAGATGGTCTGCGGATATACGTGGGGAACCTGCTCAGGCATCAAACTATTGGAATGGAGATGATCAAAGACGGAGTATGGAATGTGATCTTCGGCCCGGTGATCCTAGGTCACGTCAATGCCAGGGACGCAAAGAACGGCTACGTTTCAATCAAAGTGTCACCTATGTGAATGCACTTTTTTGTAACCCATGTGGTTGTCCCGTACATTGCCCCACCACTCGGCACCTCGCCTAGGCTCGGTGTGCCCTCACTCCGGCATTGCTCCGTGGGCCCGCCGCGAAGGGCCATCCATGGCCCAGCGCGGCTATCCCGGCATCCATGCCGGGTTGCCCACTCCACAATGCCTGCGTTCGGCCAGCGTGGTTTAACGGGGCGTCCAGATCAAGATCAAGATCAAGATCAAGATCAAGAGCCAAAGCAAGAGCAGGCCGGCATCTAGGTGGCTGAACCACCGCTATCGCGATCAAGCTCGCTCCCACAATGGGCCTGTGGTGAACACAAGACTTATGAACGCCCAAGATCACCTGTGGGAGCGAGCTTGCTCGCGATGAGGCCAGCAAACCCAACATCCATGTGATTGAACCACCGCCATCGCGAGCAGGCTCGTTCCCACAGGAGAAACGCGGTCCCACCATGAACCAGGTCGGCTATCAGGCCGCCTCGCGGTGGATGTTGATCTCGGGCGCCCCGTTAACCACGCTGGCTGAACGAAGGTATTGTGGAGTGGGCAACCCGGCATGGATGCCGGGTTAGCCGCGCTGGGCCATGGATGGCCCTTCGCGGCGGCCCACGGAGCAATGCCTTCGTTCAGGCATGCCGAGCCTAGGCGAGGCACCGAGTGGTGGGGCAGGAGCGTTTTGGTTACTTTTGCGCTGTTCAAAAGTGACCCGCCGTAAGGGCGGAACCCTAAGTAGCCGTTACCGCAGAAACGGATATACACACCAGAGCAAGGAAATACGGGTCTTCTCAAAAAAGCCAAAAAACGGCAATGAACAGCATTACGATCAATAAGGTGCATTTGTGGCCCGGCGACGCAGCAGCAAAGTCAGCCCCAGTCCGCTGACCGACAGCAACGCGGCGCAGAAGAAGATCGACGAATAACCCAAGTTCAATGCCACCGCGCCCATCAGCGGGCCGGCAATCGCCAGCGCCAGGTCAAAGAACACCGCATAGGCGCTCAAACCCGCACCACGGCTGGTGTTCGGCACTTGCTTGATGGCCTCCACCCCCAGCGCCGGGTACACCAACGACAGCCCGAAGCCGGCCAGCCCGGCACCGACCAGGGCGAACGGGGTGGACGGCGCCAGCCACAGCAATACCAGCCCGAGGGTTTCGATGCTCATGCAGGCAATGGCCGAGTTGAAGCCACCGAAGCGGGCGATGCTGGAAATGAACACCAATCGCGCGAGGATGAAGCAGATGCCGAAGACTGTCAGGCACCACGCCGCGCCGGTCCAGCCGCGGCTGATGTAAAACAGTGTGATGAACGTGGTGAGCGTGCCGTAGCCGATCGACGCCAGGCTCAGGCCCGCGCCGTACGGCGCAATGCGCGCAAACACCG
Organism: Pseudomonas sp. H3_A02; assembly: GCF_054671965.1. Lineage (NCBI taxonomy): Bacteria > Pseudomonadati > Pseudomonadota > Gammaproteobacteria > Pseudomonadales > Pseudomonadaceae > Pseudomonas > Pseudomonas sp. H3_A02. Next base: position 4,233,286 of record NZ_CP162807.1, read on the forward strand.
CCCAGAAAGGCAAGCGCTCGCCGCGAATGACCGGCACCGACGGCTTGTTGCGAATCATCAACAGTGCAGCACCCGCCAGCAATGACAGGGCGATGCCCAGGCTGGCAAAACCCAATTCACTGACCATCACCACCCCCAGCGGTGCGCCAATCGCGATAGCCCCGTACGAGGCGATGCCGTTCCAGGAAATCGAGCGGGCCGTGTGCTCCACCCCCACCTGACCCATGCACCAACTGATGGTGCCCACGCCAATCAGCCCCTGGGCCACGCCGAGCAGCAGGCGGCCGGCGATCAGAATCAACAGGCTGGTTAGCGCAAAGCTTTGCAGCAAGGTCGAGACCAGCGTCAGCACCCCGCTGAGCACAATCCCCGACAACCCATAGACGATGGCGCGCTTGGTGCCGAGGCTGTCTGAGAAGCGCCCGGCCATGGGGCGGCTGAGCAGGGTCGCCAGGTACTGTGAACCGATGGTCAACCCGGCCACCACCGCGCTGAAGCCCAGCTGTTCGTGGACATACCCGGGCAACACGGCAATCGGCAGGCCGATGCAGAGAAACGCGATGAAGGTGTAGAAAACGATGGAGACGATCTGCAGGGTGATCGACAAGGAGCTGGGAGCAGAGGAGGGCGTGGGCATGGGCTCGTTCGCGGGCAGCGGTAAGAGAGCCTCATCATGGCGCGAGGTGAGGATAAAAGAAAGCAGGCTAACTAAATGTCTTGGGGAGACTGGGTGTTCAGGCTGGATTGATGCTGTGTGTGCTGACGCCATCGCGAGCAGGCTCGCTCCCACAGGATTTTGTGGCGTACACAAATGCTGCGTACACCCCAAATCCAGTGTGGGAGCGAGCTTGCTCGCGATGGCGGTGGGGCAGGCAATACGATTGTCAGGGCCTCATCGCGAGCAAGCTCGCTCCCACAGGTTTTTACCCTTGGAATACACAAAAAGCCCTGTCGCAATGGACAGGGCTTTTCACTTGCAGCGTGCAGCTAAGGGCTCTATTTAGAACACCACACCCTGGCTACGCAGGTAGTCGTCATAGGTGCCGCTGAAGTCGACCACGCCGTCGGCGCTCAGTTCGATGATGCGGGTGGCCAGGGACGATACAAACTCCCGGTCATGGCTGACGAAGATCAGCGTGCCCGGGTAGTTTTCCAGCGCCAGGTTCAGCGCTTCGATGGATTCCATGTCCAAGTGGTTGGTCGGTTCATCCATGACGAGCACGTTCGGCTTCTGCAGAATCAGCTTGCCGAACAGCATGCGACCCTGTTCACCACCGGAAATGACCTTGACCGACTTGAGGATCTCGTCGTTGGAAAACAGCATGCGGCCCAAGGTGCCACGAACCAGTTGTTCGCCGCCCTGGGTCCACTGGCCCATCCAGTCGAACAGGTTGACGTCGTCTTCGAAGTCATGGGCGTGGTCCTGGGCGTAGTAGCCCAGTTCCGCGGCGTCGGTCCATTTCACGGTGCCGGCATCCGGTTCCAGTTCATTGACCAGGGTGCGCAGCAAGGTGGTCTTGCCTATACCGTTCGGGCCAATGATCGCAACGCGCTCACCGGCTTCGACGGTGAAGCTGAAGTCCTTGAACAGCGGCTTGCCGTCAAAACCCTTGGCCATGCGTTCGACAATGACCGCCTGGCGGTGCAGTTTCTTGGTCTGCTCGAAGCGGATGAACGGGCTGACGCGGCTCGAAGGCTTGACCTCGGCCAGTTGGATCTTGTCGATCTGCTTGGCGCGGGAGGTGGCTTGCTTGGCTTTCGAGGCGTTGGCCGAGAACCGGCTGACGAACGACTGCAGTTCGGAAATCTGGGCTTTCTTCTTGGCGTTGTCCGACAGCAGTTGCTCGCGGGACTGGGTCGCCACGGTCATGTACTCGTCGTAGTTGCCCGGGAACAGGCGCAGCTCGCCGTAGTCCAGGTCCGCCATGTGGGTGCAGACACTGTTCAGGAAGTGACGGTCGTGGGAGATGATGATCATCAGGCTCGACCGCTGGGTCAGCACGTTTTCCAGCCAGCGGATGGTGTTGATATCCAGGTGGTTGGTCGGCTCGTCGAGCAGCAGCACTTCCGGGTCGGAGAACAGCGCCTGGGCCAGCAGCACACGCAGTTTCCAGCCTGGCGACACTTCGCTCATCGGGCCGAAATGCTGTTCGATGCCAATCCCCAGGCCCAACAGCAGTTCACCGGCGCGGGATTCGGCGGTGTAGCCGTCCATCTCGGCAAATTCGGTTTCCAGCTCGGCCACGGCCATGCCGTCTTCTTCGGTCATTTCCGGCAGCGAATAGATGCGGTCGCGCTCGGCCTTGACCTTCCACAGCTCTTCGTGACCCATGATCACGGTGTCGATCACGGTGAATTCTTCGTAGGCGAACTGGTCCTGGCGAAGTTTACCCAGGCGCACGTTCGGCTCGAGCATGACCTGGCCGCCGGAGGGCTCGAGGTCGCCGCCGAGGATTTTCATGAAGGTCGACTTGCCGCAACCGTTGGCGCCGATCAGACCGTAGCGGTTACCCGCGCCGAACTTGACCGAGACGTTTTCGAACAGCGGCTTGGCGCCGAACTGCATCGTGATGTTAGCTGTAGAGATCAAAGGTTTATCCTGCGGAACATTCAGAGTAGCTAAGGGTGCGGCAGTACCTGTTCAGTACCTGTTTGCGCACGTTTCGACCGCGCAAAGGCGTAGTGGTCGCAAGCGCAAGGGTCCATCCGGCATAAGAGGACAGCAGCATACGGAGCGCCTGGCCCGGGTAGACGTGCGCCGAAACCGTGATTTGCGGTATCGGCCAAAGGGGGCGCGTGATAATTGGCGGCGATTGTACTGATCTGGCCGGATAAACGATAGGGTATTGCCCGGACAAGACAGTTTTTCACAACTTCAGGATAACTTTTGGTTACAAACTGTGGCTAAAATGCCACCTCACCCCATGCCATCTCCCTTGCCGCTTGGCTGGCCCGGAGACGCAGCCTGTTCACTCCTGCATTGTGACGGACTTTCGTGAAGCTCATCATTGTCGCGATCTACCTCCTCTCCATTGGCTACGTTCACCTGCGCGGGCGCGTGCGGCATAAGATCGGACGCCAGTTGAGCGATCATTCATCCTTTCTCGCACCGATCAATTGCCTGCTTTACCTGTGCTCGAAACTGCCCAACAGGCCCTTCCTGAGCCCGGCGCAGTTCCCCGACCTGAGTCCGTTGCAGGCCCATTGGGAAGAAATCCGGGCCGAAGGCCAGAGCCTGCTGCACGCGGGGGAGATCAAGCGTTCCAATCAGTACGACGACGTGGGCTTCAACTCGTTCTTCAAGACCGGCTGGAAGCGTTTCTACCTGAAGTGGTACGGCGACAGCCATCCGTCGGCCATGAAACTGTGCCCACGCACCACCGAACTGGTGCAGAGCATAGGGTCGATCAAGGCGGCGATGTTTGCCGAGTTACCGCCGGGCTCGAAGTTGGTCCGCCACCGTGACCCGTATGCCGGCTCCTATCGGTATCACCTGGGCCTGGAAACGCCCAATGATGCCGGCTGCTACATCAATGTCGATGGCGAGCCGTATCATTGGCGTGATGGCGAGGCGGTAATTTTCGACGAAACGTTCATCCATTACGCCGAGAACACCACCGCCCACAACCGCATCATTTTGTTCTGCGACGTGGAACGGCCGATGAAGTTTCGCTGGGCCACCGCATTCAACCGCTGGTTCAGTCGCACCGTAATGGCGGCGGCCGGTGCGCCCAACGACGCGGGCGACAAGACGGGCGGTCTGAACCGGGCCTTCTCCAAACTCTACAAGATCCGCTTGCAAGGCAAGGCCCTGAAGAAGCGCAACCGCACGCTGTATTACCTGCAGAAGTGGGCTTTTTTCGGCGGTTTGCTGGCGATCTTCGTCTGGATCTGAACACTGCACTCATCCTTGTGCCTCGGGTTTTTGCGCATCCAGTTGCTCCCACATCTTCGCCGTAATCCGCTGGCGGTGGTTGTAGCCTTCCCAAGGGTCGGCGTCCAAGCCCTTGGCCCGTTCCAGCGCGGTATAGATGTCCCATTGCTGGGCGTTGCGCAGGGTCTGCAGCTCGTCCCGGGCAATTGGCACCGAGACTGGCAGGCCTGGCCTGGCGCGTACCGAGTAGGCGGCCACCGTGCTGGCCCCGCGGGCGTTGCGCAGGTAGTCGACGAATATTTTTCCGACGCGGTTCTTCGGTCCCATGGTGGCGGTGATGCGCTCGGGCATTTGCCGGGTCAGGAACTGGGAGATGGCTTTGGCGAACGCCTTGATGGTGTCCCAACCTTCATTTCTCGCCAAGGGCACGATCACATGCATGCCTTTGCCACCGCTGGTCTTGAGGAAGGCCTGCAAGCCCAGTTCGTCGAGCACCGCCAAAGTCATGCGGGTCGCCTCGATCATGGCGCTCCAGGGCAGCGACGGGTCCGGGTCCAAGTCCAGGACAAACAGGTCTGGTGTCTCGATCCGGTCGTGGGTCGCGGCCCAAGTGTGCAGTTCCACCGTGCCCATCTGCGCCGCGCCGACCAGCGCGTGGATATCATCGATTTCCATCAGGGCTGCATGGCCTGGGTCCAGTTGCGGATCCAGCTGCTTGATGTGGGGGATCTCCAGGCGATCGGCGTGTTTTTGAAAGAACAGTTCTTCGCCGATACCGTCCGGTGCCCGCAGCAGTGCGACCGGGCGCAACCTGAGGTGCGGCAGGATCCAAGGGGCGATGTCCAGGTAATATTGCGCCAGCTCGGCCTTTTGCACGCCGCTGACACTGTCGATGACCCGCTCGGGGTGGGTGATCGTCACCCCGTCGACTTTGGCCGTGCCGGCTTTTTTGCGACGCTGGGGTTTTAGCGTGGTGGGCTTTATCGGCAAGGGCTGCTCACGAACCACCTTGTTGGCGGACTTATGGGTCGGCAAGCCCAGGAAAATAGCCTGCCGCACCTGGCTATCGCGGGTCCACTCGGTGAACTCGACTTCACAGGTCAGGGTCGGCTCGACCCATTGCACGCCGCGTCCCTGCGCCCCCTTGAGCGGCGCAGCCAGCGGCGAGGTCTCGCGCTGCTGTGCACACAGTTGCTCATGCAGTTGTTTGATTTGTACCTGGCTGAACCCTGTGCCGACCCGGCCGGCATACACCAGCCCCATTGGCTCGTTGACAGCCAGCAGCAGCGCGCCGAAACCGCTGCGCTTGCCTTGGGGGCGGGTGAACCCGACGATAACGAAGGCTTGGCGCAACCGGCACTTGAGCTTTACCCAATCGGCGCTTCGCTGGGACATATAAGGGCTGCCCTGGCGTTTGCCGACCACGCTGTCCAGTGACAGCGCGATGGCGCTTTCGAACATATCGTGCTGGCTGGCGGAAAACGATTCGGAAAAACGCAGGCGCTTGCTGGCATTGTTGTTCAGGGCTTTTTTCAGCGCGGCGCGGCGCTCCTCCACCGGTGCCTGGCGCAGGTCTACGCCATTGAGAAAGGGCGCATCGAACAGGAAATACACCATGTCGACCGTGCGGCTGATTTCGAATGCCTGGCGCAGGGCCGCGAAATCGGAGTGACCGGTTTCATCGAGCAGGACCAACTCGCCGTCCAGCCAACTGTCCCCCAGACCCAATCCGGCCACGGCGTCGGCATGCAACTTCAGTCGATCCGTCCAGTCCTGGTGGTTACGGTTGTATAACCGGACTTCGCCGTGTTCGATGCGGCTTAGCAGTCGATAACCGTGGAATTGGACTTCATAGCGCCATTCACCGGTGGGTGGCTCCTCCACGGGCGTCGCCAACTGCGGCGCCAGGCGTTCGGGCAGGCGGTTGCCAGGGGCTGCCGTTCCCCCTCGGCCAGGATTGCGGGGCGTCGTTGCGCCCGATTCGGCATTGGATAAACGAGCAGATTCACTCTCGGCGTTGGCCATGACAGATTCCCTTGTATAGCACGCGCCAGGGTTTTAGCCCTGGGAGGCCTTGGTGGCTTTTTTGGCAGGAGCGGATTTGCGGGGTTTCGCAGGTTTTGCAGGCGCCTTCCCGGCGGATTTGTCGGTGGCCTTGCCCTTGCCGCCCAGGCTGCGCTTGAGCAGCTCGGTCAGGTCGATGACATCGGCGGTCTTGCGTTGTTCTTCGCCTGGATCGGTCTCCACGGCTTCGAGACGGCCTTCGTTGGCCTTTTTCTCCACCAGCTCCATGATCTTGTCTTCAAAACTGTCCCGGTACTCTTGCGGCTCCCAGTCGGCGCTCATGTCCTGCACCAGGCGCTTGGCCATTTCCAGCTCGCCTTTGGCCAGGGTCGGGTTCGTGACCTCGTCACCCAGTTCCAGGATATCCAGCTCGCGTACCTCCGCAGGCCAGCGCAGCATCACCAGCACCAGGGCCGATTCCAGGGGCATGAGGGCGGCCAGGTGCTGGCGGGTATGCAGCACGACGTGGGCCAGGGCTACTTTGTTGGTCTTGACCAGGGTTTCACGCAGCAAGGCGTAGACTTTGCCGCCACGCTTGTCGGGAGCGAGAAAGTAAGGCGTGTCGATGTTTTGCAGGGGGATCTTCTCGCTGTCGACAAAGGAAAAGATATCAATGGTCTGGGTGGACTTGGGGTGGGCGGAGCGGATTTCCTCTTCGCTGAGTAGCACGTACTGGCCTTTCTGGTACTGGACGCCCTTGACGATGTCTTCCTTGGTCACTTCCTTGCCCGTGACCTTGTTGACCCGCTTGTAGCCCACCGGGTCCATGCTGCGTTTGTCCAGCCAGTCAAAATCCACACCCTGGGAAGAGGTGGCCGACACCAGCGCGACAGGAATGTGGACCAGCCCGAAACTGATTGCGCCTTTCCAGATTGCCCGAGCCATGGTGGTGTTTTCCTTGCCTGTGGATGTCTCTCTGGTGACCTTCGCGCTTCGGGAAAAGTTTCCATCATTCACTGCCTGCTTCACTGTGGGAGCGAGCTTGCTCGCGATAGCGGCGGTACAGACGCTATGGGGGCAGGCTGATCCATCGCCATCGCGCGCTCGCTCCCACAATGGTTCGGAGACTCTTGGTTACATCTTCACCGGGATATTTCGCTTAACAAGGGCGAACCTGCGGCGTAGCGTGCTTTCGATATGCCTGAACCCAAGAGGTGCCCCAATGAACAGGCTGATGCTCGCCATCATGACGCTATTGCTGACTGCCGCTGCTCAGGCCGCCACGCCCAGCGCAGGCCCAATGGTCCTGGCCCAGAACCTGCCGGGCAACAACAATCCCTATAACAGCCCGACGCGCCGGGCCAATCCCAACAGCATGCAGGGCACCCGGCCCAACGTGCCGACGATTCATAACAACCCGACAGTGCCGGTACCACGACCGCCGACCCTGGAAAACGGCGGCATCGGCAATGGCTATCCCCGGTCCGGCCAGCCGTCGAGTTCGCCGCGACCGACCATCGAGTCTCCCACGCCACCCAGGAACAGCCAGAATGGCAACCGCTAGGCGCTGGAGCCCGTCGTTCTCTTTCAACACCGCAGAAGGAAATGTGCATGTTGCGTAAAACACTCCTGGCCGCGTTCTGCGCCAGCGCTGTCCTGACCCTTGCCACGCCGACCATCGCTGCGCCAACCCAGTCTTTCAAAAGCGAAGAGGGCACCCTGGAAGTGACCACCGTGGTCAAGGGGCTGGAGCACCCTTGGTCCGTTGCATTCCTGCCTGGCCAACAGGGCCTGCTGGTGACGGAGCGAGGGGGCAACCTGCGCATGGTCAGCCCCGACGGCCAATTGTCCGCGCCCCTGAGCGGCGTGCCCGACGTGTGGGCCAAGGGGCAGGGCGGCCTGCTGGACGTGGTGTTGTCGCCGGACTTCAAGCAGGATCGCACCGTCTACCTGTCTTATGCCGAGGCGGGCGCAGACGGCAAGGCCGGCACCGCCGTGGGACGCGGGCAACTGTCCGAAGACCTCAAGAGCCTGAAGAATTTCGACGTGGTCTTCCGCCAGCAACCCAAGCTGTCCACGGGCAACCACTTTGGTTCGCGACTGGTCTTCGACCGCGACGGCTATTTGTTCATTACCCTGGGGGAAAACAACGACCGGCCCACCGCCCAGGACCTGGACAAGCTGCAAGGTAAGGTCGTGCGCATCTACCCCGACGGCAAGGTGCCCGACGACAACCCGTTCGTTGGTCAGAAAGATGTCCGTCCCGAGATCTGGTCCTACGGCGTGCGTAACCCCCAGGGCGCCGCCCTCAATCCTTGGAATGGCACCCTGTGGGAGAACGAACATGGACCCCGAGGCGGCGATGAATTGAACATCATCGAGCGCGGCAAGAACTACGGCTGGCCACTGGCGACCCACGGCATCAATTATTCCGGCGCTCCGATTCCCGAAGCCCAGGGCAAAACCGTCGAAGGCGCCCTCGACCCTTACCACGTCTGGCAGGTCTCACCCGGGCTCAGCGGCATGGCGTTCTACGACCATGAGCGTTTCAAGGCCTGGCAACACAGTGTGTTCATCGGAGCCCTGGTGTCCGGGGAACTGATTCGCCTGCAATTGCAGGACGACAAGGTCGTCCATGAAGAGCGCCTGTTGGGCGAGCTCAAGGCGCGAATCCGCGATGTTCGCCAGGGCCCGGATGGGTATCTCTATGTGCTGACGGATGAAGATGACGGGGCCTTATACAAAGTTGGACTCAAGTAATTGGAGAAAAATGTGGGAGCGAGCTTGCTCGCGATTGCTATGGGTCAGCTGACATTGATGCTGACTGACACTCCGCTATCGCGAGCAAGCTCGCTCCCACAGGCCATGCTGCTCACTTAAGGTCACTGCGGCGAATATCAAATGGCACTTGATTTGCCCATTGACTTGCCGCAAACGCACCGCTAATTTCCAGGCATGAATTCAATCGTACTGCGCAGCCAGCCAAGCATTATTACCGCCATTCCTTATTTGGCGGGCTAGCTGACGGCTGCACCGAACCCGCCCTCGAGGCGGGTTTTTTCTTTCTGTCTCCTGGGCTCCGACCGAACCAGGAGATCGCCATGACCGCTGCCCACGCCGAGCAAACCCTACTTGAGCACTATGTAAAGAAAATCCTCGCCGCGCCGGTCTACGAATTGGCTGTGCGCACGCCGCTGCAAGCGGCGCCCGCGCTGTCCGAAGCCCTGGGCAACCGGATCCTGCTCAAGCGCGAAGACTTGCAACCGACCTTTTCCTTCAAGGTCCGCGGTGCCTACAACAAGCTCGTGCACCTGACCCCGGAGCAGCGGGCCCGTGGCGTCATCACGGCGTCAGCCGGCAATCACGCCCAGGGCGTCGCGCTGGCGGCACGGGAGCTGGGTATTTCGGCCAGCATCGTCATGCCCGTGAGCACCCCGCAACTGAAAGTGCTGGGCGTGCGCAACCGCGGCGCCGAGGCGTTGCTGCATGGGGAAAGTTTTCCGTTTGCCCTGGCCCATGCGCTGGAACTGGCGGAGCGGACCGGGCGGGAGTTCGTCTCGCCGTTCGATGACCCGGACGTGATTGCCGGTCAGGGCACCGTCGCCATGGAAATCCTGCGCCAGCATCCTGGCCGGCTGGACGCGATTTTTGTCCCGGTCGGCGGCGGTGGGTTGATCGCCGGGATCGCCGCCTACGTCAAGTACCTGCGCCCGGAGATACGCATCATCGGCGTCGAGTCACAGCACTCGGCCTGTCTCCAGGCCGCGCTGGCCGCAGGGGAGCGGGTCACCTTGCCCGAGGTGGGAACCTTCGCTGACGGCGTGGCCGTGGCGCAGATCGGTGCCCATGGCCTGGATATCTGCCGTTTCTGTGTCGACGAGGTAATGACCGTGACCAACGACCAACTGTGCGCCGCGATCAAGGACATCTATGACGACACCCGTTCCATCACCGAACCGTCAGGGGCATTGGCGGTGGCGGGCATCAAGCAATACGTGGCGCGCACGGGCGCGCGAGGCGAGACGCTGGTAGCGATCGATTCGGGTGCCAACATCAATTTCGACAGTTTGCGTCACGTGGCGGAGCGGGCGGCGGTGGGCGGTCTTTGAGCTTTTTTACGCGACGTCACACTTTTTTTGAACCAGGCGACGGATGCCCGCTTGCTCCTTCGCATTAGGGGCTACTCTAGGTTGCGAACAGGATCAAAGCGATTGCACTTTGCATGGAAAAAGCATCGTTTCCTTGCATTTTGCACGAGCCCTGTGGCGCAGGACGGAGCTAAGCGCTTGATTCATATCAATCCGGAGGGTCGTCAATACAGGCATAATTTTTGCGGGATGATTCAGGAGTTCGCTAGACGAACTCGTTAACTGAAAACGCCAAAGAAAGAACGAACGGCACGGTATTCGTAGTCCCAGTCCGCAGGGAAGAAAACGGACGAAAATACCGCCGTCGTGAACATAAATTGGCCGCCTCAACAGGAGAGAGTCGCCATGTTTCTATCTGCCCTCGAAATGCGAAACATCATTGAAAGCAGTTTGCTGCCCAAGCGCTCGCAATGCACCTTGTCACCTGAGTTGGTGATGACGATCAAGATCTTCGATGACCACAGGACCGATCATGCGGCCCTGATTAAAACCGGCATCGATGCCAGCAAGCTTACCGGTTGCCGGGCCATCAACGACCTGATCGCCGAGCTGCGTACGGAGCTTGACCATAACCCCGCCGCTGGCAATCACTTTCATCAGCAACATCATCGAATGACCGGGCGCTGATTACGGCTTTGTCCTGATTAATCCGACGCTCGGGTCCGGCGATGTCCGAACCCGGCGTCCAGTTTTTCAACTGTGGCGCGCACTCAGGCCAGTTGCTGCCGGTACGGCAGGTCCGGGCCGGTTTTTCCGCACGTCAGGGCCGCAGCGCGAATGGCGAATTCCAGCATGGCGCTGATCTGCTCACGGGTCAGCGTCTGCAGGCCCTCGATCGAATCCAATTGTTGTTCAGTCAGCCAGGCAATCAGCGCGGCCTGGAAGGTGTCGCCTGCCCCCACGGTGTCGGCGATCTTCACTGGGCACGCTGGCAGGGACCATGTGCCGTGCTGGCGACTGAAGACCGTGGCGCCCTGGCCGCCGCGGGTCAGGAAAACCAACTGGCAACGGTGCTTTAGCCAACCGTCGATGACCGCCTGGGGTTCGACCTGCGGGTAGAGCAGGCTCAGGTCTTCATCACTGACCTTGATCAGGTCGGCATATTGCACCAGTGTCGCGATCCGCGAGCGCCACAACTCGATATCCGGCTGCGGGTTGAGTCGTACGTTCGGGTCGAGGCTAATCAGGCGCCGGCCGCTCTCCCGTTGCACCAGGGCCAGAAGTGTATCGGCAATGGGCTGGACCACCAGCGAGAACGAGCCGACATGCAAGCCATGCACTTCAGGACCGAGGTCCGGTAGATGGGCCAGGCTCAGTTGCCGGTCGGCACAATCTTCTCCGCGAAAGCTGTAGTGGGGTGAACCATTGGCGCCGACGGCGACCATCGCCAGGGTGGTCGGCGCGTCGACGTCCAGCAGGTATTGGCTGCTGACACCTTCGTTGAGCAATACCTGCTGCAGGCGACGGCCCAGGTAGTCGGTGGACAGCCCGGTAAACAGCGCCGATTCAACACCCAGGCGGCGCAACCCCACCGCCACGTTGAACGGCGAGCCGCCGGCAATCGCCTTGTAGTTCACCTGCGAGGCAGGGCCATTTGCCTCGGTTTCACTGAAAAAATCAAACAGCGCTTCACCACACACCAAATACATAGTTGCCCGCTCTCAAAGGGTTGCGACGTGTTGTCGGTAACGTTCATACGCCTGCTGGGACGCCGCGACGTGTGCGGCCACTGGCCGGGTTTCGCTGGCCGGGTCGAGCTTGACGCAGCGCTCGCACAGTTCGGCCAGACTGTCTTGCGCGCCTGAATGGCACCACGCCGCCTGGATCGCCGCACCCAACGCCGCCGCTTCGCTTTGTTCGGTGCAGATGACCGTGGTGTCCATGATGTCGGCGACGATCTGCCGCCACACCGGGCTCTTCGAGCCGCCGCCGATCAGGCGAATGCTCTGGGCCTTGAGTCCGTTGGCCCGCAGCAGGTCCAAGCCATAGCGCAAACCGAAGGTCGTGCCTTCGACCACGGCGCGGCACAGATTGGCCCGGGTCAAGTTGGTGGTGGTCAGGCCCAGCAGGCTAGCGGTGGCATGGGGCAGGGCAGGCACCCGCTCGCCGTTGAGGAACGGCAGCATGCACACACCCTCGGCGCCAATCGGGGCCTGGACCACCTGGGCGTTGAAAGCGTCGATGTCCAGGTCCAGCAACTCGCGAATCGCCCCGGTGGCGTTGGTCAGGTTCATGGTGCAGATCAGCGGCAGCCAGCCACCGCTGGAAGAGCAGAACGTCGCCACTGACGGTTGCGGGCTGACCGCAGGTTCGGCGGCATAGGCATAGACCGTACCGGAGGAGCCGAGGCTCATGGTGATCACGCCGGGCTGGATATTGCCGGTGCCGATGGCGCCCATCATGTTGTCGCCGCCGCCACTGGCTACCACCGCGTTGGGGTTGATGCCCAGGTGCGCGGCAATGGCCGGCAGGATGCGCCCGACCGGCTGATGCGCCTCGATCAGCTCCGGAAGCGCCATTAGCAGGCGTTCGCCGGGATCGATGTGTTGCAACAACTGCACGTCCCATTGACGGGTGCGCACGTTGAAGTAGCCGGTCCCCGAGGCGTCGCCGTATTCGCTGCAATGGCGGCCGGTGAGCCAGTAGTTGAGGAAGTCGTGGGGCAGCAGGACGCTGGCGATGCGTTCGAAAACCTGGGGATGCTGCTCCCGCGTCCAGAGCAGTTTGGAAACCGTGTAGCCCGGCGCGATCACCACGCCGAGGCGTTCGAGGCTGCCGTCCTCACCGCCCAGGTGCGCCAGGAGCCGATCGTTTTCCGGCGTCGTCTCGGTGTCGCACCACAGCTTGGCGGGGCGCAAGACCTGGCCTTGCTCGTCAAGCAACACCAAGCCGTGTTGCTGGCCGGACACGCCGATGCCGAGGATCGCCTGGCCATCGACCCCGGCGGCAGCCAAGGCCTGATGGGTCGCCTGGGTGAATGCATCGAGCCATTGCTGGGTGTCTTGCTCACGGCGACCGTTGGCCCCGCTGATCATGCTGTGGGCAGCGGCGCCCTGGCCGAGTACCTGGCCGCTGAGCGCATCCAGGATCAGCGCCTTGGTGCCTTGGGTGCCGCAGTCGATGCCCAGGAACAGTTGTTGGTTTGCCATAAAAATCCTCGGATCTAAGAACAAAACACAGAGCCTGTGGCGAGCGCCTTATCTGTGGCGAGGGGATTTATCCCCGCTGGGCTGCGAAGCAGCCCCAAATGCATCTGCTACTGCGATGTATCAGGCAGTACGTTGGGGGCCGCTTCGCGCCCCAGCGGGGATAAATCCCCTCGCCACAACAGCGGTTCGCGGTCGGGCCTTAGTTCGCCTCGGTCAGTACCCGCTCAAGTGTTCGCGTAACCCCGTGCTCGCGCAAGCTGTTGCAGCACCATTCGAAGGCTGCCACGAATTCTGGCGAACGGGGGATCGCGGTGCCAAAGATTTCTTCCACTTCCAGCAGCCGCTGGGTCACCAGCGCATCGTCAGCCACCAAGGCCTGGCAGAACGCCGCCCGTGGGTCCGGGATCGAATACGTCACGCCGTTCTCGTCCACACCCTTCAGGTACACCGCCCAGGCCGCCACGACCAGCGCCGCACGGCGGGTTTCGCCGCCGTCGGCAATCAAACGATTGATGGTCGGAACGGTGAATTTTGGAAACTTCGACGAGCCGTCCGAACAGACCCGCTCCAACTGGTCGGCAATCGCTTGGTTGGAAAAGCGTTCCACCAGGGTGTTCTTGTAGTCGGTCAGGTCGATGCCCGGCACCGGTGCCAGCTGCGGCGTCACGTCCAGGTCCATGTAGGCGCGCATGTAACGCACGAACAGCGGGTCGTTCATGGTTTCGTGGACGAAGCGATAACCCTTGAGAAAGCCCAGGTAGGTCAACGCCAGGTGACTGCCGTTGAGGAGCTTGATTTTCATCTCTTCATAGGGAGAAACGTCATCGGTGAATTGCACGCCGACCTTTTCCCAGGCCGGGCGACCGTTGACGAACTTGTCTTCCAGCACCCATTGCACGAACGGTTCGCAGACCACCGGCCAAGCGTCGTCGATGCCGTGTTCGTCATGCAATTGCAAGCGATGGGCGCTGCTGGTCATCGGGGTAATGCGATCGACCATGGCATTGGGGAAACTCACGTTTGCGTCGATCCATTGACCCAGTTCCGGGTCGCGCAGCGCGGCAAACGCCAGCAGCGCCTTGCGAGTGACTGCGCCATTGTGGGGCAGGTTATCGCAGGACATCAGCGTGAACGCCGGGGTGCCAGCCGCGCGGCGCTTGGCCAGGGCGGCACAGAGGAAGCCGAAAACCGTTTTCGGCGCCTCGGGATGGGCCAGGTCGTGCTGGATCTGCGGCAGGTGGGCCATGAACTCGCCATTGCTGTCGTCGATGCAATAGCCACCTTCGGTGATGGTCAGCGAAACGATGCGGATTTGCGGGTCGGCCAGTTTGTCGATCAGCGTCTGGGCGCCATCCTCGGCCAATAGCATGTCGGCGATGGCGCCGACGACGCGGACTTCGGTGTCGTCGGTGTCGCCCAACTCATAAAGCGTGAACAAATAATCCTGGCCGGCCAGGTCATCCCGGGCGCGACGGTCTTCGGGTCGAAGTCCTACGCCACAAATGGCCCAGTCGAGTCCTTCGCCGGTGTTCATCAACGCATCGGTGTAATACGCCTGGTGCGCACGGTGGAAACCACCCACGCCGATGTGGGCGATGCCCTGGCGACGGTCGTCCAGGTTATAAGCGGGCAGGGCGACCTCGGCGTTGAGGTTGTGCAGGTTCTGTCGGTTGAGTTTCATCACAAGTCTCTACAATCAGGCGGCAGCACGCAGCGCGCGGGAGACCGCTACGCCTTCGGCATCGAATAAATGGCAGTGTTCAGCGTCCAGGTGCAGGCTCAGTTGCTCACCGAAACGGCTCGCCAGGTCGCCGCGAACCCGCATGGTCAAGGCTTCGCCGGACGTCGTGACGACGTGACAGAAGGTGTCGCTACCCAGTCGCTCACTGACGTCGGCGGTGACTTGCAGGGTGCAATCGCCCGGTTGCGCCAGGTTCAGGTGTTCCGGACGAATCCCCAGGGTCACCGCGCCGCCGACGCTCAGGTTGGCACCGCTCAATGGCAGGCTGATACGCGTGCCGGCGTCCAGCAGGACTTCACAACCCTGGCTGTCCAAGGCGGTGACCTTGCCTTTGAGAAAGCCCATTTTCGGCGTGCCGAGGAACCCGGCGACAAACAGGTTGGCCGGCTGGTGATACAGCTCCAGCGGCGAGCCAACCTGTTCGATGCGCCCGCTATTGAGCACCACCACCTTGTCGGCCAGGGTCATGGCTTCGACCTGGTCGTGGGTCACGTAGATCATCGTCGCCTGCAGCTCCTTGTGCAGGCGTGCCAGTTCCAGGCGCATCTGCACTCGCAGGGCGGCGTCGAGGTTGGACAAGGGTTCGTCGAACAGGAAGATTTTCGGGTTGCGCACAATGGCCCGGCCGATTGCCACACGCTGGCGCTGGCCGCCGGACAGTTGCTTGGGCTTGCGCTCGAGCATCGGCCCCAATTCGAGGATGCGCGCCGCTTCGTTGACCTTCTTCTCGACTTCAGCCTTGGGCACACCGGCCAGGTCCAGGGCGAAAGACATGTTCTTGCGCACGCTCATGTGCGGGTACAAGGCGTAGGTCTGGAACACCATCGCCAGGTCGCGCTTGGCCGGGCTGACTTCGGTAATGTCCCGGCCATCGAGTTCGATGGTGCCGTCGCTGACCTCTTCCAGGCCGGCGATCAGCCGCAGCAGCGTGGACTTGCCGCAGCCCGATGGGCCGACGAAGACCACGAACTCGCGGTCGTTCACCTCAAGGTCGATACCCTTGATGATGGAGAAGCCTTCGAAACCCTTTTGCAAATTCTTGATTTTCAGGTTGGCCATGATGATGGGCCTCCACTTCTGATAATGGTGTAGGGCGGGTTATTTCACCGCGCCGAAGGACAAACCGCGCACCAGCTGTTTCTGGCTGATCCAGCCAAAGATCAGGATCGGCGCGCAGGCCAGGGTCGAGACGGCCGATAATTTGGCCCAGAACAAACCCTCCGGGCTGGAGTAGGAAGCGATCAACGCCGTCAGGGGCGCGGCCTTGGAGGAGGTGAGGTTCAGCGACCAGAACGCCTCGTTCCAGCACAGGATCAGCGACAGCAGCACGGTGGACGCCAGGCCGCCCTTGGCGATGGGCAGCAGCACGCGAACCATTTCCTGCCAGAGCGTGGCGCCATCCAGGCGGGCGGCCTCGAGGATGTCGCGAGGAATGTCCTTGAAGTAGGTGTAAATCATCCAGACCACGATGGGCAGGTTGATCAGTGTGTAGATGATGATCAACGCGATACGCGTGTCCAGCAGGCCAAACTGCTTGGCCAGCAGGTAGATCGGCATCAGCACGCCCACCGGTGGCAGCATTTTGGTGGAGAGCATCCACAGCAATGTGCCTTTGGTGCGCTGGGTTTCATAGAACGCCATGGAGTAGGCCGCCGGCACCGCGATCAGCAGGCAAAGGGCGGTGGCGCTGAAGGAAATCACCACCGAGTTCCAGGCAAAGCTGAAGTAATTGCTGCGCTCGTTGATGTGCAGGTAGTTCTCCAGGGTCGGCGCGAAGATGAACTGCGGCGGTGTGGCGAACGCATCGATTTCGGTCTTGAAGCTGGTCAGCACCATCCAGAAGATCGGAAAGAAGATCAGGATCGCGATGGCCCAGGCCAGCGTGCCCAACAGCAGGCTTTGCAGGCGACGGGATTGTTGAAGAGTCATGGCGACGGCCTCATTGCTTGTCGGTGAGGTTTTTGCCGATCATCCGGACGAGGATGATGGCGGCGATGTTGGCAATGACCACGGCAATCAAGCCACCGGCCGAAGCCATGCCGACGTCGAACTGCACCAGCGCCTGGTTGTAGATCAGGTACGCGAGGTTGGTGGAGGCATAGCCGGGGCCACCGTTGGTGGTGGTGAAGATCTCGGCGAACACCGACAGCAGGAAGATGGTTTCGATCATCAGCACCACGGCAATCGGGCGGGCCAGGTGCGGTAGGGTCAGGTGCCAGAAGATCGCGATGGGGCCGGCACCGTCCAGGCGGGCGGCTTCTTTCTGTTCCTGGTCCAGCGACTGCATGGCGGTCATCAGAATCAGGATCGCGAAGGGCAGCCATTGCCAGCTCACGATGATGATGATCGACAGCAGCGGGTAATGGGCCAGCCAGTCCACCGGCTGGGCGCCGAACAGCTTCCACACCGAGGCGAGGATGCCCGAGACCGGGTGGAAGATCAGGTTTTTCCAGATCAGCGCACCGACGGTGGGCATGATGAAGAACGGCGAGATCAGCAGCACACGAACGATGCCGCGACCGAAAAACTCACTGGCCTCCAACAGCGCGCTGATCAACACCCCGAGGACGATACTGATCAGCAACACGCTGCCCACCAGCAACAGGGTATTGGTGGCGCCGGGCATGAAACCCGAGTCGGTGAGGAAATAAGTGAAATTTTCCAGTCCCACGAATTCGTTTTCGCCGGGATAGAGCAGGTTGTAGCGGATCAGCGAGAAATAGACGGTCATGCCCAGCGGCACGATCATCCACAGCAGCAATAAGGCGACCGAAGGGCTGACCAGGAACCAGCCCGGGTTGGCCAGGCGAAGCTTGCGCGCCGGTGGGGCGATCTCGATGGGTGCTTTGGCGGTTGTCGTTGAGCTATTCATGGCATTGAACCGATTTTTGCGGGCCTATGAAGATCCACTGTGGGAGCGAGCTTGCTCGCGATAGCGTCGTGTCAGTCGCCCGTGATAGTGGCTGGGAGGCCCTCATCGCGAGCAAGCTCGCTCCCACAGGAACCGGGAGCGGGCCTCAATGAGTTGACTACTTGGGATACCCAGCGCGTTTCATCTCGCGTTCGGTGGTGGACTGCGCGGCGGTCAACGCCTGGTCCACGGTCTGCTGGCCGGTCAGCGCGCCCGAAAAGAACTTGCCCACTTGGGTGCCGATGGCCTGGAATTCGGGAATGGTCACCAACTGGATGCCGATGTAGGGCACGGGCTTGAGGGTAGGGGCTTTCGGGTCGGCGACTTTCAACGATTCCAGGGTCACCTTGGCAAACGGCGCGGCCTTCATGTACTCGTCGCTGTAGGTCGAGGTGCGGGTGCCTGGTGGTACGTTGGCAATGCCGTCGGTCTTGGCGACCAATTGGTTGTATTCCTTGGACGTTGCCCAAGTGGTAAAGACCTTGGCGGCGTCCTTGGCTTTGGAACTGGCCGGGATGGCCAGGGACCAGGAGTACATCCACGAGGTGCCCTTGTCGGTTTTTTCGTGGGGAGCGAAGGTGAATCCGACGTGATCGGCCACCTTGCTCTGGGTCTTGTCGGTGACAAACGAGCCGGCGACGCTGGCATCCACCCAGATCGCGCATTTGCCGCTGTTGAACAGCGCGAGATTTTCGTTGAAACCGTTGCTGGAAGCCCCCGGCGGGCCGGATTTTTTCATGTTGTCGACGTAGAAGTTCAGTGCATCCTTCCACTCCGGGCCATTGAACTGCGGCTGCCACTTCTCATCGAACCAGCGCGCGCCAAAGCCGTTGGCCAGGGTCGTGATCAGCGCCATGTTCTCGCCCCAGCCCGCCTTGCCCCGCAGGCACAGGCCATACTGTTCCTTGGATTTATCAGTGAGCTTTTCTGCGAACTCACCAATCTGGGTCCAGGTCGGGTGTTCGGGCATGGTCAGCCCGGCGTTCTTGAACAGGTCCGTGCGGTAATAGGTGATCGAGCTTTCGGCGTAGAACGGCAGGGCGTACAGCGAGCCTTTGACCGACAAGCCATCGCGCACGGAAGGGAAGACGTCATCCAAGTCGTAGGAGGCCGGCAGGTCCTTCATCGGTTCCAGCCAGCCCTTGGCGCCCCAGAGTGCAGCTTCGTACATGCCAATGGTCAGCACGTCGAACTGTCCGCCTTGGGTGGCGATGTCGGTGGTCAAGCGTTGGCGTAGGACGTTTTCTTCGAGCACCACCCAATTCAGCTTGATGTCCGGGTGCTCGGCCTCGAAAGTTTTCGAGAGCTTTTGCATGCGGATCATGTCGCTGTTGTTGACCGTGGCAATGGTGAGGGTCTCTGCGCCGAAGCTGACGCTGCTGAGGGTCATGCAGGTGGAGACAAGCAGAGCTTTTACCGAAGGTTTCATCGCGCACTCCTTTTCCGCGCCCGAAGGCTGCAGAAGGACAGTTATTGTTTTTGTGTCTTCCGGATGAAGGGAAGAATGTGCGCTGATTACAGCCTTCAATGGGCGGCGTGACAAATCATCCGTCGCACTTGTGCTGATACTTTTTTGCACTGCATGGGGCGGCGATGGAAATTATCTGTGGGAGCAAGGCTTGCCCGCGATGAAGTTGACACGGTCTTCCGGGGAGCCGAGGCGTCTGCATCGCGGGCAAGCCTTGCTCCCACATAAATTCCGCCACAGAAATGAGCCGAGATTCAGCCCTGGTTCTGCTCGGTCAACCGCTGCACCGCCAACCGCCGGTAGTGGGAAGGCGTCATGCCCTTGAGCTGTTGGAAACGCCGGTTGAAATTGGAGATGTTGTTGAAGCCGGATTCAAAACACACATCCGTCACCGGCTTGTCGCCATCGGCCAGCAATTCGCAGGATTTGCTGATGCGCAGGCGATTGACGAATTCGATGAAGCAGCGGCCGGTGGCCTGTTTGAACACCCGACTGAAATAGGTGGGCTTCATGCCCAGGTGCTCGGCGACTTCTTCCAGGGGCAGCTCCCGGGCGTAATGGGCAAAGATGTAGTCCACCGCGCGGTTGGTACGGTCGATGCTGTGTTCGTCCGCCGTTTGCGGGGCGGTCGCGCCGGACAGCAGTTGGTAGTCATCCGTGGCGGCCAGCAGCTCCATCAGGATGAAAAAGTGCCCCAGTCGGCTCATGCCCTGGGAGTCGGCGATGCGCTGCATCAGGGTCATGGCCTGGCGGATGGTGCGCTTGCAGCGGAACTCGATGCCGTATTGGGCGCGTTCGAGCAGCGGTGCGACCGTCTTGAGTTCAGCGAATACCTGGTGGCCGCTTTCGAACAACTCGTCGGTGAAGTTCACCAGCATGTCGCGCTTGGGCACCACTTCGTCCTCGGCCACCTGGCTGATCCAGTTGTGGGGCAGGTTGGGCCCGGTGAGAAACAGCGACTGGGGGTAGAAGTTACCGATGTAGTCGCCAATGAACACCTTGCCGGAACTGGCGACGATCAAGTGCAGCTCGTATTCCTTGTGGAAATGCCAGCGCACCAGCGGGCAGGGAAAACCATGCTGGCGGTAGATGATGGACAGCCCGTTATGGTCGTCCATCAACTCATAGGAGGGGTCGGTGACTCTGGCTGTTCGGGTCATGGGCCTGGCGCTTTTATTGTTATCGCCGTTGGATAATGCCCCCTTCGCCAGGCGGGTGCCACTCTGACGTCTAACCGTTGCGATTTTTTTCTTCGATCCACTGGGACATGTATTGGGTGCTTTTGTGCTGGTGGTGACGCAGCATGCTGCCGGTGAAATTGTCCCGGCGTCGTTGCCCCAGGTCCGCCCGGCAAGCGTTGATGCTGTCGATCAGCGCCGGCCCATGCACCTGTTGCTGGTAGCGGCTCTCCAGCAGCGCCAGGCCTGCCTCCTGGGCCTGGGTCCAACGTGCCTGGTCGCTATACAGCTGCACTGCCGCGCGGGCGATGTCTTCGGCGCTCTGGGCTATCGACCCGGGCCAGGGCATGTCGCCATGCATGGCTTCGGCCCCCACAGGCGTGGTGACGTTGGGGGTGCCGCAGAGCATGGCGTCGATCAGCTTGCCCTTGATCCCGGCGCCGAAACGCAACGGCGCCAGGCAGATGCGTGCGGCCGACATGACCTGCAAGGCGTCCTCGGCCCAGTTCATGATGTGGAAGCCCTGGGCCGGGTTATGCAACGCGGCGGCCTTGGGCGGGGTGTAGGCGCCGTACAGGTGCAGTTGCGATCCGGGCAATTGCTGGCGGATCAGCGGCCAGATGGCGTTTTTCATCCAGAGCACGGCGTCCCAGTTCGGCGCATGGCGGAAGTTGCCGATGCTCAGGAAATGCGCCCGATCCGAGAATGGCACCGGCGGGCCGCTGGGCAGGTCCAGCATCAACGGGCACCAGTGCAGCAGGTTGCGGGGCAGCTTGAAGTGCTCCACCAACAGTTCGATTTCAACCTCGGACACCATGAGGTTGACGTCGCAGCGGTACAGGGCGGCGATTTCCCGCTTGGCCAGGTCGGTGTCGGCCATCCGTTGGAACTCCTCGCCCAGGGCCGGGGCGAAGAGGTCGCTGAAGTCTTCGCTCGCCTCATCGTGCTTCAGGCGCTCCTTCAGGCGTTGATGCCGGGCGTGACGCAGGCTTTGCAGATCGGAGGTCTCCAGCACTCGCAGGGCGCCGGGGCAGTGCTTTTCGACGCGCCAGCCGAACTGTTCCTCCATCATGAACTGGTCGAACAGCACGATGTCGGGCGCAAGTGTATGGATGAACGCGTCGAAGCTGCTGTTATTGAGTTCGATGGGCACTTCGCGGATGCCCAGCGCGACCAGGTCGGCGCGCTGCTCGCCCGGGCCAGCCGGGCTGCTGAAGGTGATGTCCCAGCCTTGGCCGAGGAAGGTGTCGAGGATTTGCATGATGTGCCCACTGGCCGCCGATGAACGCGGCTCGGGCCAGACATAGCCGATAACCAGGACTTTGGTGGCGGTGGGGTGACGCATGGGCAGGGGGTTCCTTGGCGCGAATCAGGCGCCATCGGCGCGCGGGGCGCCGATAGTGACCAAGAATGCGATCCGGCTCAAGCAAGAATGCGTTTGACCTTGTCCCGCAACTGATCGATGGAGAAGGGCTTGCCGATCACCGACATGCCCTCAGGCACATCGATGCTTTCTGCGTAACCGCTGGCAAACAGCACCGGCAGTTGCGGCCGCTCGAGTCTAGCCCTCTTGGCCAGTTCCCGCCCGTCCATTATCGGCAGGCCAACGTCGGTCATCATCAGGGCGATGGGCTGATCGTGGTCGGACAAAAACTCCAGCGCCTGCTTACAACCGTCCGCCTCCAGCACCTGATATTCCAGCTCTTCCAACACGTCAACGATCAGCATCCGTACAATATCGTCGTCTTCGACTACCAGGATGGTGGGTTGGGTGGCGGCAGGGGCGGTGGACATAATAGACATTCTCGAAAGATGGGAGCGGGAAGGGCACGGAAAAAAACTGGCCTCATTCATGAGCCTCTTTTATGAGTAAGCGCCAAGGCGGCACAAGTTCCGTAGGTTGTACAAGAAAGGATCTATAGTACAAGAGCTGACAAGGATAGTCGCTTCCCTGCTACAAGACGGATCGTCGTGGGATTTGCGTCTTTGACTTGTCAGAAAATGTGGATCCAAGCGCGTTTTTTCGGGCAAACTCCACCGATTTCAACTGTCCACCAAGGCCCTTTCCATGACTCCTTCGTCTTCGGTCGACGAGCAAAGTTTTCGCAAGCTCCTGAGCCGCAACATCAGCCTGCCGCTGGGCATAGGCGCCCTCAGCGCGGTGTTTTTCATCATCCTTATCACGTATCTGCTGTCGGTGATCCAGTGGGTCGGCCATACCGACAGGGTGATCAATAACGCCAACGAAGCACTCAAGCTGAGCGTGGACCTGGAAACCGGCATGCGCGGCTACCTGTTGAGTGGTGACGAGCACTTCCTCGACCCCTACGAAGTGGCCAAGCCACGGATCGCCGTGGCGCTGGACACATTGCTGGAATTGACAGCCGATAACCCGGTCCAGACCGACCGCCTGCACAAGATTCAAGCGCTCCAGACGGAGTGGGCCAATTACGCCCAGAGCATGATCGACCTGCAACGCAGCAGCGGTGATTACCGGGGCGCGGTGAAGGCCGGACGCGGCAAGCGCCTGACCGACGAAATTCGCCAGTCCTTCGAAGAAGTCGTCGAGACCGAGCAGCAACTGCGCGCGGCGCGCAACGAGGAAGTGCGCACCACCACCGTCTGGAGCATTGCCCTTTATCTATTGTTCGTCGCCGCGGTCAGCGGGCTGCTGGCCTACGTCGGTCGCCGGGATCTGTTGAACCTGTCCGAAAGCTACAGCGCCAGCCTGAAAGTCCAGCAACGCAGCGCTTTGCACCTGGAGAAGCAGGCCTGGTTGCGTAACGGCCAGACGCTGCTGGCCGAGCAGGTCCTGGGGCAACTGTCGCTGAACCTGTTGGGTCGCAACATCCTGCAGTTCTGTGCGAAATACCTGGACGTCGCTGTCGCTGCGCTTTATGCGCGGGAAGAAAATGGTGTCCTCAAGCGCGTCGCCAGCTACGGCCTGTCCCGGGAGGATGAAGAACAACAACAGGTGATCGTCGCCGGTGAAGGCATCGCGGGTCAGGCCGTGCAGCAGGGGCGGCTCATTCGTCTGGATGATGTGCCGAGCGATTACCTGAAAGTCAGCTCCGGATTGGGGCAAGGCCTGCCCAACAGCGTACTGGTGGTGCCCACCAGTGACGATGACCGGATCAACGGTGTCATCGAACTGGGTTTCCTGCGGCCATTGACCGAGCGTGACATCGAGCTGCTGGAGTTGATCGCCGGCAATATCGGCACCTCCATCGAAGCCGCTCGTTATCGCCAGCGCTTGCAGGAAGTGCTGGCCGAAACCCAACAGTTGAACGAAGAGCTGCAAGTCCAGCAGGAAGAGCTCAAGACTGCCAACGAAGAGCTGGAAGAGCAGTCGCGCATTCTCAAGGAATCCCAGGCCCACCTGGAAACCCAGCAGCAGGAGCTGGAGCAGACCAACGAACAACTGGCCGAGCAGCGCGACGCCATGGACCAGAAGAACAGCGAACTGAACCTGGCCCAGATCCAGTTGCAGGAGCGCGCCGAAGAGCTGCAGCGTTCAAGCAAGTACAAATCCGAGTTCCTGGCCAACATGTCCCACGAACTGCGAACGCCGCTCAACAGCTCGCTGATCCTGTCCAAGTTGCTGGCGGAGAACCCGCAGCAAAACCTCAGCGAAGAGCAGGTCAAGTTTGCCGAGTCGATCTACTCAGCTGGCAACGACCTGTTGAACCTGATCAACGACATTCTCGACATTTCCAAGGTCGAGGCCGGAAAGCTGGAGGTGCGTCCAGAAAACACCAGTGTGCAACGTCTGGTGGAAGGGCTGCGAGATATGTTCAAGCCGCTGGCGGCCGACAAGGGTTTGAGTTTCGAGGTCCAGGTGCTGCCCGACGCGCCGGCGGTGCTTTACACCGATCGCCAGCGCCTGGAACAGGTGATCAAGAACCTGTTGTCCAACGCCGTGAAGTTCACCGAGCGGGGCTCCGTCAGCCTGTCCGTGGCAGGCCAGCCGGGCTCGGGCATCGCGTTCATGGTGCGCGACTCCGGGATCGGCATCGCCGTCGATCAGCAACAAAGCATCTTCGAAGCGTTCCGTCAGGCCGATGGCACCACCAACCGTCGTTACGGTGGCACGGGCCTGGGATTGTCGATTTCCCGGGACCTGGCCACGTTGCTGGGCGGCTCGATCTCCGTTTCCAGCGAGCCAGGGCAGGGCAGTGTGTTTACGCTGGTATTGCCTGAGCGTTACGTCGAACCCGGGGATGCGCCGATAGAGCCGATGACGTTCACCCCGACGGCCACCGCGCCGGCTCCCGTAACCCCCAAAGCCGCGCCAGCGCCGCTGATCGCCGAGGTGGATATGCCGATTGCCCGATTCGCCGACGACCGCGACAGGGCGCCGTTCGACACCCGGTGCATCCTGGTGATCGAAGACGAGCCCAAGTTCGCCCGGATTCTGTTCGACCTGGCCCACGAGCTCGGTTACCAGTGCCTGGTGGCGCACGGTGCCGACGAAGGCTTCGACCTGGCGTTGCAACTGGCTCCCGACGCGATCCTGCTAGACATGCGCCTGCCGGACCATTCCGGGCTGACGGTGTTGCAGCGGCTCAAGGAGCAGGCCGAAACCCGGCACATTCCGGTGCACGTGATTTCCGTCGAAGACCGCGTTGAAGCCGCCATGCACATGGGCGCCGTCGGCTATGCCGTCAAGCCGACCACCCGCGAAGAGCTCAAGGACGTGTTCGCCCGCCTGGAAGCCAAGCTGACCCAGAAGGTCAAGCGGGTGCTGCTGGTGGAAGATGACGACTTGCAACGTGACAGTATTACTCGCCTGATCGGCGACGATGACATCGAAATCACCGCCGTTGGCTTCGCCCAGCAAGCCCTGGACCTGCTGCGCACCAACGTCTACGACTGCATGATCATCGACCTCAAGTTGCCGGACATGCTTGGCAATGACCTGCTCAAGCGCATGTCCAGCGAAGACATCTGCTCCTTCCCGCCGGTGATCGTCTACACCGGGCGCAACCTGACACGGGACGAGGAAGCCGAGCTGCGCAGATATTCACGCTCGATCATCATCAAGGGCGCCCGTTCGCCAGAGCGCTTGCTGGACGAGGTGACACTCTTTCTGCACAAAGTCGAATCCCGGTTGTCCCATGAACGACAGCGGATGCTCAAGACCGCCCGCAGCCGCGACAAGGTGTTCGAAGGCCGCAAGGTGCTGCTGGTGGACGACGATGTGCGCAATATCTTTGCCCTGACCAGCGCCCTTGAGGCGAAGGGTGCGGTCGTTGTCATCGGCCGCAATGGCTTGGAGGCGATCGATCGCCTGAATGAATTCGACGACATCGACCTGGTGCTGATGGATGTGATGATGCCGGAAATGGACGGTTTTGAAGCCACCGCGCTGATCCGCAAGGATCCACGCTGGCGCAAGCTACCGATCATCGCCGTGACGGCCAAGGCCATGAAGGACGATCAGGAACGCTGCCTGGCGGCGGGTTCCAATGACTACCTGGCCAAGCCGATCGATCTGGATCGTCTGTTCTCGCTGATTCGCGTGTGGTTGCCGAATATGGAAAGAATTTAGTGGAACGTGACACTGACATTGAACTTCGTTTGTTGATCGAAGCGATCTACCTCAAGTACAGCTACGATTTTCGCGATTACTCCGGCGCCTCCATCAAGCGCCGGGTCCACCATGCGTTGAGCCAGTTCGAGTGCAAGACCATTTCGGCCTTGCAGGAGCGCGTTCTGCATGACCCGGGTGCGTTCATGCAATTGCTGCAACTGCTGACGATCCCCGTCAGCGAGATGTTTCGCGATCCCTCGCATTTCCTGGCGATCCGCGAGGAAATCGTGCCGCTGCTCAGGACGTACCCTTCGATCAAGATCTGGATCGCCGGTTGCAGCACGGGGGAGGAGGTCTACTCCATGGCGATCCTGCTGCGCGAAGAAGGCCTGCTGGACCGCACGTTGATCTACGCCACCGATATCAACCCGCGCTCGCTGGAAAAAGCCAAGCAGGGGATTTTCTCCCTGGAAAACGTGCGCACCTATACCCAGAACTACCAGAACGCCGGAGGACGGCGCTCGTTTGCCGATTACTACACGGCCGCCTACGATTATGCGATGTTCGATAAAACCCTGTGCAAGAACGTGACCTTCGCTGATCACAGCCTGGCAACCGACAGTGTTTTTTCAGAAACTCAATTAATTTCATGTCGCAACGTATTGATATATTTCAATAAAAAACTGCAAGATCGTGCGTTTGGACTGTTCCATGAGTCCCTCTGTCACCGTGGTTTCCTGGTATTGGGCAGTAAGGAGACACTGGATTTTTCGGCTTACGGTCATCGATTCGAGCCGTTGGTCAAACAGGAACGGATCTATCGCAAGTTATGAACCAGACGAAGGACAGATCCAACCCGCCCATCGAGGCCATTGTCGTCGGTGCGTCGGCCGGCGGCGTCGAAGCGTTGCTCAAGGTGTTCGGACACCTGCGCAAAGGCTTTGGCCTGCCCATCCTGGTGGTATTGCATTTGCCGGATGAGCGCGACAGTCAACTGGCTCCTGTGTTCGGTCATCGTCTGGCGGTGCCGGTGGAGGAAGCTCGGGACAAGCAAGACATCGTGCCGGGCACCTTGTACGTCGCCACGCCCGGCTATCACTTGTCGGTCGAGGCTGATCGTAGCCTGTCGTTGAGTCTGGAGGAGCCAGTACACCATTCGCGGCCGTCCATCGATGTACTGTTTGAATCGGCCGCCGATGTCTACGGCCAGAAATTGCTGGCCGTGGTGCTGACCGGTGCCAACAACGATGGCGCCCGGGGCTTGGCGAAGGTCAGTGCGCTGGGTGGGATCACCGTGGTGCAAGACCCCGCTGAAGCCCAGGTCTCGACCATGCCCGAAGCGGCGCTGGCCCTGCACGAGCCCGACCATATCCTTACTTTGCAAGGCATCGGCCAATTGCTGGCCGGGCTGGAATGAACCACATGCCAAGAGATATTCAAGCCAAACTGCTGATCGTCGACGATCTGCCTGAGAATCTGTTGGCCCTGGAAGCGTTGATCAGGGGGGACGACCGCGAGGTCTTCAAGGCCCTGTCGGCGGACGAAGCACTGTCCCTGTTGCTGCAACACGACTTTGCCCTGGCCATCATCGATGTGCAGATGCCCGAGATGAACGGTTTCGGGCTGGCCGAGCTGATGCGGGGCACGGAGAAGACCCGCAGCATCCCGATCATTTTCGTCAGCGCCGCCGGTCGTGAGCGCAACTATGCCTTCACCGGTTATGAAAACGGCGCGGTGGACTTCCTGCACAAGCCGCTGGACACCCAGGCCGTCAAGAGCAAGGTCAATGTGTTCGTCGAGCTGTATCGCCAACGAAAGGCCATGAAGGAGCAAGTCGTGGCCCTCGAACAGAGTCGTCGAGAGCAGGAGATCCTGTTGCAGCAACTGGAGGTCACCCGCGGCGAGCTGGAGCAGGCGGTGCGCATGCGTGACGACTTCATGTCCATCGTCGCCCACGAGGTACGTACCCCCCTCAATGGCCTCATTCTCGAGACCCAGCTGCGCAAGATGCACCTGGCCCGGGACAATGCCGCGGCCTTCAGCCTGGACAAGGTGCGGGCGATGGTCGAGCGCGACGAGCGCCAGATCAAGAGCCTGATCCGGCTGATCGAGGACATGCTGGATGTGTCGCGGATCCGTACCGGCAAGCTGTCGATCCGTCCGACCCGCTTCAACTTGACGGCACTGGTGGAAAACCTGCTGCGCAACTTCCAGCCGCAGATTGCCGTCGCCGAGTGTTCGTTGACCTGCACCGCTGAGCCGGCCGTGGAGGGACTGTGGGACGAGTTTCGTATCGAGCAGGTGGTGTCGAACCTGTTGACCAATGCGCTGCGTTACGGTGGCAAGAGCCCGATCGAAGTGCGCGTCTTCAAGACGCCCGAGCATGCCTGCATCGAGGTCCAGGACCACGGCATCGGCATCAGCGAGGAGAACCAGAAACGCATCTTCCAGCAGTTCGAGCGCGTATCGTCCAAGGCGGCTGCTTCAGGCTTGGGGTTGGGGCTGTTCATTTCCGAGCAGATTGTCTCGGCCCATGGCGGGACGATCACGGTCGACAGTCGCCTCAATGAAGGCGCGTTGTTCCGTGTTTGCCTGCCCTTGCAGAAAACTGTCTTGGACAAAACCGCCGAACAGACGCAACCTCTGAGAGACCCTAAGGTCGTATCAGCAGCTATTGATCGAACAAAGGCTTCTCATGAGTGAAGATGCGCAAGATGTTGTATTGATCGTCGAGGATGACCCGTCGATCCTGATGGTGCTGTCGGCCTACCTGTCGGGCGAGGGATACCGGGTGCTTCAGGCCGGAAACGGTGAGCAGGCGTTCGAGATCCTGGCGAGCAAGCCCCATCTGGACATGATGATTACCGACTTCCGCCTGCCGGGCGGTATCTCCGGGGTGCAGATCGCCGAACCTGCGGTCAAGTTGCGTCCCGAACTGAAGGTCATCTTCATCAGTGGCTACGCGCAGGAAGTGCGCGACACCGATAGCCCCATTACCCGCAAGGCCCCGATCCTGGACAAACCGTTCGACCTGGATGAGCTGCAACGCATCATGCAGTCGATGTTGTCGTAGGTTTCAAAAGTATTGTTTGGATTGAGCAAGGCATCTGTGGGAGCAAGGCTTGCCCGCGATGAGGGCTACTCGGTCTTTCTGAAACCGAGGCGACTTCATCGCGAGCAAGCTTTGCTCCCACAGAATCAAGGCCCTTCCTACAGAATCAAGGAACCTTGATCATCTCCCGCACCTTTGCCGTCAACAAATCAAACGTGAACGGTTTGGTGATCATCTGCATCCCCGGGTCAAGGAAGCCGCCGCGTACTGCCGCATGTTCGGCGTAGCCGGTGATGAACAGCACCCGCAGCTCCGGGCGGACCTGTCGGCCGATTTCCGCCAGCTGCCGACCGTTCATGCCGGGCAGGCCGACGTCGCTGATCAGCAAGTCGATGCGTTGGCCTGACTGGAGAATCGGCAACGCGCCGTTGGCGTCCGCCGCCTCCACGAAGGCATAGCCCAGTTCGCTCAACACTGCGCTCACCAGCACCCGCACCGCCGGATCGTCCTCGACGATCAGCACGGTTTCACCGTCCTGCGCATGCGGCGCGTGCTGGGTGGTGACCTGGGGCTCGTGTATTTCTTCGCCGCGAAAGCGCGGCAGGTAAAGGTTGACGGTGGTGCCCTTGTCGACTTCGCTGTCGATGGTCACATGGCCACGGGATTGCTTGCTGAAGCCATAGATCATCGACAGGCCCAACCCGGTGCCCTGGCCGATCGGCTTGGTGGTGAAGAACGGGTCGAACGCGCGGCCGATCACCGCTTCGGGCATGCCGCAACCGGTGTCCTGCACGCTCAGCACCACATAGTCGCCGGGCTCCAGGTTGGTGTAGGCAGCGGTGAAGTCGGCGTCCAAGTGCCGGTTGCAGGTCTGCACCACCAGGTTTCCGCCGTTGGGCATGGCATCCCGGGCGTTGAGCACCAGGTTGAGCAGGGCGCTTTCCAGTTGGTTGGGGTCGGCCTCTGCAACCCAGAGCTGTTCGTCCAGCCGCATGTCCAGGCGAATGCTTTCGTTGAGGCTGCGTTGCAGCAGCTCGCCCATGGACAGCACCAGCGTATTCATCTGGACGGCCTTGGAGTCCAGCGATTGCCGTCGGGAAAACGCCAGCAGGCGATGGGTCAGGCCGGCGGCGCGGTTGGCCGAGGTCACGCCCAGGTCGATCAGGCTGTCCAGGTCCTCGGTACGGCCACGGGCCAGGCGTCGGCGCAGCAGTTCGAGGCTGCCGATGATCCCGGTGAGCATGTTGTTGAAGTCGTGGGCGATACCGCCGGTCAACTGGCCGACCGCTTCCATTTTTTGCGACTGGCGCAGGGCTTCTTCGTTGTGGCGCAACTGGGCGGTACGTTCTTCTACCTGCTGCTCGAGGGTTTCAAGGGTGGTTTGCAGGCGCAGTTCGCTGTTGCTCAGGTCGATCAGGCGGTCGCGGGCTTCGTACTGCCTTCGGCGACCCCGCAGGGCGGTGGTCACCAGACTGATCAGGGTCACAGGGTGGAACGGGCGCTCGAGGAAGGTCACGTTGCCCAGTTGCATACCGATACGGGCCGCCGGGTTCTGTTCCGGGCCGCCGTGATGGGTCAGCAAGACAATGGGCAAATCGGACCAGGCCGGCTGCTGTTCGATTTGCAGGAACAGCGTTTCCAGGTCGGGCCCTACCAAGGCTTCCGAAGAAATCACCAGCAGGCCAGCACCGCTTTCCAGCTCTTCGCACAAATGGCCCAGGTGGCGGCAGATGAGGCCGGCAAAACCGGCCTCGTTGAGGATCATCAAGGCGATCTGGCTGTCCCGTCCCAGCGGTGCGAGGATCAGCGCCCGCTCGGACAGGGGCTCGGCCAGCGTCACCGGGTTTCATCCTTGAGCAGCGGGTTGCTCTCGCCCATGTAAGTGGGGACCCCGCGCAAGACGCCTTGGAACGCCTCCAGCGGTTCGCCAATGGTCATGCCCTGGCCGCTGATGCGGTATTCGCGGATGGTCGACTCGTGGCTGCCGGTGCGTTTCTTGATGATGGAAATCGCCCGGCGAACCTTGCCCAGTGCTTCGAAATAACGCAACAGAATCACCGTGTCGGCCAGGTAAGTAATGTCCACGGGCGCCTGCATGTCGCCGACCAGGCCGTGCTGGGCGACGGTCATGAAGGTCGCCGCGCCCTTGCGGTTGAGGTAGAGCAGCAATTCATGCATGTGCAGCACCAGGGCGTTCTCTTCCGGCATGGCCGCCTGGTAGCCGTTGATACTGTCGATGACCACGGTCTTGATGTTGCCTTCATCGACGCAACGGCGCACGCGGTGGGAAAACTCGCCGGGGGACAATTCGGCGGCGTCCACCTGTTCGATCAGCAGGTTGCCGGTCTCCAGTAGCGCCTGCAGATCGATGCCGATGTTTTTCATGCGCTCGAACAGCAAGCCCAGTTCTTCGTCGAAGATGAACAGCGCGGCCTTCTCGCCGCGATGCACGGCGGCTGCGGCAAAAATCAGCGCGATCAGCGACTTGCCGGTACCCGCAGGGCCCAGGATCAAGGTGCTGGAACCGGTCTCGATACCGCCGCCCAGCAGCGCATCCATTTCGCCGATGCCACTGGAGAGTTGTTGGCGCAGGTACTGTCCGCGGTGCTCGGCGGCCACCAGGCGCGGGAAGACGTGCACGCCGTCGCCCATGATGGTGAAGTCATGGTAACCGCCGCGGTATTTCTGCCCGCGGTACTTGACCACCCGGATCCGCCGCCGTTCGGCGCCGTAGTTGGGGGTCAGTTCTTCCAGGCGAATCACCCCGTGGGCGACGCTGTGCACGGTCTTGTCCAGGGATTCGGTGGTCAGGTCGTCGAGCAACAGGACCGTGGCGTCGTAGCGCACGAAATAATGCTTGATCGCCAGGATCTGGCGACGATAGCGCAGGGAGCTTTGCGCCAGCAGGCGGATCTCCGACAGGCTGTCGAGCACGACCCGGGTCGGTTTGACCCGTTCGACCACTTCGAAAATCTGCCGCGTCGCTTCGCCCAGTTCCAGGTCCGAGGAGTACAGCAGGCTCTGCTGGTGCTCGGCATTGAGCAGGCTTTCGGGTGGGGTCAGCTCGAAAATATGAATATTGTCATCCAGCGTCCACCCGTGGGAGGCCGCGCCCTGGCGCAGTTCACGCTCGGTTTCCGAGAGCGTGATGTACAACGAGCGCTCGCCAGCCTTGGCGCCGGCTAACAGAAAATGCAGCGCGACCGTGGTCTTACCAGTCCCCGGTTCCCCCTCGAGCAGGAACACATGGCTGCGGGACAAACCACCGGAAAGGACATCGTCCAGTCCTTCGATGCCGGTGGCGGCTTTTGCACTGATCAACTCGTTAGATGTAGACAAAAATAGCCCTCTCATGACTAGGGAAGTGGGCAGCAGGCGGGGTAACGCCTGAAATCAACTGCCTGAACACTTGACCTTTGGCGGTGATGGCGGTTCCGCTTACATCGACAAAACGCGGTGTGCTGCACAACTTTTGGCGTGCAATGAGAGACCTACAGACCTTGTTGCAGGGCCGGGTCATCGGGGTTCAGCTGTTCCAGTTGCGCCAACAGGATCTGAACGTTCTGCAACTGACCGGTTTCCTTCCAATAGTTGATCAGCAACACCCGTGCCTTGCGGTCGGCGGGGTAGCGCTGGACGATTTCCTGCAACTGTTTCTGCGCGGCTTCCACTTCCTGCTCGGCATGCAGGGTGGTCGCCAGGTCATAGCGGTAATGCCGGTTCTCGGGTTCCAGTTCCACGGCTTTGGCCAGGCCGAGCACTGCATACTCGCTCTGGCCGTGTTGCAGCAGCCACATGCCCAGCGCATGTTGCAGATAAGCCGACGCTGGCTGGGTTTGCAACTGTCGGGCGAGCAATTGTCGTGCGGCTTCGCCCTGGCCTTGTTTGTCCAGCACTTCGATCTGCATCACCAACGCCGGGAGATTGTCCGGTTGCAGGCGCAAGGCCTGCTCAAGGGCCAGTTGGGCTTTCTTCAATTCGGCATTGTGCAGGTGCAGCCGGGCGAGCTGGTAGTGGGACTCCGCGGTTTTCGGACCGTCCTCGAGCACCTGCTCCCAGGTGTCGATGGCGATCTGCATCGCACCGAAATACAAGCCGAGGTCATCCGGCGACAGGCCCAGCAGCGCATTCACGGCCGCGAACCGGACGTTCGGGTCGTCATCATCCAGAAGCGGGCCGAGCAACAGGCTGCGCTGCCCCGTCGGCACCAGCCCGACCACGCTGCCGATGGCGGCCCGACGCACGTCCGGTGATTCGCTGTGCAGGTCCGCGTCCGCCAGTTTCAGGGCTTGCGGACTGGGGTAGTTGGGCAGTTCTGCGTGCAGCCACACACGGCGCTTGGGCGAGAGGTCCGGACGCCCCAGTTGCTGGTAAAGCATCCGCGCCGCCCCCGGCTGGCCGTTGCGGGCGTTTTCCAAGGCTTCGCTGTAGCCACGCTTGATCGCTTCGGGGATTTGCGGGGTGGTGCTGCGCAGCCACACCGCGACAAGACCGATCAACAACAGTACACAGAGGCTGAGGAGCAGATAGCGGCGGCGAGGCGAGGGCATGCAGGGAATCCATTACCAGAAGCGTGAAATGTCGCAAGCTTCGGTCAGGTGGGGGCCTGAGTCAAACCTTGTGACACATCTCACGCGCCCTGGGTAAAGCTTGCCCAAGTCAATGTGGGAGCAAGGCTTGCCCGCGATGAGGGTGGCACATTTAGCATCAGCGCAACTGACCCGTCGCTATCGCGAGCAAGCTTTGCTCCCACAGGGCTCTCCCACAGGAGGAGGTGGAGGTCAGCGGCAAGCGAAAAAAAAGCCCCGCGTCCATGAGACGCGGGGCAAAAATTTGGCTGGTTGCGGCCAACCAAAGGAGCTCGGTTGAGCAGGACAGTGTCAGTTGCTGGCGACGGTTTCCGGTTTCCAGCCGCCACCCAAGGCCTTGTAGATCGCGACGATGCCGCGGTACAGGTCCACTTCGGCCTGGGCCTGGGTGTCTTCGGCGGCCAGGCGTTCACGTTGGGCGTCGAGCAGCACGAGGAAGTCCACGGTGCCTTCGCGGTAGCGAATCTCGGCCAGGTCGGCGGCGGCGCGGCTCGATTCACTTTGACGGATCAGCGAAATCAGCCGTTGCTGGCGCTTGCCGTAGTCGCTGAAGGCGTTTTCCGATTCTTCCAGGGCCAGCAGCACTTGCTGTTCGTAGGTCGCCAGGGCGCCATCGGCTTCGGCGTCGGCACCGCGCAGGCGAGCTCGCACACTGCCCAGGTCGAAAGCCGCCCAGGTAATGCTCGGGCCTAGCGCCCAGGCGTTGGCGGCCGAGGAGCCAATTTGCGAACCGCGTCCAGCCGTGAAACCGAGGAAACCGCTCAGGCTGACCCGTGGGAACAAGTCGGCCTTGGCCACGCCGATGCGCGCCGTGGCGGCGGCCAGTTGGCGTTCGGCACTGAGAATGTCCGGGCGCCGTTGCAGCAGTTCACCCGGATCGCCGATGGGCAGGGCTTTGGCGATGGCCGGCAACTGTTTCGGGCTCAGATCCACGCTGAGTTTGTCCGGGCGTTCACCCAGCAGCGTGGCGATGCGATTGCGTTGGCGCACCTGTTCGGCCTGCAGTTGCGGCACGCTGGCTTCAACAGAGGCCAGGCGCGCATCGGCACGGACCACGTCGAGCTGGTCACCGACGCCGGCATCGCGCAGGCTTTCAGTGATCTTGCGCGAATCCTGCTGGTTCTTGAGGTTCGCCAGGGCGATCTTTTCCCGCAGTTGCGCGCCGCGCAATTGACCGTAGGCGTCCACCAGTTCGGCGATCATCGTCACCTGCAACTGATAGAGGTCGGCTTCGACGGCCTGCTGATCGGCATTGGTGGCTTCCAGGTTACGCCGGATGCGTCCGAACAGGTCCAGCTCCCAGGCCATGTCCAGGCCCAGGTCATAACGCTCGGTGTTGACCCGGTCGGTGGTCTGCCCTGGAATCTGGCCTTTGCCCAGGTCGCTGCTCGCACGGCTGGTGATGGTCGGCATGACGTCATTGCTGGCGTCATCGCGAATCGCCCGGGCGGCCCGCAAGCGGGCGAAGGCCACGCGCAACTCGCGGTTGCCTTCCAGGGAGCGGGTCACCAACGCATTGAGGGTCGGGTCGTCGAACTGCTGCCACCAGACACCTTCGAAACGGGCGCGGTCGAAATTCTTCTGGCCGGCGGCGCCGTCGGTGGCGGTGGTGATAGTCGCCGCCTCCGTTTGTGGTGCCTTGTAGTCCGGGCCCACGGCGCAGGCACTCAGTGCCAACACCAGCAAGCTCGGCATGAACGCTTTCAAACTCATTGTTGCGCCTCCAGTTTCAAAGCCCGGGCCGCCTTGCGGGCCTCGCTGCGCTCGACGAAGTTGCGAATCAGTACATAGAACACGGGGGTGAGCAGCAGGCCGAAGAAGGTCACGCCGAGCATCCCGGAGAACACCGCCACACCCATGGCATGACGCATTTCCGCACCTGCGCCGCTGGAGAACACCAGGGGCACCACGCCCATGATGAAGGCGAAGGAGGTCATCAGGATCGGCCGCAGACGCAGGCGGCACGCTTCAAGGACCGCCGCCAGCGGGCTCATGCCTTCAAGCTGTTTATCCTTGGCGAACTCGACGATCAGAATCGCGTTCTTGCAGGCAAGCCCCACCAGTACGATCAAGCCGATCTGGGTAAAGATGTTGTTGTCGCCACCGGAGAGAATCACCCCGGTAATCGCCGACAGCAGGGTCATCGGTACGATCAGGATCACCGCCAATGGCAGGCTCCAGCTTTCGTATTGTGCCGCGAGCACCAGGAACGCCAGCAATACGCAGAGCGGGAACACGAACAGCGCGGTGTTGCCCGAGAGGATCTGCTGGTACGTCAGGTCGGTCCACTCGTACGTCATGCCGTTGGGCAGTTCGTCCTTGAGCAGTTTCTCGATGGCCTTTTCAGCCTGGCCGGAGCTGTAGCCCGGGGCGGCAGCGCCATTGATTTCAGCGGTGATGAAGCCGTTGTAGTGCATCACGCGATCGGGGCCCGAGGTGTCGCTGACCTTGATGAAGGTCGCCAGCGGGATCATCTCGCCACGGTTGTTGCGCACCTTGAGCTGGCCGATCTGGTCCGACTCGAGGCGGAACTGTTGCTCGGCCTGGACGTTGACCTGGTAGGTGCGCCCGAAGCGGTTGAAGTCGTTGGCATACAGCGAGCCCAGGTAGATCTGCAGGGTGTCGAAGATGTCGCTGACGGCCACGCCGTGGGTCTTGGCTTTTTCACGGTCGATGGCGGCATCGACCTGGGGCACGTTCACGGTGTAGCTGGTGAACAACCCGGCCAGTTCCGGCACGCTGTGGCTCTTGGTAATGATGTTCATGGTTTCTTTGTACAGCTCGTCGTAGCCCAGGTTGCCCCGGTCCTCGATTTGCAGGCGGAAACCACCGATCGTGCCCAGGCCCTGTACCGGCGGCGGCGGGAAGATCGCCATGTAGGCTTCCTGGATTTCCGAGTACTGGCCGTTCAAGGCACCGGCGATGGCGCCGGCCGACATGCTCGGATCCTTGCGCTCGTCGAAGGGCTTGAGGGTCACGAACACGATGCCGGCGTTCGGGCTGTTGGTGAAACCGTTGATGGACAGGCCCGGGAACGCCACCGCGCTTTCAACACCCGGTTGCTTGAGGGCCAGGTCGGACATGCGCTTGATCACGTCTTCGGTACGATCCAGGCTCGCGGCATCCGGCAGTTGGGCGAAAGCCACCAGGTATTGCTTGTCCTGGCCGGGAACGAAACCGGTCGGCGTGTTGGAGAAACCGAAGAAGGTCAACACCATCAAGCCTGCGTAAACAATCAGGGCAATCCCGCTGCTGCGGATCACGCGGCCCACGGTGCCCACGTAGCTGTGGCTGGCGCGGTCGAAGAAACGGTTGAACGGACGGAACAGCCAGCCACCGAAAATCTTGTCCAGGAACCGCGAGAAACGGTCCTTGGGCGCGTCATGGCTCTTGAGCAACACCGCTGCCAGGGCCGGCGACAGGGTCAGGGAGTTGAAGGCCGAGATCACCGTCGAGATGGCAATGGTCAAGGCGAACTGCTTATAGAACTGTCCGGTCAAGCCACTGATGAAGGCCGCGGGCACGAACACCGCACACAGCACCAGCGCCGTGGCGATGATCGGTCCGGTCACTTCGCCCATGGCGCGTTTGGTGGCTTCCACCGGTGTGAGTCCCAGGCCAATGTTTCGCTCGACGTTCTCCACCACCACGATGGCGTCGTCCACCACGATACCGATCGCCAGGACCAGGCCGAACAGCGACAGGGCGTTCAACGAGAAGCCGAACAGGTGCATCACCGCGAACGTACCGATCAGCGAAACCGGCACCGCCACCAACGGAATGATCGAGGCGCGCCAGGTCTGCAGGAACAGGATAACGACCAGCACCACGAGAATCAGGGCTTCGAACAGGGTGTGGACCACCGCTTCGATGGAGCCCCGGACGAAGATCGTCGGGTCATAAACGATGCTGTAGTCCATCCCGGCCGGGAAGCCTTTCTTCAGCTCGTCCATCTTCTCGCGAACGTCGTTGGAGATCTGGATGGCGTTGGAGCCTGGGCGCTGGAAGATCGGGATCGCCACCGCCGGCTGGTTGTCCAGCAGTGAGCGCAGGGCATATTGGCTGGAACCCAACTCCACCCGGGCGATGTCTTTCAGGCGAGTGATCTCACCGTTGGCACCGGAACGGATGATGATGTTCTCGAACTCTTCCTCATTCACCAGGCGACCCTGGGTGTTGATCGAGAGCTGGAAGGCCTGGGCGTTCGGCGCCGGCGGCGCACCCAGGGCACCGGCGGCGACCTGGCGGTTCTGTTCACGGATCGCGGTGACCACGTCGGTGGCAGTCAGGTTGCGCGAAGCGGTCTTGTTCGGGTCCAGCCAGACCCGCAGGGAGTAGTCGCCCATGCCGAACAGTTGCACGTCACCCACGCCGCCCAGGCGCGCCAGCTCATCCTTGATGTTGAGCAGGGCGTAGTTGGACAGGTAGAGCATGTCGTAGCGTTTGTCCGGCGAGGTCAAGTGCACGACCATGGTCAGGTCGGGCGATGCCTTGTCCACCGTGATGCCGATCCGGGTCACTTCTTCCGGCAGCTTGGGCTCGGTCCGGGTGACGCGGTTCTGCACCTGCACCTGGGCGTTGTCCAGGTCGGTGCCCAGTGCGAAGGTGATGGTCAGGGTGATCTTGCCGTCAGCGGTGGACTGCGAGGACATGTACAGCATGTTCTCGACGCCAGTGATGGCTTGTTCCAGGGGCGCGGCCACGGTTTCGCCGATGACCTTGGGGTTGGCGCCCGGGAAGTTGGCGCGTACGACCACGGTCGGCGGCACGACTTCCGGGTATTCGCTGATCGGTAGCTGGAACAGCGAGATGGCACCGGCGATCAGGATCAGCAGCGAAAGCACCGCTGCGAAGATCGGCCGCGAAATGAAGAACTGGGAAAATTTCATCTTGGATTCAGTCCCTTAACCGCGTGGGGTCGCAGCGGCCAGTTTGCCTGCCGAGCTTGACGCAGCCTTGGATGGCGCGACTTGGGGCAGGTTGCTGGCTTCGAGCGCTTTACGTTGTTGTGCCAGGGCGGCAATGGTTTCGTCGCTGGCCATCGGCACGGTTTCAGGCGTGACCGGTGCGCCCGGACGAGCCCGTTGCAGCCCCTTGACGATGATGGTGTCGTCCTTGCTCAGGCCGCTGCGCACGATGCGCAGCCCTTCGATCTTCGGCCCAAGCTCGACGGCGCGGTAGGCCGGCTTGTTGTCGGCGTCCATCACCAGCACGAACTTCTTGCCCAGGTCGGTGCCCACGGCTTCGTCGTTGATCAGCACGGCGGCGTAGGTGCCGCTGCCCACCAGCTTCAGGCGGGCGTACAGCCCAGGGGTGTAGGCGCCATCCTTGTTGTCGAACACGGCGCGACCACGGATGGTGCCGGTTTGCGGGTTGACCTGGTTGTCGACGAAGTTCATCTGGCCCAGGTGCGGATTGCCGTCCTCGTTGGACAGGCCCATGTAGACCGGCGTGGCCTGGCCGCGCTGGCCCTGGCGGGCGAGTTGGGTGTACTTGAGGAAGACACGCTCGTCGGCGTCGAAGTAGGCGTAGACCTTGTCGGTGGACACGACGCTGGTCAGCGGCGTGACATCGGCGGTCACCAGGTTGCCGGCGGTGATGGCCGCCCGGCTGACGCGACCACTGATGGGCGAGGTGACACGGGTGAAGCTCAGGTTCAGCTTGGCCAGATCCAACTGCGCCTGGATGGCCGCGGCGGCGGCACGGGCCTCCTGGGCGGCGCTGGTGCGCGAATCCGCCAGCTCGGCGGAAATGGCGTTGCTCAAGCGCAGGCGTTCACCACGCTGGGCTTCGTTCTCGCTGCGGGTGGCGGTGGCGCGGGCTTGGGCCAGTTGGGCTTCGAGACGACGGACTTCAGCCTGGAAGGGGCGTGGGTCGATCTGGAACAACAGGTCGCCTTTCTTGACCAGCGCGCCTTCGGTGAAGGCCACTTCGTCGATCTGCCCGGAAACCCGCGGGCGGATCTCGACGGTTTCTGGCGCCTCGAGGCGGCCGGTGAACTCATCCCATTCGTTGACAGGCTGCTCCAACACCTTGGCCACACTGACTTTGGCCGGCGGCATGGACGCTGCCGTGTCAGGAGTCTTGCCGCAGGCGCTCATCACCAGCACCGCCAGCAGCGCGAGGGGAAAACGCAGTTTTGAAAGTGAATGTTCCATGGATAGCATCCGCCAATGTATTGAGAATGGGCGGATGATGCGTGGCGCAAGAGACAGGAACGAATCGAATGAAGCAAAGGTAACTATCATTCAGAATGATATAAGCCATCGATGAGGGCTCTAGTCCGGGCAATAATGCTCACTTTGGAGCATCGATGACCCTGTGGCTAGGGAGCTTGCTCCCGCTTGAGCGCAAAGCGCTCACAAAGAAGGACTGCTACGCAGCCCAGCGGGAGCAAGCTCCCTCGCCACAATGACCCCGCCAGTCTTGGGTGAGTGCTTGGATTGAGTGAGGGTCTTGATTCTTTTCCATCAAATGTATTGATGGTTGCGTTCTATTGCGGCAAATAAAGGTCATGGACCCGCTTGACGGTCCCATCCGCCCGAAGCGCTTCAACCGCTTCGCGCAAATGCTCGACCATTTTCGGCGAGCATTGCTTTGAACAGGCCAGGTAAAGGTCGGCGCTGCTGCCAACCGTGCTCATGAGCAGCTTGCGCTTGGACACCTTGGGCCAGATATATCGACTTTCCGGCACCCCGTTGAACCAGGCATCGATACGCCCCATCAACAGCATCTGGGCGGGGTTGTCACCGATGGCCAGTGGATAGATCTGCTCATCGCTGAACCCTTCGCTGCGCAGGATATCTTCCTGTGCACTGCCCAGGCCGACACCGATCTTGCGGTAGGTTTCTTTCGCTTGGGTAAAGCTGCTCACCCGCCGTTCGAGGCTGAAAAAGGCTCGCTCCATGGGCATGATCGAGGCGATCCAGGTGAAGCGATCCTCACGAGAGGGGATGCGCGAGAGGGGGGTGATCAAGTGGTCATGTTCTTCACTGACGTGTTTCTGTGCCCGGGCCCAGGGAAGCACATGGATTTTTACGGTGTATCCGGCCTTGGTCATGGCCGCCACGGCGACATCGCCCACGATTCCGTGGCCCCTGGGGTCGTTGACGAATGTCAGCGGCGGTGCGTCGAGAATGTGCAGTTCAATTTCCAAGGGTTCAGCGCCCGTGTTGTGCACAACGAGCAGCGGTATCAATAGACAAAGCCTGGATAGCGCCTTAGTGGGAACATTCAAAACGCGTTTGCTCGGGCTCATGATCGATACTTCAGGCATTGGGACAGTGGGGCGCATTCTACGGGGCGGCGCCGGGAACAGCGTGCTGCAGGCCGATTTTATGTGATGCAGCGCACCTAAAGCGGGGGCGCCACAGTCGTTTTATCTGGACACGCCAACCTCTTGCCTTGGCCTGACTGCGTGTACCTGAAGGTATAGATCATCCCGCCGACAAAAGCCTTGAGTCTTGCAAGTTGATGCTGGATTACGGCGGTCAATTTCAACGATGGTCAACGCTTGGTTGTGGTAAAGAAGGCAGGGGCCAACGCTGCGAACTATGGGGTTGGCCCACCGTTGACCCGAGCGTGCTCCGCAATCAGCTGCACCAGGATCCCCGCCGGTTCGGCAACGCTCTGTCGAGTCCGATGGACGAGGCCGACCTCACGGTGGAAGGTATGCTCCGCGAGGTCGAGCGCGCGAACCCCCGTCGGCCATTGGTGATGGGTTGCGGTTTGCGGCACCAGGGCCACACCCACGCCGTTTTCAACCAGCTTGATGATGGCCTCCAATTCATCCAGCTCGCTGACTTCATGCAAGGCAAAGTGCATCTTGCGCAGGAAGCGATCCACCTGCCGACCACCGAACGAGGCGCGGTCATAACGAATGAAGGGTTGGCTACCAAGCAGTTTGGCCCAGTCTTCGCCCGGTAGCGCGCTCGGCACGATCAGTCGATACGGCTCGAGTGCCAGGGTCATCCAGCACAAATCGTTTTGCAGCGAGAAAGGCGGGCGGATGATGGCGGCCATGTCGATTTCACCGGCATCCACCAGGTTGATCAACTCCATCGACACGCCAGGCAGCACCCGCGTGCGGCACTGCGGACACTGTTGGTGAAACCGGGCGAGGGCGTCAGGCAGGTAAGAGCGTTGCACCGAAGCGATGGCACCAATGTTCACCAGAACGTTGGGGGCAAGTCCGGCTGGGCTTGCGCCAAGATTGTCGTAGAGGCGTAGCAACTCTTGCGCCTGCAAGAGTATTTGGTGACCCATTCGGTTGAGGTGGGCCGAGCGTCCTTTGCGGTCGAAGATCTCGAAGCCAAGTTCGGCCTCCAGGCGCTGGATCTGCGCGCTGACAGCTGCCTGGGTGAGGCCGATTTTATGCCCGGCGGCAGCGAAAGTACCTTCCCGGGCCACGGCGATAAGGGTCTTGAGTTCTTTGATCATTCACAAATATTAATTGTGCTCATGAGAAATATATATTGATTTTATTGCTGCGAGCCCGGCCTTACGATGACCCGGTCCTTACAAAAGCAACAGGAGCCATGATGAGCCTTTCTCCCTTCCACCTTGCAATCCCTGTTTACGACCTTCCAGGCGCCCGGGCCTTTTACGGCGAAGTCTTTGGATTGCAGGAGGGCCGCTCCAGTGCCCAGTGGGTCGACTTCAACTTCTATGGTCATCAGTTGGTCATCCATGAACAGCCAAAGACCGCTGCCCAAGAGAGCGTGCACAGCAACCCGGTAGATGGGCACGACGTGCCTGT
Organism: Pseudomonas sp. H3_A02; assembly: GCF_054671965.1. Taxonomy (NCBI): domain Bacteria; kingdom Pseudomonadati; phylum Pseudomonadota; class Gammaproteobacteria; order Pseudomonadales; family Pseudomonadaceae; genus Pseudomonas; species Pseudomonas sp. H3_A02. The sequence continues at coordinate 4,275,691 of NZ_CP162807.1, forward strand.
TCCTCACTTCGGCATCATTTTGGGCTGGCAGGAATGGGAGGCGCTGGCCGAACGGCTGAAATCCTTTGGTACCGAGTTCGTCATCGAGCCGTACATACGTTTCAAAGGGCAGGTGGGGGAGCAGGCCACGATGTTTCTGTTCGATCCCTGCGGTAATGCCCTCGAATTCAAGGCGTTCAAGGATATGAGCCAGCTCTTCGCTAAATAAAAGGAAGGGTATACCGGTGGCTTGGTAGCGCTCAGGTTGTGACGCTATTGCAGAGCGGTCACAAGTTGTCAACTATCCTCAGGATGCGTAAGCTGCCTCCATGAACCAGCCATCCTTACCTTCGCCCAGTACCCGCGGCCCAGCCGATCATGACATTCGCAACCAGATTGTCGCGGCGGCCAACGAGCATTTCAGTCAATACGGTTATGGCAAGACCACGGTCTCCGACCTGGCCAAGGCCATCGGGTTTTCCAAGGCCTACATCTACAAGTTCTTCGACTCCAAGCAGGCGATCGGCGAGGCCATCTGCAGTCAGTGCCTGGCCGAAATCGTCGCGGCGGTGGAACAGGCCATCAGCGAAGACGGCCTTTCAGCGACGGAGCGCTTTCGCCGTCTGGTCAAGGCCCTGATCACCACGGGCGTGAACCTGTTTTTCAATGACCGCAAGCTCTATGACATTGCGGCATTTTCCGCGTCGGAGCGTTGGCCCAGTTCGCAGGTCTATAACGAGCGGATCAAGAGCTTCGTACTGCAGATCGTGCGTGAAGGGCGGGAACTTGGGGAGTTCGAACGCAAGACACCATTGGACGAAACCGTCGACGCGATCCATCTGGCGCTGCGGCCGTTCGTCAATCCCCTGTTGTTGCAGTACAACCTCGATTACGTCGAGGAGGCTCCCACGCTCACCTGCAATCTCATCTTGCGTAGCCTCATGCCTTAAGCTTGCTCACCGACTCACATTTCTATTCTTGCGGCCTGATGGCCGCTTTTATTTATCTGGATTGTGACTGTTGACATAAATGGTCACATGAATAAGCATGGCGCATCTGCTCTTAGCCTGGGGCGTCGGTATGACGAGCTTTGCCAAATTGCTGCAGCAATTCGATCCGGACGCAGCCTTTGTGGCTCCGCCCAACTGGCAGCAGGGTCGTACCATGTTTGGTGGCTTGTCAGCGGCTCTGTCGCTGCAGGCGGTCTTGCGGGAACGTCCGGCGGATTTCCCTCCGTTCAAGTCCGCGCAGGTGTCGTTCATCGCGCCGGTGACGCAGGCCCAGACTTTCGCAGTAAGCGTGTTGCGCCAAGGACGCTCAGTCACTTCGGTATCCGTCGACTGCCTGTCAGGCGATGATCTTGCCTTGCGCTCGGTTCTGCTGTTCGCCCAGCCACGGGCGAGCAGGATTACTCATGACGCCTGGGGCCGGCCGTTTGTGGAGGGACCGTCCCGCTACGCCACCCTGGCGCTGGACAGCAAGATTGCTCCGGCTTGCGCCTATAACTTCGAGATGCGTCCTGCAGGCGGTTCGCTGCCGGTGTCCGGTGCTGACAGTCCTGAACTATTGATGTGGGTACGTCATCTGGATGCCCAGGGCGTAGACCCGGCAGTTGCCTTGATCGCGCTGGCTGACAGTTTGCCGCCGGCCGCGATGACCTGCTTTACCGAACCCGCTGCCATCAGCTCCGCGTCCTGGATGATTGACCTGCCGCAGCCAGCCGTTGCCGGTGAATGGTTTCTTGTCAGCTCTTTCAGTCAGCAGGCGCTGGAAGGGTACTCGCTACAGGACATGGAAATATGGGACGAAAGCGGCCGCCGCGTGCTTTGGGCGCGTCAGACGGTGGCCATTTTTACCTAGCACAAACAAGCCTTATCCAGACAGCCGTTCCCAGAGTCCCAATAATGAAAAAAATAATGCTAAAGGCCCCTGTGGGCCTCGCCGTTGCGTTCGCCACTTCTCATGTGTTCGCGAGCGGTTTTGCCCTCAATGAACAGAGCGTCAGCGGGATAGGGTCCGGGTTTGCCGGTCGCTCATCGTCGGCCGAGGACGCAAGTACCGTTTTCGGTAATCCCGCGGGTATGTCTCGCCTGAAATCAGAACAGGTCAGCCTGGGGGCAGCGACGCTTTTCGCGAAGAATGACATCAGCCAGACCCGCAGTACCTTTGGCGGCCAGGAAGACGGCGACGTCGTGCCCACGACTACGGTGCCCATGGGTTACTACGTCAAGCCCATCGATGAACATTGGGCGTTCGGCGTGGGTTTCTATGTGCCGTTCGGTCTGATTACCGATTACGGCAGCGACTTTGCCGGGCGCTACTACGGCAACAAAAGCGAGGTCACGACACTCACGTTCCAGCCCACTATCAGTTACGCCTTCAATGACCGGATTTCGATCGGGTTAGGCCCGACGATCAACCGTATCAGTGGCGAGATAACAGGCACCGTGCCCAACCCACTGAGCCCGGGCCGCAATGACGGAAAACTCAAAAGCAACGGCGACGACACCGCGCTCGGTTTCAATGCCGGTGTCCTGGTGCAGGCGACGGATCGAACCCGTGTGGGATTGACCTACCATTCCAAGGTCAGTTACCACTTGGATGCCAAGACCAAGGTCAGCAATGGCATCTTCAGCGTGATAGGGCTCAGCGGTCGTAGCTATGACGCTTCGCTGGATGTGGACACCCCGGAGTCCGTGGACCTCTCGGTCACTCACCAGCTTGACGATGATTGGACCTTGTATGCGGGCAGTACCTGGACACGCTGGAGTCGCTTCAAGGAGTTGACCATCGAGAACAGCGGCTTGCCGCCTTTATTGAGCGGCTCGCTGGGCACCATTACCGAAGAGCAGAACTGGCACGATACGTGGGCTCACGCGATTGGTACGTCGTATCAGTTGAATAATCAGTGGGTGCTGCGCGCAGGCTTCTCGGTCGACCAGTCGCCCGCCAACAACAGCAACCGTGGGCCACGTATTCCTACCGGCGACCGAAAAATTGTCAGCTTCGGTGCCGGCTGGACGCCAATGGACGATGTCACGATCGATGTTGCTTATTCTTATCTGTGGGAAGAGAGCGTACGGGTCAACGAAACCTCGCCGGCCAGAGGTGCCTACAGCTCTAAGTACAAGAACAGCGCGAGCGGTTTTGGTACTTCAGTCAGTTATCGCTTCTGATCGATTGTCGCTCTAAAGGTCGGGAGAAGGGTAATGCTGTCACTTAAGGCTGTGGAACGTTAGTTTCGACCGATTGGATTGGGTACATATCCGTTGCTGCGGTAACGGCGGCTTAGGGCTCCGCCCTGACGGCGGCTCAGTTTTGAAAAGCCCGGAAGCCGGCCCAGTCAAAAGTAAGCAGAACGCTCACGGCCATCGTGGTTAACGGGGCGCCCCAGATCAAGATCAAAAACGAGGCGGCCTGACAGCCGGCCTGGCTCTGGCGGCTGTACTTCAATCCAACTGTATGGGAACGAGCCTGCTCGCGAGGGCGATGGCACAGTCGTTGAAGATGTTGAATGTCCCGACCTCTTCGCGAGCAAGCCCGCTCCCACAGGAGGAACGCGGTCCCCATCAAGAACCAGGTCGGCTATCAGGCCGCCTCGGGGAGGGCGTTGATCTCGGGCGCCCCGTTAACCACGATGGCCGAACGCAGGCATTGCGCAGTGGGCATCCCGGCATGGATGCCGGGATAGCCGCGCTGGGCCATGGATGGCCCTTCGCGGCGGGCCCACGGAGCAATGCCGGAGTGAGGGCATGCCGAGCCTAGGCGAGGCACCAAGTGGTGGGGCAGAAGCGTTTTGGTTACTTTTGACTGGGCCGGCTTCCGGGCTCTTCAAAAGTGACCCGCCGTCAGGGCGGAACCCTAAGCCGCCGTTACCGCAGCAACGGATATGTACCCAATCCAACCCCAAAAAAAGCAGCGCCCCCCTCGGAAATGCGGCCCTGACGTTTCCAGGGTAAAGCAGTTTCTCCGCCCGCTCAGACACCCATGATGCGTGCCATCAGGCCCTGGTGAAACCAGCGCGGCGTGGCCCAGGTCAAGACGGTGATTGCCTTGTTGCCAAGCCCCGGAACGACGCTTATGCGTCTGGCTTGCAGCGCGCGGATGCCTGCGCGCACAACAGGCTGGGGTTGCATCATCACCCTTTTCAAAACCGGTGTGATTTTTTGTCTGGCGCTTTCTGCAAATCCGGTGTCCGACATGCCCGGGCAAAGGGCTGTCACGGCGATGCCATCGCTTTTGAGTTCGCGATGAAGCGCTTCAGAGAAGCGCAGCACGTAGGCTTTTGCGGCAGAGTAAACGGCGAAGTTCTTTACGCCCTGAAAGGACAGCAGGCTCGCGACCATAAGGATGTGTCCACGTTGCCGAATTCGCATGTCAGCTGCGAAGAGGTGGGTCAGGGCTGTCACGCTGGCAATGTCCACGGCGATCATCGCCAGCGAGTGGTCCAGGGACTGAGCCAGGAAAGGCCCCTGTAAGCCATGGCCTGCATTGTTGATGAGCACATCGATCACGATATTGCGCTCTTTCAGTCGCGCATGCAGTTCGATGATCGCGGGGATCGAGGACAGGTCTACTTGTTCGACGAGCACATCAACGTGGAAACGTTCGCGCAACTGCGCTGACAATGCTTCGAGCCTATCCAATCGGCGCGCCACCAGGACGAGTGATTTTCCCTGTGCCGCGTATTGCCGCGCAAACTCTTCGCCAAATCCGCTTGAGGCGCCGGTGATGAGCACCCAAGAGCGTTCGTTAGGTTTCATATCGTTGGTCTCGGGTTAGTCAACCTGAAAGAGAGGGGAACAACGTTGTGTTTGGTCTAGTCAGCGAGTCGCCACCGACTGGGGCTCGGAAGGTTGCCAGCCACCGCCCAGCGCCCTGAATGCCGCCACTGCCGCCCGTGCCGATTCCGTGCGTGCTTGCGCCCGGGCATCGGAGACTTGCAACAGGGTCGCGTCGGCATTCAAAACATCGATCAGGCTGGCTGCGCCTTTCTGATAGCCAATGAATGACGATTGGCGAGCTTGGGCCAACGACGTTTCGCCCTGGGTGAGGGTGCTCGCCTGGGATTCTCGATTCACCAGCGCGGAAAACGCGTTCTCGACGTCCTCGGTGGCGCGCAGCACGGACTGGCGGTAAGCCGCCAGCGCTTCAGCTTCCTGGCCCTTGGCCTGGTCGATTTGCGCGTTGATGCGGCCAAAGTCGAAGAGTCTCCAACGCAAGCCCAGCGCGCCCGCTGCCTGGCTGGCATCACCGGTGAAAAGGTTGCCGGCGGAAACCGCCGTGGCACTACCCAGCAACGCGCTGAGGGAAAATTTCGGGTAGTACTCGGCGACGGCCTCGCCGATACGCGCATTGGAGGCAACGAGACGGCGCTCGGCGACGATCAGGTCTGGTCGGCGGCGCAGCAGATCGGCGGGGGTTCCCATGGCGGTTATCTGGGGCGCCAGAGGAACGCCGTGCCCATTTTTCAGTTGACTGCGATGAGTGCCGGGCGCCGTGCCAAGCATGACATCCAGGGCATTCATGGCCGCATCCAGGCCGGTCTGCAGCACGGGCACCGTCGCCTGGACCTGCGAGAGGGTGCCCTCGACCTGATGAACCTGATAGTTGGCGGCGAGGCCCTTGCTGTAGAGCAACTGGACTTTTTCCAACAGATCCTGCTGTGTCCTGACTTGTCGGTTGGCAATGTCCAACCGCGCCTGCAATCCACGGGCAGTGATGTAGAGGTCGGCGGTCTGCGCGGCGACGGCCAGGCGTGTGGCCGCGACACCGGCCTCGCTGGCCTGGTACTCAGCCAATGCCGCTTCGCGTCCGCGGCGCATGCCGCCAAAGAGGTCCAGCTCCCAACTGGCGCCCAGATTGAGCTCGTAGGCGCTACCGTAGCGATCATATCCAGGCGTCGAGTCCAGCACCTGGCCAAGGGGTGTTTCCACGGATTGGTAGGCACGCGCAGCCTGGCCGTTGATGTTTGCGGAAGGCAACAACGCGGCACTGGCAGCACCCAGGCCAGCCCGTGCCTGGGTGACGCGAGCCGATGCCTGCGCCAAGTCCAGATTTTGCTCAAGTGCTTTGGCAATCAGCTCGCTGAGCACTGGATCGGCAAACCCTTCCCACCACATGGCGAGGTTGGCTGATGTCGCGACGGACCTCTGTTCGACAGACGTCTGGCCCAGGTAACGATGGGTGAGCGCGGTGTCCGGACGATGGTAATCCGGACCGACCGTACAGCCTGCCATCAAGCTGAGGCTCACCAACCAGATAGCGGGGCGTAGGGGCGACATTGGGACTCCTGGAGTCATGTTGGGTTTGTGACCATATTATATTGTAGTCACTATCTGTCAATGGTCGTTCACCAGGTGAAGCTGTAGGAGAGGTTAAGAGATAGGGGCAGATGGTCTTGATGTAAGGCATTAGTTGTTTTGTGACCATTGACAGTAATGGTCACGAGACTGAAAATGCGGCTTCTGTCCTCATCTGCCCAAAAAGGGAACCTATGCGCCGGCTCCGACCTGTCACCTTTGCCGCTTGCTTGTTGCCGCTCGTCCTGACGGCGTGTGGTGATTCTTCCACCGCTAAAGATCCGCGCACGCTTGCCCCCTTGGTGCGGGTCGCTGAAGTCCAGGGTTCGTCCGACGCCTCGCGCTCTTTTACCGGCGTCGTGGCGGCGCGTGTCCAGAGTGACCTGGGCTTTCGGGTGTCGGGCAAGGTGCTCGAGCGTCTGGTCGATACTGGGCAGGCCGTTAAGCGTGGTCAGCCGCTCATGCGTCTCGACCCCATCGATTTAGGGTTGCAAGCACGAGCGCAGCAAGAAGCTGTCGCTGCCGCCAAAGCTCGAGCCAAACAGACCGCCGATGACGAGGCGCGTTATCGCGACCTGGTTGCTGCCGGTGCCATTTCCGCCTCGGGCTACGACCAGATCAAAGCCGCCGCCGATACCGCCAAGGCGCAACTCAGCGCCGCGCAGGCGCAGGCTGACGTGGCCCGCAACGCGTCCGGCTATGCCGTGCTGCTCGCCGATGCCGACGGTGTAGTGATGGACACGCTGGCCGAGCCCGGGCAAGTCGTCAGTCCCGGGCAAACCGTGGTTCGACTGGCGCGGGCGGGGCAGCGCGAAGCCGTTGTGCAATTGCCCGAAACCCTTCGGCCCGGCGCAGGCTCCACCGCCCAGGCGACGCTTTATGGCGCCACCGGGGGGGCTGTGACCGCGAAACTGAGGTTGCTGTCGGATTCGGCCGACCGCGTGACGCGCACCTTCGAGGCGCGCTATGTGCTCGAGGGCGCGTTGGCCAATGCACCGTTGGGAGCGACCGTCACGTTGCGTATCGCCGAAGGCACCGCGCAGCGGCAGACGCTGCAAGTGCCGATCGCCGCCATTTATGACGCGGGCAATGGTACGGGTGTATGGGTCATTGACGGCGAGCCGGCGAAAGTCACCTGGCGCCCTGTGCAAGTCCTGGGGCTGAGCGACGACGCCGCGCGAGTCACCGGCCCTCTCAATGTTGGCGAGCGTATTGTCGGGCTCGGCGCCCATCTGTTGCGTGAAGGTGAGGAAGTGCGGCTGGCGCAACCGGGTGATGTGAAGGTTGCCGGGGGCCGTCCATGAGCCTCAACCTGTCGGCACTCGCCGTGCGCGAGCGCTCCATTACCGTGTTTCTGATTTTCCTGATTGCCGTCGCGGGGACCTTGGCGTTCTTCCAGTTGGGGCGTGCCGAGGACCCGCCGTTCACGGTCAAGCAGTTGACCGTCATCACCGCATGGCCGGGCGCGACTGCTCAGGAGATGCAGGATCAGGTTGCCGAGCCTCTTGAAAAACGCTTGCAGGAACTGAAGTGGTACGACCGCACGGAAACCTACACCCGTCCCGGTCTGGCCTTCACCATGGTGTCGCTGGTCGATCGCACGCCACCTTCGCAGGTGCAGGAGGAGTTCTATCAGGCGCGCAAAAAACTCCAGGACGAGGCGCTCAAGTTGCCGGCGGGTGTCATTGGGCCGATGGTCAATGACGAGTTTTCCGATGTGACGTTCGCGCTGTTCGCCCTGAAAGCCAAGGGTGAGCCGCAGCGGCTACTGGTGCGTGATGCCGAAGCGTTACGCCAGCGCCTGTTGCACGTGGCAGGGGTGAAAAAAGTCAACATCATCGGCGAGCGGGCCGAACGCATCTTTATTTCCTTCTCCCATGATCGGCTGGCCACCTTGGGCGTTTCTCCCCAGGACATCTTCGCGGCGTTGAATAGCCAGAACGCGCTCACACCCGCCGGATCGATCGAAGCCAACGGACCGCAGGTCTTCCTCCGGGTCGATGGCGCCTTCGATAAATTGGCGAAAATTCGTGACACGCCCCTGGCGATTCAGGGCCGCACCCTCAAGCTCTCGGATGTGGCGACCGTCGAGCGCGGTTATGAAGATCCGGCCACGTTCCTGGTGCGCAATAACGGCGAAGAAGCGCTGTTGCTGGGTGTCGTGATGCGTGAAGGTTGGAACGGCCTGGACCTGGGCAAGGCCCTGGATGCGCAGACGGCCAAGATAAATGAAGGCATGCCACTGGGCATGACGTTGACCAAGGTCACCGATCAAGCCGTGAACATTGACTCGGCTGTCGGTGAGTTCATGGTCAAGTTTTTTGTCGCGCTGCTGGTTGTAATGCTCGTTTGCTTTCTCAGCATGGGCTGGCGTGTAGGTGTTGTGGTCGCAGCCGCCGTGCCGTTGACACTGGCGATAGTGTTTGTGGTGATGGCGGCCACCGGAAAGAACTTTGACCGCATCACCCTTGGGTCGCTGATCCTGGCGCTCGGGTTGTTGGTGGACGACGCCATTATCGCCATCGAAATGATGGTGGTGAAGATGGAGGAGGGCTACGATCGGATCAAGGCTTCCGCTTATGCCTGGAGCCACACGGCCGCACCGATGCTGTCCGGTACGCTGGTGACGGCGATCGGATTCATGCCCAACGGCTTCGCGCAATCGACCGCCGGTGAGTACACCAGCAATATGTTCTGGATCGTCGGCATTGCGCTGATCGCTTCCTGGGTGGTGGCGGTGGCGTTTACCCCTTACCTGGGGGTGAAGCTGTTGCCGGATATCAAGCAGGTCGAGGGCGGCCACGCCGCCATCTACAACACTCGCCATTACAATCGTTTTCGCCAGGTCCTGACCCGCGTCATCGCCCGCAAATGGTGGGTAGCCGGCACGGTGGTGGTGACATTTGTCGTGGCGATTCTGGGCATGGGCCTGGTCAAGAAACAGTTCTTCCCGACCTCCGACCGCCCGGAGGTGCTGATCGAAGTGCAAATGCCCTATGGAACCTCCATCGAGCAGACCAGCGCCACCACCGCCAAGGTCGAGGCCTGGCTGCAAAAACAGGACGAGGCGAAAATCGTCACGGCCTACATCGGCCAGGGCGCGCCTCGCTTCTACCTGGCGATGGCGCCGGAACTGCCCGATCCATCGTTCGCCAAGATCGTGGTGTTGACCGACAGCCAGGAAGCACGCGAGACCCTCAAGTTCCGTCTCCGCGAGGCGGCGGCCGAGGGGCTTGCCCCGGAAGCGCGGATCCGGGTGACGCAACTGGTGTTCGGTCCGTATTCGCCGTTTCCGGTTGCTTACCGGGTGATGGGGCCGGATCCGTCGAAACTGCGCGAGATCGCGGAGCAGGTCCAAGGCATCATGCAAGCGAGCCCGCTGATGCGAACCGTCAATACCGACTGGGGACCACTGACGCCGACATTGCATTTCACCCTGGACCAGGATCGGTTGCAGGCGGTAGGCCTGACCTCAAATGCCGTTGCGCAGCAATTGCAGTTTCTGCTGGCGGGCGTGCCGATCACGGCGGTTCGCGAAGACATCCGTTCGGTGCAGGTGGTTGGTCGTGCGGCCGGTGACATTCGTCTCGATCCGGCCAGGATCGAGGGCTTTACCTTGGTGGGTGCGGCGGGCCAGCGCATTCCTCTGTCCCAGGTGGGTGAGGTCGATGTACGCATGGAGGATCCGATTCTTCGTCGGCGTGACCGCACCCCGACCATGACCGTACGCGGCGACATTGCCGAAGGCTTGCAGCCACCGGACGTCTCGAGCGCGATCATCAAGTCTCTGCAACCGGTCATCGACGCGCTGCCGGGCGGCTACCGGATCGAGCAGGCGGGCGCCATAGAGGAGTCAGGCAAGGCCGGCAAGGCGATCGTGCCGCTGGTGCCGATCATGGTGGCCCTGACCCTGCTGATCATCATCGTGCAGGTGCGTTCGATCTCGGCGATGATCATGGTGTTCCTCACCGCGCCCCTGGGCCTGATTGGCGTGGTGCCGACGTTGCTGATCTTCCAGCAGCCGTTCGGGATCAACGCCCTGGTCGGTCTGATCGCACTTTCGGGCATCCTGATGCGTAACACGCTGATCCTGATCGGGCAGATCCATCACAACAAACAAGAGGGGCTGGAGCCCTTCCAGGCGGTCATCGAAGCCACGGTGCAACGGGCCCGTCCGGTGCTGCTGACGGCGCTGGCGGCCATCCTGGCCTTTATTCCGCTGACGCACTCGGTGTTCTGGGGCACGCTGGCCTACACACTGATCGGCGGCACGTTCGTCGGCACCATCATGACGCTGGTGTTCCTACCGGCGATGTATGCCATCTGGTTCAAGATCCGTCCCGACCGTCCAACGCACATTCCGGCAGCACCGTTGGCGTAAGCCAGCACTTTAATGAACGTCGATTGAGCAACGAAGAGGTTTGAAATGATGACTTCCCAAGGTCAAAAACGCATCGTCGTCACCGGCGTGGGCATTGTCGGTCCGCTGGGCTGTGGCGTGGAAGAGGTCTGGCAGCGGTTGTTGGCCGGGCGCTCGGGCATTCGTCTGCTGTCCGGTGATATCACCGAGGGGACGGGTGTGGCCGTGGGCGGGCAGGTGCCGTCGCTGGCGGAGGACGCCACCGCCGGTTATGACCCGGAGCGCACCATCCCGGCCAAGGATCGCAAGAAGATGGACCGCTTCATCGAGTTCGCGCTGGTGGCGGCTGAAGAGGCGTTGCAACAGGCCGGCTGGCAACCGACCGATGCCCAAGACCAGGAGCGGACGGCGACCATTATTTCCTCGGGCGTGGGTGGCTTTGGCACGATTGCCGATGCCGTGCGCACCACCGATGCCCGTGGTCCGCGCCGATTGTCACCGTTCACGGCACCGGCCTTCCTGGCGAACATGGCGGCCGGGCAGGTGTCCATTCGGCACGGTTTCAAAGGGCCGCTCGGCGCGCCGGTCACCGCCTGTGCGGCCGGGGTGCAGGCCATTGGCGATGCGGCCAGGCTCATCAGGAGCGGCGAGGCCGACATCGCCGTATGCGGAGGGACGGAAGCGGCGATAGACCGTGTGACCCTGGGGTGTTTTGCCGCCGCTCGGGCCTTGTCCACTGGGTTTGCCGAGCGCCCGCAAGAGGCCTCGCGTCCGTTCGATCGTGATCGCGATGGCTTTGTCATGGCCGAGGGGGCGGGGTTGCTGGTCATCGAGTCCTTGGAGCACGCCCTCGCACGTGGCGCCAAGCCCCTGGCGGAGCTGGTGGGTTATGGCACCAGCGCCGATGCTTACCACCTGACGGCAGGCCCGGAAGACGGCAACGGCGCCCGGCGCGCGATGGAGCAGGCGCTGCGCCAGGCCGCGGTCAGCCCTGCCGATGTGCAGCATATCAATGCCCATGCGACGTCGACTCAAGTTGGCGATAACGGTGAGCTGGCGGCGATTCGCTCGGTGTTCGGGCGCGATTCCGATGTGGCGATCACCTCCACCAAGTCCGCCACCGGGCATCTGTTGGGGGCGGCTGGTGGTATCGAGGCTATTTTTACGGTGTTGGCGCTTCGGGACCAGATCGTTCCGCCTACCCTGAATCTGGTTCATCCTGATGAAGCGGCTGCGGGGCTTGATCTGGTTGGCCTGGAGGCGAGGAAGATGCCGATGACCCATGCGCTTTCCAATGGGTTCGGGTTTGGTGGGGTTAATGCCAGCGTGTTGTTTCGGCGTTGGGAGCCTGTGGTTTGAGTGGGGGCTTGGGAGCGGTGTGTATATCCGTTTTTTGCGTAACGGCTGCTTATGGTTCCGCTCTTACAGCGGGTCACTTTCGAAAAGCGCGAAAGTAACCAAAGCGCTTTTGCCCCACCACTCGGTGCCTCGCTAGGGCTCGGCATGCCTGAACGAAGGCATTGCTCCGTGGGCCCGCCGCGAAGGGCCATCCATGGCCCAGCGCGGCTAACCCGGCATCCATGCCGGGTTGCCCACTGCGCAATACCTTCGTTCAGCCATCGTGGTTAACGGGGCGCCCGAGATCAACGTCCTCCACGAGGCGGCCTGATAGCCGACCTGGTTCTGGGTGACCGCGCTCCTCCTGTGGGAGCGAGCCTGCTCGCGATGAGGCCTGCAAGCCCAGCATCCCTGTGACTGAACCACCGCCATCGCGAGCAAGCTCGCTCCCACACTGGATTTTCAGCAGACACAAAGTTTCATGTACGCCTGGCTTTCCTGTGGGAGCGGGCTTGCCCGCGAAGAGGCCGGCACATTCAACATCTTCATTGACTGAACCACCGCCATCGCGAGCAAGATCGCTCCCACGCTGGATTTTCAGTAGACACAAAGTTTCATGTACGCCTGGCTTTCCTGTGGGAGCGGGCTTGCCCGCGATGAGGCCGGTAGGCCCAATACCCATGTGACTAAACCACCGCCATCGCGAACATGAGCTTTGGGGGGGCGCTGCATCGGGTCACTTCATGTCCCTGACCTGCACCCACAGCACCGCGTCTTGCGACAGGGGTTTGCCCTTGTGGGTTTTCGTTGCGCCGATGTCGAGCGCCGCAATGCCCCACCAGCCGGCCCGGGGCAGGCCGATGGTCACGATGCCTTGGGCGTCCGAGTAGGTACTCTGGGCTTTGAATGAAGCTTGGGGGGCCGTGACGTAGTCTTGTCCGCCGAAGGCGTTTTTCTCGAGATCAACGGAATGGTTGACGTATTCGATTTCGATTTCGGCGAACGGCACAGGTTTTCCGCCGGCCAGTACCACGGCGCGGAACACACCGCCCGTCCAGTTGGCATAAGGCTTGTTCAATGGCTGGATCTCAACCGGCAACCCTTGTGGTTCTGCCCAGTTGCTGGGGACTCCGCCCACGTTCACGATCAGCTTGGTGAACTGCTGGATGTAGATGTCTTCCTCGGTTTCCAGGTAGGGCTCGGGTTCGAGTACGAAGATATGGTCACCCAATGTACGCACCAACTCCTTTGGAATCGAGGCACGATAGGCCCTCGTTCGGTTGTCGCGACTCTGCCATTCGACGGGGCGCAAGTATTTGCGCAGATCTATTTTTTCCTCGCCGTGGGCGCTGGTGTGGCTGAAGGCGCGAGGTTCATCCATGGTCATGGTGGGGCCGCCGGAGAAGGGGTGGGTGAACACCAGCGCGAACTCGAGTTTTTCCGCGCGCTGCAGCGCCGTTTCCTCAAGGTAGAGCATCTGGAAATGGGCCTGTGCAGCGCCGGTCAAACCAGTGAATGTGGTCGCGGCCAGGGCCTGGAGCAGTTTGCGTTTGAACGTCATGGTCGTTTTCACCTTGAAATGTCGGAAGACTGAATCGTGATCTCATGGCCGGCTCCGCCGAAGAACACCACGGAGTAGCTCCCGGCGGGAGGCTGGAATGTGTAGGTGTTGTCCTTGTCGACCTCGCCTTGGAGCAATACCTTGTTGCTCGGGTCCTGGACATGGATTTGCCTGCCGGCGGCCGAGCTGCCGTCGGTGAAGCCCGCCTCGCACGTCACCCGGTTATCGCCCTCGATGTAGCAATCGAAAACGGGGCCGTGGGCGAAGGCTGCCTGGCTGAACATCAAGGCGCCTGCCATCGGTATTCGCAGTATTGAACCTATGGGTTTCATAACGTCTCGCCGTCAAAATCGATCATTGGGGAAGGGGCTGACCATCGCCCCTCGTACTGTCATTGCCAGTCGCGGTGAAGGCCGCCAGCAAGGCCTCCAGGTTCGAACCCATGAGTGTTTCGTATCCGTTGGCCGTGTCGGCGAGCATTCCCGGGTTGCCCGTATCGAGGATCAGCAGCCGTGCGCCCCCGTCCTCGATGGCCTTGGCAATCCGGGCGTCCGGTGCCCACTTGTGGACCACCACGCGGATGTCACGCTCGCGCAGGTAGCGGGTCAGCGCGGAGCGATCGGCGTCGCTCCAGTCGAGGTCCTGGCGGACGAACCAGCCGTCGACAAAGATGCCGAACTCGCCGAACAGGTAGATGAACTCATTGGCCAGCGACAGCACGCGCAGATCCGGCACCGCCGTCAATCGGGTGCCGTAGTCGGCCTTGAGTTGGCGCAAGCGGCCTTCAAGTGCAGCGAGGTTGCGTTCTATCCGTGGCGCATCGGCGGGAGCCAGGCGTGCCAGGTCGGCGGCGATCAGCGCTGACATGCGCATGGCGTTGACGGGGCCGAGCCAGGCGTAGGGTGACGGGCCCTCATCGACATCGCCCGCGGCGGCCCAGGGAATGTCGTTCACTGGCGCGTGGGCCACGGCTACGCCGGGCTTGACGGTGTCCCATGAGCGCGAAGCATCGATCTCGACGATCCGCAGGTTGTGGCGGCGTGCCGTCGCATACAGCGGATCTGCGCGCCAGAGGCTGCTGAGGGTGACCACGGCTTCGGCCTGCTGGAACACCGCGGCGTCGAGGCGCGACAGCGCGTTGGCCTGGCTTTCCATGGGCACGGCTGCGTCCTTCGGAACACGGACGATCTCCAGGGACGTGCCGGCGCTGAGTACCGAGGTGAGCGCATACACAGCAGGCAATGCGACAAGCACTTGCTGCTGGCCGGTATCGGCAGCGGTCGAAAACGGGATGCCCAGCAGCAGCGCCAGCATCGTCAGCCAGGACCTATAGACCCCTTTTCTATTCATACGCTGGCCCCCCTGAACCGGGATGCGGTAGCGCGCATGACGGTGGTGGCGATGAACACCAGGGCGGCGACGATCACGATGGCGCCGCCCGTTGGTACGGGGATGTGGAATTGCATGGGGGCCAGGATGCCCACCACGCAGGAAAAGGTCGCAATCAGGACGGCTCGTGCGACCAGCCCCGGCAGCGACCGGCTGATGTTGCGTGCTGCCGCGGCCGGTATGAGCAGCAGGGCTTCGACGAGCACGGCACCGATGATCTTCAGGCAGGCAACCGTCACCAGGGTGACCAGCACGACAAACAGGTATTCGACGCTTCGCACCCGCACGCCACGCGCATGGGCCAGACTTGGATTGAGGCTGGCCAACAGCATGCCGTTGTACAGCGGCAACCCAAGCAGCGCGCACAGCGCCGTTACGCCAAGCAGCACGTTCATGTCGGTGTGGTCCACCGCCAGGATGGAACCGAACAGCACGCTTTCCATTACGTGGGTGTTGATCTTCGCCGACACGAACAGCAACAGCGAGGCCCCGACCGCCAGGGAGATGGACAGGAACACGCCGATCAGCGTGTCATTGGCCAATGTGGTGCGGTGCTGTGTGTACTTCAGCGTCAGGGCGAAGAGCAAGCAGAAGCCGAACATCGAGAAGTAGGGGGATGTGTAGGATTCGCCGATCAGCACGCCAATGGCGACGCCGGTCATCGCTGCATTACCGACGGACTGACTGAAGAACGCCATGCGCTTGATCATCACCATCGAGCCCAGTACGCCCAGCAGCGGGCCGATGAGCACGGCGCAGAGCAGCGCGTTGATCACGAACTCGTACTCGAACGGTTGCGGCAGCAAGCTACTGGCGGCGAGCGCCTGCAGGTGGCTGCGAATGAAGTCGTATAGGGCGTTCATTGGGCGCCCTCCAACGAATGGGCGACCTGGTCGGGGGCGCCATGGAACAATACCCGCCGGTTGATCACGGTCACTGATTGGGCGATGCGCCGGACTTGTTCCAGGTCATGGTTGATCCACAGGATGGTGACCCCACGACCGTGCAATTCGGCCACCAGCGCCTCCACCAGCCGCACGCCCGGCTCGTCGATGCCAGCGGTCGGTTCGTCGAGAATCAACAGCCAGGGCGCCGGACTGATCGCCTGGGCCAGCAGCACGCGCTGGCGCTGGCCACCGGACAGGCTGCCAAAGGCTTTGGTGCCCATTCCGGCCACGCCGGTACGCGCCAGGGCCTCGGCATTGGCCGCCTTGGCGGCTCGGCTGGCGCCCAGGAAGGCCGGCCGGCGCTGACCAAGAAGCGCCATGAGATCGTTGACCGTCATCGGCAGGTTGCGGTCGAAGTCCGGCAATTGCGGGACATAGCCCATGGGTGTCGTCACCTCGCCCTCGAAGCGGACCGTCCCTGAATGCGGCATCTGGCCCAGCAGTGCGCGCACCAATGACGTCTTGCCGCCGCCATTGGGACCGACGAGGCAGTGCAGCGCACCGGCTTCCACCCGAAAGCTGACGTCGTCGAGCACTTGCGTACCGCCCAGTCGCAGGGAAACGTGATCGAATACGATGGCGGGACCGCGCATGACTTGTTCCTCTTTCATCGCTGCGTAAACTCAACGGCTTCGGCCAAGGTCTCGAGGTTCTCGCGCATTGCCACCTCGAATTCCTCCGCGCTGTAGGCTGTGCCGGTGATGTGCGACAGCGCGAAGACTTTCACGCCGGTGGCAGCTTCGATCGGCTTGGCGAGGTCGAGTGAGAAGTTTTTTTCGGCGAACAGCACCCGAACATTGGCCTTCTTGATCGCGTCGAGGGTGTTGGCCAACTGGCGCGCCGTGGGTGCGACGCCATGACGAGGTTCGATCACGGCGCTCACGAACAGGCCGAACTCCTGCATCATGTAGTCGTAGCCGGCATGGGTCGTCGCACAGCGGAACGATGACAGATCCAGGGCGGCGAAGCGGGTCATGAAGCCGGCCCGTAATGCTCGGATGCGTGCGGCATAGGCGAGGGCGTTTTGTCGATACGCCGCAGCATTGTCCGGGTCCAGTTCCCCCAACCGGCGAGTGATCTCGAAGACCTGCTGTATCGCTGCCGTGGTGGATACGAAGGTGTGCGGATTGACCACCTTGGCGCCGCCCTGGTCACCGCCGATGGGAATCAGGGCCACCGAGGCATTGGCCTGGATGATCGGCAGCGTCGCTCCACGACCGGCAGCCTTGACGATCTGGAAGGCCCATTCATCGTGCCCGATGCCATTGACGACCAGAGCATCGAGCGTCATCGCGCGGGTGATGTCGTCCGGTTGCGGTTGATAGTTGTGCGGATTCGCTTGTGCCGGAATGAGCGCAACGACCTCGGCCCGATCACCGACGATATTCGCCACGAAACTGTAATAGGGGTGCAGGGTGACGCCGATCTTGAGCTTCTTGCCCAAGGGGGGCGTCGAGTCGGCGAGTGCGATGGCGGGTATCAGCACCAGCAGTGCCAGGCAACGGCGCCACAGTGTGCGGTATTTCGTAGAAACGGTCATGGCTGGTTTCCTTTCACGCGTTCGACTTCGCTGGCGCCGTCGTAAGGAATGACCTGACGCCAACCTTTGCCGACCAGCGATTCGGGCTTGACGATCCCGGGGTAGGGCGCATTCGGGTCGGGGTGGACCCAGATCGTTGCCTGGTTGGCCCACATGACGCCGGCATGGGCGTGTCCAATGACGAGCAGGTAGGCGCTCTGGCCGGGCGCGCGGCCGGCGGCGCCGTAGTAGACCGTCGCGCCCTGGCCCTGGGTGGCTTGCGACACTTCGTTGGTGGCCGGGGCAGCAGCGTCGTCTTCGTGCTCATCGACGGAACCGGCATGGGGCAGGTGGCCGCCAGGCAGGATCAACTGCCAATGCACCTCGCCGTTGGTCTTCCAGAAGGCGTCCCGGTAGAAGGGCGGCAGCAAAATTTCCTGAGCACGCTCCAGGGTGATCCAACCGCCGGTGTCGTTGTTGTTCCAGATGATTTCTTCACCGGCAGGCAGCAGGGCGCTGTGGATGGCCTGGTCGACCGCACCCAGGCCATCGAAGGAACGCACCTGCCAGCTCAAGGGCGTCGGCGGTCCGGCGTGCTGTGGGCGCAGCAGCACATAGCCTGTCACGCTGGCGACGATTGCCAGGGTCGCTAGTACCAGGGCCAGCGATTCCCAGTGGCCGGAAGCCGGGCGCACGACCTTGGTCGCGCCGTTGGCGTCAGCGCCGGGCCAGGTTCGCGACAGGCGCGCCATCAGACGAACCCGATCCAGCGGCCAAGGCCTATCACGCTCACCCACAGCGCCAACGAGCAGAATCCAGCGACACGGGCCTGGCCGGGAGGCGGCAGAGTCGTGTCCCATTCCTCGATTCGGCGATAGGCGCCCAAGTGGAAGATCCCCATGTTCAGGCCCGCCAGCACTAACACGCCCATCTTCCACCAGAACACGCTGTTTTGCGCATAGGTGGTGGCATTGGAAACGAACATGAGCAGACCGGTGATCACGCAGGCTGCGAAGGCAACCCAGGTGTAGGGCAGCAGTTCCTGGATCAGCCGGAGCGCGCTGCGACGATGGGAGGCGATGCCGAGCAGGCGCAAGTCGACGACGGCGATGGTCCCGAACACGAGGGCAATGCCGATCACGTGCACTGACTCCAGGTTTGGAAAAATGGAACCCGACTCTCTGATCTGGGCGGCGACAGAGGTGTCCTCGAGGGCTTGCAATATCGATTGGATGTCCATGGCAAATACCTGAAAAAAACATTGAAAACGCTGGGATCAGTAGGCAATCCAGCGACCACAGAAGATCACGACGCACCACAGGGCGATCGACAGCCAGGCCAGGGCCTTGATGGGCGGCTTTTCGTCGGCGCCTTGTGCAGGGCCGACAACGCGCAGCAACGGACGCCGGACCGACCAGGTCAGCGTGAACACGGCGACGACCAGGAACATCTTCAGCCAGAACGTTGTGTTGACGAGCACCCGATCGGGCTCGCCGATGACCATGACCAATCCGCTGAGGAGCAGGACGATGAGCGCCGCGCGCATCCATGGGAAGTAACGGCGCACGACGCCGCCCATGGGTTCGTCGGTAGCGAACACGCCCGCGAGCCTGAGGTCGGAGATGACCGCAGCGCCGAAGATCACTGCGATGGCGACGATATGAACGCTCTGGACGGTGGGCACGACCCAGGACATGTCCCTGATGGCCGTGCTTAACGGTGACGCGTAGATCATGGCGATGATGAGTTCTGATGACATCTGCTTTGCTTCCGCGTTGAGTTAGAAGTCTTGAGGTTTCGCGATCGGACGCAGGCCCGTTGCGTCCTCCGGGAGGAGATAGCCTTGCTTGATCGAGAGGCGCTTGGCGTCTTCGAATGCCTGTGCGTAATGGCTGAAACTGCCATAGCGCTGGCCAAGCACGTCCTTGGCGTAGGGCACCTTGGTGTCGTAGATCAGGCCGCAGCCGGTCTCCTGGTCGGTGAGGTAGGTCGCGCTGGGCACCTGGATCCAGGGCGGGCGCACGCCTCCTTGCAAGTTGCCGGTAGCGGGGTCGCGCACGGCGGCCTTGCCCTCGCGTATGACTCGGGGGGCCTTCGGCATGGCTTTGCCCTCGCGCACCCAGTGGTCCATGCCATCCAGGAGGGCCGAGACGACCAGTTCCGCCGGCTCGTCGTACAGCGTCCGGCACCGTGGGTCGTCGCCCTTGCCGACGTCGTTCGCGAACAGTTCGGTATGTTCCGTACCGAGGTCGGCCAGCCGCAGATGGGGCATGCCGGTCACTTCGTAATAACGAAGCTGCGGGCTGTCGGTGTCCGGCGGCAGGTCGATGCCTTCGATCACGTCGTGCATCAGTTCGGACTGGCTGTAGACGGTCACGAACGGCACGCCGTCGGGCATCTGCCGCGGCAGCCGGATCACGTCGCCGCCCACCTCGCCATAGGCCATGCGCCCCGTCATATAGGCATCGATCAACGGCCGTGCGTCGGGCATGCGCCATTGCTGGTGCCGGCCCTGGTCGAGGTAGTCCATCCAGACTTGCGCGGTCACCGCCCAGCTGTTGACGTAGACGCGATGCACATCCAGGCCGGCCAAAGGGCCTTGCGCTGCATTGGTTTTGAGCAGTAACGCCAGCTGCGCCGCGATCCCCTGTGACTGTGGCACGAACGGGTCAGGACCTTCACCACGGGTGAAACGCTGTGGATCGTAGTAGGTGCCCAGCGGCGCATAGCGCGCGTAGTCGAAGCGGCGCATGAACTCGAAGTTCACGATCCGTCCGTACTGGGCAATTTGCTCCGCTTCGGCGGCCGGGGTATCCGCGATGAACTTGGGATCGACGGCCGGCTTGTTCATGTTCAGCGTGTAGCCGACGTACGCGTAGCCGCGCCGCAGCAAGTAGTCACGGGTCAGGATCCATCCTGCGCCACGCTCGCCAAACCAACTGAACGGCTCGATCACCACCGTGCCATTGAAGCGCGCCGGGTCTGTTGGTTTACGCACTAGGATGCGCGTGGTGTAAGGCGCCTCGAAGAGGGTTTTGCCGGCGGCGGTAATGGCTGGGGCGACGCCTTGCAGGTAAAACTCCTCCTCGACGTAGCCGTACTTGGCGAGATCGCTGTGCTCCGTGCCCGGCCGTATCGCCGACGACAGCGGTGGCTCGCTGGAGGGCGGTATGGCGATGGCCGTGGGCATGCGCGGCACATCGGCGAACGTGTTCGAGGTGAGGATCAGCGAGAGCATGACCCCTGGCAGCATCGGCCGTAGAAGGCTGATAGTTATTGGTCGTTCCATCCGGTCATCTCCAAGGGAGCAACGTCAGCCTGGTTTGGGGGCGTTTCGCACCCCAGCGGGAGCAAGCTCCCTCGCCACGGTTTTGCGTTTGGCTGGGCAGTGCTGTGGGGTAATCAGATCCCATTACGTTGCCCGCCAACCTGTGGCAAACGCCGCCTTTTGTGGCGAGGGAGCTTGCTCCCGCTGGGCTGCGCAGCAGCCCTAACACTGTCTTGATCCAATAGGGGCTTCACTCACGGCTGAGGGACGCCTTGCCCTCGCTGTCGATCACGATCTGGTTGTTCTCGCAGACATATTCTTGAATGGCGTAGTTGGAGCGCTTGTAGTCGAACGTGAAGCGATACGGGGTGTTGAGCACCTGCGGGTCTTCGATCACCACCTGGTTCTGCAAGTGGTCTGGCCCCTTTAGCCTGATGCGTTCGGTGATCTTCATCGCCTCACCGTGGGGAACGTCATAGAACGTCACGTCGGTTCGCACGCGTTGCGTCTCCACCACCAGCGTGTCGCCTTCCCAGTGGCCGCGGGAATGGCCCTGATATTTGGGGTCGAGCTTCTCTTTGGGCGGCATGGCTTGGTTCAGGAGAATCCGCCGCACCTGCTGGAGGTACTCGCCGAGGACAATCACCTGCTTGTCGTCGTGAATGATCTGGATCGGAAACAGCGCCGCCATCATCGTCGGCATGCCTTCGGGCAGGCACCTGGAGCTCGTTGTGGCCAATGGCGCGCCGGCTTCATTCGCGGCGGCTTGTTTCTTTTTCAGTGCGGCGTATTCGCCAGCGTAGGGTTCCTTCAGGTCCATCGGGCCGCCAGGGTGCACCGGATCGTCCGGGTTCTCACCGAACCAGTCGTCCGGGGTTCTTTCCCAGGTGCCGCTGATGTCCGGGCGCGGGTTGTTCTGGGATTTGGACGGCGCTGCGTGGCACACCCCGACGACCGTCGCGAGGATGACGCCGAAGAAGATTGTTGCTGCGCTCAAGGTTCGTACCGGTTTCATTGAAACGTCTCCACGCTGCTGGCTGGCTTGTTCGGTTTGGCTCGGTGGCCATGAAGCTGGGAAGGAGCCAACTTCTTATCCGCCGCCCGTGAGCACGACGTCACCGATTTTGATCTCCACCAGCAGGCCGCCCGGATCACCGTTTTTCAGCGGCCTGAAGGACACCTCGGCGCTCTCGCCGGCCTTGATCGAATCAGCGCTCCAGCCAGCACGCTGCAACGCGTTGACGCTGCCCGTCTCGATCTTGAATCGCTGGGGCGGCGGGCCGGGGGTATCGAGGTAGATCGTGATGTGCGGATTGGTCCAGGCAAAGCGCTCGACGACGCCCTTGACTGTGACGGTCTTGGTCTGGTCGAACAGTGCGAATGAATGGTGGGCAGTGGCCAGGGACGGCAGGGCACTGCAGGCGACGATGGTCAGTAGGCAAAGCCCCTGACGTAACAGCGGTATTGGGGTCATGACGGGTGCCTCATTCTTATGCGTTCTTATGGCCCCAGCATAGGGGCGACGCCTGGGCATGCCGTAGCCCAAAACGGCAACCGTTCAAGTCTCTGGAAATGTTTTCCGGCGGGCAGGGGGACGCTGAGAAAAATGGGTCGCCGGTCCTCGCACATGCTGATTTGGGCTACCGCAGGGGCGACCCGAATCGGAACACTCATGACTCGCCTCATAAATATAAAAACAGGAGAGACGTCATGCGCCCCCCCCATTACGCCCCATTGCTTTCGCTGGTTGCACTCTGCGCGTTCGAGCCGCAGGCACAGGGCTACGAGCTGTACAACGAAAACGACGGTGGGACCGTCCTGAACGCCGAGCTGTGGGCGGGATTTGGCTGGTTCGGCAGCAGCGAGAACTACCTCGGCGACCCACAACGGGAGCCCGGCAGCATGCGGTGGCAGGAAGGGTTCGCCAAGTATGGTTTGAGCGGCACGACGGATCAGATCGCCGCCGGCTCGATCTACGGCGGGTTCAGCATGATCAGTACCGGGTCATGGGGCGATGGCGATGCGGGAGCGCTCACCGCCGGAAACGAGAGAGAAACCGCCGTGGAAGAGGCCTATCTGGGCTGGAAGTCAGCTGATTTGATTCCGGCGTTGGGCACGGACGGCGTTGATTTCTCTTTTGGCCGACAGATCGTGACGGTGGACGGCTTTCTGATCACCGACGATGGGTTCGCCCCCGGGAACGCCTTCAACCCCATCGAGGGTGTCGCGGATGGCCGGTTCAATCGCGGCGGTGCCTTTTACCTCGGCCCGCGCTTGGCGTTCGGTAATACGGCAGTCCTGAAGCTGGGCGGTACGCAGGGCCTTCATGGCAGCTTGATCTGGTTGAAGTCGGATAACCCCGGGCAGTCCAAGACCGAAGTGGCGGCCGCCACTGTCGACTACACGACGCCCATCGGCTCGATCGGTTCAACGTACGTGCGCGGCCTGGATGTCGAAGAGCGATACGTCTTCGGCGATCGGGGGGAGCGCAAGGGCATGGACATCTACAGCATCCGTGGCCAGGGCAATGCCGGCATCGAGAACGCCGATTTCGCATTCGAAGTGGCGCGCCAGGAAAAACGGTCGGGGTCGCAGCGGGCGATGTTCTTCGACGCGGGCTACACCTTCGCGGATGTCAAATGGCAACCGACGGTGAGCTATCGCTATACGCGCTATTCCGAAGGCTGGGACTTCCTGTTCCAGGGCGGTTTTCGTAAACGCTACCAAGGTGAAGTCGCAGTGAATTACGCAGGTTCAGTGACTTCGAACATGCAGATCAATGATGTGCTGCTCTCGGTCATGCCGACCGACAAGTTGACGCTTAACGCGATGGCCTTCGACTACCACCAGCTTTCCCGACGGGGGGAGCAGGACTTCAGCGCACGCGAGGTCGACTTCTTTCTGGATTGGATGGTGACGGACAACATCACGCTCTCACCCCTTGTCGGTTTCTACAAGCCTGAGAAGTGGCTCGGCAACGGTGGCAACCAGAGTGGGAGCGCATCGACGAACACCTACTTCCAGCTCATCGCCTGGGTGAGTTTCTGAGCGGCCATCCACGCCGCCACACACCGTGAGCGCATGCTGATTTGGGATATCTCCCCAACGGAGTGCTTGCGTATCTTCCCCCTGGAATAAACCACACCCACGCGCCTGGCACCGGCCGTCACGCACTTCAACGGTGGCGGTTTCCGGGATGTCAGTCACTACCAACGTGTAGAAAAAGACGCAGGTCATGCCTATGAAAATGCTCCCTCTTGCTCATGCAGTCATCGCGCTGCTGGCCATCCTGGCCGCCTCGGCGAATCCTTCGTTCGCCATCGCCGCAACGCCCAAAGCAACCGCCAGCGCGGCCCAGCCGAAAGCCGCACCGCCCGACATCAGCGGGCTCTGGATGCCGGTGGGGAGTTCCGTAGACCCTCTCGTCAACAGCACGGGTGCCGATAACCCCGACACCAATATTGGCCCTCCATTCGGCACCACGCCGGAACTCAAGGGGGTCTACCTCGAGAGCGCCAGGAAACGCGCTGAAGCCCTCACCAAAGTGGGCAGCGAGTTCAAGACCTCGTGCAAGGTGCTGGGCATGCCAACGAACATGGTCGGGCCCTACGCGGTAGAGATCATGCAGACGCCGACGCAAATCAACTGGGCGCAAGAGTTCCTGCGCGAGACTCGTCGCATTTACCTCGATGGGCGCGCCCACCCCAATCCGGAGGAAGCTCCCCCGACGTTCGAGGGCCATTCAGTCGCACGCTGGGAGGGAAATGTGTTGGTCGTCGAGACGACCAACATCCGCCAGGAAACCACGTTGAGCGAGTATGGGCATGCCGACGACGCGCTGGGCCACGGCCCCCGCATGATCATCAAAGAGAGGATCTTCATCAATGACGAAGGCCTGCTGCAGGTGGACGGCAGGGTCGAAGACCCGGATGCGCTGGTCAAGCCATGGCAGTGGGCGCCGCTGACGTTCCGCCGTGCGCCCAAGGGTGTCGAATTCATGGAGTTCGTCTGCGAGGACAGCAATAACGAGTCGATCGATCCTGTGACGGGCGCGGAAATCACGACGATTCCCGAGCGACGGAACCTGAACCCAGCGGACAACAATAATCAAGGAGACACGAAGTGAATCTCAAATCCATTCTGTTCAGTTTGGCGTTCCTGGGCTTGTCGGCCCCGGCGGCTTTTGCCCACCATTCCTACTCAGCCTTCGACATGTCGAAGCTCGTCGCGATTGCCGGCACAGTGAGTGAGGTGCAGTTTAAAAACCCTCACGTTTGGTTGTTCGTCGATGTGCCGGTCGGGGACAAGACCGAGACCTGGGCGATCGAGGCCGGCGGCCCGAACATCCTGATGCGCCAGGGCTGGATGGCCAATACGCTCAAGCCGGGCGACAAGGTCGACCTGCAGCTCGCTCCGATGAAGGACGAGACGAAGACGGGTGGTGCCCTCCAGGCGCTGCGGTTGCCCAATGGGAAAACCATCGGAGCCTGGAAATGAAGCCCACGGGCAAGGTTCGGTTGTCCAGACTTTCCATGGCGGCTTTGCTGGTACTGACGACGGCTGCGCCCGTCGTCGCGCAAACGCCATCCATGCCGCAAATCTCCCAGGTGCCTCCCAGCGGTCAGTTACCGCTCGCGTCCGCGTCAAGGCACGGCACCGAGTATGTCGACCTGGAGAGGTTCGGGTATGTAGAGGAGGAGTACTACATGCTAGGGCTCGCGCCAGCGATCACCGCTTCTGGCGAGCATGTGTTCGACGCGCCCTACGTCACGCGCTTCCTTATCCGCAAACCCAAGGACCCTGGACGCTTCAACGGCACCGTCGTGATGGAACCGTTCAGTTGGATGGGCGAACGCGGAGCGGGCTGGATCCTCACCCGCAACTACCTGCTGCGCAAGGGGTATGCATTCGCCGGCTACACACTCAGCATCAATCGGCCGGCGAACGATCCCAAGACGCTGGATTGGGATCCTGAGCCCCGCAACTTGAATCTGGACTTCATGCGGCGCTACGACTACAAGCGCTATGCACCCCTCGGCAGCTACTACGACAGCGACCGGTTTCGACGCGGTGACGGTCCCGACCAGTACCCGCCCCAGGCGCAGGGCATTGCCGCGCAATTGGCCTTGCTGCTCAAGTCAAACCTCGTACACGGCCCCACCCAGGGGCTCGACGTCAAGCGTATCTATGTCAACACCTGGGCAATCAATGGGCAGCTCTGGCTCGATTACCTCGATCAGGGCCGGCATCAGCAGTGGCGCATGCCGGACGGCAAGCCGCTGATCGACGCCTACATGACGGGGCACGTTGTGTATGGCGACCTGGGTGGCGAGGTACTCAGGGTTCCGCGCAAAATCCCCTCGGACGCGCCTTTCGTGACGGTCTACAGCCAGGCCGAGGTGGTACACGATGCCAACCAGGAGATCGCGCTACCGCCAGATACAGACCAACCGAAGCTGCGCTACTACGAGATCGCGGGCATGCCACACCTGCGTCTTGCCGATCAAGGCACCGACGGGACAGAGCCGCATCCGGCTGACGGTGACAAGCGCAACGATCCGCACTGCCAGTCCCTCTATGACGAGCCGGTGGAGACGGTCGTGTCGGCGATCCTCGACGCGATGGATCGCTGGGTGCGTGAAGGTACGCCGATGCCCAAGGCTGAACGGGTCGGTCGCGAGGGGAAGGGCGTTGCCCGCGATCCGCAGACCGGCAACATGCTGGGGGGTGTGCGTCCGCCGTGGATCAGGGTGCCAAGCGCCACCTACCTGACCGACCAGGAGACCGGCTGCGGTTCAGCCTACGACACGAAGGTGCCGTATTCCGCGCAGCGGCTGAAGGCGTTGTATGGCAGTCATGCAAATTATGCGAGTCGTTTCGAGGCCGCCAAACAACAGGCGATCAAGGAGGGGTACTTGCTGCCGGAGGATGCGCGACTCGTCAAGCCAATCGCTTTGCCGGCGGACTTTACCGGGTCTCTGCGGTCCGAGCCGTGAGTGAAGGCGTTGGCATCTTTCGCCAACGCCTCATCACGTCACAGCATGCGGCGCAGGACATCGTTTCGCGGGTCGCGGTCATAGAACCGATGCTTGAGGGCGCCGGCGACATGCACCAGGATCAGGCCGAGCAGGGTATAGGCGAGCACTTTATGCAGCCATTGGAAGACGACGAACCAGTCGTCATTCTTGCCCAAGAGTTCCGGAAGATTCACCCCAAAGAAGAACACGCCGTCGCTCATCGTGTAGGTGCTCGACATCGAATAGCCCATCAACGGCACGATCACCAGCAGCGCGTACAAGGTACGGTGAGCGAGCCTTGACGAAACCCGCTCATACCGTGCCAGCGTCTCTGGCGGTTGCGGCAGCCTGGCCGTTCTCACCCGCAGGGCGATCTGGACCAGGACCACCAGGAATGCCAGCACCCCAAAGGATTTGTGCCACGGGTAATAGAGCTCGTATTTACTCGCCACTTCGTCATCCATCCCGGTCATGTGCCAGCCTGCCCAGAGGAGGCCTGCGATAAGTACTGCGCGCACCCAGTGCAAAAGCCGCAGGGACGTCGGATACCGATCAATTATTGTTTGATTTACCGGATTCATCACGGTCTCTCCATCGATCATCAGAGCATCGGAATGCACATTTGAACGACCACCTTCCATGGCACAGAGACTTGGAAGGTGGCCGGGTCAGTGCGGGTTTATTTTGCGCTGGGCAACAGTACGGTGATGACCTTCTCCTCGGTGTAGGCCAACGCACCGCTGAATCCTCCTTCTCGGCCAATGCCGCTGGCCTTGACGCCGCCCCAGGGCAGGTTGGCGTCCAGAGGGCTCCAGCAGTTGATGCCCACGGCACCGGCCTTTATCGCCGCCGCTACGCGGTGCGCTCGCGCCAGGTCGCTCGTCCAGACCGTGGCCGCGAGGCCGTAGTTGGAGTCGTTGGCCAGTGCGATCGCCTCATCCTCGCTGTCGAACGTGATCACCGTGCCGACCGGGCCGAAAATTTCGTCCCGGGCGATCGCCATGTCGTTGCGGGCGTTGGCGAAGATCGTCGGCCGGACAAACCAGCCCTGTTCAGGGTTCGATACCCCGCCGGCCAGCAGCGAGGCCCCTTGGTCGATGCCCAGTTGGATGTAGCGGTTGACGCGATCCAATTGCGCCTTCTTGGCCACCGGCCCCATCTGCACGCCGGGTTGGCGAGGGTCGCCCACCTTGACGGCGCGTGCGGCATCGGCCAGCGCTGCGGCGAAGCGATCGGCGAGGTTGCGTTGGACCAGGATGCGCGAACCGGCCGCGCAGACCTGTCCCTGGTTGGCGAACAGGCCGAGGGAGCAGCCGAACAGCGCGTCGTCGAAGGAGGCATCGTCGAAGACAATCTGCGGGCTCTTGCCGCCCAGCTCCAGGGCCACGCGCTTGAACAGCACGCCGGCGGTGCGCTGGATCTCGCGTCCGGCTTCGGGGCTGCCGGTGAAGCTGATCTTGTCGACATGGGGGTGTTCGCACAGGGCGCGACCCACCTCGTTGCCGTAGCCGGTGACCACGTTGATCACGCCATCCGGGAAGCCCGCTTCCTGGGCCAGCGTAGCCAGGTGTAGGGCCGACTGTGGTGTCTCTTCCGACGGCTTGATGACCACGGTGCAGCCTGCCGCCAGCAGAGCGGCGAGCTTCCAGACCGTGATCATCAGCGGTGAGTTCCAGGGAACGATGGCACCGACCACGCCCACCGGCTCACGTACCGTGTACGAGAGGGACTTGGTGCCGAAGTAGCCGCCGGAGGGAATGGTCCGCCCTTCGAGTTGGTTGGCCCAGCCGGCGGAGGCGCGCAGGTTGGCGACCGCATTGGGCAGGTCCAGCCGGCGCGGTTCGATCGGCGAGCGGCCGATGGCGTCGGCGTCCATATCGGCCAGTACATCGGTGTCGCGCTCCACCAGGTCGGCCAGTTTCGACAGCAGTCGAGCGCGCTGGGCGCCGTCAAGCTGGCTCCAGGCGCCCCGTTCGAGCTGGTTGCGTGCGGCCCCCACGGCACGGTCCACGTCTTCAGCGGTGCCGCGGGCGCAGCTGCCGTAGACCTGTTCTGTCACCGGGTTGACGAGGTTGATGCGGCGCCCGTCAGAGGCTTCGAAGGACGCGCCGGCGATGAAGTGTTTCAAGTGCTCAGTCATTTTGAAGTCCATGGGTGATGGGCAGGAGTCGGGACATGTCACGCCTCAAGGGCGTCCAAGGCGTCGCCGAAGATGTCCAGTGCCTTGAAGAACAGTGCCCGTGAGATCGTCAGGGAGGGCATGACACGCATCACGTTGCTGTAGCGACCGCAGGGGATCATCAGCACGCCGTGGCTCAGCAGGTAACCCATGAGCTGGCCGATCTTTTCCGGTGCCAATGGCGCCTTGGTGGTCGGGTCCGAGACCAGCTCGATGCCGATCATCAGGCCGCGACCGCGGACCTCGCCGACCAGCGGGCTGCCGAAGCCACGGATACGCTCCTGTGCTTCGAGTCCCAGCGTATGAGCGCGGTTGAGCAGATCGAGCTCCGGGTCCTGGAGGATGCTGATGTTGGTCAGCGCCACGGCCGCGGACAACGAGTTGGCGGCGAAGGTGTTGGGCATCGATCCGTCAGGAATTGCCGCCGCCAGGTCCGAACGCATGATCAGGCCGGCCATCGGCAGGTCGCTGCCGATGCCCTTGCCGAAGGTGAGCATGTCGGGCTTCACGCCGGAATGCTCGACCGCCCACATCTTGCCGGTACGCCCCGCACCGGACTGCACTTCATCGACGATCAGCAGTGCGCCGCTGCGGTCGCAGGCCTTGCGCAACAGTTGCAGGAACTCTGGCGAGGGCGGGACGTAGCCGCCTTCGCCCTGTACCGGCTCCACGATCACGGCAGCCACGTCGTCGGCGGCGGTGTAGGGGGTATTCAGCAGGTAATCCACGTATTCACCGGCGATCTGCTCGGCGCTTTTGTGCGTGGTGTCAAAGGGGAAGCGATAGGCATAAGGGTAGGGCGCATGAATGACGCCACCCATCTGGGCACCGTAGCCCTTGCGGTAGGCCGTGCCGGTCGTCAGCGCACCGGAAGCGTTCCACACGCCGTGGTAGCCACCGTGGAAGGCGATGATCTGGTGCCGCCCGGTGACGCGCTTGGCGAACTTGATGGCCGCCTCCAGCGCATCGCTACCGCTTTGCGTGAAGAACGTGATGCAGTCGCCGCGCAAGCCGTCGGGCGCGATCTCCGAGAGCTTGGCGGCCAGTTCCGTGCGCCGGGTGCTATTGACCTCCAGGGCGTGCATCAGCACTTCGGACTGTTCGCGGATGGCCTGCACCACCTTCGGGTGGCAGCGACCCACGCTGCTGACGCCTACGCCAGCGGACAGGTCAATGTAGGTATTGTCATCGGCGTCCTTGAAGGTCGCGCCGAACGCCCGGTCCATGGCCACGGGCATGCGTCCGCCGCCGCGTGCCATCGATTCGGTACGCGCCGACAACGCCAGGGCCTCGGTGGTCTTTGGGCCGGGAATGGTGGAGGTAATCCGCGGGGCATCCGCGAAGTGGAGGGCTTCAAGTTTGGCTTCACTCATGACGGTCTCTCAGGATGTCGGTTTCAGTGTCTCGATGATCCTCGTGGCCCGTTCCTGGCCGGTAGCCCGAATCGGCACATTGGGCGGGCCGTTCCGAGCGTCAACACCGAAGCGCTGACATTGCGCAAAGAAAATTTGCAGAATTCTCTTTATGTGAGAATATCGCTCGTGAAGGCGATCTAAAAACAAGAATATTGGCCGAGGCTTTCGTCATCATGAAAAATCAGAACATCAGCCACTTCCACGACATTCATGTCCACGCCGCAACCGTCCAGGAGTGGAGCCAGGACTACAACCAGTTAACCGCGGGTTTGGCTGAGAGCTCACTTATCCAGTTGACGACGCCGCGCTGCCACGTATTTCGCGAGCAGATCAATCAGCGTGTTGTGCAGCATGGCGTGGCCCCTCGGGGCAAGATGTGTTTCGCCGTGCCGATCACCGTCCCGGGTACGATACGGATGCAAGGGCGGGAAGTGGACGACAGCAGCCTGTTCTTTCTCCAGGGTGGCGAGGAGTTCATGTTCCACATGCCGCTGGGCATGGAACTGCTGGCGATCACCTTCGAGCGTGACTTGTTCGAGCAAGCGTTGGCGCAAACCGCGTCGGCCAAGGAAATCAGCCAGTTGTTGCGTCAGCCGGTGATCAAGGTTTCCACTCAACGCTATGCCGAGGCTCGCCATCGAATGCTGGCGGCGTTCTCCCAGGCGCTCTTGAGTGAAGAACTCGACAATTCGCAGGACCGGGAAATGGCGCTGGAACAGACCATGCTCGGTGAGTTGCTGCAGTTGATGACCGATCCCGCCTGCGACAAGCAGCAGCGCACGCCAAGCTCCACGCGCAGTTACATTGTCGAAAAATGTCACCGCCTGGCGACCGCGCAATTGAACAACGTGCCCAGCGTGGACGAGTTGTGCCAGCGACTCCAGGTGAGTCGGCGCACCGTGCAGAACAGCTTCCGCTCGGTGACCGAGACGACACCGGTCAATTACCTGCGCTCGGTGAGGCTTAACGGTGTACGCCGAACCCTGATGTCCACCCCCGCGTCGCGTCTTTCGATTGGCGATGCGGCGGCCCAGTGGGGCTTCTATCACCTGAGCCATTTTGCGGCGGAGTACCAGGCGCTGTTCGCAGAGTTGCCGTCCCAAACCGCCCGCGCTGCCATCGGCGGTTGTGCGCTTGCTTGAGCATTTGCCTGCACAAGGATGTAGAAAAAATGAATAGCCTTCGTCGCCTGCTCAGGGTTTTCGACTTGTTTCGCCCTGAACAGCCGGTCATCGATGTCGACGTCATTTGCCGGGAGCTCGGCTACACGCCCGCCACCGCCTATCGTTATCTGCGCGAGCTCGGCGACGCGGGCTTTTTGAAGCGATTGCCACGCGGCTACGCCCTCGGCCCACGTATCGTCACGCTTGAGCATCAGATGGCCCACTACGATCCATTACTGGCCGGCAGCCGGGGCCTGGTCGATAAACTGGTGGCTGACACGGGCCTGGATGCGCTGGTCAGCGAATGGCATGGCGACTCGGTGGTCAACGTGCTGATCCAGCGTGGTTCCGACGCCGGCCCGGTGGGGGGCGACCGAGGGCGCCCGATCGATCTTTTCCACAGTGCGACCGCTCGGGTCGTATTGGCGTATCTGCTGCCGCGCCAGATCCGCCGCATCTACGACGTCCACGCGAATTCCGCGCAAGTGCTGCATCAGAGATTGGAGTGGAAGCCGTTCACCAAGGGGTTGCTCGCCATTCGCAAGCAGGGCTACTGCATCAGCGAAAGCGAACTGCACCCGGGACGCAGTGGCGTCGCGGCGCCGATCTTCGACGAAAAACGCCGAGTGCTTGGGAGCATGACCCTGGTGGGGCGTAGCGAGCGGTTCCATGCGTTCCAGCAGGGCTACCTGTGCGACCTGGTCATCGGCGCGGCGTCGGAACTGACGGCGCGCATTGCCTTGCAATGAAGTGAGAGGGCCTCACGCCATAATGTCTAGTCAGTTAGGAGCAAACGGCATAAACCCTGTGGGAGCAAAGCTTGCTCGCGATTGCGGTAAACCAACCGACAACGATATTGACGATTCTGCCGCTATCGCGAGCAAGCTTTGCTCCCACAGGTTTGCAGCTTAACTGACTGGCATTAGCCCCACGCCAGGCTTTTTTGAGGGGACAGTGCCGATTACCGATTTGGGCTAATGGGGCGCTCAGGGAGAGGCATAGGATCGAATCCAGCGTGCAACAAGAACAATAACGCTATTCGGTGACGGTGTGCGTTTGACTGCACCGGTCCTACAGCGACTGCCTCATACAATAAGGTCAAGAAAACATGAGTGTATCTCTCCCGGTCAATAGCAACACGGAGCTCAAGCGTGGGGCCCTGGGTGTCGGCTTCATTATCTTCTTCGTGGTTTCGGCGGCGAGCCCCTTGAGCGTCATCGCCGGCGGTTTCCCCATTGGCATCATGCTGGGCAACGGCGCCGGCACACCGGCGTTGCTGATCCTGGCCCTGTCGGTGTTACTGGCGTTCTCGGTGGGCTACACCACCATGTCCCGACACGTGACCAACGCTGGCGGTTTCTATGCGTTCACCTCTCGCGGTTTGGGTGGCTTGGCCGGTGGCGCGGCGGGCGTGCTGGCGATGTTCGCCTACAACATCCTCCAGGTCGGGCTGTATGGCATGTTCGGGGGCGTGGTCAGCGGCACGATGGAAAGCGTCTTCGGCCTGGTATTGCCCTGGTGGTCGTACTCGCTGATGGCGATGGCCAGCGTTGCGATTCTCGGCTATCGCAAGATCGACCTGTCGGCCCGGGTGCTGTCGGTGATTGTAATCGCTGAATACCTGGCGATCCTGCTCCTGGATTTCGCCATTCTCAGGACTGGCGGCGATAGCGGCATCAATCTCGACGCGTTTGATCGCAGTCACGTGTTCAGCGGCACGCCGTCCATCGGCTTGCTGTTCTGCTTCGCGGCGTTCATCGGCTTCGAGGCCACCACTATCTACGGCGAAGAAGCCAAGAACCCGCAACGGACGATCCCGATTGCCACCTACTGTTCGGTGTTGCTGATCGGTGGTTTCTACGCGCTGTCGGTCTGGTCGATGGTGATCGGCGTGGGGGCGGACAAAATCGTCTCCACGCTCCAGGCCTTGCAGGACCCGACGACGTTTATCTATGGCATGTCCGACCACTTTGTCGGCCCGCACCTGACCCAGGTCATCCGCGTGCTGTTCATGGTCAGCATCTACGCCGGGCTGTTGGCGTTCCACAATGCCGCGGCCCGTTACTTCTATGCCATCGGGCGTGACGGCTTGCTGCCCAGCCGGCTGGGCACGACCCATCGCGTCCACCAGAGCCCGCACATGGGCTCGGCGTTGCAAAGCTTGATCTCCGCCGTGGTGGTACTGATTTTCGCCGCCATGGATGCCGACCCGATCCTGCAATTGTTCGCCTGGTTCTCCAACCTGGCGACGCTTTGCGTGATCTTGCTGATGGCGCTGACTTCCGCAGCGGTCTGGGTCTTTGCCCAGCGCCACCCCGAACTCAAGCTGGGGATCTGGCGTGGGCGGATTTTTCCTGGGTTCTCTTGCGTGGCGCTGTTGACGGTCCTGGTCATCGCGGTGGTGCATTTCGATGTGTTGACCGGCGCGAGCAAGGCCTTGTCGTATGGTCTCTGCGCCATCATTCCCGCGGCCTTGCTGGCGGGTGTGTTCCTGGCGGCGCGACTGCGCAAGGCGGCGCCGCAGCGGTATTTGGTGTTGGGGAGTCATAAGCTTTAGGGGTCCATGCTGGAGACCGGGTCGGCTGGACATGAGTGAACGAAGCCGAGGCTTTATGGGGCTGGCTGTGCTTTTTCTCGCCAACTCCGTAAGCTTTGCCTCACTATTCACCGTCACAGCGGATCCGACGCCGACAAGAAAGGGACGACATGTCAGAGATTTACAGCGTGGAAGTGCCGGGTGCGAAATCCCCGTGCACGAAAACATACCAGACGCTTGCCGAGAGTGCCGATCAATGGCAACTGCTGCTGAAAAATGCCCATGGCAAGCAGGCCAAGTGTTTATGTAAAGGCAACGGCTCAAAGCATCTCAATATCCGACACCTCAAGGTTCAGAAGCGGTACGTTCTCGCAAGGTATGCGAACACAGGCCCTGAGCATGCCTTGGATTGTCGCTTTTTCAGCGAAGCCGAGTATCGGACGGGGTTGCAATCCTACGTTGAGGGCGTCGTGGTGGAGGGGGATGAGGATGACGTCACTGTTCGTCTCTCTCAAGCGATTCAGCTCAGGAAGAAGAACGATGACGCCGAAGCCGAAGCCAAAGTCGACCTCCCACTCAATCCTCGAAAGCCGGGGCGAACACAGCGGGCAATGAAGCTCCGGGGGTTGCTGGATCTGCTGTGGACGCGCAGTAATCTAAATACCTGGTTCCCCAAAATGGAAGGCAAGCGGGATGACTCGATTCTTCAATGGAAGCTCAAGCAAACGGCGGAACACATCAAGACCCACCGAATGACGCTGGACAAAGTTCTTTTGTGTCCAGCACAAAAGGGTCCCAAGTGTGGAGCTCGAAACGTTGCAATTGTGAAACAGGCAGATCGACTCAAGTACAGGCTGGTCACCGTCGGTGTACTTATGCCTTACATCGAGGGTGAGCCCGTAGATCAGATGCAAACCCTTTCGCTGATGAACAGTAAAGGCATGCCCACGATGTACCTCAACGGGCGTACTTGGCCGGATGCACAAAAAAGCTTTGGCCG
The DNA here is from genome assembly GCF_054671965.1 of Pseudomonas sp. H3_A02. NCBI lineage: Bacteria > Pseudomonadati > Pseudomonadota > Gammaproteobacteria > Pseudomonadales > Pseudomonadaceae > Pseudomonas > Pseudomonas sp. H3_A02. Next base: position 4,310,664 of record NZ_CP162807.1, read on the forward strand.
GGAGATTGGTGCCTGGAAAAAGGGTGCCAAGATCATTGCCATCGCATTTTTGGAGCTTCGACAAAATAACGCTCGTTATAGCGATGTTCTTGAGGTTGCCCTGATGCACGTGAGCGACATGTTGATTCCCCTGGACTCAGATCTGGAGGGCAAGGTCGAGGTGATGCTCCGTGAGCAAAAGCGTAAATTCTCAAAACCGCTGCGTTTCGATGACGACGACAAAACGATCCCTGACTTCTGGTTGAATGATCTGGATGACGAGTATCCGATGGAAGTGTTTGGGATGAACACGCCGGAGTATTTGCAACGCAAGGCCGACAAAGTTCTCCACTATCAGACTGAGTATTCAAAACGCTTGGGGTGGTGGTCTTGGGATGCTTATCAGAACAGCGATGTGGCAAGCAGTCCTGCACTGCCGCCTGCGACGAGGTAGTAGCTACGGCGGGTGATTCTAGCGCCGCAGCCTGGCGCACTCGTCTCGCCTAGCTAACGACGTGAGATGGATCCGGCCATTGGCGGGCAGCACGTCAGTTATTTTTACTTGGGGACATTGGCAAACCTATGCCTAGTCTCGGACTGAGCCCATCGGCGCCGGCCAGCGCCTTGGTGGCTGGCGTGCCAGGGGTTGTAAACACCAGAGGAGTCATCCAATGACACTTCCACAAGCGTTGGCATTTGATGTGTTCGGCACCGTTGTTGACTGGCATTCAGGCATCGCACGTGAGGCGAGTCCATTCGTGTCGACCTACCTGCCCGCGGTCAGCCCCGCAGAATTTGCAATGCAATGGCGCCGGTTGTATGCGCCAGCGCTGCACGAGTGCATCAAGGGGCATGGGGGCTTCGTTGTCCTGGATACATTGCACTACGAGACGCTGGTCCAGTTGTTGACGACTTACGGCTTGGAAGCCGATCAGCTTGCCCCCGAGGTATTGCACACGCTTGCCCATGCCTGGCGTCGCTTGGACCCGTGGCCTGACGTGGCCGAGGGGCTGGCCCTGCTGCGACGACGCTTTGCGGTGGTGACCTTGTCCAATGCCAATGTGGCCTTGATGATCGCAATGAACCGGTATAACGGTTTGCAGTGGGACGCGCTGCTGGGGGCGGAATTTGCACAAACCTATAAACCGGATCCTGCCGCGTACCTGTCCACGGCAAGGGCGCTGGATCTCAAACCCAATGAACTCTGCCTGGTGGCTTGCCACCACAGCGATCTTGCGGCGGCCAGGAATTGCGGCCTGATGACGGCCTATATCGACCGGCCCATGGAATACGGTGGAGCACCTGCCCCCGACGCCGCCGACGTACAGGATTGGGATTGGCAGGCCGATAGTTTCATCGAGCTTGATCACAAGCTTGCGTGACGGCGCCCGTCAGCTTACCTCCGCAGCCTCATCAAACTTCAACCGGGCCGCTTCAACCTCAGGCAATTTGTCGAGCGTCCATTTATGCAATTCGCGAAATGGCTGCTGCAGTGTTCGACCCAGTTGAGTGATCTCATATTGGACCGCCACAGGCGAGAACGAAATGACCTTGCGCGAGACGAGGCCATTTCGTTCCAGGCGCCGCAGGCACTGAGTCAGTGCCTTCTGAGTGACGCCCTCCAGGCGACGCCTGATGGCGTTAAAGCGATGTGGCCCGTCATCCAGCACCGCCAGAACCATCATTGACCACTTGTCTGCGATCTGGTCGAACAGCGCCCGGCTTGGGCACTCCGATGAAAAACATTGCGGCTTTAATTCCTGCATCGAAGTTTCCCCATATATACCTAGGCGACTCTAGGTGCCTAATTGACATTTGGTTTACAAAATATACTTATATGGCTTCCAAAAGCAAATGGGAGTCCATTCAATGTCAAACCTTGATACCAGCGTTTTATTCCGTCCTTTTTCCATTCGGTCGCTTGAACTGAAAAATCGGATTGTCATGTCGCCGATGACGAGGCAATTTTCGCCGGAGGGCATCCCCGGTGAAGGGAGCGCTGCATACTACCGGCGGCGGGCTGAGGGGCGAGTCGGGTTGATCTTGTCAGAAGGGACCGTCGTTGATCGTCCCGCTTCACGTAACGGCTCCGGCATTCCTTTTTTCCATGGTGAAGCAGCACTCGCTGGATGGAAGAACGTGATCGATTCTGTTCACAATGCTGGGGGCCGTATGGGGCCGCAACTCTGGCACACCGGCGCAGTGCGTGACGTCAGCGGCTGGGAGCCTGATGCGCCGGTTGAAAGCCCATCTGGCCTCGATTCGCCAAACGACCGGCGCGGCGTGGCAATGAGCGGAGAAGATATTGCAGACACAGTTGCTGCTTTCGCCAAGGCCGCGGCGGATGCCAAACGACTGGGTTTCGACACCGTTGAGATCCATGGGGCTCATGGTTATTTGATCGACCAGTTCTTCTGGGCCGGCACCAATCAGCGCACCGATCGTTATGGCGGACCGACGATCAAAGAACGCTCCCGCTTTGCCGCAGAGATCGTGACTGCAGTTCGTCACGCGGTCGGGCCCGAATTCCCTATCATCATGCGCGTTAGCCAATGGAAGCAGCAGGACTTTGGGGTGCGCCTCGCCGAGACGCCTGCCTTAATGGAAGACTGGCTGCTACCGTTGGTCGAGGCGGGTGTTGATGTTCTGCATTGCTCGCAGCGACGCTTCTGGGACCCTGAGTTTCCCGAAATTGATGGTGAAAACGGGCTGAACTGCGCAGGCTGGGCGAAGAAAGTCACTGGAGCCACAACCATTAGCGTCGGCTCGGTCGGGCTGGATAATGATGTGACTCACGCATTCGCCGGCCAAGGCTCAACCCCGGCGAGCCTGGATCGGCTCGTCGAGCGCATGGAACGCGAAGAGTTTGATCTGATCGCAGTAGGACGTGTTCTGCTGAGTGACAAGGATTGGGCCGCCAAAGTGGAAAAGGGCGATTATGCGGATCTGAAGGGCTTCAATCCGGCATCTTTAGCCGAATTGGTTTGAGCCTGAGTGGAGAGTGTGACGTCACAAAGGTTTTAGCCTGAAGGCGTAAGCGGTCTGGCCTCGGATGTCGCGAGGCCGAGATTGCAATCTGTTGTTGAGTGCGCCATGACAGTTTCAATGACTGATGTGTTAAGGCCACTCAACATGGGGTTAACACTTTTTTCGGAACTCGGTGGAATCTGTTACAGGCTATCCGGGTCGCCAAAAAACATCTGAATCCGCGAACGCAACCAGCGCTCCCCAGGATCATTGTCCTGAGAACCGCGCCAGGCCATGTGCAGTTCGAAGCTGCGCACCGGTATGGGTGGGTCTTCGGCGCGTACGCCACCGGCGGCGGTCAGTGCGTCGGCGGTGTAGTCGGGCACGGTGGCGATGATGTCGGTACCCGACAACAGCGTGCTCAAGCCGTTGAACTGCGGCACGGCCAACACCACATGGCGCTTGCGGTCGAGTTTTGCCAGTTCTTCGTCGATGAAGCCGCTCAAGTCCCCTGCGAAGGAGACCAGGGCGTGGGGGCGGGCGCAGAATTCGTCCAGGGTCAGTCGTCCCGGCGCGGTGTCGGCCCGCAACACTTTGGGCAAGCTGCGCCGCAAGACCTTGCGCTTGGCGTTGGCTGGCAGGTCGTCGGTGTAGCTGACGCCGATGGAGATTTCACCGGAGGCCAGCAAGCCCGGCATCAGAATGTAGTTGACCCGGCGCACCACCAGCACAATGCCCGGCGCTTCGGCCCGAAGGCGCTTGAGCAGCATCGGCAGCAGGGCGAATTCGGCGTCGTCCGACAGGCCGATGCGAAACACCGAGGTGCTGGTGGCCGGGTCGAATTCCGCGGCGCGGCTGACGGCCGTGGAAATCGAATCCAGGGCCGGAGAGAGCAGGGCGAAGATCTCCACCGCCCGGGCCGAAGGTTCCATGCTGCGGCCGGTGCGCACGAATAGCGGGTCATCGAACAGGCTGCGCAGCCGCGACAGCGCGGCGCTGATGGCCGGTTGGCCTAGAAACAGCTTCTCGGCCGCGCGAGTCACGCTGCGTTCATGCATCAACGTTTCGAACACGATCAACAGGTTCAGATCGACACGCCGCAGGTCATTACGATTCATCTGGGGTCCTGGCAGATTCGGTAAGCTTGACGTGAACGGCCATATGGGAACAATGGCCGGCATGAATCTTACGGGGAAAGGCTGGTACTCTGCATCGGCTAATTGAGTTTTCTTAGGTAAGTCCTACAGGAGTGGTTGGTTTTTCTTGCTGCGGAATCAATGACAGGCATGTCGACTATTAATAGCCACTGATGGTCTTGGGTACAAAGCCCGGATAGAGTTCATGGCATTAGAGGTTACTTTGACGAGGTTTGCGATGTCCCGCACGATCCGTTTTCACAAGTTTGGTGGTGCCGAGGTGCTCAAATGCGAAGAGCATGCGGCGGCTCTTCCTGCGCCAGGAGAAGTGCAGGTCCGCGTCGAAGCGATCGGCATCAGTTGGTACGACACGTTGTGGCGCCAGAACCTGGCGTCCTCCCAGGCACGCCTGCCTTCGGGCCTGGGCCATGAAATGGCCGGCGTGGTAACCGCCGTCGGCGATGGCGTCGATGACTTGGCCGTGGGCGACAAGGTTGCCAGTTTTCCGGCCGAAAGCCCGAACGATTATCCGGTGTACGGTGAAGTCATCGTACTGCCCCGCACCGCCCTGACCCGTTATCCCGACGTGCTCAGCCCGATCGAAGCCGCCGTGCATTACACGCCGCTGCTGATCGCGTATTTTGCCTACATGGACCTGGCGCGGGTCAAACCGGGGCAATTCGCCTTGGTCACCGATGCCAGTCATTGCGCCGGACCATCCTTTGTCCAGCTGGGCAAGGCCCTGGGTGTGCGGGTGATCGCGGCCACCAAGACAGCTGACGAGCGTGAGTACTTGTTGTCGCTGGGTGCCGAGAAAGTCATCGTCACCGAAGAGCAGGACTTGCTGATGCAGATCAACAAGCTCACCGACAACCGTGGCGTCGACGTGGTATTCGACGGGCTCGGCGGGCCGCAGATGTCACTGTTGGGTGATGTGCTGGCGCCCCGTGGCAGCCTGGTGCTGTATGGCTTGCAGGGTGGCAACCAGACGCCGTTCCCGGCCTGCGCGGCGTTCCAGAAGAACATTCAGTTCTTCGTGCACTGCATCGGCAATTTTACCGGCAAACCGGAACTGGGCATCCTCCAGGACCAGGTGGCGTTGCAGCGGGCATTGCGTGATATCAATCAACTGACCGCCGATCACGTGTTGTTGCCACTCAAGACTCGGGTCTTCCCGTTCTCCGAGTTTGTCGAAGCTCACCGGTACATGGGTGAATGCCCTTGCCGTGAGCGCGTTGCCCTTCAGGTTGTCGACCCCGCCTGATACCTGTCTTGCGCAAGAGTCATCGCCGGGCTCTTGCGCTGTTCGGCTTGATCCCCATCCTTCCTTTCCCACGACACTGGCTGCCTGGCGGCGGTGCATTCGTGTCTCGCAAGCCCCCTCAAGTTGCCTGTCCCGGTTCGTTCAAGGCAGAAACGGTTTGTCGGTGAACATCTGAACTGGTTTTTGCCCTCAATCTGTATCTTCTAATCATTATTTAAGTCCTGATAATTGAACGCTGATTTCCATATCAAGGAAGAAGTCGTGGTGCGGTATAACTTTCTCGAAGGCGTTCATCCTTCAAGGCACATTCAAGCTGCAACGAGCGTTAATGGGGACGGGGCTATCTATCGATTCTGGCGAGAACAGAGTGGGGTAGAGGGTCAATTAAAGTTCGGCAAGTTCCTTATTTTGCGTACTCATTATCTGTGGGACGTTGTCGGAATTCTCCTAGGACGTGCGGCCCGCGCGGCGAGCCCCCCGGTTTTAAAGGCCCGCGGCGGGGGATGCCAAGCGCGCGAGGTGACTCGTTGTGCATGTATCAAATAATTACGACAAGCAACGCTTGAGCGTATTGCTAATACTCTTTGGGTACTAGAACGATCCTTTCAGATCAACACGTCGCGCGGTCACGTAGGTGCGGGTGCGGCGCCGATAGTTGAATTTCAGGTAAATGGCTATGAGTGCAATTCATGAGCAGGCAATGACTCACGTGTATCAACAGATACTGCAACGATTGTTGGGTTTTTATTCCCGGGCCGAACGGACTGCGTTGCAGCTTTTGATCCAGCGATTGATTGTCGCCGCCGGAGGCATCGACCGGATTGGCGATTATCGGGTGTTGACGGTCCAGAACGGCAGCCGGGAGGGCTTTTATGTATTAACCGCTTTGCGGGCCGCGCAGCTCAGCATCGCGGGCCGGCATCCGGTGACCTTCGCCTTGCGCGTCGCCACGCCGCGCTTGAGCGAGACCACCCAGGCGACGCTTGAAAACATCCATCGCTGCTACAGCGCGCTGTTTGTCTATGACGATCCCCGGGTTGAATTGCTGATGGCGGATAACCGCGAAGTATTGCCGTTCAATCACCGGCAGCCCTTGTCGGTGGCGGGGCACGAGGCCAATCGCATGGACCTGTTGACCCTGGGGCACCTTCGCTCGGTCGACAGCCCCCTGGAAATCGGGAGTGAGGGCTACCTGGCGATGACAGAATTCTATCGGCACATGGCCCGCTGGGAGTCTGGCGTGGATTCGATGGTCAGCAGCGATACGCCTCGCCAGCAAAGGCAGTTCATTTCAGGCCTTCGCCGCGCGGCCCGCAAGATCGGCCTGCCGACCGACAATATAGGCTGCTTCGACAGCCTTTTTGCGCATCTTGATACCTTGAACAACGATCTCTACGAGCATTTCTACGGTCCTGAGCGCCTTGGCGCATGGAAACCCGAGGGGCATTACGAAGCCTGCCGGCGGATGAGTCACATCGGCATCGACGACCTGATCGTCGATCGCCTGGAAGGCACCAACTGGCCGCTTTTCAACGAATTCCTGCGGGTACAGACCGATGGTCTCATGCCTTCGGCGATCGAAAACGAATACCTTAGCCCGTTGCTGTTGGCTCATTTGCACGGCCTGCAGGCCTGTTACGTGCAAGGGCGCAGCTACGAAACGGGATACGGTGACTACGTGCAGCGGGCGATCATGCTCATGCATCGCAAGCAACTGCCGGAACACGCCTGCGAGCAGGCTCGGGCGCTGTTCGGCTCACCTTCGTCGATTCCCGAGCGCCGCGCCTACGCCGCCCTCGAAGCGCAAAAGATCCTGGGGCTCAGCGAAACGCAACTGGTGTGCATGCTGTTCGCCCCGTTCGTGGGGCAGGGCGCAGGCCTGGAACATTTCCTGCGCTGTTGCCATCCCGGCATGCTGGTGGCGATGCCGGACTTGCATAAAGCCATGCAGGGCGCGACGGTCGCTGATCAGATCGCGCAATGGATGGTCGACGTCAGTGGTCTGCCCGTCGGTGTCCTTGGCAAACTGTACCAGGCGAGCGTGGCATCGCCGGACCAACCGGAAACTGTTCCGGGAGGTGATCTGCAACAAGTCCTCGACGACGTCGACGCGGCAGAAACGGGGCAGGTCGCCGATGAGCCGCACGAACGCTCGGCAAGGCACTGAGGAACGAGGTTTGATGGACTCGTCTATCTCGTCCCTGGTCGTTGTGTCCGGCGTTGCGACCTGGCCGACGACAATCCGCTCTCCTGGCGTGATCCCATGAAAGGTTGCCGGGAGACAGACTTCGCCTACCAGGCGGTTTATCGCTACCTGACCACGCTGATCAACGAACTGGAGGTTGATGCGCGGGTGCGCCTGCCTTCGTTGCGGCAATTGGCCGAGCGTCTGAATGTGTCGATATCTACCATCCAGTACGCTTATTCGTTGTTGGAGAAGGAAGGGCGGGTGTACTCAATCGCCAAGTCCGGTTATTACGCGCTGCCGGCGCCCACCATGACTACCCTGGACGGTGGTGACGATTTGCTCGAAACCTTGTACGTCAATGCCCGGCGACCGGGCATGCGGGTGCTCAGTGCGGATGAGCCGGCATCGATGCAGCCGTTGGACAGCCCGATGTTGTTGCTCGAGCGCGAGCTGCTGCGCCAATACCCGCGCTCCTCGCAAACGCCCTCGCAACCTTGGGGCGAACTGGAGCTGCGCACCGCGCTGGCGGCCCGCTACACTTCGTCGCCGGCCCGTTGTTGGAATGCCGATGACGTCTACATCGGCGCCGACCTGCGGGGTGTCCTGGAGATTCTGATTGCCGTACTGGCACTCCGGGGCGCCACGGTGCTGATCGAATCGCCCTGCGACTGGGCCGTGTTGCGCCTGCTGCAGGCAGCCGACATCAACATCATCGAGCTGCCATTGCTGGCGAGCGGGGAAATCAACATCGAGCAGTTGGAGGAACTGCTCGAGAGCGAAACGGTACGCCTGGTGATGCTGTCCTCAGTCCTGAACATGCCCACGGGTTCGCTGGTACCTGAAGGGAACCGTCGCACCATCGCCCATTTGCTGGAGCGGCACGGCACCTGGGTGTTGGAGAACGATAGCCATACAGATCTGGCGTTCGAGGCCGGGGCGACGCCTTTTCGGGACTTGCTCGACCCGGACCGGTTGATCGTCTATTCCACGTTCGAGAAGACCATCGGTCCAGAGGCGCCGTATGGCTACGTGTTGTCGCGCCAGTTGACCCTGCACCTGCAGCGACATTTCCTGCTGCGCGCGTTTCGCCTGTCACCCATTCGCCAGAAAGCCATCGCTCGGCTGTACAGCAACGGTCGGATTGATCAGCATTTGCTGGTATTGCGACGCCTGCTGCGCGAAAGCGCGGTTTCCACTACACAATTGCTGTGCGAGCGGTTGGGGGATAGCCTGCAATGGGTGGAGCCCCAAGGCGGCGCGACGATCTGGATGCGCTCGACGCGACGGGTTGACTTGCGGCGGGTTTTCCATCGGCTGCTGGCCCAGCGCATCGTCATCGCACCGGGGGAGCTGTTCAGCCTTCATGGCCTGTATGGGCAACATATGCGTCTGACCCATGCGCTCAATGGGCCCCAGGACCTTGACGCGGCACTCTGCGCGCTGGCCGATGCCCTGAGGCTCGAACAATCGTAATCGGCGGCGATGGATCGAACCCGTCGCGCCATGGTCGAACTGTCAGTAAACTGCACCCCATTTCCCGAGCCACTCCACTCAGAGGTTTTGCATGACAGTCAGTCCATTTGCGGGCAAGCCGGCACCGGCAGAGTTGTTGATCGATATCCCGCGACTGGTGACGGCCTACTACACCGGCCGACCCGATGCCTCGGTTGCGACCCAACGCGTGGCTTTTGGTACCTCCGGTCACCGTGGTAGCTCCTTCGACCTGGGCTTCAACGAGTGGCACGTGTTGGCAATCAGCCAGGCGATCTGCCTGTACCGCGAAGCCCAAGGCATCGACGGGCCGCTGTTTGTCGGTATCGACACTCACGCGTTGTCGACTCCGGCGGGCGCCAGCGCATTGGAAGTGTTCGCGGCCAACGGCGTGACTGTCATGATCGCTGAAGGGGATGAATACACCCCGACGCCAGCGGTTTCCCATGCCATTCTCTGCTACAACCGTGGTCGCACCTCGGGCCTGGCGGACGGTATCGTTATCACACCGTCCCACAACCCACCGCAAAGCGGTGGCTACAAGTACAACCCCACCAACGGTGGCCCTGCCGATACCCATATCACCAAGTGGATCGAAGCCAAGGCCAACGAACTGCTGGCCAACCAGCTCGTCGGCGTCAAGCGTGTCAGCTACGAGCAGGCCTTGAAGGCCGATACCACCCACCGTCACGACTACGTCAACACTTACGTGGCGGACCTGATCAATGTCATCGATTTCGATGCCATCCGCGCCGCCGGGTTGCACTTGGGCGTCGATCCGTTGGGTGGTGCGGGCGTGCGCTACTGGCCGGCCATTGCCGAGCATTACCGCCTGGACCTGGACGTGGTGAACACCCACGTGGATTCCACCTTCCGTTTCATGACCGTCGACTGGGACGGGCAGATCCGCATGGACCCATCCTCCAGCCATGCGATGCAAGGGTTGATTGGCCTGAAAGAGCGTTTCGACGTGGCCTTTGCTTGCGACCCGGACCATGACCGCCATGGCATCGTAACGCCGTCCGGCGGCCTGTTGGCGCCGAACAATTACCTGGCGGTGTCCATCGACTACTTGTTCCAGAATCGCCCGCAATGGCGTGCCGATGCTGGCGTGGGCAAGACGGTGGTCAGCAGCGGCCTGATCGATCGCGTCGCCAAGCGCCTGGGGCGCCGCCTCTATGAAGTGCCGGTGGGCTTCAAGTGGTTTGCCGACGGTTTGTTCGATGGTTCCCTGGGCTTTGGCGGTGAAGAAAGTGCCGGTGCTTCGTTCTTGCGCAAGGATGGCGGTGTCTGGAGTACCGACAAGGACGGCCTGATTCCGGCGTTGCTGGCGGCTGAAATGACGGCGCGCACCGGCCGCGACCCGAGCCAGGCCTACCGCGCCTTGACCGACGAGCTGGGCGAACCGTTCTCGGTACGCGTCGATGCCAAGGCCAATCCGCAGCAGAAGGCACTGTTGAGCAAACTATCGCCGGATCAGGTGACGTCTACCGAACTGGCGGGGGAGAAGATCCAGAGCATCCTCAGCCATGCGCCGGGCAATGACCAGGCCATCGGCGGCCTGAAGGTCATGACCGAAAACGGCTGGTTCGCGGCGCGTCCGTCCGGTACCGAGGATATTTACAAGATCTACGCCGAAAGCTTCATTGGCGATGCGCACCTCAAACAATTGGTGGCTGAGGCGCAAACGTTGGTGGATGGGGCGATTACCAGCAAGTGATCCGTTAGCAAGTCTTGCTCCAACTTGTGGCCAGGTGATTCATGTGGGAGCAAGGCTTGCCCGCGATACAGACGATGCGGTATTTCAGAAAACGAGGCGCCTACTTCGCGAGCAAGCTTTGCTCCCACAACCCTCTCGCCACAAGATTAATCAAGCCAGGTCTACGAGCACGATTTCGCTGTCTTCGACCGCAGTCACCCGCAGAAGCTGTTCATCTTCAATCGCAACACCATCTCGAGCTTGTGCACGCAAACCATTGATTTCTATCAATCCTGTGGCAGGTACAAGATAGGCTCGTCGTCCGGCGTCCAGTCGGTATTCCGCACTTTCACCCGCCTTGAGGTTGGCCGCTACCAGCCGGGCGTCGGCGCGAATTCGCAGGCTTTGGTCGTCGCCGGCCTTGCCACTGGCCAACGTCACGAAGCCTTCGCGCGAGTCCTTGGGAAACGGTTTAGCGCCCCATGACGGTGCCAGGCCTTCTTCATTGGGAATGATCCATATCTGGAAAATGCGCGTGGCCGTCGATTCCAGGTTGTACTCGCTGTGGGCGATCCCGGTGCCCGCGCTCATGACCTGGACATCGCCAGCCTCCGTACGGCCCTTGTTGCCCAGGTTGTCCTGGTGGCTGATCGCGCCTTCGCGCACATAGGTGATGATTTCCATGTCCCGGTGCGGGTGTTGAGGAAAACCGCTGCCGGGGGCGATGACATCATCGTTCCAGACGCGCAGGTTGCCCCAGTGCATGCGTTGCGGGTCGTAATACTCGGCGAACGAAAAATGGTGGTGGGCATCCAGCCAGCCATGGTTGGCGGCGCCCAAGGTGGCGAAGGGCCTGAGTTCGAGCATGTTCGTGTCCTTTTCGCTGGGAGCGAAAGCGAGGGTTGATGGGGCTATTTTGTCCAAGCAAACCATCGATAAAAAGCGTAAAAAACGCGTCAAAACTATCGCCTATTTAGATATTAAATCGTGAGCCAACTTTCACTTCATCGCCTAAACCTATGACTTAAAAGCTTTTGGGTGGAACCTGGCGGCAAATACAGACACCATAGCCGTCATGGTTCATGAACACCGGAGTCCCCAGCGTGTCGCAACACACTCCTGATCTTCCCCCCGAGCTTTTACCCCTGGCCCAAATGCCGTTGCTCAAGCGCCTGGCCGCTCGGTTATTCGGCCATGGCCTGACGCGCCTGCGCGCCCAGCACCGAGCGTCCTGGTTGCACGGCCAGGCCGATGGTTTTCGCAGCGGCCATACCGCCGGTTTCGACTATGGCTATAAGGAAGGCCGGGCCGAAGGGCTTGAGGAGGGCCGCCAGGTCCTGTTGATCCGTGATTCCCGCAGTACGGAGCATCCGGCACCGCAGGTCGATGATTTGCTGTTCGATGACTGGCGCCTGCCGCTGACTGCCGAGCTGAAGAAACGCATCAAGGCGGATGTCGCCCGATTGCTGCCAGCGCACGCACAACCAAGTGCTGCGCAATGGAAGATGATTTTCAGCGACACACCGTCTACCTCGGTGGTCGCCGGGGCGGGTGCTGGCAAGTCGACGACCCTGGTGCTGCGTATTGTGTTGCTGTCCCACTACCTGGGATTCGAACTGGACTCAATGACCGTGGTGACATTCACCCGGGAATCGCGCAAGGACTTCATTCAGAAATTGATCGAAGTGTTTGCCCTGTGGGGGCGAACCGTCAGCCTCAAGGACGCCCGTGACTTGGTGCGCACGTTCCATTCGCGCATCTTGCCCATGGTCCGTAGCCTGCCCGGGTTCGAGCGCCTCCAGGCCTTCGAGACCCTGAGTCATCGCGCCGAAGCGGACGACGACGCCCAAGGCAATCCCTTTGAACTGCGTATCAACGATGTCCAGCGCCGGCAACTCAACGCCTGTTATTACAACCTTTACCAGAGGGACGCGCGTTTCCGTGAGCTGATCCAGCCATTGTCCCGTCACGCCCTGCAACTCAAGGAGCTGGAGCGCGATCACCCTGATGTGCAAAAACGGGTGGCCGTGACCGAGCTGGCGGCCCAGCGCGACGAGGAATTGTGCGACGCCGTCGAAGACCTGTGGTTTCGCGCCGGTGCCTGGCCAATCAAGGGCATCGAGCCAAAACGACAAACCTTCGAAATCAATGGTTCGACATTCCACTGCCATGGCTACGCACCCTCACTGGATGCCTGGGTGATGCTGGGGTTCGATCCGCGGGAAGATGCCCGGCTCAGTCGTCCGGGTGCCAAGTTGAGCATCCGCGCGGAGTGGGCGGTAAAGCGCACATTGTTTCAAGCTTTCTGTCGTAAGCCGCTGATCTGGCTCGAAAGTTACGAAGTATCCAAGCGTGTAGTGGCATCCATGGCCGGCGACGCCAGCGCTGGTCCCGGGTTCGACTATAAGGTCAAGGGTGAGCTGGGTTCGGCGCCATTGCTCGACTGTTTTGTCGCGGCGGCGGGATTTATCGAGAACCTTGGCCTGGACGTTCCGGATGCCGTAGGCCGGATGTCTTTTGCCCAGGATGATCCCGACCGGTATTTCTTCGAAGCGCTGAGCCGCTACTGGCGGGCATTCGAAGACCATTTGCTTGATCAATCGCCACCGATCATGACCTACAACCGCATGTTCGCGTTGTTCAGCGAGCACTCGCCGGAAAATTTCAAGTTGCTGGGTGATGCCTTACTGAGGCCGCTTTCGCACCTGATGATCGACGAGTTCCAGGACGTGTCACCGCAGATCGTCTCCTGGCTTCGCGCCAGTCTTCGGGAGGTCCGCAGCCGTGGGCCTGTGCTGCACGTGGGGCGCGGCGCCCAGCGTTCTTCCTTGTTGTGTGTCGGGGACGATTGGCAATCGATCTATGGCTGGCGCGGCAGTTCGCCGAGCTACTTCATGGCGTTCAACAAGCAATTCCCGTCACCCGCGACAACCCGAGTCATGCTTACGGACAACTATCGCAGTCACCAACACATCATCGATGCGGCTGAGCACATCGTGCGCGCGGCTGCGGCTATTCCGGGCAAAAAAGCCAAGGCCAGCGGTATGCCTCGCTCGCTGAGTCCGGTCAATGTGTTGGATCGAGACGATGAAGGGCTGGCCCTGCGATTGGATGAACACTATCGCAAAGGTGATTCCATCCTGATGTTGTATCGAAAAAGTAGCGATAAGTTTCTGATAGAAAAGTATATTCATCCAATAGTTAATGTTGATTCTAGCTTGCCGTACGATGCCCGGCGGCTCAGGCAAATGACTTACCACAGTGCCAAGGGGCTCCAGGCCGATGCGGTGTTTTTGTTGGGCGACTGCCAGCACCTGAGCAGTTCGCCTTACAAGAATCAGGTTTATCGGATGGCTGGGCTGGGGCAGGACGGAGATGCTGAGCCTTACGACACGGCGCAAAAAGATGAAATTTTGCGTTTGGCGTATGTGGGGATCACTCGTGCAGTGCAGCATTGTTATTGGTATGTCGATGGGCAGGATGGGCAGGCGGCCAATGGGCCGAAGGCTTCGGATCGTGTTGCGGCGGACAAGCCTTTTTTTGCTGACCACCGGCGTAAAGGATAAGGATGTGTACGGGTGCGGATATACACCCAAAACCCAAGCCCAAAAAAACGGCGCCTTCCACAAAAGAGGAAGGCGCCGCTTTTTAAATGATCAACATCACCCTTGTCAGGAAGCAAACCGCCGCAACCCCACCGGTGGCACAAACGCTTCCAGCTCGGCCTCTACCGCCTCGATTATTCGCTCCACATCCGGCGCATTCATCACCGTCGCGCAGGGGATCCCCGCAATGGCGATCATCGTCTCGCCGCTGGCACGGTCAAACAACCGGGCAACCATACTGCCAGGCGCATCCATGCTCGCTTCGAATCCCATGGGATGGAAGTGCCAGCGCATCAACTGGCAAGCGTTGGGGAACGTAACCTTGCTGAAAGATCCTTTATTCATGTGTTGCCCGCCTTCTTCAATCGAGCGCTTCCTTTTGCTCATGTCAGGAAGGAAGAGCCATCATGGCTCTACCAGTGAGAACTAAAAATAGCACCTGAAAATGAAGCTCATGTGGATTTTTTCAGTCCGTTTTGCGATTGGTTCACTTTTTTTGATCCGGATCACGACTTAAGCGGCAATACTCAGAATGCCATCACACTTGGCTACGGGTGTCCTTGGCTTCGCCGAACTGCTCTGGCACGCGGTATTTCAAGGCGATGACCACGGCCAGGATCGCCATCGCCAGGGCGACGGCGAAGGTCGTGTGCAGCCCGTTCGTCACGGCCTCGGGGCTGGCGCGGGTGATGTCATTTGTCGCCGCTACAGTCGCAAACACCGCGCCGAGCACGGAGGCTCCGGTGAAGAAACCCAAGTTGCGCGACAGGTTGAGCAGCCCGGCTATGACACCCCGCCTCTGGGCGGCCACATCGGCCATGACGGCCGTGTTGTTGGCCGTCTGGAAAAACGCGTAGCCCAGGGTCGTGACCACGATGGCGGTGATATAGCCGGCGATGCCAAGGGCAGGGGCAACCAGTGACAGCATCAGGCAGCCGAGGGCCATGGTCGCCAGGCCGGCGAGTCGCATGGGCTGCACGCCGAACCGGTCCGCCAGGCGTCCGGCAGGCACTCCGGCCAGCGCTGCGACGCACGGCCCTGTCGCCAGCACCAGCCCGACGAGGGCCGCTGGCAGTCCGAGAGCGATGGACAGGTAAAAAGGCCCGACCAGCAGCGTCGCCATCATGATCGTTGCGACCAGGGCGCTCGTCGCCAGGCCCGAAACCAATGACTTGTCGCGAAAGACTGCCAAGGGAATCAGCGGCGACACGGACCGGGACTGGACCCGAACGAACAGCCCGCCGCCCACCAGCGCGGCCAGTAACAACGCAACATTCAACCCGCCAAAGTTTCCGCGCCCGGAGGTCATGGCCAAGGCATAGGTGGCGAGCGTCAACGCCAACAGCACTGTGCCGGTGATATCGAAGCGAGTCGCTTCAGCCTTCGGCGGCACTTGCCGCACCGGTAGCGCGTACCACGCCAGCCCTAACGTCAGCAGGCCGAGGGGGAGGTTGACCAAAAACAAGGCCTGCCAACCGAACTCGCTGATCAGCAGGCCGCCGAAGGACGGCCCAAAGGCCGTGCCCACCGCCGACAGCGTGGCCAGCAGGCCCATGGCGCTGCCGGCTTTCTCCTGGGCGACTGTTTCGCCGACCAGGGCCAGGGTCAGCGTCATCATGATGGCAGCCCCCAGGCCTTGCAATGCCCGACCCGCGACCAGCAACCAAAGCGAGGGAGCCAGGCCGCACAACGCCGAGGCCAAAGTGAACAGGGCGATACCGACCAATAGCAGCTTGCGACGACCCATCAGATCGCCCAAGCGGCCGACGCTGACAATCAGCGTGGTCATGGCGAGCAGATAGGCCAGCACTACCCATTGGACCTGTTGGAAAGAGGCATCGAGGACCTGGGCCAGCGTCGGCAACGCCACTGCGGCCACACTGGCGCCCAGGGAGGCCAGCAACGTTGAGAGCGCAAGGCTGGCCAAAGCCCAGCGAGGTGAAAAGAGCCGGTTTGCGGGTGCGGTTGCCGGCGAGTTTGGTTGCGTGTTGATGGGTTTCATCGCTTCACCTGTATCCGTGGCGCTCTAAACGGCGCTGTCAGAACATTACAGCTGGGCATAACATGGCGGAAGGCGCAGCATTTGCAGGTTATAGCTGCACAAGACGCCATCTACTCAACTCGAGACTCCGCCATGTCTTCGCCTGACCTCAATCTACTCGTCACCCTCGATGTGCTGCTCTCGGAAGGCAGCGTGGCCCGCGCCGCCCGACGGTTGCGGCTCAGCCCATCGGCCATGAGCCGGGCATTGGCACGGTTACGCGAAACCACCGGTGACCCGCTGTTGGTAAGGGCTGGGCGAGGGCTGGTGCCGACACCCCGTGCACTGGAGTTGCGCGAGCAGGTCAGCCAACTGGTGCTGCAGGCCCAGGCGGTGCTGCGGCCAGTGGCGACCCCGGACCTTGGCCGGTTGAACCGTACGTTCACGCTGCGCACCCGTGAAGGATTCGTGGAAAACTTCGCCATCGACCTGATCGCCCGTATCCACGAGCAAGCGCCGGGCGTGCGGTTGCGTTTCGTGGAAAAGACCGACCGGGACAGCACGGCGCTTCGCGAAGGCACCGTGGACCTGGAGACCGCCGTGGTGGACAAGGACACCAGCCCGGAACTGCGAACCCAGGCGTTGTTCAGCGACCGTTTGATTGGCGTGGTGCGCACGGGTCACCCGTTGAGCCACGCGGCGGTGAGTGCCCCCGGTTATGCGGCGGGCGGGCATGTCGGCGTCTCGATGCGCGGCCTGGACCATGGCCTTATCGACCAGGCCCTGGCGGCGCTGGACCTGTCCCGGGAAATCGTCACCACCGTGCCAGGTTTCTCTTCGGCGTTGGGGCTGGCGCGCTCCAGCGACCTGATTGCCAGCGTGCCTGAGCGTTACACCACCAGCCTGCGGGTCGGTCTGCACAGTTTCGCGCTGCCGTTCCCGGTGCCTGGATTCACGATCGCCATGCTCTGGCATCCGCGAATGGACGCCGACCCCGTGCATCGCTGGCTTCGGGGCTGTTTGCGGGAAGTGTGCGCAAGTAAACCATAGTGGTCTTAGTAGATATTCATTAATAGCACTTCGCTGGCACTTAGTTGGCGAAAGTGTGGCGCCGTGCACAAATGCCTAGTTATGGATATTTAATATTTAAATAGAGTTTTGTCCGACAATCTGTAACTCGGGCAGTTGAGCGTGCGCACTAAGAAGGTAGAAACCTATTGTTTCCGGGCGTTAAGGGAATCGACGTGAAATTGAACGAAAAAATTGCTAGACGTTTGATTTCAAATTATGTCAGGTTTCTTGCGTCCTCATTGGGCGAGTGATAGGACGATCTCGCCAGAGATCGCCTGTCTGACTAAAACTGTTCCATTAGCAAACAAGGAAGTGTGTTTATGTCGAAAGTCAAAAACAGCGCTATTGATTCTGCCGAACAACTGCTCTGGGCTCCGCAATTGGCGGCGCCCAGTAATGCGTTCAACCAGATCAATAGTTTCAGCCATCAATACGACCGCGGCGGCAACCTGACCGTCAACGGCAAACCGTCGTACTCCGTCGACGAGGCGGCCACTCAATTGCTGCGCGACGGCGCGGCTTACCAGGACCGGGACGGCAGCGGCAAGATCGAGCTGACCTATACCTTCCTGACGTCTGCCTCTTCCAGCACCATGAACAAGCATGGGATCAGCGGCTTCAGCCAGTTCAGCGCCCAGCAGAAAGGCCAGGCCGCCCTGGCCATGCAATCCTGGGCGGACGTGGCCAATGTCACCTTCACCGAAAAAACCAGCGGTGGCGACGGTCACATGACCTTCGGCAACTACAGCGGCGGCCAGGATGGCGCCGCGGCGTTCGCTTATCTGCCGGGGACTGGCGCCGGTTATGACGGGACGTCCTGGTACCTGATCAACAGCAGCTACACCCAGAACAAGAACCCGGACCTGAACAATTACGGCCGCCAGACCCTGACCCACGAAATCGGTCACACCCTCGGCCTGGCCCACCCGGGTGACTACAACGCTGGTGAAGGCAGTCCGACCTACGACGACGCCACCTATGGCCAGGATACCCGTGGCTACAGCGTCATGAGCTACTGGAGCGAAAGCAATACCAACCAGAACTTCAGCAAGGGCGGCGTCGAAGCCTACGCCTCGGGCCCGCTGATGGATGACATCGCGGCCATCCAGAAGCTCTACGGTGCCAACACCACGACCCGTACCGGCGACTCGACCTACGGTTTCAACTCCAACACCGGTCGCGATTTTCTCAGTGCCTCTTCGTCGTCGGACAAAGTGGTGTTTTCGGTATGGGACGCGGGCGGCCGCGACACCCTGGATTTCTCCGGGTTTACCCAGAACCAGAAAATCAACCTCAATGACGCCTCGTTCTCCGACGTGGGGGGCATGGTGGGTAACGTGTCCATCGCCCAAGGGGCAGTCATCGAAAATGCTATCGGCGGTTCGGGCAGCGACTTGCTGATCGGCAATGCGGTGGCCAACGAACTCAAGGGCGGTGCCGGCAACGATATCCTTTGGGGCGCCGGTGGCTCGGACAAGCTTTGGGGCGGCTCGGGTTCGGACACTTTTGTGTTCGCCGCCAGTTCCGACTCACGGCCGGGGGCGACGGACCAGATCCTCGATTTCGTCAGCGGCCTGGACAAGATCGATCTGACGGGCATCACCAAGGGTGCGGGCCTGCATTTTGTCAGCGCCTTCACCGGTGCGGCGGGGGATACGGTGCTGTCGACATCGGGTGGCAACAGCCTGTTGTCGGTGGACTTCTCCGGGCACGGCGTGGCTGACTTCCTGGTCAGCACCGTCGGCCAGGCAGCCGTTTCGGACATCGTGGCGTAATGCTGAAATCCCTGTAGGAGCTGCCGCAGGCTGCGATCTTTTCGCTTGAGACTCAAGTGCTAGGGGAAAGATCGCAGCCTCGCTTCGCTCGACAGCGCCTACAGGACCCAGCCAGGATCAAGCCAATGCGTAGAGAATCGATGCCCTGTAGCGTTCAGGCAACCGCCGGGTTGCTCGCTACGTTGATGATGTTTTGTGGAGAAGTCGCCATGGCGCGCAGCCTGTTGTTAGCAGAATCCTCGCAGTTGGCCGGTCAGTGGCAGGCCGTTCTGTCGAGCCCGCAGGACACTGCGCAAAGCCAGGCGATGCAGGACAAACCATCCAACACCTGCCTTGTCGAGCTCAAGGCGGACCAAACCCTGGGCGGACAAACCGAATGCCTGGGCCACTGGCTGGGGGATGAACCGGTCCATTGGTTTACCGAACCCGATGGTCTTTCCCTGATTGGCAGACAGAACTCTAGAGTGCACCTGGGGTTGCGCCAAGAACATCATTATCAGGTCACTTTGAAGTCCGGCCTGACACTCAGGCTTGAGCGGCCGATCCAGCGTTAACAAATTGTTACGATTGTCCCAGGGCGAGACGCGTATGTTCAATCAGGCGTGCGCATCGGCCGGGGCCGATTGAATAATTAAAGATTGGTAGTGCATAACAGCCGGATATCCGGCGAAGCCAACAGCAGGAAGATCCATGACTAAGAGCCGGGGCGCTGTCGCCGTGCCGTTGTTTAAAGCGCTGGGCGCTTATAAACACATTCTGATCAGTGTCGGTTGTTTTACTGCATTGATTAACGTCTTGATGCTTGCGCCGTCGATATACATGCTCCAAGTGTATGACCGCGGGTTGTCATCCCAAAACGAAACCACCCTGGCGATGTTGTCGTTGATGGTGGTCGGGTTCTTTGTGTTCATCGGACTGTTGGAAATAGTGCGCAGCTTCATTGTCATCCGCATCGGCAGTCAGTTGGAAAGACGCTTCAACCTCCAAGTGTACAAAGCTGCGTTCGAGCGCAATCTGTGTCAGGGCGAGGGCAATGCAGGGCAGTCCCTGGGCGACCTTACCCATGTTCGCCAATTTGTCACGGGACCTGCATTGTTCGCGTTCTTCGACGCGCCATGGTTCCCCATTTACTTGCTCGTGATTTATCTGTTCAACGTCTGGCTCGGTGTATTCGCCACCGTCGGCACACTGCTGCTGATCGGCCTGGCCTGCCTGAACGAAGCCATGACCAAAAAACCGTTGGGGCAGGCCAGTGTCTACTCACAACGATCCAGCCAACTGGCCACCAGCCATTTGCACAATGCCGAGACCATCCAGGCCATGGGCATGCTCGACGCGCTACGCAGCCGCTGGTTCGCCGTGCACTCGCGTTTTCTCGGTCTGCAAAACCAGGCCAGTGACACCGGTGCGGTGATCAGTGCCTTGAGCAAGACTCTGCGTCTGTGCTTGCAGTCGCTGGTGCTGGGGTTGGGCGCGCTGTTGGTGATCAAGGGCGAGATGACCGCCGGAATGATGATTGCCGGCTCGATCCTGATGGGCCGGGTGTTGAGCCCCATCGACCAGTTGATTGCCGTGTGGAAGCAGTGGAGCGGAGCCAAGCTCGCCTATCGCCGCCTCGATGCGCTGTTGCAGGCTTACCCGTCACAGGATGATGCGATGGCGCTGCCGCCGCCCAAGGGCCAGCTGAGTTTCGAGCAGGTGAGCGCCGGCCCGCCGGGGCAACGCAATGCCACCCTGCAGCAGGTCAGCTTCAGCCTAGCGGCGGGGGAAGTCCTCGGGATTCTGGGGGCTTCGGGCTCCGGTAAATCCACCCTGGCTCGTGTGCTGGTCGGCGTGTGGCCGACACTAGGGGGAAAGGTGCGGCTCGATGGGGCGGATATTCATCGCTGGAATCGCGACCAGCTCGGCCCGTATATCGGCTATCTGCCCCAGGACATCGAGCTGTTCAGCGGCAGCATCGCCGAGAACATCGCCCGCTTTCGCGAGGCCGACCCGCAAAAAGTCGTCGCCGCCGCGCAACAGGCCGGCGTCCATGAGTTGATCCTGCGCATGCCCCAGGGCTACGACACCGTGCTGGGGGAAGACGGCAGCGGTTTGTCCGGCGGGCAGAAGCAACGGGTCGCCCTGGCCCGGGCGATGTACGACCGGCCGAGCCTGGTGGTGCTCGACGAGCCCAACTCCAACCTCGACACGGTTGGCGAGGCCGCGCTCGCCGGGGCCATTGCGCAGATGAAGGCCCAAGGCACCAGCGTCGTGCTGATCACCCATCGTTCCTCGGTATTGGCCCAGGCCGACAAGTTGCTGGTGCTTGATGAAGGTCGGCTACAGGCCTTCGGCCCGAGCCAGCAGGTGCTGCGGGCACTGTCCGGGCAGCCGGATTCACAGGGCAACGCGCCGCGCCATTCACCGCCAAACAGCCCCCCGGCGACCCCCAACGGACTGAGCATGAGTCGCCAGTACCAGGCAGTCGGCAAACCGGGTGGCGTATGAGCAAGGAGTGCGAGATGAATCTCGAATTGGCCCAGGACTTCGAGCGCCCGGAGCGCGACGCCCGTTTCTTCACCCGCATGGGCTGGGTACTGGCGTTGGTGGGGGCCGGCAGTTTTTTCACCTGGGCCAGCCTGGCGCCGCTGGACCAGGGCATCCCCGTGCAAGGCACCGTGGTGGTTTCCGGCAAGCGCAAGGCCGTGCAGTCGATGAGCGGTGGTGTGGTCAGCCGGATCCTGGTGCGCGAAGGCGAGGTGGTGAAGCAGGGCCAGCCGCTGTTCCGCTTGGACCAGACCCAGGCCGCCGCCGATGTGCAATCGCTGCAAGCGCAGTACCGGATGACCTGGGCCAGCCTGGCGCGTTGGCAAAGCGAGCGGGACAACCTGTTGCAGGTGAGCTTCCCGGCAGAGTTGAGTCGCGATCCCGATCCACGCCTGGCGCTGGTGCTCGAAGGCCAGCGGCAACTGTTCAGCAGTCGCCGCGAAGCCTTCGCCCGGGAGCAGGCGGCGTTGCGCGCCAACATCGAAGGGGCCACGGCGCAACTGGCAGGCATGCGCCGGGCCCGCAGCGACTTGACCGCCCAGGCTGACTCCCTGCGCCTGCAACTGGGCAACCTGCAACCCTTGGCGGACAACGGCTACATCCCGCGCAACCGCCTGCTGGACTATCAACGCCAGCTGTCGCAAGTGCAGCAGGAACTGGCGCAGAACAGCGGCGAAAGCGGGCGAGTGGAGCAGGGGATCGTCGAGTCGCGCCTGAAGCTGCAGCAGCACAACGAGGAATACCAGAAAGAGGTGCGCAGTCAGTTGGCCGAGGCCCAGCTCAAGAGTGAAACCCTGCAACAGCAACTGAAATCCGCCGGGTTCGAGCTGCAACACAGCGAGATCCTCGCCACCGCCGACGGCATCGCCGTGAACCTGGGGGTGCACACCGAAGGCGCGGTGGTGCGCCAGGGCGACACCTTGCTGGAAATCGTCCCCCAGGGCACGCGGCTGGAAGTGGAAGGGCATCTACCGGTGCACCTGATCGACAAGGTCGGCCCGCATTTGCCGGTGGACATCCTGTTTACCGCCTTCAACCAGAACCGCACGCCGCGGGTGCCTGGGGAAGTCAGCCTGATTTCCGCCGACCAGATGCTCGATGAGAAGACCGGCGCGCCGTACTACGTGCTGCGCAGCAGCGTCAGCGACGTGGCGATGGACAAGCTCAACGGCTTGGTGATCAAACCCGGCATGCCGGCCGAAATGTTCGTACGCACCGGCGAGCGCTCGTTGCTCAACTACCTGTTCAAGCCGCTGCTCGACCGAGCAGGCTCTGCGTTGACCGAAGAATAAGGAAGCCTGGCGGTATGAAGCGTTTCTATTGGGTGGCCGTGCTGGCCGTTTCCGTGTGCAACAACGCCTGGGCCATGGGGCCCTTCGAGTTCTATGAGCAGGCGCTACGCAATGACCCGGCCTACCTGGGCGCGATCAAGGAGCGCGATGCGGGCCTGGAGAACCGCGCCATTGGCCGCGCCGGGCTGTTGCCGCATTTGGGCTACAGCTACAACAAGGGCCGCAACCAATCCAAGGTCACGTACCTCAATGACCGTGGCGCCAGCCAGCATGACGATCGCAACTACAGCAGCTACGGCTCCAGTCTGACGCTGCAACAACCCTTGCTGGACTACGAGGCATACGCGGCCTACCGAAAGGGCGTGGCCCAGGCATTATTCGCCGACGAAAGTTTTCGGGACAAGAGCCAGGCGCTGTTGGTGCGGGTGCTGGGCCAGTACACCCAGGCGTTGTTTGCCCAGGACCAGATCGACATTGCCCAGGCCAAGAAAAAGGCGTTCGAGCAGCAATTCCAGCAAAACGAACAGCTGTTTCGCCAGGGCGAAGGCACGCGCACCGACATCCTCGAGGCGCAGGCGCGCTATGAACTGGCAATCGCCGAAGAAATCGAGGCGAGGGACGAGCAGGACGCCGCCTTGCGTGAGCTCGGCTCGCTGATAGGCGTCCCGGCCCTGGATATCGGCGACCTGGCCCCGTTGCACGACACCTTCCAGACCTTTGTCTTGCAACCGGCCAGTTTCGACACCTGGCATGAGTTGGCCGTGAGCAATAACCCCAGCCTGGCGTCCCAGCGCCAGGCGGTGGATGTGGCGCGCTTCGAGGTCGAACGCAACCGCGCCGGACACCTGCCCAAGGTCAGTGCCTACGCGACGATGCGCCAGAACGAATCGGAAAGTGGCAACACCTACAACCAGCGCTACGACACCAACACCATCGGCCTGGAAGTCAGCGTGCCGCTGTATGCCGGCGGTGGGGTCTCGGCGTCGACCCGTCAGGCCAGCCGCAACATGGAGCAGGCCGAATACGAGCTGGAGGCCAAGACCCGCGAGACGCTGATTGAACTGCGCCGTCAGTTCAGCGCTTGCGTGTCGGGGATGAACAAACTGCGCGCCTACCAGAAGGCCCTCAGCTCCGCCGAGGCGCTGGTGGTATCGACCCGGCAAAGCATCCTTGGTGGCGAACGGGTCAACCTTGACGCACTCAATGCCGAGCAACAGCTCTACACCACCCGCCGCGACCTGGCCCAGGCCCGCTACGACTACCTCATGGCCTGGACCAAGCTGCATTACTACGCCGGCACTCTTGGCCCGCAGGACTTGGCGAAGGTGGACGAGGCGTTTGTGTCCCAGGGGGCAATTCAATGACCAGCGCGTTGCCTTTGTGACCAGGGATTGCTCCCGCTGGGTTGCGCAGCGGCCCCAAAAAGCCTGGGAGCGCTTCGCACTCCAGCGGGAGCAATCTCTGGCCACAAAAAGCTGTACCACCCGGTTCTAGCATTCCAACAACAAAAAGAGGGCAACAACCATGGGTATCTACGACTACAAGAACTTCGGCACCACCGAATCCAAAGCATTGGTCAGCGATGCGATGGCAATCATGCTGTATTCCTATCACAACCTCGACAACGGCTTTGCCGCCGGGTACCAGGACAACGGTTTCGGCGCCGGATTGCCGGCGACCCTGGTCACCGCGCTGTTCGGCGGCACGGATTCCCAAGGGGTGATCCCCGGTGTGCCGTGGAACCCCGATTCGGAAAAGCTCGCCTTGGAAGCGGTGCAGAAGGCTGGTTGGACGCCCATCAGCGCCTCGCAACTGGGCTACACCGGCAAGGTCGATGGACGGGGGACGTTCTTCGGCGAGAAGGCCGGCTACACCACGGCGCAGGCGGAAATCCTTGGCAAGTACGACGCCGATGGGCATCTGACGGAAATCGGTGTGTCGTTTCGTGGCACCAGCGGCCCAAGAGAGAACTTGATCGTTGACTCCATAGGCGATGCGATCAGCGATTTACTGGCGGCCTTCGGACCGAAGGATTACGCCAAAAACTACGCGGGCGAAGCCTTCGGCAATCTGCTCGCAGACGTCGCCAAGTTTGCCCAGGCCCACGGCCTGACCGGCGCGGACGTGCTGGTCAGCGGTCACAGCCTGGGTGGGCTGGCGGTCAACAGTCTGGCGGACTTGAGCACCAGCCAATGGTCGGGGTTCTACGCCGATGCCAACTACATCGCCTACGCTTCGCCAACCCAGAGCAGTACCGACAAGGTCTTGAATATCGGTTACGAGAACGATCCGGTGTTCCGCGTCCTGGATGGTTCGACGTTCAACCTCGCGTCGGTAGGGGTACACGATGGGCAACAGGAGTCGGCCACCAACAACATCGTCAGCTTCAACGACCACTACGCTTCGGCGGCATGGAACGTGTTGCCGTTCTCGATTCTCAACATCCCCACCTGGATTTCCCACTTGCCCAGCGGCTACGGCGATGGCATGGGCCGGATCATGAGCTCGGCGTTCTACGACCTCACCGAAAAAGACTCCACCGTTATCGTCGCCAACCTGTCAGACCCCGCGCGCGCCAATACCTGGGTGCAGGACCTCAATCGCAACGCCGAAACCCACACCGGCAGCACGTTCATCATCGGCAGCGACAGCAATGACCTGATCCAGGGCGGCAAGGGCAGCGACTACCTGGAAGGCCGCGCCGGCAACGACACCTTCCGCGATGGTGGTGGTTACAACGTGATACTGGGCGGGCAGGGCAGCAACAGCCTGCAACTGCAGCAGTCGGTGAAGGATTTCAGCTTTGCCCATGACGGGGCCGGAACGCTGTACATGCGCGATGCCCATGGCGCGATCAGCATCACCCGCGACATCGGTACCTTGGTCAGTAAAGAGCCCGGATTATTCTGGGGACTGCTCAAGAATGAGGTGAGCCATAGCGTCACCGCCAATGGTTTGGTGGCGGGCGGCAATCTGACTGCGTATGCGTCTTCGGTCAAGGGCAGTGCGGCCAACGACACCCTGGTGGCGGGAGCAAAGGGGGACTGGCTGTTCGGTCACGACGGCAACGATGTGCTGGTGGGCGGCGCGGGTAACGACACCTTCGTTGGCGGTGCGGGCAACGACCTGATGCAATCGGGCGGTGGCAGCGACACCTTCCTTTTCAACGGTGCGTTCGGCCAGGACCGGATCAGCGGTTATGGGGCGGGGGACAAGCTGGTGTTCCTTGGCGTACCCGGCGCCGGGACAGGCCACGACTACAGCGATTACCTGTCACAAGTGGGCAATGACACGCTGCTTAAGGTCGGCGACAGTTCCGTGACCCTGGTAGGGGTTGGTATCGGTCAGGTTGGCGGCGACGGGATCGTATTCGCCTGATATCGCTATCGCGAGCAAGCTCGCTCCCACAGGGGATCTCGGGTGTATGCAAGATTTGTGTTCACCCCCGAAGCTGTGTGGGAGCGGGCTTGCCCGCGAAGGGGCCTGAACATTCAACATCATTGCAAGCTGATCCACCGCTATCGCGAGCAAGCTCCCACAGGGGATTTCGGGTGTACGCAGTATTTGTGTTCACCACCGGCCTTTTGTGGGATCGAGCTTGCTCGCTATGGCGGCCTACCAGGCGAATCACAGGGAATCAGTCTTCCTTGCGAATGGTCGCCACATCATCGGCGCGGACCCGGACTTTCCTGCCGGAAATGTCCTCGAACTCGTAGAAACCGTCGGCGGTGCGGGTGTTGGGGGTGTCCTTGGTCAAATACTGGGTACCGTTTTGCAAGGTCACTACCGTGGGCGACGCGCAGCCAGCCAAAGCCATAAATGCCACGGCGACCAGGGGCAGGCCCAGAAACCTGATGTTCATAACCATAACCTCTCAATCAAAAGGACACGGAGCAGCTGATTCGACCGCGCCATCACATTAGCTAACCGCCATTGGTCTCGCTTGCCGTAGGAAAGTTCATCGCTAGCTGAAGGATTTCACCTTAAATATAGGAGACCGTTCATCTTTTGCGGTTGCCTGAGTGGTTTACAGCTGTTATCTGTATGCATAACCAGTACCCCGACACCCCTTGGCGTTTCTTCCCGTGGCAACCCGTTCTCTCGACGATCCGTTTTATTACCTGATCAACTTCCAGCAAGTGCTCGCCTGGTTGACCCAGCGTTATACCGATGTGCTCAGCGGCGAAGAACAGCGCTTCATTGACGATTTCGCAATGCTGCCCCGTGCCTCCCAAGCCTTGCTGGTGCGGATGGTGATGCGCAAGGGGCTGCGGTTCCGTCATAGCAAGTTGAGTTACCCGGAAATCGGTGACATCGATGCGGCCGTCACGCCGCTGCTGGCGCTGGGTTGGGTTGAGGAACAGGCGCCCATCGGGCTCGTTGAACTGTTCGAAGTGCTGCTCAGGGCGGAAATCCTCCTGTGCCTTGGCCACTTGATTGAACACCCCAAGGCGAAAAAGACCGAATGGCTCCAGGCGCTGGATGATCACTCAAACCACTTTCAGCCGTTCCGGGCCTGGTGTCCGCAGCTCGACGACCGTTTGTACAGCCTGACGATCATGACTCTGTGCGACAGGCTGCGCTTGATGTTCTTCGGCAACCTTTACCAGGATTGGTCGGAATTCGTCCTGGCGGACCTGGGGATCTTCACCTACGAAACCGTTGAGTTCAGTGCCGAGTCACGGGGCTTGCGCAGTCGTGAAGACGTCGATGCCTATCTGTTCCTGCACGACTGCCAGCAACGCTTCGAAGCCGGCGAGCCCCTGGAAGCTGTCGTCGCCCAGGTCAACGAGTTGTCCTTGGATAATCCCTGGCTGGAGCGGCGCCGGGGCAAGTTGTTGTTTCAGATCGGCCAGCACGGCGAGCGCATCGGTGATTTTGCCTTGGCCTTGTGCATCTATCGCGATTGCACCTACCCGGGCGCCCGGTTGCGAAGGGTCCGGGTGTTGGAACGTATCGGCGAGTTCGCCCTGGCCCTTGAACTGAGCGAGGCGGCGGCGCAGGCACCGCAAAGCGCCGCCGAGACCCAGGCTCTGCTTCGGATCGTGCCTCGCCTGCGGCGCAAGCTGGGCGGCCCGCCGGTGCCACGGGCCATGGCCCGGGAAGTGGAGCGTCTGGAACTGCACTTGTCTCGCGTCGATCCTAGCTTGTCAGTGGAATACCACGTCCAGGCCCACCTGCACGATGAAGCCGCGCCGGTGCATTACGTCGAGAACAGCCTGATCAATTCACTGTTCGGCCTGCTGTGCTGGCCGGCGATCTTCGCGCCGTTGCCGGGCGCGTTTTTCCACCCGTTCCAGCGCGGGCCGGTCGACCTGCTCAATGAGGATTTCCATGCTCGTCGCGCCGAGTTGTTCGTGGCCTGCCTGGCGGAGTTGGACGATGGCCGCTATCGGCAGACCATCTACCGCCGTTACGTCGAAAAGTGGGGCGTGCAATCGCCGTTCGTGTTCTGGGGCGCGTTGTCCGAGCCTTTGCTGGAGCAGGCTCTCGATTGCCTGCCGGCCGAGCATCTCAAGCATTGGTTCCAGCGCTTACTGCTGGACATCAAGGCCAACCGCGCCGGCATGCCGGACTTGATCCAGTTCTGGCCGCAGCACAAGACCTACCGCATGATCGAAGTCAAAGGCCCTGGCGATCGCCTGCAAGACAACCAACTGCGCTGGCTGGAGTTCTGTCACGAGCACCGGATGCCCATCGCCGTTTGTTATGTGCAATGGGCAGAGTCCCCCATCGCGAGCAAGCTCGCTCCCACAGAGGGTGAACCATCACAGCACACCTGTGGCAGTGAGGTCGGGGACGAACCATCACCGATCACTTGTGGGAGCGAGCTTGCTCGCGATGGGGCCCCATGAGCCTGGCACCCAGCTACAGCATCGCCGTACGAGCGCTGTGTGAGTTCACCGCCAAGGTGGGCGACCTCGACCTGCGCTTCACCCCCTCGCCGACAGCCCTGGAAGGCATCGCCGGCCATCGCACCGTTGCCTCGCGGCGAAACGAGGGTTATCAGGCTGAAGTGGCCCTCGAAGGTCACTACCAAACATTGACGGTCAAAGGCCGAGCCGACGGCTATGACCCCGTCCGCCAGTGCCTTGAAGAAGTGAAGACCTATCGGGGTGACCTGAGCAAACAGCCGGCCAACCATCGCCAGTTGCATTGGGCCCAGGCGAAGATCTATGGCTGGCTGATGTGCCAGAAGCTGCAGTTGCCGCATATCGACGTGGCCCTGGTGTATTTCGACATCGTCAGCGAAAAGGAAACCTGCATCACCCAAAGCTTTGAGGCGGCGCAGTTGCACACCTTCTTCGAAGGGCAATGCGCGTTGTTCCTGGCCTGGGCCGAGCAGGAAATGGCCCATCGACAGGCGCGCAACCTCGGCGCGCAGGCGCTGGTCTTTCCCCATGCGGGTTTCAGGCCCGGGCAACGGCACTTGGCCGAGTCGGTGTTCAAGGCGGTCAGTACCGGCCGCTGCCTGATGGCCCAGGCGCCCACTGGCATCGGCAAGACCGTTGGCACCTTGTTCCCGATGCTCAAGGCCCTGGCACCGCAGCAACTGGACAAGGTGTACTTTCTCACGGCGAAAACCCCAGGGCGCAAGCTGGCCCTGGACGCGGCGCGCGTGATCACCGATAGCGCGCCTTCGATGCCATTGCGGGTGCTGGAAATGATCGCCCGGGACAAGGCCTGCGAACACCCGGACAAAGCCTGCCATGGTGAATCCTGCCCGCTGGCCCGGGGTTTCTATGACCGCCTGCCGGGCGCCCGGGCAGCGGCGAGCCGGGTCACCTTGCTCGATCAGGCGGCGTTGCGCGAGATTGCCCTGGCCCATGAGGTGTGCCCGTATTACCTCAGCCAGGAAATGGCCCGTTGGGTCGACGTAGTGGTGGCCGACTACAACTATTACTTCGATTTCAGCGCCTTGCTCTTTGGTCTGGCCCAAGCCAACGGCTGGACGGTCGCGACCCTGGTGGACGAGGCCCATAACCTGGTAGAACGTGGACGGCAGATGTACAGCGCGACCCTTGACCAGGCCACGCTGAGCAGCGTGCGCAAAACCGCCCCCGAACCGCTGAAGAAATCCCTGGAGCGGGTCAATCGCCAGTGGAACGCCTTGCACACGCCTCAGGTGGCGGCCTATCAGGCCTATGGAAAACTGCCGGAAAAGCTGCTCCAGGCTTTGGCCACCTGTACCACCACCATTGGCGATTATCTCAACGATCATCCCCAGGGCCTGGACAGCGGCTTGCAGGCGTTCTACTTCGACGCCTTGCAGTTTGGCCGGGTGGCGGAGACCTTCGACGAGCACTTCCTGTTCGACATCCACAAGCGCGAGCTCGGTCGCCAGCGAAGCTTGTCGACGCTGTGCCTGCGCAACGTGGTACCGGCCGCGTTCCTGCGACCCAGGTTGACGGCGGCCCGCAGCGCCGTGCTGTTTTCGGCGACCCTGAGCCCTCGGCATTACTATGCAGACTTGCTGGGGACGCCGGGCGACACGGTGTGGATCGATGTCGAATCACCGTTCAAGGCCGAGCAGTTGGACGTACAGGTTGTCAGCCGCATTTCCACGCGATTTACCCATCGCCAGGCGTCCCTGGAGCCGATTGTCACGTTGATGGCCCGCCAGTTCAGCGAGCGTCCGGGCAACTACCTGGCTTTTTTCAGCAGCTTCGATTACTTGCAGCAAGTGGCCGGGCTGTTGGCCGAGCGACACCCGCAGATTGCTCTCTGGACGCAATCGCGCGGCATGGGCGAAGCCCCTCGGCAGGCATTTCTCGAACGCTTCATGGAACACAGCCAAGGTATTGGCTTTGCGGTGCTGGGCGGAGCGTTCGGTGAGGGCATCGATTTGCCGGGCTCTCGCTTGATCGGCGCTTTCATCGCCACCTTGGGGCTGGCGCAGTTCAACCCGGTCAATGAGCAGATGAAACAACGCATGGCGGCGATCTTTGGCGATGGCTATGACTACACCTACCTGTACCCCGGGCTGCAAAAAGTTGTGCAGGCGGCTGGCCGCGTCATCCGCACCCAGCAGGATCGCGGGGTGGTGATGCTGATCGATGATCGGTTTGGCGAGGCCAGGGTGCAGCACTTATTGCCGCGCTGGTGGTCTGTCACTCAGGAAGCACACTCCGCCACCTGTGGGAGCGAGCTTGTTCGCGATAGCGGTCTGTCAGTGACGTGAAGGCTGGCTGAAACACTGCTATCGCGAGCAAGCTCGCTTCCACAGGGGAATTGAGTAGGACTTGGGTTGTGAGCAGTCTGGAGACTTGCTGATTCGCTCAATCATTTTTCCTGACGCCAGACTTGTTCCATACTCCGCAAAAAATCCATACGGATGCCCCGGCCAGATGCTTGAGAATGCCCCCAAGACCCCACTCATCAACGAGGAGCAGCGCTTTCGCCTGCTCATCGACGCGGTGGTCGACTACGCCATCTACATGACCGACCCGTCGGGCATCATCACCAGCTGGAACTCCGGTGCCAAGCGTTTCAAGGGTTATGAGGAGTCCGAGATCCTCGGCCAGCATTTCTCCCGTTTCTACACCGATCAGGACCGCGCCGCCGGTCTGCCGCAACGGGCGCTGGACACCGCCCTGCATGAGGGGCGTTTCGAAGGCGAGGGCTGGCGGGTGCGCAAGGACGGCACGTTGTTCTGGTCTCATGTGGTGATCGATCCGATCATCGACAGCCAGACCGGCACCTTGCTCGGCTTCGCCAAGATCACCCGCGACCTGACTGACCGCAAGATGGCCGAGGAAATCCTCAAGCAAAGCGAGCAGCAGTTTCGCCTGCTGGTGCAAAGCGTCACCGATTACGCCATCTACATGCTCGACCCGCAAGGTCAGATCACCAACTGGAACCTGGGGGCGCAGCGGATCAAGGGTTATCTTCCGGTGGAAGCCATCGGCCGGCATTTCTCGATGTTCTACACCCCCGAGGATCGCGATGCCGGCGAGCCGCAGCGCGCGTTGAGCATCGCTGCCAGCGAAGGGCGTTTCGAGAAAAAAGGTTGGCGCATGCGCAAGGACGGCACACGCTTCATGGCCCATGTGGTCATCGATGCGATCCGCAGCGATACCGGTACACTGTTGGGGTTTGCCAAGATCACCCGCGACATCACCGATGCCACCCAGGCCCAGCAGGCCCTTGAGCAGGCCCGTGAGGCGCTGTTCCAATCCCAGAAGTTGCAAGCCATCGGTCAGCTCACCGGCGGTATCGCCCATGATTTCAATAACCTGTTGACGGTCATCCTCGGCAACCTGGAAATCTTGCGTAAGCGCATGCCCGGCGATCCGAAGCTCACCCAACTGCTGGATAACGCGACCCAAGGCGCGCTGCGCGGTGTTTCGCTGACCCAACGTATGCTGGCGTTTGCCCGCCGGCAGAAACTGACCTATGAATCGGTCGAGCTGTCGACCCTGGTGCAGGGTATCAGCGGCCTGCTGCAAAGCTCCCTGGGCCCGTCGATACACATCCAGACCCGTTTCGCCGAGGCGCTGTCGCCGGTGCTGGCCGATGTCAACCAACTGGAACTGGCGATTCTCAACCTGGCGACCAATGCCCGGGACGCCATGCCCCATGGGGGCCAGATCATCATTGCCGCCGATGAGCGGCAAGGATCTGATGCCGGGCTGGACAAGTCGATGGCTACCGGACGCTACATTTGCCTGACGATTACCGATGAAGGCGAGGGCATGGACGACGTCACGCTGGCCTCGGCCGTGGACCCGTTCTTCACCACCAAGGGCGTTGGCAAGGGCACGGGCCTGGGACTGTCCATGGTGCATGGCCTGGCGGAACAGCTGGGCGGCCGACTGATGCTCAAGAGCCAGAAAGGCCTCGGTACCACTGCCGAGTTGTGGTTGCCTGTGGCTGACGATCCGGCGGTTGGCAAGGCGGCAATCGAGGCGGCGGCGCTGCCGGTCCATGAGTTGAAAGTGCTGGTGGTCGACGATGACAGCCTGGTGCTGACCAGCACGCGACTGCTGATCGAAGACCTGGGGCACCGCGTCCTTTGTGCGCCATCGGGGGCTCAGGCACTGGAACTGCACGAGCGCAACCAGGACATCGACCTGGTGATCACCGACATGGCCATGCCGCAGATGGACGGCGCGCAGTTGGCGAAATTGTTGCGCGACCGCCAACCGACCCTGCCCATCATCCTGGCCACCGGTTATGCCGAACGCTTGGAAGGGTTCGCCACGCAACTGCCTCGATTGATCAAACCGTTCAAGCAAATTGACCTGATGCAGATCATTGGGCAGACGATGAAATAGATACGGATCCCAGGTTGAATGCAGCTCCCCTGGCCACAGGGGTATATGCCTGCCCGCAACGGGAATGGGCTTATTCAGTGTTCTTCCTGAACCCCCGTAAATTCATCGCACACAAGCAGAACTGCAACACGATCAATGCATAGGCGTGGGTATGCAGCCCCCAGACCACCCACAAAATGTTGCTCGCGATAAAACAACTGAACCCCGCCACCCTGCGTCGGGGTTGGCGTGAGCCGATCAACCAGGCCGCCAGCACCGTGACGACCATCGCCGGCCATTGCACCCATCCAAGATAATCCACATAACCCTCCTCTTGCCCTTACATCCTAGAGACCTTGACGGTGGGGCAGCGTTTCCTCGGACTTCACTGCACCTGCGGTCCATTGGCTTGAACTTGCCGCGCATCGGGTTCTTCTAATGAGTTCGAATCATCACCGAGGCACGCCTGCGCAATGCCCAGAATACTCACCGGGCCGACCCCGGACGAAGAACTGACAGAACACAATGCCAAATTGTTTGGCTCGCCCAAGGAGCGATTGGATTTCTATCGCCGGGAGATCCAGTACGAAACCAGTATCCTGGCCAATCGAACCGATGCTTACCTGGCCGCCCAATCGTTCCTGGTGATCGCCTTTGCCTCATGCATGGCCAACCTGAACCCGGAGTGGGGCAAGTTGTTCACGCTGATCGTGCCGCCATTCCTGGCCTTGCTGGGATTCCTGAGTTCGCTCAACGCCTGGCCGGGGATCAAGGCGGCCTACGAAATCATTGATCATTGGCATTTCAAACAGAGCGAGTTATTG
Source organism: Pseudomonas sp. H3_A02 (assembly GCF_054671965.1). NCBI lineage: Bacteria > Pseudomonadati > Pseudomonadota > Gammaproteobacteria > Pseudomonadales > Pseudomonadaceae > Pseudomonas > Pseudomonas sp. H3_A02. The sequence continues at coordinate 4,344,721 of NZ_CP162807.1, forward strand.
CGCGCCGAACCCTTGATGGGCCTGGCCTACGACGAATCGCCGCTGTTCAGCAAACGGGAGTCGACCCACAAGGGCTACCGCAAGTCGTTGCTGTTCTCGCTGCGTACACCCTGGATCTTCGCCACGTTCTGGGTGCTGCTGGGGGTGTATTCGGTCTTTATCCAAGTGAGCGATCCTGGCGGTTGAGACACACGCGTTGAAGTGGGACATCATTGTGGCGAGGGGATTTATCCCCGCTGGGCTGCGAAGCGGCCCCCTCATTCATCTGATACACCGAAGCGTCAGCTCCATGGGCCGCTTCGCGCCCCAGCGGGGATAAATCCCCTCGCCACAACAGCGTTCATCTCCTGCCACAGTGCCTTAATCCGGATGCTTACGGCGCTCGTACCATGCCAACGTGGGCTGTGTGGTGACGCCATGGACCAGAATGCTCAAGGCCACCACCGACAGGGTGAGGTTGATGCACAGTTGCGCCACCTCTGGCGGCAGGTCATGGTTCAAGGCGAAGAACAGATAAAACAGGCTGCCGATCCCGCGAATACCAAACCAGCCGATCAGCAGCCGTTGCGGTCCGTCGAGCAATCGCCCCCAGGGCACCACCAGCACACTCAGCGGGCGAATCACGAGAAACAGCAGGGCACCGATTACCAAGGCCCGCCAGTCCCAATGGTTGGCCAGCACGACCCCCAGCAGGGTCACCAGGAACACCTCCATCGACCGCTCCACCAAGCTGCCGAACGCCAGCATGTCGCTCATCATGACTCCGGCGGCCAATTGACCATCGTCCAGCGCCTCGGTATCGCCCAGAACAGCCTCTTGGGGATCGACGGTTTCGTGGCCCACCACCGGTTGCACCAGGTGTTCCGCCGGCGGTGCCGCTTCATCGGTGGACTTGACCTCGGCCTGGCGCAGGCCCAGTCCGGCGGCGAACACCGAGAGAAAACCGTAACCCTGGATCCACTCGGCCACGACGTAGGCCAGGGCAATCAGCGCCAGGGCCAGGTAATCGTTGGGGGACAGGGTGCTGTCGGCATTCCTGATGCGCATCGACAAGGTCAGCTTGCCAATTCCGCGGCCCATCCAGTAACCGACCAACAACCCGGCTGGCACGGCCCACAGTACGTCGCGCAGCAGCCATTCACCGAAAAAACCGCTGCCGTCTTCACGCAGCATCAACAGGCCCAGGATCACAAAGGGAAACGCCGTGCCGTCGTTCAGTCCCGCTTCACCCGACAGGCCGAACCGTACCCGGTCGTCATCCCGCGCATCATTGACCTGCACCAGCGCCGCCAACACCGGGTCGGTGGGCGCCAGTATCGCGCCAATCAGCATCGACACGCCCCAACTCAGGCCCAACAGATAGTGCAACGCCAGGCACAGGCCGGCGATGCACAGGATCATCACCGGCCCGGCCAGCCCATAGGCCACGCGCCAGGTGCGGTCCTTGAGAGGCAGGCGCAACTTGAGGCCGCTGACGAACAGCGAAAACACCACCGCGACTTCCGTGAGGTGTTCCATCCAGACCGACGAGTCACTGACGTCCAGTTTCAGTACGTCCAACCCCAGCGGCCCGATGGCGACGCCCAGCACCAGGCACATCGCTGAGGTGGTGACCGGCATCCAGCGCAGATAAGAGGAGGTCAGGGCCAGGGTCAGCAACACCGCGCCGAGCACCGCTACCCATACTGTGAACGTCATCGTTGCTCCTTGGATGCGCAACACTTTGCATGACCGCCAAGCACAATTGTGTGGCGAGGGGATTTAGCGAAACGTCGCACCGCCTCGCTGTGGGAGCAAAGCTTGCTCGCGATGCAGGCGCCTCGGTTCCAGAGAGACCGCGGTGTTTTTATCGCGGGCAAGCCTTGCTCCCACAGATAACCCCCCTCGTCACAAGGTGTTCACTTGCTGGTATTGGTGCACTTGTCACTCATTTGAGGCCCAGAGCGAAGCGAGGGTTCCCACCAATGCAGCAGACTCCCGTTTATCCGCCTGCCATTCAATCCAACGGAATTTTTCGCCGTTCCTGGCGCTCTGCAACAGAAGAGACGTTCTGATTCAGCGTCCGCCAAGAACCCGAGAGGCCCTTATGACTGCGCTGACACCCCTCCAATCCCAGCCGGCCACCGTGCACCCTGTTATCCATAACGGGCAGGTGCGCCAATGCTATGAACGGCTGTTCCAGGGCCCCGACGACGCTGACAAGCAAGACGTCGCCCAAGCGTTCCTCCAGCGATGCCTCACGAAGGCTGAGGCGCTCCCCCAGGAGATGCCTGCTGACCCCTCGGCGCTACAGGCCTGGGTCGAACAACACAGCGCCGGCGTGGCCCGGCAATACGCTGACTATCTGCAACGGCGCAAAACCGGCGGCCCGCGGGAGTTCTTCCGCAGCAAAGCCCACGCGCTGTACTTCCTCCAGGCGGTAGCCCCGACCAAAAGGGTCGACGGCGCCTGGCTGTATGGCGTGGTCAAGCACTGGCACGACCACCGTTTCGAAGGGTTGCTGTGCACCTACCTGGAAGAACTGGGGGACGGTCATCCCGCGCAGAACCATGTGGTGCTTTATCGCAAGTTGCTTGCCGAATACGACCTGGTGGACGCCCCGGACATCGACGACGACCTTTATCTGCAAGGCGCTGTGCAACTGGCCCTGGGCTATGCTGGCGACGAGTACTTGCCGGAGGTCATCGGCTACAACCTGGGCTATGAACAATTGCCCCTGCATCTGTTGATCAGTGCCTATGAGCTGAGCGAACTGGACATCGATCCATACTATTTCACCCTCCACGTCACCATCGACAACGCCAGCACCGGCCACGCCCACAAGGCCGTGCAAGCACTGCTGCAACTGATGCCGATGGAAGCGGACCGTGAGGCCTTCTGGCAGCGGGTCACCCTGGGCTATCGCCTCAATGACCTGGGGCAGGGCAGCCGGGCCATCATCGGCTCGTTCGACCTGGATCGCGAAGTGCTGGACATGCTCGAACGCAAACGCCCGTTCGGCCAGCACATGCATTCCGATTACTGCAAGTTCGAAGGCAAGACCGTCAACCAGTGGCTCGCGGCGCCGGGTCAGTTGGAAGGGTTCCTGGCGGCCATGCAGAACAAAGGCTGGATCAAGCGCCATGAAGACCCGCAAAACAGCCGCTTCTGGACATTGATCGATGGCGCAGGGGCGGCCATGTTCGGGGTGTTCAGCCCCTACGAAAAACAGCTGCTGCACGATTGGATTGCCGGTGACTGGCTGGACGAGGGCACGAAGTCTGGCGTGCGGCGTAGTCCGGTTGCCGCTTGCGAGGCCGCCACGCCGATGGACGATCCCGATGTGCAAAGCCTGCAACAGGCGCTGCAAGGCCGCACGCCGGACGAGCAGATGCAAGTCCTGATGCCCTGGCTCTGCGCCCGCTGCCACAGCCACCCGGCCGGGCTGCTGGCGACGCGCCGCTTCATTGAACTCAAATCCGCACTTCGCTAGGGAGCCCTGCATGAATGAAGAAGAACGCCTGTCCGAGCCGGACCTTGCGCTGTTGCAACTGGGCCGACGCCTGCAAGCCGACGGCTATCGTTTCATCACCCCGACGCCGTTGACCCATGAACGGGTCAACCAGCGACCCGGCAATGAGCGCGCCAAGACCTTGCGGGACGTATTTGGCTGGTCACGGCCGTTTGCGCCGGGGCTGATCAGCACCGACGAACAGCGGCAACTGCAAGACGCCCAGGTGCTGGAAGCACACGACGGCTTGTTGCGTAGCCGGGTGCGCTGGTCGAGCCTGGATGGCTTGCTGTTTGCCCATTCGCAGTTCCCCACGCAAGCCACCGACGCGGTGTTCTTCGGCCCTGATAGCTACCGTTTCGCCCAACTGATCCATACTCATCTACAACAGAACTTCACGGCCGTGCAGCGCGCCGTGGACATCGGTTGTGGCGCCGGTGTCGGCGCCATCGTGATTGCCCGCGCCCGCCGTGAAGCGCAAGTGCTGGCCGTGGACATCAACCCCCAAGCCCTGCGCCTGAGCGCCGTGAACGCTGCGCTGGCGGAGGTGGCCAACGTCGAGGTCGCCCGCAGCGACGTGCTGCAGGATGTGCCAGGCCAGTTCGACCTGATCGTCGCCAACCCGCCGTACATGGCCGACCCCTCCGAGCGCGCCTATCGCCATGGCGGCGGCACATTGGGCGCCGGGCTGTCGCTGCGCATCGTCGAGCAGGCCTTGCCCCGGCTTACACCGGGCGGCTCGCTGGTGCTCTACACCGGCGTGGCCATGGTGGACGGGCGCGACCCGTTCCTCGAAGCGCTGGGGCAATGGCGTGACTCGGCGGATTTCGGCTGGACCTACAAGGAATTGGACCCGGATGTGTTCGGTGAAGAACTGCTCACGCCGGGTTATCAGGACGTGGAAAGGATCGCCGTGGTGGCGTTGGTTGTAACCCGCATTGGCGCAGGTCTCGGCGGGGTTATCGGAGGGACTATCGATGAACAGACGCATGAAGTTCGGCGTTGAAGAGGAGTATTTCATCACCGACCTGAACACCCGGTGCATGCCGGGTGAGCCACCCGCGGAGGCTGTCGCCGCGTGCCAGGCCGAGCTGGGCAAGCATTTCGCCCATGAAATGTTTCAATGCCAGGTGGAGATGGCCTCGCCCATCTTTCGCAGCCTGCCCGAGGCCGCCGACTACCTCAGCCAGGTGCGTACGGGCCTGAACCAGCGGCTGGCGCCCTATGGCCTGGGCCTGCTCAGTGCCGGTTCACACCCAATGGCCACCCCTGTGCTGCAACCCACCGATGAGGTGCATTTCCAGCAACTGTTCGATGATTATCAGCGGGTGGCGCGGCGTAGCGTGCTCTCGGGCCTGCATGTACACGTGGAAGTCCCGGCCACCCAGGATCGGGTGCGGGTCATGAATGAAATCCTGCCCTGGTTGCCGATGTTCCTGGCCCTGAGCGCGTCATCGCCGTTCTGGAACGGTGGCTACAGCGGCTTCAGCAGCTATCGACAAGTGGCCTGCGATGAATGGCCGCGCATGGGCGTGCCGGAGTACTTCGAAGATGAGTCGGCGTTCGCCGGCTACGTCGACATGCTCATGCGCACCGGGTCCATTCGCCAGGCCAGCGATTGCTGGTGGGTGATACGGCCTTCGTCACGTTATCCCACGCTGGAGCTGCGCATCTGCGATGCCTGCCCTCGGGCAGAGGACGTCCTTTGCCTGGTCTCGCTGTTTCGCCTGATGGTGGCCCATGCCGTCGCGCAGCGCCGGCCCGGCGCCCACTACAGCCAGATGTCCCAGTGGATCCTCAAGGAAAACCGCTGGCGGGCCAAGCGCCACGGGATTCTCGCGGAGTTTATCGTCGAGGGGCAGGACCAACCGATGCTGATCGGTGAATGGCTAACCCTGGCGGAGCAGACCTTCGGTGAAACCGCGGCCCAACTGGGCGTCCAGGACGTGTTCAAGCAGGCCCGGCGGATCGTGCAGGAAGGCACCAGCGCCGATCGGCAAATCGTGCTCTACGAACAAGGCCTGCTGTTGGGCGATTCAGTCGAACAGGCCTTGAGCCGCGTGGTCGATCAGTTGCTCGCGGAAACCGCCGGGATGCCGGTTGCCGACCCAGCCTTGCAACAGGTGGCAGGTGGTCCATGAGCAGCAAGACCCTGGATGACTACAACCGCATGCGAGATTTCGCCGCCACCCCGGAGCCGGCGGCGAAACGTTCGCGCAGATCGCCAAAGACCGCCCACGCCTTGCAGTTCTGCATTCAAAAGCACGATGCCTCGCGATTGCATTACGACTTCCGGCTGGAGCTGGACGGCGCGCTCAAGAGCTGGGCGGTGCCCAAGGGACCCTCCCTGGACCCGAAAGCCAAGCGCCTGGCGGTGCATGTCGAAGACCATCCGTTGGACTACGCGACGTTCGAGGGCAGCATCCCCGAAGGCCACTACGGTGCCGGTGACGTGATCGTCTGGGACCGGGGTGTCTGGATTCCCCAGGGAGATCCCCACGAGGCCTATGAAAAAGGCCGGCTCAAGTTCGAGCTGCAAGGCGAAAAACTCAGCGGCTTGTGGAACCTGGTGCGCACTCACATGCCTGGCAAGCAGGAACAGTGGTTCCTGATCAAGCATCAGGACCAGGCCGCCCGTGCCGAAAGCGAATACGACGTGGTCGAAGCCGAGCCGGACAGTGTGCTCAGCGATCGCACCCTTGTGCCCAAGCGTCGAGGCAAGGCCGCCGCGGCGAAAGCGGTGAAGCAACCGGAAAAAGCCGCCCAGCCGAAATCGCCGAAACGCACCTCGAAAACCACCCTCAGCGGTGCGGTCGCTGGGCCGCTGCCGGAAACCCTCAAACCGGAACTGGCGACGCTGGTGGACAGCGCACCCGACGGCGATTGGCTTTATGAGATCAAGTTCGACGGTTACCGGGTCATGGCGCGGATCGAAAACGGCGACGTCAGGCTGTTGACCCGCAACGGCCATGACTGGACCCACAAGTTGCCAAAGCAGGCCGAGGCCTTGGCTGGGCTGGGGTTGGAATCGGCCTGGCTCGACGGTGAAATGGTGGTCGCCAACGATCAGGGCGTGCCGGACTTCCAGGCCTTGCAAAACGCCTTTGAGGTCGGCAGCAGTGGCAAGATTGCCTATTACCTATTCGATATGCCTTATCTCAACGGCATGGATTTGCGCAAAGTGCCGGTGCAAGAACGCCGGGTGGCATTGGCCGCCGTGCTGGAACCCAATCAAAGCCCCTTGTTGCGGTTTTCCGATGCCTTTGAGGACCCCCCTGAAGCGCTGCTCAACAGTGCCTGCCAGATGCAGATGGAAGGGCTGATCGGCAAGCGCGTCGGCAGCGCCTATGTGTCCAGGCGCAGCAACGATTGGATCAAGCTCAAATGCAAGAATCGCCAGGAATTCGTGGTAGTGGGTTTCAGCGATCCCAAAGGTGCCCGCAGTGCCTTCGGTGCCTTGCTGCTGGGGCTGCATGACGCTGACAGCGGCCAATTGCGTTACGCCGGCAAGGTCGGCACCGGTTTCAACGAAACTACCCTCAAGAGCATCTACCAGCAACTGCTGCCCCTGGAGACGAAAAAGGCCGCCGTGGTGAACCCGCCCACCGGCTACGAAGCCAAGGGCGTGCACTGGCTCGAACCGACGCTGCTGGCCGAAGTGGCCTTTGCCGAAATGACCAAGGAAGGCTCGGTGCGCCATGCGGTCTTCCATGGCTTGCGCAACGACAAGCCGGCCAAGGCCATCACCCAGGAGCTTGCCAAACCCGTGAAAAAAACCACTGCGACGAAGAAAACCAGCAGCAAGGATGAACCTGACGCGAAACCGGACAAGAGCAAGGACAAGGCAAAGTCCCAGACAAAAGCCAAGGCGCCGGCCATGAACGGCAAGGTCCGCATCACCCACCCGGAGCGGGTCATCGACGCCAGCAGCGGCACCACCAAACTGCAGTTGGCCGAGTACTACGCCAGCGTTGCCGAATTCATCCTGCCGGAACTGAAGGATCGCCCGGTCGCCCTGGTCCGGGCGCCGGAAGGCATCGCCGGTGAGCTGTTTTTCCAGAAGAACTCCGAGCGTCTGGCGATTCCCGGCATCGTCAGCCTGGACAAGGAACTGACCGGGCAGCCGGTGATGATCATCAACAACGCCGAGGCGCTGATTGGCGCGGTGCAGATGAGCACGGTGGAACTGCACACCTGGAATGCCACCTCCGTCGACCTGGACAAGCCCGACCGCTTCGTCCTCGACCTTGACCCGGACCCGGCATTGCCCTGGAAAAGCATGGTCGAGGCGACGCAGCTCACGTTATCGGTGCTCGATGAACTGGGACTCAAGGCATTCCTCAAGACCAGCGGCGGCAAGGGCATTCATGTGGTGGTGCCGTTGACACGCAAACTGGGCTGGGATGAGGTCAAGGGCTTTAGTCATGCGATTGTCAGTCATATGGCCAAGCTGCTGCCGGACCGTTTTTCGGCGGTGTCCGGGCCGAAGAACCGGGTAGGGCGGATCTTCATCGATTACCTGCGTAATGGGTTGGGCGCCACTACCATCTGCGCCTACGCGGCCCGGACTCGGGAAGGGTTGCCGGTTTCAGTGCCGATCTTTCGTGAGGAGATGGCTGAGCTCAAGGGGGCGAATCTGTGGAATGTGCACAATGTTCATGAGCGTTTGGCGCAGGTGGGGCATGAGCCTTGGGCTGGGCTGAAGAAGACTCGGCAGAGTATTACGGCTGAGATGCGTCGGCGTATCGGCATGAGGAAGGCGTAAGGTGTTTGGGTGGTGGTGCATCTATCCGTTGCTGCGGTGACGGCTACTTAGGGATGCGCAGCCGACCTGATCGTGGGTGAACGCGTTTCTTCTGTGGGAGCGGGCTTGCTCGCGAAGAGGCCAGCACATTCAACATCATTGTCGACTGTAATGCCGCCTTCGCGAGCAAGCCCGCTCCCACAAATGATGCCGCACGCTCAGCCCACCGGAACACGCAGATATTCCGGCTGCAGGTAGTTGAACCATAGCAAGATCATTTCCACCAGAATCGTTACCAGCACCAGCAAGCCAACGCCCCAGACACTCGCCGAGTACAGCAGGCCCTGTTCTTTCTTGAGGCCCATGAACTTGGGCAGGCCGACAAACAGCAGGAATGTCGAGTAGGCCGATGCCAGCAACAAGGCCGTGACCGCCAACCAGCGACTCGGATAAAGCCCGAAGATCCCGGCCAGGAAGTACGGCGTGGCGGTGTAGGCGGCGAAACCGATGCATTGGTTGACCGTTGGGCGCACCTCGAAGGTTCGGGACATCCAGCGAATGAACAGTCCCATCAACGTGACGCCAACTACGATGGTCAGGTACAGCAGCACGCACAATTGCAGCGCGCTGGCGCGGCTGAGCCGTACCGTTTCGTTTTCAGCCAGGCTCCAGCCGGTCCAAGTGGTGCCGATGAACAGGCACACCACCGGAATCAATGCGAGCAACAGCAAGTGAACCAGATAATGAAGCGGATGCGCCTGTTCCTGCTCGCGGATGTCGGCCCAGGCAAATTCGGGGTGCGTGAACAGTTTGACGAAAGGTGCAGACATGACGACCTCCTGATCAGGACGGCCCCGCATGAGGCCCATGTAGATTTGAGGTACAGCTAGAGGTAGGGGTTTCATTTATTTGCTGGCCCCTTTTATGTGCTCGTCCCGCACCGCGGCGCGATAAAGGGAATGAAACACAACGGCAGGGGTCAACCCATCAGCATCCCTGAAGGACCGCCTGCCATGACTGTTGCCCAAACCCTGGTTGATTATTTACGTGATCATGACCTGCGCCTGACCACGGCCGAATCCTGCACGGCCGGGCAGATCGTCACGTTGCTGGCCGAGGTGCCCGGCAGCGGCTCACTGATCGAAAGCGGCTATGTGGTGTATTCCCCGGAAGCCAAGCAGCGCCTGCTCGGCGTCAGTCCACGCACCATCGAGACCTTCAATCTCACCAGCCGAGAAGTCGCTGAGGAAATGGCCCTCGGCGCCTTGCACGATGCCGATGCCAACGTGGCGGTGGCGACCACCGGCCTGCTCGGGCCAGACGACAAGGACGGAATACCCGCCGGTACCGTCTGCTTTGCCTGGGCGTTCGATGTGAACGGCCAGCGAGCCTTGTTCAGTCGCTGCGTCCGGTTCTTCGGCAGTCGTGGCCAGGTGCAATTGTGGGCCGCCGAATACGCGTTGCAGCAATTGCCCAGCTTTCACCAGCGTGCCTTGGTCGGCGAGCGGCGATAGGGGACGGACCATGAGCGATCCATACGAGCAGGACGACCACCGTAGCCGCCAGTTTCCGGTATGCGAGGACATGGCGTTCCAACACAAGGTCTGGCGTTTCGAGCGAGTTGGCTGGTACGTGCTGGTGCTGCTGGTGATCCTGACCTTGCTGGGGCTGTTTTCCCGTGGCCCGTTGAGCAGCCGGGAGCTGCACAGCAGCGACGGTAGCCTGAGCGTCGAATATGAGGCTTTCCACCGCAACGGCTCCAGCAACGCCGTGGTCATACGTCTGAAGGGCCAACCCAACGCCGTGCTGGAAGTCGAGTTGGGTGGCGACTGGCTGGAAGGGTTCGAGGTGCAAGCGTTGCAACCTCCACCGCTGCGCTCGGCGGGCGCGGGGCAGGGCATGACGCTTTGGGTCCAAGCGGATAAACAGGGGCAGGCCAGCCTGCATCTGTCATTGCTCGGCGAAGGCTTCGGGACCTATCACAGCCGCATCGCAACCGCCGGCGGTGCCGTGGTCAGTTTCAACCAATTCATTCTTCCTTAGGTGACCTATGGATTCGGTGCTGCGAGCCGCGGTGATGTATGCCGCATTGATGGTGTTGTTCAAGATCGCCGGGCGACGTTCACTGGCAGAACTCACCACTTTTGATTTCGTGTTGTTGATGATCATCGGCGAAGCCACTCAACAGGCGCTGTTGGGGGATGATTTCTCGATGACCAACGCGCTGATGGTGATCGTGACACTGATTGCCATTGATGTCGGCTTCTCGTTGCTCAAACTGCGCTCCCAATGGGTGTCGCGGCTGATCGACGGTGGCCCGACCATCATCGTCGAGGACGGCCGAATCCTGCGCGGCCGGATGCGTCATGCGCGGTTGGTGGAGGCGGACATCATGGAAGCGGCGCGCTCGAGCCAGGGCATCGAGAGCCTGGAACAGATCAAGTTTGCGATCATCGAGCGCAATGGGAAGATTTCGGTGATTGCCAAGGAGTAACCCCGAGTGCTGGCGAACTTCATTGTGGCGAGGGGATTTATCCCCTCGCCACAAAAAACAGGCTCAGCCGCCTTGATCACAACATCGGCTTGCCCCCGGTAACCCCATAACGGGCCCCGGAAATGTAGCTGCCTTCATCCGAGGCCAACAGCACGTAGATCGGCGCCACCTCAACCGGCTGGCCAGGGCGGCCAAGGGGTGTCTGGGAACCGAAATTCTGCACTTCTTCCTCGGGCATGGTCGCCACGATCAGCGGCGTCCAGATCGGTCCCGGCGCCACGCTGTTCACGCGGATGCCCTTGGGCCCGAGCAGTTGCGCCAGGCCGCCGGTGAAGTTGGCGATGGCTCCCTTGGTGGTGGCATACGCCAGCAGCGTCGGCTTGGGCATATCGGAGTTGACCGAGCTGGTGTTGATGATCGAGCCGCCCGGTTTCATGTGCGGCACGGCGGCCTGGCAGATCCTGAACATCGCCGTGATATTGATATCGAAGGTACGCACCCATTCTTCGTCGGGAATCTCCTCGAGGCTTTCGTGAGTCATCTGGAACGCGGCGTTGTTGACCAGAACGTCGATATGCCCGAAGCGGGCGACAGTCTCATCGACGATTTTGCGGCACAGGCCTTTGTCCGCCAGGTCACCGGGCAACAGCAGGCATTGGCGTCCGGCCTGCTCGACCCAGCGCGCGGTTTCCTGGGCGTCTTCATGCTCGTCCAGGTAGGCAATCGCCACGTCCGCGCCTTCACGGGCGAAGGCAATGGCGACGGCGCGACCGATGCCGCTGTCGGCGCCGGTGATCAGGGCGACCTTGTTCGCCAGTCGTCCGGAGCCGGTGTAGCTCTGTTCGCCGCAATCCGGGTAAGGGTCCATGTTGCGCTGGGTGCCGGGCACCGGCTGGCTTTGTTTCGGGAAAGGTGGGAAAGGGTAGTCGACCATCGTCATTCTCCAGGCTGGATGTGGTTGTGATGGAGGGTGGACTTTGGGTTTTCCGGCAGAGTTCGGTCGGATTACCCTGCCAGTCGATGAGCGTCACGGCAGGTCGTTTCGTCGGTGAATCGTCGGCTGTGGCGAACATGGGGCGAGCCGGTATTCTCCAGCGTCATTACCGGTGTCGATAAGGAGCAGGACAATGTTCAGTCACATACAGATCGGCGCGCGCGACCTGCCGAAAATGGTCGCTTTTTATGACGCCGTCCTCGGCTGCCTGGGGCTGGAACGTATCGAGGGCGAAAACGATTCGGGCCCGCCGGGGGAGGGTTGGCGTCAGCCCGGCAAGTATTGGCCGCAGGTTTTTGTCCAGTTGCCTTTCAACGGGCTGCCCGCGACCTGGGGCAATGGCATGCAAGTAAGCTTCGCCGCCGACTCCCCACAAACCGTCCGCGCCGCCTGGGAGCAGGCGATGGCGATGGGCGGTACTGACGAAGGCCCACCCGGTCCGAGGCCGCAGTATTGCGAAGGTTATTTCGGGGCGTATTGCCGTGATCCGGAGGGGAACAAGCTGTGTTTTGTCTATGCGCCGGATATGCATGAATAACGCATAAACCCTTGTGGCAAGGGCACTTGTGTGGCGAGGGAGCTTGCTCCCGCTGGGCTGCGGAGCAGCCCTCAGATTTCACCAATACTGGGTGCTCTGCTAGTTAGGGGGCGCTCCGCGCCCCAGCGGGAGCAAGCTCCCTCGCCACAAGGGATTGCTTCGCCTGCTGGATCAGCCCCTGGCTTTCAGGCTGCGCTCCATCCGTGCGATGCCTTCCTCCAGCAATGCCCGCGGGCAGCCGAAGTTCAGGCGCACGAACTGCCCGGCATCGTCAGCAAAATCCAGCCCGGCGCTCAGCCCGACCTTGGCTTCTTTCAAGAAGAACCCTTGAGGGTCATCCAGCCCCAATCCGGAGCAATCCAACCAGGCCAGGTAAGTGCCTTGGGGCACAGTCATGGTGACGCCCGGCAGGCGAGTGTTCACCGCCTCTACCAGGTAATCGCGGTTGGCTTGCAGGTACGCCTTCAAGGCCTCGAGCCACGGACCTGCTTCGCTATAGGCCGCACGGGTCGCTTCCAGGCCCAGGGCATTGACGCTGTCGACCATGCCGGCCCGGGCACTGTTGACCCGCTCGCGCAGCTTGGCGTTCTGGATAATGGCGAACGATGTTTTCAGCCCAGCGATGTTGTAGGCCTTGCTGGCCGACATCAACGTGATGGTGCGCTCGGCAATCTCCGGGCTGAGGGAGGCGGTCGGAATGTGCACGCGGCCGTCGAAACACAGTTCGGCATGGATTTCATCGGAGATGATCCAGGCGTCCTGCGCCAGGCAAATGTCGGCCACGGCCTTGAGTTCTTCGCGCTCGAACACTTTGCCCAACGGGTTGTGGGGATTGCTCAGCAACAGCGCGCCGCCACCCTGCAACGCCTCGCGCAATGCCGCCAACGGCGTATGGAACTCACCGTTGACCGGGGTGAACGGCAACTCCACTTTATTCAACTGCCAATGATCGGGGGCGTGGCGCAGCGGCGGGTAGTTGGGCACCTGCACCACGACGTTCTGCTGGGGGGCCACCAAGGCGTGCAGCGCCATGTTGAAACCCGGCTCGACACCGGGCAGGAACACGATCTGCTGGGGCTCGACGCGCCACGCGTATTTGTCCCAAAGATCGGCGACGATGGCCGCACGCAGATTGTCCTGGGCGACGCTGTAGCCCAGCATCGGATGTTCGAGGCGCTTGTGCAGCGCGTCGATGACCACCGGCGGGGCGGGGAAGTCCATGTCGGCCACCCACATTGGCAACACATCGGCCGGGTAGCGGCTCCATTTGGTACTGCCGGTGCCGTGGCGCTCCAATACGGTGTCGAAATCGAAAGTCATGGGGGTTCCATCAGTCTGTCATGAGATGGCGAACATCATAAAGCAAAGACCGCCGAGAAAAGCTTAGTGGCGTAGTGCTACTAATTGATGATAATCAGTTAAAGTTCTCACTCGACACGCCGCTAAGCCGTTTACGCCATTTTGGTAACGGACCTACAAGTCTTTGAAAAGGACGACCCCCATGACTTCGCCCGTGCGCTTTCACGATCACCACCGTAAAGCCGACCGCATCATGCTGGGGCTGCTTTGGCTCACGCTGCTGTATTCCCTGAGCCTGGCATTCCTGCATTCGACGTTCACCCAGGCGCTACTGGTGGGGGCGACCACCTGCGTGGCGAGCACCGCGCTTTATCGCGTTTTGGCCGGCACCCGGGCCATGCGCTGTGTCATCGCGGTCGCGCTGATGGTCATGGCGGCACTGCACATCAACCAGACCCACGGCGTGATCGAATTCCACTTCGGGATCTTTGTGCTGCTGGCCGTGCTGACGTTTTACCGTGACTGGCTGCCGATTGTCGTCGCCGCCGCCACCATCGCGGTTCATCACCTGGGGTTTCACTGGCTTCAACACCAGGGTTATCCAGTGTTCGTCATGGGTAGCCACGGTGGCTGGTCGATGGTCTTTCTCCACGCGTTCTACGTGGTGGTGGAAAGCGTGATCCTGATTTACCTGGCGAACCAGAGCCTGGCCGACGCCACGGAAAACCAGGAGGTGCTCGACAAGGTGCTGGCGGCGGCCGCCCAACTGAGCAACGACACCGGCAGGCAGCACAGCGATGGCGTCAAGGTCTCTTCGAGTGAGCGTTTCGATCATTTCCTCCAGCAGGTCACTCAACTGGTGGACGGCGTGGTACGCGACACCCGCAACCTTTCGGACCTGGGCCAGGACCTGTCCCAGGTAGGCCAGACCCTGGAAACCGGTGCCCGTCACCAACTGGATGAAGTGGCACAGATGAGCGGTGCGATCGGCCATCTGGTCCAAGCCATGGAAAACATTGCCGGCCATGTCGACCAGACCCTGCAGCGTGCCGGCCAGGCCAACGAGCAGGTCACCCTCGGGCGCAGCACGGTTGACCAGACCCGAGAAGAGATTGTCGAGCTGGCAGGGCGTATCAACCTGACCAACGAAACCGTGCAGGTCTTGGCCGAGCAGGCACAGCAGATCGGTCAGGTGCTGGATGTGATCAACGGCATTGCCGAGCAGACCAACCTGCTGGCCCTTAACGCCGCCATTGAGGCGGCCCGGGCTGGCGAACAGGGCCGTGGGTTCGCGGTGGTGGCCGACGAGGTCCGCACCCTGTCACAAAAGACCTCGGCGTCTACCACCGAGATCCAGCAGATCATCGCCAAACTGCAGCAAGGCAGCCGCCAGGCCGCCGTCGCGATGCAAGACAGCCGCGACGGGGTGGAGCGCTGCGTGTCCGCCAGCCAACTGGCTTCGCAACTGTTGCACGCCGTCGTCGAAGACATTGCCGTGATCAACCATTTCAACGACCTGATCGCCAGCACCACCCAGGAACAATCCAAGGCATCGATGGGCATCAACCAGCGCCTGCAAAGCGTGCAGGCCGTGGCTGAGCGCAATGCGGACAACATTGGCATCCTGACTCGCAGCAGTCAGTGCTTGCCGCCGTTGGCGGAGCGCTTGGCGGTGTTGGGGCAGGCGTTTCACGGCAAGGGCGGGGCGGCCTGAGTCGAGCTCGGCTTTCACACTGGTTCTCGGGTCGAAAATCCAGCGCTCACCACAAATCCCTGTGGGAGCGAGCCTGCTCGCGATAGCGGTGGATGAGGCAACATTGATGTGAACCATGATCGCATCTCACCGCTCGGTCTGCTCGGCAGACCGAGCTTTTCCCGCACAAATGTATCTCTTTGTATCCAGCCCCCCTGTCGATACGGACTGTTTCTTTCAGGCCCGTCCGTGACATATCCGGGATACCTCACCGGCGTCAAATGAACCCATCGAGACCGCCCCCGCCGTCTCGGGTCATTCGACGTTGGAGACAGTGTCATGAGCCGCAACCCCCAGCATCGCCCAGCGTATGCCACGCCTAGCCCTTGGCGCGGTAGCGGCCAACGCGCGGGACGGCGTGCCATCGCCAGTGATTTGTCCCGGCAACGATCGCCAGGCCTGTCGGCCATTTACTCAAGGAGATTCATCATGCCCGCAGCTTCGTCCTCTTCCGCCTGGCAGCGTTGCCTGGCTTCATCCGCCATCGGCAGTGTGCTCGGTCTCGCACTGCTGGCTGGAAGCATTGGTGCATGGGCGGCCACTGCGGTGGTCGACAACCCATCCTCCAGTACGGTACCAGCTCAATCGGAGGCCATTCGTCCGTATCGCGTTCACGTTGATGAAGCGAAGTTGGCTGATCTGCGCAAACGCATTGTCGATGCGCGGTGGCCGGATAAAGAAACCGTCAGTGATGTGTCTCAAGGTGTGCAACTGGCCCAAGTGCAAGAGCTGGTGAAGTACTGGGGCAGCGGTTACGACTGGCGCAAAGCCGAGGCCAAGCTCAATGCCTTGCCCGAGTTTATCACCACCATCGATGGGGTCGACATTCAGTTCATTCATGTACGCTCGCGCAACCCCAACGCCATGCCGCTGATCCTTACCCATGGTTGGCCGGGTTCACAGTTCGAGTTTCTCAAGACTATCGGCCCACTGACCGATCCGACCGCGTACGGCGGGCGTGCCGAAGACTCGTTCGACGTTGTGATCCCTTCAATTCCCGGTCATGGCTTTTCCGGGAAACCGACCGAATTGGGCTGGGGGCCCGACCGTGTGGCCAAGGCTTGGGACGTGTTGATGAAGCGCCTGGGCTACACCCACTACGTGTCCCAGGGTGGCGATCATGGTTCGGTGATCTCCGATGCACTGGGCCGCCTGGCGCCTCCCGGTTTACTGGGTATCCACTTGAATATGCCGGCGACCGTCCCACCGGAGCTGGTGAAACCGATCAACAGCGGCGATCCGGCACCGGCCGGGCTGAGCGATCCGGAACGCAGCGCCTACAACTCGCTGAGTACATTCTTCGGCCGCAATGCCGCCTACGGCGCAATGATGGTGACTCGGCCGCAGACCATCGGCTACCTGCTGGCCGATTCGCCTTCCGGCACAGCCGCGTGGATGTACGAAAAATTCGCCGCCTGGACCGACAGCGACGGCAAACCGGAACGCGTGCTGAGCCGCGATGAAATGCTCGATGACATCAGCCTTTACTGGCTGACGGACACCGGTGCGTCGTCCTCCCGTTTCTACTGGGAGAACAACAACAATAATTTCAGTGCGGCGGCGCAAAAGACGGCGGACATCAAAGTCCCGGTGGCCATCACCGTGTTCCCCCATGAGATCTATCGAGCCCCGAAAACCTGGGCCCAGCGCGCCTATCCATCGCTGTCCTACTACAGCGAAGTCAGCAAGGGCGGCCATTTCGCGGCCTGGGAGCAGCCTCAATTGTTCAGTGAGGAACTGCGCAAAGCCTTCCGGCCGTTGCGCACGGCTGCAAAAAACACGCTTGCCCAGACTGCTCGATAAACCTCTCCAAGCGGTTCCGAACGGGAGCCGCTCACCCGCCGTTCGCAAAGGAGATTCACCATGGACACGACTCTGTTGAACCACACATCCGCCGCGCGGCCTCGGCGCCTGTTCGGCCCATCTATCCTGATGTTCGCCATGATGCAACTGGGCGCCTTGGGACTGGCCTCGTCCCAGGCGAGCGCCGCGGATGTACCTGCCAGCACCATCGCCTCCATCACGCCGGGCAGTCACACCTCGTTCGGCCCGCTCAAGCACGTCAAGGCTGGCCTGCTGGACGTTTCCTATGCCGAGGTCGGTCCTGCCGATGGGCCGGTGGTCATCCTGCTGCATGGTTGGCCCTATGACATTCACAGCTACGCCGACGTTGCGCCGGCACTGGCCGAGAAGGGCTATCGCGTGTTGATTCCCTATGCCCGCGGTTATGGCGATACGCGTTTCCTGTCGGCCAAGACCCTGCGCAACGGCCAGCCTTCTGCGCTGGCAAGCGATCTGATCGACTTCATGGACGCGCTGAAGATCAAGCAGGCCGTGCTCGGCGGTTACGACTGGGGCGCCCGCACCGCCGACATCGTCGCGGCCCTGTGGCCGGAGCGGGTCAAAGCCCTGGTGGCGGTGAGTGGCTACCTGATCGGCAGCCAGGAAGCCGGCAAGACGCCGCTGCCGCCGGCCGCCGAGTTGCAGTGGTGGTACCAGTTCTACTTCGCCACCGAGCGTGGCCGTCTGGGCTACGAAAAAAACACCCACGACTTCGCCAAGCTGATCTGGAAACTGGCGTCGCCGAAGTGGAATTTCGATGACGCGACGTATGACCGAAGCGCCGCCGCTTTGCAGAACCCCGATCACGTCGCCGTCTCAATCTTCAACTATCGCTGGCGCCTGGGCCTGGTGAAGGGCGAGGCCAAGTACGACAAGCTGGAGAAGAAACTCGCGACCTTTCCGTCCATCAGCGTGCCGACCATCACCCTCGAGGGCGACGCCAACGGCGCACCGCATCCACCGGCCGAGGCCTATGCCAAGCGCTTCACCGGCCAATATGAGCATCGTCTGATCGACGGCGGTGTCGGCCACAACCTGCCGCAAGAGGCTCCGCAAGCGTTCGCCCAGGCCGTGATCGACGCCGATCACCTCCAATAGCGCCCAGGGGAGAACAACGATGAAACTCAAGCAACTGGCGGTCTCCGCTGTCATTGCAGTGGCTGCACTGACCGCGACCGGCATCGCCTTGGGCGACGCCGGCAACGGCGAGGCGTCACCGATCTATGGCGTAAAGCTTCCTGATGGGTATCGCCAATGGGCGCTGATAGCCCCGGCCCAGGAGGCGGAACCCCTGAACGAGCTGAGAGCGGTATTGGGCAATGACCTGGCGATCAAGGCTTATCAGGATTCAACACTGCCGTTCCCGGACGGCGCGGTGCTGGTCAAGCTGGCCTGGAAACACGTCCAGTCGCCGGAGTTCGAGCCGGCTTCGATCCCCGGCGCGGCGACCACCGTGCAGGTCATGGTCAAGGACTCCAGCAAATATGCCGCCACCGGCGGCTGGGGCTTTGGCCGCTTTATCAATGGCAAACCCGCCGATGAGGCACAGCACCAGACGTGCTTCGCCTGCCATCAGGCGCGCGTGCAGAACCACGACTTCGTCTTCACCCGATTCGCCCAATAGCCCTGTCACCCAAGGAGTTTCCAATGAAAAAAGTCATGACCGCACTGGCGTGCAGCGCCGGCCTGTTCATCGCGGCCAACGCGTTCGCACAAACTGAAAAACCCACGGTCGTCCTCGTACACGGCGCTTTTGCCGACGCTTCAAGCTGGAATGGCGTGGTGAAGATCCTCGAGAAAGATGGCTATACCGTTGTCGCCGCAGCCAACCCGTTGCGCAGCGTGAAAAGCGATGGTGCTGCAGTTTCCGCCTTGCTGAGCAGCATCCAATCTCCCGTTGTGCTGGTCGGCCATTCCTACGGCGGCAACGTCATCAGCGAAGCGGCCAACGACCATGCCAACGTCAAGGCACTGGTCTACGTCAGCGCGTTCGCCCCCGAGGCGGGCGAAACCGTCGCCGGGCTCGCCGGCAAATTCCCCGGCAGCACCCTGGGGCCAACCCTTGCTCCACCTGTCGCACTGGCTGACGACGGAAAGGATCTGTACATCCAACAGGACAAGTTCCGCGACCAGTTCGCCGCTGATGTTCCCGCCGGGCAGGCGGCATTGATGGCGGCGACACAGCGTCCGGTCACTGAGGCGGCGTTGAACGAACAGGCCGGGACCCCGGCCTGGAAGCACATTCCGTCCTGGTACATCTACGGCGACAAGGACAAGAACATCCCGCCCCAGACCATGGCCTTCATGGCCAAGCGTGCCGAGGCCAAGGTCGTGAAAGTGGTCAAGGGGGCTTCCCATGTGGTGATGGTTTCCAATCCGGAGCCGGTCGCCCGGCTGATTGAAACCGCTGCTGCGGCGAAGTGATGGCGGGGCCTGTAAAAACTGGTCATAAGAGCAATAGTGCTTACTTAGGGACGTGAAATCCGTGGTGAGGAGTGGCCGGCGCAAGCAACCTCCCTCGCCACAACAGAGTTTCGTTTCAAGGGCCGGTTAGCGGAATTCACCTTGAATCGGGCAAACATGCCGGCGAATCCGGCAAACGGATCCGTTTCTCGCTCCACATACTTTCGCGCCCCTGGGGCTCTGCCACCGATGTATCCGCTCGAGGGCACATCGATGGTCGGTTGAAAACATGTGTGTGAGAGCTTGGTATGGAAAACAGCGCTATCCGATTTGCCTGCAACGGTTGCGGGATTTGCTGCAAGGGCCGCCTGATTCCACTGACGCTGAACGAGGCACGGCAGTGGCTCCAACGAGGGCATGAAGTGGCGGTCATACTGGAGGCGTTCGATGAAACGACTTGGGCTTCTGCGCCTGGGCAATTCACCCACAGCGCCCAGCGGGCCGTGGAGGTAACCAGCGGCAATGCGCAGATTCGAGTCGTTGCGGTATTGGCCGGCAATGCCCTGACGCAATGTCAGAACCTGGGCGACGACGGCCGTTGCGGCATCTATGAAGAGCGCCCCCTGGTCTGTCGAATTTACCCGATGGAAATTAATCCGTTCATTACCCTGCGCCCGGCCGATAAGATTTGCCCTCCCGAAGTCTGGGAGGCGGGGGATATTCTCTTCACGGACCGGGTCGTCGATCCGATCCTGGCCGATCAGATCGAACGCTCACGCCAGGCCGATAGAGACGATGCCCAGGCGAAAATCCAGGTATGTGAAGCCCTGGGAATGAATGTCGCGGCGTGGAAGGGCCACGCGTTGGCGGTGTACCTCCCAGACCGAACGCAGCTGTTCGAGGCGATCAGCCGTTACGACGGCGGGTCAGTGGCTCCGGCCCGTGCGGATTGGAAAGTCCGGGTCGACACGCCAGTTTTGCGCGAACAACTGGGCCAGGCAGGGGTAGCGTTGGACGATCAACCGTCCACCCGCTACATCTTCCATAGACTTTAGGTGCCAGGCGAAGTCATCGCTTTGGGCATCCTTATTTCCTGAAACATCTTGTTATACTTGGATGTCAGGGTCTTCTGGCTCTGATGGCTCGTTGAATCGTGCAAGAAATTGCGCTGATCAGGCAAGCGAGCCGAACCACCGGCCCAGCATACTCCACCGTGGGCGGACTTGCGGTCGGAGCGAACCTCGTTCGCTGTGAGCCGTCCAGGCCTGATGTTTCCAGGAGTCGAATGTGCCAACCGATTTTACAAGCGCCAAAACCCTCAGCGACATAGAACGTCTGGCCGATTCGGTCAGTCAACGGCTGCCCAGCGACGGCGACCAGATCACCGCCATACCCGGCTTGAGCCTGCATCGGCGCAAAGCGATCACTGCGCCCATGCACTGCATCTACGGCCTGGGTATCGGCGTCACCTTGCAAGGCCGTAAGCAAGCCATGGTGGGGGAGGACATCCTGACCTATTCACCCGGTCAGTCCATGGTGACCAGCGTAGATCTGCCAGTCATTTCACATATCTGCCAGGCCAGCGTCGCCGAGCCTTTCCTGGGCATGATGCTGAGATTCGAAAGCACCACGGTGATGCAAGTGGCCGAGCGCATGCGGCTGTCGCAACGCATGAGAGACGACGCGTTCAAACCCATTACCGTGCAGGCTTTGGATGCCGGTGTGCTGGATGCCCTGAAGCGTCTGGTCGAGCTGTTGAAGGAGCCGCCACTGCTTGAGACTGTGGCCCCGCTGATCAAGGAAGAGATCATCGCTCGTCTGTTAAGCGGTGCCCATGCTCCGCAATTGCTGCATGTCATCGCCGCAGGCTCACCCAGCCAACACATCGCCAAGACCCTCGCCTGGTTGAAACTCAATTTTCGCCTGACGCTGCGCATGGACGATCTGGCGGCACAGGCGCACATGAGTCCTTCTACCTTTCGCCAGCACTTTCGCACCGTGACCGGAATGAGTCCGCTGCAATACCAGAAACAGTTAAGGCTACAAGCCGCTCGGCATTTGATGTTGACCCAGAATGTCGACGCGAGCAGCGCAGGCGGGCAGGTTGGCTATGAAAGTGCTTCGCAGTTCAGCCGCGAGTACAGCCGCCTGTTCGGAGAGCCACCGCAGCGGGATATCAAGCGGATTCGCTTGTAACAGGGAGGCACGTCTGGCAGCGCAACTGCCAGACGGCCTCATGTTTCTGTCACGTCAACTTGAACGGCAACTCACGCAACGGCTTACCCGTCAGGCTCGCCACGGCATTGGCAAACGCCGGAGCCAACGCTGGCAAACCGGGCTCACCCATCCCCGTGGGTGGTTCGGCGCTGGGCACGATGTGGACGGCGAATTCCGGCATGTCGGTAATGCGCGGCACGCTGAAGTCGGCAAAATTGCTCTGCTGCACGACGCCGTCCTTCAGGGTGACGGCGCCACCTGGCAGGCACATCGACAAGCCCATCAGCGCAGCGCCTTGTACCTGGGCTTCAACGCTGCGTGGGTTGACGACCAGATTGCAGTGCACGCCGGCGGTCACCTGGTGCAGCACCGGACGACCATCCTGCACCGAGGCTTCGACGACGTACGCCACCACCGAACTGAACGATTCGTGGACCGCCACGCCCCAGGCACGGCCCGCCGCCAGCTGGCGCTTGCCATACCCACTCTTGTCCACGGCCAATTGCAGCGCTTCGCGATGCCGTGGGCTCTGGTCGCCAAACAGCTTCATCCGGTACGCCACCGGGTCCTGTTTGGTGGTGCGGGCGATCTCGTCGATCAGTGTTTCCATCACGAATGCCGTATGGGTGGAACCGACGCTGCGCCACCACAATACGGGGACGTTGAGTTTGGGGTGGTGGACTGTCAGGCGCATCGGCAGCGGATAAGGATTACGCATTCCCTCTGTTGCGGTGGCATCGATCCCGTTCTTCACCATCCCCTCGAACAGCGTGCCACTGACGATGGATTGCCCGACCAAGACATGGTCCCAGGCCAGCACCTTACCGCTGTCGTCAAAACCGATGCGCGCGCGGTGCAGGTGCATGGGGCGATAGTAGCCACCCTTGATATCGTCCTCACGGCTCCAGAGTGTGCGGATAGGAGCATCAAGCCCGGCGGCGTGCGCGGCCTTGGCCACCTCGCAAGCCAGCACGACAAAATCGTTGGTGGGCACGCCACGCCGGCCGAAACCTCCGCCCGCCGTCTGCACATTGACCTGGACTTGTTCGGGTTGCAGATTCAGGACCCGTGCAGCTGCCGCGCCATCGCCGCCAGGAAACTGGGTGCCGACCCACAACTGGGCGCGCCCCTGCGCGAGTTGCACGGTGCAGTTCAACGGCTCCATGGGCGCGTGGGCGAGGTAAGGGAACACAAACTCGGCTTCCAACTGATGCGGCGCGCTGGCAAGCGGTGTCATGTCAGCGTCGAATTGTCGTGGGCCGGGTTGAGCGGCCAGCTCCCGGTATTGGACCCGTTGCTTTTCACTGTCCACTTTCTCGACGCTGGCCAAGTCCCATTCCAGCTTCAGCGCATCACGCGCCAGTTTCGCCTGCCAATAACCGTCCGCCACCACAGCAACGCCTTCAGCACCTCGGTCCAGCGGCACGCGAAACACAGCTTTAACCCCTTTGGTTGCCCGTGCCGCACTGTCATCCAAAGAGGCAATCCTGGCGCCGAACACTGGCGGACGTGCCACCACGGCTGTGAACTGCCCCGGCAGATGCATGTCGATGCCAAATTCCTGCTGGCCACTGCTCTTGGCTTTCGCATCAATGCGCGTGGTGGCCTGGCCGATGATTCGGAAATCCTTGGGATCCTTGAGCGTGATCGTTTCCGGTACGGGCAGGGCCATCGCGGCCTCGGCCAGCTCGCCATAGCTCGCTTTACGCCCGGCGGGGCCGAGCACCATGCCGGCTTGGGTGCTCAGGCTCGCGACATCGACGTTCCAACGCGCGGCTGCCGCCGCAAGCAGCATGGCGCGAGCGCGGGCGCCCAGTTCGCGGTATTGGGTATAGCTGTTCTTGATCGAGTTGGAGCCGCCAGTCAGGTGTATGCCAAAGGCCGGGTCCATATAGGCGGCGTCGCTGTTACCGTTGCGGCTGCGCACCAGGCTCCAGTCGGCATCCAGTTCTTCGGCGAGGATCATCGGCAGGGCGGTCTGCACGCCCTGGCCGAACTCCAGGCGGTTGATGGTCACCGTTACCACGCCGTCAGGGGCGATCTGCACAAATGCGGAGGGCTGCTGAGTCGGGTTGAGCGGCGTTGGGACTGCGCCGTTGGTCTCCTGCGCCAGGGCCAAGTGGGGAAAAGCGCCGAGCGCCAGACCACCGATGCCGACAATCTTGAGAAAACTGCGGCGGGGCAGCGTAGCGGGGCCGTCGGCCTGATCGCGCTCCAGCGTGTGCTGCAAGGCGCGGGGCAACTCGTCGGGGAAAATCTCGTTCAACATGGTCGGCTCCGATCAGGCAAGGGCTTTGGCGGCATCAGCCACCGCGGCGCGGATTCGGGCGTAGGTGCCACAGCGACAGATGTTGCCGGCCATGGCCGAGTCGATCTCGGCCGCCGTGGGCTGCTTGCCCTTGGGCTGGGCCTTGAGGAAAGCCGTTGCGCTCATGATCTGGCCACTCTGGCAGTAGCCGCATTGCGCCACGTCGTGTTTGACCCACGCCTCGTGCACGGCACTGCCAACCGGGTCGCTGCCATCGGTTGCCGCTTCGATGGTGGTGATCTTCTTGCCTTCGGCGGCGGCGATGGGCGTCACGCAGGAACGAATGGCCTGGCCATCCAGGTGCACGGTGCAGGCACCACAAAGCGCCGCGCCGCAGCCGAACTTGGTGCCGGTCATGCCCAGCGTGTCGCGCAGGGTCCAGAGAATAGGGGTGCCAGGGTCGACGTCGACCGTGTATTCACGGCCGTTTATGTTCAGGGCGCTCATAGGGGGACCAGCTCCAGATGGTTTGGCTCTGGTTAACTATAGGAAGGAACATTTGCGGAGGGTTGCACGATCCGGGCTGATGCTTGCCTGATCCTGCGAAACAATGTGCCCGGGAAGGCAACGTTGTTGTGTCAGTGCAACAGCGCGGTAGGCCCGGCGCCAGGGCAATGGGCATGCCTTGAAGGCGGGAGGAAAGGAGCCGCGGTGGGAGTGCTTCCGGCTCCTTCCTCCTGCACGGTTACATCAACGGAATGCTGTAGCTCACAAACAGGCGATTTTGATCCTGGTCGCGGGCGATATCGCTTCGCGACATCCCGTTGCGCCAGCCGAAACCGACGTTCTTCAACGTGCCGCTCTGGATCACATAGTCCAGGGAGATATCACGTTCCCATTCACTGGCGTCCCGGCCGCTGGCGGTCTGGATGTTGTCGCCCTTGAGGTACATCACCGAGGCCTTCAAACCCGGAACGCCAAGCGCTGCGAAGTCATAGGCATATTGCGCGAATGCCGTGCGCTCACCGGCCTGGATGAACGTCTGGATGGTGCGGTCGGTGTAGAGGTAAAGACTTGCGCCGCCTTCGCCTTTGCCCACCAGGCCGCCCTGGTTCAGTTGCGTAAAGTTGCTGTCTTCGGAAACACGCTGATAACCCGCGGTAATGGCATGGCCACCCAACGAATAAATGAACGCCGCGCTCCAGGTGTCGTTGTCGATCTCGCCGTTGCCATCCTTGGTATAACCGCCGAGTTTGTAACCACTGGCGCGACCGGCAGCGCTGCTGTTCTTGCCATCGGACGTGGTTTTGAAGTAACGCAGGTCGGTTTTCAACGAACCGTATTCACCCAACGGTAATACATGCAGCAAACCGGCGAAGTGCTGTTGATAGTAGTCTTCAAGATTGGCGTAGTAATACTGCGCGGTCAGATCCTTGGTCAGTTTGTAATCGCCACCGGCAAAGGTGAATTTATTGCTTTCCTGGGTGCCGCCCGCAACGGCCAGGCCGGCGCTGTCGCTGGACGCACGCCCTGTGGCGTGTTCCAACTGGCCAGCGGTGAACGTCAGGTTGTCGATTTCATTGCTGGTGACTTGCCCGCCCTCGAAGGTTTGCGGCAGCAGGCGACCATCGTTGGAGACCAGGATCGGCAACTTCGGTTGCAAGGTGCCGTACCGCAGCTCGGTCTTGGAGACACGCATCTTGGCCGTGGCACCGAGACGAGCCCATTGGTCCGCCGCCTTGTCGCCATCGTTGGGAAACATCGAGCCACCGACATGACGGCCGGCGCCACTGTCGAGCTTCAGGCCCAGCAGCCCCATGGCATCCAGGCCGAACCCGACGGTGCCGTCGGTAAACCCCGACTGATAATTGAGCATGAAGGCCTGGCCCCATTCTTCGGTCTTCGAAGGCGCGGCGGCTCCGTCACGGTTATCGTTATTGAAGTAGAAGTTGCGCAAGTTCAAGTTGGCCTTGCTGTCGCTGATAAAATCAGCCGACGCCAATGGGCTGAGGACAAGCGTCATACCACCCGTTAAAACACTCAGTACGTTAAATAGGACTTTCATCAGGGCGAACTCCACCGCGGAATCTCTGTTCCGGGCATGTTGAAAAGACAGCAGGAAGCGCTCGACCGATCAGATGATTGGCCGAGGCGTTAAATAACTCGTTGGAAAAACTTCAGTGCATTGAGTGGGGTAGGGGATAAATCTCCAAAGAACGGCATCAGTAAAAGTCCCTGGGGTTATCAGTCGATCAATCCATGAGCGTCATAAAACGGATACGGCCCGGGATACTGGCCAAACACACCGTTATGGGTCACCAAACCCTGGTCATGCCAGTGATGCAGCAGGTATCCGGGTGGTTCCAGGTTGAAATGCGCGGGCGCGCTTGGCTGTAGATCCAGGACGATTTGATGTGAGGTGCCGGGGCACACGCAACTCAGGCTACCGCCGAAGCGCCGCTGCATCGGCCGATGCAAATGCCCGCAGAGCAAACGCTCTACCTGTGGATGGCGGGCGATGACCTGTTCCAGTGCCGAGGCGTTGATGAACGGCTCGCGGTCCATGTGGCCGATGCCGCTGATAAACGGCGGATGGTGCAGGACCAGCAGCGTTGGCACCTCGGGACGACGGGCCAACTGTTCATCGAGCCAGCGCAATTGGCTATCCAGTAACTGACCGCCATGACCGCCGGGAATGGTGCTGTCCAGGCCAATCAGGCGCAGCGGATGCTCCTCGACGACCCAATCCAAGGGGGCTCCAGCCAAACTTGGCAAGTAGGCGTGATCGGCAAATGCCGCCCGCAAATGTTCGCGGTTGTCGTGGTTGCCAGGCACCAGGTAGCAAGGCATGTGCAGGCGCGCCAGTTCGGGGTGCAATACGGCGTATTCATCAGGGCGACCGAAGTCGACCAGGTCGCCACTGATTACTACGATGTCGGGGCGCGGCACCTGGGTATTCAAATGATCGACGGCACGACGCAACGCGGCGAGGGTATCAACGACGCCATAGGTCAGTTTTTCCCCGGCCTTGAGATGCAGGTCACTGATCTGCGCAATGAGAAACGGATGATTCAAAATAAGCCCTCTGAAAACACGAAGATCACGATGACAGGGTGAACAGCACTTGCGGCTCAACGGCCAAGGCAATCAGGGCGCCGGTGGCGTGGATGACGTTGTCGGTGCTGTCCACCAGCAATGGCTGGGCGGCGCCGACGTCCACCAACAGGCGGCTTTGGGCCCCTTGGAAAAACTGGCCTACCAGGCGCCCGCGCAGATGCCCCTCGTTGTCCATCACCCGCAAATGTTCGGGCCGGCAGTAGACGATGGCAGGCAGTCCGCCACCGCGCCACGGCAACTCTCCGCCACTGACTTTCAAGCCCAGGGGCGTGTGGGCGAGCACTGGAAAAGCGTTGAGGTTGCCGACAAAACTGGCGACGAACGTGTTGGCCGGTTGTTGGTAGATGTCCCTTGGGCTGGCCAACTGCGCGACGCGGCCGTGTTCCATGACCAGAATCCGATTGCCCAGGGCCATGGCTTCGCCCTGGTCGTGGGTGACGAACACCGCCGTAATGCCCAGATGGCGTAGCAACTGATCCAACTCGCTGCGCAGGCGCTCGCGCAACTGTGCATCCAGTGCTGCCAACGGTTCGTCAAGCAGCAAGACTCGAGGCTTGGGCGCCAGGGCGCGGGCGAGGGCGACCCGCTGGCGCTGACCGCCGGACAGCTCATGGATGCTGCGCTTGCCATGGTCCTGAAGGCCCACCAGTTCCAGCAACTCCGAGCAGCGCTTGTTCCGTTCAGCCGGCGCCATGCCGCGAATCTTCAAGCCATAAACGATGTTGCCGGCCACATCCAGGTTGGGAAACAACGCATAGTTCTGGAACACCATGCCCACGTCGCGTCGTTCGATGGGCAGGCGGGTGACGTCGGAGTCGCCAAAAAACACCTGCCCCACATCCGGACGCTCAAGGCCGGCGATCAGGCGCAAGGTCGTGGTTTTACCGCAACCGGACGGGCCGAGGATCGCCAGGGTTTCTCCGGCATTGATGGTCAGGTCCAGGTCATGGACGGCAACGGTGCCGTCGGAGAACGCCTTGCGGCAACCTGCCAGGCGAATGGTGGTTCCGGTCATCGTTTTTCTCCACGGGAAAGGCGCGCGCTGATGGCCTGCAGCGCAATCAGCAGCGGCACGATCATCAGCAGGAATATGAGGGTGTAGGCACTGGCGACTTCCAACCTGGCTGAGGCATAGCTGTCAGCCAGGCCTACCGGCAATGTTTTGGTCATTGGGGTGTGGAGCATCCAGGTCAGGTTGAACTCGCCCAACGACAGCGTGACGACCATCAGGACCCCAGCGAGGATCCCCGCCCGGCAGTTGGGTACCACCACACTGAAGAATCGTCGTAGCGGCCCGGCGCCAAGGCTGGCGGCGGCTTCTTCCAGGACAGGCAGTTGCTGACGTTGCATCACCGCCATTACCGGGCGCACCAGGAACGGCAAGGTGAACAGCACATGGCCGACGAGGATGAACAGCCAACTGCTGCGAAACCCACCGAATTGCCCATAGGTGAGCAGCAACGCCAGGGCGCTGGCCAGGCCAGGCATCGCCACCGGCAGCACCATCAGTTCCTCGAACGCACGGCTGAAGCGGTTGTTCATCCGCACCAACGCGTAAGCCGCCGGAACACCCACCACGCAGACGCACAGCGCACAGGCCACGGCCAGTTGCAGGGATAGCCAGACTGTCGGCGAATAGGCCTGCCAGACTTGCACCAGCCAATCGAACGTCAGGCCACTGGAGACGCCCTGGAAATAATTGCGCGTCAGCCCGGCCAGCAGTGACATCAGCACGGGCACCAACATGAACGCGCAGACCAGCAGGGTAAACACCAACTGGCCGATAAACAGCGTTGAGCGCTTCACAAGACGGTCCTCGAGTTTTTTGCCAGCCGTCGGGCCAGTAGCAGTACTGCCCACGTCAGCGCCCCCAACACCACCGACAGCGCAGCGGCCACGGCGAAATTGGCGTAGTTGGTGAACACGTTGTAGATCGCCACCGGGGTCACATTCAGGCGGGTGCCGAGGGTGAAGGCCGTACCGAACGCGCCCATGGAGGTCGCAAAGCAGATCGCCCCGCACGAGACCAGTGCCGGTGCCAGACCGGGGACGATGACATCGCAAACCACTCGCCAGTGGCCGGCGCCCAGGGAATGAGCGGCTTCTTCCAGGCTGCGATCGAGGCTTTCACAAGCAGCCATCACCGTGAGGATCACCCGTGGAATCGAGAAGTACAGATAACCGAGGCACAACCCCATCAGCGAGTAAGCGAAGATCCAGCGTTCACCCGCCAGCTCGAGGCCAAGGCTGGCGAACAAGCCTTGGCGCCCGGCCAGCAGAATCACCAGGAAGCCGACCACCACGCCGGGGAATGCCAACGGAAACGTTAACAAGGCGACCAGCAGCGAGCGGCCGAAGAAGCGTTGGCGGCTGAGAAAAAAACCACTGATGCCCCCCACCAAGAGCGCCGCCAGGGTCGTCGCCAAGGCCAGCAGGCAGGTCTGTACCAGACTGCCCAGGTATTGCGCACTGCTCAGTACCTGCCAATAGCCGCTTTCGCCGCCGTCGCGATTTTGCCCGCCCAGCACGATCAGATGCGCCAGTGGCAACAACCAGAACGCGAACAGCACCGCAGCCGCAGGCGCCAGGGCCCAGGCCGCGGTCAGCCGCAAACGCGGCACCGTGGCCTGGCCCGAAGGGACTCCCCGGGCTTTTATTACCGAGGCGGTCACTTACTTGACCTCTTTCAGATAACGTGCAGAAAAAGCTTCCTGTGCCGCCGCCATCTGCTGGTAGTCGACCACGCCGGCCCGGGCGTAATCGCTGTCTGGCAGAAACTGCGCAGCGATGTCGGCAGGCATCTTCATCGCCCGCACCGGTCGCAGGTAGGCCTTGGCCCAGAGCGCCTGGCCCTGGTCGGACAGGACGAAGTCCAGGACCTTCTCGGCATTGGCCCGATTCGGCGCGTTGCCGACAATGCTCATGACGTAAGGCACGCTGATGCTGCCTTCCTTGGGGATCACGAAAGCAACGTTGGCCTTGTCCTTGTAACGTGCCCGATAGGCGTTGAAGTCGTAATCCACCAGAATCGGCAACTCCCCGGACAACACCCGTGCGTAAGCGGTCTGCTTGGGCACGATGGGTGAGTTTTTCGCCAGTTTCTGGAAGTAATCGATCGCCGGCGTGAAGTCATTGAGGCTACCGCCCATGGCCTGGTTGATCGCTACCGCGGAAACGTAACCGACGAACGCGCTGGATGGATCAAGGTAGCCGACCATGCCTTTGTACTCAGGCTTGAGCAGATCGCCCCAGCTTTGCGGCACAGGCAAGCCGCCCAAGGCATCGACGTTGACCATGATGCCCAGGGTGCCGGAGTGAATGGCGAACCAGTGTCCCTGCGGATCTTTCAAGCCTGCCGGAATCTGTTCCCAGCCCTTGGGTTGATAAGTGCCGACCACCCCGGCTTTTTGCGCCTGCAAACCGAAGGTCACGCCGTAATACACCACGTCCGCTACAGGCGCGGCCTGTTCGGCGACCAGTTGCGCCAGTGCCTGCCCGGAGTTCTTGTTGTCCAGCGGGACCTGCACGCCAGTGGTATCGGCAATGGCCTTGAGCTGTGTGCCCCAGTCGGCCCATTCCGGTGGGCAGTTGTAGCAAATCGCCGTTTCGGCGGCCTGGGCCAGGCTGGCAGCGCCGCATAGCAGTAACGTCGCCAGGGTTTTACGCAAGCGAATCATCAAGTGTCTCCTTGTAGGATTGAGTACTTTCGCCCGGCCGGATATGGCAGGGCAGGCAATGGGTAACCGGTGTGGCGCCGGCAATCTGCGCCAGCAATTGATCGATTACGGTGCAGGCCAAGGCCTCGATGGGCTGAACCACGCTGCACAATGTCGGGTGCATTTGAGTGCCGAGGGCGATGCCATCGAATCCCATGACCGAGAGCTGTTGGGGCACGTGCCAGTCGTTGCGACGCAGTTGTGCGATCAGGCTGATGGCCAACAGATCGTTGGAGCAAACCAGTGCGCTGAGGGCCTGCGGACCTTGCAGGAAGGGCGCGATGGCGGCGAAGTCCGCCTGGGTATGGGCCGGCATTTCAATCACCGGCAGGCTGTCGAGGCCGGCCTCGCGCATGGCGTCGCAATAACCGGCGTAACGCAGGCGAGCGCGGTCCGATTGCAGGGCCGGGCCGGCAACCATGCCAATGCGCCAATGCCCGGCTTCCAGCAGATAACGAGTGGCCAGAGCCATGCCGGCGCGGTTGTCCACCGACACGGCGCTGTAGTGCGGATTGCCCGGCTGGTGATAAGCCAGCACAAAAGGCGTGTCCTCGCTGTCCAGGCTTTGCAACACGCGGTTGCTCTCGGCGTCGGTGACCGTGAGGACCAGGCCATCGACCCGCTGGCGCAACAACTCCTCGACCACCACGCTTTCGCGCTCGCTGCTGTAGTCGGTCGTCGCCAGGAGCAGGTTGTAGCCGCGCAAACGCGCAGCGCGCTCCATGGCTTGGAATTGTTCGGCGAACACGGGATTGAGCAGGTTGGGGACCACCACACCGATCAGCTTGGTCACTTGCAGGCGCAACTGACGACCAAGACGATTGGGCCGGAAACCCAGCTGCCGTGCGGCGGCGAACACCTGCTCGCGGGTAGCCGGACGCACTACTTCAGGGGAGGCGAAGGTGCGGGCAGCGGTAGCTCGCGAAACCCCTGCCAGACGTGCCACTTCTTTCAAATCAGTCATTGTCACTCGCTTGAGATCGATCTCATTGGCGAGGACAGTAGCCAGCAATCGTGGCATTTCGGCGAAAGAGTGATGACAGTTTGATGTCAGCTGGCGGTGCCTACCTCGGACGGCCATTCCGGGCGCGCGATACCTGCTTGCAGGTCGGCATGATTGACGTGCCGTCGGCTAGCCTTTGTTGCAGGCGGTTACCGATGGGGCTGTTGCTACTTGCGAATCAAGGCTATGACGTATTCACAGACTTGCGGCGTGGCGTTTTCGAACGTGCAGGCTTCTTCAGGCAGTCCCAATTGCAAGCAGTCGCCTTGTTCCAGAAGGTAGGTGGTGGTGCCCTTGGTAAACGTCAGCGTGCCTTGCGTGGCCCACACCTGCTGATGAAGGAACGCGTAAGCCGTGGCGGGATAGCTGATGCGCACGCCCGGGGGCAGTTGCACACTGATGAGTTCCAGTGGCCAGCCCTCCCGGGGTGAGACTTGCTGGCGCGCATAGCCGGTTTCCGGGTCTACCCAGCGCGGTTGCTCCGCCGCCCTTGAAAGAAGTCCCGAGCGCCCCTCGGCCCGATGCAGCAGGGTAGAGAGGGGTAAACCGAAAGCACCTGACAACCGGCCCAGGATCGTTGAGGTAGGGCTGACCTGTGCGTTTTCAATTTTGCTGATCATAGCCTTTGATACGCCGGAGAGCTGGGCGAGCTCGCCGATGGACCATTCACGGGCGGTTCGCTCGGCTTTGATGGTCAGGGCGATGTCAATGGGTTGGTTGTTCACTATAGAAGACTTCCAGATCAGGGTGATTTAATTTCAGCTTAGCGGCTGGCGCGCATCAAGTCGGTGCAAAAAATAAATAATGCTCTATTTTTGTGCGTTAAAATTTTCTATGAAAGTAAGCCTATGATTTTAATAAAAAATAATAATGATTTTTTCATGTTTCAAAATAAATCTATTGTTTGAAGCATAGCCGATTGAAACTATTAATTTGTTTGCATGAGTCGCTTGTTTACTATCTGAAACGCGCAGCGACATTTCGTCACTGCCGTCCAAGCTACCTTATCGTATTTGGGGAAATCTATGCCGGCTCAGCAAATGGAACAAGGCTGTCTGACGGGTGAGCAAATCATCCATTCGATTAAAGGAATGATCACGGCTTCGGGGATCAACACCAATGCGTTCTACAAAACGTTTCGCCAGGCCCCCCTGCCCAAGGCAACGTTGAAGAAAGTGTTCCAGCAATACTTTTATTACATTCGTACGTTCCCCCAGATCCTGGCGGGTACCTCGCACCGCACCGACAGCGAAGTGATTCGGATGAAGTTGGCGCGCACGGTGGTGTCTGAGCTGGGCGATGGGGTAGGCGAGGCGCACTTCATTATGTTTGAGCGTGTACTCGCCGGCGTCGGCATCACATTGGATGACTGGAAGAAGGTTGAATATATTCCCGAAGCCAGCGAGTTGGTCGACGGCCTGCGTCGGATTTTCCTTGAGGGTTCGACAGAGCACGCCATTGGTGCTCATTACGTTATCGAAGAGTTCGGCTTTCCGATGATCGCCAACCTGTACGAAGGTTTCCGCCTGTACAGCGGGTGGAAGCACGAAGACTTCACCTACTTCTACCTGCACATGCTGGTTGAAACCGATCATGTGCAATGGATCAGTGACGCGGTCATGGAGGCCGCTCGAGACACTGACAACGGCAGCGATATTCTGGAAGGCGCTGGCGATGTACTGAACCTGTTGACCCGATTCTGGCAAGGACTCAACCGAGTGGCCACTCACGCCTGACCGATCAATACAAGGGGCGGGAAGTCATGGATGATTTGACATTGATTGGTCGAGTGGCGCCCTTCAGGGATGCCAGTGCCTATGCAGCATCCTCGGGGGCGTTGAACCTGTCGCAAGGACTTCCTGAACCCCTGTTTGACAATGCCATGAATGCGGCGTTGGCCCGCCAGGTACGGTCGGGCTGGCAGTACGCCGACCCTCGCGGCGAAATGATTTTGCGCGAAAGCATTGCGGCCCACAGTGCCGGCTATGCGCCCGACAGCGAAGTGCTGGTGACCAGCGGCTGTACCGAGGCCTTGTACTTGGCCCTGTATGCCGCGTCCACGCAATACGGCAGCAGGGTCGCCTTTTTTGAACCCTTTTATCCCTATTACCCAGGAATGGCCACGTTGCTGGGGTTGGAGTTTGTTGCACTACCGTTGTCGGTGGGGGCGTCGATCGGCCCCGACTGGGCAATGTTCGAGCGGCAATTGCGTGCTGGTGTTCGCATATTGCTGCTCAATACGCCCCACAACCCGACCGGGTGGTGCATGTCCGCGGATGATTGGCAGCACTTGGTGGCGTTGGCAAAAAACCATGACTTCATGGTGATTGTCGACGAAGCCTATCGTCACTATCAGTACGACACCGACGCCCCGGCACAGTACCCCCACCAGCAGATTCCCATGATGGTGGCGGGCAGCGCTTCAAAGTTGTTGTCCATGACGGGAGTCCGGATCGGCTGGTTATGCGCGCAGGCAACCTTCATGGAGCGAGCCTACGCCCACCACCTGTACCTGAGCTATTGCCAACCCACCCCCATACAGGCCGCCGTTGCTGTTTTGCTTGATGAATTGACCGTCGGGCGACTTGATAGCTTGCGTGAGCACTACAAGCACAAACGTGATCGCCTGGCAGGTGCGCTGATGGCTGCCGGGTTGGATATCCGGTTACCGGCGGGCGGCCATTACATCATGGCCGACTATTCACGGCAGGCGCCTTCATTGTCTCCGGTTGAGTTCAGTCAACACTTGGCCATGCGTTGCGGGGTCATGCCATTGCCTGCGACGCCCTTCTACCTGGGGCAGTGCCCCACCTATGTCCGGTTTTCTTTCTCGGTAGCCAAACCCATTGTTGATCAAGCCTGTGCCCGCCTGGAGGATTTTTGAAATGGAGCAGCAAGTGTTCGACGTCATTGTCGTAGGCGGCGGTCCCGCAGGGCTTAGCGAGTGTATCCGGCTGATCGACCTGGGCCTGAAAGTCGCGGTCATCAGCGATGTATTCGGGGGGTGCATGGGCATGATGGGAGATCATCCATTGCAGTCATACTGCAATGAGCTGGAGATTGAAGGCGCTCCCTATCCCTTGCATCGATTCATGCGCAAGTTGTGCGTCAGCCCCACCGGTGAGGAATACGCAGCCTATATCCGTAGCAACTTCGAAGCCTTGCCTCTGGCCAAGATCCAGCAACGGGTGGTCACCGTAAGCAAGGTGCAGGGGGTGTTCGAGGTGAGCCTGGCCCCGGGCTCCCAGAGTCATTCCTTGCGCGCGCGGCAGATTATCCTGGCAACCGGGATTCGCCCGAAGGCGCCGCCCTTCGAAATGCCCAATGCCCGTTGGTTGAACTGCTTTGATGTCTATCAAATGGTTGCGCGGGGGCAGGGCCTCCGTTTCCTGCAGCAGGATGTGGTCATCTTTGGCAGCGGTAACAGTGCGTTTCAGATCGCACTACTGCTTGCCCCGTTCGCCCGCAATGTGTCCATCCTGATCAAATCCTACCTGGGGCTGTATCCCCAAGAGACCGATGATCGTTTTGCCCTCAGGTCCCTGAGCCAGCGCACGTTGGAAATGATTGCCAAGACTTCGTCCAGTTCCTTTCAAGGGCCGCTCAACAGCGCCAATAGCACGGGCCGGGCCAATATCTGGCTGCATGCCTACAGCCGCATTCGCCAGGACGGCGACAAGGTCGTCTTGGACCTTCCGGCGTCGCTCAATGGCAATTCGTTGCTCCAGGCTTCTTGTCGCAAGGCTCAAGAGTCGGGCCGGCTGGTCGCTGCCCAGGCATCCGAGGGGTATGAGTTGCACTTGGATGTGTTGGCGAAGGACCAATGCCTGGTGTCGGCCATCGGCGTCACCGCACAACTCCCCGCTACCGACTGGCCACAACTGCTCAACCCGCAAACCGGCTTTACCTGCCACCAGGATGGGAAAAGCCCTGTCGCCGGCCTGTATTTCGCGGGCGCAGCTTCAGGTTATGCATCGATCAACACGATGGTGCCCGCAGCAGCAGAAATGAGTGCCACAACATCACTGCAAGAAGGACTGCGGTCATGGGCGTGAGGATGTTCCAGCCGCTGCGCCTGGACCTTGGCGATGTGCTCGGGCAGTCGCCAGCGGAGCTCAAACAGACCATCGCCGGGGCCAAGGTGCTGGTCATCGCCAACCAGGACGTCAGCGTTGCCCCCTATGTGCAGTTGATGCGCAGGCTGGGGGCACCTGTGCATCATGTGTTGGCCAAGTACTGCCTCGAGGACTATCGGGAAGTGCTGACCGTGACCAATCTCTATCGGGACGGCCAGGCCTTGGGTGTGCATGAGGGAGGAGGGTATTGGCACACCGACATGTCGTACAAATCGGCGAACACGGTGTTCACGTCACTGCTGTCGGTACGTGTACCGGACCAACACGGTGAGACTCAATTCATCGATTGTGTCGCAGGCCTGCATCAAGTTCGCCAGTGGCTGGATAGTCCAGATTGCCCGCAGCACCTGAAGGGCCTAGACCTGGAAAACCTGCGGATTCACCATCGGTTCGGCAATCGCGACACACTGCGCAATGCCGACGCTGCGGTGCAACAACTCAATCCCCAGGAGGCTGGCGCACTGGAAGACACCGTGGTTCACCCCTTGGTGTTCAAACACCCACTCGCCGCCACGACGTCGCTTTATGCACCGGCCGCCACGGCCATGCAAATAGAAGGGGTAACGCCAGCACTGTCCCAGCGCATTCTCGACAGTCTGGTCGACTTCCTTGTCCAGAACGCGCCGCGATATCGGCATGCCTACCGCCCAGGCGACATCGTGATCTGGGACAACCTCTCAACGCTGCATAAAGGTCCGCCAATCCCCAAAAGTGAAGGGGGCGCCGAT
Source organism: Pseudomonas sp. H3_A02 (assembly GCF_054671965.1). Taxonomy (NCBI): domain Bacteria; kingdom Pseudomonadati; phylum Pseudomonadota; class Gammaproteobacteria; order Pseudomonadales; family Pseudomonadaceae; genus Pseudomonas; species Pseudomonas sp. H3_A02. The sequence goes on from NZ_CP162807.1 coordinate 4,381,443, forward strand.
GCGCGCCTTCTTTATCGCATGAACGTCGACTTCCAGTGAGGCATTACCATGATCAAGACCATCGTTTTCCTGACGCCCCATTACCTTAACTTCGCCTCCGAGAAGGCGCTGCGGACGCTGGGTCGAGAATGCCGGACAGTACTGATCGCCTATCATGCCGATGTCCTGCCGCCCACACTCGAGCGCAACGTCTCGCAGATTGCACGCGTCGATGCCGACCTGCAGCGCAACATTCGCCCGTTGCTGGATCATGACCAATGTCGAAGCATCATCAGCGATGAGTTGCGAGCCGTGCAGGGCAATACTTCGTCATTGCGTATTTTCTGCCAGGAAGAGTGCCACGTTGAGCTGGCGGCACAATTGCGCGAGGAGTTCGGATTAGAGGGCGATACACAGGCGATCGTGGCGAACTTTCGCGACAAGGTGCTGATGAAACACGCCGTCAGCGAAAAGGGAATACGCATTCCCGAGTTCGTGCCCCTGGATCACGTACGGCTATCGGCTGAGCCGCAGGCTTACTACGCCGAGCTGACGGCGCGATTGGGCTTGCCCCTGGTCCTGAAACCGGTGAACGCAGCGGGCAGTTTCGAGGTGTCGATCATTCGCAACGAGGCCGAATTCATCAAGGCCCGAGAACAAGTGCTAGCCTCACCGTATCATTTTGATTATGAGGTGGACGAGTTCATCGACGGTGACATGTTCCAGTGCGATTCGTTTGTGGTTGACGGTCAAATCCGCTACTGCGGGGTCTTGGAACTGGGCTGCACCAACTTCGACTTTGTCCAGGGCAAGCCCTTGAGCGTGATTCCCGTAGCCGATCCCACGCTCAAGGCGACCCTGGAAGCCTTCAACCGGGATGTGATTGCAGCCCTGAATTTTCGCAACGGTTCGACGCACCACGAGGTCTTCGTGGACCGCAAGCGCGGTTATCCGGTGTTCCTGGAAATTGCCGCACGCGTGCCTGGCGGTATCGGGGTGCCGTACCACGAGAAAAACAGCGATATCAACCTGATCGACGCCAATCTCTACCTCGTCGCCGGGGCCGCAGCGCTTGATGACATCAAGCCCAACGAGAAGAACAACGTGGTGTCCGCCTTGTTGCCCTTGCGCAAAGGTCGGATCAGCCAGCTCAACGAACCCCCCATTTCCAGTACTTACAGCATCGACTGGCGGGTCGCCCCCGGAATGGTGGTGGATTCCCGGTCCCTGGCCGATACCGCGGGCATCCTGACTTTGTATAACGCAGATCCAAAGGTGCTCCGCGCCGACTTCGAAGCCTTGCAGCACTACGTGCCAACCCAGGTGGAAGTGCTGGAGCCGGGAACCGCTTGATCAATTCCGCGGGCGGCAAGCAACAGGTTCTTCTCAAGGAGCAGGCATGAAGACAGGAATACTCGGTGCCGTCAGCATGGCGGTCTACTGCATCTCGACGGCGCTCTCGGCCGTCTGGGTCATGGTGGCGTTCACCCGTATCAGTGGGGCGGCGCTGACATTCATCACCTTCCTGATGGCCTGGGCGGTATTTTTCCTGGTGCATACCTTGCGGGGTCATGACCCGTTTCGGCTACTGCGCGAGGAGTGGCGAGGCGTGCTGCTGCTCAATGTGCTGACACTGTTCAGTTGGTGGCTGATGTTCATGGCGTTGCAGCGTATCGAGGCTTCAGTGGAATCGGCCATCTATCAGGGCTGGATGCCGCTGGTGGTGGTGGTTTGTGAAATGCTGGTGGCGAGGTCCGCAGTCAGTCGTTCCCGGTGGTTGGGCGCGCTGCTGATCCTGTTGTCGCTGATGGCCCTGGTCCTTATGCGCCTCGCGCTTGGAGTCACGGCCCAGGTCAGTCTTGTCAACTTGCATGAGGGCATTGCCCTGGCCACTGTCGCCGGGATCACCGGTGGGATCTATGTGTTCTGCTCGGCTCGACTGAACCGTGACAGCAAGTACAGCGCCATGGATATTCTGTGTGTCAGGTTCTTCCTGCTATTGATTGTCACGGGCTGGGTCGGCCGGGAAAACTTGCACCAATTGCTCACGCTTGATACCGCCATGCTCGGTCAATTGATCCAGCTGGCGTTTGTCAGCGTGCTGATTCCGGTGTTCACCCTGCAGTTTGCCATTCAGCATTTGGGAGGCGGGCGGGTGTCCATTCTCACGCCGTGCGTGCCGGTCATTGCCTTGGCGGCCGAGTTCGTACTCTCCACCTGGCATAGCCCCTGGGTGCCAGTCCTGGTTACGCTGGTGTGCGTGGCGGTGTTGTTGTCCAACGTCTGGTTTTCGCGAGACAGGCGCGTTGTTCATTCAGGGCCTATGCCGGTCGCCCTTCAAAAATAGACTTCTGTTTGCTGGAGCATCCCATGACTCTTTCCTTGGCCTTTGCGCAGGGGGCGGCAGACGCTTGCTCGAATGACGGCCGCAGCGTGCTGGCACGCACGTTGGAGATCGCACGCACCTTGATTGGTTTCCCTTCGGTCAGCGACCGCTCCAATTTGGACCTTATCGAATGGGTGAGCGGGTACCTGCATGGCGTCGGGGTGCAGGCCCAAATTCTGCCGGACGTCTCCGGGCGCAAGGCGAACCTGTTTGCCAGTCTTGGCCCGCCGCGCCCCGGCGGCATCATCCTGTCCGGACATACCGACGTGGTGCCCGTAGCGGGCCAAGCCTGGGCGCAGGATCCGTTCAGCGCCCACCTGGACCATGGGCGGCTGTACGGTCGTGGCAGTTCGGATATGAAGGGGTTTATCGCCGTGGTGCTGGCGATGGTTCCAGAGCTGATGGCGTCTGCACGGCAAAGCTTTCACCTGGCCCTGTCCTATGACGAAGAGGTGGGCGCGATGGGGGCGAAACACCTGGCCCCATTTATCACGCAGGCGCAGTTGGAACCCGCCGGTTGTATTGTCGGCGAGCCGACTTCAATGGCGTTGGTGATCGGCCACAAAGGGCGTCATGAAATCAATTGCTGTGTCCATGGCAAGGTGGCGCACTCATCGTTGCCCAGCGAGGGGGTCAACGCGATCGACTATGCCGCGCGAGTACAGATGCAGCTTCAGCAGGTGGCCAGACGGCTGGCAAAGGGGCCGCTGGACAGTGGGTTTGATGTCCCGTACACCACCGTTCAGGTCTGCCGGGTCAACGGCGGTGTGGCAGGCAATGTCATTCCTGGCCAATGCAATTTTGACTTCGAGATTCGCTACCTGCCCGGGTGCGATGCCGAGCAGCTGTTGGTACAGATCAAGGAGGACGCCAGCCAGGCCATGCACAGTGAGATGAATGATCGCGCTGCGGGGGCGTCCATTGAGTTTTTCCACACGCTGCATACCCCGGGGCTGGATGAGAAGGGCAATCAGGCATTCGCGCAGTGGGTTCGCGAGGCGAGTTCAATGACCCATGGCCGACAGCGAGTGGCGTACAGCACCGAGGCCGGGTTGTTCCAGGCCGCTGGGATTCCCACGATCGTCTGCGGCCCAGGAAGTATCAAGCAAGCGCACAAGGCAAACGAGTATGTGGAACTGGCTCAGCTTGAGGCCTGTGAGCAGTTCCTGCGCCGCCTGGCGTGTTGTGAGCCATTGCCTCCACTTCCCGCCGGGGGTGAGCAATGAGCGCTACCGCCCTGGATAACCAGGGGCGCGAGCGCAGAAAGCTGGTGCTGGCGGTGAGTGTGGGCGCCGCGCTGGAATGGTTCGACTTCACCCTGTTTGCAATCTTTGCCTTGCAGATCGCGGCGGCGTTCTTTCCGGCTTCCGACCCATTGATGTCGTTGCTCGCTTCCTACCTGGCGCTCGCGGTCGGCTTCGTTGCCCGACCGTTGGGGGCGCTGTTGATGGGGCGCTATGCCGATCGCCGGGGACGCAAGGCCGCGCTGACCCTGTCCATCATGCTGATGGGCGCCGGAACCCTGATCATTGCGGTCTGCCCGACCTATCAGGCCATTGGTTGGTGGGCACCGCTGAGCATTGTCGTCGCGCGCATATTGCAGGGGGTTGCAGCAGGCGGGGAGATTGGTGGCGCGTTGGCCTATCTTGTCGAAACGGCACCTGCCGACCGCCGTGGTCTATTTGCTTCCAGCCAACAAGTGGCGCAAGCCGGATCATTCCTGCTATGCGGTTTAAGTGCGAGTCTGTTGTCGAGCGCGTTGACGCCAGCCCAGTTGGATGAGTGGGGCTGGCGCGTGCCCTATGTCTTTGGGCTGCTGGTCGTGGTCGCCGGTCTGAAGATTCGCCGCAGCCTTGAGGAAAGCGAGCCGCTGCGCCGCTTTCTCGATGACCAGGCTAATCAAGCACTGCCAGGAAAGGGGACAAGCCTGCGCCCCTACCTGCCCAACCTCGTGATGGGGGTGTTGATCGTCGTCCTCTGGACTGTTGCGACACAATTGATCAATTTCATGCCGACCTATGCATCGATGGTGCTTGAGCTTCCGCGCAACGAGGCCTACCTGGGGTTGGTGCTGGTAGGCCTCATCACACTATTGTGTCCCTTGACCGCACTGCTATCGGACCGTATCGGGCGCTATACCGTCATGCTCATCGGTTCCATGGGGGTCGCGCTCTGCGTATACCCAGGGTTCGTATGGTTGAACAACAGCCCCAGTCTCCAGACGTTGATCAGCTTCCAATGCGGGCTGGCAGTGCTGATGGTGCTTTACACGGGGCCGGCTTCGGCGGCCTTGGCCGAGCTGTTTCCGGTGCAAGTCAGGGCCCTGGGGGTCTCGCTGGCCTACGCCTTGTCGGTGACCCTCTTTGGCAGCTCCACGCCGACGCTGATTACCCTGATCTACCGACAGAGCGGGGATGCTCTGGCGGCAGCGCACTGGTTGTTTGCCGCAGCCTGCCTGAGCGCAATTCCGCTGGCCTGGGTAAGCCTGTCGAAATACCGGGCAAGCGCTAACCCTGGGTTGACTGCAGAGCACGAGACTTGAACGAAGATGACCAACAATCGTCACTGAAGGCTTCGTGTAAACCCGCACTTGCTGGCAGACCACACCACCACCAACGTCAGCAGCAGGAGAACGACCAGAACAGGCGCAAACGCAACGACCCCCAGGTGATCGAGCAGGACACCTCCCACGATCCCGCCGCCGGCAATGGCGAGGTTCCAGGCCGTGACCAGCATCGACTGGGCGAGATCCGCCGCCGCTGCCGCAGTCTTGGCGATGGCCGTCTGGAACAGTGTCCCAGCCCCTCCGAAAGCAACTCCCCAAGCGGCCACGGCGATATACACCGCTACAGGCCTGCCGCTCATCGCCCCCAGCATCATTGCCGAAAGGGCGAAGAGCACCGTGCCTGCCAGCGTCAACGCCCGTAGATGGCGATCGATCAGCACGCCGACGACCCAGATCCCCAGCAACGACGCGACGCCAAAGACCAGCAGGACCAGATCCGTCCGCTCGCCCAGGCCCACCGCCGTCAAAAACGGAGCGATATAGGTAAAGAGAATGTTGTGCGCCAGAACAAAAGCCAGCACCACAAACAACACCGAGCGCACGCCCGGCAGCTTGAATACCTGGCCCAAGGCAAGGCGTTTGTGGGTGGTTTGCCCGGGAAAGTCAGGCACCTTGAGTCGTATCCAGACCATCAAGGCCACGGCGAACAGGCTCATGATGGCGAAACTCATCCGCCAGCCGATCAGGTTGCCGAGCAGCGTGCCGGCCGGTACACCCAGGGATAACGCCAAGGGTGCGCCCACCATGGCGATCGCAATCGCTCGACCTTTCTGGTGCTCGGGCACCATGCGGGCGGCATAACCGGCCAGCAAGGCCCACAGCAGTCCGGCCGATACGCCGCCCAGCAAGCGCGCGACCATCGTCAAAGCATAATGAGTGGACAGTGTCGTAACGGTATTGGCAACGGCGAAGCCGGCGATGGCCAGCAGCAAGAGCGGTCTGCGCCGCATGCCTTGGGTCGCGGCCGTCAATGGAATAGCCGCCAGCAAGGAACCTATCGCGTAGACCGTTACCAACTGGCCGGCCAGGGCCTCGGAGATCGCCAGCCCTTCGCTGATCTGCGAAAGAAGACCGGCGGGCAAGGCTTCGGTGAGGATGGTCACGAACGCCGCCAGTGCGAGGGCAAACAGTGAACCGATGGGGAGCGGTGCAGTACCTTGAACAACCTCGGCCTCTGCGTCGATATGGGTGTTGGCAATCGTCATGTGTTACCTGCCTGGAACGCGCCTGACCCGTCGGAACGACGTGGTCAATCGCAGATTGATAAGTGTCGACTACGGTAGGTGCCCGTCTTTGTGGAGACAAGAATGCTAGAGTGCACAACACATCGGAAAAAATGTCCGCAATCGGAGCGTGGCGTGGAATCACTGAGCGGGATTGATTTTTTTGTGCGCGCGGCCGAAACCCGCAGCTTTTCGGAGGCGGGTAGGGCGCTGGGTATTTCGTCTTCGGCGGTGGGCAAAAGCGTCGCCCGGCTTGAGGCGCGGCTGGGTGTGCGGCTGTTTCATCGCAGCACACGCAGTATCACGCTGACGGCGGAAGGGACGCTGTTTCTTGAACGTTGCCGGCGCATTCTCTGCGAGGTCGAAGCAGCCGAACAGGAACTGTCGCAAACCCGCAAGGCGCCACGGGGCAAACTGCGTGTGAGTTTGCCCCTCGTTGCGGATTTGGTCATGCCGACGCTGATTGCCTTCATGCGCCGCTACCCCAGTATCGAACTGGACCTGGATTTTTCCGACAGGCTGGTGGACATCATCGAGGAGGGTTTCGATGCGGTCATTCGGACGGGTGAGCCGAACGACTCTCGACTGATGTCCCGGCCGTTGGGCCCGTTCAAGCTCGTTGTGGTCGGTTCGCCCCGGTACTTCGCCGAGCACGGCACCCCGCACGCACCGGCGGACCTGCTGGGTCATGCCTGCTTGCTGTACAAGTTCCCCAGTACCGGCAGGATGCAAGTCTGGCCGGTAAACGGGGACGGAGAGCCGGAACTCAACCTGCCGGCGACCCTGGTCTGCAACACCACCGAGGCGTTGCTGCACGTTGTGCACGATGCGCTGGGGATCGCCTGTGTGCCGGATTTCACTGTGCGGGAGGCCATCGCTGCCGGTGAACTGGTCACCGTCCTGGACGACTTCAATCGGCATCAGAGCACCTTCCGCATGCTCTGGCCCTCAAGCAAACACCTGGCGCCGAAACTGCGGGTGTTCATTGATTTCATGAGCACCGAGTTGTTCAAGTGACTCACTGGGATATGTCCCACCTTCAATCTTCAGCAGACACAACATCCATCTCCACCCCAGCCCCCCTGTGGGAGCGAGCTTGCTCGCGATAGCGGTGGTTCAGTTACAGGGATGTTGGATGGGTGGCCCTCATCGCGAGCAAGCTCGCTCCCACAGGGGAAATAGGTTGGCCAGGGAGCAAGTCGGCTGCTAGCCGCATCACCTCCGGCCCGCCGTAGTTGTGATACTGGATACGCTTCATAGCCGACGCTTACTCTGGATTGTTGCTCGCGGGAGTGTTCGACCAGCACCCCAATTTGCAAGTCATCAGCGCGCATTGGGGTGAAATGGTGCCGGTTTTCCTGCGGCGCCTGGAGGACGGTTACTGGCCTATGACGCGAATCGTGACGAATGCCTGGGGCGCACGTTCAGATCAAGGGGCCTTGTTCTCCACCAGACAGTTTCCGCCATCCACCACGATGACTTCGCCAGTGAGGTAGCTCGCTTCTGAAGACGCAAGGAAAGCAACCAGTGCAGCCACCTCTTCAGGACGTCCCGCCCGACCCATCGGAGTGTGACCGGCCGCCTTGGCTTCTTCGGCAGTGGTCGACCCTGTGGTGATCCAGCCGGGCGCGACGCTGTTTACAGTGATGCCTTGCTGGGCGACTTCCAGCGCCAGGCTCATGCTCATGCCGACCATCGCAGCCTTCGCGGCGCTGTAAGCCGCTTCACCGGGGTTACTGCAGCGGGTGCCGGTCGTGGAGCTGATGTTGACGATGCGCCCGTAACGGCGTGCCCGCATGCCGGGCAGAACCGCCCGTGTAAGAAGAAAGGCCGTGGTGAGATTTCGCGCCAGCGTCAGGTTCCAGGTGTGCAGGTCCATGGTCGCCAAGTCGGAAAAAAACTCCGGACTGCCTTGCATCGCCATGCCCGCGTTGTTCACCAGAATATCGACCTGCCCCCAGAGGGACTCTGCCCACAGCATAAACTCACATACCTGGTTTTCATCGGTAAGGTCGAGGGCTCGCCCTTCGACGTCGAACCCTTCGGCACGCAGTTCTGCGACGCGCTCAAGGATGCGGGCACTGCTGGCGGTGATGATCAATCTGGCTCCCGCCGCGCCCAGCCTGCGCGCGATCGCCATGCCGATTCCGATCTCACTTCCAACCCCACTGATGAGTGCCACGGGGTTCTGTCCTATTGCGTTTGGCATGGTGCCTCCAGAGGGGGAATTGATTGCCGGCGTCGGCGCGCTATATATACACCCTGATCAACGCCCGAACACCGCTGTCATGCCCAATAACCGCTTTTGCCGCCAGGCCGGTGCGCTGGTCGGGAAGAGCGCCTCGTCGGGTCGAAAGCGGGCGAGACCGCAGGCGGCGGCGATGCGTTGGCGTTGCTGGCCGCGGACAAGGGCTTGCTGAAAACTGTGTTCGCTGTGCGCCAGTCCCAGCATATAACGCGTCCCCACCTGGAAGTGTCCACCATTGGCTTGCCACCAGCTTTCGATTGCCTGCGGGTCGGGCCAGGGCAGGTTTTCATCGGGGTCCATGGCAACATTGGGATCTTCAGGATTGTCGTTCGGGCCCGCATCGAACTCCGGCAGGGTCTGCAATTCCAGGTCGAGCAGTGCCAGGTCGGCGCCGGTGATCAGGCTGAAGGCTTCGCCAGCGACCCGGGCAAAGGGCAAGTCACTCATCTGCTGGATCAACCAGGGCACGCAGACCGGATCGCCCAGCAGCCCAAGGGCCTGGATACCGATGCGCCGATCCCTGGGATCTTGTACCCATTGGCGTATCCAGGCGATGCTGGGCTCGCGTTCCTGCCAGGCCAGCAACACACAGAGCGCGCGGTACTGGAATTCACCCTGTTGTTCGGCGAATGAGCGCAGAGGCTCCAAGGCCTGCTGATCGCCCATTTGGGTGGCGGCCCAGTTGGCCCAAAAGCGCGTGGCGGCGTCTTCATGCTGGCGGTTGGCTCGAAGCGCCGGCAGCAGGTCACGCCGGCGCAGCTCGCCCGTCGTGCGCGCAGCACGTGCCAGCACGCTGAGGTCGGCATCGGAAAGTCCGGCCAGCAGGGCGGGGCCTGGGTCGTGGCGATGCATGCCGCAGGCGGCGAGACCGAGGCGGCGGAACAGGGGCTCGGGGGAGGAGAGCATGCGTTCGATCCAGGGCGCGACCCGTTCCCAGTCGAGCCACCCCAAAGCCATCAGGTAGCCGCGTTCGGTTTCCAAGGCACTGCGCAAATGCTCGCTGAGCCGAGACAGCACTTTGGCGTTGGCTGCCTCGAAAGCCAGTACCACGCAGGCGAACATCTCTCCGATGGCGTGTGGGCCGAGCTGGGCCAGCAGCGTTTCCAGGCCGCCAGGGGCTGCGATTCGCAAGCCGTCGAGGTGGGCGTCGAGGCGGTTATCGAGTTTGTCGAGGTGCTCGATGTCGTAGTGCGGGGCGCGCAGGGCATAGTCGCGCAGGACGGCGAGGAAGCTGGCTTCTTCGGCGTGTTGGTCTACTAGGAACGAAAGTTCGGTGTTCAATTCAGAATAACTCCGAGGGGCCATCCCTGAGTAGGGGCGATAATTTCACCCTCGCATGCGCAAACTGGTTTCATATATTGTCAGGGCAAATGATTTCTGCCCAGTGAGTCCCGTCAAATCGCATTATCTGATCGTTACCAATCGACCATAGATAATTGCCACACGTCCGAAGGCGATAACCATCCGTTTTCCTCACGCCGGGGATGGCGAGTTTTTTCACCTGATTGTTATCTATGACGCCTATCCCTTCGAAGCCGGCAACATAAAGTCCATCTTGAAAGGCAATAGCCCCCCATAGATCACCTTCGATTTCATCATTCTGGATAACTTTCCAAGAGTCTTTGGATCCGACTAATACCACTCCATCATCGCCACATGCGATGTACTTGTCCTGATCGAACGTCGCCACTTCATTCAGATCGACGTTCGTTGGACTATCGCATTGTCTCCAGAGTGAGCCATCAAAAAACCATATCTCACCGGCATTGCCAACGGCATGAATGTCACTTTTGGAATGGCCCGCCATGGATTCCAGGCTTATGCCATCTTCTGCGCCGGTATAGAGCAGCCCCGTGTCCATATGCGCCCAGATTCCGTTGCTTCGACGATACACCTGCCGGCTATAGCCACAGGCGTGTAGTTCCCCGTCGATAACGGTGATTTTGTTCATGTAACCTAATTTCTCGCCGCCGGTCCCTGCGTCAGCGATCAACTCAAAGGAGGGGGTTCCCTGTTTGAGCTCAACCACTTCTCCGCGCTTTCCGAGAATCCACCATGCTCGATATTCACCCCGTGTCAAATAGGTGATTGAGCGGCTATCAAAGTCGAATTTTTGCTGCCTCCACTGTCCGTCGACGGTCGTATAGAACGTGGTGTACTCCGTGTCCTCGCCTTTGAGTGCATATGGAAAGGCTACTACGCCCAGGAGTCCCTTGGTGGGAGTGAATCCATCAATGAAATAATGCCTGGATGATGTCATGGTTGCTCCTTATCCAAATGTGCCGCTGGCAACTGTTGAGAAGTTTTCCGGGGTCCTGTTTCCGCTGCTGTCGGCACGTAGATTCGTGGTATTGCTGATGTTGGGACCTTTCGGAGGAACCGTCGCTCTATTGGGCTGCTGGTGATAAGCATCCAGCTGGGACCGTGTACATTTCGGGTCGCATCGTAATACTTGGCTGACCGCCTTTGCTCCGCTATTTGCTGCGGCTTCATAAGTCCATGTCCCAGCCTTGCCGTTAACGAGGTTTTTATCCTCGGCCTTGTCGAATATGTCGTGCACTTTTTTGTGCTGCCCGGTGCTCTTGTCATGTCCAGATACGCATACACACGGGGCTAATTTGGAGTTATAGCCCTCGCAGCCGATATATACGTCAGGGTTGGAAGAGTTTCCTTGATTAGGCTTCTGGATGCAGTGCTTAGGTATTACATGATGGGGGGTTTTCCCATCGCAGCAATTCGAGGGGGAATAGGGTGATAGAGAACACTTCATCGCCGCCTTACATTTACGATCGGCACACATCGCTTCCTTTGATGACTTCCTTTTTACCTGGCCTTTCTTGGTCCGTTTAACGTGCTTTTCGCAGTGGGTCTTGAGTTTTTTAGCCAGAGGGGCACAGGCATGATCACTATCGTCGGCGAAGGCCGTTTCGTCCAAATAGGGCCAGGTCGGTGTGTTTCCGGGGAGCGATGCATGGTTATGTGTGGTCAGATCCATGTTCCGCACCACGTTCAGGCCTTCGAACTTCACATCCATCGACCAGGAGGTGAAGTACACCTTGCCCTTGATCTTACTGGTGATTACGCCCTTCTTCGGCGCACAGCCAGCCTCGTCGCCATAGCTGGTCTTAAAGTAACTTCTGTCTTTAAGCATGACTTCTTTACGGGTGATCTTCACCGTCCGACTTCCCTTGGCCGTGTCCTTCGCCATACCGGTATTGGGGTAGGGGATGGGCACACCGAGCGGGGTGGGCGGGGCCTGGGGCGGGGTGAAGCAGACATCCGGGAAGCAGGCGATCGACTTACCATCCGCCGCCTTGCAGGAAATCTCCATATTGTTGGCAAAGACCTGGTTGGCCATTACGCAGCCCTCACAGTCTGGTAACTGAGCAATGCGACGGCGCGTTCGCCGGCGTCGTTGCCGAGGTGGCAGAAGATATTCGGACCTTCGCCGTAGCCCTTGCGACTGGCGGCCAACGCAACAGCGAGCATGGCCGGGCCGATGGCGGCGCCGACTTCGCCGATGCAGTCGGCCGGGTGCCAGAGATGGAAGAACTCCTTGCGCACCCGTAGAGTCCGGCTGAGGGCCAGGGAGGCTTCCTTGAAGTAGTACTGCTCGCCGGAGATGTCGGTGAGCCGATAATCCATTTGCTCCAACCCACAGCCGGCTTCGCTCAGGGCCGCCCGCACAGCTTGAGTCAGGCCTTCGGCGCGCAGGGGAATGCCTTCGGCCTCCACTGTGGCCTTCTCCATGCCGAACCCCAGGCCGATGCAAGCCAGTTGCGGCGTTGCGCTGGCAACCGGGGCGGCCAGTACCACGGCCGCAGCACCTTCGCCGGGAATAAAACCATTGGAGTTCTCGCTGGTCAGCAGACGCTCGCGTTCTTCGAAGGCAGCGAGGGTTGGTCCGCACAGAAACGAATCGACGCCGGCGACCAGCACGTGGCGATGGCCGCCCTGGTAGATCAGCGTACGTGCATTAAGCAGGGCCACCGCGGCGCTGACCCGGCCGCGGGCGATGATGTTGGAGTCCGGATGAAAGCGCAGGCCCAGTTCAGCTTCGATGTCCTGCAACAGTCTTTTATCGAGACCATCCAGACGGCCGGGACGCTCGGCTTCGGCCACCCCCAGCAGCAGCGGGGTCTTTTCCGGGTCGACCCCGGGGGTGCTCTGTAACGCTTCGGTGATGGCGCGGGCGGCCATCTTGATCAGCTTGGTGCGGCCGCGCCAGGGCTGTTCCAGAGGTACGCTGGCGGCCATCAGCCATTCTCCACCTTGGTCGATGAAGCGGGTTTCCTGGAAGTTGTCGATGGCGCAGCGGATCGCCGCGCAGCTCGCGGGTGCGCTGAGGCCGACAGCGCTGACCATGCCGGAGCCGATGATGCAAAGTGCGGTCACCCGTCCATCTCCTCGGGCGCCTGCTTGGCTTTAACCAGGGAGGAGAGCGACGGGTAGTAATCCTTGCCCAATTCACGGGCGCGCCACCACCCCGTGGACATTGTGCCGACCAGCACCTGGGCGATCTCGAACATATTGCGTCGCAGCGGACGGGAGACACGCCAGGTCAGCTGCACCTGGAGCGAATCCGTATCAATCAGCAGGGTGTCGATGACCGCCTGCACGGTCTCGTGGCCGCCTTTTTTCAGAAAGAAGGTCACCGGCACGTCCATTTCGGGGATGCGAAAGCTCGTGCGCTCCCGGGGCGTGAGGTTGAGCAGCAGCACCTCCTCGCCGCCACGCAGGTAAGCAATCTGCTGATCGTCAGGGGCGGCCTGAAAGTAGCGGCTGTCGAAATCCTGCGGCAGAAACGGAAAGCAGTCGGCCAACCAGGCCTCGTCGTAAGTACCGGCGAAACGGGCGCGTTGCGGCCAGCTACGGCCGATGGGGCCGAGAGCCATGGGGCGAAAGTCGCCGGAGGGGCTGTCGATCGGCTTGCCCAGTTCCTCCGTATTCGGCATTGGCTTGTAAGCGACTTCAGCACTGTCGATGCTGCCTGGGAACCAACCGCAACCGCTTGGATTGTCCGGGTAGCAATGACGCATGTCCGGATTCTTGGCCATGGGATGGGAGCCTCCGTAGGCCTGGGCATAGGAGATGTCCTGCTCGGTAAAAGGTTGCGGTAAACCGGGAGAAACCCCCAGTAGCCCCGGTTGCCATTGGCGGGGGCCAAGGACGGAAAAGGCTTTGCTCATCTGACCGACACGAATGCCTGCGGCCAGCTGCGTCACGGGCCGCCCGCCTGGAGCATAGGCCTTGCCGCGTACCAGCACATCGCAGAATGGCTTGACCGGGGCGAAGTCCATTTCCTGCAGCGGAGCGCTGAGCCCCGGCTCGCCGAGGAAGGTATCGGCCATCAGCAGCGGTTGCTGGGTGTCGGCGAGGGTTGCCGCACGGCCGTCCAGCGGCAAATTGAAAGTGCCTTTGGCCACTATCACCAGGGATTCGCGGCCATCGGGCTCGAGGCCTTGGGTGTAGGCAGCAAGCAGTTTGCTGGCGTTGAGCAGTTCCATGAGTCGACTACCTGTCTAGTTGATCTGCACCGAACCGCCCTTGATACGGTTCACGCCGGAGGACCGGTTCGAGAGATAGGTCCCTCGAATCAGCACCTTGCCCTCGCGTGTGAGGGTGATGCTCGCCTTGCCGCAGCGCAGGACGATTTCCCGCTCTGCCGAAAACTCCAGACGCTCGCCGTCCAGGTGGGCGACAGCTGGCGTGGTGGTTTGCGGCAGGCGCTGGATGCGACCGATCACCAGCGGTCGGCTCAGGTCGCCGGCCTCGAACATCAGCGCGACCTGGGCGCCGATATCTTCACGGGCGAGTGGGGTAGTGGTGCGGGCGGCGAGGCCGGTTTCGCCGGGGCAGCCAGGGAAGGCCACCACAGGGGCATCCGCACTGGGCACATCCAGCAGCACCCCAATCACGACGCCATCCACGCGCACGGACGTGGCGGAGGGGGAAACGGGAAAATGATATTCAACGGTCATGGCAACCACTCCTTGGCTAGTTCTGCAGGATTTTCTGGCCTTTGACGACAACGTTCTTGTTCGCCTTGATGTTGATGGCGCCGGAACCGTCGATGGTAATGTTCTTGCCGCTGATCACGATGGTGCCGTCCTTCTTCATGGTGATGCTGGCCGCGCCCGTGGTCAGGCTGATCGAGTCACCCGCGGTGAGGGCGAAGTGTTTGCCGACGTCCAGGCTGTCGTTCTGCTTGATGTTGGTGGTGCGGTTCTGGGCGACGTCGCGGGATTCATTCTGGCCGATCTGGGTGCTCTGGTTGCCGTTGATCTCGATCCCTTCGTTACCCTGGACCGTTTCGTTACGGTTGCCGCTGATGCCGATGGTTTCGTTGCCTCCCACGTCCTCGGTCCGGTTGCTGACGATGGTGATTTTTTCGTTCGCCCCGACTTTTTCCGTGCGGTCGGCACCGATGGTGATGGTCTCGTTATTGCCCACGCTCTCGGTGCGATTGGCACCAATAGTAATTTTCTCGTTAGTGCCGACATCTTCGGTGCGGTTCACACCGATGGAGATGGTTTCGTTATTGCCGACCTTTTCCTTGCGATCCACACCGATGGTGATGGTTTCGTTGTTATCGACGGTTTCGGTACGGTCGTGTTTGACGTGCACGGTTTCGTCGTTGTCGATGGTCTTGCGCCGGTCGTGGCCAACCCAGTGGGTCTCGTCATTCTCGACCTCGATGTCCTGGTTTTTTTCGGCGTGGATAAACAGCTGCTCGGCGCCTTTTTTGTCCTCCATGCGGATTTCATTGAAGTTGGCCGGTGAGCCGCCCTTGCTTGAACGGCTTTTCACCCCGCTCTGGGTGGCATTGGCCGGCAACCCGTAGGGCACGGTTTGTTCGGCGTTGTAGACACGGCCGGTGATGATCGGCCGATCCGGATCGCCCTCGAGGAAACTGACGATCACTTCCTGACCGATCCGCGGGAGCTGCACCGAGCCCCAGTTCTTGCCGGCCCAGGCCTGGGAAACGCGAATCCAGCAGGAGCTGTTTTCATTAGACTGGTCATGGCGATCCCAATGGAAATGCACTTTGACCCGACCATATTGGTCGGTCCAGATTTCCTCGCCACTGGGCCCCACCACCACGGCAGTCTGCGGTCCACGGACGATGGGCATCGGCGTGAGGGGCAGAGGGCGGAAGGCCTGGTTGGCATCCATGCAGTCCAGCTCGCTGACGAATTGTTCGGCGACGTCCGACTGCCCGCTTTCATAGGCATCCTGACGAATCTGATAACGAGCGGCCACCACGAGATACTCGCGGTTCTGGTCCGCACGGTCGTACCCTGTCAGCGTGAACACATGACCGCAACCGATGCCGCGGGCGCGGCCGCGTAATTGCACACGCTCGAACTGGCTGTGAATGGCTTCGATGCGGGTACGCGCGTAGTGATCGCCATCGTTGCTCTGGACATACTCACCCGGGTAATCGTAGAGCGGGTAGTCGGCGTTGGTGTGGTTGCGCGGCACGCTGGAGCGCACCTCAAGACTGGCGCGTGGGCGCAGGAAGTCATAGTCGTTCAGCGCCAGCGAGCCGGGTTGGACTTCTCGCGCCAGTTGCCAGTCGTAGAAATGATCGCGCTCGCGCATTTGCCGATCGGGCGGGTAGAAGGGCACCGAGGCATAGTCCGGGGCCGTGGAGTGGGCGCCGTAGGCGTCGGCGAGCACCAGCACGTGACGGCCCTTTTCATGGCGAAAGTAGTAATAGATGCCTTCCTGCTCCATCAGCCGACTGACAAAATCGAAGCTGGTTTCGCGGTACTGCACGCAATATTCCCACTCGCGATAGCTACCGCTCAGGCTGTCTTCGAAGTCGGAAAACCCGAGGTCGCGGAACACCTGCTTGATGATGTCCGGCACCGTCTTGTTCTGGAAAATCCGGCAATCGGAGGTGCGCGTGAGCAGCCAGAACCAGGGCCGTAGACTGACGCGATAACCGGCGAACTGGCCGTGCCCGGTCAGTTGCCGGCAACTGCAGACAATGCCGTGGAAGTAGCGTTTGCCACCCTCGTACAGCTCCAGGGTCAGGCCCATCGGCTTGCCCAGCAACTGGTCGAACGTGATCGCCCGGTCTTCGGAGGTCAGGTCCAATTCGTAGTGGAACAACCGCCCCAGTTCTTCGCTGCCTTCCATGCCCTGCAGCAGCAGGACATCACCGCCAAGAGGACTGTCGACCTGCACCAAACGGGTGTTTTGCGTGATTGCCATGAGCGGCTTCCTTGGCTCGGGTTCGGGCGTCAGTTGGCCGTTATCAATAAGGTGGCGCCGTACGCAAGGTCGCCGCCAAAGGGAATGTGAAGGGAAACCGAGTCCAACGTTTGCTGCACATCCACCACAGAGGTGATCTCCTTATCGGTCTTGCGGTTTTCAATCAAAGTGGACGTATGAGCAGCTGGATCAAACTGTGTCCGGAGCCATTGGATGGCGTCCCTGATCCGTTGAATACGTTCCAGCATCCAGCCAGATTGGCAGATGCTGAGGTCAAGATAGGTGACTGAAAGGTCGTTTGCTTAGTTTCGTTGGCTATATGGATAATTCTGAAATCGAATAAATAATGAATGAGGGGAGCATAGGGATCCACGCTATGGCCGCTGTAAAACCTGCCTCCGCTTTACCGTTTTGTCCCCGCGGAAGAAACCGTGTACTTGTTGGCGTTCCGACATCAGAAGGAAGCGGGTTACTGATTGAAATTCTTCCAGGGTTTCGCCGGGTTCAATAGCTCGGCTTCCATGGCCGAGCGTCTATCGATGCGCGCCACGGTGTAGGCGCACACGGCAAGCACCGCAGGACACAGGGCCAATACCGCGAAGCTCTTCACGACAGGCATGCCGCTGTTGAGCACATGGGCACCGAGCAGCGGCCCGCATACCGAGCCGAACTTGCCCATGGAGGCCGCCCATCCGGCGCCGTTGCCGCGAATGGCACTGGGGTAGAAAATCCCGGCGATGCTGGTGATGCCGTAGTGACTGCCCTTGACGAAAATGGCGCCGACCATACTCAGTGCAATGAAGGCGTTACCCTGCAGGTCGCCAATGCCCAGCGCCAGCAGGAAGGGTAATGAAAGCAGGGGGTAGATCATCACCGCATAGGGCCCCCGGGTGTCGACCACTCGCATCAGCACCAGCCCGGCCATGGCGCCGCTGAAGGACGCGAAGGAGCTCACCCAGGACGCGGTCGCCCGGTCGAAGCCCGCATACTGATACACCAGAGGGCTCCATGACGCGAGGAAGTACATGGCCATGGAGCTTGCGCCAAAGCCGATCCAGATCATGGGCGTGATCCATTTCAGTTTACCGATGAACAGCTGTCCGACCCGAAATGGCTGTCGACCGATGTCGATTTCATCGGCCAGAAAATAGCGGTCCCCGGCGCGCACATCGATGTCGGGATCCAGGCGCTTGAGGATGCGCACCACGGTTTGCGGCTGCTTCTGCTTGCTCACCAGAAACCGCACCGACTCCGGCAGGGTGAAGAATAACAGGACGCTGGAGAGCAGCGTGGCGATGCCGCCCAGCACGAACACGCTGGCCCAGCCGTACTGAGGCGCGAGCCATACGGTCAGTGGACCGGCCGCCGCGCCCCCCAGGCTGAAGCCGACCATGATGATGGTGATCACGCTGGCACGGTAGCGCTTGGGCACGAATTCGATGTTCAGTGCCCAACACAGCGGCAGCATGGCGCCCAGGGCAAACCCGTTGAGAAAACGCAGCACCAGCAGCGAGGCGTAGCTGTCGGCAAAGGTGAACAGCAGCGTCAGCACACCAAAGGCGCTGGTGGACAGAATGATGGTCGGACGGCGACCGATGCGGTCGCCGAGATAACCGAAAAAGAACCCACCCAGCATCATGCCGAACAATCCGATGGAAAAAATGTTGCCCAGTTGCAGTTTGTCCAGGCCTATTTCCTCGGCCATATAGGCGGCGGTATGGGACAGCATCAACAAGTCGAAACCATCGAGGAAGGTGATCAGCACCGACACACAGATGATCAGATAGTTGAAGCCCGACAGTTTGCGCCCCTCGATCAGGGCGGCGACATCAATGGCACGTGACGACGTCATGGGTGTTCTCCCGATAAGACGTATGCGAGCGGGTTCCGGTGGGCGAGGTTCACCACAGCTTCCAGGTGTAAGCCACGATCAGGCGGTTCTCATCGAGCTGCTGGGTCAGGCCATTCCCGGAGCGGAAGGTGAGGTTGCGCCAACGCACGTTCAGGCCTTCCAGGGCACCGCTTTGGAAAACGTAAGCCAGGTCGGTGTCACGCTCCCACTCACTGCCGTCGCGGACCGTGCGCGTCTGGATATCGCTGCCTTTCACGTAACGGGTCATGAAGGTCAGGCCGGGTACGCCGAGCGCGGCGAAGTCATATTCGTAGCGCAACTGCCAGGACTTCTCGTTGGCTTTGGTGAACGAGTTGTAGGTGACCAGGTTCGCCACGTAGGGCGTGCCGGTATCGATGACTGGAAACACACTCTCGCCCGACAGGCGCTGGAACGCGGCGGAGAAGCGCTGGGCCCCGACGGTCAGGGTGAACATGCCGTTGAAGTTGCGGTTATCGATCTTCCCGGCTTTTCCAACACCGATATCGTCGCTGTCGACGTAGCGCAGGTCGGAACGCAGGCTCACGCCTTCCCCCAGGGGCAGTACATGGATCAGGCCAGCGAACTGCTGACGGTAGATGTCTTGCAGTTCACCGTAGTGGTAGCGCAGGGTCAGTTGCTTGTTGACGGTGTAATCGCCACCGAGCAGGTCCAGGTGATCACTGCTTTGGCCGGCATAGCTGATGTCGTCGTTGCTGGATGAGTCGCGGCCATTGGCTTTGGTCAGCCTGGCTGCGGTGACGGTCAAGTGGTCGAGCTCGCCGGACGTCAGGTAGGCACCGGTGAAGGTGGAGGGCAGCAGTCGAGTATCGCTGTAATACGCCAGCGGATGAATCGGCATCAGCGTTCCGACCTTGAGCTGGGTCTTGGACAGGCGCATTTTTGCGGTCAGCCCCAGTTCGCTGTAGTCGTCCACCGGTTGATTGCTGTCGGGACCATAAGGCAACAGCCCACCGCCACGGCGGCCCGCGCCGGAATCGAGCTTGATCCCCAGTTCACCCAGGGCATCGAGTCCGAAGCCAACGGTGCCATCGGTGTAGCCGGACTGAAGCTCGGCGATGAAGCCTTGGGCCCATTCCTCGGCCTTGGCCTGAGGCGCGTCGCTCTGGCGGAAATCGCGATTCAAGTAAAAGTTGCGCGTCGTCAGTGTCGCGCTGCTGTCTTTGATGAAGTCCGCATGGGCGTAGGTAACTGGGCCACAGAGCGTCAGGGCGGTGGCGACGATAAGGTTCCTGTTCATTTTTATTGCTCTCAGGATCAATAGGATTATTCAGGACGAGTTTTGCCTGACCGCGTCGATAGCGACGCGGTACGGGCTGCCTGGGTCAGGCGTTGTAAGTCAGCAGGAAGGTGCTCAGGTTTGTGACGGGGCGGGCAGCGGGTCTGCCTCACGATGGCGGCGAGTCAGGTGGCCGATGACGAAGGCGCAGGCCGCCAGCACGGCGGGGCAAACCGCCAGGACCAGGAAACTCTTGACCACCGGCAGGCCGCTGTTGAGTACATAGGCGCCCAGCAATGGGCCGAGGATCGAGCCGATCTTGGCGATGGAGGTGGCCCAGCCGGCGCCATTGGCGCGAATGGCACTGGGGTAGAAAATCCCGGCAATGCTGAGGATTCCATAGTGGGAACCTTTGACGAACACGCCGCCGACCAGGCTCAGCATCAGGAACGCGGTGCCTTGCATGCCGCTGATGCCCAGTACCAGCAGGAAAGGCAAGGCCAGCAACGGATAGATCATCACCATGTACGGTCCACGGGTGTCGACGAAGCGCATCATCGCCAGGCCCGCCATCGCACCACTGAACGATGCAATCGAGCTCACCCACGACGCTGTCGCGCGATCGAATCCGGCGTATTGATAGACCAGCGGGCTCCAGGAGGCGAGGAAATACATGGCCATGGAGCTGGCGGAGTAGCCCAGCCAGATCATGGGCGTGATCCATTTCAAGCGGCCGATGAACAACTGGCTGACCCGAAATGCCTGGCGACCGATGTCCGGCTCGTCCAACAGGACGAATTGGTCAGTGGGGCGCACATCCAGATGCGGATCCATGCGCTTGAGAATCGCCGCGATTTTCTCCGGTGCCTTACGCTTGCTGGCCAGGAAACGCACCGATTCGGGCAAGGTGAACAACAACAGCACCCAGGCGAACAGCGTGACCACGCCGCCGAACACGAACACGCCCTGCCAACCGATATGCGGCGCCAGCCACACCGTCAGCGGGCCGGCCATCGCACTGCCGAGGCTGAACCCGACCATGATGATGGTGACCACCGTGGAGCGATAACGCTTGGGGACGAACTCGATGTTCAAGGCCCAGCACAACGGCAACATGGCGCCCAGGGCGAAGCCGTTGAAAAAACGCAGGACCATCAGCGATGCGTAGCTGTCGGCCATGACAAACAGCAACGTCAACAGGGCGAACGAGCACGTAGAGAACAGAATCGTGGGACGCCGTCCAATGCGATCACCCAGGTAGCCGAAGAAAAAACCACCCAGCATCATGCCCAGCAGGCCGATGGAGAAGATTTCACCCAGTTGGATCTTGTCCAGGCCGACCTCATCGGCGATGTAGGAGGCGGTGTGGGAGAGCACCAGCAAATCGAAGCCGTCGAGGAAGGTGATCAATACCGAGACCAGAATCACCACGTAGTTGAAGCGTGACAGTTTGCGGCCTTCTATAAGCGCCGCGACATCCAGGGTACGGGGCTGTGACATGTGCGTTCTCCACTGCATTTTTATTGTTGTTGGAGTGGCGCCCCCGTGCACACGGCGGGCGCATCGAACTGCTTGAAAACCTATTCCAGATTGAAGGCCAGCCGTTCGCGCAAGACCTGCGCGGGTATATCACTCAGGCGGCCGTCCGGGCCAGCCAGATCCAGCGCATGGGCGGCGGCGGCGCCCATGGCGATACACGGCCCCATCACCCGCACACTCGACAGCGCGGCCGCGTCGGCGTCGATGCAGCGGCCCGCGACCACCAGATTATCGCTGCCTTCGGGGAGCATGCTGCGCAGCGGCACACTGTGGACATGATCGTCGCCAAAGGGCTCCCACTGATAACCGGTGCTGTTGCCGTGCAATTCCACCGGCCAGGACGTGCGCGCCACTGCATCCGGAAACATCGTAGCGGCTCGCACTTCATCGGTGGTCAGGTGATGTTGGCCAACGATCCAGCGGGTCTGGCGAATGCCTGGCAGTGCATACGCTCGGACCCTGGCCTTGCCGTAGGCCTGGGGGTACTCCGCTTTGAGGAAATTGATCACCTGGTCCACCTGTTGGCGCCCGGCGATGGCGACGCGAGAGGCGGCAACCGGATCCAGGGGCGTTTCGATGTGCGTCATGTTGAACGCCGCCGTGCCGCGTCCGGGGAACTGGAAGAACAAGCCATCGTCGCGCTCGATACCGTAGTGCCTGGCTTTTTCCTTGACCCGTTCGGTGAACTGCGCGCGAGTCGGCAGGTGGGCTTCATCGATATGCTCAAGGACGAACATCTGGGTGCCATAGATGGGCGTATCCGGCTCGCGACAGGCGAGCCCGGCGTTCCAGACCAGTGCCGCGTCGCCGCTGGCGTCGATAAAACCGTCGGCCGCCACGCGCACGTCGCCATAACGGGTGGCCAACTCCACTTCCTGGACCCGCGTGCCTTCGCGCACCACCTCACGCAACACCGCACCGAGCACCACGGTGATGCCAGCGTCGAGCACCTTTTGGCCAATCCAGCGACCGAGGGCCACTTCGTCGTAGTAAACCACGGTGGTCAAGGGTCCGATGGACTGGTGCAAATCGCCCGAGGCGCCCAGGTCGCGAAGGATGCCGTCGGCGATGCCATGGGTCAGCAACTGGCGGTTCGGACCATTGGAGAACAAGCCGCAAAAAGTCCCGATGATCGAGCCGACCGCTTGGCCGCCGAGCATCGGCAGGGCATCGAACAGCACGACGCGTTTGCCGAGCGCGGCGGCCTCCAGGGCGGCGGAAATACCGGAAATACCCGCGCCGGCAATGCAAACGTCAGCTTGCAGGCGCTGAGGGGTGGGGGCGCTGGTACGGCGTACCGTGCGAATGACATGAGCCATAAAACTTCCTTTGAGGTGTAAAAAAGGCGGCCGAGCCCGAACCCGTTGACCGGTGGCCACGGGGAACGGTTGTTTTCAGCAGGTTTCTTCGGGTTACGACGGCGTCGGCGTTCGCTGCGAACCGTTGGGCTGTATGGGCGGGTCACTGCACGATGAGCGCGGGGTAACTTCGACGATCCCGGCGTCGGCATCGACGCGCACCCAGTCCCCGGTACGGATCCGCTCCAGCGGGTCCTCGGTAAAACCGGTCATGGCGGGTGCGTGCACGACCACCGCGCCCAGGCCCATTTTTGCGGTCATTTCATTGAACAGCATGGCGCCAGGGGCCACGCCAGCGAGACGAGCGATATGGAACTGCGAGGACCAGCCGGACGAGCCCTTGGCGCCGGGAAACACCAGGACTTTGCCGGCGAAACTGATGCCCTTGAGCTCGTGGCGCGTCTCAATGACGGTGCCGCTGCGCGGGTCGATGCCACCCCAGCCAGAGATGCGGTCATGGGTCACCAGGGCTTCGCCTTCGAAGCAGCCGCCAACGACCTTGCGACCTCGGAGCGTAAAGGTTGCGCTCATTTCAATACTCCTTTCCACCGGCCGTCGATGGCCGCCTGGATGCATTCGCCGGTGGTGCCGAACCACGCCTGGATACCCATGATCGCCGGCAGGTAATGGGCCTGTTTGGCCGAGTCCACCGCCGCCACGCGCGTGCCCTTGGGCAGCACCTTGCCGATTGCTGAGCAGGTATCGGTCATCACATGCCCACCGGCCTGCTCAATGATGCGGGTGTAGCCGGCCACGTCAGCCAGTTGCTTGATCGACGCTGCGGTAAATATCCAGAGCTCGGTGTTCGCACTCAGGCGCTGGCCTTCCAGCAGTTGGCAGACTTCCCAGATTTGTTCGAGGCTGTAATGCGGGCAGCCAAGCATGACGAAGTCGACTTGTGCATCGCGTGCCGTGACGTTGACTTGCTCGTAGGCCCAGCGCCGTTCAGCTTCACCAAAACGCAAGGTGGCTGAAGGCCGGGTGGCGCCGAACGCTTGCTCGCGAGTACGTGCTTCAGGCGTGACCCCGACCAGGTGATACATCTCCACGCCACCGCTGGAAGCTGCCGCGGCACCGAAGTGCTTGAGGCGAGCCAGGTTGGGCTGGTGGCTCACCCCCTCGATGACCGGGATGCAATCCTGCACCTGTTCACCGACCCAGTAGCCGAGCAGTCCCCAGTCGGCCGTGGTGTTCACGTCTATATCCAACTGGATCAGGTGGGTACCGCGACGGTTCTCGTCCAGGTGCAGGCCCCAATAGGGAATCTTGCCGGTCAGCATCGCCGCGCCAGTGCTTTCCCGACCCTCGGCATTGGTGCGGGCGCCGAGGACCGAGTTGATGTAGATCACCGCAGAGGATTCCATCCAGGCGCAGTGCTCGCCTTTCACCGGCACGTTGCCGACTTGATAAGGCGTGCAGGTGTTCAACGGTTGTACGCCCAGACCGCTGCTGTAGGCCTGGCCGGTTTCATAAATGCGCACCACATCCGGCGAGATGCCTTGGCGTTCGGCATGCCGAGGGTCGATGCCCTGTTGCAGGTGACTGCTGAAGACCTTGACCTTGGGGATCTGGACCACCTCGGCGCTGTCGAGGTTGAACTCGCTGAACACCGCGTCCATGCCACCCTCACGTTCAGCGTACTGACGCAGGAAAGGGGTAGTGGCACCGATGGTTCCGGCCACATTGCGCGTGTCCACCAGGCATTGCGCATCCAGGGCCTCGCCATAACGCACCAGCAGATCCATGGCTTTCTGCACCGCCGGACCTTGATCGCCGGCGAGCATGGCTTTCTCGTCGTCGCGCAACCTCATTGCGGTAGGTCTCCGGCGTGGGTGATGTCGCGAGGCTTGATCAGTACCGCACCGCGCTCCATGGAGGACACGTTATGGCGGTAGATGTCCAGCCAGCCGCCGCCGAACTGCGGTGCCAGGGGCTGCCAACGGGCGCGTCGCGCCTGCATGTCGGTTTCGCTGATATGGGCGTCGAGGCGGTTATGGTCCAGGTCGATGGTGATGATGTCGCCGTCCTCCACCAGCGCCAACGGGCCACCGACGGCCGCTTCAGGCGCAACTTCGGCCACCACCAGGCCCTTGCACACCAACCCTGAAAGATGGCCGTCCGTCAGCATGGCCACGTGGTCGCCGAGCCCGGCACCGTCGATGGCGAACACCACTTTTGAAGCGCCGCCGCCCATGGCCGGGCCGCCACGCACACCGGCACCGCGCATGACCACCACGTGACCAGGCTGTATGCGCCCATCCTGCAAGGCTTCGATGGCATCGGCGGAGCGCTCGAAACAGATCGCCGGGCCTTCGAAGCGGCGCATCTTGTTCGGGTCGATGCCGTATTTGACGATGCCTGCCTGGGGCGCGATATTGCCGCGTAACATCACGATGGCGGGCTGGGTGGCGAAGGGGTTGTCCAACGGGCGGATCACCCTGTCATCGCTGACGGTCACCCCTTGAAGGTTTTGCTTGAGGGTTTTTCCGGTGACCGTCAGCACGTCGCCATGCAGCAGAGGCTCCAGGCGCTTGAGCAGGCCGCGCCCACCGCCCGCGGCCTCCATTTGCTCGATGCTGTGTTCTCCCACCGGCCGTACACCGACCAGCACTGGCACCTTGTTTCCCAAGTCCCTGAAAAGTTGATAGACGTCCACATCAACGCCGCCTTCGGCGGCCACCGCCTGCATATGTTTGATGGTGTTGACGGAGCCGCCCGCGGCGAGAATGGTCGCTACGGCGTTGGCGAAGGCATGGGGGGTCAGGATATCGCGTGGTTTGAGGTCTTCCTCGACCATTTCCACAATGCGTTGGCCGGCTTGACGCACGAAATCGAACATCTGCCGGCTGTTGGCGGCAATCGGCGCGCTGCCAGGCAAGGCCATGCCCAGGGCTTCACACACTAGGTGCATCGAGTTGGCGGTGCCCATTCCCGAGCAGACCCCGGGGCCCTTGATTGCATTGCGGGCCATACCGGCCAGCTCTTCAACCGGCAGCTTGCCGGTCACCACGTGCATGGAACTGATAAACACGTCTTCGATATCGACATGCTTGCCGTTGTACTCGCCGCTTGGCTGGTATCCGCAGACCACCACCAGGGTCGGGATATTCAGGCGGGCGGCGGCCATCAGTTGGCCCGGTACTGTCTTGTCGCAGGAGGCCAGGCAGATCATGCCGTCGAGCTGAGCGCCTTCGACCGCGACTTCGATGTCGTTGGTGATGAGGTCGCGGGCGGCGAGCATATAGGCGCCGCCGGCACCGGCGCCGGTGATGAAGTCGCTGGGCGCGGCGGTACGAATTTCGAAGGGCAGGGCGCCGGCATCGCGTATCGACTGTTTGAGGACCTCTGCGATGCCATCCAGGTGACTGAAGCAGATCGCCAGGTTGGACGATGAGTTCACGATGGCGATCTTGGGTTTCTCCAACTCGCTTTCGTCAATGCCCAAGGCTTGCCACTGGGCGGCGCGCACAGCCCATAAATAGGAGCCGTAGGGGAAATTGCTGCGCAGCTTCTTGGGCATGGTGTGCTCCGTTATTGTTATGGGGATGCCAATTCGGTTAATCGAGTTAACGATCTTGTGCCGAGTCTAGGCTTCGACCTAGAATCCGAAAACCTTATTTCACTTATAGATAAAATCCAAAATATGGATATCAAGGACGTCGATCTCAACCTGCTGAAGGTCTTCGATGCGCTGCGCAAAAAGCACAGCGTGACCCTGGCCGGTGATCTCATGGGGCTCAGCCAGCCGGCCATGAGCTTCGCCCTGGCCAAGCTACGCACGCTGTTCGACGATCCGTTGTTCATCCGTACCTCCCGCGGCATGCAGCCAACCGCCAGGGCCCTGCAGATCGCCGAGCCGGTGCAACGCATCCTGGAGATGGTCAGCAGCGAAGTGTTGCCGTCCACGGGGTTCGTCCCCGAACATTCCGACCGACAACTGGTGCTGTGCATGTCGGACATTGGCGAAATGGTGTTCCTGCCCCGGCTGATGCGCATGCTCGACAAAGCCGCACCGAATTTGCGAATTCGCACCCAGGCCTTGTCGTCGGAGCAATTGGAGGAGGGGCTGGACGCCGGCGAGGTGGACGCGGCCATCGGCTATTTCCCGCGTTTGCTCAATACCTCGATCCGGCATCGGGCGCTATACAGTCACTCATTCGTGTGCATCGTGCGCAACGATCACCCCACCATCGGCGACAGCATCAGCGCCGAACAGTACCAGGCCGCTGTGCACGTCGCGGTCCAGGCCGAAGAGCGCGGCATGAGTGTGCTGGACCGTGAACTGGCTGGCCATGGCGTCACGCGCCAGGTACGTTTCAGCCTGCCACGGTTCATGGGCGTGCCGTTTCTGGTGGCCGAGTCCGACATGATCGCCACCGTGCCCCTGGCGGTCGGCCGGCGCTTCGCCGAAATCACCGATGTGCGCCTGGTGCCGCTGCCTTGGGACATTTGCGGCTACGACATTCATCTTTACTGGCATACGCGGTTCCACCATGACCCGGCGAATCGTTGGTTGCGTCAATCCTTCATCGAATTGCTCGCCGATTTCTCTCCTGCGGAAATGGTATCCCTCTGAGCGGTGGCTGTTTAACGTCGGGACCGGCTATTGAGCCGTTTCTGACAAGAATGTCAGGAAGCCGTCAGCCTCCAGACACCTTGGCTGTCTAGACTCACTGGGTTGCCCCGTTGCTGCAGAGGATTCACCTGATGCGCTTGCTTATTGTCGAGGACGAAGAAAAAACCTCTTCCTACGTCCATCGTGGCTTGACCGAGCTCGGCTACATCGTCGACGTCGCCACGAATGGCATCGATGGCCTGCACTACGCGTTGGAATGGGACTACGACGTGGTGATCCTGGATGTGATGCTGCCGGGCAAGGACGGTTACGACGTGCTGCAAGGCCTGCGCCTGCACAAGAAAACCCCGGTCATCATGCTGTCGGCCAGGGGCACGGTGGATGACCGCATTCGAGGGCTGCGCGAGGGCGCCGATGATTACTTGGGCAAACCTTTTTCATTTGCCGAGCTCGTCGCGCGTGTCCAGGCCTTGATCCGTCGTCGCGCCGGCGACACGGCTGACCTGACGCATTTGCGCATCGACGACCTGGAGGTCGATTTGCAAGCGCGCAAGGTGACCCGGGGCGGGCTGCGGCTGGACTTGACGGCCAAGGAGTTCTGTCTGTTGAGTCTGTTGGCGCGGCATCAGGGCGAAATTCTTTCCAAGCTGATGATTGCCGAGCAGGTCTGGGACATGAATTTCGACAGTGACGCCAACGTGGTCGAGGTCGCGATCAAGCGCGTCCGCGCCAAGGTGGATGCCCCGTATCCGCGCAAGCTGCTGCATACCGTCCGCGGCATGGGCTATGTACTGGAAAGCCGAGAGGCAGATGGCAGGCAGACGGGTACGCCTTGATGAAAAGATCGATCGCCAAGCGGCTCGCCCTGATGTTTGCCCTCGCTGTCCTGCTGATCATGTCGGTCAGCGCGACGCTGTTGCGCTGTTCCTTGAAACAATCGCTCGACGAGCAGATGCAGAACGAGCTGATCCTGCGCCATTCCGTGCTCGACCCGGTGTTGGCGAAATACGATTCGCCGACGTTCTGGGTTGGCTTGCGCCAGAAGCTCGACGGCCTGACGCCCGCGGATGAGCGGGTCCGCTATTGGATCCTGGTGGACAACCCGGCCTTCAGCTACGGCGGGGCGATGCCGGACGGCCAGGATTGGTCGAAGCGCTCCGATGGGCTGTTTACCGTCGATCTGCCTGAGCGAGAGCGACCCATGATGGCATTGCTCAAGACCATTCCTGCCATGGGGGATCGTCCGGAACTGCGCTTTATCGTGGGGCTGGATTCAACGCCGTTCAGGAAGACCCTGGACCACTTCACCAAGATACTGATCCTGACCTCTGCGTTGGGCATCGGCCTGGTTGCGCTGCTCGGTTACTGGATCGCGCGTTTCGGCTTGGGGCCGGTGAGGCGCTTGAGCCGTCAAGCCAATAGCCTGCCGCCGGGGGATTCGAAGCAACGCCTGGACACCGAGGCACTGCCAGGCGAATTGCAGGAACTGGCGGTGTCGTTCAACGGCGCCCTGGCGCGCCAGGAAGCGGCCTGGTGTCAGCTCGAAGGGTTCAACGCCAATGTGGCCCATGAGTTGCGAACGCCCCTGACCAACCTGATCGGACAGACCCAGGTGGCATTGGCCCACGGGCGTGAGGTGGGCGAGCTTCAGGACTTGCTGCAGTCGAACCTCGAAGAGCTGGAACGGATGGGCACCATCGTCAACGACATGCTGTTCCTGGCCGGGGCCGAGAG
The DNA here is from genome assembly GCF_054671965.1 of Pseudomonas sp. H3_A02. Lineage (NCBI taxonomy): Bacteria > Pseudomonadati > Pseudomonadota > Gammaproteobacteria > Pseudomonadales > Pseudomonadaceae > Pseudomonas > Pseudomonas sp. H3_A02. The sequence goes on from NZ_CP162807.1 coordinate 4,410,385, forward strand.
CGGGCAGCGGGCAACCGAGCTCAGTGATGTCTCGCTTTATGAAGAAGCGTCGAAGACGGTGGAGTATCTGGAGCCGGTGCTGCATGACAAACAACTGAACGTGCTGATCCAAGGCGACATGCGCGTGTGCATCGACCGACGCCTTTTTCACCGCTCCCTGGCCAATCTGATACAGAACGCGGCGCGTTACGCGGTGCCGACCAGCACCATTACGGTGAGCCTGGTCAGCCACGACAGGCAGGTCGAAGTGAGCGTTTCCAATGCCGGGGAGCCCATCGACAACGTACATCTGGAACGTTTGTTCGAGCGTTTCTACCGTGCCGACACCGCCCGGGCGCGAAGCGATGCGCACCATGGCCTGGGTCTTTCCATCGTGCGTGCGGTGGCGTCCATGCACGGTGGGCGCGTATTCGCCCACAGCGAGAATGGGCTCAATACCTTTGGATTTTCCTTGATGAACCAGGCGGCGCCTTAATCGTCGCCGCCGCGAGTAAAGTCCGCCCCCGTTTGACATCTTCCCGTCAGCCAGCAGTCACCTTGACGTCAGTCGCCCCCTCCTAGAGTGCTACGACCATCCCAACGAGGACAGTGTCGTGGAGCCCACTATGAATATTCGAAACCTGTCGATTGCCGGCCTGCTGGCAGTCATCTCCTTGAGCAGCTCGCCGCTGCTCGCCAAAGAACAACCGCAGTTCCCGGCCTATGAATATGGCATGCCGCTGGACATCGCCAGGGTCATCCATATCGAGGAGGCGACATCACCGGTATGCGAGGTCGTGCAAGCCAAGATGACCTACCTGAACACCCAAGGAATAAAGAAGCACGTCAGCTTTCTGCAGTTGGCTGAGGCGTGCTCGAACCAGTGACCGTCCGGCGATGCCGGTTCATTTCTTCAGACAGGGACCATCACCATGTGCAATAGAACAACACCTGCCATTGGCCGCACGAGCAACGTGAGCCGGCTTTCGAGAATGGCGAGAACCTTTGCTGCTGGCGTCGCGCTGCTCGGTGCGCTGAGTGTTGGAGCGTCCGATCGTGTTGCTCCGAAACCGGATTGGTCAACCCACGACATGCCCTCCCAGAAAGGTCGAATTGTCCTGGTCACGGGTGGCACCAGTGGCATGGGCTACGAGGACGCGCTGGCCTTGGCGCGTGCCGGCGCCGAGGTCATCATCGCCGCGCGTAACCCGGAGCGCGGCGCGCAGGCCATCGCGCGTATTCGCGAGTCCGTACCCGACGCCAAGGTGCAGTTCGAGACCGTGGACCTGGCCGATCTTTCATCCGTGCGCGACTTGGCCCAACGTCTCAATCAACGGCTGCCGCGCCTCGACGTATTGATCAACAACGCCGCCGTCATGGCGCCTCCGGAGCGGGGCACGTCCGCGGATGGCTTTGAGCTTCAGTTGGCCACCAACTACCTGGGGCACTTCGCGCTGACCGGCCTGTTGGTGCCGCTCTTGCGTAAAAGCCAGGATGCCCGTGTGGTGAGCCTGTCAAGCATTGCCGCGGCGCGCGGTGCGATGAACTTCGATGACCTTCAGAGCGAGCGGAAGTACGACCCGTACGCGGCCTACGCACAATCGAAACTGGCCGTCCTGCACTGGGCCTTTGCCTTGCAGCGGCGCAGTGACGCTGAGAACTGGGGCATTCGCAGCATGGCGGCGCATCCCGGCGTGGCGATCACCGAGTTGGTCGCACGGGGGCCCGGTCTCGACAGCGAGTTCGGCCGGCGCTGGGCAAAGGACCGCGACGCGTACCACTCGGCGGCGCAAGGGGCGTTGCCTACGTTGTATGCCGCCACGGCTGCCCAAGCCGTGGGCGGGGCTTATTACGGCCCGACCGGCGACGAAGAACGACGCGGGCCGTTGGGTTTCGCCAAGACGCCGCCCGCCGCGAGCACGCAGGCGGATGCCGAACGGCTCTGGTCCGTCTCCGAGCGCCTGACCGGCGTGACCTACCGCTGATGCAACCCCGGGCGCGGGCATCCGTCCCGCGCTCGTCCCCTGTCTTGTGGCCGTCTCCCTGGAGTCCCTATGAGTACGTTTCCCTATTTGCACCGACTGAGTCTCGCCCTGAACGCCCGCGACGGCGAGTTGCGCCCGGCGCTGTGCGGGTTCCTGCTATTTCTTTGCCTTTTCACCGGTTACTTCATGCTGCGCCCGATCCGTGAGTCGATGGGCATCGCGGCGGGGGTGGAGAACTTGCAATGGCTGTTTACCGCGACCTTCCTGGTCATGCTGGCGGCTGTGCCGTTATTCGCCTGGCTAAGTTCTCGAGTGCCACGCCTGCGCCTGATCGACTGGGTGTACGGCTTCTTCGGCTTCAACCTGCTGATGTTCGTCGAGCTGTTCCAGTTCCAGCCGGACAGTATCGCGTTGGCCCGGGTCTTTTACGTCTGGATATCGGTCTATAACCTGTTCGTCGTCTCCGTGGCCTGGAGCCTGATGGCGGATGTATTCGACAGCGAGCAGGCCAAGCGTCTGTTTGCCTTCATCGCCGCGGGCGCCAGCGTCGGCGGCCTGCTGGGGCCGGCCTTGAGCGCGCTGCTCATTGGTCCCCTCGGCGCCTCGGGGTTGATGCTGCTGGCGGCCTTGTTGCTCGGTGTCACGCTGGTGTTGAAACGGGCGTTGATGGGATGGCGCGAAACGGGCGGGGCTGGGCGTCCGGGCGCCGCGCCGACGCAAAGCCCCCGGCAGCCACTGCAGGGCAACCCGTTCAGCGGTTTGACGGCCGTGCTCAGGTCACCTTACCTGTTGGGCATCGCCGGGTTCGTCGTGTTGTTGGCGACGGTCAGCACCTTTCTCTATTTCGAGCAAGCGCGCCTGGTGGCCGAGCTCTATCCCGATCGCGAGGCACAAGTGCGCATCTTCGGCACCATCGACATCATCGTGCAGGCCGGTGCGTTGCTGTCCCAGCTGTTCATCACCGGCCGCATCGCGCCGAAGCTGGGGGTGCGTGCTTTGCTGGCCATCGTGCCGTTGCTCATGTGCTTCGGCTTCCTCGGCCTGGCATTGGCGCCGGGGTTCGCGCTGCTGGCGGCGCTGATGATCGTGCGACGGATCGGCGAGTACGCGTTCGTCCGACCTGGCCGGGAAATGCTGTTCGCGCCGTTGGATGCCGAGAGCAAATACAAGGCCAAGAACTTCATCGACACCGTGGTTTATCGCGCGGGTGACGCCATGAGCGGCTGGGCCAAGAGTCTGCTCGACCTGCTCGGGCAAGGCGCCGGCCCGGCCGCGATGATGGGCGCCTGTTGCGCGCTGCTGTGGGGTTACTTGGGCTGGCAACTGGGGCGGCGGGCGGACAATGCCGCTTCGCGGGAGCTACGCTTGGCGGCCATTGCGGCCAGGGATGAAGACCGCGCCGACCAGGATGAAACCCACTCTATTGTCCGTCGCGTTGTTGCGGCGAGTGAAAGGTGATGCGGATGCGTCTGAAAAACAAGGTACTGGCAGTCGGTGCGATCGTTGCCTTATCGGCGTGCTCCAGCGTGTTTACGGGCAAAGAAAACGCCTTGGTCGGGACATGGCGTATGGTCAGCGCAACCGTTGAGAGTCAGGGCAGTGTATCGGATGCTTACGGCCCCAATCCTCATGGCTGGCTCGTCTTCACGCCAGAGCTGACGTTTGTCGAAGTGCTCACTGATCCGCGCGTGCCGGCGTTTCGATCCAATGTGCGTGGTGAAGGCACCGATGAGGAGAACCGGGCAGCGCTGGCGGGGAGCATCGGTTTCTTCGGGCGCTATACCGTCGACCAGAACGGTGAGTTCACAGGCAACACGGTCAAAGGGTCTACGTTCCCGAACTGGGTGGGCGCTGTGCGTACCCGGGACGACCTGCAGTTGAAGGTCGACGGCGACCGGATGGTGGAAGACTTTCGCCGTCCCGATGGGGCGAAGGTTCACATCGTCTTTGAGCGTGTAAGGTGATTTCGATGCGTCGTGCGTGCCGCCCTGGATGACCCAGGGCGGCTTGGCATAGACCTCAATACCCTGACCTGTAGCCGTTAACGTATGAGAGGTGCAAGGCCTGTTCCATGCTCGCCAGCTTGATTTGGGTTTCCTCATATTCATCGGCCGGTCGAGATCCTTGAACAATCCCGCAGCCTGCGAACAAGTGGCAATGCGCAGGTGTCATCAGTGCTGAGCGCAGGGCCACCAGGAAATCGCCGTTGCCCCGAGAGTCCAGCCAGCCTATGGGGGCCGCGTACCAGCCCCGGTCGAAACCTTCGTGATGACGAATGAAGCCCATGGCTGTCGCGCCCGGCAAACCTCCAACCGCCGGGGTGGGGTGCAAGGCCTGGATACCGTCCAGCAAGCTGTGCCCTTCTTTCAGCCGGGCGCTGATCGGGGTACTCAAATGCTGCACCGTGGCCAGTTTTAAAAGCTCGGGTTGGGTTGCCGCTTGTAGCTCGTTGACGATGCCGTACAAGCCTTGCAGGATGGTTTGCACCACCAGTTGGTGTTCATGCAGTTCCTTGGGATCCGCTAACAAGCCTGCGCCTGCTTCCTGGTCTTTCTCGGGCGTTGGGGCGCGACGAGCGCTACCCGCGAGGGCATGGGTGCTCAGATGGCTTTCCTGGCAACTGAGCAGCCGCTCCGGCGTTGCGCCCATGAAACAGCTGTCTCCTCGGTGCAGGGCGAACAGGTGGGTCTGGTTGCGCCGCTCGTACAGCCGGCGCATGACGGCGCCGCTATCGAGGGCGGCGTCCAGCTGATATTCAATATGGCGGGCGAGCACCACTTTGCTCAGGTCGCCGCTGTCGATGGCCTGCAAGGCGTTGGCGACTTTGGCTTGCCACTGCGGCGCGGGCAATGCATTGCGTTCGATGACCGCGGGGCACGATTCGGGCGAGTGTGGCGTCGGGAAAAGCTGTTGGTACGCCGCCAGATTGGCAAGCGCCAATGCGGCCGGATCGCTACCGGGTTCCACCACGCACTGGCAACGTAGCCAGCGGCCGTCGGCGTCCTCGCTGAGCAACCATTGGGCCAGGTGAAAACTGGCATCGGCAAACGGCGCCCAGTGCGGCGCGCAAGGCTGCTGGGTGTCGAAACGCATACCGCCCAGCAGCAGTGGTGGATGGGGGCCATCGATCACCGCGTCGGCGCACAGCGCGAACCATTGACGGTTCACCTCGGCCAATCGCTGGGGCCCCGCGGCTTCGATCTGCCAGGCACAGCCCAAGCCGAACAGTGCCAGGCCCGGTGAGTGAGCGCACCAGAAAAAGCCCTGCCGGTGCGCTTCGTAGAGCGCCAAGGGATCGAGGGACGGTGCGGGGCGCGAGCTCACGGCGATGACGGGACGTTGATGCTTCAGCGCGAGCTGGTGCGCAGCTTCGAACACATTCAATAAGGCGGCTTCGTTCATACGGCCGCGCTCTTTTTTTGCAGCCAGAACGTCGTTTGTTCGGCGATGTACCAGTGGATGATCTGGTTGAACAGGCCCTCAATGAATTCACCGTCCAGCCCGGCCTCCTGCGCCCATCGCCGGCGCTGCGGCAACATCGCCGCGACGCGGTCCGGTGCGGCGATACTGGCCTGGTCAGGCTTGAAGGACGAGGCCGCGAGGACGTATTGCATGCGTAGCCCCAAGGCATCGACGATCTGCCGGTCGAGGGTGTCGATGGCGTGGCGAATGTCCGGCAGGCCGGTGCAGTGTTCCGGGGTTTTCATACCGAGTCTCCTTGAAGGTAGGCCGTGCGTTGCAGCAGGTGATGGATCACGGGGCGCGGCTGTTGCTTGAGGTAAAAATGATCGCCGTCGAACTGGCGGATATCCGGGGTGTGTTCGCTCAGGTCTGCCCAGGCCCGGGCCTGGTCAAGGCTGACTTCCGTGTCGGCCCGGGCCAGCAGTACGTCGATGGGCGCCGTCAAGCGGTCAAGCTGCGCCGGTCGCCAGGTCTCGATGGCCTGGTAGTCGCTGCGTAGGGTTGGCAGGAACAGTGCGCGCAGTTGCGGGTTGCCCCATAGGCCGGTGGCCTCGGCGTCCTGGCGCAGAATGTCGGCGATCAGCGCGGCGTCGTCCTGGCGGTGCAGGTCACTGGACGGTTGCCGGTGCGGTGGCGGGTGGGCCGAGACAAACACATGCTCGGCACCGACGCCCGCCGCCTCCAGCTGCACACCGACGGCGTAGGCCAGCGCCGCACCCATGCTGTGGCCAAACAGCCACAGCGGGCGGCTGGGCAAACTCAACAGGGCTTGGCTGATGTGTTCGGCCAGGCTGGCCAGGCAGGCAATACGCGCCTCGTTGAAGCGTTCTTCACGTCCGGGATATTGCACGGCCAGTAGATCGATATCTCCCGGCAGGTGCGCCAGCCACGGGCGGAAGAAACTCGCGCTGCCCCCAGCATGGGGCAGACACACCAGGCGGGCCCGAGGTTGGCCGCCCTCACGCAGTACGCGTATCCACGCGGACATTTCGCGGCTCATAAGGCTTGCACCTGTTCCGCCAGGGCCTTGCGGTTGACCTTGCCCAGGCGCGTCAACGGAAATTCGCGCAGCACCTGCAAGCGATCCGGCAGTTTGTAGGCGGCCAGTCCACGCTCGCGCAGCCAGGCGTTGATCGCGCCCAGCTCGACCTGTTCGGCGTGGGACAGCACACAGGCGCAACTGCGCTCACCCAGTAGCTCATCGGCCAAGGCCACCAGGGCGACATCGCGAATCAGCGGATGGCCCAGCAGCAGGTTCTCGATTTCCTCCACCGGAATTTTCTCGCCGCCGCGATTGATCACATCCTTGGTCCGCCCCTCGACGATCAAATGGCCCTCGGGCAAACGTCGCACCAGGTCGCCGCTGCGGTAGAAACCGTCGGCGGTGAAGGCGCGCAGATTCTGTTCGCCGGCGTTGTAGTAACCACGAATGGTGTAGGGCCCGCGCACCAGCAATTCGCCCACGGCGCCTGGCGCGACGGGGACGTCATCGACGTCGACGATGCGGATCTCATCATCGGCGGTGAGCGGCAGGCCCTGGGTTTCGAAGATGCGCGCTTGCGGGTCATCCAGCGGGGTAAAACACAGCAACCCTTCGGCCATCCCGTAGACCTGTTGCAGGCCACATCCCAGGACAGGGCCGATACGTGCGGCGATCTCGGCCTTGAGCCGCGCGCCACCGACCTGCAGCCATTGCAGGCTGCTCAGGTCATGGTCGGACCATTGCGCCATTTCCAGCCACAACAGCACCAGTGGCGGGATCAAAGCGGTGTGGGTGATGCGTTCGCTCTCGATCAGCTCGAAGGTGGTGTCCGGGCTGGGCTCTGGCGCCAACACGAGGGTCGCGCCGACACTAAACACCCCGAACGCACCGGGCGAGGCCAGGGGAAAGTTGTGCGCCACGGGCAATGCCGCCAGGTAGCGGGTGTGGCTGTCGAAGCCGCACGCGCGGGCCGCCAGGCGCGCATTGCAGGCGTAATCGTCATGGGTGCGCGGGATTAGCTTGGGCAGGCCGGTGGTGCCGCCGGACAGTAGCAGCACGGCGACTTCCCGTGAGTCTGGCGCGGGCAGCGGACGAGGGTCAGCAACACAGTCGGCCAGGGACACGAACTCCTCGGCCGCCCCGACCACCCAGATCTGTTGCAGGCTCGGCGCCTGCTCACGCAGGGTGCGCGCCAGTGGCCGATAATCGAAGCCCAGGTGCCGATCGACAATCACATAGGCCACGGCCTGGCTCAGTTGGGCCAAGTGGAGCAGTTCGTGTTCGCGATGGGCCGGCAGGGCAAACACCGGAATCACACCCAGGCGCAACAGGGCGAAGGTCAGGCTGAAAAACTCGGCGATGTTCGGCAGTTGCACCAGTACTCGCTGGCCAGCGCGCAGGCCCCGGTCGGCGAGGCCGGCGGCCAAGCGGTCGGCCTGCAGGTCGAGCTCGGCGTAACGCCAACGCCGAAGACCGTCCACCAGCGCCTCTTTATGTGGCGTGCGCTGCGCCTGTTCGCGCAGCAGTTGGCCCAACGGCACGCCTTGCCAGTAGCCGTGTTCGCGGTAACGGCGGATAAAGTCGTCGGGCCAGTCGGTGCATCCATCAAGCATGGCAATCTCCTTGAGCGGTCGGGCAACCCAGCAAACGGGCGCCGTGCAGAATCAGCGGGTGCGTCAGGCCGGCGATTCGCACCGCCTGTACGCCGGTGTATTCGGCCGGCTGGATACGCAGCAACGGGTCGTCACCGGTCAGCAGGCTGAGGGCGGTGTGGTCGGCGGGATGTACGCCCAAGTGGATCGCTGCCAAGCCCGTTGCGCCGTTGGGGTGAATCATTCGGGGCGGATGCTGGGCCGGCTCATAGGGCGTGACCAGGAAGGGCAGGCGGTCGTGGCGCGGGTAGACGAAACGAAACCGCGTCTGGCGGCCATCAACGCAGGTACGCCTCCAGTTCACCGTCCGGCCCATGGCCACGCCGCAGCCCGCCAGGCCTTTGAGGCGCGGCGCCAGGGCGGGGGTCTCGCACAGCAGCGCCAGGTCGCAGAACCCTTCACCTTGGGCCGCCCAGCGCAACATCCGTCGCCCGGCGCCACGGCCGGCCAGGCAGTCGATGGGCCACTTGAACAGCCAGGCGTGACGCGGTGTGGTGAGTAATTCGATGATCGGCCCCTGGCTGAACCAGATATGCGCGTGTTGGGCGCGAGCTTCGGCGGTGGCGTAGGTGACTTCGAAACCGGCGGCACGAAAGTTCGCCACGGCCTGGTGCAAGTCGCGCACCCACAGCAACACATGGCTGCAGGAGGATTGGGCAGTGTTCAAAATGGCAGCGCTCCCAGCAGTTGGGCGGTGTCATCACCGCAAGGGGCTTGCACGGCGTCGGCCAGGGCCTGGAGTTCAGCCAGCGGCAGCGAGCGGGGCACTGGCGGCTCTATCAAGGCGGGCATGCCAATCAGGTTGTTCATTTCACGCCAGGCCATGGACACCTCGGTGGCCCAGACGCCGCTGCGCAGGCGCCGCGAAGGTTCATCGATGTCGAGGCACAACGCGTCCAGGGCGACGATGACTGCGTCGGGCCAAACCTGGTTGAACACTTGTCGGTAGCTCAGGGGCACTTGCGGATCAAGCAGCACCATCGTTGGCCCGGCCAATCGTTCGCTGCCGGGGCCGGCCATGATCAGCCGGTCAGTGCTGTCCCTTAAAGCGTGCAGGCGCGGGTTCCACAGCACCGGGCCGTGGGTGTCGCCCAGGCTCAGCACCCCGGCTTCACAACCGACTTCGAGGCGATGCAGCAGGAACGAATGGTTGTCCGGGTCCTTGGGGTGCACCTGGTTCTGCACCCGCAAGCTGATCGGTACGCCGTTGAAACAGGCATCGAGCCGGGTGAAGGGGGGCTCCCCGACCGTAGCGGCCGGTGCCGCGAACGACCAGGGCCGCAGGCCTCCGGCCAGGCGCCCGAGAATATCCAGCAGCGGGTAAGCCACCTGGCTGTTGCAGGCGGCTTCGATATACGCCAGCCCTTGTTGATCGCGCAGATAGGCGGCCACGGCGAGAAAGCGACGGATCGCCAGGATATTCGGGTACAGCGTATTCACCGCATAGGCAGCGTGGCCCTGGCGCGCGGCCTGCATGCACGCGGCGATTTCGCGGTGGTGCACCGGGTGTTCCTGCAACACGTGGATGCCGCGACGCAGAAACTGTTGAGCCAAGTCAGCGCCAGCGCCACCGGTTGCGCCGGAGCGTACCACCACGCAAGCGATATCGACCTCATCCGGCACCTGTTCGACGGTCTCGTACAGTGCTACTCCATAATGGTCGGCGCAGGCCCGGGAATAGGCGTTGCCGCGGGACAGGATGCCCACCAGTTCGTAGCAGTCACGGGCGCGGGCCAGGGCTTGCAGGTAGATGCGACCGAACGCGGTGCCGGCCACGATCACGCGTTTGCGCGCAGGGGTGCTGTTCATGGGCAGGTCTCCGGGAGGCGTGCCCACTGGGCCAGCGTGTGGTCGTCAGGCAATTGTTCGAGTAGCTCAAGATCCAAGGCGGGCTCTTCGAGGTGCGCGGCCAATGCCGCGCGGCTCAAGCGATGGACGGGCACCTGGGCGACGAAGACGCGATGGCCCAGGTGCGCCAGTGGGTGTCCATCGGCGGGCAAGCTGCGGTTGCCCTGGAACCCGGTCCTGGCCAGGGCGGTTTGCCATTGCGTGAGGTTGAGGAAGGTGGTGCTGCTGAGCTGACGTTCATCGTCGGCCTGGTTGAGCATGAAGGCCTGGGAGGCCATCACCCAGAACGACTCCTGCGTGGGTTCGCTGAACACCAGCCAGCCGCCCGGCTTGAGCAAGGCGAGCAGGGTCGCCAGGGAGCGTTCGGTATCGCGGGCGGCATTGAGGACGCCGCCGGCGACGATCAGGTCCCAACTCTGGCTGCGGTAACCCTGGGCCAGGGCGGGCCGATCGATGTCGAATACGCCATGGCGAACCCACGGCCAGGCCTGCAAGTGCTCGGCGGCCTGCTCACTGAAATAGCGCGACACGTCGGTGCACAGGTAGTCAACCGACGCGTCGGCCAAGGCCGGCAACACGGCCTGGGTGGTCGACCCGGTGCCGGCACCGACTTCAAGTACGCGCAACGGCACACCGGCTGGCTGGCGTGCGGCCCAGGCACCGACCCAGTGGGCCACCGCGCGGTGCTGGTACTGGGCCGCCAGGCTTTCGCGGTACAACGCCGCCGCGCGTTCGGTGCGCCCTTCGGGAAACAACAGGTGCACGGCCGCACAATCACCGCGCATCAGCGCCGGCAATTGACGGGCATTGTCCCGCGCATAGTCGAGGGTGCCGCTGCCGCCGGTGTTGCGCGTCCAGTCCAGGGTCAGTTGCGACCAGATACCTTCGAGGGCTTCATCGCTCCAGGCGCTGGCGTCGAGGGTGGGGTGCAGTCGGGTGCCTTCGCGACTCAACAGACCTTGCCCTTGCAACACGTCCAGCCAGCGCACGATCAGCGGCCGGTGCCCCGGCGCGATGCCCCCATGGGCCAGCCCCTGGACGACGTCGCTCAACGGTGCGGGCAACAGGCCGCAATGGTCCAGGCCGTTGAGCATCGACAGCAACGCGGCGTGGCCAAGCCGATCATTGAGCCGTACCGCTTCGACGAGTTGCTCGGTGGAAAACTGCTGGTCGAGGGCCGCTTCGGTCGCATCGAGGTAATCCTCGACCCATGCGGCCTCGCAAGGGTGAGGCACGACGAACAAGGTCTGGCCATGCAGCGCGACGCAGCTCACGTCGGGATGCCCGAGGGCACGCTCGCGCCAACATTGATGTTCGAGTTTGACGCTGGTCAGGTCGCGCCATTCCCCAAGGGCATCCGTAAACCCCTGGACACGACAATTGAGCTGTGCCGCCGCCCGCTCGGCGAGTTGCCAATCGCCCGGTTGCGCCGTGACGAACAGCACCTGTTCCAGATAACTCAGGTCGGTCAACGGCAGGGCGGGGAAGTCCAGCAGCCGTTCCAGCTGTTCGGCGTTCATGACCGCCACGGCGGGGCGTTGGCGTTCGATGACCGCCAATAGGCGTGCCGGAGAGCGTTGATGTATGCCCAGGTCAGTCAGGGCAGGCAAATGCCACGGGAGCGTGCAGCCCGGCAGCTCAATCAGCAGGGTGTCAACGTGCAGCGTCATGATGAAACTCCTACGGCGTGAAACAAACGTTGCCCGGCGACCGCCAGCGGGTCGGTTGCCGTGGGCCATACTTCGAGTAATTGGAAACCCTGGGCTTGCAAGACCTGGCGCCATGCATCAGGCGGGATGAACGCTTCATCGGTATCGCGCAGCGGCGCATCGGCAGGCGGTGACAACAGCAGGTGCATGAAGGTCAGCATCGCCGGGTTGTCCGCGATGGACTCGCTGAACAACAAGCTTCCGCCGTCCCGCAGGCAGGCGCGAATCTGCCCGAGGCTTTGGGGCAGATCGCGGGCGTTGTGCAGCACATTGCCGGCGATCACCAGGTCCTGGCTGCGGGCCTCGATGCCTTGCTCTGCGAAGCCTCGGTCCAGGTCGAGCAAGGCGAAATGCATCCCCGGCTCCAGGCGAAACTGACGCTGGGCCGCCCCGGTGAAAAGCGCACTGATGTCGGTAAAGCGATAGTCCTTTTCGTGTGCTTGCAACGTTGCCAACACGGCGTGGGTGGTGCAGGCGGCGCCGCCGCCCAATTCCAGCACCCGCAGCACATCGCCGTGGGCACGGACTTCGCTTGCCCGAGCGGCGAGGGCCTGATTGATCGCTGCGGTGAAGCGGTTGTGCTGGTAGGCACCCAACACCGCGACGGGGTCGCCCGATTGCAGGAGCAACGGTGTCAGGGCAAGTTGATCGCGCAACAGGTCGGGCAGGCACTCAATGACCTGGCTGTGCAGGGGCGCCATGCTGGCCGGGAAGCCGAGTTCGGCGTACAGCCCGGGCAAGTTATCGATCGCGGCTGTGGGTGGCGTGCCTTGCCAGGCGAGGCGTCCGGCGTCTTCGCCCAGCGCACCGGCGCGGGTCAGCGCCGCCAGCCAGCGCCGCACAATCCAGGCATGGCGGGGGGCCGTGCCCAAGGCGTGGTTGATCTGCCCGGCGCTGCGCCAGACCTGCAACGGCAAGGCCCCGGTGTGCAGCAACACTTGGGCCATCACGCCCAGGCTCACGTGTTCGAGTTCATTCAGGGCGCTGTTCATAGGCAACCTTCTTCAACGGTGTGCAGGTGTTCGAGCGGGCCGGGTAGCAGGTTCAGCGCAAGGATCGCCGCGGTGCGTTGCAGGCGTTCAAGGCTGGCGGCGGGTGGCAACACCTGGGCGGCGTAATGGCAGCCGGCACTGATTTCACCGTTCGCCACGCTGACCACCGTGGCGGCGGCCATTGCACCGGTCAGCGCCGCATTGCCTGCACCACTGAGCACCAGGCTGCGAGTGCGCGCCTGGCCGTCCCACTGCCCGTCGAGTTGCAGCAGCAACGTGACGAACGGGGCCTGGCCGCTGAGGTCCAGTAGGCTGGCCTCGCACAAGCGCTGCACCGCTTCGGCGCGCGGCAGGCTGTGGGCCAGGTCCAGCGCCTTGAGCACATGCCCGTCGGTGATCACGTTGAACCACTGGCCGACATCCAGGCTCAGGTCCATGGCCAGGCGTTCGCCTTCTTGATTCAAATAGGGCAGCACGTGAACCTGGCCGGGGAAACACGGCAGCACCACGTCCCGGCTGCGGCGCAGCGCCCGGCTGCAACGGCCGTTGCGCCATGCCGCCAGGGGCTCGCTGGTGCCATCCACCGCCCCTTGCAGGAAGTCGTCGGCGGCCACGGCGGTGAATGGGGCACGCAGGCCGAAATAGCTGGTCAGGCCCTGGACCTGGGTGAAGGCCCGCTCGGCCAGCCAACGTGGGAGCAAGCCGGTAAGGCCTGGTTGCAGGCCCGCACCGAGGACGGCGCAACGGTTGGGCCACTGGCTCGGCTCAAGCGTCATCTCGCCGGCGGCATCCACGTAATGCGCATCGGCTTGCAGCGCCGCCCGGGCGGCACGATCTCCCAATTGCCAGGCGGGGCCGGCGCAGTTGAGCAGCACATCGCAGCCACGGGCGAACCCGGCCAGGGCAGGGGCATCATTGAAGTCCACCGCTGTCCATTGCAGGCGTGCGTCGGGCCATTGCTGCTGGAGCGATGCCAGGCAGTGGGCACCGCTGCGTGGGTCACGCCCGCCCAGGCGCAGTTCGTTCACGCCCAAGCTCAACAGCGCCCGAGCGCTGGCCAGACCGACATCGCCACTGGCACCCAGGACCCCGATCAGCATGGCTGGGCCTGCGCATTCAGGCGCCAGCCGCCGGCACGCTGGCGATCTCGCCAGAACCCGGTGTAACGCCCGTCGAGGGCCAGCAGTTGCGAGTGTGTGCCTGCTTCCACCAGGCGGCCGTGGTCGAGCACCAGAATCTGGTCAGCGGCCATGATGGTCGGCAGGCGATGGGCGATGACCAGCACCGTCGAGCTTTGCTTCAGGCGACGAATCGCCGCTTGTACAAAGGCTTCGTTGTGCGGATCCAGGGCGGCAGTGGCTTCATCCAGCAGCACGATAGGAGCGCGCTTGAGCAGCGCCCTGGCCAGGGACACCCGCTGGCGTTCGCCGCCAGACAATGCCGCGCCGCCTTCGCCCACCGGGGTGTGCCAGCCCTGGGGCAGGCGCGCGACGATTTCATCGACGCCGGCCAGCCTCGCCGCTTCAGCCACCTGCTGCGCATTGGCGTCCGGCCTGCCGACACGGATGTTGGCTTCGAGGCTGTCGTCGAACAGGTAGACGTCCTGCATCACCAGCGACAGTTGCGCCATCAAGGCTTCGTTGGACAGTTCGCGCACATCGACGCCACCGACCTTGACGCGGCCCTCGGTCGCATCGAAAAAGCGCATGAGCAGGCGCGTGATGGTGGTCTTGCCCGAGCCCGAGGCGCCGACAATCGCTGTCATCGAATGGGCCGGTGCCGTGAATGTCAGGTCGCGCAGTACCGTCGGGCCGCTGGCGTAGGCGAAGCTGACGTGTTCAAAGGCAAAGCTGCCAGGAGCGGTCAACGGCTGACTGACAGCGGGTTGCGGCAGTGGCGACTCGCGCAGGATGCCGACCAGTTGCTCCAGGTCATTACCGGCCATGCGCAACAGCCCGCTGCGCGCCGCCGCCTCGGCCAATGGCCCGACAAATCGGGCCGCGAGGGCGAGCAGGGCGACCAGCTGGATGGCGTCGATGTCGCCTCGGACGGCGAGAGCGATGCCCACGCCCACCAGCAGCGCGAAGGCCAGTTGCACGGTCAGGCCGCCGGCCAGCAATTTGGGAAAGGTCTGGGACAACATCGAACCGCCGGCCTGTTTCTGCGCCAGGTTGGCCGCCTGTAAGGGCGCATAGCCGTCCTGGGTCCGGCCAAAGGCGCGCAGCACTTGCTGGTAGCGGGCGAACTCCACCACGCGGTTACCGGCCAGGGTCGCGGCGGCTTCGACCCGGGCATCGTTACTGCCGATGGCTGCGGCGGACCAGTGATGGGTGAAGTAGATCAGCGGCGCGCACAGCAAGGCGGTCAGGCCCAGGCGCCAGTCGAAGATGAACAAGGTCAGCGCGACGGTGGCTGGTACCACCACCCCGGACACCACCGGCCCCAGGTAATGAGCAAATAAACCGGTGACCATCAACGTGCCGCTGGTGGCACTGCGCGACAGACGCCCGACTTTCTCCGAGTTAAACCAGCCCAGGGGCAGGTTGACCAGGTGTTGGCCGAGACGATCATGCAAGGTGGTCAGCACGACTAGCGCGAGCGCAAAGCCCTTCATCGCCTGCTGGTAATGGGCAACGCACGTTAGCACGGCCATCGCCGCCAGGCCGGCCAGCCAAGCGATCGCCGTGGGATGATCACCGGCAAACAGCGCGTGCAGGATCGGCACCAGGAACGCTACGGCCAGGCCTTGCAGCACGGCGCTGGTCACCAGCCACGCGAGGTATCGGTAGAGGCCTGCGGCATGTGCCGGCCCCAGTAAAGTGACAAGGCTGCGGATCACAGGGACATCTCCAGCTCGGGGAGGGAGTGCTTGGCGCCGGCGCGCCACAGGCGGGCATAGGCACCGTCGGCTTGAAGCAGGGATTCGTGGCGACCGCTTTCAAGCACTCGGCCCTGATCGAGGACAACGATCTGGTCGACGCCGCTGATACTGGCCAGGCGGTGCGCGATTACCAGCACCGTGCGACCCCGGGCCAGGGCCGACAAGGCGTCCTGGATCAACGCTTCGGATTCGGGGTCGGCGTGGGAGGTGGCCTCGTCGAGGATCAGCACCGGCGTATCGGCCAACAGCGTGCGGGCGATGGACAGGCGTTGCGCTTCACCGCCGGAGAAAATCGCATCCTCGCCGATCACCGACTGATAGCCTCGGGGCAGGGCCTGGATGCGCGGGTGAATCTGCGCCGAACGAGCCGCCATCTCCATCTCGATGTCGCTGGCGTCGGGGCGGCCCAGGCGCAGGTTATCGGCCACGGTCCCGTGCACCAGTTGCGCGTCTTGCAAGACGAAACCGACTTGCCGATACAGCTGGCGCGGATCGATTTCTCGCACATCGACACCGCCCACCCGCACGCAGCCGGCGTTGACGTCATGGAAGCGCGGCACCAATTTGGCCAGGGTCGATTTGCCCGCGCCGGATGCGCCGACCAGGGCGGTCACGCTGCCGGCCGGGCAGTACAGATCCACGCCGTTAAGGATCGGGTGCTCGGGGTCGTAGCCGAACTGCACGCGCTCAAAGGTGATGTCGCTGCCCTGGGGCTGCTTGCTCACGTTGGGCGCGGGCAGCTCGTCGACCTTGAGCAGCGCTTCGATGCGGTCGGCGGCCGCCAGGGCGGTGCGTTGGGCGGTCAGGCTCTGATTGATCACCAACAGTGACTGCGGAATCACCACCGCCACCAAGGTTTCGGCGAATAATTGCAGCGGCGTGATCCAACCTTCGGCCAGCAACAGGCTGCCCACCCCCAGGCTCACCAGCAGGATCACCGGAACGCTCAAGGCCATGGAGGAAAACGCTTCCAGGCGCAGCAGCGGCTTGACCCAGCCGGCGTATTGCTCGCTGAACTGGTTGACCGCCTGTTGATAGCTGCGATGGGCCTGGCCCACCTGGCCGAACGCCTTGACCACCGCAATGCCGTGGACAAACTCGACGATCGCGGCACTGACTCGGCTCATGCTTTTGTCCAGCAACTGCATCTTCGCGCCGAAGCCGCGCATCATCAGGGCGTAGGCCACTGCATACACCGGCAAGGTCAGCACGGCCAGCAGCGCCAGGCGCCAGTTCAGCGTGACCAGCCACACCAGACCGGCCACGGGCGTGACGATGGCCGCGGTGAGTTCCACCGCATGGTGGGCGACCAGGTGATGCAGGTCTTCCAGATCGTCCTGCACCACTTTGCGCACCGCGCCCGAGGTGGTGTCGGTGTACCAGCCCAGGGGCACGCGCCCCAGCTTGCGTACCATGGCTTCGCGCAGGCTCGCCTGCAGGCGGTGGTCCGCCAGGTGGGTCAACCACAAGGCCACGCCGTTGGCCATCCAGCCCAGGCTCAAGGCAATCACCACCAGCGCCGCCCAGCGCCACAAGGATTGAGCGTCGACGCTGCCGGCCAGCAGCAATCGGCCCAGCTCGGTCAGGCCGATGAAGGGCACCAGGTTGACCAGCGCGCCGACCGCGGCAAACACCACGCCGAGACGGATCAGGCGGTTGACCGGACGTTTCAGGGTATCCAAAGCGCTCGTCATGAGTTTTTCCGTAGGGCGTCCAGCAGGTGCGCGGTGACGGTGTGGACGTGGGGTGGTTCGATCACGCTGAAGTGGTTGCCGGGCACGTCGATCAAGTCGAACCGCCCCAGGCACGCGTCTTCCCAGAACGGTGCCGCCAGGTGGCCAACGCCGCCGGTGATGCCGAACGATTGCTGTTCCAGGCAGCGCAGGTAGGTCATGTTGCCGAGGAACGGCGGCGGGTCGAACCGTGCCGCGCGCATGCTGTGGCGGCACACGCGAAACAGTGTTGGCACCAGTTCCGGGCCAATGGGCACCCCGGCCTGGCCCGACGCCAGGCGCGCGTACTCGGCCAGGCGTTCTTCCTGGCTGCGCGCCGATTGTTGTTGCACCGCCAGCGCCAGGGCTTCCAGGCCCGGATCGCCGCTCAAGGACGCCATGGCCCCGGCCGGCACGCGGCGATTGTCACGGGCCATCAGCAGGTCGATGGCGCGGTACACGTCGTAGTCCTCAATGTGTGCGCCGAACACGGTTTTAACCGGGTCCAGGTTCAGGTTGGGCACGAAGATCGCCTCATAGGCCAGCTCTTCGTCGGTGTCGATGAACATCGGAATGCTGTCGATCAGGCTCAGGTCCACCACGTCCATGCCGCGTTCGAGCAGGCGCCGGGCGACCTCGGTGGCGAGCAGCCCGCCGAGGCAGTAACCGATCAACTGGAAGCGCTGATGACCGTCGGCGATCAAGCGTTCGGCGTAGTCCTGGGCCACGCTTTCGATCAGGCGCTTGGGCTCCAGGGCCAGGTAACGCTCGGTGTCGGCCACGGCAAAGCCGATCACCGGCCCGGCCTGTTGCTCGGCCAGGGCGCGCCCCAGGTGTTGGAAGTAATCCAGGGTGCCGAGGGCGGCGTGGAACATCACCCGCACCGGGCCGACGTCGCCACCGCCAAACGGCACCACCAACGCATTGCTGTTTGACGAGCGCTGGGCTTCGCCGCTCGCCGGAGTGGGGGCTGTCGCGGTTTCGCCATGGTTGAGCAGGCGCACCAGGGCGGCCACATTCGGCTCGTTGAGCATCTGCCGCAGCAGTGTGTCGTAACTCAAGCCCTGGGCCTGGGGCAGTTGTTCACGCAGTTGACCGGCGACGCGGGCGAGGATCAGTGAGTCGGCGCCTTTTTCGTAAAAACTGTCGTCGACGCCAATCTGCGTCAATCCCAACGCCTCGGCCCACAGCCGGCACAGCTCGGCGGTGAGCGGATCGCTCGGCGTCGCCTGGCCAGCCGACACCTGGGCATCAACGGCGGGGCGCAAGCTGGCCAGGGTCTTGCGGTCGACCTTGCCGTTGGCGGTCAATGGCAAGCGGTCGAGCACTTGCAGGTGCGCCGGCAGCATGTACTCGGGCAAGCGCTGCGCCAGGGCGCGGCGCAGGCTGTCGACGTCCAGGCGCTGGAATCCGGCCTTGAAACGGGCGGCGAACACCTGCATGCCGAGGGCAGCCAGCGGGTGATCGGCCTGGGGCAGGGCGGACAGGCACTCACCTCCAAAAGCCTGGATCCGCGCCTGCCAGGTTTCGGCGTCGTGCAAGCCGCTATGGCCCTGGTCATGATCGCCGTTGACCGGCGTCATCATGAAACCCTGGGTCAGCAGGATCGGCGGCCATTCGCCGGTGGGTTCGCTGAACACCAACCAGCCACCAGGGCTGAGCAGTTCGGTGATCTGGCCGAGGGCCCTGTCGATGTCCTTGACGCTGTTGAGCATGCCCGCGCACAGCACGACATCGACGCTGTTGCTGACCAGCCCTTGGGGCCGGATGTCCTGGTCGATGTCCAGCACGCCGTAACGCACCCAGGCGTGCTCGGCAAACCGTTGCTTGGCCGCCGGCAGGAAAAAAGCGGTCATGTCGGTGAACAAATAATCGACATCCAAGCCATCGAGCAGGCCAATCACGGGCGCGCTGGTAGCGCCGGTGCCGGCGCCGATTTCCAGGATGCGCAATGGGCCGTCGCCGTCATGGTGAGTGGCGAGGCGATTGATCAGGGCCGCGATGCTGTGATTGTTGTAGCGCGAGACGGCGTCCCCGCCGTACAGCTGCAACGCCAGGTCCTGTTGGCCTTGGGGAAACAGCAGGTCGAACGGGTTGACCTCGCCCTTGAGTAATTGCGGCAATTGCCAGACATGGTTGAGCTGATAGTCGAACAGCGCCTGGCTGCACAGCCCCGAGGCGACCGCCTGTTCTACCTGGCCCCAGGCCAGCGCCGGCTCGGGTGCCGGTTGCGCCAGGCGATAGCGCGATTGTTCGAGTTGCACCAGGCCTGCATCGCACAGCGAGCCCAGCCAGCGGCGTACCAGCCAGTGATGACGCGGTTGTGCCTGCAAGGCGTTGAGAATGGCCGGGGCATCGGGTTCGGCCAGCTCGCCGCTGAACAGCCCGGCCTTGAGCATCACCTCCAGCATCGAGCTCAATGCCGCGGCACGGAGGTCTGCCTGGTAATCGCGTACCTGTTGCGCGTCAAAGGTGCCGACCTGGTTGTCGGCGTAACGATTGATGGTCGTGAGCAAGGACGCGTCCGGCAGCGGTTTTGGCGTTGTCCGCGCAGCGGTAACGAACGCCAACAGGCTACGCTCGCCGGTTTCGTCACCGGTGACCAGGCTGACTGCGCTGTCCACGCCAGGGGCGGCGAGCAATGCGGCGTCGATCTCGCCCAGTTCAACCCGATGCCCACGGATTTTCACTTGGCCGTCTTCACGGCCGAGAAATTCCAGTTCGCCACCCGGCAGGTAGCGACCCCGATCGCCGGTGCGATACAGGCGCTGGCCATCCACCGGATGGGCGAAGAACCGCGCCTCGCTCAGTGCCCGGTCGCCGAGGTACCCCTGGGCCAGGCCGACACCGCTGATGTACAGGTCGCCGGGCACCCAGGTCGGCGCGTCGCGCCATTGGCTGTCGAGCACGCGAAAGCCCTGGTTCGCCAAGGGCAGGCCATAGGGAATACTGCGCCACGCCGGGTCAATCGCGCCGATCGGGTGCAGGTTGGACCAGATCGAGGCTTCGGTCGCGCCACCGAGGCCTACCAGGGCCAGGCCGGGCAAGAGCCGTTGGAGTTGCGGCGGCAGGTTCAGCGGGATCCAGTCACCGGACAACAAGGCCAGGCGCAGGCTGTCCAGCGGCCGAGGCTCGGCATGCAGGTAATGGGCGAGCATGTGCAGTTGCGCAGGCACCGAGTTCCACAGCGTCACCTGGTGACGCTGCACCAGCTCGGCCCAGTGCGACGGGTCGGCGCCGCGTGCCGGGTCGGGCAGCACCAGCGCACCGCCCGCTGCGAGGGGACCGAAGAGGTCGTACACCGACAGGTCGAAACTCAACTGTGCCAACCCCAGCACGCGATCCTTGGCGCTGAGTTGAAAGCGTCGGTTGATGTCTTGCACGGTGTTGAGGGCGGCGCGATGGCTGATCATCACGCCTTTGGGATCGCCCGTGGAGCCGGAGGTGAAGATCACGTAGGCGAGATCATCGGGACTGCCGTCGGCCGCTTTGAAATCAGCCGACGCGGGCGCCAGTTGATCCACCGCATGCCAGTGCACCCCCTCAAGCAGCGGCGTATTGGGCAAACTCTGGGACTGGCCGAGGACATGACGCACCTGGGCGCTGCGCAGCACGCGATCGCGGCGGGCGGCCGGGGCGTTGCTGTCCAGTGGCAGGTAGGCAGCCCCGGCAAGCAATACGCCGTAGGCCGCCACGACCTGATCGAGGCCTTTGGGCATGAGGATCGCCACCGGTTCCTGGGCAGCGCAACCCGCCTGGCACAGGGTGGCGGCGACCGCACGGGCGCGTTCGACGAGTGCGGCGTAGGTCAGGCTGCCACTGGCGTCGATCACCGCCAACGCTTGCGGATGTGCCTCGGCCATGGCCAGCAGGCCGTCCTGCAAGCGACCGGTGGGCAGCGGCGCGGCGGTGGTATTCGCTGCCAGGCGCTCACGTTGTTGCCAGGCCGGCAGGGGCACCTGCATCGGTTGTTCCCAGGCGACCGGGTCCAGGGCCAATCGCTGCAACTGAGCCAGGAACGCCTGCTGCATGTCGTTGACCAAGCCGTCGGGGAACACGCCTTGGCGCACATCCCAATGGATGTGCAAACCGTGGAGGTCATCCATCACCTGGCAGTCGAGGGTGACTTGCGGGGTCTGGGTAATGCCGTGGCCCACCCGGCGCTGGCTGGCCGCCAGGGGTTCGATCGCCAGGCCAATGGCGCTGGTGAACACCACGGGCATGGCTGCGGCTTCACGGCCACGCCGACGGCCGATTTCACGCATCACTTCAATGCCGGAAAATAGCCGGTGCTCCAGGTCGGCAAACAATTGGCTGCCCAGTTGCCGGGCCTGCTGGGCGAAGTCCTGGCCTTGAGGGTCGTTGACCTGCAGCAGGCTGACGGAGGTGAAGTCCCCCACCAGCCGATCCACCTGCGGGTGCAGTGGCAAGCGGTTGAGCAGCGTCAGGTTGAGGCTGAAGGCGGGGCGCTGGCTCCAGCGTTGCAAAGTCCCGACGTAGGCAGCGAGTACTGCAATGGAGGGGGTCAGGCCGCGTTCGCTGGCGGCTTTTTTCAGGGCGCTCCAGTGTGGCTGATCGAACTGGGCCGAGTGCCGCTGGAAACGCGCTACGGTCGTGTCTTCGCCGCTCAGGGGAGCCGGCAGTTGCGGTGCGGCGGGCAGATCATCGACGCGCGCCAGCCAATACTCGCGGTCGCGTTGATGGCGGCTGCCTTCGAGCAGGCCACGCTCGGCCAGCAGGTAGTCGCGGAAGGTGATGTCCAGGGGATCCAGGGTAGCCTGGGGATCGTCCAGCAACAGCTCCAACTCGTTGAACAGCAACTGTGCGCTGGCCCAGTCGGCAATCAGCGAGTCCATGGAGAAATGCAGGGTGTCGCCACTGTCGCTGCGGCTCATGCGCAATTCGAACAGCGGCCATTGATCGGTGGGGTAGAGCTTCTGTTCCATGGCCTGGCGGATGTGTTGCACGGCGTGCTGTTGTTCTTCGCCAGTAGCGCCGCGCAGGTCCGCGACGGCCAGCGGGTAATGGGCCACGTTGGCCAGGACGCATTGCGAACCCTCGCTGGCGATTACCGCGCGCAGCATGTCGTGACGCTCGATCAGACGGTTCCACGCCTGTTCCACCCGCTGCGGATCGAGCAGCGGCCAGCTCAGTTCCAGATAGCCATGGCAGGCCACGTTGCCGTAGCCAAACGAAGATTGGCGGCCCAAGAGGTAGGCGTTCTGTACATCGGTGAGCGGGAAGGGCGCGTGGCGGTTCGCCGGGTCAGCCTGGACCAGGGGCCGTTCCTGTGTTTCGAGCAGGTGCAGGATCTGTTGTTTGTGCTCGCGCAGTTGTGCGAGGCGCTCGGCATTGAGCAGGCCTTGGGGCGCGCGGAATTTCAGTTGTCCATCCTGGGGCCAGAGTTCGACGCCCAGGGACTTGAGTTCACTTAGCAGTTTGGCGGCGGGCATGGGTACAGCTCCTGGAAAAAAGAGGGGTTGTGCGGGCATCAGATGACGCCCTCTTCAACGGTGTCCGAGTTGGGCTGGCGCTCAAGGATCTGCGCCACCTCCGTCAAGGTGGCGGCGCCGAACAACTGGCCCATGGGCAGTTCAAGGCCGAGGCGGGTACGCAGCATTTCGAGAAAACGCGTGGCCAGGAGGCTGTCGCCACCGAGGCGGAAAAAGTTGTCGTGGCGCGACACGCTCGGCACGTTGAGCAATTGCCGCCAGAGCTCGGCGATCACTTGTTCGTCCGGCCCCAGCGGTTGTTCGTCCACCGTGGCGCATGGCTGGGCGGCGGCCAAGGAGACCTGCAGCGCCCGGCGATCGATCTTGCCGTTGCTGCTCAGAGGCAAGCGTTCCAGCACCAGGATCTGTTCCGGGCGCATGTACCCCGGCAGGCACTGCTCCAGGTGTCGTGCCAAGACCTGTGCCTCGGTGCTGGCGGTCACGGCGGCCATCAGCCGGTTGTCCGTGACGAGCGCTACGGCCTTGGTTACGCAGGGGTGACGGGCGAGGGCCGCCTCGATTTCGCCCAGCTCGATGCGATGGCCGCCAATCTTCACCTGGCTGTCGGCGCGCCCGAGAAATTCCAGCAGGCCATCGGGGTGGTAGCGGCCCAGGTCGCCGGTGCGGTACCAGCCATCGACAAAGCGCTCGGCGTTCAGCTGTGGCGCGTGGCGATAGCCGCGAGCGACCCCGGCCCCACCAATCCACAGCTCACCGGTGACCCAATCCGGGCAGTCCCGGCCCAGGGCATCGACCACCCGGTAGGCCTGGTTGGCCAGTGGCACGCCGTAGGGGATAGAGCGCCAACCCGGCAGTGCTTGCTCCACGGGGTAATGATTCGACCAGATTGCCGCTTCAGTGGCGCCGCCCAGGGCGATAAAGCGACAGCCAGGGGCCTGTTGTCGCAGGCGCTGGGGTAGGTCGAGGCCAATCCAGTCGCCCGACAGCAACGCGACCTTCAGGTCCAGTGGCTGGCGGTCATGAGCGTTGGCTTCCAGCAGCATGTCCAGCAGGGCCGGCACGCTGTTCCACAGCGTCACGCGGTGGTGCTGCAACGCTTTGAGCCAGGCCCGGGCGTCGCGGCGCTGGTCTTCTTCGATCAAGACCAGCGCACCGCCCGCCGACAGCAGTCCGAACAGGTCGTACACCGATAGGTCGAAATCCAGTGCTGACAGGGCCAGCGTGCGGTCGCTGGCGTCGAT
This sequence comes from Pseudomonas sp. H3_A02, assembly GCF_054671965.1. Lineage (NCBI taxonomy): Bacteria > Pseudomonadati > Pseudomonadota > Gammaproteobacteria > Pseudomonadales > Pseudomonadaceae > Pseudomonas > Pseudomonas sp. H3_A02. The sequence goes on from NZ_CP162807.1 coordinate 4,434,281, forward strand.
GCCATAGCAGCGGTTGATCTCGGCCACGGTGTTCATCGCCGCGCGGTGGGTGATTTCCACACCCTTGGGCTGGCCAGTGGAGCCGGAGGTGTAGATCACGTAGGCCAGCACCGCGGCCGAGATGGCGAGCGGCGCCGACAGCGGTTCAGCTTCCAGCGCCTGGAGCGGATCAAGGTGTTTGACGCTCGGCAGTTGCGGGTCATGCGCGGCCAGGATCAGCGCTACGCCGGCCTGTTGCAGAATGCGTTGGCAACGCTGTAACGGTTGGTCGACACCGACCGGCAGGTACGCGGCACCCGCGGCCAGGATGCCCAGCACGCTGGCGATCTGTCGTGGCCCCTTGGCCAGGGACACAGCCACCAGATCGCCCGGCACGACACCCGCGTCCACCAGGCTGCGGGCAATGCGCAGCGCCTGCTCGGCCAACTCGCCATAGCTGAGCGTGCCGTGCTCACCCCACAACAGCGCCGGGCGTTGTGGCGCTTGGCGTGCGTGTTCGAAGAAGCCCTGGTGCACGGTCGGGTCACCCGGCACGCTCGGGCCCGGGGCATTGAGCTGCGCGCGCAATTGCGCCTGGGTTGGGGGCAGCAGGTCGGGCGGTGGACTGTCCCAAGTGTGCTCGGCCAGCCAGTTCAAGCTGTACAGGTAGGCGTCGAACATTGCTTCGACCAAACCGTCGGGAAACAGGCCGACCACGCGGTCCCAGTTCAAGGCAATGCCGCCGTTGGCTTCCACCACCTGATGGTCGAGCCAGACCTGTGGGGTCTGGGTCAGGCCAAAGACTTGCCGGGCAAACGGCCCATCCACCGGCGCGGCCGTACCATCCGGGACCCCAAGCGCACTGGTGAACACCACGGGCATGCTCACCTGTTGCTCGCCGCTGCCCCGGGCCAGCTGCCGCAACAGGCTGACCGAGCCGAGGCAGCGGTGTTCCAGTGCCTCGCCCAAGGTCCGCTGGGTACGTCGGGCGCGGTCGACCCAGCGTTCGCCGGGCACCGGTACATAGCCGAGCAGCGTGAGGGAGGTGAAATCGCCCATGACCTGATCGATCTGGGGATGCAGCGCACGACGATCGAACAGCGTGAGGTTGAGGCTGAGGTCGGGACGCGCACTCCAGCGACCGAGGGTTTCGGCAAACGCGCAGAGCAGTACCGCAGAGGCGGTGAGGCCATGCTGTTGGGCCTTGGCCAGGATCGCTCCCCAGGCGTGGGCGTCGATTTGCCCTTGCAGGCGTTCGAAGCGCGGTTGGCCAATGCTGGCGGGGTCAACCGCCAGTGGCAGTTGCGGATGCGGCGGCAGTTCAGGCAGACGCTCTTGCCAGAAGTGTTGCGCGGCTTGCAGCTCGGCCTCGTCCACGGCGGATTGCAGTTGATAGTCACGAAACGACAGTTCCAGGGGCTGCAGCGTCAACCTGGGGTCACGGTACAAGGCATCGAGCTCTGCGTAGAAGCGCAGGATGCTCAGGGCATCGAGGATCAGGTTGTCCAGGCTGATGGCCAACCGCGTGTACCGGCCGTGGGCCACGGCCTGCACATCGAACAGCGGCCACTGGCCTGGATCGAACACGCGATGGGCACAGTGTTCACGCAAGTCGTCGAGGTTGGCGTAGCCCTGGCCAATTTCGAAGGACGGCAGCTGTTGCAGGGGCAGGATGCGGGCCTGGCCGCATTGATCGAACACCGCACGGAGCATTTCGTGACGCTCGATCAAACGCTCCAGTGCGTTCTGCAGGCGCGGCAGGTCGAGGTCCTCGACGTCGTATTCGCGATAGAAGTGGCAGCTCACGCCGCCCAGTACCAGGCTCGGGTCACGACCCAGCCAATAGGCTTGCTGCACCTCGGTCATTGGGAAAGGCGCATGGCGTTGCGGCAGGTCGGGCACAATCGTGTGTTGCGGTTCGGCCTGGGCCTGTCGATGCAAATCGGCACAAAAGTGCGCCAGCACTGGTTTGGAAAAGACCTGGGCGATCCGCGCGCCCCCCAGCCCTTGCTCTGCAAGCAGACGCACCAGGCGGGTGGCGCTCAGGGAATCACCGCCCAGGGCAAAGAAGTTGTGTTCACGGCAAACCTCACCACAGCCCAGCAACTGCTGCCAAGCAAGCGCCACCTGCGTTTCGATGTCGCCGCTGGGAGGGGACAGGTTGGCCTGCAAGGGGGCGCTGATGGCCGCCAGCCAGTCGGTCAATACTTTGCGATCCACCTTGCCGTTGCCGGTCAAGGGCAGCTGTGCGCAGCCCAGGATTGTGCCGGGAATCATGTAGCTCGGCAGACGCTCGGCCAGATGTTGGGCCAGGCCCGGTGGGGCTAAGCGTGTGGGTGTCGCGGGGCCGTCCGTCAGGCGCACCACCGCAGCCAATTGCTGGCCGGCCAGCAGCGCCACCGCCTGCTCGATGCCTGGCCAGGCCAGCAACGCGGTTTCGACTTCCCCGGCTTCGATGCGGTAACCGTGCAGTTTGAGCTGGAAGTCGGTGCGCCCGAGGAATTCGACGTTGCCGTCGGGGTGATAACGCGCACTGTCGCCGGTGCGGTACCAACGCAGGCCTTGATAGTCGACAAAGCGTTCAGCAGTGCGTACCCGGTCGCCGCGATAGCCCTCGGCAACACCGGCGCCGCCGATCCACAGTTCGCCGGCCACCCAGTCCGGGCAGTCGTGCCCGCGCGGGTTGACGATGCGCAGGCGAACGTTATCCAGTGGCGTGCCATAGGGCAGGCAGTGCCAGGGCAAGGATTGGCCGGGCAGCACTTCGAACAGGGTCGAGTGAATGGCGGTTTCGGTGGCACCGCCCAGGGCCATGAAGCGGCAGCCGGGGGCTTGGGCCCACAGCCGTGGCGCCAGGTCCGGAGCAACTTTGTCGCCACCTAGCAACACCGCACGCAGGGGCAGGTTGGCATCGGCGGGGGCACAGCCGAGCAGCATGTCGAGCAACGCCGGCACGCAGTTGAGCACGCTGGCGCGATGCTGCAGGGCCAGTTCACGCCAGCGGCCGGCATCGCGCTGGGCCTCGGGCGCGATACCGATCACCGCCGCCCCGGTCGACAGCGCGGCAAACAGGTCGAACACCGACAGGTCGAACTCCAGCGCCGAGAGCGCGAGGATTCGGTCGTCGCTGTTCAGTTGCAAGCGCCGTTGCAGGTCTTCCAGGGTGTTGGCGGCGGCCAGATGGCTGATTTCCACGCCCTTGGGCTCACCCGTGGAGCCGGAGGTATAGAGGATATAGGCCAGGTCGCTGACGGCTCCAGGCCGCGGGGCATCCAGCGCGGTGCTGGCGGCGGGCAGTTGCGTGAGCACCAAGCGGGCACCCGACGAATCGCAGATTTTCTGGCAACGCGTCGCCGGTTGATCGACGCTGATGGGCAGGTACGTGGCGCTGCACGCCAGGATGCCCAGCACCGCGATCACCTGCTCGGGCCCCTTGGGCAGCTGCAACGCCACCACGTCGCCGCGCCGGACGCCTTGGCCTTCCAGGTAGGCCGCCACTTGCAGAGCACGTTCGGCGAGTTCGCCGTAGTGGATGACGGGACCATCGCCGTGCAATAACGCGGGCAGGGTGGGGGTCAGGCGTGCCCGGGCAAAAAAGGCCTCGTGCAGACGTCGTACCGGCAGGGCCGCTATCTGCCCTTGGACGCCGTTACGTACCTCAAGTTGGCTGGCGGGGATCAGCGCCGGAGGCGACAGGTTCCAGGCCGAAGACTCAAAACACAGGCGCTGCAACAGCCCGGTATAAGCCTCGAACAAACCGTCCAGTACACCGTCGGCGAACAACCCTTCACGGGCGTCGAGATTGACCAGGATGCCGCCATCGAGCTCGGTGACCTGGGCGTCGAGCCACACTTGCGGGCCTTGGGAAATGATCCAGGCCGGTTGGCCGAAACACGCCTGCACGCCCTCAGCGAACAATTCCCCCAGCCCCAGGGCGCTGGTGTACACCACCGGCGCCAGCACTTGCTCACCCCGTTGCCGGGATAGTTCGCGCAGCACCTCCAGGCCGGAGAACGCGCTGTGTGCCGCATCGCTGTGGAAGCGCCGTTGCAGGGCCGTGGCGCGAGCGGCGAAAGTGCCGGTGACGTGGCCGTCCCAAGCCAGCAGGATCGATGAGGTGAAATCGCCGACCAGGCGCTCGACATCGGCATGCAGTGGCGTGCGATTGAACAGTGGCAGGTTGAGCAGCAGCTCGGGCGTCTCGCACCAGGCGCCGAGGGCTTCACAGAACACCGCCGCCAAGGCCATCGCCGGCGTCAGGCCGTGCTCCCGGGCATGGCGCTCGAAGGCCTGGCGCTGGGACGGCGGCAGCCAATGGTGACGGCGCCGCACCTGACGATCGTCGCCCTGGGTCTTGATGGGCAAGCGCGGGGCGCCGGGCAACTGGTCCAGGCGCTGCAACCAATAGTCACGAGCTTGTTGATGAAGGGCACGTTGCACGGGGCTGGCGTGTTCACGGCGCAGGTCGGCCAGGTAGCGGGCGAAGCTGTAGTCCAGCGCGGCCAGGGGCTGTTGGCGATACAGCTGCACCAGGTCACCGAGCAGGGTACGCAGGCTCAGGGCATCGGCGGCGAGCATGTCGAGGTTCAGGTGCAGGCGCGTCCCGTCGGGCAGCAAGGACAACTGGATATCCAGTACCTGACCTTGTTCAACGGCCAACTGGCGGTGGGATAACTCCGCGCGCAACGCCTCCAGCCGTTGCTGCTGTTGCTCGGCGCTGGCCTGGCGCAAGTCGTGCACCTTCAACCCTGACCAAGGGCTGCGGGGGAGGATCCGCTGGCGGCCGTCGTCGAGAAACTGCGCACGCAACATGGGGTGGCGTGCCAGCAGCGCCCGCACGGCCGCTTCCAAGCGGGACGGGTCGACGTCGCGGCCATCGAATTCGTTATAGAAGTGCGCCGCCACACCGCCCAACTGCTGGCCGGGGGCGCGTCCGATCCAATAAGCGTGTTGCATCGGCGCCAGTTCGAAAGGCTCCTCGTCGTCCGCGGCTGCGGTGGCCGTAGCCGGGGCTTGGGGCGCCGCATCGAGCACGGCCAGCCAGGCTGACAGCCGCGGATCGGCGATCAGGTCGGCAAACCGCGCGGTCAGGCCGTGGCGGCGCCATTGGCCGGCCAGGCGAATCAGGGTGACGGAGTCCAGCCCCCATTCGATCAGGTTCGCCTCCAGGGGAATCTGGTCGGCGGGCAGGTCGAGGGCCTGGGACAGGGATTGGCGCAGCAGTGTTGCGGTTGAGGTGCTGGGAGTGGCCATGGCTCAACGTCTTCTCATTGCTAGGGCCCGGACCGGGGTTGGCCCAGGCGCTGGGGGCAGGCAGTTGCATGGAGGAAGATGCTAGTCATTCTCATTTTGGCAACTACCCGGATCGAATCGTTTTTGCCCCGCATCCGCGTATCGCTCACCGGTTGCAGTGCCGTGGTGGCTACGCACAACGCCGATCGCACGCAGGATGCGGTTGGAAAATGACTTGAATCGGGTAGAGCCCGCCCCATGGCCTTGACTACCGTCGCTCGCCGCCCTCTTGCAGGGCCTGTGTCCCTCTGATTGGAGTTGTGGATGTCTGTCGATTCGGGTTTACAAGTGCGCGGCCTGCGCAAGCGCTACAACAACGGCGTCGAAGCGCTGCGCGGCGTGGACCTGAGTGTCGGCCCCGGGATGTATGGCTTGCTGGGGCCTAACGGCGCGGGCAAAAGCAGCTTGATGCGGACCCTGGCGACCCTGCAGCAACCCGACGCCGGCAGCATTCACCTGGACGGGGTGGATGTGTTGGCCGATTCCGATCATTTGCGCCGCCGCCTGGGCTATCTGCCGCAGCAGTTGGGCGCATATCCGGGCGTGAGTGCGCGGGACTTGCTCGATCGTTTTGCCTGGCTCAAGGGGCGTACCGACAGCCGCCAGCGCCGCGAGGAAATCGAGGGCCTGCTGGACAAGGTCAATCTCCAACAAGCCGCCCATCGGGCGCTCGCCACTTATTCGGGCGGCATGCTGCGTCGGTTCGGCATCGCCATGGCGCTGGTGGGCTCGCCACGCTTGTTGATCGTTGATGAGCCCACGGCGGGCCTTGACCCGGCCGAACGCAACCGTTTCCATCGGGTGCTCGCCGATGTCGCCGCCGAGTCCATCGTGTTGCTTTCGACCCATATCGTCGAAGACGTCGAGAACCTCTGCAGTCGACTGGCGGTGCTGGCCGGTGGGCAGATCATTGTCGAAGGTAGCCCGGCGCAGTTGCTGGGTGCTGAGCAGGGGCGGTTGTGGGAAGCGTCCTTCGACCGTGGCGAGTCGCTGCCCGATGCCTTGCATATGGCCGCCAGCCCGCAGGGCAGCCGGGTCATCGTCCATGGCGAGCGTCCGGCCGACCCTCGCTTTCTTCCCCATGCGCCGCGCCTGGAAGACATCTATTACCTGGCCCTGGCCCAGGCGGGTGAGGTGATCGAGGCATGAATACCTCTGCTCTGCTGATGCGCGAGGCCTGGGTGGAAGTGCGTGCCGGGCTGCGCAGTGGCATTCCATTGCTGGTGTTCCTCGGCCTGACCGGCTACCTGCTGATGGCCCTGACCAACGCCGACTATGTGCAGAAAATGGGCGCCAGCGAGATCGCCCGCAATGCCCCGAGCCTGATTTACCTGATGTCGTGCGGCTGTATGTTCTTCCTGTTTTTTGCCTGGGCCTGGGTGTTTGCCCAACCGGCCCTGAGGGACCGTAAGGCGCAGTTGGAAGAAGTGCTGCTGGCCTTGCCGCTGTTGCTGCCGGCGCTGTTGTGGGGGCGTTTTATCGGTGCGGCGTTGGTGGGTGGTTTGCTCGCCAGTTCATTGATCGTCGGCTTTCTCGTCAGCCCGGTGCTGGGCTGGCTCGGCTGGGTGCCGGCGGCGAGCATCGGCGCCCCCGTGTGGTCGGCGCTGGGATTTGCCTGGGGCGCCTTGCTGTTGCCGGTGAGCACCGGCATCGGTGCGTTGTATTACCTGCTGGCCTTGCGCAGCCGGGGCCTGGCTGCGCCGTTTGCCTTGGCGACGGTACTGATGCTGCTGTGGATGTTCGCGGTGGTGGTGCTCAAGGGCGGGCACATCAATCCATTGTTGGCCGCCAGCCTCGATCCGTCACTGTTTACCTTTGCTCAGGCCCAGGTGGAAACCTGGAGCGCCGCGCAGAAGTCCCAATCGCTGTTGGCATTGACCCCGGGGTTCTGGCTCAACCGGGCGTTGTGGTGTGGGTTGCCCTTGCTGTTGCTGGCCATCGTCTTGGCCCGCACCAGTCGCCAAGGCTTGATGGGCCGACGCAGTGGCGCTGTGTTGGCCGAGCCGCCGATGCTGTTGGCGAGCCACGTGCGCTTGCCCGGCCCGTTATCCGCCAGCCGCTGGTCGCGGGCCTTGTGGCGTGAGATCCGCTGGCAGGTACGGCAGTTGTTTGCCCGGCGCATCGGCTGGGTCGCCCTCGGGTTGTTGCTGGCCATGGGCATACTCAGCGGGTTTGTCCACATCGTGTGGCATGCACGCGGGCCGATGGTGCCGCGCCCGGATCTGATCTTGCCGTTGTTATCGAGCGCGTCGTTCCTGGTGATCGCCTTTATTGTCGCGGCGCTGGTGGGGCTGGTGTGCCGGCGCGATGACGTCGAAGGCCTGGGCGCGATGTTGCAGGCAACCCCGGCACCGGTGTGGCTGCGTTTGTTGGGCCGGGTGGCCTGCGTGCTGGTGGCGACGCTGGTCTTGGCACTGGTGCCGGGCGTTGCCAGCCTGGTGATCAGCGCGATGGCCGCCCCCGACAACCTGGCGCCGGGCTTTGTGCTGATCTATCAGACGCTGGTGTTCGCGCCGCCGCTACTGGAACTGGCGATGCTCACGGTGCTGGTGCATGCGTTGATTCGTCGCTCCGGCCTGGCGTACGCGACGTCAATGCTGCTGACGTTTTTCCTGGTGCTCAACCATGAATTGGGGTTGGTCAGTTATCCCGCCTATGCCATGGCGATACCGGCCCACGTGGCGTTGTCACAACTCACGGGCTGGGCGCCCTGGTTGCCTTATCTGGCCACCTTGACCAGTTGGAAACTGGCCGGCTGCCTGGTACTGGTTGCGGTGGCGGCGCTGGCCTTGCCCCGGGGGCCGGAGCGACGCCGTCTCATCGATGTACGCCGCAGCCTGCTGGGCTTGCCGGGTGCGCTGCTGGTGTTGGGGGCTGTCGGTTTGCTCGGCAGCGGCACGCTGTTGCATTGGCATCTGGTGGAACAGGGCGATTACCAATCGGTGGCCGAGGAACGGGCTGAGCGCGCCGAATGGGAACAGCGATGGCTGGCCGGGGCGGGTGCCTGGCAGGTGGCGAACGGGCGCTTGCATTTGCGCATCGATAGCGTTGCGCGACGTGTAGACGGTGAGTGGACGTTGGGGACCGTGATCGCCGCCAATGAGCACCTGGACGCCGAACTGCCGCCGGGTTTGCACGTCACGGCGGTGAGCGTCATGGGGCGGCCGGTCATTTTCGAACAGGCGGCCGCGCACCTGCGTGTGCCTTTGGCTGAATGCGCGGCGAGCGGCTGCAACGTGCAACTGAACTGGACGCTGGATGCCGTCGGCTGGCCGTCCGAAGGTGACGCATTCTGGCTGGGACCGCGAGGGGTGTGGTTGCAATCGCGCCGCGTGATGCCACGCCTGGGCCTGGACAGCGAGCGCCTGCTGCGTGCACCGGTCCACCGTGCCGAAGCCGGTTTGCCGCCTGAGGTGCCGAATCTGCCGGCAGGCTCGGCGGTCGCCGCGAACGCGGTGGCACCCGCAGGCGCGTGGCAATGGCTGATCGAGGTCGATGGCCAGGCTTTCAATGGTCACAGCGCAGGGCCACTGGACTTCGCCTATCACACGGCGGCGACGCACGACCTTGACGGCGTGCAAGTACTCGCCGATGCCAGCCGCCAGCAAACCGCCCGTGAGGTGCGCGAAGACCTGGAAGCCATGTCCGCTTGTGTGGCTCGGCGCCTGGGCAGTCGCCCGGCCGTCGAGTCCCTGAGCCAGTGGCCGACCGGCATGGGCGCCAGCCAGTTGAGCCAGCACCATCTTGTGCTCAGCCAGACGCCGGATTGGGACGTGACGCAGGCGGGCGTCGGGCGCTGGACGCGCCGCGCGCATATCGCCGAACTACTCGCGCGGCGGATGTTGATCGACGCCAGCGACCTGCGACAGGCCCAGGGTTACCTCTGGCTGAGCCAGGGCGTGGCGGGGGCGATCGGCTTGTTGTGTGTCGGCGACGTTGACGGCGTTGAAGCCCGCTCGACCTTGGTGAAGTTGATGGCCGATGACTTGACGCGCGCCTTGAGCAATGACGGCGAGCCCATCGGCACCTTGGCCGACGCCCGGGAACAAGGCTGGGTCGCGATGTATGCACCGCTGGCCAGCCTGGATTGGGTGGCCGGGCAAAGCGCCGGACAACTGACGGCGATGACCACGAGTATCCGAACTGGCCAGGGATGGCCCGCCGCGATCCAGGACCTGCTGGGCGCGCCCTCCGATCAGGCGATCACCGCAGCGCTCAAGCGCTGGGGGCCTGCGCAATGAATTCGAACCATCCCTTTTGCCTGGAGTTTTTCCATGTCATCACAACTGTCTATCCAACCGCTGCGCCGTCCCCTCGGCTGGCGGGAAAATGTCTTGACCCAAACCCTGGCGTTGGCCTTGTCCAGCCAGATGTGCGCGGCCTATGCCGCTGATTATCAACCTGCCGCCAGCGCGGAGGTGATCGAGCTGGCACCGCTGATGGTCAGCGCCCGGCTGAACGAGGAAAGCGCCAAAGATATTCCCTTCGGGCTTTCTGTGATCAACGGACAAACCCTCGAAGCCCGGCGCTTGCGCACCCTGGAGGACGCATTGCGGACCACGCCGGGTGTGGATGTGAATTCCTGGGGCGGCGCCAACGACGCCAATGTGCGCATTCGTGGTGTTGGTTCGCTGAACCAGATGAGCATGGACGATGGCTCGGTGGTGTTGAATGTGGACGGGGTGCCGATGTCAGTGCGCAACGCAGCGATGGCCACCCTCGACGTGGAACAGGTGGAAGTGCTCAAGGGACCCCAGGGCACGCTGTTCGGACGTAACAGCGAGGCGGGCGCGATCAACGTCACCACCCGTAAGCCGACCCGTGAACGGGAAGGTTATGTGCGCGGTGAAATCGGCAACCAGGGCCAGTTCATGACCGAAGGCGCCGTGGGCGGGCCATTGACCGAATCCGTCGCGGGGCGCATTGCCGTGCGCCGCAGCGGCTTCGATAATTGGGTCGATGCCCAGCAGGACGGTGATCCGCTGACCAAGCCTCGCGACCTGGCCCTGCGCGGCAGCCTGCTGTGGGACAACGACCAAGGCACGACCGGCCTGCTGACCGCCGAGCGCCAGCGCGCCGATCATTACGCCGGCCTGGAGATGCTGCGCCCGTTTGGTAACCGCCCCAGCCTGGACTACACGCCCGGTACGTTCGATGACAACCAGAAGACCAACGAGCGTTATTCCTTCGAGCTCAACCATGACCTGGCGCAGTCGCGGATCACCTCGATCAGCGCCTACACCAGCACCGACCTCAATGCGGTCAAAGGTTATGACCGTAACATCACCGAGGCGCTGTACGGCTCACCGTTCGAATACCTGATCGAAGATTCCGCCAAGGAGCGCGTGTGGAGCCAGGACCTGCGCCTGGGTTCACTGGCGGACGCCGATGTGTTCTGGGTGACCGGGATAAACCTGTCACGCTCCGAGCGCCGTTTCGATTCGGACGATTTCACCAGCGGTGCGCAGCAAAGGCGCGATTTCAGCACCAACAGTTATGCGCTCTACGGCGAGATGACTTATCCGATCGCCGAAGACTGGAAGCTCACTACTGGCTTGCGCCACAGCTGGGACCGCAAGACCTACGGTGCCGACTATTCCAGCGGCGGCACTACCGTCGGCGACGAACGCCGGTTGCAGGACAACTACAGCACCGGGCGCGTGGCGTTGAGCTACGCGCTGACAGCGCAGACGAATCTGTATGCGGTACTGTCGCGAGGCTATAAATCAGCCGGTTTCAACGATTACGCCACCTCGGTCAAGGACAGCGAACCCTACAAGGCCGCCAAGGTTAATTCCGCCGAAGTCGGTTTCAAGCATGAAAGCGCGGAGGGTGCCCTGAGCCTCGAGGGGGCATTGTTCCTGACCCGGGTGCAGGACGATCACCTGCTGGGGTATGACTTCAACACCCTGGCGGTCAGCGCAGTGAACGCCGATACCCGCAGCAAGGGTGCCGAGCTGTCGAGCACGTGGCATGTCACCGATGAGCTGACCCTGGGCAGCGCCATCAGCTACACCAACGCGGTGGTGACCTCCGATGCGCCGGGGGTTTCTGGCGGTGATGTCGCGGCGGGAAATCGTGTGCCGGATGTGCCGTTGTGGAGCGGCAACTTCAGCGTCGCCTGGCAGAAAAACCTGGATGAGTTCCTGGGCTTGCCGGCGCCGCGCCTGAATACGTTGCTCAACTATCGGGTGCAGAAAAATCGCCCGGCCGACCCACAGAATCACTATGACCTCAAGGGCTACGCCAAGCTGGACCTGCACCTGGGCCTGGAGAGTGGCGGTTCGGAAGTCTACCTGTGGGGCGACAACCTGCTTGATGCGCGATATGACCTGTATGGTTCGTATTCCACCGATCAAGTGCTGACCGGCATGCCGGGCCGAGGGCGCTCGGCCGGCGTGGGGTACAGCTATTCGTTCTGAGTGCCGTTTGATTCGAAGGGCAGGTTAGAACGCATAGGTATAGCCGACCCCCAAGGTGCGTCGCCGTGCTGGCGCACCGTAGGCCACCGGGTCACTGTAGAAACCATAGGTGTCGTAGGTTTGGTTCAGCAGGTTGTCGGCGAAGGCATAGACCTCCCCAAACCGGCTTTCGAGGCCTGCGCGCAGGTCGAGTTTCTCGTAGTTGTCCAGGTTGAAATGATTCTGCGGATCGGCGGCGCGTTCGCCCACCAGGCGGTAATTGAGGCTGGTGTTCAAGGTGGTTTCGCCAAGACTGGCGAAGGTGCCCAACGGGTGCTGCCAGCTGATGTTGAGGTCGCCGCTCCAGCGCGGCACATCCGGGGTAAGGTTGCCGGCGGCGACATCACCGGCCTGGATGCCGTGCACGGCGCTGGTGATCTTGGCGTCGAGGTAGGTGGCGCTCGCGGCCAGGGTCAGGCCATGGTCGAAATGCCAGGCGCCCTCCAGTTCGGCGCCGCGGGTGCGGGTATCGGCATTGAACGCATTGGTGGCGAAGGTCGCAGCGTTGTAGCCCAGCAGATGGTCGTCGTGCACGCGGGTGTAGAACAGCGCACCGTTCAAGCTACCGCGGCGATCTTCTGTTTCACTTTTGAAGCCCACTTCAGCGGCTCTGCTGACGGCGGCCTTGTAGGGCTCGCTGTCGCTGACTTGTGCCGCATAATCATTGAACCCCCCGGATTTATAACCCCGCGCCAGTTGCACATAGACGTTGGTTTGCGGGGTGAGCGCGTAGCTCAGGGCCACGCGGCCGGTGCCGTAATGGTCAGTCAACTTGCGTGAATCATCCACGGCGTTGGCGCCATCGATGTATTGGCCATCGTAGGTCTTGCGATCCCAGGAATGGCGATAACCCGTGGTGAGTTTCAGGCGTTCGGTGAGCGGGAAGGTGACTTCGCCGTAGCCGGCATACGTGGTGGTGGTGAAATCGCGGAACCTGGCGCTCGTAGTGCCGTAGGTGTTGCGCGGGGTGTCGTAGCTGCGCTCGTTGCGGCTGGCGGCAAGGCCGGCGATCCAGAATGTGTCGGCGTCGGGCAGCGAGCTCAAGTGCAGGTCCTGGCTCCAGCTGCGCTCGAAGGACTTATCCACCACCCAGTACTCACTGGGCGTGCCGTACAGGGCGCCCATCAGTTTGCTGTCGTAGGCGATCAGGCCTTCGAAGTCGGCGGTGGAGGTGGCGGTTGTCGAGGTCAGGCGACTGTTGGCGAAGTCATGATCGACCTTGACGGTGTAGCGCTCGGTGGTCTTGTAGTTGTCGTCGAACAGGCCGGGTGTCAGGTCCAGGCTGGGGTCGCTGCCATAGGGGCGCAGCACCAGCGAGTTGGTGGCGCGCTCGGTTTTCTGGCGTTCGGCGCTGAACAGTATCTGGGTGTCATCGTTGAGGTCCCAAAGCAGGCTGGCGCGATAAGCCTCGTTGCGCGGTTTGGTGATGGGATCGTTGGTTTGATCGTTGTCGATCCAGCTGTCGTAGCCGGCACGACGAACCGCCAGGCGGCCGCTGAGGCTGTCGCTGATCGGCCCGCCGATGGCTCCTTCGCTGAGGAACTGGCCCTCCTGACCGACTTCGCCGCGCACATAACCTTCCAGTTCGCGGGTCGGCTGGCGGGTGGTGATATTCACCGCTCCCGCCTGGCCAATCGCACCGGACATCGTGCCCTGGGGCCCCTTGAGCACTTCAATGCGGTCGACATCCAGGGTGCCGAAACCGAGGCTGCGGGAGGGTACGGGTACGCCGTCGATGTTGAACGCCACTGAGCTGTCATCCATCGACATCTGGTACAGCGAGCCGACGCCGCGGATCAGCACGTTGAAGTCATTGGGGCCGCCGGATGAATTGACACTGACCCCGGACGTATTGCGCAGGGCGCTTTCCAATGTGTCGAGGCGCTGGGTACGCAGTTGCTCGCCGCTGATCACGCTAAGGCTGATGGGCAGGCTCTTGGGATCTTCCTGCTCCATGCGCGCGGTCACCGTCGAGACAGGTAATTCAAAGACTTCGCCGGTGGCGGCAAGGGCAGGACAGGCCAGTGTCCAAGTTAAGATTATTGTTATAGTATTACACTTGTAGCAAGATCGAGGGGTAGTCGTCGTGTTGCATCGTGCAGACATAATGGGACCTTGACTGAGGTTTTGAGCAGTGCGCGTGACCGTTAGCAGTAACGAATGGGCGCAGCGTGTGCGGCGCGCCAGATGCTAATAATTATCAATTGCACAACTCTACCCCGATGTGATCTGATTCGAGCCGTATCCGGTCAACCAGGAGATTCACGATGTCAGTCGTTCAAGGAGGCGCAGGAGAGCCGATGCCGGTTTCGCGAATCATTACGGGAGAATATGGAAGCGACTTGGGACCCGGGGCGCACTGTCGGGTCACTCGCATGGCCCTGCAGGACGGACTCGACATCGTGCGCTGGCAAAGCAAGTTCGAGCAGCCGATCGAATTGCCCCTGCAGGATGACAGCGATTGCATTCACTTCAGCTTCACCAACCTGCTCAAGGGCAAGGCTGCCTGCAGCTTCCGTGACGGCCGTCGGCAGCGCCGCTACGTGATTGACGAAGGCGCGGGCTGCATCAGTTATGGCCGTCGTCGCGATGGCCTCTATCACCAGCATGGCGAGATCGACAACATCACGGTCATGATCCGGCCCGAGGTGCTGTCACAGTGGGAGTTGAAACTCGACCCGCTGCTGAACAAGGCACTGGCGTGCGATCATTGTTTCCTTGATGGCCATCGCAGTGGCGAGATGAGCGCGACGGCCCATCTGTTGTGCAAGGCCATGGACCCGGGACCCGACTTGCCGATGGGCCAACCGCGAAGCGGTCTTTGGCTGTATGGCCAAAGCGTGACCCTGGTCAGCCTGTTCCTGGAGGCGCGCCGCAATGTGGAGTGCACTTGCCGTGTCAGCCACATCGACCGCCAACGCCTGTTGCGTGCGCGTGAACGCTTGCTTGCCGATCTGGGCAAGGCGCCAAGCCTGTCGGAACTCGCTCGCGAGTCCGGCATGAGCCAGCCCAAGCTCACCCGCGGTTTTCGCCAACTGTTCTTCAACAGCGTCTACGGCGTCTTCCAGCAAGCGCGGATGATCCAGGCCCGCAGTCGATTGTTGAACGGCGAAGAGTCGGTGATGCGAATCGCCTCGGACCTCGGTTATGCCAACGCCAGCCACTTCGCCACCGCCTTTCGCAAGCAGTTCGGGATCAACCCTTCGCTCCTCAAGCATGGCGGAAGAAACAAGCTATCGATCTAGGTCAGCTGCGCCAAACCCTACGATCGCCTTGGTTTCCAGATACTCCTCAAGGCCGAAGACGCCGTACTCACGGCCATTGCCCGAGCGTTTGTAGCCACCGAATGGCGCCATGGGATTCCAGGCCGGGTAATTGAGGAGCACTTGCCCCGCGCGGATACGAGAAGCCACGGCGCGTGCCAGATCAAGATCCTGCGATTGAACATGGGCGCCGAGCCCATAGATCGTATCGTTCGCGATAGCGACTGCCTCATCGATGGTTTCATAGGCAATGATGCACAGCACCGGCCCGAAGATTTCTTCCTGGGCGATCCGCATGGCGTTATCCACCTCGGAGAAAACCGTCGGGCGGGTGTAGAAGCCCTTTTCAAACCCCGACACGCGTCCCAGTCCGCCGCACAGCAGTTTGGCACCCTCATGCAGGCCAGCCTCGATCATGGCTTGCACACGATTGAACTGGGCCTCATTGGCGATGGGGCCGAGTACCGTGTCCGGTGATTGCGGATCGCCCACGATGATCGCGTTGGCAGTGGCAGCCGCCAGCGCTTCGACTTCCGCCAGGCGGTCCTTGGGCACGATCATCCGGGTGGGGGCGCTGCACGATTGTCCAACGTTGCGCAACGCCGCCATCACGCCCAATGGGACGGCTTTGGCAAAGTCCGCATCAGGCAGCAGAATGTTCGGGGATTTGCCGCCCAATTCCTGCCCGACCCGCTTTGCCGTCGGGGCGGCCGCCTGTGCCACCAGTGCACCTGCGCGGTTTGAGCCGGTAATCGAAATCATGTCGACATCCGGGTGTGCGGCCATTGCCGCGCCGACCACATGGCCGCTGCCGTTCACCAGGTTGAAGACGCCCGGCGGAAGGCCCGCATCATGGACCACTTGGGCAAACAGGAGGGCGCTCAGCGGTGACAGTTCACTGGGTTTGAGGACCACCGTGCAGCCGGCTGCCAGCGCTGCGGCGACTTTTGCGGTGATTTGATAAAGCGGCCAGTTCCACGGGGTGATGAGGCCGCAGACGCCGATCGGTTCGCGCTGGATTGCGGTCCCGTTCTCGACTGTCTGGAAGCGATAAGTGGAGAGGAGGTCGCGGGCGACTCGAACGTGTTCGGCCGCCAGGGGCACTTGCATCGCCCGTGCAGAACCGATGGCTGCGCCCATTTCCAGGGAGATCGCCTGGGCAAACGCTTCTTTTCGCTCAAGGATAAGCGCATGGATCTTGTCCAGCACCCGTGCTCGCGCCACTGTGGGAGTGGCAGACCAATCGGCAAACGCGGCACGCGCCGCCGCGACCGCCCGATCGACATCCTCGGCAGACCCGCTAGCGACCTGGGCGACGATCTCTTCGGTAGCCGGATTGACCACCGGCAAACTGGCCGGGCTTGCCGGCGCCGACCAGCCGCCATTGATATAAAACAGGTGGGCGGTTTGCGGATCAACGCAGTAGCTGTTCGAAGATTGGCTAGTCATCCAAGGTGTTCCTTTCGAGCGGTATGTCGAGTCTGCTCAATAAGCTAACAAAGCAGCCCAGAGAAAATATGCCGTTCTTCACGTGCGCAAAGGAGAATCTGCCGTATCTGCAGGGCTAACTTGGCATTACCTTGTGGCGAGGGAGCTTGCTCCCGCTGGGCTGCGCAGCAGACCCTTTTACCCGCTGCGTGCCACTGCTTCGATTTCGATCAGGTAGCCATGATGCAAGGCCGGAACCGGCACCACCGCCCGCGCTGGCCGGTGTTCTCCCAGGTAACCGGCGTAGATTCGATCGAAGGCGGGCCAGTGTTCGATGCCTGCGACATAGACAGTGACCTTCAGCAGGTCGCTCGTGCTTCGGCCCGCTGCGCTGAGGATCGCCACCAGGTTGTCGAGCGCGATGGAGGCTTGGACCTCAAACGGTTGGTCGGCGCTGTGGACGCCATCGGCGCGTATCGGCAGTTGTCCGGACACATACAGGACGCCTTGGTGCACGACTGCCTGGGCGTAATGTCCACCCGGCGCTGCGGCATTGGCCGTGCAGATCAGGTTGATCGAGCCTGTTTGATTACCAGCCATGCAAACGACCCCAGGTATGTACACCACCCTCGGCGTCGACCGCGTGATAGTCCGGGAATTGCGTGCCTGTGGCACAGGCATGGTTGGGCAGGATGCGCAGGCGACTACCAATGGGGAAGCTCACGGTGATATCAACATTCTCTGCCGTTTCAAGCGCGATGATCCCGTGCTCTTGATTGGCTCCGGTGAGCAGCGCCCCCTCGATCCAATCGCCGGCTTCGGTGCAAACCTGGCCGTAACCAAAGTCTCGCTTCTGGCGTTGCGTGCCCCGGTCACAGCTCATGGCCATCCAACCGGCATCGGTGATGATCCAGCCTTTGTCTTTCTGATGACCGATGACGGTGGTCAGTACGCTCAGCGCCAACTCGTCCGGCTGGCAGATACCGATGTTGTGCATCACTAGGTCGAAAAACACATAGACCCCGGCGCGTACTTCAGTGACGCCTTCCAGGCTCAATGCCGACAATGCCGTAGGCGTCGAGCCGATGCTGACCTCCGGGCACGGGAACCCCGCTTCACGGATTCGTTGGGCCGCTTTGACGCAGAGACCGCGTTCCTGTTCGGCCAAGGCTTGCAGCGCTTCTGGGGTGTCAAGCTCGTAGCTTGACCCGGCATGGGTCATCACTCCGCGAAGCTGCATGCCACCTTCGCTGAGTATCCGGGCGACTTCAACGAGTGAATCGTCTTCCACGTGCAGGCCAGATCGATGGCCGTCGCAGTCGATCTCGATCCAGACGTCGAAACGTTCGTGGTGTTGCTGGCCGAAGGCGACGATGGCCTGGGCCGCTGCGATGCTGTCGGTAAGGAGGCTTAACTGGCAGCCTTGGCGCCGCAGCAGCAGGGCTTGGGCCAATTTGCCTGGCGCTATGGCGACGGCGTAGAAAACGTCACGGATGCCTTCAGCGAAACAATATTGGGCTTCCTTCAAGGTAGAAACCGTTACGCCACTGGCACCGGCGGTGAGCTGCGCCCTGATCACGGGCAGGCATTTGCTGGTTTTGATATGCGGGCGCAAACGCACACCCAAGGCATCCATGCGTTGTTGCATGCGCTGGATATTGTGCTGCATGCGCGGCACATCGACGATCGCGGCGGGGGTATCGAGGGTGGCAAGAGAGGCTGACATGAGGGGGGCTCGAATGGCTGGGTAGAGGGAGCACTCTACAAAACGTTCGTGAAGCTGTGGTTCAATTAGATGTCATCAATCATTAAGTACAATTGAATGATATCCATCGAAGACCTGCGTCTGGCCGTGACGCTGGCACGTGCCGAGTCGTTGAGCGCTGCCGCCAGAATCCTGAATGTCTCACCCCCTGCGCTGTCCATGCGTCTGCGCAAGCTGGAGACGCTGCTCGGCCTGACATTGGCCAATCGCGATGCCCGGCGCCTGAGTCTTACCGCCGATGGCGAGCGCTTCTCCCGGGAAAGCGCGCGTTTGCTGGAGCAGTTGGAGGCGCTCCCGGAGTCCTTCAAGCAACAAGACGAGCAACTGGTCGGCACGCTCAGGTTGGCGGCGCCGTTCGGCTATGGACGCCAACGCGTTGCACCGCTGCTGGCGCGGTTCGCCAGGTTGCACCCTCAGCTATGCCTGCACTTGGATTTGCGCGAAACGCCTTGGCCTGATCGCCATGACAGCGATGCGGTGATTCATATTGGTCACCTCAATGACAGCCTGTGGGTGGCCAGACTCCTTACGTCAAATGACCGATGGTTATGCGCAAGCCCTGCCTATCTGGAGCAGCACGGCACGCCGTCATCGCCCGAGCAACT
Organism: Pseudomonas sp. H3_A02; assembly: GCF_054671965.1. Taxonomy (NCBI): domain Bacteria; kingdom Pseudomonadati; phylum Pseudomonadota; class Gammaproteobacteria; order Pseudomonadales; family Pseudomonadaceae; genus Pseudomonas; species Pseudomonas sp. H3_A02. The sequence goes on from NZ_CP162807.1 coordinate 4,453,074, forward strand.
CGCCGAGCACCGCTGCATTTGCATTCGTGAAAATGATGAAGATGTCACGCTGTGGCATCTGCGTAAGGGGCAGGGGCGTAAAACCTTGCGCATCGAGCCCGCGATGCTGAGCAACGATGGCAGCGTGGCCCGACGCTGGGCGGAGCAAGGCCTGGGGCTGGTGTTGCGTTCGCAATGGGATGTCAGTGACGCCATTGCCGACAAGCGTTTGGTTCGGGTGTTGGCGGATTGGCAATTTGACAGTGCGCCGATCAGCCTGGTGGTGCCTTCACGAAAACTGCGTAGCCCGCGGGTGCAGGCTTTGGTGGTGTTTCTGGAGGAGGCGTTGAAAGCATGATTGGCAGATTTTGGTGTGTATATCCGTTATTTAGGTAACGGCGGCTTATGGTTCCGCTCTTACAGCGGGTCACTTTTGAAGAGCGCGAAAGTAACCAAAGCGCTTCTGCCCCACCACTCGGTGCCTCGCTAAGGCTCGGCATGCCTGAACGAAGGCATTGCTCCGTGGGCCGCCGCGAAGGGCCATCCATGGCCCAGCGCGGCTAACCCGGCATCCATGCCGGGTTGCCCACTCCACAACACCTTCGTTCAGCCAGCGTGGTTAACGGGGCGCCCGAGATCAACGTCCACCGCGAGGCGGCCTGATAGCCGACCTGGTTCTGGGTGAGACCGCGTTTCTCCTGTGGGATGAGTGTGGGAGCGAGCTTGCTCGCGATGGCGGTGGGTCAGTTTGCGGTGATGTTGGATGTGCCGACGGCATCGCGAGCAAGCTCGCTCCCACAGGGGATCTTGGGTGTTCATAAGTCTTGTGTTCACCACAGGCCCACTGTGGGAGCGAGCTTGCTCGCGATAGCGGTGGTTCAGCCACCTAGATGCCGGCCTGCGTCCTGCTCTTGATCTTGCTTTGGCTCTTGATCTTGATCTTGATCTTGATCTTGATCTGGTCGCCCCGTTAAACCACGCTGGCCGAACGCAGGCATTGCGCAGTGGGCATCCCGGCATGGATGCCGGGATAGCCGCGCTGGGCCATGGATGGCCCTTCGCGGCGGGCCCACGGAGCAATGCCGGAGTGAGGGCACACCGAGCCTAAGCGAGGTGCCAAGTGGTGGGGCATGTACGGGACAACCACATGGGTTACAAAAAAGTGCATTCACATAGGTGACACTTTGATTGAAACGTAGCCGTTCTTTGCGTCCCTGGCATTGACGTGACCTAGGATCACCGGGCCGAAGATCACATTCCATACTCCGTCTTTGATCATCTCCATTCCAATAGTTTGATGCCTGAGCAGGTTCCCCACGTATATCCGCAGACCATCTCGACTAATGATTCCGCAACTATCAGCCAGGTAACACTCAACATGGCTCGCATACCCCATTTCCGGTAATTTTTCCGGGTAAGCTCGGGTTGAGGGTGTATAGCAGGAGGCCGGGGTTTGCTGGCCGAGCGCCTCGTGTCCCCGCTCGTGATTGTAGTGCTGCATAAATCGATCAAAGTGTTTTTGCTGGGCCTCCCAGGCAACGGCTGGTGGTTTGGGAAGCGTACTTTTCAACGTCCGGTGCATACGCTCATGACGCCCATTTTGATCTGGCCGACCGGGCTCAATTCGCTCGGGGATAATCCCAAGGCGTAGCCACCAGATCGACAACTGCGACAGCCCCGCACGACCCGTACTGGCAAACGGCACGCCGTTATCGGTGCGGATGCGCTCAGGCATCCCATATTCCCGAAAAACGCGCTCGAAGGTTTGCTGGGTCTCCTTGAGATTGGTGTTAGCCATGCTCTCGCAGGCAAGTAAGAAGCGACTGGCATGGTCCATGATCGTCAGCGGATAGCACCAGACACCCGCGCCGGTGAGAAATTGGCCTTTGTAATCTGCACTGAAGAGCTGGTTAGGCGTTTCGGCCTTACGCAAAGGTTTGGGGTAGACAGCGACACGCCGGCGCAACGGCCGAGGCGCGATCAAGTCCGCTGCCTTAAGGATGTTGTAGATGGTCGTTTTCGACGGCGGATCCTGCCCCGGAAAACGCTTTATCAGGTCGCTCTGGATCTTTTTAGGCCCCGGAACCGTCTCGCCAGTAGAGCGAAGCTCAATGATTGCTTGTCTCACAACCAGCGGCACCACATAGGTTTGGTTGTGCCGTCGGCGACTGCGCTCGTCGAGCCCACTGGGGCCCTCCAGTTCATAGCGCTCAACCCACTTGTAGCCGGTCTTTCGGCTGATCTGATAGTCCTGGCACAGCCGGCTAAAGCTGTGCTTTTCAGACAGATATTCAGCGATGAACATCACTTTGAGGTCCATAGGTTTCAGCTCTCTCCAAGGCATGGTCAAATCCTCGCGAAATCGACCATGCCAGTTAAAAACTGTTACCTATGTGCGTGAACTGATTTGTAACCCATGTGGGTGAGTCATACCGGCAAGAGCGTTTTGGTTACTTTTGCGCTCTTCAAAAGTGACCCGCCGTAAGGGCGGAACCCTAAGCCGCCGTTACCGCAGCAACGGATGTACACCCAAAACTACATCTCACAGAACAAATACCGAACCCTCCCGCAAAGTCTGCTGAACACATCCCGCAAAACGGTGCTTTGTACCAGCCAACCTATACTTTTAACCGTTTATGCACGGTTTCATGGTGTTGTAATAACCCCATGATTCAGCGTGGCACCAAAGCTTCCAGAACGAAGCAGCGGCTTGCCCAGGTCGCAACCCTCAGTGCATGGCCAATGCACCCACGACCACCTGAAGAAGACGTACCTTCAAATCCCCCGGCCTTCATGGACATCCCTAAAATGCCAGCACCGTTAATTTCCGTAGAGACGAATTCTGAACTTCCGACGCACGCTGACATTGTCGTGATCGGGGGCGGCATTATCGGAACCTTCACGGCCTATTACCTGGCCAAGCGCGGCATGAAGGTCGCGCTGGTGGAAAAGGGCCGCGTGGGTGCAGAGCAATCGAGTCGAAACTGGGGCTGGTGCCGTCAGCAGAATCGAGACGCTCGCGAGCTGCCGCTGTCGACCAAGAGCCTGGATCTGTGGGAGCAGTTTGCGGCAGAGACCGGTGAGGACACAGGGTTCAGAAGGTGTGGCTTGCTCTATCTGAGCAACAACGAGAAAGAACTGGCCAGTTGGGCAAAATGGGGAGAGTTTGCTCGTACCGTCAATGTGAAAACCCACATGCTGACGGCGGAACAGGCCGCCGAACATGGCCGGGTGACCGGCAAGTCGTGGAAAGGCGGGGTCTTTTCACCTACCGACGGTACCGCAGACCCATCCCGTGCCGCCCCGGCGGTTGCACGGGCCATCATCAAGCTGGGGGGCACGGTGCACCAGGGCTGCGCCGCACGTGGCCTCGAGACCGAGGGCGGCCGGTTGTCTGCCGTCGTCACCGAGAAGGGCACCATTCGCACCAAGCTCGCGGTGCTCGCCGGTGGCGCCTGGGCGTCCTCTTTCTGCCGTCAGTACGGCATCCGGTTTCCCCAGGCATCCATTCGTCAAACGATACTGTCGGTTTCCAAGAACGCCCAAGAGATACCGGACGCGCTCCACACGGATGAAGTCTCCATGACCCGTCGTTCCGATGGTGGGATCACGGTAGCTATCAGTGGTAGAGGACGTGTTGACCCGACCTTGCAACTGCTGCGTTTCGCCCCGCAGTTCCTGCCGATGTTCCAGCGCCGGTGGCGCAAGCTGGCCCCCGGCGGCCTGGAAGGGTTCCAGTCGGGCCACGAGGGCTTGGGTCGCTGGCGGTTGGACCAGCCAACGCCGATGGAGCGCATGCGAATTCTGGATCCGAAGGCCGACGCCTCGACGGTTGAGTTGACGTACAAGCGCGCGGTAGACCTGATCCCGATGCTGAAGACGTCGTCGGTCACCGCCGCCTGGGCAGGTTATGTGGACAGTACGCCTGACGGCGTCCCGGGCATCGGCGAGATAGCGAGCCTGCCGGGCCTGGTGCTGGCGGCGGGGTTCAGTGGGCATGGCTTCGGCATCGGCCCGGGTGCGGGCCATTTGATCGCCGATATTGTCTGTGACATGACCCCGCTGGTTGATCCGCGTCCCTATCACCCGGACCGTTTCCAATCTTCGGCCTGGGGCAAGGTCGCGGAGTTTTGAGGGCAGGGGGGAACTCACCCGCCAAACAATAAACGGGCGCATCCTCAGGGATGCGCCCGTTTTCGTTTTGCAGGCCCGTACTGCCGGTATAACGCAGGCGTAGATTCTGCCGCACGCGAGGTCTCCAGTGGTTTTTTGCGCACCATAAGCGTCCGCAAATGCCTTGAAAACGGCGCAAATGCCCATGCTTGGCGCATCCCGCACAGTCTGCTGAGCAGGCCCCGAAAAACGGTGGTTTGTGCCAAGCGGCCTATACTTTTAACAGTTTATGCACGGTCTCATGATGCTGTAATAAAACCGTGATGCAGCGTTGCCCCCAACCTTCCAGAACGGCGCAACCGCTTGCCCCTCATGACCTCAACCATCATTCAGGACTGCACTCATGAGCTTCCTTCGCCCCAAGTTCATTACCTTTGACTGCTACGGCACATTGACCAACTTTCAGATGGGGACCATGACGCGCGAACTGTTCGCCGATCGGGTTCCAGCCGAGCAAATGGACCAGTTCGTCAAGGATTTCTCGGCCTATCGCCTGGACCAGGTGATGGGTGACTGGCGGCCCTATGATGAAATTCTCAAGACCGCCCTGGCCCGGGTCTGCAAGCGTTGGGGTGTCGAGTACAAAGGCGAAGGCCAGCTCTACTACGATGCCGTACCGACCTGGGGCCCGCATGCCGACGTACCGGCCGGCTTGTCGAAAATTGCCGACAAGATTCCCCTGGTGATTTTTTCCAACGCGATGGACGAGCAGATCATGTCCAACGTCGACAAGCTCGGCGCACCTTTCCATAAAGTCTTCACGGCCCAACAAGCCCAAGCCTACAAGCCGCGCCTGGCTGCCTTCGAGTTCATGCTCGATAACCTCGGCTGCGGGCCGGAGGATGTCCTGCACGTGTCCTCGAGCTTCCGCTATGACCTGATGTCTGCCCACGACATGAAGATCAAGCACAAAGCGTTCGTGGCCCGTGGTCATGAGCTGCCTGGAAACGTTGGTTACAGCTACCACCAGATCCCGGACATCGGCGGATTGGCCGGTTTGGTCGGTCTCTGAGTCTCTGGGCACTCTTCAAGGCATAAGGGGTTAGACATGGGCAGTGAGTCTTATTGGCTCGATACCGCACCGGCATTTGCCGGTGCCCAGCTCGGTGCGTTGCCCGGGCAGGTCGATGTGGCCATCGTCGGTGGTGGTTTCACTGGCCTGGCTGCGGCCCGGGCCCTGGCCTTGAAGGGGGCCAGTGTGGCGGTGCTGGAAGGCGGGCGGGTCATTGGCGAGGCGTCAGGACGCAATGGCGGCCAGTGCAATACCGGCGTCGCCCAGGACTACGCGGCACTGAGTGCCAGCCTCGGCTCCGATAAAGCGCGCGCCTATTACCAGGCCTATGAAAGCGCTGTGCAGAGCGTCGTCTCGCTGGTGGAGCAAGAGCAGATCGCCTGCAACTTCACGCGCAACGGCAAGCTCAAGCTGGCGGCCAAGCCCATGCATTACGAAGGTTTGGCGCGCACCTGCGAATTGATTCGGCGGGAGGTCGATGCCGAGGTCGAGTTGCTGTCTGCCCAGGAGACCCGCGCTGAAGTCAACTCGGACCAGTTCCACGGTGGCTTGTTGCAACGCAACGGCGTGCAGATGCACGTCGGGCGCTTCGGGGTCGGGTTGGCCGAGGCCGCCGCCCGTCACGGCGCGCTGATTTTCCAGGGCGTGTCCGTAACGGACTGGAAAGCCAGTGCCGACGGCTATCGGGTCAATACCACCAAGGGTTCGCTACAGGCCACGCAGATCCTGCTGGCCACCGGCACCTCTCAGCAGGGCGGCTTGGGCTGGTATCGGCGGCGGATCGTGCCGGTGGGCAGTTTTGTGATCGCCACCGAGGTGTTGCCGCAGGCGCTGATCGACAGTCTGCTGCCGGCACACCGCTCCTATGTCACCAGCCGCATGATCGGTAACTATTTCCGCCTGACCCCGGACAACCGCCTGCTGTTTGGCGGGCGTGCGCGGTTTGCCATGTCTGACAGCGTGTCCGACGCCAAGAGCGGCAAAGTCTTGCACGCGGCGATGGTGCGGATGTTCCCGCAACTGGCCCAGGTGAAGGTCGATTATTGCTGGGGTGGATTGGTGGACATGACCTCCGACCGGTTGCCCCGGGCCGGCCAGCACGGAGGGGTTTATCACTCCATGGGCTACAGCGGCCACGGCGTGCAGATGTCGGTGCACATGGGGCAAGTCATGGCCGACGTCATGGCCGGCAAGGTCGAGGCCAACCCTTGGCGCGAACTCGATTGGCCAGCCATCCCCGGACATTTTGGCAAGCCCTGGTTCCTGCCTCTGGTGGGTGCGTATTACCGCCTTCAAGACTATTTGCATTGAGTTGCGGGGGACGCTTCACGTTCAACACATTGCGTTAATTGCGAGCAATCGAGCCTTATCACTTGCGAAAGGTAGAACTGACATGACTGACAAAAAAAACAGTATCGACACCCAGCTGATAACAGGTACGGAAAGTCTGCGCATCTTTGAAGGGCTCAATCGCGGCATGTCACGCCGCAATGCATTGCAAATGCTGGGATTGGCCGGTGTGGCCGTGGCGGGCGCGGGTAGCCTGTTCGGCGCCGCCGGCAAGCTGTTCGCCGATGAAGAGGCCGCCACCCCTGGCAAAGGCAAGCCTGGCGGTCGCATTCGCGTCGCAGGCTCGACCAGCTCCACCGCTGACACCCTGGACCCGGCCAAGGGTTCATCGTCCACCGACTATGTGCGCCATTACATGTTCTATAACGGGCTGACGCGTTTCGACAGCCATATGGTGCCGCAACTGGAGCTGGCCGAGCGCATCGAAACCACTGACGCCACGCTTTGGGTGATCAGCCTGCGCAAGGAAGTGACCTTCCACAATGGCAAGGCACTGACCGCCGCCGACGTGGTGTTTTCGCTGCTGCGGCACAAGGACCCGATCACCGGTTCCAAGGTCCTGCCGCTGGCGTCGCAGTTCGCCGACGTCAAAGCCGTCGGCACCCACGAAGTGCAGATACAGTTGAGCGGCCCCAACGCCGAACTGCCATCGATCCTGGCCGTTTCGCACATGTTGATCGTGCCCGAGGGCACCAGCGATTTCAGCCAGGGCATCGGTACCGGTCCGTTCAAGGTCAAGGAGTTCAAGCCCGGGGTGCGTTCCATTGGTGTGCGCAATACCAACTACTGGAAACCCGGCTTGCCGTACCTGGACGAGATCGAATTCATCGGCATTGCCGACGAGTCGTCACGGATCAACGCGTTGCTGTCGGGGGACGTGCACATCGTCAACGAGGTCAACCCACGCTCGACGACCCGCATCAAGGCCAGCGCCAAGCACCAGGTCATTGACTCACCGTCGGGCAACTACACCGACCTGATCATCCGTCAGGACCAGATGCCAGGTAAAAGCCCGGAATTCACCCAGGCCATGAAGTTGCTGCTGGACCGGGAGCAGATCAAGTCGGCGATTTTCCGGGGCTACGCCAGGGTCGGCAACGATCATCCGATCGCCCCCGGTGCCCGCTTCTACAACGCCGAATTGCCACAACGGGCTTACGATCCGGAACAAGCCAAGTTCCTGCTCAAGAAGGCTGGCATGGAAAACATCACCATGCCGTTGATGTGCTCGCCAGCGGCGACCGGCTCGGTGGACGTCGCGGTGTTGCTGCAGCAATCTGCCAAGGAGGCGGGGCTCAAACTCAACGTCAACCGCCTGCCGAGCGATGGCTACTGGTCCAACCACTGGGCCAAGCACCCGCTGAGTTTTGGCAACATCAACCCGCGCCCGAATGCCGACATGCTGTTCTCGCAGTTCTTCCAGTCGACCGCACCATGGAATGAATCCGGTTGGAAAAACGAACAGTTCGACCAGTTGTTGATACAGGCCCGGGGTGAAACCGATGAGGCCAAGCGCGGCAAGATGTACGCCGACATGCAAGTGCTGGTGCATGAGCACAGCGGTATCGGCGTACCGGTGTTTATCAGCAACATCGACGGCGCCGATCAGCGCGTCAAAGGCTATGGCGCCAACCCTCTGGGCGGTTTCATGGGCTACATGTTTGCCGAGCAAGTCTGGCTGGACGCCTGATGAGCGTCGGGTCTGGGCCATATTGCATGAGGGTCGGATGATGAATAGCAACACACTCTGGTTGATCGGCCGCCGCCTCGGGGCGGCGGCCGTGACCTTGTTGATTGTCTCCATGGTGGTGTTCGCCATCACGGCGGTGCTGCCGGGGGACGCGGCGCAACAGGCGCTGGGGCAGTTCGCCACGCCGGAACAAGTGGCGGCCCTGCGGATGAAAATGGGCTTGGACCAGCCCGGTGTGTTGCGTTACCTGCACTGGCTGACAAGTCTGCTCAGCGGTGACATGGGCATGTCGATGTCCAACGCCATGCCGGTCATCGATCTGATGGCCGGCCGGGTCCCCAACACCTTGATGCTGGCGGCTGCCACGGCGTTGGTGTCGGTGCCTGTGGCGTTGACCCTGGGTATCGGTTCAGCGATGGGCCGAGGCGGGCGCATCGACAGCTTCCTGAGTTTTTTCACCTTGACCATGGTGGCGGTGCCGGAATTCCTGGTCGCCACCTTGGCGGTGTTGATATTCGCGGTGAACCTGGGCTGGTTGTCGGCACTGTCCTACGCCAGTGACATCACCTCACCCTGGCAATTCATGCGCACCTACGCGTTGCCGGTGATGACGTTGTGCTGTGTGATTGTTGCGCAAATGTCGCGCATGACCCGGGCGGCGGTGATCGATCAGCTCGACAGCCCTTACGTGGAAATGGCCCGGCTCAAGGGTGTGAGCAATATCCGGATCGTGCTTCGGCATGCCTTGCCCAATGCCATTGGCCCTATCGCCAATGCCATCGCCCTGAGCCTGTCCTACCTGTTGGGCGGGGTGGTGATTGTGGAAACGATCTTCAACTACCCCGGCATCGCCAGCCTGATGGTCGATGCCGTGACCAACCGCGACATGGCCCTGGTTCAAGCCTGCACCATGTTGTTTTGTACGGCGTACCTGGGGTTGGTGTTGATTGCCGACCTGTGCGCGATTCTTTCCAACCCGAGGCTGAGAAACCAATGAACAACCTCATTGTGAAGTCCCCGACGGCGGCCGTTGCGCTGGGGCTGGGCAAAGACGCCCACGCCAAGTCCTGGCTTGGCCTGGTTGGCGCCGCGATGTGTGTGCTCTGGTTGCTGGTGGCCATCTTCGGCCCGTGGCTGGCGCCGCATCCGGTGGGGGAGGTGGTCTCTGACAACGTCTTCGACAGCCTCAGCGCGACGTACCCGTTCGGCACCGATTACCTGGGCCGCGACATGCTTAGCCGGATCCTTGTCGGCGCACGCTTCACCGTCGGCCTGGCGTTGGTGGCCGCGGTGCTGTCCAGCACCCTGGGAACCAGTCTTGCCCTGTTGTCGGTGGTGTCGCCAAAGTGGCTGGATGAGCTGATCAGTCGCCTGATGGATGCGTTCATTTCGATCCCCAGCAAGATGCTGGCGCTGATCATGGTTTCGGCCTTCGGCTCCTCGGTCACCTTGCTGATCTGCACGGCGGTGTTGAGCTATACCCCCGGCGCCTTTCGCATCGCCCGCAGCATGGCGGTGAACATCGAAGCGCTGGAGTACGTGCAAGTGGCCCGTACCCGTGGCGAGCGCCGGCTGTACATCGCTTGCGTGGAAATCCTGCCGAACATACTCAACCCGGTGCTGGCGGACCTGGGACTGCGCTTTGGTTTCATCGTGCTGCTGCTCAGTGGCATGAGTTTCCTGGGACTGGGCGTGCAACCACCGGATGCCGACCTGGGCTCACTGGTGCGCGAGAACATCGGTGGCCTCAATCAGGGCGCGCCGGCCATTGTGATTCCGGCCTTGGCCATCGGCACCCTGACCATCGGCGTGAATCTGTTCATCGACCGGTTGTCGTCGCGACGTAGCCGACGTTCGGGAGGCCATTGAAATGAGCGAATTGATTCGAGTACAGGACCTGCGAGTGGTCGCCTGTGGCGAGCGCGGTGAAGTGGACATCGTCAAGGGCGTCAGCTTCTCCCTGCAAAAGGGCGAAGTGTTGGCGTTGATCGGCGAGTCAGGTTCCGGCAAGACCACCATTGCCCTGGCACTGCTCGGTTATGCCCGACGCGGTTGTCGGCTGGCGGGCGGCGTCGTGCAAATCGGCGAGCATGACATGCTGGCGTCGAGCGAAAGCCAATTGCAGAAGTTGCGCGGCAATCGGGTGTCCTATATTGCCCAAAGCGCCGCAGCGGCGTTCAACCCGGCGAAAAAACTGATCGATCAAGTAGTGGAGGGCGCGCTGATTCATGACCTGGGTAGCCGGGCCGTGCTTGAGGCCAAGGCCATCGAGCTGTTCCGCGACCTGGCCTTGCCTGACCCTGAGCGCATTGGCCAACGCTACCCTCATCAGGTGTCTGGCGGGCAACTGCAACGGGTGATGGCGGCCATGGCGCTGATCAGCGATCCGTTGCTGGTGGTGCTCGACGAGCCGACCACGGCCTTGGATGTGACCACCCAGATCGATGTGCTGCGGGCCTTCAAACGGGTGGTCCGTGAGCGTGGGGCCACGGCCGTCTATGTGTCCCACGACCTGGCGGTGGTGGCGCAGATGGCTGACCAGATCGTGGTGCTCAATGGCGGCGAAATCTTCGAACACAGCGCCACGGCACCGTTGCTCAAGGGCCCAGCCCACGAATACACCCGCAGCTTGTTGGCGGCGGCGCGGCCGGACACGACGATCCGTCCGCCGAGCGACATCGCCCAAGACACGCCATTGCTGACCATCCAGGGACTGACCGCTGGCTACGGCAATAAAGATGCCCAGGGCATGCCCGCCATTCGCGTGCTGGAAGACATTGACCTGACGGTTCGCAGGGGCCAGGCCATCGGCGTCATCGGTGAATCGGGCTCTGGCAAATCGACCCTGGCACGGGTGGTGGCCGGATTGTTGGTGCCGGCCCTGGGCGGGTTGACGTTCGATGGCCACCCCCTGGGCGGCAGCCTGTCGGCGCGCACGAACGAGCAGTTCCGACGCATTCAAATGGTCTTCCAGAATGCCGACACCGCCCTCAACCCGATGCACAGCGTCAGCACGATCCTCAGCCGTCCACTGAAGATGTATTTCGGCCTCAAGGGCGCGGCTTTGCGCGAGCGTATCGGCGAATTGCTCGACCTCGTTCGCTTGCCCCGCACAATGGCGGACCGACGTCCGAACGAGCTGTCCGGCGGGCAGAAGCAACGGGTCAACCTGGCCCGAGCCCTGGCAGCCAAGCCGGACCTGATTCTCTGCGACGAGGTGACTTCGGCGCTGGATACCGTGGTCGGTGCGGCGATTCTCGAACTGCTGCGCGATCTACGCCAGCAACTGGGGGTGTCCTATCTGTTCATCAGCCACGACATCTCCACCGTGCGCGCCTTGTGTGACGACATCGTGGTGATGTACAGCGGCCACAAGATCCAGGCCGGTACCCGTCAATCCTATGCCGAGGCGCCGTTCCATCCGTATACCGACCTGTTGATCCATTCCGTACCGGAACTGCGCCAGGGCTGGCTGGAAACCTGCGGGGCAACGACCTGCCAGACGCTGCCGTCCATCGGCCCGAAAGCCAACGTACCCGGGCTGTGCACCTTCCTCAGTCGCTGCCCGGTGCGGGTCGACGGCCTGTGCAACTGTGTCGCACCGGAGCGTCGGATGATTGTCGGCGGCAGTGAAATCCTTTGCCACCACGACAGTGCCGAATTGATGAAGACCCAGCAGTCCACTAACGTGACCGTGGCGGCGTATGCATGAACAGGCGTTTTGTCAGGCTGGTCGACATCAAGCGTTTTTCCTCTTCAGTCGAGCAACGGAGCAAGGCCTCATGAAACCCCGTGTATTGGAGATTCTCAAACGGTTGATGGCTTTCGACACTGTCTCTTCAGAGTCGAACATGGCCTTGATCGAGTACGTGCGCGATCTGTTGCTGACCAAGGGCATCGAGTCACTGATCGTCAAAGACGAAAGCGGCAAGAAAGCCAATCTGTTTGCCAGCACCGGGCCACGGGACGTGCCGGGAATCTTGCTGTCGGGGCATACCGACGTGGTGCCGGCGGCGGGGCAGGCCTGGACCTTTCCGGCGTTTGAGGCGACGGTGCAGGACGGGCGGATCTATGGCCGCGGCAGTTGCGACATGAAGGGCTTTATCGCCCTGGCGATCGACGCCATGCTCGATGCCACCGAGCAGCCATTGCGCCGGCCATTGCAATTGGCACTGTCCCATGACGAAGAGATCGGTTGCGTGGGCGTGCGTCGTTTGCTCGATGTGCTGCACCTGGCACCGGTTCGCCCGTTTCTGTGCGTCATCGGCGAGCCGACCAATATGCAGTTCGTGCTCGGGCACAAGGGCAAGGGTTCCTACCGTACTTACTGTCGCGGTCTGGAAGCGCATTCCTCCCTGGCACCGCGTTCGGTCAATGCGATTCACGTGGCCTGCGATTTCATCGCCGCGCTGCGCCTGAGCCAGCAGCAGTTGCAAGAGCAGGGCGCACGGGATAGCGATTACGACGTGCCCTACAGCACCGTGCATGTTGGCCAGATTGTCGGCGGCAAGGCGCTGAACATCGTGCCTAACTTGTGCACCCTGGACTTCGAAGTGCGTAACTTGCCGGCGGACGACCTGGACGGGTTCCTGGAGCAGATGCGCGAGCGGGCGGAACTGATCGTGCGCGAAGCCAAGAAGCTCTCCAGCGTGGCCGCTATCGAGATCGAGACTCTGAATGTCTACCCGGGCCTCGATACCCACCCGAGCGTCGAAGCGGTGCGGTTCCTGAAAAATTTTGCCGCCCCGGACACCGGCACAGCCAAAGTCTCGTTCGGCACCGAAGGCGGGTTGTTCAAACAACGCCTGGATGTGCCGGTGGTGGTCTGCGGCCCAGGCTCGATAGAACAGGCGCACAAGCCTGACGAGTTCATCGAGATCAGTCAGATGGTCGCTGGCGAGCGCTTCTTGCAAGGCTTGCTGGGCTCGATGCACAGCTAGTGTTCCGTTTACCTGATAGATCATTGCGTCACCACGCCTGCAATCCCATGCGCTTCATCGTCTGATCGAAGCTCACGGCGATCATTCCTCACCCACAGTAGAGCATGCCGTCGAAGGCTGATTTTCAGCATTCACGGCTGTAGGGCCGGCGTTTTCAGCATCCTCGTCCAGGGCGAAACAATAGACTGAAGGCTGTCTCAAAACAGGACTCGACGTCATGCTCAAGAATCGCCTGAAAGATCCCAGCCTGCTGGTAGAACTCGCTTACATCGACGGTCAATGGGTCGGCGCCGACAATGCCGCCACCTTGGACATCACCAACCCGGCCACTGGCGAGGTACTCGCCCGGGTGCCGGCGATACAAGGCAATGAAACCCGGCGCGCCGTCGAAGCCGCCGACCGTGCCTGGCCGGCCTGGCGTGCACGTCCGGCGGCGGAGCGGGCGGCGTTGCTGGATCGCTGGTATCAGGCGATGATCGACAACCTCGACGACCTGGCGTTGATCTTGACCTGTGAACAGGGCAAGCCGCTGGCGGAAGCCCAGGGCGAAATTCGCTACGGTGCCAGCTTCGTCAAATGGTTTGCCGAAGAGGCCCGACGGGTCTACGGCGAAACCATCCAGGCCCCCAGCGGTGATCGCCGCTTGCTGACCCTCAAGCAACCGGTCGGTGTTTGCGCCGCGATCACGCCGTGGAACTTCCCCAACGCGATGATCACCCGCAAGTGCGCGCCAGCCCTGGCCGCCGGCTGTACGATCGTGGTCAAACCGTCGGACCTGACCCCGCTGTCGGCCCTGGCCCTGGCTGTGCTGGCCGAACGGGTCGGCATTCCGGCCGGGGTGTTCAACGTCGTCACCGGCATGCCTGCAGGCATTGGGGAAGAACTGACCGGCAACCCGACAGTGCGCAAACTGTCCTTCACCGGGTCCACTGCGGTCGGTCGTCTGCTGATGCGCCAGAGCGCCGAACACATCAAGCGCTTGAGCCTGGAGCTGGGTGGTAACGCCCCGTTCATCGTGTTCGACGACGCGGACCTGGAGCAGGCCGTGACCGGCATCATGCTCAGCAAATTCCGCAACGCCGGGCAGACCTGCGTCTGCGCCAACCGGATTCTGGTGCAGGACGGGATCTACGAGCGCTTCGCCCAACGCCTGGTGGAGGAGGTGGGCAAACTCAAGGTCGGCGATGGTCTGGACGACGGCGTAAACATAGGCCCGCTGATCAATGCGGCGGCGGTCAGTAAAGTCGCTCGACATATCGACGAGGCGTTGAGCCAGGGCGCTCGTCTACTCTGTGGTGAGATCCCCAAAGGCGACAGCCAGTTTGTCCAGCCGACAGTGCTGGGTGATACCCATGCCGGGATGCTGCTGGCCAACGAAGAAACCTTCGGTCCGGTCGCGCCACTGATGCGCTTTAGCACTGAAGAAGAGGCGCTGGCCTGGGCCAACGCAACGCCTTATGGCTTGGCCGCTTATTTCTTCACCCAGGATCTGCGCCGCTCATGGCGGTTCGGTGAGGCGCTGGAGTTCGGCATGGTCGGCCTCAATACCGGGCTCATTTCCATGGACGTCGCGCCCTTTGGCGGTATCAAGCAATCGGGCCTGGGGCGTGAAGGCAGTAAATATGGCCTGGACGAATTCCTTGAAGTCAAAGCCTTCCACATGGGTGGGCTGTGATCCGGTCAGCGTTTGAAGAGAGGAGGCACGGTTGATGAGCAAACCATTCAGAATCGCCGCGATTGCCGGCGACGGTATCGGTAAGGAAGTCTTGCCGGAAGGTCTGCGGGTATTGGAGCAGGCCGCGAAGAAATGGCAATTGGATTTGAGCATCGAAGTGCTCGGCTGGGCTCACTGCGATTACTACCTGGAACACGGGCAGATGATGCCTGACGACTGGTTCGCGCAGCTCAAGGACTTCGATGCGATTTATTTTGGTGCCGTGGGCTGGCCGGACAAGGTGCCGGATCACATTTCCCTGTGGGGTTCGCTACTGAAGTTTCGTCGGGACTTCGACCAATACGTGAACATCCGGCCGGTGCGGCTGTTTCCCGGCGTGCCATGCCCGTTGGCCGGGCGCGAGCCCGGAGACATCGATTTCGTGGTGATCCGCGAAAACACCGAGGGCGAGTATTCCTCGATCGGCGGCAAGATGTTCGAAGGCACCGAGCATGAGTTCGTGCTGCAGGAATCGGTGTTCACGCGCCGTGGCGTGGACCGCATTCTCAAGTTCGCTTTCGACCTGGCCCAGACCCGGCCGCGTAAACGCCTGACGGCAGCGACCAAGTCCAACGGCATCTCCATCAGCATGCCGTACTGGGATGAACGCACGGCGCTCATGGCGCAGCAGTACCCCGAAGTCACCTGGGACAAGCAACACATCGACATCCTGTGCGCGCGTTTCGTGCTTCAGCCCGATCGTTTCGATGTGGTCGTGGCGTCGAATCTGTTCGGCGACATCCTGTCCGACCTGGGGCCTGCCTGCGCCGGTACCATTGGCATCGCGCCTTCGGCCAATCTCGATCCGGAGCGACGTTTTCCCTCGTTGTTTGAGCCGGTTCATGGCTCGGCGCCGGATATCTATGGGCGCAATATTGCCAATCCGATTGCGATGATCTGGTCTGGCGCTTTGATGTTGGACTTCTTGGGTAATGGCGATGAGCGTTATCGTGCGGCTCATGATGGGATTCTCAGGGCTATCGAGCGGGTGATTGCCGAGGGGCCGATTACGCCTGATCTGGGGGGGCAGGGGTCGACTCAGGATGTGGGGCAGGCTATTGCGATGGCGCTTTGATTGGAGTGGGCACTCTGTGAGTTTTTTAACGGTGTGTATATCCGTTGCTGCGGTAACGGCGGCTTAGGGTTCCGCCCTTACGGCGGGTCACTTTTGAAGAGCCCGGAAGCCGGCCCAGTCAAAAGTAACCAAAACGCTTTTGCCCCACCACTCGGCACCTCGCTTAGGCTCGGTGTGCCCGAGATCAACGTCCAACGCGAGACGGCCTGATAGCCGACCTGGCTGTTGGTGGGACCGCGTTTCCCCTGTGGGAGCGAGCTTGCTCGCGATGAGGACAGCACATCCTGCATCTTCATCGGCTATGACACCGCTATCGCGAGCAAGCTCGCTCCCATATCCAATCTCCAGTGAACACAAATTCATGTCCAACACAAAACCACTGTGGGAGCGAGCTTGCTCGCGATGAGGCCAGCACATCCAACTTCTTCATTGACTGAGCCACCGCTATCGCGAGCAAGCTTTGCTCCCACAGATCTGATGGGTGTAAGACCGGGAGAACCAGGTCGGCTACCAGGCCGCCTCGGGGAGGACGTTGATCTCGGCGCCCCGTTAACCACGCTGGCCGAACGCAGGCATTGCGCAGTGGGCACCTCGGCATGGATGCCGAGGTAGCCGCGCTGGGCCATGGATGACCCTTCGCGGCGGCCCACGGAGCAATGCCTTCGTTCAGGCATGCCGAGCCTAAGCGAGGCACCAAGTGCTGGGGCAGAGGCGTTTTAGTTACTTTTGACTGGGCCGGCTTCCGGGCTCTTCAAAGTGACCCGCTGTAAGAGCGGAACCGTCAGCAGCCGTTACCCAAATAACGGATATTCACACCCAAAAAAGCCCCACCAGACATCACTTACAAACATAGACCTTACGCACATAGACACTGCTCTTCCAAGCGCAAGGAGCCCCCTTAGGCACAAACACCGTATCGCCAGTACTCACTGCCAGACCCGTACCATCCGCAAGCTGAAGAACGATGCTGCCCTCAAGCAAATGCATCAGTTCATGCATCGTGTGTGGCCGCGCCTTACGGATATAAGGTGTCGAATCCCAGATACCAATACGCAGGTTGGTCGCATCCTCGACGAACAGGTTGTTCGAACGACATTGCGGTGTCGGGCTCAGCAAAAATTCCTCACTCGGTGGCGTCGAAGGGGAGAGCAGAGTGTGCGCAGGGAGAGCGGTCAGCCCGATATGGCCGACTTCAACAGGCTGGGTATCGGCACAGAATGCCCAGAGCGAGCCAGGTTGTGCCTCGATCCGAACCGAGGTGCCACGGGCAATCACGGCGCTGTCACCCGGGGTGAGTGCGAGCACGTGATCCTGGCTCTGCAAGGTGACGTGTCCGGCGTGGACGACAATCGTTTCGCTGTAGGGGTATTCATCGACGCTGAATTGCCCGCTCGCCTGGACGATGCCGGCAGCAATGTCATCGGTCCCGACATAAGCAATCTGCCGGTCGAACGGATCGTTGGCTCCTAATGAGCCGCTGGTAAACGCTGTGGACGCGGGAGTGCCGTTGGCATGGGCCAACAGCACGGCAGTGAGTTCTAGCATGAGGGTGTTTCTCCAGGAGAGTGTTTGGTATAGCGGCGATGAAGGGGCGTCAGCCGATGGCCTGGGTTACCAACGCAAACTGGTGTACGCCGCCGCTGGCCTGGGGTGGGTTCCCACGAACCATTTGTGCGACGGTGTCGACCTGCTTCAGTCCGGCTTCTTCCAGCCAAGGACCCAGGCCGCTGTCGGACGGTATGTCCATACGCACAAAAGCATCCGACACTTGAGTCAACAACACCGCGATCAAGTGCTTGGCCTGCTCTGGGTTTTCTGCGACGACTGGACCGATGGAACGACCACGACCGAAGGGACGCAGAAGGGCGAACGCACGCAGTTGACCATCGCGCTCGATCCCCACGACGTCTTCGACACTCTCGAACAGATCGTTGAGCACGGTATGCCTGTCCAGGCCGCTGCCGGCGTAGGCGAGCTCGATCACGTCGTTCCGATCTGCTTCGGTCAGGCGGCGCAGGCGCTCATCGGATGGCAGGTCCGTGGGGGCTGGGGGCAATACGGTTCCTTGATGTTGTTGGATATGCCCAAAGTCAACGAATCCCTGGCTGACATAAAGCGGCGCGCCGGCCAGCGTCGCATTGAGCATCGCTGTCTGCGAGCCGCACGCTTGGATTGCCAGCTCCATCAATTTGCGGCCGATGCCCTGCCCCTGGTACTCATCGCTGACGATCACCAAGCCGATCGTGGCGTAATCACCCTGCGGGCAGGTGAACGCCGTACCGATCAGGCGACCTTCGTCCTCTGCGACAAACCCCTGCGAGACACGCTGCAGCATGGCCCAGTCTTCCAGGCGGTGGGGCCACTTCAACTGCACGGACAAGGCATGGGCCGCTGCCACATCGGCGGACGTCATGGGGCGAAAGGTATAGACGGGGCGTTGCGTGTTGGACATGACAGATCTCCATGGACAGGGAGGGTGACCGGTCGGATTTCTCCGCTGAAAGTGTTGGTATCTCACCTGCCGCCAGGCCTGACAAGAGGCGGACATTGATTCGGTAGATTGCATAAGTTGCGGCTTCACGCGCCGCAGTTATTGCTCAAATCGACAGCAGGCTCAGCAGCAAATATCAGCGGATTTTTTCGTCGGTGCTTTTCGTAGATACATGGACAAAGCGCGGGTCAATAACGGCGTTGGCGGTCAATCTGGCCGAGCATCGATTCGCCGCGTTGATGGCGCCGGATATTGTCCAGTAACACGCCAAAGGCACTTTCGGGTTGGGTCATTGCCGCGATATGCGGCGTCAGCAAGATTTGCGGATGCTGCCAGAACGGATGCTCCGGCGGTGCCGGTTCCTGTTGCAAGACGTCGAGCACCGCGGCACTGAGCTGGCCGCTGGCCAGGGCCTCGAGCAGATCCTCTTCTATCAGGTGCCCACCGCGGCCCATGTTGACCAGGGCAGCCCCCTTGGGCAGATGGTGGAACAACTGGCGGTTGAGAATCCCTTTGGTCTGCTCGGTCAATGGCAAGACACAGATCACGATGTCGCATTGGCCAAGGAACGTCGGGAGCTGTTCGTCACCGGCAAAGCAATCCACTCCAACGATATTGTGTTCGCTGCGCGCCCAGCCCGACAAGGCGAAACCAAAGGTCTGCAAGGTAGCCAGAATCTGCTTGGCTTGCATGCCAAGCCCCATGACACCGACCCGACGCTGGGCTGCCGGTTTCAGCAAGTGGGCCTGCCAGCACCGCGCGATCTGTTGCTGGCGATAACGGAGCATGTCCCGGTGCAGGCTGAGTACGGCGAAGCTGGCGTACTCGCACATACCCTGGGTGATGCCGGGGTCAAGTAAACGAACCACCGGCAGGGACGTGGGCAAGCGATCAAGATCAAGCTGGTCGACCCCAGCCGACAAGGCGAACAGCACTTCCAGGTTTGGTAGCAGTGTTTCGAGGTCGTCCGGCGCCTGCCAGGCGGCGAGGTAGCGAATGTCCTTCGGGTCGCCGATGTCCGGCCAGGCACGCCATTCGATGTCCGGTGCGTGCTCGGCGAATAAACGCTTCCATTGTTCGCCGCGTACCGGGTCGGCTTTATAAAGCAAGGCCATGGGTCACTTCTCGTACTGGAATAGGGAACATCCAGCATGCCCGAGTGGCAAAGCAGGATATATCAAAAGAGCGGCCGTAATCGCATGACACTGCGTTGTATAGGGCGTCTGTCGGCAGATTCCATGGGGCTGGAGCCGGCTGAAGGATTCTGCTGTTTACCGGGGTGAAAACAGTCGATCCGAATTTCCCAGAGGCCAAGTTCGGCTTAGACAATTGCGTCGAACGCTTAACCTGTGGAACACATCGCAGCCGTTTCCCGGTTGCCTGGTTCACTGTGGGAGATGCCATGAACAGTAAAGTCGAAGAAACCCCAAGCTTGCTCCGTCAACGCGATCAATTCGTGCCACGGGGGTTGGTCACCGCACATCCGCTGGTCATCGACCGGGCCCAGGGGGCTGAGGTGTGGGACGTGGACGGGACGCGCTACCTGGACTTCGTCGGCGGCATTGGCGTCTTGAACATCGGTCACAATCACCCAAAGGTGATCGCGGCCGTGCAGGCCCAATTGCAAAAGATCAGCCATGCTTGCTTCCAGGTGGTGGCCTACAAGCCCTATCTCGACCTGGTCAAGCGCCTGTGCGAATTGGTAGGTGGCCAGCAAGCCTACAAGGCGGCGCTGTTCACTTCCGGCGCGGAAGCCGTGGAGAACGCGGTGAAGATCGCCCGCGCCCATACCAACCGTCCCGCCGTCATTTCCTTTCGTGGCGGTTTCCATGGGCGTACCTTGCTGGGTACAACGCTGACGGGCATGAGCCAGCCCTACAAACAGAACTTCGGGCCCTTCGCGCCTGAGGTCTTCCATACCCCCTACCCGAATGCCTATCGCGGCTTCAGCAGCGAGATGGCGTTGCAGGCCCTCAATGAGTTGCTGGCGACCCAAGTCGGGCCGGATCGAGTCGCGGCGATCATCATCGAGCCGGTGCAGGGCGACGGTGGCTTCCTTTCCGCGCCACCGGAATTTCTCCAGGCACTGCGCGCCCTGACCGAACAACACGGCATCGTGCTCATCCTCGATGAAATCCAGACCGGCTTCGGTCGTACCGGCAAATGGTTCGGTTTTCAGCATGCTGGCATTCAGCCGGATCTGGTCACCGTCGCCAAGAGTCTGGCAGGTGGTTTGCCCATCTCCGGCGTGGTGGGCCGAGCGCACATCATGGACGCGCCATTGCCCGGTGGCCTCGGCGGCACCTATGGCGGTAACGCCTTGTCTTGTGCAGCTGCGCTGGCGGTGATCGAAGCGTACGAACAGGAGCAGTTGCTCGAGCGTGGCCAGGTATTGGGCGAGCGGCTGCGTCAGGGCCTGCTGCGCTTGCAGGCACGTCATCCACGTATCGGTGATGTGCGCGGCACCGGCTTCATGTTGGCCATCGAATTGATCAAGGACGATGAGGCCCGCAGTCCCGACGCCGAGCTCACCCAACAACTGATCGACCAGGCCAGGGTAGGCGGGCTGTTGGTGATCAAATGCGGGGTATACCGAAATGTCCTGCGTTTCCTGGCGCCCCTGGTCACCGAAGAAAGCCAGATCGACGAAGCACTGACCATTCTCGAAGCAGCATTGCAACGCGTGTTGGATTAATCTCAGGTCTCGGTCGGTACATCTGTAGCGATGTGCCGACCGAGGGCATTTAGAGCATATGGATTGATGAATGCATCATGGGAGGCGACACATGCACCTGACTGATTATCGTGCGCTGCTGATCGATTGCGACGAAGTCCTGGTCGATCGGGATTCCGGTGTCTGGATGGCCCTGCAACCTGTGCTCGAAAACCACCCGGGCATGCCAGACAGGGAAGCGGTACTGGCTGAATTCGACGAGGCGGTGCGCGGACTTTATCCGCGTTTCTCCGAATTGGGTTTCAGTGGTTTATTGTGCTTTGCCCATCGTCAACTGGCAGAGCGTTTGGGGCTCAAGGTCAGTTGGGAGGAGGGCATGAGCTTTGCTCGTTCGGCCTGCAACTGGTCGCTGTTCGAGGACGCGCCCGGCGCCATGCTGTACCTGCGTAAATTCTACCGGTTGCTGGTGTACTGCGATCGTGATGCCGAGGATCGTGACCAGCTCTGCGAGCGTTTGGGAATCCCTCCCGAGGACCTGCATTCCCGAGCCAACAATCCATTGGAGGATGAGGCATGGCTGCAGGCGAACAAGCTCAAGCCTGAAAACATCATGCAAGTGTCCAGGCCGCCTGCACAACCGCCAACGTCCGCGGGACTGTGCCTGATCCGCCGTGGCCATGAGCCTGATAATCAAGAATATTCCGCCGATTTCTACATCACCAGCATGGCCGACCTCGTCGCTCAGCATCAGCTATCTTTGCGCCGTTGAATTTGCTAAAACCACTGTCAACCTGAAGACAACCGAGGGGTACCCGATGGAAGGTTTAATAAAACTAGACCGAATTGATATCAGTATCCTTGTTGAACTTCAAAAGGACGGTCGAATGACCAACGTCAGTCTCGCCGATGCCGTGGGCCTGTCATCCAGCCCATGCCTGCAGCGAGTCAAGCGGCTTGAGTCGGCGGGTTACATTTCCGGCTACCGGGCCCATCTCAACCTGGCCAAGATCACCGACTCGGTCACGGTCTTCACTGAAATCACCCTCAGCGACCACAAGCGGGAAGACTTCGCCAAGTTCGAATCCAATATTCGCTTGGTCGATGAGGTACTGGAGTGCCATTTGATCAGCGGCGGTTACGATTACCTGGTGCGTTTCATGACCTGCAGCATCCAGCATTACCAGGAGGTGATCGAAGGGTTGCTGGACAAGAACATCGGCATTTCCAAGTACTTCAGTTACATCGTCATCAAATCCCCCGTGCTCAAGGATGGGGTTCCGCTGCGTAGGTTGTTGCGTCACTGATGTTGCTTGCGGTGCCAGGCTCGAATCTTGGTTGTTTTTTCATAGGCGGCAGACGCCCAGGGCGCCCGACGGTGTACCGCGCAGTATTGCGCCCGCTGCCGAGAGGCCTGAGAGGCCTGCCGAGCATCGTATCTATTTAACCAACGTAATCGGGATGCTGGACAACTGAGTCACTTTAGCCGCGACAGATCCTAAGAAAATGCCTTCCAGGACACCGTTGCCATGTGAGCCCAGGATGATGCTGTCGCACCCTAACGATTGGGAACAGGCAATGATTCTGCTCGCCGCGTCACCTTGTAACGCGTGGAAAGTGAATGCAATGCCTTCGTTCTCCAATGAATCAATGGCTCGGCGCGAAGCCTGCGTACTTTTTTCAAGGTAGTAACTGTCCAACTCATCGCGACTCATCCCTTGCGCGACGCGGGTCGGTAAGAGTGTCTGCACATTCACTAAATGAATCTCTACGTTGCCCCCGAGCAATCCACCGTCCTGGATGATTCCCACGAGGTAGCGCACGACTCGTTCCGAGTATTTCGAACCATCGACAGCAACCAGTATTTTATGCATTTCCAGACACTCCTGAGGGACGATGATGTGGGTCGAACAGCTTTTGTACAGTGTGTCTGGGATCGATCATGACCGCCATGGGCGAGGGCAACTTGACTTGTATCAAACCCAGGCGAAAGGATGCCTGATCGCGGCACAACCAACATCATTGCAAGCCGACCCGGCGCATTCGTGAGCAAGCCCGCTCCCACAGAATTTCGCTTAACTGGCTGGCATTAAGCATTTTGCTGCCTTTTGCAATTCGATCTTCATAAAAACGTAACACGACTGTTGCAGAGTTCCCCAGCCCGTCATCACAAGGAATTTCTTCTAATGAAAAGTTTGATGAAGTCTGCTGCGCTCGCCGTTACGTTTTCTCTTTGTGCCACTTCGGCGACATTCGCTGCAGAAAGCGTCCGTCTGACGGGGTCTGGCGCGAGTTTCCCGGCGCCGATCTACCTGACCTGGTTCAAGGATTTCAGCAAGAAGTCCGAAGGTGTCACTGTGGACTACCAATCCAAGGGCAGTGGCGCGGGTGTACAGGACTTTCTGAATAAAACCGTTGATTTCGCCGCCAGTGACTCGGCAATGAAAGACGAGGATATCGCCAAGGTTGCCGAAGGCGTGCAGTTGCTGCCGATGACCGCTGGGGAAATCGTGCTGGCCTATAACCTGCCAGGCAACCCTAAAGGTTTGAAATTGCCACGGGATGTGTACTCGAACATTTTCCTGGGCAAGATCACCCGCTGGAACGATCCGCAGATCGTCGCTGCCAACCCGGACCTGAAACTGTCCGATACGCCGATCACGGTTGTTGTGCGTGCGGATTCCAGCGGTACGACCGCGGTATTCACCAAGCACTTGGCGACCATCAATCCGGACTTCAAGCAGGCGCTGGGGGAGGGCAACACCGTCAACTGGCCGGCCAGTGACAAGTTCATCAAGTCGCCGAAGAACGATGGTGTGACGGCTACCGTACGCCAGACGCCCGGCGCGATTGGCTACATCGAATACGGCTTCGCCAAACTTGCCAAGGTTGACTTCGCCCAGTTGCAGAACAAGGCCGGCCAATACGTAGTGCCAAACGCCGAGAGTGGCGCCGAGGCTCTGGCAGCGGTGAAGATGCCGGAAAGCCTGGTGTCCTGGTTGCCTGATCCGGACGGCGCCAAGTCCTATCCGATCACGTCCTACACCTGGATGATCTTCCGCAAGGACAACGGCAATCCGGCCAAGGCCAAAGCCATGCGTGAAATGGTCGAATACAGCCTGACCGAAGGGCAGAAAATTGCCGACTCGATGGGGTACATCCCGTTGCCGCAGTCGGTTGTCGACCAGGTTCGCAAAGCCTCCGCCAACATTCAGTAACGCCTGAGGCCTCTCTCGGTATGGGCTGTCAGCCATGCCGGGAGAGCTTTTCCCCTGTTCCGGACTTAGCCAATGAACAAACCCTTTGTCGTACCGGTTAATCCAGATTCCGCCTGCCAACCACCGTCCGCGAAGGACTTTCTGGTTGATCGCACCTTTCGTGCGCTCGCGCGTATCGGGGTGGTCCTGGTTCTGGCGTTGGTATTTGCCCTTGTGTTCGAGGTGGGACGCAAGGCGCTTCCCGGCATGGAAAAGCACGGATTTGATGTGCTTCTCGGCACTGTCTGGGACGTTAACCAAGGTAAATACGGCATCCTGCCGGCTATCTGGGGCACGCTCTACAGTGCTCTGATTGCGTTGCTGATTGCAGGCTTTTTCGGCGTCAGCATGGCAATTTTCCTGACCCAGGACTTCCTGCCTCCCAAGCTCGCCGCCATCTTTCGAACCATTGTCGAATTACTCGCGGCCATCCCCAGCGTCGTCTACGGCCTGTGGGGGATCTACGTGGTGATCCCGGCGATTCGACCGCTGACCACCTGGTTGAACAGCGAACTCGGCTGGGTACCATTTTTCGGCACATCCCTGAGCGGGCCGGGGCTGCTTCCTGCGGCATTGGTGCTTGCCATCATGATTCTGCCGACCATTGCCGCCGTTTCGCAGGATGCGCTCACGGGCGTACCGATGAAAACCAAGCAGGCCGCCTACGGTATGGGGACCACCCACTGGGAAGCGATTCTCAAGGTGATGGTGCCATCGGCCGCCACGGGTATTTTCGGCTCCTTGGTACTTGGCTTGGGGCGCGCGCTGGGTGAAACGATGGCGCTGGCCATGCTGGTCGGCAACGCGAATAACATTTCCCTTTCGCTGTTCGCACCGGCCAACACCCTGGCGGCCTTGCTGGCGCTGAACTTCCCCGAAGCCGGGCCAAACGAAATCGAGGTGTTGATGTATGCCGCGCTGGTGCTGATGTTCATCACGTTGATCGTGAACGTCTTTGGCTCCTTGATCATGATGTACGCCCAACGGGGTAATAAGTGATGACTGATCTGACTGCTGCAACAGACTTGACGTCTCCGGCAGGCGCGATGCCCAGCCTGCAGCGCAAGTTCGAAGGCCGCGCCCTGCGCAGCCTGATCTTGACCACCCTGGTCTGGGGCGGCGCGCTGCTGGCCAGCGTGCCGTTGATTTCCGTGCTCTACATGCTGATCACCCGTGGCGGCGCTCGCCTGAACCTGGAAGTCTTCACCGAACTGCCGCCGACTGGCTTCGAGATGGGCGGGGGCTTCGGCAACGCAATGGCAGGTACCTTCGTGATGGTGGGTATCGCGGCGGCCATCGCGGTGCCGGTTGGCATCATGGCGGCGATCTTCCTGGCTGAACTGGGGCCGGACAGCAAGCTGGCGAACGCTGCGCGCTTTGCCGCCAAGATGCTCACGGGGCTGCCTTCGATTCTGGCCGGGGTGTTCGCCTACGCCCTGGTGGTGATGACCACCGGCACTTACTCGGCACCGGCCGGTGGCGTCGCGCTGGCAGTCCTGATGCTGCCTATCGTCGTGCTGACGGCGGAAGAATCGATGCGGATGGTGCCCAAGATCATGAAGGATGCCGCCTATGGCATGGGCTGCACCCGCTCGCAGGTGATCTGGAAAATCGTCTTGCCCACCGGCATGCCGGCGATCCTGACTGGCGTCATGCTGGCCGTGGCACGTGCCGCGGGCGAGACAGCACCGTTGTTGTTCACCGCCTTGTTCAGCAACTACTGGATCTACCACCAAGGTAGCCTCGAGGTCATGAACCCAACGGCATCGCTTGCCGTGTTGATTTACAACTTCTCCGGCATGCCTTTCGACAACCAGCTCGAGCTCGCATGGGCGGCCTCACTGGTGCTGGTGATGATCGTGCTGCTCGTGAATATCATCAGCCGTATTTTCGGCAAGCCCAAGTACTAAGAACGGGAGCATCTGATTTTGAACGTATCCACTGCGCAAAGAGCCGCTCCGTTTGTCACCCAGGCGCCTGTAGTCATGGACTGCAAACTGGACAAGATTTTCTACGGCAACTTCATGGCCGTGCGTGACAGCCATGTGCCTATCGAGAAAAACAAGATCACCGGTTTCATCGGGCCTTCCGGCTGCGGCAAGAGTACCGTGCTGCGCAGCCTCAACCGAATGAATGACCTGGTGAAAGGTTTCCGTTTCGAAGGCCACGTGCACTTCCTTGGGCAAGACGTCTACGGCAAGGGCGTTGATCCGGTGGTCGTGCGTCGCTACATCGGTATGGTGTTTCAACAGCCGAACCCGTTCTCGATGAGCATCTTCGACAACGTCGCGTTTGGCCTGCGCCTCAATCGCTACAAGGGCGATATTGGTGACCGGGTCAAGCACGCGCTGCAAGGTGCCGCCCTGTGGGATGAAGTCAAGGACAAGCTCAAGGTCAGCGGCCTGTCGCTCTCGGGCGGCCAGCAACAACGACTGTGCATCGCCCGCGCCATCGCCACCGAGCCGGAAGTCCTGCTGCTGGATGAGCCGTGTTCGGCACTCGACCCGATCGCTACCCGGCGGGTGGAGGAGCTGATGGTCGAGTTGAAGAAGGACTACACCATCGCGCTGGTCACCCACAACATGCAGCAAGCCATCCGTGTCGCTGACACCACGGCGTTCTTCTCGGTGGATATTTCCCAGGGCACGCGCACCGGCTATCTGGTTGAGATGGGTCCAACAACGCAGATTTTCGACAACCCACGTGAACAGATGACCGGCGATTACATCAGCGGCAAGTTCAGTTAAGACACACCTCCGGTCAAGGCCGCATACCTGCAGAAGCCAAATGGATTTGGCCGGCATCCGGTAGACATTTACCAAGCGTTTCCAAGGAGCACCAATGCCAGCTACGCATCGCCTTGATTTGACTGCGATTGAACGTGCACTGCGGGAAGTACAAAACCGCTTCATCGAGCTCAGCCGGCACTTCACGGAGCCGCGCGATCCCTTGACTGACGAGGTGCTGCACAATGTGCTTGAAGGCTACGCGTTGATTGACGACTATGTTGCCCGCGGCGTTGACCTGTTCGACCTTCAGCAACTGAACCTGATGCTCGAGATCAACGCCACGGTGCTTTGTGGCCGAGACCCGGCGCGCCGTTTGGAGTACGCCCAGCACCTGGCCGCGACCGAGGCGCATTTCTTCAACAACGTTGAGGGAGGCATCAAGGACTTGTACAACTGGTATTGCGCGTATCGTAGCGAGTCCGTCTGGAAGCGTGCGGCTGGCGTCTATGTCCGCATTCTCAGCAAGCCGCAGTTGTTCATTGAAGGCAACAACCGCAGTGGGTCGCTCATCGTCAGCTACCTGTTGATGCGCGCGGGGTTGCCTCCTTTTGTGTTGACACTGGAAAATGCCGAGGGCTACTTCAATCCGTCATCGGTCATACGCAACTCTGCTAAACATGGCGTCAAGGCGTTGTACGAATTGCCCAAGATCAAGAAAAAATACGCAGCATTTTTAGAAGAACAGGCACCCGATCCAATGAAGTTCTTTCTCAAAGGCAAGCATTTGCCCATCTCTCAAGGTGGCCATTAATGAGTGGGAATTCAGCGCTCGCCAAATGCAAAACCGTCGGCAGCCGGGTAGGGCAGGCCATCCGCAGCGCCATCCCGATGCAGATGTCGAGGCGGCAGCGCATACGCATTTCGTTTGATATCGATGACACGCTCGCCTGCCAACTCCACCACTGCGAAGTCGAGCAAAGTCGCTTGCCGGCCTGCGTTCATCGTTGGCTGGGTGAGCCGTTGCGCAGGGGGACACGCTCCCTGATCCGAGAGCTGCGCCGCCAGGACTGCAGCATCTGGGTCTACACGTCGTCCGGTCGCACACCGTCCTACATCCGCCGTTGGCTGTTGCTGTACGGCATCCGCGTCGAGGGTGTGGTCAACAGCGTGCTGCACAACCGCGCGCTGACGGTCCATGGGCTGTCGAATGCGCCCTCGAAATATCCGCCGGCGTTCGATATCGACTTGCACGTCGATGATTCCGAAGGCGTGCAGATTGAAGGTGAGGACCATGGGTTTCGCGTGGTCGTGGTTCATCCGGAAGATGAGGGTTGGGCGCAGAAAGTGCTGGATGCGGTTGACATTGTTCAGGCGCAGCTGGCTTGGCAGCAGATGCCTGTTCAGCGAACGGTGTTGCACCGGGTGCCGACTATCTAGAGGTACTGATCTCATCGGTTGCCCATGCAAGAGCTGGTGAAGGAGGGCGTCAACCACGCTGTTGACGCCGACGCCCAACTGACCCACGTGCCGATTTAAAACTGACCCACCTCAAATGGCACCCAGTGTAGAACAGGCAATCGTTAGTGAGGAATCAGACTGGGTCGGCGGCATCCCGGCAACCAGGTCAATTCGGTTTCGGTGCCAACAGGCTGGGTTATGCGTTGCGGTTGAGCGCTTCGTTGGCTTCGTCGTCGGCACGTTTTTTAAGGTAGCGGCGCATGGCGACGGCAGGGGCATCACTGGCAACAGATATTTCGTAGGTGTGGTCATCTACATCACCGAGTACAGCCTCCAACGCGCCCAAGCCCTCAACATCCTCATTGAAGGCGGCGAACAGTTGTTCATGCATGAACTCACCAACCGCCCGGTCATCCTGGGCGAAGTCACGACCGTGGACAATGAAGTAATGCATGGTGCTGTGAGTTTCCGGGGTCAGAATATGGGCCGTGCGGATGTGAAACTCCTTGCGATTTAACGGCGCTATCGCCGAGTCGTAGAATGTGACGCTGACTTGATGCAGCCCGGGTGACAGGAACTCGGAAGTAGCGATGCGTGCAGCGGTACTGCAATCGTCCAGGCCAGTCGTTTTGGCCCATACCGGAGACAGGGTGGTGGGCACTACATTGCGCATCAATTTGTAATGTCCCTCTTTGAGATCAAGTTCGTACGGGGCGCTGGCATAATCTGGCGTGCCAATAGTGGCGGCGTGCAGGAAGGTTAGATGGGTCAGGTCCATCAGATTTTCATGCATGCTGACGTAATTGCCTGGGTGATGGAAATAGCCTGAGGAACACTCCCAGTCGGGTGTCTCGGTCCAAGCCAATTCAGGAGGGCGTCTGGAGTCTGCAAGTTCTGGATCACCCATCCAGATCCACAATAGTGAGCCTTGCTCAAGCAGGGGGTATTCGTGCACACCGATACCCCGAGGGCAGCTACGCTGTGAAGGCACGTTAATCAGGTTGCCTTGAGTGTCATACCGAAAGCCGTGATAGCCGCAGACCAGGACATCACCCTCTAGATGACCACGTGAAAGCGGATAGGAACGATGAGCGCAGCGATCTTCAAGTGCAATGGCTTTGCCGGTTTCGCTGCGATACAACACTACGCGCTTGCCGAGCAGTTTTCGCGATAGCAACTCCCGTGTAACTTCGTTACCGAAAGCGGCTACGTACCATTCGTTAAAGATGAACGGGGTGTCGCGGGTAGCAAGTGGACTCATGGCTTTGCGCGAATTGGCAATGATGTTATTGACAGGCAGGCTCATGGATAGGCTCCTTGTTATTCAGGGTTTACAGGTCCAACACCAACGACTCGGTGCGCGCGCGGGACACACAAATCATCAGGGTTTCACCGCTCGCCTGCTCGGCGTCGGAGAGAACGTAATCACGGTGATCGGGTACTCCGCTGCAAATTGTGGTTTCGCAAGTACCGCAAATACCGGAGCGACAGGAGAACGGTACGTCGATGCCATGGGCTTCCAACGCTTCGAGAATGCTCTGATCTGGGCCTACCTCAATATCCAGGCCACTGCGTTGCAGCGTTACGCTGAAGCAATCGAGTGCTTGCGGAGTCGCGTCACTGGCAGGTTCGGGGGCCGAGAACCACTCAAAGTGAATACGCGGCGCCGGAATGTCTGCGGTGGCGGCCTTGACTGCCTGCATCAGGGGGGCAGGGCCACAGCAGTAGACATGTTCGTCGTCCTGCAGCGAACTGACGAGCGACTCGATATTTAGGAACTGACCGGCGCACTCATCGTTGAAGTGAAAGTGCACTCGTTCCGAGTCCAGAGCCAGCAGCGTTTCGTAGAACGCAGCCCGTTGGCGGTTACGTACAGTATAAAAAAGTCGCCAGTTCTTACCCTGGGCCATGCACCAGCGGATCATCGCCAGGATGGGGGTAATACCAATGCCACCGGCCACAAAACAATAACGCTTGGCGTTGGCATCCAAAGGGAAATTGTTGCGCGGAGCGCTGACCTGAAGCACATCACCCTGGCGTACTTTCGCGTGAATTAAGCGCGATCCGCCGCGACTGGCCGGAGCCAAGCCGACCGCAATGACATAGCGATGGCGCTCGCTGGAATCGTTGAGCAGCGAGTAATGTCGAATTTGACCGTTTTCCAGGCGCACTTCGAGGTGCGCTCCAGGCGTGAAGATCGGTAGCTCCCGAGCGTCGGGGGCTTGTAGTTCTATCAGGGCCACCTCTTTGGCTTCCGCCACGAATTGGGTGACTCGTAAATTCAGGCTGGGCTGGGTCATTGTTATAGGGTCCTGAGGTACTTGGCCGCGAACGCAATGAATGCGCCGCCTGCCGGCTGTCTGACCTGAATAAGCTTACGTAGCATGGGTATTGTTTGCAGTCCTCCCAGAGGAGGACAGGTGGACAGTCGAGTTAGATGCGTCTGGAGAGAACTACGATGATCGGTCCGGGCGTTGTATTTCGGCTGGTTGAGAGAGGCCATACGTGGCGTTTGTCGTCGTGGGATCTAGCTACGTCGAGGGGGGGAAGGGGAGACGCACGCTCAGATGGGTGACGGTTCATCGGCAATCCCAGTTATTGTTGTTGTCCTTGTCAGCTTACTGGGCCTGCAGGGCGAAGCTGTCCTCCGGGAGGTGGACAGGCACGATGATTGTCGGCATGCTATTGGTTAACAAATTAACTATCTGGCTTTTTTCCAGTAGACCTAACACCTGACAATAATAAATATCAGGCAATCGCCATGATCCGTCTCAGTACCCCGCAGGTTTCGACCTTGCCCCAAGGAGTCCGTCATTTCGCGGAGTTGACCAGTCGTTTGGGCACGCCGGAATTTCCCGCTGCGCTGCTGGACTACCTTGGCCAATGGGCGAACTGTCAGCATTTTTCAGTTCTGCGTATGGATGGCGAGCGGCCGCAATTGCTGTCTTTCGGCACCCGGCACCCGGACGCCAGTCTGGTGTTGCGTTGCGGTCAGGCCTATATCGAGCGCTACTATCGACACGACCCTTTGTTCGAGCCGTTACTTGCCGCCCCTGGCCAAGTTGGCCATCTGCTGGCCCAGGATATCCGCTTTATGCCGTATCGAGAGTCGATCTATCAGCGCAATGGCATGATTGAGAGGCTATCGAGCCTGTATCTGGACGAACAAGCGCGGCCGGTGCTGTTCAATCTCTACCGACACCGCGATCAGGGGTTCTTCAGCGACGGTGAGCTGGAGATGTGCGAGTCGCTCAGCCCTTCGTTATTGCAATTACTGCGTGGTCATCTGGCGCTTACCGGATTGAGCGGTACAGTCGATCACCACCAGCAATTGCTCCAGCGTTGTCCTGACCTCACGACGCAAGAGTTGAATATCTGCAGCCGATTACTTCGAGGAATGACTCATGCAGGGATCGCGGCTGATTTGGCAATAAAGGAAAGCACTGTGAAAACCTACCGTAATCGGGCGTTTGATCGACTCGGGATCCACTTTCGCAGTCAGTTGTTTGCGCTGTTCTCTGCGACGAGTTGAAACTTGCGGTGGTTTGTCCGCGGATTCATACCTTGAGATGCACTGGATGAAGTCCCACTCCAAAAGACCATAGAGATTGCGGAAAGCCTGGGGGAGCAGCCGGCAGTGCGGTTGGCGGGTGAGTTGCCGTGCGATTATTCATAATGCAACCATAAACATCTCGTTTAACATAATATACATTATGTGTAATCATGACCAGCTCAGTTGACGCCCTGTGCTGTCGAGATTACTGAAATTCGTTTTACCTTGGCAACGCGTCGGTTCCGGAGGAGTCATCACTGTGCTCTAACTCTTCCGCCACGGCGCGCTTGCCCAGAGCAATTGGCCCATCCGCCTATCGCCGCCACTAGCCCTCCCTGGCAAAATCGGCGGCATGACTTCGCAGTCGGTCAACGAGAAACTTGCCCACGAGATCGCACTGCTCAAACGCTTCAAGTTTGCCAAGCGCAGCGAGCGGTTGAGCCCGAATCAAGCCAGCCTGCTCGACGACTTGATCGATACGGATAATCGCCTATGAACCCGGGAGCGCCACATCACGTTTGTGCTGCAAACGGCGGGTCAGCATTGCAAGCGTCACGGCCAACGCACCGCACGAGCTGATGACCAGCGCCATTGGCAACGCCGTGCCATCGTGAAGCACACCCACCAGCGCGGCCGCTGCTGCCGCCACGCTGAACTGCAGGCAACCGAGCAATGCCGACGCGCTCCCCGCGCGCGCCCATTGCCCGTTCATGGCGCAGGCTGAGGCATTGGGGGCGATGGAGCCCAGGTTGGCAATGCAGATAAACAAGGGCACCAGCAGGTGCCAGAGCTGTTCGGTGCGTAGGCCGGCAATCGCCAACAATGCCAGTGCAGCAGCGAGGTACATCCAGATAACCCGCGACAGCAGGAACGCAGGCCCCTTTTTGCCCACCAATCGGGCATTGAACTGCGAGACCAGAATAAAACCTGCCGCATTGGTACCGAACAGCCAGCCATAGTGCTCAGGCGGCACACCGTACAGCTTGATGAACACGAACGGCGAACCGGCGATGTAAGAAAACATCCCGGCCATGGCGATCCCGCCAGTGAGCGCGTGCCCGAGAAAAATACGATCGCCCAACAAGCGGCGGTACTGCGTCAGTGCGCCAGATAAAGGCAGGCGCGGATGAGTGGCGGGCATGCTTTCCGGCAGGCCCAGCGCCACGGCTATTGAAGCCAGCGCACTGAACGCCGTCAGGCTGATGAAGATCGACTGCCACCCATAGAGGTTGACGAGCAAGCCGCCGAGCATGGGCGCCAGAATCGGCGCCAAGCCCATCACCAGCATCAATTGCGAGAACACTTTGGCCGACTGAACGGCATCGCACCTGTCGCTGACGATCGCTCGGGCAATCACCATCCCAGCACAGCCGCCCAGCGCCTGAACGAAGCGCGCGCCGATCAGCCATTCCAGATTCGGCGCGAAGGCACACGCCAGCGATGCCAGGGTGAAAAGCGAAGCCCCGAAAAGCAGCGGGAAACGTCGCCCGAAGCGATCCGCCACCGGCCCGTAAGCCAGTTGGCCGATGGACAAGCCCAGAAAATATGACGCCAGGGTCAACTGGACATGCTTCTCGTCAGTGCCAAAGGCCAGGGCAATGGCCGGGAAGCCAGGCAGGTAAAAGTCGACGGCCAAAGGGCCGAAGGCGCTTAAGGCACCGAGAATAAGGATCGCGCGCAGGTTCATCAGAGATCCAGACAGTATTCGGAGCAGTTGGGTGCCCGTTGGCAACGGGCATCAAGACGCTAGTTCAAGTCGAGACCTTCCTCGAGTATGGACTGCTGCACGGCTTCACGGCTCTTCACACGCTCGTACCAAGCTTGCAGGTGATGAAGACTGTCAAGATGAAGTGGCGTGTCCTCGTAGGACTTCAGCCAGGACGCCTTAGCCCATCCAGTCACCGCAAACAGGTAGGTGTCAGCGACCGTGAATTGGTCACCCATAAGAAACTGTTTGTCTGAGAGATGCTCGTTAATCCAAGCGTAGCGTTCCTCCAACTTCGGTCTTGCAATCTCGATGTAATCCCCTGCCGGAGCAGCATAAAAGAGCGGAATAAAGCCCTTATGGATCTCCGTTGAAAGGAAGGCGAGCATCTCCTGAAGCTTGTATCTTTCAAACGTTCCGTTGGCTGGAGCAAGGCCTGTTTCGGGATGCTGGTCCGCAAGATATTGAATGATTACAACGCCCTCTAATAGCATTTCACCATTATCCAGCTCAAGCGCAGGAATGTAGCCGTGCGGGTTGACCTTGTAAAAGTTCTTCCCCTGTTCTGTTGTATGATCTTTGAGGTCGACCTTGATGAATTCGACCTTGAGGCCAAGTTCGTTTGCAACGATGTGTGGCGAAAGGGAGCAGGCGCCAGGCTTATAGTAGAGCTTCATTCTGTGATCTCCATGGAATTAATTGTCGTGTTTTAAAATGTGAAGCCTATGTTAGTTCGCTTTGTAAGCGACTCGCTCGCTACGTTTTGCACCGTTTGCATGGTTGAATTACCCATGTGCCACCTTCCCCACAGCCAGAGACAGCGAGTCACCAAGAACGCGCCACAAAGCGGCAAGACGCCGACAGTAGGTGCCTTCACTACAGTAAATCAACTCGACATGAAGGCTGTCGATAACGCCGATATAAGCATCCTGAAACATCGAAATCTCGTTCGCCGACAGGGCTGGATACCTGTTCTCAAGGCTTACGCCAAAGTGTTCACGCAGGCGATCAAGATAGGCCTCAAAGCCACTTGTAACCGATGCCTTCAGCTCCGAAGGCGGAAAAAATGCCGTGCGCAGCAGGAAACGCAGAGCCGCGGAAGATTCGTAGCGGTTTGAAAGGCTGTCCGTGTACAGCTTGCCGGGCTCATCGTTATTCGCCGGGATGCTTGCAAACATCTCTTCGATATAGTGCCTCTCCGTCACCAACGCCAGATTCAGCACGGCGTCGAACAGATCATCCTTGCTTTTGAAGTGCGCATATAACGAAGGCTTGCGCATACCTGCAACGACAGCAATATCATTGAGCGACGAGGCGTCGTATCCACGCTCAGCGAAATGCACCAGGGCGATGTCACAGATTCTGGCTGCCGAAGGGCTCAGCACTTTCATCAGGATATCCTTTTAATCAGTGATTCAACGCGGTGATGTGCTCGGCCCTGCCCTGGCGCACACTGACCCAGGTCAGCGCGCCCACCAGAACGGCGCAGATGATCAGGAATGAGCACCAGGCAATGGCGCCATGGCTGCTCGCCCAACCGGTCAACGGTGTGGCGAAGGCCGAGATGCCAAGCTGAAAAGCGCCCAGCAATGCAGCCGTTGAACCCAGCGCAGTGGTTTGCGAAGACATCACCAGGGTCGTCAATGTGGCTTCTGCAATCCCCAATCCGAGCAGTGCTATCGCGAAACTGGCGGCCAGCCAGTACAAACCTGAACCAGATACCGCTGCGCCGTAGGCCATGACAGAACCTGCAAAGATGCAAAAAGCCCCCGCCGTTGCCATGCGGGCCAAACCGTACTTGCCCACCAGTCTGGTAGACACGACGGCCCCGATAATAATCGCTATGCCGGTTGCGCCAAACAGCGTACCAAACTGGGCAGTAGGCAGCCCGTATTCATTCTGATAAACAAATGTAGCGCCGCCTATATAGGCAAAGAGGAAAAAGAAAACGGCTGACAGCGCTAAGGTAGGCCGTAGAAAACGACTGTCTTTTGCGATGCGCGCATACGTGCGTATCGCCAGTCTCATATTCAATGGCTCGCGCTTTTGCATGGGGAGTGTTTCAGGCAAAACAGCCACCGAATTGACCGCCACCAGCGCACCGAGAACAGCCAGTACCAGCATGACGGCTCGCCATCCGAAATGCGCATCAATGTACCCACCCAACCCCGGGGCGATAATGGGAGCAACACCTTGAATGGTCAGCAGCAAGCCAAAAAGCTTTGCTGCCTGAACGCCCTGAGTGACGTCACGCACTATGCTCATGATGACTACGAACGTCAAAGCACTGCCTATGCCTTGGGCAAATCTTGCCACGAGTAGCCATTCAAGGGTCGGTGCCGCACCTGCAGCCAGCGCACTCATGCTGAACAGCAACAAGCCTGCCATCAGTGGGCGTCGACGGCCCAAGGCGTCGACAACCGGCCCGAACAGCAATTGCCCAAGCCCCATTGCCAACAAAAAGACCGTGAGCGTCAGTTGAATACTGGCAACACTGGTCGAATATTCGACCGCCATTTCGGGCAGGCTTGGCAAATACATCTCGGCGGCTAAGGGTCCCAGTGTGGCGATGGCGCCCAAGGCAATGGCAAACTTCAGCGAAGGATTGCCGGAATGACTCTTTTCCATAACAAACTCACGATTAGCTTCCTACCGGAAGGTAGGAAGGCGTAGCGAGGTTAGCGAGAACCTGGAGTCAAGGTCAAGCCGTTATTTTTCGGTGGTGAGGTTGCAAGGTGTCTAAAGAAACCGGGGCGATTGAATTCCAGCTTCTAACGAAAACGGGTGACATCAGTCACCCGCCAAACATCAAAATGTCGTAGCAAACACCAACTGGGTGTAGACATTTCTATCGTTGTTACCCAACTGCGTCCCCCCCTGTTCTGCGCTCTTGTCTGGCTTGTAGAAACCTACTAACGGCAAAACAGTCAAGTGCTGATTAACGCGCCATTCAGCATACAAGTCGATTTCATGACCATCGGTGTTACTCACATTACGGTCGATGGTGTCGTAGTTGAAGTACATTGCCCCAATGGTCAGATTCTCTAAAGGGGAGGCCTTCAGCGTGACGTTCTGGATACGGGAATTATTGTTGAAGGGGCCAGCATAGTTACTTGCCACTTCACCTTGGAACCATGTGCCGTAGCCACGGCCCGTCCCATAAAACAAGGTGTCATAACCTTCTGAAAAGCGACTGTAGCGATAGCTGGTGCTCGGCACCCACATAACCTCAGCAAAGGTCCATCCGGCTTCCAAATACCAGGCGTCCTCATTCGCCGCATTCGGTTTGTTTTGCCTGGCATATTCACCCGACAAAAACAGGTTTGGCACGCCCGCATTGCCCGCCGCGCGCACGCTGTAGGTCTTCATGCCGTCACGCTCAAGCTGCAGGGGGGAAGCGTACTGTTCAGCGACATTTTTGGTGTTGATGTACGTCAGGCCAACGGTACCCTCTGCAGCCACGTGCTCCAGCGTGCCAACGTACATCTCGGTATTGGCCTGAGAAGGGTTATCGGATTTGAGCCACATCAGATCGCTGCGCCAGCCCTCTTTCCCACCAATGCGCAACACTGCTGTCTTATCGAACGCTTTAC
Organism: Pseudomonas sp. H3_A02; assembly: GCF_054671965.1. NCBI lineage: Bacteria > Pseudomonadati > Pseudomonadota > Gammaproteobacteria > Pseudomonadales > Pseudomonadaceae > Pseudomonas > Pseudomonas sp. H3_A02. Next base: position 4,490,464 of record NZ_CP162807.1, read on the forward strand.
GGGCAGCCACGTAGAAAGCGCCCCCTCGGTTGTATTGGCCGTCGCCGAGGCCGCGGCCCGCACTGAACGCGTCGCCCTGAATAAGGAAGCCGTCGCCCACTGCGATATTTTGTCGGCCGAACGAAAGATCGATACCGTCTTTACCAAGGACCTCAAACAAGTTGCCCGAACGCCATCCCAGATAAGCGTCCTCAATCTTGGTCGTGCGTTCAGAGCCATCAGTGTAGCCCGCAGCGTCCCCCTCCCCCCAGGTTGCAGAACTGACTAGCGAGAAGGCACCATAGGCGGTCCCTGCCTCTCCTATCCCTTGTTCGGCACTTACGCCATACTTGATGTAACCCTCCCGCCACGAGGACGATCCCGGTTCTAATCGACCAGAGGCCGGGTAACTTTCACGGCTGTGGAAAACGCCAAACACCGCATCCAGATTAGCATTCAGATGGGTGTCGCCTTGGGAAAAAAGCTCGTAAGCGTGCGCAGGAGTTATCGTATTGAATAGTGCGGCGAGGGTAAAAAAGTGAAGCATGGAATATCGGCGCATGGTTGCATTTCCATTTTTGTTATTGAGTTGAGCGATGCATTAAATGGGTCATCCATCAACCTGCATTTAAATACCGCCAGGATTCTGCAGTCGTTGAAGTAGTTAATGCGAGCGACTAATTAATAGTCGCGATACCTATACCTTCATTCATCTGTTGCGTAGCTTCTTACCACTTCCTCCCAACGATAGGTCGCTTGAGTATTTTTATACCGCGCCTAACGAAAACACTATTGCGTTTACGGCAGCAGCATGAACGCAGCATGATGTATGTAGACCAGTGAACGAGCTCCAAATGGGCTGAGCAACAAGGAATACGGATGCCTACATGAGCACTTACTTTTAAATCTATCACCGGCATATCAGCAGACTTTGCGAAAAACAGTCCGACATAAAAGAACGGATGCTTGTTATGAGCAAGCGCTCGTTAGTTACAAGTACTCCATACTGAAAACGTTGACGTCTAGCTTACTCAGCCCCTCTACGGCACCTTCCGATCAAGCTTTGTTAGCAGTTGTCAGAAGGTACCGTTTTTATATCAGCCAGCCGCTGTGTGGGTACACGCCGTGTGAAGCATCCGTCAATATCAACTCAAAGTATGTAACCTATGCCTGCGAGGGCATCGTCAGCGTTGATCAAACGGATCAACTTGCGCTCAATTTTGAAAGTGTTACTGATACGCTCAAGTTCGTAGACGATGTCCGCGCTGTAATGTTTAAGCGAGTCCTTGCGGAACTCGCGCAGGTTTTGCGCACACCGCACCGTCACTTTCTCATCGCTTTCGAACAGCACCCGAAAGCGAGACAAGCTGCGCACGGTCCGCGGCTGCGGGCTGGTGGAAATCGATTCACCTCCGGTCAGACGCTGGATTCGCAACTGACGCATGTGATGGTCGTCATAGGCATAGTTGAGGGTGTTTTCGAAGTCTTCCTCTTTCGGGTCGATGGGGATGATGTAAGTCCCCTTCTCGCTCCACAAGTTTAACCAAGTGTCGAAGTCGCCATGGTCGAGCATGTCGCCTTCAGCCCAGATAAAAGCGGTGACCTGATTCAGTAATTGCAGGTTCATTTACTTAGTCTCTGCCGTCATCATCTTTTTCCACTGCTGATAAGCAGCACGCATCCCGGTCTCGGCGCTTACGTCGCTGACCAGCCCGTCTTCGGTCGGTTGCTCACCTGGAAGGCCACGGTTGAGCATGATCCACAAGTCATCACCGGCGCTGGCGCCTTTCTGCACACGCTCCCAGGCTTCGGAGTCGTCCGGAGTGCCAAATCCCATAGGCCCCTGGAAGTGCTCGTGCAGACGCAGGCGGTAGCGGTTGGCTACAGCAGGTCCGCCATCCATGGTGATTACGGAGTGATGAATTTCCGTCTCTGTCACCGATATCGGTTGCAACACGCGGAAAAACGCCATGGAACAAGCAACGTTGGGAAACAGGTTGAGGTTGAAACCCGACCCACCGACCGCACGAACAATGCGGCGTACTTGCTGCTCTTCGATGCCGTCTTCGCGCAATTGCGCAGCTAGATCCTCGAAACGCTCTGGAATAGGCTTTTCGAGGTCAGCTTCCAGATCCACCAAGTCGGGAATCATCACCATTACGCTATGCCCATTACCAAGGTCTTCGACATAGCCCGGCCCTTCAACGAAATCGAAAAGCTTAAGAGTTTGCTCATCGACCGATGCCAGAAATGACTTGTGCACCAGCGGGAAGTGGTAGGCGTCGGTGGTGTTCTCCAACTGAATTTTCCAGTTGCCCGGAAAACGGAAACGGTGCTCGCCAGGGACCTTGATCGGATAACCGGCCCCTTGTTTCATGAACAGATCGATCCATTTCTTGGCCGGCCCGAGGAAGTCCACCAGTGGTTCGATATCGTCCTTGAGCGTAGCAAACAGCATGCCTGCGTATTCTTCTACACGCAGGCTGACCAGAGGCAGCTCGCCTTTGTCCAGGCAATCGCCGTAGCTTTCAGGGCTTGGGACGCCACGCAATGAACCATCCAGTGCGTAACTCCAGCCGTGGTAAGGGCAGACAAAACTGTTGGTCTTGCCTTTCTTGTGCTCGCAAACCGTAGCGCCGCGATGGCGACAGCGGTTGAGGTGCACATGGACTTGTTTTTTGCGGTCGCGCACCACAATCACGGGTTGTTTACCGATATAGGTACTTTTGTAGCTACCCGACTCAGGGATTTCGCTGACGTGCGCGACCCAGACCCAAGTACTGTAAAAAATCTTTTCCAACTCGATGTCAAACAGCTTGGCATCGGTGTAAACCGATGTGTGCACACGGTCTGATTTGATCAAGCTTGCAGGGTCCATATCAAGCCCGACAATGTTAATTAAATCGCTCACAATTAATTACCTTTTATCGCAATGTGACGAGAGTCATTTGAAATAACTTTAAGACAGCACACAATGCTCATCAATCGCCGACCGAGAGAGATTTATTGTTTTAAAGACAACAAACGTCCTTCCTCTTGGATCAAGCTTAACGGCAGTGTCGGCAGGCGCTATATCATTTGATCCAGGGTGCCTTAGCGTTCCTGGAACCGCCTTTGAGTAGCCCGTAGAGAAATAAGACAACAAGAAGCAATGGAGTGCCATTGACCCAGGCAGACTCACTGCCCGTTAGCATGCCGTAATTATCGTAGATCAGATAAACAGCAGCACTCAGTCCAGCCAATGCGAGCAGCGGGCTGATTAACGTTTTAAAGTACCGTTGATCGTTGGCTTTTTTGAAGTGAACGACGACTCCCAAGGCAACGAATGTCTGAAGCCCTATCAAACCCAGCGTCGACAACGCGACAGTCACCGGAAATAAGAATACAAAGGCGTCATAGCCCAGGGACGAAGAAACGATAATGGTCAACGAAACCAGAACGGTCACAAGAAGGCTTGCATTGGCGGGGGATTTTTTCTTTTCATGAACAGTTGAAAGAACAACAGGTAAGTGTCTATCTTTTGCCAAGACTTGAACGTACCGAGTCGCCGCATTATGAAGGGATAACAAACAGCAAAAGTTGCTGGTGCATAACATGAGGGCAACAATGGTCGCCATCGTGCTACCCAAGCGGGTTGAGAACAAATTAATGACCAACCCACCCTTCGCTACCGCCGCCTCGTCCTTAATGACGTCAAACCCAATTTCGCCGATGATCAGCCAGATAATGAAAAAGTAAGCAACGCCTACCAACGCTACCGCCAAACGCGTCGCGTGGGGAATGGATTTTTCTGGCTTTCTTGCTTCCATCGCATAAAGCGCAGCAGACTCAACACCGAGGAATGATGCCAGCGCTACCATGAGTCCAACCCCCAGCCCCGGCATCACTATTGCGTCTACCGATATGGCTTGAACCGGGAAAGCGTTAAAACCTTTATCCAAAAATATGGCCAGACCCAGTAAAAAAAGCACAAAGAACTCTGCAAGCACCAAAGGCACCAAGATCTTTGCGGCAAAATCAATATTCGACCGCCCCAGGTAACAGATCGCCCCCACAAATAACACGGTCCATGCTGCAGAGCCGATATCAATCCCAAATGCCTGCATGGTTATGTTCGTGTAATACCCGGACGCCACCGCAATCGCTGTGGTAATCGCCATGTAAGAGGCTAAGGCAACCCATGCAGCCCCCGCACCTACGCGTTGTCCAAAGATCGCCGAGAGGTATTTGTAAAATGCTCCTGCGCCCGGGACCGCACGGATCAATTCGCCATAGCCTATCGCGAAAAAAATCATCAGGATTCCCGCCAGCAGGAATGCTCCGGCAAGACCGGCACCGTTACCGTGCTCAAAAGCAATGGGGGCCGCTGTGAGAACTGCCCCTAACGGCCCGGCGGCTGCAATCACCAATAACGCGATTTTATAAGCACTTAGATTACCTTCGAGTTTCTGGCCGCCTGCACGCACATCTCCAGATAGGGGGTCGGTTAGCTCTGTCATCACAGTTCTCCACTCTATTATTGTATGAATAACGGAAATAAATCGATGCAGCAGCGTCCTTGCGGACCAACGCGAACGCTCCTCAAGCACAAGCGATACCCGCCCGCCGCTCCTTAAAGCCGCAGCTTGGCTGTTCGTCACATCGGTCTTCACTCGTTGCCGAGTTAATGAAACCCTTATCTATTGACTTGCCAAATAAGTATTCAGGAGGCCAGTTCGATCATCCGTCTTCGGTGGCACGACTCATGACGTCTATTCAATCCGGCGTCCAAATAGAGCGTGTCGTCGTCATTTCGGTAATCGGATCGACTCTGGCTCAAGCGCCACGTCGTAATTCGGCACTCTGTAAATTACGCATCACAGGGAATCAGGCTTCATATTGATATGCGGTCTACCGTTATCCTTGCAGCCCTGCTCCACGAAAACGATGACCCCGTGAGCGACATTCGTTGTACTAATTGCAACGCTGCAACCTCTTGGGTGACATACCTGCTCAGATCATCCATCGCCGGAGAAAGAGCTGAGTCGCTTTTTAATTGAACCGCTTGGCCTGGGTGTTTACTGCGCTCGATACCGAGCGCTGATTTTTTCAAAGGAAGGTGCCAGCAATAGCACACAGTCGTGCGTCCTCCCCCTTTGCTCCAATGAGTTGCAGGCTGGTTTTGAGGGAGGAACCCGGGTAGGGAATTGGCACACTCAATGCTGGGTGCCCGCTCAAGTTGAATGGCCTGAGGAAGCGGGTCAGATCGATCACCGATTCACCTTTGAGTACATCAACCAACAGCGGCGGCAGACGAGGCAAACTAGGTAGGACAAGAGTGTCGAAGCGCTCCAGCAAACGATCAACCTGTTCGCTGAATGCAACGCGCACCGCTTCCGCAGCTTGCAGGGCCACGGTATCGGTCTTGGCTGCACGCAGTAACCTCGCCTCAATATCGGCACCCAGCAAAGCATGCCCTGTGTAATGACCATAAGCAGCCCACGTTTCAGCATTGATAACGGTCAATGCGGCTTCGAATGCCTGATCAAGAACCGGCAGCGTGACGACTTCCCAGGTCCAGCCGCGGCGAACCATCTCGTCCCGAATGGCTTCCTCAACAGCCGGATCGCAAGCGACATCGACCAAACCTACCCGGACCTGCCCAAGGGGCTTGTGCGCCGCGAAAGATGAGTCCATTGAAGTCATCGCAGCGACGATTCCCTCAAGATCACGAGCCATTGGCCCTACAACATCAAGAGAACTGGAAGTCGGATACACCCCGCGACGGCTCAAGCGACCGAACGATGGTTTGAGGCCGAACACCCCACAGCAGGCTGCCGGCATGCGAACAGAACCGCCTGTATCAGTGCCCAATGCCACATCCACTTTTCCCTGAGCGACGATGACCGCTGAGCCGCTGGAAGACCCACCAGGTATCCGATCCGGTGCCTGTGGATTAATTGGCGTTCCAGCCCATTCATTAATACCAGTGACACCGAAAGCCAACTCATGCAGCACAGTCTTGCCCATGATTTGCCATCCATCAGCGAGAAGTGCCTTCACAACGGTTGCGTGGTCTTGTGCTGGCGCGGCGTGTTCGAAAGCGCGACTTCCACACCGTGTTGGCCAACCTGCCACATCCAGAGAGTCCTTGATCGCGACTGTCCGGCCCGGCCCGCCGATGCGACATTCAATGACCAGCGGGCTCACAGTGACGCTCCTTGAACATTCTCGAGACGATAGGCGTCAACGCGTTCAGTTGAAAAAGAGGAGATGCGCCAGGCACCTGCGTCCCAGAAAAATTCCACGCTGAGGGCGGCGACAATTGATTCGGATTGGCCAGATTCGTACCGACTGAGTTGTTGCATTACCCACCGCCCTTTCGCTTGAAAACCATCGACCGTTATCTGTTCACCGGAAAGAAAGTGCATGTTTGACACAAAGTGGGGAGCCGGCGGCAGGTAATTCATGAGCATGGCAACTATCGCTTTGCGCCCTTCTAAACGCCCAAACTTAGCGGCATATCGAGATCCGACCCCCTGCCACACTGCGTCCTGGCAGAACAATTGGCCCAGCGCGCTATCGCGCGTGGCAGGTCCGGGAACGTCGCACAAAAACATATACCGACTCAGCAAATGGCGAATCGCAGATTCGGCCTCAAGCACCCGAATACGCTCTTCCAGTAAGGAAATGTCAGAAATAGAGGAAATCATGAAAAGGCTCCTGTCAATTGTGCAAACGAGAGAAGGAAATTAGGGACATACAAACCGAGCAACAATCACAGGAACGAGGGATCGTGTTGCTTTTTAGGCAATGGCATCGACTGATCCTAGACGGAAATATCGCCTGTGCACCACTGGATCAAGCGTTGCCATTACCACAACAAGTGTCGCCTCGAATGTTATCGAGTTCGATAAATCGAACTGTAGGATAAGCGTTGTCTCTTACCTCGTTTAGCCCAAGCACCAGAACTCATGACCCCAATGCTCCAACGCGGATGTGGAGCCGTTAAGCGCAGAAAAAAGCGCAGGACCTTTATGGCTCAGCCAATTGTTCTCAGGCGCTGCGATTTGGACCGTCCGATTCCGATGACAACGGTGTTGAAGGTGAGAGTGCAACCGATCAAATCACGCCCCCGCTGAGAAGGGTTCGCATCAGCGCAAAGAGCAGTATTTCAAAGTGAGAATCAACGACTATGCACAACTCCCCAAATATTGATTTTATATACCTCTCCGAACCGGACATGATTCAGGCAGGCGTTACCAATATGGCCGCCTGCGTGGACACGATGGAAGAGATGTTTTCCCTTATGTACCACGGCGACTACCGCATGGCAGGCCCAAATAACAACTCCCACGGATCGGTTGTCGTATTCCCTGAAAATTCGCCTTTTCCGGACATGCCCAAACCGACCCCCGATCGGCGTTTCATGGCGATGCCTGCATACCTTGGTGGTCGATTTCGGACAGCCGGGATGAAATGGTACGGATCCAATATCGCGAATAGAGAGAAGGGCCTCCCCCGCTCCATCCTTCTATTCGTCCTCAACGATGCCGATACCGGCGCTCCTCTGGCAATCATGTCAGCGAATCTGCTTTCTGCTTATCGAACAGGCGCCGTGCCTGGCGTAGGTGCCCGCCATCTGGCCAGAAAGAATTCGAAGGTGGTTGGCATTCTGGGTCCAGGCGTGATGGCGAAAACCTCGCTTTCGGCATTCGTTGCCGAATGCCCTGGCATTGACACCATTAAAGTAAAGGGACGCGGCCAAAAAAATATTGATGCGTTTACTTCGTGGGTCAGTGAAACTTTTCCTCAGATTGTCAATATTCATGTGGTTGACACCAACGAAGCTGTGGTACGCGACTGTGACATCGTCACCTTCTGCAATTCCGGAGCAATTGGTGATGCCTCTGCCTATCCTGTGGTGAAGCGTGAATGGATAAGCCCTGGTACATTTCTTTCCATGCCCGCCTTGACGAGTATTGATGAAGGCATGGAGACGCCCGACATACGCAAGGTTCTGGACAATCCTGCTCTGTACCAGGCATGGCATGAAGAAAATCCCAAGCCAGTGCACAACATTGTGCCAGTAGTCGGCATACAATTTCTGGATCTGATCGACGAAGGAAGAATGTCACCTGAACAGCTCGAGGATCTGGGCAAGATTGTTGTCGGTGAAGCACCTGGCCGCAAAAATGACGATGAAATAATCATCATGTCAGTCGGTGGCATGCCTGTAGAAGATGTTGCGTGGGGTACTGTGATTTATCGGAACGCGTGTGAAAAAGGCATAGGCGTCAAACTTAATCTCTGGGAGACCCCAACGCTAAGTTGAGGCCGCACGGCCACCGCGCCTTCTGAACGTCATTTGAGTATCGGACAATCCACATGAAAGAAGTTATTAAAGTTAAAACTGGATCCAAGTTTGAAGAGCTGGGTAGCTATTCGCGCCTGGTCGCCGTAGGAGATTTGATTTTCGTTTCTAATACCGCCGGCCGCAATCCCGTAACAAAGGAAATGCCGGAAGACCCGGCTGAGCAGACCCTCCAAGTGCTTGCCAATATAGAACATGCCCTGTCGGCCGTTGACGCTTCGCTTGGCGATATCGTTGCCGCGCGCGTGTTCATACCGTTCGCAAAGGATATAGATATTGTAATGGCCACCTACGCGGAAAAAATGCGCGGCATTAATCCAACGCTGACGCTGACCAGTCCACCGCTTGGATCTGAGATATACAAAGTTGAAATTGAAGTTACCGCCTATCGCGGCGTTTCGCAGGCCACTGTTAAAGAAATCACGATGACTCATAACAACACGTGAAGCTTAGCAGCCCAAGCGCGTAGCCCTTCAGTGCACTTTCGATAACGTCTTCAGTCCCAAGGATAAGAAACGTGGCCCCCTCTATCTCTCCCGTTCAGACTTCTGTCGCTCTTCCTGCCGCCACGACAGTGGTGGTAATCGGAGGGGGCATTATCGGACTCACTGCGGCACTGACGCTGGCAGAACGTGGCATTCCCGTGACGGTACTTGAAAAAGGCAGGATTGCTGGTGAACAATCCTCGCGCAATCTGGGATGGATACGGAAAATGGGGCGGGACAAACTGGACCTCCCCCTCTCGATCGCCGCGGAAAACCTGTGGGGCGCAATGGCGCAACGGCTGAATGCTGATGTCGGCTACAGGCAAACCGGTATTTTGTATACCGCCAGTACAGCCTCGGAGATGGCTTCACATCAAGAATGGTTGAACTCAGTAGCCGGTGCCTCGCTCGACTCGCGCCTGGTCACAGCGAGAGAAATCGCTGAGCTTTCTCCAGGATGCACCGTCGATTGGGCAGGCGGGCTTTATACCGCCTCTGATGGTCGAGCAGAACCTACGCTTGCCAGCAGCTCCATCGCACGAGCGGCTATCGCAAAAGGCGTTACCATCGTGGAGAACTGCGCGGTGCGAGCGTTATCCATGTCAGCCGGCAGAGTAAGCGGTGTTGAAACCGAGCGGGGGGAAGTGCGTTGCAGCCATGTAATCCTCGCCGGCGGTATGTGGTCGAGACGCTTCCTCGCTAGCTTGGGTGTTCCGCTGTTGACGTTGCCGGTAGTCGCCTCGGTCCTTCGAACTGCTCCCCTCACGATAGATGGGATGACGGAGGTCTCAGTAGGCACGCCAGATTTCTCTTTTCGCAAACATCAGGACGGCGGATACATAATTACTAATCGGGGATCTTTCATGGTGCCAATCGTGCCTGACAGCTTGCTGATCGGACACCATTATCTGTCCACACTGCGTTCCCAATGGAAAAATATGAATCTTTCCTTGGGGCGAGAGTTCATGACGGAACTGGCCCTGTCGCGACGCAGCTCTAAGCAAGGTAGCTCTGCTTTCGAGCAGATACGGACAATAGAACCAAACGTCAATCATGGACTGAATCGGGCTGCATTACGCAATCTCACTGAAGCTTGGCCCGCTTTTAAAAAAGCCACCATAGAGCTCGAATGGGCTGGCATGATCGATGTAACACCGGACGGTCTCCCAGTGATATCGCCCGTAGATAAAATTCCGGGTTTGACGCTTGCTTCCGGATTCTCAGGGCATGGCTTTGGCACCTCGCCAGCTGCGGGACAATTGGCAGCTGATCTCGTCACTGGAGACACACCGATTGTTAACCCCGCACCGTATCACCTCAAGCGCCAGCACAACTGATGCCGATAGGAAATCAAGATTAGCTCAGTAATGAAGAGCGCCAAAACGTTAAATTGGCAATGCAGAAGAAGCTATTTCCGTCAGGAAATAGCTTCTTCCTCGCGCTTATACACTGCTTGGAATAGCCAGCTTCCGCTTAACGCACTGCCCCAATAAAGAACCACGCGGAACACATTTAGTCGACTTGACCGCCCTCTTGTTCTCGTCTCCTTTCATACCATGACAGAATAGAAAAACGATTGGTAGATAATTGCGTGCACAGCATCGAGACCACCAAAGTCTTTCTTGCACACACTCGCCCTACAAGCCCCCATCAAACGCCAACTCACCTAGTTTCATTACGCGCAATACAGTGCCGTTTTGCGCCCTCCCCCTTGATACTTCACCGCTTCTTTCTTGCCTTGAATGACATCGATTTTAGATCGTCAAAAGCAACGCGGTGAGACGTGCTAATTAGATCAAAAAGCTATAAGCAGCTTGTAGGTCACTGACCAAAAATACTAAAGGATGCTATTGCTTCGGGGCATTCAGTAGCTTAGATTTATCAACATAATAAAAACCTGATATTGCTTACCGTGCGAGGCACCCATGATAACTTCCCAAACTGAGCTTCAAGACCAACGATTCAAGTATTTGTATTTGAGCTCCAGACTGGGAACCATGCGCGCTGCGGCCGAAGAGTTGGCGCTCGCGGTATCCTCGATCAGTCGCCAGATTGCAAAGCTGGAGTCAGATCTCGGCATTCAACTTATACAAGAAGGTACTCATCGGATCTGCTTAACCGCCGCGGGTCAGGCAGCCGTAGACTACTATATTGAACGCATGGGTCATCACAATCAACTTCTAAAGAAACTTGAACAGCTTAAAGAAGGTTATTTAAATAGAACGAGCATTGCAGTCGGTGAAGGGCTACTGAGTACCCAGGCGATAGGAGAGCTTTATGAATTTTTCAAAGCCAACCGACAATCGCACACTGAGCTTTTAATTGCGCCCTCCCATGAAGTGGAGAGAATGGTCGCGGAAGACGAAGCAGACATCGGGGTGGTATTTTCCCCTACCAAGACTGCGAACATTAATAGACTGCATTCTTTCGACCAGCCCATGAGAGCTATTGTGCACCCCGGTCACCGTCTCGCGGGAAGATCGATACTCAGTCTTCTAGACCTGGCGGAAGAAGATATTGTGTTGCCTCCCAACGAGTACCGCATCAGAGGGATTATCGATCAATTACGAAATGAAAGCAGTGCTTATTTTCAGCCTTACATTACTTCAAACTCATTGAAAATAATGCTGGATCTCACGCGCAACGGTATAGCCTCGACGATACTGAGTGACTTTCCTGTCATCGATGAGTTGTGCAACGGCACCTTAAAAGCGATTCCTATTGATTGCCATGCGCTGAATGTGACGCAGGTTCAAATCATTTCACGCCAATCTAGGAAGCTCTCCCCGCTTTCGCGTGATTTGGTGCATCACTTGGCAATGGCGATAAACGCACAAATCAGGAGAATTCGTAATTTCAGCAGCCGAAATTCCGATAATATTTTCTCGATTCGCAAAAATGCTCTGGCTTCGACCGCGGACTGATCTATTTTTCTTGAGTGATACTTTCCATGATGTGCCAAATAACGGATTTTGCATCCCGAACAATTTTTTCATAGTTCTGCGAAGAGGGCCAATCCACCATGTAAAGCACCATAATCCCATCGACATGCGCGAGCACCTGGGTTGCCACCCGCTTAATGGTATCCCGGGAAACGTCAGGATAAAGCCTCGTAAGGATTGTCGAAAACTTTCGTCGGTAGACTCTGTAGAGCTTACGCTGAAACAAACGAGCCTCTAAATCCCTGAGTGCCATTCCCCAGAGTTCAACGAACATGGCGGTAACATCCAGCCGAGTGAGATCAATAAACAAATAATCCAAAACAGCAGACATCTGTTGCTGCGGACTGCTATAAGCCTCGGCCATAATTCGTTTATAGTTTCTCAAATAGTCATTCACCGTATACCTGACCATCTCGAGAAAAAGTTGATCCTTGGTCGGAAAAAAATACTGAAGATGACTGAGCGACATGTCGACTTTTTTAGCGACACTCCTCATGCTGAAGCCAGCGTTGCCTGAGTCGAGAAACAATACCCGTGCTTCGACTAGAATAGCGGCACGTCGATCTTCAGTCTTTTGATTATTTTTAGCAACCCGCATAGAGAACTTCCTTTTTGCATACTATATGCTCGCGATTATACGACAGTCCCAAGTCGCCTTAAAGGCCTTAGATGATTTATTACGGCCAAGCACAGAGCGTGCCTGGCATGAATGCAGGTACTACGCATCACCCCTTATCGTTAATGCGCGCTCCACACCTCCGCATGATCGGTAAAAAACCACTCGGCATGACACGCAAGTGTAGCATTGAACAATGCCCACCCGGCGGAGTCGCCCTTGTTGCAGCAAGGGCAACAATATGTACCTCTGCTGTCATTGTTGAAGTCTTTTCGGTGAGACATATTAATTCCCAGTACATTTCGCTAGTACGGTAGCGGACCCTGAAATATTAACGATGGGCACTCGATCATGACATTGGCAAATAACTATAAACATCTCTCAGCCGGCGCTAAATCCAGGATTGGAAAACGCACTCAACTCTTTATTAATGGTGAGTTCAGGGACCCGCACTCAGAAGAATATTTTCCTATCCTGGATCCCAGTAACGCTCTTGAATTAGGACAAATTGCCCGGGCAGACCAGTTTGACGTAGACATGGCAGTCGCCTCGGCACGCAAGGCTTTTGAAGATAGCGCCTGGTCTCGAATGAAGCCTTATCAACGTGAAGCGTTGATGTTGCGGCTCGCCGATTTGATCGCGGAAAATGCTCAGGAGCTTTCTGAGCTCGAGACGCTCAGCAGCGGCCGCCTTATTCGTAATACTCGCGCATTCGATGCGGACCTGTCAGTTTATACGCTGCGTTATATGGCGGGCTGGTCCACCAAAATCTCTGGGAAAACCCTGGATTTATCCGTTCCTTACCTGCCGGATCAAAAATTCTTTGGCTTTACCAAGCGATCGCCATTAGGTGTCGTCGCAGCGATCACACCGTGGAACGTGCCGCTTTGCCAAGCGGTATGGAAATTAGCGCCTGTTCTTGCAACGGGGTGCACTATTGTTCTCAAGCCTGCTGAGCAAACCCCGCTCACTACATTGCGTCTAGCTGAATTGTGCAATGAAGCGGGTATTCCACCTGGCGTCGTCAATGTCATTACCGGTTTTGGCCATGAAGTTGGCGCTGCGCTGGTTGAGCACCCTGGCGTTGACAAGATAAGTTTCACAGGCTCGACTGAGACGGGCAAACGCATCGCCGCTATTGCAGCGCCGCTGATGAAAAAATACACGCTTGAACTCGGCGGTAAGTCTCCGGTGGTCATCGCCGAAGATGCTGATTTGAACATTGCTATACCTGGCGCTGCCTGGGCTATTTTCGGTAACCATGGTCAAAATTGCTGCGCAGGTTCTCGACTGTTCGTCCACGAACGACACTACGCTGAAGTCACTGCGGGAGTCGCCGAGATTGCACGTAACATCAAGATTGGCGCAGGTTTGGATTTAGGCTCGCAGATGGGCCCACTCGTGCACCACGCCCACCGGGACAAGGTCATGAGCATGATCCACCAAGGCATTGAGTCTGGCGCAGAGGTGCTGTGTGGAGGCGAAACGATCAACGGCCCTGGTGCTTATATTCAACCTACTATTTTGACCGGTGCCGCGCACAATAGCTTCATTGCCCAAAAGGAGATTTTTGGACCGGTACTGACCGCTTTTTCCTATAAGGACGACCTTGAGGTTATCCAGCGTGCCAATGCCACATCGTTTGGTTTGGGGGCCAGTATCTGGACCAAAAACGTCGACCGGATCACTACCTTTTTCAGCGGTGTGAAGGCAGGCACCGTCTGGATTAACAACCACAACGTGCTGGATCTCAGTCTACCCTTTGGCGGCATGAAGGATTCGGGCGCGGGTCATGAATTGGGTGAGGAAGGTTTACTCGCACACACGTCACTTAAGGCCGGTGTCATGCGTGTTTTTGATCAGACTCAATGAAGATTGGCGAGTCTTCTTTAAACCATCCATATGAATTGTCTTCCCGCGTGCGTACAGGTACTACCCGATGAATGAACTCCTAAACGTAGTCGTGCTTAAACGAGTGCTGCAAGGTGATGATGTGGTCGTCATCGATCTGGCGCGGGCAGACCGCGGCAATTTACCGGCCTTCGAGGCTGGCGCTCATGTTGATGTGCACCTTCCCTCAAGTCTGATCCGCCAATATTCGTTGTGTGGGGATCCGGCTGACGCAGGAATCTATCGCCTAGGCGTTCTGAAAGATCCTCAATCCAGGGGCGGATCCGTTTCAGTCCACCAGCAATTGCGTGAAGGCGTCACGGTGGATATCAGCCTGCCTCGTAACCACTTCCCGCTCGACTTGAATGCCAAGCGCTCAATCCTGCTGGGAGGGGGCATTGGCATCACGCCGATGCTGGCCATGGCATATGCGCTTGAAGCCAAGGGCAAGGCGTTTGAACTGCATTATTGTGCACGCTCACGTAGCCGAAGTGCGTTCCTTGAGGAGTTGGAGCGTTCCAGATTCTCCCATGCCGTCCACCTGCACTTCGACGATGAACCTGAAAGCAAACTGGACCTTAAGCGCGTATTGGGAGGCGGACAGGAGACTTCGCACATTTATACATGTGGACCGGGCGGCTTCATGGAGTGGGTTATCAACAATGCGCTCGAACTCGGCTACCCCGATGCACACATTCACCGTGAATACTTTCAGGCCGACATTGATACCAACGGGTTGGGCTTTGAGGTTGTAGCGGCGCGCAGCGGTAAGAAGGTCAATGTCATGGCCGGGCAGACGATCCATCAGGCACTGGCTGAAGTAGGTATTGCCGTCGAAATATCCTGCGAGCAGGGTGTTTGTGGCACATGCCTTTGTGACGTACTAGAAGGTGAACCGGACCACCGCGATGTCTACCTCACTGCTGATGAAAGAGCGGCGAACGATACGATATTAGTCTGCTGTTCACGATCAAAATCGCCGCGGTTGGTCCTGGACATATAGGCAAAAAATGTTGTCCCGCTGTCACCCTCTCATCGCGGACGCTGGCAAGTGGGCAATGACTATCACGCGCTGTACCGCAGCGCTTATCACGCTCACGCAAACGCATTGAGCACACCAGGTTTTCCTACCCAATTGGTGGTTGGATTTCCTCCGATTTACGCATGACTACTGCCTTGTGCCGGTGACTGTTGGTGCTTTTCAATTCGGCAGTTTCAATCCCATACGGCTTTGGACAAGGGTAGCTGAGAACTTTATGCTTAAAAGAAACCTTCAGAGCTTATGGAAATTTCGATTCCCGTTGCTGCGCATTCTGAGTATCGCGATGGCTCTTCTGCTGGCCTTTGCCTGGGCAGGCGGACTCGTGGGCCCTGGCACTACTACAAAAGAATTTCTGGGTGATTCCCTGGAGAACTTTCCGCCAGGCTATCGACGTGCGCACGGTAAGGGTATTTGTTTCAACGGGACTTTTCAGACCAGCGGCGCGGCCGCCCTGCTGTCGACCTCACGTATTTTTCTACCTGGCAAAATCCCCGCTGTTGGGCGTTTTTCAATCGGTACTGTGGACCCTCATGCGGCCGACAATTCGACGGCGACCGTCAGCATGGCACTCATGCTGGTGGCCGACGATAAGTCACAGTGGCGAATGAAGCTCAACAACGAACCCTACTTCGCGACTCACGATGCAGAGGGTTTCCTGGCGCAGGTCGAAGCCTTTGAACCGGCGGCGGGTACCGGACAACCCTCTCCGGACAAGGTGGCCGCGTTTTTTCATAAATATCCCGAAGCGCGTAAGTATGTCGAGCGAGAGGCGAATGCGACCTGGCCGGCCAGCTTTTCTGGAGCCGAATATAATTCGATCAACGCGTTCGTGCTCATTGCGGCGGATGGGAAGCGTCAACCTGTGCGCTGGTCCATGCGCCCGCGTGCAGCCTTAGCGCCATTGAGCAAAGAGGCTCATGCGCAAGCCAGTCATGACTTCCTGTTTGATGAAATAACTCAGCGTGTGAGCATGGCACCCGTGTATTGGGATCTGGTATTCCAACTGGCCGAGATAGGAGATCCGGTAAACGATCCTTCTCAACCATGGCCAAGCAACCGAAAGGAGCTAATCGCTGGAACGCTAGAGATAAACCAGGTTGTAGAGCAAACCCGTGGGGAATGTCGTGACATTAACTTTGACCCTACGCTTGTACCTCCAGGAATAGCTCTTTCAGACGATCCGGTGCTTGCAGCCCGTGCAGGTATTTATTCCCAGTCCTATAACGCCAGATTACGAGAAATCGGTTTTGGTAAAGCCACTGACGCGGTCGGCAAGAAGGAAATCAAATAATGCATACCCCGCAGAAGCACAACGGTGTGCGGAACTTCAATTTTGCGGCACGCGCTCTGCATTGGCTCATGGCTGTCCTCATCCTGGCCATGCTGTTTATAGGCGTCGGCATGATGTCTTCGCTAACCCTGCGTCCCTGGCTCATAGATCTGCACAGGCCCTTGGGTATAGCCATTCTTCTTTTGGCAATCCTGCGCTTGGGCAATCGGCTCTTAAGCGCCACGCCACCATTGCCTGCCAGCGTCCCTTACTGGCAGGCAATGGTGGCGCATGTATCGCATCTGCTGCTGTACATGCTGATGCTCTGCCTGCCACTGCTCGGTTGGGCAACGTTATCTGCCGGCAATTGGCCGGTTACCATGGTTACGGGCTGGAACCTTCCGCCGATTGCTCCCGTCAGCTCCGTGCTTTACGCCTGGTTTAGGGCCGCACATGGGCTTTTCGCCTGGCTTCTGTTTGTACTGGTAGTAGGACATCTTTGTGCCGCGCTGATGCATGCCTGGATATACCGCGACGGTGTCTTCTCCAGCATCACGCGTAAGGCGCCTGGTGAATAACACGCACCAAGCCGTGCAAAAACGCCAGAGGAGTCCGAAGCAAAAGTCAGGTGGGGTAAAGCAATGACACACATCAACATGGCCACGATCGACCTGAACCTTCTCAGGACTTTTGTGACTATTTGGGAACACCGCAGCCTGACGATCGCCGCCGACCGCCTGCACCTCAGCCAGCCAGCCGTCAGTCATGCACTGCGCCGTCTACGTGATGTTTTTGACGACCCGTTGTTCGTACGAACCGCGACGTCGATGGAGCCGACTGACGCAGCTATTCGCCTGCATGGTCCAGTCGAACACGCGCTGACGATCATCCACAGTGCATTAATGATGTATTCAAACTTCGAACCGAAAACAGCGGATCGCACCTTTCGCATCTCGATGTCGGATATGTCGCAGCTTTATGTGCTGCCGACGGTGATGGAAGTGTTAGCGCGCGAGGCACCGAATGTACGCCTGGATGTGCTCCAAATGCCTATAGAGCAATTGGCCATGGCATTGCGCAAAGGTGATATAGATATTGCCGTGGGCTATCTGGTGGAGCCCGGCGAAGAGTGCATCTACGAAAGCTTGCTAGACGACGAGTTCATTTGCCTATTGCGCAAAGACCATCCCTTTCGTGAAGATGAATTGAATGTCCAGGACATACGCGCCCTGCGCTATGTTGACGTTTCGAGCAACATTACCGGCCATGGTCTGACCGCCGATGCAGCATTCGGTAAGGCCGGCATTCCGCGCGAAATCGCTCTGAAGGTACCCAACTTCACGATTGCCCCGAAAATCGTTGCCAACACAGACCTGGCATTGATTCTGCCACGCGCTATTGCGATGCAGCTTAACCGCGACCAACGCTACCGGCTGTTCAGCCTGCCTATCGAATTGCCATCAATCTCCGTGGGCCTGTACTACCACAGCCGGTTCCTATCGGACGTCGGTATCACCTGGCTGCGGGGGCTATTGATCAGTCTGTTTGCCTCCGACACCACTGGGATTCATAGCGAATGATCCGTACGGCCGTTACGCATGACACCACATCGCATCGGTAAGCTTAAACACCCTTACTCGATTCCCTGTTCAGCAGTTGAAACGAAAGCCCAATTGAACCGCGGGGACCTGAGCCACTCGAAATACAAGTTTTTGCAGCATTCGATTAGGTCCCCCATCAGCAGTGGATGACCCATTGATTTAGGACGCCGAAGTGGCCAGGTCGACGGCTGCAACCCGCCCCAAACGGTGAAAGTTGCGACTAAAATAAATCAGGCTCTCACCATCTTCACGCACCTGAATGTGGTTGATTTCGACAAATAACACCGAGTGCGATCCGACTTCCTTGACATCCACTATGGTCCCTTCAAGGCTTGCCAACGCGTCGTTCAACACGGGTAGGCCCGAGGAACCGGTTCGCCAGTCCTGGTCGGAAAAACGTTTCGCAGGCGGTAGGTCGGTCATGCCAGCAAACTGTCGTGCAACCCCCTCCAGTTGACCGGTCAGAATATTTACGCACAACGCTTTGTTGCCAAGCACCGCCTCATGAATGGAACTGTTGCGGTTGATGCAAACCAGCAACGTGGGAGGCGTATCAGTGACCGAACACACTGCACTGGCAGTTAACCCGAAGCGACCATGGGAGCCGTCGGTAGTAATGACATTTACCGCAGCCGACAACAATGAAAGCGCTTGCCGAAAGTCTTGTTTAGATTGATCGCTTACCATAATCGCTCACCTGAAATAATTAACGTGGTAATGAATGGTGAGACGTCTCACTTGAACGGTCAAATGCGCGTTAGTTATACGAACTATTGATTACAAGAATAGCCATATTTGAAATGCGAAACCGCTTTTTGATAAGCATGGCAAGGCGGTGAATTCCCGCAGATTATTATGATTATTCATATTTCGAATTTGAGTTATCCATGCCCCCCATTCATGCTGGGCGTGTTTACACTCAACCCGGCAGGGACTTATATGAACAGCCAAAACCATTTCGATGTACGCGGCGCAGGCGAACACACGCCCATTAATATCAAGGCGATAACCCTGGATGATGTGATTGCGGAGATTGTCGAGCGCCGTAGCGAGTTTAATCAACTTTCCCATGTCCCGCTGGACATGATCGAAAAAATGAAAACCGTCGGCATCTTCCGCGCCAGTACCCCCAAGTGTTTTGGTGGCGATGCGCTGGCTCCAGGCGAGTTCCTGCGCATTGTAGAGCGGATTTCCGAGGCCGACGGTTCGGTCGGCTGGGTGACCGCGTTCGGCTCAGCCAACATCTACTTGGCGTCGCTCCCCCCGGCGACCCAGGATTTGATTTATGCCAACGGGCCAGACCAAGTCTATGCTGGAGGCCTTTACCCTCTACAACCGGCCAAAGAGATTGAAAATGGCTGGGAAGTCAGCGGTCACTGGCGGTTTGCCAGTGGGTGTAAAGGGGCCGACTGGATTGGCGTTGGCATCGGTGGCACACCGGCCAACGGGGGTGGAGCGGCAGCTGGCAAACCGCTCACCGCAGTGTTCCCCGCAGGCGAAGTGCAGATCGTCGATAACTGGAATGTTGTCGGGATGCAAGGCACGGGTAGCCACGACCTCAAATTGCATAAAAAGACCGTCGGACGCGAGTGGACATTCGTGCGTGGTAGCGCTTCCACCATTGACGAACCCCTCTATCGTTACCCATCCGTGTCCTACCAAGCGCAGGTCCACGCCGCCGTTAACCTTGGGCTGGCACGCGCAGCACTGGACATGGTGATCGCAATGTCGGGCAGCACCAAGACTGTCACCGGTGCCCCACGCTTGGGTGATCGTGCTTATTACCGCAGCGAACTGGGAAAGGCAGAGGCGATGCTGCGCAGTGCACAGGCTTTTTTCTACGAAACGGCCGACGCTGTATGGGCATCGCTTTTGGCCGGTAATCCGGTAACCCTGCATCAGGCAAACTTATTGCGCCTCAGCGCCACCCATGCCGCTCATACCTGCGCAGAGGTCGTCATGAAGGCTTATCGGCTGGCTGGGACCGCGGCGATTTTCAAGGAGAATCGTCTGCAATGGATCGTACGCGACTCCATGGTGGTGACACAGCATGCTTTCCTCGGCGAGTCGACTTATGACGGCGCTGGCGCGCTGTTCGCCGGCATCGAGCCGACCATGCCCTACCCGTGAGCGCCAATCTGCACAGCTGCTTCTACCAAGCAGCTTCAGCGCTCCAAACTGATTCCGTACGAGAAGTACATAACGTTTGTCAGCGAATGCTTACCCGAATGAACGAAGATCGCATCCCGGCTGCTTGGGTTGCAGATGCTCGTAATCGAGTTGCCTCGAACCAACGTCATTCCTGTAAGAAAGTCGGGGAGTGAGCGTTATCGCTTTTAATTCACGTCACGCAGCTTTTTTCGCTCAAGTGCGCCATCAGGTGAACGATAAAAGTTTATGCGCTGGAACATCCGCCGCTGTTTGCGTGGAGCACATTCCATGCCTTGGGAAAAAACATGTCATTACGAAACATGAATATCGCACCGCGCGCATTTCTCGGGTTTTCACTGATTGGCGCGCTCATGCTGATTCTCGGCCTTTTCGCCCTGTCGCAGATGAGCAAGATACGTGCAGCGGGCGATGACGTCGCGCAAAATGGCGTCCCTAGCTTCCAAAGCCTGAATGCCCTCACGGTGGCGGCCGTCCGCCTGCGGGTGCTGTCGTATCGCCTGTTGACTGATCGCGAATCAACTGCCCAGAACAGGACCATCGAATTATTTGCGGAACAAAACCAACAGCTCAACACGTCCCAGGCAACCTACGCCAAACTGATTTCATCCCCCAAAGAACAGTCCGACTACGATGACTATCTGCGGCTGCTGGCTGAATATCGGAGGATCGAGACGCGCCTTGTCAGCCTAAGCCGGGCCGGCAATCTGGAGGAACTGGCCCGCCTGCTGAACACCGAGGCTGCAGCCAACGCCGAACAGATGAACGTGGCGCTGGGCAAGCTTACTGACTTCAATAACGCCCAGTTGGCGATCATCAATCAATCCGCTGCCGACGAGTATAGATTGGCCTTCAATCTGGTTGTCGGCCTCCTCATTATCGCCTCTGTACTGACCGTGTTGTTTGCCTGGCTGCTGACCAAGAGCATCACCCGCCCCATAGCTTTGGCACTTGAAGCGGCTGAAACCATCGCCGAAGGTAATCTGACACGCCCGATCAAGGTCGATGGCACGGACGAAGCGGGTCGGTTGCTGCTCGCCATGCAAAAAATGCAAGAGAAACTGCGCGATACTTTGATGCGTATTTCTGGGTCCGCAACACAGCTGGCTTCGGCTGCCGAGGAGTTGAACGCAGTCACCGATGAAAGCGCCCGTGGTCTGGCGCAGCAGGACAACGAAATAGAGCAAGCCGCGACTGCAGTCAACGAAATGACCAGCGCCGTCGAAGAAGTGGCGCGTAACGCAGTGAGCACTTCCGAGGCGTCAAAAAACGCGACGGCGTCGGCAGCCGATGGCCGGGATCTGGTTCAGGAAACCGTCAACGCTATCGACCGCATGAGCAGCGATGTGCAAAGCACGGCTGATCTGATCGGCGATCTTGCGGAAGAGTCCCGCGACATCGGCAAGGTTCTGGACGTGATTCGCGGCTTGGCGGATCAGACCAACCTGCTTGCGCTGAACGCAGCCATCGAAGCGGCCCGTGCCGGTGAAGCAGGTCGCGGCTTTGCGGTTGTTGCCGATGAAGTGCGCGCTTTGGCCCATCGCACCCAACAGTCCACCAGCGAAATTGAACGCATGGTTGGCAGTATTCAAGGTGGCACCGAAAAAGCGGTCGGTTCAATGCGTAACAGCACTGACCGTGCTGAATCCACCCTGAACATCGCGAAAGGCGCAGGCCTGGCGCTGGAAACCATCAACTCTGCTGTAGTCCAGATCAACGAACGTAACTTGGTCATCGCCGCCGCCGCAGAAGAACAGGCTGCAGTCGCCCGTGAAGTGGACCGCAACCTAATCAACATCCGCGACCTGTCGGCGCAATCCTCTAACGGCGCCGCACAGACCAGCGCCGCCAGCGGCGAGTTGACCCGCTTGGCGGTTGACCTGAACAGCATGGTTTCGAGGTTTAGTTTGTAAGAGAAATCGGAGTCCATCTGTTGGAGCGAGGCTTGTCCGCGAGAGCGATGAGGAGGTATGCCTGATATAGCAAAGCGCCTGTTTCGCAGGCAAGCCAAACCTCGCTCTCACAGGGTTCAATTTTAAACTTGTGAGAGCGGCGTTAAACTGGACGCCAGTTGCAGCTTTATGCCGTATTTCTCTCGGTAAATATCGACGGGTGGTTGTGGTTTTCTTCCATCCGCGCCCTAGGGAAGGTCTGAAGTAATCAGCGATTTTTGATGCCCTCGTTGGCAGAGGTTCAAAAAACGCTGGCTAATCAGAAATCAGACCTCTCCTATTATCAGCTCATCGTTTCACCCTTAAGCGACGCCTCTTCAAGGCGCTTTTCCCTCGTTGCAGACACACCTGTCACACAAACAGAAGCCGTTTTCGCATCATCCATAGGTTCGACAGGGCAATAGCGTGGCCTGCTGCGCGGTGTTTTTCATCAGGCCGCGAAAATGCACTTTCGTGTAGCCAAACTGACACTTGATTACCCGAAACAGGTGTTCGACTTTGACGCGTACCTGGGTCTTGGCGTATTCGATCTTGCGCCGCATACGACCGATCAAACTCTTTTTCCCGCGATTTTTT
This sequence comes from Pseudomonas sp. H3_A02, assembly GCF_054671965.1. Lineage (NCBI taxonomy): Bacteria > Pseudomonadati > Pseudomonadota > Gammaproteobacteria > Pseudomonadales > Pseudomonadaceae > Pseudomonas > Pseudomonas sp. H3_A02. Next base: position 4,513,339 of record NZ_CP162807.1, read on the forward strand.
TTAGCTGCTGGGCCGCGCCTTAATCGACTAGATCATCTTGCAATTTGATGCTCGCGACTCTTGTCCACGCCGGGGTAACCGGCATCTCCAGACACGTACGATTCCTCGCCATGCAGCAATTGATAGACCTGCGTCACGTGCCTCACATTGGCCGCCGTGCCCACCAGGCTATGCACCAAACCCCGACTCGATTTCTCCAAGAAAAATTACGACTAATTCACCCGTACTGATGTCGATAGCTTGTATTTTACTCGAAGACAAGGCGACTACAATTTCCAGCTGCCTATTACTAGCGAATATGAGGGAACCCTTTTTTATGCTTATTTGTAGCAGGGGTTCGCCCCACGACAAAATATGCAAAATTCAGCTGAAAAGATAGTTATAGGTGCGGAATTATCAAGAAAGCCAGCAGCACGATAAATCTTTATTTTTAATTTCTTGCCTTTTTAAGGACATAGCAGTTCTACCGATTTCGTAAATCTCGACATGTGCAGGCTTCTCCGCTGTGCAAGCTGCCCGAGATTCGGGGTTTCAAATTCTGTCAGTTCATATCGCCTCGTTTCCTGAGCCGCTGCGGCAACGGCGATACTTTCTCCGTCTGCCTCCCATTTTCATAGGCCCAACCCTAGGCTTCTCAATTGGCAAAAGTCTCCTGAAACACTAGCGTGTTACCCGCACCGGCAAACGGGACATTTGAGGTATGACTAAGGACAAAATTCACGAACAGATGAAACAGCTCGGATTGGCTGGAAATGCCGAGCTTGAAATACAGGTGCTTGCGATGGTTTTTTACCGTGCCCTCCGCGATACCAAGGTGCAGTGAAATCGAAAGGCTGGAGTGTCCACGCAGGATCATGCTGACGATCAATTGTTCACGGGGGGTTAGTTGATCAGCGGCGAATCGCGAAAAAGCGTTATTCAGGTGCTCTTTCAAGGCTGATGCACTGTCGTCGTGATGAGCGCAAATGCCTTGATAGTGGCGTTGCAGCAATACATCGACCATCGCACGGCAACTCTGTAAACCTTCGAACTGCAAAGCGGAAAACGTTGGAGAAGCGTTCTGTCGCATCAGTGAATAAGCAAGGTGGCCGATGCCCGGCAACGCAGAAATAAATACAATTTCTTCAGCTAATGTGCCCGACTGCATGGAAATACAGGGATGCACATCGGGGGAATTGAAGTAATCACCCTCGAAGAAAGCGTCAGGGGCCAATTCGCTCATGCGATAAAGTCCGGTCGCCTGACCGTGAGCGCAGGCGGTATAAACCGGGTCCAGCAAATACGTACCGTTAAGATAGCTGTGCATCGCCCCCGGTTCGCAAATACCTTGCAGATTGTTGTGCAGTAACACCGGTGAGCCATCCGTTGGGTAAAACAGCACGCAGCTCTGGTCGAAATTCACAACGGCCCACAAAGCCTCATCCAACTGTCGGGCAAAGCCATCACACTGCAGCAATGCGACCAAACCGGGCGTCGCGCAGTGCCATGCGTCAAGGACGGGTGCGGCATCCATGCCACATCTGCCATCCGGAACTGAAATTGCCATGCCATCCCCTTGTCTTTATCCAGTGCGCCCAACCAGCGAGCGCACCCTTAACCCAGCGATAAAGAGCAAGCATATTTCTTGCCACGATTGGTTTAAACCGCTGAAAAACCATTGTCCACAAACAGCTGCGCTCCACTGACAAATGAGGCATCGTCGCTGGCTAAAAACAACGCGGCACGTGCGACCTCCTCCGGCTCGCAAAGCCGCCCTTGCTGCAACTTGATTGCCGCTTCACTGGCATCCACTCCCATCAGTTGCAGATCGCGCAGTTCCCGCTCGCCGTGAGGGGTACGGATAAAACCCGGGGCGACTGCGTTGCAGCGGATACCACGATCACGAAACTCGACGGCAATGGCTCGCGCGAACATCTGGCATGCGCCCTTGCTGGCGTTGTATACGACCTCGCCTGGGGTCGCATACTGCGCGGAGATCGACGAAGTGCACACGATACTGCCCGAGCCTTTGGCGAGCATATGTGGAAGCACCGCCTGAGTGACCAGGTACATGCTCTTGACGTTCACGGCCATAAGCCAGTCCCACTCATGCTCCTGCACGTCCAGAAAAGGTTTCACGATCAAGGTGCCGGCGTGGTTGAAAAGCACGTCCGCCGGGCCAAATTCTGCCAGCCCTCGGGCGATAGCTTCACGAACCTGAACGGCTTGCGAGACATCGGCGCCTAGCCCCAGTGCTTGGCCACCATCGGCAATGATTTGCGACGCCAAGTTGACGGCGGCATCCTCATTCAAGTCGATAATGATTACCTTGGCCCCTTCAACCGCGAACAACCGGCTTGCGGCAGCGCCGCATCCACCGGCGCCGCCGGTGATAATGGCCACTTTTCCGGCCAGACGGCCCTTGCCTTTGGATCGTTCAACATTAGTCATTTTGCGGATTTCCTTCACGACCGCCACTTACGGCGAATGCTTCTTCAGGTGACAACACCAGGCGATGACGACGATAGAAAGCGAAATAGGCAATCCCGATCAGGTACCAGCAAGCAGCTGCGAGGGCCGCCCATTTATAGAGAGGATCGAGAAACTGATAAATCAGTGTCGCGACTGCAATGATGATCACCGCGACTGCTCCGAATATTCCGTAAGGACTGCGATAAGGCCGATGCAAATTAGCGAAGGAGCGCTTCAAGCGAATGTAAGCGAGGCTTTGCAAGATGTAGGAAATCATTCCGGCGAACACAATCATGCTCACCAGAATTCCGCCCATCAGTGCGTTGTTATCCTTGCCGAAAGTAAACCAGCAGAGCATCAGGATACCCAGGGCAGCCAGCGCCCCGGTGGCCAGTGCAATATTCGGCGTATTGCGGGTCGGGTGCGTAACCGATAGCCCGGTTGGCAAGTAACCGGCACGCGACAGCGAATAGATATTGCGTCCTGCGGCAAAGCTGCCCGCCAGGAACGACGCCGCCAGACCCAGCACGGCCACTGCTGACAACAGCTTGCTTGCGGTGTGCCCGAAAATCTCCCGGAAGCCATCGAGTAGCGGCTCCGAGGACGTACTCATGAAGAAGCTGCCGCCGCCGATCGATGCACTGAAAAACAACACACCCAATGCCAATACCGCAAGAATCACGGTGCCCCAAACCAATGCCAGCGGCAAATGCCGGGTCGGGTTATGCGATTCCTCGGCAGTCAACGGCAATTGTTCAATGGCCAGAAACATGTAGACGGCAAACGGCAATGCCAGCATGACGCCGGTCAGTCCGAACGGCAGCCACGGCCCGTTACCGCCCTGCACTTCAACTGGTTTGCCTGCGGCGTCAGCTGCAAGGTTCAGGGCATTACCGGTGAAATCCATATGCGGGTAAGCCGCAATAAAGAACACCACCAACACCGACACCGCCGCGATGGTAATGAGCACGACCGCGCGCATCGAAACCCCTAGACCCCGATTCGAAAGCAGCAGCATGCAGGCATAACCGACGACCCACCAGACAGGTTGCCATTCGGGGCCAGTACCGAAAATTGCAGTCAGGTAGGCCCCCATGAAAAACATGTTCCCCGCAGGGGCCAGGATGAATTCGATGTTCTCCGCAAGGCCTGTACTGAATCCTCCCCATGGGCCCATTGTCGTACGCGCAAAAGAATAGGCGCCGCCGGTATGCGGCAGCGCAGCCGCCATTTCACCGATCGACGAGCAAAGAAACAGATACATGACGGCAATGATCAACAAGGCCAGAAACATGCCACCGAAGCCTTGGGCCAAGCCAAGGTTCCAACCGGAATACTGACCCGCCACCACCGCACCGACGCCAAGAATAAGCAGAGTGAAGAACCCTGCGTGACGCTGCAGGCGACGTTGTTCAAAGTAACCGTTTTCTACGGTTTGGTAACTGATCCCTGATGGGTTAACTGCCGCCGTCGCCGCCGTCGGCGCTTTTGTTGTCGTTCTGTCCACGCGGTGATCCTCCGATATCTCGTTCAGGGCAAACTCCCCGACCGTCATCTTCGAATGCACCGTGCAAGCTGCCTATGTCTCCAAGGGGACATGTCGACGCAGCGTTCTCATCCCCCCTGTCAGATCCTGTAATAAATCGCCTCGTATGAAGTATTGGAAACCGTTGTAGGATTTCTTTCCCAACTATTTCCAGGTCTGTATGAACACCCTCCAGGAACCTCCCAGTCGCCTTTCCAAGAACCGTTTTCTCTCTTGCGCCCCTGCGGTCTGCATACGCGTGTTGCAGCCCCCTTCCCTCGCATTGATCGTCCGAGGGAACGAATAAGCCATGGAATGGATCGTTGACCCCACGGCCTGGTTGGGCCTGCTGACCTTGATCGTGCTGGAGCTGGTGCTCGGCATCGATAACCTTGTATTCATCGCCATCCTGGCCGACAAACTTCCGCCCGAACAGCGCGACCGTGCCCGTATCATCGGCCTGTCCCTGGCATTGCTGATGCGCCTTGGCCTCCTCGCCAGCATCTCCTGGATGGTGACGTTGACCAACCCGCTCTTCGAGGTCTTCGACAAGACATTCTCGGGCCGGGACTTGATCATGCTGTTCGGTGGTGTGTTCCTGTTGTTCAAGGCAACCATGGAGTTGCATGAGCGACTCGAGGGCCACGTGGCGCAGCGTTCCGGCAATGCCGCCTATGCGATGTTCTGGCCGATCGTTGCGCAGATTGTGGTACTGGACGCGGTCTTTTCCCTGGATGCGGTGATCACGGCCGTGGGTATGGTGGAGCACCTGTCGGTCATGATGATCGCGGTGATGTTCTCCATCGGTTTGATGATGATTGCGAGCAAGCCGCTGACAAAATTCGTCAACGGCCACCCTACCGTGATCATGCTGTGCCTGGGCTTCCTGATGATGATCGGCTTCAGCCTCACGGCTGAAGGCCTGGGTTTCCACATTCCAAAAGGCTACTTGTACGCCGCGATTGGTTTCTCGATCCTGATTGAACTGTTCAACCAACTGGCGCGCTCCCGTCGCAAGAAAAGCCTGCAAGGTCTACGGCCGATGCGTGAGCGTACCGCCCATGCGGTGTTGCGCCTGCTGGGCGGCCAAAAGCTGGGGGCCGATGAAGTCGGCGAGGAAATCGCCGACATGCTGGAAGGCGACGAACCGGAGCAGGTTTTCCATCGGCGCGAACGGGTTATGATCAGTGGCGTGCTGCAATTGGCCGAGCGCCCGATACGCAGCGTGATGACGCCTCGTGCGCAAATTGACCACCTCGACTTGGCCAATACAACGGAAGAAATCCGTACGGCGCTGATGCACTCATCCTACTCACGCTTGCCGTTGATTCGGGAAGGACGCGTGGATGAGCCGCTAGGCTTTGTCCATAAGAAAGAACTGCTCAAGGAAATACTGGCGGGCAATCAGCCGAATCTGGAAGTCATGGCGCGCAAAGCCATCAACCTGCTCGACAGCTTCACGATCCTCAATGCACTGGAGCAAATGCGTAAGGAGTCGACCCACATCGCGTTCGTGGTGAACGAGTTCGGTGACTTCGTCGGCCTCCTCACCATGACTGACATCCTGGAATCCATTGCCGGTGAACTGCCGGATGCCAGTGAAATCGAAGGCCCGAATATTGTCGCTCAGGATGGAAGTTTCCTCGTCAGCGGTGCCCTGAACCTCAGTCAGGTCCGCGAGCACATTGGCTTCCAGGCGAAAGCGACAGAGAATTACCAGACGCTTGCCGGGTTGGTGATGAGCCTGCTGGATCGTTTGCCGATCATTGGCGACACGCTCAGTTGCCAAGGGTGGAGCATGACCGTGATGGAGGTTGAAGAGCGTCGGGTGACCAGGGTGCTGTTGCGTCAGGAATAAGCACGGAACGAGGCCGCAGATGCGGCCTTGTTTATTCTCGCCTCGCCTGCCCCAGCGTTTCGTTTACTGTGTCTTGATGAACTCCAGCATCATTTCATTACCGTCGAGAATGTCCGTACAGATCGCTTGCCTCGCTGCGGTGCCGTCGCGATTCTTCAAGGCCGTTAAAACTTCCCAATGGTGCTCGATCGCCATTTGCTCGGAGAAATGGTCATAAGCCAACGCCAGAAGCGGTCCGGTGCGCATCCATAAGCTGTCCAGGAAGCCCCTCAACAGCGGCATTTGGGCAATGTCTGCAAAAAAGAAGTGAAAGGTCTGATTGAGTTTCAAGGCTTCAGTCATGTCTTTACGGTGAATGGCCTCAAGGTTCGCCTTGATGTTGGATTCGATACGCTCCAAGTCCTCTTCGGTAACCATCGAAGCCGCCGTCTCCGCCGCCAACCCCTCCAACGCCAGACGCACAGCGCGAATTTCCAGAAACTGCTGGCTGGTCAAGATAGGCACCCGGATGTCCTTGGGCGTCTTCATGACAAGTGCCTGCTCTTTCGCAAGTTGAAGAATGGCATCGCGCACCGGCGTCACGCTGGTACCCAGCTGCATGGCCAGGTCACGAATGCGGAGCTTGTCATCGGGTTTAAGCTTGCCCGTGACCAAGGCTTCCCGTAGCGATGAATAGACGCTGGTGCCGAGATACGCGTGTTTTATTTCGCCGATTGGGTAGCTCATTTCAGATCCTAATGGTGGGGCTCTTTTGGCGGGAAGCAACGGCCCGACAGCATGAAATGCATGATCGCGGTTTTATGACGAAAAAACCAGCTACACAACATGATGCATCATGCATTATGCTTCATCTTGCAGTCCCATAAAAACCAGCGAGATCATCATGACCACGACACGTTCCTCTCTAGCCGATAAAGACATGCGTCACCAACTGCACCCTTACACCAACGCCCGGGCTCACGAAGAACTGGGGCCTTTGGTGATCGATCGAGGGGACGGCGTGTTCGTCATCGATGAAAACGGCAAACCCTATATCGAAGCCATGGCCGGGTTATGGAGCGCGGCATTGGGATTCAGCAATAAACGGCTGGTGGCGGCGGCTGAAAAGCAGATGTCGACCCTGCCCTTCTATCACCTGTTTGGCCACAAGGCGCACGCCCCCAGCATCGAGCTGGCAGAGAAACTGATCAATATGGCACCGGTGCCGATGAGCAAGGTGTTCTTCACCAACTCCGGCTCCGAAGCCAACGACACCGTGATCAAGCTGGTGTGGTATCTCAATAATGCCCAGGGCAAGCCCGCCCGTAAGAAAATCATCAGCCGTATTGGCGGGTATCACGGTATTACGCTTGCCAGTGCCAGTCTCACCGGTCTGCTCGCAAACCAGCGCGGCTTCGATGTTCCGCTGCCAGGTTTTCTGCATGTGGGTTGCCCGCACCACTATCGCCATGCGCTGCCCCATGAAACCGAAGAACAATTTGCCGATCGCCTGGCCGCTGAACTCGACGCGTTGATCGTGAAGGAAGGCCCGGAAACCATCGCTGCTTTCGTCGGAGAACCCTTGATGGGCGCCGGCGGCGTGATTGTGCCGCCACGTACCTACTGGGAAAAAATCCAGCGAGTGTGCCGCAAGCACGACATCCTGGTGGTGGCGGACGAGGTGATTTGTGGTTTTGGTCGTACCGGGAAGATGTTCGGCAGCCAGACCTTCGGCATCGAGCCGGACATCATGATCCTGTCCAAACAACTGTCTTCGTCCTACCAGCCCATCTCCGCCATCCTGATCAATGACCGGGTGTACCAGGGCATCGCCGACCAGACCAAGTCCTTCGGCGCATTGGGTCACGGTTTTACCGGCGGCGGCCACCCGGTTGCAGCAGCGGTAGCCTTGGAGAACCTGAAGATCATCGACGAGGAAAACCTGGTCGTGCATGCCGCGCACATGGGCGAACTGTTGCGTCGCGGGCTCCAGGGCTTCAGCGATCATCCGCTGGTGGGTGAAGTGCGTGGCGCAGGCCTGATTGCAGCCGTCGAGCTGGTTGCCGATCGCGCCACCAAGGCCCCTCTGGACGCGCCAGGGACGCTGGGGCGCTTCCTCGCTGGCCGTGCTCAGGAGCATGGCATGATCACCCGCAACATGGGTGACGCCATCGCGTTTTGCCCGCCGCTGATCATCAATGAAGATGAAGTGCAGTCCATCGTGGACAGGTTCGGCATGGCGCTGGACGACACCAGCAAGTGGGTCAATGGTTAAGTGAATGTCAGTAAAAAGGCCTGGTGTGAACCAGGCCTTTTTTTATCGCTTGTTGTTTGAGCCGCCGTTGCGTCAGCTCAACTCAGCCAGGAACTCAGGCACCACCTCGAACAAGTCCGCTACCAGGCCGTAGTCGGCCACCTGGAAGATCGGCGCCTCTTCATCCTTGTTGATCGCCACGATCACCTTGGAGTCTTTCATGCCAGCCAAGTGCTGGATCGCGCCGGAGATACCGACGGCGATGTACAGCTGTGGCGCAACGATCTTGCCGGTCTGGCCGACCTGCATGTCGTTGGGCACGAAACCGGCGTCGACCGCGGCGCGGGAAGCACCGACGGCGGCGCCCAGCTTGTCGGCCAGGGCGTAGAGGTGCTTGAAGTTGTCACCGTTCTGCATGCCACGACCGCCGGAAACGACGATCTTGGCCGCGGTCAGTTCAGGACGGTCGGACTTGGCCAATTCTTCGTTGACGAAGCTGGAGATGCCGGCGTCATGAGCAGCAGCGACTGCTTCAACGGCAGCCGAACCACCTTCGGCGGCAACCGGGTCGAAACCGGTGGCACGCACGGTGATGACCTTGACCGCAGCGTTCGATTGCACGGTGGCAATGGCGTTACCGGCGTAGATCGGGCGCTTGAAGGTGTCGGCGCTTTCGACCGAGATGATTTCGGAGATCTGGTCGACGTCCAGTGCGGCGGCCACGCGCGGCAGGATGTTCTTGCCGTTGGAGGTGGCGGCAGCCAGGATGTGGCTGTAACCCTTGCCCAGCTCGGCGACCAGCGGAGCAACGTTTTCCGGCAACTGATGCGCGTAGGCGGCGTTGTCGGCCGACAGCACTTTTGCCACGCCAGCGATTTTCGCAGCGGCTTCGGCAACGGCGCCAGCGCCCTGCCCGGCTACCAGGACGTGGACATCACCACCGATTTTGGCAGCGGCTGCAACGGTGTTCAGCGTGGCCGGAGCCAGCGCTTTGCTATCGTGTTCGGCGATTACCAAGATAGTCATAGTCAGATTACCTTCGCTTCGTTTTTCAGTTTCTCGACCAGTTCAGCCACCGACTTGACCTTGATGCCCGCGCTGCGTGCAGCCGGCGCTTCGACTTTGACGGTCTTGTTGGTGGAGGCGGTGGAAACGCCCAAAGCGTCCGGAGTCAGCACTTCAAGCGGCTTCTTCTTGGCTTTCATGATGTTTGGCAGGGACGCGTAGCGCGGCTCGTTCAAACGCAGGTCGGTGGTGACGATGGCCGGCAGTTTCAGGGAAACGGTCTGCGCGCCGCCGTCGATTTCGCGGGTCACGGCAACGCTGTCGCCGGACACTTCGACTTTCGACGCGAAGGTGCCCTGACCGTAGCCGCTCAATGCCGCGAGCATCTGGCCGGTCTGGTTGTTGTCGCTGTCGATGGCCTGCTTGCCGAGGATCACCAGCTGTGGCTGTTCCTTGTCGACTACGGCCTTGAGCAGCTTGGCCACGGCCAGGGAAGTCAGGTCTTCGGCGGATTCGACGAGGATGGCGCGATCGGCACCCAGTGCCAGCGCGGTGCGCAGTTGTTCCTGGGCGGTGGTCGGGCCGATGGAGACGACGACGATTTCCGTTGCCACGCCCCCCTCTTTTATAGAGAGCTCTTTCAGGCGTACGGCTTCTTCCACGGCGATTTCGCAGAAGGGGTTCATCGACATCTTGACGTTGGCGAGGTCGACGCCGGAGTTGTCCGCCTTGACGCGAACCTTGACGTTATAGTCGACCACTCGCTTTATAGAGACTAGGACCTTCATCAATTACCTCAGTAAGCACAACAGGGTTGTGGAAATGACAGGTCAAACAGCACTGCTGCCGCGGAGCTTTTCGTTGCGCCGGCGCAACCATTCCATCAACAGTAAAAGCACGGCAGAGGCACCGATCATCAACGTGGCTGCAGCCGCGATGGTGGGATTGAGGTTCTCGCGAATGCCGCCAAACATCTGCATCGGCAACGTTCGTTGTGCGGGGCTGGCCAGGAATAACGTCACGACCACCTCGTCAAAAGAAGTCGCGAAGGCGAACAAGGCACCGCTGATGACCCCAGGTGCAATCAAGGGCAGCATCACCTTGCGAAAGGCCATGAGAGGCGGCGCTCCCAAACTGGCGGCTGCACGAGAGTAATTGCGGTCATAGCCCTGCAGCGTCGCCGCCACCGTAATTACAACAAACGGCACCCCCAGCGCCGCGTGAGCCAGTACCAAACCCAGGTAGCTATTGAGCAGATTCAACTGGGCAAAAAAGAAGTACAACGCCACGGCAATGATCACCACGGGCGCAATCATTGGCGAAATCAATACCGCCATGATCAGGCCCTTGCCGCGAAATTCGCCCCGAGCAAGCCCCACCGCCGCCAAGGTGCCGAGCACAGTCGCCAGCAACGTCGCGGCCGGAGCGATCACCAAACTGTTGCGCAACGCCCGCATCCACTCCTGGGAACCAAGAAACTCCTGATACCAGCGCAGAGAGAATCCGCTCAGCGGATAACTGAGGAACGAACCTTCGTTGAAGGACAGCGGCACGATCACCAGGATGGGGACAACCAGAAAAATCAGCAGGCTGAGGCTGAAAAAACTGAAGACCGGCGACCATAAGCGCTCAATCAATGTGGAATGATGATTCATCGAACACCTCATGCGCACTGGGCAGGGTTGGCTGGGCGAGTGATGCGCGAATACACCCAATAAAGCAGCAGGACGATAATCAGCAGCTGACTGCCCAGCGCCGCGGCCATCCCCCAGTTGATGGTGGTATTGGTATAGAACGCGACAAAATAACTGAGCATCTGGTCACCGGGTCCCCCCAGCAATGCCGGCGTGATGTAGTAACCGATGGCCATAATGAACACCAACAGCGCCCCAGCGGTAACGCCGGCAAATGTCTGCGGCACATAGGTCGACCAGAACGCCCTGAAGGGATGGGCGCCCAGTGAAACCGCAGCGCGGACATAGTTGGGCGAGATGCCTTTCATGACCGCATAAAGCGGCAGGATCACAAAGGGCAACAGTATGTGGGTCATGGAGATGTAGACCCCTACCCTGTTGAACACCAGTTGCAGCGGCTGTTCGATCAACCCGAGGCCGATCAACGAACTGTTGATCAACCCGCCGTTCTGCAGCAATACGATCCAGCCCGCGGTACGCACGAGCAAAGAAGTCCAGAACGGCAGCAACACCATGATCAGCAAAAGATTGGCACGACTGCTCGGTTGTTTGGCCAGCCAATAGGCGACCGGATAGCCGAACAGCACACACAACAGCGTGACCACACTGGCCATCCATAACGTACGTAAAAGCACCGACAGATACAGCGCCTGACCTTTAGGCAGTTCAACGATGCTGCCTGTCTGGACGTCCACCTGACGGTCGAAGGCGGCCAGCACGTAATAGGCGGTGATCGGGCGTCCGGCACGCTGGAGGCTGCGCCAGGTACTGGGCTCTGCCCACATGGTCGATTGAGCAATCATCGCTCGACTGATGGATTCAGCGTCAGGTTCAGGCAACTTGCGCAACGCCATCGAGAACAGCGTCCGATAACGGCCATCCTCATAACCCAGCCGTTTGATCAACCCCGGTATCTGTCCTTGGGCCTTGGCTGTTTGCAGATCTTTCACCAGCGCCGAAAAGACCTTTTCATCGGGCCTGCTCTCCCCGTCCCAATCTTGCAATGCCTGGAGCGTAGTCGGTAGCGCCCTGCTGACTTCAGGGTTGTCCAGGCTCTTCCAAAGTATGTTGCCGATGGGAAAGACAAAGCTGATCAGTAGAAAAATCAGTAAGGGCGCGATCAACAGGATTGAACGCTTACGATAAGTCCGTTCGGCGCGCAGCAACCGCTGTTTGAGCGACGAGGACTTTTCGGTTGAATGATCGATAGCCGTCAGGCTGACTTCTGACATGCTGGTCTCCAGATGTGAGGCTGAACCGGCTTCAGGAAACTGAAGCCGGTGGATACTGATTAGTTCGCCGCCCAGGCGTTGAATCGCTGCTCCAACTCTTCGCCGTGCTCGATCCAGAACTCGGTATCTACGCCGCGGGCGCCCTTGAGATTGGCAGGCGCGGTTGGCAAGTCAGGACGTACCTTGGGATCGATCTGCGCAATGGCCTGCGTATTTGTCGGGCCATAGGGAATGGTTTCAGCGAACACCTTCTGATTCTCGGCACGGTTGGCAAAGGCAATGAACTGCTCAGCCAGCGCCTTGTTCTTCGAGCCTTTGACGATCGCCCAGTTATCCAGGTCGTAGAGACTGCCGTTCCAGACAATCGAGAATGGGTGGCCTTCTTTCTGTGCCGCCGTAACGCGCCCATTGTAGGCCGAGGTCATGACCACATCCCCCGAGACCAGCCATTGCATCGGTTGCGCACCGGCTTCCCACCACTGGATGCTCGACTTGATTTCATCCAGTTTTTTGAACGCGCGGTCAACGCCTTCCGGGGTTTCCAGGACGCTGTACAGCTGTCCCTGGGAAACGCCATCGGCGAGCAAAGCAATTTCAAGGGTGAACTTGGCGCTTTTACGCAGTGCGCGTTTACCCGGGTAGGTTTTCACGTCCCAAAAATCCGCCCAACCCGTCGGTGCCTTGGCCAATTTTTTCGAATCGTAGGCCAACACCGTGGACCAGATAAAAATGCCCGCGCCACACTCGCTGACGGCGGTATCGACGAGCTGCTTTTTATCCCCCAATTTCGACCAGTCCAGGGGTTCGAACAGCCCTTCGCTACAGCCCCGCACCAACTCTGGACTTTCCACTTCAACCACATCCCAGCCCACTTGCCCGGTTTCAACCATGGCCTTGATCTTGGCCATCTCGCCATTGAACTCCCCGGCTTCGATGTCGACGTTGTGGGCCTTGGAGAAAGGTTGATAAAAGGCCTTCTCCTGGGCCTGTTTGTTGAGGCCTCCGAAAGACACCACCGTCAGTTGCTGTGCCTGCACCTGGCTTGCCACGCCAGCCATCAATGCTATTACCGCGATTTTCTTGAACATGGGAACGCTCCTCAGCTGTTTTTTAAACGCTTTTTTTATTGATGAACCAATGGATCAAGGGCACTTGCGTCGTGACTGAACCAACTGACAGGGACCGCATTACCCGCAGACCAGTCATCCTGCATCTCGGCGATGGGGACTTTTGCAGTGAACCCCTTGTACCCGGCGACGTTGAGTCGAACCCGAACGTGATCCCCCAGGTAAATCAGTTCTTCGATTCGACCGCTGAGGCTGTGGGCAGAAGATTTATTCAGTTCAACGCGCTCCGGACGAATCGACAGCGAAGTCGCAGCTCCAGCACGTAGAGCCGTGGTGGAACGGGCGCCAACCTCAGAGCCATCAGCCAACCGTACCCGGCACTCGGGTCCTGAAACGGAAACGACCGTGCCTGGCAGTGCGTTGTTTTCACCGATGAAATGGGCGACGAAAGAGTTGCTGGGATGCTCATAGAGCGCTTTGGGCGTATCGATTTGCTGGATCACGCCATCATTGAACACCGCGATACGGTCAGAGAGCGTCAGCGCCTCGGCCTGGTCATGGGTGACGAAGACAACGGTCAGGCCCAACTGGCGATGCAAGCGACGGATTTCGAGCTGCATCTGTTCACGCAGCTGTTTGTCCAGAGCCCCCAACGGCTCATCCATCAACACCAGGCTGGGTTCGAACACCAGCGCGCGAGCCAGGGCGATCCGTTGCTGTTGTCCGCCGGAAAGCTGCGCCGGGTATCGTTCAGCCAGATGCCCAAGCTGAACCATGTCCAAAGCGCGTTTAACTTTCAGCGCTATATCGGCGTTGCTCATGCGCCTGACCTTCAAAGGAAACGCCAGGTTTCGCGCAACGGTCATGTGTGGGAACAGCGCGTAGTTTTGAAACACCATCCCAATCCCACGCTTATGCGGCGCCACCGTATGCAACGGCTGGCCGTCGAGCAAAATCTCACCCTCCGTCGGCGTTTCAAAGCCTGCCAACATCATCAGGCTGGTGGTTTTCCCTGACCCGGAAGGCCCAAGCAGCGTGAGGAACTCACCACGCTGAATATCCAGGTCGAGTTTCTTAACCACCAACTGTTCGCCGTCATAACTCTTCTGCACGCCTCGGAAGCGCACATAAGGAGAGGCAATATTCATGGCATCACCTGCTTATTGTTGTTCTGAAAAAGGGGCTCGGGGTTGCTCGCATTCATTCTAATCACATCTCGCTTTATGATGCATCATGTTTTATGTTTCATGCATCCAAGCAGGAAACGTGCCTACCAGACGCCCTCCTCGCTGCCGGCCCGGCACAACGGGAAACGGTCAGCACGAGGCGCCCTCATCGAGGCGAAAAAAGGGTAAGCGCACCGAACTAGTGCAATCGAAAGCCAGAGAAGATTGGGTTGACAGCCTATATCTGATTCAACATGATGCATCAAACATCAATAAATCATGCGTAACCGGGGACTCTTCCATGAGCGAGAAAAAGACACTCCTGCTGACAGGTGCCAGCCGAGGCATCGGGCATGCGACGGTGAAGCATTTCAATGCGGCGGGTTGGCGTGTGTTTACCGCTTCCCGGCAAAGCTGGGGGGATGAATGCCCATGGGCGGACGGGCAGGACAATCACATTCATCTTGATTTGGAGAACATTGGCAGCATCGAAGCGAGCATCGAGTTGATCAAGCAAAAGCTGGGTGACGGCAAACTGCATGCGCTGGTCGATAACGCCGGTGTCAGTCCAAAAGGGCCTGAAGGCGGTCGGTTGGGTGTTCTGGAGACCGACTATGCAACCTGGTTGCAGGTCTTCAACGTCAATCTGTTCTCAACCGCCCTGCTCGCCCGCGGGTTGTTCGCTGAATTGAAGGCCGCACAAGGCACCATTATCAATGTGACCTCCATTGCCGGTTCAAGGGTGCATCCCTTTGCCGGTGTCGCCTATGCCACTTCAAAAGCCGCGCTGTCGGCCCTGACTCGCGAAATGGCCTATGACTATGGCCAGCACGGGATCCGGGTCAATGCGATCGCCCCAGGTGAAATCGATACGTCGATTCTCTCCCCAGGCACCCAGGATATCGTCGAGCGCAACATTCCAATGCACAGGCTCGGCAAGCCCGAAGAAGTGGCGTCGCTCATTCATTTCCTTTGCACCAATGGCGCTTCGTATATCAATGGCGCCGAGATTCAAGTCAATGGCGGCCAGCATGTCTGAGCCGTCCCGTCTCTTGCTTCACCCATGCGTTTAACTGGAGTCCTGTATGAACTTGCGTGATAGCCGTCTGTTCCGCCAACAAGCCTATATCGCTGGTGTCTGGAGCGACGCGGACAACGAACAACACATCGTGGTCAATAACCCGGCAACGGGCCAGACCTTGGGCCATGTGCCGAAAATGGGTGCCGCCGAAACTCGCCGCGCCATTGAAGCCGCAGAACAAGCACTGCCCGCCTGGCGAGCCCTGACCGCCAAAGAGCGTTCGATCATATTGCGCCGTTGGTTTGACCTGATCCTGGCGAACCAGGATGACCTCGCCCGCCTGATGACCCTCGAGCAAGGCAAGCCGCTTGCCGAAGCCAAGGGCGAAATTGCCTACGCCGCCTCCTTCATCGAGTGGTTTGCCGAAGAAGGCAAACGCGTTTATGGCGACATCATTCCAGGTCATCAACCTGACAAGCGTCTGCTGGTCATCAAGCAGCCCATCGGCGTGACGGCGGCCATTACCCCCTGGAATTTCCCTTGCGCGATGATTACCCGCAAAGCCGGCCCGGCCCTGGCCGCGGGTTGCACCATGGTGATCAAGCCAGCCAGCCAAACGCCCTTCTCCGCCCTGGCGCTCGCAGAACTGGCCTCCCGCGCCGGCATTCCTGACGGCGTATTGAGCGTCGTGACCGGATCGGCTGCACAGATCGGTGCGGAGCTGACCGGCAATCCGATCATCCGCAAGTTGTCGTTCACGGGCTCAACTGAAATCGGCCGCCAGTTGATGGCTGAATGTGCCCAGGACATCAAAAAAATATCGCTGGAACTTGGCGGCAACTCGCCGTTTATCGTGTTCGAAGATGCCGATCTGGACGCGGCTGTCGCAGGCGCCCTCACCTCCAAGTACCGCAATGCCGGCCAAACCTGCGTCTGTGCCAACCGTTTGTATATCCATGACAGCGTCTACGATGCGTTTGCCGATAAATTGCAAACGGCCGTTGCCAAGCTGCGCCTGGGCAATGGGCTGGATGAGGGCATCACCACGGGTCCCTTGATTGATGAGCACGCGGTGTCGAAAGTCCAGGAACACATCGCCGACGCCATCAGCAAAGGTGCACGGATCATCGCAGGCGGTGAGCCCCATGCCCTTGGAGGTACCTTCTTCGAACCGACTATTCTGGTGGACGTGCCCAAACACGCGCTGGTTGCACGGGAAGAAACCTTTGGCCCACTGGCACCGCTGTTCCGCTTCACCGATGAGGCGGATGTGATCGCCCAGGCCAACGATACCGAGTTCGGCCTTGCCGCTTACTTCTTCGCCCGCGACCTCTCCCGGGTATTCCGTGTGGCCGAGGCGCTCGAGTACGGCATCATCGGAATCAACACCGGGATCATCTCCACCGAAACCGCACCTTTCGGCGGTATGAAAGCCTCCGGTTTGGGTCGTGAAGGTTCCAAATACGGCATCGAGGATTATCTGGAAATCAAATACATGTGCCTGGGTGGCATCTAACGATTCAAAGGAGCCGTGACGGTGAGTGTCGATATCGATTGCGTAGTAGTGGGTGCGGGTGTCGTCGGTCTTGCCGTCGCACGCGAAATGGCCCTGGCAGGTAATGAAGTGCTGGTGATTGAAGCCGGAGAAGCGATTGGTATCGGCACAAGCTCGCGTAACTCAGAGGTGATCCATGCCGGGATTTACTACCCGCCCGGCAGTCTTAAGGCCCAGTTGTGCGTCGAGGGCCGGCATGCACTCTATGCCTACTGCGACAGCCATGGCGTCAGCACCCGTAAAACGGGAAAGCTGATCGTCGCCAAGGATGAAGCGCAAGTTCGCCAGTTGGAAGTCTTGCTTGAACGAGGACTGGAGAACGGCGTGGAGGATCTACGCCTGCTCGATCGCGAGCAGGCCCTCGCGCTGGAGCCGGCGCTTGAATGCATCGCCGCTTTGTATTCGCCCTCGACCGGCATCGTGGATTCACATGCATTGATGTTGGCGCTGCAGGGCGACGCCGAAGCGGCGGGCACCACCATTGCATTCTACTCGCCCCTGATCAGCGCCCAGGTTATCGCCGACGGTTTCCTTCTCAATGTCGGGGGCGCGGCACCGATGACGCTGTCCTGCCGCCTGCTGATCAACGCGGCCGGCCTTAAAGCGCCCGCATTGGCCAGGCGCATGGAAGGCTTGCCGCAACAAACGGTGCCTCAGGACTACCTGTGCAAAGGCAGCTACTTCAGCCTGGCCAAACGCGTGCCCTTCACCCATCTCATCTACCCCGCGCCGGAGGCCGCCGGCCTCGGGGTTCACATGACCGTGGACCTGGGCGGCCAAGCGCGTTTCGGCCCGGACACCGAATGGGTCGAGACCGAGGACTATCAGGTCGATCCGGCGCGGGCCGAGGTCTTCTATTCAGCGATTCGCAGCTATTGGCCTGATTTACCGGACAACAGCTTGCAACCCGGGTACAGCGGGATTCGCCCGAAAATTTCCGCCCCGGGCGAACCTGCCAGCGACTTTCTCATCAGCAGTGAACGGCAGCATCACGTTCCGGGCTTGATCAATCTGTTCGGGATCGAATCGCCTGGGTTGACCTCCTGCCTTGCCATTGCCAAGCGGGTTCGGGCGCTGCTTGAGCGCTAGCGGCACGACACTTTTTACACTCAAACGCATCTGTGGCCGACAACACCTCCCTGTGATTGTTGGCGAAGCCCTGTGCGCCCCTAAATAGCCAACGAGCATGCCGATGAAATTCAGCCATAAAATACTGCTGGCCGCCGCCTTGGTCATTACGCTGGCGTTTGCCTCGTTTGCCCGATACAGCGTGCAACTTCAACAGAACTACATCTTGAGCACGATTCAATCCCGTCTCACCGATACGGGCCAAAGCACCGCCAGTCACGTGCAAAACTGGTTTGACGCACGTGTACTGTTGATCCAGAACTTGGGCCAGAACATCGCCCTTGATCCACGTCCGGAACAGATCAAGGCGTTGATTGGACAAAAAGCGCTGACGAGCGAGTTTCTGCAAAACTTCATTGGCCTGGCCGACGGCAGCGTGGTCATGGACCCGGTGACCGACCTGCCCGCCAATTACGATCCACGCACTCGTCCCTGGTACAAGGATTCCGTCGCAAGTAACACGCTGAACTTGAGTGAGCCTTACGTCAGCCAATCGACCCAGCAGTTAGTGCTTTCGATCAATACACCGTTAACCAGCAACGGCCACCTTATCGGTGTCGCCAGCGGTGATCTCAGTCTTGATGCCTTGGAAAAGATGATTGCAAGCCTGAACCTGAACGGCCTCGGCTATGCCTTCCTGGTGAACGCGGATGGAAAGATCCTGGTGAGCCCGAACCGCGAGCACGTGATGAAAACCCTTGGCGACGTCTATGGACAACAGGTGCCTCAACTCAATAATCCGCTCAATATCAGCGTGGAAAACGGCCACGAGAAAATCATCGGTTTCACGCCCATCCGTGGGCTGGCCGGCGTTCAATGGTATGTCGGGATTTCCATCGATCAAGAGAAAGCCTATGCAGCCCTGAGTGAATTGCGCACGTCCGCCATCATCGCAACGCTTGTCACCATTGCAATCGTCATCGCGTTGCTGGGTGGCCTGATTCACTTCTTGATGAAGCCGCTACGGACAATGGGCCAGGCCATGCAAGCCATCGCCGAAGGTGAAGGCGATCTGACCTTGAGACTGGTCGTTCAGAACCGAGATGAATTCGGCACGGTCGCCCTGGCGTTCAACAAGTTTGTCGAGAGGATTCATCGCTCTATTCTCGAAGTGGCCTCTACCACCGAACACATCAATAAAGTGGTGGAACAGGTTCACAGCAGTTCCACCACATCGATGGCCAGCTGCGACAGGCAAACGATCCGAAGCAACAGCATCGCCACTTCGCTCAACGAATTGGGCGCCAGCGCCCAGGAGATCGCACGGAACGCCTCTGACGCTTCCATGCAAGCTTCAACGGCAAAATCTCAAGCCCAGGAAGGCCAAGTCGTGCTATCCAGGACGCTGGCTGCGATCAATGAACTGTCGAACAAAATTCAAATATCGTCGGGCCGGATCGCAGTGTTGAACGGGAAAACGGTCGACATCGGGCGAATCCTTGAAGTGATCAAAAGTATCTCCCAACAAACCAACCTATTGGCGCTGAATGCGGCGATCGAGGCAGCGCGTGCGGGGGAAGCCGGTCGCGGATTCGCTGTCGTCGCAGACGAAGTCAGGAGCCTGGCCCACAGGACCCAATCCTCGGCGGAGGAAATTCAGCAGATGATCGAAGAACTTCAGTCAGACTCCCAGACCTCGGTGACCACCATGGGCGAAAGCCAGCAGTTCAGCGCGCAAAGCATCTTGATTGCCACCCAGGCAGGCGAGCATTTTGATGCCGTGGCCGTTGGGATCGCCTTGATAGATGCGGTGAATCAATCAGTGGCCGCTGCCACAGAAGAGCAGACTTCAGTGATCGAGTTGCTCAATGTCGACATCGTTGAAATCAACACGTTGAACGAGCAATCAGTCCAGTGTCTGAATGCGACGCTCAACGCTTGTCGGCAATTACAGCAGCAGTTTTCTGGACTGTCCCAGCTCGTTGGTTCTTTCCGCGTCTAGGGTACGAGAATTGACGAAGCCAGTGACTCAACCCTGTAAATGACAGCGCACACACTGCTGCTCATCTCCCAGCAAGGCCTGAGGTTTCTCGCAGCCAACGGTGCATAGACTGCACCGTTCGCGGAAGAAGCAGCCACTCGGTAGTTGGCGGTTCCCTGGTAATTCGGTAGGCGCCGCGACTTGCTCGTCGTGCAGTGGCACGCCCAGTCGTGGTACCGCCTCAAGCAACAAACGGGTATAGGGGTGACGTGGCTGATCGAGCACTTGAGCCGCACTGCCCAGTTCAACGATTTGCCCCAGGTACATCACCGCCACCCGATTAGCCATATGACGCACCACTGATACGTTGTGGGATATCAGGATGTAAGTCAGATTGCGCGCACGTTGCAACTCGGCCAACAGGTTGAGAATCTGCGCCTGGACCGAGATGTCCAGCGCCGAGGTGGGCTCGTCCAAGACAATGATATCCGGGTCTGACGAAAGGGCTCGGGCGATGGCGATACGCTGACGCTGCCCCCCGGAAAACTGGTGCGCGAAGCGGTCCAGGTACTCCGGACGGATGCCGACCTGGGCCGCGACCCTGGCGGCTACCTCACGCATCTGCGCATGGTTGACGTGGCCTCGGGCGTATAACGGCTCGGTGATGATTCTCCAGATAGGCAGGCGCGGATCAAGGGACGACTGTGGGTCCTGGAAAACGATCTGAACGTTGCTACGGCCTTCGCCGCTGCGATTGGCCCAGTTCAGCGCCCCGCTGCTGGGCGGCACCAGGCCCATCAACAGCTGGGCCAAGGTGCTCTTGCCGCAACCTGACTCGCCGACAATACCCAGGGTTTCGCCTGCCCGCACCTGAAGATCAATACCGTTCAGGGCGTGGGCATATCCACGTGGCCGCCCCAACCAGTCATTGCTTACGGGGAAACGAACGTGAACATCGTCAAGTTGAAGAATCGTGGAGGCCATCTGAGTGATGGGTCGAAGCACGGCACTGTTCATCACGAAAGCTCCTTGACCGGTAACCAGCACGCACTTTTACGTTGATCATTACCGTTGATGGTGTTGAGACTCGGGCGCTGGGTACAAACCGGCATGGCGTACGCACACCGCTCCTGAAACGTGCAGCCCACGGGCAGAGAGGCCAGGTTCGGCACTTGACCGGGAATGGTCAGCAGCGGTTGGCCCGGCTCGACCATTTCCGGCAGACCACTGAGCAAACCTTGCGTATAGGGATGTTGCGGATTTCCCATGACATCGGCCGTGCGGCCCTCCTCGACCACTGCCCCTGTGTACATGACGTAGACCCGGTCGCAGAACTGCGAAACCAATGCCATGTCATGAGTGATGAGCAAGATGGCCGTGCCCCGCTGCCTGGCTTTTTCTCGTAACAGCAACAGCACCTGGCGTTGCACGGTCACGTCGAGAGCCGTTGTCGGCTCGTCGGCGATCAGCAATTGGGGTTCGCAGGAGAACGCCAGGGCGATCATCACCCGCTGGCGCATACCGCCAGACAGTTCGAAAGGATAACTCTCCAATACCTGTTCCGGACTGGCGATGTGCATGTCGCGCAACAGTGCGATCGCCTTGAGACGGGCTTGGGCGGCGCTGATCTTCTGGTGATGAATGATCACATCGAGCATTTGCCTGCCGATACGCCGGGTCGGGTTCAAGGCGGTCATCGGCTCCTGGAAAATCATCGCGGCATCGCGCCCACGAATCGTCAGTAACTCTTTTTCAGGCGCTGCCAGCATGTCGCGACCGAGCATGCTCAGGCTGCCGGCGGTGATGCGATAGCTGCGCTCGGGCAACAATCGCATACTGAGCATGGCCGTGACTGATTTGCCGGACCCGGACTCGCCGACGACGCCGACGATTTCGCCGGGATTGACGTGCAGCGACACGCCGTTCAGGGCTTTGACATTGTTTTTGTAAGCCGGGAATTCCAGGCTCAGGTTGTCGATGGACAATACTGGACTCGACACATGCATGGTCATTTCCCCTGTTGCCGTGGGTCGAGCAGATCGCGTACGCCATCGCCCAGCAAGTTGAACCCGGTGGCCGTGATCAGAATCGCCAGGCCTGGAAAGGTCGAGTACCACCAGTTATCGAGGATGTAGTTGCGCCCGGTGGCGACCATCGCGCCCCATTCGGCCGTAGGCTGCTGCGCCCCCAGGCCGATAAAGCCCAAGGCCGAGGCCATGAGGATCGCGCTGCCGATATCCAGGCTCAACTGCACCAGCAATGGCGGCATTGCGTTGCGTGCCACGTGCCAGTGCACCACGTGCCAGCGCCCTGCCCCGAAGGTTTGGGCGGCCTTGACGTAACCCATCTCGCGGATGCTCAAGGCTTGGCCACGGGCTAGTCGGACATAGGAAGGAATTCGTACAAGCGTAATCGCCAGCATCGCGTTGAACAGGCTCGCGCCCAACGCAGCCGCCAAGGCCATGATCAGCACCAGCGATGGCACCGACAGCATGATGTCCATCAGGCGCATGATCAATGCGTCGAAACGACCACCGATGACCCCGGAAAAACATCCCAGCAACCCGCCGATAAAACAGGATGCAAAAGCCACGAACAGACCGACACCCACCGACTGCTGGCTACCGAACAGTACGCGGCTGAACAGGTCGCGCCCGACTTCGTCGGTGCCGAACCAATGGGCGCTGGACGGCGGCGCCAGGCGTTCGGCCAAGTTCAGCGCGTTGGGATCGTGACTGGCGAGCCAAGGGGCGAAGACCATGCACAGCAGGACAATACAGGTGATCGCCAGGCCCGCCATGGTCAACGGACTACGGCGGACGCGGTAGGTCAGATAGGCGAGTTTTTCGTTCCAACGCGGGCGACGCGTGGCCATCAGGGTAGCGGACATTTCAACTTACCTCGCCGATGCGTGGGTCGATCACGCGGTACACAATATCGATGGCCATGTTCAGCAGCACGTAGATGAACGAAACCAGAATGGCGAAGCCCATCACCGCCGGGAAGTCCAGCGACTGGATCGACTTGACGACATAGGCACCCATGCCGGGCCAGGCGAAGACCGTTTCGGTCAACACCGCGCCATACAGCAAATCTCCCAGGGTCAGCCCAAGGACAGTCACCGAAGGGATGAGCGCGTTAGGCAGTGCATGGCGCAGGATCACAGTCCATCGGGACAAGCCGTAGGCGCGGGCGGTGCGAATATAGTCTTCGCCGAGTTGATCAAGCATGGCTGAACGAATCTGCCGTGCGACAACGCCCAAGGTCACGAACCCCAGGGTCGCCGCCGGCAGGATCAGATGCTCCACGGCATCGAGAAACAGCGTGCCCTCACCGGCGAGCAGCGAGTCGAGCAGATAAAAACCGCTGATTGTCGGCGGCGGAGCAAGCCCTTCGGACAGCCGCCCGCCTCCGGGCAACCAACCCAGATGCCCGTAGAACAGAACGATTGCCCCCAGGCCGAGCCAAAAGGCTGGCGTTGAAATACCGGTGACCGCCAGGGTCCGGGCGATCTGGTCAATCGCCCGATTGTGGTAAACCGCTGATAGCACGCCAAGCGGCACGCCGGCCAGGATCGCCAGCACCAGCGCTACCAGCGCCAGCTCCAGTGTCGCCGGGAAGAACGTCTGCAAGTCTTCCAGAACGGGACGGCTGGTGCGTATCGAGGTTCCCAGGTCTCCTTGCACCAGGTCCATCAGGTAACGACCGTATTGTTGATACAACGGCAGATCCAATCCCAGTTGATGACGTATGCCGGCCACTAATGCATCGCTGGCACGGTCGCCGGCGATCAATCGAGCAGGATCACCCGGGATCAGGTGCGAAATTGCAAAGGTAATCAGCGAAACGCCGAACACGACCAGCAACAGGCCGAGCAGGCGCTTGCGCAACAAAGTCAGGAAGGCCATTTTGGCACCTCAGTAACACCCGAGACGAAAATCAGAAGCCGCGCCAGCCACGAATGACCAGCGCGAAGGAGCCGGTTTACTTGCTCATGCTGCCCAAGTTGAACACCTGCTCGAGCATGGGGTTGAACACGTAACCCTTGACCGAATCACGCATCGGCAAGGTATAGCTCTTCTGATAGAGGTAGGCGTAGACGCTGTCCTTGAGCACCATTTTCTGCGCGGTCTGGTACAGTTCGACGCGCTTCGCGGTGTCGCTGTTAGCGGCCGCTTCTCGGATCAGTTTGTCGACTTGCGGGTTGCTATAGAACGAGCGGTTGCCTTGCAGACCCTGCATCTTGGAGTCGAACCAGAAGTTCATGAACATGTACGGGTCGGCAAAGTCCGGGCTCCAGGCACCGACCGCGATGTCGTAGTCCGCTTGGCCAACGCGCTCACGCAGCGTGGCATTGGCGAGTTTTTCCAGTTTGAGGTTAATGCCCAGAGGCGCCAACGCAGCTTGCAGGGTCAGGCCGATCGGTTCCCAGTTAGGATCCTTGTCTGAATACATGTAGCTGAGATTGGTGATTTTCTGCGGTGTTTTGGCGAGGCTGTCCTTGGCCGCTGCCATGTCCTGCTTCATCGACGGCAACGAGCTGTCATACGCCCACATGCCGTCCGGGATCGGTCCGTTCAGGAGCTTGGCCTTGTCCCTGAGAATGCCTTTGACAATGCCGTTGTAGTCCACCGCTTCGGTGATCGCACGACGCGCATCGACGCTGGCCAGGGGCCCCTTTTTGTTGTTCAGGTAGAGATAGGTGACCCGTAGCGACGGGAACTCCTTCACCACCACGCCGGGCTTGCTGGCAAGCACGCCGAGCTGGTCTTCGGGCATGTCTTCGATGATGTCCAGGTCACCCCGCTCCAATTGCAAGCGACGCACGGAGGGCTCACCGATGATCTTGATGACCACGGTTTTCAGCGCAGGTTTGGGACCGGCGAAATAGGTGTTCGGCTCCATGGTCAGCGACTGGCCTTTTTGCCAGTTGCTCAAGCGGAAGGGACCGGAGCCTGCGGTATGGCTCGACAGCCAGGCATTGACGTCCGCGCTTTTATTGACCACAGCGGGGTTGATGATCGAAGCGCCATTGTGGGCCAGGGTAAACAGGAACGGCGAGAAAGGCGTCTTCAGGGTGAACCGGATAGTCAGCGGGTCGACAACCGCGACCACCATGTCCTCCGGAAATGCTCCGGAAGGTCCCTGCTTGAGAGTCATCAAGCGATCAAAGGAAAACTTCACCGCGGCGGCATCTACAGGGGCGCCGTCGTCAAATTTGTTGCCTGGTTTGATTTTGAATTCCCAGACCAGATTGTCCGGAGAAACGGTCCAGCTCTCGGCCAGGTCGCCTTGGACTTCGGTGCTGCTTTTGTCGCCTTCGACCTTGTAGCCGACCAGGCGCTGGTACGACGGGTAGGTAATGGTCCAATCGTTGTTATCGAAGGTCACGGCCGGGTCGAGGGTCTGGGGATCAGCGGGCTTGCCGATGACCAGGGTGTCTTGTGGTACAGCCGCTGTCGCGGCCTGCCAGGTACCAAGGCTCAATGCACTGCACAAAATGCTCAGCAATAGCTTGCCGGCGCCGGGAAAGGGTTTGCTGGTCACGGTGTTCATTGGGTTCATGCCGGTTTCCTTGATCATTCGATAGAGGGAAGTACGTCAGGTTTTTTATAAAAGCTATAACCGGGCAGTTGCAGGTAAAACGTAAGTCACGCTGTCTTGTTATTGTTATCAGCCGCACTGAACGTGGGCTGCGCGGTGCTATCTGTTGGTCAATCCGTGGTTTAAACGTCCTCCAGCAAGGGGTAATCGTCGGCATTCGGAAGTTCGTAATGCCACCACTCGGTGGCAATCGCCTGGAAGCCGGCGGCGAGCATGATTCCCACCAACAGCAGTCGATTGCGTTGCACGTCTACTGGCAAGTCGGGATAGAACTGGTGGGACTTCTCTTCCATTGCGTCGAATTCAGTCCCCATATTCAGCGGCTCGCCATCAGCACCGACCAGGGTCAGGTCCACTGCCACGCCACGGCTGTGGTGGGAGCCCAAATGCGGGTCACGCACATAGTCGTTGTTGGGCAGCGCGTCCCACAGCAGGTACTGGGCATAAGGCGGCCGATAAGCGTCATAGATGCGAAGGGTAAACCCGGCCTGACGCGCGAGCTGACTGGCCTTGTACAGACAGCCGGCAGCCTGGTGATGTAACAGGCAACGCGCATCTGGATAAATCACTCTTCCTGCCAGGTTGTCTGCACCGGCGTAGATCAAATCGATTTGCACCTGGTAGCGCTGGGCATCGATCTCTACAAGGGGGCTGTTGTTCACGCCAATACTCCAGTTGGGATTCGGTGGGACAATGAGGATCAGCCTTCGAACTGACCGAAAGCTTTTTGCAATTGACGGTTCTTGGCCAGGCGCTCATCGAGCCGATCCCCGTATTTCTCGGCGACGGCTGACACGATGAGGTTTAACAGGCAGGCCAATGGCGCTGGAGAATCCCAGAACTGCCCGACATCGGTTTTCAGTTGCAAGAGGTCGAGTGGGTAGTCTCGGGCCCAGGGGCACTGCAGGTCGGTGATCAGCGCCAATGGGAGTTTGTCGTCTTTGGCCGCGTCGCAGAAGGTCTGAGTCACGCTGGAATAGGCACGGAAATCCGCAATGATGGCGTAGGGATTGGCGAAGCCGGAATTCAGGGTTTCTGCATAGATGCCGGATAGACCATCGACGTAGTAGACCTTGGGGCGGATGTACTCAAGGTGGCTATGGAACGCGGTGAGAATTCCTCGCGTGGACTGAATGCCGAGAATGAACACTGCGTCGGCTTCGTAGATACGTTGCACGATATCGGCGAAGGCGTCGCTGCGCGCCAAACCGTAGACATACCGAATGGCCTCGAGCTCGCGGCTCAGGGAACGATCAAGAGCATCTTGCTGATTGTTTTCGGCACGAAAGGCGCCGATGCGATCAGTGATAAGCCACGACGCCGGTGTTTCAACGCGCAGGCTTTGTTTGACTTCATCAATGTTCTGGTAGCCAAGGGATCGAAAAAAGCGCCCGACGGAAATCCCAGTGGTGGAGGTCTGCTGCGCGATGCTATCAGCCGACTCGAACGGAAGCTGTTCAGGGTTACCCAACAGATAGCTGGCGATCCGCTTGCCCGTCGGGGTCAAGTTGGAGAACTCTCGCTCCAGCAGCTGCAGGAAGCTGTTCTTTTCCATGGACTTGCAGAACTCCCAAGCGCGAAATGTTACTTTTCTGTCATTATTTTAAACCGTGTTATGAGATTAACATTCGATTTCGAAGCAATACAATGACTATTTTTTTAACCAGACTTACTCCACTCCTCCACCATCGCCTCATAAACCTCTTGGCAAGCGAACTCCGCCGAGACCTTCGCGTCGGCAAAAACCTGATCGCCTGCTGGCGTGAGGCAGGCGTAACCTACCCGCGCATCCCGTGGGTCACTTTGGCGAGACACCAATCCTATTTTTTCAAGCGGCAGCAGGGATTTGGTGACCGCCGATGCTGTCAGCCCCATGCTGTCAGCCAGGTCCGCTCGCCGCAGCCGAGCATTGTGCGCATGTTTCAAGTGGTACAGGATCATGAAGTCACCGAAGCTCAGGCCATGGACGGCAGAGAGCTTGGCATCAACCCGCCGCGCTGCGGAGGTGTATGCCCGGGAGAAGCGAATACAGCGGTCAAGCGTCGAGCCGTTCGCAACAGGTGCAGTAGATTCGTTGTCAGACATTGCAACATTGCTCCAATTCTTGTGGAGAAGGATGTTCAAATCGGGACTCCATAAAATCAAACATGGGCCCCGTTACCTCAAAAGCGTAGGTCTCGCCTTTATCGATATTGCTTCGCATGACCCGCTCACGCCGCAGTTGGGCTCCGCGTCGACTTAGCTGCCTGGAGAACGTCGATTTCCCTGCCCCCAAAGGGCCTAAAACCATATGGACTAATTGCATGCTACCTACTTTCTAGATACTTGAATGCTACAGTATCAAGAAATAGAGCTGACATAACCCGCATCGGATGAACGGCGAAGCCGTCCGAACCACGAAATGGGGCCAGCCAATTGCCCTTCACCTAACCGGCGATCTTTTTTCGAACCATCTTCATCAGGTTCTCACCGACGCCCTCGATGCTTTTGTTCTGCGAAACGACCTGAGCCCCCTCCATCAGGTAAATGAGTTCCATCGCCGCTTCGTTCGGCTCGGGCAAATCAGCCTTGACACAGAGATCCACCAGCCGGAGGAACTGACGTTTCTTATGTTCTTCGATGAGGCGGCGGGCAGGACTTTCTGGCTCAGGTATTTCCGCCAGTGAATTGGTAAACGGACAGCCCCTATAAGACGCCACCGAAAGATCGTGCGCGATGAACGTGGCAAACCCGAGAATCTGCGCCTTGGGATCGCCGACGTACTGTGTCGAAAGCGCTTCAAAAACCTCGGAATATTTATCGACGAGCAGCCGCAGCCACTCAAGCACCAGAGCGTCTTTCGAATCGAAATGCCGGTAGACGGTCATCTTGGTTGACTTGGCCTTTGCCGCGATGGCGTCCACCGTCACTCGACTGATGCCTTCATTGAAAAATAGCTCTTCGGCTGCATCGAGAATCCTTTCTCGGGGGGCTAACTGTGGAATTCGTTCGGGCCGCATGGTGCTCTCCGCTTGACATCGATACTAAACGGTATCTTACTATACCAATAGGTATCGTACGATACCGACAAGTAATCATACCGCTTTGCCAGGTAAATGGCTCGGAGAACGCGATGAGAACCGCTGAATACGCCGAATACGATGCACTGGGTCTCGCTGAGCTGATCGCCAGCGGTCAAGTCACCCAAGCCGAAGTCAATTCTGCGGCACTGTCCGCTATTGAGCAGCTCAATCCAAAGATCAATGCGGTGGTTGAGGTTTGGGAGAATGAACCTCAGGCAGCTACCGGGCCGTTCATGGGCGTACCCTTTCTGGTCAAGGACTTGGGTCTTACCGCCAAAGGGCACTTGAATGAACTGGGCAGTCGCTTGGCTGCCGGGTGCATCGCCGAGGAGGACTCGAACCTGATGACCCGCTTGCGGCAGGCAGGTTTGGTTACCATTGGCAGAACCACCACGCCCGAGTTGGCTGCCAGTACAACCACTGAGTCGGTATTTTCGGGGCCGACACGCAACCCATGGGATCTAAGCCGCAGCGCTGGCGGATCAAGTGGTGGCTCGGCCGCTGCGGTGGCCGCTGGCCTGGTACCTGCGGCGCATGCCACCGATGGCGGTGGTTCTATCCGCGTCCCTTCGGCCTCTACCGGATTATTTGGGCTTAAGTCCAGTCGGGGCAGAGTTTCAATGGGACCGGCGGTGGACGAGGTTTGGGCTGGGCTTGCAGTGCATGGTGTGATCAGTCGAACCGTGCGCGACAGTGCCGCTTTGCTGGATGCAATCGAGGGGGTAGCCGTCGGTGATCCTTTTGAGATTGCCAAGCCACAGCGTTCCTATTTAGCGGAAACGACTCGCGAGCCCGGATCACTACGGATTGGCCTTCTCCTGCATCCATTGAACGCCACTCGCTCCGTCGAACCGGTCGCAGAAGCGACCCGCGATGTTGCTCTCCAGCTCCAAGGCCTGGGTCATTGTGTGGAAGAAGTCTGTTTGGACATTGGTCTGAGTTGGGACAACTTTGTCGAAATGAATGCGCGGTTCTGGTCAGCCAATACCGCTGCCTGGCTCAACGCCATCGCGGCAGGAACTGGCCGCCCCATTGCCGCCAGCACTCTTGAGCCCGCCACTCTTTCGCTGCATCAGATGGGCAGTCAACTTACTGCCATTGATTTGCTTGAGGCCATGCATTTCAGAAATCTCGTGACCCGCAGCATGGGGCACTTCTTCTGCAAGTATGACGTCCTGTTGAGTCCGACGTTGCCAGCGCTGCCCCCTGCAATAGGCACCTATAACGAGGGTCAGCAGCACCTGGATGGCAGGGGCTGGATGGATCGCGTATTCACCCACTCCCCCTTCACCGCGTTAGCGAATGTGACTGGATCTCCGTCCATGTCCATGCCATTGGCGTTTGATCCAGAAAGTGGTCTGCCTATAGGCATGCAGTTCTCAGGGGGCTTTGGTCGAGAGGACGTGCTGTTGCGTCTGGCAGGTCAGCTAGAGCGTGCTTTGCCTTGGACAGCACGCAAACCTGAGGTTTGGGCCGGAAAGCTGTAGCCCGGTGGGTACCTCCCCGCAGTCGGATGCAGTTAAACTGCGCGCCCTCTAATGTCACCTCCAGGAAGGATTCGATGACGTTTCGCCTATTGGGAACTGCTGCGGCCCTACTGCTGCTCTCCGCTTGCTCTAACTATCAGTACAGATCTTTTGCCGGCAATTTAGAGGATCCGACCCTTCGGGTCCTGGACTTGTCCGATGGAGTGGCCGATGCCCCGGTTATCTACTTCGAGACGATGCAGTATCGGGACCTCGGTGTGCCGTTCCATCGCCTGCTCCTGGCAACCCGGGTTGATGGCCAGTCCTTACCTTATGCCGGTAAGCATTCAATCCTGGAGTACTTCGGTTACCAAGCCATTCGGCTGACGCCAGGCACGCACTCTTTGGAATGGTGTTGGGTCTCGATGAATAAACTGGGTACCGGCGGAGGCAAATGCGGCTTCAGTGCCCCGGACATCCGTTTGGAAGCTGGCAAGCGCTACCTGGCCACGTGGTCAGCGTCGACATCGATGATCGGTGTCTCTGGGAGCGAGCAAATGCAGATTAAGGTGAACTCCTACGTGCTTGACAGAGATACCAAGAAGCAGGTCTACCCCTGATAGCAGAATCTTGGCCAGCCCGGTTGGTCGCCGTATGGATTCACAGCCTGCGGCTACGCCAAGCGAAGGCACACCGGGCATAGCCATTGAGTCAAGACCGTCAGGCCGTCACCTCAGGCGGCCTGACTTTCGAGACCCGTGTCTTTTTGAGAAGCCACCGAGGAAACGGTCAGCACACGGGATTGCCTGGTTGATTACGCCTGCAGCCTGCGTAACTCACCGCCCTCCTCCTGCAGACGCTCCAGATACGCGGCGGCGTCCAACAGTTGATAAGGGAAATAAAGCCCTGGCGGAGTCGGTGGCTGGCCGTCCAAGCCGAGCAGCCGTTCCAGAGTCATTGCGACGCTGAGGCCGGTCAAAGGTGCAGCGCCTGCCGGGTGGATGACCGCATGACGTGTATGCAGCGGCTCGCCCTTGAGGCCCTCGCCAACGAGTTCGATGATGATCTCGGTAGACATCGGCCTGCCTTGGCGTCGGCTTGAGCTCACCGCGGTGGCCAGGTTGAACTGGACATTCGGCGCGCCCGTCGCCGTCGCCAGGCCGACGACATCAATGGACGAGAAGCCGGAAGCCTCGATTTCCGTACCATCCACCGCATGGAAGCTTGCCTTGGACGCCTCCCCTTCGCGCCAGACGAAGACACCGTCGCGCCGTGTCAGCGCGGCAGGCAGCATTTTGTTCAGGTGTTCAAAATCGCTGGCGACGGTCGGGCCGCCCGTGTCCTGCTCATCGACCAGTGCGTTGATACGGATGTCGTGAACCCGGCCGAATGCCTGGGCAATGCTCAGCGTCGACACTGTCGTCGCGCCTACCAGCCATTCGTAACCGAGGACAATGGGCGAGGCGTCAGGCCTGTGCATGTACGTCGCAATTTCCGGCGCGATCTCGAAAACGCCGGAGGAAATGCTGAGGTGCGGCACGCCGCGCTTTTGCGCAAAACGCAATCCGGCAAGGGCGTGGTCCATATAAAAGACCACGACGCCGCTGACCGGGCGATCGCCGAGGCCCAGGTCATCTGCGGCGGAGTCAATCAACACGCCCCGCGCCCCGCCCATGTGCTCGGCGGCGCGCTGAGCCTTGGCAAGGTCGCGACCACCGATCAACAGCGGTACGTCGGGATGAGCGGCGCGCAGCGCCCGGGCGGTGTGATGGCCAATGGCGCCAGAACCACCCATTAGCAAGATAGGATCAAGTGACATGGTGTGTTCTCCTTGTCTCTGGTTTAAACCTACTTTCAGTAGGTAAGCTAACACACCATCACATACTTGAACCTACCATTGGTAGGTTTTTATCGGCCAGGAACGAAAACGTGCAGAAAAACACTGAGCACAGCCCCATCAGTTCCCCTCCCCGCCGGCTTGCCAAAGCCGAACGGCGGCGACAGTTGCTGGATACCGCGTTATTGATCGTGCGCGAGGAAGACGCGGATCGCTTGACCTTGGGGCATCTGGCCGTTCGCGCCGGCGTGTCCAAACCGGTGGTCTACGATCATTTCGGTACCCGTTCGGGTCTGTTGATCGAGCTCTACAAGTGGATCGATACCGAGCGGGTCAGCGCTTTCCGTGACGCCATGTCCAAGACTGCCCGGAGCCTGGAAGAGACGGCCCTGGTCCTTGCCAGCGCCTACATTCATTGCGCTGCCGATAACACCGATGAATTCCATGCCGTGGGCGCAGCCCTGGCAGGCAGCGAAGAGAAGGCGGCGGTGTTCCAGGAGCTCTTGGATAACTGTGTGCAGATGTTCATGTCTGTGCTCGAACCTCACACGACGTGGCCAGCGGACGAACTTGAGCGATGCTGCATTGGCCTGGTTGGCGCGGGAGAAGCCCTGTCCGGCGCGTTGGTACGGGGGCGCCATGGCGAGGACGAGGTCATTGAAACATTCGCTTCACTGATTCGCAGCGTCGTAAGGCCGGCTGCGGCGCAGCGTTAGGCACTGGGCATGCTGGTGTTTTCGCCAGGCTCGGTGGATTCATCGCGAGAGACGACTGTTGCTATCAGATAGGCCCGGACTGTAACTGACGCCCTCCTCGCCCTTCGCTTACTGTCGTGGCTCATCCCACGGAGTGATCCCCATGCCGGATACCGCCAATCTCTACCTGTTCGTGGTTGCTGTCGTGCTTCTGCTGATCGTTCCGGGGCCCAACATGGCCTTCGTCACCAGCCACGCGTTGGCCCACGGCTGGCGTGCCGGTGTCGCGGCCGCCCTCGGCATTTCCTTTTCGGACGTGCTGATGACGTTGATGGTCAGTGCTGGCATTGGCGCGCTGGTGATGAGCTGGGCGCCAGCGTTCGACGTGCTGCGCCTGGCCGGGGCCGGGTATCTGCTGTGGCTGGCCTGGCAAGCACTGAGAACGCCGGCCGCGACGCAGGATAGCCAGCTCCAGGCGGCTTCGCTGTGGAAAATCTTCTGCCGAGGCGCCCTCAACAGCCTCTTGAATCCTAAGGCGCTGCTGTTCTTCATGGTGTTCCTGCCGCAGTTCGTCAACGTCAAGGCCGGCGGCGTGAGCCTGCAGTTGATCTTCCTCGGAGCGTTGCTGGCACTGATTGCCCTCGTCTTCCATACCCTGCTGGGTGTTTGCGCCGCGCAGCTCAGGGCGAAACTGGCAAGCGGCGGGATTTCAAGGCGCCTGGGCACATATGGTTTTGCCGGGGTCATGGCAGCGCTGGCGGCACGCCTGTTGTTTCTTGATCGGCCGCTGTGACCTGGGCCAACGATTGTCCTATGCTGACCCCATTCACTGCGGAGCTGGATCCATGTCGACCTCCGAAACCACTCTCCTCCAAAGCTGGCACCACAACGCCCAAGCCTGGATCGAAGCCATCCGCACCGGTGCCATTGAAAGTCGTCAAACGGTCACCGACCAGGCCATGCTGCTCGCGGTACTGAGCCGTCAGCCCGAGCGCGCGCTGGATCTGGGCTGCGGCGAAGGTTGGTTGTTGCGAGCGCTGGCTGAACGGGGCATCGAAGCAGTGGGTGTGGATGGCGACGCGACGCTGGTCGATGCGGCTCGGACGTCAGGTTCCTCGCCGGTGCATCTGGCCAGCTATGAAGCGCTGGTGGAGGCTAAGGTGGACGTCGGCAGCGGCTATGACCTGATCTGCGCCAACTTCGCCCTGTTGCATCAGGACATCATCCCGTTGTTCACCGCGATGAACGCCCTGCTCCGCCCGGGCGGCGCGTTAGTGATCCAGACGCTGCATCCCTGGACGGTGGCGGCGGGTAACTATCAGGACGGCTGGCGCGAAGAAACCTTCGATGGGTTCAAGGGCCAATGGCAACCCATGCCGTGGTACTTGCGCACCTTGTCCAGTTGGCTCAATGCCCTGGACATGGCGGGGTTTCGACTGGTGGGCCTGCAGGAACCGCAGCACCCACAAAGTCCGGTGCCGCAGTCATTGCTTTTGGTGGCCGAGCAATCCCCGTCATGGCGTTAACGACTCGACGGTAAAACACCCCGACCGATATATCCTGCGCGCCTGCATGCCGCGCTTTTGCAGGGTTTTCCTGACGGTTCTGAGGAACATGCCGTGGGAGACAATGATTGTGATCTTCCCTGGCTCATCGCAGCTGTTGTAAAGCTCATCGGCCACACCAAGCGCCCGTTGGTGTTCGGCTTTTCGGGTCGCGGCCCCCAGTGAAATCCCCAGCAACCACAGAATCCTGTGCAACGCGAACCAATGCCTCAAGCCCATCCTCAGGACGGGAATACTGCTTAAGCGCAGGTCATACTCGCGTAATCGAGCATCCTGTCGGATACGCGCCACGTCGAACAACCTACATGCCGTCGCGTAGGCTCTATTGACGGGCGAGGACAGGATGTTGGCTTCGCTCGCCAGGAGCACTTGAGACACGTCCGGCTGGCTCAGGAATGCTGCAATTTCAGCCTCATCAATAGAGGAGGTCTGGTTGTATTCATCCAGCAGAAGCTTGGCCGAACGGGCATTGCAGGGCTGGTAGTCGATCAGCGGGGTGGCATGGCGTATCAGGTAAATCACAGCAACAGCTCCTTGTTTTCCCGGTAAATCCCTTTAGACGCGCACCTGTATACAGGCAACGACGCCATTCATCGAGTGCCATGCTGTGTTATTCAGAGGTAGTGACCCTGTGGCGAGGGAGCTTGCTCCCGCTCGGCGGCGCGGCGTCGAAGACGCGGTGGCCACTTCCTCGCCACAATTTGCCGGTGGGTTTCTTACCACAGCGCCATCGTGTAGCTGACGATCAATCGGTTCTCATCCAGATCGTTGCCAAAATTCGAGCGCACCGTCGCGTTGCGCCATTTCAAGCCCAGCCCCTTCAATGTGCCGTCTTGCACCACATAGGCAATGTCCGTGTTGCGCTCCCATTCCTTGCCTTCGCCCGCGGCGCTGCGCTGGACGTTGTCGCCTGTGATGTAGCGAGTCATGAAGGTCAACCCGGGTACGCCAATGGCCGCAAAGTTGTAGTCATAGCGCGCTTGCCAGGAGCGCTCGTCGACGTTGGCGAAGTCGCCGATCTGCACGAAGTTGACCAGGTACGGATCACTGCGACCGATGTAGGGGAACGGATCGTCGCCGCTCATGCGCTGGTAGCCCAGGCCCAAGGCATGGCCCGCCAGGCTGTAGGTGAACATGGCGCCGAAGGCCTGGTTGTCGAGTTCGCGAAAATTACCGTCTTCGGTACTGCGCGAATAACGCACGTCACTCTTGAATGACTGGCCTGCGCCCATGTCCAAGGTGTGGACGAACCCGAGGTAGTTTTGCTGATAAATGTCTTGCAACTGGCTGTAGCGGTATTGCGCCGTGAGGTTCGGCAGGAACTGATAGTCCGCCCCGGCGAACTGGAACCTGTCGCTGCTGCCGCCGATGCGGTTGGCGGTCATGTCCTGGTAGTCGGTGGAGTCGACAAAGTTGATCTGCGTGAGTTGCCCGGCGGTCAGTTTCAAGCGCTCGATTTCCTGCACGCTCAGTAACCCACCCTTGAACGTTCCCGGCAACAGGCGCGTGTCGTTGGAACTCACCGCCGGGTCCTTGATCTGCAACGTCCCCAGTTTCAAGGTGCTCTTGGACAGGCGCACCTTGGCGGTCAGGCCCAGTTCGCCATAACGGTCTTGGGAACCGCCCGACAAATCCGCTGGCAACAGATTGGTGCCGGCCGTGCCGCCCCCGGAATCCAACTTGAAACCAGCCATGCCCAAGGCATCGAGGCCGAACCCCACGGTCCCGGCGGTGTATCCCGACTCCAGCCGCAGCAGAAAGCCCTGGGCCCATTCCTCGGCCTTGTCCCGTGCCCCTTCCTGGCGAAAGTCGCGGTTGAAGTAGAAGTTGCGAGCCTCCAGGCTGCCCTTGCTGTCGGCGATGAAGTCAGCCTGGGCGCACGGCACGCCGATCAGGCTCAAGCCGAGCAAGGTGCCCGCCGAGGTGCAGGTCCATCGAGGGAATGTGGCGTGTTGCATGGCGCGCTCCTTTTTTGGGCGCGAGCGAACCCTCCAGGGGCTGTGCGCACGCCTCGTTATTGTTGTCATGGGGATGCCGGCGCAGTGGGGCTGCGTCGTGGAGTGGATTCTTTGCGGCGGATCCGCGCAGCGTCAAACGGGAAAAAAGCCGGATCGGACATAAGAAAAATTGATGCGCTCGATGGCCCGATCTGGAGTAACAATTGCAATCATAAGAACCACACGCCTCCCGAGAGCCTTCATGAACCTCAAATTCCTCGAAACCTTCGTCTGGGTCGCCCGGCTGCAAAGCTTCAGCCTCACCGCCGAGAAGATGTTCAGCACCCAGGCGGCGAT
The DNA here is from genome assembly GCF_054671965.1 of Pseudomonas sp. H3_A02. Taxonomy (NCBI): domain Bacteria; kingdom Pseudomonadati; phylum Pseudomonadota; class Gammaproteobacteria; order Pseudomonadales; family Pseudomonadaceae; genus Pseudomonas; species Pseudomonas sp. H3_A02. The sequence goes on from NZ_CP162807.1 coordinate 4,549,718, forward strand.
CTCCAGCCGGATCGCCTCGCTGGAGGAGGAATTGGGCCTGCGCCTGTTCGTGCGCGATTCACGTGGGGTTTCGCTGACACCTGAAGGCCTCAAGGTGCTCGACTACGCCGAACAGATGCTCGACGTCCAACGGGCGTTGAAGCAGTCACTGGACACCAGCAGCCCGCAGCAAGGCCTGGTGCGCATCGGCGTGATGGACACGGTGATCCACACCTGGCTCAGCCCGTTGATGTCGATGCTGATGCAGGCCTTCCCCGCCGTGGAAATCGAAATCACCGCCGACGCCGCCCGCAACCTCTGTGAGCAATTGCAGAAAGGCTACCTGGACATCGTGTTCCAGACCGATCTGGTCCGCCACGAAAGCGTGCGCAACCTGGAATTGGGGCATTACCCCATGCACTGGATCGCCGCCAGCCAGTCGATCTATGCCCGGCCCTATGCGTCGCTGGTGGAGATGGCCAGTGAGCGCATCATCACCTTCGTCAAGCATTCGCGACCGCATCAGGACGTGCTCAACCTGCTGTACGCCCATGGCGTGAGTGCGCCGCGGGTCAGTTGCGTCAATTCGGTCTCAGCCATGACCCGGCTGATTCGCGACGGTTTCGGCATCGGCGCCTTGCCGGCCGCGCTGGTGGCCAAGCCCCTGGCCAGCGGCGAATTGATCCAGCTCGAACCCGGTACCGCCCTGCCCCAATTGGACGTTGTTGCGTCCTGGCGCGCTGGCGTCGGCCTGGAGTTGATCGAGAACATCGTCCAGATGAGTCGCCAGGTGGTCAGCCAGTACGCCGTCGATGTCGGGCCGCAGCGCATGGTCGCGGCCCCCGGTCTGAACAGCCAAGCGCCGCTCGAATAACTTTTAGTTGTCGCGGGGTACCAATATTCCTTGTTGGACGTCATCGCCACGGTGTTCTCAAAGTAGCGAACGAACACTTGGAGAACCCGTGATGACGTCCTTCGAACAACTGCAGCAATGCACGCCTCTGGCCCTGCGCCAAAGCATCGCCGCCGGCCAGTACCAGGGCCATACCAGTGGCCTGTGCCAGGGTCGCGTACAAGCCAATATCGTGATTCTGCCCGGCGATTGGGCCAATGAATTTCTGCGCTACTGCACCCTCAACCGCCAGGCCTGCCCGGTGCTGGACGTGACCGAGCCAGGGGATCCGTTCTTCCGCAACCTGGGCGCCGCCATCGATATCCGTCATGAAGTGCCTCAATACCGGGTCTATCGCCACGGCGAATTGAGCCAATCGCCGCTGGACATCGAACACCTGTGGCAGGACGACTTGGTGGCCTTCGCCCTCGGTTGCTCGTTCTCCTTCGAACAACCCTTGCTGGAGGCCGGCATCCGTTTGCGGCACATTGAGTTGGGGCGCAATGTCGCGATGTTCCAGACCAACATCGACACGCGCCCCACCGCTCGCCTGTCTGGCAAGATGGTGGTGACCATGCGGCCGATGAAAGCCGCCGCCGCCATCCAGGCGATCCAGATTACCGGGCGCATGCCCAATGTTCACGGCGCCCCGGTGCACATCGGCGATCCGTCACTGATCGGCATTCAATCCCTGGACGCGCCGGATTACGGTGATGCCGTGCCGGTTGAAGCGGACGAGATCCCGGTGTTCTGGGCCTGCGGGGTGACACCTCAATCGGTGGTCCAGGCCTCGCGTCCACCGCTGTGCATCACTCACGCCCCTGGCTGCATGCTGGTGACGGACTTATGGAACAGTGATTTGTAGGCCTCGGACGAGGCTGTTTTTCAACCTGAAGGGAGACACGATGAACACTGCTCAGCGCTCGATTCAACAGTACATCCGTGCCAAGGACAGCAACCGCCCGCACCTGCTGGACCAGGCCTTTATCCCGGCTGCTATTCTGGACATGGTCGTGCGCACCGGTTCCATCAGCTTTCCCGACCACCTTGAGGGCCGTACCGCCATTGGCGATGTGCTGGTCACTCGCTTCGGCCAGACCTTCGAAAACGTCTATACGTTCTGCCTGGCCGCCCCGCCACCAGCCAACGTGGAGGCGTTCCAGTGCCGATGGCTGGTGGCGATGTCAGACAAGAACAGCGGCGAGGCGCGGGTCGGTTGTGGCCTATATGACTGGCAGTTCGATCAGCAGTCGCGACTGGTCGAGGGATTGACCATCACCATCGAACACATGAAGACCCTGCCGGCGACCGATCTGCCGATGGTCATGGCCTGGGCATCGAAGTTGGACTATCCATGGTGCCGGCCGGAAGCGGCCATCGATAATGTTCCGGATTTAGCCGAGTTGCGAGAAGTAGTCCTGTACATGGCTAATGCCGAGCAATGAAGAATATGAAACCTGCCTGGCCACTGTGGGAGTAAAGCTTGCTCGCGATGCACGCACCTCGAGTTCCAGGAAGAGCGAGTTATCTTCATCGCGGGCAAGCCATGCTCCCACAGGTTGGGGATAGGCCCGTCGCCACTGTTTCCATGTTTCATGACTGTGCCAAGGGAACTCCGAAGTGAACATCAAGTTTCTCGAAACCTTCGTCTGGGTGGCCCGCCTGAAGAGCTTTCGCCTCACCGCGGAAAAGCTGTTCACCACCCAGGCCTCCATTTCCAGCCGGATCGCCGCCCTGGAGGACGAAATGGGCGTGCGCTTGTTCGTGCGCGACTCCAAAGGGGTGTCGCTCACCTCCGAAGGCCAGCGCGTGCTGGAGTACGCCGAGCGCATCATGGACACCATGCAAAGCATGAAAGCCGTGATCAAGGACCCGCGCCAGGTGCGCGGCCGGATCCGCATTGGCGCGATGGATACGGTGATCCACACCTGGCTCAGCCCCTTGGTGACACGCCTGATGGAATGCTACCCGGCCCTGGAGATCGAACTGTCGGCCGATACCGCAAGCAACCTCTGCTCACAGCTGGAAAAAGGCTACCAGGACATCATTTTCCAGACCGACATCCTGCGCCTGGACAGCGTGCGCAACGCACTGCTGACCCGTTATCCGATGCACTGGGTGGTGCGCACCGGCTCCGCCTATGACCGACACTATGCGTCACTGGAAGACCTGTCCCAGGAACGCATCGTGACGTTCTCGCGCAACTCGCGGCCCCACCAGGACATCCTCAACCTGCTGCACTCGGCCAACATCGTCTCGCCGCGCATCAACTGCGTGAACTCAGCCTCTGCCATCACCCGCCTGGTTCGCGACGGTTTTGGCATCGGCGCCATGCCCGCGGCGCTGGTGGTCGGCGAGCTGGCCCAAGGCACATTGACCTTGGTGGACGGCGTGCCGCTGCCATCGGTCATGGACATCGTCGCCAGTTGGCGGACCGGCGCCGGGATGGAGCGGGTGGAAGACATTGTCAGCCTGACTCGGGAAGTGGTGGGCGAGTTCGTCGCGCAATTGCCGGCAGCGTACCGATTGACGGCGCAAGACTTCAGCGGACTGTAAGTGAACTGCAATATCCCCGACTTATTCTGAACCAAGCGCACTGCGGCGAACGCTGGTTGTGCATGTCGCTTACTCGGAATGATCCAGGGAATCCGCCATGAAGATCAGTGTATTCGGAAGTGGTTACGTAGGTTTGGTGCAAGCCGCCGTGTTGGCCGAGGTAGGCCATGACGTGGTGTGCATGGACATCGACGAACGCAAGGTCGACAGCCTTCGGCAAGGCCAGGTGAGCATTTTCGAGCCCGGCCTGGCCACGCTGGTGCGTGAAGGCCTGGAGGCCGGACGCTTGCACTTCACCTGTGACGAACAGCTTGCCGTGCAACACGGCCAGGTGTTGTTTATCGCGGTGGGCACGCCTTCCCGGGACGATGGCAGTGCCGACCTGAGCCAGGTCCTGGCCGTTGGCGAGGCCGTCGCCCGTTATCGCGAGCAACCGCTCATCGTGGTGGAGAAGTCCACCGTGCCGGTGGGCACCGGTGACGTTCTGCGGGCGCACATCGACAAATGCCTGCTCAAGGCCAGTCGTTTGCTGCAGTTCGATATCGTTTCCAACCCCGAATTCCTCAAGGAAGGCTCGGCGGTCGCCGATTGCCGTCGTCCGGATCGCATCGTGATCGGCTGCGAACGTGATGAAGTGCGCGAAACCATGCGCGACCTGTACGCACCGTTCAACCGCAACCACGACCGGGTCCTGTTCATGGACCTGCGCAGCGCCGAGCTGACCAAATACGCCGCCAACGGCATGCTGGCGACCAAGATCAGCTTCATCAACCAGATCGCCGAACTGGCCGAACACCTGGGGGCCGACATCGAATCCGTGCGCTTGGGCATCGGTGCCGACTCGCGCATTGGCTACCACTTCATTTACCCGGGCTGCGGCTACGGCGGCTCGTGCTTTCCCAAAGACATGCGCGCGCTGATCCACACTGCCGAGCAGGCCCACTGCTCCAGCGACCTGCTGCAAGCGGTGGAAGCCATCAACGGTCGGCAGAAACACAAACTGTTCGAGCGGATCAAGGCGTTCTACCAGGGCGATCTGCGCGGCAAGACCTTCGCGTTGTGGGGCCTGGCCTTCAAGCCCAACACCGACGACATGCGCGATGCGCCGAGTCGCACCCTGTTGGAGTCGCTCTGGGCCGCGGGGGCCAGTGTCCGTGCGTTTGACCCGGAGGCGATGCAGCAGACGCAACTGCTCTATCCCGACGAGACCCGACTCATGCTGATGGGCACGCCAGAGTCGGTGTTGCCGGGGGCCGACGCACTGGTTATCTGCACAGAATGGCAGCCCTTCAAGGCGCCGGACTTCGACTTGATCCGGCAGCGGCTCAAGGCCCCGGTGATTTTCGACGGTCGCAACCTGTTCGACCCGGAACGCATGGCCGACAAGGGCTTCACCTATTTCCCGATGGGTCGCGGCCAGTCACGCAACCTGCCCATTGCCCAGCAAACGTGGTTTCCTGCCTCAAGAAGCGCTTGAGCCCGAGCCTTACCTCAAAATTAATGCACTCAACCAGCATTAATATGAATTTGTAAGCGGAGGTTGTGAGCGGCACACTGTGTACCGTTCCTCCCCCAACTGTTGGAACACTTAAAGGGCTTTCTGGGACTTTCCCGTAAGCCCCTTTTTTTGTTCGTTTTTTGGATTTTCGCTTAATGCTTTCTCGCTGGTTCCCCGCCGCTATCAATACCCGTCCCACCGAATGGAGCCGCGCCGCCATCGGCATGGCGTTGGGGACGATGTTCAGTGTCTGGCTATGTGGCCAGGTCTTTGGTCTTGAGGTAGCGCAGCACCTGATCGGCCCCCTCGGCGCCTCGGCCGTACTGTTGTTTGCCGTGTCCTCGGGCGCCCTCGCCCAGCCCTGGTCGATTGTCGGCGGTTACCTGTGTGCGTCGGTCGTGGCGCTGTTGGTGGCTCATGTATTGGACCGAACCCTGGGCAGCGCCTGCCTGGCGGCCGGCATGGCACTGGTGTTGATGTGCTGGCTGCGTTGCCTGCACCCGCCGGCAGGCGCCCTGGCGGCGACCTTGGTGCTGGCGGACTCGGCCATCATTGCCCTGGACTGGCAGGCCGTCGGCGCGGCCATGCTGGCGGGCTTCGGGCTGCTCTCCTTTGCGCTGGCCTACAACAACCTGACGCGGGTGCGCTATCCCAAGCGCGCCAGCGAGCCGGTGGCCGTCATACCGGCCGACCACCCTCCCGTCGACCGGCAGGCCATCACCGCAGAAGACCTGAAACTGGCTTTGGCGGAAATGGAAGCCTTCTTCGACGTCACCCCGGAAGATCTCGAACAATTGATCCACGTCAGCGAACGAAATGCCAAGCGCCGCAGCATCACGGAGGTTCTTTCACGTCGCGGTTGAGCCTGTGGCTGCTATAAATATGCAGACAGGACCTGCACGTATCCCGGTTGTGCAAGGCAAATTTGCACTGGTACGATCCTGCATGGGTACGCGCGACACAATTCATAAAAAACAATAAAAGCAGGGAGTTAGCGATGACAGCTCAGGTTTCATCCCAAGCTGCGGAAACCATCGAATCCGTGACCCATGAGGTGCTGGTCGACGTTCGCAATCACATTGGCCATTTGACCCTGAACCGCCCCGCCGGCCTCAATGCCCTCACCCTGGGCATGGTGCGCAGCTTGCAGCAACAACTCGATACTTGGGCACTCGACCCACACATTCACGCCGTGGTACTGCGTGGCGCGGGCGACAAGGCCTTCTGCGCCGGCGGTGACATCCGCTCGCTGTACGACAGCTATAAGCAGGGTGACACCCTGCACGAAGATTTCTTCGTCGAGGAATACGCCCTCGACCTGACGATCCACCACTACCGCAAACCGATTCTCGCCTTGATGGACGGCTTCGTGCTGGGCGGCGGCATGGGCCTGGTGCAAGGCGCCGACCTGCGGGTCGTGACCGAACGCAGTCGCCTGGGCATGCCGGAAGTGGCCATCGGTTATTTCCCGGACGTGGGCGGTAGCTATTTCCTGCCGCGCATTCCCGGTGAGCTGGGGATCTACCTGGGTGTCAGCGGCGTACAGATCCGGGCCGCCGACGCGTTGTATTGCGGGCTCGCCGACTGGTACCTCGACAGCCACAAACTTCAGCAACTCAACGAACGTCTCGATCGGCTCGAGTGGCACGACATGCCGCTCAAGGACCTGCAGAACCTGCTGGCCAAACTCGGCCAGCAACAGCTCCCTGCGCCCCCTCTGGCCGACTTACGGCCGGCCATTGACCATTTCTTTGCCCTGCCCGATTTACCGAGCATGGTCGAGCAGTTGCGCCAGGTCACCGTCGCCAACAGCCATGAATGGGCGCTGAAGACCGCCGACGTGCTGGACAGCCGCTCGCCCCTGGCCATGGCCGTGACCCTGGAAATGCTGCGGCGCGGCCGGCATTTGAGCCTGGAAGACTGTTTTGCTCTGGAACTGCACTTGGACCGGCAATGGTTCGAACGCGGTGACCTGATCGAAGGCGTGCGCGCCTTGCTGATCGACAAAGACAAGAGCCCGCGCTGGAACCCGCCGACCCTGGAGGCGCTGGACGCCGACCATGTGACGAGTTTCTTCGACGGCTTCGACGACCACGGGAACTGAGCCATGCACGACCTCGAACTGACCGAAGAACAAGTGATGATCCGCGACATGGCCCGGGACTTCGCCCGTGGTGAAATCGCCCCCCATGCCCAGGCGTGGGAAAAAGCCGGCTGGATTGACGACGGCCTGGTGGCGAAGATGGGCGAACTGGGGCTGTTGGGGATGGTGGTGCCGGAAGAATGGGGCGGTACCTACGTCGATTATGTGGCCTATGCCCTGGCGGTGGAGGAGATCTCCGCCGGCGACGGTGCCACCGGGGCGCTGATGAGCATCCACAACTCGGTGGGTTGCGGGCCAGTCCTGAATTTCGGCACCGATGAACAAAAACAGACGTGGCTGGCCGAGCTCGCCAGTGGACAGGCCATTGGCTGCTTCTGCCTGACCGAGCCCCAGGCTGGCTCCGAGGCCCACAACCTGCGCACCCGGGCCGAACTGCGCGATGGCCAGTGGGTGATCAATGGCGCCAAGCAGTTCGTCAGTAACGGCAAACGGGCGAAACTGGCAATCGTGTTTGCCGTGACCGACCCGGAGCTGGGCAAGAAAGGCATTTCGGCGTTCCTGGTGCCTACCGATACGCCGGGGTTCATCGTCGATCGCACTGAACACAAAATGGGCATTCGCGCCTCGGACACCTGTGCGGTCACCTTGAGCAACTGCACCGTTCCCGAGGCCAACCTGCTGGGGGCTCGCGGCAAAGGCCTGGCGATTGCGCTCTCCAACCTGGAAGGCGGCCGCATCGGCATCGCGGCGCAAGCCTTGGGCATTGCCCGCGCAGCGTTTGAAGCGGCGCTGGCCTACGCCCGTGATCGCGTCCAGTTCGACAAGCCGATCATCGAGCACCAGAGCATCGCCAACCTGCTGGCCGACATGCACACCCGCATCAACGCCACCCGCCTGCTCATCCTCCACGCCGCCCGCCTGCGCAGCGCCGGCAAGCCGTGCTTGTCGGAAGCCTCCCAGGCCAAGCTGTTCGCCTCGGAAATGGCCGAGAAAGTCTGCTCCTCGGCCATACAGATTCACGGTGGCTACGGATACCTCGAGGATTATCCGGTAGAGCGCTACTACCGGGATGCGCGGATCACCCAGATCTATGAAGGATCGAGCGAGATACAGCGGATGGTCATCGCCCGGGAGTTAAAAAACTACCTGGTGTGATGGCTGGGAAAGCATCGCGAGCAAGCTCGCTCCCACAGGTTTGGTGGTGTATGCAGATGCTGAATACACTCCAGATCCCATGTGGGAGCGAGCTTGCTTGCGATAGCGGTGGGTCCGTCACTGAGATGCTGGATGTATCGGCCTCTTCGCGAGCAAGCCCGCTCCCACAGGGTCCGGTGATGTACATAAAAATTGCCTACACCGCAGATCCACTGTGGGAGCGAGCTCGCTCGCGATGGCGTCAGTGAGTACGCCGCATTACTTGTCCTGAAACTCCGCCGCCCGCTTGGCCACGAACGCCGCCATGCCTTCCTTCTGATCCTGCGTCGCGAACGCCGCGTGGAATACCCGGCGCTCGAAACGTACGCCTTCAGACAGGCTGACCTCAAAGGCGCGGTTGACGCTTTCCTTGACCATCATGCTGATGGGCACCGACTTGGAGGCGATCAGCGCGGCGGTTTTCAGCGCATCGTCCAGCAGTTCATCAGCCGGCACGATCCGCGCGACGATGCCGCAACGCTCGGCTTCCACCGCGTCGATAAAGCGCCCGGTCAGGCACATTTCCATGGCCTTGGCCTTGCCCACCGCCCGGGTCAGGCGCTGGGTGCCGCCCATGCCCGGCAACACGCCGAGGTTGATTTCCGGCTGGCCGAACTTGGCATTGTCACCGGCCAGGATGAAATCGCACATCAACGCCAGCTCACAACCACCGCCCAAGGCAAAACCATTCACCGCCGCGATGATCGGCTTGCGGCGGTTGGCCACGCGGTCGCTGTCGCTGAACAGGTCGTCCAGGTAGATCTGCGGGTAAGTCAGCTCAGCCATTTCCTTGATGTCGGCACCGGCTGCGAAGGCTTTTTTCGAGCCCGTCAGCACGATGCAGCCAATCTTCGGATCCGCCTCCAGGCTATCCAACGCCTGGTTCAGTTCGCTGACGATCTGCGCATTCAAGGCGTTCAACGCCTGGGGACGGTTGAGGGTGATCAGGCCGACGCGGTCCTTGATCTCCAATAAAATCGTTTCGTAGCTCATGCAGGACTCCTGTTCAAAGATTGCGCGAAATGACCATGCGCTGAATGTCGCTGGTGCCTTCGTAGATCTGACAGACCCGCACGTCGCGATAAATGCGCTCCAGCGGGAAGTCGTTGAGGTAACCGTAACCACCCAGGGTCTGCAACGCCATGGAGCAGACCTTTTCGGCCATTTCCGAGGCGAACAGCTTGGCCATGGACGCCTCTACCAAAGCCGGCTGGCCACTGTCCCGCAGGGCGGCGGCGTGGTGCACCATTTGCCGGGCTACAGCGATCTGGGTCGCCATATCGGCCAGACGGAACGCCACGGCCTGGTGCTCGATGATCGGCTTGCCGAAACTGGAGCGCTCCCGGGCATAGTCACGGGCAGCCTCGAACGCAGCGCGGGCCATGCCCACCGCTTGCGCCGCGATGCCCACCCGGCCGCCTTCCAGGTTCGCCAGGGCGATCTTGTAGCCCTCACCCTCCTCCCCCAGGCGATTCGCCAGCGGCACCTTCACCTCCTCAAAGAGGATCTGGCACGTGTCGGACGCGTGCTGGCCGAGTTTGTCTTCGACCCGCGCCACGCTGTAGCCCGGCGAATCGGTCGGCACGATGAACGCGCTGATGCCACGCTTGCCGGCGCTCGGATCGGTCACCGCGAACACAATCACCGCCCCGGCGTTCTGCCCGGAGGTGATGAACTGCTTGCAACCGTTGAGCACGTAATGATCGCCCTCCAAGCGCGCCCGCGTCTTGAGGCTGCTGGCGTCCGAACCGGCCTGGGGCTCGGTCAGAGCGAAAGCGCCAAGCATCGCACCGCTGGCCAGAGGCGTGAGGAATTTCGTTTTCTGCTCATCGTTGCCGAACTTGAGGATCGGCACGCAACCCACCGAGTTGTGCACGCTCATGATGGTCGAGCAGGCGCCGTCGCCGGCGGCGATTTCCTCCAGGGTCATGGCGTAGGCCAGGTAACCGGTGTCACAACCGCCCCACTGCTCCGGCACCAACATGCCGAAAAAGCCCAGTTCGGCCATTTCAGCGATGGCTTCTCGGGGGAAACGGTGCTCACGGTCCCATTCGGCGGCGAACGGTTTCAGGCGTTCCTGGGCGAACTGCCGGGCCATGTCGCGGATTTGGGTCTGTTCTTCAGTCGGGAGCATGGGGGTTCCTTAATACAGGCATTCGACGGCCATGGCCGTGGCTTCGCCGCCGCCGATGCAGATCGCCGCGACGCCGCGCTTCAAGCCTTTCTGGCGCAGGGCCGACAACAATGTCACCAGGATCCGCGCGCCAGACGCGCCAATCGGATGGCCCAGCGCGCAGGCGCCGCCGTGGACGTTGACCTTGTCATGGGCGATTTCCAACTTGTCCATGGTCACCAGCCCTACCACGGCAAAGGCCTCGTTGACTTCAAAGAGGTCGACTTGGTCCAGCGACCAACCGGTCTTTTGCATCAGTTTTTTCACGGCACCAATCGGCGCGGTGGGAAACAGGCTCGGAGTATCGGCAAACGCCGCATGGCCGTGGATCACTGCTAGGGGCTTGAGGCCACGCTGGGCCGCCTGGCTCTGGCGCATCAGCACCAGGGCAGCGGCGCCGTCGGAAATGGAACTGGCGTTGGCCGCCGTCACCGTCCCGCCCTCGCGGAACGCCGGCTTGAGCGAGGCAATCTTGTCGATCCGCGCTTTGGGTGGCTGCTCGTCGTGGCGAATGGTCACTTGTTCCTTGCCGACCATGACCTGCAGCGGCACGATCTCGGCGTCGAAACTGCCGTCCTTGATCGCCTGCTGGGCGCGGGTGGTGGACGCAATGGCGAAGGCGTCCTGGGCCTCGCGACTGAAACCGTTGGTTTCGGCGCAATCTTCGGCGAAGGTGCCCATCAATCGACCTTTGTCGTAGGCATCTTCCAGGCCGTCGAGGAACATGTGGTCAAGCACCCGGCCATGGCCCATGCGGTAACCGCCACGGGCGCGATCCAGTAGGTACGGCGCGTTGGACATGCTTTCCATGCCGCCGGCCACCACCACCTCGGCGCTGCCGGCGATGAGCATGTCATGGGCCAGGATCGCCGCTTCCATGCCCGAACCGCACATCTTGTTCAGCGTGGTGCAGCGGGTCGACTTGTCGAGCCCGGCGCCCAGCGCGGCCTGACGTGCCGGTGCCTGGCCCTGGCCAGCGGCGAGCACGCAACCGAACAGCACTTCTTCAACCGCACCCGGCGCGATGCCGGCACGCTCCACGGCGGCCTTGATGGCGAGGGCACCCAGTTGCGGGGCGGTGAGGCTTTTCAGTTCGCCCTGGAAACCGCCCATGGGGGTGCGGACGGCGCTGACGATGACAATAGGATCGTTGGACATCATGAATCCTCCAGACTTATTTGGCTGCCATGCGCAAGGCGCCGTCGAGACGGATCACCTCGCCGTTGAGCATGCTGTTCTCAATGATATGCCTGACCAGCGCCGCGTACTCGGAAGGTTTCCCAAGGCGCGGCGGAAACGGCACGCCGGCGGCCAGGGAGTCGCGCACCTCCGGGGTCATGCCGGCCATCATCGGGGTTTCGAAGATGCCCGGCGCGATGGTCATCACCCGGATACCGAAGCGCGCCAGTTCACGGGCGGCCGGCAGTGTCAGGCTGGCGATGGCGCCTTTGGAGGCCGCGTAAGCCGCCTGGCCGATCTGGCCGTCGAAGGCTGCTACCGAAGCGGTATTGATGATCACCCCACGCTCGCCGTCGGCGTTGGCCTCGCTTTCGGCAATGGCCGCAGCCGCCAAGCGCAGCAAGTTGAAGCTGCCGATCAGGTTGACGTTGATCACTTGGCTGAAGCTGGCCAGTGCGTGGGGGCCGTTCTTGCCGAGGATCTTCTCGCCGCGCACGATACCGGCGCAATTCACCAGGCCATTCAGACCGCCGAACGCATCGACGGTGGCCTTGACCGCCGCTTCAGCCGCCGCTTCGTTGCTGATGTCGGCCACCACGCTCTGGCAACCCAGCTTTTGCGCCTGGGCAGCCACAGCGTCGGCGTTGAGGTCCACCAGCATCACTTTGGCGCCGGCCTTGACCAGCATTTCACCGGTGGCCGCGCCAAGGCCGGAAGCACCGCCGCTGACGAGGAAAATCTTGTTGTCGATCTGCATCATGGTTTCCTTGGGTTCAAGCTGAAACGTTGTGCGCCAAAGTCTCTTGAACCTTGGCGATCTCCTGGTTGCGCAAGATGAAGCGCTGCAACTTGCCGCTTGGGGTTTTCGGCAAGTCGCTGACAAATTCGATTTCACGGGGATAGGCATGGGCCGCCAGGCGCTGGCGCACGTGCAGGCGCAGTTCCTCGGCCAGCTCCGGTGAGGCGCGGTATTGGGTGCTGAGCACCACGAAGGCCTTCACCAACTCGGTGCGTTCCGGATCAGGCTTGCCGATCACCGCCGCTTCCACTACGGCCGGGTGTTCGATCAGAGCGCTTTCCACGTCGAACGGACCGACCCGGTAGCCGGAGGTGGTGATCACATCGTCGCTGCGGCCGACGAAGCTGATGCTGCCGTCCGGGTTCAGTTCCACGGTGTCGCCGCTCAAGTAGTAATCACCAACGAAGGCCTTGGTCGGCGCGCCTTCGTAACCGGCGAACCAGCACATGGGCGACTGGCTGCGGTCCACCGCGAGAATGCCCGGTTCGCCCACGCCCAGCTCGCGCTGGTTTTCATCCAGCACCACGATCCGGTGGCCCGGCGAGGCGAAACCGGCTGCGCCCAGGTGCACCGGGTGTTCCAACCCATGGTGGTTGCACAGCACCATGCCCAGTTCGGTCTGGCCGTAATGGTCGTGGATTACCACGTTCAGGTTGTCGGCGAACCAGCGGATCACCTCCGGGTTCAACGGCTCGCCAGCACTGCTGACGATGCGCAGCTTGCCCTTGATCGAGCGGGCAAACTGCTCGCCGCCGGCAATCAACAGGCGATAGGCCGTGGGTGAGCCGATCAGGTTGGTGATGGCGTATTTGTTGATGATCCGGCAGGTGCTTTCCAGGGTGAACGGGCCATCGTAGAAGGTAATCGGATGCCCCATGGCCAGCGGCCCGGTCACGCCAAAATAAATGCCGTAGGCCCAACCGGGGTCGGCGACGTTCCAGAAGGCGTCTTCAGGGCGCAGGTCCACCGCGTCGCGCATGTAGCTCTGGAACGCCGCGATGGCCTTGAGCGGCACCGACAGCGCCTTGGCGGGGCCCGTGGTGCCGGAGGTGAACATCAGCAGGAACGGGTCTTCGCCGGTGAGCATCAGCGGTTCGCACTCACTGGAAAGGTTCGCCACTTCGGCCCAGAAACTGTAGTCGCCGCGCACGATGCCCTGGCCCTTTTCGCCGCCGACCGTGACGATGGTGGGGCAACCGGCAACTTCGTTTAGCTTGGGACGGTTGACGGCGTCGGTGACGACGACCCGCGCGCCCGAGCTGCCGAGGCGGTGTTCGATGGCCTTGGGCCCGAACGCGGTGAACAGCGGTTGATACACCGCCCCGATGCGCCAGGTGGCCAGTACCACGATCAAGAGTTCCGCGGTACGCGGCAGCAGGCCGGCCACTTTGTCGCCCTGGCCGACGCCTTGGGCGCGTAGAAAATTGGCGAACCGCGCGGCGTTGTCCTGCAGGTCACGGTAGGTCCAGGTGGCGTCGCTGCCGTCACGGCCCTCCCAGAACAAGGCGATGCGACCCGGCAACGCATGCCGGTCGCAACACTCGACACAGGCATTGAGCGCCTCGAGCGAGCCGTGCAGTGCGGCGTTGACGGTGGGCAGGTAATCGAACTGCGACGTGGCGGACGAATAATCGCGCATGACCAGAATCCCTCTGTACTTTTTATTGGTTGGGGGAACCGTGAAGAGCAGGCAAATACTCGCGCCGAAGGGCGGTCGCGGCAATGGTCAAAGCCATCAAGTTGCTTGACTGGTTTGGCCATGGTTCGAGGGATGTGGTGCCAGCCAGGCCGTCATCGCGAGCAAGCTCGCTCCCACAGGGGATTGGTGGTGGGCCTCGATTCTGTGACCGCCCAAGCACTCATGTGGGAGCGAGCTTGCTCGCGAAGGCGGCCTGACAGTCGATCATGATGTGTCTGAACCACCGCTTTCGCGAGCAAGCCCGCTCCCACAGAGGATATGTGGTGGACACGAGTTTTGTGAACGCCCGCAACCCAATGTGGGAGCGAGCTTGCTCGCGAAGGCGGCTGTCCAGCCACTACAAGGGCTGCTTCCAGGCAAATGAATAAACCTTCTCCGGCGCTGGGGACTGGCAGCGCTGGTTATCCGCATCCGCCCCCACCAGGAACCACTCGGCCCGCGAGGTATCGCCAACCCGACGCGCCTTTTGCGGGTCGTAGCAGCGGGCCAGGTCCCGCCCTGGCACCAAGGCAAAGGCCTGCGGGCGGCTGCGCAGCCAAGTGGCAGATTGTTCCAGGGAGTTGCCGTTATAAAAGCCAAAATGCACGATGGGTTGCCGGGCGAACAGCCAATGACCCTCGCGCCATCCCACGAGCACCAACTCGGCATTTGAAGTCAGCCCCGCGACATCACGCATCAAGGTCTGGTGGGGGTTGACACCTTCTCTGTAGGGCTCGATGAAACCGCGCGCAAACCAGGCGCACAACCACACCACCGTCAAGGCAGCGAATACCGCCCTGCCCCTCGGCCACCGGCTGAACCAACGGTGCAGCATCCACGGCACAAGCGGCGCCACCAGCAGGATCAAGGCCGGCAACGCGGGAAAGATATACAGCTTGCGCTTGCCACTGCTCAGGCTGAAGAACAACAGCACCAGAACCACCCACCCCAGCAGCACCAGCACCCGACCGTCGTGCTTGAGCAACTGCCTGCGCCAGGCCGGCACCAGCCATGGCAGCATGAAAAAGATCGGCAGCCAGTACTTCGGAATCACCTGGACAAAGAAGTACCAGAAGGGTTCGCGGTGCTCCCAGGCATTGGCATAACGCCCCGCCGTCTGCTTCAGCAGGATCTCCTGGGCATAGGCCAGGCTGTCGGGACTGCCCTGCCACACGATCCACAACAAAGGCCCGAGCCACAGGGTGATCGCCGCCAGCGCCACAACCAGCCCCAGCCACCAGGCGCCCGCCTTGCCCGGCATGGACACCAGGCCTTTCCACCCTCGGCGCAGCCCATAGGCATAGGGAATCAGCATCAATACCGGTAGGAAACCCACGCCTTTGCTGATGATCCCCAGCCCCATCGCCCCACAGGCCAGGTAATACCAGCGCCACGCCGGGCCGAGCAGCAAATGCCGGCACAAGCCATAGATCCCCAGGATGGTCCAAAGCGCAAGGAAACCATCGATTTGCCCGGTACGCAGGATGCTGTAGGTCTGGTAGGTGGCGAGAAACAACAGCGCGGCGATCACCCCCACGCGTCGCCCCCATAAGCGCCGGCCCAGGTCATACAGACACGCGGTGGCGACGGCGCCGGCCAGCAACGCAGGCAGGTACAGGGCGACTTTCGGCAGGTGGGTCAGTTGCACGAACGACGCCACCGCCCACATGAACAGCGGCGGTTTGTCAGCGTAGATTTCCCCGGCACGATGGGGAATGAACCACGAGCCGTTCTGCAGCATCTCCAGGGCAACGCCGAGGAAGCGCTCTTCATCGACGTTCATCGGTTGGCGCCAGCCCAGGCCCGCGCCGACCATGATCAAAGCCAGCACCACAAGCGCCAGAAGCTCCAACCGCGAGGAAGACAATCGTATTCGCACCGTCTCAGCCTTTCTCGACCAGTTCGCGGTTTTTCTGCCCGTGCTGCTTGGCGATCAACTGCAAATTGCGCAGGTACACGATGAAGCCGAAGGACTGGCCGACAATGAACACCGGGTCTTCGCGGTAGATGGCATAGGCCAGCAACAGTGCGCTACCGATGATGCTCAGGTACCAGAAGCCCACGGGAATCACGCTGCGCTTCTTGTATTCGCTGTACAGCCATTGCAGGGCAAAACGCCCGGTGAAAGCCAGTTGCCCGCCGAAGCCAACGGCCAGCCACAACGTTTCTCTGCCCATGTCACACCTCGGTTTCTTGCGCGTGGATATCCAGTCGGGTGCGCTTGATCAGCCACCACACCCCGAACAGATCGACAATGCCCACCAGCGCCCGGTCGAGGTTGCCGTAATTGGACACCCCGGCCCCACGCTCACGGTGATTCACCGGATGCACCAACATCCGGCCGTTGTGACGGCGGATCAGCGCCGGAATAAAGCGGTGCATGTGATCGAAATACGGCAGGCGCAGAAACGCCTCGCGCTCGATCAATTTGATGCCGCAGCCGGTATCGGGCGTCTGGTCCTTGAGCAGGCTGGCCCGCAGTTTGTTGGCGAACCGCGAGGCCCACCGCTTGCTCGCCGTGTCCCGGCGGTTGACGCGATGCCCCGCCACCAGCTTGACGCCGGCGGGTGTGCCCTCCGAACCGCGTACCAGGTCGAGCATCTTCGGCAGGTCGGCCGGGTCGTTCTGCCCGTCGCCGTCCAAGGTTGCCAACCAATGCCCGCGGGCCAACTCAGCCGCGTGGTAGATCGAGGTGCTCTGCCCGAGGGAGCGGGCGTGGCTGAGCACCCGCAACTGGCGATAGCCACTGCCTTGCAACGCCCGCAGTTCAGCGGCGGTGGCGTCAGTGCTGCCATCGTCCACCACGATGACTTCAAAGGCCTCGTCGGCCAGCGCCGCACGCACTTCTTCCAGCAGCGCAATGAGGTTGCCGGCTTCGTTCTTTGCCGGAATCAGGACCGACACATAAAGGGTTTCGTGCATGACGCTCCTGTAAAAAGCTGAGGGGTTAAACGCGGTAATACGCGCGGTACCAATCGACAAACGACTGCACGCCGACGGGCACCGCAACCTGCGGGCGAAACCCTATGTGTTCTTCCAGTTCACGTGTGTCCGCCCACGTGTCGACCACGTCGCCCGGTTGCAACGGCAGGAAATGCTTGATCGCGGGGATGCCCAAGGCCTCTTCCAGGCACTCGACAAACTGCAAGAGCTTCACCGGCGCGCCGAAGCCGATGTTGTAGAGCTTGTGGCGCACCCCCGTTTCATTGGCCGGCGGCCGCGGCAACAACCGCACCAGGCCTTCGATGATGTCGTCGATATAGGTGAAATCCCGCGACATGGCGCCGTCGTTGTAAAGGTCAATGGCACGACCGTTGAGGATGGCCTCGGTGAATTTGAGCGGCGCCATGTCGGGCCGCCCCCAAGGTCCATACACGGTAAAAAACCGCAGGCCGGTGGTGGGAATGCCATAGAGATGCGAGTAAGCGTGGGCCATCAGTTCATTGGCGCGCTTGGTCGCCGCATAAAAAGACACCGGCTGATCCACCGGGTCGGTCGTGGCATACGGCAGGCGTTCGTTCAAGCCATACACCGAGCTGCTCGAGGCGAACACCAGGTGTGCCGGCCGATGGGCACGGCAGGCTTCCAACACGTTGAGGAATCCCACCAGGTTGCTTTGGGCGTACAGGTCGGGATTGTCGATGGAATAGCGCACGCCAGCCTGGGCCGCCAGGTGAACGACGTACTCGAATGGGGTTTGCGCAAACACCTCCAGCAGCGCCTGTTTGTCGGCCACGTCCAGCCGCAGGAAGCGGAAATTGCGGTATTCGGCCAACAACGCCAGTCGCGCCTGTTTCAACTCGACGCTGTAGTAGCTGTTGAGGTTGTCGATGCCGATGACCTGATGGCCCTCGCGGCACAACCGCCTGGCCGTATGAAAACCGATAAACCCTGCGGCGCCGGTGACCAATACGTTCATGCGTTGCCCAAAACGGTCACGTGCATACACTACCCTGATGGATGGCCCGGCTTTTCCGGCACCTGCACAGGCTTTTATCAAAGAAAAATGACGGTTTTATGAGCGAGCCAGTCAGCTAAGCAAAATCCCCTGTGGGAGCGGGCTTGCTCGCGAAAGCAGTGTGTCAGTCACAGAGATGCTGGTGTTGCCGACCTCTTCGCGAGCAAGCCCGCTCCCACAGGGATTTTCGGTGTCGGATCAGTCGGATTCGTTGAGAATCAGGCTGCGATAATGCCCCGGGTTGGACCCGGACCATTTGCGAAACGCCTTGTAGAAGGAGCTGGCATCGGCGAAGCCCAGGCGCGAGGCGATTTCGACGAAGCTGATGGAGGGCTCGGCCAGCCAGGTGATCGCCAGATCCTTGCGCACGCTGTCCTTGAGGCCTTGGTAGGTCTGGCCCTCCTCCGCCAAGCGGCGGCGCAGGGTCGAGGCGGATACGCACAACTGCTGGGCCAGGGCCTCGGTTTCCGGCCACTGTTCGGCAGGCAATAGCCGCAGGTCGTGGCGGATACGGCTGGCCAGGCTTTGCGGATCGCGGTATTTGACCAGGATGTTGGCCGGGGCCCGGGCCAGGAAGCGCTTGAGTTCATCGGCGTTGCGCCGGATGGGCAGGTCGAGGCATTCGGCGGCGAAAATCATCCGGGTGCGCGGTCGGTCAAAGCGCAGGTTCTGGGAGAACATCACCCGGTAGTCGTCGCAGAAATCCGGCGCCGGGCAACGCAGCTCGACGGACAGAATGGGAATGCGCCGCCCGGCCAGCCAGCAGGCCACGCCATGGACGATCATCCAATAGGTAAAATAGGTAAACGCCCGGCGCGGCGCCTGGTCATCTTCCAGCAGCACGATCTCCGCCAGGCTTTGCTGGCGCATCCACTGGGCCGGCAGGTGTTCGAGCATCAGCGACAGAAACCCCAGTCCCGCCGTCAAGCCGCTCGCCAGCGTGGGCTGGGTCATGGCGCACTGGCAGAGAAACGCCAGGCTGCCGGACTTGAGCTTGCGCGGGTCCATGCCAAAAAACTCGTCATCCAGGCGCTGGGCCAGCAAACGCCAGAGCCGCGCATAGGCATGGGCCGGGACCCGCGCCTGGGCGTCGTCGAGCAGCGCCGGGTCTATGCCGACCTTGCTCAGGACCTCCTCGGTAGCCGTCCCGGGTGCGCAGCTTTGCAACAACGCCTCACGCACCAGCTGGATGGAGATGGTGTCTTTTTCCGACATGGCGCGGGTGTTCACAGGATCCGGTAAAGCAGCCGTTCTATCCGCACCCGGCTGACCCGTTTCAGGAACCGGGCCACGGCCTCGGGGTAATCCGGCAGAGCTTCCAGGTCCAGGTAACGCTCGATCCGGCGGGTGTGGCGGTAGATCTGCTCAAGCTCGGCCTGGCGCGGCGCCAGCAGCTCGCCCTTGGGATCGTCCAGCAACAGCGCGTTTTCCAGGTCCAGGCGAAAGGCCCGCGGGTTGAGGTTGTTGCCGGTCAGCAAGGTGTAGCGCTCATCGACCCACATGCCCTTGAGGTGGTAGGTGTTGTCCCCGTCACGCCACAGATGCAGGTTCAATTGGCCGCTGTCGATCGCGCGCTGATGCCGTTTGGCGAAGCGTCGCAGGCTGATTTCGTAGAGGTATGGCAGCGCCGCGATGATCTTGAATGGCTCGCTCGGCGGAATGTAGAAGTCGTTGGCGGTCTTGTCGCCGACGATGATGTCGATCTTGACCCCACGGGCCAGGGCGCGATTGAGCTCCCGGGTCACGGCCAGGGGCAGGTTGAAATACGGTGTGCAGATGGTCAGTTGCTGGCGGCTGCTGGCAATCAGCTCGCCGATTACCCGGCTCAACGGATTGTTCTTGCCCACGCCCAGCAACGGGCTGACCGACAGGCCGCTCTTATCGAGGCTGCCGACGCTGGTGTCATAGGTCGCGTATTTGAGGCGGCTGCGCAGATCACCGATGTCCTTGCGCAAACTGCGGGTGCTGGGCAGGTTCGGCAGGTCCAGACGATGCACGGCCCTGGAGGTGATCAGGCCATGCTGCACCAGGTGATGCATCGAGTCGGCCAGTGCCGTGTTCTGCAGCAAGTGATAGCGGTCGTAGCGGTATTTGTCGAACTTGTGCAGGTAGACGTTATTGAGGCTGGCGCCGCTGTAGAGCACGCAGTCATCGATCACGAAACCTTTCAAATGCAATACGCCGAACAGTTCACGGGTCTGCACCGGTACACCGTAGATCGGCACTTCGCTGGCATGGGTGCGGGTCTGTTCCTGGTACCACGCCGAGTTGCCCGGCTGCTTCTTGGCGCCGATCAATCCGCGCTGGGCCCGTAGCCAATCCACTACCACGACCACGTCCAGTTCCGGACGCGCCGCTTTGGCGGTATGCAGGGCATCGAGAATTTCCTGGCCGGCCTCGTCCTGTTGCAGGTACAGGGCGACGATGTAGATGCGCTGGGTGGCCTGGGCGATTTTCTCCAGCAGGCAACGGCGGAACTGGGCAGCGCCATCGAGGATGGTCACCGCGTCGGCGGTCAGTGCAAAGCTGCGCAACTTGGGCAGCTGGGAGCGTTTGAAGAGCGACGGCATAGGGCTCGCAAAAGGTCGATTCCGAAGAACGGATGAGCTTACACCATGGATGGGTTCGGGTCTTCCTGTCGGTCGAGAAAAAAACACTTGACCAAGGAGAACGATCATTCTACTTTAGCCAAATGAACGAAATCACTGGTAATGAAACACGAGACATCATCCTCGATGTCGCCGAAAAGTTGATCTATAGAAGTGGCATTGCCGCCACCGGCATGGACCTTCTGGTGAAAACCGCCGGCGTCTCCCGGAAAAGTGTCTATCGCTACTTCGCCAACAAGGACGACCTGATCGTGGCCGCCCTCAAGCGGCGGGACGAGCGCTGGATGCAATGGTTCAGCAGCGAAGTGGACAAGGCGCCCACACCGACTGCGCGGCTGCTCAATTTGTTTACCGTGCTCAAGGGCTGGTTCGACAGCGAAGGTTTTCGCGGCTGTGCCTTCATCAATACCAGCGGCGAAACCGGCGATCCACAAGATCCGGTCCGTCAGGTGGCGAAGATGCACAAACAGAAACTGCTCGATTACGTGACCCGGCTGTGCGTCGAACAACGTGTCGAAGACCCGGAGGCCCTGGCCCGTCAACTACTGATCCTGATCGACGGCGCCATTACCGTGGCGCTGGTCATGGGCGACCACAGCGCAGCTGACCACGCCCAGGACATGCTCAAGATTTTGCTACACGCCTGACCGTTGAACCCTGTGTCATTCATCAACTCATTGGAGATTCGCCATGTCTGCCTCTTCTGAAGTTCGTCCGCCGTTGCCGCCGTTCACCCGTGAATCGGCGATCGAGAAAGTTCGCCTGGCCGAAGACGGCTGGAACTCTCGCGACCCACAAAAAGTATCCCTGGCCTACACGTTGGATACCCAATGGCGTAACCGCGCCGAATTCGCGCACAACCGCGAAGAAGCCAAGGCGTTCCTGACCCGCAAGTGGGCCAAGGAATTGGATTATCGACTGATCAAGGAACTCTGGGCCTTCACCGATAACCGCATCGCCGTGCGTTACGCCTACGAATGGCACGACGACTCGGGCAACTGGTTCCGCTCCTATGGCAACGAAAACTGGGAGTTCGACGAGCAAGGCCTGATGTACAACCGCTACGCCTGCATCAACGACATGCCGATCAAGGAAAACGAGCGCAAGTTCCACTGGCCCCTGGGCCGCCGGCCGGATGATCATCCGGGGTTGTCCGAGTTGGGGTTGTAATCTCCTCGACTGCCCACCGCTATCGCAAGCAGGCTCGCTCCCACATTTGGATTTCAGCGAACACACCTGTTGTGTCCGCCATGGATCCCCTGTGGGAGCGGGCTTGCTCGCGAAAGCGGTGTATCAGCTGGCATTGATGCTGAATGTACCGCCCTCTTCGCGAGCAAGCCCGCTCCCACACTTTTATCGAGTACTTTCAGAAAAAGCTGGTGAATGCATAGCCAGACCAGCGGCCGCTCCAACAGGCTTGACCCACATGCCGCCAGGCATCACATTGCCTGGGCCGGCGATAAGCTCGCTGTTTCGTTGTGCAGCAGACTTTGTGGAGCCCATGACCGCGTCGATCCCGATCCGCCCCCCCTGCCCGCCCGGCGTCTGCGATTGCGGGCGTGATGCCTTGCTGCAAGCGCCTGGCAGCGACCTGCGCATCCTATGCCTGAACCGCCAGGAAGAAAAACGCCTGCTCGAGCGCCTTGAAAACATCCAGAGCCTCGACGAACTCCAGCGCCTGCAACAGCGCCTGTATGAAAACCTGGGGATCCGCCTGCGCGTCGAGCCTGGCTACAACGAAGTGCGGACCATGCGCGGCATCGCCATCGAATTCCAGGACCAGCCCGGCCTGTGCCGCAAGATTCGCCAGTCGATTCCCGCCGCCATCCGCCGAGGGCTGGAAAAACGTCCCGAGATCGCCTGGCGACTGTTGGATGCCCACGATCTGTTTCGCGACATCTGAACCCAGTCAGCTCTTCCTTGGAGCGGCACATCGGTCTAGAAATCCACCGTCGCGGAAAGCAGGTAGGTGCGCGGGGTCGACAGCGTCAAGCCGGGCTCGCTGTCATCCGACGCGCCGGCCGAACTCCAGTAGCGCTTGTCGGCCACGTTTTCGATGTTGGCCCGCAGGGTGATGTTTTTTTCGTCGACCTTGAACCCGTAGCGAGCCCCCACGTCGAAGCGCGTCCAGGCATCGATTTCCTTGGTGTTGGACTGGTCCAGGTACTGCGAGCTGGAATAAATGCCGCGACTGGTCAGGGTCAGGCCCTGTACCGTCGGCACGTCCCACTCGGCGCCGAGGTTGACGTTGTATTTCGGTGTGGCCGGTGCGCGGTTGCCATCGAAACTGCCGTCGGTGGTGTCAGTCAGTTTACTGTCGATGAACATCACGCCGCCGAGCAAGCGGGTTCCCTTCAGCGGCTCGCCAAACACACTCAGCTCCACGCCGGTGTTTTCACGCTTACCGTTCGGGCCGAAGACGCGTGTCGTGGCGTCGGTTGCGTAAGCTGGCTGCTTGATCCGGAACACCGCAGCGGTGACGGCGAACGGACCGGCGTCATACTTGGCACCCACCTCGACCTGGCGGCTGATGAACGGCGGGAAAATCTCATCCTCGTTCACCGCCGTCGATGGCGCGATCTTGCCTTGGCTCAGGCCTTCCATGTAGTTGGCATACAGCGACAGCTTGTCAGTCGCCTTGAACAGGATGCCACCCGAGGGCGAAACCTTTTCCTCATCGTAGGCGGTGTCGCCCTTGACGTTATTCGTCCAGTCATCAACCTTCACCCGTTGCCAGCGAGCGCCGAGGGTCAGCAGCAAGCGATCCTCGAACAACCCAAGGGTGTCGGACAACGCCACGCCGCTGAAGCGGTTCTCGGTGTAGACCTTGTCGTCCTGGCGGGTCGGGTTGCTTGGCGTCGGGGTCTGCACCGGGTCATACAGGTTGCTGCGACCGTTGGCGTAACGGGCGCCGCCATTTTCGAAATCCATGTAGAAATAGCTGGCCGCCAGGTTGACCTCATGGCTCACCGGACCGGTATGGAACCAGTTGCGCACCCCGGCCGTGGCCGTGCGGACATTTTCTTCCCGGGTAAAGTCACGGGGCTGGACAGTGAAATCCCCTGCGTCGTTGGTCACCGAAACGTTGTGCCGAAGGAAATCGTGGTCGCTTTTGCGCGCGCCAACGCCGCCATACAGCATCACCGAATCACTGACATCGAACTCAGCGTTCACCGTGCCAAAGGTGTCCTGGGTGCGCGCCTTGCTCCAGGACTGGGCGTAGTTGTCGCGCACATCACTGGCGTGAGGGATCTGGGCATTGACGCCGACCTGCACGCGTTCCTGGGGCGCGTCGGTGTTACGTTCGGTGTGGCCGATGTCCGTCGAGAGTCGCAGGCGTTCACCGCGAAAGTCCAGGCCCAGTACCGCCATCTCGCGATCCACACTCTGGTGATCCCATTCGGTGTCGCCCGCCTGCTTCACGCCATTGAAACGAATCCCGAACTTGTCTTCTTCACCAAAGCGCCGCCCCACATCCACCGCCCCGCCAAGCTGGTTATTGGAGGCATAGCTGCCGGTGAACGAAGTGATGGGCTTGTCGGTGGCGCGTTTGGGCACCACGTTGATCCCGCCCCCCACGCTGCCTCGCGGCGAGATACCGTTGATGAGCTGGCTCGGCCCCTTGAGGATATCGACGCGCTCGGCCATCTCCATGTCGATCGTGTACGTTGGCAGAATGCCGTAGAGACCGTTGTACGCGACATCGCTGTTGAACAGGCTGAAACCGCGAATGGTGAACTGCTCATAGCGCCCACCCGCCGGGTTGGTGGTGCGGACCGAGGGGTCGCTGGCGATCAGGTCGCCCAGGGTGCGCGCCTGCTGGTTCTTGACCGTCGTGCTGGTGTAGGTGGTCATGCTGAACGGCGTTTCCATGAAATCCCGCGAGCCCAGCAAGCCTTGCGAACCACGCCGTGCCACCTGACCGCCGGCGTACACCAGGCTGTCCGTCGACGCCGTGGCACCGAGAATCGAAGTGGGTGCCAGCTGCAGGCTGCCGCCTTCTGGCGCCGGCATCAGGATGTAGGCCTGCTCCCCCACCGGCTGCAATTGCAGGCCCGAACCCCGCAACAACCGGGCAAACCCCTCTTCCACCCCATACTCCCCCGAAAGCCCGACGCTGTTGCGCCCGCTCACCAAGGCCGGATCCACCGACAGGTTGACCCCCGCCAACCCGGCAAACCGGGTCAACGCCGCGCTGAGGCTGCCGGCCGGCACCTGATAACTGCGCCGGGCGGCTTCTTCGGCTTGGCTCGATGATATGAAAAATGGGCTGGCACCCAGGCTCAGCATGAGGCTCAGGTTCAACAACGGACGCCGGCCGGCAAAGGCCGGGCGCACACGCAAAGGGACAACTGCGGACATTGGAAAGCGCTCTCGTTTTTGTTCAGTTGCCTTGAATGACAAGCGAGACAAAAAAAGGGGACACAAAATCGGAACAGGCCTCAAACCCCGTGGCGAGGGAGCTTGCTCCCGCCGGGGGGCGCAGCGCCCCCAACGAGGCAGACTGCATCAACCTGACACATCGCGGCGGCGGGTTTGGGGTTGCTACGCAACCCAGCGGGAGCAAGCTCCCTCGCCACAGGGGGTTACCGCAAGCCTCAGGCCAGAGTCTGACGAAGCGTCAACGTGACCCAGTAACGGGTGCGCATGTGCACGTCCAACGGCAGGCTGGCCGCCAGCAGCGTGAGGATTCGATCGGTGTTGTCCAAGCGGAAGCTGCCAGTGATTCGCAGGGATTCCAGGGTTTCGTCCCAGCGCAGCACGCCGGGGCGATAGCGGCTCAGTTCCCGCAGGAATTGCCCCAGCGGCTGATCCTGCGCCACCAGTACCCCGTCACGCCAGCCCAGTTGTGCCACGTCGAACGCCCGCACCGGGCCCGCGCCTGAGGCTTGGACGTTGGCCTGCTGACCTTCTTCCAGGCTCAGCGATGGCCCGTGCAGGGGTTGCAGTTGCGCCGAACCGCTGACCACCGACACCCGGCAGTCGCGCTCGCCCAAGTGAAGGCAGACCTCGCCACGCTGGACCGTAATGAGCCCATAAGGTGACTGAACGGACAGCGGTGTGCTCCCGGCGAGTTTGAGGGCCATCTCACCGCGCAGCAGCACCAGGCGCCGTACCTTGAGGTCCAGATCGACGGCGCTGTCGGTGTTCAGTTGCAGCGCACTGCCATCCACCAGCGCCCAGCGCCGTCGCTCGCCTGTGGCGGTGTGCAAATCAGCGCGCCAGGCCTCCAGCGGCAGCTCCCGTCCCAGCAGCCAGGCGGTCGGGACCAATGCCGCGACGCCCAATGCCCGCTTGAGCACCGTTCGCCGGGCCAGCGTCGGGCGGTCCAGGGTTGCCATGCCCAGGGAGGCTGGCACCCCGGCAAAGCGCTGGCGCAATCGCTGGGCCTTCTGCCAGGCCGCCTCGTGGTGAGCGCTGCTGTCGCGCCAGCGTTGCAGGGCCGCCGAGTCGAACGCGTCCCCATCGAACTCCATCAGGGTCAACCAGCGGGCAGCCGCCCGTGCCGCTTCACGCGCCTCGGGGGATAGCGTCGACGACATCAGAAGTCCACCAACAGGCAATGCTCATAGGCCTGGGCCATGTAGCGCTTCACGGTGCGCTCGGAGACTTGCAGGCGCTCGGCGATCTCGCGATAACCCAGGCCTTCAAGCTGACTCCATAAAAAAGCCCGCCGCACCAAGGACGGCAGGCCATCGAGCAATTCGTCCAGGGCTTGCAGGGTTTCCAGCAGCAGCCAACGCTGTTCCGGAGACGGCGCGCAGGCGTCAGGCAGGTTCGCCAAGGCGTCGAGATACGCCTGCTCCAGATTGCGCCGGGTGTAGAAATTGCTCAGCAGGCGTTTACCGACGGTCAGCAGATAAGCCCGGGGTTCGTGCAGATCCGCCAGGGTCTGGGAGCTGGCAAGCACCCGCAGGAAGGTATCCTGGCGCAGGTCCGCCGCATCCCAGGCATTGCCCATGCGCCGGCGCAACCAGCCTTCCAGCCAACTCCCATGGTCACGGTACAACGCATGAAGGGATTGCTCCGTCGGCGTAACTGCATCACACATGTCCAGAAGCCTGCGCAAAATCTCAAATGAGACTGATTCTAATTAATGTTCGCGCAGGAATCCAAGTTGTTTATGCAAAGGATGTTTAAAAACGGGGATGGAATTGGTCGAGAGTCCTGTGGGAGCGAGCTTGCTCGCGATAGCGGAGTATCCGTCAGCCTCTATGTTTCTGACAAACACCGCCATCGCGAGCAAGCTCGCTCCCACAGGCAGGTCTTTTGCGAGCGCTGTTGTCAGTGACTGGCATGCAAGGTCTTCGGCACTTCCGGCATGGCCGAAGAGTGGTGGTTGATGATCTTCCACTGGCCATCGAGTCGCTCATAGAGGAAGGTGTAGCGCGCCTGGACTTCGCGCTTGGAACCATCGGCCTGGGTCAGCGTAAAGGTGTAGACACCGCTGTCCATCGCCGCGTCGGGACCCAGGTGACGGATTTCCCGGTAGTTGATTTGTCCGACCGGTTTGCCCGCCAGGAAATGCTCGAAGTAATCCTGGATCTGCGCCGGCGTGTTGCGCACCTTGTTGGAAACCGTCGGTTGCAAAATCGCATCCGGGGCATAAAGACCGGTCACGGCGGTGGCGCTACCGGTTTGCAGCGCGGCGTTCCAGCGGTCGAACAGCGCGGCGATTTCCCGGTCGTTCACATTCTTGGGTTGCTCGGCCACTGTGCGATACACATAAGGTGTGGCCTCGACAGCCTGGACAAGCGGCGCGCTCAGCAGGAAAAAAGCAGCAATGGCACAGGTTTTCATTTTCATCGGAAGACTCCTTTGGGGTTCAATGAGCCCACTTTGCCGACCTCCCGAGCCTTCGCCATCGGCCAACCGGTGCCAATCGCCTATGCCATTCGGCAGATAGGCCCGGTGCCGGTGACACGGTCTAATGGCATCACCGCGAACCGTTCGATCTTTTTCCATGCTGGAGCCCCCCATGCAAAGCCCGCCCCATGATCCCGGCAGCGCCCTGGCCATCCGCAGCCAGTATCGCCAGTCGCAAAGCCGTGCCGCGCGCCTGGGCCTGCTGCTGGGCACCGGCCATGAATTGACGCAGTTGCCACTGCCGGCCATGCGTCAGCGTGCGCTGCAACGGGCGTGCGCGTTCATGGCGATGGACCACGGCCTGCTGCTGGAATGGGCGCCGGACAACGCGTTGCGCACCCTCGCCAGCCACGGCAGCGCGGAGCGCGTCGACCTGCTCGCCAACCTGGCCCAGCCGCAGATACTCGGCCCGAATTGGCTGGAAGCCCCCGGCAGTGCCCTGCCCCAGGTCCTGCGCATTCCCCTGCGCACCTCAGAGGGCGTGGCGTTCGGGGCATTGCTGCTGGGCAACAGCGTGGCCCTCGGCGCGCCGGACAACGAAGACATCGAGTCGCTGCAATTATTGGCGACGCTGTTGGCGGCGCACCTGGAGAACAGCCGCCTGCTCGAAGCACTCCAAGCCCGCGAGCGAACCATGTCCGAGCTGGTCCACCGCTTGTTCAGCGCCCAGGAAGACGAACGCAAGCGCGTGGCCTACGACCTGCACGACGGCCTGGCGCAAAACCTGGCCGGCTTGCACCAGCGCTTGCAGGGCTTCGCCGGTCGTTGCCCGTCGCTGCCGCCGGCGCTGGCGAGCGAGTTGCAAGCCATCCTCGACCTGGCCCAAGGCTGCGTCGGCGAGGGCCGACAACTGATCGGAGGCCTGCGCCCCCATGTGCTGGACGATTTCGGCTTGTACAAAGCCGTCGACAAGGAGGCCGACCGCCTGCGTGACGCGGGGCTGACCGTGAGCTGGGCCGAACACAGCAGCGTGCGCCTGCCGGGCAACACCGAGATCGCCCTGTTTCGCATTGCCCAGGAAGGCATCAACAACATTCTCAAGCACGCCCAGGCCAGCCGCGTGGGCCTGGGGTTGGCGGTGGAAGATGGCCACGCCAGCCTGCGGGTAGAAGACGATGGCCGTGGTTTTGCTCTGGAACAACCCATCGAGACCAACGGTAGCCGCCACCTGGGCCTGGCCGCCATGCAGGAACGCGCCAACCTGCTGGGCGGCCACCTGGCCTGTTGCAGCCAACCCGGCGCTGGCACCCGCTTGCTCGCCAGCGTGCCGCTACCGTCCGCCGGAGTACAGCCATGAACCGTCCTTTGCGCCTGCTGCTGGCCGATGACCACGAAGTCACCCGCACCGGGTTTGTTAGCATGCTCGCCGACAGCCCGGGGTTCGAGGTCGTCGGCCAGGCCCGCGATGGCCAGGAGGCTCTCGACCTGTGCGAGCGGCTACAGCCGGACATCGCGATTCTTGACATTCGCATGCCGGTCCTCAACGGCCTGGGCGCGGCGCGACTCCTGCAGCAGCGTCAGCCCGGGATCAAAGTGGTGATCTTCACCATGGATGACAGCCCCGATCACCTCGAAGCTGCCATCGGCGCGGGCGCGGTCGGTTACCTGCTCAAGGATGCCAGCCGCGATGAAGTGCTCGACGCGCTCAAACGGGTCGCCCAGGGTGACGAGGCGCTGAACAGTTCCGTCAGCGCGCGTCTGCTGCGGCGCATGGCCGAGCGTGGCGCCAGTGGCACGCCCCAGGTCCAGGCCCTGACCGCCCGTGAACGCCAGGTATTGGGGCTGGTGGCCGGCGGTTTCAGCAATCGAGAGATCGGTGAAAAGCTGGGCATCGCCCCCGGCACGGCCAAGGCCCACGTCGAGCGGGTCATCGGCAAACTGGGCGCCGCCGACCGGACCCAGGCCGCCGTGCGCGGTGTGGCCTTGGGGCTGGTGGCGCAACCCACCGGACAATGGCCATGAGGTTTGTCGCCGCCCGCCGCTGGGCCGACCTGCCGTTGCGGGGCAAGGCCCTGGTGGTGATTTCCCTGCCCCTGGTGGTCCTGCTGCTGTCGCTGGTGCTGATCTACATCACCGAACGCCAGACCGCACGGGCCGAAGAGGATGTGCGCCGGGTACTGCTCGTCCAGGGTGATATCCAGACGGTCCACACCCTGCTGGCCGAGGCCGCGGCCAGCGTGCGCGGTTACCTGCTGACCCGGCGCGAAGATTTCCTGCCCAGCTACGAACAGGCCACGCCGCTGATCCACGCGGCGTTGCAGCGCCTGGACCACAACATTCGCGATGCCAGGATGCGCGAGCACCTCAAGACCATCACCCCGCTGATCGCCGACAAACTCGACGGTTTGCTCGCCTTGCGCAACGGCAAGCGTGACGACCCCGACGCCATCACCGCGATCCTGATCGAAAACAAACAAGTGCTGGACGTTCTGCGCGAGCAGATCAGCGCCATGCGCGTACGTGAGGATGGCTTGCTCGCCGAGCGCAGCGCCGCCGCCTCGGCCACACGCATGCGCCTGCTGTTCGCCACATTGCTGGCGGCGGTGTGCGGATTGCTCGGGGCCATTGTCGCAGTGCTGTTCCTGTCCAAGGGCATTGTCGCCCGGGTCCAGCAGGTGCAAGGCAACGCCCAGCGCCTGGCCTTGGGCCAACCCTTATTGCCACAACCGCCGGAGCAGGACGAAATCGGCCAGCTCGGCACGCGGCTGGTGGAGGCCGGACAGTTGCTCGCCGAACGCGAGCGAGCCCTGCGCGATAACGAGGAGCGCTTGCGGTTGATCATCGACGGGGTGAAGGACTACGGGATCTTCGCCCTGGATGCCCAAGGTTACGTCACCACCTGGAACGCCGGCGCGCAGCGGATCAAGGGCTACACCGAGCAGGAAATCATTGGCCAGCACTTCTCCCTGTTCTACCTGCCCGAGGAATGCCCGGCGCACCCGGACATGGCCCTGCGCGAAGCCACCCGCGACGGGCATTACATGGAGGAAGGCTGGCGTTGCCGTAAGGACGGCAGCCGCTTCTGGGCCAGCGTGGTCATCACCGCCCAGTACGACGGCACGGGCGCCTTGCGCGGTTTTTCCAAGATTACCCGCGACATCACCGACCGACGCGCCGCCGAGATCGCCCTGCGCACTGCCCGCGAAGAAGCAGAAAGCGCCAGCCGGGCCAAGAGCGAATTCCTGTCGCGCATGAGCCACGAACTGCGCACGCCATTGAACGCCATCCTCGGTTTCGCTCAACTGCTGGACATGGACTCCACCGCCGGCCAACGTCCCCAGGTCAGCCACATCCTGCGGGCCGGCCAGCACTTACTGGCGTTGATCAACGAGGTGCTGGACATCGCCCGGATCGAGGCCGGACGCCTGCCCCTGAACATCGAACCGATCGCCCTGGCGACCGTGCTGCACGAAGCCTTGACGCTGGTTTCCCCCATGGCCGCCGACGCCGGGATCCACTTGGTCGACCTGCCTGCACTGCCCGAAGACAGCGGTGTGCTTGCCGATCGCCAGCGCCTGGTGCAGGTGTTGCTCAACCTGTTGTCCAACGCCATCAAATACAACCGACCCGGCGGCAAGGTGCGCCTCGAAGTGAGCGTCCAGGCCCACCAGGTGAGCATCGCCGTCCACGATACCGGCCATGGCATCGCCCCTGACCAGTTGGATCAACTGTTCAAGCCCTTCGAACGCCTGGGCGCCGATCCGCAGGTCGAAGGCACTGGCCTTGGCTTGTCCTTGAGCAAGAACCTGCTGGAGATGATGCAGGGCAGCCTGCAGGTCCACAGCGAGCCCGGGCACGGGTGCTGTTTTACCCTGCGACTGCCCGCCACCCAAGTGATCGGCACGCATTTACCGCCCATCGCCGCCCTGACAGTGACGCGCCCGCCCGTGGACTATCACGGCAAAATCCTCTGCATCGAAGACAACCTGTCGAGCCTCGCGCTGATCGAGACCTTGATGCAGCGCCGGCCCGGCATTCAGCTGTTATCGAGCATGCAAGGCCAGATGGGCCTCGACCTGGCTCGCCAGCACAGCCCACAACTGATCCTGCTGGACGTCACCCTGCCGGACCTGGAAGGCCTGGAAGTCTTGCGGCGCCTGCGCCAGTCCCCGGCCACCGCGGCAACGCCGGTGCTGATGATCACCGCCGATGCCAGCGACCTGACCCATCGTGCCCTGCGCGACGCCGGGGCCACGGCGATTTTGACCAAACCCATCCATATCCAGGCCTTTCTCGGCCACCTCGAGCACTATCTACCGGAGCCCGCATGAATCGCGACTTGCGCATTCTGATCGTCGACGATCAGCGCCCCAACCTGGACCTGATGGAACAACTGCTGGCCCGCGAAGGGCTGCACAATGTGCTGAGCAGCACCGAGCCTTTGCGTACGCTGGACCTGTTCAACAGCTTCGAGCCGGACCTGGTCATCCTCGACCTGCACATGCCGGCGTTCGACGGCTTTGCCGTGCTGGAGCAACTGAACCGACGCATCCCGGCCAACGACTACTTGCCGATCCTGGTCCTGACCGCCGATGCGACCCGAGATACGCGCCTGCGAGCCCTGGCCCTCGGCGCCCGGGATTTCATCAGCAAACCCCTGGATGCGCTGGAAACCATGCTGCGCATCTGGAACCTGCTGGAAACCCGCGCGCTCTATAAAGCGTTGCGCGAGTTGATCCCGTCCCAGCAGATCGAACTGCTGCGCCAGCACCGTCCCGCTGCCGATCCGGTCTAGGTTGGCGGCCGATTCATTAAGGCCATCGAAGCATGGAGGTCACCGAACGAACAAATGAGGTTCTTGGTGGTGATGGGAACGATCAAGTGGCCACACACAAGCCACTGTGGGAGCGAGCTTGCTCGCGATAGGGCCAGGCCAGTCAACATCAATGGCAACGGGTCCACCGCTATCGAGAGCAAGCTCGCTCCCACAGGTATATCTGGCAAGCATGTAGTTCATTTGATCCGGTAGTGAAAGGAGTCATCGGGGTTTAGTGCCCGCGAATGTAGTGCTCCAACTGCCGGATCAAGTCCGCCTGCTCGACAATCGCTTCTTTCACCAGGTCACCGATGGACAACAGGCCGATCAACTGCCCGTTATCCAGCACCGGCAAGTGTCGCAAGTGGCTGTCGGTCATGACTTCCATGCAGCGGTCGATGCTCTGCTGGCTGTCGGCGGTGACCACCGGTGCGCTCATGATGGTGCGCACCGTCGTCCCCACCGATGACCGCCCCTTGAGCACCATCTTGCGCGCGTAGTCCCGCTCGCTGAACACGCCCACCACCTGGCCGTCCTCGATCACCGGCAGCGCGCCGACATTTTTCTCGGCCATGATCTGCAGCGCTTCGAGCACCGTCTGCTCGGGGGCGATGCTGTGAACCTGCTGGTTCTGCACACTCTTGAGTCTCACCAGTTGGGCGGCGGTTTTCATTGTTCATCCCCACATTTAGCTAAAGGCATGTTTGAACCCAGGCCTGTCAGTCAAGGCTTTACCCTGTGGGAGCGAGCTTGCTCGCGATAGCTTTGGGTCAGCAACATCAGCATTGATTGATAAACCGCTATCGCGAGCAAGCTCGCTCCCACAGGTCTTCATGCAGTTTTCAGGTCACCCGATGGTTAGGATCAGTCTTCGCCA
The DNA here is from genome assembly GCF_054671965.1 of Pseudomonas sp. H3_A02. NCBI lineage: Bacteria > Pseudomonadati > Pseudomonadota > Gammaproteobacteria > Pseudomonadales > Pseudomonadaceae > Pseudomonas > Pseudomonas sp. H3_A02. The sequence goes on from NZ_CP162807.1 coordinate 4,582,837, forward strand.
ATCTCCACCACATCACCATTGAGCCGCACCGGCCACACCCGCAAGCTTTGCTCCGGGTACTCCAGGCAATGGCCGTCTTCCAAGCGGAAATGCTGCTTGTACATCGGCGAGGCAATCACCAGGTCGCCCTTGATGCTGCCCAGCAAGCCACGGCCGATGACGTTGGCACCGGACTTGGGGTCGCGGTTGTCGATGGCGTACAGCGGCTTGTCCTGATGCTCAGGCAGGTACAGCAGCGCCACTTGGCTGCCGTCGTGCCAGGCGACCACGCCGGAGTTGGGCACCAGATCGTCGCGGCTGCACAGGGCCCGCCAGTGCAAGGGTTGCTGGGCGACATCGCGGACGGGAATACGAACGACGTTTGACTGGCTCATCAGAGCACCTCCTCGGTAACGGGAATCAGGTGGAGTTCATGGGCGTGAACCGGCCGACGCTGGCCGCGCTCGCGGACAAAGTGAACGTCCGGATCGCCGCGCTGGTCGTTGACGAAGGTGCGGAAGCGCTTGAGCTTCTCCGGGTCCTTCAAGGCATTGGCCCATTCGCATTCGTAGCGGTCGACCACCAGTTGCATCTGTGCTTCAAGCTCGACGCCCAGGCCCAGGCTGTCGTGGATGATCACGTCCTTGAGGTAATCCAGGCCACCTTCCAGGCTTTCGCGCCAGACCGAGGTCCGTTGCAGCTTGTCGGCGGTGCGGATGTAGAACATCAGGAAGCGGTCGATGTAGCGGATCAGGGTCTCGTCATCCAGGTCGGTGGCGAACAGCTCGGCGTGGCGCGGGCGCATGCCGCCATTGCCGGCCACGTAGAGGTTCCAGCCCTTCTCGGTGGCGATCACGCCGACGTCCTTGCTCTGGGCCTCGGCGCACTCGCGGGTGCAGCCGGACACCGCGAACTTGAGCTTGTGCGGCGAGCGCAGGCCTTTGTAGCGATCCTCAATGGTCAGGGCCATCTGCACGCTGTCCTGCACGCCGTAGCGGCACCAGGTGCTACCCACGCAGGACTTCACCGTGCGCGTGGATTTGCCGTAGGCATGGCCGGTTTCGAAACCGGCTTCGATCAGCTCGGCCCAGATGTCCGGGAGCTGGTGCAACTGGGCGCCGAACAGGTCGATGCGCTGGCCGCCGGTGATCTTGGTGTAGAGATCGTATTTCTTGGCGACCACGCCGATGGCGATGAGTTTGTCGGCGGTGATTTCCCCGCCGGCGATACGCGGCACCACAGAATAGGTGCCGTTTTTCTGCATGTTCGCCATGAAGGTGTCGTTGGTGTCCTGCAACGCCACCAGGGATGGGTCCATGATCGGCTGGTTCCAGCACGACGCCAGGATCGAGCCCACCGCCGGTTTGCACAGGTCGCAGCCGGTGTGACCACGACCGTGCTTGGCCAGCAGTTCTTCGAAACTGATGATGCCTTCCACCCGCACCAGCGCATACAACTCCTGGCGGGTGTAGGCGAAGTGTTCGCACAGGCTCTTGTCGACGCTGACGCCGCGGGCAATCAATTCATGCTCGAACACTTGCTTGACCAGGGCCGCGCAACCACCGCAACCGGTACCGGCCTTGGTGTCGCACTTGAGCTGGCCCAGATCGGTGCAGCCGCCGTCGATGGCCGAGCAGATCGAGCCCTTGGTGACGTTGTGGCACGAGCAGATGGTGGCGGTTTCGGGTAACGCCGCCGGGCCCAGGGTCGGGGCGCCTTCGGACGATGGCAGGATCAGGCTGGCCGCGTCCTTGGGCAAGGCGATGCCGTTCTGCATGTATTGCAGCAAGGTGTCGTAGTAGCTGTTATCACCCACCAGCACCGCGCCGATCACGCGTTTCCCGTCGGCGTCCACCACCAGGCGCCGGTAGCTGGCGCTGGTTTCGTCAATGAACTGGAAGCTGCGCGAACCCGGGGTGTTGCCATGGGCGTCGCCGATGGAGCCGACGTCCACGCCCAGCAACTTGAGCTTGGTGGACATGTCGGCGCCGGTGAAGGCTTCAGCACTTTCGCCGCACAGCCGGGCCGCAACGTTGCGGGCCATCTGGTAGCCCGGGGCGACCAGGCCGAAAATGCTGCCGTTCCAGGCCGCGCATTCGCCGATGGCGAAAATGTCCGGATCGCTGCTCTGGCAATGGTCGTCGATCACCACGCCGCCGCGCGGGCCGATCTGCAGGTCGCTCTGGCGAGCCAGGGCATCCTGGGCGCGGATACCGGCAGAAAACACGATGAGGTCGGTTTCGAGGAAATCGTCGTCGCCGAAATTCATCCTATAACGGTACTGCTCACCAATGCTGATGGACTGGGTGCCCTTGGACAGGTGCACGCCGACGCCCAACTTCTCGATGCGTGCCTTGAGGGCCAAACCGCCCTGGGTGTCCAACTGCACCGGCATCAGCCGTGGGGCGAATTCCACCACATGGGCCTCCAGGCCGAGGGTCTTGAGGGCGTTGGCCGCTTCCAGGCCCAGCAGGCCGCCACCGACCACCACGCCGCGGCGGGCGTTGCTGGCGGCGGCGCGGATCGCGTCCAGGTCCTCCAGGGTGCGATAGACCAGGCACGAATCGCCTTCGGCGCCTTCAATCGGCGGCACGAACGGATAGGAACCGGTGGCGAGCACCAGTTTGTCGTAGCTGATGCGATCCTGCGCGGTCACGACCTGATGCGCATCGCGGTCGATTTCCAGCACCGGCACACCCAGGTGCAACGTGACACCGGGGGTCTGGTACAACGAAGCTTCACCGAGGGCCAGGGACTCGGCGTCACGGCCCGAGAAGTACTCGGACAGGTGCACGCGGTCGTAGGCACGCATCGGCTCTTCACTGAACACATGCACGCGGTAATGATTGAGGGCACCGCGCTCGATCAGTTGCTCGACGCAGTGATGGCCGACCATGCCATTGCCGATCACGATCAGCGTTTGCAGCTTGTTCAGAGAAGCAACGTTGGAATTCATAGAAAGCACCCGACAAAAGCCCATCACGATTTTGAAAGCAAAAAAAAAGACGCCTGAAACCTTGCGGTTCCAGGCGTCTTTGCCTGTTCTGTGCGGTATCGGCCCGGCGACTGCGCCCCGACCTACCGTTATCCCCCGGCCTGCTGGCACTCGATCTTCGTTGACCGACGGGGCTGCCCACTCGACTGTGTTCGCGGTGGGTCTGGATAGCCTCTTGCAGCGAGCGTGCCAAACCTGCTCCACACCCTATTCACGATCGAGCATTCACCGCTAATCCCCTGTGGTAGCGGGCTTGCCCGCGAAGGCGTCAGCTCAGTCACCGCAAGCCAACCGGCGCCCGCCACCGCTGCGCAAGCACCGCCAACTGCCTTGGGATGGTGCGATCACCGCGCCTGCGGCTTCATAAAAGTGCAGTCCGCCATCAGGAGGGGCTTGCTCTGGATATCAGTCGGTCAGTTGGCAGATGGCTGAATGTGCCGCCATCATCGCGAGCAAGCTCGCTCCCACAAGGGTAAGTGATGAGTGCATGTTCAGTTGTGGGAGCCGAGCTTGCTCGCGATAGCCATGGGTCGGCTTGCGCAGATGTTGAATGCACTGACGTCATCGCGAGCAAGCTCAGCTCCCACAGGGGATTGTGGTAATGGCAGGAGGGGCTCGCCAGCATTCCATTGTGGGAGCGAGCTTGCTCGCGATGGCGGTGGGTCAGCTTGAAGGGTTATCGGCGGTCCTGGTCACCATCGCCACAATACTGGCCAGCAGCTCTTCCTTCGCCTCGGCAGCGCTGATTTCCCCGGTGGCGGCGGCATTGGACAGTGCTTCCGCCGCCCCCAGCATCGCCCGCAAACCGGCCTGGGTGATGCCCTTCGTGCCAGCGAACGGTTCCAGTACCGCGCGACACTTGTCGAGAAAAACACCCTCGTATTCGCGCTTGATGCGCTCCAGCTCCGGCGAACTGGTCAATGCCGCGATCACCCCGGGAATCTCCCGGCCTTGCAGCAGCACGCACTCGACGTAGGAAGACGCGATCACCGCCGCCCGGCTTTGCAGGGTGGCGTCGCTGGCGTCGAGGGCCGCATCCATCAGCGCGGTCTGGCGGGCGTCGAAATCCTGGTAAAGCGCTGCCAGCAGCCCGGATCGGCTAATGAAGTGGTCGTAGACGATGGGCTTGGTCACCCCCGCCTGGTCCGCCAATCGGGCCAGCGTCAGGGCGTCGCTGCCCTCCTCGCGCACCAGTCGCCAGGCGACATCGAGCAATTGGCGCTGCCGGTCATGCCGGGATAAACGACGACGAGGTGCAGGCTGCGAATGTGCGTCAGTGCTTGACATGCTAACTTTACCAACCGTAACTTACTAAGCGTAACTTAAGCATACCTGTCATCAAGACCTCGTGACCAGAAGGAGTTTCGCCATGCATGCACTCATCGTTGTGGCTCACCACGATCCGCGCTCCCTCACTCATAGCCTGGCCGGGAAAATCGCCGAGGGCATCACCCGCGCCAACCCTGCCGATACGTTCGAGATCGCCGACCTGGCTGCCGAAGGCTTCGAGCCACGCTTCAGTTTTGCCGACCACGCTGTGCACCACCGCGAGGCCTTGCCACCCGCGGATGTGCTGGCCGAGCAAGCCAGAATCGACCGTGCCGACGCGTTGGTGCTGGTCTATCCGATTTATTGGTGGTCCATGCCCGCGCTGCTCAAGGGCTGGATCGACCGGGTGTTTTCCAACAGCTGGGCGTTCGATTTCAGCCTCGACAAGCCGTTTATCCAGAAGCTGGGGCACTTGCGGATCCATTTGGTAGGCGTCGGTGGCGCCGATGCCGACAGCTTCCAGCGCCACGGCTACGGTGAGGCGATGACCACGCAAATCGACCATGGCATTTTCGGTTATTGCGGCGCCCAGGTAGTGAGTTCCCAGCGTTTGCTCGACTCGGAAACCGCCGATCCGCAACAACATTTGCAGGCCGCCGATGTTATCGGACAGCGCTTGTTCGCAACGCTCGACGAAAACACCCACGCGCCCGCGACTGTATGTGCCTGAGCTCGGAATTAAGCGCTCAGAGCGCCCGACCATGGGCGGCCGACAGCGTCACGTCACGCCCATAGATATCCGGGATGTACACCGCCTGGCCCTGGCTGTCCGCTTGTACTGTCCAGTACCCCAGCAGGATCGGCACGGGTCGGGCCAGCCTGAATTCATGGGTCGACTCAGTGGCCAGCAAGGTGTCGGTGCGTGCGCGTTCGGCCGGGTTGACCAGCAGGTCGCGCAAGTGCATCACTTGCTCGATCCGCACGCAGCCCGAGCTGAAGGCCCGCGGGCCTTTGCTGAACAACGACTGGCTCGGTGTGTCATGCAGGTACACCGAAAACGGGTTGGGAAAACGGATCGCCATTTTGCCCAACGGGTTCTTCGGACCTGGATCCTGACGCAGCATGAGGTTGCCCGGGTGCTCCCAGTCGATATCCTCCGCCAGCAACGGCAGGCCATCACTGTCGAGGATCCTCAGGTTGTGGCGAGCGAGAAACTCCGGGTCATGGCGGATTTCGGGCAGTTTGTCTTCGCGCATAATGGTCGGCGGAATGGTCCAGGTCGGGTTGAGCGTCAGCCGGGTGACGTGGGATTTGAGCAACGGTGTCTGCCGTTGCGCACGCCCCACCTGGGTGCGGGTTTGCCAGACTGGCGCGCCACCCTGGTAAACCGTCAACTGCGCCGCTGCCACGTTTACCAGGACACTGTCAGTCTCCACGTCCTGGGCCAGCCAGCGCATGCGCTCCAGGTTGATGCGCAACTGCTCGCGGCGCATGGCCGGGCTGATGTTCAGCTCGGTGACGGTCCACGGTCCCACCACGCCATCGGCCTGCAACGAATGCTGGGCCTGGAAACTCTTCATCGCCGCCACCAGCATGGGGCTGTAATGCTCGTCGCTCACCTGCGGCGGCGTACTCAGGTAACCCTCGTTGAACAGTCGTTGGGCCAGGGCGGGGACGCGGGCGTCCTGTTTGTCCGGTTGCAACAACGGCCCACCCGGCACCGCTTGCCATTCGGCAAGAGGCTGTTGCCGCAGCCGGGCATAGAGGCCGCGCAGGTTGCGGTAAAGGTCCAGGTTCGGCCGTGCCTGTTCAAAAGCGTCGGCCAGGTTCTGCCGGCCCAGTCCGGCGATGGCCAGCACCACGGCCGGGTGATCCTGGGGCGGTGGGTTGGCCTTCCATACCGGTTCCAGCCGATCTTGAGGCAGGTAGCCGAAACGCAGGTCATGCAAGGCTTGCAGGTAGCGCTGGCTGATGGCGATGTCGGCACAGTGAGTGGCCTGGACTGCCCCCTCGACCGGCAGGTTATAGCGGGCCGGATCCAGGCCGTCATCGGCCAGTTGTTGCAACTGGACCTGCAACGCCGCCCGTCGTTCGTCGTCCGCCCAGACTGCCTGGCCTGCGTTTTGCTGATAGAACGCCTGCAAGTCGAGCAACGTCGGAAAGTCGGCACCCACCGCGACGTCCGGGCACGCAACCACCCATTGCGCCAGGGTGGTCTGCACCAGTGCCGGATCGCTGTCTTCGGCTGTGGCGACCAATGGCGCAGTGAGCAATAAAAGGCTCAGGTAACATGCGGACTTTTTGAACAACTGCTTTACTCCAATCCATGGCCGTCTCGTTGACGGTGAATTTTGCGACAGGTACGACCCGCCATCATGCAGACAAACGAAATCGGACGGGATGCCGCGAACGAACACCACGTTGGAACCCCTTCGCCTGTATCGGGCTTTTTGCGCCGATTCTGCCTGGTCATGCTGGGCCTTGGCATCATTTGCAGCCCGGCGCTGGCCGAAAAAAGCCAAAGCCGCAAACGCTTTACCACAGCCTCGCCCAGGCAGCGCCGGAACTCAATCCCCTGGCGCTCAAAAGTGCCTTGAGCGCCATGCAATGCGCGGTCGCCAATGGTGCCGGCCAAGCCCGCCACTTGGCGGTCATCGATTACTCGCAACCCTCCACGGCCCGGCGCCTGTGGATCTTCGACCTGCGCCAGAAGAAGCTGGTATTGCGCGACTTGGTGGCCCACGGTCAGAATTCGGGAGAAAACTTCGCCACGCAATTTTCCAATCGCCTGGGCAGCTATCAATCCAGCCTGGGACTGTTTCGCACCCAGGAAAGCTACCAGGGCACCCACGGCTATTCACTGCGCATGGATGGCCTGGAGCCGGGCTTCAATGACCTGGCCCGTGATCGGGCGATCGTGATCCATGCCGCCGACTACGTGAACCCGTTGTGGAGCGTGCGCCAGGGCCGTATCGGGCGCAGCCAGGGCTGCCCTGCCGTACGCCCGCAAGTGGCGCGCCAGGTGATCGACAAACTCAAGGGCGGGCAATTCATGTTTTCCTGGTACCCGGACCCGGGTTGGCTCAAGCGTTCGGCCTATCTCAATTGCCAGCCACAACAGGTGGCGAGCATTCTGGCCACCAGCGGCAGTTAGTAGTGCCTTTGTGGCGAGGGGATTTATCCCCGCTGGGCTGCGAAGCAGCCCCAATGCAGCAGACTCATTCTTCCTGACACGCCGAGTTGGCAGGTAGGGCTGCTGCGCAGCCCTGCGGGGATAAATCCCCTCGCCACAGATTGCACCTGCTGAAACGCTGGTTAAAATGCCGGCCTTTCGAATCCCTGGCGTTGCTTGAATGAATTGCGTAGCCCTTCAAACCCTTCACGACCATTTGCTGACCGCCCTGGCATCGGTACCGGAAGAAACCCGCCGCCTGCTCCATGGCCGCGGACGCTGCTGGCCGGGCCTGGAGCAGGTCACTGTCGACTGGTTACAAGGGGTGGTGCTGGTCTCGCTGTTCAAGGAACCGGAACCCACGCACCTGGACGGGTTGATCGCGACGCTGCTGGCGCTGACGACATCGCCAGCCTGGCAACACAGCAAGGCCCATACACTCGCCGTGCAGCATCGCTACCTGCCACAAAGTCTCACCCAATGGTTGGTGGGCGAGCCCATTGATGAATGGACCCTGACCGAAGGCGGCCTGCGCTACCGGATCGACCTGGGCAAGAAGCAGAATAATGGCCTGTTCCTCGACATGCGCTACGGTCGCGACTGGGTGCGGGCCAACGCCTGTGGCAAGCGGGTGCTGAACCTGTTCGCCTACACCTGTGGCTTCTCCGTGGCGGCCATTGCCGGCGGCGCGGAGCATGTGGTCAACCTGGACATGTCCCGAGCGGCCCTGAGCCGCGGCCGTGACAACCATCGGCTGAACGACCACGACCTGAGCCAGGTGAGCTTCCTCGGCCACGACCTGTTCAAGTCCTGGGGCAAGGTGATCAACAGCGGCCCGTACGACCTGGTGATCATTGATCCGCCCACCTTCCAGAAAGGCAGCTTCCTGTTGACCAAGGATTACCAGCGGGTGTTGCGCCGCCTGCCGGAACTGCTGGCCGCCCACGGCACAGTCCTGGCCTGCAGCAACGACCCGGCCACCGGCCCGGATTTCCTCATCGACGGCGTCACCCGCGAAGCGCCCGGGCTGGTGTTCGAAGCGCGCCTGGACAATCCACCGGAATTCCCGGATATCGACCCGGCGTGTGGCCTGAAGGCCTTGGTCTTCAGGGCGACAGCGCCTACGGCACCGGCCACCATGCATTGACCAGCCCCATGGTGATCCGCCGCACCAGCGATTCGACCTCCCGGCTCTTGACCGAACGGTAGATCGCCATGGTCCGCCGCAGTTGGTCCTCGTTGAGCATCACCGGCTGGCGTGCGCTCCAATCCACATCCGTCACGGCCTCGAGCCCCACGCCGCGCCAGACGATCCGGTCGCCCTGGGTGACGGGCTCCAATGGGCTGGGCAGGCTGGCGTCCGGCTGCACCAGGTTGTCCAGCATCACTTGCGGCCAACGGGACGGATTCACCGGCTCGCTGAAGGCCTCCACCAGATCGTCATCCAGCGTATCCCAGAAGGCCAGCCCTTCGGACCAATCGCGGGACATCAGCCCCAGGTAGGGCCGCCAGGCCATTTCTCCCACGCGCGGAGTCTGGTCATTGCTGTTGAAGGTGTCCTGGGCATCGCTGAGCCAGTCGATGAATGCCTCACGGGTCATGTGTAGCTGGCGCTGCGCAAGGTCGGGGTAACGCTCCGTCAGGGCATGGTTCCAATAGACGGAATGCTCGACCAGAAACGCTGAAAAGGGCACGCCTCCCCGAACGAGGCGCGCGCGCATCACCGATTCGAAAAAATGGAAATGCATTTCCAGCTCGGCAAGGTCTGGCGTTTGTCGATCCAGGATACGGGCTTGCAGGCGCGTGCGCAGTTGTTGCAGTTGCTGATCGAAATCGCCAATCAGCAGCGGCAGCGGGTCGTGAGTGTTCTCGTAGCCGATGTAGTGCTGCAAGACAGCGGCCGCCCTCTGGCGATCGGCGAAAGACAACCCGGCAGGCGTCCGCTTATCGGTGTTGCGGATGCCAACAGAGAACCAGTCGATGAAACCTCGCATCCCGGGATCGTCGCGGGCAACCTCCAGCGCTCTCTTGAGCGCCGAGGAAAAGTAGAGCCAATCATCGGCGGTGTACTGGAAAGAGTCGGGATATATGGCGCGCAAGCCCTGGATCTGAAGACTGGGCAATGGATTGTCATCGAGCCATACGGCCACCGAGCCCCGATCCGGCAAGCGGTCGAGCGCGGGCAGCAAGTCATCCTGGATAGTGGTGATGCGGTTGCCTCGAAGATCGAGGACGTACAGAGCGGACGGATGCTTGGCCAGCACCGCCAACGCCAGCGGAGGCACCCGATCGAGCCCGCTCCTGGCCACTCCCAGCTCGTACAGGCTCGTCAGCTCTGGCAAATCGGGTAGGTCCCTGCAATTATTTCCGTTCAGGCGTAGCTCCTGCAAACCCGCCGCGGTACGCAGAAATGCACTGCCCTCATCATCCAGGCGCAGGCCACAGCGCGACAGATCCAGCACACGCAAGTCCGGCAACCGAGTCAGCGCCTGCAGCTGCTCGGGTGTGAAATCCAAGTTTTCGGCCCACACCACCTCACGCAACGTCGGCAGTGCGGCCAGGCTGTCAATGGCTGCAATCACGTCCGCACTGGTTCCCATCTGCGGACCGCTACTGATCCCCGTCAGGTCCAGGGCGGCTATTCTAGTGGGTTCAGCACCGGTCAATGGCGCGAAGACATTTGCGTGCAGATGGAGCGGATTGCCTTCCATTGACAGTTCCACCAGCGAACGTAACTCACCTGCCGCCACCGGAATCGTGGTGAGATGATTGCCCTGCAGGTTCAACGTATCGATGTTGGGGAACAATCTCAGGAAGTCTGAAGGGTCCTCGCTAAGGCCCATATGGCTCAGCGCCACCAAACGGACATGCTCGAAACGTGCACTGATGGGAGGCAACCGACCGACGTCCAAAGCCCCTAAGCGTAATGCCACCTCACTACCCTCCAGCCCCGGTTCGGCTTCGCTCCGCCAGGCACGACGCAATTCACTGGCGATGGCATTGCGTTGCCCAAGCAGGGTCTCACGGTCGTACTGCTGTTCGTTAGGGTGGTGGAAACCCTCATGGTCCACCCACTGGCGCAGCCCATCGTCCAGCGTGGTCCATTCGTTTTCCAGCCGGTCCACCAGCTCGCCCAGGCTGATGCCTTGGTGCCCGGCCTGTTCCGTCAGGTTTGCCTGTAGCTGTATGAGACGCTCCCCTCCATGGCTGGGATAGAGGCGCTCAAGACGCTGCTCCAGGCTGCCGCGCCAGTCGTGCAGCGGCAGTCTGCCACGGCCGCTGAGGGGGTACACCAAGTGCCCGTTCAACCATTGCGGCCGCGATCCGACACTGCCCAGGCGCCTCATCGACAGGTAGGGACGCAGGCCTTGCCGGTCCTCCAGGGCCTGTGCAAGCAACTGGGACCGAAGCTTATCCGCCTCCCAGATATTCAAGCCCAGCGCCTGGCGGGCGTCGTCCGATAGCGCCCGCAGCAGCGCATCCTCCAAACTCATGGGGCTTGCCAATTCTTCGCCGGTTTCGTCAAAGGGGCGGTACTTGTCGCCTTCCTGGCGAATGGTTTTCAAGGGGCCATCATCCCCCACCGTTATCGGATCTTGCAGCTCCCGCAGCCAAACACGCAGATGCACGCGACCCTGTAACCGGGGGGCATCGCCCAGCAGGCCGATGACGATGCGATCGCGATCGACAGTGCCTTCGCCCCGCTCCAGGGCGCGCAAGGCACGGGTAAGGCGCAGCTCGCGCAAGGCTTCGGCGCACTGCTTGCCCAGGTTCTCGGCCACCTTGCCTTCCAGCAAGCGCAACCGATCATGACCTGCAACCTCGTGGACCAGCTCGTTGGCGATGGATTCGGACAGGTTCGGGAACGTCCGAATCACCGGGGCAGCCAAGGGATCACGCCCAACCTGACGGGCCATGGCCGCGTTCACTCGCGAGGCGTTGCGCTCCAGGTACCCGGCCCAGCGTCCGGCCAACAAGCGGCTGCGCTCCAGCGGGCGCAAGCCGAAACTGCGTTGGCCGAGCAGCACGTTTTGCTCGTCCATGCTCAGGGTTTCCAGGATGCGGGCGGCCCAGGCGTCGTGCTCCAGGTCCGCTTTGCTCAACCATAGGAAGCGCGTATCGGCGATGTCACCCACCGGGTAGAGCCTCACGCCGTCGTGGTAGCGCAACGTCAAGCCCTCGGGCCACCCCGGTAGATCGACGAGGGTCTGGACGATGCGAAAATGCCTGCCTCCCGGCGCTTCGCCCCGGCGCAGGCGTTCAATGGTGTGCTGCACCCATTGCCAATTCCGTGCTTCATCCAAGGCATCGGCCAATATCGCCGGCATCGGCCGCCCCTGGACTTGCAGGTAGCGCAAATGCGCCTCGCTGATGCCGACCTGCCGTTGCAAGGCCAGGAGTGCGTTGTCATCCAGCTCGGCGGGGGTCTCGGCAAAGGTCCGCAGCAACGCCAGGTTATCGCGCTGCAACGGGTTGCGATGGGCCCACTGCCAGCCGCGGGCACGGCTCCATTCCAGTGGTGGCGTCACACCTTGGTGCCCGGTTGGCAGGCGCAGGTTCAAAGCGTCCTGTGCTCCCTGTACTTCGAAGTAACGATCCTCGATGCGCACCCACGCCTCGTCTTCCGTGCGCCAGACACCCCAGGCGTCCTGCTCGGCCTCCACGGGGGGTAAGCGTTGCGCTTCGAAGGCACTGACGTCGCCATTCCACAGGCGCGTGGTGCCGTCACGTACCGGCATAGGTTCAACAGATCCACCGACGAAGCCGAGGTAGGCGCCTTGAGCGACCCCGAACAACACGTTGAAGATATGCTCGATCCCTTCTTGCGCGTGGCCTTCGTTGAACGCCTGGATGCCTTCGAAGATTTCGTACACCAGGCGCACGCCACCGACCGCCGCGGCGGTCATGCCGATGGGCGCGCAAAATGGGAAGAAGGTCGCGGCAACCATCAGCGAACGCTCGACAAGGCTCTCCCAATAGTCGAGACGAGCCAGCAGCGCACGCCAGTCCTGGTCCCGGGTCGGGACCATCAGCGCCGAAGCGTTGGCCAGAGCATGGCCGCGCCATTCGTGGTAGCAAGCGTGCCAAGGGGCCTCGCGCAGGTCTTTCAGGCCCCAGGCCACCTTGGGCGTGGGTATCCGGATGTACCGTTGATTGCCATCCTCACCCCACTCGCCCTCGCGCCAGCCGGTGATGCGCGCATGAATTTCCTGGAAGAGATTGAGGTTGTCCGTCACCGTCCACTCCACCTGATCGTGCAGCGCCGTGCCCAGGCTGGCCTGCAGACGCAGCGGAAGGTAATGCATCAGGCCCTGGCGATAGCGGCGTTTGCGCAACCGTTCGGTGAGCTCCGCCGACAGCGCCTGCAAGCTGGGGAACTGCTTGAGCGGCGCCTCGGTGTCATGGGGCATGTGCAAGACGACCGGGCGAACACCCTGGGCATCGCCCTTCAGTCCCCAGTACAACCGGACGCTAAACAATGGGGCCGAGAGCAACTCCAGCGCCTTGACCTCACAGGCCAGGGGGGCGACACGCCGGTCTTCGAGATGAACGCCCACATGGGCCAGCAACCGCTCACCGGTTTCATCCAGGCGCCCTTCCAGCTTGGCTTGGTAGGCGTCATAGGCGAGCTGGCTGCGGGCGTACGCCATGTAGGCTTTGGCAATGGCGGGCACCTCATCGGCAATACGAGGCATTTTCTGTTCGAGCAACTGTCGATAGGCCCCGCCCACATCCATGCGGCGACAGAGGCTGGCGAAACGGGCCGGGGGCGTGGCCAGGGTCGCCCTGTCCGACGGGGCGCCCCCTTGGGAGAACTCCCCTCGCCAGCCCTGGATGAACAGTTCGCCCTTGTTATCGAAATCGCTGCCGGCGACGGCGTCGGCGGGAGGGTAATTGCGCATGACCGCTTCGATCACCGAAAGCGAGGGGTCGGTGACGAAGGAACTTCGCCTGACCCTGGCCCGGCGTACCGCGTCTGCCACCGTGCCGGGGCCAATCACCCGGTTCCAATCCTGTACTTCTGGCTGGGTCTTGAGCCGATCGAGGGTGAACGCATAGGGCCCCGGCAGATCACTGAGCAGTGCATTGAGCGCATCACTGTCGCGCTGCAATTGACGGGTGAGCACTTTGAAACGCGTCTGCCGGGCCCGTGTGGCTCGCGTCAACCAGACGGGGAGCCTGGCGCGGATAAAATCGATATGAGTGTCTTGAGTAGACATGATGGACCTCCTTCCTTGGGGTCGAGTGTTCGTTCGAGCGCTAAAGCACGTTAGTTCTGGCGTGGCCGATGCTCTCCAAATCAACGGTGTTTTGATACCGTCCAACCGTTGCAAGGGATTGCGCGTGATGAAGGTCGATCGCCGCTACATCACCAACGTCAACCACGCCGACACCAGCAGCATCACCGCCATGACCCGATTGAACCGCCCCATCGCCACGGCGGAACGGCAGAACCGTGCGGCGCCGCGGCCCAGGTAGGCCCAGACGGTCATGCAGGGGATGGAAATGGCGAAGAACGCCAGGGACAGCCAGAGGACCCGCACGGTCCGGTCGGCCTCGGCCCCCGCAAAGACGCTGACCACCGCCAACGCCATCATCCAGGTTTTCGGGTTCACCAATTGCAACCCGGCCGCCCCCGCCAGGCCCAGGCGCGGGCCTTCCACCGGGCGGTCCGGGTCGATGGCCTGGGCCGGTGCGCGGAAAATCTGCCAGGCCATCCAACTCAGCCAGGCGATGCCCGCCCATGAGAGCAGTGTTTGAAGCGTGGCATGACGCGCCAGCACATCCCCCAGCCCGGTGCCGACCAGAAGCACCAGCAAGGCCGCTGCAGCACAGGCACCGAGGATGATCGGCACGGTGGTTGCCAGGCCGAAGCGCGAGCTATGGCTCAGCACCAGGATATTGGTCGGGCCCGGGGTGATGGAGGCGACAAACGCGAATAGGGCAAACGGCAGTAACTGGTCCATGGAGCGACTTCTCGGTGGATGATCGATCGTTTGATCATCCCTGGGAAGTCGTGGTCAGTCTGGAACAATTGAGCAGCGCTTACGGTAGTCCGCCGGGCTCAGGCGATAGGCGCGCTGGAACCAGCGGCCCAAGTGGCTCTGGTCGGCAAAACCGAGCATGGCCGCCACCGTACCGGCACTCTCGCCAGAAGCCAGCAAACGCCGGGCCCGGGCCAGGCGCAACTGGATCAGATAGGCATGGGGCGCCAGGCCGAAAGCGGCCTTGAACGCACGGCTCAGGCGAAAACGATCCACGCCGGTGACCCGCGCCAGGTCATCCAGGCCGACGTCGTCGCTCAGGTGGCTGTGCAGATAATCCCGGGCTTGCTGCGCCACCAATGGCAACCGCGGGTCGGGGTTGATCCGTGCTCGCCAGTGCAGGTGTTGGGTCAGGTTGGCCAACAAGGTATCGAGGGCCGTTTGGCGCACGATGCGGATCTCCTGCTCATGCAGGCTCTGGAAGGCCAAGGCCGTGGCACTCGCCAGCCGCGCATCGTCGGTCAAGGTGGCGGCGAACCCCAATTGGGCGTTGTCCGGCGCTACGTCGAACAAGGAACGCAACTCGCGCTCCAACCATTGGGGTTCCAGGTACAACGTGCGGTAGGTAAACCCGTGGTCATGGGGCGCGTTGCCGTCATGCAACTCACCGGGCTCAAGCAGGAACACCTTGCCCGGCGTGCTGTTGTGCTGCTGGCGGCGGCAATGAAACTGCTGCACGCCCTGCTCGGTCACTCCCACCAGGTAGGTGTCATGCCAATGGGGATCATAGGCATGACCCTCGAAATGCGCACGCACGGTCTCGATACCGGACGTGGCGTCCTGCTTGAGATCGATCCAGTTGCGCGCTGTCATGCCCTGTCCCGTTTAACGAATGTGCTCTTGGCAGATTAACTGCTGATCAGGAGCGTGTCTGGAAGATTTGTGCAAACCCTGTGGGGAGCGGACTTGCTAGCGAGGGCGCTCAGTCTGTAAATACACAAGTCGACTGACCCACCGCTATCGCGAGCAAGCTCGCTCCCACAGTTTTTTTGTGGTGTTCACAAGATCGGCATTTCCCTGTGAATCTGTGGGAGCGAGCTTGCTCGCGATGAGGCCGGCACATCAAACATCGTCATCATCTGTGAGACCGCCTTCGCGAGCAGGCTCGCTCCCACAGGGTAACTAACTTCACAGACCTGGTTCCGTCGTCAGGCATCCGGAGTGATCACCGGCAATACCGTCTCCACCGCCAAACGAGCCAATTCAGCATCCTGCTCAGCCTTGACCCCAGACACCCCGATAGCCCCAATGCACTGGCCGTCATGGCGGATCGCCACCCCTCCCTCCAGCATGCCCTGCAGATGCGGAGCACTGAGAAACGCGTAGCGACCGCCATTGATCATGTCCTCGAACACCTTGCTGTCGCGCCGGCCCATGGCAGCCGTGCGGGCTTTTTCGGTGGCGATGTAGGCCGATAACGGCGAGGCATCGTCCAGGCGCAGCAGCCCGAGGGGATGTCCCCCGTCATCCACCACACAAACCGACACCGCCCATTGACGCTGGTGAGCCAGCTCCTTGGCCGCCACCAGCAATTGCGCAACGTCCTGCTCAGTGAGTACCGCTTTGGTCTTCATGCATCACTCCGTGTTGTGCAGCAACAAGCCCGCGAGACAATCAGACACCCGCCCAGCAGGTCCAGGAATACTTCGTTCTGCGAACCATAGCGCACCTGCTGCCGTTCATTGAAGCCCTGGATGCCGGCGGCCTATCGGTTTAAATGATCGCCCCAACGACTCATCAATGGATCCACTGAGATAGACAATCGTCAACTTACCCAGCAAAACCGTTGACAACTAAACTAGTTAAGAGAGTTAATGGATCCACAGATAAAAACAACATCCGCCTGGAGATCCGTCATGTACCCCAAAAACGCCTGGTACGTTGCCTGCACCCCCGATGAAATCGCCGACAAACCCCTGGGTCGCCAGATTTGTGGTGAAAAGATGGTTTTCTACCGGGGGCATGCAGGCAAGGTCGCAGCCGTGGAAGACTTCTGTCCCCATCGCGGCGCCCCGCTTTCCTTGGGGTACGTCGAAAACGGCAACCTGGTATGCGGCTATCACGGGTTGGTGATGGGTGGTGATGGCAAGACCGTCGAGATGCCGGGGCAACGGGTACGGGGATTCCCCTGCAACAAGACCTTTGCGGTGCGGGAACGGTATGGCTTCATTTGGGTCTGGCCCGGTGACCAGGCGCTGGCGGACCCGGCACTGATCCATCACCTGGAATGGGCTGAAAGCGATGAATGGGCCTACGGTGGTGGCCTGTTCCACATCCAGTGCGACTATCGCCTGATGATCGACAACCTGATGGACCTGACCCACGAAACCTATGTCCACGCCTCGAGCATCGGCCAGAAGGAAATCGACGAGGCGCCGCCGGTGACCACCGTCGAAGGTGATGAAGTGGTCACCGCCCGGCATATGGAAAACATCATGGCCCCGCCGTTCTGGCGCATGGCCTTGCGCGGCAACAACCTGGCCGATGACGTGCCGGTGGACCGCTGGCAGATCTGCCGTTTCACCCCGCCCAGCCATGTGTTGATCGAAGTGGGCGTGGCCCACGCCGGCAACGGCGGTTATCACGCCGCGCCGCAATTCAAGGCGTCGAGCATCGTGGTGGATTTCATCACGCCGGAAACCGAAACCTCGATCTGGTATTTCTGGGGCATGGCCCGGCACTTCCAACCGCAGGATGAAGCCCTCACCGCGTCCATTCGCGAAGGCCAAGGCAAGATTTTCAGCGAAGACCTGGAAATGCTCGAACGCCAGCAGCGCAACCTGCTGGACCACCCGCAGCGCAACTTGCTCAAGCTCAACATCGATGCCGGCGGCGTGCAGTCCCGGCGGGTGCTGGAGCGCTGGATCGCACGGGAGCGCGAGCCTCAAGCCGGCTTGATCGCCAGCAGTCATCAGCCGCAACCGGCGGAGCAACGGCCATGATCGAAGTCCAGGTCACGGCGCGACACAACGAGGCCCTCGATATCTGTAGCTACGAACTGACCCGTGTCGACGGCGAGCCATTGCCGGCCTTCACCGCCGGTGCCCATGTCGACGTGCACTTGCCCGGTGGGCTGACTCGCCAGTACTCGCTGTGCAATCATCCCGAGGAACGGCATCGCTACCTCATTGGCGTGCTCAAGGACCCGGCGTCCCGCGGTGGTTCGCGCAGCTTGCACGAACAGATCCAGCCCGGCATGCGCTTGCACATCAGCGAACCACGCAACCTGTTCTCGCTTGCTCCCCACGCCCGACGCAGCCTGCTGTTTGCCGGAGGCATCGGCATTACGCCAATCCTGTGCATGGCCGAGCACCTGGCCCAGAGCGGTGCGACGTTCGAGCTGCATTACTGTGCCCGCTCCCGAGACCGTGCGGCCTTTGTCGAACGCCTGCGCCAAGCCCCTTACGCTGACCGGGTGTTTCTGCATTTCGATGAAGAACCAGAAACCCTGCTGGACGCCGCCAGGGTGTTGGCCGCACCCGATAACGACCTGCATCTCTACGTGTGCGGGCCCGGTGGTTTCATGCAGCACGTGCTCGACACCGCCAAGGGCCAGGGCTGGCAGGAAGACCGCCTGCACCGCGAATACTTCGCCGCCGCCCCTACCGACACCCGCGCCGACGGCAGTTTTTCAGTCAAGCTCGCCCGCAGCGGCCAGGTGTTCGACGTGCCGGCGGACCGCAGCGTGGTGCAGGTGCTGGAGAGCCATGGCATCGAGATTCCGATCTCATGCGAACAAGGTGTGTGCGGCACCTGCCTGACGCGGGTGCTGGAAGGTGTGCCGGAACATCGGGACATGTTTCTGACCGAAGCCGAGCAGGCCTGCAACGACCAGTTCACCCCGTGTTGCTCCAGATCGAAGACCCCGATGTTGGTGCTCGACCTCTAACATCTGAACAACACGGAACACTGTGGGAGCGAGCTTGCTCGCGATGGCGTCAGCTCAGCAACATTGATGGCGACTGACACACCGCAATCGCGAGCAAGCTCGCTCCCACAGGGGATTTGTGGTGAATACAAATCCTCCAATCACACGAAAACCATTGTGGGAGCGAGCTTGCTCGCGATGGCGTCAGCTCAGCAACATTGATGGCGACTGACACACTGCAATCGAGCAAGCTCGCTCCCACAGGGGACTTGTGGTGAGTACAAGTCCTCCAATCACACGAAAACCATTGTGGGAGCGAGCTTGCTCGCGATGGCGTCAGCTCAGCAACATTGATGGCGACTGACACACCGCAATCGCGAGCAAGCTCGCTCCCACAGGGGATTTATGGTGAATGACAGTCCAGCCGTTACCTGCAACCGGGCGGGTTACTCCGAACGCAGAATCACCGTCATCCGCTCGTCAGCCAATGCCGAGCCGAACACTTCGGCGTAGCGCAGGGTCGCATTGGCATGCTCGCGCATGATCGCCTCGGCACGGCCGCTCTGACGATTGATCAGTGCGTCGAACACGGAATGGTGTTGCATGTGGGCATAGTTGAAGCGGCGAAACTCGCCGGCCATGTTCTGGCGGTCCACCGCCAGGGCGGTGACTGAGGCGAATGGCAGATGATCGTTGCGCGCCAGGGCGTCGGCGATCGCCGGGTTGTGGCTGCCTTCGACAATCACCTGATGAAAGCGCATGTTGAGGTCGTGATAGACCTCCAGGTCATCCTCGGTCACATAACCTTTGGCGAACAGTTCATCGCCCTGCACCAGGCATTGCTCAAGTATCGCGCGCGCTTCTTCAGACAAACCATGCTCGGCCGTCTGCCGTGCCGCCAGGCCCTCCAGCACGCCACGTACCTCCACAGCCCCGGCGATTTGCTCGGCGCTGACCGAACG
The DNA here is from genome assembly GCF_054671965.1 of Pseudomonas sp. H3_A02. Lineage (NCBI taxonomy): Bacteria > Pseudomonadati > Pseudomonadota > Gammaproteobacteria > Pseudomonadales > Pseudomonadaceae > Pseudomonas > Pseudomonas sp. H3_A02. Next base: position 4,602,128 of record NZ_CP162807.1, read on the forward strand.
CACCTGGAACCCTCGCCCGCCAAAACGCACCAGCAGCCCTTCCTGCTCCAGGGTGCGGAACGCCATGCGCACCGGCATGCGCGAAACGCCGAACAACTCGGCCGTGGGGATTTCCATCAAGCGCTCGCCAGCGGCCAGCTCACCCGAGGCGATCATCTTGCGCAGCGCAACCAGCACCGTTTGGCCGGGCTTACTCATCCAGGCGATTCCAGAGAAAAGAAGCCGTCATAGTAAAAGGCTTGGCGCAACGTGTCACGGCAAGGCATTGACGCGGAGCCGTGATAAACGCCGGTGGCAACCACCCTGGCTGCCACCGCCGGTGGTTCAAATGCCCGCCAATTCCCGCAACTGCGCCAATGTCTGCTCATCCAGGGTAATCCCCTGCTCATTGGCCTTGCTGCGCTCGCGATGACGACGGTCGCCCGGCAACCGCCGCAGCCCGACGCCATGCATCTGCCTGACCAGTTCCCGGCTGCGCTCGGCGAAGTCTTGCCCGGCGGCCTTGCTGGGGTCGATCACGATCAACAGCTGGCCGGTCCATGGCGTCTTGGCGCCCGGATGATTGCTCCAGTCGAACTCGAAGGAAAAATTCCCGCCTGTCAGGGCGGCCGCCAGCAACTCGACCATCATCGACAGCGCCGAGCCCTTGTGCCCACCAAACGGCAGGAGCGCGCCGCCTTCGAGAATCGCCTTGGGGTCGCGGGTCGGCTGCCCGAGGCTGTCCACGCCCATGCCCGGCGGCAGCAACTCACCCTTGCGCGCGGCAATCTGCACGTCGCCGTGGGCGATGGCGCTGGTGGCCAGGTCGAAGACAATCGGCTCACCGTCGGCTCGTGGCGCGGCAAAGGCGATGGGGTTGGTGCCGAACAATGGACGATCCGCGCCATGGGGCACCACGCACGTCATGCTGTTGACCACGCTCAACGCCACCAGGCCCTCGTAGGCAAACGGCTCGACATCCGGCCAGAGCGCCGCGAAGTGATGGGAATTGCGAATGGCCAGGACGGCGATGCCGGCGCTGCGGGCCTTTTCCACCAGCAATGGCCGCGCCGCAGCCAAGGCTGGCTGGGCAAAGCCATTACCGGCATCCACCGCGACGAACCCTGACGCCACGTCTTCGACCACTGGCACGGCCTTGCCATTGACCCAGCCACTGTTCAGCGTCGAGACATAACCGGGCAGGCGAAACACCCCATGGCTATGGGCACCGTCGCGCTCGGCCCCGGCGCAGTTTTCAGCCAGGCACCGGGCGACGTCGGTCGACGTGCCATGACGCAGGAAAATCTTCTCCAGCAAGCTCACCAGAGCATCGAAGGACAGGGTGCAAGAAGCGGCATGATCGGATGGCGCAGACATCTGAAGCTCCAGAATGATTGTTGGAGGTAGCGACAGCGTAAAGGACCCGCCCGGTGATTAAACACTGTTTCAGGCGCGCACTGTCAATCCTTCCCCAGCGCAGATCAAAGAAGTCCTGCGTGCAATAACTATGTACCACCGTTGCCCATCCATCGTTGCCTAGTCTGGCTGCTTCCGCGCCGTCTTGCGGCGCCTTGATAGAGAAGCAACGATGACCACTGAAACCACGCCACTGCTATTTCCCGAGATATTGAACGCCACTCGCCTGGATGAGTTGAACGCGCTTCATGGGCTGACCCAGGCCGACCTCGACTGGTTGCACCATGTCGCCCTGCCCAGCCATACGCAACGTGCGGCGCAGACGCCGCCGATGGCCGCCGAAACGATTCTGCTCCAAGCCGACAACAAGGTGCCTATCCCATTGGCCGGCTGCTTTACCCTCAAGGCCCTGCCAGATAGCGACGTCAAGCCCGCCTTCCTTTACACACCGGACAGAGGGATCCGCAAATTCAACGACTCGCACGCCCTCGAAAACAAGATCGATGAGATGCTGCAGGACACCGCGGGGCGCGAGGATCTTTTTCGCTACCTGTCGATTTCCCAACGCAGCGAACTGAACAGCACGACCGACATCACCCAAACCAGCCAGATCATCAACGGAGACGTTTTCAAGGCGCAGATCGAAGCCATCGAATACGCCCAGAGCCTCAATGCCCTGGCCATGGTGGATGAGCTGATCAAACTGCCCACACTGACCTCAATGCTGGACCAGGCGTTAAACGAACAGCTGCCCAACTTCGATCAACGACAGGCCCGCGTAGCCCTGCGCAAAGGCGTCCCGCTGGGCGATACCCACGCAATCCCAGTCACTGAAAGCATTGCGCTGAGCGACGCCGTGCTGGTGTACTTCCACCATCAGGGCTGGCCCGCCGGGCATGACGTCGACCTGACTCACCCCGGCACGAGCGCACACACAGCGCAACAATGGGAAGGCATCATCAAGGCCACGGCCAGGAACCTGATCCCCACACTCAGCCAATACATCAATACCTACTGGCAGGCGAACAGCCCGTTCCACCGGTCGCGCCGCGACTTTCTTGCCCGGGTCATTCGTGACGCATTGCGGGCCGCGATCCTGATCGCGCGCGAGAAAGGGCAACTGACCGAAGCGCAAAACCAGGAACTGCTTCGCCTGTTCAGGCCCTCCCGTCGGGACGAACCACTGCTGTTCATCGAAACGATTCGTCTCTGGGAATATCAACCGCACTTCGTCGAATTGGCCGGTTCGTTGATGATCAGCGGCAAGGACCATTACCTCTACACCCCCAACCACGGCCTGCAAAAAGTCGCCAATTACCTGGGTTTCAAGGACGCGTTGCTCAACACCCCCGCCCACACCGAGCCCAGGCAAGCGCTCTACAACCTCTTGAGCCTGGAGGAACGTAACCGTTTCCTGCGCTTCGACCAGCCGCAAGTGTCAGGCGAATCAGTGGACTTGCCGGTGGCCGAGACCCTGGCTGACGGGATCATTGCCAAGCAACTGGACAATCTTCACTACGCGCTGGAAATGTCCCGCCAGGGCGACGTCAACCTCCACTCACTCATCGACAAGGCGCTGGATATCCGCACCTTGATCAACAAAAGCCTGCTGGATCAGAAAACCGATGGGCATTGGGGCACGCGACCGGCGTTTTACGGAGAGCTGCGACCGTCCAACTTCATGGCCGACCAACTGGAGAGGAAGATCAAGAGCTACACCGATGTCGAAGACACTTTTCACACCCGCTTCATCCAGTTGCCGCCCGCCAACACGGCCGCGCTGCAAAGCGGGCTGGACAAGCTGCTGCCTGAACTGACCAACGCTTTCTCACTGGGCCTGCGCGCCGAGGCCGAACTCAGAGAACGTGACGGAACGCTACCGGCAGCCGCCCATGACTTGATCAGGAACGTTTTCGCCCATGACGCCGACCACCCGGACCGTACGCAGCGCCTGGGCGTCAGAGGCTTTCGACCGGATGTCTATTCGTTGAAGCTGACGTGCCACGCTGAAGGGCGCGCGGTTTCCCTGCGCCTGCCCAACTGCTTTTTACTGACCGAGCGCGGCGGTCTGGATACCCCCTACTCGGGCATGGCCATCCTTTGGTCCCCCACCAGCGGCCTACAGGCTTTTACGAGCGTCGACCTGGCCACGGAGCAGTTGAACAAGAATCTGCTGAACACTCGAAAACGCTTTGCCTGGCTGTCGAACCTGGCGCCCGCGCAACGCATACCCCACGGACGCTACCAGCTCCAGGCCTATGAACTGCTGGAAGACAATGTGCTGGTCAATCGGATGAAGTCGTTCATCGAACAGTTCAAGGCCGAGCGCAGTTACTTGAGCACATTGAAAGTCGGGGATTGGAAACTCAGCGGATCGGCGTTGCGCAACAGTCTCGACGCCTTGCTGGCCAAAGGCGCACCCACCAACCTGAAGCGCGCCGTGGACATTGCCCAAGCCAACAGGCGACAACAGAAACTACCCGCCTGGCTCGGCACGGCGTCCCTGGAAGATCGACGCTTGCATATCGAACTGCTCGAGCAATATAAGAACAGCGTGGTCGATGCCAAGGACTACCTGGACGGTATCGAGCCATTGCGCACCCACGTGCATAAAAAGCTCAGGGCGTTACTGGACGCACGCTTCCCTGGAAAAAACCTCGACCCCGACACCCTCCAGATCACACCGAACCTTGCCGTCGTGGGGCCGGCCAGCGCCTTGACCGACTTTGCCTTGAACCACGTCGATGTGACCCGAAACGGCTTCAAGGTTTCGTCGACCGCCCCGCGCAAACTGCCTGACGGCTTGAACGAGACGGCGGTCAGGCAAATATTGTCGTCATTGGATATTTCCACCGCCTATAAAACACAGGTCGTGGACACGCTTTCCGGCTCTGGCGCGCCAGTCCAGCAAAGGAAGCGCCGGTTCCGTCAACAATTACCCTGGCAACTGCTGCAACACGCTCACGCACGGCACCTACAGCAACATCTCTCCAACAAGGCCTTCGACCTGATTCGCCAGGTACTGGATATGCCGGACGCCATCGCCCGCAGCGCGGTTGAAGGCGCCAGCGCGCTGTTTCGCCCCGTGGAGCTGATCAAGACCGGCGGCGCGGCGGCGGTCAAGGCATTGGGGCTCTACCTGGTGGGTTCGAGCGCCCAGGCAACCAACCCCCTTGTCCTGTATTCCCCTTATCACTCGGGTCATTGCTTCACCGAGTTCAAGGACGAAGCGAGCGTGGTCGCGGCCTTCAACACGCCCGGCGCGCTCCAGGACCTGCTGATCCGCCGGCTTCCCGAGAACCAGCAAGCCATTTTCAGGAACCTGTTCGCCTCGACACTTGGGCACCTTTCGGAAATCACCCTGGGTTCCAACCCTATCCGCACCAACCTGCTCGACACGCTGTTCGATGACAACACGAAGTTGCTGGCAGAGCTGTTGAGTTCCCAGGCGCAGGACAAGCGCCAATTCGACTGGACCACTGCCTTGCACCTGTTCAGCTCGGGCATCCGGTTAGTGGGAAGACAGTTGCCGGGCAAACTGACGTTCATAGAGACGCTGTGGGAAAGCTACCAGGACTTCAAGGCGTCTTCCGAGGCCCTGCAAGCGCATGACTGGAAAACCGGCTTGCACAACTTCATCGCCGGCGCCGCCGAGATGGTGTCGCTGGGCCTGCTCAATCGCGACGATACATTCGGCCTGCTCGATCCTGTCTCGCAAACCACCCCCGCGACGGCACCGCTCCACTGGAACGAAATTGCTTCCACGGCCCCGGCTCGCACCGACCTGCAAGCCTTCGAAGCTACAGATATAAGCCTGCTGAACCTGCGAAGAAATCTGTTTGACGGAACCTATGAAGCGATGGGAACCGGCAAGCGTTATGCCTCCATTGCCGGAAAAGTCTTTCAGGTAGCCAACGTCAATCAGGCCTGGCGCATCGTTCATGAAAACGGAGAAGGCCCAATACTGAAAAAATCGTCTGACCGTCAGAAATGGTTGATCGATCCAGAACAACAGACCATTCGCTACGGCAAAGTGATGTCAAGCCTGGCCTATTCATACACCGACTACAAGGCCAGTAGATCACTCAACATCGCCGCGAAGGGCATGGCTGAAATACGCAGAAAATATCCTTACCATGCACATATGATTGTTCAAGCGTTGGAGACGGCAAGGTATTACTCGCTCAATGCCCTCCAGAACGTGACCCAACTCAAACGGCAGGTTTCTTCGGGCTCTCGGCTGGATACTTTTCTCAAGTCTTTTTTTGGCGTCGACACCGTCGATGCCCGTCTTATCAGAAAAATACATGCCGCAGTCTCGCCCATATGCCAGGCGTTGGCTGATCCGTCCTGGGAACTACAGAACGCCGGTCGCGTGGTTATCGGCAACCACAAACACATAGACGATGACGCGAGCGCGTTTGTGTTCGGACCTTCAGCCAACGGAAGAATTTATCTCACTCAGCTTTTCTTCAATACCGGGTTGGATTGGTATAAGAGCGCCGTACCAGAATACTTTGATGTCGACGCCCACGCCCAGGGCGCGACCCTCATCCACGAAATATCCCACCAGCTTTTCAATACGCTCGATATTACTTATGTGGACGCGGCGCTGCCGTTTCTGGACCTGATATCGACAGCGACGCATTTGGGGCAAAAGAAATACGATGGACAAAAAGACCGACAACTCAATGGATTTTCCTTGACCACACCACGAACACAACTGTTCATGGAATGGGACGGTGCCAGCCATGCATTCAAGAGCCTGGAAACCCTTCCCCGACATAGACATATGGTCAGGGAGATTCTAAAGATTACCGGCACCAACACCATGGACGCAGCGCGTGATGCATTTCTGGACCGAACTTTGCCAGACAAACGCATCGACCTCATACTTCGAAACGCCGACTCCCTTACGCTGCTCATCTGTGAGTTAGGGAGACAACTCGATTCGACGCCTTCTCGTTCGACGGACGTATTCTGACTCGCGTTTTTTTGCTCGGAGTGTTCGGTTTGTTGATCTTTTTTTCACGCCAAGTATGCGACGGTAGGCCATGATCCGTGTTTGAGCGAAAAAAACAGGCTCATTGATGCGTAAACGCCATGACGGCAGTTCTCGGCAGCTCATGCCGAAGGTTAGAATGCGGCAAACCAGGACGAATCAATGACCGAACATACCCTCTCGGAAGCCGAATACGACGCCATTACCGATGCCGCAGCCCATTGGTGCATGCGCTTGCATGCCGTCGACTGCACCGATGCCGAACGGCAGGCGTTCAAGCAGTGGCACGATGCCGATCCTCTGCATGCGTTCGAATACGAAGCCATGCGGGAAATCTGGGATGTTGCCGATCATCTGCCACGCGTCGAGTCCACGCCCGCCACTCCAGCGTCCAGGTCTCGGTCGAGCTGGAGTCGGTTGGCTGTCGCCGCCGCAGTGCTCGTCGTGGGCCTCCCCCTGGCTGCCTACACCGGCTGGAACCTGGACTGGATTGCCAATTCCTACGAGCGGTTCGAAGCCGGCACGAGCGTGCGTCATATCACCCTGGGGGACGGCAGCCAGGTGGAACTCAACCTGGGCAGTGAGCTGACCTTTGCCAACTACAAAAACGAACGCCGGGTGACCCTGGAAAAGGGCGAGGCGTTTTTTGACGTCAGCCATGACAAACAGCATCCGTTTGTCGTGCGCGCCGGCCAAGGCCAGGTGCGTGTGACCGGTACGCGCTTCAACGTCTGGATGTACCAGGACCAGGTGCGGGTTACCCTGGTGGAAGGTTCGGTCAGGGTCACCAGCAACCAGGCGCTCACCCGTAACGGCCTGCAACTTTCGCCGGGCATGCAGGCGAGCTACAAGGCGGGCGACCACCAACCCCAAGTCCGAGAGACAGCCCCCAACGACAGTTCGCTGGCGTGGCGCAACGGTAAGTTGGTGTTGGATGACCTGGCCCTGAGCGATGCGCTGCCGCTGATCAACCGCTACCTCGAGCGTCCCGTCATGCTGGCTGACAACAGCACCGGCGGCCTGCGAGTCGGCGGTGTGTACAACATCAGCGAAGTGCAAAACCTCGTGGCTTCGTTGCCCAAAGTCCTGCCGGTCTACCTGACCCAGAACAAGGACGGCAACCCGGTGCTCAATTCCATCGGGCAGCGGCCGGCCCAATAATTGCGTCCCCTGTGGGAGCAAAGCTTGCTCGCGGTAGCGGTGGATCAGTCTGACTGGATTTTGAATGTGCCGCTCTCATCGCGAGCAAGCTCGCTCCCACAGTTTGGATCGCTGCCGGCCTGTAGTTTCCCAAACGCCAAAAATCTCCTGTGGGAGCAGAGCTTGCTCGCGATGACGGAGGGTCAACCTGCATCCATTTTGAATGTGACTGCCCCTTCGCCTGCAAGTACAACAGCGATTATTGCGTCGCCACCCTGCCCGCCTCATCGCGCTCACGGATAATCACAGCCTGATAGTCCGGATCGGCCTTGATCTGCTGTTCGGTGAAGGGCAGCACACTCCACTGCTTCTGCGAAAAAGCCTGGGTCTGGTCGGCCGAATAAGGGGAAGCAGGGTCGCTGGAAATGGAGAACGCCAACAATCCCTGGGCTTGCGGACCTTTACCGTCAAACGTCACCACTTGCAGGTAGCTGGTACCGCTGACCACCTCCCATTTGCCGTTCGCCCCCGGCACGCTCTGGATCGCGTTATAGATGCCCAACTCCCCGGGGCCGCCATGGATCGGCGTCTGTCGGCTGCCGCTGCTGGCCACCTGGACGTCTTGCCATCGGCTGTCCTTCGACAACCCCGCAACCTTCACCGCCGCAACCGAAGCCAACATGGCTTCGCGCACAGCCTTGAGCACCGGTGGTCGCTCGATCGCCAGGCCCCGCGGGGTGTGTTGCGGGTCTTTGGGATCGAACGCAACGCGCCATGAATCAGGCAGCGCCTGCAGCCGTTCCATGATCTGCTGGAAATGTACGAACCCCACACCGCTGTTCAGGCCGGCCTTGCGATCCCAGGCCTTGAGGCTGGCGCAGGCCTCGGCCAATGCCGACGCTTCGGGCTCCAGGTCACCGGCGCAAACGCCGAGCAGGTCCGGCATCACCTGGTCAGCCAGGTACACCTGATCGTCCATGACCATCCGCTGTAAATCTGCCACCTTCACCGGCCCGACCTTGGCCAACTGGCCCAACCGCTGCAGCGCAAAACGCGCCCGCAGGCCCAGCGGCTGGCCTTGCTGGCTGATCACCGGGGAATAACCGGACAACGGCTGTGCAGGGTTGACCATCCAGGCCGAATCGTTGGAGTTCTGCACATAATCGCGGCGCAGCAACTGCGGGAGCTTGTCGGCGGCATAAATGCCCTTTTGCACTGCATTGGAATCGTTGCCCCAGGCGCATTCGCTGCGACTGCCATCCAGCACGATCAGTTGCAGCCCGGCCCGGGGGTCGCTGCACCGGGTCAGTTTGTCGGCGTCGACGTTCGGCACCACCGACACGTTCATGTATAGGCTTTGCCCCTGGTCGTCCACCGCCAGGGTATTGACCCAGGGAATGCCCTGAATCTTATGGACGGCGTCCTGCAAATCCTTGAGCGTGACGGCCTTGTTCATGGCGTACCACTGGGCCAGCACACGATCGTTTTCCAGGTTCGCATCCCGCAGGCTGTAGGCGAATCGGTTGTCCCAGTCCAGCCGGCCGGGCCATTGCACGATCGGGCCGAACTGCGAGCCATAGACCACGCGGGAAACCGTCTGCACCTGGCCGTCGGGTTGCTTGATGTCCACCGCGACCGTCTGCTGGCTCATCGGCACGGATTCGCCATCGAGCAGGTAGCGGGTCGGGTCTTTCGGGTCCAGTTGCAGCCGATACAAGGTGAAATGCTTTGAGCTGTCGACGGTGTGGGTCCAGGCCAGGTGTTGGCTGAAACCGATGTTGATCATCGGCAGGCCCGGCAGCGCCGCGCCCATGACGTCCAGCTTGCCGGGAATGGTCAGGTGCATCTGGTAGAAACGCATGCCGCCCACCCACGGAAAATGCGGGTTCGCCAGCAACATGCCGTGACCATTAAACGAGCGCTCACTGCCGATGGCCAGGGCATTGCTGCCGCGCTCCAGGGCAAAACGCTGCTGCCGGGTCGCGGCAGCGGCGAAACTCGCGGCCGGAGCAGTGGCGAGTGCCGTCGCCTGAGGCGGTTGTGCGCCAGCCAGGGCTTCGGCGAACTGGCCGACGCCGCCTTCCACCAACAAGCGACGGGTCAATTTGACCAGGTCCAGCGCGGTGATCGGCCGCACCCACTCACTGGCGCATTGCTCAGGCAGGCCCTTGGCCTTGCGCTCGGCCAACGCACGGTTGTAGCCCGCCGCATAGCCTTCAACCAGTTGTTGCACTTGAGGCGTCTGGGCCTGCCAGAAACCGGAGACCGCTTGCGGTGTGTTGAGCCAGCTGAAAAACAGATCGCTGGCGCGGTTCTCCCGCTGCTCGACCGTGACCTGCTCGGGCCCGAAGTAACGCGAGCGCTGGGCATTGACCGTGACGATCTCATTGGCCAGCAGGCACAGATTGTCCTGGGCATAGGCATAACCGATGCCATAACCCAGTCCACGTTCGTCCTGAGCCCGGATATGTGGCACGCCAAACCGGGTGCGACGGATCTCGGCACTGGCCTGCTGTCCATCGTCCTGCGCATTGACCACGGGGCTGAGCCCGAGGGCGATCCCCAGAAAAGCGCCTGCAAGGCCAACCCTCGATAACTGCCCGGACATTCTCACGTTCACTCCTGATGAAAACTTCAGAGACCAGGACGGCTGCCGCTGCGCCAGTCGACAAACACTCGGCCCGCCTGGGAAATCACACGCCGCGTGCTGAACCGGAATGTGCCTACCTTGAAAACGAACCGGATGAAAAAAAATTAATGGCCTTGCGCCGCTTGAACACGGGGGTTTGACGAAGCGGGAGCAATTTTTTCACATCATCGTCCTCATGATTGCGCGTCCTCGTTCGTCCTATAACAGGAGAGTATTCGTGACCTTTTCTGATCAGGCTGGTAAGGAGTTTCTGCATGCGTAACGCGCAACTGCCCATGGAGGGCAAGCCAAGGCCAACCGGCGTCTCGCTGAACGCCACTCACCGTGAATTCGACAGGCCGCCAGAGCGCGGCGGCAATGACCACATCAGGCGCCTGCTCAAGAGCTTCGGGCTCAGGACCAGCCTGATTCGTCTTAAAGTCATCGACGCGCTGCTCAAGGCCGCCCACGAAAACCGCTGCCTGGGTGTGCGTGGTGTGCACAGCCAGTTATTGGGGCTGGACATTCCGTTGTCCTTTCTCAGCGTTCGCGAGGTATTGAAGCGCCTGTGCAGCGAAGGGGTCGTGACCCTCAACGCCGATAAAAGCTACCGCCTGCACCCTAGCGCGATGGCCGTGCTCGAGGCCGAGGAATGAAGCCGGCGCTCAGGGCTTGACCTTGCGCCGCATTACGCCGTTGATCACCACCACGATGACCGCCACGGCAATGGCGATGTATTGAAACAACTGCTCGCTGATCATGCCCTTGCCCTGCATCCAGGACAGCCCCAGCATGATAGCCAGGACGACGAGGACGATCAGAATCGAGTATTTCAAACGTTGTGAATGAGTCATTGCCAATTTCCTGAATGTATCCGTTCTGTATCCGAAGGCTTGTCAAGTCCGCACCCTATCGCCTGGATGACGGGTTGCCGACGGCCCCCATGGTACAGCCGAAGGCGTGTCTTCGTGCAATCCGCTCGTTCTATCCCTCGACCAACTGACCTCTAAAGCTGCGTCCTCCCAGGCCGATATAGTCAGGACTGCCCATCCGCCTGCTCCAGAAAGTCGCCTTCGTGCAAGGACTTCCCACATGCCTTCATTCCGAACTATTCAGGCACGCTACACCCTGTTTCTGGTTATTTTCATGCTGGTGCTGTCCCTCCTGACGGTGGTGGGCATCAGTTACCTGGTCGCGCCCAAGCTGCGCCACACCGAAGAGCAAGTGGTCCTGAACCGCATCGCCGAGGTTGCCGAGCAGATCCAGGGCGAATTGAACAAGGTACAGGCGCAGCAACGCAGCATCACCCAGACCATCCCGCTGCTCGACAGCGATGCCATCGACAAAGTGTTGCCGGGGCTGGTGGATCAGTACGGCGAGTTGAAAGTCTTCGGCGGCGGGATCTGGCCCTTGCCCAACCAGCGGGCCGAGGGTCGCAGCAAGTTCAGCACGTTCTGGCACCGCGACGCGTCCGGCAAACTGGTGGTCAATACCTTCTGGAACAGTGACGCCGCGCCCAACTATTACGAACAACCCTGGCACAAGGGCGGCATGGCCACTCCACCGGGCAAATGCGCCTGGGCTGCGGCCTATAAAGATGACGCCAGCGCCGAACCGCGCACCAACTGCGCCATGGCCATCCAGAAAAACGGCGTGCCTTACGGCGTGTCCACCATCGACGTGACCCTGGGCTTCTTCAATGAGCTGGTGGCACGCAAGGAAGCCGACCTGAGCGCCGAGATGCTGATCGTCGAAGGCGACGGCAAGATCATCAGCAACAGTTCGCGCATCAGCGGGCCGATCGTGCTGAAGAACATCAGCGAACTGGCGGCCACCTCGCCATTCGCCGCCCAGGTCAAGGCGGGCCTGGCCCAGCGCGACCAGCCGTTGCAGCGGGTCGAGTTCGACAACAAGGGCGAGGCCAGCACCTTCTTCATGCGCCCTATCGAAGGTTCGCCGTGGTTCCTGGCGACCGCATTGCCGACCCGCCTGATCACCGCCCAGCGCGACGATGTACTGAGCACGTTGAGCCTGCTGCAGATCCCGATGGTGATCCTGCTGGTCTTGATGCAGCTCTACGCGATCCGCCAGTTGACTAATCGCATGAAGGTGCTCAAAGGCAACATCGACGTCTTGTCCACCGGCGATGCCGACCTGACCCGACGCATCACCATCCGGGCCGAGGATGAATTGGGGGCGATTGGTCATTCGGTCAACCGCTTCATCGCTTACCTGCAAGGCATGATCGGTGAAGTCACCCAGGCCACCGGCGCCATGGCGTCGAGCCTGGGCGATCTGCAACGGACCTCGGCCCATACCAGCGAAATCCTGATGCGCCACGCCTCGGAAACCGACCAGACCGTGACCGCCATCACCCAGATGAGCTCTACGGCTGAAAGCGTCGCGCAAAACGCCGCCGAGACTGCGGCGTTCACCCAACGCGCCAACGAGCATGCCGATCGCTCCCGCGTCGTGGTCGGTGAGGCCTCCAGCAGTGTGGTGGCGTTGATCGATGAAGTCGCCAGCGCCACCCGCAAGGTCGAGAGCATGCAACAGGACGCCCAGCGCATCACCGAGATCCTGGGCGTGATCGGCGCCATCGCCGGGCAGACCAACCTGCTGGCGCTCAACGCCGCTATTGAGGCCGCCCGTGCCGGGGAGCAAGGCCGTGGTTTTGCCGTGGTGGCCGACGAAGTCCGCGCCCTCGCCGCCCGTACCCAGGCCAGTACCTCGGAAATCAACGAAATGCTGACCCGCCTGACCCAAGGCGTGAGTTCGTCGGTCTCGGCCATGGAAAACACCCAGGCCAGTTGCCAGTCGGCGGCCGATGCGACCTCCCGAGTCAACTCGGGCCTGGACGAAATGGCCGGCTCGGTCAGCCAGATCAACAGCCTGAGCACCCAGATCGCTACGGCCGCCGAGCAACAGAGCGCGGTGACCGAGGAGATCAATCGCAGCATGGTGCAAATCCGCCACATGGTGGAGGAACTGGTGGAAAGTGGCCTGGCCAGCGAGGCCAACACCCGGCAGCTGCTGGACGCCAATAGTCGGGTGAATACGATCATGGGGCGGTTCAAGGTGCGCTGAAGCGCCCCCATTCACCTGTGTCAGATCTGTGGGAGCAAAGCTTGCTCGCGATAGAGTCGGATCAGCTGCAAGGTTGTGACTGACAAACCGCTATCGCGAGCAAGCTCGCTCCCACAAGACTGCGTTCGTCCTTCCAGCCTGACAATTGTGTAATCCCCGCCTCAGCCCCCTGTCAGCTTGCCCTCGCTACTCTGTTATCCTCCCTCCAAACCGTTCGACAAGAGACCTCCTTCATGGCCAACCCCCTGCACCTGCTCGCCTTGAGCGCCCTGTTCATGACTACCTTGGCCCAGGCCGCCGAACCCGTCACCATCGATGTGCACCGCGACGCCAACTGCGGCTGCTGCAAAAAATGGATTTCACATCTGCAAGAAAATGGCTTCAAGGTCAACGACCATGTCGAGGCCGACATGAGCTCGGTCAAACAACGCCTGGGCGTGGCGCCGAACCTGCGTTCCTGCCACACCGCCGAAATCAACGGCAAATTCGTCGAAGGCCATGTTCCGGCCGACCAAGTGCTTGCGCTGAGCAAGCGCGATGACCTGCTCGGCGTGGCAGCACCGGGCATGCCCATGGGCTCGCCCGGCATGGAAATGGACGGCATGAGCGACGCTTATCAAGTGATCGGCCTGAAAAAAGACGGGACCCAAACTGTAGTGGCGGATTACCCGGCCCACTGATGGGCGAAGCCTATATCGGCTTGTTCCTGGCTGCTTTCGGCGCGGCAACCTTGTTGCCGCTGCAATCCGAAGCATTGTTGGTCGGCCTGTTGCTCAGCGAACGCCATGAGGCCTGGTTGCTGCTGGGGGTCGCCACGACTGGCAATGTCCTGGGTTCGCTGGTGAACTGGTGGCTGGGCACACGCCTGGAACACTTCAAGGACCGGCGCTGGTTTCCGGTCAGCCCGGCCCACTTGGACAAGGCTCGCGTGCACTACCAGCGCTTCGGCCGTTGGTCGCTGCTGCTCAGTTGGCTGCCGATCATCGGCGATCCGTTGACCCTGGTGGCCGGGGTGATGGGTGAGCCGTGGCGCCGCTTCCTGCTGATCGTGACCCTGGCCAAAGGCCTGCGCTATGGCGTGCTCGCCCTCGCCACGCTGGGCTGGATGGGTTGAACATTCGGTCCGTTCGGTTGCCTGTGGTTAATACCGCCATAATCGGGTCGCGCCAGGATCGGCCGCGGCCACAAGGAGATTGACCATGTCCCGAACCCCCACGCGCTGGTTGCCCAGCCTGCTCTTCACCGCCGCCCTGCCCCTGCTCGCCCAGGCCGCCACCCCGCCGGAAGGCCCGGCCTACGGCGCTCAGCTGGAGGGCTTCGAATACCCCTATACCCTCAAGCACTTCGCCTTCCAGTCCCAGGGCAAATCGTTGCAGATGGGCTATATGGACGTGCCGGCCCAAGGCAAGGTCAATGGCCGTACCGTGGTGCTGATGCACGGCAAGAATTTCTGCGCCGCCACCTGGGGCGATTCGATCAAGGTGTTGAGCGAGGCCGGCTACCGGGTCATCGCGGCGGACCAGGTCGGTTTCTGCACCTCGAGCAAACCCGAGCATTACCAGTACAGCTTCCAGCAACTGGCGACCAACACCCAAGCCTTGCTCAAGGCCCTCGGTGTACAGAACGCCATCGTCCTCGGCCATTCCACCGGCGGCATGCTCGCCACCCGCTACGCCTTGCAGTTTCCCGATCAGGTCGAGCGCCTGGCAATGGTCAACCCCATCGGCCTGGAAGACTGGAAAGCCATGGGCGTGCCCTATCGCACCGTGGACCAATGGTACGCCCGTGAGCTGAAAGTCACCGCCGAGGGCATTCGCAATTACGAGCGCACGACCTATTACGCCGGCCGCTGGAGGCCTGAGTTCGACCGTTGGGTGGACATGCTCGCCGGCTTGAACAAGGGCCCGGGTCATACGCAAGTGGCGTGGAACTCGGCGCTGATCTACGACATGATCTTCACCCAGCCGGTCTATTACGAGTTCAAGGACCTGACCGTGCCCACCCTGCTGTTGATCGGTACCTCCGACACCACCGCCATCGGCAGCGACATCGCGCCGCCCGCGGTCAAGGCCAAACTGGGCCACTACGAGGTACTGGGCAAGCAGGTGGCCGGGCTGATTCCCCGCTCGACCCTGGTGGAGTTCCCCAATCTGGGGCATGCCCCGCAGATGGAAGAGCCGGATCGATTCCACAAGGCCCTGCTGGGCTGGCTGGACAAACCCATTCCCTGACGAGGTGTTACATGGCGGTGCAAATAGCAGTCATAGACGATTGGCAAGATGTGGCACGCGATGTGGTGGACTGGTCGGTGCTGGACAGCATCGGCCAGGTGACGTTTCTCCACGACTACCCCGCCGACCGCGACACCCTCGCCGAACGCTTGCAGCGCTTCGAAGTGATTTGCGTGATGCGCGAACGCACCGTGTTCGACGAAGGCCTGCTGCACCGCCTGCCCAATCTCAAGCTGCTGCTTACCGGCGGCATGCGCAATGCCGCCCTGGACCTGAAGGCCGCTGCCGAGCTGGGCATCCAGGTGTGCGGCACCGACAGCTACAAGCACGCCGCGCCCGAATTGACCTGGGCCCTGATCATGGCCCTGACCCGCAACCTGGTGCCGGAAGCCACTGCCTTGCGCGCCGGCCTGTGGCAGCAAGGCCTGGGCGGCGACCTGCACGGCAAGACACTGGCGATCCTCGGCCTGGGTAGCATCGGCACACGGGTGGCGCAGTTCGGCCAGGTGTTCGGCATGCGGGTCATCGCCTGGAGCCAGAACCTCAGCGCCGAGCGGGCTGCCGAAGTCGGCGTGACCTACGTCAGCAAGCAGGCGTTGTTCGAACAGGCCGACATTCTCTCGATCCACCTGGTGCTCGGCGAACGCACTCGCGGCCTGGTGGATGCCCAGGCGCTGGGCTGGATGAAACCCGAAGCGCTGCTGGTCAACACCTCCCGCGGGCCGATCGTCGACGAAACCGCCCTGATCGACGCCCTCCAGCACCAGCGCCTGGCTGGCGCCGCCCTGGACGTCTTCGCCCAGGAACCCCTGCCTGCCGACCACCCCTTCCGCACCCTGGACAACGTACTGGCCACGCCTCATGTGGGTTACGTCAGCCGACAGAATTACCAACAGTTCTATTCCCTGATGATCGAAGACCTGCAGGCCTGGGCAAAGGGCACGCCGATTCGATTGCTGACGCCGGCGGGTTGAATCGAGCCCAATACCCAGAACACTTCTTCCTGTGGGAGCGGGCTTGCTCGCGAATGCTGTCTGCCAGTCACATATTTGCTGACTGATACACCGCATTCGCGAGCAAGCCCGCTCCCACAGAAATAGCGTGTTTCCCTTGCGGAAAATGGCCATCAAAACGCCTCTATTCCACCCGCCCCTTGATGGTGCAACACGCCATTCCATCGCGCACGCCAATGAACCAACCCCCTCCCCCTACACTTTTTTCTTTGCAGGAAACTGCACTTCGTCGGTGCGTATTCCTCTTCGTCGTGTAAGACATTGCCGCTAAAAAACGTGATTGTCGGACAATGCGACGAACCGAGGCGCACCGCTCTAGGATCTGACCTAGACTGCCTAACCGGGGGGAAAACCGACCGGTCATCCAGACGAAAAAAAGTCGAAACTTTTCGCAACGGCGACAGGTCAGGTTAGAGGTAGGGCAACAGCGACTGGTGCAGTCCTTGCACTGGTCATTGCAACAGCTCCTTCAGCTGATTCGCTTCGCCGCGTTTGGGTAGCCGTTCGCTTTCCTTGCGTTGCGCTTGTGCGCCTGGCCGCAGGATTTGGCCAATGAAACAACAGCTCTGGCGCGTGCCGGAAACAGATCGAGAAAATGGGAGATATGTATGATCAGTGCTGCCTTGGAACCACAACACGTCCGTTCTCAATTACCGCCGGCGGCCGAATCGCCGACGGCCCCGGTGCTGGCCACCGGCGGCAAGGCACTGCTCCCCGTCGTTCGACAGAACCCCAATCGCAAGAAAGTCCTGTTCGTCACCTCGGAAATCGCCGACCTGGTCAAGACCGGCGGCCTGGGCGACGTGTCCTCGGCACTGCCCCGGGCCATGGCCGGGCTGCATGATGTCCGGGTGTTGATCCCTGGTTATCCGCAAGTGATGAACAGCGGCAATCCGATCCACGTCGTCGGCGAGCTGGGCGGCCACGCCGCGCTGCCGCCCTGCAAGATCGGGCGCATGGACATGGCCGACGGCCTGGTGATCTACGTACTGATCTGCCCGGAACTGTTTGCCCGCGAAGGCTCGCCCTACGGTGCCAACAACGGCCGCGACTGGCCCGACAACCACATTCGCTTCGCCCGCCTGGGCTTGGCGGCTGCCGACATCGCCGCCAACCTGGCGCAGATCCATTGGTGCCCGGACCTGGTCCACGCCCACGACTGGCCAGCCGGGTTGGCGCCGGCGTACATGCACTGGCGCGGGCAACGCACCCCGACCCTGTTTACCATCCACAACCTGGCGTACCAGGGTGTGGTCAGCTTGGCCTCCTGCCCGGAACTGGGCATCCCCGAGCACGCCCTGCAACAGGAAGGCATGGAGTTCTACGGCAAATTGTCGTTCCTCAAGGCCGGGATGGCCTACTCCAGCCATATCACCACCGTCAGCGCCACCTACGCCCAGGAGATCACCACCCCGGCGTTTGGTTGCGGGCTCGACGGTTTCCTCGCGGCCAAGACCCAACAAGGCTTGCTCAGCGGCATCCCCAACGGCATCGATGAAAGCTGGGACTCGGCCACCGACACTCACCTGTTTCGCCAGTTCGCCATGGGCGACTGGGAAGGCAAGTCCGTCAACGCGAGCCATGTACGGGAACTGTTTGGTCTCGACGATTCCACGGGCCCATTGTTCGCCGTGGTGTCGCGCCTGGTCTACCAGAAAGGCCTGGACCTGACCGAAGCGGTCGCCGAGTTCATCGTCGAGTCCGGCGGCCAGATCGCCATCATCGGCCGCGGCGAACCCGAGGAAGAACAGGCCATGCGCGAGCTGGCGCTGCGCTTTCCCGGCCGCATCGGCGTGCGCATCGGCTTCAACGAAACCGATGCGCGGCGGATGTTCGCCGGCAGCGATTTCCTGCTGATGCCGTCGCGCTATGAGCCCTGCGGCTTGAGCCAGATGTACGCCCAACGTTTCGGCTCGCTGCCGGTGGCGCGCAATACCGGAGGCCTGGCGGACACCATCGAAGATGGCATCACCGGCTTCCTGTTCGATGAATCCACCGTAGAGAGCTATCAACAAGCCTTGAGCCGAGCCTTCAAGGTCTTCGAATTCCCCGACCTGCTCAACGCCATGCGCTGCCGGGCCATGTCTGCGCCGTTCAACTGGTGCAAGGCCGTGGAACCCTATGCCGAACTCTACGAACAGCTGGTGGCGAAGTCACTGGGAAAATCGGCCAGACAATGAGGTAACAATGACGTCAAGGACGCCTGAGACATGGACCCACGGGGCGGTCATGCTGGATGACGAGCACACCCGCTTCGCCCTCTGGGCCCCGGATGCTTTTTTTGTCAGTGTCGAACTCGACACTGGAGATTCAATACCGCTACTGCCCCAAGCCGACGGCTGGTTCATGATCCAGACCCGTTGCCCCGCCGGCACCCGCTATCGCTACAACATCGATGGCGAGCTGGAGGTGCCGGACCCGGCCTCTCGCGCCCAGGCCGGCGACATCGACCGCCACAGCGTGGTGGTCGACCCGCATGCCTACCCGTGGCGGCACACCCAATGGTCCGGCCGCCCCTGGCACGAAGCCGTGATCTACGAATTGCACGTGGGCGCCCTGGGCGGCTTCAACGGCGTCGAACAGCATTTGGCTCGCCTGGCCGGGTTGGGCGTCACCGCCATCGAGCTGATGCCACTGGCGCAGTTTCCCGGCGATCGCAACTGGGGCTACGACGGGGTCCTGCCCTACGCACCCCAGGCCTCCTACGGCACACCTGAACAGCTCAAGCATCTGATCGACAGCGCCCACGGCCATGGGCTGTCCGTCATTCTGGATGTGGTCTACAACCACTTCGGCCCCGACGGCAATTACCTGCACCGCTATGCCAAGGGCTTCTTCCGCGAAGACAAGCACACACCCTGGGGCGCGGCGATTGATTTCCGCCGCCGCGAAGTGCGGGACTTCTTTATCGACAATGCGCTCATGTGGTTGCTGGAGTACCGTTTCGACGGCCTGCGCCTCGACGCGGTACACGCCATCGAAGACCCGGACTTTCTCCAGGAACTGGCGGCCAGGGTGCGCGAACAGGTAGATCCGATCCGGCATGTCTGGCTAACCGTGGAAAACGAACACAACCAGGCCAGCCTGCTGGAACAAGGCTACGACGCCCAGTGGAACGACGACGGCCACAATGCCTTGCACGTGCTGCTGACCGGCGAAACCGACGCCTACTACGCCGACTATGCCGAGCAACCGACGGAACAACTGGCACGCTGCCTGAGCCAGGGTTTCGTCTTCCAGGGCCACCTCAATCGCCACGGCGAATCCCGGGGAGAACCCAGCGGTCACTTGCCACCGAGCGCGTTCGTGCTGTTCCTGCAGAACCACGACCAGGTTGGCAACCGTGCCCTGGGCGAACGCCTGCATCAGCTTGCCGCGCCCCAGGCCGTGCAAGCGGCGACGGCATTGTTGCTGTTGTCACCGATGATCCCACTGCTGTTCATGGGCGACGAGGTGGCGGCCGAACAACCGTTCCTGTTCTTTACCAGTCATCACGGCGAGCTGGCAGAGCTGGTGCGCGAAGGCCGACGCAACGAGTTCAAGGCGTTCAGTGCCTTTGCCGATCCGCAGACACGCGAGCGGATTCCCGACCCGAACGCGGCCAGCACCTTCGAGGCTTCACGGCCAAGCCTGGAACCGCAACGAGCGGAACAGCAGGCCAGCGAGGCGCTGTATCGCCAACTGCTGAAAATCCGCCGTGAAGAGATCGTCCCGCGCCTGCCCGGCGCCCAGGCCCTGGGGGCCGATGTGCTGGGCAACGGCGCCGTCTGCGCGCGCTGGCGACTGGGCGATGGCAGTGTGTTGCGCATCGACCTGAACCTTGGTGATCAGCCCGTCGAACACCACGCCCCGGAAGAGGCACGCATTCTTTTCGAACATCCGCAGCACGTCATGGGTCTGTTGCAACAGGGCGTCCTTGCGCCCCACAGCGCGCTGGTCAGTCTGACGCAGGCGACAACCTTGCCCAACATCACTGGAGAGCGCCTATGAGCGATGCGCAATTGGAAATCCTCGCCAGCCGAGCGGGCCTGGCGGTGGATTGGATCGATGCCAACGGCCGGCCCCAGAAGGTCTCGCCGGCCGTCTTGCGTTCAGTCCTCACTGGCCTGGGCCATCCCGCCGGCAGCGCCCAGGAAATCGACGCCAGCCTGCTGCAGTTGCAGGAAGATCAACAGAACCATCAGCTGCCACCGCTGATCACCGCCGACGTCGGGGCCAGCCTGGACTTGAGCCGCTACTTCAAGGCCGGGACACCTTGCGAAATCAAACTCGAAGACGGCGCGACACTGAACCTGAACCTCGATGCCGACGCCAAGCTGCCGGGGATGATCCCAGTGGGTTATCAGCACGTCAGCATCCGGGACCAGCATTTCACCCTCGCCGTCGCGCCCGCCCGCTGCTACAGCGTGGCCGATGCCGTGGACGACCCGACGCCACGGGCCTGGGGCCTGAGCGCGCAGCTGTATGCCTTGCGACGCCCCGGTGACGGTGGCTTCGGTGACACCCAGGCCCTGGAAGAACTGGCCCGTGTGGCTGGCGAGCGCGGTGCCGAAGCCATTGCCATCAGCCCGATGCACGCGATGTTCAGCAGCGACACCGGGCGCTACAGCCCTTACTCACCGTCCAGCCGACTGTTCCTCAACAGCCTGTACGCCGCGCCCGGCACCATCCTCGGTGAACGCGCCCTGCGCTCCGCTATCGACGCCACCGGCTTGACCAACCAACTGCGCGCCCTGGAAGAGCAGCCGCTGATCGATTGGCCGGTCGCCGCCCAGGCCAAGCAGAAAATCCTCCGCGCCCTGTACGACGGGTTCAGCCAGGGTGCGCACCCGCTGCACGAAGACTTCAGCAGTTTCCGCCACACCAGCGGCGAAGCCTTGGAAAACCATTGCCGCTTCGAGGCCTTGCAGGCCGAACGCGCCGCCCGGGGCGAAAGCCTCGACTGGCGGCAGTGGCCGGAGGAATGGCGCGATCCGCGCAGCTCGGCCCTGGCCCACTTCGCCGAAGAAAATGCCGACGAGATCGGTTTCTACGCCTTTTGCCAATGGTTGATCGCCCGTTGCCTGGAACGCGCCCAGAGCGCAGCCAAATCCAGCGGCATGGGCATCGGCTTGATCGCCGACCTGGCGGTGGGGGCCGATGGCGGTGGCAGCCAGGCCTGGAGTCGCCAGGACGAACTGCTCGCATCGTTGACCGTGGGCGCCCCGCCAGACATTCTCAACCGCTCCGGCCAAGGCTGGGGCATTTCGGCGTTCTCCCCGGAAGGCCTGGTGCGCAACGGCTTTCGCGCCTTCATTGAAATGCTGCGGGCCAACTTCGCCCACGCTGGTGGCCTGCGCATCGATCATGTCATGGGCTTGCAACGGCTCTGGGTGATCCCTAACGACGCCCCGCCCAGCGACGGTGCCTACCTTTATTATCCAGTGGACGACCTGCTGCGCCTGCTGGCACTGGAATCCCATCGGCACCAGGCCATCGTCCTCGGCGAAGACCTCGGTACCGTACCGGAGGGCTTGCGGGACAAACTCAGCGCACGCTCGATCCTCGGCATGCGCGTGCTCTTGTTCGAACAGGACAACACCCACTTCAAGCCTATCCTCGACTGGCCGGACAACGCCTTGGCGACCACCAGCACCCACGACTTGCCGACGCTCAACGGCTGGTGGCACGGTCACGACATCGACTGGAACGCCCGGCTGGACCTGATCGATTCCCCCACCGAAATGGACTGGCGCAAACACCGCGAGCGCGAACGCGAAGGCCTGCGCCAAGTGCTCAACCAGGATCCGCAGAACTTTCGCGAAGAACATCGCGAGACCGACCAGGTGCTGGATGCCAGCGTGCGTTTCCTCGGCCACACCCGCGCGCCGCTGGTGTTGTTGCCGCTCGAAGATGCCCTGGGCATCGAGGAGCAGGCCAACCTGCCTGGTACCACCGACACCCATCCCAATTGGCGCCGCCGCCTCGCCGGGCAAAGCCAGGCGTTGCTGGATCACCCGGACGCCGCCCGGCGTCTGGAAATACTCGCCTGCGCGAGGCTTCAGGCGAACGAGCGTGACCGATGAAACAGACGTTGATCCAACCCCTGCGGGCAACATTGCGCCTGCAGTTTCATAAAGGCTTCACCCTGGACGATGCCATCCCCCAGGTGCCGTACTTCGCCTCGCTGGGCATCAGCCACATTTATGCCTCGCCGCTGCTCAAGGCCCGCGCCGGGTCCATGCACGGCTACGATGTCGTCGACCCGACCCTGGTCAACCCCGAGCTGGGTGGCGAAGCCGCGCTCAAGCGTCTGGTCGCCGCCTTGCGCGAGCACCGGATGGGCTTGATCCTCGACATCGTCTCCAATCACATGGCCGTTGGCGGCAATGACAACCCCTGGTGGCTGGATCTGCTGGAATGGGGACGGCTGAGCCCGTACGGCGAGTTCTTCGACATCCAGTGGCATTCCCCCGACCCGCTGATGGAAGGCCAATTGTTACTGCCGTTCCTGGGCAGCGACTACGGCGTGGCCTTGCAGGAAGGCACCTTGCAACTGCGCTTCGACGCTACCCACGGCAGCTTCTACGTCGAGCACTATGAACACCGCTTCCCGATTTGCCCGATGCACTATGGCGAACTGCTCAAACCGGCCGAAACCCTGCCCGTCGAGCAAGCCGAAACGCTCAAGACCCTGGCTGAGCGCTTCACCACGCTCAATTACCAGACCGATGCCCACACCCTCGCCCGCCCGTTGCAAACGGAGTTGCAGGCGCTGGCGGCACAAACCGGGATCCTGGCCGCCATCGAGGACAACCTGAGTGGCTATGACTCCACCCAGCCCCTGGGTTTCGAACGCCTGCATCAGTTGCTGGAGCGCCAGAGCTACCGCCTCGCCAGCTGGCGCACCGCGGCGGACGATATCAATTGGCGGCGTTTTTTCGATGTCAACGAACTGGGTGGGCTGCGGGTCGAGCGTCCAGCAGTATTCGAAGCCACTCATGCAAAGATCTTCGAGTTGATCGGCGAGGGACTGGTGGACGGGCTGCGGATCGATCACATCGACGGTCTCGCCGACCCTCGGGGTTACTGCCGCAAACTACGCCGACGCGTCGATTCACTGTCGCCGAACCGACACTTGCCGATTTTCGTCGAAAAGATCCTTGGTGATGGCGAGACCTTGCGGCGGGACTGGAACATCGACGGCAGTACCGGTTACGAGTTCATGAACCAGGTCTCGCTGCTGCAGCATGACCCGGCCGGCGCCTCTCCCCTCGCCGAATTCTGGAGCCGGCACAGTGAGCGGCCGGCGCACTTCATCGAAGAAGCCCGCCTGGCCCGCCAGCAGATACTCAATGGCTCCCTGGCCGGGGATTTCGAAAGCGTCGCCCAGGCCTTGCTGCAAGTGGCCCGGGACGATGTGATGACCCGCGACCTGACGCTGGGCGCGATTCGACGGGCCTTGCAGGAGTTGATCGTGCATTTCCCGGTGTACCGCACCTACATCACACCCCTGGGACGCGCCGCCGAAGACGAAGTGTTTTTCAACCAGGCCCTGGAAGGCGCCCGGCAAACCCTCAGCGAAGCCGACTGGCCGGTGCTCGATTGCCTGGCCGGCTGGCTCGGTGGAATGCCCTGGCGGCAACGCCCGCGCGGCAGCCAGCGCAAACGCCTGCGTCACGCCTGCGTGCGCTTCCAGCAACTGACCTCGCCGGCCGCCGCCAAAGCCGTGGAGGACACCGCCCTCTATCGCTCGGCGGTGCTGTTGTCGCGCAATGACGTGGGCTATAACACCGAGCGTTTCAGCGCCCCGGTGCAGGAATTCCACCAGGCGTGTCTCGAACGCCTCGAGCATTTTCCCGACAACCTGATGACCACCGCCACCCACGACCACAAGCGCGGCGAAGACACCCGCGCCAGGCTGGCCGTGCTCAGCGAACGCGCCGACTGGTACGCCGCCTGCGTCGAACAATGGCGCATCCTCGCGCCTTCACTGCACAGCGATCCGGCGGCGCCCTCGGCCGGTGATGAGCTGATCCTTTACCAGGCACTGCTCGGCAGTTGGCCGCTGGACCTTGACCATCAGGACCACAAGGCATTGGCCGCCTACAACGAGCGCCTGTGGCAATGGCAACGCAAGGCCTTGCGTGAAGCCAAGCTGCAAAGCAGTTGGGCGGCGGTCAACGACGCTTACGAACAAGCCACACAGATGTTCCTCGAACGCCTGCTGCTGGGCGATGAGGGGTTGCCCTTGCGCAGCGCCATCGCCGAGGCGGTCCAGGCCGTGGCCCCGGCGGGTGCCCTCAACAGCCTGGCGCAAACTTTGCTGCGCATGACCGTACCCGGCGTACCGGACCTGTACCAAGGCAACGAGTTCTGGGACTTCAGCCTGGTGGACCCGGACAACCGTCGCCCGGTGGATTTCCAGGCACGCCGCGAGGCGATGCGCGCCGAGAACACCCCTACCGCGTTGGTACGCGATTGGCGTGACGGCCGGATCAAGCAAGCCTTGATCGCCAGGGCACTGGCCGTGCGGGCCGAGTATCCGCAGTTATGGCGCCAGGGCCGCTACCAGCCGCTGGAAGTGCTCGGCGAACAGGCCCAGCGGATACTGGCCTTCATGCGCGAGGACTCGCAACAACGGGCGATCATTGTCGTACCGGTCCATGCGGCGCACTTGCTGGAAAACAGTGCCGTGCCGCTGGTGGCTGCGTCGGATTGGGGCGATACCCGCATATCGTTACCGTTCGCCGCCCAGGATGAAAAACTGAAGGGACTTTTTTCAAGCGTCACAGTCACACCCCAAAGGGAGCTGCTGATCAGCACCGCGCTGGGGAATTTCCCGGTCAATGTCTTTATCCAATCTTGAGTTGAATCAGGAGCACTGCGATGAGTACCGACGATAAACGCATTCGCGAATTCGCCTATCAGATCTGGGAGTCCGAGGGTAAACCCACCGGGCAGGAAAAACGCCACTGGGAGATGGCGCGCAAACTGGCCGAAGCCGAAGCGCTGGCGCCCAGCAAGCCACCCAAGGCCGCGAGTAAATCGGCGGCCAGCAAAACCGACGGCGCCAAGCCTGCTGCCGCCAAGAGCACCACGGCCAAGCCTGCCGCAAAAAACACCACACCCAAGGTCAAGCCAGCGGCCAAGCCTACTGCGGCGACTGCCGCGACAGTGCCACCGGCGAACAAGACAGCCGACAAGAAGCCACGAGCACCGCGCAAACCGCCGGCGGTTTGATTCATCCTATCGGTCTCTTCGCCAGGTGGGAGCAAAGCTTGCTCGCGAAGCAGGCGCCTCGATGTCTGAAGGAGCGCATCTCTTCATCGCGGGCAAGCCTTGCTCCCACAAGGAAGCAACTTTGTCCCACATAACGGGATAAATCCCCTCGCTACAGGTGAAGGGTGATGCCATCCCTTTCAAGTGAACCGCACCGCTGTATCTGTCTGTTTTTTGCAGGAGCAACTATGACCCGTCCAAACAAAACCACGCCGCCGCCCGTTATCGAGGCCTCGCGGATTCGTGAAGGGCTGCCTTTTCCACTGGGTGCAACCTGGGATGGCCTCGGGGTCAATTTCGCGCTGTTTTCAGCCAATGCCACCAAGGTCGAACTGTGCATTTTCGATGATGCCGGCGAAGTCGAGCTCGAACGCATCGAGCTGCCGGAGTACACCGACGAGATTTACCACGGTTATCTGCCGGATGCCCACCCGGGATTGATCTACGGCTATCGGGTCTATGGCCCGTACGACCCAGCGAACGGCCATCGCTTCAACCCGAACAAACTGCTGATCGATCCTTACGCCAAGCAACTGGTCGGCCAATTGAAGTGGTCCGAAGCCCTGTTCGGCTACACCATCGGCCACCCCGACGGCGACCTCAGTTTCGATGAGCGTGACAGCGCACCGTTCGTCCCCAAGTGCAAGGTCATCGACCCCGCACACACCTGGGGCCACGACCATCGCGTCAGCGTGCCCTGGGACAAAACCATCCTGTATGAAACCCACGTACGCGGCCTCACCATGCGTCACCCTGCGGTGCCCGAGAACCTGCGCGGCACGTTCGCCGGGCTGATGGTCGACGATGTGCTGGAGCATATCCGCAAGCTGGGCGTTTCTTCGGTGGAGCTGCTGCCCATCCATGCCTTCGTCAATGACCAGCACTTGCTGCATAAAGGCATGACCAATTACTGGGGTTACAACAGCATTGCCTTCTTCGCGCCCGACCCGCGGTACCTGGCCAGCGGCAAGATCGCCGAGTTCAAGGAGATGGTCGCCCACCTGCACGAGGCCAACCTGGAAGTCATCCTCGACGTGGTCTACAACCACACCGCCGAGGGCAACGAACAGGGCCCCACCCTGTCCATGCGCGGCATCGATAACGCCTCGTACTACCGGCTGATGCCCGACGACAAACGCTATTACATCAACGACTCCGGCACCGGCAACACCCTGGACCTGAGCCACCCCTGCGTGCTGCAAATGGTCACCGACTCCCTGCGCTACTGGGCCACGGAAATGCACGTCGATGGCTTCCGCTTCGACCTGGCGACCATTCTCGGTCGTTACCATGACGGTTTCGACGAGCGCCACAGTTTCCTTGTCGCTTGCCGCCAGGACCCGGTGCTGCGCCAGGTGAAAATGATCGCCGAGCCTTGGGACTGTGGCCCCGGTGGCTATCAGGTGGGGCACTTCCCGCCGGGCTGGGTCGAGTGGAACGACAAGTTTCGCGACACGGTGCGGGCCTTCTGGAAGGGGGATGACGGCCAGCTCGCCGACTTCGCCAGCCGAATGACCGCCTCGGGCGAGATGTTCAACCAACGTGGTCGGCGCCCGTACGCCTCGGTGAACTTCGTCACCGCCCATGATGGTTTCACCTTGCATGACCTGGTGTCGTACAACGACAAGCACAACGAAGCCAACGACGAGAACAATCAGGACGGCAGCAACAACAACCTGTCCTGGAACCATGGCGTCGAAGGCCCGACGGATGATCCCGAGATCAACGCGCTACGCCATCGGCAGATGCGCAACTTCTTCGCCACCCTGCTGCTGGCCCAAGGCACGCCGATGATCGTCGCCGGCGACGAATTTGCCCGTACCCAGCACGGCAACAACAACGCCTATTGCCAGGACAGTGAGATCGGCTGGGTCAACTGGGACCTGAGCGAGGATGGCGCGGCGCTGCTCAAGTTCGTCAAACGCCTGATCAAGTTGCGCCTGACCTACCCGATCCTGCGCCGCGGACGCTTCCTGGTGGGCAACTACAACGAGGACATCGGGGTCAAGGATGTGACTTGGCTGGCCCCGGACGGCAGCGAAATGAGCATCGAACAGTGGCAAGACGGCAATGGTCGCTGCCTGGGCATGCTGATGGATGGCCGCGCCCAGGAGACCGGCATTCGACGCAAGGGTGGCGATGCGACGCTGCTGCTGGTGGTCAATGCGCACCATGACATCGTTAACTTCCGCTTGCCGGAAGTCCCCGAGGGCAGTTTCTGGACCTGCATGGTCGACACCAACCAGCCGACCGTTCGTGGCCAGGAGCGCTTCGATTTCGAATCCGAATACTCTGTCACCGGACGCTCGTTGCTGCTGTTCGAGCTGCAACGCGAAGAAGAGGATTGAACGATTCGCAGTTAACCGATGGGAACCGCAAGGATGCGGTTTTTCCAGCCACACCGTTCAGTTTGAAGAAAAAAATGCAGTTCAGACGCACATGTCACGAGACGAATCGGCTGACATGGTCAATACTTCCCCTGCGGTAGTCTCCAGGATTCGGAGCGCTGTGAATCGCAGTCATGCCCACATCGGTGCCATCGGACAGTAGGCCCGGTGCATGGCTGAAAGATTGAACACATACAAGGATGTCACTTATGAAGCCCGCCTCTCGCTTGCCTGGCCGGCAGCACCCGCAAATCTGGAACAGTGCTGCGCAACTGGCCGATATTCCGATCATCAGTACCCAGACACTCATTCCCGCTGGCGCTCGCGCCGTCATCCTTGCCCCGCACCCGGGCGATGAAGTCGGGGCCTGTGGCGGATTGCTGCAATTGCTGAGCAACCTGGACCAGCCTATGTTGCTGATCTCGGTCACCGATGGCGCCCTGGCCCACCCCGGCTCACCATTGTGGAACGACGAACGCCTGCGTACGCACCGTCCCCACCCCCAGGAAAGCGTCGACGCCCTGCATCGCCTGGGCATCGCCGCCCATGGCCTGCAATGGGTGCGCGGCGGTTTTCCGGAAAAAAACCTGGCCGAACACGAAGCCGAGCTGGCCTCTTTTATCACCCGTCACCTGCGACCCGGTGACGTGGTGTTCAGCACCTGGCGCCAGGATGGCGACAGCGACCACGACACCGTCGGACGCGCCGGGGCGCTGGCCGCCGACAGGATCGGGGTGGCGTTCAACGAGCTCCCGGTGTGGGCCTGGCACTGGCCGGTCCGCGAACAAAATAAAATCCCCTGGCACCGGGCCCGCAAACTGCGCCTCGACGTCTGGACCACCGCCCGCAAACGTCACGCCATGCACGCCTACGTCAGCCAACTCGCCGGCGAACCGGCGAGCGGCATCGCCCCCTTGTTGCCCAGGGTCATCCTTGACCGGATGGGTTTGCCCTATGAGATTGTCTTCATCTGAACACGCACCTGTAAAAGCTGGGTTTGTTCGCGGATGGCGGCGGTTCAGACCCACTGCCATCGCGAGCAAGCTCGCTCCCACATTGGAACTGCTACTTCTGTACGCCACCAGTCCCTGTGGGAGCGAGCTTGCTCGCGATGGCGATCGACAAGGGTATGAAAAATCCGGAACTGCCGGTGCCTTGGGTCAGTCGCATGAACAAGTACGTCTGATTCAGGAGTGAACGTGACTCAAGATCCCGATTGGCGAGCCGTCGAACCAATACAAAAATCGGACGCGCCTGCGGCGGTTCATCGACTGCGGGTCCTGACGGTCAACACCCACAAGGGTTTTACCGCCCTCAACCGGCGCTTCATCTTGCCCGAATTGCGCGAAGCGGTGCGCAGTACCGGCGCCGACCTGGTGTTCCTGCAAGAGGTACTGGGTGAACATGACCGCCACGCGTCACGCTACGACAACTGGCCCCAGACGTCCCAGTACGAATTCCTCGCCGACAGCATGTGGAGCGACTTCGCCTACGGCCGTAATGCGGTTTACCCCGATGGTCATCATGGCAACGCCTTGCTCTCCAAATACCCGATCCGCCAGTTTCGCAATCTCGACGTGTCCATCACCGGGCCCGAGCGGCGCGGGTTGTTGCATTGCGTGCTGGATGTGCCGGGCCACGCTGCGGTCCATGGGATCTGCGTGCACCTGAGCCTGTTGGAAAGCCATCGCCAGTTACAACTCAAACTGCTTTGCCAATTGCTCGATTCGCTGCCCGAGGATGCCCCGGTGATCATTGCCGGTGACTTCAACGACTGGCAACTGCGCGGCAACCTCGCCCTTGCCCGCCGTGGTTACCTGCACGAAGCGTTCGAGCAGCACCTTGGCCGCCCCGCCAGGACCTACCCGGCCCGCTTCCCGCTGTTGCGCCTGGACCGCATTTACCTGCGCAACGCCAGCAGTCATTCCCCGCAAATACTGGGCAACAAACCCTGGACCCACCTGAGTGACCACCTGCCGCTTTCGGTGGAAGTGCATTTGTAAAGCGAGCCTTCCCTCCCTCTTTCTGAGCGTTGACCTGTAAGTTCTGACAGTAGCGACGCCCTTTAATCGTTGCTAGGGTGCCTTTCCATACAGCGAGCGTTGCCAGGCCCTGTGTGCCATCTGTTGCGCAACCGATGCTGGAACCGGTGTCCATGGGGATGCCGATGCAGAGGGATAGCACATGATTCGGCACGATAAAGGATTCAATCGGCTGTTCAACGCCTTGTGCGTATCGGCCCCCTTCCTGTTACCCGCATCCTCCGCCATGGCGGCCTGCACGCTGGTACCGACCGCAGGCAATGATTCCTATGTCTGCGACAGCGGCACCAGCCCCGGGCTGACGGACCTTTCGGGTAACAACAGCCTGACCATGCCCACCAACGGCAGCGGCCTCATTACCGGCGACGTCACGTTCGGCGCCGGCGTCGACAGCATCGTGATCAACGCCAACGGCGTGATCGACGGCGATGTACAGCAGGGCTCTGGAGTGGACGATTTCATCATGAATGGCGGCAGGATCCTGTCCCTGGCCCAAGGGGACGGCCTCGATACGTTCGAGATGAACGGTGGAACCATCGTTGACGCATTCGAAGACGGCGACGTTGCGAAGATGACCGGCGGTACCATCGGCCGGGTCGACATGAAACTCGATGACAACGTTTTCGACATGTCAGGCGGCAATATCATTGGCAACCTGGTGACCGGTTTCGGTCAGGACACCATCATCCTCTCCGCGGGACGCATCGGCGGCAATGTCAGCGTCAGCGGCGGCAACGACAGCATCACCGTCAGCGGTGGCGAAATACTCGGCGAGGTCCGGGCCAGTGCCGGCGATGACCAGTTCCAGTGGAGCGGCGGCCTCATTCACTCCGCCGTTTTAATGGGTGTGGGCAACGACACGGCGCAGTTGAGTGCTCTCGATGAAACAACGCTCGCCACCACGCCCAGCGTGGACGGTGAGTTGGGCCAGGACGTCTTGACCTTCGAAGGCAGCACCTCCAGCACCGGCGCCCGTTACCTCAATTGGGAAACGATCAACCTCACCCAAGGCTCCCAACTGGACCTTAACGACACCCTGACCTTGGGTGACACCGCCACCGCCACCGGGACGCTCAACATCGAAAGCGGCAGCACGCTGACGGCGACCCAAGGCGTCATCGCGCCTTTTACCGCCGGTCAACTGGCGACGCTCAACAACGCCGGCACGATAGACCTTACCCAGGGCAACACCCGCACCAACGACACGCTTACCGTCCAGGGCAACTACGTCGGCAACAATGGCCAGCTGCATGTGCAAACGGCCGTTGGTGCCGATGGTTCTGCCAGTGACAAACTGGTGGTCAATGGCGGGACGCTCACCGGCACTACCACCATCATAGTCACGAACCTCGGCGGCACGGGCGCACAGACGACCCAGGACGGTATCGAAGTGGTCCAGGCCCTGGGTGGCGCGGTCAGTGACATCAACGCCTTTTCGCAGGGGCAGTCCATCTCGGCCGGTGCGTTCGATTACCGCCTGTTCAAGGGCGGCGTGACCGGCAATGAAAACAACTGGTACCTGCGCTCCACCGTGGTCGCCGGACCAGTACCAGCCCCCATCCCGACCGCGCCTCCCGCGCCGGGTGCGCCACCCGTGCCGACGCTGCCGCCCTTGCCAACCCCGGTGCCTGGCGCGGCGCCCATCCCGTTGTATCGCCCGGAAGTGCCGACCTGGTCGGTGCTGCCTCCGGCGGCGGCGCAATTGACGTTGATGGCCCTCAGCACATTCCATGATCGTCAAGGTGACCAGCGCCTGCTCACGGAAACCGGCGCATTCGGCGCGGGTTGGGGCCGGGTCTATGGCACAGACCTGAATAAAACCTGGGCCGGCACGGTGACGCCGCAGTTCGATGGGTCGATCAAGGGGTTCCAGGTGGGCAACGATCTATACAGCTCGCAACTGTCCGGCGGCCAGACCCAGCGCATTGGCTTCTTCGTCGGGCACACGGAATTGAACGGCAAGGTCAAAGGCTTCAACCTGGGTTTCGAAGGCCGACACGCCGGCAAGATAGAACTCGACGGCGACAGCTATGGGCTCTACTGGACGCTCACCGACCCTAGCGGCGGCTACGTCGATGCCGTGGTGATGGGCACGCGACTGAACGGCGACAACCGTTCCGAACGCGGCCTGAAAATCGATAATCGCGGGCACGCCCTGACCGTTTCGGCGGAGGCCGGCTATCCCTTCGCGGTAACCTCCGACTGGGTGTTCGAACCCCAAGCCCAGGTCATCCACCAGAAGGTTTCCCTGGATACGCAAAACGATGGGATCTCCAAGGTCGAATTCGATTCCGACGGTGCCTGGACCGGCCGTGTCGGTGCTCGTCTGAAGGGTCGCTATCAGGTCAGCGGCATGCCCGTGGAACCGTACTTGCGCGCCAATCTCTGGCACACGTTTTCCGGTACCGATTCGGTGACGTTCGACGATACGGAGCGGGTCGAGACCCAACAGCGCGCCTCCACTGGCGACTTGGGCGTCGGCGTCATCGTTAGCCTGGCGCCTGCGGTCAATGTTTACGCCGCTGTCAACTACAGCAACAACCTCGACAGCAACCAGCAACAGAGCACAAGCGGCAATATTGGTGTGCGGATCAGTTGGTAGGCAGACGCTGCGACGGAGGTCTTACGCTTAAACAGCCTTCTTAATAACCAATTTAAATCAGCGCTTTATTGGCGCTGATTTCATCTTGCCATTCATCGTTCAGTTTCTTGACGCACTGCCATCAGTCTTCTTGACTACACCGTACTACCCCCGGAAATACAGTCAGGGGCAGGCCTCTGGAACCCGTCAAGACGGGCCGCCAAAGGCTTGCCTCAATCCATTCGGTCGCCCCTCATTCGGGGTAGGAGAGACGCCAAAAAGCGAGAAATGCATGCGATTGCAAGGCAGGCCCCCATGAAAACTTCCCCCCGTCCACAAGCGTTCACCACCCCTTTCCATACCGTTTCTACGTCGTTGCTGCTGCTTTCATCCATGGAGGCCCAGGCCTGGCCTGCCGAGGAAACCGTGCAACCCTGGTACGACCGAACACCGCCCACCCACCTCGATACGGCACTCATCGGAAGTGAGCCTGCTTCCGGCAAAAGCCCCGCCCTGTTCACCTTGCGAAACGACAGCGGCCATACCCAGCGCATGGGGCTGACCAGCGGGCATAACCAAATCATTTCAACCGGCGGCGGCGTGTTGGTGATGCCCGCGCAGGCCGAACCGGGCAAAGATGCCCTCAACCTGAAAGGTTCGAGCCTCGGTGCCTATTGGAGCCTCACCGGCCCTACAGGCTGGCACATCGACCTGAGCGCCAGCGGCGGCCGGGTCAACGGCTACAGCCGTACCGAACAAGGCCAGCGCCAGGCCACCGAAGGCCATGCGGTAACACTGTCGGTTGAAGGTGGCTTTCCCATCGGCATCAGCACCCACTGGGTGGTCGAACCCCAGGCACAACTGATCAACCAGCGCGTCACTCTCGACACACCGAACGCCGAGAACGGCAACGGCGATGAACTGAGCAGTTGGAGCGGTCGTGTTGGCGCACGACTCAAAGGGACCTATCAGGTCAACGGTCTCGGTGTGGAACCCTACCTGCGAACCAACCTGTGGCACACCGTCCAGAACGTTGGCACCGTGTCCCTGGATAAGGTCGACAAGATCAGCAGCAGCCGAAAATCCTCCACCGTCGAAGTCGGCCTGGGCCTGGTGGCACGGGTCACGCCGGCGGTCAGCCTGTATGTCAGCGCCGATTACAGCAGTGACGTCGACGACAACGACCTCAACGGCGTCATTACCAGCATGGGGGTGCGGATGCGCTGGTGATCCCTATCCCGTAGCAGAAGCTGTGTAGGAGCTGTCGAGCGAAGCGAGGCTGCGATCTTTTGATCTTTCACTTGGGACTCAAGTGTTTGGGAAAAGATCGCAGCCTCGCTTCGCTCGGCGGCTCCTACAACGTCGTCCGGCGCAAGCAATCTGCCGCCACTTAAAAAAGGCGTATAACGCTAAAAGCGTTTCCTACCTGCAAGCCGTCCGCCCATGGCTCATTTCATTGATGGAGTAACGACATGACCACCGCCCCCTTCCTCACCAACCTGTTCCCCGGTGCCGCCGACATCCCCGACGCCTACCGCCTCGAAGGGCGGATCGAGCAGCGCGAATACCTGGTCGACGGCGTCTTGAAAACCTGGCAAGGGCCGCTGGCCGTTGTCCGCAGTCCCGTCTACCTGACCGGCGAGTTGGGCGATGAACAAGTGATCCTCGGCAGCACGCCGCTGCTGGATGCCGAGACCGCCCTCTCCGCCCTCGACGCCGCCGTCCGGGCTTACGATCGCGGCCAGGGCCAATGGCCGACGATGCGCGTCGCCGAGCGCATCCGTCACGTGGAAACCTTCCTGGCGCGTATGCGCGAACAGCGCGAGGCCGTAGTCAAGTTGCTGATGTGGGAGATCGGCAAGAACCTCAAGGATTCCCAGAAGGAATTCGACCGTACCTGCGATTACATCGTCGACACTATCAATGCCCTCAAGGAACTGGACCGCCGCTCCAGCCGTTTCGAACTGGAACAGGACACCCTCGGGCAAATCCGCCGCGTTCCCCTCGGCGTGGCCTTGTGCATGGGGCCTTACAACTATCCGCTGAACGAAACCTTCACCACGCTGATCCCTGCCTTGATCATGGGCAACACCGTGGTGTTCAAGCCAGCCAAGCTCGGCGTGCTGTTGGTGCGGCCGCTGCTCGAAGCCTTCCGCGACAGCTTCCCGGCGGGTGTGATCAACGTGATCTACGGCAGCGGCCGGGAAACCGTCAGCGCGCTGATGGCCAGCGGCAAGATCGATATATTCGCCTTCATTGGCACCAACAAGGCCGCAAGCGACCTGAAGAAACTCCACCCGCGCCCGCACCGCTTGCGTGCCGCCCTGGGGCTGGATGCGAAAAACCCCGGGCTGGTGCTGCCGGACGTGGACCTGGACAACGCGGTCAGCGAGGCGTTGACCGGCTCGCTGTCCTTCAACGGCCAACGCTGTACGGCGCTGAAAATCCTGTTTGTCCATGAAGACGTGGCGCCGGCATTCATCGAAAAATTCAACGCCAAGCTCGCCAGCCTGAAACCCGGCATGCCGTGGGAAGACGGTGTGGCGCTGACGCCGTTGCCTGAAGCGGGCAAGGTCGACTACCTGCATTCTCTGGTGGCCGATGCGGTCGCCAAGGGTGCGCAAGTGAAGAATGCCCACGGTGGCGAGTCGCGCAACTCATTCTTCTATCCGGCGGTGTTGTACCCGGTGAACACGGCGATGCGGGTCTACCACGAAGAACAGTTCGGCCCGGTCGTGCCCATCGTGCCGTACCGCGACCTCAATACGGTGGTCGATTACGTACTGGAGTCCGATTTCGGCCAGCAGCTCAGCATTTTCGGCACCAACCCGGCACAAGTCGGCAAGCTGGTGGACACCTTCGCCAACCAGGTCGGCCGCATCAACATCAACGCCCAGTGCCAGCGGGGCCCAGACACCTTCCCGTTCAATGGCCGCAAGAATTCGGCCGAGGGCACCTTGTCCGTTCACGATGCGTTGCGCACCTTTTCCATCCGCACACTGGTGGCGACCAAGTTCCAGGACAGCAACAAGGCGTTGATCAGCGACATCATCCGTGAGCGGGATTCCAACTTCCTGACCACGGACTACATCTTCTGATCCACGCCCGGACGGTGGGCTACGGCAGGGCTGGGCGACGCCACTTGATGCTCCAGCCCTGTTGCATGCCGGCAGCCGCCAGCAGAATCGCCGCCACCCCCAGCCATTGCAGCGGCTCGAGGCGATGGCCGAAGGCGAACCAGTCGACGAAGATCGCTGCGATCGGATAGATGAACGACAATGCCCCGGTCAACGCGGTCGGCAACCGTTGAATGGCGCTGTACAACAGCACGTACATCACGCCGGTGTGCACCATGCCCAGGGTCAATAGGCTGGCCCAGGCCTGGGCGTGTTGCGGCAACACCGAGAAGTTCGCCCAAGGTGCCAACAGCAGCACGCCAGTGCTGACCTGGATCAGCGCGATCAGATGGGGTGGCGTGCCGGTCAGGCGTTTGATGATCAACGCCGCGACGGCGTACAGCAACGCAGCCCCGAGCGCCAACGCAATACCCAGCAGATAGTCACCGCCGCCCTGTCCTTGGTCACCATGGGCACTGACAATGGCCAGCATTCCGAGAAACGACACCGCCAGCCAGAACAGTTTTTGCACGGTGATTTTCTCCCCCAGGAACAACGCCGCCAGCCCTACCAACATGAACGGCTGGACGTTGTACACCGCCGTGCCGATGGCAATCGAAGCACGGGAGTAAGAGGCAAACAGCAATACCCAGTTGCCGACGATCGCCACACCACTGAGCACCGCCAGCAGGAAGGTGGTACGGGTGAGGATGCCGGGGCGCAAAAAGCCGAAACCGGCGCAGATCAATAACAAGGTCACGGCGCCGAACACGCAACGCCAGAACACCACGTCCAGCACCGGCAAACCGGAAACCAGCACGAACCAACCTATGGTTCCGGAAATCAGCATGGCGGCGGTCATTTCCAGCGAACCGCGGCGTAAGGTCTTGTCCATCTTCAGGCTCCTTCAGCAAGTGGACACAGTATGCCGAGCCGACCGGGGCCTTCTCCATGGCTTGAAAAAGGCTAAACTGCCTTTCGACCTTTTTTATCAAGGCAACTTCACGCATTCGCCTAATGGAGCTGAAATGACTGACGACATTGACCAGATCCTCATCAGTGCCCTGATGGAAGATTCCCGACGCTCGCTCAAGGCCCTGGCAAACCTCAGTGGCCTGTCCTCCCCCAGCGTCGCCGAGCGCCTTCGCCGGCTTGAGGAACGCGGCGTGCTCAGGGGCTACACCGTCGAGGTGGACCCCAAGTGCTTCGGCTATCAACTCCAGGCCATCGTGCGTATCCGCCCGCTGCCGGGCCAGTTACAGGAGGTGGAGCGGCAGATCCAGGGCATCGCTGAATTCACCGAATGCGACAAGGTCACCGGCGACGACTGCTTCATCGCGCGCCTGCACGTGCGCTCGATGGAACAGCTGGATACGGTGTTGGACAAGCTCAATATCCACGCCGAGACCAATACGGCCATCGTCAAGAAGACCCCGGTCAAGCGGCGATTGCCGCCGATGGCATAGGCGTCTGCCTGGTTTGCCCTGTGGGAGCGAGCTTGCTCGCGAAGAGGCCAGCCTGTTCAACCTCTTCATTGACTGCGAAACCGCTATCGCGAGCAAGCTCGCTCCCACAGGTTTTGCGGTGCACACGGATTTTGTGCCAGCCAAAGATCCAGTGTGGGAGCGAGCTTGCTCGCGATAGCGGTGGCTCAGCCACATAGATGCTGGGCATCCCCCCGCTCTTGCTTTGCTTTTGATCTTGATCTTGATCTTGATCTGGACGCCCCGTAAACCACGCTGGCCGAACGCAGGCATTGCGCAGTGGGCTCTTCCAAAAGTGCCCCGCCGTCAGGGCGGAACCCTAAGTAGCCGTTACCGAAGAAACGGATATACACACCAACCCATCCAAAAAATGTCAAAAAAAACGGCGCTTTTCATCTCTGAAAAACGCCGTTTCCACTATGTGAACAGCATCACGCCGAAGCGGGCTGTTCACTCATCACAGTACAATCAGTCGTCACGCCCCATCAGGCCAAACAGCTGCAGCAAGCTGACGAACAAGTTGTAGATCGATACATACAGGCTGACAGTCGCCATGATGTAGTTACGCTCGCCGCCATGGATGATAGCGCTGGTCTGATACAGGATGCAGACCGACGAGAACAGCACGAAGCCAGCGCTGATCGCCAGTTGCAGGCCGCTGATCTGGAAGAAGAAGCTAGCCAGCACGGCCCCCATCAAGACGAAGAAACCTGCGGTGATAAAACCGCCGAGGAAACTCATGTCCTTGCGGGAAATCAGCACGTAGGCCGACAAACCACCAAATACCAGGGCGGTCATGGCAAAGGCCGAGCTGACCACTTCGGCGCCGCCCTGCATTTGCAGGTAGCGATTGAGGATCGGGCCGAGCAGGAAGCCCATGAAGCCGGTCAGGGCGAAAGTCGACACCAGGCCCCAGGCCGA
Source organism: Pseudomonas sp. H3_A02 (assembly GCF_054671965.1). NCBI lineage: Bacteria > Pseudomonadati > Pseudomonadota > Gammaproteobacteria > Pseudomonadales > Pseudomonadaceae > Pseudomonas > Pseudomonas sp. H3_A02. The sequence continues at coordinate 4,640,417 of NZ_CP162807.1, forward strand.
ATCACGGAGTTTGTTGGTGAGGAAGAAAAGGCCATAGAAACCGATCAGCACGACAAAGATGTTCGGGTAACCCACCCGCATCTGTTGTGCGACGTAGGCCATCACACCGCTGAAAGCGAGTGTGAGTGCCAGCAGGCCATAAGTGTTGCGCAGGACGCGGCTAACCTCTAGCTGCTCAGCCTGCACGCTGTTGTTCACTGCGTAATCCTGTTCGCGCATGGCGACACTCCTCCGGTTTTGAAACATTCAGTGGCAAGGATCATAACAGACGCTCTGTAACAAGCTACGTAGAGAGTTTGACAGTGTGTTTCATTCGGGTATTATGGCGCCCGCAACGCAATACGGAGGTGTGGCCGAGTGGTTTAAGGCAACGGTCTTGAAAACCGTCGACTGTAACAGGTCCATGAGTTCGAATCCCATCGCCTCCGCCATCTTCTAACGTTAAAGCCCTGATTATTCAGGGCTTTTTCGTGTCCGGCATTCGAAATACCTATTGCAGCTTCAGCATTGGAGATCGCTATGGCAAACCCCACCCCGCCACTCAAGGAAAGAAAAGTGACCAGCAAAACCATCGGCTCCATCGTTGCTGCAATCGTCGGCATCGTCTTGTTGTGCGTGCTGTTCGGCAGCTGGTACACGGTCGACGAGACCGAGCGCGGCGTGCTGCTGCGTAACGGAGCGCTGGTCGGGGTGGTTGAACCGGGTCTGTCCTTCAAGACGCCCTTCATCGAATCCGTACGTATGATCAGCGTCCAGAGCCAAGTCACGGCTTATGAAGACCTGCAGGCCTACAGCAAGGATCAACAGTCCGCCCAGCTCAAGGTCTCCGTGTCCTGGCATATCGCCCCTTCCGATGTGGCGAAGGTCTATACCCAGTTCAAGGACCTTGAAGGCATCCGTGACCGGATGATCAGCCGCCAGGTGCCGACCCAGGTGGAAAACGTCTTTGGCAAGTTCAACGCCGTGGCTGCCGTGCAGAACCGCGTTCAACTGGTCAACGATATTTCCACGGCCATCAAGGCCACCATCACCGGGCCCGTGATCATCGACAGCGTCCAGGTCGAAAACATCGATTTCAGCGACGCCTACGAAAAAGCCATCGAAGCGCGCATGGCCGCTGAAGTCCAGGTCAAGACCCGCGAACAACAGCTCGCCACCGAGCAGGTCCAAGCACAGATCCGGGTGACCCAGGCTCAGGCGGAAGCTGATTCGCAGGTAGCCCAAGCCAAGGCAGACGCGCTGGCGACCGAACTGCGCGGCAAAGCCGAAGCCGAGGCTATCAAGGCCCGGGCCCAGGCCTTGGCCAGCAACCAGAACCTGGTGGAACTGACCAAGGCCGAGCGCTGGAATGGCGTGCTGCCCACCACCGTATTGCCGAACAGCGCCCTGCCCTTCATAGACATCAAGTAACGCCACGGGCGCGGCCTGCCTGGTCGCGCCCGCTCCATCCCGGAGCGTCCTCGCAAGCACCGCCCCTCTCGTAGCGCTACACTCGGCAATGAACCCGACGTTCATCGTTAGCAGGGAGCTCAACGTGTACCCAGGCAAAAGCAGACCGACACGATCCACCGTACGACGATTACCTTGCCTCCCCTTCGGCTCATGCCTTGAGCATCTCCCTCTCCCCGGAAATTCACCGAATCCTTCGATCAGTGCCCACAGGAGAACAGCGTGACCACGCTTATAAAAAAATATAAATGGCCCGCCCTGCTGGCCGTCGCGCTCATTGTGTTTTCCGCACTGATATTCTTTTTGATCAAGTCATACACGTACGACTCGTCGACCTACTTCGAATCCCGCGACTTCATTCGTCAGCTCAAACAATCCGACGCGAACTGGAACAGCAAGATCCTGAGGAAAAAGATCGGCGTGAACAGTAACCTGTCACTGGCGCCGCCACCCGAGGCCGACAGTCGCTGGCAGCAGTTGGAACAGCTCAATAACTCCGGTCCTTTGTCGGCGCTTTGGGCGTCCCGGCGCAAGGGTTATGTGGATGCCGTCAAGAACAAGACTTTGCTGGTGGAGCAATTCGAACAACACAACGCCAATCTACGCACGTCCCTGGATGCGTTGCCGCAGGTCGAAGACCAGATTCAAACGCTGCTCAAGGACATGAACATCGAAAGCCCCATGGAGCGCCTGACCGCGGCGTCCAATGTGCTTGAATTGGCCCTGACAACGCTGGAGTTCGCGCTTTATGCCACCACGGATAAAGCCAAGGAAGTGCAAGGCAAGTTAACTGAGCTGGAACCGTACATCGACCGGTTGCCCGCGACCGATCAGACACTCTTCATTAGCCTGATCCAGCACGTCAAGACCGTTATCCAGGAGCAACCGGTCGTCAATGACCTGCTTGACCGCATCAGCGTCATCCCGGTTGCCCAGGAACTGGACAACATCAATGAGCTGTTGAACGAGACACAGCGCAGGACGGCCGCAACCGACCGTCAATACCACATTTACCTGGCCGTGTGCGCCAGCCTGATGGCGCTGTTGATGATCTACCTGGCAGTGCGGTTGGTTCGCAGCTACGCCGTGATCAATCAGATCAACCAGGCGTTGCAATCGTCCAACGAACGCCTGGAAGAGCGCGTGCAGGAGCGCACCCGAGAGCTGATGGAAGCCGAGCGCGAACTGGTGGATGCGGCCCGAATGGCGGGCATGGCCGAAATCGCGACGAATGTGCTGCACAACGTCGGCAATGTGCTCAACAGCGTCAATATTTCTGCCGAGTTGGTGACCCGCAAACTGAGGAGCAGCAAAACGCTCGGACTCACGAAAGCGGTCAACATGATGAATGAACACGCCGAAGATCTTGGCCGGTTCATGACCTTCGATGAAAAAGGCCGGTTGCTGCCGCGTTACTTCAACGAGTTGGTCGACTCCATTGCCGCCGAGCAGAGACTGCTTATCGAGGAATTGGCACAGTTGACCAAGAGCATCGATCACATCAAGGAAATCGTCACGACTCAACAAACTTATGCAGGGGCCGCCAGGCTGATCGAACCGCTCAATATCAGCGACCTGTTCGAAGATGCGCTACGCATGAACTCGGGCGCCCTCAGCCGGCATCACGTCACCGTCATCAAGGATTACCAGGACGTACCCGCGATCATGGGGGACAAGCACAGGTTATTGCTGATCCTGATCAACCTGATCAGCAACGCCAAATTCGCCATGTCGCACATCAGCGAGCATCCGCGGGAAATGACCCTGGGAATCCGTATCCTCGACGAAACGACGTTGTGCCTGAGCGTCAAGGACCGTGGCGAAGGCATTTCCCCGGAGAACCTGGCGCGCATCTTCAACCATGGTTTCACCACCCGCAAGGACGGCCATGGCTTTGGCCTGCACAGTTGCGCCCTGGCGGCGGTTGAAATGAACGGCCGTCTGCATGTCCATAGCGATGGACCGGGGCAAGGGGCCCTGTTTACCCTGGAGATCCCGTTGGAGCTGGCGCGCGCCTGACTGTGTCGCAGCCCCTGTGGCGAGGGAGCTTGCTCCCGCTGGGCTGCGCAGCAGCCCCTTTTGTGAGCGCTTCGCACTCAAGCGGGAGCAAGCTCCCTCGCCACGGGTTTGTCGACTAAACAGTATTGGCGAACATCCACCTATTTGGTGTTTACAGGCCGGCCGCTACGGCTTCTCCGGGTCGGCAACGCAGCCGCGTAGGCCAGCGCTTCCTCGCGGGAAGCAAAGGAGCCCAACCGGTCAGCCTGGGTACAGACTCTCCAAGGGCCGCTGTTTACGCTGAGCACGTCATAACCGTTGATGTGCATTTTCGTCATCATCGCAGTACTCATACTCACCTCCGACTTTAACAAGGGTGCACCGCCTACCATACACGCTGATTGCCCATCGGGACCGACCGGACGTCGCAACACCGACTGCACTCGCGGTGCCTTCAATGGGAATCCGAATCCCACAACCAGTCCCACAGCCCCGGCAAATGGACGGGCTCAGCGCTGTGATCGACCGTCCGGGCCAAGGCCGCTCGCTCCAGTGCCTGGCGGTCATCATAGAACGGCCTGGCGGCGGTCCTCAGACCGTTCGCCTTGGCGCTATCGAGCAGGATCTGCAGGTATTCGCGGGCATGTCGGGCGGTATAACGATTGATGTCGTGAAAGGTCACCACCACCGGGATGACCCCATCCACCGCTGGCAATTGCCCGGCGGCGATGCGCTCGCGCACTTCGGAGAGTTGTCGGGTCAGGTTGATCCGCCGCCGAGGGCTCATCGTAATGCCCCAGACCTTGCCGTCATTTGCGCTCAAGTCGGTCAACAAAATGTGCAGGCCATGTTGTCGATAGGCCGCAGCGGTGCGCCTGTCGAAGCTCCAGAAGGGAGGCCTTACCAGGGACGGTGGCGCGCCAGTCATGGCGGCAATATCACTCCCGCCCTGGGTAAGCGATTGCTCCAGCTCATCAGGGCTCAGGAACCGGTGATTGGTGTGCCAGTAGGTCGCCGTATGAAAGGCCAGCACATGGCCCTCCTGCTGCTCACGATGCATCACCGAGCGGCCAATATCGCTGCCACCGGCCCGTGGCGAGCGGGTCTGCAGAAAAAACACCGCCTTGATGCCGGGCTGTACCGGGTTGTCTGCGAGTGCGTCCAGCACCTCCAGGCTGGGGTTCCAGATAGACGAGGCGCTGGGCCCATCATCGAATGTCAGCAGGAAACGGATTGGGGGTTGTTCGTGCAAGCGTTGTTCGGTTTGCGGCGTCAGTTCGATGGGGGTGCCAATGCAACCCGATAAACCGATGGCGAGGGCTGCTATAAACAGGACCCTGGCGATTTTTTTCATGTTTTGCCTTTAGTTGATGCCGCGTTGCTTCGCCTTTGATCCCTGGCCGACGGTGTTTAAGCCCACCTTGGAGAAGGGTAACCGGGTTTGGTTCCTTGCTGTGAACAATGGCTGTGCGCAAAATTTGCCGTTGCCCCTCGCTTGAGCCTGGTCGGTATTAATGCGACCGTCTGGAAATTCGATGGAATTTTCCGATTGCCTTTGTATCCATCCGTATAGGACTAATTAGGGAGGATTTATGGGCGGGCCATCGCTTTACATCATTGACTACATGCTTCATGGCGAACCCAAGTCATTCATTATTCGCGCAGAAACGATGAATAACTCTGAGGCTTGGCATTGGGCCAGTTGCGACGCGGGGGTCGGGCGCATACCGAAATTCGGCAGGGAGAAGGTCAAGCGGGTTTCCAAGCCCCTTGCGGAAAAATACGGCATTACCGATGTGCGCTGGCGGGCGAGCGTCGCGCCAGCCTGGGTCAAGGAATCCGGCTGACATCACGCGTACCGTTTCCGGCGCGCCGGTTGTCTGACCGGGCGCCGGATTCTTCGACAGATCCGAAATAACTCAACTACGCTTAAACCACAGCATGACCCGCCCCTGGCGGGTTTCGTGCTGCCTCATCAACCCTGAATGGAGGTGTGACATGTCCGAAAAAGAGTCCATCACCACCCTGCTCACTTTGCTGGAATCACGTCAGACCAGGCTCACGGCAGCCTGCAAGGAAATCGCCGATTGGGTCGACCACCAAGGCGGGCACCCTACCGCGGTGCGTATCCGGGACCGGCTCGACGATATCGACAAGGATGCCCCGTCGATCCAGAGCGCGTTGACGTCGCTCAAACCCGCCGAACCGCCACTGCCCAAGTTCCGCTGACGCCTCACGTCAGAAGTGTTTCCCCTTGAGTTCTACCGGTTGGCAAACCGATGGAACGCCATCATTTTTTGCGCCTCGAAATGGATAGGTACTGGTGCAAAAGCCGAAAAGGGAGAATCACATGAATGCCAGAGTCCTGCTATTGATCGCTTGTGCGAGCCCCGCCGCCGTCATGGCCCAAGGCTGCGATGTCATCACCCAGTCCCAGAGCCAGTCGGTTCCGGTAATCGAAAGCCATAGCTGCTACGAATACAAAGGCGTGCCTGCCGAAACCCTGGATTGGTCTTGCAGCAATGAAAGCAAGGGAACGATCAGCACCCAAAAGCGCAAAGTCGAGGGTTGTGACGAAGGGTATGTGGCGACGTGCCAAGCCAGGCTGACCCAGGAAGCGTTGGCCAACCCGCGCTCAACCAGTAAAGACAAGCACGGTGGATCGGCCAACCTTCCCGATAATGCCAAAGTGACGTGGTACTACTACGGGGTCGAGCAGTTGCAGCAGGCCCAGGAAGACTGCGAAAGCACCGGCGGCGAGTGGAAAAACCAGTGACAGCCGGCGCGCAGCGCAGTTTTCGTTTCTAGCCCTTGCTGTGCTCCGGTGACGATGGCCCCTCTTTGATGCCACGAGGGCCGGCGACGCCCCAGATGACCAGGCCCAACACCGGCAGGATGATCAGCAGCAGCGCCCAGCCGGCCTTGGTCCCGGCCGATTTGTCGCTCCGAAAGACACTGACGATCGCCCACAGATCCACGAGCAGCAACAGCACCGCAACAGCGATCCAGAAGTAACTGGCTAATTCAGACATGGCCTAATCCTCTTGTCGGTCCAAGAATTAGGCACAGCCGTTCAGATGCCGTTCAAAGAATTTTCGTCCATGGCGCGTAGATGGCAGCTACCCCCGCTCGTTCAGATAAGCAACCCACTGCTCGTAGGCTTCATGCTGACGCTGGACCGCCTCATCCCAAGTCGATCCGCTCATTTGATGGACACATATGAGCTGCATCATTTCCGCAGTTGCCGCATCGAGCTCCACCAGGAGCTCATGGGATTTGACCTTGAAGTCTTCAACGGTGGTCATCTGTCGTTCCTTCCCGCTACCGGGGCCGGTCATTGCACCCAACATGGATTCATTTTTTCGAAGCTGATTCCCTTTGAGGCGATAGCCGGTCGAAAGCCTGGTGCTGACGGTAAAGAAGATCGACTGAAGCGATGACAGCCTCAAATGAACTCAGTCGTTCCCGCCCCGTCGTGGTCGTACGGATAGGACCCCTGAAAAATCGATATTTGAACGAAGAGATTGATGCCATGCTCAAATATTGCAGATATATTTCAGTTTAATGACAGTCACGGATCGAACACCACCATGAAAATTCGAGCGACCGTCATCTGCGAGGACAATCGCCACATCCTGCTGGTTCGCAAAGCCAACAGTCGTTGGGCGCTACCCGGCGGTACCGTCGAACGCGGCGAGACCCATGCTGAGGCAGCCACCCGGGAATTGGCAGAGGAAACGGGCCTGGATGTCGAGAACCTGCTCTACCTGATGCGAATCAGTGATGGGCAAACCGAGCATCACGTATTCGAAGCGTCAGTCAGCGACTCGACGTCAGCCCGGCCACAGAATGAAATCAGCGACTGCCTCTGGCACCCGTTGGATGCCATTGCTCAGTTGCAGATGAAAAAAGGCATGCGGGACATTCTCGAGGCGTTTCGCCGACGGTTGTGACGAGCCGGTAAACGCTGTCTCACATCGAATAGGTTGCATGATGAATATCATGCAACCTATTGTTTTATAACGTCACTTAACAACAATTAGCGAGATGGGCTCACTTCTTGGTCCAGGCAGTGCTGATGGGATTGAGCACCGTATTCTTTTCCTGCGTGTAGGTCCCGTTCTGCTGCGCTATGGCCTCGCCAGTGTCGACAATCGCGTTCTGGATAAACACGTTCTGTGCATCACCTCGAATGAAGGTGAGCTGGTGATACGCGGTTTTATTACCCCAGTCCGGGGAAGGCAGGGAGATAAACTTCACGGTGTAGGTCTCGTCGGTGTGTTGGCCCTGCAAGACGTAGACACCGTAATGATTTTCTCCCTGAGAGATGATTTTGTATAAACCGTTGCTGTAGTAATAAATTTCCGCATCGGGAAAAGGCTTCTTGTCGTACATTTTCCGATAGTGCAGAACCTGCTTGACGGTCGGCTCGCCAAAGTTCACAGCGAGGGTTTTCCCATCAGCGGACGTTGTCTCCCCGGCGTGTACAGTGCTGCTGCTCATCAAGGCCAACAGGCTCATCGTTGCGATTGTTTTCACTCGATACCTCTCCATGGTTAAGGATCAGCGTGCTGGGCGGGCCTGGACGGGAGATATCCGCCTGGGCACTGCACCTTGCTAATCTCAGCGCCGAGTGTAGAGGTTCACGCCTGAAAATACCCCGAGGCTTTGGTTCCGTTCATGGCAGTTTTCAGAAGCACAAACGAACAAGGGTTTGCATTAGCTTTCGCTCGCAAACCCTTGATTTTAGATGGTGCCCGAAGCCGGAATCGAACCGGCACGCCCTTACGAGCGGGGGATTTTAAGTCCCATGCGTCTACCAGTTTCGCCATTCGGGCGGTAGCGCGGTTAGCCATGGGAGCGTCGGCAGAATCTGATGGCCGATGCCCTGGCTGGTGCAGCAAGAGGGGGAATATATACATCCCTCCCCTGTGAAGCAAGGTAGCTTATGCCCTTTTCAAGACAAAACCTTTCAAATGCTTCGAAATAAAAAAGCTCCGTAAATCATAGATCTACAGAGCTTTTTAAAAGTGGAGGCCGAAGTCGGAATCGAACCGGCGTAGGTGGATTTGCAATCCACTGCATAACCATTTTGCTATTCGGCCTCAAGACGTTTGATGCGATGCAGCCACATCAATCGCGGTACAAACCTGATCAGGAAATCAGCCACTTACTCAGCGCTATCTCCTTGAAAACATTGAGATTTTTTACGTCCCAGTGCGTTCGATGGGCGCAATTATGTACTCATTTGCCTAGGCTGACAACCCCTTGATTTCAAAAAAAATTCGTCTAACGGTCAGCTTCCGTCAGACAGCCACATGGGTGCGAAGGTTTTGGGCTGCTTCGCAACCCAGCGGGAGCAAGCTCCCTCGCCACGGGATGTTACAGGCCTTGGAGGCAGTCGCAGCCCTGCACCATTATGGGTAACATACCGGCCTTCCCGCAGCCCTTCTGCGACCTGCCAAATAAGCCCATTCCATGCCTTTTGAACTCAGCGTTGACCTCACTACCCTCGCTATTCTTGCCGTTGTCGCCTTCATTGCCGGTTTCATCGATGCCATTGCCGGTGGCGGCGGACTGCTGACCACCCCGGCGCTGCTGACCGCAGGCCTGCCACCCCACTTGGTCCTGGGCACCAACAAACTCAGTTCGACCTTCGGCTCGGCGACGGCCAGCTTCACCTTCTACAAGCGCAAGCTGTTCCACCCAAGGCAGTGGACCCACGCCCTCGTCGGCACACTGGTCGGGGCCCTGACCGGCGCCATCGTCGCCCATTACCTGCCTGCCGAGTGGCTGAACAAGATGCTGCCGGTGATCGTCTTCGCCTGCGGCCTGTATCTGTTGTTTGGCGGCACGCCCAAGGCGCCGCTGGACAGCGATGCACCGATCAAGAAGACATGGCAGTCCCCCCAGGGCTTCAGCCTGGGTTTCTATGACGGCGTGGCCGGGCCGGGTACCGGTGCGTTCTGGACGGTCAGCAGCCTGCTGCTCTACCCCATCGACCTGGTCAAGGCCAGTGGCGTGGCGCGCAGCATGAATTTCGTCAGCAACATCGCGGCGCTGTCGGTGTTCATCTTCTCCGGACAAGTGGACTGGGTCATCGGCCTGAGCATGGGCCTGTCGGTGATGGTCGGTGCGTTCTTCGGCGCTCGCACCGCCATCAGCGGCGGCGCGAAGTTCATCCGACCGGTGTTCATCACCGTGGTGCTGGGCTTGACCGTGCGCCTAGCCTGGCAGCACTGGTTCAGCGTGGCCTAAGCGCCGCGCCACGTAAAGGTCGATCAGGTAGCGGGCGATCGAGCGCGAGGCCGGCAACGGCGGCAGGTCGTGGACGTTGAACCATTGGGCGTCCTCGATTTCATCTTCCTGAGGCACGATGTCGCCGCCGGCATATTCAGCGTGAAAACCCAGCATCATCGAATGGGGAAACGGCCAGCATTGGCTGCCCATGTACTGGATGTTCTTCACCTCGATACTGACTTCTTCACGGACCTCGCGCACCAGGCAATCCTCGGCCGACTCGCCGGGCTCGGCAAACCCGGCCAGGGTGCTGTAGACACCCGTGACGAAACGCGGTGAACGGGCCAGCAGGACTTCATCGCCGCGGGTGATCAACACGATCATGCTCGGTGAGATCCGCGGGTAATGGCGCAGATCACAGACATCGCAATACATCGCCCGCTCCAGCCGGATCTGACTCATGCGCTTGCCGCAACTGCCGCAGAAACGATGCTCCCGAGCCCAGGTGCCGATCTGTGCGGCGTAGCCCAACACTTTGTACAGTGTGTGGTCATCCTCGAGCATGAAGGCCCGCAGGCCTTTCCAGTTGCAACCGGGGATGTCCAGCGGGCTGTGCAACTCCAACAGGTAGACCGGCTCGCCATCCAGGTGACCGATGCCATGCTCGGCGAGGATCGCCAGGTCTTGGCGCTTGAGCCATTCGCGGGGAAACAGCGCGCCGTTGTCATCGAACAGAAAGCCTTCCGGGCTGCGGGCCACGGCCCAGCCGCCAGGAAGATCGGTATCGAGTACTGCGGTGGTCCAGCGTGAAATCATGGTCAGTCAATCCAGAAATTCGGGTTTCTGTTTGCTCATATGGGCGGCCATGGCCACGCGCAGGTCGGTCGATTGCAACATGGCGGCGTTCCAGGTGGCGACGTATTCCAGGCCGTCGTCGATGCTATGGTCGCGCATGTAGCTGATCATGGCCTTGGTGCCGGTCACGGCAATCGGCGACTTGGCGGCGATTTCCCGGGCGATGCCCATCACGCCGTCGAGCAGGCTGGCGGTGTCACTGTAGACACGATTGACCAGGCCGATGCTGCGCGCTTCGTCGGCACCGAAGTTGCGCCCCGTATAAGCGAGTTCACGCAGCATGCCGTCCCCGATGATCCGGGGCAAGCGTTGCAATGTGCCAACATCGGCGGCCATGCCGATATCGATCTCCTTGATGGAAAACTGCGCGTCCTCGGCGGCATACCGCATGTCACACGCGGCAATCAGGTCGATGGCACCGCCCAGGCAATAACCCTGGATGGCCGCGAGCACGGGCTTGCGGCAATTGTCCACAGCGTTGAACGAAGCTTGCAGTTGCAGGATCTTGCGCCGCAGCAACCGTGCATTGCGTCCTACGTCCTTGCCCAGCTCGTTGGCCACGCCTGCCAACATCATCAGGTCGATCCCTGAGGAAAAATGCTTGCCGGCACCGCTGAGCACCACCACCCGCGCCTCATCGGTGTCGTCGATCCATTGGAAGATCTCGATGATCTCGCTCCAGAATGCGGCGTTCATCGCGTTGATCTTTTCCGGACGATTGATCTGCACATGGGCGATGTTGTCTGCAAGTTCGACGTGGAACGCTTGGTATTGCGACATGGCAGTGATCCTTTACCGGTTGAAAAGAGGCCTGAACTATAACAAGCCATTGCGATGGGACGTAGGCAGTGCATCGGCCAAAAGCGGGACTGGCCTCACCGCAAGCCATTGTGGGAGCGAGCTTGCTCGCGATAGCGGTGGTTCAGTTTGCAGTGATGTCGATTGTGCCGCCGCCATCGCGAGCAAGCTCGCTCCCACAGGGAATCACAGCGTTCAGCCGTTATTCACTTGCCTGCAACTGCCCATCCCACCCACCACCCAACGCCGCAATCAACTGTACGCTGGCAATCAAGCGGCTCTGTTGCAGGCTCAGCATGCTGCGTTCGTTGCTCAGCGCGGTGGCCTGGACGGTGACCACGTCGAGGTAGGCGATCAGCCCGGCCTTGTACTGGTTCTGGGTCAGGCGCAGGGATTCCCGGGCGGCGTCCAGGGCTTCCTGGCGCACGCGGGCTTCGTCTTCCAGCACCTTGAGCTGGATCATGTAGTTTTCCACTTCGCGCAAGCCGTCGAGCACGGTCTGGCGATAGGTGGCGACGGTCTGGTCATACGCCGCGACGGTGCGGTCGACTTCCGCCGAACGCTGACCGCCATCGAACAGCGTCATCGCCAATTGCGGCCCTACCGACCAGAAGCGGTTCGGCACGCTCACCCAGTTGTCGTAGGTACTGCTGCTGTAGCCGCCACTGAGGCTCAGGGTCAGGTCCGGGTAATACGCTGCCTTGGCGACACCGATGTTGGCGTTGGCGGCCATCACCGAGCGCTCTGCCGAGGCGATGTCCGGCCGGCGTTCGAGCAGTTGCGACGGCAGCGCCACCGGAATCTGCGGCAGCGACGGAATATCTCCAGTCTCGGCCAGGTTGAACTCGGCCGGTGGCAGGCCGATGAGTACGGCGATGGCGTTTTCGAACTGGGCCCGTTGCCAGATCAGGTCGATCAGGTCGCCCTGGGTGGTCTTGAGCTGGTTCTGCGCCTGGGCCACCGCGTCCTTGCCGGACACCCCGGCGCGGTACTGGTTTTCGGTCATTTTCAGCGAGCGTTGATAGTTATCGACGGTGGTCTGCAACAGGCGCTTCTGTTCATCGATCACCCGCAACTGCAAGTAGTTCTGCACCAGTTCCGATTGCTGGCTCAGACGCATCGCCGCCAGATCGGCGAAACTGGCTTGCGCGCTCGCCTCATCGGCTTCCAGGGTGCGGCGCAACTTGCCCCACACATCGGCCTCCCAGCTGACGCCGGCCTGGGCACTGTAGGTGTCGCGAATGCCGCTGGACGAACTGCTCAAGCTCGAACTGCTGCTGCCGGTGCCCTGGCTGGAGCGCGTCTTGCCAACGGTCAGGTCCACGGTGGGGAAAAAGGCGCCACGGGCATTGCGCACCAGTGCCCGGGCCTGCCGGTACTGGGCTTCGGCCTGGGCCACGGTCTGGTTGGACGCGTTGAGCTTGTCCACCAGGCCATTGAGTTGCGTATCGCCGTAGAGCTCCCACCAGGCGCCCCGGGCCAGCGCATCGCTGGGGTTGGCCTGGCGCCAGCCCTGGGCCTCCTTGTACTGCACCGGGGCGGCCGCCGCGGGACGCTGATAATCCGGGCCGATGGCGCAGGCGCTGAGCATCGCCACGCACAGCGCCAGGCTCAGCGCCCGCGAACCACGGACGGTCGCCAGTGTTGCGGCAAGATTGAAAGGCGAACGGTCGGTCATAGCGGAGTTTCCAGGGCAGCATCAGTGCGCACGCCACGCCAGCGGTTGAAGCGATGGCGCAGCTTGTCGAGATAAAGGTAAACCACCGGCGTGGTGTAGAGCGTCAGCACCTGGCTGAACACCAGCCCACCGATGATGGTCAGGCCCAGCGGCTGGCGCATTTCCGAGCCTTCGGCGGCGCCGAGCAGCAGCGGCAAGGCGCCAAGGATCGCCGCCAGTGTGGTCATCAAAATCGGCCGCAACCGCAGCAGGCAGGCGCTGCGGATCGATTCCAGCGGCGTCTGCCCGGCACGCTCCAATTGCAGCGCCAGATCAATCATCAGGATGGCGTTTTTCTTCACCACGCCGATCAGCAGGAACAGCCCCAACAGCGAGATCAGGCTGAACTCGCTACCCAATGCGTAGATCGACAGTAAGGCGCCGACCCCGGCCGATGGCAAGGTGGACAGGATGGTCAGCGGATGAATGTAGCTTTCATACAGCACCCCCAGCACCAGATACACCGCCAGCAACGCGCCGAGAATCATGAACGGCTGGCTCTTCTGGGTGGCCGCGAACGCGTCGGCGGTGCCGGCCATTTTCGCGATGACATCCTCGGGCATCCCGAGCTTGGTAATCGCCCGCTCGATGGCCGCGGTGCCCTGCTCCACCGTGACACCTTCGGCCATGTCGAAAGAAATACCCTCGGACGCAAACTGGCCTTCATGGCTGACCCGGTCATCCTCCAGGCTGTTCTCGTAATGGGCAATGGCCGACAGCGGCACCCTCGCGCCATCGGCGGTGATCACCTGGACCTGTTCGAGCGTACTCGGGTCCTGGGCGTACTTGGGATTGACCTCCATCACCACCTGGTACTGGTTGAGGCTGTCATAGATGGTGGAAATCTGCCGCTGGCTGTAGGCGTTATTGAGCACCGCGGTGACCATATCCATGTCGATGCCCAAGCGCTTGGCCTGGTCGCGATCCACCACCAACGTCACCTGCTGCGCCCCGCCACCGTCGCGGGCGTCGATGGCAGTCAGCTCCGGCAAGGCCCGGAAGGCCGCCACGACCTTGGGGTACCAAGTGCGCAACGAGGCCAGGTCGGCGCTTTGCAAAATGTAGGAGTACTGCGAAGTGGTCTGTTCGCGACCGCCACCGAACTGCAAATCCTGGTCGGCCATCAACATCAATTGGCCGCCGGGGACCTTGGGCATTTCCTTGCGCAGGCGCTCGATGACTTTCTGCGCGGAAATCCCGCGCTCCTTGATCGGCTTGAGGCGCACCAGCATGAAGGCGTTGTTGGTGCCGTTGTTGCCGCCGATGAAACCGGCGACGCTTTGCACCGCCTCGTCCTTGAGCACGGCACGACGGAAGATCTCCATCTTCGGCTGCATCACGTTGAACGACAGCCCATCGTCGCCACGCACGAAACCGATCAGTTGGCCGGTGTCCTGCTGCGGCATGAAGGTCTTCGGCACCACCACATACAACGCGACGTTCACGCCGATGGTCACCAGCAGGCTCAGCAAGGTCAGGCGCCGATGACGCAGCACCCAGTCCAGGCTGGTGGCGTAGCCACGGACCATCCGCTCATTGAGCCCCTGGCTCCAGCGCTGCAAGCGGTTTTCCTGCCCTGGCAGGTGGGGCTTGAGCCAGCGGGCGCAGAGCATCGGCGTGAGGGTCAGCGAGACCACCAGCGACACCACGATGGACGCCGCCAGGGTGATGGAGAATTCACGGAACAGGCTCTCGATGATGCCGCCCATGAACAGGATCGACAGGAACACCGCCACCAGCGAGACGTTCATCGACAGCAGGGTAAAGCCCACCTCCTCGGCTCCCCGGTACGCCGCCTCCATCGGTGGCACGCCTTCGTCGATGTGCCGGGAAATGTTCTCCAGCACCACGATGGCGTCGTCCACCACCAGCCCGGTCGCCAGGATCAGCGCCATCAGCGACAGGTTGTTCAGGGAAAAACCGTACAGGTACATCACCGCAAACGTGCCCACCAGCGACACCGGCACCGCCAGGGTCGGGATGAGTGAGGCGCGGAAATTGCCGAGGAACAGGAACACCACCAGCACCACCAGGGCCACGGCGATCAGCAAGGTCATTTCCGCTTCATGCAGGGTGGCCTTGATCACCGGCGAGCGGTCCATCGCCAGGTTCAGCTTGACGCTGGCCGGCAGCACCGCCTGCAACGCCGGTAGTTGCGCCTTGATCTCGTTGACCGTCTCGATGATGTTGGCGCCAGCCTGGCGGTTGATCACCAGCAGCACAGCGGCATCGTTGTTGAAGAAACCGCTGTTGTAGCGGTCCTCGACGCTGTCGGTGACTTTCGCCACGTCCTTGAGCCGTAGCACCGAGCCGTCCTGGTAGCGGATGATCAGCGTTTCGTAGTCCTTGGCTTTTTCCAACTGGTCGTTGGCCTGGACCTGCCACATGCGCCGATCATCCTCCACCGAACCCTTGGGCCGGCGCACGTTGCTGTCGGCAATGGCCTTACGCACATCGTCCAGGGCCACGCCGTACTGATTAAGCAACTGTGGCTCCAGCTCGATACGCACCGCCGGCAACGAGCTGCCACCGATCTGCACCTCGCCTACGCCCGACACCTGGGACAGGCTCTGGGACAGGATGGTCGACGCCAGGTCGTAGAGCTGGCCTTTTTCCAACACATCCGAGGTCAGCGACAGCACCATGATCGGCGCCTGGGACGGGTTGACCTTCTTGTAGGTGGGCATGCTGCGCATGCCGCTGGGCAACAGGTTGCGCGACGCATTGATGGCCGCCTGCACTTCCCGGGCGGCGCCGTTGATGTCGCGGTCCAGGTCGAATTGCAGGATGACCCGCGTAGAACCCTGGCTGGAACGGCTGCTCATGGTATTGACCCCGGCGATAGCGCCGAAGGAACGCTCCAGCGGCGTTGCCACCGTCGATGCCATCACCTCGGGGCTGGCCCCTGGCAAGTTGGCCTGGACCACGATCACCGGGAAGTCCATTTGCGGCAGGGGCGAAACCGGCAGCAGGCCGAAACACACGCCACCGAGGAGCATGATGGCGAAGCTCAGGAGCATGGTCGCTACCGGGCGGCGGATGAACGGGCCGGAGAGGTTCATAAACGGCTGCCCCAGGCTTCAGGCGACAAACGATAAAGGCTTTTGTGGCGAGGGAGCTGGCTCCCGCTATGTGGGAGCAAGGCTTGCCCGCGATGGACGCGATGCGGTCTTGCAGAATCGAGGCGCCTGTTTCGCGAGCAAGCTTTGCTCCCACAGCCCAGCGGGAGCAAGCTCCCTCGCCACAGAAAGCCCTCATGCTCCGGGATTCCGGGCGCCGCCATCATACCCCCACCTCTTTCGCATCCGGCCTGGCGAACCGCCGCCCCAGTCGATCGAAGTACAGGTAGATCACCGGCGTGGTGAACAACGTCAAGACCTGGCTCACCAACAACCCGCCCACCATCACCAAGCCGAGGGGCTGGCGCAGTTCGGCGCCGGAACCGGTGGCGAGCATCAGCGGCACCGCGCCGAACAAGGCCGCCAGGGTGGTCATCAGGATCGGCCGGAAACGCAGCAACGCCGCCTGGTAGATCGCCGTCTGTGGGTCCATGCCCTGGTTGCGCTCGGCGTCGAGGGCGAAGTCGATCATCATGATCGCGTTCTTCTTGACAATGCCGATCAACAGGATGATGCCGATGATCGCGATCATGCCCAGGTCATTGCCGCTGAGGATCAACGCCAGCAAGGCGCCGATGGCCGCCGAGGGCAAGGTGGAAAGGATGGTGATCGGGTGGATGTAACTCTCGTACAGCACGCCCAGGACGATGTACATGGTCACCACCGCCGCGAGGATCAGCAGCAAGGTACTCGACAACGACGCCTGGAACGCCTGGGCCGCACCCTGGAATTCGGTCTGCACACCCACCGGCATGCCAATGTCCTGCTGGACCTTTTCGATCACCTCCACCGCATGCCCCAAGGCCACGCCCGGCGCCAGGTTGAACGACATCATCACCGCTGGAAACTGGCCGATGTGGGCAATCGCCAGTTGTGCCTGGCGCTCTTCGACCCGGGCCAGGCTCGACAACCGTACCTGCCCGCCATCGGTGGTCTTGACGTGGATCTGGTCCAGCGCCTGCGGCCCGAGCCGTTCCCCGGCCTGGGCCTGCAATACCACGCGGTACTGGCTGGCCTGGGTGTAGATGGTAGAAATCTGCCGCTGACCGAAAGCGTCATACAGCGCATCGGTGATGTTCGACACCGAGACGCCCAGGCGTGAAGCCGCGTCGCGATCGATCACCAGGTAGACCTGCAAGCCCTTGTCCTGCAGGTCGCTGGCCACGTCGGTCAGTTCCGGTTGGCGGCCCAGGGCCTCGACCAGGCGCCCACTCCAGAGGCTGAGCAATTCGGCGTCCGGCGATGACAGGCTGAACTGGTATTGGGTACGGCTGACCCTGTCTTCGATGGTCAGGTCCTGCACCGGCTGCATGAACAGGCGAATGCCCACCAGTCGATCCAGCTGTGGCTGCAAGCGGGCAATGATATCGGTGGCGCTGTCATCCCGTTCGCTGTGGGGCTTGAGGTTGATCAGCAGGCGCCCACTATTGAGCGTGGCGTTGTCGCCGTCCACGCCGATGTAGGACGACAGGCTCTGCACCGCCGGGTCGGCGAGGATCACCTTGGCCAGTTGCTGCTGACGCTCGCTCATGGCAGCAAAGGAGATCGATTGCGGTGCCTCGGAAATGCCCTGGATCACCCCGGTGTCCTGCACCGGGAAAAAGCCCTTGGGCACGGCCAGGTACAGCACCACCGTCAGCACCAGGCTGCCCACCGCCACCAGCAAGGTCAGCGGCTGATGCTTGAGCACCCACTGCAACTTGCGCCCATAGGCGGCGATCAGCCAGTCGATCCAGGCGCCGCTGGCACGGTAGAAACGGCCCTGCTCGGCCTCCTTGGGCTCACGCTTGAGCAAGCGGGCGCACATCATCGGCGTCAGGGTCAGGGACACCACCAGGGAAATCAGGATCGCCACCGCAAGCGTGATGGCGAATTCGCGGAACAAGCGCCCGACCACATCGGCCATGAACAACAGCGGGATCAGCACGGCGATCAGCGACAGCGTCAGGGAAATCAGCGTGAAACCGATCTGCTTCGCGCCCTTTAGCGCGGCCTGCAACGGGCTGTCGCCCTCCTCGATGAAGCGGGCGATGTTCTCCAGCATGACGATGGCGTCGTCCACCACGAAACCGGTGGCGATGGTCAGGGCCATCAGGGTCAGGTTATTGATGGAGAAACCAGCCAGGTACATCACGCCGAAGGTGCCGATCAGCGACAACGGCACGGCCACCGACGGGATGATCGTGGCACTGACGCGACGCAGGAACAGGAATGTCACCATGACCACCAGGGCGATGGCGATCAGCAACTCGTGCTGCACGTCGGTGACCGAGGCGCGGATGGTTTGGGTGCGGTCGGTCAGCACGGTGACGTCCAGGCCGGCCGGCAGGTTATCGGTGATGCTCGGCAGCAGGGCCTTGATCCGGTCCACCACCTCGATGACATTGGCCCCCGGCTGGCGCTGGATGTTCAGCAGCACGGCCTGGTTTTCGTTGGCCCAGGCGGCAAGGCGTTCGTTTTCGGCCCCGTCGACGATCTGCGCCACGTCCTTGAGCCGCAACGGCGCGCCATTGGCGTAGGCCAGGATCAGCTCGGCGTAGTCCTTGGGCGAGGTCAACTGGTCGTTGGCGTCGAGCATCGAGACCCGGGTCGGGCCGTCGAAGTTGCCCTTGGGCTGGTTGACGTTGGAGGCACCGATCAACGTGCGCACATCCGCCAGGTTCAGGCCGTTGGCCGCCAGGGCCTCGGGGTTGACCTTGATTCGCACGGCCTGGCGCTGGCCACCGGCGATGGTGACCATGCCGACGCCGCTGATCTGGGCGATTTTCTGCGCCATGCGGGTGTCCACCAAGTCATTGAGCTTGGGCAGCAGCATGGTCTTGGAGGTGATCGCCAGGGTCAGCACCGGGGTGTCGGCCGGGTTGACCTTGTTGTACACCGGCGGCGCCGGCAGGTCCGTGGGCAGCAGGTTGGTGGCGGCATTGATCGCGGCCTGCACCTGTTGCTCGGCAACGTCCATGTTGATGTCGAGGTTGAAGCGCAGGGTAATCACCGACGCGCCGCCGGAACTGGTGGAGGCCATTTGCGTCAGGCCCGGCATCTGCCCGAACTGCCGCTCCAGGGGCGCGGTGACCGCACTGGTCATCACATCGGGACTGGCGCCCGGGTACAGGGTCATCACGCGGATGGTCGGGTAGTCGACCTGGGGCAATGCCGACACCGGCAGCAACCGGTAAGCGATCAGGCCGGCGAGGATGATCGCCAGCATGCTCAGGGTAGTGGCGACCGGGCGAAGGATGAACAGCCGCGAGATATTCATGCGCCGCCCTTGTTCGCCTTGTCGGCCGTGGCCGGCTCAGCAGGCGCCGCCGCGGACTTGCCCTGCAGGTGCTCGGTCGGCGTGGTGGGCACGTCCTGGCTGTCGTTGACCACTTCCACTTCACTGCCTTCCTTCAAACGATCGGTGCCTTCGAGCACCACCCGATCGCCAGCGACCAGGCCTTCGGTGACCACGGTGTTCGCACCGTCGCTGGCACCGATCTTCAGCTTCTTGATGGTGACCTTCTTGTCGCCCTCCAAGGCGTAGACAAAGGTGCCATTGGTGCCGAACTGGATGGCCGCCGTCGGCGCCAGGACCACGCCTTTGAGAGTGTCGGCCAGCAGGTGGACATTGACGAACTGGTTGGGGAACAGCGACTGGTCGCGGTTGTCGTAGCGTGCCTTGAACTTCAAGGTGCCGGTGGTGACATCGATCTGGTTGTCCAAGCTTTGCAACACACCGCTGGCCTGGAGTTTCACGTCGCCCCGGTCCCAGGCTTCGACGGGCAGCTTCGCCCCGCTGCGATAACGGGCGAGCACCGTATCGAGGTTGTTCTCCGGCAAGGTGAACACGACGCTGATGGGTTGGGTCTGGGTGATGACCGCCAGGGCCGTGGTGTCGTTGGCCGCCACCAGGTTGCCGATGTCCAGTTGCCGCAAGCCTACGCGGCCGGCAATCGGCGCGCGGATCTTGGTGAATTCCAGGTTGAGCTTGGCGTCGTTGACCGCCGCCTGATTGGTCTTGACCGTGCCCTGGTACTGGCCCACCAGCGCGGCTGCAGTGTCGAGGGTCTGCTTGGCAATACTGTCTTCGGCGTACAGGCCGCGATAGCGCTCAAGGTCGACCTGGGCATTTTTCAGTTGGGCCTGGTTCTGCAACAACGTGCCTTCGGCCTGGAGCAAGGCGTTCTGGTACGGGCGTGGGTCGATCTCGGCCAGCAAGTCCCCGGCCTTGACCATTTGCCCCTCTTCGAAGGCGATCTTGACCAACTCGCCACCCACGCGGCTGCGCACGTTGATGGTGTTGAGGGCCGTGACCGTACCCAGCGCCTTGAAGTACAGCGGGAAATCCCCGGTCACCGCCGGCGCCACCCGCACCGGGATTGGCCCCGTCGCCCCGCCGAACCCTGGTCGCATGCCACCGGAGCGGCCCACGTGCCCCGCCGCAGCCTTGTCCCCTGCCCCAGGTTTCTGGGCCGAGCCACCGGGCCAGAATTTCCAGGCCAGCGCCGCAACGACCAGCAGGACGAACAGGCCGAACAGCCAGCGACGGGAATTGCGGGAAACAGAGGATTGCATGGAGTGATCAACCATTGGGCGCGTGAACTTCTTTTACGGGAGGCTGAACGATAAGCACTGGCGGGTATTTAGCAAAGCGCCTTTACCGGCAATTTACGTTGGGCTTACCTTTCGAATAGACAGCTAAGGCCTTGAAGCACAAAAGAAAACGGCCTGGACAAGGCCAGGCCGTTAACAATTGTAATAAATACCTTATTTCATGCTATTTATTTCAGAACAGCCAGGGCCGCGTCGTAGTTCGGCTCTTCAGCGATTTCCTTGACCAGCTCGCTGTGCAGCACGGTGTCGTTTTCGTCCAGCACCACTACGGCACGGGCGGTCAGGCCTTTCAGTGGGCCGTCGGCAATCGCCACGCCGTAGTTCTGAATGAATTCGGCGCCGCGCAGGGTGGACAGGTTCTGGACGTTTTCCAGGCCTTCGGCACCGCAGAAACGCGCCTGGGCAAATGGCAGGTCGGCGGAGATGCACAGCACCACGGTGTTGTTCAGCTCGTTGGCCTGGGCATTGAACTTGCGCACGGAGGTGGCGCAGGTCGGTGTGTCGACGCTCGGGAAAATGTTCAGCACTTTGCGCTTGCCGGCGAAGTCCTTCAGGGAAACGTCCGACAGATTGCCGGCAACCAGGGAAAAGGCTGGCGCCTTGGAACCGGCTTGTGGCAACTGGCCGTTGACTTGGACCGGGTTGCCTTTGAGGGTGACTTGAGCCATGAACGGATTCCTTCTGACAGTTTGAAAATGGTGAGGCCGGAGTTAACCACGAAATACGCCTGCGACCTATGGCCGGACATAAAAAGTCATGGCATCGACACCCCGGCGACGGCGCTGGCTATTTGGCCTTGAGCTGCAGAAACGACTGATGCAGATCCGACGCCCAGCCATCGATGACCCCTTTGACGTCATCGGGCTTCATGACCTGGGATTCGTTGGACAGTGGCTTGCCCGTGCCCTTGCGCACCACCTGGGCGACCACCGAGTTATTGCCACCGTCGAGAAAAACCGCTTCGGTGCCCAGGGTGGTTTCCTGGTCGCGAATACCGCTGGCGGTGCTGACAGCGGCCGCCACCAGCGCAATCGGAACCACCTCATAAGGTTTCAAGCCTTCGGTCTTGCTACTGACGGCAGTGATCGCCGCCCGTATCACCAGTACACCCGGCCCTGGAGCGGTCGCCAGGGGCAAGGATTTCCCGGCTTCCCGCATGAGGGCCTGATCGTAATAGGCGGTGATACCCGACAGCGTGGCCTGGGGGATCTTCACGGTCGCCTGCGGCTTGGGATAAAGCTGCGTCGGCTCGACATAGAGGCTGGTGTATTTGTCCAGGTCAATCTTCGGATCGACCCAACGCATGACCTCGGCCCCCGACGGCGACTTCTCTTCCTTGAGGCGGCTGTAATCGCCCAGGAATCCGGAATATTCATCCGGCTGGGTGACTTTGCTCGAACACCCCGTCAAGGCGAGCGAGGCCATGCAAACAAAGCCGATCATCGACGAAAACTTCATGCTGTCACTCCTGTAAGCCACACGAGGCGGGGCCGGAACTACAGGTATAGCCAATGGACAGGTTTTTGCCTGCCCTGAAAAGAACAAGTGATTCAGCCGCGCTCGCGGGGTATCAGGCTCTGTAATTGTTGTGCGAGGAAGTTTGCATCGAAGGCAAACGTGTCGGGGTCCTTCAACCCATTGGTCCGGCGCCATTGCCATTGCGTCGAGGGCGGCTGGCACACCAGGGAAATACTGCCGTGACGGGTCGCGGTCAGGCCGATGATCGACAAAGAAACCAGTCCGCCCGCGCCCATCACATCCGGCACGAACTCCACCGGTTTACCGGTAATGGCCAAGGTCAGTTTTTCGGTCTTGAAAGCGGATGTTTCTACCGGAACGTTCGAGCCGTGGGCCACATATGTCTCACGGCTCAGTTCCAGCAGGCCGAGCGTCATGACGGGCGCCAGCCATTGCTCGATTTGCCCGTACAGCGCCTTGATCTGCTCTGCCCAAACCGCCGACTGGGCCTGGTGCAGTTGTTTCTTGTGCGCTTCGCTGTCGGCGTAGTGACGAAGCATCTCGCCCAATTGCTGTACATCATCCATGGGCCGTTCCTCGATTAGGGAGTACTGCGAAGCTGGATGATGACAGGTCCAGGACGCCGGCGTACGTAAAAGCCACTTTGTCTGCGTGGCTGACCTCTCAGCGCAGCCGCGCCATGGCGAGGGTGTCCACCCAACGTCCGTCACGCACGGCATAGTCGCGCATCAGGCCTTCGGTTTCGAAGCCGAACTTGCGGTACAGCCCAATGGCCGCTTCGTTGTCGGCGTACACCGTCAGTTCGACCCGGCGCAGGTTCATCCAGTTGTCCGCAACGTCCAGCGCCGCGGCCAGCAGCCTCGACCCCACGCCTTTACCCTGCCAGGCGACAGCCACGCCCATGCC
Organism: Pseudomonas sp. H3_A02; assembly: GCF_054671965.1. Classification (NCBI taxonomy): domain Bacteria; kingdom Pseudomonadati; phylum Pseudomonadota; class Gammaproteobacteria; order Pseudomonadales; family Pseudomonadaceae; genus Pseudomonas; species Pseudomonas sp. H3_A02. The sequence continues at coordinate 4,663,574 of NZ_CP162807.1, forward strand.
GAGGTTGCCGCAATGGGCCCGACGCACCCGCGAAAATTGCTCCAGCCCCAGGTTGCCGATGACTTCACCCGCGTGCAGGGCCACCAGTTTCAGCAAGCGCTCGTCATCCGTCGCCAGACGCTTGCGCCAGGTTTCGGTGGACTGAAAAGGCATTTGCAACACCTGGCGAGTCACCGCCGGGTCGTTGTAGAGCGCGGTGACACCGGCGATGTGGGCTTCAGTGAAGCGTGCTAGGGTGATCGAAGACTCGGACATAGGGCTCCTTCCTGGAGGCGCGACAAGGCCGAGCACTATAAGCCGCGTCAAGCTGTGGGGGAAACCTGTGGGGCAGTGGTTTTGATACCGAATGTGCTGGCCTCATCGCGAGCAAGCTCGCTCCCACAGGGTTATGGTGATGCAACTAGGTCTGGAACCAATCCCGGCGCTCATCCAGTGTGTGGTGGATCAGCTCACGCAGCATCTGCACCTCTGGCGAACCTTCGGCCAGGGCATTGACGGCCATCCACAAGTGCCGCTGCATCGACAGGCTGAACACTTGCGGCAACGCCACCAGGCCTCGATCGAAGCGGCTCATGTATTGCGGCAACAGACCGATGCAGGCGCTGCAGCGAATCATTTCCAGCATCAATTCGTAGGATTGCACCTGCACCACACCGGCCCGGCGTTGCTCTATCAGCGCGTTCCACGGTGCGAAGCCGTCCACGTGTCGGTCCGCCTGCCATTGCACCAGCATGTAGTCGTTCAGGTCGTCCAGGCAGTCTGGGCGCGTGGCCGGTCGTGAGTAACGTTTGGCGATGTGCGGCACATAGTCCAGCCGCGCCAATCGATCTGCGGGCAACGTGGCAAAGCTCGGCCCCGGCACCGACGCATGGGCATCGCTCAACCACAGCACCAGGTCGGCGCTGACGGCTTGCAGCGCCAGTTCGCTGTCCAGGGTGATGATCTGCAGTCGCACGCTGGCGTTGCGTCGCAGCAACGAAATCAGGTCGCGCCCGAGGATGTCATGCAGAATCGACTCGGCCACGGCCAGGCGAATCAAGGGCTGATCGTTCAAGGGCGGCGCGCTTTCGTGGGCCAGGCTGATCAAGCGCGCCTGCAACTGCCGGCCTTCGCGACTGAGGGTCAAGGCGCTGCCCTGGAAGCTGAACAGCGAACGTTGCAACCGCGCCTCCAACTGCGCCAACTGCTTGCGCAGCCAGGTCGCCTTGACGTTGAGGCTGCGTGCCGCTTGCATGAAACAGCCGCAACGAGCACTGACCAGGAAACACTGCGCCACCTGCGGCTCGATACCACCGGCCATGGCCAGCCACGGGTCGGGGGCACGCAACGGGGTGCGGTATGCGGTGACAGCCTGGCGTCCTGCGGGCTCGATAAAGGTCATGGGTGACTCCCTGTCGGTTGTACGAATACTTGGGGCTGCGCGGCGTTCCAGATACAGCGCTGCTCCCTATGGCGAAGGGATTCATCTGTGGGAGCAAAGCTTGCCCGCGATGAAGATGACGCGGTCTCCCTGGGAACCGAGGCGTTTGCATCGCGAGCAAGCTTTGCTCCCACAGATAAATCCCCTCGCCATAAAAGGTGTCATCTCACAAAGGTGTTCACCTCAAAAAAAATGCCGCGGTTAAAGCCCCTCCTCCAACACCTTGCTCAACTGCGCGCCATCGATGCTCAACGTTGCCGTGTCGAGCATGCCGTCCAGGTACGCCTTGGCGATCTGTTCCTGGCGCTGGGCACGCAGGGCCTGGGTCAGGCGCTCGCGGACTTCGTCCAGGGTCGCCTCTCGGGCCGGTTGTTGTTCGGTGAGCTTGATGACATGGAACCCTGCCGGGCTTTGCACCGGGTCCGACACCGCGCCGACCTTCAAGCGTGCCACCGCCTCACGCACGGGCGGAACCAATTGCTGCAGCGGCTGGAAACCGCTGTCACCGCCGCGCTCGGCACTGGTGCGGTCCTGGGAAAAACGACTGGCCAGGGCACCGAACTCAGCGGGCGACGCCTGGGCCTTTTTACTCAATTCCAGCGCTTGCCGGCGCACCGCCTCCACGGTTTGCGGCTCGGTGGCCGCCAGGAAAATCTGGCTGACCCGGTACAGCGCCGGCGCGGTCCAGTTGGCTTTGCCGGCGTCGTAAGCCTGCTTCAACTCGTCTTCACTGGGATACCCGGCCGGCACCTGGCTGACCGATTGCAAATAGTCGCGAAACACGATCTGCTCAGCCGCCGCTCGTGTTTGCCGCTCCACCTCGGGCCGCTGACGCCAACCCTGGGCATCGGCCTGCTCCAACACGGCTTTTTCCGCCAGGCGGGTACGGATCCAGCCCTCCAGCGCAGCCCGGTTGCCACGCATTTGCTGGCGTACCTCTGGGGCCAGTGCGGCCAGCAAGGTCTTGAGCTCTTCGGGGCTGACCTGCTGGTTGCCCAATCGGGCCAAGCTCGGCGAGTCGGCCGCAACAACGCTGGCGGTCTGCACCGCGGCGACCGGATCGCTGCCCGGCCGCAGGCCCAGCACCAGCGCCACGGCGATCAGGCCCAGCGCTGCGGCACTGATGACGAAGGTCGGCTTTTTCACGATGCGACGGCCTCCTCCAAGGGCGCCTCAACAGGCTCGGCCGGGGTTTGCACCCGCGCCGCGTTCTGGCTGTATTCACGCAGGTAGACAATGAACTCCTGCAACAGTCGATCCCACAGTTCCAGATTGCTGCGCAGATGATCGGCACTCACGCCCGCCGCAACCACCACGTCCATTTCCATCACCAGGAATTCGCCTTGCAGCGACAGCCGGGCAAAGCGCCGCGAAGCGTTCCACAGTTCTGCCAACCCGGCCGGCAACTCGCCCTGTACCCGCAAGGCACAGCTGAAGGTGAAGTCCAGGTATTCCCCCGCCGTCGCCGCAGGATTGCCGAAACGCACAGCAAAACCGATGCCCTGGCTGGCGCTGAGCAGTTGCACGATACCGTTCTGCTCGGTTTCGTTGACCCGATAACCCGCGGCCTGCAACAACTCGGTCAGGGATTTTGCACCGACGTTTTCAATCATTGAGGTCATGTTCGATTCTTCCTTGTTCTATTCAGTGAGTGATCGAGGCCTGGGGCGCATCGAAACGGTTCTTGTAGAGATCATCGCCAAACCCTTGGGCCAGCTCTTCGAAACGCACCCGGGCCTTGGCCGCGAACGGCTGGCGGATCTTCATGATGTCGGTCACATCGATGGTTTCGTAGGCATGCAGCAGCGTCTTGGCGACTTCGTACATCTGCTGATTCTTGACCGAACATTGCTGCACTTGTGTGTCACGCTCGCTCAATTGCGCTTCCAAACGCGCCCGCTCGGTCTCTTTGCCACGGGCCAGGGTCAACAACTCCTCGTAGGCTTTCTTGAACTTGCCGACCTGCTCGTTGCTGGCCGCCACCTGGGCCTGGGCCTGGCTTTGCAGGCTTTGCTGATGCCCGGCCAGTTGCTCGTTCAGGGCCTGGGCCTTGCTCAGTTGCGCGGTCAATTGCTTGATCTGCGCCTGGGCCTCCTTGGCCTGACTCTCCGCCGCCTGCCGGGCAGCGCTGGCCTGGGCCTGCTCGCTTTGCAGGGCTTGCAACTGCGCGGTGGTGCTACGCAGTTGCGCCCGCAGCCGCTCTTCCAGGCCTTCGCCGTGGGCCATGCCACTGAGCAGCAGGCCCAATATCAACAAAGCACTTGGGCATGGGTATTTGGCTCGCCTTTGCATGGGGCCTCCTTGCGCTTAGAAGCGCGTGTTGATTTCAAGCTGCAAGACATCGATGTCGTACGGCGCGCCGTACACCGCTTCGGAACTCAACCAGCGACCGGTGGCGAAGACGTTGCTCGCCAAGCCATAGTTGCCGCCCAGGAAATACCCCTTGGCGTTGGTGCCACCCAGATGGAATGACGAATCGTTGAAGCCGTCCGGCAAGGCGTCCGGCTGGATGTACTTGTAGCCGGCAAACAGGTTCCAGTCGCCTTCGCGCTTGAGTTCCAGGGAGTTGCCAAGGGTGAACTGGAGCATCCAGGCGTTGGCACCGCTTTCCACCTCGCCATCGCTGTCCAGGTTGTTGGCGAACTGCCCCGCGGAGCGCTTGCGCATCTCGCCTTCGTCGTAGCCCAGGTTGTGAACATAATGGGCCTGGCTGCGCAGCTTCAGGTCTTCAGGCAAATCGGTGTCCCACGCGAAGTTCAGGTCCAGCAGGTTGAACTCCGAGGCCAGGCCGACGAATTGCGGCTGTGGCGTGGTGGACGGGTTGAGGGGGTTGGGCGTGATGTCGCGCAACAGGAACACCGTGTTGCCCTTCTGCATGAACGCCACCCGCGTACCGTCGCTGTCGCAACCTGGATCACCGGCCCAGGGCTGACACGGCGAAGAACGCTGGCCTTCGATGTCGTCGAAGCGGTAATAGGCCATCGCCCCCTTGATCCGGTTGCTGTCGTTGATGGCCCAGTTGGCCCCCAGTTGCGCACCGTACAGCCACTTGTTCTCGCTCTCTTCCTTGTCACTGCCGTTGCTGGTGCTGGTGTCGTTGGTGTACTCCACCGGGAAGGCACCGACAGTACCGAAGACGCCCCAGTCCTGGTTGAGCTTTTGGTTGAAATTCGCCGCCACGCCATCGAAGTTCAGGTCACCGGAATACAACAGGTCGGTGGAGAAAAACGGGTTGGCGAAACGCCCGCCCGTCAGGGTCAATTCGTCCGAGGGCTTCCAGGTCAAGTAGCCCTGGTCGAGCCAGATGTCTTTCTTGCCAAAGCCGCCACCGAGGGTCTGAGTGGTGGACACCGGGTTGTTGTCCGAGCCGGTGCCGATGCGGATGCCCGCCGTCCATTGCGGGGCAATCACGGCCTTCATGCCCAGGCGGGCGCGCAGGCGGAACAGGTTTTCCCGGTCTTCGCGGGTATTGAGCAACGGCGGTAGGCTGGAACTGCTGTTGGGGTTGACATCGTAAGGCCCCTTGTCATTGAGTCGGGCGAAGTCGACGATTTCGTTGCTATTGGTGCCTGAGTAATAGCGCGACTCATCCCGCAGGCGAATGTCACCATCAAAACTGATGCGCGAGACCCAATCCGGGAAGGTATTGGGCTGGGCCCAGTTTTCCTGCTTGGCGGTGGCCATGACTTCGGCCTTGACCTGGTCGCGGATCTGCTCACGCACGATGTTCGGCACGTATTGCACCCGCACGTCCCCCGGTGCCCCGGCGGGCGCTGCGGCAACCGCCGTGGCGGCCTGGCGGGCCTGCACGGCTTCCCGCTCGGCCTGGGCGATCAGGCCGTCGGCCTGGTCCTGCTTCAACACGCCCTGCTGCACCAGCAGGCGGATCAGATTGATCGTGGCGTTTTCCGAAGGCGCCGGGGCCGCGGCCGCGTGTCCGGCCAGGCTCAGGACTACCAGGCCGATCGCCCACGACAATCGATTCACATTGGAAATCATCTGCACACAACTCCTGTTGGCAAACTTCAAATAGTCGGTTAACCCGGCCGCCGTCCCTGCAAGGACAGGCGCACGGGCAAGGTCAAGGAGGCCGGTGGCCGTTCACTCAAATGGGGCGCGGCACGCAGGGCGGAAATCACTTGCTCATCCACTTGCGGGTTGCCGCTGGACTTGACCAGCTCGACCCGGGTGATTTCGCCCACGGCACTGAGCCAGACATCGGCCTGCAGCGAGAACGCCAGGCTGCGCAAGTCGGGGTTTTCCCGCAGCAGACGCTGGAAGGTGAACGCCAGGAACTGGCTGTAGGTGCCATTGCCCAAGCGCCCGCCCCCTGCCCCGGCCATACCGCCGCCCTTGCCGGCGCCGATGTTGAACGCGTCGTTGCCGGACTGCGCATCGCCATCCATTTGCATCGGGTTGGCCAGGTCATCCACCGGTGACGGCGGTGCTTCTTCTTCGGGCTTGACCTCTTCGGGCTCCGGGGTCGGCTCTGGCTCGACCACCTTTTCCTCGACCTGAGGCTCGGGTTCCTTGGGTTTCTCCGGCGGCGGTGGGGGCGGAGGCGGCAGCGGGATGATGGTTGGCACTTTTGGCGCCTCTCGCCGTACACCGCTCATGTCGTTGGCCCACTGCCACAGCAGCCAGGCCGCCACGGCGCCCAGCAGCAGGCCGGCAGCCCACTTGAGCAGGCGCAGCGGCGAAGTCTTCACCGGGGGCGGATCGATGGGAAGTCTGGCGGTCATGATCAGCCCTGGCTCGGTTTGCCGGTCACGAGACCGACCTGGGACAGTTCCAGGCGCCGCAACAGATCCAGCACTTCAATGACTTTCTGATACTGCACCGTCGCGTCGCCGCGCACGATCACCGGAAAGTCCGGGCTCTGGGCCTTCTCGATGCGCAGGCGCTCTTCCAGTTCGGCCAGGGTCACCGGATAGGCATCGAGGAAGACCTGCCCGCCGTCGTTCACCGAAATCGCCTTGGTCTTGGCCTCGGACAACGACACCGAGGCGCTGGCCTTGGGCAGGTTGATCTGGATACCCGACACCTGGGCCGTGGCGGTGAGGATGAACATCACCAGCACCACCATGAGCACGTCCACCAGCGGCGTGATGTTGATGCTGTCGACCGCCGCGTCATCGTCGTCATCGTGTGAAGCGTTTACGCTAGCCATGGCGATTTCCTCAGGCCGGTACGGACGATGGGGCGTGATGATTACGGCGATGCGCCGCTTCACCGGACTGGCCTTCACCGTGCATCTCCGCCAGGCGAGTGATGAACTCGTCAACGAAGACCCGCATGTCGGCGCTGACTTCCTTGTTGCGGGTGATCAGGCGGTTGTAGCCAAACAACGCCGGGATCGCGACGAACAGGCCCATGGCGGTGGCGAGCAAGGCCGCGGCCATGCCCGGGGCGATGGCGTTGATGTTCACGTCACCGGCCATGGCCGTGCCGAGGAACACCACCATGATCCCCAGCACGGTGCCGAGCAGGCCGATGTATGGACCTCCGGCGATGGCGTTGGACAGGGACGAGAGCTTCGAACTCAGCGCTTGGTTCTCGCGGGTGCGCACGCCGTCCATGGAACAGCGGATCGCTTCGATGGTGGCCGCTGACACCGACGAGGTGTCAGCACCCTGCTCGCGACGGGTGCGGATTTCCTTGACGGCCACCAGGTACAAGCGCCACAGCGACGAATGTTGCAGACGCTGGGCCAGGTCCTGGTCGTCGGCGAACATTTCCAGGCGCGTGCCGATCCTGGCGAACTGCTCGCGAAAGGCTTCGTTGGCGGCGCTGAGGCGGCTGACCATGCGGTTCTTGCGGATCATGATGATCCACGACTGGAACATCATCAGCACCAGCACCCCGATGATCACCCAAGCGTCGAGCGGCACGGCGTTGAGCAGAAAGCCCAGGCTGCCGAAACCAAAGCCCGACTGCTCTTCATCGACACCGTAGGCCACCAGTTTCGTTTCGGCGCCCTGGGCATTGGCGTCGGCCAACAGCAACGGCGCCGGGCGGGCGACCTTGGACAGGCGCGCTTCGTCCATGGCGCCACTGAAGGGCGCGAAGGCACCGGCGGCAACGTCAGCGCCCAAGGCTATCGGCGCATTGAACGCCGGCATCGCCACGGCGAGGCTCGCGGTTTCACGTCCGTTGACGTACAGCACGACCCGGTCGCCCGAGGCGGTCAGCGCCAGGTGCTGCCACTGGCCAGGGTTCAGCGGCTGGGTCGAGACCGCGCGCTGCTCATTGATCGCTACGAACGGCACACCCTGGTTGACCCCAACCAACAAGCTGGTGGCGGCTTCGCGACGGGCCAGGATGAGTTGCTCGCCGCTGGACTGGTCCTGGCGCAGCCAGGTGCTGAAGGTGAACGCCGCGCCGGCACTGTGTTGCAACGACGGACTGGCCGGCAGCAACAGCGGCTGGCCGTTGAACTGCACGGCCCGCCCGATCACGCCGTCGATGCTCACGCCGGCCGCGCCTTGGGCATTGTTGCCGTAGGCCGTGGTGTCCTTGGGCGGCACGCCGGTGGCGCCGTCGAAGTGGTACAGCGCGGTGTAGTCCGGGTCGAAGGTCAACTGGCCGCTGCTCGTGGCCGGCGCCTTCTGGTTGCCGTAATACATCCACAGGTCCTGACGTTGGCCGCCCTCAACGTTGGGCACGTCGACCCAGATCAGCGCCATGCCCATCAACGGGTCGAAGCTTTCGATCTGGTGATTGAGCACGGTCTTGTCGTCGGCGCTGACGAAACGCAAGTCCGAGCCGTCGTCCTTGACGCCGTCGAAGGTGAAGTTGCCGGTGTGCAGGCGCACCAGCAACGCGGTGCGGCCCAAGGCCTGGGCGATGGCGGCGCCCTGGGGCGTGGTGTCCACCGAAATCTGTTTGCGATAGTGCCAGTCGTCCTGCCACCAGGCGTTGGCGGTCGCCGGAAGCACCAGCCCCAGGCAGATAAACAGGGATAACAATAAGCGTTGCATGGACATGACTCCTGGGTTCAAAACGTCGCTTGCAGGTTGAAGTGCAGGCGCGATTCCTGTTTCGAGGTGTTCGGCCCTTCGAGCAGCGGATAGCCCCAATCGAGGCTGCCGGACAGCCACTTGCTCAAGCTCGCACGGGTGCCGAGGCCGACGCTGGCGAGGCTGTAGTCGGCATCCTGGTCGGGCAGTTCGTCACGCAAATACAGCTGCGCACCTTCGGCGAAGGCATAGAAACGCCACTCCTGGACATAGCTGCCGAGGAACTTGGCCAGGGACGGGGTGCGCAACTCCTGGGACAGCAGGTAGCCGTCATCGCCGGTGCGCTCGGCGGCCAGATAGCCGCGCACCGAGGTGGCGCCACCGGCGGAGAATTGCTCGTTGGAGACCAGCGGCCCGGAGGCGAGTTGGAAAGCGGCCTTGGAGGCGGTCTGCCAGTCGTTGCCGAAGGTGAAGGTGTAATTGCCGTCGCCCTTGAGCACCGCGAAACTGGGGCTGGCGCGATAGCGCTTGTAGTCGAACTCATCGTCGGAGCTGCCATAACCCAGCAGGCTCCGGGTGCCCGCCACCAGGCTCAGGCCGAGGCCCAACTGGCTGTGTTCGGTGTAGCGAAAGCCGTTATAGGCGAAGGTGAATGGCGCGTACTTGAGCGGCGCCTTGTCGCTGGCGCCGCCCAGGTTCAGTTCTTCCTCGAAGTCCTTGAAATCCACCCCGACGGAAAAGCTGTTGGCCCATGCCCCCGTGGACGGCAGGCTGTAGATCGCTGACACCCCGTAGGAATGCCCTTTGCCCAATACGTTGCTGCCACCGACGGTGGCGACGTTGCTGTCGGATTGGTACCCCGAGAACTGCACACTCCAGCGTTCGCTCAGCGGCGCGGTATAGGAACCCGACCAGACCTTGGCGTTTTCGGTGTCCTGGGGCGCAGTGAAGAAAGTCAGCGAAACGCTGTGGCCCAGTTGCCAGAGGTTGTTGTAGCCCAGGCTGGCGACCGTGCGCAGCTTTTCGGTGTCGGCACTGTAGTCGTTGTTCAGCCCCAGGCTGGCTTGCCAGGGATTCTGGTCTTCGACTTGCAAATCCACGTCCATCGTCCCGGGGCGCTGGCCTTCGCGCACCAGCGGCATGACTTGACGTCCCGGGGTCTTGTTCAACAGCGCCAGCTCTGCCTGGACCCGGGCGAAATCCGGTACTTCGCCTTCCTTCAGCGCTGGTACATCATCGCGGATTTCAACGGGCGAATAGTGCTTGGCCCCTACCACCCGCACCCGACCGATCTTGGTCTCGCTGACTTGCAGGTAGACGATGCCGTCTTCGACTTTCTGCTCCGGCAGTTCGACGAACACCGATTGATAACCGCGGGTCTGATAGGCTTTTTGCAGGGCTTCCCGGGCGCCTTCGATGTCGCTCAAGGCCTTTTGCGGACCGAGGAACGGGTACACCGCTTCCTCGATGGCCCGGGCATCGAGCACGGTGTTGCCACGCACGAAATACTCGTTCACATCCACCAGGCGCGCCGGCGCCGCTTCGGCCTCCTGCCCTCCTTCGGCGGCAAAGGCCGACGGCCCCCCGACCGCCAGCAACAGCCAGCCCCACAGCGCCGGCCGCGATTTGAAGAAATGCTCCACATCACCCCCTGAATTCAAAGTACGGCTCAATTGCTTATGGTCGATGTTGTGGCGTGCCGGGCCAGCCAGGTGTGCAGCAGCGCGAAGTTCAAGGAGAACTCCGGCATTTGCAGCAAGGCGCCACAGAACACTTCACCGATGATTTTCTGGATGAGCCGCACCGCCCGTGCATCGCCCAGCAGCGTGGCGAGGTCTCTGCTCAGGACGTTGAAACTCCAGACCTTCTGGTTCAGGTCCAGGCCGACGAACCAGCGGAACAGCAGGTTGTAATTGAGTTGTTCGTAGAGTTGCTGCTCGCTGGGCACCGAATAGAGCAGTTGCAGCAAGAGGATGTGCATGGCGGTTTGCGGCGCGATCAGCATCTGGGCACCGGCGTTGAGGCCTTGCAGCACATCGCGATGGTCATCCAGCAGGTCGTCGATCTGCGGACGCAGCAAGACCAGTGAATGGCCTTGCGGAATGTAGCTGGACACTTCCTTGAGCGCGCCCTGCCAGTCATCCTGGGAAACAATCCAGACCCACGGCGCACCGTAGCGATACACCGAGACCGGCTGTTTGCGCGCCGCCTCGACGATCTTCGACAGCCGCTGGTCAAGCTCCTGCATGCCCACTTTCGAATAACGTTCCATAGTCCCCATCGCCTCACTCCCGGCTTCGCGCCCCGGCTCCAAACGACCTGAAAGGTCCCCTCGAACACGTCACACAGGCATGACGGGAATGGCGATGTGCTACCGAACTTTTGTCATGAAAGCTTCATTTTTGAAGGTGTAGAGGCGTGAGGGTTTTGTGGGAGCGAGCTTGCTCGCGCTAGCGGTGGGTCAGCTTGCGGCGATGTTGGCCGGGCGACCGCCATCGCGAGCAAGCTCGGCTCCCACAAGGGTTCTCGGGTGGTTACAAGATTTGTGTCTACCACCCATTCCAGTGTGGGAGCGAGCTTGCTCGCGATGGCGATGGGTCAGTTGGCGGGGATGTTGGATGGACTGCCGTCTTCGCGAGCAAGCCCGCTCCCACAAGGGTTCTCGGGTGGATACAAGATTTGTGTCCACCACCCATTCCGGTGTGGGAGCGAGCTTGCTCGCGATGGCGGGGGGTCAGGTTGCGGCGATGTTGGCCGGGCGACCGTCATCGCGAGCAAGCTCGGCTCCCACAGGGGTTCTCGGGTGGTTACAAGATTTGTGTCTACCACCCATTCCAGTGTGGGAGCGAGCTTGCTCGCGATGGCGATGGGTCAGTTGGCGGGGATGTTGGATGGACTGCCGTCTTCGCGAGCAAGCCCGCTCCCACAAGGGTTCTCGGGTGGTTACAAGATTTGTATCTACCACCCATTCCAGTGTGGGAGCGAGCTTGCTCGCGATGGCGATGGGTCAGTTGGCGGGGATGTTGGATGGACTGCCGTCTTCGCGAGCAAGCCCGCTCCCACAAGGGTTCTCGGGTGGATACAAGATTTGTGTCCACCACCCATTCCGGTGTGGGAGCGAGCTTGCTCGCGATGGCGGGGGGTCAGGTTGCGGCGATGTTGGCCGGGCGACCGTCATCGCGAGCAAGCTCGGCTCCCACAAGGGTTCTCGGGTGGTTACAAGATTTGTGTCTACCACCCATTCCAGTGTGGGAGCGAGCTTGCTCGCGATGGCGGTGGGTCAGGTTGCATTAATGCCGAAGGGGCCGGCCTCATCGCGAGCAAGCTCGCTCCCACAGGGGATCGGGTGTTGGCGATGAGGCCTGTGCTGTTATTGGTGCTGCACTTGCACCATCGAGCTCACCTGCACCCGCGCCTGCATCTGTTCCGCCCCGCCACCCCGGCGCATGCCCCGGACCGGGCAGGCGTCGAGGTAGTCCAGGCCGATCGCCAGTTTCAGGTGGCGGTCAGGGCGGGTCAGGCGGTTGGTCACGTCGAAGCTGTACCAGCCGTCGTCCAGCCAGGCTTCCGCCCAGGCGTGGCTCGCCAGGTGGCTTTCGTCTTCGGTGCACAGGTAACCGGAGACGTAGCGGGCCGGGATCCCCAGGCTGCGCGCGCAGGCCAGGAACGCATGGGTGTGGTCCTGGCACACCCCGCTCCCCCCGGCAAACGCCTCGGCGGCGGTGCTGTTGACAGCCGTTGTGCCCGGGCTGTAGGGCATGCGGGCGGCCAGACCATTCATCAAGTCGGTCAGCGCCGCTCGATCACGCCGGGCTCCGCATTGCTCCACGGCGAAGGCACTGAGCACGTCATCCGCCTGGGTCAGGCGGCTGGTACGCAGGAACGGCAACGGCGATTGGCTGTCCCCCTCCATCTCCACCGTCTGATCGATCTCCACCTGACCATAAGCCGTCAGCACCAAGGCGCCGTGGGGTTCGTCCATGGTCATCACGTGCAGGATGTTGCCATAAGGGTCGACCTGGCTACGCACCAACCGCGGCAGCTCCAGGTGCCATTCCAGGATGCGCTGGCGCTGAGTGTCCCGGGGCGTCAGGCGCAGGAACTGGATGCTGGTGCAGACTTCATCGGCGTAGCTGTAAGTAGTGTCGTGGCGTATGGACAGTTTCATACGACCTCCAGGTAAGACTCATGGACGGTCTGGCCCAAGTGGCGGATCTGACCAATCAGATCAGTCAGCCATTGGTGCAAGCCCGACGCCAGGATCTCGTCGATTCCGGAATAGCGCAGGCGCGCATTCAGCTCGGCGGCCAGGCGTTGCGCCGGCCGGCCATTGTTGCCCGGCAAGCTGGCGAGGATATGGTCCAGTTCCTCGATGCAGGCATGCAGCGAACGCGGAACGTCGGCCCGCAGCAACAACATCTCGGACACCTGCTCGGCATTGGGCGCGTTGCGGTAGATCTCGTTGAACGCCTCGAACGAAGACAGCGCGCGCAGCAAGGCGCTCCACTGGTAATAGCCGCGGGCCGAATTGTCGCTGACCTCCTCCGACTCCTCGCCGAACATCTCGTAGCGGGCGTCCAGCAGGCGCAGGGTGTTGTCCGCCCGCTCGATAAAGGTCCCCAGGCGAATGAAACAGTAGGCATCGTTGCGCATGATGGTGCCCGACGTCGCGCCACGGAACAGGTGCGAGCGCTCCTTGACCCACTCGCAGAAATGGCTGATGCCATAGCGCCCCAGACCGTTGCTGGCGATGTTGCGCATTTCCAGCCAGGTGGCGTTGATGTTTTCCCACATGTCGGCGGTGATGCGCCCGCGCACGGCATGGGCATTGGTCCGCGCGGCTCGCAGGCAGCTGTAGATACTGCCGGGGTTGGTTTCGTCCAGAGCAAAAAAATGCAGCATGCGCTCGGTGTTGAGCGCGTCATAACGGGCGTTGTAGTCGTCCAGCGTGCCGGCGGCCAGCAGCGACATCGCCAGCTCGGCATGGCCATCGCTGCGCCCGGCCTGGGGCATCAGCGACAGCGAGTAGCTGACTTCGAGCATGCGCGCCAGGTTCTCGGCGCGCTCCAGGTAGCGGGACATCCAATAGAGGTCCGAAGCAGTTCTTGAAAGCATGTCTTAGTCCTCCACTACCCAAGTGTCTTTGGTGCCGCCGCCCTGGGACGAATTCACCACCAGCGAGCCTTCGCGCAGCGCCACGCGGGTCAGCCCGCCGGGCACCAGGCGGGTTTCCTTGCCTGACAGCACGAACGGACGCAGGTCGATGTGGCGCGGTGCGATGCCGCTCTCGACAAACGTCGGGCACGTGGACAGGCTCAAGGTTGGCTGGGCGATGTAGGCTTCGGGACGGGCCTTGAGGCGTGTACGGAAGTCTTCGATTTCCGCCGCCGTGGCCGCAGGGCCGACCAACATGCCGTAGCCGCCGGAGCCTTGGGTTTCCTTGACCACCAGATCGGGCAGGTTGGCCAGCACATGGGACAAGTCCTGGGGTTTGCGGCACTGCCAGGTGGGCACGTTCTTCAGGATCGGCTCTTCGGTGAGGTAGAAGCGGATCATCTCGTCGACGTAGGGGTAGATCGACTTGTCATCGGCCACGCCCGTGCCGACCGCGTTCGCCAGCACCACGTTGCCTGCACGATAAACAGCGATCAGCCCGGGCACGCCCAGCATCGAATCGGGGTTGAACGACAGCGGGTCGAGGTAGGCATCGTCAAGGCGACGATAAATCACGTCCACCTGCCGGGGGCCGGCGGTGGTGCGCATGTACACGTGGTCGTCACGCACGAACAGATCGGCCCCCTCCACCAGCTCCACGCCCATTTCACGGGCCAGGAACGCGTGTTCGAAATAGGCACTGTTGAAGCGTCCCGGGGTCAGCACCACGGCGGTGGGGTTTTCCAGGGGACTGGAGCTTTTGAGGGTATCGAGCAACAGGTTCGGGTAGTGATCGATGGGGGCCACGCGCTGGGCGGCGAAGAGCTCGGGGAACAGGCGCATCATCATCTTGCGGTCTTCGAGCATGTAGCTCACACCGCTGGGGGTGCGCAGGTTGTCTTCCAGCACGTAGTAGCTGCCGTCACCGTCGCGCACCAGGTCGACACCGGCGATATGGGCGTAGATGCCCCGGTGCAGGTTCAGGCCCTGCATCGCAATCTGGTAACCCTCGTTGGCGAGCACCTGTTCGGCAGGAATGATCCCTTCCTTGAGGATGTGCTGCCCATGGTAGATGTCGGCCAAGAACATGTTCAGGGCCTGGACCCGCTGGATGCAGCCACGTTCGACCATTTGCCATTCACTGGCCTTGATGCTGCGCGGGATGATGTCGAACGGAATCAACCGTTCAGTGCCCTGCTCGTCCCCATAGAGGGTGAAGGTGATACCGGCGCGATGGAACAGCAGGTCGGCTTCGCGGCGTCGTTGTTCGAGCAGTTCAAGCGGTGTGTCCGCCAGCCAGCGCGAGAAGGCTTGGTAATGCGGGCGGCAGTCACCCTGGGCGTCATACATTTCATTAAAAAAAGCGTGGGGCATAGCCAACTCCCAGCCGTGTCGTACACGGCATTTCTTATTACGTCGTCATTCCACTCAGTGCGGCCTTGCCTTTTTATGAGCCCTGGTTCTCTTGAATACCTCTTCGGCATGGGTCTCTGATCAGGCCTTTGCGTCCGGATGACGTGCGCCCCCCTGTTTATCTACGTATCGAATACCTCTGGCTGGCTCTGTGGTTCTGGAGTCTTAGCAAGGGCTGTGCCTAAGTGCGGTGCATCGCACCAATGCTGGAAAAACCATCGCAGAACGACAGAAAAGCGAAATTTATTTTCGATTTTGCGACGAAAAACTGTTTGAAGGCTGAAACGTTTATTTCAGTTCCCGGCGTCAATGCCACAAACGGGTCGAATCGGTGCACGCAGGCGGGATGCCGGCGTCGAATGCCCTGAAAAGGGGAAATTTATACCCACCGCTCAAACGCCGGGATTAACCCAACGATAGCTGACACACCGGACTTCGGGGTGATGAATATTCGTGGCGAGGGAGCTTGCTCCCGCTGGGCTGCGAAGCAGCCCTATCACACGTCTATGGAGTGGATGACCTCGAAGGCTGGAAGGTCGGCGCCCAGGCGATCTCGAAGTTCTATCGCACCTTCGATGCCTGGTTCGGCAACAAGCAAGTGCCGGTCAACGGCTTCCTGGCGCCAAGCCCGGAAGAAAAGTTCGCCGAGCGCCCGGAATTCCAGCTGGAAAACATCCGCAAGAACACCATGATCGGCACCCCGCAGCAGGTCGTCGAGCGGATCAAGTATTACCAGGAACTGAGGATGGATGAATTCAGCTTCTGGTGTGACAACAGCCTGCCCCATGCCGAGAAGAAAAAATCCCTGGAGCTGTTCATCCAGCAGGTAGTGCCGGCGTTTCGGTGATCCGCAGCTCTTGAAGTCTGATAGCGGGAGCGCCTGTTCTGGTCAGTCAATTGAACCGCCATCGCGAGCAAGCTCGCTCCCACAGGGGATTCATGGCGAACACAAACTGGATGAGCACCCGCAGCCAATGTGGGAGCGAGCTTGCTCGCGATGGCGGCCGAAATGTGAAGGTGATCCCACAAAAAATGCCCGGACTTCAAAGTCCGGGCATTTTGTTTTCTGAATGGATCAGAACGTTACGCTGGCACTCAGGCGAGCGGTACGTGGTTCACCGACATTGACTTGCACCTCGCTGCCAGTGGAGGACGGGTAGTACTGCTTGTCGAACAGGTTGTCGACATTCAGCTGCAACGACGTCTTGTGCCCGAACACCGGCGACTCCCAACGCAGGAAGGCGTCGGCGACGGTGTAGCTGCTCAGCCAGAAATCGTTGGCGTTGTTGGCGGCGCGTTCGCCGATATAACGCGCACCGGCACCGGCGTGCCAGGTACCGAATTCGGCAGGCACGTTCAGGTGGTGGGACAGGTACAGGCTGGCGGTGTGTTTGGGGGCGTCGGCCAGACGATGGCCTTCGTCGTCCGGATCGTCGAGGATTTCCGTGTGGGTATAGGCGTATGTGCCGATCAGGTCCCAGCGGTCGGCGAGGCGACCGGTGATGTCGAGTTCCAGGCCTTGGGAGCCGACTTTGCCGGCGGCTTCCGACAGCGTCACGCCATTGACCGTGGAGGACGTCACGACGTTTTTCTTGACGATGTCGAACAACGCGAGGTTGATGTTCAGGCCTGGTAGCGGATCGTACTTGGCGCCGATTTCATAGCTGCGACCCTCTTCCGGATCGAAGGTATTGCCGGCGTCATCCACGGTGTCATTGGGCTTGAACGACCGGCTGTAGTTGCCGTACAGCGACAGGGTATCGGTGGCTTTGTAGACCAAGCCGAGGAACGGTACGAAGGCGTCGCCGTTGTCATCGCGATTGACTTCGTAGTCCTTACCAAGCCCTTGGTCGCTGTATTGATCGTAGTGCTGATAACGACCGCCCAATACCAATATCCAGCGATCATCGAGATGCCAGTTGTCCTTCAAATAGACAGAACTGGAGTTCAACTGATTGCGTAGATCACTTTGAGTTGTACTGATCACACTGGGCTCAGCCAAACCGCCATAAACCGGCGACGTGATATCGAAACCAGCTTGAGCCTTTCCACGGTAAGTCTTGCCACGAAACTGATCGGAAACCTGATTATCGACGCCGATCAACAAGTCATGACGCTGGCCGAGCAACTCTTGCTTGCCCATGAAATCCCAACTGGCATAACGGGTTTCGTCGTCGTAGTGCGCGCCGTTGGCGGCTCGCTGAAAAACACCGGTTTTCGACAGGCTCGGCTGCGCGATCGAAAGACTGTACCGATCATTGTTCCACCCATAAGTCACGCGGGTCTTCCACGCCTCGCTCAACTCATACTCAAACCGCGCCGTCGCCGTTTCGCGAATACCGACGCTCTTGGCCCAAGGCTCATCAAGACGCTTGTCGTAGTCGATATCGGCCGGATGCCCATCGGTGAATATCGTTCCCCGATCAAACGGATTTGAATATTCGTTGTATTCATAACTCAGGTTCAACGAAGCCCGTTCCCCCGTCCACGCCAGGGACGGCGCCACCAGGGTGCTCTCATTGACGCCGTAGTTGCGCCAGTAATCCTCATGCTTACGCTCGGCAATCAGTCGATAGGCCAGGCCGGTGTCGCCCAGCGGCCCGGTGGTGTCCAAGGCCATGGTGCCGCCACCTTCGCTGTAGGCCGAGCCGCTCAACGTGGTGCTTTGAACATATTCCGGTTTCTTGCTGATGACGTTGATCAGGCCGCCGGGCTCCAGCGCGCCGTACAGCATCGAGGCCGGGCCCTTGAGCACTTCGACCCGTTCGGTGGTAGCGCTGAAGTTGTGCCCCAGGTTCGAACGCACGCCGTCGCGCAGGATCGAGCCGTCGTCGTTGGTACCGAACCCGCGCTTGACCAGCGAGTCCCGCGAGCCGCCCAAGGTGTTGCCCTGGCTGACGCCGCTGACGAACTTCATCGCGTCGTTCAGCGAGCGCACCTGGTAGTCGGCCAGGGTCTGCTGGGTCACCACGTTGATCGATTGCGCCTCTTCCTTGATCGGTACATCGCTCTTGCTCGCCGTGCTGGCTTGCGACGTCGTATAGCCCTCGTCCTGAGTGACACGACTGCCCTGCACGTTGGTGGTGGGCAGCTCCAGAGTGTCTTGTGCCCTCAAGGGGCTTGCCATGAAACAGCAGGACAGCGCAGGTAAAACACATTTGACGAGGGCATTGCGGTAGGTGAGAGGGGTGGAACGATTCAAGACGCGCACTCACAGAGGGATAGTAATGAGAGCGAATATACTTTGAGAATGATTCCCAGTAAATCCTTCTAACATCTCCCTGCTTGACTCTGCGCACAAAAAAGGGCGCCGGATGATAAGTCCGGCACCCTTGATGCTTCCCTCCCAGTCTCGGGCGGGTGCGGTCAGTGGTCGATGGCGGCACCGGCTCCTCTCGGTACGCGGATGTCTTCGACCAGGTGCTGGATGTGCTCCGGTGGCGGTGCGGTAAAACGTGACACCACCACAGCAGCCAGGAAGTTGAAGAGCATGCCCAACGTACCGATGCCTTCAGGGGAAACCCCCAGCCACCAATGTTCAGCCGTGTTCATCGTCGGGTTGATGAACTTGAAGTAGACGATGTAAGTGAACGTGAAGGTCAGCCCGACGATCATCCCGGCGATCGCGCCTTCGCGGTTCATGCGTTTGGAGAAGATCCCCATGACAATGACCGGGAAGAACGAAGACGCCGCCAACCCGAAGGCGAACGCAACCACCTGGGCGACGAATGCGGGTGGATAGATGCCAAACAATCCGGCAATCAGCACCGCCACACCGGCGGCAATGCGTGCTGCGAGCAACTCCTGCTTTTCGTTGATCCTGGGCATGATGTTGCTTTTGAGCAGGTCATGGGAAATCGAGGTGGAGATCACCAGCAATAACCCCGCCGCCGTCGAAAGCGCCGCCGCCAGGCCACCGGCCGCGATCAACGCGATCACCCACCCCGGCAGGCCGGCGATCTCGGGGTTGGCCAGCACCATGATGTCGTTGTCGACATAGAGTTCATTGGGCACCGGCGAGAGCTGGTTCGTGAGCAATCGTTGCTCATGCGCCCCACGCTCACCGGTAAAACTCGGCGCTCCGACCAGGGCCGCACCCGGGCTGTATTGGATGATGCCGTCGTTGTTCTTGTCCGCCCACGCAATCAGCCCGGAGTTTTCCCAGGCCTTGAACCAGGCCGGCGCGGTGGCATAACTGACGTTAGGGATGGAGGTCAGCAGATTGGTCCGCGCGAACGCCGCCACGGCCGGCGCGGTGGTGTAGAGGATGGCGATGAACAGCAATGCGTAGCCTGCCGACTTGCGTGCATCCCGAACGGTGGGGGTGGTAAAGAACCGCACGATCACGTGAGGCAGGCCCGCGGTGCCGACCATCAGCGCCATGGTGATGAAAAACACATCCATGGTCGACTTGGTGCCATTGGTATAGGCGGTGAAGCCCAATTCAGCGCCCAAACCGTTGAGCCGCTCGATCACGCTCTGCCCCGAGCCGGCGGCCTCGCTGATAAAGCCCAACTGCGGTATCGGGTTGCCGGTGATCATGATCGAGATGAAAATCGCCGGCACCATGTAGGCAAAGATCATCACGCAATACTGCGCCACTTGGGTGTAGGTGATGCCCTTCATGCCGCCCAATACCGAATAAAAGAACACGATGGCCATGCCGATCATGACACCGACGTTGATATCCACTTCCAGGTAACGGGAAAAGACGATCCCGACGCCGCGCATCTGCCCTGCCACATAGGTAAAGGAGATGAAGATCACGCAGATCACCGCCACCACCCGCGCCGTCTGCGAGTAATAACGCGCCCCGACGAACTCGGGTACGGTGAACTTGCCGAATTTTCGCAGGTACGGCGCCAGGCACATTGCCAACAGCACGTAGCCACCGGTCCAGCCCATCAAGTAGACCGAACCATCGTAACCGGCAAAGGCAATGATCCCGGCCATGGAGATGAACGATGCCGCCGACATCCAGTCCGCACCGGTGGCCATGCCGTTGAGCACCGGATGCACGCCCTTGCTGGCGACGTAGTATTCGCTGGTGGAACCGGCACGCGTCCAGATTGCAATCGCGATGTACAACGCAAAGGAGGCGCCTACGACCAGATAGATCAGGGTTTTTGTGTCCATGTGCGCCGCCCTCAGTCTTCGTGAACATCATATTTGCGATCGAGCTGATTCATCTTCCAGACATAGAAGAAGATCTCGAGCACAAAGACGTAGATGGAACCCTGCTGGGCAAACCAGAACCCCAAGGGGGTACCGAAGAAACTGACGGTGTTGAGTGCATCAACCAACAAAATACCGAAGCCGAAGGACACCAGAAACCAGATGGCCAGCAATATCACCATCCAGCGTAGGTTTTCCTTCCAGTAGGCGCGCGCAGCCTGTTGCTTTTCAGTGGACATGGAGGTGCCCTCCCGTTTGTTTTTATTGTTTTGCACTTCAAACCGTAGCAGTCACTGGGCATGACGCTAGTACGACTTTCGTCTAATTCGCGCCATTAAGCATTGACATCCCTGCCTAATCGCCACAGGGAGCGCTAAACAGCATCTAGATGCCGGAGTGATATCAAATCGCCCTACCGTCCTAAAGCTTTGGCGCTCGCGGTCGAATGTATTCCATTAAGAGATTTTTTTGCCCAGGAGCAGCGGCATGCAGACGTTAAAGGCCTTGTACGAGTCTATCGAAATGCAGTTTTTCGATACCCTCACCAAAAAGCTGTCGAGCCTTTTCCTGTTGGTGTTGGTCAGTGGCTTGCTCTATTGGGTAGCCCTCAGCGCCCGCGCCGAGATTTTGCTGCTGTTGCGCAACGCGCAGTTGGACGGCGCATTGCTGGGGCAGATCGAAGACCGGCTCGATAGCCTGACCCATGCCCTGCTCTTCGGCGCGGTCCTGACGCTGGGCATGATCAGCTTCATGGTCTGGTATTTCCGTCATCTCATCGTGCGCCCCGTCACCGCCATGACCAAGGCCCTGGAAGAGATCGCCAACGGCGAAGGCGATCTGTCCAAGGACCTGCCGCTGGTGACTCACGACGAGATCCGCACGCTGGCCGGCACCTGCAACCGATTCCTGGCCAAGCAGCGGGAGATCATCAGCAACGTCCAGGCGCTGACCGTGCACATCGCCGTCGAATCGGCCCGCTCGCTGAAGAACATCAGCGACTCCAGCGACAGCGCCACCCACCAGGCCCGCTTCGCCAAGGAAGTGATGGACCAGAGCAACACCGCCGTGGGCCGCATCGAAGAAGTCTCGCGCCAGACCCAGGGCATCTCCAGCACCACCGCCCAGAACCTGAGCATGGCTCGCGATTCCTACGCCGAGCTACTGGAAGTGACCGGCAACATCAGTGAGATTTCCAGCAGCCTCGGTGAATTTGCCACCCTGGTGAGCGCCCTGAACCAGCGTTCCTCGAGCATCAAGTCGATTGTCGGGTTGATCCAGCAGATCTCTGCCCAGACCAACCTGCTGGCACTCAATGCCGCCATCGAAGCCGCCCGGGCCGGCGAAAGCGGCCGTGGCTTTGCGGTGGTGGCCGATGAAGTGCGGACCCTGGCACAAAACGTCAGCCGGGCCACCGATGATATCTCGCGCAACATCGACGCCATGCTCGATGAAGTCAGTTCCACTCACGAACAGACCACGCAAATCAGCCACAGCGCCCGGGAAACCCAGAAAGTGGTGGAACGCGCCTCTGGCCATTTTGAAAGCATGATCGGCGATTTCGAATCCACCAACGGCAAGCTGGCGGACATCGCCACCCATATCCAGCAATTCGCCGACAGCAACACCGGGATCAATGATCGGGTCACCCAGATTCATGCCGACAGCCAGTTGATCGACCAGCGCATGCAGCATTCGGCAACGGCCACCCGCGACCTGTCCGGCGTGGCCGAAAAGGTCCAGGCGCTGCTCGGTCGCTTCGTACTCGGCCACGGCAAGCTGGATGCCGCCATCACCCGCGCCAGCGAGTGCCGCGACACCCTACAGGTTCGCCTGGAAGCACTGCAACGCGAAGGCCTGAACCTGTTCGATCAGAATTACCAACTGATTCCCGGCACCGATCCCAAGCAGTACATGGCCAGCTACACCGAACGCTTTGCCCAGGTCTGCCAGGAAGAATGCGACAAACTCACCCGCAGCACGCCGGGTGGCAAGGTTTCGTTCATTGTCGACAGCAAGGGCTATTGCCCGGTGAACAACAGCTGGGTCTCCAAGCCGCCGACCGGCGACCGGGCAGTGGATTTGCCGGTGTGCCGCAACAAGCGAATCTTCAACGACCCGATCGGCCTGCGCGCGGCGGGCAACGTCCAGCGCTTCCTGCTGCAGACCTACCTGCGCGATACCGGGGAAATCATGACCGAGATCGACGTCCCGTTCTTCTTTGACGGTCGTCATTGGGGCAATTTGCGGGTGGGCTTCGATGCGGCGGTGTTGTTGGCGGAGTGATCAACACCGCAATCAAGCCAGACAACTACCCCGTGGCGAGGGAGCTTGCTCCCTCGCCACAAGGGATTTGTGGTGTATGCAATTCTTGAGACCACCCCAAAAACAACTGTGGGAGCGAGCTTGCTCGCGATGGCGTCGGGTCAGTCGACATTATCATTAACTGACACTCCGCTATCGCGATCAAGCTCGCTCCCACAAGGGTTCTGTGGCGTATGCAAATGCTGAAACCAACCCAAAACAACTGTGGGAGCGGGCTTGCTCGCGAAAGCGGTGTGTCAGCCACATTATCTGTTAACTGACCCGACGCCTTCGCGAGCAAGCCCGCTCCCACATGGGGTTTGGGTTTAGCTCAACTCAACAACACTTGGGCCCACCCTTGCCGCCGTAACGGGCCTCCTGGCGTTCGCGAAAGAACGCCTCGTAGTCCATCATCGGCTTGTCCGGGTGTTTGGTTTGCATGTGCTCGACGTAGTTGTCGTAGTCGGGCATGCCGACCATCAGGCGGGCGGCCTGACCGAGGTATTTACCCAGGCGACTCAAGTCATTGAACATCGTTGCAATCCTCTATCAAGCGTCTGGCAGGGCCTGGAATGGCGCTTCTTTGTCCGTGCGTTCCTTGGTGCCCCAGGCGGCGATGCCGACCTTGAGCGCGTAGAACAGGATGCTGAAGACCACGAACAGGAACAACACCGTCAGCGTCGCGTTGGTGTAGGCGTTGAACACCACGTGCTGCATCTGCTCGATGCTCTTGGCCGGGGCCAGGATCTGGCCGGCAGCCAGGGCATCGTTGTATTTGCGCGCCAGGGCCAAAAAGCCGATCGCCGGGTTGGCGTCGAACAGCTTGATCAGGCCCGCCGTGGTGGTGCAGATCAGCAGCCAGGCCGCCGGCAGCAGCGTGACCCAGACGTAGCGCTGGCGCTTCATCTTGATCAGTACCACGGTGGCGAGCATCAGGGCGATACCGGCCAGCATCTGGTTGGAGATGCCGAACAGCGGCCACAAGGTGTTGATGCCGCCCAGCGGATCGATCACGCCCTGGTACAACAAGTAACCCCACAGCGCCACGCAGCCGGCGGTGGCGATCAGGTTGGCGGTCCAGGATTCGGTGCGCTTGAGCGCCGGCACGAACGAGCCGAGCAGATCCTGGAGCATGAACCGCCCGGCACGGGTACCGGCGTCCACGGCGGTGAGGATGAACAGCGCTTCGAACAGGATCGCGAAGTGGTACCAGAACGCCATGGTGTTCTCACCCGGCAGCACCGAGTGCAGGATCTGCGCGATACCCACCGCCAGGGTCGGCGCACCGCCGGCACGGGCCAGCACGGTGGTCTCGCCGATGTCCTTGGCCACCGCTTGCAGCGCTTCGGGGGTGATTGCAAAACCCCAGCTGCTGACGGTCTGCGCCACGGCCACCACGTCACCGCCGACGATCGCCGCCGGGCTGTTCATGGCGAAGTACACGCCCGGCTCGATCACCGATGCGGCAACCATCGCCATGATCGCCACGAAGGACTCCATCAGCATGCCGCCGTAACCGATGTAGCGGGCGTTGGTTTCGTTATCCAGCAGCTTGGGCGTGGTGCCCGAGGAAATCAGCGCATGGAAACCCGAGACCGCGCCGCAGGCAATGGTGATGAACAGGAACGGGAACAGCCCGCCCTTCCACACCGGCCCGGTGCCGTCGGTGAACTGGG
This sequence comes from Pseudomonas sp. H3_A02, assembly GCF_054671965.1. Taxonomy (NCBI): domain Bacteria; kingdom Pseudomonadati; phylum Pseudomonadota; class Gammaproteobacteria; order Pseudomonadales; family Pseudomonadaceae; genus Pseudomonas; species Pseudomonas sp. H3_A02. The sequence continues at coordinate 4,687,672 of NZ_CP162807.1, forward strand.
TCAGTGCCGGCATTTTCAGCTCGGGCATGGTCACCAGGATGCCGATCGCCAGGGCGACGATGGTGCCGATCTTGAGGAATGTGGACAGGTAGTCCCGCGGCGCCAGGATCAGCCACACCGGCAGTACCGCCGCGACGAAACCGTAGCCGATCAGCATCCAGGTGATCTGGATCCCGGTGAAGGTGAAAGCCTTGGCCCAGACCGGGTCGGCGGCGATCTGCCCGCCCAGCCAGATCGAGCCCAGCAGCAACAGCACGCCGATGATCGAGATTTCACCGATGCGGCCCGGGCGGATGTAACGCATGTAGATGCCCATGAACATCGCGATCGGGATGGTCGCCATCACCGTGAAGATCCCCCACGGGCTCTCGGCCAGGGCCTTGACCACGATCAGCGCCAGCACCGCGAGGATGATGATCATGATCAGGAAGCAGCCGAACAGCGCGATGGTGCCGGGGATGCGGCCCATTTCCTCGCGCACCATGTCGCCCAGGGAGCGACCGTTGCGGCGAGTGGACAGGAACAGGACCATGAAGTCCTGCACCGCACCGGCCAGCACCACGCCGGCGATCAGCCAGAGCGTGCCGGGCAAATAGCCCATCTGCGCCGCCAGCACCGGCCCGACCAGCGGCCCCGCGCCGGCAATGGCCGCGAAGTGGTGGCCGAAGAGAATGTGTTTGTTGGTCGGGACATAGTCCAGGCCATCGTTGTTGAGCACGGCGGGGGTGGCCCGACGCGCATCGAGTTGCATCACGTTGTTGGCGATGAAGAGGCTGTAGTAGCGGTAGGCGACCAGGTAGATGGCCACGGCGGCGACGACGATCCAGAGGGCGTTGATGGGTTCGCCGCGGCGCAAGGCCACGACGCTCAACGCACAAGCTCCTAGAACAGCCACGGCAAACCAGGCGAGGTGTTTAACCAGACGGGTTGTCATTGCGTGTCTCCTGCCGATATCCAGAGGATTGCGGCGATTGTTTTTATAGTGTGCCCCGGCTATTCGGAGCCGGCCCAATATCCCTGCAATGGGTCAATAAATAAATCCGTAGTACTACGTAGAACCCCAATTCCCCCTGTGGGAGCAAGGCTTGCCCGCGATAGAGTCAATACGGTCTTTCATACACTGCGGCGCCTGCATCGCGAGCAAGCTTTGCTCCCACATGTCTTGCGCCACAGGTTTTATGCCTCATCCATGGGTTTGGCATATGATGCCGCCATTCGCCTCCCCGCCGAGCCCGGACAGGAGTACAGATGCTGCTCAAACACAAAATCGTCGCCCTCGGGATTTTGCCGCTGGTCCTGGCCATCGCGGTCATCTGCGCCCTGGTGATCTCGCTCAACCGCCAGTTGGGCGACCAGCAGGCACAACTGATCGAAGACAGCATCCTGGCGAGCAAGCGCGCCGAGTTGAAGAACTATGTCGAGATGGCGCAGAGCCTGATCGCCCCGCTGTACGACAACGGCCAGGGCGACGCACGGGCGCAACAGCAGGTCTTGGAAGAGCTGCGCAAGCTCAGTTTCGGCATCAACGGTTACTTCTTCGTGTACGACCGCCAGGGCCGCAGCCTCATGCATGCCCGCCAGTCGGAACTGGTCGGGCAGTACCTCTGGGACATGAAGGACCCCCACGGCCTGCCGGTCATCCAGGCGCTGATCAAAAGCGCCGAGTCAGGCGAAGGGTTCCAGCGCTATGCCTGGAACAAGCCCTCCTCCGGCCAGGTGACCGACAAACTGGCCTATGTCGTGATGCTGGACAAATGGGGCTGGATGCTCGGCACCGGGATTTACCTGGAGGATGTCGAGCGCGCCACCCAGCAGGCCCGTGACGAAGTCGCCCATGGCATCCACACCACCATGCAAGCCATCGCCGCGATCGCGTTGGTGGCGGTCCTGCTGGTGTTTGCCGGCGGCATGACCCTCAACGTCAGCGAACATCGCCTGGCCGACAAAAAGCTGCAGCGCTTGAACCAACGCATCGTCAGCCTGCAGGAAGAAGAACGCTCACGGGTTTCGCGCGAGCTGCATGACGGCATCAGCCAACTGCTGGTGTCGATAAAATTCCAGTTCGAACTGGCCAGCCACGTGTTGGAGAATGGCCAGGAAAACGGCCTGGGCATCCTGAAGAACGCCACCGACCGGCTCGGCGAAGCCATCGGCGAGATCCGCAATATCTCCCACGACTTACGCTCGTCCCTGCTCGACACCTTGGGCCTGCCCGCCGCCATCGGCCAACTCGCCACCGAATTCCAACAGCGCAGCGGGCTGGAAGTGTCCTACCGAAGCAACGAATTCGATTGCCGCCTCGAAAATGGCGCCCCTGTCTCGCTGTTTCGCATTGCCCAGGAAGCCCTGACCAATATCGAGCGCCATGCCGGGGCGAAAAGCGTCGGCATCACCCTGTTCGGCTCCAGCCAGTCCTTGCGCCTGACAGTGGTCGATGACGGCATGGGGTTCAACGTCCCGCAAGTGGAACGCGGTCATGCCGGCATCGGCCTGCGTAACATCCGCGAGCGTGTCGAGCATTTCGGCGGACGCCTGGAAGTGACGTCGGTGCCGGGCCGCAGCGAACTGGACATCCTGCTGCCCATGAATCTCTCGGTCACGGAAAGCTGATGCGCGCCCACGCCAACAGGAGCACTTATCAATGAACCTGCCTCCCGTGATTCGCGTCGCGCTGGTCGATGACCATTCCCTGGTCCGCGACGGCATCAGGGCCCTGCTCTCGGTAATGCCGCAACTGAACGTAGTGGGCGAAGCCGAGAACGGCGCGCAGGCGATCGAAATGGTCGGTCGCTGCCAACCGGACCTGCTGCTGATGGACATCGGCCTCAAGGACAAGAACGGGCTCGAGCTGACCCGACTGCTGGGCAAGCAATACCCCAGCCTCAAGATCCTGATCCTCAGCATGTACGACAATTATGAGTACGTGAGCGAGTCCGTGCGTTCCGGCGCCAGCGGTTACGTGCTCAAGAACGCGCCGTCGCGGGAAATCATCGCGGCCATCGAAGCCATCATCAGCGGCGGTACCTTCTACAGCGCCGAGATAGCCCAGCGGCTCGCCACCGACCCGCACACCGACAACGAGCTGACGCCACGGGAGAGCCAAGTCCTGGCGAAAATGGTCCAGGGCCTGAACAACAAGGAAATGGCCCGTGAACTGGACATCAGCGTACGCACCGTCGAAACCCATCGCCTGAGCATCCGCCGCAAGCTGAACATCGACAAGCCCGCGGCCCTGGTGAAATACGCGATCGACCACGGGATCATTTCCCGCTAGCCCCTTGCTACACTCCCCGGTCTTGTTCCCTTCCCTTGCGAGGCATCCAATCCCGATGAAAACCATAACAAGCTCGATGACGTTCTGTGGCCTGTTGGCGTTCTCCTGCAGCGCCCTGGCCGAGCCGGCACCCTCGCTGCTGGATCAGGTCCTGCAACGTGGCGAACTGAAGGTATGCACCACCGGCGACTACAAGCCCTATACCTTTAAAACCCAAGCAGGCGAATACGAAGGCATCGATATCGACATGGCGCGCTCCCTGGCCGCCAGCCTGGGCGTCAAGGTGCAATGGGTGCAGACCACTTGGAAAACCCTGATGCCGGATATGGTTGCAGGCAAATGCGACATCGGCATGGGCGGGATTTCGGTGACGCTGGAGCGCCAGAAAAAGGCCTATTTCAGTACCACTCTGGACGTGGATGGCAAGATCCCGCTGGTGCGTTGCGAAGACAAGGAGCGCTACCAGACGCTCGAACAGATGAACCAGCCTTCGGTGCGTCTTGTCGAGCCGGCCGGCGGCACCAACGAAGCCTTCGTCCGGGCGTTTCTGCCCAACGGCCAGCTCAGCTTCCATGACAACGTGACCATCTTCCAGCAACTCCTGGACAAGAAAGCCGACGTGATGATTACCGACGCGTCGGAAGCGCTCTACCAGCAAAAACTCAAGCCCGGCCTGTGCGCCGTCAACCCGACCCGCTACCTGCAATATGGCGAGAAGGCCTACCTGCTGCCGCGGGATGACAACACCTGGAAGATGTACGTCGATCAGTGGCTGCACTTGAGTAAAGCCAATGGCAGCTATCAGAAGGTGATTGGGCAATGGCTCGCGGTGCCTGAAGGCCAGTAACGAAACGGTGGTCGCGCACACTCGCCAATACCGGATTTGTGCGCGGCGCCAGGGTCTGGCATGTTGATCCTCTGAAGCGAACAGCCATGAGGCCCCATGCAAATCGAACTCTTGGAAATCAGCGAGCATTTGCATCGCTTTCCCCCATTCGATGACCTGCCCCAGACAACGCTGGAAGACATTGCCCGGCGTGTCGAGGTCGCCTATTTCAAGGCCGGCAGCCCTATCCTCGAAGCAGGTGCTGCCTTACATGACCTGCACTACGTACGCAGTGGTGCAGTCGAGGTGTATCGGCGCGACGGCGAGTTGTATGACCGTCTGGTGGAGGGCGATATTTTCGGTCAGGCCGGCCTGCTACGCAGCAACAAGGTGCGCTTTCCGGCCAAGGCCCTGGAAGATAGCCTGATCTATTTCATCCCGGCGGATGTCATTGCCCAATTGTGCAAGCGGCACGACAGCTTCGCCGATTTTGTCGAAGCCGAAGGTTACTCCAGGCTCAAATCGGCCGTTGAGGCCCAAGGGCGCGCGAGCGATCTGATCCAGCTTAAATCCCGAGCATTGATTTCCCGGAAACTGGTCTGGGTCACGCCACTGACCCGCGTCCAGGAAGCCGCACAGCTGATGACCGAACAAAGCGTTTCCTGTGTCGTCGTCCTGGAGCGGGCCGGGCATAACCCCGGGAAAATGCTCGGCATCGTGACCGACCGGGACCTGCGCACTCGTGTGGTGGCCGCCAACCGCAGCGGCGACACTACCATCGGCGAAGTGATGTCCAACGATCCGGTGTCCATCCAGGCCGACGACTCGCTGTTCGAGGCCATGCTGTGCATGCTTCGAAGCAACATTCACCATCTTCCTGTGATGCATAAGGGCCGCGCCCTGGGCCTGATCAATCTGTCGGACATTATCCGGCACGAGTCCCAGAGCAGCTTGTACCTGGTGAACAGCATCTCCAACCAGACCAGCGTCGAAGGTCTGCGATCATTGCTACGGGATCTACGCGGCACTTACATTCGCATGGTGCGCGACGGTGCCACCGCCCACATGATCGGCAGCGCCATTTCAGGCATTGGTCGCGCCTTCACCCAGCGTCTGCTCGAACTGGCGGAAAGGGAGTTGGGGCCGCCGCCGATTCCCTACTGCTTCATGGTGCTGGGCTCGATGGCCCGGGATGAACAGTTGCTGGTGACCGACCAGGACAACGCCCTGGTGCTGGATGATCGTTTCGACCCGCCCCTGCACGATGAGTACTTCAGGAAGTTGGCCACATTTGTCAGTGACGGGCTCGCCGCGTGCGGCTTCAGTTACTGCAAGGGCGGGATCATGGCGACCAACGCCCAGTGGCGTCAGCCGTTGCGAGTCTGGCGCGACTATTTCACCCAGTGGATTGAAAAACCGAACGCCGCCACCCTGCTTAACGCTTGCATTTTCTTTGATCTGGACGGGGTCTATGGTCGGTTGGAAATGGTCAACGAGCTCAAAGCGCTTTGCGCTGAAAAACCAAAGGCCACGCCAGCCTTCCTGGCGGCAATGGCGCGTAACGCACTGAACAGGACACCGCCCCTGGGTTTCTTCCGCACGTTTGTCATGGAAACCGACGGGGAGCAAAAACAGATCATCAACCTGAAGGGACGTGGCACGGCGCCCCTTACCGACCTGATCCGAATTCATGCGTTGGCTTGCGCAAGTACCGCACAAAACTCCTTTGATCGACTCGAAGCCATCAGCACGACGAAATGGCTGCAACCGCAAGCCATCGATCATCTACGCTACGCATTGGAGTTCCTGTCGATGGTGCGCATACGGCACCAGGTCCATGCCATCGAGCAGGGCCAGACGCCAGACAACTACATCGAGCCCGAGCGCTTTTCAACCATTGAGCGCCACAACCTCAAGGAAGCGTTCCAAGTGTTGAGCAATGCGCAAAAATTCTTGCGCTTCCGCTATCCCGGCCACGCGCGGCCAACACGATGAGCGCTTCACGGAACCCGAACAGGCAGGCAACACCAGACTGGCCAGCGCGCTTTGCACAGCTGGCACAGCAAGCCAGACACCCTCTCTTGCAACGTTTCTACCAGGCCGGCGTTGCCAACGGACAGACGCCGCTGGAGCAGGTGGACCTGCTGGCCTTGGACCTGGAAACCACCGGGTTGGATGCCCGTATCGACAGCATCGTCAGCATTGGCCTGATACCGTTGACGCTAAAGCGGATACGCTGCGGCGCAGCGCTGTACTGGATCATCAAACCCGCGCGACTGACCCACGAATCGGTAACGTTCCATCGCATCACCCACGCAGATATTCGCCATGCCCCCCGGTTGCCGGACATCATGGAACAGCTGCTGGAAGCAATGACGGGGAAGATCATGGTGGTGCACTACCGGGCCATCGAACGTGATTTCCTGGATCAGGCGTTTCGTCACCATTGGGGAGAAGGTCTGCAATTTCCAGTCATTGACACCATGCAACTCGAGGCGCGGCAGGTCCGGGGCCCTCGCAACTGGCTAGACCGACTGTTGCAACGCCCTCTCGCGTCCATCCGGCTGGCGGACAGCCGACCGCGCTATCACCTGCCGCCCTACCACGCCCATCAGGCCTTGACCGATGCCTTGGCCACGGCCGAACTGCTGCAAGCCCAAGTCGCCACTCACTACAGCCCTGACGTTGCGATTGGAGAGCTTTGGGACTGAGGCCGACGATGGACTCTTTCCATCATCGGCACTCGTCGCCCCTCAGGATCGCGGTTCGGACAACAATCCCTTGACCAGCGAAATGCAGCCCAGCAGCAGGACAATGGCGAAGGGCAATCCGGTGGAAACTGCCATGGCCTGCAAGGCAACCAGCCCCCCTCCCAGCAACAATGCGATGGCGATCACGCCTTCAATGACCGCCCAGAAGACCCGCTGCGGAACGGGCGCGTCAACCTTTCCTCCCGCCGTGATCGTATCGATCACCAGCGAGCCGGAGTCCGAGGAGGTGGTGAAGAACACGATCACCAGCACAATGCCCAGCAGCGACGAAATTTCCTTGAGGGGCAGCCCTTCAAGCATGACGAACAGCTTGAGTTCCAGCACGGCATCCGTCACACCGCTAAGCCCCCCCAGGGTGGCCTGATCAATGGCCGTCCCGCCAAAGGTCGTCATCCACAGCACCGACACCAGCGAAGGCACCAGCAATACCGAAATCAGGAACTCACGAACGGTACGGCCACGACTGACCCTCGCGATGAACATGCCCACGAACGGCGACCAACTGATCCACCAGGCCCAGTAGAACGCGGTCCAGCCCTGGGTGAACTCAGTGTCCGTGCGCCCGAAAGGATTGGACAATGCCGGCAGATATTCAACGTAGGTCACCACGTTCTTGAAGAACCCGGTGAGGATGGCCAGGGTTGGCCCCACGACAATGATGAACAGGAGCAACAGGAGCGCCAGGCCCATGTTGATTTCGGACAACAGCTTGACCCCCTTTTCCAGCCCGGCAAGTACCGACCACAGCGCAATCAGGGTGATGCCGATGATCAACAATACCTTGCTGACGTTGGTGGAGCGGATACCGAACAGGTGCTCAATCCCCGCAGCGGCCTGCTCGGCACCGATACCCAGCGATGTCGCCAGCCCAAACAGCGTGGCGAAGACCGCCAGGATGTCGATGATATGACCGGGCCACCCCCAGACACGCTCGCCCAACAGAGGATAAAAAATCGAGCGTATCGATAGCGGCAAGCCTTTGTTGAAGGAAAACAGCGCCAGGGACAACGCAACGATGGCGTAGATGGCCCAAGGATGCAGACCCCAATGAAAGATAGTCGCAGCCATCGCCAGGTCCGCGGCGCCTTTCATGTCACCCTCTGCGCCCTCAAGGGGAGCCCAATCCGTACGCACGCCACTGGCATCGACCGTGACGCCGCCCATTGCGGCGGCGTAATGCGACATCGGCTCCGCAACACCATAGAACATCAGCCCGATGCCCATCCCGGCGGCGAACAACATGGAAAACCACCCCAGGTACGTATGATCCGGTGTGGCGTCGCGACCACCCAACCGAACCCTGCCCAGAGGTGAAACAATCAGCGCCAGGCACAGTAATACGAAGATATTGCCTGCGCTCATGAAGAACCAGGCCAAGTGCCGGGTCAACCAACTGCGCATTGCGCTGAACAGCGGTTCGACTTCGTTTTGCAGGGCTAATGTCATGACGACGAACAGCAAAACGGTGGCAGCAGAGATCAGGAAGACTTTGCCATGGATATCCAGAGAGAACGAAAACTCACCGCTAATATTGTCCTGTCCTATGACATAGTCGGTTTCAATGAGATTTGCCTCGCCGCTGGGGGCTGGTATTCCCTCCGTGCCGGGCGCCTGGGATTTTCCTGATAGATTGCCTACAGGATTTTTACCCACGTGAACCTCCTTTGATGTATGTCACGCGCATGCGTGCCATGGCCTGATTAGTCCCGCCGCTCCAAAATGAAAACGAGATGAGCGTGCCATAGCCTAACAAGTCTGGAGGCATGACCAGGGCATCGAGACCGGCCATGACTGTTCTACAAACGCCAATACGCTCCTAGGGCAAGGCGGCATCTCTGGTTCATGCCTTGGAAAAATTCGGTCGCAGACGCAATGAAGGGCGCCGAGACACTGCTCCGACGCCCTTCATCCCCCAATAGGGTGTGACTTCAACTCAATGGGCGGCACGCACCTTGGCAATCTCGTCATACATCGTCTTCACCAGGTCGCCATCCAAGGATTTAGCGAACTTGTCGACCACCGGTTTCACCCGCTCACGCAAGCGATCTTTCTCGGCTGGGCTGATCTCGTTGACGGTCATCGCAGCCGCCAACGTGGCCTTGGCCTTGTCCATGCTCGCCGCCGTGACTTCACGCTGGAATGCTTGCGCCTCGGCCGCGGCCGCGCGAATCAGCGCTTTCTCATCGTCGTTGAGGCGGTTCCAGGTTTTCTGGCTGATGATCAACGACTGCGGGTTGAAGATATGCCCCGTGACGGAAAGATACTTTTGCACCTCGTAGAACTTGTTGCCCTCAATCACCGTGAAAGGGTTTTCCTGGCCGTCGATGGTGTGCTGCTCCAGGCCGGTGTAGACCTCTGGGAACGCCATCGGCACCGGGTTGGCGCCCAGGGCGGAGAAGGTCTCCAGGTAGATCGGCGACTGGATGACGCGAATCTTCAGGCCCTGCATGTCTTCAAGCTTGGTCACCGGGTGCTTGCTGTTGGTCAGGTTGCGAAAACCCAGGTCCCAATAACCCAGCCCTACCAGCCCTTTGCTGTCCAGTTGCGCCGCCAGTTTCTGCCCGACCGGCCCATCGATGACCGCATGAGCTTCCTCTACGTTGTTGAACAGGAACGGAAAATCGAGCATGGCGTAATCCGGTGCCTGGGCGGCCAGGATGCCGGAGTTGAGCACCGTGATGTCCAGTGTGCCGCCCTGCAACGCCGATACCGTTTGCACATCACCGCCCAACGTACCGCCAGGGAACAGGCGGACCTTGATCTTGCCGCCGCTCTTTTCGCTGAGCAGGTCGGCGAACTTCTGTGCGCCCTGGCCCTGGGGGTGTTCCTTGACGTTCTGGAAGGCGAACCGCAGGGTTCGTTCGCGGATCTCGTCCGCGTGGCTGGCCGCGCCGGTCAACAGCAAGCCCGTCGCGCACGCGCCGGCCAGCAGGGTTTTCATCAGTTTTCCCATGTCACTCTCCGATCGTTATTGTTTTTAAGGTCGAGCTAACAGCACCGGTGTTATCCGGTAAAAAATTTCAATGGCCCCAGGACCAACTGCGGGAACAGGATCAACAGGAACAACACCACAAACTGCGCAAGCATGAACGGCCACACCCCACGCACGATCTCCTCGAAGTCCAGCTTGGCCACCCCGCAAACCACGTTGAGCACAGTGCCCACCGGCGGTGTGATCAGGCCGATGGCCGTGTTGATCAGGAACAGCACGCCGAAGTACACCGGATCGATCCCCGCCTGGATGACGGCTGGCATCAGCACCGGGGTGAGGATGAGGATGGTCGGAGTCATGTCCATCACCGTGCCCACCAGGATGATCAGCACCATCATTACCAGCAGCAGAAAGGTCTGGTTGTCCATGAACGGCGCCAGCAGCTCCGCCAATTGGCCCGGCAGATCGGCGATGGTCACCAGCCACGATGAAACCATGGCCGCCGCCACCAGCAGCATCACCACCGAGGTGGTCTTGGCCGAAGACAGGATCACTTCGTACAACTGGCTGACTTTCATTTCGCGGTAGATCACCAGGGACACGAACAGCGAATAAACCGCCGCGACCACCGCTGCTTCCGTGGGCGTGAAGATGCCGAATTTAAGGCCCAGGATGATGATCAAGGGCAGGCCCATGGCCCAACTGCCGTCGAGCAACGTGCGCAGCACTTCGGCACGAGAACGCTTGGGCGGTGTCTCGACGCTTTCACTGCGAGAGATGTACCACCAGGCCACGGCCAGCGAAGCCCCAAGCATCAGCCCCGGCACGATACCGGCCAGGAACAGCTTGGAAATCGATACCCCGGACGCCACGCCAAAAACGATGAAGCCAATGCTCGGCGGAATGACCGGCGCGATGATGCTGCCGGCGGCGATCAGGCCGGCCGAGCGCCCGCGGTTATGCCCGGCCAACACCATCATCGGCACCAGCAGCGCCGCCAGGGCCGCCGCATCGGCCACGGCCGAACCGGAGAGCGACGCCAGCAGGCAGGACGCGATGATCGCCACGTAACCGAGACCACCGCGCTTGTGCCCTACCAGCGCCATGGCAATGTTGACGATGCGTTTGGACAGGCCACCGACGTTCATGATTTCGCCGGCCAACATGAAGAACGGCACGGCCATCAGCGGAAAACTGTCCGCGCCGTTGAGCAGGTTCTGGGCAATGATTTGCGCATCGAACAGATCCAGGTAAACCATCAACGCCACGCTGACCACGAGCAAGGCAAACGCGATGGGCATGCCCAGCGCCATGCTGCCCATCAAGGACCCGAGGAAAATAACCAGTGTCATGGGTGGGTACTCTTGATGGGGTCAGCGGTGGCGGCGTTATGCGTGCTCACCTCGGCGTCGTTGTCCTTGACCATCACCAGCTCGTCATCCCCCAGCTTGCCGAACAGCGCCAGGTAGAGCTCGTAGAGCAGGATCGGCGCAGCACTGGCGCCGAACACCAGGCCGGCGCCATAGAACAGCGCCATGGACAATCCCGACGCCGGGGCGACTACATCCAGGTTGATCGCCGCCTGTTGCCAACTGCCACTGAAGATCAGCCAGCAGATGTACAACATCAGCAGATGGCCGATGACCAGGCAGATACGCTTGCCGACCGCCGGCAAGCGCTTGACCAGGCTGTCCATGCCCAGGTGGGCACGGTCCTTGAGCGCCACCAGGGCACCGAGAAAAATCATCCAGACGAAGAACCAGCGCGACAGCTCCTCCGACACACTGATGCCCGAGTTGAACGCATAGCGCAGCACCACATTGCCGAACACCAGCACGATCATCGCGACCATGCACAACACGATCAGCAGCTTCAGCAGCTTGAAATACAGATCCACGACTTTTGTCATCTTGGAAACCTCCGAGGCTTGTCGAGCGCCCACATCCCACTGGCGCGATAACTTCTGCAACAGCACTGGACCGCTATCGGATCGAACCTGGGAGGCTGGGGGATGCGTTAGAAAGATGGATCAAGGACAAAGCGTGGGGCGCGCGAATGGGCATGGGGTTTCCTCTATTTTTATTATGGTCTTTGCCACGATGGGCAAGACAGGTGCCGCTAAAATGTACCACCCGGTTAGTTTGGTCAATAACCCAGGCAGGTGCACCACACAAAGCGTGCGATTATCGGTCGGGAGGCTTCGACGACTAATGGGTACCTGGCTTAGGAGCAATCCAATCGGCGTAACTTTCTTATTGCAAGTAACGACTGTGCCTAGTGGGATTTTGCATTTGGAATGGATCCATTTTATTTAATATAAAAACTCAAAATAAATTGAACTTTCAATAGATAATTAAGTTCGCGACCAACTCATTAGTTCTTAAAGCCGTTACCACGACGACTTACAGGCGTCATTCCAGTGGCACGCCGCATTTGGGAACAACGTAAAATAAGGCGCCAAAAAAATCACGGCGCCACGCCTTTTAGTATCAATAGAGTATTAAACAGGCACGAAAATACAAAAAATACCTTTAATATCAATAGCTAATTGAAGTTAAAAAAATCAGAAATCCAACCTTTGCCCCACCACCAAAACACCTTTAAAAAATTATTAATCAACTTATTCATATAAACCTTTGCGCTCACGATGTTTGGTGCTATTAATTCTCCGCCCCGAACTTCAAGATGCCACTACGTCACTTCCTGTGCACGTCAAGCCGCTGTCTGACACCGGGCCAACTTAACTTAAATCGCTTGTTTGCTCGAACGCCCCCATCGCGTCCGGGCGGGCTGTTGTGCGGCGCAGCAAACTGCGCGAGGAAGGGCGTCATCGCAACTCATCATCCACGCATCAGGATCCTCTCGATCTTCGGCACCCGTCCGGAGGCCATCAAGATGGCGCCCTTGGTCAAGGCCCTTGCCGCCGAACCAGGCATCGAGTCGCTGATCTGCGTCACCGGCCAGCATCAGAGCATGCTCAAGCAGGTACTGGATCTGTTCGAGCTCAAGGCCGATTTCACCCTCGACGTGATGACGCCGCACCAGACTCTCAACTCCCTGACCGCCGCGTTGTACGCCGCCATCGACCCGGTGCTGGAACAAACCCGGCCGGATCGGGTGCTGGTTCACGGCGACACCACGTCGGCCATGGTGGCTTCGATGGCCGCCTTCCATCGACGCATCCCCGTCGGCCATGTGGAAGCCGGCCTGCGCACCGGAGACATCTACAGCCCTTGGCCGGAAGAAATGAACCGACGGTGCATCGACCTCGGCGCCGATCTGCTATTCGCCCCCACCGGACAGTCCCGCGATAACTTGCTGGGGGAACGCCTGCAAGGCCGTTGCCTGGTGACCGGCAACACCGTGATCGACGCGCTGCAACTGACGGCCCGGCGCATCAACGACGATGCCCGGTTGCGTAGCGAACTGGACCAACAGTTCCCGTTCCTGCAGACCGGACGCAAACTGCTGCTGGTGACCGGCCACCGCCGGGAAAACTTCGGCGAGGGCTTCCTCGACATCTGCAAGGCCCTGCGCCACCTGGCCCAGCGCCCGGATATCCAGATCGTCTACCCGGTGCACCTCAATCCCAACGTGCTGGGCCCGGTGACCGAGCAACTGGGCGAGTTGCTCAATGTGCATTTGATCAAGCCGCTGGACTACCTGGCGTTCGTGCGCCTGATGCAACACGCCCATGTCATCCTCACCGACTCCGGTGGCGTGCAGGAAGAAGCGCCGTCCCTGGGCAAACCGGTGCTGGTGATGCGCGACGTCACCGAACGCCCGGAAGCAGTGGCGGCGGGCACGGTGCGCCTGGTCGGCACCTCGCCGGCATCGATCATCGCCGGCGTGGATGCGCTGTTCGACGATGACGCGTCATGGCACCGCGCCTCACAAGCGGCCAATCCTTATGGCGACGGCAAGGCCAGCCAACGCATCGTCGATACCTTGATGGGCCGCCCGGTCGACGACTTTGTCGTGGCCCCGCTGCCTGCCCAACGGCAGCCCGTCTATCGGTCGCTGTCCGAGCCACGCGAGCTGCTCGCCGATTTCAACTGAACAACTGCTATTCCCCTTATCAGATCGAGACTTGCCTGAATGAAGCCTTCCGTTGCCATCCCTACGGGTGCGCTCAGCGCCCTTGCCTGTGGCTTGAGCCTGCTCGCGCTCATGCCGACCTTTGCCCTGGCCGCGGACAGCCCGCTGACCCAGGCCATTCATCGACTCAACGCTGATACCCGCCAGACACGTGAGGTTCGCTTGAGCGACCTGGGCATCACGGCGCCGATCCTCTTGAGCGCCAGCGACGCCCGCCGCGAGCTCTACCTGCCGGTCCCCGCCGGCGTTACCCTCGAAGACGCGACGCTGCAACTGGACGCCAGCTACCTCAATGGCGAAGGCGGCCGCAACACCCTGCTGCTGTCCCTCGACGGCTACCCGGTGCGTGCCGAAGGGCTCAGCGAGGCACAAGGCGATGCCAGTGCCACGCTCGGCGTCGACAAGGCCGCACGTGACAACGGTCTGGTGCGCCTGGGCGTTGCCTGGTCCTCGATAGTGTCTCGACCATTGTGCGAAGACGATCGGGTCATCGGTAATGTGCTGCGCATCCAACCTGAAACACGCCTGAACTACAGCTACGACGCCAGCCAGTTGCGCGACGTCGGTGCGGCCTGGGCGGCCCTGCCCGGCGAGCCCGGCATTCTCGTTGCGCCCGGTTCATTGTCCGCCGCCAGCTACGATTCAGCCTGGCGCCTGGGCGTGGCGCTGGAGCGCATCGGCAAACACAGCCGCATCCTGCCCTTCCCCGCCGTGCAAGACAGCGTGGACCTGGGCAACCTGCACATCCCTGCCGAGTTATTGAGCATTCCGGCCTTCGCCAGCCTTAATGGCAAAGGCCCGCACAACTTGGCCAACCCGGCCGAGATCGGCGCACTGCTGGTGTTAGGCCAGACCCCGAACGTCCAGGCTGACCTGGCGATCAACGAGCCTGCGCTGCTCAAAGCTATCAACCAATCCCTGGACGCGTTGCAAAGCCAGGTCCAGGGACTCGACACGACTGCGGCCAGCGCACTGACCCAGTGGCGCGAACAGCACATCAACGCAGCACTCGCAGGCGCCGGCACTGACAACGTACGCCTGGCCCTGCTGGGCACTCGCCCGGTGCTGATGATCGCCCCAGAATCCACCGGCAAAGCCTTGTCCCTGCTCGGTACGGCCTGGAGCAAACTGGCGCGAAGTCGCCAATTGACCGTGAGCGAAGCGCAAACGCCGTTGAGCGAAGACGGCCGTGTGGTCCTGTCGCGACTGGGCGGCGCCCCCGGCACTTTCGACGTGGCGTCACGCTTCGACTGGAGCACTACGTTTCCCCTGGGCAGTGTCGCTTATGACGGTCGCCTGCCCGTCACGGCCGTGGTGGACGTCTCCGCCGCCCCGGGGGCTTCCGATACGGCACCGGTGGCTTCACTGTTTTTCAATGACTTCCTGATTGGTGCGCAGCAACTGACCCCCAACGGTGAATCGCAACGCATCCAGGCCCATATCCCACGTTACGCCCTGGGGTCGCAGAACATATTGCGCGTGTCGTTCCAACGTCAGCCGGTCAGCGACCGCTGCCTGGAAACGCCGCAAGCCTTCCCAGTGTCGGTCCTGCCGACCAGCCATATTGTCGTGGAAAAAACCTCGCTGGACGACGATTTCTCCGGCCTGGCCGCACGCTTCGCCGCCGACACCCAGATCCTGGTGCCCCAGGCCTACCTCGACCAACCGGCCAGCAGCCTGGCGCGGGTCATTGCGGTGGCTGATGCCAGCGGTGTATCGCCGCTGCGAGCGCAGCTCAAGGTGAGCGCTGATCCAAAAGCCGTCGTCAGCCCGGACAAAGCCTTCCTGGCCTTCGAGTTGGCGCTCAAGGGCAGCCAGGAATCGGTCCAGGTCGACGAGCAGGGTCGCCTGCGCATCAACCACAAGGACCAAGTGCTGCTGGACATACAGCCCCTCAACCAATTGGCCTCGCTGCAAGTGGTGCAGAGCTCGGGCCAATACGGGCTGGTCTATCGGACCCTGGGCAATCAGCCGCCAAGCCTGGCCAAGCCAATCGTGCTGACCCGTGGCGACGTGGCGATTCTGGGCAACAACGGCGCCGTGGCGATCCTCGATACCCAGGACCCCAGCGGCAGCCTGTTGATCGGCCGCGAGGAACCCAAGGGGCTGGATGCCTGGCGCAAACCGTCGCTGCTCTGGCTGATTCCAGGCGCCATTATCCTGTTCCTCCTCTTGTTGCTGGCAGGCCGTAGCGCCCGTCGCAATCGCCAGTAACGGTACCCTTCGATGACGTCGCTTTATTGGCCCTATTGGCTGGCCCACTACTACAACTACCTGGAAGCCGCGACCATCGTGGTCGCGGTACTGATCCTGATCTCCAGCCTGGACGATCTGATCATTGACCTGTGGTACTGGTCTCGTCGCCTGTACCGCAAGTTCACCGTGAACCGTCGCTACCGGCCGCTGACCGTCGAGCAATTGTTGGCCCGGGACGAACAGCCCCTGGCGATCATGGTGCCGGCCTGGCTGGAATACGACGTCATCGCACCGATGATCGAGAACATGGTCTCGACACTCGACTACCAGAACTACGTGGTCTTCGTTGGTACGTACATCAACGACCAGCGCACCATCGACGAAGTCGAGCGGATGCGCCGGCGTTACAAACAACTGCACCGCGTGGAAGTGCCCCATGCCGGGCCGACCTGCAAGGCCGACTGCTTGAACTGGGTGATCCAGGCGATTTTCCTCCATGAGAAAACCCATGGCATGACCTTCGCCGGCGTCGTCCTGCACGACAGCGAGGACGTGCTGCATCCGCTTGAACTGCGTCTATTCAACTACCTGTTGCCGCGCAAGGACATGATCCAGTTGCCGGTGGTGTCTCTGGAGCGCAATTGGTACGAATGGGTGGCGGGTGTCTACATGGACGAGTTCGCCGAATGGCATGGCAAGGATCTGGTGGTGCGTGAAAGCATGACCGACACCGTGCCCTCGGCCGGCGTCGGCACCTGCTTCTCCCATCGCGCCCTGCGAGTGCTGGCCGGTGAAACCGAAAACCAGCCGTTCAACACCGACAGTCTCACCGAGGACTACGACGTGGGCGCGCGCTTGGCCAAGGTGGGCATGAATGCGATCTTCGTACGTTTCCCCGTGCAGTTCCGGGTGCTGCGCAAATCCTGGTTCCGCAAACCCTACGAATCGACCCTGACGATGCCACTGTGCGTGCGCGAGTTTTTCCCGGACACGTTTCGCACCGCCTTCCGGCAAAAGGCCCGCTGGACCCTGGGCATCGGCTTG
This sequence comes from Pseudomonas sp. H3_A02, assembly GCF_054671965.1. Classification (NCBI taxonomy): domain Bacteria; kingdom Pseudomonadati; phylum Pseudomonadota; class Gammaproteobacteria; order Pseudomonadales; family Pseudomonadaceae; genus Pseudomonas; species Pseudomonas sp. H3_A02. The sequence goes on from NZ_CP162807.1 coordinate 4,704,813, forward strand.
CAAGGCTGGGAGCAGATGGGCTGGAATGGTTCGCTGGCCAACCGATACCTGCTGTTTCGCGACCGCAAGGGGGTAGTGACAGCGTTCATCAGCATCATTGCCTACGCGATCCTGGTGCAACTGCTGGGCCTGATCATCTTGCGCAACAGCGGTTTGTGGGACGTCAGTTTCCCAACGCCTTTTGAAACCAGCAGCGTAATCAAATACCTGTTGCTGGCCAACGGCGTTGCCCTGGCCTGGCGAATCCTGCATCGCTACTACTTCACCACGGTGTTGTACGGCTGGCAGCACGGCTTGCTGTCGATCCCACGCATGTTGGTGGGCAACTTCGTCAACTTCATGGCCGCCGCCCGGGCCTGGCGCATGTTCCTGGTGGGCAAGGTGATGAACCGCAAGCTGGTCTGGGACAAGACCATGCATGACTTCCCATCCACCGACCTGGTCGCCATTGCGCCGCGCCGCTTGGGCAGCGTGCTGTTGTCCTGGCAGGCTATTACCGACACCCACCTGCAAAGCGCCCTGGATGAACAACAGTCGCGCAATGTACCGCTAGGACGGATTTTGCTGAATAACGGCTGGCTGGACGATGAAACCCTGGCCGAAGCCATCGCGTTCCAGAATGACCTGCCCCGGGTCTTCGACGTGGCCGAAAAAACCGCGGCCTCAACCTCGTCACTGACCAGCGAGTTTGCGTTGCGCTGGCGGGCGATTCCCTTGGGGCCCAATGGCGAAGGCCGGGAGCAGATCGCCGTCGCTAATCCGCTTTCCGACGAAGGCTTGCAGCAGGTCAGCGCCGAACTGGGCGGCGAGCCGGTGCAACTGATCGCCAGGGAAAGTGAAATTCTCGCTTTGTTGCGCCAGTTGCCCGCACGCAACGGCCACGCCGTACCGAATGCCAGTGCGCCGCTGCTGGGTGACTTGCTGATCGAAATGGGCCTGCTCGACCGCGATCAGTTCAGCCGTGCCATGTTGCAATATCGTCCGCAGCACCACGGCCGGATCGGCGATTACCTGGTGGACAGCGGCGTGCTGCCCCGGGCAACCATCGAACAAGTGGTGGCCCGTCAGCATAATCTCTACCCAACGGAGCTCCCGGCATGAACCGCCCCTTCCTGACTTTTTTGGCCACGGGGCTGAGCCTGATCCCTGCGTTTGCGCTTGCCGAGACGTTGCCGCTGCCACTGACCGGCCCGGCCTATACCGTTGCCAACGAAGCCTACAGCGCCTACGAGCGCAAGGACTACGACCTGGCCATCGCCAAGGCCCGCGAGGCCCTGCGCCTGCGTGCCGATGTGAAGCGCCTGAACACGCTGATTGAATTGGCCGAGCGGGACAAAAAGCTGCGCGACCAACCTCGGACCGCTGCATCTTCGCGCGCGGCGCCAGCTTCACCGGGTTTCGTCGCGGCGTCCCAGGGGTTCAAGGCCTACGACCGCGAACAATTCGACCTGGCCGCGCAATCGGCCCGCAAGGCCATCAGCCAGGCCCCCCGACGCCGTGAATATCGCCTGTTGCTGATCGACTCCTTGCAACGCCAGCAACACTTGGAAGAAGCCGATCGGGCCACCACCGAGGCCCTCGGCGTCTTTGCCAACGACAACACATTGTTCCTGCGCCGCAAAGCCATTCGCCGCCAATTGGCCGTACCGCTGGCGACCCAGGGCTATCGCGCCCTGGAGCAAGACAACACGACCCGCGCCGTGGACCAGGCGCGCAAAGCCGTGGCCTGGGCTCCAGAGATTGTCGCCAACCAGCAATTGCTCATCAGTGCGCTACTGGCGGCGAAGGATTATCCCGGTGCCGAACAGGCCGCGTCTTCCGCACTGGCGGTGGACGACCGTCAAGCCGCCCCTTGGGTGTTGCGCAGCTATGCCCGTAACCACCAGGGCAAGTCGCAGGCGGCCCAGGATGATCTTGACCAAGCCCAGAGCCTTGCGGGCCTGTCGGCAAGGGAAGCCCGTGACATCCGCTCCGCCCAGGCCCAATCCTCACCCCCCGTCCTGCTCTGCCAGGAAAGTACCTACGGTCTGACCTGCGCCATCTCGCCGGGTAACACCGGCGATCAGGCTCCGGTGAGTGATCTGCAGCTTGCTTACAATGGGGTTCGGGCCGGCGACGACGAAGCTGCCCATGCCGCGTTCCGCAAGGCGGACGCCACCGCTCGACTGGCACCGGCACCCGCCCAGGACGCCGCCTACAACGCCATGCGGGTCCATGAAGACGACGAAGCCGTGGCGTATTTCAAGCGTGTCATCGATGGGCAAAAAACCGCTGAGTCGCCCCTGTCCGCGCAACAGCTGTTCGATACCCGTCGCACCGTGGGCGATGTATCGCGCAGGCTCGGCCTGACCAGCACCACCAGCTATCGTGGCAGCAGCTCCAGTGGCCTGAGCGCCGCCCCGGGCGCCAGTAGCAGCGGCAGCGAAAGCAATGACCTGCTGCAAAACAGCACCGAACTGTCGTGGCGTCCGCTGGGCTATCGCAACGGCCGCTTTGTCGAACTCTATGGGCGCATCACCGACACCCTGTGGAGCAAGAACAGCGATTCGGACACCGGCGCCGATGCCTTGCAAGGCGCCCTCGGCGTGCGGGTCAAGCCCTTCAGTTCGGTCAACATCATGGCCGCCCTTGAACGGACCTTCCCGCTGGGGTCTTCCAATGTCGACGGCGACTGGCTGGTGCGACTGGCCTACGGTTCGAGCATCGGTACCGATCTGCGAGTCGATGTGCCGAGCTGGTGGACCTCGCAGCTGTATGCCGAGGTCGGCCACTACCTCAACGCCTCGCGCAATTACTTCAACAGCGAATGGCAAGTGGGCCGCAGCTACGCCATCGGCGGGACCGGCTCGCGCTGGGTGGCGTTCCCCCATGTCGTCGCGGCGATCGACTACGATTCCAAGATGAAGAGCGAAGCCGGCGGCGGCTTTTCTTCCGGCGACGCCGGAGCGATCGGGATAGGAAACAACGTACGCTATTGGTTCCGGGAAGACGCCTACAACGCGCCACGCTCCTATGTGGATTTTTCCCTGCAATACCGGGCCAGGGTATTTGGCGAAGATCAGGCCAAAGGCGTGTTCGCCCGCCTGACCTACTCCTATTGAGCCCGTGGGTGTGACCGTCGCTCCATCGGCACGAAAAGCGGCTCGCCTTGCCGGGCCGCGACTACACTGCCTCCAGAAGGAACCTGTTTGAAAAGCTTCGCAACGTTAGTCCATCGCAAGACCGTCGCGGCGCTGTTAGTGGTCGCGCTCCTCGGCGCAGGTACAGGGACGTACTACATGAGCACGCTCACTGCGGCACCGAACATCGTCGGCATCGTCTGGCAGCCGGACAACCAGACCGTCGGTATCAGCGGCCATTGGGAAAAACTGGGGGTGCACGCGCTGCTGGTGCAATGGACGGTGGTGGACGACCAAGCCTTCGTGCCCGGCACCGGCTTGACCAGCGTACCGGTACTGCCGGATTGGGCGCGCATCGCCAAGGCGCCCTGGGCCCAGGATGTCATCCTTGGGCTGGCCGGTTATTTCAGCGAGAACCGCTCCCGGGACAATATCGAGCAACTGGCGGCGCTGTCGGAGCGCATCGCCGGGTTGCCGACGCCATTGCATGTCACCGGTTGGTATTTTCCGGCTGAAGTCGACCCCAGTTGGTCGCGCGCCACGGAGCTGCCGGCCTTGCTCGCCAAGCTGCCGCGACCGCTGTGGATCAGCGTCTACGACGGCGCCAATATCGGCCCAGCCGCCACCGCAGACTGGCTCAAGCAATGGCTGCCGAACGACATCGGCGTGTTTTTCCAGGACGGCGTCGGCGTCTACGCCCGCACCGCCCCGGTGGCTCGGAACTACGCCGATGCCCTGCGTGATCGGCTTGGCAAGGATCGCGTGCGGATCATCGTCGAAGCTTTCCGCCCCCAATACGGCGGTGGTTTCCGCTCCGCTACCGTCGCCGAACTCAAGCCACAACTGGCGGCCTATGCAGGCTACCCGCTCTACCTGTTCGACGGGCCGCACTACATGACCCCGGCGTTGGTGGACCAACTGAAGCAAGCCCTCGCCCAGCCCTGACCAGGCACTTGAAGCTATCCGCCCGCCCGCGCTGACTGAGTTTGTATCGGTCTGTATATGAAATGCGGACTGATACGAAATGATGAATTTCACCCTCTTCTGGCACACATCGTCGATACATCTGCGCGTTTAACTGTGCTCACCGGACAGCAGCACCCGGCCTACTCAACTAAACGCAAGGAGAATCACCATGTTCAACTTCTCGAAACTCTCGTCCTTGGCAATCGCCCTGACACTGGTTGGCGGTGTCGGCCTGGCGAACGCTGCCTCGGCAAAGAACGCCCCGGCCCAGGCTGCGCATCAACTGGCGGAAGGCGGGTCTGATCGGTTGATTCAGAATCGTGTGGCTGAAGGAGGCTCTGATCGCTTGATCGAGAATCGCGTGGCAGAAGGTGGGGCCGATCGGTTGCAGGAGTTGCGTGAACGCAGTGCGGTGTGAACACGACTTTGTGACGAGGGAGCTTGCTCCCTCGCCACAAAAGCTCAAAGCTCATTGGCCCAAAACTCAAGCCACATGAGACATGGCTCATGGCTCATGGCTCATGGCTTGATGTTCTTCAGCTCATTGAGCAAGGCGAGCAGTTGCTGCATCTTTTCCTCGCCAAACTGTTCTTCGATCCGCCGATAGTTGCCTTCCATACCCTCGCTCATGGACACGAAACACTGCTGGCCGCGCTCGGTCAGGCCCACGAAGACCCGCCGCTGGTCCTGGCTGGACTTCTGCCGACGCACCAAGCCATCGCGCTCCAGGCGACTGAGCACACCGGTCATGCTCGGCTTGAGAATGCAGGCCTGATGGGCGAGCTGGTGGCTTTCCAACTCACCTTGCTGATGGAGGATGCGGATCACTCGCCACTGCTGCTCCGTGAGGTCATGCTGGTTCAGCGCCGGGCGGAAAAAAGCCATCGCCGCTTCGCGGGCTTGCAACAGCGTCAGGGTCAAAGAAGGTCTGGGGTTGGACATGTTCGAACTGTGTGAATGGGCGAGTCGGCAGCTTAGTGTCGTCGCCAGGCGGCTGCAAGAAGCAAAGCCGCGCTATGTCACTGTGGAAGGGGGTTCTGTGGGAGCAAAGCTTGCTCGCGATGGAGGCGCCTCGATTTCTGAAAGACCTCATCGCCAGTATTCGCGAGCAAGCTTTGCTCCCACAGAAATCCCTCCCGCCACCATTCAGCGCAACCCCGATTGCCGCTGGCGATACTCCCCCGGTGTGAGCTGGGCGTAACGTTGGAAAAACCGGCTGAAATACGCCGGGTCCTTGAAGCCGAGCTGGTAGCAGATTTCATTGGCCGAGCTGCCGGTGAACAACAGCAGTCGCTTGGCCTCCTGCATCAACCGCTCCATGATCAGGCGCTTGGAAGGCAGGTCGGCGATGCGACGGCACACGTCATTGAGGCGCGCCTCGGTCACGCCAATGCCTTCGGCGTAGCGCGACAACGGCCAATGCTGCAGGTAGTGGGCCTCGATCAGCTCGTTGAAGCGGTGAAAGATCTTCAGGTCTTCATGCCGCGCCGGCCTGGCTTCCAGGGAGTTGGAACACAACCGCAGCAAGCTGATCATGATCAGTCGCGTCAACCCGTCCAGCGCCGCGCTGCGCCCCGGATGCCCCGCCACCACCTCCTTGCTCAGTTCCTCGAACAGGAATTCCAGGCGCCGCACCTCCCCCGCCTGCCCAGGCCCCAGTTGCGCCAAGGCCACGCAGGCGGCCGGCATCTGCACGCCAGCCGGCGCCAGGCTCGGGTCAGCATCGATCAGTTGCCACACCAATTGCTGGCGCACCGTCAGCACATGCCCGTCGCTGTCGGCCTCGGTCACGAAGGCATGGGGAATGGTCGGCGGCGTGAGGAAGAACATCGGGCCGGATTCGACGTACTGCTGGTCATCGAGGTATACGCGCACGGTGCCACTCTTGACGTAGTGCACCTGGAAGAACCGGTCGTGGCGGTGCACCGGCATGTTGCGGCCGAAAAAACCCGCCAGGTTGGCGAGCCGGTCGTAATGCACTTCGGCGTCGCTGTAGCGCTGGTCATACACCTGACCAATGTTGATGTTCGGAATCGGCTGGCGGTCGGTCATCACGCAATGCTCGTTTTTATGCTGATTCAGGTACCTGCCGCTCTCATCCTGCACCGAATCTGGCAAGGCAACCAGTGCCGGTCATTCTGTCACGCTTGACGATAGTTAACATCTTAATTATAACTGTTAACACATTAACAATAACCGCAGAGCCCTCATCACTCTGCCATCGCCAGGAGACAAGCATGAGCCGTGCCCTGCATGACGTCGCGACCGGCACCCTGTTCGGGGTCGCGCTGAACTACCAGGGGCTGCTGAAACAGCGCCTCACCGAGTTCGAGCAACCGCCCTATCAGAAGCCGCCGCTCAAGCCCGTTCTGTTCATCAAGACGCCCAATACCCGCAACCGGCACGACGCAGACGTGGTTCACCCAGGTCACGGCGAAAGGCTGCAACCAGGACCGGCCCTTGGCGTGGTGATGGGCAAATCGGCCAGCCGCGTCAGCGCCGCCGAAGCCCTGGACTACCTGGCCGGCTACACCATCGTCAATGAATTCAGCCTCCCGGAAGACAGCTATTACCGCCCCGCCGTCAAGGCCAAGTGCCGGGATGGCTTCTGCGCCATCGGTCCGGAACTGGTGCCGACCGCCCAGGTGACCGACCCCCACAGCCTGGCGATCACGCTGTACGTCAACGGCGAGGTTCGCCAGCAAAACAGCACGGCCAACTTCGTTCGCAACATTCCCCAGTTGATTGCCGAAATCAGCGAGTTCATGACCCTGCATGCCGGCGATGTGCTGATCACCGGTACGCCTGAGGGCCGGGTCGATGTTCTGCCCGGTGACCGTGTCGAAGTGGACATCAGCGGCCTGGGCCGCCTGGTCAATACCGTCGTGGCCGAGCAAACAGGAGCAGATTCATGAAACACGCGCGCATTCGTTTTGAAGGCCAGGAGCACGCCGTCACCGTCGAAGCCCACAACGCCGTGCGCCTGGCCGACGGTCGCCTGCTGGCCGAAGACCAGGTCCAGTGGCTGCCACCGGCCAGCGGCAGCATGTTCGCCCTGGGCCTGAACTACGCCGATCACGCCGCCGAACTGGCGTTCAAGCCACCGACCGAACCCCTGGCGTTCATCAAATCGCCCGGCACCTACACCGGCCACAACCAGGCGACCTGGCGCCCCGACAACGTCGTCTACATGCATTACGAGTGCGAGCTGGTGGCGGTCATCGGCAAAGCCGCGCGCAACGTCAAGCGCGAGGATGCACTGAGCTACCTGGCCGGCTACACCGTGTGCAACGACTACGCGATCCGCGACTTCCTGGAAAACTACTACCGCCCTAACCTGCGGGTGAAGAACCGTGACGCGACAACGCCCGTCGGCCCCTGGATCGTCGATGTGGCCGATGTGCCGGACCCGAGCAACCTGACGCTACGCACCTGGATCAACGGCGAGTTGCGCCAGGAAGGCAGCACCAAGGACATGATTTTCGACATCCCCTACCTGATCGAATACCTGTCCAGCTTCATGACCCTGCAGCCCGGCGACATGATCGCCACCGGCACGCCGGAAGGCCTGGCGGACGTAATGCCCGGTGATGAAGTGGTGGTGGAAGTGGAAGGCGTGGGTCGCCTGGTCAATCGAATCGTTAGCGAAACCGAGTTCTTCGCATCCCGTAAAGAGGCTTGAGCAGCATGATCAAACACTGGATCGACGGCCGTGAGGTCGAAAGCAAAGACGTCTTCGTCAACTACAATCCGGCCACCGGGGAGGCCATCGGCGAAGTCGCCAGCGGCGGAGCCGAGGAAGTCGCCCAAGCGGTCGCGGCGGCCAAGGAAGCGTTTCCGAAATGGGCCAACACCCCAGCCAAGGAACGCGCCCGGCTGATGCGCAAGCTCGGTGAATTGATCGAGCAGAACGTGCCGAAGCTGGCCGAACTGGAAACCCTCGACACCGGTTTGCCGATCCACCAGACCAAGAACGTGCTGATCCCACGCGCCTCCCACAACTTCGATTTCTTTGCTGAAGTCTGCACGCGGATGGACGGCCACACGTATCCGGTCGACGATCAGATGCTCAACTACACCCTGTACCAACCGGTGGGTGTCTGCGCGCTGGTGTCGCCCTGGAACGTGCCGTTCATGACCGCGACCTGGAAGACCGCGCCGTGCCTGGCGCTGGGCAACACGGCTGTGCTGAAGATGTCCGAACTGTCACCGTTGACCGCCAACGAGCTGGGTCGCCTGGCGGTCGAAGCCGGCATTCCCAACGGTGTGTTGAACGTGATCCAGGGCTATGGCGCCACCGCCGGCGATGCGTTGGTGCGCCACCCGGATGTGCGGGCGATCTCTTTCACCGGCGGTACCGCCACCGGCAAGAAAATCATGCAGACCGCCGGGTTGAAAAAGTACTCGATGGAATTGGGCGGCAAGTCGCCGGTGCTGATTTTCGAAGACGCCGACCTCGAACGTGCCCTTGATGCGGCGCTGTTCACGATTTTTTCCCTCAATGGCGAGCGCTGCACCGCCGGCAGCCGGATCTTCATCCAGGAAAGTGTCTACCCACAATTCGTCGCCGAGTTTGCCGCCCGCGCCAAACGCCTGATCGTCGGCGACCCGCAAGACCCGAAAACCCAGGTCGGCTCGATGATCACCCAGGCCCACTACGACAAGGTCACCGGCTACATCAAGATCGGCATCGAAGAAGGCGCCACCCTCCTGGCCGGTGGCCTGGAGCGCCCGGCCAACCTGCCGGCGCACTTGAGCCGCGGCCAGTTCATCCAGCCGACGGTATTCGCCGACGTCAACAATAAGATGCGCATCGCCCAGGAAGAAATCTTCGGTCCGGTGGTGTGCCTGATCCCGTTCAAGGATGAAGCCGAAGCCTTGCAACTGGCCAACGACACCGAATATGGCCTGGCCTCGTATATCTGGACCCAGGACATCGGCAAGGCCCATCGCCTGGCCCACGGCATCGAGGCCGGCATGGTGTTTATCAACAGCCAGAACGTACGCGACCTGCGCCAGCCTTTCGGTGGCGTAAAGGGTTCCGGAACCGGCCGCGAAGGCGGACAGTACAGCTTTGAAGTGTTTGCCGAGATCAAGAACGTTTGCATTTCCATGGGCAGTCATCACATACCGCGTTGGGGGGTATGACGTAGAGAAAATCTGGTGATAAACCTTGTGGCAAGGGGATTTATCCCTGCTCCTGTGGGAGCAAGGCTTGCCCGCGATGAAGACGATGCGGCCTACCAGAAATCGAGTCGCCTGCATCGCGAGCAAGCTTTGCTCCCACAACCGAGATTCAACAAGAACAATTTTTCAGGAGAATCATCATGGGCGAAGTCGTCCTGGCTGCGAAAATCTGCCACGTTCCCTCGATGTACCTGTCGGAGCTGCCCGGCAAGCACCACGGTTGCCGCGCCGCAGCGATTGCCGGCCACAAGGAAATCGGCCGCCGCGCCCGTGAGCTGGGCGCCGATACCGCCGTAGTGTTCGACGTGCACTGGCTGGTCAACAGCGCCTACCACGTCAACAGCGGCGCGCACTTCAAGGGCATCTACACCAGCAACGAGCTGCCGCACTTCATCAAGAACATGGAGTACGAATACTCGGGCGCCCCGGAACTGGGCGAACTGATCGCCGCCGAGGCCAATGCCGTGGATGTGCGCACCCTGGCCCATAACATCCCAAGCCTTGAACTGGAATACGGCACGCTGGTGCCCATGCGCTACATGCACATGGATGTCCCGCAAGACCAGAAATTCAACGTCGTGTCGATTGCCGCCTGGTGCGCCTGGCATCGCCTGCAGGACAGCTTCGCCTTCGGCGCCGCCGTGCGCCGGGCCATCGAGAAAAGCGATCGCAAGGTACTGGTGCTGGCGTCCGGCTCGTTGTCCCACCGCTTTTCCGATGATCGCAACGCCGAAGCCAACATCCATAACTGGACGCGGGAATTCGACAAGCAGGTCGATCTGCATGTCGTCGAAATGTGGCGCCAGGGCCGCTGGAAAGAGTTCTGCGCCATGCTCCCGGACTATGCCGAACACTGCTTCGGCGAAGGCAAGATGCATGACACGGCGATGCTGCTGGGGTTGCTCGGCGGGCCGGACTACGACAAGCCCGCCGAAATCATCACCGAGCCTTTCGGCAGTTCCGGCACCGGACAGATCAACGCCATTTTTCCAGTCTGAACAGCAGCCGCAAGCGACAAGCTGATCGCTTTCAACTTGTCGCTTGCGGCTTACAACTCAAAGCTGCCGACGCAGGAGGCCCCCATGCCCCATTTCATCGCTGAATACACCGACAACATCGAACAACAAGCCGACCTGCCCGGCCTGTTTGAAAAGGTCCATGCCTTGCTGGGCGAAAGCGGCGTATTTCCCCTGGGCGGCATCCGTAGCCGTGGCGTGCGCCTGGACACCTGGCGCATGGCCGACGGCAAGCACGACTACGCCTTCGTGCACATGACCTTGAAAGTCGGCCATGGCCGTGACCTGGCCACCCGCCAGAAAGTCGCGGAAAAACTCTTCGAGGCGATCACCGCGCACTTCGCCGAACTCCAGGCCCAACGCCTGCTGGCCCTGTCATTCGAGATGATCGAGCTGCACGAGCAACTCAACTTCAAGGCCAACAACGTCCACGCCTTCCTCAAGGGCCAGGCCTCCTGAATCCGTCTGCCCCGCACTCCCCATCGGCCTCTCTGACAAAAAGTACAAGATCATGAGCACAGCCAATACCGCCGACACGGCCGGCACCATCGCCCACGACCGCACCCATGCCACCATCACCTGGCGGCTGATGCCGCTGTTGCTGGTCTGTTACCTCTTCGCCCACCTGGACCGCATCAACATTGGCTTCGCGAAGATGCAGATGAGCGCCGACCTGCAGTTCAGCGACACGGTCTACGGCTTCGGCGCCGGCCTGTTCTTCATCGCTTATGCGCTGTTTGGCGTGCCCAGCAACATGGCCCTGGACCGGGTGGGCCCGCGGCGCTGGATCGCCACGCTGATGGTGGTCTGGGGCGCCCTGTCCACCGGCATGTTCCTCATCGAAAGCGCCGCCGGTTTCTACGTGTTGCGCTTTCTGCTGGGCGTGGCCGAGGCCGGTTTCTTTCCTGGCATCCTGGTCTTTCTCAACCGCTGGTATCCGGCCCGGCGCCGGGCCCAGGTGACCGCGTTGTTTGCCATCGCCGTGCCAATGGCCGGGGTGATTGGCGGGCCATTGTCCGGTGGCATTCTCGAGCATTTCCATGACCTTGGCGGCCTGCGCGGCTGGCAGTGGATGTTCGTCATCGAAGGGCTGCCGGTGATCCTGCTCGGCCTCGTTGTGCTCAAGTGCCTGCCGGACAGTTTCGAGACGGTCAACTGGCTCACGCCACACGCCAAGCAACAACTGCGTGAACAACTGAGCCTTGAAGAACAGCGCAAATCCATCACCTCGTTTTCGGCGATTCTCAACAATCCGCAGGTCTGGTTGTTGGTGGCGGTGTACTTCGCCGTGATGCTGGCGGTGAACACCCTGGCCTTCTGGATGCCGACCCTGATCCACGGCGCCGGCATCGGCAGCGACGGCAAGGTTGGGCTGCTCAGCGCAGTGCCCTACCTGGCCGGCTGCTTTTTCATGATCGGTTGCGGACGCTCCTCCGACCGCCATCGCGAACGCCGCTGGCACCTGTGCGTGCCGCTGTTGATGGCCGCGCTGGGCATTGCGGTCGCCGGACTTTCCCCGGGCAATCCGACCCTGGTGCTCAGTGGCCTGATCGTCGCTGGCATGGGCGCCAGCGCGGCGTTGCCGATGTTCTGGCAAATGCCGCCGGCCTTCCTGTCCAACGGCACCCAGGCCGCCGGCATCGCCCTGATCAGTTCCTTCGGCAGCATCGCCTCATTCTTCGCGCCCTACCTGATCGGCTGGATGCGCGACACCACCCAGAGCGCCAGCCTCGCCCTCTATGTGCTGGCCCTGCTCATCGCCCTTGGCGGCTTGCTGGTGCTGCGCACCCGGGCTGCCATCGTCAATCCTCAATAAGAGACCCTTGCCATGCTTGACCAGACCTTCATCCAACAAGCCGCCGCCCGCCTCGACCATGCCGAACGCTCCCGCGAGCAAGTGCGGCAGTTTTCCCTCGACCACCCGGACATCACCATCGAGGATGCCTACGCCATCCAGCGTGCCTGGGTGGCCCAAAAGATCAAGGACGGGCGCAAGTTGGTCGGCCACAAGATCGGCCTGACCTCCCGAGCCATGCAGGTGTCGTCGAACATCACCGAACCGGACTACGGCGCGCTGCTCGATGACATGTTTTTCGATGAAGGCACCGACATCCCGTTCGAACGCTTCATCGTGCCACGGGTGGAAGTGGAGCTGGCGTTCATCCTCGGCAAGCCGTTGAAAGGCCCGAACGTGACCGTGTTCGACGTGCTCGACGCCACCGAATGGGTGATCCCGGCGCTGGAAATCATCGACGCGCGCATCCAGCAGATCGACCCGCAGACCAAGGCGACCCGCAAGGTGTTCGACACCATTTCCGACAACGCCGCCAACGCCGGGGTGGTCATGGGCGGTCGCGCCGTACGCCCGACCGAGATCGACCTGCGCAAGGTACCGGCGGTGCTCTACCGCAACGGCGTGATCGAAGAGTCCGGCGTCTCGGCCGCGGTGCTCAATCACCCGGCCAAAGGCGTGGCCTGGCTGGCGAACAAGCTGGCGGCCTATGACGTCACCCTGCAACCGGGACAGATCATCCTCGGTGGCTCCTTCACCCGCCCCGTGGCCGCCAACCCCGGCGACACCTTCCATGTCGACTACGACATGCTCGGTTCCATCGCCTGCCGTTTCGTCTGATCGGAGAACGCCCCATGGACATGCCCATCAATACCTTCAAGCAACGCCTGCGCAGCGGCGAAGCGCAGATCGGCCTGTGGCTGGGATTGGCCGATGCCTACTGTGCGGAACTGGCGGCCAATGCCGGCTTCGACTGGCTGCTGATCGATGGTGAACACGCGCCCAACGACTTGCGCACCCTGCTCGGCCAGCTCCAGGCCGTGGCGCCCTACCCCAGCCAGCCGGTGATACGTCCGGTAATCGGCGACACGGCGCTGATCAAACAAGTGCTCGATATCGGCGTGCAAACCTTGCTGGTGCCGATGGTGGAAAGCGCCGATCAGGCGCGCGAACTGGTGCGCGCCATCCACTATCCGCCCCACGGTGTCCGCGGGGTCGGCAGTGCGCTGGCCCGGGCGTCGCGCTGGAACAGCATCCCCGGCTACCTCGACAAGGCCGATGAACAGATGTGCCTGCTGGTGCAGATCGAAAGCCGCGAGGGCCTGGCCAATCTGGATGCCATTGCGGCGGTGGAAGGCGTGGATGGGGTCTTCATCGGCCCGGCGGACCTGAGTGCGTCCATGGGCTTTCGCGGTAACCCCGGCCACCCGCAGGTGCAAGCGGCCATCGAAGACGCCATCGCCCGCATCCGCCAGGCTGGCAAGGCCGCCGGGATTCTCAGTGCCGATGAAAAACTGGCCCGCCGCTACATCGAACTCGGCGCGGCGTTTGTCGCCGTGGGCGTGGATACAACGGTGCTGATGCGGGGCTTGCAGACACTGGCGGCGGCGTTCAAGGACACACCAAAACCTGCGACGGGTGGTGTGTACTGATCGGTATCAAATGCCTTGTGGCAAGGGGATCTGTGGGAGCAAAGCTTGCTCGCGAAACAGGCACCTCGGTCTCTGGAAGACCGCAGCGTCTTCATCGCGGGCAAGCCTTGCTCCCACAGAAAACAACCAGCCCAGGTTCTCAGCGCCTGATCGCCTTCAGGTCATTGAGCAAGCCCAGCAACGTCTGCAGTTTTTCCTGCCCCAACTTGTCCTGCAAGCGCTGGTAATTCTCTTCCATGCTCTGGCTCATCGAATCGAAGCTCGCCTGCCCTTGCGGCGCCAGGCGCACCAGCACCCGCCGCTGGTCCTGTTCGGCCTTGCGCCGCACAACCATGCCCGCCGCTTCCATGCGCACCAACACGCCGGTCATGCTGGGCTTGAGGATGCAGGCCAGTTCGGCCAAGCGATTGATCTCCAGCTCATCGTGCTGGCTGAGAATCCGGATGACCCGCCATTGTTGTTCGGTCAAGCCATGTTGATTGAGGGAAGGTCGGAAAAAACCCATGGCCGCTTCGCGGGCCTGTAGCAGGGTCAGGGTCAAGGATTGGCGCGGCTTGGGCATGGAGTAGGTTCGCGAGAAGACTTAGTTAATGAGTTAACTAAATCTTAACAGCTTCCAACTCATGCTGGACTATCCATTCACAGAATCTGGATCAAGCGATGGCCCCTGTGGCGAGGGAGCTTGCTCCCGCTGGGCTGCGCAGCAGCCCCCGGCTCAGCTGTCATAACCCTGTGGGAGCGAGCTTGCTCGCGATAGGGGCCTGCCAGTCAACATCAACATCGACTGGTCGACCGCCATCGCGAGCAAGCTCGCTCCCACAGAAATGCATTTGCCTTACCGGGGCAGATGCCATTCATGTCGCTCAAGCGCCCTTGATCACGCCCTTGAGCACTTGCTTGAAATGTTCGACCTGTTCCTCGCTGAACTGACCGAACACCTTGTCCTGCTGTTCCTTGGCAATCGCCCAGAGCCCTTCGGTCTCATCGATACCCTTGGCGGTCAAGCGTACCCGCTCACCTTCATCGCTCACCAACCCCTTGCGCTTGAGGTTAGCCACGGCTTCTTCGATCTCGCGCACCGGCATCGCCACCTCCCGTTGCAGGTCGCACAGGTTCAGCCCGGCGTCGTTCTCCAGCACCATCAACATCCGCGCCTCACTGGTGCGCAAACCGGTGGACAACTGACGCGGCTGGTAGCTGGCCTGGTAGGCTCGCAGCGCCTGGGTCATCAGGTAGTACAAGTTGTGGCTCAAGCGTCCCTGGAAGTGACTGCTGGGAGACTGGCCCTCTTCCCGTTTGGTCATGCGCGTGTGGGGCAGCACCATCGAGTAGGCGCCCTGGTGATAGAGCAAGGGCGAGCGTCCGAAATCGTCAAAGGCCACGACCTTGCCGATCATGATCCAGTGATCGCCACCGTCGACCTGCTGGAATTTTTCACAGTGAAAACGCGCCGAGCAATCGACGAACACAGGGGCTCCGCCTTCGCCGGTCTCGAACTGGATTTGTGCGAAGCGGTCCTCCTTGGGTCGCGCGAAGTTGTTCGACAGGTCGATCTGGTCGGCGGCCAGCACGTTCACCGCAAAATGGCTGGCGGCTTCGAACACTTCGTGGCTGCTGGAGCGCTTGTCGATGCTCCACAGGATCAGTGGCGGGTCCAGGGACACCGAGTTGAAACTGTTGGCCGTCACCCCGACCTTGCGGCCATCTTCAGTGGCGGCGGTGACCACGGTCACGCCGGTGGCAAAGTTACCCAGGGCCCGGCGGAACGCGCGGGTATCGAAAGCGGTATCGCAAAGACTGGACATGCAAGACTCCCGGCCGCCTCAACGGACGGCCTCGATTATTGTTCTAAGGACAGGCGGTCAAACCATGGACGGATCGGGCTCGAGCCCCATCAGCTCACGACCGAGGATCTGCGCGCAGACGTCGTAGTCGGTGTAGGCATGGGCGCCGGTCAAGTGGGCGTCGCGGAACAGCCGTTGCAACTCGTTGTTCTCGAACCAGGCGCCGCCGCCGGCAGCCTCCATCAAGCGGTCGACGGCCTGGATGCACATCTTGGTGGCATAACCCTGGTTGGTCCGCCAGAACGCCAGGGTTTCCCGGCTGGGGTATTCGTGGCGCTCGCCATGTTCGGCGTGCTCCTGCCAGGTTTTCTCCAGGAAGGCACGGGCCGCCGCCACCTGATGGGTCGACTCGGCCAGGCGCATCAACGCCGGGGTGGCGGCACCGACGGCCGCGCCGGTGTAGGCCCGCACGCGGTTGCGGGTTTTCTCGCGAAAGACCTCCAGCATGCGCTCGGCCACGCCCAGGCTGACCGTGGAGAAACCACTGGCGAAATACGGCCGGTACGGTGAGTAGAAAATCTTGCTGTCGGGGTACAGGCCGAATCCGCCGGACTTGCCTTCCATCATGTCCTTGGCTTTCTGGATCCGGTGTTCCGGCACAAAAGCGTTGTCGATGATCAAGGTCTTGCTGCCACTGCCGCGCATACCCACCGCGAACCAGTCATCGCGAATCTCATAGTCGCTGCGTGGCAGCACCGCAAAGCAATAGTCCTGGGTGCCTTCGGCGTTTTTGCGGCGAAACCCTACGATTGCCCATTCGGCGTGATCGCAGCCGCTGCTCCAACCCATTTCACCACTGAACATCACACCGCCGTCGACTTCTTCGGTGCGGCCAAACGGTGCGATGCTGCTGCTGGCGGTGGCATCCGGGTCATCGCCCCAGATTTCCTGCTGGGCCTTGGCCGGAAACATTGCCAACTGGTGACTGTGGGTACACAACAGGCTCATGGCCCAGGCCGTGCTGGCACAGGCACCGGCCAGCAGCGCGATGCAATCGGCGAACTGCGGCAGGGAAATCTCCAGGCCACCGTACGGTTTCGGCTGGAAGGCCCGGTGCATGCCGATGCTTTTGAGCAAGGCGATATTCTCGGCAGGCACGCTACGGTCTTTCTCCGCCTGGAAGGCGTTGGCGGCAATGGCTGGCAGGAGGGGCTTGAGGTCTTCGAGCAGCGGGTTTGGCTTTTTCATGGACGGGCTCTTTTATTATTAGCGTCTGCCGATCCCGCCTTTGCCCGGCAACCCGAGGTTGCACAAACAGCGAGATCAGTGATTAAGGCCGGTCCAGTATGGGCAATCGCGGGCAGCTGAAAAATGCACCTTCCAGATCCAAGATTGTACTTTTCATGGGCCAGGTTCCGACCCCATGGCGCGCTCGGTCAAATCCTCCGGCATGGAGGATCAAGACAAGCGCCCCGCCAGGGCTCTTAATAGAGCCATCCCCTGCCATGCCCCGCGTAGGCGTGGCAACGGAGTTTCCTTTCACTTTGTCAGGTTGCGTCATGATCAATATCGAAACGCCCACCTATTACACGGCCACCAAGAAATACAACCTCAGCTTCCCCACGCTGGAACAGGACGTGGACGCCGATGTCGTGGTCATTGGCGGTGGTTTCTCCGGCATCAATACCGCCCTGGAGCTCGCCGAAAAAGGCATCACCAACATCGTGGTGCTGGAGGCGCGTTACCTGGGGTTCGGTGGCACCGGGCGCAATGGCGGGCAGATCATGGCCGGCATCGGTCATGACCTGGAAAAGATCAAGAAGGACGTGGGTGAAGACGGCCTGCGCCAGGTCTTCGAGATCAGCGACCTGGGCGCCGACATCATCAAGGATCGTATCGCCAAGTACGCTATCGATGCCGATTTCTGCCACGGTTACGGCTACATGGGCTTCAACGCCCGCCAGGAAAAGACCCTGCGAGCCTGGGAAAAAGACTTCAAGTCGATCAACAGCAAGCACGAGATCCGCTTTCTCGGCGGCTCCGACGTGCAGCAGATCATCGGTTCCAAGGCCTACGGCAGCGCGTTGCTGCACATGGGCGGCGGGCATGTGCACTCGCTGAACCTGCTGCTGGGTGAAGCCAAGGCCCTGGTCAGTCACGGGGTGCGGATTTTCGAAAACAGCCCGGCCCTGGAAGTCAGCTATGGCGAACGCATCACCGTGCGCACCGGACGCGGCTCGGTCAGGGCCAGCAAGCTGCTCTGGGCCTGCGACAGTTTCCTCAACAAGCTGGAACCGGAACTGCACCGCTCGACCATCAACACCTACGCCTTCCAGATGATGACCGAGCCGTTGTCGGACGAACTGATCCAGCGCATCAGCCCGATTCGCGGTGCCTACAGCGATATTCGTCCGGTGATCGACTATTACCGCGTCACCAACGAAAACCGCCTGCTGTTCGGTGCCGCGACGCCATTGGTGGAGCACATTCCCCTGGACCTCAAGGCTTGGAACCGGCGCCTGATGCTGAAGATCTTCCCGTACCTCAAGGACGTAAAGATCGACTTGGCCTGGGGCGGTCCGATGGCCTGCAGCCCGAACCTGTTCCCGCAGATCGGCACTCTGCCCGGCCGCAGCAACGCGTTTTTCGTCCAGGGTTACTCAGGCTTTGGCGTCACCCCGAGCCACATCATCTGCAAGGTGCTGGCCGAAGGCATGAGCGAAGGCTCGGCGCGCTACGACCTGGTCAGTTCGATCCACCGCCCGACCATCATTGGCAAAGACGCCATTCGCCCCTTGCTGCTGACCGCCGGCAAGTCCTGGCACCAGCTGTCGGGCTACTGGAACGGCCGGCGTTGATGGTCATGATGCCAGTCAAATAAGCGAAAACCCTGTGGGAGCGAGCTTGCTCGCGAAGACGGCGCAACAGTCAACCTCATACTGCCTGACCCACCGCTATCGCGAGCAAGCTCGCTCCCACAGGGGCCGAGGTTTAACGGACTGGCACTGGACACACCTCACCTTTGTTTTTTCAATCACCAGGAGTCACTGCCATGCCCCTTACCACCCTCAAAAAAGACATCCAGCTGTCCGACCTGGACGCCTGGGGTACCGTCGCCGATCTTGGTTCACAAATTCTCGAAGGCGAAGTCAAGGCCTTCGGCAAGATGACCTTCGGCGCCCCCACCGACCCGGTCAGCAGCGCCTACTTCGGTACCACCCAAGGCAAGTTCCGGATGGTCTACCCGTTCGCCGAACAAGCTACCGTGGTCACCGGTGAAGTGATCCTCACCGACGAGGCCACCGGCCAGAGCACCCGCTACAAGGCCGGCGACAGCTGGTTCGTGACCAAGGGCACACCGGTGCTGTGGGAAATCGTCAGCGAAAGTTTCGTCAAGCACTACTTCGCGGTAGTCTGACCGCACAGGGCTGCCGGTCCCACCGGCAGCCCCCTTGCGAAGGTAGCGACCATGAGCGTCATTCCTACCCAGGACATCGCCGGCCAGTGCCTGCACGCCTTCACCCAGTTGGTTCCCGTCAGCCGGGCGGCCTTCTACTGCGTGGATCGGCAGTTGCAAGCCCACGACTTCAGCCTCCATGGGATGAGCGGCGATATGCACCGCGACTACCTGGACAATTACCGCCAGTTCGACCCGCTACAGCCGCGCCACTGTGCGTCCAGCGAGCTGGCCGTCGTGCCGTTGGGCCTGGCGATGGCCCGCCAGCCGCTGCGTGACAACCATCGTTATCGCGATTTCCTGCAACGCTACGGCGTGGTCGACGTGGTGGAAGTCTTCGCCCACCGCGATGGTCAGCCCCAAGCCGCGATTTCGTTGCTGCGCACCGCCGAGCAAGGCGTCTTCACCCCTCAGCAGTTGAGCCAACTCAGCGCGTTGCAGGCCTTGCTGCAACTGGCCGTGGCCCATTTACCAACCCATGAAGATGCACTGGCCGACCTGACACCCAAGGAACGCCAGATCGCCTTGCTGCTGCGCCAAGGCGTCAGCAACAAACAATTGGCCCGAGAACTGGAGGTAGGTTTGCCGACCATCAAGACTCACCTGATCCACCTGTTCCGCAAGGTGGGTGTTAGCAGTCGCACCGAGTTGGTCAGCACACTGTTCCTTTGATCAACCATTCGGTTGATAGGCCGCCGTTGCCCGGCACCGCATGATCCGAGTGGCTAATTCAACCACCGGAGCCTTGCACATGAGCACATCTACAGACTGGATCACCGTCGGCGCCCTGGCCGATGGCTTTGCCCCCGAAGCTTTCATCCTGCCAAACCTGGCCGACCTGGACGGCAAGACGTTCACCCTGCATTTCGCCAACGGCTGGCAGATCGAGCATCGCTTCGAGCAAGACACCCTGACCTGGAACGCCGCCGATGGGCACTCCAGCGGCACCGCGACCTACCGGGCCACATCGGTACGCCCGGGCCTGTACCTGGTGGACTTCATCAAGCGCGAAGGCCAGCTGACGTCGTCGGTAAGCCTTGTGATCGATACCGCCAGCGCCGCCTTCACCGCCGTGATCGGCCGTATGCCAAGCCAGCAGGAAACCGGCGAAGGTCTCTACAGCCGGGCGTTGGCCGGCAAGCCACTGACCTCGGTTCAAGCGCAGTTCCTGCACGGCAGCCTCGATCGTCCCTGGCAGCCTGGCCTGTGCCCGCACGCACCGACCACCGAGCTGGTGGGGCTGCGCAACCTGTATCGCTACAGCCCGAGCGAAGTCTACGAACACATTTACCTCAACGACCAGTTCTACTCATGGCAGTGCCTCAAGGGCGTAGAACAAGGCCTGTGCGACACCGATCGCTGCGACACCTACAAGATCGCCGATCAGTTGTACCTGTTCGTGTGGCGGGAAAAGATCATCCCGACCCTGGGGCTGGTGCTGATCGACCTGCAGCAGCACCGCAGCGACGGCAAGATCTTCGGTTACGCCGGTGAGTCTTTCGATGAGTTTTCCAATTTCCCGGTCAGCTCCTACTGCCAGGTGCTCAATCAGACGGAGTATCCCGATGCCTGACTCACGCACCGTCGTGATCACCGGTGCCGGCACCGGCATCGGTGCCGCCTGCGCCCGCCTGTATGCCGCCGAAGGCGCCGATCTGGTGCTGATCGGTCGCCGTCGCGAGCCCCTGGAAGCACTCGCCAAGGACATCGGCGGCCTGGTGCTGGTGGGCGATGCGGCCTGTCCAAACACCTGGGACGGCTTCGTCGAGCAGATTCGCACGCATTATGGCCGTCTCGACGTGCTGCTGGCCTGTGCCGGTGGCTTGGGCATGGGCAGCGCCACCGAGACTCAGCCATCGGCCTGGGAAGCGGCCCTGCGCAGTAACCTCGACAGCGCCTTCTACAGCGCCCGGGCGTGTCTGCCACTGCTGCAGGAAAGCGCTGGCAACATCGTGCTGATCGCCTCCATCGCGTCGTTGGCGGCAGGCCCTCACGTGTGCGGCTACACCACCGCCAAACATGCGCTGCTGGGCCTCAACCGGTCCCTGGCAAGGGATTACGGGCCTCACGGCGTACGGGTCAATGCGGTCTGCCCAGGTTGGGTCCGCACACCCATGGCCGATGAAGAAATGCAGGTGTTGATGCAGTTCCATGGCGAAACGTTGCAGCAGGCCTATGACCGGGTCTGCGCCGACGTGCCGTTGCGCAGGCCGGCCAGTGCGCAGGAAATCGCCAACGTCTGCCGCTTCCTGGCCTCGCCTGATGCGTCGATCATCACCGGAGCAACGCTGGTGGCTGATGGGGGCTCCAGCATCGTCGACGTACCAACCCTGGCCTACAGCCGGATGGAGGCCAGCGATGTCTGAGGATCTGGATTTCACCGGCCAGACGGTACTGGTCACGGGCGGCGCCCAGGGCATTGGCCGGGCCATCGTCGAAGCGTTTGCCCTGCGCGGAGCCCAGGTGGTCATCGCCGACCTGGGCCTGGCCCGGGCCGAGGCAGTGGCCGACGAATTGGCCGCCGTGGGCTGTCAGGTGCAAGCCGTGGGGGTTGACCTGGCCGACGCGACGGCGATCTTCAACATGATGGCCGCGCTGGAGCAACGCTTGGGGAGGCTGGATATCCTGGTGCACAACGCCGGGTATTTTCCGCTGACGCCGTTCGCCGAAATCACCCCGGCGATACTTGAACGAACGCTGGCGGTGAACCTGTCGGCGCTGTTCTGGCTGACCCAGGCGGCGCTGCCGATGTTCCGGCGCCAGGGCCGAGGCTGCGTGCTGGTGACCTCCTCGGTCACCGGTCCGCGGGTGGCGTATCCGGGGCTCAGCCATTACGCGGCCTCCAAGGCCGGGGTCAATGGCTTCATTCGCAACGCCGCGCTGGAACTGGCGGCCGAGAATGTTCGCGTCAACGGGGTCGAACCGGGCATGATCGCCACGCCGGCCATGGCCAACCTGGGCGACGATGAAGTCAACCAGGACATCGCCCGCCGGGTGCCGCTGGGTCGATTGGGCCAACCGAGCGACATCGCCGGCGCCATGCTGTTCCTGGCGTCGAGCCTGGCCAGTTATGTGACCGGGCAGACGTTGGTGGTCGATGGGGGTTCAACCTTGCCGGAGGTTTGAACCTGAGTGGGAGGAGTCAGCTTGCGGTGAGGGTGGATGGACCACCGTCATCGCGAGCAAGCTCGCTCCCACAATTTTTTCCGAGTCGTGCAAGGCATCCGCGACCACCACAGATCCCCTGTGGGAGCGAGCTTGCTCGCGATAACGATCGTCCAGCCAGCGACGACCTTGTTCAAGCCACCCCCTGCCCCACCTGCAAACGACTGGAACGAAATTCCTTGGGCGACAGCTCGAACTGCTTCTTGAACGAACGGCTGAAATGCGCCGAATCGGTAAAGCCCCATTTGTAGGCGATCGAGGTTATGGACTCGTCCCGCAGGAACGGGTTGGTCAGGTCATCGGCGCTGCGCTTGAGCCGGGCCCGCTGGATGTAACGGCAAACGCTGTCGTCCTGCTCTTCGAACAAACGGTACAGATGGCGCACCGAAATATTCAATCGATTGGCCAGGCCCACCGGGCTGAGGCCAGGCTGGGTGAGTGATTCGTCGATGACCTTTTGCACGTAGCTGCGCAAATGGCTGCCTTGCAAGGCCACCCCTTCTTCACGGCCATCGCTCCCCGGCTCCAGGGCCGAGCCCAACAGTGAAACGAAGGCACTCTGCAAGGCTTCACCCTCGCCCGCCGCGCCCTCGCCGTCCGGTGTGTCCTTGCACAGTTGGTCCATCAATACATGCAGCATGCGTCCACAGGCCTTGCTGGACGACACCTTGCCGAAGGTCTTGGTTTCCCCGCCCAATTGCCGCGACACGTCCTGGCGAGACAAGGACAGCACCGCGTGCTCGATCAGGCCGAACGGGGTGATTTCAAGAGCGCCAACGGAATCCATCAACAGCAACTCACCGGGCGCCAACTGGATGCTCCGGCCGTGTTGGGTAATGCGGCAGTAACCGCTGCGCTGGCTGACCAGGAGGCAATCCTGGTCATCATCGTAATCCGCGTTGGGTGAGTGACGCTTGATGTTACCGGCGTTGGTGCGCAGGTTCGCGAGGGCAAGGCCACCCCGATGGACATTCGACACTTCACCAATGAACAACGCGCGATTGAAGGCCAGCTCGGTATCGAAGTGGCCGCAAGTCGCCCGCAGATCCCGGTTCCAGGTATCCAGACCGTCCTGCCCAACCTGTTGCATGCTCATGGCATTCTCCGCAATGGCTTTTTGTTTTTGTACGGCAATAGTTAACATGTTATCTATATGCACGCAACAAGTACCTGATCGCCAGAGCAGTAGCAGGAATGATGCCAGGACAGCACAACAGAATCAGAGCGTTGCCAACACCCGCTGCAGGCCGCTCAAGGTCGCCAGCAAGACGCCGCGCTGTTCGCGGCTCAACGGGATATAGCGACGAAAGGCCGGCATGCGATTGACAACTTCGCTACCGCCCATGTGCTCCAGGCGCACGCACCACTGGCTTCCCTGCAGATCGATGCGCAGCCGTTTGAAATCCAGCGGCATGAGGGCCTGATACAGCGCAGGATCCTTCTCCACAGCCGCCTGCAACCGGACCGCCAGGTCACCGCGCCCATCCCGTTGCCGGCAACGAATGCCACTGCGCCGCACAGCGCCGCCGTGGTGCAATTCCAGGCGTGCCGTGCCCTCTCGGGAAGCAGGCACGCGCAGGACGAACTCGGTCATCACCAGGTGCATCAACAACTGCGACTCGGTGCGTTCGACAATCTCCAAGCGCAAGCCGTCGTCGGTGACTGCCGTGACCATGGCCGGGCCCGCAACCTCGAATCGTGCCAATGCGAGGTTGCGCCGCAAGTGCTCCAGGGTCACCCCGGGCCGATAACCGGCCGGGGCGCGCTGGGTGCTGAACAACTCAAACAGTTTTTGCAGCAGGGTCGACAAACTCGCCCGCAGGTTGCCCTGGCTCATGGGAAAACTCCTTGGCCAGCACGTGTTCCACCGACGCCGGCTTGAATGGATTGACCTTCTGCACCACCAGGGTCCAGAACAAGGCGTACGCCGCTGTGCCGCCGAGCATCACCGCGAAAGGCACGTAGATGTCCGCCGGGTTCATGCCGGGCGGGGTGATGAACCACATGCCCAACACAATGCCGACACTGGACAGGATCTGTGGCAACGGGAACCACGGCGAGCGATAGGCCCGCGGCAGATCAGGGCGACGAATCCGCAGGCTGATCACCGACACGGTCACCAACAGGTAGGCAAAACTCCAGGCGCACACCGCGGCCAGCACCAGGTGCATGATGTTGTCGGGATTACCGCCCAGCCACAGCGCATGCAGGCAAGGAATCAGCATCGCCACCAGGATGCACAGCAACGGCGTCTTGAAGCGTGGATGCAGGTAAGTGAAGACCTTCGGCAACGCGCCGTCCACCGCCATGCCGTAGAGAATCCGCGGCACGCCGGCCATCAGGGTGTTGATGGTCGCCGCACCGGCAAACAGAAAGCCGATGCCCAGCCACATCGGGCCGATATCGCCCATGACCTGTTCGGCGAACCGTGGAATCGCCATGGGGGTGTCCAGCAGATGCACCCCGCTGGTGGCATCGAGCAGCACGTTTTCCACCTGGCGCTTCATCGCCGCGCCGTAGATGAACATGCAGGCGGCAACGCTGAACAAGCCCAGCATCATCGCCCGGGGCATGGTCCGGGCAGACTGGCGCAGGTCCGGCGCCAGCGGCGTGACGAATTCGCAGCCGACAAACATGAACATGGCCATGCCCACCAGCGACAGCACCGTGACCAGATCGGTGCCCACCACGGACGCGCCGAACCAGCCCTCCAGCTCCACCGCCGGCGCGGCGATCAGGCCCAACACGCCGAACACCATCAGGGTGGTCCACATGCCGAACGTCAGGATGATTTCGGCCCGGCCAAAGGCACTGACACCGAACGCGTTGAGCACGCCAAACACCACCACGAACCCCACGCCCAGCAACCAGGAACCGCCCGCCGATTCGGCCAGGGTGTTGAGGTGCTCGAAGTTCACCAGGGCCATGACCCCGGCCAGGATGGTCTCGGCGGTGCCGGCGAACACATGGACAATCAGGTAGGCCGACAAGGTACCGGTAATCGCGAAGAAACGGCCCATGCCACAGTTGATGTAGTCATAGACCGAGCCGGTGGTCGGGAGAATCGATGCGGCCTCGGCGAACGTCGTCGCCTGGGCCAGCATCATCACCACGGCGATCAGCATCGCCACGGCAAAGGCGCTGCCGCCGATGCCAAAGCCCATGGTCGCGGTGAGAATCACGGGGCTTGCCATGATCAGGCCAATGGTGCTGGCCAACGCGGTGGGAAAACCCACCGAACCCCGGTTCAAGTGCTCGGTGAGCCTGTCATTGATCGACATCGTGCAGATCCTCGAAAGCGGATTTTTAGTATGGATGCTACAGCCGTCCAGGAGCCGGCGATCATGCCTTCCCCAACCGGTCCCTGATCGAAACGGCGTTGCGTGCAGCCTTACTCTGCGCCGCACCCACCCTGGGCGTCTTGCCCATGTCTGCCGCCGGTTTTGTTGCTGCCTGCCAACATCGTCACACTGGCGGGCTGGATCAACTCCTTGGCAGGCAGATGAAAGACATCCCCGGGTGCCGCTCCCTTTAATACGCACTCTGCTGTCCTATCACACTGGGGAATCCACCATGGAGCACACACGCCGTACACCTTTGCTACGCAATGCCATCGGCCTGGGCATCGCCCTGCTGGTCGCCGATTCATCGGCCCAGGCTTATGAGCTTTACTCCGACGAAGACACCACCGTCACCGGCAACTTCCTGGCGGTCTATGGACTGTTCAACAGCCGCAAGAACTACGACGGCACCGCCGGTGGTTCGAGCTGGCGCGAAGGCTTCATCAAGTATGGCCTGAGTATCGACCAGACACTCGGCAGCCTGGGTAGCGTCTACGGGACGGCCAACCTGGTCAGCTCCGGCACCTGGGGCGATGGTGATGCGGCCGGCCTGAGCGACGGCTCCGAACGCACCACAAAGTTCGACGAAGCCTTTGCCGGCTGGCGCTCGGGCGACCTGTTCCCGGCACTGGGCAAGGACGGTGTCGACCTGTCCTACGGCCGTCAAGTGATCACCCTCGGCGACGGTTTCATCATCAACGACGATGGCCTGAACCTGGGCAAAGGCGTGGCCGATGGCGAGCTCAACCGAGGCGGCGCCTATTACCTGGCGGCCCGGCATGCCTTCGATAAAACCGCCGTTGTGCGCCTGGGCGGCAAGGAAGGCGTGCATGGCAGCCTGATGTGGCTCAAGTCCGACAACCGCGCCCAGGCCAACACCGAGATGGCCGCCGGCACCTTGGAATACACCGCCGCGCCTGGCACCCTCGGACTGACCTATATTCATGGCATCGATGTCGATGACCGCTACGCCAGTGACTTCCAGAAGCAGCGCGACGGCATGGACATCTACAGCCTGCGCGGCGCCGGGAATGCCGGCATAGAAAACGCCCACTTTTCCTTCGAGTACGCCTGGCAGGACAAGGACGCAGGACCGGAGAAAGCCTGGTACGCCGAAGCCGGATACACCTTCGCCGACCTGCCCTGGACGCCGGACCTGACCTATCGCTACAGCCGCTACTCCAAGGACTGGGACTCGATGTTCAATGGCCAGAACCGTGGCTATGGCACCTGGTTCCAGGGTGAAGTGTCGGGCAACTATGCCGGCCCGTTCAACAGCAACACCGCCATCCAGCACGTCGGCCTCAAGCTCAAACCGGCAGAAAACGTGACCATTGGCGCGTTGTTCTTCGACTACCAGACCCTGCACACCCGCGAAGCGCTGAACCTCGACGCGCAGGAGCTGGACCTGTACGTGGAATGGGCGGTCAATGAACACCTGATCGTCACGCCGCTGGTGGGTTTGTACAAGCCTGAGAAAGATGCGGACAACGGGGGCAATCAGGTCGGCGGCAACGGTACCAACGTCTACAGCCAGTTGGTGGTGGCGGTTCCGTTCTAGACGACTGACCGTAGGAGCTGCCGGAGGCTGCGATCTTTTGATCTTTCGCTTGAGATTCAAGTGCCTGGGAAAAGATCGCAGCCTCGTTGCACTCGTCAGCTCCTACACAGCTCCGGAGGATAGCGATTACCTTGTTTATTTGTGCTGGTGCAACATGGTCTGGATCTGATGGGTCGCCTGCCGGGTGCTTTGCGCCAGCTTGCGTACCTCATCGGCCACCACCGAGAAACCGCGCCCGACCTCACCGGCCCGGGCCGCTTCAATCGCGGCGTTCAAGGCGAGCAGATTGGTCTGGTCGGCGATGCCCTTGATCACCCCCACCACCGTGGCAATCTGGGCATAGGTCACCTGGTTCTGCTCCAGCATGCGCTGATGGGTGGACTGGGCCGAGCGCTCATCGCTGATATCCCGTACCGCACCGATGACCCGGACCAGCTGCCCGCGTGGGTCGCGTACCGCCCGCCCGCGTTCGCGGCACCAGATGTAATCGCGACTCTTGTGACGCATCCGGTATTCGAAGACGTATTCACCGCTGGCCTGGGGATCGAGGATCTCCCGGTCGAAAATGGCCATGATCTTCGGCAGGTCGTCCGGGTGGGTGATACCGACTTGGGCATCCCAGCCATCGGGTAAGTCGTCGGGCCCGTAACCCAGCAGCGAACGGAACTGACTGGAAAAGCGCATACCACTGGCCGGGTGCTGGAGATCACCGTCGACCACGGTAATGTCCCAACAACCTTCCGTCAGGGTCGACTGCAGTAGCTCCCAGATCTGCGCATCCTGATGATGTTGCTGCAGTTGCTGGCTGTGTTCACTCAGACGATGTTCAAGCACCTGCTCGCGCTCGCAGGCTTGCTCCAGTTGCTGGCGAACCTTGTGCAGCTCACGCTCGCTTTGCTGCCATTGCAGGGTTTGCGCCTCCACGTGTGCCTCGACCTGATGCAACTGCGCAGTGGTGATCGCCATCTGCCGCGCATGCTGCTCCAGGACGGTCCGCAGTGGCGGATACGCGCCGAGCATCGGCGTGTCCTCCCTTTCGCCGGCCAGCACACGCTGCACCTGTGCGATCAACGCCAGTTTCTGTTTGTTGGTCTGGAGAAACATCGCCCGCCCCTTTGCCCATCAAGTCGAAACCGAATCTGATCGCAAACCGGCCGGGCTGGCTTGTCCCTGCCTGCACAGGACCTTGCTCCTGGCTGCCAATCGCGCAGGCTGGCAGCCACAGACATACCGCACGGCAGGCACAGTCAAGCCGGGCGGCCGCGCCGGGATTACCCTCGGGCTTTCCCTTGTTCGCGATCAGGAAACCCTCATGAGCGATATTGCCCTGCTGCCTCAGGTCGAAGCCTTTCTCGGTCGACGCCACGCCCTGTTCATCGACGGTGGCTACGTCGAAAGCCAGAGCCGCCAGACGCTGGACGTCGTCAACCCCGCCACTGGCCAAGTCATCGCCCAGATCAGCGACGCCAACCCCAGCGATATCGATGCGGCGGTGGAATCGTCCCGTCGCGGCTTCAAGCAGTGGTCTCAAACCGCGCCGGCGGTGCGCGGTCATGTGCTGCTCAAGTTGGCGGACCTGTTGGAGCGCAACCGCGAAGAGCTGGCGCAGATCGAAACCTGCCAGTCTGGGAAGATCATCCACATCTCTCGCGCCTTCGAGGTCGACCAGGCCGCGCACTTCCTGCGCTACTACGCCGGCTGGGCGACCAAGATCAATGGCGAGACGATCACCCCATCGTTGCCCTCCTTCGCGGGTGAACGCTACACCGCGTTCACCTTGCGCGAACCGGTCGGGGTGGTAGTCGGTATCGTGCCGTGGAATTTTTCCACCATGATCGCCATCTGGAAACTGGCGTCAGCGCTGGTAACTGGTTGCAGTGTCATCATCAAGCCCAGCGAGTTCACCCCCCTGACCATCCTGCGCATCGCCGAACTGGCCATGGAAGCCGGCCTGCCGGCCGGTGCCCTGAACGTGTTGACCGGCGGCGGCCAGGTGGGTAAAGGACTGATCGAACACCCAGGCACCAACAAGGTTTCATTCACCGGTTCGGTACCCACCGGCCTGGCGGTGGGCCAGGCGGCCATGGGCGCCGGGTTGACCCGGGCAACTCTGGAATTGGGTGGGAAGAATGCGGCGGGATTCCTGCGTGATATCGACCCCGAGGTGGCGGTCAACGGCATCATCGAGGCGGGTTTTCTGCATTCAGGGCAAATCTGCGCGGCGGCGGAACGGTTCTTCGTCCACCGCTCGCAGATCGAGTCGATCATGGACAAACTGGCCCAGCGCCTGGGCAAACTCACCATCGGTTCGCCGCTGGACGAACGCACCGAATTCGGCCCTGTGACCAACCGCCAGCACCAGCACAAACTCGCGGAATTCTTCGCCAAGGCCCGTGCGCAGAACAACACCATTGTCCACGGCGGCAAGCTGATCGATGGACCGGGTTGCTACGTCGAGCCGACCATCATCCTCGCCAATCGCCGCGACGACGCCTTGCTCAATGAAGAAACCTTCGGCCCGATCGCCACGTTCTTTCCTTACGACACTGAGGAGGAGCTGCTGGAACTGATGAACGACACGCCCTACGGCCTGAGCGCCAGCCTCTGGACCAACGACCTGGGCAAGGCCCTGCGCATGGTCCCCGCCATCGAAGCCGGCACGGTCTGGGTGAACATGCACACCCTGCTCGACCCGGCCGTGCCTTTTGGTGGCAGCAAATCTTCCGGGATGGGCCGTGAGTTCGGCAGTGCCTTCATTGACGACTACACCGAACTGAAATCGGTGATGATTCGTTACTGAGCAACAAAAGGGCTCTGGAGCCTCCCTCCAGAGCCCTGCCAAAAATCCCCTCTGTGGGAGCGAGCTTGCTCGCGATAGCGGAGGGTCAGCCAACGATGATGTTGAACCTGACACCGCCATCGCGAGCAAGCTCGCTCCCACAGTTTTCCCCGGGTCGTCCAAAGCTTCTGTGCCCACCCAAATCCCCTGTGGGAGCAAGCCCGCCCCTACAATTTCACCGCCGACAGGCGTTGACCGGTGGCACTCGACCGCGCCAGGGTTGGGCGCGCTCCAGTTGGGCAGCCAGGGCCAGCAAGGTGCTTTCCTCGCCAAAACGCCCGGCAAAATGCGCGCCCATCGGCAGGCCATCGGCGCTCCAGGACAACGGCACCGACATCGCCGGCTGGCCGCTGGCATTGAACAGTGCGGTGAACGGCGAATAGCTGTGGTAGCGCTCGATCAGTTGATCCAGGCTCATGCACACATCCTGCAGATCCAGTTCGCCAATCCGCACCGGCTCGCGGGTCAGGACCGGAGTCAGGATCACGTCGTAATCCTGCATGAACACCGCCAACTGCCGGCCGAGAGCATGAATCCATTCCACCGCCGCGGCATATTGGGCGCCGCTGACGTTGCCCTTGTCCCGCAAGATGATCCGAGTGCGCACCTCCAGTTCTTCCGCCTGCACGGCAAACCCACGCATCTGGCCCAGCAGGTCGACATAGTGACGAGAGCTGGCGCCAATGATGGTGAACACATGGTCGAGAAATTCCAGTAATCCCACCGGTAGGCTCACCGGCTCGACACGATGCCCCAGGGCCTCGCACAACCGGGCCGCCTCGCCCACGGCCTGCAGGCTTTGCGGCGCGGTAGGCCAAGGCCCAAGCTGTTCGACCAGGGCGATGCGCAGCGGCTTGGGATCAGCCTGCACCGCCATCACATACGGCAACGCCTGGACCGGTGCGGCATAGGGCGCCCCCAGGTCCATCCCGGCGGTGGCGTCCAACAGCGCCGCACTGTCGCGCACCGACAGGGTGATCGCATGCGGCGTGCCCATCCCCGCCCAGCCCTCGCCCACGATCGGCCCCGACGGCATCAAGCCGCGACTGGGCTTGAACCCGAACACGCCACAGCAAGACGCCGGCACCCGCAATGAACCGCCGCCGTCGTTGCCATGGGCGAACGGCACCACGCGGGCCGCCACCAACGCTGCCGCGCCGCCGCTGGAACCCCCGGCGCTGTGATCATGGCTCCAAGGGTTACGGGTGGCACCAAAGCGCGCGGACTCGGTGGAATACGACGTGCCGAACTCCGGTGAAGTGCTGGTGCCCATCACCTGGCATCCGGCGCGGCGCAAACGCGTCACGACTTCCGATTCGAAGTCCGCCCGAAAGTCCCCCAATGCGCGAGAGCCATTGGTCATCGCCGCGCCGTGGACCGGCGAAAACAGGTCTTTGATCAAGGTCGGCACACCGGCCAGCAGGCCTTGGCCAACCTGTGGCGTGCGCGTCGCTTGCCGGGCAGAATCGTACAAACGCTCGGCCACCGCATTGAGCTGCGGCTCGACCCGCTCGAGGCGCTCGATGGCGGTTTCCAGCAGTTCGCCGGGCTGGACCTCGCCACGCCTGACCCACTCGGCCAGCGCGGTGGCATCTTCACTGTCCATCAGTTGATGGATGTCTTGCATACCCATGTCTCAGATTCCTTATGTCACGACGATTGATGTGAGCCGACGCTGCTCGCCTGCCCCTGGCCCCGTGCGCGCAGGCCGACAGCGACCCAGAGCAGCGCCAAGGCAAAACTGGCCAAGGCCAGCCACTGGATGGCGTGACGCAGGTCACCGGCGAAGACCATCACCAAGGCCACCACCAGCGGACTGACGAATTGGCCGATGTACAGGCACGAGGTAAACCCGCCCATGCCGCGGCCGCGGGTGGTGGCGGTCAAGGCATTCATCACCGGCGCCATCACGTTGGGCACCAGCAATCCGGCCCCCAGGCCCTGGATGAACACCGCCACCAATACTTCGTTGTAGTTTTGCCCGCGCATCAGCAGCCACAGCCCCAGGCCCATCAGGCCGAGCAACAGCGCGTTGCAACCGGCGATGCCGAAGCGGCGGCGCAACAACGGCCACATCAGCGAACCGCCCAAGGTCGCCAACAGGCTCAGTCCCGCCGCCAGACCGATCATCGTGCTGGAGGTGATGCCCAGGCTGACCAACAGCGTCGGCGCCTGGATCGGCATGATGAACGTCAGGACCATGCCGCCCAGGATCATCAGGTAGCCGACCAGCAATTGCAGCACGGCGACCTTGGCCGGCGCCGACTCATCGACGCGCTGCTCGACAACCTGCCGCGTCGCCACGGGCGGCTCCCAGAGCACTTTCATCATGACCGGCACCAGCAGCAGTGGCAGCAAATACAACAGGAACGGCGCACGCCACGAGTGCTCGCCGAGCACACCGCCCACCACGAAGAACAGCGCGCCCACCAAGCCGATGGTCACCACCTGCCGGTTGACGTAGCGCAGCCGCTCCTCACCCTGCCAATAGTCGGCGATCAACGTCGCGCAGCAGGTCATCACCGCCGCCTCCATGCAACCGAACAACAGCCGCGCACCGACAATCGAAGGCAGGCTATCGAGCAGGGCCGGCAACGCGCCGAGCAAGGCGTACAACACCGTGGCAATCACCAGCAACGCCTTGCGCCCGACCCGGTCGGCCAACCAGCCCGCCAAAGGCGCGCACACGGCTATCGCCAGGGCGGGGCCGGTGATCGCCAACGGCACCAGCAGATCGGCGCGCGGTTCCAAGGGGCCGAATTCGGCGCCCAACCGAGGCAGGATCGGCGTGACCATCACCGCGCCCATGATCGTCAGGCTGCTGCCCAGCATCAGTACCCCGCCTTCGCGCCAACTGGCCTGACGTGACGGGGTGGCCGCCGTTGAAACGGAATTTGATTGGTTCATGGCGAGCCCCTTTTAGAAACTGTGAGAAATTCGCAGCGCCGCGGTGTAGCCCTCGGCGCGGTTTCGCGCATCGAGCTCCTTGTAGACATGCAGCCACACCGGGGGTATGCCGGGCTTGAAGTAGCTCACCGCCGGCCCGACCGCCAATACTCGAGCGCGATTGCCCGCGTCCAGGCCCGGTGCATCGTCGTCGGTGAACTGCCGGTAGTAATAGCCACCCACGCCGACGGTCCACGGGCCGACGTGTTGACCCACGGCGAATTCGTGACGGTACTCGACGCCATTCTTGTAGTCGGTGGCGTGGTTGCGCGTATTGATGTCGGCTTCGAAACTGGAAGACACCTCAAAGCCGCTGTCGGAGATATACGTGGCGTTGAGGATCGGCGAGAAGGTCCAGTGATTGAGCCCCGGTGAGATCAAGCGATCCTTGTCGTAATCACCGGTGGGAGCCTGGATCTGGAACTGGGCATTGACGAACAGATTCGGCGACAGGGTCCACTGCAGGATCACCGGCAGCACCTGCATGTCGGCCATGCGAAACGGATCGGCCTCCAAGTCCAACGGGCCGACAGGCGTCTGCACCTGTACCGAAGCGTCCATCTGGAAAAACGGCACGACGGCACCGAAGCCATACTTGGCCCCCAGCACGGTGTAATCGGTCATGCGCATGTAGGCGACGCCGATGGACAAGACATCCAGGGAGAAATTGTTGTCCACGGACTTGCCGTGGCGATCCTTCTGCACGTTGGCCGAATAAAACGCAGTACGCAGGCCGACGGTGCCAAAGGGCGTGGCCGGCGGCATCATGCCCGCGCCAAAATCGTAGACCCCGACCGCCGTGGTCGGCGCGCCGTTTTCGGTGCCATGGGCAGCGCCACACACACCGATCAGCCCCAAGGTCAACCAAGTGCAGCGCCAGGCGTTTGCTTTTTTATTTTGATTCATCGAATGCCCCTCCAACCCTGTGGTGTTGGGGTCATCCTAGGGAGCCGGCCGCTCAGCCGTTATCCGTTTTCAGCACAGTTGCGTGCGACGCAGGGTTTGTGAAGGTGTCTCGCCGAACAGCACCCGATAGTCGCTGGAAAACCGGCTCAAGTGCCAGAACCCCCAGCGTGCCGCCACCTCCTGTACACCGTGGGCGTGGCTGCCGTTGCGCAGTTCACGGCGCACGGCATTGAGGCGCAACGCCCGCAAATAGGCCACGGGGTTGATGCCCAGGGTTTCCTGGAAGCAATACTGCAGTTTGCGTCGGCTGGCACCGATGTGGTTGCACAGGTCGAGGATCGATAGCGGCTCATCGACATGGGCCAAGGCGTACTCCCGGGCGCGGTCGACCATGCGCTTGCGCGCCGTGGGATTGAGCGGCGGCGCCTCGTCCGGTGCTACCAGTTCCAGTATGTGCAGCATCACCGTGTCACGCAGGCCACGGCGAATCGACTCGTACCCCAGCAATGAGTCACGCCCCTGCTCGCCCCCTTCAAGCTCATCGAACAACGCCGCAAGCTCGGCGGGCAGCGTCGAGTTGCCGAGACGGTAACACTTGGGAAGATCGGTAATTCGAAAGCGACTGCCTTGACGCTCCAGCACATGCTCCAACGCCTGCTCATCGATGGCGACACCGAGCAGATCCAGATGCTGGGGCGTGCGCAGCTCGGGCAGGTTATGGCCACGGGCGACCAACAGGCTGGGCTCGACAATCGGGTGCCCGGAGCAAAAGACCGGCCCATCCGCGCTCAGCGGCACGCTGAAGGTGATGGCGCCCTCCCAGGCCATACCCTGCTTGGTCAGGGCCTGATTAGAGCGGTCGCGCACCAGTTGCATCCACTCCGAGCGGAACTCGATCAACTCGCCGTCGAAGCGCCCGGGGGTCAACTGGTCATAGCAAACCTGCCAACCGCCCATGTTCCGGGCATGCTCGTCGATGTCCGTGGTGCGGAACCGATTGATCGGCAGTATCGGCAACCCATCCGAGGAAACCGCTGCCTGCGCCATGTTGTCGTTGTTCATTGACCCGACCTTTGATGATTCCAGGGCTTATGGGTCAAAGCTCAGGCAAGTTCCATTCCGCCCCGCAGGCCGGTCGTGCAATTGTGCCGAAAACGGATACCGGCTCGGATTCAGCTGCCAGCGTCGGCATGGGCCTCTTCGAAGAAATAGTCCTTCCAGCTGTCGGCCTTGTTTTTCAATACGCCCAGTTCATGCAGTTTCTCGGCATAGATGTAGGTGCGTTGCGGAACGACGGTGAAGTCGATTTCGGGGTCGGTGACGATTTTTTCCACCAGCGCCAGCGGCAACTTGGACTGTTCTACGCGGATGTAGGTCTGGGCAGCGGCCGCTTTGTCAGCCTTGATGATGCCTTGCGCCTCCACCAAGGCGTCGTAGAACGCCTTGTAGGTCTTGGGGTTTTCGTCGTGGAATTTTTCCGTGGTGTAGAGCACGTTGAACGTCGCCGGCCCGCCCAGCACATCATAGGAACTGAGCACCTTGTGCACGTTGGGGCTTTGCAGTGCCTGGTACTGGAACGGTGGGCTGGAGAAGTGCGAGTTGATCTCCGACTGGCCGGCGATCAGCGCCGCCGTCGCATCCGGGTGTGGGAGGCTGACCGAGATGTCGTCGAATTTCTTGAAATGATCGTTGCCGAACACCTTGGCGGTTTCGATCTGCAACGTGCGCGACTGGAACCCGACACCCGCCGCCGGGACGGCGATCCGATCCTTGTCGGTGAAGTCCTTGAGGCTCTTGACGTGCGGGTTGTTGGTCAGCAGGTAGTTGGGCATCGACCCCAGCGAGGCGATGGCCTTGACGTTCTGCTTGCCCCGGGTCCGATCCCAGATCGTCAGCATTGGCGGAACGCCCGCCGACACCACATCCAGGGCGCCGGTCAGCAAGGCCTCGTTCATCGCCGTCGCGCCGGAAATGCTGTTCCAGTCCACTTTGATATCCAGGCCCTGGGCCTTGCCATGCTTCTCGATGAGCTGCTGGTCACGCACCACATCGAGGATCAGGTAGCCGATGCCGAATTGCTGGGCGATGCTGATCTTGCCTTCGGCGTGGGCCAAGGGATTGAGCAGCGCAGAGGCCGCCAGGGAAACCAACAAGGTGAGCGCGGAACGCTTGAAAGCCATGGTCGGGTGAACCTCACAGTAAGGGAAAAGACTGAAGATCACGACTTTAAAGCTATAAGAAAATTAATTTAAATACCGGAATAGCATATCAATAGCACCTAAATGTCCGACATCCGGGTCCATGAAATCGCACTCCCGGACACGATCACTTGATAACCTTGCACACCTCCCCTGACGAACACCCAGCTCGAAGCGAACATGAACGAGATGACCCTGGATGTCGGCATCGCCGCCGAGTCCATTTCCCAACCGCGCACCCTGGTATTCCTCGCGTACCCGCAGATGGGCTTGCTGGACCTGACCGGTGCCCAGACCGTGTTCTGGGCCGCCACCAAAGCCATGACCGAACGCGGCCTGCCCGGCTACGCCATGCACACCGCCAGCCTGAAAGGCGGATTGATACAAAGCGCCGAAGGCTTGGTCGTAGACACCCGTGCCCTGCATGAGCTCGACGGAGCGCTCATCGACACGCTGATTGTGCCCGGCGCGCCGGACATACGGCAGGCGATGATCGACTGTGTCGACCTGGTGCAATGGCTGCGGCTGGCCTCGTTCCTGGCCAGGCGCACCGCATCGGTGTGCAGCGGCACGTTCCTCATGGCCCAGGCCGGCTTGCTGGACGGACGCCGGGCCGCCACCCATTGGGCCATGTGCGAGATGCTCAAGAGCATTTTCCCGTCGATTGAAGTGGACCTCGATGCGATCTTCATCCAGCAGGACAACGTGTGGACCTCGGCCGGTGTCAGCGCTGGCATCGACATGGCCCTGGCATTGGTCGAAGCCGACTGCGGTCGCGATGTAGCCCTGCAGGTGGCCCGTGAGTTGGTGGTGTTTCTCAAGCGCCCCGGCGGGCAGGCGCAGTTCAGCCAACTGTTGCAATTGCAGATGCAGGAGAGCGCCGGGTTCGACGAATTGCACGTGTGGATTTCCGAACACCTGGACGACAACAACCTCACCGTCGAGCGGCTAGCACGCCAGGCCAGGATGAGCCCACGCAATTTTTCCCGGGTCTACAAACACCAGACCGGCCGAACCCCGGCCAAAGCCATCGAGCTGTTCCGCCTTGAAGCCGCGCGTCGAATGCTGGAAGACTCCCAGCGCAACATCGACCAGATCGCCCGCGCTTGCGGTTTCGGTGATGAGGAACGCATGCGCCACACCTTCCAGCGTCACCTGTCGATCTCACCTCGGGAATATCGCAACCGGTTTTCTCGCTGAGCGCGAGACTCTTGCAACTGTTCCGTCAGGCCACTCGCTTGGATCGCTCCCGCGCGTCCTCCTGCTCGGCCAGAAGCGCGCTGCAACGGGAACGCAACCAACGCTCCCCCGGATCATTGTGCGAGGCGCCGCGCCAGACCATCGAAAGCGCGTGCTGTGGCAAGCAGACAGGGGCCGCTTGCGCCCGCATGCCGGTCACCACGGCCATCGCCTGGGCAACGTAATCCGGCACGATGGCGATCATGTCGCTCTCGGCCAACAGCACGGGCAAGGCGCTGAACTGCGGCACGGTCAACACCACCCGGCGCTGTCGGCCCATCAGGCATAACGCGCGGTCCGAATCATCGATGACATTGCCCATGGACGACACGACGGCATGAGGCCGACGGCAGAATTCGTCCAGGGTCAGTTCGCCGGGCTGCGAATCGGCGCGCAACAGCATTGGTCGAATCGGCCGCAGCGTCTTGCGCCGGGCATTGGCCGGAAGCTCCAGCGTCGGGCTGATGCCCAGGGAAATCTCGCCGCTGGCCAACAGCTGGGAGACCTGCCATTGATCGGCCCGGCGCACCACCAATGTGGTGCCTGGCGCCTCGACCCGCAAGCGTCGCAATAGCTCCGGCAGCAGCGCGTACTCGACGTCATCGCACAGCCCGATATGGAAGGTCGCCTCGCTGGTGGCCGGCTCAAATGCCTGACAGCGGCTCAAGGCGGCGGCGATGCCATCCAGCGCCGGTGACAGATTGGAGAAGATTTCCCGCGCCCGGGAGGTCGGTTCCATCAACCGCCCCGAACGAATGAACAAGGGGTCATCGAACATCAACCGCAGGCGCGCCAGGGCACTGCTGATCGTTGGCTGGCCGAGAAACAGCTTTTCGCTGACACGGGTCACGTTTCGCTCGTGCATCATGGTTTCGAAGACCACCAGCAGATTGATATCAGCACGACGCAGGTCATTTCTGTTCATCATCGTCGTCGCCCCAGGCACCAGGCCATTGAGTCAGGAGTGGACATGATCGTCGCCTGCGCGCTCCATCAAGGCCTGCGGCGACAAGGTGTTGAAAGCGTAATCCCGAGACAAGCCAGTGTCTGTTGAACGTGGGGACACTCAACTCACCCTTTGGGCGGCTTCATCGATACTTCGGTATATACCCGGCCCCGTATCGAACACCGACTTTGTGGCGAACACTGCCTTTGTGGCGAGGGAGCTTGCTCCCTCGCCACAGGTTTTGTGTTTTGTCCGGCGGTGACGTGGGTTGTTCAAATCCCATTATTGGACCACCAACCTGTGGCGAACACCGACTGTCGTGGCGAGGGTCGGCACCTGGCGGGATTTCAGGGTTTTATGTCCTACCTCAGACAAAGCGGCGCTTCGTAAGATACGAACCGATGCTCTGTCTCCGACATCCCAGAGCGAGACCACGTAAAAACAAAAGGTCTGTCAGCGTGCCCCTACCCTCCGCAATGCTCAAGAACGTCTATGACAGCCTGCGATACAGTCCAAGCCAGAGGGGGCCGCGACTGTCGATGGGCATCAGCACCCACCCACTGGTCAACGCCCTCGGCTGGGCGGTGGGCCTGGTGGTGGCCTGCGGGATTGTCATCATCAACTCCGAAACCCACTCCGACCTGGCCCCGACCCTGCTGTACATCACCTTGTTGTTGATGGCGGCCAACCTGTTCTCCATCAATCTGGTGATCACCGTCGCGCTGATGTGCATGGGTTTGCTCACCGCGATGTTCTTGTACAACGGCGGCTATCACCACTGGGAATCGACCACCGGCTTCTTCCGTTGCCTGACCGCACTGTCCGCCATTGCCTTCCTGGCCCTGCGCAGCAAACAGGCTTCCGACAACCTGCGGCACAACGAGGCCTACCTGATCGGCGCCCAGCGCCTGAGCCAGACCGGCAGCGTGGGCTTTCGCGGTGATCGACAAGCGTTATCCTGGTCGGAGGAATCGGCACGGATATTCGAGTACCCGCCCAGCAAGACGCCGACGGTGTCGATGATGCTGGAGCGCACCCACCCTGAAGACCTGGAGGCGGCCCGCGGGGTTTTCCAACAGGCCGCCGCAGGCGAACCGCAGATCGAGGTCAAGCTGCGGCTGCTGATGCCTGATGGACGCATCAAGCACATCCACATGATCGCCAGCCCCCTGCCCGTCCAGCATGGCCGCTTCCAGTACCTCGGCGCACTCATGGACGTCACCGCCAGCAAGCAGGCCGAAGAAGCGTTGTTCCGCGCCCAGAGCCAACTGGCCCACGTCACGCGCTTGACCTCCCTGGGGGAAATGGCCGCGTCCATTGCCCACGAGGTCAACCAGCCATTGACGGCCATCACCAGCAGCGGCGAAGCCTGCCGCCGGTGGCTTGAACGTGCGGAACCCGATCTCGGGGAAGCCCTGGATTGCCTCGACCGAATCGTCGCCAACGGCTGTCGCGCCAGCGAGGTCATCAACGGTATCAGGGCGTTATCGCGCAAGTGCGACCCGTTGCGCCAGCCCGAGCGACTGGACGACATCGTCCGCGAGACCCTGAACCTGGTCCAGCAGCAACTGGCGCATCATAAAGTGCGGACGAAGGTGGACCTGGCAGCGACCGACAGCCAGGTCAGCGCGGACCGGATACAACTGCAGCAAGTGATCATCAACCTGATCATCAATGCCTGTCACGCCATGGACGGGGTCAAGGTACACGAACGAAC
This sequence comes from Pseudomonas sp. H3_A02, assembly GCF_054671965.1. NCBI lineage: Bacteria > Pseudomonadati > Pseudomonadota > Gammaproteobacteria > Pseudomonadales > Pseudomonadaceae > Pseudomonas > Pseudomonas sp. H3_A02. The sequence continues at coordinate 4,744,644 of NZ_CP162807.1, forward strand.
CCTGCACCTACGCACCTGGATGGAGGATGACGACGTGCTGCTGGAGGTGACTGACCACGGAACCGGCATTGCCCCCGAGGTCCTGCCGTCCTTGTTCAATGCGTTTTTTACCACCAAGGAAAACGGCCTGGGCATGGGCCTTTCCATCTGCCGGTCCATCATCGATTTCCATGACGGCAGGATCTGGGCGACCAGCGAGGCCGGCCAAGGCACCTCGTTCAGGTTCGCGCTGCCGCGGCTCAGGGGCGCCGCCCTGTCGGGGAGCGAGCAATGAACGCCATGCCACCCAGCCCGCTCATCGACAATGCCCCCATCGTCTATATCGTTGACGACGATGCACCGCTGCGCCAATCCCTCGGCAGCCTGCTGCGCTCCATCGGCCTGCAGGTGCATCTGTTCGATTCGGTCGCGCAGTTCATGAACCATCCCAGGCCCGACCAGCCCAGTTGCCTGGTCCTGGATGTGCGGCTGCAAGGTACCAGCGGCCTGGAGTGCCAACGGGCGCTGGCCGCCGCCAACGTCCAACTGCCGATCGTGTTCATGACCGGCTACGGTGACATCGCCATGACTGTGCGGGCGATGAAGGCCGGAGCGGTGGATTTCCTCGCCAAACCGTTCCGCGAACAAGACCTGATCGACGCCGTGACCGCCGCCCATCACCAGGACCGCCGACGTCGCGACGCCGAACGCGGCCATCAGCAAGTGCTCGACCGCTACGCCACATTGACGCCCCGGGAGCAGCAGGTCATGGCGCTGGCGGTGTCGGGCCTGATGAACAAGCAGATCGCCGGGGAACTGGGCTTGAGCGAAATCACGGTCAAGATTCACCGCGGCCAGGCCATGCGCAAAATGTGCGCACACTCGTTTGCCGATCTGGTGCGCATGGCCCAGGTGCTGGAGTGGCGCGGCGAGCAGTAGAAAGTTCATACACACGTATACTTGGCGGAACCATTGGACGGCGTATCTTGCAGTGACACGGGCGCCTTTATGGCTACCTGATATCACCCCCAGGTATCGACATGTCCAACACCGCAACTATTTCAATCATTGATGACGATGAGTCAGTTCGAATTGCATTGGATGGCTTGTTACGTTCCCACGGATATCGGGTTAAGACATACGCGGGTGCCTTGGACTTTTTATCTTCCTGCGAACTTGAAAACACCGCGTGCCTGATATCGGATATTCAAATGCCTGGCATGAACGGCATTCAGATGTACGATCGATTGTCGGCCCTGGGCATTCATATCCCGACCATCTTCATCACCGGCTACCCTGGCATGTCACCCCGTATCAGCGCGGGTGCGCCCGAGCCGGTGGCATTTTTCCCAAAACCTTTCGACTGCGCTGAATTGATCGCCTGCGTCGAATCGGTACTTGCCCGGTCCGCTTGACTGCGTCGCCCCCCTCATACCTTCGTATAGATCGCCCCTACCCAGGCATAGGCCCGATGACCTTATGTAGAAGTGTTAAATACAGGCCCTGCCAATAAGCTTTCCTACAGCGAACCGAAACTGAATGTGCTCGATGGCAATTCATTGCAGCCAGGCGCTTTTGGAGTACTTCGCGACACGGTCACGCTGAAACAGTTAAACAATTCAACGTATCGATTTTGTCTTCGGGAGCTCATCATGAAACAACATATTCTGGTTGTTGGCGCAGGTTTCGGCGGGGTCTGGAGCGCGTTGAGCGCGGCCCGGCTGTTGGACCAACATGATCGTAATGACGTGCAGATCAGCGTCCTGGCCCCTCAGGCTGAACTGCGCATCCGACCTCGGTTCTACGAACCGGACGTGCACACCATGGCCGCACCGCTGGGTGGTCTGTTCGACGCGGTGGGCGTTAAATTCGTACAAGGCTCGGCGAGCAGTATCGATGTCAGCAACAAACAGGTTGGCTACGTGGATGTGTTCGGTACCCAGGGCACCCTGGGCTATGACCGCCTGGTGCTCGCGGCGGGCAGCCAGCTGGTTCGTCCCGACCTCGAAGGCATGATTGAGCATGCTTTCGACGTTGATGAAATCGAACAGGCAAGCCGTCTCGAAGCCCATATCAAGTCCCTGAAGCGTCTGCCGGACAGCCCGGCCCGCAATACCGTGGTGGTGGCCGGCGGCGGCTTTACCGGCATCGAAACCGCCACCGAAATGCCCGCACGCCTGCGCGCTGTCCTCGGCGAGGACGCAGACATTCGGGTCATCGTGGTGGATCGCGGGGCGCAGATCGGCGCAGCATTGGGCGACGGCATTCGCCCGTCCATTGTCGAAGCGTCCGAGCACCTGGGGATCGAATGGATCCTCAACGCCTCGGTCGAATCGGTGGATGCCGGTGGCGTCACCCTGTCGAGCGGCCAGCGTATCGAGTCCCATACCGTGATCTGGACCGTGGGGTTCCGCGCCAGTCCGTTGACCCAACAGATACCCGCTACCCGCGATCGCCAGGGTCGCCTGCACGTCGATGCCAACCTCAAAGTCCTGGGCCAGAACGACATATTCGCCACCGGTGACGTGGCCTACGCTGCCACCGACACGCTGGGCAACTATGCGGCGATGTCCTGCCAGCACGCCATCGCCCTCGGCCGCTACGCCGGCAACAACGTCGCGGCCGACTTGCTGGGCGTCGCGCCGATGGCCTACAGCCAACCCAAATATGTGACCTGCCTGGACCTGGGCGCCTGGGGCGCGGTGTACACCGAAGGCTGGGATCGCCAGCTCAAGTTGGTCGGGCAGGAAGCCAAGGACCTCAAGACCCAGATCAACACGGTGTGGATCTACCCGCCCGCAGCTGATCGCGCCACCGCCCTGGCCGCCGCCGACCCGTTGATCCCGGTGGCCTAAACCCGGTTCCGCCCCCGGCCAGTCCCTCCTTTCTGCGCCGGTCTTTCCCAGACGCCTGCCAACGATCCTTGGGCAGGCGTTTTTTTCAGGCGCTCGTCCCCAAGCCAGCCTGAATATTGTCATTGCCCAGCAAAATCCGTATCAACGCCCGCCCACCGCCCTCCGTGCACAAGGTAAGGTAGGCAGAAATCATCCGGATCGAGGTGTGTCGTGGCGTCCTATTCCTTGCGTCAGCTAAAGTACTTCGTCACCACCGTCGAATGTGGCAGCGTCGCTGAAGCATCCCGCAAGCTGTACATCGCCCAGCCGTCGATCGCCTCCGCCATCAAGGCCTTGGAAGACAGTTTCGGCGTGCAGTTGCTCATTCGTCATCACGCCCAGGGGGTATCGTTGACGCCTGGCGGCGCGCGGTTCTATCGCAAGGCCCAGGAACTGTTGCGCATGGCCCGGGAGTTCGAGCAGAACGCGCTGGCCGACAACGATGTGGTCAGCGGGCAGATCGACATCGGCTGCTTCGAAACCGTCGCCCCACTCTACCTGCCGCGGCTGATCGCCGGTTTTCGCGAGCGCTTCCCGGGGGTGGAAATCCGCGTGCAGGATGGCGAGCAACAAGAGCTGGTACAAGGCCTCACCGGGGGGCGTTTCGACCTGGCGATTTTCTACGAACACGACCTCGACAGCACCATCGAGACCGAAGCTCTGACGGCGCCGCAACGCCCCTACGCGTTACTGCCCGCGGGGCATCGCTTTGCCGATCAGGCCCAGGTGTCGCTGCGCGACCTGGCCCTCGAACCCATGATCCTGCTGGACGTACAGCCCAGTCGCACCTATTTCGTGAGCATCTTCGAGGAGCTGGGCCTGACCCCCAACATTGTCTTCAGCTCGCCGTCCATTGAGATGGTACGCGGAATGGTCGGCCAGTCCTTTGGTTTTGCCGTACTGGTGACTCGCCCGCACGCCACCTGCACCTACGACGGGCAACACCTGGTGTGCGTCGACATCGCCGAGGACGTGACCGGTTCGGCGCTGGTGGCAGGCTGGCTCAAGCGCGCCCACCTCACCAAGCCGGCCCAGTTGTTTGTCGACTACTGCAAGGAACAGTTCAAGCAATGGCTGGCCTGAGGCCCAATCAACCCTCGCCACAAAAAACACGGTGCTCGCCACTGGTGGGTAGTCGCAAATAATGGGATTTGAATAACCCGCACGGTCACCCTGCCAAACACAAAACCTGTGGCGAGGGAGCTTGCTCCCGCTGGGGCGCGAAGCGCCCCCAGACCAGGCGGGCTGGATCAACCTGGCACACCGCGACAGCAGTGTTGGGGCTGCTGCGCAGCCCAGCGGGAGCAAGCTCCCTCGCCACAAAGGGTTGTGTTCGCAACAGGAGCGGTGCCTAGCGAGCCGCCCAGGCGTTGAAACGTTGTTCCAGTTCCTCGCCATGGTCGACCCAGAACTCCGCGTCCACGGCTTGGGCTTCAGCCAGGTTGGCCTCGGCGGTGGGCAACTGTTCCTGTACCGCCGTCGGCAACAGCGCCAGTGTCTTGCGGTGCACCGGCCCATAAGGGATGTTTTCCGAAAACACCTTCTGGGTCTGCGGCTGGCTGGCAAAGGCAATGAACTGCTCGGCCAGGGCCTTGTTCGGCGTGCCCTTGACCACGGCCCAGTACTCCGGGTCGTACAGGCTCTGGGGCCAGACAATGCTCAGCTTCATGCCTTCCTTTTGCGCCGACGCAATGCGTCCGTTGTAGGCCGCACTCATCGCCACGTCCCCCGCCACCAGCCATTGTGCCGGTTGGGCGCCGGCTTCCCACCATTGAATGTTCGGCTTGATCTGGTCCAGTTTGGCGAAGGCCCGGGATACACCTTCAGGGGTGTTCAACACCTTGTACAGGTCCTGCGCCTTGACCCCATCGGCCAGCAAGGCGATTTCCAAGGTGTACTTGGCCCCCTTGCGCAGGCCTCGCTTGCCCGGGTACTCGGCAACGTTCCAGAAATCCGCCCAGGACCTGGGTGCCTTGGCCAGCTTGGTCTGGTCATAAGCCAGGACCATCGACCACACGTAGGTGGCGACACCACACTCATTGAGTGCACCCGGTACATAGTTGGCCGGGTCGCCAAGGCCGGTCAGGTCGAGCTTTTCGAACAGGCCTTCTTCACAGCCCCGCAACAGCTCGGGGCTTTCCACTTCGACCACGTCCCAACTGGTGTGACCAGCCGCGACCATGGCCTTGATCTTCGACAGTTCGCCGTTGTATTCACCGGCCACGATACTTCCTGCACCGCTGGCGTTGAAAGGTTGGAAGTAGGCCTTGTCCTGGGCCTGCTTGGTGGCGCCGCCAAAGGAAATCACGGTCAAGCTCTGGGGCGCGGCCATGACGCTTGAACTCAACAACGCCAATGCACACGCGATATTGCAACGCAAGGATCTGGACATGAAGCGGTTCCTCGAAAATGCCGGCTCGCCCGCACGAGCCGGCGACGGGACTCAAAGGTGACCGTAAACACGGGCGGTATGGTCTACAGCAAAGGCTCTTGTCGGCCTGTTGGTTGTCGCCTGGCTGACCACCAGGAATCTCCTTCCCTTGAAATCGTTCTCCTCAGGCACCCTTGCGGTCAGCATTCATTGGGTTCACAGAGATGGCTCGCCAAGCGATCCATCAAGCGATCGCAGGCAGCCATTTGTTCAACGCTCACGTATTCGTCGGGCTTGTGCCCCTGGTCCATGCTGCCGGGGCCACAGACCACCGTCGGCACGCCGGCCTGGTGGAACAGGCCGCCTTCGGTGCCAAAGGCGACGGTGCTGAAGGCGTCACTGCCGCACAGTCGCGCAACCAGTTGGGCGGCCGCGCTGTCGGGCGACGTGGCCAGGCCCGGGTAGGCCGACAGCGGTTCGAAGCGGATCGCCGTATCCCGCGCCACCGCCTGCATTGCCGGTAGCAGGGTCTGCTCGGCATAACCTTGCAATTGCTCGGCCACCCCATAGGGATCGAAATCCGGCAAGGCGCGCACTTCGAAATCGAAACGGCAGTCGGCCGGGACGATGTTCAGTGCCGTGCCGCCATGGATTACCCCGACCTGCACCGTGGAGAACGCCGGGTCGAAGCGCAGGTCGTGCCGTGAGGGTTCGGCCAACTGCGCACCGATCTCGCCCAACCGTCCGATCAGGCGCACCGCCTGTTCGATAGCGTTGACCCCGTAAGGGGCATAGGCCGAATGGCAGGCCGCCCCTCGGACATGGCAACGCATCGCCAGCTTGCCTTTGTGCCCCAGCACCGGTCGGAGCTGGGTGGGTTCGCCAATCAGGCACAGGGCCGGTTGCGGAACTCGCCGGACCAACACCTCCAGCAAGCTGTGAACGCCCAGACAACCCACCTCTTCGTCATAGGAAAACGCCAGGTGCACCGGTCGCCGCAGCGGGCTGGACAAGAACACCGGCACCGCCGCGAGCACCGAGGCCAGGTAGCCCTTCATGTCCGCCGTGCCCCGCCCGAACCATTTGCCGTCCATCTCGGTCAGGCAGAACGGATCGACCGTCCAGGCCTGCCCGTCCACCGGCACCACATCGGTGTGTCCGGACAACACCACGCCACCGGGCACCGACGGGCCAATGCTCGCCAGCAGGTTGGCCTTGGTTCGCTCGGCGTTGTAGATCAGCTCGCTGTTCACGCCGTGCTCTTGCAAGTAGTCACGCACGAACTCGATCAAGGCCAGGTTCGAATCGCGGCTGACCGTGGCAAAGCCCACCAGCTTGGCGAGCAGCGCGCGACTGCGCAGCTCACTCATCACCCGGCACTCCATAACTTGGCGCCAGGGTCGGGTTGAGCGCACGGGTCAGGTAATCCTGCAGTTGCGGCTGATAGGCGAGCCAGAGCTTTTCCAGCTCGCCGATGGGATTTTCCTCGGCCCAGTCCACCCGCAGATCGACGATGGGCCAGGTCAGGTCATCGACCACCGACAGCGCCGCCGAATGCACCGCCCCAGCCTCCCCGCCCGCCGCTTGCCCGGCCTGCAACGCGCTCATCAAGCGTGACGCAAGACAGCCACCGCTGTGTTCGAAGGCCGTGACCATGGCCTCGATCACCGCAGCGTTGGCCAACAGATTGCCGGCCGCCACGCATTGCTCACCGGCCACCGCGTTGTGGGTGCCCAGGGTATGCTCGCCGCTGAACATCGCCGTGCGCCCTTCGGCATCGATCACCGCCACCTGGCGGTATTGGCTGTAGCCGTTGCGCGGCAGGGTCCGCTCCAACGCCGCTTGTGCCGCCAGGCCGCCGGCCAGTTCATCGAGAATCTGTGGTCCCAGGGCCGGCAGGGTGATGTTCTGGCTCGACACCGCGCCGACGCCCGCGCGCAACCAGGGGCAACGGGCACCGACGGCAATGCTCGAGGAGCTGATGGCAATGCCCAACTGGCCGGTTTCGGCACAGCGTCCAACGATGGAAAAGGTCATGTTCCGCTCCTTATTCAGGGATCACCGCGATCACGTCGATTTCCATCAGCCACTGCGGCTGGCCCAGGGCACTGACCACCAACCCGGTGGAGATCGGAAACACGCCCTTGAGCCACTTGCCGACCTCCTGGTACACCGGTTCGCGATAGCGCGGGTCGATCAGGTACGTGGTGGTCTTGACGATGTGGCTCAGGTCGCTGCCGGCCTCCTCCAGCAACTGCTTGACGTTGCGCATGGCCTGCTCGGCCTGGGCGCGAGGATCGCCAAGGCCCACCAGTTGGCCGTTGAAGTCAGTGCCGACCTGGCCACGCACGTAGACGGTGTTGCCGGCGCGCACGGCCTGGCACAGGTCGTTGTCCAGCGTCTGGTTCGGGTAGGTGTCCTTGGTATTGAACATGCGAATACGTGTGTGAGTAGGCATCAGCGGACTCCCGAGAGACTGGTTTTCGAACGGTGTGAATCGCTGTCGAGTGCCGGGGCCTGGCGCTGGGCTGCGTCTTGATAGGCGAGGTAAATGCGTTGCTTCACGATGTGGTCGGCAATATGCCGGGCGTCATGCCAGACACCCCAGATGAACGCCGAGCCTCGACGTGACAACCACGGCAAGCCGACGAAATACAGGCCAGGCTCACTGCAAACGCCACGCTGATGCCGAGGCTTGCCATTGGCGCCGAGGGCGTCGACCTTCAGCCAGCTGTAATCCACCGAGTAGCCGGTGGCCCAGATGACGCTGGTCACGCCGGTGGCGAGCAGGTCCAGTTCCAGGATCGGCTGGGTCAGGCATTGCGGGTCGGGCAGCAGGTGGCGGGCTTCAGGTTCGAGCGGCAGGTCCAGGCCGTTACGGGCAATGTAGGCGTCGGCGGCATCCAGCAGCGCCAGGTAGTTTTCGTCGCCGCGGGCGATGTTGTCGGCAAGATTCGGTTCGAAGCTCACCACATTGCCGTTGAACGATTTGGTCAGCCCCACCAGGGTGATGCCCTCGTGGGCCAGCCGGCGAAAATCCACGGTATGGCCGCCACGGGCACCGCTCACGGCGATGGTGACGTGCTCCTTGCCGGGCTGGACCGCCTCCGCATCCCATTCGCCCAGCACGCCCAGCCACCAGCAGAAATCGCGGTTGCGATAGGCCCGTGGCGGGCGGTCGTGGGCCCCCACCGAGAGATAGACCTGCTTGCCAGCGCGCCGCAGTTCATCGGCGATCTGCACGCCCGACGACCCCGCCCCCACCACCAACACCGCCCCCTCGGGCAATTGCCCGGGGTTACGATACTGGGCCGAGTGAAGCTGGGTGACCGTGGCCATATCCGGTGCAATCGGTGGGATCACCGGCCGCTGGAAGGGCCCGGTGGCGACGACCACATGGATCGCTTCGATCAGGCCTTCGGAAGTTTCAACGGTGAAGCCCGGACGACCGACATTGCGCTCCACGCCCCTGACCTCAACGCCGGTACGGATCGGTGCATTGAATTTACGGGCATAGGCTTCGAAGTAATCGGCCACCTGGTCCTTCGTCGCGAAGGCATCCGGGTCGAGCCCTTCGAATTCCAGCCCCGGAAAGCGGTCATGCCAGGCCGGCCCGTTGGCCACCAGCGAATCCCAACGCGCAGTGCGCCAGGCCTCGGCAATGCGGCTGCGCTCCACGACGAGATGAGGCACGCCTTGCCGGCTCAAGTGCTCACTCATGGCCACGCCGGCCTGGCCGGCGCCTATAACAAGCGTATCGATGCGTAGGGTTTCATCAGGCATGTTTGTGCACTTCCGGCAGTAGGTTTGGTTCAGGCAGGCATGGCGCCGCCTCGGGTTCGGTTTTCTTGTTGTTTTGCGGTTGCGGTGATCGAGATGAGGTGTCGAGGCGATTGTGTTGGCAGGCGGGGATTTGCGAAACGAGGGTTTTTGTCGTTGCTGGGAAGGAAAAAAATGGGCTACTGCGCGAGCGTGCTGATCACTGGGACGAGGCGAGTCACTGTGGCGAGGGGATTTATCCCCGCTGGGGCGCGGAGCGGCCCTAATACCAACAACCCGGTGTGTCAGGCAGATTGAGTTGACTGTTTAGAAGGGCTGCTGCGCAGCCCAGCGGGGATAAATCCCCTCGCCACAATATCCAGGAGCGGCACAAATGGGGAGTGTCAGATTTTTTGTGTGCGCGCCGGAAACGCCTTGAGCTCCAGCTTCTCCATCACCAACCCGATGAACGCCGAAACCGCCAGCGGCAACTGCCGCCGGCTCGGATACAACACATTCAGGCCGAAGCCGCTGCGTTGATACTGCGGCAGCACGCGCACCAGCCTTCCGGCTTCCAGGTCGAGAGCGCTCAGTGCCCCTGGCAGCACGGCGATGCCCAGACCGGCGACGGTTGCCCTGCGCAACGCTTGGGCGGTGTTGGCATGGAATCGGCTGGCGATCTGCACGTGTTCCTCGATACCGTCCGGGCCGACGAGTCGCCAGTCGGTCAAGCCGCTGGGGTGGGCGAAGCTCACGCCGTCGTGGTGAGCCAGGTCCTGCAGCGAACGCGGTACGCCGCGTGCGGCAATGTAGGCGGGACTGGCAACCATGCCGTCACCGTCGTTCTGCAGCAGTTGGCGACCGACATACCCAGAGTCCTGCAGCGGACCGCCGCGAAAGGCCACGTCGATGCGGTCGGCAATCAGGTCGACACGGGCATCGCTGAGCACAAAATCGAGTTGCACACGAGGGTGTGCGGCTAAAAAGTCGGCCACCCATTCCATCGGGAAAAAATCGAAAAAATCCGCCGGCGCCGCGATACGCACCAGGCCGCTGGGCTCTTCGCTACCCATCATCAGTTCCTGCCCTGCATCCATCAGACCATCCACCGCCTCCACGCAGCGCTCATAAAACCCCTGGCCCACCTGGGTCAACGTGAGTTTGCGGGTCGAGCGCTGCAGAAGTCGCGACTCCAACTGCGCCTCCAACTGTTGGACCCGGCGGCTGACGGTGTTGGCAGGCATGCCCAAGCGCCTGGCCGCCTCGGCGAAGCTGCCGCTGCGGACCACCTGGACAAACAGCGCGACATCGTTGAGATCGAGCATGGCGCCGACATTCCTTCGTTTAATGGATGAGTTCAATCCGATTGTATCGGCTAATCAATCCATTGGCAGGCACTTATCCTTCTCCCATCGAGGCCCAACGCCCAAGACTTGGAGGCAATCCCATGAACAGCATCGTCGCAGCACCGCCCCGCGCCATCGTCCATCGCACTTCCGGCATCAGCCACGGGCCGATCACCCGACTCATGAGCCCCGGCGATCTGGGCCAGCTCTGCAAGCCGTTCGTGTTTCTCGATCGCATTGCCGCCAAGGCCGACGCCATGCAAAGAGGATTCGGCATGCACCCTCACTCTGGAATCGCCACGCTGACCTATCTGATCGAAGGCCAGGTGATTTACGAAGACACCACCGGCCAATCCGGCACACTGCCCAGCGGCGGCGTGGAATGGATGCAAGCCGGCAACGGTGTATGGCACAGCGGGCGGCCGGTCGCCAGTTCGCCGATCCAAGGCTTCCAGCTCTGGGTGGCGCTGCCGGCGGCTGAAGAAAATGCCCCGCCCCACAGCCTCTATCTGGCACCCTCCGAGATCCCCCGGGAAGGTCCGGCGCGGGTATTGCTCGGCCAATACGGCGCGACCCGCAGCCCTGTTACGGCGCCAGCGGGCATGAATTACCTCGCCGTGCAATTGCAGGACAACGAGCACTGGCGCTACACACCACCGGCCGGGCACAGCGTTGCCTGGCTGGCGGTCAACAGCGGCAGCCTCGATGCGGGCGGCAACGCCAATGCAGGGGAAATGGTGGTATTCGAAGAGTCCGGCGCGGCCATCGACATCGTGGCCCGGGGCGCGACGTCCTTCGTGCTCGGTTCGGCGGTCAAGCATCCCCATGACTTGGTGATGGGCCACTACTCGGTGCACACCAGCGTGGCGGCTCTGGAGAAAGGCGAGCAAGAAATCCAGCGCATCGGCGCCCTTTTGCAGCAAGAGGGTCGGTTGGGCTGACCGACCCTCGATTCAATCCCTGTTCTTAACCGATCCCTTAGAGGTGAATCATGACTGACATCGGTCTCGATCTTCTGTTGTCCCGAGTTCAACTCGGCAAGCTGTCCCTGAAAAACCGCATGATCATGGCGCCGATGACCCGCAGCCGTGCCGGAGCAGGCGATGCGGCCACGGCCCTGATGGCCGAGTATTACAGCCAACGCGCCAGCGCCGGCCTGATCATCAGCGAAGGCTCCCAGGTGTCGGCCCAGGGAAAGGGTTACCTGAGAACGCCGGGGATTTTCACCCCTGAGCAAATCACTGGTTGGAAACAGGTGACCGACGCGGTCCATGCCGAGGGTGGGCAGATGTTTTTGCAGCTCTGGCACGTGGGCCGTCTTTCCCATCCCTTGGTGCAAGTCAACGGCGCCCAACCCGTTGCCCCCTCGGCGATCAAGGCCGATGGCGAGATCTACACCCCCGAAGGCCTCAAGCCCTATGAACTGCCACGGGCGCTGGAGCTCGATGAAATCCCCGGCGTGATCGCCGACTTCCGCCAGGCTGCCGTCAACGCGAAACAGGCCGGTTTCGACGGCGTGGAAATTCACGGCGCCAATGGCTACCTGATCGACCAGTTCCTGCGTGACGGCACCAACCAACGCACCGATGCCTACGGCGGCTCGGTCGAGAATCGCGCCCGTTTCCTCAAGGAGGTCGTCGAGTCGGTGATCGAAGTCTTCGGGGCCAGCCGTGTCGGTGTGCGCCTGTCGCCGATCTTCAGCTACTTCTCGATGAGCGACAGCCACCCACAAGCCACTTTCGACTACACCGCCAGGATGCTCAGCCGCTATGGCCTGGCTTACCTGCACATCGTGGAACTGGGCGAAGGCCCGTTCGACTTCCGGGAGCTCAAGCGCCGCTTCGGCGGGCCCTACATCGCCAATGGCGGCTACAGCGCCGAACGCGCCGCCACCGCCATCAGCCGCGGTGAAGCAGATCTGGTGGCGTTCGGCACACCGTTCCTGGCGAACCCGGACTTGGTGGAGCGTTTCAAACGGGGCCAGGCGCTGAACACCCCTGATGCATCGACGTTCTATCAGGGCAACGAGCGCGGTTATACGGACTATCCGACCCTGGCCAAGGCCCAAGCAGGCCAAGAGGTTTAATAACCGAGACCTGTGGGAGCAAGCCTGCTCGCGATGGCGTCAAGTCAGTCGATATGGAGGTTGACTGACACACCGCATTCGCGAGCAGGCTCGCTCCCACATTTGATCCAGGTCCTCCCCGATCTTCCGGTGGCGCAAGTCCCCTGTGGGAGCGAGCTTGCTCGCGAATGCGGATTGTCAGCCAACAATGATGTCGAATCTGATACCGCCATCGCGAGCAAGCTCGCTCCCACACTGTTGCCGGTTGGCCGCAATATCTACATCCACCATCAATCTCCGGTGGGAGCGGGCTTGCTCGCGAATGCGGATTGTCAGCCAACAATGATGTCGAATCTGATACCGCCATCGCGAGCAAGCTCGCTCCCACACTGTTGCCGGTCGGCCGCAATATCTACATCCACCATCAATCCCCTGTGGGAGCGAGCTTGCTCGCGATAGCGGTGGCTCAGAATGCATCAAACAGTCAGGGCTTTCCGGCACGTCGATCTGAAGCGGCACCACCCGCCTCGGCGCCGGGCCTGGCTGTGTGACGCTCGTGGCCTCGACCAGTGCTGCGATCGCCTGTTCGGCCATGGTCACCACGGGATGGGACAGCACCGCCTGGACCAGCCCCGTCTTCCGTGTCAAAGGAGTCAGGTCGTGGCACACCACTGCGTGCGTGTTCGGCTGGGAGGAACGGGCCGATGAATCCGGGCGTTTCATGCGCAAGGAAATCCAGGCCTACGTCGACAAGTACTTCAGGTAAACGGATTCATTCCAATAACCGGACTAGCCGCGGCTCGATCGCCTGTTCACTCACCTCAAGCAGCGCCAGCGTCACCGGCAGCTTGAACCGCCGCCGGCCGGCGCTGCCAGGGTTGAGGTAGAGCCGCTCGCCCCGCCATTCGATCAGTGGTTTATGGGAATGGCCGGTGATCACCAGTCTCACGCCGGGTTCGAGTGGCGCCGGCACATCCGCGATGTCATGGACCAGCAGTACCGGCCACCCCCCCAGGTCGAATTGCAGGCAATCGGCAAGGTGCCCTGCCCACTCGGCCTCCAGATCGTTGTTCCCGCGCACCACGTGCAGCTCGCCGATGGAAGCCAGGGCGTCGAGGATGTCCGGGCTGCCGATATCACCGGCATGAATGATCCGCTCACAGCCTTGCAGCGCGTTAAGCGCTTCGGGGCGCAGCAGGCCGTGGGTATCGGAAATGACGCCAACTTTCATGAAACCTTTCTCCCCAATCCTGTGCCGCCGCTTATACCTGCCTCGTCGCAGTTAGCTAACATGCTGAATTCGAATAGGATAGGCTGCGTCGTGAAAGGTGCAGACCCATCGTGGAAAGGATATGTCAATGCTCGGACGCAAGCAGCCAGAGCCCAAGATCGAAAGCCCCAATGAAGCCTTTTCCCAGCAGGCTGTGCGGGCCGGAGCTGCATTTCGGTTGACCGTGAGTTTCATGCTCGTGGTCGTCATCGCCTTCCTGGCCGTCGAAGGCTGGCGGACCTGGCGCGACTACCGCGCCGCGTTTGCGTCTGCCCGGGATTCGGTGACGAACCTGGCACGGGCGACCGCCCAGCACGCCGAAGATACGATTCGACAAGTGGATGTGGTTACCGCCGCCCTCGCCGAACGCGTGGAGGGCGACGGCCTGCAGAACATGGACGTTCCGCGCATCCATAAGCTATTGGTGCAGCAAGCCGCCATCATGCCGCAACTGCATGGGCTGTTTATCTACGGCCCGGACGGTCAATGGCTGGTGACGGACAAGGAAGTGATCCCGGAAATGGCGAACAACGCCGACCGCGACTACTTCCAATACCACCGCACCCACGAGGATCAAGGGGTGCGCATCGGCGACGTCGTCAAGAGCCGTTCCACCAACGACCTGATCATTCCCATTTCCCGCCGCTTGAACAACCCCGATGGCTCGTTTGCCGGCGTATTGCTGGGGACCGTGAAGGTCAGCTATTTCGTCGACTACTACGGCGACTTCAAAATCGATGGCAAAGGCGCGCTGGTCCTGGCCAAGCGCAGCGGAACGATCCTGGTCCGACGTCCTTTCGTCGCGTCGGTGATTGGCAAGAGCCTCGTCAACAGCGTGATCTTCCGGGAACATTTACCCACCTCCAATCAAGGGGTTGCCGAAGCCAGGGCCGTCGTCGATGACACCGAGCGCCTGTACGGCTACCGGGCCTTGACCACGTATCCGCTGGTGGTGGAAGCCGGCTTGTCCCGCGAATCGATCATCGCACCCTGGCGCCGCGACCTGTTCAAGACCGGTCTGGTGCTGATTTTCCTGATCGCGATACTGGTGGGCTTCGGGCTCATCGTGTTGAGCCAGCTGCGCTACCGCATGACCATGGAGAAACAGATTCGCAGCGCCCACCAGGCCATGCGCGACATGGCGCTGACCGATAGCCTGACCGGGCTGGGCAACCGCAGGCGCCTGGACATCGCCTTGGCCGATGAAATCCGACTGGCAAGGCGCCAGGGTTCCTCCCTGGCCCTGATCATGCTCGACGTCGATTACTTCAAGCGTTTCAACGACAGGTACGGCCATGCCGCCGGCGACGATTGCCTGCGGGCGATTGCCGCCGCGCTCAGGCAGACCATCAAAAGGCCGGGTGACCTGGCGGTCCGCTATGGCGGTGAAGAATTCACCGTGTTGCTGCCCAACACCGACAGCGCCGGGGCCGCCAAGGTCGCGCAGCAAATCCTCGAAGCCGTCAGGGCCTTGAACATCGAACATGGCGACCATCCCTTGGGCATCGTGACCATCAGCGCGGGCGTCACCACCTGCCTGCCGAGCGGCGAAGACGTCACCCCGGCCATGTTGATCAGGGCCGCCGATGCCTTCTTGTACCTGGCCAAGAACACCGGGCGAAACCGTTGGTGCAGCGCCGGCTCGACGCCGGAGTGAACCCGAAGGGGAGCACCGCGCATCGGTCCGGATCGTGCAAACCCAAGTCCACAGGTGCCTGTAAGGCTCCTGCCGGCTACAATGCGCGCTTCGACCGTGACCAGCCTGACTAAAAACAAATGTCCTTGCCCAAACATCATCTGGAATTGCTCAGCCCCGCCCGCGACGTGACCATCGCCCGCGAGGCCATTCTGCATGGCGCCGACGCCGTGTACATCGGTGGCCCGAGTTTCGGCGCGCGTCACAACGCCTGCAACGAGGTGGGCGATATTGCCCGGCTGGTGGAGTTCGCCCACCGCTACCACGCCCGGGTGTTCACGACCATCAACACCATCCTGCACGACAATGAACTGGAGCCGGCCCGCCAGCTGATCCACCAGTTGTACGATGCCGGTGTCGACGCGTTGATCGTCCAGGACCTGGGGGTGATGGAGCTGGATATCCCGCCTATCGAGCTGCACGCCAGCACCCAGACCGACATCCGCACCCTGGCCCGGGCCAAGTTCCTCGACCAGGCCGGTTTCTCGCAACTGGTCCTGGCCCGTGAGCTGAACCTGCAGGAAATCCGTGCCATCGCCGACGAGACCGATGCGGCCATCGAGTTCTTCATCCACGGTGCGCTGTGCGTGGCCTTTTCCGGCCAGTGCAACATCTCCCACGCCCAGAACGGCCGCAGCGCCAACCGTGGCGACTGCTCCCAGGCCTGTCGCCTACCCTACACCCTCAAGGATGACCAGGGCCGGGTAGTCGCCTATGAAAAACACCTGCTGTCGATGAAAGACAACAACCAGAGCGCCAACATCCGCGCCCTGGTCGAAGCCGGCGTGCGCTCGTTCAAGATCGAAGGGCGCTACAAGGACATGGGCTATGTGAAGAACATCACCGCCTATTACCGCCAGCGCCTGGACGATGTCCTCGAAGACCGCCCGGACCTGGCCCGCGCGTCCAGCGGCCGTACCGCCCACTTCTTCGTCCCCGACCCGGACAAGACCTTCCACCGTGGCAGCACCGACTATTTCGTCAGCGAGCGCAAGATCGACATCGGCGCCTTCGATTCGCCAACCTTTACCGGCGTGCCGGTGGGCGTGGTGGAAAAGGTCGGCAAGCGCGACTTGCAAGTGGTGACCTTCGATCCGTTGTCCAACGGCGACGGGCTCAACGTGCTGGTCAAGCGCGAAGTCGTCGGTTTCCGCGCCAACATCGCCGAGCCCAAGGGTGAATTCGAAGAGGACGGCCAGAAGCGCTACCGCTACCGCGTCGAGCCCAACGAGATGCCGGCCGGGATGTACCAATTGCGCCCCAACCATCCGCTGAGCCGCAACCTGGACCACAACTGGCAGCAAGCGTTGCTCAAGACCTCCTCCGAGCGCCGGGTCGGCCTGGCCTGGGTTGCGCGCCTGGGCGAAGAACGCCTGGAACTGACCGCCACCAGCGAGGAAGGCATCAGCGCCAGCGTCGCCCTGGACGGGCCATTCGGCCTGGCGAACAAGCCGGAACAGGCCTTGGAGCAACTGCATGACCTGCTCGGTCAACTGGGCACCACCGAGTACCACGCCACCGCCATCGAGCTGGATGCGCCCCAGGCGTTCTTCATCCCCAACTCGCAGCTCAAGGCGTTGCGCCGCGAAGCCATCGAAGCCCTGACCGCCGCCCGCATCAAAGCCCACCCGCGCGGTGGCCGCAAGGCCGAGACCAGCCCGCCGCCGGTGTACCCGGAGTCGCACCTGTCGTTCCTGGCCAACGTCTACAACCAGAAGGCCCGGGATTTCTATCATCGCCACGGGGTCAAGCTGATCGATGCGGCGTTCGAGGCCCACGAGGAAACCGGTGAAGTGCCGGTGATGATCACCAAGCACTGCCTTCGTTTCTCGTTCAACCTCTGCCCCAAGCAGGCCAAGGGCGTCACCGGCGTGCGCACCAAGGTCGCGCCGATGCAGTTGATACACGGCGATGAAGTGCTGACGCTGAAGTTCGACTGCAAACCCTGCGAGATGCATGTGGTGGGCAAGATCAAGGGGCACATCCTTGACCTGCCATTGCCCGGCAGCACGGCGCAACCCGTGGTCGGCTACATCAGCCCTGAAGACCTGCTCAAGACGATTCCCCGCGCACCGCATTAAACCCATACCCACCGCCCCTGTGGCAGTGGGTTCTTACAAAACTGGCACCCGCCACGGATCCCCTGTGGGAGCGAGCTTGCTCGCGATGGCGGCGGCACATCCAGCATCAACGCAAGCTGACCCACCGCTATCGCGAGCAAGCTCGCTCCCACATTGGATCTGTGGTGGACTGAGGATTTGTGAACACCCCAAAAAACCTGTGGGAGCCGAGCTTGCTCGCGATGGCGTCAGCAGCATCAGCATCAATGCAAACTGACCCACCGCTATCGCGAGCAAGCTCGCTCCCACATTGGATCTGTGGTGGGCTGAGGATTTGTGAACATCCCAAAAAACCTGTGGGAGCCGAACTTGCTCGCGATGGCGGCGGCACATCCAGCATCAATGCAAGCTGACCCACCGCTATCGCGAGCAAGCTCGCTCCCACATTGGATCCGTGGTGGACTGAGGATTTGTGAACACCCCAAAAAACCTGTGGGAGCCGAGCTTGCTCGCGATGGCGTCAGCAGCATCAGCATCAATGCAAACTGACCCACCGCTATCGCGAGCAAGCTCGCTCCCACATTGGATCCGTGGTGGACTGAGGATTTGTGAACACCCCAAAAAACCTGTGGGAGCCGAGCTTGCTCGCGATGGCGTCAGCAGCATCAGCATCAGCATCAATGCAAGCTGACCCACCGCTTTCGCGAGCAAGCTCGCTCCCACATTGGATCTGTGGTGGACTGAGGATTTGTGAACACCCCAAAAAACCTGTGGGAGCCGAGCTTGCTCGCGATGGCGTCAGCAGCATCAGCATCAATGCAAACTGACCCACCGCTATCGCGAGCAAGCCCGCTCCCACATTGGATCTGTGGTGGACTGAGGATTTGTGAACACCCCAAAAAACCTGTGGGAGCCGAGCTTGCTCGCGATGGCGTCAGCAGCATCAGCATCAGCATCAGCATCAATGCAAGCTGACCCACCGCTTTCGCGAGCAAGCTCCCCACACTGAGTGTCGGGTGGTTGGAATGGATTTTTCATTTCTGCGCCGTTTTCGCTTTCCCGGGCGACAAATCCTGTTCAAAGGGCTCCCCCGCCGCGTGTTCATGGTGCTAGGTTGTAAGTGATTGTTTCATCAAACGATACTTCTCTCCTGCAAAGGAATGCCTGCCACCATGAACTGCCCGTTCAAGCGTCTTGCCGTTGCCACCCTCATACTGTCCAGCCTGTCGTCATTCGCGATGTCGGCCAACGCCAACATCACCGCTCAACAAAGCACGGCCATCGTCAAAACCTTCGCCGATACATCAGTCACCGATTTCAGGCAATTCCTCGCCGAAGTAGCCAAAAGCGACCTCGCCAAAACCGCCAACCTCGGCCCGACCATCAGCGCCTTCCAGGCCAACAAAACCCTGTCGACCGAACAGCAGAACGAAATCCATCGCCTGCTGGGCCTCTACGCCCGAGTGAAATACGGCAAAGCTGCCACCGAGACGCTGAAGGAACTGGTCGCCATCCCGACCTTTCGCAAGGACGGTGTCGCCCAACACGAGAACCCCGAGTTCCTCAAGATCGCCGACAAAATCAAAAGCCTGGCCGAGGCGTTCAACCTGAACTTCCGCAACATCGACAACCGCGTCTATGAGATTTCACTCGAAGGCAGCGGTGACGAAGTCGTCGGTATCCACGCCCATGCCGACGTGGTGCCGGTCACGCCGGAAAACTGGGTGTTGAAAGACGGCACCCGTCTCGATCCGTTCAAGGTCACCCTGGTGGGCGACCGCATGTATGGCCGGGGCACCGAGGACGACAAGAACGGCATCGTCGTGGCGCTCTACGCCATGAAGATCATCAAGGAAGAGAAGCTGCCGCTGGCGCGCAACTTCAAGCTGCTGGTCGACACCACCGAGGAAACCACCGGCGACGCCATTCCCTATTATTTCGAACGCAACCCGACGCCCAACTACAACTTGGCACTGGATGGCGGCTACCCCGTGGTGATTGCCGAGAAAGGCTACGGCACGGTCATGGCCAATTTCCCTCGCCGCGCGGCACAGGGCAAGGGCGCGCAAATCACCGCATTGACCGGCGGCCTGGCGACCAATCAGATTCCGTCGACGTCCGTGGCCACCTTCGCCAGCGACAAGCCCGCCGAGCTGGCCGCCGACCTGCTCAAGGCCGCTACCGACTATGCCAAGCGCAACGGCGGCAATTTCGAAGTGGGCTCCCAGGTCGTCGGCAAAGACGTGCAACTGACCTTCACCGGCGTTTCCGCCCACTCCTCCGAGCCCGAGTCAGGCGTCAACCCGGTGGCACGGATGCTGGACTTCATCAATGGCCTGGACGGCAAGGTTGCGCTCAAACACAACCACATCACCGACGCCGCCCGTTACGCCGCCAACAATTGGGGCTTGGATTACCTGGGCAAAAAATTAGGCATCGGCTTTTCCGATGCGTTCATGGGGCCGCTGACCGCCTCGCTGACCTACGTCGGGATGGATGACAAGACGTTCAAGCTGGCGGTCAACCTGCGGGTACCGGTCGGCAAGACCACAGAAGCCCTCAAGACTGAGATTGCCGACAAGCTGGCCGTCTGGAGCAAGCAATCCCAGGTCGCGGTGGCCTTCGACTACTCCATCGACGCGCCGATGTACCGCAACCCTGAGGGTGAATGGGTCAAGGCACTGCTAGCCGTCGCCACTGAAAATCTCGGCATGGAACACAAATACGGCACCTCCGCCGGCGCCACATCGGTCCATGACCTGCCCAACGGCGTGCAATTCGGCCTGGCGATGCCCGACGTCAAATACACCGGCCACAACGACAACGAGTTCAAGACCGTAGAGCAATTCCTTTTGGACCTGCAGATCGTGACCGAGATGATGGGACGGATCGGGCAGTTGCCGAAGCTCTGATCGGCCTGCACGGGACAGCTATCAAGACCTGTTGGTTTTCATTGTGGCGAGGGAGCTTGCTCCCGCTCGGTTGCGCAGCGACCGCAAGTTTTTTGGGACTGCTGCGCAGTCCAGCGGGAGCAAGCTCCCTCGCCACAGGTTTACCCTTATTCCTTCACCTTATTCCTTCAGGTGAGTGGCGCTGGGGTCAATGACCTTGGCGGTAATGTCGACCAACTCCAGCCCCCAATCCCCATGCAGGTACCAATCGTCCCCGATCATCTCGGCCGGGTGCATCGTTCGATCGGCACCGTTGCCGCAGGCCAGCGCACTGGTCGGACAGTAACGATCACATCCCCAGCAGATGCGCTCGGGATGCTTGGGACTGATGGGAAAAGGCTTTGCCATGACGACCCCGTATGACCGATGGGTGTACCCATACCCTACCCCGCTGGGCCGCTGCCGCCCTTGATCCTGATCAAGAACAGCCGCGCAGGAACGATCCCACGTTCGTTGATCAAAAATTCGCGCTGAAAATTGACAAGAATCATTATTATTCGCAGCGAAGCTTCCTAGACTCGGCGCCATCAATTAGCCAACCAGGAAGTCATCATGCGCACCCTTGCTCCGTTGTCCCTCGCCTTGCTGTTGCTCCCACCGCTGGCCCAGGCCAAGGAATACCCCATCGGCGAACCGCAACTGTGCCCGGGGCTGGAAGTCGGCGCGGTGTACTTGCAACCGATCGAAATGGCCCCCGCTGGGATGATGCGCGCCACGGCGGATTCGGATGTGCACCTGGAAGCGGATATCCGCGCCACGGCGGACAACGAGCAAGGCTTTCAGGAAGGCAGTTTCGTGCCCTATCTCAACGTGTCGTTCCAGCTGAAGAAACAAGGCAACGACACCACGCTCAAAGGCGACTTCCACGCCATGGTTGCCAATGACGGGCCGCACTACGGCGACAACGTCAAGCTGCTCGGCCCGGGCAAATACCAATTGACCTTCACCGTCCTGCCACCGGGTGGCCACGCGTCCCTGGGTCGTCATACCGACAAGGAAACCGGCGTGGCCCCATGGTTCGAGCGCTGCGAACTGCATTATGAATTCGTCTACGCCGGGATCGGTAAAAAAGGCGGGTACTGAACATGAGCCGCCGATCCTGGCCGTCATGCCTGGCCTGGCTGACGCGGGCCGCTCTGCTGCTACCGTCAATCGCCCTGGCCGAACTGCCCACCTATGAATTGAGCATGCGCGACGGGTATTTCACGCCGTCGCAGCTGGAAGTACCCGCCGGGCAACGGTTCAAGATCGTGCTGAAGAATGTCGGCCAGGGCCCGGCGGAGTTCGAAAGCACGCCATTGCGCGTAGAGAAGGTGCTCTCGCCCGGCGTCACGACTTTCGTGGTCATCCATCCGCTGCGCCCCGGGCACTATCCGTTTTTCGATGAATTCAACCCGCAACTGCCCGAGGGCGGGATTCTCGCCCGGTGATCGGCCAGCAGGAGGCGTTTGCATGACTCAATCGATGTTTATTGTCTGGCGCGAAAGCGTCGAAGCGTTGTTGGTGATCGGGATTCTTCAGGCCTGGGCCAGCCAGCAGCAACAGGCCAGCCAACTGCGGCGCTCTGTATGGGCCGGCGCGGCGTTGGGCCTGTTGTTGTCCGGCGTGCTGGCCGGCCTGATCCTACTCGCCGGCGAGGCCATGAGCGGTGCGGCCAATGAGTGGTTCCAGGCGTCGTTGGCACTGGTTGCCAGCCTGTTGATCGTGCAAATGGTCGGCTGGATGCACCGAAACGCGAGGACACTCAAGCATGACCTGACACGCCACGCCGACCAGCGCCTGAGCCGTCAGGGCGGCCTGGGGCTGTTGGTCTTGGCGTTGCTCGCCGTCAGCCGCGAAGGCAGTGAAACCGTGGTTTTCCTGTATGGCGCCGGGACACGCCTGCACGGGCCGCAACTGGGCTTGTTCGCCGTGGGCGCGCTGGCCGGGCTGGTGCTGTCGCTGCTGACCGTCTCCTTGCTGCACAGCAGTCGTCGGTTAATCTCGTGGCCGCGGTTCTTTGCTATCAGCGAAGCGATCCTGCTGCTGTTGGGCGCGGCGTTGCTGGTCAGTGCCATCGAGCGAGTCGGCGGGCAATTGCTGGCGATGGATTGGCCCGAGGCGGTGTATCGCGGCATTGGCGACGCGCTGTGGGACAGCAGCGCATTACTCGACGACGGCCATGGTTTCGGCGGGTTCCTGGCGGATTTCACCGGGTATCGGGCCAGCCCGAGTGCGATGACATTGCTGGTGTGGCTGGGCTATTGGGGGGTGGTCGCGGGTTGGTTGCGGCCACGCAAAGCGGAAACCCTGCCATGCCCGACCTGAACCCCTGGCTGCAACGCCTGGGCGACGGCATGCGCCGCCACGGCGCAACCATTCGTGCAGTGCAATGGGCGGTGGTGCTGTTCTACGCGGTGCTGTTGGTGGTGCCGGCAATGTTGCCATTACCGGACAGCCAGGCGCGGCTGTTGGATAGCCTGACGCTGCTGGCACAGTTCCTGTTCTGGGGAATCTGGTGGCCGTTCGTTTTGCTGTCGATCGTGTTGTTCGGTCGCCTCTGGTGTGGCGTGCTGTGCCCGGAAGGCGCCTTGAGCGAATGGGCCAGCCATTACGGCAAGGGCTTCGGGGTGCCACGCGGGTTGCGTTGGGCCGGCTGGCCGACCCTGGCGTTCTGTCTGACCACGGTCTACGGCCAGTTGATCAGCGTGTACGACTATGCCCAGGCGGCACTGCTGATCCTGGGCGGTTCCACCGTCGCCGCGGTGATCGTCGGCCTGTCGTTCGCCCGGGGCAAGCGGGTGTGGTGCCGTTACCTGTGCCCGGTCAGTGGTGTGTTTGCCCTGCTCGCCCGCTTGGCACCGGTGCACTTCCAGGTGGACGAACAACGCTGGCTGGAAAACCCTGCACCCCGGCGTCCTCCCCCCAATTGCGCGCCGCTGCTGGACATCCGTCGCCTGCGCGGCGCCGCCGATTGCCACGCCTGTGGTCGCTGCAGCGGCCAGCGCGACGCGGTACGGCTGATTGCCCGCTCCAGCAGCGCGGAAATCCTCCAAGCGACGGCCAACACGCTGTCGCCCTGGGACGTTCGCTTGCTGCTGTTCGGCGTCATCGGCCTGGCCATGGGAGCCTTTCAGTGGACCGTCAGCCCCTGGTTCATCGACCTCAAGCAGGGCCTGGCCCAATGGCTGGTGAGTCACGATTGGCTTTGGGCGCTACAGGACAACGCGCCCTGGTGGCTGTTGACCCACTACCCGCAACTCAATGACAGTTTCAGTTGGCTCGATGGTTTTTGCATCGTCGCGTATCTGGGCATGAGTGCTCTGCTGATGGGCACTTCGTTGATGCTATTGATGCGCCTGGCGGCATGGCTCTCGGACGATGCCACAGCCTATCGGCCCCTGGCCCTCACCCTGACGCCTCTTGGCGCTGCCGGGTTGTTCCTCGGCCTGTCGGCCACCACCGTCAAGCTGCTGCGCTATGAAGGGCTGCTGCTGGAATGGGTTTCACCGGTAAGGGCCGCGCTGCTGGTAGCTGCAATTGCCTGGAGCTTGTGGCTGGGCTGGAAACGCCTGCGGTCCACCGTGGCATCGCCGATCCGACGCTTGCCCGCCATGGCATGCCTGGTCCTGGCCAGCAGCCTGGTGGGGTATGGCTGGTGGTTGCAATTCTGGGGTTGGTGATCGAGGGATTGCGAGGGTCTACAAAGTCATGTCCACCACAGGGCCCCTGTGGGAGCGAACCTGCTCGCGATAGCGGTGGATCAGCCTGCATCCATGTTGAATGTACCGCCGTCATCGCGAGCAAGCTCGCTCCCACATTGGTTCCGGGGTGACTGCGAATTATGTATCCGCCACAACGCCCCCTGTGGGAGCGAGCTTGCTCGCGATGGCGGCGTGTCAGTCAGCACTTCTGCAAACTGACACACCGCTACCGGCCACTCAACTGCGCAACACAAACGAGGGGAACAGCTCGCGCAGGGCGGCCCATAACTCCGGCTGCAAGGCCTGCGCCGAGACGCTGGAAAGGTGGGGGTCGAGCATCCGGGCGGTGCGCACCAATTGCACGGCAAATCGGGTGACGCCGCGCTCGCTCAGGCGCCGGGCCAGGGTCAGCAGCCGTTCGGGGTCGAACAGGTGCCAGTGCACCGTCGTGCGACATTCATAATCCACGCCGCTGTCCAGCAGATGATCGAGGCTGCGCCAGTTTGCAGCGCCGCTGCCTTCGACCCGGGTTACATCGAGGGCATCTTCGGGCAAGGCCTTAATGTCGAACCCCACCCAGTCGGCAAGCCCGACCACTTTGGCGAAGGCCGCCGGCTTGATGCCGGCGCTGTGCAGGCCGATGCGAAAGCCCATCTGCCGCACCTCCTCCATGGCTGGCGCCAAGCCGTCCTGCAAGGTCGGCTCGCCGCCGCTGAACACCACGGCGTCGAGCAGATCCTGACGGCGTTGCAGAAACGCCAATACCCGGCACCAATCCACCTCCTCGCTGCCGCGTGGCGGAATCAGTTGCGGGTTATGGCAATAACGACAACGCCAGGCACACCCCTGGCAAAACAGCACACAGGCCAGTTGGCCCGGATAATCGAGGGTGGTCAGGGGCACCATGCCCCCGACCCGTAGCACTCGACTCATGGACGCCCGGCCGCGCGTTCGGTGAAGTGCACCCGCTCGCGGTGCTCGGACTGCTTGCCCGGGTTGAAGGCCGTCACCGGGCGGTGATAACCCATCACTCGGGTCCAGACTTCGCAACGTTGACGCTGTGCTTGTGGAAGGCTTTGCGATGCATTCATGGGTGAAGCTCCTTGCGGTCGATGAATCGGATCAGTGAACGCTGCCTGCCAACTGCTGTTGCAGCAGCAAGGCCTCGTCGCATTTGGGGCAAAACTCGTGTTCGCCGGCCAGATAGCCGTGCACCGGGCAGATGGAAAAGGTCGGCGTGATGGTCAGGTACGGCAGGCGGAAACGTCCCAGGGCCTTGCGCACCAGTTGCTTGCAGGCCTGTGTCGAGGAAATCTGCTCGGCCATGTACAGGTGCAACACGGTGCCGCCGGTGTATTTGCATTGCAGTTCGTCCTGCAGCTCCAGGGCTTCGAAAGGATCGTCGGTGAAGCCCACCGGCAGTTGCGACGAGTTGGTGTAGTACGGCGCAACCGGGCTGCCGGCCTGCAAGATATCCGGGTAGCGCTTGAGGTCTTCCTTGGCGAAGCGGTACGTGGTGCCTTCGGCGGGCGTGGCTTCGAGGTTGTAGAGGTGGCCGGTTTCTTCCTGGAAACGCAGCAGCGTGGCCCGCACGTGATCCAGCAGCTTCAGGGCAAATGCCCGGCCCTGCTCGGTGTGCAGGCCTTGCTGGTCGTCGGTGAAGTTGCGCAGCATTTCATGCAGGCCATTCACGCCGATGGTGGAGAAGTGATTGCGCAACGTGCCGAGGTAGCGCTTGGTGTAAGGGTACAAACCGGCATCCATGTGATGCTGGATGACCTTGCGCTTGACCTCCAGGCTTTCCTTCGCCAGTTCCATCAGGGTATCGATGCGTTGCAGTAACCCGCTGGTGTTGCCTTTGTACAGGTAGCCCAGGCGCGCGCAGTTGATCGTCACCACGCCCAGGGAACCGGTCTGTTCCGCCGAGCCGAACAAACCGCCACCGCGCTTGAGCAGCTCGCGCACGTCCAGCTGCAGGCGGCAGCACATCGACCGCACCTGGTTGGGTTGCATGTCCGAGTTGAGGAAGTTCTGGAAATACGGCAAGCCATAGCGGGCGGTCATTTCGAACAGCCGGTCGGCGTTCTCGCTGTCCCACGGGAAGTCATGGGTGATGTTGTAGGTCGGGATCGGGAAGGTGAAGACCCGGCCTTTCGCATCGCCGGCCTGCATCACC
Organism: Pseudomonas sp. H3_A02; assembly: GCF_054671965.1. Classification (NCBI taxonomy): domain Bacteria; kingdom Pseudomonadati; phylum Pseudomonadota; class Gammaproteobacteria; order Pseudomonadales; family Pseudomonadaceae; genus Pseudomonas; species Pseudomonas sp. H3_A02. The sequence goes on from NZ_CP162807.1 coordinate 4,770,894, forward strand.
TCGATGTAGGCGCGGTTGATCAGCTCCATTTCCGCTTGCAGGTCACCGTAGGCGAACGGCATCTCCTCGCCACCGATCACCGGGATTTGTTCGCGCAGATCCTCTGGGCACACCCAGTCGAACGTGAGGTTGGTGAACGGGGTTTGCGTGCCCCAGCGCGACGGCACGTTGAGGTTGTAGATGAACTCCTGCAACGACTGGCGGACCTCGTCGTAGCTGAGCTGGTCCTTGCGCACATAGGGCGCCAGGTAGGTGTCGAACGAGCTGAACGCCTGGGCGCCGGCCCATTCGTTTTGCAGGGTGCCGAGGAAATTCACCATCTGCCCCAGGGCGCTGCTCAGGTGCTTGGGCGGCCCGGCCTCGACCCGCCCGGGCACGCCGTTGAGGCCTTCGTGCAACAGGGTGCGCAAGGACCAGCCGGCACAGTAGCCGGCGAGCATGTCCAGGTCGTGGATATGCAGGTCCGCTTCGCGGTGCGCCTCGCCAATGGCCTGGCTGTAGACTTCGTCGAGCCAATAATTGGCGGTGACCTTGCCCGACACGTTGAGGATCAGCCCGCCGAGGGAATACCCCTGGTTGGCGTTGGCCTGTACACGCCAGTCTTCGCGGTCGAGGTATTCGTTCATCGAGGTGGCGACTTCCACCAGCGTACGGCGATCCCGACGCAGGCGTCCGTGTTGCTCGCGATAGACGATGTAGGCGCGCATGGAGAGAAAGAAACCGGCGTCCATCAGCACCCGCTCGACGCGGTCCTGGATCTGCTCGACGTTCAAGCGCGTCTGCCCTTCCAACCGCGCCAATACCGCCTCAAGCAACCCCTCGGCCTCGGCTTCGGCATATTCGCCAGTGGCCTTGCCGGCGGCGATCAGCGCCTGGCGGATCTTGTCCGCATCAAAGGCGACCACACTGCCATCGCGCTTGTGCAAGCGGTTACACCCTACTGAGATCAACGTGCTCTGCATTTTGGCTCCAGACACTACATATAGGCTTTTAATAATCTTAAGACACAATATGCAGTGGAGAGTACGGGCAAAAGCCAGGGTTGCAATTGATCGGCATCAAGAATCGGCAGCGACTATTCGTCAGGCTGAAAGGTCATTTGGCAGCCCCCTGCCCCCCTGTGGGAGTAGGCCTGTGGGAGCAAAGCTTGCTCGCGATGAACGATGACACGGTCTTGCAGTTGAACCGTGTCGCCTGCATCGCGGGCAAGCCTTGCTCCCACAGGCCCGCTCCCACAGAGGTTACGGCGTGACTGTGAGATTTGTATCCACAACAAATCCCCTTGTGGGACCTGAGCAGTGCTCACCCACCGCTCATGTTCATGAACCGCACAATCTGCACCTCCCCGCCGGGGTTAAAGTCGTGGCGCAAGGGTTTGCCGCGCAGCGCCTGCCGCACCGCCTGGATCACCGGTTGATCGTCCAGCGGGTAACGCCGTAGCAAGCCACGCAGGTCGAGGGAGTCTTCTTGTCCCAGGCACAGCAGCAAGCGCCCTTCGACGGTCATGCGCACGCGGTTGCAACTGGCGCAGAAGTTGTGGGTGTTAGGGGAAATGAAACCGATCCGGGTATCCGGATGCTGCTCCAGACGCACATAACGCGCCGGCCCGCCGCTGTTTTCAGTGCTGTCGAGCAGCCGGTGATGGTGAGCGATCTCGGCCCGCACCTCATCGCTGGAACAGAACGACTCGCCCCGGGAACGACCCACATCCCCCAACGGCATTTCCTCAATGAAGCTGATATCGATGTGTTGGTCGATGGCGTACTGCACCAGCGCCGGGACTTCATCGAAGTTTCGGCCCTTCATGACCACGCAGTTGAGCTTGATCCGCTCGAACCCGGCGACCTTCGCCGCTTCAATCCCTGCCAACACTTGATCGAGGTTGCCGTTACGGGTGATCGCCCGAAAACGTTCGCCGTCCAGGCTGTCGAGGCTGATGTTCATGCGCTTGACCCCGGCCTCGACCAGCGGCTGGGCCAATCGCCCCAGCTGCGAGCCGTTGCTGGTCATCACCAGTTCCCGCAGGCCGGGCAATGCCGCTATCTCGCGACACAGCCCGACGATGCCCGGACGGATCAGCGGCTCGCCGCCGGTCAGGCGGATTTTCTTCACCCCCAGGCCGACGAACAGCCGCGCCAGGCGCTGCAACTCCTCCAGGGTCAACACCTGCTGGCGCGGCAGGAACGTCATGTTTTTCGCCATGCAATACACACAACGAAAATCACAACGATCGGTCACCGACATCCGCAAATAATCGATCTGGCGCCCAAACCCGTCCTGCAACACCGCGTTCATGAAGATCTCCCGATTGAGCCCGTGCTCACTGCACCAGCGGCGAGTCGGCGCCCTGAAGGTGAATGCCGCGAATATCCGCTGCACCGATCAAGGTTTGCAGGTACTGCACCAGCGCCTTTTGCCAAACGCCCTGCTGCAACTGAGTGCGAATCGCTGTCGCTACGGCGTCATAAGGCAACGACTGGCCATCGATGCGCTGGTCGATGCTGATCACGTGCCAGCCGTAGCGGCTTTCCAGCGGTTTGCTGGCCAGACCCGCTGGCAGGGTGAACAGTTGGCGCTCCAGTTCGGGCACGGTCTGGCCCTTGCTGATCTGCCCCAGCGAACCGCCCTGCTCCTTCGACGGGCAGGCCGAATACTTCAGCGCCAGTTCGGCGAAGCTGCCCGGGAACTGATCCAACCGCTCCAGCAGCAGCTCGGCCTGCACATGGGCCAGGCTGCGCGCCTCGACATCGTCCGGCGCGCATTCGAGCAGGATGTGCCGCACCGCCAACAACGGCGCACTGTGAAAGCGCGCCCGGTTGCTTTCGTAGTAACGCAGGCAGGTGGCCTCGTCGCACTGCGGCACCTGCACCTCACGTTCAAGCAACAGCCGCGTGGCCGCTTCCTCTTCGTTTTCTCCGGCACCGACCTGCAATGCCAGGCCCAGCTCGGCGATACGCTGCTGGAGCAATTCGCGAATCACCAGGGCCCGAGCGGCCTGGTAGACCGCATCCTCGCGACTGTCAGCCGGGTGATATTGCAGCTCCTGGGCCATCGCCTGCGGGGTGATCGACACCCCGTTGACGCTGATGATCGGCCACTCCTGCTCACTGCTGGCAATCAACTCTGGCGCTTCATCTTCCACCACCGGCCCGGCCTGGGCCGGCTCGAACTGCACGGTCCCAACGGGCTCCACATCGACCACCGGCGGCACTTTTGCCGAGGAACCGCAACCACCGCCCCCGCTACCACCGCCACATCCGCATCCACTCGCCATGATTTTCTCCTCAGAACTTCTGCCGAACGATTTGATAACGACGCCCCAGGTACCAGACCGGCGCACTGACGATGTGAACCAGACGGGTGAACGGGAACAACACGAACAAGGTCAGGCCCAGCACCACGTGGAGCTTGTAGACCAGGCCCACCGGCGCTATCGCGGTAGCAGCTTCCACCGGACGCAACAGCACGGTGTTCTGGGCCCAGTCGGCGAGCATCACCATCACCGAGCCATCCATATGGGCGGTGGAGGCGACGATGGTCATCAGCCCCAACAGCAGTTGCACCAGCAACACCACCAGCACGAGGATGTCCGAGGCATTGGAGGTGGCGCGCACCCGTGGGTCGGTCAGACGACGGTTGAGCAGCATCATCAGGCCGATCAGGCCGAGCACGCCAAAGAAGCCCCCGGAAACCATCGCCAGCAGCTGCTTGTTCTCGGTGCTCAGCACATGGTGGTAGATCGCCGACGGTGTCAGCAGGCCAACGAAGTGACCTGCCAGCACAAACAGCACGCCAACGTGGAACAGGTTGCTGGCCACGCGCATGCCGCGCTTGTTCAGCATCTGGCTCGAACCGGCCTTCCAGGTGTACTGGGACAGGTCAAACCGTGCCCAGCTGCCGAGCAGGCAAATCGCCAAAGCGACATAGGGGTAGACCCCGAACAACAACAGATCCCATTTAGACATTGCCCACCTCCCCGGCTGGCGCTGCGGCCCGCCCTTCATGCTGAAAATCCACCCAGTGCAACGGCACCGCACTTTCGTCCCGCGCCTTGCCAGGCGCGCTGGGCAGTGAACTGCAACGGTCCTGCTGTTCGGCCTTCATGAAATCCACCGCCTCTTCTTCCCAGATCTTGTCCAGGGCTTCGAGGGAGTCGTCCCGTGGCTCGGCCTTCACTTGCTCACGCAACTCGGCCACCGCCACCTGGGGTTCGGCCCCGGCGATTTGCAACAAGGCCCGGAAGCAACTGGCGTAGACGCTTTCGCGTTCGTCCAGGCGCGCCGCGAGCAAGGCCAGCAGGTGCGCCACATCCGCCAGGCCCTCGCGGGCCTCGAGGTCTTCGCGGGTGGAGAGAAACTCCAGGTACAGCGGGATGTAGTCAGGCAACTCTTTGACGCCGATGGCGAAACCGGCCTCTTCGTATTGCGCCATCATGTCCACCATGGCCTGGCCCCGGTCGCGGGACTCGCCGTGGACATGTTCGAACAGCAGCAGCGACAGGGAGCGGCCACGACCGAACAGCGCGCCGTAGTGCTCCTGGCCGTCCATCAGGTCAGTGCCGCAGATCACCTCGAGCAATTGAAACAGGCCGGCGCGCTGCTGGGGACTGATTTCCCGCGCTTGTGCAATGGCCTGTTCCAGCTCGTCGCGACCGGCCACCAGGGTCTCGGTCGGATAATCGAGCAGCAACGAAATCACCTTGAGAATGCGCATGTTCATTCCTCCCACAACTGCACGGTTTTGATCACGTCGCGGCGGTTGGCTTTCTTGCCGCCGAACATGTTGGTGTCGGAGCTGCCGCTGCAGCCGCTGCCGAAGCTGAAACCACAACCGGAGCGTTCGGCGAACGCATCGCTCATGGCGTCTTCACGGTGGGCGCTCGGTACGACGAAGCGGTCTTCGTAGTTGGCGATGGCCAGGTAGCGGTACATCTCTTCCACCTGGTTCACGCTCAGGCCGACGTCGGCCAGCACTTGCAAGTCCTGCACGCCGTCCACTTGTTCGGAACGCTTGTAGGCGCGCATCGCCAGCAGGCGCTTGAGCGCAAGCTTGACCGGTTTCTCATCGCCGGCGGTGAGCATGTTCGCCAGGTAACGCAGCGGAATGCGCAGGCTGTCGACGTCCGGGATCACCCCGTTCATGCCCACGGTGCCGGCCGCGGCGGCGTTCTGGATTGGCGACAGTGGCGGCACATACCAGACCATCGGCAAGGTGCGGTATTCCGGGTGCAGCGGCAGTGCGAGTTTCCAGTCCACGGCCATTTTGTAGACCGGCGAGCGTTGCGCCGAATCGATCACCGACTGCGGCACGCCATCGGCCAGGGCCTGGCGAATCACCGCCGGGTCGTTCGGGTCGAGGAAGATCTCCAGTTGTTTCTCGTACAGGTCCTGCTCGTTGGCGGTGCTGGCCACTTCGCTGATGCGGTCGGCGTCATACAACAGCACACCGAGGTAACGAATCCGTCCGACGCAGGTTTCAGCGCAAACGGTCGGCATGCCGGCTTCGATGCGCGGGTAACAGAAAATGCATTTTTCCGACTTGCCGCTCTTCCAGTTGAAATAGATCTTCTTGTACGGGCAGCCACTGATGCACATGCGCCAGCCGCGGCACTTCTCCTGATCGATCAGGACGATGCCGTCCTCTTCGCGCTTGTAGATCGCGCCGCTCGGGCAGGACGCCGCGCACGCTGGGTTCAGGCAGTGCTCGCACAGGCGCGGCAGGTACATCATGAAGGTGTTTTCGTACTCGCCGTAGATGTCCGCCTGGATCTTGTCGAAGTTCTTGTCCTTGCGCCGTTTGGCAAATTCGGTACCGAGGATCTCCTCCCAGTTCGGGCCCCATTCGATTTTCTGCATGCGCTTGCCCGACACCAGCGAACGTGGCCGTGCGGTGGGCTGATGTTCGCCCAGCGGCGCGGTGTGCAGGTGCTGGTAGTCGAAGTCGAACGGTTCGTAGTAATCGTCCAGGCTCGGCAGGTCCGGGTTGGCGAAGATGTTCGCCAGCACGCGGAACTTGCCGCCAATGCGCGGGTTGATCGAACCGTCGGCGTTGCGGATCCAGCCGCCCTTCCACTTGTCCTGGTTTTCCCATTCCTTGGGATAGCCGATGCCCGGCTTGGATTCGACGTTGTTGAACCAGGCGTATTCCATGCCTTCACGGCTGGTCCAGACGTTTTTGCAGGTAATCGAGCAAGTGTGGCAGCCGATGCATTTGTCCAGGTTCAGGACCATGCCGATTTGTGAGCGAATCTTCATCTCAGTTCTCCTCGATATCAGTCGGCAGTGGACGCGGCAGATCATCGCCACTGGAACCATCGAGCCAATCGACTTTGGACATCTTGCGCACCACGACAAACTCGTCGCGGTTGCAACCGACCGTGCCGTAATAGTTGAAGCCATAGGCCTGTTGGGCGTAGCCACCGATCATGTGGGTGGGCTTGAGCACCACGCGGGTCACCGAGTTGTGGTGGCCGCCCCGGGTCTTGGTGGTTTCCGAACCGGGCACGTTCACAATGCGTTCCTGGGCGTGGTACATCATCACCATGCCTTCCTTGACCCGCTGGCTGACCACCGCCCGGGCGGTCAATGCGCCGTTGACGTTGAAGCACTCGATCCAGTCGTTGTCCTCGATACCGGCGCGCTTGGCGTCGATTTCCGAGAGCCAGACAATCGGTCCGCCACGGCTCAAGGTCAGCATCAGCAGGTTGTCGCTGTAGGTGCTGTGGATGCCCCACTTCTGGTGCGGGGTGATCCAGTTCAGGACGATCTCGGTCTCGCCGTTGCTGCGCTTGCCTTTCACGCCGGCGATGGTGCGGGTGTTGACCGGTGGCCGGTAGCTCATCAACTGCTCGCCGAACGCCTGCATCCATGGGTGATCCTGGTAGAACTGCTGGCGACCGGTGATGGTGCGCCATGGGATCGACTCATGGACGTTGGTGTAGCCGGCGTTGTAGCTCACATGATCGTCTTCCAAGCCAGACCAGGTCGGGCTGGAAATGATCTTGCGCGGCTGGGCCTGGATGTCACGGAAGCGAATCGCCTCGTGCTCCTTCGAGACGGCCAGGTGGCTGTGGTCGATACCGGTGAATTCCGACAGCGCCGCCCAGGCTTTCACCGCGACATGGCCGTTGGTTTCCGGGGCCAGGGACAGGATCACTTCGGCAGCGTCGATGGCGCTGTCGATTTTTGGTCGTCCTTGGCTGATGCCCGCTTCGACTTCCTTGTGGTTCAGCTCACCGAGGAATTTCACTTCGGTGTCGGTGTTCCAGTTGATGCCCTTGCCGCCGTTGCCGAGTTTTTCCAGCATCGGGCCCAGGGAGGTGAACTGCTTGTAGATGTTCGGGTAGTCACGCTCCACCACCTGCAGGTTCGGCGCGTTCTTGCCCGGTACCGGCGCCACGCCGGCGCTTTTCCAATCGGTGCCGCCAAAGGGTTGGGCCAGTTCGCCAACGCTGTCGTGCATCAACGGTACGGTGACCAGGTCTTTCTCTACGCCCAGGTGGCCGACCGACATGGCGGAAAACGCCTTGGCGATACCCTTGTAGATTTCCCAGTCCGAACGCGATTCCCAGGCCGGATCGATAGCGGCCGACAGTGGGTGAATGAACGGGTGCATGTCCGAGGTGTTCATGTCGTCTTTTTCGTACCAGGTGGCGGTCGGCAAGACGATGTCGGAATACACGCAGGTCGAGGACATGCGGAAGTCCAGGGTGGTCACCAAGTCGAGCTTGCCAATGGCGCCCTCGTCGACCCATTCGGCTTCGGTGGGCTTGCACTCGCTGCTATGGCCGATGTCTTCGTTCATCACGCCGTTCTTGGTGCCCAACAGGTACTTGAGCATGTACTCGTGGCCCTTGCCCGAGGAACCCAGCAGGTTGGAACGCCAGATGAACATGTTGCGCGGAAAGTTCACCGGGCTGTCCGGTTGCTCGCAGGCAAAGCGCAGGGAACCGTCCTGCAGCGACTTGACCACGTAGTCCTTGGGGTCCAGGCCCGCGGCGGCGGCATCGCGACAGATGTGCAGCGGGTTGGTGTTGAGCTGCGGCGCGCTGGGCAACCAGCCGGCCCGTTCGGCGCGGATGTTGTAGTCCAGGGCGTGCTCGGGGAACTGCGACTTGTCGGCCAGGGGCGAGAGCACATCGTGCATGCTCATCTTCTCGTGGCGCCATTGCGAACTGTGGCCGTAGAAGAAGCTCGTACCGTTCATCTGCCGTGGCGGACGGTTCCAGTCCAGACCGAAGGCCAGGGGCAGCCAGCCGCATTGCGGACGGAGTTTTTCCTGGCCGACATAGTGGGCCCAGCCGCCACCGGTCTGGCCGACGCAACCGCAGAGCATGAGCATGTTGATCAGCCCGCGGTAGTTCATGTCCATGTGGTACCAGTGGTTCATTGCCGCACCGACGATGATCATCGAGCGTCCTCGGGTCTTGTCGGCGTTGTCGGCAAACTCGCGGGCGATCTGGATCGCCTTCTCGCGGCTCACGCCAGTGATCTGCTCCTGCCAGGCCGGGGTACCGGGCACCGAGGCGTCGTCATAGTCCTTGGCAACGTTGGCGCCGCCCAGGCCACGGTCAATGGCCAGGTTGGCCGCCGACAGGTCAAACACGGTGGCGACTTTCGCCACGCTGCCATCGGCCAGCACCACGCTGTGCACCGGCACCCGGCGGAACTGCACCGCATCACCGGCCACGTGCTGGAAGTACTCCTGGGCTTCACCGGCAAAATACGGGAACGCCACCTCGGCGACGTCGCCGCCGATGAGGCTCAGTTTGAGGTCGATCTCACGCCCCTCACCGCCTTCACGGGGCAGGATGTTCCACTTGCCCTTCTCGCCCCAGCGATAGCCGATGGAGCCTTGGGGTGAAACCAATTCACCGCTGGCATCCAGGGCAATGGTTTTCCACTCCGGGTTGTTTTCCTGGCCGAGGTTGTCGGTCAGGTCGCTGGCCCGCAGGAAACGGTCCGGCTGGAAACCCGCGCCCGGCGCCGCGCCGAGCATCGGCTTGAGCATCACCAGCACTGGCAAGTCGGTGTAGCGCTTGGCGTATTCGGTGAAATAGGCGCTGGGCTTGTCCAGGTGGAATTCTTTGAAGATCACATGGTTGAAGGCCTGGGCCAGCGCGGCGTCAGTGCCCTGCTTGGGGTTGAGCCACAGGTCGGTGAGCTTGGCGACTTCCGAATAGTCCGGGGTGATCGCCACGGTCTTGGTGCCCTTGTAGCGCACCTCCGTGAAGAAGTGGGCGTCAGGGGTACGGGTCTGCGGGACGTTGGAGCCCCAGGCAATGATGTAGTTGGAGTTGTACCAGTCGGCCGATTCCGGCACGTCGGTCTGCTCGCCCCAGACCATCGGCGAAGCGGGCGGCAAGTCGCAATACCAGTCGTAGAAGCTCAGGCACACGCCACCAATCAGTGACAGGTAACGCGAGCCGGCGGCATAGCTGACCATCGACATGGCCGGGATCGGCGAGAAGCCGACCACCCGGTCCGGGCCGTGTTCCTTGACGGTGTAGACGTTGGCGGCGGCGATGATCTCGTTGACTTCTTCCCAGTTGGAACGGATGAAACCACCCATGCCGCGCTTGCTCTTGTACGAGTCAGCCTTGGCCTTGTTCTCGACGATGCTGGCCCAGGCCTCAACAGGCGGCAGGGTCTGCCGGGCTTCGCGCCACAGTTTGAGCAAGGGCTTGCGGATCTTCGGGTACTTGAGCCGGTTGGCGCTGTAGATGTACCAGCTGTAGCTCGCACCGCGGGGGCAGCCGCGGGGCTCGTGGTTCGGCAGATCGTTGCGGGTGCGCGGATAGTCGGTCTGCTGGGTTTCCCAAGTGATCAGGCCGTTCTTGACGTAGATTTTCCACGAGCACGAACCGGTGCAGTTCACCCCATGGGTGGAGCGCACGATCTTGTCGTACTGCCAGCGCGAACGGTAGACGTTCTCCCAGTCGCGGGACTCCTTGCGGGTCTCGCCGTGGCCGTCTGAAAACTCGCCTTGCTTGCGGTTGAAGAACCGCAGTTGATCCAATAAATGACTCACAGTGTCTTCCTCTCAGGCTTGCTCCGCGGGGTCTTCGCCCCGCCCACGCAATAGTTGGATTCGTCTTAGCAGGGTGTCGCCGCGCCTTTGCGGGCGTACCACCACCAGGTCACCACGATGCAGCTCAGGTAGAAGCCGACGAACATGTAGAAGGCCATCTCCGGGCCGCCGGTCAGGGCCATCGAAGTGCCAAATGATTTGGGAATGAAGAACGCCCCGAAGGCGCCCATGGCCGAGCTGAAACCCAGCACCGCGGCCGATTCCTTGCCGGCGTTCTTGAGCGCTTGCTCACGCACCTCGGGCTTTTTGCCCAGGGCGGCTTTTTCATGCAGGGTGCGGAAGATCACCGGGATCATGCGGAAGGTCGAACCGTTGCCCACGCCAGTGGTGATGAACAGCAACATGAACATGCCCAGGAAACCGTAGAAGCTGCCGCCCTCGCCGCCCTTAGGCAGAAAGTGCAGGACACCGAACACCATCACGATCATCAGCACGAAGTTCCACAAGGTGACTTTCGCGCCGCCGAGCTTGTCCGCCAGCCAGCCGCCCAGCGGCCGTACCAGCGCGCCCACCAGCGGGCCGAGGAAAGCGAATTTCAGGGCGATGACTTCTGGGAACGAGGTTTTGATCAGCAGTGGGAACGCGGCGGAGAAACCGATGAACGAGCCGAAGGTCGCCAGGTACAACCAGCACATCAGCCAGTTGTGCTTGCGCTTGAAGATCACCGCCTGTTCGCTGAACGACGCCCGGGCACTGGACAGGTCGTTCATGCCGAACCAGGCAATCAGGGTCACGGCGAGGATGAACGGCACCCAGATGAACCCGGCGTTCTGCAACCACAGCGAGCTGCCATCGGCCAGCACTTGGGGTTGGCCGCCCATGAAACCGAACACACCGAAGGAAATCACCAAAGGCACGCTGAACTGCATCACCGACACGCCCAGGTTGCCCAAGCCGGCGTTCAGGCCCAGGGCAGTGCCCTGCTGGGATTTGGGGTAGAAGAAGCTGATGTTGGACATGCTCGAGGCGAAGTTGCCACCACCAAAGCCGCAGAGCAGCGCGATCAGCACGAACACGCTGTAGGGCGTGCTTGGATCCTGCACCGCGAAGCCCATCCACAGCGCTGGCGCCAGCAATGACGCGGTGCTCAGGGCGGTCCAACGGCGGCCACCGAAGATCGGCACCATGAACGAATAGAAGATGCGCAAGGTCGCGCCGGACAACCCCGGCAACGCCGCCAGCCAGAACAGTTGGTCAGTGGTGAAACTGAAGCCGATGGCGTTCAGGCGCACGATCACCGTGCTCCAGACCATCCACACCGCGAAGGCCAAGAGCAGCGCCGGGATCGAGATCCACAGGTTGCGTCGGGCGGTCAGTTTGCCGCTCTTGCCCCAGAACGCGGGGTCTTCCGGGCGCCAGTCATGAATGACCGGGCCCTTTTCAGGCGTTTGCAGAACGGACATGTTCTTCTCCTTGGGCAATGCTGGAAAACGGGGATTGGCTGGCCGGCGGCTGTTTACCCAGCAGCGGGCGCTTGCGCATTTCGCTGAAGTACATCCAGGTCAGGGAGACCCAGACCACGCCGTACATCAACATGAAGCAGGACGAGCGCACACCGGTGAGGTCCACCAGGGCGCCGAACATGATGGGCAGCACGAACCCGCCCAGGCCGCCGGCCAGACCGACGATGCCGGACACCGCGCCCATGTTTTTCGGGTAGTCGTTGGCGATGTACTTGAAAACCGAGGCCTTGCCGAACGCGAAGGCGATACCCATCACGAACAGCAGCACGGTGAACAGCGTGGCGTTGAGGCCGATGTGGAAATCGACGATGCCGTTGACGGTCTGCACTTGCAGCTGGGTCTGGGGATAGGACAGCAGGAACAGGCAGATCCAGCTGACCCACAACACCCACCAGGTCACGCTCTGGGCGCCCCAACGGTCGGACATCCAGCCACCGACGGCCCGCAGCACGCCACCGGGCAAGGAGAAACACGCCGCCAGCAGCGCCGCGCTTTGCAGGCTGAAGCCGTATTCCTGCACGTAGTACTTGGTCATCCACAAGGCCAGGGCCACGTAGCCGCCGAACACGATCGAGTAGTACTGGCAGTAACGCCACACGGCCGGCTCTTTCAGGGTTTTCAATTGCTCGCGCAACGTGGCACCGCCGGTGCCGCTGTGTTCCTTTTTCTCGCTGGTGAGAAACCAGAACAGCAGCGCGGTGATGAACAGGATGGCGCTGAACACCTTCGGCACCAGGTGCCAGGAGCCGAATGCGATCAGGGCCGGAGCGAGGAACTTGGTCACCGCCGCCCCCGCGTTGCCAGCGCCGAAGACGCCCATGGCAAAACCCTGGTTCTGCTTATCGAACCATTTGGCGACGTAGGCAATGCCCACCGAGAACGAACCACCGGCCAGGCCGACGAACAGCCCCAGCACCAGGAATTGCCAGAAGGCCGTGGCGAGGGTGATCAGGTACAGCGGCAATACGCAGGCGAGCATCAGCAGGAAGAACACGATCCGTCCGCCAAAGCGGTCGGTCAGAAGGCCCAGGGGCAGACGCACCAGCGAGCCGGTCAATACCGGCGTGGCGGCCAGCAGGCCGAACTGGGTTTCGTTGAGGGCCAGCAGTTCCTTGATCGGAACGCCCAGCACGGCAAACATCATCCAGACCATGAAGCACACGGTGAAGGCCAGGGTACTCATCCCGAGTACCAGCCCTTGTTGCACTTGTGCTCGCATCACGAGGCACTCCGTCAGTTCGATGAGCGCAGCCTAGTGATACGAACCCTGCGAAAACTTGACCTGGGTCAACGTGCGCCGGGGCGGTACAGGCCTATGCTTGGCCCGTCTACCTCTAAGGAGGTAGGCCTGGATATCGATGAAACCCTTTGTTTTTCAATATCTTGATCAAGTTGACCGAGGCTTTTATGGAAACGGAACGGTCAGCAACTCTTTAGAGGTAGTGCGCCCAGGATCGGCTCCTACACCCTCAGGTCCAGGGCGCCCCCTATGCTCGGTTCACCGTTTTGCCTCCCAGGCCCCCGGCGATGATGGGTTGGCTGCGCAGTTCCCTGCCCGCTCGCGCCGGGCTGGCGGTGATCCTGATCGCCATCCTGGCCCTGGCCAGTTCCTTGAGCGCCGGTTTGATCGCCTGGTTCAGCCAGGGCGACGCCGCCGCCATCAACACCGCCGGCTCCGTGCGCATGGAGACCTACCACCTGAGCTGGAAACTGGCGGCGGGAGCCAACGACGACCTCCCGGCGATCATCGACAGCCTGCAACAACGCCTCGACAGCCCCGCCCTGCGCGCCGTGCTGGAAGACGGGCCGGAAACCTCCCTGCACAAGAGCTATCGCGACCTCATGCAGCGCTGGAACCAGACCTTGCGTCCGGCCATCGAGCGCGGCGATTCGACGTTTTTCCAAAGCAGCGCCCCTTCTTTCGTTGAGCAACTGGACCAGTTCGTCACCCTGCTGCAACGCCAGAGCGAACACAAACAAGGCTGGCAACAGACGATCCAGGGCATGGCGCTGTTCAGCACCATGATCATCCTGCTGATCGGCCTGTATGAACTGCAGTACGGCGTGATCACGCCCTTGCAGGAACTGGTGGACGCCACCCAGCGCTTTCGTCGTGGCGAATTCCAGGTGCGGGTCAACCATCAGTCCGAGGATGAGCTGGGCCAGTTGGCGACCAGTTTCAACACCATGGCCGAGACCATCGAGCAATCCCACCGCACCTTGGAAAACCAGGTCCAGCAAAAGACCCTGAACCTGCAACAGGCCAACGCCGCCCTCGAATTGCTGTACCAGAGCAGTCGCAGCCTGGCGACACGCCAAGCCAATGCCGAAGGCCTGGATGAGCTGATCCGGCGCTTCCAGCAGCGCTTGCCGGGGTTGCGCCTGACGCTGTGCCTGCAAGGGCAATTGCAGGCCCCGGCCAGGCACCTGCTGGCCCTGCATGGCGCCGCCAGCCGCCAGGTCTGCGCCAGCAGCGATTGCGCCAGTTGCCACCGGCAGAACGCCGCCCGCCCGCAGGCCTTCAGCATCAGCAACCAGGGCACCGAACTGGGTGAGCTCAAGGCACATTTCGTCGATGGTCACGCGGCGCAACCCTGGGAAACCGCGTTGATCCAGGCCCTGGCCAACCTGATCGGCACGTCGCTGTCCCTCAAGCGCCAACGCGAACAGGACCATCGCCTGCTGCTGCTCGATGAACGCACGATCATTGCCCGTGAGCTGCACGACTCCCTGGCCCAGGCCTTGTCGTACATGAAGCTGCAAGTCAGCCGCATGCAGGCCCTGATGCGCCGGGGTGAACCGGTGCAAACCCTGGAGACCGTCACCGGCGAGCTGCGCGAGGGGCTGAACAACGCCTATCGCCAACTGCGTGAACTGCTCACCACCTTCCGCCTGCAGATCCACGACGACGGCCTGGTGGAGGAACTCAAGGACACCGCCGAGGAGTTCTCCAACCGAGGGGATTTCCAGGTGCACCTGTTCATCGACACCCTGGCCTTCGAGCTGTCAGCCAGCGAGCAGATCCACATCCTGCAGATCACCCGCGAGGCCCTGTCCAACTGCCTGCGCCATGCTCATGCACAAAACGCCTGGCTCGAACTGCGCCAGGAAGGCGAGACCGTACGGCTGTCGATCGAAGACGATGGCCGGGGCTTCAGTGGCGAGGTCGACCAGCGCGAACACCATGGCCTGAACATCATGAACGAGCGGGCCCGCAGCCTGCACGGTCAACTGCAGATTCACTCCCGTACACCCCAGGGCACCCGTATCCAGGTGCATTTCCAACCGGAATTCCTGGGCCAACCCACCGAAGGCCTCGCAACATGAACGCCCCCCTGCGCCACACCCTGCTACTGGTCGACGATCACCCGATGATGCGTCGCGGGATCCGCCAGATGCTTGAGCTCGAAGACGATTTGCAGATCGTTGGCGAAGCCAGCCACGGCGAAGAAGCCCTGACCCTGATCGAACCGCTCAAGCCCGACCTGGTGTTGCTGGACAACAACATGCCGCAGATGAACGGCATCGAGACCCTGCGTCGCCTGCGCGCCATGCACTACACCGGCAAGGTGCTGCTGTTCACCGTGTCCGATGCCGAGGACGACATCCGCGACGCCCTGCGCCTGGACGCCAACGGTTACCTGCTCAAGGACATGGAGCCGGAGCTGCTGATCCAGTACATCCGCGACGCCCTCAACGGCGCCCTGGTGATCAGCCCCGGCCTGACCCGCGTCATGGCCCAGGCCCTGCGCTCGCCACCGCGCCAGGCCGATGTGGAACTGACCGAGCGCGAGCGCCAGGTGCTCAAGACCATCGCCGGCGGCTACAGCAACAAGGTCATCGGCCACAAGCTGGGCATCACCGAAGGTACGGTCAAGGTGCATGTGAAGAACCTGCTGCACAAGCTCGGCTTGCGTTCACGGGTCGAGGCGGCGGTGTGGGCGATGGAGCATTTGCGTGGGGCCGGTTAGCCCAGCAAAACACACGCCCTGTGGGAGCAAAACATACGCCCTGTGGGAGCAAAGCTTGCTCGCGATGGCGGTAGTTCAGCTTGCGAAAATGTTGAATGTGCCGCCGCTATCGCGAGCAAGCTTTGCTCCCACAGGGAATTGGCAGCAGATCTGGATTTCGTTCCCCACAGGGTTTTGCCTTGATCGAGAGGCCCATCCCTCTTCCGAGGTAGGCCAGCCGAGGCATAGGCCGACGGTGACTTGGGCTCTACCATGACGGCACCCGGAGGTACGCCATGCTGACCCACCCTTCCATCGTTTTACTGTTGCGTCGTCATCACCTGTTCAGCCAATTGCCGGAGCGGGAATTTGAAGACGTCTGCAACCTGGCCGTCCTCAAGCGCCTGGGTTGCAATAGCACGCTCATGCACCAAGGCGATCCGGCCAAGCGGTTTTTCTTGCTGGTCAGTGGCCAGATCAAACTGTTCCGGGTCACCGGCGAGGGCCAGGAGAACCTGGTGGAAATCATCCAGCCCGGCCAGACCTTCGCCGAGGCCCTGCTGTTCAGCCAGGCCCGTTGCTACCCGGTCAGTGCGTCGGCGATCAAGGACAGTGTGCTAGTGAGTATCGAGGGTACGCATTATCGCAAGGCGCTGGAGGACCAGCCTAAGGTCTGCCTGGCGATCCTGGCGAGCATGAGCATTCATCTGCATCAGCGGCTCAAGGATATCGATAACTTGACCTTGGCCAGTGCCAGTCGGCGGGTGATCAATTTCCTGTTGCAGGAGCGGGATCCGCGGGATGGTCAGGTGGTGTTGCAGGTGTCCAAGCGGCTGGTGGCTTCCAAGCTGGGGATTCAGCCGGAGACGTTTTCGCGGATTCTTCATCGGTTGGTGGATGGGGGGTTGATTGCCATGGAGCGGCGGCAGATTCGTATCTTGTCCGAGGATGGGTTGGAGGGGTATCAGCAGTAGGTTTCTTTGGTGTGAATATCCATTCCTTCGGTTACGGCTGCTTATGGTTCCGCCCTTACGGCGGGTCACTTTTGAAGAGCCCGGAAGCCGGCCCAGTCAAAAGTAACCAAAACGCTTCTGCCCCACCACTCGGCACCTCGCCTAGGCTCGGTGTGCCCGAGATCAACGTCCATCGCGAGGCGGCCTTATAGCCGACCTGGTTCTGGATGAGACCGAGTTTCCCCTGTGGGGTGAGTGTGGGAGCGAGCTTGCTCGCGATTGCGGTGGTTCAACCAACGGAGATGTTGAATGTGCCGACCTCTTCGCGAGCAAGCCCCCCACAAGGATACTGCGGCGTACATAAGTTTTGTGCCTGCTGAAAATCCAGTGTGGGAGCGGGCTTGCTCGCGAAAGCGGTATCACAATCGACGCGGATGCTGAATGCGCTGGCCTCTTCGCGAGCAAGCCCGCTCCCACAGGAGGAACGCGATCCCACCAAGAGCCAGGTCGGCTATCAGGCCGCCTCGCGATGGACGTTGATCTCGGGCGCCCCGTTAACCACGCTGGCCGAACGCAGGCATTGCGCAGTGGGCATCCCGGCATGGATGCCGGGATAGCCGCGCTGGGCCATGGATGGCCCTTCGCGGCGGCCCACGGAGCAATGCCGGAGTGAGGGCACACCGAGCCTAGGCGAGGTGCCGAGTGGTGGGGCAGAAGCGTTTTGGTTACTTTTGCGCTCTTCAAAAGTGACCCGCCGTCAGGGCGGAACCATAAGCCGCCGTTACCGAAGAAATGGATATTCACCCACCCCTAACCCACATCAACCAACGCAACCACCCGCGAAAACACCAACTCCATATCGCGCTCACCGCAATCCACCCCAAACCGCTTGCGCAAACCCAGCTGGTTCAGAATCACATGCACATCCGCCACCAAATCATGCTGCCGCAAACACGCCTGGACACACTGCAACGGACACCCATCCAACGCAATGATCCGCCGCCCCGACCGCGCCTTGTCAACCAGCGGCGGCACACCCCCACCCACCCCGACAATGCAAGACATCTCAGCCAGGCCCGCACGATCCAGCCGCAACGCAACGGTATTGGCCAGTTGCGCCACATTGGAACAACCGGAACACGAATACACCAGAGGCAACACACTCGGGGCTTTCATCAGACCGTCGCCAACCCCTTGCCTGCCCGCTCCAGATTGCGCCACAACCAAACGGGCAATACCTCCGGATCAAGACTGTCGATCAAATTCTTCAACGCCAACCCCAACTCAGTATCCCCCTCAATCACCAACCGCCGACGAAAAAACAACGTATCCGGGTCTTCCTGACGACTGGCCAACAACAGAAACTCACGCCAGTTACCGCTGATGGTGACCTGAGCCTCAGCGCGCTCGACGATGCGCAATCCATCCCGTGCCAGGGTCAGGTACCAGCACAACTTCAGGTCAGGCACGCGCAGGCACAACCAACGCCCACGCAGCACCTCGAACCCGCCATCGCGCAACGGCTCGGCCAGGCAGCGATTGAGCGCCTGCTGCAACGTCAGCCGCTGCACCACGAACGGCACCTTGCCCACCAGCGGCAGCAAACGGTCGGCACCTTTGAGCAGCCATTTCTTCGGACTCAACACAGGCCCGCCTCCTCTACCTTCAACATGCCGGCATGACCGTGCCAGTAACCATTGCAACCCTCCACGAACAGCGGCGGTGCCTCGCCCTGGCGAACCTTGTCAAAGGCCGTGACCACCTCGGTCATGCCCTGGGCCCGCGGGCTCAGGCGCAGTACGTCGGCGCCGCAAGCCAGCAGCGCGTTGTAATCGGCCAGCAGATTCGTCACCTCGCCGGACATCGTCTGGATGCCGTTGAGGGTGAACAACTGTTGGCCTTCCTGACTGCTCAACGCCAGGCCGTCGGGGTAGTTGATGCAACAGAACTGGCAGTCGTCCTTGGGTCGGTTTTCGGCTCGGGCGGTAAAGCAGCGCGCCGAGTACGCCAAGGGCAGATGACCATAGGAAAAAATCTCCACTTCGGGCACCTTGCGGCCCATCTCCCGAACCTGCTCCAGCACATCACCGATCAACGCCGCCGAACATTCCACCGGTGGCACCCAGCGGATCATGCCGCTATCGAGCAATTGCCCCAGGGCATGGCCGTTGTACAGGTTCAGCGCCGGACCGCCGACAAAGGGCAGCTTGCGTTCGGCGAGGAACTGCACCGCGCCCATGTCGTTGGCTTCCACCAACAATTGACCGTTGTCACACAGGCGTCGCAGGGAAGACAGCTCCGAGGCCGCTTCGATCAGCGTCAGGCTCGACAACACAATCTGTGCCTGGCTGCACGCTTGCAGCTCGCGCGCCAACCCCAACCACTGATCCAGGGAGAACGCCCGGCGTTTCGAGCACACGGTTTCTCCCAGGTAAATCACGTCCAGCGGCAAGGCCGACATCTCGGCGTAGAAATTCCCCAGTTGCGCTTTGTCCCAGTAAAACAGGACCGGTCCCAGGCTGAGCTTCATCTGGCCTCCTTCATTGCCATGATCGATGGTAGGCACCCAGGGTGGTCTGGCTGCCTTCGGACAAACCGGCCAGCACCTGGCGCCATTCTTCCCGCACCCGGAACCGTTGCGGCGCGGCCTGATGGGCGTCCAGCGCGGCGCGCCAGACCCGGGTCACTTGTTCAACGTAGGCCGGGCTGCGTTGGCGGCCTTCGATCTTCACCGCTTCGACGCCGATGGCCGTCAGTTCCGGCAGCAGGTCGAGGGTGTCGAGGCTGGTGGGCTCTTCCAGCGCATGGAAGCGCTTGCCGCCCACCAGGAAGCGGCCTTTGCACAGGGTCGGATAACCGGCCGGCTCTTCGGGGGTGTAGCGGTCGATCAGCACCTCGCTCAGGCGTGCACTGAGGCCTTGGGCGTCCTCGCTCCAGCGTACGGCCTTGGCGGGCGAGCAGACGCCGCACAGGTTCGGCGACTCGCCGGTGATGTAGGAAGACAAGTGGCAACGGCCCTCGGCCATGATGCACAGGCTGCCGAAGCCGAAGACTTCGATCGGCACCGGGCTGCCCGCCGCCACCTGCCGCACCTGGGCCAGGGACAGTACGCGTGGCAGCACGGCGCGGCGGATGTCATAGCGCTCTGCATAAAAAGCCAGGGCCGCCGCGTGGGTGGCCGAGCCTTGTACCGACAGGTGCAGCGCCAGTTGTGGATGGCGCTGGCGGGCGTAGCTGAGCACGCCGGGGTCGGCGGCAATCAGGGCATCCACGCCGAAATCGGCGGCACGGTCCACGGCCCGTTGCCAGCGCTCCCAGCCCTTGGGTTGCGGGTAAGTATTGACCGCCACGTACAGTTTGCGTTGGTGCTGGCGGATATGCGCGACAGCCGCGTCGAACTGTTTGTCGTCCATGTTCAGCCCGGCGAAATGCCGGGCATTGGTGTCATCGCGAAAGCCGACATAGACGGCATCGGCGCCTTGGCGCACCGCCGCTTTGAGGGCAGGCAGATTCCCTGCCGGGCAAACCAGTTGCATGGGGCATCCTCGTGAGGAAACTAAGGGCGCCGCCAGTCTAGCCAGCCCTCGGCCAGCGACCTTGACGGCAATCAATTGCCGTCAATGCATCAGGTCGGAGAATGGCAGGTACAGCACCTTGTCGTGCTTGTGCAGTTGCGCCTCACACTCCACCACCGCCAGCCCATCGGCCCAGCACGCGGCCGTCAGCATTGCCGAACTTTGCTGCGGGTGCAGCTCCACGCACAGGTGACCGTTGGCATCCGCAACCAATCTGGCGCGCAGGTACTGTCGACGTCGGTTGCGCTTGAGCCAGTCGAACCCGGCCGGGAGTTGCAACGGCACCGGCAGGACCTTGTCCATGCCCTGGGCCCGGAACAGGAACGGCCGCACGACGATCAGCGCCGTAATCAACGCCGCCGACGGATTACCCGGCAGCCCGATCCAAGGTTTTCCCGCCACATCGCCAAAGGCCAGGGGCTTGCCCGGCTGGATCGCCAGGCGCCAGAGGTCGATGCTGCCCAGGGCTTCGATGGCTTGCTTGAGGTGGTCCTCTTCGCCCACCGAGACACCGCCCGATGAGATCAGCACATCACATTCGGCCGCGGCCAGGCGCAACGCTTGTCGACTGGCCGATAACTGGTCGGGCATGACCCCGAAGTCATGCACCTCAACACCCCAGCCACGCAACAGCGCGGCGAGGCTATGGCGATTGCTGTTGTAGATCTGCCCTGGCGCCAGTGGCTCGCCCGGTTCGCGCAGCTCATTGCCGCTGCTGAGCAAGCCCACTTGCAAGGGGCGATAGACGTCCACCTGAGGGACGCCGGCACCGGCGAGCAAACCCAGTTCCTGGGCGCGCAGACGCGTGCCCGCTTCGAGCAGCCGATCACCTCGACGCAGCTCTTCGCCTTCCTTGCGAACATGGTCACCGCTGTTGACCGATGGCAGCCAAACTCGCTCGCCGTCGACCTGGCAGCTTTCCTGTGGCACCACCGTGTCGGCCCCCGGAGGCAGCGGCGCGCCGGTAAAAATCCGCACGACCTGCCCGGCCTGCAACGGTTCGCCCGGCCCGTCACCGGCGGCGATGCGCCCGACCAACGCCAGGTAGCCGCCATCAACCGGCAGGTCAGCGGCCCGCAGGGCATAGCCGTCCATCGCGCTGTTGTCCCAGGCCGGCAGGTTCATCGGGCACACGATATCGGAGGCCAACACCCGCGCCAGGGCTTGATCAAGGCCGACTCGTTGCACGGGCGGTGGCGGCGGTGCCTGGTCGAGCAGATGCCGGATCGCTTCATCCACCGGCATCAGCACGCCGCTGTCGCATACCCGGCCGCTCACGAGCGCGTCTCGCACGCCGTCGGGGCGATGCCGTCCTGGGGCTTGAGATGCGGGGTGAAATTGCACGGGCCGGTGCGGCTGTCCAATTGCCCCGCCAGGATCTGCTCCCAACCGGTCCGACAAGCGCCCGGCGAACCCGGCAAGCAGCACACCAGCACGCCATTGCTCATGCCCGCCAAAGCGCGGGATTGCAGGGTGGACATGCCGATCTCAGCCAGCGACACCTGGCGGAACAATTCGCCGAAACCGTCCACCTGTTTGTCCAGCAACGGCGCCACCGCTTGGGGCGTGTTGTCGCGCGGGGTAAAACCGGTGCCGCCGGTCATCAGCACCACCTGCACCTTGGGGTCGGCGATCCATTGGGAGACCTGGGCACGGATCTGGTAGATATCGTCCTTCACCAGCCCACGGTCGATGAGCACGTGCCCAGCGGTTTGCAGCAGATCCGCCAGGGTCTGGCCCGAGGTGTCGGTGTCGAAGGTTCGAGTATCGCTAATGGTAAGGACCGCGATGTTCAGCGGTTGAAAGAGGCGTTGCGTCAGATGGGCCATGATCAGCCGTCCTGTCAGAAAAGATGGCCCAGCCTGAACCGCAATCGTTGCCCGGCCTATTCCTCCTTGGAGGTACCTCCCTTGGCACCCCATGCAAGAACGATCCTATTCCCGTAGGAGCTGCCGAGCGTAGCGAGGCTGCGATCTTTCCAGGGCCACTTGAGTCTCAAGCGAAAGATCAAAAGATCGCAGCCTTCGGCAGCTCCTACAAAGGCATCCATTCAGGGTGCCAGGCGACTACGTTGCCAGGAGCCGTCTTGCAGACGGTAGTCGAGCCGATCGTGCAAACGGTCGGCGCGGCCCTGCCAGAACTCCAGGCGTTCGGGCCGCAGGCAATAGCCGCCCCAATGGTCGGGACGCCGCACGGGCTGATCGGCGAAGCGTTGTTCAGTCTGCGCCAGCAAGATTTCCAGCGCGGCCCGATCCGCCAGAGGGCGACTTTGTGGCGACGCCCAGGCACCCAGGCGACTGCCTACGGAACGGGACTCGAAGTAGGCATCCGACAGCGCTGGATCGAGTTTGTGGACCGGCCCTTCGATGCGCACTTGCCGCTCCAGCCCCGGCCAGAAAAATGTCATGGCCGCCCTGGGATTGGCCGCCAGATCCTGGCCCTTGGCACTGTCGTAGTTGCCGAAAAACGAAAAACCCTGGGCGTCGAAGCCCTTGAGCAACAAGATCCGACAATGAGGCCGACCCTGTTCGTCCATCGTCGCCAGGGCCATGGCGTTGGCTTCCACGGGTGGACTTTCGGTGTCGCGGGCCTGTTGCATCCAGAGCGTGAACAAAGCCATGGGATCGTCGGGTGCCTGGGCTTCATCCAGTCCATTGAGGGTGTACTGGCGGCGCATTTTGGCTAGGGAAAGGGGCATGAGGGTGATCTCCACAATGGGTTTGGGCCAGTGTGGAGTCGGCCGGGTTGCCGGGCCTTGATCGTCGTCAATGCCGGTTCTTGTGGTGAATTGAAGGGCGCTATCGCGAGCAAGCTCGCTCCCACAGGGGACTTGTGAACACAGCAGATCACCTGTGGGAGCGAGCTTGCTCGCGATGAAGGCAACGCGGTCTAACAGATCAACGGCTACTTAAGCCCCAACCGCCGCGCCAGCTTATGCAAGTTGCTCGGATCCACCTCCAACAACCGCGCCGCCCCCGCCCAGTTCTGCCCGCAACGCTCCAGGGCGTTGAGGATCGCCTGTCGCTGACAACCATCGACGGCTTCGCTCAACGGCTGGATCGGTGCATCGAGCGCCTCCGGGGGCGCCTCCAGCAACGCATGGGCCGTGGCGGTGTTAGCGTTGACGTCCAGGTCCAGCACCTGCGGCTCCAGGGTCATGATCAGGCTGCGACTGGCACCGCGGCTCAGTTGCTTTAACGCCGCGCGACTGATCACGTGCTCCAGCTCCCGTACATTGCCGGGCCAACTGTACGCCAACAACGCCTGTTCGGCCGCCGGTGACAGGCGCAAGCCGCGCAAGCCCAGGCGTGTGCGGTTCAGTTCGAGAAAGTGTCCGGCCAGCATCAACACATCGTGGCCACGCTCACGCAGCGGCGGGATCGGCACCGGGTAGACCGAAAGCCGGTGGTACAGGTCGGCGCGAAACAGCCCGTCGCGAATGCTGTCGGGCAAGTGCCGGTTGGTGGCGGCGATGATCCGCACATCGACGTGCAACGGCTTGTCCGCCCCCAAGCGCTGGATCTCACCGTTCTGCAGGGTGCGCAGCAACTTGGCCTGCACACTCAACGGCAACTCACCGACCTCATCGAGAAACAGCGTGCCGCCATTGGCCGCATCGAAACGCCCGGCGCGGTCGGTGGTCGCCCCGGAGAACGCACCTTTGACGTGGCCGAACAACTCGCTTTCGGCCAGGGACTCGGGCAATGCTGCGCAGTTGACCTGGACCAGCGGCTTGTGACCGCGCCGGGACAAGCGATGCAGGCGGCGGGCGAACAGCTCCTTGCCCACACCGGTTTCCCCCAGCAATAGCACCGGCAATTCGGAGTCGGCCAGCACATCCAGCTCGTTGAGCAATTGCTGCAAACCTTCGCTGCGCCCAAGGATCTCGCCCTCCTCGGCTGGCAAGCGCAGGTCGGTCTGGTCGCTGCGCGATGCCCGCAGGCTACGGTTTTCCTGTTCAAGTCGAGTGACCCTCACCGCCGCCTCGATCTGCAGCGTGCAGCGCTTGAGTTCCTCCCGGGCGCGGCTGTCGAAGGTGCCGGCGTGCAACGCATCCAGGGTGATCGCACCCCAGAGCCGGCCTTCCACGTACAGGCTCACGCCCATGCAGTCATGCACCGGCAGGGGTTCACCGACGTGGTTGTCGAGCAAGCCGTCATAAGGATCCGGCAAACGACTGTCCGGTTCGAACCAGGTGGGTTCGCGCGAGGCCATGATCGCCGCCAGGCGCGGGTGCTGGGCAATCACGAAGCGTCGTCCCAGCGCCTCGTGGACCAGACCCACTGTGGCCACGGGCCTGAGGCTGTCGTCGTCCAGACGCAGCAACCCCACGGCGCCACTGTTGAAGTATTCGCGCAGGGTCTGCACCAGGCGCTGCAATCGCACCGCATTGGGCAGCTCGACGATCAGGTCGGCGGCCAGGCTTTCACGCAGCATGGTAGTGATGACCCTCCAGGGTTCGTTTGACCCTTCACAGTCAGGGTGACAATCACCCTGTAAAAAATTTAAGGCTTAGTTTTCAGTCAGTTACATTTGGCACGCCGGCTGCAAAGAGAGTGCTCATCTGTCCCTCCCCGGGATTCAACCCAAGGAAGCATGATGAGCCTCGACCTGCTGGAACAAAGCCTGGGCCAACTGGCCTGCGACATTCCCGGTGCGACCCGCACCTTCCATCATTACAACCTCGACTTCTGCTGCGGTGGGCAAAAATCCTTGCGCGAAGCCGCGCTGGGCAAAGGCCTCAACCCGCTGCTGATCGCCGATGCCCTCAGCACCTTGCAAGCCGCCGGGGAACTGGGCCATGACTGGCGCGACGAGCCCCAGGCGCTGTTGATCGCCCACATCCTGGAACGCTACCACGCGCGCCACCGCGAACAACTGCCGGAATTGATCCGCCTGGCCCGGCGCGTCGAACAGGTCCATGGTGCCCGGGCCAGTTGCCCCAACGGCCTGGCCGATCACTTGCAGGACATGTATCAGGAACTCGAAGGCCACATGCTCAAGGAAGAACAGGTGCTGTTCCCGATGCTGCAGCAGGGCCTGGGCGAACGGGCCTCGGCGCCGATCCAGGTCCTGCGCTATGAACACGACCAGCACGGTGAAGCCCTGGAAACCATGCTCGCCCTGACCGACCAGATCACCCCGCCCTCCGACGCCTGCAACACCTGGCGCGCCCTGTACCGCGGGCTGGTGGAGTTTCGCGACGACCTGATGCAGCACATCCACCTGGAAAACAATGTGTTGTTCGTCAATGCGATGAAGCCCGCTCGCTGACCATCAAGCACTGCATACCCCTTGTGGGAGCGAGCTTGCTCGCGATAGCGGTGGATCAGAAAACTCAATACTGACTGATCCGACGCCATCGCGAGCAAGCTCGCTCCCACAGGGGATTGGTGGTGTCCAGCCTGTTTTGCAACCCCCATGAATCAAGTGCTGGCTTTCACCCTCTTGCTCAAAACTGCCAATAGAACATGGCCTTCGCCAACACCACGATCAGTACCATGTGCCCCAGGATACTGCGCCGCAGCCAGCAGGCGCGGCTGGGTGTCAGGCAGCCGCGCTTGAGCCAGTACGCCAGCCACACATAGTGCCCGACGATGCTCAGCGCCAGCAGGATCTTCAGGCTCAGCAGCAGGCCGAAGCTGTTGCTCAACGGCTGGCTCAATGCGCCGCGATGTTGCCAGGCCAGGGCCAGGCCGGCGCCGTACAACACCAGCACCACGCCATGCAGTACATGCCGCGAGCGCTGGGCAATCGCCTGATCAGCGCCTTCCCTGACGATCTGCGTCAAAGGCCGGCGGGCGGCATGCCAGATGAACACCTCAAAAAACAGCGTGCCAATGAAGGCGATCGCCGCCAACAGGTGCGTGACCAGCAAGACCCCGTACATCATCGATCCCCTCCGCCCCATCGACTCATCCCGGATGCCCATCCACCCGGGTCTGCAACAGCATCGGGCCATAACGCCAAGCATAGAGGCCGAACGCCAATGTCCAACACAGCGCCGCCAGCCACAGCCCAACCAGCGGCAACAGCAGCACCAACAGCACACGACTCAGGCACGCCAGGTTCAGCAGGATAAAGGCCAGGGTCATGCCCGCCGGTGGCTCCAGGGCTCGCCCGGTATGGCCCAGGCTGACGCGGGCAATCATCGCCAGGATCAAACCGGCCATGGCACCGATGGTCAGGCTGTGCACCGCCAGGCTCGGGTTCACCGGCATCCCGAAGTGCCACAGCGCCATGCCCAGGCAAGCCACCGCCAGCCAAGCGTAGGCCAGGTGCAACGACCACAGCAGCGGCACCCGCCACAAGTCCCGATCGTGCCAACGCACCAGTCGAATCCCGTGGCCCACCGCCAACGCGGCGAACAACAGGCCGACCCAGGCGCTGGCCACCAGCGCCGGACCGAAGGCATATAACAACGCCACCAGCGCCGCACCCGCCAGCAACAAGCGATCGAGCCACGGCCAAGGGGCCACGCCCTCGACCCGCCCAAGGCCGCGCTGGGTAAAGAATGGAATCACGCGCCCGCCGATCAACCCCATCATCGCCGCCACCAGCCACAGGCCGGTGAGCACGCTCTGGCGCTGCAAGCCTTCGTTGTGCTGCACCAGGCCATACACGGATAACCCATCGGCGGCGGCCAACAACAGCAATACCAGGACAATCGGGTAATTGCGCTTCTGCCGCACACGCCACAACGTCACGCCCATCAACACAGCGACCGCCAGGGCAAAACCCAACTCCAGCAGCGTCAGCAACGGCCAGGGCGCATCGACCAGCCAGGCCAGCCGCGCGCCGAGCCACAGCGACGCCAGCGCGGCCAAGCGCTTGCCACTGAGCCCCGGGGTGCCGGTCCAGGTTTGCACCGCCGTCAGCAGGAACCCGGCGATGATCGCCAGGCCGAAGCCGAACAACAATTCATGTCGGTGCCAGGCCAACCAGCCGCCGGCCGGCTGCCAGGTCGACAAGCGCCCGGTAAACGCCGCGAGCCAAAAGGGAATGGCCAGCAGCGCCAGCACGCAACCGGCCAGAAAGAACGGCCGAAACGCCAGGCGCCACAGCGGCGCGATGGCCATGGCCTTGCGACGGTCAAGCACTTGCATACATCACTCCTTTGCCTCGCCAAACCGTCAGCGAGGTACGACAAACCAGGGTTCGAATGATCGGCTATCGACGCCAGCAGGCCTTGTCTCAGATCAAGCCAGCGCATCGGCAACCTCCCGCCTCGAACAGGCACTTGCAAGGGGCTTGCCGAACTGGGTCATTGTGGGAGCTCACTTAAGGCATTCGATAAACCCGTGGCGAGGGAGCTTGCTCCCGCTGGGCCGCGAAGCGGCCCCTAAACCCGCCAAATGCGGAGCATCAGACACTCCGCACCCGCCGGTTTACGACTGCTTCGCAGCCGAGCGGGAGCAAGCTCCCTCGCCACAGGTCCATCACTTTTTTTGTGTACAGCATTGTGCTTCCACAGGGACTGTAGTCGAACGGGGTATTTATGACCCTGTCATGGTCGTTTTAACCCTATTGCGCCAGGGTCATTTCTACCCTCACCAGCCCCAACGCCCCACGAATCAAAGCACCCGGGCCTGGCCCGGCTCTTGCTCAGGCACGGCATTACCTTTGTTGCCGGGGTCATCCATGAAATCCGTCGTTCTGCCGCTTACCTGGTTCGTCGTGCTCACCTGCGTCCTGGCGCTTGCCAGCGGCCTGTCCCTGAGCCTGGTCTGACCCCGCTCACTTCTTTCGCCACTACAAGGATCCATGCCATGGTGCTCCACCGTGTCCATCACCAGATTCTGCGCAGCCATCATCTGTTCGAGCCCTTGAACGAAGAACAGCTCGACGAATTGATGAGCAACAGCCAGTTGCTGAGCATCGACAAGGGCGACCCGTTGTTCCGCCAGGGAGAACCGGCGCAGGCGTTTTACTTCGTGATTTCCGGGGCGGTGAAAATCTACCGGCTGACCCCGGACGGCCAGGAAAAAGTCTTCGAGGTGATCGGCGAGCGCCAGACCTTCGCCGAAGCCATGATGCTGATGGACACGCCCAACTACGTCGCGTCCGCCGAAGCCGTCGGTCCGACCCAGTTGTATCGGCTGTCCAACGCCACCTACATGCGCCTGCTGCAAAGCAACAGCCGGCTGACCTTCGCCCTGCTCGGCAAGCTCTGCGTGCGCCTGCACCAACGGGTCAACGAAATTGAAACCCTGTCACTGAAAAACGCCACTCACCGCGTGGTGCGCTACCTGCTGACGCAACTGGTGCGCCTGCAAACCGTCGACAGCCAGTTCGAACTGCCGATGGCCAAGCAGTTGATCGCCGGGCACCTGTCGATCCAGCCGGAAACCTTTTCGCGGATCATCCGGCGCCTGATCGATGAAAAAATCATCACCCAGGACGGTCGCCAGATCGCCATTCTCGATCGCCTGCGCCTGGAGCAATTCGAATGAGCGCGCAGCCCACTTGCCTGTATTGCCAAAGAGCCAACCCTGTCGATACCACCGAATGCCGCCAGTGCGGCATGCCCCTGCCGGCCGAGGCTGCATTGGCCGGTGAACGTCGGCTGCGGCGCTTCAGTTGGTTCTGTGTCGGGCTGACGGTCTTCTGCATCGTCATGTTCTTCTGGCTGCCTCGCAGCATCGTCTGAACCCTCAATCCTGAGTCAACTGCCGGTACAACTGCGGTAGACGCAGCGGCAGTTGCTCGGGCTGGCGAATCAAGGTGTAGCCGTTGGCCCCGAACATGTACGGCAGGTAATCCCCCGCTTCGCGATCGATGGTAATGCAGAACGGCGTCAACCCTTCGCGTCGCGCCTCAAGCACCGCCTGGCGGGTGTCTTCCACACCGTAGCGTCCCTCGTAAAGGTCCAGGTCATTGGGCTTGCCGTCACTGAGCAGCAACAACAATTTGCGCCGCCGCCTGCAGCCCGCCAACCGTTGCGTGGCCTGGCGAATCGCTGCGCCCATGCGCGTGTAGTAACCGGGCTTGAGGCCCTGGATGCGTCCGCGGGTGTGATCGTCGTAACGCTGGTTGAAGGCCTTGAGCTCATGCATGCGCACCTGCTGGCGGCGCAG